>NZ_BMDO01000001.1 GCF_014635825.1 Mucilaginibacter galii
TCAATAACCACTTTTAATAACTAACTTTGAAAACGCTTTTACAGCTCTCGCTGCTATCGTTCGCCAGCTAATCGCCTGGTCACTTTGCCACGGAATTAGGTGGTCAACATCCCCGGAATATCAACTTATATACCGAAATGAGTATATTGAGCAAACAGCTAATATTAGAGAATAAGACACTTCATGTATCGGCAACGGTCAATACATTATTGGCTCAAATGACTCAGTAGGCTTGGAGAAACAAATCCATTGATTTCAGCTCGTAACTTACATCCTTTGGGTCTTCGAGTGTTTCATTATTGTCTCTCACCTTATCCCGTTCAAAATAAATCGTAGCTTTTAGCACTAATGCAGTGTTTAGCCCGTAGCTCATGATGCTAAATGCTTTCATCCTTAACCTACAAGTCGTGGACACTCGTATTATGGCTTTAAGGTCATTATCTTTTTACAAATTAAATTATTGGATCTGATAGGTCAATGCTAAGTGACACTTCCAAACCTTCATTATAAGAATATTGATCTTGCGTAGTGCTAGCTTATGAGGATTTATCGCCTTGCTCCCAATAGTAATGGCAGCACAGTCAAAACGCTAAATTTCCCTAACCATATTTGACTAATCCCTCAGTTTGGCGGGAGCCGGAGGAGACGCGAAAATCAATCAAAATCTCCTTAAATCACTGACTACCAGTATGTTGCTATTACTAAATACCTTACTCACCGAGCGCTAACTAACGGGCGTTATTTAACCCTTAAATTATGCTGTTTTTTGTATGTCTAAGATAGCGTTTCTTGTCTATAGTAACAAGTTCCATTACAAGATTTTATTAAGAACAGCGTCAATCTGTAAGATCTTATAATCTATGGACGGGACTCGAACCACTCTTGTAAAATATAAATTTCAATGGTTTACAAACAGCGAAAATCTCAAGTCGCTAATTAGCCACCGTATTAATTGCATGGTTTTCAATTCTCTTAAAGAACTTTGGTATTAAAAAGATAGAAATATTTGTATGCAGAGAAACAGTATTCGAATCTTCGTCGTAGATATTTTCTATACCGGTCAAAAAGCGAACACGGGTACATACCAAAGGGCAGAAATTTAAAATAAAAAACTGATCCCGTCCGAAATTTTTTTACCGTGATTGCCAATAATCATCTATTGTGTTTTCCGGCATATGGTTAGCTTTGATATTGACTGCGTCACGATATGCACTTGTTTGCTCAATGTCATGTATTGCACCGGAAAGCCTTCTCATCATGTCCGATCCTTCCTCTCCGAATGGAACTTGTTGAATGATTTCCAGATGGTCAACCGGTATATGATTTCGCTTAATATTCCTCGCAGGTTTTGACCATCGTACTTACCTCATCCACCCAGACGGCAACTACTTTATCAACTATACGCCCGGCCATACCTTTGACAATTCTACCTATAATAAAACAGGCGGTTTTATGCAGGCGAGTAAATCTCTATTTGATGATAAACTTAAAGTAACCGCTACTTTGCGCGCAGATAAGAACGATGATTTTGATGTTAAATTCAATCCGCGGTTCACTGCAGTATTTTCACCAACCATCGAAAATAATTTCCGTTTCTCTTACCAAAGCGGCTATCGTTTCCCAAGTATATTTGAGGGCTTTTCTAACGTAAACAGCGGTGGTGTAAAACGCATTGGCGGGCTGCGTATTGCCTCGAACGGTGTGTTTGAGAATGCCTACATCCGTTCATCTATTGATGCTTTTCAGGCGGCTGTTAAAAACGACTTTAATGCCGGAACCAGCACTAATGCTGCCATTGAAAAGGAAAAGGCGTTATTAGTGAAAAATACTTATACTTACCTAAAACCCGAACATATAAATTCTTTTGAAGCCGGCTACAAATCACTGCTCTTCGAGGGCAAATTGAACATTGATGCCGATGTTTACTATAACCAGTACGATAACTTTATAGCGCAGCTGGAAATGAATGTGCCAAACACCAGCAAACCCGATTCCATCCCTTATTATTTGAACGATAAAACCAAGCAGGCGCGTTATCGTGTATGGACCAATTCAAAAAGCACCGTATATAATTTTGGTGGAAGCCTGGGATTATCTTATAATTTATCCCTTAAATACGTGCTGACGGGAAATGTAAGCTATGCCAAGCTTGACCAAAAATCGCACGATGATGCATTGGAAGATGGATTTAATACGCCAAGGTTGATCACGAATGTATCTTTCGGAGGGAGCCACGTTATTAGTAATTTGGGCTTTAATGTACTTTATAAACACCAGTCCGGCTATTACTGGCAATCTTTTCTGGTGAACGGCGATGTGAAAGCATATGGAACTATAGACGCACAAGTAAATTACGATTTTGTGAAAACTAAGCTGAATTTAAAAATCGGGGCAAGCAATTTAACCAACAAATATTACAACTCCTTTTTAGGAGGCCCGGCTATCGGTGGCTTTTATTACACCACGCTAACTTATAATTTGCTTTAGGGTTCATAAAAAACAAAGAAAAGTTCCTCTGATTCTTATTCAAGCTGCTTTGATTGATTTTGCAACCTGCCTGGTGATAAGCCAAATTACCTTGAACTTCGTGGACGTTTGGGTCTTTCCTGGCCTTCATTTTTTGTAAGGTTAAACGGCTGACGGTTCATCTGGGCATCTCGGTCCAAAAACGAGACCTGATCCGGTTTGCTTTTTTCTTCAGCAAATCTTACACTGATCGTTCTTGTCCCCAGCGTTTCACCATTTAATGCCGCAATAGCACGGGTGGCACCTGCATCATCATTCATGGTAACAAAACCATAGCCCTTGCTTTCTCCTGTTTGCAGATCAGTGATTATGGTCACGGTGTTCACGGCACCATGGATGCTAAAAAGTTCAAGCAAGCCGATCTCTGACATATCTTTTGGAAAGCCGACGATAAATAGTTTAGCCATGAGGTAAAGTTAAACAATTGCCTCGTCCTGCTGGCAGAAGAATTGGAGATTATTGAACGCTTAAGCAATGAATTCCGTGCCCGTTTGAGCAAGACGATGCTTTTGCAAGAAAGAAAAACAAACTATGATCAATTGGTTGAGATGCTTAAAGTGTAATGGAACAGTTTGCCCGCATTTCCGGAACCAGTTGGTCAATAAATTCTAAGCCTCCATCTTAAAAGCTTTTTTAAGAAGAATCATGCGCCCTCCTGCTGCAATACCGACTAAGACCTGCGAAATGCTGATTTACAAACTTCGGACAATCTGACTACTTAATCTCATTTATTCGTACCTTAGGTTTCATGTACCCCTCATCGAAAGTTTACCTCTACAGGCGGGTTTTGAACGCAAAACTGTTCATTGAACAACATTATGCGGCCAACATTAATTTGAATGAGATCTCGGGCGAGGCTTTCTTTTCAAAATTTCACTTTCTGCGCATTTTTAAAAGCGCTTACGGCAAAACGCCGCACCAGTACTTAACCGCCGTAAGAATAACACAGGCTAAACGGTTATTGCAGACTCCTGCGCCGATAGTCGAAGTTTGCTTTGCGGTGGGGTTTGATAGTGTAAGCACCTTTACCATGCTGTTTAAACGTTTGGCAAAGCAAACTCCTGCCTTATACCAGCAAACGCAGGCTGAAAGGCAACGACAGCTTAAGAATACTCCTTTGAAATATATCCCTAACTGCTTTGCCGAAAAGAACGGCTGGGTGAATAATCGCAATTTTCAATAAGCCGGGCACTGGAGTATCTTCGATATTTGCAGGCAAAAACTTATATCCCCATGATTACCAAACTTAACCATGTAAGCGTATTTGTGCTCGATCAGGACAGTGCTTACAACTTCTATGTGAATAAATTAGGCTTCAACTTACATACCGATGCCGCCATGGGTCCGGGTATGCGCTGGCTAACGGTATGTCCGCCCGAGCAGCCCGATCTGGAAATCAGCCTGATGGCCATTAACGCAGGCATGATGTTCAATGAAGAGTCGGCTGCGCAAATGCGCGCACTGGTAAGTGCCGGCACATTCGGCTTCGGCGTGTTTGAGTGCAAAGACTTGCAGGCTACCTATGAGGAACTGAAAGCCAAAGGTGTGGAATTTACTAAAGAGCCGACACGGGAGTTTTACGGCTATGAGGCACTCTTTAAAGATGATTCGGGCAACTGGTTCTCCTTGGCAGAGGCAAAAGCAGGGTGAGATTCGATATAGGAGATATTATAGGCAAATCGGTGTCTGCGGGCAAATCGGCCCTAAGATTTTATTGTTGTCCATGCAGATATATGGATGAGCAGGCAAGATACGTTCTCACCGCCTTGCACAAAAAATGCGGTACAAATGTACCGCCGCAGTTAACTAAACTATTGTTCATCCGGACGTCTAGTATCTCGACCTGGAATATTACGGTTTGGAAATCTGAACAGAGGTATTACGTAATCATCCGGCAAATATTCTCCGGGGTATCGTTGTAGTTTAGTGTCCCGAACAGCCCGGTAATGAGGCGACTTGATTTCCGCTCCTTCTTTATTGAAAACAGTCCTGGATATTGGCGTTCACGCTGGAATAGATCAGTGCCTGTTTATTGGGCTGTTTGATGTATGCATTGATGTTGTAGTTAACTCAATATCTACCAGGCTAATTTGCAGCACGAAACGTGCCGGTTCCATTTCAACGTAAATGGTTTGGTTAGCCGCCAGAATGGGCAAGCGGTGAACATGCCGCTTGGGGAACATCGTAACCGATAGTCACCGTCGCCCAGAAAAAACAAGTTATCATAACTAAAATTCCTAAAACCAAACTATTGATTCATCCTATTTTTGGTGCAAAAAATCCCATTTTTATGAACCAAATCACTTATTATACATCAAAGAATTTCTCCGGCGTCAGTGGTAAATCACGCAATCTTTTACCCGTTGCGTTAAATACTGCATTAGCAATAGCTGCAGAAACTCCGGTGATTCCGATCTCTCCAATGCCACGTGCACCAATAGGTGAGATGTGCGGATCGGGCTTGCCAATGAAATGAACATCGATGGGGGGGACATCCAGGTGTACCGGCACATGATAATCCGCTAGTGTACGTGTTACCGGGTTGCCCCAGCGTTTATCGTACTCCGTTGCTTCCATCAGTGCTGCACCAATACCGAAAATCACACCGCCAATAACCTGGGACCGTGCTGTTTTCTCATTCATAATACGGCCTACATCCTGCACACTGGTAAAGCGTTTAACCCGGATGGTGCCAAAATCTTCATCTACCCATACTTCGGCAAACTGGGCACCGAACGAATGAAAAGCATATTGCTTGACATCACTATTTTGTTCAGGCGGTGTTTGGCTTGGTGTGCAAAGCGCACTTGGTATTGTTAGGCCTGCGCCTGAGATAGGCAGAGTAGTTGCACAAGCTTCAATTTCGCTTCGTTTTGCACGGCTTAAAATATTCAAATAAGTGTCGCTTTTGCTATTATCACCTTTTACAAATAGTTTACCGTCTGCATGATCAATGTCATCCGGGTTGCGGCCATTAAGTTTAGAATTAGGGTCAGCAATTGCGAGTGCTGTAAGTTCTTTTCTCAACAATACGCAGGCATCCAGAGCTGCAGGATGTATGCTTGCCGTGGTTTGCGACCCACCGGCCAGCGGGGCTGGAGGAAAACTGGAATCGCCTATTTTTACATCAATACGATTAACCGGAACGCCGAGTGCATCGGCTGCGGTTTGAGCCAGTACGGTATATGTTCCGGTGCCAATATCAATTGATGCCGTCATTACGGTTACATCGCCTTTGGCATTCATGTTCACCTTTACTGATGCAGCGCTGCGCCCGCCCGGATAGGTTGCCGTTGCCATACCATAACCTACCAGGTATTTGCCATGACGTTTTTGCCTGGGTTCCATGCTGCGGGATGACCATCCAAAGTGCTCTGCTCCTATGCGATAACAGTCTAACAGGAATTCGCTTGAAAAATCATGCCCTTTCACCGGATCTTTGGTGGTATGATTTTTAATCCGAAATTCTATAGGATCTACCTTTAACTGGTAAGCCATCTCATCCATAGCAGACTCCAGTGCAAAGGTGCCCGGAGTTTCGCCTGGGGCACGCATAAATGTGGGGGCACTGCGATCCAGGTGCGCTACATTATACGTAACCTCGCGCTGGGGTGCCTGGTACAAAACAAGTGATTGCTTACCACTGGGTTCAAAAAACTGCGTCAGGTTGTTGTAGGTACCTGTATGATGACGTACCACGCCTAATTGTCCAACAGCGTCTGTTCCGAGCGCCACACGCTGAATGGTTGAGGCGCGATGACCAACATTGGTTTGCATCATTTGCCGTGTTAGGGCAAGCTTAACTGGACGGCCCACCGCCTTGGCAGCCATGGCTACCAGTAAGGTGTGCAGCCAAAGGCCTTTAGAGCCAAAGCCTCCACCAACAAAAGGTGCAATAACCCGTACGTTTTCTTTTTGCAATCCTAAAAAGTAGGCGGCTATACTGCCCGTGAATCCAACACCTTGCGTAGCATCATATAAGGTAAGTTTATCGGTTCCTTCCCATACTGCAACTGTAGCATGCGGTTCCATCGGGTGATGATGTTCGACCGGGGTAGAATAGGTATGTTCAACTTTATGAGAAGCGGCGGCCAGCGGCGCAGCGGCCTTCCCGTCATTTACCTGGGCCTCTTCACCCATAAACATCTTAGGTTTTTCACTGTTCGGAAGTTCGGTTTTCAGATCAACTGCCCCTTTCTCAGAGGTGTAACCTATTTTTAATTTATAGGCTGCTGTACGGGCCTGCTCATAGGTTTCGGCCACTATTACTGCAATAAACTGACCTGGGTAATGCACCACATTATCTTGAAGAGGTGGCAGGTTTTCGCCTAAAAATGCAGCACCGGCTTTGGCCTGCGCCTGCATGTCGAGCGGCTTTAATTTAAATGCGTTCTTATAGCTGATTACGGCAATTACACCGGGCTCTTTTTGAATAACAGCATCATCTATAGATACAATCCTTCCTTTTGCAATAGTCGCTCTCACAGGAAAGGCATAAGCTATGTTCGGGAAATTATTTTCAGCAGAATAGGTTGCCTTGCCACTAACCTTCATGCGGCCATCAATGCGGCTTATTGGTTTACCAGTTTCACTCATGATCTTAATTATTATTAGTGGTGGTTGAATCTGCTTCCATAGCTCCGTAAACGCCGCCTTGCATCGCGCCTTCCAGGGCACGCGTTATCGCCTTAGCTGCCAGACCTACTTTATATTTATTATGTTGTAATGGTTTTGCGTTTTTCAGTTCTGCGGCTGCCGCTGCCTTAAAGTTTGCTTCCGTAGCTTGTTTGCCGATCAGCCAATGTTCAGCAATCGAGGCACGCCAGGGTTTATGCGCAACACCGCCAAGGGCGATCCTGACCTCTTTGATCGTATTGCCATCAGTAACCAAAGCCGCGGCAACCGAAATAAGGGCAAAGGCATACGATGAGCGCTCACGAATTTTTAAGTAATATGATTTGTCGGCGAACTGGTTTACGGGCAAATGGATGGAGGTTACCAACTCTCCGTGCTTAAGGTTATTGTCGTTTTCAGGATGATCGCCGGGAAGCCGGTGGAAATTTGCAAATTGGACACTTCTTTTTGTGTTATTTGTGCCCTCTACATGAACAACGGCATCCAGCGCAGCCAGTGCTACGGCCATATCCGACGGATAAGTGGCGACACATTCTTCTGACCATCCAAAAATAGCGTGGTTTTTATTCTCGCCATGCAACGCACCACAGCCTGTTCCCGGTTCCCGTTTATTACAAGGCATGCTTACATCGTAGAAATAAGTGCAACGGGTGCGTTGATTAAGGTTACCACCATTGGTGGCCATATTCCGAATTTGTGCGCTGGCACCCGCCAAAATCGCCATAGATAGCAATGGATACTTTTCCCTTATCAATTCGTGATTCGCTGTAAATGAGTTTGTGGCAGTTGCACCGATAGATACGCCATCTACTTTCTTTTCGATCTTTGCATATTTCAACCGCGTTACGCCTACCAGTTCAGTGGGGCGCATCACATCTTCCTTCATCAGGTCCACGAGGTTGGTTCCGCCACCAAGAAACTTAGCGGTTGGATTGGCAGATACAATCCCGATCGCAGTAGCAGCATCGGATGCATTTGAGTATTTAAATGGTCTCATAATAGACGCTTTATAGGAGTGATAAAAAAGTGAGATCTAAATAGTTCCGTCGGCAAATTGCCAAACTTGTGCCACGGCTTTATCGCCGTGCACTTCACGAATGGCATCTACAATATTGGGATAGGCACCGCAGCGGCAGATATTGCCTGACATACGCTCCCTGATCTCTTCATCTGATAGCTTGATTGACTTGCTTTTCTTACGGACATTGGCAGTGACGTAGCTCGCATCCCCGTTATTCGCTTCATCCATTAAGGCAACAGCCGAGCATATTTGTCCCGGGGTGCAGTATCCGCATTGAAAGCCATCATGTTTGATAAAGGAAGCTTGCATAGGGTGGAGTTCATTGCCGGTTGCGAGACCTTCTATCGTGGTGACTTTTTTATCCTCACAAGTTGCGGCAAGCGTTAAACATGATAACACACGTTGGTCATCTACAATCACCGTACATGCGCCGCATTGGCCATGATCACACCCTTTTTTTGAACCTGTTAAATTAAGTCTTTCCCGGAGCGTATCCAGTAAGGTCATACGTGAATCGACTGTTAGTCGCTGCGTACTGCCATTAACTTTAAACGACAGGTTGATTCCGTTCTCAATCAACATAGGCGCTTGCTGTTCGATCGGCATGCTGCGGGCCATCAGTTGCTCGATGCCCAACAGATGCGCAGCCAACACACTCGTCCCGGTCACTGCGAAGAGCTTTAAAAAGTGCCTGCGTTTAATACCAGAAGTAATGATCTCGCTCATTTCATCGGGCATGAGTTCTTCCAACGCGTTACGTTCCGCTTCAGAAAGGTCAGGGAGTTTCGGTTGTTCTTCCATAAAGTATGTTGATCTTGACCCTAAGTTACAGTTTTATTTACGTGATTTACGCTATATCCAATTGTCATATTAACGCTTATGAATCACTAAGCCTTGAATTTTTAATGCGATGACTTCGCAGATGTAGTTTCTAAATCCAATCTTAGTTCTGGTTCACGTTCCGATATTCGTTAGGGGTCATGCCGGTTTTCAATTTAAACAGCCTTGTAAAATGTTGCTGATATTTAAAACCTAACTCCCCGGCTACGTCGTTGATTGACTTTTCTGCATCGAAGATCTTGCCTTTTGCCTCATCGATCAGTCTCGTCTGGATATAGTCTAATGCGGTATTGCCTGTTTCTTTCTTGATCAGGTCGCCGAAATAATTAGGGGACAGATGTAGCTGATCAGCACAGTAAGCAACACTTGGTAAACCTTCTGCTTTCGCCTTGCCTGATGCAAAGTAGCTATTCAATAATTCTTCAAAGCGCACCAGGATATCTTTGTTGACATTGTTGCGGGTAATGAATTGCCGGTCATAAAAGCGCATACAGTAATTCAGCAATACTTCGATATTCGATACGATCAGTGTCTTACTATGCTTATCAATATTTTGTCCAATTTCTTCAGCAATTTTCCTTAAGGTGTCTTCTATCGTCTTTCTTTCCTTTTTGGAAAGGTGGAGTGCTTCATGCACATCATATGAGAAGAATGAATAATCTTTAATAGCTTTCCCCAGGTTGGTGCCCTTGATCAGATCCGGGTGAAAGACCAGCGCATAACCGGAAGGCTTCATGGCTTGTCCGTTACTATCTATACCGTAAACCTGGCCTGGCGATACAAAAACCAGCGTACCATCTTCGTAATCATAAGGCTGGCAACCATAGGTCATGTTACCACATTTGATGTTTTTCAAAAAGACAGCGTAAACACCCATGTAATGACGGAAATGCTGAATTGTAGGCACTTCATTAAAGTTGACGACACTTATCAGGGGATGTTGTGTATCGACTCCTACGTAGGCATTATACTGTCCAACGGTATCTATTCTGTTGACTTGCTCCATGACCTTTAATTTAGTGATACAAATCTAAGTAACCAATTGGCTTTTACTTGTTAAGAGGCGGCATATCAGTAAAACTGGTAAATAAAACCGTAATCTGTATAAAGCCATTGCAGACCGTTGTCCTGAAATTTGCATTATCAATTAAAGGATAGGAATGCAATGTCGGAACAACCAAGCGTAATGAACACATCTGATATATTTAATCGTCTAAGATCCGGGGAACTTGTCCGGTTAACAGATCCTGAATATCCTAAAGTAGAGGAAGTGGTTAGACGAACCATACAGCTTTCCGCTGATCTGAATTCGGCAACGGATATAGACCAGGCTCGTCTGATATTGAGTGAAATTACCGGAAACAAGATAGACGGCAGTACAACAGTATTTGTGCCATTTTACACCAACTTTGGAAGATTCACCTCCATAGGTAAAAACGTGTTCATTAACCATGCCTGCTCATTTCTGGACTTAGGCGGTATCACAATAGAAGATGATGTACTGATTGGCTCACGGGTAAACTTAGTCACTGAAAATCATCCTGCTGATCCGGCTGAAAGAAGATCTCTGATCACCAAACCCATCGTTATCAGAAGGAACGCCTGGATAGGTGCAAATGCAACTATCCTGTCGGGCGTGACTATTGGAGAGAATGCAATTGTTGCCGCAGGTGCCGTCGTTTCGAAAGATGTTCCGGCCAACACCATTGTTGGGGGCATCCCAGCCAAATTTATTAAACCAATTAGCAAACTATGAGACTGAAAACACTCGTCGCACTACTATCATTAACTGTAATACTTTTAACCGCTTGCAAAAGCAATAAACAACAAGATGCCATGATAACAGCAAATAACACCGCCCTCTTTCCAAAGGGTAATAAACTAACCAACGGATACTTTACCGGTGATGCTTTCTTAAAACCGTTGCTGGCGAAAGACGTAAACAACGGCTTTGCCATGGGCAGCGTGACTTTTGAGCCAGGCGCAAGAACTAACTGGCATATACACCCCAAAGGGCAGGTATTGGTTGTAACCGAAGGACAAGGCTGGTACCAGGAAAAAGGCAAACCGGCCCGAGTCATAAAAAAAGGCGATGTAATCAATATCCCTGAAAATTTAGAACACTGGCATGGAGCTTCTTCCGAAAGCATGATGAGCCATATTGCCATCACCAACTATAAAGGAGAAGAAAATGTAGTGTGGCTTAAGCCTGTCACCGGGGATGAATATACAGCAGTAAACAAATAATAGAGATCATGAAAAGCCTAACCAGATGTCTTCCGTGGCTACTGTTCTGTCTATTACTATCAACCACAACAAACATGAACGCAGAAAATCAAAGCAGCAATCAAAAGTCATTAAGTCCGCAAGAGCAGGCATTAGTTAAAATATCGGCGCTTACAGCCACCGGTAATATTGAACAACTAAAAGTGGAGCTTAATGAAGGGCTTGACAACGGATTAACGGTTAACGAAATCAAAGAAGCACTGGTTCAGCTTTATGCCTATTGCGGTTTCCCCAGAAGCTTAAATGGGATCAGTGCTTTTATGGCGGTTTCCGAAGAACGAAAAGCAAAGGGCATTACAGACAAAGCGGGCAAGGAAATAATCTTAAACTATAAGAATGGCGATAGTTATGAACGTGGTAGAAAGGTACTGGAGACCTTGACCAAAACGCCGCAGTCAAAACCCGCACCCGGCTTTGGTGTATTCGCTCCGCGTGCTGATGCGTTTTTAAAGGAACATTTGTTCGCAGATATCTTCGATAGTGACGTCCTCACGTACCGCCAAAGAGAACTTGTTACTATTGCTGCCTTAGCCGCAATGCCTGGGGTGGAAGGGCAACTTCAGGCTCATATCAAAATGGGGATGAACACCGGTATAACGGAAGGCCAACTGGCGCAGGTTGCTGAGTTGATCGCCATAAACGTTAGTCGTTCACAAGCCAATATTCTAAACAATTTGATCGGTAAGCCAGCAATCCCGGTAACAGAACCCGACTTGATGGTTCGCATATCCGAAATAGAGATCGTTCCTGAATTTTTAGAGGAATACAAAGCCGTCCTGAAAGAGGAATCGGCGACTTCAATGAGGATTGAGCTAGGCATGATATCACTCTT
Organism: Mucilaginibacter galii; assembly: GCF_014635825.1. Taxonomy (GTDB): domain Bacteria; phylum Bacteroidota; class Bacteroidia; order Sphingobacteriales; family Sphingobacteriaceae; genus Mucilaginibacter; species Mucilaginibacter galii. The sequence goes on from NZ_BMDO01000001.1 coordinate 12,141, forward strand.
TGCGATGTATGAAAAAGAAAGGCCGACACAAGTAAGGATCGTTGAGATATACGCGGACAAGGATGCTTATCAGTCACATCTTAAAACGCTGCATTTCCAGCATTATAAGACCACTACTCTCAAAATGGTAAAGTCTTTAAAACTGGTGGACATGACCGACGTAGACACACAAACGATGCTGAGCATCTTTAAAAAGGCAATGTGAATTTAGTTATTTTGTCATAATTGGAAAAATTTCGTAACACGTGATCGCCTCATTAAGCGACAGCGAACATTTGGCTCCTAAACACTTTAACCAAATCAATTCACAGATTGCAACTTCTTCATGAAAGATGACGAAACAAATTGTAAAGAATCGATTCAATTAGCTCAATAATCATCATCCTTTAAATCACAAAATTTGCAATTATTGCTGTACTAAGAAAGTGGTGCACTTTTCGCTGCTTATGAATTTATTTAACCTATAAGTTATTAATTATCAACTATTGAACCCACTACAAGATCTTCCCTTACAATTGAGATTTTAGTATTGTTTTGTGAAATTTTATAAAATGGCCATTTATGCTCGGTAGACGATGTAAGCTATAGCGATGAAAAGAGGAGGCAAAATAACCATTGCCTTCCTGTTTGGCATTTAATCTGTTATTGCACTTCAGAAATCATTGTAATCTCGTCTGCAAAAATGAACCGATCCTTTTTAAGCTTTTTTTTCAACAAGGTCATATCCTCTGTTACTTTAACCGCTAAAACTTTTGCATAGTGCTGGGTTTGTTTAATGGTTTTATGCCCCATCATCTTACTGATAGTTTCAATCGGAACATTATTCGCCAAAGTCACTGTAGTTGCAAATGAGTTACGAGCCATCTTTGATGTCAATTCCTTATCTACGCGACAAATAGCAGCAATCTCCTTTAGATAGGAGTTATACTTTTGGTTGCTTAAGACAGGCAGTAGCATATCCTTTGCTAAACAAGCCTGATCTTCCTTATATTTCTTCAAGATAATAAGTGCAATCGGCAGCAATGGTATCGCAGCCGGTGTTCCAGTCTTTTGTCGGTTCTTGTAAATCCGCAGTTCACTATTATGTGCTAAAGTCACCTCAGAGCGTTTAAGCTGTTTAACGTCAATAAAAGAAAGCCCGGTAAAACAGCAAAAAATAAATAAATCCCTTACCCTTGAAAGACGCTCATTGTCGATGTTCTTAGATGCAATTCTTTGAAGCTCTGCCTTGTCGAGGTAAACAGTGTCAACATCCTCCCGTGTCATCTCGAATTTAGCAAATGGATCTCCCACTAACCAGCCATTATCTACGCAATCCAACACGATCTTCTTCATGTTGGCAATATTTTTCAACGCCGAGTTATGGTTAAGATCAAGGTCAGTTCTGTACCAGTTATAAAGCTTCTTAATAAATTCGAGATCCAAAGAGCGGATATTAATGTCATCAACCTTATATGCTTCTTTAATGAAAATAGAGGTATGCCTGAACGAGGTATTAAAATTAGTGTAGGTGCCTTTGGCAACACCCTTTCCGATCATTTTTTTTAAATCTTTGTTATGGGTTTCGAACATTGCAAGTAGCATCCATTTCCGTTCATTTACACCGGACAAAAGTTCGACAATGGCACAGGCCGTTATTACTTTACCGCGGTCTATCAAATGTTTGCGGGCTTCGTAAGCCTTGTTTTGTAATATACTAAGAAAGTCGTTTAGTGCCTTTGCATCTTCCTTATTACCACTCGCCCGGTTTCCTTTTGAGTTCCATCTGGATGGTTCCCATGAGCGTTTAATAGAAAGGTCTTTGGAAACACCATCTACAGTAACCTTGAGATAGATATACATATCTCCTCCATTGTAATTTCTTGGCTGCTTTAAGAAAAACATCAAGCCTAAACTTTTTTCTAACATAACGATAGATTTTTAAGTGAATAAATATCGAAATGCAGCGATAAAAAATCAAGATGTTCAACGCTTGAATTATCTGACTATCAGCGAATTAAAGCGTTTTCATGGCGTCTTTTTTTCGTTATAAAAAGACGCCATGAATGTCGCTCATACTATTTGCGAATTCGTATATGTTTTGACGATCGCATGGAAACAAAAAAGCCTGTAAATCAATGATTTACAGGCTTTTGGTTTGCTTTGACTAGGTAATCAGCGGTGAGGGAGGGATTCGAACCCTCGGTACAGTTTCCCGTACGTCAGTTTAGCAAACTGATCCTTTCGGCCTCTCAGGCACCTCACCATCTTTTGTATCCAGTACGTCCCCGTTTGGGATTGCAAATATAGCAATTCAGGCAAACCGTCAAAAAAAAATCGGCTTAATTTTAATAATCTATTCGCACATGGTAAATACTCATGAGCATGCGTTTAAATATAGTTTTAATAGTTTCCAGATCTTTCAGCGTAATGTCGCTGTCTTTCAACTGGTTCTGATTAAGCTTGTAGTTTACAATGCGGTCAACCAAGTCGCTGATGGATTGGGCATCTGGTTCCTTAATAGAGCGAGAAGCTGCCTCAACCGAGTCGGCTAGCATCAAAACACCGGTTTCTTTAGAAAAAGGAATGGGTCCGGGATACCTGAAAATGTTCTCATCGATAAATTTTTCAGGAAAATTTTTCAAAAACGATTGGTAAAAATAATCAACGCGGGTGTTGCCATGGTGAGTACGGATAAAGTTGATGATATCGTCGGGCAGGTTTTCCTTTTCGGCCAGCTCCACTCCTTTACGAACATGTCTGATGATGATTTGCGCACTTTCTTCATATGGCAGTTTATCGTGAGGATTGAAGCCGGCTGTTTGGTTCTCTATAAAATAAAGCGGATTTTCCATTTTACCAATATCATGGTATAATGCTCCTGCCCTTACCAGCAAAGCATTGCCTCCAATGCTGTAGATGGCATTTTCGGCAAGGTTGGCTACCTGTAACGAGTGCTGAAAGGTTCCAGGTGCTTTGAAGGCCATTTCACGCAGCAGGGCGGCGTTGGTATTGGTCAGTTCGATGAGTGTAAGATCGGATGTGATGCGGAATACCTTTTCGAATGCGTAGATTAATGGATAGGCCAGCAGTGTGAGCATAACGCTCACAGCAAAGGGGAAAAATTCGGGCCACTCAATATGCATAATATCCCCTTCACGGATGAAAGAGATACCTAAGAAAGTTACCAGGTAAGTTACGGTAATGAGTAAGGCCGAGGTAAGAAATTGACCGCGCCTAAGCAGGTTTTTAATACTGTATATAGATACCATACCCGCCGTGATCTCATAAAATGCAAACTCAAAGCTATTGGGCACATAAAAGCCCGCTATAAGTATAACCAGCAAGTGAATGTTGAGCGCCAAACGGGTATCAAATAATATGCGGATAATGATAGGTACAATACAATAAGGTATGTAATATAAATTAGGCAACTGCGCAGTAATGGCCCACGACAGTGTAGCCAACATGGCCGTAATTACCAAAAGGATAAGCCCTACCAAACGGTTATCTGCATAAATGTCTTTCCTGAACATTTGCAGGAATACAATGAGCAGGGTAACGGTTAAACCCACTAATAAAAACTGCCCAAAGAATACAAGACGCCGGTTGCCGTTAACCCGGGCACTGTCTTCAAAATATTTTTTGTACGAGAGTAGCTTTTGGTAGATCTCATCATTAATAACCATGCCTTTGGCTATAATTACCTCTCCTTTTTGTATCATGCCCTGAGTAGCCGATATATTGGCTAACGCATCGGCCTTTAGCCGCGAGGTGATCTTATCATCATACACCATGTTGTTCTGGAGCCGGCTCTGCAATATATCGAGCATATAGGCGCGGTCAACGTTAAGTAGCGTAAGCTGCTGCTCAAAATAGGCAATGGCTTTCTCTTTGGTGTATAGGGCTGAGGTGTTTCTGCTTACCGATTCGTTTTTGTTTACGATGGTGATATTATAATTTTCATCGGCGGGCTGGTTTTTTATACCGGGCGTAATTAAACCTATATTGTAAACGTGGTTAAGCAGTACTTTCCCTGTTTCCAAATACTTGGCTTTCAGCTTTTCGGGGATGCCGGCGCTGGGCCATTTCAGGTTAAAATCGTTAATGTAACCCTCCAACTGCTGTAATTGCACGTTGGTATTTAGCTGGTAAACCGGCGTAATGTTTTGCATTACTGCGTCTTGGTCCTTTTCCAGTTCTTCGGTAGTTTTCAGGATGGCAAAGTTGTAAGGAGCAACCAAGTCTTTTTGGTTCCAGATGCGGCCTTTTTCAAACTCATACCTGAACTTGGTTTGCTTTGGCAGTGCCAAAATGATCAGCAACACGCTCAAAAATATCATGATGAACTTTACAGCCACCGCATATTTGCGCAATACTGCTCTTTGACGTGAAATACTGAATTTTGCCATGCAACTCCTCTAATCAAATATAGTACGATTTCCGCACCTAAACTAATGCTTGCAATTATAGTCAAATTGCAATAAATAAGGCCATTTTTATAGCTTTGTATACCTTATAAACCCAAAAGCCGTAAAGTGCACAAAAGAAAACTGAACCGGCAAACCTGCATGAGAAAGACATTTTTACTATCCCTGTTGTTAACGGCATTTTCGGCAACATTGCTTTATGCGCAAAAATTTAATACGCCCGATGAGCTAAACCAGCTGCGCCGTTACCAGGACAGCCTTAAAAAACTGGGCTACCAAATGATCAATAACGAGAATGATGTAGAACGCAAGAACGCCAACTACACTTTCATTCGCACGTTAGTTAGCGCTCTTAAAGTATCAAATTCATACGCTTACAACTTCGATTCGTTAAAAACGCTCAGTATTTTGCGTTCGCCCGACAACAAGTTCAGGATATTTAGCTGGTTTGTAATGAACGAGGATGGCAGCTACCGCTTTTACGGAACGCTGCAAATGAATACCGGCAATAAACTGCAATTATACCCGCTCGAAGATTACTCGGCTTTTTTGAAAAACCCAGAAGACTCGGTGACTGACAACCGCAAATGGTATGGTGCCGAATATTATAAAATCATCCCCGTTACCGGCTCTAATCCCTATTACGTATTGTTGGGCTGGAAAGGACATACGGTAAAATCAACCAAAAAAGTAATTGACGTACTATCCTTTAAAGGCGGCAAACCACAATTTGGTATGCCGGTATTTGCAGGCAATAAGAAAATTTGTAACCGGGTGATATTTGAATACAACCGCCAAGCCAGTATGTTGCTTCGGTTTGTACCCGAGTTAAATTTAATAGTGTTTGATCATCTTTCGCCCCCTGATGATAAGCTGAAGACCCAACCCGAAACTTACGGACCCGACCTGACCTATGATGGCTATAAACTACTGAATGGCAAGTGGCAGTACAAAGACAACCTCGATATGCGCAACGTACCCAACCCTACCGATGCCGACATTGCGGACCCTAAAATACAGGCGGTTAAAGACAGGAAAAGTGTGCCCCGCAGAAATTAACAGATATAATCACTGGTGCAAAATGTAATTGGTAACAGCATCAATGGCTTTAAGAATAACCTGCTCTGGTTCGTCTTCAAAAAGAGTTCCAGCTTCCAGGGCTGATCTTTGAAAACCTGTGTATAAACATGGTTCCTACCGGCTTATCTTCTATTTCACTTCCACCAAGGGCAGCCAAACCGATTACCGCTACAATAACATCGGGGGTACAAGCTTTGCAAGCCTAAAGCTAATTGCTCGGTAACCTCGGCCGATTCTGGCGTAAACTCTTCAATCACTTCTTCGGGAACGTTTAATAAAGATATTTCACACGCACATCGTAGCAAACAATACTGCCTTTTAACACGGTTCCACAATTAGGAATCAAAGCAAATTCTGAAATTAGTTTACCAGAGGTAACGCTTTCGGCAAAAATCAATGCTGAGGCCGTTATCTTTTAAAGCATGACTACAGTTGATCACAATTTCAGATGGAATCTTAGAACAAGCTTATTGCTTAAAAGACATTGAAAAAGGGAAATCTGCTTGCTTTGTGCCCCTGATTGTGTTAGGTGTTGCCTGCATGTTAAAGTTAAGGGTGGCACCGCCCAAAAGCGCTTTGTGGCTTAACCAATTGGCGCTATAAGGCTTGCCGTTGTAGTTCAGGGCACTTACATACTTGTTTTCTGCGTTGTTAAGCGGCGCGTTGATGGTGACCGTTTTGCCGTTCTCCAGATGCAGCGTCATCTTCTTAAATAAGGGTGCGCCTAAAACATACTGGTCACTGGCTGGGCAAACAGGATAAAAGCCCATGGCCGAGAACACATACCAGGCCGAGGTTTGCCCATTGTCCTCATCGCCGCAATAACCATCGGGCATAGCTTTGTACAGCCGGTTCATCACCTCGCGGGCCCAGTATTGGGTTTTCCAGGGCTGGCCTGCATAGTTGTACAAATAGATCATATGCTGAATGGGCTGGTTACCATGCGCATATTGCCCCATGTTCATGATCTGCATCTCGCGGATCTCGTGGATCACCTCACCGTAATAGCTATCGTCAAACACCGGTGGCAAGCTAAACACCGAGTCCAGCTTGTTAGTAAATTTACGCTCTCCACCCATCAGGTTAATTAAGCCTTGCACGTCATGAAACACCGACCAGGAGTAGTGCCAGCTGTTACCCTCGGTAAAGGCATCGCCCCACTTAAAAGGGTTAAATGGCGACTGGAATTTGCCGTCCTTATTTTTTCCCCGCATTAAGCCCGTAGCCGGGTCGAACAGGTTGCGGTAGTTCTGTGAGCGTTTCTTGTATAAGTCTATTTCAGCCTGCGGGCGTTTCAGTTCTTTAGCCAGTTGGTAGATTGCAAAATCATCATAGGCGTACTCCAGCGTACGGGCAGCGTTCTCATTGATCTTCACATCATAGGGTACATAACCTAAATTGTTGTAATATTTTACACCATAGCGGCCTGTGGCGGTTACTGGGCCTTCATTATTCGCCCCATGTATGAGCGCTTCGTAGAGCTTGTTGATATCATATCCGCGCAATCCTTTTACATAAGCTTCGGCCACTACTGATGCCGAGTTATTGCCAACCATAATATCGGCATAACCGGGGCTGCTCCACTCAGGCAGCCAGCCGCCTTCGATATAATCGCTGTTGAGCCCCTGCTGCATCTCTTTGTTGATGGATGGGTACATGAGGTTAAGAAAAGGATACAAGGCACGGAATGTGTCCCAAAAGCCTGTTCCTGCAAACTTATACCCCGGCATGGTCTTGCCTGTGTAAGGGCTGTAATGCACCACATTATTCTGCGCATCTACCTCATAAAGCTTATTAGGAAACATCACTGTACGGTAGAGGCAAGAGTAAAAGGTTCGGGTTTGCTCAGGGGTGCCTCCCTCCGGCTGCAGGCGTCCAAGCACCTTGTTCCAAGCTTGTTGCGCCTTTTGCTTGGTAGCGTCAAAACTGTCGCTGCCTATCTCGCGCTGCAAATTTAGTTCGGCCTGCTCAAAGCTAATGAGAGATGATGCTACCCGCAGGTGCACCTTTTCGCCTTTGGTGGTCTTAAAACCAATGATTGCACCGGTATGATTGGCGGTGAGTTCCAATGAATCGGCACTGGCAAGGGTTTTACCATGCCATGTTCTGGCTATGCTAAAGGGTTTATCAGTGTAAATAACAAAATAGTTCTTAAAGTTTACCGGCTTGCTGCGGGCGTTGCGGGTGGTGTATCCAATGATCTTATTTTCTTTGGGGAATACTTTGATATATGACCCTCTGTCTAAGGCGTCTACCACAATAAAAGAGCTATCACTTTTAGGATAAGTAAATTGGAATTGGGCAGCGCGCTCGGTGCTGGTGAGTTCGGCTACTACATCATGGTCGGCGAGGTAAACGCTGTAATAGTAAGGCCGGGCTGTTTCCGATTTGTGGCTGAACCAACTGGCGCGGGCATCCTGGTCAAACTTCATCCCGCCGGTTACAGGCATAATAGCAAACTGTCCATAATCATTCATCCAGGGTGATGGCTGGTGCGTTTGCTTAAAGCCGCGGATCTTATCGGCAGCATAGGTATACATCCAGCCATCGCCCATCTTGCCCGTTTGCGCCGACCAATAGTTCATTCCCCAGGGCGTGCCTACTGCGGGGTAGGTGTTACCGTTGCTAAGGTCGGGTTTCGAGTCGGTTCCCATTAGGGGGTTAACCCAATCGGATGGAGTGTTTGCCTCTGCAAGGTGCTGGGCACGTGCAGATAAAGTAAATGTTAGGAGCAGCAGCCAAAAAAAAGATTTCATAAACAGGCACGTATAAAAAGCAAATATAATTTACTTATACAAACCAAGCATATGCTAAGTATAGCAAACGCATTAATTGTACTACAACAAGAAAACAAAAGCCGCTTAAAACAACCTTGGCACCTGCCCTGTCCTGATCAATCCTAAATGCTTGTAGGCATTATCAGTAGCTTCGCGGCCGCGCGAAGTGCGCATTAAATAACCTTCCTGTATCAGGAAAGGCTCATATACTTCTTCAATCGTGCCTTCTTCTTCGCCTACGGCGGTGGCAATAGTTTTTAAGCCTACCGGGCCACCTTTAAACTTCTCAATAATGGTGAGGAGTATTTTATTGTCCATTTCGTCTAGGCCGTGCTCATCTACGTTTAACATGGTTAACGCATATTTGGCAATGGCAGTATCAATGTTGCCATCGCCTTTTATTTGGGCAAAATCGCGCGTGCGGCGCAGCAGGGCATTGGCTATACGTGGTGTACCCCGGCTACGGCGGGCAATTTCGTAGGCACCTTCATCGGTAATATTGGTTTTAAGGATAGACGATGACCGCAATACAATAGTGGTCAACAACTTGGCATCATAGTACTCCAGCCTTAAGTTAATGCCAAAGCGTGCTCTTAAAGGCGCCGTAAGCAAGCCCGAGCGTGTAGTAGCACCCACCAGCGTAAACGGATTTAAAGACAATTGTACCGAGCGGGCGTTAGGACCGCTTTCGAGCATAATGTCTATCTTAAAATCCTCCATAGCCGAATACAGATACTCTTCTACCAGCGGACTCAAGCGGTGTATTTCATCAATGAAAAGTATATCGCCGGGCTCCAGGTTGGTGAGCAGGCCGGCCAGGTCGCCGGGTTTGTCGAGTACCGGGCCTGAAGTTATTTTAATGCCCACGCCCATTTCATTAGCTATAATATGCGAGAGCGTAGTTTTTCCTAAGCCGGGAGGGCCGTGCAGCAATACATGGTCCAGCGATTCGCCACGCTGGCGGGCCGCCTGTACAAACACGCGCAGGTTGGCTAATATTTTATGCTGGCCGGTAAAATCTTCAAATACCTGCGGGCGTAATACCTTTTCAATATCCCGCTCGGTATTGGTTAAACGTTCCTGGTTAGGATCTAAATGCTCGTTCATTTACCAACAAATTTAGCATTTTATTTGAAAGTGAGTAGTTGAATTGTTGAGAATGTTTATCGGATTTGGTAAGTTTTAGAAGTGCATATAAATACATTAATCCGCAGCTTTTCTTCAAAAAACTTCAAATTTCTTCAAATTTTTTAAATGGTTTGGAAAATCGACCCGACTGGTTAGCTTTTTGCCAATTTGTCAACAAAATCTTGAGTAGGCAGGTCGCCTTTTTTCACCAATCGGTCAAGCTCAATAAATAATACCTGCCCACTGAGAACCGACCAGTACCTCATCCCTCAGGGTACTTCCTAAAGATACTGTTCAGCTTCATTTGGATCACGCCCAAGAAAGCCTCGCGGAAAATATGGGTCGACATTTTAGAGACACCCTCGGTACGGTCAGTGAAAATAATGGGGACTTCTACCACTTTAAAACCGTGTTTAATAGTGGTGTATTTCATCTCTATCTGGAAAGCATAGCCTACAAATTTGATCTTGTTAAGCTGTATGGTTTCCAATACTTTACGTTTGTAGCATACAAACCCGGCTGTAGCATCATGAATGCTAATGCCGGTAATAAAGCGTACATAGGCCGAGGCATAATAGCTCATGAGTACCCGGTTCATGGGCCAGTTGACTACGTTAACGCCCTTTACATAGCGCGAGCCAATGGCCATATCGGCCCCCTCGGCGCAGGTTTCGCGCAGGCGGAGCAGATCGTTGGGGTTGTGCGAAAAATCGGCATCCATCTCAAATATATAATCGTACTTGTTACGGATAGCCCATTTAAAGCCATGGATATAAGCCGTGCCCAGGCCCTGCTTACCGGCACGTTCTTCAATAAACAATTTGTCGGGGTATTCAGCCTGCAGGCCTTTTACAATAGCCCCGGTACCATCAGGCGATCCGTCATCAATAATAAGCAAATGAAAATCATGAGGAAGCGTAAATACCTTACGTATCATGCGCTCAATGTTCTCTTTTTCGTTGTAAGTAGGAATGATGACTATGCTATCGGGCACTTGCGAAATACAATGGGTACGGGGCAAAAGTAAGTATTTAAGCCCAATAAATACAGAAGCAGGAAAGCTTATACCTTCCTGCTTTTGTTAAATAACGTTAAAATCTAAAACTGTGAGCGCTATCTCACACCGTGCATCATCTTTTTTAATAAGCCTGATAAAAGGAACAGTAATACGGCCGCAACACCCGAAAGTGTAACAAACACCATGAAGAACTCATAAAGGTTATGAATGGTGAACCCCACAAAAGTTGGATAGTGTATATCAATTTTTTCTTGGGCTAAGGTAGCAAGTTGTGAAGCTGTGCCTTGTATCTTACCATCAAGTATGGCTTGCAGATCAATACCCTTGGAAGAAGCAAATTCAAACTTATCGCCGGTAGGCGGAATGATTGCGCCCAAAGTACCCGCAAGCGCATAACCCGCAGCGTTGCCAATAAACCATACTCCCATTAACAATGATGAAAAACGTTTTGGTGCCAGTTTAGATACCAACGATAGACCAATGGGCGATAAACAAAGTTCACCTAACGTATGAAACAGGTACATGATAATTAACCATATTACCCCTATTTTGCCCGAAGTGCCTATTCCCTTCACCTGCATGGCAATAATGTAATAACCGAAAGCTAAAAGCAATAAGCCCAATGCTTGTTTAACCGGAGATATTGGCTCCATGCCACGTTGCTGAAGCTTTAACCACATCCAGCTAAAAGGAAAGGCAAATATGATGATAAACAATGAGTTGGCATTTTGCACAAAACTTGGCGGTAACTGAAAACCTAAAAGGTTAAGGTCGGTTTGTTTATCGGCCACGAACGTTAAAGACGAGCCGGCCTGCTCGAATGCCGACCAAAAGAATATCACGAAAAAAGCTACCGTATATAAAGCCAGAATGCGGTCGCGCTCAACTTTGGTGATAGTTTTATCGGTCAAAATTAACACAGCCAAACTAATACCAGAGGCGTATATGAATGGATAAACCCAGCTTTTGATAGGATTTGGATCAATGGAAAAGAAGTGAATTCCAAAGAATAACACTACCATTAATACCCCGACACCAATAACTGATGCGGTTGAAAAATTAGCCCTTTCCGCTTCACCTGTAGGGCTTAAAGTAGCCTTGTTAAAATCGGGCTTGGCACCTACAGCGTTACCTTCCGGATCGGTTACATATTTATTTTTTAGAAAAATAAATAGCAATACACCCAGCATCATACCAACACCGGCTGCTAAAAAGCCCCATTTAAAAGCTTCAACTACGCGAACCTCGCCTACTTTAACGTCGCCCAGAAAAGGACAAATGCTCATACCCAGAAAAGCACCTACATTTATACCCATATAAAAAATGGTGAATGCGGCGTCCAAACGCGAGTCGCCTTTTTTGTAGAGCGAGCCTACCATGGAGGATATGTTAGGCTTGAAAAACCCGTTACCGAAAATAATAACAAACAAGGCCAGCCACATGATCATCTTAGCCAAATCGAGGTTGGTAGCAAACAGTGAACCACTAAAAAATAGTAGTAATTGTCCTATAGACATAACCGAACCACCTAAAATGATACAGTTACGATTACCCAAATACCTGTCAGATATGTAGCCGCCCAACATAGGCGTAAGATATGATAAGCCTAAAAATCCACCGTAGATAATGGCAGCATCTTTATCTGAGAACGAAAGTGCATTTACCAAGAACAAGGTAAGCAGAGCGCGCATGCCGTAGAAGTTAAAGCGCTCCCACATTTCTGTAGAGAATAAAACATATAAACCTTTAGGATGACCCTTGGCTGGCTGGTGGGCCAACGAAGCATCCAGTGCAATTTCAGGCTCTGTACTCATAGTTTAAATTAAAAAAATTTTCTAAAAATAGCATTTATCTGCCAAACAAGAATTTTGTGTTGAAATCTTTACCGTATGCCCAATAATAATAGCGGTTTAAGCAGTTGTGCCAAAGCTATTTGGCAGATGTTATCGATATTATGTCTGTAAAACGTGAACTACAAGTATTTTAGTTTCCCTAAAGTATGATAAAGCAGACCGGCAGCTCGGATTGTGACAAAAATACGTTCAAAATATATACAACAACCTGATGTAGTCGACTAAGCGCTGTTTCTTTCTATCAAAACACAGAAGTATTTTAAAAACAGGCTATTTGTTAATTAGCAGCAAAAAATATTCTATTTTCGCTGCCTTTACTGTATAACTATTTTAGCATGTTAAATATATTTTCGGTTACTGCCGCTGCTTGTGCATTGCTGTTTACGGCTTGCAACTCGGCCGCCACCAAGCAACCCGCTACCGACTCATCTTCGGTAAGCACCACCACCACATCTACTACTACGCAAACCGTTAAAAAGCCGGGTAAAATGGGCACTAATGCCGAAATTATTGCCCGCAAACAGGTACCTATTTTGTGCTACCACCAAATACGCGATTGGCGCGCCAAAGATTCTAAGACGGCTAAAGACTATATTGTGCCGATAGCCAGCTTTAAAGAAAAAATTAAAATGCTATCGGATAGCGGTTACCATACTATACTGCCCGATCAGTTGTACGATTACTTAACCACCGGTGCCGCCCTGCCCAGCAAACCCATCATGTTAACGTTTGATGATACAGATTTGGACCAGTTTACCATAGCCAACCCGGAGCTGAAAAAATACGGATTCAAGGCAGTTTATTTCATCATGACGGTATCTATTGGCCGCCCTAACTACATGAATAAAGAGCAGATCAAGCAATTATCTGACGAGGGCAACGTAGTAGCCAGCCATACCTGGGATCACCACAACTTTAAGAAGTTTGCCGGTAAGGATTGGGAAACCCAGATTGATAAGCCTACTAAAAAACTGGAAGAAATTACAGGCAAAAAGATCGAATATTTTGCCTACCCGTTTGGCTTGTGGAACGCCCAAGGATTGCCGGAACTACACAAACGCGGCTTTAAAGCAGCTTTCCAATTAGCCGAAAAACGTGATCCTAACGATCCGCTGATGACCATTCGCCGCATTTTAGATAGCGGTTATTGGAGTGCCAAAACACTGAGCAACAGCATTAAGAACAGCTTTTAAGTATCATAACTACAATTAGAGATTTGTTGCTCATTCAAACAATCTGTCATTTCGAGTGCTAACGAGAAATCTTGTTCGACTAAGCAGGTGGCCTACATTGCATCTTGAACAGGATCTTTCACTATCGTTCAAGATGACAGTTTTAATAAAAACATCGCGCCTGCAGTCTGATTTTGTCGAAGACCTGAACGTGGGGTAAGTCTTCGACATGCTCAGACTGACAAAGCACTTGTAAAAACAAAGAACCCCTTGCTTACCGGCAAGGGGTTCTTTGTTTTTACAGGTTTTCTTCAGAAGGGCCGCCGTCTTTGTTAGACGAATCTTCGCCAGCCGGTGCACCTGGTTTTCCGCTATCGTTATCAGGTACCACAGTATCTACCCTTTCTTCATCGGGTTTATTATGTTCCGTAGGTGTATTACCTTTAGAAAGCTCACTATCACCTGCGTTTTCGCCTATTTCGTCGTTATCTTTTGGGGTGTTATCGGTTGCCATGATTGTATATATTTATTTGGTTAATTAATTACTCTTCTGAAATCCATCTAACTGCATCTTCCAGCTTATCTAACGGAAACCCTTGTGCCTTGCCCGGTATTAACAGTTTGAAAACATTATTAGTAAACCATTCCACGCTTTTTTGATCGGTTACCACGGCTACTTTCTTCCATTTGGTAAAATGCTTTAAGCCTACCTTTACATCTTCAAACCAGGCACCTGCGGTAAAGTTTTGAGCATTGGTTTCTAAAACCAGCAGGTAGTTGATCTCGCCCTGGCGCTTTACCAAGTCATCCAAACGCGGAATCAAAGCCGTGTCTATATCTTCTTTAGTTACCTCTCCAACGGCATGTATGCCTACAATGTCATCTGGTAAATCGTTAATAAACTGAAGCATAAAAAGGTTAAGTGTTGTTTGTTATTACAACGCAGGCAGGCTTATAGTGTTTGGAATAAAATCCAGAAGGGTTAAGGGAAAGTTTTAATTACTTTAGATGTTTTGACAGTGTTATTTTTCATTGCGGACTGTTTAACAATCCGGCTTCTTAACTCCACAAAAACTTATCTTTGCAGCAATGAACCAAAATTTTTTAAAATACAGCAACTTAATTAAAGCCGAGGCCAAGCGCCTGGGGTTTATGTTTTGCGGTATTGCCAAGGCAGATTTTTTGGAACAGGAAGCCCCCCGATTGGAAAATTGGCTTAAACAGGGTCACCATGGCGAAATGCAGTACATGGAAAATCATTTTGATAAGCGTTTAGACCCACGATTGCTGGTGGATGGCGCAAAGTCAGTTATCTCCCTCGCCTTAAACTACTATACCGACCAGCAGCAGGCCGACCCTTTAGCACCTAAAATATCAAAGTATGCCTACGGCATGGATTACCATGAGGTAATTAAAGATAAGCTAAAGCAATTACTCTATTTTATACAGGAAAACATTGGCGATATAAGCGGCCGGGCTTTTGTAGATTCGGCCCCGGTACTTGACCGCGCCTGGGCGCAACGCGCTGGTATTGGCTGGGTGGGCAAAAACGCTAACCTCATTAATAAAAAAAGCGGCTCCTTCTTTTTTTTGGCCGAACTGATTGTGGACGCGGAACTGGCGTACGATATTGCCCCCACTACAGACCATTGCGGCACCTGCACCCGTTGTGTCGATGCCTGCCCTACCGAGGCCATTGTAGCACCTTATATTGTTGATGGTAGTCGTTGTATCTCCTATCTTACTATTGAACTCAAAAACAACATCCCCGAGGAGTTTAAAGATAAAACCGATAATTGGATGTTTGGCTGCGACGTTTGCCAAAACGTTTGTCCCTGGAACCGTTTTTCGCTTACCCATAACGAGCCGGCATTTAATCCCAACCCCGATTTGCTGGGTATGAGCCAGCGCGACTGGCAGGAAATAACCCAGGAAACGTTTCAGCAGGTCTTCAAAAAATCGCCCGTTAAACGCACCAAGTTTACGGGCTTGAAAAGGAATATTGAGTTTTTAGGTTGATTGATTGGTTGATTGGTTGATTGGTTGATTGGTTGATTGGTTGATTGGTTGATTGGTTGATTGGTTGATTGGTTGATTGGTTGATTGGTTGATTAAGCCAAGTTGTTTCTGATTAACTTTGTTTCAGCTTTCGCAGATTTTAACTATTCAACTACTCACTACTTAACTACTCACTACTTAACCACTCACCAACTAACTACTCACATACCTACTAAAAGTCATTAAATTCTGAACAGCCTCTCCCATCGTATTATTAAAGTAGGCATAAACAGTTTTCCCATCCTCCATCCACTCTTTAACAAACTGTGCGTAATCATATAAAAAGTCATCATCGTAACTACCCCGGTAGCCGCCATTAGGTCCGTGAAAACGCAGGTAAACGGCATCTGCTTCTCCTGTTTGGATAGGTGCAGCCGATGCGGGAAGGTCGTGCAGTACCATAGTGGCCAGGTACTGGTCGAGCATTTGGCAGGTTACATCCTGATACCATGATTGATGACGGAATTCTACGGCTACCTGCCAGGCATGATCAGGATTTCCTAAGCTGATCTCATACAACAGGTTACTTAATAATACCGGACTAAACACCACACCCGGCGGAAATTGAACCAGCAAACAGCCTTTTTTATCACCAGCCTGGTTGATGATGCTCATAAAGCGCGCCACATGTTCAGGATCAAACTGCTGCCCTTTCAGATGGGTAATTTCCTGCCATAGCTTAAAGCTGAACCTGAAATTATCGGGCACTTCATTGGCCCATTTAGCTACCGTTTTAGCCAGCGGAAGTTTATAGAAGGTGCTGTTTACTTCCACACTGTTAAACAACGAGGCATAATAGCACAGCCGGCTCTTATCTTGGAACTCTTGCGGGAAGCACTGCTTATTAGGTACGGGCAGTACTACGTTACTGGTTCCTGCATAGAATTTTCCTTTTTTGTGTTCCGTCATTTCTTGCTGTTGAACTTCCCTATTTAACAAACCAGTTTGCTTAAAGTTGGCCAAAGCATAAAGGGCAGAGTTTCTAATGAAACCCTGCCCTTCTTATATTCTTAAATTGATGTGCTTTCGTTTAAACTTTCCCTTTTTTAAACTTATCGGCCAGCATTTGCAGCATATCCTCATTTACCGGTTTAGCTGGCTCCTCGGGCCTTCTAATAGGCTTTGGAGGTGGCTGTTGCTGCTGGTTTTGTGGCTTTACGTAAGGTTTTTGAAACTGCTTTTTAGGTGCATTCTGATCTTGCTGGGCAGGCTTTGGCTGCGTGGGGCGCGGCGGACGGTTCTGGTTCCAACGGTCGTAAATTTCTTTTAGCTTGTGCTTGGTGTACAAAGGAAAATCGCCCTGCATCATCCACGAAAAATAGCTTGGCTCTACATCAAACACATCGGTTACGCGCTTGCCTTTATGCTTGCCAAAGTTAAACAGCGCTTCGCCGGCATCGTCGTACACCATACGGCCTACAAAATCAACCGCACGCTGCATATTGGTAAATTCGTGTAAGGCCGATACCTCGTTTTGCACCGGGGTAGATTTAACGCCCTTCTTGTCAATAAATTCAATGTCTTTATAACGCTCTACCTGTGCCAGCAATACTTCCATAGTAGCGCGGGTATCAGCTTCGGCCGAGTGGGCATTTTGTATCTCTTTATTGCAATAAAATTGGTAAGCGGCTTTCAATGTACGCTGTTCCATTTGATGAAAAATGTTCTGCACATCCACAAAGTGGCGGTTGTTCAGATCGAACGGAATACCGGCACGCAAGAACTCCTCCATCAGCATAGGGATGTCGAACTTGTTTGAGTTATATCCGGCTAAATCGGCATCGTCAAAAAACTCCGCAATTTCGGCACCTACCGCTTTAAAGTTAGGCTTATCCTGCACCTGCTCATCATAAAAACCATGAATCAGTGAGGTTTCGAGCGGTATGGGCATTTCGGGGTTCAACACCCAGGTTTTGCTGGCTTCTGTACCATCGGGCAGCATTTTTATGATGGCAATTTCAATGATCCTGTCGGCACCAACGTTGGTACCGGTGGTTTCCAGATCAAAAAATGCAAGCGGTCGTTTTAAATTAAGTATCATGAGCAGCGTTTTAGCAAAGGTCGTAAAAACCTTTAAATAGTCGGGCGTTTAGTTTCCTTAATTATGGTTAATGTAGTAATTTAACACCGCCTTAAACTTATTCACAACACATGAAGAAACTGTTACTCCTTTTTTCTGCCGTCTTATTATCGCAACTACTTTATGCGCAGGATTTCCCCTACGATAGTTATAACCTTAGCGATTTGGAAATGAAAAGCTATGAGAAAGACAAAACTGCCCATGCAGTAGTACTCAAAGAGTTTGGCAAAACCTGGATAAGCAGTGGCGACGGTTTACCGCTTTATCATGAGTACCATGTTAAAATAAAGATTTTCGACAGCAAGGCATTTGACGAAGGCAATATTACCATACCCATACATAAAAGTGATAACAATGATTTTGAACAAGTAAGAGATGTGGTTGGCGTTACCTACTATACCGATGAGCAAGGCAATGTACAACGCAGCTACCTCGACCCTAAAACCGTTGTAACCGAAAACCGCAACAAGTACTGGGACCTGGTTAAATTTGCCATGCCCAACCTGCGCAATGGTTGCGTAATTGAATACAAATATACGCTGCAATCGCCTTATTCGCTCACTTTCCGCGATTGGGATTTTCAGGGCACTATACCTAAGATATATTCGGAGTACGAGGCGCATATTCCCGGCGTTTTCAACTTCAAGGCATCATTAAGAGGCTTTTATAAACTCGATAAAAACGTATCGGAGATTGAACATGAATGCTTTTCAGCAGGCGGTACCAAGTGCGATTGCTCCAAGATCACTTATGCGATGAAAGATGTTCCAGCTTTTGTGAAAGAGGATTACATGACGGCACCCAAGAACTTTTTGTCGGCTATCAACTTCGAACTGAACGATTATATAAACCCCTACAACGGGCAAAAAACCGTAAAAACCCAAACCTGGGCCGATATTGATTACAACATGAAGCACCATGAAGAATTTGGTGTTCAAATGCGTAAAACAAGTGTTTTTAAAGATAAACTACCAGCCATTACAGGCGGTGCTACCGATAACCTGGAAAAGGCCAAAGCCATCTATCACTACATTCAAAGCAACCTGAAGCATAACCGCTTTATTGGCATTTACAGCGACAATGGCTTGCGTAAAACATTAGATACCCACTCGGGCAGTACGGCCGATATTAACCTGGCACTGGTAACAGCCCTAAAAGCAGCCGGTATTGATGCCGAAGCCGTGTTGCTCTCCACGCGCGACCATGGTTTTATTTCCAAGCTATACCCAGCCATCGGCGATTTTAATTATGTAGTAGCTAAAGCCAATATAGGCGATAAATCTTACATGCTCGATGCTACCGATGCTTTAATGCCTTTTGGCCTGCTGCCCGAAGAATGCATTAACGACCAGGGCCGGGTAATGAGTTTAGACAAGCCATCGTACTGGATAGATATGGTTGCCGCACAGAAACGAACCAGGACCCACATTATGAACCTGACTTTGCAAACCAATGGTAAGCTCACAGGCAAATTAATTTACTATTCAAACGGCTACGAGGCGCTTGAGAAACGCCGCAGCATTAAAAAATTTAACAGTATTGATGAGTACGTTGAGAATTTAGATGAAAAGATGGCTAAAGTAAAAATATCAAAATATGATATTAAGAACGTGGATAGCCTCGAAAATTCGCTGATTGAGTCGTACGATGTTGAAATTGACGTTTACAATAATATGGATGCCGGCCGTTTGGCTTTTAACCCCTACATGCTGCACCGCATGACAGATAACCCCTTTAAACTGGAAGACCGCACTTACCCCGTTGATATGGGTACCGCCACCGATACCCGCATTGTGTTGACCGTAACCCTGCCCGAGCAATACACCGTAGAAACGGCTCCCGAAAATAAGGCAACCGGACTGCCCAACCAAGGCGGCCGTTTCATAACCAGTTACGAAACAAACCCCGATGGGTTCACATTCTCGCACATCATCCAGTTAAACAAACCTATTTATTCATCAGACGAATATCCGTATCTCAAAGAGTTTTATAACACTATTATTAAAGCCGAGAAGGCTGATATTATATTTAAGAAGAAATCATGATGAAGTATTGTGGTTTATTCTTGATTTGCATGTTTGCACTTTCGGCAAATGCACAAACCACCTACCCTGCAGCCACCATCCCTAAAGACTTGCTCCCTTATGCCAGTGCAGTAGTACGCAACATGGAGGTAGTTACCGAGGTTAAAGATTTGAGCAACACCATTAACCACGTTAAAGAAGTGGTTACCGTGTTGAATAAAAATGGCGACAGTAATGCCGATATTGTGGTTTGGTACAATAAAAGTAATCGAATCAAATACATTAAAGGTGTAGTGTACGATGAGTTTGGCAAGCCGGTAGGCAAGTTTTTTGAAAGGAACTTTAGCGATTACAGCGCCGCCAGCGATGCTTCGCTTTTTGAAGATTCGCGGGTGAGGCACTATAAGCCTTCCGTAGTTAATTATCCTTACACCGTTGAATACGAATACGAGGTGCTCTCCAAACAATCGCTCAACTTTGCCGATTGGAGTCCTAACGAATCTACAGGCACTGCGGTTGAGCACAGCAGTTATCAATTCATTTGCAAGCCCGATTTCAACATCAGGTATAAAGAGATGAATTATACGGGCAAAGTAAACAGCACACCCGTAACAGGCTTAAAGTCTTACTTATGGGAAGCTAACCACATCAAAGCGCTGCGCAGCGAACCATACAGCCCCGACCCCGAACAGTATCAAACTGTTGTTAAAGTAGCTCCTGAAAAGTTTAGTTATGAGGGTTATACAGGCTCTTTTACCAACTGGAACGAGTTAGGCAAATGGGTATACGATAAATTGCTTACGGGCCGCACCGCCCTGCAACCCCAAACCACGGCTTACATGCACAGCCTCACCGATACTATAGCCGACCCTAAGATGAAGGCCAAGGCAATCTATGAATATATGCAGCGTAAAAGCCGTTACATAAGTGTGCAAATTGGCATTGGCGGTTACCAGCCTTTTATGGCCAGCGAGGTTGACCGTGTAAGTTATGGAGATTGCAAGGGATTGGTCAATTATACGCAAGCCCTGTTAAAAGCCGTAAACATACCTTCTTATTATTGTGTGGTACAAGCCGGAAACTTGAAGAAAAGTTTGCTGCCCGACTTTGCCAGCATGGCCCAGGGTAACCATATTATCCTGTGTTTACCTTTCAAAAGCGATACTACCTGGCTGGAGTGCACCAGCAAAGATATCCCCTTCGGTTTCCTGGGCGATTTTACCGATGACCGCCGGGTACTGGCCTGCACTGCCGATGGCGGCAAGCTGCTGCATACGCCCAAATATACTACGGCATTAAGCAAACAGATACGCAAGGCCAACGTTACGTTGAAAGAAGACGGACAACTGGATGGCAGCATGACTACCACCTTTGAGGGATGGCAGTACGAAAACCGGCCTAATATTCCCGGCGATAATACCGATGAGATCAAGAATGCAAAAAAACGCTACGCCATCAATAACCTCGAAATTGAAACACTGGAGCTTAAACCGGTAAAAACCATCAATCCGGTTAATAATGAACAAATGAAATTTGGCGCCAGAGATTACGCTTCGTTATCAGATGGGCGGTACTTCTTTATGGCAAATTTAGCAAACCGCTACACGTCTGTTCCACGCGAAGTACGTAACCGTACCACCAACGTATACATTAACCGGGGCTACACCGATGTAGATGAAGTTGTTTACCTGGTACCCGTTGGGTACAAAATAGAAAACATTCCGCTGAGGGTACACATTGATAAGCCGTTTGGACGCTATACCGCAAGCGTAAGCATGAACGATAAAAACCAGATCATATACAAGCGAAAGCTGGAAGTAATTGATGGCACCTATCCAGCCGATAGTTATGCCGAGCTTGTTAACTTTTACCAGCAGGTAGCCGATGCCGATGATTATAAGATAGCGTTGGTTAAGGCTAACTAAAAATGATGATGCCCAGTATGATACCAACGATCATAATCAGATAGAGCAGTATCTCGTTACCGGCAAATTTTTTATACTTGGTCCAAAATGAGTAGTCTTCTTTTTGCTTTGCCATGGTAGCGCAAAGATATTAAATGATTGGCTATGAAATATCATAAGAAAGCCCCGCAGTATAATACTACGGGGCTTTCTTTTCGAGCTTACATCATTATGCGCTTTTTTTCCACTTGATGCTGCAACCTATAGCTTTGGTGGCAGTTACCTGAGGTTGTTTGCCACTTAATAGTGCATTTACAGCACCTTCCACGTATTTAACTTTATCGGCTTTAGTATTCTCGGTATCATCATCAATAGCGCCAATGTACTTTACCACGTTTCCTGCTGCAGTTTTCTGCAATACGTACACATGCGGCGTAGCTTTGGCACCATACGCACGGGTAATGTCTTGCGTTTCATCAATAAGATATGGGAAAGTATAACCTTTTTTAGAGGCCAGTTCCTGCATTTTTTCAAATGAATCGGCTGGCTCGGCAACAGGGTCGTTAGGGCTTATGGCTATTACCGGATAACCCTTGGCTGAATACTTTTTATCAAGGTCCATAATACGGCTCTCGTAAGCTTTGGCATACGGACAATGGTTACAGGTAAATACTACAATGTAGCCTTTAGCCGCTTTATAATCGGCCAGCGACACGGTTTTACCATTCACATTTTTCAATTTGAAATCTGCTGCTGTGTCGCCCACTTTGTAACCGCCATCGGCCAGTTTGAATGCCATGCTGCTTACAGCAATTAACATTAAAAGAACTAATTTTTTCATGGATTTATTTATTGGTTTGATAGAGTTTATTCAATTCATCATAGGTAAATTCCTGCTCCTGAAACTTACGGATTCCCTTTTTACCGTTCACGATCAGCGTACCCGGCAAAGCACCGCTCCAGTCTTTGTTTATGGCATCGATCAATTCCTGGTCGCTCTTGCGCTGGGCAAGGTAAACTTCCGAAGCTAATTTATGAGTACGGGCAAAGGTTTTAACGGCAGGTAACTTCGACTCAAAATCCATACTTATCAACAGCACTTTTAAAGGCTGACTTTTGTAGGTGGCCTGAAGCTTTTCAAAGTAAGGCAGCTCCTCGATACAAGGCTTGCACCAGGTAGCCCAAAAGTTAACCACATAAACCGTATCGGGATTACTTATGCGTTTTTGAAGCTGTGGCAGGCTCAGCATTTTTACCTGCGCACTGGCGCCTGTGGTTAATATAGCGAGGAAGATCAAAGACAGGAATATCTTTTTCATAATTAAACAACGCTGGCCTTTATACAAAGTTATTCGTTCTGAGCAATATCTGTATTAATAATAGAACCTGCCCTCGAAAAATATTTATACATCGATGGGTCACGTAGCTTAACAATCATTACGCCACGGCGGGTGCTGGCGTGCACCACATATCCATTTTGCAGGTAAACCCCTACATGGCTAAATTTTTTACCGTCAAAATCAAAGAATACCAGATCACCTTCCTGCAATTCTTCTTCGTATTTACGTTTAATTACATTGATTTGGCGGGCGGTGTTACGGGGAATGGTAAGGCCAAAAACCTGCTGTTCGAGCAGAAAGGTTAAGCCCGAGCAGTCTATACCATTATGGTCTAAACCGGCATATTTATAAGGGGTACCGTACCACTGTTCAATAAAGTTGTACAACCGGCCATTGGTAACGTCCCTGCTATCAACACCCATAATTTCGGCATACTTATCGGCAATAAAGCCCTGCGGCTTCACCACATCGCCGGGCGAGCCTTTCATAACCGCCTTTTTCGACTTACAGGAAGTCATGAAAGCACCCACTAAAAACATCAGCAAAAACAAACGGGAGTACCGACTAATAACCATAGGTTAAAAGTAGGTAATATAGAAGCAAGAGACAAGAGCCAGGAGATAAGAATGTATTGCCTGCGGATAAGCTGCTATAGGTTTGGCAAACTACGCTTTAATTACCCGTTGTATCTCATCCAGTTTCATGAGTGCTTCTACTGGGGTAAGGGTGTTCACATCCAGGTTGTTCAGCATATCGCGGATCTTGACCAGCACGGGGTCATCTATCGAAAACATTTGCAACTGCAGCGCCTGTTTTTGTACTTTTTTGATGCTCTCTTTAATATTCTCGCCGCCGGTGCGTTCGGCTTCCAGCTTTTTCAGGATCTCGTGGGCACGGGCCAATACCTTGGGCGGCATACCGGCAAGCTTGGCCACATGGATACCAAAACTATGCTCGCTGCCACCCGGCACCAGTTTACGCAGGAAGATGATTTGGTTGCCCACTTCCTTCACGGTAACGTTAAAGTTTTTTACCCGCGGAAACATGTTGGTGAGTTCGTTCAATTCATGGTAATGCGTAGCAAACAGCGTTTTTGCACTTGCCGATGGGTGGTTATGTAAATACTCAGCAATGGCCCATGCAATAGAAATACCATCATAAGTACTGGTACCACGGCCAATTTCATCAAGCAAGATCAAACTGCGGTTGCTCAGGTTATTAAGGATGCTGGCCGTCTCGTTCATTTCCACCATAAAGGTAGATTCGCCCGAGGACAAGTTATCTGACGCGCCAACACGGGTAAATATTTTATCTACCAAGCCTATTACCGCTTCTTTAGCAGGCACAAAGCAGCCCATCTGCGCCAGCAACACAATTAAACCCGTTTGCCTTAACAAAGCCGATTTACCTGCCATGTTGGGCCCGGTAATAATAATGATCTGCTGACTGTCCGAATCCAGGTAAACATCATTGGTAATGTATTCCTCGCCCGGCGGCAGGTTCTTTTCTATTACCGGGTGGCGGCCGCCTTTAATATCGATAAGCAAGCCATCGTTTATCTGGGGCTTTACGTAGTAGTTCTTGATAGAAATGGTGGCAAAATTGAGCAGCACATCTAAACGCGCTATCAATTGCGCATTGAGCTGGATTGGTTTAATATAATCGGCCAGCGAGTAAAGCAGGTCATTATATAAACGGGTTTCCAGCGCCAGTATTTTTTCCTCGGCACCTAATATTTGCTCTTCGTACTCTTTAAGTTCGGGGGTAATATAGCGCTCGGCATTTACCAGCGTTTGCTTGCGTATCCAGTCGGTTGGCACCTTGTCACGGTGCGAGTGGGTAACTTCCAGGTAATATCCAAATACATTATTAAACGCTACTTTGAGCGATGGTATGCCCGTTTGCTCCGCTTCGCGCTTTTGTATCTCGAGCAGGTAACCTTTACCGCCAAAAGCAATTTTGCGCAAACGGTCCAGTTCCTCATGAATGCCCTCGGCCATTACGCCGCCTTTCACCAGTTGAATGGGCGGCTCGGGGTTCATTTCGCGACCTATCTTTTCACAGATATAATCGCACGGGTTTAGCTGATTACCAATTGCCAGCAAGGCTTCATTGGGTTTTAATGCAAGACCATCCCCTGCTCCTAAAATTCCGCTCCCCGTACCTTCTATGCACATTTTTTTTATGCTGCCAATTGCCATTAGAGCCTTGCGCAACTGGCATACCTCGCGCGGGTTGGCCTTTTGCAAACCTATCTTGCTAATGAGCCTTTCCAGGTCACCCACCTGGCGTATGCAGGCCTGCAACTCGTTGCGCAAATCTTCATGATCAATAAGGTGCTGCACTACGTTGAGGCGGTCGTTAATGGGTTTCAACTCCTTTAGCGGCATCACTATCCAGCGGCGCAGCAGGCGTGCCCCCATAGGCGAGCAGGTATGATCGAGCACATCAACCAAAGTTAGGGCATTCTCGTTGTTAGAGCCTACCAACTCCAGGTTACGAATACTAAAGCGGTCGAGCCACAGGTATCGGTCTTCTTCAATACGGCTTATGGCACTAATGTGCTGCAGGTTGCGGTGTTCAGTTTCGTTTAAGTAATGCAGCGCTACGCCGGCGGCCACAATACCCAGGTTCAGTTTTTCGATACCGAAGCCTTTAAGCGATTTAACGCCGAAATGCTTGGTGAGCGTTTCGTAGGCATAATCGCCGCTGTAAGGCCATTCATCGAGGGTATAGGTGTAGTAGCGGTCGCCAAACTTTTCGGTAAAGTCGCGTTTGCAGCTCTTAGGGTATATCACCTCGCTGGGGCTGAACGATTGCAGGAGCTTGTCCAAATAATCGGCGTTGCCCTGCGCGGTCAAAAACTCTCCGGTAGAAATATCAATAAGGGCAATACCTACGCTGTTCTTCTCAAAATATAACGAGGCCAGGTAGTTATTGCTTTTTTGATGCAGTATGTTATCGCTCGTGGCTACGCCGGGTGTTACCAGTTCGGTTACCCCACGCTTCACGATGGTTTTGGTCATCTTTGGATCTTCGAGCTGGTCGCAGATGGCCACCCGCTGACCGGCACGAACCAGTTTGGGCAAATAAGTATCTAAGGAATGATGCGGAAAACCGGCCAACTCAATATGTGTGGCAGCACCATTGGCCCGCTTGGTCAACACAATACCCAGTATGCCGGCAGCTTTAATAGCGTCTTCGCCAAAAGTTTCATAAAAATCGCCTACGCGGAACAACAATAAGGCACCCGGATATTTGGCCTTGATTTGGTTGTACTGCTGCATTAGCGGCGTTTCTTTAGTTGCGATTTTGCCCAAGCGATTTAAATTTTAATGGAGGGGTAAATTTAATGCTTTACCACCGATTTAGGGGCACTTGTGGAAAATTTGCATAACCTGTGGAGAGGCGCGGAGTTGCTGGGGATCGAGGTGCGGGGTGCCGGGTTGCGGGGATTGGGGTACGGAGTTGCGGGGATCAGGGTTCTCTTCGGAAACTTTTATAATAGTTCTCTTATCTCCGCGCTCCGCAATAAAAAACCGCGCTCCCAATTACTCTACTCCTCGCAACTTAGTACCTCGCTCCTTCTATCTCCACTCCCCACAACCAAAAACCTCGCTCCTTACAACTTCGTACCTCGCTCCCCAAACCACGCTTAGTTATTCTTTAAACCTATGCGGTGGCCGGTATAATCGGTCAGAAACTCGTTATCGGTAAAAAAGTCGAGACTCATGATGGTACGAAAATCGCCGCTGATGTTGGGGTTTTGTATCTGCGTAAGTTTGCCTGTGCTGGATGTGGTATAGGTGTATACAAAACCACGGTTAGTGGTTATGGTAACTACAGTACCTACCGGCAGGCGGCCAAGGGCGGTGGTTTCTTTACTATTCTCAATAACAGAAACAGCAGGATTACCCGTATCGAATAAAATTTGTGCAGAAGTTGTGGTATTGCCATAAGTTACGGTAGCCGGTATGTTAGGCGAATAACCTCCTGCGCTGCCCAGCGTGAGCGGATGCATAACAAAACCTGCGTTATTCAGATCATCGGGCACCAAACCAATGGTGAGCAGGCCGCTCACGAAGGCACCCGCAGCAGTAAATTTCGTATTATCGAGCTTAGCCAATTTAAAACCACTGGCTACATTGGCGGGCATGGTGAAACCATTTAGCGGACTAACAATGGCAGCAAACGTAAACCCGGTGCTTGGCCCTACACCAAACACATCGAACGAGTGCTGGCTTCCGCTAATTTCTTTTCCATCGCCGTCAACCACCTTGTAATACATAAAGAATGCAATGCGTTTAGTGGTCGCCGTACCTGCCGAATTACCAATGGTAATGGTTGCATAAGCCAGGTTACCAAACTCTTTGGTACTGCTGGTTTTATCGCCGTAAGCCATGGTGGCCGTTTTATTGGTAACGGTTATGCCATTTACCACCACCGAATCGCCCGTTACCAGTAAGCCGTTTGCGGTGATCATTTCATCGGGGATAAGGCCGTGCGCATCCATGGTTAAACCAGACGAGCCGGTATCAAAAATGCCAAAATACTGCACAGCTTTTGTGCCTATCTGGCTAATAGGAATAAAAAGACGCTTATTTTCACCACCGCTCAACTGAAACAATCCCAGCGTTGCCAATGGCTTGGGCGGTACCACAGGGACAGGGCTATCGCTTCCGCCTTTTTTGCAGGCCGTAGCCATGGCCATCATAATCAGCGCCCAAAAGGCTACTTTAATTTTTTGCATGTAGTAGTTATTACTCATTTTATATCCCTCTGCATCAATGCTTTTACAACACAATAAACGTAATTCAGGTTTTGGCAGATTGAGCACCAATGTAATAAATAACCGATAAATCTCCTTTAAATTTCACTGGCCCCTATTATTTTAATTCGGGGATTGATTAAGTTGTTATTCTCTTTCTACAACCTTATCCCGTTTGAAAGTAATACCAGCAATAAGGCTGTGCTTTAAAGATTTAGCTAAATGTTAACCTGTGATTTATAAACTTTGCCTAATTTCGCCGGCACACATCAACCTAACATGAAAAAAACCATACTCCTGCTTGCACTAATTTGCGGTTTAATAGGCTACCTGCCGGCACACGCACAGTTTGGCAGCTTAGGCAAAGCCATCTTAGAAAAAGGCGGCGAACTTGCCGGAAGCGGCGCTTTAAACAAAGTTTTGAAGCAACCGGCAGCTATTACCACTAACTTTAAAGACGTTGACCGTAACGGTATGAAACCACCGTCGTTCCACGAAGGCGAAACTGCACAGCCTTTATACCTGCTGCCCAAAGCGGCCAACGGTGGATATAAACTCTGCGCCGGCTTTTACGAAATGACCAACAAGAGCTACTGCCTGCAGGCCGGTACCCGCGGCCCCAGCAGCGGCGATGGCTATATGCTTGCCCCAGTACTGGGACCAAAACAGGACGTGGTAATTGCGATACTGAAAAGCGGCGAAAAACACCCCAACGTTAGCCAGCACGATATACAGGTTTTGTTGTGGGCCATAATTGCCCGCACCCGCTTTGCCGATTACAGCACATCTATAAAATTGACGGCTACTACCCTGCTTACCTCTGCCGACCTGCTTAAGCTGGAAGGTGGCGCTTTAGGCATTCTCCCGGCCAGTTTGATGGATAAAGCTAAAAATCAATTACCGGCTCCAATACAAGCGGTGTTTGAAGCGGAGAATAACATCAGGCGCCTGGCGGCTTCGGGTAATGCCTCTTATGAAGAGATGGAACGTTATGCGGTGCTTGCCGGTATTGCCCCTGTGGTAAATAACGAGTTTCCGTCGGGTACGTGGTCTTTACACCCGCAGGGGTACTACGTAAGATACATACCCAGCAGTTACTCGGTTACTAAAACACAGATCTTTGTGCCGCAAGAAATTGTGAAAGACGGTTTATACTACGATGCGCCTAATGCTATAGCCTGCCCGGCCAATACAGGGTCGCAGCGCCTTATTCAAACCAACGAACCATTGAATCCTAACTACTCGTTGAAGTTAAAGACCAAGTGTTTTTAATTTTCTTTATCAGTAAATAAATAGAAAGCCCGGCTGTTAGGTATAACGGCCGGGGCTTTCTGCTAAATTCGGACCGATGTATTGATCCAGCCAGCATGGAGATTAAAGGATAACCTAATTTTCCTTAGCGGTAATAATATATTCTATTCTGAAAACCAGGAACATATTTGTAGCTATTTCGATTTATCGGTAAACATTAAGTTGCTTCGCTCGTTGCTGCGAAAATCATTATCATGAAAAAAACATTCTTACTGAGCGTAATAGCAGCATCGATGATGTTGTTTGGCTGTAAATCTAAAGACAAGGATAAAGGTTCGGTAGATTCTACCGTGAGCGTTACCTCATCAACCTCGGTAACCCCTGCTCCTGCCGAAAGCAGTACATCTCCTGCAAATGAGCCAAAATCTTATACGGTAGTTTTTGCCCCTGATTCAGCTTTGTTGGGTAAATCTAAAGAAGCCAGCATTAAACTGATATCGGGCACTGCAACCGAGCTGGCCGATCCGGATGGAAAAGCACAGGGCATGGAACTTACCTTTAAGATTAGCTTAACCAATAAAAACAAAATTGGTGGTAATAATATAGGTGTTTCACCATCGGAGTTCCGCCTGGTATTAGATAATAACACTTCAATTTCACAAACTAACGGCAGCTACGTATCGGCCGAACCAGAGTCTACCAAAGAATCGGAGAATATTACTTACCGCTTGCCGGCAGGTTCAAAACCTAAAACACTTAACTTATTTAATGATGAAACCCGCGCTTCGGTGTCGGTATCTTTAAAATAGGTTTATTCCTATATTTTAAAGCCTTTCCTGTTTGTTCAGGAAAGGCTTTTTCCGTTTTAACCCGGCTCACACTAACCGTAATATTTTATATTTGGTTACCCATTATAGCGTATGAATTACCAGTTTAGACTAACATTAGGCCTTGCCATAACATTGATAATTTTTGCCTTAAATGCGAAGGCACAGCAACGGGTACAGGTACTTAAAGTGGTTGATCAAAACAAGATCGATATTTTTATTGGAGATCAGTTGTTCACCAGCTTTTTATATCCCGATAGTTTGGAGAAACCAGTGCTGTACCCCTTAATGACAGCCAATGGCACAATGGTTACCCGTGGCTTCCCGCTGCAACCGCAGCCCGGCTGCCCAACCGATCATCCCCACCATATTGGCCTTTGGTTTAACTATTAGAACGTGAACGGGCTCGACTTTTGGAACAACTCGTATGCTATTACCGCCGACCGCAAACCTAAATATGGCTGGATACGCACCAATAAGATACTGACAATGAAAAGCGGTAAAACCGGTACCCTTACTTACCGCGCCAACTGGACAAACCAGCAAAAAGAAGTTATACTGGAAGAAACCACCATTTTTACTTTTATCGGTACCACCAACCAGCGCACCATTGACCGGGTTACCACGCTTAAAGCCATACAACCAGCTATATTTAACGATTTGAAAGACGGCCTTATTGGACTACGCCTTGCCCACTCACTACAAATGCCCGACAGTATTACCAAAAAAACGCGCGACACTATACCCACCGGCAACTACCTGACCAGTAACGGTAAAACAGGCAACAAGGTTTGGGGTACCCGCGCCGCCTGGTGCATGGCATATGGTAAAATAGGTACCGATTCGATAAGCGTTGCCATGATAGATCATCCGGCTAACCCTAACTTTCCTACCTTTTGGCATGCACGCGGCTACGGGCTTTTTGCTGCCAACCCATTGGGTGAAAAGGTTTTTACCAATGGCAAATCGGCTAAGAACCTCAGCTTAAAAACAGGGCAATCAGTTACGTTTAAATACCGGGTGGTTATTAGCAATGGTAAACAAAGCTTGAGCACCGGGCAAGTAAATGCGCTGGCAAAAGCCTTTGCATCAAACTAAAAGCTACTCATAGCAAAAAGCCCTCTTTGTAACTATACAAAGAGGGCTTTTTAATTTTCTTTTGCTTAGAGTACGTGCTGTGCTAAAGTCTTTTGCAAGTCGTAAATATTTACTTGCTTGTTGAACTTCTTGCGAATGCTGGGCACGGTTTCGCTCGAGATCCAGATCTTTAATTCAGCATCCAAATCAAGGTGACCGGCGGTTTCGATACTAAAGCGCGAAATGCTTTTATATAATATGGATAGGTACTCTACCTTACTGCCGGTAATACCTTGTTTATCTACCAGGATAAGGCGCTTGTTTGTAAAGATAAATACATCGCGAAAAAGCTTGAAGCCCACTTCAATTTCTTCAAATTCGGCCAAAAGCTGTGCATAGTCTTTAAGCAGTTCGGCAGGGTTGGCAACGCCTGCGTTGCCCAATAGTTTTGAGAATAAACTCATGATAATTTTATTAGGTTGTTAGTTGGCTAAGATAAGGTTTGGCTGCTTAATTTCAATTCCGTTTTCATTTATACCGAAATATTCTTTAAAACCTTTACGTGTACTCAAAGTTGCGTTTATACCATTTTAGGCTTATTTTAGGCACCCTGAACGTATACAACGGGTTTACATGAAATTTTACAGGTTACCTTCGGCACTAACTTACTTTTTATTCCTCATCATAGCAGGCTTGGCCGCATGTATGGATCCGCCGCCCAAAGGCTCTGTAATGGATAAAGTGCGGCCCAAGGTATCTTTCAAAAAAATCCATAACATTGCTTATACCGAAGTAAGGCGCGAGTATGAAAACGGCATAGGTTTTCACCCCGAAGGCTACCACCTTGAGCCCGAATGGCAAATCACTTTTCTATCGGAAGATACCGTACGCATTTACAGCATCGTTAAGCAGCGTTTTATAAAACAATGGGTAACCGTAGACCACGATTCGGTAGCTAATATTGCGCATTCATGGATACGTGTTTTAAAGATCACACCCGATAGTCTGAAATTCCAGGTGCTGTATGTAGTAAACCAAAAGGTAGACAATGAAAGCAAAGGGCAAATTTTCATGACCCTGTATAGCAACAACTACATTAAAAACGTACTGCATACCACCGCAGCCGAACTGCAAAAACCACCGCGCCGGGATAGCATTTACATTGCTCAGAAAGTTAAGTTAGCAGCAACCGACTACCATAAAGCCTTCGCGGCCACAGAACCTGTGATACTGGAAAGCCGGGTACCACAATTGACAATCACTAAAGAACGGGTCAAAGAATCGGACGAGTTGGCGGATGTAACCCTGGCCGATAATTATCTATCGCCAACGTTCAATATCACCATTCATAAATCATACGCCGATTTTGACTACTACATGCAGGTTATTGTAGACAATGAAGGTAAACTACACTTTATTAAATCGCTCAATAATATGTACGACGGGGCAGAGAGCCGTTTGAAAGTAATGAAAGGGATTGTAGATGGCTACCTCACCTACTATATTAAAACTACGCCCGGTAAAACTTTGGGTATGCCCCATGCCAGCTATATACTAGTGAGGGTAAAAGGCATTAAAGATTAACAGCATACATGACGCCTTAATAAGATCACCAAGTTAAGTCAGTTGAAGTATTGACACCCTTGTTATGTTTTCTTAAACTGAAAGGTATATCGAAGCAAAATCGCAAAAAAAATGCGGCCCATATTTGAGCCGCATTTTTTATATAGAAGAATTACAATTATACCGCGGTAGATGACGGGCCTCTGAATAAGCCAAGTACCAGAGATATAATGGCAATTACAATTAAGATGTGAATTAAGCCGCCTATTGAATAAGCAAATACGCTGATTGCCCAGCCTATTACCAGGATAACTGCGATAATGTACAATAATGATCTCATGGTGATGTTTTTTTAAGTTAATGTTACTGGTTTAATATACAAAACCATGCCAATCCATTAATTGATAGAAAAATATATTCACTATACTTTTCAAACCATTATTCCTATGCGTTGTACGGCATTTTTGCAGCTATTTTTTGAAAAAGGGATGAGAAGCGTTGAAAATTCTTGTAAAAAAAGCAAGGCCCCTGATGGGCAGGGGCCTGTACTAACCAATTATAAACCTAAATTATGAGAAGAGCTGTAGGAGAAGGAGTCGAACCTTCACGGAGTGGTTAAAGTTTATTGCTAAACGCTTTCCAGAATCTCCGCCACCGCGACGAGGAGGTGTGTCTGCCAAATTTCACCATCCTACAGGATATTTATTTCTCTTTGTTGATACAAATGTAATACATCAACCAATTACTTGCAAATTTTATATAAAATAATTTTAAATATTATTTTTATTTCAATCAATCATTCATTTCTATGCGGATTACATAATTATGATGAAATAACTATCCTGTTCAATGCTGAGATATCAATCAAACATTTCCTGCGCATCGGTATAATAAGTTTTACGCGACGATAAGGTTTTTTGAAGAATAGCTTCGCCTTGGGGTGTGGTCTTATGTTTAGGTAGGTGTACCTGCAAAAAATCACGAAATTCTCCGCTAATGCGGTCAGGGTTATCTTTCAAAATCTGCTTCTCTGCATTCTTAAGTACACCCTTTACCGATTTGGCCAGCACTTTAACGTTGGCGTCAGGTATTTTGCTGGCAATAGAAAATGGAGACAGACGTGCGTCATACAAGATCTCGTCGGCATAGGCATTACCAATGCCACGCACTATATCCTGGTTAAGCAATAGGCTCTTTACCGCCCCACGGCTATTTTGAAGTGTTGTTTTCCAAAACTGGTAGCCGGCATCACCGGCCATTGCATCAGGTGCAGTTGGCTCATCGGGGTTAAGCGTTGGAGTAGCCTGCCGCTGAAAATCGGTTATGGCCAATCCCTTCCCTCCCTCAAAATGTAGTTCAAGAATGGTAAACTTGTTAGTGTTATCTCCATCAAACCAATGCATTTGCCCATGCAGCATAAGGTGCAAACCCAACACATTACCATTTTTAAAAACGAAATGCAATTGCTTGCCCGACCGCTCTACCCGGTTTAGCTCCTGACCTTCCAACGCGGTAATGAGTTCCTTTTCGGTAACATTGAGTTTTTTGGTTTGTAGTATATTAAGTTTTTGCAGCTTTTTACCTTTCAAAACCTTATTGAGGCTTTGGCTAAATACTTGCAGATCGGGAAGTTCGGGCATAGTAAGTTATTCTTTGTTACGGATACGGTTAAAAGACCTTTTAAGCATGCGCCTTATTTTATGTCGCAACTCGACAGGGCAGTTTTCATCAAACATGAGTTTGGGCATTACACTTCGGGTAGCACTAACTACAGGGTACGGCGGGTGCTGTATCTTAAAGTGTTCGGCATAGTTATGTCGCTCGTTTTGACTGGCATCTTTTACAAGCTCGGCAAAGTGCGACAGTCGTTCATAAAACGCATTCATGGTATCTGGTTGTGTATATATGATTGATAATGAGCAATAGTTAAGCCATTAAAGCTATTCATAGCAGGTAATATTTCCACACGTTATAAACATAACGATGCCGTTTATTAACATATAATACTGCTGGTGAGCACTCTATCATTTTACAGCTTATTAGCTTTGTACACCAAATTATTTTAACCGATCTCTTAACCAACACCTTATGGATTTTGGAGTTATTAACAATGTTCACAATACACAATCACTATAAACCATGACTCAACTGGGTCTACACAAAGTTCTTATATTGATAATTGAGTTGGATTATTAACAAAAAACAAGCATTTTAAAACAATGTGCACATATAGCAGTTAAGCATAAAAACTTAACTCACATTATTATGGCTAAGGCTAAAGAAGAAAAACCAGCTGCAAGCGGTATAACCGCATACTCTGTGAAGACCAAAACTAAAAACGTACCAATGATTGATCCGGTTATCGATATTAAATCTGGTCGTTACATTGCTACAGGTAAAGATGCCGAAGGCAACAAAATGGCTGCCATTATGGGCAAAGCTACAGCCGAAGAGCACATTAAAAACGGCGCTGCCAAAAAAGGAACAGGCTGGAGTTAAATATTACTCACCACCGGGCCTCAGTAGTTTTTTAATCGTACATGAGGCCCGGTTTTTAGCTCTTACATCAACCAATAATTAAACGCATGGGTTTTATTGCTGTGATCTCCTAAACACAGCATTTCAAAAAAACCAATTTCACGCCAGGCCCACGGCATTATAGTTATGCCTACGCTGCCATAGTATCCACCTTACCTGAAATGGCCGGCTTCCTGGAAGAAGAAAATACCACATAGCTATGGGGCGATTAATTGCCGACAGCAAATTAGCTTACAGCTTGCTTACCAAAGCCGAATGTTAGGAAGCCTAATTATTCTTTTCTAAAATCATTTATTAATTGATTAGACCATCGGCGTGTTAGCACTTGCCGCTCCATGGCTGTTAGGGTTTGCCTATCACAAGCGTGCGCGCAACAGCGTATTCTTAGTAGACCTGGCAGGCTTGGCTGCATCGCTACTTACCGAGCCAAAGAAATGCAATACCCCATTATATGATATTACACTGATGATTAAAGGCGAACATAGCGCCTTACCATGTGTTATACCAGTATTAAATATTACAATAATGGCAAATACAGCTTCATATCAAAAAACATTCCGCCTGGGCGGCGACCTTAATATTAACCGCTTAGGCTACGGCGCTATGCGCATTACCGGCGATGGTATTTGGGGACCACCTAAAGATCATGATGCAGCTATCAGCGTGTTGAAACGCGCAGTAGAGCTGGGCGTTAACTTTATTGATACGGCCGATAGTTATGGTCCCAATGTATCTGAAGAGTTAATTGCCGAGGCACTTTACCCCTACGCAGATGGATTGGTGATTGGCACCAAAGGTGGCCTGCTACGTACCGGCCCTAACGAATGGCCTGTGGATTCGAGCCCGGCACATTTAAAGGAAGCCCTGGATGGCAGCTTAAAACGCTTAAAGCTTGAGCAGATAGAGCTTTATCAGCTTCACCGGATAGACCCCAAAGTACCTGCCGAAGAAACTTTTGCATTCCTGAAACAAGCACAACAGGAAGGTAAGATCAAACACATTGGCTTATCTGAAGTAAGTGTGGATGATATTAAGAAAGCCCAGGAGTTTTTTGAAGTAGTTTCAGTGCAAAACATGTACAGTATAGATAACCGTAAATGGGAAGAGGTATTGCAGTACACCAAAGAGCATAATATTGCCTTTATACCCTGGTATCCGTTAGGTGGTGGTAATGTGAAAGCGCAGGAAACCTTGGAGCGCATTGCCCAAAGCAAAGGTGCAACGGTACATCAAATTGCATTAAGCTGGTTACTGCACCATGCCGAAAACATTCTGTTGATTCCGGGTACATCAAGCGTTGCACACTTGGAGGACAACATGAAAGCAGCCGATATAGAACTTACAGAGAACGATATGCAGGAGTTGGAAAGTGTATCGCAAGGATAAAAAATCATCATAAAGTCGTTCAGTTGCTTCTCAATAGAACAGCAACTGAACAACTTTTTATCATTAAACAACATATATGCAACTATCTCACAATACTATACTCATTACAGGTGGCACATCGGGTATAGGCCTGGCCTTTGCTAAAGAGTTTAAACAGCGCGATAATACCGTAATCATATGCGGCCGCCGCGAAGATAAACTCGAACAAATTATGCTGCAACACCCGGGCATTATTACCCATGTATGCGATGTGGCCGACGAAAAGCAACGGGAAGAGTTAGTTGAATGGTTAGTAACTAATTACCCAGACGTTAACGTACTTATAAATAATGCAGGCATCCAGTTAGATACCGATCTAACCAACCCATGCAACCTTGACCGCGTTCGTGCTGAAATTGAAACTAACCTGGTAGCTCCTATTCACCTGTCATCATTGATGGCACCGCACCTGCGCGATAAGAACGGCGCGGCCATCATTAATATATCATCGGGGTTGGCATTTGCGCCTTTGGCATTTATGCCGGTGTATTGCGCTACAAAAGCAGCCATCCACTCTATCTCGTTATCGTTAAGGCATCAACTTAAAGATACGCATGTTAAAGTTTTTGAAATTGCGCCACCTTCGGTAGATACAGAACTGGGGCACGACCGGCGCGAAGATAAAGACCAATCGCACGGGGGCATACCTGTAGATGAGTTTTTGGCCGGTGCTATTGAAGCCCTGCAAAATGACGTATACGAAGCGGCTATAGGTCAGGCTCAACAATTGCGCGAAAAGCGCGAGGAGTTATTTGAAATGATGAATAAGTAGCCCCCCTCTAAATCTCCCCCCGGGAGGGGGAGACTTTTGAATAAACTTTTAAAGCCCTCCCTCCCGGGGAGGGTTCGGGAGGGGCTTACAACAC
Source organism: Mucilaginibacter galii (assembly GCF_014635825.1). GTDB lineage: Bacteria > Bacteroidota > Bacteroidia > Sphingobacteriales > Sphingobacteriaceae > Mucilaginibacter > Mucilaginibacter galii. Next base: position 49,299 of record NZ_BMDO01000001.1, read on the forward strand.
CGCCTGTTTAAACGGCTTTACATCTATTGTTTCCCAAACCTTTCCGGTTACGTAGGGGTCATTGTTTTTCCAGGCTTCCATCAGTTCGTCAGTGTCAAACTGCACCATCATTACCGAGCCAATCATATTGCTTTCGGCATTTAGGATTGCTCCTCCTGCTATATAATTTCCATTTTCTTTAAGTTCGCGCACCTTATCTAAGTGGTGCGGGCGTACGTCCATACGGCGTTGCAAGGCCTCGCCGTCGGTATAATCATATGCGGTTAAAACGTATTGATTCATAAGTTTCTATTTATTAAGTCAACAAGCACAACGCTTACCTGTTTGTTTAATAAGCGATCTCTAAATTATCTTATTTCAAATTCAAATAAAATCTTTTGCGGAAGTCAATCGATTGTATTGAATAAGACAGTGCAACATTGCTTTATACAGCTAAATCACCATAAAATAAAAGTCATAAATGTAATTAGCTTTTTTATTTTTGCTCACCATGACAACTACCCAACTCAAACAACAATTCGAAACGCTATTTGACCAGGAGGCATTGGAAACCTACTTTTGCCCGGGCCGTGTAAACTTAATTGGCGAACATATTGACTACAACGGCGGACTGGTAATGCCTTGTGCCATCAATTTTGGTACCTGGATGCTACTGTCGCCCAATGAGGATAACGTGTTCCGTTTCAGAAGCGTGAATTTTGAGGAAACTTATGACATAGGCGTACAAACTGCTTATGAAAAAACAGGCCGCGAGTGGTTTAACTACCCGCTGGGCGTACTGCATCATTTTGTGGCCGATGGTAAGCAGGTACAGGGTTTAGATGTGTTGTATTACGGTAACGTACCCATTGGTTCGGGCCTATCATCATCGGCTTCTATTGAAATTGCTACGGCATTTGCCTTTAACCAGTACTTTAAGACTGATTATACCAAGTTAGAACTGGTGCTCATGGCTAAATCGGTTGAGAACAACTTCATTGGCCTGAGCAGCGGTATTATGGATCAGTTTGCCGTAGCTTTTGGCGAAGAACACAAAGCACTTAAACTAAATTGCGATACGTTAGATTATGAAGCCGTAACCGCCAATTTGCAAAACAATGTGCTGGCTATTATTAACACCAACAAGCCCCGTAAACTGGCCGAGAGCAAATACAACGAGCGTGTAGAAGAATGCCACCAAGCCCTTGCCGCATTGCAACAGGAGCTTGATATCAACAATCTTTGCGATATTGACGGCATCACCTTTAAACAGCACCAGCATTTAATTACTGACCCTACAGTACTTAAACGTGCCCGCCACGTGATAGAAGAGAACGACCGCGTAAAACTGGCTGCCGTTGCTTTGGCCGAAGATGACCTGGTTCGCTTTGGCCGGCTCATGTATGCCTCTCACCTATCCTTACAAAACGACTATGAAGTGAGTGGTGCCGAACTGGATGCCGTGGTAGAATATAGCCTTACCGATAGCAATGTGGTAGGTGCCCGCATGACCGGTGCAGGCTTCGGCGGCTGCGCCATTGCCATTGTAAATGCCGATGCCTTTGAAGACTACCGTAAAAATGTAATTGAATATTATACCCAAAAAATAGGTTACGCCCCATCGGTTTACGCTACCAACATTAGTGATGGTGTACACGAGTTAGTGTAAATTTCAGTTGATAGACCATAGCCGATAGTCCATGGTCTAAAGGATTGTAGTTACTAACTATGGACTATCGGCTATGGACTATCGACTGAAGAGATGCGCAAATTAAAATTAGAAGAGCTGAACCGGGTTTCGGTGGAGGAGTTTAAAGAACAAAGTAAACTTCCGGTGGCAATTGTGCTTGACAGTGTGCGCAGTATGCATAATGTGGGTTCTATATTTCGCACGTGTGACGGGTTTGCAGTAGAGCAGATCTGCTTATGCGGTATCACCAGCCAGCCGCCGCACCGGGAGATAGAAAAAACTGCCTTAGGTGCCACAAATTCAATTAATTGGACCTATTATGCTGATGCTGCACTTGCGGTGGATGAGTTGCGTAACCAAGGTTACCAGATAGTAGCTGTGGAGCAGGCGGAAAACAGCGTTATGCTCAACGAGTTTAAGCCACAGCCTAATCAGAGATATGCACTCATTTTTGGTAATGAGGTAAATGGCGTAAGCGATGAAGTGATGGCTAAAATTGATACCTGCCTGGAAATTCCGCAGTTTGGCACCAAGCATTCGTTTAATATTGTGGTATCGGCCGGCATTGTTTTATGGGATTTCTTTACTAAAATGAAATTATAAAAACGAAACTTCGATGAATGCTGTTGCCAAAAAGTTGCTCATGAAAAGCGGTCAGCATTGGTTGCTGCTCAACGCCCCGGAGAACTATCTAAACGTTTTAGACTCCTTGCCCGATGGTGTGCAATTAAGCTATACAGCCGGGGGAAGTTTTGACGGCATTCAGCTTTTTGTACGCAACAGTGCCGAACTCGCTACGTATCTGAAAGAAATTCAACCTGCTTTAAAACCAGATACGGTACTATGGATCATCTACCCCAAAAAATCATCAGGCATAACAACAGACCTGGAAATGATGGGCGGTTGGGACGAACCTGCCAAATACGGCCTGCATACCGTAGCCGCTGCAGCTATTGATCAAACCTGGACAGCTTTGCGCTTCAAGCACGAAGGTCAATCTAAAATATCGTCTACACGCAACAGCGAGATTCAGCACAATGAGCATGCAGCTTATGTAGATGTTTTGAGTAAGACGGTAAAACTCCCCGAAGATGCAAAGGTACTTTTATCAGAAAACAGCCTCGCCTTTGACAATTATCATAGGCTCTCCTACTCAAACCAAAAAGAGTACGTGTTGTGGATCCTCACCGCCAAACAAGAAAAAACTCGTACCGACAGGCTGAATAAAATGATTGAAAAGCTTGTGTCGGGTAAAAAGAACCCCTCAGAAAAGTAGCAAATTCTACATTTCTTGCTTCTATAAATTCAGAAAAGTATAAAATTCTATCAAGCCAACTAAATGCATCTTCTGTTGTTGTTTGGGTTATGGCAGCAAATACATTTATAGAACTTACAGACAAAAACGGCAGACCTGCGTTGATCAATGTTAACAATATTACTTCGGTAGTGGTATACACCGACCCTGAAATGGTGCATGTATATGTTATTGGCGACAACCAATCTTTTGTGACCGTAAAAGAAACTTACGACGAGGTAAAGGCCAAAATAGCATCGGTTTCCGGCGGAAGCATTTGGTAGTTGTGAGTTGCGAGTTGCGAGTTGCGAGTTGCGAGTTGCGAGTTGCGAGTTGCGAGTTGCGAGTTGCGAGTTGCGAGTTGCGAGTAAATTGTTAAACAAATAGATTGTTTTATGATTTTTCGATACTTGACCACTGACCACTGACCACTGACCACTGACCACTGACCACTGACCACTGACCACTGACCACTGACCACTGACCACTGACCACTGACCACTGACCACTGACCACTGACCACTCAAAAAACTTAACCTACATTAAGTGTAGTTGGTAAGGCAACCGGTAGCTTTGTGTATTCTAATTCATAAAACATGATGTCAAACACTATATTACACAAAGCCGATGCCCGCGGTCATGCCAATCATGGCTGGTTAAACAGCTATCACACCTTTAGTTTCGGCGGTTTTTACAATCCGCAGAGCATGAACTTTGGCGCCCTGCGTGTGCTGAACGATGACACCGTGAGCGGTGGCCGTGGCTTTGGCGATCATCCTCACGATAATATGGAGATTATTTCCATCCCGTTGGATGGCGATTTGGAGCACGAAGACAGCATGGGTAACAAAGCCATCATCCGTAAAGGAGATATACAGGCCATGAGCGCCGGTACGGGCATTTACCACAGCGAGAAGAATGCGCATGAGAACGAGTTGGTTAAGTTTTTACAGATATGGATCTATCCTAACCAAAAGAACGTTCAACCACGTTATGACCAAATTACGCTGAACCTCAACGACAGGCATAACCGCTTGCAACAGATATTATCGCCTAACGCTGATGATGAGGGCGTTTGGATCTATCAGAATGCGTGGTTCCATATAGGCAAGCTTGACAGTGGCCTGAGCACCACCTATAACCTTAAAGGCGGCGCTAACAACGGTGTATATGCATTTGTATTAAGTGGCGATGTAGCCGTAAATGGACAGCAATTAAACACCCGCGATGGTTTTGGCCTTTGGGATGTTGATCAGATTGAAATAACTGCCAATAGCGAAACCGAAATTTTGCTAATGGAAGTACCCATGAAATTTTAAAATGGAAAAAGTGAAGATACTGGCCATTGGCCGTCATGAGCAGATACTGGAAACCGTGATACGCCTGATAAACCAAAACCCGGATTGGGAAGGTATTGGCGCTATGACGGATAAAGAAGCGGTTCAGCAATTTGACCACCAACTGATTGACATTATACTGCTTTGCGGCGGCATTGAGCCCGAATCTGAACTTAACTTACGCGCCTACTTTACCGCTCACCGCCCCCAGGTAACCATTGTACAACACTACGGTGGCGGTAGCGGGTTACTTACGGCAGAGATTTATGAAGCGCTAAAAGAGAGAGCCAAGAGCTAAGAACCAAGAGCCAAGAAATTGAAGCCCTAACAAAATCTTGTTTCTTGGCTCTTGATTCTTAGCTCTATTTTTTCACAACATCTTCTCCATAATCATCAAATACACCGGCTCTTTGGCTACGCTGGTGGTGGTAACTAATGGAAAAACTTCGCCGGTGGCTTTAAACCCGCGGCGTTCGTACCAGGAAATCAATTCGGCTCTGGTGGTGATCACCGATATTTTTATAGCCTCACAGCCCAACATACGAGCTTGCTCATTGGCTGCGTAAAGCAGCTGCCTGCCTATCCCGGAGGCCTGCAGGGTTGGGTTTACGGTGAGCATACCCAGGTACAAACACTTATTTTTAACCTGCTCTAAATAAACGAAGCCATCCACACGTCCATCATCGTTCAGGTATTTAAGCAGCGTTATTTCAGGGCGGTTAAAATAACCTACCATTTCGACCTCGTCAATGCGTATTCCTTCCAGCAGGTGGCTTTCGCTGGTCCAGCCTTGTTTAGAGGTTTCGCCACGGTAGGCGCTGTTTACTAAAGCAACCGCCTCGGGCACATCATATATAGTCGCTTTTAGTATTGTTGGCATGTCAAAATATGGGTTGCAAACCTAATACACTTTTGCAAAATGAGCAAACCTCCCTGTAATTAATAGCATAAATAGCACCTTCATGGATAACCTGCAAGGTGCTTTTTAGGCTGATGATACAAGTATTGATAGTGTAAATGTAACCTAACTTTAAGCCAATTTTCGCTTCAGCAGTTCGTCACGTATAAGGGCGCATTTTTCATAGCGTTCCAGCAATAGGTTATGCTTTAACAGGTCTTCCAACTCTAATCTTGACTTGCTTACGAATTCCAGACTATGTGAGGTAAGAGAAGTAACTTGCTGAAAATGGCCATCGGCACTGTAAAATCCTAACGACGACGGTTTATTGGTGTCTTGATTCATCTTTAGTTAAATTTAATTAGGTGAGCTTAAATTAACTATTCGATTTTTAAATCGCAACACCAGTAAAGAAAATTTATAGCTTGGCCAGGTCTTCCCTAATAGGATCAAAGATATCCAGCAGTTTACAATCGGTTATGGCACGGCCACCATGAGGCACATTTGGTGGGATAATGGCAAAGGTATTGGTATCGAGTATTTGCGGCACACCGTTTACGATCAGCTCAAACTGGCCTTCGAGCACAAATGCGCATTGGTGATGCATATGCGTATGTATGGCCGATACTGCACCGGCTTTCACTTCTAAAAAGTTCAAAGTGTTAACTTCGGTATGAATAAGTTTAGCCATATAGCCCGGCGACATTTCTTTGGCCGTTATATCACTAAATTGCTTAAATATAGTAGTGTCCATTGGTATGATATTAGGTGGTAAATATAGGCCGATTACCCTTTAATTGGTAACGCTTGTTAATTACTTTTGCAGGCAAACGTATTTAACTTACCATTGTTACAACTTTATACATTTCAGTTTATGGCAACGTTTTCAGATATTATCAGTTCTCCTCAAGCCGTTTTGGTCGATTTTTCGGCTGAGTGGTGCGGCCCATGTAAAATGATGGCACCTATTTTAAAACAGGTGAAAGATGCCATGGGCGATAAAGTGAAGATCGTTAAAATTGACATTGATAAAAATCCGGCTGTAGCCAGTGCCTACCATATACAAGGCGTACCCACTTTAATACTGTTTAAGAATGGTGAAAACAAGTGGCGTCAAAGCGGTGTAATGCAGGCCAACCAAATTAAACAGGTGATTGAACAGTACATGTAACAAATTACTGCACACGATTAAAGGTCATGGTGCGGCCTATGAATTTGAAGTGCCAATAGCCGTTAACTTTCAATGCGCCATCTGAGGTTAAATAAGCCGACGAGTTCCACTTTTTACCTGTTTGGGCATCGTAGATCATGCCATTTTCCCAAGTGTTGCTCTTAGCTTTGTATTCCAGGTCTTCTAAAACATTCATTCCTATAAGCTTACGCGATTGTAAGGATTTATCAGGGTTCTTATAATCTATACGGCTTTCCATAGGTTTACTTGAATCATCAGCATCATCGAACCAAACTAACCTCGCTTTAAAGTCATCGCCATCGCGGTATACCTGTACTACGCAGTTCTTTTTCTCCGATTGCCATTTACCACAAATTCTATCGCATGCCTCTAAAGACGAACTCCGAACGTTGAACGTAAACGAAACAATAAATAACACCAAACTGCCAGTGAAAAATTTCTTAACCATAGAAAAGACTTAAACCTTTTTGTAAGGTAAGAAATAAACGAACAGAAAATTACAATTGTTTTACAAAAGTTTTCTCAGACTAAAATTCTTAAATAGTTAATTAACATCCAATCTTTACAAACGCATCAGGTACCCATCGTTAGGGTCGATTCCCGCATCTTTACGCGTTTCAATAGCATCTTGTACCTGCTTTGGCAATTTAGACAGTAAGTTGTATCCGGTGGCCTTTTCAATATCACGAACCGTGCACAGGTAATTGGTCCAATTAGGCTTTATACCGTTGTTATTTGGCGTGATAACAGCTATGACCCTTGTAGTTGCATCTACGCGCCTTAAGTCATTATTACCATCAGGTAATACTACAATTACCTTCCATATGTAAGCTGGCACCGTAATGCGACCGCTATCAATAGTGGTGCGATAGCCGCGCGTGCCATATCCACCGGTACCGTAGCTGCCCATCACCACGTAAACTTCATTACCGTTCTTCACGAGCATACGCTCATAGTCTTCCAAATTACCCCAGGTAACCTGGTTGTTGGCCGGTGCCTGCGGTATCATATTGGACATTAAAAAGGTGGCCGAATTAGCTTTTAATGAGTTGCTTCGATCTGCCGAGGGACAGTTATGTCCCCGCTCAAAACCACTGCCCTGATAGCTGGTATTTTGTACATGATACCACCCGGGTGGCAGGGCATCATCGGCCCTGAAATCATTCACGCGTTTAATGCGGCCCAGCCATTCATCACCCATATACCAGCTTACCCAATTTGGGCCGCCCCTGCCACGGTTATAGCTCAGAGTATAATAAGGGCGTATCATCAAATAGTTGTCGGGCGTACGAGTACTTGTAGCAGCGTTGCTGGGGTTGCCTAAAAGCAGGTTGCTATTATCGCCCGTGACAGGCGTGTCGGTACTTGCAGCCGAGGTATTTTTTGATTGAACGTTGGTAGTAGCGGTGTGCTCATCAAAGCCGTAAATTGTAAAATCATCAATATTGATGCGATTGTTTCCCCCGGCTGTTTTGCAAATGGCAAAGCGGATTGCCTCACGGTGATTAATAATAAAAGATACCGTCTGTAAGTTATGCCCCTGAACCACCATATCGGCCCCGGCCTGGGTATAGGTACGGCCACCGTCTACCGACATTTTCAACTGCCATCCACCAGATTTTTTGCCCTGATAAGCGGCTTGTTTCACTGTTACTTTTGATATACCGGCAACATCGAAGTCCATCCGAAGCATGCCTTTACCACGCAACCTAACCGACTGGCTACCCTCTTTGGCATCCTTATTACTACCCGCTATCAGCGCATCTTCCAGGTACCAAACGCCGGTTTTAAAGCGAACCGTACCTGGATTATATGCCGACTTCGCCCCTGCTTCAAAATCTTCTTTTTGAATAGAAACTTGCTGATTAACCGGTTGTGATTTTTGTTCAGATTCCTTATTATTATCGCAAGCTGTGAGCCAAAAAACGGCAATAAAAAGACTATACTTTAGTTTTATATGCATTTATAATCAGACCAATACAACCACCATCTAAATCAATACAGCAGATATATAAATTATATCTTGTCTAATTCGCCTTTTACAAATTCAGCAAGATCTTTTACATAACCGGCACTAAAATCAAACTTAATTCCGGCAGTTTCGTAGATCTCTTTGATGGTTTTGGTGTACCCTAATTTGAGAGCATCAAGGTATTGTTGTAACCCTTTTTCAGGGTTTTCTTTGTAGTTTTTCCAAACTGCAATAGCACCTAACTGAGCCATGCCATATTCAATGTAGTAGAACGGCACTTCAAAAATGTGCAATTGCTTCTGCCATAAATTTGCTTCGGCCTCGGGGTACTCGCTCCAGTCAATAAAGCCTGCTCCAAAACGTTCGAAGATCTGTTTCCAGGCATCGGTGCGTTGCTCATCGGTATGGTCGGGGTTGGTGTACAACCAGTGCTGAAACTGATCTACCACGGCCACCCACGGCAAGGTTTTGAGCACATCGATCAACTGGTCGCGCTTGGCACGTTTCAGCTCTTCTTCGTTTTCAAAGTACACATCCCAATTATCCATCGAGATCAACTCCATAGACATGGAAGCCAGTTCAGCCACCTCGCTCGGGCAATGTTTAAAATCGTTCAGTTCTAAATCGGCAGTCAGGAAAGTATGAACGGCATGCCCCCCTTCGTGAACCATGGTGGTCAAATCGCGAAAGGTGTTAGCGGAGTTCATAAAGATGAACGGAGCGCCTGTTTCGGCCAAGGGGTAGTTATAACCGCCTGGGGCTTTGCCTTTGCGACTTTCCACATCGAATAGCCCGTTGGCCTTCATGATCTCTAAACGTTCGCCCAGGTAAGGGCTAATGCGGTTAAAACAGGTAATAGATTTATTCACCAGGTCGGCCCCGTCGGTAAAGGGCTTTAAAGCGGGCTTGCCGGTAATGTCAACATCCATATCCCAAGGCTTCAGCTCATCTAAACCTAAAGCCTCTTTGCGCTTTTGCGCCTGCTCACGCAAAATGGGTACGATCTCTTTTTCTATAGCCTCATGAAAAGCGTAGCAATCTTGCGGTGTATAATCAAAGCGGCCAAGCGCCTGGAACATGTAATTCCTGAAGTTTTCAAAATCGGCATTGCGGGCAACCTTGTGGCGCAACACCATCAGCAGGTCGAACAACTCGTTCAACGGTTGCTTGTCTTGCAAACGGCGGGCGGTGATTTTCTCCCAGGCCTCCTGCCTTTTAGCACGGTCGGTATCTTTTAATAAGGCAGCCGCCTGCTCCAGGGTAAACTCCTTATCGCCTATGGTAACCGACATAGCACCGGTGATGCTTTGGTACTTTTGCTGCTCTACCTGAATCTCCGTTTGCACCGGGATGTTTTCTTCACGGAACAGCTCTAAAGACTTTTTAATACTGCGGAGGTATATAAAGTACTTCTTTTCATCAAGTTGTTTAACATACTCGCTATCAATTAACTTTTTGTTTAACTCATTATTGAAAGGTGCTATTTTGGGTTCAATTTCGGTAGCAAAATATTGAAACTGCTGTAGCAATTCTTCACTCGCTGTATCGCAGGTCATGCGGATGTAGCGCCAGGCAAAATCTTCTTCCAGGGCGGCTTCCAACTCGCTGCGGTCGTGCAGCCAGTGTTCCAATTCCTGAACCGAATTAATTGGCCGGTTGCTTAGTTCCTGGTAAAACGGTTCCAGGGTTTCCCATTTAATATCAAGTTGTGCAGGGATGTATTTTCTTTCTTTAGCAGATATCATAGTTTCTCAAACCACACATCTTTGATGATGTGCAGAACTACAAATGTGCAGATGTGTAGATGATAAAGCAAATGAAATCACATCAATTTACCAATGCATGATTACCTTACGCTTTGAACAAGGTTTGAGCTAAGTTTTGAATGCCTTGCGCGTAAGTGGTAGGTTTTACATTAAAAGCCTTTTCGAATTTATCTGAATTGAAAACGTAGTCGTGATTAAACTGGTAATACATTTCTACGCTGTCTTTAACCGGCTTATTGAAAAGGCCTATCACTTGCAACATTAGTTTATTTACAGCTATGTGCCGGGGCTTGGTATTAAATGTGGCGGCGGCTATTTCCATGATTTGTTTGCCGGTAATAGCAGGAGCCGTAGGCAGGTGCCAAATCTGGTTATCGGCATCGGGGCGCTGTCCTAACAGGTACATTGCCTTGCCGGCATCGGGCACGTAAGTAAAGCTATGCAGGGTATCGGGCTTACCTAACCACATGGCTTTTTCGCCTTTGGCAAATTTGCTTAATACCATGCTATCTAAAACGCTATTTGTGCCTTCGGTTCCATAAAAATCGGCAGCACGGGCAATGGAAGCGTGCAGGTTACCAGCCTTCACCTCATCCATCAGTTGAGCTGATATTTTGGCCCTCACCTCCCCTTTTACACTTGCGGGATTGTAAATTTCGGTCTCCAGCATTGGTCCTTTTACTAAACCATACATGTACACGTTATCGAAAAAAATTAGGCGGGCATTGTTTTCTTTCGCCGCGTTAATGACGTTTTGCATGATGACCGGCCATTGTTGCTGCCATATAGTTTTATTATATACCAGTCCGGCACATAAATAAATAATGGTTGATCCTTGGGTAGCCTGCATTACCTCGGCGGCGTTGGTGAGGTCGGCCTTGTGCCATTTTACATTCGCATTAGCCGGAGTTATGGGCCGCCTGCTCACCAGGCGTATTTGTTGATTGGATTTGATCAATTCGGCGGTAAGCGCGTTTGCTATGGGGCCACCTGCTCCTAAAATGGTGTGCATGATATTGGGGTTTTATTTAACTCAAAAGTAGGCCCTCCCAGTAAATCAAAACGTTAACAAAAGATAAGAAAACAAGTGCGGCTATTTAACCACTTCAAACATCCGCTTACGAATGCGCGATAGCGAAACCGGGGTTATACCCAAGTAAGTGGCCAGGTAATGCTGCGGGATACGTTGTAGCAAGCGGGAATTACTTTCGAGCAAGGCGATATACCGCTCCTCGGGGGTTAATGTAATAAAGCTAACTACGCGCTCCTCGTAGCAACATATTAGGTACTCGGCTATGAGGCGACCAAAGCGTTCCATTTTGTAAGCCATAAGCGGGTTTGCCAAAAGCTGCTGTATGTTTTGATGGGTAAAGGTAATGAGCAGTACCTCTTCGAGCGCTTGTATGTTAGTGTGCCCCGGCACCTGTTTCAGGAAACTGCTGTAAGAACTTACAAACTCTTGATCGAGGCAAAAGTAATTGGTTATTTCATGCCCATCCTTTACGTGATAAAAACGGAGGGAACCCGACACAATAAAGCCAATCTCTTTGCAAATCTGCCCGCTCTCAATCAGATGATCTTTCTTTTTTACGGTTCTGATCTTGAGATACGACGCAAACACATTCCACTCCTCATCGTTGAAAACAACGAACTTTTCCAGTTGCTTGCGGAAAATGGGGAGGTGGGTTGCTATCTGCGGATCCATAATCTGTCTAACAAAAAGAAGGCCGCGAATACTACGCTGGCAATACCATTGGTGGTCATGAAAGCAAAGTTTACCCGGCTGAGGTCTGTAGGTTTAACCAGGCGGTGCTGATAAACTAGCATGCTGCAGTATACAAATACGCCAACATAGTACAATGGCCCAACTTGAGTAAAGAAAACCGGCAAGATTACAAATATCGCTGATAACACATGTAGAAACGTAGATAGCGCTAAAGCTTTAGCGGTACCCAAAGCACTTGGTATAGAGTGTAGCTTTTCATTACGGTCAAAATCCTCATCTTGCAAAGCATAAATAATATCGAACCCACTTACCCAACAAACCACCGCCAGCGAAAAGAAGATTGGCAGTAGTGCAAAATGACCAGCAACCACCAAATAAGCGCCTATGGGAGCCAGCGAAAGGCCCAAGCCTAATACCAGATGACAAAGCGCTGTAAAGCGCTTTGTTGCGCTGTAACCCAGCACCACCAGCAAAGCTACGGGCGACAGGTAAAAGCAAATAAGGTTAATGAACCAGGTTACAGTGACAAATAACAGGCAGTTAGCTATCGTAAACGTAAGGGCTCCAGCAGGCGAAATACGCCCTGCCGGAATATCACGAACCTTAGTACGTGGGTTTTTGGCATCAATATCCCTGTCTAAGTAGCGATTAAATGCCATGGCTGAGTTACGGGCAAATACCATGCACAGCAACATGAGCAGCAGCTTGATCCATTCAAACTTTCCATCGGTAGTGGTAACCGCCAAAAAAAAGCCGATGAAAGCAAACGGCATGGCAAATATGGTATGCGAAAAAGTAACTAATGAGAAGTATTTTTTCATGTAAATTATATTCTATTATTCTTCCCCTCTTGAGAGGGGCAGGGGTGTGTATCACAAGCATGCTTAAACTACCCTCCTTTATTGTATTCTTCTAAATAAGCTTACAAAGTCCTCAAGACATTTAGCATATCCTTCATCACTTCACTCTCACTAAATCTTACAACGGTTAAATTGTATCGTGCTAATTCATTATCCCTTTTCAAATCATCTTCACTAATCCCGTCATGGTAACGCCCATCTAACTCAATTACCAACCCTAACTCCGCACAATAAAAATCGACAATATAATCTAATAACGGTTTTTGACGGTGAAAATCGCATCCGTGAAACTGCTTATTTCTCAACTCCTGCCAAAGTTTAATTTCGCCGGGTGTGCTATTGTTTCTTAGCTGCCTCGCTAATCGCTTCAGGTTGCTGTTGTATGAGATTATTTTGCGTGGTATAGTTTATTAGGACACACCCCTGCCCCTCTCAAGAGGGGGAAAGCTTCAATCATTTTGCAACCTTTCAACTTCTTACCAATTCTTAACAAACCCCTTATTCACGCTATCAATAAAACCCAACACCTCATCACGACCTAACTTATTCTCGGCTGAAGTAATGAAATGCTGAGGTACTTCCTCAAAGGTTTCACTTAACGCTTTTCTAAACTTAGCTACGTTCTGGTCGGTTTTAATGGCCGATTGCTTATCGGCTTTGGTAAATACCAATACGAACGACAATCCTTTTTCGCCTAACCAGTTACAAAATGCAACGTCGATCTTTTGTGGTTCTAAACGGCTATCTATCAACACCAGCACACATTGCAGGCTTTCGCGCTTATCCAGGTAAGTGCGGATAAACTTATCCCAGTCTTCCTTTTTACTTTTAGAGATCCGGGCGTAGCCATAACCGGGTAAATCTACCAGGTACCAGTCTTCATTGATGTAAAAATGGTTAATGAGTTGAGTTTTACCTGGTGTTTGAGAGGTTTTGGCTAAGCCTTTTTTGTTAACCAACATATTGATCAACGAAGATTTACCCACATTAGAGCGGCCAATAAAGGCATACTCCGGTTTTTCGGGTGGCGGCAGTTTGGAAGTTTGCGTGTTACTGCAAATAAATTCAGCAGATTTGACAATCATGGTACAAAGGTAAGTGTTACAAATCTTACATTTAATGTTTAAACATATAATTAGTTATGAATGACTATCAAATACCTGCACAAACCCGCATAGGTCATGTGCATTTGAAAGTAAGCGACTTGCAACGTTCGCTGGATTTTTATTGCGGCTTACTTGGCTTTGAACTTATGATGAAGTACGGAACGCAAGCGGCTTTTATTTCGGCAGGTGGCTACCATCACCACATTGGTTTAAATACGTGGCACAGCTTAGGCTCAGAACCCGCACCCGACAGATTTCCGGGCCTATACCATACCGCTATACTCTATCCCGAACGTAAAGATTTAGCCGCCATATTTAAGCGCTTGGTGGATGCTAAATATGCGCACATTACCGGTGCATCAGACCATGGTGTGTCTGAAGCTATCTATTTAAACGACCCTGACATGAACGGCGTGGAACTTTATTGGGACCGCCCGAAAGAGCTTTGGCCATTAGATGCTGATGGCAATCTAACCATGTTTACTCAAAGGCTTGATATAGAAAACCTCTTACAGGAGCTGAAATAACAACGTCATTCTTTGATTTATACTACATATACAAAGCATTGTAATACAGACAAATATATTACTTTTAATATTCGTTATTACTTTTCATTATATGCTTTAAAAGTAACGTTCAACTTTCAAACCATAAGTCAGCAACAGGTTTTCACTATCCGTACGCGATATTTTATTGTAAGATAATGAGCTATTCAAAGTAAGCCAATTATTGATTTTGAAGCCTAAGCCAAACGTACTTTTGATAATGTAATCTCCACTCCTGGTCAGCGAATTTTGCAGAAAGTTTCCACTATCTACGGTAATTAAATCTGCTATAAGAAAGTGCATTTGTAACCTGAAAGAGTTGCGGTAAGTGTGGTAATTTTCACGTGTAGTATCGGTGGTATTTATATCGCTCAGGTCATAAAGTATACCATCGCTTATGTTAAGATAAGTGTTTGGCTTGTCTAAAATGCTGTAAGCAATACCTCCGCCGGCCAACAGTTGTTTATTTATTTTGAGGGAGAAACTGGTGTTGTAATTGACCAGTCCCCAATAGTAGGCATGAGGAATGGCTTTGTAAAGGTTAAAGTCGATAGTGGAGGAGAAATCATTATTGGTAAGGTCGCCGTTTGATTTACCGTATACCCAATTATTGGTAGCGTTAAGGGCTACGCTTTTCTTCTTCAACTCGAAACGGAGTCCATTATTCAGCAAATACGCATTTCCGTTACGTGCACGGTTAACCGAACCCGTGCCATTAAAGATAACATGATAATTAGTAGTGTCGTTAAACTGTGCACTTGCATGATAAGTGCAAAATATCAAAAACAGAATAGAGAAACATTTCAGCATAAGCAGCAGTTTGATTGCCTTTAACCGACAACCCAACTGCTGTTATTGTTTGTTTAAACCGTGATCAGCCCCGCCCCTACCCTAACATGAGCAAGTCTTCATCATCGGTTAGGCTTAACTGTATGTTCTCGCTGCCGGCTATACCCTCAATAGAGCCTTGAATATGTACCGCACTCAGCAACACTTTTTCCAATTGCTTTTCGCGTGCCTTCCACAATTTCTCCATAGCGTCGCGTTCGCGTAGTATTGACATACGCATACTGGTAAAACCTTCTCTCAAAGCTTTCCATTGCTCTTTAAATTCGTTACTCAGCAGGTAATCATACAGTAAGTGCATTTTATCGCCCTTACCCTCTTGTGCCTTTAAAATGGCCGCTGTTTTCATTACCGTTTCGCGCAGCACATAAGATACCGCCTTTACTTCGGTGAACGAGCAGATCCAAACACCATCTTTTTCGCCAAAGCAGTCCATATCCTTAGGGTAATTCTGGGTCACAATTACGGCCAAATCGGCACCGGTGTGGCGCATATCTTTTTTCAACTTTTCTATCCAGTCTACTCCAAAATCTTTGGTTCGCTTACTTTCGTAGATGATCTTGCCGCATTCCTGCCCAAAAGAGTTACGCACGGTTTGAATACAATCGGCACCACGGATGCCTTTGCCTACCTCGTTCACCATATCGAACGGGAAATAACTGCGCAGCTGTTCTTCTAAAATTAACTCCTGTACCTCGCCCTGCAACTGCATAGAGCCTTGTTCGGCTTTACGCTTCATTTCTTCGGCTAAATGCTTCTGGTCATCTAATTGCTTTTCTAACTCGCGTACTTTAAACTGATACTCAGTATCTCGCATGGCAAAGCGCTCGGCTTCCTGCTTGCGGATCTGCTCGGCCAGGGCTTCACGTTGTTCTTGCAGCTTGCGTTGGGTAAACAGTTCCAGTTCTTCTTCCCGCTGTTTTAGGCTTCGCTCTTTCTGCATAAACTCCAGCTCCTTCTGGCGCGATGCACGTAGCTTTTCTTCCGATTCCTTTACAGAGTTCTCCAACATACGCATTTGATGCTCTACATCGGCCTGGATAGATTTACGCATAGATTCCTCTATACTCTGCTGCATCTGGCGTTTTTCCTCAATTAACCGCTGCTCAAATTGCTCTTGCTGATGCCGTTGCGATGTTAAAAAGCCGTCTTCTTTCTTCCTGAACTCCTCTTCCTTCTTCTTAAATTCGTCTTCCTTTTGCTGAGTATATTGCTGCATCTGCTTGCGTAGCTGCTTTTTATACTCTTCGGTCATTACTTCCTCAATAGGAAAGCTATGATTACAACTGGGGCATTTTACTTCTGTTGCCATACCTGCGGATAATTAACTAATTGCGTTCGCAATATCAACTGCAAAAACGCTTTAAAGGTAAATCTATTTTGCTAAAATTTTAAGCAAATTTTTAAACATTGAAGCAAAGCTTATCAACATCAAATAATTGAGGCCAATGCTTGCAGATGCCATTTGCGCTAAATATTTTCGAAACGTTGTAATTTTCGCTTCATAAACGCATCTAAAAAGTACAAAAAAATACATATTTATACATTTAATTATGCAAAACCACGAAATTGACTACCGCATTTTTGGCGAAGAGATGCAATACGTAGAAGTTGAACTTGACCCAAGCGAAACCGCCGTTGCCGAGAGCGGCGCGTTTATGATGATGGATGATGGTATACAAATGCAAACCATTTTTGGCGACGGCAGCCAGCAGCAAAGCGGCGGCCTGATGGGCAAACTGTTTAGTGCAGGTAAACGCCTGCTGGTGGGCGAAAGCTTGTTCATGACGGCTTTTACCAATGTGGGCATGGGCAAAAAACGCGTAAGCTTTGCATCACCCTACCCGGGTAAGATCATCCCGCTGAATCTGATGAATTTGGGCGGTTCGGTTATTTGTCAAAAGGATGCTTTTTTATGTGCAGCCAAAGGTGTAGCTATCAATATTGAGTTTCAGCGCAAGCTGGGCACCGGCCTGTTTGGTGGCGAGGGTTTTATTATGGAACGCCTGCAAGGCGATGGTATGGCCTTTATGCACGCAGGTGGGCATGTGTTTGAACGCGACTTACAAGCAGGTGAAATGATAAAAATAGACACCGGCTGTTTGGTGGGTTATACCTCGGGTATCAATTTTGACATTGAATATATAGGTGGTGTACGCAATAAGATATTTGGTGGTGAAGGCGTATTTTTTGCTACGCTGCGCGGACCGGGTAAAGTATGGATACAAACGCTACCTGTAAGCCGTTTAGCCAGCCGTATATTAAGTTACGCAACACCTGGTGGCCGTAAAGAAGAAGGCAGCATTTTAGGTGGCCTGGGCAATTTACTGGATGGCGACGGCTATTAGGTTTTAGAGAGCAGGGTTTGGGGTGCGAGGGCTTTGAGTTGCGAGGTAAGGGGTGCGAGGTGCGGGGGCTTTGTAGGTGCAAGGTAAAAGTAACGAGGTGCGGGGCTTTAGTGAGTAAACGTATTCGGTCAGGGATCGAAGTAAAGAATGTAAGGGCAACTTGCCTAAACTTGCTCTTTGCATTTTGATCTTCACACTACGCACCTAAAACCTCTGTACTCAGATCTTCGCTCCTCGTACCTAAATCTCCGTACTCCGCACCTCCTACTTCCCTCTTACTTCTCGCAACTGCTGTTTAAGTTCGAGTATGTTTTGCTGAGCCTGGCGGTTTTCAAGGTAAAAGTAAATAGCGAATCCTAAAAATATCTTACCCAGTACAAACACGGCAGCAAAAACCCATTTCCAGGCTTTGTGTATGCGCATGTGCGACGACTGGCCTTCTACCTCTATATAATCCGGTTCGGGCTTAGTGGTTTGCTTTTGGTAGTGTTGGTAGTCGCGTTCCTGTTCGGCTGGCTTATGCTTGTCTGTTTTTACCAATCCCGATATTTCATCTTCAATACGATCCCACAGGTTGGGCGGCGGCGGTATGGACATGTGGCGGGCCATGAGTTCGAGGCTACTCTCAATTTCTTTAAGCTCCTTTTGCACAGCCGGATAATGTTGCTTCATGTATAGTACCTCTTGGTTCTCTTGCTCGGAAGCAGCGCCGGTTATATAGGCTTCCAGTATACCGCTTTCTATAAAGTCATGTACCGTCTTATCCATTTTTGATCATTAAAAAAGCCTCTTTCAATATTTTCTTCACCTCGTCGTCTGCTTTGTTCAACTCCTGTGCCAGTAATGCGGTCGATTTTTGATAATAGTACACCCCGCAAAAAACTATTTGTTGCTCGGTGGTCATGGCATCTACATAACTATCAAACTTCAGGCGTTCCATAGAGTCGAAATTAGTTTTCGCCTTGCTGGCACGCAACGCGCTGGCATAGCCTTTTAACTTGCTTTTGGCCAATACCTGCAGGCACAACCAAGGGCTGCTTTCCGATCCTGTAAATTCGTGCAAACGGCTGGGCACATCCTTAAATATATCCACCAAATACTGTTCTGCCAGCTCGTAGTCTTTTACCACAGCCATTAAATACCCAAGCAGCCAGCTACTGTAGCGGTAGTACAGTGCCCGTGTTACCAAAACGTCGTTGCTGCTTAAGCGCGGTGATCTGTCAATATTTAAATTCACTCGTCAAAATTAATTATAACGTTATAAAATTAACACAAAAACTCAGGTTTGGATGTATAAAATTGCAATAAATTCAAATCGTATCAGGCCGTGTAATTAGTTGTAACAAACGGTTTGCGCCGCTATCTTATATACGCTTACTTAGCCAAGGTATCACAATAATGCTGTAAGCAACGTCCACTTGCCCGCACCTTAAGGGCACCTTTAACAAACACAAAAACCAAATCTTAAATTTTATGCAAATGGCTGATCTTATTTTCAAGCTGTGGTGGGTAGTGCCTGTTGTGGCTGCCCTTGTTATGTACAAATCTGTACTTCGTGTATTTTTCGGAATGATCATCGTGCCCGATAACCGTATAGGGCTGGTGGTTAAAAAGTTTACCCTCTATGGGTCTGACAAGCAATTGCCCGACGGCCGCATTATTGCCACCCGCGGCGAAGCCGGTATGCAGGCCAAACCGCTTGCTCCAGGCTTATACTGGCGTATGTGGCCATGGCAGTATGGCATTACCATGGAACCGTTTACCATTATTGAGCAAGACAAACTGGGGCTGGTAAAAGCCCGCGACGGTGCCCCGCTCGATACCGGCCGCGTGCTGGGCCGCCCCGTGGAGTGCGACAAGTTTCAGGATGCGCAGCGTTTTTTAGAAAACGGCGGACAAAAAGGCCCGCAAGCGGCTTTCCTCACCCCCGGTAACTACCGTATCAATACGTTTTTATTCGAGATAGTCATGGTACCCATTACACAGGTACACGAAAATAAGGTAGGTATTATTACCACTTTAGATGGCGAACCGCTGGATAAAGGCGAAATTGCAGGCGGCTCGGTAGACGGTCACCGTAACTACCAGGACCCTATGGCCTTTATTCATGCCGGTGGTAAAAAGGGTTTGCAAGAAGATGTGATACTGGCAGGTACCTACTACCTCAACCCCTGGTTCGCTATTTTAGAACAGGTAGAAATGATGCACATACCCATTGGTTATGTAGGCGTGGTAAACTCCTTTGTAGGCCCCGAAGGTACCGATACCAGCGGCGATAACTTTAAACATGGCAACATTGTGCACAAGGGTCAAAAAGGTGTATGGGACGAACCGCTTGACCCCGGTAAGCACCCGGTAAACATTTATACCCACAGCGTAGAAATGGTACCTACCACCAACACAGTACTCAACTGGGCTAACAGCCGCAGCGAGGCACACGAGTTGGACAAGAACCTGAGTACTATCAACGTACGCTCGTTCGATGGGTTTACCTTTAATTTAGACGTATCGCAGATTATCCATATACCGCGTAACGAGGCGCCTAAAGTAATTGCCCGTTTTGGTAAAATGAAAAACCTTATATCGCAGGTACTGGAGCCTACCATTGCCAACTATTTCCGTAATGCGGCGCAAAAGAGCGATGTAATAGGTTTCTTAACCAACCGCTCGCAAAGGCAGGATGATGCCAAGGGACATATTAGCCAGGTACTGGCCGATTATAACGTGGTGGGTGTTGATACCCTGATAGGTGACATTGTGCCTCCCGAGGCATTAATGAAAACCATGACCGACCGTAAACTGGCCGAGGAAGAACGCCATACCTACGAGGTGCAACGCAGTGCGCAAATTGAGCGTAAAGAATTTGAAAGCGCACGTGCCGGTGCAGATATGCAGCCCGAGGTGGTAAAATCGACAAGGCAGGTAGAAATTCATACACAGATGTCTGCCGCTAAGGTGGCTGCAGCTAAAGGTGATGCCGAATCGAGAGTGATTAACGCCAAAGCTGATGCTGAGAACCGCACCATTAACGCCCGTGCCGATGCCGAGGCCAAAACCATTATAGCCAAGGCTGATGCCGCCGCTACTGAACTGAACGGTGCCGCCGATGCAGGCAAGATCAAAGCCATAGGTTTGGCCGAAGCCGAGGTAACGAAAGAAAAGACCCTGGCCATGGGTACCGAACAATACGCCATTGTGCGCGTAGCCGAAGCTTTGGCATCAAACGGCATTAAACTGGTGCCCGATATATTGGTTAGCGGTAAAGATGGTGGCAACGGCGGCATGATAGACGCCCTCATAGGCAGCGAAATGCTGAAGAAGTTGCAGAAGGAGAATAGCAGTGAGTCGTGAGTCGTGAGTCGTGAGTCGTGAGTCGTGAGTCGTGAGTCGTGAGTCGTGAGTCGTGAGTCGTGAGTCGTGAGTCGTGAGTCGTGAGTCGTGAGTCGTGAGTCGTGAGTCGTGAGTCGTGAGTATCAAAAGCACATCTTTGGATGTGCTTTTGATACTTTAAATTACCCGTCATTGCGAGGTACGAAGCAATCTCAGCAATGACGGTTTCTGTTTACATACCTTTACCCATCAAAATTTCGTCATAAAAATCTGCCGGTTTACTTTCTTCGTTTATCCCTCCTACTTTTGACAAGCATTTAAAACATATTATGGCCATAGCAGATCAGCGCATAGCGCAGTTAAAACAGCAGATAGAACCTTTAAGAGCCCAATTGATCAGTCATCCTTTGTATCGGCAAATGCAAACGCTGGAGGACCTTAACACTTTTATGGAGCATCATGCCTTTGCGGTGTGGGATTTTATGTCGCTGTTGAAAGCGTTGCAGCAAAACCTTACCTGCACTACCCTGCCCTGGATGCCGGTAGGCAGCGCCAACACCCGCTACCTCATTAATGAGATTGTTACGGGCGAGGAAAGTGACATTGATAATGAGGGAAACCGCACTAGTCACTTTGAACTTTACCTGCGTGCTATGCAACAGGCAGGCAGCGAGGCCAAAGCCATTTATGCACTATTTGAAAAATTCAAAGCAGGTAAGTCTATTAATGAAGCCCTTGAAGAGGCATCTATTCCTGAAGCTGCCCGCAAATTTGTACAGCATACTTTCGAGGTAATTGCCACAGATAAGCCTTATATCCAGGCTGCGGTATTCACCTTTGGTCGTGAAGATTTGATACCCGAAATGTTTATTAGCATGGTGAAAGAAATTAGCCGTCAGTTTCCTGATAAGGTTAGTTTACTACTGTACTACCTCGAACGCCACATCGAAGTAGATGGCGACCATCACTCGCACCTAGCTTATGAAATGACCGCCGAATTATGCGGCGACGATGCAAGCAAATGGACAGAAGCTACCCAAGCCGTTGAAGCTGCCCTGCAAGCACGTATTGCCTTATGGGATGGAATATTGGAAACGATGGGTGAAGCAGTGAGCGAATAGTTATTAGTTTGAGAATAACATAAATGTCATTGCGTAGCGTGGCAATCTCGTTTAGACTGGTCCCAGTGAGATTGCCGCGTCGCTATCGCTCCAATCGCAATGACATACTTTTATATATTAAAAGTCTGTGTAGTTCTCTTTTTTCTCGCACATTCAGGCGTCCTCGCCTGAATGAATTTTGGTGTAAGCGTCCACGCTTACAGTTATGATGTTATCGTAAGCTTGGACGCTTACATCATTAATGTTCGGGCGTGGACGCCCGAACTTGCGGTTCATGCTAACTCTTCTTCTTTATCCGTTGCGCTACCCTTACCGCCACATCTGATCCTTTGGCAAAGAAGGCTGAAAAAGGTTGCTTGAGATAGGGTTCAAACGCTGGCCCGTAAAGCGCGGCCACATCGGCATCAAAAATAGATTTGGTTACCGGGGCTATGTTCCACGGCATGTGCTCAACCGCATACTCCAACGTGGTGTTATGATTGATAGCATTATAACCCCAATAATGTTCAAAGATAAATTCTTCGGCACTGCCGTTTTCTATGGGCACAAATGCATTGCTTACGGTGGCAGCTAACTTGTTCCAGCGGCCTTTGTATTTCCATTCGTACAAATACTCGGTTTCCTTATCATTACTATTTACCGAATGGCGCATAGGCATGGCTTTATAGTGCTCGTTGTAAAGGTTGTTAGCCACCATGGGAATAATAGCTAACGGCACAATTTCGCTGATGAACACTGCACCCCGCTTCCATTGCTGTCCGTCAAAATAACGCACATAAAAACGTAGATTTACTTCCTCAAAATTTACATGCCATGGCCATTTAATGCCTAATACCCGGGTATTTAAAAACATAAAGCCCACCATGCTAACCAATGCCTTACCTTCCCACAAATCCAGCTCGGTATAGGCCGGCAGATAAGGTTTAAGCACCTCTGGCGGCACCTCGTAATTAAGCATGAGCAGATCGCGCCAATCGGCTTGGAGAAATTTAATTTTAGGCATGGTGTTATATGAACCTCAATGTCGTTTCGAGTGATAACGAGAAATCCTGTTCGATGTGCATAATATACAACCTGGCGTTTGAACAGGATCTCTCACTAACGTTCGAGATGACAGGATAGTTGTTATTGGATGATTAATGCTATAACAAAAAATCCCGCCTGATGGCGGGATTTAAATTTCTTATTTTTTGTAATATTTCATGGCCTCGGGTATGCGGTTTTGAATTTCGCGGATACGGCTAGCATCTGAAGGGTGAGTGCTTAAGAACTCCGGCGGAGCATTACCACCACTTTTAGCTGCCATACGCTGCCAAAAAGCTACAGCATCATTAGGGTTGTAACCGGCCATAGCCATAAAAGTTAAACCCAAACGGTCGGCTTCGGTTTCCTGGTTACGGCTGTACTTCAAAAGCATTACCTGGCTGCCTGTACCATATAAGGCATTAACACTCTTTAACAATACAGATGAGGAGGTGTTAGCAGCAACACCAACCGCAGCGCCTACACCCTGCGCTAAATATTCTTGTGAAATACGTTCGGCAGAATGCTTGGCAATAGCATGACCAATTTCATGACCCATTACGGTAGCCAAACCGGCATCATTTAATGTTATAGGCAAAATACCGCTGTAAACGGCTACTTTACCACCCGGCATACACCAGGCGTTTACTTCGGGACTTTGTATCAGGTTAAATTCCCACTGAAAATTGTATTGATCGCCGTAACCGTTTTGGCTTAAGTAAGTTTGTATAGCAGAGGCTAAACGGTTACCCACCGTTTTTATGCGTTGCGCATCGCTGGTACCGGTAATAACTTTGGTTTTAGGATCTGATAACAGTTGGCGGTAGCTGGTTGCGGCCGATTGATTAACCTCGGCATCGCCAACGGCTAAAAATTGTTTACGACCGGTTAAGGGCACAGTGGAACACGAGTAGAAAATAACGGCCGCTGTGAAAGCCATCATTAATTTTTGAATTTTCATAGGACAGTTGTTTTAGGCTACTTTACTTTTAAAAAGGTTGACTTTCGACTCCTTGCCTTTGAGTAAACGTTCTATATTTTTTTGATGGGTAACCAAAATGAGCACACATATGCACATACTATATATAACGACCGATTTAATATACACTGGAAATATAAAGGTTACTCCCACTAAATAAGTAAATCCGGCTACAATAGAGCCTAATGATACATATTTGGTTACCAGCAATATTATTATAAATACGAGCACGCACAATAGAGCCGACTGTAGGTTTATAGCCAAAACCATTCCAAATAATGTAGCCACGCCTTTACCACCCCTAAATCCGGCAAAAACCGGGAACAAATGGCCCATTACGGCCGCTATGCCCAAAGCCAGTTCATAATTAATAAATGCAACAGAATTATGGTGCCCGATAGTGCTTACGCCAATGAGGTAAGCCAGGTTGGTGGCCGTCCACCCTTTTAAGATATCAATTAACATAACGGGTATACCCGCCTGCTTGCCCAAAACCCTGAAAGTATTGGTAGCGCCGGCATTACCGCTGCCGTATTCTCTAACATCTATCCCATAGAACGCCTGGCCTATCCATACCGCGGTAGGAATAGAGCCAAACAGGTAGGCCAGAATAAGCACTAAAACAGAATAGACAGAAATCATTTTGCCACAAAAATACTAAATGAACACCATAAATTTGGTAACTTATTACTTAACGGCTTTTAAGCTGAGGTCGAGGCTCTTAACCGAATGGGTTAGGGCACCAACCGAAATATAATCTACTCCGCAAGCTGCGTATTCATAAATATTATCGGCCGTTATACCACCCGATGCTTCGGTAGCATACCTGCCCGATATAATATTGATGGCATCTCTAAGATCGGGGATGCTGAAGTTATCCAGCATAATACGATCTACACCGCCGGTTTCGAGCACCTGCTCCAATTCGTCGAGGTTACGTACCTCTATTTCAATTTGCAGACTTTTATTTTCGGCTTTTAAATATTCGTGCGTATTGTAAATGGCCTGTTGTATACCGCCCGAGTAATCAACATGGTTATCCTTAATCAGGATCATGTCATACAAACCAAACCTGTGGTTTACTCCTCCGCCAATTTCAACCGCCCATTTTTCGAGGTAACGGAAACCGGGCGTTGTTTTACGGGTATCAAGCACCTTAGTGTTAGTCCCCTTAAGCAGGTCGGTTATCTGGCGCGTTTTGGTGGCAATACCGCTCATGCGCTGCATACAATTCAACACCAGGCGTTCGGCTTTAAGTATACATTGTACGCTGCCTTCTACCATAAAAGCCACATCTTTGGGTTTAACCATGGCACCGTCTTGCAAGTAAACGTCTACTTTAAGTTCGGGGCTAACCATATCAAAAATTTCTAAAGCCAGTTCTACCCCGGCCAGTACGCCGGTGTCTTTAACCAACAAACGGGCTTTGCCCATGGTTCCCTGGGGTATGGTGGCTAACGAGGTGTGGTCGCCATCGCCAACATCTTCGGCCAGCGCCCTTATTATAAAGTCGTGTACAAGTTCTTTATCCAAAATATGAATTTTTTGTGCTTCAAAAGTAAAACAATTAGTTAGGATTTAGTTTTTGATTTTTATTGGTTCGGGGTTGCATTTAATCTTCTTTGTTTTTTTAATTCTAACAATTCAACTACTTAACCACTCACTAATCAACCAACCACTATTCAACTAATCAACCAATCAACTATATTTGCGCCGTGGAAAATAAGAAAGTAGCTTTATTAATATTAGATGGCTGGGGTTACGGCCGTCCCGACGAATCAAACGCCATTTACGAGGCCAATACACCATTTTTTGATGAGATGCTTCAAAAGTATCCCAACTCTAAACTGGTAACCTCGGGTACCGACGTAGGCTTACCCGAGGGACAGATGGGTAACTCGGAAGTTGGCCACATGAACTTAGGCGCCGGCCGCGTGGTATACCAAGAACTGGGCCGCATTAACAAAGCGGTAGACGAGCGCGAACTGCCCGGCATTGCTGTATTACAAGAAGCATTTGCTTATGCTAAAGAAAACAATAAAGATGTGCACTTAATAGGCCTGGTGTCTGACGGTGGCGTACACTCGCATACCAAGCATGTAAAAGGTTTGTGCGATGCTGCGGTAGAGTACGGGTTAGAAAAAATATTCATCCACGCCTTTTTAGATGGTCGCGATACCGACCCTAACTCTGGTGTTACCTATATAACTGATCTCGAAATTGCCATTAGCCAGCAGCCGGTTAAACTGGCCTCGGCTATTGGCCGCTATTATGCCATGGACCGCGATAACCGCTGGGAACGCGTTAAACTTGCTTACGACCTGATGGTAAACGGCCAGGGTGCACCAGCCATGAATATGGTACAGGCCATCCAGGAATCTTATGCACAAGGTGTAACTGACGAATTTATACAGCCTATCATCCGTACAGATGTAGATGGCAATCCCATAGCTACTATTAAAGAAGGCGATGTGGTGATCTGCTTTAACTTCCGTACAGACCGTGGCCGTGAAATTACGCAGGCGCTTTGCCAGAAAGATTTCCCTGAGCAAAATATGCATGCGCTCAACCTGTACTACGTTACCATGACCACGTACGACGAAACGTTCAATAACGTAAAGGTAGTTTTCACCAAGGATGATTTGACCAACACGCTGGGCGAAGTATTACAAAACGCTGGTAAAAACCAGATCCGTATTGCCGAAACAGAGAAATATCCGCATGTAACCTTCTTTTTCTCAGGTGGCCGCGAAAAGGAGTTTATTAACGAAAAGCGCCTGATGGTGCCATCGCCAAAAGTGGCTACTTACGATATGCAACCTGAAATGAGCGCCGAAGGTATCCGCGATGCTATTTTACCTGAACTGCAAAGTGGCTGGGCCGATTTTATTTGTCTCAATTTTGCCAATACCGACATGGTAGGCCATACCGGCGTTTTTGAAGCCGTAGTAAAAGCCGCTGAAACGGTTGATGCCTGTGTTAAAACACTGGTTGAGGTAGGTACCCAAAACGGCTACTCTTTCATCATCATTGCCGATCATGGTAATGCCGATTTTATGATCAACGAAGACGGATCGCCTAACACGGCACATACCACTAACCTGGTGCCCTGCATTTTGATCGACAAAGATGTTGATCATATTAACGATGGTAAATTGGGCGACATAGCCCCTACCGTTTTAACTTTAATGGGTGTGCAAATACCTGCTACCATGACAGGTGATGTATTGGTGTAAAAGCTTTAAGCAATTTCTTTTTATCACAACGTGCTTATCGGGGCTGGCTGCTTGCCGCCCCGATGTGCATGTAAGCACAGGCAATAAACGCTATTTCGATCTGAAAGCTTTTATTAATGCCGATTCTGCACGTTTACGTAAAGCTCAACCTGCGGTAAACAAAACAGTGACGCATAACAATAGCCAAACTCAAACCAAACGTATCGTTATTAAAAACTGGGGACAAGAGTTAGCCTTATTTGCCGCCTCAGACATTAATAAACCCGCCTGGCGCGACAGTTACCGTATTGATGAACAAGGCGATTCGGTAGTGTACACCGCCCTCTTGCCCGAGCTTTTTACCCGCCGTATCAGCATCCGGCGCATCAATGGAAAGGTTACAAAGATCAACATCAGTAACGCTACCAAGAACCTGCTTTACAAAACTACTGAACACCTCACTTATTACCCTGATTCACTTTACGTGATTGATAAAGAACAGCAGGTGAAGTTAATGGGAAGTAATAGGTATGTGATTAGTGGAGTGATAGCCCCTCCCCAACCCTCCCCAGGAGTGAGGGAGTTTTAGTGAGCTCCTTTTTCTTGCATGTAATTTTTTAAAGTCCTCCCTCCCGGGGAGGATTTAGGAGGGGCCTAACGATGACCAACAACTGTGGCCAGCTTTTCTTTTGATATTTCGAGCAATGAAGCAATATCGTTACGGTTAGGATTGTTGCTCAACACCTTCTCAAAGTCAGCGATAGCATTTTTGAATGAGGTGCCAACCTGCGCGTGATCATACCCGCCCAATTGCATTTTATAAACAGCATAATCGCGGTAAGCTAAACCTCTGTTCTGGTAATAACTATCTTCAGCTTTAATAAGAATGGCTTTGTTTAAGTCTTGAATGGCCCCCAGCATATACTTTTCTCTTTCGGCGGGTGGTAACTGGCTGTCTTTAGCCATATTGCTTTTGGCTTTCGATCTAAAGTAGTAAGCTGCGTGGTTGGTTCTATCAAGCGTAACTACGCGGGTATAAGCGGTTATAGACTTTTTATAGTTTTCGCTGTGAAAGTATGAGTAACCCAGCATCCAAAGGGCATTGGTGCTGTTAGAGTCTACAATACAGGCTTTTTCTAACTGCTTTACGGCTGTTTTAAAATCCTTATCCATAAAAGCCTGGTAGCCAAGCTTTAAGTAAGCATTTTGGGCAGAGCTTTCTAACGAAGAAACAATAAGTAAAGATATTATGACCGACAGCCTCATCATTGATCAGTTGTTAACAACATTAACTATACAATAACTTGCATCTATATATTTTATTGTATGCAAATGCTGTATGTTTAAAACTTTTAAATTATAAACTACAAATTGCTTCGCTCAACACGACTGTTTTTCTTTTGCAGGCAACGGCAATTATACTAATTACGCAACAATAATCAAGGTAATTTTTTAATGCAATGGTAAATTGTCACCTTGTCTATAATTGGCATATCAATTGAAACATTACAGCGTTAGCGCATAAAAGCGTATTTTTGCCGTGTTTGCAACAGCTGTTTACCACAGGTCTGCCAACATGGCGTTTTTTTACTACCATATATACAAGAAAGGGTATTTGATGAGTTTCGATCCATTTGATTTTAAAAATACATTACCAATATTAAACGATGATTCGGAGTTCTTCCCCCTCATGTCTACGCAAGACGAGGAGGAAATGAACAATGAGCAAGTACCTGAAGTTTTACCTATACTGCCTTTACGTAATACCGTGCTGTTCCCGGGCGTGGTTATACCTATTACCGTTGGCCGCGATAAATCAATCAAACTTATACGCGATGCCAACAAAGGTGACCGTATGGTGGGCGTGGTAACGCAATTGGATGTTAACGCCGAAGACCCGGAGTTTGATCAGCTGCATACCGTGGGCACCACAGCACTTATTATTAAAATGCTGCAAATGCCCGATGGTAATACCACCGTGATACTGCAAGGCAAAAAACGTTTTGTATTAAAAGAAGAATTACAAAGCGCTCCATATTTAAAAGCCAGTGTAGAGCCCTTTCAAGAGGCTCCTTATAAAGAAGATAAAGAATTTAAGGCCATGGTTTCTTCGGTGAAGGATATGGCTATGAGCATTATCCAGCTATCGCCCAGTATCCCGAGCGAAGCCGGTATTGCTATCCGTAACATCGAGAGCACATCGTTTCTGATCAATTTTATTGCATCGAACATGAACGCCGATGTAACGGCAAAACAACGCCTGCTCGAAACGCCGAGCCTGCGCGACCGTGCCCATTTTGTGCTGGAGCATTTGACCACCGACCTGCAAATGCTGGAACTTAAAAACCAGATACAAACCAAAGTACGCACCGATCTGGATAAGCAGCAGCGCGATTATTTTTTGAACCAGCAACTGAAAACCATTCAGGAAGAATTAGGCGGTTCATCGCCCGATTTGGAGATAGAGAACCTGCGTGCCCGTTCTGTAAAAAAGAAGTGGAGCAAAGAGGTAAGCGATCACTTTAATAAAGAAATAGAGAAGTTGCAGCGCATTAACCCCGCTGCGGCCGATTACTCGGTACAGATAAATTACCTGGAATTACTGCTCGACCTGCCTTGGAACGAGTTTACCAAAGATAACTTCGACCTTAAACGTGCGCAAAAAGTACTTGATAAAGACCACTTTGGCATGGATAAGGTAAAACGCCGTATTATTGAATACTTAGCTGTATTAAAGCTAAAGCATAATATGAAGGCCCCTATTCTTTGCCTGGTTGGCCCTCCGGGTGTAGGTAAAACATCGCTGGGTAAATCAATAGCCAAGGCCTTAGGTCGTAAATATGTACGTATGGCTTTGGGCGGCGTGCGCGATGAAGCCGAAATTCGCGGTCACCGTAAAACTTATATCGGCGCTATGCCGGGCCGTATCATCCAATCCATCAAAAAATCTGGCGCTGCTAACCCGGTGTTTATTTTAGATGAGATAGACAAGGTAGGTAACGATTTTAGGGGCGATCCATCATCTGCCCTGTTAGAGGTTTTAGATCCCGAACAAAACAGTACTTTTTATGACCACTACGTAGAGCTGGATTTTGACCTTAGCAATGTGATGTTCATAGCCACGGCCAACTCTTTAAGCACTATACAGCCCGCTTTGTTAGACCGTATGGAGGTTATCGAGGTAAACGGTTATACTATTGAAGAGAAAATCGAGATAGCCAAACAACACCTCTTACCTAAGCAGCGCGAAGCTCACGGCGTTAAAACTAAAGACGTGGTGATCAAAAACGACGTAATGGAAAAGGTGATTGAGGACTACACCCGCGAATCGGGTGTGCGTAACCTTGAAAAACAGGTAGGCTCGGTAGTACGTGGTATAGCCAAAAGCATTGCCATGGAAGAAGAGTATACGCCCGTGGTAAGCAAAAAAGATGTGGAACGCTTTTTGGGCCCGCCGTTGTTTGATAAAGATCTATACGAAAATAACGACGTTGCCGGCGTAGTAACCGGCCTGGCCTGGACACAGGTAGGCGGCGATATTTTATTTATAGAAGCCAGTTTAAGCCCCGGCAAAGGACGCTTAACCTTAACCGGCAGTTTGGGCGATGTGATGAAAGAATCGGCCACTATTGCACTGGCTTACCTGCGGGCACATGCAGGCTATTTTAACATTGACCAGCGGTTGTTTGACCAGTGGGACATTCACGTACACGTACCGGCAGGTGCTACGCCAAAAGACGGACCATCGGCAGGTGTAACCATGTTAACTGCCTTAACCTCGGCCTTTACGCAACGCCGTGTAAAACCGCATTTAGCCATGACGGGGGAAATTACCCTGCGTGGCCGTGTATTGCCGGTTGGGGGTATTAAAGAAAAGATACTGGCTGCCAAACGCGCCAACATTAAGCAGATCATCCTTTGCCAAAGCAACCGCAAGGATATTGAGGAAATTAAAGAAGATTATATTAAAGAACTGCAATTTAACTACGTTAAAGAAATGCGCGAAGTTATTGACCTGGCCCTGCTTAACGAATTAGTTGAAGAGCCGTTGGATTTGACCATAAAGGAAGAACCTAAGCCGGCGGCGGCCTATGCAGCAGAATAAGCATTATACAACTAATAAAAACAAAAGGCAGCTTCATCGCTGCCTTTTGTTTTTTACCTCATTTATCATTCGAAGTTTATTTAATATTAACGGACTTTATATTTCAAAAACATACCTTTTCTTTAGTTAAAGTTTTATGCATACTAACGCTATTATAGAAATAGCTTTTACTATGCATACTAACGCTATTATAGAAATAGCTTTTACTTTGAATTAAGCTATTGAGCATTTAAGTTAATTATCTATTTTCGCTCAAATTAATTTAGATGACAAACTTTACTATAGTCACGATCCTATTGCTATCATTTGGCACCTTGTTCAATTCAGCAAAAGCTCAAAGCGACACGACAAAAAGGGCACAAAACGTTTACTTAGAATTATTTGGACCGGGCCTTACCTTTTCTGCAAATTATGATGCCCGCTTCTCTAAACATCAGGATGGTCTTGGCGGACGCGTAGGTTTAGGTTATGCTTCAGATAACGATTTTTCAATATTAAGTATTCCTTTGCAAGTAAATTATTTACTTGGCCGTAAAGGGAAGTACCTTGAGCTTGGCTTAGGTGCAACACTCGCAAGCTATAGCGGCGAAGATTCTTTTTCCGTTTTAGGAAAGAATTCCATTTACACATCTAACAATTCGTCGAGCAGCAGACATCGGCAATCAACTGTTCTTGGTACAACCACAGTAGGATATCGGTCGCAGCCGGTTAATGGCGGTTTTAATTTTCGAGCAAGTATAAATCCAGTGTTTAATAGCGGCGGCTTCAACCCTTTCTTTTTCGGGATAAGCTTTGGCTACACTTTAAAAAACAAATAATACACCTTGATATTTACAAAAGCCGGAACTTATCCGGCTTTTGTTATTTTAGCATCTTAATAAAGTTTTGTGAAAACACTCCGACTCATATTCTTTGTAATTTTAAGCCTCTCAGCAGGCCAGCTATATGCCCAAAACCGTACACAAGAATTCGGCTTCCAGTCTGACAATGACTCTTTCCTGGCGCAAGGGTCTGACCGGTATTATACCAATGGTTTGTTTGTATTTTACAGGCGAGGCATGGATTTTAAAAACCCAAAGCTGGCTAACAAAGTACTGGGGATAGAAATTGGGCAGAAACTGTACAACGCACAATCTGGCAGCGTGCCTAATGCTTCTTACGTTGATCGCCCGTTTGCGGGTTACCTTTATGCAGGTGCTAACATCAATTACCTTTTCCGCAATGAGAGTAATTTCAAAGTTTCGTTACAGGCCGGCGTAGTAGGGCCATCGGCTAAAGGCGAGCCTGTACAAAAATTAATTCACAGTACCTTTGGCTTTTATACGCTTAACGGCTGGCAGTACCAAGTAAGGAACAACGCGCAGATAAATCTTTCTGTTGAGTACAATAAGCTGTTGGTAAGAAAAGAATGGTTTGATTTAACGGCAAGCGTTTATGGCAATGCAGGTACCGGTTTTAATGGCGTTGGCGCTGGCCCGTTACTTAGGTTCGGTAATTTTAATCAGCTGTTTAACTCTGTAAGCACACAGAGTACTGCAACCCGTAACAGCATTGCCCCTCTTCATAAAAAAGAAGTGTTTTTACACTATAAGCCTACCTTTAACTATGTAGGTTACGATGCAACGGTGCAAGGTTCTATATTTTCTAAAGAAGAAGATAAATCAAGTCTCGAAATTACCAGCATGCCAAAACGCACTGTTTTGAGCAACCAGGTAGGTTTAACTTACGGTGGCCCCCGCTGGATTTTTGATGCCACTGCAACCTTCAACACCAAAGAGGTAAAAACCCAGGTTTTTAATACCCACCAGTGGGGTTCGGTTACTATTGTATATCGGTTCAGCGGTCATAAAGCAATAATGTAATAGCTATTATTAGTCCGCATTGCCGCTACCGCGTCGTAATTGCTTTTTTACCGATTGCATACGTTTTTGATCCATGCGTTTGGCATGAGCGGCCTTGCTTACTTTACTGGCTTTACGCACCTTGGGGCGATGCAATGCCCTAATTAGGATATCGACCAGTTTATTTACTGCCCGTTCTTTGTTGAGGTATTGGCTACGCTCCTCTTCGCTAATTACCTGTAGAAAGCCGTCCTTATTCAAACGATTTTGCAGTTTACTTAGCAACAGCGCTTTGTCTTCCTCATGAAATAAAAGTGATGCCTGCACATCAAAAAGCAGTTCCACTTTGGTGGCTACCTTGTTTACATTTTGTCCGCCTTTGCCGCCGCTTCTTGATGTTTTGTAGGTGACCTCCCTTTGCAGACCGGCCTTGGTAAAATTCATCTTCAAAGCTAACTTTAATTGGTCAGCAGCAAAAATATAGCGCAAATTTGTACCTTAGCACCACGATGAGCAAAAACATTGTAGTAGCCATTGATGGATATTCATCATGCGGAAAAAGCAC
Organism: Mucilaginibacter galii; assembly: GCF_014635825.1. GTDB lineage: Bacteria > Bacteroidota > Bacteroidia > Sphingobacteriales > Sphingobacteriaceae > Mucilaginibacter > Mucilaginibacter galii. The sequence goes on from NZ_BMDO01000001.1 coordinate 83,037, forward strand.
TTTAGCCAAAGCCTTAGCCAAAAAACTCCATTTTATATATGTTGATAGTGGTGCCATGTACCGTGCTGTTACGCTCTATTTTTTGAGGAATAAGGTTGACATCAACAACCCCGAACAAGTAGCCGAAGCACTAAAAAACATCCACCTCAACTTTCACTCGCGCGATTATCAAACACATATTACCCTGAACGATGAGGAAGTATCGGACGAAATTCGTTTGATGCCGGTATCTCAAAATGTAAGCCCGGTATCTGCTATACGCGAAGTGCGTAAAGAGATGGTTGCCCAGCAGCAGCGCATGGGTAAATCAAAAAACATTGTAATGGATGGCCGCGATATTGGTACGGCTGTTTTCCCTCATGCTCAGGTAAAGCTATTCATGACTGCCGACCCGCATGTGCGTGCGCAACGCCGTTATAAAGAGTTACAAGCTACCAATTCTGACGTTACGCTGGAAGAGATTTTCGAGAACCTGGCTCACCGCGATTACTCGGACACTACCCGCAAGGAAAGTCCGCTGATGCGTGCGGAGGATGCCATTATATTAGATAACACTAACATTACCCCCGAAGAGCAACTGGCATTTGCCTTAGCCAAAGTAGAACCCTTTCTTAAGAAATAACGGTATCTGTTTCGGGCTCAAACTTAACCGCTTCTACACCGAAGCGGTTTAAAAAGTCAACGCCTTCATCGCTCACCAAACCCTTGTATTGTGCGTAAGAATGCTGGTAATATACTTTGGTAATACCTGCAGAAAATATGAGGCGTGCGCAGGGCAAACATGGCGACAATGTGGTATACATGGTAGCGCCTTCCAACTTGGCTCCATTTTTTACGGCATATAAAATCGTGTTTTCTTCGGCGTGCAGAGCCAGCGAGCAGCTGCCGCGGGCATCGCGCGGGCAGCCTGTTTCGGGCCATTCTTCATCGCAATTATGCGTACCTGCAGGCGGGCCGTTGTAGCCCACTGATATAATGCGGGTATCCTTAGTCAGCACGGCTCCTACCTGCGCCTTTACACAATGTGAGCGCTTAGCCAGATCGCTGGCCAGGTTCATGAAAATTTGGTTAAAAGAAAGTTTACTCATGCTTAGTGCCCGCCTTCTGCTTTTACATGGTCAAGGTCAATACCTTGTTTACGTAATTCGCCGCTCACCTTCCAGGCAAAGAATGCTAGGTAAGCAAAGCCTAATACCGGTACAATATATGATAAGTGAATACCGCTGCTATCGGCCAAAATGCCCTGCACCGGCGGTATAATTGAACCACCTAGGATCATCATAATTAAAAATGCTGAACCCTGGCTGGTATATTTACCCAAACCGGTAATAGACAATGAGAAAATAGAAGGCCACATAATTGAGCAGCACAAACCACCGCTGATAAAGGCAAATGTGGCTACAATACCGGTGGTAAACAAGCCTACCAGCATAAATGCAACACCAAGTAATCCGAATACAGTTAACGTACGAGCCGGCTTTTGCTGACCCAGGAAGAAGGCTACAACCAATACGCCCACACAAACTGCATAAGGATACAGGTGATCTATTTTTGCACCCGTTACCTTGTTCACACCCAATATTACCCCAAAAGCCACAAACGGAATAATGGCAGTTAATACATACTTGGTAGAAGTGCTCAAGTTAAATGCACCTACCGAGCCTGCCCAACGACCCACCATTAAACTCCCCCAGTAAAGCGATATAAAAGGTGCAATATCCGACTCGTTGTAGCCGCCAAATTCAGGCAGCTTAAGCAGTGCTCCCATATTACTTTGAATAGTTACTTCGGTACCCACATAAGTAAAAATGGCTATCATACCGTAAATTAATTGTGGGTATTGCATGGCACCCCAACCCTCGCTATTGCGTTTGGCAGATAGTAAAGAAAAAATGAGGGTAAACAGTATAATTAGTAACGAAGCATATACAAAATAAGCTTTCGACAGGCCGGTATAACCACTAAGTGGGCTGGCAGCCAATATCAAACAAAAAGCAATAAAGATGATAAACAAAGGAAGATTAGCCTTAGTACTTTGCTCCATCTTTTCATCACTGGTTACCTTAGGTAGGTTAGAAATCCAAAAGAATAGGGCAACAGCAATAAATAAGCCCGCTAAAGCATAGTACAAATTATTAACTGATGAAATTTCAACCTTGGCAGCATCGGCACCTTTGGCGGTACCAAACAGCATTACGCCTACAATAATCGGCCCCATTAAGCCACCGAAGTTGTTTACCGCACCTGCAAAATTCAAGCGGTTAGCGCCTGTTTCGGGTGTACCTAAAGCAATTACAAAAGGATTAGCGGCCGTTTGCTGTAAAGAGAAACCAATGGCGATCACAAAAAATGCGGCCAATATAAATCCAAACTCGCCCGATCCAATGGCCGGAACCATGCCTAAAGCACCAATGGCCGAAATAACCAGTCCTAATATGATACCATTTTTGTAGCCCAGTTTATTTAAAATATCTACCCGGGTTGCCTGCGACGCAAAGTACAGGGCAAGCGAGCCAATGAAATAACCGCCATAGAAAGTAAAATCTATTAACTGCGATTCGAACTGGGTAAGATCAAAATGTGCTTTACAAAATGGTATGAAAATACCATTAGATGCGGCTAAAAAGCCCCAGAAAAAAAACACAGTAATGAGCGTGTATAACGCCGATCCATAGCTTTTTGATGTATTATCCTGCATATTAAGCGGTTATTAACTTACGTTTAAGGTTACTAACTTAAGCCATTTTTCGTAAATAGTGGCAATACTTTTGCACATAGTCGTCAACATTAATAACTTTTTTTGTTTAGTAGATAAGTTGCATATTCGCCGTTAGTAAATTAAACCGGTATAATGATAGAAGCTGTTATTTCGGGCATTGGTATAGGACTGGTACTTACCTTTTTAACAGGTCCGGTATTTTTTGCGCTGATTAAAACCAGCATCGAAAAAGGTTTCCAGGCAGGTGCCGCCCTGGCTTTGGGGGTAGTTTGCAGCGATGTAGTATTTGTGGGCGCCATTATTTTTGGCTCGCAATTTTTCGATATTTCTGATAAAGTAAAGGTTTGGGCGGGTGTTTTCGGTAGCGTTATACTTCTACTTATAGGCTTTTACTATATTTTTAAGAAACCCGAGGTAAGCTACAATGCACACACACCAGCCACTGTAAACAGGGCCGGGTACTTTTTTAAAGGCTTCCTGATGTGCATATTCAACCCTACCCTGCTCTTTCACTGGATAACCGTTATAGGTACTGCCAGTACCGTTTACCACGAGGGTATAGCCAACCGCCAGCTTAAAATAGCCATTATGTTCTGCACTATATTACTGGTGCAATTCGGCATGGATATAGTTAAGGCATTTTACGCCAATAAATTGCGCGATAAAATTTCGGTTAAACTGGTTCACCGTTTAAATTATGTCGCCGGTGCTGCGTTAATTATTGCCGCTTTCGTCATTTTCGACAGGCTGGTAACGCATTACGTATTTTCTCCCATAACAACCAGCTAATTTGTGTGTTATAGTATTACATCATGTCTCAAATAAACCGGGGCATAGCTTGTAATTACCAACTTAACACACTCGATCCTATGAAAAAATGCTTCTTCATTTTGACTATTGCCGTGCTTACCATGGTCAAAACAGTTAACGCGCAAACGGGTACCGAAAGCTTGAAAGTTTTTTGGCCCGATGAGTACAAGTGGAAAATTGCCTCCAATCAAAAGAACCAAACGGCTCGGATGATAGAGCTTATTCCAGGCAATGAAACGCTGAATAACTGGAGCATGATAGGCACCATGATGAGTATGAAGGGGATAATTAATTCTGATATGACTAATGTTATGAAAGCCCTTTTCGACAAAACCAAAGCCAGATCGCCCAAAGCCCGGTTAATTATGGTGGAGAAAGGCGGGACAGCTAAAAACCCGTGGATTATGTTCAAAATAGAGTCGCCCTACTTTACCAATAGCAAGGTACCCGAATCTCAATATTATTATGTTATCCAGGGAAATCAAAATCTGTTCACCAATTTTGTGGCAGTAAAGCAAGCCTCATTAGGTCCGTTATTTGTAGAAAAATGGGCTAAAATATTTAAGAAAAGTCAGTTGATGTATAACTAAAATAAGAGTTTCAACATAACAAGAAAGCCCTGCCGAAAAATCGACAGGGCTTTCTTGTTATGTATGACTACTAATGGCTTATGCGTAAGCACGGGTATTTTTACCTTCCATCCAATTGGCAAAGGCTTTATTTACCACACGGTTACCGCCTGGGGTTGGGTAATCGCCACTAAAGTACCAGTCGCCCAAATGATCAGGACAAGCAGTGTGCAGGTTATCAAGCGTTTGGTAAATTACCTCCACCTCCGCTTGGGTACCTTTAGGTGTAATAATTTTAGCTATACGGTCAGAGATCTGCTGATCGGTAAAAGGCGCATAAATCGCTTTAACAAAGTTTTCTACCTCTTCTTTAGGCAAATCTAAACTTGCTTGTGATTTTTGGTAGGCTTCCAGCAATATGTCTTCCTGTCCGCTTTCCTTCAACAGACTCACTGCAGCTTCGAAAGCCACAAATTCGCCCATACGCGACATATCAATACCGTAACAGTCAGGATAACGTATTTGTGGTGCCGATGATACCACAATGATCTTTTTAGGACCTAAACGGTCTAAGATCTTCAAAATGCTTTGCTTGAGCGTAGTACCACGAACAATAGAATCATCCAGTACCACTAAAGTATCTGCTCCTTTTTTGATCAAACCGTAAGTGGTATCATAAACATGAGCAACCATTTCGCTACGGTCGGCATCCTGTGTAATGAATGTACGCAGCTTAACGTCTTTAATAGCGATTTTTTCTACACGTGGTGCTAAACTCAACACCTCGCTCAATTCCTCGTCGCTAATTTTATCATCGCGGTTTAACAACCTTTCGCGCTGGTATTGTTTTACGTATTTGTTTACGCCTTCTACCATGCCGTAAAAAGCAATTTCTGCAGTGTTTGGAATGTAAGAGAATACGGTATTTTTAATATCGTTACCTACCGCATCCAGTATTTGTGAACAAAGCAAACGGCCTAACTGCTTACGCTCGCGATAAATAGAAGCATCGCTTCCACGTGAAAAATAGATACGCTCAAATGAACATGCCTTCTTCTCTTTAGGTTCGCTAAACATCTCCTCGCTCACAAATCCATCTTTTTTGATGATGAGTGCATGGCCGGGTTTCACCTCGCGAATATCTTCTAAAGGAATATTAAATGCAGTTTGGATAGCCGGACGCTCTGATGTGGCAATAACCACTTCATCGTTAACGTAATAATATGCCGGGCGTATGCCAGCCGGGTCGCGCATAATAAATGCATCGCCATGGCCAAATATACCGGCAATAGTATAACCACCATCCCAGCTCTTGGCCGATTTACGGAGTATCTTGGCTACGTCCATACTATCGGCAATCATTTTAGTGATCTCGATATTATCGTCGCTACCTTCACGTTTGAACTGATCAAACAAGCCTTGTACTTCGCTATCTAAAAAGTGTCCGATTTTTTCCAGGACGGTAACGGTATCTGCTTTTTCCTTCGGATGCTGACCTAACTCATAAAGTTGTTCTAACAACTCTTCTACGTTGGTCATGTTAAAGTTACCGGCAATAACCAGGTTACGTGTCATCCAGTTGTTTTGACGCAGGAAGGGGTGACAGCTTTCAATGGAGTTTTTACCGTGCGTACCATAACGCAGGTGACCTAACAAAACTTCGCCTGTAAAGCTTACGTTTTCTTTAAGCCATTCGGCATCCTTCATTTTATCCGGCTGTTCCTTTTCTACATCAGCAAACTTTTTTTGGATGTACTCAAAAATATCGGCTACGGCATTGCTGGCCATAGAACGGTGCCTGCTGATGTAACGCTTACCCGGAGCAATATCTAATTTAATGGTAGCCACACCTGCGCCATCCTGGCCGCGGTTGTGCTGTTTTTCCATTAAGAGATAAAGCTTGTTTAAGCCGTACAGAGCCGTACCATATTTTTCCTGATAGTATGAGAGGGGCTTTAAAAGGCGTATAAAAGCTACGCCGCATTCATGTTTAATCTGATCGCTCATGACTTGAAATGAAGCCACGAAAGTACGCTTTTTCTGCGTTAATCACGGTGGCAATTGTCATTATAAAGCATTAATAGTTTACAGCAAGTATTAATAATTTATAAAGCCGTTGTGAATTTGCTGTTAAAGTAAATTAGCAAGTGCATCAGGAAAAATGCCCAGCAACACAACTATTAGTGATAGGATAACGATCATCACCAGCAGGTCTTTAGAAACAGCCGGATAATGGTTACGCACAGTATCTTCTTTGCGTAAAAACAAATTGAGCGGAATTTTGAGATAATAAAATAATGATACTACAGTGGTTACCGCGCCTGTAACAAGCAATGCCAGCATAATACCTTTATGCCCGTGCTGATACACCTCGTAAACGGATGAAAACACCAGCACCTTGGCATTAAACCCTGCCGAAACAGGAATACCTGTAAGTGATATTAACAGCACCACAAAGCACACTGATGCAATAGGGTATTTGGTACCTAAACCTTTATAGTCGTTAACGGTGTGGGCCTGCATGGCGTTGGCAAAATAAGTAGCCAAACCTAACACCCCTATATTGGCAATAGCATAAACTATCAGGTAAAAACTTAGCGCACCCATACTTTGCGGCGTAAACGTCACAATGGCCATTAACGCAAAACCCGTATGGCCAACACTTGAATAAGCCAGTATGCGCTTAACATTTTGCTGCCATATAGCGGCAAAGTTTCCCGCTATCATGGTAACAATAGCGGCTATGGAAAGTATGAGCGTAAAATCGAAGCGGCTCCATGTGGGGTTGAACATGAATGGTCTCAGAAAGGTGACCAGTAAACCAAAACCGGCAATTTTAGGCAGGGTTGAGAGGTAAGCCGTTACCGGTGTACTGGCTCCCTGGTAAACATCGGGTACCCAAAAATGTAACGGCACAAACGAAAGCTTAAAACCAATGCCGGCCAAAATAAGCACTACAGCCAGCACAATAACTGTTGGATCGGCCGCTTGTAAATTGGCAACCATATGAGGATGATACAGATTAATGCTGCCGCTGAACCCATAAAATAAAGAAATACCATAAAGCATAACAGCCGATGCCGCCATCCCGAATAATACATATTTTAAAGCGGCCTCGGCGCTGAAATTACTTTCGGTACGATAAGCCACCAGCAGGTAAGATGCAATAGAAACCATTTCTATAGATAAGAACATGGTTAGCAATGTGGCCGACATAACCATCAAATGCAGGCCTAATACCGAAGCAATGATGATGGTGTAGGCATCGCCCAAACCTTTTTTATGCGTTTTTAACTGGTGATCCCAAGGGAAGTAAACAAGCAAAGTAAAGGTGACCGCATCAATGATCATCTTCAGCACAATATTATCGTGGTTTAAGATGAGGTTGTTGATGAACAGGAAACGTCCTTGCTCTTTAAAAATAAGATACTGCCCTAAGTCGGCCGCCAAAACCAGCAACATGCCGGCGCAACCCAGCATACGGCAAGCCTTACCGCTATTTTTACGATAAATAAGATCGATGCCCAGCACCAGCAAAAACAAACCCGCCAGGCAAAGTTCGGGCTTAAAAACCAGCAGGCTGCTCATTACATCATCGAGCTGTTGGGTAAGATATGGCGGTACTTGCTGCATACGTTAACGTACCATTTGTTTAGTAAATTCTACCAGCGCCAATACCGAATCATTGATCTTGCTAAATACCAGCGACGGCATAATACCCAATACCAATGCCAGCACAGCCAATGGAAACAGCGCTAACTTTTCACGGAGCTTTAAACCGGTTAAAGCCTGCTTCCAACTATCTCCCCCCTTAAGTAGCTCTTTGCCGAAGAACATGCGTTGCAGTGTCCATAAAAAGTAGGCGGCGCTTAATAATATACCTATAGAACCGCAAACAGCCATCCAGTTAGGAATGAGCTCTGATTTAAATGCACCGGTTAGTGAAAAGGCCTCGGCAATAAATGCAGAGAAACCCGGCAAGCCTAACGAAGCAAAGAAAGCGATCATCACATAAGTAGTATATTGAGGATTAACCGTAGCCAAGCCTCTGAAGTTGTAGATGTCGCGATCGTGTACGCGGGTATAGATTACCCCCACCAAGAAGAATAGCATCGATGATAGAAACCCATGGCTGATCATCTGCATCATGGCACCGCTTACACCCTCGGCAGTTTGTGAGGCCAATCCCAACAACACAAACCCCATGTGCGATACGGACGAGTAAGCGATCAAACGTTTTAGATCGCGTTGAGCCAAGGCGTTCAATGCTCCATATAATATGGAAACCACACCAAGCAAGCCTAACCAATATGCCCCCTGATAGGCTACCTCGGGAAAAATCCCGATACAAATACGAATGATGCCATACCCTCCTATTTTCAACAGTACTCCCGCAAGTATGATAGATACGGGCGTTGGAGCCTCTACGTGAGCATCGGGCAACCAGGTATGCAGCGGTACCACCGGTACCTTAATGGCAAAGGCAATAAACAATACCACAAAAGCCAGCACACGCGCCGGAATGCCGAATAAGGTTTGATGGCTGAAGATAGAAAATACGGAACCTTGCTGGTAATTAGCCGGGTTCATCATTTGAACAATATTAAAGGTGTGGTTGCCCGTAGCCGGATCGGTAACGGAAAGGTACAACCCTACCATGATCAACAGCATAAATACCGAACCAAATAAAGTATATAGGAAAAACTTGATAGCTGCATACTCGCGCCTAACACCTCCCCAAATACCTATGAGGAAGTAAAGCGGCAACAGCATCAGTTCGTAAAAAAGGTAAAACAGGAAGAAATCTAACGCACAAAATACCCCGGCCACAGCCATATCCAGCAACAGAAAAAGCACAAAGAAACCTTTAAGGTTATGCTTAATTTCCCAGGAGGCCAATACGGCAATGACCATTACAACGGCGGTCATAACCAGCAGCAGTATTGATATACCGTCAACCCCCACAAAATAGTCTACCTGCATGCGGCCGGCGGTACCCAAATCCAGACTGATCCAGGATATCTTTTGCACAAATTGAAACTGACTTTCATGGTTAATGCCACCAAATGCTGCACCTGTTTGAAAATTTATATACAGCCAAATACTCAGGCCCAACTGAATAAGCGTAGCAGCCAGCGTAATATACTTGAAGCTTTGCTTTAGCGAAGCCGGCAAGGCCAGGATGAGCAAACCAAACAAGGCAGGTATAAAAATGAGTAGGGTTAATATATTCATCAGGTTCAGATCAATAATTTAATAATAAACACCGCCAATACTGCTGCCAGCATGCTAAACAAGTAATACTGCACCCGCCCGCTTTGAAAGCCACGGAAAAAATTACCGATGCCTTTAACCAGTTGGGTAACCAGATACAAAAAGCCGTCGACAAGGTAGCGATCAACCCAGGCAGCAAGGCCCGACAAAAACAGTGTTACCTGCTGCAGCACTTGTATAAAACCATCAACGATGGCGCGGTCGAACCAGTACAGCGCATTACTAAGCAGTAACACCGCTTTAACAATCACCCGTTTATAAAATGCATCAATATACCACTGGTTATAAGACATCTTGAACAGGAAACTGCTTTCTGAAAGCACCAATCTGCGTTGCTTAACATATACCGAAAATGCCCACCCCGCCACTAAAATGCTTAACACGCTAATAGATACAGGTATAACATGATGGTAAATGCTCTCACCCAGTACATTATTAGAGAGACTAAACCCTTCAAATAACCAGGCGTGCTCGTAAGAGAAAGGGTTAAAAGAGAACAGCGGAAACAAGGAGCACAAAGACAGGAACACAAGCGGTATACGGAAACCCCAGCTGCCATCGCTCACATGCAGGTGCACATTCGGCAGCAGAGCTTTAAGTTTAAATTCACCAAAGAATACTTTAAATATCAACCGGGCTACGTAAAAAGCGGTGATGCCACTGGTTATAAATATGCCGATGGGTATGATCTTAAACCACACGCTCTTACCCTCGGCCCATTCAAACGCCTGGATCAGGATACCGTCTTTAGATAAATAACCCGAGGTAAATGGCAAGCCAACCAACGCCAAACACCCAATTAAGGTAGCAATGAAAGTAAGCGGCATCTTTTTACGCAAACCGCCCATATTGTTGATGTTTTGCGCATCGATAGTTAGCTGATGCTCTTCCTTAATGTGATGTATTTCGTGGATAATTACACCGGCACAAAGGAACAACAGGCATTTGAAGAACGCATGCGTTGCCAAATGGAACAGCGACGAGGCATAAGCGTTAATACCCATAGCCATAATCATATACCCCAGCTGCGATATGGTTGAATAAGCTAGAATGCGCTTCAGATCGTTTTGGGTTAATGCGATGGTAGCTGCTAAAAAGGCGGTAAAACAACCTATAATAGCCAGCATGTTTAGTTCATCTGCACTAAACATGGGGTATACCCTACCCAGCAAAAACACGCCTGCCGCCACCATGGTAGCCGCATGAATTAGAGCGGAAACCGAGGTCGGCCCCTCCATGGCATCAGGCAACCAGGTATGCAGCGGAAACTGGGCCGATTTTGCTGCCACCGCTAAAAAGATTCCGGCAAAGGCTACGTACTGCCAAACTTGCGGCATTTGACCGGTTAAAGCTATCCACATACCATTTTGAATGGTCGATTTAAATACCAGTCCATTAGTTCCGAAAAGCGCTACCAAATCAAAAGTGTGGTATTGGGCGAACAGGATAATGATGGCACTAAGCAAACCAATGTCACCTATCCGGTTCATGATGAAAGCTTTTTTATTGGCCTGCACCGCACTATCGCGCGTAAACCAAAAGCCAATTAGCAGGTAAGATGAAAAGCCCACCAGCTCCCAAAAAGCATAAAGCAATATCATACTATCAACCACTACCAGTGCCAGCATGCTAAAGCAAAAAAAGCTGAGGTAGGTAAAATAACGGTTCTGCTCTTCAGATTTAATGTAAGCCGTAGAATAAATGTGTACCGGCAAGGCAATCACCGTAACCAGCAGCAGCATAAATGCCGACAAGTTATTTAATAACACCCCGGCGTTTACGGCAGTATTACCAATGGTAAACCATAACTGCTGCGTGTGTAAGGCGTTATGGTTCCATATGCTTCCAAAAACTATGGCTGCACATACAGCACTTAAAAAGATAGTCACAGCAGAGATCCATCCCCCCACCCGGCCGCTACGTGCCGGAAGCAGCAGATTAATTATCGCAGCAACAAGCGGTAAGCCTACGGCTGCAAGTGCATAGGTTACGGTTTGTGAGTCGATGTATTGCAGTGTGGAGATCAAGGTTTTGTGATGATGTTAATACTTGGGGTAGTTTCTGAAAATGTAAAATCAGCCTGCTTAATTTCGTTTACAGACAATTTGTAAAAGCTGTAAGCATCTTTTGAAACACTACCGTTAATGAGCACAATTACAGTTTTACCTGGGTAATTAAGTAAAAACTGATGATATGCTTCGGATAGTTTGCATAACTTTTGAAAATTAGCGCGCTTAAGATGCTCTTTCGTGTAAACCTCTATTACACTGCCGGAAGCCGCTGCACCATAAGAGGCTGTTTGCCGGGGATCTTTTATTACATTGACCCAAGCTATGTCGTTAGGCTTCAACTCTTGTGCTTTTTCCATGTTGCTTAAAGTATCATTAACTATAATAACAGGTTTGAGATTCATACCGGTAGCAGCAGGTGGTTTCATGGTAATTAACACCGCACCTTCTCTAGCTTGGTCACCGTAAATAGTCTGTGCATCATTGTTTTTTAACACATCCAATTTCTCAATTCTATCAGTATTTATAGTATCTGATAGGCCTTTGAATATCACACCGTCAATAATCATCAATGGTTTAGTGCCTATTTTCCCTATTATTTCTAAAACAGTTTGCTTTTTCTTTTTAGACAGTTGGTTTACGGTGCTATTTGTTTTTGTTAACAATGTATCGTTGCTGAGTAAAACCTGTTTTTTTTCAACCTGCGCATTTACGACAATACTCCAAATCATTAACAAACCAGTTAGATATACTTTCATGATGGTCAATCTTTTAACTGGTTAATTTTTCCCGGATCAATAGTTTGATGCCTACGGTAAACGTTCAACACAATAGCCAGCGCAACCGCGGTTGAGGCAGCTGCTAATACAATGGCAAACAAGGCAAAGGTTTGCCCGGCGTTATTGATCTTATCAAACTTACCGAAAGCCACCATGTTTAATATAGCGGCATTCAGCATCATTTCAATACCAATGAGTACCTGTATGGCATTCTGTTTGGAAAGTACTACGTAAATACCAATGCTGAATAACCCTGCGCTCACCAAAAGATAATGTGTTAAGATAATCATGTTGCAGATTCCTCCTTTCTTGAGAGATGCGCTGCACCTACCAGGGCCATCAATAACAAAACAGATATAGCTTCGAAAGGCAGCAAATAATTAGTCATAAGATTGACGCCGAGGCTATTAATGCTGGTGTTTTGCGGCGTCATTACGTTTTGTTCGGTAATGGCTTGTTTTATCCAGCTGATGTCATCAGCCTTTGCTTTCAAGAATATGTTGGTCAAAACCACAAAGAACGCTGCAGCCAGCAAAACAGCAGGCAACTTACTTACCGATAGTAAGCGGTTCTTTTGCTGTTTCAGTCCTTCCAAATTTTCACGGCCCGATAACATAAAGGCAAAAAGGATGAGTACTAATATGCCACCTACATAAACCACCACCTGCGTAACGGCTACGAAGTCGGCTAAAGAAAGCACATATAACCCAGCTAGCGCAAACAGCGTAATGAAGAACATAAATACCGACCGCACTAAATTACCACTTGCAGCTACGTACAAAGCCGACCCTAAGGCAATAGCAGCCATTACATAAAACATAATGCTCACCATTAGGCTTTTCCCTCCTCTTTGGCTTTAAGGGCAGCGGCTTTTGCGGCTTGCTTTTCGGCCTGTTGCAGCTCAAATTCTTTCTTTTTCTCGTCTATTAATTCCTGATCCATGTCAGAAAAATGATAGGTCAAGTCGCCCAGTTGATATACGCTACGGTCATATTGGTTGGTCATGGTAATACACTCGGTTGGGCATACCACGGTACAAAGACCACAATACAGGCACTTGGCCATATCAATATCAAACTTGGCAGCATATAGGCGTTTGGTCGATCCATCGGAGGTTTGACCAATAGCTTGAGTAGCTTTGATAGATTCGATAGCGATGCAATCTACAGGGCATATTTTAGCGCACAGATCACACACAATGCAATCGTCTATTTCCACATCCAGTTGGTAACGGCCAACTTCGGGTACCGGCAATTGCTGCTTAGGGTACTGGATGGTATTGGTACCCTCTTCGAGGCGCTTGAAGTAGTTATCTGATTTTACCGACCCTACCTGGCGGTCTTTCCTTGAGGCAAACATATGGCGCAACGTAAGCACCATCCCTTTTGAGGCGGTCGCTAATGCGTTGTATGTTTTTTTAAGTAACACTAATTGTATTCTAATTTTATATAATTACACTAATTTTCCAAATTGAGCAACCGCTTATCCCAATCACATTACATTACCCACAGCCGCCATATGCCCGATATAATCATGCATAAAAACGCCAGTGGTGTAAGCACCTTCCAGCACAAATCCATCAGCTGATCTACCCTTAAACGGGGCAGCGTCCATCTAATCCAAATTTGCACGCCGACTAAGATCAACGTTTTCAGAAATATCCAGATTATACCCCAAACGGTACCTGTTGTCCAGTCGGCAAGCTTAACGCTGCCCATGTTAGGCAGCATGGTATTCCAGGCACCTAAAAACAGGATAACGGCTATCATCGATACCAGGAACATCATAGAATACTCCGCCAGGAAAACAAAACCGAACTTCATCCCGGTAAACTCGGTATGAAAGCCGGCCACCAGTTCTGACTCGGCCTCGGGTATATCAAAGGGTGCCCTGTTGCTTTCTGCAAGCGAGGAGATAAAGTATATCACGAAAGCCACGATCAGGTGCGGGGCTTTAAAAACATTCCAGCTTAGTAAACCCCCAACATGGGTAACATCCCAAATGCCTAAGAATTTTACTTTTTCGGCTGATAGAACACCCTGCTGCATGGATATCTCCTGCAAATCAAGTGTTTGGCTGATCATCACGACGGAGATCAGCGCAAAACCGGCCGGTATTTCATAAGAGATGATCTGTGCTACCGAACGGATGGCGCCCAGCATTGAATACTTGTTATTGGAGCCCCAGCCTGCCATAATGATACCCAATACCTCAATAGACAGAATAGCGAAAAAGTAATATAACCCCAAATTGATTTTTGAAGAGGCCAGTCCGGGTGCCCAGGGCATACAGGCAAAGCCCATATACACCGATACAAATATGATGATAGGTGCCAGCACAAACAACACTTTATCGGCAGCTTGGGGGATTATGGATTCTTTCTGAAGGAGTTTAAGGGCATCGGCCAGGGTTTGGAGCAGGCCAAATTTACCGGTTTCGGTGGGGCCAAGGCGGTCTTGTATGTAAGCTGACACCTTGCGCTCGGCATAAACACCAAACAGCGCAAACAGGGCTGCAAATGCAAACAACCCTATGGCTACGATGATATAGGTGATATAAAAGCTCAAAAATTTAACCCTTAAGATGAACGTGCAAACTTAGGGAATTATGAGGAGAATGAAGAGTTGATATGCAGATTAATGGCACCTGCCACGAAAATAATCTACCATTTAAGTATACAATTTTGCAGGCTTTAAAAAACCTTCAAAAACCGCCTTAAAAGTTCATAAAACTTCAAAAAAATACATTTAATTACTTTTGCTACTTCATGGCTACGTATACCGACTTTACAGGCTCGGGAGAGAACATGGAAGCGTGCTGATCAAAGTCGGCCGTGTCATCGGTGGTGGTAAAAAACTGCCGGCTACCGCCTTGGGTAAGCTGTTCTTCTATTTCGGTATGGCGTTGCAGATAGTAAACCAAACTATGGGCCACGATATCGCCCTGTGCTACTACATTAACATGTGGTGGTAGGTAAGCTTTGATCTTATCTTGCAACAAGGGATAATGGGTACAGGCCAGTAACAAGGTATCAATATCTGGCGCTTGTTCCATGATCTGGTCTAAGTACAGTTTTACATAAGCATCGGCAGCGGGCTTCTCATATTCTCCGTTCTCTATGAGCGGCACCCAAAGCGGACAGGCCTGCTGGTAAACCTGTACCTCCGGAAAAAACTTCTTGATCTCAATGGCATAGGAGCCTGATTGTACGGTACCCTTGGTACCCAATACGCCTATCTTATTAGTTTTTGTATAATTTCCTATTACCTCGGCCGTGGGGCGTATTACACCCAATACCTTCTTATCATCGTGCTTACCCGGCATATCACGCTGCTGTATGGTGCGCAGCGCCTTGGCCGATGCGGTATTGCAAGCCAGTACAACCAGCGGACAACCCTGCGCAAACATCCACTGCACGCACTCCCAGGTGTACTGATGTATGGTGTTAAATGAGCGGTCGCCGTAGGGCGCACGGCTATTATCGCCAAAGTACAAATAGTCGTAGCCCGGCAGTTGCTCTGCTATGGAACGGAAGACCGTTAACCCTCCTATCCCCGAATCAAAAACCCCAATAGGGCGCTTAACTTGCATGGTACAAAAATAAAAAAAGCGAGGGGCTATGCCACTCGCTTTTATGCTTTAAAAAAAACGGATGTTATTTTAAACCTAATTTCAATTTTACAGAGGCTAATAAATCATCGCCCGGAGGAGATACGATCAGGTTAGTAGTACCTGAATCAATTACATAGTTGTAACCTTTTTCTTTAGCTACTGCGTTAATGGCAGCACGTACTTTTTCAAAAAGTGGTTTACCTAATTCGTTTTTCTTAGCTTCAATTTGTTGTTGTGCAGTATTGTTTAAGTCCTGCATACGTTTGTTGATGTCTTGCAATTCATTTTCTGAGGCAATACGGGTTGCATCGGTCATGGTTTTGCTGTTTTTTTGGTAAGCATCACCTTTAGTCTGCAATTCGGTTTGCATAGCTTGCAATTGGTCTACAAATGTTTTTTGGTAGGTTTGCAGTGAAGTTTGTACACCTTTAATTTCTGGTAAGGCATCAATAACTGCGTTAAAATCAATGTAACCAATTTTGCTTTGTGCTTTAGCATAACCCGCCGTCAGCATCATAAATCCTGCAACTAAAGCAACTTTAAATAATCTTTTCATTTCTTTCTTTTGTTCTGTGTTTAATCGTGTGCTATTTTAATCAAAAAAATTTACTTTGCAAAAGCCCCCGGCTTTAAACCTAAACGGGTTATCACCACATCGCTCTTATTATAGCGCGGGTTGGCATACAGCATCATTACTTCGCTGTTTTTATCAAATACCATATCCAGGTTCTCGCTTTCGGCTACTGCTTGTATAGCTTTAGACACTCTTTCCTGAATAGGTTTAACGAGTGTGCTGCTGCGTTGTGCTAATTCTCCCTCGGGGCCAAATTTAGAACGTTGAAAATCCTTAGCGGCTTTTTCCTTGTCTACAATTTCGGCCTCACGGCGTTTCTTCATATCGGCGGTCATTAACACCTGGTCGGCCTGGTAGGCTTTGTACAAGCGGTCAATTTCCTGGAAACGGCCATCAACCTCGCGCTGCCATTGGTCTGACAGGGCTGCCAGTTGTTTTTGCGAAGAAGCGTACTCAGGTACGTGTTTCAAAATGTAATCTGAATCAACAAAGGCAAAACGCTGCGCCCAGGCACTTGCCACGCTTATTAACGTAATGGTTAAGGTAATCAGTATTTTTTTCATGTTGTATTTATTAATTAAAACCACCGCTCAGGCTTTGTGCAATAGAGAAGTGGAACTGCCCTTTGTTAGCTTGGGGCAAGCCCGGGATCTTGTCGAAACCGTAACCGTAATCCAATCCTAACAAGCCAAAGATAGGAAGAAATATTCTTGCACCCACACCCACCGAACGACGGATATTAAACGGATTATAATCGCGGAAATTGTTCCACGTATTACCACCTTCGGCAAATGTTAACAGGAATATGGTAGCCGACTGACTTGCAATAACCGGATAACGCATTTCGAGGGTAAATTTATTATAGATCGGGCTTCCCGGGTTGTTATCAGAGTTATATCCTGAACCTTGAGGCACAATAGAGAAGTTTTGATAGCCTCTTAAAGCAACGATCTCGCTACCTTGTAAGAACTGGTAAGTAGCCATACCATCACCACCTAATTTAAACCTTTCAAACGGCGACGGACCTACTAACTTGTTGTAGCTGCCAATGAAACCGAAACGGGTTTGCGACATTAATACCAGTTTACCTGCAATTTTGGTAAACCACTGGGCATCAAACTTCCATTTGTGATACTCCACAAAGCGGTAGCGCTCCTCAGGCGTGGCAATACGATAATTGGTATTGTTGAACAACGAGTATGGCGGTGTTACCTGCAAGGTGAACTTAATATTAGAACCACTGGTTGGGTAAATAGGTGCATCCACCGAGTTACGGCTAAATTCCTGCGTTAACTTGATGTTGTATGATGTACCGTTTGCAAACAAGAAACCTTGTCTGAAATTGTCTAACGTGTAGTGGTCAAAGTTTAAAGAGTAGTTTAACTGGAAGTAGTTATCTGGCCAGTTTAAACGTTTACCCAGGGTTACACCCACACCGTTAATACGCAAATAGTTATAAAGAGGATTATCTTTGGCATAAAACTGGCCGGTTGAACTCAATTGCGTGTAAGCAGATAAACTGAAGTAGATAGGCTTTTTACCACCTAACCATGGCTCAGAAAAGGTGAACGAAAAGTTTTGGTAGTTTTTACCGTTGGCTTGTCCGCGTAAGCTTAATTTCTGACCATCACCTTTAGGCAGTGGCTTGTAAGCTTTACCATTAAACAGGTTACGTACCGAGAAGTTGTTGAACGTTAAGCCCAGCGTGCCTACCAACTGACCACCACCAAAACCACCCGAAAGTTCGATTTGATCTGACGGTTTTTCAACCACGTTGTAAATAATATCTACCGTACCATCATTAGGGTTAATGTTGGTTGGCTTAGGCTCAATTTTTTGCTCATCAAAGTTACCCAACTGTGTAATTTGACGTGTACTGCGTACAATTAATGCTTTGGAGAATTTTTGACCCGGCTTGGTTGCCAGTTCGCGCAATACTACCTTATCATTGGTTACCTCGTTACCTCTAACCATTACGCGGTTAATGGTATACTGTGCACCTTCATAAATACGGATGTTCAGGTCAATGGTATCGTTGTAGATACGGGTTTGTACTGCTTCAGAGTTAAAGGTTAAGTATCCATCATCCAGGTAAAGGGAGTTGATATCCGAACCATCGGGCGTACCGCCGTTAAGACGTTTACTCAGCTCTTCTTCGCTAAATACATCGCCTTTTTTAATACGTAATATTTTATCAAGCGTAGTGGCCGGGTAGCGGGCATTACCGGCGTAGGTAATATTACCGAAGTAATACTTGTGACCTTCGTAAACTTTAATTTTTACGTTAACGGTATTCTCGTCATGCTTCCAAACCGAATCGCTCAAAATTTCGGCATCGCGGTAACCTTTGGCCTGCATTTTTTCGATCAGCCCCTGCTTGTCCTCTTCGTACTGGTCTTGCTTAAATTTTTTAGAACCGAAGATATTGTAGAATTTCTTTTCCTTGGTTTTACCTAAGTATCCTTTAAGCTTTTTGCTTTTGAACGCCTTGTTACCTTCAAAAATAACCTCGTTAATTTTAACCTTCTGCTTTTTATCTATGTTAACGTTCAGGATAACGGAGTTAGAATCGGCAGGGTCGCGTTGTTGCTTAATGTCTACCGTGGTATTCATATAGCCTTTTTCGTTGAAGTGTTTTTTAACGATGGCCGTAGTGGTACTTAGCAGGTTTTCGTTTACGATCTTTCCTGTTTTATCGTTCAGTTTCTTTTGCACATCCTCAACCTCACCTTTACGAATACCGTTTAAACGCAGGCGCGATAAACGCGGACGCTCGGTAACATACAGCTCGAGATAAACAGTGTCGGCATTCATGCGGGTAATGTTCAATTGAACATCATCAAATAAACCTTGTGCCCACATGTTTTTTAACACGTTGGCCGATGCCTCACCCGGCAAATTTATTTTATCGCCCTTGCTGATCTTGGCAATCTGGATCAATACATCCTTATCGAGGTATTTGGTACCGGCAACAGTTATATCACCTATTATATAGTCTTTGGGGTTAAGATAACTTAAGCTATCAACAGGTATAGAAGATTTGTTGAGACGACTACCCCCTATTTGGGCAAACGTTGCTGTACTTATTAGTGAAAAAAGAATAGCTAAAAAGAGTTTATTCATCCGAATATTTTGTGACGCTAAAGTAATTTAAACGTTTGTTAAAATTTGTTAAAAGAAAAATTAGTTCACCTGCTCACTGGTCTTGCCAAAGCGTCGCTCGCGTTTCTGGTAGTCTAGAATGGCCTCGTACAGGTCTTCGCGCCTAAAATCGGGCCATAGCTTAGTGGTAAAATACAACTCTGCGTATGCAATTTGCCATAGCAGGTAATTACTTATGCGGTACTCGCCGCTGGTCCTGATCATGAGTTCAGGATCGGGCAAATTGTGGGTGTAAAGGTTTTGAGCAAATACATCCTCGGTAATATCTTCGGGGTTAAGCGTACCCTCTTTCACCTGCTCGGCAATGTTCTTGGCCGCCTGCATCAGCTCGCGGCGCGAGCTGTAGCTTAAAGCCAGCGTAAGCACCAACCCGGTGTTACCCGCTGTTTGATCAATAGCGCCCTGCAGTTCGTTATGGCATCTTTTAGGCAGTAACGCTAAATCACCAATGGCGTTAAGCTTTACATTGTTCTGCATCAGTTTTTTGATCTCCTTATTAATGGTACTCACCAGTAGTTCCATAATAGCGGTTACTTCAAAACTGGGGCGGTTCCAGTTTTCGGCAGAGAAGGTATATAGCGTTAAATACTTTACCCCTAATTCCCCGGCACCTTCTACCACATCGCGCACCGATAGTACACCATTATGATGGCCAAATACACGCAACTTGCCTTTACCTTTGGCCCAGCGACCGTTGCCATCCATAATAATAGCCACATGCTGCGGAAGCCTTGATAAATCTATCTGATCTTTATACCCCATAATAGTGATGCTTACCGCCCATAAGTGCAATGCCCAGGGCTTTGCCGCAACCCGTTAATACAGGCTGTGCAGACAGGAATATGTGTTTAGAGTTAATCACTTTTAATTTAATAACCACAATTTTGAGCATGCAAAAAGCGCATAATCATGATTTTTTCAGGGTACAAAGGTAAAACTATACTTTGATTTATTTATTATTCAAAAAACAAAAAGAAATTGCATTTGTACGTAAACCGTTAATTGCCAATAGTGCAACATAAAAAAACAGCTTTGCGGTATGCAAAGCTGTTTTTAATTAGTCTATTATTTTATTGAATCCGTATTTGCGAGGTACGAAACAAATGCATGATTTATAAACTTATGTCAGTCTGAGCTCGTCGAAGACTTGTACGCTGGCTAAGTCTTCGACAAGCTCAGACTGACAATTGGGTTATTACTTATTTAAGACAACTTTAGTATTACAAAGAGGTCGTTAAGTAATGCTCTAATAAATAGCCTGCTTCTTTAACAGGTCAACATCCTTATCGGTAATGTCTACCACCGCATAAATATTGGTTCTGGTGATGTTGAGTTCGTCTAAAGCATCAACCAGGTTACCGTAAACACAGTGATCACTTGGTTTCACTACAACAATAGCCTCTTTGCCGGTATTACGCTTAATTTCTGCTTTGGCATCTAACAACGCTTTACGCAATCCGTTCTTGCCATAACTTAATACCTGCGGCGTAGTAGATAAGCCTTTGTAAAGTAGTAGTTTATTTTCTTTACCTAAACACAGCGTTA
This sequence comes from Mucilaginibacter galii, assembly GCF_014635825.1. Taxonomy (GTDB): domain Bacteria; phylum Bacteroidota; class Bacteroidia; order Sphingobacteriales; family Sphingobacteriaceae; genus Mucilaginibacter; species Mucilaginibacter galii. The sequence goes on from NZ_BMDO01000001.1 coordinate 104,090, forward strand.
TGCTTCGGCTTTGCGGCACAGGACCACCAGGCCCTTCAACCGGCATAGCCAGATCCATGGCCTTGGGCTTGGATAGCGTGGTGGTGAGCATAAAGAAGGTGACCAGCAGAAACGCCAGGTCTACCATGGCGGTAAGGTCAACACGCATACTTTTGGGTTGACGTGCTTTTTTGCCATCATTTTTTTCGGAAGATGAATTGAGCTCGGCCATAATACAAAGATTAAAGGTTAATAATTGGAGAATTAACTATTAAACGAATATAAGCAATGTATTGTTCCGTAACGAAGAATATTATTTTATTAAATGGGTATTTTCCGTTATATTTCAACAACACATGCGTAGCATGGCATAAGTTAACGGTCAATTACAGTTAATGCCAAACAAATAATGGCGGGTTAGGGTTATTTAACCTACATCAATACTATACTATGAATAATTTTTTCCGAACCATTATTGCTGCCTGGGGCGCCAAAAAGTTAGGCGGAGGCTGCCTTTCTACCATTGTTATATTTATTGTCATCTACACTTTGCTGGGTAAGTGCAATCAACCTGCACGAGCATCTGAAGCAGCAGGACACATTAAAACCGAGGTTTTAGCCAAACCATCTGAAGCCAATACGCCTAAACCGGCAGGCTTACACCGTTAATACAATTCAATTATTAGATAACTGATCCTTTGCGCAAGCAAGGGATTTTTTGTTGGCCTGAAGTTTAAGAGAGCTTAGTAATAGCAGTTTTTGCTGATAAAAGTGTAGGATATACCTATGCCGAAGAAAACATAGGTATCGTGCTTGCGGCCGTCGCCACGCTGGGTACCTGCTGCGCCGGTGTAAACACCTGTCCGTTCGCCAGAGCGGTCTGAAAGGGCAAGGGCCACAGGGTCGGTAAAAATCCGGCGGTCGGCGTAGTTGCCGCTTACATCGTCAAGATAGTCGGTATAGGCGCTGCGGTAGCCAATATCTGCCGTGAGGCTAAGCTTACCAAATATATTGTACTTTACCCCTGCGCCAAAGGGTATGGCAAAAGCCGAATTTTTATAAAGCGCATTATTACCCTCGGTATTCAGGGGGCGCAAATCGTAGGTTTGATTTTTGTACGTAGCCTGCGGATTGTAACTTATGCCTGCTATACCGGCATAAATAAATGGCGTAAAACTGTTATAGCCACTACCGGGGCGGTATTCAAAAAAGTTAAACTCCCCTACCAGGGCAAATTCGTTAAGTGGCGTGTAAAAGCTAAGATTACGGCCGCGTTGCTGTGCGTATTTGGAGGTACTGTCGGCCCCTTCAATTTGCGCTTTGCTGGCACTGGCCTTGAGCGAAAGGTAGCCGTTAATGTTATAGCGTAAAAACAAACCCGCCATGGAGCCGCTTACCTGCAGCGGGTTGCGTTGGTTTAAATCGCCCTGATAGCCTGCCGCACCGGCCTGCACACCAAACTCCCATTTCTGGGCTCTAGCTTGTACAACTGTTAAAACAAACAGCAGGAAAATTAAACACCGGGGCATTGTGCAAAGTTAATAGTTGCGGGCATCTAATCCCCACAATAATTTATTTCTTAGCGTTTGCAGGTAACTCTCATTATTAAGCCTTACGAGGTTAAGTTTGAAGCCGGCCTTGCGAATGTCAAACTTCATATTGGTATCTATCACCGCCGTGCGCGAATCACAAGAGATCAAATAATTAGCACTGCGGGTTTCTACCTCGAAGGTTAGTGTACAGCTATCGGGCAGTACAATTGGCCTCACGTTTAAATTATGTGGCGATATAGGTGTAACTACAATGGTGTCTGACTGCGGTAAAATGATAGGTCCGCCGCAACTTAACGAATAAGCGGTAGAGCCGGTAGCTGTGGAAATAATAATACCATCGCCCCAATAGGTGTTTAAAAATTCTCCGTTAAGATAGGCGTGCATGGTGATCATGGCGGCATCATCCCGCTTGTGGATGGTAATATCGTTGAGGGCAAAGTTTTCGTTTCCAAAAACGGAGGCATCTGAACAAATGCTGATAAGCTCGCGACTGTCAATGGAAAACTCTTTGTTTACAACTGCATAAATAGCGGCGGCAATATCGTTTTTGTTTACGCTGGCTAAATACCCCAAACGCCCAAAATTAATACCGATTACCGGGATGCCGCTATCGCGTATAAGGGTAACCATATCCAGCAGTGTACCATCGCCGCCCAGGGTAATTACCAGGTCAATAAAGCCGCTTAATTCGCGATTGGCTTCAAGTACAGGATAAGCAGAAATATTGATCTGATCTTTAAGTGAACCGTAAAGCTGGTGATGAATATAAACTTCGACAGGGTGTTGTGACAGGGCATCAAATACTTGCTGTATATAAGGGAGTACGGTATCGTTAAACTGCCTGCCGTAGATTGCTATCTTCATAAATTAAATGTTCAGATAATTCATGAACGATTCGTACCGGTTCTTCGAATTATCTTCGCCATCATTGTGATTAAAGGTTGCCTTTACATCGTACCCGTAACGCAAAAAGGCGGCGTTGATGGATGATATATCGGGTTTATTAAGTTTGAGGGTGACCTCCATTTTGGTACTATCAGGGAAGGTACGCACGTACGAACTCAGGATCTGCGCGTTGTCTGACTCCACTATCTGCGCCATTTGCGTCATGGAGTTCTCTTTATTGCTCACCTCCAACACAATGATACCGCCTGGTTGGGCTACAGCTGTAATTTCAGCAAAGTAGTTGTTCATTGCGTTATGATCAATCACCCCGTCGTAATTCTTAGAAGAATCAAGTACCGGCACCATGCTTAGTTTATGCTCGTAAAACATGCGCACCACGTCGTACACGTGTTGCTCTTCGTATACAAAAGCATTTACATGCAAGTGCGGTAATGAGCTTATAGGCAGACTATGGTCGGGCTCGGTTATATCAGCCTCGGCCAGCATGCCTATAAATTGCTGATCATTCACAACAGGCAGGTGCCGCACCCTAAATTCAACCATACGGTCTATCGCACGCTGTATGGTATCGGTTGTGGTAACCGGTGGTATGGTGTCGGCAGCTAACTCTATTGCAAGCATAATGTTAAACTTTGGTTTTCAAATATTCCAGGTATTCATTCAACAACCGGTTAAACTCCGTCGGTCGCTCCATCATGGGCGCATGTCCGCATTTGTCTACCCAGTATATTTTAGAATCGGGCAGCAGCTGGTTAAATTCAACAGCCACCTCGGGCGGGGTTATCTTATCATCTTTACCCCAAATGAGGCCAACCGGTATCTTGATCTTTTTCAAGTCTTTAGCCATATTATGCCTGATAGCCGATTTAGCCATAGCCAATATACGTATAACTTTCGACCGGTCGTTAATCATGATAAAAACTTCATCTACCAGATCTTTAGTAGCCGTAGCCGGATCATAGAATGTATATTCTACTTTTTCCTTTACAAAATCATAACTCTCGCGTTTAGGGAACGTACCGCCAAAAGCGTTTTCGTACAAACCCGAACTGCCGGTTAACACCAGCGACTTAATTCTTTCGGGGTGTGCCAGTGTATAAATTAATCCAACGTGTCCACCAAGGGAGTTGCCTATCAAGGTAATATTATCCAAATCTTTATGCTTAATAAAACGATGGACGTGCTTACTTAGTGTTTTAACACCGGTAGTTAATATTGGCAGATCATAAATGGGCAGTATGGGGATAATAACGCGGTAGCGGTCTTTAAAATGATCAATAACCTCCTCCCAGTTGCTTAAAGCACCCATTAGGCCATGCAGCAGCAATAACACCTCGCCCTGGCCTTCATCGATGTATATAAATCCTTTTTCCTCTTTAAGCACAAATTTCATATCGGGAAGTGTAATAGCTATATAAATAACGGTCAGTACATTATACCATTTTTAAAAACGGTATAAAACATTATAATTTTGGTTATAAAATTAGGTTTTTGAAACAGAGTTACAATACTCTTAACAAATATATTAGGCCAATAATTGTTTTACCACTTCAGATATTGTTTTGCCATCGGCTTTGCCGGCCAGTTCTTTGTTGGCGGCACCCATAACCTTACCCATGTCTTTAACCGAGGTTGCACCTACCCTGCTAATTAAATCTTTCAGGAAAGTTTCTACCTCCTCACGGCTCATTTGCTTAGGCAGGTAAGCTTCTATATATTCCATTTCTTCCTTCTCAATCTGGTACAGATCAGGACGGTTTTGCGCCTGGTAGATATCGGCCGATTCTTTACGTTGCTTAACCAGCTTTTGCAAAACCTTGATCTCGGCTTCTTCGCTTACTTCCTCGGCAGCACCTTTTTCGGTTTTGGCTAACAACAATGCCGATTTTACGGCACGCAAGGCACGCAAACGGGCTTCCTGTTTGCCCAGCATGGCTTGTTTAATATCTTGGTTTATTTGGGTTTCTAATGACATGATAGTTATTAAGTTATTAGGTTGTTAAGTTATTGGTTGGCCCATACCGTCATTGCGAGGTACGAAGCAATCTCTGCGGAGGCTAACAAAGCGTTTACCCTTGCGTGCAGGGATTATTAATGCATTGTTTGTTTTCAATGGTATTAATGAACTCCCTTTGGTCGGTTGTCTTCGCTATCGCTCGCAAAGACGATTATTTAAATTATCCTCTAAATATAGTACCTGCGTTTGCCTGTGCGGTTGGCATTAATAACATATCGTTTACGTTTACGTGGGCAGGGCGCGAAGCTACGTACCAAATGGCATCGGCTACGTCTTCGGCGCTTAACGGGGTAAAGCCTTCATAAACTTTTTCAGCCCGTTCCTTATCGCCTTTAAAGCGCACTTCCGAAAATTCGGTTTCTACAGCGCCGGGGTGTATGGCCGTTACCTTGATGCCATGGGGCAACAAATCTAAACGCATGCCCTGGTTCAGCGCATCAACGGCCGCTTTGGTAGCGCAATATACGTTACCATTAGTATATACATTTTTACCGGCTATGGAGCCCAGGTTAATGATATGTCCTTTGCCATTCGTGATCATCCAGTTAGACACGATCTTGCTTACGTAAAGCAGGCCCTTAATGTTGGTATCTATCATGGTATCCCAGTCGTCCGTGTTTCCGTTTTGTATGGGATCCAAGCCCTGGCTTAACCCAGCATTGTTGACCAGCACATCTACCAATTTCATTTCGGCCGGCAAAGTTTCAAGATGGTGGGCCACATGCTCCTTACTGCGAATATCGAATGCAGCTACAGCAATGCGTACATTATACGTACTATTTAAATTTTGCGCCAGTTGATCTAACCTGTCCTGACGGCGACCCGTTAAAATAAGATCGTAGCCTTCGCGGGCAAATAAATGTGCACAGGCCTCGCCTATTCCGGCAGTGGCACCTGTTATTAAAGCAATTTTAGCCATAGATATTTAACTAAGCAGGCGAAATTATGTTTTTTATCCTTGTCTGAACCAGAATTTGAAGAATTAATAGAATTTACTGAATTATATGACTTGAATGTTATTGAAGGTGGTATATGCATTTTTGGATATTAGTCCGCAGACCTCGTGACGTATCTTAGTTTGAACGTTAACACTTAATTTAATTCTAAGCTTATAAAAGTAAGCGTGGACGCTTACTTTAAAATGCATTCAGGCGTGGACGCATGAATGAGCGAGTTGTATTGTAAACTGCTGAATAAGCAAATTTTATTTTGAAACACTTAAATAGGAAATTCTGAAAGTTCAACTAATTTTTCAAATTCCTGTTCAGACTACTCAAAATGCAAACTGAACATAATACTATGCAAAAACAACTTGCTTATTGGATTTGAAAAAGGCGTGTTCTCTGCAATAAGAACGTTGCCAAAAGAGTTACCCACTTTAATTTCGGGCGACATCTTGAAGTACTCAAAATAAATATCAAAGCCAAAACCAGCTTCGTACGATGCAAAGCCGCGGTTGTTACGGATCTTGCGTTGCAGCGGAGCTTCGTTTTCATCAACCTGCCCTTTGCTTACCTCCATAGAATATTTGGCTCCGCCTACCAGGTAAGCCCTTACGTTACCAATTTTATCAGACCGTAGTTTGAGCAGCAATGGTATCTCTACCGTAGTGCTTTGCACCTGGCGGTTGGCATTTTGCGATGGCGTTTTGTAAGTATAGTTAAGTTCACGGTCGGCAAAAACCAGCGCGGGTGTAGTGCGTACCTCCAGGTTCTCGCTCAGGCGGTAACGGGTAATAAAACCTACGGTAAAACCGGGCGATGAACGCGAGGTGATACTGGTTAGCGAATCGGTAATATTTCTATTGATCTCTGCATCGTAAAAAGGTGTGCGCCAGTCAGGCTTTTTTACGATCTTATAGTTTTGATTAAGGTACTGAAAACTAAAACCGAAGCTCACCTTATTATCATCGGCACCGCCACCCCAGGCCTGCGCATTAACCAACCGGCTAAACAGCAGGGCCGCAAACAATAAAAGGGCTTTAGGCAAATTCATTCCTTTATTTAATACCGGTATATATGGAACAAATACCAAAGGTAAGCGGCCTGTTCTTTGTGTTTTTAAAACCAACTTTATCCATCATGGCCACAAAATCTTTTCCATCCGGAAAGGCAGCTACAGACTCGGGCAGGTATGAATAAGCGCGCGAATCTTTAGAGAACAGCTTGCCTATACCGGGTGTGATGTATTTGAAATAAAAGTTATACAGCTGCTTAACAGGGAAACCTTTGGGCTTAGAAAACTCAAGCACTACGGCTTTACCTCCAGGTTTTAAAACCCTGAGCATATCGGCCAAACCAACTTCAAGGTTTTCAAAATTACGCACGCCATAAGCTACAGTAAGAGCATCAAACTCGTTATCAGCAAAAGGCAGTTTTTCCGAGTCGCCCAACCTAACCTCGAAACGTTTGCTTAGCTTACGCTTGGTTATTTTTTCCTTAGCTATCTCCAGCATCCCGGCAGAAATATCAACGCCAATGATTTGATCGGGTTGTAATATCTTCAGGGCCTCGAAAGCAAAATCGCCGGTACCGGTAGCTACATCTAGTATGCGTTTAGGCTGCTGTGCTTTAAGCTCATTTATGGCAATTTTACGCCAAATGATATCAATACCCAACGACATGAAGTGGTTCAAAAAATCATAAGTTTTAGATATGTTATTAAACATATCGGCCACCTGTTCTTTTTTAGTTGCCTGCTGATTTTGATAGGGCGTTACAGTTTTACTCATGGGCTGTAAAGATAGTGAATTTGTGATTATGCTGTGGCGGATTTGCAGCCGGGTTGTAAGATATGACACTATACACTTCCATTATATGTGCACCTAATAAAGCTTAAGTTAGAAATTTATCTTAACCATTAAAACAATTGCCTTACATAGCCGGTTTAATTACTAAATATATTAGTATGACAACTGAAGATAAAGATCAAACCGGAGACTTGTTTGAAGATAACAACACCGGCAATACCACAAACGAAACGGGTGATGTAAAAGGCTCGAACACCGAAAAAGACCCGGACGATTGGACAACCGGCGATGAGCCTATGACCGGCGCACAGCATTCGTATTTAAAAACACTGTCTGACGAAGCAAAGGAAGAGTTTGATGAAAGTTTAAACAAGGCAGAAGCGTCTAAAAAAATAGACGAACTGCAGCACAAAACCGGAAGAGGATTATAAGAGTTTAGTAATAAGTTGTGGGGAGCGAGGTTCGAAGTTAAATAATTATACACCTCAACTTCGCTTCCCGCAGCTTTAATTAGTTAATCAGACATCCGGTTGGCATCGGCAAAGGTTTTCATCATTCCTAAAATGGAGCTGGTTTCTGCTGCAATCCAGTTCTTACCTAAAGACTTAGGATCGGTAAATCCGCCTAACTCTTGCAGTTCCTTTGCACTGGCTGATTTAAAGCCCATAGACCAGTGCGGAAAATTGGGTGTATCTATATCACCCTCGGCCATCTTTATAATATTCTTATGCCTTTGATCGGCAATAATGGTTTCATAGGTTTTGGTCAGCACATCAGCATCACCTTCCAACACTTGTATAAAAGTACCTTCTCCATACAGCAGCATTCCGGTAAGATTATTTCGCTGATTATTTTTACGGCTTACGGCCAGTATATCAAGCAATTCGTCCTGGTTAAGTAAACGATAGGCAGTGCTGATGTAAACAAGATATTTCATGAGTGTAGTATGTGCAGCAAATATATCAGCTGCACATACTAATTCTCACAACTTACCGAACTAAATGATCCGGTTATTAATAAATTAATTTGCGACTTTAATTTCAGGCGGCAGTGCGGATGCTGTCGTCAACCATACCTATCAGTTGTGCAACATCAAACGGTTTCGGTAATATAGCATCGGGAGGGCCTGGCTGACTGTAACACTCTTCAATATCGTCCCTGCCCGAACACAGTATAACACTAATACCGTTATAAGTTTTAGATTGCTTTATAATGCCGCACAGGTCGCGTCCGTCGCCATCGGGCAGTTGCGCATCTAAAATAATTAAACCAGGTTGGTATGTACCTATACACTCAAACAAGCCGGCTGCTCTGCTCAAAGTTTCCACCTCATAACCTTGTGTACTCAAGATCTGTGACATGAGGCTTAACATAAATTCGTTATCGTCTACTACTAAAATCTTGTTTTTCATGTTTGCCAAATTTGTACAAACGCATAATTACAAAGCCCATGCCACCAACAACCAATAGTTAATAAATATAACCATGGTTAATAAATTTATAGCTTTTACATATACGTATACAGTCATTCTGCTTATAAGCTCTAAAAAATATTTTTTTACTTTTATGGCCGATGGATAGTGGCCTGAATTTGATACTCAATAACGTAAGTAAACATACAATGCTTACTCCTGCCGAAAAAGATATCTTCACCCAGATGCTGCAGTCCAAAAAACTAAAGCGCAAGCAACATTGGGTGGCCACCGGCGATATATGCCGGCATTCGGCCTTTGTAATTTCGGGATGTTTACGGGGATATACGGTAGATGCCAACGGCTTTGAGCATGTGCTTAGCTTTGCCCCTACCGACTGGTGGATGGCTGATATGTACAGCCTGATTACCCACCAGCCCGGCAGTCTAAACATTGAAGCATTAGAAGAAACCGAAATGTTGCTGCTCCCTAAAACTGCCCAGGAAGAATTATATAAGTTAGTACCTAAGTTTGAGCACGTTTTCCGCATACTGGCCGAAAAATCTTTGATTGCCTACCAGCAACGCCTGATAGATAACCTGAGCCTGCCCGCCGCCGAGCGCTATTCCCGCTTTTGCAGCCGCTACCCTACCCTTATTTACCACCTGCCGCAAAAACAAATAGCCTCCTACATAGGCGTAACGCCCGAATTTTTCAGTAAGATGCGCAAAGGCATGTAGTTGTGAGTTGTGAGTTGTGAGTTGTGAGTTGTGAGTTGTGAGTTGTGAGTTGTGAGTTGTGAGTTGTGAGTTGTGAGTTGTGAGTTGTGAGTTTAGGGAAACTTGACCCTGGATCAGGTTGTTTTGACTTGATCGTTATAATCTAAAATTCTGTAGATTAATTAATCCTGTAAATTATCATTCAGCTAAAACCATTCAAACTATATTAACTTCTGATAAACATTCATTTAACATTACATTATTGCATTAATTTTAGAATGTTTGCTTACGTAATAACACACAACAAATTGAACAGTATTTCAGTCAACTACTTAAGTTCTTACACCTTCACAAATATTTGATTTACAACATTATAACATTATATTAAATACGACACTGAACCTTCAACCAACAAATTACAATACGAGGAGAAAATTGTGCATAAAATGAACCCATTTTTATCTAAAAAAAGTACACTTTTGCACAACTAAAAAAAGGACAAATAAAGAATGCAAAGCTACCAGGAATTTCTGGACCTGAGCGTGGGTTTCCCGCAGGAGGGTTTCGAGATCATAGATGACGAATTATATTTTCACGACCTGAACCTTATGGAGATGATCGAGACTTATGGTACCCCTTTGCGGTTTACCTATGTGCCTCTGATCTCTAAAAAGATACAGCAAGCTAAGCTGATGTTTCAACAGGCAATTATCAAGAACAATTACCGTGGTAGTTATAAGTATTGCTATTGCACCAAAAGTTCTCACTTTAAACATGTGGTTGAAGAAGCGCTGAAGAATGATATCCACCTGGAAACTTCGTCGGCCTTTGATATGCCCATGATTGATGCACTGGAGAAAAAAGGGGTCATTAGTAAAGACATTACTGTAATTTGTAATGGCTTTAAAACCTACCAGTACAAGCAGTACATTGTTGATATGCTGCACGACGGGTTTCAGAACATCATCCCCGTACTTGACAATAAAGAAGAGTTTAACATTTACGACGACGAAATTGAACTGGACACCCCTTGTAACCTGGGTATCCGCATAGCTTCAGAAGAGCAACCCGATTCGCAGTTCTACACTTCGCGCTTGGGCATCCGTATGGAGGATGTGATAGACCTGTACTATAACAAGATCGAGAAGAATCCAAACTTCCGCGTAAAGTTGCTGCACTTCTTCATTAATTCGGGTATCTCAGATACGCCGTATTACTGGAACGAATTGGAGCGTTACGTTACTCTATATTGCAAATTCAAAAAGATTAACCCAGAACTGGATACCTTGGATATTGGCGGTGGTATGCCGTTTAAAGATTCGCTGGTGTTCGATTTTGACTATGAGTACATGATCAACGAGATCGTAAGCCGTATCAAGGAAATCTGTGCGGAGCACGATGTAGTGGAGCCTGATATTATTACCGAGTTTGGTAAATATACCTGCGCCGAAGCTTCTGGTATTTTATACAAAGTATTGGGCCGCAAGCAGCAAAACGACCGCGAAAAATGGCTGATGCTGGATGGATCATTTATTACCAACCTGCCCGATGTTTGGGCTTTGAACCAGAAATACATCCTGTTACCTATTAACAACTGGGATTCTGAATACGAGCGTGTGAACTTAGGGGGTATAACCTGCGATGGTCAGGACTATTACAACCAAGAGGCACACATGAATAGCGTGTATATGCCTAAAACCCGTAAGGTGCAATACCTGGGCTTTTTCCATACCGGTGCTTACCAGGAGGTACTGAGCGGTTACGGAGGTATACATCACTGCCTGCTGCCATCACCCAAACACGTGCTGGTACGCCGCAATCGCGATGAAACATTTAACTTCGAGGTGTTTGGCGAAGAGCAAAACAGTAAACAAGTTCTAAAAATATTAGGTTACACTGCCTAAAAGCAAAACGGCCCTCTTTAACGAGGGCTTTTTTGTTTTACCTTAGCCTGCAAGCAACCTACGCCACCATATTGCATGAAAGATATTCCTATTCATAAACTGGCAGACAGGGCAAACACTGGTTTAGTAATAAAGTATGCCGGTGAAGATGGGGAAATGTCGCAAAAGTTTAATGCACTGGGTGCACACCGCGACGATCATTATATTTTCTTCCTGATGGAAAAAGGGACTTGTAATATGATGGTCGATTTTACGGAGATTGTTATTGATGCCCATTCGTTATTTTACATATCGCCCGGCCAGGTTCATCATAGTTTGGGCACTACTAACCCACAAGGCTGGTTTATAGCGGTAGAAACTTCGCTGGTGCCGCAGGAGTTCAGGCTGGTATTCGAGAATCAGTTGCTATTGCAGCAGCCGTATCAATTGAACATCGAAAAGTTGGCTCATTGCTGCTCGTTGATCAAGCTTTTGCATCATCATTTTGCGAATAATACCGATAGTGCTTTCTATGTTGATATCCTACGGTCGTTACTTAACAGTTTTATTGCTACTGTAGCCTGTGGTTACGTAAGCATGGATAAGCCGGGCCAAAAGCATACCCGCCCCGCACAAATTGCACACGACTTCAAACAACTCATTGGCAAGCACTATAAAACAGAAAAGAGTCCGTCTGCTTATGCATCCATGCTCAATATTTCCGAATCTTACCTTAACGAGGCGTTGAAGAAAGTAACCGGCTTTTCGGTATCGTATTGGATTACCCATGAGGTTATGCTGGAAGCCCGGCGCTTGCTGTATTACAGCGAGGCAACTGCCAAGCAGGTAGCCCATGAGTTAGGTTACGATGATCATACTTATTTCTCAAGATTGTTTAAGAACAATACAGGGAGTACTCCTTTAGCATTTCGCAGCACTTACCGCAAATAATCCAATCTCTACCCTATCGCATCCATTTCATAGCTAACGTATTGCTACTTTCTTTGCATTGATAAATCATCACTGCCATGAGTAATTTTACATTTCAATTCAAAAAAAAAGCTGCCGAATTTTTAGATACCCGCATTTCAAAAACAGGCCGTGTGCTTGAGGTCAGAAAGTGGGAACCATCTACTCTTATAGAAATTGACCTGCACCTCCCTCAAACCTCAATGGACGATTGGAACGAGGTACCCTACATGAAATGCAAGGTAGCCGACCTTACCTACCGCGACTATACCCCATCGGGTTGGGACGCTGAGACACAAACTTGTACCTTGTACATTGATGCCGGACACAATGGCCCTGGAAGCCTTTGGGCGCAGCAATTAACTAAAGGCGATAACGTAACTTACATAGGCACCAACAGCACACGCCAGGCACCAACGCCAACAGCATCAGTAATTTGCCTGGGCGATGAAAGCAGCCTGGGCCACTTGTTAGCTATGCAACAGCTTACCATGCCGCAAACGCGGTTTACAGGCGCTGTAGTTATAGGTAACGAACAAAACAGGAATTTATTTAAAGAATACTTTAAGTCGCCGTTGCAACCCATTCCACGTTCAGATATTTACGGTCACCATGGCCTTACCGAGTGGCTGCTACAACAAACGTTTGCCTTGCAAAATACCTTCTTTTATATTGTGGGTAACAGCACTATGGTTGCCGAATTGCGGAAACTTTTAAGGAAACAAGGCTACAGTAAAAACCAAATGCAATGCCACGGCTTTTGGAATTAACTATACAGCATTTTATAATTCATATACGCTAAAACCAGCAATCCTTTAAGTTTAAGCATAACGTAAAGGATTGTTAGTTTTAAAATAGTTGGCTGATAAATCAGGTACAGGTGTTTTAAACACCTGTGCAAGCGTCTTACACCTCGCGGTTCAAATCCCAGTTTTCCAGGTAATCGGCCACACGCTTCACAAATGATCCGCCCAAAGAACCATCAACCACACGGTGATCGTATGATAATGACAGGTACATCATATGACGAATGGCAATTACATCGCCTGTAGGCGTTTCCAACACAGCAGGTTTCTTCTTGATAGTACCTATAGCTAAAATAGCTACCTGTGGCTGGTTAATGATAGGTGTACCCATAATATTGCCGAACATACCAATGTTGGTTACGGTAAAAGTGCCGTCGGCAGCATCATCGGGTTTTAGTTTATTGTTGCGGGCACGGCCGGCTAAATCGTTCACGGCTTTTACCAAACCAACGAGGTTCAGCGTATCGGCACGGCGAATAACCGGCACTATTAAATTGCCGTTAGGCAGAGCCGTAGCCATACCTATGTTAATATCTTTCTTCTTAATAATTTGCGTACCGTTAACCGATACATTGATCATCGGAAAATCGGCAATGGCTTTAGCCACGGCCTCTATAAATATAGGCGTAAAGGTGATCTTTTCTCCTTCTTTACCCTCGAACTTGCTTTTTACCTTTTCGCGCCAGTAAACCAGGTTAGTTACATCAGCTTCTACAAACGATGTTACGTGTGCCGAGGTATGCGTGCTCATTACCATATGGTCGGAAATCAAACGGCGCATACGGTCCATCTCAATAATTTCATCACCACCTGATAGAGAGCGGGGTGCGGAGTACTGAGTTGCGGGGTGCAGGGTTTGAGATTGCGGGGTAGCTGCAGGTGCTGGGTGCTGAGGCTGCATACCATTGCGGTTAGCTAAATAACCTAGCATATCATCCTTAGTTACCCGGCCTTCGGCACCGGTGCCGGGTATGGCATCCAGTTCGGCCTGGTTGATGCCTTCCTGGTTGGCTATGTTACGCACCAGCGGCGAGTAAAAACGAACCGTGCTTGATTGTACTACAGGTTTGGCAACAGGAGTTTCCGCTTTTGGCAGCTGATCTAACCCCGGTAAATCAACAGGTGTTTCGGGCTCAGGTACGTGCTCCAGATCCATAACAGGCTCTTGCACTACTACGGGCTCCTCTTCTGCCTCGTTGGTTTCAATGATAGCAATAGGGCTACCAACCTGTACCACCTCATCTTTTTTAAATAACTGCTCCACCAGCACACCGCTAACCGGCGATGGTACATCAGAGTCTACCTTATCAGTGGCAATTTCTACTACCGCATCGTCAGCATCGATCTTATCACCCGGGTTTTTAAGCCAGCTGATCACTGTTGCTTCCGCAACACTTTCGCCCATTTTAGGTAGCAGCAGTTGGTATTTAGCCATATCGAATATATACAGTTGAAGCCCCAAAATTACTTATTTATCTGCAAGAAGTATTCATATTCGGTAAAAGTGTTGGCGTTAATTGTTAGCGTGGTAATTGTTGGTTGTACGGCGGTTAAAAAGATTGAGGCAGGAGAAATAGAACTGGTGAGAGCCTTCAAATTCTCTTGCAATGTCAACACTTTGAGAACCCCTTTCCATTCGCGTGGAAACGCTTCGAGAAACCCCTCCCTGCCCTCCCTAAGGAGGGAATTTTAAGGCCTATTAAAAGGAGTAGCATTTTTCGGCAACCCTGCAGATATTTTTTTAAAAAAAAGCGCGGGAATGCCAGCGCACCCGGCCGGGAGTTGGCCTTGAGGGCAAAGGCAGGGATTGTGCTGGCTTGGCCTTTTTGCTTCTTTTGTGGCTAAGACAAAAGAAGTAGCCTCTCGCGGCGATGAGCGAGACGAAGGTTGTTCATCAGCACTAACCAGAGTTTAAAACGCAGAGATCTTACCGCTCGAACAGGATTTCTCACTATCGTTCGAAATGACAGCGATAGATTTATAATAAACAAGAAACACTACTCAGCAGAAATTAACGTATTCAACATCCCAAGCGCAGTAATAGCCGAACGTTCAATATTCTGCTGGCGCTTATTACCAAAAGTAAATTTCTTAACCACCATTTTACCTTTCCCTGCTACCCCTATCCAAACTGTACCCACAGGTTTGTCATCAGTACCACCACCCGGGCCGGCAATACCGGTTATGGCAATGGCATAGGTCGACTTGAAATTCAGTAATGCACCCTGTACCATTTCGGTAGCGGTTTCTTCGCTCACGGCGCCGTATTTCGTCAAGGTATCATGGGCAACACTCAGCATACTTTCTTTTAAACTGTAAGCGTAAGATACCGCCCCACCCAAAAATACTGCGGATGAGCCCGCATGTTGCGTAAACAAATGTGCCAGGTAACCACCTGTACAGCTCTCCGCTAACGACAACGTTTCGCCGCTTTGCTCCAGCTTGTTCATAATGGCTTTCTCGAGGGCAATATCTTCTTCAGCAGCGATGATGCTGCCCAGGCGCTGGGTTAATTGCGTGGCAAATTCATCGATCTCTGCTTGTAACGTAGTTTCATCATCAGCATAGCCACTCAGGCGCAGGCGTACCTGACCTAATTTAGGAAGATAAGCTAACTTGATGTAAGGAGGTAAACTATCTTCAATATCGGCTATCCGCTCGGCTAAGAATGATTCGCCCTCTCCTACCGTAAGCAATGTTTTATGGATGATAACGGGAAGCTTAAACGTAGCTTTCAGCTTAGGAATTACCTGCTGCTCTACCATATACATCATCTCGTGCGGTACGCCGGGCATAGATACATAAATCTTTCCCTCATGGTTAAACCACATGCCGGGCGCTGTACCGTTTTGGTTATTGAGCACTTCGCAGTTGGCAGGTACCTGGGCCTGCTGGCGGTTAACCTCCAGCAGCGGGCGGTTGTACTTGGCAAAAATACGGGTTACGTTATCCAACGCTTCCTGGTTTTCAACAAAGCCAACGCCAAAGTAATCGGCCAGGGTTTTCTTGGTAATATCGTCTTTGGTGGGGCCCAGTCCGCCGGTTATCAGGATAATATCGGCACGTTGTTTAGCTTCGGCCAGGGCTTTTAAAATATGCTCGCGGTCGTCGCTAACCGACGATATTTGCTTAATGCGTATCCCGATGGCGTTAAGTTCGCGGGCCATCCAGGCCGAATTGGTATCTACGATCTGGCCAATGAGGATCTCATCGCCAATGGTTATAATTTCTGCCAACATTAATTGTTATAATAATCTTTCCGCTTAGATAGTTTCAGATCCTGCAAAATTGATGCTTTTACCCGCAAATCAACACTGAAAGACTTGTAGATACCGAATGGCGTCCACTGAAATGAAAGATCCCAGCAGTGCAGATCGCGGTAGATAGAAAACTGCGTAATACCCAGCTTTGCCGCCTTCACATCATAATTGGTGGTGTACTGTACCTTCCATTTAGGCGATATGTTAACATCGCCGCTGGCGCTTACCGTACTGGAAGTAGTTTTGCTGGTAATAACGTTATTATAGTTGAAGTTAAAGTTAACGCTTAAGTTGTAAGGCACGTTAAAATCAACATACTGGTTAGGATCGTTATTAATGAGACTCAGCCTGTCGTACTGGTTAGGCGTCATGTTTCCCAATGTATTTTGGGTCGACGGCGTTTTCTTGCTGGTCATAGAGTTTAAGCTAAAACTCATGGAGAACGACATGTTGGTTAACGTTGGGAACGCATATTGGTCTAACCGGCGTGCGTATCTTACCAGTGTTCCGTTGCTGATAGAGTCGCGCAGCTGCGCTTTGTAAGGGTCGAGCGTTCCATTCAAACTAAGAGAAACTTTTTGGTTAAAAATAGCTGAGTGGGCGTTGAACCCTACGGGCGACAAACGGAACGAATCGACCGCGAAGTTGTAAGCCGTGCTGAAACTCAAACCCTGTAAAATGCTGACCTTACGTGGCGCTCCGGAGGTATCAGTGCTGCGGGCTTTCATTTTAGCTTCAATGGTATTATCAACCGATAAACTTATACCGGCAAACTTACCGCGGCTTGGTCCGCCATAAACCGAACTTTCAAAAATAGAGTAATAGGTTGATGATACGGGGTAAGGCGGCACGGCATCACTCACAGCACGGCGGTAATAGCCATAGCCCGGTGCACCAAAATCGGGGCGGTAATTAAAGCTTACGTTAGGTGTCATTACGTGGCGTATAGCCATTAAGTTTCCTTTTTTAAAGGTTAACTGGTTATACACCTTGGTAGAAAAGCCGCCGTTCAATGAATATTCGCCGGCGCGGGTAAAGCCTTGCACCGTATCTACAATAGGAATTTCGCCCGAGCTGATGGTACCGCGTGGATACCGTTTGCGGATGCTTTGAAAATACCAACGCTCGGTATAGTTGGCACTGGTATTAAACTGGAAGAATTTAAACACGTTCAAATTTAACCCGATAGGAATATTGTGCTGAAACCCGTTCTGTAAACGCCTGGTCAATGTTTCTTTGGAAAACAACTGCGACTCGGGCACATCATTTATTTTATTAGTACCTTGTAAGGTATAACTTACGGTTAAACGCTGATACCATTTTTGCTCTCCTACCCTGTCTTTAGAATCGAAAGGACTAATGGAGGTCATGTTAAAGTTAAAGGTAGGCAACTCTAAAGAAACCGTTTTGCGCGTAATATCCTGGCTATGCCCCAGGTTTGCCGTGAAACTGAATGGCGTACCCGCCCAGTTGCGGCTGTACGAGATACTCGAACGCAGGTTATTTTGGGTAAGTTGCTGTATATTATAACCCGTGGTGGCCGGATTATTGGCATAAAACGACGAAGTAGCGGCGTTTACCGAGGCGCTGAACGTACTACCCGGGTGTGCATTGGCGTCTTGCGAATGCGACCACTGAATGTTAAAATCTTTGGTAAAAGGATCGCCCGATACGCCGTAATTGTGCGAACCAAAGTTGAGGGCCAGCGTACCCTGGTAGGTGTAGCGCTTCAAATAACGCGCCGTGGTACCAATTTCAAATGAGCCTTTGGAGTACACCGTAGCCATGGTGGTTAAATCGAGATAATCGCTGAAGGCTTTGTAATAACCAAAATTACGCAGGAAGAAACCCAGGCGGCTATCCTCACCAAACGAAGGCAAAATCACACCTGATGCACGGCTGTCGGGCTTGGGGAAAAACCCGAAAGGTATGGCCAGCGGCAGTGGTACCCCGGCAATTTCTAAATAAGCGGGGCCGGAGATAATGCGGTTCTTTTCACCTATACCCTTGGTAATCACAATACCAAAGTGGGTATCGGGGTACGGAAGCGAACAGGTACTAAATAAGATGTTATGGTAGGCAACCTCGGTTTCGTTCAGCTTTTTGGCCTCGCCACCGGTAATAAAATTGCCCTCCTGCTCGGTTGAGGTATTGTAAGATAGCGCCCGCTTGGTTTTATAATCGTACAAAATAGAGTCGGCCGTTAAGGGAGCGTCATCTTTATTTTTGGCAATGGGGCGGTTGCTATAGCGGCGTGTTTTAGGATCTATACGGCCGCTGGCAAAAATGAGGTGGTTCTTTTCATCTATCCTTATATAGTCGGCATCCAGCGAAAAATCTTCGTAAGTTACCCGGGCATTACCAAAAAGGTAGGTAATTTTCTTATCAGCATCAGTATAAGTAGAATCATCGGCAACAGCTTTTACTTCCGATTGTAAACCTCCGGCATTTTTTTTAGTCGTATCTGTGCGGGTTACTTTTTTGGTAGTATCGGCAGTGGCACCTTTTTTAGTTGCCGTGTTACGTTGTGTACGTCTTAGCAATCTCCTATCTTTAACCGAATCGAGTTTGATAAGAGTATCGGCCGCCTGCAATGGCTTTACGTAGCTGCGCTTGTTTGCAAAAGCTATAGCGCTAACTATTAAAACCAAGGCAAATAGAAAAAAGAACCTGATAAATTTCAAAATTGAATATGAATAGTATTTTTGCAGATATAGTTAACGGCGTTCAAAAATAATGAAAAATAAAGCTTTCAAAACATACATTTACGGTTTATTGGCATTACTTACTTGCTCTACCCAGTTTACTTACGCTTCTCACAACACAGATAGCATAGACACAGCAGTTTCTACCGGTTTTAAGCTTAAAACCATTGTAATAGATGCCGGCCACGGCGGTAGAGCCGGGGGCGCATCGGGTGCCTATTCTATGGAAAAGAATGTAACGCTGGCTTTGGCCTTAAAATTGCAACAGGCTGTACAAAAAGAATTGAAAGATGTTAATGTGCTTATGACCCGCACTTCAGACATTTATGTACAGAACGGGTTGCGGGCAGATATGGCTAATGAAAACAAGGCTAACATTTACATCTCTCTGCATTGCAATGCCTTACCTAATGTAAGAAGAGTAGTTAACGGCCGATCGGTATCGGTGCCAAATCATACAGGCAGAGGCGTTCTGTTGCTGGTAAACAGGATAGGACGTTCAAACGAACAAGTGGCTGCTATTCGTGAAAATGAGTACGCTGAAATTGAAGCAACTTATTCGAGCAGGAAGGAGAAAACACCCGATCCGGCACAAGCCATGATTTTAAATGCCTTTCGCGATAAATTTCGTAAACAAAGTATACGTCTTGCAAGTTTAGTGAATAATGAATTTGTAGATACCGACGGCCGACGTACATTGGGCGTAATTGAACAGGGTGTAGAAGTTTTAGCAAACACAGCTATGCCCTCCATACTGGTAGAAACTGGCTTTATTGATAACCCTGAAGAGGAAGATTATTTAAACTCGGATGCCGGACAAGCCGAAATCGTAAATTCAATTGTAAGAGCAATAAAACAATATAAGCATGAACTGGAGCAAACAGCCCAGTAACATAAAAAAACAACTAAATTACATAACCTTGAAAATATCTAACGAAACCAAAATTGGAATACTAACCGTAGTTGGACTGGCCATATTAATATTAGGATTCAGCTACCTTAAAGGCAACGATGTATTTTCGAGCTCCAATAAATTTTACGCTATCTACCGCAATGTGGAGGGTTTAACCCTATCCAAACCTATATTGGTCAACGGTTTCCAGATAGGCCATGTATCTAACATGACACTGCAAACCGAAAGCGGCTTCACCGTAGTTGAGTTTAAGGTTGATCCTAAGTATCCCATTCCTGCCAATACACTGGCAAGGCTTGAGAGTACCGATCTTTTGGGAAGCAAGGCCATTATATTTGAATTAGGCAACAGCCGCGAGCTGGCCGAAAACAAAGATACCTTACGTGCCGATATTCAGGGTAGTTTGGCACAAAGCCTGCAACCGGTACAGCGTAAAGCCGAAATTTTGATGGAAAAGGTAGATTCAAGCTTAGCGGCCATTAATAAGATTTTAAATCCTGAGTTTCAGCGTAATGTTGACCGCAGCTTTTTAAGCATAGCCAACTCGTTACAAACTTTAGAGGGTACTACTAAAAAAATAGACCGCTTGGTGGGTGCACAATCGGGCCATATAAATGCTATTATGAGCAACGCCGAAGCACTTACGGTGAGCCTGCGTGCCAGCACCGGTCGTTTAAATACTACCACTGCTAACTTTGAGCGCCTGAGCACCGACTTGGCTAACTCTAATATAAAAGGTACGCTTGATAATGCCAACAAAGCAATGGGTGACTTACAGGCCACAGTTGCCAAAATTAATAGCGGACAAGGTTCTTTAGGCTTATTATTGAATGATAACTCGATGTACAACAACCTCAACTCGGCATCGGCTAACTTGAACAACCTGTTCATCGACCTTAAAGCACATCCAAAACGCTACGTAAGTTTCTCGGTGTTTGGCCGCAAAGCAGATTAAGCAGATTTTAGCATAAAAGGAAAGCCCCCGTACGAAGTTGTATCGGGGCTTTTTTGTGAAAGATTTTTTCTTATAACATTCATGTCATTGCAAGGAACGTTAGTGACGTGGAAATCGCAAGGCGACCGGCACAAACGACATTGACACGCTGTCGCTCGCAAACGACATCATAAGTTATTCAGCTTTGTCCGTTCAGGCGTCCACGCCTGAACGCATTTTAGTGTAAGCGTCCACGCTTACTTAAGCCACGTACTTTATTTCGCAAGCGTGGACGCTTGCATCAAGAGCATTCAGGCGTGGACGCCTGAACAGGCAACAAAATTGATTAAATTTATTTGAGTAACCTTACACCATATCATCACCTATAGTATAGGTATTACCTTCTATAGCTAATTCAGTGTTTTGGAAAACGCCGCGGGCTTCATCAAGCAGTTCGTTGAGGCTTTTGTAGCGGGCAGAGAAATGGCCTATTAACAAGCTTTTGGCTTGGGTTTGTAGTGCTACCTGCCCTGCCTGCCATGCGGTGGTATGGTGGGTTTTATTGGCCCTGTCAAGTAAGTTATGCAAAAACGTAGCCTCGTGGTAAAGCAGGTCGGCATTGGCAATTTGTTCAAAATACCTTTCGTTATAAATGGTATCTGAGCAAAAAACGTAGCATTTGGGCCTGTCAGAATCAACGGTGAGGTCGGTGTTTTTGTAGACCTTACCATCGGCGGCTGTAAACGGCGCACCTTTTTTTAATAAGGGGTAATGCTCAATTGGAATGTTTAGCGCTTCTGCTTTTTCTTTAATAATCTTACGTAAACGCTTTTTTTGCCTGAATAAGAAACCGGTGGTTGCAATGCGATGATCGAGTGGAATGGTTTCAACAATAACATCCTGGTTTTCGTAGATCACCGCAGGCTCATCGGGGTTGGTGGGTATAAACTGCAGATCGTAATGCAGGGTGGTATCAGAATATTTAAACTGAATATTGATAATCTCTAACAGTGGTGCCGGGCCAAACAATTTTAAGGGCTTGGTGCGCCCGTTAAGGTGCATAGAAGAAATTAATCCTATAAGGCCGAGGTAATGGTCGCCATGCAGATGGCTAATAAAGATATGATCTATTTTGCTGGACTTAATTTCGTACTTCAGCATTTGAACCTGAGTACCTTCGCCGCAGTCTACCAGGTACAGGTGCTCATTGATATTAAGCACCTGCGCTGTAGGATTTCTATTAAATATGGGTGTTGCTGAACTGCTTCCAAGTATGGTTACCTCAAATTTCATAATAGGTAAACCACGTAAATGTTATTTTGCTTCTCTTTTCAATTCTTTTTCTATCTCTTCCATAAAAATATGGTCAATAGCTTCTTCGGTAGTTGGAACGATGGTTAAAACGTTATCTAATTGCGAGATGCTTATCAAACGTGAAACGGCATCATTAAGGCAGGCTAATATAAAACTACCCTCGGCATTTTTGCATAAACGGTGACCAACTAACAAGCTGCTTAAGCCCGATGAATCGGCAAATTTAACCTGACAGAGATCTAATATAATGTTACGCTGACCCTCAGTATTAATCAGGATCAACTCAGATTTTAGTTGAGGCGTAATCAATGAATTCAGTTTTGATTCGTTCAGCTTAATCAAAACATATTTTTCATGTTTATCAACAGAGAATTTCATGTTAAAATAATTATAGGGCTAAAGATATAACTAATTTGTTTATTAATAAAATCACAACACTGGCAGGGCCTGCTTCACAGCGCTCTCTACGCGGTTTAACACCTCCTGGTTGTTGCTTTTCTCAAATGCCTTGCCGGTTATTTGCTCAAAAAGCTCAATATACCTTTCGGATATAGATTGCACAATTTCAGGTGTCATCTCCGGAACCTGCTGCCCATCCTTACCCTGAAAGCCATTTTCGATCAACCATTTGCGCACAAACTCTTTAGACAGCTGCTTTTGCGGCTCGCCTTTTTGCTGGCGCTCTGCATAACCTTCACTGTAAAAGTACCGCGATGAATCGGGCGTGTGAATCTCGTCAATTAAAAAAATTTGTCCGTTAGCTTTACCAAACTCATACTTGGTATCTACCAAAATTAATCCTTGCGCATCGGCAATTTCAGTACCACTGGCAAACAGCGCATGGGTGTATTGTTCCAGTTGCAAGTAATCTTCCTCGCTCACAATGCCCCTGGCCAAAATATCTTCGCGCGATATATCTTCATCATGCCCTACCGATGCTTTGGTAGTTGGGGTGATGATAGGTTCGGGCAGTTTATCGTTCTCTTGTAAACCTTCGGGCAGGTTAACACCGCAAACCTGGCGCTTACCGGCAGCGTATTCGCGTGCGGCATGGCCGGCCAAATAGCCGCGTATTACCATTTCCACTTTAAAGGGTTCACACATTTTGCCGATGGTCACACTTGGATCGGGCACGGCTATTACCCAGTTGGGTACGATATCGGCCGTGGCTTGTAAAAAGTGTGCTGCAATTTGATTTAAAACCTGCCCCTTGTAAGGGATAGGCTCGGGCAACACCACGTCAAAAGCCGAAATACGGTCGGTAACTACCATCACCAGCAAGCGATCATCAATAGTGTACACATCACGTACCTTGCCTTTGTAAAAAGCCGTTTGACCCGGAAAGTTAAAATTGGTTTGGTTTATAGCGTTCATTAAACAAGCATCAAAGCCCCTCCCCAGCCCTCCCCGGAAGGGAGGGAGTTAAAATTAATTACATCTTTAAAGCCCTCCCTCCCGGGGAGGGTTGGGAGGGGCTTCTCTAACTACTGTATATCCCCGTAAGCTTCCAATATGCGGCGTACCAGTTTGTGGCGTACCACATCTTCGCCGCTCAGGTAAATAATTTCGATGCCTTTAATATCGGGTAAAATGCGCAGGGCGGTATGTAAACCCGATTGCTGTTTTTTAGGCAAATCTATTTGGGTTACATCGCCCGTTACAATAAACTTGGCGGTTGGCCCCATACGGGTCAAGAACATTTTGAGCTGCATATCGGTAGCGTTTTGCGCCTCATCCAATATTACAAAGCAATTATCCAAAGTACGGCCACGCATAAACGCTAAGGGCGCAATTTCTATGGTACGGTTCTCCAAATAAGTTTTTAACTTTTCGGGCGGTATCATATCATCAAGCGCATCATAGAGCGGGCGCAGGTATGGGTCTATCTTTTCCTTTAGGTCGCCGGGCAAAAAGCCAAGGTTCTCCCCTGCCTCAACGGCCGGGCGGGTAAGGATGATACGTTTAATTTCTTTATTTTTTAATGCACGTACAGCCAAAGCAACCGCGGTGTAGGTTTTACCCGTACCGGCAGGGCCAATGGCAAACATAATGTCGTTCTTCACAATGGCATCAACCATACGGCGCTGGTTAACCGTGCGGGCCTTCACCATAATACCGTTGTGGCCAAATACGATCACCTCGTCCAGACTTCCGGGCTTTTCAGCTTGTCCGTCGGTCGGTTTAGGCTCAACATGTTTGGCACCTAAAATACGCTCCAGGTCGGTTATGTTCAGGTTATCGTTCTTTTCAACGAGCTGCAAAAGCTGACCAAACTTTTCGTTAAATAAAGCCAGTTCCTGCTCATCGCCCAAAACTTTTAATTCGGAGCCTCGGGCAACTAATTTAAGCTTAGGGTATTGCTTCTTAATGATCTCAAAATGATCATTATTAGGCCCCCATAATACAGCGGGGTTAATGTGTTCAATTGATATTTTAAGTTCGTTCAACAGAAAATGATTTTATAGTTGCTGATTTTTTAATGGCTAAATTTTTGAATATTTGCACCTTGGTAATGCTTTTACAAGATTAGCAATAAATATTCAAATACGAATGTCAATAATAACTTTAACAACTGATCTGGGCGATAAAGATATTTATCAGGCGGCCCTTAAAGGCAGCATCCTGAGGATATTGCCTACAGTGAATATGGTTGACATTACGCATACCGTGGCTGCCTTCAATATACAACAGGCAGCCTTTATTTTGAAGAACAGCTTCTACTATTTTCCCGAAGAAACGGTGCACCTGCTGGGTATTGACACTGTTTACAGCGACGATACCAAGTTTTTAGCCATCCGTTACCATAACCATTACTTTGTAGGTACCGATAATGGCATTTTCTCGCTTATTTTTGAGGAAGATCCTGAAGAGATTGTAGAGATAGACATTTTGCAGGACCTGAAGTTCTTGCACTTCCCTCTGGCCGATATCCTGGCCAAAGCCGCCTGTTACCTGGCCGATGGAAAATCTCTCAAGGATATAGGCATCCCGGTAGAAAGCATCGAGAAAAAAATGACCCTGCAGCCTGCGGTAGAACGCAACCAAATACGTGGTATGGTCATCTACATCGATTCGTTCCAAAACGTGATCACCAACATTACCAAAGACTTTTTTAACCGCGTACAGGAAGGCCGCCGCTTTGTACTTTACTTTAAACGCAACGAAACCATTACCCACCTCAGCTGGCACTATAACGAAGTACCTGAAGGCGAAAAACTTTGCCTATTCGGCATCAGCGATCACCTCGAAATTGCCATTAACAAAGGCAACGCCAGCGGCTTGCTGGGTCTGAACCTGGGTGATAGCGTGATTATCGATTTTCAATAATTCGGCGGCTTGAGTATTAATGAATTTTAGCTTTTGCAGAATTTATCATATCGAGGTCGCTTTAGACAAGTTGTTAATAGATTTTTTTTAGCGCATCTCACCACTGTTTTAACAAGCGTAGTTAACTGAAGAAATCTGTATTTTTTCATACTTATTAAACTAAAAAACGAAGTTTATTGAGGTGAAAACCCATGTTCTCATTATAAAGTCAATTTTACCAAGCTTTACCTTAAAACACAGGTTTAAACCGTATTTTTACCCGTTAAATTAGTTGAGGAAGAAAGTATTTTTATGGGAAGATCAAGTCTGAACAGTGGTACCGCTGCAGAGAAAGAATTACCTAAAGCAAAGATCAATAAACAAAGTCTGCAAAAAATAAGCAGGCTCATAGGCTACATTAAACCCTACCGTGCCAAGTTTTTCGGCGGACTGGCTTTCCTGATCATTTCGAGCTTAACCGGCCTGGCTTTCCCGGGTTTTTTTGGGGCACTTATAGATGCAGCTCAAGGTAAACAGCACTTTAGCTTCATGCCGGCCAGTTTGCGTGTTATAGGCGAAATTGCCATTGTAGTGCTCTTTATACAGGGTTTTGTATCCTATTTCCGTATTACCTGGTTTGTGCAGGTGGCCGAAAAATCGTTGGCCGACATTCGTCGCGACACTTATTTCAAGTTGGTTACTCTCCCTATGAACTTCTTTTCTAACCGCAGGGTTGGAGAGTTAAACAGCCGTATTTCGGCGGATCTGTCGCAGATACAAGATACATTGACCACCACATTTGCCGAAATGATAAGGCAAATTATCATTTTGGTAGGTGGTATTATTTTATTGGCTATATCATCCATCAAACTTACGCTGGCGCTACTGTTGGTACTGCCGTTTTTGATCCTTATTGCCATATTCTTCGGTAAATTTATCCGTAACCTATCACGTCAGGCACAAGATAAACTGGCCGAATCTAATACCATTGTTGAGGAAACACTCCAGGGTATAGCCAACGTTAAAGCCTTTGTGAATGAAGCCTTTGAAGCGGGCCGTTACAGTAAAAACTTGAACGAAGTAGTTACGTTGGCAGTTAAGGGTGCCAAATATCGGGGACTGTTCGGTGCATTTATTGTATTTTGCTTATTTGGTACTATTTTTTGCGAGATATGGTATGGCTCTTACCTGGTATCTATCCATGATAATGGCCTAACCTTTGGTAAGCTTACTACATTTATTGTGTATGCCGCCTTCATCAGCGCAGCTATGGGCAGTTTGCCCGACCTGTATGCCAATATGCAAAAGGCTATTGGCGCCAGTGAGCGTGTGTTAGAGATATTAGGCGAAGATGGTGAAGACGTTTCTATCCATGAAGAGGACAATGTCGTCAAACAACAAATCCGCGGCGATTTAATCTTCAGCAACATCAACTTTCATTACCCGTCGCGGCCTGAAATTGAAGTTTTAAAAGACGTAACCTTGCACGCACAAGCCGGTCAGCGGGTGGCTATTGTAGGCCCAAGCGGCTCGGGTAAATCTACCATGGCAGCCTTGATCCTGCAGTTTTATCACCCGCAAAGCGGAATCATGTTGTTTGATGGTAAACCAGCCTCAGAGTACGCCCTTACCGACATCCGCAACCAGGTAGCCATTGTACCACAGGATGTATTACTGTTTGGTGGTACTATTCACGAAAACATTGCCTACGGTAAACGTCATGCCACAGAAGAGGAGGTGATGCAGGCTGCTAAACGTGCTAACGCCCACCAGTTTATTGAAGGCTTCCCCGAAGGTTATGATACCGTTGTAGGCGAACGCGGCGTTAAATTATCAGGTGGACAGCGCCAGCGTATTGCCATAGCGCGCGCATTGCTTAAAAATCCATCAATACTCATCCTGGACGAGGCTACCTCATCGCTCGATTCAGAGTCTGAGCGTTTAGTACAGGAGGCTTTGGAAGAGTTGATGAAAGGTCGTACTTCTATCATTATCGCCCACCGCCTCTCTACCATCCGCGAAGCAGATAAAATTGTAGTGTTAGAAAAAGGCCGTATTATTGAAAACGGAACGCATGATGAACTCATGGCACAAGATCAGGGCTTGTACCGCTACCTGAGCCAGTTACAGTTTGATACCAGTACTTAAGCACTCGGTTCATGGTTTATAATTGATTGTTTGTGGTATTGATACCACCAGAGCATAGCTATTAACAATGAACCACTAAGAATGAACTAAAAATGAAATTAACCATACACGGGGCAGCCCGTCAGGTTACCGGCAGCATGCATTTGCTGGAGGTTAACCAATATAAAATATTGATAGATTGCGGACTGGATTACGAAAAAGACCGCAACGTACAAGCTAACGAAGATTTCCCTTTTAACCCGGCAGAAATTGATGTGGTAATATTAACCCATGCTCATATCGACCATTCGGGCAATTTGCCTACGCTGGTACGTATGGGTTTTGACGGGCAAATACTTTGCACCCCTCCTACCGCACAGCTGACCGAATTATTACTAATGGATTCGGTAAGTATCTTTTTGCATAAGCAGCATAAAGCCGGCAAGCATCGCCGGGGTAGGCACCATGGTGCGCGGCCGCAGCCTTTGTACCTGCAAAAGCATGTAATGGATACGGTAGACCGCTTTGTAACCATTGGCTTCAATAAACCATTCCGCCTCAATGGTGATGTACAATTGAACTTTATCCCCGTTGGCCACCTATTAGGCGCTGCCGCAGCAATACTTACCATAAACGATAACGGCGAAGAAAAAACCATAGCCTTTACCGGCGATATTGGACGCAAGAATTACCCGGTGCTTGATGATCCGCAGCCCTTACCACCGGTAGACTACTTGGTAACTGAATCTACCTACGGCGGCCGCTTTCATACCAAGGATAAAACGGTGGAAGAGGTATTGGTAGACACCATTGAGAAAGCATGTATCAAAGAATCGGGCCGATTGATTATCCCTGCTTTTAGCATTGGCCGTACGCAGGCGTTGGTATATTCTTTAAATAAAATTTTTAGCAGTGGTCTGCTACCACCAGTGAAAGTTTTTGTGGATAGCCCTATGGCCAATGCATCTACTAATATATTTCGTAAGCATCATGCTTTACTAAATGAGGAAGCACAGGATTTTTACCGGGTGCAGGGCGATGAATTTGAGTTTGAGAACCTGCATTACGTTGAAAATTTACGGGAAAGCCACCAGATAGCCAACTACTTTGAACCTTGTATCATTATCTCTTCGGCTGGCATGCTGGAGGGCGGACGCATACAGGATCACTTGTATAATAACATTCAAAACTATTACTGCACCATCCTTTTCATTGGCTATTGCGCTAAAGGCACACTGGGTTACCGCTTACTTCGCGGCGATCCTATTGTGCATATTAAAGACCGGGAATTATCGGTTTATGCCACCATCAAAAAGACCGATTTATTTAGCGCCCACGGCGATCATGATGATCTGGTGAATACAGTAAAGCAACAATCGGCCGATAGGTTAAAACAAGTATTCCTGGTACATGGAGAACTGGAAAGTATGCAGGCCATGGCCCAATCCCTTGAGCAAGATGGCTATGAAGTAGTTATGCCTGAAAAGGGCATTACCCATATATTGTAAGTCTCAAATTATTTGGTCATATTTGGTATGTATTGATGATTAATCGATCCTTATCACAATGACCACTTACTTTACAGATAAACCGATTACGGTACTTTTGGCGGCGATGCTTTTCGCTGCTGCTTTACTTTCCTTAACGGCATGCGAAAAAAAGGCAGATCCAACCGTTATTAAAGTATCCACCACACCAATTACAGGAACGGGCACCACCACGCCCGGAACAGGTACAACAACACCTGGTACCGGTACCAATCCAGGAACAGGCACTACAACACCGGGTACCGGCACGACTACTCCCGGAACAGGAACCACTACTCCGGGAACAGGGACTACAACACCGGGAACGGGCACAACGACTCCCGGAACTGGAACAACTACTCCGGGCACAGGAACCACCACACCGGGAACCGTTAACAGCAACGGCGATGGAGGAGTACCTATCGGCGCAATGGGTACTATTGTTTTCACTTTAAAAGGTGCCACTTACACATTAAGTAATTCATCTACTTATTTAACTACGGCTATATCCGCATCTTCGTTAGGCTTTCCTCTTTCGAGCGTTACCGGCTCGCCCATAACCAGTGATAACGGGATCATCATCAACCTGGTTGCATTCTCGGCGTCGGCCGGTGTTACCGATATAACTACTGCGCAATTATCTTTAGCCGATGGAACCTCCTATACAGGTACGGTTTCGGGATATATTAACTTTAATACATTTAGTGTTGCATCTACCAAAGCCACCACCAAAGGCACATTTGATGTAATATTAACCAACGATAAAAATTCGACGGATAAGGTACGGTTAAGTGGCTCTTTCAATCTATAATTTCTTTTATTCTGACATAAAAAAGGTCTTGATTTTAAAAATCAAGACCTTTTACATTTTCGCAACTTCAGCTTCTTATAACTGTTTGAAATAGTTGATAATCAACGTTGCAAGCTCTACCCCTATGCGCTCCTGAGCTTCGTTGGTTGAAGCACCGATATGCGGGGTTAATGAGATTTTGGGATGCTGTAACAGCTCGGCACGTGGCGTAGGCTCATTGTCGAATACATCCAACCCGGCGAAAGCCAACTGACCGCTGTTTAAAGCTTCAACCAAAGCCAACTCATCTACCGTACCACCGCGCGAACAGTTTACCAGGCCGGCTCCTTTTTTCATGGCGGCAAACTCTTTAGCACCAAGTACAGGCTCTTCGCTAAACGGCACGTGCAACGAAATGAAATCGCTTTGGGCAATTACCTCTTCTTTGCTGGCATATTTAACAGGCACAGTAGCTTTTACGCCGCCGCCTAACGCCAGTTCTATTTCGTTTACTGACGGATAAAGGTCGAAAGCCAAAACTTCCATCCCTAAACCGTAGGCAATTTTAGCAGTTTCGCGGCCTATACGGCCAAAGCCTAAAATACCTATTGTTTTGCCGCGTAACTCAATACCTTTGGCATAAGCTTTTTTAAGATCGTTAAACTTTGTAGCACCTTCAACCGGCATTTTGCGGTTAGCATCCTGTAAAAAGCGTACGCCGGTAAACAAATGACCAAATACCAGTTCGGCCACAGATGCTGATGATGCGGCAGGTGTATTATGTACTGCAATGCCTTTTGATTGTGCATATTCTACATCAATATTATCTACACCTACTCCACCACGGCCAATTAGCTTTAGGTTGGGGCAGGCATCAATAAGCGCTTGGCGCACTTTGGTTGCACTACGTACCGTAATGGCATCGTAGGCTTGTAGTTTTACAGGCAATTCGTCCTGTGGTATAAAAGTGGTATCAACAGTAAAGCCGGCTTCTTCAAGCAATTGCTTGCCTACCGGGTCAATACCATCGTTAGCTAGTAATTTTATCATTTCAAGGGTTTTGAGGTTTGTGGTGCGGGGAGCGAAGTAAGAGATCAGGGTATGTACCTCGTTCTTCGCAACTTCTATCCCCGCTCCTATTATTTATTTTTCTCAGCAAATTCCTGCATGGCATCAATCAGCACGTGAATACTGGTGGTTGGCAATGCATTGTAAATAGATGCACGGAAACCACCCACGCTGCGGTGGCCTTTTATACCTACTATACCTTTGTCATCGCAAAGCTTCAGGAAGGGCTTTTCGTGCTCAGGATTTTCTACCACGAAGCAAACATTCATTTTAGAACGATCTTCCATGGCGGCTACGCCTTTAAACAACGGGTTGCGGTCTATTTCTCTATAAAGCTGGGCAGCTTTAGCATCATTCTCTTTTTGCATAGCGGCTACACCACCTTTGGCTTTTAACCAGCCCAGGGTTAACATAGATACATATATGGCAAACACAGGCGGCGTATTGTACATAGAACCACCTTCTATCAGGGTTTGATAGTTGAACATAGCCGGAATCTTACGGTCAAGCTTGCCCAGTATCTCGTCTTTCACAATAACCAGCGTGGTACCGGCTGGGCCCATATTCTTTTGAGCACCGGCGTAGATCAAGCCAAAATCAGCAACATTGATCTTACGGCTAAAAATATCTGAAGACATATCGGCTACCATAGGCACCGGAGATGGTTTGATGTTTTGCAACTGGGTGCCGTAAATAGTATTATTGGAGGTAATGTGAAAGTAAGCTGCGTCGGCAGGTACGGTGTAATCTTTAGGAATATAGTTAAAGTTACTTTCTTTCGAGGTAGCTACCACTTCCAGGTTACCAAAATACTTAGCTTCTTTGGCGGCTTTATTGGCCCAAACACCTGTTTCTAAATAAGCAGCTTTACCACCTTCGGGCAGTAAGTTATAAGGCACCATAGCAAATTGCTGGCTGGCACCGCCTTGTAAAAATAATACAGAATAGCCTTCGGGTACTTCTAACAGTTCCTTAACTAATTTAACAGCTTCATCTAACACTGCCTCAAACTCGGCCGAACGGTGCGATATTTCGAGGATAGACAAACCAATACCATTAAAATCAACTACTGCCTGAGCAGCCTGTTTTAAGACTTCATGAGGAAGGATGCCAGGTCCGGCACCGAAATTATGTTTCATAGCTTTATTAATTTACCAAGAACTTATACCAGTTCTTAGTTGCGGCCGAAGTTAAATAATTACCCTATTAAATTGGTAGTTAAATATTATTTTGTGAATAATGATTTTTTGATGTGGAAAAGCAATTAAAGGCCTGCTTTCTAAAATTATATTTGCTTCAACTCTTTTATAGTTGCTAACGGGTTGCCCGAAGAAAATACAAAATTACCTGCCACAAGTGCATTAGCGCCGGCTTGTATCAATTGAGGTGTATTGCCAATGTTTACGCCTCCATCAACCTCAATAAACAGATCAGGGTTTTGAGATGCACTTAAAGTTTTAAGCTGTTCAATCTTTTTATAAGTATTCTGAATGAACTTTTGTCCGCCAAAACCCGGGTTAACCGACATAATTAGCACCAAGTCAACATCGGCAATAATATCTTCCAACAAAGCTACAGGTGTATGCGGGTTCAAGGCCACACCTGCTTTACAGCCTAATTCTTTAATTGCTTGTATAGTTCGGTGCAGATGCGTACAGGCTTCATAGTGTACGGTGATATGGGCAGCCCCGGCATCGGCAAAGTTTTTCAGGTACCTGTCCGGGTCGGTAATCATTAAATGTACATCCAGAGGTTTTGTGGCATATTTATTTACGGCTTCAACAACAGGGAAACCAAAGGAGATGTTGGGTACAAACAGGCCGTCCATAATATCCACGTGGATCCAGTCGGCCTCGCTTTGATTCAGCATTTCAATATCGCGCTGTAAATTGGCAAAATCAGCCGCTAAAATGGAGGGTGCAATTAAATGCTTCATACCGCCAAATATAGGCATAACCACAAAGAGTAAGTAAAGGAAAAACGGAAAATGAAAAGGCAATAAGTGGCTTAGTCGCAGTTTTGCAACAGGTCGTAATATTTACGCATCAGTACGATATCATAATTCACCAGGGATTGGTAAGCTTCAGATACCAGCTCATTCAGGATAGATGCACCCAACTGGCCGGCGCCATTGGGAATACCATCATAGTACTTTATTAAATCTTTAACCCTTATAATTTCATAGAGCAACAGTTGTATCAAATCGGTTTTTGAACCGGTTGTGGTACTCTGTATATTGTTGCTCAAAAAATCTAAAGGATCATCATTGGTGGTAGATGTCATTTTCAAAAGGATCGGACTTTAGATGTTTCGGCAATTAAACGAACGCATTTTTGCTCCAATAGCTTAACTAATGACTTAGGGGTTTTGCAAAGAAACAAAAAAACAAACGAAAAAACCACATACCCACCGATAAAAATCATTGAGTATGTGGTTTAAACGCTTTAAAAGCGGTTTTTATTATCCTTTAGGCTGCTCTGTTCTTTCGGGGCGTGGCAGTAAAGCCTTGCGCGAAAGTTTCAGTTTACCTTGTTTGTCGATGTCTAACAGTTTTACTTTTACAATTTCACCTACTTCTAGCACGCCATCCATAGTTTCTATACGGCGGTGATCAATTTCAGAAATGTGCAGTAAACCATCTTTACCCGGCATAATTTCAACAAAGGCACCAAATGGCATAATTGAACGAACTTTACCTTCGTAAGTTTCGCCAACCTCTGGTCTCATGGCAATAGCACGGATACGGCCTACGGCTAAATCAATGGCTTCTTTGTTATCGCCAAAGATTTGCACGATACCCATGTTGTTAACCTCTTCGATATTGATGTTTGCACCGGTTTCACGTTGCATTTCCTGGATGATCTTACCACCGGGCCCGATAACTGCACCAATAAATTCTTTGTCGATTTTAAGGGTAACGATACGTGGCGCAAACGGTTTGTAATCCTCACGAGGCTGAGCAATGGTTTTAGCCATTTCGCCCAGGATATGTAAACGACCTTCTTTAGCCTGATCTAACGCGTTAGTTAAAACTTCGTAAGATAAACCGTTGATCTTCAAATCCATTTGGCAGGCAACAATACCATTTTTAGTACCGGTTACCTTAAAGTCCATATCACCTAAGTGATCTTCATCACCTAAAATGTCAGATAGGATAGCGTATTTAGTACCCATTTCGTTAGTGATCAAACCCATGGCAATACCTGAAACAGGCTCGGTAATTTTAATACCGGCATCCATCAAAGCCAATGTACCGGCACAAACTGTAGCCATTGACGATGAACCGTTTGATTCCAAAATATCAGAAACGATACGGATAGTGTAAGGATTTTCATCTTCGGCAGGCAATACGCGTTTTAATGAGCGCATAGCCAGGTTACCATGACCAATTTCGCGACGGCCAGCGCCACGGTTAGGACGAACTTCACCAGTTGAGAAACCAGGGAAATTATAGTGCAACAAGAATTTTTGGTAACCGTTAATGAACGCGCCATCAATCATTTGCTCATCATCCTTAGCACCTAAAGTAACGGTGGTTAAGGCCTGAGTTTCGCCTCGGGTAAATACCGCGCTACCGTGTGCAGATGGCAAGTAACCAACTTCACTCCAGATAGGACGGATCTGTGTAGTTTGACGACCATCTAAACGTTTACCTTCATCTAAAACCAGGTTGCGGATAGCATCGTACTCCACATCGTGGTAATATTTTTTGGCTAATGATTTAGTGATATCGTCGATTTCGCCTAAAGTAGCGATGTAAGCATCACGAACTTCTTTAAACTTAACTGAACGCTCATCTTTAGCCGAAGCTGAACCAGCAATAGCATATACCTGCTCATAAGTAGCAGCGTAGATGGCTTTTTTCAAGTCCTCGTTGCTGTGCTCGTGGCTGTAGGTACGTTTTTCAGTTTTGCCAACTTCAATAGTCAACTCTTTTTGAGCTAAACATTGAATTTTGATAGCAGTGTGTGCAAATTTGATAGCCTCTACTAATTCAGCTTCCTGAATTTCATGAGCTTCACCTTCCACCATGTTAATATCATGCTCAGAACCGGCTACGATAAACTCTAATGTAGCGCGCTGTAATTGGCTTAAAGTTGGGTTAATAACCAACTCACCATCAACTTTAGCAACACGTACTTCCGAAATTGGACCGTTAAAAGGAATATCGGAAACTGATAATGCTGCTGATGCTGCCAAACCAGCTAAGCAATCTGGCATAATGTCTTTATCTGCCGATATTAAAGAGATCATTACCTGTGTATCAGCATGATAATCTTCAGGGAATAATGGACGCAGGGCGCGGTCAACCAAACGCGAGATCAATACCTCATAATCTGATAAACGTGCCTCACGGCGTAAAAAACCACCCGGAATACGACCTGTAGCCGCATATTTCTCTTGGTAGTCTACCGATAACGGTAAAAAGTCGATACCTTCTTTAGCTTCTTTAGAAGAAACTACGGTAGCCAATAACATGGTATCACCCATTTTTATAACTACCGAACCATCGGCTTGTTTGGCCAGTTTTCCGGTTTCGATCTCAATGGTGCGGCCGTCACCTAAATCGATTACCTTTTTAATTGCATTGTAACTCATCTTGTTTTCGTATGATGCGCTTTTCATCTTTTAGAGCGCACCGCTTTTTAATTGTTTGCTGTTGTAAAAGTAAAAAAGCCATCCGCTAACGGACAGCTTTTTTGAAAGACTGTAAGTACTATTTGATAATATCCCTTAGCTCTAAAGCCTTGATGATAGCACGGTATCTTTGAATGTCTTTTTTGTACAGGTAAGCCAACAAAGCACGACGTTTACCTACCAATTTCTGTAAAGACAATTGAGTAGCGAAGTCTTTTTTGTTCTTTTTTAAGTGACCGGTTAAATGTGCAATACGTTTTGTGAATAAAGCAACCTGACCTTCGGCCGAACCTGTGTTAGTGGCTTCGCCACCGTGTGTTGTGAAAATTTCTGATTTCCACTCTGAACTTAAATACATTACGTGAATAATATTAAAGCGTTAAGTAATTTTTGTTAATTAGGTGCAAATGTAACGTTTAAAGTTGAATGTTCAAAGTTGAATGTTATTGCCAGCACACCACTCTGCTAAATACTTATTTTGCAAACACAATCTACTACTTTTGACTTTCAACTTATAACTTTCAACTAAAAATGACATACAGCACCTTTGAAACCGAGCACCGCGTTAGGCCCGATGATATAGACATGTTTCAGCATGTGCATAACAGCCGGTATTTTGATTACGTGCTGGCAGCCCGTTACGAACAAATGGACACCTGCTACGGTATGGCCATGGAAAAGTTTATGGAACGTGGCTTTGGCTGGGTGGTGCGCACCGCACATGTAGATTATAAACGTGCCTTAACCATGGGCGATTACTTTTTGGTACGCACCGGCATTGAAAGCATTGACGATAAAGGCTGCCGGGTAACTTTTATACTCACTAATAAAGCCACCAAAAAGATTTGCTGCGATGGTTATTTTGACTATGTAATGATTGATATGAAAACCGGCCGCGGAGCGAAGATACCGGATGATATAGTAGAACATTATAAAATTTAGCCTGGCAAAAAGACTTATATGCATCAATACCTGCATTCTTACCAGGTACCGAACAACAGCGTAGCTTTTTATTACTTCTCAGCTACCACCGGCATATCCCTGTAATAGTACCTGATAACCAGCAGGTAAGAAACCAATATATTACCGGTAATAACCACTGGCATTAACTTATACATCATCACCCAAAACAAGAGCATGAACAAACCCATTACACATTGCAGGTATTTACTCATGCTTAAACCTATGTAGTATATAAGCGTGTGAAATAGTAATAACATACTCAATGCCATGAGCAGTAATTGAATTGCTAACACAAAATTAAACCTGTTAAGCAGCCATAAACCTTCGGGTAATAGCAACATTAAATAAGTGCACACAAAGTAGCAATACCGCTTTATATGTGTGTATGGAAAATTACGGGCAAAGCTTAGGTACGCTTGCTCAAACCTTTGCCCTTCAAAAACCAGTACGGCATGAGCAACGGCAATAGCCAAAACGGCCATACCTGCTACACGGGCATCGGTCTTTACATCATTAAACAAGGAAAAAATACTGATAACTATAAGCCATGTTAACCCTTTGGTAATGGCGTAAGCAACTTTGAGCCGGTTTAACACATGGTAAATAAACAGGCTAAAATACGGTTTTCTCCAATTACCAATCCATTGTAATAACCATGATGGGTTGCCGCTATCTACCAACCTGTCAAGTAATAATACATACAATCTTGCACTTACTGCGGCCAGTAGTAATAGATAAATAACAATAATTGCAGGTGTTAAATAGTAATGGTATTTAAGGCCTACGCCCACTGCAACTAACCCGTATACTATTATTGGCAGCAACAAGATTAATTGCACCAAAAACCAGCTTTTTAGCTGAATTTTACGATTGAAAGAACCCATGCTGTAAAACATAAAGTGCTGCGGCGGTGCGCTAATTTGCCCTATTACATAATGCAGACATTTTAAATTGTATAAGAACCAGGCGACAAATACAACCAATAACATCAGCGGACTGCTTATAAATGCCAGCATTAAGATTTTATGATACATGAACAGTTCTCCCGGATCTACCGAGCCTATCATGACCAAGAAAAAAAACAAAAACAAACCTGCATGAGCTTGATAAAAGCCCCGCACAAATATCCGGCTTAAAACATTGTTAAGCGGCTGCTTCATCTGTTAGGGCCGTACTTATGGTTTGATTTTCTATCTGTAAAATACGTGCAGGCATAATATCGGCATTCAGCACCTGGTGAGATGAAAGCAAGAAGCTGGTGCCATACTGCTGGCGATGCTCGGTTATCCACCCGTAAAGCACTTCCAAAGCGGCGGTATCTATTGTGATCAGAGGTTCATCCAGCAATATGAATTGCGGTTTGCCCAAAAAGGCTAACAGTAAAGATATTTTTTTAAGCATCCCGCTGGAATAGGTACCAACCGGTTTGTGTACGTACCCCGCCATACCCATACTTTCCAGGTAAGGAAGTTCCTGCCCTGCAGGTGCGTCTTTGGCGGTTGCGAACAGATCTATTAGTTCACGTCCGGTTAAAAACTCCGGAAACAACGGCTCGGCTTCGGCAAAATTGACCAGCTTACGGTACTCAACGGGTTTTTTCTTAATACTGACATCGTTCAATAAAATATCGCCATTGAAGGCAAGTATACCCGCTATTGATTTTAACAACGTGCTCTTGCCCGATCCATTTACACCCTTTATCCAGTAGATGCCGGCATGAATTGCAAAATCAGGAATACTTAGCGCCGGTTGGTTACCGTATGATTTTTTAAAGTTAACAATATGAAGCATGATCTTTTGATAGGTATGCTTAGGCTAAGCTTATTGATGTATACGCCGCTTAGCAAAGTCTCAAACAAGCATTGGTCTTTTCTTTCAGGGCAACAATTACAAACTGCTCGTACTACTTTCTACAATATCGCCATAGAAAGCAGTAAGGTCCATTCCGGCGGCGCGTACTTGTTGGGGAATAAGGCTGTTGGCCGATTGTCCGGGTGTGGTATTCACCTCGATAAAGTAGAAGTCGCCGGTGTTTTCTTGCAAAATAAAATCTATACGTA
This sequence comes from Mucilaginibacter galii, assembly GCF_014635825.1. Classification (GTDB taxonomy): domain Bacteria; phylum Bacteroidota; class Bacteroidia; order Sphingobacteriales; family Sphingobacteriaceae; genus Mucilaginibacter; species Mucilaginibacter galii. Next base: position 142,687 of record NZ_BMDO01000001.1, read on the forward strand.
CCATGCCACGACAATTTAAGCGCACGTAAACTTCTTTCAGGATGTTGGCAATTATTTTATTCTGCTCGTCGGTTAAGTCGGCAGGGGTAATTTCCTGGCTTACGCCCGGTGTATATTTAGCTTCGTAATCAAAAAATTCTTTAGAGCTGATGATCTCTGTAGCGGGTAGCACCACCAGTTTACCATGCAAACGAGCTATGCCCCGGCTAAACTCGCGGCCTTTTATAAATTCTTCAACCAGTATTTGATCATCTTCTTTAAATGCCTTTTCAAGTGCGGCAGGCAGTTCGGCCACACTGTGCACCTTACTCATACCTACGCTGCTGCCACCGTTATTAGGTTTTACAAATAGCGGGAATTTTAGGGTGGCGGCAATAATACCAACCTCATGCATATCATGCTGAAATAGCTTAACCGACTTGGCGGTATTCAAATTCACGATAGTGTGCACCAATACCTTGGTATAAGCCTTGTTCATGGTAATGGCCGATGTAGTGGCATCGCAGGTATTATAAGGCAGGCCCATCATGTCCAAATAGCCTTGTATCTTACCATCTTCGCCGGGGGTACCGTGCACCGTAATAAATACGTTATCAAATTTTATTTTTTCTCCGTTGAGCGTTAGGCTAAAGTCGTTCTTATCTATGTCTATCAACTCACCATCGGTCTGGTAAAACCAGCGATTACGGGTAATGAGTATGGTGTATACGTTATATTTTTCCGCGTCGAGGTTAGCAGCAATATTTTTAGCGCTATTGATAGATACTTCATATTCGCCGGTGTAACCGCCAGCCAAAAGGGCAATGTTCTTTTTGCTCATGATGCCAAATATAGGAAACCCCCTCTAAATCTCCCCCAAAGGGGGAGACTTTTAAAAAAATGCAGAAGTTTTTGAGCCCTCCCCTTTGAGGAGGGTTTGGGAGGGGTTTTTTCTATATATTTGCATATGCCTTATAAAGAACGCGACATTAGCAAGATGTACCATACCATGGGCGAGGTTACGACCATGTTTGGGGTTAACCACTCGTTGATCAGGTATTACGAAAAAGAGTTTGATGTACTACAGCCAAAGAAAAACAAAAAAGGCAATCGTTATTTCACCAACGAGGATATCGAAAACCTCAAGATCATCTTTCATTTAATACGCGATAAAGGCTATACCATTCAGGGTGCTAAAGACCACCTGAAAAATAACATGAGCGAAACCAAGGATCAGCAAAACATCCTCAACTCGCTCGAAAACCTCAAAAAATTTCTGCTCGAAGTTCGTGATCAGTTGTAATTATTTCTTTCCGCTATTTTCCTGCAAGATAATTGTATTTTAGGGCAGCTAAACGCTAATATCCGTCACGCCAAACTTGCTTCGACATAACGGACGAGAAATTAGCCTGAATATTAAACAAACCTTATGCTTCGTGCCCATAAAGGCGAAATACCTTTCCTGTTTTGGCTCATGCCTTTCATAGCAGGCGTTGTATTAAATTTGCACCTAGCCGAAGCCGGACTATCCACCTATATTTCATTTCTGTTTCTTATTGCGGGGGTTAGCTTTATTGTCTTAAACATCTGCTACAATAAATTCAACGTTCAGCGCTATTCCTGGCTTGGCGGTGCGCTGATGCACATCATCCTGCTTTGCAGTGGCTGGTTATGCGCCCAATTGAACAACGAACTGCCAAACGCCGATCATTTTTCAAAACTTAAAGCCGACTACCTCATTGTTAAAGTAATTACCGAACCAACACAGAAAGGAATTTATACTCGATTTACAGCGCAGGTAAACTATGCGGTTAAGCCGAAGCTGAACGAGGGAGCTTCGGGCAAGTTGTTAATTACACTGGTAACCGATAGCAACAGCCACGCCGTTTCTTACGGCGACCTGCTGCTCGTTCCTGCAACATACAAACCGGTCGATATCCCTTTTAACCCTGCCGAGTTTAACTATAAAAAATACCTGGCGCACCAAAACATTTACCACCAAAGCTTTTTAAACCGGCAAGAAGTTAGGTTGATGCGGAGTAATGAAGGTAACCCTATTATTGCATGGTCGCTTACCTTAAGGCAACGCATGGTTGATGCTATTAAACTATACATTACCAATACCGAGGCTGCAGCCATTGCCTCTACCCTGCTACTGGGTTACAAGGCCGATTTAAGCAGCGACATTTTACAGGCTTATTCTAAAACTGGCACCATACACGTGCTGTCGGTTTCGGGTGCGCATGTGGCCATTTTGTTCGTCGTGATGGCATGGATGCTCAAACCTTTAAGACGAAATCGCAATGGACGTATACTTAATGCAGTGTTATCGCTGCTATTGATCTGGGCGTATGCAATATTAACAGGGCTTTCGCCCGCGGTATGCCGGGCGGCGGTGATGCTGAGTATGGTGATCATTAGTAAAGCCAGTGGCAGGCCGGTACATTATTTAAATGTGCTGGCAGTTTCGGCGTTTGCACTGCTGCTGTATAATCCGCTACTCATAACCGATGTTGGTTTTCAACTTTCTTACCTGGCCGTATTTGGGTTGATAGCTTTACAGCCTATTCTATATGAGCAATTTGAGTTTAAAAATAAATGGGCCGATAAGTTGTGGAAACTTTGTTCGTTATCCATAGCGGCACAACTCATCACTTTTCCGCTTAGTGCTTACTATTTCCACCAGTTCCCGGTTTACTTTTTGGTAAGCAACTTGCTCATCATTGTGCCTGCCGAAGTTATTGTAATTGTTGGCATGACCTTCCTGTTGAGTACTCTTGTCACAACCTTGGCTCCACTAAGTAAGTTATTAGCGTATGTTTTAGAACATCTTATTCTACTGATGAATAAAGCGCTGGTATTTATTGAGCATTTACCTTATGCCAGCATCAGCAAAATCTGGATCAGTACTACGGAACACCTTTTACTCTATCTCATTATCATAGCTGCGGTTTATTTCCTCGCCTACAAAAAAGCATGGCAATTGCATTTAACGCTGGCATTTGTGTTAGTGCTTTGTTGTAGCCTGAGTTGGAAAGCTATTGGTCAGCAATCAACCAACCATACAGTATTCTTTAACGTTAGGAAAAACTCGGCCGTCCTGTTCCAAACAGGGCACCGGGCCGTAGTAGTAACAGATCTACTGCCTGCTGACAAAAATTATAAATACAGCATACAGCCCTGCCTAGATAGTTTGAGTGCCGATAGTGTTATCATCTGTAATCCGCAGCAAAACTTACAAACATCTTATTTTAAGAAACAGCTTAATCTGATCCGGTTTTTAGATAAAAGTGTTGTACTGTTTAATCCATCGCTGCAAAACATTGTCTTACCTCAAAAAATACAGGTTGATTATCTTTTTTTCACACACAATCCGCATAGTAAACTTGCCTTTATATTAAAGAATTATGCTGTTAAACACCTTGTAGTTGATGCCAACAATTCAAACCAACGCATTAATAATATTGATTATGAGGCCGATAGCCTGCATTTGAAAATAAATATATTAAAGCGTAACAAATCATTTATCCTTGTATCTAAATAATAAATCAATAACTTTAAATTAAAATCACCGTACATACTTAAAATCATGAATAAACTATTTACTGCTGCCATGGGCCTTGCCCTAACCGCAACTGCCTTAACAGCCAGCGCACAAAAAAAGTACACAGAAGGAACCGCCACTTACGAAGCCAGTGTAAACGGTCAATCTGTTGAAGCTAAAGTTATGTTTAAAGGCGATTCTTCGGTAACTGTTATGCAACAAGGCCCTGCCAATATTAAAGTGTTAAGCTTTAAAGAAGATTACTTAGCCGTTTTGGTAGACGTACCGGTAGCTAACATGAAAAAAGCAGCCATTGCTACTCCGGGTGAGTTAGAAGATGCCTTATCAAAAATGCCAAGCTTTACTTTTACGCCAACTACTGAAACCAAGCAAATAGCAGGTTTCAATTGCAAAAAAGTAGTAGCTAAAGATACCAAAAGCAACACTTCTTTTGATGCCTGGGTAACTACAGATATTAGCGCACCTGCCAGTGCTTTTAGTACATTATATGCTAAAGTTGGTGGTTTCCCCGTACAATTTACCATTAGCCAAATGGGCCGCAATGTAACTAACACCTTAAAAGCTATTTCAGATGTTAAAGTGCCTGCAGGTACATTTGGTATCCCAGCCGGTTACGATAAAATGACCTTGACAGAATTAAGCGCTATGAGCGGCGGCAGATAGTTACTGCTTCTTACATAAACAGAAAAGGTCTTATCCATATGGATAAGACCTTTTCTGTTTTACCTTGTGTCAGCCTGAGCTTGTCGAATACTTTTCAAAGCGCATATTCTTCGATAAGCTCAGACTGACAAGTTCGCATTTAGCTTCTTGATAGTGTTCGCTTACGCAGCCGTTTCAATCTCTGCCTGCACCTTACTTACCCAGTTCTCAAACAAACGGGTTTCAATGGCTACGGCTTTGTCGGCGTGTAATTGCCAGTCGGCCGAGAAGTGTTGCAGTTGGTTAATCATTTCTTCAAGGTGCCCCTCCTCTTCTAAAATAATAGACTTCACATTCACCTTGCTATTAGCTTCGGTGAGTACTTCCTGGTAAACCGGGTAAAGTTCATCGGCCCGTACTTCAATAGCATAAGTTACCAGCAGGTAAGCGGCAAAGCGCAGTTCTTTACCGGTCAAATTCCTTTCGGTTTTCAGATAGCGGCAAACATCAATATCTAACTGGTTTAAATACCGCTTGCTGTGGGTAGCAGCTAATAAATAGGCAGGTGCATAAGTAGGTAAAATAGCTCCTTCTATCTTCTCTATCTGCTTTTTAAGATAAAAGGCATGACGATGCTCTTCTGCCGCATGTTTCAAGATAATGTAAGTCACGGTAGCCGGATCTTCGCTGGCCGATATTTTACGGGCACCTGTATTTTCCATCAGCGAGAGCGTATTTAGCCAGCGGGCGTGCAACTCTTCATTACTGACTATAGTAGAGAATAAATTTTTAAGTTCCATAAGGCGTATTATATAGTGTCCAGCGCTTGCTGAATGGTGCTGTAAATATAACCGAGTTGCTCATTGGTTATGCAATACGGGGGTAAAATGTAAACGATGTTACCTAAAGGCCTCAATATAATGCCCGCACTTAAAAAGTATTGATACAGGCTATCACGCAGGTTACTGAAATACGAGGTATCGTTTCCTGTCTCCCACTCAATAGCTATAATGGTTCCGGTTTGCCTAACTTCTTTTATACGTGGATGTCCTTGAAGTTTCATTGCAAACTCTCGGTGATGGTCAACAATTCGCTGTATGTTTTGTACCGTTTCAGGTTGAGTAAACAGATCCATACTCGCGAGGGCGGCGGCGCAGGCAATAGGGTTAGCTGTAAACGAATGCCCGTGAAACAAGGTTTTTAACCTATCATCTGATAGAAAAGCATCATAAATATATTGCGTGCAAGTGGTAACACCCAAGGCCATGGTTCCACCGGTCAAGCCTTTGGAAAAACACATAATATCCGGCTGATGCTGCAAATGATCACTGGCAAAGTTTTTACCCGTGCGGCCAAAACCGGTGAATACCTCATCGGCTATGGTAAAAATTCCCTCCTCGCGGCAGTGCTGCATCAAATCATCCAGGTAAGCGGCCTCATACATGATCATCCCTGCCGATCCCTGTACCAGCGGTTCTACTATGAAACAAGCTAATTGGGAGCTAAGTGCGGAGATCTTGGAGCGGAGTTCAGAAATGTTGTCTGCCGTAGGTAAGTCAATAAATTCTACATCGAACAACAACTTTTCGAAGGCATTGGTAAAAGCGCTTCTGCCACTTACCGCCATAGCGCCAAAGGTATCGCCGTGATAAGCGTTTTTGAAAGCTAATATCTTGGTGCGTTGTTCACCCTTATTGTACCAGTATTGCAGGCACATTTTAAGGGCTACCTCTACCGCCGTTGAACCATTATCAGAATAAAACACTTTGGCCTGATTTGAAGGTAGCAGGGCCAATAACCGTTCGGCCAGTTCAACAGCCGGCTCGTGTGTAAAACCAGCAAATATTACGTGCTCTAAGGTTTTTAACTGCTCGGCAACCTTGGCAGCTATGTACGGGTGTGCGTGCCCATGTATATTCACCCACCACGATGATATGGCATCAATATAACACTTGCCATCCTCGTCGTATACACAGGCTCCCTCGCCCCTTACAATGCCCACAGGTGCGGCTGCGGTTTGCATTTGGGTATATGGGTGCCATATTACTTTTAAATCGCGTTCACTTAATGTCATGCCTGTTTCTTCAATAATTCTATCACGTACTGGTCTATCGGGAAGGTTACATCTTCGGGCTGCAGTTCATCGAGGCTTTTCCAGCGAAAAGCCAGCAATTCGTCAGTTGTATTAGAAAAGTCGAACAGCGATGTTTTTACAGCGATGTTTAGCTCAGTGAGAGGCTTAACCTTGTAATATATACTGATGATCTGCGAATCGTTAAAAGCTGACTTCACAAAAAAATCAGTAGTATAAAAATGCTCCAATACTTCTACCTCCGTGTAGCACTCTTCTATAAACTCTCGCTTCAAGGCATCTTTCAAACCCTCGCCAAACTCCAGACCTCCGCCCGGAAACTTGGTAAATTGGTGACCTTTTATTTCTTCGTCGGCCAGCAAGATCTGATTATGCTCATTAATGAGCAAGCCATAAACACGTACGTTGAAATACATATTATTCGTAATGTTTTTTGTTCCGGATAATGTTTTCCATGGTCCACTCTATATCCACCCGCTTGGGCTCCGACCGTATAGGGCAGTTGGGCATGCTGCAATAATGGCAACACTCGGGCAGGCATGGGTCGGTATGTATAAACAGTTCAGTTGGCACACCTGCCTTTTCATTGATCAATTTGTCTACCAGTGTTACTTCCTGATGCACCCTATTCAAATCAAAATAGTTTGGCAGCGTCATATGGCAATCCAGGTGTAGCTCATGACCATACTTTTGAGCACGAAGGTTATGTATATCTATCCACTCAGGCTTGCGCTGATCGTTAAGCACTTCAATAATGTGCTCTACTACGGCAAAGTCTGTCTCGTCCATTAAACCGGCAACCGATTTACGCACCAGCCGATAGCCGCTGTAGCATATATAAATGCCTACTAGGATAGACAATACGCTATCCAGCCATAAATAATGGGTAAAGTAAATGAGCAATAAACCCACTACCAATCCGCCACTGGTTACCATATCGGTCAGTAAGTGGCGCCCGTCGGCATCAAGTGTTAAAGATTTAAGCGTTTTCCCCTTATTTATCATGTAGTAACCCAAGCCGCCGTTAATGGCGCCGGTTACCCCTATAATAATAGCACCCACCAGCAAATCATGTACGGGTTGCGGATTGATCAAACTATATCCGGCTTTAAACAAGATACCGATCCCGGCTATTGAAATGAGTGCACCTTCCAAAAAAACGGAGAAGAATTCAATTTTACCATGCCCGTAAGGATGGTTTTCATCGCGCGGCTGCGAGGCTATGTAAATGCTGAATAGCGCGAATGAACTGGCCACCACGTTTACAATGCTTTCGGCAGCATCGGTAAGCACAAAGTTTGATGAAGTTATAAAGTAGGCGCTGAACTTTGCCAGCATCAACACCACACTCACCACCAGCGCTACAATTATAATATTCCGTTTTTCGTTCACAGTAGTATTTCTGGGCAAATTTAATGATAAGCTCATTAAATACGGGTAAAGTAATTTTCTATATTTGCCACAAATCAGTTTTTAACTATGAACGCACTCAGTAACAGGATTAACAATCTTTCTGAATCTCAGACCATTAAAATGGCAAAAATGGGCCGCGAGCTGGCCGCAAAAGGTGTTGATGTGATTAGCCTAAGCTTTGGCGAACCCGATTTTCATACCCCTGAGCACATTAAGCAAGCTGCCAAGCAGGCCATGGACGATAACTTTACCTACTATACCCCAGTAGCAGGTTACCCTGAACTGCGTAAAGCCATTGTTCATAAGTTAAAAACTGAAAACAACTTAGATTACGATTTTACCGACATTGTGGTATCTACCGGTGCCAAGCAGGCCATTGCCAACGCTGTTTTGTGTTTGGTTAACCCCGGCGAAGAAGTTATTATTCCTACACCTTACTGGGTATCTTACTCTGAAGTAGTAAAACTAGCCGAAGGTAAAAGTGTATTTATTGATACCACGGTAGAAAGCAACTTTAAAATATCGGCTCAACAATTAGAAGAGGCTATTACGCCTAATACTAAGCTGTTCATGTTCTCGTCGCCGTCAAACCCAACAGGTAGCTTGTACAGCAAAGCAGAACTTGCCGCCTTAGCTGAGGTTTTTGAACGTCATCCGCATGTATATATTTTATCGGATGAAATTTATGAGCACATTAATTATGTAGATGCCCATGAGTCTATTGCTCAGTTTTCTGCCATTAAAGACCGCGTGATCATCATCAATGGTTTCTCAAAAGCTTACGCTATGACCGGCTGGCGCATTGGCTACACAGCATCGAGCAAAGAACTGGCTACAGCCTTTGATAAAATGCAGGGACAAATTACTTCGGGCACTTGCTCTATTACCCAGCGTGCCGGTACGGCTGCTTATATGGGTGGTTTAGATTCGGTATTGCAAATGCGTACGGAATTTAAAAAACGCCGCGACCTTGTTTACGGTTTGCTGCAAGATATTGAAGGATTGAAAGTAAACCTGCCTGAAGGTGCCTTCTATTTCTTCCCTAACGTAACCAGCTTTTTCGGTAAATCTTTCAATGGCAAGGTAATTAACGATGCTGACGAATTAAGTATCTACCTTTTAGAAGAGGCTCATGTAGCTGTTGTGGGCGGCGATTCATTTGGCGATCCAAAGTCTATCCGTATCTCTTACGCAGCTGCCGAAGATAAATTGATTGAGGCGGTTAAACGTATCAAGAATGCATTAGGGCAATTACAGTAACATACCCCAATATTTAAAAAAGAAGGCCCGTTCAATTGAACGGGCCTTCTTTTTTATGGCTCTGCAATACATCATTAACAAAAAAAGCGTTAAAGCAGCAACTGCTTTAACGCTTACATTATAATTTGTGAGGGTTGTCTTTTTATAAAAACTCCTTTTAGAGGTTAAACGAGTAAGCAGCCCGTAGTGCAATAAAGCTTACATATGCGTTGTGATGACTGATGTTTTCGTAACGAAAAGATACATCGAGGTGATTAGTTTCGTACCCGATTGATGGAGCAAGCGTTTTACCTAAATGTGATTGTGATTTACTGTCGATATACGGGTCGGCATAAACTAAACCAACCTCGCCACCTAAATAAAACTCCGGCAAGAAGTAGGCTTTAGCACCTAATTTTACAGGAACCATTTTAAGGTCGGGACGTAGATCAGGGTTAGTGCCAAACACGCGGCTGTTATCTGCAGTTAATACACTGTAACCAACACCGAAAGTTAAGCCTAAGTTTTGGGTAATATCATACTGAAACTTTGCAGAAACACCAAACCCAGGGTTGTAGGTTTTACTACCTGGGTTGATATTGTACAAACCTTCAACACCTACATTGACGTGATACACGTACTGGCTATAACGTTCGTTATTACCAAGCAACTGAGCTTTAACGGTGCTTACGCTAAAAACGGTCGCGATCAGGAGGAGGATACGTAAAGTGTTTTTCATTGCCGTATGTGATAATTTTTAATTCTTACGAATATAATAGTTATAATTAACATTTACATAAAATATTTATTTTTATTAAAGAAAATACTATGATTGTAACTATAAATTAGAATATTATCAATAAAGTATGGATATATTAACAACTGATGCCTGAATCGGTATTTAACTAATGGTTATAAACAAACAACGGCCATATGCTAATGCATATGGCCGTTGTTATAGTTGAATACTTATTTAATTACAGTTTAAAACCGTAAGCTAAACGTGCTGCAACCATACCGTAGTTGTTATTGTTACCTGAGAAGTTTTCATAACGTACGCCCAAGTCAACGTTACTCCATGAGTAACCTACACCCGGAGCTAAGATCAGCTTAGTAGCTTTCTCGTTATAATCTCCTGTACGGCCTCTGTAGGCATCTTTAGTTTCAAATCCGGCACCAACTTCGCCAGCAACATAAAAACCATCACCTATGTAAGCTTTTAAACCAGCTTTAACTGGTACAATACCAAAGTCAACATTTTTTTGAGTAACGCGGGTTACGGTTGTACCACTCGGGATTTCATAAGTATTTTCTTTTCCGAAGAAGTTGTAATAACCTGAAGTTATTGTAAGGGCTAAGTTATTGTTGATACCATATTGTAAACGGGCGGTACCACCTAAACCTGCATTAGAAATGTTGTGCAGATTACCGGTTGGCGCCATACCTTCAATACCGATACCGAATCTCCAGGCATTAGCAGGAGTTGCTGATTGAGCTTTAACTACGTTAGCTGAGAATAAAGATGCAACTGCAATTGAAGCGGCTGCTATTGTTTTTGTTAAATTTTTCATTTTTGTTTTTTTAAACTTGTGAATTACCTTAAGTCATGTACAAAATTGTACACAGTGCTCTTAACAAATACTTTGCCACTGCTTCTAATTATAGCACAAACCCTAAGTGAAGCATGGGTTAAACGGGCAACTTTAAGAATTAGCTCACTTTACACCTTTTAAGCATATGATTGATATTCAATGCTGTTTTTGTATTTGATTCGTTCTATTTTAACTAATCATCATCTTAATGTTAAAATCATAGGACAATAACGCACGGGGTGATGAGAAGGTATGAACGAGGTGTATTTGTTTTGGAACAGCAACAAATTTGTTATTGTACAAGGACAAGTGATGACAGTAAAGCTAAGAGTAATCGCCAGTAAAAGTCTTTCATAAAATGCAAAAGCAGCGTCGACTGATACACCTTAAATTAGAGTATCAATCGACGCTGCTTTGCTTATGATATAGTATTTAGCTAAATAGCTATTCTTCGTGCGGAGGTAATTGTTTCATATCAGGAACAGCGGCATTGTGACCCGGGTTCTTTTGCATTTCGGCAAGCTTTTTACCGTAAGCAAACTTGGTAATGATATAGTATAATACGGGAACAATAAATATAGCCAGAGAAGTTGCGGCCAACATACCGCCAAATACTGTCCAACCAATAGTTTTACGTGCCTCAGCACCTGCTCCTGCAGCAAACAACAAAGGCACTACACCCAATATGAATGCCAATGAGGTCATGATAATAGGTCGTAGACGCAGTCTTACAGCTTCTAACACGGCCTGTTCAAGTTCATGCCCGGCATCTACCCGCTCCTTGGCGAACTCTACGATAAGGATCGCATTTTTGGCCGAAAGCCCTATGAGCGTGATCAAACCAATTTGAGCATATACGTTATTGTTTAAGCTTGGTAAAAAGGTAAGGAATAATATAGCACCGAATGCACCCAACGGTACCGCTAATAACACAGAGAAAGGAACTGACCAGCTTTCATATAATGCTGCCAGGAACAAGAATACAAACCCGATGGACAGAGCGAAAATATAAACCGTTTTTGAACCTGACAACAACTCCTCGCGGCTTAGGCCCGAAAACTCGTAACCATAACCTTCAGGTAAGTATTGTGCAGCTGTTTCCTGCAAGGCTGTGATAGCATCACCACTACTGTAACCCGGCGCCGGACTACCGTTAATTTCTGCCGAGCGGAACAAGTTATAGTGCGATATCAATGGAGCATTCTCTATTACCTTGTAAGATGTTAAGGTACTTAAAGGTACCATTGAACCGCTTGAGTTACGAACAAAGTACTGACCGAGGTTTTGTATGCTTGTTCTGTATGCGGTGTCAGCCTGGGCCACCACCCTGAAGTTACGCCCGTAAATGGTAAAATCGTTGATGTAGGCACTACCCAAATAAGTTTGTATGGCGTTATTGATATCTGATATCTGAATACCCAAACGTTTGGCTTTCTCGCGGTCTACCGTTAACTGGTATGCCGGCGTACGAGCCGTAAAGAAGGAGAACGAACGGGCAATCTCTTTACGTTTCCCTAAGGCTGCAATGAAGCCCTGCATCGTCTTTTCAAAATTCTTTATATCTCCGCCGGCCTGTTTCTCTTCCAAAATGAACGAGAAACCTGCTGTGTTACCTAAACCCGGAATGGCAGGCGGCTGGATAACCACCACGCTCGCCTCTTTATATTTGGCCAAACGTTGCTGTAATGTAGCCACAATACCGGCTGCATTTTCACCATCGCCTTTACGTTCGTCCCACGGTTTTAACTGAACGAATATAGTAGCACTGTTAGATTTACTGGCAAAGTTTACCGCATTCAAACCACCTAAAGCTGCGTAATGCCCAATGCCCGGTACGCTATCCAAGGTATGCATCATCCTGTTAAGCATATTTACAGTACGCTCGGTTGATGAACCTTCGGGCAGATCGTAGGTCACATAAATACGACCCTCATCTTCAATAGGTAAGAAACCCGAAGGTTTACCTTTAAATAAGAGGATGGTCCCTATTATAACACATACCAGTAAAATAATAACCAGCTTTGAGGCTTTAATACTTTTATCAACGCCGTTGGTATAGCGATGACTTACGCGCCCAAACCAATTATTGAATTTAAAGAAAAAGCGATCTAACCAACCTTTAGAGTTCTCATCAATTTTATGCGGCTTCAGTAAGATGGTACACAATGCAGGCGTTAACGACAAGGCCACAAAAGCCGAGATCAGTACCGAGATCGCAATCGTAATCGCAAATTGTTGGTATAGCCTGCCCACAATACCCGGAACAAAGCCTACCGGTACAAACACCGCCGCCAAAATCAAGGCAATGGCTATTACCGGGGCCGATATATCTTTCATGGCATGTTCCGTGGCTTCGCGGGGCGACATGTCTTCTTCGTCCATGTAATGCTGTACAGCCTCAACCACCACAATGGCATCATCCACCACAATACCGATAGCTAGTACGAAACCGAACAACGTTAATGTGTTAATGGTAAAGTGGAGTGGTATAAAGAAAATAAACGTACCTATAATAGATACCGGGATGGCTAGTACCGGAATTAAAGTGGCCCGCCAGCTTTGCAGGAACAGGAATACCACAATTACGACCAGCGCTAAGGCTTCTAATAATGTATGGATTACTTCTTCAACGGATACCTTTACCACTGTTACCGATTCAAACGGCACCACATAGCTTACATCCGCAGGGAAAGTCTTCTTTAAAGTTTCCATGGTAGCGTAAACGCCTTCGGCGGTCTCGAGTGAGTTACTGTTCGGCGCCTGGTAAACCAGTAGATATGAGGCACGCTTACCATCAACAAAGGAGTTACCGGTATAATTGAATTTACCTAACTGTACACGGGCTACATCTTTTAAGTGTACCAATGCTCCTGTATTAGGCTGTGTACGAACAATAATGTTCTCAAATTCTTCTGGCTTAACTAAACGGCCCTTGGTGAGTACAGTGTACTCAAAGGTTTGCCCGTTTAATTGCGGTGGAGCACCCACGGTACCTGCGGCAACCTGCACGTTTTGTTCTTGCAGGGCGCCGGTTACATCGGCAGCCGTCATACCGTACGAGGCCAGTTTATCAGGCTTCAGCCAAATACGCATACTGAAATCATCGGCACGGGTAAATACGTCACCCACACCTTTAGTACGTAACAAGGCATCGCGCACAAATACGTTGGTATAGTTATCTATATAGGTAACGTCATGCGTGCCTTTAGGCGAGTACATGGCAACCAGCATTAAAATACTAGGGTTACGCTTACGAACCGTTAAACCCAAACGTTGAACCTCCTGCGGTAAAGTGGGCTGTGCAATACTTACACGGTTTTGTACGTCAAGCGCAGCAATGTTAATATCAGTTCCTACCTCAAAGTTAACCGTCATGCTCATTTGACCATTACCGGTACTGTTACTTTGAAGGTACGTCATGCCGGGAGTACCGTTCACCTGCACCTCTACGGGGGTGGCTACCGTTTGTTCTACCGTTAAGGCATCGGCGCCGGTGTAGGTACCTGTTACCTGTACAGTAGGCGGTGTAATATCCGGGTACTGCCCAATAGGTAAACTCATTATGGCCAAGATACCCACGATCACAATTACCAGCGAGATAACTATGGCCGTAACCGGTCGTCTTATAAATACATCTGCGATCATTATTCTTTATATTTTATTCGAGGAAGCCCCTCCCAAACCCTCCCCGGGAGGGAGGGCTTTGGAATATCATTTACTTTAAAGTCTCCCCTCCCGGGGGAGAATTAGAGGGGGCTACTGCTTTGGTTTTTCGGCACCGCCTTTACCCGAGTTTGCTCCTCCACCTTGCGCACCAGCGCCTCCGGCACCTGCCGTTGCTTGTGGTGCACCTAAAGTAATTTTACCACCATCGCGCAAACGTTGGAAACCATCTGTTATAACTTTTTGCCCTTGTTCAAGTCCTTTCATTACAACCACTTGGTCGTTAATACGCGGACCTAAAGTTATTTTCTGCTGTTTTGCAATAGTATCTTGGGCTAAGAACACAAAATATTCACCCATTTGCTCGGTAACAGCTTTAAATGGTATTTGCACTCTCTTGCCCGATTCATTATTAAGCACATTCAATACTGCACTCATACCATCGCGCAAACTATCTTGCGGGTTGGCAAATTTCACGCGTACCTTAACTGTACCGGTGAGGCTGTTTACCCCACGGTCAATGGCATAAATTCGGCCCACCTGATTGTACATGCTACCGCTGCTTAGTTTCAGGCGGAAAGTAGTATCAGTCGTGTTCTTTTGCAAATCGTAAAAGCGGTCAACGGTTTGCTCATTAATGGTAATATCGGCACCAATAGGATTTTCGCTCGATATGGTATTGAGCAAAGTTGTACCTGGCGTTACCTGTGCGCCTAAACGCACCTGCGATATACCAATACGCCCAGTAAAAGGTGCCCTGATTTGTGAATAAGAAAGGTTAGTTTGTGCAGTAGTTACCCCTGCCCTACCCGATTGTACCTGAGCCTGTGCAGTAGCCAGCGTAGCAACAGCCTGATCATAGGTTTGACGGGCTACCGCATCCTGCTTTAACAGGAAGCTATAACGTTCGGCATCTTTTTGCGCACGTACCAAGTTTGCCTGTGCACTGGCTAAAGTGGCACGGGCTTGCTGCAATGCAGCTTCAAAGGTACGCCTGTCTATTTCGTAAAGCAGCTTACCCTTAGGCACTACTTCACCTTCTTTAAAGAAGATACCGGTAATAAAACCGGCTACCTGCGCACGCAGTTCAACGCTGCTCAAGGCAACTACGTTAGCCTGGTATTGGTCGTAATAGGTAGCATTTACAATTTTAGCTTCGGCAACGCTAACCGGTGTTGGTGGCGGTGCGGCCGAGGCAGCATCCTTGTTGTCTTTATTCTTACAACCCGTCCAAAGTAATAAAGCTAATGGTAAGGCCGAGAGGGTATATATTGCTTTCATAATGTGTTAAATATTTATTGAACCGGCAGGGTGCCCAACGCCCGTTGTAAATCAATTTTACTGGATAAAACCTGGAACAGTGCATTGTAGTAATTAAGTTCGGCGGTACGCAGGTCGGTTTGCGCCACAATAAGGTCGAGGTATGTTTTAATACCCTCTCTATATTGCAGGCTTACTACCTTATATACATCGCGGGCCAAATCAACGTTCTCACCCAGGAACCGGTAATTACTAAAATTGCTTTTATAACCGGCCAAAGCTTGTACATATTCGGTGTTAATAGAATTACGTGTATTTTCAAGGTCGAGGTCTACCCTTTCTACCTGCAGGCGTGCCTTGCTTAAATTATTTAATCGCCTACCGCCCTGAAATATAGGTAGTGCAAGACTTAAACCCACAAAAGATGTTGGGTAGGCGTTGCTGTAAAGACTTGAAAACTTATCATTAAAATATAACATATTATAAGAACCTACCGCAGACAGCGAGGGCAGGAAACCGTAACGATAATAACTCACATTAATATTCTGTAAGCTTTTTTGAGTTTGAAGTAAGCTATATTCAATGCGCTTATTTACATTAAGTACCTGATTAGTATCGGCAGCAATTTCGCGCTGTAAACGCAACGAATCATAGGTAAGCGCTAATGGCCTTTGCGGCACATATCCCATCAACTGTTTGAGGTAAGCTATGCGGCTGTTCACAGCTTCCTGCAATTGCTTGCGGCTGGCCAATGAATTATTTAAGCCAATGGTAGCCTGTTTGGCATCTATCTTATCTGTAACACCGGCCTGATAACGAGAGTTAGCATCGCGAAGATTGCGTTGAAGGCGGCCAATGTCTTCATTAATAATATCAAGCTGGCGCTGCGAAAGCAATACATCATAAAAAGCCTTGCTTACATTGGCTACCACATCAATTTTAGTACTCTGCGTGTTTTGCTTGTAATACTGGCGTGAATACTTCTGCGCCTTTGAAGCCTGCCATACATCATTATTATATAATACCTGGCTTGCTTGCACACCTATTGATGATACGTTATCGGCCAGTGCTAAGTTGGCTTGCTGTGTTCCGCCGGTGGTGCCTCCTGTACCTGTTCCGGTACCACCTGTACCAGTTCCAGTTCCAGTACCACCTGTGCCTGTCCCGCCAGTTCCAGTACCTGTTCCCGTTCCACCTGTACCGGTGCCTGCGCTTGTTCCGGTACCTGCGCCAATGGTAGTACGCTGCAGGTAGCGCTGATAGCTGCCCGACGAATTAATTTGAGGAAGCCACGCGGCCAGGCTTATTCGAATATCGCGCTCGTTAATGCTTTCGTCAAGGTTGGCCTGCCGTATAGCGGGCTGGCTACGTAATGCAAAATCAATACACTGCTGCAGTGTTAATGTAGTTGAAACTGTATCGGGCCTGCTTTGTGCAAAAACCATAGCGGGCATAACCAATAAAAACAGTATGGTAGAATAAAGTAATTTATTTTTCATAAAGCAACATTCCTGTGCACCTACAGAACGCAAGTGACAGGCATAAGTTTTTGTATATAGAAATAGATGTGGAGCAAAATTGCACTTTTTATACCCAAGTAGCCAAAGCCCATAAAATTTTTACATTAATTAGGCAAATCCACCTTTTAGAGAGAAAAGTGTAAATTTTAAAACATTTTAAATTTCTATGATACAGTATTCTAAAAATTTTTGATTACTTTGCCTGATAGATAGTACGTCGTTAAACCTAATTATCATTTTAAGTTAATATTGAGTTAAACTGTACTATTTGAAAATTTTACATATCAAGTATAAGTTTTAAGCTTTTTGATTGGTATTTTTACAAAAAATTTAAGCAGGGTTAATACATGCGCAAAAAATTACATGAGAAGATTGCTCAGTTTACTGATGCCAATGATATCAGGAAAATGGGGCTATACCCGTTTTTCAGACCGATTTCATCAGGCCAGGATACTGAAGTAATTATTGATGGCCAGCGGGTGCTGATGTTTGGTTCGAACTCTTATTTAGGCTTAACCAACCATCCAAAAATTAAAGAAGCTTCTAACAAAGCAACAAATAAATATGGTACAGGTTGTGCTGGTTCAAGGTTTCTGAACGGCACGCTCGACATACACATTGAGTTAGAGAAAAGATTAGCCAATTATGTTGGCAAGGAGGCTGCTGTATTATTTAGTACAGGTTTTCAGGTTAACTTGGGTGTATTGTCATGCCTTACCGGCCGTAACGATTATTTAATATTAGATGAATATGACCACGCCTCTATTATTGACGGCTGCCGGTTGTCTTTTTCAAAAGTAATTAAATACGCTCACAACGATATGCAGGATCTGGCAAGAAAACTTGCCATGCTTCCTGAAGAGTCTGTTAAATTAATAGCCGTTGATGGCGTATTTAGCATGGAAGGCGATATTGTTAAACTGCCTGAACTTGCTGCCATTGCCGACCAATATGGTGCAAATATTATGGTTGATGATGCTCATAGTTTGGGTGTAATTGGCCATAACGGTGCCGGTACAGCTTCGCATTTTGACATGACCGATGATGTGGACATCATTGGCGGTACTTTCAGCAAGTCGTTCGCATCATTAGGTGGCTTTGTTGCTGCAGATGCTGAAACTATAGACTACTTAAAACACCGCGCCCGTTCACTGATGTTTAGCGCAAGTATGACGCCAGCCTCTGTAGCCAGCGTAATTGCTGCGTTGGATATTATTGAATCAGAACCTGAGCGCATCCAAAAATTATGGGATAATACCAATTATGCCATGAAATTATTGCTTGACGAAGGTTTTGACTTAGGCCCAACCGAAAGCCCTATATTACCTATATATATACGCGATAACGCCAAAACGTTTATGGTTACTAAATATCTGCAAGATGCGGGTGTATTTGTTAACCCTGTGGTGTCGCCTGCTGTACCATCAGATTCATCTCTACTCCGCTTTTCATTAATGGCTACTCATACATTTGAGCAAATTGATGAGGCTGTTGATAAAATTGGCAAAGTATTTAAAGAGGTGGGCGTTACCACCGTTAAAGAAAAAATATGATAAACATTGTTGCGGTAAGTTCTAAAAAAGAACTTGCCGCCTTTATCGATTTCCCGCATGATTTGTATGCCGGCGACTCCAATTACGTTCCGGAACTTTTCATCGCCCAGCGCGACCTGCTCACCACCCACCCATTTCATGAACATAACAGCCTGCAATGCTTCTTAGCATATGAAGGCAATAAAGTTGTAGGCCGCATTGCCGCTATATTAAATAACACGCATAACGAATTTAATAAGGCCAATGATGGCTTTTTTGGTTTTTTTGACTGCGTAAATGATGTTGATGTAGCATTAGCGCTTTTTGAAAAAGCTACTAAATGGTTATTAGATAAAAAGGTAAGCACGTTAATTGGCCCGGTCAATTTTTCGACCAATGAAACCTGCGGTTTACTGATTGAAGGTTTTGATTCGCCGCCTATGGTGATGATGACCTACAATGCACCTTATTATGCCGACCTTATTGAAAAAGCCGGTTTAGCTAAAAAGGTTGACTTGATTGCTTTTAGCTTTGGTGCCGAAGGTTATGATGATAAATCGTTACGCCTGTTAGAAGTCTTGCAAACCCGCCTTAAACGTAATAACATTGTGATCCGCAAGATCAACATGAAAAAGTTTCAGGAAGAGGCTGATGCTATTGCTGCGGTTTACAACTCGGCCTGGGAACAAAACACGCTATCAGTTCCGATGAGTAAAGCGGAGTTTGACTACCTGGCTAAAGATTTAAAAATGCTGCTCGATCCTGATTTTTGTATCATAGCGGAACAGGAAGGTAAAATTGTGGGTGTAGGCTTAGCTATTCCTAACCTGAATGAGATACTCATTAAAGTTAGAAGAGGCCGCTTACTGCCCACCGGTATATTTAAAATTCTTTTAGGTAAAAAGAAGATTCAGGGTATCCGCATTATGATTTTGGGCGTTGTAGAAGGTTACCGTAAGCAAGGTATTGAGGCCTGTTTATACGGTACTATCATCAAAGAATATCGTCGTAAGAACTTAAAATACGCGGAAGCATCGTGGACTTTGGAACACAATGATTTGGTAAATAATGCCATAAAAGCCATTAACGGCGAACCTTACAAAAAGTACCGCATCTACGAAAAAGCAATATGAGTGAACGGGTATTAATTACCGGTGCAAGTGGTTTTGTGGGTTTTCATTTAATAGAAGCTGCCCTTAATAATAACCTTGAAGTGTTTGCCGCCGTGCGTAAAAGCAGTAAGGTAGATCACTTAAAAGATTTAAAAGTACAATACGCTTATACCAATTTCAACAGCGTGGAGGCCTTAACTGCCGAAATACTGGAGAACCAATACGACTATATAATACATGCCGCAGGCGTTACTAAAGCCAATTCAAAGGCCGAGTACGACGCCATTAATACTGATTATACTGTTAACCTGGCCAAGGCTGCGTTAGCATCGGGAAGGATAAAAAAGTTTGTTTTTATTAGCAGCCTGGCTGCTGTTGGCCCGTTTGCCAATGTAGATGGCTTATTAACCGAAGCAAGTGTGCAGGCACCGGTTACCGCATACGGCCACAGTAAAAAGCGCGCCGAGGAAGAGTTAAAGAAGTTCACTTCGTTAAACTATGTTATCTTAAGACCAACTGCTGTTTATGGCCCGCGCGATAAGGATATTCTGATTGTATTAAAGCAATTTGCTAATAAGTTTGAGCCCTACATCGGCAAAATTGATCAATACCTGAGTTTTATATATGTTAAAGATTTAGCGCAGGCCTGTATTTTAGCGCTAACAAAGGGAAATCAATCGGCCTACTTACTGTCAGACGGTAAGCGGTACGACCGGTATCAATTAGCAAATATTACAAAGCGCTTACTGGGCGTTAAAACATTTAAAATACATTTGCCCTTACCTATTATTAAAATTGTGGCAGGTATTGCCGAAGGTGTGAGTAAGATCACTAAAAAACCATCGGCGCTTAATATTGAAAAGCTGAACGAACTTACTGCCGTAAATTGGATATGCAGTATTGATAAGGCTCAACGAGAATTGGATTTTCATCCTAAATATGATTTAAATACCGGTCTTGAAGAAACTTTAACCTGGTATAAATCAAATGGATGGCTTTAACCTTTTTTAAAGTAGGTTATAAATAAAACACAACTCACTTACAATACAAAATAAGTGAGTTAAGAAGAAATTACCTCAAGTTTATTATCTTTAAATTAATCGATAACAAACTTATACCCTATTTACGAAAACGTTTAAGTAAATAAAATAGACATATTATTTGGAAATATAAAAAATACAATTTCCAGTAAATACAATTAATGGCTACGGTCACTTTAATAAATAAAAATCAATAAAAATGGAAAACAACGTTAAACCTGCTAACGGCAAGCTTGGCATACTTATTCCGGGTTTAGGTGCGGTAGCTACCACACTTATTGCCGGAGTTGAGGCAGTGAACAAAGGTTTGTCAAAACCAATTGGCGCCCTTACTCAAATGGGCAATATCCGCTTAGGAAAAAGAACTGAAAACCGTTACCCTAAAATTAAAGAATTTGTACCCCTGGCCGATTTAAACGACATCGTTTTTGGCGGTTGGGATGTATATTCTGATAACGTTTTTGAAGCTGCAGTAAATGCTGCAGTATTGGAAAAGGGCTTGTTAGAGTCCGTTAAGTCAGAACTGGAGTCTATTGTACCAATGAAAGCCGCGTTTGATAAAAATTACGCTAAAAACCTGGACGGCACACACGTTAAAACCGGTACCCGTTTAGAAATGGCTAACGAACTGATGGAAGATATTAAAAACTTCCAGGAGAAGAACGGTTTGGACCGTATTGTGGTTCTTTGGTGTGGTTCTACAGAAATTTATTTTGAAGAGTCTGAAGTTCACCAAAACATTGTAGCCTTTGAAGCAGGTTTAGCGGCTGATGATAAGCTGATTGCACCCAGCATGCTTTATGCTTACGCAGCTTTAAAATTAGGGATTCCGTTTGTAAATGGTGCCCCTAACTTAACGGTAGATATTCCTGCCATGGTTGAGTTAGCTAAATACACCGAAACCCCAATTGCTGGTAAAGACTTTAAAACTGGTCAAACTTTGATGAAAACCATTGTTGCTCCAGGTTTAGCTGCCCGTGCATTAGGTGTAAACGGCTGGTTTTCTACCAATATTTTGGGTAATCGCGATGGCTATGTATTAGACGATCCGGATAACTTTAAAACTAAAGAAGTATCTAAATTAAGCGTACTGGAAGAAATTTTCCAACCAGAAGCTAACCCCGATTTGTATGGCGATATGTACCACAAAGTACGTATTAACTACTACCCTCCACACGGTGATAGCAAAGAAAGCTGGGATAACATCGACATTTTTGGCTGGTTAGGTTACAAAATGCAAATCAAGATCAACTTCCTGTGCCGTGATTCTATCTTGGCTGCACCGGTTGCTTTAGATTTAGCATTGTTCAGCGATTTAGCAAAACGTGCCGGCATGAGCGGTATTCAAGAGTGGTTATCATTCTACTTAAAATCGCCACAAACTGCACCGGGCCTACCTGCAGAGCATGATATTTTCAAGCAATTAACCAAATTGCAAAACACCCTGCGCCACATGATGGGCGAAGATCTGATCACCCACCTGGGCCTGGATTACTACCAGGATGTGGTTGATGCCATGTAATTGAATAAATAATTAGGTAGCCTCCCATTGAAAAATGGGAGGCTTTTTTATTCAAATTAATTCAGTTAAATAGAGATTGTTACGAGAAAACTTCATTTTTCATCAAAAAGTTAGTTGAGCAATAAGTAGGCGTACATTGAAGACAAAGTACGCTCTTAACAGAACAATTTAAAGTGAATTAAACCAATTTTGAGTCGTCATCATTTGTACCTAATCACTATCAACAAAGTTTGTGCTTTCAAAAAATTAATCAAACGATTAATTTTTACGCTTTTTAAACAAATGATGCCGGTTAAATAAGTATTTTTGCGGCAGGGCAAACCTAATAATTGGTTTACTACGTAACATATCTTAAATAATATCGTCTGTAGGATAGTTTATTGGGGTACCGGAATAATAGGCTGGTAATAAACTCATCTAATTAATGTTATCGGTTATAAGTTAGTAGTCCCTATTATTTTGATAAATGCGTTATAAAGTTTTTATAAAAACGATCAATATTTTCATCCTGATCTTATTAGGTACACTTACAGCCTTTGCTCAAAAAACTGTAGTTACCGGTACCGTTACGGATGCGCGCAATAAACAGCCACTGGCTTATGTTACCGTTGGCTTTGCAGGTACTACCATTGGCGCCAGTACCAATAACTCGGGCATATACGTGCTTACTACCGCTAACCTTGCCTATAATAAAATACAGGTATCGTTCATTGGGTACAAAACTACCACGATCATTATTACGCCCGGCAAAGAGCAGGTAGTGAACGTGAGTTTAACACCAGATAACCGCGAGCTTGAGGCGGTGACCATCAATTCGGCCAAGCGAAAAAAATACACCAATAAAGATAACCCTGCCGTTGAACTCATCAGACAGGTAATTGCTCATAAAGACAAGAATCGTCCCGAAGCCTATAATTACCTGGAGTACCAGGCATACGAGCGTATGAACTTTTCGTTCATCAACGTTTCGGAAAATTTTAGCGACAGGAAGTTTTTCCGCAAGTATAAGTTTCTGTTGGATAACCGTGATACTACCACCGCTCCGGGCAAAAATTTGCTGCCCATTTACCTGAACGAGCGTGTGTACGATTACTATTACAGCAAAAATCCTGAACGTAAAAAAACCAAGGTTATAGGCGAAAAAGGCGTAAACTACGGCAGCGTACTAAGCAGCGAAGGGGTTGGCGTTTATTTTAAACACCTTTACCAGGATGTTGATATTTATAAGAACAGCGCTGTACTGGTGACCAATGAGTTCTTAAGCCCTATATCAGATAACGCCCCTGCTCAATACAAATTCTTCATTACCGATACTGTGATAGTTGACGGCACCAAGCTGGTAGAATTGAGCTTTACCCCCCGCAACACTAACGATATTTTATACGAGGGCAGCATCTTCATTACTCTTGACGGCAATTACGCCGTTCAAAAGGCCGATTTGACGCTGAACCGCAAGATCAACCTCAATTGGGTGAAGGAAATGCACATCAACCTCGAATTTTTCAAGAATGCCGAGGGACGATACATATTAAGCAAAACCACCACCACGGCCGATTTTGGCGCATCTAAATCGGGCAAGGGAGGACTTTTCGGGCAGCGGAGCATCAGCTTTAAGGATTATAAGTTTAATGTTCCACGTCCTGATACGACGTATGAAGGTCAACAAGAAATTACCTCGGATGAAGTTAAGCACCGCAGTGCCGATTTTTGGAGTAAAAACCGCCAGGACACGTTAAGCACGGCTGAATCGAAAGTATACGACAATATTGACAGTATAGGCCGCATGAAGTCTTTTAAGCGCACGGTTGATATTGTTAACCTGATAGGCTTTGGTTATAAGCAGGTTGGCCCTGTTGATATTGGCCCGGCCAATGCATTTTACAGCTTTAACCCGGTAGAAGGTTTCAGGCTGCGCTTTGGCGGACGTACCAATATTGATTTCAGCAAGCGTGTATTGCTCGAAACCTATGTAGCTTACGGTTTTAAAGACGAGAAGACCAAGTTCTTTTTAAGCGGTATCTATTCCTTCAATAAAAACTCCGTTTATAAGTTTCCGCAAAACTATATCAGGGCAAGCTTTCAACGCGATACCCGGATACCGGGACAAGAGTTATTGTTCTTGCGCGAAGACAACTTCCTGTTATCTTTCAAACGTGGTAACAATGACAAGTACCTGTATAACGATGATTACCGCGTAAGCTATACCCGCGAGTACGCCAGTCGTTTTTCTTATACCCTTGGCTTGCGCAAGCTTACGCAAACCCCTGCCGGTTCATTATACTTTAATAACCTCAACGGTGGCGTACGCACATCGGCCCAAGATCTTACTTCTACCGAAGCCAGCGTACAATTGCGTTATGCACCGCACGAAGAATTTTACCAAGGCAAGGTTTACCGCAAGCAGTTCACCAATAAATACCCAGTATTTACGCTTAATTACAATCATGGCTTTAAGGATGTACTGCAAGGGCAGTACAATTACAACAGCGTATCGCTCAACATATATAAGCACGTGTATATGAAAAAATTGGGCGAGGCTGATGTTTGGCTCGAAGGTGGAAATACGTTTGGCCAGGTGCCTTATCCGCTGCTTACTATACACCGCGCAAATCAAACTTTTGCCTATGATCCTATCTCTTACAACCTCATGAACTTTTTGGAGTTTGTGAGCGATCATTATGCCAGCGTAAACATTGATCAGCATTTCCACGGTTTACTGTTTAACCGGGTACCGCTGTTAAAGAAACTGAAATGGCGCGAGGTGGCTTCGCTTAAATCATTATGGGGTGGTGTTCGCAGCGAGAACGACCCAACCACTCATCCATCATTGTACGAGTTTCCTAAAGACGGTGCCGGAGCGCCCATCACCTACGCTTTGGGGAGCAAACCTTACGTAGAGGGTAGCGTGGGTATCGAAAACATATTCAAAGTTTTGCGGGTAGATGCCGTTAGGCGTTTCAACTATCTCGATCACCCCAACATAGCAAACTGGGGTATACGGGTCCGCTTCCAATTCATTTTTTAATTATTTTAGCACAAAAAATTCGGCAAACATAAAATGGCACAGCAAACTACTACTTTGCGTACACAAATGCAATTAGGCATCTACCGTGTTATCGACCCTTTTGTAAAGGTTTTGATCAAGATAGGGCTTACTCCTAATGCCGTAACTTTAATAGGCTTTATCCTGAATATTGGCGTAGCAGCCATTTTTATTTTCGGTGCCGAGGAAGGTGCCCGCGACGATTTTTCGGAAGTGGGCTGGGCCGGTGGCTTAATTCTTTTTGCCGGTTTGTTTGATATGCTCGACGGGCAAGTGGCACGCTTGGGTAACATGAAATCAGTTTTCGGTGCTTTGTTCGATTCTGTGCTCGACCGTTACAGCGAGCTGATCATGTTTTTAGGAATATGCTATTACCTGGTGGCGCAGCATTATTTCCTGAGCTCTATATTTGCCTTTGTGGCGCTTATTGGCTCTATGATGGTGAGTTATGTACGTGCACGTGCCGAAGGTTTGGGTGTAGAAATTAAAGGTGGTTTAATGCAGCGCCCCGAGCGCGTGGTAACCATAGGCGTTTGTGCCCTGGCTTGCGGTATAAGCGCCCAGTACATTGGCGGCGACTATAAGCTGTTTATACCGGGTATAAAATACCATGTGTTCGAAACCATGTCTATCTTCACCTTCCCTATTACTATACTGGCTGTGCTTACCAACTTAACAGCCTTCAGGCGACTAATGGATGCTAAAAAAGCATTAGACGGCGCCAAAAATTAAGTTTTATTCCTGTATGAGATTGAGATTATTCTATTTTTTAATTGTTACACTATTTACGCTTAATGCCGATAAGGCAACAGCCAGATCTTTAGCTAACGACACCACCAAAAATTTATATAACTTACCCGGAAACCCCTACTCTGCCATACCAACCAGCGTTAGCCGCTTGTTTTACGTTCAACGGTCGGCCAATGCCAACACTATTGTTTATGAAATAAAACTGGGCAGCAACGGTTTGCCCGACGAAGATGAACCCGTGCACCCCTATTGGATACGTTATACCGAAGGCGGTAAGCACGAAGACCTCAATTATATTCAGCGCAAATTTGCTTATGGTGTTAACTCAAAACCATTGGGCAACGGCAAATATGATATCAGGTTTGTGTCATACAAAAAATTTCCGCTTACGCTGATGAAGGGTACTGACGGAAAATATCATATCTTCGCAACAATTTCACAGAGGCAATTCATAGTTAACCGTATTTTTGTTAAAATTGAAGGAGGATCTTTTTGGGTTCCCAATGTGCGGTATGTGGAATTTAAGGGAACCGACCCTGCCAACGGGAAAGAAGTTACCGAACGTTTTAAACCCTGATGTGTGATGAAAAAGAATTATGTTTCCAATTCGAGTGAGTCTGTAAGGATGTTTAAAAGCGACTTATTAGAAGCTTTATCAAAGGTACACTGGACCGTACCCCTTTACGTATACATTCCGGTTATAGGCTATTTATGCTACATGGCATTTGCACATAGCACCGTAACCATTCCCGGCTTTTTTGCCCTATTTATAGGCGGGCTGGCTTTCTGGACTTTTGCCGAATACGTGCTTCACCGCTTTGTATTTCACTTTGTGCCTAAGGCCGAGTGGGCTTTGCGTATACACTTCATATTCCACGGTGTACACCACGATTATCCCAGCGATGCCAAGCGTTTGGTAATGCCGCCATCGGCTAGTATACCTATGGCTTTGGGCTTATATCTGTTGTTTAACTGGTTGTTGCCGCCTACTTATATTTTTTCATTCTTCCCCGGCTTTTTAATTGGTTATTTGGTGTACGATATATCGCATTATGCCATTCACCACTTTAACTTTAAGGGTGGTATGTGGAAACGCATTAAGCAGCACCACATGTTGCATCATTACCAAGACCCGTCTAAAGGTTACGGTGTAAGCTCTCCTATTTGGGATAAGGTGTTCCGGTCAGATTTTGTTAAAAAATAGATGAGCCTTGCCCTAAACGGAGGCACAACAGTTACACTCAAAAACTTCCTGGCTGTTGTACTGGTATCTGCCTTGTATTTAGCAGTATCAACATTGCTGGTTGGTTTCAAAACCGATCAGCTGTTTTTGATCGCTATCTTTTTTGTGCTGTACTTTGCCACCACCGGCACCCGTAAATTTATATTAGGGTTTTCTATCTTCATTGTTTATTGGATCATTTTCGATTACATGAAGGCTTTTCCCAATTACCAATACAATGAGGTTCATATAGCAGGGTTGTATAATCTTGAAAAGCGCTTTTTCGGCATCAATGAAGCCGGGCATATTATTACGCCTAACGAATACTGGCGCATTCACGGCCATACCTTCTTACACCTCCTTACCGGGGTATTTTACCTCTGTTGGATACCTGTGCCGCTGGGCTTTGCAGCCTACCTGTTTTTTACGCGTAAACGCCAGTTCCTTTATTTTTCGCTAACCTTTGTGGTGGTAAATTTATTAGGCTTTGTGGTTTATTACAGCTATCCTGCTGCACCGCCCTGGTATGTACAATATCATGGCTTCCAATTTTACAGGGCAACAGCAGGCAATACGGCAGGTTTGGCTAAGTTTGACGCCTATTTTCATATTAACCTTTTCAAATCTATATATGCCAAAGGCTCTAATGTGTTTGCGGCTATGCCGTCGCTGCACTCAAGCTATCCGCTTATTGTAATGTATTACGGTATTAAAAACCGGCTGGGCTGGGCTAACTTATTTTTCGGTACCGTTACCGTAGGTATTTGGTTTGCCGCCGTATACACCAGCCATCATTATACCTTAGATGTAATGGCAGGCATATTAACCGCTGCCTTGGGTATAGGACTATTTAACCTATTGGTTGCCAAATCTAAAACCGTACGCGGGTGGCTAGACCGCTACGAAGCCGTAATTGGGTAAAGGTTCTTCACATTAGCCCCTACTTTTCCACATTAGGGTCATTATCAGGGCACAACATTAATCAGGCATACTATTTGTATTTACTTTAGTACACATAGTAAATATGCTTGTTATGAAAAAAAACCTATTACTTTCTTTATATATATTACTCTTTAGCGTTGCCGCCATGGCCAACCCGTTAGATAGTTTAAAACAGCAGTTACAAATCACTACTAACGATACCGTAAAAGCGTCTATCTACACGCAAATGGCAGGTTATTATTTAAACCCGGCCAATATTACTAATGCATATACCAAACGCATAAATCCGGAAAATGCTATTAATTATACCATGCTGGCTATGCACCTGTATTACAAACAAAACGATACCACAGGTATGGTAAACAGCTACAGTAACCTTTCTAAGGCTTACCGTACCCAACGCAAGTTTGCACAAGCCAAGTGGTTTATATTACAAGCTAACACACTTTCGCGCAGGCAAAAGTCTATCCCGGGTATTGTGAATACGCTAACCGATTTAGCTGCCATTAAAATGGATATCAAGGACTATAACCTGGCTAAAAAAGATCTGAAAGAAGCTCACCGTTTAGCCTGGAGAAATAACCTTATCGAACAAGATTCGTTGGTGAAAACAAGTTATACCCGTTTATACACCTACATTCAGGTTCCACCAAGCGAAAATGTATTTCAAGGGTTAGATGAAAGCATAAAGAAAGAAGAGTTAGCCTATGCAGCCCGCCAGCAAAAGTTAGCGCTGATGGCTAAACTGGCGAAAAAGCAACAAGGCAAAAAGAAGGTATTAGCCTTAAACAAACGTGCTGAACCCATCAAAACAGCAAAACCTGTTATCTACTGGGAAACCCCGTCAAATACCACTACCGCTCCAGACAGCTTAAAAACTGCATCTATATAAGATATAATTACCAGTTATAAAACGGTGCTGCCATTTGGTAGCACCGTTTTAGTTTATACAAATGTCATTTCGAGTGAAAACAAGAAATCATATTCGAGATGCTTATTATCCTCTTTGAATTATTACAACGTCATTTCGAGTGGTAAGGAGAAGCCCTGTTGGACATGCTTATAACTCGCTTTGCAATTTCGAACAGGATCTCTCACTATCGTTCGAGATGACAAGTGCCTTAGCAAGGCAGTAACAACGCTGAAAACATGCTTTCGTAATTTGCAGCAATACAGAATTAAGCTCTAACTCCTCCTCTTTAATTCAATCACCGTAATCTCTGGCCATATCCCTAACCTACCCGAAAAGGCCAGGAAGCCAAAACCACGGTTTACATATAGTTGACGCTTGTTTTCGACCAGTAAACCCGCCCAGTCGAGGTAACGGTATTTGACCGGGCTCCACCTGAACTTATCTGTTTCGACACCAAACTGGGCACCATGGGTATGACCCGATAACGTTAAATGTACTAACGAAGGATGGTGGCGTACCTTTTCCTCCCAATGCGTAGGATCGTGAGACAGGAGTATTTTAAATTCATCGGGAGCTACACCTTGCATAGCGCGGTCTAAATCTCCTATCTGGATAAAACCTCTCCCCCAGTTTTGTACACCAATTAGGACAATTTTTTGCCCATCCTTTTCCAACCTTACATTTTCATCAAGTAAAAGTTTATAGCCCAGAGTTTTATGATGAGCTTTAAGTTTTTCGAGGTTAGCGGCTTTATCTGCATCGCTGCGCCACTGCACGTAGTCGCCGTAATCATGATTTCCTAAAACAGAGAACTGCCCGTAAGGTGCTTTCAACTGGCTAAAATGACCTATGTAAGGCTCTATCTCCGAAGCTACGTTATTTACCAGGTCGCCGGTAAAAACGAACAGGTCAGATTTTTGGGCTTTAGCCAGATCAATGCCCCGCTGCACAGCCTCTGCATTATCAAAACTTCCGGAGTGCACATCCGAGATTTGCGTAATGGTAAAACCATCGAAGGCTTCGGGCAGATCATCAAAATACAGCGTATGGCGGTGTACCTTATAATCATACTTACCCTTGAACATAGCGTATAAGAACGACGTGAACGGAATAGCTGCTACCAACACCGCGGTCTCGCTTACAAAACGCCTGCGGGCAGGTACATAGCGCTTGCCATTAACCGGTGTTTTACGCCCGGCGTTAATAAGTCCGGCTACCAGGCGGTAAATATCTCCGGCAAATAATACCAGCACAAAAAACACCTTGGTGATCAATAGTGTGATAAAGATACTGAGCAGCCATTGGTGATAGGTGGTCATGCCGGGTGGCTTACTGCTGCTTTTTAAACTAAGCATTAATAATAAAGTAACGCCTATTGATATGATCCAGTAGCTGGCCAGCACAATACGCCTGGTATTTTTGGCAAGCCGCGGCATTAAGCTGCGTAAACCCTGGTGAACATACAGGTCTAACAGCAGGCTAATACCTGCGAGGATAAGTGTAAATTGCAGAATGCCGTGGCGCATGTGGTTATATTAGTGTGTGTAGGCGGTGAATATACGACGTAAGCGTATACGCCTTGTGTTATTTGTTAGCCTATTTCAACAATGGCAGCGGGCTATTGTTGCGTATGTGTAAGCTTTAAAAATTAATTGACCCTGCCCTTACTCAAAATATTACTTTTGCGACATGAGCACCGATTTGAAAGACAAGTACGACAGCATAATATTCGACCTCGACGGCACCCTTTGGGATTCGACCGTTAACGTAGCCAAAGCATGGCAACGGGCTAAAGAAGAGCTTCCGTTTGTAAAAGACGATGTTACTCCCGAAATTGTAAGTTCTATAGCCGGCATGGCCTATGATGCTATTTTTGAAAAGCTGGCGCCTTACCTGAGCGAAGAAAAGAGGAACGAATTTAAAGCCCTGAGTGCACGCTACGAATTAAATATCTTAAACACCGAGGGCGGCGAATTATACCCTGGCTTGGTGCCTACACTTAGGTACCTTAAAACGAAGTACAAGCTATTCGTGGTAAGCAATTGCCAGTGCGGTTATATTGAAACTTTCCTGAACCTGAACGATCTTAACGAAACGTTTATGGGTCACCAATGTTACGGTACTAAAAGCCAGCCCAAGTTTCAGAACATTATAGATGTGGTGCACGACTTTGAACTGACCAAGCCTGTATACGTTGGCGATACACAAGGCGATTATGATAGCGCCACCAAAGCTGGTGTACCCATGATATTTGCCGCTTACGGTTTTGGCGAGGTAAACGGTAAGCCCATAGCTACCATTAACCAGTTAAGCGACCTGAAAACCATCATGTAATTACTGATCGACTTCATATTTTAAACGATGTTCTTTTATCATTTGCTGATAATCGGCGTCGTTTTTTGTTTTTTGCCAATAATCATAGAATACTCGGGCTGATGCTGCCTTAACTTCATCAATAACCTGTGGCAGCTGTTCACGGCCATGAGCGCCACTTTGTCCTTTTTTATCATCGGGTACCGGCCCCTTGTATTTCTTACCACTCTTATGGTTAGCATAACGCCTTGAACGGGTGTAACCCATTTGCAAGAATTTACGCGCCATATCCATTCCTATAAAATCATTGGCTGCTTTATAGTCTAAGAATTGCCGATAAATGTGTTTAGCCGAAGTGAGCGCTATTTCCGGATCTTTGAAACGCCAGTGTGGCAAAATTTCGCTTTTGTAGGGTTCTACCAGTAATACGCCCTGCTCACCTTTGCCAATAAGGTAGAGATGAGGTTGCTCCCTAAAATTAATTTTATCGAAAGCAAGTGTGTAGTCGAACGGCTTTAATGGCATAGCTAATTAAGCTCGTTAACCAAAAGTTGTTTAGTTGCAGGCGTTCTTCTGTTCACTATTGCGTTAGCATAGTGCCCGGGGTTGTAAAATTTACGGCTATTCAACACAAATGAGCTTAATATTCAGCATTTTTGCAATTGCAATTCCATGAATTTATTAACTCAAGATACCATTGTAGCCCTGGCTACACCTAACGGAACGGGTGCCATTGGCGTTATCCGCCTTTCGGGCCCTGATGCGCTTGCCATAGCCAACAGTGTTTTTAAAGGTAAAAATCTTACCAAGCAGCCATCGCATACTATACACTTCGGCACCATAACCGACGGTGACCTGGTTTTAGACGAAGTTTTGGCTTCGCTGTTCATAGCCCCCCGCTCCTATACCCGCGAAAACGTGGTGGAAATATCCTGTCATGGTTCCAATTACATTATCCAGTCCATCATAAAATTACTCATACGCCATGGGGCACGCTCAGCCAAACCGGGCGAGTTTACCTTACGGGCGTTCTTAAACGGTCAGTTCGATCTATCTCAAGCCGAAGCCGTGGCCGATCTGATCGCTTCCGACTCTAAGGCGTCGCAACAGGTGGCCTTGCAGCAACTACGCGGGGGTTACAGCACCGAACTGCAAACCCTGCGCGAGCAACTGGTGCACTTTGCATCGATGATAGAACTGGAACTTGATTTTGCAGAAGAAGATGTGGAATTTGCCAACCGCGGACAATTAAAGCAGCTCATTCATGACCTAACCCGTGTTATAGGCAAACTCATTCAGTCGTTTGAGCTGGGTAACGCCGTTAAACAAGGCATTAATACCGTTATTGCAGGCCGACCAAATGCGGGTAAATCTACCCTGCTGAATGCCTTGCTAAATGAAGACCGCGCTATTGTGAGCCACATAGCCGGTACCACGCGCGATACCATTGAGGAGACTTTGAATATTAACGGTATCAATTTCCGGTTGATAGACACTGCCGGCATTCGCGAAGCTACCGATGCTATTGAACAAATTGGTGTTCAGAAAACGATGGAGAAAATCAGCCAGTCGGCCTTGCTGCTATACGTGTTCGATGCCGAAACTATTCATCCTGACGAATTACAGCAAGACATCAATGACCTGTATAAGCCCGGCATACCGGCGCTCATCGTGGCTAATAAAATAGATTTGTCGCCCGGCTACCTGGAAAAATTTAAGCCCCATTTACCCGAAGGCAGCACCCTTATTGCCATATCGGCTAAGGAAAAGCTGCATATAGATGAGCTAAAACAGTTAATTTACGACCAAACCATACAGGGCAAGCTGAACGGCAACGAAACACTGGTCACCAATATACGCCACCTCGAAGCTCTCCAAAAAACAGAGCAAGCCCTCATCAAAACCCTGCAAGGCATCGATCACCAGGTAACCTCCGACTTTTTAGCCATGGACATAAAGCAGGCCCTGCACTACTTAGGCGAAATTACCGGTGCCGTTACCACGGATGACTTGCTGGATAATATATTTTCTAAGTTCTGTATCGGCAAGTAATCATCTAAGTACGGGCGCCTAAAAGTATAAGCATCAACCGATGCTTCACTGTAAGCACTTAAATAAGAATTACAGTTTTAAATCTTGAATTGAAACTGCTTACACGCTTTTGTGTTACCTTTATATAATTGGTGATACATTACTATGGACAACTGTTTTTAGTAGTTTATTGTTAAACTAACATCTAACTAAAAAGCACTACATCATGAGTAAAGATAAAGGCAGCAAAAATGTAAAGAAAGCGCCAAGCGCCGAAGGCAAAAAGTCATCTTCTGATTACCAGTCGGGTAAAAAATCTACTTCCACCACCGATTCGGGTGCCGGTAGCAAAAAGAAATAATTATAATTTATTGTAATTACAAGAAACGCTAATGTCGCTTTAAGCTGGCATTAGCGTTCTTGTGCGTTATATTGACTATTGCATAATAGTCGGGGCAAACATCTCGGTTTGCCACAAAATATTAATCACAACATGGAAAAAGAAAATAAGAGCGAAGATTTTAAGATAGAACTGCGAACCCTAACCAAAGACGATTACCTGGGCCTTAAAGCCTCTATGGTTGAAGCTTATTCAGAATGGGAAGGTGCTTCTTTTTGGGGCGAAATGCATATTGGCAAACTGGTAGAGATCTTTCCTGAAGGGCAAATATGTATATTGGTCAACGGTGCAATTGCGGGTTGCGCGCTTTCGTTAATTGTTGATTACAGCAAATTTGGGGATAACCATACGTATGCACAAATAACGGGTAATTATACCTTCGGCACACATAACCCTGATGGCGATGTACTTTATGGTATAGATTTTTTTGTGCACCCCGATTTTAGGGGAATGCGAATAGGCCGAAGGCTTTATGATGCCCGCAAGGAAATTTGCGAAAGGCATAATCTGCGCGCCATTATTGCCGGCGGACGCATACCTAAGTACAAGGAGTATGCAGATAAACTTACACCCAAAGAGTACTTGTTGAAAGTAAAAGGTAAGGAAATTCATGACCCTACCCTATCTTTTCAACTGGCCAATGATTTTCACGTGCGTAAGATCTTGAAAGGATACCTCCCCGGCGACACGCAATCGCTGGAATATGCATCGTTGCTGGAATGGAATAATATCTATTATAACGAAGAAGCCCAACACATTAATTCTAAAAAATCTATCATTAGGTTAGGCTTGGTGCAATGGCAAATGAGGCCGTTTCCGGATATGGAATCGCTGTGTGAGCAAATTGAATTTTTTGTGGATGTAGTGAGCGATTATCAAAGCGATTTTATCTTATTCCCTGAACTGTTTAATGCTCCCTTGATGACGGCCTACAATCATTTGAGTGGTGCCGATGCTATGCGTAAAATTGCCGATTTTACCATTCCTTTGAGAGACAGGTTTATTTCATACGCCATTAGCTACAACATCAACATTATTACCGGCAGCATGCCTTACCTCGAAGATGGCATCTTGCAGAATGTAGGCTTCCTTTGCCGTAGAGATGGCTCTTACGAAATGTACCGCAAAATTCACCTCACTCCTGCCGAGAGCAGCGCCTGGGGTATGGTTGGCGGCGATATAATTACCACTTACGATACCGATTGCGGTAAAATAGGTATCTTGATTTGTTATGACGTGGAGTTTCCTGAACTACCGAGGCTCTTAGCCGACCAGGGAATGCAAATACTTTTTGTACCTTTTATGACCGATACGCAAAATGGCTACACCCGCGTGCGCAGTTGTGCCCAGGCCAGGGCTATTGAGAACGAATGTTATGTGGCCATTGCCGGCAGCGTAGGTAATTTGCCGAAGGTACACAACATGGATATACAGTATGCTCAATCGGCAGTATTTACCCCTTCCGACTTCTCTTTTCCAAGTAATGGCATTAAAGCAGAGGCGACACCTAATACCGAAACTACTTTAATTGCCGATGTGGATGTTGACTTATTGAAAGAGCTGCACAGTTTTGGCGCCGTAAGAAATTTAAAAGACCGTAGGTTAGACGTTTACAAGATTGTAAACAAGAGCAAGAAATAATTAAGCGCTCTCTGTAACACAGCAAAATTATAAAACCCCTGATAAATTCTTTTACCAGGGGTTTTCTGTATGCAAGCTTTATTTTAGGTACTGTAATGCACTTACCGTGTAAGTTTTACCTTTTTGTGTAGTAAAAGTGCTGATATAGCCGTTCTGTGTTTTTTTAGATGAAATTTTAACGCCTGCTATCTTAACAGGATCAACGGTGCGTAAAACACAAGTTCCTCCAGCTATTGATTTTAGGGTAGCAGTTTGTAACTTTTTGTTTTTCCATTTCATGCCTATCTCAAAATTACCTCTCGCTTTAAGACCACTTATTGAGCCTTCGGACCAGGCATCGGGCAGTGCAGGCAACAGACTAATATCGCCCAAATGGCTTTGCAACAGCATTTCGGACATACCCGATAAACTTCCAAAGTTACCATCTATCTGGAACGGTGGGTGCGCATCAAACAAGTTTACGTAAGAGCCGCCACCGTTGGCATACTTAGTGCCCGCTTCGCCGGTGAGGTGTAAAATATCACGTAGCATTTTATAGGCGTGGTTACCATCTAACAAACGCGCCCAAAAATTAATTTTCCAGGCCAGGCTCCATCCTGTACCTGCATCACCACGCATTTCTAACGTTTTTTTAGATGCTGCGGCAAACGCTGGTGTAGTAATAGGCGATATCTCGCGGCCCGGGTATAAACCAAACAAGTGCGATACATGGCGGTGATGCGGATCTACATCCTCCCAATCTTTATACCACTCCTGCAGGTTGCCTTTTTTGCCTATATGCAGCGGGAAAAGCTTGGCGCGTTTGGCAATAATAAGATTACGGAAGGCAGTATCCTCGTTTAGCTCCTTAGAAGCATCAATCAAATTGGTAAACAAATCCCAGATGATCTCCATATCCATGGTAGTCGCTATAGAAACTACCCCTTTTTTACCCTTATCATCAATAAAGGCATTCTCGGGCGATAATGAAGGTGCAGTTACCAGGTAACCGTTTTTATCCTCTACCAAAAAGTCGATACAAAATTCAGCAGCGCCTTTCATAAGCGGATAAGCGGTTTCTTTCAAAAACTTTTTATCATGCGTAAATTCGTAATGCCACCACAAGTGCTGGGATAACCATGGCGATCCCATAGTCCAGTTAGCCCACATAGGGTCACCATTACCAATATCGCCCACCGGGTTTGATAAAGCCCAAATATCACTGTTATGGTGTACGGCCCAGCCACCGGTATGGTAAAATTGTGCGGCCGTTGTTTTACCGGTCACGGCGGCATTTTTAATAAACCTGATGAATGGCAAATGCAGTTCGGAAAGATTGGTAACCTCGGCAGGCCAATAATTCATTTGTGCATTAATATTGGTTGTGTAATTTGAACTCCAAGGGGGTCGTATCTCTTTGTTCCAAATACCTTGTAAATTTGAGTTTACGCCGCCTCCTTCGGGCCGCGAACATGAGACGAGCAGGTAACGCCCGTATTGAAAGTAAAGGGTTTCGAGCTGAGGATCTTTAGCACCCTCTGCATAACTGATCAGCCTTTCATTCATGGGCAAACCGGCAACGGTATTATCAGCCGGAACAGCCAAGTTAAATTTTACACGGTCAAAGTAATGGTGAAAATCGGCAACATGTGACTTGTACAATACCGGCCAGCTTTTTTTGATGGCGGCGTTCAAATAATCTGATGCTATCTTATTTTCATCCTTCCCTTGCGAATCGGGGCACTTATCAAAACCATTAAAGCTGGTAGCTGCCGAAAGATAGATCATAACCTCCGTAGCATTAGCAATATTTACGCCGCTGGTATCGGCTGTCACAGTTCCACCGGTATTAACCGCTTTAAGGCGTAGCTGGTAACGCATTCCGCGGCAGCCTGCCGTATCAGCCTCTGTAATGGGCCCGTTAGCCGTACGTACATAATTAGGGTCAATGTGCGACGGCGCTTTGCCTTTCATAGCAATTTCGCTATTGCTTATCACAACGTTAGTATACTTGTACGGATTTTGGGTTTTGAGCTTTAAACTTAATTGCCCTGGTTTATCAGCGGTTAAGCGTACTACAATTACCTGGTCTGGCGCCGAACTGATAACCTGGCGAGTATAAGTAACACCATCAATAGTAAAACGCGTGGTAGCTACGGCATCTTGTATATTAAGATCGCGGTAGTAAGCAGATGGTTGTGCATCTTTAAACTTCTGACTGATCTTGAGGTCGCCGAGCGGGAAATATGACTCGGAGTAGTATCCTTGCATACCTTTCGCATATTCGTTGGCTTTACTGTAATCTTCTTCTTCAAAAAGGGCTTTACGTGCCAGCAGCAGGTTACTGTAAGCATTGGGGTTAACGTTGGTTCTAACAGGGCCGCCCGACCACAGCGTGCCTTCATTAAGTTGTAGCAACTCCTCGTTTACTCCGCCAAAAATCATAGCACCTAAACGGCCGTTACCAACGGGCAACGCAGCCGTCCAAACCTTTGCAGGCGTTTTATACCATAATTTTTGAACAGGTTGTGCCATTGCCGCAAGAGATAGCAGGGCGAGCGGAAACAAGAGTAATTTTTTTAACATAAGTTTATGATGAGCATTTAGAGCCATCCTTACATGATTTTACACATTTAAGAGATAACATTTTGTAATTGGTTATTCAAAGAAAGATAATATGCTACACAACTTTTGAAGATTATTAGCATAGTCGTAAGTTATATTAGCACAGATTGCTACATTTACTTTTATCAGCGTAAATTACCCGCAATGAAACCGCAACTATTAAAAATAACCCACGAACCGATATGCTCTTTCAGCGTGCGGCAAGATCTGGTTCCAAACATTAATAGCAGGTGGCATTATCATCCCGAAATTGAGTTGATACACTTTCACAAAGGTAGCGGCACTCAGTTTATTGGTGATACCATTAAGAAATTTAACCCCGGGGATATTGTATTATTAGGCAGTAATTTGCCTCATTACTGGATGTTTGATGAGGAATTTTTGGTCGACGATCATTCGGGCGTGAGCTTTTCTACAGTAGTGCATTTTCAGGAGAACTTTTTGGGCGAGGCTTTTTTGCACATACCCGAATGTAAACCCATCAGGCAGCTTTTAGATTTTGCCAAAAGAGGCGTCCTAATTCCTAAAGAACATTCGCTGTACTTAGGTGCGCTTATAGACCAAATACACGAGGTGCAAGGCATTGCACGGGTTACCAAACTAATTGAATGCATGGCGGCCATTGCCGATAATGATAACCTGGAGTTGTTGTCTTCGCTTGGTTTCAGGTATCATGAGCATGATCAGGAAAGCCAGCGACTAAATCTTATTTATAACTATACGCTCAAAAATTTCAGGAAAAAAATAGAGCTTAAGCAAATTGCCCTGATTGCAGGCTTGATACCCAGCTCGTTTTGCCGCTATTTCCGTGCAAAATCGGGTAAAACTTATAACCAGTTCCTAATAGAGATCAGGGTGGGTTATGCCTGTAAACTACTGTTAGATAATAATCAAAGTATTAAACAAATATGCTTCGAATCGGGGTTTAATAACTTCTCCTGTTTTCATAAATGCTTTAAAGCAATAACCGCGTACACACCACAACTTTATAAAGAACATTACACCCGCAAGGTAAATCCTAAAATAGCGGTTTAACATTGTAGGGCAGGTAATAACTTAAAAGGGCCGGTATTAAACCAGCCCTCTTTGTTTATTTCCTTTTGCTCCGCAATGCGGTAAACAGTATAAAACTTACCGCAGCCATGGCAACCGTTTTTTGAATAAGCGCTTTTCGGTTATATTTCCAATCGGCGGCAATTCCTCTTTCGGCCGGGATGTTAGGGAAGTGGCCTTCTTTAATATCGTCAATTATACCCTCAACCACGTTAATGCGGTCGGCCAATAATAGAGGCAGCCAATGCCCGTAACTCGACTCGCTGAACTTAAAAGCATACCTACGCAACACACCGCTTAAACCCGATGGCGGAACCGAAGTACCGTTAACCGCGCTGAGCGTAGGGCGCTCGTTAGATTTTAAGATTTCAACCGTATACTGCTGCAAAGCCGGGCGCTGCCAGTTAATGCGGTTATGATCATCGCCAGTGTACTTTTTCATGGGATGAGTGGGCTCATTGGTAGGGTCGGCATCTACCCCCCAGCCTTTAATGTGCTTATATTGATCTGCTATATTTTCCATAATAATTTCTCCTGATTTACTTTTTAGCCGTTGACGGTATTAAAACCGGCTTAAGGCAATTATCTAATTTTGAGGTGAAAATATGATACGCATCGGCCACCTCTTCTAAAGGCACGCGGTGAGTAATTAATCCTTTCGGATTTAGCCTTCCCTCTTTTACATGCTCAATAAGCCTCGGCAACAAACGCTTAACCGAAGCCTGGTTAGCCCTTACTGTTAACCCTTTGTTAAGTACGTTGCCTATAGGCACCAGGTTGTCAGTGGGTCCATACACTCCTACAATGGATACGATGCCTCCTTTTTTAACTGAGTTGATGGCCCAGTGCAACGCTGTAGCTGCTCCGGCCTGTAACATCAGTTTTTTACCGGTTATAGTTTGCAGTGCGCTACCTGTAGCATCGGCACCTACAGCATCAATACAAACATCGGCACCAAACCAGTCGGTTGTTTTTTTGAGGAAAAGCACGGGGTCACCCATGTCTTCGTAGTTATAAGCCTCACATTGGGCATACTCTTTGGCAAATTCGAGGCGGTAGTCCAACTTATCAATGATAATTACCCGGCCAGCTCCAAATAGCCAGGCGCATTTAGCAGCCATAATGCCTACGGGACCTGCACCGAATATAACCACTGTATCGCCGGTTTTAATACCGCCCATTTCGGCAGCCTGGTAACCGGTGGGTACCACATCGGTTAATAATACGGCATCGTCATGGTCCATCCATTCAGGAATAACGGTGGGGCCAACATCTGCGTATGGTACACGGGCATATTCGGCCTGGCCACCATCGTAACCTCCTGCGGTGTGCGAGTACCCAAAAATACCGCCAACAGCCGTAGCCTGCGAGTTAGATTCGTGGCAGTTACCATAAAGTTCCTGTTTGCAAAAAGCGCATTCGCCGCAGGCAATGTTGAAGGGAACGATTACATTATCGCCCACTTTTAATTTGTGTACATCGGGGCCAATTTCTTCAACCACGCCAATAAACTCGTGCCCAAAGGTAGAGCCCACCCTCGTATCGGGCACCAAACCATTGTATAAATGGATATCAGAGCCGCAAATACAGGAACGTGTAACACGCACTACGCAATCTTTAGGATGCAGTATTTCGGGCATTGGCTTTTCGCTCACACGCACCCGGCGGGGACCGCGGTAATTCATTGCTAACATATATTCTTTTCTTTTAGGAGGTAGTTTAATCTTTTATTAAACTAATAACCTAATAAGAAAATAATTGTTTAGTTTAATTAAACAAATTAGTGCTAAACAATGATGAAAACATTGATTAGAATTACGGAACAACGCATATTGATACAGGAGGCCAATGTATTAATCATTCCTCGGCAGTCCGGCGCCTGATGATGAGTTTGCCGCTCTTGATCATTTTTTGTTCCTGCGGAGAAAATGCAATGCGTCCGCCAAAATCCTGTACCCAAAAACGATTATGCTCGGCCACGCCTATCTCTTTAAAACCCGGGTTCATCAAATTTT
Organism: Mucilaginibacter galii; assembly: GCF_014635825.1. GTDB lineage: Bacteria > Bacteroidota > Bacteroidia > Sphingobacteriales > Sphingobacteriaceae > Mucilaginibacter > Mucilaginibacter galii. Next base: position 183,785 of record NZ_BMDO01000001.1, read on the forward strand.
TGCAATGGCCGGGGCTTTCAAACCAGCCTTTGCTTACCTCTGCAATGGTCTCTTGCCCCTGTGCTATGTTTTCGCCAATGGCAAAGCTCTTATAGCCATCGTATGTGTAGCCCGCAGCCATAATGCGGTCTCTTATCGTGCGCCCATCTTTACTGGTATGGCTAAAATATTGGCGCTTGCTCATGTCGCGGGCATGGTCTTTTGCGGCATCGGCTAAGTCATCGTTCCAAACCAGCGGAGGTGCGGGCGGCATGTACATATTACCGCATTTGCAGCCCTTTTGCCTAACTTCATTTATACGGCTCAAAAATTCTTCTTCAAAATTATTGCTCTTGATAATATGTGGCGTGTAACCGGCTACAAGTGCAGAAGCTGCGATCACAGCTGTAATTATTTTTAATTTTAGCTTATTCATATCTATCTGTTTGATAAGGCCACATCTTCTTGGTTTAATTACCTGAGAATAAAATCTTTTATCCATTCCCAGCTATCTATTATTCGGTTAATAAATATTTTGAAAAATATATAATATCATGTAACCTTAATTGTATTTTTATCGTTCAAAGCAGTACATTAACATTATAGCCCATTCATATTAGCCCATGTTTACTGTCAATAATATCATCATTACGTTTTTTGCCGCCGGCATGGTTGGCGTTACTATGATCACTGTTTACCTGAGCATGCAAAGCAACAAGGTGCAAAATATCATGAAGCAAAATAAAAACGTGGTACCGTTGCTGCTTCATAAGTCAACACAACACAAATTCAACGCCATTCATACTAAATTACCTAATGTTCCAAGTATACATCAGGAAAAACTTAGTTTAACGTTGGAAGAACTGGTTTATAATTTCAGAAATGAAACTATTTGCATCAGAAAGTATAATCAGGGTTTAGATTACGTAATGATGAAGCTGAACGAACACTGCTAATTTTTGGATATTTAAGAGGTAATGCTTTTTTTGCGAATAATACTTTTATTATTGCATGAAAAGCATTTTTTATGTCTGACGACGCCGTAATAAAACGACTTAAGGTTATTGTTAAAGAACATGGCGGACAACTGGGCCTTGCCAAGGCCATCGAGGTTGACCAGGGTTTTATTAGCAAGGTAATTAACCGCAAGCAGGAAATTAGCTATTACCTCATTCGTAAACTTTGCTTTCAGCTTAAATACTCTCCCGAGTGGCTTATTTTGGGCAGCGGCGAAAAAAAAACCACCAAAGCCGAAGGCCCCAAACTAATTACCGAAATACAAATGCTACGCACCGAAGTAGATATTTTACATGCCCGCATGCGCGCTTACGAAATACAACTGAACGAACTGCGCGAGCAAGGCTTACAACACCAGCAGCAGGTCGGCTAAATAAAGCAGTTTTGGCCTGCCGGTTACCATAAAATATTTGTTTATTTGCCGCCTCAAATTATGGTAAGTTACTTCGAGGCCTCCCTTCAAACAATATCGGTTCACCATGTGGGTAATCCTTTGCAGGATGAACGCTACGCACTTTCTGATGAACCGCTTACGCTCAAGGACGAAATTATTCCGCGTTTGCTGATGCAATACTTCCTGGCACCATTCGAGAAAACCAACGAAGTTTACCACCTGATGCACCCGGGTGATGATTTGGACCTGAACGAGATCTATCATTACTGCACCACTGTTTTTAATGATGATACTAAGTTTCAAGAGATTTCTCAGAAGATAGCCAAGCATTTATACAGCGTATCGGGCCACCCCAAGATCAAAGCCGGTGAGGTTTATATTGGTTACTTTAACGGAGTACAACTGGAAGGCGAGCAGGTAAATGCGGTGGGCATTTTCAAATCGGAAACTAAAGAAACTTTCTTGAAGGTATACCCGCAGGAAGGCGGTTTTGGCATGGACTATGAGGAAAACGCCATTAACATTAACAAATTAGATAAAGGCTGCCTCATATTTAACACCAGTAAGGAAGACGGCTACAAGGTAGTAGTGCTCGACAAAACCAACGGCAGCAATAACGAAGCGGTTTACTGGAAAGATGAGTTCTTGAAACTTAAGATCCGAAACGATAACTTTAATCAAACCAATAATACCCTCAGCATTTACAAGAACTTTGTAACCCAAAAGCTCGACGGTGAGTTTGAGATGAGCAAAGCCGATAAAATTGACCTGCTCAATCGGTCGATGAAGTATTTTAAGGAGAAAGACACGTTTGAACTTGACGAGTTTACGGGCGAAGTGTTGGGTAATGACGAAGCCATTGAATCTTTCAAAACATACAAAAACCAGTACGAGCAGGAGTTTGAAACCAAGATTCCCGACACGTTTGAAATATCAGACAATGCTGTAAAAAAGCAAGCAAGGGTTTACAAAAGCGTTTTAAAGCTTGATAAGAACTTCCACATTTATATTCATGGCGACAAAGACCTTATTGAAAAGGGCTTTGACGATGCCAAAGCGATGAATTACTACAAGGTATATTTTAAGCAAGAGGAATAGGCTTCTCCTATTATTACAAAAAATATAGCCACACCTTGTTTAAGATTTAAGCTTACTTACTGCTTGCAAGTAAGCTTAACCATGATGTGATTAGGTTATGAAGCCATGGTTTGCTAATATTGCTTATCAAACAAATTAACTGCCTAACCATGAAAAAACTTCTTTTAAGCTTAAGCTTATTCTGCATTACCTTTGCCATACAGGCGCAAACCAAACCTATGCACTGGCTAAATCAACCTAAAAAGTGGGCGGGAAACGCCGATAAACTAACAGTGACCGTTGACCCCGGCACCGATTACTGGCGCGTAACACACTACGGCTTTATCCGCGATTCGGGACCGTTTTATTACCAGGAAGCTACCGGTAATTTTGAAGCTACCGTTAAGGTGACCGGCAGTTACCAGGAACTGTTTCACCAAGCCGGCCTAATGGTGCGGATTGATAACAAAAACTGGATAAAGACCGGTATTGAATATGTAGATGGCGTACAAAATGTGAGCGCCGTGGTTACCCGCGAAGTATCGGACTGGTCGGTAGTGCCGCGTAACGACAGCCCTAAGTCTATATGGCTTAAACTACTGCGTAAGGGCGATTACGTACAGGTAGAATACTCGTTTGACAACAAGGCTTTCAAAATGCTGCGCCTTGCCTACTTTCCACCTAACGTAAAAGCACAAATTGGCGTAGTAGCCGCAGCACCGGGCAAAAAAAGCTTTCCGGTGGTGTTTGAAAACTTTATGGTTAAGGCTGTTAAATAGTTTTTATCAAGGTGTCAATGGCTTCTTTAACAGTAGGCATGTGCGTGCATACCCGCGAATCCATAATATCGCCACCAAAGCCATTCTCTTCGGTCGATGCTTTTTTACTCAAGGCTACAAGCTGTGTTTTAAGTTCAACCGGCTTGTAGCTTTCCAAGGTCCAAAGGGCTATAACCTTAATAAAATCACTTGTTTCTTTATCAGCAACAAGGCCCATTAATTCGCTCTTACTTTGTGATGTGTTATACGCAATTAAAGCCCTTGCAGCAGATGCCTGCGCATGAAAACTGTAATTTGCTTTAACGAACACGGCCAGCTGTTTTTCATAGCCCTTTAAACGTAAATGATAAATGCATTCTAAAGCAATATGCTGGTTGTAGAAGTTCTGCATTTCATCAGGTGTTGGTCCGGCCGGCTTTGTTGCCAGGTTCTTGGTAACAAAATCATTTATATACTTGGTATCGTAGGGTAAGTTATGATAATTATTAAAAATGGCTTGCATAGTGGGCTCGTAGACATTGGCAGTTGTACGCGCCTGATGATAGCTATGACGGTAGGTACCTGCCACAATGCCGTTTTTAACCCAGGCAAAACCGGTAGTTGGCGTGGCAATAGCATACTGTTCTCCTTTATTCTTCTTCAAAAAGAAGTAGCAGCTATCAATTCCCTTAAAATGAAATTCAGGCCCCTCACCTGCCGATGTGCTGCACAAGTGCAGTAGATAAAAACCCGACACTTTGATGTCGCCACTTACTTTTTCACCTCCTATGGTTTTTATAACATTGATCGTAATGCCTTTGTCGGCATCCACTGATTTTACCCTGGCCAATACAAAGCAATCTGCCTGACTAATGACCTTATCCATCCATGGCTCATTCCATGTGGTGGCGTCAGCTTTAAAAACTGCTATTGAAAATAATAAGATTAAAATTGATTTCAATGATGACATTGGGTTTAAGATTATTACAATAAATATCAACATTATAAGTCGGCATTTCAAGTTTTCAAGAAAGCAAATCATAAGTTTCCAACGGCATGAAAAGAATCCCCATTTTGCTCATATATCTTCGGCTTGTATTTGCCTTGGCCATAGTAGTCCTTGCGCTCACAAAGCCAAATGGGCATATAGCTTGCATCATATCCATGATGGTAACCGGGCTGGTGGCCGATATTTTTGATGGCATAATAGCAAGGCGCCTGGGTATTTCTACACCAAGGTTACGAAGGTTGGATTCGGGGGTAGATCAGGTGTTTTGGGTGGCTATTGTAGCCGCAAGCTATATTATTTACCCGCTATTTTTTCACCGTAATTGGGTGCAAATACTGCTGCTTGTTTTTGCAGAAGCCTTATGTTACGGCCTTAGTTACGTGAAATTTAAAAAGGAGGTAGCCACCCATGCTATCGCTTCTAAACTTTGGACGCTGGTTTTACTGGCAACGCTAATACAGGTAATTGCAACTGGCGATGCTCCAGTGATGTTCCAAATTTGCTTTTATATGGGTATAGTAACCCGATTGGAGATCATTCTGATGCTGCTGCTTATTCGCCAGTGGACCAATGACATTCCTACGGTTTACCATGCTTACCTCATTAGGCGCAATAAAGCTATTAAAAGGCATAAATTGTTTAACGGGTAATTTGGCATCTCATTATTGCTCACCGTAATAAGCTAATTTCATAAAAGCTAACACCTCCTCGTTTACATCCTCAACATAGCACATCCTGAAGTGGTGATTGAATTGGTTGCTACCCGGCACTTGTGCCATTTTCTTGAAGCATAAATTATCGGGATACAGTTGTTTGAATGGAAATACGATGTGGATGAAATTTTTACCTAATTGCGTAACCCATGCAATGCGCTTATCGGGGTTACCAAGTGCTATCATGGTTTTGGTCGGGTGCGGTACTACGTTGCCTATCGTTTGATATTCCTCAATGAAATGATGAAACAAGGCCAAGGTATAAGCTGACTTGCCGTTCAGGAAAGCTTTTATTCCTATATCATCTGCAGGGTTAGCCGAGTATTGCATACAACCGTTGTTAATCCGAAGGTAACCAAAAGTATCAATTCACTTAACCGTAATTTACAAGTCAGCCAAGATATTATCAATACCCCAACGCTCTTCAATACCTAACCCAAAAAGGGCGAAATCATATTTCACCGGGTCTAACGGGTCAAACTGGCGTAAGTGTTCGGTGAGTTCGAGGGCGGTTTGCCAATCGGTTTGTTTGCGGGTAATGAGTTTGAGTTTACGGGCTACCCTATCTACATGCAGGTCGCAAGGGCAAATTAATTGTGCCGGACTAATCCGGTTCCAAATGCCGAAATCAACGCCAGTATCATCCTTGCGCACCATCCATCGCAAAAACATATTCAGCCGCTTGCAGGTAGACTTTTGCGAAGGCGAGGACACATGTTTTTTGGTACGATGCGGAAAATCGGGCAGGGAAAAGAAGTATGAACGGAAATGATTTAAAAAGGAAGTAACCCCAACTAAATCCTCCCCTAAGGGGAGGACTTTAATTGCCTTGTTACTTTTTTCTAAGCCCTCCCCTTTGGGGAGAGTTGGAAGGAGTTTGGGCAAAAATGCATCCTCCAAACTATCATACCTTTCATAATGCTGCCTAAAGAACGTGATAAAATACAGCGTATCAGTATCGTTAAAAGTACGGTGCTTGAAGCTTAGTAGCTTCTTCAGGTCAGGTTCCTGGTGGTTGATAATGAAATCGTAAGGGGCACCATCCATCAAGGCAATAAGTTCGCGGCATTTACGAATGATGGTTACCCGCTGCCCCCAAGCCAGCGTGGCGGCCCAAAAGCCCATGATCTCTATATCCTGCTTCCGTGTAAACTGGTGCGGTATAACAATGGGGTCGTTCTGAATAAATTCAGGACGGTTATACTGGGCTACTTTAGCGTCGAGAAAAGATTTGATATCGGTAACCATAGAGCGATTAAAGAAAGCGGCGTCAAGATAATAGCAGCCGCTGTTACAATACAAAAATTTAGCTATTGTCGTTACCTATCCAAATTTCGGTTATTGCGGCTTTGGCATTCAGCGTAATAACTACAGCAGCATCGGTCATTACCTTGTTATGGCTTATTTGAATTCTAAGTATTCTTGTGTGGTCTGGTTGGGTACTTCGCTCGGCATAAGCTAAAGGAAAAACTTTCTTAACCTTGGTATCGTTGTCGCCTATCTTAAATACTTGGCCATTTAAATAAACCTGGTATTGCGAACCGGTTACCGTAACGTCTTCAAACTCCTTTTCATTAAAATTTACTATAAGGCCCTTGTATTTATGAATGTAGTCGTACCCACCCAACATTTCATCATTCTGCTTTGAGATTTTTGTTTTGCCGAACGCCTTTTGTAATTGCGCTGCGGAACCAAGAGCATAAGCTGCGTTACCTCCATTTTTTATCTGGATACTCTTATTGTCAACCATATCGTACTTTTGAGTCGCTGATTGCTGACTTTCAGTTGGATGGAGAAAAGAAATTAAAAAAATGAAAATACTGGTTAACATAAGTTTAAATTAAAAAAAGCACTCACCAGGTGGCAAGTGCTTTGTAAGTGGATTTTTATAATATTAGACTAAGACAAAGCATTTTTTAAATCTTCCAGCAAATCTTCAATATCCTCTACTCCTACGCTAATGCGCAGCAGGTTATCTACCACACCCACTTTTTCTCTTATTTCTTTTGGGATGGAACCATGGGTCATGGTAGCAGGGTGATTTATTAAAGATTCCACGCCTCCTAAAGATTCGGCCAGGGTAAATACTTTAAAATTTGAAGCAATGCGGAAGGTTTCGTCTAAGCCGGCATCTTTTAATACAATGGAGATCATGCCGCCAAAATCGCGCATTTGTTTAGCAGCAATATGGTGATTAGGATGATCGGTAAAACCAGGCCAGTATATTTTTTCAACCTTCGGATGATCTTTTAAAAACTCAGCTACGGCACGGCCGTTCTCGCAATGGGCTTTCATGCGCAGATGCAGTGTCTTGATACCGCGCAAGGCTAAAAAGCTATCCATTGGCCCCGGTGTAGCTCCACACGCGTTATAAATGAACCAAAGACGTTTATACAAGTCCTCATCGTTCATCATCAGGGCACCCATTACCAAATCAGAGTGTCCGCCTATGTATTTGGTTACCGAGTGCATTACAATATCGGCACCCAGGTCTATTGGGTTTTGCAGGTAAGGCGAAGCAAAGGTATTATCTACAACCAAGGTTAACTCATGCTTTTTGGTGATAGCAGCTACCGCCTCAATATCAACCACCTGCATGGTAGGGTTGGTTGGTGTTTCTATCCAAACCATTTTAGTATTGCCGTTTACGTATTCCTCAATAATGGTAGGATCGCTCAGGTCTAAAAAATGGAAGGTAATACCATAATTAGTAAATATCTTGGTAAAAATACGGTACGAACCACCATACAGATCGTTACCGGTAATTACCTCATCGCCGGGTTGCAGCAATTTCATCACGGCATCGGTAGCGCCCATACCACTCGAAAAAGCCAATCCGTACTGCGCATTTTCCAGCGCTGCCAAACAGTCTTCCAGTGACTTGCGCGTAGGGTTGGTACCTCGCGAGTATTCATAGCCCTGATTATCACCCGGGGCTTTTTGTGCGTAGGTTGATGTTTGATATATAGGCGTCATTACTGCGCCTGTACTTGGATCAGGGTGCTGCCCTGCATGTATTGCTTTAGTTCCGAATTTCATGACCTCTCCCAACCCTCTCCAAAGGAGAGGGCTTATTTTAGTTTATTTATTAAAGTCCTCCCCTTTGGGGAGGATTTAGGCGGGGTTTAATACGCTCTCGCAAACAAAACCCGCTGTGTAGACGGATTACCTGTTAAGATACATTTACCTTCTTCCTGCTTGTTGTTTAATGGTATGCAACGGATGGTAGCTTTGGTTTCGTCTTTTATGCGTTGCTCAGTTTCAGGTGTTCCGTCCCAGTGGGCCGATAGGAAACCTGGTTTTTCATCGAGCAGGCGTTTAAACTCATCGTAGGTATCTACTTCTGTGGTGTTCTCTTCACGGAACTTAAACGCTTTTTGGTAAATATTAGTCTGTATATCTTCCAGCAATTGCTCAATGTGGTTAGCCAGGCCATCCTGCGTTACGGTTTCTTTGGTACGGGTATCGCGGCGGGCAAGTTCTACGGTGCCGTTTTGCATGTCTCGGCTGCCAATGGCAATACGCAGGGGCACGCCTTTGAGTTCGTACTCGGCAAACTTAAAGCCCGGGCGCTGGGTATCGCGGTCGTCAAATTTAATAGAGATCCCCTTAGCGCGCAATTCGGCGCTTAAGCCTTTAATGTAAGTGCGTATGTTTTCCAGTTCCTCATCGTGCTTGTAAATAGGCACGGCCACTACTTGTATAGGAGCAAGTTTTGGTGGCAATACCAAACCGGCATCATCTGAGTGCGTCATAATCAACGCGCCCATTAAACGGGTAGATACTCCCCAAGAGGTAGCCCAAACATGCTCTAACGTTCCTTCTTTGGTAGTAAACTTTACGTCAAATGCTTTGGCAAAGTTTTGCCCTAAAAAGTGCGAAGTTCCTGCTTGTAAGGCTTTACCATCTTGCATCAAAGCCTCAATGCAGTAAGTATCTAATGCTCCGGCAAAGCGCTCGTTAGCGGTTTTACGTCCTTTTACTACGGGTACGCCCATCCAGTTTTCTACAAAATCGGCATAAACCTCTAACATTTGTTCTGTTTCGGCTACAGCTTCCTGGGCAGTAGCGTGGGCGGTATGGCCCTCTTGCCATAAAAATTCGGTGGTACGTAAAAATAAACGGGTGCGCATTTCCCAGCGTACAACGTTAGCCCACTGGTTAATGAGCAGTGGCAAATCGCGGTAGGATTGTATCCATCCTTTATAGGTATGCCAGATGATGGTTTCTGAAGTTGGACGAACGATTAATTCCTCTTCCAATTTAGCATCTTCATCTACAATAATATTACCCTCGCCATCGTTTTTTAAGCGATAGTGTGTTACAACCGCACATTCTTTAGCAAAACCATCCACGTGGCTGGCTTCTTTTGAGAAGAAAGATTTGGGGATGAACAGCGGAAAATAGGCATTGCTGTGGCCGGTATCTTTAAACATTTTATCAAGCGCTGCCTGCATTTTTTCCCAGATGGAATAGCCGTAGGGCTTAATGATCATGCAGCCTCTTACCGGTGCATATTCGGCAAGATCAGCTTTTATTACAAGGTCATTAAACCATTGCGAGTAATCTTCGTCTTTACTAATAATCCCCTTGCTCATATTAACTTTTGTGGAATAGATTTTGACTATTGAAATGTGTATTATTGCCGTCAAATTTAGAAATTTAAACGTTAATAAGCTTCAACTTTAATATAACAACCAACAATATGAAAAGGAACATTTTACACTCGATCGTTCTTTTAGGTGCCCTGGCACTGGCTTCCTGCTCAACCACTAATAAATTAGCATCAACTCAAACTGCTGACGATGATGTTTACTTTACCAAGGCTGAAGCCGGCGACGCTCCCGTTTACCGCCAGCAGGTTAACCAGGAACGATACATTAACACCGACGGAGACGAAGGTGACGACGAAGATTATTACTATTACGACAGCTATGCATCGCGCATTAACCGTTTCGGGTACAACTCCCCGTTCGATTATTATGACGATTACTATTATGGCTACAATAACCCTTATGCCTACGGCGGTTACGGCGCAGGCTTAGGATACGGTGGTTTAGGTTATGGCTATGGCGGCGGCTGGAACATTGGCTTAGGCTTTGGTTACGGCGGTTATGGCTACGGAGGCTACGGCAATCCGTGGGGATATGGTTATGGTGGTGGTTACGGCTATGGTTTAGGCGGTTACTATTCTCCTTACTCCTACTGGGGTACCGGTTACGGTTATGGCGGCGGTTATTGGGGTGTAGTATCGGCCAATAATAATGTTTCGAGGGCAAGACCTTATCGTGGCGCAGGCTTTCCAAATTCAACAATAGGTGGCCGTTCTTCATCTGCACGCCCGGTGGGTTATAATGGTAATTATCCTAATGCAATGAGCTATCCGGGGCGCAGGCCAGTTTCAATAGGCAGTGTGAATGGAAATGGAAATAGTTATGGAGGCCGCCCAACGCGTGGTGGTGCTACCAATGGCCAGCCTTCTTACAGACCAACACGTTCAGAAGCCAGCAGGCCTGCTCCACAGCCTGTATTTGACAGAGGATCGCAAAGCAGTTCGGCCGGCAGCTCAAATAGTGGTGGCGGAGGCGGTGGTGGCGGTAGCCGTGGTGGTGGCCGTCCGGGAAGACCTTAATTTCTTATTGCACATATACTCATGAAAATCAAATATCTACTCCTTGCAATGGCTATAGTAGCCATTACACAGCATGCCTCTGCTCAATACTCGGCCGATGCTATACGGTTTTCGGGCACACAGCCCGGCTCAACGTCGCGTATCAAAGCTTTGGGTAATGCCAACGTTTCGGTCGGTGGCGATCTAACCTCTATTGGCGGTAACCCTGCCGGCCTGGGTTTTTTCACCAAATCGGAGTTAAGTATTACGCCCGAGTTCAACATGAATAAAACCAATTCGGTTTACCTGGGGCAAGGCACCAATTCCAGCCGTAACGATGGTAATTTTAACAACGCTTCTGTTGTGTTCTATGGCAAACTAAACAAAGCGCCCGGCGAAGACAAAAGCAAAGGATGGCTGAGTGTTAACTTTGGAGCTAACTACAGCCGTACCAATAATTTTTACCAGAATACTTCTTACGGCGGTGTTAACCCGTCAAGTTCTATTGCTGATTATTATGCAGTTTTAGGAAATAAGGCTTTGGATGACGGATTTTCTTTGGGCGGGTATTTAGAGGGCTGGGCAGAAGCACAGAAGCTGATATACTTGACTAATGGACGTTACGAAGCTACCACAACTTTAGAGGGTACACAATCTAAAAATATTGTAAGCACGGGCGGACAGTCTGACCTTAACTTTTCCTTTGGTGCAAATTACAGCAACAAGTTCTATATTGGTGCTGGCTTTGGCATTACCAGCCTACGTTATAATTCTACTTCGAACTTTGTTGAAGATAATTATCAATACATTGGTGTGAACAAGGATTTTGTTTCTACCTACACCCTCGATCAGGCAACCCGCGGCAACGGCTTTAACGGTCGTTTAGGTGTTATTTACAAGCCGGTAGAAATGGTGCGTGTGGGTGCTACCTTTACTACGCCAACCTGGTATACCATTGATGACAGCAGTTCGGAAGGTTTGGCTACCAAATACAGCAACGAAAGAACACAATCTGACGGCAGTAACTACCCGTTAACCTATCGCCTTCGTACTCCTTACAAGGTGGCTGGTGGTATCTCAGTTTTCGCAGGAAAATTAGGTTTTATTACCGGCGATATAGAGTATGTTGATTATGCATCTACCAAATTAAGCCAAAGCTCTGATTATGACTTTGACTTTAGCGGAGACAATGCCGATATCAAAAGCTTTTATAAAGGTGCTGTAAACGCTCGTTTTGGTGCTGAAGCACGTTTAACCCCTAACTTTATGTTGCGTGGCGGTTATGGCATTTTAGGATCGCCTGTGCGCAATGCCGACAGCGATGCCAATACAAAAACCATCAGTGGTGGTGTTGGCTATCGGTTTGCTAACTACTACATTGATGCCACTTACATGCATGTACAAGCTAAATATGGTCAATATCCTTACGAAATTGGAGAATTAAGCCCGTTGGCCAGCATAAAAAACACTAACAATAATGTGTTTGTAACACTTGGTTTAAGGTTCTAACAACACATAAAACCGATAATAAAAAAGCTCTGCTAATTAATAGCAGAGCTTTTTTATTGATAATAACTAAACCGAATTAGTCTTCGTTAACAAACGAACGCAGCATCCAGGTATTTTTCTCTTTGTATTGCATAAAGCTGTTCACTAAATCGTTAGTACCATCATCGCCAACTTCGGCAGTAAGCTCTAAGATAGCGCGCTCCATCTCAATAAGGGTAGCCATATCTTCAATTAAAGCTTTCACTAAAAAATCGGCTGTTTGGCCAATGGTATTTACTTCTTTAATTTTAGATACCTTAATATAATCGCCAAAAGTGCTGTATGGTGGCTTGCCTAAGGTTAAGATACGCTCGGCCAAATCGTCAATAGTTTGTACGGCATTGGTGTACATTTCTTCGAACTTAACGTGCAACGTAAAAAAGTTATGCCCTTTTACGTTCCAGTGGCATCCTCTAATTTTTTGATAGTGGATATGGTAGTTGGCTAAAAGCTCATTTAAATGGTCAACAACCGGTTTTACTTCCTTTTCGTTAAGGCTTATTTCTTTAGCATCCATGGTAATGAATTGTAATTAATGTATGGGTTCAACACATACCTAATGTAAGTGTTTGAAAAAAGCCAACAATTTGACCTGATTTAAATAAAAACCTTACTTTTAAGCATGACTGAGTTGAAGCTGCTGGTGGCCGAACATTTTGAAGGCCAAATATGGCGTATGGAGGTAGATCATATTAGCCATACCCTGTTTGCCGAGATACGCCAAACTGAGGATCGTAAAGTAAGCTTTGCCTCCATTAGTTTAGTGAGCGGTAAAACTTATTTTAAGAACTATACCGTAGACGAAACCTGGTTGACAGGTATTGAAACCGCTTATAATGAGGTTTTGCTGTTGCACTATTACCAGGCGGCTTCAAGCCCTGCCCACAAGGGCCTGGCAGCCGTAAATGCAGTGACCGGTCAGTTACTTTGGCACAACTTTAATTACTCGTTTGACCAGCTTACCGTAAACGGCCCCATAGTATTTGACAGCCGTATGCAGCCACCGCAGTATAAACTGGCCGATATTACCACCGGTGCACAGCTACGAAGCTACAACCCGGTAATTGATGTTACACCCGATAATCATATCATTGTTCCGCAGAGTACGCCGCTTCCTACTGATTTGCCTAAACTCCCGGTAGAGCCTTACCACAACAATGTGCATTATGTAGAATACAATAACTACAGAATTGTATCTTTGCACGCGCTTTGGGCAGGGCAGCTAAGGCAGTACTTGTACATCTTCAATAACAACCAATTAATTTTTGAAGATATATTAAATACCAACATACAAAAATTGCAGCCCGAGGCGTTTGTTTTATACCGTAACCAGCTTATCTATTTAAAAGATAAGGTAGAGATAACGGTATTAAATTTATAGCTGAAAAGTTTAAACATGACATTAAAGATTTTCTTCCTGGCAGGCATATTCTCCTTTTCTTCTGCCTGCTTAATGGCCAGTCCGCTGCTCGACTCTGTAGGTGTCGAGAACCAAGACGGCAAAAAAGTAATATTACATAAGTTAGAACCTAAAGACAACTACTATTCTGTAGGTCGCCGTTACAATATTAAGCCAGCAGCTATAATTCAGTTCAATGGCAATGCCTCGTTGCGTGTAGGTCAGGTTATTAAGGTGCCTACCGAGCTTCCTTTTGTAAGTTCAACACCGATTGCTAGCACAACGCCTGCAACAGAGGTAGCCAGTAATGATGCCGTAACCGAATACAAAGTGTCGGCCGGCGAAACGCTCTATGCCATTTCGCGCCGGTTTAACATCAAGGTTGAAGATATTATTAGCCAGAACAATTTAAAATCTAACAACCTTACTCCCGGCCAGATCTTAAAGATCAGATCGGTTGCTGCAACGGTAGCTCCGCCTACGCCACCACCTGCTGTTGTACAACAAAGCACAGGTGTACCGGCCGCCAAGCGCGATTCGGCATTGGTTGCACAAACAGATAGCGCTGCCAATACCGCCGAAAGACGTTTGCCCGCCAACCGCTACGGTATTACAGAGCGTAACGAAAGAGGCGTAGCCACCTATATGGACGATACTGGTTTGGGCCTCGACCCGAATAAGAAACTGGTACTGCATCGCACTGCACCCATAGGTACGGTATTAAAAATTACAAACCCCATGACCAACCGCACCACCTTTGCCAAGGTAGTGGGCAGCTTTACCGAAAACGCCGCCACCAGAGATGTAATTGTAGTACTCACCAAAAGTGCCGCCGATGCTTTGGGCGCACTTGATAAACGCTTTCAGGTAAATATAAGCTACGGAACTCCTTCTAATGAATAAGCCATATATTATTGGTATTGCCGGCGGCAGCGGCTCGGGCAAAACTTTTTTTTTGAAATGTTTTTTGGAGCATTTTTCGGCCGATGAGGTGTGTTTGGTATCGCAGGATGATTATTACATCCCGGTGGCCCATACCATGACTGCCGAGGAAAATAAACATTATAACTTTGACCTTCCCCGTACTATTGACCGTGAGCACTTTCATCAGGATATTTTAAGCCTGATGAATTACCAAACCATTCATAAGCAGGAATACACCTTTAACAACCCAAACGCCGTACCCAAAACGCTGGAAATAAAGCCCGCACCTATTTTAATTGTGGAGGGTTTATTTATTTTGCATTTTAAAGATATTGCCGAGAAGCTTGATCTTAAAATATTCCTGGAAACTGATGAGGACGTAGCTTTGAAACGCCGATTAAAACGTGATCTGGAAGAACGCGGTTACTCTAACGATGATGTGATGTACAAATGGCACCACCACGTAGTACCTGCTTACAAAGAGTACCTCCTGCCCTACCGCGAAAGCTGTGATAAGATCGTGATCAATAACACCCAGGTAGCCGATGACATTATCCGCATTACCGACGAAATTTCGGAACAGCTTAGGCATAAGCTTTTTAACGAATAGTAATTAAATAAACAAATACAAAGAGGCGCCCCTATAAGGCGCCTTTCTTGTTAATAACGCTACTTTCTTTTACAGTCAACCAAGTTAACTAAGCCAACATATAATTCCTTATAAAAAACAAATCAGCGGTTGAAACCTTATTCATATATACATCAAAATACAACACCTATGGTACCCTACGATGATGAACCAACCAAAGATTACCCTCATTCGGCCGAGCAACCTGCCAATGCACCAGCAGGCGGTTACGAGGTAAAGGATGATGACGATAACCTTGACGAAAGCGATTTAAAACGCAAAATATTTGGCGGTGAAGATGCCAACCCCGATAAGCCCGGTTATGAAAGCCATGGCATGGGCGGACAAGCATTTGGCGAGATCAGTGAAACCCGTTCGGGCGATGATTTGGCTAATCCGTCGCGCAATGCGGGTTACAGTAACGATTATTTTAAACGCACTGAACCCCTACAGGAACACCCTGAAAATCAAAATTTTAAACCAAAAGATCAATTAGGAGAACCCGATATGAACGAAGGAAAAGAAGAAGTGCCAGGATACCGCGAGGCACCAGATCAGCAAAAAGTAGGCGGCGTAGAGGAAGACAACGGCAAAATACAGGAAGGAACTTCTGATGCCGACGGCGATCAGCAAAAGGTAGGTCAGGACGATTCGGATACACCGGGCACCGCCTACTACAAACCCGAAGATGATAAAGGCACGCCAGACTACGGCAGTAACAGCCCGGATAACAGCTAAATTAATGGCGTTATGAATGCAAAAAGTCCCGTTTAATACGGGACTTTTTGCATTCATAATATTTCAGATAATTAGCAGAAAACTTCAAAAAACTTCATATTTCCTCATAAAAATCCAGTGTTGTAATAGAGAGATTTTTCCTTGTAGATTGAAAGTGAAACGTACAAAAAAACCCGGTAACATCTAAATGTAACCGGGTTATATAATATCAGAAATTTTTTCTTTAATTACGCCGTAGCAACCAACCTGCTCATACTGCGGTATACGTAGCTGCTGAAGATATGGCGGCGGGCAAATCTTCCCGGCGAATCGGCGTTAATGAATTTTACGTAAACGGCTTTCGGCACATCGAAGTATTCGTATTCGTTACCATCGGCAAAGCTCACTTTCAATACCGATTGCTTGTACTCAAAATCCTGAATACCTGCAGTGGTAATGGTGGTCGTATATTCGGCCAGGCTTTGGTTACGTGTTTCGGGGGCTATGCTTACTAAAAAGTGGTAAGCTTCAATAATAGTCTTGCTTTTTTCTTCGGCCTCCTGGCGGCTTTCAGGCGTTTCGGCATGCTTATCGGGGTGCCAGGTTTTCATCAACCCGCGGTAAACCGATTTTAATTCCTGTAGTTCGGCGTCTTTAGTTACGTTCAATAACTTCCTGTAATCGACAATTTTTTTCATGTTTGTATTCTTATTTTACTGTCGATGAACTGAATAGCCTTATAAAAGTCAGGCATCCAAACCAAGGAGAATAATGCCGCAAAGGTACACTTTTTACCCCGCAAAAGCTACTGCTGCTAAGTTATTTAAAGCAATACATCGTTAACCGGTTGTATGCGTGGCGGCAGGTTGGTTTCACCCAGCATTTCGCGCAGGTCTATCTCTATGTTGCGGCTTATAGCGGTCATGGGTACATCGTTCACATAGTTTTCGAAGGGATCTTCGCTGTTATCGCCCACAATTTCCATGGTAGAGAAAAACCAGGAGATCAAAACATTAAACGGAACTGCCAGCCAGATCATATGAGCCGTTTTAGAACCACTAAACTGCTCCACCAAGCCAAAAGGCAATATCAGTAAGAAGATCCAAACGAATATGGTACTCATGTAAGCATACTGTCGCGGAAAAGGCGTGTTCTTAATGCGCTCGCAAACGCCCTGAAAATTGTATAGCTGCTCAATAGTCCGCATCATATCTATTTGCCGCCGTTCGGACAGGGTACCGTTAGTTACCAGTTGGGTTAAATGCATACCCTGTAGCCTGAACAATTGGGTAGCCGCGTTGGCTTTGGCCAATACTTCGTTATACTCTGCCTCTGACAAAAAACCAGATATAGCATCGAGAGATTTATTATCGGCCCCTAAATCAAACACCGGAACATAGCTAATATTCTTCCGATCGTATATGGTAGTCTTTCGCAACTGTATGCGCAAGGCATTTATCCAGGCAATTTGCCTGTAGATCAACTTTTTGGCTATTTCAGCGTCGGTACCGGCTTTATCAGGCTGGCTGTTGATGTATGAAATCACCTGGCTCCCCCATACCCTGCTGTAATTGGTAATACCACCCCAGGCTTTACGGGCTTCCCAAAAACGGTCATAACTTTGGTTGTTTTTAAAGCCGAGGTAAAAAGCAACCGCAATACCCGTAGTACTCACCGGCAAAAACGGAATACCAATATAGATATCATAACGCCTTAATAGCACATAAGCCAACACCACCAGCGAAGCGTAAAGGGTAAACAGAATAAGATTCTTCCAGGCAAATCTTAATATAATACTGCTCTTAATATTACGGCGGGTGTACATAGCACTAAATGTAATATTTAAAAGCCACATAAATATCCCGGAATGATAAGATAATGCTGTATTAAAATGTGCTTTACTTTGCTGTATGTAAAGCCATTATTCCACCGCTACCTTTTTCATACTTTCCCTGCCATAAAATACCGGGAAATACATCATTTCGGCCTTAGCCGGGTTAATTGTATAGGTACCGTTATAGCGCGGCATCAGGTTAATGGTGTAAGTGTATTTACCCTGTTTAAGCTTACGGCAAAAGATGCTTACTTTCTCTTTAAAGTATTCGCGGTGAACCTCGTTGCCACCCCAGGCCTGCTCTTTGCTCTGGTAGCTGCAACCGGCCGGAATAGGGATCTCTATCATTACAAAATCAGCATCGGCCCTAACGCTTACCTCGGCTTTAAGCTGCACCTGCTCACCGCCCTTTAGCTTGGTTACCGCACGGTTATTGATCTCGAAGCGGGTATCTACCGTAAAATCTTTACTTACCTTTTGCGGATCGTGATTGAAAAACTGCTGATAAGCGGTAACATAAACCGGCAACGTACCTGTTTTGCTAATGCCTAAATTGGTGCCATTAAAGCTGACAGTATAAGGAAATTGCTTCACCGGTTGATTGATGCCACCCGTCAACGTCAGTGCCGCAGGTTTAACCTGCTTTCCACCTTGTAACAAGCCTGGCAGCAAGGCTTCGAGTATAAGGGCCGACTCGTAAGTGTTGCGCCACTCATTATTTTTACGCTGTTCGAGCAGGAACCCCCTGATCTTGGAAAGTACCTGCGGATGCTTACCCTCATTGGCAAACAACTGATAGGCCAGCAAACTTAGCTGTATGGAGTTATCAAAAAAGCGGTAACTATCATCGCCCCAATACAGGTTGCCAAACATGGTGGTTTTGTGGCTGGCCATCAGTGTATCTATCTTTACCGGTAAACCCACCTGTTGCTGCAAAAGTAGAAAGCGATAACGGTCATAACGGCTTACGAATTTGCGGGCAGCCATTTCTTTTTGCATAGCGGCGGTGTACCGCTCATAATCTACCTTGGCATCCAGCTTTTTGAGGATCTGCAACGCCTGTATCTTATCTGTGTGATTATAGCCTTCCAGTTGGTAAACGAGGTAGCTGGTTAGCTTGGGCTTATCAAGATTTACATAATACCCAAGGCGTTGCGCTTCGGTAAGGGCCTCTATGGCGTGTAAGCTTATCCAAAGTTCTTCATCGCCGGTTTTCCACCAAGACCATAAGCCGGTGGTTTGGGCGTTATCACTTAGCTTTTTAATGAGGTCTTCAATATTCTTTTTGTATTTGAACTCTTCTTTTAAATATCCTTTAATACGCTCCTGCATTAATAAACCTTTCAGCTTAGAAGCCAGTTGCTCGTTGCATAAGTAGCGGTAGTTGCGCAGGCGCTCAGTTTCTTCAATCAGCACCGGCAACAGCGAGGCTTCGGCCTTGAAAGTTACGGGACCTAAAGCCGGGTCGAACTTCATGTTGACGGTAGTATCTTGATCCAGTGCCGCAAAGTTGCCTTTGGTTTCTATTACGCCGGCTTCTATCAGCGGTATTTTGCGCAGTTCGCCGTCAAAGTAGCCGTTGTCGCGTTTAATACTGTATTCAAAAGTAAGGCTGTCGGCACCTGCGGCGGTTATTTTCAGGGTGTCTATTTTTGAAGAAGTAATGTTTAATAGGTCGCTCTTTATTTCCTTCCCATTGTATTTAAAGCTGCGGATAAGTTTCACTCCCTCGGTATTATAATTCATCACCTTGCCTATGGCGCTCAGTTCATCGCCTTTCACAGCAAACTGCGGAGAGATAAAATTGGCGCTTAAGGATTTAAATGCTTTGATCTGGCTTTCGGCTATACCAGTTTGCCGGTTACCGTTAATGGCAATTACAAAAGTGCGCCAGTTGGTAATATCATCGGGGAACATCGAGGTAAAGCTGGCCTTACCCTCGGCATTGGTGGTAAGCCGGGGCTGCCAGTAAGCATAATCGGCAAAGTTTTTACGCATGGTTTGCTGGCCCTGCGCGGCAACATCGGTACCATCGGCTTTAGCTCCTTTCTTTTTGGTATTAATGATCACTACACCATTAGCGGCCCTTGCACCGTAAAGGGCAGTGGCGGCAGCATCTTTTAACACGCTCATTTCGCCGATCATATCGGGGCTGATACCCGCAATACTGTTTACCGGCACGCCATCAACAATATACAGCGGGTCTTTGCCATTTATGGAACCGTTACCTCTGATTTGAATTGATGCGGTGGAATAGCTTGTTACAGAAAGACCGGCAACAGCACCACTAAGCGACCTCTTCATTTCAGTGCCATAGCCCACCACTACAACCTCCTGTAACATTGCCTGGCTAGCTTTCATTTGAACGGTTACAAACTGCCCCGGGACGATACCGGTTTCTTTGGTTTCATAACCTATATACGCGAATACCAATTTACCGCTTGCGGGTACTTTGATGGTAAAGTTGCCTTTAACATCGGTGGTTACCCCATGCGGCGTACCTTTCACTTTTACGGTTACGCCAATCAGGCTTTCCTTGGTGTCATCTGTTACCTGCCCTGTCATGGTGTAGGTAAAGCTTTTGGGCGCTATATATTTTTCGTTGAACGTTTCTTTGAGTTTAAGCGCATCATTATTGATCTTCCTGTCGTTAGCCGTACTGGCATCAGGCCGGCTGGTAATAATTTCGCTGATGCGCTTACTCACCGAATCGGCCTGTTTAGGCCGCAGCGTGAATGCGTAATAATTATCGCCGTAAGGTTTAATATCAATATTTTCTTCCACGGCATACCTGTCTCCTTTGAGCAAAAAGAACAGGCGGTATTTACCGGCATTTAAACTACCCAAATTAGTTTCGGTACCACGCAGCACCCTGATGAAATCGGGATTTGAATAGCTGTAAATGATCACATTCCTGATAAACAGCGGTTCATCTTTTTTAGGATTGATCTTTATATTCAATCGCCCTTCGGCACGTGCCAGCTCATCGGTGTTCATGAATAACTGCTCTTTTTGGCTGCGGTTATCCAAATAGTCGTGCCATAAGCTGTCCATCCCCTTGGCGGTTAATACATACTGTTTATAGTTAGTTGCGCCCTCGCCGCGGCTAAGGTTGGTGCTGAACGGGTATTTTGTTTTAATACTGGTTTGCTTTAACAAACCCGGCTCAAACAGGTACGTGTAGTTGGGCTCGGTTGCAAAGCTTAGCGGATTATTGCCATAGATATTGAATTGCGCTACGCCTCCCATGAGCGGACCGGCCAAAATTGACCGCGCGTTGTAATAGTTTCGCGGCACCGGGTTTAACAAAATGACGTTATTATCATTCTTTAGCTGCGCCATTTGCCACGTAAAATTATCGGCCACTTGTATCATGTACTTATTCAGCATACCGGCTTCATCATCCGCCAAAGTATCGGGCATGGGCAGCACATGAATGTTTTTATCGGTTGAGGTGTTACTATTGAAACTGATGATCAACTTCTTCCCTTTTTCCACCATCACAGTATCGACCGATATACTTTCCTTTTGCGTACGAAAACGCAGGCTGTGCCTGCCCGGGTTAACTCTAAAACTGTATTGCTGTAACTGCTGTGCCTGGCTAAAATATACAGGGCGCTCATCAATATACAGTATATGCACCGGTGCTATATTGCCGCTATCTGTTACGAAAGGTGCAATTTGTGTTACTTGATCAGGAGCAGGCTCGGCTATTTGGTAAACGTTACGCGGATGGGTAAACCTGAAATAAGTAATACTATCGAGCCCTATTTCACGGCTCCAGCGGTCCCAATTCAGTTTAATGTTGCCATCGTTCAATTCGTCAACCGGCAGATTATCTTTGAAACGCATGTAAGACCGCGCTTTACCCATGTAAGGTACATTGGGCAGGTTATAGTTGGTAAATTTGCGTGTTACCGACCACGCCGTAACATCGGTGTTGGCAACAGGTTTACCTTTGGCATCTTTAACTTCAATTTGGGTGGTAACCTGCTGCCCGGGGTATACTGATAAGGGTTGTTGCACATCAATATTTAATAGTTTATCCTGATATACAAGCGTATAATTTGAGGAACGCATCTTACCTGCCCATACGTAATTACATACAAAAGTTAGATTGTTACTGCCTGTATGTTTTCGCCGGTAATTAAGCGTATCGGCAAAGCCGGCATCCACTATATTTTTACCATCGTATAAGCTATACCAAAATGGGATGCGGCGCGGGTTAGCCACCTGCACAAAGGCAGAATCGGCTGTGCGGTAGCCTGATAAGGTGATGTTGGCCTGCAAATCATTAAGCTCAATGGAATTATACGCACTGTCTGTTTCGGCTGCATATTCATTTGCATAAGGGTTTATTTTTAACCGTGCAGGCAGCATCACTTTAACGTTCGATAAGGTATCATCGTCATCATTCGTAGCGCTGATCAGTGCCGAAATTTTCACTTCTTTACCCCACTCGTATGCTTTGGCTATGAGGCTGTCTTTTTCTATATCAAGTTTAATGTGGTACCGTTCGTAAGTATATTTAATATTTTGACCGGCCGATTGGCTTTCATTGTTGCTGTTTAAAAAGTTGGCGTTAATTTCATAGTTGATATCTGCTTTAGGAAATATAGAATCGGGTAAAAGCACTTTGGTCTCGCCCACGGGTTCCAGCGTTACCCTGTGCTGCCAAAGCGTATCGGGTACAAATACCTTCGCTAATTTTGAGGATTGAAAATCGTTGGTAGTGAGCACGAGGTTTACGCGGCCATCAGGTACGGGCAAACTATTTTCATCAGTTGCTTTAAGGTAGATGGCCAGCAGGTTGCCTGGTCCGTGCTCCTTTTTATCGGTCCGCATAGCAAATTGGGTAGACTTAAGCTCGTACTCTTCATATTTGAAATTTACCCGTGCCAACTTGTTCTTGCGGTTAAACTCGCGGTTCTGCTCCTCGGTATGGTCATCAGCATTATAGTTGGCAGTTGACGGATTTTCGAGGGTTAGCACATAGTTATTATCAAGCCTCAGGTCAAGACTATCGGCCAGTACAAAATTACCTTCAAAGCCACCCGGACGATAGCTGTTCACATGGCCTATAATCTTACTGTCATCATCACTGTAATAATTCCGGCTTAAACGTACCAGCAACTTTTGATCAGATACTGGTTCTTTAGACTTTTCCTGTAAAATAAACGCTTTAAACTTAACCGTATCGCGCGGTTTATACTTTGGCTTATTGGTAAGCATAAAACTGTTATACAGATTAGGCTTACCCGGCTTGTAAGTATTGCGACGATCTTTTTTAAACCAACCTGCTATTTTCTGCCATAACCTCTGCAGGTAATTATGATGTACCTCATCCTTTTCTTCTCCCAACTTATAAAAATTGCTTACGCCTGCATACCTGGCAATTAACAAGGCATGTTTACCGGGGTGAGGAAGATGATATACCTGAGCTTTAATGTCATAGCTAACGGGCTTATTGTTTACAGTTACCAGGGCGCCCGTTATGGTGTTACCTGTTTTGTCCGTCAGGGCAAATCGAAGATCAGTAGTGTTTGCCAGTACCCGCAGAAATGCCGAATGATTTTCAATAAGCTTATATACAAGCCGGTTCTTTTCGGCATAAACCTTATAGTAGTTGCCTGCCGGCAGTTTATTTTCCCAATACTTGCCGGTTTTAAAAGAATCTACAGGAAGCTTCAATTCTGTGTCCTTCGGGTCGGTATCGGGCTGCTGGTAGCGTTTCAGCAGGTCGGCATCTTTGATTTTATACAAGTAAGTGTAATAACTGCTTTGCCTGCTGTTAGTCAGCGGCTTTTGTGCACGGCATACTACGGTACAAAAAAAGGCAAGTACAATAAGGGAAAAGGCTTTCATGGTTGATACTTTTAGTGCAAGGATGCAGTTGCCTAAAAGATTCCATAAACTTTGCGAAAATTTTTGTGATTTGAAAGTACAGTTTGAGGAGGTTGCCGGAAAGCCCCGGTGATGAGGATAGCATAAGAGAAAGAAGCTGCCAGAAAACGCAGGCAAAGAGGTTAAACTTTCTGTAAACTATTACACACCCCTTTTATCGCCCCAGATATAGATATGCAGGCGGTCGGAGTAGTTGTAGTTGTATTGCTTGCATACTTCAACTATCCATTGTTGCTTTTGCCTCAGGCTGTCTATCGATGAACCTTGCGGCATAAGGTAAACTACTTTATTGCTGATGTGATATTGATCGATGATGTCCTGCACTTCCTGCAGATCGCTTTCGGTATCTACCACAAACTTAAAGTTAGATTTGGGAGAGTTAGCAAAATAGCTGATGGCTTCGGGGCATATACGATCTTCATACGCTACGCCCGAGTTGGACAGTTTGATAGATACGTTATACTGGTGAGATAGCGCATCTAACTCCGACATCGGTACAAAGGTTCCGTTGGTTTCGTACTCAATATGAAAGTCGGGGTTACGCTCGTGCATCAGCGTCAGCATAGGGATAATGGATTTTTGCTGGATCAGGGGCTCGCCGCCAGTGATCACTATATTGTCGCAGTTGAAATCGCTGAGGGTATCCAAGATCTCCTCATCGGTTAACAGGGCTATCATTTCATCCTTATCAAACTTTTGATAACCCGGCCTTACGCTGTTATTATGCACATAGTTGGTACCCACCCAATTCCAGGTGTAATCGGTATCGCACCATTTGCAATACAGGTTGCATAACGAGAGGCGGATAAAAACGGAGGGCTTACCCAGGTTTTTACCTTCGCCCTGTATAGAGTGAAATATTTCGGGCCTGTTATTGAGTTTAGCGAGTTTGATCATGAACGCAAAAGCGACACCATACTTGCCGCCATGTATTATTGAATTTGCAAAAATAACACAATCTGTATTGATATTCTCATTTGCGAACTTTTATTGACTTTGAGGTGAGTTAGACGGAAATCAAACCGCCCTCCGCTTTTGCGGAGGGCGGTTTTAGAAGCTGCTTATAAACACCCTGTCATTGCGAGGAGCGGCAGCGACGTGGCAATCTCTGAGCGCTTAGTCACCTGTCGCTAGAGATTGCCACACTGGCGCTCGCAATGACATTTGTATTTATCAACCTCTAATTGTTGACATGTTATTATAACTTACCCGTACTGGTATTTTTAAACGCCGCGTTGGTATAATTAAACGTCTTCACCTGGTCGCCTATCTGTATTTTAAACTCACCCGGTTCGGTTACCAGTTTGCTTTGGTCATTCACAAAGGCCAGATCAGACGCTTTGATGGTGAAGCTTACCAGCCTGCTTTCGCCCGGTTTAAGATTAATTTTTGAGAAGCCACGTAAGCGCTTGGTATCGGGTGTAATGCTGGCATAGCTGTCGCTGATGTAAAGCAGCACGGCTTCCTTACCTTCTCCCCCACCGGTATTTTTTACGTTAACGCTGATAGTGAGCGCCTGAGCATCGGTTAATGTTGGCTTGCTGATTTTAAGACCTCCGTAACTAAACGTAGTGTAGCTTAAACCATGTCCAAATTCGTATAAAGGGTTATAGCCATGCGTATCATCACTATTACCATTCTCGGTTGCTTTGCGGTAGTAATTTACCAACGCGTTGGCATAACGCGGGTAAGTAATAGGTAATTTTCCAGATGGATTGGCATCGCCAAATAATACATCGGCTAAGGCATCACCCCCTTCGTTGCCGCTCAGATAGGTCATTACGGTAGCTGAAGATAACTTGTCGGCATCGGTCACAATACGTGGGCGACCTTCGGCCAATACCAGTATAATAGGTTTGCCTGTTTTGGCCAAATCCTGCGCCAACTGCAGTTGGGCTTGTGGCAGATTCAGGTCATCAATATTACCGGGATTTTCGGTGTAAGACAGTTCGCCCAGGCAAAGCACGATGGCATCACAGTTTTTGGCGGCTTTGGCAGCATCGTCGGCATTTTGTAAGGCATCATAAGTCGATCCGGCTTCGTATACTACGTTATCCTTACCTATTTTCCGTTGAATAGCTTCTAAGATGGTGTTTTTGCCTGCGGCGTACTCATCATTTTTTTCGCCCTGCCAGGTATAGCTCCAGCCCCCGTTTAAAGAGCGCATGGTATTTGCCGTCGGGCCGGTGACCAGCACTTTCATTCCTTTTTTGAGCGGTAAGGTTTGGTTGTTATTCTTCAGCAAAGTGATGGCTTCGCGGGCGGCTTGCAGGCTGGCTTGTTTAAATTCATCAGAACCAAATTTAGGATAATCGGCCGTGTTGCCTACCGGGTGCTCAAACAGGTCCAGTTCATATTTCACGGTCAAAATGCGTTTTACCGACTCGTTAATGCGCGACATGGGCACGGCGCCTTCTTTAACCAATTGAATTAAATAGGTGTAAAACGTATAATCGTAAGGCACCATGCTCATATCAATACCGGCATTTACCGCTATTTGCACCGCTTCTTTTTGAGTGGCGGCGATATGGTGACGGTCATGCAGGTATTTAATATCCTGCCAGTCGGTTACTGCAATGCCGGTAAAGCCTAATTCTTTGCGCAGTACATCGGTAAGCAGGTATTTGCTGCTGTGCACCGGCACGCCATTGATCTCGGCCGAATTGATCATCACCGTACGGGCACCTGCCTTTACCGCATCGCGGAACGAGGGTAAAAAGTACTCGCGCATGTAGCGGTCGGGGATCCAGGCGGGGGTACGGTCTTTACCGCTCAGCGGGTAGCTGTAGCCTAAATAATGTTTCATACAGGCAGCCACGCGGTATCTATCGCCCACGTTGGTGCCCTGGTAACCGTTGATCATGGCTGCACCCATGGTTTTAGCTACAAAAGGGTCTTCGCCAAAGGTTTCATAAATGCGTGGCCATAACGGCGATTTACCCAGATCTAACACCGGCGAAAAGTTCCACGGGATATAGCTGGCGCGGGTTTCGTAGGCCGTGATCTCTCCTGTTTTGTAAGCCAGGTCGGGGTTAAAAGTGGCTGCTAAAGCAATTTCCTGTGGGAACAGGGTACCTCCTATGGTATAATTCATCCCGTGGATAGCATCGATTCCATAAATTACTGGAATCTTTAACCTGTCTTTTGCCGCCATGTTTTGAATGGTGCTGATGAAGGTATGCCATTCCTCGCGACTGTAAGGACGGCCGCTGGTATTGAGGATAGAACCTACATGATATTTCAGGATAGCTTCACGGAGCTTGGCATCGCTGATGGTGTGCGGTTCGGTGGTTACCTTTTTATCATCGGTGGTGATAACGGCATCCAGCGTAACCTGGGTCATTTGCCCTACTTTTTCTTCAAGCGTCATACCGGCCAGCAGCTTGTTCACTTTTGCATCAATGGCAGCCTTATTGGGTGCCTGCTGGGCAAGCGCATTTAACGAGATGCCGAGCACTAATGCGGTTATGCGTATTTTCATATCGGGGAGCGATCTTTATATTAATCAGTTATAAATTCAATGATGATAACCTACCAGCCTTTCAATTGCTTAAGGTAGGCCGTCAGTTCTTTGGCTATCATGCCGTGTTCTTCTACACTGGGGTGATAATCGCAGCCACCGGTGTATTGCTTTTTGAAAAAGTAGTGGCTTATTTGTTCGTCGCCCTGTGCATGCAGGTTAGTTTCTACGCTGTTAATGTAGTTTTTGAGTACTGCCGTCAACTTTTCATCGCCCATAGGACTGGTAAGCATTACAATACTGGCCTTAGGATAATGCCCGCGTATGGTTTTAACAAAGTCAACATAAGCGGTGCAAAACTTGGTAGAATCCTGTATGCCATCATTCTGGCCAAGGCATACGGTTACCACATCGGGGGTGTATTTGCTGAAATTCCATTTAAGTGAATCTTGCAAAAAATTGAGGCGCTCGTAAATATCGGGCATGGCAAACTTAATGTCGCAGCAACTGTGAATCAACCCGATACCCGAATAAGAAGATAAGTGCCATTGCGCATTTAACAAACGGGCCGTGCGCGGACCATAAGCTAAATAAGCATTATGCTGATCTTGCCAAACGCCTTTACCGCAAGGCACTGCCGACTGATCTGCGCTGGCACCGCAGGTAATAGAGTTACCTATAAATTCAATTTTATGCTTGGTTTTTTCTACCCAGGGCAACAGCCTGCCGCAGGTTAGGCCCACAAATTCGAGGTAGCCAATGCTGGTTTCGGTATTTTTGCAAATGGTAACGGTGTGTATGCCGTTAGGTAAGTTTTTAGCCAGTTGTATACGGTTGGTTTTACCGGTGGTTTGCAAGCGCACAGGTGCGCGGTTATCAATAGCTACCTCAATGTAATTATGATTTTTGCCCCAAAGCACCTCGTCATTCAAATCGACAGATAAAGACGTGCCGCTGAAACGGGCTTGCACGTACACACCGGGCGCCCAAAAGCGGGGCTTGGTTTTCACCTTGAAATCTATGCGTCCTACGTAGTTAAAATACGGGTTATCGGCCTTATAGAATTTCAGGGGCGCGGCCATCAGCTTTGCCGAAAAAAGCAGAGCCATGATACATAAACTATAGATAAACTTCATCATCAAAACTATTTTGTGCCTTGTATTATATACTTACCATACACCGCCAACGGCGTTAAACGGTTTTGGAAGATATTGCCCTGGCTGTTAAAAAACTTTATAAAATCCTGCTCGCTTACCTGCCCGGGGTAAGGTGTGTAATAATGGTCGGTGCGGCCGTTGCGCCAGGCTAACACGTACGAGGTACGGTTGTTCTTTTGCAGTTCGGGTTGTAAAACGGTGGTCCACCAGTTGGCCATGGGTATTTGCTCGTAGCCAGTTTCGGCCAGGCAGCTTAGTTTGTGATGCTCATCGGCAATTTGCTGTTGTAGGGCCAAACGCCTGCCTAACTTTTGCTGATAGTCGGGCACACTTTTGGTGCAATAATTATCAAAGCCTAAAAAATCGGTATAAGCATCGCCGGGGTAACGCAGCAAGAAGTCTTCTTTAGTATCAAAGTCGGCTACCGAGTATACAATGAGCAGGTTATGCAGATCTTTCTCGTTGCGCAGATAATCGATGGTGAAACGCCACAACGTTTTAAACTCTTCGGGCGTGCAGGCATTGCGGCACCACCAAAACCAGTTGCCTGTTAGTTCATGAAATGGGCGGAACAACAAGGGAATAGCCTCCCCCTCGCTCCCCTTTAAGGTACGGATATATTTAGCAACGCGGTCAAGATAGGTAACGTAAGTTTGATGTGCGCTGCCGCCAGGCAAAATTTCTTTTGCCGAGTTATGAGTGGTATCCCATGCGGTTTTACCATTGAAAGGATTATCCATATGCCAGCAAAAAGTGTTGATACCCCCACGGTTATACGCTTGTTTAATGAGTTTGCGTTGCAATTTAAAAGGAATGCCGTTAATGTCGTTCGCACTGCCGTGTTCCATTCGGGCCAGGTCCCAGCCGTAAATGGCCGGGTAAGAACCTGTCACGCTTTTTACATCAGAACGGTCTTTATCAAACTTCCACCCTACGCCATAAGCCGTGGCATCATGGTGCCCAAATAGTGCTCCGGCTCCCTGTAAACGCTGCATGCTGCTGAACAGAAAATGGGTTTCGACAGTGGCTTTACGATCGCAGGGCGGATAGAGCTGTTGTGCCTGTGCGCCTTGACAAAGGGCGGCGAGTGCTATGGTAAGCTTAGTAAGTATACTTTTCATTTTGTATTCTATATTGGCTTTGCGTTCTAATGAATTATGCTAACCATACTTGTCATTTCGAGTGATAACGAGAAATCATGTTTAATGCAGCCGGCAGCAAGCCAGTCTATGCGAACAGGATCTCTCACTATCGTTCGAGATGACAGTTTTTTATTTTAGTCGTGTTTTGGCGCTCCATTAAACCGTTCATATTTACTTGGTCAGCATAAACATCACCGCATCATGCGCCGCAATGCTTTGCTTAAAAGCTTTTTTAGTGGTACCGGCATCTTTTTTGGCCCAAACATCGCGCAGTTTGTAGGTGGTTTTTGTAAAGTCTGCACTTTGTTTACTCTGCGCGTCCTGCAAAGCATGTTCGGCCCAGGCGTAGTTTACATTTTGCGCATGGCCGGCACGGTTAAGAAAGCATACCGCCCAATTGTTGTTGCTTAATGGCTTTACCCAAACCTCCAGGCTATCGGTAGCCGAACTGCGGTAGGCCGATACGCCCATAGCATCCTGATTTATGGCAATGGCTTCCTTATTAGTCAAAATTTCTTTGGTTTGAGCCGACATTTTACGCAGGTCGTTACCGGCCATTAGCGGAGCCGACAACATACACCAGATAGAAAAATGCGCCTTGTCTTCTGCGTAACTCATACCGTTGCCTACTTCCAGCATATCGGCATCGTTCCAGTGGTTGGGGCCGTTATACTGGCGTATTGCCGGCATCTTGTCAACAATAGTCATTACACTCAGCGCTGTCCAGGTGCCCATGTGTTTGTCTTTATCAAAGTTGGCGGTAATATCGCCGGTGGCACGGTACATCTCCCCTACACCATCGGCCCAAAGCCATGGCTGGTGGTTGCCCCATTCGCACAGGCTAAATAAAATAGGGCGACCAGTGGCTTGCAGCGCACGGGCCATGGTAATGTAAGCTTCGCGGGCGTTCAGGCTATCTGTATTACACCAGTCGTACTTTAAAAAATCCACACCCCACGATGCATAAAGGCGGGCGTCTTCATATTCATGCCCGCGGGTGCCGGGGTAACCGCCGCAGGTTTTGTCGCCGGCGCAATTGTAAATACCAAACTTTAATCCTTTGCTGTGCACATAATCGGCCAGGGATTTCATCCCACTCGGAAATTTTTTGGGGTCGGCTACAAGGCTTCCGTTCTTGTCACGCTCCATGGCCATCCAGCCATCATCGAGCACAAAGTATTTGTAACCGGCATCGCGCATGCCTGTTGCCACGTAGGTATCTACCATATCGCGCAGCAATTTTTCGTCAATTTTAGCTTGAAACGTATTCCAACTGTTCCAACCCATGGGCGGCGTGGGTGCCAGGTTGGTCACTTTTTGTACGGTATTCTTTTTTTCAACCTTTACCGGGGCTTCGTCTTGTGCCAGTGCAATAGCGCCCGTTAAAACGCTTAATAAAGCCGTTAGTATAATTTTTGTGCGTATTTTTTTCATTTTCATAAGATGTTCTATTTTTTAGCGACTACCATAAATACGGCACCATAAGCAGGAACAGTAACCCTGATACCGCCCGTAACCGCTGCCGAATACGGCACTATACCCGTGTAATTTACCGGGCCACCTGTACCGCCCGATGCCGGACCTTGGCCGTTTACCATGACCTGTGCCGAAAAGCTACCATTATCGGCACCGCCGTTAAGCGTATAATAGTAGTAATTATTGCCAATATCATAGTTGTTTACTTTAACAGCTACCGTTTGTGCCGAGGTACCTTTATTGACCAGTATTACACCTGCCTGCCCAGAGTTAAAGGTAGAACCATAGCTCAATACATCTGCATTGCCCTGGGTAAGGGTGGGCACCATGCGGTCGCCAAAGTATTTTTGGAAATAGTACAGGTAAAAGAAAGCAGGTCTTGGGTTCCAAGGTGCTGCGTTGGGCTCGGGAGTGGCAAACGGGTTGTTTAACAAGCCATGGTCGTTACCGGCATCCCATGAATTGGCCATATCCCAGCGGGAAGCCATGCCGAAACCGTTTTTGATCACTTCGCCCAATACCATTACCGCATGTAAACCCGCAATGTTTGATACCATTTGCCGCGAACCTATGGAGTTAATATTCCACTCGGTTAAGGCAATAGGTTTTTGCGTTACACCGGCGGCGGTTGCACTTGCCTTTATATAATCGGCAATGGCTTTGCTTTCGGTAACAGCAGTTGGCAAAATAATTTCGGGCGATGCATTGGTATTATAAGGGGTGTAATAGCTATGCACGATATAAAAATCGGGTGAGTTGCCGGCTTTCGACAAGACCTGCCTGTTCCAGTTTTTGATGATGGTTGGGTTGGTGCTGTATTCGGCATCAGCCATTACGGCACCAATTTCAATGATAGCCCCTACATCGGCGGCAGCCTTACGCATCGAATCGGCAAATACCTTAAAATGCTGACCATACAAATCGCCGGTTAAGTACTTAGGCTGACCGTCTTTATTCTTGCTTTGATCAATATTATAGCCAGCTTCCCAGTTACCATAGTTTTCGTTACCCACTTCCCAGTACTTGGTGCGGCCTCTATCGTACCGTACCCAATCGGCCGCTAAATGTGCGGCGGTTTGTACCGGGTTTGGGCCTGTACCGTAACGGGCGTAGCCATAATTTACGGTGAGTATAGCCGTGCTGTTGGTTTTGCCCAGCATGGCATAA
This sequence comes from Mucilaginibacter galii, assembly GCF_014635825.1. Taxonomy (GTDB): domain Bacteria; phylum Bacteroidota; class Bacteroidia; order Sphingobacteriales; family Sphingobacteriaceae; genus Mucilaginibacter; species Mucilaginibacter galii. The sequence goes on from NZ_BMDO01000001.1 coordinate 215,699, forward strand.
TAATTATCCAGGCTGCAGGTCCAGCTGCCGGTATTCTTGCCATACCAGAAACCGGCATTGCTAACGGTACCCTGGTAATCGGTCAACTGTGTGGGTGCATCAGCCGGGGCTTTGCCATCGGCAGCGTTCCAAAAATAAATGTCAGATAAACTGCCGCCGGGTGCACGTAAAATACCGGGGTTTAAGTTGGTAATGTGGTTCAACATGGTAGCATCAGTAAGCTGCCCCATATAGGCGTTCATATTATTACCATACATGTATTGCGGCACTTTGGTGGTTACCTGGTTAAGGTCTACGGTTACAACGGTTCCTACATCCCCGGTACCCGGTTTACCGGCCAGCGTGGTACTGGTAGCAGTTGTAAAAGTTTTGCCCTGCCAGCTATCCATAAAAAAACCTACGGTGCTTGCGGTGGAAGGGTCGGTTGCTTTAGTGGTAAACGCGGTTCCGGTGCCGGTATCGGCCGTGGGTGCCGGGTCGTTACCGCCCCCACTGCTGCCCGGCTTATCCTTTTTACAGGCTTGCAGCAGCAACATGCTACCCATTAAAGCAAGCGCACCGGTTTGTATAAGTTTTCTCATAGTTTAATTGGTTTAAACAATACGCTTAATGATCTCTATACAAGCCCGGCTGTTATGGTACGGGCATTTCCAAATACCTGCCTTATCTTCGCCGGGCATGAGGCTCCCATTGGCAGTAATACCCCAAACCCATTCGCCCCGTACTTTATCTAAAATATGCTGCTTTACAAAGCCCCAGTTGTTAACAGATAGCCTGAGGTAATGCTCATCGTTTGTAATTTGCCAGGCATTAAAAAAGCCCATCATAGCTTCGGCCTGCACCCACCAGTGCTTTTCGCGGATGAGGTGATCATTGCCGGGCTCGTATTCATACCATAAACCAAAATCTTCATCAAGACCTTCTAAAACGGCATCTGCCATTTTAACGGCTACAAGCTTTAACTGCCTGATGAGGTTTTTATCATCAATGATCTCTGCAGCCTCGAGCAATAGCCAGGCCGCTTCGATATCGTGCCCGTAAGAAATTATATCCGACCGGCGGTTCCACTCCTCATCAAAAAACAGGATAAGGTGACCGGTTTCCAAATCAATAATATGATCCAGGAAGTTATATAATAATGTAGTTATCTGCTGTTTTAAGCCTGCATCGGGCCATATCTTGTATAAATTGGCATATGCCTCCAACACGTGGAGGTGCGTATTCATGGTCTTTTTTTCGTTGGCGTCTTTGGCGCTCAGGCGCAGATCGGCAATAGGCTGCCACTTGCAGGTAAAGGCTTCGAGGTAGCCGGTTTGTTGCTGATCATAACTTTTTTGGACCAAGAGATGGTACAACTTAGTGGCCAGCTCCTTAGCATCAGTATTACCTGAAGCCATATGATATTCAGACAGTGCATAAATAACAAAGGCGTTGGCATATACCTGTTTCTTGGTATCTAAGGGCTGCCCCTGGTGATCTACCGTCCAGTAAACACCGCCGTTAATTGGGTCTATAAACTTTTCGACGAGGTATTGATAAGCGCGTTCGGCATGCTGTAAGTAACCGGCATGCGGTTCAAGATTATATGCTGATGAAAAGGCCCAGAGTATCCGCGCATGCAATACCGAACCCTTTGGTGCATCGGCGTAAACCATATTCTCGTGGTCTATCTTTCCATAATAACCGCCATTCACCTTATCAGGTGTATACTGCATCCAGTACGACAGGATATTTTGCAGTTCCAGCGTCATTTCAGTTTTGTAGGCCTGAAGCGTTGGGGAGATAGCTTGCACCGATACTTGTTCCATCACTTTTTACTTTACAGCAACCCCTGCCTGCTGGTTATGATCTACCAGTTTGTAAATAGCCTTAACCGATGCCGCCGAACGAAATTCATCCGCCGGCGTGTTCATCACATAATCCACCAGTTGGTCTACCGTGGTAGTGGCCACATGCATCCGCGTATCTGACGATGCGTAGTAAATAAATACTTTGCCATCATCATCCTTTACCCAACCGTTGCAAAACACCACGTTAGATACATCGCCTATACGCTCATCGCCCTCGGGGGCCAGGAAATAGCCGCCCGGTTTGTGGGTTACTTTGGTAATATCGTTCGCATCGGTCATGAACATATAAAGCACGTAGCGTAGGCCGGCGGCCGTATTGCGTACGCCATGGGCAAGGTGCAGCCAACCTTGATCGGTTTTAATAGGTGCAGGTCCTTGTCCGTTTTTAGCTTCGTATACGGTATGGTAATTTTTATTGTCGATGATCACCTCATGGTCAATAACCGGGTTGGCCATATCAGCGCACAAGCCCAAGCCAATGCCACCACCGGTACCCGCGTTAATAAAGCTATCTTGAGGACGGGTGTATAAGGCATATTTGCCATCTACAAACTCAGGATGTAATACCACGTTACGCTGCTGGGCCGATTTGGTGATGAGGTCAGGTAGTCGCTCCCAGCTTACCAAATCGTGCGTGCGTGCTATACCGCAGGCGGCAATGGCCATAGACTGATCATGCGCTGGTGCCGATGGGTCGCGCCTTTCGGTACAAAACAGGCCGTATATCCAGCCGTCTTCATGCTGGGTCAAACGCATATCGTATATGTTCACATCGGGGCTATCCGTTTCGGGCATCTCTATGGGGTAAGGCCAAAAGGCAAAATTGTCAATACCGTTGGGACTTTCGGCCACGGCAAAAAACGATTTACGGTCGTGCCCCTCTACCCTGGCTACCATTAGATATTTGTTATTCCATTTAATGGCACCGGCATTAAATACGGCGTTAACCCCTATGCGTTCCATCAAAAACGGATTGGTTTGGGGGTTAAAATCGTAACGCCAGTTTAGGGGTGCGTGTGCAGCGGTTAATACAGGGTATTGATAACGCTGGTATACGCCATTGCTATCTGCCAGAGGCGTATTGGGCCTGCTGAGCAATTGCGCATATTTATCTTGAAGCCGGGTTAGTTTTGAGTCGAAATCCTGTATCATATAATTAATCAATAGTCATTTAATTTGTTCCACCACGTTCTTTTCAGGATCAGTATGATAATGACGAGCAACGTTACCGTGGCAGCTAATGGCAGGCGTTGCATGAGTATGAGGTACATGGGTAAAATGGTAAGGCACAACTGCGCCACCGTGCCCAGCACTACGTTGAACATATTCAGTTTAAAATTTTTGTTTGGCACGAAAGAAGGATCCTGTGCCATAACCTCTGCTTTAACGGGTTCCCAAAAACCCCAGGGACGTACATTACTGTAAAATGATTTAAGCACCTCCATATCGGTAGGCGGCGCGGCATAAGCCCCGATAATTGAACCCGCCAGCGAAACAGCGAACAGCACCGGGAAATAATACAGCAGCATATCATCGGCCACGAGTTTGGATAACACCATGGCGGTGACGATGCCCGAAAGCATTCCCCAGAAAAAGCCGTTGGCATTAAAGCGCCACCAATGCCACTTTAAAACGTTAGAGGCAATGTAACCACCATAAAGCGCCGATACTATCCAGTTTAAAACCTGGCTTACATCGCGTACAAAAAAGCCAAGTATAACGCCGAGAGTCACCACCAGAATACCCACCAGGTAATTCATATAAATAACCTTTTTGGTAGAGGCATCGGGGTTCACGTATTTGAGGTAGATATCGTTTACTATATAAGCTTGCGCTGCATTCAGCGTACCGCTGAACGTACCCATAAAGGCACCCAGCAAACCGGTAAGCAGTAAACCCACCAGACCAACCGGTAAAAAGTTATTAATTACCACGGGCAGTATGCGCTCAAAATCTATCTCCCCTGTAGTGCCCTTTAAGTTCATTTGGTGAAAGTAGAGCAGGCCCAACACGGTTAAGCCAATCACCAAGGCATAGCGGATAGGCAGCAAGATGAGCGATACGAAACCGCTCATTTTACTGGCTTCCTCGGGTGAACGGGTGGCCAGGATCTTTTGCATATCGTAGCTCGGCGCAGGGCCGGCCAGCGCGGCAAAAAACCCTTTAAAGGTCATCATCATAAAAAACACAGCGAACAGCGAGTAGCCATCGCTCTTGATCTTGCGGTTCACTTCGGGGATGATCTTGGTCCAGTCGAGGTTGAGGTGAGTGCCGAAGAAAGGGTTGTACCACCCGCCGGGCACATTTAAGGTTCCTGTGCTGAGGCGCATGTAAGCAATAATGGCCACCCAAATGCAGGCAATGGTCATAATGATGTATTTGATCACATCGCCAACCACAATGCTGTGCATACCACCCAGTATGGAATAAAACATGGCAAATAGGGTAAAGATGATACCATAAATATGCGGCACGTATTCGGGCGCTATCTTGAACGGGATATAAGGTTGAACAAAATCCCAGGGTACAAATATTTCGATGAATTTACCCAGGCCAATAAAACCATAGGCTAAAAAGCCCAGGCAACTTAGCAGCGCAAACACAATAACGATCTTGTGAGAGTTACCCACGCTTTTGCCGGTTTTTCCAAAACGTGATTCCAGCCATTCGGCACCGGTGGTGGCGTTAGAGCGGCGCAGCCAGCGCGACAGGTACATCATTAAAAACACCTGGTTAAACACCGGCCACAGCCAGGGTATCCAAATGCTTTTCATGCCGTAGGTAAAGCACAGGCTTACCATCCACATGGTACCGCTAATGTCGAACATGTCCGAAGCATCGCTCAGGCCCAGCATATACCAGGGCAAGGTTTTGCCGCCCATCATATAACTCTCCTTGTTTTCGCGGGCTTTGTTCTTATACCAAAAGCCTATAAAAACTGTAGTTAGCAGGTATAATATAATGATGGCAACATCTATGAGGGATAACTTCATCTATACTTTGTAAGAGGGCATAACTGGCTTTAGACTCACGCCTTTTAAACCCTCAAAAATTTGAGTTTAAATTGTGCAGAAACGCCTATAATTTGGTTATTCAAATATACTTTTACGCTTACAGAGCAAATAATACTATTTTAACATTTAAACGTATTTATATAACCACACCAAAAAATTGAAGCTTTAGTATCGCTATATAAATACACGGTTGCCTGCGGTGTAAGATTCACGAAACTCTTTGGGGATACAGAGCTTTTTGCGTTTAAACAGGCGGTTAAAGTTTGATAAGTTATTAAAGCCGCATTTATAGGCAATTTCGGCCACCGAATAGGTAGTATCTATCAGCATGCGGGAAGCATGGCCCAGCCTTATTTCGTTCAGGCTATCAATAAAGGTTTTATTGGTGCGCTTTTTTATGAACCTGCTAAAAGAGGTTTCGGGCATGTTGGCTATTTTGGCTACCTCGGCCAGGGTAATGTTTTGGCTGTAATTGGCATACATAAACTCATATACCTTTTCAATACGACGACTGTTATAGGTATGCTTTTCGTTACCGAACAAAGGATCGGACAGGGTTTTCATATTGCGCGATTTAGACAGATCGTGCAGGATAGACATGAGTTCGAGCACCGAATCGAAGCCTGTTTTACGGTTCAGGAACATAATGCGGTCCTTTAATGCCAGGATGGTTTCTTTAGAGAATTGCACACCGCGCTGCGAACAATCGAGCATATTTTTCACAAAGCCTAACTGGTTGCGGTTCAAAAATTTATCGTCGAACAGATCATTATGAAACTGTATGGTAATTTCGGTAATAGATTCGCTTTCGCACTGGTGCGTTACCCAGGCATGATATACGTTTGGCCCAACCAATATCAGTTCCAATTCGTCAATTACTTCCATGTGGCCGCCAACAATGCGCTTGGCACCCGGTGCGTTCAAAATCAGGTTCAACTCGTATTCGGCATGATAATGAAGCGGAAAATCGAATTTCTGCTTCATTCGCGAAAAAATAGTAAAACAATCTCCCGAAGTTAGGGGAGTGATTTCGTGCATCACATTCGTATTCATCATCAAGGCAATTGGCATAAGCAAAATAGTACTTATTTAACATTAAAAGTATAAATGCAGCTTAAAAAAATACCCGGACCATTTGCACGGTCCGGGTGGTGTTATTCTGATTCAAAGATTTATTTTACAAACATCACTTCGTCAAAGTAATAGGTTTCGTTCACGTCGCCTGTTTGGCCTTGTAAAAAGAAGCCCAGTTGCTTAGCGGTAGTACCATTTTTCCAAAAGTTTAACGAGTTAACATCTGTTGATGACGGCGCTGCCAAAGGAATTTTAAAATAGGTCCAAACCTTAGCCGGAACTTTGATCTTTTGTGCGGCATAAGCATTTGCGTTTTGCACTTGCCCGTAGCCACCGGCCATTTGGTCGCCCACTAAAACCAGCTCATGGTCAACCGTGCCACCCTTAACCCAAAAGGTTAAAAATTTGTAAGCCGGATCGTAAGCCATCCCGGTGTTCCAGTTAGCCCAACCTTCAACCTGCCAGGCTCCTGCCGGGTAAGTAGCTACTATAGAGGCTGTACCCGATTTTGAAGTTGCTGTTGAACGGCCGGAAGGGCCTGTCCATGAAGCATCGGTCCATCCGTTTTGAAAATCATTATTGGCAAATACCTTGTAGGCTTTATCAATATTAATAAATTCTTGTCTTGACCCAGCCTGTGCGCCCGTATTAGGACCTGATGTATAAGTGTAAACCAGGGACGAACGGTTTGCAGTAGAGGCCGGCATTCTGATAACCAATTGCGTATCAACCTTTGATATAATGGTAACCACCTCGTTGGTAGCCCTTAATTTTACAGCCGACACCGAACTGAAGCCAATTCCTTTTAAGGTAATTTGACTGTTGGCCGAAAAGTTGTAATTAGACAACGTTGAAATGGTTGGCGGCGGAGGCAATACGGTAAAATCATAAGAAACTGTACCGTTTAAGGTAGTAAGCACCAGTTTATTGGCCTGCGGCTGTATGGTTGGTACGTTTTGCGGCACGCTGAATATAACACCTTCATCAGAACTAAGTGCCCTGTTAAAGATCACATTCACACCATTGATCTCGATCTTGGTAGTGCTGGCCAGGTTTGAACCCCTGATGGCATACAGGTTACCCAAATTACCGGTAGTGGTGGTTGAATCGAACGCCGATATTTGCGCGTTGTAGTTGGGTACCGTAACCGTGGTTGGTTTCCCTGTATTATCGTAAGTGGTGTAGGTATTGGTTAACGATGAATCTACCTTTGATTTGCTCACCGTGCGTATACTGCTTATGGCAGGTGCACCTTTACCGCCCTCAATATCCCCGTTGGTGTCTTTTCTGCAGGATGATAAGGCACCTATTACCAGCACAGCCAGCAACAGGTAACTTGTTAAATGATTAATCTTTTTCATATCTGGATAATTTCTTATTTGAAAATGTATGGAACAGGTGGCGCAAGTAAATTAGGATCGGAGGTTGACTCGCCTATAGGTACCGGGAACAGGAAACGCGCATCGGTTGGTGTAAAATAACCGTTGAGGTATCTCACATAATCTTTGTAACCGGCGGCTTCCGAGCCTTCTGACGAAGTACCCCTGTCTTGCGCTTTAATAATGGCCGTTGCTGTTGGGTGGGTTGACGCGTTAAAGCCGTCCATGCGGGCCAGGTCAAACCAGTAATCTTGCTCCAGGGCAAACTCCAGGCGCCTTTCGGCTAACAATTGTCTGTAAGTAAGTGAGGTAAGGTTGGGCAGCCCTGCTCTTCTTCTCACCTGGTTAAGTGCACCTAAGGCGGTGGCATCTGTGGTGGTTGCAGTTAACGGAATACCCTTGCCTGTACCCGGGTTGGCAGACTGGCCTAAAATAGCTTCGGCCTCAATAAGCAATACATCGGCATAACGCATAATGTAAGTGTTATTGCCCGATGCCTGTGCGGCACTCTTGCCACCATTATCGGCAGGTGAACCTACCACATACTTTTTAGCCTGCGCATGCGTACCCTGCGAACTGGCGTTAAGCGGCAAAGTGTAACCGCCCCCGGCCTGGTTTAGTTCGGGGTAAGTATCGCCGGGAAGCATTATAGATGCTTTGCGGCGTATGTTATCATTAGCTGCACTAAAGGCATCCTGCAAGTCAAAGGTTGGTGCCAGCACGCCGTAACCGTCGCCGGTTTTAGTAATAGCGCTGCTATATGCCCACGACCCTTGTATAGAGTTACCAAAATCGTAACCTCCATTGTGTATCCACTGCATGGCCAGTATAGACTCTTTGTTGTTATTGTTGGCGGTTAAAAACAGGTCGCCATAGTTTGGCAATAAGGTAAATTCACCGCTGCTCATCACTTTTTCGGCTTGTTTGCGGGCGTTGGCATAATCTTGAATGTACAAGTATACCTTGGCCAGCAATGCCGATGCCGAACCACTTGAGCCATGGCCGGTGCCTGCAACATTGGGCGAGCAATTGGCCTCTGCAAATTGCAGGTCTCTTACCATAAACTTGTACACATCGGTTACCGGGTTGGTATTTACCGTTTGAAACTTATCTACGTACTGCAGCGGATCTTCAATAATAGGCACGTTACCAAATACCCTTACTAAGTAGAAATAAGCCGCAGCACGCAGCAAATGCGCTTCGCCCAGGGCGTTGTTTACCACCGTTGATGGTACCGAGGCCGGTACAGCTGTTGGCAGGTTAGTAATTAAACCGTTGCACTGTGCTATAACGGTAAAGGGCGAGTTCCAGGCGGCACCAATTTCGGGATTGGTGTTAGATACCGAAAAATTACCAAAAGCTACCACATCATCCGAATAAGAACGACCGTTACCGCTGGCCAGCTCTGTAATTGCCCAGCCTACCTTATTGTTCCAGCCAAACCATGGTGAGCCGTACAAACCGTTGGTACTTGCCTTAACCTGGTCAGCATTTTGGTAATAGTTACCTACGGTGATACCTGATTCGGGCGGGCGGTTAAAAAAGTCTTTTTTGCAGCTCGTTGTCGTCATTCCTGCAACAGCTGCCATACTCAATATATATTTTATATGTTTTTTCATGGTTATTCAAATTTTAAAACTGTGCATTAAGTCCAAAGGTGATGGTACGCGGAACAGGGTACCGGCCTAAATCTACGTTCATGATGGTAGGATTTTGGTTAAACGAACCCACCTCTGGGTCTAAACCTGAATAATTGGTAAATACATACAGGTTTTGTGCACTTACATAAACCTTAAGGTTGGTAAGCTTTACATATTTGGCATAGCGTGCCGGCAGGTTGTAACCCAACCTTACATTTTGTATACGCAGGTACGAAGCGCTTTCTAAAAACCTGTCGCTCATAACCAGGTTAGGGTTGGCAATACCACCACGTGGCGCAGGGATATCTGAGTTGGCGTTTTGTGGCGTCCAGTAGTTGGATGATGACGCTAACTGGTTAGTATACAAGCCCGATAGTCCTGCTGTTTGATAGCTCAGCACGTTCAAAATCTTACCACCGTACGAACCGTAAAGGAATACCGATAGATCGAAATCTTTGTAGTTGAACGTATTGGTTAAGCCGTAAGTAAATTTAGGGTTAGGGTTACCCAGGGGCGCACGGTCGTTTACATCTATTTTACCATCGCCGTTCACATCCTGGTACTGCAAATCGCCCAGGTATATAGAGTTTGACTGTGCAGGGTCGTTGGTTACCACTTGTGGTGTGGTACCGGTTACGTTTTGCGGATGGGTTGCGGCATATTGCAGATCTTGCTGGTTTTTAATTACACCTTTTACCTTAAAACCATAAAACTCTCCTACCGGTAAGCCAACCACCGTTTTAGTAGCCGCTAAGCTAATAAAGCTGGTTGTGATAGACTGGTTAATTTCGGGGGCGCCGTTTAATGAACGCACCTTGTTTTGATAGTGCGAAATATTGAAATTGGTGCTCCACTTAAAGTTTTTACCAACAATGTTACGGCTGTTTACAGATAGCTCAATACCCTTGTTTTGTATCTCACCGGCGTTGATATACGGCGGACTAATACCGGCCGGGTTATCGCCATACTCATTAGGACCACCTAACAAAAAGTAAGGAAGCGGCTGCAGGAACAGGAATTTTTTAGAGGTTTTGTCGTAAGCATCAATAGCACCATCAATACGGTTATTCAGCAAGCTAAAATCAATACCGATGTTTTTTTGCAAGGCCGATTGCCAGGTTAAATTAGGGTTGGCTACGTTACGGATAATAAAACCTGTACCAAACGCAGTGGCTGTAGAACGTAAAGAGGCACCGTAAACGTAGTTAGGCACGTTGGAGTTACCCACGGCACCGTAACCGGCCCTGATCTTAATATTATCGGCAAAGCTTTTAATACCCGACATGAACGACTCATCGCTCAAACGCCATGAAACTGACACACCCGGAAAGTAACCGGTTTGTTTGCCCGGGGCAAAGTTGGAGCTTTTATCGCTACGGATGTTGGCTGTAATACTGTACTTGTTATTATAAGTGTAAATAACACGGGCAAGGTATGATTCCATTACCTGCGATGCTTTTTCTTCGGGGATGCTTGATGCCAGCGTGTTGGCCAGGTTAATGGTACGCACATCGTTACCGGCTACAAAGCCCGAGCCCGCAAGGGTAACATTATCGTATGAAGATTGCCATACCTCGCGGCCGGCCAGTGCGGTAAGGTTATGTTTACCCCATACATGGCCGTAGTTAAAGTATTCTTTCCAACTCCAGTAGGTGCTGTTGGTAATTAGGCGGGTTAGGCTGGCGTTATCGTTACGGATAGGGTTTTGGCTACCTGCCGCACCGTAGCTGTAAGACGGGTTGAAGGTTTGTCCGTTGGTCCAGTTAAAATCGCCGCTAACTTCAGATCTTAAGCTCAGATCTTTAAAGATGTTGATCTCGGCGTTTAAACTTCCGTTAATGTTGTTTTGATTTAGCGTATTGCTAATGCTTAAAGCCTGCTGAACCGGGTTAACACCGCCTAAACGGGTACCGTTAGCCGATTCCTGCGGACCTGCATAAGAGCCATCGGCATTGTAAACAGCTTGGTCTGGCGAGGCTAATAAGGCATTGTAAACAATACCGGTATTACTGCCTAAGCCAACATTTTGGTTACTGCGGGTTGCACCAAAGCTCGAACCAAACTTAAGCCAGCTTTTAGCCTGGGAATTAATGCTGGCCCTGAAAGTGTAACGGTTGAAATCGCTGCCTAAAATGGTACCATCTTGTTTGAAATATCCGCCTGATACATAATAATCGGTACCGTTGTTAGCACCCGATACTGCAATATTATGACTGTGCATTACCGCTCTGCGGAAAATTGCATCCTGCCAGTTGGTACCCGGCCCTAAAATACTTGGGTCGGCAAACTCACCGCGTGGCTGTATACCAAATGCAACCGCAAGCCTGTTTTGCAAAGCTGCATATTGCGGAAGGTCCATTACATCTAAAAACTTACCTTGTTGCTGTACACCTACAAAGCCATCATAATTAACACGGGCTGTGCCATTTTTACCACGTTTAGTAGTAATAATTACCACACCATTAGCGCCACGGCTACCATAAATAGCTGTTGCAGAAGCATCTTTCAATATATCAACCGATTCGATATCGTTAGGGTTGATAGAAGATAACGGACTTACCGAAGTTTCTTCCTGTCCACCACCCGGGCGGGTTAGTAATGCTGTAGGTGCATTTCCTTGTCTTTCCACACCATCAATTACATATAAAGGCTCACTTGCGCCAAAGGCTGTAATACCACGTATATGTACCGATGTTGAACTACCCGGACCACCCGAGTTTTGTGTAACCGTAACACCGGCCGCCTTACCTTGCAGCATTTGATCAATGCTGGGCTGCGGAATATCGGCAATTTGTGCCGCCGTAACCGATGATATAGCACCGTTAACGTCGCGGCGTTTTTGAGAACCAAAACCAATCTTAACCACATCAGCAAGCGCTGTTGATGATGATTCAAAAGTAAGATTAACCACGGTGCGGCCATCGATGTTAACTTCCTGGGTTGTCATACCGATGAAGGAAAACACCAGCACTTTGGCTGTAGCCGGCACACGTACCGAGTACTTACCGTCTACATTGGTTTGGGTTGATATTCTGGCATCTTTAACCGTAACGGTTACACCCGGGAGGGTGTTGCCTTGTTTGTCTGAGACTGTGCCTGTTACTGTTGTTTCTGTACCCTGTGCCCACACATTAGCGTATAGCACAGTGAATACAAACAGCAAGGCTATTCGTAAAATTTTTCCCATAAGATTATTATAATTGATTGAACCAAATCTATTGAATAATAGCTTTTAGGATATAATACTATTTTGTCAATATATAATGTAAATTTATCTGAGCATTAGAGAGTGGGGAACATTACTCAGGCAGGCCCGTTAACATTTCGCAAATCTTATAAAGAAGACCCGAGTCTTTTAGATGTCGGTGCTTTCAATTTGACTTCTCGAAGGAAGTAAAAAATATACCGCTTCGTCAAAAATCCAAAGGTGTAAACTACCTTTTTTAGCAAAAGTATTTTAATGAAGAAATTTGAAGTTATATGAAGTTTTAGCGCAACTTTATCTAATTATTTGAGCCGGCTGATACTGGTAAACCACCTCGTAAGGCAAATTCTTCAACTTAGAAGAAAGCTGACCAATACGCAGGTCTTCGGGTTGCAAAGTGGGTTCGCAAACTGAGTAGGCCTTACCTTTATAAATTATGGCGTCGCGCTCGGGTTTATCAAACTGCACACCCACGGTAATATGAGTTGGAAAAAGTAGGGCAATCATGGGCAGGTCGTAAATTTCTTTCACCAGGTAAAAGAACAAACCGGCTCGGTCGTCACAATCGCTATACCTCGAAAACAGCGTTTCCTCGGGCGAGAGGCGCTTTTCGCGACCAAAGTTCAACTCATCGTCCTCATACAAAAACGCATAGCGGGTAAAGCGCATGAGGTAATCTACCCCCTTTTTCTGATCCATTCCCTTTAAATTATTACGCAACAGGGGTATAAGCGAGCTGTAAGTTTCGCGGGTAAGCGGTATATTAAAGTACGATTTATAGTCAACCACTGGGTAATTGGTGAACAGCGTATCTACATCCTTACTTAGCTTCACCTTAAAGTTGTAGGTTTTATGGTTGTACACAAACGCCAGATTTTTAGCCACATAGCTATCGGGTTTGAACTCCGGCATGCGCGTAACCTCGTAAGAAAAAGCCTTTGTAGCACCTGAAACAGGGATATTTACGGGCAAAGGCGGTTCATGGTTTAAATTGGTATTGGGATAATCATGATAGTTAAGGCACATATATTTCTTACCCTCTACCATAAAAAACGGAATATCGCTGATATCCTCATCATTATATACATAGAAAATGAGCTTATTATTGGCCAAAGCCAGCCGTGCATCATACCCCGATTTGGTGAGCAAAAACCATTTATACAGCGTGTAACGGGGGTAGTTATTGGTTTTGGCGCTAATTTGCTGGGCTGCCCGGCGTACTAACTGGTAGTAGAGCCAGTCGTTCAACTGATGTTTTTCTTTATAGGCCTGCAATGCGCTCAGCAGCGGCTGGTAATTGCTATGCTCGAGTTGGTTATAGAATGTGAGAATGCTTTGTTTGGATAGAGTTGTATCTAACGAAACCTGTACAGAAGCATCGGCGGTAGACTCAAATACATCATTATAGAGCTCAAATTTTACAGGCACAACCTTCCCTTGACCGTGTACCATATTGCATGCACAGGTTAAAATAAGGGTTGTAAGTAAAATAAGCAGCCTTTGCATTGGCTTATAATTGGTTACTTTAAAGATACAATTAATTAACGATTTATTAACGCAATTATTTTAGGATATTATTGAAAATAAGCCACATACAATTAAGCTACGCCATATGAAATAGGTTGAGTACTTTTGCTGCGCGATCTCGCTTCGATCATTTAAAAAATAAACCGATAAGTTACCTGCTTTGTATGGTGGTATATAAGCTGAAAGTCCTGTTAACGGAAATGTGTATTTTTATGGGATTGGCAATCCTTCTTTCGTTTAACTTGCCGGGAAATACCCTGATGAAAAAAGCTCCGTTTTATAAAATAGGTCACCGGGGAACCCGGGGCTTAATGCCCGAAAACACCATACAGGCTATGACCAAAGCCATTGAAATGGGCTGTAATACCATTGAAATGGATATTCACATCACTAAAGACGGGCAGGTACTTGTTTATCACGACGAATCCTTTAACCCCGATTACACCCTGATGCCTGATGGCAGCGAAATTGCCCCTGCTGACCGTAAAAAGTATACCTTTTACCAAATGAACTATGCCGATATCCGTAAATTTGTCATCGGTAAAAAGAAGTATGCCGCTTTTCCGCAACAGCAACAAATGGAGTGCTATGCTCCCCTGCTTACCGAGTTAATTGATTCGGTTGAAAACCACACTAAAACTCATAAGGTTAAAGCGGTTAACTATCTAATTGAAATTAAATCTAACCCGCAAACTGATGGTTTTGAGCAGCCTGCTCCCGAAGTATTGGTTGATAAGCTGATGTCTGTCTTAAAACCCCATAAACTGGGCTCGAGGCTTATTATACAATCTTTTGATATACGGCCTTTAAAAGTATTGCATCAAAAATACCCTAAAGTAACGCTGGGCTTTTTAACCGGCGATGCTAAGGTGAGCATGAAGAAAAACCTGGCCGATTTGGGTTTCAATCCTGATTTTTATAACCCTCATTACGGTATGGTTACAGCACAAATGGTGGATACCTACCATTCGCAAAATATGCTCATTACTCCCTGGACGGTTAATGAGCTTAAGGAGATGAAGCAAGTGAAAGATTTAAATGTTGATGGTATTATAACCGATTATCCTAACTTTTTAACCGATTTACTGAAGCAATAGGCGCTCTGCCAGCTTTCCCTACTTATGTTAAAACGGATATTATACTTACTCGCTCTTATTACTTTTTATGGCAGCTTTCTTTTGCAGGCCAGCGAAATTAAAAGCCTTGGAGTACCTTATATCCAAAACTATCCTAAATCCACCTATGGGTCGGGCAATCAAAACTGGTCGGTTACGCAGGACAAAAATGGCATTATGTATTATGGCAATGCCGAAGGCTTGTTGGTTTACGATGGCCGTTATTGGCAGCAGTACACCATGCCTCACCGGCAAATTGTACGTTCTGTGGCTGCCGACAACAACGGCCGCATTTATACCGGTAGCTTTGGTGAGTTTGGATACTGGGCTTATCAAAATAACAAACTTAAATTCACCTCGCTTACCTCGCTCATACCAGCTAAATATGCATTGACGGACGAAATTTGGAAGATCTATATCGACGGTAACCGCGTTATCTTTCAGTCGTTTTCTACTATTTACATCTATCAAAATGGTAAAATTACTGCGGTCAGGTCGGGTTCATCCTACTTATTCCTGCATAAATGCGGCAAACGTTTTTTTGCAGAAGTGCTCAATACAGGGCTTTACGAACTAATTGGCGAAAAATTAGTTGCCTTACCCGGTAGTGACAAAATACACGGTATTCTCTCCATCTTGCCGTACAAAGACAATGAGTTATTGATAGGTACAATGAAAGATGGTCTTTATACTTATAACGGCAGCACCTTTACGCCTTTCAATACCCCGGCCAATGCCTTTTTAAAAACTTACCAGCTTAATAACGGCGTGCGAGTGTTGAACAAGTATTATGCCTATGGTACTATTTTAAACGGGCTTGTGATTATTGACGAAGAGGGGAAAGTTATTCAGCAAATTAATAAGACCAGCGGTTTACAAAACAACACCGTACTGAGCTTGTATGCCGATAATAACGAAAATCTGTGGGCTGGCCTTGATAACGGCATCGACCGAATAGAGCTCAACTCCCCGCTATACTTCTATTTTGATAAAACAGGCAAATTCGGCACCGTATATTCCAGCATTATTCACAACGGCAATATCTATTTAGGTACCAACCAGGGTTTGTTCTACAGCAAGTGGTTTGATGGTAATAATGCTTTTAATTTTCAAATGATCCCGAACTCACAGGGTCAGGTTTGGGATCTATCATTGGTAAACAACCAGTTGCTATGCGGTCACAACAACGGCACTTTTAGGGTAACGGACGATCACATCGAGAAAATTTCAACCTTAAACGGCGGCTGGACCATAAAGCCGCTTAACTCTGCCCCTCAATACCTCATTCAAGGAACATATAACGGCTTGGCTCTGTTTGATAAAGATGCCAGCGGTAACTGGAAAGAATTTACACGTATTGCAGGCTTTACCGAACCATCGCGGCATATTGAGCAGGACAGCAAAGGAGATATATGGGTTAGCCACGCTTATAAAGGCCTAAACAAACTCACACTAAGTGCTGATTTTACACATGTAACCGCAAAAAAATCATTTGACGAAAAGAATGGCTTGCCCGGCAATTACAATATCAACGTATTCAACCTCGAAAACAAAATAGTTTTCTCATCAGACTCTGGCTTTTACACTTACGATGAATTGAGCAACCGCTTTACCAAATACGAGGTATTAAATAAGAAGTTGGGTTCGTTCGCAACTTCAAATAAGATCATTAATGCAGGCAACCACACGTATTGGTTCATTAACCATGGGAAGGTTGCACTGGTCAACTTTTCACAACCCGGCCAACTGCCTGTAAATTATGCACGTTTCAGCATGTTAGACGGCCGTATGGTGCAATATTATGAAAATATAAGCCGCATTAGTAACTCCATCTACCTTATTAGCATTGATGATGGATTCGTAATTTATGACACCGCGGAAAATCCACAAAACAGCGTTAAGCATAAACTGCCTCAAGTACTCATCCGTAGAATAGACGATATTACCGATAAATATATCACCATAAGCGAAAACGGCAGTGGCACCCAAGAGTTGCAGATCCCTAACAGCCGCAATAGCATTCGCATATCTTATGCGTTACCTTATTACAGGCAGTCGCAAATTAGGTTTCAATATTATTTGGAGGGCTATTCAAAGCAATGGTCTGACTGGAGCATGGCTACCCAAAAAGATTTTACCAACCTTTCCTCCGGATCTTACCAGTTTAAAGTACGTGCCAAAATTGATAATTCATCAGTGACGGCGATCACCATTTTTAACTTCGAGATATTACCGCCATGGTATGCCAGCAAATGGGCCTGGGTACTTTATATGGTACTGGCAGCTGTTGTTCTTTATATAGGCAAAATACTCTATGAGCAAAAGTTGAAAATTGATCATCAGATAATTGCTGACCGACTAAAACTAAAGCAGGAAGAACTCTTAAAGAAAGAAGCCGAAGCCAGCGAAAAACAAATTGCATTATTACAGACAGAAAAGCTGCAAGCTGAATTAGATGCTAAGAACCGCGAACTCTCAAATTCTGCGCTGACCTTGGCTTATAAGAACGAGTTGCTTCAAAAGCTGAGCGATGAACTGCTAAAGATCAAAGATGAGAACGGCAAAAAACTACCTGCTGATCAAATTAGCAAAGTACAAAAAGTGATAACCGAGGGTATGAATGATGAGCGGGATTGGAACCTTTTTGAAAAGAGTTTTAACGAAGCACACGAGAATTTCTTTAAAAAACTAAAAGCTCAGCACCCCGAACTTGTTCCAAATGATCTCAAACTTTGTGCTTATTTGCGAATGAATATGAGTAGTAAGGAACTGTCGTCATTACTAAACATTACTCTACGTGGTGTAGAAATAAGGCGTTACCGCCTGCGTAAAAAGCTCAATATACCACATGATAAGAACCTTGTTGAGTTTCTCATTGAGCTTTAACACTACATCATTACCTCTCATAGCGTACATAAAAGGCCAGCCTTTTTAAAAGTGTATTTCCAACACTATCAAACTAAAATTCGCCCTTTATTTAACTCAAAAAGTGTTTATTAGCGCCTCAGAGTAACTTTCTCTAAAATTCATTGCAACGTTATTTTTGATGTGATGTATTGTTGTAGAGTTATTTTTTTTGCCTGCGCAGAAAAACAACCTCAATTTCGTCCCGGCAATTATCCCCTGTTGCCCACCAATTAACTTTATAAATATAAACGTATGAAAAAAACTTTTACAAGGATTTTTGTCCTTGCCTTGTTATGTTTTTCTGCATTTGCCTCATTTGCACAAAACACTACAGTAAAAGGTAAGGTGGTAGATGCCACCGACAAGCAACCGCTTCCAGGCGTAACCGTAAAATTGAATGGCGGTAACATTGCCGCTCAAACTGATGGAGAGGGCAACTATACCATAAGTGCCCCGGCAAATGGTATACTGGTATTTTCTTATATTGGTTACACCACGCTGCAAGAAAATATTAACAGCCGCACAACCATTGACATTTCTTTATCTACTGCATCTGCAAAATCATTAGAAAAAGTAGTGGTAGTAGGATATGGCAGTCAGCGCCGCCGCGATGTTACCGGCTCAGTTGGTAATGTAAGCGGTGCCGAATTAAGTAAGCAGCCCGTACAAACGCCAACTCAAGCATTGCAAGGTAAGGTATCGGGCGTGCAGGTAATTGGTTCGGGGCAGCCCAATTCACAACCTCAGTTACGTATACGTGGTACAGGTTCGGTACTTGGTGGTGCCAACCCACTTTATGTGGTTGATGGTGTATTAACCGACGATATTCGTAACATTAATAACAACGATATCATCAGCATTGATGTACTCAAAGATGCATCGGCAGCTATATACGGCGTACGTGGTGCAAACGGTGTAGTGATTATTACTACACGTAAAGGCAAAAACGGACCGGCCGTAGTGCGTTATGATGCTAACGCAGGTTTCCGTCAGCTATCTAACAAAGTGCAGATGGCTAACAGGCAACAATATATTGATTATTTGAAAGATGCTAATCCAAGTATTTTAACGTCTGATGCTGCGCCACTCACCACCCCCGGTACAACCGACTGGTATGATGCCGTATTGAAAAAAGGCCTGCAAATGAGTCACAACCTTTCTGTTGCCGGTGGTAACGAAAAAACCACGTACTTTTTTAGCGGAGGAATTTTTAAAGACGAAGGTTTAGTAAAAACAAATGATTTTGACCGTTATACCTTCCGTTCAAACATCGAAACCAAAATAGCAGATAACCTGACCTTTGGTACGCAATTATCTTTAACGCGGAGTAAAGAACGTCCGGTTCCTCTTGACGGTGTTTACAGCAACGTTTACAGAGCTGCACCGGTTATTCCGGCTATTGATGACAATGGCCTTTACGGTAATACCAGCCTTTGGGGTAACCTAGGTAACCCATTATTAGGCTTAAATAAAACCAATAATCAAACCGTTAACAACCGTGTACAGGGTAACTTTTACTTGGAATATAAGCCTATTAAATCGTTAACCTTCCGTACGGCGTTAAATACTGATGCCTACTGGAACAAACAACGCAATTACAGCTACCAGTTTAACGCCGATCAAAGCACATTCAATGTAGCCGGTGGTCAGCAGTTTAACCCATTCAGTTCATTGTTTGTACAAAATGATCAGTTTTTTACTACCATCTGGGATAATACAGTTACCTACCAGCAAACGTTTAACAAGCATAGCTTAACACTTTTGGGTGGGTATATTCAAGAGTACAGCAAATCTGACTTTTTTAATGGCCGCCGCCGCGGTGTGCCAGAAAGTGAAGATACCTGGTATTTAAATACAGGTAACCCCGAAGTAGGTGCCGAATATTTTAACGGCGGTACGTTATTCAAACGTATTTCTTACGTAGGTCGTGTTAATTATAACTACGATGGCCGCTACTTGTTCAGCGCCTCTATCCGTGCCGATGGCAGCTCAAGGTTCCGCGAGAAATTTGGCTACTTTCCTACAGTAGGCGCAGGCTGGGTCATTTCACAAGAAAGCTTCCTGAAAAATAGTAAGATCATCAGCAACTTAAAACTGCGCGCCAGCTGGGGCCTGTTAGGTAACGATAATATTGATCAGGGCTTATTCGTTGTAACTGCAACCCCCAACCTGCCATACTTCTTCAATAATAGTTTAAACCTGGGTACTGCCGTACAGGACATTAAAGATCCTAACTTGAAGTGGGAAAGAACCGAACAATATGATTTCGGTTTGGAATACGGTTTATTCAACAACAAATTAACCGGTGAAATTGACTACTATAACAAAAAGGTACGTGATGCGCTAACTCAAGTAACATTGCCTGCCTTCCTGGGCGATCCTGATGGTATCTATGTAACTAACGCAGCATCTTATCAAAATAAAGGTGTAGAATTCTCAGCCAAATGGAGCGACAAAGTTGGCAAATTTGGTTACTCGGTTGGTGGCAATATTAGCTACAACAAAAATACTGTTATTGGTTTAAATGGCGGTCAGGCTCTATTAGGCGGTGGCATTGGCAACCAGGGCAACATCACCCGTACCGATAATGGGCAACCGATAGCCAGTTACTATGTATTACAGCAAACCGGCATTTTTCAAAACCAGGCCCAAATTAATGCGGCACCTACCTATAACCTTAATGGCTATAACAAAACTATTGGCGGTATGATGTTTGCCGACGTAAATGGCGATGGCGTTATAAGCGCAGATGACCGTACTTTTTCAGGCTCGTACCAACCAAAATATTATGGTGGTTTTAACATTGGCTTAGATTACGGAAGCTGGGACTTCAGCACCGATTTTTATGGCAACTGGGGTAACAAAATTTACAATGGCCGTAAAGCTTTCCGTGCAAACGGAAGCGATAACGTGCAAGCCGATTACGTAACCAATCGCTGGACGCCTGCCAACGCATCTAATATTGATCCGCAAGTTATCGCACAAAATCTGCCTGCATCAACCTACTTTATTGAGTCGGGCGCATTTTTACGCTTAAACAACTTAACGTTAGGATATACCTTGCCTGCCGAGCTATTGAAGCGCATGAAGATCAATAAGATCAGAGTTTATGCAACATCACAAAATTTGTTCACAGCTAAGCGCTACAGCGGTTTCACACCAGAGCTATTGCCATCGAGCATCTTGTCATCAGGTGTAGATTTAAACGGCTATCCAACAACCCGCACATTTGCAGTAGGTCTTAATGTTGAATTTTAATCTCTAACCATCAATGAAAACAATATATAAAAATACTGCTATTGCAACCCTTACGGCCATATTACTGGGCACCGGGTACTCTTGCAAAGACTCCCTTAACGTAAACCCACAGGGCGAAATTACCGAAGCCCAGTTTATTACAGACCCTAATGTTGCGGCCAACTTAGTAGGCGGCATTTACAACATATTTTTTGCAGGTGATGCCTTCGGCAACGACGTACGCGGATTTCAGTACACCATCCTTGGCGACATTGCATCAGACGATGCTGATAAAGGCAGTGCCCCGTCAGATTATGGAGATGCAAATGCCATTGATATTTTGCAGGCTAACGGTAACAATCCCGTAGTTAACAACATTTGGAAAGGTTATTACCAGGCAATAGCTCGTACTAACCAAGCGCTGGCTCAGCTGCAAAATGCACAATTTGATGCCGCTACCAAAAACAAATTACTGGGCGAAGCACGCTTTTTACGCGGTATGTTTTACTTTAACCTGGTACGTATATTTGGTGGTGTACCGCTTTTGAACCGTGTACCGGCAGCAAGTGAAGCAAATGCACCTGAGTTTTCTACCCGTGCAACATCACAGGCTATCTATCAGTTCATTATTGATGATCTGAACTTTGCTGCAACCAACTTACCGGTTATTACAAACACTAGCGCCGATGTAGGCCGGGCCAGTAAAGGTGCAGCACAAGCACTTTTAGCTAAAGTTTACCTTTACAATAAAGATTATCAAAATGCGCTGGCTATGTCACAATTAGTTATCAGCAGTGGTACTTATAGCCTGCTGCCCGATTTTACTACATTGTTTCGCCAGGCAAACAATAATAGCCGCGAATCAATTTTTGAAATTCAGGCAGGTCAAAACCTGGCTTGTAACTCTTCTATTGACCGTTTTACTGTAGCACAAGGACCGCGTGCAGGTGGAAAGAATGGCTGGGTAGATCGTGGTTACGGTTTCAATAACCCATCACTAAGCCTGGTTAACGAGTATGAAGCCGGCGATGTGCGTAAAAATGCAACCATCATCACCGTAAATCCATCAAATGGTGCCAATTCGGTGGGTACCATATTGTTCGATGGTTTCCGCATCCCAACAAAAGATTCGGTTGAAAACTCCCGGTACAACTACAAAGCTTATTACAGCCGCACCGCCGAGCCTAATTGCGGTAACAATGATCGTTTGCCTAAGCACGTGATGATCATCAGGTATGCCGAGGTGTTATTGATACATGCCGAAGCAGCCTTGCAAAGCGGACAAGCCGGTTTAGCGACTGCAGATATTAATGCTTTGCGTACACGTGCCAAGGTAACACCAATAGCAGGCATACCAACCCTGCAACAAATTTGGCATGAGCGCCGTGTTGAAATGGCAATGGAACAAGACCGCTTTTTTGACCTCGTACGCCAAGATGCAGTACAGCCAGGCCGTGCAGCTGCAGCTTTTGCTGCCGATGGCAAAACATGGAATGCAACACGTGCCCTGTTCCCTATACCACAACAGCAAATTGACTTAAGCGGTGGCAACCTTAAACAAAATCCGGGTTATTAATTAATCCCACTAAAAGCATGGAGCAGCATCTATTCTGCTCCATGCTTATACAATGTTGTCTATTCTCTAAACTACTTCAGCTTCTCCATAGCTTTGGTTTCTGTAGCTTTAACTTCATGAAACACACATCTATCTATTTATTCCCCCTTCTACTTTTACTGTTTTGCAGCGATGTTTCATTCGCACAAATAGCTGGTAACTCTATATCTATTAAAAAAGGCTTTACCGATAACCAACTTTTAAATCTGGTTGAAAAGCAAACCTTCCAGTACTTTTGGGATGGTGCCGAGCCGAATTCGGGGTTAGCCCGGGAACGTTACCATGTTGATGGCGACTACCTGCTAAACGATAAAAACGTAGTTGCCACCGGCGCTACAGGTTTTGGTGTTATGGCGATCATTGCCGGCATAGACCGCCACTATATTACCCGAAAACAAGGGTTTGAGCGCTTGCAAAAAGGTGTCAACTTTTTGGAGAAAGCCGACCGCTTTCATGGCGCATGGCCACACTGGATGTACGGCGAAACCGGCAAAGTAAAACCCTTTGGCAATAACGATGATGGCGGCGATTTGGTTGAAACAGCATACCTGGCACAAGGCCTTATTTGTGTTAGACAATATTTTGCCAACGGCAATAAAGCCGAGCGCAAACTGGCTGCTCAAATAGACAGGCTTTATAAAGGTATTGAGTGGGATTGGTACCGCAACGGCGGTAAAAACGTATTGTACTGGCATTGGAGCCCCAATGTAGGCTGGAAGATGAACTTCCCGCTCGAGGGTTATAACGAGTGTTTAATTACCTACATTATGGCGGCTGCATCACCAACCCATGGTATCCCGGCAGCGGTATATCACGAGGGCTGGGCTCGTAGCGGCGGTATTAATACCAACGCAAACATCTATGGCTTTCCTATCAAACTAAAACATAATGGCACGCAAAACGGCGTGGGTGGCTTGTTTTGGTCACAATACTCTTATCTGGGATTAAGTCCTAAGGGATTAACTGATAGGTATGCTAATTACTGGAACGAGGTGCGTAACCACGCCCTTATCAATCACGCTTATTGCATCGACAACCCTAAACATTACAAAGGTTACGGCGATAATTGCTGGGGATTAACGGCCAGTTATTCTGTAGATGGTTATTCGGGCCATAGCCCTTCTAACGATCTGGGGGTAATAAGCCCAACCGCAGCGCTTGCTTCTTACCCATACACACCAAAGGAAAGCATGAAAATGATCCGTCACTTATATGAGGACTTGGGCGATAAGGTTTGGGGCAAGTATGGATTCTATGATGCTTTCAGCGAAACCGCTAATTGGTATCCTAAGCGTTATTTGGGCATTGATCAGGGGCCTATAGTGGTCATGATAGAGAATGGCCGCTCGGGTTTGTTATGGAAGCTATTCATGAGCAGCCCCGAAGTTAAAGCCGGGTTAAAAAAATTGGATTTTAAATCGCCTTACCTCAAATAATATGCGCAAAGGGTTTCCATTATTTATGAGCCTGCTGCTGGGGGCATCGGCTTTTGCGCAGGTTAATCAGAATAAAACCTATTGTAATCCTATCAACCTGGATTATACCTATGCTATTTATAACGCTAACGAAGGTTTGTCGTACCGCTCAGGTGCCGACCCTGCGGTGGTGACTTTCAAGGGCGAATACTATATGTTTGTGACCCGCTCAATGGGTTACTGGCATTCTACCGATATGACCAACTGGGATTTTATCACTCCCGAAAAATGGTATTTCCAGGGTTGCAATGCACCGGCTGCCCATAATTATAAAGATTCGGTTTTATACGTAGCCGGAGACCCCTCGGGCTCTATGAGTATTCTGTATACCGATAACCCTAAAAAAGGCGACTGGAAACCTACGCCTTTTATCCTGAATGATTTGCAGGATCCTGATTTGTTCATAGACGATGATGGCAAGGCCTATATGTTTTGGGGTTCATCAAACCTCTTCCCTATCCGGGGTAAAGAACTCGATCGTACCAAAAATTTTAAACCTGTTGGTAAGACGGCAGAACTGTTTAAACTCGATGGTGAAAAACATGGTTGGGAACGTTTTGGTGAAAACCACTCCAATACCAAACTAAAAGGTTACATGGAAGGTGCCTGGCTCACCAAGCATAACAACAAATATTACATGCAATACGCTGCGCCGGGTACAGAGTTTAACGTGTACGGCGATGGTGTTTACATGAGCGATGATCCGCTGGGGCCATACACCTACGCGCCAAACAACCCTGTATCCTACAAACCGGGTGGCTTTATAAATGGAGCAGGACATGGCAGCACCGTGTTGGGGCCGGGTAACCAGTACTGGCATTATGCTTCTATGGCGGTGTCCGTTAATGTAAACTGGGAACGCCGACTGTGCGCATTCCCTGCCGGTTTTGATGCAGATGGCTTAATGTATACCAACACTTCGTACGGCGATTATCCGCATTATGCCCCTGCTATACCGTTGAAAAAAGGTGAGTTTACAGGCTGGATGCTACTATCGTACAAAAAGCAGGTTACCGCCTCTTCTGCCCTGGCTGCAGAATTTTCGGCAGATAAGGCGTTGGATGAAAATGTTAAGACTTTTTGGATAGCCTCGCAAAACGACGACAAGCAGTGGCTGCAGGTTGATATGCAAAAACCGGCTACTGTTTACGCTGTGCAAATTAATTACAGCGATTACAAGGCCGATCTGTATGGTCGTGTACCCGGGCTGCATCACCGCTACAGCGTTGAAGGCAGTTTAGATGGTAAAACCTGGACCACACTTGTTGATAAAAAAGACAGCTTTACAGATAACCCTAATGATTATGTGGCACTCGAAACCGCAGCTACAGTAAGGTACATTCGTTACAACAACGTTAAAGTACCAACCGATCACTTGGCTATCTCAGGTTTCCGGGTATTTGGTAAGGCTGCTGGCTCGTTACCCGGTACACCCGCCAATTTTCAGGTGACACGTGATACAGATCGCCGCGATGCTACGTTGAGATGGAAAGCCGTTAAAGGCAGCCAGGGCTACAACATAAAATGGGGCATTGCACCCGGTAAGCTTTACAGCTCGTGGCTGGTCTATGATAAAAATACACTGGAATTAAAAAGCCTGAACATTGATCAAACTTATTATTTTACGGTTGAAGCATTTAACGAGAATGGCGTAAGCCGGCCCACAGCACCTAAAAAAGCATTATAATGAAATTGAAAATACTCATCGTCTTATTCTTTACTGGTTACAGCATGCTGGCCTTGGGTCAGCAAAAACCGCCCTTTTGGGACGAAATACAGAATTTTAAAAAGAAGGATAGTCTTAATGCTCCTGCCAAAGGCGGCATATTGTTCATTGGCAGTTCATCTTTTACCCGGTGGAATGACTTAGAAACCGTGTACAAAAATTACGGCGCCATTAACCGTGGCTTTGGTGGCAGTACACTGGTTGATGCCAACTATTATATTAAAGACATTGTGTTCCCTTATGATGCACGCCAAGTGGCGATCTACAGTGGCGAGAACGACATTGCCTCCGGTGCAAGCGCTATTGAAACACTAAACCGCTTTGCTACCTTGTTCACGGGCATCCGCAATAACCAGCCCAATGTGCCGCTCATTTACATCTCGATGAAACAGAGCCCATCGCGGCTAAAGTTTGCACAAACGGTGATACATGCCAATGCCCTCATTAAAGAATATATGAGCCATTACAAAGCCACACAGTTTGTTGATGTCGACACTAAAATGCTGAATAAAGACGGCACCCTGCGCCCCGAACTCTTCATGCCCGATATGCTGCACATGAAACCGGCAGGTTATGATATCTGGATCAAATTACTCACCCCATACCTAATAAAGAAATAAGTTACATAGCATATGAAAAAAGCGACCTCTATA
Source organism: Mucilaginibacter galii (assembly GCF_014635825.1). GTDB lineage: Bacteria > Bacteroidota > Bacteroidia > Sphingobacteriales > Sphingobacteriaceae > Mucilaginibacter > Mucilaginibacter galii. The sequence goes on from NZ_BMDO01000001.1 coordinate 242,116, forward strand.
TGGTGTATTATGGCTTTTTGTGCGGCCTCTGTCCAAGCACAAAAACCAAAGCCAGCATCCACCGAAAGTGCAAAGATGAAAACGTTTGTTAGCCAGTTAATGGCCAAAATGACCGTTGATGAAAAAATTGGCCAGCTTAATCTGGTTACCGGCGGCGAGGCAACCACCGGTACTGCCGTAAGTACCGATGTAGAAAGCAAAATTGGTAACGGACAAATAGGCGGCATTTTTAGTTTAACTACCCCAGCGCGTATACGCAAAGCGCAGGAAATTGCGGTTAACAAGAGCAGGTTACATATTCCGCTTATTTTTGGGCAGGATGTAATACACGGCTATAAAACCAGTTTTCCTATTCCGTTAGCCTTAGCTTCGAGCTGGGATTTGGATCTTATACAACGCACAGCACGCATGGCCGCCGTTGAAGCCAGTGCCGATGGTATCAACTGGACCTTTTCGCCCATGGTAGATATATCGCGCGACGCCCGCTGGGGCCGCGTGGCCGAAAGCAGTGGCGAAGACACTTACCTGGGTTCGCAAATTGCCCGGGTAATGGTAAAAGGCTACCAGGGCGATGATTTGAAGAAAGCTAACACCATTATGGCATGCGTTAAACACTTTGCCCTGTATGGCGCTGCTGAGTCGGGCCGCGATTATAATACAACCGATATGAGCCTTGACCGTATGTATAACGACTACCTGCCGCCTTACAAGGCAGCTATTGATGCCGGTGCGGGCAGTGTAATGGCTTCGTTTAACGACATTAATGGCGTACCGGCCACAGCCAATAAATGGCTATTGAACGATCTATTGCGAAAGCAATGGGGCTTTACCGGCTTTGTGGTGTCTGACTATACCGGCGTAAGCGAGCTCATCGAACACGGCTTAGGCGACTTGCAAGAAGTATCAGGAAAATCTTTAAGCGCGGGTACGGATATGGACATGGTAAGCGAGGGCTACCTGAAAACTTTAAAGAAATCAATACAAGAAGGTAAGGTTACCCTGACCCAAATTAACAACGCCTGCCGCTTAATTTTAGAAGCTAAGTATAAATTAGGTTTGTTTGAAGACCCATACCGCTATTGCAGTGAGGAACGTGCTAAAACAGAAATATTAACTCCCGCAAACCTGCAGTTCAGCCGCCAAACGGCTGCGCAAACCTTTGTGTTACTGAAAAACGACAACAAGACCTTGCCTTTGAAAAGAAATGGTACCATCGCTGTAATTGGTCCGCTGGCCGATAGCAGGGCTAACATGCCGGGCACCTGGGCAGTAAATGCCGACCTGGCCACAACGCCATCTTTATTAGAAGGCCTGAAGAAAGTGGCAGGCGACAAGGTGAACATTACCCACAGCTTTGGTTCAAATTTAACGAGCGATGCAACCCTTCAAAAGAATGCCACCGTGTTTGGCCGGGAAATTCCGCGCGATAACCGCCCGGAAGAAGAAGTTATTAAAGAGGCTGTAAAAACAGCGGAAAAAGCAGATGTGGTTATTGCCGCCCTTGGCGAAAGCTCGGAAATGAGCGGCGAAAGCTCAAGCCGTACTAACATCGAAATTCCGGAAGTGCAAAAAAGGTTGTTAGCCGCCTTGTTAAAAACAGGCAAACCCGTAGTGTTGGTACTATTTACTGGTCGACCACTGGCTATTAAGTGGGAAAGCGAAAACGTACCGGCTATCCTTAACGTTTGGTTTGGCGGTAGCCAGGCTGCTTATGCTATTGCTGATGTGTTATTTGGTGATGTAAATCCATCAGGCAAACTATCCATGAGTTTCCCGCAAAATGTGGGGCAAGTACCAATCTACTACAGCCATAAAAACACAGGCCGCCCGCTGGCTAATGGCGGCTGGTTCACCAAATTCCGTTCAGGTTACCTTGATGTAAGCAACGATCCGTTGTATCCCTTCGGTTTTGGGTTAAGCTATACCAGCTTTAGCTACAGCGATATCAAATTAAGCGCTACCACCTTTAAACCGGGTCAATCTATCACCGCCAGGGTAACGGTAACCAATACCGGCAGCGTAGAAGGTAAAGAAGCCGTACAGTTTTATACCCGTGATATGGTTGGCAGCAGCACCCGCCCGGTTAAAGAGTTAAAAGGTTTCCAAAAAATTAGCCTTAAACCAGGCGAAAGCAAAGAAGTTGTTTTCACCATTAAAGAAAGCGACCTTAAATTTTATAATTCGGCCTTGAAATCTGTAGCCGAACCAGGTGACTTTAAAGTTTTCATTGGCCCCAACTCGCGCGACTGCAAGGAGAGCATGTTTAAATTATTGAAGTAAATTTCAAGGAAGCCTTATTATTGGGAGGCCTTTGATCAAAACTTGTTTAGAGAGTTAGCTATAACAAACAGCGCCGGTTAATGATTAACCGGTGCTGTTCTTGTCTTATCCCACGTAGCTTAGGCAGATTTTCTGCCGGCTTGGTAATGGTTTGATTGATACACGGCGGCCACAATCTCATTAGCTTGCAAATTGCTGCTGATATCTTCATTACTGTGATCGAAAACCACTTTCAGGAAATGATCTACCACGAAGGCTGCGGGTAAAGGCACATTTTCATCAATCCCGGCATAACGGTTCCAGGCAGGGCTATTCTCCGCATAAACGCCGAACAACTTGGCTATTTGATGGTCAGGATCGGCATATAATGGTAACGACAGGTTATTGTTCCACAACAGTTGTTGTAGCATACTATCAGGGCCATCGCTATCAATTACAATGAGATTTCCATCGTGGTATTTTACTTCGTTCCTGATGGCGTTCAATTGCTTTAAATGCTCTAAAGCTAAATTGCCCCACTGGCTGGAGTAAAAGTAAACTACCAGTATCTTATTCAAATATGGAGCCGATGCCCCACCCTGGTTAAACCCATAAACCCCCGACAGCACATTTATAGCTTGCTGGGTTTGGTGTTGAAGTAATTCTTGAATTGTATGGCCCAACGTTACGGGTTTCAACTTTTCGTAGGCTTGAGGAGTATATTCTAATTCAGGCGTTGTTTCAAGCAGATCGAAAGCAGGGAATTTTAATGCAGTAGTTGACATGGTATTGAGTTTAAAAGTTGTTAATTGAGTTAAAAGAGAATGGAAATCCTGTTTAACTACAACAATAACTCAAGCCATAAGCCGATGAATAATAAGTATGGAAATATTTGCCAACAAAGGCGATTATAAAATGGTGATACATAACTTCTTTTTAAATAAACCGGATGGTGTGCTGCTACCGGAATGGAGGCAGACTTGAAAACCTGGGAGGATTCTAAAAAGTTAACAACAACAATACAGCACCGGCATTAGCGACGGCGAACGAAAAGCTATATGGGCTTGTTGTTGCTTCATGTAATAATCTACCGTTTTGGTAGACATTCAAAAGTAGAAATTAAAATTTTATATTGAAACAATTTTAGGATAATTTTTTCAAAACATTTACTGAGTAAAGCAGGGCATACTACCAAATAAAAAAGGGCAAGAACGTTAAACGCCTTGCCCCTCTTGAAGGTTTTTGTGTATTTAACTGTATCGCTTACTTTATTACCAAGGGTACGCCATTCACGGTTACATTCTCGGCTTTCACATCTGTATATTTATTTACCAACGGATTTTTTGACGTGGCTTCGATATTCTTGAAAACTATACCCGATACTTTGTCCATAGGATTTCCTTCTAAAGTGGCAAAGCGCTGGCAATCTACCTTGATGTTAGATAAGGTGATGTTACGAATAGTACCAAACGGTTTTTCAACACTGCCGCCTAAATCAAAAAATTGCTTCCAGGGTGCCATTTCTAAAATAGTTCCGCATTTACCGGTAATGTTCTCTACCGTAACGTTTTCGAAAATCTGGTAAGTATCCGGGCGCATTTTGAATTTCAACAGCGGCGTGTTGTTATCTACCTTGCAGTTTCTCATGGTAATGTTACGGGCGTGAATACACTCGCTGCCAAGAGTTAACGTGGCATGTGCCGAACCAATGGTACAATTTTCCACCAATACGTCTTCTACAATACCGTTCTCGGGAAGTTTGTGCGCATCTGGCCCCTTTCCGCCTTTAATGCAAATAGCATCATCGTTAACCGAAACATAGCAATTGCGGATGGTTACTTTTTTACAAACATCAATATCTACCCCATCGGTACTGGGTGCCGGTACAGGTTTAAACGGTGACCGGATATCACAACCCTCAATGAGTACATTATTGCATTGATACAGGTGGGTGGTCCAAAAGCCTGAATTATGCAATTTTACATTTTGAATAGTCACGTTGTTGCAGCCCCATATAAAAAGCAAACGCGGGCGGTGAACTTCAAGATTGGTAGATTCTTTACCGGCTTTACGCATAGAATCGCGGTGATCCCAAAAATACTTCCAGAATTTAGCGCCGTTACCATCTATTATGCCGGGACCGGTTATGGTAAAGCCGTCGACCTTGTAAGCGTTAACTAACGCTGCGTAATAATCCAGCTTTTTGCCTTCCATACGCGATGGCCCTAAGGGATAATCGGCAATGTTATCAGAACCTTTGAGTTTAGCACCTTCCAACAAACGCAGTTTGGTTTTAGGCTTAAAGAACAACGCGCCGCTCAAGTATACGCCCTTGGGTATAACAACTGTACCTCCGCCGCTTGCATAAGCTTTATCAATAGCACGTTGTATGGCTTTAGTATTTAGCTTGGTACTATCGGCACTTACACCAAATTTGGTGATATTAAAATCCTGAGCCCGGGCGGTCACCGAAAGCACGGCTAAGCCTAACAAAAAAAGAAGTTTCTTCATTATTAGTTTTTATTGGTTGTATGAAGGCGCGGGACTGAGCCCGCAAAAAGCCAAATATATACAGGTTGAGTTTAAGCTGCATCCTGCATAGTCCTGTACTTTATTTTCTACACCTTAAAGAAGCTCATCTGCAACAACGCAGCGCAATTACTTCGCCGCTTCGGGAGCTATCTTAATTCTATTAAAGTCAATTACCTTTGGCCCACCTTTGTAAAATGACACGTTTACAATGCCTTTATCGGGAGTAAAATTTATCTCCTTAACAGGCAGCAACTCGGTATCCAACCATTTTTGCCCCGACTTTTTCCACAGCATTAGGGTGATATACAAATCATCTGCATTGCCGGGTACAAAATGGTCTTCTACATCAATAATACTACTATTTTGAGCAACCGGATTTAAACCTTTAGCATTAATTACCTCCGTTTTGTCCCAGCCCCGCAGAGTAACCAGCGCAAGCTGATAAACGCCATTATCTATAATTTCTACCTGGTGGCCTTTAATACGACGGCTTTCTCTTTTGATATTCCCTTTAATTGCCGGTAGTGCATAATGACCTAACCTGATGGTTGCAGTTTCAGAGCTCACATTCCTATCAACTCTTAATATGCCGTTTGGAAGCGTGATCTCGGCCAGGTTAAGTTTCACCTGATCGTTAGATGCAAAAACACCATCACGATAATACACGCCGTTTTCATAACCTTTAAAGGCAAACATGCGCATGGCTTCCCAACTGCCCTTGTCGGTTTTGAAAACGTAACCCATGGCTACTTCGCCGTTCTGCCCATCGGCCTGCCAGGGGAAGGTGCTGTTATAAGAAAGCCGCGTGTAGTTTTCGGTTCCCTGATAAACACCAACCGTTTTACTGTTGCACCAAGCCCTAACTTCGGAGGCGCCGATGTTAGGGTAATCGGTTACCAGGATATTGGATTTTTTTGTAAACTTGTTGTACACTTTTCCAGCCTGTAACTGACTTTTCCAGGCTCCTTCATTTTCTTTAGCCGTCCAAAACGGACTATCGGCAGGAACCAGTAATCCCAAAAATAATTTACCTAACCAAAACACGCTACCACGACAGCTGTAAGTTTGTACGGCGGGTTCAAAAGCTCCATAAAAGCCCAGCGCAGGAACGTCATCATCGTTTAAAAAATCGGGGTTCTGCAAAAACTGTAGCATGGTGCCCGATGCAATGCGTCGCATCCAGCCATAATTGATGTTGGGGTTGGTTTTAAATCCCATTAACGGGAAGGGCACAGCTGCCCCCATGCGGTAAGATATGCTGCGTCCCCACATGATCATCTCCCCTTTCCTCGAAAAAAGGTAAGGATAATTATCCTGAAGATCGTCAAAGTTCTTTTCTAAATGAGCTGCATATTCGGGATAGTATTTCTTTCCAAAAAATTCAGACCATATTTTTCCATACATCTGGAACGCCCACATACTGTAATAATCATAGTACGGACTGTCGTTATACCAGCCTTGACCATCATATTGTGCCAAAGATTTTTCAAGCAAGTCTTTAAGCAATGGCTCGTTAACCTTGTATCCCTGGCTTTTATAAAAACTAAGGATCATAATGTTGAAGTAGCGCCAGTTCATGCCAATAGTTGGGCCATCGCCGTAGCTCATCATGGTGGCATAAAGTTTAGCCTTCACCTCGGGCGAAAGTGGCGCCCAGAAGATTTCCGGTGCTACCAGCAGCGATGCAGCCAAACCGCCAAATTCTACCAGCTTTTGGCTTGGTCCGCCGTTTTTAGTACGAGGCTCAATGTAGGTGATGCTCTGCGAATCGAGCATTAAGGCTATTTGGTGGCGGTAATATTTGCCCAACGGAATACCATTGATAGTTAAATCAGGCTGTTCTTTTAAAAGCGGGCCGGCTATAAACATGGTACGGCATAGCCCCTCCATTTTTTCGGTTGCATTAGGCTTACCGTCGCGCGGGTAGCTTTTACCTGGCTGCTTGGTAAAGCTCATGGGGTCGTCAAGGGTTTTAACATGACGAAAGGCGCCTTCGAGCAAGTAAATACCGGCATCTTTCCAATGCTTCCTGGTCATTCCGGTTAACGGGCTCAGTTGCCTGTCAGGAGCCTTGATCTTGAAAGTTCGGTTACTGTTTACAGCCTTTTTCGAAGCCTGCAGACCTACACCCGTGGCACCAGCAACCGAAGCGCTAAGATTAAAGCTTTGCGTTTGCCCAAATGTTGTTTGTACGCAAAACATCGACAACAGCAAACAGATACTATATATACATTTCATCTCAGTTCTTTATAAGTAAATAAAAGGAAATCTAAGTACCAATAAATTGGGCATACTTTAATTCATTGTGTATAAAATAATTAAAAAACTGTCTTAACGAAAAAGTGACAGCGTTAAGCTATCACCTTTCCAATTAACACACCATGATCTTTTCGATCATCTTTAACTAAAAATCACCATCCCGGGTTTTGAATCATCGACGGCATTTTTCTGATCTCTTCATCCATAAGCGGCAACAGATACATCTCCGGCCTGAATACGTGCTGGCGAATATTGTTCTCAATTTGATAAGTGAACGTTAAACCAACTCCTGTAGATAATGAACCTGTACTACCCACCCGAATAGGGTGCATTACTCTGTTAAAACCGTTAGGACCACCATTATAAAGTGTCATAGCTATTTTCCAACGTCTGTTGTCGTGCCTGTCTTAAAAGAATCCGTAACATTTATTCAACAGTAAAACTCATGTTATCCATCTTCTCAACTGAGATAGATATAATTAATTTGATAATATCTAATAAGTTGTCCAGACGATTGTCTGATAGAAAGAGCTTCAGAACATGACTGTTGAAAATCATGTCTAAAAAAAACCGGCGATAAGTTTTGCTTATCGCCGGAAGTTATGATTAGTAGCCTGGGTTTTGTTCAAGCTTGGCATCTTTATTTACCTGTATTTCGCTTAACGGAATAGGTAAAAGCAGATGGGTACTTGTAAGCCCGGTTGTTGGCTTTTGCGGATCGTTGCCGTTTAAGGCCAGGGAGCGTGTAACCAATGTACCGGTACGCATCAAGGTCATACGCCTGTTTTCTTCGGCAATGAGTTCTCTTGCACGTTCATCTAATATAAGGTTGAGCGACATATCGGCCGCTGTGGCCTGAGGAGCATTTGCGCGGGTACGCAATACATTAATAGAATTTACAGCGTCGGCAATTTTGCCTTGCTTAAACTGTGCCTCGGCCAGTAAAAGGTAGGTTTCGCCTAATCGCATCATGATGAAATCTTTGATCATTGCGTAACCAAATGTATCATTTGGATCGAAGGCTCCCCATTTAAGTGTTGCAGGACATATACGGAAAAGTGTATCGGCACCGGCAAACGGAACTTGCTTGCCATATAATGAAGCATAGGCAGGTGCAGGGTCGTTGTAATAGTAACGACGTTTAATGCTGTACTGAGAATTACGGATGTCGTTACCTTTATATAGTTGATACAATACCCAGTTGCTCAGGCGCAGCCTGCCTACTCCACGTCCGCCTAATGAATCTACCGGCAGCATACCGGGTATTGCATAATAAGCTGGGGTAAACACGCGGCGTTGCTGAGCATTGTCAACATTACCGCCGGGTACCAACGTTGGATTTTCTTGCTCCAACACCCAGATGGCTTCACTATTACCCTGATAACGCCTTTGATTACCGTATACGAACATATCCGAATAATAATCGCCTGCACCGGATGATCTAACCCCATAGCGCGAGCGGATAAGGTTAAACTTACTACTGTTGATTACGGCCTGCGCCTGCTGCTCGGCTAAATCATTTTTTCCTGAACGCAGATACACTTCGGCAAGTAACTGCATAGCCATGTAACGGTTTGCACGGCTAACCGGCTTGTTTACAGAATTTACTCTGCCATTACCAGCAATCAAATCAGGCAAATTAGCCGCCGAAAATGTTAGGTCACTTACAATCTGATTGTTTACTTCGTCGAGCGTAGCACGGGTAAAATCAAGCTTTGGGCCGGTTACACTGGTCAAGATAATGGGTACACGGCCATAAAGCGTAGCCAGGGTGTTGTAAGCATATCCTCTAAAAAATTTAGCCTCTGCCTCTACCAAACGCTTACCGACAGGACCAATACCTGTTGCCGACTTTAATCCATCAAGAATTATGTTGGCATTGTTAATAAGTGCATAATACCTGCTCCAGGTAATAGATGCAGCACGGTCTGTAGAAGTAAGCTGTGCATAATTATAGTATGGCACTTCAATACCTTGCTGCTGCGCGGTGGCATTGGCCACATCAGTGCCCACCTGCCAAACGCTGGGCCATCCCTGATCGCTCGACCATGTTAGCGTACCAGTTTGATATTGATATAAGCCAATTAACGATGCCTCAAAGCCTAAAGAATCGGTTACGGTGAGTGGCGAATAAGAAGAATATGGCTTCTCATCCAAAAAACTTTTTTTGCAGGAAGACGCACCTATGATAAATACAGATAGCGCTCCTAATATGATAGAAAATCTTTTCATGTTCTGCTTAATTATTTTAATGAAACATTTAATCCTAAAACTATGGTACGTGTTACCGGATAGTTATTGTTGAAACCTGCAGAAAATGCACTTTGGTTATTATTTGAATCGGTTACACCACGGGTGTAATAACTCTGTTCCGGATCCCATCCTATCCAGTTGGTCCAGGTGTGCAGGTTACGGCCGCTGGCATATATACTTAAAGTAGAAAGGCCTAATTTGTCTACAAACCTTTGAGGGACTGTATAGCTTAAGGTAATATCTTTTAAGCGGGTATAGCTGGCATTACGCGCATAACCATAACCACGTGTGTTGGTATACGACAATGACTGAAACTCCTGGCTGCCGTTAGTTGGCGTCCAGTAGCCTATTTCGGCTGGCGTGTTACGACGGCCGGCCTCATCGGCATAGTTAAAGTCTGTATTGTTACGCAACATGCCTTGTGCGGTTTGGATAAACACCGTTAAGCTTAATCCCTGATACCTGAAAGTATTAGATATACCACCAGTCCACTTTGGTGAAGTTTGGCCTAAAATGGTACGGTCGTCTGGTGTAATGCGCCCGTCGCCGTTTATATCGGCAAACTTTAAATCGCCTGGTTTAGCTGTGGGGTCTTGCCTGGATACATCTTCGCCGGTTTGCCATACACCGGTCATTTGATAATCATAAATAACACCAACCGGCTGACCTATAAATAAACGATTAACTATATCGCTTTGTCCGTCGCCGTAAAGGTCGACAATTTTGTTTTTGTTGCGGGTAAAGTTGATATTACTTTCCCAGCTAAACAATTTGGTTTGTATGTTACGGGTATTCAAAGTTAATTCAATACCTTGATTACGTGTTTTGCCCAGGTTGTCTGACACTTGGTTATATCCGGTTATGGTTGGTAAAGCTCTGTTCAACAACAAATCGCTTACGTTGCTATGATACAGATCTATAGTACCGTTAATGCGGCTATTCACCAAAGAGAAGTCGACACCAAGGTTTGCTGATGTTGTGCTTTCCCATATCAAATTACCGTTACCCAAGTTACCGGCTTGCAAACCAATAAGGCTGGTACCGTTAAATGGAAAGCGTACGCTGTTATCGGTGGTAATAGTTCTATAAATGCCAATAGCTTCATTACCGGCCTTGCCATAAGATCCGCGTAGCTTAAGGGTATTTACCCATTTAACGCTTTTCATAAAGTTTTCGTTACTGATGTTCCACGCTACTGCAGCCGACGGGAAAGAACCGTATTTGCTGGTGTTAGCACCAAAAACAGAAGAACCATCGCGACGGAAGGTTAAGGTTGCTACATAACGCTGATCATATGAATAAACCGCACGCGCCATGTAATAATTTAAAGCTCTGCGATTGGCATTTGAACCTGCTGTTTGCGTAGCGCCTGCACCTATGTTGTAAAACGATAAGGCATCATTAACAAAACCGGTAGCGCCAGATGTCTGGCTGAAATATTTGGTACGCTGAGAGCCGTACAAACCTGTAAAATCTATACGGTGCTTACCTAAGTCGCGAGTATAGTATAACAAGTTATCAATGGTATAACCGGTAGTTTCGGTTGATGTTGCCGAAGCCGAACCCAAAGGGGTGTTAGCTAAACGACCACTGTAGCTGTTATAACGGGTAGGCAAATAGTTATAGCCTACGTTAAGACGATATCTTAAACCTTTAACCAATTTATCAAATTTCACATCGGCATAACCGTTACCCACAACGTTAACACTACGGTTAATTACATCTGTAGTTAAACCTAAGAAGGGGTTGGTATACAGTTGTTCGGGCGCTTGTGGATAAATATTGTAAGTACCATCAGTATTGTAAATATTACCATAAGGACTCATGGCTGTAGCAAACAATAGGTTAACACGTCCTCCGTCGTAGTTATTGTTGGTGAAGAAAGCTGAAGTTCCAACCGTTAAAAAGTCTGTTACGTTGATATCAAGATTTGAACGAAAAGTTACACGTTGATATTGGTATCCTTTCAAAATACCCTTTTGTTTTAAGAAATCTCCTGAGACGTAATACTTAACGTCGGGACTACCACCCTGAACAGTTAAATTATGATCTTGCATTACGCCTTGCTGGCTAACTTCGTCGAGCCAGTTAACGCTTCTGCCTGCGGCATAATTAGCACGCTCGCCGTTGTTATAAACGGGCTCAGTAAATTGCTGAGTAAGGTTATTTTGTTTTAAAAAGTCAATGTATTTTTGGGTAAATGATACAGGATCGCGTGGTTGAAGAACGTGAGCATAATTTTCGAGACCACCGTAACCGTTATACCTGATAACCGGTTTACCGCTCGATCCGCGTTTTGTGGTGATCAAAATAACACCGTTTGAACCGTTACTACCGTAAACTGCCACTGCCGATGCATCTTTTAATATTTCCATAGAAGCAATGTCATTCGGGTTGATATCATTTAGCGAACCTCCGCTTTTGCTCAGCGGAATACCGTCTACCACAATAAATGGGTCGGTGCTTGCGCCTATTGAATTTTGACCCCGTACCGAAGATGAAGGCTGAGCGCCAGGTACAGATGATACCGTGGTAATGTTTACGCCGGCAACAGCACCTTCCAGCGCTTGCAGCACATTTGTAACCGGTAACTGCGATAGGCGTGATTTAGGCACTGATGCCACCGAGCCGGTTACATCTGACCGTCGTTGGGTACCATAACCTACCACAACCACATCGGTTAGCTGCTTGCCACCATCGGCAAGCGTAATTTCTACCTGATTATTTGTTGCGCTTACTTGTACGGTTTTAGTAACCATACCTGTAAAAGATATGACCAGTGTAGACGGAGCCTTAAGTTCCAGTTTAAAATTACCATTGGGGTCGGCTACGGTACCTTGTTGGCTACCTTCCACTTTAATAGTTGCACCCGTAAGCGGTATGCTTTTACTATCGAGCACGCGTCCAGAAACCACATAGGCGGTTTGCGCAGAGACATGTTGAAAAGTTAATGTTAATAGGCATACAAAAAATGTAAGCCACAAATAATTAGTTTGGGTTTTTCTCATAAATGCTGATTTTTTAGAAAATAAATTGGTGGTTATGCAACAGTATCGCACGGTAATATAACCTGGAAAAAAGCGTTAAAAAAATAAGTATTGGTTTATTGGCCTGTGTAAGGATTATATTGCTAAGTAAGCAGTTTTAAAGGTATGATATAGGGGGACAAAATCATAAATTAAAGGGGGCATTTTATAAAAAAAGCGGCTTGAAAGCTCAAAAGAACTCTTTTATAGTAAAACAATTTTCGCCGGCGAGATAATATTGTAACAAAAATACCGTACAAAAAACTATGTCTTTGTACGGTATTACTATACACCTACCCTAGATTGCTTATATAAAAATCATCAACTTCATCCACATAAGGATTAATTTGACTGCGTTATGATTCCAATTTGTTGCTATTTATTTTTTTGATATACACGCACGTAGTCAATCTCAAAAGTTTTTGGGAACTGTGTGTTTTTAGGGTTGCCCCCGTTATCACCGCCAATGGCAAGATCAAGCAAAATATAATGAGGCTGTTTAAATGGATTGGCCGGATCTTTTACAGAATTATCCAGTTCACTTAGTTTAACCGAATTGAGCAATTGATCATCTACATACAAGCTAATGGTCTGCTCATCCCAGTCCATTCTCCAGACGTGAAACTTACTTGACCAATCTTTACCACCCAATTCCTCAAGAGGCTTGCTGTTACTAAACCATTTGGCTTTGTACCTCGCCGAAGTTCCGCAGGCAATATTAGCCAGCAGTTTGCCCCTATAGTATTCCATAATATCTATTTCGCCGCACGAAGGCCACTCCCCTTTAGTTCCAAGGGTCCAAAACGCCGGCCATAAACCAGCATCGGTATCAAAACGGGCGCGCATTTCAAAACGCCCGTATTGCCATTGATGCATGCCGTTGGTATTGATGCTCGCCGAAGTATAACCCAATTTTGCACGCGATTTTTTCCAATCGGTAGAAGCCGGATCGTATAAAGGATTTGCCGTGGTATCGGTTTTTGCTACAATAAATAGCTTTCCACCTTTGCAATAGGCATTTTTCGTGCTGTACCATTGCTCCTCATGATTGCGCACAAAGCCGGTTTCAAATTTCCAGTTAGCTGCATTGGGGATTCCGTCTTTATCAAATTCATCGCTCCAAACAAGCTTATAATCGTCTTTAGCTACCTTATTTTTGGGAATTTTAAGCCACAACAAGGGAAGGATAAATAAACAAGTTGCCAGTAATTTCATAACATTTACTTATTAACTCAGGTAAATTGCAATTGATAATAAACCAACGATCAATGAACTTATTTCTTCAAAACGTTCAATACAGGTGTACCCGTTGTAGCAAGTTGTTTTATATCGTAAGTAAGCATGTCAAAAACCACTACACTGTTAAGACCCTTTTTTAGCCATTCTTTAGGAACGTATACAGTTTGCTGAGGGCCAATGCTCCAGTATTTGCCCATGTTATGACCGTTTACCCAAACCACTCCTTTTCCCCATTTGCTCATGTCGAGATAAGTATCGCCAGGTTTAGCTACCGTAAAGGTTCCTTTTTTAATTATTGGTGATTTGGATGCCTGTACACTTTTAGCAAAGCGGAAATTACCAGGATTAGTCATTGGGAAGGTATACATTTTCCAACCCTTAACTTCCTCACCGCTCAGCAAAACCTTTTGGGTTATACCCTTTTTGTTCTCCAGTAAATATTTTCCGAAGTTAATACGTCCCATATTCTCCACCAGGATATCAAGCTTTACTTTACCTGCGGGCAGGTTAAGGAGAATACTATCACGAGTTATACGGCGGTCAAGTGTTCCAACTGTTTTTCCGTTCACCATAACCACGGCGTAGTCGCGCAATTCTTTTAATTTCAATAGCGCTTTTTTACCTCCGTTAACCACCGTGCTGTATAATACGTAACCGTAATCCAACTTCAAATCTTCAAAAGTAAGTGGTTTAGCGTTTGTAACAGCTGTCGGCAGGTTATTCAATAAAACAGCTGTTTGACTTACTACTATTGGACTAAGCTTGATGGAAGGCTTTGCCGCCGGCACCGCAGGCAAAACATAACCTTTTGGCAGATGCTTTTCAATTACCTGGCGAAATTTTATAAATTTAGGCGTTGCGTTACCAGCCTCATCCAAGGGAGCATCATAATCGTAACTGCTGGTTTGCGGCTCGTAAGGGCTGGTATCTTTATAATTAGCACCATTCATAAAACCACGTGTGGTACCGCCATGAAACATATACATATTGATAGATATCCCCGCGGCCAATACTGAATCTAAACGCCCGGCGTACGCTTCGGCAGGTACGGTATGATGCGGCGTACCCCACCAGTCGAACCAGGCCGGATACCATTCGGCAATATAATAAGGCCCTTTGCCATTGTGTAAGCGGTTAACCAATGCTTTAACCTTAGCCGGATTATCTAAACCGTTAATAGCGGGCATCAAACCATCCAAGTGCCCGTTTTCGGCATCGGCAGCCGGATCGCAGGTGTACAACAAGCCGTCAAAACCGGCTTCTTTAAACATTTTCTGATTTATGGCTAAGTATTCTTTATCACTGCCGTAAGACCCGTACTCATTCTCAATTTGTACCATGAGTATGTTACCGCCATGATTTACCTGTAATGGGGCCAGGCGTTTACCTACTTCTTTAATATAGGTTTCATATTCTTTCAGGTATTGGGCTTCCTTACTGCGTACTACTAAGCCTTTTTCGTTTTGGAGCCAGTACGGGTAACCACCAAATTCCCACTCGGCACATACGTACGGACTGGGGCGTAACACCACCCATAAACCCTCTTCACGTGCGGCCTTCACAAATTCCACAACGTCGTTGTTGCCGGTAAAATCGAACTTATTTTTCTGAGGTTCGTGTAAATTCCAGAACACGTAGGTACCAATGGTATTTAAGCCCATGGCTTTCGCCATTTTCATACGGGCGCGCCAGGCTTCACGAGGTACCCGCGGATAGTGCATCTCGCCACTTATCATTTGGAAAGGTTTTCCATCGAGCATAAAAGCTGTATCGCCCAGGGTAAACGTATGTTTGGCCTGCTGGCCATTTACTGTGCTAATGCTAAACAGAGCAAGTGCAGCAAATGCTAATTTTTTTAAGATCATATGTATATTATTTTTGCTGCGGATACTTTTTCTCCATCTCAGCGTAGTAGGCTTTCAATAAGTAGAATGCTTGTTTTTTATTTCCTTTATCATCATATAAACCTTTACGGTTCCAACCTTCCTGGTATACCGGGTTATTGCGCTTTGGCGAGCGAAAATCGGCCAGTACCCATGGTGATATGCCTACGTAATTATCGGGCATACGCTTAAGCATGGCTATTTGCTCACGGTAAAACCAGGCTTGGTATTCTTCGCTAAAGCGGGTAAGCGAGTCGGCATGAAAGCCTTCTTTAGCCCCGGCCCCCATTTCACTAATGAATAAAGGTTTATTGTAGCTGGTAGCCCAGTTAGTGGTCCGGCACTTATCCGGCAGTCCGCCGTACCACCCTAAATACTCGTTAAAGGCCACAAGGTCTACAAACTCACCCAAGGGGTCATCAACTATGTTTAGGTTCTTGCCAGAGTTGTAGTTTACTTCTAAGGCGGCGGATATCATGCGCGTATTATCCATTTCGCGTGCAGCGGTAATCAGGCTCTTCATAAAATTGGTGCGAACCGCACTAACCGGCGTTTCGTTACCAACCGACCAGATAATTACGCTTGCCCGGTTATGATCGCGCGTAATCATTTCATTCAATTGGGCTTTGGCTTTTTCCAACACCTCGGCACTGCCAAAGTTAATGGTCCAGTAAACCGGTATTTCAGACCATACCACTATGCCAAGCGAATCGGCCAGGCGGGTCATGGTTTCATCGTGCGGGTAGTGAGCCAAACGTACCATGTTGCACCCCAAATCGCGGGCCTGCCCCAACAATTGCCGGGCATCGGCTTCACTATAGGCACGGCGCACATCCTGCGGTATCTCACCATGAATGCTTATTCCACGCATGAACAATGGCTTGCCATTTAACAATACTTGTTTGCCTTGAGCCTCAATGGTACGGAAGCCTATCTTATCTTCAACCTTATCGGCAGTAGTGCTTACCAATACCTTATACAATTTGGGCTGCGACGGCGACCATAATTGTACTTTTGGCAGGCTAACAACCAGTTTTGTAAGCTGGTCTGTAGCCGTTATCTGCTTTTTTATCTTAAGCTCAGGAATTTCAATGGTTATGCTTTCATTAGCAGCGGGTTGATGATTCAGCTTAACCCAGCCTTCGGCCAATGGTGTTTTGCTGCCTGCCATACCCGCATGGGCTTTTCTAAGTTGAATTACATAATCCTGAATGAAAGTTTGAGGCATTTCTACCAGCTTCACATCGCGGGTTATACCGCCGTAATTCCACCAGTCAGTATTAAGTGTAGGTACTTCATCAGCACCGCGTTTATTATCTACCTTCACTACTAAAAAATTGCCGGTAGGTTTAAGCAGGGATTCAGGTATCTCAAAATTGAAAGGAGTAAATCCCCCTTTATGCATACCTAATTTCTTACCATTCAGATAAATATCGGCCCGGTAATTTACGGCACCAAAGTATAGGAAGTATTTGCTGTTCCCTGATGATTTAGCGTAATCGAACGATTTCTTATACCATATTGTACCCTCATAATATACAAATTCGGGCTTTTGATGGTTCCAATCACCAGGTACCTGCAGAGTTAGTTTATCGGTATAACCATGCTCTTTCTTCTCGCTACGGTCTTTCTGCACATCTGTATTCCAGTAGGCATCGGGTTGGTCTTCGCGCAGTTCTTTGTAGCGATAATCATAAAAACCAGTTTCGTACGGATCTACAATATATTGCCACGTTCCGTTTAAACTTATGGTTTTACGGGCTTTAATATTAGTGATCAGGTTGTTTTGTGCCACGGCACAAAATCCGGCAGTTAACAGCGCCGCTGTTAATATTAATTTTCTCATTTAGCGTCAAACGTTGTTAAATCCCACTTTTCCTTCCAGCTAATTTCCATATTATTACCATTAAATTTGATAGGCAGCCACAGGTACCGGCCATCTATAGCATCTTTTGGTGTCCACTTATCGGCAATAAAAATGAAGGCATCCTTTTTACCCTGTACAGGCAGCACATGTGTGCTTTGACCACCAAAAGTTATTTCGGCCTTTTCGCCTATGCAGGGGTTGCCATGGTAAGTCCACGGACCGTATATTGATGTTGCAGAAAACCAGCGAGCCGGGTTGGGTGCCCAGCCGGTAGTACCAGAGCCTATCATGTAATAAACACCATTGCGTTTAAACACCGCTGGTGCCTCCGTAGACTTACCCGGGTAAACTCGCGAAAATTTACCCGTGTGGCCGGTATAATCATCTGTTAATTCGGCTACATGTAGGGTGGCGTTTTCTTCTGAAGAGAAGATATGGTATGCTTTTCCATCATCATCTACAAAAACTGTCATATCGCGGGCCATTTGGCCGCCGGGAAGATCACGGCAAAAGAAGCCTTCACTCCTACCCTTAGGATTAACACAATTTACTTTTTCCTCTTCAGGTGTTCCTGTAGGGTAAAATGGCATAATGCCCGCATTAGGCCTGTAGCTTTTTATAAATGTATAAGGGCCGTTCACATTGTTACTGGTGGCCACACCCGCCCGTGCAGCCTTGTAACTCTGTCCCCGTAGCTCAAGGTGAAACCACATTACATATTTTTTAGTCTTTTTGTTGTAAACCACTTTGGGGCGTTCTAAAATACAGCCCTTGGCAATATCGCTTATAGTATCTTCAGATACCTTTAAAGCAATGCCTTCATCTTTCCAATTGTAGAGATCTTTAGAAGAGTAACAATGTACGCCTACCATGGCTTTATTACCTGCGCCTCCTGCAACTTTATGTTCACCGAACCAATAATATTTACCCTTTTGATAAAGTATCCCGCCACCATGCGCATTAATATGCACACCTTTATCATCGGGCCATATCTCGCCAGGAGTAAAGCTACTGCGCTGGGCATGAACCGTTAGTACTGATAGCAGTAAAGAACAAATGAGATATTTTACTTTGTTGAACAACTTCATGTATCGTTTTACTTTTTTATTTCTAATGCATGGTCGGCCGGTACGTCCTGGCCACTCCAAATTTTAACTGCTGTCCACGGTGCGGGAGTCGAGGTCCAAAACTCATCCGTGTCTGGCAAACCAAGCGGAAGAAATATAGTACTGCACAAGTAAGAACTACCCGTAGTTATATAACCTTCAGCCAAGCCTGGCTGGTTACCATATAATCCTATATTTAGCCAGCCGGTTGCTGTAAAAGTTTGCGGTGCGTCTATGGTTTTCCTGATCACTGCCGTTAAGGCTTCCCTTACCTGCGCCGACGAAATGGAAACGGGTAACTGCTTTTTAAGCGCCATGTTAGCTAAATGATGAAAAACTCCTCCGCGGTAAACTATTGATCTACCAAAGGCAGGGTAGCTACCGTCGGTATTTACCGAGCGCTCCAAAATTTGTGCATAACGCTGCCCTATTTGCTTTACCTGGTTACTTTCTGATTGGTAGCGCTTCTGCTTGTTGACCATTACCTCCAAGATATCACTCAAATAAGGCTGGATTACAATGCTGTTGTAATAATCAAGGTGAAAGCTCATGCCATCTGCATACAAGCCATCACCTACGTACCAGTGTTGCGTAAACTCTCTTACTGCATATTCTATCCTTACCGGATCATAGCCGAGGTCATATTTATCAAAAAAGGCCTCTATGGCTGCTGTGAATAATATCCAGTTACTGTATACCGGAATAGTTGGCCGGGTTAACATGAGCGCAGCCACTACCTGATCCTTAACAGCAGCATCTAAATGTTCCCAAATCCAAGGTGCCCTAATAAGGCCTATAGCTAAAAAGGAAGCATCTACCAAAGGCTGACCCCCCCGCCATTCCAAATAATCTGCCGATTGCGGATTTACGGCGTTAGCTATCCCGGCCAATACCCATTTACGGTACTGATTGCGCAGCTTTATTTCTTGCTCAGTTCCACCTTCGAGTTGCAGCCATGGTGCAATTCCCGATAGCGTGCGACCAAAAGCCTCGAGATAAGCCACCTTAGCCCTCGATTCGCGATTGTCTACATGATCAGAAAACTTTACCGGCATGTTGGCTTTCAGCTTCCCCTCGGCCATGTTTGAGATAACCGGACGGGCAATAAGGTCCATATAGTTTATCCAAACTTCTCTGGTGCTCCGTTTATCCGTTCGCTGGCTAAAGCCGGCATAGGCTATGGTCAGCAGAATAAGCAGCAATGCGATTTTCTTTCGAAACATGTATTTTCTTTCTACTTTAAGTTTTGATAGCGTTCAAGCGCTTCAACAAAATAGTAATCAGCATAGGTTAACGGTACATCAACCTCAGTTTTTTGAGGGATGTGGCCAACGCTATGTTGTAATATAAAGCCTCCATTGGTACCTGCCGGAGCTTTGTATGGAGCATTTGATAAACTCTTAAGCATGGTTTGGGCGGTGTTGAAGTAAGTGCGACCCATTGCTGCGTTGTTATATTTGCACAACTCTAAAAATGCCGATGCCATTACAGCGCCTGCAGAAGCATCGCGCAGCGCATTTGGAATATTGGGCGCGTTAAAATCCCAGTAAGGAATCTTATCTTTCGGCAGATTAGGGTTGTTTAAAATAAATTGGGCAATGTGATTGGCCTGCGCCAGGTACTTTTTATCCTTAGTTTCGCGGTACATTACTGTGTAGCCATACAGTCCCCACGCTTGTCCGCGCGCCCAGGCCGACTCATCCGCATAGCCCTGTGCTGTGCGCTTTTGCTGCACCGCACCGGTTTCGGGGTTGTAGTTAATTACGTGGTAAGAACTGTAATCGGCCCTAAAATGGTTGGCCATGGTGGTATTGGCATGCGTTACCGCAATCTTGTAAAAGCTGGAATCGCCGGTTGCGCGGGTAGCCCAAAACAGTAATTCCAAATTCATCATATTATCTATAATCACTAAATATTCAGGCTTTTTTGAATCCCATGATTTGATACAACCTACTTTAGGATCAAAACGACTGGCCAACGATTTGGCGCTATTGATAAGGATTTGCTTATATTCAGGCTTCGGTGCAATTTGCAGCCCATTTCCGAAACTGCAATACATCATAAAGCCTAAATCGTGAGTGGTTTTATTGTATTGTTCCTTTTCGAGCAACTTGAGCATGCGGTTAGCCTCGGTGAGTAAGGCCTGATCTTTAGTTGGCTTGTACAGGTAGAGCAATGTTCCGGGATAAAATCCGCTACACCACCAGCCAGAGCCACTGGTTTCTAAACTATCTTTTGCAGCATAATAGGTTTTTGGAAATTTGTCCCCTTTAAGCTTGCTGGCTAACAGCTCATATTGCTTAGCGGCCATAGAAAACTGAGCAGGTATGGTTTTAGCAAAAGCTTTATCTTTTACATAAACAGCTTTCTTTTGTGCATAAACATTGGTAAGCGAAATTATAGCGGCTATGCCTAAGGTTACAGTCTTTAATATACGCATTCTTCTTTTTTATTATGTAGGATTTATATAAATCTAAGCTTAATTTGTTGCTCGCTAAAATAGCCATTTAACCATAGGTTTCTTTTCAACTTTTCATTTGAAGAAAAAAGCCACAATAAACAGAGAGTTTCCTGGCAACACCTCTACAAGTATTTAAACTTAAATCAAAGTAAAATTTAATATAATTGAGTGCTTACATCAGTTACGAAATAAGGCGAAATTACATAACCGGCTGGGGGATTAAATAGTAAATTTTAGGGGGTAAAATACCAATTAAAGCAAATTACTTAGTTTAAAAAGCCTTTAAAGCATAATTTTCAGCAATAAAAAAAGAACCGTATTTTATTCTACGTGATATGTAATTTGAAAATTAGAGCGATGTTTTTTCACAAATTCCGAAGGATTTAAATTAAACTGTTTGTGAAACTGTTCGCGAAAATATTTGAGATCGTTAATACCTACCTGGAAAGCGGCTTCGTTAACATTACAGTTGGTCCGTATTAATAACTCGGCTGCCTTACGCAAGCGAACAAAGCGTATAAAATTATTAATGGATTTACCAGTGGTTGTTTTTATACGTTTAAAAAGTGTTGGGTAACTTATTTTCATTAACCGGGCCAAGGTCTCCACGTCAAACTGAGGATCGGTCAAATGAGTTTCGATCAGACTAATGCATTTGTAGAGAAAGTCCTTGTGTTCTTCGGATACATTCTTAATTGCGTTTTTGGCAGTAATTTCCTGGTAAAAATAATTTTGCAATTCCTTTTTGCTTCGCAAAACGCTTTTAACCTTCGCAAGCAGCACATCTTTTTCAAAAGGCTTACTTATAAAATCGGCCGCACCCTCGTTTATACTTTTTAGCATAAGCTCGGGCGTGGCGTTCCCGGTTAATAATATGATTGGGATATGATTGGTCGCGTTATCATCCTTAAGCATTTTACAAAGCTCTATACCGCTTAACTCACCCATGGTTATATCGCTGACTACCATATCGGGCATGTTCCTTTTGATGAGATCAAGGCCGGTTTGCCCGTCTTCGGCTTCTATAACGCGGTACTCAGGAACAAGCAGCTTTTTAATGTAAGTGCGTATCTGGTCATTATCATCAATAATGAGAATGGTTTGCTTATCAGATATTAAGAGTTCGAGGTTGGTATTGTCATCTTCGGGAATGGCCTCCTTATTATCATGATCTATCAAATCGTTAATATGGGTTGGACAAATACTTATTTCATTAATTTGCTCGGCCGAGAAATGTATGGTGCCTTTGAGCAAGCTCATGATAAAGGTTGTACCTCCGGTTTGGTTAGATGCATACCTAATCTTTCCACCATGATTGTCAATAAAATTCTTTACCAGGTACAAGCCTATCCCAAAGCCGCTTTTTGAAAAGTGCTTATCCTTTATGCGGAAAAATTTATCAAACAGCATTTCGCCAACCTCGGGATTGATGCCGATGCCCGAATCAGCTATTTCGAAAAACACCTGGTGTTCGTCTTCACTTACCTTAACCAGAATAGTACCGCCGTCGGGCGTAAATTTAATAGCATTGGAAATAAGGTTGAACAGAGCTATCTCTATCTTTTCGCGGTCTGCAAAAACTTCCATTATTTGTGCTGAACTATCGAGAATGTAGTTCAGGTGTTTAATTTTAGCCTGGTGCGTAAAACACATGAACACATCATTACATATAGCTACAAAGTTAAGCCTGGACACACTTAGCTTTGCATTTTCTGATTCTGTTTTGCGGAACAGCAGCAAATGATCTACCAAACCTAGCAAACGGCGGGCGTTGCGATAAATCACATTCAGCTCATCGTTATTACCCGTTCTTTGGCTCAATAAATCTTTTATGGGATTAATAATAAGCGTAAGTGGTGTACGGAATTCATGAGAGACATTGGTAAAAAAAGAGAGTTTCTTCTCGTTCAGTTCTTTTTCTCGCTCCATATTTAAATTGGCGATTTGAACTTCGTATTTTAATTGTTGCTGCCTGCTACGGTATAGCCAAAACCAATATATTAAAGCGCCACTTACCCCAATGTAGAGCATAAAAGCCCACCAGGTACGGTACCAGGGCGGCAAAACGATAATGGAAATAGTTAATTGCCCGGCATACCAATTACCTTGGGTATCGGTAGCTTTAATGTGTAAACGATAGCTTCCCTCATTCAACCGTGTATAATAAGCGGTTTGCAGCTTACCTACGGTATTCCAGCCGTGGTCCCAACCTTCGAGGTAATAGGCATAACTTATTTTATCAGGTAACGAGTATTCGAGTGCTGTGTAATCAATGGCTATAGTAGCTTCATTATAGGGCACTTTTATTTCGTGCAAACGTATTATGGGATTGCCATCCGTAAGGCCACTATTTCCTTCTACTGCAACGTTATTAATTCTTACATCGTTTATGCGTAGCTTGGGGTTGTGGGCAACAGATTTGATACTGTCAGGATTAAAGAGATTGAAGCCGGCAATACCGCCAAAAAGCAATTCGCCCGATTTTAGTTTTAGCGCTGCATTATAGCTAAACTGATTACTTTGCAAGCCATCTGACGAATTGTAGTTCACAAAAACGCTGTGCCTGATATCAAATTTAGAAAGCCCGTTGTAGGTACTGCACCAAAGATCACCGTTGTTGGCAACTAAAGCATTTAAAATAGAGTTTCCAGCTAAGCCATCTTTTTGGGTATAGCGTAAAAACTTATGCGTTCGCAAGTCAAACTGGAGCAAGCCCCCGCCCTCGGTACCAATCCATAAACGGTTGAGGTCTCTTTGTGCAACAGTTCGCAGCGCATAACCAACATTATAACGTAGAGTTGTTCTGTTTACCGGGTTAATTTTAATCAGATCGGTATAATCGCCGGCCCAAAGCGTTCCTGACGCATCTTCAAATAGCACGTGTATATCAATCAGCGTTTTATCGTAAACAACAAAGCTGTCCTTTTCCCGGTCATACCGGTAAAGGGCACCACCGCGTGTTGCACTGGCCCACAAATTGTGTTTAGAATCTTCAAACAGCTTCCAGAAATTCCGCTCTACCTTATTATTTGAAAGGTCTTTACAGATGTAGTGAACAAAAGATTTGGTACGAGGGTCGTAGGCATCTATACCACCACTAAAACTGGCCACCCATATTTTATTAGTGTAATCTTTTAAAATACTTACCACAAAATTGCTTTGCAAGCTTGATGGATTGGCGTTGTGGACAAAATGCTGATAATGATTATTATTTCTGTCCCAGTAACTTATCCCTCCGCCATCAGTACCTATCCAAATATTGCGGTGCTCATCTTCACAAAACGATAGAATGAAGTTATTAACCACACTGTTTTGGTTAAAAGGATCGTGACTATAGTTTTTAAAATTACCATTTTGGGCCTCAATAATATTTACGCCACCGCGCAGCGTGGCTATCCATTTCCTCGACTCATTATCAATGTACACTTCACTTATTGCCCCACTGCGAAGCGTTCCCAACTCTTTACCTGGTGCTAAATATACTATCGAATTTTTCTTAACATTCAGAATATTTATGCCACCACCGTTGGTACTTACCCACAGGTTTCCCTGCACATCATAATTGAGATTTGTTATGTTGTTGCTCGAAAGTTTGACCGAAGAGTAAGCATGCAACTCGCCTTCTTCCTGGTCATAATAATAAAGACCATTCTCTGTACCTATCCAGAGTTTATCATTACTTTTATCAAACAGCATACAGGTGGCCGAACTCAAAGTAGCGTTTACAAGTTCCAGTTTATTGGCTTTCTTGTTTAATTTAAACAAACCGTTATTGGCTACTACGGTAAAAAGCTCGTTTTGACCATTAAACGCTAAAGCCTGAACGGTGTAATTATCTCCTTTAATGCCTCCAACTTTATTGCAAACTTTGTTTGGCGCACGATATAAAAGCAAGCCAACCTTGTTAGCCCCCACATAAACTTCGCCCCCCGTACCACTTAACAGCACGTTAATATTAGTGATAACCGGCTTTTGCCCCTGCATTTGCAGGTTTGCATATTTTAAGGGTAAAAACTTAGCAGATCTATAGTTATAGGTAAATAACCCTTTTTGTGTGCCTACAACCAGCTCGCGAGCGTTACCAGTAATAGAAGTAATATAGTTGTTCCCTATGGAAGTAGAGTCGCCCCAGGTGTTACGGAAAATCTTGAATTTTTGCCCATCGTAACGGTTTAGCCCATCGTAGGTACCAATCCACATGTAGCCGTAATAATCTTTAAATATGCTGGTGACTGAATTATTTGATAATCCCTTTTCGATACCTAAACAGCGGACAGGCTCCTTGCCAGCAACCTGAAGGCTGAAACTAAGTAATAAAAAGAAAAAGAATGTATACTTTTTGTAAAGTATGTAATTCATAAAATCAAGGCAAGCGGTTCAAAAAAGGCATCTCAAATTTAAAGCTTTTAATATATGATTTTACGGCTATCTATAAAAATATCAAATAAACAATTAACCAAATGATTTATTAAGACTTTGACATGCCATGGTATTTTGTTATTTGTAAAATTTAAATCAATTACCTATAAATTTCTAAGGTTTAACTACTTTAAGTATAGCGTTACATGTAAACCAATTTGAACAAACCTGCTACTAAATTATACAAACCGAAGAATTTAACCCTTCTGCACAACATAACTTTGATAGTAATAAACCAATGTTAATAAATCAATATGTAAGTTAAATGATGCTTTCCTCATTAGCGTCATTTCTGATGCTGCATTTAACCAAGACACCTTAGTATCACCTCAATGAAAAAACAATTTGTAATAGTTTGCTTGCTGTTAGCGAGTTTTAACAACATCGTTATTGCGCAAGAAACCTCTCATGTATCCAAGGTTATATCAAGAGTTATTGAGGACGGCGGAACGGGCAGGTATAAAGCCGCCATGCTTCAGGAAAGTTCATTGCCTACACATACTATCTTTAGGCCTAAAGATCTAACACCTTTTGGTTCTAAAAACAAGTTGCCCATCATTGCATGGGGTAATGGTGCTTGTGCAAACTCTCCGTGGGAACATGTCAATTTTTTATCAGAAGTTGCATCACACGGTTTTCTTGTAGTTGCTATAGGCCCAATGCCGCAAGAAGGCGAAAAAGGCAGCGGCCGTTCTACATCGTCACAAATGACCGATGCTATTAACTGGGCCATTGCCCAAAACAGCGATTCTAAAAGTTCTTTGTATGGTAAAATAGACGTTTCGAAAATAGCGGTAAGTGGAATGTCGTGCGGGGGGCTGCAAACGCTGGAAACAGCACCCGATCCACGGGTAACTACTACAGTGGTTTGCAATAGCGGTATCTTTATAAATCCAGGAACTGCAATGCCGGGTATGCCTGCACTTACTAAAGACCAATTAACCAAACTGCACACACCTACCCTGTATATTTTGGGTGGAGAAAAAGATATTGCCTACAAAAACGGCATGGATGATTACAGACTAATCAACAACGTACCTGTATTTGTAGCCAACCTGGATGTTGGCCATGGCGGTACTTATGGTATGCCTCACGGCGGAGAGTTTGGTAAGGTTGCTACGGCTTGGTATGAATGGCAGTTAAAAGGCGACAAACAAGCGGGTAAATTATTTACAGGTAATCCGCCGGGCTTAGCAAACGACTCTAAGTGGACTGTTGAGAAAAAGAAAATGCCTTGATTACCGCGAACGTGTTTCAAAAACTGCTTAAACCTTCGAATTTCAGTTAACTTATTGTATTAATAACGAGAAAGCCTCCATAAATTACTATATGGAGGCTTTTCATTTCATCGTACATTATTGATCTACTACTTTGCTATTCCTTCGGCAAAGCATTGTAGGCCCGGTTTACGTATGTAAACCAATTTTCTATCCCGGGCGCCATGATGCATTGTACTGACTATTGAGTATTCCCCAAATTGGTATACCATAACACTGCGCTTTAGGTACGTTATTATGTAAGCTCTACCACGTATTTATAAAGCTTAGCGCCACAAAGTAGCACTCGTTAACTATTACAGCTTTTTAACCAACGGTTTGCCGCTGTATTTGACTTCCATTTTATTTCCATCTTTCGCATTCGGCGAAGTTTGACCATTGAGAAACGTTATGTAAAACGTTCTTGTGCTGAGCCTTCCCGGAAAAGATTTTCCTGTTGGGGCGCCGATAGTGAGGGTTTTTAAAGCATCGTTATACGAAAATTGAAGTGTGCTGTACTTACCTTGTTCATAGTTATAGTTGTCGCCTTCATCCTCGTATAATGCAAAACTTCCGTTGGCTCCGCTGTAAATGCGTATTTCCAGCGTATCGGCACGCTTTTGTGCGGTGTATTGCATGGTTTGGCCAACCGGAATGATAGCTCCTGCTTTTACAAATAATGGTATTTTGTCGAGCGATGCATCAGCTTTGATAGATTGTCCTCCCCTGTACCGTTGACCGGTCCACCAATCGTACCAGGCACTTGCTTTGGGTAAATAAACATCTTTTTCTTTTACACCTGCTTCGGTAATAGGTGCTACCAGTATGGATTTGCCAAACATATACTCATAAGGCTGCTGCACCGCCTGTTTATCGGCAGCGAAATCCATTACCAGCGGACGCATCATGGTTGAGCTTTTACTGGAAACCTGCCAGGCCAATGAATAAATATAAGGCATGAGTTGGTAACGCAGGTTCAGCATTTTACGCATGTTGCTTTCAACCGTTTCACCATATTTCCAGGGCTCTGTTTCTGATTGGTAGCCATGTATCCGGAAGATAGTGTTAAACGTTCCCCATTGAAACCAGCGCGTTAACAATTCCTTATATTTTTCATCGGTATACTGCGAGCGGCCGGGGCGAAAAAAGCCGCCAATATCGGTTGTCCAATAAGGCATACCTGTCATGCTATAATTTAACCCGGCAACTATCTGCCGCTTGTATGTGTCCCAGGTTCCGCCAATATCGCCCGACCAATTGATGGTGCCATACCGCTGCTGACCAGCAAATGCCGACCGGGTCAGGATAGCCACGCGCTTTTGAGGATCTGTTTGGCGTTGCCCTTCGTAAACCGCCTTACTCACAAATAACGGGTAGGTTAACCTGTAAAAGTTACCCAAACCCAGGTAGGTTTGCTTACCTGTTAAAGCATCATTTTCAGGTTCGGTAGCATCCATCCACCAAGAGTCTACCCCATTGGCAAAAAGATTTTTATTGAGCGCATTCCAATGCGTTTTCTGTGTTTCGGGATTGAAAATATCAATCCAGGGACTATTCGGGATATAAAGATTCTTCGCAATATAATCCTTAGCCACATCCGACTTCTTATCCAAATTCTCCCACACAGAAACCGAAAAACGTGCATTCAAAGTGTGCAGTTGATTAATGAACCCTTTTGGATCGGGGTAATTGGTTTCGTCGAACTTCGGCACTCCCCAGCCATATTTACCCCAGTACTGCCAATCCTGAACGATGACGTCCATAGGCAAATTTCTTTTTCTGAACTCTTTTACGGTTTCAACCAAATGATTGCCAGATGTATAGCGTTCTCGGCATTGCCAGAACCCATATGCCCATAACGGTAACATAGGTACCTGGCCAGAAAGACTTCGGTAATTTTGAATGACCTCGTCTGCATTGTTGCCTCTGAATACCACATAATCTAAAGCTTTCGCTTGAGGAGAACGAAACGTCGTCACATCATCGGCTGGTTTCCAGGTAAGTTTAGGCGTATTAGTGGCTTTGCAAAGAACTTGAACTGAGTGGGTTCCAGCTTTTAGATTCACCAGCTTACCCACCGTAGGGGGCAGCCATAAATTCGACTGATCTATTTGAGTAATACCATCAATAATGACCAGGTGGCGGTTGTCCATATCGCCTAAATCGAGCAGTAAAGAATATCTTCCATCCTTTTCAACCTTGAAATTACCCTGATATACAGCTTGTTGCTGCGATACTTTTTGCGTACCTGCTGTCGTGGTAACTTCTGCCTCCGCTTTACCTCCGGCAGTAGTGTCCCTTTTTAACAATTTAACCGCATTATCTGACGGATTATAATAAGTTAACCCGTACTGGTGCCACAATATGCCGTAATTATTACTTGAATAAAGAAAAGGTATAGCAATTTGTGTGTTCACCTGCGTTAGCTTACGACTCACGTTTTTGAGGTCGAAGTTACCATCCTGGAACTGCCCCAACCCAAATAACGACTCGCCTGGTGCAGAAATGAAGCTTTGCTCTGCAATAAAGCACTTCTCGCCCAAAATACTATCAGGGTTAAGCCGGCGACTGCCTGCTTTTTCCTGTAAAAATACCTTTCCATCAGCATCGGCAAAGGTTATTGTGGCACTTTTTTTAACAAAAGTTACGCTTATTGCCTGCATACTTACCTTTAGCTGCGAAGGTGTTACAGTAACCCTAAACTTTGGAACAGGAAGCTTATTAACAAGTACCAGTTCCTGGGTTTCTTTGAGTCCGCCTTTATGTAATTGAACGCGGATGGCCTTTTCGGATAAGGGAATGAGGTCAAGAACGCCATCTGAAAGCGTAATGGAAATCCGGTCGGTTTGAACGGAATGCTTTTGATATACCTGGCAAAAGGCGCTTGCAGGCATCAGAATTACACAAAAAATTACAAGAAACTTCATATTTTCACCATATAATTAGGTATTTATTGATTGGGGGTAAACACCGCCACAAAGCCTCCCCGCCTAAGCATTTTGACAGGGAGCACGTCGGCATTATTGACAATTCGGGATGCGGTTTGGAAAGCTTTGTCGTGATCGCCGTCGGCAATTAAGGTGCAGCGATAAGTGATGCCGGTTTGCAAAAATGACAGTTGTACTTTCTGTGCCGACTCCTTGTTCTCGGCATTGATGCCGGCTACATACCAGGCAGCACCTTTGCGACGAGCCATGGTTACAGTCTTGCCCGGGTAGCCGTCAACCAGTCTGGTTTCATTCCAAGCATTGGGTACGGTTTTAAGAAAAGCTTTTACCGTATCGGGCAAGGTAAGGTAACCCTCGGGGCGGTCGGCCATGTGCTGCAAGCCCGATTCAAAGAGCACACTTAATGCTAATTCATGGCCGTATGAGGTACTGTGCGGATACTGCGAATTGGTAAACGTTACGGGTGTGTAATCCATAGGGCCAACCACGTTGCGTGTGAAAGGCAAGATGGTGTTATGCTCGGGCGCTGTCATTGTAAACTCAGGGACGTTATTATACCACTCTGCACCTCTAACAGCTTCGTAGGTCATTAAATGTGGGTAGGTTCTTGACCATCCGCGGGGCACCAAACAACCGTGAAAATATACCATCATTTGATAGTCGGCGGCATCTTTCAATATATCGAGATAGTACCTGATCATGTCTTGCTTCTCGCTTTCGAAAAAATCTATTTTCACGCCTACAAAACCCATTTTTTTGAGTTTTGTAAACTCAGCTACCCGGTTTTCGTGCGTAAGCATACGATCTTTAGGCGTGGCCGAAACCCAGGTATGGTTACCACCCGAATTATACCATATCAGCGGTTTTATGCCTTTAGATAATATGTATTTAGCGGCATCTTCCACATTACCACCGTTGGTCATGGTGTCCCACTCCCAGTCGAGCAAGGTGTAGGACCAGTTCATTTCGACAGCCAGATCGGCAAACGCTTTCACGGTTTTGAAATCCCTGGTGCCATGGTTGCTTGACCAGTAGTTCCACGATACTACACCGGGCTTGATCCAATCGGTGTTTTTTACTACCGAGGGCGCCGATACATCATCAACCAGCGTGGACGCTACAATATCCTGCAGCCCCCCCATGATAATAACCCGCCAGGGCGATTTCCAAGGTAAGGTTATGGTGGGTATAGATGAACCCTGTCCCCTTCCATCCCCCTGGTTAGGGAAGGTTAGTTTATAGTGGGTACTATCTTTTACATTACTCAGTTTGGTACCGCAGTAAGTTTCGTTTAAATCGGCTTCGTGGAGCAGATACCAGCACGAAGCATCGCCGGTTTGGAAAAGCGCCGGGTAGCCCCATTCCTGCTTTTGTACCTTATCGGCACTCATGGCGGTGTAAAGACCTTCGTTGGCAGGGTTCCATTTCTCCATCCAGCGTTTGGTTTCGCGCGGGATGGTATAAGAAGTTAATTCATCCGTAACCTGAAAACTGCCTTTAGTTTCAGGGAATTCATACCTGAAAGTAAGCCCATCGTTATAAGCCCTGATAATGATGTTGATCTTAGCTTTAGTTGCATTTTCGAGAGTAACCTTAACCTCATTGGCAGCGTTTTGACAGGCCAGCTTTTTGCCATGCAAAACGCTATACGTTTCGTTAATCAGCTTTGCTTGCCCTATCTTAACTAACTTCAGCGCTTTAGAAAAATCCTGATCGCTTCTTACCAGCCCTAAGTCTATTTCCGGTATGGCTGTTGTTTCCTTTTTTTCGGCTAAATAAGCTGTACTCAAATACCACTCACCACTTTTGGTTTGCTGGCGGTTAAAAAGCTGAACCTTAATTTTTTTGTTGGGAGATTGTACGGTTAATACTTGTGCCTGCGCCCACATTTGGCCAGCCGCAAATGCCAATAATAATCCAATCGCTTTAGTATAAAACTTCATACGCTAACCTAATAATATTCTGCCGGGTAATGAATAAACATTAACTAAATTCATTCATTAATCTATTTAAACCTCCACCAATCTATATTGAACAGTTGCCCCTCTGCCCCTTTAAACACAAAGTAAATATCATGTACTCCTTTTACCGGCTGAACTTTATATGATTTAGTGATCCACTTTTTTAAGCTGCCGGTTGAGCTAACAGGGCAATTGCCTAAAAGCTTGCCTTCCAAACTATCTGCATGAATTTTAATGGTTCCGCCTGCCGATGCCGCCGCCGTGGTTACTTCAAAAGATTTTGCGGTTTTGTTGAATTGAACGCCACGCACTTTAATATAAGCATTGTTACCTACCGCAGCAACATACATACCTTTCAGGCTGTCTCTTTCTGTTTTCACACCCTTTGCCCAAGCTATAGTTTCAGCTTCGTTGCGCTTAAATGGATTTAGCAGTCCGCTTTGCGTTACACCTTCCTCCTGCCACCAGGGTTGCTCTGCAATGGTGCCGTCGGCATTGTATGTAATTTCGGCAACGCAAACGGAGCGCCTTTCATGGTGCTTATCCGTCTGCATAAAGTTTAGGCGGTAATTGAATCCGAAAACATATGACTTGCCCTTGTAATCAATAATACCCGGGTGGTTACCGGTAGAAAGCTTGTTAGGCTTCATAATGTAGCCTTTATATTCCCAAGGGCCCAAGGGACTTTTGCTCATGGCGTAACCAATACCTTCGGGACAGCAAGTGGAAGCATAAGCCATGTAATAATGACCATTGCGTTTATAAGCCCAAGGGCCTTCCTGGTAATGAAAAGGATCGGGCTGCCCGGTATGTTTGGCTATCGAACTGTCTTTAGTAATTTCTCCGGCTAAAGAGATCATGTCTTTATTCAATTTGGCGTACCACAGGTTTGGGTTACCCCAGTACAGGTAAGCCTGCCCATCGTCGTCTATAAACACTGTTGGATCTATACTGTCATACTTGGCACCAATAAGCGGACTGCCAATAGGGTCTTTAAAAGGCCCGTAAGGATGATCGGCCACGAGCACGCCTATGCCCCGCCCCTGCACCGGGCAGTACATGTAAAACTTACCGTTACGCTCAATTACCTGCGGCGCCCAGGCTCCGTTGTCAAAACCACCCCATCCGGTAATAGCTTTATCGGCCCATTTAAAGTTTTTGAGTGAGGCCACTTCGCCATGATCGGTCCAGTTCACCATATCGGTAGAGGTATAGCACAGCCAGTTACGCATTAGGAATTTACCCTGCCCGGGAGGAGCATCGTCTTCATCGTGGCTGGTGTAAAGAAACACGGTATCGTGGTACACCAACGGCGCCGGGTCGGCAGTAAATTTGGTTTGAATAATAGGGTTTTGGCCTTTGCAAACCAAAGCTGCTAATACCAAAGACAGGGAAAATATATGTTGTAGTTTTTTCATTGGCTAAAATTTAGGGAGTTCAATTATCGCTTCACCGGGGTAAACTTGTATAACAACACGCCATGTGCCGGCACTTTTACGGCCAGCTTGCTACCGGCAGATGCTATGGTACCTACTTGCTTTTGTCGCCATAAGTCGCGTACTTGTTGCTTGCCTTTAATGCCCAGTTTGCCAAAATCCTGATAAGCCATATTTACTTCCTGCATACCAAAGTTGCAGAAACCAACTGCGCGGCTGCCATCTTCCATTTGTTTAACGTAGATGCGAAGATCGCCAATGGTTTGCAGGCAGGTGCCTTGCTTACCTAAAGGATCCTGGTTTACGGCTATTACTTCATCATTAGTGAGCAGGTTTAGGGTAAAGGCATCTAATTTTTCCATATCGCAGCCAATTAAAAGCGGTGCAGCAAAAAGGCTCCACAAGCTTACGTGCAGGTACTGCTCATCGGGCTTCAATTTACTGGGATGTGGGTTTCCCCAGCCTACGGTGCCTATTACCAGCATATCGGGATCGCTCCAATTACCAGGTTTTGCATACGGGGCCGCTTTATCTTGCGCCAGGGCAATACCTTTTACACTTACCCAGGTATCGGTAATATCATTAGTGGTACGCCATGAGGTTCCGTTTACCGAATTGCCCCATTTCCAAACGTCAGACATGCCGTACTGGCACAGGCTAAACACAATATCGCGCGGTTGCTCGCGCAACAATTTGCCCATCAAATCAAAAGGTTTAACAGCAGTATTTAATACGTTGCCACCCTTGTAAGAAAGCGATGATACTTTATACGGATCATTTTCGGGTAGCCCGTCTATCACATTGCCATAGCTGCACCAGTCATATTTTAAATAATCGAAACCCCATTGGCCATAGCTTTGTGCATCCTGCTTTTCGTAACCGTAACTACCGGCGCAGCCCCCGCAGGTCCACGGGCCCGGACTGGAGTATAAGCCTATTTTTAAACCCATGTTATGCACATGATCGGCCAATGCTTTCATATTGCCAAACCTCACGTTAGGAATGATATTACCAGCCTCGTCCCTAAATTTGCCACGCAGTGAAGGGTCCTTAGAATCGCGGTGGTTTTGCCAGAAATCATCAACGTTGATGTAGTTCCACCCATGATTAACCAAACCACTTTTTACCATGGCGGCGGCGGCACGCTCTACCTTTTCGGCCGATACCTCACCCGCAAAGCAGTTCCAGCTGTTCCAGCCCATGGGTGGGGTTAGGGCAATTTTGTCGCCGCATATAATACGAAACTTTTTGGTAGCCTTACCTTTAGCATTATTTGCCATTAACGTAACCGTGTAAGTTCCGGGCTTGGTTACCTTACCGGTAATGATGCCGGTTTTAGTATCTATTTTTAAGCCTGCCGGCAAACCGCTTGCGGCAAAAGCCATGGGCCTGTTGCCGGTAGCCGCTACCATGAATAAGAACGGCGAGCCGGGGCGAACGCCAAATACGCTTGCACCGTTTATACGGGGAGTTGCGGGTGCCGCCGGTGTTAAAATATAGGGCACCTTTGAAATAAGGTTGAGGGTTGCAAATTTAGCCGCACCTGTGCTTTCTATGCGGGCATTCGCCCAATCGGCATGGTCATAGTAATTGCCATTGCCGCCATCGGTTACCACCAGTTCCATTTTTTGCACCCCGGTAAGTGGAACGGAGCATGACCGGGCACTATCGCCCAAACGCATCACACCGCTCGACCAAAGCTTTTTACCATCGCCATAAACCACAAACTCTGATGCAGGCTGCTGACCTTTAATTTCATCGTCCATACCCACTTGTGCTACAAACCTGGTGGCCTTACCGCTTAGTTGAATAAATAACGAACTTTCGGCATGGGTACCAAAACCCCTTTCAAACGTTTTGCCGGCAATGGTAAGCGACTTACCATCAACCGTTTTATTTTTGGCAGGCACCCCATAACCTTGCGTGGCTGCACTCAAATCCAGTTCATCAAGCCAGGTGGTGGTTTGGGCTTGCAATGGGTGAGCGCCCAATAGCGTTAACAAGATCGCAACAGCCAAAAGCTTGTAGCTGCTTTTTAAGGGTGTAATATATTTTAAGAATTGCATTTGCTTGTTTAGATGAATATTGATTAGTTTAATAAAAAGCACAACACTTACTTAGTAAATTTCCACCAGTTAAAGTTGAACAAATGCCCGTTGGTGCCTTTAAACATCAGGTAAATATCGTGTACGCCCTGAGCATGGGTAACATTGGTAGCAACCGTATGCCAATCACTCGTGCCCGGTTTAATTTCGCAGGTGCCAAGCAAGGGTCCATCGGGTTTATCTAACCTAATTTCCATACTTCCACCGGTTAAAGCCGATACATTGGCCTGAAAAGATTTGGCTCCCTTGCCAAAGTCCACACTTCTTACCCTTATATAATCGCCATTATCAATGTCGGTTACGTAGATGCCTGCTTTACTGTCGGAGCTAATTTCCACACCTTCTTCCCAGGCAATAGTTTCGGCTTCAACCCTTACATATGGGTTTATATTACGAACGGCCCTTTTAATACCGGTTACCGTAGGTTTAATGGTTGGGATGGTTCCGTCGGCATTAAATTTCAACTCTTCTATACACACAGAGCGGTCAAAGCCACCGCCACCCGGTAAAGCACCGTTGTGGTAAAACAGGTAAGATTTGCCTTTATAATCTACCAAACCGGGGTGATTGGTAAACGCGCCGCCCTTACCTATTACATCCATAATGGTATCGCGGTAAGTCCATGGGCCGGTAGCCGTTGGCGCAGTAGAATAGGCTAAGTGCTCGGGCACTCCGCCTGCGGGGTACAAAAGATAGTACAGCTTATTACGTTTGTACAACCAAGGTCCTTCTTCGTAGGTGGTAAATCGTTTTTCGGTACTATTTACGGTACCTTTAATTTTATCGGCAAACCACTTTTGTTTGCCGGCCGGTATGGAGTTAATACCCGCAGCCTGGTCGTAAGACATCATGTCTTTATTTAGCTTTACGCCGTAAATTTTAGAATTGCCCCAGGTAAGCCATGCCTGCTTGTCTTCGTCAATAATTACCGTTGGATTGGCGTGTTCGCCTTCTATACTTTGCGTAATTAAAGGTTTGCCCAGCACATCTTTAAAAGGGCCTATTGCCCTATCGCCCATGGCAACACCAATTACCTTTTGATGGGTAACTTTATCGGTAGCGCTTACATACCAGTAATATTTATTGTCGGCTGCATTTTTTACGCTGTGCGACTCTAACCCGTCGATTGATTGTGCCCATGTAAAGGTGTTTTTAGCGTTATGAATACGCAGTTTAAAGCTTTCATCAGTAAGCGGAACTTTGACAATGCCGACAGACTGATCATAAGAAACCATATCTTTATTGAGCTTTACATAATATAGGTGCGGATTGCCCCAGTATAAGTAAGCCTGTCCGTCATCATCAATAAACACCGATGGATCAATATAACCCCAACCGCCCGAGATCATGGGCTTATCCAACACATCTTTGAATGGCCCTGTGGGACTATCAGAAACGGCCACTCCAATGGACATTCCACCATTTTTGGCATTTACCGGCACGTACCAATAAAACTTACCGTTCCTGGGAATGCATTGCCCGGCCCAGGCATCTTTAGAGGCCCAGCTAAAGTTTTTAAGCGATAAGGCAACACCGCGGTCAGTCCAGTTCACCATATCGGTGGTAGAATACGCATGCCAATCGTTCATCATAAACCAGGTTGACTTATCCTCGTCGTGCCCGGTATACAAAAACAAGGTATCTTTATATACCATGGGCGCCGGGTCGGCGGTGTAAATGGTTTGTATAATGGGGTTTTGTGCTTTGAGCAAGGAGGGAATGGCTATGGGCACAAGCAGCTGTAACGCTGTAATAATCTTCTTATACATTGGTTATGTCTATCTATTATTTTATCGAATGTTATCTTCTTAAGAGTATGGTGTTGCACGGATAACAATGCACCGTGGCAGTTAAACATCTTTCCTAAGATACATCCAAATTTTAATCAGTTGCGGGCAATACAATGAATAATTTTAGTAGCCGCTAATTGGTTATACAGTGGTGCAAATTAGTGTTCACCATACCTTTTACATGACACATATGTGCAAACAAATGGCAAAGAAGTTTAATTGATGAGCAAGCCTGGCTACTATTCTTGCTTAATTAAGCCAATTTAATGTACCGACGTTCCTAACGCATTAATTACGGCCATAACCTTAACAAAAAAGGCCATCTCTTTTGGAGACGGCCTCTTTAATATTTATGATTACCATTAATGCTTAAGCATCGATACGTGCATATTTTGCA
This sequence comes from Mucilaginibacter galii, assembly GCF_014635825.1. Classification (GTDB taxonomy): domain Bacteria; phylum Bacteroidota; class Bacteroidia; order Sphingobacteriales; family Sphingobacteriaceae; genus Mucilaginibacter; species Mucilaginibacter galii. The sequence continues at coordinate 279,313 of NZ_BMDO01000001.1, forward strand.
TTCTTTTCGATAAACTCACGGCGTGGGGCAACTTCATCGCCCATCAGCATGCTGAAGGTATGATCGCACTCGGCAGCGTTTTCAATGGTTGCGCGGCGCAGGGTACGGGTGGCAGGGTTCATGGTGGTGTCCCATAACTGCACATCGTTCATTTCACCTAAACCTTTGTAACGTTGTACGTGTACGCTATCCTCTTTACCGTTACCTTTAATGCGGTTTACGGCAGCAATGCGTTGTTCGTCGGTCCAGCAGTATTCAAACTCTTTACCTTTTTTAACCAGGTACAATGGAGGTGATGCAATGTATACATAGCCATTTTCAACCAATGCACGCATATAACGGAAAAAGAAAGTAAGAATTAGCGTAGTAATGTGCGATCCATCCACGTCCGCATCCGTCATGATCACAATTTTGTGGTAACGGAGCTTGGTAATGTTGAGTGCCTTATCATCCTCCGGGGTACCTATGCTTACGCCCAGGGCCGTAAACATATTCTTGATCTCCTCATTTTCGTAGATCTTGTGCTCCATAGCTTTTTCCACGTTCAGGATTTTACCCCTTAACGGCAATATAGCCTGAAACTCGCGTGCACGGCCTTGCTTGGCTGTACCACCCGCCGAGTCGCCCTCTACTAAGTAGAGCTCGCAAACTGACGGATCGCTGTTAGCGCAATCGGCCAGTTTACCGGGCAAGCCCGAACCGCTCATTACGCTCTTACGCTGTACCATTTCGCGTGCCTTGCGGGCAGCCGCACGGGCGGTAGCCGCTAAGATTACCTTGTTAACGATCAACCGGGCCTCTTTAGGGTTTTCTTCCAAATAGATGCCTAAAATTTCGCCTACGGCAACGTTTACCGCACCACTTACCTCGCTGTTACCCAGTTTAGATTTGGTTTGTCCCTCAAACTGGGGCTCGGCTACTTTTACCGATATAATAGCAGTTAACCCCTCACGGAAGTCATCACCGGTAATATCGATCTTCACGTTCTTCAATAAACCCGACTTATCAGCGTAAGCTTTCAGCGTACGGGTTAAACCCATACGGAAACCGGCTACGTGTGTACCACCTTCGATGGTGTTAATATTATTAACATACGAGAATACATTCTCGCTATAAGTTTCGTTGTATTGCAGGGCAAGTTCAACAGGGATACCTTGTTTTATACCCTCTACATAAATGGGCTCGGGGATGATTGGCGCACGGGTACCATCTAAAAACTTAACAAACTCTTTTAAACCGCCTTCAGAGTAAAACTCTTCGGTGGCATGGGTACCATCTTCTTCGGTAACCCGTTCATCGGTTAAGGTTAAGCGTATACCTTTATTTAAATAAGCCAGCTCACGTAAACGGGAGGCCAGGGTTTCATATTTATATTCGAGTGTTTGGGTAAAAATTTCGGGATCGGGCTGGAACCATTGTATGGTTCCCGTACGGTCAGATTCGCCAATGGCTTTTACCTCGAACATTGGCTTGCCACGCTCGTACTCTTGGGTAAATACTTTACCCTCGCGGTGTACCAGCGTTACTAAATGGGTAGATAATGCGTTAACGCAACTCACACCCACACCGTGTAAACCACCAGATACCTTATAGGTATCTTTATCAAACTTACCACCGGCGTGTAGCACGGTCATAACAATTTCAAGGGCCGATTTATTTTCTTTAGTGTTGATGCCTGTAGGAATACCACGGCCATTATCTTCAACCGTAATTGAATTGCCTTCGTGAATAATTACCTTAATGGTATCACAGTAGCCGGCCATGGCTTCGTCAATAGAGTTATCAACTACTTCGTATACCAGGTGGTGTAACCCTTTAACGCCGGTATCGCCAATATACATGGAAGGTCTTTTGCGTACTGCTTCCAAGCCTTCCAGGACCTGAATATTATCTGCTGAATAATTTGATCTATCCTGATTTTCTTCGCTCATGTTTAACTTTAAAAATAACTAACAAATATACGCATAATTACGCATATAGCCAGTGGTGTTGAAAAATTGCCCCGTCACTAACACGTCATCAAAAACATTAGGATACTGGTAATGAAATTATATATTTGTGAAATTTTTTAAAAATTAGTAAGATGAAAACCCCGGCTTCGATGATATCGAAAATTACTTTAACATTATTGCTGGCAGGAAGCTTAGCCGCCTGCAACCAAAACAAAACAGACGACAAAGCAGCTCCGGCTACAGCCGCCACCACCACAACGCCCGCTACAGGTGTTAAGGCAGAAGAAATTGTTTTTGTAAACTCCGATTCGTTATTGACCAAGTACAGTTACTTTAAAGACATGAGCGCCCGCCTGGAAAAGAAAGGCAAAGATGCCCAAGCCGACCTGGTAAGCCGCGGACAAGCTTTTCAGCGCGAAGTAGCAGAATATCAAAAGGCTCAGCCTACTATGGCTGCCGATCAGCGCCAGGCTACCGAACAACGCCTGCAACGTAAAAACCAGGAATTACAAGCTTACCAGCAAAATGCAGGTGCACAAGTACAACAAGAGCAAGCCAGCGAGCAAGCTAAATTGTACGAAAAAGTAGCTGAGTTCTTGAAGGTATACGCTAAAGATAAAGGTTACAAAATGGTAATGACCTACCAAAAAGGTAACAGCGGTATTTTATACGGCGATGCCAGCTTGGATATTACCAGCGATGTGGTTAAGAAATTAAACGAGGCTTACGCTAAGGATAAGAAATAAGAAGCCCCTCCCCAACCCTCCCCGGGAGGGAGGGAGCTTAAAGCATACGTTAATGCCCGCTTTTAAATTAAGTGGGCATTATTTTTTAACGACTAATTTAATATTTACAAAAGCCCTCCCTCCCGGGGAGGGTTGGGAGGGGCTGTTATATGGACATTCACGAGAAATTTATGCGCATGGCTATTGCGCTATCAGAAAAAAACGTGGCCGAAGGTTTAGGCGGACCTTTTGGGGCTGTGATTGTTAAGGATGGCGAAGTAATTGCCGCCAGCGCCAACAAGGTAGTACCCACTAACGACCCTACTGCTCATGCCGAGGTATCGGCTATACGTTTAGCTTGTGCAGCATTAAATACTTACTGCCTGGAAGGCTGTGTTATTTACACCAGCTGCGAACCCTGCCCTATGTGCCTGGGCGCCATTTACTGGGCACGGTTAGACAAGCTTTACTACGCTAATACCAAGGCCGATGCCGCTGCCATTGGGTTTGACGATCATTTTATATATGATGAGATCGCACTCCCTATCGAAGAGCGCAGGCTACCCGTGGTAGAGTTACTGCGCGATGAAGCGTTGGGTGCATTCAGAGCCTGGGAAGAACACGAAGGGAAGACGCATTATTAAAATTGTTAATCGTACCCGTTCATTTCGAGTATTAATGAGAAATCCTGTTTGAGCAGACAGTGGTAAACTATCATTCAAACAGAATTTCCCACTATCGTTCGAGATGATATTTTTCTATTTATTATCCGAGTGTCCCAAACTTTTCTCCGGCGCTACCACATCCCTTACCAATTGTTTTAACTCCTTGATTTCGGGGAATCGGCCTGCGGTTTTGCGGTTAAATATTTCTTTACCATCTTTATAAATAATATAACTCCCGCTTACTTCGCTGGGTTGCAATAACACACCGTGCACATCATCGGTAAAGGTCGTAAGTAATTCTTGCGCCATGTAAGCTGCACGCAGCATCCAACCGCATTTAGGGCAATATTCTATGCTGATGGTAGGTTTCATTCGTTGTCTTTATCGGCACTTCCATCTTCTGTTCCACCTTCAGGAGGCTGCGGTGTTGTAAAAAAACCACCCTGCAAATCGTCAATCTCACGGCGGTCGCGCTTTGTAGGGCGGCCTGCTCCCCTATCGCGGCTTAATACGGGCGCATGAAACGCCGACCGGTAAGCTGTAGTTTGCTCCTCGGGCGTAATGTCTTCATAAAAGTAGGCCGCAGTCTTGGCATCGGTACGGCTCTCCAGCAAGCCGGTCACTTTAACCACTTTACGTTCCAGTCCTTTAGAAACATTGTAAACTTCCCCTACTCTAACCTCGTGCGAGGGTTTAATATTTGTACCGTTCAACTTTATACGGCCGGCCTTACAGGCATCGGCAGCCAGGGTACGTGTTTTAAATATGCGGATAGACCACAGGTATTTATCTATTCGGAGTTTTTCTTTTTCGGGCATAATTATGCAAAGTTAACACTACAATAGCTATTAGGTTTACTTTTCATTATAACTCAGGGTTAGTAGACCTAAACATTATTACAGTTCTGATTATGTTTATTACAAACAGCAATTGCGCTACCAGGAAAAAGAAAAATGCAACAAGGAGCATGTTTTCGGCAGTTATAAAATAACTTGGACCATTAAAAGCATAGTATCTTTTCGGCTGAAAAAATGTATTAAATATTTGCCACATTGATATAGCACTTAATGCTGTCACTAAAAAATGAACGGTGCCTGCACGCTCATTCAATGGTTTAAAATACCTACTAAACATGAAATATACCATTGCAACCATCAACATGTAAATTGCAGGATAACATGAGAGCAGTGGCAGCACTGCAACAAAATAGGTATCGTGTAAATTCATATCTAAGGTGTCATGGTAATAAATAACTCCAACTACGAAAGAAATGATACCGCTTAATAAAAACAGGTACTTTGCCTTTAAATATTGCATTTAATTACTTTCAAGTTTAATCCTTCCGCTTATGTAATCAACCTTTGCCAAATATCCTCAAAAATCCCTTTCTTTGCGAAAAGTTTATACATGGCTGCTACATTAAAAAAAATGATCGAGGATGCCTGGGAAGACCGGGGATTGCTTAACCTAAACGAATATATTGACGCGGTAGAAACCGTAATTGAACGCCTGGACAAAGGCGAACTGCGCGTTGCCGAACTAATATCGAACCGCTGGCACGTTAATGATTGGATTAAGAAAGCCGTAATCCTGTACTTCCCTATCCGCCAGATGGAAGAGATCAAGGTTGGTCCCTTCGTGTTTCATGATAAAATGAAGCTGAAGACCGATTATAAAAAAACAGGTGTTCGTGTGGTACCGCATGCTATAGCCCGCTATGGCGCTCACATTGCCAAAGGTGTAATTTTAATGCCATCGTATGTTAACATTGGCGCTTATGTAGATGAAGGCACCATGGTTGATACCTGGGCTACCGTAGGTTCTTGTGCGCAAATAGGTAAACACTGTCACTTAAGCGGCGGTGTAGGTATTGGTGGCGTATTAGAACCCGTACAAGCTGCACCGGTAATTATTGAAGATAACTGCTTTTTAGGTTCACGCGCTATCGTTGTAGAAGGCGTGCATGTAGAAAGCGAAGCTGTGTTAGGCGCTAACGTGGTGCTTACCGCTTCTACCAAAATTATTGACGTAACCGGCGAAACCCCTGTTGAATACAAAGGACGTGTTCCTGCCCGCTCGGTAGTAATTCCGGGTTCTTATACCAAAAAATTTCCCGCAGGTGAATATCAGGTTCCATGTGCGCTTATTATAGGCAAACGGAAAGCATCAACTGATAAAAAGACTTCGCTAAACGATGCCCTGCGTGAGAATAACGTAGCGGTTTAGTATTAGGTTATTAGGTTATTAGGTTATTAGGTTATTAGGTTATTAGTATGAACTCATTTGAGGATTTGGAGGTTTGGAAGAGTGCAAGAATTTTAAGAAATCTTGTTCTTGAACATACCTCCAAATTCCCGAAAGAAGAGAAATATAGCTTAATTGATCAGATTCTGCGTTCCTCGCGTTCTGTCACTGCTAACATCGCCGAGGGCTTTGGCCGTTTTCATTACCAGGAAAATATCCAATTTTGCCGAACTGCAAGAGGCTCTTTATTTGAAACTCTCGACCATATGATATGTGCTTTCGATTGCCGTTATATTGATGAAATTAACTTGCAACTTTTCAGAGTTCAACATGAGAATTGTCTAAAGTTATTGAATGGATATATAGCTTACTTAAAAAGAGCCAAAGCTGCCCAACAACACAATAACCTAATAACTCGATAACTGAACAACTTAACACCCACCATAACCAAATGACCATCGGTTACGATGCCAAGCGAGCTTTTTTAAATAATACCGGGTTGGGTAACTACAGCCGGTGGTTAATTAAAGCTGTGGCATCTTACTATCCCGGGCATGAGTACAGGTTATATACCCCCCAGGTTAAAGAAAACCGCCATTACGCCTTCTTAAAAAAAATACCGCATACGCATATCTTTAGCCCAAAAAGTAAGTTGTTATCTTCCTGGTGGCGCAGCAAAGGTATTGTGAAGGATTTGCAGGCAGATGGTGTGCAGTTATATCACGGCTTAAGCCACGAATTACCGTTCGGCATCAGGCAAAGTAACATCAAATGTGTACTTACCGTGCACGACCTTATTTTTATGCGGTTTCCGCAGTACTTCGGCTTTATAAACCGGGCTATTTACAAAACCAAATTGCAATATGCCTGTAAAGCAGCCGATCATATTATTGCCATTAGCCACAAAACCAAGCAAGACCTGATTGAACTTTTAAAGGTAGACAGTTCGAAAATTGAAGTACTATACCAGGGATGCGACCCGGCCATTAAACTTCACCAAAGCGATGCACAGCGCAAACTGGTCAAAAAAAAATATGATCTTCCTAAAAGATATGTGCTAACGGTAGGCACCATTGAAGAACGTAAAAACTTGCTTCTATTAGCTAAATCGCTATTACATACTAAAGGCAGTGTTCCGCTTATAGTGGTGGGCAAGCCCACAGAGTATCTGGATAAGGTAAAAGCATTCATCAATGCAAATAACTTAACGCAAAGAGTTATTTTTTTGCACGATGTAAGTTTTGACGAATTGCCGGCGTTGTATCAAATGGCAACATTGTTCGTCTATCCGTCGCGTTATGAAGGTTTTGGCATTCCGGTACTGGAGGCCATTAATTCGGGAGTGCCGGTTATTGCCGCTAAAGGATCTTGCCTGGAAGAGGCAGGCGGCCCCGACAGCCTGTATACCGATCCGGACGATGAACAAGAACTGGCCAAACATATTAACCGTATATGGAATAGCCCGGCAGTACGCCAGCAAATGATAGCTAAAGGTTTTGACTATGCCCGCAACTTCGATGATGAAAAACTGGCCGGTCAATTAATGCAGCTTTATCAAAACACACTTAACCATGCTTAGAGACGAGGTAAAAAAAGCTTTTGAAATAATACAACAAGGCGGTATCATTTTATACCCTACCGATACCATTTGGGGCATAGGCTGCGATGCTACTAATACCGAAGCCATACAAAAGATATATGCCCTAAAACAGCGCGCCGCCGAAAAGAGTATGATCATTTTGCTCGATACGGAGAATAAATTGGAGAGCTATATTCGCGAAGTACCGGCCGTAGCATACGATTTGATTGAGTTTGCAGAGAACCCTTTAACGCTGGTAATGCCCGGCGCCAAAAACATATCGCCTGCACTTATAGGCGAAGATGGCAGCGTAGGCGTGCGCGTAAGCAAGCACCCCTTTTGCCAGCAGCTCATTCAGCGCTTGCGCAAGCCGCTGGTTTCAACATCGGCCAATATCAGCGGTCAACCATCGCCTCAAAACTTTGCCCAAATTGCACCCGAGATTATTGATGGCGTTGACTATGTGGTTAACATTGATCAGCACGACTTGTCGGTAAAAAAGCCGTCGACTATTATGCGTATAGACCCAAGCGGAATGTTTGAGTTTATCAGAAAATAACTGCTACAAATAAGCGTTATGTTATTATTTAATCTTATGCTGCATAATTACTAAACTTGCATTATATCCAATATTTACGATATGAAAATTTTTGTTGCTAATCTCCCAACCGAGTATGATGAAATGGGCATTGCAACCTTGTTTATCACTTACGGAGAAATTTCGACTATTAACCTGGTAACCGATCGTCAAACCGGTCGCAGTAAAGGGTTTGCTTTTATAGAGATGCCCAATGATGAGGAAGCGCTTAACGCTATAAGCCATCTTGATAAGATGCAGCTGACCTATAACAAACAACTGGCAGTAAGCCAGGCACAGGATAAACCCAAAACAAGTACTGGTGGCTATAGCCGCAACCCATCGCGCGGTGGAGGCGCACAGCGCAGTGGCTATGGCGGTAATCGCACCAATGCTTATAATAAAGACCATAACCGCCAGGACAGGGGTTATAACCGCGGACCAGACAGAGAAAAGAAAGACTAAACAAAGCCGGCTAATGCCGGCTTTGTTGTTTACAGTGAATACATAATAATGTAATAACTCATAAAAAACAATACACTGTCTGAAATAAAGGCCATGATATGGCATTTAGAACTATGAATTTAATTTTTTAATCGAAGCTTAATGTTTTTGTGAACAACTAATTTGGCAGTGTTAAAAAAATTGTTCGTGTAAATTTTTACAATAAAAAGCATACTATTAAACCTTTTATCTTAATTGATAATAAAATTAATTTGAACTATTAAAAAAATAAACAAAGCCTCAATATACCACTATACGCCATGATATTGAATACCCTGTGCTTCAACAAAGCATATACACATAACTTTGGCTTGCAAATTGCAACTGCAGCTACAGTTGCAGTTACTTAAAATTTACATACGCGTAATTTTACTTGATCTTACTGCTTTATACATATTACAACAACGATACATACGATCATGAGAAAGATACTGGCGGTAGATGATGATAAGGATATACTTGAAGTACTTCAATTTATATTAGAGGATTCTGGCTATCAGGTTGATACACTTTCAGATGGTCACCAGTTATTTGAATGCCTGAACAACAGCTTACCCGATCTTATTTTAATGGACATTATGCTGAATGGTTTAGATGGTCGTGATCTGTGTAAAAACGTTAAGTTAAACATTAAAACGCACAGCATTCCTGTAATTATGATATCGGCCAGCCATACCATTTCTGATGTGCTTAAGCAAGATTGCGCGCCCGACGATTTTTTGGCTAAACCTTTCGATATAAACATACTGCTTAATAAAATTCAACGCCAGTTTGCTGCGTAAAAGCTAACAGTTACCTTCTTCCGTATTTCCTCCTCAAAAATTAATGGGCTGGGTTTAAACTGTTTGTTATACAAAGTTTACCCAAGTATACCATGTATTAGTTACTTTCGTTAAAAATATGCGAAGAGGCATACGCTTATGGCGTGCCTTGAGCCATAATTTTGTTTTTGTAACAGCATTCTATGATTAAACTCAAACCCATTGCTGCGTGTGCATTGTTGCTCGGCACGCTCTCTGTAAAGGCGCAGCAAAACGCCTCTTTTCAAATATATCGCACTTATCAAACGGCTACTACACTGCTTAACGGTGGCCAGTACGTAGCCGCCGCCGAACAGTTCAGGCTTATTGAACAATCACGTTTAAAGACCACCAATCAGCCGCAGTTCGAGTCAGAAGTATCGTTGCTTAAAGAAAATGCTAAATATTACGAAGCCCTTTGCGCGCTCGAATTAGGCAATGATGATGCTTTAAGCCTCTTTCAACATTTCATCAAAGAACACCCTGAAAATGCACTGTCTAAACTGGCTTATTTTCAAATTGGTAAATCTTACTCTAAACAGCAAAAGTACGGGGATGCCATCTTGTGGTTCAACAAAATTGACGCTAAAGAACTCAATGGTAAAGAGTATACCGAATATAAGTTTCGTAAGGGATATGCCTATTTTGAGCTGAACGATTATAAATACGCCCAAGAGTTATTTAGTGAAGTAAAGGATAAAAAATCGCCGTTTACTGAAGATGCCACCTACTACTACGCCTACATAGCTTATCTTAACAAAGATTACCATGTGGCGCTTCTCAATTTTGAGAAGCTCAAAAATTCGCGCAAATACGAAAACAGCTATCCTTATTACATCACTGCGGTTTACTTTTTAGATCAGCGGTATGATGATGTGATAAGCTACGCTATACCCGTTTTAAATACAACCCAGCAACAGCACGAAACCGAAATGTTGCGGATTGTGGGTGCCTCATATTTTGCCAAAGGAAACTATCCTTCTGCAGTACAGTATTACAGCCGCTTCCAAAACCGCGATCTTGGAAAAACGCAAAACACGCAGGATAGCTACCAAATTGGTTATGCTTATTACAAAACCGGCGATGATGCTAAAGCTACCAAGGAACTGGAAAAGCTGATTGACAAAACTGATGTATACAGCCAGAACGGTAACTATACCTTGGGTACCATCTTTTTAAAGAATAACAACAAACAGGCGGCCCGCAATGCCTTTCAGGTTGCATCACGCCTTGATTTTGATAAGCAATTGCAGGAAGATGCCTTGTTTGAATACGCCAAACTCTCTTACGAGTTAGACTTTAACAACCAGGCATTGGAGGCTACGCGCCAGTATCTGCGCAATTACCCCCGCTCTAAACGTACCGATGAGGTAAAGATATTATTAGGCGAGGCTTTGCTTAACTCCAAAAATTATAAAGAGGCTGTTGAAATTTTAGAGCCTATTGTAGAATCATCACCCAACGCGGCAGAGGCTTACCAAAAGGTTACTTATTACCGCGGATTGGAGTTCTACAACGAACGTGCTTTTGAAAATGCGATCGGTATATTCTTACGCTCGTTGAAACACCCGCGCGATGAGAAAATTACGGCTCTAACCACCTACTGGCTGGCCGAATCTATGTACGAAGTACGCAAATATGCCGAATCGGTTGAGCAGTTCGAGGAGTTTTTGGCTAACCCCGAGGCCAAGCAATCGGGCGTTTATAACTATGCCAATTACGGTTTGGGTTATGCAGCATTTGGCGGCGAGCAGTATAAAAAAGCTGCAACCTATTTTGAACGCTTTTTAGCCGGTCAACCATCTGATAAAAACACCATTAACGATGCCGTTGCCCGTTTGGCCGATAGTTATTTTGTATTAAAGAGTTATGGTCAGGCTTTAAGCTATTACGACCGGTTAATGGCCAGCGGCAGCAAAAGCCAGGATTATGCCCTGTTCCAACGTGGTATGATCCAAGGGTTGCAAAACTCCCCTGATGCTAAGATCAGTACATTGAATGATGTTTTGACCCGCTACCCTAATTCGGATTTTGCAGATGATGCCGCTTTCGAAATTGCCTACACCTACTTTTTAAAGAATGATGGTGACCGCGCCAAGACCGACTTGCAAGCCATGATTGATAAATATCCGCGCAGCAGCTACATTCCGCGTGCGCTGGTAACCATGGGCTTGATAGATTATAACAACAACCAGGACGACCAGGCGGTAGAATCGTTTAAGAAAGTGGTACAAACCTATCCATCTTCTGAGGAAGCTAAACAAGCTTTGAAGCAGATAGAAAAGATCTACACTGATAAAGGCGACGCGCAAACATTCATTAGCTATGCCGCTACCACCCCTATTGGCAATTATAGCGCGGCCGAAAAGGAAAGCATTATGGCTACCGCGGCTAATAATCTGTACTTAAAAGGTGATTGGACCGGTACCGTAGCTGCCGTTGGTGCTTATTATGATAAGGCTACCCGCCCTATCTACGATAAGCAAATGCGCTTTATACGCGCCCAAAGTTTGGTTAACCTCAACCGCCCAACTGAAGCCGTAGCCGATTATAATGTGATACTGAACGACTGGACCAGCGCTTACACCGAGAAGTCGCTTATTAGCATGTCTAAGCTTTACATGGCGCAAAAACGTTATAACGAAGCAGTGGTATTCCTGAAACGATTGGAAACCAACTCCGAGTACAAAGCCGATTACAACTTCGCCATTAACAATTTATTGTTATGCTACAGCGAAATGGAAATGCCTGATGATGCCCTGCATTATGTGCAATTGGTGCGCGAAAACGAAAAATCATCTGAAGAGGATAAATTTAAAACAGGCTTGTATGCCGGTAACGCTTACCTGCAAAAAGGCGATACCGATGCCGCAATTAAAGAGTTTAACTATACGGTTAACAACACCAAAACGGTTGCAGCTGCCGAAGCCAAGTACCACATTGCGCAAATTGAATATCAAAAAGGCAATTACAAAGCTTCTCAAAAAACATGTTTCGAAATTACCAGCAAGTATGGCAATTACGATTATTGGTTAACCAAAGCCTACGTTTTATTAGCCGATAATTATGCGGCGCTTAAAGATCCGTTCCAGGCCAAGGCTACCCTGCAAAGTGTAATTGAAAATTATAAAGGCGATGATGATATCTTGCCCGACGCTAAGGCCAAACTTCAGAAATTGAACGAAGCAAGCGGCACTACACCTGCTGCCGGTACCGAGCCCAACAAACAGGATAAATAAGCACCACCAAAACAGTACTCATGAAAATCAGATATTTCTATATACTTTCTATAATCATCCTGGCGTTTGGTGCGGCGCCTGCCCAGGCCCAGGTAAAAAAGTCGGCTAAGAAGCCCATCACCAAAGCACCCGTAAGTAAGCCTGCCGCTAAAAAGCTGGGCGATGCCGCGGCCAAGGTAAAGCAAGACACTACTAAAAAAGGCGGACAAGCCAGCCCTGCAACTAACAATGCTCCAAATAATGGCAGCCTGTCAGAAGAAATTGTGGTTACTACAGTGTATAAGCCTGTACTGGCCGATGCTGTAAAAATACGCCGCAACCCCAATTTAGAAGAAACGCAGCCCTTCAAAGCGCCGCTAACCTACTCGTCCCTACTTGATAAACGCCTGGAACGTAACAGCGAAATAAGGCAGTTAGAAGCCATGAAAATGCCTATAGAGCGCGATTCTATCCCGGCTAATAATTTCGTACGTGCAGGCTTTGGTAGCTTAAGCACTTTATTTGGCGAAGCCTACATTAACAACGGCAAGGACGAAGCCCTCCAAACCGGAGCTTTCTTTAAGCACTTTAGCCAGAAAGGCAGCGATCTGGCCAAGCAAAACGAAAGCCGTACCGAGGCTGGCGTGTTTGGCAAATCTATTGGTGAGGTAAATACGCTTACCGGCCGCGTTAACTATGAGCGCCGCAACAATTACTTCTACGGTTACGATAACTCGGTTGTTAGAAGTTCTGTAGACCCGGCAAAACAGCATTTCAATACCATAAGCGCCGAGGGCGAACTGGCCCGTAACCATCAGGATACCGACCGTGTGTTCACCTATGCGCTTAAAGCCAACGGCTACCTGTTCAGCAATGCATACGAGGCCCGTGAAAATAACGTAGTGGTATCAGGTTACTTAAACCAAACCATTAACCAGTTTTATGCAGGTTTAGGTGCATCTTTAGATGTTGCTTCGCAAAAAGATGTATCTTACTCATTAAACAATAGTTTTCTACGTCTAAATCCTTATTTAAAGTTTCAGGGCGATAATTACAAGATAGATGCAGGAGTAAACATTGCCAAGGAGTTTGGCTTCTCCTCAAGGTTCTTCATTTTCCCGGCTGTTAAACTCGAATACCAGATAGTGCCCGAGTATGTACGCCTGTTTGCCGAAGCTAAAGGTGATGTTAACCGCACTTCGTTGCGCAGCCTTTCAGAGATCAACCCTTTTATTGGTCAAAACATCAACATTACTAATTCGGTTGATAAACTGGATATTACCATTGGCTTAAAGGGACGCATTGTTGCCGGTTTAGGTTTCAAGGCATCTATATTCCGCAACAGTGTATCTGATCTACCTTTATTTGTGAGCAACGTTCAACCGGTAACTACGCCGCAACTTATACCAGCCGGCAATAACCGTTTCAACGTTATCTATGATTCCGGTCGTGCACGTATCAGCGGTTTCAATGGCGAACTGGACTATAAAGCTTCAGACGACTTGAACATTTTTGGCCGTGTTGAATTCAGGGATTATAAATTAGCCAGCGAAACCGAAGCCTGGAACCTGCCTAAGTTTAAACTAACCGCCGGAACCGTTATCCACATCAGCAATAAGTTTGAAATTAACGGCGCCCTGTTATTACGCGGAAGCACTAAAGACCGCATAGCCGCCAACCAGGTAGTAACACTTAAATCATTTGCCGATTTAAACGGCGGCTTGAGTTACAAAGCCACCAAGAAAATTTCGGTATTTGTGCAGGCTAATAATATTTTAAGCACCAAGTACCAAACCTACTTATATTACCCTAACTACGGTTTTAATATATTTGGAGGTGTGGGCTTCACTTTTTAATTATATTTGCTGTACTGTATCTAAATTCCCTGGTTAGAAAGAAATGGATTTGTCGGTTTATATTACGGAGTTGCTTAACGAGCATGGTAACATAAGCATCCCCAAAATTGGGGTGTTTAAACAGGTTCGTAAAAGAGGCTATTATAATGCCGATGAGGGTAAACTATACCCACCGTATTTCCAAACAGAGTTTAAACAGCAGGCGGTTGAAGATGATTCGCTTTTGCAGTACTTAACATCCCGGAGCAAAGTATCGGCCAGTTCGGCCAAATACTTTATGGATAAATACCTGCAAAATATTTTGCAGCAGGCCGAAATTGGCGAGGTAATGCTGGGCAAATTAGGCTGGCTTTCTAAAGAAGAGGAAACGTTAAGCTTTCGTCCGGCTATAACCGGAGATACCCCCTCAGCCGCCTTTGGCTTTGTACCGGTGAGCATAAAATCCGAACTTATACCACCTGTACAGGAACTAATAATTACTGAAGAAGAACCTACAGCACTACCTGCAACTGCACAGCCCTTGGCAGAATCTGCTGATCCTGTTCAAGCACCAGAAGAGCAGCCCGTTACTAACGAGCCGGTTAACCTACCTGTATTATCTGTTGAAAAAGACGAACCGGTACAAAAACCATCACACGAACCAGTACCACTTACAGCAAGTTCTCCTTTATTAAGGCAACATCAAAAGCCAGAAGCTTTACCTACGCCAACAACCGTTGCTGCAAGCGCACCAGTATTAGCGCCGCAACAAATAGAGGTACCGCCAACCGAACCTGTAGCAGATGAACCGGCTAAACCTTTTTACCAAAAGCCCTGGTTCTATGGAGTTTTGGCAGCCGCAGCTGCTATTGCAATTTTCTTGTATTTTAATCAGCGTACTGCAAAGCCGGAGAAACCGGCCACTGTTGCAAAGGTGACAACACCGGCGCCAAGCATAGATTCACAAGTAGTTAAAGCACCACCTACTACTAAGCCAATAATCAGAGACACTACAGCTAAGCCCAAGGCTAAAGCCGAATCGGTAATTACCGCGGGCAATAAGCCAATGCCTGCCTCAACCGAGTTTGCTCCTGAGGTAGAAACTCCTGCGGCTACATCGCCGGTGCTGGTTAATAGCAATAATTATAAATTTATGCTCATGAGCGGTGCCTTTAGTAGCGAAGAGGCCGCCAAACAAGTGGTAACACGTTATAAAGCTATAGGTGTACCTGCTGCTATTTTAAAAAATGTAAGCCTAAGTAAATACGTAAAAGTTACCTTAGGCTTTTTCAAAACCTACGCCGAAGGCCAGGCCGCAAAAGTAAGACTCGTGAAACTGAAACACCTCAGAAGCAGCGATCTGTATGTTGAAACTTTAAGAACTAATAAGAAATGATGTTATTAATGCTGTTACAAGACACAGCGCTGAAGGTTGCTGATACTGTAAACCAAGCCATGCAGCCGGTTACCACACCTGCCGCTCCCGTTGATGACCTGCGCTTTGGCGACCTGTTAATTAAAGGTGGTTGGGTAATGATACCTATTGCCATACTCGCTATTTTAGGATTAGTGATCTTTTTCGAACGCTTTTTCACTATCCGCAAAGCAGCCAAAGATGAATCTAATTTAATGAGCCAGATTCGCAGCAGTATTACCGCCGGCAAACTGGATTCGGCTATTGCGGTTGCCCGTAACAGTAACAGTCCGCTGGGCCGTATGCTGCAAAAAGGCTTACTGCGCATTGGCCGTCCTATTAAAGATATTGAAGGCGCTATTGAGAATATTGGTAAGATCGAAGTATCTAAACTTGAAAAGAATATCGGCATCCTGGGTATCGTAGCAGGTATTGCTCCCATGTTTGGTTTCTTAGGTACCATTGCCGGGGTAATCAAAATTTTTTACGATATCTCTAAGACGGATAACATCAGTATGGGCGTTATATCAGGAGGTTTATATGTAAAAATGGTAACCTCGGCCGCCGGTTTATTTGTGGGTATCGTAGCTTATGTCTGCTACCATGTTTTAAACATGATGGTAGATAAGGTGATCCTGAAACTGGAAACCGATGCTATTGAGTTTATTGACCTGTTAGAAGAACCAAGCAAATAATGAACCTTAAAAAAAGAAATAGCCGTGCATCTGCAGAGGTACACACCTCGGCCATGAATGATATCATGTTCTTTTTGCTGCTGTTCTTTCTTATTGCGTCTACAGTAACTAATCCAAATGTGATCAAGCTGATGCTGCCTAAATCTTCATCAGGTCAGGCGGTATCAAAAAAAACCATAACCGTATCGGTTACGCAAGATCTGCGTTATTATGTAGAAAAGAAAGAAGTACCTATTGATGCGCTGAAAGCCACGTTAGCAGGTTACAAGAACATAGCCAGCGAACTGACTATTGTACTGCACGTAGACCGTACGGTGGCTATACAGGATGTGGTACAGATCATGGATATTGCACAAAAACTGAACATTAAACTGGTGCTGGCCACCGAGCCTAAGTAATACGCTATGGATTACCGTCAGGAAGATAATAATTACCCTAAAGCCTTTTTAGCAACCGGCATTATTATGGCGTTGCTTATTGGCTTGAGCTATTTTATTGTCTTTCATCAGCCCCCAAAAGAAGAGGATGGTACCGGTGGTATTTTAGTAAATTACGGTACGGTTGAAGAAGGCATGGGCGATGATTACATGAGCACCGAAGAACCCTCGGTAGCCGAAAATGCTAATCAAACCAAGCCCGATAAAGTTACGCCTACCCCGCCAACCGAGCAGGTAACACCTACGGACAATAGCAGCAAGCAGGTGGTTACGCAAAATACGGAAGATGCGCCTGAGATTAGCAACGACAAAAAGCCGTCGCAAACGGTTGCTACCCAGCAAAAGCCAACCAAAGAACCACCTAAAGAAGTTGTTAACCAAAACGCCTTATACAAAGGCAAAACTAACAATGGTACCGGCGAGGGCGATGGTACCGGAAACAAACCCGGTAACCAGGGCAAGCCTACGGGCAGCACGCTAACCAATGACTACACCGGTACAGGATCTGGCACCGGCGGCAGTTTGCAAAACATGCCGCAGCGCAGCTTTGTTAGTCGCCCGAGTATGGATAACGACACCCGCCAAACGGGTAAGATAGTTGTTGACATTGTGGTTGATAAAGACGGAAACATTGTACGTGCAACAGCCGGTGGACGCGGTACTACCATTTCCGATCAATCTTTGCTCGATAAATGTGAAGCCGCTGTTAAAAGAGCCAAATTAAACCAACTTGAAAGCGCCGACCTGCAAAAGGGCACGGTGGTATTTGTGTTTAAGATACAGTAGGTTCTGCAGACTGTCTGTTTTCATTAATTCCCCATTTTTACATTTTAAGTCAATAGCTTTGGCTTTCCATTATACCGTCATTGCGAGGTACGAAGCAATCTCTACGTAGAACAATTGCGCTTTACCTGTCGTGTAGCGATTGCTTCGTACCTCGCAATGACGCATTGAACAACCATGGACTATGGTCTATCAACCATCGACTTCAACAATGAACTACCAGCAAACCCTCGACTATCTCTATACACAGCTACCCATGTTCACGCGTATAGGTGCATCAGCTTTTAAAAAGGATTTAACCAATACTATTGCCCTTTGCGAAGTGCTTGATAATCCTCAACATAAGTTTAAAAGCATTCATGTAGGTGGCACAAATGGTAAAGGCTCTACCTCGCATATGCTGGCGGCGGTGCTGCAAACGGCGGGTTATAAAACGGGCTTGTATACCTCTCCTCACCTAAAAGATTTCAGGGAACGCATCCGCATTAACGGACAAATGATTAGTGAGCAGGAAGTAGTAAATTTTGTGGCTAACCACCAGGCCGACTTTGAAACCATTGAACCTTCTTTTTTTGAAATGACGGTAGCCATGGCCTTTGATGCTTTTGCACGCCACAAGGTAGACATTGCCATTATCGAGGTAGGCCTGGGTGGCCGCTTAGATTCTACCAATATCATCACACCGTTACTGTCCATCATCACCAATATTGGGTGGGACCACATGAATCTGTTAGGAAACACTCTGACAGAAATTGCGGGCGAAAAGGCAGGCATCATTAAACCTCATGTCCCGGTATTAATTGGTGAGTATCAACACGGGGTGGCACAGGTATTTTTGAATAAAGCCGAAAAGGAAAACGCAGCACTCATATTTGCCTCTCAAAAATGGAATATCAAAGCAGATGAACTTAACGCTGCTCAACTGTTGCCAATTACTGCTACCCTTTCTGATAATGCTAATCCCCTCACCCCGCTCCATCTTCAACTCGATCTTACCGGAACTTACCAGCTTAAGAATGTAAAAACGGTGCTGTCTGCTGTCGAAGAATTACGATCGCAAGGTTTTGTTATTTCCGATGAACATATAGCTCAGGCATTAACAGAGGTTCAACTGCTTACCGGGTTGGCCGGTCGCTGGCAAACGTTGAGCACCCATCCGCTTACTATATGCGATACCGGGCATAACCCCGATGGTATAGCCGAGGTATTACAAAATATTGCAGCTGTTACCTACGAGCATTTGCACTTTGTGGTAGGCATGGTCAACGATAAAGATATTACTAAAGTATTGAGCATGCTGCCTAAAGATGCTACCTACTATTTTTGCAAACCCGATATTCCGCGCGGATTAGAGGCCGAAGCTTTACAGCAACAAGCCGCTGCTTTAAATTTACACGGGCAAACTTATTCTTCAGTAAAAGCAGCCTTGCAGGCGGCTCAACAACATGCTGGTCTCAACGACCTGGTTTTTGCCGGCGGCAGCACATTTGTAGTGGCCGAAATAGTTTAACATTTCATTTCCATGGTGTAGGTAAATTAATAAATTTACAAGGTCGATGATCGTAGTGCTTAATCTATGTTCTTGACGCTGTATTCTTTACTCTAAAATTTATGACCTACATCGCTTCGGCTAACCGTTACGAAAAAATGCCCTACCGCCGCTGTGGCAAAAGCGGTATTCAATTGCCTGCTTTATCGTTAGGACTATGGCATAATTTCGGCGGGGTTGATGTTTTTGAAAACTACCGTAAGATTTTACATTTGGCTTTTGATAGCGGCATTACGCATTTTGATCTGGCTAACAACTACGGTCCGCCCTATGGTTCGGCCGAAGAGAACTTTGGTTATTTACTCGACAAAGATTTCCGCAGCTATCGCGATGAGCTCATTATATCCAGCAAGGCTGGTTACGATATGTGGCCCGGGCCTTACGGCAACTGGGGATCAAAAAAATACCTGGTATCGAGCCTTGATCAAAGCCTTAAGCGTATGAAGCTCGATTACGTAGATATCTTTTATCACCATCGCCCCGACCCTGAAACACCGCTTGAGGAAACTATGGGAGCTTTGGACCATATCGTTCGCCAGGGAAAAGCATTGTACGTAGGTATATCCAATTATAAGGCCGAAGAAGCCAAACAGGCCATTGCCATACTTAAACAACTGGGTACCCCTTGCCTTATCCATCAGCCTAAATACTCTATGTTCGAACGCTGGGTAGAGGGCGGTTTGCTGGATGTTTTAGAAGAAGAAGGTGTTGGCTGCATTCCTTTTTCGCCGTTGGCGCAGGGCGTGCTCACCAATAAATACTTGAACGGCGTACCTCAAGATTCAAGGGCGGCCAAACAAAGCGGACACTTGCAAACCAACCAAATTACACCCGAAAGAATTGAACAGATTAAGCAGCTTAACCAGTTAGCCTTGCAGCGCAACCAAACGCTGGCACAAATGGCACTGGCCTGGTTAATGAAAGATAAAAGGGTTACTACGGTACTCATAGGTGCAAGTAAGCCCGAGCAATTGGCTGATTCGCTCAAATGCCTGGACAATACCAACTTTACCACCGAAGAACTCAACCACATAGAAACCATACTACAAAACAAACCCTGATGGAAACCATAAACTGGGGCATTATTGGCTGCGGCGACGTAACCGAAAAAAAAAGCGGCCCGGCTTTTAATAAAGTACCCAGCAGCAAACTGGTAGCCGTAATGCGCCGCGATGCCGATAAGGCTGCCGATTATGCCGCCCGGCACCAGGTAAGTAAGTGGTATAGTGATGCTAATGAGCTGCTGAACGATGAGGAAGTTAATGCCATTTACGTGGCTACTCCCCCGTCATCACACCTCGATTACGCCATAGCGGCTTTGCAGAAAGGCTACCCGGTCTATGTAGAAAAACCTGTTACCTTAAACGCTAAACAGGCCCAGCAACTGGCCGATGCTGTACAACATTATAATGGCAGGTTAATAGTGGCTCACTATCGCCGCCGTTTACCCATATTTTTAAAGATTAAAGCATTGCTGGAGCAGTATGCGATAGGCGATGTACGCACGGTACAGCTCCGGTTATGGCAAAGCCGCAAACCCGCGCTGGTAACTAAAGGATCGCCAAACTGGCGCACGCAGCCGGAGTTATCGGGTGGTGGCTACTTTCATGACCTTGCTCCTCACCAGCTCGATTTAATGTTATACTTTTTTGGCGAACCTGTGCACTACCAGGGCTTCGGGTTAAACCAGGCACGGGCTAACGAGGCCGACGACCATATATCAGGCTCTATTCTATTTAAAAGCAACGTAGTGGTAAACGGCTCCTGGTGTTTTAACGTGGCCGAAACTGAGAATATTGACCGCTGCGAAATGATTGGCAGCGAAGGCAGCATCAGCTTTGCGGTGTTTGGCAACTCGGTAACTTTAAAAAATAAAGATGGCGAGCAAATACTTGACTTTGAACAACCCGAGAACATTCAGCTGCCGATGATTAACAGCATGGTTGGTTACTTAAACAACGAAGAACCCAACCCTTGTACTATTGAAGAGGCAGTTACGCTGATGAAGATCATCGATGCATTTTCAACCAAAATAGCCTGACATAATCACAATGCCCGATATGCTGATAGCCTATCCACCAATGCCCCAAAACGCAGACAGGAGCGTTATTAAGCCATCAAAAAAGTTTAAAAAGCAGGTATGGGGTATGCTGGGTTCTATTGCACTTTTTTTTGTCACCTACCTGGTGCTATTTTTAGTTACCGTAGCTCTTGCCTGCGCTTTTTTCTTTTTAGCTTACTTCTTAGTAGTTGTACTGCATTTTAATACTTTAACTTTGGGTTTAGCAGTTGCCCTCATAGCATCGGGCGTGCTGCTGATCTATTTTCTCATTAAGTTTTTATTTGCAAAATCAATCCCGGCCGACAACTCCGACACCATTGAAATTACAGCCGCCAACCAGCCCGAATTGTTCACCTTTATTAGAAAAGTAACCCAAGAGGTTGGCGTTCCTTTTCCTAAACATGTGTATTTAACACATGAGGTGAACGCCGGTGTGTTTTTTGATTCCAGCTTTTGGAGCATGTTTTTGCCTATACCTAAAAACCTCAAGATCGGCCTGGGACTGGTTAATTCGCTTAACCAATCAGAATTTAAAGCCGTGCTGGCACATGAGTTTGGCCACTTTTCGCAGCGCAGCATGAAGTTTGGCAGCTACGTTTATAACTTAAACAAGGTTATACACAATCTGCTGTACGATAATGCGGGCTATGAGGCCACGCTGGGTTACTGGAGCAACGCTGCATCTATATTCCGGTTTACGGCGTTCATCAATATTCATGTAATTAAAGGCATACAATACATTTTAAGGCAGGTTTATGTGCTCATTAATAAAAGCCACATGAGCCTCTCGCGTGAGATGGAATTTCAGGCCGATGCCATAGCCGCTTATGTAACCGGCTCCAACCAGTCTATCAACTCATTAAGGCGAATTGAGGTTGGCCAAATTTGTTATGATGATTTATTAAATTACTGGAACGAAAAGATAGCAGCCAGGCAACGCGCCGAAAATTTTTACACCCAGCACCGGGAAGTATTGCGCCGGTTTGCCCTTAACCACCGTTTACCAACTGATGCGGCCGGTTTGCCCGTTATAGACCGCCATATGGCAGTTTTAAATAACACCCAGGTATCCGTCAACAATCAATGGGCCTCGCATCCTACCAGTAATGAACGAGAGCATTATTTAACAAACATTGGTGTTGATACGCCTTCTGTTGAGCTTGCTGCCTGGGAAATATTTACTAATGCTGAAGCTTTGCAAAAGCAGATGACCAGCCAACTGTACACACAATTTAAAGAGAGCGATGAATTTGAGATAATTGATACCGAACATTTTATCTCGCTGTATGAAACCGACCTGCGCTCAAATTCTTACGATCCTTATTTTAAAGAGTACTATGATAGCAGGGATATTGCCATTACAGCGTTTGAACCCCAGGTAAAAGGCTTGCAAACAACACCTCATGACATAAACAAACTATTTAGCGATGACAACTGCAATTTGCCTAAACAAATTAAGGGAATGCAGCAAGACATTAACCTGTTAACCTATGCCATAAGTAATAAAGACATTAAAACCTTCGATTATAAAGGTAAGAAGTACTATAATGCCCGGGCGCAGGATATTATTGACCAGATTACCGCAGAAAAAAATGAAGCCGAAAAACAGCTTGTCGGGCTCGACCAAACTATTTACACCTCTTTCTACAACTTGGCACAAGAGCAAAACCGGCAACTACTGGAAGAAAAGTACCAGGCACTGATAGCTCATCAAAAAACCACCACAGATGCCTATGTGCTTTATGAAAAACTGGTGGAAGAAATAAATCCGGTATACAGTAATATGCAGTTTGAACAGATTAATGATACCTTGGCCAAAGTTTATCTTACCGAAAAAGAACTCAAAAACCGTTTGCAGGAAATAACAGCCGATGATGATTACAAGGCCAGCATTACACCCGAACAAAAAGAAATACTGGATCAGTATATGCCCAATGACCTAAAATACTTCGACGGGCAACACTATGATAACGAGAACCTCGTTCTATTTAATAAAGCAACTGTGGCATATGTGAACATTACCGTTCAGCGGTTTTATGAATTAAAAAACAGCCTGCTTAACTTTAAGCTCAAACTTTTGAAGCAGGCAGCATAAATCAAATTCAATTTAACACTAACATATCAAGAAAAACAATGAAGAAACTATTGAAATTAAGCCTTATTGCAGGTTTTATGATCACCGCGTTTTCGGCCTCGGCACAAACCCCTAAAAAGGCACCGTTGAGTCCGCCCGATACGGTGAGGACAACCACTAAAAAAGGAGTTGCTATTGAAGTGGCCTACAGCCAGCCTTCGGTTAAAGGTCGTACCATTGGTACCGATATTGCCCCTTATGGCAAATGGTGGCGCACCGGAGCTAACAATGTAACCACCATTACTTTCAGTAAAGATGTAAAAGTTGAAGGTAAGGCTTTGGCTGCCGGTAAGTATGCACTGTACACCATTCCCGGTGAAAAAGAATGGGTTTTGATGTTTAACAAAGATATTACCTCATGGGGTACTAAATATGTAGAGGCTGATGACGTTTTGCGAGTAACCGTTAAAACCGATAAAGCGCCTGCATTTGTAGAGCAAATGAAATTTATGGTTGACCCGGCCGGCAAAGTAAGCTTTGCCTGGGGCGACAAACTGGTTGCCTTCACCGTAAGGTAGGTAACCCCAAACAAACATAAAAGCCCCCGGAAGTTTACTTTCCGGGGGCTTTTATGTTTTACTCGATGAATTTTCAGACATAGCACCTCCCCTTAGGCTTCATTTCATCTTACCCAATAGCCCCTTTTACTTTGGTTAACCTGTTTATGATCAAGTAAAGTAAAGTAAAGTAAACGTTAAATTGAATGGTGTGAAAGATTTGCTTTCTCTGTACCTCACCCGCTTCAGAACCCTAACTCATTGAACAAGATTATAGAATACTATTTTTAGCTATAAGGTAGTTTAAACCGTTTCAAACATTACCAGCTACTCCCTGTTAATCAGCATAATTTACCCGATACTCAAACGATATGATTCTAAAAAGTACCCACCTCCCTTTTTACGCTAAATTTGCTCTTGTACTCATAGGTATGATGGCACTGGGGTTTTTAATTATCCTTGGCAAAGAACTTCTGGATCCGCTGATGTTCGGCTTCTTATTCGCCATATTGCTCCTGCCATTATGTAACTTTTTTGAGCGTAAATTTAAAATGCCCCGCAGTATGGCCAGTTTCCTGGCTATTTTACTCATGGTAACTTTTATAGGCGGCATTGTTTACCTCATTGGTACCCAAATATCAAACTTGGCTAATGACTGGCCTATGCTCAAAGCACAGGTAGCTAAATCATTCGCCGATATGCAGGTTTGGATACAGCACACGTTCCATATCAATGCCGAAAAGCAAATGGTTTATGTAAACGATACTACCGATAAACTGGTAGCATCAGGCACCAGCATATTTGGCACCACGTTCGGCGCAGTTTCATCATTGCTGCTGTTCTATGTTTTTATCCTCATTTTTACATTTCTGATTCTGTTTTACAGGCGCTTACTATTCCGTTTCGTTATCTATGTGTTTGATGAGGAAGCCGCTGCAACCGTAAACACCATTGCCGAAAACATCCAGAGCATTTTACGCCAGTACATTTTAGGATTGTTACTTGAGATGCTCATCGTAGCCGTAGTAGCTTGTATAGCTTTTTGGATAATTGGGGTCAAGTACGCAATCCTTTTAGGCATTATCACCGGGTTATTCAACATTATACCTTATGTAGGCATATTTTCGGCATTGCTGCTGAGTGCCTTAATCACCTTTGCAACAGGAGCTATCAGTAAAGCTGTTATCGTAGCTGTGGTAGTCATTATTATTCATGCTATAGATGCCAATGTTATACTGCCGATGGTAGTAGGCTCTAAAGTCCGCCTGAATGCGTTGATCACCTTTATAGGTATCATTGTAGGCGAAATGCTTTGGGGGTTATCGGGCATGTTTCTTTCTATCCCTGTCATCGCTATTTTCAAGATCATCTTTGATAATATTAAAGATCTCAAACCATGGGGCTACCTATTAGGCGGCGATTATGAATACAAGAAAGAGGCTGAAAAGGAAATGAAGACGGAATAGTTATTAAACTTCTTAATCACTTTAAGCTATGAGCTTTACTTTTGAAACGGTATCGGTAGAGCAAGCCATTCAAAAAGGGCGCAAAGATGTTGTGCTGCCCAGCATTCTGATATTTATATTAAGTATTGCCGTTGGTTTTACAGGCTTTATTGTCTTTTCGCTAATACTCTACTTTCCGCTGGTGATGGTTGCAGGCCCCGTAATGGCACTGATGTGTTATAGTAAAAAAAGTGCTAAATGGCGTATATGGGCTTTCGAAAACGTGCGCAACGTTCATGAACTTAAAGAGCGTGCACGTAACTCGGGCTTAATGAAAGAAGATGGGAGCCCGGTATTTTTTGATATAGGTGTATCGCAAGCCGATAAAGAAAAGTGGAAAAGCCTGCAGGAAAAATTTAAACACCCCGATGTATTCAGCGATGACCCGCAGGTTCCGCCTGAGACGGTTGTGTACTACTCCAAAACAAAAAAATATTTGACGTTATTGTTTTACGTCCCTATTTTGGGAGTGGGTGTACTCATGATGAGTATACCTGATGTAGGTACTTATGTTCGTATATGGGGCGCATTTCTTATGGTTGTAGGTATCGGTCTATTTTATATCACCATAAGAGATGCATACAACGGTAAGCCGCAAATCACAATCAGCAACGAGGGTATGAGCAATGCAGAAACGCCTTTTTACCCATGGTCGCAGATCAGGGATGAGAGGACAACCATGTCTACCTCTGGCCGGATACGAAGCATTTATTTAAACTACTATTTCCCTGGAGGCTTATGCCGGTTCACGTTGGATGGTTTTACGCTCAATCGGTCTAAGATAGATCACTTACTCCGGGTTTACAGGGGCAGGGCTAATCAGAAAGCAAAGCGCACTCGCATCAATGATAAGCAATCCTAAAAAAAACAGCCATCGCATAAATCAATAGCATTACCGTATTCACTATTAACAGCAGGTTTATATCCATACTGTTATATTTTTTCACTGCGGCGGTAATCAACAATCCTATAAAACCAACTATCAATAATACCGGGTAAATAAGCGTCCAGGTGTTGAGTTTAATATAACCTAAGCCTTTTAGTTTATCGTTATTTTGTGTTATCCACACTGCCGCAACCAATATTAATATAAATACCAGCCTCACCAGCAATTTGGCTATGATCTTACTTGTTTTCATAAGGGTGCTAAATTACGGTTAAGCGTATAAATGCCAAAGCTGCATTTAACGGCCTAATACATAACTTTGCAATATTAAACGCCACCTATGTATTATTCTTATAAAGCTGCCCTTCTTCCTTTTTTACTCTTACTGAGTTTAATGTCGTTTGGCCAAACGGCTTCTTTTAGTGTAGTGCCTTTAGGTGTTAAAGGAGGTATAGATGAAAGCAATCTGTCGGCTTACATGGTGGCGCCTTATAATACCCATAATTTTATATGTTTAGATGCAGGTACGCTGCATGCAGGCATTCAAAAAGCTATTGACCGTAAGGTATTTAACCTACCGGCCGAACAGGTATTAAAACAGTATATTAAGGCCTACTTCATCTCCCACTCTCACCTCGACCACCTGAGCGGCCTGATCATTAACTCGCCCGACGATACGGCCAAAACCATTTACGCTAATGCCGATTGCATAGAGGTATTTAAGAACAATTACTTTACCTGGAAAAGCTGGGCCAACTTTGCTAACGAGGGCGAAAAGCCGCAATTGAACAAATACCATTATGAAGTATTAACTCCGGATAAGGAAGTAGAGGTTGCGGGTACTGCCTTAAAAGTGCAGACCTTTCCGTTAAGCCATTCTAACCTGCAAAGCACGGCTTTTTTGGTTAACAATGGTGGTAGTTACCTGCTTTACCTGGGTGATACCGGGCCCGACGAGATAGAGAAAAGCACTAACCTGCAAGCCTTATGGCGGGCAATAGCGCCAATTGTAAAATCAGGAAAATTAAAGGCATTAATGATCGAGGTATCCTTCCCTAACGAGCAGCCCGATAAAACACTGTTTGGCCATCTTACCCCCAATTGGCTAATGAAAGAGATGAAAGTATTAGCTCAATTAACCGGCCCTGCCTCCATCAAGGGATTGAATGTGATAGTTACGCACGTTAAACCTCCGCAAAGCCACATCAACACCATTAAGCAGCAACTTAAAGCGGCTAATATTATGGGGCTGCATTTGATCTATCCTGAACAGGGTAAACCTTTAGCTTTTTAACCCTTTACTTATCCATCAAAATATCCACACACTTGCCGCTCATGGCTTTAACACGGGCATCAAGAGTTGAAATGGCTGCAGCATTGTTAATGCTGGTGTAAAGCTTCTTGATCAAATTAAGGTTATCGTCATACGGATCGCAGGCCTGTACCTTTTCTAAGTGAGGTATGGCCGTTTTTATCAATGCAGTATACGCAGCTAAGTGCTTTTGGTAAGCTGCTTTATCGCCTTTAGAAGCGTTCACCAATGTGCCTTCCTGATTAGCTTTCTGCATGTATATGTGCCCGAGCGCTAAATGCGCAACATAGTAATCGGGCTGCATCACAATAACTTTTTCATATAGTGGTTGCGCCATATCGGGCTGCTTTTCTTCCTCGTAAGCCTTAGCCAGCATGTTATAAAAAATTACGCGGCTGTTGTCTGGCAGTTTATCTGCCTGCGGCAATAATTGCTTGCCCAACTCAATGGCCGATGCATTGCTCTTGGTGGAATTCAAGATCTTAAATTCGGTGTATTGCTTAGAAAGCTCACCATCGGCTTGCGCTTTGGCGTTTACACTTACGGTTAAAACAAGTGCGCCAAAAATGAACGATTTAAGTAGTTTGTGCATTAACAAATATATTATAACCAGCTTAAAGGCAGTGTTAAATAACAATATTAAAACTGTTAACTTACATATGGGCTCAAAAAACTATCTTTGCCCATGCCTGAAAAAATTCTGATCCTTGATTTCGGCTCACAGTTTACCCAGCTCATAGCCCGTCGTGTAAGAGAGCTTAACATTTACTGCGAAATCCATCCTTTCAATCATTTTCCTGAAGTAGACAGCACCGTTAAAGGTATTATCCTGTCGGGTAGCCCGTATTCGGTACGCCAGGAAAACGCACCACAATTTGATTTTGCACCCTACCATGGCAAAATGCCAATTTTAGGTGTATGCTATGGTGCGCAATACTTAGCGCAGCATAATGGAGGCGAGGTATTGCCATCGAGCACGCGCGAGTATGGCCGTGCCAACCTGCAATATATTAATGAAGCCAACCCGCTGTTTAAAGATATCCCTTCCAATTCACAGGTATGGATGTCGCACGGCGATACCATTGCCAGTATTGCCGATAATTTTGAAATTATAGCCAGCACAGATACCGTTAAGGTAGCGGCTTATCAAATTAAAGACACCCCTACTTACGCCATACAGTTTCACCCCGAGGTTACCCATAGTTTAGATGGCAAGCAATTGCTGCAAAACTTTTTGGTTGATATTTGCGGCTGTAAACAAGACTGGACCTCAGAGTCGTTCGTTGAAACTACCATTGCTGCCCTAAAAGAAAAACTGGGTGATGATAAAGTAGTTTTAGGTCTTTCGGGTGGTGTAGATTCATCGGTTGCTGCCGTATTGCTTCACCAGGCTATTGGCAAAAACCTGTACTGCATTTTTGTAGATAACGGCCTGCTGCGTAAAGACGAGTTTGAATCGGTCTTACAGTCGTACGAAGGCATGGGCTTAAACGTGCGCGGCATTGATGCCAAGCAACGTTTTTACGATGCCCTGAGCGGCTTGAGCGACCCTGAAAAGAAACGCAAAGCTATTGGCCGCGTATTCATCGAAGTGTTTGACGATGCAGCCCACGAAGTACAGGATGTAAAGTGGCTGGGACAGGGTACTATATACCCTGACGTTATTGAGTCGGTATCGGTAAACGGCCCTTCGGCTACCATCAAGTCGCACCATAACGTAGGCGGTTTGCCCGATTTCATGAAGCTCAAAGTGGTAGAACCTCTGAATACTTTATTTAAAGACGAGGTTCGCCGTGTAGGTAAAACTTTAGGCATCGATCCTAACATTTTAGGCCGTCACCCATTTCCGGGTCCGGGCTTGGCTATCAGGATATTAGGAGATGTTACACCTGAGAAAGTAGCCATATTACAACAGGCCGATGCGATTTATATCAACAATTTACGCCAGGCTGGTGTTTACGATAAAGTTTGGCAAGCCGGGGCTATTTATTTGCCGGTACAATCGGTAGGTGTAATGGGCGATGAGCGTACTTACGAAAACGTAGTATGCTTGCGCGCTGTAGAATCATTAGACGGAATGACCGCCGACTGGTGCCATTTGCCTTATGAATTGCTTGCCAAAATATCAAACGAGATCATTAACAACGTAAAAGGAATAAACCGGGTAGTATATGACATTAGTTCAAAACCACCGGCTACCATTGAGTGGGAATAAACAACTTTGGCTGCTGGCGCTGATACTGATCAGCGCCTGCTCGCCCAAGGTACAGCCTGTTGGGAGAACAGGCCCGCAAAAGCCGGTAGCCAATACCGCTAATGAAACGAATAAGCCCGCTACCGATGCAAATAAACCGGTAGTTAAAGCGCCGGTTTCAAAAACTTCTACCATTGCCCTGCTGCTACCTTTCAGCCTCGACAATGTGGGCTCGGTAAAAGGTTACTCAGCAGCCGATCTGAAAAAAGCTAACATCGCTATTGATTATTACCAGGGGTTTAAGCTCGCGCTCGACTCGCTAACCGGTTTGGGTTACAACTATAAACTGCAGGTTTTTGATACTAAGGATGAACCCGGTTATACCCATAGCCTTTCTTTAAATCCATCGGTAAATAACAGTAATTTAATTGTTGGCCCCGTATTTCCCGAAGGCATAAAATCATTTATTGGTAAACCGGCAACTTTGCGCAGGCCATTATTATCGCCGTTGTCGCCCGCCTCTCCTGCCGATTTTGGCAGTTCTAATTTAATTACCATCAATCCGCCGCTCGACTATCACGCAGCGGGAGCCGCTCAGTTTATAGCCAACCAGCTAAAACCTAAAAAGGTGTTTATTTTGCGTTCGGGTTTTAGTGTCGACAATAAGTTTATTGTGCCCTTCAAAAGAGCTATAGACAGTCTTGGCAAACGCAAGATACAGGTGGTTTACTTTACGGTTTCGCACGGCAGTTTAACGGCGCTCTTGCCACAGTTGGATAACAAGACAGAAAATGTCTTTATAGTGCCTGCCGTAAACCAAAGCTATTTATCGGTTACTTTACGCTCTTTAGATACCCTTTCGCGCCATTACCCGGTTACTACCATCGGGCACCCTAACTGGGACAAGCTAACATTTTTAAAGTTCGACATATTACAACGCATTAAAGCTCACATAACCTCTGCCGATAAGGTTAACTACCGTGCCTCTGCTACCGTTAACTTTATTAAAAATTACCGTAAGTATTTTAAAAGCGAACCTACCCAATATGCCTATAAAGGCTTTGATGAAGGTTTATACTTTGGCAGCCTGTTAGCGCAGGATGGCAACCAGCTTACTCATCTAGACAGCCATGATTTTAACGCCCTGCATAATAGCTTCCACTTTGTTAAAAAACCTGGCTTAGGTTGGATTAATACTCATGTTAATGTTTTTAAATACACTAATTTTGAGTTAAAACAGGTACAATGAAAGCCCTTAACCAGCTCAAAACTTTTCAACGCATATTGGCCGAGTTTCCGGCCGATGTACAATTGAGCAAATTTTTACCTGGCTTTTTCAGGCAAAACAAGCAAATGGGTTCTACCGACCGCCGGGTAGCCAGTAGGTTGGTTTACAATTATTTCAGGCTGGGTGGTGCATTGCCTAATGCACCTGCCGAAGATCGCCTCATGGTTGCCGAGTTTTTATGTAACGCACAAACCAATTCTTTTTTACAACACTTTAAACCCGAGTGGGCGGCCTGCGTGGGCTTTAATGTTGATGATAAGCTGGAAATGGTTAAATCAACCTACCCGGATTTTGAACTTACTGATGTTTATCCGCAGCATGCCCAGCTCTCCGGCTCCATCAATAAACAGGAATTTTTAAAGTCATTCTTCATCCAGCCCGATCTTTTTATCCGGGTGCGTAAAGGCTTTGAGCAACAGGTAAAAACTGTTCTTAGCCAAGCCGATGTGAGCTTTAAAGATGAAGGCGCTAATTGCCTAAGCCTGCCCAACGGAACCAAGCTTGAAACCTTATTTGCCAACCAGCATTGGTTTGAAGTGCAGGATTATTCTTCGCAACAAACGGCACAATATTTCAGGCCGCAAAAATGGGAAAACTGGTGGGATGCCTGCGCTGCATCGGGCGGTAAATCTTTACTGCTTCACGAGCAAGAACCCAACTTGAAATTGGTCGTATCTGATATCCGCGAAAATATTCTGGCTAACCTGGATGAACGTTTCAGACAAGTAGGCCTACTAAAATATCAAAAAAAGATTCTCGACCTCACCCAAAATCCAGATTTCATTATGCATGACTATGCCTTCGATGGCATTATCTTAGATGCGCCCTGCACCGGCTCGGGTACCTGGGGCCGCACGCCCGAACTCATTTCGCAATTTAACGGGCACCGCATCGAATTTTTTCAGCGTCTGCAGCAAAGTATTATACGTAACGTAGTTAAATATCTGAAACCCGGCAAACCATTAATTTATATAACCTGCTCGGCATTTAAGGCCGAAAATGAGGACAACGTAAACTTTATGGTAACGGAGTTAGGTTTGCAGCTAGAAGAGATGCAGGTGCTTAAAGGTTATGAGCGTAAAGCCGATACCATGTTTGTAGCCCGGCTAAGCGCAAACCCACCCGCACCAACCGGTGTACTTTTGCCAGAATAAATAAGTCAACAAAACCTATATTAGCTGCATGATAAGGCGTTTCACACTTTGCATGCTGCTGGCGGCAACCGTTATTTTTACCATTTATGGAGAAACTACGCTACGTCCATACTGGCTAAAGAACCACATTGACACTTACACCCTTGCCGATTGGTTCCCTAACCTGCTTGCGCCCATGATATTGGTGCTGCTCTATACGCTTATTAAAGAAGTTAACGACAAAGCTGTTTTGTTCAGAGCAACCTGCTCGTTTGTTGCAGGACTGATCATCTACGAAATTGTACAGTTGTTTATACCAAGCCGCACGTTTGATCATAAAGATATTATCGCGTCTGTGGTAGGAGGCGCTATAATTTATGGTGTAGTTTTGGGTGTGTTTAAGCTTTTTCCACCCTTGCCTGATCAAGTCTCACAAAAATAGTTTGCTTAAATTCTATTGTGAACACTTACAACCCGCTATTACTTCTAAAGAGTTTAATGGCAATTGCCAGTAAAATTACCCCAAAGGCTTTACG
Organism: Mucilaginibacter galii; assembly: GCF_014635825.1. GTDB lineage: Bacteria > Bacteroidota > Bacteroidia > Sphingobacteriales > Sphingobacteriaceae > Mucilaginibacter > Mucilaginibacter galii. The sequence continues at coordinate 311,837 of NZ_BMDO01000001.1, forward strand.
TAATACGCCCAGGCCGGTTTTACCCAGTAGCTGTTCTAACAGTTTTACGTTTTTAAGTACTACGTAAACAATAATGGTATTAAGCACGATACCTACTATAATATTAGCCGTAGCATATTGAGATTTCAGGGATAATAAGGTAGTCATAGTACCTGCACCGGCTATAAGCGGAAATGCCAGCGGCACAATGGAAACCGTGCTGGGAATATCGTCTTCTTTAAAAAACTTGATACCCAAAATCATTTCCATAGCGATGATGAAAATCACCAGCGAACCGGCAATAGCAAAAGAGGAAATATCCAACCCTATAACTTTCAGCAACTCTTCGCCCACGAACAGGAACACGATCATGAGTACCAGTACCGTAAACGATGCCTTTTCCGATTCAATATGCCCGGCACGTTGCCTTAGATCAATAATAATGGGTATAGTACCCAAAATATCGATAATGGCAAAAAGGATCATGGTTACCGACAAGATTTGCCGGGGGTCGAAAGTATTAAGCATAGGTTAGGAATTTTGCTTTTCTTTAGCTTTTAAGCGAAAGGTAAGCAAAAAGCCCAGCAAAATAAAAAACGCCGATAAAAAGAATACCGCATGCACCGATACAGCAGTGATTAACCCTGCAGCAACCGGCCCTAAAGTTTGCCCTAACGAAGCATAAGACTGATTTACGCCTAATATCTCACCTTGCTCCTCATCATCGTTCTTATCGGCTATAATAGCGTTGAGCATGGGATTACGCAATCCGTTAAATAAACCATAAACAAATACGCAAGCCGCAAAGGGAAGCAGCGCCTTTGTAAAACCAGTGGCCGTCATAGCAGCCAAACATACCACCGTAGAAAGTGAAAGTATAACAGCTTTTGATGAAATAAACTTAGTAATAAACGGCACACCCAACTGCATCAATATCCCTGTAACACCAAAGCCAGCATATAATAAACCTATCTGCGTTGGACTAATTTTCAGTTTATCTACCGAAAAGGTTTGGAAACCAATAATCATGATGAACTGCCCCATGGTAAGCAAAAAGCCTACAAAAACTGCCGTACCAATAACCGGCCTTTTTAACGCCGTAACGAGCGATACAAAATTAAACTTATCATTTTTCTGTTGCCTGTTGTCTGTTGCCTGTTGTCTATTACTTTCTTTTCTTGACGCTGTACTCTTGACTCCTGACTCTTTTTTGTCCTTCGTCTCTTTCAAAATAAAGGTAGCGCATAAGGCGCCTATGAGCGCAATGCCGGCAGCAAAATAAAACGGCACCTGCATACCCATTTTACTTAATAAGCCGCCCAGCGCAGGCCCCAAAACAAAGCCAAACCCAAAAGCCGAGCTTAGTATTCCAAACTTTTTAGCGCGGTCTTCGGAAGTGGAACTATCAGAGATCATAGCTTGCGCTACCGAAATATTACCGCCTGTTATGCCATCCAAAACTCGGGCGGCGAAGAGGATGACAAGACTTTGAGCAGTGGCAAAAAGTAAAAACGAAGCACAAGTACCAAACAAGCTGATAGCTAAAAGAGGTTTGCGTCCCCATTTGTCTGACAAGGCACCTAACAGCGGTGTGGCAAAAAACTGAGCGACAGAAAAGGAGGCGGTAAGTATACCAATGGTTTGCTCATTCAAACCAAACTTTTTACCATACGAATAGAGCAGGGGTACAATAATGCCGAAACCCATGGAGTTGATCACGCATATAAAAACCAGTACCCATAAATTCTTGTCCCCTTTCATCCAGGCCGCAACTTTGTTGGTATGGAGTACAAAGGATTAAAAGCAAAAAAGGTTCTGCACGTAATGCAGAACCTTTTTATTATCATGTGAATGTTACTTAGTCAACATATTTAGGATTTGGCGGATCCAATGGCGTTTTGTCTAAACCCAAACGCACTTTAGAATGCTTAATGCCATAACCAAAGTAGATGACAAAGCCAATAATTAACCAAACAATTAAACGTGCCCAGTTTTCCCAGCCTTCGCTGGCAATCATACCCAGGCAAACTAAAGCACCTAACGGGCAAACTATCTGATACAACGGCGTTTTAAACGGACGGTTAATATCAGGGTCGGTTCTGCGCAGAATAAAGATGCCCAAACATACCAGCACAAATGCAAACAGGGTACCAATACTCACCATATCGCCCACAATACTATCGGGCACAAAGCCGGCAAATATAGAAACGAAGATGAAGAACAACCATTGAGATTTGTAAGGTGTGCGGTGTACAGGGTGTAATTTCGAAAATACAGGAGGCACTAAACCATCGGTGCTCATGGTATAGAACACGCGAGTTTGGCCCATCAGCATCACTAATATTACCGAAGAGAAACCTGCTAAAATAGCTACAGTTACCAACTTGGCTAACCACTCAAAACCCGGCATATGATGACGTATAGCGTAAGAAACCGAAGCCTCGCTGCCTTGGGTTAAAAACTCTTTGTAAGAGGCTATACCTGTTAACACGTGTGAGAACAAAATGTATAATGCAGTACAAATTACCAACGAAATTAAGATACCCAATGGCATATCTTTTTGTGGATTCTTAGCTTCTTGTGCTGCTGTAGATACAGCATCAAAACCAATAAATGCAAAGAATACGATACTTGCCCCACGCAAGACCCCAAACCAGCCGTGATTACCGGTGGCCGCATAATCGTGCAGAACGCCAGTACTCAGTTTGATAGTTCCGGCGTTTTCTGGGATCATGTAAGGTGTATGTAAAGCAGGATTAATGAACTGCCAGCCAAAGCCAATGATCAATAATACAATAGCCACTTTAACAAACACAATAACATTATTAACCGCAGCCGACTCTGCCGTGCCGCGTATTAAAAGCATGGTGAGTAAAAAGATGATCAGGATAGCAGGTAAGTTAACTATACCGTGCACGCCATCTGCCGATTGAAAGGGCGAATGGCTCCATTCATAGGGTATTCCTATGCCAAAAAACGTATGAAGCAGGTCATTCAAATATTGCGACCAGCCAATGGCTACCGTAGCCGCGCCCAATGCATACTCCAATACCAAATCCCAACCTATGATCCAGGCAATAAATTCGCCCATGGTGGCATAAGAATAAGTGTAAGCGCTACCTGCAATAGGTATCATACTGGCAAACTCTGCATAGCATAAGCCGGCTAAAGCACAACCTATGGCAGCAATTATAAACGAGATAGTTACCGCAGGACCGGCGTTACCACCAGCAGCAGCAGCCGTACGAACAAATAAGCCCGCACCAATAATAGCACCTATACCTAAAGCCACTAATGCCGTTGGGCCTAAGGTGCGTTTTAAACTCTTATCCGACTCGGCCGATGCAGCAAGCAACGACTGAATGGACTTCTTAATAAATAAACTCATGTTCTTTGATCAGTTGTATAGATTTAATCATGTTTACCTCCAAACGTACTTATTTTTATTGAAAATGTAAAGTTCGGCGAGTAACAATAAGCCGATGTTAATAATTAGCTGATTTATAAGCTAATTTGTCGTACATTTTAACCCAAAAGAGGCCCTTTAAAGCACCTCTTTAACACGTTAAACCATTTTATCTGGCGCAACTAAGTATCTGATGCTCGATTGTATCTTAATTTTGTCCTGAATTTGTTGATTAGTATGCACTTCATGATTTAAATGCGGTACAATAACTGACGAAACAATAGACACAGCTTAATAAAATATTAATGGATGGTCCCAATTTATCTATACAGCAAAGAAGCATAGCGTAGGTGAATTGATTTTTTGTCACTTTTTTTATCAAAAAAGAACAAAGGCATCCGCGGCCATAGCATACGATGGCCAATCATCAGCACAAAACAAGGTTTAAAACGTACTTACAAACCCTTTTTCAAATCACCATCAGCAAAATCCCAACATTTTTAAATAGATTTAGGACTTTAATCCTTTAACCATTGATGGAACCAACCTCTACTCCACCTAAATTAAAAAGCGAACTTGGCCTGTTAGATGGCACCATGCTGGTAGCCGGCTCCATGATCGGCTCCGGAATATTTATTGTAAGTGCCGATATCATCCGTAATGTGGGCTCGGCTGGCTGGCTTATTGCCGTATGGGTTATTACCGGCTTTATGACCTTAACGGCCGCTGTTAGTTACGGTGAGTTGAGCGCCATGTTTCCTAAAGCAGGCGGACAGTACGTTTACTTGAAGGAAGCCTATAATAAACTCATAGCTTTCTTGTACGGCTGGAGCTTTTTTGCTGTTATTCAAACAGGTACTATTGCTGCGGTGGGCGTGGCTTTTTCAAAGTTTACAGCAGCGTTTTTAGCATCAATAAGCTTTACAGCAAAGTATGCCTACCTGGTTAGTGAGGACACCATTTTATTAAAGGCTCCGATAGGCAGTTATGTATTTACGCTAAGTGCGGCCCAACTGGTTTCTATTGTTGTGATCGTGCTGCTAACTTATATAAATACCAAAGGGGTTAAAGGCGGAAAAATAATTACGACAACGCTTACCATTACTAAATTATTGAGCTTGTTTGGTTTAATAACCTTTGGCTTTATCATGCTAAATGGTAATGTATGGCATGCCAACTGGACCAACGCCTGGGATATGCACGGCTTAGGTAAAGATGGCAGCATTACGTCCTTAACCATGGCTGCCGCTTTGGGTGCCATTGCTGCTTCTATGGTAGGATCTATATTCAGCAGCGATGCATGGAATAATGTAACCTTCATTGCCGGCGAAATGAAAAACCCACAGCGCAATATTGGGTTGAGCTTGTTTTTAGGTACGCTCATCGTTACACTGATCTACGTATCAGCCAACGTAATGTATACAGCTGTACTGCCTTTACAAGAAATTGCATCGGCCGAAAAAGACAGGGTTGCCGTAGCTGCCTCAAACGCTATTTTTGGTAATGCCGGTACCATAATTATTGCGCTGATGATCATGATCTCAACTTTTGGCTGTAACAACGGCTTAATTTTAGCTGGCGCGAGGGTTTATCATACCATGGCTAAAGACGGCTTGTTTTTTAAAAAGACCGGTACCTTAAATAAAAATGCGGTTCCGGAGTTTGGTTTATGGATACAATGTTTAGTAGCCAGCATACTTTGCCTTAGCGGCCGCTACGGCGACTTGCTGGATATGATCTCTTTTGTGGTGGTTATTTTTTATGTGCTTACCATTGTGGGTATCTACATTTTAAGGGTAAAACGCCCCGATGCACAGCGTCCTTACAAAGCATTTGGTTACCCGGTATTGCCTGCTATCTATGTATTGATGGGCTTAACATTTTGCACGCTGTTAATTATATATAAACCGCAATACACTTGGCCTGGCCTTATTATTGTACTTATCGGCATTCCTATTTATTATATTTCGCAACGCAACGTTAAGCATGAGGATACGGTACTTATTGATAGTTAGCTTTCTACTTTTAAACGTTTACAGCCAGGCGCAAACTTTAGAAAAGAGCCTGCAAATCGCTTTTAACAAATTACAGCAAGACAGCCAATGCCGGTATGCCACCCTATCGTTAACGGTATTGGATGCGGCAACGGGCAAGGTTATCTATACCGCCAACGGCGATAAAGGCCTGGCGCCTGCCTCTACGCTAAAAACGGTTACTTCTATAACAGCATTTAACCTGTTAGGGGCCGACTATAAATTTGAAACCAAATTAGGATACACAGGTACTATTGATGCCAATGGCATACTCACTGGTGATGTAATCATTAAAGGCGGCGGCGACCCCACTCTTGGGAGCTGGCGCTGGGAAACCACCAAAGAAAACGCTGTTCTCAACCAAATGGTAACCGCCCTGCAACAGGCAGGCATTAAACAAATAAACGGCCGCATTATTGGCGATGATTCCATTTTTGATACCCAGGCCGTTCCCGATGGCTGGATATGGCAGGATTTGGGCAACTACTACGGTGCCGGTGCCTCAGGCTTATGCTGGCGTGAAAACACATTTGACATTAAATACACCACAGGTACGGTTGGCAGCCCGGTAACAGTATTACGCACGGTACCGGCCATGCCTTACTTCGACTTTAAAAGCGAAGTATTGACTTCAGGCCCGGGTTCGGGCGATCATTCTTACGCTTACCTGCCGGTTGGCAATAAGTCCATGTATATTCGTGGCGCCTATGCCATTGATAAGGCTAAGAAAAGCATCAGCGTAGCCATGCCCGATCCTGCTTATGATGCCGCTTTCCGGTTGACCGACACTTTGAAGCGCTTAAATATCAAAGTGAGCGGCGAGCCTGAATCTGTAATTACGCTAACGGCCAAAGGCACGCAAATACCCACTATCAACAAAACATTAACCACAGTATACTCACCAGAGTTGAGCAAGATTGTGTACTGGTTAAATAAAGAAAGCATTAACCTTTATGCCGAACAAATGCTCAAAATGCTGACCGTAAAAATGGATAAAACAGTATCTACCAAAAGCGGAGTACAGGTGCTTCAAAACTTCTGGAAGGTACGCGGTATTGACGCACTGTCACTCAATATATATGACGGCAGTGGCCTTTCGCCCGAAGACAGGGTAACTACCCACAGTGTAGCCCAAATCCTGCAAACGGCGGTAGCACAGCCTTGGTTTTCTTCTTTTTACGATAGCCTTCCTCTTTACAACAACATGCACATGAAAAGCGGCACCATTGCCGATGTGGTAGCCTACGCTGGTTATCAAACACATGGCGGGCGCAGGTTGTGCTTTTCGGCTATCATTAACAATTATAATGGATCAACCACCACGGTAAGGCAGAAGTTGTTTAAGGTTTTGGATGAGTTGAAGTAATCTTAAGGTGCGGGGATCGGGGTTTTGAGGAGCGGAAATACCCCACTCTTCGCACCTTACTCTCTGCTCCTTACCAAACCGGCAACTTCAAATCATATTTTACCGCCAGTATTCTGATACCGCAGATAAAAGCGATTGCAATTACTTTCGCCCAGTTAGGGTCAATGAGATGTCTCAATCCAAAGTAGATTCCGCCGCCGATGATGCAGGCTGTAGCATAAATTTCTTTGCGGAAGATGAGCGGGATATTGTTCAGCAGTATATCGCGAAGCACACCGCCGAAACAACCGGTGATGGTACCTAAGATGATGCAGACACCGTTGTTCAGCTCGGCGTCAACGCCTTTTTGAATACCTATCAGCGTAAATAGTCCTAAAGCATCGAACAAAAACAGTGTAATTTTGAAGTTTTTTAGATATTTTTTGAAGAAAATTGCAGAAACGGCAGTAATCGTAATTACGATAGGTCCATTCAAATCGCGCATCCAGCTTACTGGTGTATAACCAATTAATACATCACGAATGGTACCGCCGCCAATGGCTGTAATGAAGGCAATTACGATAACCCCAAAGGCATCCAGCCGCTTTTGCATGGCCGAAAAAGCACCTGATATGGTGAAGGCCACCGTACCCAACAACTCAATAACAAAGGAAACGCTCATTACACCTCTCCTTCCCGCTTACGTAAAAACCACTCGGTACTCAGCAAAGCCAATATCAGCACGAACAGCCATTTGCTGTCAATCAGGTCGCTGTAACGCTGATCATCGTACACTACGGTCTTAATATTTTCGTTCTTGCGAATCAATTCGGCCAGTTGATTAAGCTGAGCAGGCTGCAGCATTTTACCGCCAGATTGTTTGGCCATGTTATACAGCAATTGATGGTTAGCGGTACTTTGCCTGCTTTCGAGGTTCAAAGCTTTGATAGTAAACTGCCCTTTGGCGGTAAAGGTTTGTTTACCCAGTTTGCTATTGGCAGTATAGCTGTAATTACCTACAGGCAATACACCGGCGTTTAACTGGTAACTTTGCCCCGCCCGGCTAAACAAATAGCTATAGTTCTTGCCACTGCTGTTTTTCAGCGTGATATTAACATCAGGGGTGTTAATTAGCTGCAAAGCATCATTGTATAGTTCGGCATTGAGCAGTATATTCTCTCCCTCGTCAAATACATTTTTGGCGGCATATACCCTAAACCTTTGGCGGTTGGCATTGGCGGTTAAGTATTGAATGCTTTGACTAAACAACTCTTCCATAGCCGTGTGGCTACCAAATTCTTGGTACTCGGCCAGGTTCCAGCGCCACAAGCCTTCGCCAGCTAAAACGGCCGTGCGGCGGCCATCAGCTTCGTTAAAGGCCAGCAGCGGGAAGGTGGTATTTACGCTACCTATCTTTTGTTTAAGCAATACAGAAGCGCCTGCCGCCGAGCCGTAGTTACCAAACGGCGCCAGCAAAGGCGGAAAGCGGTTGATCTTATTTTGCGTAGAATCGGTCAGGGTAAATAGCGAGAAACCGGCAACCGGTACAGCGAATTCTTCCTGTACATCGGTACGGCCGGCAATAATACCAATAGTGTTTTGTTCCTGGTTAAAATCCGACAGATCGGTTTGGGCACCCGTTATGTACCAAAGCGGTACTTTACTTTGCGCGGCAAATGTTTTCAAAGCCGGGTTATCGCCTGCCGTAATCTGGTACAATATGATTAACCCATAATCACTCAGCTTCACAGTAGTTAACTTATCCGCAGGCACTGCCTTAAGTTCGTAATTCTTGTTCCGCTCTACCAGTTGTTTAATTACGCTGATATCGGGGTGCGGACTGGCATAAGCCAGTAAAACTTTTTGCCTGGCATCTAACACTTCAATATAAATGATTTCGGCGTTATTTTGAACCGATAGCTCATTGCTTATAGGTGCAAGCTTTACCGTAAATTGGTGGATGCCCTTTTTATCGGCATTAAGCTTTACCGGCACCACTTCACGAAAAGCATTGCTCGTAACCGGGATGTTTTGCGTAAACACAGTACGGCCATCTTCCGCAATGCTCAGGCGCAAAGTTTCGCCCATACTCTGGTAGGCTTCGGCTAAAACCTCCAGCATAAAGTCGTTGCCTAAAAATGCGGTTTTGTTGTAGTTAACGTTACTAATGAGTAAGTCGCGGCGTGGAACGGTATCGCCAAGGGCAATGGTATAAATGCTGGTTTTGAGGTTTCTGGTTTCGTATTGAGGATCGGCACCCTGGTTATACAAGCCATCGGTAGCCAATACTAATGCGCCTACATTTTGATTAACAAAACGTTCATTAAGCTCATGTATAGCTGCTGCTATATTAGTTTGCTTTCCCTGGTAACTGGTAGATAAGCCGTTATGCAAATTACGGTCGAAATTAAACTCCCGTACTTCATAATCGTTACCTAAAAGCTTTTTTAAGCCTGCTAATTGAATATTGAATTCACTAACGTTAAAGGATTTTGGTTTGAAAGTGTTAATAGATGAGGAGTTATCCTGCGCAATTAAAACCAGCGGCTTTTGAGGTTGGTAAGTAACCGACTTAATTAGCGGAGATACGAGCAAAAAAGCGATCAAGAACACGGCAAGTGCACGCAATCCTGACAGCAACCAGCGCCCACCACTGCTTATACTAACCGGGTTGCGGTACATTAGCCAGGCATACAAAACACCAAGCAGCAGGCAAACAGGCGTCCACCAGCCCGAAACACTTCCCCAGGTTAAGGAGGTGAGTAGTTGAGTGGTGAGTGGTGAGTGGTTCAATAAGAAATAGCTGTAAGGCACGGCCTAATTTAACTTTTAAAACAACAACTCACTAATCAACCGTTCAACTACTCACTATTTTTATACGGATAGGCCCTTTGATGTTGTTGATATCTACCGGCTTACCTTTTTGGGTAATGCTTACTTTGCCTTGCTGATGCAAATTAATCGCTACCTGCCTAACTTCTTCCATATGCTTACGCCAGTTTGCAGGAAACATTTCCCGGGCTACTTCCGACGGACAAATGGTTTTATCTGCCCCGCGCTCAGTTGCCATAGCGATTATGGTTTGGCTGATGATTGATTGTTCATGGTTCATTGCATCATCATCCAAAGTCTTAGCTCTTAATTCTTGGCTCTTGACTCTATAAATTACGCCATTCCACCGTCGACCGAAATTACTTGGCCGGTGATGTAAGCAGCCATATCTGAGGCCAAAAACACACAAGTGTTAGCAATTTCTATCGTTTCGCCTGCGCGTTTAAGCGGGATACCGGCAGTCCAGCCTTCTACTACTTTAGGATCTAAAACTTCGGTCATTTCAGTTTTAATGAAACCAGGCGCTACCACATTGGTGCGGATGTTACGTGAGCCTAATTCTTTAGCCATTGATTTAGAAAAACCAATAATACCGGCTTTAGAGGCCGCATAGTTACCCTGACCGGCATTACCCTGTATACCCACCACCGAACTCATGTTAATAAAAACACCCTGACGCGCCTTCATCATTATTTTTGAAGCGGCTTTCGTAACGTTAAATATCGATTTCAGGTTCACGTTCAGTACCTCGTCCCATTGCTCTTCGGTCATGCGCATCAGCAGGCCGTCTTTAGTTATACCGGCATTGTTTACCACAATATCCAGTTTGCCAAAATCAGCCACAATATCATTGATCAATTTATCGGCTTCGTCAAACTTCGAGGCATCAGAACGGTAGCCTTTTACCTGCGTGTCAAAGCTTTGCAGTTCCTGCTCCAGCGCCAGTCCTTTTTCTACAGACGACAGGTAAGTGAACGCCACATTAGCGCCATGCTCGGCAAATTTTTCGGCTATGGTACGGCCTATACCTTTACTTGCTCCGGTAATGAGCGCAGTTTTTCCTTCTAACAGTTTCATATATTTCAGGTAATATTAGAGGGCGTGAAGGTAATAAATTTTGTTGGGAGTAGTTAAACAGGCTTATGTACACGAGGCAAAAGAAAACTTAACGATGTTATTCTTCAGGCGCTTTATCTTAATATCCTGAGCGGCATCCGCACCATTGAGGCAGACCTTTTCAAAAAGTTGTACATCCTGATAACTGATTCCTTTAAAATATACATTCGTATCCCAGCAGCCATCACCCGATGATTCTTCTAAAATTATTGCACCTTTATAATAGTAAGTGGTTTCTTCAGAATCTACCCCTTGAACCACTTTTTTTATCATCCTTTTAGTGTAGCCTTTATAATTTCGCTTAATATAGGTATCTACTTCTTCCGGAGATCCATTTTCATTTAACTTTAAACAAGGCATTTTGGATAAGTAACCGTCAAACACGTAACCTTCTATTTGCCCATACTTCACTTTCAACCAGTACCCTTTTAAAGTAACCGGAACCGGGGTAATATCGTTTGTTATTTTTCCTTGCCAAGCCTTTAAAGAATCTGTTCCGGTACTCAAAACTTCAACAGATACTCCATAAGGAATTGTAGATGTTATGGTGCTTTTACTATCCGGACTTTTATAAAGCTTAATACCTTTCAAAACCCAAACATTGACTTTATCACCTCTATTGAACCTTACAGAACCTTGAGTAGTCGCCACGCTCAATACAATTAAGACCAACAGTAGATACGCATATTTCATGTGGTCAAATTAATAGTTTACTACGTAGAAGTAATTAAAGAAATGTTAAATTTTAGTACTGTTTCCATCACAAATAGAAATCAATTAAGTCTCTAACTGATGAGAATTAAAAGCCAATTTTGGAAGATTGTGACTAAACATCGTCTTTGTTTTTTTGTTAGCCTAACAACTATCAACGCAGCACATGTACACAGCCAAAATAATACGTCACCGCCATAAGTTTCATCATTACATGAATGATGACCTGAAGGAAGTTAAAGAAGAAACACATTTCAAGATCGTGTTTTCAGAGCCTGCCGAGTTCGATCGTTTCCGGGAATGGATCAAGGAGCACGACGGCGAATATAATTACAACAAAGAAGAAAGCCGCCAGGAAGGAAAATTCCCTAAGGTACCTATGTTCCACGACGAAATTTGCTGGTGCGATATTATGACCTACTACATTATGCATGTAGCCGGTTACAGCTTTCACAGCACCATTGACCCATATAAGGGAGAGGTTTATATTAAAGAGTAGATTACAGAATACAGAGTCAAGAATACAGAATTATCAACAATAGACGATGTGGTTCTTGATTCTGTATTCTTGATTCTCCAATCTATTTCTTTCCACCTTTTTTTAGCTCACTTTCCGATTTAAGCACCTTTGTGCCGTTTTCCTGCTTAATTTCATAAGCAGGCTCGTCTTTGCTGGCTTTACGCTTAATGGTAGAGCCTTTGCTCTTGATCTGCGTAGTATCTTCATGCTTCTTTTCTATTTTACCTTCAGCTTCCGATTTTCCCCACTCCCAGTGTACGGTATCTCCCTTTTTCATAATGATGATGTTTGGTTGATCTGGTACAAATAATCGGCCATAAAGAAGCATTAAACAAGCTGGTTGTAGTCAGTCGATTGAAAGAGAAGTAATGAAACAGATGGAATAAGTGTAACGCTATTTACAACCTTACTTAACTGTTAAGGTATCTATAATAGCATGGGTGCTATCGGGGCCTAAAAATTTGAGATAAAATATTCCGGCTTTGTCCGATTTGAATTTAAAAACTGAAGAACGCTGCACTTCCTTGCCGCTGCAGTCTTCAGCTACATTGGTAGCGGTAAATAGTTTTATCTGCGTAGTATCACTCAGTGTATTGGCCTTGAAACTTTTAAAAGTCTGGCAATTTCCCTCGTATGGCCACGATACCGTAAACTTAACCTCTTGGTTAACGGCGGCCATAGTAGGACCATTTACACTGGCAATAGTCGACTGCTTAACGCTGATAAAATTATCAGTATTTACCATCTCCTTCAACTCCGACTTCTGGCAAGAAGCGGCTGAAAGCAGTAACAAAATGGCAATAACAGGTAGAATTTTATTCATTTTATAAGGTTTTACGCAACGGCGTAAGCAGCAAAATTTTGATGACTTAGTTTAAGTATAGGTTTAATAACGTAAAGCTACTTTTTAGTTATTAATATTACAACACATTGTGGTAAACAAATCATCATTTTTATTAAAAAGGCTGCGCTTTATTTACAAAATACAATCCTTGTCCAAATTCTATTTAAAACATAATACACATCAACGCAGAAAGCCGGCTGTGAGCCGGCTTATTCTATAATTCTCTTAGATTCTTATTTCATCAAATCCACAAAGTCATCAAATAAATAACGGCTATCATGCGGGCCCGGAGATGATTCAGGGTGATACTGTACCGAGAATGCTTTTTTGTCTTTCACACGAATACCCTCGATGGATTGGTCGTTCAGGTTAATGTGCGTGATCTCCACTTTTTCCGAAGCACGAACCGCATCCTGCACCACGCCAAAACCATGGTTTTGAGAAGTAACCTCGCAGTGGTCTTTCAATATATTTTTAACCGGGTGGTTTAAGCCGCGGTGACCGTTAAACATTTTCTTGGTAGGAATACCATTAGCCAAAGCCAACAACTGGTGGCCTAAGCAAATCCCAAACATAGGCTTATCAGCCTCCAAAATATCTTTTACAGTATCAATGGCGTAAGGCATAGCCGATGGATCGCCGGGGCCGTTGGAGATGAAGTAGCCATTAGGCTTAAAATCAGCTTCCATTTCCTCGAAAGATGTTTTAGCCGGGTATACTTTTGCATACACATCGCGCTCCGAAAAATTACGCAGAATGTTCTTCTTTACACCTAAATCTAACACGGCCACACGGTAAGTGGCATCTTCGTTACCAAAAGTATAAGTTTCGTTGGTGGATACCTGAGATGAAAGCTCTAAACCATCCATGGATGGTACCGAGGCTAAACGCGCTTTAAGTTCTTCCACATCTAATATCTCCGAAGAAATAATGGCGTTCATGGCGCCTTTATCGCGGATGTGACGCACCAACTGGCGGGTGTCAATATCTGAAATACAGGTAATATTTTGCTCCTGAAAATAATCCTGAATGCTTTCATCGGCCTGTTTACGGCTGTAAGCAATGTTGTAATTTTTACAAACCAAACCGGCAATTTGGATCTTGTTCGACTCGGTTTCTTCGTTGCTGATACCGTAATTGCCAATGTGCGCATTGGTAGTTACCATAATTTGCCCAAAGTACGAAGGATCGGTAAAAATCTCCTGATAGCCTGTCATCCCGGTGTTAAAGCAGATTTCGCCGGTAGTTGTGCCTATTTTTCCGGCAGCTTTACCATGAAAAACGGTACCATCGGCCAGTAGCAATATTGCCGGTAACTTGGTGTAGTTGGTCATTTTACAAAAAAATTAAAAGGATGAAAATTAAGCCGGTTGGCCTGGTGTACAGCTCCGTGAAAGCAGTGGGTGAGCAGCATGAATGGTGCGTCTGTATTCACGCCGCAAAAGTAAGTTATTTTTATATGAGAGTCAAGAGTGCAGAGTCAAGAATATAGATAACATTTTTATTAGTTTTGCACATGGAGTCTTCATCTTTATTCTTGACTCCATACTCTTGATTCTTTCTCACATGTCTGTAAATAAAGAAATAAAGCGCGTTACCACCCACAGCATTCAAGCCATGAAAGTCAATGGCGAAAAAATTGCTATGCTTACGGCTTACGATTTTTCGATGGCCAAAATTGTGGACGATGCCGGTGTTGATGTAATTTTAGTAGGCGATTCGGCCTCTAATGTGATGGCTGGCCACGAAACTACGTTGCCTATCACTTTAGATCAAATGATCTACCACGCCTCATCGGTAGTACGGGCGGCAAACCGGGCCTTGGTGGTAGTCGATTTGCCTTTTGGTTCTTACCAGGGTAACTCTAAAGAAGCGCTGAGCTCGGCTATCCGTATTATGAAAGAATCTGGTGCTCATGCAGTTAAGCTTGAAGGTGGTATTGAGATTGCCGAATCGGTGAGTCGTATATTAACAGCTGGTATACCGGTAATGGGGCACTTAGGCCTGACGCCGCAGTCCATTTACAAATTTGGCACTTACACTGTGCGCGCCAAGAAGGAAGCCGAGGCACAAAAATTACGTGAGGATGCCTTAAAACTGCAGGAATTAGGCTGCTTTGCAGTAGTACTGGAGAAAATACCTGCTGCCCTGGCGCAAGAAGTTAGTGCGAGCTTGCAAATACCTACTATTGGCATTGGCGCAGGTCAGCATTGCGATGGACAGGTATTGGTGATACACGATATGTTGGGTATTAATAAAGGCTTTCGTCCGCGCTTTTTACGCCAATACGCCAGTTTGTATGATGTTATGAATGATGCTATTAAGGGCTATGTGGGCGATGTAAAAGCTAAAGACTTCCCGAACGAGAGAGAGCAGTATTAAGAATAGAACCAAGATACAAGAATCAAGAGCCAAGAGTTAACAGTATCGGCTTACAATTCTTCATCAAACTAAAGCATTAACAAACTATATAATTCTTACTGACTAACGGATTATTCCGACTTCTTTACTAAAACCACATGGCTAATAAACCTGTACCTAATAACCCTAACGCCGAAATTACGGACAACGACGTTCTGTATGAAGACAATCACCTGATTGCCATTAATAAACGCGCCGGCGATATTGTACAGGTAGACGACACAGGCGATATTCCGCTGGATGAAAAGGTGAAGAATTACATTGCCAAGAAGTATAATAAGCCTAACGGTGCCTTTTTAGGCGTGGTTCACCGGTTAGACCGGCCGGTAAGCGGTGTAATCCTTTTTGCCAAAACCAGCAAAGCTTTGGAGCGTGTAAACGAGATGTTTAAAACGCGTGAAATGCGTAAAACCTACTATGCCGTAGTGCGTAACCGCCCTAACCCGCCGTATGGCAATCTGGTGCACTGGCTTATTAAAAACCCTAAAAAGAACGTTACAACAGCACATGGACATGAAGTGCAGGGCAGTTTGCGGTCGGAGTTGCATTACCGTATGGTTGGCGAACTGGAGGGGTATTACCTAATTCAGGTTAACCCAATAACCGGCCGCCCACACCAAATACGGGTGCAGCTTTCTACCCTGAATAGCCCCATTGTAGGCGATAACAAGTATGGCTACCCCCGCGGCAGCCTTAGAAAAAGCATTTGCCTGCATGCCCGCCGCCTACAGTTTATGCACCCGGTAAAAAAGGAACCCATAGACATTAAAGCCCCCCTGCCGAAGGATGGCTTCTGGGAAAAGTTCGCTCACTTGATTCAGGACAAGGACGACGAAGTGGTACTGAAGGGAGAGTAGCAGATGTGCAGATTAAGTGCATTTAACTACTCACTATTGTTCAAGTAACTCTGCCTTTTCTTCAAAAAAATACAAAAAACTTCATTTTTATACATTTTCAGTTCTGCAAATTTTCAAGTTCTGCACGTCACAAAGTTTTCACCTTTTCCCATATTTTTTCATCCACCGGGATGCCTTCTTTTAAATTTCGCTCACGCGTTTTCAAAGTACTCTCACCGGGGTAACGGATGGCGTTGTCAGGATTTTCCAAACCACTGGTTTTAGTGTAGGCGATGATCTGTTCTATGAGGTCTGCCGATTGGGTACCATTGTTAGGTTTGATGGCAATGAACACTTGCGATACCCCATACTCCGCTTTACCCTTCGTAATCTCGGCAGTAGAACGCCCCTGGCTCAGTATCGTTACCAGCAGATCGAGCATGAGCGACAGGCCCGAGCCCTTCCAAAAACCTATCGGCAGCAAACGCCACGATTCCATGATCTCCCCGGCATTGGTGGTCAACTCCCCTGCCTTGTTATAACCGCCCGGCAAAGGCAGTTCATCTCCTGCATCGCGGTATTGCTGCAACTTACCAAAGGAGTATTGCGACACCGCCATATCCAGCACCACATGACCCTCTTTTCGCGGAACAGCTATGATGAGTGGGTTATTCCCCAAACGAGGGTCTACCCCACCCCAGGGTGGTACGTTGGCTATGGTGTTGGTAAAGCAAATGCCAATGCAACCGGCATCGGTTGCCTGCCAGCCATAGGTGCCGCCACGCATCCAGTGGTTGGTGTTGCGTATGGCCACGCAGCCCATGCCATGCTCATTGGCTAAGGCAATGGCCCTGTCCATGCAAAAGCGGGCATTAAGCATGCCCGGCCCCAGGTTGCCATCGTATCGTTCCAACAAACCCAGGCCTTCCTGTGGCGTTGGTTCGGCATCAGGGTTTACCAGCCCCTCTTTTACATACTGCACAAAAACCGGGAAACGGTTTAAACCGTGGGTGTACACCCCATCGCGGCTATTTTCTGCAAATATGGTGGCTATTTGTGCGGCCTTGTGAGCTGTAAAATTGAGGTCGAGCAGTATCCGTTCAAATTCTGCCTGCAATGTTTCAAAAGGTATTCTCATCAGGTATTTGTTAAAAACTAACTTATAAATTACAGCAAGGTTAACATATGGTTTGCTAAACCACCACAGTATTTCTCTAAGTTAATTAACTACGCCGCCAACTTACACAATACGGTATAATAAGCTGCGTTATAATCGCATCGGGTTAAGCAAGTAGTTTAACAGATTTTGTATTTTTGCCACGTGCATAACTTTCGTAACAAATTACCTGTACTTATTATACTGGCTTTCATGCTGGGCGGCTGGCTCATCAGCTCCTGCAAAAAAGAAGATCAGGGCGCGTACGTTAATGTATTTTTGACAGCCCGCGAGTGGCAGCTGGCATCGCAGCAGCTAAGTTTATACCACGGCGACACCCTTAAACGTACCGATACACTGAACCGCGAATGTCCAAAAAACCAGGTTTTCAACTTTAACAGCAATGGTAACTGCACTTACACCAACTATAGTTGCACTACTCAAAGTGTACAAGGCACCTGGCAAGTAACCACCCAGGATTCGCTGCTGCTCAGGTCAAATATTTTATTGAAAGATTCTTTGGCCGGGACGAGTTCAAGACCGTTTGCACATGCACAAATTTTAAACCTGGGCCAAAACTCGCTGGTATTACAGTCTGTAGTGACCGATACTTTGCGTAGGGTGCCTACCACCGTACTGCGCCGCCGTATTACCCGCTATGCGTTTATACATTAATAGGTGCATTTACATAAAATGCTATATTTACCACCGTTAACCATCAATATACTGCTTTGAAAACCAGGATTGCCATTTTTGCTTCAGGATCGGGTTCTAATGCTCAAAAGATATTAGAGTATTTTAAACATCATGACCAGGGCGAAGTGGTGCTGATACTCACCAACAACCCACAGTCATACGTACTGCAACGGGCCGATAATTTCGAGATACCCTCGCACGTATTTACCCGCAACGAGTTTTACCAAACCGATGATGTAGTTAAACTGCTTAAAAGCATGGAGGTAGACTTAGTTGTGCTGGCCGGTTTTTTATGGCTGGTTCCGGCATCGTTGCTGAAGGCTTTTCCAAATCAGATCATCAACATACACCCCGCCCTATTGCCTAAATATGGCGGCAAAGGTATGTACGGCGATAATGTGCACAAGGCCGTATTGGCCAATGGCGAAACCGAAAGCGGCATCACCATCCATTTTGTGAACGAACATTTTGACGAGGGCGAAACCATTCACCAGGCTAAATTTAAAATTGAACCCGGCGATACGCTCGACAGCATCAAACTAAAAGGCCAGCAACTGGAGCATCAGCATCTTCCAAAGGTGATTGAGGGGTTGCTAAAAAAGGTAAGAAAATAAGAGGTTATCGTAACTAAAATAAACGTACCTTATGTTTGGCAGTGGCCTCATTTCGCTTAGTGTTATTGCATTAATTGGGGGCGCTATTTATGAATTCAGGAGAATTTGCACTGACTGGAAAACGGTACTGTATTCTGTTGCTGGTGCCTTTGTATTAAGTTTTTCTACTTTTTTGCCCGGCAAGCGTGAAAGGGATTATAATATAGACCGACACATTGCGCAATGGCCATACTTCTTCCTTGGCTTTCTAATAGTCATAGCTTGCGTAGCTTATAAAGACAAAGTAACGGCTAAACTAACCGAAGGGATAACGCTGTTACAATCGGTAGCAATTGTATACTGGTTCTACGACTCCGATCTGTCGGCAATTAGAAATATCTTTTTCGAAATACTTTTAGTGATACCTTTCCTGTATACGCTGTATACCTTTTACCATGCTTTTACTTACCAAACATTATCGCGCAGTAGCCGCCTCAGGTTAAGCATATGGAGCTCGATAATTTCAATGATATTGGCTATCGATTACCTTTACAGGGTATATCAAAATCCATCCATCGAAACAACATCCGACTGGCTTGGCAGAGTCTACATTGGCCTGCAATACTTTTTATTAGGCACTTGCAGCATCTACATTGCTCAAAATATTTTGATGCTGTTCGACTTCTTACCCGGAAAGGGTACTTTTTTTAATAAGAAGTACTTTGATGAACTGCACGAACTAAAGAATGACCATATAGAACGCTATTCAGGTGATCAGGTACAAATAGCACATTCAATTGCCGCTGTAATATTCTCAGTAACAGTGTTTGCGGTTAACTACCATTATCAGTTCTTTCCTAAAAGCTTTGCTATTTGGATTACGTTTCTGGTATTTCCGCTGATTCTGTATTTTTTGCCTGGTAAAAAAGATTCAGTTAGTTAAAATCAAAACTTTTGAGATGAATAACACAGATTACAACGGTCATTACCATCCAACTTATTCAGCTTGAAAACATCCTCAAAATACACATTAAACTACGCACAATTCACTACTTACTAATCAACTAAAACACTACCTTTGCGGCTCAAAAAAGAAGTATTGCATGAGCCAGTCTGTTCAAATTAAAAACGCTTTAATTTCTGTTTTCTACAAAGATCATTTAGAGCCTGTTATAAACGAATTAAAACGTTTAGGAGTAACCATTTATTCAACCGGTGGTACCGAAACTTTTATTCGCAGCCTGGGTGCCGATGTAGTAGCCGTTGAAGATTTGACCTCATATCCTTCTATTTTGGGTGGCCGTGTAAAAACGCTTCACCCAAAAGTATTTGGCGGTATACTTGCCCGTCGCGGTTTTGAAAGCGATGAGCAGCAATTGGCCCAATACGAAATTCCGCAGATAGATTTAGTTATTGTTGACCTTTACCCGTTCGAAGAAACGGTACGCTCCGGTGCCGATCAGCCCGATGTTATTGAGAAGATAGACATCGGCGGTATCTCGCTCATCCGCGCGGCAGCCAAAAACTTTAAAGATGTGGTGATCGTAGCCTCAAAAGACGATTACCAGGGACTTGAAGAAATTTTAAGAACACAAAACGGCGAAACCACCTTTGCACAACGCCGCAATTTTGCTCAAAAAGCATTCAATATATCATCGCACTACGATAGCGCTATCTTCCAGTATTTTAACATAGCACAAGACGATGAAAGCCAGTCACTGCCGGTTTTCAAGCAAAGCATACAAACCAGCCAAACGCTGCGTTACGGCGAAAACCCGCATCAGCAAGGTACTTTTTATGGCGACCTGAACGCTATGTTTACCAAATTGCATGGCAAAGAGCTATCGTACAACAACCTGGTAGATGTTGACGCAGCCGTTTCGCTTATTGACGAGTTTACCGACCCTACCGTAGCTATTTTAAAGCACACTAACGCTTGCGGTATTGCCACCCGCTCTTTTATTAAAGAGGCCTGGATAGATGCTTTGGCCTGCGACCCGGTATCGGCCTTTGGCGGTGTTATTATTGCCAATGATGAAGTAAACGCCGAAACGGCCGAAGAAATAAGTAAGCTATTTTATGAAGTACTGATAGCCCCGGCCTATACCGATGAGGCCGTTGAAATACTAAAAAGCAAAAAGAACCGTATTATACTCATCCGCCAGCGGGTTGAGTTAGGCGTTAAGCAGTTTAAAACTTTGCTGAACGGCGTAATTGAACAAGATAAAGACCTGGTAATTGAAGGCCCGGAGAAAATGACAACCGTTACCGAAAAGCAACCAACCGAGCAGGAGTTGAAAGATTTGTTCTTTGCCAACAAAATAGTGAAACATACCAAATCTAACACCGTGGTTTTGGCTAAGAACAACCAGTTGCTGGCCAGCGGTGTTGGTCAAACCTCAAGGGTTGATGCTTTACGCCAGGCCATTGAAAAAGCTAACAGCTTTGGCTTTGACCTGAACGGCGCGGTAATGACTTCGGATGCTTTCTTCCCCTTCCCCGATTGTGTGGAGATAGCGGCCGAAGCAGGTATTACAGCGGTATTGCAACCGGGAGGATCTATAAAAGACCAGGACTCTATAAACATGGCTAACGAAAGAGGCATAGCCATGGTAACAACGGGAGTTAGGCACTTTAAACACTAACCTCTCCCTGGCCCTCTCCAAGGGAGAGGGAGGTAATTTCAAAAAAGTCTCCCCTTTGGGGAGATTTAGAGGGGTGCTTTGAAATGCAAACGGTTATTAATAACTTACAGATATTTTTTATAATCTTTACTGATTATTTGACACAAACATTCAATGGGTTTATTTAATTTTTTTACACAAGAAGTTGCTATTGATTTAGGAACTGCAAATACCCTGATAATACATAACGATAAGGTGGTGGTTGATGAACCCTCCATTGTAGCTTTTGATCGAAAGACCAATAAAGTTATAGCTATTGGCCGCCAGGCTATGCAAATGGAAGGTAAAACCCATGATAATATACGTACGGTACGCCCGCTAAAAGACGGCGTAATTGCCGATTTTGATGCTGCCGAGCATATGATACGCGGTATGATCAAGATGATCAACAAAGGTAAAGGCTGGTTCTTCCCGTCGTTACGTATGGTGATCTGTATTCCATCGGGTATTACCGAGGTAGAAAAACGTGCCGTACACCAATCGGCCGAAATTGCAGGCGCTAAAGAGGTTTATTTAATTCATGAGCCAATGGCGGCTGCGGTGGGTATTGGTATCGACGTAGAAGAGCCTATGGGTAACATGATCATTGATATTGGTGGTGGCACTACCGAAATCGCGGTTATTGCCTTATCGGGTATCGTATGCGACCAGTCTATCCGCGTAGCCGGAGATAACTTCGACTCTGATATTGTTCAGTACATCCGCCGTCAGCATAACATCATGATTGGTGATCGTACTGCCGAAAAGATCAAGATAGAAGTTGGTGCCGCACTGCCCGAACTGGCCGATCCACCGGCTGATTTTGCCGTACAGGGCCGCGACCTGATGACCGGTGTACCTAAGCAGATCACCGTATCTTATACTGAAATTGCACATTGCCTCGATAAATCTATCTCTAAAATTGAGGAAGCTATCTTGAAAGCACTGGAGATCACTCCACCAGAGCTATCGGCCGATATTTACCAAACAGGTATTTACTTAACCGGCGGTGGCGCCTTATTGCGCGGTTTAGATAAGCGTGTGGCTGCCAAAACCAAACTCCCTGTACACGTAGCCGAAGACCCTCTTCGTGCGGTTGTACGCGGTACCGGTACCGCCCTCAAGAATATTGGTAATTATAAATTTTTAATGCAATAGTTTGGTGAGTAGTTGAATGGTGAGTAGTTAAGTAGTTGTTTAATATTTAGCTAACCAATCAACTACTCAACCACTCACTACTTAACCCACTCACTACCCCATGCGTAACCTTTTGATTTTCATCAGTAAGTATAACGCATTTTTCCTGTTTTTAATTTTCGAGATCTCGGCGCTGATCATTTACGTGAAGTATAATTCGTTTCAGCGGGCTACTTACCTGAACACCACCAACCAGGTTACCGGCACGCTTTATGCCCGTGTAAACGAGCTGAACAGCTACCTTTCGCTAAAAGATGTGAACGATAGTTTAGCGGCCGAAAACGCCCGTTTGCACAGCCAGTTGCAATCCTCTTACTATGCTGATACGGTTGCCACGCACACCGTTATCGATAGTGTTTACAAGCAGCAGTACACGTATACCGAAGCCAAGGTGATAGACAACTCGGTGAACAAGCGCAACAATTACATTACGATACTAAAAGGCAGTAAAGACGGCATTAAAAAAGGTATGGGTGTAATTTGCAACACTGGTGTGGTGGGTAAAGTAGTGTATACCGAAGAACATTTATCGTTGGTACAGTCGCTGCTGCATAAAGACGCCAAGGTGAGCGCCATGCTGGCCGATACCAAAGATATTGGAAGTTTGATGTGGGGTGCCGACCTTAACCCGCACGTAGGTTTGTTAATGGATATACCCAACCACGTTAAGCCGCGCATAGGTCAATGGGTGGTTACCTCTACCTACTCGTCGCTTTACCCTGCCGGTATACCTTTGGGTAAGGTAAGTAACCTGCATGCTAAAGGCGGTGGTTTCTTTTTGAACATGGAAGTAAACTTTTCGGTAGATTTTGCCAAACTGCAATACGTTTACGTAGTAAACAATAAACTTTATTTAGAACGCCAGACGTTAGACGCCCAGAAAAAGCAAGATGAGTAGAGTAATCATAGTTAACCTGATACGCTTTGTAGTGCTGGTGCTTTTGCAGGTTTTCCTGTTAAAAAACATTAGCCTGTACAACCTGTCGGTGCCTTACCTGTATATCCTGTTCATTTTATTGCTCCCTTTTGAAACGCCTAACCTGCTGCTGTTCCTGCTGTCGTTCTTGCTGGGCTTAACTATTGATATGTTTAACGATACGCCGGGCCTGCATGCAGCCTCGTGTGTGGTACTGGCCCTGGTACGCGTACTATTCATCAGCGTAACCGTACAAAAAGACGGCTTTGATAACGAGCCCGAACCTACGCTGGGCAATATGGGTTTCCGGTGGTTTTTTACGTACTCGGCCCTGCTTATTGTTGTACATCATTTCTTCTTGTTCAACCTTGAGGTTTTCAGGTTAGATGAAATACAATACACCTTATTGCGTTTTCTATCAAGTGCAGTTTTTACACTATTTTTGATATTAATATCAAGCTTCTTATTTTACAGAAGGAAAGAACGCTAAATGAACAATTACTTTGAGCGGCGCTACGTTATTACCGGCATCTTCATTACCATAGCCGTTATTTTACTTGCCCGGTTATTCTATATCCAAATAGTTGACGACCGTTACGCCATGCTGGCCAAATACAATGTGCAGCGTAAAATTATCGACTTCCCCGCCCGCGGTGTTATTTTAGACCGTAACGAAAAGCCATTAGTTCAAAACCTGCAGGTATACGATATTATGGTAACCCCGAAAGAGGTTCAGCCCTTTGATACTCTGGAGTTTTGCCGGCTGATAGGTATTGACAAAGCAGGCTTTGATAAAAGACTGGACAAGGCCCGTAAATATTCGCCCTACCGCGCCTCGATCTTAGAAAAGCAGATCTCCGTGCAGCAGTATGCCCCCTTGCAGGAACGGATGCAGGATGAATTTAAGGGTTTCTTTGCCCAGCCCCGCACCATTCGTACCTACCCCGACTCTACTGCAGCTCACTTTTTGGGCTACATTGGTGAGGCAAACGACGCTGCCATTCAAAAATCGGGCGGCTACTACCGTCCCGGCGATTATATTGGCATATCGGGTGTAGAAAAATCTTTCGAAAGCGTTTTACGCGGACAGCGGGGTATTAAAACACTCATGGTAGATTCGCGCAACACGCAAAAAGGCAGCTTTGCCAACGGTGCATTTGATACCGCGGCTGTCGCCGGTGAGCGCCTGATCTCCTCGCTGGACATTCGTCTGCAAAAATTGGGCGAAAAACTGATGACCAACAAGATTGGCAGTATTGTAGCCATTGAACCGGCAACAGGCGAGATATTGGCATTTGTGAGCAGCCCCAGTTACGACCCTAACTTAATGGCCGGCCGCCAGCGTGGTAACAATTATGCCAAGCTGGCTAAAGACCCCTATAAACCGCTGTTAGACCGTCCTATCCAGGCAGGCTATCCTCCCGGTTCCTCATTCAAACCGTTGGATGGATTGATTGCCCTGCAAGAAGGCATCATTACACCGCAAACTACCTTCTTTTGTCCGCATTTTTACCAAGCCGGTAACCGCCGTGTAAAGTGCGAACACTTTGATGGTGTTACAGATTTGCGTAAAGCCATTGCACAATCATGCAATACGTATTTCTGCTATGTGTTTGATAAACTGATGAACGCCAAAGGCCCTAAAAACATCAGGACTACTTTGGTAGACTGGAAAGAGAAGGTTAATAAATTTGGCTTTGGCACCAAGCTGGATGTTGAATTGCCTTACGAACGTAAAGGCTACGTACCAAAACCCGAATTTTACGACAAGGCATTTGGTAACAAGCGCTGGCGGTCGAGTTCTATTATCTCGTTAGCTATCGGCCAGGGCGAGCTACAGTCTACCCCCCTGCAACTGGCTAATATCGAAGCTACTATCGCCAACCGTGGCTTTTACTATAAACCCCATTTAATTAAAGCCATAGGCGATAAAAAGATTACCAAAACAGAGTACACCACCAAAATTAACGTAGGTATTGATACCGTATATTTTCAACCCGTTATTGATGGTATGCAGGATGTGGTAGACCATGGCACGGCAGTACAAGCGCGTATACCCGGCATTACCATGTGTGGTAAAACAGGTACGGTGCAAAATAACCACGGTAAAAATCACTCCGTGTTTGTGGCCTTTGCCCCCCGCAATAATCCTAAGATTGCCATAGCCGTAATTGTAGAGAACGGCGGTTACGGTTCATCGTGGGCAGCACCAATTGCCAGCTACCTGGTAGAAACTTATTTGCGCGGCACTATTACCAAGCCTAAAGCAGAAGTAAATTATATTATTAACGCCAACCTGCTACCACCGCCACCGGGCTGGAAGCCACCAGTTAGAAAGCTGTCTCACAAAGACAGTCTTCGCCGCGATAGCATAAGAAAAGACAGCATCAAGAAACTTAAAAGCGATACCGCTAAACGAATTGAACTAAAATCGGCCGGTAAGAAGAAAGCCACTGATAGTACCAGCAAATTATTAGCCTACCAGCCTAAGCGTAAAGAAGATGAATAACCAACGCAGCTTTTTTTTTAATGTAGACTGGCTAACCGTGCTCATCTACCTGGCCCTGTGTACCATTGGCTGGTTCAACATTCATGCGGCAGTTTTCGACGAAACGCATCCCAGTCTTATCGATCTGGATACCAATTACGGCAAGCAGTTTATTTTCATTATTTCGGCTGTGGTATTAGGCAGCGTTATTTTACTGTTAGACAGCCGCTTTATCAGCGGACTGGCCCCTGTGGTATACGTTACAACCGTGTTATTGCTCATGGTGGTTTTGGTTGTTGGTAAAAATGTAGGCGGTAACCAGGCCTGGATACCCTTGGGATCGTTCAGGTTGCAGCCCTCGGAGTTTGCCAAGTTTAGTACCTGTTTGCTGCTGGCCCGCTACCTCAGCGGGGTAAACGTGCGTATTACCGAGTTTAAATCATTTCTCATGGCGGCAGGCATCATTGCCCTGCCCATGCTGCTCATTATGCTACAGCCCGATACGGGTTCAACACTGGTATTTTGCTCGCTGATATTCGTCCTATACCGCGAGGGTTTGTCGCCCTATTTCTTGATCATTGCGGGGTTGCTCATTGCTTTGTTCGTGTTGTCGCTGTTGTTTAATCAACTATATCTTATTGGCATTTTGATCATACTGTCTGTAGCTGCGGCATTTTTGCTTCGCCTGCGGCGCGAGGGGCTTGTTGCCCTGGCCGGTGGACTCATCATTTCTATTGCCTTTATTTTCAGCGTAAACTTTTTGTACAACAATGTACTGCAGCCGCACCAAAAATCGCGTATAGATGAGCTGCTGGGCATTAAAACCGATTTGCGTGGCGCCGGGTATAACGTTAACCAATCTAAAATAGCTATAGGCTCGGGGAAGCTTTGGGGTAAAGGCTACTTGCAGGGTACGCAAACTAAGTACGCTTTCGTACCCGCTCAAAGTACCGACTTTATTTTTTGTACTGTAGGTGAAGAATGGGGCTTTGCCGGTTCCATTGTTGTAATTGGCCTGTTCATGTTCCTGCTCCTGCGCATCATCATCATGGCCGAACGACAGCGGTCGCCATTCTCGCGTGTTTACGGCTATGGTGTGGCGTCCATCATCTTTTTCCATGTCATCATCAACATCGGCATGACCATTGGCCTGGTGCCCGTTATAGGCATCCCTCTGCCATTTATCAGTTATGGAGGATCTTCATTATGGAGCTTTACGATATTGCTATTTATCTTGATTAAGTTGGATTCGAATAGGTTGGGGCACGTGTTGTAGTGTTGGTTATTAGAGCTTTGGGACTGACATCTAAATCGTGACCAAATCAATTCTAAAGATTTTTATTTCTTTTATTTCGGTTCAGACAGCTTTTAGTAATTAAAACAGTTCGCTAATTTCATAACACTTTAAAAATATTTTGACGAGTTCGATTTTAACCGAATACAGAGTTCATTTAACTATCCTGAATGATTTGTGATGAGAAGTATTGTGTCAATTGTAATAGTATCTTTATTTTTGTTAGGATGTAGCAATTCGAATAAGCTCGAGTCAGTTTTGACGGGTAATAGTCATCGTAGCTATTGGACAATCGGGGAAATTGATTCTGCCGGCAAACTGCATTCTTCGTCGAATAATTATGCGTTTGCTAAAGCCGGTACATACAAACTATATTTTGGATCAATAAATAATAGAGGTAACCTTTTCTTCTATATTGATGGAAGAAACACTTTCGAATGGTCTTTTAATAAAAAAGATAGCCTACTTAATATTAGTTCTGCTGCTTATAAAGTAACAAGTTTTAGTCCCGGTTTCATTTCAATGTACGTTCTAAAAACTGGCAAAAAGCTTTTTTTAATCAATAATGAACGAGGAATAATTACAACATATTAAATTTAATTCGATTCCGCACGCTTATAGCATGTATAATTAAGATCTACTATCTTATTCAAGCGTTCTTAAGCTTGATTCTCTATTAAGGCGTTCCCTGCGGGCCGTGCTTTCCGCTCATACTGCACAAGCCTTAGCCACCTGGCCGGTATCCGCTGCAATCGCTAACGCAAACTTGTCCCCTGTTAGCGCTTGACAATTCTGATTCCATTTCCTAACTTGTGGTTCCAATTATACCTTAAACCATGGAAACCTACGACCCACGCCAGGACGAATACATTGCTAAAGCGGCCGATTTTGCCCAGCCCATCCTCATTCACCTGCGGCAGTTGATACACGATACCATTCCTGAAATTCAGGAAACCATGAAGTGGAGCATGCCTTTTTTTGATCTTAAAGGACCGGTTTGCCAAATGGCCGCATTCAAGCAGCATTGTACTTTCGGCTTGTGGAAGGGCGCGCTCCTCTTCGACCCTGACAACCTATTAGAAAAGAGCGATAGTATGGGGCATTTTCGCCGTATTACCAGTTTGGTCGATCTGCCTGCTGATGAGATCCTGATGCAATACATTCGCGAAGCAGTTGAACTGAATAAGCAGGGTATAAAAATAGTAAAGCCTAAAAGCACGATTAAGCCGCCATTAGTAGTCCCCGACTATTTTGCCAAGCTCTTAAAAGAGCATCCGCAAGCCGAAATCCAGTTTAACGCGTTTAGTAACTCGCATAAAAAAGAATATATAGAATGGATAACCGATGCTAAAACCGAAGGTACCCGCCAAAAGCGTATGCTAACTGCTATGGAGTGGCTGAGCCAGGGAAGGTCGAGGCATTGGAAGCATCAGTAAGATTGTTAAATAATATATTATGTAGCTGCAAGGATTGATAACGACTTGTCAACCGCGCATAGGCAAGTATAAACGCGTGCGGTTGCCACGCTATCGCTCGCAATGACACTATTTGTTTTCGACCTGCAGTTACATAATATTTTTATATTCTTCATGTCAGTCTGAGCTTATCGAAGACTTGTACACTTTGCTAAGTCTTCGACAAGCTCAGACTGACAGTTTCAATATTATAGACAATAGTTATTGCTTTATAAGCTTTCCTGATATTCTTTTTGCAAATCGCGCAGGCAGTTTACGCAGAGGCATCCGTCGTAAGATTCGGCTACGTATTGTACCTCGTTTATGGTGAGTTGCACAGTGGTGCACTGGCATTTGGTGTAGGAGTTTGCCTTGCATTCAAAAGCCGTGCGACAGCGTTCGCAATGGATGATTTCGTGCTTTTGATAGGTAACCGGCATGGTGCAAAGATAAAAAGCCCTGAAGTAACTTACTTCAGGGCTTAGTCATTTATTTATGTGTACGGTGATACCTTATGCAGAGCAGGTTACGCAACCTTCGTCCATAGAGCAAGATGGTCCGGCTGGTACATCATCGGCAATGGTAGCAACCTGGGCCGGTACAACCGGATCCATGTTTTTACCGCCTTGATTTTCTACCGTAAACTTAACTGCTTGTGAAGCAGCTTGTGTACGCAGGTAATACATACCGGTTTTCAAGCCCTTTTTCCAGGCGTAGAAGTGCATCGAGGTTAATTTCGAAGCATTTGGTGCATTGATGAACAGGTTTAACGATTGCGACTGGCAAATATATGCGCCACGATCGGCCGCCATATCAATGATATTACGCATTTTGATTTCCCATACGGTTTTGTACAGTTCTTTCAAATCGGCAGGTATTTCAGCAATGTCCTGGATAGAACCATTGGCCGTAATAATCTGGTTTTTGATATTACCGTTCCATAAACCGCGGTCTACTAAATCGCGCAGTAGGTGTTTGTTCACAATCACAAACTCACCGCTTAATACACGACGGGTATAGATGTTAGAGGTATAAGGTTCGAAACACTCATTGTTACCTAATATTTGCGAAGTTGAAGCCGTAGGCATCGGCGCTACTAACAGTGAGTTACGCACACCATGGTTCATCACATCTAAACGCAGGTTTTCCCAATCCCAACGGCCGCTTTCCGGCTTAACATTCCAAAGGTCGAACTGGAACTTACCCTGCGATAAAGGAGAACCCTGGAAGGTTGAATAAGGGCCATCTTTTATAGCCAAATCTTTAGAAGCCGTCATCGAGGCAAAGTAAATAGTCTCGAAGATGTCTTTGTTCAGTTGCTTGGCTTCGTCACTTTCAAACGGCATGCGCAGGCAAATAAAAGCATCTGCCAAACCTTGCACACCTAAACCAATAGGGCGATGACGCAGGTTAGAATATTCAGCTTCTTTAACCGGGTAGTAATTGTTATCGATGATCTTATTCAGGTTTAACGTGGCCTGGTAAGTTACCTCGTATAGTTTCTGGTGATCAAATTGACCGTTGATCACAAAGCGTGGCAATGCTAACGAAGCCAAGTTACAAACCGCAACCTCATCGGCCGAGGTGTACTCCATAATTTCGGTACACAGGTTTGAACTCTTAATGGTACCCAGGTTTTGCTGATTAGATTTGCTGTTGGCAGCATCTTTATACAACAGGTATGGTGTACCGGTTTCTACCTGCGAATCCAGGATAGCGTACCAAAGCTCTTGTGCTTTTACCTTGCGGCGGGCACGGCCTTCTTGCTCGTATTTAGTGTATAGGGCTTCGAATTCTTCACCAAAGCAATCGGCCAGGCCTGGTGCTTCGTGCGGACAGAATAAGCTCCACTCTTCGTTAGCTTCTACACGTTTCATAAACAAATCGCAGATCCACAGGGCGTAGAACAAATCGCGGGCACGCATTTCTTCTTTACCATGGTTTTTACGCAGGTCTAAAAACTCATAAACATCGGCATGCCAAGGCTCTAAATAAATAGCAAAGGCACCTTTACGTTTACCACCACCCTGGTCTACATAACGGGCTGTATCGTTAAACACACGTAGCATAGGGATGATACCGTTGCTGGTACCGTTGGTGCCACTAATGTAAGAACCTGTTGCACGTACGTTGTGAATGCTTAAACCAATACCACCGGCACTTTGCGAAATTTGGGCAGTTTGCTTCAGTGTATCGTAAATACCTTCAATGCTGTCATCCTTCATGGTCAACAAAAAGCATGACGACATTTGCGGTTTAGGCGTACCGGCATTAAACAAAGTTGGCGTAGCGTGTGTAAACCAACGCTCGCTCATTAAGTGATAGGTTTTGATAGCGCTTTCAATATCGGCCTTATGGATACCTACCGACACACGCATAAACAAATGCTGCGGGCGTTCGGCTATGCGGCCATCTAATTTTAACAGGTACGATTTTTCAAGGGTTTTAAAACCGAAGTAATCGAAACCAAAATCGCGGTCGTAAATAATGCTGCTGTCTAATACATCGGCATTAGCTTCAATAACATCCCACACATCATCTGCCAGTAAAGAAGCGTTTTTGCCTGTTTTAGGATCGCGGTAATTATGCAGTTTACGCATCGTTTCACTAAACGACTTGATGGTATTTTTATGCAGATTTGATACCGCTATACGCGATGCCAGCAAGGCATAATCGGGATGCTTAGTGGTTAACGACGCTGCTGTTTCGGCGGCTAGGTTATCTAACTCCGAAGTGGTAACCCCATCGTATAAACCTTCAATTACTTTACGGGCTACATCTACCGGGTCCACTAAGTGTGGGTTGAGGCTGTAGCACAGTTTTTCAATGCGCGCGGTAATTTTGTCGAACTTTACCGACTCTGTTCTGCCGTCTCTTTTTATTACAAACATTATAAACCCCCTTCTAACTCCCCCAAAGGGGAGAGATTTTTTAATTGTGTCTTAATCTATTGAATATATTCTGTACCTGCTCCTTTTTAGCCCTCTCCTTAGGGGAGGGTTGGGAGGGGTTCTAAAAGTCGTCGTCTAAGGTAAATGCCTGACTTGGTTGTGCATTTAGTACACCGCTCTTCTGGTAGTCGCCTACGCGTTTTTCAAAGAAGTTGGTTTTGCCTTGCAGCGAAATCATTTCCATAAAATCGAACGGATTAGTGGCATTGTATACCTTATCGTAACCCAGTTCCTGTAACCAGCGGTCGGCTACGAATTCGATGTACTGGCTCATCAGTTCGGCATTCATGCCAATCAATCTTACCGGTAAGGCATCGGTAATAAATTCTTTCTCTATTTCTACAGCTTCGGTAATTATTCCGGTAGCTTCTTCTTTGCTCAACTTGTTCTCTAACATAGAGTATAACAAGCAGGCAAACTCGCAATGCAAGCCCTCATCGCGCGAGATCAGTTCGTTACTGAACGTTAAGCCCGGCATTAAGCCACGTTTCTTCAACCAGAAGATAGAGCAGAAGCTGCCGGAAAAGAAAATACCTTCTACGGCTGCAAAAGCTACCAAGCGCTGGGCAAAGGTTCCGTTATTGATCCACTTTAAAGCCCATTGCGCTTTTTTACCCACACAAGGTACCGTATCAATGGCATGAAACAAGCGGTCTTTTTCAACAGGATCTTTAATGTAAGAATCTATCAGCAAAGCATAAGTTTCAGAGTGGATGTTTTCCATCATGATCTGGAACCCATAGAAACAACGCGCCTCTGGTACCTGCACCTCGCTCATAAAGTTTACAGCCAGGTTTTCGTTCACTATACCATCGCTGGCGGCAAAAAATGCTAACACGTGCGATACAAAGTGACGCTCACCGTCGTTCAAATTATCCCAGTGCTTTTGGTCGTCGCTCAGGTCAATTTCTTCGGCGGTCCAAAAACTGGCTTCGTGCTTTTTGTACATCTCCCAAATAGCGGGATAGTTGATCGGCAGGATAACAAACCGGTCTTTGTTCTCTCTTAGTAATACTTCGTTTTCCTGACTCATATGCTTTTTAATTCCTTTGTCTTTTCGTGCCTACTTTAGCCGACAAGCTCCCGGCTCACTGTGAATGAGCTTGTTACTTGCTGCATGATATTGGCTTTCTATTTTTGTATTAACTCACTTATCGCGGCAGGTTTAACAGATCATTAAACTGCCTTTTTACAAGCCCGGCGTTAGGGCCACCTGGCTTATAAACAAATGTACATCACATAGCCGGTATTAGTTTATAAACGTTCTCCACACGCCCTTAAAGTTATCCACAGACACGCCCTGCCAAGGTGTCTGCTAAATTTATATTCTATTTTATCCGGTTGATTGTGAACAACATATCCACAACATCAGAATGTCATGTTGTTATTGCGCCGATGTTTACACGGCAACTCATCCGCTACCAAACCTATGTCCTAAAAACGTAAAAGGCTGAAAACTAAACCACAAAAAAAGCCCGCAAAAACGGGCTTAAATGTTAATAACTTTTGGATGTTATTTCACCTCGTCTAAAGGTACAAACTTCATAGAAACGGAGTTTACACAGTGACGGGTGTTCTTGGCGGTAAACCTTTCGCCGGTAAAAACGTGACCCAGGTGGGCACCGCAATTAGAGCAAAGAATCTCAGTTCTACGCCCGTCGGCATCGGTTTCTTTGGTCACCGCACCAGGTATTTCATCGTCAAAACTGGGCCATCCGCAAAACGATTCAAACTTGGTTTCGCTGCTGTAAAGCGGGGCGTCGCAGCGGCGGCAAACGTACAAGCCTTGCGCCTTATTGTTCAGCAGTTCGCCGGTAAAAGGTCGCTCGGTGCCTTTGTGCAAGATCACGTATTCTTCGGCCGGAGTTAGGGTATTATATTTCTTTTCTTCCATTAGTATTTATGATTAAATCGATGACATTGTGATTTCACCGATGTATAAATATAATCAATTTCGGGCACAATAGTTTTCCAACGCGGCTTGTTTACGCTATTCTGACGCAGAAAACCAGCCTTATAATTCTGTATTAAACCTCCGGATTTTTTTATAAAACCTCATATTTATACAAATTTTTAACCTTTTACATAAAACAGAATAGGCCGGGCAAATTGCGCCGGCCTATATTGGGAGAAATGTAAATGGTGATTGTCAACTTTGTTAAACTACCAGTCTGACGTTGCACCCCTGTCGCCGTCGAAACCGCTGTCGGATGAACTGTCGTTATCAGATGAATCGCTGTCTGACGAGTCGGAACTGCTGCCGTAGTCGCCCCAGTTAGATGAGTCGCGATCTTCGTCGTTTACCGAGTAATCGGTATTGTCGCTGTCGTTGTCTGAATCGCTTACCACGTTGTTACGGTCATAATCGTCGTTGTTGTTGTGGTGACGATGGCGATCATCATCGTCGTCGTTCATATTATCCTGAATGCTGCGCACGGCATAACCGGTAGCCGCGCCTGCTGCAAAACTGCCCAGGTTAGAGCCTATGCCCGAGCCACCGTAGCCGCCGCCACCGTAATTGTTAATTACCGGTCCGCCGTTGCCATAGCCGCCGCCGGGGTAGTTGCCACCGCCGTAACCTGGGTTGTTGTAACCCGTATTTTGCTGAAACACCATGTTTCTGCGGTTACGCCTGTACCGTACAATTAGCCAGATAATTAAAACAGGGATACCTATAAATATAGCTGCTGTAATAATGGTTGCAAAAGTATCGGCTGCAGTGCTGGGCTTTTCTTTAACCTGAACCACACGTTGCTGCTGCCTTGCCGGTGTAGCCGCCTGTGTGTTGGCCGGTATAACCTCGGTGCCAACGGCATCTATCATGGCATCCAAACCACCGTTGTAGTCCTGCTTGCGAAAGTAGGGTTTCATGAGGTCGAGTATTTCGGCACTTTTGCCATCGCTCAGTTTATCGCTCAGGGCACGGCCCAGTTCAATGCGTTGCTTGTGCTGGCTAATGGCGGCCACGTACACCAGTCCATCTTTATGCTTGCCTACATGCCATTTACGGCCAATTAAAAGGGCAAACTCGTCAATATCGTACTCGGCCGGAACCTTGTCTACCAGTACCACGGCCATTTGCACGCCCGACAAACGCTCTATGCGGTGAATTTTGGCATTGAGCGCTTCCACCTCGTTAGTGCTCAGCACATGCGCAAAATCATTAACGTAAGTATTTTTTTGACGCTCCGGAATTTTACCAAAGCTAACTGTAGCCACCAAAAGGCTTAACAGCAAGAAAAATTGTTTCATTGGGTTTGGGTTGAACTATTGTAACACCAAGGTACTGTAAAAAAGTTGATGGCGGCAGGGAAAGTTGAAAATATTTCCAAGCGAAGAGGCTACAGGTATTGGGGAATGTGGAAGTGCTGTTGATAGCAGGGCAGGCTAAAGTCTGCGAGCATAATAGTGCGCAGTCAGGAGACTACGCACAGCGTGTAATTAATCTTAAAGACGTTAAAATAGCCCTTCTACCATTTCAATTTCTTCATTAGTGAGTTTATAAAGTTGATAAATCAGAAAATCGATTTTTTTTAAGTATTCACTAACTTCATAACCATTCTTTCTTAATTCCAAAACTTCCTTTACGATATCTGTTAATTCGTTTTGGATTGCTATGTTATTCAACTTTACTGGAATCTGTCTAATATCTTCAGGATAAATACTCGAATAGGTTCCTTGAAGAGTATCTGTACTTAAAAATCGACTAAAAAAATATGTATTCAGTTTTGAATTAAGTATTGCTAATATGTATTCTAAGGATAATTCCGGAAGAATCATAGCCGTCCATTTGTTCTCTGGTCGTTGGAATTTTAACAATTCATTTGTCCATAACAAAACGTGCATCAAATTATCATTTGAATAATATTTATTACAATCGTACGAAGCAAAGAACTGATTGTTTTTACCACTAATTCTTCTTACTATTATTTTATTAGATTCAAACAGTAATGGGAACTTTGGTCGATGAAAGAATTTTATGTTAGATTCATAATCTATATACTGATTTTTAAATCCAATTAAATAAGGGCTTATGTTAATTCCTTCAACGTATTTCTTAAACCCCTCTTTATATACACTTTTAATCACCTCATCTTTTGTAAACTTAACTGGACTTTCTATTTTAGAATGTGCAACTACACCTGTATTTATACAAACTAAATTACCTAACAAGGTGGAGTTTGCGTTAAGCTTATTAAATATTTCTATATCTAACTTGTTTACATTGGTTTTAAAGGAATAATTCTTCAAATTACTGTAGAAATTCTGTTTAATGTATGTACCATTATCAGCTATCCCTAATTTCAAATTTAGCTCATTTTGAATTGAGAGATCTTTTTTAACTAAATAAATGCCCGTTTGCCGAGCAACATCTTCAAATACAACCAATTTATCAAAATCTATTAATTCGATTATTGTAAGATTTTCAATAAAGAATCGCCTAAGCTCGGTTGAATGCTTCTCTTTGTAAAAAGACGTTGGTAAAATATATGAATTTAGTCCTTCATGCTTCAGTATATAATATCCTTTTATAATGAAAGCTCCAAATAAGTCCCAGTGCCCAGTTAAGTAAGGCCTATAATGATCTTCTAAAAAAATTACCGCTTTACGATTACTGGCTGACAAATCCCAGTTTGAGATGTATGGTGGATTACCAATAACTATATCGAAACCTAAAAAATCACCCTCATTATTTAACACTTCGGGAAATTCAAATCGCCATTCAAAGGCATTTTCATAAATTTTGTTGTTTTTAATTTCCTCCACTTCAACAATCAAAGTGTCAATTTCTTTTTGGAACTTTTGCTGTTTTACTTTACGGGCTTTAGCTTCGGCACGGCTTTCGCTAAACAGTTGCTGTTGATTAACCGAATTATATAGTTCGCCGTTTAGCTTACTGAGCTTAAGCAACTTAGGGTCATTCTTTGCAATTTCAGTTCTAAAATTATTCTTAACAGCATTTATGATGCCTTCCATCTCCCGCTTATGTTCCTTATCGCGTGCATTACGATACGTGCTTACTGCATTACGATAGGCTTCAATACTAATACTGTTCTTTTTTAAAGCGGGTTTTAAATCAGCATCAAGCCCGAAACGGCTTATTAGCGAGTTACCTGTTTTTATGTTAATATCAATATTCGGCAGGGTTTCCAGTTGCAGGCTGCCATCGGAGGTTGGTTTATAATAAGCATTCTTTAACAATTCAATCCATAAACGCAGGCGGCATATTTTTACCGAGTTGGGGTTAATATCTACGCCAAACAAGCAGTTCTCTATAAGGGTCTGCTTTTCGTGAAACAAAGTTTGCTGTACAGTTTGGCTGCGCAAGTCGTTGTAACGGTAGGTGAACGGGTCGTTGTTTTCATCGGTTATGATGAGTTCATCGTTCACCACCTCTATGCGGTGATCACGTAGGATTCGTCCATCTCCACTCATTAGGATATTTAAATCACTTTTAATGGCAATCAACTCATTTAAAGCAGAAACCAAGAAATGACCGGAGCCTACTGCCGGGTCGCAAATTTTTAGACTATTTATGATAGTATTAGCTTCTTTGCGGTCTGTTATCTGGTTGTACAGTTCGCCATAATCTTTTAACTCCCAACCTTTCGCCTCGTTGAACTTCTGCACCACAGCACGACGTATGGTTTCACGGCATATATACATGGTAATAAAGCCGGGCGTAAAAAACGAACCGTCTTTATAACCGTTTATCTTTTCAAAAATAAGCCCTAGCACCGAGGCGTTAATCAGGGCTTTATTGTCTTCCTGTATTTCTTCAGCACCCTCGCTGCTAAAATCGTAAGCGTTTAAAAACTCAAACAGATAATCTAACGTGTTGAGCGTGCCTTTTTTAGTTTTGCCACGTTCATCCTTCAGTACAGTACCATTCAAAACGGGCAGGGCCACATAATCTTCAAGCCCATTTATAAATATCGTTTGGTGCTCCAGTTCGGTAGGCTCAAATAATGATGAATTTAAGTAAGGCACTTTGCCAAACAGTTTCATAATGTCGTTGCTGCGCTCATTGGCTTTCTTAGCGAGCACTCTAAAAAACAGCTTATCTAAATCGTCAAAGTCGCGTATTTTATCCTTATTTAAAAAGGTGTAAGCAGCATCGCCTTTGTGGTAGTTTAATAATTGCGCTTCGAGCAGCTTTAAAAACAGGATGCGGTTTATCCAGGTAATTACTAGTTCAAGAGCTACATTGTATAGCCTTTCCTGGTAGTTTTCGCCATATTGTGAGGGCTTGTCCAGTCGTGATATTTTATCGTGACTGTCTAAATTAATAATGGCATTTTCGAGCAGTGATCCCGCGTTGCGTTCTCCTTCTTTTTTACGGCCTATTAATTTTTTGCTGCCTTCCTTATACTCATACAATCCAATGATGTGCAACAGTTCTGCATAAAATTTAGGCTGCAATGAATTACTATCATTTGCAAATGATAGCTTGAGTAAATGAACCGGTGATAATATCTTAAATAATGGGATGAGCTTATTATCATCCTTATCATTACTGTTTAAAGCATAACTTTTATAAGTCCTTATATCTAAGAATGTAGCCTCTAAATTTAGTTCTACAACGTTAAGCAGCTTTTTTATTTCTTCATAAAACCAAGGATTGTCCTTGTTGTCTGCCTTCTTTTGCTCGTACAGCTTTTTAATAGCCGTATTGCGATATATCTTTTTATCAAACTCATTAGCATCAAAAATAAACCACTCAAATATATTAGTGGCTACAAGTTGCTTAATTTCGTGCTTGTTATTGGTTATACGTTCGTTTAGATAATATAATATTAATTCGTGAATAGCTTTAGCGTTGGGTTTCTGCTCGCTAATCATTTCGCCCTTATTCGTAGGACTCTTTACTTCAAGGATAACGCCAATAGGATCGGCAGGAGATTTACCCGTATGTATAACCAAATCATTCTTTCCTATGGGATTAATTTGATACGAATCTTTGTACCAAGTGAACTTTAGGAAATCTCCGATCAATGATTTTAAGTGCTCCTCATCAGCTTTCTCGTTTATCTTATTCAATAAATCGGAGAAGTTCGTTTTAAACTGCTCAATATCGGTTCGGCTTACTTTCTCTTTAAGGTAAGCTTTGTTAAGTGTTTGTTTAGGGGCAAGTAAATTTAGGTGCATGAGAAATAATAGACCTGTAAGTTAGCAAAGATACAGGTTGGTACCAAATGCTGTGAGCAGGTTAGCAGAATACCTCCTTGCGATTGCCACGTCGCTATCGCTCCTCGCAATGACATGGTGAATTGAAACGTATTCTCACAAAAAAAATCCCGGCCAAAACTGACCGGGATTTTTAATATATGTTCAAGTCCTTTGTCCCTAAGTCCAAAGTCTTTCTTCTAAAAAGCCTTACGCTAACTTAGCCAGTTCTTCGGCCATGGCAGCGCCAATTTCGGCTGGAGATTCTACCACGCGGATACCGCACTCGGCCATGATCTTCATTTTAGCAGCAGCAGTATCGTCTTCGCCGCCTACAATGGCACCAGCGTGACCCATTCTACGGCCCGGAGGCGCAGTTTGGCCGGCAATGAAACCTACTACGGGTTTGGTACCATGTTCTTTGATCCATTTGGCTGCATCAGCTTCCATGTTACCACCAATTTCACCAATCATGATGATACCGTGAGTTTCAGGATCGTTCATCAGCAATTCAACAGCTTCTTTGGTTGGGGTACCAATGATAGGGTCGCCGCCAATACCAATAGCGGTAGTAATACCTAAACCTGCTTTAACCACCTGGTCAACTGCTTCGTAAGTTAAAGTTCCTGATTTTGATACTACACCAACGTTACCTTTTTTGAAGATAAAGCCTGGCATAATACCGATTTTAGCTTCGTCGGCCGTGATGATACCCGGGCAGTTAGGGCCAATTAAACGGCTATCTTTGTCGGTTAAGTATTCTTTCACCTGTATCATGTCCTTAGTTGGGATACCTTCGGTAATACAAACAATTACTTTGATACCTGCTTCGGCAGCTTCCATAATAGCATCGGCTGCAAAGGCAGGCGGTACAAAAATGATAGATACATCGGCACCGGTTTGGTCAACCGCATCTTTAACGGTATTAAACACCGGACGGTCCAGGTGAGTTTGTCCGCCTTTACCGGGAGTTACACCACCAACCAACTGGGTTCCGTACGCTATCATTTGTTCGGCATGATAGGTACCTTCGTTACCGGTAAAACCCTGAACAATTACTTTAGAATCTTTATTTACGAGAACACTCATGGTTTTTGCTTTAGTAACGGCAAAGCTATAATTATTACGGGTATTGTCAAATAAAGTAGTCGTTTTTTAGTGGTAGTGGTCTTGTGCTATTTGTTGTGATTTGGAACGATGGTTAGAAATCTTGTTAGAGGGGTTTGTTGAGGTGTGTTAGTGCGTTTATAACCTTGGGTTAGTGCTGATGAACTTACTTAGCTTCCTCTTGGCCGGAGAGGCCCATTACTTTTTGTCTTGATACAAAAAGTAACAAAAAAATCAAGACAGAAAAAAGCTTCCACCCACAAGGGCCCACGCCGGCCCGCTTTTCTGTCAGGCCGTCGCTCCTTTGCTGGGTGCACTGGGGCTGGCGGGTAGTGGCTTACTATATAAAATTCACGGACTTTCGGACTAACGGACTTACTAATCGACTCCCCCACTCACAACTTTCAACTCGCAACTCACAACTACTGATTTGCGTCTATCACCGTGGCACCAGTTTCGGGGTCGAGCCGTTTGTAGAGGGGTTTTTCTTCTACCGTAACGATGACTTCGAGGGTGGGGAAAATGTAGGCTTGCAGGAGGTGTCCGCCGTGTACGATGCCATCTTCGGTAGCTACGGCCAGGTGACCATGCACTACGGGTTTACCCTGGTAAGTGGCAATATCGCCCACGAGGGAAGTAATTTCGCCGGGTGTGGTAATAGGGATGACTTTAAACTGGCTGCGGCTTTTATCAAACCAGCCTACCTTGGCCGAGGTGGCATCGCCTATGCCGGTAAAGCGGGCGCTGGTCACTTTGTACTTTTCGGCAAACTCTGCCAGTCCCGATACCACCTCATCGCCCTTGGCAAAAATCACGGCATAGGTTTTTACGCGGTCGTTCTGGCTAATGAGCTTCACCTTTACCCCCGGCGATTTACCGGTTTCGGGCGATTTGGTGGGCGATACGTATTCCTGCGCTAAAGCAGCGGTTAGGCTAAATGCACAAATAAGGGCGGTTATGAGAGATGCTTTCATGGTTAATGCTTTATAGAATTAACCACAGAGAAAGTTAAAAGTTTAAATTATGGATGCTACTATAAGCCAGCAATACACTCCACTATATAACACAAAGCAGTAATATCCAATAACAATTCCCTACCAGGGGAGGGTTAGGGAGGGGTTTAGCCGCTTTGCATACAAACATGCAGGCTAAAATCATTCGCAGCCACAAACACCTACCCCGTTATCGCATGCTTCAAGCCATCGAATATACTCTCAAAGAAAGTGGGAATGCTTAAACCGTTTTGGTGGTTAAAATATACAAAGATGATGAGCACCACTACCGCAATAATAATAAAGCGCTTAAACAGGTAGCCTGCAAAAACAATGATGAGTGGTATGGCTACCAGCCACATCCAGCTTACATGCAGCGGACTAAGCTTATCGCCATGTTTGTAGATGTAGTATAACGTTGAATGGGTACCGCTTTCGTTTTTGTGCTTTACGTACATAAAAGCCGATTTTTCTATTTTATGCGGATAATAAGCCACACCACGCTGAAAGGTAAGCTCGTTTTCGAAACCATTAATAGTGAATGCAAACTTGCCGTTCACCTTATCCTGAATTTGATCGGAGGTATCGGCCGCTACAATGGCAATTTCGTGTTGGGCAAAGGGATTTTCTTTAACAATAAAATGCTTGATGCTGATGGTATCGGCCTTGAGCATTGCGGCTGTAAATACAAAAAGCGCTATCGTAAGTATTATTTTTTTCATGCTGCTTAACAATAATTTCAAAACGGCGCCGGTTAAAGGCTACCTGTTGAGCAGGTAAATATACAGATTTAACACGCTGGCAAAACTCACCCATAATAAATAAGGCACCAGCAGCCACGCCGCCACTTTGTTAAACTTGCCAAAGTAGTAAATAATGGCAACTATACTCAACCACAAAAGACCAATAACCACCAAAGCGCCCAGCACCTGGTGCATCCCAAAAAACACGGCCGACCATGCAAAATTCAGTATCAACTGTAGAATGTAAGCATTCCTGGCTTTTTTGTAAAGCGGACTGTCATCCCTCCGCTGCCAAACCAGATACGCCGCAATGGCAATAAGCACGTATAGTACCGTCCAAACCGGGCCAAAAAGCCAGTTGGGCGGGTTAAACGAAGGCTTGTTTAAGGTACGGTACCAAACCGGTATTTGCGATATGGTGAACAAGGATGCCGTTGCGGCAATGCTTTCTGTTATAAGGATGCTGATGATCAGGTGCGTCCATTTAAAAGGGTGCGGCTTTCCTGCCCGCATGGGTGAGGTTGTCATTACAGGCTAAACGTTATTGCCATGGAGTTCTTGCCTGAGTGAAAACAATGCATCGCTCGTTAACCTGAGTTGCTGGTTTATGATGTTTTGCTGTTCGGCAGTTAGTGCGTGTTCTTTTAAAACAGTTTCGTAGGCAGCTACGGCAGTTTCATCTCCCCTGATACATTCTTTTAGGGCAGCATCGTCATCATCGGCCACCAGCGAGCTTTTAATTTCTACCCAAACGCGGTGCAACGCCCCTAACGGGCCGGTCCCACTTTCGGGCTGGGTACCTGTTGCCAATACCAGTACAGTTAGTTGCGTTGCAAACTCCGCACGCTCGGTGGCTAAGCGCGAAAACATAGCCTTAAGCATAGGCCGGGCAACAATATCGGCCGCCTGCGCATAGCCTTCTTTACCATCGTTGGCAATGATAATTAAATGATTTAACCCTTCGGCGGCACTTTTAAGCGTAGTATCCATAATGATGTTGTTTTGATATACATACAAACAAGCGGCCAAGTGGTTCTTGGGGATGCAGCTTTTTTGGTTTGGCGCCACGTAACTCAACAAAAAAAGCGGACGCTTTTGAGGCAATCCGCTTTTAGAAACTATAGTATTAACTTTATTTTACAAATTCATCAATGGTTTCAATAGAACCATCGGGACGGTACTTTAACTCGGTAACCTTAACATTACGCAGGTGCGTTTTGCCCGAAAGTTCGGTATCATGATAGAACAGGTACCACTTGCCTTTAATTTCTACAATGGAGTGATGGGTAGTCCAGCCCTGAACTGGTTTCAGGATAACACCTTTATAGGTAAACGGTCCGTAAGGACTGGTTCCGGTAGCATAGCATAACAAATGGGTATCGCCGGTGGAATAGGTAAAGTAGTACTTATTGTTGTACTTATACATCCATGAGCCTTCAAAAAAGCGGCGATCGTGGTCTTTACCTAAAAGCGGTTTGCCGTTTTCATCGAGGATAACCACGTCTTTAGCCGTTTCGGCAAAGCCCAGCATGTTGGGGCTCAGTTTAGCTACCTTAGCGGTTAATGCCGGTGCATCATCTTTTTGAAGATCGGTTTTAGAACCGTTAGGTCCCGAATATTTACCGGTAGCCCAGCGCTGTAACTGACCACCCCAAATACCACCAAAGTACATGTAATAGCTGCCATCGGTATCTTTAAATACGCACGGATCTATACTGAAGCTGCCCTCAATAGGTTTAGGCTCGGCCTTGAACGGACCAACCGGCGATTTGCTGGTGGCTACGCCAATGCGGAAAATATCGCTTTTATCTTTAACCGGGAAATACAGGTAATAAGTT
The DNA here is from genome assembly GCF_014635825.1 of Mucilaginibacter galii. Classification (GTDB taxonomy): domain Bacteria; phylum Bacteroidota; class Bacteroidia; order Sphingobacteriales; family Sphingobacteriaceae; genus Mucilaginibacter; species Mucilaginibacter galii. Next base: position 355,135 of record NZ_BMDO01000001.1, read on the forward strand.
CCTTTTTCGTAAGCGGCATCGGGAGCCCAAAGTTGGCGGCCCGCCCACGGAATATCCTTAATATTCAGCGCCTCGCCGTTATCCAGTACCGGTGCTCCTACGCTATCCATAGAAAGCACATGAAAATCTTTCATGTTAAAGTGATCGCCGTTATCATTTTCGGGGGTACCGGTATCAATATCGTGCGATGGATAAACATAAACTTTACCATTAAACACATGTGCAGATGGATCGGCGGTGTAAATGGTGGTTACCAGTGGTTTTGATATAAATTTAGCCTTCGGAAGCGTATCTTTCTTTGCTTCGGCACTGTCTTTATTGGCAGCAGTAGTATTACCTGCACCACCCTGGCAAGCAGCAGAAAGCAAACTTACGCTGAGCAAAGCAACCGCAGGCAGTTGAGTGAATTTTAGCATATAATATTGTTTTTTATGGTTTTGCAATCGGTTGCATAAAGAAACAAATTATTTTTGATTTGCTGTAATTTTGCCCACTCATTTAAATAATTTTTTATCTGAAGGAAGTATTGACCCGAGCAGAGACATTGAGCAAGGCTTCGTAAAGCTTATCTATCTCTATTGGTTTGCGCAAAAAGCCGGTAAAAAAGCCAATATATTCAGCATGGTTTTCGGCCGTAACATCGGCAGTTAGCGCAAATATAGGCGTGCTTACGTTAAGGTTTTGATTTTTACGGATATGCATGGTGGCATCAAACCCGTTCATCTCGGGCATGTGAATATCCATCAATATAAAATCGAACTGCTGCTGCTTGGCTTTCTCAATGGCATCTAACCCGTTAACGGCATGCTCGGCCGATACGCCCCATTTCGAGAGCAGCTTACGGGCCACCATGGCGTTGATCATATTATCATCGGCCAGAAGCACAATTTTGTTTCTTAACTGATCAAGATCCTGCACCACTGCTTTTTTAACAGGAGTAGCTTTTTTAAATTTTATGTCGAAATAAAACTCGGAGCCCTGCCCTATGATGCTTTTAAAATGTATCTGGCTTTGATGCAGTTCTACCAGTTTCTTCACAATAGCAAGTCCCAGGCCCGACCCTCCCTGTTTGCGCGTAGTAATGGCCTTGGGCTGCGAAAAGCTATCGAACATTTCGTCAAAAAAGTCTTCGGGTATCCCCACGCCGGTATCGGTAATGGTAAAGCGCAGGGTATCATGATCGCCAATACTGTTGATCAACTTTAGGCCCACGGTTACTTTGCCCCTATCCGTAAACTTTATAGCGTTGCTGATGAGGTTATTCAGAATTTGCGATAGCTTGGTTTCGTCAACTTCGTAATCGCCGGGTATATTTTCGTCAATCTTGATCTCTGCAAGTAAACCTTTGGCCTTAGCCATATTATTATAAGTTTCGCTTATACTTTTAAAGAGTGCTAACAGGTTACAGTTACGGCACTCCAACTGTACCCTACCAGTGTCCAGCTTGGTAAAATCCAATATATCGTTAATGATCATTAACAGGTTATTGGAGGCAAACTTTAGCGAATCGAGTAGTTGCTTTTCTTCGGGATCCACTCGCTCGTTCAACAGGGATGTAATGGTTATCACAGCATTAAGCGGCGTACGTATCTCATGGCTCATGGTAGACAAAAAGTTTTGCTTTACCCGGGCCGTATGCTCTGCCCTGGCCTGGTTTTCCATGATGTGTATACGTTCTTTTTCTAACTGGGCCGCCTTTTCAAGCGTTTCCATTTTGGTGATCAGTTCATAGTTCTCAATTATTTTGAGGGTTTGGGTGTTGATCACCGTTTCCTTTTCGTTTAAGTAATGCTCAAGATATTCTAAAGATTTAAGGGTATTATTTTCGGCTTTGTAAACGCGGTAAAGCTGATAGTTAGATTTAAACTTAATGTAGATGATATTGTGGCTGGTACTAAATTGCAGTGCCTTTTCGAGCACATGCTTGGCCTTATTTAACTGGTTGGTTTTTACATATAACGAACCCAGCTTACAATAAACCATACCCAGGCCCAGTCGTTCGCCCATCTCTTTATGAATTTCCATAGCACGCTGAAAATCCTGCTCGGCTTCGGCCCAGCGCTCTAATGCCACATGCACCTTGCCACGCCCGTAAAGCGAAAACGCCAACCCCCTAACATCGCCACTCTTGGTTTTTATGGCCACCGACTTTTGAATCATATCCCAGGCCTTTGGTATCTTACCTTTTTTGAGACAAATACCCGAAAGGGGATTGTAAGCATTAGCAACAAGGTCTTGATCCTTTACCTTTTTAGCGGCATCAATAGAGGCTTCGTAAGATCGTACCGCATTTTTGCGGTCGCCAAAGTACTCGTATATGGTGCCTAAAGATTTATGCGTGCGTGCCTGGTTGTGGTAATCGTCAAACTTACGGTATATGGCCAGGCTATCTATCAAATTAATAAGCCCTAAATGGTAGTTATCGGTCTTATAATAAACACTGGCAATATTATATTGGGCATCGGCAATGCCTCGTTCGTCGTTAAGTTTTTGAAAATAACGTATGGCTTCTTTAGCTGTGTTAACAGAAAGTTTATACTCTCCTAAGATCATGTAAAACAGCGATAATTGATTAAGGCTCTTACCAATAAGCGATAGATCACCTGCTTTTTTACTGATAGCGAGGGCCTGCTTAGCTAAAACAACACTCTCTTTAGGATTATGAACACGGCTTGTATAGGCGCTGCTTAACAGTGACACAACGTCAGCATTATGCACGGTAACCTTTTTGTTCATGTTAAATTAATCGATTTAAATTTTTATACGGAGATGGTATAAATTTTGGTTTATGTAAAGTAAACAATATTATATATTTTAAAGCAATTAATTTATTATAATACTATCCTCATGATAAAATAAATTATGTAAATCACCGTCTTCAAACCTTCTAACGCCTTAAAAGCGTACTTTTACAGCCTGATGCTATCTGTTTTATACCAGGATAACGACCTGATTGCTATTAATAAACCCCACGGACTACTGGTTCACCGTTCATCCATTGCGGCAGATGCCGAAGAGTTTGCATTGCAACTCCTAAGAGATCAAATAAACCAACAAGTGTTTCCGGCTCACCGTATAGACCGTAAAACGGGTGGCGTATTGTTGTTTGCCCTCAATAAAACTACCGAGATAGCCATGCAGCAGCAGTTTGCTGCCAACCAGGTACACAAAACATACTTAGCCATATTGCGCGGCCACACGCCCGAAAGCGGGGAAATTGATTATGCGTTACGTAAAGAAAATGGCACATTACAGAATGCTTTTACCGCCTACAAAACATTGGCCCGTGCCGAATTACCTGTTGCTTTAGGTAAACACCCGACCTCGCGCTATTCGCTGGTGGAGGCCAAACCTACCACCGGGCGCATGCACCAGTTACGTAAGCATTTTGCCCATATTTTTCATCCCATTATAGGCGACCGCACCCACGGTTGTAATAAGCAAAACAAGCTATTTACCGAAACCTGGGACTTGAACACCATGTTACTGCACGCGCGAACGCTCACTTTTAATCATCCGTTGAGCAACGAAGAAGTAACTATAGCAGCCCCGTTGCAACCTGAATTTTTAAGAATGATGGAACTTATGGGTTGGACGGATATAAATTTTCTATAATTAACTCAATTGCTAAGCACTTACCAAACGCCTACCCAATTTTCTAATTTCCTTTTCGGAGTATCTACCGCAAGCCATGTAGAAATATCTTCTGCACTTCGCTTACCGTAAGCCATAAGGTAATGTATGTGAAAGTGTTCTCCTTTATTTAGATGCGGAACTTTGGTGTAAAGCCCTGTACGCTTCAATATCGTAAACGATTTATGAAAATCCAGTTGATCTTTTAACCGCTCCGGCATTCCATCGCTATTCATACCCCTATTTCTCATGGCTTCTCCATCTTCGGTGCCTATATTCAATGACCACTCATCGTCGTAAGCCTCAATAGCGTCTAATGCTTCGCCGCAGGCCGCACCGTAGTTTATCTTTCTTTGGGTAGATATTTTACAATAAAGTTCTACAGGATCGACAACATCCGTCAATTTTTCTATACGCCATAACCAACCATGAGATGCAGTGTTATGCTCTTTGTAATCATCTCCCGCAGGCAATTTAAAATTAATCGACTCTACCTTGTAGTTGGGCATTATGGTTAACGTACAATAGCCGTTTGGTTGATTGTAAGGACCCAACACTTCCACTACTGCCGAATCGGCTTTAAATCCACAACTTACCGTACCCAACGGTGTAGGAAACCGATGAAGAATAATAGTATTAAGTTGCTTCTTATACATACTCATTACAGTAATATTAAAAGTTTAAATCTTAAAAATATCGGGATACCTAAGTGCTGCTTTCAGGATGAAGTTCATAGAATCGGTTACCCATATTTTACCATCTTTTACGTATTGCAATACCTCGGGGGCCGGCATGGTGAGTACCTCAATATCTTCAGTTTCGTCAAGCTTTTGTATGGAGTTAAATTCGGCATCGAACAAAATGTAGCCGTAAGTAATTTGCCTTGTTTTGGTTGGGTTATTGGCAATTTGACCTAAAGATTCCAGTTGATCGGCATTGGCCTTTACACCTATCTCCTCTTCCAGTTCATTTAAGGCCGACTGGATGAGCGATTTTCCATTTTGACGCATACCACCGGGAAGTTCAAGCAGTATCTCGCCCAAACCATGTTTGTATTGCCTTACCAGTATCACTTCATGAGCCGGGGTTAAGGCCAGTACCTGAACCACATCACCCAAAGGGGAAAAGTAATAATCGTCGATAATTTTTCCGTTGGCCAGTTGCACCGTATGCTGCAATATAGGAAACCACGGACTCGGTGATACATCCTGCTCTTTCAGCACTTTCCACTTTTGAATTTCATGCGTGTTCATGCCGCTAAAATAACAAAAAGCCCCTCCTATATCCTCCCCGGGAGGGAGGACTTTTTGAAATGTCTAAAATCTTGTCGGAAGTCTTGCTATCCTACGAGGCGGTGACTTGTGGTTTGAACAGGATCTCTCACTTTCGTTCGAGATTACAGAATTTACGTTAAAGGCCAGCCTCTCTTATTTTGAACAGTAGTAGCGTTACTTCGCAAAGTTTTGTTAAGATAGCATGCTTTACAATTCCCTCCCTCGGGAGGGCAGGGAGGGGTCTAATGAAGCGTTTATTAAACATCATAGCGTTCAGACCCTCCCTGCCACCGCGCAATCCGGCCGCACCCCTCCCCCAAGGAGGGAATTTTTGAATAACCTTTCCAAGAGGCTACTTACGCCCTCATCACCCCTATCTTCTCCCCCTTCCAGTCGGGGAATAGTACGCGGTTATTGGTTACTTTAAGCTGGCGGTCGGCTACCTCGCTAAATACACTTCTAAAATCGGTGGTTACGGCAAGGTCGCGGCCATCTTCAAGGTTTTCGTTGGCTAAGGGTTGCATTTTGCCGTGTACAAGTCCGCCGTTTACATTATTGCCCAAAATAAAGTTGCACGAGGCACGGCCATGATCGGTACCGCCGGTGCCATTTTGATGAACGGTACGGCCAAATTCGGTCATGGTCATTACGGTTACATCGTCCTGGTAAGCACTGAGGTCATTCCAAAAGGCCATCATGCTGCTGCTCAAATCACCTACGTTGCGGGCAAATATGCCATTGTCTGTTCCTTGCGAGTAATGGGTATCCCAACCGTTAGATTCGGTAAAGGCTACTTCCATACCCACTTCCATCTTAATTAACTGGGCTATTTGTTTTAAGGAGTTACCCAAGGCCGAAGTTGGATAAACCACGTTGTTGGCAGGTTTATAATTTTTAACATCGGCCTTTTGCAGCATTTTTACGGCATCAAAGCTTTCCTTGCCTGTATCGTGCAATAAGCCGGTCGATGTTTTATCGTAAAGGTCTTCAAAGCTTTTGGCGGCCATGTTGGCGGCACCCGGGTTACCACGCATTTGGATGGCAAAATCTTGCAGGTTGCTGATAGATACCGTAGGATTATCTCCATAGAATGAACGCGGCATGGCCGACGTTAAGCTTACGGCCGTGAACGGCGTAATGGCATCGTGCCCAAGTAAACCCACGGCGCGGTTTAACCAGCCGCTGGCCGTACCCTTATTAAACGGTGTGCCCGACTCCATGTAATCTTGCGCGTCGAAATGAGAACGGGTGTTATTGGGCGAACCGATGCCATGCACGATACCCAAACGCTTTTCGCGGAACATGGGTTCAAAAGCCTGCATGGAGGGATGTAAACCGTAGTGACCATCCAAATCTATCAACGATGCGCCGGTACCGGTTTTAGCGGCAGACATAAACAGGTTAGGTCGGGCGGCTTTCAGATATTCATCGGTAAAAGGTGTAACGGCCATCAGTCCGTCCATGGCGCCGCGCTGAAATATACATACCAGCACCTTGCGTTTACCGTAGGGGTTAATGAGTTGTTCGCCGGCTACAGCTTCGGCCAAAAAACCTGGGATGCCGCCCATAAGGCCCACGCCCATCAGGGCCAAACCGCCCGATCTTAAAAATCCTCTTCTCGATACCATGATTAAAATTTTAATCTTGTAATATTTAAACATCAACCTCACCCACTGGCAAGTATAGCACAGGCTTTACCGCCTTTGAAACTCGGGCGAACCTATAATAACGCCAACCACCTGCGATAGCATATTTTTATTTACCCCCTTGGCCTGCATAGCCATGTAGGTATTATTTTTTAAAGCTTTATCGCGTAGCGTATCAGTCACTGTTCCCTTCATCATTACATTGTTAGATGCAGTAGAAGGATTGGCTGCCGGTTTGTTTTGCGCGCTTGCCGCTGCTACCTTATCCATCAGTTGCGGGTCGTTAAGCATGGGCGTTAAGCGCTTAATGGTTTCGCTTAAATTACGCTCGGGCATAATGAGTTTGCTATAAGTTGTTAAAGCTGCCTGTGCACTTTCGGGCTCGTGATTTTGATTGAGCGCCATAAGATTGACATTTACGCCCGGTATACGGCCGGATGCCAATGCCAGGCCAAAGTTCATGCGGTTAAGCAACGACCCGGTATTTATCCAATACTGTCCCTTATCGGGAAAGCCAGTTGGGGCCTGGTAGTAATATTTTTTTTCGCCCATGCGATTGATCCAGGTATATAACTGGTATGGTTGCTGAATATCGGCATGAAGCGTACGCACGGCACCGATGGCCAGTTCAAAGGGCGACTTGGTTTTTTCGCGAACCGATGTTTTGCTCCAGAATTCGGGTGCCGATACCATAGTGATCAACACTTCTTTAATATCGCCATCTTTCTCATTAAAGGTTTTCACCATTTTGTTCAATAACGATTGCGGCGGGTTATCGCTCACAAAGCGTACGGCCAGTTTACGGGTAATAAATTTAGCAGTAGACTGGTGGTGAGCCAGCATATTCAGCAGATCTACCCCTTCCTGATAGCCGCCATCGGGACCAAATTGCTTGCCTAACACCGTTTTTTGGCCACGATCGTGGCGGTTGGCGGTAAACAGAAACTCGCCGTCGTGCACGTAGCCTTGTTCTTTTAACCTGTCTGCGCTAAAGCGTTCCTGCAGTTTGCGCATGTAGCCATAGCCTTCATCGCCCATGGGGTAAATGGTCCAACCAGTTAATACACGTGCAGCTTGGGTTACGTCATTTTGAGTGTAGCCGCCATCAACCCCCAGGGTGTGCAGTTCCATTACCTCGCGGGCATAGTTTTCGTTTAAACCGGCGCCGTTCTTTTTAGGCTGTGGCTTGGGTGCGACCATAGCCATGGTATTGCCCATCATCATTGAGGAACCTTCCATTGCCATGCCCATACCAGGTTGAGCATCGGCCTTCGGTTTAGCTTGTGTATTGTTAGGTTTGGCTGGGGCGGCATTATCGCCCGAGCTTGACGAATTATCTAAATAAATGAGCATGGCCGGAGATTTGGCCGTTGCCAGCAACAGGTTACCAAATTTGCCAAATACATTAGGCCGTATTACATCGCGCTCGTAAGTAGGTATAAACACCGCACACTGGTTTTTGGTAATAGATACGTTGAAGTGGTTAAACCAAAAGTCGGTCATGACCTCTTGCAACTGGTTTTGGGTGTAAGCCGCACGCAGTACTTTTTGGTTAATAAACTGCCGATACAATTCCTGCTCGGCCACCATGCCGTGCTGCTGCATATAATTATTGATCAGATCCCTATATTCTTTCCTGTCGCTCCTGATAGAATCTTTATTAACCACGCTATCGCGGATCATCATGCGGGTTACCTGGAAAGGGCGCGGGTATTTGGTGATGATTTGCTCGGTACTGAGTTTAACCGCATCAAAATCTTTGAGTAATTGTTTGAGTGAATCATCGGGTTGCCGTGCTTCCAGTTGTTGAGCAAACCATTTTTCGAGACCGGTTTTCACTACCTCGTCAACCTGGCCCGGAGTGGCACCATAAGTAAAGCGGCTCAACAGGTGGGCCGCGGCCTCACGCTCGGTTAAACCTTTTGATTTATAAGGAAATTTAGGAACGTCTTTGTAACCCAGCTGACCTGTATAAAAAGCCGAAAATCCAAAAAGTATAAACAAAACAGCAATGGCACAATAGAACCTGCTTAACCCGGTTTTCATAAGCATTTTGTTTAAATGATGTTTTAATAGACAACTAAAGCAGTCTGTGGTTTAACCACTTATCAAATTTAAAACAATTTTATTTGAATAATTAGTTTAGCCTTGTATCATTTTCATCGCTCGGCAAAGGCCTGTTATATTGCAAACAGTTGGCCTATATCTTTAAACGCTTTAAACTCCAGCGCATTGCCCGATGGGTCGAGAAAGAACATGGTGGCCTGTTCGCCGGGTTTGCCGGCAAAGCGAATGCCCGGCTCAATAATGAAATGGATGCCTTTTGCTCTAAGACGCGCTTCGAGCTCATGCCATGCGTACCACTCCAGCACCACGCCGTAATGCGGCACAGGTACATCATGCCCATCTACCGCATTGGTGTGATGTTGCGATCCTCCTTCGGGCCGGGGTTTAAGGTGGATAACGAACTGGTGACCATAAAGGTTAAAATCGGTCCACTGGTCGCTGCTGCGGCCTTCGGGGCAGCCCAATACTTCGCGGTAGAATTTACGGGCTTCATCTAAATTGTATACGGGGATGGCTACATGGAATGGGGTGAGTTTGCTCATATATACTAAAATTTGAGGGATGGCAAATTAACAGATATTGCGCATACATAAAAGCCATCGTGTCCAATCCTCCAGAATGAGCACATTACAGGTATTAACCGCTACTCTTCGTCTTTTTGAATGGCCGGTTTCTGGGCGGCAACCATTTCGGTAAAGCTGCGGGCGGCGTTGGTAAAGTCTGACGGTACCAATACAATGGTGGTAGTATTATTATCAATGCCAATTTCCGACAGCATTTGCATACGCCTTAATTCCAGCGCTATAGGACTGCGTTCCATTTCTTTAGCGCCCTGGGTTAACTTGATCGATGCTTCGAGTTCTGCCTCGGCTTTAACGATACGGGCACGTTTTTCGCGGATAGCTTCGGCTTCTCGGGCCATAGCGCGTTGCATAGCTTCGGGGATCTCTACGTCCTTCATTTCCACCATTTCAATTTTGATACCCCATGGACCGGTGGCCGCATCCACTATTTTTTGCAGGGTGCCATTAATTTGCTCGCGTTCGCGCAGTACTTCATCCAGCGAATGCTGGCCTATGATGTTACGCAGGGCAGTCACCGAAAACTGGTAAACTGCTTTATTATAGTCGGCTACCTTTATAATGGCATCTTCGGGGTTGGTGATCTTGAACCATAGCACGGCGTTTACCTTAATGGTCACGCTGTCTTTAGTAATGGTTTCCTGCTGTTCCAGGTCAACCGTTTTGGTGCGGATATCCACCAGTTGCTGCCGTTCTATGAACGGGATGAGCCAGAAAAGCCCCGGCCCCCTAATGCCCTGAAAGCGCCCCAAGCGAAAAACCACCGCCCGTTGATACTCCTGCGCAATGCGGATGCCCGATAATAATACGAATACAATAACGCCTATAATGGGTAAGAAATACATGTTGATGATGGTTAAATGGATGGGCCAATGTACGAAAGTTATGTGCAAATCATTTTTATAAATTTGCACGGGTAGTTTCGTTCAGGCGTGGACGCCTGAACGGGCGGGGGGTGCAGAACAATAAACCATTTAATACTATATAAATCATCAGTTTAAAACAAGCAGCACTACATGAGGTATATATTGAAACAGCACTTTTATTAACTTAAACCACCGCATGAAGAAGAGATACCAAATACTGATAGGCCTGCTTGTTTTAATTGCGTTTCCGTTTGTAGTTGTGGGGATAAATCAAATAACCAGCAGGTACTATAACCGGCAATTTAATACCATTGAAGCCGGCGTAAAATCGGCACATTATACCTTAACCAAAGTTGCTGTTACCGGCAGCTTTGAATACCACCCCGGAGAATCTAATTGGAGTGCCAACGATACGGTGATGACCGAAGGCAATGACGGCTATCTGTATTTTGACACCCTGCAAAATGTGGTAAAACTGGAATACAAAAACTATGCATCAACACTGGGCGAAGACAACCTCGCCCATATGGTAACTATTACCTTAACCGGCAAGGTAGTGCATGACCATGTTATAAAAAACACGGAATATGCACAGCTAAGAAAGAACTGCATTATACTAAAGGATGAAATTAAGCCCTTTCAAAAATGGACAGACCCCGCACAGGTCATCTGCCTTAAACACTTTCACCTTAAGGAGTTTAATAGCTTTAAAATTTTTAACCCGTTAAGCGGCCTGGGAGGTAACGGCGGCACTCACTATCACTGGTGGGACGGCGATGCTTATTATGAAGTAAAACACCAAAACGAAGTGCTTAAATTTAAACTGCCCTGTCAATCGGCCGCTATACTTTTTCCGGGTGATTTTGATTACGACACCGGTATAAATTACTACCGCTTGCCGGCCCAATACAAAGCCGATGTTGCCTTTTTAGTATATGCGGTTAACAGTGCACCAAACAGCCTTTATATTGTTAAGCATAAATAGCAATCAGCGCTGGCAACCGTATTGGGTGCATTGCCAACACGTTATTTAAGTATTTTCCCGGTGATTTGGGCAGACTGAAGTCTGCGGGCATAGTGGTGCGTAGTCGGAGACTACGCACAGCGCGGGGGGACTACAACATTTTCGTTTTTTTCTAACGGTGCAACAACAACTGGCGTTAAATTTTTAGGCAATAATATTGAAAACTGTAACGCCAACCAGTATTTAAATTTTACTAACCGGAGTGAATACCGGGAAAACGTTCCTTCAACCGACAAATCGAGCGCTTACGCTACTTTAGAAGCTGATCAGGTAATTAATTGTACCTCAAATACCTTTACAGTCACCTTAATGAACGCCCTGATAGTTCCGGGAAAAGAACAAACAATTATTAATTCAGGCACCGGAGTAATTACGGTAACAGGACAAGTTGTTTCAACAGTTCAACAGAATATCAATGGGGCAGCTACTATTCAATTAGCTACTCAATATAAATTTATTACAGTTAAGGCTGTTGGAGCCAATTGGTTGATCATCGGATAAAATTAATACATCCACTCGTTGCTACGAGTGTATGATTCGTAGTATAGTATAGGAAGGTTAAACCTTCCTATACTATACTACTTGTTACCCTACGCTAAACTCGCGGCAGCGGGGTTGACACAGATTTTTTTACAGACTTACAATAAATAAATTTAGCCAATTACCTGTATATTAGTTGCAACCTAAAGTTGAAGCAACCTAATGATGTTTGGCTTTCTAATTATAATTCTCTTTGTTGTTTGGTATAAAAACTCAACTAAGAAAGACCCTATTGAATTAGAATATTTAAATTATTTAAATAACATGGGAGACAAAAACTTCTTTTGTTATAATAACAAGTTAAGCTTAAAAAAATATGTTGAAGAGAATATAGTACCATATTTGCCAGAACAGGTTGAGATCATTTATTTAAACGGCAAAACCCCGGAATCTGACTATCCGGAAGTTGTAATCTCCAAAATGCTTTATGGCTTGAAGCTTTATGACGGCTACCCTCACTTAATTAAAATAAGAAGTGGGGTTACTACTGAAATATCAATTAATAATGATGTGTTTAATTGTATCAACCAGCACAAAGACATCAATCCAATTCTATTTAAAATTTATACGTTTTTTGATTTAGGTTAATCTTATAAATTAAACGTAATTGCGAGCGGTAGCGCTGCAACCGCAAGCATTTATACCTGCCTATGTGCGGTTGCAACGCTATCGCTTTTCCAATAATATTACATATATCAACCCTACTTCAACACCGGCTGCACATTCGTCAACCCAAAAATCCCTTCAATCAAATCATCACTTGGGTTTACTTTACAGGTCTTCGAAAACATGTCGGTAAACAACGTGTCCTCGCTGTCTTTGATCATGAAGCGGAGGGTGCAATTTTTGACGGGGTATTTTTGGTTGTTGGCTTCGATGATGTTTTGCAGGTTGTTAACCAGTTGATCGGTTAGGGCGTGCAGGTGTACGCACACGGTGAGCGATTTGGTCATTTTATCGCGCATTTCGGAGAGCAGGTTAATGGCGGCCAGGCGCATATCCCAGTTGTCTTTTTGGCGGTACTTTTCTTCTACCGTGCCTTTGATTTGCACAAAAAAGCCATCGCCCAGCAGGTTGCGGAATTTGATGTAATCATCGCCAAATAATGCAAACTCGTAGTTGTCAAAATAATCTTCTATGACGAAGGTACCGAAGGGCTTGCCGGTCTTGGTCATTTTATGCTGCACATTGGCCATGAGGCCGCCAATGCTGAGTTCGCCTTGCTTACGCAGGGTGGCAAAACGTTCCATCATTTCGGGTGGGGCTTCGCCGTTGCGCATGGCTACTAATACTTTCAGGTCGGCTACTTTGTTCTGGCAGTATTTTTCGAGTTCCAGCTTATAGTTGTCAAGCGGGTGACCGGTCAAATAGATCCCTATTACATCCTTTTCGTACTTCAGCTTTTCTATCAGCGGCCACTCTTCGCTATCGGGCATGGCCGGTTCGGGTATGTAAGCTTCCACAGTACCGCCAAATAACGACGACTGCGAACTATTCAGCGTATTTTGATAATCGTTGGAGTATTTAATTAAGCGTTCAACGCCGTTTAATATGCCATTCTCCGTTTTGGCAAAAAAGCAGGAACGGTTCAAGCCGAAACTATCAAAGCCTCCGCTATACACCAGGTTTTCGTAGGCTTTCTTGTTAACGTTGCGGCCATTGCTGCGCTGCGCAAAGTCAAATATAGATTTATAAGGGCCGCGCTCGTTGCGCTCGTCTATAATACTTTCAATCGCCTTATCGCCTATTCCTTTTACGCCAGTTAAGCCAAAGCGCACATCGCCCTTTTTATTCACGGCAAAGGCCAGGTCAGATTCATTTACATCGGGGCCAAGCACGTTAATGCCCATGCGGCGGGTTTCTTCCATAAAGAAAGAGATCTTTTCAATATTGTTCTGGTTGTTTAATACCGCAGCCATAAACTCGGGCGGGTAATGCGCCTTTAAGTAAGCCGTTTGGTAGGCCACAAAGGCATAACAGGTAGAGTGCGATTTATTGAAGGCATATTGGGCAAAGGCTTTCCAGTCGTTCCAAACCTTGGTCAGTTTATCTTTAGCATGGCCTTTGGCAGCCGCACCTTCCATAAACTGGCCTTCCATTTTGTTGAGCACCTCAATTTGCTTTTTACCCATGGCCTTCCGTAAAACGTCGGCATCGCCCTTACTAAAGCCGGCCAGTTTTTGCGATAAAAGCATCACCTGCTCCTGGTATACGGTAATACCATAGGTTTCGCCCAGGTACTCCTCCATGTCATCCAAATCGAACGATACAGGCTCTAAACCATGCTTACGCTTAATAAAGCTGGGGATGTACTCAATTGGCCCCGGTCGGTACAGGGCATTCATGGCAATTAAATCTTCAAACCTATCGGGCTTTAAATCGCGCAGATACATTTGCATACCGTCGCTTTCAAACTGAAAGGTACCGTTGGTATCGCCCCGTTGGTAAAGCTCGTAGGTTTTTTGATCGTCTAAGGGAATGTAATCTATATCTATTTCCACACCGTGGTTTTGCTTAATCAGGCGAAGCGCATCCTTAATAATGGTGAGGGTTTTGAGGCCCAAAAAGTCCATCTTAATAACACCGGCATCTTCAATAACGCGGCCGTCGTACTGGGTAACCAGCAGGTCGGAGTCTTTGGCGGTGGCTACGGGAACAATATTTGTTAAGTCATCGGGCGCTATGATGATACCCGCTGCGTGCACACCCGTATTACGTACCGAGCCTTCCAGCTTTTCGGCCTCGCGCAGTACAATACCTTTTAATTCTTTAGATTTATAGATCTCGGCCAGTTCGGGCACCTGCTCAATAGCCGTTTTAAGGTTAATGCCCAAGGTATCGGGCACCAGTTTTTTCAGCGCGTTTACCTCGGCCAGCGGCATATCCAGGGCGCGGCCTACATCCTGTATACTGGTACGGGCGGCCATAGAGCCGTAGGTAATAATTTGGGCTACCTGGTTCTTACCATATTTATCAACCACATAGTCAATCACCTTTTGCCGACCGGTATCATCAAAATCCGTATCAATATCGGGCATCGACTTACGGTCGGGGTTCAAAAAACGCTCGAACAGGAGGTTGTACTTAATAGGATCTATATTGGTAATGCCCGTACAATAAGCCACCACAGATCCTGCCGCCGAACCACGTCCCGGACCAATGAATACGCCCATGTTACGGCCCTCCTTAATAAAATCGGCCACGATGAGGAAGTAACCTGCAAAACCCATGGTTTTAATGGTGAACAGCTCAAAGTTAATGCGCTCTTCTACCTCGGGTGTAAAATCAAGATACCGCTCGCGGGCACCTTTCATGGTTAAATCTCTCAGGTATTCCCATTGATTGAGCACGTCCGACTCCGGTCCCTGGTGTATCTGAAACTCGGGCGGTATAGGGAAGTTAGGCAACATGATGTCGCGTTTCAGCTTCAGCACGTCTACCTTGTCTACAATTTCGTTGGTATTATCTAACGCTTCGGGTATGTCGTGAAACAGCTTGGCCATTTCGGCCTGCGTTTTAAAATAAAACTGGTCGTTAGGAAAGCCGAAGCGATAACCCTTGCCGCCTTCTTCGTCAGTGGCAATGGGCGTACTTTGCATATCGCCGGTGTTTACGCACAGCAAAATATCGTGCGCGTTAGCATCCTGCTGGTCTACATAGTGCGAATCGTTAGAGCAAATGATCTTTACGTTATGCTTCTTGGCAAACCTTTGCAGCGTATTATTAATAGTAGTTTGCTCGGGAATGTCGTGACGTTGTACCTCGATATAATAGTCTTCGCCAAAAATATCCAGCCACCATTTAAACTCCTTTTCAGCCTCGTCTTCCGATTTTTTGAGGATAGCCTGGGGTACTGAGGCTCCTATACAACAGGTAGTAGCAATAAGCCCTTCATGATATTTAAGGATGAGTTCTTTATCTATCCGCGGCCACTTGCTGTACAAACCCTCCATGTACCCCAGCGAGCAAAGCTTGATGAGGTTTTTATAGCCCTGTGCATTTTTAGCTAGTAACAACTGGTGATGGCGTACGTCTTTTTTCTCTTTGGTAAACTGTTTTTTATGACGGTCTTCCACCACGTAAAACTCGCAGCCAACAATGGGTTTTACACCATGTTTTGAAGCTTCGGCTACAAATTTAAATACGCCGAACATGTTACCATGATCGGTTATGGCCAGGGCTTTCATACCATCGGCTGCTGCTTTTTTGTAGAGCTTTGATATATCGGCGGCACCGTCGAGTAAAGAAAACTGGGTGTGAACGTGTAAATGAGAAAAATCTGGCATAACTAATCCTTCGCGTGGAGTACAAATTTAAATAAAATACCGCCCTCCCCTGTTTAAAGTATAAAGCATTTTTCAACAAAAATGCTAAAGTATTCACACTGAATGCAGAAGGTTAATCCTGCTGCAAAATGCTGTATTAAATATAAAAACGCTTAAAACCATTTAAAATTACGGGTGTTAAAAGTGTAAATTTGCCGTTATCTTGTTTTCCCACAGGCAGGGGGCATAGTGTTTGTACAACTTTTAGTACTGCATCATCTACATCTCGAAAAGTTAATAAAATTGGAAAAATTTGGACGTATAGCTTTAAAAACCATTCTTTGGATAGTTGGTAGTGTCATCTTTCTGGTGCTCCTTGTAGTTCTTTTGATACAAGTGCCCGCCGTACAAAATTTCGCTAAAGACAAAGCCGTAAATTTCCTGGAAGGGAAAATTCATACTAAAGTTGAAATTGGACACATCACCATTGGCTTCCCCAAAATGCTGGTGCTGAAAGATGTTTATTTTGAAGATCAAAAACGTGACACTCTTATAGCAGGCGATGAACTGAAGGTAGACATTAGCATGTTAAAGCTCCTGAAAAGCCAGGTAGAGATTAACGAGATCAATTTGCAGGGCATTACCGCCAAAATCAATCGCGGACCCGATAGTCTTTTCAACTTTGATTATATCATCAAAGCTTTTGCCGGAGAAAACAAGAAAGAACCCAAACCCGAAGACACCACTTCTACACTTAAAATATCGTTAGATAAAATAATACTCGACCGTATTAACATTGCCTATAAAGATGTGACCACCGGCAACGACGTCAAATTTTTATTAGGCCACTTTGATACCCGCATTAAGAAATTTGATTTAGACAGCATGCGTTTCAGTATCCCGAAGATAAACCTTTCGGATGTTAACGCCCGAATTATACAAACACCAGCCGGTTCGAGCATTGCCCAAACTAATGCGGTAGATACCGCCACCACTCCGCTTAACCTGAAACTGGAACTGGGTACTATCGATTTTTCGAAGATCAAGATAGATTACCGTACCAACGAAATGAGCACCGTGACCACCCTTGGAAAGCTATTGGTAGAGATGGATGCTATTGACCTGAAAAATCAGCGTGTTGGTGTTAAAAGCATTACCCTGAATGACACCAAAGCAGGTTTAACCCTGGCCAAACCACAATCGGTAACCCAAGCTATAGTTAAGGGTGCCAAAAAATTAGACACCCTTGTTACTGCTCCTAACAGCACCAAACCATGGCACGCCACTATTGGCAAAATTAGTTTAGCTAATAACGATATTAAGTTCGATAACAATGCTCAGGCACCTTTGCGCCGCGGTATTGATTTTGGGCACATGGATATTAAGAACCTGACTACGGAGATAGAAAACCTTTCGTACAGTCCGGATACCATAGCGGGCAAGGTAAACCAGTTTACGTTTACAGACAAGAGTGGTTTCAACCTCAAACAGTTCCGTACCTCGTTTATGTATGGTGCCAAAAGCGCTTACCTAAAAGATTTGTATGTTGAAACCCCGCAAACCGTACTGCAACGCAATTTAGAAGTTACTTACCCATCTATTGAAAGCTTAACCAAAGACATTGGAAAGTTAGGCATCAACGCCAATTTAGATGGCAGCAGTTTAGGCTTAAAAGATGTGTTATTGCTCATGCCTACTATGGCCAGCATGGAACCGTTCAAAAGTACACCCAATGCAGTATTCAAGATCAACGGCCGGATTATGGGTCGGGTTAACAACCTGAACATCCCTAATTTTGAAGTAACCGGTTTATCAAATACGCACATCAAAACATCAGCCGTGTTGCGTGGCATGCCCGATGTGAAAAAGGCTTATTTCGATGTAAATCTGGCCGATTTTACTACCAGTCGTCGCGATATCATGCGCCTGGCACCACGTGGTACCATCCCTCCTAATATTAATATACCTGAGTACATGACCCTGCGTGGTAAGCTGAAAGGCACCATGAAGGATCTGTCGACGCAAATGACATTAAGTTCAACATTAGGTGCCGCAGCCATAAATGCAAACGTCAAGAATGCAATGGACATGAAGCGCATTGCTTATGCGGCCAACGTGAAGGTAAAAAACCTGAATGCCGGTGCCCTGAGCGGTCAGCCGCAAATGGTAGGCCGCCTTACGCTTAATGCCAACGTTAAAGGTGCAGGTGCCGATCCTAAACATTTGAACCTACAGTTTGCCGCCAACGTACTTAGTGCACAAATAAAGGGTTACAACTACCGCAACCTGGTAGCCAAAGGCAGTGCCCGTAATGGAAATTATGTAGCCACAGCCCGCATGAAAGATCCAAACATCAACTTTACGCTGGATGCCAAGGCCAACATGAACAAGAAATATCCGTCGGTTAACGCCACGGTACTGGTTGATAGTGTGAACCTGCAAAAGCTAAATTTTGTGAAGGATGATATGCGCTTTCATGGTAAGCTGGTAGCTAACTTCCCTACTGCCGACCCCGACTATTTAAATGGTAGCGCCGTATTAACGGATATGCTATTGGTGAATAAAGGACAGCGTATTCAGTTAGATACCGTAAGTGTTATTTCAACCGCCAATGCCGATAGCAGTAGCCTGCGGTTAGCAACGCCGTTCCTAACTGCCCATTTAGGTGGCAAGTATCAGCTAACGCAAATAGGTACTGCCTTACAAGATAATATAAATAAATACTTCAATACCGCTTTAGCCGCCGCCCCGGCAGCACGAGGTAAAGCAATTAAAACTGCACCGTACAAACCTCAGCAATTCAACTTTGATATGCGCGTGGTTAAAACACCACTGGTTGCACAGTTTGCACCCGATTTGAAACAGCTTGACCCGGTATTGATCAATGGCCGCTTTGATAGCCAAACCGGAGAATTGCTGGTTAACGGTACCATGCCAAAAATTGTTTATGGCACTAACGTAGTAAGTAATGGCAAAATAAACATTAACACTGCCAATAACGCTTTAAACTACGCGTTAACCTTTGACCAAATACAAGCAGGCAGCA
This sequence comes from Mucilaginibacter galii, assembly GCF_014635825.1. Lineage (GTDB taxonomy): Bacteria > Bacteroidota > Bacteroidia > Sphingobacteriales > Sphingobacteriaceae > Mucilaginibacter > Mucilaginibacter galii. Next base: position 374,077 of record NZ_BMDO01000001.1, read on the forward strand.
GTTTAAAACTGTTGTACCCTAGTCTCAGCGGTAATGCCCAAAATGACAAACTGAATTTGAGCCTGCAAGTACGTGATGCTGCGAAGAAAGAGCGCTACCGTATAGCCGGTGTATTTAACGTAATACCGGGCGCCTACCAGTTCAGCTTCCTGCAAAACGGGTTGCTATTAGACTATGCCGAATGGGCGGTTAATCCTAACAACTCATTCCAGTATGGCCCCAAAGGTATATTAGCACGCGATTTTGCATTAACCAATAATAATCAAACTTTGAGTATTAACAGTAACCCGGCGCAGCCTAACGCACCGCTCACCGTTAATTTCAACAATTTCCATATCGAAACGCTAACCCGCCTGGCCCAGCAAGACTCGCTATTGGTAGGTGGTACCATTAATGGTAATGCAGTAGTAAGCAACCTGCAGGCATCACCCGTATTTGTAGCCGATATGAATGTTGGCGATTTTAACTTTAAAGGCGATACCGTTGGTAACATAGCCATTAAAGTGAACAACCAAACCGCCAATGCCTACGCAGCAAACGTAAGCATAACCGGCTACGGTAACCAGGTAGACCTAACCGGCATGTATTACACCGATACCCCCGAAGGCCGCATGGATATGAACCTGAACATTGTGAATATGAGCATGAAGAGCATTGAAGGCTTCAGTTTTGGCAGCATACGCAGGGCTACGGGCAACATTACAGGTCAGTTAAAAATTACAGGTAATACAGCTGCGCCAGCGGTAAGGGGAGATATCAATTTCACCAAAGTTGGGTTCAATGTATCCATGCTCAACTCCTACTTTACCATGCCTAACGAAAGCATTACCTTTAATAACGAGGGTGTACGTTTCAACGATTTTACACTGATAGATAGCCTTGGCAATAAAGCCACAGTTACGGGAGCGGTTTATACGAAAACCTATACCGATTTCCGTTTTGGGTTAGATATTAATGCAGCCAACTTCCGTGCGGTAAACTCTACCAAGGCCGATAACAAGTTGTTTTACGGTCAGCTTTATATTGATACACGTGTGAAGATACGGGGCGATATGAACAAGCCTGTGGTTGATGCCAGCCTGACCGTGAATGATAAAACGGATATGACTTTTGTGCTGCCCACTACCGACCCGAGTGTGGAGGACCGAAAGGGCGTGGTGGAGTTCGTCAGTAAAAACCCTGATCTTGACTCCATATTATACGCCAAACAACTGGATTCGCTCCGCAAATCAGAACTTACGGGTTTAGACTTAACAGCTACTTTAAACGTTAGCAAGAACGCCAACTTCAACATTGTAATTGATGAGCGTAACGGCGATGTGGTACACATTAAGGGCGAAGCACAACTAAGCGCGGGTATTGATCCAAGCGGTAAAATTAACCTAACCGGTACCTATACCGTTAACGAAGGTTCATACCAGCTATCTTACGGGCCGGTAAGCCGCTTGTTCCGCTTTAAACAAGGCAGTACCATTGTTTGGAATGGCGACCCGACCAACGCCAACGTTGATTTAACCGCAATTTACCTGGCTAACGTTCCTCCTATTGATTTAGTGCAGGATCAATTGAGCGGTACAGATGGCTCTGGCACTGTTTATAAACAAAAGCTACCTTTCAATGTAAACCTCAACATGAAAGATCAGTTGCTTACACCAAAAATCAGCTTTGACATAGTGTTACCGGATAGTAATTACACCGTGTCGCAAAGCGTTGTTGATGCTGTGAACAACCGCCTTTCGCAAATCAGGCGCGACCCTAACGAAATGAATAAACAAGTGTTGGGCGTATTGGTACTGGGTCACTTTATTGGCGATAATCCTTTACAAAGCCAAGGCGGCAGTGCCGGTGTGGAAGGTGCTGTCCGTAATAGCGTGAGCAGCCTACTATCTAACCAATTAAATAAACTTGCGGGTAACTTTATTGGAGGTGTGGATTTGAACTTCGACCTGCAATCGGGCCAGGATTACTCCTCAGGTACCGAACAAAACCGTACAGACCTGAACGTGGGGCTATCAAAACGCTTCCTGAATGATAGGTTAACCGTAACCATTGGTAATAATTTCCAACTCGAAGGTAAACAACAACCGGGGCAAAGCTCCAGTACGATAGCTGGTAACGTATCTGTTAATTATCGTTTAACTAAAGACGGCCGCTACATTCTGCGTGCTTATCGCCGCGACCAGTATATTGTTATCCAGGGTCAGGTTATTGAAACAGGTGTGGGTTTTACCGTTAATGTAGACTATAATCGTTTTAAAGAGATTTTTTCTAAAAACAGTCCGGAAGAAAGAGCTTTACTGCGTCAGCGCAAGCGTGAGGAGAAAGAGAAAAAAGAGCAACAAGAACAGAAAGAAAAACAACAGGACAAGCAACCTGCTGATGAGCCAAAGCAGACTACTACTTCTACAAACTAAACCTATGATTAAAAATTTAGCTTACTTATCGTTAATGTTTGCTTTAGTGATCAGCGCTTGCAGCACCACCAAGGATTTGCCTGCCGGTCAAAAGCTATATACCGGAGGTGAGGTCAACTTTACAGATAAAGACCTGTCTAAAAAAGAAAAAAGCCTTTTAACTGAAGATTTAACAGCTTTATTAAGACCAAAGCCTAACGGAAAAATAGGTCCGTTCCGTTTTAAATTATACATTTATCAAAAAACAAAAACTACCAAAACCAAGGGTTTAAAGCATTGGTTAAACACCAAGTTTGGCGAACCTCCTGTGCTGGCAAGCGATGTTGACCTTACAGCTAATATTACCATTTTGCAAAACCGGCTGCAAAACCGCAGTTATTTTCAAGCCCAAGTTACCGGCGATACCATAAGCAAGGATAAGAAAGCAAAGGCTGTTTACACAGTTTCGGCAGGGCCATCTTACAAATACCGAAATATCATCTTCCCTACAGGTACTGACCCCTTGGATACAGCGATCAAAGCAACAGCATCAGAAACTATCTTGAAAAAAGGCGAGGCTTATAACCTGGATGCCATTAAGGCAGAACGTTTGCGTATTGATGCACGTCTTAAAGAAAAAGGCTTCTATTATTTTGCACCCGAAAATTTGATTTTCAGTGCGTTTGACACCACCATTGCCGGCCACCAGATAGATGCTTACATGAAGGTAAAAAACGATGTGAGCGAGCGTGCACGCCGTGTTTACACCATTAATAAGATTTATATATATCCGGCCTACTCTTTAAGAGATACGGCTTTAAAGCTTGATTCGGCTGTAAAATATAACTGGTACAATGTAATAGATCGCCGCCGACGTACTATTCGCCCTTATGTGTTCAAAAATACGGTTTTGCTGCACCCGGGCGAAGTATACAACCGTACAGACCACAATAACTCTTTGAATCGCTTTATTGAGTTAGGGCCTTATAAATTTGTAAAGAACCGTTTTGAGGATGTGTCTGCCGATTCATCTAAACTAAATGCTTTCTACTTTTTAACCCAATACCCGCGTAAGTCTTTATCTGTAGATTTATTGGGTCGTACCACATCGGCCAACTATAACGGAACCCAGATCAATATCAACTGGCGTAACCGCAATACCTTTAAAGGTGCAGAAGCGCTAACCGTCACCTTGTTTGGTAGCACCGATGGGCAAATAGCATCAAGCAATGGTGGCTATGCACTTTCACAAGTGGGTATAAACACTACCCTATCGTGGCCGCGTTTTATCAGTCCGTTTAATTTCAAGGCCGATAACGCTTACATACCGCGTACTAATTTAAGCTTGGGTTACTCGGTTATAAACCGTAGCCAACTGTATAACCTTAATTCGTTCAATGGTTCATTCGGTTATCAATGGAAGCAAAACGTACACAAAAGCCATGAGCTTAACCTTTTGGCAATTACCTATGTTAAGCCGGCAAGTGTAACCGAATTGTATTTAGATAGTATTAGAAGAACGCCTAACCCGGCTTTAAAACACGTTATTGATCCTCAGTTTACCTTTGGCCCAAGTTATAGCTACACGTATACCAACACTACAGAAACGTACCGTACCAACACTTTTTACTATAACGGGCGTGCAAGTACATCAGGCTTGTTAACCGGCTTGTTTATGGGGGCAGATACTTTAGGCGGTAACGCAAAAAAGGTGTTTGGTACTAACTTCAATCAATACATTAAATTAGAGAATGAGATTCGTTTCTTCCACAAACTTGGTGCAAAAAGCACTATTGCAGCAAGGGTAATTGCGAGTGCAGGTTTACCATATGGCAACTCAACCATTTTGCCTTACAGTCAGCAATTTTTTATAGGGGGTGCTAACAGCTTACGTGGTTTCCGTGCCCGCTCAATAGGGCCGGGTACAATTGACCCATTAGCTAACAATCCTAATGGTTTTATTGGCGATCAATCGGGCGATATTAAACTGGAAGGTAGTTTAGAGTACCGACCGCACTTGTTTAGCATTGTTTATGGTGCATTGTTCTTTGACGCAGGTAACGTATGGAATGCCAAATCGGCTGCTACTTTACCAGGTGGAACTTTCAGCAAAAACTTCTTGAGTCAGTTAGCTACCGACGTTGGTGCAGGTCTCCGTTTTGATGCCAGTGTATTAGTATTGCGTACCGATTTTGGTTTCCCGTTAACCCGGCCTTATAAGTCGGATACTGCAAAAGATAAAGTGGTATTTAATTTAGCCATAGGCTATCCGTTTTAAACATCACACCCGTTTAACTTATAAAATGCCATTCCTGATTATTCGGAATGGCATTTTTAATTTGTTAGCTTCGCCCAAATTTATGAAGATCAACATTCCCTTATACACCATTGATTTGCAAGACGATGGCTACCACCTGTTAGTCGAAGTTAAAATTGGCCGCAAAAGTTTTAAGGTAGTATTAGATACAGGTGCCTCCAAAACCGTATTTGACCAAACCATGCTGGCGCAGGCACTTAACCACGTAAATGTTCAGTCGACAGACCGCCTGTCGGCAGGCTTAGGCACGCTCACTATGGAATCGTTTACAGCAGTATTGCCTGATTTTAAGATAGGAAGATTAAAGCTCCCTGACTTTGAAGTAGCTGTGTTAGATCTTTCTACTATTAACCAAGCTTATGCACAGCTCAATCATCCGCAAGTACTGGGCGTGTTGGGTGGAGATATTTTGATGCGCTATAAAGCTGTGATTAGCTATGGGAAGCAGAAACTGAGCTTGCAGGTAGAATAAGTGATCACTTAACATACATTGCCGTTTGCGTAGCCTGGCAATATCTACAGGAATAAGCAAATAACACCTTGTTATAAAGTTCAGCATACTACCTTATCTCATGCACTTGCATAGCCGGTTTTATTCGTTTAAATTTACTTCACATTGAATAACTATATACACAGCCTAACACGCCCTTAGGCGGCTTGGTTGGCTATAAACAGGCATCCATACATACCTGCATAATTTGCTGTTCCTCATAAAACATGAACGATATACCAGAAAGTAAAACCGTAAAAGCTATTGCTGCTGCTGCTGTAGCTCATTCGAGTTTATGGGCCAACACAAAGGCAAATTTACGATGGAGCACCTTTAGCAAAAGGCTGATGGATAGTCCGTACTTATTGTATTTCCCATTTCTGTTGTATAGTGCCTGGTTAATTATCCACTACAGGCTACCCGGTTTGCATGCCGATGAGATCCGTTATGTGGAACTGGCCAAAAACCTTATTCACGGTTATTATTCCCCATTTCCTGAGAACATCAATTTATGGAACGGACCCGGTTACCCCATTCTTTTAATGCCTTTTGCGGCTTTGCATGTGCCTTTGGTTTATGCGGCGTTAATAAACGCTTTGTTTCATTATCTCTCACTGGTGTTTTTGCACCAGTCGCTAAGTTTAGTGGCCAATAAAAAAACGGCATTGGTTGGTAGTCTGCTACTGGGCATTTATCCTAATGCCTTATCGGTATTACCGCTTTTGTATACCGAGGCATTCACCTCCTTTTTAATAGCTGCATTTATTTATAGCGTTACCCTTTACTACACTCAAAAGAAAAATAAATACATGCTGATAGCGGGTGGGGTGTTAGGCTACCTTACGCTCACCAAAATTATCTTAGGATATGTAATTCTTATTTGCTTATTCGTTTGCTTAGGCATGTTGCTGTTCAAAAAGAACCGGAAGTACTACATTAAATCGGCTACTGTGCTGCTTATTGCCTTGGCTGCAACAGTACCATATCTTGCATATACTTACTACATCACGGATAAGGTATTTTACTGGGGCAATTCGGGCGGTATGAGCCTCTATTGGATGAGCACACCTTTTGAACGCGAGTACGGTGATTGGAAAGTTCCCAGCCTTAAAAACACCCAATACCCGTATATTTTCAAATCGAAAGAAACAGCTATGCTGCTGAGGAAGAATCACATCAAAGAGATCAACTTTATCCTGAACAAGCATAACGCTATTGAACAAGACGCACTTTTTAAACAGATAGCATTTCAAAACATTAAAGCGCATCCGCTAAAATTTGCCACCAATTATTACTATAACGTATCGAGGATGTTATTCAACTTCCCGTATTCGTATGCTTACCAGGATTCGGCCATTATTGGGAACATCATCAGAGGGAGCTTAATGATGTGGGCAAGCTTATTGGGCATAGTACTCACTATTTATAACTGGCGCAAGGTTATTTACCCGGTTAAATTCATTCTACTGGTTACCGGCGTTTATCTGCTGCTAAGCGGTGCATTAAGCGCATACCCACGCCAACTTGATGTGGTGGTACCTGTATTACTTTTTTGGATATGTTATTTAGCAGCCAATACTAAGCTGCTTAACCTAAAATTTGTTACGAAAAGACGAATGCGGGCTGTTCCGGTTAATTAGGTAAGACCGTTTCATATCCTATTAGCGTATAACCTATCCTCGCACTAGTTCCACGCCCCCCCTCCTCGGAGGGGAATTTTAGAAAGCTAAAAATAAAAAACTCTTATTCCTTCTTGAGAGGAGTTAGGGGTGTGTTCGTAAAGCGATTGCATTCATTACGCGAATAAATATGCCGGCCTTTGCAAAAATTCCTCTTACCCTCTCCAAGAAGGGAAATTCAGAAAAACTATTACTTCCCTTAAGCGGGTTCGGATCAATTATAGAACGTCCAGCTTACGCCGAACTTCAATTGCTTTGCGGGCATTGGGTAACGGTTAACCGTGTAGTAGCCGTTGCTTTGCAAGCCTTGGTTGGCATAATCGTACATCAAAAACAGGTTGGTACGGAACAGCGTAGCTTTCACATACGGGGTTATCACCGGGTAGGTAAAGAACGAAATATCTGAGCCATTGTAGAACTGGCCTATCCCCACCGCGTAGCTGGGGTTGGTATAAGCGGTATTGTACCGCGCATTCACGCCTAAGCTTGCGTTCAGCACGTTGAAGAACAGCTTGGTGTAGTAAATATTAAAGTAGTTATAAAATTCGGGTGTACGAATGGTAGTTTGGTAATCGGACCGCTGGTATACCAGGTAGTCTTCAATGTGCCATTTGCCAAAAGCTACCTTTTTACCCACGCTAATTTTAAGCAGGTTTAAAGGTGAATTTAGCTGTGCCGGGGCAGCATCAATACCTCCGGGCGTTTGGGCGGCAAAGTACTGGTAGCCGTTTACCAGAAAGTATTCGGCCTTGAGATCAAGCTGCAATTTATCATTTATATAGTTGAACGATAAGTTGTTGATCTGCTGCTTGCCTATGCCGGTATTGGTATAAACATAATGGTTAGAGATCCAGTTTTTGTAAATGAGCGGTGGTTCGTTGTTTTGAATATAAGCGCCTAACACGATGCGGCCTGCTTTTTCGCCACCGGCTAAGTTTAGCTTAGCATCGTACAGGTAGTCGCCAAAGTTATACCCTTGCACCACCTGCTGAAAATCGCCCTCAAGTCCTACTCTGTCGCTAAAGCGATAGCTGAATTTAGCGTTCAGCTTAATGTTTTGATACGTTGAACCCTGTACTCGGCGCACCTGGTTACGCAGTCCCGAATTATTAATTACGTCTACCGAGTCGTTTACGTATTGAGTGTAATGAAAAAAGTCGTGCGTGAGGCCTACATCTAACTTTACTTCGTTCTTTACAAAACTTACCGATTTTCCCCGAAGGTAAAAGCTGTAAGAAAAATCATTTCGGACATTGACCACTGCGAGCGAATCTTGCGAGATGTTGGCATTAAAAAAGTAATCGGGGAACACCTTGTTTATATCCTGCTCATTTTGAATGAACCTGTATTTTTGAACGTTATAAAACAGCGTGTGAGAAATACGCTGTGTGGGCAATATCTTCTGAACATCTTTAGTGGCCGATAAAAGCGTATCTATACGGCCTATGTAATAGAACTGCTTTAGATAAAAGCCGTTGTTGCGATAGTTTAAGTAAGAATTATTAAGCCGTACTGCCTCTTGGGAATTATCGAACGACCCTTGCTGAAAGATATTAGTTTTAGTGATAGAGCCGTTCTCGGGTGCTTTCAGATTATTAAATAAAATGTTAGCGAGTAGGTTATAACGCTTACCTTTTGATTCGTACCAGGTGGCAATGCCCGCGTTCAAATGCCCAACGTTTTGCCGCCTGTAAAAACCACGCGAACCGGCGTTATTGAAGATGAAAGTAAAATTCCAGTTGGGCTTAATATTTTGGGTATGCAGCAGTTTAAATATCTGCTCAGAATTAGAATTACTGAATGCACCACTATAAAACGACAGATTAGTGTAAGCCACCCTGGCCCGGTAATATAAAACATCCTCGGGCCGTACCATAAACACATCAAGCGCATGCAAACCGGCATCAAACCCAATGGTTTTTGCAGGCTCAAACAACAGTGCTCGCTGGGGCAAACCTGTATTACCTAAATGGATACGCGGACTGCGCGGCTGCAATAGCGGACTATAATTTTCAAAATTCACCAAACCCGTATCCAGCGGAAAAACCTGCGTACTATCTTTCAGCAGCGCTTCGTTGGTCACTTTAATGAACTTAGAGGTATAAATAATGGAATCCTGCTTATTCTCCTGGCGTTTGCGTACGCTATCTATCGATTGCGATGCACCGCTCCTGCCGCTACGTGTAGTAGTATCGTTGGTGGTGGTGGTTCCGGGCGGCGCTACACGACGCAAAGGTACTTGGGCAAACGCAGTTTGTACCAATACGGTAAGCAGTAATGTAACCAGTATATATTTTAGCTTATCCAGCATTTAATCAGTTGGTCGGGAATTTTATTTATAATAAACTTGCCAGTGTAAACTTACCTGAGACTTGTAAAAGCGACAAATGCTTTGATATGCTCAGCACAATTGCTCATATTTTAACGATGCTTACAATCCTGCAATCAGTTCTTTCATAATATGCGTAAGATCGGGTTCGGCCGTGCGGGCTATTTCAATGATCTCTTCAATACCTACCGGTTTCAACGTATCGGGGAAACCTTCATCAGTTAAAACGGAGATAGCAAAAACCGTTAAACCCATGTGATTAGCCACAATTACCTCAGGTGCTGTACTCATACCCACCGCATCGCCGCCTATTATACGCAAATAGCGGTATTCGGCACGTGTTTCGAGGTTTGGGCCGCTAACCGCTACATAAACTCCCTTATGGCAGGTTATATTGTTAGCCGCAGCAATTTGTAATGCTTTTTCAGATAAGGTACGGTCATAAGGCTCGCTCATATCCGGAAAACGAGGACCTAGTTCGTCAATATTGCTCCCTACCAATGGGTTGGCAGGCTGCAAGTTAATATGATCATCAATCACCATGAGATCACCTTTTTTGAAGGCGGGGTTCAAAGCGCCGCTGGCGTTTGATACGAATAGCGTTTTGATGCCCAGCAATTTCATTACCCTTACCGGGAAAGTAATTTGCTGCATGCTATACCCTTCATAATAGTGCAGGCGCCCTTGCATGGCCACTACTTTTTTACCGGCCAGGGTACCAAATATCAACCTGCCCGAATGAAACTCCAGCGTTGAAATAGGAAAATCGGGGATATTGGAATATGGCAGTTGCTTTTCTATTTCTATCTCTCTAACCAGGCCGCCAAGGCCTGTGCCTAAAATAATGCCGGCTTCTGGTTCAAAGTCGCCTATGCGGTTTTTAATCCAGGCGGCTGTGCGTTGTATACTGTTTAACATATTGGTGTATTAATTCGTTAAATTGTTGCCCGTCATTATTCACAAAGCTTAAACCAATAGGTAAAACCCAAACCGGCAAAGCGTTAACATGAGGCAGCAATACAGGTGTTTTTAAGCGCTGGGCATCTTTTTCGGTAGTAATTATTACCTTTTTAGATGCCTTGCAATTGTTAAAATCCGTTGCAAGTTTAGCAATATTTTTCAAGCTAAATTGGTGATGATCGGGATAATTATGATGTATAACGTTGGAGTTATGCTGTTTAATATATTGCAGTAAAGGTTGTGCATTGGCAATACCAGTTAACACAAACACGGTAGTATCTGCACCGGGCATTGGCCCAACTAATTCGCCTGCCATATTTTGCAAAGGCAAATATTGAATTGCTGTAAAAAACACCGGCTGATAGGTTAAGGGCTTCAACTGCTCAGTGGCCCGCTGTTGCTGCTGGGCGCTTAACTCTTGAGGGCACTTTGTCACCACCAGTATATCGGCCCGGTAACGGCCGCTAAATGGCTCGCGCAGGTTACCTGCAGGCAAAAGTAAATGTGGTTCGTGCAGGCGGTTATAATCAAAGAGCAAAACACTTAAACCAGGGCTTACCGCGCGGTGCTGGTATGCATCATCTAAAATAACAACATCATGCTGCGGCAAGAGCTGTGTAATCCCGTCTACTCGTTTTTCGCAAACTGCTACCGTAGTATCCGGAAACTTTTGGTGGAATTGTGCCGGTTCATCGCCTATATGAGTGGCGGTTGTGGTGTCATCTGCCTTTAAAAAGCCTTTAGTTTTGCGGCCGTAGCCACGGCTTAAGGTAGCAAGTTTATGATCATTTTTTAACAGGCGTATGAGATACTCGGTCATGGGGCTTTTGCCGGCACCCCCCACATCAAGGTTGCCTACGGCAATAACAGGTAAATCAAATTTGCGACTGGCAAACAACCCGGCATCATAAAACCAGTTACGCATCATAACCACCAAGCCATATAGCAACGAAAACGGGAAAAGCAACCAGCGCAAATATTTCATATATCAACAGGTAAAGATACAAAAAGCTGATTATGCCGGGTTGATGCTATTAAACGGTAGATGATGTGATTTTTCGGTAAGCGGACAGAATTAAAAGCTGAGTTCGCTTCGGGCTTTTATAGCGTTGCGGCGATTTTCCATAAATTATCATACTGGTCAAAATAAAAGGTATTTCAATAGTTCTTGATACCCTAAAGTGGTTAAAAACTTTCCCATAAAATATATAACACAATTGTTATACAAAACGCAGCCAATAACCGTACAGTACATCACAGTTTAGTGCAGAGTTTTCCATTATTTTTAGCCACCAATTTTAACCTGTATTAACCATGAAAAAAAAATTCAATGTACTGATGGCAGCTTTGTTGCTGGGGTGCATCAGCACGGCGGCCAACGCTCAAAAAATGATGGAAAAGCTTGGCCGGGGTGTAGTGGCCATAAACCAGGGCGGTGGCAAAGTATATATAGGCTGGCGCCTGCTGGGCACCGATGCCGATGAACTGGCGTTTAATCTCTACCGTAAATCGGGCAGTAAAGAAGCCGTTAAGCTCAATGCAAAACCCCTTACTGCCACCACCAACTATATTGACGAAAAGGTGGATAGCACCCTTAGCCAAAGCTACTTTGTTAGAGAAGTGCTTAACGGCAAAGAAGGCGAAGCCAGCGCACCCTTTACCCTGGCTGCCAATAATACCGCTAAACCCTACCTGTCCGTTCCATTGCAAACCCCGGAGGGCTATCACCCCAATGATGGTTCTGTGGCCGATTTGGATGGCGACGGTGAATACGAAATTGTGATACACCAGGTAGGCCGCGGGCGCGATAATTCGCAGCCCGGCATCACTACCGAACCTGTACTCGAAGCTTACAAAATGAACGGCACCCTGCTATGGCGCATTAACCTGGGCCGCAACATACGCGAGGGCGCCCACTATACCCAATTTATGGTATACGATTTTGATGGCGACGGCAAGGCCGAGGTTGCCTGCAAAACCGCAGATGGCACTATAGACGGCAAAGGCAAAGTAATAGGCGACTCTACCAAAGACTGGCGCAACAGTGCCGGCCACATCCTTCACGGACCGGAGTATTTGACCGTTTTTAACGGACTAACCGGTGCCGAAATTAACACCGTAAACTACGCGCCCACCCTACACCCCGAAACCCTGGAGCCCACCACCGACCAAATTAAAGCCGTTTGGGGCGATGGTTACGGCAACCGCGGCATGCGCTTTTTAGCCGCTGTGGCTTACCTTGATGGTAAACATCCGAGCTTAATTATGTGCCGGGGCTACTATACACGCAATGTTATTGTAGCCTGGGATCTGGAGAAAGGCAAGCTGAAACAACGCTGGCTGTTTGACAGTGATGCCAGCCCCGAAAACCGCCCTTACCGCGGACAGGGCAATCACAACCTCACCATTACCGATGTAGACGGCGATGGCAAAGACGAGATCACTTACGGCGCCATGGCGCTTGACGATAACGGCAAGGGTTTATACACCACCGGTATTGGCCACGCCGATGCCCTGCATGTATCGGACCTTGACCCAGACCGACCGGGTCTGGAGGTTTTCGATATACAGGAACGCTTTGGCGATGCGGGTGCCAACTTTCGTGATGCACGCACGGGCGAAGTGATCTGGAAAAAAGCATCCGTTAAGGCGGGCGACGATGGCGAAGGACCAGGCCGTGGCTTATCATTAGACGTTGACCCGCGCTATCGGGGGTTTGAATCGTGGGTGGCCGGAGCTGGTATTACGGGCATGTTCGATGTAAAGGGTAACAAGATCTCGGAGCGCAGCCCATCAGTTAACTTCGGTATTTTTTGGGACGATGATATGCTGAGCGAACTGCTGGACGGCACCCGCATTACCAAGTGGGATTACCAAAATAGCAAGGCCGATATGCTGCTGAATGCCGCCCAGTACGATTGCGTAAGCAACAACGGCACCAAGCAAAACCCGGTTTTAAGCGGCGATATACTGGGTGATTGGCGCGAAGAAGCCATTTACGCCACCCGCGACGGAAAGGAACTCCGCATCTTCACCACCACCATACCGGCCAAAAACCGCCTGTACACGTTCATGCACGACCCGCAATACCGCGTAAGCATTGCCTGGCAAAACGTTGCTTACAACCAGCCGCCGCATACCAGTTTTTACATAGGTCAGGATATGAAAACACCACCCAAACCTAACATTGTAATTGTTGGCGAGAAGGCTAAGAAGTAGCATAGTTACACGCTACCCTAATGCTTGATGAATTTGTCAGTCTGAACTTGTCGAAGACCTGTACGCGTTGCTAGGTCTTAGACAAGCTCAGACTGACACTTGGATTAATAGCAACTTAACGGTTGCTTACTCCCGTCATGCCGAACCTATTTCGGCACCCCACTTGCCAGGTAATGAACGTTGCGCGCAAATCTGTACACACCTGCATAATGGGATGCCGAAACAAGTTCGGCATGATGGTTTATTATTACACTATCTGCTACTTTCTCAAACAAATCTTCTATGCGGCACTTGTATAAGCATAAATTAGCTTAACAGCTAACCCCTATATATGACCATACAAAACAAGTTAGAAAGCGCCGCCAGCGGTTTAATGATGATGAGCGAATCGGACTATCCCTTCGAGTACGTTAACACTAACGAGCGCCAGTTAACCACCGCACTGGCACTTAAACTCGCGCAAAAGCCGGAGGGCACAACCGTTGAGCAAACCACTATTGAACACCTGCTGCGGAACCTGATAGACCCCACCTCAGGCTCCGTCAACATAGCCACCGCACAACGCTTTCAACAGTTAATGGCTGCCTTGAAACAGGAACTCACCAACCTCACCGTTTACCGTGTGGGCGATGTGCAGGTACAAGTGTTTATTTTAGGCCTTACGGCCGATGGCACCGTGGGCGGTATGCGCACCATGCTTATTGAAACCTAAACCGCTGCACTTTTTGGTTCATGACGCCGTATAAAAATCTCAGTACTGATTCGGGAGTTACGGCCTACGAAATTAAGGTCGATAGCATTGTTGTGGAATTTAAAAGTGGCGATAAATACTTGTACAGTTATGATACACCTGGCAAGGACGCTGTAGAGGCCATAAAAATTTTGGCTACTAAAGGCGTTGGACTAAGCACCTATATTAGTAAAGATATTAAGGGAAGGTATGCGGCCAAGTTGTAAGCTGTGTTGTGGAGTGCTGTTTTTAGTATGGCACATTAATCTACTTGTCAGTCTGAGCTTGTCGAAGACTTGTACGCTTTACTATGTCTTCGACAAGCTCAGACTGACGCCTTTACCCTTAGCAGATTTTAAACTTGAAATGACACCAAAGTTTTATACTTTAGGCTTGTTTAAAACCTTCATAACCGTAGCCTCTACAACATGACTAACCAACCTAAAAACCTATCACCCGAGCAGCGCGAAGAACTGCTTACCACCCTGCAAACCCGTTTTCAAAAACACATGAACCGCCACGAGGGTGTGGATTGGGCTAAACTTAAAGCTAAACTGGAAACCAGCACGGATAAACTGTGGTCGCTCTATGAAATGGAACGCACCGGCGGCGAGCCGGATGTGATAGCTTACGATGCTACTAATGAATACCTGTTTTACGACTGCGTAGCCGAAAGCCCTAAAGGCCGCCGCAGCGTATGCTACGACCGCAAAGCCTGGGAAAGCCGCAAAGAATTTAAGCCCGAGAATACCGCCATGGATATGGCCACCGACATCGGCATCGAACTTTTAACCGAAGAACAATACCGCCACCTGCAAACGCTCGGCAGCTTTGACCTCAAAACCTCCAGTTGGATACAAACCCCCGAAGCTATCCGTAAACTGGGCGGCGCAGTGTTTTGTGACAGGCGGTATAATACAGTTTTCTTGTATCATAACGGTGCAGAATCTTATTATGCGGCGAGGGGGTTTAGGGGGGTGTTAAGGGTGTGATTTAGTACGCTTTGTGCTGCCGCGGGTTTAGCGCAGCGAAACCCGTGGTTGATGATGGCTGAAGATTATAATCTTTAGCATGGTTACCACAAGTCATGAACTTGTGGTAGCGCGGGTAACATCAGCCTTGACAATTTGTATTGTAAAATTAAATATATAAACCAAATTTATGGAAATAGAAATCGTTAAGTATCTTGGTAAAGACCAACCTGAAGATCGTAAGTTATATGAAATTTTAACTTATAAGCCAATAGCTCACCCAAATAGCCTTTTATTAGTTGGCGACGATAAAATGCACAATGAAGATGCAAGCACAAATGAATACCATGAGATTTTCAAAGTGCAGTTTATTGCTTCTTGCAAAACTACTTTCAATGAAAAAAAGAACTTATTATTTGCTTTTTATGTCGGCGAGTTTGGCGAACTCATTCCGCACTTATTAAGTTCTCTGACTGGTAGCTATTATTTGGGCGGAAAGTCATTCACCTTAATAGATTATAAATCTTACGCCTCTATATGTGAATTGACGGGGGAAGACAAACTTTCATTCTCTGAATACTTTAAAGAAATAAAGTCTGGTTCGTTAGGTACAAATACTTTATTAAATATTGATGATACACTACTTAATAAAGATCAACAAAATGAATTTTATGCGTCACAAGAGCATATTTCATCAAAGGCTACTACTTAGCCATAGCAAGTTAGAGAATGTCCGCAGTTGGTAAACTTTTGTCTACCAACTGTATATTGTAGTCTTAGACTACAGTATACAAAACTATATACCCGTGCGCTGTTCGTAGACTTCCGTCTATGAACCACTATGCCTGTAGTCTCCGACTACAGTTTTTAAAAAGCCTGCTTTACCGCTGCATAATTAACACAGTTTACAAACCCAACCTTACCGGCGTTGCCCTGTTCATTTTCAAAGAAAAGTAAATTACAGAACAAAAGAGAATTTGCCAAATGGGTATAATAATTAAAACCGCCAGTATCTCCATGTACTTCACATGATAGGTGAATATTAAGTCGGGATTCAACAACTGAAGCAGGGTTGCTATTATACCTGCAATGAAAGCACAGATCAAGGTTGGCAGGTTTAAAACCTGTTTATTGACCAAAGCACCGTACAAAAGCATTAAGCCAACCGAACCAATAACACTCGCTATGGGAAATTTCAAATCTTTAACCGATTGTAATTCGGGGCCCGTAGCTATCCATGCAACCAGGATGTATAAAAAGCCCGAAAGTGTAATAAAGGCTAATGATTTCCTGCCGAAATCCCGCTTAGAATCAGCCTCCAATAGCCCCCCGAATACAAATCCCGGCAGCAAGTTGGAAAAAATCAAGAGCAGGCTCAAACTTTCTGCTGCCGCAAAAAGCCAGTTGACTAAGAAAAGCATTAATCCGCATAAAGCACCTTTAACAATCAGTGGCATATCAATTTTCGTTCTTGTGGAAGCAGAGATGTTATGAATTTGAATGATCTGCTATTAAACCACGTGCTAATTTAACTATTTAAAAATACACTACCGCAGCCGTTTATCCTGCTGCCGCTCTCCATCCTCCTGTACGTAGAACCTTCAGCCTTTGGTCGGTGTTATCACCGCACCACTAAAGCGCTCATAAGCTTGGCTGATTGGATTCCCTATTAATCCCAACGTCACAATTCCATAGCCATCCGTGCCTGCATTCGCACATCTCCCCTACAATCCTTATCTTTGCGGCATAAAATATACCCTATGTTAAAAGGATTTTTTAATGTGCCGGATCCTGTAAACGAGCCGGTTTTAAACTACGGTCCGCGCAGTGTGGAACGTGCCGCTTTGAAAGCCGCTTTAGATGAAGCCCGCGCACAGCAAATAGATATACCCATGTACATTGGCGGACAAGAAGTTCGCACCGGCAAAACGCTGGAAGTACGCCCGCCACACGATCATAAACACGTTTTAGGCACCTACCACGAAGGGGATGCCAGCCACGTACATGCCTCCATTGAAGCCGCCCTGGGTGCCAAAGAGCAATGGGAAAACATGCCCTGGGAGCAACGCGCTGCCATTTTCTTAAAAGCTGCCGATCTGTTGGCCGGTCCTTACCGCGCCAAAATCAACGCGGCTACCATGCTGGGCCAAAGCAAGAACGCTTACCAGGCCGAAATTGATGCCGCCTGTGAGTTTATTGACTTTTTGCGCTTCAATGTGCATTTCATGACGCAGATCTACGCCGAGCAACCCGTATCGGGCAAAGGCATTTGGAACCGTTTGGAGCAGCGCCCGTTAGAAGGCTTTGTGTTTGCCATTACCCCTTTCAACTTTACTGCTATTGCGGGTAACCTGTGCGCTGCGCCTGCCTTAATGGGTAACGTAGTGGTTTGGAAACCAGCACCTACACAGATATATGCGGCCAATGTGATCATGGAAGTATTCATTGAGGCAGGTTTACCGGCCGGTGTTATTAACATGATCAGCGTGGATGGTCCGGTAGCGGGTGATATTATTTTTAGTCACCCCGATTTTGCCGGTTTGCACTTTACCGGTTCAACCCACGTGTTCCAAAACTTGTGGAAGACCATCGGTAACAACATTCATTTATACAGAACCTACCCACGCATTGTGGGCGAAACCGGTGGTAAAGACTTTGTGCTGGCCCACCCCAGCGCCGATGCCGATGTGGTGAACGTAGCCTTAATACGCGGCGCGTTTGAATACCAGGGACAAAAATGTTCGGCGGCTTCGCGTGCTTACATCCCGCAATCATTATGGCCTGCGGTGAAAGAAAAGCTGCAGCGCGATATTGCCGGCATTAAAGTTGGCCCGGTAGAAGATTTTGAAAACTTTGTGAACGCCGTCATCACCGAAGCGTCTTTTGATAGACTGGCCAAATACATTGACGAAGCCAAGGCTAACCCCGAGGTAGAAATTATTACGGGTGGTAGCTACGATAAATCGGTAGGTTACTTTGTAGAGCCTACCATTATCCAGGTGCAAGACCCTTACTATGTAACCATGTGCGAGGAGTTGTTTGGCCCTGTATTAACCGTTTATGTATACGAGGATAGCCAGTTTGAAGAGGTGATGAACATTATCGATAAAACTTCGCCGTATGCCTTAACAGGTTCTATCCTGTCGCAAGACCGATATGCCATTACCCAGGCCACACAACGCCTGCGCAATGCAGCCGGTAACTTCTACGTGAATGATAAGCCCACCGGCGCCGTGGTTGGTCAGCAACCTTTTGGCGGAGCACGCGGTTCGGGTACTAATGACAAAGCAGGCTCTATGTTAAACCTGCTTCGCTGGACATCGCCACGTACCATCAAAGAAACCTTCGATCCACCTAAGGATTATACTTACCCTTTCTTGAATAAAGAATTGTAAAGGAGAGATTACAGAATATAGAGTCAAGAATCCAGACTTAAGAAAATAAAAAGCCCCCATGCTTGTTACCAAGTTTAGGGGCTTTCTGGACTCTTGACTCTGTACTCTCGAATCTATTTCTTAATGTTCGATCCTTCATCCTCTTCGCCTTCTTCGTTCTGTTTTTCAGATTCGATGCCGGCATCAAGGTTCAGTTCGTAAGAAGGTGTAGAAGCATCGTAAGCATGTTGTACGGCTTCAAATTCGCCTTCTTCTTTGTTTTCAATATCGTGGGCGTTACCTAAATCGGTATTATTTTCGTCGCGCACTGCGTCTTTTTCGTTTTCTTCCTCGTTCACGGGAACTGTATTTTCTGAAGCCATGTTTATATAAATTAATGTAATCTATAAAGCAAAAACACGGCGCTTTGTTTGCAAGACGCTACCTGGTTTACGCATCCATATGATCGGCCGTTTTACGGCGATACATGCGTATGCTGGTTACGAGCGAAACGCCGATACAAAAGGTAAGGTACCAAAAAAACAAACCCGCATGCCCTGCATTTTTAAACAGCAATGCTACATATTCGGCCGTACCGCCAAATAGTGCCACTGCAAAAGCGTAAGGAAAGCTCACGCCAAGCGAACGGATCTTAACCGGGAATAGTTCGGCTTTAATAATGGCCGATATAGCCGTATTAAAACTTAAAATACACAGTGCCAGGGAAACCAGCAGCACGGCCAGCCACAACTGCCGGGTATGGCCAAGCAGCGTTAAAATAGGCAGCGTGGTAACCAGGGCTACCACACCCTGTATAACCATGAGGCGCTTACGGCCAATACTATCGGCCAGTAAACCGGCAAGGGGTTGCGCCACCATAAAAATGAGCAGGGCAATGGTCATAATCAAAGTTGAATCCTGCTTGCTGAAACCTGCGGTATTAACTAAAAACTTTTGCGTGTAAGCCGTTAGGGTGTAAAACGATACAGTTAAACCTATGGTAAAACCTACAATGGTAAAAGTTTCGCGCTTGTACTTTTTAAGTTCGGCAAAAGTACCGCGTTGTTCATCATCGGTGGTTTCTTTACTGAAAGATTCTGTTTCGGGCAAACTGCGGCGCAGGTAAAGCGCCGATACGGCCAGCACGGCACCCAAAGCAAACGGTATGCGCCAGCCCCATGCAGTTAGTTGTGCAGGGGTAAGTAGCCATCGTTCCAAAAGCATTAAAATACCAAGCGCTACCAATTGCCCCATAATGCTGGTTACATACTGAAAGCTGGAATAAAACCCGCGACGGTTTGGCGGGGCAACCTCGCTTAAGTAAGTGGCTGCAGTTCCATATTCACCGCCAATGCTTAACCCTTGCAGCATACGCGCCAGCACCAAAACAATAGGCGCAGCAATGCCAATATGCTTATAATCGGGCACTATGGTGATCAGTAATGAGCCACCGCTCATCATAAGTACCGATAGCGTTAACGCCGACTTACGGCCTTTGCGGTCGGCATAGGCACCCATGAGCCAGCCGCCAATAGGCCGCATTAAAAAGCCAATGGCAAAAATACCCGCAGTGTTAAGCAGTTGTGCAGTTTCATTTTGCTTAGGAAAAAACGAACCGGCAAAATACAACGCAAAAACTGAGTAAATATACCAGTCGTACCATTCTACCAAATTGCCTGCCGAGCCGCCTAAAATTGCTTTAAAGTGGTTCAACCTTTTTGTTGCATGCGCCGATTCAATACCTTGCATCATATACCGCTCTAATTTAAGCTTTAGGTTTACTTAGGCAAGCATAACTGTAATTATGTTACACAAGCTGTAATGCCTTAAACATTATAGCGCGGCAGGTGTTGTTTCCAAAAATTGAACCCTCACGTTATGGAAGATCAAAAAATAATATCAGGTGCTACCGAACAGGAAATTTGGGATACCATTGCGGCAGATCTTGCTGCCGAAGGCGAATTGCTTGATTATAACGTGATCATAGATCAGGATGGCAGGCAAACCGAATTGTATATTGATATCGATTTAGGCGGCGGTTTTGAGAGCGGGTCGGAACTTACCCAGCTTTCTGCTCCCCTATCGGTTAACCGCGATTTTAAATTTGCCATACACGACGAAGACTTTTTAGATACCATAGGCAAGTTTTTTGGCCTGGAAGATATGAAAATGGGTTACCCCGAGCTGGATGACCATGTGGTGATCAAAACCAATGCACCCGAAAAGGTGCGCGAACTTTTTGCCGATGCAGAGATCAGAACTCTTTTTACCGGGCTCGAAGATTTTGATTTCGGCATCCACACCCATCACCTTGAAGACAGCGATGGCGATCAAACTTTCCTGGAATTTAACCTGAACCGCGGCATTACCGATGCCACCGAACTGCGCAAACTCTACCACGCATTTTATACCGTGTTAGTGGGGCTGGAGAAGTAAACTTTGGACTTAGGGAAGAAAGATCTGAGGAGGAAGGATTTATCGAACACCTTAACTTTTCTGAAAGTCCTTCTTCCCTAAGTCTTTTCTCCAAAGATCTTAATCACTATACCTATCGTTCCTCCACGGATAGGCCGTATTTGAATACCCGCGATCTTCCCAAAAGCCGGGTTTATCTTCGGTTAAAAACTCAATGCGTTTAATCCATTTGGAGCCTTTCCAGGCATAAAGCTGTGGGGTGATCATGCGTGCAGGTCCGCCGTGTTCATGAGGCAACGGCTGCCCGTCGAACATATGCACCAGCAACACATCAGGCTTCAGCGCTTCTTCGAGCGATATATTGGTGCTGTAAGTATCGTAACCATAGCACATGATATGAGTAGCCGTTTCCTTAGGATGCACCAGCGCCGCCAGGTCAAGCATACTTACCCCCTTCCAGTGCATGTTAAGTTTTGACCAGGTGGTTACACAATGAAAGTCAGAGGTGTCCTTGGTTTGCGGCAGGGCCATAAACTCTTTCCAGGTTAAGCGCACGGGGTTCTCTACGGCGCCATCAATGGTCAGTCGCCAGCGGTCGAGCGGAATATTAGGTTGATAGCCGAGATCGAGAACAGGCCATTTTACAGTAGCCGTTTGGCCTATAGGGATACTGGGCATACCATGCCGGTTGGGCTTACCTGAGCCTTTGGGTGCATCATCGGCAACAGATGGCGTCTGTTGCATTTTTTCTTCAAAGCGGGCTTTGAGTTTCATGCGGGCCTCAATAATCCGGTTCAATTTATCCGATTCTTCCATGGCAATTTGTGTAAAATATAAATTTACGCATTTAATTAAAAATACAGGCGTTTACCTATTGCCTAACTACGACTATGCGGCGTAGCCTACACTTTTACAGTTAATTTTTACTAAATTCAGTTTTTATCTATTGAAATAACCCGGTGCAAGTACTAATTTGCTTTCCGCTTAGTTAATATTAAGTTAAACCTGTAAAGTGCTTACTTAAGCCCGAAAGATAATCACGCTATGTTAAACCCAAATCTTTTACCCAGGCAACCCAGCGTAGCCGTTTCGTTTTGGAACGTGGGCAGCTTGCTATATGGCTCGGTATTGCTTTTTATTTTAGAATCGGCCTTTTACTGGTCAAAGTTTCAGGATGCTTATGCAAACGATGGTTTAATATTTATCCTGTTCTGGTTTTCGTGCGTGCTTTTCGCATTTAGCCACATCTTCTTGGTAATTATGGATGGATGGTCGCGTTTTCAAACTTATAAAAAGGTTAAAGATGCCTTGTACATGAATGGCTTTACCCCTAAAATAGCAGGGCTGTACCAAGGCTCGCGCTGCCAGCGTAACGCCGTTTTAGTGGCTGCGAAAGAATTGGGTTTGCACGATGAAGTGACAAAGTATTACCGCAGGCTGGGTATTAAGTGGTACCACTTCGTGCCCGATTTTATGGTGACCGACCCATTATTCATCTTCAAAAGATATTTTTGGTCGCGCACGTTCTTGGAAAAGTATTACGAGCCTAAATTCAATTTCAGGGAGATGAGCAACAATCTACTATACGATGCTTACCGGAAGTAACCTGAGCAAAACCTACCCTTCCGGTAAAGCATTAGATAATGTGACTATCCACATAGCACCCGGTCAAATTTGCGGATTGCTGGGCCGCAATGGTGCCGGTAAAAGCACGTTGTTCAAAATATTATGCGGGTTGGTAAAGCCCGATACGGGAGAGGTTATCATTAATTCGCAAAGGCCCAAACCCATTGGCGGTATTATTGAAAGGCCGGGCTTGTACAATTACCTTAATGCTTTTGATAATTTAAAGATATTTGCCGGTATACAAGGTGCCCCCGCCGATGCGGCGTCTATCAACCAGGTGCTTGTGAAAGTCGGCCTGCCACTCACCCGTAAAGACCCCGTTCGTAACTTCTCGTTAGGGATGAAACAACGCCTTGGCATTGCTATAGCGCTGTTAAATAACCCCGAATGTTTAGTGTTAGACGAACCTTTTTCGGGACTCGACCCTATAGGGGTAACATCGCTGGTACAGCTGATTGTTAACCTTGCCGCTAAGGAGAACATTGCCATCCTGCTCTCCTCACACTTAATGTCGGAGATAAGCAAGTGCTGCCACTTTTTGTATGTGATAGATCAGGGGCGTATCGTAAATTCGGGCATTACAAATCAGCTCATTAGCCGGCACATCCGTACGTTTAGTATTACGGCCAACCAATTGGCTACAGCTAAAACCCTGCAAAACTACGAGGTAAAGTACGGCATTAACGATGCTAAGGTAACTTGCGATGCTAAAGATATTCCGGCATTACTGCAAAACTTGTTAAACGAGGGCATTAAAGTAACCGCCTGCACTCCTGAGTTAACCCTCGAAGAACTCATCAAAACACCGGCAGTATGAGATCGCTACTTTATGCCGAAATGCTCAAATTGGTTAAGCAAAGTAAAACCTACTATGCTTTAATGGCCATACTGGTCATAGAACTGCTAATTTTCATCACGGCTTACTACCAGGGCAGTACTATTTTAGATCTGTTGTTAGATAACCTCAAGCAGTCTTTCTACTTCGAAGGTACACTGCTCAACGGCAACCTTATCATGTACATTGTTCTTAACTCCTTATGGTTTAATGTGCCGCTTATCCTCATGATCGTAACATCGGGCTTGGTAACGGATGAGTATAAGGATGGCACGCTGCAAACTGTAATGCTTCAGGCCGTAAAAAAATGGAAATTTATCCTGTCCAAGTATATTATGGCAGTTCTGTTCACCGTTACCATTATCGCTTTAATGATGTTGAGCACATTTGTGATGGCTTATTCTATTTTTGGGAAGGGCGACCTGGTAGTCTACATCAACACCTTAAATTTCTTCAAATCGACAGATGCATTTCATCGCATATGCTGGGCTTTTGCTTCAGGAACAGTAGCTATGGTTTTTTATAGTGTAGTAAGCGTAACGCTGGCTATTTTTGTTAAAGATTCGGCTAAAACTTGGATAGCTGCGGCATTGTTCCTTATCATCACCAACCTGCTTTTAAAAGTAGATTTAGGCGTACCTGCGCTCAACAACTACTTTTTCCCAAAATTAATTGATACCTGGCAACAGTTGTTCTATTTTGAAACCAACTGGCTCGCCATTGGCATAAACAACGCTATACTAATTATTTACTGCCTTATTTTTTCAACTACGGGCACTTACTTCTTCAACAAAAAAGATATCGGATAATGAGGTATGCTTTCATCCTACTTTTCATCTTTACCGGCACCCTTGCCAACGCCCAAAAAATTGATGCCGACCTGCTGCGCATCAAGCAGCGCATGGATTCGGTACAGCAATTTACGGCCAACGTGATCTTAGATCTTGATGTCCCTTTCATTAAAATGCCCACCAAAACCGCTAAGATCAAATACGCCAAAGGAAAAAAAATGGAGTTTTCATCCAGCGATTTTGTGATGCTGCCCAGGCGCGGGCTCGATTTTTCATTGAACGAAATTTTCAAATATCCCTTTATCACCGTAGACCGCGGCACCGAAACTCGGCACGGAAAGGTGCTCAAAGTGATCAACGTTATACCTACCGATAACCGGTCGGACCTGGCCCTGGCCACCCTCTACATGGATACGCGTGCAGGCCGTATAGCAGAATCTGAAGTTAACACCCGCAAAAACGGAACCTATAACCTTTTAATGCAGTATGCGCCGGGCAATAGCGTATTACCTACCTATGTAGAAGCCACATTTGCTATAGAGCGACTTAAAATTCCGCTCAACTTTATGGGTAAAGACACCAAAATAGACCGCAAAAAAATGCGTGGTATGGAAACCAAAACCGGCAAAATAAAAATGCGCTTCGAAAACTATACTATCAAAATAGGATAACTGAAATTATTCAATTTAAATAACAGAGATGCGATGCTCTGCCGTCAATAAAATTATAATTAAATTTGCCATACTATTACAATTCAAAATATTGTTTAGGTTAATTATTTTTACCTTAATTACTCCTATTTAACAAATTGTTTAATTAATGCAACGTTTACTCTATATTTGTTTACACAGCAGTATCTAAGGAAAAAATAGTGTAGGTTTATAAAGTTCTATGCTTTTAGAACGCAAAAGTCAGCTTCCTAATTTCGCATTTAAACTCTTATACCCGCTTGAACACATTACAAAAAACCCCCACCGGTATAAACGGCCTCGATCAAATAACTTTGGGAGGTTTGCCCACCGGCAGGCCAACCTTAATTTGCGGCAGTGCCGGCTGTGGCAAAACTCTTTTTTCGTTAGAATTTATTATACGTGGCGCACAGGAATATAATGAGCCCGGCGTATTTATAGCTTTCGAAGAAAAAGCTGAAGAACTGGCTGTTAATGTAGCTTCTTTAGGCTTTGATATTAACACTTTACAGGCAGAAAAAAAGATCAGGATAGATTACATTCATATTGACCGGAGCGAAATTGAGGAAACCGGCGAATACGATCTTGAGGGGCTTTTTATACGTTTGAACTATGCTATAGATAGTATTGGTGCCAAACGTGTGGTGTTAGATACTATTGAAAATCTATTTTCGGGATTAAATAATCAAACCATTTTACGTGCCGAATTGCGCCGCTTGTTCCAATGGTTGAAAGATAAAGGCGTTACCGCTATTATAACCGGCGAACGAGGCGAAAGCTCGCTTACACGCCAAGGGTTGGAAGAATATGTATCTGACTGCGTTATCTTGTTAGACCATCGCATTATCAACCAAATATCTACCCGCAGGCTACGTGTTGTAAAATACCGGGGCTCGGTACATGGCACCAATGAATACCCTTTCTTAATTGACGAAGAAGGCATTTCAGTTTTGCCCGTTACCTCGTTGAAACTTAACAAACCAGTTTCCTCGGAGAGTACCTCTTCGGGCATTGAAGCGTTAGATGACATGCTGAGCAAAAAGGGTTTTTTTCGTGGCAGCAGCATTTTGGTATCGGGTACGGCAGGTACAGGTAAAACCAGTATTGCAGCCAGCTTTGCCTACGAAACATGTAACCGTGGTGAGAAGTGCCTTTTCTTTGCTTTTGAAGAATCTCCTCAGCAAATCATCCGTAATATGCACTCTATAGGCATGGATCTAAAAACGCACATGGATAATGGCCTGCTGCAATTCTATTCATCCCGCCCTACCTTATACGGCTTAGAAATGCACCTGGTAGCCATACATAAAGCTATCCGTAAGTTTAAGCCATCATCAATCGTACTCGACCCTATCACCAATTTGATCACCGTAGGTACCGTTAGCGAAGTAAAAGCTATGCTGGTACGTTTAATAGACTTTTTGCAGGAAGAGCAAATAACTGTTATGTTTACTGCTTTAACTTTAAATACGGTAGTTAACGAGCAAACCGACGAAGGCGTATCATCATTGGTTGACGCCTGGTTGTTGATTAAAGATATTGAATTGAACGGCGAGCGCAACCGGGGTTTATACATCATGAAATCGCGCGGTATGCATCACTCTAACCAGGTTCGCGAATTTATTATCACCGATAAAGGGCTTGACCTTGTAGACGTATATCTGGGTCCCGATGGCGTACTGATAGGTTCGGCACGCGAGGCGCACATACTGCTCGAAGAAACCGGGCAGGTATTACATACGCACGCCATTGGCCGTAAAGACCGCGAACTGCTGCGCAAGCGCAAGGTGCTGGAGTCAAAAATTGAAAGTCTTAAAACGGAGTTCGAATCAACGGAAGAAGAATTGAACAAAATGTATATAGAAGAAGACTTGAAAAAGGAAATTATGGAGCAAACCCGTCAAAGAACAACGGATATGCGCCGGGGTAACAATAGTAATTTGAGCCCCGAAATATAATTAACTCTTCTGTAATTAATATTAAACTGGAACAAATGTACGAATTGAGGCTTTATGTAGCAGGTAAGACCACCAAATCGGTTACAGCACTTAGCAATTTGAAAAAATATTGTGAAGAGCACATGAAGGGTGAGTACACTATTGAGGTGATTGATTTGCTTATGTACCCTCAATTAGCCGAAGGCGATCAGATACTGGCCATACCAACTTTGGTGAAGAAAGTACCTGAGCCTGTACGTAAAATAATAGGCGACCTTTCAAATGAAGAAAAGGTTTTAGTGGGATTAGATATACGTCCGAAATAAATTTTAGACAGAAGCAATTTTATATGCAGTATAATGATTAAGGACGGAGACCTGCCCGTGGATTGGGGCAAGGATGATGATTCGGTTTACCAGCTCAGATTATTTGTAACCGGCACATCTCCTGTATCTGTACGCGCCATTAATAACCTGCAGATTATATTAGATACCCACTTGAAAAACAGGTTTGAACTCGAAATTATTGACGTGCACCAGCAGCCTATGCTGGTACAAAGCGATAACGTAACGGCGGTGCCTATGCTCATTAAAAAGTATCCGGCGCCGGTGAGGCGCATGGTTGGCGACATGTCAGACACGGCAAAGGTTTTACGCGGACTTGGTTTATCGTAATTAATTGTTCAGGTGGAAAATACAAGATCATACCAGGAACTTCTTACCGAGCTTAACGAAATGCGTATACAGCTTGAAGAAGCTACCGATACCATAGAGGCCATACGCTCGGGCGAAATTGATGCTTTAGTAGTGAAGGCTAATGACGGCCTGCAACTGTTCACGCTAAAAAGCGCCGATCATACCTACCGTATTTTCATAGAGCAAATGAGCGAGGGGGCCGTAACGCTTAATGAGGATGGCTATATCCTGTATTGTAACTCGCAGTTTGCAACGCTGGTAAACACCCCGTTAGAGAAAGTTACCGGCAAATCCATTTACAAATTCATTACCGAAGATTGCCAGGAAACCTGCGCCGAATACATAGCCAGAGCTTGGACGAGCAATGTAAAAGGCGAACTCCATATATTAGCGAGTGACGATGTAGAGGTTCCTGTATTGCTTTCGTTAAAAACCCTAAATTTGGATGAAGGCTTGTCTATGAGCGTTATCCTTACCGATTTAACCGAACAAAAAGAGACACAAAAGCTGCTGGAGCATAAAAATGCTCAGTTAGAGGAAGCGCAAAAAATAGCCCAGCACCTTAATGCCAATCTTGAAGTTACGGTTAAGGAGCGCACCCATGAGTTACAGATCAACATTGAGGAAAAAACAAGGGTTGAAGAAGAGCTGCGCCATAACCAGGAACGCCTTACCCGTGTACTCGAAACCATGGCCGAAGGTGTGGGTATTGTAGATGCAAAGGGTAAATTAATTTATGCTAACCCCATGGCACAGAAGATATTAGGCCTCAAGCAAAGCACAATACTCGAGCGCACTTACGATGACCCGCAATGGGAAAACCTGCGTATAGACGGTACACCCCTGCCATCGCATGAGCATCCTATGTCGGTAATGATGGCTACGCGCAAACCCTTGTTTGACCAGGAAATATCCGTACAACCTCCTGATGATGAGCGTTTTTATATCTCTATAAACGCGGCGCCACTGCTTGATGAGCATGGCGAGGTTACAGGAGGTATAGGTACCTTTATGGATGTAACCCAACGCCGCAAAAGTATACAGCATAAAGATGAGTTTATAAGCGTGGCCAGCCACGAACTGCGCACACCGGTTACCACCTTGCAGGCTTCGTTGCAATTGCTTAGCCGCATGAAGGATAACCCATCTAACGTTATGTTACCCAAGCTTATAGATCAGGCTAACAAGAGCCTTAACCGGGTAAGCGTGCTTATAGAAGATCTGCTGAATGCCACCAAAATGACCGATGGCCAGCTGCACCTCATCAAAACCCCTACTACGCTGTCGGGGCTGTTGCAAGACTGTTGCAACCATGTGCTTACAGGCCATACCCACTACCTCACCACCAGCGGCGATATGGAACTGCAGGCCAATATAGATGCCGACAAAATTGAGCAGGTAATTACCAACCTAGTCAATAATGCCATAAAATACGCTCCCAATTCGCAGGAAATACTGGTCAATATAGCTCGTGAGGGCAATTTTGCCAAAATCTCCATTACCGATAAGGGCCAGGGTATACCGCCCGAAAAGCTACCCTATTTGTTCGATAGATACTACCGGGTAGACAGCAGCGGCAAGCAATATTCGGGCTTAGGTTTGGGTTTATACATTTGTGCCGAGATAGTAAAAAGGCATAACGGCGACATTGGTGCCGATAGCCATTTAGGCCAGGGCAGTACATTTTGGTTCACATTACCGCTCAATTAGGTTCAAAAAAGTAGGAATAAATACAATATTCCTCAAAAAACCTCCATTTTTCTTCATTTAATTACACGCGGATAATCAGCCTTTCTATTTCGGCAAAAACTGTCTAAAATTACGGGTTTTAAAACTTGCCGGGGCTTGAGCCATCGGTGTCCGAAATCAAAAATTCTATCAGAAAAAATGGTGGGCGGAAGGGTACTCGTCATCCCTTTATAAAAAACTGCCGGGGCCGGGTTTTATACCCGGTTAATAAACCTATCTTTGATGATGCTTTCATCAAAGCTAATCACAAGCCAATACCGTTAATCTTTATCCGGGGAAACAGGTTTAAATCTCATGCTGCTTTTTCCTTATCCCATATTTTAAGATTATACTTATACCATTATAATTTTTCATTTTATTTATAGCTGTCCCTGGAGTTGCAACAACAGGATATAGCATACATATTTTTGTACTTACCTATGAGTAAAAGAAGCAATGACAGTGCGAAGCTTCAAAAGAGCCG
Organism: Mucilaginibacter galii; assembly: GCF_014635825.1. GTDB lineage: Bacteria > Bacteroidota > Bacteroidia > Sphingobacteriales > Sphingobacteriaceae > Mucilaginibacter > Mucilaginibacter galii. The sequence goes on from NZ_BMDO01000001.1 coordinate 403,739, forward strand.
TTCGTTTCCGGTAGTGTGTTTAGGCGGCTCAGCAGGTGCATTTGCGGCATTCGAGAAGTTTTTCACACACATGCCGTCAGATAGCGGGATGGCCTTTGTTATTGTAATGCACCTCGACCCTAACCACAAGGGCCAAATTGCCGAACTGATCAGGAATTTTACCTCCATGCCCGTACATGAAGCATTAGATGGGGTACAAATAGAGCCAAACCATATTTACATCATTCCGCCTAATAAGGATATTGGCATTCATAACCGCAAACTGTTGCTGTTAAACATTACCAAGCCCCACGGCTACCGCCAGCCTATTGACTACTTTTTGCAAAGCCTGGCCGACGACCAATGGAACAAGGCCGTAGGCATCATATTTTCGGGCATGGGCTCTGATGGCGAAACGGGCGTACGAATGATCAAAGAAAAGCTGGGCATGGTGATGGTGCAAGACCCCGAAACTGCCCAATACAACAGCATGCCACTGGCCGCTATTGACACCAACCTGGCCGATTATGTGCTGGCCCCTGAGGAAATGCCCATCAAACTCATCCAATACCTTAACCACCCGGTACTAACCGAAGACCCTTCAGATCAGGCCCGCTCCGAGATCAGGAATGCGCACTCGGTACAAAAAATACTGATGCTGCTGCGCTCGCACACCGGTCACGATTTTTCGCTGTATAAAAAGAGCACCATTCTACGCCGGATAGACCGCCGCGTGGCCTACCACCAGCTGCCCGACTATGTGCAGTACGTAAACTACCTGCGCGAAAATCCGCAGGAAATTGATGTGCTGTTTAACGAACTGCTGATAGGTGTAACCAAGTTTTTCCGCGATTCTGCAGCTCACGATGCTTTAAAGATAAAGCTGGGCGGCCTTATACGCAATAAAGAAAATTCGGAACCCATTAGGGTATGGATAGCCGGTTGCTCTACCGGCGAGGAAGCTTACTCGGTAGCCATGGTCATTATTGAGATCCTGGATTCCTGGCCACAAAAAAAGCTGCCTAAAGTGCAAATATTTGCCACCGATCTTGATGCCGATGCCATTGAGCATGCACGCACCGGTGTATACCATAGCAATATTGTGGCCGATGTAACGCCCGAACGCTTAGAGCGTTTCTTTACCTATACCGATGCCTCTTATACCATTAAGAAAGACCTACGCGAAATGATCGTATTTGCGCAGCACAACTTAATTAAAGATGCTCCCTTTACCAAGCTCGACTTGCTTTGCTGCCGCAACGTAATGATCTATTTGACCACCGAGCTGCAAAAAAAGATCATCCCGGTATTTCATTATGCGCTGCGCAATAAGGGGCTCATGTTTTTGGGCCCTGCCGAAACCATTGGAGGCTTTACCGATATGTTTGTATCGGTAGAGCCTAAGTGGAAAATATTTGAGGCCAAAGAAGGTAAACCGGCTATCAACAAAATGATAGATTTTCCTTTTCATGTTGCCCGCCAGCCAACCTCCATTTTGCGTATCGAAGACAATGAAAAATCAATGCCTAAACTCCCCATTGTAGAAGCCTATAACAAAATACTATTAGAGTATTACACCCCGGCATCGGTATTAATTAACGATAAAGGCGATATTTTATTTACCAACGGCAAAACCGGCCGCTACCTTGAGCTGCCCAGCGGCGAGGCCGTAATGAACGTGCACAAAATGGCACGCGAAGAGCTTAAATATGTATTAGGCAACATTATACACCAGGCCCGAACGCAAAAAACGCCCATAAAAGTTAACAATATAAAAATTAAGGATGGCAGCCAAACCCGGCTGGTTAATTTGCAGGCTGCCCTCATGAACGAATCGGCTCTGAGCAGTTTAATGCTTATTGCATTTGAAGATATGGGTATGGTAAAAAAAGCCAGCCGCCGTACCGACAGCGAAAACAGCTTGCCTGATAAAGCGGTGGGCGACCTGGAAAAAGAACTCTTTTATACCAAACAGCAATTGCATAGCACCATAGAACAAATGGAAACCTCGTTAGAAGAACTAAAATCTACCAACGAGGAATTGCAAAGCACTAACGAGGAACTGCAAAGCACTAACGAAGAATCGTTAACTACGAAAGAGGAAATGCAATCGCTTAACGAGGAATTGATGACCGTTAACATGCAATACCAATCGAAAGCCGAAGAGCTTACCCGTTTAAACAACGATATGAAGAACCTGCTCGACAGTACCGAGATAGGCACCATATTTTTAAACAACGATCTTGAAATACTACGATACACCCCGCAAATAAGCAAATTGTTCAACATCATTCCTATTGATGTGGGCCGTTCGCTTTCGCATGTGGTATCTAACTTTGATTATGACGTGTTAGAAAGCAATATACTCGAAGTAATTGATCGCTTACTCATTAAAGAAATTGAAATAAAAACCAAGGCTAATGATTGGTACCGCGTACGTATTATGCCTTACCGCACCTTAGATAATTTTATATCGGGGGCTGTGCTTACCTTCACGCTCATTACCAGCTATAAAGAAATGGAATACGAGTTAAAGGCGCTTAAAAAGTACACCACCGGCATGATCAATAAAACAGATCAGCCTACAGTAATACTTAACTGGAAACTGGATATTTTGAACGTGAACCACAGCTTTGAGCAAGCTTTTCATATAAACGATTATACCGAGGGCCAGCTTAACTTTATACAGTTCGCAGAAAATACATGGAAAGACGCCTTACTGCCTGCCGTGCTTGAGCAGTGGAGCGCCGGTAAAAACACTCCGCCTGTTATAGTAAACAACAGGGGTGTTAATTACCAAATTACGGCAGAGCATATTGGCGAAGAAAATGTAAACGAAAGGCAACTTATTTTGGTCACTATAAAACAGCAGTAATTACCACCCGGCTTTGAAAAAGAAAAAAACCATTACCGATGAATCTGCATTTTCACAATTACGCGCTAATGCCGAAGGTGTTATTGATAGCGGCAATTACAATGGCCAGCCCTATGGCGAAAAAGATGTAAATACACTTTTTCAGGAGCTGCAGGTGCACCAGATTGAGCTGGAAATGCAGAACGACGAATTGCGCATAGCCAACGAGGAGTTGGAAATGCAGCAAATGAAGTTTTCGGGCATTTATGACCTGGCCCCCATTGGTTATTTTATTTTAGATAAGAACGGTTATATTGAAGAGGTAAACACGGCCGGCTTAAATCTTATAGATGCCGGCAGGGGCAGTATTAAACAAAAGCGCTTAAAGCATTTTATAGCACCCGATTATGCTGACATATATGAGCAGTTTCATAAGCGGCTGCTCACCTCGCCGGTTAAGCAAAGCTGCCAGCTCAAAATTTTATCGGTCGGCGGGCGCGAGTTTTATGCACAAATGGAGGGTATTACCATTAATACCTCTTTTAACCTCAAGCTGCAATACTACGTAGCGGTAATTGATATTACCGAAAGTATACGGTCTGAGCAGGTATTGGCCGAAACCAAAGAGCGGTTAGAGCTGTCGCTCAATGCATCATCATCGGGCGTGTGGGAACTTAATATAGATACCATGCAAATGTACCTCGACAAGACAAACCTCCGGCTGTGTAATATAAAGCAAGCCGGGTTTGATGGCAACTACTATTCATTTATAAAACTTATACACCCCGAAGACCAGGCCATGGTTGACCAGCTTTTCAGAACGGCCATTAACGCCCAAAGCGAAATAGATCTTGTTTGCCGTTTTGCAGGTTCAAATACCAGGGTATGCTATGCTGCCCTGCGCGGGCACCAGGTTGTAAAGCCCGATATGAGCAAGTGTATTACCGGTATCATGACCGATGTTACGGAGAAAAAGCAACGCGAGCAAGAAGCCGAGCTATTGAAAATAAAGCATCAGCAGCACGTAACCACGGCAACCCTTTATGCCGAAGAGAACGAACGCAAACGCATAAGCGAAGCCCTGCACGATAGTGTGAGTCAGTTGCTATACGGCATAAAAATACAGTTGAACCAGCTAAACACACCACAAACACCCCCCGAAGCCTACCAGCGTATAAACCAACTATTAAATATAGCCATTCAAGAAACGCGCAATATATCGTTTGAGCTGGCACCATCTGTATTAACAGATTTTGGCCTGCGTGTTACCGTAAACGAACTGGCAAAAAGGCTGTCTACCCCACAGCTACACATTAAAACCAAGATAACCGGCTTTAATAACCGTTTAGACATCTTACTCGAGATCTGCATTTTCCGCATTGTACAGGAGCTTATAAATAACTGCATGAAACATGCCGAGGCCAGCCTCATCAGCGTAGAACTTTTTCAAAACTCAGGTATAGATATCATCGTTAAAGACAATGGCCGGGGTTTTGACGTTAAAGCTTTAGATACTGTGCCCAAAGGCGCAGGTATAAGCAGTATTAGAAACAGGCTGAGTTTATATAACGGCAATTTAACCATTAAATCGGCACCGGGGCGGGGTACCAGCATCATTATAAAACTAAACAACCCGGTAAGTATTTGAAACGATAGCGTAAATGAGTGAATTAAAAAGAATCATTGCTGTTGGCGCATAGGCCGGAGGATTTAATCACATTTAATGTGATTAAACAACAATTTGAAAAAGATGAATATTGTTTAAAAGAAATATTTTAAACCATTAATATAACTTGCACTCTCATACTTAATATGCGCTATTACGCTACCATACCACATACCTAATTAAAATACAATATGATTAACATTGTTCTTGCCGAAGACCATAAAATAGTGAGAGATGGTTTGAAGTTTATTTTAGAAAAAGAACCAGATTTTAACATTGTAGCCGAGGTTAACAATGGCAAAGAGGTAATAGAGGTTTTTAAAAAAGGCGACCACATTGATTTGATTTTAACCGATATGAACATGCCCGGCATGGGCGGGCAGGAACTTACCCAGTGGATAAACACCAACCACCCCCGGGTGCGGGTAATTATACTTACCGCATTGGATAATGAGGAATATGTGATCAAAGCATTTAAATCGGGCGCTTGCGGTTACCTGCTTAAAAACATAAGTGCCGATGAATTGCACTTTGCCATTAAACATGTGGCGGCCAAAGGCCAGTACATATGCTCAGAACTTACCATGCGCTTTGTTAATCGCCTGGTTACCATGCCCGAACATACCAGCACCGAAATGCAGGCAGGCCTTGAGTTTTCGAGCCGCGAGCTGGAGATACTTACCCTGCTGGCCGATGGCTTTACCAACCAGGAAATTGCCGATAAGCTATTTACCAGCAAACGTACCGTAGAAGGGCACCGCCAAAATCTTATTGATAAAACCGGCGTACGCAATACCGCCGCCCTTATAAGGTTTGCAGTGTTGAACGGTATTGTTCATTAATAATACCCCGACCTGCAATCGGGCGTACAGCCCAACGCTTATAATGCACCAAAGGAAAGAGGCGAATAAGATTCCTGATTGGTTTTATAAATGAGCTAAAATACCGCTTTAAGCGGCCTCTTTTCATGACTATACTTCACCTTCTGTAAGGTGGCGGCAAACAATTCAGGAGTATTTTTATTTACTAAGATAAATATTTCCCTACGGGTAAAACCTGCATTAGGTGCAGTTTGCCTTATTTTTTTGATTGTTGCCCTATGAAAAAACTCTTCTCGTTACAAACTTTAAAAGACGGATTTACCATTATAAAAGGCGCCGCTACAGGTTTTGGCGACGACAGGGCCATGAAGTTTAGTGCTTCGCTAGCCTATTACACCATTTTTTCACTTGCCCCGTTGTTAATGCTGTTGATTTCGCTGGCGGGCTTGTTTTTAGGTAAAGAGGCTATACAAGGGCAGTTGTTTCATGAAATAAATGGACTTATAGGCAACGAAGCTGCCAAACAGGTTCAGGACATGATCAAGAACCTTGAAAAATCTGGGCAAACCACCATTTCTGTAATTATAGGCTTTATAACGCTGGTAGTAGGTGCCACTTCTATTTTCGGCGAGATACAGGATTCTATCAATATCATTTGGAAAGTAAAAGCTAAGCCAAAACGCGGCTGGGTAAAACTGTTGAAAGACCGCCTGCTATCCGGATCGTTGATTGTAACACTGGGTTTTCTTTTGGTAGTATCATTGGTGGTAAATGGCGCGCTGGAAGCGGTGAGCGACAGGCTCAAAAACTTTTTGCCCGATGTTACCGTGACCTTGTTCAGTGTGCTCAATGTAGTGATCAGCTTTGTAGTGATCACCATTTTATTTGGCGTAATATTCAAAGTACTCCCCGATGTTAAAATTCAGTGGAAACAAGTACGTGCAGGTGCCATTTTTACCGCCTTGCTGTTTATGCTGGGCCGTTTGTTAATTGGCATTTACATAGAAAAAACCAGCTCTGGCTCGGCATACGGCGCGGCAGGCTCGCTGATCATCATTTTATTGTGGATCTATTATACAGCAGCCATCCTCTACTTTGGTGCAGAGTTTACCCAGGCGTATGCCGAATTTACCGGCGCCAAAATTGCTCCGGCCGATTATGCCGTGCATGTAGAGCAAACCGAAACCGAGCGCGATGTTGACGTACTGCCTCCGCAGGGCAATGTAGAAAAGAAAGAAAGCTAATTAACGCCCCTATAATGTGGAAAAACCTCAAGACTTCGTACAAAATCATCATAGGTATTATTCTGCTATTGGTCATATTTAGGATAGCACTCCCCTCTATTGTAAAAAGCTACGTTAATAAAAAGCTCAACCAACTGCCGGGTTATACGGGCCACGTAAATGATGTTGATATTCACCTGATAAGGGGTGCTTATGCAATTGAGGGACTTGAACTTCGAAAAAAGATCGACCCGCCTAAATATCCGTTTTTACAGATCAGCCATATAGATTTATCTATAGAATGGAAATACATTTTTAAAGGCCGCCTGGTGGGTGAGGTTGAAATGGACCGACCGGTCATCCATATTTTGGCTGCAACTGCCGACCTATCTAAAGAACCATCGCGGGCACATTGGACCGAAACTGTAGAAGCTTTGATGCCGATGACTATTAACCGGCTCGTTGTGCGCAACGGTAGATTTGCCTATCTTGATTTTAGCCGTAAGCCCGATGTGAACCTGTACATAGACGGTATGAACCTTACCGCGCTTAACCTGGCCAACGTTGAGGCTGTAGGCACACATTTGCCTTCTTCTGTTTCCTTAACGGGCACCTCCATAGGTAAGGGCCACATAAAAGCCGACATGAAGTTGAATGCGTTAAAAGAAATTCCCGATTTTAACCTGAATATGCAGTTAACCGGCACTAAACTAACCAGCTTAAATGGCTTTATTAAAGCTTATGGCAAATTTGATGTAGAGCGCGGCAGCCTGGATATGTATAGCGAACTGGAACTTAATAACGGCCAGCTTAAAGGGTATGCAAAACCGTTCTTCAAAAACATTAAAGTACTCAACTGGAAAAAAGATAAAAAAGAAGGCGGCATACTCAGCGCAGCCAAAGAAGCGGTGATTGGCCTGTTTGTCAAAGTGGTTGAAAACCCAAAAACCAAAAAAGTTGCCACTAAAATTCCTATCAAAGGCAACATTAACGATCCTAAAACCAGTGGCTGGGCTACATTTTTAGGTGTTATTAAAAACGCATTCATCAAAGCATTTCAACAAGGCATCGAAGGCACGCTTGATTAAAAAACCACTAATCAACGTACCCTACATTACTATAATTTAATCTGCGCCTAACCTAGCGTATCCAAAGGGCTATTGGGCTAACTCTGTTTTAAATAACCACATTTGCAGGACTTGCATTAACGTAGATAAATTATTTTCAATTATTTTTTACTGCGCAGGCAACCTTTTAGGTTTTTTGTACGTGATGCTTATAAATGATGTATCTTAATTCATAAAAAAGCAGCACACCCAAGGTATTTATGGGAGAAGCAGACTTAGCAGAGCTTATTACCGGCTGCCTGCAGCAGGATAGAAAGTGCCATAGAATGCTTTATAAAGCATTCTATGGCTTTGCTATGGGTATATGTTTGCGTTATGCCGGTAACCGTTATGAGGCGGCCGAAATTATGAATCAGGGCTTCATGAAGGTTTTTACCGGCCTCAGCAAATACGAAAGCAGCAAGCCGTTTAAAGCATGGATGGGCAGGATCATGATGAATACGTCCATTGATTATTACCGGAGCAATTTAAAAATGGCCTATACCGATGAGCTGGAAAAGGCCGAACATATAAGCGATGATAACGAACTGCCCGACAAACGTATTAATTACCAGGAACTGCTGCATATGATACAGCAATTGCCCCACGGCTACCGTACCGTATTTAACCTTTATGCCATAGAAGGCTACACGCATGAAGAAATTGGGACGATGTTGAATATTAACATAGGGACATCAAAATCAAATTTGTTTAAGGCACGCGAAAAATTAAAAAAGATGATACTTAAAGCCGCCGAAATATCAGACAATTCCAATGGCACCCATCAAACGCAAATAGTAGCTATTAACGCAGCCCAACTACACCTGAGCTTTTTGAATAACGGTATAAGGAGATGAAAACGGGCGACGAACATAAGCTTGACCGGCTATTTAAAAATGGGCTATCCAAACCAGAGGACCATGTTACATACCGTAACGAGGACTGGGAGGCTATGGAAGAATTATTGGATAAGCCTAAACGTAGAGGTATAATTTTTAGCATGCCGGTAATTTTGAGCAGTGCGGCCGCGGTATTATTACTTGCCTTTGGCTTGTTCTTAATAACTAATAAAACACCTGTTAAAAAGCATATTTTAATTACGAAAGTTAAACTCAAACCCCAAACCAGCAAAAACGGTCAGTCCATACAGCAAATACCAACCCAAACAGCTCCCAGCAAGCATGTAGCAGCTATGGCAAAATTAGTTAAGAGGTTCCCTGTTATAATAAGTAAAAAAAGTACGAAGAGAGAGATAAATGCCTTACCTGATTATGGCACTGGCCCTTACGTTGCTGTTAAGGATACCACCAGTCCTAAAAAAGTAAAAAATAACGCTCAGCCACAGGTTTTTGCTTCAAACGATAGCACCAGTAGCGGACAACCACAACAGACTGCGCTATTAGCCTCCGAAATTGCTGCTGCAACAACTATTCCTGCAGATTCGCTGGCCACATTGCTATCGGTAGAAAGAAAGAAAAAAGTGCGAAGCACAAATACCTTCAGGCATCCCATTAGCCTAAGCATTATTGCCGCGCCCGATTTTAATGGCGTGGGCAGTGCCTTTAACCGCACGCAAATAGGCACTAACGCCGGTTTATTGCTATCGGTAGGCATTACCAATAAAATAACCATGAGCACGGGTGCTGTGTATGCTAAAAAGCCATACACTATTGGCTTTAGCCAGTACAACTACGCGTCTGACTATAAATTTTCTGTCAACCCAATTGATGTAATGGCCGACTGCCGCGTATTAGATATTCCTTTAAATATAAATTACCAGGTTTACAGCAGAGGTATAAACCAGTTAAGCATTGGCACGGGCCTTTCCTCTTACTTTATGCTCAGCGAACGGTATAGCTATACTTATCCGGGCAATACCATTGGTGCAGGCGATATTGAAATTAAAAACCAAAATAAGCACCTGTTTGGTGTCATAAATATTAACGCCACCTATCAAAGGCGTATTAATTCAAAATTTGGCTTAAATGTACAGCCTTACATGAAGCTGCCGCTAACCAATATTGGATACGGCCGTGTTAATTTAAAATCTACCGGTGTGGCCTTTGGTGCCAGCTGGTACCTCAATACTTCTCGGGCAAAAAAGTAGCATTATGAAATATATAGCAATTATTTTAATTGCCTGGTTGCACATCAATCAGGCGGTACAGGGAACCTACGTGTCAAAAAATGCCAGGGTTAACCTGTATTCCAAGGCGCCGTTGGAAGATATTGACGCCACATCGCAAAAAGGCACATCGGTATTTAATGCCGCAACCGGCGATTTAGCCTTTAGCGTACCTATCCGCTCGTTCGTGTTCGAAAAGTCGTTGATGCAGGAGCATTTTAACGAGAACTACATGGAGAGCGACAAGTATCCTAATGCCTCCTTTAAAGGTAAAATACAACAGCTGCCCAATTTAAGCAAAAACGGAACCTACCCTGTTACGGTAACAGGCACTTTTGAAACGCACGGCGTAAAGCAGGCCCGTACCATTACGGGTAAGATCATGGTCAACGATGGCAGCATCAGCATGACGGCAGAGTTTATGGTACTGTGTAAAGATCATAAAATAGACATCCCTACCATCGTATTTAAAAACATTGCCGAAAGTATAAGGATACAGGTTGCGGCCAGTTACACCTTATACCAACCTAAAAATTAATCTATCTCCCCCCTCCAACACTACACCCTCATGATGAAAAAATTTTTATTGCTTGCTATGCTATTTGCTGCTGCCTTAGGCAGTGTTGAAGCACAAACCATCGGGCGCGACACTTCGGCCACCGACTCTTTAATGAACGCACTTACGGGCAGTCCGCAGGCCGAACCGGTAATAGCCACGTTTAAAGCCACCCGGCTTATCCTGTCAGAAACCACCGAAACCATTAAAAAGAATAACCTCAACTTTATTGTGGTACACCGCTTTGGCGATATAGGCGGCACCGATGGCGGTGGTAAAACCTTGTGGGGATTTGATAACTCTTCAGATATTTTGATTGGCTTTGAGTATGGGCTTACCGATAACCTGGATGTTGATTTTGCCCGCAGTAAATATGAGCAGCTATTGGAGCTGGGCTTAAAGTATAACATACTCCACCAAAAAACCGATAACAGTATACCTGTAGCCGTTACCCTGATAGGTAAAACAGGATTGAAACCCTACAGCGTATCAACCAATGTGTACGACGATTATACTAACCGCCTTAATTATTTTGCACAGGTGGTTATAGCGCGCAAGTTTTCGCCTAAACTTTCTATGCAAATATCGCCATCGTTTCTGCGTAACAACCTGCCGTTCCCTTACCTGGTAGGTAACGAAAAAAATATCTTCTCCTTATCGGCAGCAGGGCGTTTGAAGGTAACTAAGCGACTGGGTATCGTGGTAGATTATGCGCATCCTTTTTCCAACTTCCGCAAAAACAGCAATAGTCCAAAGTTTTACGACCCCTCGGGCGTGGGTATTGAAATTGAAACCGGCGGGCACGTGTTCACCATGAATTTCAGCAATGCCCAGGCTATCTCCCCTATTAATTACCTGGCCGATAGCCAATCGAACTGGAGCAAAGGGCAATACCGCTTTGGGTTCACCATATCGCGTGTGTTCGATTTTAACCATAAACACAAAGGCACTTACAAATAACAATCCTTACTAATTCACGACAACATTATGGAAAGAAAAGACTTTTTATCGAAACTGGGCATTACCATGGCTGCTGTTTGCACAGGCTGCAGCTTATACTCTTGCGGCAGCGATCCTAAAAATGACCCCACACCAGGCAACGGCGGCGGCACCACTAATCCTCCGCCAACAAGCGGAAGCACTTTATTTAACGTTAACCTGGATAGTGAACTTAAAAACATTGGCGATTTTAAGGTAGCCAGCGGCGTAATACTGGTACGCCTTGCAGCAGGCTCGGTATCATCGGCCTTTACGGCAGTGCAGGTAGCTTGTACTCATCAGGGCACCTCAATTAACTACAATACGGCACAAGGCAAATTTATATGCCCTAACCACGGGAGCCAGTTTAGTACCGGCGGTGCGGTATTATTAGGCCCGGCAACAACGGCATTAAAAGCCTACACAGTAGCCATTACCGGCAGCAACCTTACTGTAGCTGCCTAACTATAAAAGCTTAACAAGCTTAATTAAGGCCTGCCGGATAATGTTACAAACATCGCTCCCGGCAGGCCTTTTAACATCTTTATTGCACATACGCAACGATACTCAGCGCAGGAATATGATCAATGCCGATCTATCAGTTCCTGAAATTCTGCGTGATCATTAAACCGTAAATCCCACCGTCCAGTATGCTAATGCCTAACCTGCCGAACGTTGGGTTAAGAATATTGGCCCGATGCCCGGGCGATTTCATTAATCCGCTATGGGCTATGGCCAGGGTTTGGGCAAGCGCCAGGTTTTCGCCGGCAGTGAGGAAACGGATATGACCTTTGCGCATCCGCTGGAATGGATCAGTGCCCTCGGGAGTAAAATGGGAGAAATATCCCCGGGCAAACATATCGGCAGAGTGCTTGCGGGCAACTACGGCAATTTCAGGGTCGGCCTTTAGTGCATGCAGGCCTCGCTGGGTTCGTTCGCGGTTAACCAGTACCAGCATTTGGGCTTCGAGGTCGGGCCGGTATTTGGGATCTTGTACCCTAAACGGTAGTTTAATAAGATTATTGGCGCTTACTTCTACCGTGTTTTTCGGGATAGCGTAATTTAATATATCGCCAAAAACGGGCGATAGCTTTTCCTGAACCCAACCCACTTTTTCGGTTAGTTTAGCCGCCAGTTTACCATCGCGTGCTTGCTTAGATACCAGATTGGTTAAAGGCATCAGCAGCAGGAAAGCCGATAACAAAGCCGCCCATATTAACCCGTTAACAGTGCCCGGAACTGCTCCCAAAATACGGTTCAGCATATTTCCATGCACTTGGCGGGGCACTTTTTCCAGCACGCGGGTTGCCAGGGTATCTAAAACATAACGGGCTAAAATTACGGTGATGATAAAGGACAAAGGAGCCGCCCACACCCCTGCCGATGGCCACAATTTAAGCAGTAGTGAACTGAGCAAGCCATAAGCTAAAAAGCCTGCAACCAAGCTTCCCAGCCATGTTGCCAACGCCAGGGCGCTAATAATAAACCCACGTGCAATGCCTGCCCAAACAGACACCGCCACAATGATGAGCAACAAAGCATTAATGTAGTTCATGCACGGTTGGTTTAATTAAGTAACCATATGCTTAGCTTATAGTTGCTGCCGGCGCCTTTTTTGTGAATTTAAGTACCGTTAAACCCAGTGTACCGGCAATAATGGACGCTACCAAAATACCATACTTGGCCTGGTTAATCATTTGTGCATCGCTAAAAGCCAAGGCCGAAATAAATAACGACATGGTAAAGCCAATGCCCGCCAAAATGGATACGCCAACCATGTGTCCCCAGGTTGCCTTTGCCGGCAGTTGAGCCAATTTGGTTTTTACCATGGTAAAGGTAAACAGCAACACGCCTATAAATTTACCCAACAACAAGCCCACCGCTATCCCAATACTTACAGGGTTTACAATGGCCGAAAAAATATCGGCCCCGATGATGATACCCGAGTTGGCCAGGGCAAATAAGGGCATAATTACAAAAGCTACGTAAGGATGCAGTGCATTCTCTATTTTTTGAAGCGGTGTTTCGGCATCAAGACTTATCTTTTTAATTTCCTGTATGGTTTGGTGCTGGCTGGGCGTGGTGAGTGCTCCGGCATTAGGTATTTCATGGTCAAATTCATGAATTAGCTGCTTTACCTGCCGCGAATACTCGTCTTCGTTAATTTTGGTACGGGCCGGTATGGTAAAGGCCACCAATACCCCTGCAATAGTGGCATGCACACCCGAAAGCAGGAAACCCACCCAAACGCCAAAACCTATGATGAGATAAAAAGTACCGCTACGCACGCCCATTACATTGGCAATAATGAGGATGAGTAAAAAACCCAGGCCTATCATCAAAGGTAAAAAGCTGATGCCCGAGGTATAAAAGAAAGCGATAACCAGCACAGCCCCCAAATCATCGGCCACGGCAAGAGCCGAGAGAAACACCTTAACAGACGAGGGTATATGCTTCCCCGCTATAGATAGCAAGGCCAGTGCAAAGGCAATATCGGTTGCCATGGGTATACCCCAGCCGTGCGAGGCCTCGGTACCCTTGTTAATTACAAAGTATACCATTGCCGGTACCAGCATTCCGCCCAGGGCCGCCATCATGGGCAGCAGCGATTTTTTTAAGGTAGACAACTCACCTTCCATAAACTCACGCTTGAGTTCGAGCCCTATCACAAAAAAGAAGATAGCCATAAGGCCATCATTTATCCAGATGTGTAAAGGGTGATCTAAAACTGCTTTGCCTATCCCTACCGAAAACGTGATATTCCAAAAATGATGATAGCTTTCACTAAAGGGTGAGTTTACCCAAACAATGGCCGCCAGTACGCTCATCAACAACACTATACCGCTGGTATACTCTTGGTGAATAAACTTACTTACAGGCTCAATAAGCTGATCGATGGGTGATTTACGCATTATGTTTGTTTTCGGTAGTTGCCCGAAGATAAGACAATGCGGTGGAATAAAGAGTATCTATCACCCCACTTTCAGCGTAATAATTGAGCTTAAATCATCATGATTATGCATAAATCATTGGTTTCTATTCTTGTAACAAACAAGCTGCTATCACCTTAAACCCGGTGCTGTCCAGTCTACCCAGGTGGCTTCATCATATTTATGATCACCATCTGATTTCATGACGTTGGTGTTGGGTGTGTTGTTATCTAAAAGGAATTTTTGAATATAAGCGGTCAATTCGGGCAATTGTGCATCGGGGAAAGCGCAATGGTTATGCGCACCCACTTGCGAAAACCCCATCCTGTCGGGCACGCCAAGAGATTGCCATACTTTGTGCGCAGCATTGGCGGTTATCCATGCGCTAACCGGACTAAGCCAGTCTATAGAAGTATTGTCTATAATTAAAAGTGCGCGGGGGGCTACCAGGGCCATCACGCTATGCTGATCGAACGGCAGCTTATCGGCTGTTTTGCCAAACTGCGAAAAGTTCTCTCTAAACCAAACGTTTTCGGTAACAATTTGCGAAATGGTTTGCACCTTTTTGCCAGCCAGTATTTGCGCGTCAGAAACACGCCAGCTGGCCGCGCCGCCTGCACCGGGCTCTTGTGGTATGGTAAGTTTAATGCGTTCTTCAAAGGCGCCTACAGCTAAAGCACCTTTACCGTTCCTCGAACAGCCGGTAACCCCTAAACGGGCCGCGTTGATATTGGCCAATGGCGTTTTCTCCAACGCATCTATCAACCGGCTTACGCCCCAGGCCCAGGCCATAGTGGCCGATGCCGAGTGATCGCTCCCGAACATATCATAAAACAAACCCTTACCTCTTGAGGAAGCATTGCTTTGCTGGGCAACCTGGTTATTAGGAAAATTGATAACAGCTACGCCTAAATTAAGTATGGCGGCATTGTTCAGGTTAGACATGCCAATGCCTATCATTGCCGGATACGGCTTGCTGCCCGTGGTTGGGTAGGTAATGGTACAATTAAACATTATGGTTTTGCCGTTATTATTTACAGTAACGGTAATCGTATTATTGTTAAATGCCCCTGTTGTAGCCGATGCCGGCGTATTGGGTTTATACCCGTATTCAAACTCCTGTGCTAACGCAGCAATTTCGGTTTGGCGACGAGCCCATTCCTTTTTAGTGGTTACACGCTTACCATTCATCATTTTGAACGGGTCGGGCAGTTTGGGATTTGACGGTAATGATGCATAGGATGGCATGGCCTGCAACTCCCCTTTTGATTGGACAATATTGCCGCCATGGGTTTTACAGCTCACAATAATAGCCGTTAACAGCGCAATAGTGCCTGCCGAGCAAAATAGCAACGATCTAATTTTCATAACCCGATCAGTTTTTAGGTTTCTATAAAGATTTTTAATTGGTTCTGTAAGCGCGCTATACGGGTTCTTTATTATAGATTCCGTTTTACGGGATAACGAAGCATAGTTTAATTTGGTAATCGAATGTAACGAAAATTTTTGGACTTACAATCGATTGCAAATTTTATCAAGTCTTTTACCGGCTTCGTTATATTACAGATTATCGACCCAACAAAATCTTTAAAATAAACTCCTCTGGTCGGCAGGTGCGCCCAGTAACTCCAGGGAGTAAGCACGGATCATGGTAATTAAGCGGGCACCGTACAACTGAGTTTTAAGCGGACCAACGCCTTTGATGGCGCTTAGGGCTTTTAGCGTTTCGGGCAATTTTTCGGCAATGGCAGCTAAAGTTTGCTCGGTGAGCACCATGTTGGGCATCATTTTTTCCCTGGCACCTTCTTCTTCGCGCCAGGCTTGCAACTGTTCAAAAAGCTTTTGGTTAGGCTTATCGTTAAGCGTTTTCAGGTACGATTGTCCGCTGGCTTTTGCTTTTTGCCTGCTTACCTCCAGGTAGCTATCGGTACTGAATGCGTTAACGGCAAAGTAGGCCATCAGCCTTATGCGGTCCATCAACCAGTTCATGAGGTGGTCGGCCTTGGCGGCTTTATCTTTGGCTTTACCAATTTGCGCGGGTAATTGCTGGTGCAAGCTTTCTACAGCAGCAGTTAACTTTTCTTGAAAATAGCCGGCCGCAGCCATACTTCGATCAGTCTTTAGTTTTCCTTTAAACTTATCGGCTATGGAAAATATATCTTGTTGCGCATTGGGCAGCAACGGTTCAAATTCGCCCAATTTGGCTTGCAGCGGATTAAAATTAAACAGCTCCGATAACAGGTATAACTCGTACTGTTGCCTGTCGCGCTCCAACCTCTTTTCATCGGGCTTAAGCGCCATAGCCTGCACATTGTACCGGGCAACGGCCGGGTCGCCAATAATGTTGCGGGTCGCTATAGGGTTACGCAACACCATACCCGCCAAACTGCGGCAACGGCTTAAAGCCACATAGGCCTGGCCGTGTGCAAAAGACTCTGATACATCTATTACCGCCTTATCAAAGCTTAATCCCTGGCTTTTGTGTATGGTAATAGACCAGGCCAGCTTTAACGGTATTTGGGCAAAGCTGCCGGTATTGGTTTCGTTAATGGTATCGCTTTCTAAAGTGTAGGCTATGTTGGTCCACTCTACAGCTTCTACCATAATCTCCTTATCCTGTTGGCCACACTGTACAAAAACCGCGTCATTCTCTACCCGGGTAACTGTTCCTATTTTGCCGTTATAAAAAAGTTTTTCGGCCGATGCATCATTCTTGACAAACATGACCTGCGCACCTATCTTTAGCTTAAGGCTGGTGTCAGTAGGATAAGCATCCTTGGGAAAATCGCCGCGTATGGTAGCGCCAAATTCAATTTCGGTACCTGGCAATGCAGTTAAAAACTCGTTGTTTATTTGCTGGGCAATACCATTGTGCGTGGTAAGCGTAATGTAGGGTTCGGCGGCATCGGGCTTAAAGTTGGGTACGTAACGTGCATTAAGCAAATCTAAGCTGGTTTGGCTAATGGTTTGATTGCGCACCTCGTTCAAAATATCTACAAAGGCCTGTTCTTTTTGCCGGTAAACATGATCGAGCTCTATGCGCACGTAAGAAGCCTTTTGCATAACCAGGCTACTATAAAAGTAAGGGCTTTCATAATACCTGCCCAGCATAGCCCATTCCTCATTACGGATAATGGGGCTTAGCTGCGAAAGATCGCCGATGAGCAACAGCTGCACACCTCCAAAAGGATGCGAAGAGCCTTTGATGTTACGCAAGATGAGGTCTATTTGGTCGAGCACATCGGGCCTTACCATACTAATCTCATCAATAATGAGCAGTTCCAAACTATTGAGCAGTTCTTTCTTCTCTAAACTGTAATGCAATTCGGGGCGGCCGTTACCCGTAGGGATAACCGGCGCAAACGATAACTGGAAAAAAGAATGAATGGTCATGCCGCCGGCGTTGATGGCTGCTACACCTGTTGGCGCCACAACGGCCATCTTTTTAGACGATGTTTTGCGCAGGTTTTGTAAAAACGTGGTTTTACCCGTGCCCGCCTTACCCGTAAGGAAAATGGTGGTATTGGTAAACTCGAGGTAGTTTTGAGCCATTTGCATGGCCGGGTTCAGTGCATTCATTAGTCGGGGTAAAATTACGAATATTACTCCCCTATCAGTTACCTGCAAAGCATTTTGTAAGCATTTGTTACTCCTTATGCCACGTTATCATCTACAGTAATTAATCTTTAATTGCAGCGAAAGATTAAAAGTGAATAGAGATCGGTTGGAGTGGATGTATCAATACGATTATGGATGCTGATAAAGTCAATGTCTAATACTTTTAAGTCCTCAACCATTTGAGTGGGGTCTTTTAGTGAACGTCCTATCCTACTTACAAACTATTAAGTTTTATTTCTATAGCTTAAACAAGCAGCTTCCTTATTAAATCAACGCTTGCTGTGTTGACATCATCAATTATAAAAAAGTATTTTGTTTGCCAGATCTGAGTTTTCTCCGCTTGTTTATTCGTTACATTGTCCCATGGTGGATATACTCTAATTCCACGTTTTCCTTCGTTAGTATTTGTAGTGATAATTCCCTTTTCTGCCAAAATTGATTTTGGAAAAACAAATTGCCCAAAGTCATCTTCTCGTTTCGCTGCAATAATTATAAAATCCAGATCATCCGACATATCGAAAGGTTCAGTTATTCCATCTTGGTTTCTTTTCCATATTGTCACAAATTGACCGGTTTTTCTTGGCGTGATTTTAGACAATCGGTATTGAATTTTCTTACTATTGAGTTCAAATGAACAAGCTTCATATTCCAAACTTGCAGTATTTAACTTCAGGTTTGTCAAAGCTAACCCGCAATTATCATATATCAATCTCTTAGCGTTTTTTAGCTCGTTTGGAAGCATGCTTACTGTTGTCAACGTATCTTCCCCCGGCATATTAAATTATTAATGTTTGTTCCAAATATACCTACTTTATCTATTGAAAATTTAGTGGCATTTGTTGTGTCGGTTTTCAATGTGGAAAGCTATACGCAGATATAGCGATCTCTTCTTAACAACGATTGTATTTCGCCAATCGCTCAGCATTAAACATGAGTGCATTCTCATGATGTATTGTATTGTTAACCATAATAGTCAGCTGTTTTTTTGCAATATCAACTAACCGCATTACGAAACATAATTTCATTATTATTGACTCTGGTTAAGCAGGTGTAAGCAAATAATTACAACAGATTAAAACTTAAGTGCTATACTTATCTTAATAACATTGATTTTTGAACTGAATATTTTGAACGCATGGCATCAGGTTTTTTTGCAATTTTAGATGATATAGGGGCTTTAATGGATGATGTGGCCGTAGCAACCAAAGTTGCTACGCGTAAAACAGCCGGCATACTGGGCGATGACCTGGCCGTAAATGCAGAAAAGGCTACAGGTTTCCTATCATCACGGGAGTTGCCTGTGCTTTGGGCTATCACTAAAGGGTCGTTGGTTAACAAACTCATTATTGTACCGGTAGCGTTGCTACTTAGTATATTTTTCCCGGTGGCCATTAAGATCATATTGATCTTAGGCGGATTTTACCTGGCTTTTGAAGGCGTAGAGAAAATTATCGAATTCTTTTTTCACCCTTCTAAAAAAGGCCATGAGGTTATTGAAGAGAAGCAGGATGACCGGGAGGCAGAGAAAGCGAAAGTAAAATCGGCCGTAACCACCGACTTTATTCTTTCTATAGAAATAGTCATTATTGCTTTGGAATCTGTTACCGGCGAAAGCCTATCTACCCAAATCATTACGGTTTCGGTGGTGGCCTTGTTGGCCACCATAGGTGTTTACGGTATAGTTGCCCTGATAGTACGTATGGACGATGCCGGCTACAAACTCATGAAGAGTGCCGACAATAAAGGATTTATTGCAACCTTAGGTTCGTTGCTGGTTAAGTCGTTACCTATCATCATCAAAATTTTAGCGGTTGTAGGTACCGTTGCGCTCATCCTGGTATCGGGCGGTATATTTGTTCACAATATCGAATACTTTCATCACCTGCTGCCCAATGTACCATCCATTATTAAAGAATTTGCGCTGGGCCTTGCTGCCGGGCTCATTGCAGTATTGCTGTTTACTATAATTAAAAAGGTGCTTACGTTGTTTAAATCGTAAGCACCCCAATCTTATTTAAATTTAGTTAGCTAACCGTTAAACGGCTATTCTTTGCGATTGCCTTTCGAGCATGGTTTCCTGAATTTGTGCCTTCATTTTTGACTTATAATCTTCCTGTAACCAATCCAGGTAATTTTTGGTGGCTTTGCCCAAACACTTTCCGTATTGTTTAACGCGCCAGGCAATCTCTTTATTCAACTCTCCGGCCAGGTTAAGTGCATCGGCAATGGTTTCGCTATTATCAGCACACATCATGGCGTGTTGCTGTATAGATTTGGTGATGATGGTGCTTGGTTTGTTGCCTTTTTCCACGGCATCGTGGTAAGCGGTTTGTACATCGAAGGAAATCTCCAAGCTGTTTGGAAACATAGAACGCATTTCTGAAGGCATGCTATGCGAATCGTGGGACGCCTGGATATGGATACTCGCTGTATATGCTTCGGGGTTGTCAAAAACAAACTGCCAATCTACCGTTGCATTCCATTCGCCAAAGCGGTCAACGTTGTTTCCCAGGTCAATAATAGTAAATTGCTTCTTTTTAGGAAGTGTTCTCGACCCTCTGCCTATCATTTGATGGTACAAGGTTAGCGAGGTGGTTGCCCGGTTTAAAATAACGGTTTGTATAGAAGGCTCATCAAAGCCGGTAGTTAAGATAGATACCGAAGTTAAGATAGCGTTTTTGGTTTTCTTAAGCCATAGCAATATTTCGGCCCGCTCTGTTGCCGATGTTTCGTTGTCGAGATGCCTGGCCGGATAGCCGGCATCATTAAACATTTGGCAAACCGCCTTTGACGCAAAAATACCATTGTTAAAAATGAGCACCTTTTTGTTTTTAGAATGCTCCTCGTATGCGTGCAGCAACAACTCCAGCATAGCCGGTGAAGAATATAATTCGTCGGAAGTGCTTACTGTAAAATCGCCGTGTGAACCTGTTTTTAGCGTATTTAGTTCCACGTCATAACGCCAGCTAATTGGGCTGGCTAAAAATCCATTCTGAATTAGTGAACTGATGCTTTCGCCAATAATCAACTCATTATAAGTATTACGCATAGGAAAACTCACATCAGAACTGTATGGGGTTGCCGTTACACCTATAATACGCGCGTTGTCAAACTTATCTATGAGTTTTTGAAATGAATTGTGATGCGCCTCATCAATTATCACCAGGCCAACATCATCCATATTTATGTGGCCTGCTTCGATGCGGTTATTCAGCGTTTCTACCATGGCTACGTAGCAGGTATATTGATCGGTTTTGTGCAGCTTTTTAACCGCGCTGTTGATGATCTTATTCTTAATACCGCATTTTTTTAACGTGGCCGAGGTTTGGTTGCAAAGCTCCAAACGGTGCGTAAGTATCATTACCTTTTGCTTATATTTTTCAATAAAGCGATTGGCTATTTCAGAAAATATAACCGTTTTGCCGCCACCGGTAGGTAGCTGGTAAAGCAATTTATAATTTGTAGACACCTGTTCCATTTTATCGAACAGTTTGTTCAGGTCATTTTGCTGATAATCGTATAATTTAGTGCCGCATCCACTCATAATATCGTTGTAGATTAGTGTGATAGCGTAGTACTGCTTTTTGCACCACCATGCTACAACACTAATAAATCAATAATACAGCCAGCCGTTTCTTTTACATTAAATAATTTTCAATTAATAAGAACAAGCGAACGGCAAAGATCTTATGCCAAACGCATCTGCGCTTGTTTTGAATTGTTATTGCATTATTCCACTAAGAATAAACTCACAGCGTTATTTTTTAAGCGGCAAAAAATGAACATAACGATATATGAAGTTAAGGTGTATGCTATCAAATCTATTTAATCATGCAGCTGGCAAGTGCATCTAAGAATTATAAAGCGAGCACATAGTGGGCTTAAAAATTAAAAGCTCCTCAAATTGAATTGAGAAGCTTTTAATTTTTGTGGTACCAACTGGGATCGAACCAGTGACACAAGGATTTTCAGTCCTTTGCTCTACCATCTGAGCTATGGTACCTCCGTTTTGGGAATGCAAATGTAGCTTGTTTTTCCGGTTATCAAAATTTATTTTGATAAAATTTGCACTTATTTTTGTCCGCTACAGCATGAAATGAGTTAAAATACTGATTGCAAGACAAATAAAATTTACAGCTATCTACAATTATTTTGACTTAAGGTAAGTTAATGCCTGGTATAAACTATCCAACCTTTCGGCACCCATATTTTTAACCGGAATTTTAAGTGTGGTGCTCATAGAGTCAACATTACCTTTACGGTCATTATAGGTTTGCACTATAATATCATCGGCCAGGGTACTGAGGCGGATGATGCCTTTGTTGGTATTGCCCAGGTAGTCCATATCCTTAAAGCGGCGTATGTTAAAGGAATAGTATTCTTGTTTCCCGTTCTGAAACGTTTTCCGGAAGCGCATAAAGGCATCGGCGGTAACGGTGAGCTCCCATTTTTTCAACTTAAGCTCGCCCGAGGAGTCGTACGACTGAAACAAGCACTGGTTACTCCAGCTAATGGTGTCTTGCTTATCTATGTACAAGCTAAAGCCTGCCAGTAAAAACACAGAAGCAAGTCCTAACACATACAGCGGTTTGAACCCCGCAAAAGTTGATTTCATCATGACAACAAAACGTTCAACCCGAAGTTACAATTTTGATACCTTTGTATATGCAATTTTCTAAAAATTCGAGAGTGTGGGTTTACCAGTCAACCACCGAATTGACCGACGAGCAAACGCAACAAATACAACAGCAGCTTAACGCCTTTGCTCAGGGGTGGACCGCGCATAACAATCAGCTACTGGCAGGCGCACAGGTAAAGTACAACCGTTTTCTGATTTTGGTAGTTGATGAAAGCCAGGCCGGTGCCAGCGGTTGTTCTATCGATAAATCGGTAAACTTTATGAAGCAGTTGGAGCAGCAATACGGTATTGTACTGTTTGACCGCTTTAACCTGGCTTACCGCGATGAAGACCGCGTTGTATCGGTGTCGCGTAAGGAGTTTGAAGAGCTGATTAGAAACGGCATTATAACGCAGGATACGCTTGTATTTAACAACCTTGTACAAAATTTAGATGAGCTGCAAACTAAATGGGAAGTACCTTTGAAAGACAGTTGGCATATGCAGTTGTTTGGTCGCTATTTGGTGGCTTAAAATATAACCGTCATTGCGAGCGTAGCATGGCAACCGCACGCGTTTATACTTGCACGCGGGCGATTGCTACGTCGCTATCGCTCCTCGCAATGACATGGTTTTATTTGGTGTTTAGACAGCCTATTAAGCTATATAGCTTTCCAATATCTTAAATCCCGAAGTAGTACTTAATTCCACTTCGTTTACGCTGTTTGGCAACAACAGGCACTCTCCCATTTTTACAGGATAGCTTGCTCCGTTGTATTTTACTTCCAAACTTCCTTCCAGGCAAACGTAGATCACGAACGAATCGAAGGCTGAATAATTTTTGGTTACGCCCTCAGTGTAATCTAACACGTTGGTGGTAAAGTACGGGCAGCTCACCAAATGCACGTCTTCGTTTTTTACAGGCGTGTAGTCGGTGCGGTAGTTGGGGTATTTTTTGTAGTCAATGGCGGCTAAAGCTTCTTCGGTATGCAGTTCGCGCTTTTGACCCTTATCATCTACGCGGTCAAAATCATAAATGCGGTAGGTAATATCTGAAGTTTGCTGTATCTCGGCAATTAACAAACCCTTACCAATAGTGTGCACACGGCCCGCTGGTAAAAAGAATACATCGCCTGCCTTTACATCTTCGCGGTTCAATATATCGGTAAGATGGCCGCTGTTTAACTTATTTACATAAACCTCTTGGTTCACTTCCTCGTTAAAGCCAGCAATGAGGCTCGAACCAGGATCTGCTTCTATCACGTACCACATTTCGGTTTTACCGAATGAGTTATGGCGTTTCTTAGCCAGTTCATCATCAGGGTGTACCTGTATCGAAAGATCTTCGTTAGCGTCTATAAACTTTACAAGTAATGGAAAGATGTCACCAAAACGCTCATAAACGGCTTTACCTACTAACTCGCCTTTATGTTGCGCTAATAGGTCGGCTAATGATTGTCCGTCTAACGCTCCCCCATCAACTACCGAAACATCCGATTTCACACCCGATATTTCCCAGGTTTCGCCGCAGTTAGGCAAATTGCCAAAATCTTTATGCAAGTAGGTTTTGATCTTTTGACCGCCCCATATTTTATCTTTATAAATAGTCTTGAATTTTAAAGGATAGAGTGTTGACATGTCTATTTAGAGATTTTGATTAAGATTGTGAGTCATAGTTAAACGTTATTTCGAATTGTAAAATCTGACTAAACTTGTCAGTCTGAGCTTGTCGAAGACCTATACGCTTAACTAAGTCTTCGACAAGCTCAGATTGACAATACGGGTAACAGGCCTGAAAGTTTCAATAAATAATTTATTAGACATATAAAACTTCCGGCTCTATATAAGCCCAGTGGCGGGGCTTTATCCCATTACGTGAAACTAAGTCAACCTTGCGATTAAATTTGTCTTCAAGTTCATCTGCCAAGGTTACAAATTCAATCCCTATAGGTCGACTAAAACTTACCACTATATCAATGTCACTCTCCGGCGTAAAATCATCACGCACAATGGAGCCAAAAAGGCCCAGTGTACTTACACCATATTTAGACATTAACTGAGGTTTTAGCTCTCTCAAAACCGACTGTACTTCTTGTAGATAAGCCATAAACAAATATAGCTATTATACAACAAAGCCCGCTTATTGTTAAGCGGGCTTTAAAATATTTAAGAAAATTTCCTTTAATTACTTAGCTAATTTAACTTTCAGGTTTTCGTTGATAGCTTCTAAAAACTCTTCGGTATATAAGTAATCAACACCGTGTTCAACCTTGGCTTTAGCTGTTATGGCTAAATCTTTGGTCATTTTACCGCTTTCTACAGTTTCAATACAAACTTGCTCTAAAGCATGGCAAAAATCAATCAGTTCCTGGTTACCATCCAGTTTACCACGGAACTCCAAACCACGGGTCCAGGCAAAAATAGAGGCAATAGGGTTAGTTGAGGTTGGGCGGCCGGCTTGGTGCTCGCGGTAGTGACGGGTCACTGTTCCGTGTGCTGCTTCGGCTTCCATAACGGTACCATCTGGCGTAATTAAAGTAGAGGTCATTAAACCTAATGAACCAAAACCTTGTGCTACTGTGTCAGACTGTACATCGCCATCGTAGTTTTTACAAGCCCAAACAAAGTTACCGTTCCATTTTAAGGCCGATGCAACCATGTCGTCAATTAATCGGTGCTCATAAACAATACCTTTTTCGGTAAACTTAGCTTTGTAGTCTGCCTGATAGATCTCTTCAAAAATATCTTTAAAACGACCATCGTATCTTTTCAGGATGGTATTTTTGGTTGACAGGTATAAAGGCCAGCCTTTCATCAAAGCTTGGTTAAAGCAAGCGTGAGCAAAACCGCGGATAGATTCGTCGGTATTGTACATAGCCATAGCTACACCATCGCTCTTAAAGTTAAACACCTCGAATGATTGCTCATCGCTGCCATCCTCTGGAGTGAAAGTAATAGTTAATTTACCTTTACCTTTGGTAACAAAATCGGTAGCGCGGTACTGATCGCCAAAAGCATGACGGCCAATGCAAATAGGAGCTGTCCAGTTTGGCACTAAACGAGGTACATTATTCATCAAAATAGGCTCGCGAAATACGGTACCATCTAAAATGTTACGGATTGTACCATTAGGCGATTTCCACATTTGTTTCAAACCAAATTCTTTAACGCGCTCTTCATCAGGCGTAATAGTAGCACATTTAACGCCTACACCATATTGCTTAATGGCATTGGCAGCATCAATAGTTACCTGATCGTTAGTTTCATCGCGGTACTCGATACCTAAATCGTAGTACTTCAGGTCAACTTCCAGGTAAGGAAGAATAAGTTTATCCTTGATAAATTGCCAGATGATGCGGGTCATCTCATCGCCATCCAGTTCAACTACCGGATTTTCTACTTTAATTTTTGACATATCGGGTTTGTTGTAGTTCTATTTTTGTAAAAACGTCCAAATATATACATTTTGGCTATAGTGAAATTTATATAACTCAAACTTTTACTTAAACGTATAAATGAAAATTGGTGGCCTTTAAATAAATAATTACTTTTAAGGTCGAAAAGAGAAGATGAAAAAAGTTTACGGTTTTTTATTCATGGCGGTGATCTTGTTTGCTGCCGGCTGTAAGCAGGACCCGCTGGTGGTACCTGCTTATTTGCAAAACGCCAAGTTAATTGGCAAATGGTACCTCAAAGAATTAGTAATTACACAAGAAGACGGCACAACTTCTCCGCCGCTTACCGATTTTACTGATAAAGACTATTTTGACTTTAAAACCGGCAATGCAGCCACTTATTCTTCTACCATATATGGAAGTACTTATGAGGGCTACTACTCGGCAAACTCACAAAATACACCTAACACGTTAAGTTTTAAAAGTGGCAGCCTGCTGCTCCGTTACGACATTTACAGTTTAGACCCGCTTGGTAACCTCGTGCTCGACGAAACTATAGTCGATACAGATTCGGGCTTTCCTGCTACTACCTACTATCGTTACACCTACAACAAGACATTATGATCAGAAAGTTACTGTTAACGTTTGGCATATGTCTTACCGTATTGCTGGCCAAAGCCCAGTTAGGCTACAATTACGCACAATATGATATTGGTTTTTCGGGCGCATTAAACTATGCTTACACCGATGCAGAAACCGTAAAAGGTACCCCTGCAGTGCACCTGCATTTTACTTATAACCAAACCCCTTTTTTAAACCACATTGCTGAGGTGCAGGTAGGCCGCCTGGCCGGTGGCGATTCGCTGCTTACCCTATCGGGCCGCCAGTTTAAAAACAGCTATACTGCGGTGAGTTTCCGCACGCAGATACAGGCAGGTGAGTTTTTGGATTACGAAAGAAGCGTAATTTTTAACGCCTTAAAAAATGTATACGCAAGCGGAGGTATTGGCGTAATTTATAATAACATGAGCGAGATTAACCGCCAGTCGTTATACATTCCCGATTTTTATTCTGGCGGGCGCAACAACAGCACCGAATTTTTTGTGCCGCTTAAAGTAGGCTACGAATTCAAGATCTTCAACAGCTACGATGAACCTTCGGTGAAAGTTGATTTAGGCTATCAGTATAACCTGGTGTTGGGCGATCAAATAGACGGAATAAAAGCAGGTACCCGTAAAGACGCATACACCCAGTTTGTATTGGGCGTAAAATTTGCCATAGGCGGATTTACGTCTTACCGCAAGCAAATTTCAAGACAGTAGGCCTGCTATAAACCTTGCCGACGAAGAGCACCCTCTAAATCTCCCCCGGAAGG
The DNA here is from genome assembly GCF_014635825.1 of Mucilaginibacter galii. Classification (GTDB taxonomy): domain Bacteria; phylum Bacteroidota; class Bacteroidia; order Sphingobacteriales; family Sphingobacteriaceae; genus Mucilaginibacter; species Mucilaginibacter galii. The sequence goes on from NZ_BMDO01000001.1 coordinate 430,982, forward strand.
GAAGACTTAGAAAAAAACTCATGCTTTAAATCCCTCCCTCCCGGGGAGGGTTCGGGAGGGGCTTCCCAAGTGGCAAGGACAGGAAAGGTATCTTTATTTTTATCGGTAATAAAACTTTGGCCCAATATTTTCTGTTGAGATAATATACAAAGTTTAAACCTATGAAAAACGACGATACCTTCTATCCCGGTTTCAACGACGAAAACCTGGACCGAGATAAAAAGCTGAAAGACGATCTTAATGAAGAATCATCTGCCCACGATTTGAAATACGATCCTGAAACCGATAGCTACGAAATAGAAGTTGAAAGTGATGACCCGGATTATGATCCGCCTGCATTATTTGAAACAGCAGCTCCCGGTGGAAGCGACTTCAACTCTGATTATGACGAAGCAAACCCTTATGATACCTTAGGTGAATACGACAAAAATCGTTCGCTGGAAACGGATGTAGACAATTTGGGAATGCACATAGACGACGGAAAAATTGTAGAGATTGATCCAGTTGATGCTGCCCTCTCACACACACCCGAAGACGATCGTGACGATTTGGATGAGGAAGGTTATCCAAAAAATGATGCCGACATTAGCGGTGACGAAGAGGATAAAGAATTTTTGAATTAAACCTCACCCCTGCCCTCTCCAAAGGAGAGGGAGTTAAAATATCATCTTTCTTATTAAACCCTCCCCTTTGGGGAGGGTTGGGAGGGGTTAATCAAACTCCAGGTTAAACCGCTTTTTTAATTCAATTAACTGCGGGTTTTTAGCTGCCATGTGCTGAAACTTCTCAATGGCAGTATAAGGTTTTCGCACTACGGTACTTTCCTCAATACGCGTATTTACTTCAATGCCAAAGTTGCGTAGCGTGGTACGTAAGTGGTTCATCAAGCCCGGTTTCTCTTCCCTGAAAACATTTTCCTGTGTACGGTTACTAACACCAATATCAAACACATAAGGCCTTTGCATTACCGGCGCGTTGGCGGTTAGTATAGTAACTAAGGTAGCTTTCCCCTCGGCTTTTATCTTAGCGGCGTACTCATTCCAGCACTTCAAAAAGGCATCAGTAGTAAAATCTTCTTTATCGGTACCATAAACGTATGGGTCTTCCTCTTCCTCAATAACTAAACTGCCTGAACTCCCCCCTTTTAAAGACGGGCTTAACGATGGTGTAGCTAAAAGCGACCCAGCCAACGGCCTTAAAGGCTGCTCAGGCTTACTGGCTACAGGCTGAGGCGATGCTGAAGGAAGAGCTTCGGTAACATGCGTTTCAGCAGAAGGCACTGGGGGTTTGGCCAGTGCGGGTGTTGCTGCTAACGATGGCGTGGCCGTTAATGATGGTGTTGCTGTCAGCGATGGCGTAGCGGTTAACGACGGAGTTGCTGATAATGACGGCGTGGCCGTTTGATAAGTAGGCTTAGGCTCGCTCACCGCCGGCACAGGCAAAACCTCGGTTGCGGCTGCTTCTTGCTTAGGCGCTTCAACTTTGGGTATCTCTACTGGTGTAACATTGGCCGGTTTAGGCGCTTCAGCAACCGGGACTACGCTTGGTTCAGAGTTTTTTTTTAAAGCCTCACCATTTGGCGCAGCCTGAGCCGGAACGCTTGCCGCAGTGAATACGGCACCTAAATGGCATATTTTGAGCAAGGCCAGTTCTACCTGTAAGCGTTGATTTTTACTTAGCCTGTAATTTAGATCGCACTGGTTAGCAATATTCATGGCCGATAGCAGGAACGAGGTGCTCGACTGCTGCGATTGCTGCAAATATTTATTGCGGATACCTTCGCTCACTTCCAGTAACTTTAAGGTAGCCGCATCTTTAGCTACCAATAAATTACGCAAGTGGCCCGACAGGCCGGTTATGAAATGACTGCCATCAAAACCATTGGATAAAATCTCGTCAAACAGCAATAAGGTTTTTGTGGTATCTTCGTTAAGCAAACTATCGGTCACATTAAAATAGTAATCGTAGTCTAAAATGTTCAGGTTATCTATAACCGAGCGATAGGTAACCTGTCCGCCCGAAAAGCTCACGATCTGATCGAACATAGATAAAGCATCCCGTAAACCACCATCCGCCTTTTGGGCAATAATATGTAATCCGTCGGGCTCGTAACTAATGCTTTCCTTCCCGGCAATAGAGGCCAGGTGGTTAGCCATATCCTCTACCCTGATGCGGTTGAAGTCAAAGATCTGGCAACGCGACAGGATAGTAGGCAGTATTTTATGCTTCTCTGTAGTGGCTAAAATAAAGATAGCATAGTTAGGCGGTTCTTCAAGCGTTTTTAAAAACGCATTGAACGCCGCCTGCGACAGCATATGCACCTCATCTATAATATATACCTTATAACGACCGGCTTGCGGCGGTATGCGCACCTGCTCTATAAGGCTGCGTATATCATCAACCGAGTTGTTAGATGCCGCATCCAGCTCATGTACGTTAAAAGAATTTCCGTTTTGAAATGCACGGCACGAATCACATTGGCCACAGGCTTCGCCACTGGGCTGCAAGTTGGTGCAGTTAATGGTTTTGGCCAGGATGCGCGCGCAAGTTGTTTTACCCACCCCACGTGGCCCGCAGAATAAGAATGCCTGCGCCAGCTGATTATTTCTAATCGCGTTCTTTAGTGTGTTGGTCACATGTTGCTGACCTACAACGCTTTCAAAAGTAACCGGGCGGTATTTACGGGCCGAAACAATAAAATTATCCACAGCCACTAAGGTAAATAAAAAAGGCGAAAGGGTAAAGATGAAAGGTTGAAAGTTGCTGTTTCCTGATAAACAGAACTATGCAAACATTTACACACATTATTGTATTTTTACTCCATAATAGTACAGTTATGCAGTTTTCAGATTTAGATTTAGACAAAAGTTACACCTACGCCGACTACCTGAAATGGCGTTTTGATGAACGTTTGGAACTAATTAAAGGGAAGATCTTTAAGATGAGCCCTGCACCTGGTTATACTCACCAGCGTATTTCACAATACGTAAATTTTGAATTGTACAACTTTTTAAATAAAAAACCATGTGTGGTTTGCGCAGCTCCGTTTGATGTACTTTTATCACGTACAATTAATGAAGAACAGATTGCAACCGTATTGCAACCCGATTTGTGTGTAATTTGCGACACCTCCAAAATTACCGAACGCGGCTGCATAGGCGCACCCGATATTGTAATTGAAATACTTTCGCCAGGCAACAATAAAAAAGAATTACAAAATAAGTATGAAGTTTATGAAGAAGCCGGTGTGCAGGAATATTGGATCATTCAACCATCAGAAAAAACTTTTTTAAAATATACCTTAATTAACGGTGCTTATCAGGCATCACGCCTACTGACTATAGGTGATGAGGTGATTACTCCTATTTTGCCCGGCTTTACCTTAAGTTTGGACGAAGTGTTTGCCGATAAACTGTAAACCCTTCATACCGTCAAGCAATTATCTAAATTACTGTTGCAAAATTGCAATGCATTCCCTACATTTGCACTCCCGTTTTGCGCGGGCAATTAATTAACAAAAAGCAAAAATGCAACAGTACGAAACCGTAATCATTCTAACCCCGTTGTTATCTGATGAGGTTGCTAAAGAGGTAATTGCCAAATTTAGCAAGCTTTTAACCGATAACGGAGCCGAAATTGTTCTTGAAGACAATTGGGGTTTGAGAAAATTAGCGTATCCTATCCAAAAGAAATCGACAGGATACTACCACCTCACCGAATACAAAGCTCCAGGTGAATTAATTAACAAACTGGAAGTTGAATTTAAACGTGATGAGCGTGTAATGCGTTTCTTAACTGTTTCTTTGGATAAACATGCCATTGCTTACAACGAGAAAAAACGTAGCGGCGCTTTCAACAAAAAACCTAAAACCGAGGAGGCAGCTTAATTATGGCAAACGATCAAATTCAATACGTTACCGCTCCTAAAGTGGACGATAACCGCAAAAAATACTGCCGTTTCAAAAAGAACGGTATCAAGTACATTGATTACAAAGACGGTAACTTTTTATTAAAGTTCATTAACGATCAGGGTAAATTATTACCACGCCGTTTAACCGGTACTTCATTAAAATTTCAGCGTAAAGTGGCTCAATCGGTTAAACGTGCCCGCCACATTGGTTTGTTGCCTTACGTTACTGACTCGTTAAAATAATATAGGAGGTTAACAAAATGGACATTATATTAAAACAAGACGTTAAAAACCTCGGCGAGAAAGACGAAGTTGTTAAAGTAAAAGCAGGTTATGGCCGTAACTTTTTAATCCCTAAAGGTTTTGGTCAGTTAGCTACCCCATCTGCACGTAAAGTTTTAGCTGAAAACTTGAAACAAGCTCAGTTTAAACAAGACAAGATCCGTAAGGATGCTGATGAAGTGGCTACCCGTTTAGAAGGCGTTAAATTAACTATCGGCGCTAAAGCCGGCGAAAGCGGTAAAATTTTCGGTGCTATCAACACTATCCAGGTGGCTGATGCTTTGAAAAAACAAGGCTTCGAAGTTGACCGTCGTCGTATCACTTTCAACGAAGAGCCTAAATTTGTAGGCGAATACACTGCAACTCTAAACTTACATAAAGAAGTTAAAGTTCAGGTACCTTTTGAAGTAGTAGCTGAGTAAGCCCCACCTAAATCCTCCCCGGGAGGGAGGACTTTAAAAGGATATTTTAATAAAAGCTCTTTCCAATAGGAAAGAGCTTTTATATTTTAGAGAAATTTCATCAACAACATTTTTCAAAAGCCCTCCCTCCCGGGGAGGGTTGGGAGGGGCTTTCATGACTCGAGGTATAGGTAAACTCATTTGGCGCTTTGTTAGGTTATTTGTAATAGCATTTATTGCCATAACTGTTTTTTGGGTATTCATTTATAAATTTATAAACCCACCTGTTACCTGGCTTATGATAAGCCGTGGCTTTGAGCGCAAGGCGGCCGGCAAAATCTGGAAAATTGACAAACACTGGAAAGATTTTGATGAAATCTCCATCAACATGAAAAAGGCGGCCGTGGCCGGTGAAGATCAATCGTTTCTGGAGCACCATGGGTTCGACTTTAAAGCTATTGAACGGGCCATTAAAAAGAACCAGAACAGTAAAAAGGTAATTGGCGGCAGCACCATATCGCAGCAAACTGCCAAAAACGTTTTCTTATGGCAGGGACGCTCCTACATCCGCAAGGCATTTGAAGCATACTTTACTATGTTAATTGAGTTGCTTTGGAGTAAAGAACGCATTATGGAAGTATACCTCAACGTGATAGAAATGGGCGACGGGATTTACGGTGCCGAAGCGGCTGCACAAAACTACTTTCATAAACCTGCTGCCAACCTTACCCGCCGCGAAGCAGCCGCTATTGCCGCTATTTTCCCAAGCCCGTTAAAACGCTCGGCCGTTAACCCTACAAAGTTTATCAGACACCGAAGGTATTTGATTATGAAAAATATGCGCCGATTAGGGCCTTTAGACTTTTAAGAGAAGCCACTCCCAAACCCTCCCCGGGAGGGAGGGCTTTAAGAAAATACCACCAAGCTCTTTCTTGATAAAAGGGCTGTTTTTAAGTAGCAAAGTAATATAAGCACCACAAGAAAATCAAAAGCCCTCCCTCCCGGGGAGGGTTGGGAGGGGCTTTCTACCGTTCGCCCTACTATTTCTGCCATTCACCGAATATAATTTCCAAATCAACTGCCTCTGCCCTACATTTATAGTATGGCAACACAACCTATCATCACCGTAAACAATCTGGTAAAACGCTATGCCGATTTTACCGCCGTAAAAGACATCAGCTTCGAAGTTTATGAAGGCGAAATATTCGGTCTGTTAGGCCCCAACGGCGCCGGCAAAACCACTACGCTGGAAATCATCGAAACACTGCGCGATAAAACATCGGGCAGTATTACGGTCGATGGTTTTTCGATAGATACCCAAGCCAACCAAATAAAAAAACGCATTGGGGTGCAATTGCAGGCAGCAGGCTACTACCCCGGCCTAAACCTTATTGAGTTAATGGAGCTTTTTGCAGGCTTATACGGCAACCGCATTAAACCCATAGAGATGCTGGAAAAGGTAGCGCTAACCGATAAAGCCAAAGCGAAGTATAAAGACCTTTCGGGCGGACAAAAGCAACGCTTCTCCATTGCCACTACCCTTATTAATAATCCCCGTATCATATTTTTAGACGAGCCCACCACCGGGCTCGATCCACAGGCCCGTCGTAACCTTTGGGAACTCATTCGCCAGATACGTGCCGCAGGCACCACCGTAGTGTTGACCACCCATTATATGGACGAAGCCGAAGAGCTATGCGACCGCGTGGCCTTTATTGATGGTGGGCATGTGATAGGCATTAACACCCCAGATACATTTATTGACCAATTAGTAGCCACCGGCTTTGAGCGTAAGAAAACCGTGAAGCAGGCCAACCTGGAAGATGTATTTATTAATTTAACGGGGAAGGAATGGCGGGAATAAAACCCCAACCCCTCCCAACCCTCCCCAAAGGGGAGGGCTATAGACATCGTTTCTTAATAATATTTACAATTTAAATAAACCCCTAAAAACTCCCTCTCCTTTGGAGAGGGCCGGGGAGAGGTCTCATGAACACTTCATCATACAGCAACATTCGCGCTACTCTGGCCATAACTAAAGCCAGTTTACGTTCCATATTCCGCAACCCTTCGGGGCTGGTTTTCAGCCTTTTGTTTCCTTTAATATTTATAGTAGTATTTGCCAATATTGGCAGCGGTGGCGTAACCGTTGACGTTGGTGTAGCTAAGGGCTGTGATACCCTTAACCCTATTTATAAAGCCTTACAAAATGCTAAAGTGGTCAACCTTATTCGGAATCAAAACGCCGATCAGATGGAGAAGAACTTATCCAAAGGATCAATCGACGCTATTTTAAACGTTAAAAAAAACGGTGGTAATTGGACCGTGTACCCGCCTCTATCTGCATTACCCAAAGCACGGTATAACGTTCAGGTAAAATACACTGCTGCATCCGCCGATAAAGGTGGCATCTTAAAATCTCTGCTGAACAGCATCTTCTTTAAAATAGGAGAAAAAACGGGAGCATTCTCCTCTATTGCCACTATTAAAGAAACTACCATAAAAGGCCGTGAGTATAAATACATCGACTTTATTTTACCCGGACAGTTAGGTTTTTCGCTATTGAACATTGGCGTATTCGGTACAGCTTTTGTTTTCTTAAGCTTACGCCAAACCTTGGTCATCAGACGTTTTTTTGCTACTCCTGTAAAACGCTACAGCATTGTAGCCGGCGAAATGCTGGCTCGGGTTACTTTTGCCATGCTGGGTTCCATTATCATTATAGCAGTAGGGCATTATGCGTTTGGATTTACGCTTGTGCATGGTGCAGTTACGGTGTTGAGTATGCTTTTCCTTGCATTTGTGGGGCTGGTTATATTTATGGGCTTTGGCTTTATCATATCAGGGATCGCTAAAAACGAAACCACCGTACCGCCGCTTTCCAACATTATTACTTTGCCACAATTTTTGTTATCGGGTACGTTCTTTTCAACCTCTGCATTCCCTAAATGGTTGCAACCCATTAGCAATGCTTTGCCCCTTACGCACTTAAATAATGCTATGCGCAAAGTTGCCTTTGAAGGCGTTGCTATAACGGAGGTTGGTCATGAGCTGTTGATACTGCTTGCATGGGGCATTGTGATATATGCTGTAGCTATTAAAACATTCAAATGGGAATAATATATGTTAAATTAATATTAACAAAACTATATTTGCGCCTTTGTTAACCTAAAATTAACAAATGTGCTTATGCAAAGACTTTACATATTCATCCTGCTTTTTGCTACAACATCATTTCTTGCTAAAGGGCAAGGAGTAAATTACGGTACGGGTAGCTGGAATATATTTACGGTAAACTTTGCGGGCAACGTAGACCAACATTGGGGAGGCTATGCAGAAGCACAAAACCGCAATTACGGCATAGCCAGCCATTTTTATTATTATGAGGTAAAAGCGGGTATTAGCTATAATATTGATAACAACAGTTTGTTCTTATTAGGTACCGGCAGGTATACTACTTATGGTTTTGATGCGGTTGATGATGGCCCTCAGGTAACCGAAACCCGCCTTTGGGAACAGTTTACTACAAACCATTTCATCAACCGTGTTAAGTTAGAACACAGGTACCGTGTTGAGCAGCGCTGGTTAAGTACAGGCTACTTAAATCGTTTCAGGTATCGGCTAACTGCCAGTGTTCCTATCAATAGGCCTAAATTAGATCCTAAAACCTTTTTTATTGCAGCTTTTGGCGAAGTATTTTTTAATAACAAGCAACCCAATTTTGAACGCAACCGCTTTTCTCCATCTTTAGGTTATAAATTCAGTAAAGAATTTACTTTGCAGGCGGGTGTCATTAATCAGCGTAATTACGCCATTGCCTCAAGCAATGATAAAAACTACCTGATATTAACTGCCACCTATAACATTCAGCGCCAGCAGACCTCAGATAAAAAATAAATACCGTAATACATAGCTTGGTTTGCTTTCAACTTTTTGTATTAAGGGTGTAAGCCAATACGGCAAGGTGGCCAAGGCCCACATAGTAGGAACGAAAAGCCATAACCATTAGGATAATGCCCACTATTTATTTGAGTTACCCGTTCAATAATCCACATCTTTTTAATTCAATCAATCAAATTACTAACCAAATAACTTAACCCTGAGTTATTGTAAACAAAACACTAAGTATTGCTATTTTAAGTACAAAATTTAAATTTTTGCGCTTATCTTAGCGCGCAAATAATTATATACTATATACTCTTACCAAAAATAAATAGCATTATGAGTTTAATAATTAATGTACATGCCCGCCAGATATTGGATTCGCGTGGTAACCCTACAGTTGAAGTTGAAGTTTTAACAGAAAACGGTGCCTTGGGCCGTGCAGCCGTACCTTCTGGTGCATCTACCGGTGCACACGAAGCAGTTGAACTTCGCGACAATGACAAAAGCAAATACATGGGTAAAGGTGTATTGCAGGCTGTTGCCAACGTAAACGATAAACTGGCCAAAGAACTACAAGGCATGGACGTTTTTGAGCAAAATACCATTGATAAATTAATGCTCGAGATTGACGGTACTGCCAACAAAGGCAATTTAGGCGCTAACGCAATTTTAGGCGTGTCTTTAGCGGTTGCTAAAGCTGCTGCACAAGAAAGCCGTCAGCCTTTGTACCGCTACATTGGTGGTGTAAACGCCAACACGCTGCCTATTCCCATGATGAACATTGTTAACGGTGGTTCGCACTCTGATGCCCCTATTGCTTTCCAGGAATTCATGATCATGCCGGTTGGCGCTCCTACATTCTCTGAGGCTTTGCGTTGGGGTACTGAGGTATTCCACAACCTGAAAAAAATCTTGCACGATCGTGGTCTTTCTACCGCTGTAGGTGACGAAGGTGGTTTTGCGCCTACCTTTGCAGGTACTGAGGATGGCGTTGAAACCATTATACAAGCTATTGAAAAAGCAGGTTACAAAGCCGGCGAAGATATTTACCTGGCGTTTGACTGTGCTGCTTCTGAGTTTTATGTAGACGGCAAATACGATTACACTAAATTTGAAGGCGAAAAAGGTGCCATCCGCACCAGTGCAGAGCAAGTTGAATACTTGGCTCAATTGGCTGAAAAATACCCTATTATTTCTATTGAAGATGGTATGGCCGAAGACGATTGGGATGGCTGGAAATTATTAACCGAAAGACTGGGCGCTAAAGTACAGTTAGTAGGTGATGATTTGTTTGTAACCAACGTAACCCGTTTACAACAAGGCATTGATAATCATACAGCTAACTCAATTTTAGTTAAAGTAAATCAAATTGGATCTTTAACCGAAACTATTAATGCTGTATCGTTGGCTCAAACTAACGGTTATACCTCAGTAATGAGTCACCGTTCGGGCGAAACTGAAGATGCTACCATTGCCGATTTAGCTGTGGCCTTAAACTGCGGTCAGATCAAAACCGGTTCGGCTTCACGTTCAGACCGGATCGCAAAATACAACCAGTTACTTCGCATCGAAGAAGAATTAGGCAGCAACGCTAAATTCATCGGTAAAGATTTCAAATTTTTGAAAAAATAGTGACAGGTTGATTGGTGAATAGTTGATTAGTTAACCCGCCATTCAGTTCATAAACAAAGAAAGCCGCTCAAATGAGCGGCTTTCTTTGTTTTTATATTTTCTAAAGTCTTCCCAGTTTCGGAGGGACTTTAATCTACAAACTTATGTACAATAGCAAAAAGATCGGTGAGGTCAAACGGCTTTTTCAAATAACCATCGGCTTGGCCGGCATCGGCAATCTCTTTGATGTTGCTCACCGCCGATACAATAACCACCGGGATATGGCTGGTAGACGGATTAGTTTTAATTTCCTTACTTATTTGCTGCCCGTTGGCATCACTTTTCCAATCGGTTAACCAGTTATCTAATAAAATAAGGTCGGGCTTAATTTCCGATAACTGCTTTAAGATCTTAGCATCTTCGGAAGCGATCACTTCAATTTGCTCTTCTTTCAAAGCATAAATTATAGTATCCCTTATATCTTTATCATCTTCAATAAGCAGCACTTTCTTAGCCATAATAAGTTACGGAATGTATACGTGTATAAATAATTGACCGGCAAAAAGTGTTTACTTGCCAAACCTGTGCCGGTCTTACGAGTAATTAACAAATAAACCCCTCTCTTTTGTTTTACCCCGAAAGCAATATTATTACCTTATTTTATCAGAAAATTTCAGGCTAACCTTGTTAACACTTTTACTTCAACAGGTTTTGTAAGGAGTACAGGGGCAACACGACCAAAGTTTTTGTAATGCACAGTTTCGTGGTGATGCTGCAAGGCAGCTTCATCTTTCCATTGCTCTATGATAACGTAGTGGCAGCGCTCATTCTCATACTGGTAAAGCTCATAATGCAAACAGCCTTCTTCGGCGGCCGACGCTTCTACCAGCTTTTTTAGTTCAAGTTCAAAGGTATCTTCTGCATCGGTGTTGCAATGCAGGAAAGCTAATAATTTAACATTCATTGCGGTATTGGTTATATAATAGATAACCAACGCCAATTCTATTTGTTCGCTGCGTTTAAAGGTTATAGCAGTTACGGCAGCGTGGCTCGTAGCTTTCTTTTTCCCCCAATAAAATTCGGGCACCATCAGGCACCAGGCGGTACGAATACAGCGCAGGGTTACCACACTGCACGCACACGGCATGCACCTTGGTAACCGATTCGGCTATGGCCATAACACCGGGCATGGGACCAAAGGGTTTACCCTTGTAATCCATATCCAGTCCGGCAACTATTACCCTTACCCCTTTATTAGCCAGGGTATCGCAAACGTAAGCCAGTTCTTCATCAAAAAACTGGGCCTCGTCAATACCCACTACCTGCACATGGCTGCCCAGCAGTAGTATGGCCGATGAACTTTCGACCGGTGTACAGGGGATGCTGTTTTGGTTGTGCGATACCACGGCCATTTCATCATAGCGGGTATCGGTCATGGGTTTAAAAATCTCTACGTTGAGGCGGGCAATCTGGGCACGACGCAACCTGCGGATCAGCTCTTCGGTTTTACCCGAAAACATAGAGCCGCATACCACTTCAATACTTCCGCCGTGTTCACTGCGCCTTTTAAAAACATCTTCACTAAACAGCATTCCAAAAACTTTACAGCCTGCTAATATCATAATTATATCTTACTTTTGAATAGGTACATTATCAACATCGGCTACATGAAACAACAGGAAATTCTAAGAAAGATAGGCAACATACTGAAAGAACTGAGCGAACAATATGAGTATCTGCATGCAGAAGAAGCACATTTAAACGATTTGGAACTGGAGCTGTTTGCCGCCAATGCCAAGTTTCTGACCGACCATACCGAGATACTCCGTAAGATCAACTCCCAAAGCAGCAACATTCCTCCCGCCCTGCCTGAGCACACCGAGCGCACCGGAGAAGAAAGCATGGACGTTGCAACATCAACCATTGAAATACTGGCACCGGTACCAGCACCCGAGGTCGAAATAAGTTTGCCCCCCTTGGTCCAAAGCGCCATAACATTTGACACCGGAATCCTGCAAGATACCATTACCCCCCCTGCTGCACAGGATAACGATGCTTTTACACCTGTGGTAATTGATGAAACACAACCCAATGTTATTGCTGACGAAAAGGTTGAACACGATACTATACCGCTACCTGCACAAGATCAAACCTTCACCTTTACCAACCCTGCCCAGGAAGAGTACACCGCAGATATACAGGAAGATGAAGCGACCGAACATGTGCATCAAAGCACTCCGAGAGATATCATAAAAGAGGAAGAAACATACACAGCACCAGTTAACGAAGAGCCACAGGAAGAACAGGGCATTTCCATAGGCGCTGCTGGAACCGACCATTATGATTTTATACGCCACGACCCGCAGGTAAGCAACAACGATCATACTTTTAGTATAAGCAGCCACACCGAAGAACCTGCACCACCACATGTAGATCTTACACCTGTTACCGAAGAAGTTAAAGTAGAAGAGCCGGTATTTACACCCGCAGCTTACGACAGTGCCGAATACGCCGAGCCTGTAAACATTGCTCCGGCAGAGCCTGAACCCACCATACCTACGCCCGTATATGAGGAACCTGCTCATTTTACGCCTGAGCCTAATGAACGTGCAACCGAAATACAACAGCCCGAACCGGCTTATAATACCTATAACGCTCCTGTTACCGAGGCTCCCAAACCTGAGCCTGAGCAGCCATTAACACTAAACCAGCGATTATCGGCACAACTGCATCCGCAAACGCCTGCACATTCGCAGCAGGGACAGCCCGTTGCAGATATTAAGGCAGCCATTAGCATGAACGATAAATTATTGTTTGTGAAAGACCTGTTTAACGGCTACGGTATGGCTTACACCGAAGCCATTGAGCTGGTAAACCGCTGCAAAACCTTTGACGAGGCCGACCGCTTTTTGAAGTCGAACTACGTAGTTAAAAACAGCTGGGGCGATAAACCTAATACGGTCGATAAATTTTACGCTGTTTTACACAGACGCTTCCCGGCATAATATGCTATAAACAATCACCCGCTACATGAGTATTTAGCGGGTGATTGTTTGATTTTATCACTTAACATAGATTACCTTCTCTCCTTCTTTTACGTTGGCTTTTAAGCCGCTCAAGTCTACCTGTTCCACTTTGTCCAGCGTGAAGCCTTTCTCGGCAGTCAATACACAATCCTGAAAAACTACGTTGGTGATGGGGCTGCCCTCCAATCCGTGCATATCGCCAATGGTTGCAACCGTGCCCGATACATTGATTAGCTTTACATTACGCACAATGGGTAATATTTTGGAAGGCGGCTTAACAGGCGGCACCATGCGCCAGGCCATATTAAACTCAAATGCCTTGCGGGTGTTGTTGAGTTTAATGTTACGGTAAGTAATATTTTCTACCACGCCGCCGCGGCTGGGCTGCGATTTAAAACGGATGGGTGCCCAGTTACTGGCTTCGGCTACGCAATCTCTCACTTCTACATTCCTGATGCCGCCCGATGTTTCGCTGCCCATGGCTACGCCGCCATGCCCGTATCCAAATCGGCATTTATCGATTAGTATATTTTCACAGGGACGGTTCACTTTCAATCCATCTTCATCCTTACCCGATTTGATGGAGATGCAATCATCGTTCACATCAATATCGCAACCGGTAACGCGCACATCAGTGCTCGAATCTATATCAATACCATCCGAACTCGGGATGTTATGATCGGCGGTGATTTTCAGATCTTTCACCAGCACCTTGCTGCTGTATAACACATGCAGGCACCATACCGCCTGGTTGTGCAGGTTGAGGTTGGCAATGGTAGCATTTTGACAATTTTGAATACAGATAAGCCGCGGCCTGCCCAAACGGGCTGTTCGTGGAGCTCCTTGCGGTAACGGCTGTCTACCACGTGCCGTCCATACATCCCCCGATCCATTTATCGTTCCTTCGCCGCTTATTTCAACGCCGTCGAGGTCGATAGCATTGATAAAGGCCGACGTAAAAGTTCGCTCCTCGCCTTCCCAACGTGTTGGTATCTGCGGATAATCTTCCTGATTAACGGAACCTTTTAATACGCCGCCTTTTTCAACCAGCAGGTTAACGCCTTTTTTAAGGAATATGGCCCCGCTTAGGAAGATACCCTTAGGTACCACTACGATGCCCCCACCCTTACTGCTGCATTGCTCAATGGCTTGTTGTATGGCTTTGGTATTCAGGGTTGCGCTATCGCCTTTGGCGCCATAAGCGGTAATGAGGTAGCGTTTGGGCGCAGTGTTTATCCTCATTACAAAGGCTGATGTGGAGATTGTGATGAGGATACCCACCAGATAGAATATCTTTTTCATGAGTTAATTATTTTAGTCTGTCATTTCGAGTGTTAACGAGAAATCTTGTTCAAGGCAGCCGGTTGCCCATCTATCTCTTGAACAGGATCTCTCACTATCGTTCGAGATGACATTTGGTATTGTAAAGCAGGCTATTTATTTACGAGATTTATCACCGACGGATAATAATGAACTGACTATTGCGCCCTGCCATATTCAAGGCTACCTGTGTCTTCCCACTTATAATTTTAGAAGCTAAAGATTTGATGGCACCTGCATCGGCATCCCAAACTTCAGCTTTACCCGCTCCGTTTAACAAAGCATTTATTGACTGTGCCTCTTCGCCCTCATTAAAGAAGAAATACAGCTCGGCATCTTCCCAGCGGCGGTGCAGGTATTTGATAGCCGGGAGAGCTTTGCTCAACACCACATCGGGCGGCGACATGCTTTTGATCACCTTATCCGTCAGTTGGGCCGAAGATTCTCTAATTGCCCAATCAAAATTAAGTCCAGCCAGCGAATTTTTAAAAGTTTGCCCTGCAACCAGCGGTAAATTTTCGCCCAAGAAAATCACCTTACCACCGGTTATGGCAAATTGCGCTAAGCGCCTGTATGCTTGCGCCGAAAGCACTTCGGTTTGAGGAATAATGATGGTGCGGTATTGCTGTCCGCTTAAGTTGGTAAATGCTCCCTTATCCAGCTTAAATACTGATGATAAACCTTGGTTATCTACAAAGTCGAAATCTATTTGGTGCTCTAACAGTTGTTTGGCTACATTAAGCAAGCTACTATCAGCTTCTTTTTTGCCCAACCACATACTTTCGGTAGGGCAATATAAGCCAACCTGCGCGGCGGGTATGCCGTTAGCCAACAGGTACGAAGCCCTGTTTGAATATTCGGCAAGGGCCGGAAATTCTGCGTCGGTCAGGTAACTTTTACCGGGTACCCGTCCGCTGGCCGATGATGACCAAAACATGTACTCGAACATGTTAATGCCACGTACCAGTTGCTCGTTCACTACCCAGCGGGCATCGGCCACGGTAGGTTTGGGTGTATACGCAGCAAAGCTTTCGCTCAACGAACGTGGACGGCCGTACATGTGTGCTGCAGAAGAAGCCAGTTTTGGAAAATCGGCCACAGTATCGTACCATATCTGGTGCCAAATGGCATCTACGCCGGGCACCTGTACGTAGCGCATGGTCTTGAAAAAGTCGCCCTCGCTGCGGGCCAAATCCATTAGCTTGTCTTCATGGTTAACGTGCACCATGTATTCCAGTCCGTTTTGGGCACACCAATCAGCCTGCAGTTTGAAAAAGTTATCGCGGAAAAGGTCCGACCAAACATCCCAGTAATCGGCCCTGGCTTTCTTTTGCTCATCGGTCATGAAAGTACCGAAGAATGAGGCCAGGTAAGGCGTAACATCATACCCTTTCTTTTGCTTAAAAATGCTGATGATCTGCGGAGTCCAGGGCGTAAAGTTATACTCGGGTTCATCGCCCCTGAAACCTAATACCGTTTTGCCGAACTCGTTCCCTATATGCTTTTTGTATTGCACATGCGTAAATTCCAAAAACTGGAGGGTGGCTTCAGCATTTAAGTAATCGCACAAAGAATTCAAAGTGTCTTTGCCCCCCGTAGGGTTATTGGCCGCACGGGTAACAGAAGTTTTAAAGCGGTGCTGCGCCAATAGCACCTGCCAGTTGCCTACCGGAGCTTTCCAATTGATGGTGCCATTATGGATACTGATGATTTGCTGGCTCTTACTTTCGGCGTTAACCGCAACTGCACTAATGATGGATGCATCTAACTTTTCGTTAAGCGTTTCGCCCTCTTTTAGGTTAATGCGTTTGGCAACAACCAAGCCCTGCATCCGCAAATCGGGCCGTTCCTGGCTAAACTTGCCACCGGCAAAACCGCTGGGATATTTGCCTTCATCTATGATCCACAAACGCATGTTGCGTTTCTTCAACTCTTCTACAACGATCTTTATATTCTCAAACCAGCCATCAGATAAGTATGGTATTTTCATACCGTACCCGGCCTCGATACTTACCACGCGGATACCCTGCTTGTAAATAGCATCCAGATCTGCAATGACTGATTCACGGGAAAGCGGGCCTTCCAAACCCCAGGTCAAGGTTTCTGCATATGCCGTAGGGTAATTTTTAAGCGTAGCCACCATAGCATTATACTTTGGAAGCGTTACTTTTTGCCAGGGTTGCTGTGCTAAGGTTAAATGAGCCGTTAGCAATGCAAAACCCGAAAGCAGGTAGCTTTTGATATTCAACATTTATTTTTCGTGAATTGAATTGAGGAGATGAGTTAAGGATAATCGTTGTTAATTACTTATCCGCAGCTATATAAAAAAGCCTAAATTTTATACGCATTTCGCTCACCAGTTGATTTTGAGCAGTTCAATGTCTTGTTGGGCGAGTGTAGCTTTGATATCAAGAAGCCCTCCGTTAACAGCCATTTTTTGCACCTGGCCCACCGCTTTTAACTGACCGGCTTTTTCAAGCTGTGCAATTTGTGCCGGGCTTGGCTGTTGGGGCGAGCCCATCTTCTTCCACGAAGTATAGGAGTTACTGTTTTCCTGGTCGATGCGGTAACGGGTAAGCGTTACGGTATTGGCAGATAGTCCGTTGATAGTCAAGGTTACAGGCAAGGCGGGAGTAAATTTATCTTCGTCGTGGTAATTCCAAAGCATAACGGTTGCTTCGCGGGTGCCTTTGGTGGCCAGTGCACCAACATCGGGTGCGTTGCGAATACTTGAATCTACCACGGTTTGCAGCGGGTACATCTGGCTCCCCGTTACGGCCACCCTATCACCCTTCATGAGTGCAAACATGCGGAACACGTTAAGCACCGGCTTATCAACACCGTTGGTGGCCAGATCGCGAAAGCCAAAGAACCAGGGCTGGTTCTCAAACTCGAACGACCAGCTTACCGCGCCTTTTAAATTGATATTATACTGCTGCGCCAAAGCATATACCCGCGCAAACGAAGCCGCCGTGTAACTGCTGTACATGGTGCCGTTGCGGTAAGCATTTTCGGGGTTGGTTTGCATGCCACAGGCTGCGCAACCTTCCGGGTCCGATTCGCCAATGATGACGGGAATGTTCTTCAGCTCCGGGTAAGAGGCAATCAGCCTGAAGTTATTATCCATATCCTTTAACTGCCTGCCCATATTCATGCGCACCACACCATTATAAATCTTGGGCGAGCCTTTGGCATGAAAAAGCACGGCATCAAGCGGCGAGCCTATTTTGCCGGTTACATAGTTGGTATCTTTAAGGCAATGTTTTAAGAAAGCGGTCAGGAATTTCATACCACCGCCGGTAATATTACAGCCGCCAATACGGGCGGTGGGCAGGGCGCGCTTTACACCATTGGCCGCATAGTCATACAGTTTACAAAACTCAGGTACGGTACCTTTCCAATAAGCGCCGTCGGGTTCGTTCCATACTTCCCAGTACCAGCTTTCTACCTCTTTTTTACCGTAGCGCTGAACGCAATGGTTAACCCACTGATATACCAGTTCGCCCCATTTTTTATAATCTTTAGGCGGATAGGCCCAGCCGGTTTCAATGACCTTGTAATCTATACCGGGCTTCCAGTTATGCTGATAAGGTTGCGGATGTGTTGACAAGGCCTCGGGCATAAAACCAATTTGCGCCAGCGGTTTCATGCCGCGCTTAACGTAGGTATCAAAAATACTGTCTACAATATGCCAGTTGTATACAGGCTTTCCGTTAGCATCTTCGGTGTACATATTGGTAGATCCCCATTTAAGAGCCGGGGTGCCGTCGCCGCTGGTCATTAGGTTATGCGCCCGTACATAAACCGGCAGTTTGCTGAAAGCCGCAATTTCCGACAGCAGTTTTCGCCCATCCTTCATGTAAGTGTAATTAGGCTCATCATAACCGAACCAGGCCCAAATAGGAGTCATTAGCCCGGTTGGCTTGCTCATATCTATGTTGATAGTGGCGGCAGTAATGTCAGCATTGGTTTGTGCTATAACCGTTTGAGTTATAACAGCAACCCATAAAAGGATGAGCAGCGTACGTAATTTCATGAAGCAGGTTAATTGGTAATACCGCAAGTGTTACATGCGATGTATAATAAAAGTAGTGTTTAATACGATTACTCGTCGATTAGACACTAAATTTTTACAAGTACTTTTGATGTTTTTTAGATTACCTGGCTTTAAACATCATACTAACCTGCACTAAAAAGAGTTATATTTAAATCATGAAAGCATTGATTGTTAGTTTTTTACTGGCGTTTATACTGCTTACGGGCACCGCATTTACCTATTTAACATGGAAAGAGGCAGACAAAGGTTTTGCGCTGGTTGAACTTTTCACTTCCGAAGGATGTTCGAGTTGTCCGCCGGCCGATGCTTTAGTTGCCAAGATCAGCAAAGAAACATTAAACCGGCCGGTTTACATTTTAAGCTTTCATGTAGATTACTGGAATAGGTTGGGCTGGAAAGATGTTTACAGTAAAGCCGAATTCTCGGCCAGGCAAAAACGCTATACGGATTGGATGCACCTAAGCGGTGCCTATACGCCACAAATAGTAGTGAACGGAAAAACAGAAATGGTAGGTTCTAACGAAAATGCCTTGCGCCGGGCTGTTACCGCCGGTTTAAAAAACACATCTGCGGCAATCTTAACCTTTAAAGAAGCGAGCTTAAGTCAGCAGAAATTACAGTTGCAATACCAGGTATTGAACGCTGCCGATAATTATACGCTGAATATTGCTTTTGTACAAAAGCAAGCACAAACTCAAGTAAAAGCAGGCGAAAATGCAGGCAAAACCCTCCCTCACATCAACATTGTACGCGAACTGAAGACCATTCCGCTTAACGGCCACCAATTAGGTACGGCTGCTATTACGCCACCCGAGAATTTTAATTTGAAAGATGGCCAGGTGATTAGCTTTATACAAAACAGCAGCACAGGCGAAATTATGACGGCTAAAGAAGTTCAGCTGAGCGCTATTTAATAATGCCTGCCGCCTCTAATTTCCGCGTAGCCCTGTAGGCCAGCCACAAAGGCACAATGCCTATAACACCAAATGAACAATCAACAAAACGCCAGAACAACGGAATATGCCTGACAGGCCCGGCAATAAAAGCCAGTGGAAAAATTAACACACAGGCAATCATACCAAACTGGATAATCCAGATATTCTTCACCGGATCTTTCAACGGACCAATAAATAAGACAGCCAGTACCAGGTGTGCAAAAGCCAGCCAATCGGTGCCGTAACTCAGGTATGGGTACCTGGCATTGGTACTACGTATGGCTTCGTAAATAGTGGTTAGCCAGCCTTGCATCCCTGTAGGGAAGATTTGGATATGCTGGTAAAAATAAGCCAGCTCTGTTTCGAGCGGGAAAGCGGTGGCGCCGCTGATGAACAGGCCTATGATAATGATCCAGATATAGATTCGGATGCGGGTTAGAAATTGTTGAGGTTTCATGCGAGGTTTGGGTAATTTATGAAACAAAGTTGTCATGCCAATGCATATCGGCATATCAGCATAAAGGAGAACGAACGGCTAATTAAAGACCACCACTTAGCACATAGGATGCTGATATTCATCGGCACGACGGATAGTATTGGCTACATTTTCGGCCGCCTGCTTAATCACCTCATTACGTTGTTGAAGCAGGTTATGGAGGTAAGTTTTCAATACCCAACGATCTACCAGTTTACCCAGCCAACTCAGGGGCGATTTAAACACAAACTCATCCAACATTAAAGTGCCATTGCCTTTAGCCTGAAAAGCGTGATAATGCCTGAACCATTTAAACGGCCCACTTACCATTTGGTCTACAAAATACTCCAGGTATCTCATCTCGGTAATTTGCACCGTCATTTTAAACGGCAAGCCAAAGTGCGTGGCTTTCCATGTTACGGTATCTTGCAGGTTCATCAGCCCGGTAGTTATACCTGCAATGGCTTTTTCCTGATGGCTTTGCATAGACTGCAAATGCATATCAACACTGCGCGACAGGTTGAAGCAATCCTCTACCGGGGCGTTAATGTAGGTTTGTAAATTAATGACCGGCATATTATTCTACCCTTTCTTTAATAACTTGTAAAATGTTGTTCTGGATATCTTTCATAATTAAGCCTGCCCACCAAGAGGCATAAAAATTGAAGGTGGTGGTGAGCTTAAAGTGGCTGTATAAATGCAGGCGGTAAGTATTGGCATTGAGCTTTTGCAGCACGTAAGTGCCATCCATCACGTCAAAATAGTTGCCGCCTATTACCACATGCTCATCCATAGTGGTGGATGGAATTTCGTAGGGGTTAGCTTTGATGGTGAAACGCATTCGGCGCTCCTCTTCATACTGGGTTACCTGTTCGTGAAAAACCAGTCCTTTTTCAAATACAGCTTTACGGTAACCGCCTACCCCGTTGTAATTTAATTCGGCACGCACGGGGCGCGGAAAACCCAGCCTATTGGTTAACCACCCTTTATCCTGATCCTTTTGAATGGCACGCACGCGGGTTACATTTTGCCAGATTTTGGTTTTATCGGCATGAAGGTCAATGTAGGTATAGGCCTCGTATTGATTGTTTACACTGCCTATCCACTGTTCTATAGGTGATAGAAACAACGGTAATAAAACAAGTATTGACAGGTACATTCGTTCCTTATCGTGTCGTTTTATTTTATAGTAACCGGCTAATAAGCCGCCCAAAGATGCCGCTATTAAAAAAACGGGCATGATCATTAGCCAGCATGCCCAACCTTCAATAGAAAAAAACAGCGTAAGCACCATAAATATTGAAATTGGCACCCAAGGCATAAAGAAACGGTAAGAATAATTTCTAACCTTCTCGATACTTGAAAAATAGATGGTAATTGCTCCGATAGCAGAAGGAACCATAAATAAAAATGTAAGCGACATCAATGTAAAAGCACTATCCCAAGTTTTCACATTAAAAATAAAGCGCGCTATAAAGGCGAACAGCAATGGTATGCCAATAATTTTGAATAGCCTTTTTTGTTTATCGGTCATGATGAGCAGGTGTAAGATTGTAGATTAATTTTTAATACTCAATATATCGTGAATCGCGTGCTGCGCCTGTGGAAACTGGAACCGGAAACCAGCATCCAGCAATCGCTTAGGTGCCACCCAGCGGCTTTTTAGTATGAGTTCTGTTTCGGTACCAATAACCATTGCGCCAATTTCCAATAACCATTGCGGTGCAGGCAAACCTACGGGGATGCCATATGCGCGGCGAATAAGGCGCATTAGTTCATGGTTTTTGACAGCTTCGGGGGCAGTGCAATTAATTACACCATCAATATCGGTGTTTTGCATGAGCCAATCGGTAATGCGGGCTACATCATGTTCGTGTACCCAGGCTACATATTGCTCGCCATCACCTTGTTTGCCACCCATACCCAGCTTTACCAGGTTAAGCAAACGCGGAAAAACGCCATCGCTATGGCCCAGTACAATACCCATGCGTAGTGCCACTTTGCGGGTGTCGGGTGTTACGGTGTCAAAAAAGGTTTGCTCCCATTGCTTGCATACGTCTATAGAAAAGCCGTAGCCAATTTCGCCGGTTGCTTCGTCTTGAGCATGGTCTTCGGCATGTCGGTATATAGTGGCCGAGGTTACGTTGATCCATAGTTTAGGCGCACGACTTAACCCGGCAATCACCTTTCCCAACAAGGTGGTAGGTACTATGCGGGAACTGATGATCTCCTGCTTATTTTGAGGTGTGTAGCGGCAGTTCACATTTTTACCGCAAAGATTGATCAGCAGGTCGGCACTTTCTAAAGCTTTCACCCAGTCGCCTTCCGTTTTACCATCCCAAACTATAGTAGTGATGTTATTGATAGCCGACGCAGGTTTACGACTCAAAATAATGACTTCGCTTGCCAGCTCTTTGTAATACTGTGCCAGCACCTTACCCAGGTAACCGTTACCGCCGGCTAAAACTACTTTGTGATATTGCATGGTTTAGTTAAATTTAAAGATAAGCAAAAGAACCAATAGGCGGTACACCACCCAGGTAACGGTGAGCAGCCAGCCTAACTGCAGCAGCTTGGTACGGCGGATATGCTCTAAGAACATGAGCCCCGCAACGCCCATAAAACAAATAGTGCAAATGATAGCGTTCAATGCTACAAACTTGGCCAGCAGCATAACCGGCAGCAAGAGCAGCGCACCGGCAAAAGAAATGGTCATCATGTTGCCCAGGTAATCCCAGCGTTTGGCAGGTGCGTACCAGCTGATGATGATGCCCTGAAAAAGGACTTGTCCGCCGCAGATCAGGTACTCGCGATAGGCATTGCCCAAGGGCACCAGACCTGTTAACAAATGCGCATAACCAGTGAGTATAAAACCTACTATAAACCATGTAAAAATTAGGTACAACAAGCGGTAGCTCAACCTGAAGGTGGGTTGCAGGCTACCGGCAACAGTATGTGCCGGAGGAATGATAACCCGCCTGTTGTAGGAGATAAACGCATAAACTTTACGCATTAACCAAACGAACGGGCCGAAAGTAAACAGTGGTTTAAACATCGGTATTTGATGGCCGAATAGCTTAAACAGGCTGTCTATACCATAACTCACCTCACCGGTTTGGGTATTTACCAACGCAATTTCATTCACGGCACGCTGGCGGTCTACCAGTACGCAAGTGTCTTGCGGCATATCCTGGTAGCTGACCCGGCCGTTGCTGTCTAACATACCGGTTTGCGTTAAGGTTTTAGCATAACTGGTACACATGGGGCACTCGGCATCGTATAGTACAAGGTGGTTTTGCAGGGTTTTCATGGTGGGGTGATGAATAATAATATTGAAAGAACTATGTCATGCTGAGCTTGTCGAAGCATTTGCCGCCTGGTTAGGTCTTCGACAAGCTCAGGCTGACAACGCTACGAGAGTTCTATAATATTACAAGTTAACAGGTTTAGTCAATTGTGCCTTATTGCGCAGTTTAAAGAACACGATCAAATTGATAAAATGCATCCCTCCTAAAATAAGGATAATACAACCCAACTTACGGCTTAATACTTCCAGTACAACTTGTGTGCTGGCTATAAGTCCGTACTCACGCAGCACCAGGCTAACATAGCCAATGTTAATCAAATAAAAGCCCACAACCAGCAACCGGTTAACGGCATCGGCCAGGGGTGTGTTGCCATGAAAAATATCGATCAGGAAAATACGGCCATTGTTAAACAATACTTTGGCCACCCAAATAGTTAAGGCAATGCTTACCAATAAATAAACGGCGTAGGTTAAAATAAAGTAGTTCATGATTTTTAGTGTTTAAGTGTATATAATTATTATTGTATTTTCAGTAATTAATGAAAGATAGGATTAAAAAAATAGATCTATTTAAAGATCTTAAAAATCGAACCCCAAAACCAGTTCTCATCGGCTTTAAGCATGGTATCTAATGTTTTGTTTACATTTTTAGCAAGCTTGTTAATATCGGCTACCGATTTTTTGAAGGTTTTGTAAGCGGGGTCTTTATCGTTACCCTCCACACTATTCAATTCGTTTAAAATTTTGATTACCGGGTCAAGCTCGCGTTTTTTACGCTCCTGGGCTACCTGGCGTGCTATGTTCCAGGTATCTTTATCAGCGTAAAAGTACTCTTTGCGTTCGCCGGGTTTATGTTGTTTTTCTATCAATCCCCATCCCATCAAATCACGCAGGGTCATGTTGGCATTACCGCGCGAAATGCTTAGCTCTTCCATGATCTCTTCGGTGGTAAGTGCATCGGGCGAGATCAGCAACAAGGCGTGTACCTGGGCCATGGTGCGGTTTATCCCCCACTCCGATCCCAGCTTACCCCAGGCCTCAATAAACTTCTGTTTCCCTTCTGCTAATTCCATGTACAAATGTAATACAAGTTTTCAAACTTTCAAATATTATTGAAAGTTTATTTTAAACCATTTTACTTTTATTTCTTGCTGCAACATTCCTACCTTGTCAATCGAAAAGTTTTTTGTTTGATTCTACTTAATTCAGCCTGAATGAAAAAGTACGTTGGTCTTGTAATGATAGCCGCTTCGTTATCCTGCGCTAATCATAAACCTGATGATAAAGCCTCTATATCGGTCCCTGTCGAGCACATTGAACCTACCCAGGCACAAAAAGAACGTCGTGCACAATCAGAAGCTTATTGCAAAGCGCATGGTATTCCGGTTTACAGCAACCCCAATGCCATGTTTATGGACGATGACAGCCAGGTAACATTACGCACCCAGGATGAGTTAGCCGACCGTGCCCTGGCGCTATGTTTCATTGGCCTGAAAAGCGAGGGACTTGAGCAAAGTAAATTAGATCTCTTTAATGAGAAGTATAACCTTGAAGGTAAGCTAAGCCCCGCCGAACTGGCCTATGTAAACACTAAACACCCTACCGAACAACAGAAAATAGATGCCAACTGGCGCTATGAAGACCTGCACGTAATGCTTTGGGCGCTGGGTTATATTGACCAACTGGCCTACCCCGATCAAATGTGCAACGTTGCCCAAGACGTAAAAATCATTAGCGACCTTACCGAAGACGAGTTTAAAGCCAAGGCCAAGCTACGCAGCAAAAAAGAGATTTTAGACCAGGCCGACCTCATCCTTCGGCTGGACTGGGCTTGTGTAGATGCCCGCACAAAAAACCAACCGGCACCAGGTAAAATGGATAAAGGAGTGGTTTACGAAAGGCATTACGCACTCAACTGGTTAATTAAATTAGCCGATCAGCATTGGGATGAAGTATCTACCGATACCTAGGGTTATATTCTTTTATAATCGGCCTTTGAAATCATTTAAGGTAATAACTGATCAATAAAATATTTAACTAACCGCTTGTATTAACTACAATAATTTATGCTCATAAAACCATATTGATTAACTTATTTACTTTTTCTTATTTGCGTTAACCTTATCTAAAAATGCAGATTTGTTATCGGCAACTTTTTTGCATGCTAAAAAAGCAATGTTATTATTATCCTGATAGATTAAAATTTTCAGCTCTGTTCCAACTATTTTCGTACGTATCCGGCTTTCGTTAACAAGTTTACCTTTTGCTTTTATCAAAGATTTTTCAAGAAGATATGGCTCCATTGCATGGTTGTTGCTATAATACCAAACCTGTTTTTTAGCCTCGTCATAAATAACATAGTCTGCATTAGACATTTCTCCCAAGGCTGCTTCAAAAATTAAGCCCGTTTGCATTACAGGCTTAACCCGCTCTACTTTCCAATATGATTCCTGGGCAAATAAGAATGTTGGGAACAACACCATTAACCAAAATATTATCTTTTTCATACTGCGCAGTTATTTAGGTACTTGCATTTTGTTAAAGTAATTGGCATCTTCATCATAAAAAGCCGGCTTAACGCCATTATAAATAGTAAGCACTCCACGCCGGCCATCCTGAGGAATATCGTTACGCAATTCTTTTGATAGGTTTTCAAAGTTCTCGTTTTCTATGGTTAAACGTGAGCTAATGGTTTGGCTTTTCCATAAGTATATGTTGCCTTCATTAGGGTCTTTACGTGCGAGTTTCTCCTTTCCCCATTGTTTAGCCAGCGCAGCTTTTAAATTAATAACATCATCGTCGGCAAATACTTCTCCTTGTTTATGACCCTTAGGGCCATTGTTTCCTGCTTCAGCTGTAATGATCAATATCTTTCCATTTTTATCCAACAAGAAATATGGCGATTTTAAGGGAACATCTCCAAATACCAGCATTGGCACAATCTTTTCGCCCTGCCAATCAATTTGATATTCGGGAGATAATACCGTAACAGTTCCTGCCGGTATAATTTCGCCATATAAATTAAGCATATAGTTAGGCATATCGTTTAATGGGGTCAGCTTAAACTTGATACCTTTGGATTTTAAAACCTCTTGCACATTTTGATCTAATAAGTCTGTAACAGAAATATTTTGCCCTTTTGTATTGCATGCTGTAATTATATATAACAATGCGAAAGGAAGGAATTTAAGGACTTTGATCATAATTAATTTTAAGGTTTTTTTCTCTTATATAATTACACTGTAAGACTCAGCATAATTTGTCTATTTACATACCTCTCCACAAATAGCGTGAATTATTGCTGCAGGCAATTAAATGGCATCCCAATTATACAGGTCATGTTCAGTTTAACTACCTCGTAAAAACAGATTATTAACTTGTCCATATATTGTGCAAATAATTACTCGAACTAATATACTGGTGACTAAACACCCAACCTGGCTATTTGTTATAAAAAGACACGACTCTCGTTTACAGCCGCTTGTAATATATCATTATAAATCGCCTTTGCCCTTGCTCAGTTTTTCGAACGGAATAACACCTATGCGGTTGGCCCAGCTTTGGTACAGTGTTTCCAATTCCTTTACCTTATCAGGATTTTGAACAGCCAGGTTATTTTGTTCGGAGCGATCTTGTTCAATATTATATAACTGCCACTGGTTATCGGGATATTGCGACACCAGTTTCCAAGGCCCCTGCCTCACGGCACGGTTACCTTCGTGCTCAAAAAACAGGGCGTTGTGGCCTTCCCACTTTTTATATTGTATAACCGGCATCAGGCTAAGCCCTTCGGTTGGGGTGATCGTGTTGCCTTTGTAAGTTGCCGGATATTTGGCACCGGCCAAATCTACGCAGGTAGCCATTAAATCTACCAGGTGAGCCGGTTGTGTGCTTTGCCTGTGGGCTTTAATTACCGCCGGGTAGCTCACGATGAATGGCGTGGCAATACCACCTTCGTATACCCAATGCTTAAACAGGGTTAACGGCGTATTACTTACGTTAGCCCCGGTAAAACCGTAGGCAGTAAAAGAAGATGGATCGCTGGCGGGTTTTAAATTAGCTGCCGTAACTTCGGGCGTAAAGCCGGGGCCTTTAATACTTTCGCTACTGGCGCCATTGTCTGACAGGAACATGATCACCGTATTCTGATCTTGCCCGGTTTCTTTGAGTGCCTGGCGTATGCGGCCAATGTTTTGATCCATGCGGTCTACCATGGCGGCGTATACAGCCATCTTATCGTCCCAGGCTATCTTCTCTGCTTCAGTTAAAGAGTTCCAGTCGGGCACGTTCTTATCGCGCGGCGAGAGTTGGGTAGTCTTATTGATGATGCCTAACTGCTTCATGCGGTTAAAGCGTTCCTCTCGCAGTTTGTCCCAGCCTGCCATGTACTTGCCTTTATATTTGGCAATATCTTGCGGCAATGCATGCAAAGGCCAGTGCGGTGCGGTAAAAGCCATGTATAGAAAGAAAGGCTTGCCTGTTTTTTGATTGTCTTTAATGTATTGCACGGCATGCCCGGCGTACGCATCGGTAGCGTAAAAACCCTTTTCGGGCGTATAAGGCTTATCATCTAAAGCCACAGTCAAATGCTGGTTTGGGCGGTACGGGTTGGTGGGGTCAAAATAGCTACCGGCACCATCTATCAATCCAAAGTGATGGTCGAAGCCACGCTTTACCGGCCACTTATCAGGCGCGGTGCCTACGTGCCATTTACCGGCCATGTATGTATTATAGCCGCTGCCTTTTAGCACTTCGGCTATGGTGACACAGTTATTATTGAGGTAGCCCTGATAGGCTGGTTCTTTGCGGGTATTCACCATATCGCCCACGCCAGCCTGGTGCTGGTACAAGCCCGTAAGCAATGATGCCCGCGAAGGGCAGCAGCGCGAGGCATTATAAAACTGTGTCATTACCAGCCCGGTTTTGGCCATACCGTCCAGGTTGGGTGTTTGCGTGGTGGAGCCAAAACAGCCAATATCTGAGTAACCCATATCATCGGCCAAAATAATGATGATATTAGGTTTCTTAACCGCTTTATTAGCTTTTTGAGCCCGTAAAACAGTAGCACTCAGCAGCAATAAAATACTCAGGTGTAGCGCAGACTTTAATTTCATAAGTTAGGTAATAATATAACCGGGCATGAAATATAAAAACTTAGTTTATTTACCAGCGCAAATACCAGTTCGGGGCAGGATGGTTATGCAGAACTACTCCATAGCCGGCATACCCATAGCTGCCCATTCCTCTTGAGATGGGCCATACAAACCCGGCACTGGCAAGCCAACCATGCGCATGATCACCGTCATTTGGCTGCGGTGGTGCGCTTCGTGTTTCACCAGCACATCCAGAAGGGTTGCCTTGGTCCATACCTGGCCGTACATATCCAACTCTTCGTTCAAAGACTCATCACTCCAATGGGTACATACCGCATCGGCCAGTAATGCATTATATTTTTGATGGGTGGCAGTAACCTCCTTAAAGTTAACAGGTGCAGGTAAGTGTTCCAATACATCTTCTTCAAACAGCCCGGCTTTGGTGCCCATCTCGGCAATGGTTTGAGTAATGTGCCAGGCCAGCCTTTCCAGGGTGCGTATATTGGGATGAACCTTGACGCCTTTGGTTTCCTCGGTAATATTTTCTAACACCCGGTTGGTGCTGGCAGCTTCGAGTTGCCAGTCGGTTAAAAAGTCGTTGATGTTACGATACATGGTGGTTGTAATTTTAGTGGCAAATATGAAAATTTCATATTAAAAACTTACTAAAATATTTAGACTAATTACAAATCATCTTCGAAATTTACTAAACTAAAAATTTGAAGTTTTTTGAAGTTTAACGCTATTTATATGCGTAAAAACAGGTTTATTTGTAATTGTAAATATGGCATTATTCTTCACTTCGCTCAATTCAGGCAGCAACGGCAATTGTTACTATGTAGGCAACCATCGGGAGGCCATCCTGGTAGACGTGGGCCTTTCTTGCCGCGAAACCGAAAAACGCATGGAGCGCCTGGGCTTGAGTATGCAAAAAGTAAAGGCCATTTTCATCTCTCACGAGCACTCTGACCATATACGCGGGCTGCCGGTTATTGCCAAAAAGTATAAGCTGCCGGTCTATATAACCCATGCCACCATGCAGTATGGCCGCCTGTTGTTAGACGATTATGCCATACCGTTTAAAGGATACGAGCCTGTAAAAATAGGAGACATTTCGATTACGGCTTTCCCTAAATTTCATGATGCCGCTGAGCCTCACAGCTTTATAGTAAGTTGCAATGGCGTCAAGGTAGGCGTGTTTACCGATATTGGCGCTCCCTGCCAGCACCTTATCACCCATTTTAAGCAATGCCACGCTGCCTTTTTAGAGGCTAATTATGATGAGCATATGCTGCAGCATGGCAACTACCCCTATCATTTAAAAAGACGCATTAGCGGGGGCCGCGGGCACTTATCTAATAATCAAGCACTTGAACTTTTCAAGACGCATAAGCCTTTGTTTATGAGCCACCTGTTACTGTCGCATTTATCTAAAGACAATAATTGCCCCGTAAAGGCCCGCGAAATGTTTTTACCCCATGCCAGCGGTACCGAAATTATAATTGCATCGCGCTATGAAGAAACACCTGTTTTTACAGCGCAAGATACTGGTTATGGGAAAGTTATGCTAAGAAATTACCAGCCGGTACAATCTTTTCAAACCTCACTTTTTTAAAATATCTAACCATCATTGTTGGAATTACTTACGGGTTTGGATATGCTGAAATTTATATCTTCGGCATAGCATTAGGTACCCAACAAAATATATATTTGTTACTCAAGAGATGAACTACCCCGACATTGATTTTGCTGCGCTGCGTGCTTTAATTGAGGAATCGCCTACGCCTATTGGCTTGTATGCCGGTCGCGAAATGCGCATACTTTTTGCCAATAAAGCCATGATCAGTGATGCCTGGGGTAAACAGCCCGACGTGATCGGAAAATTGCTTACCGACGCCCTGCCCGAACTGGACGGGCAACCTTTCCATCAAATACTGGATAGTGTTTATACCACCGGCGAAACTTACCAGGCCACTGAAGATTTGGTAAAATTGGTAGTGGACGGCCGTTTACAAAACTTTTATTACAACTTCACTTATAAACCACTGCTCGATCAGGAGGGTAAGGTATGGGGAATTTTAAATACTGCTACTAACGTTACTGACCTCGTACTGGCGCGCAAGCGTGCTGACGATGCTGAAGCGCAGTTGAATTTTTCGCTTAACGCTGCCGAAATTGGCACCTGGGATATGCATATTCCAACCCAACTTATTACCTGGAGCGTGCGCACCAAAGAGCTCTATGGTTTTTCGGAAGAAGATACCGTGTCGTACCATGATGTATTAAAGCACATTCATCCTGATGACAGGTTGCTGGTTGACCGGGCGGTTATTTCGGCCTTGAATCCCAATTCGGGCAGTAATTACGATGTTAAATTCAGAACCATAGGTATCAATGATCATAAAGTACGTTGGCTACGTTGCAAAGGCAAAGCTTATTTTGATGATCAGGGCATTCCGCAACGTTTTTCGGGCATTGCATCAGATATAACTTCGGAGGTTAACACAGACGAACGCCTGCACTCGGCAGAGCAACTGGCTCAACTGGCACTTGAAAATGCAGATGCCGGCAGCTACCTTATTCATTTACCGGGTAACATTATTACTTATACACCCCTTTTTGCCAAAGTAATTACAGGCACCGAAGCTACGGGGTTAACGCGTGACGCCTTTATCAACCACATACATCCTGAAGATATTCAGATAAGGGATATGGCCTATAACAGGTCTCTAAGAACCGGAAAGCTGTTTTATGAGGTCCGCTTTATATGGGATGACGGCACCATACACTGGGTACGCATTAACGGTCGTTACATGCTTGATGACCAAGGCAAACCCTTGAACTTTGCAGGCTTAGCACAAGATGTTACCCACGAAACCGAAGCTAAACAAGAACAACTAAACCTTTTGTGGCTAATTGATAACAGCAATGATATCATCAGTTTGTCTGACTGGTATGGCAAGCTTACTTACTTAAATAAAGCGGGACAGGAAATATTAAGCGTAGACGTTTCGGAAGACGCGCAATGGAATGACACGCCTAACTTGATGCCGGAAGATGCACAAATTATTGATGCAGCTTTGTTAGGAGGTGGCCGCTGGTCTGGACAACTCAACTATCGCAATCATAAAACCGGCGAGGCAATACCTTGTTACGCCAATATTTTGCTGTTAAAAAACCCTGTAGACGATGCTCCGTTGGGTAGAGCATCCGTTATTCGCGATCTACGGGCTGATATTGCCAACCAAAAGGCGCTTACCGAAAGCGAAGAGTTGTTTAGGGCTATAACTACGGCATCGCCCGCAGCTCTTTGGATGACCGATACCGAAAGTAACATTACCTATGTAAACCAAATTTGGATCAACTGGACCGGCAAACCACTCAACACCCACTTAGGTAACGGCTGGCTTGATGCTATTTTGCCGGAGGATTTAAACAGGGTGATTGAAAAATTTTCGGCAGATATTGAGGCACAGCGCTTTCATGATTGCCAGTTCAGAATTACACACATCAGCGGAACTTTACGCTGGATAGCCTGCACCGGCAACCCACAGTATAATGCCGATGGGATTTTCAAGGGCTACATTGGCGCTTGCGTTGACATTACTGAACAAAAACAACTTCAACAACAAAAAGACGAATTCATAGGTGTTGCCAGCCATGAGTTAAAAACTCCTGTTACCAGCGTTAAGGCTTATGCACAGGTACTGCAAGCTATTTTTAACCGCGAAGGCGACGAAAAGAAAGCAGCCATGCTCGGTAAAATGAACAGCCAGATAGACCGCTTAACCAGCCTTATAGGCGATTTGCTTGATGTTACCAAAATACAATCGGGTCGTTTGCAGTTCAACGATGATTACATTGACTTTAATAAACTGATTACTGAGCTAACAGAAGATCTTCAACGCACCACCACTAAACATCAGATCATTACAGAACTGCACCCTACCGGTATAGCTTATGCCGATAAGGATCGCATTGGCCAGGTTATTACCAACCTCATCAGCAATGCCATTAAATATTCGCCCAATGCCAATAAGGTAATTGTTAATACCAGCATCGAAAACAACGAAATATTACTGTGCGTACAGGATTTTGGCATTGGTATTAGTGCTGATAAAAAAGACAAGGTATTTGAGCAGTTTTACCGCGTAAGCGGCGATAAGCAACACACCTTCCCCGGGCTTGGCCTGGGCCTTTATATTTCCTCCGAAATTATTAAACGTGAAGGCGGGCGCATTTGGGTAAACTCGGTTGAGGGCGAGGGTTCTACGTTTTGCTTTGCCTTGCCGCTTAATAGTTAAGATGAGTGATGTTTTTCAAAAATCTGATATATTATCTTTTCAAATAAGATGTTCAAACAAATATTTAAAAAACTTTTTAACTGATTTAACAATTTTTTAAGTTTGCAATTACCTATACATAATATGCCAAAACAAATACTAATTGCAGACGACGATCCGGGCATTGTAGATGCCGTAGCAATGATCCTTGACTTTCATGGGTACGATGTTTCTTTTACTTATAACGGAACCGATGTTTTAGCCATCAAAGAAAATTACCCTGATCTTTTTTTATTAGACATTTGGATGTCGGGCTGCGACGGCCGTGATATTTGCAGAGCGCTTAAAGCTAACGAAGAAACCATGCACATCCCGGTGCTTATGATATCGGCCAGTAAAGACATTCAACAATCGGCCCTGCAATCGGGTGCTAACGACTTTTTAGCCAAACCATTCGATATGCAGGACTTGCTTGAGAAAATTGAAGGCTTATTAGCGAACAAGTTAGCTGCCATAGCCTAACGGCTGTACTTTTTAACGGTTAGCTATCGGCACTTTACTATTATCTTAGAAAAACATTTCCTATCTGTTAGTTAATCTTTAACTAACGGTGTTTATGCGTTACATACGCTCACACCCGTAATCACAAGCATACAGCCTATAAATTTCTATTTCCAATTTATATTATTAGTTTTGTTATAATTAAAATCTGAATTACTTAATTAAGCCCATCCTTCTTTTTTAGCAGCCTGCTTTCGTTGTAACCTGCTATAGCATACAGCCTTTCAGCTTTTTAATTTAATACCTTATTGTATGCTGAAACGTATTTTGGTACTTGATGACAATATGGACATCCTTGAGATGGTTCACGAAGTACTTACGTACGAAAAATTTGAAGTGAATAGCACATCAGACAGTAAGACTATCGTTAAAGTAGCCGAAGAATACCAGCCCGATCTCATTATTTTAGATTACAAATTAATGAATGATAATGGTGGAGAGATTTGTCGTACGTTTAAATCGCACAAAGCGCTCCATAAAACACCCGTAATCATATTTTCAGCTTACACTTCCAACAATATAGATTTCTACACCTTTGGCTGTGATGCTGTAATAGCCAAGCCTTTTGATCTTAACGATTTTATTAGCACTATTAACAACTGCCTGAGAGTTAATTAGTCCGTTAGTCCAAATTCCGGATTGGAAAACTTGTTTTGACTAAATATCCTACTTACAGACTAACCGACTCTATCACCTAACTGACACTTCCTTTAAAAGCGATAACCCAAATTCACGTAAACAAATTTACCCTCGTTTGAGTGTCCTATGGTGGCCTGAACCAGCAAAAGTTCTGCCGGGATAAGGAAGATACCGCCGCCGTACCCATCGTGCCATTGATTTGATTTTTCGCCCGGTGTCCAAACACGGCCCACATCGTTAAAACCAATAATACCAAAGCTTCCGGGGAAAAGGTAAGAATTAAAATCGAACAGCTTTAAACGGGCTTCAATGTTGTTGTACAACATGCTTTTACCGGTAAACCTCCAGGTACGGAAACCACGCAGGTTATCCGATCCGCCCAGTTTCATTTGCTGAAAATACTCGGCGTGCCCTAATATGGTACCGCCACCTACACGGGCGGCCAGCACAAATATCGAATCGCGGTCGGGGTTGGCGAAGAAGCTGAACTCCGACATCAACTCGCCATAACGATGGTTTTGCTGGTTAAGCTGCTGCAAACCGCGTAGTGTAGTATTCCAGTAAATACCCTTGGTGGTTAAAAGCTGATTGTTACGGGTGTCAATTTCGGCACCGGCAACTAAACCTGCATAGGTTTTTGAAGAAAACACCTGTTCGTTAGGGTTTTGAGCGCTGTAATTGTTCAAGAAGCGGTTGGTGTTTTCTTTACCGTTGGCGTAGTAAAACTGCCCGGTTACACCGGCACTCAGCTTCAACTTATTGTAAGTGTGAGCTAAACGTACATCACCATAAAGGTAATCGTACTCGTTACGGAAAAACTTTATATTGTCCTCACCGCCGCTAAAGTTAGTTTCGTTGCCTATACCAAAAAAGTTGCTGATGTTGTGAGGGCCGCGTGAGGTAACATGAATAAGTAAATCGTTGTTACCTATTAAATTCTTGAAATCGGCATTATAGCGCAGCAAGAAAGATTTACGACCAAAAGCATAATTTACTAAAAACTCCTGCCTCCAATCATAGGGCGATTGGCGAAACCCTTGCTTGGTGAACGCATAGCCTAACGTTAAAATAACGCCATAATCTTTATTGTAACGGGCAAACACGATAGGCTCGGGCCGGTCGTATTGAAAGTTCTTACGATCATAAGAGGTTACACCGGTATCTGCCGAGGTACGTATTTTAGCCAAATTAGACTCAGGTATGGCATTGGGCTCGTCTTTACGGTCGTAAATAAATAAGTGCCGCTTATTATCTACCGCCTTGTCAATAGTAAAGCTATCATTACTCCCTTGCTGACCGATCATGCGTACATCAACCTTTGATTTACCTGTACCCACTACCTTAAACTGGTCGCCGCCGCCAAAGCCATAAACGCGTACCTCTTTGGTTACTTTAGGGTCGAAAACGCGCTCGTAAACCGTACGGCCCAAAGTACTGTCTTTTTTAATATTGTGAACAGTGATACCTAACAAGCCATTATCCAGCTCATTGATCTCTATCTCCTCCCCTTTTTCGCTTAGCGGCACATCTACCTGGCCCGAAATAAAGCGATAATAATCAATACCTTGTTTTGCAATATTCTTGCGGCGCGCAATTACGGTCTTGGTAATTTCTTTGCCAGACAGGGCATACACCTGTGGCGGCATGCGGTGCATGGCCTTGTCTATAACCTCATCTGTTAAATGGCTTTGCACATAATCAATCTGTTCTTTCCAATCGGCTTCGTTAAGGCCGGCCAAGAAATAGCGGTCAAAGTAGCGGCCGTTAAAATTCCAGGCGCCAATATCCCTTATTTCATCTTTAAAAGGCTGAAACTTAGCTTTCAAAAATTGGTGAGATACTATCCATGGGAACACGCCCGAGGTTTTATAATAAACCTGGTCGCGGTCGCGCGGGATAGGCGTGTATACGGTTTCTTTCTTTGTTTTATCTTTATCCCAACGCCATTGGTCATCATGGCGGTCCCAATCGCCTATGATCATATCCAGCAAACGTGCGCGTAGGGCCAGTTTGGCATCTATACGGACGTCGTTATCTTCCCTCTGTTTTGCCTGTACCTTTTTAGTATTATCTGTATTTTCAGATTCCAGTGGTTCGCGTTCTTCAAAAAGGAAAACGCTGTTCTTATAATCCTTGCTGTATTTACCCAGTACAGGGTCGTCGCCTATGTAAACAATTTCGGGGTTGGCGTGGGGTATGCTCAAGGCATCGGCCAGAGGCGGTACCGTTAGTGATGCAAACGGATTGGCCGTACTGGTTTGATCTTGTATAATGGCTTTGGTTAATCCTGCTCTCAGCGTTGGAGGTAACACTCTTTCCGGATATTTTTGCACCGAACGCAGCACCCATTCCTGACCTGTTTTATCTTTTAACCTCAACGACTTGGTTTGCATACCACCACCTTTTTCTTCTATAACCAAGCCACCTTTTTCGGTAGCGAGCTTTAGTATGCGGATCTTTACAGGTATACCCCATTCTTTACGGTAATTTTCGCCCAATAAGATACGATGGATGCCACTTACTTTATTATAGTCGGGTGCTACGGCAACGGTAATGCTATCGGCTGCTTTGCGCTGTGCAAGTAATCCGAAGGGTAACAATATAAATCCTGATAAAACGCAGGTCGTTTTAGTAAAATATCTATTCAAAGGCATCAGAAAATGGTATGGCCGGTGTAAAGCGGGTTGAAGAATGCTTAGCCAGCGGTAAAACTGAAAAATACAACAGCAAAGATGGTGTTTTGTGCCGTTGGTTTCATTATTTCACAAAAAAATTTAAGAGCGGTTCACCATCACATTTATACAGGAATTTATTATAAATTAATTTGTAAAGATATGGCTATCAAAAGCCCTATTATTCTTAACTGTTACTTTATTAGCCCGATAAAATTATCTTTGCCGGATAGTTGCAATTGTTTACTCAACATTGCATTTGATGACTTAAAGTACAAACTAATTAATGCAAAACCGCAAACGCACCTTGTTTTACCTGGTAGATGGCGCTCATAGCGAAGTGCTGCCCGAACTGATAAGCCAAGGCCTGTTACCCAACATAAAACGCATCATTGACGAAGGCACTTACCGCAAGGCCACCACTTGTTTCCCCTCAACTACCGGACCTGCCTACCTGCCGTTTTTAACCGGCCACTCGCCCGGTACCATGGGTATTACCGGGATACGCTGGTTTGACAAGCAGGAGTTTAAACGCACCCGCTGGAACAAGAATGCCATGCGCTCGTATTGCGGCCCCGAAGCAGCCTGGTTTAATACCGATATGCCTGCAGATAAACCTACACTTTTTGAGCTATTGGGCGAATCGTACAACTTGTACAATATGATTACCCGCAGCGTGCCCGATGAATACGATCTGGGTAAGAAAGGTAAAGGCTTGCTGTACACCCGTGCCCATTTCTGGAAACGCCACCACCCGGTAGACCACCAGGGCCATCAGCGTATTATGGAAATGCTGAACAGCGGCAAAGATTTTGATTTTTTGTTTGCCGTGTTCCCAAGCGTGGACTGGGATTCGCACTATCACCACATACGCGACCCGCGCACCGTTGAAGCCTATAAAATTGCGGATAACAGCCTGGGCGAAGTTAGGGCATTGTTAGAGCAAAAAGGCTGGTGGGATGACACCTTGTTTATCATGACCTCCGACCATGGCCTTACCCCAACCACCCAGCATTTGGATTTGGGAGAATGGATGACCAACAATGGCTTGAAATCGGTTTATTACCCAACCATCTGGAAGAGTAATCCAAAATCGGCCGTAATGATCTCGGGCAACTCTTTTGGCAGCATTCACTTATTGAACCATGAGGGCAGCCATGTATTGCGCGAGAATGAAATATTAACATGTATGGGCAGCACGCGCTTAAATAGCTTAATTGGCGAGCAAGCGGTAGATTTTGCGCTTTACCGAGGTAATAAGGACAATACTTTTGTAGTGCACAATGCAGAGGGTAAAGCCGTAGTAGAGGCCGATGGTAAAACATTTAGCTACCAGCCTGTAAGTGCCGATGTGCTCAAGTTAGGCGGTGCGGTTAAAGTAAGCGGCCATCGTGCTGCTTTAGAAGCCACCTTTGATAGTGAATATCCCGATTCGCTTTACCAGATCTATCAGCTAATGCAAAGCCGCCGCGCGGGCGATATTGTGATCAGTGCCCGTGTAGGTCATGATTTGCGCGATTTTTGGGAATATCCCGAGCACTTGGGTTCGCATGGTTCGCTGCACCGTTCACATATTCACGTACCTTTAATCTACAATCAAAAGAACTGGAACACGCACCCGGCCCGTACGGCCGATTTATTTAATTCTATCCTGAAATGGAAAGGCATTACGCCCAAAGCATCCGAAGGTGAATCTTTGTACTAACCTGCACGTAAATTTTTTATATTAGCCAACTTATGCCGGATAGTAATATACAAGAACCTGTAATGAACAAACAACAGGAGCAACAGTTAGAAACAGAGGGTAAGCAGGAAGTACAATCTGTATTTAACAAAAAGCTCATTATTAAGGGTAGCCTTTGGTTTGCCTTAATTACAGTGCTTACCATTGCGGGCATCTTCTTTTATAACAATACCGGCGAAACCGTTGAGGCCCTCACCCACATTTCTTATAAATACATTGCCATTTGTTTGGTGATGCTTTTTATAGATCTGATGCTGGGCAGCTGGCGCAACCATATTTATATACGTAAGCTTAACCCAGCGGTATCGCACTGGGTAAGTTTCAGGGCTAACGTGGCCAACATGTTTATGGGTGCGGTTACCCCCGCCCATGGCGGTGCAGGGCCGGCACAAATATTTGTATATACCAGCGCAGGCGTAACCTTTATTGATGCTTTTGCGGTTAGCCTAATTAACATGGGCGCTACACTTATTTTTATGCCCCTGGCAGGCTTCGTGGCTATTATGGTAATGGATACCAGTGCGGTGAGCGGCATTGTGCCGGGCATGTTAAAGTACGGGTTCAGCTTTTTCCTGCTGTTTTTAATGGCTTTTTTGCTGGCTTTTTGGAAGCCGGTTTGGGTAGGTGTCATCATCAGAAAAATTGCTACCGGTTTAGCCAAAGTGTTTCCAAAGCGTAAAGACAAGTTGGATGCCTGGGCTAATAACTCCTATGAAAGTATTGCCAAGTATCAGCAAACCTGTAGCGTCATCATCAAGCAAAACCCTTTCTTATTCCCGCTGAGTTTGGTGATTACTACGTTACTATATATGAATAAATATTGCATGCAGTATGTAATCTTGCTGGGTTTAGGCGTAAATGCCAGCCTTGTGCAGGTGATCTCTATACAGATATTGATCCAGTTTATGATCTACTTTGCCCCCAGCCCTGGTGGCAGCGGCTTTGCCGAGGTAAGTATCTCGGTATTGTTCGGTAAAATTGTTCCGCCTGCACTGCTGTCTATCTTTACTTTATTGCAACGCTCTTTCCTTCTTTTTTTCCCTGCGTTAATAGGCGCTTATGTAGTAATTAATCTTTTACGCAAACAAACGCAGTTACAACACCGTAAACAGGAGAAAGTAGTATAAGCAATTAAGCATCATTGTCAATAATTGTAAGCTTACCTTTTTTAGGATCATTTTTTGACTACGTGCTTTTTTTTGCTACTTTTATAAAACAAGCGGATATCTCAAGAGCACTTTTGAAGTATTCACAATTTAATATCGCTTAACCTCACCCTTTCATTATTTAAAGTAAGCCGTTATAGAATAAGATTTTTACTCAGTAACCCCTATACTTAAATATAAATGAAGTTTAAACTATTTGTGCTGGTGCTTATCCTACAGGCATCATTGGTTAAATCGCAAAACATGGATATTAACTTGTTAAACAAGTTTAATCCGAACAATGGCGCTGAAAACCCGGCCTGGAAGTTTGTTTCTAACAATGCTATCTATATTTCGGCTGCTACTCCGCTTACTTTAATGGCCATTGGTTTAGCTAATCATGATCAAAAGTTAAAGCAGGTGGCCTTTAATACCGGTGTTGCGCTGGTAGGAAATACGGCCATTACCATGATCATGAAAAACAGCATACAGCGCCAGCGCCCCTTTGTAACCTGGGGCGATAAAATCATGCTGCAAGGGAATACATCGCCTACCGATTACTCGTTTCCTTCAGGACATACTTCTACGGCTTTTTCGGTGGCTACTTCGGTAAGTATGGCTTATCCTAAGTGGTATGTGATAGCACCAAGCTTTGCTTTTGCAGGCGCCACGGCCTACTCGCGCATGTACCGCGGTGCGCATTACCCAACCGATGTTTTGTGCGGTATGTTAGTGGGTTCCGGATCGGCTTACCTGACCAATAAACTGCAGAAAATGATGTTCCGCAAGCGTCTGAGTCGTCAGGCCAGGGTTGCTGCGTTGGCGCAGGCTGAGCTTAATTAGTTAAATGGTTATCCCCCTTACGATTGTATAATCCCATTGTCGTTATTGGCTTGTCGAAGACTTAGCGAGGCATACAAACCTTCGACAACCTCAGACTGACAGAACGTTTTAGCATTCTCATTACACCTGGAATGTTTAGAAAGTAAACAGCAATCTTACTCCTCAAAATTAATACTTACCCGTAACGCTTTTAAACCAATTACGCCCTGCAATTCTTCCAGGTCGAGGTATTCTATCCCGGGCAAAAGCATGTTTTTAGATTGTAACTGTTTGATGTATGTAACCTGTTCTTCAGCCTCGTGCTCGGTAAAGTATACCAGTGCTATTTTGCCGGGCTGGGTTAAACGTTCGCTGCCATCCAGCAACATTACCTTGTCTATTCGTTTCTTAATAACCTCATACCTGATGTTATAGGCACCTTCCACATCAAAACGACGTTCATCGTTGCGGAAACTAATATCAATATTCATGCTGTGAATAAAGATGAGCTGGGTGGTGCGTAAAGAAGCCGGCATATTTTCGAGCAAATGATGGGTAAGCCGGGCCACTTCTACCATAGAGGTAAGCTGCCACAGGCGCATTTGCTTTAAATAATCATTGGTAAAAGGCTTTTTAGGTGAGATAGACTGCCCCACATACACATCATACTCCACTCCGTCGGTTCTGAATTTTTCAAAATAACATGGGTAGATCTCCTGTAACTGGTGCTGTGCTTTTTCAAAGTAATTGTTGATAGCCGCATTGATCATTTGCATGGCCGTTTCCAAACGGTTACGCTGGGTAAAGGCAGGCCCCTCACAATCTTTTGAGATCATCTCCAGGAAATCATCTACCACCTCACTTACATCAGGATGCTCTGTTCTGAAAGTGGCAAGGGCAACGCCAGCTTCCGTTTCCAGGAAATCGTTAATGAGAATCTCATCGCTGGTATTTACGCTTTCTTTGATCACATCCAGCCATTTATTCGTCTTATCTATTAAAACCAACCAATGGTTTTGGGGATGCAGCTCGTTTAATTTTGCCAGAATCTTGTTCAGCAACTTCATTACGCGGCGCAAGTCTTGCTGCAAGGCCAAATTA
This sequence comes from Mucilaginibacter galii, assembly GCF_014635825.1. GTDB lineage: Bacteria > Bacteroidota > Bacteroidia > Sphingobacteriales > Sphingobacteriaceae > Mucilaginibacter > Mucilaginibacter galii. The sequence goes on from NZ_BMDO01000001.1 coordinate 472,251, forward strand.
CGCTCAATAGTAGAGTTGCGGATATCTATTGCCCCATAAAGCGGATATACATCTTTAAACGTAATGGCATTTACTTCGGCCTGCTTGCGCCGGTTGTTGGGGTTTCTTACCTCTTCCCAGGCTGTTTCGTTAAACTTCCATTGTACGGCGGGTTGCAGCGAGGTAAACTTTTCCCTGATCACGCTATCTATACAGGTGTTAAAGTGCTCAATACTATTTTGCAATAACTGGGCAATTAACGGGATAGCATATTCCAGGCGCGAAAGCAGATTTTCATAAAACACCAGCTCGGTTTCGGAGTAAACCTCCATAATACCAGCAATATGCTTATTGTAGAAAACCGGTATTACAGCATATGATTTAATGCCTGCCTCGCTAAGTGCTTTCAGAAAGAAGAACTTCTTTTGCCGTGTTTCTGACAATGAACTAAAGAAAACAGCTTTGGGGTCTTTTTCGTACCTGTTTACTAATGCGTAATAAGTTTCTTCGGCTATGCCATACTTATGCGCCGATTTCATGAGCACGCTCTGCGAGCATGAGTTAATATCGAATGCGGGCTCATCATTCAGTTTTAAAAACGGAAGCAATCCAAAACGTACCCCACTGTTATTGGTAAGCGTTTTAAGGGAAGAGATCACCCTTTTATAAAGCTCCGTCTGGTCTTCAACCGGATCGGCTATGGCTTCGCGGATATCTTCAATGGCTCGTTGAGCGGTTACATCTTCCAGTGTGATCACCGAAAAGCCTTCGAGTTTAAAAAGGCTCAGTGGCAATATATCGGCCAGTACTTTTACGCCTTCATCATCGTGAAGATAGTTCTCAATGGTTTCAAATTCCAGTTCGGGCAGGTGGCCTAATACCTCAATATCAATAAAAGTGGTATCTACGTGGATATGATAGTAGCGGTTTAAACCCGTATCGGGGTTTAAGTAGGCATAATACTCGTTGCTGCTAAACACCGATGTAAAACCATAAAGGCGCTTTAATATAAGCCGGTAAACAAACTCCTGCTGCCGGTTCAAAAAATTGTTATCATCGGCCATAAGACGTGATGCACTCTCATTGATGCCTTTACTGGTTATCAGGTCGTAAAAAGCATCGGTACTGTATAACACATGGTTTGGCACAGGCGTACTCAAAGCCCAAAAAGACTCCTGCTCACCTTGTAACACAGGCGATAATGTGCTGTAAATTAATTCAAGCGCATAGGCATCATTAACAGTGTCGGCGCTGTTTTCAACAATAACTTCGCCGTCTGACTTAAAATGATCGAGCACAAAACTATAAAAGCGCGATTTAACAGTACTCTCCTCTTGCAGCCGTTTTTGGAGCTGGCGTATAAAAGGTTTAAATGATAACGTATTTTCAACCAGGTCGCAATTAGCCAGGTGTTTATTAATGTAAAAAGATGTTGTTTGCATGAACTGCTTTTATCCCGCTAAAGCGGGAAAGCTTATTTAATGGTTACGGCTATTTTAATTAAATGTAAAGTTATGATAAACCATTAACGTTTTGCTCCGCTGTATGTAAACTTTAAAACATTTCCGCGGCTAAATTCATCTCCCTCATTGCTGATGTACATGTTGCCTTGTTTGTCAAAAGCCAAACCTTCGGGTTGCAAAAATAACTTGTGATCAAGGTCATAAGTGGCGGTCACGTCCCAGTTAGCATCGGTAACTACCAGTAATCCGTTTACCGATGATAAGATGTACCACTCTTTCGTAACAGGGTTTTTGGCCATAGCCGACGGGCGAAACTTGATCTTGCTATCGCCGGTTAGCTTTTTAATTTGCTTTACTTCTATTTTAAAGTTTCCGGCGGCTTGCGCAGTACCGTTGGGTTGAATATTAAAAATATAGCCGCTGCTGCTTTTGGTAGTTTTCTCATCATCGCAGTTTTTACAGAGCACATATAATTTGCGTGCCGCTTCGTCGGCATACATGCTTTCGTATTCGCCTGAGGGTAGCAGGTTTTGTTGCTCCTGAACGTTGGTTAACTCGACCTCTGCAATTTGATTTAACGGAAAGGTATACAGCTTACCGTTACTTTTTAGCACAGTAACGATGTTGCCACTAATGGCGACATCCTCATAATCGCCGTGTTTACCAAACTTGGAGTGGCTTACCCTGTCGGCACCAAGTTTACCATAAAATAGCTTTCCTTCTTCATCTTGTATGGCGTAAAAGGTAGCGGGGTTTCCTTTAGAGAAACTAATACCCGAAATTTCGAGCAGATCGTCGGGCATTTTATATTTGGTAGGTTTATTAAGGTCATAACCCTTAGGACTTTTATAAACCTGCTGGCTTTGCGCGCATGAATAGCTTAACAAACTTACCAAAGCGGTTATATATATAAACTGAAATTTCTTCTTTATCATGATCAATAGTGTCGGTTAAAGGCTTTGGGCCTTTTGCTGTAAATACTTGTAAATTTCCTGTTGTGATCTTAACACCGGCGTATTTTGCTCAACAGGAATATTGCTTAATTGCGTGTCGAGATGTACGGCCTGTGCATTATCCTGGATTTGAAAATTTATAAATTGCAGTATTTCCTTTTTAATGGCTTCATCATATATAGGGAAGCATACTTCAATACGGTGATAGATATTGCGGTTCATCCAATCGGCCGAACCCATGTACACCCGTGTATCGCCGTTATTGCCAAATACGAATATACGACCGTGTTCCAGGTAACGGTCAACAATGCGGGTAACGGTTATGTTCTCGCTTTGCCCGGCAACACCCGGTATTAAACGGCAAATACTGCGCACAATTAAATTAATCTTCACACCCGCATTAGAGGCCTCGTACAACTTACTAATAAGAACTTCCTCTTCGAGGTTGTTCATTTTAATGGTAATGAAAGCCGGCAAACCTTGTTTATGGTTGCTGATCTCGGCATCTATCAGTTCTAAAAACTGCTGCTGTAAATTAAACTGTGCAACCAGCAGGTTTTTAAACGGTTTTACTTTGGCACTATCGGGCTTCTGCTTTTTAGAAAGGAAAATGAACAGTAATTCAATTTCGCGCAGCAACTGATGGTTGCCGGTAAGCAAAATATGATCGGTGTAAAAGCGGGCCGTATTCTCGTTAAAATTTCCGGTGGCCAGCAGGCCGCGGTACTGGGTACGCGTACCGGCCCGTAACTTAACCAGTGCAATTTTGGCATGTACTTTTAGCGCGGTAACGCTGTAAATAAGGCGTGCACCGGCAGCCTTCAGCTTTTTGGCCCATTTTATATTATTAGCCTCATCAAAACGGGCTTTGAGTTCTACCAGTACAAATACTTTTTTACCATTATGTGCCGCGCTTATTAACGCGTTTACAATTTTTGAGTCGCTGGCAACGCGGTATAGCGAAACGTAGATCTCCTCTACATTAGGGCGGATGGCCGCCTCATTAAAAAAGCGTAGAATGCTATCGTAACTTTGGTAAGGCGTATGCAGCATGTAGTCTTGCAGGCCTATCTTGTCTAAAAGCGATTGGGTTTCGGGCAGGGCATTGTAACGCAGTGCAGGCCATTTTTCAACTTTGAGTTCGGCGTTATTTACCGGTAAGGTTGCAAAATCTTTAAGGTTATGATATACGCCACCAGCTACCAAACTACCATCGCGCAAGCCCAAAAGTTTGCTTAGTGTTTGCAGCGCCCGCAACGGCAAGCCGGGCTGATGTAAAAAGCGGGTGGCCAAGCCATAATCGCGCTTGCGTAATTGCTTTTCCAGTTGCTCGGCCAGGTCACCGTTGTATTCGTCTTCAAAATCGAACTCGGCATCGCGCGTTATTTTAAAGCTGTAACATCCACTTACCGGAAGATCAAATATTTTATCAAGATTGTACCGGATGATGTCATCTATAAAAACAATGTACAGCTCGTTTTGAACCGGTATGCTAAAAAACCGTGGCAATTCATCGGATGGAATATTTAGCGCAACCAACTGCTCCTCGTCGGCCCCGGTTTGCAGCTGTACCAAAAAGTAAAGCTTGTTATTTTCGGGAAAGAAAGCACTCTCGGCAGTGAGAACGACGGGCTGCAAGAAAGCCATAACCTGGCTTAAAAAGTAATCGGTAACGGGTTGTACTATTTGCGCAGGAAACTCCTGGTTATAAATAAGATGGATGCCTTTTTCATCTAACTGCGGCAATATGCTTTGGGTTAAGATTTGGCCGTAGTGCTCCTGCTGCTGTTGTATTTGTTGTTGCGCCTTATGCAGGTCATGCAGCTTAAGCTCACCTTCTTCAACGTTATTTTTACGATTATTGATCTTGTGCAGCGCCTGTAAAACCGGCATCCTGACCCGGTAAAATTCATCTAGATTAGACGAGTAGATGGAAAGGAAATTGATCCGCTCCAGTAATGGCAGGCTTTGGCGGTCGGCTTCCTGCAATACACGTTCGTTAAACGAGAGCCAGCTCAAATCGCGGTTAAAAAATTGAAACTGCATAGTTACTTTTTAGTGTTTGCCACTGCCGTTTACCGCTGCCGCTATGATAAAAGCCAACACCGATGCAATTAAACCGAACATAAATATATTGTAGGAAATACGCAGGAGACGATATTTGCGCCCCAAAACTACCCCTTGCGAGTACAGATCGATAATTAAACTTCCGTACAAAAATTCGCGATCGGCCATTACGCTTCGCATGCCTGCAATATAATCGGGCAGGTTCATGCGGTAAAAATTACCAAAGAAGAGCAGGTTCACCTTTTTATTGTCTATATCCTGCTGATTAAAACGCCCTTCGGGAATAGAAGGCCTGGTGGCCAGTATGGCAAACACCATAGTGGTTAAGCTTACAACCAGTATAATAAACGTGGGAATAATAAGGTAACTGTAGTCTTCTAAACGGCGCAGCAGTAAACTGATGATGGCAGAAAGGATGATTGAGTTTACCGTGATCATGATATGGGCTTTGTTATCGGCCATATCGCTCAAACGCTGGTGGTTGCTCGAGCTTACCCTGAACATGGTTTCAATACCTTTATCGGGCCTTTCTTTTTTCTTAACCGGCTTTTCTTCAAATACAGGCTTAGCTTCTTTTTCCTTAACAGCAGCTGACATAACCGGCACGGCTACCGCGCTTGTCACTTCAGACTGATTTTTCTCGCGCCATTCGGCCTCTTTATCTTTCAGTTGCTGCAGGTTCTTTTCTTTTTGATCGGCCAGCAGCATCTGAGCATAATCGGTATGGTAGTGGTGCGACTGCATAAACTGGATAGTTTTATGGCGCCAGTCTTGCTTGCTAAAATCGCATTGGTAAATTGCCTTACACTCTTTACGCAATTGCTTGTTATTCCCATCAAAATCGGCGGTACCTAAGTGAAACACATCGGCATCACATATAATACTTTGCAACAAGCCCACCGGTTTTTGCGGCATTTTAGTGGCCATGATGCAGCCATGAACTTCTTTAATTATATCTTCATCAACATACTGCGCTTTTAAAAACTCTTCGGCCAGGCGAGCGCTTTTTTCTTCATGGTTAGATGCATCTTCCATGTACCCCGTATCGTGAAACCATGCCGAAGCCAACACGATAAAAAAGTCGCGGTCGTTTAACTGGTAATGGTTGGCAATTTGTGTGGCGCCGGCCACTACATCTTCGGTATGTTTGCGGTTGTGGTAAAGCAGATCTTCGTTATTGCGAAGCTTAAAATAAGATAAAACCTGCTGTTTAACTTTTTCCAGCAGTTGTTGATAGTTCATAGGCGGTTAAAACTTTAAAAAACAGCGGGCGCAACTTGCAGGCACCGGCTTGGTTAAGGCAAATACTGCTTAATAATAAATTTATTTCAATTTGGTTTTAAACAGTTGCATAGTGTAAGCTGAAATACTAACGCATTTTAAAGGTATGAATTACAATTTGATATAAGCAACAACAGTATAGAAGTATTTATAGCGGTTTACACCCCTTAAAAAAAACAGCAATATGTGTAAGTTAGCAGCTTATATAACAAACTTTAACGCACCGATACGCTTATAGCTTATTTACCCTGATGACTTGTAAAGCCACTTGCTTATTTTTAAGTTTTACCATATATGCCTTGCTGCTGTTAAAACCTGCGCAGGCGCAGCCCGGTGTGGTAGTTACACCCAATAATGATACGGTAACTTACCGCGTACCTGTAAGTACGCTTATTGCGGGCAAAACCTTTGATGATCGTATTATGGTAAGCCTGGCCCGCAACCGCACACCTGAAGGCACCGGGTTTTATTATTTTATGAGCAAGACCAATATTTATGGCAACGCTTTAGTGCCTGCAGGTTTACTCATAGGCGGCGCATTAAACCATGATAAAGAAATGCGGCAAAATGCTTTGTATGTGGCCAGCAGTTCGGTATTCTCTTACGGGGCCGTGCTTTTAATTAAGCGCCTCATTAAACGCCCAAGACCTTTTCGCGGTAATTTTCGCATCATACCGGTTTACATAGCCGGCGATTATTCTTTCCCGTCCGGGCACTCATCATCTTCAGTAACCACAGCTACGGCACTTTCGTTGGCATATCCAAAATGGTATGTTATTGCACCTGCCGCGTTATGGGCCTCATCGGTAGCGTATTCGCGCATGTACCTGGGCTTACATTACCCAAGCGATGTAGCCACAGGCACACTCATGGGCGCAGGTACGGCTGTTTACTTTAACACGATAAGAAAGAGAGTACAGTAAAGGAGAGCCAAGAGTACAGAGTCAAGACCTTTTAACACTTCGTAAACATCAATGCATCTGTATTTCCTGACGCTGTACTCTTGACTCTCCCAACTATCTTAAATTTTTCTACTTTTGCTTATCCATGGATATTTCAGTTGTTGTACCCTTATATAATGAAGTTGAATCGTTGCCCGAACTTACCGCCTGGATAAGCCGTGTAATGGATAACAACCGTTTTAGCTATGAAGTTATTTTGGTTGATGATGGCAGCCGCGATGGTTCATGGGATGAAATATGCAACCTGCATGCACAAAACCCTCATATTAAAGGCGTAAAATTTCGCCGTAATTATGGAAAATCAGCCGCGCTGAATACTGGCTTCGAGGCGGCACAAGGCAACGTTATTATTACCATGGATGCTGATTTACAGGACAGTCCAGACGAAATACCCGAACTATACCGCCGCATTGTTGAAGAAAAATTTGACCTTATATCGGGCTGGAAAGCCAAGCGGTACGATCCTTTAACCAAGACCATTCCTACCCGCCTTTTTAATGCGGCTACCCGCAGCATGTCGGGCATTGATAACCTGCACGATTTTAACTGCGGATTGAAAGCTTACCGCCAAGCCGTGGTAAAAAACATTGAAGTGTATGGCGAAATGCACCGCTACATACCCGTAATAGCCAAATGGGCAGGTTTCACCAAAATAGGTGAGCAAATTGTGGAGCACCGTGCCCGTAAATATGGCACCACCAAGTTTGGCATGAGCCGCTTTATCAATGGTTTCTTAGATCTTTTGTCTATCTTCTTTGTTGGCAAATTTGGAAAACGCCCCATGCACTTTTTTGGATCGATGGGCGTTTTGAGTTTCTTTTTGGGCCTGGTGATGGCCATATGGATTTTGGCAGAAAAACTGATCCACATTGCCCATAACGAAAAATACAGGAACGCTACCGACCAGCCTCTTTTCTACCTGGCACTGGTAGCCATCGTGGTAGGTTTTCAATTATTCCTTACAGGTTTTGTGGCCGAACTAGTGTCGAGAAATGCACCGGAGCGAAACAGCTACCAGATTGAGGCTACCGTATAATTATTTGAAGTTTTTCCTACTTTTTGTGAAGTTTAGTGCAACGTTTTGAAATATGTTGCATCTATTGAGTATTAACTTACCTCTCACACGATGACTATCAAATCGACAATTACACTGCTTTTATTATGGTGCTTTACGTTAAGCGCTTTTGCCGAAAACAAAGAATTTGAAGCCTTTGCACAGGAGCAATCGCAGTTAATGCAAAAAGCTTATGAGAAAAAAGACATCAAAGCTTACGATGAATTGCTGAGTACTTTTGTTAGCCGTTATGAAAAGCTTACGCCGCAAGACAAAAAATTCTATTCGGGCTATTTAACCAACGCCTACTATAATTTAAGCTGTACCTACTCCCTTCTCAATCAAAAAAAAGAAGCCGTTACCTATCTCGATAAATCTATCAAAGCCGGGTATCTTAACTACTCCCATATTTTAGAAGATACCGATCTCGAAAACATCCGTAAAGAAGCCGGTTATAAAGCACTTGTACAACCCCTGCGCAAAGTGGGCGATTACCCCTATATCCTTAAAAATGCAGCAGCTTACAATACGAAAGACAAACGCGCTGTTCCTGTTTTTACCTACCAGGCTGCTACCGATCCTAACCTGGTTACGCTACGCAAAACCTTCAACCTCGACTCCATAGCCGGTAAAGGCAACGAAGTATCTAAGGTTATTAACATGATGAACTGGATACATAACCTGGTACCACACGATGGGAATCACGGAAATCCTGTGGTTAAGAATGCGATGAGCATGATTAACGAATGTAAAAGGGATAACCGGGGCTTAAACTGCCGCGGACTGGCAACGGTACTTAACGAGTGTTATTTATCTATGGGCATAAAATCAAGGTTTTTGACCTGTTTACCTAAAGACAGTTTAGGAGTAGATAATGACTGCCATGTGATCAACATGGTGTACATTAACGACCTAAAAAAATGGGTTTGGATGGATCCAACGAACAATGCCTATGTGCTTGATGAAAAAGGTCAGTTATTAGGTCCGGAGGAGGTTCGCGAACGCTTGATAGCTAATAAAACACTCATCTTAAACCCAGATGCTAACTGGAACCGTAAATATTCGGAAAACAAGGCGCATTACCTGGATTATTACATGTCTAAAAACCTGTATTACTTAGAGTGTCCGGTAAGCAGTGAGTACGATACCGAAACTACAGCCTCTGGAAAGAATATTCAATACGTACAGTTGCTGCCGCTGGAATACTTTAAAAACAAAGGAGATAATAAAACCGTAAGTACAAACAATAAAAGCCAGGTTACTTACACTACCTACGCCACCAATAACCCTACCCTATTTTGGGCTGCACCTGCCAATTAATATTTAGCATTATTAGATATTTATCCATAAAATACAAATGCCGGTTAAGCACAAGTTTAACCGGCATTTGTGTTCTAAATACCATTTGGTCTTAACACATTACTAACATTTTAAATTTACGCATTGCGTAACCGCTAATCATCCGCATATTTGCACAGCTAAAACCTGTGTATCTGCTGAATGTTTTTTTCTATCATCATCCCTCTCTACAACCGCCCGCAGGAAATTAAAGAACTCCTGGAAAGCCTTACATTGCAAACTTACAAGCAGTTTGAGGTTTTGGTAATTGAGGATGGATCGGTAAGAGATGCCAAGGATATTGTTGCTGCTTTTGCCGAAAGATTAGATGTACATTATTATTTCAAACCCAACGAAGGACAGGGCTTTAGCCGCAACTTTGGCTTTGAACGCGCCAAAGGCGATTACTTTGTCATTTTTGATTCGGACGTCTTAGTCCCCGAAAACTACCTGGAGATAGTAAACCAGCGGTTAACCACAGATTACCTGGATGCTTATGGCGGGCCCGATGACGCGCATCCCAGCTTCACCCCCATGCAAAAGGCCATTAGTTACAGCATGACCTCGCCTTTTACTACGGGTGGCATACGGGGCAATAAAAAAGGCATAGGCAAATTCCATCCCCGCAGCTTCAACATGGGCTTATCGCGGGTAGCCTGGCAAAAGGCCGGAGGATTTATAATAACCCGATTGGGCGAAGATATTGAGTACAGCATCCGCATACATTCGTTAGGTTTTAAAATTGGGCTAATACCCGAGGCCAAGGTTTACCATAAACGCCGCACCAGTTACCTGCAATTTTATAAACAACTACACTTTTTTGGCAGGGCGCGCATTAACATTTACAAGTTTTTCCCTAAAGAACTAAAGCCTGTCCACTTTTTTCCGGCGGCGTTCACCCTGGGCGTTATTTTTACCTTGCTGGCTAATATTTTGCAATGGCGTATTGCAATAGTGGGCAACCTAATTTTGGCCCTGATTATTTTGTTGATATTTTTTCACTCGCTGTACAAAAACAAATCGTTAAAAGTTGCATTTTTGAGCGTAGGCGCTGCCTTTATTCAATTAATAGCATATGGTTTAGGTTTTATGCAGGATTACTGGAAGCGCGTTATACTTAAAAAATCGTAATCACCTATGTATCACCCGTTTTCCATTGCCGAAACTATCAAGACAGCATGGGATATTATCAAGAAAAATTATATATCGCTGATCGTATACTCGGTGATCTCCCTAATTTTTTACGAGGTGATCAGCTTCTTTACAGGCTTTATTGTAGTTTATGATAACCAATACAGCCAGGTTGCATTCGTTTTTTTCATGATGCTGGTGCAATCTTACCTGGTATTAAGTTTCTATAAACTTATCCTTACGCTAATGGATAAGGAATATTACGAGTTTGAATTTCGGGATATTCTTCCATCCTTGAAAATGGCGCTTTCTTTTGTTACTATTGGGGTTTTGTACACCTTTTTAATAGGTACCATCATCTTCTTAAACCTACAGGTAAATAGCTATCCAATGCTCAGCAAGGTGCTCGATAAGTTGGAGATTTTAGGCGTTGGATACCTCCTCATCCGTTCCATATTTTGCCTTTGTTTTATTGTTGACGAAGATTCGGGCCCTATAGAATCGCTCAAGCAAAGCTTTTACATTACCTGGAACAACTTCTTTAAGGTGGTTGGGCTTATACTTATTGTAGTTGGTTTTATAGCTTTACTTTTGATCATCATTAACCTGATTATTACACTGCTATTCGATGTAGATAGCAGTAGTTACGTAGCTAAGATAGCAGCTATATTTTGGTTTGCCCTTTCGTTCCCGCTGGTTCAGGTGATGATCATGGTATCGTACCGTAAGCTGGTTTACAGCCATAAAGACCTGGATGATGATGTTTCTGAAACCTTGTAATAAATGGGTTTAAAAGCAATATTAAGTAAACTATTTGCCGCATGGGTAAACCGCGACATCAACAACCTCAGGCAAAATGCTGTGGCCCTTCAGCGTCAAACCATGCAGCAATTGGTTCAGCAAGCTACCGCTACCGCTTTTGGCAAAGATCACCAGTTTACAAACATTCATACTTACGAAGATTTTAAACTCAACGTTCCCATACGCGATTATGAGGATTTGCGCCCGTATATTGACCGTATGACCCATGGCGAGCCGGATGTACTATGGCCCGGCAAGCCTGCCTATCTGGCTAAAACATCGGGCACCACCTCAGGCGTTAAGTATATTCCCATCTCTAAAGAGAGCATGCCTGAGCACATCAAAGCTGCCCGCAACGCTTTATTGAGTTATATCCACGAAACAGGTAAGGCCGATTTTGTGGATGGTAAGATGATATTCCTGCAAGGCAGTCCGGTTATGAGCGAGAAAGCCGGCATAGCTACCGGGCGTTTATCGGGCATTGTAGCGCACCATGTGCCCGCCTACCTGCAAAAGAACCGCCTGCCCAGCTACGAAATTAATTGCATTGACGATTGGGAGCAAAAGGTAGACGCTATAGTGGAAGAAACCCATAACCAGGATATGCGCCTCATATCCGGCATACCGCCCTGGTGCCAAATGTATTTCGACCGGTTATCGGCTAAGGCGGGCGGTAAAAAGATCAAGGATATTTTTCCAAACTTTAAATTGTTCGTTTACGGTGGTGTTAACTACGAACCCTATCGTTCCCGTATTGAAGAAAGCATAGGCTTTGGTATTGATACCATTGAAACCTATCCGGCTTCTGAAGGATTTATTGCCTTCCAGGATTCGCAAAAAGATAAAGGCTTACTGCTGTTGGCTAATTCCGGTATATTTTACGAGTTTGTACCAACCGACGAGTTTTTTAATGACCATCCTGCCCGTTTAAGCTTGGGCGAGGTAGAATTAAATAAAAATTATGCGCTCATCATGAACACCAATGCCGGTTTATGGGGATATAGTTTGGGCGATACCGTTAAATTCACCTCGTTAAAGCCGCATAAAATTGTAGTGACTGGCCGTATTAAACATTATATATCGGCGTTTGGTGAGCATGTAATTGGCGAAGAGGTAGAACATGCGTTGATGAGCGTAGCTAAACAAGAGGGTGTTGATGTGGTAGAATTTACCGTAGCTCCACAGGTGAACCCAGTTGAAGACAGTTTACCCTATCACGAGTGGTTTGTGGAGTTTGGCAAAGCTCCAGCAAATATGGTTAGCTTTGCTCAAAAAGTAGATGCAGCCTTACAGCAAAAAAACATTTATTACCAGGACCTTATTACCGGTAATATTTTACGCCCTTTAGTAGTCAGAAGTTTGCAGCCCGATAGTTTTATTAACTTTATGCGCTCGCAGGGAAAACTCGGCGGACAAAATAAAGTGCCCCGGCTATCCAACGATCGTAAGATTGCGGATGCACTTGTAAATTATATTATTTAACCATAAATTTAGTTTGTTATCCAAAATACAAACCATCCTTTGCGGGGTTACGTACTTAGGATAGCCCATTATAAATGCATATCGTATCTAATTTCCCTGTAAAGCATATTGCCATTCTCGGTTCTACGGGCAGCATTGGCACGCAAACCCTTGAAGTAATTGCCGAAAATCCGGAACGCTTTAAAGCCCATGTGCTTACCGCTCACCGTAACGCCGATTTGCTGATAGAACAAGCACTTAAATTTGCCCCGGCCTATGCCGTCATTTGCGACGAAAGTCTTTACGGGCAAGTAAAAGAAGCCTTGTCGCACACTAAAACGCAGGTGCTGGCCGGTTATGATGAAGTAAAAAGCATAGTCACCCTACCAGAGTTAGACATTGTGCTTACCGCCATGGTTGGCTTTGCCGGCTTAGAGCCTACCATTAACGCCGTTAAGGCAGGTAAGGATATTGCTTTAGCTAATAAAGAAACACTGGTGGTAGCCGGCGAACTTATTACATCACTGGCTAAACAGCATAACGTTAAGCTTTTGCCAGTAGACTCTGAACATTCAGCCATTTTTCAATGCCTTGCAGGTGAAGAGCAAAATCCTATAGAAAAAATCATTCTCACGGCGTCAGGTGGCCCTTTTCGGGGTAAAGACAGCAGTTTTTTAGAAACCGTTACCCGGCATCAGGCGCTAAAGCATCCAAACTGGGTCATGGGCGCCAAAATCACTATTGATTCGGCTTCGCTGATGAATAAAGGGCTGGAGGTCATTGAAGCCAAGTGGTTGTTTGATCTCCAATTGGAGCAAATTGAGGTTATTGTGCACCCGCAATCCATTGTACATTCACTGGTTCAATTTCAGGATGGATCTATGAAAGCACAGATGGGATTGCCCGATATGAAGCTGCCTATTCAGTATGCACTGGGTTATCCCGAGCGTATTAAAAACAATTACAAACGATTCGATTTTACTGCCTATCCTACCCTCACCTTTGAAAAGGCTGACACGGGTACCTTCCGTAACCTGGCGCTGGCTTTTGAGGCTTTAAAAACTGCGGGTAATATGCCCTGCATAGTTAATGCAGCCAATGAAGTGGCCGTGGCCGGCTTTTTAACAGATAGTGTAAGCTTCCTGGGAATGAGCCATGTAATTGAACAATGCATGCAGCAAATACCCACCATTAAACAGCCATCTTTAGCAGATTATTTGAATACTGATAAAGAAACCCGCATCTTAGCACAAAATTTAATTGCACAAATGCCGTTTAAGGCTTTGAGCGTTTAGCACGTATAATAACAGAATGGACATAGTGATCATGGTAGGCCAGTTAATACTGGGCCTTTCAATTTTAGTAATATTACACGAGTTTGGCCACTTTATAGCCGCCCGTGCCTTCGGAATTAAAGTAGAGAAATTTTATTTGTTCTTTGATGCCTGGAATATAAGCCTTTTCAAATTTAACTATAAAGGCGTTGAATACGGTATGGGCTGGTTGCCATTGGGCGGCTATGTAAAAATTGCCGGTATGATAGATGAATCTATGGATACCGAGCAAATGGCAGGTCCGCCGCAACCTTGGGAATTCCGTTCAAAACCGGCCTGGCAACGTTTAATCGTCATGCTTGGTGGTATTTTTGTAAATATTATCTTGGGTATCCTCATTTTTTGGGTACTTACTATAAAATACGGTGAAACTTATATCCCTAATGAAAGTCTGAAATACGGTATCGTACCTGGCTCCATTGGTGAGAACATCGGCCTTCGTCCCGGCGATCAGGTAACTGCCGTGAACGGCCAAAAGGTAGAACGCTTTGAAGATCTCATTAGCTCTAAAGTATTAATGGGCAATAGCGTACTTACGGTTAAACGGAACAATCAACAACTTGATGTACCGGTACCCGCCAACATATTGAACGATGTATCAGATTTAGGGATTGAGCAATTTATTAACCGCATACCCCGTACCAAATTTGCGATAGAATCAGTTAAACCCAAAAGTAACGCCGCAGCAGCTGGCTTACAGCGTGGCGATAGCATTGTTGGTATCAACGAACAAAAGGTGGCGTTCTTTGATGAGTTTCATAAGGTGCTGCTTAACAGTAAAAACAAAGCCATCGAGTTAGATATTAAGCACAACAACGAAATCAGGAAAATACCTGCTAAAGTAGATTCGTTAGGCCAGTTAGGTTTCGTACCAAAATTTGATCTTCCCGAAGAAAAAACATTGAGGTTCGGTTTCTTTGGTTCCCTACCTGTAGGCGCATCAAAAGCCTGGGGCACCTTCAGCGATAATGCCAAAGGTTTAGGCAAAGTATTTACCGGCGATGTAAAGCCACAAAAAGCCTTATCGAGCCCCATAGGCATTGCAAGATTGTTTGGTAGCCATATTGATTGGCTGCGCTTTTGGAGCCTGGTTGGTTTACTCTCTATGGCACTGGCTTTAATGAACCTGCTGCCAATACCGGCTTTAGATGGCGGTCACGCCTTATTTTTAATTATTGAGATGATCAAAGGCAAGCCGTTGAGCGATAAGTTCCTGGAAAAAGCACAAATTGTTGGCTTCGTAATTTTAGTAACGCTAATGGTGTTTGTATTTGGCAGTGATATATTTAAGTTATTTAAAAAATAAGGATAATTGAATCGTCAACTTAGCACTAATAAGCTAACACATACTTAAAAACTAAAAGCCCTTCCTCGCGAAGGGCTTTTTTTTAAAACTAACTTTATTAAACTTAAAACGAACAAAAAAGCAAATTAGCTACGCTCAGACATAGAATACCATGCATTATTTAATAAGCAGGCAAACAGGGTAGGCATATATATTTAAGCGCTAATTTGCGGCGAATGTATTTTAATTCAAATGGCTTTCATACGGTAAATTACGGGTGGCTTTCACAATATGAATACCGTTAAAACACGGGGTATTTTTTATAAGTGCATAAAGCTATATTTATAGCAAACTTAAATTATGAAACAAGATCAACCAATTACCCTTAGCGAAGCAAAATCTATTCGCCAGAATTATCTCCATAAAAACAGAGGCAAAACACAGCAGGCATTTTTCGAATATAATAAGCTGATGGACTACCTGGTAGCGGTGGGCGAAGACCTCGGAAAAGAAAAGCTGGACAAGGCCGGTATTAAGATATATTTTGGCCAATATGATGCTGAGTTCCCCGAACATAATGAGAATCGTGTTACTGTAATGCTTGTACCAACACTCCGCACGGAGGATAACGTAAACCAGGATATATTGAACATGAGTGACGATGCCGATCCACTTTTATATAACGTGCTGGAAGCTTTCAACCATGGCGCCTTATGCCCTCCTTTTGATGGCAGGAGCGAGCACGATACCGGGGTTGACGACATATGTGCAGGTTCAGACTTGAATGGATAATAGATGCTAACACTTTCGTTATATAATTATGCAGAAATGCTGGCTTTAATAGCCAGCATTATTTTTTACAAAAATCTTTTTAAAACGCCTTTCTTAATATTGATACCCTATCTATTAATGACGGTCGCGGCCGAGCTTACCGGCAATTATCTGGGCATACATCATCGTTATAAAGAAAATGTTAACCTGTTCAATATCACTACAGTTATTGAGTTTGTAATCTTTTATTTTCTATTTTATAAGAACATCAATAGTGCAGTTCTTAAGAATATCATTTTATATGCCATGCCACTATACGTGGTTCTGGCTGCAGTTAACCAACTTTTCATACAGGGTTTTAATAACTTTCACACCTATACCATGCTAGTAGGTACGGTGTTTATTATAGTATTTGTCTTCTTTTATTTTTATGAAGCTTTTAGTGATAAAGAACCGCTGAGCTTGCCCAAAGAGCCCATGTTCTGGATCTCGATAGGCTTGTTCTTATTCTATCTGGGCGATTTTACTTACAACCTGATGCAGCCCTATTTTATTAAAAATCATATGCAAAAAGAGAGCTTTCATCTTTTTCATATCATCAACAATAATCTTATTATATTTGAATACATCTGTTTTAGTATAGCCATTTTTGTATGCAGCAACAACCGTTTAGCTTCGAAGCTGCAATCATAGCCATTACCATTGTTTTCTTAATTCTTGGTGCCTTCATTGTAATGATTGTGTTGGTGTATCGTAAGCGCCGTAACCTGCATTTGTTAGAAAAACTTAACCTGCAATCTAATTACAAGCACGAATTACTAAAGGCTCAATTGGAAATACAAGAGCAAACGTTAACCAATATTGGGCGAGAGATACATGACAATATTGGCCAGGTACTATCCTTTGTAAAGCTTAGTTTAAACCCGGCGGGCGGCAGTCTGGAACAGCTACAGCAAAAAATGCACGACAGCCGCGAGCTGGTAGCCAAAGCCATTAACGATCTGCGCGATCTTTCAAAAAGCCTGAACGTTCAATATTTTGCTCATTTGGGGCTATTAAAAGCAATAGAGACAGAGGTTGAACGTATGAATAAAAGCGGCCTGCTAAATTTGAACATCAATATTAAAGGTACGCCTTACGAGTTAGGCGAACAATGCGAGCTCGTGCTATTTCGCATTTTTCAGGAAGCACTTAATAACTCGCTTAAACATGCCGATGCCCGTAATTTTACCATCAATTTGCAGTTTAACACCGAAACCTTTAATTTAACCCTCGCTGATGACGGACAAGGTTTTACTGTTGCAGATAAACTCGGTAGCTTTAACGGCTCGGGGCTGAAAAATATAGAAAGCAGGGCCGCCCTTATTGGAGCCGTTGCCACTATAAACAGCATGCCGGGAAAAGGATGCGCCATCAGCCTACAACTTAACCATCATATATCACAAACAAATGTTAACTGAGGCTATCCAAATTGTATTGGTTGATGACCATCGCTTGTTCAGGAGCGGAATAGCTGCTTTAATAGACAGTATACCGGGCTATAAAATTATGTATGAAGCCAGCAACGGCCTCGAGCTTAGCCAAAAGATCAATCCTCAAACTAAGCCCGATATTATATTGCTCGACATTAATATGCCGCACATGAATGGCATTGAAACAGCACAATGGCTAAAAACCAACTACCCCGACATTAAGGTTATCGTATTATCTATGCTTGAGGATGCTGATAAGGTAATGACCATGCTGCGCCTTGGTGTAAAAGGCTACTTATTAAAGGATGCCGAACCTCACGAATTTGAAGAGGCGCTGAAGAAGGTTTCCAATCATGAGGTGTATTTCCCGGCGTTTGTAACCCGGCATCTCGTATCTAACGTAAACCGACCCGAAGCTGTTAAACTCAACAACCGTGAAACCGACTTTTTAAAACTGGCAGCTACCGAACTCACCTATAAAGAAATTGCCGATAAAATGTGCGTGAGTGCACGTACTGTAGATGGTTACCGTGACCAGTTGTTTGATAAATTACACATTAAAAGCCGTGTTGGATTGGTTTTATATGCCATAAAACAAAAACTCATAGAGGTATAATTCTTATTTGTAAAATTTATCTTACAAATTAGCCCTTGCGTTGTTATACACACATTATGAACAAGCGCATCATCTCTATTATAGCCGTTGTATTCTTATTAGTATTTATTGGCGTGTTTTATTACCGCTATTATTTCGTTTTTGGCGATGGCACGAAAGCCGGAACCATGAACTATTTTGTTCATAAAGGTTATTTGTTTAAAACCTACGAGGGCCGTTTAATACAAACCGGTATACGCACGCCTGCACAGGGCAACATACAATCTAATGAATTTATGTTTTCGGTAACGGATGAAAAAGTGGCGCAAAAGCTAAATAGCAGCGCCGGTGCCTACCTGGAATTGCATTATAAAGAATACCTGCATACCCTACCCTGGCGCGGTGTAAGTAATTTTGTGGTTGACAGTGTGATTTCGATTAAACCGGTTGTTACAACCCAGCCTTAAACGCAGCCTGAGGCCGATCAATACTTTTTAATAAGCTTTGTTAAGGTGTTTGTGAACTAACCTTTGTACTTTAAGCATATTATTGGCTAACAACTCTTTCGCGCTTAAACAGCACACCCAACAGTGCCGATACGGCAAACACCAGAATTATAGAGATAAACAGAGAACTAAAAAAGCTGGCAACAGTCATATGGCTGCCTGCCGAGAAGTTTTCGTTCATGTTCTTCACCTCTTTGTTGATCTTTTCAACAGGTTGTTTTTGCGATAGCATGGCTGCACGGCGCGTTTCAACAAAACCAACGTGTGCTTTTTGTGCAACATCAGGGTTGATCTTAGCCGAAAAAAGCGTTAGCCCGTTATTCCAGATTACCGAACTTACAAACAGCAGGATAAAAATGCCGGTAATGGCTTGTTTAAGTGTCCAGTACCGGCCTATTTTATTTCTTAACCCGCTAATGAAAAACAGGGCTATACCGAACAGTACGATGTAATATACCGGGTAGAGTATAATAAACGTGTTGATGGGCGATTTAGCCCAATAAGCGAGGTAATACAGCTTCAATATATCTATAGCGAGCATTATTAACCCAAACAACACACCGCGCAATGCGCCCTGTTTTCGTACAGCCGAATTTATATCTTCCATTCCGGGCCTGTCCTTAATCTTTATTCAGCGTTTCGAGTATAGCGAAAACTGCCATATCAAAGCTTTGGTCAACGGCATATTCTGCTATTACTTCCTTATCACGGCTGCCTGGCTGCGTATTTTGGAAAAAGGTTATCATTGGATAGAACAGGTCTTTTAGCTCAGCATCTTCAGATAACTTAACGGCCACCTTGTTTACTTCCTCCGGCGAACTTTCTACCAGGATTTGGTTGGCAATAATGGGTTCATATATCTGGTGCTCATCCTGAAACTCATCATCATCAACCAGTAAAAACTCGGTAAGGTAATCTTCCAATGATGGTTCTATACCTTCGTCGCGGCATTCGTTCAAATACAGCAATAAATTTAACAGTTCGGTACCGCGGTCAAGGGTTTCTTCCTCAATATCGGCCCATTCCTGGGTATCCAGGTAATCTTCTTCCAGGCGGTTAATATCGGCACTGAAAAAATTGACCATCAGCAGGTCGAAAAATACTTCGCGCAGGTTATCGGCATGAGGGTGTGCGTCAAACACATCGTCCATATCGTTCACCTTATCCAGAAAATCTTTATCTGACGAAAAAACCGTTACCAGCTCTGTGGTCAATACCTCTACATTAATAGGTGTAAAAGCAGTATACGAAAGCAGCGCTGCACTTATGGCATTTTGTATTATTGGATCTATCATTTTTTACTTTTTTAATTGGTATATACCTGTTTGTTGTTACAGGTTAACAGTATTTTTCCCTTTAAGTTCTGCCCCAGGAAAGGTGAATTGGCAGATTTAGAACGATTGTTTTGCTTATCGAAGGTCCAGGTATCATCGGTATTAAACACAACAAAATTAGCGGGCTGACCCTCTTCTAACACAACAGCGCTTACATTTAATATCTTACGCGGATTGATGGCCAGCTTTTCTACAATTAATTCCACGGGTAATCCTGCTTGTAAAGCTAATGAGAATGTTGTTTGCAAACCAATCATTCCATATTCGGCAGTTTCGAACTCCATTTCTTTAAATTCTATTTCGTGCGGCGTATGCTGCGATACAATAGCATCTATGGTACCATCGGTTAAACCCTGTAGCAGGGCATCAATATCTGTTTGTGTACGCAGTGGAGGTTTCACCTTGTACAGGCTGTCAAAACCTAATAAGGCCTCGTCGGTGAGTATCAGATGATGGGCGGCCACATCGCAAGTTACCCGTAGTCCTTTGCGCTTAGCTTCGCCAATTAAAGCTACCGAACGTGCGGTGGATATAGTGCTGAAATGAATTGCAGAGCCGGTATACTCGGCCAGGTAAAGGTCACGCGCAATCATCAGTTCCTCGGCCAGCGAGGGGATGCCTTTCATACCCAGTAGCGTACTTACCACGCCTTCATGCACTTTTGCCTTACCGGCTATGGCTACATCTTCGGGGTAAGAAAAAACAAGCGCATTAAAGCCCTGGGCATAAAGCAAAGCGCGTTCCATAAGCCCTGCATCTTTAACCGGGCGCTTACCATCAGTAAAGGCTTTAGCACCGCTAAGGTACATGTCGTACATTTCTGCCATGTCTTTACCCTCGCGTTGATGCGATATCGTACCTAAAGGATATACGTCTACCAAATTTTCCTTAGTTTTATTAACAAGATAGGCTACTTCTGTTTTAGAATGCACGGGTGGCTGCGTATCGGGCATTAAAGCAACACCGGTAAAGCCGCCTGCTGCTGCTGCCTGCAAACCGGTGTTAAGGTCTTCCTTGGTTTCCAGGCCGGGTTCGCCCATGTTACAGTTCAAATCAAAAAAACCGGGCGATAAATAACTGCCTTTTGCATCAAATATTTCAACATCGGCTTCAATACTTTCGGCAATAGTTTTAATGAGTCCGTTCTCTATTAAAATATCGGCAGTTTGCTGGTGAAACGGCGAGCCGGGGTACAGAATGGTAGCAGATTTGATGAGCAAATTCATGTATTAGGAGGCTTTATGATGCTTACGCAATTAATAAGTGAAGATCAGCTACCCGAAACCAGCTGCTTATTTACCCGGTAAAACCGTACAAGCGCTATTTCGGCTGCGATGAAAATCAGGGTCAAAATTATACAAAGTTTCCATAATTGCAGGCCAAAATTTGTATCGGCTATTAACCCCTGCATAGAGCCCTTGCCCGGCTGCAAAACCGCACTCTTGGCAGGCAGTAATTTATCAAGTGCGCTTTTGTCTAAATAAGTAAGATCAGACTCCATCCTGTTGTTATTAAAAGCAATAACGGCCACCACACTATCCTGCTTTTTAAGCTGATAATTACCAGGCTGCTGCACCTGGTCGGCCAGGTAAAGCAAGGTATTTCCTTCCTGCTGCCTTGCATCGGGAATAAGAGTTTGTGTACCTTTTACAAGTTTCAAAACCTGCTTTTCACTCATTTGTACGGGCGGCGCTTCTATGGCAGCATCATGACCAATGGTGTAAAATAAAGGCTGGTCGTGGCCGCTTACCAGTGCCATGCGGTATAAAATAGGCAGCAACAATGCATGACGGGGCAGGTTGCTAAAATCTTCTTGCAATGGCACGGCCGATACATAAATTTTGCCGTTACCGCTACGGTAGCCCGCCCAAAAGGGTTGTCGGCCGGGTAACTCCATAAGACTTTCGCTACTGGTTTGCGTGGCCGAGCTTAGTTGATAATATTTTTGCACCAAGGGCAAATCAGGATTGCGGGGTACATCTTCAAACACCGATTTAAATAGAGTATTTTGAGTATTCAGCGTATTTACTCGGATGTTTTCGGTAACCAACTTTTCGGGGTATGCCGCACCTGCCGGTTGCAGTAAAGCACGATAACTCGAAAGATCTGCATCAGCAGCAGGGAAAACGGCGAGCGTACCGCCTTTGGCCACGTATGCTCTTAATTGCTGGGCAAGCCCTGTGGCTATACTTTTTATGTCGCTCAACACCACTAAAGGAAAAGTGTTTAACCCGGCATAGTTCACGCTGCCTTCATTACTATTTACAGGTGTAAAAAACGGGTCGGCACCAAAAGCAGCTTGCAGGTATTTGTTGGGCTGCCCCCCGTTTACCAATAGCACCGGCATACCGGCTTTTACATTAAAGGTAAAGTAAAAGTCGTTATCAAAAATAACAGGATTATCCTGCAACTCAATTTTAGCTTGCTGCCAGCCAGCTTGCAGCCCTGAAAAAGTAAGTGTATCCTGGCGGTTTCCACGAGCCTTAATATCAAAACTGCCCAGTGCTTTTTGCGTGCCGTTGATGAGTAGCTTTAAAGGAATGCCTTTGGCATCTTCGGCAGCGTAATTATGTAGTTTAACTACCAGTTTCTCTGTTTCGTTTGGGCGATGCACGGCACCAATAAGCCAAACCGAATCAACAGCTACATTGGGTAGCACATTGGCACGCAATGGCACTAAATTTACCCTGAAGCCGCTATCTGCTTTTGTAGCCGAAGTGCCCGTGGCCTCTCTCTGAAAATCGGAAATGATATATGCAGACGACAATCCACCCGGTCTGTTTTGTAATAAGCTTTGTTGCCGTAGTACAATCTGTTGCAAAGTACGGCTTTGAGGTCCAATATTAACGGCATCAACCGCATCATTAAACTCCTGGCGGTTTAGCAGGCGTTGATGTTTGCCCTCAAAATCCTGCGTAAGCAATTGAAAGCGGTCATTAATAGAATAGGCAGCGGCAATTTCTTTGGCTCTGCGCTTGGCCTCATCTAACAAACTGCCCTCGGGACTTAGCGTTTGCATAGAGTAAGAGTTATCTACAAAAATGCTTATGGCTTGTTGCACACCGGGTGTAATGGTATTTTGGTTAGGGAGGTATGGACGGGCAAACGCCAGCACTAAAAATGTAAGTGCCAGTAAGCGGCTGGCCAGTATCAGCCTTTCGCGCAGGTTACGTCTTGAAGATTGCTGCTCGTTTACCTCTTTAAGAAACTGTACATTACTGAAATATACCTTTTGGTACCGCCTGAAATTGAATAAATGCACCAGCACCGGTATAGCCAGTGAGAGCAAAGCGAACAAAAAGGCAGGATAGATAAATTGCATTAATTATATCCGTGGTATGAAGATAGATGTACTTATAGCAAATATACCTTAATGAGGCAAAATACCAACAATTATGCCTTTATAAACACGGATGGCGGAAAGCTGATGGTAAAAGCGCTCCCCTGGCCCTGCGTACTCTCAATTGTTAATTTACCGTTATGCTTCTTAACCAAGTCGCGAATAAGCATTAAGCCAAAGCCGCTGCCTTCTTCATTTTGGGTACCTTTGGTGGTGTAATAGCTTTCATCGTTAATGCGCTCTATGGCCTGCGGGCTCATTCCTATCCCCGTATCTTTCACCGTAATAGATGTTTCGGAGGCAGTATTGCTACCATAAATTTCGATAATGCCACCAGCCGGCGTAAACTTCACGGCGTTACTGAGCAAATTTCTAAGAACGATGCGTAGCATTTCGGTTTCGTTTAGCCATACAAAGCCGGGGGTTAGCCGGTTACTTATTGTGATCTCCTTTTCGGTAAGTGGTATTTTTTGTTCTTCTATAACACTGTCTGCCAGTTGTTGCATAGGTACTTTCGCCAGTTCAACCGGGGCACCACTCACCTGGCCTTTTATCCAAAACAGTAAATTATCGGTAAGTGCCATTACTCGGGCATACTGATCTTCCAGTTGCTTAAACAAATCTTTAAACTCTTCGGGAGATAACAGATCCATATTAACCAACTGAATAATGCTTTGCGTATTAGCAAGAGGTTTACGCAAGTCATGAGACATGATAGAGATCAACTTGCTTTTCAACTCGCTGTCTTCTTCCAATTTTTGGTTTTGCTGTTCTATGTGGCTATTTTTGGCATTTAAGTTAGCGCTGTACTTTTTGGCTTTGCGAAAGTTGTAAGCCAGTGTTATTACCACAGCTGAACCTGCCAATAACAGCGCTGTATATACCAGTAATAACGAGTCTTGCTTGCGGGTTTGCTTTTCTACCTCACTAATGCGTTGCTGGCTTTTAAGCTGCTGGTCTTCCTGCATGCGAAGAGCATCAATAAAGTTTGTCGATTCCCGCTTTTCGCGTTCGGATATTGTATTATCTAAAATAAGCAGCTGATCCTGCCACTCTATGATCGCGTCTTTATCCAGAGCTTCCTTACTAACGTAAAGCAGCAACTCGGTAGCCGTTTTAACTAATGGCAACGCCGCAACGCTATCGGCCTTGGCATAAGCCAGCCTGGCATAGGGCTTGGCTTTGTTATATTGCTTTAGGTTAATATAAATGCGGCTTAGTTCAATGTACGACAGTGCCATGCCATAATCATCTTTAGTTATGGTATCAATATGCAGGGCTTTGTTCAAATAATAAATAGCCGAATCGGGCTTATTCAGCGTTTTCAACAGCAGAGCTCTGTCGTAATAACTCTTCTTTTCCCCGAACGAATACGCTATTTTTTTACTAAGCTGAAAGGCCTGGTCGTAATAATGCCTGGCGTCATCATATTGCTTTTGATCGGTACGCAACAAGCCAAGGCGCAGCAGTATGTTAACCATATCAACAGGCTTATTAAGTCTGGTAAATATGCTAAGCGTACGCTGCAATAAAATGCCTGCCTCTGCCAAACTACCGCCTTTACGCTTTATAGAGCTTATATGCTGCTCGGCACGGGCTACATTATAAATATCTTTATTATGCATGCTCAGCTGCATAGAACGGTAGTATAATTCGAGCGCACGCTGCGAGTAACCACGCTGACTCAAAACTTCAGCTTGGTTAAGGTAAACAATGGCTAAACCTTTATCGTATTTGTATTCGGTGGCCAGCAGCTCTGCTTCGGTTAGCAAAGTAAAAGCACTACCTGCATCACGCCTTATTAAACGCGCAGCCTTGCTGTTAAGCGAATCTACGTAAGCGGTAATTTTAGGATGATGCCTGGCATCTTTAGACTTGGCATTAACCTCAAGTGTAAACACCAGAGCTGCCCATACGAACAAGCTTTTAAAAAATATCCTCTTGCTTTTTCTGAGGAGAAGCAAATTTACTAACTGGTAATTATAAGTATCGACGGGTAACAACTATTGGTTCTGAATATGGATTATAGCCTCGGTTTAGAGGCTAAATTTACTGTTTCTCTTACGATTAAACAGGTTAATTGTTGTAAAAAAATTTATTTAAAAGAAACGAAATTTCGCCTTTCTTTAAAGTAAAAATAAAATCATGCCTTACACTTATTATTTTCCCCTTTTTACCTAATACGAACATTACTGCATTTTAGCTGTTTCCGTATCAATAATAATTTACAAATATGGAATACAGAAAATTGGGAGAAACCAATCTCGAGGTTTCGGCTATTACCTTTGGCGCCTGGGCTGCGGGTGGATGGATGTGGGGTGGAAATGACGATAATGAAGCTATAAACGCAATGAAAGCGGCCTATGATTTAGGCATAACCAGCATTGATACCGCTCCTATTTACGGACAGGGAAAGAGCGAGGAACTGGTTGGCCAGGCCATTAAAGACATAGCGCGCGATAAAGTGCAAATACTTACCAAATATGGCATGCGCTGGGATTTGGCTAAAGGTACATTTGGTTTTAAATCAAAGGATAATGAAGGCAAAGATTTAGATGTTTATAAATATGCCGCCAAAGAGAGTATTATTAAGGAATGCGAAGATAGCCTTAAGCGACTGGGTACCGATTACATTGATCTGTACCAGATACATTGGCCCGATGACAGCACACCTATTGCCGAAACTATGGAGGCTATACTGCTGTTGAAAGAACAAGGCAAAATACGCGAAGCTGGTGTTAGTAACTACAGTGCAAGCCAAATGGAAGAAGCTGAAAAAACCATCAAACTTGCCTCAAACCAAGCACCCTTCAGCATGGTTAAGCGCGACATTGAAGCAGACATTGTACCCTATTGCATAGAACACCACAAAGGCATATTGGCCTATAGCCCTATGGAACGCGGCTTGCTTACCGGCAAAATGAAGCCGGGACAACAGTTTGGCGAAGGTGATCACCGTGCTGGTCTTAAATTTTTTAAAGACGAGAACATTGAACGCACTAATGCATTCTTAGCTAAAATCAAGCCACTTGCCGATGAAAAGAACGCCACATTAGGACAGTTAGTTATCCGCTGGACCATAAACCGCCCGGGCATAACTGTGGCCCTTGTTGGTGCCCGCAACGCGGAGCAGGCCTCGCAAAATGCAAAAGCCATTGAGATCAAATTGAATGATGATGAAATGGCTTTTATTACCGGAGAACTGGATAAAGTGCACCTTATAAATTAAATAAACATAACGCCTGTCATTATCAATATTCAAGAATCCCGTTCCAATAGTCAACCCAAACGGCTTTAAACGGGATCTTTTTTACTCCCTAAGTTCACAAAGTTAACTTATGACGTGTAAACTGCTTAATGTAGCAGTCTGCTTCTACATTCGATTGTCATTTCAACTATCTGCAGATATGCTCATTTGCACATCTGCAGATTTAAACTTAGCTTTGCCCGGCAAATAACAAAATTATTTGCCATGCAGCTCGACCCCTCCAAATTTGTTGCCGAAGGTTTAACGTACGATGACGTACTGCTTTTACCGGCTTATTCAGAAGTTTTACCGCGCGAAGTTGATACGAGTTCGTATCTGACCAAGAAAATCAAACTGAACATTCCTATTGTTTCGGCCGCTATGGATACCGTAACCGAATCAGCTTTGGCTATAGCCATTGCACAAGCCGGTGGTTTGGGTATGCTGCACAAAAACATGAGTATTCAAGGTCAGGCCGATGAGGTGCGTAAAGTAAAACGTTCAGAAAGCGGCATGATCCAGGACCCGGTTACGCTTGATGAAAATGCTACTGTGGCCGATGCTATTAAAATTATGCGTGAGTACCGCATTGGTGGTATCCCTGTTATTGATGCCGAACGCAAACTGAAAGGTATTGTAACCAACCGCGACCTTCGTTTCCAAAAGATCATGACCAAGCCGGTACGTGAGGTAATGACCACCGAAAACCTCATTACCGCTCCGCTTAAAACCAGCCTTACCCAAGCCGAAGAAATATTGCAAAATCACAAAATTGAGAAATTACCTGTGGTAGATGCTGATGGCCGCCTTTGCGGACTCATTACCTTTAAAGATATCCAAAAATTTAAAAACTACCCTATTGCCTGTAAAGACGAGCATGGCCGCCTAAGGGTAGGTGCTGCTGTTGGCGTAACTGCCGATACCATGGAACGTGTAGATGCATTGGTAAAAGCCGGGGTTGATGTTATTGCCATAGATACTGCGCATGGCCACTCTAAAGGCGTAATCAATAAATTAAAAGAAGTTAAAGCCAAATACCCCGATCTACAGGTAATAGCCGGCAATATTGCCACTGCCGATGCCGCCCGTGCACTGGCCGAAGCCGGTGCCGATGCCGTTAAAGTGGGTATTGGCCCTGGTAGTATTTGCACTACCCGTATTATTGCCGGTGTAGGTGTACCGCAACTATATGCCGTTTACGAATGCGCCAAGGCATTAGAAGGTACAGGCGTACCTGTTATTGCCGATGGCGGTATTAAGCACACAGGCGATATTGCCAAAGCCATTGCTGCCGGTGCAAGCTCTATCATGGCTGGTTCATTGTTTGCCGGTGTTGAAGAATCGCCGGGTGAAACTATCATTTACGAAGGCCGTCGCTTTAAATCTTATCGCGGCATGGGTTCTATCGAGGCCATGGAATCAGGTTCGAAAGACCGTTATTTCCAGGACGTAGAAGATGACATCAAGAAGTTAGTTCC
Source organism: Mucilaginibacter galii (assembly GCF_014635825.1). GTDB lineage: Bacteria > Bacteroidota > Bacteroidia > Sphingobacteriales > Sphingobacteriaceae > Mucilaginibacter > Mucilaginibacter galii. Next base: position 500,103 of record NZ_BMDO01000001.1, read on the forward strand.
GGAAGGTATTGTGGGTCGTGTTCCATTAAAAGGTACTCTGGCCGAAATTACTTACCAGTTTGTAGGTGGCTTAAAAGCCAGTATGGGTTACTGCGGTGCTAAAAACATTGAGGCCTTGCAACAAGCCCGCTTTGTACGCATTACAGCAGCCGGTATCCGCGAATCGCACCCGCACGATATTACCATTACAAAAGAAGCTCCGAACTATAGTCGGTAGTTAATGTCTGTCATGCCGAGCTTGTCAAAGCATTAGCCGTTTGATTAGGTATCCGACAGACAAACTTTACAGATTAAGGTTATTGAGTTGCCACCCGGCAGCTTAATAACCTTTTTTCGTTTCATAACATTGCTGGTTGCTAAATAACGCTAAATTTGTTAACCAATTATCAGTTCTCATCTCTTATGAAAATATTCAAATCATTATTACTTGTACTCATTGGTTTTGGCGCCTACGCACAAGATGCGCCGCAGGTAAAAACTTCCAATGGCATATTGCAGGGCGTTGTAGAAACCAGCGGTATTCATTCTTTTAAGGGCGTGCCTTTTGCCCAGCCGCCAGTGGGCAATTTGCGCTGGAGAGAACCACAAGCGCCGCAAAACTGGCAGGGCGTACGCAAAGCCGATCACTTTGGCCCGCAGGCTATGCAACGTGCCATTTACAGCGATATGATTTTCAGAAGCGATGGTAAAAGCGAAGATTGCCTGTACCTGAACGTTTGGACGCCCGCCAAATCATCCAAAGAAAAACTGCCCGTGTTAGTTTACTTTTACGGTGGAGGCTTTATAGCAGGCGATGGTTCTGAAGGCAGGTATGATGGCGAAAGCATGGCCAAAAAAGGCATCGTGGCTATTACCGTAAATTATCGCCTGGGTATATTCGGTTTCCTGGCACATCCAGAATTGACTAAAGAATCGCCTTACCAGGCCTCGGGTAATTATGGATTATTGGATCAGCATGCCGCTCTGCTATGGGTACAGAAAAACATTGCAGCTTTTGGCGGCGACCCTAACCAAGTAACTATTGCAGGCGAATCGGCGGGTTCAATGTCTGTAAGTGCACAGGTAGCCTCTCCGCTTTCTAAAGGCCTATTTGCACGTGCTATTGGCGAGAGTGGTGCTTTGCTTGCCAATTTATCGCCGGTTTCGCATACCGATGCTGAACAGTTTGGTGCAGCTTTTGCGAGCAATATTGGTGCAAAAAGCCTCGCAGATTTGCGTAATCTTTCTGCTGATACGCTTTTAGCACTTACTGCCAATACCCGTTTTCCATCTACTGTAGACGGGTATCTTCTACCACAATTACCCGCTAAAATATTTGAAGAAGGTAAACAAATGCATATTCCATTGTTAGCAGGCTGGAACTCTGCCGAAGGCGACTATCATTCTATTTTAGGCAAAGATGAACCTACGCCTGAGGCTTATAAAAATGCAGTTCAGAAATTATATGGCAATAAAGCCAATCAGGTATTGGAAGTATACCCGGCAACTAATAACGACGAGGTAAAGCAGGTAGCTACCGAGTTAGCATCTGACCGCTTTATTGCCTTTGCTACATGGAAATTTGCACATATGCAAAGCCAAACAGGCGGTAAGCCCGTTTATCTTTATTATTATACCCGCAAGCGCGGTGATCCTGAAAAAGCGTCGGGTGCCGTACATTCGGCCGAAATAGAATATGCTTTGGGCAATTTGCAATACAACAAAACCTACAATTGGACTGCAGATGATTTCAAGGTAGCCGAAACTTTACAGGGCTATTTCGTTAATTTCATTAAAACCGGCAATCCAGACGGTAGCGGCTTACCCAACTGGAACGCTTTAAAAGGCAATATGCCCAGGCAGGTTATGGTTATTGATGTAAACAGCCACTTACAGCCCGAGAAAAGTGCAAAACGATATTCGCTTCTTGATGATATGTCCAATCAGAAGCCAGTTAAATAACTGACCATATATACAACTACTTAACACAATCAACCAATCAAAAATCAACCCAAAATGAAATCAATCTGCGTATTCTGCGGCGCTAATTTTAACGGCGACCCAATACTCACCGAAGCAATTGAACAACTGGCACAAGTGATGGTTAGCCGCAATATAGCGCTTGTATTTGGTGGCGGCCGTGTAGGTGTAATGGGTATGATTGCCGATGCCGTGTTGAAACAAGGCGGTAAGGCCATAGGAGTTATCCCGGAATTTTTACTGAACAAAGAAGTAGGCCACACAGGTTTAACGGAGTTGCATCTGGTTGAAAACATGCATCAGCGCAAGCAAATGATGAATGATCTGTGCGATGGAATCATGACACTGCCCGGCGGCTTTGGCACCCTTGAAGAATTTTTTGAGGTGCTTACCTGGTTACAGCTGGGCCTTCATCAAAAGCCCATTGGTATACTGAATGTAAATGGCTTTTACGACTTCCTACTCAAGCAAATGGACGTAATGGTAGAGCAACGTTTTCTGAAACCTGTAAACCGTGAACTGGTATTAACCTCGGCTAATCCCATTGAATTAGTTAACCTTATGGAAGGCTTTAAAGCAGAGCCTGACGACGTATGGTTTAAAGACCGTAATTTAATTTAATATATAAATAAGAATGTCTCCCTATGAGGAGTATTTAGTGCCTGAGTTTTATTTGACAAAGCGGTCAACATTGAGTTCAATAGCATTTAGCCACTTTTCCATAAGACTGTTTATTTGGAGTATGCGGTTAGCTAAATATTTCATGTATTCCTGTCGGTTATCTTTATCAGAAACCGGTTCTTCAAGGCCTAAAAGTTCGAGTGTTATTTGTTCATCGAAAGCCAGTTGCTTAGATCGCTGTTCTTCCAGCAAGCCGGCAAAGTACTGGTGGTTTTGTGAATCCATATTTGTTAAATATACGTTTTTTGTTACGTGTTTTAAATGTTTGTTTCAGTAAATTCAGTAATAGGCTTTATAGTAACTACGAAATTTTGAAGCTTACCGGCTGCCAAATCAAATAAATTTTCTAAAATTACCACTTTCTCATGCGGAATATCCTGACTATCGTTTAGTTTAATATTGCGATAATTGGCAAAAGTTTTAGCACTTACATTTAATTGTTCTGGTATCATCCGCATAGCCAGTCTGTACTGAGTAATTGAAAACTTCTTCAATAACTCATCAATTTTATACTTAAACTTAATTTCGCTCATAAATTTGTGTATTCAGTAAAAATTTTCCAAGTTTTGTAATATATTACAAACACCAAACTAAAATAAAGTTTAGTAAATATACAATTTTAGTTTAATTTTTATATTTATTTAGTTAAAATGGCTGTTAAACAATCAGATAATTTTTTTAGTGTTATTGAGCGCAACATAAGGCAACAGGCCAAGGCGCTGGGCATTACGTTATCTGATCTGGCTAAACACATTGAGATGACCGAAGCCGGGTTTTACAAAATGCTGTCGACCGACAGCATTAAGGTAAAAACGCTCAAGAAGGTATCTGAAGTTTTGAGGCAGCCAGTAGCCTATTTCTTTGACGATCATTCTTCGGCGTCATCTTACGAAACAGCATCATCATCTTTTAATTTAGCTGAGCCGCCTGCCCAATATGGCTCAGAAAAGGAGGGTTTAAGAAAGCAGATCAGCCTGCTGGAAAGCCAGTTGAAGGATAAAGAAAAGATCATTGAATTGCTGAGCAGGGATAGGTAATTCAATCCGTAAAGTCCTGTGAGACTTAGTACTAACCTAAAAGCAAAAAAGAAGCTAAAGCGTTAAATAGTATTAGTTAAACGAAAACTATAAGCGTAGTATCACAAAAGCATGTCAATTAATTGACCGTGCAGCATTGCGGTAACCTATTTAAAAGCTTAAATTTGTAGCTTAAATATCATTGCTGATGTCTCAAGAAACAGAACACGTTAAATGTCTTATCATTGGTTCGGGGCCAGCCGGTTATACGGCTGCTATTTATGCTGCCCGCGCCGATCTGAAGCCTGTTTTATATACCGGCATGCTGGCCGGCGGTCAGTTAACCCAAACTACTGATGTAGAGAACTTTCCAGGTTACCCGCAAGGGATTATGGGACCCGAAATGATGGAAGATTTCCGCAAACAAGCCGAACGTTTTGGTACCGATATACGCTTTGGATACGTAAGTTCTGTTGACTTCTCGAGCCTGCCGCATAAGGTGGTGGTAGATGAAGTAAAGACGATTACAGCTGATACCGTGATCATTTCTACAGGTGCATCGGCTAAATGGCTGGGACTGGAATCTGAGCAAAAATACAACGGTTTTGGCGTTTCTGCATGTGCCGTGTGCGACGGTTTCTTTTTCCGTGGTCAGGATATAGCCATTGTTGGTGCCGGTGATACCGCTGCCGAAGAAGCTACCTACCTTGCTAAACTGGCTCGCAAAGTATATATGCTGGTACGCAGAGGTGAATTCAGAGCATCAAAAGCTATGGTTAGCCGTGTGCAAAATACTCCCAACATCGAAATATTATATAACACCGAAACCAAGGAAATTTTGGGTAACCAACAGGGTGTCAATGGCGTAGCTATTGTTAATAATCAAACCGGTGAAGAAAAAGTATTGGATGTAACCGGCTTTTTCGTAGCTATCGGCCACCACCCTAATACCGATATTTTTAAAGGCGTTATTGATATGGATGAAACCGGCTATATTAAAACCAAGCCCGGTACTACCCAAACCAATATAGAAGGCGTATTTTGCTGTGGTGATGCGCAAGACAACATTTACCGCCAGGCCGTAACTGCCGCCGGTACCGGTTGTATGGCCGCCCTGGATGCCGAACGTTACCTGGCTGACAAAGAAGCCGAAGAAGTAATGGCCCATCAATAACACTCCTATTTCCTGTTTCAGGAACTTTAATAAAGTACAAAAAGCCACCAGAAATGATGGCTTTTTTACGTTTAATTACATTTTTTTACATTTTGGGTTGGGGCTCTCTGCCAATTCTGCTAACTTCACTTTTCGTTATTATTTAAACTGATTAAACCTGGATATGTCTTATAAATCCTGTCTACTTTTTCTGCTTACTGTATTTATTTTTAGTGCCGGTGTAAAGGCTCAAAACACCGATCCCAACATGGGTGTTATTCCTGCCCCAGTATCGGTACAAAAGCAAGCAGGTACTTTTGTGTTAAGCCAGGAAACACTTATACAGGCCGATACGGTTACTAATAAAGCTGTCCGATTTTTGGCCGACTACCTGCAAAACAGATACTCGTTCAGTAACAAATTACAAACCAATACCGGCACTGCTGCTAACAATGCTATCATCCTGACCGCTGCCGGCACCGAAGGCTTACCGGCCGAGGGTTACCGCCTTACCATAGCACCTAATCAAATTACTATTGCAGGTAAGGGAGCGGGCTTATTTTATGGTATTCAAACTCTTATTCAGCTATTTCCTTTAGAGCGGTCGGGTACAATTAAACTGCCTTGTGCCCGCATTGAAGATTACCCACGCTTTGGCTACCGGGGCATGCACCTGGACGTGAGCCGCCACTTTTTCTCAGTTGAGTTTGTGAAGCGCTACCTCGACCTCATGGCCGCTTATAAGCTCAATACCTTCCATTGGCACTTAACCGACGATCAGGGCTGGCGCATAGAGATCAAGAAATACCCGCGCTTAACCCAGGTAGGCAGTCAGCGTGCCGAAACCCTGATAGGTAACTACCACGACCGTATGCCTCAGCAATTTGATAATACACCTTACGGAGGCTATTATACGCAAGACCAAATACGCGAGGTTATTCAATATGCAGCATCTAAATACATCACTATCATCCCCGAAATTGAAATGCCGGGTCATGCCATGGCTGCCCTGGCCGCTTACCCCGAATTGAGCTGCGACCCAAAGCAGGATTACAAAGTTTCGGGCACTTGGGGGGTATTTAATAATATTTTTTGCCCTACGGAAAAAACGTTCGGCTTTTTGCAGGATGTTTTGAGTGAGGTAATAGACCTGTTTCCGAGTAAGTACATTCACATTGGTGGTGATGAAGCGCCTAAAGTGGTTTGGAAATCATCGCCCGAGGCTCAGGCCATTATCAAGCGATTAAAGTTGAAAGATGAGCACGGCCTGCAAAGCTATTTCATACAACGGATGGAAAAATTTGTGAACAGCAAAGGCCGCAGCATTATTGGCTGGGATGAGATACTCGAAGGCGGCTTAGCCCCCAACGCTACTGTAATGAGCTGGCGCGGTGAGGCCGGTGGTATTGCCGCCGCCAAGCAAGGCCATAACGTAATTATGACCCCCAGCAGCAGCGCCCTGTACTTTGACCATTCACAGGCACGGTCAGATCTGGAGCCATTAAGCATAGGAGGTTTTGCCCCCCTGTCAAAAGTTTACGCTTATAATCCTACCCCTGCGGCGTTAACTCCTGCCCAAAACAAATACATTTTAGGAGTGCAGGCCAATTTGTGGACAGAGTACGTAGCCACCGAGAAGAAAGTGGAATATTTGCTCTTACCCCGCTTAATGGCACTATCTGAAGTGGCATGGACACCATTGGCTAATAAGAATTATACCGATTTCTCAGAAACCCGTGTGGCCCGCCACCTGGCCTGGTTCGATAAAAATGGTTTCAATTACCGTGTGCCTGTGGCCATTGGCGCTAAAGACACCTCTTACACGGCTCCGCAGCTTACCGTTAACCTCAAAGCACCGGTAGATGGCGCAACTATTTATTATACCATAGATGGCTATAACCCAAGCGAAACCGACCTGGTTTATACCAAACCGTTTACACTAAACATACCGGCAGAAAACTACCGCGAATTAAAAACCATTGTAATTACCCCTACCGGCAAGCGTAGCCTGGTTACCAGTACTATGGTTTATAACCGCGCCGCTTTGCCGGCGGTTGCCTTTACCGGCACTAAGCCCGGGGTAAAGTACGAATTGGTAGCCGGACTGTTTACCGGCACAGGCCAGTTAGATGGTGCCCGTATTTTAGATACCGGTACTGTAAAAACATTTAACACGGCGGCCTTTAAAAAAGGCAACCGCACCTTCGGTGTTACTTACGAGGGTTACTTTAATGTAGCCGCCGATGGTAAATACATCTTCTCTACCCAGTCTGACGATGGTTCGGTTATATTTATAGACGACCAGTTAGTGGTAGACAATGATGGCAAGCACAGCCTCTACGAACAACCAGGCGAAGTTTTGCTGCAAAAAGGCATGCACAAGTTCACGCTGAAATATTTTGAAGCCGGTGCTTTTAGTACCCTGCGTGTGTACCTGACCATGCCGGGTAAGCCTAAAGGAGAATTTTCGGCAGAAACTATGTTAAATTAGGCAAATCTGCGTTTGTAGTAAATGGTAAGAATTGTCAATGTGATTATTGGAAGTAAGAAGTAATTGCGTTTATGTATTTCAAACAAACAATCTGTTGTCATCTCGAACGATAGTGAGAGATCTTGTTTAGACGGATATTATCCGTGTTATAGGAGTAACAAGATTTCTCGTTATCACTCGAAATGACATCATTTAAACTGACAGTCTGATCTTGTCAAAGACTTAACCAAGCGTAAAAGACTTCGACAAACTAAGAACGACAATATAAAAACACGTCATTGCGAGGTACGAAGCAATCGCTGCACGACGGGTAGGCGCATGATAAGCCTTCGCAGGGATTGCTTCGTACCTCGCAATAACGGTTAGATAACAATAGTAAACAAAACTTCTTCAACCCTACCCTAATAGTGGTTGCAGAACATATAACTGATAAACTATGATTAAAAAGTACGGTATTTATGTAGGGCTTGGCTGCCTGGCTGTGGCTGCAGGTTGTAGTAATCCGGCGGACAAAGCAACTATTGCTGCGCCCAGTGCTGTTGAATCTCCTAAAGTGCTGGCACCTTTTCGATATCATAAAACCATTGAAGTTGCGCCGGGACAGTCGTACGATGTTTTGTCATGGGGGCGCGGGTCGCAAACGGTGGGCGCATTTGAGATCCTCCGGTCCGATTCGGCTGCAATGAAATACACCACCACCACGGGCGACCTGGAAGGAAGTATCAAAGATGTGCTGAACGCCGATATGGATACCGACGGCAATCCCGAGATTTTTATACACACCCAGGCCAGCGATAGTACTAACGCGGCCAAGGTTTTCGCTTTTGAGTATAATAACGATAAAGCCCGCGAATTAGACTTTCCGCGCCTTACCCGCTCGCAGCGTAAAGGCTACCGCGGCAACGATAACTTTTTTGTGAAAGACGGCAATTTGATGCGTGAGTTTGATGTGTTTGACGAAACCGACTCCCTGGCTAAAAAACCTGTTCAAAAAAGGCTAATCAAATACACGTTAAGCGGCAACAGCTTATCTGCCGACCAGGTAAGTAAAGATTCTACCCTGAAAGAGAGCACCGCTGCAACTGCAGTAGCAGAAAAGCCTAAATCAGAAAGCAGTTCAAATAGCACACAGACCCGCAAAACCTCTTCGAGCAGAAGCAGTTCATCATCAGTAAAGAAAAAATCGTCGCGCAGCCGTGAAAGCAACAGAAAGCGCAGACGGCACAGAAATTAGAAAATTAAAACTACATTGATGTAGTCTTATAAAAATCAATCCCCGTACAGCAAGTCAAATATTGGTTTGCCGGTACGGGGATTTTTTATTTAAGGCCATTAAAGTCCTGCTTGCAAGCTTTAGTACTTACCTACAATTACTTTGTAAAAGCTGTCGAAATCCCAATATTGGTTTGCTAAAGCACGAAGATCTTCGGCTGTAACATGCTTAATAATTTCGGTGTAGCGGGTATAGTAATCGTACGTTAAGCCTGAGAAATATACATTCTTAAATTTATCGGCATGAGAAAATACGTTTTCCAGGCTACCCAGCAGGCTGCCCAGCATATAGTTACGCACTAACGAAAGTTCTTCTTCCGAAATAAGTTCTGTTTTTAGTAACTTGATCTCTTTTTCAATTTCGGCAATGGCACTGTGGCAAACATCGGCGCCTACCTCGGTAGCAATAAAGAAAGCGCTGCCATGTTTAAGCGATGATATACCCGAGCCTATGCCATACGTATATCCTTTATCCTCACGGATATTGGCCATTAACCTCGATCCAAAATAACCGCCCAGTACGGTGTTCAACACCTGTAAGGCAGGAAAATCGGGGTGTGCACGGTTTACCATAGGCAAGCCCATGCGAATGGCCGATTGCAGGGCATCAGGCTTATCAGTAAAATACAAACGCTCGGTTTGCGGTATTACAGTTGGCTGCGTAGTATTGGCAGGCTGGGAATAGTTGGTCCAGCCGTTAAAGGCATCGGTAATTTGCTTCAGCGTATCTTCTTTAACCTTACCGGCAATAACCAGCGTACAGTTTGACGGTTGATACATTTGCTTGAAATGGTCAAGCAGATCGGTACAGTTTAACTGCTGATAGTCGGCCGCCTCGCCCGATTGTCCGTAGATGGTATTGCCATAAACGGCTTTGTTAAAAGCACGGCGGGCCAGCACATCGTTCTTTTGCAGGCTTACCTGTAATTTTTGCTGCTGGTTGCGGATAAAAGTATCCAGTTCTTTTTCAGGATACTGGCTATCAGTTAAAACATCGAATATAACAGGCAGCGTGCTACCCAGGTGGCGGGTAAGGCTGTACAAGGTCACGGTAGACTGGTCATAACCATATTCGGCCTGTAAAAATGCGCCGTAGTAATCAATACGGTCGGCAATTTGTGATGACGTTAATGCCGACGTACCTTCGGTAAGGAGTGTATTGGCAGCCATGTTTAATAACGGCTTTTCGGGATTGAAGCGCAGGTTGCCAAAAATCCATTCTATACGCACCAGTTCCTGGTCGCCGCTATCGAACAAGTACACCTCACAACCGTTAGGCAAAGTGGTATGTTCCGGTTCAATTAGTTTTATAATATCAATAGACCCAAAATCGGGTGCAATGGTTCTGTCTAACATGGTTAGTTATGTTATGATGCAATTAGTCCTTTGTCATGCTGAATTTGTTGAAGCATTCGCCGCTTTGGTGAGGTCTTCGACAGGCTCAGACTGACAGGGTGTTTTATTCTAAGCAATTAGCCCTTTGTAATGCTAAGCTTGTTGAAGCATTCGCCGCTTTGGTGAGGTCTTCGACAGGCTCAGACTGACAGGGTGTTTAGTTATTTCTCGGCCAGGTAAATTAACGTAGACGAATTATCTCTGCGGAAAACAGATTTAGATTGCTCCTGAATTTGCTGCGCGTTTACGGCCAAATACTTTTCTGTTTCATGATTAAACAGATCGGCATCACCAAGCAATTCAAAAAACGCCAGGTTCATAGCCTTATCCAGCAAAGCCATTTCCGAGAACACCATGGTTGATTCGGTTTTGTTTTTCACCTTGATCAATTCATCTTCGGGCACCGGGTTATTGCAAATAGCTTCCAGTTCAAGCCAAATAGCAGCTTCGGCTTCTTCAATACTCACATTTTCGAGTGGCTTGCCTTCTACTACCAGCATCCCTTTATCAGAACTGCCGGTTAAGTGGGCATGTATCTCGCTGAACAATTGCTTTTCTTTCACCAGCGACCGGTATAAGCGTGAAGACTGTCCGCGCGAAAGAATATCCGATATCAGATCGAGTGCAAAGTAATCGCCATCGGTACGCGCCGGTACCTGGAAGGCAATATAAATATCATTCAATGGCACCTTAGCGGTCACCGTTTCGCGGCGTTCTTCGTGCTGCTCGGGCTCCTGGGGAAGGTTGCGTACATACTTTTCGCCGGCAGGGATAGGCGCGAACCATTTTTCGGCCAGTTGTTTTACCTGCTCCAGGGTCACATCGCCACCTACTACCATTATGGCATTTTGCGGGGTGTAATGTTTTTTGAAGAACGCTTTTACATCTTCAATTTTAGCATGCTCAATATGCTCCAGATTTTTACCTATGGTTGCCCACTGGTAAGGGTGGTGCTTGTATACCAAAGGGCGCAGGCGCAGCCAAACATCGCCGTAAGGCTGGTTAAGATAGCGCTGCTTAAACTCTTCCATCACCACGTTGCGCTGCACTTCCAAGCTTTTTTCGCTGAAGGCCAGGCTCAACATGCGGTCGCTCTCGAGCCAAAAGGCGGTTTCGAGATTGGCAGCCGGCAGGGTAATGTAATAGTTGGTAATATCGTTGCTGGTAAAGGCGTTGTTTTCGCCCCCTACCCGTTGCAAAGGCTCATCGTATGTAGGAATGTTTACCGACCCGCCAAACATGAGGTGCTCAAACAAGTGGGCAAAGCCGGTTTGTTCGGGGTTTTCATCACGGGCACCAACATCATACAATATATTAACTACCGCCATAGGGGTAGTGTTATCTTCGTGCACAATAACCCGCAGGCCGTTGTCGAGTATAAAACGGTTGAATTTAACCATGTAGTTCAGAACAAATTTTAGAAGGCCAAAGGTAAAGGTTTTCGTTTCTAAACTGCAAGTACAAGCAGTTTTACTCCCAAGAGTTTTATTTGGGTTGGCATTGTACCTGGAATTAAAGCATAATAGAAGAGTTCCAAAACGGATATGGAGCCATTGGTTAGCACCGCTTTGACTGACTTATTAACCTTAATATTAAGACATGTGTTAAGGCTTGCGCCGCCCAAGCGGTGTTTTATTTACGCCGCCCGCACAGTTGGTTGGCAGAGAAACTGCGAAATGCGTTGAGGCATGAAAAATAAACGGCAGCCCGGGGCATACAAGCCGCAGGCCGCCGTGTTTATTAAGCAGGCTAATTACTGGTTAGCCGGACTGTTATCTGTAGGGCGGTCTTCGCCGTGCAGGTTATCACTCACCTGGTGGTGATGCAGCTTAGCCTCTATAGCCGATGCGCTGGTGTTGGCATAAGTTCCGTAAGCATCAACCAAAACACCTTTCAAGTTATATTTAGCCGATGAAATGGCATACACGATAGACATATCCGACGGGTTACTTGCCCCTTCAAAGCGGAAAAATTCGTCTACCTCAAAGTCATCGGCGTGCATGTGTATGTTATTGCTTTTGTCATCTATAGTTTCGCCATCATCCTCAAAGCTAAGGTTGGCAGTATATCCTCGTTGCATCAAATCGTTAGTGGCATCCACTAAAGTTTCATAATTTGCCATAATAGTATATGTTTAAGTTAAGCGCAGCTGGTTGCAGGCTGCTTAGGTATTAACCATTGCGTTGCAGAAGTTGTTTTGATTGAAGAAAAATAGCCCCTCCCCTCCCTCCCCGGGAGGGAGGGCTTCAATAATATATCCCCAAAATATCATTGCCTACTTTCTCTCAAGTAGAAGATTTTAACGCCTGAATAGAAAAGCCCTCCCTCCCGGGGAGGGTTGGGAGGGGCATCTCTCAAAAAAGTTACATGCACCCCGTTCATTAATTTTTAAATTAGGGCATTCTAAAACTAAACTATATTTCCTGATGAAACTAAACTTACTCGGCACGCTGGCTTTGTCGCTGTGGCTTACCACGGCGGTACAGGCACAAAACGTCCCCTCGCCCAAGGAGCACTTTGGGTTTAACATTGGCGACGATTACCAACTGGCTACCTACACCCAAACGGAAGCCTATTTTAAAAAACTGTCGGCCTCGCCGCGTACCAAACTGGTTGATATTGGCTTAACCGAAGAAGGCCGCCACCAGTGGATGCTCATTGTTTCATCGCCCGAGAACATTAAGAACTTAGAAAAATACAAGGAGATATCGCGTAAACTGGCCCGGGCCGAAAACCTTACACCAGAGCAAGCCAAAACACTTTCGCAGCAAGGTAAAGCCATTGTATGGATAGATGGCGGCTTGCATGCCACCGAAACCGTGGGCACGCACCAACTCATAGAAACGGCTTATGACCTTGTTAGCCGCACCGATGCCGAAACCATGCGCATTCTGGATCAGTCCATTATTTTGATGGTGCATGCCAATCCCGACGGACAGGAACTGGTGTCGAGCTGGTATATGGGCCAAAAAGACCCGGCAAAGCGTAACATGAACATTCCGCGCCTGTATGAGAAATACATTGGCCACGATAATAACCGCGATTTCTACATGATGAACATGAAAGAATCGCAAAACATTACCCGCCAGCAATTTTTGGAATGGTTTCCGCAAATTGTGTATAACCACCACCAAACCGGCCCAGCAGGTTCGGTAGTAGCAGGCCCGCCTTACCGCGACCCGTTCAACTACGTATATGATCCTTTGCTGGTAACCAGTATCGATGCTTTGGGTGCCGCCATGAGCAGCCGCTTAAATGCCGAAAACAAACCCGGCTATACCGAACGCAACGGAACCAGTTTTTCTACCTGGTGGAACGGTGGATTACGTACTACCACTTACTTTCATAACATGGTTGGCTTGCTAACCGAAATTATAGGTAGCCCTACCCCATCAAGTATTCCTTTGGTGCCCGAGCGTTTAGTGCCCAGCAGCAACACCCCTTTCCCGGTTACGCCACAGTCCTGGCACTATAAGCAGTCTATTGATTACTCGGTATCGTTAAACTATGCGGTGTTAGAATATGCCACACGCCAGCGCGATATTTTGTTGTACAACATGTATGTAATGGGACAAAACTCCATTAAACGTGGCAGCGCGGATAACTGGACCTTATCGCCCAAAAAAGCCGACTCTATTAATGCAGCTTTCCGTAAAGATACGCCAGCTCCGGCAGCAGGTGCAGGCGGAGGCTTTGCAGGTGGCCGTGGTGCCGGTGTACCGGTTAAATATTACGACCAGGTATTAAAAGACCCTAAACTGCGCGATCCGCGTGGTTACATCATCCCGGCCAATCAAACCGATTTTCCTACCGCGGTTAAATTCATCAATACTTTGGTACGTGCGGGTATCGTTATTCAAAAAGCTACGGCTGATTTTAAAGTGAACGGCACAAGCTATCCTGCCGGTTCGTACATTGTTAAAACCGATCAGGCTTTCCGTCCGCATGTGCTGGATATGTTTGAACCGCAAGATCACCCTAACGATTTTCAATACCCGGGAGGCCCTCCTATTCGCCCGTATGACAATGCAGGCTGGACACTGGCTTTCCAAATGGGCGTAAAGTTTGACCGTATGATGGATGGCTTTGATGGTCCGTTCAAGCGTTTGCCTTACGGCGAATTGCAAACCCCGCCTATGACAACTATTCCGGTTAAAGCCCAGGGAGGTTACACCTTAAGCCCAAGTGTGAATAATACGTTTACAGTAGTAAACGATTTACTCAAGGCTGGTGTACCTGTATACCGTTTGCCTAATGGTTTAGGTACAACGCTTGCTCCCGGTACATTTTATGTACCACTGTCGGCTACTGCTCAAACCGTGTTTACAAAAGACAGAGATTTAGGTGTTGAACTTGTTGCTACAGGCAAAGCTCCCAAAGGTGCCGTTAAGATAAATGCTTTGCGGATTGGTTTGTGGGATATTTACGGTGGTTCTATCCCTTCGGGATGGTTGCGCTGGTTAATGGAGCAGCAGCACTTTACCTTTGAGCGTGTTTACGCACAAGAAATTGATGCCGGAAACCTGAAAAACAAATATGATGTGTTAGTATTTGTAGGTGGCGCTATACCATCGGCAAACCGCGGTGGCAGCAACTTTGGTGGTGGAGAGTTTGGCGGTCGCGGACCATCTAATGATGAACTGCCTGCCGAGTATCGTACACAAACCGGCCGCATTACGCCCGATAAATCTGTCCCTCAATTAAAAGCATTTTTAGAAGCAGGTGGCAACATTGTAACCATTGGCAGCAGCGCCAACCTGGCTTACCAATTAAAACTACCGGTAAGCAGTGCACTTTCTGAAACCGTAAACGGACAGGAAAGACCACTTTCGGGCGATAAATTTTACATTCCGGGCAGCGTACTGGAAGTAGCCTACGATACCACACAACCCGCCAACTGGGGTATGCCTGCCACCGGCGATGTGATGTTTGACGGCAGCCCTGTTTTCAAATTAGGTACAGAAGCACCCGGCATGGGCATTAAGCCATTAGCCACCTACCCTACCGAAAAATCGTTACGCAGCGGTTGGGCCTGGGGACAAAAATATTTAAAAGGCGGCGTAGCTTCTTTCATGGCTCCTGTGGGTGCCGGTAAACTCTACGTGTTCGGTCCCGAAATTACTTTCAGGGCACAGGCGCATGGCACTTTTAAATCGTTATTTAACCAATTATACGGTTCGGCTAAATAGTTAAATCGTGTCTATTATTTAAGGGGGCTGCCGTTTGGCGACCCCCTTTTTATGAGCTACTTAAAACAGCCTATTTTAAGTTAAAATATTAATCAAACGGCTCATTAAATCCTCATTCTTTATTATATACTCACTGTAATTAACAACAATTCTTTCTTGAATTTTACTTCGAGATTCTGTTCCAGGCAAAATTGATTTAAGAGTTTCTTTACCGTTAAAGTATAAATTTTTTACGTAAATGTAATCTAACCACCAAGAGGAATTCCTTAGTTTTTGGTCGAACAACTTTCGTAATTCTACACTTTTTTGCTGAACAATTTTTTCATTGCCATTAATCCATATACCATAGTATAAAGAGTGTTTATTCCACAAGCTATTTCCATTTAAGGGTTCTAACACAAACTGACATGGATCATTAGAATAATTATTCTTATTAACCCACATGCCGGGATAGTTTGCATTTCCTTTTATTTTATCTTTTTGATATGAAATCTTATACTCATTGCCTAATTTTTCTTTTAACTTTTGATATACTTCTTCCCAAAAATCAACTAACAGATCAATTTTGATATTTTTTAATTCAACCTCAATCTGAAATGCACTTTCAAAATTTTGCGGTGTTTGAAGTATTATTGATTTAAAATCTTTATACATCTCTTTTAAAATTGTTTGTCCCGAAAATGATTTAATTAAATTGATATATTGCCTTATTGTTTCGCGTACAAATGGTGAATCTGATGCAATTTGATGACACTTTTCCAGCCAGCTTAAAATGGTAAAATTATATGAGATAAGTTGAAAATCTTTGCCTTCTATCAAATCACAGCAGCTAATTTTACTTGGTGACTTTCCGTCTAATGTCAAATATAATATAGCTCCTTGCCGGTTTCCTTTGTAATTAAAATAACGTTGTAACTGTTTTTCCTGATCGCCTGCATATATTTTATTCTCAATAATGAGACAGTTACCTTTGTGATCTTCTAAGTAAATATCTATTCGCCCACCTGTATTTTTATCTTGGCTGACTGGCCCAATAAACTTTTCTATCTCTAATGTTACGTTTTCAATATTAATAGGAGTATTATCAGTAAATACTACTTCAATAAAGCATTTTAAGAATAAGTTCCCTTTGTTATGACTACCCTTTGGATTGAGTAATTCTGCCAGAAAAAGTGAATGTAATTTTACCTCATCTGTTTGAAGGTTTAGCACCTTAAATATATTGTAATTTTCACTGCTGTTCTTGATGACTTTGTTATATGCTGTTAGTATCGCATTGATTTGGCTTAATAGGCTTTGAAGATCACTCATAAGGTAATAATAAGTATAACTTACGAGTATTCTGACATGATCTAATACTATATAAATACACTTTGGCATCAACTTTGCCTAACTACATACATATTGTGAGTGTGATTTTAGGTGCAGAGTGATAGAAAGAGCCGTGTGGATACACGGCTCTTTTTTTGTTAGCTATACTTATGTACAAGTAACAATGTGTCCTGTTTAAGCATATGCACCGCAGTATTTACAATTTAGTTTTACCTTTGCGGCCAAATTGACTATAAAGCTGTACAAACCTATTCATGAAACAACACCTGCAGCATCCTGTATTTAAAATTATATCGGCCATAGCAGCCGAGCGGCAAGTGCAGGCTTATGCCATAGGTGGTTTTGTGCGCGATATTTTCCTCAACCGCCCTTCTAAAGATATTGACATTGTAGTAGTGGGCAACGGAATTGATTTTGCCGAGGCTGCTGCCAGAAAACTGAATGTTAAGCTTGCCGTGTTTAAAAGCTTTGGCACGGCTATGCTCAGGTACCAGGATGTAGAAGTGGAGTTTGTAGGTGCACGCAAAGAATCTTACAGGGCGCAGTCGCGTAAGCCCATTGTAGAGAACGGCACTTTGGAAGACGACCAGCAACGCCGCGATTTTACCATAAACGCACTGGCTATTGCCCTGCATGCCGATAATTTTGGCGAACTGATAGACCCGTTTGGCGGCATAGCCGATTTGGAGCATAAACTTATCCGTACGCCGCTAAACCCTGAAGAAACATTTTCAGACGACCCCTTGCGCATGATGCGCGCCATAAGATTTGCCTCGCAACTGAACTTTACCATTGAGGAGGCAGCGGTAGAAGCTATTAAACTTAATAAAGATCGCATTCACATCGTATCGCAGGAACGCATTACCGATGAGCTGAACAAGATCATCCTATCGCCCTTGCCTTCTATAGGCTTTAAGTACTTAATGGATACCGGTTTGCTGAAAATCATTTTTCCTCAAATGGCCAATTTGTATGGCGTAGATTATGTGAACGGCCGCGGGCATAAAGATAATTTTTACCATACGCTCCAAGTGCTCGATAATATAGCGGCGACCACTAATGACCTATGGTTGCGCTGGAGTGCTATTTTACACGATATTGCCAAACCGGCCACCAAACGTTTTGAACCCGGCCACGGGTGGACCTTTCACGGCCACGAAGACCGCGGTGCCCGAATGGTGCCCAAGCTTTTTGGCCAGTTGAAACTGCCACTGAACGACCGCATGAAATTTGTGCAGAAGCTGGTACAATTACACATGCGCCCCATAGTTTTAACGCAGGACATTGTAACAGATTCGGCCGTGCGCCGCTTACTATTTGAGGCCGGCGATGATATTGAAAGCCTGATGCTGTTATGCAAAGCAGACATTACTACCAAAAATGAGTACAAAGTAAAAAAGTATCGTCAAAACTTTGAGCTGGTTCAACAAAAATTAAAAGATGTTGAAGAGCGCGACCAATTACGCAACTGGCAGCCCCCCATTACCGGGAATGATATTATGCAGCTTTTTGGGCTAAAGGAAGGCCGCGAGGTAGGTATTATCAAAAATCAGATCCGCGAAGCCATACTGGAAGGCGACATTTCGAACACGTACGAGGCCGCTTTAGCCTTCACAATTCAAAAGGGTAACGAAATTGGCTTAAAAGTTGTGGCAAACACAAAATAAATTTTAACAGTATTATTTAACAAATCAACCTAATAAAAATGGCACTATACCGGTTCAGGGTAACTTTTGAAGATTATGATGATGTAAGCAGGGAAGTTGATATTAAATCAACTCATACTTTTGCCGATCTGCATCAGGCCATTCATCAGTCAATTGGTTATAACCCTGATTACTCTTCTTCTTTTTACATCAGCAACGACCAGTGGACCAAAGGCGAGGAAATTGCCTTTAAACCCAGCGAGCGCAAGGTAAACCGCGGTATTGCCCTGATGGAAAATTCAAAGCTTGCCGCTTTTATAGACGATCCTCACCAAAAATTCTACTATACATCAAATTTTGACCGTCCGTTTGATTTCCACGTAGAACTGGTAAAAATATTAGATGAAACGGCCGGCGTAACTTATCCCGCAACGGTTAAAACCGCTGGTGAAGCCCCTAAACAGTTTGGCAACGTTTACACGCCTACTGCCGAAGCTGCAGCCGCTGATGAAGATTTCGATTTTTTAAACGAACTGGAATATAGTCCTGAGGAAACCGAAGACTTTACCGAAGTATCAGACACAGGCGAACTTGTGGTAGATAAAGGAGAAGAAAGCCATGATGAAGAAGACGAATTTGGCGGCGATTTTGCCGATAACGACGGCTTCGACGATGATGACCATGGCAGCAGCCGCGGTAAGAGTGACGATTATTAACAGACAATTTCTCACACTTCGTCATTGCGAGTTACGAAGCAATCTCTGAACTATGCAGATGTGTAGGTATCAAACGCAGAGATTGCTTCGTACCTCGCAATGACGTTTTATAATTTAACACTTTTCAATGCGCAGCAAATACCTTATCAGTGTAGCCGGCCCTACGGCTATTGGTAAAACTGCTGCTGCCATTGCGCTGGCCGGCTACTATCAAACAGCCATACTCTCGGCCGATTCCCGCCAGTTTTATCGTGAAATGAGCATTGGTACCGCCAAACCTTCTACCGAAGAACTGGCCGCCGCGCCACATCATTTCATTAATTCGCATAGTATTACAGATGCCTTTAACGTAGGCGATTTTGAAAGGGAAGGCTTAGCGCTGTTAGACGATCTCTTTACAAGGCAGGACATTGTGTTGATGGCAGGAGGTTCGGGCTTGTACCTCAAAGCCATTACTGAAGGCTTTGACGATTTGCCTGATATTGACCCTTTAATTCGCGAAAACCTAAATAAGCTTTTTGCCGAAAAGGGCGTAGCTGCTTTGCAGGAGCGTTTAAAAATTGCTGACCCCGCCTACTACCTCCAGGTTGACCTTAATAACCCACAGCGCCTTATACGCGCCCTGGAGGTTAGTGAAGGCACCGGGAAGCCCTACTCCTCCTATCGTAAGGGAAGCACGCAGCAACGGCCTTTCAGCAGTATTAAGATTGGTTTAGACATGCCCCGTGAGGAACTATACGCTCGCATAAACCAGCGGGTAAACGCGATGATCACCGCCGGCCTTGTAGATGAAGTTAAGCAACTGCTACCCTACCGTCACCTCAATGCACTCAACACGGTAGGCTACTCTGAGATATTTGATTACCTCGATGATAAAACCGACTTGAATAAGGCCATTGAAATGATCAAGCAAAATACAAGGCGCTTTGCCAAAAGGCAACTAACATGGTTTAGAAAAGACAAAGACATCCAATGGTTTTTACCCACCGATGTCTCTGCTATGATCAATTATATCGACGAAACTATTGCTGCTCGCTCAAACGCTTAATGCAGGTTTCGAGGCTGTGGCGCCAGTAAGGTATTTGAATATTAAAAGTTGATCTCACTTTAGCCTTATCCATTACCGAGTAAGTTGGCCTGATGGCCGGCGTTGGATATTCGGCAGTGCGTATAGGGTAAACTTTTACCTGGGTTTTTGAAATATCGAAAATAGCCTGGGCAAAATCGTACCACGAAGTTACCCCCTCGTTGCTGTAATGATAAATTCCATACTGCTTGTTATCGGCAGCGATGATATCTAAAATACATTTAGCCAAATCGATAGCATAAGTAGGTGTACCCACCTGGTCAGCAATAATTCTAAGTTCATCGCGCTCGGCACCCAGGCGCAGCATAGTTTTCACAAAGTTATTTCCAAACTCCGAATACAGCCAGCTGGTACGCAGGGTGTAGTGCTCAGGCAATACTTCGGCAATAGCATGCTCACCTTCCAGCTTGGTTAAACCATATACGTTGATGGGATTAGCAGCATCTGCCTCGGTAAGCGGGTATGGCGTATTTCCTTCAAACACAAAATCAGTAGAAACATGCACCAGGGTTGCACCGTGAGCTTTGCATAGTTTTGCCAAATTAGCAGCACCGTCGGCATTAACCTTACGTGCCGTATGCATATCTTCCTCTGCCTTATCTACAGCAGTATAAGCAGCGCAATTGATACAGAATTGTGGTTTATTCTTTTCAAACAAAGCTTCCAAGGCTGGTTCGTCCAGAATATTGGCCTCGCCTTCAACCGGAAAATAGATATCGGTAATTTGCTCATCGGCAGCTACCTTCTTTAAACAATGGCCTAACTGGCCCGATGCCCCAAAGACAATAATTTTACTCATTACAATTATACTGATGCTTACTGCCGCCAAGTTAATAAAATACGATAAAGTCTGTCCGATTTTTAATGAAAATGCGCAGGATTAGACTCTAATGATAATAAATACAAAATATTAATGATTAATTAACGTGGTAAGTGGAACATATGCGTAAACAATCCGTATTAGTATTCGATTTAGTTGTAATGAAAGTTCTTCAAAGGGCAATTGCAACACATTTTTTACAATTAAACAATTAATTTAACTTAAAAATTATACGATGAAAGAAAAAAACGTGGAAAATACCTATTTTATAAATATTTTCAACAAGGGAACTTTTTATTATTATTATTGTAAGAATATGCGCTAATTAATTATTAAGTTTTAAGAAATGATATAGTTTATTAAATGGACATTTAATTATTCGATTTATTAAAACCTTTTCAATCCAAATCACTTATCACTTTTTAAGTTATTCTTAAACAAAATTTAATTATCTTAAATAGCCTAAACAAATTACTTATATCTGAATATAATTTCATCATCAATGAATATTAAGTTTACTTACTTTGCTATTACGCTTTCAGCAGCACTGGCAATTACCTCATGTCAAACCAACAAGCGATTAGAGGGAATGGATAAAGTTTCAAAATCCCGCACTACCTTGCAAGATCTTACTCCGTTAGCTCCTCATGGCATGGTGTTCGTGCCGGCGGGTTCAATTATTGAAAAAGAAGCTGTAACAGACACATCTATGGCTGTTGACACTGTACCAAAGACGGTTACTGTAAGTGCCTTCTTTATGGATCAAACCGAGGTAACTAATAAGCAATACCGTTTATTTGTTGATTGGGTTGCCGATTCTGTAGTAGTTACCGATTACCTTAAAGACGAAAAATACTTTAAGAAAGTTAAAAAAGCAGCTCCTGCTAAAAGAAGTAAAGGCAAAAATGCACCGGTTAATGATATAGCTGTAGCCGGCGACACCAGCAAAAGCATAGAATGGAGCAAAGTTGGAGGTAGAACCCCGCTTTGGCAAAGCCCTGAACTTAAAGGCCAATTATTAGGAAAGCTTTATACCATGATCAATGGCAAGCCTACTTTAATTAAGTCTGCAGTTCTTTATCGTTACGAACGCTTATCAGTTAACCGTTCGGGCGGAACTAAATATGTTACTGATACCGTAGGTGTACCACCAGACCAAAAAGTATGGTCAACAGATTTCCCTAACTCTCAAATGGAGGTTATGGATAACAACTACTATACCAACAAGCAATACGATGACTACCCAGTGATAGGTGTTAACTGGAAACAAGCCCGCGCTTTTGCCAACTGGCGCAGCAAAATGATCTACTCAACCACAGGCGATAGGTCATTGGTAAAACAATATAACCTGCAATATAACCTGCCAACTGAAGCACAATGGGAATATGCAGCTTCAAAGGATATGAAGCCTGAAGATTTTAACAAACTTTCTACAGTTACTTTAAAAGATAAGAAAACCAAGAAAGATGTAGATGCCCTGGCGGTAAACTTCAAACAGCAAGAGGGTGACTATCGTAAAGATGGTGGTACTTTTACCATGCACGTTAAATCTTACGCACCAAACTCTTTAGGACTTTACAATTTAATGGGTAACGTTTCTGAGTGGACACTGGATGCTTTTAGCCCTTCTTACAAAGAATTTGTACATGACCTTAACCCGGTATTGTTATACGATGCGGCTGATACCGACAGCGAAGCGATGAAACGTAAAGTAGTTAGAGGTGGTTCATGGAAAGATAACGCCAATTTACTTACACCTTCTACCCGCAATTACGAAATCCAGGATGTATCGCACTCTTACATCGGTTTCAGATGTGTGATGCCTGCACCAGACATCGTTGTTGAGCAAACCAAGACACGTAAAATCGCTAAAAATTAACAGTAATAATATTAGGTAGCCGTTGTAAGGTCGGTAAATTTTTTACTTAGCTAACAAACAGGCCTACAACACAAACAACGACTCATGAAAAGATCAGCATATAAAACCCTGACAGCAGCATTTTGCCTTTTGGCTATACTATCTGTTAGCACTACGGCCGATGCGCAAAGGAAAAAAACAACGAAGAAGAGCACTAAAGCACGTACAACTGCAAAAGCGAAACCTAAAGCAAAGTACGTAGCCCCTGTTGAAACTATGCCGGAAACCACAACGCCGGTATCTACCTCGCCTGTTACTGCTTTAGCACCTGCCGTAAAAGATTCACTGCCTGCAGACTCTTTACCACCAATGGATGGCTTTTACCGCAACGAAATGTATAATAATGCCAAGGCATTTAACTACCCTGCCATTGATTCCCGCGATGTAAGATTTTACAAACGTGTTTGGCGCGATATTGATGTAAACGATCCTAAGAATTCTCTTTTCAATACGCCTGGTGCCACTTTAGCCGAAATTGTATTAGAAGGCTTGAGAACCGGTAAGCTAACCGCCTACGAGCCCAGCGCTACCAACGGCGACAGTACATTTGCTAAACGTATTAACATGGTTAATGCTTTATCAAGATTTCAGGACAGTACACTGGTAGACCAGTTTGACAGCAATGGCAACAAAATTGGTTCAAAAATGGTGTTGAACGATTTTAACCCGGCATCAATCGTTAAGTTCAGAACTAAAGAAGATATCTACTTCGATAAAAAACGTTCGATGGTGGTTACCCGCATTATTGGCATTGCACCTTTGAAAGCCATTATGGCAGCTGGTACTACAGTAGGTGAGGCTCCTGTGTTCTGGTTATATTTCCCTCAATGCCGCGACTTCTTTGCGACCAAAGATGTATCCGATCCGGATCGTAATTTATATGACACCAGCTTAGATGATATCTTTGTACAGAGAAAATATACCAGCACTATTGTGCGTGCTACCGGTTCGTCAAACTTCCGTACCACTTCGCAAATTGCTGCGGCTTCCATACCAGGTGTAACTACAGCCGATGCACTTAATGCTGATAAAGATAAAGCTGCTACTTCCAAAGAAATTGAAGCTAAGATCCAAGGCTTTAAAGACAAAACCTGGAACTACGAAATCCAGAAAAGACAAACTCCTGCTGAAAAGAAAGCTGCTGAAAAGGCAGAGAAAGCAGCAAGAGATGCTGAAAAGAACGCTAAAAAGAATGCAGATAAAGCTGCTAAGCCTGCAAAATCTAAATAGCTTCTAAACAATAACGCTAACACTTATTAAAGCTGCTCCAGTAACTGGAAGCAGCTTTTTTTATTGCTTACCTAACGGTTTTTATTTAAGTGTACAGGAAGTTATTTAGGCCCCTTTTAGATACCTTTTACGCTCAACATCTTTCTAATGCCATAATCAATTCTAAATTAGCGTGAGCCGTCGTAATACAATATGACAATACCAGGGAAGTAAGGGTTTGATAATAATAGTAGTTAGCCCGGTTAAGCTTTATAAGCTACCCAACGAACTCCCGAATGTTGGTGTGTTAAACATAACTTAAGGCTTTAATGCATCGGAAACAAGCCCCTGTACCTCAATTAGCCTTGGCATGTCTTACAATGTAACGTAAATAAAGTAAATAAGCCTGTTTGTGTGCAAATGCCCGGATAGAGTGAGTACCTGCACATTAGGGCCTCTCCTATTCAAGCAGGCGATAAATGTCTATGTTCTGGCCGCTTTACAAAACTGATTATTCATAGGGCAATTCTTTTCCTTAATACCCATTTGAAATACGGCTCCTATTTCCTCGTATGCCACCAACAAAAAAGGCTACCCATAAAGGGTAGCCTTGAATATTTATGAGTGAGCTATTACGCTTCTACTTCTTCAGTTTTAGAAGCCATCAGGCGGTCAAACTCTTCTTGTGAACCTACGCGGATATTGTCGTATGCGCGTAAACCTGTTCCCGAAGGTATTAAGTGACCTACGATAACATTCTCTTTCAAACCTAACATCATATCGCGTTTACCTGCAATGGCAGCTTCGTTCAATACTTTGGTAGTTTCCTGGAACGATGCAGCCGAGATGAACGACTTGGTACCTAATGATGCACGGGTAATACCTTGCAGTATAGGGCTCGAGGTTGCCGCAATAGCATCACGAACTTCTACCAATTTCTGATCCTTACGTTTCAGGCTCGAGTTCTCATCTCTTAAACGACGCAGAGATACGATCTGACCAGCTTTCAGTGTAGTGGAATCACCTGGTTCCATAACCACTTTCTTATCAAATATGTCATCGTTCTCTATCATGAAGTCCCAGCTATCAACCGCTTCCTTCTCTAAGAACGTGGTATCTCCTGCATCCTCAATAGAAACTTTCTGCATCATCTGGTGAACAATAACCTCGAAGTGCTTATCGTTGATCTTCACACCTTGTAAACGATAAACCTCTTGTATACCATTTACTAAGTATTCTTGTACAGCTGCAGGGCCTTTGATAGACAATATGTCGGCTGGCGATATTGAACCGTCAGACAGTGGCATACCGGCTTTAACAAAGTCGTTATCCTGTACCAGAATGTGTTTAGACAATGGCACCAAGTATTTTTTTACCTGACCATCTCTCGATTCGATAGTGATTTCACGGTTACCACGTTTAACACCACCTAAGGTTACCACACCATCAATCTCGGTCACAACGGCCGGGTTAGATGGGTTACGTGCTTCGAACAATTCGGTTACACGTGGTAAACCACCGGTAATATCCCGTGTTTTACCTGCCGAACGAGGTATTTTAGCAATTACCTGTCCGGTTTGTATTTTCTCACCTTCTTCAATAGCAATGTGGGCGCCTACCGGGATGTTGTATCCTTTAATGATATCGCCACCTTTTTCTGCTATCTGGATAACCGGGTTCTTGGTTTTATCGCGGGTATCAATAATTACTTTCTCACGGTGACCGGTTTGCTCATCCGATTCCTCACGGAAGGTAATACCTTCCAATACAGCGTCGAATTTAGCGTTACCAGCAAACTCAGAGATAATAACGGCATTGTACGGATCCCATGAACAGATACGATCGCCTTTGGTTACTTTGCTGCCATCTTTAATATACAGGTAAGAACCGTAAGGGATGTTGTTGGTCACGATCACCTTGTTTGTACCTTCTTCAACGATACGGAATTCGCCCGAACGACCTAATACTACTTCTACGCTGCCATCTTCGGCAGTTTCAAATGGTACGGTACGCACGTTTTCAAATTCAATGATACCGTCGTAACGTGCATTAATTTGAGACTCCGCCGCAATGTTAGAGGCAGTACCACCCACGTGGAACGTACGAAGTGTTAACTGTGTACCCGGCTCACCAATTGACTGGGCTGCAATTACACCAACCGCTTCACCGCGCTGAACGCGTTTACCGCTGGCAAGGTTACGTCCGTAGCACAATGCACACACACCACGCTTGCTTTCGCAGGTCAATACCGAACGGATTTCGATACCTTCCAATGGTGAATTCTCAATGCTCTTAGCAATATCTTCGGTAATGTCTTGTCCGGCGCTTACCAACAATTCGCTGGTTAACGGGTCAAATACATCATGAAGCGAGGTACGGCCCAAAATACGATCGTATAATGGTTCAACAATATCCTCGTTGTCTTTTAATGCTGTTGTATAAATACCACGTAATGTTCCGCAATCAGTTTCACCCACAATCATATCCTGGGCAACATCATGTAAACGACGGGTTAAGTAACCCGCATCCGCAGTTTTCAACGCCGTATCCGCCAAACCTTTACGGGCACCGTGGGTAGAGATAAAGTACTCTAATACCGACAGGCCTTCTTTAAAGTTTGATAAGATCGGGTTTTCGATAATCTCACCACCTGAACCTGATTTTTGAGGCTTGGCCATCAAACCACGCATACCTGCAAGCTGACGGATTTGCTCTTTAGAACCACGTGCACCAGAATCCAACATCATGTAAACCGAGTTGAAGCCCTGGTTATCGGTAGACAAGATCTCCATTACATTCGACGTTAAGCGATTGTTGATACGAGTCCAGATATCGATAATTTGGTTATAACGCTCGTTGTTGGTAATGAAACCCATGTTATAGTTATTCATTACTTCTTCAACCTCGCGAGACGCCTGGGCTATCAGTTCAACCTTTTGCTCAGGAATATTAACATCCTGCAAGTTGAAAGATAAACCACCCTGGAATGCCATTCTGAAACCTAATTCCTTAATATCATCAAGGAACTGTGCTGCACGGGCCATACCAGTATTCTTCACTACTTCACCAATAATATCACGCAGTGATTTTTTGGTTAACAGTTCGTTGATGTAACCTACTTCTTCGGGCACGTGTTGGTTAAATAACACACGACCAACGGTAGTATCAATCAATCTATGAGCGATGCTGCCATCGCGTTCTTTAATTTTTGCTTTTACTTTAATAAAGGCATGCAGGTCAATTTTCTTCTCATTGTAAGCGATAATCACCTCTTCGGCAGAGTAAAAAGACAAACCTTGTCCTTTAACCACACGCTCCTCATCAGTTTTACGGCCTTTAGTAATGTAGTAAAGACCCAAAACCATATCCTGCGATGGTACTGTAATAGGCGTACCGTTGGCAGGGTTCAAAATGTTGTGTGAAGCTAACATCAGGATCTGGGCTTCCAAAATAGCGGCATTACCAAGTGGTACGTGCACAGCCATCTGGTCACCGTCAAAATCCGCGTTGAATGCCGTACAAGTTAATGGGTGCAACTGAATTGCTTTACCTTCAACCAGCTTTGGCTGGAACGACTGGATACCTAACCTGTGCAGCGTAGGCGCACGGTTTAATAACACAGGGTGTCCTTTCAATACATTTTCTAAGATGTCCCAAACTAATGGATCCTTACGGTCAACAATCTTTTTGGCAGATTTTACTGTTTTAACCACACCACGCTCAATCATCTTGCGAATGATAAATGGTTTAAACAGCTCGGCAGCCATATCCTTAGGTAAACCGCACTCGTGTAACTTAAGGTTAGGTCCAACCACAATTACCGAACGGGCAGAATAATCCACACGCTTACCTAATAAGTTTTGACGGAAACGGCCTTGTTTACCTTTCAGAATATCTGAAAGTGATTTTAAGGCACGGTTACCTTCAGTTTTTACCGCGTTAACTTTACGTGAGTTATCAAATAACGAATCCACAGCTTCCTGCAGCATACGTTTTTCGTTACGTAAAATCACTTCCGGTGCTTTGATCTCGATCAAACGTTTTAAACGGTTGTTACGGATAATTACACGACGGTATAAATCATTTAAATCTGAAGTTGCGAAACGACCACCTTCCAGTGGTACTAACGGACGTAATTCAGGAGGTATAACAGGAACGATCTTCACGATCATCCATTCCGGGTTGTTATCTATACGGCTTTTAGCATCGCGGAAAGCTTCAACCACCTGAAGGCGTTTTAAAGCTTCGTTTTTACGTTGCTGAGAAGTTTCGTTAGCAGCCTGGTGACGCAAATCGTACGATAACTGGTCAAGGTCGATACGCTTCAATAATTCCTCTAAAGCTTCGGCACCCATTTTGGCAACAAATTTCTGAGGATCTTTGTCGTCAAGATACTGGTTCTCTTTAGGTAAAGTATCTAACACATCCAGGTACTCTTCTTCTGTCAGGAAATCCATTTTGGAAATACCGTCAGATTCTTTGATACCCGGTTGTATAACTACGTAACGCTCGTAGTATATAATTAAATCTAATTTTTTAGTTGGTAAGCCCAGTAAGTAACCAATTTTGTTTGGCAACGAACGGAAGTACCAAATATGCGCAACAGGAACCACCAGGTTAATGTGGCCCATACGCTCACGACGTACTTTCTTTTCGGTTACTTCAACACCGCAACGGTCGCAAACGATCCCTTTGTAACGGATACGTTTGTATTTACCGCAATGACACTCATAATCTTTAACCGGACCAAAAATACGCTCACAGAACAAACCATCACGCTCGGGTTTGTAAGTACGGTAGTTGATGGTTTCTGGCTTTAACACCTCACCACTTGAACGCTCCAAAATAGACTCCGGAGAGGCTAAGCTGATGGTAATGGTGGTGAAGTTGCTTTTTATTTTATTATCTTTTTTATAAGACATATTTATTTTTTAAATGATTTAGTGGAGAGTGATTAATAAAGATTCAATCTCTCTTCTTGCACGTAAAAGTTAACAAAGGATTGAATGGTTACCCACTCAATCCCTCACTAATCAATATTATTCTAATGTGATATCCAAACCTAAACCTCTTAACTCGTGAACCAATACGTTGAATGATTCCGGTACAGATGGTGTAGGCAAGTTTTCACCTTTAACAATGGCTTCGTAAGTTTTAGCACGGCCAATAACATCATCAGATTTCACAGTAAGGATCTCTTGCAGGATGTTGGCAGCACCAAATGCTTCCAGTGCCCAAACCTCCATCTCACCAAAACGCTGACCACCAAACTGGGCTTTACCACCCAATGGTTGTTGTGTGATTAATGAGTATGGTCCGATTGAACGGGCGTGCATCTTATCATCAACCATGTGACCTAATTTCAGCATGTAGATAATACCTACGGTAGTTGGCTGGTCAAAACGATCTCCGGTTAAGCCATTGTACAGGTAAGTACGTCCGGTAGCCGGTAATTTTGCTTTGGCAATCCAGTCTTCCACTTCCTGATAGGTTGCACCATCAAAAATAGGAGTAGCGAATTTAACACCCAGCTCTTTACCTGCCCAACCTAATACAGTTTCGTAGATTTGCCCCAAGTTCATACGTGAAGGTACACCCAGTGGGTTCAACACGATATCAACCGGAGTACCATCTTCCAGGAACGGCATATCTTCGTCACGTACAATACGTGCCACAATACCTTTGTTACCGTGACGACCGGCCATCTTATCACCCACTTTAAGCTTACGCTTTTTAGCGATGTATACTTTAGCCATTTGAACGATACCCGATGGAAGCTCGTCACCTACGCTGATCGCAAATTTATCGCGACGGTAAGCACCCAGTTCCTCGTTGATTTTGATGTTGTAGTTATGCAACAACAACTTGATCTGATCGTTCTTGTCATCGTCGGTTGTCCACTTAGTTGGGTTAATGTTTTCGTATGGTAGCTCGGCTAATATCTTCTGAGTGAACTTAACACCCTTAGCTACTAACAGTTCCTTGTAAACATTGAACACACCCTGTGAAGTTTTACCATTCACAATTTCAAATAATTTATCAACCAAACGGGTTTTCAGCTCTTTTACAGCCCTGTCATGTTTAGCATCCAGTTTTTCTAACTGTGCTTTTTCTTCTGCTTTCGTAGTTTTCTTAGCACGTGAGAACAACTTGGTATCAATAACCACACCGGCAATTGATGGCGGGGTTTTCAAAGAAGCATCTTTTACGTCACCGGCTTTGTCACCAAAAATAGCACGTAACAGTTTTTCTTCCGGTGATGGGTCAGACTCACCCTTAGGAGTGATCTTACCAATCAGGATATCGCCTTCTTTAACCTCGGCACCTACACGGATAATACCGTCTTCGTCCAGGTCTTTAGTGGCTTCTTCAGATACGTTAGGGATATCCGGTGTTAACTCTTCCTCACCACGTTTAGTGTCACGAACTTCAAGTTCAAACTCTTCAACGTGTAAAGAGGTAAAGATATCTTGCGATACCACACGCTCAGAAATCACAATCGCATCCTCAAAGTTGTATCCTTGCCAAGGCATGAACGCAACCTTCATGTTACGACCTAAAGCCAGTTCACCGTTCTGCGTTGCATAGCCTTCGCAAAGCACTTGTCCTTTCTCAACTCTTTGGCCTTTGGTTACAATAGGCTTCAAGTTCATGGTAGTGCTCTGGTTAGTTTTTTGGAACTTGATCAGGCGGTAAGATTTGGTATCGTCATCAAATGATACTAAACGATCATCTTCTGTACGGTCATATCTGATTTTAATTTCGTTGGCATCTACATACTCAACCACACCATTACCTTCGGCGTTAACCAAGGTACGGCTGTCTTTCGCTACACGGCCTTCCAAACCTGTACCTACAATTGGCGCCTCAGGGCGTAAAAGCGGCACGGCCTGGCGTTGCATGTTCGAACCCATCAACGCACGGTTAGCATCATCATGCTCCAGGAACGGAATCAATGAAGCTGCAATCGAAGTGATCTGGTTAGGTGCAATGTCCATG
This sequence comes from Mucilaginibacter galii, assembly GCF_014635825.1. GTDB lineage: Bacteria > Bacteroidota > Bacteroidia > Sphingobacteriales > Sphingobacteriaceae > Mucilaginibacter > Mucilaginibacter galii. Next base: position 530,986 of record NZ_BMDO01000001.1, read on the forward strand.
TAATCCAAACGCTCAGGCTCAATAATCGGGAAGTCACCCTCAAAACGAGCTTTTACGCGTGGCGTAGCAAACACACCTTTATCATCATACACGGCATTAGCCTGACCAATGGTTTTACCATCTTCGTCTTCTGCCGATAAATAAATAACCGGCTCATCCATAACTACAGTACCGTTATCCACACGTTTGTATGGAGTTTCGATAAATCCTAAGCTATTGATCTTAGCGTGGACACAAAGTGAAGAGATCAAACCAATGTTTGGTCCTTCTGGTGTTTCAATGGTACACAAGCGACCATAGTGGGTATAGTGCACGTCACGTACCTCAAAACCGGCACGCTCACGAGACAGACCACCGGGCCCAAGCGCCGAAAGACGGCGTTTGTGAGTGATCTCGGCTAATGGATTGGTTTGATCCATGAACTGAGATAACTGGTTGGTACCAAAGAACGAGTTAATTACTGATGATAAAGTACGCGCATTGATCAGGTCAGTTGGTGTAAACACCTCGTTATCCCTGATGTTCATACGCTCGCGGATGGTACGGGCCATACGGGCCAAACCAACACCAAATTGAGCGTATAACTGCTCACCTACCGTACGTACACGACGGTTAGACAAGTGGTCAATATCATCCACCTCAGCTTTAGAGTTGATCAACTTGATCAGGTACTTAACAATAGCGATAATATCTGCCTTGGTTAATACTTTGATCTCGTCTGATGTATCAAGCTTAAGTTTACGGTTGATGCGGTAACGACCTACATCTCCCAAATCATATCTTTTATCCGAGAAGAACAAACGATCGATGATACCACGAGCAGTTTCCTCATCAGGTGGTTCGGCGTTACGTAACTGGCGATAGATGTGCTCCACCGCTTCTTTCTCAGAGTTCGAAGTATCTTTTTGTAAGGTATTATATATAATGGTATAATCACCGCTGGTTGAGGCATCTTCCTTGTTCAGGATAATGGTTTTCACACCAGCATCGATGATTTGATCAATGTTATCATCATCCAGTACTGTTTCGCGCTCAAGGATGATCTCATTACGATCGATAGATACCACTTCACCGGTATCCTCGTCCACAAAGTCTTCCACCCATTTTTTAAGCACCCTTGCAGCAAGCTTACGGCCAACAAATTTCTTAAGGCCAGATTTGCTTACTTTCACTTCATCGGCAAGTTCAAATAATTCTAAGATGTCTTTATCTGAATCATAACCAATGGCACGAAGCAAGGTAGTAACCGGGAATTTCTTTTTACGGTCAATGTAAGCATACATTACGTTGTTAACGTCTGTAGCAAACTCAATCCATGATCCTTTGAAAGGGATAACACGGGCAGAGTATAATTTAGTACCGTTAGTGTGGCGGCTTTGGCCAAAGAACACACCTGGTGAACGGTGCAACTGCGAAACGATTACACGCTCGGCACCGTTAATTACGAAAGTACCTTTAGGCGTCATGTAAGGAATAGTACCTAAGTACACATCCTGCACAATGGTTTCAAAGTCTTCGTGCTCTTCATCATTACATGAAAGGCGAAGCTTTGCCTTTAAAGGCACACTGTAAGTTAAACCACGGTCGATACACTCTTGAATATCGTAACGTGGCGGATCAATAAAGTAATCCAAAAACTCTAACACGAAAATGTTACGAGAATCGGAAATTGGAAAATTTTCGGCAAATACTTTAAACAAGCCTTCTTTATGACGGTTGTCTGAAGTGGTTTCCAGCTGGAAAAATTCCTGAAAAGATTTCAACTGTACATCCAGAAAGTCAGGGTAGTCAAGGACGTGCCTGCTGGTTGCAAAGTTCACTCTTTGGTTATTTTTGTTTGCCAAGGGATTATAATTTTAATATTGTATTAAACTCTTACCGGTTTATTTAAAGTTGTTCCTGAACTTCAAACAAAAATGAAAACGTTATAAACAGCAATAGACCCCGACCAAATACGGTCGGAGTCTTATGCTAAGGGCTCTATTGAGTTAAATTACTTAACTTCAACTACAGCTCCGGCTTCTTCTAAGGCTTTCTTTAAAGATTCAGCTTCTTCTTTAGAAACACCAGCTTTTACTTCTTTTGGTGCACCATCAACTAAGTCTTTAGCTTCTTTCAAACCTAAACCAGTTAAGTCTTTTACTAATTTAACAACTGCTAATTTAGCGCCGCCAGCTTCTTTCAAGATAACATCAAATGAAGTTTGTTCTGCAGCAGCTGCAGGGGCATCACCACCAGCAGCAGGAGCAGCTACAGCTACAGCTGCAGCAGCAGGCTCAATACCATACTCATCTTTTAAGATCTGAGCTAATTCGTTAACTTCTTTTACTGTTAAGTTTACCAACTGTTCAGCAAACGATTTTAAATCTGCCATTTTATTTTAATTTTAGCTTTTAAATACTTTGTGTTTTATTCGAACTTTAACGAGGCGTTCGACTAACCTTCTCTTTCTTGTAATGTTTTTACCAGTCCTGCAATAGTAGTTCCACCCGATTGTAGGGCAGAAAGTACATTCTTAGCAGGTGATTGCAATAATCCAATGATTTCGCCAACCAACTCTTCTTTCGATTTCAGCGTCATTAACGCATCAAGCTGATTATCACCAACAAATGCTGATGAGTAAACATAGGCTGCTTTCAATACCGGCTTATCGCCTTGTTTTCTCAAATCCTTGATCAGTTTAGCCGGAGCTTTAGCTGATTTAGAAAATAAAATAGTAGATGTACCTTTCAATACATCATACAGGGGTGAAAAATCACCTTCTGCAGCTTCTAAAGCTTTCTCGATCAAGCTGTTTTTGGCAACTTGCATAACGATATCGCTTTCAAAGCACTTGCGACGGATGTTGTTGATCTTAGCTACTGTTAAATCAGCGGTATCGGTAATATAGAAATTACCATACTCGTTAATCTGCTCAGTTAGCGCGGCAACTAATTCGTATTTTTCTTCTTTATTCATGATTAGATCCCCGCTACTGATTTAGTTTCAACCTGGATTCCTTGCGACATGGTCGAAGAAACATGAATACTCTTGAAGTATGTTCCTTTAGCTGATGATGGTTTTAATTTAGAGATAGTTTGCAATACTTCTAAAGCATTCTCATAAATTTTCTCAGCAGGGAAAGATACTTTACCTATTGAGGCATGGATGATACCGGTTTTGTCAACCTTGAAATCGATCTTACCGCCTTTTACGTCAGTTACAGCTTTACCCACTTCTGGAGTTACTGTACCTGATTTAGGGTTAGGCATAAGGTTACGCGGGCCTAAAATACGACCCAAACGACCTACCTTAGCCATAACGCTTGGCATGGTGATGATAATGTCAACGTCAGTCCATCCGCCTTCTATTTTAGCGATGTAATCGTCCAAACCTACGTAATCTGCACCTGCGTCTTTAGCTTCTTGCTCCTTGTCTGGAGTACAAAGCACCAAAACACGTACAGTCTTACCGGTTCCATGAGGTAAAGTTGCAATACCACGCACCATTTGATTGGCTTTACGTGGGTCTACACCTAAACGTACATCGATATCAACTGATGCATCAAACTTAGTGGTGGTAATATCCTTCACTAAATTAGTTGCGTCTTGTAATGTGTACGCTTTGTTAGCCTCAATTTTGGAGAGTACTGCTTTTTGATTTTTTGTTAATCTAGCCACTGTCTTAAACTGATTTGTGTGTTAATAATTAATTCCAGGGCGCTGTACCGGATACGGTAATACCCATGCTGCGAGCAGTACCAGCTACCATTTTCATGGCAGACTCTTCTGTAAACGCGTTTAAGTCAGGCATTTTATCTTTAGCTATGCTGGCAACCTGCTCCCAACTTACGTTGGCAACTTTCTTACGGTTGGGCTCGGCCGAACCACCTTTTAAACCTGCAGCTTCCAATAATTGGATGGCAACAGGAGGAGTTTTAATGATAAAATCAAATGACTTGTCGACATAAACAGTAATTACTACCGGCAACACTTTACCAGGTTTATCCTGAGTACGTGCATTGAATTGCTTGCAAAATTCCATGATATTCACCCCTTTCGCACCCAATGCTGGGCCAATTGGAGGTGATGGATTTGCAGCGCCACCCTTAACTTGTAGTTTTACTAACGCACCGACTTCTTTTGCCATCTTTAATTTAATTTATTGTACTTAATGTTAGTAAGTTTTTGGAAGCAAAGTAACATTTAAGCGCTGTATCTATAAAAAATTCAGCCCGCAAAGATATGAACTTTACGGGCTGATTCCTAATAAATTTTGATTTATTCTTTTTCTACTTGCATGTAGTTCAATTCAAGCGGCGTTCGGCGCCCGAATATCTTCACCATGACCTTAAGTTTCTTCTTCTCTTCGTTAACCTCTTCAATTACGCCACTAAAGCCGTTGAAAGGTCCGTCCATTACTTTAACGTTCTCGCCCACATAATATGGTACGTTCACGGTTTCGCCTTGCGCGGCCATCTCGTCAACTTTACCTAATATACGGTTAACCTCGCTCTGGCGCAGTGGAATGGCATTACCGGCCTTATCGCCCAGGAAACCAATTACACTGTTGATACCTTTTATCACGTGTTCTAACTCACCATCAAGCTGAGCTTCGATCATTACATAGCCGGGGAAGTAGTTACGCTCTTTGGCAATTTTTTTTCCATCGCGCATCTGGTAATATTTTTCTGTTGGTATTAGTACTTGTGGTATTAGATGAGAAATGCCTAAGCGGTTAACTTCGGCATCTAAGTATTGCTTAACCTTTTTCTCTTTTCCGCTAACGGCTCTTACCACATACCATTTTAACTGATCACTCATTCTTCGTTAACTAATTAAGCAAGTGAACTGTAAAACTGACGTAACACATAGCTGATGATCTGATCCATACCGAATATAACCATAGCGATGATCAGGGCAGCAACCAATACTAATACAGCGCTGCTTTGCAGTTCGCGCCAGGTTGGCCAGGTAACCTTTTCGGTTAACTCAATGTATGATTCTTTTAGATATTCAGTTACTGCAGACATGTGTTTGAATTACTTAAATGCACGGGAACAAGGATTCGAACCCTGATCAAAGGTTTTGGAGACCTCTATTCTACCGTTGAACTATTCCCGTGTATATGAAGAGATATGGTTTGAAATACCACGCAAATGGACTTTAACCTAAACTCTTGATGATGTTATTAAAACAAAGTACTTGATATGATATCAAGTACTTTGTTTTGAAATTAACCCTACCTTTTTGTTCCCTATCGGGAGATATTAGGGGGCTTATTTTAAGATTTCAGTTACCTGACCGGCACCTACTGTACGACCACCCTCACGGATAGCGAAACGTAAACCTTTTTCCATTGCGATAGCGTTGATTAAAGATACTGTGATAGTAACGTTATCACCAGGCATAACCATTTCTACGCCTTCTGCTAATGTAATTTCACCTGTTACGTCAGTGGTACGGAAGTAAAACTGAGGACGGTATTTGTTAAAGAATGGTGTGTGACGACCACCTTCTGCTTTTGATAATACGTAAACTTCGGCTTTGAAGTCAGTGTGTGGAGTTACTGAACCTGGTTTGCAAATAACCATACCACGACGGATGGCTTCTTTCTCAATACCACGTAACAATAAACCTACGTTATCACCAGCTTCACCTCTATCAAGGATCTTACGGAACATCTCAACACCAGTAACAACTGATTTTAAGTTTTCTGCACCCATACCCAAGATATCAACTTGCTCACCAGAGTTAATGATACCACGCTCAATACGACCGGTAGCAACAGTACCACGACCAGTGATCGAGAATACATCTTCAACAGGCATTAAGAATGGAAGATCAGTTAAACGTGGAGGAATTGGAATGTAGCTATCAACAGCATCCATCAATTCCATAATTTTTTCAACCCATTTTGGATCGTTGTTCAAACCACCTAAGGCAGAACCTTGGATAACCGGGATATCATCACCAGGGAAATCGTAGAATGATAATAATTCACGAACTTCCATTTCAACTAATTCCAATAATTCCGGATCATCAACCATGTCAACTTTGTTCATGAACACAACCAATGAAGGCACGCCTACCTGGCGGGCTAACAAAATGTGCTCACGAGTTTGTGGCATTGGACCGTCAGTTGCTGCAACCACAATGATTGCACCATCCATTTGAGCCGCACCAGTAACCATGTTCTTTACGTAATCCGCGTGACCAGGGCAGTCAACGTGTGCGTAGTGACGGTTAGCTGTAGAGTACTCAACGTGTGCTGTATTGATTGTAATACCACGTTCTTTTTCTTCAGGAGCAGAGTCAATTGAATCAAATGAACGAGCTTCTGAGAAACCTTTGTCAGATAATACTTTCGTAATAGCTGCGGTAAGGGTTGTTTTACCGTGGTCAACGTGACCGATAGTACCGATGTTTAAGTGCGGCTTACTGCGGTCAAACTTTTCTTTTGCCATGATTTATTAATTATTTGTAGGTTAATTTACTCTTTATTTATAACGCCTAAGGCGCTGAGCCAACGAAGGGATTTGAACCCTTGGCCTCTTCCTTACCAAGGAAGTGCTCTACCCCTGAGCTACGTCGGCTTAATCTTTTTGGTTATTGAGTTATTGTGTTATTAGCTGATGGATATAGAAACAACTTAATAATTCAATTACTTAATAACCCTCACTGAGCGGAAGACGAGGTTCGAACTCGCGACCTATAGCTTGGAAGGCTATCGCTCTACCAACTGAGCTACTTCCGCAATTTGTTTTAATGAGCGAATGAGTGAGTTAGTGAATATCCTGGATGAATTAAATTGCATTACTGCAATCACTCATTCACTCATTCATCAACTCACTCATTTCTCAAGTGTGGGGGGAGAAGGATTCGAACCTTCGTAGCCGAAGCAACGGATTTACAGTCCGTCCCATTTGACCGCTCTGGTATCCCCCCGGGTTCTTTGACTTCAAAGTCGCGGATGTTCGAATGTGGATTTACATCCTGACTTGAACATCCGAAATCGAAAATTCGAATTTCGAAATCTAAAACTGAGCCTCCTATCGGGATCGAACCAATGACCTACTGATTACAAGTCAGTTGCTCTACCAGCTGAGCTAAGGAGGCTTAATATTTTATCTTTTTAAAGAACCATTCCCTTTTGTTAAGTACCTCTCCGAAAGGGAATGCAAATGTACACATTTTTACTACCGTGCAAAATAAATTTACAAAAAAAATCAGCAGGTTTTTTGCCTGCTGATTTTTGTTTCTATATCATGCTGATTATCAATAATCATCCTCTTCAACCGATAGCGGATCTGCTTTTCTCGCTTCTTCGGTTATAGCACTTTGTTTCTGCTTATGCTTCTGAATTTGCTTACGCAGGCTTTCAATAGCCAGGTCGGTTCCCTCCTCAAAGGTTTTGCACTGGTGGCTTGCAAAAAGCATATTACCGGGTACAATTAATTTAATCTCTGTTATTTTGTTGGCTTCTTCGCCGGTATTCTCCAGTTTCAAGTAAACTTCTCCGCTAATAATGTTGTCGCTAAACTGCTCCAACTTATCTGCCTTTTTTTGTATAAAGTCTACTAATTTTTGATCTGCACTGAAATGAATTGCTTGAACAGTAATTTTCATTTGTTCCTCCTGTGTTAATTCGCCTTTGGATGGGCTTGTTTATAAATAGATTTAAGTCGTTCAACGGAGTTGTGGGTGTACACTTGCGTGGCGCTCAAACTGGCGTGGCCTAACAAGTCCTTAATGGCATTAAGGTCGGCCCCTTTGTTTAATAAGCTGGTTGCAAACGTATGCCGAAGCACATGCGGACTTTTCTTATCCTGGGTTGATATATAGTTTAAATATTTCTGCACAATCAAATAAATCATCTTGGCGTAAGCATCGGCTCCTTTATCTGTAACGATTAGTTTTAATGATTTGTTAGCAAAAATTTCACTTTTCTTTAACAGGAGGTATTCTTGCAGTAAGAGTTTGAGCTCTTTATTAAGGGGGATAATGCGTTGTTTATTTCTCTTACCCAGCACTTTAACCGTACCTTCATAGGTGTTTATATCAGCCTCGGTTATGCCCAGCAGTTCGGAAAGGCGCATGCCGGTTCCAAACAGCAGTTCAACGATCATTTTGTCGCGTCGGCCCTTAAAATCGGTGGTGAAGATTTCATTATTATCAAGCATACGCGAAAGCTTTTCTTCCTCGACCACTACTGGCAGATGTTTAGCTATTTTGGGCGTTTGGATGCGTGCCGTTGGCGTAGATGCTATATGATTGCCTTGCAGCAAAAACTTAAAGTACTTGCGCAGGGTAGCCACCTTACGGTTAATGGAACGGCTGGTAAGTTTTTGGTTCATCAGTTCCACCATCCAGTTACGAATGTGGTGATGTGTAATTTCGGACGGATGGCCGATAACTACTTCGGGATGATTAAGGAAAGTATAAAACTGAGCCAGATCAGACTCATAGGCAGCTACGGTATGCGGCGAGTACCGCTTTTCGTATTTAATGTATGCTATAAACTGCTCTAAAAACATAAAAACTATTTGCGCTATGCCGGGAGGGCAAAGTACAAATAGTTTTATTATATCAAAACAGGAACTTTAAATTATAAAGATTCCTCTTTATGCATATTTTGAATATAGATGGCGTGTTTGATTTCGTGACGACGAGCTACAGACTTCTTTTCGTAAGCCTGACGACTGCGTAATTCGCGTAAAACACCTGTTTTTTCAAATTTCTTTTTGAAACGTTTCAGCGCTTTATCTAATGATTCGCCGTCTTTTACATTAATAATGATCATATCCTTCTAAATACCTCCTTTCAGGGAGAGCAAAGGTAAGACAAAAGATTTAATTTTTAATTTCTTTTTTCAATATTGTTTATCAGCATTTTAAGGTGTTCAGGCTTAGCTATTTTTTATAAAAAAGCCCTCCCTCCCGGGGAGGGTTGGGAGGGCTTTTTTATTTAATTTCTACCACTGCTGTATTGTCTTCCGTATTACGGTCTACCAGTTTGTAAACAGGGTCAATACCGGCACGTACGGGCTTCTCTTTCATCATTACTTTAATGGTGTTCTTTTCGGAGGTCAGCTTTTGCCGTTGCAGGTATACCAGCTTTTCTTTGCCTTTTTGCATGGCAAATACACCTACATCAATATAATCATGCAGCGTGGTACGTTTTTCGTTGCCTGCTTTATCGGCGTAGTATTTTATAGATTGTATAGGGATGGTTACCTCATAGCCGTCTTTTACTTTTTTAGCGGTAGGTTCTACCACGCGGTTCTCAAACAGGGTAATTTTGCTAAACAGGTCATCTACCACATATTTCAAGCTGTCGGGCGTTACTTCTTTAAAATAGCCGGTCAGCACATCTGAGGTAGGGTATTTATCGCCATTGCCATAATTGGCGATGAGTTTGCGCAGGGCCTGGTTCACTTTATCTTCGCCGATATAATCTTGCAGGGCAAAATAAGCCAGTGTTCCTTTTTGGTAATGGATGTATTGCTGCTGATCGGTTTGGTCGAGCGGATTTTCAGCCTTACGTTCAGACGAACGCCCGCGCAGATACTGATCCAGCTCATACTTCAGGTAGCGGCGCAACTCCTCTACACTTAATGACTTTTTGAGCAACATAATAGCACTGTATTGTGCCAAACCTTCCGAAAACATTTGCCCGCCCACAGTATTGGCCTCACAAACCTGGTGTCCCCACCATTGGTGCCCCAACTCGTGTGCGGTTACGTAATAGCACATGTCCAGCTTCTCGGGCTGCTTGCGGAACAAAAAGCCTATGTTTTCTGAAAACGGCACCGTGTTAGGGAACGACTGCGCAAAGCCCCGGTATTTAGGAAATTCGATAATGCGCATTTGCCTGTACAAGTACGGACTAAAATTTTTATTATCATATTCTAACCCGTTCTTTAAAGCAGCCATCATGATGCCCAGATTAAAATTGTGCGGTTTATGGTAATATACTTCCAGGTTAACGCCTTTCCACTTTTCGCGTTTTACTTCAAAACGGCCCGAGGTTATGTTAAAGAAATTAAAGATCGGCTTATCCATCTGGTAATGAAAATAGGCACGGCCATTTTGCTTCCATTGTTTCTTTAGGTAACCGGGCGATATGGCAATCTGATCGGCCGAGGTGCTCAACGTCAAATCGAGCCCGGTGCGGCCACGCTGACCAAATAGGTTTAGCATGCGCCCTACACTATCGGTACGGGAAGGTAAGCCCTTTTGCTCTTTCAACCCGCGTTTTTTACGGTCGTCGGTATCGCCCAGTTCGTACTCGGTGCTATAGCCCAAGAATGGAAAAACATCGGTATTGTTGAAAAACGTACCGTTTTCTACATAACTGTAATTTGGGCCGCTGTTGGTAAACCCTTTAGGCAAGCGTGCACCCACCACATGCAGTAGCATCGAATCGCCGGGGAGTAAAGGTTTGCTGAGTTTATAAACTGTGAATTTAAATTTCGGATACATTTTAACCACCGTCATTGGTACCGAAAACTTTAACTCACTATACTTTAACATCGGGTCGTTAGGTTGTTGCACCAGTAATAGTGAAATAGGCACCCGCATCAAGTTTTTGTAGGTTACCATCGCATTTAAATCCATGCCCTCTTTTTCAGGGTAGATGTTAACAGAGCCAACTACATTCACCACGCTTGGCTGTAATGCCTTTTCATATTTGGCTTTCAGCTGCTTCTCATAGCTTACCTGCAAATCTTTCTGCTCTTCGGGGTTGCTGTACTCATTCCATACGTTGGCATTTTGATAGTAGTAGAAGCCCGAAGCAACGGCCACAACCAAACAAGCCGCCATAAACACCGCCTGTGCGCGGCCGAAACGCTGACGCATACTGGTTAAGCGTTCTCTAAATCCGGTAGAGGTTCCGCGCTGGTAGAGTAATATAGCCAGTGTAAGCAGTATACCGCCAATGGCTATCCAAAAACATTTAAGCACCAGATATTTATCCATTGATGCTGCAAAGCCGTTCATATCCGAATACTGCCCTACGCCGCCGCTGTTGGGGATGAGCAGGTTGTAAAAGATCTTCATTTGCCCGGCAAACAAAATGTAGATGTAAAACAAGATGGACACCGCATAACCCACAAATTTATTGTTGAACAAGCTTTGCAAAAAGAAGGTCATGGCGGTATAGATCAGCATAGGAATATACACCTGGAAGAACAGTATCTTGATGTATACACCCAGCTCAATAAAAGTAAATCCTTTAGCCAACTGAATAATGATACCTACTGGAATCATGAAAGCCAGGTAAACCAGCAACATACCGGCCATAGCCAAAAACTTGCTGACTATGGGCGCCGCATAGCCTACCGGCAATGAGTCAAATATCTGGCTGAAGCGGACTTCCTTTTCGCGCCATATGAGTTCGCCCGAGTAAAATAGCACCATAATGCTGATGATAAGCACCACCTCATCGGCTATAAAACTGGCAATGAGCGAGGAAACAGGATAAAGCTCTTGTCCGTAATAACTGGACGCGAAGTTGGCATCGATACCTATTAATATGATACCTACTAAGCCAATGCCTATAAAAGGTATAGAACGGACCACCTCTTTAAAGTAAAGGCGCGTAAGCACATTAATTTGGCTTAGCCAGGTACCAGCCGAGTAACTTGGTTTAACAAAGGGAACCGGGCTATTATCGGCCGCAACTACTTTATTACTTTGGAAGAAGCGCTTTTTAAATAAACCGGTATACACTGCCCTGAATTTGAATACGGCAAACGTTATTGCGAAAAACAAGAAACCCACACCAATCCAAAGCAAGCGGTTTAACAGCAGCACTCCGCTGAAAGGCACCTGCAAAACATTACGTTCGGCTACGGTCCAGTACCGGGTAAGCGCCGATATACTGTACGACCCGAAAGGATCAAAAAGGGCGGCCTTTTTCAAGTTCTCTACATCGCCCACCAAGGTTTCAACCACAATGTAGATAGCCAGTAATATAATGGCCTGTAAATACACAAACAGCATTTTGCGGGTAAGCGCACCTATGGCAAAAAACAGGCACGAGAAAACGAACATGTTAAATACGATGAGGATGAGCCAGGGCCGGGCAAATTGCATGAGCGTGATGGGCAAAAACTTAGTGGCATCGTTCCAGGGCATGTGAGCACCGAGCCATCCGCCCCACATAAAACCCGAGCTGATGAAGAGCAGCACCACGAACGAGCCTAAAAAGCGCCCTAATAAGTAACTGGTTTTGTTAATATTGGTGGTAAACACCAGCGATTCCATCTTATGTTCAAAATCGCGCAGAATGGGCACGCCCATTACCGCCGAGGCAAAAAACAAGCCGGGCAGCAAGCTCAGTATGCCCGCAATATTGAACAACACCACCGAAGCATTTTGCTTGATCTTGCCAATGTCGCCGCCCACCGTTATACCATCCCAGCACATAACAGAAAAGGCCAGCAAGAACCATATTACAAAATAAATATACGTGGCCGGCCTGTTGAGCCGGTATTTGATCTCAAATTTAAAAACTTCCCAAAGCATAATGGCGGCAGATTAAAGGGTGGCTAATTCTTGTTGACGGCCAAATATGTAAGAGAAATAAACATCCTCCAGGTCGGGCACAATTTGCTCAAAGCCTTCTTCGGGCTGTTGCGGTGCATAAACATGCAACGTGGGTTTGCCGGCAATTAATTTATCTGATATTACGTTTAAGCGTTCTTTGTAAGCAGCAGCCTCACCCCTTTCCACACGCTTGCTCCAAATCTGCCCTTTCAGTGTTTCTAAAGATTGCAGCGGGTTCCCTTGCATCAGTACCTCGCCCTTATTAATAATAGCCATATCGGTGCATAGCTCCTTTACATCTTCCACAATATGGGTGGAAAGGATCACAATGGTTTCGTCGCTTAATTCGCCCAGTAAATTTAAGAAACGGTTACGCTCGGCAGGGTCTAAGCCCGCGGTGGGCTCATCTACAATAATAAGCGTAGGGTTAGAAAGTAAAGCCTGGGCTATACCAAAACGCTGTTTCATACCACCCGAATAACCCGACAGATGCTTTTTCCTATCATTATACAAATTGGTTTTATGTAATAGTGAAGTAACCAGTTCCTTACGCTCTTTGCTATTGCTGATGCCTTTGAGCACGGCGAGGTGGTTCAACAGATCATCGGCAGATATTTTAGGATAAACTCCAAACTCCTGCGGCAGGTAGCCAAGCGTTCTACGTACGGCTTCTTTTTGTTTCAGCACATCGATTGGCCCCAAGGTAATACTGCCTGAATCGGGCTCTTGCAGGGTGGATATGGTGCGCATCAGGCTCGATTTACCGGCACCGTTTGGCCCCAGCAACCCAAACATGCCCGAGTTAATAGTAAGACTGATGTTTTTGAGCGCCTGAACGCCGTTATCGTACGTTTTGGAAAGGGATTGAATAACTAACTGCATAATGAAAGGTTGTTTTTGAGCAATTTAAGCAATAGAAAAAGATAAAGCGACTGGTTTAACAGTTTTAACATTTCCCTATATCTACATGGAGTACGTAAAGCAGTAATTGTTACAGAAAAGCCGGTTAACTACTAAAAAAATGATGTCGTAGAGCTTCCATTAAATGATTACCCAAGGAAATATCAGCAACAAAAAAAGGCCGCGTACTTAACACCGACCTTTTAAATTTCTTAAAGCCCTCCCTCCCGGGGAGGGTTGGGAGGGGCTTCTTAATACTCCGCCAGCACTACCACCTTATCGGCAAAGTGCTTAATTTTTTCTTTACCGTTTAAAAAGTTTAGGCCTACCACAAAGGTAAAGCCGGCTATAATTCCGCCCATTTCTATGATCAAATCGCTGGCTGCAGTAACGGTGCCCCCTGTGGCCAGCAAATCATCGTGCACTAAAATATGCTGGCCCGGCTTAAAGGCATCGGTATGTACTTCAATAGTAGCCGTTCCATATTCTAACTCATATTCTTTTTGCTTAACGCTAAAGGGAAGCTTGCCTGCTTTGCGTACCGGCACAAATGGCACCCCTAATTTACCGGCCAGTTGCAGGCCAAATAAAAAGCCACGACTTTCTATTCCTGCTACGGCATCAATTTTAAGGCCTTGTACCCGTGCTACAAAATTATCGACGATAGCCTCGCATAAAGATGGGTCTTTTAATATAGGGGTAATATCTTTAAATACAATTCCGGGTTTAGGAAAATCAGGTATATCGCGGATGGCGCTTTTGATCTGCAGGTCAATCATGGCAGTAAAGATAATGTCTGAACCGGAATTTATAGAATTAAAGAACGGACAGAATTTTTGTCCCATTCAAATAAGATGAAATCGGTATTATATCAATTCTGACAATTCAATCAATTCTTTAAATTCCGGTTCGGACAATTTGCACATCAAAAAAATTTTATCTTTGACGCGCTATGAGTAAAAATACCGACGAACTGTTTAAAAATGTGATTGCCCATGCCAAAGAGTATGGTTTTGTGTTTCCATCCAGCGAGATATACGACGGCCTGAGCGCTGTGTACGACTACGGCCAGAACGGTGCCGAGCTAAAGAACAACATCAAAGCCTACTGGTGGAAGAGCATGGTGCAGTTGAACGACAATATTGTGGGTATTGACTCGGCTATTTTTATGCACCCTAAAATTTGGGAAGCCAGTGGCCACGTAGGTGGCTTTAGCGACCCGATGATCGACAATAAGGATTCGAAAAAACGCTATCGTGCCGACCAATTGCTGGAAGACAAGATAGACCGTTATGATAAAGACGGCAAAACCGATAAAGCCGAGCAACTGCAATTGGAGTTGGATAATGCCATGAAAGCCGATGATTTGAACCGCTTGCGCGATCTGATCATTGAACATGAAATTGCCTGCCCTGTAAGCGGTACCCGCAACTGGACCGAAGTGCGCCAGTTTAACCTTATGTTTAGCACTCAAATGGGCGCCATTGCCGATGATGCCGATAAGGTTTACCTGCGCCCCGAAACTGCACAGGGTATATTTGTAAATTACCTGAACGTGCAGAAATCAGGCCGGATGAAGATACCGTTTGGTATTGCCCAAATTGGTAAGGCTTTCCGTAATGAGGTAATTGCCCGCCAGTTCATTATCCGTATGCGCGAATTTGAGCAAATGGAAATGCAGTTTTTTGTACGCCCGGGAACGCAAAAAGAATGGTTTGAAAAATGGAAAGCCGCCCGTTTAAACTGGCACTTAGCTTTAGGCACAGCTGCCGAAAAATACCGTTACCACGAGCATACCAAACTGGCACATTACGCCGATGCTGCCTACGATATTGAATTTGAATTTCCATTCGGCTTTAAAGAGGTAGAAGGTATCCATAGCCGTACCGACTTCGACCTGAGCCAGCATCAACAATTCTCAGGTAAAAAAATGCAATACTTTGACCCTGAGGTTGACCCTGAAACCGGCAAGCCTTTTGGTAACTACATCCCTTACGTTATCGAAACCTCGATAGGTTTAGACCGTATGTTCCTGCTTACCTTATTAAATGCTTACGAGGAAGAAGACCTGAGCACCGAAGAAAAGCAGGACAGCCGTACCGTGTTACGCCTGCACCCTTGCCTGGCCCCGGTTAAAGCCGCTATTTTCCCGCTTACCAAAAAAGATGGTTTGCCCGAAAAAGCCCGCGAAATTATGGACAGCCTAAAACTGGATTTCAACATTCAGTACGAAGAAAAAGATGCTATTGGCAAGCGCTACCGCCGTCAGGATGCAATTGGTACACCTTTCTGTATCACGGTAGATCATCAAACTTTAGAGGATAATACAGTAACCATCCGTCACCGCGACACCATGGCGCAAGAACGCGTAGCGGCCGACCAGTTAAATAAGATCATTGGCGATCTGGTGAGTTGGAGAAATGTGTTAAAATAAGATTAACAGGTTATCATCATATTGAAAGTCAGGCCAAAAGTCTGGCTTTTTCTATGTTGCCTGTAGCGTTATGCTGTGCAATATCGTTAGGTTTACCAAAACAGCAAAACGCTATGAAACCTTGGTATTTTCTTATTTTATTACTTTATATGTTAACGGCTTGCAGAAAAGACCGTACCAAGCCGGTAACTGGCAATGACTGCCGTAGTTCCTGTTATATATTGGCAGGCACCATCATTGATACGCCGGGCAAATTTGGGTTGGCCGGGGTTGAACTGGAACTACGCAGTACATATAGCGGATATACCTTTCACAATCCGCTGAACATACTGGCTAAAACTGTTACCGATAATAATGGCAAATACCGGTTCTCGGTACCGTCGGGATCAGTGGACCTAAACAGGAACTACTTATCGGTAGTGCTAAAAAAAACGACCTATTTTTACCGGACACCCGATGAAAAATTAGGCTTGTATGATACTAAGTTTAAGCCCGACAGTGCAATTACCGTTAATGCAGCCATGTTCAGGCAGGCTACAATGGATATTAAACTGGAAATTAGCCGGCCTTTTGCACCTAACACTTTTAGCTTTTATTATGATTATGGAAGCAAAACGGCACATGGTTACAACGTAAATCCAGAAGATGCAGGCAAGCTTTATAACGTAACTACAGCCGGCGACATGAAAACCATCATATTTTGGGATATTGATAAAGTGCGTTACAAAGATTCGCTAACAGTACCGGCCGGGCAAAAAGGAACTTATACTATTAAGTTTTAATTTATTATAGCAGCAAACATTAGCGGGAATATTGCATTAATTCACTATGCAAACTAAGCAATACCCCTTTTACTTACAAGCTACCGTTGTACTGTTTGGACTGATACTCACGGTATACGTAATGGCTCAACTGGCCGATATATTGATACCTCTGGCATTCGCAGCTTTTTTTGCAGTGCTACTTAACCGGTTATGTAACCGGCTGGAAAGGCTAAAATTACCTAAAATAGTGGCCATCAGCGTCACGTTATTTATTGCGACCGCAGTTGTTGCCGGCATATTTTTCTTCTTATCATCACAAATTGTATCTTTTGGCGATACCATACCCACATTAAAAGCCAAGTTCGGGCAAATCATCAATGACCTGAAGAACTTTGTGCACCAGCATTTTGGCATCAATGCCCAAAAACAGGTACAATACATTAACGATGCGATGAATAGCGGCAAAAAGCTGGTTGGTAAAACGCTGAATACCGTGTTGGGTACTTTAAGCCTTATATTTTTAATACCGGTTTACATATTTTTAATGCTGCTATACAAAAGACTTATTGTAAATTTTGTATTCGAGGTATTTTCTGAAGAAAACTCGGCCAGGGTTGCCGAAATTTTAGAGGAAACCAAAGCGGCCATACAAAGCTATATTGTAGGCTTGCTTACCGAGACCGCCATTGTAGCCGTCATGAACTCGGCAGCCCTTCTATTACTGGGTGTTCCATATGCTATATTAATTGGTGTTATAGGTGCTTTGCTAAACCTGCTGCCTTATATAGGCGGGCTGGTGGCTATAGCCCTGCCGGTATTAATGGCCACAATATCGCACGATGGTTACACAACCCAGCTGGGTGTAATTGGCGCTTATTTGTTTATCCAGTTTATTGATAATAATATATTAGTGCCGCGCATCGTATCATCTAAAGTGCAAATTAATGCGTTGATATCAATTATAGGCGTGTTACTGGGTAACCAGTTGTGGGGCATATCGGGCATGTTTTTATCTATACCTTTCATAGCAGTGCTAAAAATTGTTTTTGACCGTATAGATGGCTTGAAACCTTGGGGTAAGATACTTGGCGATAATATACCTACTCGCAGTATAGGCCACATATGGAAACTACGCAGTGAGCGTAAAGCAGCCGAAAAAGAAGTTAAGGTTACTACTACTTAAATTTAAGCACTACCGTTTTTCCTGATATGCTTTCGAGCAGAGGCTTGAAAATGGTCTGTGCATTTTCGCGTGCTTTGTTCAGGATATTCATTTCGTTAGCATTCTCCAACAGTCGTTTTTCGGCCAGTTTGTAAATGTCTTCCACCATAGCCTTGGTAGTGCTGGGCAATATAACGCCGCTAACATCATAAACCTTCGATTTTTGATGATCGAGCTTGGTATAGCAAATTTCGGGCTGAGGTAAGATCACCGTAATGCGGTTTTCCGAACTGTCGCGGCTAATGTCTTGCTTGCGTACGCGGGTAAGGTCAATACAAGCGGTGACCTCTCCTACTGCAACAAACAGCACGCGTTCGTCGGGCAACAGGGTGTGGATCTGCTTTTTTTCAATCACATCCTTCATACTGTACTTTACCAGTTCAAGCTTACCCATACTGGTAATTTTCTCCACCATTACATCTTCCTTTACCTCGGTGCGCACGGTAGAAAACTGGTGCTTCATGTAAAAGAACAGAAAAACCAAGAAACCAACGGTAACAAGGGAAATGATAAGACTTAAAGAGGTACGCGAACGGGACATGATATGTAATTCTTGTTGATAGTATGCATTATATTAAACCGCCTGTGCGAGCGATAGTGTAGTAAGTACAGCTTGTAAATATTGTCAGTCTGAGCTTGTCGAAGACCAATACACATTTATAAGTATTCGACAAACTCAGACTGACAGATCATTTATAAATTCCACTGCTAAGGGTAGTTTATGTTGGCCTACCTTATAATTACAACAAAAGAGCAAATATCACTACCTGCTCTTTTATTTATTGAATTGGCACTGCCATTCCTAACTATACAAAGGCATCTTACAGAGACCCCTTCAGCAGGAATGGCAGATTTTTATTTTATTAAATACCGTAGGTTACGTTCAGGGTAAAGGGAACGCTCAGGGCTTTAGAGATAATGCAATTCTTTTTGGCGTCTTCGGCTACAGCTTTAAACTGCTCTTCGCTTACACCGTCAATGGTGCTGGCTTTAAGTTCCAGGTGAATGCCGGTAATGCTCAGGGCGGCCATGTCCAGGTCTAATACAGCGGCAGTGTCTAAATTGCCGGGAGTAAAACCTTGCTGAGTTAAGGCAGCGCCTACAGCCATGGTAAAGCAGCCTGCGTGCGCAGCAGCTATCAGTTCTTCGGGGTTAGTACCCACACCCGATTCGAAACGGGTTTTGAAAGAATATTGAGTTTTGTTTAAGGTGGTACTCTGTGTGGTTAATTCGCCTTTACCATCTTTTAAAGTTCCGTTCCAGTGTGCTGTTGCTGTACGTTTCATGTTTTAGAGTTAAATGTATTTAAGGTTGAAATTAGTTGCTATTTGGTTAACGCCATTGTGCACGCTCATATTGTGCAGGCCAGGTAATCTCTTGCCCTAATTCATGCGCAGCCCTCAAAGCAAAATGCGGATCGCGCAGCATTTCGCGGGCCAGCAACACTAAATCGGCCTGTCCGCTGGTTACAATTTCGTTGGCCTGTTGCGGTTCGGTAATCAAACCAACCGCACCTGTCAAAATACCGGTTTCCTTTTTTATCCGTTCAGCAAATTCTACCTGATAGCCGGGTTTATTCGGAATATTGGCTTTTGGCACATTACCACCCGATGAGCAGTCTATCAAATCTACACCTTTTTGTTTTAAAATGGCCGACAGCTTTACCGAATCTTCAATGGTCCAGCCACCTTCGGTCCAGTCGGTAGAAGAGATGCGCACCAGCAACGGATAACCGGCCGGCCAAACCTCTTTTACTACATCCGTTACTTCTAACAATAAGCGTATACGGTTCTCAAACGAGCCGCCATATTCGTCGGTACGCTGGTTACTAAGCGGCGAATAAAACTGGTGAAACAGGTAGCCATGAGCGCCATGTATTTCGGCCACTTTGAAACCGGCTTCTACCGAACGCAGGGTTGCTGCTTTAAAATCGGCTTTCACTTTTTCAATGCCGGCTTTGTCTAACTCAATGGGAGCTTCTTCGCCATCGGTGAAAGGCAATGCGCTGGGCCCAAAAGTTTCCCAACCTTTTTCATGAGTAGATGCTATTTGCTTACCACCTAACCAAGGTTTATCATGGCTGGCTTTACGGCCGGCATGCGCCAGCTGTATACCGGCTATGGCGCCTTGCTGCTCTATAAAAGTGGTAATTTGTTTAAGCTTGGCTACGTGCTCATCTTTCCATATCCCTAAATCAGCATAAGTGATACGGCCCTCTGGCGATACGGCTGCTGCTTCACTAATAATCAATGCCGAGCCGCCTGTGGCAAAAGCACCCAGATGCACCAAGTGCCAGTCGTTAGCAAAACCATCTTCACTGCTGTACTGGCACATGGGCGATACCGTGATGCGGTTTTTTAGTGTTATATCTTTTATTGTCAAGGGAGAAAAAAGCGTTGTCATATAGTCTCAAATGTATGTGCATTAACCTCGCTAAACAACATCGGTTTGGTTATTTGTACAATACCTGATAATTATATGATATTTACCCTGAACATTTACACGAGCTTTACAGTTGAGCTATCATGAGCATAAATTCTAACTATATTAACCTGGAAGTAGCCGATGGCAGCACTATGCTGGCCTATACCGCTTCGCCAGAAAATATAACTGCCGAAACGCCGGCCATTATTGTATTGCAGGAAGCTTTTGGTGTAAACGGCCACATCCGCAAAGTGGCCGAACGCTTTGCTGCAGAAGGTTACTTAGCCATTGCACCCGAACTTTTCCACCGCACGGCACCAGAGAGAACCGAAATCAGCTACACTGATTTCCCTTCGGCCATGCCGCATATGCAGGCTTTAACGGTTGATGGATTAACGCTTGATGTGCAGGCTGCCTACCAATGGCTTACTCAACAGCCGGTTAGCAAGGAAAATATTTTTAGTGTAGGCTATTGCCTGGGTGGCAGGGTATCATTTTTAGCTAATGCCGTAGTACCGCTTAAAGCTGCGGCATCTTATTACGGTGGCGGCTTAGATGAATTAGCTACACAAGCACCCAATCTTCATGGCCGGCATTTATTTTTTTGGGGAGGCAAAGACCAGCACATTAAGCCCGAAAACATCAACACCATTATACAAGCCGTGGAAGATGCCGGCAAGGATTATGTGAACGTTAAGTTCTCTTATGCCGACCATGGCTTTAACTGTGATGAGCGTGCCAGCTACAATGAAACGGCTTCTAAAGAAGCATGGGCTTTGACCATGGCTTTTCTGAAATAAGCCCCTCCCAAACCCTCCCCGGGAGGGAGGGCTTAAAAGTTTATTCAAAAGTCTTCTCCTCCCGGGGGGAGATTTAGAGGGGGTTATATTGAGTACTTACACCACATTAATTGTCCTGAGCGGACTGGTCATATTTTCGTACCTGTTCGATTTAATTGCGGGTAAAACCAAGATACCTTCGGTACTGCTGCTGCTGTTTTTAGGAGTTGGTATTAAACAGGTAGTGGAGTATTTTCACATTGCCATATTCGATGTATCTACCATACTGCCTACACTGGGTACGCTGGGGCTAATCCTTATTGTATTAGAAGGAGCCCTAGAGCTTAAATACACGCCCGCTAAAAACTCAGTTATTAAGCGTTCCTTTTTTTCGGCACTGGTCATTTTACTCTGTACCACCTTTTGCATTTCATGGCTATTGTGGCAGTTGAGCGGTGCCGATTATTACCGCTGCTTTGCCAACGCCATCCCCTTTTGTGTGGTAAGTTCGGCCATTGCCATACCGTCGGCCTCCACTATTGATAAGCATAAGAAGGAGTTTATTATTTACGAGTCGTCGTTTTCGGATATCCTCACGGTTATACTGTTCAATTTTATTTTGAACAATAAGCACATTAATGTGGGCTCGTTTGCCAAGCTGAGTGCCGAGTTGTTTACCATACTGGCTTTTGCTTTGGGGGCCTGCCTGTTGCTGCTTTACTTGATAGGACGTATAACGCATCACGTTAAATTCTTCCTTATTATAGCGCTCCTGATCCTGGTTTATGCCATAGGGCAGTCGTATCACCTCTCGTCGCTTATTATTGTGCTGGCACTGGGTTTATTCCTCAATAACGCCGATCAAATTAAGCTGCCCTGGTTTCGTAAATATTTTATTTACCACGGCCTAAACTTAGACCTAAAACAACTCTTACAACTATCGGCCGAAAGCGCTTTCCTGATGCGTACATTCTTCTTTATCATATTCGGCTTCACCATGAATATTGAGCAATTGCAAAAATGGTCGGTGTTAATTGTAGGCGGGTTAATTTTGTTAGCCATTTACCTCATCCGTTTTGTTTACATTAAAGCAGTATCTAAAACCGACTTAATGCCCGAACTGGTTATTGTCCCGCGCGGATTAATTAGCGTGCTGCTCTATTACAACCTGCCGCCAGCATTACGCCTACCCGGTGTAGAAACCAGTTTGCTATTCGTTGTTATTTTAGCCACCAGTATTATTATGAGTATTGGATTGTTCTTTTATAACCGCCGAAGCAACGGTAAAGAATTTGAAAACGTGTAAGAATTATTGCGAAAAAAAATGTCATTTCGAATGATAAGAAGAAATCCTGTTACGCCTTGCATCATTTAAAAACAGGGCTAAACAAAATCTCTCACTATCGTTCGAGATGACATTAAAGGTTATTTTAAACCCTCTTACAGCGGTTCTTACTTAGACCACAAATTATTTTTAGGGGTGGCATCTACAAATATGCCACCGTCAAGTGTAATATCCTTTACCTCTTTACCAGCTTTTAGTTTCACCGCTATTTGCTTCTGATCTTTTTCCCAAACTGCAGGGGTTTGATGAAAAGTACCGGTAGTACCATCGGCATAGGTAACGTTTACGTTAAACGGAACAGCAAAGCCACCAGTGTTTTTGATGTTTAAGGTATAATTGCTACCCGAGTTTTCAACCTTTGTCAACTCCAGATCAATGTATGATGGGGTGTAAAACCAGTTATTGAAAAACCAGTTCAAATCTTTACCCGAGCCACTGTTCATCGAGTTAAAATAATCCCATGGAATAGGGTGTTTACCATTCCAGTTGTCCATGTAGGTATGCAAGGCTTTTATGAACAGTTCGTCGCCTAAAAGATCTTTCAGCGCCAGGTAGCTTAATGATGGCTTGCCGTAAGAGTTATTACCCGCACCATAAGTTACCTCGGGCGATGGTGTAATGATAGGCATTTCGCGGTCGTGCGATGATTTGATCCATCCGTTAACCCTAAACTGCTTGTAAAATTCATCAGCCGCTTTTTGTCCTTTTTCTTCAATACCAATAAGGTACTCGAAGGTAGTAGCCCAACCTTCATCCATAAAGGCATAACGGCTTTCGTTTATACCCATGTAAAACGGAAAATAGGTATGCGCTTGTTCGTGATCTTGCACTAACTGTGCAAAGCCTAAATTTTCTTCATGGCTATCGTTGATCATCATTGGGTATTCCATATCGGCAAAACCCTGGAAAGCGGTCGATTTTTCGAAAGGATAAGGTACGCCCGGCCATTTGGTAGAGAAGTAACGTAAAGAGTTACGGCCAAACTGCACCGAGTGATGAAAATCCTGAGAAGCATCGGGGTATGCGGCCTGCATGCTCACACGGCGATTAGTTTTATCATCTACCACTACACTTGCCGCATCCCAGTTATAATGATTGCTCACGCCCACGGTCATGTCGCTAATATTGGCAGCGGTCCAGGTCCAGGTATTGGTAGCATTTTGTGCAGTGATGCTGTTATTGGCCAGGTCTTGCGGCGTGGCAATATTCACGGTCGAATCGCTGGTCATGGATGCCTCCAGTTTTTTGGCAGCCTCAGGTTGCAGCACGGCCGATGGATTACGCAAGGTACCGGTAGACCATACGATGTAGTTTTTAGGTACGGTAACGTTCAGCGTATAATCGTTAAAGTCGTTATAAAACTCTAAACCACCGGTATGCGGCTGCGTATCCCAGCCTTTGTAATCGTCATAAACCGATACCCTTGGGTAGAAATAGGCTAAAAAGAAGGTGGTCGGATCAATGATTCCGTCGCGGCCCGGGCTTTTGGAAAGCTGGTAATGCCACTTGATGTTCAGCTTTACCGAATCGTGCGGCATCAGCGGTTTGGCCAGCGTAATCAATTGATTAGTGGTGGTAGCCGTGGCGTTATCCCAAGCTATTTTAGCGCCGTTGGCCTGAATGTCATCAACCTGTATAGCATCTTCTTTTTTACCGTTACGGCCCGCAGCATGCACGTTGGCAATCAATTTCATGTTCAGGTTAGGCAAAGCATCGGGGCTGTTGTTTACATAAACAATTTCCTCCACGCCATTAATAAGATTGTTTGGCGGAGCCATGCTCACCGAAATGGTATACCGTGCACGGTTTTGCCAATATTTTTTACCCGGCTTGCCGTTACCGGCGCGGGTGCCTTTTTGAAATGCAGCCTGCACTTCGGGCGGCATGGTAAGGGTTTGTGCGCCGGCCTGCAAAGCGAAAATGCCTAGGCAGGCCGAGAATAATATGGATTTGAACATTAGCTTATTGTTAAGCTGCGAATATAAAAAACAATAGCTTTAGGCTGTAATAAGCCTGCAATTAGTATTTACCCATTGTGCATTTTCTGCTTCTGTTACGCTGTATTTTTACAAGTGCCATCAATTCAAGCGTGAGGCCTAGCCCGGTCATAAATCCTTTAACAAAATCGGGCATCAGAAAGTGCTTACTAATTATAGGCATGGTAGTAGTCATGAGTAAACCGGCAATCAGCAAGATCAAAGCCGGTTTTGGAATAGTGTTGAGTTTCATTTTTATTTGAGTTGATTAGAAATATTTTCGAGTCGTTGCCGCATAGTATTTAATTTGTCCTGATCCTTTTTGAAAGAGCGCGGGCGCACCACAAACCACATTATGGCCATATAAACCAAAAACGCGCTATAAACACCTCCCATCCATAACCAGTGCTTAACCAAAGGCTCGTACATATAGAGCATCCAGCCAACCAGGCAAAGCACAACAATAACCACCATGGTTTTTTTGTAATAATAAACCTGGTTTTGACGGGTTATCTCAATAAAAGCTACAAAATCAAGATTGCTGCAATCATCTAACCGGTAAAAACGTTTAAGCGAACGGGCGTTTGTTGCCGCTATCAGCACACCCGATAAGGCCATTAATAAGCCCCCTATATAGGTGCTTATATATTCAGTATGCCCGGTAAAAAGCGCGCTAACCAAAAAAGCGGAAAGCGATAATGACGATATAATCATCAGCCACTTGTTCCGCAGTTTTTGGCCACGAAATTTCCTGATCATTTGCAACATCTCCTGCGATGAAGGCAAAGCATCTGTTTTTGCAGTGTGCCATATGGCTTTCAAATCATCTAAATTGTCCATATGCTTTAAATTTTTGAGCCAGTTTTTCTTTAACGCGATGCACCTTTACCCTTACATTACCACTGCTCAATCCTACCACTTCGGCAATTTGCGCCTGGGGCAAGCCTTCCAGTTCGAGCGATATGATGATGCGCTCGGTTTCTTCCAGTTCGGCAATGCATCGGTACAAAAAAGCCAATTTCTCCTCGGGCGATTCCTCCACCGTTTCGGCTATATCAAAAGGCAGTTCGGCAGCGGGCATACGTTTGGCTACCTCTATGGCGCGTAAACAATGGTTGGTAGCTATCCTAAATATCCAGGTGCTCACCTGCGCCTGGTTACGAAAGCCATCCAGATTTTTCCATACTGATATAAAAGTTTCCTGCACCAGATCTTTAGCCTGATCGGCATCATTGGTATAGCCCAAACACACCCTGAATATTTGGGGCGCATAACGGTTATATAAATCTTCAAAATGGGTCATGCCGGCAGTGCAGGTATGTATTTGTTTTATGCCGGTTTAGATACGGGGGATTGTGGAATGTTACAGGTTAATCAAGAATGTTTTTTGAGAAATCTTAGTGATATATAAATTTGCTATTCACGACTTTTAGCCCGATCAGGCCTTGCAAATAACTCAACAAAAATTAGCGATGTTGTTCTTCTAATTGCAGTAATACCGCCTTAAATTCTTTAGGAGCAGTAACATTGACTCACTGGCTAATATGAAGTTTGTTCAATGGCAACTTACAGATATTGATTCAGTTATGGCTATCAAATTTCCTTCGTGTTAGATTTTTATTTTCCGTTAAGATTAATTGTAAATTTTTCGGAAAATACAACTTTGTTCGCTGTGGTTGGAGATTCACCATAAGTAAGTTTTAAACGGAAAGGCTCTTTGTCTCCAACGTAATCTGCAGGTATAGCGTTTACACGATACTCGTGATTTGACACCTTGGCCGATATTTTTTGAAGTACCGCGGCTTGCTGTGGTGCAGTAGATATGATGTCAAGAACAATCTCCTGCCACCTACCGTCAATATACGATTCAAGGCTTGCGTAGTAATAAACAACTTTAGGGCTTGATACTGTATACTTAATACTATTTCCCTTTGCAAATACAGGTCCGTTTAATAGCTTAATTGAAACAGGCTGTGCTTTACACGAAGAAAATATTAACGTTATAAATAAAAATATAAGAACTTTAAAAGAAGCTCTATTTATCGCTTTGTCCATATGTGCTTGTATTGTTATCTTTATAATCAACCATGAATGCCACTTTTGTAAATGATTGACGTGCCTTAATCAGCATATCGAAAACCATAGAACTGGTTTCTATACATCCGTGCGAATAACCTTTGTGCGAATCGTGCAAGTAAAAATTATTTCGTCCAAAAGTTTGAGTACTTCTATCGGCAAACAACCTTGCCCGCGTATTTCCCCAACCCGGATAAATGATTGATTGGCCCTTACTGTTAAGGGTAAATGCAGGGATTTTTTCTATACCGCCTGCCGAACTGGGCACAAGAGCACCTGAAGCCTTGTCACTTTTTGCTATCCGTGCCGGATTAGGTAATAAAAAAATCCAATACTTTCCTTCAGGTACCGGACCTTTGTCTTTTGTTTGAACAAAGCTGGAATTTTGAAACTTTGGCAATCCTGAAGAAGCTTTATATTTGGCAACAGGAGAACCCGACTGGCCGTAAGCCCCACTAAAACAATAAACAAATTGACCATCATACTTAAACCAAATAGAGGCATTATCCTGAAACAGATCCTCCATGCCGTAAGAATGAGGGTTCGTACCTAAAATAGCATTTAAGTTACGGCTCTCTAAATCGGTCAATTCTTCCATAAAATTTGATTTAAGTAACTGGTGGTATGTATTATATAACTTATATCAAAGTATAATGTTTGCAGAAAATCCCTTCTAATCAGGCTTAAGTTTATTCCTTGCTATGCACTATTTCCTACAGCTCATTACGCCAGCATATGTTAACATTGCATTCTTTCCACACCTTATTATAGCGAAAAAGAAGCTTCTGATCATTGCTTTCTAATTCACTAAATCACTATTTCGCTCCTTCACTCATTAGCTAAACTTCCTATCTTCGCCATATGGCAACTAACCAGGCTAAACACCTTATTGAAATCCTTACCGCTGAGCTGAAACAGCATAATTACAATTATTATGTGCTGGCCCAGCCCACCATAAACGATTTTGATTTTGACCATAAGCTTAAACAACTGGCCGAACTGGAAAAGCAGCACCCCGAGCTGTCCGACCCTGATTCGCCCACGCAAAAGGTTGGCGGTGAGGTAACCAAGGAGTTTAAAACGGTTAGGCACCGCTGGCCCATGCTCTCGTTAGGCAATACCTACAACGAACAGGAACTGCTTGATTTTGACCAGCGCGTGCGCAAAGCCATGGGCGATAATTTTGAGTACGTGGTTGAACTTAAATTTGACGGGCTGAGCATGAGCCTTACCTACGAACAAGGTAAGCTGGCACGCGCCGTAACCCGCGGCAATGGTGTTGAGGGCGATGACGTGACCACCAACGTACGCACCATACATACCATCCCCAAAAAACTGCTGCCGGGAAGTAATTACCCCGACCTATTCGAGATACGCGGCGAGGTATTTATGCACCGCAAAGCGTTTGAACGGCTGAACAACGAACGTATTGAAGCCGGTGAGGTGGCTTATGCCAACCCACGCAACTTTGCCTCGGGCACCATGAAACTGCAAGATTCGGCAGAGGTGGCCCGGCGTCCGCTGGATTGCTTTTTGTATGGTTTGTATATGGACAAGTCGCCGTTTAAAACGCACTGGGAAAGTTTGCAGGCCGTAAAAAGCTGGGGTTTCCAGGTAAGCGAGCACAGTAAGCTGTGTGCAGGTATTACCGAAGTGCTGGAGTTTATCAAATACTGGGATGAGGAACGCTTTAACCTGAGCTTTGATATTGATGGCATTGTGCTTAAAGTGAACAGTTACGCCCAGCAAGACGAGCTGGGCTTTACCGCTAAAGTGCCGCGCTGGGCTATTTCCTATAAATTTAAAGCCGAACGGGTGGAAACCGTGCTGCAAAGCGTAGCCTACAACGTAGGCCGCACGGGTGCCGTTACCCCGGTAGCCAATTTGAAACCGGTACTGCTGGCAGGCACTACGGTTAAACGAGCCACCCTGCATAACGCTAACGAGATACTTCGTTTGGATTTGCACGAAGGCGATTCGGTTTATGTAGAAAAAGGCGGCGAGATCATCCCCAAAATTATCAGCGTAAACCCCGATAAGCGTGTAGCCGGTGCGCAGCCAATTGCCTATTTAACCAACTGCCCGGTATGCGGTACAGCCTTGGAACGCAAGGAAGGCGAGGCAGCTTTCTATTGCCCTAACGATGAAGGCTGTCCGCCGCAAATTGTGAGCCGTATGCAGCACTTTGTAGGCCGCCGGGCTATGGATATTGACGGATTGGGCGATGAAACCATTGAAACCCTATACCAGAAAGGATTCCTGAAACACCTCAGCGATATATATGAACTACATACCCATGCCAATGAGTTGAAGCAAATGGACCGCTTTGGCGAGCGCAGTATTGCTAACATGTTAGCGGGGATAGAAAAATCGAAAGAAAAACCTTTTGAAAAGGTATTGTTTGGTTTGGGCATCCGTTACGTGGGTGAAACCGTGGCCCGCAAACTGGTAGCTCATTTTAAAACGCTCGAAAACATGCAGGCGGCTACGGTAGAAGAATTAACTGCTGTTGAAGAAATTGGCGAACGCATAGCCCAAAGCCTGGCCGAGTATATGAGCGGCGAAGTGCACCGGGCCGAACTTCAAAAGTTAAAAGCACAGGGATTACAATTTAAAGCTGAAATAAAAGAGATTACGTTAGCGAGCGACAAGCTTGAAGGAAAAACTTTCATAATATCGGGCGTATTTGAAAAGTACTCGCGCGATGAACTCAAGGAAATGATAGAGCAAAATGGAGGCAAAATTTTAAGCAGTATATCGGCCAAGTTGAATTACCTGGTAGCGGGCGACAATATGGGCCCGGCCAAATTAGAGAAAGCCAACAAACTCAACGTACCCATCATTACCGACGAAGAACTTTTAAAGATGCTATCATAGCATTATTAAAAGTTCTTCATTTTCATATTTCCGAAATCTTAAAGGTGCTCACGCTATCTTTTTTAGCTCACTTGTGGGCGAACTATGTCGCTAATTTAGCAATCTAATTAAATGAGGAAATATGAAGTTTTTTGAAGAGTACATGAGGTTAAATGAGGTATTAACATTATTTAACAAGTCATACTAACGTCATATGCCATAAATATTTGCATCTTTAAGGCTCATCCTTTTATTGCAATTATGAAGCGGTATCTACTATTGTTAGTTTGTTTAATACTCCAAACCGCTGCACAGGCGCAAACGTTCACTCTTAGCGGTACCATTACCAATAGTAACGGCGAGCCCGTTCCGTTTGCCACTATCCTGGTTAAAAATACCAGTAAAGGCTCATCAGCTAATAGTGATGGTCAATATACATTAAGCTTATCATCAGGTACTTATGATGTGCTTTTCAAAGCTATAGGCTTTAAACAAGAAACCCGAAACGTTAACATTAAGGGTAACCAGGTCATCAATATTTCACTTTCTCCCGAGGCCTATCAACTTCAAAATGTGGTAGTTAAAGCCGGTGGTGAAGATCCTGCCTATGAAATTGTCCGCAATGCCATCCGCAAGCGCAAGGGATATTTAGCTGAAGTAAGAAGCTATACCTGTGATACTTACATCAAAGGACTTCAAAAAATGCTGGCCGCCCCCAAAAAATTCTTAGGCCGCGACATTAACCAAATTGCCCGCGAACTAGGGCTTGATTCTAACCGCCGGGGCATCATTTACCTATCCGAGTCAGAATCGAAACTAAGCTTTATGCAGCCCGACCAGTACCATGAGGAAATGGTATCGTCGAAGGTATCGGGCAGCAACAGGGCGTTTAGCTTTAACCGGGCATCAGACTTAGATGTAAACTTTTACCATAACCTGCAAAACTGGGAAGGTTTGAGTAACAGGCCATTGATATCACCTATTGCAGACAATGCTCTCTCCTACTATAACTACAAATACATGGGCTTCACCGCAGAAAACGGCGAAACTATTAACCGCATCAAGGTAACTCCCAAACGTTTGTATGAGCCTACTTTTACCGGCTACATTTACATTATGGAAGATAGCTGGCGCATACACAGCGTCGACTTGATGCTCACCAAATCGGCCGGAATAAACTTCGTAGATACTATAACGGTGAAGCAGCAATACATTCCTGTAGAGCGCAAAACCTGGCTGCCTGCCTCGGTAAAATTTGAGTTTACCGGGGGGCTATTGGGCTTTAAAATAGGTGGTTACTTTGTGGCAATATTTAAAAACTATGAAATTAACCCCTCTTTAAGCCAAAAAAGCTTTGCCGAAGTAATGAGGGTTACGGCAGATGTCAATAAAAAAGATTCGGCTTATTGGGTACAATCCCGCCCTATCCCATTAACCGACGAAGAGAAAATCGATTACGAAAAGAAAGCCGTGCTAGCCAAAAAACGCGAGTCGAAACCTTACCTGGATTCGCTGGATAAGGCTAACAATAAGTTATCGCTTTCTAAGTTCCTGATGTCGGGCATTCACATACGTAACCGATATAAAAAATCATACTTTAATACAGACGGTTTATTGCCCTCTTTTCTTTACAATACCGTTGAAGGTGTGGCCATTAACTATGGCGTATCGTATGTAAAGCAAATAGATAGTTTACAAAATAAATACCTTGTTTTAGGGGGCCGCATACGTTACGGCTTTACCAACCAGTTACTGCACGGCAGCATTAACGGCCGAATACCGGTTAATGAGTATACCTTTAGCTTTAATGCAGGCTCGGATGTGGTAGACCTTAATAATTTGCTCCCCATTACACCATTTTCTAATACAACGTCCAGCTTATTTTTCAGGCGTAACTTCCAAAAATTGTATGATAAGCATTTTGCAGCGGCATCGGTATCGCGCCGTATTGCCGGCAATTGGCAGGCTACCCTTACCGCCGAAATGGCCGACCGTCGCTGGCTCGACAACACCTCTTACTTCAGTTTTTTCAATAAAGACCTGAAATACAGCGCTAATAACCCATTTACGCCAGATGTTAACACACCCTTATTCGAGCGCAATCAATCTTTCAAGGTAAATGTGCGTACCAGCTATAACTTCAGTAACAAGTACGTCACTTACCCCTCGGGCCGGTATTATTTACCATCAAAGTATCCTACGCTTGCACTGTCATATACCAAAGGAATAAAAAATGTATTTGGCTCTGATGTTGATTATGACCTGTTAAGCGCCAGCTTGTCTAAAGAAGAAATTGGCCTGGGCTTGTTAGGTAATATCTCCTTTTATGTAGGAGCAGGTAAGTTTTTAAATAACAACAAGGTTTACTTTACTGACTACAAGCACTTTTTAGGCAACGAGATTATCTTATACAAGAACGCCACAAATGCCTTCCTGATGCTTGATTACTATGATGGCAGCACATCTAAACAATACCTGGAAGGTCATCTTGAACAAAACTTTGGAGGCATCCTGTTAAGCAAGATACCCGTCATACGTAAGTTTAAACTACAGGAGCTGGTTGAATTAAATTACTTAACCACCCCCGATATTAAAAATTATACCGAGTTGGGCTTAGGTTTCAAATACCTTGCTTTCAGGGTATTGTATGGCTGGTCGTTCAATAGCAGCACTAATTCCAAATCGGCATTCAGGATAGATATCGGCTTCTAAAACCGCTTTTGTAACTTTGGTGAACAGGCCTAAAATTATCCTGCAATTCAACAGCTAAAATCATATCTTAGCACCCTTTTAAGTATATAAAATGGAAATGTTTCACGGAACCGGAGTAGCCATGGTGACTCCGTTTGATGCCCAGGGACAGGTAGATTATGCCGGCCTGGAAAACCTGATCAACTACCTTATCGATGGTGGGGTAAATTATCTCGTATCATTAGGTACAACCGGCGAGAGCGCCACATTGAGTAAGGATGAGAAGAATAAGGTGTGGGCTTTTACTGCTGAAAAGGTAAATAAACGTGTAAACCTGGTAGCCGGTATTGGCGGCAACAACACCCTTGAGGTAGTTAAAGAGGTTAAAGAGTTTGACAATACTGGCTACGACGCCATATTATCGGCCAGCCCGCATTATAACAAACCCATACAAGAAGGTATATATCAGCACTATAAAGCTATTGCCGAAGCTGCTCCACTACCCATTATTTTATATAATGTACCCGGACGTACGGGCAGCAATATGAGTGCCGAAACTACGGTGCGTTTAGCTCATGATTTTAAGAACATTATTGCCATTAAAGAGGCTTCGGGCAATTTTGAGCAATTTAATCAGATTATGCGCGATAAGCCTGCTGATTTTCTGTTTATCTCGGGCGATGATCCGGTAACGCTGCCAATGATGGCCATGGGTGCTGTAGGTGTCATATCTGTTGTTGGCAATGCGCTCCCTAAACAGTTTTCGGGCATGATAAGCACCTGCATGACCGGTAATTTTAAAGCTGCACACAAGGCTCACTATCAACTAATTGAATTTACCCGCTTAATGTTTGTTGAAGGCAGCCCGGGTGGTGTAAAAACCGCCTTGAAACAGTTAGGTGTTTGCGGCGATACGCTGCGCCTACCGCTGGTGCAGGTGAGCGAAAGTACGGCTGCGAAAATTGGAGCCGAGCTAAAAATGATCACTTCAAATTAGTAGTTATAGCGATAGAATTATAAAGGCCTGATGTTAAACCAGGCCTTTTTTGTGTTCCAAAAATTTCATGTAGTTGCGGGAAACCTCTTTATTTCTTCAAAAAACTTCATATTTCTTAATATATCGAAATAGCTTATTGAGCCGGGAAAAGTTTGGCTGACTCGCTCTCAGAAGCATTAAATTTAAGCAAAAATCTACGAACACAAAAAAAGCCGACTCGTGAAGAACCGGCTTTTTTTATAGAAATACTAAGTAAAGATTACTACCTATTTCTCAGTTTTGTTTTTAGAATCTTGAACTTCTAAACGAATAGCTTGAGCTAAGTTTTTTAAGTCCTGCATACCCTTACGTACGCGTGTACCAGCAGCGCTATTGCCTTTAGCGTAAAATTTGTCGGCATCGGCTTCTAATGATGCAATAAGTTCTTTAACCTGGTTAAATTTTTCCATTTTTAGTGCTCCTTTTAAAGATTGAGGTTTATTGTTTTAACTAAAGCTAATCTAAAGCGTTTTTCGAATATAAAAAAATTTACGCCTTTAAAAATGCGGTTTAAACGTGTTTTAAGCACTTTTTCATCTAATTGAACCAATTTATTTAATTATACTATTTTTAATAGACTATTAATTAAATATTGACAATAATAACAACCTTTAAATTGAATACTTTGAACACTTTGCAGCGAAAATACAATCGATTTCAACAGCATGATCACCTATAAAATTCAAATTTCTGCTTAATGTTGCCAACAATACAGGCTTACCCTTGCGGCATATTGCTGTGTATTTAATAATACCGGCATGTGATACCATAAAAAAACCTCTTGCCTATCCTAGGTAAGAGGTTTCTTAAAAAGTTATATTACATATTAGGCCAGGGCCATATTGCTTTCCTTGTATACGCCGTCTTTAAGTTTTTGTGCTACCTCACTGTAGGCATCTAAAGTGCGTTGTACATCTTCTAACGAGTGTGTGGCAGTTGGTATCAGTCGCAGTACAATTAAACCTTTAGGAATAACCGGATATACCACAATGGAACAAAATATACTATAGTTCTCGCGCAGGTCGCGGGTTAAGCTGGTGGCTTCGTAGAGGTCGCCTTTCAGGAAAACCGGGGTAACCATGGTGTTGGTGTTACCAATGTCAAAGCCTCGTTCTTTTAAGCCCTGCTGTAAAGTACGGGCAACGGTCCAAAGCTTTTCGCGCAGTTCAGGTTTTGATTTAAGCAGTTCGAAGCGTTTATGTAAACCCATTACCATAGGCATAGGTAAAGCCTTGGCAAAGGTTTGCGAGCGCATATTGTAACGCAGGTAAGCTACAATATCCGTTTTAGCGGCTACGAAAGCGCCTATACCTGCCATTGATTTGGCAAAGGTACCAAAGTATACATCCACACCTTCAATACAGTCTTGCTCTTCATGCGTACCGGCACCGGTAGAGCCCATAGTACCAAAACCATGCGCATCATCTATCAGTAAACGGAAGTTGTATTTATCTTTTAAGGCAACAATTTCTTTGAGTTTACCCTGCGCACCCGACATGCCGAAAACGCCTTCGGTAATAACCAATATACCGCCACCCGTTTGATCGGTTAGCTTGGTGGCGCGCTCCAGTTGCTTTTCAAAGCTTTCCATATCATTATGCTGGTAAACATAGCGTTTACCCATGTGCAAACGCACCCCATCAATAATACAAGCATGCGATTCGGCATCGTAAACGATCACATCGTTACGGTCAACCAGCGTATCAATAATGCTTACCATACCCTGGTAGCCATAGTTTAACAGGAAGCCTGCTTCCATGCCTACAAACTCGGCAAGGCCTTGCTCTAAGGATTCGTGGTATTTGGTGTTACCCGACATCATACGGGCACCCATGGGGTAAGCCATGCCATAATCGGCAGCGGCCTGTGCATCAGCTTTACGCACTTCGGGATGGTTAGCCAAGCCCAGGTAGTTGTTCAGGCTCCAAACCAAGTGCTCTTTGCCATTGAACATCATATGAGCCGATATCTCCCCTTCCAATTTAGGAAAAGAAAAATAACCGTGCGACCACTTTTGGTGCATCCCGATAGGACCACCTAAATTTTTCGATATCTTGTCAAATAAATCCAATTGCTTTCTAATCTTTAATATCTACACAAATATAGTGCTAAAAGTGGTGCGGAGCAATCGTTATAACTTTTTATGATAGGTTATAACGTAATTTATGTGAATATTATTAGTAGAATTAATTAACCTAAACGTGCTATACTTGGGCTGCAGTATTATTACTCTTATTAGTTAATGATTGGGCATATCCCCGCAGATCGTCCGCTCATACTGCATTAGCTTTCGCCATGTGCTGTAATTGCTACTATTTTTTACGCACCACTAAATATACAATAAGGCATTGATTTCCTATTACTTAATTGCAATAAAGTTAACATCGGGCTGTTGTTGCATTTACATAGTGATGTTACATTTACCGCCATGACCGTTATATCATTAAATGATTTTTCGAAGGCCACAAAAACTGTAAAGCTGCCCGGCCTTGCTGCACTATTAATGAAGGTCATGAAAATTGATGCCTTTAACCATTTGATACAACAGGCCGGCAATTTAGAAGGCTTGGCCTTTACAAAACATGTGTTAAACATTTTAGGTGTTACCTTAGATATAGACAACTCCGACCTCTCACACATCCCGGCAAATGGCGCCTTTATCGCTATTGCTAATCATCCGTATGGGGCTATTGAATCGCTCGCTTTACTTAACCTATTAGTTTCTTGCAGGCCCGAGGCCCTTTTTATGGGAAATTTTTTATTGAAAAAAATCCCTAACCTGGCCGACTATATTATTGCCGTAAATCCTTTTGAAAACGTCAGGGACAGCTCCAGCATTAGCGGGATCAAAACCACATTAAATAAGCTTAAAACAGGTACACCAGTAGCTATTTTCCCTGCGGGAGAAGTTGCTGCCTTTAATTTTAAAACCGGCACGATCACAGACCGCCAATGGCACCCTGTAGTGGGCAAGATTATTGAAAAGGCTAAAGTACCGGTAGTGCCTATCTATTTTCACGGCAACAATGGCCTTGGCTTCAGCCTGTTGCGCTACCTGCATCCATCCCTGCAAACAGCTATGCTTCCGGCCGAACTGTTCAATAAAAATGGCAAGTACCTGCGTATTCGCATTGGTAAGCCTATTGATGCTGATGAAATTGCTATATTAAGCGAGCGTGGTGATTTGCTTGCCGGGTTACGACAACGCACCTATGAGTTAAGCAAGTAATTTGCAGAAAGGAAACGCAGGGTCCTCTACGAGAGACCCTGTTGGGACGTAATCCTTAAACCGTTTGCCGTTACTCATTACTGTGTTCAAGTTCACTTCTTTATCCCCGTATTAGTTACTTTACCAGCATTTAATGCCTTGTTCACATCTTCAATCCCTTCCTTTGCATCAGTGCTGGTTGGATATAAGTAGGCTGTAAGTATAAATATCGCTTTTGCTTTTAGTGGTTTATTTAGTAACAGCAGTTCATAATAACCCCAATTAATGAGGTCTTTTTCCGAAATATTATAATCTGTGTTCTTAACCTGTAAGGCGTGATAAGCTTTTAATGCATCTTCGTAGCCTTTTTGCTCAAGTATAGTGCGCAAAGGAGTTACGCTATCGGGGTAGTTACCGCCATTTGATGCTTTTAGCTGAGGATAATAAAAGCCTGCTACTTCAGAAGCAAGATTCTCTGGTCCGTTACTTTTTAAATTGGTAAGTACAACAACAGCCAAATCATGGTCAGGGTATATATAAAACCATGATCTCGATCCGCCTATACCGGCAACCGCCCGCGGTGGCAAATTCCTTTTTGCCACCCAGCCCATTGCCCAGCCGCCGTAACTCTTGTTATTAAGCTTTTGTGGCTGCCACATTTCGCTTAAACTACTTTTCTTTTTTAATAATATGCCATTTTGCAGTGCAATAATCCATTTGGCCAATTCCTCTGCAGTCGCATTAATCCCCGCCCCTGCCCTTGATTCCGGAAACTCCTCCCATGTACGTTCCAAGGTCTTACCTTTAACAAAGGCCCCTTTAGTACTTTTAGAATATGCATACGTGGGTGCTTTATCTTTGATAACATCTCTCGAATCTCCAAAATTAGCCAAATACATTTTAGCGGGAATGAATTGACGGTCATGAACAAATTGTTCAAACGTCATACCACTAAGGTGCTCTATTATTTGCCCCAACAGCACATAATTGGTTTGGTTGTAAGAGGTTTTTTCACCTGGAACAAACTCCATAGGTTCCTCGCGTATTTTGAGCCAAGCCCTATTAAAACTTAGTCCGTATACATACCCTCCATTTTTAACATCCAAAAAATCAGGAATACCAGAGGTATGATCCAACAATCTGCGTACAGGTATTTTTTGCCAGGCTAAAGGAAGGCTGTCTATATAGGTGGAAATTGGCTGCTCTAAATTAAGCTTGCCATCCTCTACCAGTTGCATAATTGCAACACCTGTAAAAGCTTTAGTGGCAGAATTTATAGAAAACAATGTATTGGCATCAACCTTTACCCCATGCTCAATATTAGCCAAGCCATATGATTTGAGCATTACAATCTTTCCTGATTTTATGATTGCTATTTGCATACCCGGTATACCGCGGGATTGCATCTCCGACTTAACAAAATCATTAATAGAATTGAGTTTATTTTGTGCCTTTATAATGGTTATTTGTAATACCAACACCAGGAAAGCTAACAAACCTATTTGAAAGAAGCGCATGATAATTTTTGTGATTTACTTAACAGACGCAAAAATTTGAGCGTTGTTACACATTTTATAAATGCTTAATTACCTTACCACAGGGCATAGCCCTGTAACAGTATGGCGCTTATTGAACAAAGCCTTAGTAAGCGTTGTACAAATAGTAAAAAATGCAAATATTTACTTTCAATCAATCGGCTTCCATTCTCCTTTGGTGAAGAATACATTGCCAAATCTCGGTGACTTAAAAACATAATAGAAAGAAAAAACATCTCGATAAAGCGTGGGCTCTACTTCCATAATGTGATGATGCGGCTCAGGTAGTTGGATAACAAGCCTTGGGTTTACATAATCCTCTTTAAAACTTACAAAACCTTGATAGGTTTTAACTACCCGAGCTTTGTTAGTTATGTGAAAATTTAATTTACCATCTTTAGTTATTGCAAACCAATAGTGATTATACTGCCAGTCAGCTTGTTTACCCGGAAATTTGGATCGGTCGATCACGTAGGTTCCGTAGATATCATCACGCTCAAGCTGTTTCTTCTCCGTGAAAACTCTAACAACTATGTCCAAAATTACAAGTGCAATAACACAAGCCCAGCCAAACAGCAGTAGCCTGCCAATTTGTATATTTCTGGTGAAGATCCAAGCGATAAGCATAATCAAAGTGCCTGGAATCAGGATGAATACAAAAAACAAATTAGCACCAAAGCCCATAAATACGAATGAAGCTGGAAAGAGTATAGAGCAATGAAGGTAAGTATATTTTGTGATAGCAACTATCATAAACGACTTAAATAACATCAGCTAATCACCATATGGTGCGGTAATAACACCAATCAAAGGTTGAATATATTAGTGTTCTAAAATACTTTCCATAGGTATTCCACTATCAAGTGATTTTTGCAGGAATTCATTTTTAAAGACCTCTAATGCATAAGCCACTTGTTCCGGCTCATCAACGTAATATTCATTATCATTCAAGCCCAAAGCGTCTAAAAAATTTTCTTCTGCTTCATACAGCTTGACAAAATTCTCCATTCCTCCATACTTTGCAAGCAGGTTAGTAGGCTCAGCATTCAGTGCAGGTATTAACTCATCCTCAATGAACTTAATTACATCTATTATGTCTTGCGGTTCATAATGAGCAGTATCATCAACGTCACTATATCCCTCCGTATTCAAGTCGTTAAGTACCCTGTAGTAATATTCTCTAGTCGTTGCATAAAAAAGCTTTTTAGCTCTTGCTTCATTTAGTTGTTTTGCGTAGTACATAAGTAGAGCATACTCTCCAAATTGGTACCTCATCTTATTATCACCTAACACAAAAAGTTTAGATCTTATACCCATTATATATGAATTAATTAGCTTATGAACATTACTACTTCACAAAAAAAGCCCCTACTCACGTAAGGGCTTCAATATAATTCTATTATACTTAATCTACATTATCATGCAAGAACGAATTGTTCTTGCGAATCTCCGTAGTACCGTCATTTTCAGATAGCGAGAACTTAGAGATCGAACTTTCGTTGCTGGCCGGGGGTTGTTGCAGGGAAATTTCCTTGCGTTTGTAGGCCGGTACGTTTTCCAATTCCTGAATGTTGCCGTTACGCAGCTTCATGCTCAAGTCTTTCAAACGCATAATGCGCTCGCGCGATTTACGCAGTTGTTCTTCTATAGATTCGTTCGTTTTATTTTCGTCAGGGCTTACAACCGGCTCGGGTTGCTGCTGTACCTGGGCTTGTGGCTGCGGTGCTGGTGCAGGAGCAGGCTGTTGTAATGGTTGCTCAAAGCTCATTACAGTTTCTGTCACCTTGAACACCAAACCATCCGGTTCTTGTTCGGTTTCCGGCTCTGCTTCAGGCTCATTCATCATTAAGCTGTGTCTTACCACATTGCTGTTGGTTTCTTCGTCGGCTTGGGCCAATATGTCGAACAGACCGTTTTGCTTTTGTGCCGAGGTAACTACTTTTGAGGTTACATCTTCTTTAACCGATGGTTTTACAAACTCGTTAACGGGCTTTACCAAAGGCGCATTCTCCGGCATCAGCATCGAAACTACTTTCTTGGTGCTTTGCTCTTTTTCGCGTTCGTCTTTAGTTTGAAAACCGGTAGCAATAATAGTTACCGATATTTTATTGCCTAAGCTCTCGTCAATACAGTTACCCCAAATCAGGTCGGCCGCTAAACCGGCTTCTTCCTGTATGTAATCGGTAATAATGCTTACCTCATCCATAGTAACCTCTTGCTCGGTACCCGAGCTGATGTTTAACAGGATATAACGGGCACCTTCTATCTGGTTGTCTTTTAACAATGGAGATGACAAAGCACCTTCTACCGCTTTAGAAGCGCGGGTTTCGCCTTCGGCCGAAAAACTACCCATAATGGCTACACCGCTGTCTTTCATCACGGTACGCACATCCTTAAAATCCACGTTGATGTAACCCGGATGTGTAATGATCTCGGCAATACCTTTGGCGGCCGTGGTCAGTATATCATCGGCCTGGGCAAATGCCGAACCTAAGGTTAAGTTACCAAAGATCTGGCGCATTTTATCGTTAGAAATCACCAGGAACGAATCCACATATTTCTTCAGTTCTTCTAAACCTTCTTCGGCCTGCATTTTACGACGCTTGCCCTCAAAAGAGAATGGCGTAGTGATGATGCCTACAGTAAGGATATCCATTTCGCGGGCCGCTTTGGCAATAATAGGGCTTGCACCGGTACCGGTACCACCACCCATACCTGCGGTTATGAACAGCATTTTAGTATTGCTGCCCAGCATTTGCTTCACATCCTCAATATTCTCTATAGCCGAGTTTTTACCTACCTCGGGGATAGAACCCGCACCCATACCTTCGGTTAAGCTTGCACCTAATTGCACCTTGTTAGGGATAGGGCTAAGCTCAAGCGCCTGCGCATCTGTGTTACAAATGATGAAGTCGACACCGGTAATACCTTGCTTGTACATATGGTTTACCGCGTTGCCGCCGCCACCGCCAACACCAACTACCTTGATGATCGACGATTTTTCTTTTAACATCTCAAACTGCATGATACTTATTTTCAGGGGTATGTGTAATGATGGATATTTAATTTTACGCCATGTAATATTAAGACTTTTTTAGCTGATATTTTATCAATTTTTCGCAATTGTTAATAAAATAAAGCCCCTCCCAAACCCTCCCCGGTAGGGAGGGCTTTTTAATATTATTTGAAAGTCTCCCCCTCCCGGGGGGAGATTTAGAGGGGGCTTCTATTTCAAAAAGTCTTCGTCTTTAATGTCGTCTTTAATGAATTTTTTACCGGTTTCTAAAATTTTGCCAAGCAGGCCAAATTTACGCTCGTCGGTGTATTTTGCTTTCTCGGTTTTGGCAGCAGGTTGTTGTGCTACGCCCAGGCTGTTGTATTCCATTTTCTGAATACCTTTTATCAATAAACCAATACCTGTAGCAAATGTTGGGCTTTGCAGCTCTTCGTAAGTACCTTTAGGTAACACCTCGTTTTTAGCCAGGTGCTCGTTAGGGTAACCAATGCGGCAGTCCAAACCGGTTACGTATTCTACCAGTTGCGATAAGTGCTTTAACTGTGCACCACCACCGGTAATCACGATGCCGGCAATCAGTTTCTTTTCGTAACCCGATGATTTAATTTCGTAGTATACATGCTCAATAATTTCTTCGATACGGGCCTGGATAATATACGCCAGGTTTTTTACCGAAATCTCTTTAGCATCGCGGCCACGCAAGCCGGGTACACATACAATTTCGTTCTCTTTGTTCTCATCTGCCAAGGCCGAACCAAATCTTACTTTCAGTTGCTCGGCAATATTGCGCATTACAGAACAGCCTTCGCGGATATCTTCGGTAATGCTGTTACCACCAAAAGGGATAACTGCCGTATGGCGGATAATACCTTCATGGAAAATGGCTACATCGGTAGTACCACCACCAATATCAACCAAAACAACGCCGGCTTCTTTTTCTTCATCGCTCAATACGGATTCTGACGATGCCAGTGGCTCCAGGATTAGTTCCTGGCTTTCCAACTGTGCTTTGGTTACACATTTAACAATGTTTTTAATAGCCGTTACCTGGCCCGATATGATATGGAAATTTGCCTCAAGCCTAACACCCGACATCCCGATCGGATCTTTAATGCCCGGCTCATTATCCACCGTAAACTCTTGCGGTAACACATGAATGATCTCCTCGCCCGGAGGCATCACCAGGTTATACATATCTTCTATGAGCTTATCAATATCCTTGCGGCCAATCTCGGTATTCAAATCACGACGGGTAATTAAGCCGCGGTGCTGTAAACTTTTTATATGCTGACCGGCAATGCCCACGTTCACAATACGTATTTCTACGTTAGATTGCGAACCGGCCACATCAACAGCCTGTAATATGCCTTGCA
This sequence comes from Mucilaginibacter galii, assembly GCF_014635825.1. Lineage (GTDB taxonomy): Bacteria > Bacteroidota > Bacteroidia > Sphingobacteriales > Sphingobacteriaceae > Mucilaginibacter > Mucilaginibacter galii. The sequence continues at coordinate 573,153 of NZ_BMDO01000001.1, forward strand.
CAGTTTTATCTATGTTTGATACCATCCCACGGGTAACACCAGCCGATTCGGCCTTACCAATTCCTAACACTTCTATCTTTCCGTTCTTGCTCCTGCGGCCAACAATAACACAAATTTTTGTGGTACCAATGTCCAATCCAACTACTATTGGAGAGCTTTTTTCCTGCGGTATGCTTTTTTCCATAACTATTTAAAATTGGGATGATGTATCTTTTAACGCTTGTTTCTTTATTGCTGTATCTATTTTTGCGGGCACGGGGCGCTTTATAGCGGCACTATCCACGTAGCCTTCTGCTTTAATGCCAATTACCTGGTTGGCATACTTAATATTAATGACCCTGTATTTATCCCAGCCCACCTGTGGAATGGCCTGTTTATAAAATATCTGGAGGTTGTGAAACTTTGTTGATAGCGAGTCGGCGCGGCCCAAGAGAATTTTATGGTTGCCTACCCGTGGTATTAACTCAATTTCGCGTGCTTGGTTTACATAAATTTGTGCTATTTGTGCATTCCATAACGTGTCTTTCCTTATAAACTCCGCTGTGCGGTAAATATCTTTAGCCAAACCGGTATGCAGGGTGTCTATACGGTTGGTAAACATCTCATCAATGTTGCCGTTAGCCACCAGTACTTGCGCCGTAAAGTTGTTAGACAGCGGAATTTTTAACCCATGCTGGTCTACATAAAAATCCTGATCAAAACGGTTCAGTATGCGTAATACCGGATGGCGCTGACTAATCTCCACCTGTATGACCCCATCCATATCCATATACACCTTAGCCGACTCGATAAACGGATTGGCTTGCAACTTCTTTTCCAGATCCTGAATATTGATGTTTTCCATTTTGCGACCAACCAGCGTATGGCTGCTTACCTGCAAAATATTGTCAACTTCGGCCTGGTCAATAAAATACTCATTACCCGGTATGTAAACTTTTACCCCGGTACAAACTACGCCTGCTTTTTTTGCACTAATGAAACTCATGAGCACAATTAATCCGGCTAAACTAACCAGCCAGCCAAACGCTATCCCAATTCGCTTCCACGCTATTTTATTCCACATGGCTTAATGCTTGTTTTAAAGGGTTAACTAATTGGTCAATATCTCCGGCACCTACGGTAAGCAGCAACTCGGGCTGGTGCCTTTGTACGTGTTCTATTACGGCTTGTTTGCTTAACAGGTGTTTATCCTGCATTTTCATCCGGCTTAAAATGGTATGAGCATCAACACCAACAATAGGCAACTCGCGTGCGGGGTAAATATCCAGCATCAGCAACTCGTCGGTCATATCTAAAGCCTCGGCAAAACCATCGGCAAAATCGCGCGTGCGGGTAAACAGGTGCGGTTGAAACACGGTAGTCAACTTCCGGTTAGGGAACAGCTTTTTTACCGATGCAATGCAGGCTTTTAATTCTTCAGGGTGATGTGCGTAATCATCTATGTAGATGTTTTTTTCGTTACGAACGATGTACTCGAAGCGACGCTTAACCCCTTTGAATGAGGCTAATGCTTGCTTGATAACCTCACCTTCAACTTGCATGAACAAAGCTACCTGTATAGCGGCTACGGCATTCTCTATATTGTGCATGCCGGGAATACCTATTTCAATATCATCAATAACGGTATCACCGCTTTCGAAATCGAAATAGAAACTGCCGTTCTCAACACGGATATTATGTGCAATGGCATCGGCCGCTTCGGTCTTAATGGTATAGCTGGTGAAAGTGTGCGCTAAAGGCAAGCCTTGTTTAGCTATGAGCTTCCCTCCTGCTTTGATCTGCGAAGCAAACATTTGGAACGATTGGGTCAATTGCTCGTGACTGCCGTAGATATCCAAATGATCGGCATCCATAGAGGTGATCACCGCAATATCGGGGTACAGTGTCAAAAAAGAACGATCATATTCATCAGCTTCCACCACTACGATATTCGATTTTCCGTAAAGCACGTTGCTCTCATAATTGGTAGCAATGCCGCCTAAAAACGCCGTACAGTCTTTACCGGCTTCGGTTAAAATGTGCGCAATTAAGCTGGAGGTAGTGGTTTTACCATGCGTACCCGCTACAGCTACCGTAAACATGCTTTGGCTAATTAAGCCCAAAACCTGCGAACGCTTAAACAACTCGAACCCGGCATTTTTAAAATGATGCAGTATAGCCGAATCTTTAGGAATAGCAGGCGTGTAGATTATCAACGTATGCTCATCAGGTTGGGTAAACTCCGCCGGGATGAGGTTAACATTATCTTCAAAAACTATCTGCATACTTTCTGCTTGCAAGGCATCGGTTAATGGGGTTTCTGTTTTATCATAGCCGCATACCATACAGCCTAAATGACTAAAATATCGGGCCAGGCCACTCATGCCTATACCCCCGATACCAATCAAATAAACCCGCTGTATGTTGCGTAACTCCATCATTTTCTATTTCTCTAAGCCCCTCCCCAGCCCTCCCCGGCAGGGAGGGAGCTTGTTAATTTTAAAGTCCTCCCTCCCGGGGAGGATTTAGGAGGGGCTGCTTTTGTTTACTTTTTACTCTCTTTTATTATATCAATCACATGCTGTGCTATCACCTCATCGGCATTAGGCAGGGCCAGTTTTTTAATATTATTGCCCAGTGTTTCCTGTTCTTCTTTATTATTTAAAAGTTCAAGCGCCTTAGGCACTAATGTGGCGCCGGCCTCGGCATCGGTTACAAAAACTGCGGCATTGGTTTGCACCAGCGCCAGGGCGTTCTTGGTTTGGTGATCTTCGGCCACATTGGGCGAAGGAACCAGGATAACCGGTTTGCCTACAATACACAACTCGGCAATGGTACCGGCACCGGCCCGCGATATAATGATATTGGCCGCTGCGTAAGCCAAATCCATGCGATTTAAAAATTCCACAATACGGATGTTTGGGTGATAGTTTTCGCCCAGCTTTTCCAAAATACCTGCATAGTATACTTTACCGGTTTGCCATATCAACTGCACATCTGCAGCAATCAATTTATCAAGCCCGGCCATCAAGCTTTGGTTCAGCGTACGTGCGCCCAAACTACCACCTGTTACCAGTATGACCTTTTTATTGGGCGAAAGCTTAAACTCTCGTAAAGCTTCTTCACGTTTACCCGCCGTATCTACCGATTGCTTGCGCACCGGGTTACCAGTTTTAACGATCTTATCGGCCGGGAAGAATTTATCCATTTCATCAAAGGCCACGCATATTTTTTTCGCCTTTTTGCTCAGCCATTTATTGGTGATGCCCGCGTAAGAGTTTTGCTCTTGTATAAGCGTTGGTATACCCTTGCCCGAAGCCGCGTACAATAACGGACCCGAGGCATAGCCACCTACACCCACTGCGGCATCGGGTTTAAAATTCTTAATTACCCTGCCTGCCTGGTTTAAACTGGCCAGCAGTTTAATGGGAAATAACAGGTTTTTCCAAAGCGATTTACGCTGGATGCCCTGAATATCTAACCCTATGATTTTATAACCTGCCGCCGGAACCTTTTCCATTTCCATACGGCCATTAGCACCTACAAACAGGATCTCCGTAGCCGGATTCAGCTTTTTCAAAGCATTGGCAATAGCCACCGCCGGGAAAATATGCCCGCCCGTACCACCACCACTAATGATGATGCGCGGAGCAGCCTGCGTTGTATTTCCTTGTTGGTTTGGCATTTAATTAATCTATATCTTGTCTACTATTCCTTCTGTACTCTTGACTCTGTACTCTTATTAAGCTACTTCCAATATTTCGCCCACCACTATTTTCTTCTTGGCCACATTGGCTACCTCATTCTCATCAATATGGCGGCTTACCGACAGGATGATACCAAAAGCTACACTGGTAAACAGGATAGACGTACCACCCATACTCACCAAGGGCATTGGCACACCCGTTACCGGGCCCAAACCTACTGCTACGGCCATATTGGCAAAAGCCTGTATGGTTAAGCTAAAGCTTAACCCTGCTGCCAGTAAAGCCCCAAACGCTTTGGGTGCTTTGGTTACAATTTTTATACACCGGTACAGCAAGAAAAGGTACATAAACATGATGAACACACCACCAAATAAGCCATACTCTTCTATAATAGTGGCATACACAAAATCAGAATATGGGTGAGGCAAAAAGTTACGCTCTGTACTGTTGCCGGGGCCTTTACCAAAAATACCACCGGTAGCAATGGCAATTTTTGAATGGTCTGACTGAAATGATTTATCATTATCCACCTTTTCGGGGTGCATATATGTATTGATACGGGAAATATAAGTTTTACGACGCGGGCCTAAAAGCACTACACCAGTAAGTAACACCGCACCTGCCAAACACACCACGGCAATTTGCTTAACGCTTATACGGCCAATAATTAACAGCAAAATACTTACACCAAAAAGCATTAATGCCGTTGATAAGTTAGCCAGCGCAATTAAAATAAACACCACACACACCGAACCCATGATAGGAATGAACGACTGCTTTACATCTTTTATATGTTCTTGCTTGCGCGAAAGCGTGCGTGCCAGGTAGGTAATTAAAGCGAGTTTAGCCAAATCGGATGTTTGAAACGTAAGTCCGCCCGGGAGCGCAACCCAACGACTTGCACCGTTTACGTGATTACCAAAAAGCAAAGTGTATAACAGCAAGGGAATGGTTACTACCATTAATAGTTTTGATATACCTGCGTAATAACGATAATCCAGCTTATGCGAAACGTACATCAAAACTCCACCACCAACCATCATGAAGAAGTGTTTCAACAAAATAGATTCGTTGGCAACACCGCGCTTATAAGCTAATGTTCCGGTAGCGCTGTATACTGCTAATAACGATATTACCGACAGTAATATCACAATGAGCCATATCCACCTGTCGCCCTTGGTTTTATCTAAAAGTCTGTACATCGTACCGTTGATTTTTTTGATTAGGTGATTCCGTTGAGAAAATCACATTTCAGATACTATTCCTGCTACACTTCTCATTTGCACATCTGCATATCCACTCATCTGCACATCTACATTACAGTTCCATTACCGCTTTCTTAAACTGCTCGCCGCGTTCTTCGTAGTTCTTGAACAGGTCGAAACTGGCGCAAGCCGGTGATAGCAATACGGTATCGCCTTTGGTGGCCAGTTTATAAGCTGCGTTAACGGCATCAAACGCCGAAGCAGTATCTACAATTTTAGCTACCTCGCCGTCAAAGGCAGCGTGAATGCGGCTGTTATCGGTACCCATGCAAACAATGGCTTTCACCTTCTTTTGCACCAGGCCGGCTAATTCGTTGTAGTCGTTACCTTTATCAACACCACCTAAAATCAAAACCACCTTACCATCAGGCATACCTTCAAGCGCATACCAGGTAGAGTTTACGTTGGTGGCCTTAGAATCATTGATAAAGCGGATACCCGAAATATCGGCTACGTGCTCCAGGCGGTGTGCAACGTTTTTAAAGTCGCCCATGCTGTCGCGGATAGACTCGTTTCTCAATTCCAGTACTTTCGACACAATTCCAGAGGCCATTGAATTGTAGATGTTGTGTTTACCCTGTAAAGCCAGTTTGGTGATAGTCATTATAAAATGATTGTTATTTGGTGTATTTATGGTTAGTTCTTCGCCGTTGAGATATGCTCCCAACAGTAATGCTTTTTGTATACTAAAAGGCAGCAATTGTGCTGCAATAGTGCGTTTGCCCACCCCTTTCAGGGTTTCGGCATCATCGGCACAGTAAATAAAATAATCTTCGGCCGTTTGATTTTGCACAATGCGGAACTTGCTGTCGGCATAATTCTCCAGTTTGTAATCGTACCGGTCCAAATGATCGGGCGTAATGTTGAGCAATACGGCAATATGCGCACGGAACTCATACATATCATCGAGCATGAAGCTGCTTAGCTCCAGGACATAGTACTCAAACTTTTCGGTAGCCACCTGGTAAGCAAAGCTATTGCCTATGTTACCGGCCAGGCCCACATTTAACCCTGCATTTTTAAGGATATGATAAGTTAAACCCGTAGTGGTAGTTTTACCGTTAGACCCTGTAATAGCAATAATTTTGGCATCAGTATAACGCCCGGCAAATTCGATCTCCGAGATAACGGGGATGCCTTTTGCGCGTAAAACTTTCACTATAGGCGCTTTTTCAGGAATGCCCGGACTTTTTACCACTTCCGTAGCATTCAATATCTCGCTTTCGGTATGCTGCTTTTCTTCAAAGCGGATATTCCAGCCTTGCAGTTGAGCCTTATACTTATCGGCAATGGCGCCAAAATCCGAAACAAACACTTCATACCCCTGCTGCTGGGCCAGGTAAGCCGCACCCACGCCGCTTTCGCCGGCGCCAAGTACCACTAACCTCTCCCCGGCCCTCTCCAAAGGAGAGGGAGCAGAAGTGGATGATATGTTATTAGTTTCGTTCATTTTTTTAGTCTCTATATATTCTCTTATCTCCTCCCCTTCGGGGAGGCCGGGAGGGGTATTATCTTAATTTTAACGTTATCACCGTAATAATCGCCAGTAATATTCCAATGATCCAGAACCGGGTTACGATCTTGGCTTCGTGGAAACCTTTCTTTTGGTAGTGGTGATGCAGCGGTGCCATCAGGAACACGCGGCGGCCTTCGCCAAAGCGTTGCTTGGTAAACTTAAACCAGCCTACCTGAATAATTACCGATGCGTTCTCGAACACAAAGATGCCGCACAATAAGGGCAACAACAGTTCTTTACGAATCAATATGGCGAAAACGGCAATAATACCGCCTATGGCCAAACTACCCGTATCGCCCATAAATACCTGGGCCGGGAACGAGTTGTACCATAGAAAACCAACACAGGCCCCTACAAAGGCACCGGCAAAAATTACCAGTTCGCCCGAGTTGGGGATGTACATGATGTTCAGGTAATCTGCAATCACAATATTACCCGACACATAGGCCAACACTGCCAACGTTACCCCAATGATGGCGGAGGTACCCGTTGCTAATCCATCAATACCATCTGTAATGTTGGCACCGTTGGAAATGAAAGTGATGATCATGATCACAAAGAACATGAACACCATTAGCGCAAAGCGCTCGTAATTACCTCCTAAAAACTTTAATACCTTGCCGTAATCAAACTCATTGTTCTTATAAAAAGGCACGGTGGTTTTTGTTGACTTAACATCTTGTGTATATACCGGCGTACCATTTTTTAAATGATAGCTTACCGGGGCATCGTATTTAACCGGCAGCTTTACCTCCTGACGCATTTTTATGTCGGTATGGAAGTACATGGTCCAGCCCACAATAATGGCTAAACTTACCTGACCTGTAATTTTGAACTTGCCGGCCAAGCCCTCTTTGTTCTTTTTAAATACTTTAATATAATCATCTAAAAAGCCAATAGCACCCAACCAAACCGTGGTCACCAGCATTAGTATAATGTATATATTATCCAAACGCGCAAACAACAAGGTTGGCACCAGGATACCCAACAGGATAATTAAACCACCCATGGTAGGCGTACCTGCTTTTTGCATTTGTCCTTCTAACCCCAGGTTACGTACGGTTTCGCCTACCTGCTTAAAGCGCAAATAATCAATTAACCTGCGACCCCAAACGGTAGTAACCAGCAACGATACGATTACCGCCATAGCCATGCGGAACGTCAAATACTGGAACACCCCCGCGCCGGGGATATTATAGTTGCGATCCAGATAGCTAAATAGGTAGTAGAGCATGCTTTTTTAAATGTGCAGATATGCTGATGTGCGAATGTGCAGATGAGCTTACTTGCGGTTTATATTTTAATTTTTCGATGTTGTTATTATTCGTCCTAATATTTTAATGATGCTTTGCGCATCTGTTAGCAGATGTTCCTCAAATGGATAACTTTCTGCGTTTTTACATAGTAGCAGCCAGTAATTAGTTTCTTCTGCTTCCTTATATGCTACTTTACATTTATGTATAAAATCGCCTTTGCTTTCTGCCCCTTGTGCCTCTCTAACATTAGCACCAATTGAAGTGCCGCTTCTAAAAAGCTGATTCGCCATATTATACTTCCTCTTTGCTTCAAGCAATTCTGTGAATTGTATAATCTTTAACGAGAAATTAAATGTCAGATCAACGATCAAATTTGGCTTCTCATTCATTTTAAGTCTTCATCATTTACACATCTGCACATCCTCACATCTGCACATTCGCAAACGCGTTCAGTAATTCTTCTTTATCATCAAAGTGATTTTTCACACCATTTATATCCTGATACTTTTCATGGCCTTTACCGGCTAACACAATGATATCTCCCGGCTGAGCCAAATGCACTGCCGTTTTGATAGCTTCACGGCGATCTGTTATGCTGATGGTTTTGCGTTGGTTTGACGGGTCGACACCAGCTTCCATATCACGGATAATTTGCGTCGGGTCTTCCGAACGTGGGTTATCTGAGGTCAGGATCACTTTATCACTCCAGTCGCAGGCCGTTTTGGCCATTACCGGGCGTTTGGTTTTGTCGCGGTCACCCCCACAGCCAATTACGGTGATCACTTTTTCGGTTCCCTTGCGGATGTCTTTCACCGTGCTCAGCACATTTTGAACAGCATCGGGCGTGTGGGCGTAATCAACAATACCAATTACCTTGTTAGGGGCAATAGTGTAATCGAAACGGCCTTCAGCACCGCTTAACTTACTTAGGCTGGTTAACACGGCTTGTTTTTCCTGGCCTAATAATACGGCAGCCGCATATACAGCTAATAAATTGTAAGCATTAAAACTGCCTACCATTTTAAACCACACCTCGTCGCCATCTACATTCAGCAGCAAGCCGCCAAATTGGTTTTCCAAGATCTTCACCTTAAAATCGGCCATATTTTTAAGGCCGTACGCTTTTTTGGTGGCTTTGGTATTTTGCAGCATTACGTTGCCGTTCTTATCGTCGGCATTGGTTAGTGCAAAGGCACCTTTAGGCAGCATATCGAAAAAGCCTTTTTTGGCTTTCAGGTACGCATCAAAAGTTTTATGGTAGTCTAAATGGTCGTGTGTTAAATTGGAAAATATGCCACCGGCAAACGTTAAGCCGTCAATACGATGTTGTGACACCGCGTGCGAGCTAACTTCCATAAAGCAATAATCGCAGCCTTGCACTACCATCTCGTTCAATAACTCATTCAAGGCAACCGGATCGGGGGTGGTATGAGTAGAAGGCACAATCTTACCATTGATCTGATTTTCTACCGTTGAAAGTAACCCGCATTTGTAACCCAGGTCGCGGTATAACTGATATAATAATGTAGCTGTCGTGGTTTTACCGTTGGTACCGGTTACGCCTACCAGCTTCAATTTTTGCGACGGATTATCGTAAAAATTAGTAGCGATGATACCCAAAGCGGCGGCCGAGTTTTGCACCATGATGAAATCTGTTTCACCAACGGTATGGCCGGGCAGGTCTTCACAAATAACGGCTACTGCACCATCTTTGGCGGCTTGCTCCATATAGTCATGCCCGTCTACCACGGTACCGCGTACTGCCACAAAAAGCGACCCCGGCACTACCTTGCGTGAGTCGAACACCACGCTGGTGATATCCACATCGGCACTGCCCTGAAGCTCTGTAAAGGCCAAGCCTTCGAGTAAGTCGCTTAAGTATCTCATTTATTCCAGTTCTAATGTTATGCGTGAACCTTTAGGGATCATGCTGCCACCCGTTACCGACTGGCGCGCCACTAACCCGCTGCCGCGTACGGTTGTTTTGTAACCTGCATTGCCTAACACATACAATGCATCGCTAAGGCCCATACCCGTTACTGATGGCACAGTACCACGTTTGTATTTAATTTCCTGCGAAGGAATGCCATTGCTGGTATCAACTGCGCGCGGTGTGTTAGAAGCGTATAAAGGCTTTACCCCCAATTTGCTGTATACCTGTTGCACGGCCTTCATATTCCCGGTTTTTACCTTGGGCAATTGTGTGTTACCTACGTAGTGAGTTGGCACGTTTTGCTGCATTTCCAGGTCGCTGGAATATACCTTATCGGCAATTTCCCTGAAAACCGGACCTGCAACTGCGGCGCCGTAGTAACCGTTTTTAGGGTCGTTAATAACCACGATCAATGAATATTTAGGCTTATCTGCCGGGAAATAACCTGCAAACGACGCCTGGTATTGTCTTCTGGCTTTGTAACCCTTATTGGCATCAGCTACCTGGGCCGTGCCAGATTTACCTGCAATACGGTACAATGGATTATAGATGATATTTTTACCGGTACCTTCGGTAATTACACCTTCCATCATTTCCTGCATTTTTTTCAGGCTAACGTCTGAGCATATTTTCTCGTTAACTACACGGGCTTTAAACTGCTCTACCGGGTTACCTAAACGCCTGATCTCGCGAACGAAAATTGGCGCTACGTATTTGCCATTATTAGCGATAGCGTTATAGAACGACAGCATTTTCAACGGCGTTAACTGCATTTCATACCCATAAGCCATTTGCGGCAAGGTCATATTTTTGTTCCAGCTGGTGTTTTTAGGGTTTTTTACCACCGGTTGCGCCTCGCCCGGAATCTGCAATTGCAGTTTTTCGTTCAAGTGCCAGTCATACAAATGATCGGTAAACTTGGATGGATTGTTCTTATAATTTTTATTTACTAAGTAGGCAACCGCGGCGTTTGATGACTCTTCAAACGCCTTTTTAACGGTTACCACTCCAATACTGCCGTGTGAATCTGTAATAGTATGCCCCGGAATAGGATAAGTACCGGTAGCTACCATGGTATTCGTGTCCACATATTTATCTTCTAACAGAGCTAAATATGATGCGATTTTAAAGGTAGAACCCGGATCCTGGTTACCAGCTATAGCATAGTTGAATTTTTCCTGATACTCACCGGGTGCAACTTTACTGTAATTAGCTACCGCACGAATCTCGCCCGTAGATACTTCCATCAAAATGGCTGCGCCATGATCGGCATTGCTGATGATCAACTGCTTTTGCAAAGCGTTTTGCACTACATCCTGAAAGTTAACATCAATGGTAGATATGATATCGGCACCCTCTTTAGGCGCAATTTCTTCTTCCTGGTTTACGGGCATCCAAACGCCGCCTGCAATACGTTGCATTAAACGTTTGCCGCTTTCGCCTTTAATATATTCGGCGTAAGCACCCTCTAATCCAACCGGATTTTTAACGTTGGCGTTATTATAACCAATAGTACGGGCAGCCAGCGTACGGAATGGCAAAATGCGCTTGTTTTGCTGAACGATAATTAGCCCGCCTTTATAACGACCCAAATTGAATATCGGAAATTTGCGGATCTTCTTTAAGTCTTGGTAAGACACTCTGCGACGAATCAATTGGTAACGCAGACTATCTTTACGGGCATCTCGCAGTATGCGCGAGTACTCGCCGGCCGGCCTGTCGGCAAAAAATGCTGACATTTTCATAGCCAATGAATCTACTTTGCTGTAAAACACCTTATCATCGGCAATACCACCGGCCAGCATATCCATGTGGAGCTCATATTCAGGCACCGAGGTAGCCAGCAAACTGCCATCAACGGCAAAAATATTACCGCGGGCGGCATCAATATTTACGTAGCGGGTGCTCAGGCTATCGGCCATAGCTTTCCACTTTTTGCCTTGAGCGAACTGTAAATGGCAAAGCTTGAAAAAAACAGCAAAGGCCAGCATTACAATGAGGCCAAAAGCAAGGTATACCCTTAATAATATGTTGGTCCTGATGTTCATTTGACTACCTCCGCATCTGTTAACTTTTGGGGCGGCTCTATCGGCGCTGTTATTCCCAAGGTATCTACACGTTTAGCCACTTCGGTTTGCGTGCTTTTGTAGGCCATATCGGCCTTGGTAGTTTTAAAATCCCAACTCAACTCTTTAACCTCTTTACTTACCTTATCTATATTGCGCAGGTTATTCTCGGCAACATGACGGTTAGCAATGTAAACCATGCCTAATAAAGCCAGATAAAATACAAAGGGCAAAGCACGGGTAACTGCATCTGTAGAGATCACACCCTTACTCAGCAAATTGGTTAAAAAGTTTTCCGGGTTTTCGGGCACCGGAATCTCTTTCACCAAAATTTCCTTTTCAGCTTCTTCTTCCTGAATTTCTGTACGTAAACGGTTGCTCATCTTTTTACAGCTATTCTTAGTTTAGCACTACGTGCCCTGTTGTTCTCTAATAGTTCATCTTCGGTAGCGGTAATTGCGCCGCGGCTAACAGCCGTCAGCGGTTTTTGATCGTTACCGTAAAAATCTTTTTCCACCTCGCCGCTAAATTTTCCTTTAGCAATGAAATTCTTTACCAGGCGGTCTTCTAACGAGTGGTACGACATTACCACCAACCGGCCTTCGGTACCCAGCACCTCAGCACATTGAGTTAAAAACTCTTTCAATGCCTCCAGTTCCTGGTTTACCTCTATTCGCAGCGCCTGGAACACTTGCGCCAGGTATTTATTTTCTTTACCACGCGGTATTAAACCGGCAATGGCATTTTTTAAATCAGCTATCGTACTCAGCGGACCGTTTAGTCTTGCCGTGGCAATGGTACGGGCCAGCGATTTGGCATTTTGTATTTCGCCGTAAATGCCAAAAATGCGATGCAGATCGGCCTCGGCATATGTATTAACTACCTGCTTGGCGGTTAACTCTGATGCCTGATTCATGCGCATATCCAGCTCAGCATCAAACCTGATAGAGAACCCCCTGTCGGCTTCATCAAACTGGTGCGACGATACGCCCAAATCTGCCAGGATACCATCTACCGGAATGGCACCATGTAAACGGCAAAAATTTTTGAGGTAACGAAAATTTTGGTCAACAAACACAAAACGATCATCCTCAATAGCATTACGCTGCGCATCAGCATCCTGATCAAAAGCAATTAATCGCCCGCCTTTGCCCAGGTGCTTCATAATTTCGCGCGAGTGGCCGCCACCGCCAAAAGTCACATCTACATAAGTACCATCGGGCTTTATATCAAGCGCCTCAATACATTCCTGCAGCATAACCGGATTATGGTAATTACTCATTACCTCCCCTTCCTAAACCACCCATTACCTCTTCGGCCAGGTTAGCAAAATTTTCGGGAGCACTATCCATCTGCGCATCATAAGCAGCCTGGTCCCAAACTTCTATCTTATTAAACTGACAGCTCAATACCACCTCGGTGTTTATACCGGCATACTCCATCAGCGCCTTTGGCAACAACACCCGGTTACTGGCATCGAGCGTTAACTCACTGGCGCCGCGGGTAAAGTAGCGGATAAACTCGCGGGTACGCTTTTCGTACTGGTTTAGCTTACTCAGGTCGTCTACTATTTTATCCCACTCTTTCCGGGTATAGATCACTAAATGCTTTTCAAAGCCACGATTGATCACAAGCCCCTCACGCTCAGCTTCGGGAAGCTGCTTCTTGAGGCCTGTAGGGATCATCATCCGCCCTTTAGCATCCAGTTTACAATCAAATTCTCCTAAAAAGTGGGACATGCCGACAACTCTTCTAATATTTCTAATGTAAAAGTAGTACACAATTTCCACTTTCCTCCACTTTTCCCCACTAAAAAGTTATTAACACCCACCGTGCATAACTTTACTCCCACCCACGCAAAACAATTATGTAAATACCTGATAGTGAATATTTTACTTTAAATTAATTTAGAGATATAAATTTTCTTAAAACTAAAATAACAGCCTGATTTTGAACCGAATGACGAGATAAGCCAGTGTTTAGCCAAGCATTAATTAGCCGTTCCTTAATTAATTTTATTTCCCTGAACCGGGTATTTTTATAAGTAAGTAATTAAGAATATTAACTTTTTAAAGAATTTGCCACTACGTTGAGATGCATGACGGGCATAATTTAGAGTGTTAAGCCATTGTTATATTGCTGTTTATGCTTAGTGAAGAACAGTAGTCCAGGCATATTTTGCCGATAACTCAAGGGTGGCCATTATTAAAGAGCAAAGCCCGGTTTGCTAAATCTATTTATGGGCAAGGCACAATATTTTCCTATCTTTCGTGCCTTATGATCGTAATTATTCAGTGCCGCGACCGGGTGGGTTTGGTGGCTGCTATATCGGGCGAATTAACGCACGCCAAACTCAACATTATATCGATGGATGAGTTTGTGGACAAAGCCAACAACCGCTTCTTTGTTCGCCTTGATGTAGAGCAAACCATTAATAAACAACAACTGGAGTTTGAACTCAAACAACTACTGCCCGATGACGCTATAATTACCATAAACCCGGTGCCCGAAAAAAAGATAGTGGTGCTGGTCACTAAAGAATACCACTGCCTGGCAGATATACTGGTACGCAACTACTTTAAAACCCTGGGCGCCACCGTGCAATGTGTAATTGGCAATCATGATACGCTGGCCGATGTTTGCCGCAGATTCGATATCCCATTTCACCACATTACGCACGAGCAGCCTAAGGAACAATTTGAGGATGCTATTGCACAAGCCATAGAGAACTATACACCCGACTATATAGTACTGGCTAAATTTATGCGGATACTATCCCCTGCGTTTGTGGCTCGTTTTGAAAAACGCCTCATTAATATACATCATTCCTTTTTACCTGCCTTTGTAGGCGCCAGTCCGTACCGGCAGGCTTACGACCGCGGCGTTAAGCTTATTGGCGCCACTGCCCACTTTGTAACCAACGATTTGGATGAAGGGCCCATTATTGCCCAGCAAACCATCCCGGTGAACCATACCTATACCGCAGCCGATATGGTAAAGGCCGGGCGCGAAATTGAAACGGCCGTGCTGGCCAAAGCCTTGCAACTGGTATTTGAAGACAGGGTATTTGTTTATAAGAAAAAGACGGTAGTATTTGACTAAAGAAGTCCCTCCCAACCCTCCTCGGGAGGGAGGGCTACATATAAAACATTCCAATTTATAGCAGACAAGAAACATTTAATATGAAAAAAATTAAAAAAACATCAATTTCAAAAACCCTCCCTCACGGGGAGGGTTGGGTGGGGCTTCTTTTATTACTATTTATAATTAGTGCCTTATTTACAGCCTGCAACAGCCAGAAAACGCAAACCGGTAAACCTACACTTGTTGGCAAATGGCAAATGACCGAAACCCTGGCCGATATTGGCGATGGCAAGGCTACCTGGACGCCTGTTTCTAAAGACAGCGTTCAGTATGTAGAGTTTAGTAAAGATGGCAAGGTAAGCGGCAATGCATTTTATAATACTACGGCCTACAAACTCGTTGACAGCAATCATGTCGAATTTTCTATCACCGGCAATACTTCGTTAATTACACACAGATATCAGGTAACTGCAACCACCTTGCTGCTTAACCCGCCTTGCCGCGAAGCCTGCGGTATGCGTTTTATACGAATGAAGTAAGATGAGTCTGAAATATTAAGATTATGGATCAACCGCAAAACCTCCCCAAGCTTAACCCCGAAGAAATACGCGTGTTAGGCTCACTCATGGAAAAAAGCCGAACCACGCCCGACTACTACCCCATGACACTGAATGGATTAACGGCCGCCTGCAACCAAAAATCGGCCCGCAGGCCGGTGGTGCAGTATGACGACGATACGGTGATGCGTACGCTTGACTCTTTGAAAAAACGCGGACTTATTTCTACCGCCACCGGTGGCAGCAGCCGGGCTATCAAATACAAGCACAATTTTGCTATCGTATTCCCGGTAGTGCCCGCCCAGGTAGCCGTAATTTGCCTCTTACTGCTTCGCGGACCGCAAACACCCGGCGAAATAAACACCAACTCGGGCCGGTTATACGAATTTGAATCGCTTGACGATGTGCAGGAAGTGTTGGAGCAGTTAAGCAGCGGGGATGTGTCCTACCTTACTCAACTCCCCCGCCGCAGCGGGCAAAAGGAAGCGCGCTACATGCACCTCTTAGGCGAAAGCCTGGACATACCCGAAAATGATGAACCTGAAAGCACTACGACCGCTAACTCATCTGTAGCTGAGCTTGAAACACGGGTAGCTAAACTCGAAGAAGAACTGGCTGCCATGCGTACAGAGTTTGATAAGTTGATGAAGGAATTGATGGGGTAAAGCTTTTTGGGTATTAGCTAAATTTACCCTTATTAACTGTATCGTTCTACTAATACTTTCCGTATGGGTAACATACCATTTAAGCCGGATACGACCATGATAAAATATTGCTTCATAATTATTGCACTACTTGCTGTAAGCTGCAAAAAAGAGAATAGTAACCCCAATAGTGATAATATTGTGGGCAGGTGGCAGCTTACATCTTACGGAGGTGGCTTTGATGGCAAAACGTATTATCCCGCCGCTAATGAAGTAACCATCATCACTTTTAATGCTGATGAAACTTATCTTAAAACAGTTAACGGTAATACCACAGCCAACGGTAAATATTCCTTAGGGCAGGTTTTAAGCATATATTCGGGCAAAAACGATAATGCTTTAAAATTTGACAACCAGTCGAACTGGAACGTTATCAGCATAAAGAATACTACACTTGAAATTAACAGTAATGCTTACGATGGCGGCGGTTCAACCTATGTTAGAAAATAACAAGTTTGATACCATGCATTATTTGCACAGTTAGTGAATTGATGTTTCATTAATACGATCACTACTTAAAACACTCTTTTTAGGATATCGAGTCGGCTCAAATCAAACTTATCTTAGAATATGATGTTGAGAATCGAGAGATATGAATAAGCCGCTACTATACTGTACTAAGTGCCATAAGCCTTTCCACTACCGCTTACCCAAACCCTTTATATTTCGCACACTGCTATTCTTCATCCCTGTTCAAAGCTTTTTTTGCGCTAATTGTGTAACCTCGCGTTACCACATCATGACTAAAAAAGAATCGATGAAGTACTATATCTAA
Organism: Mucilaginibacter galii; assembly: GCF_014635825.1. Classification (GTDB taxonomy): domain Bacteria; phylum Bacteroidota; class Bacteroidia; order Sphingobacteriales; family Sphingobacteriaceae; genus Mucilaginibacter; species Mucilaginibacter galii. The sequence continues at coordinate 589,995 of NZ_BMDO01000001.1, forward strand.
TTACATATCGGGCTCTAAAACATCCTGCGTTTTACGCTTAGAAATAACCAGGCCAACAATTACCATTATACCACCTAACACAGCGTATAAAGTAACCGCTTCGCCAAGCAGCCAGTACCCATACAGGTACCCCAGCACCGGCACCAGGTACAACCATGACGCTGCTGACACCGCATCTTTTTTAATCAGATACAACCAAAGCAAATTAGCCACAAATGATAGCATAATGATAAGCCAGGTCAGCGATAAGAGAAGGTTAACATCGAAGTGCCTGACATGACTGGCCTTAAATAACCAGCAAAAAGGCAACAGGATCAATCCGCCGATGAAAACCTGCCATACATTGAAAACCATGTTATGTAAGGAAACCCTGGTTACCGATATGTACATGCTGCTTAAGGCGTAGGCCGTCATGTAAACAGCAAGTAAGATAATGCCGGTAACGGTGATGGTTGCCGTAGGTAAAGCGGATAGTGCGGCCAGCAATAAGCCCGAAAATGCCACCAGCATCCCCACAATTTCAAAACGGCTTAACTTACGCTTGAGGAATATGGACGACAGTAAAGCGATCAACAAGGGCGTTACCGCCGTAAATAACATACTGATTCCTGCCGAAGCATATTTTTGCGCCGCAAAGAACGACCCGAGCGTTAACGTGGTATTCAACATTCCATAAATGACAATAGATTTCCACTCGTTGCGATAAGGTATAAAGCGGTGCTTTTTATGAAGCAGGAAGTAAGGTGCAAACACAATCCCCGTTATAAGGAAGCGTAAACTGGCCAGCATCAGCGCATCGGCCGAGCGTATGCCAAATTTAGCCGCAATAGCCCCGGTTGCCCATAAGACTGCAAATAACAAGCCGGGCAGGATGTTTTTGTACATGGCAGCAAAGTTAATGGATGAAACATTTATATACCTCCCTTATTTTTAAAGGGGTGAACATATACACGCCAAATTGTGCGACAGCGCATAAAAAACGAGGAATACGGATAACGGAGGTTACTTGCAGTATATTTTCTTAGTTAAAATTTTGATACATTTTTATCCCTTGGTTTGAGCATCATGCACTCGCACGGTGTGAGATAAGCACTTAATTATCAATGTACAAATCTGAACATTTGAGTAACAATTTTGATATAAACTACCATCGTTATAACTACTAAACCTGTTACTTTAGGTTAACCAAAAATTAATCTATATGAACAAAAAACTATTACTAGCGAAAGCAACCCGGAAGGTTGCCTTTGGAGCTGCTGCCATTATTGTGCTGGCTGGTTCATCAATGTTAACAAGCTGCAAAAAAGGAGCCGAGGCAAAGCCGGAGGAAGTGCCTAACGAAAGCGCCCCAGCTAAAGCGGTACAATCCTACCAGTCGGGCACCAACAACGGCTACTTTTGGTCGCTTTGGAAAAGTGACGGGGCAACCGGAACTTGCACTTACACCAATGGTTCTAACGGAAATTATTCCATTTCGTGGAGTGGTTTTAACGGTAACTTTACTTGTGGTAAAGGCTGGAGCGCGGGTTCTAAGACCAGAACTGTAAATTACAATTGCGGATCTTTTAGCATGAATGGCGGCGGATCTTTTGCTTACTACGGCTGGACAAGAAGCCCGCTTATTGAGTACTATGTGAACGAAAAATGGGGTGGTTCAAGACCTGCATCGTCAGATCGTCGCGGATCGGTTAGTACCGATGGTGGTACGTATGATATATATACGGCTCTCCGCACCAACGCTCCTTCCATTGATGGCACGCAAACTTTTCGTCAGGTTTTTAGCACCCGCACATCTCAGGCACCAACCGCGCAAAACAGAAGCATTACTTTTGCTAACCATGTGAACGCCTGGGCAAGTGCAGGATTACCCATTGGAAGTGACATTTCTCCCTCGGCCATACTGCTAACAGAGTCTTACGGTACAGGTACCAGCGGATATGTTAACGCAAGTGTTTGGTAGCAATAACACGCCAAGACGAAGCTAATTTCACTTATTTTTTTCGTTAAACATGAAAGCCGTCGAGTGTTTACACCGGCGGCTTTCTTATACTATACCGAAAGATCGGTGTTGGGCATAACCTATAAAAAGCCGTTTTGTAGATCAACTTTTAGCTTAAGCATAATGAAGATTTTTTTGATAATAATATCATTGGCAATCACTCTTTTGGTTGCTTGCAAACAAATAAACCACTCCGAAGATCCCAATTTTGTGAGAGTGCAGGGGGGAGCATATACCAATACACAATCCAATCTTTATGGCAAAGGCTCCTTACCCGATTTTTTAATTGGCAAAAATGAAGTTACTCAAAAGGAATGGACAGCTATCATGGGAAATAACCCCTCCAAATTTAAAGGTGATAGCTTGCCAGTAGAAACGGTGAATTGGTACGATTGCGTGGATTACTGCAACAAAAGGAGTATAAAAGAGGGCCTAAAACCCTATTACACATTAAATAAAAACACGAAGGACCCCATCAATAAAAGTGAGTTTGATAGTTTAAAATTTACGGTAACTGTAAACGCAGATGCTAACGGTTACCGCCTGCCAACTGAAGCTGAATGGGAATACGCAGCTGGCGGAGGGCAAAAAAGTAAAAGCTATAAATATAGCGGAAGTAATAATATAGAAGAGGTTGCATGGTATTGGAAAAACTCGGGAGATAAAAGTTTAACGGGAACATGGAATTGGTCGATATTGGAAAAAAATCGTTGTCAAACCAAAGCAGTTGGCAGCAAAAAGCCTAATGAATTAGGCCTTTTTGATATGTCGGGAAATGTGAGGGAATGGTGTGAGGATTGGTACCAGGATGATGAAACTGCGGCAGGTATAAAACGCACTCAGCGGGGTGGTGGCTGGATAGGGGGTGAAAACCGCTGCGAATGTTCTAACCGGCACAGTTTTGAAGCAAGTGGCAAGGGAGCAGATCAAGGGCTTAGAGTTTGCAAAGGGATTTAAGCTTCAAATTAAGTTCGCAGGCCGTCTATGGCTGTATTGTTGCACGGCCCCCTTCGCAACCGCAAGAATCTCGTCGCAGACCACAAGGGAGACCCTTGCGGGAGCGGTGGTAATCATGAAGCAATTAAACCACAGAACCAAATTTATTACAAATTTTCAATTACTTTATAATTAAATATCATTTCACTAAAACTTAAAAAAAAATCCCGCGTATAAAGACTTGCAATCGATTTAATTATGAGCAAGCCATTTTTACATTGCAAGAAATGCAAGAGGCCTTTCCATTATATGCTTCGAACTCCGTTGTTAATACGCTGGATGCTGTTTTTTGTCCCGGTTAAAAGGTTTTTTTGCGCCAAGTGCCTCGTTTCACATTATCAAATTATGAGCGATCATGAATTGACGAAGTATCATGTTTGAGTTGCGCTTTATCCATGTGCATGTATACACCTGCGGCGTGTGACCTTTTTAGTTACTAATCGAGTGATAATACTGGCTACCGGCATTCGCGAACATGGGGGGCAACTTGTACTTGTTCTTTAGGAAGGTTAAACTCTCCTATTATTTTACCATGAGTTACGCTACATTAATTCGAGGCAGAGCAAGAACTCTTACATTATCTTCGCAAGTTGTAAATAACTATAAATAAGTGTGTTGTTATCTATTTGGTAATATAGAAATTGCCGTCCGAATCAGTAAGGTAATTTTGAAATGACTTCATCGGTCTAATTGAATGAATTTTATTGTCAACAATAAATAGGTCGAACTCATCATAAGTGATGGCATTGCAATTTGGACAAATATTCATACTGGTTATCCCATAAACTATTACGTTCTTAATAGTTGAATTTCCTATATCATTTCCACCCCATCTCAGCTCATCTCCAATTTCAAAAATGTATTGCCATGTATCGCCATACTTAAATTGTATTTCCACCTTAAAAGTGCTATTACAATCAGGGCAATTAATTTTTGTCTGTAAGATGTTAAAGGTTCCCATTTCAAGCAATTATCTCCTATAAGTTAGGCAAACAGAAGTCTGTAGGCATAGTAGTTCATAGTTAAAAAACACGGGCAGCGTATAGAAGAATTAAAAATTTACTGTTTACCCTCCAGGTATTTCTCAGAATATCCGCCAAGTTTTTGTTTGTGAACATTATCGTAAATGATCCAGTCTTCCACCTCTTTCAATTTGATCTCGACCTTATCGTACAATTTTATACGCTTTAAATTGAAGGCCGAATCAATGAGTTCGCCTTTCAATACATCGTTATCTATGGTATAAAGCCTTGACCACATATGCTCATGCGTACCGTTTTCTTCAAAGTCTGATTTTGCAATAAAGGTATAATTAGCAGTATCGCTGCCGTGAAGCTTTAAGCTATTGGCAAATTCAGGGATGTACTTTTGAGCAGTGTCTTTTAATGCTAAAAACGTTTTATCGTCTTTTGCGAGGTTCACGATTGCAAAGTCACTTTCCTTTTTTGAAGCATTTTTACAGGCCTGAAACGCTACTATCAAGGCACCAAGCAATAAAATACAGTTTCTCGTTCTCATTACATTACCCTCACCTTTAAATAACTTGAATGCAGTTTTGAGGTATACACCCTATGCGTAGCTTTCTTAAAGTCGCCGTCCTTAGCTTTCATAATATCCTGAAACTGCTGCGTATTACGATCAATTAGCGGGAACCAGGTGCTTTGAATTTGCACCATCATGCGGTGACCCTTTTTAAAGGTGTGCAATACATCCTGCAATTCGAAGTTTACGGGGCTCACCTGGCCGGGGGTAAAGGCGGTAGGTTTGTCAAAGCCGGTGCGGTACTTGCCGCGCATGCTTTCGCTGCGTACCATTTGCTGATAGCCGGCCATTTGCACATCTTTAGTGGTGAACTTATTGTTCGCGGCGGTATCAGGGTAAACGTCTATTACTTTTACTACCCAGTCGGCATCGGTACCGGTGGTGGCTACTTTAAGGTTAGCCCAAATGTTGCCGGCCAGGGTAACATCGTCGGTAAGCACATCGGTTTGGTAACTTAACACATCGGGCATTTTGGCGGCAAAGCGCTGGTCGGCGGTCATATAGTCGCGCTCCATGTCCATCGTTTTTTTGGCGTAGTAAGGTACCGGCTTGTTAGGGTCTGATACGAACTCGGTATAGCTGTCTTTACCCGCAGCAGGTGCCGTGAACGACAATTTACCACCAGGCAAAAAGTACAGGTTCTTTTCTTTAGCCGGGGCTGGTGGCCAGGCGTTGTAAGTTTTCCATTGGTTTGCGCCGGTTTGAAAGGTAGATACTTTAGGTATATCCAGCGGTGTACCTTTTAAGTAGTGACTGAAAAAGGCGAACTCAATTTTTTCGCGGTAGAATGGTCCTGTTGGGCCGCCAAAATCTACATCGCCTAAATGATCGCCCGCGCCGCGTGCCCAGCCGCCGTGCACCCAGGGGCCCATGGCAAAGTATACGGGGGTGTTTGGGTTTTTGGCAGCCAGTGTTTTGTAGGTATTGATAGCACCGTATAAATCCTCGGCATCGTACCATCCCCCCGTTACCAGGGTAGCGGTTTTAATATCGTGCAGGTGGGTTAACACGTTGCGGTCTTTCCAGTGCTGGTCATAATCGGGGTGGTCCATCATTTCGTTCCACAGGCGAATGGTATCTTTATAATACTTGTCGTTCGTATTTTTCATCGAACCCATTTTAAGGAAGAAATCGTAACCATCCTCCGTACCGGGATTGAATCCCTTACCTCGGCGCTGGGTAGGTTTATCGTCCTGGCGGTTGGTAAAGCCCGGGTAAAAGCCAAAGTTGGCCACCAGGAAAAACGCACCGTTGTGCCAGCCGTCATCGCGCCATAAATCGGCGATGGGCGCCTGAGGCGATGCAGCCACCAAAGCTGGGTGACGACTCAGCAAAGCAGTAGTGGTATAAAAGCCAGGATACGAAATACCCCATACCCCTACCTTGCCATTATTATTGGCTACGTTTTTTAGCAGCCAGTCAATAGTGTCGTACGTATCGGTGCCTTCGTCTATATCTTTATTGGTTTTGTGTACTTCCAGTTCGGGGGTCATTTCCTCGTAGATGCCCTCGCTCATAAAGCGGCCGCGTACATCCTGGTAAACAAAAATGTAACCATCCTGCATAAACTGCGGCGACGGACCCAGGCTGCCCTTATACGCTTCGGCACCGTAAGGCGCTACGCTGTAACAGGTGCGGTCCATCATGAAAGGGTATTTTTTAGATTGATCTTTAGGCACGTAAACCGACGTGAACAGCTTTTTACCATCGCGCATGGGTATTTGGTACTCATACTTGGTGTAATTATTTTTCACAAAAGCCGGATCGGGTGCGCCTTGCTGCGCAAAAGCCGACAGGGCGAAAAGAACTAGGAGGAAGGACGACAGTATTTTCATATATTGATTTGGGTAGCTAAACATACAAAAAAGGCTGCTTAAAGTATAAGCAGCCTTTGTAAATATCCGTTTATTTGGCTATTTCCATCGCCAGTTAAGCTCTTCGGTAACTGCTATACTATTGGCGGCGGCTATATTGTTCAATTGCGCCGACAATAAGTTATAGTCAAAGCCGTGTTTGGGCAGGGTAATGGTATCTTGAGATTTTAGTTTAATAAAGAAATAACTGCCGGTTTCAGTTATGGATTCTATTTGCGATGTTTTGATCACAACATCGCCTATGCTGCTTTTGGTTGATATACTTTCATTAGTAATATCGTAATCAAATACAACATCTTTGAGCGCTTTAAATCTATCCTCGGCATGCTTCTTATAATTTTGTTTGTAAATGACTTTTTGCAAAAACTGGTAAAATAACAAAAAGAGTATTCCGGCTATTATAAATCCCCACATTGTATAACTATCATGTGCAATGAACGAACCAGCGGCACCAATTAAACAACCTGCTACCAACAGCAACTTGACCTTAAGCCTCCTGCGTGTAGCCAAATCAGATTTTGAAGCAACGAATAAGTAATTATTTAACAGATCCTCAGCAGTGAACGTTACTCTCGCTTTCATGATTAATACTTTGAATTTTTTGTATAACAAAAAAGGCAAGCCGAAGCTTGCCTTTTACGATCAAATAAAATTTTATAACTCGTTTATCGCCTTCACACCCGGCAATTCTTTACCTTCCATATATTCAAGTAAAGCACCACCACCGGTTGATACGTAGCTTACATCATCGCTGAAACCAAATTTAGCTACAGCAGCAGCAGAGTCGCCACCACCAATTAAGGTGAACGCACCATTTTTAGTAGCTTCCACTACGGCTTCGGCTACGGCTTTGGTACCTTTTTCAAACGTCTCCATTTCAAAAACACCCATCGGGCCGTTCCATAAAACAGTTTTTGATTCGGCTACCACTTTGCTAAATAATTTAACCGATTCAGGGCCAATATCCAGTCCCATCCAACCATCCTGAATTTCGCCTTTTAAGGCAACACCAGTGTTGGCATTGTTAGCAAAAGCATCGGCAATAACCGAATCGAGCGGCAATAAAAGGTTTACGCCTTTTTGCTTAGCCTTTTCAATCAGCTCTAATGCTAGTTCCAACTTATCCATTTCTACCAATGAATTACCAATGGTGCCACCCTGAGCCTTGGCAAAAGTGTAGGCCATACCACCACCAATAATGAGGTTATCTACTTTTGATAACATGCTTTCGATCAGCAATAGCTTATCACTCACCTTGGCACCACCCATAATAGCAGTAAAAGGTTTAGCAGCTCCGTTCAATACCTTTTCGGCATTTTCTAATTCAGCTGCCATTAAGTAACCAAAGTATTTGGCTTGTGGGAAGAACTGCGCTATTACCGCAGTTGAAGCGTGAGCACGGTGTGCGGTACCAAAGGCATCGTTCACATATATATCGCCTAATTTGGATAGCTTTTCGGCAAAATCTTTATCACCTTTCTCTTCTTGCTTATAAAAACGTAAATTTTCTAACAGCAATACGTCGCCATCTTTCAAGGCTCCTGCTTTTTCGGTAGCCTGTTCACCAATGCAATCATCGGCAAACTGCACTTCCTTACCCAAGAGCTCGCTTAAATGCGGAATAATGTGTTTGAGGGAAAATTCGTTGGTCGGGCCATCTTTCGGCCTGCCCAGGTGCGACATCAGGATAAGCGAACCACCATCGGCCAATATCTTTTTCAAGGTTGGCAGCGCTGCAGTAATGCGGTTGTCGTCAGTTATGTTGTAATCTTTATCAAGCGGAACGTTAAAATCTACCCTGATGAGGGCTTTTTTTCCGGCAAAGTTTAATTGGTCAATTGTTTTCATGAAGTAAGCACGTCAAATGAGTTGCCAAATTCAGAAATTAAATTCACATAGCATAAGGTAAAATCAAAAAAGTGTGAGATATACACTAAGTAATACCTCAAGCAAGTAAACGGATGTTACACAACACTCGCCTATTCCATCTAAAAATCAAATAAATAAGAGTGGCAGTAATGCGGCACATAGTTGTAATAGAAGGCATTAACTCCATGTTTTGAATTTTTGGCAACGAAATTGCTTATGTAGAATTGACTTTTGCAGTTTTCAGGAGTCATACATTCAACACACTACTTAAAAACAATTATTATGATACAGTCAATGCGTTTATTATTAGTCACGGGAATATCAGTAGGTATGGTAGCATGTCACTCCAACCCTAACCCGTCTACAGTAAAAACAACAGATACTACTCCAGTGGTTGCAAAAGCAGACACTGCAGGCCTTGCTGCTTTTAAAGCCGCAAAACAAGCACGTTATGAAGACAGCTTAAAAAATGTTGGTGCCGAGCGTGAAAAAAGCCGTACCAAAACAACTTATGCTGCAACGCGCCCAAGAGCATCTTACGCATCATCAGGTTCAAGATCATCTTCTGCTGCATCGGGCTACGGAAGTACTGCATACCCGGTGGCTAAAAAGAAAAGCCATGCTGCACGTAACGGTGCATTGATAGGTGCCGGTGCTGGTGCATTAACAGGTGCTTTAGTTACCAAGAAAAACAGAGGTGTAGGTGCGCTGATTGGTGGTGTTGCCGGTGGTGCCGCTGGTTTTGGTGTTGGTAAGATTGTAGAAAAGAAAAAACAGAATAACCAATAATCAGTATTTTGAATATAAAAAAAGCAACCTCAAATGAGGTTGCTTTTTTTATATATTTATGTTTTGGACGAGCATATTACATTTTTGAAATAACGCCTATTGTATCTTCAAATACATAGCATAATGCGGACCAATGCCAGGGATATCAAACTCCTTGGATACCACCTCGAAACCTACATTGCCATAAAAGTTCACGGCCACCTGGCGGGCGTTACACCATATATAGTTGGCTTTTTGTCCGCGCAGGTACACAACGGCAAAATTAATCAGTTGGGTACCTAAGCCCTTGCCCTGGTGTTCTTTTAACGTAGCCATACCGCGTAACTGGTACCCCCTACCCGTAAACTCGGCGTAGCTTTGCGGATGAAATGAAGCCACGCAAACCAGTTGCTCGTTTACAAAATAACCGAGGTGAAAGCTATCCGGATTATCATCGCCGGTAAAGCGGCACTCATCGAGCGTAAGTTTACCCTCTCTGAGGATTTCGTTACGGATAGGGAGGATATCGTCTTGGGATATAAATTTTATCATGTTATTACTCGACCGTATAGTTTTAGTGCGTTTTAAACTTTGGTTAGTGTGGTTGAACTCACTTCGTCTCGCTCATTGCCGCGAGTGGCTACTACTTTTGTCTTAGCCACAAAAGTAGCAAAAAGGCCAAGCCAGCACAATCCCTGCTAACGCACAAGGCCAACTCCCGGCCGGGTGCGCTGGCGAGCCTACGCTTCTTTTTAACAGTGCGTTACTCTGCAATGCTGATGTTTTTCTAAATCGATTATCTTGATTCAAGACTCTAAACTCTTGACTCTGTATGCTGTAATCTCTCCACAGCTATCTTCTCCACCAAGTCCGCCAAACGGCTGCTGTAGCCCATTTCGTTGTCGTACCAGCCTACTACTTTCACCAGGTCGCCTACTATGGAAGTAAGCTGGGCATCAAAGATGCAGCTGTGCGGGTTATCTAATATATCGGTAGAAACAATGGGGTCTTCGGTGTATTCCAAAATGTCTTTTAGGGGCCCTTCGGCAGCTTGTTTAAATGCCGCATTAATAGATTCGACGGTAGCTGGCTTTTTAAGCAGGCAGGTAAAATCTGTTAAAGAGCCATTTAGCACAGGCACCCTGATACCGGCACCACCCAGTTTGCTCTCTAAATGAGGAAATATACTCGTAATGGCCTTGGCAGCACCTGTAGTGGTTGGAATAATTGAGGCTGATGCTGCCCGTGCCCTACGCAGGTCTTTGTGGGGTGCATCGTGCAGGTTTTGGTCGCCGGTCATAGAGTGCACGGTGGTTATGTAACCCTCGGTAATGCCCCAGTTATCTTCTAACACTTTCACCATAGCAGCCACGTTATTAGTAGTGCAAGAGGCGTTGCTCAATATGGGCGAACGCAGATCGACCTCGCCATCGTTCACACCCAAAACTACGGTAGGCACGGCCTTGCCGCCCGCCGGGGCCGAAAGTAAAACCTGCTTTGCGCCGGCCGCCAAATGCTGTTGCCCGCCATCTAAAGAAGCAAACCTACCTGTCGATTCTATCACCAGGTCAATATCCAGCTCGGCCCAGGGCAGGTTAACGGGGATATGCTCTGCCAGCACTCTAATACTTTTACTGTTAATAAATAAGTGCTTATCATCAAACGTAACCTCGCCCTTAAAACCGCGGTGAACGGTATCGTACTTAAATAAATGTGCCAGGGTATGGGTATTGGTAATATCGTTAATGGCTACCACCTCAATACCGGGGCGGTTTAAAATATTCCGTAAAAATATGCGGCCTATGCGGCCAAATCCGTTAATGGCAATCCTCATGATCAGTACCTTAATTCAACAGCAAAGTTATTAAATATAGGAGTTGTATGTGCGCCCCAATTCCATGCCGCGGTCATAATTGTAGGCTATACCCTTTATATTAGTTATTTTAGCGGCCACAACATCTGTATGCTAAGCTATGAACAACAATAAATTAGCACATTTAATTTTAGGGATACCGCTGCTGGCAACGCTTATCATCGGCATATTCAGCTACATGGCTCCGCCTGCCATTTACCCCGACCCAAGCTGGGGTTTCCAGGTGATGCGATCTATGGAAATGGGCGGCGGCTTTAACCAACTCGTTAGCCCCGATCAGGCCAATATTGCCAAGAACACTTCTTTGTTCTTGACCTGGTGGTCGCCCGGGCAATACTTAACACCCTACGTTTTCAAACAGATATTCGGCATAAATACTGGTCAGGCTTCGGTTATAACCATTGTTTTGTGCGAGATGATTGGACTGCTGGGCTTTTTTGCCTTCTTTAAAAAGATTGGCTTTAAACCTGTGCTGGCAGCGGCGAGCGTACTATTTATAAGTTGCCAGCAGTTTTACTATATTCCGTATATATTTTACAATGGTGGTGAGGTATTGATGTTTGCCTATGCCGGTTGGTTCTTATACGGCTGCTTTTACTTTAAGAAGACAAGCATCCCTATGGTACTATTTGTGCTGATTGCAGGGTGGATAGGCTTCTATACTAAATCGACCATGTTACTGGTGTACGCGGCCGGTTTGCTTTGCTTGTGGATTAATATTTCGCCCCCGCGAAAAGATTACGCCGTTTGGCTAAAGAATGGCTTTGCCATTGGCATACCTGCGGTACTTTCGGTAGCCTGCATTTACCTGTTCTTTTTAAGCAAGGGCAGCAACCCGGCATCGGCAAGCGACCATAGCTGGCGGGTAATTTGGGAAACGTTCAGCTTCCCGCTGGCCTCACCCCTGCTGTCGGGTTTTTCGGTAGATGATCTTACCAATGGCTTGGTGTACTCGCCCGACGGACAGATGTTCAACCATTTTTGGACGGTTGTGCTTTTGCTCACCATGGCTGCTTTAAGCCTTGTCTTGATCATTTGCATACTACGCTATGTACCTTACCGCCCATGCAAAATAGTGGTAGCCGTATTTTACAGCATATTTGTATTATTTTTTAGCTACGCCTTTTTCAGGCAACTGGCCATATCTTATGAGGGTCGGCATTTCCGCGTTGTTGGCTTGGTTGTAATTCCCGGCACGTTATACCTCATTAGCCAAACCCGTATGGTTTTTAAAACTGCTTTTGCATTGGTATGGCTGTTTATAACCTATACCAGCTATGCCCGGCTTTATCGCGAATACAATTACAATAAGACCGAAGGCATACACGGACACACCGGCATAACACAGCAGTTTATAGATCAGCCTACCATGAACTATGTAATGCAACAAGACCGCCAGCAGCACAATGCCATCTTTGCTTTTACCAGTGCCGATTTGGGTTTAGAGATACAACACAACCGCATGATCACCATTGAACCTATTGGTGCTGATGTGGGTATTGACCTGGAAGATTATTTGTATAAAGGACATGCAGGTCCCTTATATTTGGTGCTCCCCATAGATTATAATAAAAATGGACTCTCTAAATTTGTAATGAAGTGTTTCCCGGGTTATAAAGGGTTTACAGTACAGAAGATGACGGAGGAGTATGTGGTTTATAAGGCGGAGTAATGTGACGTTATTCTAACTTTATTGCGGTGAAACCCCTCCCTTGCCCTCCCCAAGGAGGGAACTAACACTACCGTTCACGAGAAGCGTGGGGCATCCAGCGTACCCGGCCGGGCGTATGGCCTGTGTGTTTGCAGGGATTACGCTGGATAGGCCTTTTGGTTACTTTGTGGCTATGACAAAGTAACAGCCTCTGCGGCGAATGAGCAGACGAAGTAAGTTCAACAGTACTACGTCGAGTTCAGATCCACTAAACTCATTAAAACGGCACAAACTGTTCGAACAGGATTTCTCAGTATCGTTCGAAATGACAAAATCAATAAATGAAAAGAGGCACTTAAAATGCCTCTTTTCATTTATTGATTAATCTCTTTCCATAACAAATCCTTTAACGGATCTAAGCCTTGCTGGGCTACGGCTGATATGAAAACGGAAGGAATACCTTCAGGTAGTTCGGCTTGCATTTCTTTTTGCAGTTCCTCGTCGAGCAAATCGCTTTTTGTGATAGCCAGTACGCGGGGTTTGTGAATTAACTCGGGATTATATTGTTCCAGCTCGTTGAGTAGGATGGCGTATTCTTCTTTAATGCTGCGGTTTGTATCCGCCGGAATCATGAACAATAATACCGAGTTGCGCTCAATATGGCGTAAGAAACGGATACCCAAGCCTTTACCATTTGATGCACCTTCGATGATACCCGGAATATCGGCCATTACAAAAGACTTGTTACCTCGGTAAGCTACAATGCCCAGGTTAGGTACCAGTGTGGTAAAAGCGTAATCGGCAATTTCGGGTTTAGCGGCAGATACTACCGAAAGCAGCGTGGACTTGCCCGCATTGGGGAAGCCTACCAAACCTACATCAGCCAGTAATTTTAATTCCAGTACGTTCCATTGTTCTTTGCCGGGTTCGCCGGGTTGCGCATAACGAGGGGTTTGCTGGGTGGGAGTTTTGAAATGCCAATTGCCCAAGCCACCGCGGCCGCCGTCTGTTAAGATCTTAGTTTCGCCGTCTTTGGTAATTTCGAACAATACCTCGCCAGTTTCCGCATCCTTGGCAATGGTGCCCATAGGTACTTCCAAAATCTCATCGCGACCAGTTTTGCCGGTGCTTAGTCCGCTGCTGCCGCTGTCGCCATCGCCTGCCATCACATGTTTACGGTATTTTAAGTGCAGCAAGGTCCACAACTGGGCATTACCTTTTACAATAACATGCCCACCACGGCCACCATCGCCACCATCGGGGCCACCCTTGGCGGTGTGTTTATCGCGGTGCAAATGGGTAGAACCCGCACCACCTTTGCCCGAGCGGCAGTTTATTTTTACGTAATCGACAAAGTTTGATCCCTGGCTCATTTTATTTCGGATATCGAATGTTCAATTTCGGATTTGTTCCGAAACCTTGTCATTTCGAGTGATAACGAGAAATCCTGTTCGATGCAGTATATAGCAAACTTAGTTGTTGAAACAAGATCTCTCACTACCGTTCGAGATGACATTTTATTATTAATAGAATTAGGCAACCGCCTAAAACAACAATTTCGGATTTAAACAATCCTGTTAAGGTTTTGCTTAAATCCGAAATGTAAAAAACAGATTCTTAACGAACCTTTAATATTGATTAACAACCGAACTAAGCTCGGTAAAAATATCATCTACAGAACCTATACCGTTTATGCTGGTAAATTTGTCTTGCGCTTTGTAAAACTCGGCTACCGGGGTAGTTTTGTTATTATACTCGTTAATGCGTTTACGGATAATTTCCGGGTTGGCATCATCGGGGCGGCCCGAATCTTTACCACGAAGCAGCAAGCGGTTTTCCAGTTCCTGATCATCAACCACTAAAGCAATCATGCCCGAAATGCTGGTACTTTTTCCTTCTAATAAAGTATCTAAAGCTGCAGCCTGAGCTACCGTACGCGGAAAACCATCGAAAATAAACCCTTTAGCTTCAGGATTAGCATCCAGCTTATTGCTGATCATGCCTATCACTACCTCATCGGGTACCAGTACACCTTTATCCATCAGCTTTTTAGCCTCAAGACCCAAAGTGGTTCCCTGCGAAATTTCGTTGCGTAAGATGTCTCCGGTTGAAAGATGGATTAAGCCGTATTTTTCAATCAGTTTTTGAGATTGTGTACCCTTCCCTGCGCCGGGCGGACCAAACAAAACTAAGTTCAGCATCCTTTATTGTGATTTTAAATTAAAAAGCCTTTCTGCAAATAATTACGGAAAGGCTTTTGGATAAAGAGTGCACTCGAAGGGAGTCGAACCCCTAACCTTCTGATCCGTAGTCAGATGCTCTATCCAATTGAGCTACGAGTGCTTAACCTTGTATTCAGAAACGTATTATGTTTTGTAGTCATAATGTCGTCTCTGAAACGGAATGCAAAAGTAGCATAATTTTGCATTCCGCTCAAATATTTTTTAAAATTTACTTTAACTTTTCTGCAATTGCATCAAAATCAGGCAAATCCCCTGCCGACTCCAGCACTTCGGCATAAATAATGTTCTGCTCTTCGTCAATTACAAAGGCTGCACGTTTAGAAACACCTTTCATTCCGAATACAAATTCTTGGTACAAGGCACCGTAAGCCGTAGAAACAGTTTTGTTAAAATCGGATAGTAACGGAAACTGGTAATTGTTCTCTTCTTTAAATTTGGCCAGGGTAAAAGGCGAATCTACAGAGATACCGAATACCTGGGCATTAATGCCTTCGTAAAAGCCAAAATTATCGCGCAGGGTACACAATTGTGTGGTACATACGCCGGTGAATGCCATAGGAAAAAAGTGCAATACCACTTTTTGTCCTTTAAAATCGGCTAATGAAGTTTCTTTCAATTCGGAAGATACCAGCGTAAACTGTGGAGCGGGCTGGCCTGGTTGTAATGACATAGCTATCTGTTTTTTCTTCAAATTAAAGATTTAACTACGGTATTTGAAGTATAGCGAATGGTTTGCTATTAAATATGATGTTATTATAACCAAACTTAACCAACGCACTAAAGTTTATTAAATAAAATATAGCCCATGAAAGCAGTGGTGATCTCAAAGCCCGGTGCACCGGATGTCTTGCAATTAACAGATAGACCGCAACCGGTTCCTCTATCGCATGAGGTGTTAATTAAAGTTTCGGCAGCAGGCATCAACCGGCCTGATGTGTTTCAGCGTAAAGGCAATTATCCTCCTCCAAAAGGCGCACCGCAAGATATACCCGGACTGGAAGTAGCCGGCACTATTGAAGCCGTGGGCGATAATGTAACCCAATGGAAGCCCGGCGACCGCGTTTGTGCGCTGGTGATAGGCGGTGGCTATGCCGAATACTGCACCGCCCCGGAGGGCAGCTGCCTGCGCGTGCCAAAGAACCTAACGATGGTCGAAGCGGCATCAATACCCGAAACATTTTTTACCGTATGGAGCAATGTGTTTGACCGTGGGCATTTAAAGCCCGGCGAAAGTTTGCTGGTACACGGCGGCAGCAGCGGCATTGGCGTTACAGCCATACAAATGGCCAAAGCCTTAGGCAGCACTGTCTATGTAACCGCCGGAAGCGATGACAAATGCCGCTTTTGCGAACAACTTGGCGCCGCCAAAGCCATTAACTATAAGCAGCAAAACTTTGCCGAAGCTATTCACCAAGTTACCGAAGGTAAAGGCGTAGATGTAATACTGGACATGATAGGCGGCGATTATACACCACTAAACTTGCAGGCGCTTGCCAACGAAGGCAGGCTGGTAATGATCAACAGCATGAACGGCAAAGATGTACAGGTAGACCTTTCGGTAGTAATGCGTAAGCGTTTAAACATTACCGGCTCTATGCTGCGCTCGCGCGATGTGGAATTTAAGGCGGCTATAGCAAAGCAGTTGAAAGAGCATATTTGGCCTTTGCTGGCCGATGGACAGATCAAGCCTGTTGTTCACCAGGTTTTCGCGGCCTCAGCAGCAGCACAAGCTCACGAACTCATGGAAAGCAGTGAGCATATTGGGAAGATAGTGCTGGAGTTTTGAGTCAGTTAGTTCGTTAGTGAAAAACAAAAAGCCCGTTAGTTGGCAGTAAAACTTTTACTTTCCAACTAACGGACTAACGGTCTCTATGGACTAACTGACTCTACTTACGGTATTTTAACACCCCTGTAAGCAGATACTTCGGCTTGCGGAATGGTAGAGCCATATTGAGCATTAATGGCTTTGATAAACTCATTAGCAACAATAGCATATCCACGAGGCGTTAAATGCACGCCGTCTAACGAAAATACGCCACCGCTAATGAAACTTGAGTTCAGGGACACACCATCAATAATAACACCTTTTTTAATGTTGTTCAAGACGGTATACATATCAACCAGCGCTAACCCTTTTGATGCGGCTGCAGCTTTAATGGTGGTGTTATAAGCATCAACATATCCCCTAACCAGGACAACTTCATTTGGATCTAAAATATATTGGTTTTCGATAGGAGTCAACGGAGTTAAGCCGTAAGGCAGCGGACCAGCAACGGTAGATACCAGGGTACCAATTTTACTGGTTGGAAACGTTAAAGTAACCAAGTCGGCAGCTGTGGCAACACGTGCAGTGTAACTAATACCTGTTGCATCGTCGGCCGTGTTACGTGCACTTACATATAATGCCGTTGCTGCGGGATTTACTTTTTGTACACCGGCTAAAATAGCGCCAATAGTTACCGTGCTAAAGTAAGGGATGGCCGTAACATCAGGAATGGTAGATACAACGCCTTTTTGTCCGCCAGCCGTTAGCTTTGTAATTACCTGATTGTATAAAGCGGTAAAAGTTGCTTTCGGTGTAAGCACATCGCCTGCACCACCCGAGGTAGCATAACCTAAAGCATCATTATTACCTAACCAGTTAGAAAAAAAAGTATAAGGCTTGGCAGTAACAAAGTCGAGGTAAGAGGTTGAGGTATTAGCCGGAGTTATACCTGGCAATAAGCGCTCAAAATATCCATTGTAGTTACCATATAAAGGGTTAGTGGCATCCGATAATCTGATGCCCGGAACACCATAGTTATTAATATCGCCGGTGTATTTAGTGTAAACGGTTACGTTGGTAGTAGCTGTGGCGCTAATGGGTACAGCAATTACACCGCGAACAGCGTTATTAGTAGATTGATTTACAGTTACTGGTGTGCCATCCGCATTAAATTTATCTAAGCGTATATAGCCTGAACCATCTGCCTTATCTTCGCTAAACAATGGTTGTGCAAAGTTTCCACCACCTACGGCCTGCATTTGCTGCGCTACAATAGAAGGAAACGAATTTAACTGTCCTTCGCGGTAAAGGCCACCATCCGCAAAGCCGGAAGTTAAGGAGTTACCTACCGAAATAAAACGGCTAAAATCAGCTGAACCTTTGGTAAGCACCGGAGTTTCTACGCTGGGCTTACAGGCCGCTAAGGTTAGTAAACCAACCAGGAATATATTTTTGTAATTATTTAATTTCATCTTAAAATTGAGTTAGTTATAATAAAAGTCCTCCCTCCCGGGGAGGATTTAGGATGAGCTTACCAGTGATATACCAAGGCTACACCCGGTATATACACATTGCTTTTAAATGTACCCGATAGATTAGACTCGATATTGTTTTGCGTACGGCTGCCCAGGTGCTCATACTCGAACGAAACATCCAGATCGAAATGGCGGCTGGCTTTGTAAGTTAAACCAGCGGTGTAAAAGCCGCGGTTGGCATCAGGAACTTCGGGGGTTACGTAACCGTCTTTAACCGGGGTTGAGGCATAGCCACCACCCACGCGCAGGGTAAACTCATTGCTGGCTTTATATTGTGCACCTGCACGCAGGCTCACGGCATTTTTGTAGTTACGCGGCGAACGGGTGTCTTGCAGTGCAGCGGTGTTTTGGGCGTAATCGAAAGCCAATTCTTTGTAAACATCCCACTGTACATAATTGGCATCTAAAGCTAACAACCATTTGGCCGATGATGTGTAACCAAAGCCAATAGAGGTAGTGGCCGCCAGCGGCAACTGGGCCTTGAAAGTGTTAGGGCTTGGGAAACTTCCTTTCAGGCTTCCCGGAACAGTAAACAAAGCATCACCATCATTTAGCTTGGTATCTACTTTAGAGCGGTAAGTAACACCAATGGTTAAACCCTTTTTGGTATCAATAAACACACCGGCATTGTAACCGTAACCTGTGCCGCCGCCTTTTAGTTCGGCTTCGCCAGATGGATTATTGGCATCGGCCAGCGGTATGGCGCGTTTAAGATTTACGCTGCCGTGATTGTACACGAAGCCCGCACCTATGCTAATCATATCTGATATTTTGTAGCTGAATGTTGGTTGAAAAAAGATGGTCTTTAAATCAAGCGATGTTAAGACGTACTTACCAGCCCAGGTATTTCCCCAGTCGGTTAAACCACCGTAAGGCGTATATACCCCCAAACCTACTTTCCAGCGGGCAGCTTTTGGGCCCCAAACGCCGTACGCATTAAATGGTGTTGCCACCTTATTGGCCGTATTGTATTGTACGTTAGAGCCGGTTGGCACAAAGCCCGATTTAAACCACAGCGGACTGATACCACCCTGAATGTAATTTTCGGGCAGCATGGCTACCGCACCTGGGTTAAAAAACACCGACGAGCCATCTAAAAGCAAACCGGTACCTGTATGGCCCATACCTATTTGCTTTTGCCCTTCGAGATTAACCTGGAAACCCTGCGCAAAAACAGCCGCCGGCAAGAATGCCAGCATTAAAAGTAAAATTTTTCTCATAGTTATAAATTGGTTTAATACAACGGATAGTTTGCAAAAAAGGTTGCTAAGATAGAAAAATTAATAATGTGCTGTTATTACCGTTTTTAGTTTAAAATTGTTGTAGATATGTAATTAAAAATTCATTATAAACCTTAACTTTGCGCTCCGAAATAGTGTCTTGTACCTCGTACAGATTTGTTTCATTATCAATTTTTTAAATATTACGTAAGGTATATATGCCAAACATTGGAAAAATCTCACAAATTATTGGTCCGGTAGTTGACGTAAACTTTGGCGACGATGCACATCTTCCCCGAATTTATAATGCATTGCAGATCACCAAAAGCAATGGTCAAAAAATCGTTTTAGAAGTTCAGCAACACTTAGGCGAAGATCGTGTACGTGCAATTGCCATGGACTCGACCGACGGTTTATTACGCGGCATGCCGGTACTTGACCTGGAATCACCTATCCGTATGCCAATAGGCGACGATATTAAAGGCCGCGTATTTAACGTGGTTGGTGAAGCTATTGATGGTTTACCGTCTTTAGATACCACTCAAGGTCGTGGTATACACGCAAACCCTCCAAGATTTGAAGATTTATCTACCGAAACTGAAGTACTGTTTACCGGTATTAAGGTAATTGACCTTTTAGAGCCATATGCAAAAGGTGGTAAAATTGGTTTATTTGGTGGTGCCGGTGTTGGCAAAACCGTATTAATTCAGGAACTGATCAACAACATTGCGAAAGCTTATGCCGGTTTATCGGTGTTTGCAGGTGTAGGTGAGCGTACCCGTGAAGGTAATGACTTACTGCGCGAGATGCTGGAATCGGGCATTATTAAATATGGTGATGCTTTCATGCATTCTATGGAAGAAGGCGGATGGGACCTATCTAAAGTAGATAAAGAAGAATTAAAAGACTCTAAAGCAACATTTGTGTTCGGTCAAATGAACGAGCCGCCGGGTGCACGTGCACGTGTAGCTTTATCGGGCTTAACTATTGCCGAATATTTCCGTGATGGTGATGCTGATGGCAAAGGCCGCGATATCCTTTTCTTTATCGATAACATTTTCCGTTTCACCCAAGCAGGTTCTGAAGTATCGGCACTATTAGGCCGTATGCCATCGGCAGTAGGTTACCAGCCAACACTGGCTACCGAAATGGGTGTGATGCAAGAGCGTATTACCTCAACCAAACGTGGTTCAATTACATCGGTACAAGCGGTTTACGTACCTGCCGATGATTTAACTGACCCTGCGCCGGCTACAACCTTCGCCCACTTAGATGCTACTACCGTACTTTCACGTAAAATTGCTGAGTTAGGTATTTACCCTGCGGTTGACCCTCTGGATTCAACTTCACGTATCCTGAGCGCTCACGTTTTGGGCGATGAGCACTACAATACTGCACAACGTGTTAAAGAAACTTTACAACGTTATAAAGAACTACAAGATATCATCGCCATTTTAGGTATGGATGAGTTATCTGAAGAAGATAAGCTAACCGTATCACGCGCCCGTCGTGTGCAACGTTTCTTATCTCAGCCATTCCACGTGGCCGAGCAGTTCACCGGTTTAAAAGGTGTATTGGTTGACATTAAAGATACTATTAAAGGCTTTAACATGATCATGGACGGCGAAGTGGATCAATACCCTGAAGCTGCGTTCAACTTGGTAGGTAACATCGACGATGCTATCGAAAAAGGCAAGAAACTGTTAGCCGAAGCGAATAACTAAACCCCTCCCGACCTCCCCAAACGGGAGGAGTTGAGGAAGATAATAAATTAAAATTAAAACCTCTCCCCTTTGGGGAGATTAGAGAGGGGTTATATGACTTTAGAAATTCTTACTCCCGATAAAAAAGTGTTTGAGGGCGAGGTTACCTCGGTTACCCTGCCAGGCACTTTGGGATCATTTGAAATATTGAATAACCACGCCCCAATTATTTCTACACTTGAAGATGGCAAGCTCATTGTTAGAGGTATTGATAAAAATGCGAAGGAAAGTGTTTTCTTGATTAAAGGTGGTGTGGTAGAAGCTAACAATAACCAGGTGATGGTTTTAGCCGAGGGTATTACCCAACGCTAATTTGCTCAATCTTATTTTAAACGCCCGGCTGATTCAGTCGGGCGTTTTTTTTATGGGATTTCTCATTCCGAACGATGGCAAGAAATCTCGTTCGAACAAGTAAGCACCTTCCTTGGGGAAGGATTTGAAAGCTACATCGAAAATTTTCCTCCTTTGGGCGGGGGTGCGGCTGGTTGGTGTGATGGCAGGGAGGGTTTTGACACACATGGTTGGCGAACTCTTCATTAAACCCCTCCCTACCCTCCCCGGGGAGGGAATTGATAAAGTATAATATCTGTCAAGGCAAATACGTGTCAAACCTTAAAGCAGTCAAAAAAGCGTAGGCCCGCCAGCGCACCCGGCCGGGAGTTGGCCTTGTGTGCAAAGACAGGGATTGCGCTGGCTTGGCCTTATTGCTACTTTTGTGGCTAAGACAAAAGTAGTAGCCACTCGCGGCAATGAGCGAGACGAAGAAGGTTCATCAGCACAATACGAAGTTCAAAACGCAGTAACCAGCAAACACAACCCGTCATCATCTTTGCAAAATAGCACTTTTCGAAATGAGTTACATTCAGTAATTATTAAACAATCTAAGCGCTTTATTATACAACTTCTCACACCATCCCTACCCATTTTACGCCGAATACCGCCTCATTACTATGCATGCATAACATATATACCGAATACCAATTTCAACTTTGGTATAAGCACTTACAAATATAATTTCAATAATTTTAATTTTAAAAGAATTATATTCTGCTTATTGAGATAATTCAGAATATAAAACTTATTAAAAATTTATTTTTCTGTTATTGCCAGATTTAGAGGTTCTCTCTACCTTACAAATATTGATTTACTAACCTAATAAATTAATAACAACTAAACTCTTACGGCAAAAGGTTCTGCTTTCGGGCAGCCCGAAAGCTGTAGAATTTACATACACTAATAACAGCGCTACTTATATAATGAGTTTCACTAACGATACTACCGAAGCAACAGAATTGAACAGGTACAGTAAAACCTTTACCCAAGACCCTACCCAGCCTGCGGCACAAGCCATGCTTTACGGCATTGGTTTAACTGACGATGACATGAAAAAAGCTCAGGTAGGTGTTGCCAGTATGGGTTATGATGGCAATACCTGCAATATGCACCTGAACGATTTAGCAAAAATGGTAAAGGAAGGTATTTGGTCCGAAAATTTGGTTGGCCTCATTTTTCATACTATAGGCGTAAGCGATGGCATGGGAAATGGAACCCCCGGTATGCGTTACTCGCTGATAAGCCGTGATGTAATTGCCGATTCGATTGAAGCAGTTACCGCTGCCCAGTATTACGATGGACTTATCACCCTGCCTGGTTGCGATAAAAATATGCCGGGTTCTATCATTGCTATGGGCCGTTTAAACCGCCCGTCAATTATGGTGTATGGTGGCACTATTCACCCGGGACACTGGAAGGGAGAAGACCTGAACATTGTATCGGCATTTGAAGCATTGGGTAAAAAAATTGCCGGCACCATTAGTCCGGAAGATTATATAGGCGTTATTAAAAATGCTTGCCCAAGTGCAGGCGCATGCGGGGGTGTATATACTGCTAATACCATGGCAGCCGCTATTGAGGCATTAGGCATGAGTTTGCCTTACTCATCAAGCAATCCGGCGTTGAGCGATGAAAAGAAAGCTGAATGCCTGGCAGCCGGTAAAGCCATAAAAATATTATTGGAAAAAGATATTAAGCCAAGTGATATCATGACCCGAAAAGCGTTTGAGAACGCTATGGTGATCATTATGGTGTTAGGCGGCAGTACTAACGCAGTATTGCACATGATAGCCATGGCAAAAAGTGTTGATATAAAAGTTACCCAAGATGATTTTCAGATCATTAGCGACCGTATTCCGGTATTGGCCGATATGAAACCAAGCGGTAAGTATATGATGACTGACCTGCATAACGTTGGTGGCGTACCCGCAGTAATGAAATACTGCCTGAGCCAGGGTTGGTTACATGGCGATTGTATGACAGTTACCGGTAAAACCGTAGCCGAAAACCTGGCTGATGTTCCTGAACTTGACTTTGACACTCAAAAAATTATATGGCCCCTTGAAGCGCCTGTAAAAGCTACCGGCCACCTGCAAATACTTTACGGAAACTTAGCCGAAGGTGGTAGCGTAGCCAAAATAAGCGGTAAAGAGGGTGAAAAATTTGAAGGCCCTGCCCGCGTTTTTGACGGGGAGTTTGATTTAATAGATGGCATACAAACCGGCCGGGTTAAAGCCGGCGATGTAGTAGTGATCCGTAATGTGGGTCCGGTAGGCGCACCAGGAATGCCGGAAATGTTGAAACCAACATCGGCCATATTTGGCGCAGGTTTAGGAAGTTCGGTAGCATTAATAACCGATGGCCGTTTTAGCGGTGGCACCCATGGTTTTGTGGTAGGCCATATCACTCCAGAATCCTATCGTGGCGGCACCATAGCCCTGGTAAAAGACGAAGATCGCATTGAAATTGACGCCACTAAAAACAGTATCAACTTAATGATAAGCCCCGAAGAACTGGCCGCCCGTAAAGCAGCCTGGCAGCAGCCGGCGCTGCGTGTTACCAAAGGCTTATTATACCGCTACGCCAAAACGGTAAGCACAGCAGCCGAAGGTTGCGTTACAGATGAAATGGAATAATTGAGTTGTAGGTTGTGAGTTAAAGGTTGTAAGTAATTACACCTGAATTATAACAAATACTCACAACATTCAACTTACAACATATAACTTGAATACTATGGAAGTTGCACAGCAAGACGTACTAACCGCACCTGAAGAAAAAGCAGGCATCGAACTTTCGGGTTCGGCAGCGCTTTTAGAAGCTCTTTTAGTGGAAGGCGTAGATACCATTTTCGGTTACCCGGGTGGCGCTATTATGCCTATTTATGATGCTTTGTATGATTACAAAGAGAAGTTAAACCACATCCTGGTGCGCCATGAGCAAGGAGGCATCCACGCCGGACAGGGCTATGCCCGTTCATCAGGCAAGGTCGGCGTCGTTTTTGCAACCAGCGGTCCGGGTGCTACTAACTTAGTAACCGGCTTGGCCGATGCTCAAATTGACAGCACGCCGTTGGTTTGTATCACTGGTCAGGTATTTGCTCATTTGCTAGGTACCGATGCTTTTCAGGAAACTGATGTGATCAACATCACTACCCCGGTAACCAAATGGAACTACCAGGTAACCGATGCCGAAGAAATCCCCGAGGCTATTGCCAAGGCATTTTACATAGCTCGTACCGGCAGACCAGGACCTGTGTTAATTGACATTACCAAGAACGCGCAAATCCAGAAGTTCAACTTCAAGGGTTATACTCCTTGTAACCATATCCGCAGCTATCGTCCAAAACCTATTGTTCGCCCGCAATTTATTGAGCAGGCGGCAAAAGTAATTAACGAAGCCAAAAAGCCATTCATTCTTTGGGGACAGGGCGTATTGCTGGGTAGTGCCGAGCAAGAATTTAAAGCCTTTGTTGAAAAAAGCGGTATCCCGGCGGCATGGACTATCTTGGGCGCAGGTGCTATCCCAACAGATCATCCCCTGAACGTAGGTATGTTAGGCATGCATGGCAACTACGGACCTAACGTGTTGACCAACGAATGCGATGTGCTTATTGCCATTGGTATGCGCTTTGACGACCGCGTAACCGGCCGTTTAGATAAATATGCCAAACAAGCCAAGGTCATCCATCTGGATATTGACCCAGCCGAAATAGACAAGAATGTTAAAACACACGTGCCTGTTTGGGGCGATTGCAAAGAAACCCTTCCCCTGTTAACCAATTTAGTAGAAGCTAAACAACATACCGAATGGCTGGCAAAATTTAATGAATTTACCCGCCAGGAAGTGGAAGCCGTTATAGATGCAGAACTGCACCCTACCAGTGGCGAAATGACCATGGGTGAGGTGGTAGACCAACTGAACAACCTAACCAACGGCGATGCCATTATTGTAACCGATGTTGGCCAGCACCAAATGGTGGGCTGCCGATATGCCAAGTTCAATAAAACCCGCAGCAATATAACCAGCGGTGGTTTAGGTACCATGGGCTTTGCCCTTCCAGCTGCCATAGGTGCTAAATTTGGTGCGCAAGAAAGTACCGTGGTTGCCATTATTGGTGATGGCGGCTTCCAGATGACCTTGCAGGAACTAGGTACCATTATGCAAAGCGGCGTGGATGTAAAGATCATCATCTTAAATAACCGCTTCTTAGGCATGGTGCGCCAATGGCAGGAGTTGTTTAACGAGCGCCGGTATTCATTTGTAGATATTCAAAGCCCCGATTTTGTACAGGTAGCTAAAGGATACGGCATAGCCGGTAAATGCATCAAAGAACGCGAAGAACTGCAATCTTCGCTAAAAGAAATGTTAGACCATAAAGGCTCTTTCTTACTCGAAGTATTTGTAACCAAGGAAAACAACGTATTCCCGATGGTACCACAGGGATGCAGTGTAAGCGAAATCAGATTAAAATAGCCCCTCCCAAACCCTCCCCGGGAGGGAGGGCTTAACAAGCAAAGCAATATACCATGAGTACAGAATTAAATAAAAACGATATAAATTCAAAAGTCCTCCCTACCGGGGAGGATTTAGGAGGGGCTCGACAGGAATTTAACATTACTGTTTACACCGAAAACCAAATTGGTTTATTAAACCGCATTGCCATCATCTTCACCCGTCGTAAAATTAATATCGACAGCCTGAACACCTCTCCATCAGAAATTGAGAGCATTCACCGCTTCAATATTGTAATTACCGAAACCGAAGAAGTGGTACGCAAGGTTTGCCGCCAAATAGAAAAGCAGGTAGAGGTTTTAAAAGTATACTACCATACCAACGCCGATATTATTTGGCAGGAAATGGCACTCTATAAAGTGCCGGCCGATGTTATTGCCGAGAAAGCTTCGGTTGAGCGTTTATTGCGCGAGAACGGTGCCCGTGCCGTAGTGATCCGTAAGGATTATATCGTGTTCGAAACCACCGGTCACCGTGAAGAAACCGATAACCTGATCAGCGTACTCCAGCCTTTTGGCCTCATTGAATTTGTACGCAGTGCCCGCATTGCCATTATTAAAGACAGCGATGGCTTTAACCGCAAACTGCGCGAATTTGAACAGGATCAACCCGGTGAAGATGTAAACGAAAACGAATACCTGAACCAGGGGCAGAAAGTATTTACCATGTAAAGCAGTTATTAGGTTATTGAGTTATTAGTCACTGCCTTTAACTTACAACCTAATAACAAAATAACTTAATAACGAAATCATAACACAATAACTTAAATAAAGAAATGGCACAATTAAATTTTGGCGGCAGCGTAGAAAACGTAGTAACCCGCGATGAATTTCCTTTATCAAAAGCACAGGATGTATTAAAGGATGAAGTAGTAGCGGTAATTGGCTACGGTGTTCAAGGTCCGGGCCAGGCGCTAAACCAAAAAGACAATGGCATTAATGTAATTGTTGGTCAGCGTAAAAACTCTAAAACCTGGGATAAAGCCGTAAGCGATGGTTTTGTTCCCGGCGAAACTTTGTTTGAAATTGAAGAAGCTCTTGAAAAAGGAACTGTAATTTGCTACTTATTAAGCGATGCTGCCCAGATTGAACTTTGGCCAACGGTTAAAAAACACTTAACCCCGGGCAAGGCCTTATATTTCTCTCATGGTTTTGGTATCACCTTTAATGAGCAAACCGGCATTATTCCTCCTGCCGATGTAGATGTGTTTTTGGTTGCCCCTAAAGGTTCGGGTACGTCACTGCGTCGTATGTTCTTGCAAGGCCGTGGCTTAAACTCAAGCTACGCCATTTTCCAGGATGCTACAGGTAAAGCCTTTGAGCGCGTAATTGCCCTGGGTATTGCTGTGGGTAGCGGTTATTTATTTGAAACCGACTTTAGAAAAGAAGTATACAGCGATTTAACCGGCGAGCGTGGCACGCTGATGGGTTGTATCCAGGGTATTTTTGCCGCACAATATGATGTGTTACGCAGCAGAGGCCATTTACCTTCTGAGGCCTTCAACGAAACTGTAGAAGAGTTAACCCAATCGCTAATGCCACTGGTTGCCGAAAACGGTATGGACTGGATGTACGCCAATTGCTCTACCACCGCACAACGCGGCGCGTTAGACTGGTGGAAGAAATTCCGTGATGCTACTAAACCGGTATTTGAAGAACTCTACGAAAGCGTAGCCACCGGTAAAGAATCACAACGCTCTATAGATAGCAACAGCCAGCCAGATTACCGCGAAAAACTGAACATTGAACTTGCCGAATTACGTGATAGCGAAATGTGGCAAGCCGGTAAAACCGTACGCAGCCTGCGCCCTGAAAACCAAGAAGTAGAAGCCTAAGGCCCCTCCTAAATCCTCCCCGGAAGGGGAGGACTTTTAAATTACGATATTAGCGTAATTAAACTAACAGAAGAGAGAAGTAAATGTCAACTGAAAAGAATTTCAACAGCAGCTCCCTCCCTCCCGGGGAGGGCCGGGGAGGGGCTACTTTATTTGATAAGATTTGGGATGCACACATTGTGAGCAGCAATGAGGGCTTCCCTGATGTATTGTACATCGATACACATTTTATACACGAGGTAACAAGTCCGCAGGCTTTTGATGGCTTACGCGACCGTGGCTTACCTGTTTTCAGGCCGAAACAAACCGTGGCCACAGCAGATCATAACGTGCCTACCTGGGACCAGCACTTGCCTATTAAGGAAGAGCTTTCGCGTTACCAGGTAGATATGCTGACCAAAAACTGTGCAGAGTTTGGCATTGAACTTTACGGCTTAGGCCACCCCTACCAAGGCATTGTACATGTAATTGGCCCCGAGCTGGGCATTACCCGTCCCGGTTGTACTTACGTTTGCGGCGATAGTCATACCTCAACCCATGGTGCTTTTGGCGCTATTGCGTTTGGTATAGGTACCTCGCAGGTAGAGCAGGTAATGGCAACCCAATGCCTGTTGCAGCAACGCCCTAAACGCATGAAAATTGAAGTAAACGGACAACTTCAAAAAGGCGTAGGCGCAAAAGATATTATCCTGTATATCATTTCCAAGATATCGGCTGCCGGCGGTACCGGTTATTTTGTGGAGTATGCTGGCGATGCCATCCGTTCACTGAGTATGGAAGGCCGCATGACAATCTGTAACATGAGCATTGAAATGGGCGCCCGCGGTGGTTTAATTGCACCCGATCAAACTACCATTGACTATGTTAACGGCCGCGAATTTGCCCCTAAAGGCGAAGAGTGGGATAAAGCGGCAGCCTACTGGCAAACCCTTTACTCTGATGAAGATGCCGTATTTGACAGCGAACTGTATTTTGATGCGGCCGATATTGAGCCGATGATCACCTACGGTACCAACCCGGGTATGGGCATTGGCATTACGCAGCACGTGCCCGAAACCTCAAGTTTTGAAACCAAAGAGCAAGGCTCGTATGCCAATGCTTTAAAATATATGGGCCTGCACGATGATGAATCGATGCTGGGCAAACCTATTGATTATGTATTCATTGGTAGCTGTACCAATTCGCGCATTGAAGATCTGCGTGAGGTAGCAGCTTTCATCAAAGGCAAGCAAAAGGCCGAAAATGTAACTGTTTGGGTAGTACCCGGCAGTAAGCAAGTACAGCTGCAAGCCATTGAAGAAGGCTTGGATAAAGTATTTGAAGCCGCAGGTTTCCCCTTGCGAGAACCAGGTTGCAGTGCCTGTTTAGGCATGAACGAGGATAAGATCCCCGCAGGTAAATACTGTGTATCTACCTCTAACCGCAACTTTGAAGGCAGACAAGGACCCAATTCACGCACATTCCTGGCCAGTCCGTTAACGGCAGCGGCGGCGGCGGTTACGGGTAAGATTACCGATATACGCGAGTTTTTGCTGTCTGAACCGGAATTTCAAGAATTAGTGTAATTAACAGAATTGATTTTCTAAATGACAAGTATGGACAACAAAACACGGCAGGAATTTAATGATTGTACGAGTACAATTATTGGTTGTGCTATGCGTGTTCATACTACATTAGGTAACGGTTTTCAAGAAGTAATTTATCAACGCGCGTTAGAAATTGAGATGGGCTTAGCCGATTTGAAATTTGAGCGTGAAAAGTCAATGCCAATCATGTATCGTGAGGAGCATATAGGTACAAGACGAGTAGATTTCTTTGTTGAAGGAGAGATTATGGTTGAGCTAAAAGCCCTTGTTCAGTTAGAAGAGATTCACTTAGCGCAAGCAATCAACTACTTGGAAGCATACCATGTAAGAACTGGTTTGCTTATAAACTTCGGTAGCAACAGCTTACAATTTAAAAGATTATTTAACAAAAAGATTAACCCGAATTTAAAGAATTCTGTCAATTCAATAAATTTCTAAAATTCCGGTTCAGACGTATGGCAACCAAAATATTTAAACACTTACAAACCTCGGTAGTTCCGCTACCTATCGAAAATATAGATACCGATCAGATCATTCCGGCGCGGTTCCTAAAGGCTACTACACGTGATGGGTTTGGCAATAACCTTTTTCGCGACTGGCGTTTTGATAATGAGGGAAATCCAAAGCAGGATTTCGTACTCAACCACCCCACCTACTCGGGTAAGATCCTGGTAGCGGGTAAAAACTTCGGTTGCGGCAGCAGTCGCGAACATGCGGCCTGGGCCATTGCCGATTATGGCTTTGATGTAGTAGTAAGCAGCTTTTTTGCCGATATTTTTAAAGGTAATGCTTTAAACAATGGCCTACTGCCCATCCAGGTGAGCGATGAATTTTTAAAGAAATTATTCGAGGTAGTTTTTGAAGATGCTAACGCCGAGGTAGAGGTCGATCTGGAAAATCAGTATATCCGCATTGCCAAAACCGACGACCAGGAAAGCTTTGAGATCAATCCATACAAAAAAGCTTGTATGACCAATGGCTATGATGACATTGATTACATTTTAAGCAAGAAGGAGCTGATAACAGAGTTCGAAAATAAATAGATAAAATTAAATGTCATTGCGAGCGATAGCGTGGCAATCTCCTGCGATTCGGTAACCAAGCGCATGAAGATTGCCACGTCGCTATCGCTCCTCGCAATGACATATTTTTAAATTGCAATGGGTATTAAAAAACACATATTAGTCATCCCCGGCGATGGCATTGGTCCCGAGGTTACCACCTGGGGTAAGGCAGTTTTAGAGCATATTGCTCAAGCCTATGGTCATGAGTTTACTTATGACGAAGCTTTGATGGGTCATGCCGGCATCGAGGCTACAGGCAGTCCGCTGCCCGACGAAACATTGGAAAAAGCCAAAGCCAGCGATGCTATTTTATTCGGAGCTATAGGCCATATTAAATACGACGACGACCCATCGGCAAAGGTTCGTCCGGAGCAAGGATTGTTAAAGATCCGCAAGGAATTGGGCTTATATGCAAATCTACGCCCCATCATGCTTTTTGATGAACTACTGGATGCATCAAGCCTTAAGCCTGCCGTTTTGCAAGGTACCGATATCCTGTTTTTCCGCGAATTGACCGGCGACGTTTATTTTGGCGAGAAAAACCGCAGCGAAGACCGCAACACGGCATCCGACCTCATGATCTATCACCGTTACGAGGTAGAGCGCATTGCTCATAAAGCTTTTGAAGCCGCCCGTTTACGTAGTAAACGTTTATGTTCGGTAGACAAGGCCAACGTTTTAGAATCATCACGCCTATGGCGCGAGGTAGTACAGGAACTGGCCAAACAATACCCCGATGTGGAAACCGAGCATATGTTTATAGACAATGCGGCCATGCAGCTGGTAAAGAACCCTAAAAAGTTTGATGTGGTTTTAACTGCTAATTTATTTGGCGATATATTAACTGATGAAGCCTCGCAAATTGCTGGCTCCATGGGTATGCTGGCCTCAGCCTCTATTGGTGATGGTACAGGCTTTTTTGAACCTATCCACGGTTCGGCACATGATATTGCCGGGCAAAACAAAGCTAATCCGCTGGCTTCTATCCTATCGGTCGCCCTAATGCTGGAGATTAGCTTCGGCCTGAAAGAGGAAGCCAAAAGCATCACCACCGCTATTGACAAGGTATTGAAAGCAGGTTACCGCACCGGCGATATTGCCGATACACATACCGAAGCTGACAAGGTATTAGGTACCGAAGCAATGGGCAAAATGGTATTGCAGTTTTTAGCGACGTAACATTGAGAAATATTATGTCATTGCGAGGAGCGATAGCGACGTGGCAATCTCTTAACGCTTAGTTACCTGCATGCAGGAGATTGCCACGCTGTCGCTCGCAATGACGTATTTACATTATAACACTAAACACTTTAATTAAAGTCCTCCCTACCGGGGAGGATTTAGGAGGGGCTTATGAAATGGAACGCAGATTTATACGATGACAAGCATAGTTTTGTATCACAGTTTGGCACCAGTGTGCTCGAACTGCTGGACGCAAAACCGGGCGAAACTATTTTAGATATAGGTTGCGGAACGGGAGACCTGACCAAAAAGATCAAGGATTTAGGCACCGAGGTTACCGGCAACGACTACTCGCCCGAAATGATAGCACAAGCTCGCTTCAAGTACCCCGATATAAAATTCGAGGTAGCCAATGCAGCCAATTTTAAAGGAGAATACCCGTTTGATGCCGTGTTCTCTAACGCTGCACTGCACTGGATTCATAACCCCGATGGTGTTATTAAATCGGTTTACGAAGCCTTGAAACCCGGCGGCCGCTTTGTAGCCGAAATGGGTGGAAAAGGCAATGTAGCCAAACTCCGTTCTACCGTAAAACAAGTGCTGGTTAAGCACGGCTACCTGCAACAAGCCGAAACACAAATATGGTACTTTCCCTCAGTAGGCGAGTATGCTACCCGCCTGGAGCGCGGTGGTTTCCGGGTAACCTTTGCGGCCCACTTCGACCGTAAAACACCTCTGCAAGACGGCGACCAAGGCGTAGCCAAATGGATTAAAATGTTTGGCTCGCAATATTTTATGGGCATCCCCGAAGAAAAACAAACCCCATTAATAGAAGAAATAACCGCATTACTGGAGCCCCACTATAACGAAAACGGGCAATGGTATGCAGACTATAAAAGATTAAGATTTACAGCGGTAAAGGAGTAGCTTTTTTGTATCAAGTAGTTAGTATCAAGTATCAAGACAGCTGTTTTGGTATTTGATAAGTACATCTTGATACTACTACTTGATACTTGCTACTAAAAATAAAAAGCTATGTTACACGATCCAAACCGAGTTTACGTATTTGACACCACCCTGCGCGATGGTGAGCAGGTACCGGGCTGCCAGTTAACCACGCCTGAAAAGATAGAGATTGCGCGCGAGCTGGAAGCGCTGGGCGTTGACATTATTGAGGCTGGTTTCCCGGCTTCGAGCCCCGGCGATTTTCAAAGCGTAGTAGAAATTGCCAAAGCAGTTAACAACCCAACTATTTGTGCGCTTACACGTGCCCACAAAGGCGATATTGATGCCGCCGTAGAAGCGCTAAAATATGCCAAGCATCCGCGTATTCATACGGGTATAGGCTCGTCAGACATGCACATTAAGACCAAGTTTAACAGTACCCGCGAAGAAATTTTGGAGCGTGCTGTTGACGCAGTTAAATACGCCAAAAAATCGGTTGAAGACATTGAGTTTTATGCTGAAGATGCCGGCCGCGCCGATATTGAATACCTAGCCAAAATGGTGGAAGCTGTAATTGCCGCGGGTGCTACGGTGGTGAATATACCCGATACTAACGGTTATTGCCTGCCCGACCAATATGGCAGTAAGATCCGTTTCCTGAAAGAGAACGTTAAGAACATTGATAAAGCCATCATTTCGGTACATTGCCATAACGATTTGGGCTTGGCTACGGCCAACTCTATAGCGGGTTTGCAAAACGGTGCCCGCCAGGTAGAAGGTACCATTAACGGCATTGGCGAACGTGCCGGTAATACGTCTATCGAAGAAGTGGTCATGATCTTGAAAACGCACCAGGTATTAGGCTTGCACACCAACATCAATACGCAAAGCTTTTACGAGTTAAGCCGTTTGATTAGCAGCCAAATGCGTATGCCGGTACAGCCTAACAAAGCCATTGTGGGCAGTAATGCCTTTGCACACAGTTCGGGTATACACCAGGATGGTTTCTTGAAAAACCGGGAGAACTATGAGATTATTCGCCCGGAGGATGTGGGCTTTCCAAGTGCCACTATTGTGTTAACTGCCCGTAGCGGTCGCCATGCGCTGAAATTTCACTTAGATCGCCTGGGCCACAATTTGAATAAAGAAGAACTGGCTGTAGCTTACCAGAATTTCCTCAAATTAGCCGATAATAAATTGAATTTAGATGATAACGACCTGCTCACTTTGGTAGCGCATCGTTTGGTTAAACAATAACAAATGGATACCGAAACCCAAAGGCAGCTCGATTTTGTATCGGCCCAGGAACGTTTAAAAAACGTGGTGCGCCGCACACCGCTGGAATTTAACCAGGGACTGTCTGACAAGTACGAATGCGAGATTTACCTTAAGCGCGAAGACCTCCAGGTGGTACGTTCTTATAAACTGCGCGGCGCTTATAACATGATTAGTCAGCTAAGTGAAGAACAGCGCCAGCGTGGTGTGGTTTGCGCCAGTGCAGGTAACCATGCGCAGGGCGTAGCTTTTTCATGCCGTAGGCTGGGTATTAAGGGCGTTATTTTTATGCCCGAAATTACTCCCAAGCAAAAGGTTAAGCAAACCGAAATGCACGGCAACGGTAACATCGAGATCATTTTGACCGGCGATACTTTTGACGATTGCCTTCGCGAAGCATTAGCCTACACCGAAGCGCACGAACTAACCTTCATCCCCCCATTTGATGATTACCGCATTATTGAAGGCCAGGGCACAGTAGGTATAGAAGTGTTGGAAGACCTGCCCGACACCGAAGTGGTAATTATGCCCGTAGGTGGTGGTGGCTTGGCTGCCGGTGCCGGTAGCTACTTCAAACAAGTTAACCCCGGCATTAAACTCATAGGTGTAGAGCCTGAAGGAGCATCGTCTATGGTCGAAGCCATACGCCGCGGCCAGCCTTATACGCTATCGCAAATTAACCGCTTTGTTGATGGTGCCGCAGTTAAACGTGTGGGCCAGTTCACTTATCAGCTTTGCAGCGAGGTGCTGGATAGTATGCTTTCGGTAGCCGAGGGTAAGGTGTGTACCACTATATTGAAGCTATACAACGAGGATGCTATTGTGGTGGAGCCTGCCGGTGCCCTATCGGTAGCTGTGCTCGATTTCTGCAAGGAAGAAATTAAAGGCAAAAAGGTGGTTTGCATTATCAGTGGGGGCAATAATGATATTGACCGCATGGGTGAGATCAAGGAGCAATCTTTGCTGTACGAAGGGTTGAAACATTACTTCATCGTTCGTTTTCCGCAGCGCCCAGGTGCTTTAAAGCTGTTTGTGAACCATGTATTAGGCCCGCACGATGATATTACCCGTTTCGAGTTCATCAAGAAAACCGAACGTGAGCGCGGCCCTGCCTTGGTAGGCATCGAATTAAAATCGGCCGAAGACTATCCCGCCATTATGCAACGCATGGAAGCGCATAAATTTGATGTAATAGAGATCAACAGGGATCAGACACTGTTTGAATATCTGGTGTAAGAGAGAGTATTATTTACCTATTTTCGAATTGTAGTGAGACTTTCGTTTAAATTTTAAATGCTTTGGTGAATTGCATAGTTATCTACGGTAAATGAAAACCCAGTCAATTACAGCAGATTTTGTAAAAACGATTTGCTGGCAAGGTAATAGTATAGTAGACTGGGCCTCCGGAATAAGATATGAGTTAGATGGCACGAAAAAGCATCTTGATTATCATTATCCTTACGATTTTGACAGCGCAATTAATTCAAGGGATGGTGTTTATGTGTTTTTTTATCAAAAGCTTGGAACAAAAGGCCTTTTATTAAAAAACGGAGATATTGTAAAGGAGATTAACCGTTCATACTATTGTGCAAATGCATATGAGTTTCCAGCTGTATTTGTAACGTTAGAAAACACAACTTATCTTATTCATTGCCCAATTGCGTATAATCAACTTGACTTTGAAAATGTCGAAACCGGCGAAATCATTACAAATATTGATGGCAGAGATTTAAGTGACAGATTCTATTCCAGATTAGAAGTTAGCCCTAATAGTACGTTTTTAATGAGCAAAGGCTGGGTATGGCACCCTTTAGATGAAATCGTAGTTTTCGACATAATAAAATGCCTTAATAACCCCAAGTTATTAGACGATCCTCAACTTTGCCCTAATGTAGGTGTCGAAATTTGTACAGCAAGTTTTATAGATGATGAAACCGTTGTAATTGGTTCATCTGATGAAATCTTTAATGAAGATAATATAGAATGTTTACCACCTAAACACATTGCTTTATGGGATTTGAAAACCAATGAATTATCAAAACCTGTAAGAACCAAGGACAGCACCGCGAATTTATATGCTATTGACTCCAGCCAAGCATGGGACATGTTTTGTTTCCCTAAGATTGTCAATATTATTACAGGTGAAACGATAGCGGAAAATAAAGAAATTGACAGCGGCAAACAAAATTCTTCTATAATCAATATAAAAGCCTCAGTCCCTGCAATAATATTCAATAATCAAACAAAACAGATTGCAATTATGGCCGATGAAAAAATCACAGTTTTGAGTCTTTATTGAGGCAGGTCAATTCTTTGCATACCTACATCTTGGAATTTTCCAATTAACAGACTCTACTAAAATTCCAAATACTTCGTCACTACAATACCAATATGACTGTAGTTATCAAACAAGCCCGGTTCGTGGTTGGTGAGATGTATTTCGATGGGGCCATATTCCAGGTGCACATCTTCGTGCGAGCCTTTGAACAGGATCTCTTTAACAGCCCAATCTAAATTTTTTCCGGTGGTTACAGGCGTTATCCATTCGGGATAAATGACTACTTCTTCTTTAACCGCCTTAACCCTTAGCGCTCTCGCTTCTTCGCGCATCAGCACATTGCAGTTGCTCAATAAACGGGCCGTATAAAGGTTTTGTGGTTGATTATAAAGTTGTTTGGGTGTACCTGTTTCCAAAATTTCACCGCCTTTAATTACCACCAGTTCATCGGCCATGGAGAGTACTTCGGCCGGGTCATGCGATACAATGATCACGGTTAAACCCGTTTCTCTAACAATCTTTCGGATGTCTTGCTGTAGTCCGTCTCTGAAGGTGGTATCTACCTGGTTAAAGGGTTCATCTAATAACAGAACCTTTGGGTGAGATACCAGTGACCGGGCTATGGCTACGCGCTGTTTTTCGCCACCGCTAAGATCGGCCACGCGCTTATCGGCCAGGTGGAACATATTGAGCTGGCGCAGTACTTGTTCAGGGCGTTCTGTCTTAGTTTTTAAATCAGTGTTGGGCAGCAATACCGAGATATTATCCCAAACTTTGGCAAAGAGGTTCAGGTCGTCGGTGTGCTGGGTTACCATCTTCATGGCATCATGGCCCGGTATCAGTTTTTCAACCGGCCCCCATACACGCTCTCCCTCAAACCTCACCTCACCACTATCTGCCGATAATAAGCCGAACAACAAACGCAGCAAAGTACTTTTTCCGCTTCCGCTTTCGCCAATAATGCCGGTAATTTTACCCTGCTGTATGGTTAAGTTGATGTTGTGCACACCCGACTGATGTTTGCCGGGATATACTTTATTGAGCGCTGTAGCTTGGAGAAATGGAGTAGAATCTGACATTAAGGCAAAGATACACCTCTCCCCAGCCCTCTCCAAAGGAGAGGGGGATTATATTTAAAAGCCCTCCCCTTTGGGGAGGGTTGGGAGGGGTTTAAAATCCAAACATGAAGCCGAAAGAGAAGTTCTTCAGCCCTGCTTGCTGTGCGGTGTCAAACATATCGTTAAAGTAGTATTTGGCGTAGATACCGAATGAACCGTAACCTGCACGGGCGGTTAAGCCGTAGCGTACTTTGGTAAAGTGATAATCGTTATTAAATTTTTCTTTACCGTTCTCATCGCTTATTTGCTTAACACGGCCGTTGTATAAGATACCTATCATTGGTCCGCCGGCTAAGTGGAAACGTTTGCCTTCATCGTTTACATGACTTCTCCAGTCAAATGTTAACGGAATGCGGAAATAGCTGGAAGTAAAACGGTTTTTGCTGTAAATGATACCGTCCTGGGTATAGCGCAGGGCATCGTCAGGTCCGTCTTGCTGTATGGTAATATTT
This sequence comes from Mucilaginibacter galii, assembly GCF_014635825.1. GTDB lineage: Bacteria > Bacteroidota > Bacteroidia > Sphingobacteriales > Sphingobacteriaceae > Mucilaginibacter > Mucilaginibacter galii. The sequence goes on from NZ_BMDO01000001.1 coordinate 627,672, forward strand.
TCGCGCAAGCGGATGTGCGTCCAATCAAACCCGCCTGATACGTAGATGCGGAAGGCACTGTTGAAGCGGTAACCGGCCTGGATAATATCAAACCCTACGTTGCTGCTCTTCCATGAACGGTAGCGCAAAAAGTTATTTTGCGGCGATAGGTTAAAGCTGCCGTTATCAACCAAAGTGGCCAACCCCAAATCAAAACGCGAAAAAGTTAAGCCCCATGAAAAGCCTGGTGCTTTCGAGTGTTCGGTAATAGTATCGTGGCGGTTTACCGATACAGAACTGGCGTCTTCACCTTTGCCGAAAGAAAACCTAAATCCTTTTCTTTTCGATTTAATGGTATCAGACTTTACTTGTATGGTATCTCCCTTAGTATCGGTTGTAACCGTGGTTTTGGTAACGGTGGTAGTAGTAGTTTGTGCAAACAAACCGGTGCCTGCCGCGCATAGTATGGCGGTAATAAGTAAGCGCTTCATGTTATATATGATGTTTTAGATTGAGTGATTATTTTTCTTTCTTGATTTTGATAATGCCCAGGTTTATACCCGTTACGTTCGACTCATCGTCGTCGCTTTCGGTAAACTCTATCAGCTTATCCTCGCGTTTATCTACTTTAGATACCACTACGTTAATAAGGTCGCCCAGGGAATGGATGCCGTGTTTCTTCTTCTTTTCTATTTGGCTGGCGGTCACGGTAACCGGCGCCGTTGCATTTATCGATTTTAAAACCGGTATGTCGTTATTAAGCGTACTGCTTGCCAATTGTATTTCGGGCAAAACCGGGTGAGCAACGGCTTGAACTGGAACCGCAGCTAAAACCTGTTGGGGTTGAACATCGGTGCTTGTTGGGGTTACCACTGGAGCAGCATTCAAGGGTTCACTAACTTTATGCACCACTGCAGGCTGTACCTTAACTTTTGCTATATGGTTGGTGGCTGACTTGCCAGCTGTAATAAGCTGTGAAGTGGCCTCTACCATTTCAGGCCCTTCAACCTGCGCTGTTGCCGGTTCTGCTACCGGTTTGTTACTCACCGTAGTTTTTGTACGTACCACTTGGTTTTGCACCTGTTTAACAGGCTTGTCTAACAAAAACCAGGTGCCAGCCGCTAATAATATCAAAGTTGTTGCTGCCATGCTCAACATGGGCAATATGCTTTTCTTTTTCGGAGTGCCTAACCCGGCCGCTATATTATCCCACACGTGCGCAGAAGGCTGTACCTCTAAACCACCCAACTTTGAGCGGAAAAGATCGTCAAATTCATTATCCTGCATATTCATAATTTTTTTTTTTGTCCAAACTTTCAATTCTCTGCTTTAACATGGTGCGTGCCCTTGATAACTGCGATTTTGAAGCACCCTCGGTAATGCCCGCCATCTCGGCTATTTCGCGGTGTGAGTAGCCTTCTACCGCATACAGGTTAAACACCATGCGGTATCCTGCGGGTAACTCCTGTATCATGCGCAGTAGGTCTTTAGCCTCCAGGCTTGATGACGCCGCTGCATTAACCGATTGCTCGTAACCGCTTTCCTCAATATCAACCTTTACCATTTTGTGATGTTTGCGGTAATATTCAATGGAGCTATGTACCATAATGCGGCGCATCCATCCTTCAAAGCTTCCATCGCCCCGGTAATCGCTTATCTTGTTAAAAACTCTTATAAATCCGTTTTGCAGCATATCCTCCGCCTCCATTTTATCGGTGGCATAACGCAGGCACACGGCCAGCATTTTCGAAGCAAATTGTTTGTAAAGCATTTCGCAGGCCTTGCGGTCGGCGGCTTTACATTTTTCAATCAGGTCTTCGGTCGAATATTTATGCTTTAAAAACATCATTTGATAGGTAGATGAAGCTTTGGGCAGAATGGTTGCACGGGTTTTGAAAAAAAAATTAAGCCCCTCCCAAACCCTACCCGGGAGGGAGGGCTTTAAAAATCTTAAGTCTCCCCTCCCGGGGGAGATTTAGAGGGGGCTCCTCCCTCCCCGGGGAGGGTTGGGAGGGGCTAAAACTCATCCCCCTCGCGCACCCAAGGTTCTTCGCCGGTGAGCAGCATTATGTCCTTCTCTATCTTGAAATTCCAGTCAATAGTGTCATTAGCCGCATTCCGTACATCCGAGCAGGTGTAATGGTATCTTATTTTAAATACGGTGCGAAAGCGTCCTGTAGACTCGTTCGCGTTGAACACAGCGTTAACAATAGTAAAAGCATCTATTTCGGGCGAACCACCATCATTACGGTGATACTCCCTGAGTGCTAAACACATTTGAGTATGATGCTGCTGATCCTTAAAAATTTCATTGATGAAGTCGTCAATACTGATGGTACTTAACTTTAAACTTTCTAATTGTGATGGATTGATGGGTAATTCTAACTTTTCGGCCATTTGTAACAATAATGTTTTAAAGATATTCATAAAGCGCGGTTAAGGGTATTTTTTATCTTTATACGTTATGAAAAAAATGCTGTCTGCTCTTGTACTGTTATTGTTGACCCATTTACGCCTTTTTGCACAAACGCCGGATACTTATACGCTTTTTAAACCCGACCGCGTTTTTGACGGCCACGATATGCACACGGGCTGGTGGGTACTGGTGAAAGGCAATCATATTGAAGCCGCTAAACCAGCCGGCGAAATACAGGTGCCTGCAGGCACAAAAGCAATTGACCTTAAAGGCATGACCTTGATGCCCGGCATGATAGAAGGTCACTCACACCTGTTTTTACATCCCTATAATGAAACCACCTGGAATGACCAGGTACTTACCGAGAGTCGTGCCGAACGTACCTCCCGCGCAGTAATACATGCCCGCGAAACCTTGATGGCAGGTTTTACCAGCACCCGCGAGTTAGGCACCGAGGGCGCAGGCTATGACGATGTAGGCTTGAAAGCTGCTATTAATAAGGGAGTGATTGTTGGTCCGCGGATTATGACCGCCACCCGCGCCATTGTAGCCACCGGCAGTTACGGACCCAAAAGCCCCGTAGCTGAGATGGTTTTACCGCAAGGCGCCGAAGAAGCAGATGGTGTAGACGGGTTAACACGTGCTATCCGCTCGCAAATAGGTCATGGCGCCGATGTAATTAAGCTTTATGCCGATTACCGCTGGGGCGCTAACGACCAGGCCGCACCCACTTTTACCGAAGAAGAATTGAAGCTGGCCGTTAAAGTAGCCGGGAGCAGCGGCCGCACGGTTGCCGTACATTCGAGCACTGCCGAAGGTATGCGCAGGGCCACGCTGGCTGGTGTAACCACTATTGAGCATGGCGACAGCGGCACACCCGAAATATTTAAACTCATGAAAGAGCATAACGTAGCACTGTGCCCTACCCTTGCCGCAGGCGAAGCCACCAGTACGTACAAAGGCTGGAAAAAAGGCGTTGACTTGGAGCCAGACCGTATTAAGCAAAAGCATATAAGTTTTACCAACGCCTTAAAAGCCGGCGTTACCATTTGCATGGGAGGCGATGTAGGCGTATTTACCCACGGCGACAATGCCCGCGAAATGCTGCTGATGGTAGAATACGGCATGAAACCCTTAGACGTGCTAAGATCAGCCACCTCGGTAAATGCACAGGTGTTTGGCTTGAATAATTTAGGGAATGTAAAAGATGGTTATTTAGCCGATTTAGTGGCGGTGCAGGGAAACCCCATGGAAGATATAAAAGCGGTGAAAGCAGTGAAGATGGTGATGAAAGACGGGGTGGTGGTGAAAGAATAGCTGTTTACTATTTGAAATAGTGATACCAATTCCCTTTATATTCTCTGTCGACCGTTTCCTGTGATGCAAAACCAATAAAAATACTGTTAAGTACTTCGGGCGGATAATGTAACTCATCAAGCATAGATCTTAATTTCTGCATCAAGGCTAAATCAGCTTGCAATTCATCCCTTGTTTTATCAGTCATAACGCAGATGTGATAGGATAGGTGTTTAGGATCTATATCATAAGCCCCAAACCAGCTAACCCACAACTCCTCCGCAGTATAGTGTTTAACTGCATGTTCTATCTTATCCTTTACTATTAAGATCGTCTTTTTCAAAGCACCTTGAGAAGCTTTAACTCTGTAATTCTTATAGATTTTTACAGCCGACATAATGATCATGGCAAAGGCAATTAAGCCGATCATGCCATATATCCAATCGACCGCACTCTTCAACACTGCCAGGAAAACAATGGCAAACAAAAAGATAGTAGCTACCTCATTCCATAAACGGAGCTGAAACGAAGTCCATTTGAAAATACCTTTTCGCATATCATCCATAATGCCCTGGCATTTTAAATGATAGGCCACCAGGCCGACTACAAAACAAAGTTTGACCACCAGCCAGTTCTCGTGCATTAAGTAAGGCTGAAGAACAACCATGGTAATACCCGCTATCAGCGTCAATATCATGGCCGGCGTGGCTATAATTTGCCACAGGCGGCGCTCTATGCGTTCGTATTCGGCGGTAAGTATACGCTTATCAGGATCGGGTTTGTCCTGTGCTTCGGTATGGTAGATAAATAAACGCACGCCATAAAAAAGCCCTGCCATCCAGCTGACTACAAAAATGATATGTATGGCTTTTATGTAAAAGTACATACCCCCTAACCCCCTAAAGGGGGAACTTTTTGATTAAACATTTCACTAATAATACTTTCATTATACGCCTTGCAATTACTAACTCCCCCTTCAGGGGGTAGGGGGGCTTAATATCTATACTCCTTAATCACCTCTATCGCATACTTCACATTATCAAAAGGAATATCAGGCATAATGCCGTGACCCAGGTTGAAGATGAAGCCAGGCGTATCTTTCATACGTTCAAATAAACGGTGGATGCGTTCTTTAATCACCGGTTTATCGGCATATAAAATATGCGGGTCCAGGTTACCTTGAACGGCTATGTTTTGCGGTAAACGTTGTTTCATATCCAGCAGGTCAACATTCCAGTCAATCGAAATTACATCCGGTTTGGCTTCAGCCATCAACGGTGCAAATACCGAACTGCCTTTACAGAAAGAGATCACCGGAATATCTTTACGATTCAGGTTGCTAATGATCTCGGCTATGTAACGATGTGAGAAATCTTTGTAATCATCCCACGCCAAAGCCTGTGCCCAGCTATCAAATATTTGCACGGCGTTAACACCGGCTTCAATTTGCAGGTTAAGATAAGCAGCCGTTACTTTTGCAATTTTAGCCAATAACTGGTGAGCCATTTCTGGCTCGTTGTGCAGCATAAGCTTTGTTAGCTTAAAATCGCGTGAAGAACCGCCCTCTACCAAATAACTCATTACTGTAAATGGCGCACCTGCAAAACCTATCAGCGGTATTTTACCGTTCAGGCGTTGCTGTATTACTTTTATAGCGTCGGCTACGTATTGTAACCGGTCTAAACAATCAATATTTAAATTATCAATATCGGCTTGTGTGCGTACCGGGTTGGCAAACTTGGGGCCAACGCCCTGGGTAAAGCTTAAATCGCCGCCCATGGCTTCGCCGGTAACCAAAATATCTGAGAACAGGATAGCCGCATCAATATCCAGCAGATCTACCGGTAACATGGTTACATCGGCAGCGATCTCTGGCGTTTTGCACATTTCCAAAAACGAGTACTTGTTTTTGATCTCCCAGTACTGGGGCATAAAACGGCCGGCCTGGCGCATCATCCATACGGGTGGACGCTCTGTTTTTTGTGAAAATGCGGCGTTTAAAAATAAGTTGTTTTCCATATAAATAAGGGCGGCTTCGGCAGCCGGCCTGTGTTAATTTTTGTGTGATTCTAATTCCTGTTCCAGTTTGGTAATTACGGCGCGCATTTTAGCGTTTATCTGGTCACCTTTACTTTCGGCCATACTCAAATAAGTGCGCGCCCTGTCGTAATTACCCTGCCTTATGCTGATGTTCACGATATGCACCAAAGCGGCCACATAATCGTTCACGGTGCGCAGCGGGTATTGCGTGGCGCGTTCGTAGTGTTCATCGGCAGCGGCATAATCTTGCTTGTGCAAGCTAACCCCACCCATCATGAACTCATAAAAACCACGGCGCTTATTACTTAACCACTCGGGCCGTTTAATTTGCAGCAGCAATTCTTCGGCCTTTTGGTAATTCTTAACGTGAAACTGCTTGGCCGCCAGTATAATAGTACCCTCTTTAAAATAGCCCCAAATGAGCATGCCTACAAAAAGCAATGCTACGGCAGCCAGTTCGTAAGTATGCTGGTAAATAAAAAATCCTGCCAGCAAAGTAAAGGCCACTGCAACCAGTAAACGGGCTGTATTGGTAAACATTAATTAGTGCTGCGTATCGGTAAACTTGTAACCTACCCCACGGATAGAGTGAAAATAAACCGGGTTTTTAGGATCGGGTTCAAAATACTTACGGAACGTTAAAATAAAGTTATCGATAGTACGGGTTGATGGGTAAACATCATAATTCCATACCGTTTCCAAGATCTGCTCGCGCGATACGGCCTCGTTACGACGCTCGATCAGCAGCTTCAACAGCATGGTTTCTTTCTTGGTTAACGGCGTAACCGAGCCATCCTCGTTAATCAATTCAAATGAGTTGAAGTGGATAGTTTTCTCACCAATTTTATAGCTGTTAAACTCTTTCAGGTCTTCACCTTTTAAGCCCCGCTTAACCAGGTTATTTACACGAAGAATTAACTCTTCGAGGTTGAAAGGTTTGGTCAGATAATCATCAGCACCTTTTTTGAGGCCCTGAATTTTATCTTCATTGGTATTTTTAGCTGTAAGGAACATGATGGGCACCTCCGAATTTTCTAAACGGATAGTTTCGGCTACTACAAAGCCATCAACTTCGGGCATCATTACATCCAGTATAACGAGGTTAAAGCGTTCTTCTTTAAACTTTTGAAGGGCTTTTTTACCGTTATTGGCCGTAGTCACCTTATAGCCTTCCAGCTCCAGGTTTAACTTGATAGCCTCTAAAAGATGCTCTTCATCCTCGGCTAATAAAATTCTTTTTTTTGCTTGCATATAGGTTGTGTTGAAACAGGTTTAACCCAAAATAACTTCGAAAACACTGCCAGACGGACGGTTATCGCGTACATTAATAATGGCCTCGTGTTTATCCAGTACTTGTTTTACTATGTATAAACCTAAACCCGTGCCTTTTGTGTTACGGGTTTCTTCGCTTCCTACACGGTAAAACCGGTCAAAAATACGGCTTTTTTCTGCATCTGCTATACCAATGCCCTGATCGGCTACTTCAAGATGTACCTTGCCTGCCCTGGTGTAAAGCTTCACATCAACAGTTTCGCACGGACCAGAGTATTTAATGGCGTTTTCGACCAGGTTGGTGACCACTGCGGTAAGCGCAAATTTATCGCCGGTTACTTCTATTTTTGATTCAATTTCGGCGTTGATGAGTTGCTGCGTGAGGTCGCATTTATTGATCTGCAGGCGGTTTACTATGTTGTCCACCAACATCGACAGGTCGAACTGTTGCTTAGGGAAAGTATACGACTGGTTCTCGATCTTGGCAGCCAGCAGCATATTTTCTACCATATCGTTCAGGCGATCCACGTCTAAAAGGCATTTGCCCACAAAGTCAGTCACCTGTTCTTTGCTGAGGTTGCGCTTTTGAATGGTTTCCAAATATAGTTTGATAGAGGCCAGCGGCGATTTCAGCTCATGCGTAACCGAAAGCAAAAAGTTTTTTTTCTGCTCTACCAGTTTACGCTCCTTGTTCAGCGATTTATGGAATAGCATAGCGCCACCCAGTATAATGGCCAAAAACATAAAGCCCTCGCCCAAGATCATGCCTGTACGCAACGGCTGAAGTGAAATGAGCATATACCCCCACCAAACCAACTCCATTAAGGCGTAAGTAATGAGCGCGTAGAATATTACAAATGGTCTTTTCATAAACCCCTCCCAACCCTCCCCAAAGGGGAGGACTTTTGGTTAATCAATTTATAGATAAATATTATTCCCTGAAATCAGCTTGCTCATTTAAAGCCCTCCCTCCCGGGGAGGGTTGGGAGGGGCTGAACACCACATCCAGGCTCTCAAATATAGCTTGTTTTGCGGTATCAAGTATCGCGGTAGTATGGGCAGCCGATACGAAGCCAACTTCGTAGCCTGATGGGCCCATGTAAACACCACGGTTTAATAGTTCCAAATGCAGTTTTTTGAAGTGATCCATGCTTTTGGGGTCGATATCTTCGGCCTTGCGGATAACCGCGTTGGTATCGAACGCGAGCCAGAAGATGGAACCGACACGTGAGATAACCAGCGGATAATTACGCTGGCTGGCATACTCCACAATATCATTCACAAAGTCTTTGGTGCGTTGGTTTTGGTCTTCGTAGAAACCAGGCTTCAGCAATTCAGTCAATTGAGCAATACCCGCAGCCATGGCCACCGGGTTACCCGATAGCGTACCCGCCTGGTAAACCGGACCTTCGGGCGATACACTGCTCATGATTTGAGCCGATGCACCATAGGCGCCTACCGGCAAACCACCACCAATAATTTTACCGTAAGTAATAATGTCAGGCTTAATTTGGTACAAGCCGGCCGCACCGGCAAAACCTACGCGGAAACCGGAAATTACCTCATCAAAAATTAACAAGGTGCCGTTAGCGGTACAAATCTCCCGCAGGTATTGTAAAAACTCGGTGTGTTGCAGTAATAGGCCGTTATTAGCCGGGATAGGCTCCATAATTACGGCGGCTATCTGGTCTTTAAAATCTTCAAAGGCTTTAGCTAAAGCTTCTTTATCGTTCAGCGCAACTACAATGGTTTCATCGGCAAAGGCTTTAGGCACACCTGCAGATGAGGTTTCGCCGAAGGTAACCAAACCCGAACCTGCTTTAACAAGTAAAGCATCTACGTGACCATGGTAGCAACCTTCAAATTTTAAGATCTTATCGCGCTTGGTATAGCCACGTGCTAAACGGATGGCCGACATGACAGCCTCGGTGCCCGAACTGTTGAAGCGTATCTTCTCAATAAAAGGATTATTGCTGATGATCAATTCGGCCAATTCGTTTTCCAGCGCCGTTGGCGCACCGAACGACATGCCGTTTTGCATTACCTCGATCACCTTTTCGCGGATAGCAGGGTGGTTATGGCCTAAAATAAGCGGTCCCCAGCTACAGCAAAAATCAATAAACTGGTTGTCGTCAGCATCCCACAGGTAAGCGCCATCACCTTTTTTGATGAACAACGGCGTACCATAAACTGATTTAAAAGCCCTCACCGGTGAGTTTACCCCACCCGGAAAATAGGTTTTAGCCTTGTTATATAATTCAGTCGATTTTGCACGGCTGATATCGGGTTTGCTGATTTTATCTTTTGATTCGATCATTTTCTTGTTTGTTTATGCCACTGCCTGGTGGCCGCTTGTCAGTCTGAGCCTGTCGAAGACTTAGCACGCGGCAATGCTTCGACAAGCTCAGCATGACAGTTCGTTATTCTAATGTCATTACGAGGAGCAATAGCGATGCGGCAACCCCAAGGATGCAAATCTGAACGCGTGCGATTGCCACGCTACGCTCACAATGACATGTTGTATATCTGTACTCTTGGTATTGTCTGTATTCTTGACGCTGTACTCTATATTCTATCCTCTATAACCACTTATTCAACAACACCTCTTTGGCGTGGTACGTCAAAATAGCCGTAGCGCCTGCCCTGCGGATACTGGTGAGCACCTCGGTAATGGCGCGCTGCTCGTTTAACCAGCCGTTTTGTACAGCAGCTTTGATCATGGCATACTCGCCGCTTACGTTGTAGGCTGCTATGGGCAGTTCGGTATTGTCTTTCAGTAATTTTATAACGTCGAGATACGGCAAGGCCGGTTTTACCATCAGGAAATCGGCGCCTTCTATCTCGTCCAGGTTGGCTTCAATCAGCGCTTCGCGCTGATTGGCCGGGTTCATCTGGTAAGTTTTTTTATCGCCAAATTTAGGGGCCGAGTTAAGGGCATCCCTGAAAGGACCATAAAAAGCACTGGCATATTTGGCGGAATAAGACATAATAGAAACACCGCTATACCCATGCTCATCCAGCGTTTTACGAATGTAACCTACACGGCCATCCATCATATCCGACGGGGCAATAATATCGGCACCGGCACGGGCATGGGCCAAAGCCATTTTGCCTAAAACCTCTAAAGTTTCATCGTTCAAGATCTCGCCGTTATCTACCACGCCATCATGTCCGTCGCTGCTGTACGGATCCATGGCCACGTCGGTAATTAAACAGGCTTCAGGAAACTCTTTCTTTACTTCGCGAATGGCACGCAGGTACAAGCTTTCCTCGCGGTAGCTTTCGGTAGCCATTTTATCTTTTAAAGATTCGTCGATGTTGGGGAACAAATCGAACGATTTTAATCCCAAATTCATGCAGCTTTCTACCTCGCGCAGTAAATTATCTACCGAGTAACGAAAAATGCCGGGCATTGAAGAAACTTCTGTCTTTTGATTTTCGCCCTCAATAATAAATAATGGAAAAATCAAATTTGCCGCACTCACATGTGTTTCCTGCACCATTTGCCGAATCACTTCACTCTTTCTATTTCTTCTTGGTCGTTGTAGCATAAAGCCCCTCCTAAATCCTCCCCGGGAGGGAGGACTTTTGTAAAAATCTATTCTATTAAACCCCTATGTTACTTAAAGCCCTCCCTCCCGGGGAGGGTTTGGGAGGAGCCTATAGTCCAAACACCGCCTCGGCCAGTCCAACTTCGTCGGGTGAGAAAGGCAGGGTATGGTTAATATTAAGATCGTTTAGGGTTTTACCAGTGGATTTGCCAATGGCAATTACCTGCTGGTTATTATCCAATAAATTATCTTTAAAATAAGCCTCGGCGTTAGACGGGCTGGTAAATACCAAAATATCGGCAATGGTGCCCGATGCACTTTCTTCGCGCATGGTGGCATAAACCGGCAGATCGATGATCTTGGTTTCGGCCGACAGTGCTTTGTGAATGCTCCTCATCGGGCTTTCGGCACCGGGGAACAACACGGTTAAGCCATTGGCTATTTTAGCAAATTCCTGCGCTACCTCGGCAGTGTCAACACTTTCGCCTACGTAATCGGCAAAGTGGCCGTTGCGGCGCAGCATATCTTCGCTGCCGCTGCCCATTACACCAAATTTTACAGGTTTAGCAAACTGAGGCTTTAGCTGGAAAAAATATTCTACTGCGTTCTTGCTGGTAAAAAACACCCAGTCAACATTTTGCAGAATATGTGGATTTAAAATGGTCATGACGGGCACCGTGCGTATTAATGAACGGGCTTCTACCTCTATATCATGCTTTTCGAGCACACGCCTAAAATAGCTTGAGGCCGGCAACTCGCGCGATATAAATACCTTATTGGCTATCTTCCGGCTTTTATCAAACTTGGCTAAAATCTTGTCTATCAATCCCTCTGTTGTAGGCGAGGTAATAAACATACGGTCGGGCAAATCATCTTCCGTATCGGCCTTAGAGGTAAACACCTGGTATACACCCTCATGCTTACGGCAATAACAGCCTAACGGCATGTGGCAGCCGCCGCCAAATTGCTTTAACACGGTACGCTCAATGGCCAATGCTTCGGCCACCTCGGGGTGATGAAGCTGCTGTAAAATGGCATGCAGCGCGGTATCTTTTTCGCGTATTTGTATAGCCAAAGCACCTTGCGCAGGTGCAGGCACAAATTCGGTAGGAGTTAGTTCTTCTACATGAAACTCGCTCAGGTCTATACCCAAACGCACCACACCAGCCTTGGCCAGCATAATGGCATCATATTTTTCGCTACGCAGTTTACCTATGCGGGTAGGCACGTTACCACGAAGGTCGTCCATTTCCAGATCGGGCCTCAAGGCACGCAGTTGTGCTTTGCGACGGTTAGAGGAAGTACCCACGGTACCGGCAAACTTAACCGACAGCTTTTGGTGAACATCTACACAGTCTTTCAGGATGATCAATAATTCAGACGGATCTTCACGCTCCGATACAGCTGCAATAGTTAACCCGGGCGGATGCTCAGTAGGCAGATCTTTGTGCGAATGTACTGCTACATCAATAGTGCCTGCTATTAGTTCTTCTTCCAGCTCCTTGGTAAAAAAGCCTTTGCCTTCCAGTTTATCCAAACTGAGGTTCAGGATACGATCGCCCTGTGTTTTAATGATTTTCAATGTGGCGGTTACACCAATAGCGGCCAAACTATCTTTTACAAAGTTGGCTTGCCATAAAGCCAATTCACTGCCGCGGGTGCCTATAATAACTGTTCTGTCCAAGGGTATTTAAGATTTGCAGCACAAATTTAACTTTTACACAGGTTGTTAAGGAATTTTTATGAGAATGTGAGGATTAATTGACGGTTAATGGTTTAAGGCAGTTTAAAGAGGGCTGTAACCTCAGCTTTTAATTAGTTATGTCATTCGAACGATAGTAAGAAATACTGTTCGAGCGGTAAGCTGGTGTTGATACAATCAGTTAATGCGCATTGAACTTTAGTTAGTGCTAAGACCTTCTTTCGTCTCGCTCGTTGCCGCGAGTGGCTACTACTTTTTGTCTTGATACAAAAAGTAACAAAAAAATCAAGCCACCGCAATCCCTGCCACTACACAAGGCCCACTCCCGGCCGGGTGCGCTGGCAGAGGCCCACGCTTCTTTTGAACAGTAGCCTATTGTATGCAAAGTCATTTGCTTTTTTTTAATTCCCTCCCTCGGGAGGGCAGGGAGGGGTTTAATAAAGCGGTTCATCAACCATGCGTGTCAAACCCCTCCCTGCCACCACACAATGCAACCACACCCCTCCCCAAGGAGGGAATTGTAATAAACGTTATTATTCCATCCTTGGGGTGGGTTAAGGAGGGATTGTCAGCTTCGGCAGAAAGCGGGGCAAAAAACAGTGGCCTTGGGTGGTGGACAACGGTCTTGTAGATTTGCATGTAGCGGTGGCCTAAGTGTGGGCAAAGCCAAAGGGCAAAAATAAACAGCCTTGAATTTTTGCTTTGTGGCTAAGACAAAAGAAGTAGCCTCTCGCGGCAATGAGCGAGACGAGGTAAGTTCATTAGCAAAAACTAAGTTCAAAACACATTAGCTAACTGCTCGAACAGGATTTCTCACTATCGTTCGAAATCACTTAGACTAATGCTATATAGTCCTAAACCAAAAAAAGACACCCTAAAGTGTCTTTCAAATATCTTATAAGAGCAAGTCTAATTATTATTGATCATGATCTCTTTAGCCATTACCATAGGTACGCTAATGTACTTCTTCTCCATATAATTAATTACCTTTTCGAGTACGAGGCGAGATTGTTCGTCTAAAGATTGCACTTCATCGGCAAATACCGTATGAAGGGCTGCGTGCTTAATCTCCTTTATTTTTTCAGGCACCTGGCGCATAGCCACCTCTACGCGGCGTTGCTTTAACAGGGGTAAAAACTCGTCTATGTTTTGCTCGATAATTCTTTCGGCGTGTACCAGTTCCTGGTAACGTTCTTGCAGGTTCTTTTTGGCTACTTCGTTTAATGAATTTACTTCGATGTAGTTTACCGAGAATTGCTCCAGTACTTCGGCAGCAGTATCGTTAGGTACGGCTAAATCAACAATGGTTTTGCGGCTGGTATCGCCTTGCAATAATGATGCGTAAATTTCTGTAGTGATCACGGGCAATGTAGCCGATGTACAAGTGATGATCACATCGAAACCTTTATTGTAAGTTTTCAATGCTTCCAGGTCGTAAGCCTCACCGTTTAAGTCGGCTGCCAGCTTTTCGGCATTGGCCAAAGTGCGGTTAAACACGGCGAAGTTCGAAAACTTATGTTTTTGCAGGTATTTGGAAATATTGCGGTTAGTTTCGCCTGCACCAATAATAAGTACGCGGGCGTTAGAACATTGCTTCAGATCCTTAAGCTTGCGGTAAGCTAAGGATACCACCGATATAGGGTGACGCGAGATATTGGTATGCGTGTAAACCTCTTTAGCGGTTTTAACCACGGTGTTCATCACCATGCGCAGGTAATCGCCTGTTAAACCGGCAGCGCGACAGCTTTCATAAGCTTTACGTAATTGGGCTAAAATTTCTTTTTCGCCAACTACCAAACTTTCTAAGGAACACGAGGTTCTTAGCAAATGATTTAATGCTTCCTGATCTTCATAAATAGAGGCACCTTCAATAAAGGTGTTCAGGTGCATGGGACAAAGATCAATATGAAGGGCCTGGATAAATTTCTGTGTAAAATCTTTATCTACCGGCTCAGCGGAAGCCATTACAAACTCTACCCGGTTACAGGTAGCCAGGTAAAATATCTCAGGGATTTGAAACTGTGCTTTTACCTGCTGCAGTTTATCAGCCAAATTTTCCTGACATATCACCAACTTCCCGAGATCCTTCAGTTCAATCTGTTTATGCGTAAAAGCTATAACTTTTAAATACTTCAAAGCCCTCTATAATTTTAGCAATTCCTATCCCACAAAAGTACTATGTAAATTGAGGTTGCTATGTCAAGGCTTTGTCAAACACAGCAATTTAGAATGAGTATAAATAAATACATAATCACCTCTTAAATGGCTGAAATGGAGTTTATCAAATACGCTTAGTCAACCTTAATCAAATGATTTATATTTAAACAGTTCTTAAGCCCGTTCATTCTGCTTAACAGCCCTTCAAAATAATTAATTAACAAAAACATTTTCTACGCTTAATGTACCTATGTCGAATTTAAAGAAGATCAGCCTTGTTATTTTAATTATAGCCTATATAGCTGCCGGGATAAATCATTTTATACATCCGGATGGCTATATTAAGATCATCCCCGATTACCTGCCCTATCACCATGCATTAAATTATATAGCCGGTGCCTGCGAAATTATTTTTGGAGTAATGCTCATTTTTCCGGCAAGCAGAAACGCAGGTATCGTATTACTTATTTTGATGCTGGCGGCCTTTTTGCCTGTTCATATTACCATGTTACAACAAGCTCCTTTACAATTGGGTAATTTGTACGTAACGCCTTTGATAGCCTGGATCAGATTAGTTTTCCAACCAGTGTTAATGCTGTGGCTGGCCTGGCATTGGCAAACAAAACGGGTAAGCCACGCTTAATAACATAACCATGATTACCACCGAACAATATACCCTACCCGGCTATAAAGGCCGCAATATGCTGGCCGATCTTACTTATGATGATGCACAGCCCGGCGCACCGCTCATCATTTTTGTACATGGCTTTAAGGGCTTTAAAGACTGGGGCTCGCATCACCTCATAGCCCGTTACTTTGCTGCGAATGGCTATCGCTTTTTGAAATTTAATTTTTCGCACAATGGCAGCACGCCCGAACAGCCTCATGAACTAACCGACATGATTGCCTTTAGTGAAAATACTTTTTCTACCGAGTTAGATGATCTGCAACTGGTGATAGACTGGGCATGCAGCGGCTCGGTGATGAGGGCAGCCACGCAAGTGATACTCATTGGCCATAGCATGGGCGGCGGCATCAGCATTATTAAGGCTGCCGAAGATAAACGCGTAAACAAGCTGATCACCATGGCATCGGTAGCATCTTTCCGCAACCTTTGGCCTAAGGAAATTGAAAAGCAATGGAAGCTGGCCGGGGTACTATATTTCCCCAACAAACGTACCGGGCAGGAAATGCCGGTTAAAGCCAGCCTATTAACAGACCTGGAACGCAACGCCGGCCGGTTAAACGTGCTGGCGCAGGCGGCCCATGTGCAACAACCTTGGCTGCTTGTGCATGGCACGGCCGATAGTGTTGTGAACATTAGCCAGGCGCATGAGCTAAAGGCCATGCAGCCCAATGCCCAATTACTTTTGCTGCCTAACACCGATCATGTGTTTGGCTCGGCACACCCCTGGACCGAGGCCAAGCTACCGCCGGCATTACAAGAACTGTGTGATGAAGCGCTCCAGTTTTTGAACGGTTAATTTTAATATTTTCCGGCGACTCAACAGACAAGTTAGATCTATTTCACCTGTTTTTTACCTCAAAAGACTTCATGAATTTAAATGAAGATTTTTGAGGTTTTTTGAAGAAATAACGAAATTTTGTAAACTTTTGATCGGTTACCGTCACATAGGCTTTTCAAGCGTATATTGGCTCAATATTCAACACTAAACATGCAATTAAAAGGCTCCACCAAAATAGGCAATAAGTACCAAAACCCCATTCCAACAGACGAAGCCGGCTTCGACAAGATGCTGCCGATTATGTGGGAATACATGACCAACAAGGCCGAAAGCACACCGCTTAAACCGTTGGGTCCTTTTAATACCGATGCCACTATTTATCAAACCCCACCTCAAAGCGGTTTGCGCATTACCTGGATGGGGCATTCGGGCTTGTTAATTGAAATTGATGGCAAGCGTTTTCTGACCGATCCGGTTTGGAGCAAGCGCTGTTCGTTCACTCAATATTTTGGACCAAAACGGTTTTTTCCGGCTCCCTTGCCTTTAAATGAGTTGCCCCAACTGGATGGCATCATTATTTCACACGACCATTACGACCATTTTGATGAGGCTACCATTCGTACCCTGGCACCTGAAAATATACCTTTTTATACTTCGCTGGGTGTAGGGCAATACCTTAAAAAATGGGGCGTCAGGGCAGATCTCATTCATGAGATGGATTGGGGAGATACTGTTACAATAGGTGGTGACCTAACCATTACCACCGCTCCTACCCGCCACTTTTCGGGCCGTGGAATCACCCATCGCAATGAAACCTTATGGAGTGCCTTTGTAATTAAAGGGCACACGCATAATATCTTTTTCGGTGCCGATTCGGGCTGGTTCAATGGCTTTGCCGATATTGGAGAGGCTTATGGCCCTTTTGATTTAACCATGCTGGAAATTGGTGCTTACGGCAAAAACTGGCCCGATATCCACATGGGTCCGCTAAGCGCCGTTAACGCCCATTTAGCACTTAAAGGCAAACAAATGATGCCCATACACTGGGGTACATTTAACCTGGCTTTGCATGCCTGGCACGAACCCGTTGATATTTTACTGGAATTAGCTGCTAAAGAAAACCTAACGCTTTTTGCGCCCGAGCCTGGGATGCCTACGGAAGTGACGGGCGAGAGTTACAATTCGGAGTGGTGGGAGAAGTATAGATAACAGCCCCACCCAACCCTCCCCGGGAGGGAGGGCTTTAAGACGAATTGCTACTAAATTTTTTATAATGTTCCCTCCCTCCCGGGGAGGGTTAGGGAGGGGCTTTAAATTACATCCTTTATATGCTTGTAATTTGATTTTATCGTATCCCAAACCTCACCCATCTGACCGTTAAGCATAAGTTTGCTCATGGCTACGGTCATGCCTTTTACCTGTTCAAATTCTATTTTAGGTGGCATGGCGAGGGCGTTAGGGTCAGTCATTACGTTTAAAAGCACCGGTCCATTAAACATTAGCGCTTCGCGCAGGGCTTGTTCTACCATTTCGGGGTCGCTAATAGTGACACCTTTAATGCCCATGGCTTGCGCCACCATGGCAAAATCGGGGTTGTGCATTTCGGTTTGCCAATCGGGCAGGCCGGCTACTTCCATTTCCAACTTCACCATACCTAACGAGCGGTTATTGAACACTACAATCTTGATAGGCAGCTTATATTGGGCTATAGTTGCTAAATCACCTAACAACATAGAGATCCCACCATCGCCAGCCAAGGCAATTACCTGCCTATCGGGACAAGCCAGTGCGGCACCAATAGCATGCGGCATAGCGTTGGCCATAGAGCCATGGTTGAATGACCCTAACATGCTCCGTTTACCGGTAGCCCTGATATAACGCGCGCCCCAAACACAGCACATACCGGTGTCAACCGTAAAAATGGCATCATGGGTGGCCAGTTTATCCAGCGTGGCGGCTACAAACTCAGGGTGGATCTGGTTTTTGGTACCATGATCGTCTACATAAGTTTGCAGGTTATCTTTCACTTTATCGTACAGTTCCAACTGCTTCTTTAAAAAGCTATCGTCAGTTTTTTGCGGGATGAGTGGTAGTAAAGCTTGCAGGGTATCTTCTATGGTTCCGCATAAACCCATATCTACCTTGGCACGCCGGCCAATGCGTTCGGGCTTGGTATCCACCTGAATGATCTTACAATCTTGCGGGATGAATTGCGTATATGGGAAATCGGTACCGAGCAAAACGATCAGGTCCGACTCATGCATACTGTGGTAGGCAGAAGGTAAGCCAAGTAAACCGGTCATGCCAATTTCGTTAGGGTTATCATACTGAATGCTCATTTTTCCGCGGAAAGAATAACCTACAGTAGCATGAAGGCGTTGGGCCAGTTCCACAACTTCATCATGTGCGTTGGAACAGCCTATTCCACAAAATATGGTGATCTTTTCGCTCTCGTTGAGCAAGGCCGCCATGTTTTGCAGGTCGCGGTCGGCAGGACGGATTATTGGGGTGGGCGCATAATTAATTACTGAAGTTGTAATTTCCTCGGCATCCAGTTTAGTTACATCACCCGGCAAACCAATTACAGCAACACCTTTTTTGCTCAATGCACTTTGAATACCGGCCTGCAGCATTTTTGGCAACTGGGCAGCGGTGGTGGCAATTTGATTGTAATGACTGCAATCGTCAAACAGTTTAATGGTATTGGTTTCCTGGAAGTATTCTGAACCAAACTCTATAGTAGCACAGGTAGATGCAATGGCAATAACTGGGGCACCCGCGCGATGGGCATCATATAAACCGTTAATTAAATGTACATGGCCGGGGCCGCTGCTACCCGCACAACAAGCCAACCCCATCAGTTCTGCTTCGGCAGCTGCGGCGTAGGCACCGGCTTCCTCGTGACGCACATGTACCCATTGTATTTTGCCATCGGTGCGGCGCACGGCATCGTTTACCTCGTTTAAACTATCGCCGGTAACGGCATATATTCTTTTAACACCGGCAGCTATCAGCATATCTACCAGTTGTTCTGCTACGTTTTTAGCCATGTTGCTCTTTGTTTTATTTGATAACCTTACAGACAGATGCCTGTTTTTATTTATTACAGAAAGCGCTATCTTTATTACAAATGAGTGAGGAAATTTAAGAAATGAAAAAACATCAATTATCCCTGGCATTTAGCTTTATTACAGCAACCATTTGTTTTAGCCTTATCAGCAGTATTGTTAAAGCGCAGGTTATTAGAATTGACGAGCCCATTACAAAGCCTGTTGACAAAAAGTTAAGCAAAAAAGAAGCTGATACAGCTGTCTTTACTTCTGTTGAAGAATTACCTGAGTTTCCGGGTGGATATCAGAAGTTGTTACCTTTTATAAATAAAAACCTGAATAAATCTAAAACAGAAAAAACCGGAAGGATTATCATCACTTTTGTTGTAGAAAAAGATGGCAGCTTAAGCGATTTAAGGGCTATTGGCCGCATTTTTGACCAAGAGGCGGCCAACGAAGCCATTAGGGTGTTAAAATTATCGCCTAAATGGAATCCCGGAAAGCAAAATGGCAAGCCTGTAAGAGTGCAGTATACTGTTCCTATTGTTTTTAGTTAAGCCTAAGCCGGTAACAAGTAATGCCATACTTTAGTGAGATAGATTGGTCGAAGTCACTAATTATGGCAATAATCGTTCTTAGCGTGAATTGCCTGAGCTGTAAGCGTGTGCCAAATCAAAGTAATCCCGACAATGCTGCAACTAATCAACTTGTCAGGATAGACGAACCTGTTTGTACACCCTCAAGAAACAAGATCATCAAGGGAAACGTACATATTTCGGTTGATATACTTCCGGAATATCCAGGAGGATATGAAAAGTTTCTCAAGTATGTAAATGCTAACCTTATGTATCCAGCCGGAACTAAAGAAGTTGTTGACCGCGTTATCATAACTTTTGTAGTAAACCAAGATGGTAGCCTTTCGGACATAGAAGTTGCCGGACACCGGCAAAATTCTTTATTTGAAAACGAAGCTTTACGCGTTGTGAAAAAATCACCAAAATGGGTATCCGGTAAAATTAAAGGCAAAGCAGTGAGAACACACTATACCGTACCTATCCTATTTCAGAAGCCGCAGGCTCTACCCAATTACCATCGCCCTGTATAATCCCAATCAGTTCATTAAGTGCGTTTACGGCATTCACGTTCTTTTTCACTACTTCTTTACCGCGATACAAAGTAATTTTTCCGGGACCTGAGCCTACATAACCGTAATCGGCATCGGCCATTTCGCCTGGACCATTTACGATGCAACCCATAATGCCAATTTTCAGCCCTTTTAAATGACTGGTACGGCTACGGATCATCTGCGTAGTTTCCTGCAAATCGAACAGCGTACGACCGCAGCTTGGGCAGCTAATGTACTCTGTTTTAGAGATACGCGAGCGCGTAGCTTGTAAAACACCAAAGGCAGTAGAAGTAATTACTGCTGGCGGCATATGCGGAGCATCTATCCATACCCCATCGCCAAAACCATCCACAAGCAACGCGCCCATATCTGTAGCGGCATAAAGCTGGAGTTGGGTGGCCGGAGGTGTGTGTTCGGTAGCCGGTATTAAAATTTCTGAATTGTTGGCACTCACTATAGATGGTGAACTTTCGCTTACCTTAATTGTACTTCCCTCAATACCTGGAGCATCTTCACTCCTCTTCACACCTGTAGCTTCTACTCCTCCAAAATCGTAACTGCGTTTTATAATTACGGGTGTGGTGATATTCGCCTTATTAAGTTCAAAGAAGAAGGTGCGCTGCTCGGCCATGCCATGTAAAGCGCTGGTTTCTAAAACAAATACTAAGCCTTTATCGTCATGAGCTAATTTGATGAATTGGACAGCATCAAAGTCAGCCAATGTTACGTTCACTAAGTTTAAGGGCGATGTACGGTCCTCAGCAGCTAAATATTCGGCCAGGTTAAATACCGGATGGCAATTCTTTTTGTTAGCTAAAGTTGACCACGTAGCATAATTATACAACTGCTTTAAGTTACCCGGAAAGGTAAACGATGGCAGGTTGCTACCCAGGTATACAAAATCTACCGACTGATCGGCCATGTTATATTTATCTAAGATGGGCGAATATAGGTAACCGGCATCGTTCAAAATAGATGGATCTTTAAGATTACGGTTGCTCAAATCCAACACCACCCGCGGCACCATGTGCCCACCTATAAAAGCGTTGGCTTCGTCGGTTAGGCGTTTTTGGTATTCGTAGGGAGAATGTTGAGGTGCGGAGTTCGAGGTGCGGGGTGCGGAGGCCTCTTCGCTCCTAAAACTTGTAGCTTCCTCAATCTTAATACCGGCAGCTTCCCCGCTCCTCTTAGTACCTCGCTCCGAATACCTGTTCACCAATGCAATAGCCACCGGTGCTTCGGCTTCGGGTTCTTCGGTTAAAGATACACGGACGGTATCGCCCAGGCCGTCTTCGAGCAAAGTACCAATACCCACGGCCGATTTAATACGACCGTCTTCTCCATCGCCGGCTTCGGTTACGCCCAGGTGCAGCGGGTAGTTCATGCCTTCGGCTACCATGGTTTGTACCAGTAAGCGGTAGGCCTGCACCATTACCTGCGGGTTGCTGCTCTTCATGCTGATGCATAAATTATCATAGTTCAGCGCCTCACACATGCGAATGAATTCCATGGCCGACTCTACCATACCCTGCGGGGTATCGCCGTAACGGCTCATAATACGGTCGCTCAACGAACCGTGATTGGTACCTATACGCATGGCGGTACCATATTCTTTACAAATATTTACCAGCGGGGTAAACTTAGAAAAAATGCGGTCCAATTCGCCCTGGTATTCAAGGTCGGTATAGTCTATTTCGTCAAATTTCTTTTTATCAGCATAGTTACCGGGGTTAACGCGCACTTTTTCTACAATGCGGGCCGCTACTTCGGCCGCGTTAGGGGTAAAGTGAATATCGGCCACCAGGGGTACTGTGTAACCACGGGCACGCAACTGCTTTTTTATCTCGGCTAAATTGTTGGCTTCTTTAATGCTGGGCGCGGTAATACGCACATACTCGCAGCCTGCATTCACCATGCGGATGGTTTGCTCTACCGTACCCAGGGTATCCATGGTATCGGTAGTGGTCATGCTTTGAATGCGGATGGGATTATGGCCGCCCATAGGCACATCGCCAATGGTGACTTCGCGGGTTACAAAACGCGAGTACTCGGTTAACGAATTACAATAACTTCCGGGCAGGGCCTTAATGGCTTCAGCATTCATCATATGGAGTAGCATGACTTATTTACAAAAGCAAAGTTAAGGATTATTAACCTAAGCTTGTTTCAAGGTAATGTTAATTTATAAGGGGTTTAAACCGCCGGATAATTGAGTTACGATAAGTTCAATGCGTTGCTCTACTGTAGTATCGCCCCTGATCTGGAGTACAGGGCATTTAATTTTATTCAGCCAATCTACATGTACCTGCCGGGTACGGCCGCTTATGGCGTTGGTGTCATAGGCAACAGCCCAGTCTATAAATTTCTGATAAGCTTTGGCTCTCTCCGCATCATTATAAATCACTTCTCCATAGCGTTCAAATTCACGGTCTTTTAATCTTTGCAACCTTATTTCGGGAGGGAGATAAAGAAACACCACGAGGTCGAAAGCAGAAAGCCATTCATCACCCCAACTTACCAGCGATCCGCCGATGATATAATCATTATGTGGTTCAACTGCGTTTTTAAGCATAGTAATACGCTCATCCCTGTCACGCTTTACGGTAAACGGAGGATTAGTTTGCTCCCAAAAGTAATAGTCGCTATCGAAATATGGAAAATGGAGCCGCGCTGCTAATGCCTTACCTAGCGTGGTAGAACCGGCGCAAGATGCACCCATGATGAGTATCTTCATAAGGTGTTGCCCAAATAGTTTATTTCCGCTACGGTTTACGTTACTTAATAGGTACCATTATCTTCCTCTTCTGCTATAAGACCTGCATCCTTACTCACTACGTACGTTTTAGCCAAAGCATCGTGAAAAGATTGCCTGTACTTGCTAAAGATAACGCTGATGAAACCTAAAAAGAATATATTGAATGATAGCACTTTGCACACGCTCCTGATAATTGCTTTTCCAAATGAGATCGGCTTTCCTTCGGCATCTACCACAATTAACTTAAACAGGTATTGGCCAAGCGTACCTTTTAAAGGAGATAGGTAAAACAGGAAATGGTAAAGAAAGAATACAGCACTGAAAACAACTTGTAATACTTCCCGCTGCCGCATATTATCAATATCTAAATTGGCCATGCGGAAAGGCAGGTACTGGTCAAAGTTATAGCAGCCCACTACAACTATGATTACCATAAGTAGATAATCGATAATAAAAGCCAGTAAACGCTGCCAAAATGTGGCTAAATTAGCTTCGGTTGGAAAGTAATAGCCTTCGTATTGAAAATATTCTGCAAAATCGAGAATATTACTGGCCTTTTCCCACTGGCTAAAGTTGGTGCGTACCAAATCATCAGGTTCGAGGCGACCATCGGTCAACTCTTCAAAAGTGAACGGACCTTTTTCTACTTCACCGTCTTTTACAAAAAACTCATCCATGTATATTATACTGACCTAAGCAGCGGGGCAAAAGTAGCTGTTTTAAATTGAATAACGCTGCCCGCTACGAACTCATGGCATACACCACAATATTTACGCCGAATTTGGTATTATCTTCGGCCAAAAAGCGTTTGTTTCTAAAATCGTAATCCCATTCGCAGCCGTAATCTTTGTTGCTATATAAAACAGCAATGCGCCCATTAATGGTAATGGCTTTCAGGTAATCGTGCACCAGGTCGTCGCCCCAGCCATTGAGTTCGAAGGCGGTATTGGGTGGCCCTTTTTCAAAAGTGAAAAAGGAACGGTATAGTTCATGATTGTTAGGGATCTTCTTCAACGCCTGCGGCCCGAAGAGCATAGCCATTTGTGCTTCGAAACTTTTGGCAAACAAGCCATCGATATCGTGGTTGCAGTCGTCTACAAATACAAACCCACCGTTTTGCACATATTTCTTGAAATTGGCCCGTTCCTGCGTATCAAATTGTACCAGTTTGTGGCCGCTCATATAACTAAATGGCGAGTTAAATATATCAGGACTGCTTAAAGCCACTACTTTCTCCTTTGTATCGATAGGAATAGTTGTATATTCCAGCAAAGAATTTAAAATATTGGATGGCATACGCTGATCGGTGTCCCAATCGCCCGAGTGGTAGCTAAAACGTGTAAATGTAAACTTAGAATTTAAAGACATTCGGGTTAAAAAATTAAAAGTAGTATAAAATTTATTGAGGATGACAGAATTTAACCGCCGTCTTTGTAATTTTTTAAATACTTAATTCAATTTTTTGCAAAATGTTACGGCATTTAAATCAAATCACAATATCTTGTGATGCGAAACAGCCCTCCCAAACCCTCCCCGGGAGGGAGGGCTTTAAAAGGGCTTAACTTTGGAACTAACAGAAACTGATGTAAAAACGCTGCTGGCTAAGTTGCCGCAGTTGAAAACCGAAATACAAAAGGTTATTGTAGGGCAGGAACATATTTTAGACGAACTGCTGGTAGCATTTTTGGCGGGCGGCCATTGTTTGCTGGAAGGTGTGCCCGGTTTGGCCAAAACCCTGCTGGTGAAAACCATGTCGCAGGCGCTGCACCTGTCGTTCCGCCGTATACAGTTTACGCCCGATTTAATGCCTACCGACATTGTAGGTACCGAAATTTTGGAGGAGGATCACGTAACGGGTAAACGTTTTTTCAAATTCAACAAAGGCCCCTTGTTTGCCAACATTATTTTGGCCGATGAAATTAACCGTACCCCCCCTAAAACGCAATCGGCGCTGTTAGAAGCCATGCAGGAATTTGAGGTAACCTATGGCGGACAAACCTACCCGCTTGATAAGCCGTTTTTCATCCTGGCTACCCAAAACCCAATTGAACAGGCAGGTACCTACCCCCTGCCCGAGGCACAATTAGATCGTTTTTTATTATTAGTACAAATAGGCTACCCAACCGCCGAGGAAGAATTTGCTATCTTAAATCGCACTACCGGCACAAGCAAAGCCACCATTAACCCGGTCATTAGTGCCGAGGAAATACAACAAGCGCAGGCCCTGGTGCGCCAGGTTACCATTAGCGAAGATCTGGTACGTTATGTAAGCGAACTCATCCGCGCCACACGGCCCGATACCACCACCTTGAGTTACGTTAAAGAATGGGTACGCTGGGGCGCCGGTCCGCGGGCGGGGCAAGCTTTGATATTAACCGCAAAAGCAAGAGCATTACTCAAAGGCCGCTACGCGGTGTTGATGGAAGATATACACGCCATGGCCACCCCGGTATTGCGCCACCGCGTACTCATGAACTTTAAAGCAGAAGCCGAAGGCATTACTGCCGATAAAGCGACAGCAGAATTAATTAAATTGATACCGAGGAAGTAGTTGCGCGGTATGGAGTTGCGAGGAGCGAAGAGAATCTTGCTGCCCGACCTCAAAACCCCGCTCCCCGCACCTATAAATCCCCGCACCTCAAACCCCCGCTCCCCGAATATGCTCGACCCTAAAGTACTCATGACCATAAAAAACCTGCCCTTACTGGCTAAAACGGTAATTGATGGGTTTATGAATGGCTTTAATAAAAGTACCGTAAAAGGCCCCGGGCTGGAGTTTAGCCAATATCGCAGCTACCAACCGGGCGATGATTTGCGCTGGCTGGACTGGCGCATGTATGCCCGAAGCGACCGCTACTACATCCGCGAATCGGAGATAGAAACCAGCATCTCCGTGCGTTTTTTGGTAGATGCCAGTGCTTCGATGAATCATGATGATGGTACGCTCACCAAAATTGAATATGCACGTTTTTTGGCAGCATCATTGGCTTACCTGGCCAATTTACAGGGAGATGCCGTAGGCTTATATGTATTTAACGATAGCGGATTATTTTCGCTGGCTTCGCGGCCCGATCCGCAGCATTTAAAGCGGTTCTATCATCAGTTAGAGAACATTAAGCCGGCAGGCACATTTACCCAGTCGGTGCATTACAAAGAGTTATTTGCAGGCAGCGGCCGAAAAGAACTGCTGGTTTTCATTACCGATATGTACCAGCCCGAGGGCGAGATCATGAAACTGTTGGACTCGCTGGCGGCATTAAGGCATGAGATCATAGTGTTTCAGCTGATGGGCCAAAACGAACTTGACTTTGATTTTAAAGGCTATTCCTCTTTACAAGACCTGGAAACCGGGGAAGTAGTACAAGTAGGCCCGCAAGCCAAACAACAGTATAAAGAAGCTTTAGAAAAACATCAGCAAGAGATTAAAATGCAGCTATTAGGTAAACACATTATCCACCGCATGCTCAACACCAGTGAACCGCTGGATGTGGCGTTGAGAGACTTTTTAGTGCAAAGGAATAAATAGCCCCTCCCCAGCCCTCCCCGGGAGGGAGGGAGTTAAGAAAAGAAAAATGAGGAACACACAATCAAACAGCAAAATTGCAAATCAAAAGTCCTCCCTCCCGGGGAGAATTTAGGAGGGGCTTATGTTTCAATTTTTAAACCCCATATGGTTCTTTGGTGCCGCCGCGTTACTTATACCGGTGCTGTTACACTTATGGAATATCCGTTCGGGCAAGGTATTAAAAGTAGGCAGCATTTCGCTCATAGATGCCGCTTCGCGCAAAAGTAGCCGCAGCTTTAAGCTGTTAGATATACCCTTGTTTATATTGCGTTGCTTGTTGCTGTTAATACTGGCCTTGTTGCTGGCACTGCCGGTATGGCAAAAGAAAATGGAAGTAGCTAAGGTGAAAGGCTGGGTAATTTTCCCCAAAGAAACTTTTACCAGTACTTATCAAACCTTCAAACCAACTATCGATTCATTGACCAAAGCAGGTTACGAGTTCCATTATTTTAATCCGGGCTTTGCCAAATCCAACTTGACAAAAATTTTTCTGAACGCTAAAGATTCCCTAAAAACCCCACTCTCCGCTCCCAAAAACACGCAACATAACTACTGGGATTTGGTAAAGGAACTGAACAGTAAAGTATCCTCTACACTTCCGGTTTATGTATTTACTCCCAATCAGGCTACATACTTTCAGGGCAGCAAACCACAGGTAGCTTTAAACCTGCACTGGCAAACCTATACTCCGGCCGATTCTGCCGTCACTTACATTCAAGATGCCTGGTTTACACCTTCGGGTGATGTGCGGGTAGTACAAGGCGCCAGTAAACCCTCGGGCACTACGTATACCTACAGTAATTTGCGGGCGAAGGATAAGGCAAATACCACGTTCAATATTAACACTACTGAAGGTAAAGCCCAGATCAGCTTAGCGGGCGGTAAGCAGGAAGCTGTAACTGTAGATACCGCTGTGCAAAGCTTAATTATTTATGCTGACAATAACACTACCGACGCCTTCTATCTCAAAGCAGCATTACAAGCCGTAGTACAGTTTAACCAAAGGCAAACTGTCGTTAAAACTGTAAGTAATCCAGCACAAATTCCGGCAAATACTTCATGGTTATTCTGGTTGTCTGATAAACCACTAAGTAAAGCAGCAAGCAAGAACTGCAAAAACATCCTAACCTACCAAAGCGGCAAACCTGCTACTGTAAGTAGCTGGATGAGTAATGCAGGGCAGTTTGCCACGGCTTTGCCAGATCAGGAGAAGGTGAATCTTTATAAGAGCATTGCCGCAAACCCAATTTACATATCTGTTTGGAATGATGGTTTTGGCAACATGCTTTTAGGCTTGCAACATAGCGGCACACAGCGCATTTACCATTACTACAGCCGCTTTAACCCGGCTTGGAACAATTTAGTTTGGAGCGATGCTTTCCCTGCATGGATGCTAAAACTGCTGAATAAACCTTCGGGACTTGATACCTCGCCGTATGATAAACGTGTCTTAACGGCACAGCAATACCTGCCGCAAAACATTACCCAAACACATACCGCAGCAACTACCAAGCCGTTCGAAAATAAAAGCCTGACCCGTTATTTCTGGCTGACGTTGATCATTGTTTTTGCGGCCGAACGCTGGCTGGCTCATCGCACACCTAAAACTTTAAGCGCATGATGGTACAGGAAGGGGCACAAAAAATACAGGCCTTACGCCAACGGTGGATTAGCCTGCAACTACTTACCGATACTTTAAAGGCAGCAGGTATAGCCATACTGGTGGGCTGTATACTGCATTATTTATTGGGGCTATCTATGTGGTGGGCACTTGGCGTTTTCATTATAGCTTGCATCGTTATATTTGCAATTAACCACCCCTGGAAGCTAACACTGCAAAGCGTTTGCAGCAGCTTAAACCTGCATTATCCGCAACTGGAAGAAAGCAGCGAGTTGGTACTCAAACCAGTAGCAAGTCTCAATTTATTAGAGCAGTTGCAGCTACATAAGGTTGAGCAGGCTTTACAAACCGTTCCTGCACAACCGCCGGGCTTTAATGCCCGGCTGCAAAAAGCCAGTCTATTTTTGCTGTTGACACTCGCCGCCAGCCTGGCCATCGCTAAAACACATCAACGCTGGAACCTTAGCAAACCCAGCCAACACAACAACGCTGTCACGAACGGTTCAACCAATGCCCCACCCGAAAAAACACTACCCCAAGTAGATGGCGTTGCGCTCACCATCACACCGCCTGCCTACACCGGCAAAGGCCAGCGCACGCAGGATAAGTTTACCATTATGGCCGAAGAAGGCGCTGTTGCAACGTGGAAGATAACCACCAACGTACCCATTGGCAAGACATGGCTAATTTTTAACGGGCACGAACGCATGCCGCTTACAGGTGCAAATGCTACTGAATGGCATGCAAGCAAAGCAATTAGTAAACCGGGCTTTTACCAGGTAAGTATTGACGGCAAACTATCCGACCTTTATCAAATACAGGTCATTAAAGATGCCCTGCCGGTTATCCGTATTAAAACGCCTAAACAGTATACACATATTGATGCCGGAGAAGCGCAGCGAGTTACCATCAATACGACCGTTACCGATGATTACGGCCTTAGCGACGCGCATATTTTTGCTACGGTAGCCAAGGGCAGCGGCGAAGCAGTTAAGTTTAAGGATACCTCCTTTGCTTTTAATACACCTGTTACTGGTGGAAAAACCTACAATCTTCAACGCACCATCGACCTGCCTAAATTAGGTATGGAACCGGGCGATGAGCTGTACTTTTACATACAGGCGCAAGATAATCATCAGCAAAAAACACGTACCGATGTACTGATCGTATCTATCCAGGATACCGCTCAGTTATTAAGTATGGATGGCATTGTGGCGGCCGCCAACATTAAACCCGAATTTTTCCGCAGCGAGCGCCAGATCATTCTTGATACCGAGAAATTATTGAAAGATAAAGACAGCATCAGTGCAACTGTATTCAAAAACCGTTGTAACGATGTAGGAGCCGACCAAAAAATGCTGCGCCTGCGTTATGGTAAGTTTTTAGGCGAAGAAGATGAAAGCGGACAAGAAGCCGATGGCAACGAAGATGTAGGCAAAGCCGAAAACTTTGGTAACGCCAAGGTGGTAATGGATGCCTATACCGATAAGCACGACAATGCCGAAGATGCCACCTTTTTAGAACCCGCCGCCAAAGCACAACTCAAAGCCACCCTGAACGAAATGTGGAAGGCCGAACTGCGCCTGCGCCTTTATAAACCACAGGAAGCATTGCCATTTGAATATAAAGCTCTGCGCCTGTTAAAAGATTTGCAGCAAAAATCACGTTCTTTCGTGGCTAAAACCAGCTACAACCCGCCACCTACTAAGCCCGAAAAGCGTTTGAGCGGTGATCTGAGCAAAATTGGTCAGCCAATTAACAGCCAAAATGCCAAAGCACCTGCCGATCAATTTGTAAGTCTCAAAAAAGCGGCAATGGTATTAGAACAATCCAGACATCAGGCTATCAGCCCTGCCGATAAACAGGTATTGCAAATTGCAGCACAGCAACTGGCCGCAAAAGCCACCGCCCAGCCCGGTACTTACCTTAAAGCGGTGAGCGCTATACGCCGCATACTGGCTACCCCTGCATCAATAAGAAATGCCGACCGTGCCGTGGTAGAAAAAGCTATACAGGCAAGCCTGCCGGGCAGTAAAACAACACCATCGCCGATGGCTTCATCGCCCGATATGGGCCTGGGCCAGCGGTATTATAAAAATTTAAACCGGTAACGAATCATAATGAACTGGACACTATCGGTTATCATCATTTGTATCATCCTCCTACTGCTATTCGGCTGGCAGGAAATTAAACGCGCTGATCGCCGACGTTTAAGCTGGCGCTTGCTGGCTATAGTTTTGGCCGTTGCGGCACTGGCCTGCCTTGCACTGCCTTTAAGCTACCGCGGACAAATCCCTGTGGCAGATCAAAGTACTGGCATACTCCTGACCGAAGGTTTTAATAAAGACAGCATACCCGTCGGTTCACCTGTATTTACCTTAGATAAAGCCATTCAAAAAAACTACGCAAAAGCACAATTGATAAACAGTCTGCAAGAACTCACTAACCGCAAACCTGCCCTTAAACAGATTAAAATACTGGGTTACGGCTTGGAAGATTATGAGCTAAAGCAGTTAAAAAATATACCCGTAAGCTATACCCCCGCACCCGCACCCAGCGGCATACAAAGCATTAGCTGGCCCGCCAAGCTCAAAACTGGTGAAGCCCTAAACCTGCAAGGCAAGTTCAAGAACAATGAGGGTAGCCCTGTAAAACTAATATTAAAAGGGTTGAACACCACGCTCGACTCCGTAATCATCCCCTCAGGCAAAACCAGCAACTTTCAGTTAGCCGCATTGCCTAAGCTAACCGGGCGCGTGGTTTACCAGCTCCTTTCCTTATCGGGTAAAGATACCTTAGCCAACGAAAGTATCCCATTAGAGATCGAGCCTACTAAACCTATAAAAGTATTATTGTTAAGCGCATCTCCCAATTTTGAAGACCGCTTTCTGAAGAACTGGCTGGGCGAAAACGGCTATGCCGTGGCTGCGCGTGCCAGCATTAGCAAGGATAAAGCAAGCGAGGAATATTTCAACCTCGAAAAGCTGAACCTGCAACACATTACTACTACCCTGCTCGATAAATTTGATGTAATAATTGGCGATTTATCAGCCTTAAAATCACTGACCCCTGCCGAGGGCGGTGCGCTTAAGCAACAGGTAACGCAGAAAGGCTTGGGTGTAATTATCAGGGCCGATAGCTCGGGCAAGGCGGCTTCCTGGTTGCAAAGCAGTTTTCCGGTGAATACCGTGGCTGTTAAAGAACAGCTTTCGGTACCCCTCATATTGCAAAATAGCAAAACCAAAACCGCGCGCTTAAACATCGACCCAACTTACATCGGCTACCGCAACAACACGCAAAGCTTAGTGACCGATGCTCAAAACCACGAGCTGGCCGCTACCACGTTGGCAGGTGCCGGAAAACTGGTATTCACTACACTTAACCACACCTACACCTGGATGCTGGCCGGTAACAAGCAAGACTATGCCTCGCTTTGGTCGCTGCTCATCAATCAATCGGCACGCAAGCTACCACCTTCAGATAACTGGAAAGTGGATTCCCCTTTTCCAAACGTTAATGAGCCGGTAATCTTAACACTGCAAAGTTCGGTAGCACCTTCAAGTATTGCTATTAATGACCAACCGGTATCCCCAGCGCAAAATGCGGCTACACCCTATGAGTGGCAAAGCACTTACTTTCCTCAAAAAACCGGCTGGCAACAAGCCAAATGGGGAGGTAGAGGCCAAGCGTGGTGGTATGTAAACACAAAAAAGAGCTGGTCAAGCCTAAAAAAATTAAAAAAAGCAGCAACTACCCATATTTTCGTCGCTAATCAGTCACAAAAAGACACTGTAACAAAACAAATACAGCAAAAGGTCAAAATTGAGGTATCAAAAATCTGGTTTTATTTAATTTTATTGGCATCTTGTACATTCTTATGGGTAGAACGCAAGTTTACTACCTAAAACACTCGCAAAACTAAACTCAAACTATAACTAATTACTAAAGGAGGATTAAACCTTGAAACGTAGAAATTTTATTTATCTGTCGGGCGTGGGTGCCGGCGCTATCATGCTACCCAACCTGCCGGCCTTTGGTACGCCCATTGATCCGCTGCAGTCGTTAGAGCAGGTAGATGCACGCATTAAAAAAGAACTGGCCGATGTAGCACTAAACACTGCCAAATCTAAAGGGGCAACCTACGCCGACGTGCGTATTGGCCGCTACCTTAATCAAGCCGTAGTAACCCGCGAAACCCGCGTATTGAACGTGGCTAATGCCGAAAGTTACGGTGTAGGTATCCGGGTAATTGTGAACGGCTGCTGGGGCTTTGCCGCTACCAACAACGTAACCAAAGACGGCATGGCCAAAACCGCCGAACGTGCCGTGGCTGTAGCCAAGGCCAACAGCAAAATTGGCGGTACCCCGGTACAACTGGCCGAGCAAAAAGGCTATGGCGAGGTAACCTGGAAAACCCCTATCGAGAAAAATGCTTTCGAGATTCCTATCAAAGAAAAAGTAGACCTGCTGATGTCGGTTAATGGCGCGGCCTTGGCTGGCGGGGCAAACTTTGTAAACTCTACCATACTGGCTATTAATGAGCAAAAGTATTTCGCGTCAACTGATGGTTCTTACATAGATCAGGACATTCACCGCCTTTACCCTAATTTCAGCGTAACCAAAATTGATTCGGCCAAGGGCGCCTTTGAAACCCGCGGCAGTTTAAGTTCGCCAGTGGGTATGGGTTACGAGTACTTAATCCCATCAGAATCTGAAAAAGTACAGGGCATTGTAACCCGTTACAAAAACCGGTACGATATGCTGGAAGATGTAAAGAATGCCACTAAAAATGCGGCCGAAAAAGTAGCATCAAAATCGGTTGAGCCGGGCAAATATGACCTGGTGCTCGATCCTTCGCACTTGTGGCTAACCATTCACGAATCGGTGGCTCACCCTACCGAGTTAGACCGCGTATTGGGTTACGAAGCCAATTATGCGGGTACCAGTTTCCTATCGTTAGATAAACTAAAATCGGGCACCTTCAAATTTGGCAGCCCTAACATGAACGTAATGGCCGATAAGAACCAAAAAGGTTCGTTAGGTGCCGTTGGTTATGATGACGAGGGTGTTAAACCTAAAGAATGGGACATTGTAAAAGATGGTGTGCTCACCAACTTCCAGGCCATTCGTGACCAGGCACATATGATCGGGCTGAAAGAGTCGCAAGGCTGCTGCTACGCCCAAACCTGGGCCGATGTACAATTTCAGCGGATGCCTAACGTAAGTTTACGTCCCGGCAAAACGCCTTTGAGCGTTGATGATATGATCAAAAAAGTAGAAAAAGGTATTTACATTATTGGTGATGGCTCTTTTTCTATCGATCAGCAGCGTTATAACTTCCAGTTTGGCGGTAAACTGTTCTACGAAATTAAGGATGGTAAAATTGTAGGTATGTTGAACGATGTAGCCTACCAGGCCACCAACCAAGAGTTCTGGAACTCGCTTACCGCCGTTTGCGACGAGCGCGATTACCGTTTAGGCGGCGCTTTCAACGATGGTAAAGGCCAGCCTGGCCAGTCGAACGCGGTATCGCACGGCTCGTCTACTGCGCTGTTCAAGGGAGTTAATGTAATCAATACTAAAAGAAGAATCGGATAATTACGATATGCCAATACTTAGCAAAGAAGAAGCACAGTCTTTATTAAAGAAGGTGCTCAATTATTCAAAAGCCGATGCCTGCGAAATTAGTTTAGGCGGCAGTGAGGGTGGTAACATTCGCTATGCGTTAAACGCTGTGTCTACCGCGGGCGATATAGGCACCCTGAGTTTAGCCGTAAGTTCAACCTTCGGGCAAAAAACCGGCACAGCCACCATTAACGAGTTCGATGATGCCTCGTTAGAAAAAGTAGTGCGCCGTTCGGAAGAATTAGCGCAACTGGCCCCGGCCAACCCGGAATATATGCCACCTTTAGGTCCGCAAACGTTTAAGGAGGCTATTACCTACAATGCAAACACGGCTGCCATGACGCCAGAAAGCCGTGCCGACCTGGTAGCTAAAAGTTTACAGGTAACCAAGGAAGCCAAGTTAAGCGCCGCAGGATTTTTAGAGAACTCTACCGACTTTAGAGCGGTAATGAACTCTAAGGGCATGTTTGCCTACAATAAATCAACTGATGTTACCTTCTCGGTAACTACCCGTAATGCCGAGGGTACAGGCTCAGGATACGCTTCTCGTGGCTTTACCGATGCATCAAAATTAGATACCTATTCGGCTACCAAAATTGCTACGCAAAAAGCGTTAAGCTCTGTTGGTGCACGCGCCATTGAGCCCGGCAAATACACCGTTATATTGGAGCCAATTGCGGCTACCTACATGATGGAAAACATGTTCAGGTTTGATGCCCGCAGCGCTGATGAAGGCCGCAGCTTTTTAAGCAAAAAAGGTGGTGGCACTCGATTAGGCGAAAAACTGCTGGACGAAAAAGTGACCATCTACTCCGATCCTTTTAACCCGGAACTACCCTCAGGTACATGGAACGGTGACGGAATGCCTTTAGAAAAGACGATGTGGTTTGATAAAGGCGTGGTAAAAAACCTGAGTTACTCGCGCTACTGGGCGCAAAAGAAAGGTGTACAACCACAGCCCGGCCCAAGCAACATTATTATGGAAGGTGGCACCATGAGCCTTGATGAGATGATCAAAAGCACCGAGCGCGGCATTTTGGTTACCCGCCTTTGGTACATACGTATGGTTGACCCGCAGGTGTTGGCCCTTACCGGCTTAACCCGCGATGGTACGTTTTACATCGAAAACGGAAAAATCAAATTCCCGATCAAAAACATGCGTTTTAACGAAAGTCCTATTATTATGCTCAATAACGTAGAAGCCTTAGGTAAACCCGAACGCGCCATTAGCGTAGAAAGCTATCGCAGTTACCTCATCCCACCGATGAAGATACGCGACTTTACGTTCTCGTCATTATCAGACGCGGTGTAGATCGGCAAAGCTTCATTGCAAGGAACGAAGCAATAACGGAGTTTTTTATAACAAAGAAGCCGTCTCATAAGAAATTATGAGACGGCTTCTTTGTTTCTGTTGAGTGCCTGCATAAGTATTTGTATTTCCTCCAATTAAGCGAGGTAATAGGGTAATTATACCCTTACATAAAGGGTAAAACATGCCGAATAACCGCGTAACTATCCCCCGATATTTATGGTAAATCAAAATCTTATGCAACACAAAAACTTATTACGCCTCGTGCTACTGATGCTGCCGGCATTGTTTACCGCACATTCGCTCTTTGCTCAAAACGTTTCTTATGGAGGGGACAGTACACTCACCATAACTTATGATATGGCCACAAAAACCATAGATATTAGCAACAAGAAGAAATTTAAGAAGTTAACCAGGAACGACTTTTACCAGATCAAAGTAAAAAACATTAACCAAAGCCTGTACAAAGTATCTTTTCAGTCGGTCGACACTGTGATTAGCAAAGCCCTGCAAACACCAACCTTTGGTAACTTTGAAATTGACGCCATCACCAAACTCATAGGCGGTTTAAGTCCGCTTTCGACTTCTATTGTTAAAAGTCAATATCAAATGGAAGAATTATACAGTAGTATGGAGGGCTTGAAAACGATGGCTAAAGCTCCCCTAAATAAGAGCATTAAGCCACAATTAGAACGGCATCAAAATTTACTTAAAAACTATCTTTCAAATCTTCAACACATAAAAGCAAGTATAGATTTAATTCAATTATCGGTATACCAGTTTGAGTTAAATGCGCTGCTACTAGATACTCACAACAATTGCAAACCCACCACTGATTATTGTACAGCTTTGCAAGATATTTTAGCGATCAGAAGAGATATTGATGGATTAAATGCACAGCTAAAAGCATCGCAAAAAGAATATTTGTCTTTTTCGGAGGTAAATGCCAATGATATTGAGAAAGACTATGCAGATGTCGATAAGGAGGTCAAAGCAGCCTACACCGGATTAATTACAGCAACCGCCGAAACACTGGCTGCTATTAACGCTGATAAAACGAGGGAACTGCTTTCGCGTATGCTTATTGCTCAGAACAACAGCGCTACCGAGTACACTACCTTCCCTATTCAATTTACGGTCGAGCGTGCCAAGATCAGTCTTATTGTTAGTCCACGAAAAGACGACTATTTGCTGCAAACCTATACATCCAACCTGATGATTCCGTTCGTTCAAAAAAGCTATACGGCCGTGGGTATCTCTTTTTATGGCGCCGGTTTACACGACGAGGTTTACTCAACACTGGGCACACCGGTGAACGATTCGGTGACCAATTACACTCTGGTGAATGAGAACGCAAGTAAACAAGAAATTGGTGTGGCGGCTTTACTACGTTTCGGCACCAAATTAGATGATAAAGAATTTTACGGAATACATGCAAGCATTGGCTCGGGCATTTCGATTTCAACAAAGGTTAAACCACGTATGCTGTTAGGTGCTGGCCTCTCCTTTGGAAAAATGCATATGTTTACTGTAGATGGAGGCCTTATAGCCGGCTATGTTGACCGGTTGAGCGCCGCCGCTAACGAACGGGCAGTGTACGTAAAACCTGAACCCGTTATGGTATCCAAACTAAAGGCCGGAGGCTTCATTTCTTTTGGCTACCTGTTTCGACTGTAAAATTGTTCTTCTTTTGAATTGTTAACGGAATTTTAAACAGATCAACCGTGGTAGAAGCATTAAGCTGATACTACGGTTGATCCGTTATGTTTTACCACGATATAACGGCCTTATACCAATTAATTACTTTGGCTCCTTTAAGTTCGGCAATGCCTGTCTTCATGGCTGGCTTAACACGGTCTTCAAAGTAAATTTGACGTTCGGCGGTTAGCGGCACTACCTGCAATAAGAACTTGCGTTGCTTTTGCTGATCCAGGCTGGTTTGCATGGTTTTACCAAAATTAAAATCATCGTTCACCAGTTTACCGTTTTCGTAAAGCGAACCGGTATCACCGGTGTAGTTAATATCAAGAACACTGTTAACGGAGGTTGCAGGCACGCTTATTTCCCAATACTGAGCCCCGACAACAGGTGTTAGGTTGGTTTGGTACTGCGGGCCCGGACTGGCCGGTGTGTTTTTGCTGTTACGGTCGTCTAAAGGCAATTGAGTGTCATGGTTAAGGTAATTGCTGATATCTTTAACCGGCTTGACCGTAACATTTGTAGTTTGAGCAGGCATCCTGATGCTAAAGCGGCTAAACTGTCCATCCGTAGCCCGTTGATAAATCGATTGGCCTGGTAACCCCTTCAACGCCGGGTAAACGCTTAGGGAAATAGCAGGATTGCCTGCCGATTGTAAGGTTATCGCATGTGCTGAAAACGTAAGATCTTGCTTGGAAATAACCAAACACTCCTTATCGTTTATGTTACCTTTCCAACTGTTTAACGCCTGCTCCTGCGTTAGGGTTAGTATTTTAACCTGCTTACCGTTGCGCAGTTTTAATGTAGTTACACAACCTGTTCCGGGTTTAATTGAGGTGAGTGTGTAGCTATCGCCACTGGCACTTAAACCGGCTTGCAACGGCAGTATTTTATCAATATAGTTCTTCTCAAATACATACTCCGGCCTTACGCCATTAGGAGCAAAAAACACATAGGTAGGTATATCACCCGCAATTACCATCAGCGGCTGCACGGTGGCATACTTTAAATTGCAACCATCTATATCCATATTAAAAGGCAAGATGGCCTGTGTACCCGATGGTACACTCAATGGTCTTTCTGGGAATTTTATATTTTGCGCACCGGGCAATTTAAAATCAAACTGTACACCCGGCTGGTGTTTAATATTAACCTGCCTTTGAAAATTGCTGATGAACACAAAACCACTTTTCTCTTTAGAACGAACGGCGAAACGCAAGGTGGTACTATCTGCCGCACTTGTAGGTTTTACATTGGCAAAAGTTGGATAGTACTGAACCAGCCTTTCGCCAAAGTTGTTCAAAAAGCTGTGCAGCACCTTAAAGCCCCGGTAAGATGAACGTATTTGGCCGTACTGACCAATAGGCGCCTGGAAATCGTAACTAATGATGGGATAATCATTAGGGTAATTAGTGGCCTTTGATTCTTGCAGGGTAGTGAGTTTACCTATAGGATCGCTGCCGCCATGAAACATATAATAGCCCATTAAATTAGCGCCGGCACCTATTTTAACATAGGCTATGGCCGTTACGTCATCAGCGGCTATAACAGGCCGACGGTGATAAGTGACTTGTATGCCGCCACCCATTTCAGCAGTGGCGTATGGGTAAAGGTAGCCTTTGTAGCCGGTGGTATCTTCCTGGTGTTTGCCCAGCAGGTCGCTACCTATGCCTGGGTCGCTGCGCAGGAGGCTGAACAGGTAATTTTCTGATAGTGGTATTTTGGCGGTACGCTTATCCCACGGCGCTTCGGGGTAACCGCCCCATACCGGCACCAGTTCGGTTTGTTTGAGGTTGGAGCCGGGCCAGCCCGTGGCGGTGTAAAAGGGCACATCCATTCCCGCCTTAACCGCCATCTGTTTCAGGGTGAGGATATGCTCTAAACCTGCTGGGTTATTAAAGCGGTATTCGTTCTCTATTTGTGCGCCGATAATAGGGCCACCATCTTTAAAATACAAGCCTTTGGTTTGACCGGCAATGGCATTAAAAAGCTTTTGTACCGAAGCCAAATACCCCGGATTGTTTTTGCGCATGTTGCCACGTTTCACAATCCAATCGGGAAAAGCACCGTTGCGTACCTCGCCATGGCACCAGGGACCAATACGGGCTACCACGAAAACGTTATGTTTTTTACAAAGCTCCAGAAATGCACGAAAATCATTATTGCCTTCCCAGTTAAACTTCCCCTCCTCTTCTTCATGGTAGATCCAGAACACATAAGTAGCAATTACATCTATCCCGGCGGCTTTCATCTTCAGGATAGATTCTTCCCAGCGCTGCTTAGGATAGCGCGAAAAGTGGAATTCGCCCATCACGGGGTACCAGGGTTTACCATCCTTAGTAAAATACAGGCTATTGGCATCTACCGTATGGCCTGCCGCGTTGGCATGAGTTCCTAATTTAAGGTGACCCGAAACAATGGGCGCTTGCGTTTTACTGATATCCGCAGTGTAGACCTGCCCAACTGCGGTTTTAAATAATAAACTACCGCAGGCAGCTAACAGCCAAAGTTTATTTCTCATTGGTTTTAGGCTTGTTTTGATTGGAATTTGGTTTCAACTCGTCGGGGCTATCCTTGGTGTAGGTATTGAACTGGTATTTTGACGGACTAACCAAAATATCTTTCACCACGTCAAAGCTTACTTCGCCGGTGGGGTTAAATTTATCGCTGTCCATATACTGTATCAGGCTATTGAACAACTGCCTTGCGGCCGGTTTATCGGCCCCGATAGCAGGATTCAGATTAGCGCTCGACACAATGAGCTTACCCTTGCCTACCCTAACTTCCAATATTAATCCTAAACGACGGTTCAAAAACCAGGTATCTATAGGCTGCACCAGGGGCTTAAAGCCTGCCGGAAAATCTTCAAGTATCATGACCTGCGAGCGGTTGGCAATTTCCCACCATTGCAGATCGCTGTGAAAATCTGTAGGAAAAGCAGCAAATGCCGGACTTTTTGATTGAATAAGCATACCCGTAACGTGCGGCGGACGCATTTTGAACCAGGATGTATTCCAGAAAACCGGCAAGAAATACATAGAAACCTCTTTACCTTTTACCACCTGACCGGCTGCATTAAAGAATACCTTACCGCCTTTATCCAGAATCGATTTGGCTTTCTCATCAAATACCGTGGTGTAGTAAACCTCCGATTTTGGCTCTTCCATTTTAGCGGGGTAAACCCAAACATTCCAATCGTTGGCAAAGGTGGTATTGGCAATTGTTACTTCTATATTCAGTTTACTTGCTTTGGCGATGCCGGTGAGCGGGAACTTAATAGTACCTACCGGGATACCATTGCCGTTTTCTACCGTTTTCTTATTGAAAACACCTTTAGCTAAAATGGCACCCTCTTCGTTTTTAATGGTCCAGTTAAATACAGCGTTAGATAATGGTGCTGCACCTGAATGTTCTACTTCAATGCCGGCCTCTAAGGTTTCGTTATTGGTGTACACAAATTTAGGCAACCGGGCCAGGGGCACGGTGGTATTGCAAAACCGCGCGTATTCTTTTGGGCTGATGTAGCCTTTCTCTTTAAAAAACGCATTAAGCACGCCTACCAAAGCCGTTCCCTGACCAGGAAAATCCTGCAGACCCAGTAACTGGAAGCCTGCATAATTGGGCGTACGTAAGGTTTTTTCTATCTCATTCTTATAGCAAAGCACCTGCAATTTACCCGATGCCATCAAAAAATCATGAGCCTGATCGGCCATGCCCTGGTCTTTTAAATCTTCCTGGAATAACTCAAAGTTACGGGCACGGTAAACGCCTGTATATTCTTTAATCTCTGTAAAATCGGGAAACACACACCATTGTCCCATTTCATGCGCTACAAAGGGTACGCTGAACTTGGCAATGCCGGCGCTAAAATCCGACATGGATTCAGGGCGTTTATCCCAATCTAAACCGCGAACGCCTCCGCGCACCTGGTACTCGGCATTAGGCACTACAGGCCAGCTACCCCCTACCGACATGCCTGTATATACCCGGCGGGTGTCTTTCTTTTTCCAGTAGTCAATAAACGCATTAAGGTATTGCACCTGGTTGCCCGCAGGCTCGTTACCGGCCGATAGCATGGTGAACGACGCGTAATTGCCATACCTTTTGGCCATGCGGTTGGTTTCGTCATACAAAAACTGGTCAATAGGTAACCCTCTGCCTATAGATACACCATGATTAGGCCAGCTTGGGCCTTCGGGTTGCAGGTAAAAGCCGGTTAAGTCGGCGGCTATAAATGCTTCTTCGGGCGGGCACCAGGAGTGAAAACGCATGTGGTTTAAGCCGTGTGCCCTGGCAACGTTAAATATCCGTTTCCATTCACTAACCGTAGTAGCCGGGTAGCCCGTAAGCGGAAACTCACAGTTGTTAACCGTTCCGCGTAAAAATACCGGACGGCCATTTATTAAAAACTGCGTGCCTTTAATGGTAAACTCGCGCATACCAAACTGCGTGTGCTGCTGGTTCATCGTTTGTCCGTTGGCAACCAGACCTGCTGTTAAATCATATAACGCAGGCGAAAATTCGTCCCAGGTTTGCATGCCTTTGCCCATGGGCAGTGTAACCTCCAGTTGCTGGTGGCTGCCTGCGGCGAGGTTGTAAGCCATTTTAACAACGGCCGTTTGATGCACTATTTTGATGTTGAAACTTTTGGCAGATAATTCCACCTGCCCGCTCATCTTACTTTTACTATTGTTTTGAATTAGCAGTTTTACCTTGGCGGTCTTGCTTTTCAAATCTGGATATACCTGCACATCTTCCAGGTAAACCTGTGCTGTGGCGTTGAGCTGCATTTTGCCGATAATGCCGTTCCAGTTACCCTGTGTATGGTCGGTAACGCTGTGTGAATCGGGCCCAACGTTGATCTCTTTAATGCGGTTATCTATACGGATAGAAATACGGTGCGTTCCGGGCGAAAGCAATGCCGTGAGGTCATACTCATGCGGTGCTACCAGGCTGTTTTGCATACCGGCTTCCTGCCCGTCTACCCAAACCCGGGTTTGAATATGCGCACGCTCTAAAAACAAAACCACACGCTTACCCGCCCAGGTTTTAGGAATAGTTACCTCGCGCTGGTACCAGGCAGCGCCTACATAATGCTTTGCCGGGGTTAACCAAAACGGAATTTTAATATTGCCCGGTTTGCGGTACTTGGCTAAATGCGGGTTAAAGTAAAACGAGCTATCGTAAATACTGCCGGTCCATTTGGTTTGCAGGGTAATATCATCACCCTTTAGATTTTGAGCCATAGAGCCCGGCAGTTTAATTTGGTCATCCAGCTTTTGCAGGTACCATTTTTCGGTAATGCCTTTGTCGTCGCGGTCAATTTTAAATTGCCATACACCTTGTAAAGAGATGGTAGTGGCGGGTTCTTTAAAAGCCGAGAGCATTACAAAGCAGG
Organism: Mucilaginibacter galii; assembly: GCF_014635825.1. Lineage (GTDB taxonomy): Bacteria > Bacteroidota > Bacteroidia > Sphingobacteriales > Sphingobacteriaceae > Mucilaginibacter > Mucilaginibacter galii. The sequence continues at coordinate 669,698 of NZ_BMDO01000001.1, forward strand.
CTAAAGTCCAGAAACTGAAAAGTATTTTACGCATAATAATATTATAGGTCTTGATGGTTCTACAGGTTAATGTACGTGCTGTTCAAAGTCATACCCTTAAACATACCTGTGGCTAAGTTAAGGGCATTTTGTAAAACAACTGCAATGCACCATCCTGTACAGTAAGGGAAAAGTAAGGCATTCAATATACGTGTAAGTGTACGATAGTACCTTAAAGTATCTATTGGTAGTAAGAATATTCGATGTAATTACCTCGGAACAAGTGTCATAACAACACTTAAATACCCGGTTAAACGCTTGCCAATAGAAGCCGGCAAGCCAAATTTTACTTTAAGAGAAAAGTAAATAAAACGCAGATCGAAAAGAGGATATCTTTCATATTACCCCTGATGGATTGCAGTGCATGGGTGAGCTGGTTTTCAACCGTGCGTTTATTGATGCCTAATTTTTGGGCAATTTCAAAATTGGTATAGTGGTGCATGCGGCTCAGCAAAAAGATCTCTTTACACCGTAACGGCAGCAACTGCAAATGGCTGTTTAACCGCAATTCAAGTTCCTTGTAAGCAATACTTTTATCGGCCGTATTGTAATCGTACGCATCGTAGCTTTCGGTAACCGTTTCCATATAAACAACCGGGGTATGCTTATGCTTTTTCAGGTAGGCAAACACCTGGTAACGGGTGGCCGCTTTAAAATATTTGTCAAACTCTTTAATTTCTAAATGCCTTTTCCTGTTCCAAATGTTCAGAAACAGATCGTGCACTACCTCTTCACTGGCTTGTTCATCATGTAAATACTTCAAAGCAGTATTGTACATTTTTAGCCAATAACGTTCATATAATGCAGTGAATGCACGATAATCATCAGTTAAAATTAAGTTCCAGAGTTCGGCGTCGCTTAGGGAGCTGAGTGCCATATTATAATTGGTTATAAAGTTAAAACTACGGGTAAAAAAGCATATTGCAAAATTATTATTGCAATCGATTGCAATAATAATTTTCAAACTCCATGTGTGTGCGTCATATCTATCATCCTCTATACAGATGTAAACCAATTATAACATGACCCGAGACGAATACCTGCAACTTTTCCAAAAGTTTTTGGCAGGTAATGCCACGCCAGATGAAGTAGAAAAAATCATGTCTTACCAGGACGATTTCGACCTAGCAGATTCGGCCGTGAGCACTGATGATACTGAACAGCAGCTCCGGGGGCAGCGCATACTTCATCAAATTTCAAATACCATTGCAAAACAAAATTCGGCTTCTAAGTTTAACCATTTATGGCTGGCAGCCGCTGTAATACTTACCATAACAAGCATTGGCCTTTTATTTTTAAAAGACTACCAGCCTGCCACCCCTCAAAAGGTTGCTGCCAAAACCAGCATATTGCATGATGTTAAGCCCGGCACCAACAAAGCGCTCCTGACGCTGGAAAACGGCAAACAAATAGCCCTGAACGATATGAGCACCGGCACTATTTTAAAGCAGGGGCACATTGCGGTGGTTAAACAAAAGAACGGCCTGCTACAGTACCAGGTTACATCGAACGCCGGCAGCGCTCAAAATTTGCCTATAAAGTACAATACTATATCTACCCCCGTAGGCGGAGAATACTCAGTAGTGCTGCCCGATGGTTCGAAGGTTTGGCTTAATTCAGCATCTTCTTTAAAATTCCCTACGGCATTTAACGGCACCGAAAGGCGTGTTGAACTTACCGGTGAGGGCTATTTTGAGATAGCCAAGAATAAGCACAAACCTTTTAAGGTAAAATTCAATAATGAGGAAGTAGAAGTTTTGGGTACGCACTTTAACATTATGGCTTATCAGGATGATGCAGTTACCCGCACCACTTTGTTAGAAGGGTCGGTAAGCATCAGCAAAAATAATGTTAAAAGAGTGCTTGTGCCGGGGCAGCAAGCCATTGGCGGCTTGCAAACCAATGGCTTTAGCATAAAAGAGGTAAGCACCGAAGAAGCCGTAGCCTGGAAAAACGGTTTATTCCTGTTCCGTAATGAGAACATCAGGAGCATTATGAAAAAAATTGCCAGGTGGTATAACATTGATGTGTATTACCAGGGCACATTAGCCAACCAGGAATTTGGCGGGCGGGTATCCAAATCAAAAAACCTGTCTGAGATCTTAAAAAACCTGGAGCTTACCGGCACTATTCACTTTAAAGTAGATGGAAGGAGGGTAACTGTTATGGAATAAACTTATTCATAGTAGTTACGCAAATAATCAGGAACGCTGCGAACGTCCCTGATCTTAGCAGTTTTCTTGAAAAAAACTGTGTCGGGTAACTCAATATACCAGCCGTTAAACCAATTATTAAAAACCTAACATTCAAATGTATAAAATTTTTACTGCAATTATTTGCGGGGCTTTTTCCTGCTTTTCACCTAAATTCATTCGAATAATGAAGCTGACCATTGTTTTGTGGGTAGTTGCTCTTATGCAGGTAAGCGCATCTACCTATGCACAAAAAGTTACATTAAATGTCCGTAACTCATCGTTAGACCAGGTTTTAAACAGCCTGAGCCAGCAAAGCGGGTACAATTTCGTGTACAATTCGGGCATGATAAAAAATGCAAAACCGGTAAGCGTAAACGCTACCAACGAACCTATAAAAGATGTGCTCGAAGAGTGCTTCAAAAATCAACCGCTCGATTATGTGATTAATGGCAACACCGTTGTTATAAAGAAAAAAGACCTTACGCCGGTTGCGGTGCAGGACATAAATGTAACCGGTATCGTAACCGATAACAAAGGCGAACCCCTTCCGGGTGTAACCGTTACCTTAAAAGGGGTAAAAAAAGTAACCATTACCGATGTGAACGGCCGCTACAGCATTAGCGTGTCCGAGGGTAACCCAACCCTGGTATTTAGCTCTATTGGCTTTGCCTCGCAGGAAGTAGCGGTAAACAACCGTACCCAGCTCAATGTAACCATGACCGAAAGCGCCACGGCACTGGCGCAGGTAGAGGTAGTATCTATAGGTTATGGTAGTGCACGCCGCGGCGACCTTAGCGGCGCCATATCATCGGTAAAAGCTGCTGATATTGCCAATACGCCGCAGATAAGTGTAGATCAGCTATTACAAGGTAAGGCAGCCGGTTTAACCATTACCCAAAACTCTGGTGGCCCGGGTAGTGCTACTTCGGTACACATTCGTGGTATTACGTCGTTAAGTTTATCTAACGAACCCTTATATGTAATTGATGGTGTGCCTGTATCGGGCGATGCCAATAACCGCACCAGCAGCGGCCGCTCGCAACAGTTATCGCCAAACAATGGTGAATCTGGCGTTAGTCCCCTATCCTACCTTAACCCAAGTGATATAGAATCTATCGACGTACTTAAGGATGCATCGGCAACTGCCATTTACGGTAGCCGTGGCTCTAACGGTGTAATTATTATTACCACCAAACGTGGTAAGAACGGCGCGTTTCGTATTGGCTATGATGGTTATTATGGTTTCCAGGAACAAGGCAAATTTTTGCCGATGATGAATCTGAAGCAATACGCAGGCTTGCAAAATGCCCTGGCCGATATTATTAATATAGGCCGCAGAGGCGAGTTTGCCAACCCCGAACTATTAGGACAGGGAACCGACTGGCAAAATGAAATTTTCAAGACCGCTACGCAGCAAAGCCATCAGCTAAGCTTTTCGGGAGCTAAAGAAAATACCGATTATTATATCTCCACCGGTATAGTTAACCAGGATGGTACCGTGTTGGGTAACGATTATAAACGTTACAACATACGCACCAACTTAAACTCACAAGTAAAACCATGGCTTAAGGTGGGTACCACCATGTCTGGCGCTTACAGTTTCCAAAATACCTCATTAAGTAATAACACGGGTATTATTTACACGGCTTTGTTAAGTGCGCCTGACCAGGTAGTATACAATGCCGATGGCTCGTTCAGCGGCCCGCAGGCTGATCAAATCGGAGGACAAAATAACCCGGTACAACAAGCCTTAAACATTACCAACACACTTACGCGTTATAACGTTCAAGGTAGTTTGTATGCCGATATCAGGCTTTACAAAGACCTGTCTTTACGGTCTGAAGCAAACGGCGATCTAAACTTTTCGTACGCCAAGCTCTTCCGCCCTACTTACAATAACGGTCCGCGTTTTAGTAACCCAACGGCATCGTTGCAAGAGTATAATTCAAACTCGTACTACTGGACCTGGAAAGAATACTTGACCTATAACCACACCTTTGCTAAAAAGCATGTGTTAAACGCCACTTTAGGCCACGAGTTAATTAACACCCGTTATAATGACAACTCGGCAACGGTACAAAGCTTTTTAAGCAACGATTTACCGGCCTTGGGTTTGGGCGATCCTAAAACAGCTACAGTTGGCGAGTTTATAGGCCCTATAGAAGTTATTGAGTCTGCTTTTGCACGTGCGGTTTATACTTATAACAACCGTTACAACTTAACGGCTACGCTGCGTTCCGACCGTTCTTCAAAATTTGCACAAGGCAACCAAACCGGCTTCTTCCCGTCGTTCGGTGCTTTCTGGCGCATTTCAGAAGAACCGTTTTGGGCTCCGCTTAAATCTGTTGCCGATAATGTGAAGATCAGGTTAGGTTACGGACAAACCGGTAATCAGGCTGTTCCAAACTACTTGTACGGTTCTGCCCTGCTTGCGGTACCAACCGGTTTAGGCAACGGTTTTGCCATTGATAAAATTGCGAACCCTAACCTCACCTGGGAAACCGCCATCCAATCAAACTTAGGTTTAGATTTCAGCCTGTTTAACGGTCGTATAGAATCTACCGTAGAGATTTGGAGAAAAAGCTCTAAAAACTTCCTGTTCCAAGCACCGCTTCCGGCCTTTTTGTTAGGCCAAGCGGCAGAATATTCAGGTACAGGTGTAATTAGTCCGCCTTATGTAAACGGTGGCGAATTAAAGTCTAACGGTTTCGATTTGACGATTGCCACCCGCAACATTGTGGGCAAAAACTTCAGGTGGAGCTCTAACTTTATTGCCGGCCATTACAGTACTAAAGTAGCCTCTTTATACAACGGCATCCCTTACATCAGCCAAAATGTAACCACCAGTTTCTTAAACTTACCGGTTACACGTACGCAGGTAGGTTCGGCTGTGGGCGAGTTTTATGGTTACAAGATGAAAGATCTGTTCCGCACGGCCGATCAGTTGCGTAACGCACCTATACAGTTTGGCCGCCCGGTAGCCAGCGGTAGCGGCGGTACTTTTTTGGGCGATGTGCAGTATGAAGATTTAAACAACGATGGTAAAATTGATGCCAGCGATCAAACCTTTATAGGCAACCCTAACCCTAAGCTTACGTACGGTATCACCAACGATTTTAGCTACAAAGCCTTCGACCTTAAAATATTCCTGAACGGTTCTTACGGTGCTAAAATATTTAACGTATTAAATTACCAGATAGCCAGCCTGGGCAGCCTTTACCAAAACCAGGTAGCTTACGCAGCAAACTTCTGGACGCCAACCAATCCTAATGCCGACACACCACGCCCTGTTGCCGGCGATAACCCCAACCTGGTAAACTCTAACCGCTTTGTTGAAAACGGATCTTTCTTAAGACTGCAAACCGTTTCAGTGGGCTATACTTTGCCGGCTAAGCTTGCCAAGCGTGCTATGCTTAACCGCTTAAGGGTTTACGCCAGCGGACAAAACCTTTATGTGTTTACCCCATACAAAGGCTTAGACCCTGAAATTGGCTCGGTTAACCAAAACGTATTTTTAACCAATGTTGATTTAGGACGGTACCCTATACCAAGAACCATTGTGTTTGGTATTAACGCCGAGTTTTAATTTATAGGATTATTAGATATGACAACATATAAAAAATTATTCGTGGCCATTACAGCGCTTACCGCGGTAATGTCTTCCAGTTGCAAAAAAGATTACTTTAACCGCCCGCCAAAAAGCACCATTACGGTAGATAACTTTTACCAGAATGCCGAGCAGGTACAGGCCGCTACCTTACTGCTTTACAGTGCACCCTGGTTTGGCTATTGCGGTAAAAGCGGTTGGTCTATCACCGAGTTAAGCGGTGGCAATGGCCGTACCTATTCTGCTGATATTATCAACTTTCAGGATTTTACGGTAACCAATACCAACTTTGAAATTTCGGCTGCCTGGAACTCCTTATACATAGAGATAGCACAGGCTAATGCTTTAATTAACAGCTTACCTACGGCAGTGCCTGCATCTGTAAACCCTTCGGTGTTGACAAACGCCTTAGGTGAGGCACGCTTATGGAGAGCGCTTGCCTACTTCCATTTGGTTCGCATTTTTGGAGCGGTACCTATTATCGAAAACACTTTCGATTACATAGCCGATTACCAGGTGCCGCGCCACCAGATTGCCGATGTTTATAAATTCATTGTAAGAGATCTCCAGTTTGCCGAGGCCAATTTGGCTCCTGCTGTTCGTGGTAGTGCTTCTCCGGCAAATGCGCGTGTATCCAGCGGCTCGGCTTCTGCGCTTTTAGCCAAGGTTTATTTGTACATGCAAGATTATCCTAACGCACGTGCTGAGGCCGAAAAGGTAATTAATAGCAAGGAGTTTAAACTATATGGAATTGATGTAGCCGGTAAAACCTTTGCCGATTTATTCCTGACCGCCAATAATAACAACGAAGAATCAATAGTAGCGTTGCAATGGGCAGGTAACGGTGGTTATGGCCGTGGCAACCCTTTCCAGGCCGCAGCCGCTTACAACAGCCAGATTACTGGTACCGGCGATGGTTACGGACAAATTGCGCCAACTTTCGACCTGCAAGATAAGTTTGACCCTGCCGATCTGCGCAGAAAAGCAACCTACATGCTGCCGGGCGATTTTTATCCGGAGATTAACCAGTCTAAAGGTGGTTATACCCTGCCTGCCGATGCAAGCTCACAAGGTACACATGCACAGGTTAAAAAGTACATTGTAGGTACCCCTGCCGATAACGGCGGTTCGGGCGGGGCACAATCATCGGCCAATAACACGTATTTGATGCGTTACGCTGAGGTTTACCTTATAGAGGCCGAAGCTATTATGGCCGGTGCTAAAACCAGCAGCGATCCTACTGCTTTAGCGGCTATTAACATGATCAGGCGTCGTGCTGGTTTACCTAATTTAACCGTTATCGACCGCTCGGGCTTTGTTACTAACCCTAACTACGTTCAGGGCAGTAACCTTAAAGGACAACGCTGGCCAACCAATTACCAGGATGACCTGCTTGATGAGCGCCGCCGCGAGTTTGCCTTTGAGAACGATTACTTTTTTGATTTGATGCGCCTGGATGGTTTCAACAAAACAGACCACCCCATTGCCCTGCAAATTATTAAACAACAGGATAAAGGTGCATCAGATAATGCTACCCCTCCTGCCCGTTACGGTAATGGCTATTTAACCAATATTACCAGCGCAAGCTTTGTGTTTCCTATACCGGCTACCGAAACTGCCGCCGATACTAAATTGCTGGAAGCACCGGTACCTTATGTTTTTAAATAACTTTTTAAATAAAAGATAATGAAACTTAATTTAAAACTTTTCAGCCTCCTGCTATCGGTATTGATGGTAGCAGGTTTGGCCTCCTGTAAAAAAAATGAGGAGGGCGGCAAGGGCGCGCCAACGGTTACCCGTGTACGCCTGCTCAGTAAAACAGATACGGTAAGAGATGTAATTCATACCATTACGCTCGATTCAATAAGCGTGTACGATCAAACCCGCCTTAGGGCTTTTGACTCTACCGTAACTGCCGGACGCCTTAATACTCAATACGCCATACTGGGCAGCAACCTGCTTACTACTAAAACCGTGGTATTAAATGGTATTTCCATTTATTTTAACCCAGGATTAATAACCGATAACAGCATCATTTTAACAGTGCCCAATAATGTGCCTTACGGAAGCACACAGCCTAACAAACTGGTTATTACTACGGCGCATGGTACGGTAAACTTCGATTTTTCTGTAATTCAACCACCGGCCATTATTACCAGCTTTACACCAGCGGCAGGCAGTGCAGGCGATGTTATAACCATTACAGGTACTAATCTAGATAACGCCACCGTGGTACGTTTTAACGACATTCCGGGGCAAATACAAGGTACGCCAACTAAAACCCAAATTCAGGTTAAAGTGCCCGCTGGTGTGCAAAATGCATTTATTTATGTAACTACCCCGGGTGGTACCACCAAATCTATCGATTCGTTCGGTATACCTGCCCCGGCTTTTAAGGCTTTGATCTATGATGATAAGTTTGCCGCGAACTGGGCAGCAGGCGGCTACAACACCGACCGCGATCTGGCTAATAAAGAGCATACAAAAAGAGGCCAGGCAGCTATCAAAATCACAGCTACAGGAGCGTACGGAGGTTTTGTAATGACTTACAAAGATGCCAATGGCAATGGTTTGGATGTAAGTGCCCTGGGTGCTACATCCATCAAATATTCACTTTATGGCGATGCTGCATCAGATGGAAAAAAGGTGCAGGTATATGTGAATGGTAACTTTAATACCTCTGTTCAGGCCACTATAGTGGGCGGCAAATACGTAGACATTACAGTACCTCTAAGCTCGTTCACCGGCGTTAAAGTGATCACCGAAATTGCCATCCAAGAAGCAGGCGGTGCCCCGCCGCTTACCTGGTGGGTTGACGATTTAGGGATTATGTAATTTATAATTGATTGTTGAACGCTGCCGCGAGGGCGACGCTCAACTTAATTTTCAAATAAAAATTTATGAAAAAAATATTACATCCGCTGCGCTTTGCCGCTACAGGATTACTACTGATATATGCCACCTCTTGTAAAAAAGAGAACTACGATGATATAACCGTACCCGATGTGCCTTTGGTTACTACCACCGGTAACGTAAACCCTGCCGATAGTATTGGTACGCTTAAAGCCTTAACCGCTGCAAGCTTCCCTAATATGGGTATGGCCATAACGGCCAATTCTATGCTGGCGGGTAGCCCTTACCTGGCTACGGTAAAAGCACAAGCAAATAACATTACTTTTGGCAACGAACTCAAAGAAGGTTCGGTAGTATCAACTAACGGAACTTACAATTATACCACGGCCGATAATTTGTATAACATTTGTGCAAATAACGGCCTGCAAGTGTTTGGCCATACCCTGGTTTGGCACTCGCAACAAAGTGCTACGTATTTAAACTCGTTAATTGCACCTATTGTTACTGCGCCAGTATTAACCAATGTGCTGGTTAACGGCGGTTTTGAAACCGTAAGTGGTACAACCATAAGCAACTGGTCGGTTTATAATAGCCCCGCCTCGTTTTCATCAACTACTGCTGCTAACGAAGTGCGCAGTGGTACAAGAGCGCTCAAGGTTGCCGTAGCTGCACCCGTTCAGCCTTACCAGGTACAAATAACAAGCGACCTGTTTAACACTACGGTGGGTACTAACTATACCATGACGTTTTACATGAAAGCAGCGTCAGCCGGCGGCAGAATGCGTATTTCAACAGGCACCACCGCGCAATACTCTGCCGACTATAACATTACTACCGATTGGGCTCCGTACACCTTTACCTTCCCGGCTAAGGATGCACAAACCCGCGTGTACTTTGATATGGGGTACGTTGCCAATACTTATTTTGTTGATGATGTGACCGTAACCGGCCCGGCCGTGGGCAGCGGAAGCGTTGAACAAACTCCGGCTCAAAAAGCTGCCGCTATTGAAAACGAGATGAAACGTTACATTACCACCACCATGCAACGTTATGCAGGTAAAATTAAAGCCTGGGATGTAGTGAACGAGGCCTTTGTAAACAATGGACAATTGCGTACCAATACCAATTACACCATACCAACAGCCAATACCACTAACGAGTTTTTATACGGCCCGTACATTGGTACTAAGTATGACAATAATAACTACATCCTGAAAGCATTTCAGTATGCTAAAGCAGCTGATCCAACCGCGTTAAGATTCATTAATGATTATAACCTCGAAACCTCAAAAGCTAAAGTAGATTCGATGAAAGCGCTGGTTATGTTCATCAATTCTAAAGGTGCGTTGGTAGATGGCTTGGGCACACAAATGCATGTAGCCTATAACACCACCCGTACAGGTATTGATTATGCTTTTAAAACCCTGGCTTCTACAGGTTTAAAGATCCGTATTTCGGAGCTGGATGTTATTGCCAACACCGCACGCTCGGCTACTTACGTTCCCAGCGTTACTATACCCAGCTTACAGGCCGATATGTATAAATACATTGTACAGTCGTACCTTAAAAACGTACCTGCCGCACAGCGTTATGGCATAACCGTTTGGGGCGTAGCCGATACAGACAGCTGGTTAAACACCGCTGCCGCACCGGATGTACCGCTATTATTTGACAAGAACTTTAAAAAGAAAGTCACCTTCTCAGGCTTTATCCAGGGATTAAAATAAACCTTATCACCATTATCCTTAACGGGGCAAGTTCATTACTGAGCTTGCCCCTTTTATTGTAAAATAAATACTACTTTACATAGCCAATATAAATGCTTTAAAGAGCAAGTTAACCAACCTATGATCAAGAAAGCTAAACAAGTTACTATTTACGATATAGCCAAAACGTTAAACATTTCTGCGGCTACCGTAAGCAGGGCGCTCACAGGTAACGTTGACGTAAAGTCTGACACGCGCGAAAAGATCCTGAATGCGGCGAGTAACATGGGCTACAGTTCTAACAACTTTGCAAGCAATTTAAGAAAGAAGCAGAGCAAGATGATAGGCGTTATTGTACACAGGCTCAACAGTCACTTTTTAGCCGAAACCCTTGCGGGTATTGAAAAGAGCCTTAATATGGCCGGCTATCACATGATCATTAGCCAGAGTCATGAATCTGTAGCTGCAGAAATTAAGGCAACCAAAGCCATGTTAAAAAACCGGGTAGACGGCCTACTGGTTTCGCTGTGCTATGATAACGATACCACCAGGCATTTTGACGAATTGATAAACCAGGGCGTACCTGTGGTATTTTTTGACCGCACGCCCATTAATGGCGAATATGATCATGTGAAAATAGATAATTTTAAAGCGGCCTATGAGATGACCATGCATTTAATTAGGCAAGGCTATAAACGCATTTTACACATTACGGCCAGCCAGCGCCGTGATGTATACGCCGACCGCCTTGCCGGTTATAAACAGGCCCTGCAAGATTCAAATATTGCCTTTAACAAAGACCTTGTACTTGTAACAGACCTTAACCCCGAATACGGAGTTGAAGCGGCTAATTATATTATGAACATGAAAGCCCGTCCCGACGCTGTATTTACCGTGAACGATTTTCTTGCGGTGACCTGCATGAAAGCGCTTCAAAAAATGGGAATAAGCGTGCCCCGGGATATTGCCTTTGCTGGTTTTAATAATGACCCCATTAGCAAATTGGTAACCCCCTCGCTAACCACCGTAAACTACGACGGTGTAAAAATAGGACAGCTTGCCGCACGCACGCTCCTGAACAAACTCACCGAAAAGATAAACGCCAAAAGCAACATTGTAATGGCTCATGAACTGGTTGTACGCGAGTCTTCCGTAAAGAAAAACTGACCAATTTCAGGCAACAAACTTTCCCATCCCCATATTACGCCACAATAAGGTTATCGGTTATCCTAATCTGCTCCAAAAAATATTCATCGTGCGATACCACCAGCAGCGTACCTTCATATTGATTGATGGCATTGGTTAATATCTCCACATTCTGCATATCCAGGTTATTGGTAGGTTCATCCAAGGCAATCACATCGGGCGATTGATTCATGATGGTTAACGAACAAAGCATCAGCCTCATTTTTTCGCCGCCGCTTAAGGCCTTACAGGGCTTGTTCCAATGTGCTTGCGTAAACAGGAAGCGGTTGAGGCGTATCTTAATATCATGCTCCTGCAGGTTGCCCGCGTTAAAATGCTGAGCCTGCTCATAAACGGTCAAAGCATCGTTTATTAAGGAGTAATCCTGATCTATATAAACAGATTTCACCTCTGCTCTTTCCATCCCTCCTTGCTGCGGTTGCAAAGCACCAAGTATCATTTTAATGAGCGTAGTTTTACCCGAGCCGTTTGGCCCTTTAATGGCAATACGCTGCCCACTGGTTATTTTAAAATCGAGGTTTTGCGGCCACAGCCATTCATGGTTGTACTTAAAATTTACACCAACGGCAGTTGCCAGCACTTTGCCGGTATGAAGCTTAGAATGGTTAAGATCAACCTTCATTTTATCGGCATCGGGCAATGCAGCACGCAACTGCGTCAGTTCCTGCGAAAGCGACCCCACCTTATCGGCATGAATGCCTTTCAATCGCGAGGTGCTCTGCTCCGCATTATTCTTCAGCGTGTTCATTAAAATTTTAGGTAGCCCGGCCTTTTCCTTGAGTTTCTTACCGCGGGCATCCAGCTTTTGCTGCCGCTCTAAAGCCTCGCGTTCTACGTCTCTTGCTTTCTTTAACAACTTTTCTTTGCTCTTTAAGGCATGGTTAAAGGCATCGCTCTCCACGCCTTTCTGTTCCGCGTAAAAGTCGTAATTGCCGCCATACGCAGTAATGCCTCTCTCCCCTATTTCATAAGTTACGTTAAGCAGGTTAAGTAAGGCACGGTCATGACTAACTACTAAAAAAGTTTGGTTTGTGGAGCCAATATAACGGTAAAGCAGCTTTCGGCTTTGCGCATCCAAGTGATTGCTCGGCTCATCCAGCAAAACAATAGCGGGCCGATGGATAGCGATACCGGCCAGGAACACCTTGGTTTTTTGCCCGCCGCTAAGGGTTTGCATGGGCTGTAGCAAATCGATATGATCAAGTTCCCAGTAAGCCAAAGCTTCTTTGCAGCGTTCGTCAATGGTCCAATCATCGTTTAGCAGAACAAGGTTTTCCTCGGTTACGTCACCATTGATAATAGCCTCTAGGGCGTTTAACTTTTGGGCAATACCCAGGGCTTGCGCAACGGTAAAGTTATTAAACTGGCCAAAGTGCTGAGGCACGTAATAAGGCTTCGATTCCGTTTTTACCTGCCCACATGCAGGCTCAAGCCGGCCTGCTATCAATTTTAATAAGGTTGACTTTCCTGTGCCGTTATGGCCAACTAAGGCCGCTTTATCATTTTTGTTAATAACCAGGTTAATACCGGCTAACAACAGATCTTTGTTGGGATGTATATAAGAGAGATCGTGTAGAGTGACCATCTGTATTTCTTTAAAAGGTTAATAATTGCCTGACCGCCCGAAGCAGCACAGCGTTATTTATGCCTGAAAGAAATGATGAATCACATAAAGAAAGGGATTAATTACCGGTGCAAATATAGAAAATATTTAGCAATATAGCGGCTGATGTAGGCGTGTTGTCTGTCTGAGCCTATCGAAGACCCGTGCGATTGGCTAAGTCTTCGACAAGCTAAGAGGGACATAATACCAAGCTGTCATCTCGAACGATAGCGAGAGATATTCTTCGAAAGAAAGGTCGGCTACAAACTGCTCGTATCAGATTTCTCGCTATCGCTTCAAATGACAACACCTAAATTCATCCATCTATTTCTTCTTAAACAAGCTATCCGCTTTCTTTAAAGTTCTCTCCAAGTCAATCCCCTCGCCTAATACACCCTTAAACAGGTCTCCTTCTTTTTTTAACCGGGCAACGGTGTTAGAAATGGTAAAATCTTTCATAGTTAAACCGGGCTTTACCTCGTCCCAATGCAGGGGCATAGAAACCGTGGCACCCGGTTTTGGGCGTAGCGAGTACGGACCGGCAATGGTGGCGCCGGGGCGATTCTGTAAAAAGTCCAGATACATTTTACCATGGCGATTGGCAATCATGCGCTCCACACTGGTATACTCGGGCAGTTGTTCATTCACAATGTGCACCAGCTTACGGGCAAAGTCCTGCGACTCGTCATACGTGTACTGCGCCGCCAGCGGGATATAAATATGTAGCCCTGTAGAACCTGATGTTTTAGGGTACGAGAGCAGGCCAAGCGCATCAAGCACTTCTTTTACTTTGAGTGCCGCCTCTATCACCTGGTCAAAAGTGTTTTTATCGGGGTCGAGGTCTATAACGCAATAGTCGGGGTTGTCGGGCAATTGTATGCGGCTAAACCAAGGGTTCATTTCAATACAGCCCAAAGTGGCGGCCCATAACAAGGTGGCTTCATCATCTCCAACTAAAAATTCTTTGTGCTTGCCATCGCTGGTGGTATAAGGGTAAGTTATAGCCCAATCAGGAGCCTTGCCCTTAACATCCTTTTGGTAAAAGCTGGGGCCATGTATGCCACCCGGAAAACGGTTGAGCGATAGCGGCCGGTCTTTGAGGTAAGGCAAAATATACTCGGCTATCTGGTAATAGTAATTGAGCATATCGCGCTTGGTTACCCCGTCTTCGGGCCAATACACTTTGCTCAGGTTATTAAATTTAATATCGTGACCGCAAACCGGGCGTACCTGGCTGGCATCTTTGGGGTTAAGTAAGGTTCCCCTATCTCTAACCTCCGGCGGGCGTAAGGCACTGGCATGCGCTTCCTTCGGGATGGCAGGCGATGCTTTTATAGTTTTAGCCGTATGTACCGGTATTTCGCGTACTATCTCGGTAGCTGCCTTATCGGGTCGCAAGCCTTTGAATGATGGCTGGCGAAATATGCCATCGTTGGTAATTTCGCTGAATGCCACCTCGCCCACCAGTTCGGGTTTTAACCAGGTAGCCTCTGCCTTAGGCGGATCGGGCCGAAAGCGCGACGGCTTATTGATATCCGGAATCTCCTTGAAAGCGCTCTTTTTGGCGATGTAGGGCTTGAAAGCGTCCATCAATTCTTCCTGTACCTTTTTGGTAAAGCCGGTACCTACCTTGCCCACAAACTGCAATTCTCCACCCTGGTAAACGCCTAACAGCAGCGAACTGAACAGCTTGGTGGTATTCTCATTTTTGGTATAACCTGCTATAATGACCTCCTGCCGCTGATGCACCTTGATCTTTAACCATTCGTTAGAGCGTAGGTCGGGCGTGTAAACGCTGTTGATCTTTTTGGCCATGATGCCTTCCAGCCCCAGTTTTTCAGCATCGTGGTAAAAGTCCTTCCCTTTAGTTATAAACACCTGGCCTACACGTACGCGGTCATCATCATGAGGCAAAATGCTTTGGAGAATGGCCTGTCGTTCGTTAAGCGGTAAGCCCATCACATTTTTGCCCTCGTACCACATAATATCGAACACGTAGTACACCAGGGCACCATCGGCTTCGCTGCGCCAGTTTTGCAAGTCGCCAAACTTGGATACACCTTTTTCGTTCAGCACCAGGATCTCGCCATCGAGCACGGCGTTAAATTCCCAGCTTTCTAACAATTGCTGTATGGGATAAAATTTTTCGCTGAAGCTTTTATTGTTGCGCGACAGCAACTCCACCTTGCCCTCCTCTAAAAATGCCATGGTGCGAAAGCCGTCCCACTTCACCTCGTACTGCCACTCGGGGTCATCAAAAGGTTCATCCACCAAAGTAGCCAGCATGGGTTTCATACCTCTTGGAATTTTTGATTTTGGCACCTGTTTGAGCAGCTCCTTTACATCAACATCGGGAGATGATTGGCCCTGCTTCTCATCAATTTTATCTAAAGAGTCGGCTACTTTTTTTTCCATAACTGCAAAAAGGGAAAAGTGAGGATTAATGAAGTTTTTCGTAAGTTTTTCCTACTTTTTTAAGTATTCGCGTACTTTTTGGGCCGAGGTACCTACGGCTTCAACAGCTTCTTTAATTTGCTCTTTGGTTACACCTAATGATGTTGCCCAATCTTGCAATTCGTATTCTTCATGCACATTAATGCGATCTCTGTCGGGGCTGCCGATGTCTTTCTTATTGTCCATAACCTAATAATTGATTAAATTAAGAACAGCTTAATATGCAGAAAGTTTAAGTTAATAGCGGCATCAATAAACCTTGCGTACCTGCAAGCCATTCAATATGGTTTTGCCGGTAACGGGCTTAAAACCAATAGTAATACCTTTACCCGCAGTTACATTAACCACCACCTTGCTGCTATACGCCTTTTCAGGCTCGAGGTAGTTCTTATTATTCAAGTCGCTCACCACCGTGGTTCCATTAATCATGACATCGAACGCCCTATCTGCAGCCTCCATTTTTGGCTGTGCATTGCTGCCCGATGATAAATTATAAACCAACTCCTCCCCCTTTTTGGCAGACACCAATTCGGCAAAATGCAGGGTAACTTCGTAAGCACCATCAGGAACATCCAACTTAAACTGCTCTATACCAACCCGCTGAGTTTCATACACTGGGTCATTATCCGTACCTAAAATATCCTTGTCGGAGCCGTAAGGTATGCGGCCGTTGCCTTTCATGCTATACACTTCGCCACCAATATAACCCCAGCTACCTGACTCGTAAGGCTGTTCGGGTACCCAAATTTGCTGCAGCTTTTCATCTACAATGTAGCGCTTATCGCCCAGGCTTACGTTCAATTCGGTAAAGGGCATCGTTTCACTTTTCAGCGTATGCGGGATGAGTTTGAAGTTGATAACAGCTTCATCAGTATAGGTCTTTCCATTCACTACGGTGGTTGCTTGCAACTTATTTTCGCCGTTAACGAAGGGGACATTGAACAACGCGGCATGCTCTACCGTTTTGGCAGTACTCAATTGTACGCCATTAACAATCAAGGTCACCTCAGGCTGATTACTGAAGACCTCTACTGGCTGGGTGCATTGCAAACGGTCGTCGGCTTCAGCAATGCCGCTCCTTAACGTCCATTGCTTGGATGCTATGGCCACATAAGGCTGCTGCCACATGGCTGCTTTATAAAGGCGGTAGCTGTCTTTAGGTTGTCGGTCAATAGTGGTAATGCCCTTATTGTTAATATGGGGCATACTCTCGGCGCGGGTTTCGGAGTTAAAATCGGCCAAATTCCATATGGCGGCACCCATCACAAAAGGCCGCTCGTTTACGGCTTTGATGTATGCCTTATGATAGAGCACCGCATACTCATTAGACTTATCAAAGCGTACCGGCTGCAGGCTATGCACCCGTGGATCGGCATCAGCACCGTATTCAGTAACGATCATGGGTGTGTTCGGCAGTACGCGGTGATGCTCGTCAAGATACTTGGCAAAGCCTTCCAACCCGCCGCCGTACCAGCCTTGGTACAGGTTCCAGCCTACTATTTTGGGAATTTTAGTTAAACCGGCATTGTTGTACAGTTCAAATGCTCCATGGTTAGGAATCATGGTATAGCGCGAGGAATCTTCTTTACGGGTAATATCTTCGAGTTGCTGAGCCAGTGCAGCGACACTGTGCAGGTAAGTTTTGCGCTTTTCGGGCTCGCTGGCATAAGGCAGGCGCAGCAATACCTCGTTCATATAAGCCCAAATGACCACACTGGGATGGTTAAAGCTTTGCTTGATCATTTCTACCTGCATGTTTTTGCAGTTTTGGGCAAAGACTTCACTCTCAGTAATTTGGTTTACAATGGGTGTTTCTACCGATGCCAGTATGCCCAGTCTATCGCAAGCCTGCAATACGGCTGGGTCTTGCGGGTAATGGGCCACGCGCAAAAAGTTGGCACCCATATTTTTAAGTAATTCCACATCGTTCACATGCATGGCATCGGGCAGGGCGTTGGCCATGTCTTTATAATCTTGGTGACGACTGGCGCCCATTAGTTTGTAATGCTTACCATTTAAAAAAAAGCCTTTAGCGGCATCAAAATTGAACCAGCGGAAACCAAGCGGATTACTCACTTCGTCTACCGGCTTACCAGTATCGGTATCAACCAAAACAGAGGTAACCTTATATAAATAAGGACTCTCGGGCGACCACAAATTTGGCTTATTCACACCGGTAATTAACTGCTGAAAATTTACCTTCTGCCCTGCTCCGGCTTTAAGCTTACTCTGCTTTTGGATAATAAGTTTACCTTCCTTATCAGTAATCTGCGTAATTAGCTGTACGGTTTTGGCCTTGCCCGATTGGTTGACAAAAGACCCTGCCACGTTAACATTGGCTGCTGCGGCCGACACCTTAGGCGTGCTTACAAATACACCGTCAGATGCATTATTATCGGTATCAAAATGAACCGCATCCGTGGCTACCAAATAAACATCGCGGTAAATGCCTCCGAAAAAGGTAAAGTCGGCCGTGAGTGGTGGTATGCTTTCGTCGTATTTATTGTCAACCTTAATGGCAACGGTGTTCACGGCATCGGCACCAAACTTTAAAAACTTTTTAATAGGCACATTAAACGCTGTATAACCGCCAATATGCGAACCTGCCTTATGGCCATTCACATAAACCTCTGCCGTTTGCGATGCTCCTTCAAAATAAAGACTCACCTCTTTTTCCTGCCAGGTCATAGGGATACTTAAACCCTTGGTATACCAGCCCGTGCCCCGGTAGTAACCTTTTTCATCGTCGGTAACATCGGCCGTGTTCCAGCTGTGCGGAATGTTTACGGCTTCCCATTTTACGTTAGCGGCTTTTTCAGGATAACCGGCTATATCGCCTTTGTAAAACTGCCAGTTGGTATTAACCGATGTTTTAATACGTTGCTGTGCAAAGCTTAAGCATACAGGCATGCTCAACACCAATAATAAGATGCGTTTAATTAATGCAGACATGGAATATATAATTGAATTTTCAACCGGCTTATTAGGAACATCTTAAAAAGATGTTAAGGATTTGAACCCTGTAGCAAGGAAGGGATAAACACCCGTTCCGCCTGTAAAAAGACGATTTTTAAAATTCAAATGCAAGAAAAATCCGTTTGCATTACTCGGTAAAAGCTTGGTTACTTACCCATTTTACGCAGGGTTGCTGCTGCCGCAACGCCAAAAACCACGTGTGCTAACACTAATTGCCTGTAGTAATTTTTAAGATCTACCCCCGGCGGATTAGGGTGTGCTTTGAATGTAGCACGCCAAATAGCCGCGCCTTCTAATCCGCTTAATGCACCATAAATTACGCCGTTTAGCAGCATGGGTTTACGGCGGGTTTCTTTTAAATAAGCCGCATAAACGGCTGCAAAGCCCACACCTACTGCATAATGTCCGGCCCACCCTGCCGCCTGTGCCTGCTTTTTATTTAAAGGAGTGATACGGTTAAGTAACTCACCTAAGATTTGGGCTTCGTTGTAATTGCTACCCTTAACTTTCGATACAGCCTCGCTGAACAGGTCCATCAAACTGGTACTTGTTAAAGCCGCTGCTATTACTTTTTTAGTGTCCATAGCGTTTTGTATTATTTTTAATACCTGAATGCAATACCGGCAAAATAATCTTTATGTGCCATGGTTTGCAGTCCGTAATTAATGCCTACGTCTATCTTCAGGTCGTGTGTTACTTCGTATTCCAGCGCCGCATCTAAAAAGTTGTTCATTTTATGATCTTTAAAATTGTAGGTGTAAAAGCTCTCGCTAAACACTTCCAGTTTCTTGAATAACACATGGCTCAGCGTTACAGATTGCAATAGTTCGGCATGCCTGGCAGGTGCTTCATCATCTTTTAAATAGTCGCCTTCAAGCTGCATCCCTATTTTCCACTCATGGGGCAGTTTGAGCAGCATAGGTATCATAAGGCCTTCCTCATAAATTTTATTATCAGTGTAGGTATTGGTTGGGAACTTTATATAAGGCATTACTGCTATGCTAAAGTTACCATCATAATTGCCATACAGGCTTTGCTTTATACGCACGGTAATGTCGCCAAAACCCGATGCCGACTCCTTTTCGCCGGTGGTAATTTCATGATTAATTTCCTTGCCGTAAGTTTGTACAATTACCTGCAAGGCTGTATTCCTCAATATACCCAATTTTAAATTTGCCTGATTTGCCAGCCAGCTGTGCTGCCGCTCATCTTCAGTGCGTTCACGTTGAAATTTAAACAGATCGGCCTCGTATTGAAAGTGACCTGCCTCTACGGTATGCGGCGTTTCGGTAACATTGGGGCGGTCAGTTTCCATGTCCTCACGCATCAGCGCCTTTGGCAGAGGTTTAAATAATGTATAGCCTTTGCGGCTTGTATCCTGCGCATGGGCATTATTACAAAAAACTTGTAGCAGCGCCACAATTATCAGTAAAGTTACCGTACGCCAAAGTCCCTTAGTATTATCATTCTTAGTAATCGTCATTATCATAAGCGTCTCTTTATTGTGCAACTGCGCAAACGCCAAACTGTTTCACTCCCATGAGTTGTATTGTATAATTTACATGCTGGCACGCCTGCTTAAACTGCAACACGCCTGCCAGCACATAACAACGGTGATTTTACAAGTAGAAAAAAGGAAATATGCCTAAAGCAATGGCTGATTACACTGCCGCCGAAATAATGTTCCCGGCTAATTTAGAAATGCAGTACTGGCACGCCATTAAGTTGGCTAACAATAAAGGGTAAAATAGGCATCGATTATGCTGAAACCCATTTACGCCAAACATGCCAACTGACGCGAACTTACCCGCAGACTGCCAAAGGTAGGGCAATTAACAGTTATGCCTAAAGAGTTGCAGGAATTATTGTATGCTGGACTTCAAATATCAACTTATTGGCCTCATATTTTATAATTTTGAGTGCCAATGATAAATTCTGTTACTCCTGCTAAAAGGCAACATGCAAGCATCAATAAGATCTCTCACTATCGTTCGAGATGATAAGTTTGAATTATAATGAATTATTTAATCAATCATTCAACACAAACACCGTCATACTGCGCGGCCCATGCGCGCCCAATACCAGCGACTGCTCAATATCGGCCGTTTTAGATGGGCCTGCAATGAATGCTCCCCAGCCATACTCAGCGGCACCTATACGGGTATAGGCCCGGTGCATGGTGGGTTCAATATTTTTAGCACTTACCACAGTTGCCAAATGCTGGCAAATGAAAGGTACTGCACGGTGCCCCAGCAGTTCTTCGGTCACCCAAACAGAACCGTTTTCGGCCACGGCAAAGTGGGCACTAATGATAGCCAGTTCTACATCGGCCAGATGGTGCGCAGCAGGGTTAATTTCATAAGCTGCGGTAGCAATGTCGTCCAGTTCGGGTACCAAGCTCAGCACTCGTTTTTCGAGTGAGTTGTAGCTGCCTTTAATGATAGCTTTCACCTCCTCCATGCTGTTTACGCGGTACATTTTACCTCCTATAGCAGTAAGTACAGCTTCGTATTGCGCCAAAGCATCCTCATAAGTAATTTCCTGAAATGGAGTTACGTTGGGCAAAGGCAATAAATCGGGCTGGTTCTGCTTTACCGCTGCTAATATTTGTTCTCTGCTGCTCATTCTGTTAGTTCATAGTTATTAGTTCATAATCGATGGTTCAAAATAGTTGGCTTTACGTGTTACTTTCAAACCATGAACTATCGACTATGAACCAAGAAGTCATTTTACTTCTTCCTGTTCTTCGCGTACCACTCTCCAAATGATTGCTCGGGAGAGGAGGGCATTTCGCGTTGCTTGTACCAGGGGTTAAGCTTATTGCTTACTGCAAAAGGTGCGTATTTAATAGTTAACCTACCCATTTTACCTGCTGCATGGTACAGCGTGGGCGAGGCTAAAGTTTTAGCCATTACCTGCATGGCTATCTTTTTGCCTGTTGGTGCATAGCCTTCTTTCACCAGTACCTGTCGCCATTTATATAGCTGATCGTGAATATCAATTTTGACCGGGCAAACGTTAGAGCATGAGCCGCAAAGCGTGGAAGCAAAAGGCAGATCGGCATACTTACGCATGTCTAAGTTTGGTGCTAAAATAGAACCTATAGGGCCTGCTACGGCGGTATGGTAACTGTGGCCACCACTGCGGCGGTATACCGGGCAGGTGTTCATACAGGCGCCGCAACGGATGCACTTTAACGAGTTGCGAAAATCCTCGCGACCCAATTGTATGCTTCTACCATTATCTACCAGTACCAGGTGCATTTGCTGTCCTGCGCGTGGTTTTTTGAAATGACTGCTGTAGGTAGTGATGGGTTGACCTGTGGCACTGCGGGTAAGCAGGCGCAAAAATACGCCCAGATGCTCACGCTTAGGGATCAACTTTTCTATTCCCATGCAGGCGATATGTACATCGGCCAAATGGGCGCCCATATCGGCGTTACCCTCATTAGTGCACACTACAAATTCGCCGGTTTCAGCTATGGCAAAGTTAACGCCGGTTAATGCAACTTTACGGGTCAGGAATGTTTCACGCAAGCTGCCACGTGCCGTTTCGGTTAAAAACTGCGGGTCTGACATGTTAGAGGGCGTACCCAAATACATGTGGAATAGGTCGCCTATTTCTTCTTTCTTTTTATGGATACAGGGAAGTACGATATGGCTTGGGGCTTCGCCGGCTAACTGCACAATGCGCTCGCCTAAGTCGGAGTCGATCACCTCAATGCCATGAGTGGCCAAGTAATCATTCAGGTGGCATTCCTCGGTGAGCATGCTTTTGCTCTTCACCATCTGCGTTACCTTATTTTCGGCAAGCAGGCCATGTACAATCTCATTATGTTCTTTGGCATCGGCCGCCCAGTGTACTATAATGCCGTTAGCCTTAGCGGCAGATTCAAACTCCTGCAGGTAAGCGTTCAGGTTGCTCAGCACATTGTGCTTAATACCTGAGGCGGCTTCGCGCAGAGCCTCCCATTCGGGCAGTTGGTGCACGCTTTTATCGCGTTTGGCACGTATCCACCACAGGGTTTCATCATGCCAGTCTACCCGGTCTTCGTCTTTATTAAATATTTCGGCCAGTTCGGCGTGATCTTTAGTTTCTGTAGTCATTAGTCTTTGGTCTTAAGTCCATAGTCAATTGACCATAGTACATTTTAATTTCCAAAACTCAGCAACCCCTTCTATCTACGGACTATCGACCATAGACTATGGACTCACTTTATCCTTCACTATTCAATATCTCTGCAATGTGCAGCACTTTTACTTTACTGCCCTGCCGTTTTAATATTCCTTCCATGTGCATGAGGCAGCTCATATCGGCACCGGTAATGTACTCAGCACCATGTTTAAGATGATCGGCCACGCGGTCTTTACCCATTTTGGCCGATACGGCTTCTTCGGCCACGCAAAATGTACCACCAAAACCGCAGCACTCATCCTTGCGGTCGAGTTCCACCAATTCTAGGTCTTTCACCATGTTTAACAACGAGCCCGGTTTAGAAAAGTTAGGCGCTACCAACTCGGTCATGGAACTTAAATGCAGTCCTCGTTGCCCATGGCAGCTTTGGTGTACCCCTACTTTATGCGGAAAGCGGGCAGGCAGGCTTTCCACCTTCAGCACGTCGGTTAAAAACGAGGTAAGCTCCCATACCTGGTGGGCTATGGTTTTAGCTAACTCGGGTTGTTTATCATCGTGCAGGTGTTCCCTTATGTGCAGCACGCAACTGCCTGATGGCGACACGATGTAATCGAAGCCTGAAAAATTATCGATAAAAAGACGGTTACAGCCACCTGTTAAATGCTCAAAACCTGAATTTGCCATTGGCTGGCCACAGCAGGTTTGATTAGGTGGGTATACAACAGTTACTCCCAGTTTTTCCAGCAACTGTAAAGTTGCTATGGCTGCGCCGGGGTAAAACTGGTCAACATAACACGGTATAAATAGTCCTACAGTCATATATGTACGGTATTCGATGCTGTATTATAACGTTTAAGTTGGATAAGGTTGTTAGGTAAAGCTTTATTATTCCAAGATTTATGAATAGCCAATGCTGTACCCACGGCCGTGGCCTGTGCAACAGAAGCTGCCCACACTTTAACGTCAGGGAACAGATCGGCCAGCAAATTCATAAAAATTTCGTTCTTACCAAAGCCGCCGTCTACATAAATGTCTTTTACGCTGGTACCGTCTAAAACTAACTGTGTAGATTGGTATTGCAACGAAGCCAGATCAAGCATCAATTGATGGTAGGCCTCGGTATCGGTAGCAAATGAAGCAAGATCTCTTTTAGAAAATCCTGAAGTAATGAGGCCGGTACCATCTTTTACAGCGGTAGCTTGCGGCTGCTCGGCTTTCAGCTTGGCAATAACCTCGGGCAGGTAAGGCATGGTACGGTATTTAACCGCATTTTGCTTAAACCAGGCAGCTATCCGTTTAACCTCCTGCTCATGCTCGTTTCCGGAGAAAACGCGCGATGCTTTTACAGGCTTGCCCTGGTATTGCAGGTAAGCCAAACAATCCTGACTCAACTCTTGGGGCGTTAGCGGCTGATCATTGAACGGATTAAGGCTAATGCACCAAGTACCGGTAGACAGCAGTACAAACGGCTCCGTGAAACTTACAAGATAAGGGATCAACGCTGCCGAGCTATCGTGCAAGCCGATACCCACGGCACAGCTTTTACCTTCAATGATCATGGCCAAAGCCTGGTTAGAAGGAAATATGGGTGCCAGCTTTTTACGCAAATGCTCTGCCTTAACCCACGAATGATATTCTTGCTGGGTAAAATCCCAAAGCTGGGTATGGCAGCCAATGCTGGTAATATCAGAATAAGCCGCGCCCGATACCAGCGAACTTAAATACTGGGGTAAGTGCAAGGCATATTTAACCTGCTCAAACAGTTCGGGCCTTTGATATTTAATGCGGTACAATTGCATGCCCGAGTTAAGGTTACCTAATACCGGCGATGCCGTTTCGGCGGCTATCTTATCAGGAGCGCCGTATAACTGGTAAAATTGCTCGCTTATTTCTTCGGGGTATGCTTTGAGGTAATTATACAGGGGCGCCAATGGCTGCCCCTGCTCATTAATGTATACTAAGCTTGCCCCGTACGATGAAAAGTTAATGGCTTTGATCTCAAACTCGTTAAGACGGTATATTTCATGCAATGAATCAAAAATGGACAACTGCAAACTTTCCAGGTTTTCGCAGGCATCGCCATCTTCATCTAACGTTTCAATAAACCTGGCCGACTTTTCGTAAACGATGTTATAGTCCTCATCCAGCAAAAAAAGCTTCTTGTTGGTTTTACCTACATCAAATACGGCTATTACGGGTGTTTTGGTCATGCTATAATCCTGTGGCTACGGTGTTCTGGCCACGTTCTTTAATTAAATTACTACGTACATCCAAGCTGCGGTAAACACCCAGCGGATTTAATGCGCCACCTTCTCTTAAACGTGCCTCTGCTATCAGCGGGCGAACGTCGGTACGATAAGCAGCCTGCAAAATCTCCTGTGCGGCAACAGCATCATTTGATTCTTGAGCTTGTTTCAGAGCAGCGGTATCGACTAATAAAGCCTGAGCGTAAGCAATTTTGATGGCTTCTACCGATTGTAATAGATCTTCAATCGGGTCTTTCACGTTGTGCGATGCGTCGATCATCCAACCAATACTGGTTGCATGAGCCATGCCGCGGGCATCCATACCTTCCACCAGTTCATTAAAAATGAGGAATAATTGGTAAGGGTTAATGCTGCCTACAGTTAAATCATCATCACCGTATTTAGAATCGTTGAAGTGGAAACCGGCTAATTTGCCTTCCATCAGCAATAATGATACAATTTGCTCAATGTTGGTGTTAGGCAAGTGATGACCTAAATCTACCAGAGTAGAAGCTTTAGGGCCTAATTTATTGGCTAACAATAACGATTGTCCCCAATCGCCAATGGTGGTTGAATAGAAGTATGGCTCGTAAGGTTTGTACTCTACCCAAACTTTCCAGTCTTGAGGTAAAGCAGCATAAATTTCCTGTAAGCTCTCTAAAGTATTTTGGAAAGCGTTACGGAAGTTTAACTGACCCGGAAAGCTTGAACCATCGGCCAGCCAAACAGACAATGCATTTGAACCTAACTCAACACCGTATTTTATAACTTCGATATTGTGTTCAACCGCTTGCTTGCGCACTGCTTTATCTGAGTGATGCAACGAACCGAATTTGTAGCTTAAGCTTTGGTCTTTTTGATCCTGAAAAGTGTTAGAGTTTACAGCATCAAAACGTAAACCGTGATGTGCGGCTACTGCTTTTATAGCGTCTGCATTTGATGGGATATCCCACGGAATGTGTAGGGAAATAGAATTACTTGATTTGTTTAGCGCGTGGATAGCACCTACATCCTCAATTTTTTCTTCTAAAGTACGGGGCTCGCCACCGCCCGAAAAACGGCCGAAACGTGTACCACCTGTACCTAAAGCCCAGCTTGGAATAGCGATATTGAAAGCCTGTATCTTTTGGATCACTTCATCCAAATTTTTAACGTCGGCAGCCACATAATCAAACTGGCGCTGGTGTTTATTGCTTAACTGATGATTGGCTTCATCAATTCTACTTTTTTCTATTAACATAATTTATAATTGGTAGCCCCTCCCAAACCCTCCCCGGGAGGGAGGGCTTTTGAAAGGCAAGTTATCATGTTGTGTTTTAAAAGTCTCCCCTCCCGGGGAAGATTTAGAGGGGGCTTTTATCTCACAAAACCGGCAGCAACACCACCGTCAACGTTAATAACGTTACCTGTAGATTTACCTAATAAGCCACCGGTTAAGGCGAAGCAGGCGTTGGCAATATCAATCGGCAAAATAATCTCGTTCAGTAAAGTGCGTTTTGCGTAGTAGGCAGGCAGTTCGGCCACGGTAATACCGTAAGCTTTAGCACGGCCTTCGGCCCAGCCGCCAGCCCAAATATTACTATCGCTGATCACGGCATCAGGGTTTACCACATTCACACGGATCTTATCGGGGCCAAGCTCCGCAGCATTTAAGCGGCTTAAATGTAATTGGGCAGCTTTGGCACTACCGTAACCTGCATTGTTAGGGCCGCTTACCAAAGCGTTTTTGCTTACAATGTTAATTACATCGCCACCAATGGCTTGTTTTTTCATAACAGCAACAGCAGCCTGGGTTACAAAGAACTGGCCTTTCACCAATACATCATATAACAAGTCCCAGTCTTTTTCGGTATGGTCGCCAATAGTTTTAGAGATAGATAAACCTGCGTTATTCACAATTAAATCTACACCGCCAAAGTTTAAAGCAGCCACATCCATTGCACCTTGAATTTGCTCAGCGCTGGTTACATCCATAACAGCAGTAGCGTATGAATCTTTACCATACAGGCCTTTAAATTCTTCGCCGGTAGCTTCTAAACGCTCAGCGTTCATGTCGTTCAAAATAACAACGGCACCTTCTTCTACAAACTTTTTAGCGATAGCTTTACCAATACCACCGGCACTACCGGTAATTAAGGCAATACGACCGCTTAAAGCTTTAGGTTTAGGCATACGCTGTAATTTGGCTTCTTCTAACAACCAGTACTCAATATCAAAAGCCTCCTGGCGTGGTAACGAAGTGTACTCAGAGATAGCCTCGGCACCTTTCATTACGTTAATAGCGTTGGTATAAAACTCGGCAGCTACACGGGCCGTTTGCTTGTCTTTAGAGAAACTGAACATACCTACACCCGGGTATAAAATAATTACCGGATTGGTATCGCGGATGGCCGGGCTATTATCGTGTTTGCAGGTATTGTAATAGTCGGTATACATTTGGCGGTAAGCCTCAAATGCAGGAGCCAGTTGTGCTTTTAAACCTTCAACATCGCTCAAATCAGTATCAGGTGCTAACTCCAACACCAGCGGACTGATCTTGGTGCGCAGGAAGTGATCGGGGCAGCTGGTGCCCATTGGTGCCAAACGCTCTAAATCGTTAGAGTTTATATATTCTAATACACGTACATCATCAGTAAAATGACCGATCATGTTACGCTCGCTTGAGCAAAAACCACGCAGTATAGGTGCTAAGGCAACGGCTTGTTTTTTACGGCCGGCTTCGTCTAAGCTTTGGATTTTTTGTCCGCCAAAAACAGGGCCTTTTTTGCCGTAGTTTTGCTCTAAGTATTCAGCACATTTTTCAATTACCTCTAAGGTGTTGATATAGCTTTCGTAAGCAGTATCGCCCCAGGTAAATAAGCCGTGCGAGCCTAACATGATACCACGGATGCCCGGGTTAGCATCTAAACAGGCTTTTAATTGTAATCCTAATTCAAAACCCGGTTTTTTCCATTCTACCCAACCAATAGTACCGCCAAATAACTCTTCAGTAATTTGTTTACCGTCTTTAGCCGCTGCAATAGCAATGGCTGCATCAGGGTGCAAGTGATCGATATGTGCAAATGGCAAAAAGCCGTGTAGCGGGGTATCAATAGATGGTGCTTTAGAGGCCAGGTCGAAAATGCTGTGATTAAACAGTTCAACCATTTCATCTTCATGCTCTACACCACGATATACGTTTTTTAAGCTGCGTAAGCGGTCAACGTACAGAGCAGCAAGGCCGCTTTTCTTAAGCGTACCAATATCACCACCCGAACCTTTGATCCACATTACTTCCACTTCCTGACCTGTTAATGGGTCTTTTTGCATGAGTTTGCAAGAAGTGTTACCGCCACCATAGTTAGTAAGGCGCAAATCGGCACCTAAAAGGTTAGATCGGTATATTAAAAGGGCTACCTCATCGCCGGCCAGTTCGGCTGCTTTGGCGTCATCCCATAAATAGCTTACGTGCTTAAATTCGGTTGTGTTAACAGACATATTAAATTTTACTATTACTTGTTACTTGTACGTTTTCTTTGTCTTTAATCTTATTACCGTATCCTACAATTAATACAGAAATTACGATAGTTGCTATACCGGCAACTACGGTCATTAATGCTTTGCGGCTTACGCCTTTCCACTCTTTTAATACCAAACCCCAGATATTGGCTATGAGAATTATAAAGGCCATGTGCAGTATCCACGAGCT
The DNA here is from genome assembly GCF_014635825.1 of Mucilaginibacter galii. GTDB lineage: Bacteria > Bacteroidota > Bacteroidia > Sphingobacteriales > Sphingobacteriaceae > Mucilaginibacter > Mucilaginibacter galii. The sequence goes on from NZ_BMDO01000001.1 coordinate 698,405, forward strand.
TGGCCCGTTACCTAAACGGCTTTCGCCCATACCGTAGAAAAAGAACTGCAGAAACCATGTAGTACCGGCTAAAGCCGAGAACAGGTAGTTGGCAAGCAGCGGTGTTTTCTTATCGGTATAGTTGCCAAAAGTTTTATTCTTAGCGTTCAATATCATACAGTAAATAAAATTGGTAGTGAAACCACCCCATAGTATTACAATATACGTTACGTTATTTTGATATAAGAAATTGCCCTGACCAGGGTTTGCCGCCATCCAGATATGGTTTGCCGTATCGGCCATGCTGTGACCGGCTTCTATACCAAAATTGAAGCAAGCACTTAACACACCCGAGATAATAGCCAGCGTAATACCCAAACCAAATTTGTATTCGGTATTGGTTGCCGAAACATCGCCCGATGCGGTCATTTCCTTTTCTTTCATTACTCCTGCCCTACCGCAGATAACAATGCCTATTACACATACTAAAATACCCAACAGCACCATTTGGCCCCAGTGGGTATTCATCAACGTAGAGATGGTATCCTTATTAGGTTCGGGATTAAATTCGTAATAAATGGATGGGATTAGCGATCCAAAAACAGAACACAAACCCAGTATAACAGAACTGCCTAATGCTACGCCTAAATAACGTACGCCCAAGCCGTAAGTTAAACCACCAATGCCCCACAATACACCAAAAACATAGGTTAACTGCAAAATGCTTCCGCTGGTATTTTTTATAATTTCGCTAAAGTTAGGAATGGTTAACCAGGCTGCTAAAGGTGGTACAATAAGCCATGAAAACAACCCGCCCACTATCCAAAAGCTTTCCCACGCCCAGCCCTTAACCTTTTTATAAGGTATGTAGAAGCTGCCCGATGCAAAGCCCCCTATAAAGTGAAATATAACGCCTAAAATTGCCTGCATTCTCTAAAAATTTTAATAATTGGTTGTAGCGAAAGTAGAAAAGCTGCATAATACAGCTATCATGTACTGTCATGGTAAATATACATGGCACTCGTCAATTTTAACCACTGATACAAACAATTGTAATAATACTTTATTAACTCGTTAAATTAACATAAAAAGCATTTTCGGGTAATATCCTACAGGTTTATGTTAATATCGGTAAATTTGGCTACTTTAGTTGCAGACTACCGACCAAGATTATAAGCGTTTGATTTACAGGTACCGCCTAAATTCGGTAAGCTTTTTGCACTGTAGGTTTTTCAGCTTTTTTTGCTGGTATCTATGCCTGATTAAGTGAAGTTATGATTAACTAATTTTCATGAAACCACTCTCCTTTTTAGAATATATTGAGATTGATTACTATTCGTCGACGCCAAAATATTTACAGTTAGCTAACTCTATTGCCAAAGCTGTACGCGATGGACGCCTTAACCGTAACGATACCCTACCTTCTATTAACGAGCTGAATTATAACTTTGAAATTTCGCGGGATACGGCAGAGAAAGCCTACAAGCATTTAAAGTCGGTAGGTATTTTAGGTTCGGTACCCGGCAAGGGCTATTATATTAAAAGTGTGGAAACCCTGCAACGCTTTAAGGTATTCCTGCTCTTTAACAAATTAAGCACCCACAAAAAGATCATATACGATGCCATTGTTGCCGGTTTGGATAACCAGGCGGCTATAGATATCTACATTTACAATAACGACTTTTCTTTATTCAAAAAAATGCTGGAAAATGCCAGCGATGATTATACCCATTATGTGATCATTGGTCACTTTTTAGATGGTGGCGAAACGGCGCATGAAGTAATTAACAAATTACCTAAAGACAAGTTGATCTTGCTTGATAAACTGGTAAAAGGTGTAGAAGGCGAATACGCCGCTGTTTACGAAAACTTTGAGCTCGATATTTTTCATGCGCTCGAGTTGGCACTTGAACCTTTGAGCAAGTACCAAACTATCAAGATTACCTTTCCAGAGCATACTTACCATTCTACCGAAATATTAAAGGGCTTTATTGATTTTTGTATGCAGTATGCTTTTAACTATAAGGTGGTGCACGACATACAAAACGAACCCATTAACACCGGCGAAGTATATGTTACCCTGATGGAAAACGACGTGGTGGTTTTGATAGAACGCCTGCTGCAAACAGACTTGAGGATAGGTCAGGATGTGGGCGTAATTTCTTACAATGAAACGCCACTGAAAAAGATCATTTTAAATGGGCTAACTACCATATCTACCGACTTTCAGAAAATGGGCGAAATAGTGGCTCAAATGATTATCACCAATCAACGTGAACACGTAGAAAACCCTTTTCATTTAACGTTGAGGGCTTCTCTGTAGTAATAAATAAAGTTTTAGTTGTAAGGGGCTATTCCGTCATGCCGATGAATATCGGCATGACAGGGTGGGATTAAAACCCATACTTACACATCCAACTTATAAAACTTAACAGCATTGCCTCCCCAAAAAGCATCTTTTTCGATTTCGCTTAGTTGTTCGGTGTAATATCTTACCATTTTTATTACCCGGTTATAGCCGCCGGCCACCATGCACACCGGCCAGTCTGACCCAAACATGAGCCGGCCTACGCCAAAAGCTTCAAATATCACATCCATGTAAGGCTTAAAGTCTTCTTCTTCCCAACCGTACCAATTAGCTTCGGTCACCATGCCCGATACTTTACAATGCACATTATTATATTGGGCTGCCTTGCGTACGTCGGCTGCCCATTCGTCTATCTTCCGGTTTTTAATATCGGGCTTGGCTATGTGGTCTATCACAAAAGGCTGATTAGGGAACTTTGCAATAAGCTCGGCAGTGTAAGCCAATTGATCGGGGAAAATGAGGATATCGTAAGTGAAGCCATATTTTTCCAGTAAACCAATGCCATGCATAAATTCTTTTTGTAGCATCAGATCGCGCTGTGGCTCGCCCTGCAACACATGCCTGAAACCTTTTACTTTGCTTTGAGTACTGTAGTATTGCAGCCGCTCCTCAATGTTATCAGCCTGTAGGTCTACCCAGCCCACTATCCCTTTAATAAACGGATACTGATTGGCCAGTTCTAACAAAAACTGGTTCTCTTTTTCGGTTTGGCTGGCTTGCACGGCTACACAACCATCAATGTGGTTATGCATTAAAATGTGCAACAAATCGGGTGGTAAAAAGTCGCGGCGTATAACATCCATTTCATCATTGATCCAGCTATCTCTAACCGGGTCAAACTTCCAGAAGTGTTGGTGCGCATCGATCTTGTACATGGTAAGTAAATGTTGATGCCTAAATGTACAACTTAAACTAATATCAGTGTATGCTACTCATCCACAAAATGTACAATATGAAGCTGTGTTTACTATTTTGGGGTATCTACCGCCTTGATAGCCATAATACGCTGATCAAATTCTTCGCCGTGGATAAGCGCTTTGGCTTTAATACGCATTTTGTAAACGTAAATGGTTTTTTCAGAGTATTCGAGAATATTGGCGACAGCTTCCGGGTCAGAGATACCCAAACGCATCAGGGCGAAAATGCGCAGGTCAGTAGTTAAAACCTCATGCTCCTTGGGCCATATCTGCTCCTTTTCGGGCAGTAAAGCGTTGAATGCCGTAATAAAGTTGGGAAATATTCTCAAAAAAACATGATCGAAAGTGTAGAAGAGGTCTTCACGTTCTTTCTTGATATTGATCTTATTGATAGTGATCTGGATATCATCATACTTCTTGATAGAAAGCTTGGTATCAATAGAATGCTTTAACTTCTCGAGCTTTAAAATGTAGCCCGATATGGCATTAAAGAAGTAGCCAATGTAATCTTCCTTGATGCGGGCATCTTCTAATAATTTTTCGTTAATGCTTTCCAGTTCCCTGTTCTTATCCTCAATGATCTTTTCTTTGGCTTGTACCTTTTTCAATTGCTTAAACAGGATAATAGCGAACAGCACAATTAATGAAGCCAATACGGTGATAACCACGAGATAAATAAGAAAGCGGGTACGTGCTTTTTCAGAATCATTAAGTTCCTGAGCGGCTACAATGGGCAGCACTGTGCTAATTTGGAACTGGCGCTGGCGGGCACCGTAAAACTCGGCATCGGCCATGGCCTGCTGTATAAAAGCGTAAGCATTTTTCGAATCGCCGTTTTTGTACAACTGCTGCGCAAGCCAAAACAGGGCTACGGTTTCTTTGGTAGATGATTGCACATCGGCCACGGCTGCCTGGGCCAGCAGATCAATACTTTTAGAATTTCTACCGGTAGATATATAAAGATCGCTCAGCGTAGATGCCACGATGGCAAACTCATGCTTATCGAGCTGGTGAGTTTTAAGCAGATTCAGGAAAACAGCTTCGGCTGCGGCATACTGTTTATTTTTGAGATTTTTGTAGCCGGTTAAGTATAGTTTATTATAAGAGTTTGGCTTGCTGATGGCAATGGCCGAATCTATGTACCTGTTAGCTTCGGCATTATAACGCGGCGAAAAATTACGGTCGTTATCATACGTGGCAACATCGTAGTTGGCACGGGTAAGTACCGAGTAGTATTCAAAGCGGGCACTATCATCGAGGTAACGGGCATCAATGCCTTTAACGTTATCAAATGCCTCTTTAAACATACCCGAAGAGAGGAGAATAAAAGCGGTTTTTACTTTACTGTAATACTGCTTTGATCTATCGTTAAGCCTGTTACCTAAAACCTGCATTCTATTCACATAAACGGAGGCAGAGTCGTACTGGTAGGCTTTATACTCTTCGTATATCTGACTGCAAATAGTAAACTGGCGGTCGGCATTTTGAGCAGGTGCAGATGAAAGCTGCATTTTTAAACGACGCAGCTTATATTCTTTAGTCTTATCGTAAGTATTTTTGCGGTCTATTTCAGTTTTAAGTTTTTCTAACCAGTTGTTATCACCGGCAAAAGCACCCAGAGAAATTAACAACAGTAATAAAACACTTAAATACCTCCTCATACAATGGTTATAACGGGCGTAAAAGTACGGGTATTATTGGATACATAAAAAACCACAGGCTATATCTTACATTTTACCAAAACATTACTTTTCCGGCATACTTTGGCAAACAAAAAAGCCCTTACAAATACTGTAAGGGCTTGAATAATTTACCAACTGCTTAATTAGTAGCTAATAGTAAAAGCGTTGCTATTACTGTCTAACATAATACTTTGCGTATTGTTGCCGTCGGCCTTGTTCACTGTTCCCTGTGGGTCGAATGACGATATGGCTTTAAGGAACGACATTGCTTCGGTGTTAGTTTTCACTGATTTGTTATTTACCTTAACCGTTGCATTGCCAAACCCGTGGAACTGTACTTTAATGTGCTTAAATTTTGAAGCTACACTTCCCTCGGCTTTAGCAAAGGTGATTTGCTTCCTGGCAGCATCGTATGTAATGGTCCTTTTATAAAAAGAACCATTTTCATAATTGTAGCTTTCGCCATCATCTTCATAATACACGAAGCTGTTGTTAAGATTGCCTTTATAAATATGAACAGTCAGTGTATCGGTAGGCTTTTCGGAGGTTGATTGCACAAGAGATTGCATTGGAATAATGCTGCTTTCTTTTACAAACACAGGTAATGTTTGAATAGTAACCGGCATTATTTTTTCCTGGTTACCGGCAATCAGCTCATCGTTATATAGATTATACCATTGGCCTTTTGGAAAATATACCGTTCCATAGGTTTCAGTGCTGGCAAACGGGGCAACCATAAAACCATTACCAAATTCGTACTGGTTTTGATATTTAGCGCTGTATACTTTCTCATCGTGCGTGTAATTGATAGCCAACGAGCGTACTACCGGGTGTCCGTTTTGTGTAGCCTCGTAAAACGATGAATAAACGAATGGCATCAGTTTGTAACGTAGGTTGATGTAGTTACGCACTATCTCCAGCGCTTCCTCACCAAATGCCCATGGCTCGGCCGATTTGGTATTTACACCTGTATGGTTACGGAAGTAAGGCGTAAAAGCGCCTATCTGCATCCAACGGGTATACAATGGCACAGTTGGGTTACCTGTAAAACCACCAATATCCATACCTGTGAAGGGCACTCCGCTCATGCCCAAGCTAGTTAGCAAACGAACCCCCATTAGCATATGGTCATCCTCAGCGCGGTTATCGCCTGTCCAAATGGCGGTGTAGCGCTGCAGACCTGCATAGCCCGAACGTGTTAAAATGAAGGGACGCTTGTTTAACGCTTTGCGGAAACCTTCAAAACTGGCACGTGCCATATTGAGGCCGTAAATATTGCGCCCTTGCAGGTGCGATGCAGTTTGTCCGTCGTAATTAAACAAAACGTTATCCGGCATTTTTTGTCCCCAGGTCGATATCTCGTTCATGTCGTTCCAGATACCGCTGATACCGTCGTCTGCATATTTTTTGATCTCAGCCTGCCACCAGTTACGGCCTTTTTCGGCTGTAAAATCGGGGAAATGGCACCAGCCCGGCCAAACTTCACCAGTGTAATTGGTGCTGTCGGCATACTTGATGAAGATATCATCCTTTAAACCACGCTCATAAACGCCATACCCTTTTTCGGCCTTTACTCCTGGGTCAACAATAACGGTAAGCTTAAAGCCCATGTCTTTCAGCTTAGCATTCATTTTAGCGGGGTCAGGAAAGCGCTGCTTATCCCAGGTAAACACCTTGTATTTATCCATGTAGTGAATGTCCAAAGTAATACCATCCGCCGGGATCTTTTTTTCGCGAAGGGTTTGCGCTATGCGCATTACCTCGGTATCGGGGTAATAGCTATAACGGTTTTGCTGATAACCCAGGCTCCAAAGCGGTGGCATTTTCATGCGTCCGGTTAGGGCGGTGTACGAGGTAATAATATCGGCCAGTTGTTTATGGTAGATGAAATAGTAATTCATTTCGCCACCACGGGCACTGAACGAGGAAAAACGATTATTGCTGGCGCCAAAGTTAAAATCGCTCTGATAGGTATTATCCATAAATATCCCGTAGTTCACATCATGGTGAACGCCTATGTAGAATGGGATGTCGGAATAAATAGGATCCTGATCGGTACGGTAACCGTAGGTATCAGAGTTCCAATTGGTGTAGCCGTTGCCCTTACGATCAAGGTTACCTGTTTTTTCGCCTAAGCCAACAAAATGCTCGCCCGGCTGCATGTGCTTGTAGGTAGTTACCGATTCGTTTACCCAAGACGTGTTCAGGCCGGTTTCATCTTCGCTGATCACCTTGTTATCCAGCGTATAAAACGTGGTATGAAAAGGCTTTTTGCCGATCACTAATTTTACTGAATCGGTTACAATAGAAACATTATCACCGGTTTGGGTGATGGTAGCTTTTACTTTTTCGGGTTGGGCTATCACCGCGTAAGAAAAGTCTCTGCCCAGTTGCTGCTTATCCATACGCACCCGTATAACCGACGGACTATAAACCGTTACTTGTACATGCGCATTAGCTGTAGTAAGGTTAACCTGCTGACCGTTCACCTGCACATTGGTTACATTACCCACACTTTTCACAACGCTGCTTTGAGCCATTGCAGAACCAGCACAGGCAAAAGTAACCAGTAAACCGCTTAACAGTTTGATGGTATTCTTCATCATATCATTCTCTCTTAACGCACTAAGCCGGAGTTTAACCGGCTTAGTGCGTATTTTTATATTTTATTGTTTTGTAATAGTATAGGTTAGTGCAGATACATCTACATGAATAACATACGTGCCTGCACTTGGTACCGATAAGTTATCTCCGGCAGATAAGCTAATTTTACCACCGCCTGCATTGCCATAAGCAGCATTCCAGTTAGCCTGAGGGGTAATTTTAAATTCAAGCTTACCGGCAGGGAAAGTTATCTTACCGTCATACACATTATTACTGGTGGGCGAGGCAAGTACGCCAACATCAACTGCATCTGGTTTCCAATCCTGGTAAGCACCGGGCACATACAGATAAGATGTTTTAGAATACGGCGTTACCGTAAGCGTAATTACGTTTGAATAAGCAGCATCAACATTTGGAGCAATGGCCGACTTTAAACGAACTTCTACCTGTGTTGATACGCCATCAACCAATTTCAAGTTGTGTAAAATATCGTTTAGCGCGTTTTGCGTTAAAGTGGCGCCTGTAGCAGCAGCCGAAACCTCTTGAGGTACAATAAAATTACTTCCTTTTTTACCTATCTGCAGCGTGTAGGTAACTGTTGCCTGATACCCGGTTACCGGGGTGGCAGCCGATACGTTGAATATCACAGCCGTATTGGAACCATTAGCCAGCGATAATGCAGGTGTAGTAGTTGATGCGGCAAGCGTACCCGAATTACCAACGGCACCCGTGGTTTGGGTTCCATCCTTTTTGCATGAGGTGATAAGCACGAGCAGCAACACACTGCATAGTGCTGTTACGGTGGTTAAAATTCTTTTCATAACTATTTTTATTAAAGGCGCTGCCTTTACAAGGCAGCGCTATTTTGATTAATAACCTGGGTTTTGAACTAAGTTAGGATTGTTAACAAGATCGGTATTAGGGATAGGGAACAAATTACGGTAAGACTCTACACCTTTACCGTTTTGGACACCACCTTTATAGGGCCATAAATAGCTGGCCGAAGTAAATAAACCGTAACGAATTAAATCGGTACGACGGAAGCCTTCCCAGTATAATTCACGGGTTCTTTCGTTTAGAACATCCGTTAAGCTAAGGCTGTTCAGGTTACCTGAATTGTTACCGTATGCACGTGTGCGCAGCAAATTGATACCCGTCAAAGCTGTTGCCGTACTACCGCCGGTACCACCACGCAATGTAGCTTCAGCGTAGATCAAATACATCTCAGCTAAACGAAACAGCGGAAAATCGGTTGAGGCATATACACCTCCTGATGAGGTATTAGTGGCACTTCCACCTATAGAGTAAGGAGTTGTACCGTTTGAGTTTAGGTTCTTAAATTTAACTACAGCTACGCCTTGTGTAAAATCATTAATGTTGTTAATGGCTAAATTATTACCATAGAACATGGCGCGTTTATCTGTATTACCGCTGTAATCGCCAAAAGTTAAAGGCAGGTTACTGGTACTGCGGTTACCACCCCAACCACCATTAGGCACACCATACAAAGTAGGGTTCATAGCTGCATTGAGCGATGCATTAATGATATAGGTGGTTGCACCGTAATTTTGTGAGTTTATGCCATCATAGTTAATAGACAATATGGTTTCGGTATTACCCACATTATTATCGGCCAGGAACAATTTGGCATAATTGGATTGCAGTGTGTATCCAGAGTTGATTACCTTGTTAGCATAAGTAATAGCATCGGCGTAACGGCCATTACCTGTACCCAGATAAACTTCGGCATTTAAATATAAACGTGCTTGCAGGGCCCAGTCGGCAGCCTGATCGGCGCGGCCATATTCATTTTGCTTTGGCGCTACCAGCGTAGTTTCAATAGCCTTTAATTCTGATTCGATGTAAGCAAATAGCTTGGCACGTGTTATACGCTCGGGCAGGTATTTACCAATAGGTGTTGTTTCGTCAACAAATGGCGGGTTACCAAACAAATCCATCAGTATCCAATATTGATAAGCTCTCAAAAAGCGCGCTTCAGCTCGGTAGGCTCTAATATTGGTAGCGTCGTTACCTGTAATGCCACGGCTGGCTATGGCATCATCAGATGACTCGCGGATAAAAGCGTTAGCTACTGTAATTTGATACAGTGACCGGAAGTATAAACCTCTTAGAATACTATTATTAGAACCCCAGCTCAGGTTATGAAAATCGGGCACATCAGTATCATTCCAGGCGCAAACGGCCTCATCGGTTGTCCATTCCTGTGCACTCCAGTACAAACGTAAAAAATCTGAAGTACCGGCATCAATACCACCCAGATCTGAACTGGCCGAACCGCCGCTTCCAGTTAGCGCGTAAGCACTATATACCTTGGCAAGTGATTGTTTGTAACCAGCAGGCGTACTGTACACTTGCTCTGCGGTTGTGGCATTGGTAGGTGTAAGCTCCAATGCTTTTTTGCATGAGGTTAAGCCGGTACTTGCCAGCGCCACTATGCATATATATTTTAACAAATTCTTTTTCATGTCTTCTCTAATCAAATAATTATTAGAAACCTAAGTTCAAGCTTAAAGTGTACGTACGCGGGCGTGGATAGAAGTTATTATCTATACCCGAGATAATTTCAGGGTCTAAACCCTTGTACTTAGTAACTACAAATACATTTTGCACGTTAGCACTTAAGTTAAGCCTGATCTTGTTACGGTAAATCTTACCAAAATCGTAAGCTAAACCGGCATTGTCCATACGTAAGAAAGAGGCATTTTGTATGTAATAATCAGAAAAATACTGACTATTGGTAAAGCCTGTTTCTAACAAGTTAGCATTGGCGTTATTGATTAAATCGCCTGCGGTGCTGATAATGGTATTTTGTGTTGCAGCATTAGATTGCAGGTTATTATACATGTAGTTACCTAAGTGTGCTCGCAATACGGTGCTCGCAGTCCATTTTTTATAGCTGAACTGGGTACTGAAGCCCATGATAAATTTAGGGTAAGGCGTTTTGTAAGTATAAAGGTCATTACCATTAATTACACCATCGTTATTCAAATCCTCATAAATGCCTTGCAACGGCTTACCTGATTTTGAATCGTATACTTGTTTATATACATAGAACGCACGTGGCGAAGTACCAACCTGGTTAACCTGTATGTTGTTACCCGTACCACCCGATATTCCACCGGTTAATACTTGCGACGAACTGTTGTTACCTGTTAACGATAAATTAGTTATCCTATTATAATTATAAGCTACGTTATAATTCAAGTTCCAGGTAATATCTTTTGTTTTTACGGCAATAGCATTCAAATTGAATTCTATACCGCGGTTAATCATATTACCAACGTTTGATGCACTTAATTGGTTACTGAAATTACTACCACCCGGTACAAACACTACTGATAGCAAGTCTTTGGTATTTTTGTAATAAGCATCAACACTACCGCTAATACGCTGGTTAAAGAAACCAAAATCAAAACCAATGTTAGTGGTTTGCGTAGTTTCCCATTTCAAACTTGCATCATAAGCAGATGGGCTGTAAGTGTTATAGAATGTGTTACCAAATTGATACTGGGAAGCGTTTGTGCTGTTTTGGAAGTAGGTTGGTATATAACCATAATAAGGAATACCATCCTGCTGACCGGTTACACCATAGCTCAAGCGCAGTTTCAAATCAGAGACAACATTAGAGGTCTTTAAAAAATCCTCATCAATCATTCTCCAGGTAAAGGCAACGCTTGGAAATACACCATAGTTATAGCTATTATCAGGCGTAAATTTAGATGAACCATCGGTACGTATGGTAGCGGCTAATATATACTTAGTATCGAAAGTATAAATTAAACGACCGTAGTACGAAAGCAGCCTGTATTGAGGTATATCAAAAGGAAAGCTTGGAATAGTATTGCTGATAATAGCAGCAGTACTATTAGTGCTGTAAGAAGCAAAATTACGGTTAGAGGTTCTGAAATCATAAAAACCATAACCAGCTGTAGCGTTGATATTACTTTTTATGGATTTAAAAGTCTCGTTGTAGTTTAGATATGCCTCAACAACCGAATTGTAGTTTTTTTGATGGTATTGAGAACTTAAACCAAATGTACCAAATGACTGTGCTGCGGTAAAAGGCACATAAGTGCTGCCTCCACCTTTCGACAAATCGTAACCTAAGTTTACATTAGCACGTAAGGCTTTAAGGAAAGGGAAACGGTAATCGGCAGATACGTTACCAAACGTGCGGTAAGTATCACCAATGTTTTTGTTATCGTTTAATAAGGCAACCGGGTTACGCGGTGCATTAGGGTTTAGCACTTTATCGGCACCATACCATTCGTAATATCCATTGTACGGCGAACCTTCTCTATACACCTGCTGTGTAGGATCGAAGAAAACAGCGGCACCTACAGCGCCCTGGTTAGCAAAACGGCTGTGACCGTAGCTACCATTCAGGTTAATGTCCAACTTTAAATCGTTATTGAAAAACCTAGGACTTAAACGGATAGCCGCAGTACTACGTTGCAGGCGGTCAGTTCTTAAAAGTCCCTGCTGATCCAAATAACCTACCGATACACGGTAAGGCATATTTTTAGTGCTACCACCAATACTTAAATTATTATCAGTAGTTAAGGCGTTTTGATAGATCTGATCTTGCCAGTCGGTATTAGCCGAACCCAGCAATGCCGATTTGTTGGTACCTGTAGCCACATCGTAAGCTTTTACATAAGCACGCACTTCATCAGCACTTAACACATCAACTTTATTACGCAGTGTTGCAATAGAGTTTTTAGATGAAAAATTAACCTGTGGAGTACCAGCTGCGCCTTTCTTAGTGGTGATAATGATTACACCGTTTGATGCCCTTGAACCGTAAATAGCTGTAGATGCAGCATCTTTTAGTACAGTGAAGGTCTCAATATCATCAGGATTAATTAACGACAATGGGTTAGCCACACCAGAGATGCTGTTGTTGCTCAATGGTACACCATCAACCACAATTAGCGGATCGTTACTGGCATTTAATGATGCGCCTTGGCGTATACGAATTGTTGCACCGGCACCAGGCTGACCACTGTTAGTGCTCACTGCCACACCAGCTACCTTACCTTGTATTAATTCGGCAGGGCTGGTGGTAGTACCTTTTTGGAAATCTTTGGATGTAACCGTTGAAATTGCACCTGTTAATTCTTTACGGGTTTGCGTACCGTAACCAATAACTACCACTTCATTCAGTGATTTTAATTCGGGCTGCAGGTTAAAGTTTGCAACGGTGTTGGCGCCGGCTGTAACGCTAATGGTTTGCTGGCTGGTGGTAAAGCCAAAATAGCGGGCGGTAATAGTGTAGCTACCGGCCGGAACGTTGTTGATGCGGAAATTACCATCTACGTCGGTTGGGGCGCCCATGGTACTGCCTGTGAGGCCCACGGTTACACCTGGTAAAGGCTGGTTAGTGTTATCCAGTACCTTACCGGTAATGGTACCTGTTTGTGCAAATGCTACGCACGATAATGCCAGCATTAAGCAAACAAGTACATACTTTTTAAAATAAGTTTTTCTCATACAACTTTTAATTTACTGTAAAAGCTTAGCTAAAGGTTTATTAATGGTTAAGTGGGTGATAGGTTGGTTAGGCCGGGTAGTTAAGGTTAGTATAGTTTTATCATAAGTTTTGGGGTTAGTTTAATTCTAAAACATACTGCCCTTTGGCAGCAATGGTAAGATTTTTGGTTACCGGCACTAATGCACCGGTTATAACGTCACGGCCCTGAGTGTGGGTTTTAATCACTTCTTTAAACCGGCTCATGTCTATCGTTTTATTATCGTTAGTACCGTTAAGTACAACCAATACCGTTTTGGCCGGGATAATACGGGCATATACATACGTGCCGCTGTTATCAGGAACGTAGTGCATCAGTTTACCGCTGGTAATGGCAGGATTGGCTTTGCGCCATTGCAATAATTTTTGCAGATAGCTGAATGCCTCATTTTGTTTAGCCGAACGGCCGGAAGCCACAAACTGGTTTTCTTTATCGCCAGCCCAGCCACCGGGGAAGTCGGTGCGCACGTAACCGTCGCTTTTTTCTTTTTTGCCGTCCATTAAAACTTCAGTACCATAGTATATTTGCGGCGTACCCCGAGTGGTTAGCAAGAATGCCAGGGCTTGTTTGTAACGACGCAAATCGGGGTCATCTTTACGTACAAAACGATCCAAATCGTGGTTATCTAAAAAGGTAAGGACGTTGTTGATGTCGGCAAACATGAAGTCTTGCGCTATCTCTTCATATATTTTAAACATGGCGCTTCCCTCTCCCCCGTTATTATTGTTATAACCAAAGGCGTCATTGCTAATAAAGGTCAACGGGAAATCCATTACCGATTTTAAGCCGGCATCATGCTGGTTCAGTTTATCGTTTTTTTGCCACCAGGCCGATGCTGATGAACGACCATACCAGCTTTCGCCCACGATGTTGAATTTCGGATACTCGGCTTCTACCTCGCGGCACCAGCGCTGCATAAACGCATAATCGGGGTATGGGTAAGTGTCCTGACGAATGCCGTCGACATGGCTGTACTCTATCCACCAAATACTATTTTGGATTAAATAATTTGCCAGGTGGCGGTTACGCTGATTCAAATCGGGCATGGATGGTACGAACCAACCGTCTGTTAATACATCCCTATCAGCTTTAGCCGCATGCGGGTCCATAATGGTATACTTGGCATGATTGGTTTGTACATAAGTACCGCTGTTATTATTGATCCAGTCTTTAGCCGGCAAATCCTTCATCCATGGGTGCGAACTGCCACAATGGTTAAAGATCATGTCCATTACAACTTTTAACCCTTTATTGTGCATGGTTTTGGTTAAATCGGCAAATTGCTGATTGGTACCAAAGCGAGGGTCAATGTTGTAAAAATTGGTTATGGCATACCCGTGGTATGAACCACCAGGCATCCTGTTTTCCTGTACGGGGTTTAACCAAACGGTGGTAAAGCCTAAATCTTTTATGTAATCTAAATGCTGTTCAATGCCGGCTAAATCGCCACCATGCCGTGCGTTGGGGTCGTTGCGATCAATGTTTACATCTTCCAGCGCATCATTCTTTAGATCGCCGTTGGCAAATCGGTCTGGTGTGATAAGGTATAATACATCGGCACTATTGAAACCAGCGGCACCTTCTTTAGTACGAGCTTTAAGCGGGTAGTTATAGGTGGTCTTTTGCGTGCCATCTGTAAATTGCAGCTTAACCAGTCCCGGTTTGGTTTGTGCTGCAATGTTGAGATAGATAAAAAGATAGTTGGCATTATCGGTATGCGCTACTTCTTTAATGGTTACACCCGGAAAATTTAAGGTTAGTTTAGATTTGCCAATATTAGTACCGTGCACCATGATCTGAAGCTGCGTATTTTTCATGCCCACCCACCAGTTAGCAGGCTCTACCTGTAAAAGTTGCGCAGCCTGTGTTTGACAAGCAGAAATAATAAGTAGCAGAATAAGTATAGTTCTCTTCATGGTTTTGAATAAATCCGTAATCGACAAAATAGCCGCTAAGCTGGTTCAGAATAACTGTCCACTTAATGCACTTATTGTTTGCTTGGTTACGAAATTTTAATCGGTTTAATAATGATCAACCCTTGGTTTGATTGATGATACAAAGTAATGTTCAAAAAAACACTCTTGCTACTTCTTTAATAAAAATTTAAAAAATTAACGCTAAATTTTTAATTATTTAGTTGATTTTAAACGATTTACAAAAATAAAAATAGATAAAAATATAACGCTTTTAACGCTAAATTCAACGGAAAAGTTACAAGCAAGAAGTCAGCATATTGTTTGGTGACGCATTAAAAGCTGACAATCTTAAATAAAAAAAGACCGCAAGTACATACTTGCGGTCTCATATAATATAGACTTTTATACTTTAGTATTTTACAAAGAAACGCCCCTCTTCCAAGGAATAAAATCATCCTGGCCATGACGAACAGCGCTTACTTCCACTTCGCCGCTTGCAACCTGTATAACATAGTCCAAAATACGGGAACCGGCTTCTTCAATAGTTTCTTCACCTTCAATAATTGTACCTGTATTCAGGTCCATAATGTCACTCATTTTATTGTATAGGTTAGTGTTGGTCGCAATTTTTACTACCGGAGTAATAGGATTACCCGTTGGCGTACCCAAACCTGTAGTGAACAATACAATATTAGCACCAGATCCTACTTCGGCTGTGGTAGATTCCACATCGTTACCAGGCGTACAAAGCAAGTTCAAACCCGGCTTGGTTACCTTTTCAGGATAATCCAGTACATTAACAACAGGCGAAGTGCCACCTTTTTTAGCCGCACCTGCCGATTTTATAGCATCGGTAATCAATCCATCTTTAATATTACCCGGCGAAGGGTTCATGTCAAAACCTGAACCTACCTCTTCGGCACGCTGGGCATAGGTACGTACCAAATGTACAAAGCGGTTAGCGTCTTCTTCTTCCACACAACGGTCAATCAAATTTTGCTCTACACCGCATAACTCCGGAAACTCGGCCAAAATAACCGAACCACCCAAAGCCACCAGCAAATCGGATGTATAACCAATAGCCGGGTTAGCCGATATACCCGAGAAACCATCAGAACCACCGCATTCTAAACCGATGGTAATTTTACTCAAAGGAGCCGGCTGGCGGCTCACTTGGTTAGCCTGAATTAAACCGGCCAGGGTTTGACGCAAAGCCTGCTCGATCATATCAGACTCTTTACCAATAGTTTGCTGATCTAAGATATACAGTGGCTTGCTAAAGCCAGGAGAACGTTTTTCAATTTCACGCTGTAATATACTTACCTGTGCATTTTGGCAACCCAAGCTTAAAACGGTTGCACCGGCAACGTTAGGGTGCGTAATGTAGCCTGCCAGCAAACCGCAAAGTGTTTCAGCATCCTGACGGATGCCACCGCAACCGCCGGTGTGGCTTAAAAACTTAATACCATCTACATTAGGGAACACTTTGCTTTCTAATCCGGCGGTATCACCGCTTTCTATTTCGGTGTAGAGCACTTCTTCAATGCTCCCGCCTGATTTTACTTTATTAATGAGTTGCTGCGCCTTGGTTTCGTAAACCTTTTTACGACCATAACCTAAAGGCCGTAGAAGAGATTCTTGTAACACCTCAATGTTGCGGTTCTCGCAAAAAACCATAGGTATTACTAACCAGTAGTTAGCAGTACCCACGCTGCCATCGGCACGGTGGTAACCTTTAAAAGTACGGTTTTGCCAAGCACTTACGTCGGGCTGCTGCCAGCCCGAGGTCTGCTTACTTTCGGTTAAGTTGCTGTTGGCCGCATGCACTACGTTAGCGGTAGTTAACAAGCCTCCAGCGGGTATGCGTGCTTGTGCCTTACCCACTAAAACGCCATACATATAAATGCTGTCGCCCACCTCAATATCATTAATGGCTAACTTATGCTTAGCTTGTATGGGGTCAATAGTGGTTACTGTACCTGTATCATGACTAATTAATTCACCTGCCGGTAAATCAACCAGTGCTACCAGTACATTATCTTTTGGATGAATTTTTAAAATGGTCTTTCTCATTCTGATCTATCTTTATACAGCAGCTATTTCTTTGGCTAATATTTGTTTTGTACCAACGGCAACCACCTGCTGCAAGTGCTTCAATACTGCTTCTTTAAAGCCAGGCAGGCTGCACAGGTCGGCATCCCACAGTATAGTATTATTTAACAAAGTATACGCCACATCGTGTAAATCGTCTTTTTGCCATGCTTCGGAAAA
The DNA here is from genome assembly GCF_014635825.1 of Mucilaginibacter galii. GTDB lineage: Bacteria > Bacteroidota > Bacteroidia > Sphingobacteriales > Sphingobacteriaceae > Mucilaginibacter > Mucilaginibacter galii. The sequence goes on from NZ_BMDO01000001.1 coordinate 715,694, forward strand.
AATATCTGCCTGGCTGTCAGTAATTACGTAGTCAATACCATGATTAGTACCTATGTACTTTCCGTCATCACTCTTTTTACACTTCATAAACCTGATGAAGGCAGCAAAGCCCAGGGCAATATGCTCGGGCACTACACTGTGTGATTTATAATGATTGAGCAACAAAGGTATTACCCTACCCTTTATTTTAGAGGAGTATTGCGCGGAGATGCTTATCCACTGGTGATCGATAGACGGGTTACGGAAGCGGTCTAAAACCTTGCCTGCAAACGCCGATGCATGTTCGTAATCAATATCATAAGGAATGGCAGGCGCAATTTCTTTCAACATTAACTGATTGATAAAATGGGTAAAACCGGCATCGTCCATAGCATCTTTCACGGTGCGGAAACCCGACAGAAAAGCAATGCCACAACTAAGCGTATGCGTACCGTTTAGCAAACGTAATTTAATCTCGCGGTACGATTCAATATCGGGTACCACAACCACGCCCTCATCTACCTGACCAAAGGATAATACTTCCTTTACATAATTATTGCCTTGTATTGCCCAAAGCGAGTACACCTCCGATACAATGCGCAGATCGTCCTGATAACCAAACTCGCTTTCTAATTGAGCTGTAAGCTCAGCATTTGGCTTGCCGGGCACAATACGGTCAACCAGCGAATCGCAAAAGTAGTTGGCGTTATTGAGCCATTCTACAAATTCCGCTTCTAAACCATCTTTTGCAGCCAGTTCCAGTACAATACCTTTCAGCTTTTTACCGTTATCGACGATCAACTCTGTGGGTACAATAACCAACCCACTCTCTTTACTGCCGTTAAAGGTTTTGTAACGCTCATATAATACGGCCAATAATTTTCCGGGGAACGATACCGGCGGCGTATTTTTGATGCTATCTTCTACCAGTTGGATACCAACCTCTGTCGTGTTAGAGATCACAATTTTCAAATCGGGACTTTGAGCAATTTTGATGATCTTTTCCCAATCGCTTCCGGCAGAAAGAACCCGGCTGATGGCCGAACAAACGATATGCTCCTCTACCTGTGCGCCGTTATCAATACCTTTAATAGATAGCGTGTACAGGCTATCCTGCTTATCAAAATCTGTTGCCGAACCTGTATCGGTAGATTTTACCACCACTACGCGGCCGTTAAATACACCGCTGCGGTTGGCTTTATCAATATAATAATCGGGCAGGCCGCGAAGCAGTACCCCGGTTCCAAATTGCAGTACTTTTTCCGGTAATTCAAATACACCCTCCGGCGGCATAACCAGGCCGAGGGCATTAATATTGCTTAAATTATTTTTAGATAATATCATAGTTCTTTCTGTGTACGAAGTTTTACTTCTTTGAAGTTGCGCCGGGTATTTGCTGTACCAGCCAGGCTACCACATCATTAGCGGCTTTAAAATTGTCGAAATCTGCAGGTAGTTTGCGGCCGTCAAGATATTCATTGTAAAACCATGGATCGCCAACGGCCAGCACAGTGCCTTTGCCATATTTGGCCATAGCTACAGCCACCTCTCCTTTATGATTTAACACCGGTTTTGCAGGTGCCGTAAGGTTAAACGTGCTGATCTCTTTAATATAGATCTTCTTAGCCGTTTTAAATACCGGGTTACCGGCAGGTATCATAACCGCACCCTGCTCAAATTGACTGCCTTGTACATGGTTAATGCTGTTTTCTTTAAATGGCATACCAAATTTGCTCATGAGGGTGTTCATGTGCTTAAATTCAGCATTGCCGGTATCGTTATGTAGTACCAACAACACACCACCTTGCTTTACCCACTCGCTTATAGCGGTAACATGGGCAGGTTCTACATATTTGGCATCAGGGTTTTCTTTGGGTATATCGGCATCTATAATTACATATACGGCAGCCGGTTTAAGGTTGGCTGTAGTAGGCGCCTGGTACAAAGTAGCCAGGTTTAAACCATAATTGTTGAATATATGGCCGAATAAGGATATCCCATTATTATCACGCTGCTCCCATTTGTAGTGGGTAGGCACCATTTTACCGGTGATGTCTTTCTTACGCTCGCTGTTAAAGTAGCTGTCCAGCATTACGGCTTTGTCTTTACCCTTAGCTAAATCGGCTCTTCTTTCCATCTCTACACTGGCCTGGATGAAAGCACCAACACCCTTAGCATCATTGGTTACTACTTTTTCTTTCAGGTAGTACTCGTAGCTGCCGTCGCGATATGGGTCGCCGCCTAAGCCTGCTACGCTTACAGTACCGTTCAAATTAATGTTGCCGTCCGCATCGGTAGAGATAAACTTGTTAATGATGCCTTTATAACCGCTATCAGCTATTTTTAAAAAGTAGTCGGGCAGGTTATGCTGCCGAACACCTTTAGCCAAGGTGTATACGAACATGCAAGAAGCCGATGCTTCGAGGTAGTTGCCTTTTGAGGCACCTTTATCCAATACCTGGTACCACAAGCCCGACGGTTTATCCTGGTATTTAGCAACAGCAGTGGCAAAGCGGTTAAGAATTACCAACAATTCGGCACGTTTAGGATGATTGGCCGGCATTTGATCTAAAACATCAACCAGCGCCATACCGTACCAGCCCATAGCCCGTCCCCAAAAATTGGGCGACTGGCCTGTTTTTGGGTTAGACCAGCGTTCTTTATGGCTTTGATCCCAGGCATGGTACAGCAACCCGGTTTTAGAGTCGCGTGCCATTCTTTCCATCAGGATAAATTGTTTGGCAATATCGTTAAAAGCGGTGTCTTCGTGAAAAGCATTAGCGTACTCCGCATAAAATGGTTCGCCCATGTACAGTCCATCCAGCCACATTTGGTTAGGATAGCGTTTCTTATGCCAAAAACCACCTTCGGGTACCCGCGGCTGTTTACTTAGTTGCTCGCGCAATATTTTTACCGTCTTGTAATATTTTTCGGTACCCAGCACCTGGTAAAGCGACAATACCGTACGACCACATAAAATGTTGTCGATGTTGTGGTCCTCTATTTTGTAACCCTTAATGGTACCATCGTCATTAAGGTGGACATCTACCCTATTTTTGATATACTGGAAATATTTACGGTCGGCAGTTTGCAGCCATACATCTTCAATACCTCTCCAAACCACACCTTGCTCATAAGTCCAGTGGGCTTTCATAGTATCAGGCCAAACCTTCATCGCTGTTTGTGCCATGCGCTGCGAATATGGCTGCGCCTGAGCATATTGGATGCTCAACAGCAGCAATAAAAAGCCAAAAAGTTTTTTACTCATTAGTTTTATAAATCTCATAACTGATTATAGTACCGATAAGCGTTTCGCCCTATCAGCTGGTTTATAATTTGGTTAGGTTGTTACGCCAATGCACAATTCTACTTATATTTTTGAGCATTAACATAGTTTTTGAGCCTAAAAATCTGTGCAATCGTTCCCAATGGGCCTAATTTATAACGGTCAAATATATTTCATTTACAAACCTGTACTATCCTGCCGCAACCTGTATAGTCGGCAGAAAATATCGTACAATAGATAAGCTGATGTTTACACTTGGCAAGAATTACTACCTGACATCAACAAAAAAGGCTTGTTCGTAACGAACAAGCCTTCAGGATCTTTATATTTTATTATTTAATTCAAATATTAAAAGCCTAAGCCTAATGCAAAGCCACGCATGCTTTGTGTAAGCGTGCTGCCCGCAGTTGCAAAACCTGTAGTAAGGTTAATAGCATATAAACGGGTAGTAGTACCAACGGTTAACACCGCATAGCCTGTGTTACTCTTTGCGCTGATATCAAAACCATTAGCGGCATCAATAGTAACACCTAATGAACCTACTTCGGTTAATGTACCGTCGTTAGGTGGATCTTGTCTGTATAGTTTACCGGTTTGTGAATTAATATCATACAGTACCGTAGTGGTGGCACCGGCAAAGTTATTGGTATAGGCGGCACCGTTAACAAACTGACTTGCTGTAGTAAGCGGACCATCAACACCGGCAATCGTACCATCATTAGGATTAAGGCGCAGGTTTTGACCGGTGTTACTTACCACGCGAATGCGGTCAACTGTTGGGTTAAAATCAAACCCGAACGAAGTACCCGACAATGCAGTAGCAAACGCTGCCGTACCTACTGCCGTTGCGGCACCAGATGCTGCGTTGATGGTGTATAAACGGCTTGAGCTTCCCAAACCATAAAGCTGTCCGTTCACGGGTCTGAAATCGATGCCTAAAATGCTTTCGCCGGCTTGAAGACCAGTGATAGCTTTAGCCACAGGAGTTGGGCTTGCAGCGCCCGGGTTAAAGATCAACAGTTCATTATTCGCACTTACGCCATAAGCCACCGGATCGGTGGTGATAGCCATACTGATTACTTTATTGTTAAAAGTAGCTGCCTGATAAGCTTTGCCGGTAGCCAGGTCAATTACATACATACCTTGTGTGGTACCAACGGTAATAGGCGCCAGTGCAGATTTGCTGTCTGGAGCAATGTCAAAATCGGCTACAGCTGTGGCCTCAACGCCTAAATTACCTACTTCAACCAGTTTGCCATCGTTAGGTGGATCTTGCTTGTAAAGCTTTTTAGTTACGGCATCAATGTCGTACAAAATGGTGGTAGCAGCACCAGCACGATTTTCAGTGTAGGCTACTGATGATACTTTTGCACCAACAGCACCATTGATAACCGCATCAACCGTTACGGCACCTGTTTCAGGATTGATACGCAGGTTTTGACCATTGCTGCTTACCAGCCTGATGCGATCAACTGTTGGATTAAAATCGATACCTACTGTAGTCCCATCAATCGCAGGGGTAAATGGTGTGGCGTTTATAGCACGCGCAACGCCAGTAGTTGGGTTTATTACATAAACACGGCTACCGCTCGAAACACCGTATAACTCGCCGGTAGCAGGCCTGTAATCAATGGCCAGCATATTTTCGCCCGACTGCATGCCAGTAATAGTAGCTTGCTGGGTAAGCGCTGCACCTGTTTGGGCGTTAAAGGCAACCAGTTTATTATCTTGCGTTAAGGCAACTACATTTACATTGGGGGCAATTACAAACTGCTCGCCAGGGGTATAGTCATCATTGCTTTTTGAACAGGATGCGACAAATAAAGACAAAGCTACAGCACCAATAGCCGCTGCTTTCATAGGAATAAAAGTTTTGAATGTTTTCATATTAATAAGATATACGTAAGAAGAACCGGGGCTGAAACAGCATCCCGTAATTAAAAAAGACTTTATTAGGCAGAAATACGATCTGGAGGGGGCGTTAGTACCGTAATTAAAGGCACTTTAACGCTCAGAAACAACGGCACCGGATAGGCAACTACATGAGCATGAACCGTTAAGCCTGGCATTTCAAAAACGCCGGGCCAAATAAATTCCGTGAACTTTTGGCCTTCGGTTTTACTATCCTGTTGCTTGTCGCTTTGATCCTGGTTGTCTTCGGCAAGTAATTGCTGAGTTTTTACAGAACCTCCGCCGTTTACACAATTTAAAGATACGCGGCCAATAAAAGTCACCAGCAAAACGAGTGCAATAAGCCCGTATATCCTGTTGCATGGAGATATTTTACGGTTTATGACTATATTGCGTTGCATTAAAGAGATTTACGAACTTTGATGCAATAAAGATTTAAACCAGCAATTGTTTCAACTCCGGCTGTTTACCTTACAACCGCTATGGGTAAACACAATCAATGGCGACGTTATTTGACCGACATATAAGGTTTGATCTTTTTGAGTACGCTCTCATCCAGTATGGCAACATTGCTCAATTCATTGAAAGATTCATAATCGCCGTGCTGCTTGCGGTATTGGATTATGGCATTCATTTGCTTGAAGCTGAGGTAGGGAAAATTTTTCAGGTCTTCAAACTCGGCTTTATTGATATTGATCTTTCTAACTTTTCGTACATCAATAGTAAATTGCTTTTGCACATCGGCGTAACGCATATCATCCATGCCAAAAACCTCAAGAAGCTGGCGCTTGCTATGAAAACCGCCCAGGCGTTTGCGATATTGAACTATACGCCGTGCAAATGCAGGGCCTATGCCGTTGAGTTGTGTTAGCATTGCCGAATCGGCAGCGTTTAGCTCAACCTTTTTTAAAACTTTGTCTGCTCTTTTTGCATCAGCCTCAGGTAACTGGATGTATGGTGCCAGCCGTTCATAATCACCCTCACTAAGAGTATACATCTTTTTAACGTCTGCCTTGCTATAAAACCGGCCGCCTTTTGCCTCATAATTTTTTATCCCTTTAATTTGGCGAGGGGTTAAGCCCAATTGTTGCCACTTTTCAACAGGCAAATGGTTAGGGTCAAAAGCAAATAGTTTAATTGGGACTATCTTTCCGGTTTGGTGTCCTTCATCTTCTGGCGGCTTTCCTGTTACTCCGGCTTTCTTAAGCTGAGCCACAGCCTGGTCAAATCCCTTTAAATTTAAAATACTATCTTTATGAAAATAGCGATATGCATAAGGTGCCGCCAATACGCCTACAATCAGGAGCACCAGTACGACTAAGCCGTTCCATTCGGTTTTGGTTATAATTAGGTAATTTTTAACGGGCGATTTCAATGCGAAGAGCTAACAGGAGGTCAAATTAACTATTTTTATGGAAATTTGCCCTGATACACCTATACAATGAAGATTATAACCACAGATGAATTTGCCAAAGCTACCAAACTCGACAGGCTGAAAATGCCCGGTTTAGCCGCTTTGCTAATGGAACTGATGAAAATAAACCAGGTGAACGATTTGTTTGCCCAGGCTCAGCCCAAACAAGGCCCCGAGTTTGTAGATGCCATTTTAGAGGGTTGCGGGGTAACTGTAGACTTTGACCAAAGCGAACTAAAGAACCTGCCCGCCGATGGTGCCTTTATTGCAATAGCAAACCATCCGTATGGTGGTATTGAAGGTATGATTTTGCTTAAAATACTATGCATGGCCAGGCCGGATGCCAAACTGATGGCTAATTTTCTCCTCAAAAAGATCCCTAATTTAAGTGACTACTTTATAGCTGTAAACCCGTTTGAGAACGTTGAACATTCGTCAAGCATTAGCGGTATCAAATCTACCTTAGAACTATTGCGCGATGGGACACCCATTGGTATTTTCCCTGCGGGTGAGGTAAGTACCTATAAGATAAATACCAAACAAGTTACCGACCGCATGTGGCACCCCGTAGTAGGTAAAATTATTGCTAAAGCTAAAGTGCCGGTAGTGCCTATCTATTTTCATGGCAACAACGGACTGTTATTCAACCTATTAAGTTTAATACACCCTGCTTTACGCACGGCCAAGCTACCTTCAGAATTATTTAACAAGCAAGGCCATACCATAAAATTGCGCATTGGCAAGCCCATACAGGTGCAGGATATTCCTAATTATAACAATGCTACGCAACTGCTTAACTTTTTAAGGGCTAAAACTTATGCCTTGGGCACAGGCCTGGAAAATGAGAAACGCTTGTTTAATCCGCGCAATCTGTTTAAAATTAAGAAGGAGCCTAAGGAAATAGTACCCCCCACGGCCAGCGAGTTAATGGAGCGCGAACTGGTTCCTCTACGCGAAAACTACAAGGTCTGGACAGAGAAGAACTACGAAGTATTCATAACCCCTACTGCACTTATCCCCAATGTGATACGTGAAATTGGACGTTTACGCGAGATCACCTTCCGCGAAATTGGTGAGGGTACAAACAACGCTACCGACTTAGATGAATACGACATTTATTACCATCACCTGTTTATTTGGGATGTTAAAACCAGCATGATCGTAGGTGCATACCGTATTGGTATGGGCGACGAAATATTTGAAAGCTTTGGCAAGAAAGGTTTTTATATTTCTACCCTATTTAAGCTGCGGTCGCAGTTTTCGGATGTATTGCAAAGCAGCCTCGAACTGGGCCGCTCGTGGATACGTAAAGAATACCAGCAAAAAGCCCTGCCGCTATTTTTGTTATGGAAAGGTATACTAAAATTTTTGATTGATAATCCACGTTACCGTTACCTGATAGGCCCGGTAAGCATAAGTAACACCTTCTCCAAGTTCTCTAAATCACTTATTGTTGATTATATTACCCGTAACCATTTTGACCACGAAATGGCGCAGTTTGTAAAACCGCGCAAGCAATTCAAGGTTGATTTTTCGAGCATTGATGCCGATGCACTGATGGCCGGCGAGGAGAATTTTAAAAAGCTGGATAACCTGATCTCGGAAATAGAAACGCACAATATTAAGGTGCCGGTACTTTTACGCCAGTATATTTCGCTCAATGCGAAGATCATTTGCTTCAACATTGACCCCAAATTTGCCGATTGCCTGGACGGTTTCCTGGTGCTTGATCTGCATAATGTTCCCAAAGACGTTTTAGAGAAAATAGGCCGGAATATGTAACTAAGTCCCGCAAATTATTAGGAAAAATTGACGTTATTCTTCAAAAAATTAGATTTTTCCTCAAAATATTAAAGTGATACATACACCGGGCTTAACAATCCTTTAAAAGTCTAACAAAGCTCCTGATAAAAGCATTCAAAACAAGTAAGGCCTGCAATTTGCAGGCCTTACTTGTTTTGAAATTAACACAAAAAAAAGAAGCTATCTTTTATGGATAGCTTCTTAATATTTTAAGGTTTAGGAAATATGATTACTTGTTGAATACAGCCCAACCGGTAGTCCAGTTAGTGGTACCCATAGCACCCTTAAAGGTTGGCGTAACTTCGAAACCGTTAGCGGTGGTAAAGTTACCTGTAAAGCTGGCTCCGGTTAATAATGATGAACCAGTTTTAGGCATCAGGTTAGGAGAAGATACATTGAATGCATCAGTAATGTTAGCATCAGCAGGATTGGTTAAGATAGACAAACCGGTTGCCAATGTTTGCATTTGAGCAGCAGTTAAACCGTTGGTTACATCGGTACCAATGTTGAACGGACTTGCAGCTACTGACTGAATTACGTTGTTTTTAAATACGCTTGTACCTGCTACATAAGCAGCAGCAGTTTCGGTAGACTCGATAGAGAATGAGGCTTGTTGGCTACCCAAGAATACAGAGTTTGTAATTTCAAACTCAGCACCTCTTCTGAAACGTGCACCAAAGCCATAGTTTGCCAATACAGGGCTGGCAGTGTTGTTAGGGCCAATAGCAGTTAAGTTTGATATACGAGCGTGGGTAATGGGCGTAGTAGTGTATCCTTTTGATGAAGCACTAACGTTATCCCACTCCAGGTTATTAGAGAAATCGCCACCTGATTTAGTATCGGTAAATGCAGGGTCTTTGATAGAGATCAGGTACTGTAAGTTACCACGGTATCCGTCATCAAAATCAAAATCATCATCGGCACAGTTGTAGGCAATTAAATATTTAGCGTTAAATGTTCCGCCAAAAAACTCAAAAGCATCATCTAAACCGCGGATAACCTCAATATGGTCAACAGTAGTACCACTACCTACACCGTACATACTTAAACCGTTAACCTCATCGTTAGGGTTAGCTGTTTTACCGGCATACTCAATGCGGATGTATTGTAAGAAGCCTGAGTTATCATTAGCTACAGTACCACCAAATTTATTATAATTAGCATCTGTAACACCTTCCATTTGAGCGTGGTTACCGTTGCCTGGTGCATTACCACCCACAACAACACCACCTAAATCACCTGCCACAGGCGAAGCTTCGGCCGATGTAAATACGATTGGCTCTGTAGCAGTACCTTTGGCATCAATTTTCGAACCGCGGGTAATTACCAGTACGCCTGCATTTGCTCTGCGGCTTACAATTTTAGTACCTGGCTGTATAGTGATGGTTGCGTTGTTGGTCACATACACAAAACCATCAAGCGTCCATGTTTTATCTTTAGTAAGGGTAACGCTTGTAGTAATAGCACCTGTTAAAGTAGTGCTGGTCGGAACAGGAGTAGTTGGGGGTATTACTACTGGAGTTTCCGTGTCTGCGTTATCATCACTGCATGATGAAAATAAGCTAACGGATAACAATCCTACAAGTAGCAAAGAGCTGATTTTTTTCATTTTCTATTTTTTTTGTAAAGGTCGCCCACTTATGTTAACTGACTTATGTGCTTATGTTAAGTGTTTGTTATCTTAATTTAAAAGTTGTAAACGTATTGTAAACTAATGTTACGGCCTGGCTTGGTAGCCTGGAATATTTTGTCAGTACTTTGATCGTAGCTCCTTTTGGTATTGCCGTAGTTTACATACAGGCGTACCGGCTGAGCAAATATGTCGGATACGTTAAGCTTTAATTCGCCACGGTTTTTCATCATACGCTTGCCAATTTGAAAATCAACCACATCTCTCGATTTTTCGTAGATATCACGTGCGCCTAACAAGCCCACGAAATTTAACCTTGGACCAATTTTATTGTACAATAAGTTTACGCTTAAGCCATTGTTAGGTGCTACGTACAAGAAACCACCGTTAATTAGGTAAGGTGACTGACCTTGCAACGGCCTGGTTGGCGCACCATCCTGCACGTTTACCTCAGAGCGTATGTAAGAAGCGTTAGCGTAAAAAGTCATGTTCTTTAATAAAGCCTGGCTACCCATAAAATCCAGCTTTCTTCTAAATTCAAGCTCTGCTCCAAAATCGTAAGCGTTGGGCGCGTTAGCATAGCTGAAGGTTTGATTTCCCTGGTTAGTTTGCTCAATAGCGTTTACAAAGTGTTTGTAGAAAGCCGACACCGAGAATATTTGTCCGGCAGAAGGGAACAATTCGTACCTGATATCGGCATTGGTGATCTTGGTACGCTCAAGATTACTGTTACCGGTAATATTATAATCATAAACAAAGTTGTAAGCCTGAAAATTAGCTAACTCTCTAAGTTCGGGACGCGCAACGGTTTGAGAACCGGCCAAACGTAAATTGCTCGTTTTACTTAACGCGTAGGTTAAGTTTAACGATGGCAATATATCTGTATTCAAATATTTTTGCTCAGGTAACTTAGAACCCGGCTGATTAATCTTCTGCTCATATCTTTCTACACGCGCTCCTAATATTACTCTTAAATCGTCGCTTAGCTTACTGTCGGTCATTAAATAACCTGCATTTTGGCTTACTGTACCTTTGTAGCTAATATTATATCCCGGCAAGGTAAACAGTGCAATTCCTTGTTGTGAAAGATTGGAGTTGCTGAAAATATTATCGGCTGTAATACCGTTGGTCAATGGGATATTGCGGCCGTTAGCTCCACCGGCAATAGCATAACCTAATACGGTAGCGGTGTAATCTCTATCACGGTAATAACCTAAATATCCGGCTTTTAATTTACTGGGTTGTTTAAACAAGGTGTAAGGAATGCTCACATTGAATTTGCCGCCGTATATATCTTCGGTCAAATCTGTGTATATCCTGCCCGCATTTTGTATAGCCGCCTGGTTAAAGTTAGAAAGGTTCACCGTAAATGAGTTAGAGCCGGGCTGTTTAAAAGTTTCCAGCACACGCTGATCTGGCTGCTTACGATAAGAGTTACCGTAAGAAACATTATAATCGATGTTGATTTTGCTTGCCGGTAAAAAGTGCTGACCTTCTAACACAGAGCTAATAATACCTCCGCGTTCTGGCGCGGTTTGGCTGCCTTGAATAAGCGTAACAGGGCCACCTTCAACAAATGCACCCGTACGTTCTGTGTAACTGTTGGTAAACGTATTGTTATATGTGTTTTTTAACGAGTACTTACTGTTCTTGTGAGAGTAAGACACGTTAAATATACCACCAATGGTATTGGTAAAGTTGTAAACGTTGTCGTTATAATAGAAAGTAGGCTGCGCATCCTCATTAAAACTAAACTCGTTACGGTCGCGCTTTAAACGCTCTATATTATTTGCGTAAGTAAGCGATGCCACGTAACCTAACTTCGAATCGTTTTTGAAGATTTTGGTATTGCCTAAGGTTAATTGCAGGTTTTGACCCGGATAGCCTTTGAACTGATGTTTAGCGCCAAATGAGTTTTGAAAACGCTGGGTAACAGCCACCTGCTGTGCTGCCGTTGCTGACAGGTAATCTACATAGTTAAGGCGTTGCCATGTAGCAGGCAGTTGCCTTGAACCATTTGAGAAACCGCCTAAAAAGTCGAGCTTTTGAACACTACCTTGTTTAAAATCTTTAAACGTGGTTTGTGTATTGCCCGAAATACCTACCTGCAGGGTAACCACCTTGGTATCAGGAAAATCTTTAGTAGTCACCTGTACGTTACCACCGGCAAAATCACCGGGCAAATCAGGGGTTGCCGTTTTGCTGATCACAATATTATCAACCAGGGTTGATGGAATAACATCGAAAGAAAAGGCTTTTCTGTCTGGCTCGGTGCTCGGCATTACCGAGTTGTTCAGCGTGGTTACGTTGTACCTGTCGCCTAATCCCCTTACCACTACAAACTTGTTATCTTGTATACTCGCACCGCTTACGCGTTTAAGCACCTCGGCCGTATTACGGTCGGGACTGCGGCGTATAGCATCGGCCGATATACCATCTGATATACGGCTGCTGTTTTTTTGCTGTGCATATAACGAGTTGGTAGATTCCTGCTTAAAGGTTGCTCTTACAGTAACTGCCTGAAGCTGCTGGGTGTTGGCTTCATCTAAGATAATGTTCAGCGAGGTGGCAGCGTTATTAGTGACCTGTACTTCGGAGATCAGCTTGTTTTGATAACCTACATACTTTACTAAAATTTCGTAAGTGCCGGCCGGTATACCTGTTAAGGCATATTCGCCGTTTACGTTGGTAGCTGCACCTTTTGATATGCCTTGCAGTAATACGGTGGCGCCAATTAAGGCCTCACCTGTTTTTTTATCGGTAACCTTACCGGTTACCTTACCTGTACCCTGAGCAAATACCACGCTGTAAGAAGCGATGAGTATAAGGCTCAATGTTAAACTAAAAAGGGAAGTAGCTAATTTTTTCACTTGCGTTTGATTGATGCAAGCAAAAGTATTATCTCAATATTAGCTCAACATTACGCAAACATTACCTATATGAGTTGTAATTGTTAAGCCTGTGTTAAGCACCAAGTAAATCAGTACGTTATCATGTAAATGCAGTTATATACCTAATAATAGGCAGTTTCAATATTTAAGCTTTACCAACTTAAACAAGCTAACTGCGGCCCAACCGGGCGCTAAACCTACCAGGCGCCATGTTTTGGCGGCACCTGCCTGGTTTAAAACCAATAGCTGCCCAAGCAAACCAACCAATAAGGCAACTGCCCCCACGGCCAGCAGCGGTGCACCACCTTGCTTTTGCCATTGTTCTAAAGCAATTATAGCATAGGAGAAAGCCAGGAGCAGCAATAATACCAGATAAGACATGAGCGGCGATAAACGCAGATAATAATAGATACCGGCTGCAATAAGGAACGATGCCCAATTGATGTAACCCTTGTATTTACCCAAAAAGGCAAGTTGGGGGAATGGCATTGCCCATACTACCGCCATTAAGCCGAACAGCAATAGTATAACAGATACATAAGCTACCGGCTTTAACGTCATGCGCTGATAAACGGCATTATATTCTTCAAAATATAGATCAACTGGTCGCTGTTGTGCGGTTGGTTTCATGTAGTAGATATTAAAAAAAGCGACAAAGTTTGACTTTGTCGCTCGCTATAAATGTTTTTATACTGATTACTTGGCAAAAGCAACAGAACGTGTTTCGCGGATAACCGTTACCTTAATTTGGCCCGGATAGGTCATTTCGGTTTGAATACGGTTAGAGATATCGGCTGCCAATACTTCAGACTGTGCATCGCTTATCTTTTCACTTTCTACCACTACACGCAGTTCACGACCGGCCTGTATGGCAAAGGTTTTCTCTACGCCAGGATAAGACAAAGCCAGTTCTTCCAGTTCTTTTAAACGTTTGATATAGCTTTCTACCACCTCGCGGCGTGCACCCGGACGAGCTCCCGAAATAGCATCGCAAGCCTGGATGATAGGCGATATCATGGAAGTCATTTCCACCTCATCATGGTGAGCACCAATAGCGTTGCAAACTTCAGGGTGTTCTTTATATTTTTCGGCCAGTTGCATACCTAAAATTGCGTGAGGTAATTCCGGGTTATCATCTGGTACTTTACCAATATCGTGCAGTAACCCGGCGCGTTTGGCTAACTTAACGTTTAAGCCTAATTCGGCCGCCATGGTGGCGCAAAAATTGGCTACCTCACGAGAGTGCTGCAATAAGTTTTGTCCGTAAGATGAACGGTAGCGCATACGGCCAACCATACGGATCAGCTCAGGGTGTAAACCGTGGATACCTAAATCTATTACGGTACGTTCGCCTATTTCTACAATTTCTTCTTCAATTTGCTTACGGGTTTTGGCAACCACCTCCTCAATACGGGCAGGGTGAATACGACCATCGGTTACCAAGCGGTGCATAGCCAAACGGGCAATTTCACGGCGAACCGGGTCGAAGCCTGAAAGAATGATAGCCTCCGGAGTATCGTCTACAATGATCTCAATACCGGTAGCTGCTTCCAGCGCACGGATATTACGACCTTCGCGACCAATGATACGACCCTTGATCTCATCATTCTCAATGTTGAAGATAGATACCGTGTTTTCAATAGCACTCTCGGTAGCGGTACGCTGAATGGTTTGGATAACCACTTTTTTAGCCTCTTTGGTAGCGGTAAGCTTAGCCTCGTCTACAATATCCTTGATTTGCATCATGGCTTTGGTACGCGCTTCTTCGCGCAGGTTATCAACCAATTGGTTTTTAGCTTCCTCAGCAGTTAAACCGGCAATAGTTTCCAGTTGCTGTACGTGTTGCTGTTTCAGGTGGTCTACCTCTTCCTGCTTTTTATGCAGTATCTCGGTTTGTTTTTCTAAATTTTTACGGGTATTGTCTAACTCGTTCTCTTTGCGGTTAGCCGTTTCTAATTTAGAATTTAATGATTGCTCTTTTTGCTTGATAGAATTTTCGCGCTGGTTTATGGCGTTGTTTTTAGCATTTACTTCCTGCTCGTGTTCGGCTTTCAGTTGTAAAAAGCGCTCTTTGGCTTCCAGTTGTTTATTCTTTTTAAGGATCTCGGCGTTGTTCTCCGCATCCTTTAAAATCTTTTTGGCTTTATTTTGAGCCGCCACATCGCGCTCTTTAAATAGCTTATTAAGCAGGTAACGCCCAATAGCGAAGCCAACAATGGCCCCGACCAGCAGGCCGATGATTACTTCTAATACATTCATAATTTGGTATATATATAATAAAAAACCGCAACTAAAATTCAAGTATTCATGTACATAAGCCTGCTGCCTAAGCCGGTCAGCAAGTAAAAACTACTACCTGCTGATAACCAACCGACAACAAACCTGCGTTTGCCAGTGAAACTTAAAATTTAACCACGGTCAAATTTAATTTGCTCTATAATTAGTTTATAAAGAACGTTATTGCTTGTTAAAGAAATCGGTTAGCATATGATCTAACTGGTAAGCTTTTTCGGCTACGGTGGTATCCTCAACCGTTACCTTGCGCTCTGCTTTTAATGAGGCGGTTGCATAATGCAGCACACTCATTGATAACAGGTCTTGCTTATCTTTAACCGCATAATTTTCCTGGTATTCTTTTATGCGGTCGTTGATCATTTTAGCTGCCCGGCGTATCAATTCCTCTTCTTCCATCTCTACCTTTAAGGGGTAAACACGGTCGGCAATATTTATTTTTATGGAGATCTCTCCCATTTGAGCTTGTTCACTTTACAGTGTTACTTTTTAAGCAACACAATACACTTATCAATTTCCCGCACAAATTCGTTAATTTTTTGCTTGATGTCAAGGCTTTTCTCATTTGTTTCTGAAAATGATTTTGCCAGTTTCAATACACGAAGCTTTTCTTCTAACTCTTTGCTCTTATCTTTACTTACATTCAATACCGTGCTCAACGACTGGTTTTCCAGCTTAAGCAGGTCATTTTCTTCCTGTAAGGCACCACAAAGCGCTATAAGGCGCTCCGTTTTTTCTACAACAATACTTAACTGGTCAGTTACTGAGGGCATGTTTTATTATTAGTTATTATGTTATTGAGTTACTACGTTATTGAAGTAAATAAGTTAGACTTAATATACTCCATAACTAAATACACTAATAACTATTTCCTTATCTCCGCTCCGGTTTCTTTGCTAAAATTATAGATTAATTTTTGCATAATGGCATCAATGGCCTTATCGGTCAGCGTTTTTTCTTCATCCTGTAAGATGAAGCTTAACGCGTACGACTTTTTACCGGCTGGCAGCTTATCGCCCTGGTATACGTCGAAAACGTTTACCTCGGTCAGCAATTTACGCTCGGTTTTTTGGGCTATTTGCTTTAGCTGGCCAAAGGTTACCGCCGTATCAACCAGCATCGACAAATCGCGGCGGACGGATGGAAACTTCGATATTTCCTTATTGATGATCTTGTTGTTTCTTACAATTTTAAGCAGTACATCAAAGTTGAAGTCGGCGTAGAAAACTTCTTTCTCTACCCCTGCTTTTTTCAATGCACCTGGCAGTACCGAACCAAATTTAACCAGCGTTTTACCACCACGGAAATTGTATTGCAGTCCATAAGTAAACTCATGGTCTACAATTTCGTCGATGGTATAATCGGTTATACTCAAGCGGCCCAGCAAACCATCAACCACCGCTTTGAGGTGATAGAATGATACTGGTGTACTTTTCTGATTCCATTGCTCGGCTTGTGTAGCGCCGGTTACAAAGACAGATATCTTTTGAGTTTCTACATATTTGCCGTCTTCAAAAAAGTAAGTCTTACCAAATTCGTAAAACTTCAAATCAGTTTGGCGGCGGTTCTGGTTGTAAGCAATAGCTTCTAAACCCGAGTATAGCAGCGTTTGGCGCATAATATCCAAATCGTTGCTCAATGGGTTTAACAGCTTTACCGCGTTATCCAAACTATCGGCGTAGGAAGAGCTGGTTAAAGAGTTAGACAAGGTTTCGTTAAAACCATTGGCCGATAGCAAGTCGGCGATGGCATTCTGTACCGAATCTTTATCAGGCCTGATGCTGTTATTCAGCGAAGCGCGTATCTGAGTAGGAATTTCAATGTTGTTATAACCGTATATACGGAGAATCTCTTCAATAACATCAACCTCACGGGTTACATCTACCCGATAAGGCGGCACTTGCAGTGATAAACCTTCGGCGGTTTCATTAGCAATGGTAATATCCAGTGCCTGGATGATAGACTTAATGGTATCCTGTCCAATAGCTTTACCTATCAGCCGGTCAATGTTATGGTAAGTAACTTCCACCGCAAATGGCTCAACCGGGGCCGGGTATATATCAGAAATTTCGGACGAGATAACCCCGCCTGCTACCTGCTGAATTAAAAGCGCAGCACGCTTTAAAGCAAATACTGTAATGTTAGGGTCTACCCCACGCTCAAAGCGGAACGAGGCATCGGTTTTTAAGCCGAAACGTTTTGATGTTTTACGCACCGATACCGGGTTAAAGTATGCGCTTTCCAAAAACACCGCTGTAGTGCTTTCTTTAACGCCCGAATTTGCACCACCAAAAACACCTGCTATACACATAGGCTCTTCGGCGTTACCAATCATCAGATCATCGGCCGATAGCTTGCGTTCTGCATCATCAAGTGTAACGAAGGTCGTGCCCTCAGGGTAAGTTTTAACCAATACCTGATTGCCTGTTATAGCATCGGCATCAAAAGCGTGCAGTGGCTGACCTAATTCGTGCAATACATAGTTAGTTATATCCACAATATTATTAATAGAACGTACGCCTATCACAGCTAAACGTTCCTTGATCCACTGTGGCGACTCCTGCACCTTAACACCGGTAATAGTTACGCTGACATAACGTGGACAAGCAGCCTGGGCCTCAATGGTAACTGGGATGGTTCTATCCTGATTATCAACTTTAAAAGCAGAAACATCGGGTTTATTGATAAAAGATTTTAAAGTAACTTCAGAATCATCATCTTCAATGTATTTTAAACTTTTTATAAATGCATTGGATTGCAGGAAAGCGTCAATATCGCGCGCGGTACCTAGATGCGAGGTGGCATCAGCCCGGTTAGGGGTTAAGCCAATCTCGAACAGGTAATCGTCATTTAATTTGAAATATTCTTTAGCGGGAGTACCAATTGTGGCGTCAGCATCCAGTTCCATAATGCCGGCATGATCGGTACCTAAGCCTATTTCATCTTCGGCGCAGATCATTCCTTCTGAAACTTCTCCCCTGATCTTAGATTTATTGATCTTGAATGGCTCACCTGCGGTTGGGTGAACTGTAGTACCTACCACAGCTACTACCACTTTTTGTCCGGCAGCAACGTTATGGGCGCCACAAACAATTTGCAGGTCTTCGGGGCCGCCAACGTCTACTTTGGTTATGCGTAAACGGTCGGCGTTGGGATGCTGCTGGGCATCTTTTACGTAGCCTATGACCAAGCCTTCCAGTCCGCCGGGTATGGCTTGTACTTTTTCGAGGCTTTCTACCTCCAGGCCTATACCGGTTAATATTTGCGATAGCTCTTCGGGCGTTTTATCAGTAGTGATAAACTCCTTAAGCCAGTTATATGAAATCTTCATTGTATCCTATAGTGGCTCAAAGATAGGATTTTTTTAATTTCGGATAACTGCATTATCACTGCTACCAAACCACATCCAAATAAAAATGTATTAGCCGCTGTTACCGGGCAATATTTGTTAATGCGATTAGGTAAGCCTTGTAGTACAAATGGCTGCTACCCATTCTTCGTTATGGCAACGCGGGCACTTTCCTTTTTCGCTTACAGAATCTACTACATGGGCACAAAAAGTGCAGGCATTTTTACCTGGTGTACCTTGCTTCGTTTTTTTATGATAGAGCTTTGGTAATATGGGTAGCCCATCCTTCACATCTTCATCCGGGTAATAAAAAAAGCTGATCTGTCCATTAGTTTCCAAAATTGCAGTTTTAACCTGGCCCACATGCTCTAAATTCTTTTGCCGCATTTCGGCAAAAAATTCATCCTTGGCAAACGACGGCTCATTGTTATCAATTACAAACTCACCCTCTGTAATTACATATACCGGCTCGCCTTCGAGCACTTTTTCAAACCACTCAAATTTACTGGCCAACCAGGTAATAAACCGGTAAAATAATAAAATGCTCACAAACACAATTAATGCAGGCAGTATTGCACTATCTTGGTTAAACATGGGGTCTCCCGCGGCCGAACCTAATCCAATAATAATTGCGACTTCAAAAAGTGACAACTGCCTTACGCCCTTTTTGCCCGAAAGCCTGAGAAATCCCAGGATCACAATAAACATGATCAATGTTCTGATCATGATTTCGGCGGCCAAACTCCAATGCAAATCGTTGATAAAAATTTCCTTCCAGTTGAAATCCATTAGTATTGTTTATTTTAATTAACCCTCAGTAAATCAAATTGTTGTTTAAACATTCATTATAAAATTCAATTTACTAACTTTGTTAGCATGAAACGCTCAGGCAATGCCGATCTTCCTTTACATTATGGCTATGTACCGCCATGGCTGGCCGAACGTATGGCTAAACTGGGGCTGGCCGTGGTAGAAACCATGGTAATGGAATATGGCAACAGACAGGTAATACAGCGCTTGAGCGATCCTTTCTGGTTCCAAAGCCTGGGTGCCGTTATGGGTATGGACTGGCATTCGTCGGGTATTACCACTTCGGTTATGGGGGCTTTAAAACGTGCAGTTAACCCGCACGCTAAAGAGCTGGGCATCTACATTTGTGGCGGCAAAGGCAAACACTCTACCCAAACGCCAAATGAGTTGATCAAAGTGAGCGAAGCCACCGGCCTCGATGGTAATTACCTGGTGCGGTGCAGTAAGTTGAGCGCCAAGGTAGATAACACCGCCGTGCAGGATGGCTTCCAGCTATACACCCACAACTTTATATTGAACACGCAGGGGCAATGGACGGTGATACAGCAAGGCATGAACCCTATTACTAAAACTGCCCGGCGCTATCACTGGCATTCCGAAGCACTGCAGTCTTTCGTAAATGACCCACATACGGCCATTTGCGGTCAAAACACCGGCCACATCTTAAATATGGCCGATGCACGTGCCAATCCCTCGCGCAATGCCATCATGACCATAGCCGCCGAGCAGCCCGAGCATATGCTGAAAGAAATAAGTCAGCTAGTGATGCCCAACCACCACGAGGTTACCGCTAAAGACGTTGATTTAAAACGCCTTGGTGCCCTATTATGGCTGGCCCATGAAAAACAACCGGCCGATTTTGAGGAACTACTCCTGCTGCAAGGCCTCGGCCCTCGTACGCTGCAATCTTTAGCGCTGGTAAGCGAGGTTATCCATGGTACGCCATCCCGTTTTACAGACCCCGCGCGTTTTGCATTTGCCCACGGCGGTAAAGACGGTCACCCCTTCCCGGTTCCGGTTAAAGTATATGATGAAACATTGAATGTACTGCATCAATCCATTAACCGCTCAAAATTAGGCAACACCGATAAAGCAGAGGCTATTAAAAAGCTAAGCCAGATAGCCCAAAACGCCGAACACGGGTTTACGCCGAACGCTAATTTTGATAAGGTGATTGAACGCGAACGCAATGAGTCATGGCGTTACGGAGGCCGCACGGTATTTGGCGAAGCAAAACCACCCGTACAAAAACAGCTAAAGCTGTTTTAAAATGAATTCGTCAATTACACTTTAGGGCCAATTTGCGCCGTTAAGTAATAAGTCATCTTTTGATATTACTTACAGGGATCAATAGCAAAACCAAAATTGCATCAACTATTTTATCAGAAATGCGTTTATTCATTTTACATTAATCTATTTAGCTGTTTAAACTCTTTAAATATTCCAGATAGTGTCAAACACACCTAAATTTTTGCAAGGCGGCGGTCATATGGGCGAATTTATACGGTTGGCCAATTGGGCCGAAACCTCAGTAGGAACACCAGATACCTGGTCCGACAGTTTGAGGTCGGCCGTTAGCCTGAGCATTAATTCGGGCTTCCCTATTGCCATTTACTGGGGATCTGATTTCACACTCATTTATAACGACGCCTGGAGCACTATACCCGGCAACAAACATCCGTGGGCACTGGGCAAACCAGGCGCCGTGGTATGGCCCGAAATATGGGATGGCCTGGAGCAGCAGTTTAATGATGTATTAAACAAAGGCCAATCTATTCGCCAGCCCGACTCGCTCCTACTCATGAACCGCTACGGTTATGTAGAAGAGTGTTATTTTGATTACACCTTATCGCCCATTACAGCTTTAGACGGCAGCATTGGCGGTGTTTTTAACGCTGTTATTGAAACCAGTTACCGGGTTATTAACGAGCGCCGTAACCAGGTTTTAACTAAATTATTACAGCAGCTTAACCGCGCGCATGGCTTGCAGGAAGCTATTAATAAAGTGCAGAGCATTCTTGACCACTGCCGCGAAGATATTCCGTTTTACCAATTATTTTCAACCGATAACGAAAATACCCACCAGGCATTGCTTACCATAAGTTCGGGCTTAAGTCCGGCTAATGAAGCAGCCGTTAACTGGCCCTACATGATGGGTATGAATGGCAGCGATGCTATTTATATTGAAGACCTTAATAAGTATTTGGCCGAGCCTGCACTGAGCACGTGGGGCACACCCTGCACCGAAGCCCTAATTGTACCCGTTAGCACAGATGAAGCACGCATAGGTGGCTACCTGGTTATGGGTGTATCGCCGCGTAAAAAGCTTGATGCCGATTATCGCCACTTTTTAAATACTGTGGGCTTGCACACAGGCACCATTCTGAACAACGGCTACAGTTATGAGCTTAATAATGCCCTCATGCGCGAGCAAGCGCTGAACGAAGAGCTGGCATCGGCTAATGAAGAGTTAAGTTCTACTAACGAAGAACTGCACATATCGCAACAGAGCCTTGCCATGCTTAATGCCGAACTGGAAGAGCGCGTGGCCAACCGCACCAGCAAACTTGCGGAAAGCGAAAACCGCTTCCGTAACCTTATTAAAGATGCACCGGTAGCTATAGCTGTATTTACCAGCCGCAGCCTTGTTATAGAATCGGCCAATAATTACATGCTCAACATGTGGGGTAAAACTTCAGATGTTATTGGTCTTACCTTTTCTAAAGCTGTACCCGAATTGGTTGGACAACCTTTTTTTCCGTTACTCGATCAGGTTTTCACAAACGGCAACACTTACTATGGTAATGAGTCAATAGCTACAATTAACCATAATGGTATTCTTACAAATGGCTATTACAACTTTGTATATCAGCCTGTAAAAGATGAAAGTGGCACAACGGTATCAATTATTTCTATTGCCCACGATGTTACCGAGCAGGTAAACGCCCGTAAAAAGATAGAAGAAGTAGCGCTGAGTTTGCGCAGCCTGGTCATGACGGCTCACTATGCACTCATGATATTACGCGGGCAAGATTGGGTTATTGAAATAGCCAATACTCCACTGGCCAATTTATGGGGACGAACCGTTGAAGACATTACCGGCCGCCGCCTAATGGATGTTTTGCCTGAACTGGAAGGCCAGCCTTTCCCTGCACTATTGAGGCGCATTTTTGAAACCGGAAAAGGTTATGGACAGGAAGAAGAAGTTTTTTATTTAGACTCGCCCGAAGGGCCTGTCACCAAATATGTAAGTTTTTATTACGACCCTGTTTTTGACTCCGAAGGTAACGTAACCGGCATTATAGTAGCCGCCGAAGATATTACCAACCAGGTAAACAACCGCTTATTGCTCGAACAAAGCTATAGCGAACAGCAGGCCCTTAACGAAGAACTTACCGCTATTAATGAAGAAGTAGCATCGGCCAATGAAGAGCTGGTAACCACAAACGAGGAACTGGCCCACACCAAAGAAAACCTGCAGGAAATTGTAGGCCGCCTGGCAACCAGCGAGGCACGCATACGCTATATGATAGCCGAGGCCCCTGTAGCTATTGGTATACTTACCAGCCAGTTACTGGTTATAGAAGCGGCCAATAATAAAATACTCGAACTTTGGGGTAAAAATAGCAGCATTATAGGTATGCCGCTGCAAGATGCACTGCCTGAATTAAAAGGTCAGCCCTTTTTGGATATACTGGACAGCGTATACACCAGCGGACAAACCTATTACGGCAATGAGGTACATGCCAAATTAGAACGTAACGGCGTATTAGAAGAACTCTATTTCAACTTTGCCTACCACCCTATTTTTGATGATGCTAATCAAACGTCGAGCATTATTGTAGTGGCTACTGATGTTACCGAGCAGGTCATATCGCGCCGTAAGGTTGAAAATGCTGAAGAGATGCTCCGCTTTTCGGTAGACGCTGCCAATATGGGCACCTGGTACCTCGATGTAGTGTCACGCGAGTTTATACCATCTACCCGGTTAAAAGAATTGTTTGGCTTTAATGCAAATGATGAAGTGAGTTACGCCGATGTGGTGAACCAAATTCCGGAGGAGTACCGCCAATATATTGAAGCAGAGGTTGAAAAAGCCCTGGCCAATGATGATTCTTACAACGTTGAACACCCGGTTTTAGGAAACAATGATCATAAAATTCGTTGGGTAAGGGCATCCGGTAAATTGAATAAGAACCCTAAAGACGGCCGTTCTTACTTTTCGGGTGTATTGATTGATATTACCGAGCAGAAGCAGGACGAGCAGCGTAAAAACGATTTTATAGGCATGGTGAGCCACGAATTAAAAACGCCGCTTACTTCTTTGAGCGCTTACATACAAATGCTGCATGCCCGCGCCAAAAAGAACGATGACAACTTTGTTACCGGTGCGCTTGATAAGGTAAGTATCCAGGTAAAGAAAATGAGCTCCATGATCAATGGTTTCCTGAACGTATCAAGGCTTGAATCGGGCAAAATTCATCTGGATATTCAGCAGTTCAGGCTGGATGAACTGGTGAAAGATATGGTAGACGAAACTATACTTACCACCGCAAGCCACGAGCTGGTATTGCTGCCTTGTGATGCGGCCCTGGTGGCTGCCGACCGCGATAAGATAGGCTCGGTGATCTCCAATCTTATAAGCAATGCCATCAAATATTCTCCGCGGGGTAAACGTATAGAGGTCAATTGTATCATCGTTGATGAAATGGCCCGCGTGAGCGTTAAGGACGAAGGCATGGGTATTAAGCCACAGGACATCGAAAAATTATTTGAGCGCTATTACCGGGTAGATAGCAAGCACACGCAAACCATATCGGGCTTTGGCATAGGTTTGTACCTTTGCGCCGAGATTATTCAACGCCATAACGGTAACATTTGGGTAGAAAGCGAGATGGGCCAGGGTTCTACCTTTTTCTTTAGCCTGCCACTGGCGTAGGTGCGAGGTGCGAGGTGCGAGGTGCGAGGTGCGAGGTGCGAGGTGCGAGGTGCGAGGTGCGAGGTGCGAGGTGCGAGGTGCGAGGTGCGAGTAAGGCAAATTTTACCCGCTCATATTTGTTTGGATAAGTGCATACTTTCATCAAAAAAGTTCATTAATCCGCACTTCACCTCATCTGCACATTTGCACACTTTCCCATCTGCATATTTCCGCATCTGCATATCTCCCCAAAATTTCACATTTACAACAGCTCCTCGTCGGCAAAGCTGAAGAAGCCGCCGTCGGTGATGATCAGGTGATCAAGTACGCCTATGTCCAGTATACGACCGGCGGCATGAATTTTTTTCGTAAGGTCTATATCCTGCTGGCTGGGTTTCAGGTTTCCCGAAGGATGATTATGCGCCAGGATGATGGACGACGCCTGGTGCTGCAAGGCAATGCCGAAAATGATCTTCGGATCGGCCACCGTACCCGATAGTCCTCCTTTACTAATGAGTTCCTTGGCTATGATCTTGCAGTTGCGGCTCAGCAGCAATATCCAAAACTCTTCGTGGTTCAGGTCTACCAAATGGCGCTTTAGCACATTGTATACGCTACGGCTGCCATTCACAATTTCGGGTGCCTTAATTTCGGTATCACCGCGGCGGTGGCCCAGTTCAAGTGCTGCGATGATAGAGATAGCCTTGGCCTCCCCTATCCCCTTAAACTTCGATAGCTCACTAACCGATACCTTGCCCAGCTTTTGCAAATCGTTTTCATAATGATGCAAAATGCGCTTGCTCAGCTCCACGGCCGATTCGTTGCGGCTGCCCGAGCCTATCAGAATGGCTATGAGTTCGGCATCGCTCAGCGCCCGGCGGCCCTGGGCGTTCAACTTTTCGCGCGGGCGGTCTTCTTCCGCCCAGGCCTTAATGCTTATTTTGGTTTCGTACGCTTCCACGCCGTTAAGCTATTTAAAAAAAGCGGACAAAACAAAAAAGGGCTGCATTGTAATGCAACCCTTTCATCATCTATACAGACGAATATGCTTATGCTAACTTGTTAACAAACTTAGTCAGTTTCGACTTGTTGTTAGAAGCTTTGTTTTTATGAATAACGTTTTTCTTAGCTAAACGGTCAATCATAGAAATTACAGTAGTCAACAAAGGAGCTGCTTCAGCTTTAGAAGTAGAGCCTCTTAATTTCTTGATAGCATTTCTGGTAGTTTTAGCCTGATATCTGTTACGTAAACGCTTGGTAGCGTTAGCTCTGATTCTTTTTATTGCTGATTTATGATTTGCCATTTTTAGCTAATTATCTTTTTATTTTTCGGACTGCAAATATATTCCAAAAAAATAAAACTAACAAGCATCCGTTAAAAAAAATTTCAGACTTTGATTCAAACCTCAATTACTTGCCGCTTACCTAACGTGCTGCTACTTATTGTTATATATACCCGCGGTAAATGCTGTGGTGCCTGTACTGCCCACAAGTCCCTTGGCATAAACCGTATATATTTTACCGCTTTGAAAGCTTACACCTGCCGTAGTATTGGTAGTGGTGGTACCACCGGCAACATTACTTAACACAACAGCATACGTACCGGCCGCAATTTCTACGGATGAGCCCACTGCTCTGAAGTTTTGGTTAGCAGCTATTACATTACCGCCAATAATTAAACTAACCGATGATGCGTTAGGCGAAGCATTCACAAAACGAACCTTGGCTTTGCCTGCTGCCGGAGCAGTAACATCATCGGTAACGGTAATTATCCCTAAACCGCTGTTTTGGCCTACCAGGAAAAAAGTATAGCTATTAAAGGCATCAAACTGCACATGAGAAGAACTCAGCGTAGCTTCGCCCGTGGCCGATTTAATGATCACATCCTGATCGCCTAAAAAGGTTTTGTAATAGCCCGATGCCTGGCCAAAGGTAACACTGCTGGGCGTTCTTAAAATATCTTCTACGTATAGCTGTGCCGCAGGGGCATCAGGACTGGCATTAATGAGGTTAACCTCGGCGCCAATGGTATCTTCAAAATCGTAAGGATCATTTTTCTTGCACGATGAGAACAAAGAAACAGCCAGCAGGCCAACAAATGCAAAGCGAAAAGCTTGCTTTAAAGTAAGATTTACTTTTTTCATAGAAGGTGTTTTAATAGAAATAAAATGGCTTTTTAAGCCCTGTTTAGTCTTTTGTAAAACGTAAAACGGCAAGTTGTAGTATTTGTTTTTTTGTACCTTGCCCGTTAATAGGGCAATTTGAAATATTTTAGCACCTAATAATTTAGCAATCAACTTATTAAATTCAGTGAAAAATTATGCCCGCGTACTGCTGCCTGTTATACTCCTAACACTCTGCACATCGTGGGGTTTTTATGCACATTACCGCGTTAACCGGCTGGCAGTGTTTACCTTACCTAAGGGCATGAGCACTTTTTACCGGGCCAATCTCGAATACCTTACCGAGCATGCCATCAGTGCCGACCGCAGGCGTTACGTAGATTCGGCCGAGATACCCAGGCATTACTTTGATGCCGACCATTTTGGCAAAGACCCTTTCCACACCGTACCTCAAAAATGGGCCGATGCGGTTGACAAGTACACGGCCGATACGCTTTACAAATACGGCACCCTGCCCTGGACCATCCAGTACAACTACTATCACCTGGTTGATGCCTTCAAAAGCCATGATACCAGCGCCATACTGCATTACTCGGCCTACCTGGGCCATTATGTAGCTGATGCCTGCGTACCGTTGCATACCACCCAAAACCACGACGGACAGCTTACCCACCAGGAGGGTATTCATGCGTTGTGGGAAAGCCGCCTGCCCGAGCAATTTGGCAACGGTTATAATTACTACGCCGGTAAGGCGCGCTACCTCGAAAATCCGCTATGGCAGGCCTTCATTTTATGCCGCAGCTCTTTTAAAAGTGCCGACTCGGTGCTGCGTATACAAAGGCAACTGGACAAAACCTTCCCTGCCGATCAAAAGTACGAGATCACCTTGCGGGGCAAACGTAAGATAAAAGATTTCTCTGCCGCCTACTGCCGCGCATACCACACTGCACTTAAAGGCATGGTGCAACGCCGCATGCGGGTAGCTATATTAAATGTGGGAAGCTATTGGTATTCGGCCTGGGTAGATGCCGGCCAGCCCGACCTGAACAAGCTTCTCGACTCGCTCCCAGCAGTAGCACAAAAACAAAAAACCGCCCATGAGGCG
This sequence comes from Mucilaginibacter galii, assembly GCF_014635825.1. Taxonomy (GTDB): domain Bacteria; phylum Bacteroidota; class Bacteroidia; order Sphingobacteriales; family Sphingobacteriaceae; genus Mucilaginibacter; species Mucilaginibacter galii. The sequence continues at coordinate 743,205 of NZ_BMDO01000001.1, forward strand.
GCTTTATATCAATTAGGAAAAGTTGCAGAGCTACCCAACTTCGGTGTAGTAAACAAGCCCCTACCCAAGCCGCCCTTAAGCAGCAGTGTGGGAAAACCGGCTCCTTAATGCAGCCCAAATTGGAGGCACTAACGATACCACCACAATACCCAGCGCTATTAGCGAGAAGTGCTGTTTAAAGAAAGGTACATTACCCAACATATAGCCTAAAAACAAAAATACCACGATCCACGAAAAGCCCCCTACAATGTTGTAAAGACTGTAACGGCCAAACGGCATACGGCCCACACCCGCCACAAAAGGTGCTATGGTACGTATAATAGGCATAAAGCGACTGAAGATAACCGCCTTACCACCATGCTTATCAAAAAAAGCTTTGGTTTTTAAATAATAATCAAGCTTGAGCACCTTGTTTTCGGGCTTAAACACACGCGAACCCAAATAATTGCCCAGCATGTAGTTTACGGTATTGCCTAAAAATGCTGCAATGATGAGAATAATGGCCAGCACCCAAATATCTAAACCCGAGTTACCACCGGCAATTAACGCACCGGCTGCAAATAGCAGTGAATCGCCAGGCAGGAAAGGCGTTACCACAAAGCCGGTTTCGGCAAAGATGATCACAAATAGAATGAGGTAAGTCCAGGCCTGGTATTGGCTGGTAATTTGCACCAGATGTTTATCAATGTGCAATATAAAGTCGATCAGTTCTTTAATAATTTCCAATGCTCAAAATTTGGAGCAAAAGTAATCATATTATTATAAGCGCAATTATTAAATATTTTAACGCTGAATGCTTTAGTTATAATCACAGTTGCAGCGCCTATAGAGCACTCACCACTCAACCTGTCATGCTGAGCTTGTCGAAGCATTCGCCGCTTGGTTAGGTCTTCGACAGACTGACACAGCTTGCTATCCTCGTGATTCTTCACCTGTCATGCTGAGATTGTCCAAGCATTCATCCTTCGATAGGACAATTTTCTACCTGTTAATTTTAGGCGGGTTATTAGGCACTACCACTAAGCCAAAAGCGGCCGTATCGGCAGCGGTACGGCCAATGATGCCGCGGGTGTAAATCGTATAGAGGCGACCGTCTTGTATGGTAACCCGGTCAAGGTTGGTAAGACTGTTGGTAGAGGTACCGGTGGAATAAACCCTGAAGCTGTAATTGCCGGTGGGTAAAGTAACATAGTTGGATACTTTGCCAACATCGGTATTCTCGATAATGCGGGAGCCGTTAGCCCAAATGTCGAGTCCTTTAGCTCGCGGCGATCCGTTTACGAACCGCAGCTTACCGCCTTTACCAATGGGTGGCAAAGAAGCCGTATCATCTATCGTAATCAGAGGTTTAAGCAACTTTTCAGAATACAAGCCTATAAAAAATAAGCTGTAACGGGTATTGTTCTTAAACTGTAAAGAGTCGTTGTTAAAAACCAAAACGGTATCACTCCGCTGCACACGCAATTGTAAAGGATAAGCCGTGGACGTAAGGTAAAAGTAAGAAGGCGTATTGCCGAAGCTATAATTAGTACCGGTTATACGCAGGTTATTTTGATACAAGCCGAGGGGATAAGAGTCGGGGCTTAAATTCATTACCTGCAACTGTATGTCGGAACTGGTTGGCGTAGCGGTATCGGTTTTACTGCACGATACCAGGCCCGGCAAAACCAGCACCATGATGTTCAGGGCAAATAAGGTATGAAATATATGTTTCTTCACTTTCATTGAAGTACTGCTGTATTATTGATTGATCACTAAACCAGCCCTTAAATTTGCTTTGTTATTGGCTACTAACTGCGCACTAAATAAGGTATAAATGAGGCCTTGCTGCATGGGTATTGTACTGGTGTAAAGCACCTCATCACTCGTAGTTGAACGTATCTTGATCACTTTTTGGCCGTTGCCAACAAGTTTAAATGTGCTGGCTTGCTTAAATGCACTGCTGGTAAAACGCAAAGTATCATTTAAATATACACGCAGGGCAGCAAACTGCGGAGAAGCCACAACAAAACGGAGCTTCGCATTTTTAGCGTCGCTATCTAAAGTATCTAAAACCATGAATGCATCGTTACTGGTTATCCCACCTGCAAAAATGGAATAACGCACTTTGGACGCTACAGAATCTAACTTAACGGGCAGCGTAAATAAAATATCGGCATCGGTAAACTGGGTGCGGTTAAACTGCTTACGGAATGCCAAAAGCTGGTTACCCCTTGGTATAGCCGTATAGCCATTAGCCCCTAACGGAAAAATACCGGTCACACTGTTTTGACGAGTGCCGTTAAGGTAAAAGTTGAGCACCTCCTCACTGGCATTAACCACGTTAACGTTTACGTTACCAGGCTTAGCCACATCAGGATCGTTTTTAACACAAGAGGCCAGCGCCAGCATTACAGCCGCTAAAGAAATTATGTAAGTGATGCTTTTACTCATAACCAGTTTTATAACTGCTTTTTCTAAAGTTTGTTATCTGTGATTTGTTTTTATGTGATTTGTTTTTAAATACATCCATTTCATTGCGAGGAGCGATAGCGACGTGGCAATTCCTGTACGCTTTGTTGCCGGGTGCATAGAGATTGCCACGCTATCGCTCGCAATGACATTTCTTACTGCATAACGTTCACTCAACTAAAAAGTCCGGTTTTGCAACCGGACTTTCCATTTGAATTTATAATTGGCTATTATTTATGCGTAGCTGTTTAACATTACCGGCATTACCAGCATTAATACATCCTCGTTCTCATCGCCACCTTGCGGCAATAATAAGCCTGCGCGGTTAGGTGTGCTCATGTGCAGGGCCACTTCTTCGCTGCTCAGGTTTTTCAGCATTTCGATAAGGAAACGGGCATTGAAACCAATTTCCAAGTCTTCGCCTTCGTACTGACAGCTCAGGCGTTCGTGAGCTTCGTTCGCAAAATCTATATCTTCCGAAGAGATATTTAATTCGCTACCGCTTACTTTTAAACGCACCTGGTGGGTGGTTTTGTTAGCATATATGGCCACACGCTGCAAAGTCCCTAAGAACGACTGACGGTCAATAGTCATACGGTTAGGGTTATTTTGTGGTATAACGGCTTCATAATCGGGGTAACGCTCATCAATTAAACGGCAAACCAGGTTAATGTTACCAAATTTGAAGAACGCGCTGGTGTTGTTATACTCTACCGAAACATTTACATCATCAGATGGCAAAGCTGATTTTAACAGGTTCAGCGCCTTTTTTGGCAAAATGAACGAGGTATTGCTTTCGGCCTTGGCATCTAAACGGCGGTAGCGTACCAGCTTATGTGCATCGGTAGATACAAAGGTTAAATACTGGCTGTTCAGCTGGCAAAACACCCCTGTCATGGCCGGGCGCAATTCATCGTTGCTTACCGCAAATATGGTTTTGTTGATAGCCTCGGCCAATACCGATGCCGGCAGGTTAACCGATGATGCATTTTCTACCACCGGTATCTTCGGGAAATCTTCACCGTTCTCGCCGCTCAGCTTGTACTTACCGTCGCCGGCGCTTATCTCAATGGCAAAAGTTTTATCGTCTACCGAAAAAGCAATAGGCTGCTCTGGTAACGATTTCAAGGTATCCAGTAAAATACGTGATGGAATAGCAATGCGGCCGTTCTCTTTGGCTTCAACAGATAAAGAGGTGGTCATGCTGGTTTGCAGATCGGTGGCCGATATGGTGAGCGTGCCGTCTTTGATCTCAAACAAAAAGTTTTCCAGTATAGGCAATACGGTGCTACTGCTTAAAGCGCCACTTACTGCCTGTAATTGCTTCAGTAAAGTTAATGTCGAAACAATGAATCTCATAGTCAAGTTTTAATCAACCCAAAAGTATGAAATTTAATGAGCATACTTTCTTTTGCGGTACAAATGTTGAAAAATAGCCAATATCAACACCAGTAGTAAAGGCGCTATGGTATTCACTGCCTGCCAGTAAGTTTTCTCGTTGCGCAGGCGGGCCCGGTTAAGCATACGCAGCTTAATTTCCTTATTACGGAGCGATATGAGGCCCGAATCATCGGTCATATAATCGGCTATGTTCAGGAGCAGATTTTTGTTGCCGTAGGTTTGTTGCGTGTAACGGTCATAACCTAACGGGAAAGGCGAACCATCGGCGCTTACCTGGTTTTTAAGCAGGTCGCCATCGCTCAACACGATCATTTTGGCTGGCTTACTGGTGTTGAGCACCGGTATATTTTCGGTTATCCCCTCGGGCACCGGGCGGTTTTGAAAGTTGGAACTAAAAGTACCTTCTAACAAGGCCCCTACTATTTGAGGCGCACCCTGAAACTCTTTTGGATTAGGCTCCTGCTCTAAAGCCTGCAGCGAAAGCAAACGTGGCGATGTGAGCTTTTTACTATAAGGCGATGATGCCAGCAGAACGGTTTGCTTGATGCCTTTTACCGGCAAGAGATCAATAGTACTGGCAAACTCGCTGCGAATACCTTCGAGATTTTTAATAACCGGGTGCTTGCCCAGCGGCATAAAAACCGGATAAAACAACCAGGGCAGCATCTGTATCTGCGCCTGCCCGCCCATGTTACCTGTACTTACAGGGATTTGCGAGCAGCTCATATCGGCAATCAAATCATAATTAATACGCACGCCGTAACGGAAAAGCTGATCGTCTAAATTCAATTTCTTGTTGAAGGCCAGTTGTTCGCCGCCGTGGCCGCGCAGGCTATCCAACTCGGCACTTACCTGATCAATGGCCCAAAGTATTCGTCCACCTTGCATAAGGTATTGATCGATTTTGAATTTTTCTACTTCGGTGAATGGCTTTTCGGGTTTGGGGATGATTAAAAGCTTCAGGCTTTTCAGATTAGCGTATGGCATGGTTTGCAGGTTAACCCGCCCCACCTCATAACCGTCGGCCAAGCTTTTGAGCGCATCGTTCAATTGCAGATCACTGAGCTCGTTGTGCCCGTCGGTAAAACCTATCCGCGGCCTGCCATTGCCGGTAGCTTTCTTAATGGCTGATGTAAAAGCATACTCCAGGTTTTGGATAGAATTATTCAGCACTTCATCAGGCGATAGCCCAATGCGGGTTTGCAGTAGCTTCACTCCTATTACATGCTCACCGCACTTAACTATTGCGGCAGGAAAGATGATCTTTTGCGATACGCCGTTATCCGTTTTTACGCTCAGGTTAGTGGGCTCAATGCCCTGCGCCTGCATATCTTGTATGGTTTGTTCCTGCTCCTGCGGGTTCAATCCATCGAGCGGATTAGTAAAATTAAAGGAAAGTTTACTGTTGCTGTATGCCTGCAAATCGTTAAGCATATCCCGCGTGCCTTGCTGCAAGCGTTTCATACCACCGGGCAGGTCTTTGCCTTGCAGGTATACCGTAACGGTTACCGGCTGCGGCAAACCATTCATCACGTTTCGGCTTACTTCTGATATGGTGAAGCGCTTTTCGGCTGTAAAATCGAACCGGGTATAAGTAAAGTGTGATAACACAGCTACAACCAACAACACCGCCGCCAAAGCCGGGATAGCCGTATACTTTAAAGCTTTTTGCCTTTGCCGGGCTATGACCAGCAGGGTAAGGCCTATAAATATCCCCGAGATCAGGATGAAATAAACGAGGTCGCCCGTGGCCAGCACGCCCCTGCCTACGGCATCATAATGAGCGGCGATGCCTACATTTTCAATATTACTGTTTTGCAGCGACAGCAGCTGACTTAACGAATTAAAACCACTGTAAAAGAAATAGCTTAGAAAAACAGCTACCGTAAAAGAAATAATCTGATTCTTACTTATAGAAGAGGCAAACAACCCGATAGCCACAAACGCTGCCCCTAACAGGAAAAGCCCGATGTATGAACCAATGACCGCGCCTGTATCTAAATTACCCTGCGGATTGCCTAACACCCAAACCGAGTATACATAAATTAGCGTAGGCAACAGCGCAAACAATACCAGCATCAGGCAGGCCAGGTACTTCCCCAGCACAATTTGCCAATCGGTTAACGGGCGGGTAGCCAGTATTTCCAGCGTACCTTCTTTACGTTCTTCGGCCAGGGAGCGCATGGTAATGGCCGGAATAAGGAACATGAACAGGTAAGGCGCTGTGCTAAACAGGCTCTCCAATCCGGCGTAGCCGTACTCTAAAATGCTCGACTCGGGGAATACCCACAAAAACAAACCCAGCACCAGCAAAAACACACCAATGGTAACATACGCCACCAGGGAGCTTAGGTAAGAGCTGATTTCTTTTTGAAAGATAGGGAGCATATAGTTGATAAAAGATTGAAACCGTAAAGTTGTTTAATTTTTGTTAATTATAGGTATGTAAGCCATGCCAACTATTACCCATAAAAAAAGCCGCATGGTGCTTAACTACGCCGCTTTATTTGAGATTGCAGACACGACAGGTTAAACTTGTAAGCTATATGTAAAGCGAACTGGCTTAACGAACCGCCATCTTCAACACGGCTTTCGTAGCGCAAGCCTAAATTAAACACAACAAAACCATGCTTTACAACCTAAAAGGTTGCTTAGAGTTACAAGCCAAACCGGTAAGCCACCCTTATACCAAATTGTTGTATCCCATTTTTAGACCATTCTTCGTAACGTAAGCCCAAATCTATCATGTTGGATGTGTTTCTTAGCGGCAGCAGAAAGCCGGTGCCTAACGAATAGGTGAAACGGTTTTGATCGTTGTCGCGGTTACGGTCTATAACCGTACCCAATTCACCCTCGGCATAAAAGCGCGGATCTATATAATATTTGATACCTGCTTTGAGCGGCACAAAAGTATCGTTACCTCCCGATTTACCTGAAAACAATGTTTTTAAATGATATTGATGTATGCCTGCCGTTGCCGTAAAGCTGAGTGTATTGGCAAATGGCAATTCAAATTTGGCCGATGCACCGTAACCAATGGTATAGCCGCTACGCTGAGGTATGTTTAACTCGGCCCCTATGCTTAGCGCTGTTGAATTTGCGGGCGAACTTCCACCCTGTGCATACACACTATTAGCGATCAAGGGTATTAACAGAAGTGGTAAAAATATTCTTTTCATGTAATGTATGCCCAATGTTGATGACCATCAAATTAAGGAATTATCTAATTACGCAACAGCATAATTTTTAAATTTATTAGGGCCGTAACTCATCAAAAATCTCCATTTATAACGGCATAGAAATGCTTATTTAACTTAATGTAAATGTTTGAGTTAGGTATAAAAACTTTAAAAGAATCCCTTCGCAATGGATGATTAAGCACAGAAGTAGCTCAGACTTTTTTCAAAAAAACCTCAAACAAATTGAAATTTTTGAGGTTTGAGGCAATAAGATATTTTCAAACTAAAACCATTTACTATGAAAAAAATTTTTCTTTTAGCCGTTCTTGCAGTTGTATTTACTGCTAGCCACACGTTTGCTCAGTCTTACAAAAACAGTGTAGGTTTAGGTATTGAATTTGGCGATGGCTCAACTCTGGTTGGTCCAAGTTACAAACACTTTTTTACCGGAAAAGATGCCGTGCAAGCCGACCTGTTATTTAGCGACCATGTGGTATGGTTGGGTGGTTATTATCAATATCACCAGCCTATTGAAGGTGCATCAGGCTTAAAATGGTACTTAGGTTTAGGTCCGCAGTTTGCCTTTGTAGATGGCAACGGCCCGTTTAAAGGGTATACAGCAGTTTTAATACGCCCTATGGCCGGCTTAGATTACAAAATTGCAGGAGCACCAATTGCTTTAAATTTCGACTGGAGACCATCGGCTCAGCTTAACCACGGTTCGGGCTTCGAAGCTGCACGCTTTGGCTTAGGCTTCCGTTTTACTTTCAAATAAGGTTAACGTATTAAACATAAAACACGAAAGGGGTGGTTATTTAACCGCCCCTTTCGTGTTTTATGTATTCGTAAGTTTAATAAAAATCTCTTCTAAACCTAAATGCTCATGCGCAGCTTTCAATCCTCCCAGGCTGTCATCTGCAACAATATTGCCGCGGTTAATAATGATGACCCGGTTGCAGGTAGCCTCCACTTCCTGCATAATATGGGTAGATAATATCACCGTTTTTTCAGCGCCTAAATCGCGTATCAACTGCCGGATACCGATCAACTGATTAGGATCTAAGCCTGATGTTGGCTCATCTAAAATGAGCACCTCGGGGTTGTGTAATATAGCCTGAGCCAAACCTACCCGCTGGCGGTACCCTTTAGAAAGCTGTCCTATTTTTTTATGCTGCTCTGGTCCTAAGCCGGTTTGCTCAATAACCTCGTTAATACGCTGTGCGGGGTTGTGCAATTGGTGGATGCCGGCCACAAAGTTCAACGCCTCCTTTACATACATATCGGTATATAGCGGGTTACTTTCGGGCAGGTAACCTATACGGCGCCTTACCTCCAATGTTTGGGTAACGGTATCAAAACCACAAACGCTGGCCTTGCCCCCGGTTTGCGGAATAAAACCGGTCAACATTTTCATGGTGGTTGATTTTCCGGCACCGTTTGGCCCTAAAAAACCCAGCACGCCGGGTTGGGCCGTAAAGCTAATACCATCTACCGCCTTTTGCGCACCGTAATGCTTGGTAAGGCCTTCAACCTGTATACTCATAGTTATAATTTATGCAGTTGCCGAAGAGCAAAGCTCATAGCTGCAATTATATAACTTTTTATTAATGAAGCAGTTTTAACGCGATGATGTTATGAGGATTTTTTACAAACAAAAAAGCAACTAAATACTTCTTCAAAGAAACTTTAGTAACTAATAGTAAACATCTGAAATATAGCATGAAAAACCTCAATCAACTTATGCAATCGCTATCAGAAAACAACCCGGCATACAACCGTCGCAATTTTTTAGGAACTGCCGGTAAAGGACTGGTGGCAGCTACCATTATAGGCGGCTTAACCGCCGATGACGCCGATGCGCAAAGCATGAGCCGGGGCCCGGGAAGCGGCGAAACCATGGCTAATGTAATTAAGGTAGATGTGCCCAGCCAGCATGCCAACAGCGAACGACAACAGGAAAACGGTGCTACCATGCTCCCGCCCGATAACCGCATAGGCTATGCCATTGTAGGTATAGGCGAGTTAACGATGGGACAAATTATGCCGGCCTTTGGTTCGTGCAAATATGCCAAGCCCGTAGCCCTGGTAAGCGGCGATGCAGCCAAAGCAAAAAAGGTAGCCGCCCAGCATGGCATCCCCGAAAAGAATATTTACAACTACCAGAATTTTGACCAGATCAAAAATAATCCCGAGATAGATGCCGTGTACATTGTGCTGCCCAACAGCATGCACGAAGAATTTGTAATACGTGCCGCCAAAGCAGGCAAGCATGTGCTTTGCGAAAAGCCCATGGCCAACTCCAGCAAAGAGGCGCAAAACATGATAGATGCTTGTAAAAAAGCGGGCAAAAAATTGATGATCGCTTACCGTATTCAATACGAACCTCATAACCGCCTCATGATGAAGTGGACCCGCGAGAATCATTTTGGCAAAGTGAAGGTGATTAACTCAGTAAATGTGCAAAACATTGGCGATCCTAACCAATGGCGCCTCAAAAAAGCTTTGGCTGCCGGCGGTTCGCTGCCCGATATTGGCTTATATTGCATTAACACCAACCGCTTCCTCACCGGCGAAGAACCCAACATGGTGTCGGCCATGATTCACACTGATGCCGCCGATCCTCGCTTTAAGGAGGTGGAAGATAAGGTGATGTTCCAAATGTTTTTTCCCAGTGGCACAGTAGCCAATAATACCACGGCATACAGCGTTCACGATTCTAAACATTACCGTTGCTATGCCGACAACGGCGGCTGGTTTGGCATGGACCCGGCCTTTAACTACAACGGTTTAAAAATTGAAGCTTCGCAGGCGCAAGGCAAACAAGAAATTAAGCAAAATGTAATTGTGGGCGAAAAACAACAATTTGCCCTGGAAATGGATCACTTTGCCCAGTGCATTATGGAAAACAAGGAACCTTACACCCCCGGCGAAGAAGGCCTGCAAGACCAAAAGATCATGGAAGCCATTTACGAATCGGCACGTTCGGGCAAGCCCGTTAAGCTGGCTAACATAACGACTATTGACACTTTCAGAAATGAAGAAAATGCGCCGAAGGAATAGTTGACAATGTCAGTCTGAACTTGTCGAAGACCTAACCAAGCGGCGAATGCTTCGACAAGCTCAGCATGACAAGAGGGGTAGCACAAGTCTTTACACCTGACTTTGCTCTCTTGAATATTTCTAATGAATAATTGACAATGTTAGTCTAAGCCTATCGAAGACCTAACCAAGCGGCGAATGCTTCGACAAGCTCAGCATGACAAGAGAAGAACGGCACAAGTCTTGAACCCAGACCCTCTCTTACTTCTTCCGCTCCGTCGTGTATCTCACTAATTGCTCTAAGCCTGTACGGGCTTCTCCGGGTGGAAATGTGTTGAGGATGTCGAAAGCTTCGTTCTGATATTTTTGCATCTGGCTTTCGGCATAGGCCAGGCCGCCGGTTTGCTGTACAAATTTGATGATCTGCCCTATTTTCTCAGGATCGTCTTTATGGTTCTTCACCAGGCTAATGATGCGCTTTTTCTCTGATGATGTGGTATTGTTAAGCGAATAGATCAAAGGCAGGGTAATCTTCTTTTCCTTAATATCGATGCCCAGGGGTTTGCCCACATCATCGGTACCAAAATCGAACATATCATCTTTGATCTGGAAAGCGATGCCTATTTTTTCGCCAAACAGGCGCATTTTCTCAATATCATCGGCATTAGCCCCGGCCGATGAAGCTCCGCAGGCGCAGCACGATGCTATTAAAGAGGCCGTTTTCTGGCGGATAACTTCGTAGTAAATTTTTTCGTCGGTATTGGTTTTGCGGGCTTTTTCTACCTGCAGCAACTCCCCTTCGCTCATTTGCTTTACCGCATTAGAGAGTATCTTAAGCAAATCAAAATCGTTATGATCTAAAGAAAGCAGCATGCCCTTGGTAAGCAAAAAATCGCCCACCAAAACAGCGATCTTATTTTTCCATAAAGCATTGATAGAGAAAAATCCACGACGCTGGTAAGAATTATCTACCACATCATCATGCACCAGCGAGGCCGTGTGCACCAATTCTACCAGGGCGGCGCCACGGTAAGTAGATTCGTTGATACCCCCGCATAAACTGGCAGCAAAAAAAACAAACATAGGCCTAATTTGCTTACCCTTACGCTTTACAATGTAATGCGTTATTCTGTCCAGCAGCGGAACCGAGCTTTGCATCGAAGCTTTAAACTTCTCTTCAAAAACGTCAATTTCGGCAGCAATGGGCTTTTTAATTTCGTTAAGGCTCAGCATTGAAAACTAACCAACCTGTTTGTTAAATGTGCATTTTACCATCAATGGCATACGGGCGCAAACATAGCTAAAATTATTCAAGTGAGGTTCACGGCCTATTATTTTACATACCCGTTAAACCAACTATGATAACTGTAGTCATACTTATGTTTACCTGAAGGTTGCAGGTAAAGCATAGGGTTATATTTAGTTGAAGTTTTGCTGGCGAAGCCTTTTTATAAGGCTTCGCTTTTTTATTGTGTAAGCCCCCCGATTATTATACATTTGCAATCCATTTTCGGAGAGGTGTCTGAGTGGTCGAAAGAGCACGCCTGGAAAGTGTGTATACGCCAAAAGTGTATCGAGGGTTCGAATCCCTCCCTCTCCGCATTATATAGGTTAACTATTTGAAAGTATTTGGCGATAAAGCATAATGGGAACCTTAGCTTAAAGCTGATCGCAATCGTGGCAATTTACGCCTTGTTGATCAACATCAAACGGATGTTGAACAAGCAGCCGGAAATTGTGCTGAAAAACCAGGGGCTCACTACCCGAGAGACCGGCTTTTTGAACTGGGATGTGATCTTTAATGAAAAGGTCACCAGAACGGACCGCGGTAAAAGAGGCATCCTGTACACTTTCAGTTTCCAGCATCCCGGCGGTCTGGTCAATATTGACATCAGCGATCTCAACGTTAGTAAAGTCAGGCTGGAAAGACTTATACGCGTCTACAAAGCTCGTTACGTGGCGGGGCTAAGATAATTATTTGAAGACCTGGTCGGCCAGCAGTCCCAATACAAAGCCACCGATGATACCGCCGCCTCCCAAGATGATGATCGGAATAGCCAGAAAGGTAAGCAGTACAGGTTGTGTCTTTCTGACCTGTATAAAGTGCTTGGACAGGTCAGCGCCGTCTGACTGCGGAATTATGTTGGCGATCACCTTTTGCAGGCCGGATATACTTGAGCCTTCTTTCAATTGTAACGTGTAATTACCTAGGCTGGCAGAAAATGTAAATAGCTCTATGCGTCCGTCATCAAAACTGTTGGCCTGCATGCCGCTGTAGGAACGGCTTAAATTGACTTCTTCATTGGTCAGATCGTTATAGATATGCGGGCGGTATCGATCAATGGGAACTCTTTTCAATAGCGGGGCTTTGTGCCAAACAGAGTAATCACCTTCCTCCGTCAATGTAAAATGCCCTGTTCCCTGAAGGTAAGATAGCTCTAAAAATAATGGTCCATAAAATGCCTTCCGAATAAGTTTGATCCCTTTGACGAGAATGAATATCCCTATTGGAACACAACAAAAAAACAGGATACGAATGAGCAGGATGGACATGTTGTATGTTGTTTTTATGAACTATATAGAGCTTCGAGATTTAAATTAAGAGAAACAAAAGAAACAGCACCCAAATTCTACCATGCCATTTTCCGACTGTTGACGCGTTGTAGGTGTTGGACACTTCCGACTCAATATCTGCTTTGCCCTTGATCCGTTGGTAAATATCTTTGATGAGGGTGAATCCCAGAAACATCCCGAAGTATAAAAAATAATAAGCATGCATCAGGTAACTAAGGGTATCGATATACAACCGGATGGCTGAGGCGGGTATATTGCCCGCAGTTGCGGCAAAATGTGTTACCGAAATTTTATCCGCTGAATACAGTGCATAAAAAGTAACGGTACTAGCTTTGTTAATAGCATTCGCTGGGTAAAGATATTTGGATAGCGTTAAGCCTACGTAAGTACGGCTTGTGTCCGAATGCCTGCGGAGGTGATAATTCTGGCGTGATTGAATATAAAAAGTCTTGATCAAACCGGACGGCCCTGCAGAAAACGTTCGGATATTATTCATGGTAACCGGACGAAGCTGCCGACTCAACATCCCGGCATATAACAGCAAGCCCATGCAATAGCAGATGGTTATCACTAGGAAAACGGTCATGAGTGTTTTGAAGGATATTTCTGTAAACGATTCGGGCACAGTAAGTAGTTAAACCACCATCTAAACAAAATATTAACCTACCGGTTTGCAAATTTCTATAGTTGACAGTGATCACCATTTTGTTCTTCTTTGCTCAGTAATGTATGTAAGATGCATCACTTTGCGATGGTTGGCGGAGCTATTTTCTATCATACGCATTGTTCTAACAAACGACTTATCTGAAACCATGAACGGGCGAATCTGTTGAGTGATCATGCCTTTCAACCGATCCACCTATATACCAGGCGAAAGTGAGCCCAGTGTTCATCTTAAATGCGGAAACATTCGCGCAGCATTTTTACTTCTTTGTATGATTTTCTGGTTGTTCAGCCTCGTGATCCTGTGCCATATCGCAGCTTACAGCGGTCACCCGAAACTTGCATCCTACGCACAGTCCGTTAATAACTTTTTTAGTGAAAATCCTAAAGGGATAATGGCTGGGCCGATAATTTTTTTAGCAACTTTCTTATACTTTTATTGGAGCAGAAAAAAGCTTAGCTGGTTCAATGGCGTTATGATCGACGATCAACCGATCGATGTCATACATTACCAATTCAAAAGAACTATTATAAACGTGCCTTGGATATACCTTCAAACGGCTACGAGAACTTACACCTTATACCCTGTGACGTCTCAGGACGGCAGGAAATTACCGAACGTAAATGTTATGGCAAAGGAAATGGCGGCTAACGAAATACAAGCTGCACTATTACAGGAAAAGTTAAAAAACTCAGCTGCTACTGAAAAAGTCTTTTGGTTTTTCACCAGTGATGTCGTTATCTCCTTCCTTATTGCCATTTCCATCCCTTTCGCGGGATACTTGACTAATTTGTAACAGGGCTGTTGTTATTCAGCAGCAAAACCGGCATGTTTCTTTAGCATCAATTCATAAGACTGGATAAACCAGGCATAACAGACCACTCTTTGCCAATTTCGTTTTGACCATTCGCGGCTTTTATAATCAAGTATTTAGGAAGTCAATCAAAATTGGTTGGACGGGGTCAACCAAAATGTTTTTTGCACGTAATACCTGTTTTCCTTAAAATAACTTATATTTGAATACCGATTGAGAGTATTCAATTTGATTTGAGCGGGTCTTTAAAGAGACCTCTTTTTCAAAATGACCTAATATTATGCGGGAAAGCGGATTTGAACTCAGGTTACAAATCCCTCCCTCTCCGCTTTTAATAATAAAAGGACTTTTACGAAATGTAAGAGTCCTTTTATGTTCGGATACTACGAGCTGCCACTACATAGCAGCTACCTTGTAAAATATTGCATCAAAACAATTCGAGTATTTTCAGAAACCTCTGTTGTAGAGAGGTTAAGTTTATTCTGGTCAATCGTCGTAATATTCACCACATTTTCAACACCAGCGGCACTTTTAAGTATTATGACGGTGCCGGCTTGATCGATTTCAAATTCCCCAGAGGAACCTATATTTGTATAGTACTTACCATCCGACCTAAAGGTTATAGTCTTTATTTTAGATATATCGTAGTCTTGAGCACTTTTCGGTTCGCCGGTAATTGCATCGTATACTTTAAAGGAATAGGACTGAAGAGTCCACTCACCAATAATTAATCTATTTTTAACCAATTCCAGTTCGTTCGACGGATCATTTTCTTTCTTGCACGCTTGTACAAAGAGCATACTTAAGGCAACTAAGAATAGTAGGGCTTTTTTCATGAGGTTTGTTTGCTATAGTCAACGTAGAGAAAACGACAATTATTCTGCCAAAGGAATAGCTAATTGATTTGATGAATATTTAGCTGGGCTAAAGCCCTTAAAGAAGCTTGTTTTAACAAGCCTGAAATAATAAGGATATTTAATATCTTAGATTATTGGCAAACAAGGGTTGATAGAGCAGGGTGACAAGACCCGTTCAAAATAGATTTTACTATGGTATTGACAAACCCGTAAAACCATTTATTAACCGTATAGGTACGGCAATTGAAAGGAATTAACCAATCACATTTTAAATAAAAAACCATGAGAACAATTAATCCCTGGATCAATTTCAACGGAAACGCTGAAGAAGCATTTACTTTTTACAAATCGGTTTTTGGTGGCGAATTTGCAAAGATCGTCCGTTTTAAAGACCTGGCAAGCGATGAATTTCAGGTACCCGAAAAGGAGGCAAACAAAATAATGACCATTGCCCTCCCGCTTGGTAAACATAATATGTTACTGGGCAATGACGTGCCCGAATTTATGGGGCAGGTAAGCGAAACCGAAAACCGATCGAAAATAGTGGTGAGCGCAGAAAGCCGCGAAGAAGCAGACAAAATATTCAACGGACTATCAGCAGGCGGAGACGTTGAAGGACCTGTTGGCGACAGTCCATGGGGTACATACGCCGGAATGTTCAGAGATAAGTATGGTATTGAATGGATTGTAGAATTTGACCCTAACTACGAAGGTTAATTGGGCTCTCCTATTTCCATATTAAATTAAAATGCCTTCATGATATCATGAAGGCGTTTTTAATTTAGCATATCTTATTTTTAGCACTCACCTCTGTTTTACTGCGAATCTTGCTTGGTCCAAACTAATTTATCTACATCGTAGCCCAATGCCTTTGCCTGAGCAAGATATCGTTTCATGACATCTTCGGGCATTGTTTTCTCCCTTGATAAGAGCCATAAATACTTTAGATTGTTCCCGGCTATCAACGCATATTTATAATCATCGTCAATGGCAATAACATTATAGCCTGTGTAGAACGGCCCGAAAAACGACACCTTCAATCTGCCTTCTGATAGATCATTAACTGCTTTTGCCTTGCCTATGCTCTCTTTCCACTGCTTGTCTTTAACGTTGAAGCCTTTATTATCAACCCTAATCGAGTTGTCTTCGTTGAGCGCATAAGTAGCCGTAACTTGTTGCAGATTTTTTTCAAATTTGAAATCCATGCGTGCAATTTCATACCATTTGCCTATGTATTTATCTACATTAAAGGGTTTTACCGCCCTGGCACCTTTGGGTATAGATACACAGGACGAAAATGTTAACGCAATGCCAGCTACAACTGCACCGGCAATACCTAAAGCTATATGTTGTTTTTTAATGATCATTATTTTACTTGTTAACCGCTATGGTAACACTCAAATATTTTCAAAGTTTGAGTTGGCAGGTTACACCTATAAGAATGAGAACTGCAAACTACCTATTTTAACAGATGCGTTTAACTATACAACCTGATCAATTTTACAATAATAAACCAGGAAATAGCTTATTGCTACCGCTAAAACTAAGCGAATGAGGCTCGAGAGCAGATAAATTTCTGTAAACATGAGAACGTTTTGATATAAGTGAGACTGATATAACAGCGCCTTAAGCTGTTATATCAGTAGAAGTGGTTAAGTGCTTCCAGTTTTCAAGATCGGTTTTAACGGCGTCAATCTTGTCGTAGGCAATACCATAAGCATCGCTGCCTAAAAACAAATGCACCGGAGGATTTGGGGTCGAAGCTACTTCGATCAATACATCAGCGGCTTTATCAGGATCGCCCGGTTGCTGTCCGTTCATTTGCTCGTTATGAAACTGCTGCGACTGGCGAACAGACTCATATTCGGCGATCTCATTTTCAGGATTACCTACTGAGCCAGAGCTCAAAAATTCGGTCCGGAAGTAACCTGGAGACACTACGGTAGCAGTTATCCCAAAATCTTTAACCTCGGCTGCTAACGATTCGGTAAAGCCATGCACAGCAAACTTAGTTGCGCAATAGATACCAAAGCCAGGGTAGCTACCAGTAAAACCACCAATAGATGATACGTTATAAATATGACCAGATTTTTGCGCTCTAAGATGAGGCATAGCATAGCGAATAACATTCAGCGACCCAAACACATTGATATCAAAGTTTTCGCGTGCTTCGGCATCGGTCAGTTCTTCCAAACTTCCAATTAAGCCATAACCCGCATTGTTCACCACAACATCTATTTGGCCAAAGCGGCTCACTGTTTCGTTAATAGCTACGCTCACGCTATCTTCCGATTTGAGGTTCACGGTTAATGGCAGAAAAACGTCAGCAACATTATTTATAGCAGCGCGCAAATCATCTGCATTGCGGGAAGTAGCAGCTACTTTGAAACCTTGCGCTAATAACTTTTTAACCAGGCTCAAACCTAAACCTTTAGAGGCACCAGTAACGAACCATACTTTATCTTGTGTTTTCATAATATTAAATATTGATTTATAGAAAGATTAGCCATGATAGGCCATAGATTTAGAAAGTTCCTCGCTAAGTCTGAATTCATTTTCGAGATAGTCGAGTTTGCGCATAGCACGCTCATAAGCATCGCTACCCAGCAGCAGGTAAAGCGGTGGATTTTCTTCATACGCCAGCTGGATCATAGCTGATGCTGCCTTTTCTGGGTCGCCTGCCTGCTGACCATCCATTTGCAAATAACGGGCATGATTGTCGCGCACTTTGCGGTACTCTGCAATAGGATTACTGGTCATAACCACCGATTCTGCATTTAAAAAGTTTGTGCGGAACGCTCCGGGTGCTACCACCGTAACCTTAATACCAAAAGAACGCACGTCCTCAGCCAGCACTTCAGAAAGGCCAATGACGGAAAATTTTGTGGCTGCGTAAATAGCCCAACCCGTAGCCGGCGCAATACCCGCTATAGAAGAAAGGTTGATAATATGCCCCGATTGTTGCATACGGAGGTAAGGCATGGCCTTGCGTATAACATTGAGCGTACCAAACACATTGATGTCAAAACTGGAACGTGTTTCCTGATCGGTAAGTTCTTCAATACTACCTCCAATACCGTAACCGGCGTTGTTAACTACTACATCTATACGGCCAAATATTTCATGCGTGGCCTGCAATGCATCGCTTACACTTGCCTCATTATCGAGGTTTACCTGCAGTGGTAATAAATTGCCTGAATGGGCACCAACCGCTGCTTTAAGCTCTTCTATATTTCTTGAAGTTGCGGCTACCAGTTGCCCCAGGGCTAATAACTGTTTTACAAGGCTGAGTCCAAATCCTTTAGAAGTGCCTGTTACAAACCATACTTTAATTGCTTTCATAATAAGTATTTTAATAACACAAAAATACGGCGCCATAAGCGCCACCGTTTGCATAATTCAATTCAATAATTGCAAAATTCAAACAGCCCATGAAGTAATTTCAGGTAAGCAATAAATAAGGTAAACGCACAACACCGCCATCAATCACACCGACAACATAAGGCAAAGCCACTCAGCCCGATGTCGATACAAGAAAATTCACAAATAAACGAGAAACAGCTACTACTTACGCAGCTACCCTGAACCTCGAAGGGGTGAATTGGGTTTGCTTTTTGAAGAAGTTATTGAAATGTGCAGGCTCTTCAAAGCCAAGGGAATAGCCAATTTCTGACACATTCCAGTCGGTGTGGCGGAGGAGGGATTTGGCTTCGGCTACTATGCGGGCGGCAATAAGATCGGTGGTGGTTTTACCGGTGGTTTCTTTAATGGCGCGGTTGAGGTGGTTTACATGCACGGCCAGTTGCTCGGCAAAGTCTTTAGCAGAGCGCATAGTGAAGCGTTGCGAAGGCGACTCAATAGGGAACTGCCGCTCCAGCAACTCGGTAAACACGGCCGTAATACGCGATTTAGCATCCGGGTGCTGAAACAGGTTTTCGGTAGGCTGTGTTTTGAGGGCAAAATGCGTAACCTCGGTTACATAATTGCGCAACAAGTCATATTTAAAGGCATAATCTGAAGCTATTTCCTCCAGCATACGGTCAAAGATTTGGCTAACCTGCTGGTATTGACGCTCATTTAGAATATAAGCAGGCCTGCCGCCGGGCATATACATGGGCAAATCGTTTAATCCGCCGCGAATCCTGTCGGTAAAGAAAGATTTAGAGAAGATGCAAAAATACCCTTTACGAACGTCAGACAAGGTTTCGACCGTGTAGGGCACCTGCGGATTAAAAAAGATAAGCGTACAACCATCCACTTCAATGCTCTTATCGGCGTAATGGTAACGGTTATGCCCTTGTATCAGCGCTATTTTATAATAATCGCGGCGATTGTAAGTAATTGGCTTGGCTCCCGGCAGGTAACAATCCTCGGTTTTAAACACATTGAAATGACCAATATCCCCCTGCAAATTGGCAGGCAAATAGTTGAACTTATGCTGGTAAAAATCTTCGAGTGTTTCGGGTTTACTCATGGCCATCAATTTTGTTCATCAAAATTAGTGTAACGCTTGCATCAGCTATTTGCGAATATCAAACAATTGATTGCAAAATTCAAACATCGCCCTTGCTTTTTAAGGCAAATTAGCATTCATATCTCCTTAAAAATCCACCTAATTATCCAAAAAACTTCATAAAACCTCAAAAAATTACATGGCTATTGGCCTGCCTGTAAACTAATGCTGCTTACGGCTACTTCTTCGTTCTTAT
Source organism: Mucilaginibacter galii (assembly GCF_014635825.1). GTDB lineage: Bacteria > Bacteroidota > Bacteroidia > Sphingobacteriales > Sphingobacteriaceae > Mucilaginibacter > Mucilaginibacter galii. The sequence goes on from NZ_BMDO01000001.1 coordinate 762,893, forward strand.
CGAGCCAGGCAACTAACTGCACTTTAGACAGCTCTCGCAAATTGAAATTGTGCTTACCCTGCGCCTTAAACCATAAAGGCAAAAAGCCCGGGTATGGCCTGGGGAGCAGCAATTGTTCATCGGCCATAAAAGCATTTAGCGGTATAGTGTAAGTATTGTTCGTCGCACTAACTTCAACGGTGGCGGCAAAGGCAAAGCCATCGCGGTCAACCAGTATAACCTTGACCTTGGCTTGCCCTTTAGCGGTAGCATTAAAGGTAATGTCGTTGTAGGCCAATGCAGGTTCCAATTGATATTTGATTTTATCTTCTACAATAGTTTCAAAACCTACGGTTTGCTGCGTTTCGCTTTTATTGCTTAAAGTGGCCGCTAATGCCGATGTGCTACCCATGGTGGTATAGCCCAAACGCGTGGCGCGCCAGTCTGGCACGTAAGCGTTCAGTTGCTGGCGGTCGGCCGTTGCCGAAAACAGCTCAATATTGGCGCGGGGCGTATTTACGTAGGTTTGCCAGTAGTCGTCGTGAGCGTAATCCCACCCAAACGGATCGCCCTCGTGGTTACCCGGGAAAGTATGATAGGTTTTGTTTTTACCGTAAACCATAATGCGGTATTGCAACAAACCCGGCGTAAGCAAAGTGGCGGGCACCGTTGCCCTGTAAGCCAAAGCACTGCTTCGCTGCATTTTTACCATACTGTAAACGCCGCTCAGGTTGTTCATTTGCACCATAACCGAATCGGTAGCGCCCACACCGGCTATCACTGTCTCTATAGTAAAAGGGATATTGGCTGCAACGTGGTTAAGTGGCGTATGGATTAATTGGATGCCTTTATCTTCGGGCGCCGGCGCAACAAACTCTCGCAAGCCAAGGGTACTGTTAACGTTTACTTCTATACTCTTTGTGCCTTTTCTCTTTAACAAATAAGTTCCGGGACTAAGCGTTATGGTTTGGTTACTGGCCTTACTCCGGTAGTCATTCCCATTGTTAAGGCCGGTCACTTCAAAATCGCTTCCTAAACCGGGCAAGTTTATTTGCATAGCGTTGGCTTGCCATACCACCGCAGCCACCTGTTTTTGGGGCGATGCCTTGGCAAATGGATCGCTCAGGATCATGGCATCGGGCATAATTTCCAAACGCCATTGTCCGCCGGCTAACCGGTCTAAAAAATAAGCACCGGTGCCTTTATAGTTTACCACGGGCGATGCTCCCACCCCCGCTACGTGCATTAACCTGGTCGGGTTAACAGGTACATCGGTAGTGGTATTGGTGTAGTAGTAATATTTATCTGAATTTAGCTGACTTAGCTGTTGTTTGTAACTCACCTTGTACGCCCCAAAAACACTATCGGCCGGGTAGCCTGCGGCATTCAGATTGGTTATGTTTTCCTGGTGAAACACCTGTCCGGCTATCATTAGGCCAATGGCTTTGGCCGGCGTGTAGGCCAGGTTAAGGTAATGGGTTTGATACTCGGTGTTTACATTGGCCGTGGCCATAGGGTCGTAAGCAAACTGCGTAGCCCACTGAAAACCCGCCGCCCTAAAGCTTTTGGCCATCATGGGGTACATGACCGACTGCAAAACATCGCCTGCATCAAACTCATACACCATGCGGGCACGCTTGGCAAAAGATGGAATAGTATCATAGGGGAAAGTGTATTTAGCTACATTAGGCAAGCGGTTGCCCAGCTGGGTATGCCCGGCTACCAACCCCGTGGGGTACCATTGAAAGCTAAATCCGTCAGCATCAGAAGCCGATACAGCACCCGCGTACCGGGGCGATTCGCTGATGTTGTAAAATACGGGCTTGCTCCACCCAGTACTTTTCACGGCTTTGATCATCCGGTTAATGTAGGTAGTAGCCAGCGTTTGCGAACCGGTATGGTGTGGCTCGTTGTTAATTTCGGTAGCTATAACCTGCGGATCGTCTTTATATGCCAGGCCGGTATAAGGGTTTACGTGTTTGAAAAATTGCTTCAAATAGTTTTCCTGCGCCTTAAAAGCTTCTTCTTTGGTAAGTGCGCCATCTTTACCATATTTATCCGAAAAGCTACCCGTTTTTTCATCGCGCTCGGGGTAGCCGTTGCCCCAAAACGCAATAGGGGTTATGACGATATAAATGTGCCGCTTTTTAAGCTGTGCCACCAGGTAATCAAACAAACGCAGGTGTTCGTTATTCTTCAGGTTTCCGGTGGCATCGCTTATTTCGGTATCCCACACGTGCACCCTAAAGGCATCCAACCCCAGGCGGGCCATATGGTAAACATCGTTATCTATAGCTTTTTCGGGGTTGATGTTTAACTTTTGATGAGAGCGGTAACCAAAGGCAAACGGCACGGTATAGTTCATCCCAAAAAAGAAAGCTTTTTGATTGCGGGCCGTCCAGCGCATGGCACCCTCTTGATCTACATAAACAAGATTGCCTGCCTGCTTTTGGGCATAAGTAGTATTTAAACCAAATGCCACCAGCACAGCAGCAATTATAAAAAAGCGTTTCATAAACATCATAGCTAATATTCAGCGGCAAACCACACCACCCGGGCCTCAGTTCGTCGGGCTGCAAATATAGGGGCTTTATGCTTTTAACAGGGAGATTAACTTAAGGGGTGTATGGTTAGTAAGATGGGATTGCATTTCACCTTACTATAAATGAAAAGCACTATTAATCATGTCATGCTGAACCCGTCGAAGACCTAACCAAGCGGCGAATGCTTCGACAAGCTCAGCATGACATGCGGGTATGTTAAGGATAGTTACCACTTGTCAGTCTGAGCCCGTCGAAGACTTAGCAAAGCGGCGAATGCTTCAATAACTTCCGCATGACAGGTGGTAAAATGCGTATTTGCTTGTTAGGTGCTGTATGCCTACATTTGGTACAAACCATATCACACCATAGTTCAAGTGTTTCGCCTCAAAACCGTCGCTAAAAACTAACTTGAGCGCTTAAGCTGCACTAATCATGACACCCGGAGAACAAACGCTTTGGCATAAGATCAAAAACTTTAATTTGGATGATGACCAAAGCAGCTTCACGTTTTCGGCCAGGCTGGCCCGCGAAAACGGGTGGACGGCCGAATACACCGCCCGGGTAATTGAAGAATACAAAAAGTTTATTTTCCTGTGCTGGCTATCGCCAAACGGTGTAACCCCTTCAGATGCGGTTGACCAAGCCTGGCATCTGCACCTTACCTATACCAAATCTTACTGGGTAGATCTTTGTCAGAACATTCTTCAAAAAGAAATTCATCACAACCCTACCAAAGGCGGCGAACACGAAGCTTCGAAGTTTGATGATTATTACACGGACTCGTTAAGACTCTATACCAAGATATTTGTAACCGAACCACCGGCAGATATTTGGCCCGATAACGAAACCCGGTTTTCGGACATTAATTTTCAGCGGGTTAACATGGGCAAGTACGTTTTAGTTAAGGGATGGGTCATTACCGCACTTAAAATCATAGCGTTTGCCCTTTTCTTCGTATTGGCAATCGCTTGTCTTCCCTTTATAATGGACAACGCGGATGTACTGAAAACACCGTTTATGTTTATATTATTCTTTGCAGTGGTAGGATACATTGCTTATAATAATAAACACACGAACAACCAGAGTGATAACGGAGGCTGCGGCGGAGGAGGTGGCGGCTGCAGTACCGATTCGAGCCACGGGCACGGTGGTGACGGACATGGCGGGCATGGTTGCAGCAGCGGCTGTTCGGGCTGTTCAGGTTCGGGGTGCAGTGGTTGCGGCGGCGGCGGGGATTGACAATATGGCTAAGCTAATTCGCTTTCGGGCAGCAAAATTCCAGGCGGCGAATGCTTCGACAAGCTCAGCATGACAGGCGGTAAAGGCAAAGTAGCACCCAGTGTCAGTGTGAGCACGTCGAAGACCTAATTAAGAAGAATTTTATTAACATGAAGCAGTATTTCGTTTATATCCTACTATGTCGGGATAACTCATATTACTAATAATATGGAACGGCGTTTTGAAGAACATCAAAGCGGGTTAAATCCCGAATGTTATACTTACACGAGAAGGCCGCTTCTATTAGTTTACCATGAAAGGTTTCCAGATGTTCATCAAGCAATAGCTTTTGAAAAACAAGTGAAAGGCTGGCGCAGAGCAAAAAAAGAAGCTTTGATTAACGGTGAATGGCATTTATTACCTGAACTATCAAGAACAGCCAAGTAGTAGTTAATTGCAAGCGGCGAATGCTTCGACAAGCTCAGCATGACAAGTGTTTATGTTAAGGATAGTCACCACTTGTCAGTCTGAGCCCGTCGAAGACCTAACCAAGCGGCGAATGCTTCGACGAGCTCAGCATGAACTGTGTGTATGTTAAGGATAGTCACCACTTGTTAGTCTGAGCCCGTCGAAGACCTAACCAAACGGCGAATGCTTCGACAAGCTCAGCATGAAAGGTTGTGACGAGAAGACAAGCACCCGCTGTCAGTCTGAGCCCGTCGAAGACTTAACCAAACGGCGAATGCTTCGACAAGCTCAGCATGACAGGTTCTAATGAAGAAGATAAGCACCCGCTGTCAGGAGCTTGTCGAAGACTTAACCAAGCGGCGAATGCTTCAACAAGCTCAGCATGACAGGTTCTAATGAAGAAGATAAGTACCCGCTGTCAGTCTGAGTACGTCGAAGACTTAGCAAAGCGGCGAATGATTCGACAAGCTCAGCATGACAGATGGTGATGAGAAGACAAGCAGCCGTGTTAGTCTGAGCCCGTCGAAGACTTAACCAAGCGGCGAATGTTTCGACAAGCTCAACATGACAGGTGGCGTCATATGCCATCTGCATGAACACAAACAAATCAACTTGCAACAGAACTATTAGCCTTTATATTTGTCGGTAAGCTGTTGCTGTAATCAAAATTCTACCTGCACATGATCAAAACTGTTTTTATTACCAGTACCGAGCCTTATAGCGGCAAATCTATTGTATCGCTTGGCTTAATTAATATGTTGCTGGGCAAGGCCCAAAAAATAGGTTATTTCAAACCCATTATTAACCGCAGTGCCGATGATGGCAAGAGCGATCATATACAAACCGTGCTCAGTTACTTCGATCTTCCGGTAACTTACGACGATGCCCATGCCTTTACCTGGGAAGAAGCCATGCAGCGATCTGAAAACGAAAGCCAGGGCGAAATGATCGACACCATCATCCGCAAGTACAAACAGCTGGAAGATAAATATGATTTTACGGTGATTGAGGGCAGCGATTACCAGGGCGAGGGCACCGCCTTTGAGTTTGAGGTAAACGCCTCTATTGCCAAAAACCTGGGTGCACCGGTTATCGTCGTAGTATCGGGCGAAAACAAGACCACCGCACAGGTAGCCAACGCTGCCATTACCGTAGTACGCAACTTTGAAGCGCGCGAAATACAGGTACTGGCCGTGGTGGCCAACAAGGTAAGCACCGAACAGGTGGATGATGTAACTGAGCTACTGGCCGTGCAACTGCCGCCATCGGTCATAGTTACCGTTATACCGGCTACCCGCGGCTTGCAAGCCCCTACCATGAAAGAGATCTACGAAAGCCTGGATGCCAAGTTACTGTTTGGCGAAGAACGGCTGAACAACCAGGTAGATAACTTTATTACCGGCGCCATGCAGGTCCCCAACTTCCTTAATTTTATTAAAGAGAATGTATTGGTGATTACCCCCGGCGACCGGGGCGATATTATTATTGCTACCCTGCAAGCTAACCTGGCTACGAGCTATCCGCAAATTGCAGGCATTATTTTAACCGCCGATACCGAACCCGAAGAACCCATCATCAGGCTTATTAAAGGTTTGCAAACCGTGGTGCCTATCCTCTCAGTAAAAACCGGAACATTTCAAACCACCACCGAAGTGGGCAACATTCGTTCTAAAATAACGGCCGATAACACCAAGAAGATACAGTTGGCCATTGATGTTTTTAACAAGCACGTGGATGTAGCCAAGCTGGATGAACGCATAATTACTTACAAACATAGCGGCGGCATAACCCCGCGCATGTTCCAGTACCAGATAACCAGCCGTGCCAAAAGCGTTAAAAAGCACATCGTACTGCCCGAGGGTAACGATGAACGTATTTTAAAGGCTGCTGCCCGTTTAATAAGCCAGGATATTGTGAACCTCACCATCCTCGGTAACCCCGATGATATTATGGCCAATATTAAACGCCTGGGCTTAAATCTCGATTTAACCAAGATCAACATCGTTAACCCGGCTGCATCCGACAATTACCAGGATTATGTGAACACGCTATACGAGTTACGAAAAAATAAGAATGTAAACCTGGAAATGGCTACCGATATGATGACCGATGTATCATACTTTGGCACCATGATGGTGTATAAAGGCCATGCGGATGGCATGGTATCGGGCGCGGTGCATACCACGCAGCATACTATTCGTCCGGCTTTGCAATTTGTAAAGACCAAACCGGGCATCTCGGTAGTATCGTCGGTATTCTTTATGTGTTTGCCCGACCGCGTTTCGGTTTTTGGCGATTGTGCCGTAAACCCCAATCCTACCGCCGAGCAACTGGCCGAAATTGCCATATCCTCGGCCGAAAGCAGTCAGCGTTTTGGCATCGAACCACGTATTGCCATGCTGTCGTACTCCTCGGGTACGTCGGGCGAGGGTGAAGATGTAGAAAAAGTACGCCGCGCTACCGAAATAGTCAAACAGAAACGCCCCGACCTCAAGGTAGAAGGCCCCATCCAATACGATGCCGCCGTGGACCCAATCGTAGGTAAAAGCAAACTCCCCGGCTCGGAAGTGGCAGGCCAGGCCAGCGTACTCATCTTTCCTGATCTGAACACCGGCAACAACACCTACAAAGCCGTACAACGCGAAACTGGGGCACTTGCTATTGGCCCTATGTTGCAGGGGTTGAACAAGCCGGTAAACGATTTAAGCAGGGGCTGTACGGTGGATGACATTTTTAACACGGTAATTATTACAGCCATACAAGCGCAGGAGGGGTAGTCATTGGTTTATAGTTGATGGTTCATAGTTCATAGCAGTTTAGAAGTATATGGCATTTAGGTTTGAAAGCTTACAGGTGTGGCAGATAGCGCTGGATTTAGACGATCGGATTAATTTATTGACTAAAAGCTTTCCTAAAGAAGAAATCTACGTACTTACTTCACAAATAAAAAGAGCCGCAGATTCTGTTGTACTTAACATTGCCGAAGGCTCAACAGGCCAAACCAAAGCAGTGTTTAAAGTTTTTCTGTCGTATGCACTACGCTCAGCCATAGAAGTAGTCAGCTGTTTATTTATTGCAAAAAAGAGGGGCTTTACAAATGATGAACAATTCAATACGCTATACAACGAATACGAAACCCTTGTCAAGATGATCACCGCACTTAAAAATTCGTTCTAAGTACCACAGAACCATCAACTACTAACTACCTTTTTCCTACCATGAAATATCAACTATCATCTACAAACCTCCTACCATGAACCATGAACTATCAACCATGAACCAAATAAACATTTTCGTAGTTAACTCGGGCAGCAGCTCTATCAAATACCAGTTATTTAAAATGCCGGCGCAAAACCCGGTATGCAGTGGGTTGGTAGAACGCATTGGGTTGGATAACCCGAGCATTACCCATAAAGTGTACCTCAACGGGGAGGAGAAGGTAATTAAGCTTAACCCCGAAGAACTGCCCGACCATGAAGCTGGACTTAAAGAAGTGAACCGCCTGCTGGCCGAAGGCGAACTGGCCGTAATTCAAAACCCGGCCGATATACAGGTGGTGGGCCACCGCATTGTACACGGCGGCGAGCGTTTTACCACCACCACTGTTATTGATGGTAAGGTAAAAGAGGAACTTAAACAAACTTTCCAGTTGGCGCCCTTGCATAACCCCGCCAGTTATTTGGGCATTGAGGTAGCCGAAAAGATATTTACCAATGCTACGCAGATAGGCGTTTTTGATACGGCCTTTCATCAAACCCTGCCGCCCAAGGCTTTCCGCTTTGCCATTCCTAACCAGTATTATACCGATTTTAATATCCGAAGCTACGGTTTCCACGGCACCAGCCATAAATATGTTACCGAGCAGGCCGCGGCTTATTTAGGCAAGGCCGATAGTAAATTCATCAGTATTCACCTGGGTAACGGCTGCAGTATGGCGGCGGTAAGTAACGGACAATCTATTGATACCAGTATGGGCTTTGGTCCGCTAAGCGGGTTGATTATGGGTACCCGGTCGGGAGATATTGATCCTACGGTGATCTTTTACTTGGTAAACCAGTTAGGCTACGATATTAACCAGGTAAGCAACCTGCTAAACAAACAAAGCGGCATGCTGGGCCTCACCGGCCAAAGCGATATGCGCGATATTACTGCCGCCATTGAACAGGGCGACGAGAATGCCCGCCTCGCCTACGACCTCTACGCCTACCGCATCAAAAAATACATAGGCGCGTACACTGCCGTATTGAATGGCTTGGATGCCATCATCTTCACTGCCGGAGTAGGCGAAAACGATGCCCGCGTACGCGAACTGGCCTGCGCCGAGCTTGATTATTTAGGCATCCGGTTAGATGAGGCGAAAAACAAAACACGCTCTAAAGAAATCAACGAGATCAGTGCTGCTGATTCAAGGGTTAAGATACTGGTAGTTCCTACTAATGAGGAGTTGGAGATTGCGCAGCAGTGTTATGCGATGGTGCAGTAAAATCGTTGCCGCGTCCTAAAAACGATTATGTCATTGCGAGGAGCGATAGCGACGTGGCAATCGCATTACGCTTGGTTACCGAGCGTATGAGATTGCCACGCTAACGCTCGCAATGACATATATTTTTTTATATACGTTCCAGCGCCTGCTGCATATCGGCTATCAGGTCATCAATATGCTCTAACCCTACCGAAACACGCAATAAGTTTTGTGGTGTTTTAGTATCGGGGCCTTCAATGGCGGCCCGGCGTTCTATGAGGCTTTCTACGCCGCCCAGGCTGGTGGCACTGGTGAATAGCTGAGTGGCATTTAAAACCTTTTCGGCAGCTTCGGCACCGCCTTTTACCATGAACGATAGCATCCCGCCAAAATTTAACATTTGGGTTTTAGCCAGTTCGTGCTGCGGGTGTGAAGGCACCCCCGGGTATAATACACGTTCTACATGTGGCTGCTGCTCTAAAAATTCGGCCAGTTTTTGGGCGTTTTCTACATGGCCGCGCATGCGGTAAGGCAGGGTTTTAATACTCCGCACCAGCCAGTAGCAATCGGCAGGGGCGGGTATGGCACCACCCATTTGCTGTATCTGGATGATCTTTTCCCACCATTCGTCTTTGTTAGCAGTAATGAGCGCACCACCGGTCAAATCACTGTGGCCGCCTAAGTATTTGGTGGTGGAGTGCATTACCATGTGTGCACCTAAGGCCAAAGGCTGCTGCCCCAGCGGACTGGCAAAGGTGTTATCGCATACTACCTTAATGCCATGTTCGGCTGCTATAGCTACCACATTTTTAATATCCGTAATTTTCAACGAAGGGTTTGACGGCGTTTCGAGCCATATGAGGCCGGTATTAGGTTTAATGTAAGATCTTAAAACTTCTTCATTATTTACATCAATAAAATCGAACTCTAATATCCCGGCAAACAAGTGCTTTAACTGGTTACGCAGGCCATGATACATATCATCGGGGCCAATAATATGCGTGCCCGGTTTTAAAGATTGAAACACCGTCATCCCCGCGGCATTGCCCGATGAAAACGCAGCGGCTTCTGCTCCGCCCTCCAATTTGGACAGCACGTTTTCGAGCGCCTGGCGGTTGGGGTTACCTGCCCTGCTATAGCTATAGCCCTTGGGGTAATTACCCTCGGTATTGCGCTCAAAGGTGGTAGATAATACAATGGGCTGTATTACGGCATCGGTGGCAGCATCGGTATGGTTGGCGGCATGGATAGCCAGGGTTTCAATTTTCATAGCGCTTCAAAATAAGGGATATTTTTAATTTTATAAGCAGTCCATTTGTAACAAAGCACATACTATTTTAAAATGGCTCAACAGTTGAACAACAAATTAAATTGCGTTAGGGATAGCAGCGGAAAGCCCGCAGTGCAGCGTAGCGTAACGAGGACTTGAAGCGAATAGCCCGGGCCGCAGGCAACGCCCAAATAATGTTGCGCACCCGGCAGCTCATTGCTTTAAAGAACAAGACTGATTACCCGTCACCAAAATCAAACTTTGTACCGATAACTGCCAAATAGATTTATATTTGCTTTGTTAGGGTAGGCACACAGCTACCTTGTATCTTGTAATTATAATGGATATTAATACCGAAGCAAGCGCAAAGTATGAACTGGTAGTAGGCCTCGAAGTACACGCGCAGTTATCTACTGTAAGTAAAGCCTTCTCGGCCGATTCGGCCGAGTTTGGCGCCGGGCCCAATGAGCATGTAAGCATGGTATCGTTAGGTCACCCGGGTACGCTGCCTTTTTTGAATAAAAAAGTGGTTGAATATGCGGTTAAATTAGGTTTTGCCACGCATGGCCGCATTAATAAGTACAACAACTTTGCCCGTAAAAATTACTTTTATGCCGATTTGCCCAAAGGCTACCAAATAAGCCAGGACCAGTCGCCCATTACTACCGGCGGCCATGTGATGGTGAAGCTGAGCGACGGCAGCACCAAGCCCATTGCCATCCACCACATCCATATGGAAGAAGACGCGGGCAAAAGCATGCACGACCAGAGCGACACCCACTCTTTGATCGACCTTAACCGTGCCGGTGTTCCGCTGCTCGAAATAGTTTCGGAGCCCGATATGCACAGCGCCGAAGAAGCAAGTTTATTTTTAACCGAAATGCGCAAGCTGCTGCGTTACCTTAGCATTTGCGATGGCAATATGGAAGAAGGCAGTATGCGCTGCGATGCCAATATATCGGTACGGTTAAAGGGTGCCACCATGCTGGGCAACCGCTGCGAAGTGAAAAACTTGAACTCCATCCGCAATGTGCAGCGTGCTATAGAGCACGAGTTTATTCGCCAAGTAAGTATTATTGAGGCCGGTGGATACATAGACCAAAACACGCTGAACTTTAATGCCGATACGGGCGAAACTTCGGTGTTGCGCAGCAAGGAAATGGCAAACGATTACCGCTATTTTCCAGAGCCCGATTTACAGCCTTTATTGCTGACCGATGATTACCTCGAAGGCATCCGTAAAACCATGCCTGCCCTGCCCGAGGAGTTGTATCATAAATATACTGAGCAACTGGGCCTATCGGCTTATGATGCCTCGGTGATTACTGCCGATCATGAGCTGGTGATGTATTTTGAGCAGTTAATTGGCTTAACTTCTAATTATAAATCGGCAGTACACTGGCTAATGGGTACCGTAAAATCATACCTCAACGAGCACCATCAAACTATTGATACCCTTCCCCTATCGCCCAAACAACTGGCCGGTTTAATACAGCTGGTTGATGCCGGTAAGGTGAATAATACGGTGGCCGCTCATAAAATATTCCCGGCACTGCTGCAAAACGCCAATAAAACGGCCGAGCAAATTGCCCAGGAATTGAACTTGCTGATTAGCGATAACAGTAACGAACTGGACGGTTTTATAGAACAGGCCTTAAATAAGTATCCCGATAAGGTGGTTGAATACCAAAAAGGCAAAAAAGGCGTATTAGGTTTGTTCATGGGCGAGATCATGAAGCTATCGAAAGGCAAAATTGATCCGCAAAAAACAAATCAACTCTTAATTAAAGCACTACAAAGTAAATAATATATGAAGAAGAACCTCACCATCTACGGTTTGCTGGCCTTTGCCATGGGTGTTACCGCCTGCCAAAACAAAGAAGCCTTTACCCTGGAAGGTAATATAAAGAATGCCGGTAACGTTAAAAAAGTATACCTGCTGCGTGCCGATACTTCGCAGGTGAGCGTTATTGACTCTACCGAACTCAGCGGCGGAAAATTCAGTTTCAAAAATCAATCGGCCAACGCCAACCTGTTTAAGCTGCGTGCCGGCGAAACTATTTTTGACCTCATTGCAAAAAATGGTGACGACATTCAGTTTGAAACCGATTTAAACGACCAAGCCCATGCCTACCAGGTGAAAGGTTCGCAGGAGTCTGACAAAATCAAGGAGTTCAATACCTTCAGCAATCAATTTGGCGAAAAGAACACCAAGATCGTTACCGAATTTCAAGGTAAGGCACAGGCCACTAAAAACCAGGATTCGTTATTGAAGGTTTACCAGCCTGTGTTTGACCAAAACATGGCAGATTACAGCAAGCAAGTACTTACGTTTATTGGCGATAATAAAAAATCGCTGGCGGCATTTTATGCGGCCATGTCATTAGACCCTTATAAATACGAACCCCAGTTGGTGGCTTACGCCGATGATATTAAGGATGAGTTTAAAGAAAACGCGGCAGTAAGCCAGTTTAAACGCCAGATGACGGCCGTTAAGCCGCTTTCGGTTGGTCATGCTGCACCTATGTTTACGGCAAACAGTATAGCGGGCAAGCCGGTAAGCCTGGCCGAATACAAAGGCAAATATGTAATGATAGATTTTTGGGCATCGTGGTGTGGCCCATGCCGCCAGGAAAACCCCAACGTGGTACGCCTGTATAACCAGTATAAAAATAAAGGCTTTAATATTTTAGGTGTATCTTTAGATGAAGATAAAGGCGACTGGCAAGCTGCAGTTGCTAAAGATAATTTAACCTGGCAGCAGGTATCTGATCTTAAAAAGTGGGATGGTGCCACCGCCCGACTGTATCATATTGAAGCTATTCCTTCAAACTTTATACTTGATCCTCAAGGAAATATAGTTGCAAAAAATATAACAGGCAAAAATTTGGAAGAGTTTTTAAACAAAACCTTTAATAAGCTTTAAGTTATTATTAACGCTTAACAATTAATTAACAGTGCGTTAACTGTTTGCTTTTGTAATGCTGTTACCTTTACACCAAAATTCGACCCGATGAGCACAACTGCAAAACAAAAAATATTAATTGTTGACGACGAACCCGATATTTTAGAGCTTATCGAATATAATCTTAAAAAGGAAGGTTACCAGGTTCATTTGGCAAGTAACGGGCAAGAGGCCGTTGCCGAAGCCAAGAAAGTACTGCCCGACCTTATTGTGCTTGATATAATGATGCCCAAAATGGATGGCATTGAGGCCTGCCGCATTATGCGTACCATGCCCGAGTTTAAAAATACCTTTATGGTATTTTTAACTGCACGCAGCGAAGAATACTCTGAAATTGCCGGTTTTAACGTAGGTGCCGATGACTATATAGCCAAACCCATTAAGCCACGTGCACTGGTAAGCCGTATAAACGCTATACTGCGCCGCAATAATGGCCCCGATGAGGTATCAGATAATAAGCTGGAAGTTGGCGATTTGGTTATTGACCGAGAAAGCTACCTGGTTTACCAAAACGAAAAAAAGGTAGTATTAGCCAAAAAAGAGTTTGAACTATTGTACCTGCTGGCTTCTAAACCGGGCAAGGTATACACCCGCGAGGTAATCCTGAAAAACATTTGGGAAGACTCGGTAGTGGTTACCAACCGTACTATTGATGTGCACATTCGTAAACTGCGCGAAAAGCTTGGCGAAATGTACGTATCTACCGTTAAAGGGGTAGGTTATAAGTTTGAATACACTCAATAAAAAACAAATAAGGCGCTAAACTTCTAAAGTTTAAGCGCCTTATTCTCATCTACTGTTATACAGTTTCTTTAATTATTTGGCCGCAACTGCTTTTTTGGTAGTTGCCGCAGGCTTAGCTTTTTTAGCCGCCGTTGTTTTACTCACAGTCTTCTTGGTTGTTTTGGCATCAGCCGCTTTAGCCTTGGCTTTGGTGCCTGTTCCGGCCGTTTTGCTAAGTGTAGATTTACCGGTTGCCAAAGGCTTAACAGCAGTCACTTTCTTATTTGCCGTTTCCTTTTTTGCCGAAATCTTTTCTTTTAGCTCTTCTATTTTTTCTTCGGCTGCCTCTTTCAAATCTTCGGCCTTATCGGTGGTTTTATCCCAAAGATCGCCTATTACGTCTTTTGCTTTTTCAAACAAGGTTTCACCTTTAGTTTTTAGCGGTCCCGATTTTGTGCTCATGGCTTGATGCTATTAAGTTGATAACTAAGGATTCAACATTACCAAACCTGATATTGTTTGCACCGATATTTGCCATACGGCATCATTGGCATTGCGGTGACCATGGTTTTGGTATAATTACCGTACTTTTGCACCCTATTAGTTATTATGAAGATCCCGAAGTTTACCGACCTTATTTTGTACGAAGATGATAACCTGGTAGTGGTTAACAAGCCGGCTTTTATTAGCTCGCTTGATGAACGCGGCGAGGGAAGCAGCGAAATTAACATGCTGAGGCTGGCCAAAGCCTACTCAGACGATGCACAAATTTGTCACCGGTTAGATAAGGAAACCTCTGGTGCATTAATTATTGCTAAAAACCCGGAGGCTTACCGCATGGTATCTATGCAGTTTGAGCACCGTAAAGTTAAAAAGGTATATCACGCGGTTATTGAAGGCACCCATGTGTTTGATGAGTTATTGGTAGATCTGCCTATCCTCAACACTGGTAAAGGCACCGTATCCATAAGCCGCCAGGAAGGCAAGCGTGCCGAAACCTGGTTTCAATCGTTAAAGTATTTTAAGCATTATACCCTGGTAGAGTGTCGCCCGGTAACTGGCCGCATGCACCAGATCCGTATTCACCTGGCTACGCAACGCGCCTCTATCGCAGGCGATGAGATGTATAAAGGGAAACCGGTATTCTTATCGCAATTAAAGCGCAAATACCATTTAGGTAAAGACCAGGAAGAACTGCCTATTATGAAGCGCTTTGCCCTGCACGCTTACGAGGTTACTTTTAAAGTTAGCGAGGATAAAGAGGTAACTATACATGCCCCTTATCCTAAAGATTTTGAAACGCTATTGAAGTTGTTGGATAAGTTTGATAGTTAAGTATTGCGTTTCAATATCACAATCGCTATAACATCATTATGTCATTGCGAGCGTCAGCGTGGCAATCGCCCGCGTTAATGCAACCTTGCGATTGCCACGTCGCTATCGCTCCTCGCAATGACATGATGATATTTAAGAAATTTACTGCAACCATGGTATAATGGTGTATCAGAAACTTACTGCTTTTGATAGATTAAAAAGTGCTGCATGGGCAGACCCTCTTTATCTTCTACAAACTTGAAACCGTTTGCGGTAAGTTCTTTGCTTATTTGTACCAGGGTGGTTTTATGCAGGTCTTTAATAGGCACTTCGGGGTCTTCGCCTTTATACTCTAACATCACTATTTTGCCGCCTGTTTTAAGGGCTTTGTAAAGTGCCTGTAAGTATTCGTGAGGAAACTCGAGTTCGTGGTAAACGTCTACCATCAAAGCCAGGTCAATGCTATTGTCGGGCAAATTAGGGGCCTTTTCGGCACCTTTAACTACCTCTACGTTATTTTGCTTAAGTTCTTTGCTGCGTTTTTTCAGGTAATCTAACGCTTCGTCTTCCAGTTCAATGGCAATTACCTTGCTCACCTTGGGTGCAATGCGGTAAGTATAAAAACCTGTACCGGCGCCAATATCGGCCACTACGCTTTTTTTATCAACCGGCAAATTTTTAACGGCCAGCTCTACATTTTCTTCCTGATTACGGGTATCGCGCTCCAACCAGCCTGCACCGCTAAAGCCCATTACCTGGGCAATTTCGCGCCCTTTATAAAACTTACCTATCCCGTTTTTTGAAGACCTTTTGTAGGTGTATACCGAATCTTTTTGCTGTGATTGCTGCTGCACCGCTTTTCCGCCTGATGCAGGAGGTTTACAGCAGCAAAAAAAAACCGATGCCGCTAACAAATATGTCTTAAAATTGGCCATAGCTTCAGGTGAATTAGTTTTCAATAATGCAATGCTAAATTACCTTATTTGTTTCAAAAAGCACACATAAATGAACGCTAACATTACTTAACGTACCACAATTGTAAAGCTGAATGATTGGAAGTAATTATACAGAAATTATAAGCTTGCCAGCACCACCATTTGATCGGTAGTTGGGTTTACGCTTCCGCCACGCGGCTCAATGGTTACTGCGAAGGCTTGCGCTGCATCAATAGACTTCATGAGCTTCATATCGGTAGAATCGGCAGTGGTTTTATCGAACACACCCAGGTCAACAGGCTTGCCGTTAGCAATGGCCCAAAGCTGGTACTGATGATCTTTACCCGGGGCAGGCAGGTTTGCGCTGCTTAAATCAACCATTACTTTTTTACGCTTGGCACTCCAGGCCACGGTTAACGCCGATGATGGCGTTTTAGGCATCCCTTTAAGTTGTATGAAACGGAAAGATGGATCGCGAAAAACACCGATCTCTTCGTTTAAAAAGCTTACCTGGCGCGTGAACTTTTGTTCATTTAATCGTAAGCTTACCAATTGCTGCTCAGAATTTTGCAGGCGTTTATACATGATACTTAATGCAAGGCCGCTTACGCAAAGTAAAAGCACACTGGCCGCAAAGGCATACTTATAAAATATACTGGTGGTGGCAGGTGGATGCATAGCAACTACACGTTCGCCTGCAGTAGCCCTGGGCTGTATGGTGCGCAGGTTGCGGTCATCGCCCAGGTTGGTTAAAAGACTATTTAAAACCCTGTCGCGCAGTTGCGGCGATGGTTCTACCGATTGTGCATCGGCGTACATTTCCATAGCGATCTCAATCTCACTTAACTCGGCCTGAATAGCGGGGTGTTTTTGGGCCATAGCCTCAACCTGCAACTTTTCTTCTGCGCTCATATCGCCCAGAACATAAAGTTCCAAAACACCCGATTCTATATATGCCCTTATCTCTTCCACGCTAATTAAAATGTTTACGTAATTGCTGTATAGCCATTCGCAAACGAGTTTTGATAGTGCCTAACGGCATACCTAACTCATCCGCAGCTTCTGTGTGCGTATAACCTTTAAAATATACAAGATCAAGTATGGATTTTTGCTCGGGTCTTAGCTTATCAACCAACTCTCTTACACCCATCAGTTCAGGCTTATACTCTGTACTGTTATGCTTGTCAATATAACCTACGTTATTTTCAAGTTCCTGGTTTTTGAACTGATTTTTAAAGTCTTTCGACCTTATTTTATCAATAGCCAGGTTGCGTGCAATGTTTACAATCCAGGTAAACAAGCGACCTTTGTTCGTATTATAGCTGGCTGCAGAATGCCAGATCTTTACAAAAACTTCCTGTAGAACATCTTCGGCTGTTGCTTCATCAATCACTATACGGTGAATTACGCCATATAAAGACGCTGAATACATATCATACAGTGCCTCGGCACCAATTTTATCGTGCCGCTGCAATGCGAGTACTAATTCTTCTTCGGATAGGGAAAGTTTATGCTTCTTGGCCAAAACGGTGTAAATATATAATATTATAGATAATAACTTATATATCAAACAGATGTTTTTCGGCATGATAAGAAGATCGCACCAATGGTCCGCTTTCTACATACCTGAAGCCCATGTTTAAACCCACTTCCTTATAATAATTAAACTGTTCGGGCGTAACCCAATCAATTACCGGGTGGTGGCTGCGCGTTGGCTGTAAGTACTGACCCAGGGTTAAAATATTAACACCAACGTTATACAGATCCTGCATGGCCTCCAGCACATCTTCTTCCCGCTCGCCTAAACCCAGCATAATGCCCGATTTGGTACGTAAGCCTGCTGCAGCAATATGGCTCAGGCATTCTAAACTACGATCGTATTTAGCTTGTATACGTACTTCGCGGGTTAGGCGTCGTACGGTTTCCAAGTTGTGCGATACCACTTCGGGGCGTACTTCCAATACACGGGCCAGGTTATCCCAGTTACCCCTAAAATCGGGCAGTAAGGTCTCTAAAGTAGTTTGCGGACTTTCGCGGCGAATAGCATTAATGGTTTCGGCCCAAATGATGGAACCACCATCTTTCAAATCATCGCGGTCTACCGAGGTAATAACGCAATGCTTTACCTGCATTAACTTAACCGATGTTGCCACGCGGTTAGGCTCATCCATATCAACGGCCAGCGGCCTGCCGGTAGCTACAGCGCAAAACGAACAAGAGCGGGTACAAATATTACCCAATATCATGAAAGTTGCCGTGCCGGCACCCCAGCACTCGCCCATGTTAGGGCAATTACCACTTTCGCAAATGGTGTGTAGCTTATGGGTATCAACTAAACTGCGTACGTGAGCATACTCTTTACCTACAGGCAGCTTAACCCTAAGCCAATCTGGCTTGCGTTGCACCTGGTTGGCAGGAATTACCGGCAAATCAATCATAATGTAAAGTTAGGGAATTTAGTATAGATGCAAGAGCTAAGAGACAAGAAACAAGATTTTTTACAAATGACACATATACACAAAAGCCACATCCTGACTCATGGTGCTTGTATCTTGTTTCTGCAGCTTACTGCACCATCGTCAATGTTTCCTCTACCGATATACCGCCGTGCGATTGGTCGAGGATGCATTCACCGTCTTTAATTAACAATAATTGTGGCGATTCATGGTGAACCTGAAACTGCTCGGCTATCTGGTTAGAGATTTCGCGGTACTTGATCAGATCCAGGAAATACAACGGCAGTGTTTCAGGAAATTGATCCCAGTCCAGCTCAAAACGGCGCTTAGCCATCATACTGATAGAACAGCGGGTACTGTGTTTAAAAATTACACTGTAGCCGGGCTGTTGCTTAATATCATTTAACTGATCTGCCGTGTCTAACGCTTTCCAAGTCATAAAAAACTAAAATTATTTTGGCCAAAAATACGGCTATAAGCCTGAAAAGGTTATAGGCTATTTACAAAATGACACTACGGTGTTAGCGTCCGCGGCGGGGGTAAGAGCCATAGGCGGGGCATAATTTGTTGGAGCATGAAGCAAAGGTGCTTAAGAAAGCAGCTACCAAACCTATGTAAATAATCTTTTTCATATGAGAACCTGCGTGTGTTTAATCAGTTTTCAACTGAGCAGCCATATCGGCCATTTTAATAGCCGTAACCGCAGCTTCAACGCCTTTATTGCCATGCTTACCACCGGCACGGTCAATGGCTTGTTGCTCATTATCAGTTGTTAATACACCAAATATAACAGGTTTTTCGTATTTCAAAGCTACATTTGTTGCGCCATTGGCAACAGCAGCGCAAATAAAATCAAAGTGCCTGGTTTCGCCCTGAATAACACAGCCCAGGCATATAACGCCATCCAGGTTTTTGTTCTTCAGTAAAATATCGGCTCCCGAGGTTAGTTCAAAACTTCCGGGTACGGCATAAGTAAAAATGTTATCTGCTAAAACGCCGTTATCAATGAGGCTTTGGTAAGCACCACCGTATAGCGCACCTGTTATCTTCGCATTCCATTCGGCAACAACAATACCAAAGCGGTATGGAGCGCCAGACGGAATGGTGGTATTAGAAAAATCGGACAGGTTTTTAAGCTGGGTGGCCATTAAATATATTTAATTACAGAAGTGTATAAAAATCAACCTGAAATAAAAAACACAGCTTATTGCTGTGCTTCAACGCGTGCTATGTAAGCATCAATATTTTGAGCTTCGGCACTGGTTGGGTAATCTGTTTTTATTTTTTGATAGCTTTCGGCAGCGCTCTTATTGTCTTTACGGGCTTCGTAAACCAAACCCAATTTTTTAAGATAGAACGGAGACAAGAATTTGTTGCCTGCTTTATCTACCGCTTTTTTGAAATAGCTTTCTGCTTTCTCGTAATCTTTCAATTCTACATAAGCATCACCTATGCTACCTAACGCTTCGGCAGCTACAACGTTATCATCGCCATGATAGTTGCCCAGGTTTTCAATGGCTTTACCATATTCTCCTTTGTTTAAGTAAGCAACACCTGCGTAGTAGTAAGCCAGGTTAGCAGCTTTGGTATTACTATAGTCGTTTATTATTTTTTCAAAACCCGGATAGCTGGCATCACCTTTTAAAGCTTTATCCCATTCCTTTTTGTTCCAGGCATCCTGAGCAACGTACATTTGGTTGGCAGCATCAGTTTCGCGCTGGGCCAGGTACAATTTTTGGTAAGCTATATATCCCACAATTAATGCAACAATAGCTGCACCAATAAATAAAAGGCTTTTTTGATTTTCTTTTACAAAGCCACCTGTTGGTGCAAAAGTTTTTGGTTCAGTTGCAACATTGGCATTCACTTCCGTCTTTGACATTTCTATGCTAAAATTAAGTTTGCAAAACTACGTTTTTAAAAAATTTTTAACAATATGATTTACATTAAATAATTCGCTATTAATTTTTAGCCATTTAAGCGGTCAAAAACACCAGCGCTTTGCTACCTTTGAAGCCACTTTATGTACTTGCAGCAGTTATCTATCCTCAACTTTAAAAACTACACCGAAGCCGAATTAACATTTAGCGAAGGGGTAAATGCCTTTACGGGTAATAACGGTGCCGGGAAAACCAACTTGCTTGATGCTATTCACTACCTCTCGCTTTGTAAGAGTTATTTTAACGCCATTGATAGCCAGCAAATAAAGCAGGGTACCGATTTTTTCATGATCAATGGCATATTTGAGCGTAACGAAATGCCCGAAATGGTGGCTTGCTCGGTTAAACGCACCCAGAAAAAGATCTTCAAACGTAATAAGAAAGACTATCCCCGCCTGGCCGATCATATAGGTTTGTTTCCCCTGGTCATGGTATCGCCTTATGATGTGAGCATTATTATGGAGGGCAGCGAAGAGCGGCGCAAGTTTGTGGATAACGTAATTTCACAAACAGACAATCAATACCTCGACGAGCTAATTGTTTACAACAAGGTATTAGCTAACCGCAACGCCTTTTTAAAAACCATTGCTGATACCGGCCGCTTCGACCCAAGCCTGTTGGAGATATTGGATGAACAACTGGTGGCATCGGGCGTGCGTATATTTGAAAAGCGTAAAGCTTTTATGGAAAGCTTTACAGGCATATTTAACCAGTACTACCGATTTTTAACGGAAGATGCCGAGCAAGTGGCCCTGGTATATGAGTCGCAGTTGCTCAATAACAGCTTTGCCTCCCTCCTCCTTAAAACCACCGAAAAAGACCGCATATTAGAACGCACCACGGCCGGCATCCATCGTGATGATCTGCAGTTTAGCATTCATAATATGCCGTTGAAAAAGTTTGGATCGCAGGGGCAGCAAAAGTCTTTCCTCATTGCGCTGAAACTTGCACAGTATAATTACTTACAACAGCAAAAAGGATTTAAACCCTTATTGCTGTTAGATGATATATTTGATAAATTAGACGAGCACCGCATTACCAAATTAATGCAGTTGGTATCGCAGCACGAGTTTGGCCAGGTATTTATTACCGATGCCAGCGCCAACCGCGTAACGCAAATACTTGACCGTATAAGCGTGGGAGTGAAATTATTTAAAGTAAACCAGGGAGAAGTAGCCGGATAGTAGCAAGTAGTTAGTATCAAGTAGCGAGACAAAAATCTTTATAAAAAGAGTCTTAATACCTGATACTAACTACTCGATACCTAAAAACATAAACATATGCGTAAAGCCAACGATAAAACCATGAAAGAAGCGATTGAGCAGATGCTTAACGTTTATAAGATCAAGCGCCGGTTTGACGAAACGGCGGTTATTGCAGCATGGCCCGACATTGTAGGGAAACCGGTGGCTAACCGCACCAGCGAATTGTTCATCAACAATAAAAAGATGTTTTTACGCATCGAATCATCGGTGGTAAAAAACGAGTTAATGATGATGCGCTCTCAAATTATTGAGAAGATCAATACCGAAGCTGGCGATACACTAATAGAGGAAATTATTTTCCTCTAAGGTGGTGACGAACGCTGGTTGGCTTAGTAAATAAGCTATCGCGTATAACCGCGTAAATAACCAAAGCAGCAGCAGGAATATAAAACGCAAACTGTACTTCGGGGTGTGCTTTTACCAACTCCACACATCCCACAATAAACAATACAACAAAAATAGAATAGATAGCAGCTTTTGACGCGTTTTTCATACGACTAATATAATAATTTTAAATCCCCACCAGAAAAAATTGTGCCACAAAGGCACAAAAAAAGGCTAAATTTAGCTAACAAGAAAATTTTGATTGCCTGCTAACTAAATTAAGCCTTTAATATAACCTAAAAGCGCTTAAAACGCTCATGCTCAACTTAAAACTTTTCGAAAGCCGAGAAGAAGAAGCTACCTTCGATAGCGGCATTCTCGTCAGAATCTGAACCGTGTACAGCGTTTGCTTCAATTGATTCGGCAAATAACTGACGGATGGTACCAACTTCGGCTTTAGACGGATCGGTAGCACCAATCAGCGTACGGAAATCGGCTACGGCATTGTCTTTTTCTAAAATGGCAGCTACGATAGGGCCCGAAGACATAAAGCCAACCAAATCTTTATAAAAAGGACGCTCTTTATGCACTTCATAAAACTCACCTGCTTTTTCAGGGGTTAAATAAGTGTACTTCATGGCGCTTATTTTGAAACCGCCTTTAAGGATCTGATCTAATATACCACCGATGTGACCGTTGCGTACAGCATCAGGTTTGATCATGGTGAAAGTTTTGTTATTTTCCATCTTTGCTTTAAAATTGGCGCAAAAGTAAGGCTTTGTTATTGTAACTTAAAGCTTTTTGTATAATTTACATGGTTTGTATTTCATTAATTATTTTAAATTTGCGTCTTCTTTTTTTAGTTGATGTTAGATACCGCCGCGCTTAGCCAGCTCTTAAACCAGCCCTGCAAAATCGTAATTACCACGCACCATAAACCCGATGGTGATGCCATGGGTTCATCGCTGGGCTTGTATAACTATTTAATACAGCAAGGCCATCATGTACAGGTTATTGCCCCTACCGATTATCCGGAGTTTTT
Source organism: Mucilaginibacter galii (assembly GCF_014635825.1). GTDB lineage: Bacteria > Bacteroidota > Bacteroidia > Sphingobacteriales > Sphingobacteriaceae > Mucilaginibacter > Mucilaginibacter galii. The sequence continues at coordinate 785,797 of NZ_BMDO01000001.1, forward strand.
AGCTTGGATGCCCGGTAACGAGGAAGTAATGATCTATACGGGGCAAACCGAAAAAGCCGCGGAGCTAATAGCCCAGGCCGAGATCGTTTTTTGCCTCGACTTTAACAACCTAACCCGTATTAACGAAATGGGCGAACTGGTACGCCAGAGCAGTGCTGTTAAGGTAATGATAGACCACCACCTGGAGCCCGAAGATTTTGACGATTACCGCTACTGGAACATTAATGCCTGTGCCGCTGCTCAACTGGTGTACAGCTTTATTGTAGAAGAACTGCAACGCCCCGATTTGATCAATGCCGATGTAGCCACTTGTTTGTATACCGGCATCATGACCGATTCGGCTTCGTTTCGCCTGCCTAACACTACTGCTGCCGTGCACCGCATTGTGGCAAACCTCATAGAGGCCGGTGCTGTAAACTGGCGCATTCACGAACTTATATACAGTAACTCATCAGAAAACCGTTTACGTTTTTTGGGCCATTGCCTGAGCAACAAAATGGAAATTTTGCCTGAGTTTAAAACCGCTATCATTGCCGTTACCCGCGAGGAACTTAAAAAGTATGATACCAACACCGGCGATACCGAAGGCATTGTAAATTTTGCCTTATCAATAGCCGGCATACGCCTGGCAGCCTTTGTGGTAGAACGCACGGATATGGTAAAACTATCGTTACGTTCTAAAGGAGAGTTTCCGGCCAACGAAATTTGCAAAAAATACTTTAAAGGCGGCGGTCACCGCAATGCAGCCGGCGGACAATCTGATCTGTCGCTCGAACAAACCGTAGAAAAATTAAAACAAATATTACCCGAATACAAAACACTATTAATTCAATAAAAATGAGAAAAAGCTTAATGTTTTTAACTGTAGCAGCTATTGGCCTGGCCAGTTGCAACAGTGGATTTAAAAAAGGTGAAGGTGGCCTTTTATACACCATACATGAAGATAAAGACGGTGCCCCGGTTAAAGAAGGCGACTTCATCAGCGTTAACCTGGTGGCTAAAACCGATGCCGATTCAGTATTATTCAACTCTTACGATACAGGCAAACCGGTACCAACCTTAATGCCTAAACCACAATACAAAGGTGATGTATACGCCGGTATTAACTTACTGAGCGAAGGCGACAGCGCTACCATTAAAGTAAACGCCGATTCTGTTTTTAAAGCAGGCGATAAACCAAAAGGCTTTAAAGGTAAATACATTGTTTACGAAGTTAAAGTGGTAAAAATTATTCCTAAAGGTAAATTAACCGACCAGGTATTCCAGGGCCGTGTTAGTGATTACTTCAAAGGCGAAGCAGGCAAACTTAAAGGCTTAGAGCCGGCTAAAATTTCTAAGTATATTGCCGATAACAACCTTAAAGCTACCAAAACTGCTACCGGCTTACAGTACGAGATCACTAAACAAGGCTCGGGCCCTAAAATTGCCAAAGGCGATACTGCGGTGGTAAATTACACCGGTAAATTAGTGAACGGCAAAGTGTTTGATACCAGCATTAAAGATGTTGCTCAAAAGAACAAAACTTACGATGCTATGCGCCCTTACAAGCCTATCCGCATTGCGGTAGGTGCCGGTGCTGTTATACCAGGTTGGGACGAAGGTTTGCAACTGTTAAACAAAGGTTCTAAAGTAACCATGGTTATTCCATCAAACTTAGCATACGGCGAGCAAGGCTTAGGCCCGGTTCCACCGTTTGCCCCAATTGTATTTGATGTTGAACTGGTAGACATTGTTCATCCAAACCCTAACGCACCAAAACCTGCTGCACCGCAAATGCAAATGCCGGGCCAGCAGCAGCCACAAGCTCAACGATAATATTTTCAACCCATGGCCTTCTTAGCAATAAGAAGGCCTTTTTTTGATTCATGAAAAAAGTAATTCTTTCTCTTGTTTTGGCAACGGCAGCCAGCCTGTCTTTTGCGCAAACTAACTTTATTAAAACGCCTAAAGGTGGCCAGTACGCTATTATAAAGCAAGGCAATGGCACCAAGGTTAAACAAGGTGATGTGATCACCTTCCAATTCACCCAAAAAACTGATAAAGACTCTTTGTTAGGCAGCTCGTACCAAATGGGTAAACCGGCCATGGTGCAGGTACAGCCCTCTAAAAACGTAGCCGACCTGATGGAGGTTTTTCCTTTATTGAGCGTTAACGACAGCGCGTTGGTGCGTGTGCCTACCGATTCTATTTTTGCAGGTCACGAGGAAAGCCGTCCGCCGTTTTTACCTAAAGGCAGCTATTTAAATTTTACCATTAAGGTAGATAAAGTACAAAGCCTGGAAGAAGCCATGGCCGAAAGAAATGTGGCTATGGAAAAAACCCGTGCCGAGCAGGCCACCTTGGCTGCCAAAATGCGCGGCCTGGAAATTCCATCAATGAACAAGTACATTGCCGATAACAAATTATCGCCTGCTACTACAGCATCGGGCTTAAAATATGTTATTGTACAGCCTGCAACCGGCCCTAAACCTTTGCCCGGCGATACTTTGCTGGTAAATTATGCCGGTCGTACGCTGGAAGGCAAGTTGTTTGATAGCAGCATTGAGTCGGTAGCTAAAGCAGGCGGCTTAAACCAGCCCGGCCGCAACTACGAGCCTATCAAATTTGTAGTGGGCAACAGCGAAGTAATTCGTGGTTGGGACGAAGGCTTATTGCTGATGAACGAAGGTTCAAAAGCTACTTTGATCATACCTTCGGCTTTAGCTTACGGCGAGCGTGGTGGCGGCGAAGAAATAAAACCTTACAGCCCCTTGGTATTTGATGTAGAACTGGTTAAGGTAATTAAAGGCGTGCACAAACCGGCAAAACCAGCCGTGGCCGCTAAAAAACCGGCAAGCAAAAAGCCCGCTGCTAAAAAAGCAGTGGCAAAGAAAAAAGTCACCCGTAAATAATATTATCAGAAAGCCCTGCGTTAACCACGCAGGGCTTTTTACTTTCGCAGCATGGTACTAACCGATACGCATACCCATCAATATTATGAAACCGACCCGGTAAAAAGGGTCGAATTGATGCAGCGATGCCTGGACAATGGTATCAGCAGGTTGTTTTTACCTAATGTAGATACCGGCAGCATAGCACAGGTAATGGATATGGTGAACGCTTATCCGCAAAACTGTTTCCCTATGTTGGGACTGCACCCCTGCGATGTAAAGGAAAATTATAAGCAGGAATTAGACACTATATACGCCGCCCTGCAAAAAACCAAAGTATATGCCATTGGCGAAATTGGGATAGACCTGTACTGGGACAAGACCTTTATAGCCGCACAGCAGGAAGCGTTCAGGCTGCAAATTGGCTGGGCCAAAGCGGCTAAACTGCCCATTAACATTCATTGCCGCAATGCCTTTGACGAGGTATACGAAATACTGTTGCAAGAACAGGATGAAAATTTGCGTGGCATCTTCCACTGCTTCTCTGGAACGCTGGAGCAGGCACAGCAAATTATTGCGTTAGGGTTTAAGCTGGGCATAGGTGGCGTGGTTACTTACAAGAACGCCGGATTGGATAAAGTGGTAGAACAAATAGCTTTAGAGCATATAGTTTTGGAAACAGATTCTCCGTATCTTACACCCGTACCCTACCGTGGCAAACCCAACGAAAGCTCTTATCTGATCTACGTTGCCCAAAAAGTGGCCGACCTGCATCAGATCTCTTTAGAAGAAGTTGCCCGCATTACGACCGAAAACTCTAAAATAATTTTCGGGATATAAGCAAATATTAAGTAAAGGATAATTATTTTTATAGCATAACCAATTATACATGTGCCAGATACTGATCATCTATACCGGTGGGACAATAGGTATGGTGAGCGATCCAAAGACTAAAACTTTGGTACCTATAAACTTTGAGCAAATTATGGAAAACGTTCCTGAACTGGAACGCTTGAATTGCCGCATCAAAGTACATTCGTTCGAAGATATTATAGATTCATCCAACATGAGCCCGGCTATATGGAGTCGCCTTGCGGGATTGATCGAAAAAAATTATAACGATGTGGATGGCTTCGTGATCCTGCATGGTTCTGATACGATGGCCTATTCGGCATCGGCTTTAAGCTTTATGCTCGAAAACCTGGACAAGCCGGTTATATTTACCGGTTCGCAATTGCCTATCAGCGCCATCCGTACCGATGCCAAGGAAAACTTAATGACCGCCATTGAGCTGGCCAAGGCTAAAAAGAACGATAAAGTGCGCGTGCCCGAAGTATGTATCTATTTTGATTACAAGCTTTTCCGCGGTAACCGTTCGTTTAAATACAATTCATCTAAATTTGAAGCCTTCCGCTCGCCTAATTATCCTGTATTGGCCGAGTCGGGCGTACATTTACGCTTTAGCATTAATGATATACGCCAACCCGGTGAGCAGGGTCTCATTGTTCATAAAGAGCTGGCGAGCGATGTGGCCGTACTCAAAATGTTCCCGGGCATTAGCGCTAAAACAGTAGAAACCATTGTGAACTCCGATGTACGCGGCATCGTAATGGAAACTTTTGGGGCTGGTAATACCACCACTGATGCTTGGTTTATAGACCTGCTTAAAGGCGCTATTGACAGCGGTAAGGTTATTGTTGATATATCGCAATGTAAAGTAGGCACCGTTGAACTGGGCCGTTACGAAACCAGCAAGCTGCTTAAAGACATTGGCGTAGCCAACGGTTACGATATGACCTTTGAAGCCGCCATTACCAAAACCATGTTCTTGCTAAGCCAGCACGAAGACCCCAAAGAAGTGGTTAAATGGATGGAAACTGATTTACGGGGTGAGCTTACGGTGTCGTAACATTCGCAACTGCTTCCTTTAAACTTGTCAGTCTGAGCTTGTAGAAGACTTAGTAAAGCGTAGAAGTCTTTGACAAGCTCAGACTGACAGCAAGAACATTAAAGATAATTGAAAAGAAGAAGGCTGCAATAGCGCTTTAATAAACTCATCAACAGCAAAATAGCAAGTATTATAAAATAGTTCTTGCTATTTTGCTTTATAACACATTACATTTGCATCAACGGTTTAAGAACCATTAATCAAATACCCCACCACAGGTTTTGATTTATAAAGAAGCGGCGAGAGATCAGGCTCAACGACCCGCTGGCAACCCTCCGATAGGCGGAGAAGGTGCCAATTCCTGTCCCGGTTGGCCATTACAGCCGGGGAATATAAGTTAAATACCATGATACGACTTAACTACATCTCGACTGCAAATTTATTAGCTGCCCAAACGGGTAAGTTATCACTGTGCAACCTTTCTACCGGTTGTATGTGTATGTGCTGCTGTTAAAGGCACAAACACGTTCGTTATTCCCTTTTAAATTTCAAGGCAATATCTAAGTAACGTGTTTTACGCTCAGGCACTGCTATACCCTGTCCGTAGGCCACTTCCGCACGTAGCGCAACTAACACACAGCTTTAACATTTTGCAATCCCGAAAAATCATGTCTACACCAACATTTAAATTTGAAACTCTACAGTTACACGCAGGTCAGGAAGTTGATCCAACAACCGGTTCGCGTGCTGTACCGTTATACCAAACCACCTCATACGTATTTAAAAATGCCGAACATGGCGCTAATTTGTTTGCCCTAAAAGAGTTTGGCAACATCTACACCCGCCTTATGAACCCTACTACCGATGTGTTCGAGAAACGCATTGCAGCTTTAGAGGGTGGTGTGGCAGCCCTGGCAACCGCATCGGGACAGGCAGCACAGTTTATTGCATTAAACAACATTTTACAGGTAGGCGATAACTTTGTAACCTCGCCCTTTTTATACGGCGGCAGTTACAACCAATTTAAAGTAGGCTTCAAACGCCTGGGTATTGAGGCACGCTTTGCCGCCGATGATCGCGCCGAAAGCTTTGAGCCATTGATTAACGAAAACACCAAAGCCATTTACCTCGAAACCATTGGTAATCCCGGCTTTAATATTCCTGATTTCGAGCAGATTGCAGCTTTAACCCGCAAATATGATTTGCCTTTAATTGTAGATAACACCTTTGGTGCGGGAGGCTACCTTTTCCGCCCGCTACAACATGGTGCCAATGTGGTAGTAGAGAGCGCAACCAAATGGATTGGCGGCCATGGTACCAGCATTGGTGGTGTTATTGTTGATGGCGGTAATTATAACTGGGGCAACGGCAAGTACCCGCAGTTTAGCGAGCCATCCGAAGGCTACCACGGTTTAATATTCTCGGATGTATTCGGCGTTAATGGCCCCTTTGGTAACATCCAGTTCATCATCCGTGCGCGGGTAGAAGGTTTGCGCGATTTTGGCCCTTCGCAATCACCGTTCAATTCGTTCCTATTGATACAAGGCTTGGAAACTTTGTCACTACGTGTACAGCGCCACGTAGATAATGCGCTCGAACTGGCTACCTGGTTAGAGCAGCATCCACAAGTGGAACGTGTAAATTACCCGGGGCTGGCCTCATCGGCTTACCACACGCTGGCTAAAAAGTATTTAAAGAACGGCTTTGGCGCGGTACTATCCTTCGAGCTAAAAGGCAGCAAAGAGAATGCAGGCAACTTCATCAACAGCTTACAACTGGTAAGTCACCTGGCTAACGTGGGCGATGCCAAAACGTTGATTATTCAACCTGCTGCAACTACGCATCAGCAATTATCTGATGCCGAACAAAAGGCTGCCGGCGTTACCCCTACCCTTTTGCGCGTAGCCGTGGGCATTGAGCATATAGATGATATTAAGGCCGATTTTGAACAAGCCTTTGCTAAAATTCAGCAGCAGGAAGCCGAATTAGCGCAGTTAAATTAAATGTATAAATGCTGTTTTCCTTACAAGAGAACAACATAACGATATAGTTTTTTTTTAGTGATTAATAACGAAAGTCTCCCCCTGAAATAACGGGGAGGCTTTTAAAGTTTTAGAATGAGTACACAAATATACAAGCACCAGGGCAATTTTGAACTCGAGTCGGGCGCTACGCTTGATGGGCTCGAAATTGGTTACCATACCTACGGAAGACTCAATGCAGCTAAAGACAACGTAGTTTGGATATGCCATGCTTTAACGGCCAATTCCGATGTTTTTGACTGGTGGAAAGGCATAGTGGGCGAGGGTTACTTTTTTAACCCCGACGAGCATTTTATTGTGTGTGCCAATGTATTGGGGTCGGCATATGGTACCACCAATCCGCTAAGTATTAATCTGGCTACCGGTCAGCCTTATTATCTCGACTTTCCGGCGTATACCACGCGCGATATGGTTTCAGCACACCAGCTATTAGCCAATGCGTTAGGTTTAAAAGATATTTTTATTTTAATAGGTGGTTCACTCGGCGGTCAACAGGCCTTAGAGTGGAGCATTATGGAGCCTGCACGTATAAAGCAGCTCATTTTAATTGCCAGCAATGCCAAACACTCGCCTTGGGGCATTGCCTTTAACGAATCGCAAAGGTTGGCCCTCTTAGCCGACAGCACTTTTAACAACGGCACACCCGAGGGTGGCAGCGCCGGTTTAAAAGCAGCACGCAGCATGGCTTTACTATCGTACCGTGGCTATAAAGCTTACAATATTAAACAACACGAAGACGACGACAATATTACTGATAACTACCGCGCCTCTACTTACCAAAGTTACCAGGGCGATAAATTAGTGAACCGCTTTAATGCTTACAGCTATTGGTATTTAACCAAGGTAATGGATTCGCACCATGCCGGCCGTAACCGCGGCGGGTTGGAGAAAGCGCTGAGTACTATCCAGGCGCAAACCTTAGTTATCGGTATCAAATCAGATATTCTATTCCCAATAGAAGAGCAGCAGTATTTATTTCAGCATATCCCTAAAGCGGCGTATTCTGAATTTGATTCGTTTTATGCGCACGATGGCTTTTTAATTGAAACAGAAACTTTAACAAAAATCATATCCTCTTTCCTGAAAACCGACGTACGCGGAAAGATCATAGAATTACAAAAGATAGCTTAATGAGTAAAAAACTAACGATTGGTTTATTTGGCTTTGGTGTGGTTGGACAAGGCCTGCACGACATCATCCGCACCAAGAACCTGAATATCGAAATTAAAAAAATCGCCATCAAGAACCCGGGTAAACAACGCACCTTACCCGCCGACCTTTTTACTACCGACCGGGACGAGATACTGTACGACCCCGAAATTAATACCGTTGTTGAATTAATTAACGATACGGAAGCCGCTTATGAAATTGTATCGCGAGCTTTATCAACCGGCAAAAACGTAGTATCGGCCAGTAAAAAAATGCTGGCCCTTCACTTACAGGAGTTGATAGACCTGCAGCATGAGCATGGCACTTCGTTGCTTTATGAAGGTGCGGTTTGCGGTAGTATCCCCATCATCCGTAACCTGGAAGAATATTATGATAACGAACTACTGCACTCCATCAGCGGTATATTCAACGGTTCCTCCAACTACATTCTTTCAAAAGGTAACTTAGAGGGTTTGGATTATGATACCGCCCTTAAACAAGCTCAAGATCTGGGCTTCGCCGAAACTGATCCAACTTCTGATGTAGGTGGCTATGATGCAAAATACAAACTGGTTATTGCCTCAGCGCATGCTTATGGTTTGGTAGTGCAGCCTGATGAGGTGATGAACATTGGCATCCAAAATCTATCGGCCCATGATATGCAGTATGCTCGCGAGAAAAATTTAAAGATCAAACTGGTGCCGGTAGCCAAAGAATTAGACGACCAGCATGTTACCTTATTTGTACTCCCTAAATTTGTGAACGAAACGGAGTTTTTGTACAACGTAGAATACGAATACAACGGCGTAACCGTACAGGCGGCCTTCGCCGATCAGCAATTCTTTTTTGGTAAAGGTGCAGGCGGCCACCCTACCGGTTCGGCCGTATTGTCTGACATTGCCGCGCTGCGTTACGATTATGGTTATGAATATAAAAAGGCGCATGCCCAACGCGGTTTGGCCTTTACCAACAATATTGAACTAACTGTTTACCTGCGGTATGAGGATGAACAACTGGTAGAAGATCTGAACTTCATCCACATCCATGAACGCTATTATTCTGATAAATTTAAGTTTGTTTGCGGAAAAATCAATTTGCAAAATCTGATCGCCCAGCAGCAACGTATATTGGAGAGTAAGGCTTTCGTAGCCTTTGCCGATCAGCTAACGGGGGTCAGTTTAGCCTCGGCGTTATAATACAGTAGTAGTTTTTTAGTAGATTTCTACGCACTGTTGGTTTCAAAAGGTTTCAGCAATGAAGCCTTTTGTTGTTTACACCTCTCCCCGGCCCTCTCCAAAGGAGAGGGAGTAATACTTATCTCCCTGTATTTTAAGTCCTCTCCTTTGGAGAGGATTAGGAGAGGTTTTCCTATATTTGTAACGAGTAAATGACACGCCCCTCAATTAATGTCTAAGTATTTAAAGCTCTTTACCAACCGGATATTTGTAACCGTTATTTGGTTTGGCTTAAGCTTTTTTGCTATCCTGAAACAGGTATTGCATCAGCACATTAATAATTACCTCATTTATAAATACACGTTCATTAACCTGGTGCACAAGCTCAATTTGTATGCACCGCAGCCACAGCATTTTGAAGACAGCAATCACTACGGCCCTTTATTTTCCTTGGTGATAGCCCCTTTTTCCTTACTGCCCGATGGTGCCGGTGCCGTAGTTTGGGTAATGGTGAATGCCTGGGTACTGTATCAGGCTATATTGCTTTTACCACTTACCGCGCTGCAGCGCAATGCGGTACTGCTTATTTGCGCGCATGAATTAATGACCGCTGCATTTAATGCCCAGTTTAACCCCATGATGGCGGCATGCATTATATTAAGCTACGTTTTTATCAGGAACAAGCATGACTTTTGGGCGGCATTGGTAATTGTAGCCGGTACGTATATCAAACTGTATGGAATTGTGGGTTTGGCTTTTTTCTTTTTCTCGGAGCATAAGATCAAGTTCATACTTTCTCTACTTTTTTGGGGAATTGTACTATTTATACTGCCCATGGTATTCTCCTCACCTGCATTTGTGGCTCAAAGCTATTACGACTGGTACATGAGCCTGTCCGAAAAAAATGCAGTGAACACTACATCGCACATGCAAGATATTAGCGTAATGGGGATGATCCGTCGTGTTTTCCACTACCCGCAATTGTCTAACTTAATAGTTATGGTACCGGGCTTAATATTATTTGTGGCATCGTACCTCAACATTAAAAGCTTTAAGCAAATGCCTTACCAGTTATTGATCCTGGCATCAACCCTAATATTTACAGTGATTTTTAGTACCGGTTCCGAGTCGCCTACTTACATTATTGCTTTTGTAGGGGTGGCTGTATGGTTTATGAACCTTGACAGGCCGGTGAATAAATTAGACATTGCCTTACTTATATTTGCACTTTTGGTAACCAGTTTATCACCGTCCGACTTGTTTCCCAAATACATTAACCGCACCTATATTAAGCCTTATGCTTTGAAAGCATTGCCGTGTTTTATCATATGGCTTAAAATTGTTTACGAAAGTTTAACCCGGCATTTTAACCGGCAAGCTGTTTACACAGTTGTAGAATGAGAAGAAAGATATCTGTAGTAGTTCCGTCTTATAACGAGGAAGGGAATATTGAGGTACTGGCCAACAGATTGGTGCAGGTGCTTAAAACCGTACCTTACGACTACGAAGTAATTTTTGTAGATGATGGCAGCTCAGACCATACGCTTGACAGGCTAAAATCTTTAGGCAGCCTGGATGCTAACCTGTATTACCTGGAACTATCGCGCAACTTTGGACATCAAAATGCTTTAAAAGCAGGTTATGACAGTGCCAACGGCGATGCTATTATTAGTATGGACGGCGATATGCAGCACCCCCCCGAACTAATACCGCAATTCTTAGAAAAATGGGAAGAGGGTTACGATGTGGTATATACTACCCGCGAATACCAGGACGAAGCTACTTTTTTTAAGACAAAATCGTCTGACTTGTTCTACGGTGTGTTAAATTCCTTATCAGAAACCAAGTTGGAAAAAGGCACTGCCGATTTCAGGTTGATAGACCGTAAGGTAGCTAACGTTTTGGTAAGTTTGACTGAGAATGGGCTTTTCATCCGTGGATTAATTAAATGGCTCGGTTTTAAGCAATATTCCATTAATTATGTGTGCGATGCACGTTTTTCGGGCAGCAGCAAATACAACCTCAAAAAGATGATCAATTTTGCGGTGCAGGGTATTACGGCGTTTAGTGTTCGTCCGTTGTATATGGCTACCGGTTTGGGTTTGTTTTTCTCTGTGGCGGCGCTGCTCTTTATCCCTTATATTTTATACAGTTATTTTTCGGGCGAAGCCGTTTCCGGCTGGGCATCTTTGCTAACTACCATCGTATTTTTTGGTGGCATACAGTTGATGGTATTAGGCATTATAGGTATGTACCTGGGCAAGCTGTTTATGCAATCCAAACAACGCCCCAATTATATTATACGTTCCACCAACTTACAAAGGGTAAATCATGATCTTGTTAAGCTTTGATATTGAAGAATTTGATATGCCCTTTGAATACGGAAAAACGATCTCATTTGAAGATCAGCTTTCCATATCCACCCAAGGTACATTAAGCATATTGCAAATACTGAAACGAAAGGGTATTAAAGCTACGTTTTACTGTACTGCTAATTACGCGCAGCACAAACCCGAAATCGTAATGCAGATCATTAACGAGGGTCACGAGTTGGCTTCTCACGGTTATTACCATTCTGATTTTAAGCCTGAGCATCTGCTGCAATCCAAACAAAAACTGGAAGAGATTGGCGGCGTAGAAATTAAAGGTTACCGCATGGCCCGCATGATGCCGGTTGATGAACGCGAGATAGAAAAGGCAGGGTACGTTTACAACTCTTCCATCAATCCTACCTGGTTACCGGGCAGGTACAACAATTTTCATCGTCCGCGTACCTGGTTTTACGATCAGAATGTGCTACAGCTACCCTCGTCAGTTTCGCCGCTTATCAGGTTCCCGTTGTTTTGGTTGAGCTTCCATAATTTACCTATGGGCATCATCAAGATGCTGAGTGCTTCTACGCATCGTAAAGATGGTTACCTGAATCTATATTTTCATCCCTGGGAATTTACCGACCTAAAACAGCCCGAGCGTTTCGGTTTCCCCGGCTATGTTACCCGTAACACGGGCGAAGCATTTATTAAGCGGCTGAGTAACTTCATCACCTGGGGTTTGACCAAAGGTTATGAGTTTGCCCGTACAGGCGATTTTGTGCAGCAGATTAAGGAAAGGGATTAAAAATCGAATATATATAATAAGGATGTCAGTCTTGTCGAAGACTTAACAATGCGTATAAGTCTGCGACAAGACTGACAAATAATTTATGGTAATACCGCAGCAATACTGCTAAGGTATTAACCACGCCCCTTGGAACTCGCCACCATCTTCTAACATAAATTTCGCCCTTCGGTTACCTTCGCGATTTAGTTGAAGGTATTCGAGATAATTGGTTTTGATAACCACCACCGCAAAGTTCTCGTACCCCGTCGGGTCGTGTTCTTCAAACTTTTTACCTTTAATATAAATTAAACCATCGGCCGGTTCATTAATTAGGGTAGATGGTGCAGGCTCGGCCAAATAGGAGCGCCGGCCTTTATAGCCGTCTTTTCGCCAGTACCAGTATGATACTTCGTCTTGATGATGAATTGTAGCATTACCTTTCAAAATCAATTGCATTTTCTCTTCATCACTGTAGAACACAACCGTAACCTTTCCGTTCAATTGCAACTGTTCAACCTTGGGCGAACGGTGATCGGTATAAAATATTAGTGTATTGCGTTCGGCATTGGCTTCTCTTAACACAACCGTGTAAGCGTTAATATCATCGGCAGCATAGTTACACACCGTCATGTTACGCAGCGGCGAATCTTTGCTACCGGTGGCCTCCAGCTTACTCCAGCATTCAGAAAACATATCGGTTAATTGGGACATTAGAATAGATTAAAAAATTTAAAATTTTTTGTAACATTTCGAAACTCGCAACGTCTTATAGGTACTTTTAATTAGTATTATTTGTTCTTTATAAGGTCAGTTAATAGTAAAGGGGTAGTCTTGATACTTCCGCCCCTTTATTTTTATAGCAACTTAGCTATAGTTGCCGGTATACGTGCCGCAACCTGTCCCGGTAATACTACCTGTAAACGGTTAGGTAAAGCCAGCTCATCCCCTGCTTTGCCATGCAGGTAAACCCCTGTCACACAAGCCTGTTCAGGCGTATATTTTTGCCCTAATAAAGCCGTAATAACCCCTGTCAATACATCGCCCATACCGCCAACTGCCATAGCCGCATTACTGGTAGAATTAAAATACACTTTACCATCGGGGCAGCCTACCATGGTGTAACTATTTTTAAGTACAATATAAATATTGAGTTCCTGCGTCTTTTGCTGTAAGGTTTGCAGGCGTTGCCACCAATTGCTGTGCTCGCCAAACAAGCGATCAAACTCTTTCATGTGCGGGGTAAGTATGCTCCCGGCAGGTAAATCTGCCATTAGGCGCGGATGCTCAGCCAGCAGGTTCAGTGCGTCGGCATCAACTACAATGGGCTGCTTATACTCTTCCAGTACATATTGCAATAAGGCCAGGGCATCTTCATCTTTGCCTAAACCCGGGCCAATGGCTATGGTGCTATAACTGTCGAGTTTTAACTCCGGCATTTCGTAGGCTTTGCGTACAACGGCCATTATTTCTGCTTGGTAACTGTTTAGGGCGGTTAAGCCGCTTTCGGGGATGCAAGCCGTAGTTAGTCCGGCACCGGCATACACACAGGCCGATGAGCACAGCAATGCCGCCCCCATTGTTTTAGCCTGACCAGCGATGATAAGCGCGTGGCCAAAGGTACCTTTATGACTAAAACGGCTGCGGGGCTTTAAAACAGCTTTAATATCTTTTTCTTCAACCCATAGGTAGGGCGATTGCAACGATTCAATAAAAACTTCATGCAAGCCTATATTTACAGCTTCCCAACATTTTATGAAAGGCGCCGACTCAGGCAGTAAAAAGTTGATCTTTGGTTGCTGAAACGTGATAACCAGATCCGCCTTTAAAACAGCGGCATCCGAATCTACTTCACCATCGGTATAAAAACCGGTAGGCACATCTACAGCAACTATGGTTTTGTCAAGGGTGTTAAGATGATTGACCAGTTCCAGATAATCTCCCGCTAAAGGTTTATTTAAGCCACTGCCTAATATGGCATCAATTAAAATATCGCTGGTTTCTTGGGGTGCAGTTTGCCCTTGTTCAATACTTTCAGTCGTGAGGTTCAAACTCTGTAACCGCTGCAGGTTCTCCGCAAAATCGGGCGATACTTTATTTGAAAACCGCACAATTTTCACATTGATAAATTCATAGCCATGCTCATATAATATACTTGCAATGGCTAAACCATCGCCGCCATTATTCCCAGTGCCACAATAAACCGATATCGTGTTTCTCTTATCAGGAAAATGATTAACAAACCAGCTAACAAAAGCTTTGGATGCCCGCTCCATTAAGTCAATAGAAGAAACAGGTTCGTTGGCAATGGTGTAAGCATCAACTTGCCTAATTTGCGCTGCAGTTAGTAAGGGTAACATAAATAACTAAGGCAAATTGAGCTGGGTTTGTTTTTGCAGGCATTAAATCCATGGTATTTAAACCGCTCTTTAAACAGTTTAGTTGTTAGAAAATGACGGCACCAATTAAAACAATCTCCTATTAATTATAAAAGATTTCTGTTTGAATTACTTACACACAGTTTGTTGATAATAAGTTTCTTATAAAGATAAACATATAGATTGAGTGATAGTTATAATAACTCATTTAAAAACATTTACCATGTCAGAAGCAAAATCAGAAGATCAGCATTTAGAAAAAACTATTGACGCGTTAGAAAACAGCATCAAGAACGAATCGGCCACAGGATCATCTACAGCTATTACTAGCTGGATCAAAACTCTGTCGGACCATAAAGGTTTCCAAACCATTGTACACGATCTGGAAAAATTGAAAGAAGCCATTGCAGACAAAGACGGCAAAAAAGTTTATACTCTGTTAGAAAAGTTAGGTAACGAAACCGTTAAAGCAGCCGAAAAAGCAGAAGGCGGAGAAAACAAAGCCATTACCAAACTGGGTAAAACCTTATTAAAAGGTTCTAAACTGGTAGAAAAATTAGTTGGTAAAGACGAAAAATAGTTTCTCTTCACATCAACAAAAAAGCGGCTGTCAGTAATAGACAGCCGCTTTTTTGTTGATGTGATGTTATTGCGAGCGGTAGCGACGCAAATAGGATTATTACACCCTGTCAGTCTGAGCTTGTCGAAGACTTGTACGATCGATAAGTCTTCGACGGGCTCAGAATGGCAGCTTATTTAGTAAATTCTAATTTATTAAGCTAAATGCATTTCCTTAGCCAAAAACTGCCCGGTGAAACTCTCTTTTACCTTGCATAGACCCTCAGGCGTACCTCTATAAAGGATATTCCCACCGCCTGAGCCGCCTTCGGGGCCTAAGTCGATCACGTGGTCAACTACTTTAATTACGTCAAGGTTGTGTTCTATCACCAAAACGGTATTGCCTTTATCCACCAGTTGATGCAGTACGCCTAACAGTACGTTAATATCTTCAAAGTGCAAACCGGTGGTAGGCTCATCTAAAATGTAGAAGGTATTGCCCGTATCTTTCTTAGATAATTCGGTAGAGAGTTTAACGCGCTGCGCCTCACCACCCGATAAGGTGAGCGACGACTGCCCCAAAGTGATGTATCCCAAGCCCACATCGTTCAGCGTTTTTACTTTACGGTAAATGGCCGGCATGTTCTCGAAAAACACCGTGGCATCTTCAATACTCATATCCAGCACATCGCTAATGGATTTACCACGGTAGCGAACTTCCAGGGTTTCGCGGTTGTAGCGTTTACCGCCACATTCTTCGCAAGGCACCTGTACATCGGGCAAAAAGTTCATTTCTATAACTTTTTGTCCGGCACCCTGGCAGGTTTCGCAGCGGCCTCCCTTTACATTAAAAGAGAAACGACCGGGTTTATAACCCCTGATCTTCGACTCGGGCAGTTGCACATACAATGCACGAATGTCTGAAAACACCCCGGTATACGTAGCCGGGTTTGAACGCGGCGTACGGCCAATAGGCGTTTGGTCTATCTCAATAACCTTATCAATATTCTCTAAACCTTCAATCTTATCATAAGGCAGCGGCGTTTTCTTAGCCCTGAAGAAATGATGATTTAGGATAGGATATAGCGTTTCGGTAATTAAACTGGATTTACCACTTCCCGATACACCGGTAATACCAATCAGTTTGCCCAAAGGAAACTCTACCGATACCTTTTTCAGGTTATGGCCGGTAGCTTTTTTCAGAGTTAAGCTTTTACCGTTTCCCTTGCGACGTACTTTAGGCACTGCAATTTCGCGACTACCGTTCAGGTAAGAGGTGGTTAAGGTATTAACTTTCATTAATTCGGCAGGCGTACCCTCGGCCACTACAGTACCGCCGTGTACACCGGCTGCCGGGCCCATGTCAATTACATAGTCGGCCTCCAGTATCATATCTTTATCGTGCTCTACTACTAACACGGTATTGCCTAAATCGCGCAGGTTTTTAAGAGCTTTGATGAGGCGGTCGTTATCGCGCTGGTGCAAGCCAATGCTGGGCTCATCTAAAATATACATCACATTCATCAGCTGCGAGCCAATTTGCGTAGCCAAACGAATCCGTTGCGCCTCACCTCCAGATAGCGTACGTGCGGTACGGTCTAAGGTTAAATAGCTCAAACCTACATCCAGCAGGAAAACAATACGTGCACGAATCTCTTTAAGTATTTCCTTCGCAATCACGTTCTGGCGTTCGCCTAAACGGTCTTCCAGTCCTTCAAACCAGGTTTGCAGGGCTTTAATGTCCATGGTAGCCAGTTCGAATATATTTTTTTCGTCTACCTTAAAATGCAGCGATTCTTTTTTCAGGCGGGCACCTTCGCAAACAGGGCAAGTCTTTAGTACGCGATAAGCATCCATATCGTCGCTTACGCCTTCGCTTTTGCGCTCCTGCTGTTCTTCCAGCATTTTTATCAAGCCGTCGAACGTTACCTGGTAGTTTTGCACGTTCCATTTATTGTACTCTACGGCAACGGTGATGATCTCGTGCGATCCATTCAAGATAATATCCAGCTTATCGCGCGGAATTTTCTCAATAGGCACCGATAATGAGAATTCATACTTTTTAGCCAGCGCTTTCAACACCTGGAATATCCATGTTTCGCGGTATTCGCCTATAGGGGCCAAACCACCGTTAGTAATACTTAGCTTAGGATTGGGAATCACCGACTCTTCATCCACCACAAAAATGTAACCCAGGCCGTCGCACTTATCGCAAGCGCCATAAGGCGAATTGAACGAGAAAGTATTCGGCTGCGGCTCATCGTATGAGATACCCGAAACCGGGTCCATTAAAAACTTACTGAAGTAGGATACATTATTATCCTGATCGGCAATACGAATAATGCCTTTAGCCGTTTTAAGGGCCGACTGTACAGAGGTGTATAAGCGCTTGCTATCTTTTTCGCTTACCACCAGGCGGTCTACCACAATATCAATATCGTGAATTTTATAGCGGTCTACCTGCATTTTAGGTTCCACATCTACAATGGCGCCATCTACATATACCTTTAAAAAGCCCTGCTTGCGGATCTGTTCAAACAATTCGCGGTAGTGGCCTTTACGTCCCTTTACCACCGGAGCCAATATGTTTACCGGCTGACCGTCGAACTTTTCCATGATGGTACGCAAGATCTGATCTTCGCTCATGCGTTCCATTTTTTGGCCGCTTATGTACGAGTAAGCCTCACCCGCACGGGCAAACAGCAAACGCATAAAATCGTAGATCTCGGTAATGGTACCAACCGTTGACCGCGGGTTTTTACTGGTAGTTTTTTGCTCAATGGCAATTACCGGGCTCAGGCCAGATACCTTATCTACGTCGGGCCGCTCCATACCGCCCATAAACTGGCGCGAATAGGCCGAAAACGTTTCCATATAACGGCGCTGCCCCTCGGCATAAATGGTATCGAAAGCCAAAGAAGACTTGCCGCTGCCACTTAAACCCGTAATAACCACCAGTTGGTTACGCGGGAAAGAAATATCTATATTTTTTAAATTATGTACCCGGGCCCCGTAAACTTCTACATCGCGCTGCTCGCCCAGATCTACTGTTTTTTCACTCATATAATTTGTACCCAAACAAGTTAAAACTTGTAAACGGCGGCTAAGTTTTTAGCTGCCTGTAATTATCTCATAAAGAGGCGCAAATATACGAAAAAGGCCGGCTTGCACAATGCAAGCCGGCCTTAATTGCTCCGTAAATACTAAATTTCTTAGTTGATAGTCAACACTTCTGCCGGCTGTAATTCGGCCAGCATAGGGGCTGTACCGTTTTTGGCCGGCCTGTCTACCACTTCTTTCATGGCTACCAGCGTGTACACATACTTAGCCGTTTCGCGGTTTAAGTGCATGTAAAAATAGTTGCCTTTGTTTTTGCGGTTAATAGCTTTGGCCACCCTGGGCGAACCTGCGTTGTACGCAGCCGCAGCCAGTGTCCAGCTGTTAAACTCACCATAAAGTTCTTTAATATACTTGCAGGCGGCAACGGTAGATTTTCGCACATTTAAGCGATCGTCTTTTCCTTTTCCAACTTTTAAGCCATACTCGCGGGCGGTACCCGGCATAAACTGCCATACCCCTGCTGCACCTCGCGGCGACCTTACATGACTGTCAAAACCTGACTCAAGTAACGGAATGTATTTAAAATCTTCTGGAATACCGTAGAGTTTTAGAATGGGTTCGATGATAGGGAACCACTTTTTGGCCTTGGCCTGTAACTCTTCGGTTTGGGTATTGAAACTATGCTTTCTGATGGATCTCCTGATGCGGGTATTCACTTTTGCATTAGATACAGGAACCACTTCATCGGCAAAGTTGAGGATCGGATTCGGACCTTTTTTTGTTAGTAAAAAGTCAATTAGAGCACTACTGTTTTTCAAGGGCTTTTTGTCGGGAACACTAAAGACAAAGAGCTTTGAAATGATGAACAGCACACAAATTACGGAGCACGTAAATAGGTGTTTTTTAATCATTCAAATTTATTTAGTTCAACAATACAGGTTTAGGTGTGTGGTGCAAAGGTACAAAACATTGCACATAATCAAACACTTAGCCCATCTTAGTGTGTTGACACGTGTTGAAAACTATCAAAAACAATGCGTTTAAACGCCCTAAGCGTACATTTTTGATGTGGAAAAAAATTTTCTAAATCGGCAATTTTTCGTACTTTTGACCTCTGCTTTTGTAAGCGTATAACACAAAATATAATGTTCAAAAAACAAGGGAACAGTCGCGACGACAAGTCCAACAACTCAACCGGCAGGCGTGCCGGCAATGGCGACCAGCCACGCAACAGCTCTTCTCCACGCACCCGTAATGCATCTTCCGGAGGTTTCAAAAAATCAGATGACGGCGCTCCAAAAAAACGTTTTGGCAGCGACAGCAGTACTGATAAAAAACCGTTCTCGTCATCAAGACGATCAACCGGTAGTTTTAATGCGGATGAAAAGCAAAAGAAGAGTTTTGGCAGCAGCGCAGCCGGCGATAAAAAGCCTTACGCTTCGCGCGGTACCAAACCTGATGCAACCGGCGGCGATAGACCTTTTAAGAAAAATTCAGATTCGCGCGGTACCAGTGCCGATAAGCCTTTTGGCCGTACAGCCGGATCGCGTGGTGCGAGTACCGATAAACCGTTTGCTAAATTTTCGCCACGCAGTGCCGAAGATAAGCCACGTAACCGTCGCCCGCCCGAAACTAATAATGTACCTAACCCCAATGCCGATAAATCCTTTAAAAGAAATGACAGCTTTGGCGGTGAAAAACGCAGAACACACAAACCCCGTGATATAGACCAGGCCGAAGGCGGTGCCGAACGCAAGCCTTATAACAAGGCAGTTGGTAGCAGCCGTAGCTGGGATAACCGTACCGAAGAAGAAAAGAATGCGCCAAAACGCGACCGTAGCGAGTTTGAAGACGAACGCCCTACCCGAGTTTTAAGAGGACGTAATAAAAAGGCTGTTGAGAAAGCTGATGATCACCTCATCCGTTTAAACCGCTATATAGCTAACGCCGGTATTTGCTCGCGCCGTAAGGCCGATGAGTTAATTGCCGCAGGCGTGGTTTCGGTAAACGGCGAAGTGATATCAGAGTTAGGCCACAAGGTTGACCCAAGCAAGGATGTGATACGTTACAACGGCGAAACACTGAAACGCGAGAAAATGGTTTATGTGTTGCTGAACAAGCCTAAAGATTATATTACCACCACCGACGATCCGCAGGAACGCCGTACTATTATGGCCCTGGTTGAAAAAGCCAGCAAAGAGCGTATTTACCCTGTTGGCCGTTTAGACCGTAACACCACCGGTTTAATATTAATGACCAACGATGGCGACCTGGCCGATAAGCTTTCGCATCCGCGTAACAGCGTAACCAAACTTTACCAGGTTGAGTTGGATAAAAGCTTAACCCAAGGCGATTTAAATAAAATACAATACGGCCTGGAACTGGAAGATGGTATAATTAAGCCAGATATGGTGAGCTATGTACAAGGTGGCACCAAGCGCGAAATTGGCATACAAATACACAGCGGCAAAAACCGCATTGTACGCCGCATATTTGAGCACTTAGGTTACGATGTAGTTAAGCTTGACCGTACTATTTACGCCGGTTTAACTAAAAAAGACCTGCCCCGCGGCCGCTGGAGATACCTTGACGAAAAAGAGGTTGTACAGTTGAAGCATCTGGTACAAGTGTAATTAGAGATTAGAATTGCAGCATAGGAGCCCACAAACTCTTTAATATAAATGCCATTTCGATTGAGTTCGGGATGGCATTTTTGTTTGGGCTATATTTTGTGATGTGTATTCTAAAAACTTCTCTAAACAAATCAGCCGTTGTTAAATATTTCTACTTACAACGGCTGATTTCTATCGCTTATTCATAAGCTTTAGCATAACGCGGGGGTACCCGCATCAGATCAATGAATTTAACTATCTAAGCTACCAAAGCTTCAGGGACTGCAACCAGCGGGTTGATGGTTTCATCATCCTTTTCTACGCGCAAATTATTCACAATATGTTGTTGGCGGGTTGGTGTGTTTTTACCCATAAAATATTCCAGCAAACCTTTAATGTTGGCATCTTTCAAAATTACCGGGTCAAGGCGCATGTCTTTACCAATGAACAGGCCAAACTCATCGGGCGATATTTCACCCAAACCCTTAAAGCGGGTTATTTCGGGCTTGTTACCCAGTTTGGCTATAGCGTTGCGGCGCTCCTCGTCGCTGTAACAGTAAATGGTTTCTTTTTTATTACGCACCCTGAATAGCGGCGTTTGCAAAATAGATACGTGCCCGGCCTTTACCACATCGGGGAAGAACTGCAAAAAGAAAGTCATGATCAATAAACGAATGTGCATACCATCCACATCGGCATCGGTAGCTATTACAACGTTATTGTAGCGCAGGCCATCCAAACCATCTTCAATGTTCAAGGCATGTTGCAGCAGGTTAAACTCCTCGTTCTCGTAAACCACTTTTTTGGTCAATCCAAAGCAGTTTAGTGGCTTACCCTTTAAGCTGAACACAGCCTGCGTAAGTACATCGCGCGATTTGGTGATCGATCCGCTGGCCGAATCTCCCTCGGTAATAAACAAGGTAGTATCCTGGCGGCGCTCGTGCGTGTCTTCAAAATGCAGTTTGCAATCGCGCAGCTTACGGTTGTGGAGCGATGCTTTTTTAGCGCGCTCATTGGCAAGTTTTTTAATACCCGCAATATCTTTACGCTCGCGCTCCGATTGCAGTATGCGTTTCAACAGGGCATCGGCCGTGGCCGGGTTTTTATGTAGAAAGTTATCGAGTTCGGTCTTTAAAAAATCGTTAATAAAGGTACGCACGGTTGGCCCTTCGGGACCAATGTTTTGCGAACCCAGCTTGGTTTTGGTTTGCGATTCAAAAACAGGCTCCTGCACCTTAATAGCAATAGCGGCTACGATTGAAGCACGGATATCTGCTGCATCAAATTCCTTTTTATAAAACTCGCGGATAGTTTTCACTACCGCCTCACGAAAAGCCGCCTGGTGTGTACCGCCCTGCGTTGTGTGCTGCCCGTTCACAAAAGAATAATACTCTTCGCCGTATTGCTGTCCGTGTGTTAAGGCTATCTCTATATCCTCCCCTTTCAGGTGGATAATGGGGTAGCGTATATTAGCCACATCGGCATTACGCTCCAAAAGGTCGCGCAGGCCGTTTTGTGAAAAGAATTTTTGCCCGTTAAAATTGATGGTTAAGCCGGCGTTGAGGAACACATAGTTCCAGATCATATTTTGCACAAACTCCGGAATAAAACGGTAGTTGCGAAAAATGGTTTCGTCGGGGTAAAAGTTAATCGCAGTTCCGTTACGTTGCGTGGTTTCTTTCTCAGGCTCGTCGCGTATCAATTCTCCTTTCGCAAATTCGGCCAGTTTGGTGCGGTTCTCACGGTAAGATTGTACCGTAAATGCAGTAGACAAAGCATTTACAGCCTTGGTACCTACACCATTTAAACCTACTGATTTTTGGAATGCCTTGCTGTCATACTTACCCCCGGTATTGATCTTCGATACGCAATCGATCACCTTACCCAAAGGTATACCACGGCCATAATCGCGCACAGATACCTTGTGATCGCTCATGTTCACATCAATGGTGCGACCGGCCCCCATTACAAACTCATCTATCGAGTTATCGACGATCTCTTTCAGCAATACGTAAATACCGTCATCGTACGCCGAACCATCGCCCAGTTTACCAATATACATACCCGGCCGCAGGCGGATGTGCTCTTTCCAATCGAGCGACCGTATACTATCTTCACTATAATTAACTTCTGCCATGTTTCTTTATGAAAAATACGTCATTGCGAGGTATAAAGGCAATGACATGCGTTGAAAGCACCAATCAAATATACTAATTTTCTTGGCAATCGAACATCTGCAAATCTACCTGAATTTTATGCAATCGCGCGCCTGATTTATGTTTTTAAAAAAAGCGGGACCTTTTTCGTTAGTGAGGCATACGGCCATTATATAACCGGTATGATCTTTTTGAATGGCAATAAGCAGGGCGTACTTATAGCGGCGGATCTCGGGCAAATCGGCCAGATTAAACAAGTAGGTCTTACCAGCATCGGCGTTGTACATTTCCAATACATTTGCCGGGAGGGGGCGTGCAAAGTACTTGTCGTCATCGCTCATAGCCGTAGCATGGGCACGTGCAACCTGCAGGTAGGTAGAATCGGGGTTGGCTAGTGTTTTACCGGTTATATCCTTTACCTGGTCGTAACTTAACCAGTTTTGTTTCAGCGAGTGCACCTGCAACCAAACCTCAAAATCCTGACCGGGCATGGTCATGGCATAATCGAAAGAAAAGTTTTCGTTATTAATTGCCGGGATTTCTTTAAAACTTTTAGGCATGGAAAAATCAACGCCAGCCGCGCGTGCCTCTTTCAAAAAGGAAGTAAGCTGCGGACTTAGTACTACAATTGCAGACGCAGGTTTTGGCTTCAACGCTTTTCTATGATGCTGCGCAAAAGACGGACTTTGCGTAAGCAGCAAACATCCGGCAGCTAATAAAAGTATTTTGCTAATTTTCTTTATAAAATTCATTACTGTTAGTGCAGTAAACCGTTTAAATATCTATATTAACAAAAGCATCATGGTGAGTGATAAACAAATGTATAATATTATTTTAAATACTTAGGGTAAGCAATGAGCATTAAACCTAAGCTTAGCCGCTTCGACCTTACCATGATCGTAATTAGCCTTATTATAGGCACAGGCATTTTTAAATCGCCGGGCGAGGTGGCTTTGCGTACCGGCAGCACCCAACTATTTTTTGCAGCCTGGGTAGTGGGTGGCCTGGTTACCCTGTGCGGTGCACTCACTTTTGCCGAAATTGGCGCCCGCTACCCTAATACGGGTGGTTTCTACAAATTGTTTTCTTATTGCTATCATCCGGCGTTTGCTTTCATGATTAACTGGGGAGCCGTTATTGCCACTACGGCATCGGTAGCCGCAGTGGCACTTATTGGTGCAGAATACCTGAACCCCATTCTTTTACCTGATAGCTTGCAAAATAGCACAGGAACTAAAATATCGACCATAGCCATGGTGCTGGTGGTTTATCTGATCAACTTTTTGGGCATCAAAACCAGCGCCCGCACCCAAAACCTGCTTACCATTTTTAAGGTAGGGATGATAGTGGTGTTATGCCTGGCCATTTTCAGGAGTGATAGCACCACGGTAATTACCCATGCGGTAATGCCGGTGGGCAATCCTGTTGCTTCTTTTGGGTTGAGTTTGGTGGCGGTATTCTTTACGTATACGGGCTACCAGCAAACCATCAACTTTGGTGGCGATGTTATAGATGCCAAGCGCAACATTCCCAAGGGGATATTTTTAGGGATAGCCATTGTCATAGCCGTTTACATGGCGGTTAACTTTGCTTATTATCATGTTTTAGGTATGGGCGGCTTACAGCAGAATACCGGGCTGGCGGCCAAAATGGCTTCGGTAGTATTTGGCGAAGTGGGCTCAAAAGTTACCTCGGTACTTATGTTCGTTTCGGTTTTGGCTTATGTAAATGTCAATATCATGTCGGTACCCCGGGTATACTACGCCATGGCCGAGGATGGTATGCTGCCGGCAATATTCAAGCGTGTTAACCCGCGTACCCAAGCACAGGAGTTTGGCATGAGCTTTTTCGTACTAACCATTTTGGGCATCCTGTTCTTGGTTAACTCCTTTGGCGAGGTACTTAATTATGCCATGTTTTTTGAATGCATTGGCCTCAGCACTGCTGCTATTGCCATATTCATTCTCCGCAAACGCACCAAAGAACTGGATGGAACGGGTATATATACTATCAAATGGTTCCCGCTGGTGCCTGTACTATTTATAGGGACGTATTGGTTTGTAACCCTGAGTATTTTTATGGCCAACCCCAAGGCTACGCTGGTTTGCCTGGGTGTTTTTGCGTTGGGACTTGCTATTTATTATGCCACAAAATGGCGGAAATTGTAGCTGCATTTAACCTCAAATTTTAATTAAAAAACTCCATAAAACTTCACAATTCCTCAATTCACCATAAGTGCTGTCCTGATCTACGAATCAAGAGCATCAACAAAATACAACGACTATTTCTTTGCGATCCGGATCAGGTATATTTAGAAATCTTTCACCTTCGGTCTTGCATCCGGCCGGGAGGACATTCTATCTTTCGTATTTAAATCCGGTGGAGTAATGCGCGTTGGTATTGTAATCCGAATCGGGGAGTTTAGTTAACGCTTTGCCATCTATGCTGGCATCGGGTATATTAAAGCCACCTGATGGGATGGACTGAAAATTGATGAACAACTGATGATCTTCGGTTAAACCGTTCCTATGAAACCTGACAATGAAATTGCGGACCCCCTTTTTTTGACACACCTCAAAAAGATATTTAGACACAAAATTCCCGCTGGGCACTTCATCACTGTAATCGCCTTGCTGACCGGCAACCGATTTTATCTTCAGCGAAACTAAGTTCGCTGAAGATGGATCGGTGTAGTAAACAGAAAGTGTTTCGCCTGTAACTGATGGCATTTGCAGGTAAATAACGAAGTCGGGCAAATCGGTAGCAGTGGCGCTACCTTTATTGCAGCCAAATAACACCATCGCCAGCAAAACGCCTGTTACAGTTTTTAGTATCATGCGTTAAGGATGTATATTGGTGACCTCGGTTTGGTCATGAAGGAAACGGTAAAGCTCTTCGCCGGTATTAGGATCGCGCGGAATCCACGAACCCGGCGAATACCAGCCGTTGCAATAGCCCCCCCAGCCCCAGTTCAGGTGTACCGTTACGTAATAGCCACTCCAGTAGCTTGGGTAACAAGTATTAGGAATAGCATGCAAACCATCGGCCACCCACTCGTGCCCGTCGCCACCCCATGGCCAAAAAGAATAAGTACGCCCGGTTAATATTACCGGCCTGCCGTACGATATACTGCCCAGCATATCGTATGCCGAGTAATCACCTTCATGTACCTCAGCATTAAAGCCTGCCTGCTTAAAATAAGTTTCATGGTTAGGATTAGCGCCCGATCCGCTTTCATCATAATCCATATTTACAGCGGTACCTATATCCCTGAGCAACCGTGCTGTTTCACTGCTGGCTCCATAATACATATTGCTATAATTGTAGCTTTGATAACCAGGTGTTCCGTTAACTCCTATTTTGTTCCATTGAAGTGGTACGTTGCCGTAGTTCCAGTACTTCATGATCTGGCCTATGGCTACAGCAACACAACCGGCAGGATCATGATAGCAATAACCGGCGTTACCGTTACCTGGAGCGTAATCGTTATAGCCACATCCCTGCCCCCAGTTAGTTTGCAAAAGCGGGCCAACGGTATACTCCGTACTGCATGGCGGCGGCGGCACGCATTCTGTACCATCGTAAGTATAACCCTCGGGGCAGGTAACACACTCGTGAAGTACGCGGTCGTAATAACCATTTTCGCAATACAATACATTGGTTTGCTTGCCCGGCGCTACAGATACCAGGTCGCTCGGGGTGGTTACGCTGCGGTACTTCATCCATTCGGTACGGATGGCCATACTATCAAGTGCATGAAAAGTGCTTTTTGTTAATGCTTTAATTTTTTCATGCTCGCTGTAAAGCCAGTTGTTTACCGGGTGCGCACGCATCGTAACTTCTTTAGGAAAGCTATCAGCATCTGAATATGCCAACACCGGGTGCTCCTTTTTAGTAGTTGATATAACGATGAAGCCGCCACCCGTAAAGTTGATTACATGTAACGATGGCTGCCCCTCGGCGTTGTTAAGGGTGTAAGCATCACTTACGGTTTTACTTTTAAAATTAATAGCGGCAGACATGGTACCCGAAGGCTTGTTTATACCAGCCTCCAATTTAATGGTTTGCCCGTTACTATCTTTAATATTGGGGGGTACGGCCATTATTGATGCCGGCACTTTAAACATACCGGCCATTTTGATGGCCATGTCTAAAGTAATGTCAACACTGGCTTGGGTAATAATTTCTTTTGTTAGGGTATTGTCTTTTTTACAGTTCGAAAAAAGAAACACCAGGCAAAGCAAAAAGAATGCGTAGTTTTTTTTCATGTTGATAAGGTTATACCGTAAATCTACTACGCAGAAATTTAATTAACAAATAAATTCACATTAATTATTATGTAATAAATAACGTACTATTTATTCACTATCAATGAGTTGTACATACAATAAAAAAGACCAAAGCAAGATGAATATGCTTTGGTCTTTTAATATTTAATGGACGATCTACCGTCGTATATACCTACTGCAATGGAGCAGATAGCTATAACTTAACACTTGTGCACTTTTTATAGCTAAGCAGTAAGCTTATCAGTAAGTTTAATTACTTCACTATCGAGTTTAACGGCACTGGTGCGGAGCAGGTCTATCATATCTCTTACTTCGTCGCTTACCTCCATGCCTTCGAGTAGGGCGGTTAAACCCAAAATATTAGCTAACGGTGCCCTTACCAAATGCGATTGATCGTAGGCCACTTGTTTCAGCGTATCTTCCTTGATCTCCTTTTCTATATCGGCTTGCTGCTTTTTCTTCAGCAATTCATCTTCATACTTTTTACGGTCGGTTACTTTGTATACAGTAGCCGCATAAAGCAATTCTCCATCACCATCTTTTTCAAATGCAGTGGCACTAAACAGGCAATGAAAATCGCATTTGGCGGTGTACATATGAAAGCTGATCTCTTTTACATCATGCCTCATGCGCAGCAAAGGCTGTACAAAGAGCTGATAGTAAAGCTTGCCTCCTTTATCTAAAAAATCGGTAAAGTCGTGGTAAATAACGTCTTCGGCATCGGCACACAACCAGGTTAGCAGTGTTTTATTGAGGTGAACAATGGTACCATCTGCCCTGAAGGTAAACAATCCGCAGGGGGCTTGATTATAAAACGCTTCAAAGTCCGTCTTCGGCGACGATATCATTGGATAGAAGTCTTGCATCTGATTTTGAGTAATTACTCAAATAACCATTAATGGCTTCTATTGTTTGAACATGTGCACTTAGATGCGGACAATGGCCGGTAGCTTCTAAAATAACGAGGGTGTTGTTAGGCGTATGCTTGTTTAGGTAATAACCAACTTCAACAGGCGCCAAAATATCGTCCAGGCATTGCAGTGTTAAGCTGGGTACGCTGAGTTTGGCCAGATCGGCCCGATTGTCTGAAAAAAAGGTTACACGGGCAAACTTACGGGCAATATCAGGGTCGGTGGCGCAAAAGTTAGCGGTAAGTTCTTCGCCCAACTCAGGCATGTGTGCATTACCCATAATTAAGGGAGCCATAGAACTCGACCAGCCCAAATAATTGGCGTCCATCATTTCGAATAAGCTATCAAGATCTTCCCGGTTTAAGCCGCCAACGTAATCGCCATCGTTAAGATAACAGGGCGAAGGTGCCACAAATACCAGCTTACTAAAATACTGTGGCTTGAGTATAGCGGCTCGCAAACCGCTCATGCAACTTACCGAGTGGCCTATAAATATCACCTCGCGCAGTTGTAACGCGTCAATAATATCTAACACATCGGCTGCATACCCTTCTAACGAACTGTAACGCTCAATATCGTAAGCAGCTAAGTCGGACTTACCCGAGCCCACAAAATCGAACACAACCAGGGTATACTTATACTGATAGACCTTAATGAGATGCCGCCATACGTTTTGATCGCAACCAAAACCATGCGCAAACATCATCACCTGCTCCCCTTCGCCAATTACGCGGACGTTATTTCTCTTTAAAATATCTGTCATTACCCATAGATACTATGTTAGCCTTTATACGCAGTCTTTTTTAATTAAGATTGTTTATTCAAAATTAAAAAAATAAACAAATCAGTGTTAATCAAGCTACTTGCGATAAATTTCAACTTCAGAAGCCCAAAATGGCCCATTTACTAGGCAAGAAAAAATATGAAAATTTACTGCTCCCCTTGCATCAAACCCTGCAACCTATCGCGCAGGTCTTCTAACTGGAACGGTTTGGGCAGGTAGTCATTCATACCGTGAGTTTTAATACGTGTTTGAATTTGATCGGACACCGAGGCCGTTAGTGCGATAATATAGGTACTGGCTTTCAGCGGATTGGTGTGCTGTCTTATTCTTTTCGCGGCTTCCATACCATCCAACACCGGCATATGCATGTCCATTAATATTACGTCGTAGTCTTTACTTTCAAGAAGTGCGAGTACTTCTTCGCCATTTTCTGCTATATCGGCCGTAATGTTCCAACGTTTAAAAAGCTGCTTCATGAAAAAGATATTCATCATATTATCTTCGGCAAGCAGCACGCGCAAATTAGCCAAATCAAATTCGCTACTCCTGTTTACAGCCACTGCTTCGTCGGGCAGTTTACTCAGATCTTCGTGCAGTACCAGATCAAAGTAGAAAACAGAGCCCTCGCCCGGCTTGCTTATGAGTTTGATATGGCTACCAAACCTTTCAACCAACTGTTTTACGATAGAAAGCCCCAAGCCCGTACCCCCAAACTTCCGGTTGGTGCTTACTGCTGCCTGTTTAAATGGCTCAAAAATTAGTAGTTGCTGAGCTTCAGAGATGCCTATACCCGAGTCTTTAATCTCGAAACGAATGGTTGAACTATCATGGTCGCTGTTTAAAACTTTGGCTTGCACATTTACCTCACCGTTCTCTGTAAACTTTACAGCGTTACCAATCAAATTATAAATAACCTGGCTAAGGCGGGCCGAATCGCCTAAATACCTTTTGCCCTTTATAGCATCATCTATGGTGAGTTCTAAGTGAAGCTTCTTTTCTTCTACCTTGAACATCATACCCTGCACAATACCGTTGAGCAAATGCTCCAGATCAAACGGTGCGTTCTCCAACTCAAACTTTCCCGAATCGAGTTTATTGATGTCCAGTATATCGTTTATTAAAGTTAACAACCCCTCTGCCGAAAATTTAAGCACATCTAACTGCTCTTTTTGCCTGGCGTTCGCGCTATCGCTAATAAGAAGTCCGGCAATGCCAATAACCGAGTTTAAAGGCGTGCGCAACTCGTGCGACATGGTAGAAAGAAAATTGGTTTTAGTTTCGGCCAGTTCGGCCAGTTTTTCATTCAGCAATTCGCTTTCTCTCAAATTACCGTACAACACGGCATGAAAGTATACGTGCGACATGAGTATTACTAAACAATTAATGGCAATGTAAACGTCGTTAAGCTGCTGGGGCAAGGCGTGCAGGCCGGTAAAGCGCTGGGGTATGTAATGTACCAGTATAACCGAAGCAAATGCAATAACGGTATATACAGCACCCCATTTTTTACCCAAGCCGTAAAATGCAGATATAATAACCATGAAGATAGCCTGCATAGCCACCACATCGGCACCAACCGATTGATTGAAAACCCGGTAGTAAACATGCAAGATGGTACCCACTACCGCATAATGAATACCCCAGTAAATTATTTTAGGAAAGCGGCGTAATATAAAGATGGTGATAGTAGACGTAACCATTAACCGGATAGCACGCCCGCTGCCATCGCCCTGGTGATTGCTGATGGCATCGAAAAGGTAGATAGCCCCTTTCAGCACATTAGCGCCCAGCATTAAGTAAAACAGTTTTAATTGAGCCTCTTGTAACGGCGTTTTGGCAGTTGAAGAATTAATAGCAGGAAGTAACTTAAAAGGCTTGCCCGGCATTGTAATGAGGTTAGAATAACAACTGCGTTTGCAAACTACAGCTGAAGGGCAAAGCTAAAGAAAATTTTGAAGTGGTGCGGTGATCATCTTAGTGCAAGCAGCTGGCGCTGCCATATGACCACCTGTTACTGAAACATATGCAAAACAGGCAACCTAAAATCTGTAGCTTATGATTAGTAGCATTGTAGTAATTATATTTACTTTATAAGGCACATGCCACAGGCGTGCGCCAGCATTGGGGGATAACACCGACCACAGGCTAAAAATTGGTACGCCGTCGTATGTTTTACTTTGTTATTGGGTTAATTTATAAGTCAGGTTCAACAAAATCATACAATGGGCGAACAGCTCATTACAATGGCTGATATATTCCACCAGAGTAAGCGTTCGTTCAGTACGGCCACCTTTGCCTGTTTTCAAGGTGATTTCCTGATCATCTGATTCTACCTTACTTGCTTTGTGGTAGGTTGCGTTTCGTATGCCGGAATCATAAAACCTTGAAAGGCCGGCCAGCTTCGCGTTGCCCGCAAAGTTATCGCAGCGTCCTGCTTTATCACTATCCAAATACTTCGAAAATGTAAACGCCGGTGATGATTGAAAAATCTCGTGATCTTCCCTTGCTAATAAATTGTTCATACCTGTAGGTACAACTAAGAGATCACCGAAAGTTTCATATAACCCGCCGTAGACCATCTCTAGTTTCTTCCAGTTAGCAGAAGTTGATTCCCCTATGGGCTGCATATCAAATTTTTGGGTTAGCAAAGTCGGCAGCAGTTCATGATAGGCATCGTTATAGGCATCCAAAACGGCATACATTCTTTCGATTAGAAACTCGTCACTCCTTCCCAATAAATAGGCTTTGAACTGCGGAAACGCGGGCTTCCTCTTTATCTTTTCTGCTTCAGATAAGGCGTCCCTATAAAGCAAATCCCATTTTCCTTCGATAAATTTCCGACCAACAGCGAGCGCCTTTTTTAGGATTTCACGACGAACCTTAGCTTGATTTTTGCCAAAATCATTTTCGAGCATCGCCCATCTTTTTTCTTTTAAGTATCGTAAAGGCAACATCAGTTCGTCCAATAGCTTTTTAAATTCAGCCGTACTTTTTTGTCCCTTCCGGAATTCAGCCAAACGTTCATGACCACCAATATTAAATTGGGTCATGTAATCCAACGAGGGGAAATAGAACGGGTTCGAAGCTTGAGCCGGATCAACAGTTATCTCCGGGTGTATATTTTGAATCGTAGCATCTTTTTTATCGTCGGTAGTTTCTATACCAACCATTATTTTAGAGCGGTCCTTCGCAAACCCATACTCAAGGTTTGCACCACAATCCTGACACTTAAAAGTGCCTTTTTGAGGAAAGCTGTTTCCCATATTGAATCTAATGCGATATAAATGAGCACATTCTTTACATTTTACATATTCACCGAAAATCATGATTTATTTGTTAGGATGCGAAAATAGTAAATGCAATGCTTGTTTTGACACTCTTAACTTATTCCAACAAAAAAAGCCCGGCAAAACCGGGCTTTCATATTTCAATATAGTTAAACTTAAACGCCTAACAACAATCTCGCAGGATCTTCCAGCAGTTGTTTAACACGTACCAGGAAGCTTACCGATTCGCGGCCGTCAACAATACGGTGATCATATGACAGGGCCAGGTACATCATAGGGCGAATAACCACTTGTCCGTTAACGGCAACCGGGCGCTCAATAATGTTGTGCATACCCAAGATGGCCGATTGCGGCGCATTAATGATTGGGGTACTCAGCATAGAACCAAAAATACCGCCGTTGGTAATGGTAAAAGTACCGCCGGTCATATCTTCAATGGTCAGCTTGTTTTCGCGGGCTTTACCGGCCAGCATAACTACGGCTTTTTCTACTTCGGCCAGACTCATGGCATCGGCATTACGGATAATAGGAACCACCAAACCTTTAGGGGCCGATACGGCGATAGAGATGTCGGCAAAATCGCTGTACACCACTTCTTCGCCATCTATACGGGCACCCACGGCAGGCCACTCAGAAAGGGCCATACAAACCGCCTTGGTAAAGAATGACATAAAGCCTAAGCCTACACCATGTTTCTCTTTAAATTTATCTTTGTACTTGCCACGCAGTTCCATAATGGGCTGCATATCTACCTCGTTAAAGGTAGTAAGCATAGCAGTTTCGTTTTTAACAGCCACCAAACGCTTAGCTACGGTTTTACGCAGGTTCGACATTTTTTCCCTACGCTCGGCACGCGGGCCGGATGCTGCCGGTTGCGAGGTTTGAGGTGCGGGGGAAGCTGCAGGTTTCGAAGCAGGCGCAGCTGGTTTCTGCGCACCTAAAGCGTCTTCTTTAGTAATGCGACCACCAACACCGGTACCACTTACCGCTTCAGGACTCATGCCCTTTTCGGCCAGGATCTTTCCGGCAGCAGGCGATGGTGTACCAGCGGCGTAACCGTTTGCAGAAGGTGCGGGGTTCGAAGATTGAGGAGCGGAATTAGCAGCAGCAGGCGCACCTGAAGCTTCCCCGCTCTTCGCACTTGTACCACCACCCGAAATAGAGCATACCACAGCACCAATGGCTAAGGTATCGCCTTCGGCGGCAATAGTTTTTAAGGTACCTGCGCTTTCGGCAGTTAACTCAAAAGTTGCTTTATCAGATTCCAGTTCGGCAATAGCTTCGTCCATTTCAACCTGGTCGCCGTCTTTTTTGATCCAGCGCGACAGGGTTACTTCGGTAATAGACTCTCCTACCGGTGGAACTTTAATTTCAATGGTTTTGGCTTCTGTTGCGGGTTGGCTATTGTCTGTTGACTGGGTAACTTCTGGTTTAGCGGCACGTTGGCCTGGTGCACTTTCGTCGGCAGCGGCAGCTGTGCTTTTATCGGCAGCAGGTGCAGTAGCAGCGCCACCAGCTTCGATGCTGGCCACAACACCACCAATAGGCAGGGTATCGCCTTCGGCAGCTACAGTTTTTAAAGTTCCGGCACTTTCGGCAGTAAGCTCAAAAGTGGCTTTGTCCGACTCCAATTCGGCAATTACTTCATCCATTTCAACCGCATCGCCGTCTTTCTTGATCCAGCGCGATAAGGTTACCTCAGTGATAGATTCGCCAACCGGCGGAACTTTGATCTCTAAACTCATGTTTTTATTAAGTTGCGGGTTATTAGTTGCGAGGTGCGGGGTTAAAAGTTTCTGGTTATACAAGGATAGTTTCCCCGCAACCAAAAACCCTGATCCCCGCAACCCTAATTAGTCTGCATTAGTTTCGGCCATTTTTTTAGCCGTGTCTTTTACTTTTTCTTTTTGATTTTGGCTTACCGGGGCTTCAAAAGCTTTGGAAATGATATACAATTGCTGTGAAGCATGTTGTTTAGCATAACCGGTAGCAGTGCTGGCACCTTCCTTACGCGAAATTACATCTAACTGTAAACCGCTCTTGCGGAACTTGCGCAGCATGTAAGGCCATGCACCCATGTTTTCGGGCTCTTCCTGTACCCATATAAAATCGGTAGCGTTGGTATACTTGGCCTTAATGGCTTCCATTTCCAATACCGGGGTTGGGTAAAGCTGCTCTACACGTACAATGGCCACATCGGCACGTTTATCGGTTTGCTGTTTTTCAAGCAATTCGTAATAGATCTTGCCGCTACAGAACAGTACGCGTTTCACCTTCTTAGCATCAGCAGTAAAGCTGTCGTCAATCAGTTCCTGGAACTTACCTTGGGTAAAGTCTTCTAATTTAGATACGCAGGCAGGGTGACGCAGTAAACTTTTTGGCGAAAAGATCACCAATGGCTTACGGAAATCGCGGTGCAGTTGGCGGCGTAAAATATGGAAAAAGTTGGCCGGTGTAGAGCAGTTAGCTACCTGGATATTGTTATCGGCACAAGCCTCCATAAAACGCTCTATACGGGCCGATGAATGCTCAGGGCCCTGGCCTTCATAACCGTGAGGTAATAACATGACCAAACCATTACCACGCTGCCACTTGGTTTCGGCACTTACCAGGTATTGGTCAACGATGATTTGGGCACCGTTCACAAAATCGCCAAACTGGGCTTCCCAAATGGTTAGGGCATTAGGATTAGCTAAGGCATAACCGTAATCGAAACCCAATACGCCGTATTCAGATAGTAAAGAGTTATATACGCTAAACTTAGCCTCGGTATCTAAAGTAGATAACGGGGTGTATTCCTCATCCGTATCGGGGAGTGTAACCACCGCATGACGGTGCGAGAAAGTACCACGTTTAACATCCTCACCGCTTAACCTTACCGGGTGGCCTTCTTTCAACAAAGACCCGTAAGCCATCAATTCGCCCATAGCCCAATCGAACGTTTTGGTTTCGTTCACCATTTTGCGGCGGTCGTCAAACAATTTTTCAATTTTCTTGAAGAAAGTTTTGTCGGCCGGCAGGTTGGTTAACTTCTGGCCAATTTCAAGTAGTTCGCTTTCGCTAACTGCGGTATTGGCATCGGCATAAATTTCTGCTTTGGTAGGCAGGTGCAAACCTTGCCAAGAGCCGGCAAACATGGCATTACCGGTTTCAACACGGGCTTGAGCCTTGGTTTCATCCAGTTGCTTTTGCAGCTCGTCTTTGAAGGTTTTTTCCATCGCTTTTGCATCGTCGGCGGTAATGCTGCCTTCGGCTAAAAGTTTCTGGTAATATATCTCGCGCGGATTAGGGTGCGCCTCAATAGCTTTGTAAAGGGTTGGCTGTGTAAATTTAGGCTCATCGCTTTCGTTATGACCAAAGCGGCGGTAGCATAAAATATCAATAAACACATCCTCGTTAAACTCCTGGCGGTACTCCATAGCCAGGTTAATTACGTACACCAATGCCTCGGCATCATCACCATTTACGTGGAACACGGGCGATAATACAGTTTTGGCAATATCGGTACAGTAAGTGCTCGAACGGGCATCTTTATAGTTGGTGGTAAAACCAATTTGATTGTTAATCACCAGGTGAACAGTTCCACCTGTTTTGTAACCATCCAGTTTTTCCATTTGCAGCACCTCATAAATAATACCCTGGCCGGCTACCGAAGCATCGCCGTGGATTAAGATAGGTGCAATTTTATCATGATCGCCATTGTACTTACCATCAATTTTGGCTCGTGTAATACCCTCAACTACGGGGCCTACAGTTTCCAGGTGCGATGGGTTGGGGCAAAGGCTTAAGTGTACTTGCTTGCCGTTAGAAGTTTCCACATCGGTAGAGAAGCCCAGGTGATATTTCACATCACCACCAAACGAAGATTCCATATCATAGTTCTTGCCTTCAAACTCCGAGAAGATCTCTTTGTAAGGCTTGCCCATAATATTGGCCAATACGTTTAAGCGGCCACGGTGAGCCATACCAATGGTAAATTCTTCGATGCCCAATTGTGCACCTTTTTCAATAACCGAATCAAGCGCCGGGATAAGTGCCTCCGCACCTTCTAATGAGAAACGTTTTTGGCCCAAAAACTTGGTACCCAAAAAGCTTTCAAAGCCAACGGCCTGGTTAAGCTTGTTTAAAATACGTTTCTTTTCTTCTTTATTAAATGATGGCTGGTTGCGTTTACTTTCCATACGCTCCTCAAACCATTTGGTTTTGATAGGATTACGCATGTATTTATACTCGGCACCTATGCTTTGGCAATAAGTATCTTCCAGCACCTGGCGAATATCGCGCAGTTTGGCCTGGCCTAAACCTAATTCAACACCGGCATTAAACACGGTGTCCATATCGGCTTCGCTCAGCCCAAAAGTCTCTAATTCTTTACCCGGAAAGTATTTGCGGCGTTCGCGCACGGGGTTGGTGTGGGTAAACAAGTGCCCGCGTGTACGGTACCCGTTTATCATATTCAGCACGTTTATTTCCTTTAAAACATGCTCTGGTGCACCGCTACCGGCTGCTGTTGCAGCAGTTTGAGGTGTTGATCCTTGTCCGAAATCGAAGCCTTCAAAAAACTTTTGCCAGCCGTAATCTACCGATTCGGGGTCCTGTTTGTAAGCCTCGTACAAAGAATCTATATAGGCAGCGTTTCCGCTATTAACATAAGTAAGACGATCCATCTGAATACCAATCTGTAAAACGGTACAAAACTAAGAATATAAGCTGTAAGTTCTACGGTTTAATTTGCTTTTGGTTTGGTAAATTATATATTTATTACCTTAAAAGGATATTGTAAAATGAACACTTAGTGTTAAAATTACAACGGTTTTGATATTTGGGCCGTTTCCCTCCGGGCCGGGCTATACGCTCATACGCCTGCAGGCTTTTACCGCACAGGCCGGTATCCGCTGCTATCCCTAACGTTGGTGGAAGTGGTATTAAGGTATTTATAGGGTGAATAGAATGAGGGTTTATGGTGCAAGTGCCTACTTGTGACTCGGCATGTATAAGTACATTGCGCAACTTGTGGTAGGTGTTATCACCGCACCACTTACCTTACGTATATTCCCGACATGCATCAACCACCTTTAGAGTGGTGCGGTGATAACACCGACCACAAGCTGAAAGGCTTTGCAGCATTTTTTGTGTAACCTATGTATGCAGTATGATCTTGCAGCAATTAATTTTTTTCAACCATTTTATGATATGAGCTAATCAAAATCAATAATTAACTTAGTGGCAAAAAACCACACATGCTTAAACCGAATAAAAATAATCTGCAAATTGTTATTGTACCACTTTTACTTATTTTAAGTCTTGCGTTCAAGTTTAAAGAGGAGATAATCAACTATTTTGGAACAAGCAAGGAGATCACACTCAGTAAAAAAATATACAAACTATCCTGGAGTTCGCACCCAAACGCTACATATTATAAACAGGAATATATTCCAGACGGAGATAAAGCCGACACCTTTAATGATATGATTCTTATCGACTTTATTCAGCGCGATATGCCGGTTGCAGAAGTGGTTAAGGCCCAGGTAAACATGCTTAACGAGCGTAAAAAAACTGACAATATTTGCAACTACCACCTTATTAATAGCGCAAACGGCAGCGAATATATTCTGGACTTTGTGATGAGTGAAAGCAGCGGCCCAACGCTTAAAATTGTGGAGTGGAATGCATACCGGTACAAGGCTTATACCGATAAACAAGGCCATAAAGGAGTTTTACTATTTGGCGTAAGCCACCGCAGTTATGGCAGTAAAGCAAGCAGTTTCTTAAAATCATTAAAGGAATATCGTGTTGAACACCGGAAGGCGTTAGTTAGCTATCCTACGCCTAACATTCAAATTAAGCCTTAAGTATCAGGTAGTTCAGATTATCTGCTCATACGCCTGTAGGCCTTAGGCTCGGGCCGGTATCTGCTGCTACCCCTAACGCAGTTTTGTGCGTTTTAACTGCCGTCTATACTGGTTAACCTCCTTCTTTTCGCTCATTGCCGCGAGTGGCTACTCCCGTTTCCGCAGGGTCTCTCGTAGAGTACCCTGCATTACAAAGCGACTTAAACTGCACCCATATACACAGCATCGCAGGGTCCTTTACGAGAGACCCTGCGAAGACAAAGTGATTATGACATTGAAGTATATGAAAACGATGTATTATTAGAAAACTGGTATAAATATATGTAACGGTATATTAAACTTTTCCCGTTTGGGCAGGGTACCTTGTGAAAGGTACTGAACCGACAAGAAACACAAATCAATGGTCTATCGCTTTTTGTAATGAGCTTAATACTTCTCTATAAACAGAAGCATCTGTTATTATCCCTTTATCTTCAAAGTAGTAAGATCTGGAAGAGCTATTCCCGCCAAAATAATATTGCTCCATGTAAATATTAAGGGTAACCTGAGTTTGGTTACCTACTTGTTTTAAGAAGAAATTCATCGTCCTTTTTTCGCCTGCTTTTGTCGACAATAAACTCCCGTTCTTTATAAATACTTTACCTTGTATAAATCCGGCTTGCTTATCTAACGATTGAATAAAAATATCTTTCGTTGTTAAGTAGTCAATCACTTTATCAAAAGCAGCGTCTTTATCAAGCGTTATGGTTGTTGTTTTAAATAATTTATCATTTTGCGCTAATGTAGCACTTGTGCAAAAACATAAAAGAAGCACTATTAATAAGTTTTTCATTTTCATCATAGTTAGTTTTAATAATAACCACATCTGCGAAATACCCTAAAGAAACAAACATAACGATAATTCCGTCTCCACAGGTTCTCTCGTAGAGTACCTTGCAGAGAAAAAGGCTTACCCGGCAAGTAAGAGCACGGGGGATGACAGAAAGGCGGGTCAGCCCGGGCCTTGTGCGGAGAAGCTTTTTTCTGTCTTGATTTTTTGTTACTTTTTGTATCAAGATAAAACTTAGCGATAGCGATCTCATGAACACCTTTAAACAATAAACACACGTGAATAAAGTAATGGGCCTCTCCGGCCAAGAGGAGACTAAGGTTGTTATTAGCACTAATTAAAGTTAAACGCATAAACCTTTATTATCTAACTGCATCATCATTAAATAGGAACCCCTACAACCCATTCAAATCCCCTAAATACTTCTCTGCCTGTTCCATCAGCAACGCCTTCTCCTCAGGTTTCATTTTTTTCAGCGTTACATAAGCCATACCTATACGCGGGTTGTTTAGCAGCTTTTCAGCGTTACGTTCAAAAAAGTTCCAGTACAGGCTATTGAAGGGGCAAGCCCTATCCCCAACCTTCTTTTTATAATCGTAATGACAGTGCTTACAATAATCGCTCATCTTGTTAATATAAGCCGCCGAGGATGCGTATGGTTTGGAACCAATGATGCCGCCATCGGCAAACTGGCTCATGCCGCGGGTGTTGGTAATTTCTACCCATTGTATAGCATCAATGTACACGCCCAAATACCAGGCATCCACATCATCGGGGTTAATGCCAGCCAGCATGGAGAAATTACCGATCACCATTAACCGCTGTATATGGTGCGCCCAGGCATGGTCTAAAGACTGACCAATACATTTGTGCAGGCAGTTCATTTTGGTATTGCCATCCCAGTACCAGTGCGGTATTTCGGTTTTATGGTTCAGAAAATTTAAGCTTTCAAAATCGGGCATCTGCGCCCAGTATACGCCACGCATAAATTCGCGCCAGCCTATTACCTGCCTTATGTACCCTTCTACCTGCGCCAGCGAGATAGTGTCTTTATTTTGCTCGTAGTGGCTCAGCACCTTGGTTACGATCTCTACCGGCGATATCATTTTTACATTTTGCGCAAACGACAGCCTTGAGTGAAACAAACTGATATGCTCCTGCAACATGGCATCCTCGTAAGTACCGAAGTACGGCAGCAGATTATGGCAAAAATACTGCAGCGATTTCAAAGCTTCCTGTCGCGATAACGGCCAGGGGAAATGCTCAGCATCCACATTACCAAAATACTTTACGCCCATGCGGTCTACCATTTCTTTCAAGGCCGTTACATCATGATCAAAGGTAATGGCATCTTCCAGCGGCACCTTGCCATCGTACTTTTTACGGTTGTCGGCATCAAAGTTCCAGCGGTTGCCCAGCGGGTCGTCGCCCTGCATCAAGATGTGCAGCTTGTTACGCATGTGGCGGTAAAAGCTTTCCATGAGGTAGCGCTTTTTATGGCCGAAAAAATTCTGCACGTCCAGCCGTTCGGTAAAGAAGTGTTCGGTGTCGGCCACGCCGGTGTCGATAGTTAAGCTATGGCAAATACTCTTGAGTTGCTCGTCTAACCGATATTCGTCGGGCAGTTGGTATTCAAAACGGCTAAAATCTTCTTTCTTGATAATGCGTTTCAGATTCTGTTCAAAATCCTGCTGATTGTCCTCATCATTAAGTTTGAGGTAGATTACCTGGTGGCCTTTTTTGGTTAGCTGGTGAGCAAAATTGCGCATGGCGGCAAAAAAAGCCAGTATTTTTTGCACATGGTGTTTAACGTACTCTTGCTCCTGCATTACTTCGAGCATGATGTAGGTTACGTTATCGTTTTTGTGTTGATACCAACTGTGATTACTGTTGAGCTGATCGCCGAGGATTAAGCGTAAGGTTTTGGCCATGGCTTTACAACATTTTACAAGTGTTGCAGGTTTTTAAATGCTTAGTGTTATTGGTTGTGAAACTTCGCCCATTCAGGCGTCCGCGCCTGAATGTTGTCTGGGGCAAGCGTCCACGCTTGCGTATGATACTTAAGCGTAGATGCTTACCTTAGGATTTCGTTCAGGCGTGGACGCCTCAACGGGCGGGATTGATTGTCCGTCTGAGCCTGTCGAAGACCTTACCAACCGGCGAATGCTTCGACAAGCTCAGCATGATATTGCGGAAATTAGCGGGTGGGGTACTGAAACAAGTTCAGCATGACACTCAAATTCAGTAGCGTTGAAAACTAATCAACCAATCAAACAAAACTAAGCTACCTTTTCCCCGGCCAACCACAGCTTTGTATACTCGCCTTTAGGGTCGAGTTCGGCGGGGGTTTTGGGATTGAAATAGCGGTTTTCGCGCGGGTCGTTGCCTACGCCGGCTATGTAGGCCCAGTTGCCCCAGTTGCTGGCGGGCGAGTAATCGATAAGTTTTTCTTCGAACCATTGGGCGCCGCGGGTCCAGTCTACCTTTAAGGTTTTAACCAGGTAGTACGATACGGTTTGGCGGCTGGCGTTATTCATGAAACCGGTAGCATCAAGTTCGTGCATACTGGCATCAATAAAAGGTACGCCGGTATGGCCGGTTTTCCATTGCTCAAAAAGCTCATCCTGGTTTTGGGCCAGCTCGGGCGCTGCATTTTTAAATCCTTCAGGGTCGAAGA
Organism: Mucilaginibacter galii; assembly: GCF_014635825.1. Classification (GTDB taxonomy): domain Bacteria; phylum Bacteroidota; class Bacteroidia; order Sphingobacteriales; family Sphingobacteriaceae; genus Mucilaginibacter; species Mucilaginibacter galii. The sequence continues at coordinate 827,410 of NZ_BMDO01000001.1, forward strand.
ACTTGCGGCTATATTTTTTGAACATGAATCTGAAATAATCGCGCCATAACAACTCCAGCATGAGCGGGTGGTTATTGGTTTCCTGCTCATGTTTTACCACTTCCCAATACACCTGCCTGGGCGATACACAGCCCAATGCCAACCATGGCGATAGTTTAGACGATGCCTGGTTACGGCTCTTTCCAGTACTATTTAAACGCTGCCCCGTAAAAAACTGGTTCAACTGCTGCCAGGCTACCGTTTCGCCACCTTTAAAGGTATAAGTTGCGCGCATATCATGCACCGGCTGCGTTAAACCCAATTGTTCTAACGTTGGCAGCTCGCCGGCATCGGTTATATCGGGGGTTATTATGTTTTCGGGGGTTGCAATGCAGGGGCGTACATTGCTATCGCGTTCTACCTTCTTTTTAAAAGTGTTAAAGCTGTCGGGAATATCTTTGATAGGGAAAGGAAGATCTTCTTTATGGTAAAGCGTATGACCGATAAAATGCTTAAGGTTAATTTGCATCTTCCACAAAGCAGCTTCTACTTCTTCAGAAATATTGGTTTCCTCAAAGGCCACCTCGCGGTGATGGTATACTTCGTTTACCCCATATTGCTGGGCTAATTGGGGCAGTACCTCTACCGGGTTGCCATGGGCAATAAGTAATTCGCCGCCTAAATTGCGCAGGCTTTGGCGCAGGTCGGCTACGCTTTCCAATAAAAATTCGGCCCTGAAATTGCCGGTTTTCATGCGGCCATCGGTAGGGAAATAATGAGGATCAAAACAATATACCGGCAATACTTTATCAGCTTTACGCGTGGCTTCCAACAGTATTTCATTGTCTTGCACACGTAAATCATTCCTAAACCAAACCAGTATTGTTCTTTCGCTCATTCTTTATAATTGATCTAAACTAGATATACAAAAATCGTAATTATTTACTTCTCCTGCACTTCTCGCTGCAATATTTGACATCATCCCAACACTTTTCCCACTTCTTGCGCCAGGTAAATGGCCGGTTACAAACCAGGCAAACTTTTTGCGGCAAATTGCTTTTCAGGATATTCTTCGGTGCTGGCATATCAATCTAAACAAACTCATATTCCGTATGTTAGAGCATCTCATTCATTAAACGTTCAAACATGAATTTTAACGGAAAAAACATCCTCATTGTGGGCGGAAGCTCGGGTATTGGCCTGGCTTTAGTAAAGCAACTGGTAAAGGATGGAGCAAATATAATCAATCTGTCGCGTACTTCATCGGCCGAATGGCCCGATGGCGTGAAGCATATTGAAATGGACGTACTGGGTGATTTGAGTAGCCTGGCTGCCCAACTGCCCGAACAATTACACGGACTGGTTTACGCGGCGGGCAGCATTAACCTCAAACCCTTTACACGCCTTACGGCAGATGACTTTTTAAACGACTACAGTATTAACGTATTGGGTGCTGTAACAGTGATACAACAGGCGCACAAAGCCCTGCGTGCTTCGGGTGCCGCATCGGTAGTATTGTACAGCACCGTAGCTACTAAGGTGGGCCTGAGTTTTCACACCAGTGTAGCGGCCGCTAAAAGTGCTGTGAACGGCTTAACCCTGGCCCTGGCTGCCGAGTTTTCTACCCAAAACATTCGCGTAAATGCGGTGGCACCATCGCTTACCGATACCCCGCTTGCCGGAAGCCTGCTGAGTACTGATGATAAACGCGAGGCCTCTAACAAACGCCACCCGCTGGGCCGCTACGGGCAACCTGATGATATTGCCTCGGCCACCAAATTCCTGCTCTCCGACGAAAGCAGCTGGATGACCGGACAGATTATTTCGGTGGACGGTGGGATGTCGACGATAAAATAAAGGGGAGAGTCAAGAATACAGATTCAGGAGTCAAGACAGGAAATCTCTTAACCGTTTGATGGAGCCAATCTGGATTCTTGACTCTGTACTCCTGACTCTCTCCCAAAACTTGCTTGCTATTGACACTAAATACCCTATTTAACCGTACATTTATATAAATCACCAACGGAAAAATTTATGGCTACTACAGAGAGCATTCAAAGCGCTTATATAGATTATGTGTTGACCGAAGGACATGAACCTAAATCGGTTTACTTGTTTGCCAAGCAAAACGAGATGACCGAGGAGGAATTTTACCGTTTCTTTGGTTCGTTTGAGGCAGTGGAGCAAAACATATGGACCGAACTTGCCCGCCGTACCATTACCGAGGCTAAGGGCCAGGAAATTTGGGCACAGTATTCGGCCCGCGAAAGGGCTTTGTCTTTCTTCTACAGCTTTTTTGAGTTGCTGAAAGGCAACCGCAGTTTTGCGGTTTACAGCTTAAAAAAACAGCCACTCACGCTATCTAACCCGCGTGTGCTGGAACCTATGAAGCACCTGTTTGAGAGTTTTGCCGACGACATTTTGCGCGACGGCCTGGAAACCGGTGAGTTAACCGACCGCAAATTTTTCTCTAATAAGTACAAAGATGCCCTGTGGATGCAGTTTGGCTTCGTGCTTAAATTCTGGATCAATGATAACTCGGCCGGGTTTGAAAAAACCGACGAGGCTATTGAAAAAGGTGTTAACGTAACTTTCGATCTTTTTCAACGCTCGCCTATTGACAACCTGTTGGATTATGGCAAGTTTTTAGCCAAGAATGGCGGTTTGAAAGAACGGATGGGGTTTTAACCTCTCCGAATCCTCCCCAAAGGAGAGGACTTTAACTTTCTAACGAACAAAATTATAACATATAAAACATAATAGCTCTCCCCTTTGGGGAGGATTGGGAGGGGTGAATGTACGCTGCAATTTTTGACATGGATGGCACTTTAGTTGATAACAATCCATATCACTTTAAAGCCTGGGCAGATATATTTGAAAAATACAAGCACACCAAAATAACACGGGATTTTTTCAACGAACATTTAAGCGGTGTACCCGGATTGCCCATTATGCGTGAGTATTTCAGCGAGATGGACGAGACGCAGATGCAGGCTGTTTTTGATGAAAAATCGCAGCGTTACCGCGATGCGTATGCACCCTATGCCAAACCTATAAATGGCTTGGAACGTTTTTTAAGCGAGTTGAAAGAGGCAGGCATTAAACTGGCCGTGGCATCATCGGCAGCGGTGATCAACATAGATTATATTATGAGCCATGTGCCCATCAGGCCCTATTTTGATGCCATTATTGATGGCCCGCATGTGAGCAAACCTAAACCTCATCCGCAAATATTTTTAAAAGCAGCCGAAGATTTAGGGGTTAAACCTGAGCACTGTGTAGTGTTTGAAGATTCACTATCGGGCATTAAAGCAGCCAATGCAGCAGGCATGAAAGTGGTTGGCATAACCACCACCCATACAGCTGCAGAACTACATCCGGTAGATATGGTGATAGCCGATTACACGGGGCTAACCGAACATAAACTGGCTGCCCTATTTGATACGAAATAACATGAGCGAAGATAAAGCGAGAGAGCAAAACAGTATTCCTACCAGCAAGGTAGAGCGGTCGGCCAAGTTTGTAAAAACGGGGTTCAAAGTAGGTGGTAATTACATTAAGCACTACTCTAAAAAGCTGTTTAACCCTGCCATGGACCGCACCGAACTGAACGAGGACAATGCGGCCGACATCTACGAATCGCTAAGCGAACTGAAGGGCAGTGCCCTTAAAGTAGCGCAGATGCTGAGCATGGATAAGAATATTTTGCCCAAAGCTTATGTAGACCAGTTTTCGCAATCGCAATACAACGCTCCGCCCCTATCGGGTCCGCTTATTGTACAAACTTTCAGAAAATACTTTGGCAAATCGCCCGAGCAGATCTATGATAAATTTAACCTCCGCTCTACCAACGCGGCCTCTATAGGCCAGGTACACGAGGCGGAACTTAACGGACAAAAATTAGCCGTTAAAATACAATATCCTGGCGTTGGCGATTCTATATCATCCGACTTAAAATTGATCAAACCTTTTGCCTTCAGGCTATTGGGCATGAGCGAAAAGGAATTGAACGTGTACATGCGCGAGGTAGAAGAACGCCTGGTAGAAGAAACAGATTACGAACTGGAAGTTCGCCGCTCCATAGAGTTTTCTAACGCCTGCGCAAATTTGGATAACATTGTATTCCCTACTTATTATCCCGAGTTATCCAGCAAACGCATTATTACCATGAGCTGGCTGGAAGGCATGCATTTAAAGGAGTTTATGCTCACCAATCCATCGCAGGAGTTGCGTAACCAAATTGGCCAGGCCCTGTGGGATTTCTATAACTACCAGCAACACGAGTTGCGCGCCGTACATGCCGACCCGCATCCGGGCAACTTTTTGATACTGCCCGACGGTCAGTTAGGCGTTATTGATTTTGGCTGTATTAAAGAAATGCCCGAAGATTTTTATTACCCCTTCTTCTCCCTTACCTCTACCAACCTGTTAGAAAATAAGGAAGAAACCATCAAAGCTTTCCGCAAGCTGGAAATGATACAGCCGAACGATAGTCCGCAGCAAATTGAGTTTTATTATGGCATGTATCATAAAATGATTGGCTTATTTGCCAAGCCTTACATGAGCAGCACTTTTGATTTTAGTGAAACTGCATTTTTTGAGGAATTATATGGCTTTGGCGAACAAATAGCTAAAATGCCCGAGTTTAAACAAGCGCGGGGTGTAAAGCACTTTATTTACGTTAACCGTACTAATTTTGGGTTGTATAACATTCTTCATGAGCTAAAAGCCCAGGTAAAAACCGATACTTACAAGCCGCATGTGATGCTGGTGCATTAGTGATGATTGAATAACCGAATTTCATAAAAAAAAGCTTAGCACCATGGCGCTAAGCTTTTTTTTATGCCGTAAAATCATCTTATTTTGTTTAGTTAAAACCCCCTGCGTTTTGCATTGTTGCATTTACTTATATGAAGATACTGCTTACAGGTGCCAATGGTTATATCGGGGCAAGGCTTATTCCGGCGTTGCTTGCGAAAGGTCATGAAGTGGCATGCCTTGTTCGCGATCCTAAATTATTTGCAAAGCAAAGTGAGTATGCCAACCAGGTAACCCTCATCACCGGCGATCTGCTGCGCAACCGTAGCCTCCAAGCGTTGCCAGCCGATATAGATGCAGCCTATTACCTGGTTAACGCCTTACCGCAAACGTCGGGCTTTGCAGGGTTGGAAGCGCTATCGGCCCAAAACTTTGTACAGGCCATTGATCAAACCACTTGCAAGCAAATTATTTCATTAAGCGAGATTGATGACCATTTGGGCGAAGCCGGCTTATCAAGGCTACATGTGGAAGAAATTTTGAGGGAAGCTGATGCAGCCATTACCATCCTGAAATCGACCATGATTGTAGGGCAGGGAAGTATTGCTTTAGAATTGCTGGAAGGGCTTACCAAGAAATCGCCCATTATTATTGCCGCTAACTGGGCCAAGGCACAAGAGCAGCCTATTGCCACCTGTAATGTAATTGACTACCTGGCAGGCTGCCTGTTAAATGAGGACACCTTTAACAGCGAGTTTCATATTGCCGGGCCGGATATTGTTACTTTTAAACAAATGCTGCTGACTTACGGCGAGGTATGCAGGCAGCGCAAGGTTAAGGTAATGACGGTGCCACAGGTATCGGCAGCACTATCTTCCTACTGGTTAAACTACCTTACCCCTATCAGTTACTCGCACGCCAAGACACTGGTAGAAAACCTAAAGTTCGACCTCGTATCGCGCGATGACACCATCAGGCGTATTATTCCCGTTCAGCTTCAAACACTCAAGGAAGCGCTTACACAATGCGCCTGATTATATATTACAGAGCTGCTAACTTCTACATATTATGCCCAACCATCACGTACTCATTACCGGCGCAACAGGTTTAATAGGCAAACCGCTTACAGATGCCTTACTTAAAAAAGGATACCAGGTAAGTCACCTGAGCCGCAGTGCGGGTAAAAACCCACAGGTTAAAACCTATATATGGGATGTTGACAAAGGGCAAATTGATGAGCATTGTATTGACGGCGTACAAACTATTATTCATTTAGCAGGCGCTGGTATTGCCGAAAAACGCTGGACCAAAAAGCGTAAGGCACTTTTAATAAATACCCGTACGCAATCCATCAGGCTTATTTACCAGGTATTGCAAAAGCAGCCACACCAGGTAAAGAACGTGATCTCTGCATCGGCCACTGGCTACTATAGCAATCGCGGCGATGAGTTACTGACCGAAGATAGTAAACCTCTTAACGACTTTTTAGGTACCTGCTGTATTGAATGGGAAAAAGCCGTTGATGAAGGTGAGGCTTTGGGTTTAAGCATCACTAAGTTTCGTACCGGCGTTGTGCTGTCTACCAAAGGAGGAGCACTGCCACCAATATCGCTTCCCGTTAAGTTTGGTTTAGGTGCATCCATAGGCAATGGCCGTCAGTTTATTCCATGGATACACTGGCAAGATGCTGTTGACATGTACTTGCAAGCCATTGAAGGCCATTTACCTGCCGATGTTTACAATATGGTAGCCCCCAACCCGGTAAACAATAAACAACTTACGCAAGCGGTAGCCCTCCAGTTACGCAAACCGTTGTGGGCGCCTAATGTACCTGCCTTTTTACTTAAACTGGCTTTAGGCGAAATGAGTTTGGTTGTACTGGGAAGCACCCGGGTATCGGCCCTGAAAGTGCAGGATGCCGGTTATAAATTTAAGTTTGAAAACATTACTGATGCCCTGAGCAATATATATGGATAGAAAAGCTCCTGTTACCCTGTTTTGGTTCCGCCGCGATTTACGCCTGCATGATAACGCCGGCTTATACCACGCCCTTAAAGGTCCAAATCCTGTATTGTGCATGTTCATCTTCGACCGCGACATTTTGGATATTTTGGAAGATAAAGACGATGCCCGCGTAACTTTTATCTATAATACTATTGACAAACTTAGCCAAGAACTGCAGGAGCACAAAAGCAGCCTGCTGATCAAATACGACAAGCCCGAACAAGCCTGGAAAGAAATTTTGCAGGAATACAATGTAGCTGCTGTTTACACCAACCGCGATTATGAACCCTACGCTAAACAGCGCGACGGTGAAATTGGCGAAATGCTGAACGCCAAAGGCATAGACTTTAAAACCTTTAAAGACCAGATCATATTTGAGCGCGACGAAGTAGTTAAGGACGATAAAAAGCCTTACACCGTTTTTACGCCCTATAAAAAGAAATGGATGAAAAAGGTAAACGAGTTCTATCTTAAAGCTTACCCTACCGAAAAGTACTTTAAAAATTTATATACCACCAAGCCACTCAAAGGAGTAAGTTTAAAGGAAATGGGCTTCACTAAAAGTGAAATTGAATTCCCTAAAACAGAGTACGAGCATATTATTGATGATTATGCCCAAAACCGTAATTTTCCGGCTAAAAAAGGCACTTCACATATTGGCTTGCACCTGCGCTTTGGTACCATAAGCATTCGCGATGCCGCCCGCAATTCTTTTGAACGTGAGCAAACCTGGCTGGGCGAACTCATATGGAGAGAGTTTTACATGATGGCGCTCGATCATTTTCCCGATACCGCTAATCATGCCTACCGCCCTGCATACGACCGTATGGAGTGGCGCAACAACGAAACGGAGTTTGAAGCCTGGTGCGAAGGAAAAACCGGCTATCCGCTGGTTGATGCCGGTATGCGCGAATTAAATGCCACCGGTTTTATGCATAACCGTGTACGCATGGTGGCCGCCAGCTTTATGGTGAAACACTTACTCATCGACTGGCGCTGGGGCGAACACTACTTTGGCCGTAAACTACTGGACTATGAAGCATCTACCAACATAGGCAGCTGGCAGTGGGTGGCAGGCTCGGGCACCGATGTAATGCCATATTTCAGAATATTTAACCCCGAGGCACAGTTGAAGAAGTTTGATCTTAAAATGGAGTACGTAAAAAAATGGGTTCCAGAATATGGCACCAGCCAATATCCAAAACCCATTATTGATAACAAAACCGGTAAAGAACGCGCTCTAAAAGCTTATAAAACGGCGCTGGCGCGGTAGTTAGTTAGTTACCGTTAAAACATTCATATCAAAACGCAGGCAACTTGTAGCAGGTATAACTGTTGCACCTGTGGTTGGATTAACATTTGCAGAAAAACCATAGGCTAATCTTGATGGTATGATCAACGACACTTTACTGCCTGCAACCACACCAATCAATCCGTCTTTCCATCCTTGAATAACACCATTCTCCAAGCCTAATGGCTTTCCTACATTGCCTGTTTCCTGATCATTGAATTCATCAAATATGGTGTTGTTGAATAACTTTCCGGTATATTGAACATTAACGGTTGATGTTTGTATAGCAGGTACTGTACCTGTACCTACCAGCGTAATTTGACGGTATAAAGAACTTTGCGGAAACTTTGAGGATACCACCTTTTGGTAACCGGTTAAGTTATTAGCGGTCAGGTATTTTTGAATAGCTGCATCATCGTATTTATCTATATCAGCATCGTTCAATACACTTACGGTGAAGTCAAGGCTTTCATTACCGGGCAAGCGACTACTGCCAACACCTGTACCTGCCGAACCATAAGCCAAATGTGAAGGAATTAAAAACCGGCCTTGCGTACCCTTGGTCTTAGCCAGATTATGCAAAGCCAGCATTAAACCTTTCGGCGTTGCTGCACCCACATAGTAATAATTACGGTTTACAAATGTATCTGTAATGGCATATTTACCATCTAAGGATTTAACGGTGTAAACTAACGATACGCGTTTATCATAATCAAGCGCCTCACCTTTGCCCTGATTAAATATTTGATAATAGATGCCGGTAGTATCTACATTTCCGGCTTTATCGCGCTGCATTCCGGTTAGGTTATTGGCTTTAATATAGGCATCTATCTGGTTTTGATCATACTCCTTGATCCCTATATCATTGCCATCCTTACGGCAAGAACATAAACCCAATACTGTTAAAAAAAAGAGCGCTAAATAAGATTGTTTCATTTAAAATTAGTTCGTTACATCAAATATTTGTATCGTAAAATCGAGCACCGAATTTGGCGGCAACCCATTTTTACCTAATTGGGGCTGGGCAAAAGGCCCGTACGCATAGCGCGACGCCATCAGTATCCTGATAATGCCTCCCTTGTTCACTTTACCATTTAACAAGCCCAGCTGCCAGCCTTTAATGGTTTGCCCCAGCACAAATGCAGGGTGTACACCAGTGGCACCTACTTCGGCTATAACCTCGCCGGTGGTTAATACCTTACCGGTATATGCCACCGTAATATTGCTCGACAGGCTGTAGAGCGTATTCACCGTGCCTTGCTTTTCTACCACGTAATAAACACCTACCGTGTCTTGTGTGCCTACTTTTACCTTAACCGCTTTACCGGCAAGGCCGTTACCGGCCACGTAATCGGCCAGTAGCTTATCATCAATGGCGGCCTGGTCGGGGTTTACCACCGCAGGGTCGTCTACTTTACTACAGGCTGTAAAAAGCAGCAGGCACCAGCACAATAATAATAACCTGTTCATCACCTTGTTAGTAGGGGGCAAATTTACTTTTTTAAAAAACAAAACACGCAGCTTAACAAATTTTAACATTTAAAACCAATCAACAAGGCATAATTTGCCTTTAGAACGGCTCAACGTTACCTATAAACGAATTATTCGGGCTTATAATCTAACGTAAGCTGATTAATTTTTTTCAGTGCTTTGGTTAGCTGCTGCTTTTCCTTGTCGCTAATGTGCTCGTTCAAATAAGCGTTGAACTGCTTTACAATAACCCGGGCCATTTGCCGCTTCTCCTTACCCAGATTGGTGAGGTATACTTTTACCGAGCGCTTATCGCCCTCGTTAGACTGGCGGTAAATAAGCCCCATTTTTTCCAGCTGGCTCAGCATGCGCGATAAACTGGTAGATTTTAACCCCAGCAGCGCCGCCACCTGCGATACCGTAGTACCCTCCTTCTCATCAATATTAATAAGCACGTAACCTATAGACTGGGTGATGCCAAAATCGGCCACCAACTGGTTATAGCGGTTGGCCATATTTTGCCAAACAATTTTCAAGAGGTAATCTATGGTTTCGTGGTTATTTTTCACAGTTTCGGCTTATGCCTACCAAAGGTAATATAAATTGAGGAGAGGCGTTGAGGAAGTTTGGAGGTTTAGGGAAAGCACCGGGAGCTTTGGGTGTTGGAGGAGGTGTGAAGCAATATAACCATTATAGCGTTGCCTTCGGCCAGGCTATCCGCTCATACTGCACCGGCCTTAGCCACAAGGCCGGTATCCGCTGCTATCCTTAACGCAATATATAAGTTACTGAAAGTTATGGCATGCTAAGTTCGAAGAGAAAATTCTTTAAGGAGCGGGATAGTATTCTTGTAATACGTATTTTGTAGCATCTGTACTTTTAGATTTACGCCTTCCAATCCATATATCACCTAAACGTTTAGCATAATATATCCCACCGTTGTTTTGCTCTTTCTTAACATACCCTTCTTCAAGCAAGTCTTCCGCAGTAAAATCTACATCTTCAAAATCGTCTTCAAAGCAAATATTCTCATCATCTGCAAGCAACCACTCAAATTCATCGAGGTCATAAAATTTCGATGCTAACTTGCTATATGGAAATGGCTTATTTTCGGATGCTTCCCAATTAAACTGCTTGCGCTCACTTGCTTCTTCCATTTTATAACAAATAATTTCTGACCGGATAAAAGCAGGGTCGTAAATCCACAGTTGTAAGTCATAAGGTATGCCTAAGTCATCAAATGTTTGCTGCCAATTATCATACGCTGTTATTAATTTAGCGATGATAAGCTTATAAAACCACAATGGAGGCTGGCGCTTTATTAATCTGTAAAATGGTGAAACCGTATATCGCTCATAAGAATGACTGCCACTTTCAGTAATAAAATATTTTGTATAAGGTTTCTTGATTTGCTCACCCCACCAGTTAAGGTGCTCCACCCTACGTTTCCAACCCCTAATCTTCTTTCGTTGTGAATTGTAATCTCTACTCATAAAGTTCATTTTCGCTATTGCAAGCTTCAACTTGTGGTTATTCTGCCCAAGTTTGTAAATTTTCTACATCAGCACTACGAGTTACACGTAGCTAAACTCGTGGAGAAGGGAATACTTTTTATGTCCGTGCAGGGTCTCTCAATAGAGGACCCTGCAATGCATTCATGCACTACAACCGACCAGTCTCTATGTCCGTGCAGGGTCTCTCGATAGAGGACCCTGCAATGCATTCATACACTACAACCACCGGGTAACTCAGGTTCCTCTGTCGAGAGACCCTGCGAAAACTTTTAAGGGTGTGGCCAGTTGTAACCTTTCTACCACCCCGCCTTCGTATCATCCCCTCTCGGGTCAGCACCGCCTGTATACCCCTGCGGCGTTACTACAATAGCATCTACCCGGCCAATATTTCCTTTGGTTACAATCTTATAACCTTTTTGCTGTAGCTGGCTTAACACCTCAGGAGAGAACGCATCGTTCTCAATATCCACCTCATCGGGTAGCCATTGGTGGTGGAAACGTTTGCTGGTTACGGCTTGCTGGGCGTCCTGGTTAAATTCGATAACGTTGAGGATGGTTTGAAACACGGAGGTTATAATGGTAGAACCACCAGGGGTGCCTACCACCATGAATAGCTTGCCGTCTTTTTCTACGATGGTGGGCGTCATGGAAGAGAGCATACGCTTGCCCGGCTGGATGCTGTTAGCCTTGCCACCTACTAAGCCGTACATGTTGGGTACGCCGGGTTTAGCACTAAAATCGTCCATTTCATTGTTGAGCAAAAAGCCGGCACCTTTTACAAAGATCTTAGCCCCGAACGATCCATTTAATGTGGTGGTAATAGATACGGCGTTGCCCTGTGCATCTACAATAGAGTAGTGCGTGGTTTGGTCGCTTTCGTAACCGGCAAAGCTACCCGGTTGTATGCTGCTGCTTGGTGTGGCGGTGTTCCAGTTAAAAGTTTGCATACGACCGGTAATGTAGTTGGGCTGCAGCAGGCTATCTACCGGCACTTTAAAATAATCGGGGTCGCCCAGGTATTTGGAGCGGTCGGCGTATACGCGGCGCTCGGCCTCGGTAATGAGTTGTACGGTCGAATCCTGGTTATGGCCCCAGCGGTTCAGCGGGTATGGCTCTACACTACGCAGCAACTGCACCAGCGCAATACCCCCGCTTGATGGCGGCGGCATGGTGATAACCCTGTATTGTTTGTAGTTGCCGGTAATGGCCTTACGCCAAACCGAGTGATAGTTGTTAAGGTCGGCTTGAGAAATCATGCCGTTGCCTGCTTTCATTTCGGTTATCAGTTGTAAAGCTACCGCACCGGCGTAAAAACCCGCACGGCCTTTATCGCGTATGAGGGTAAGCGTTCTAGCTAAGTCTTGCTGTATCAGTATATCGCCCGCTTTCCAGGGTGTATCTTTCGTAAAATAATTTATACCGGCTGTGTTTAGGCGGCTAAAGTCGGCCTGGTTACGGTTGAGGTCGTTGGCCAGTCGTTCGGTAATTTTAAAACCTTTTCGGGCCAGGTCAATAGCGGGCTGCACCAGGTCGGACCATTTGAGTTTACCGTACTTTTGATGTGCCTGTACCATTCCATCAACCGAGCCCGGCACACCGGCAGCCTGGTGAGTGTACAAACTTTTATTCGGGATCACATTACCTTTAGTATCCAGGTACATATTGGCGCTGGCAGCAGCCGGTGCCTTTTCCCTAAAATCGAGCGTATTGGTTTTCCCTTCTGCCGATCGGTATACCATGAAGCCGCCGCCGCCAATGTTACCCGCCTGCGGCAGCGTTACGGCCAGTGCAAATTGTACCGCTACGGCTGCATCAACAGCATTGCCACCTTTTTTCAATACCGCTAAACCGGCTTGTGCCGCATCGGGGTAGGCACAAACCACCATGCCCCGCTGGTACGATGGCGCATTTTGCGCATCCGCTAAAAACGGTTGCATAAATGAAAAAATCGTAAACAAAAATGCAGTGCTTACGGTAATTCTATAACCCGGTGTAATATTCATAGCCTCTAATATTTCACTAAATTAAAGGAAATCCTGTTAAACTAACATAGCCGCCTGCAGTCAAAAGGCTAAATTTTAAGGTTGACAATCAGCCTGATAAGGCAAATCAAATTCATTTTTCAACCGGGTAATGGCAGAAAAAGTAAAATCTGCCGTTATTTACACAAACATTCGATCATGAAAAAAACGCTTCTACTCCTTTTCATCCCTGCTTTTCTACTGCTCTTTCAGCAAAAGGCAAGTGCACAGTCTTATAATTATGCAGTGGGCTTAAAGTTTTCGGGTTACGAGAACGGTATTTCGGGTAAGTACTTTTTAAACGAGGGTACCGCCTTAGAAGGTGTACTGGGCCTGCGTAACCACGGACTGGTGATAACCGGCCTTTACGAAAAACATCAAACGGCCTTTAACCTGCCCGATCTTAAATTTTACTACGGTTTTGGTGCTCACGTAGGCGCAGTGGGTAGTGGCTTTTACAAACGCTATGGCAGCGATGATGAATATTATAACAGCAGCACCATCTTATTGGGTGCCGATGGTGTTTTAGGTTTAGAATATGTAATACCCGAAAGCCCCATAGCCATAAGCGTTGATCTTAACCCCCGCCTAGAACTGGCACGCGGACCATTTTTTGACATTGCACCCGGCTTGGGCATTAAGTACACGTTTAAATAGCAATATCCATTTAGCCGCTATGCGGCAACCTCATAAAATAAAAAGGGTCATGATATATCATGACCCTTTATCGTTGACAACGGGTGCTCATTAATGTGTAATGATCACCTTGGTGCTGTAAACCTTTTGCCCTATTACGGCCCGGAGTATGTAGGTGCCGGTAAACTGATCAGACACGCCGAAGGAGGTACTGTAATTTCCTTTCCTCACGGCATTGGTTTTGGTGTACACGGTTTTACCTATGGTGTTAATGAGCGATAGCGTAAGATCACCATCCTGCGGTGCAACAAGCGTAACATTCAGCTCGGTATTGGCCGGTACCGGGAATACCGACATCTTAATATCGCTTGGGGTATTCACCACGGCATTTTCCTTAATGTAAGTGTATACGGCCGATATAGAGGTACACCCTGATATAATGGTGTTTCTTAACTGGTAATTACCGCTTATTTGCGGCACATAGGTTTGCCCGGTAGCCCCGGCAATAATTTCATCGTTAAGATACCATTGGTTACCGGTGGGTATATTAGATTGCAAAGTGGTGCCGTTTTGCGTAATTACCGGGCTTAGCACGGTGGCAGGCTGACGTATTACCGAAGCGCAACCACTGCTGACTACACGCATATTGTAAAAGAAGTAATAGAAACCACGGTACGCTGTAGTGTCTGACGGGTTACTGGCCAGCGTGGCACTATTACCGGTAATCTTAAACACATCGTTGCCAAAAGGATAACCCGTTACGCCGCCGTTGCTGCGGTAAAGGGTGGCACCGTTGGCATAGGCGGTACTGATGGTGTAATTGCCTGCACGGGGCAAAACCAGGTTTAAGTTATAAACGCTTCCTGCATCGGTAGGGTCGTCGTTCTGCGTTCCGGTAGCGGCAGGGCTGCGGGTGGCGGTTACGTTAAGGGTGGTTACAGTCACTTCTTCACCGTTCGAATCGGTCACCGTAAATCTAACCCGCCCGGGGTTACCCACATACAACCGCGCGCTTTGTATAATAACAGGCGCCTTGGTGTTCACCCTCACTGCCTGGCTATACTGCCCATAACTACCCGAGCTAAAATTACTCTTAGCTGCCGGACCAATATTGGCGCTAAAGTCGTTCAACCCGGCATAAAAAGTGTTGTTTACCGGCTTTACCTGGGTAAACGTATTTTTACCTGTGGCTATAGGCACCCCGCCGGTTGGGGTGGTGTACCAAAATAGCTGTCCCTCACCTTCACCGGCCAGTGCATACTGCTTGGTGTCGTCGCAATAACTTGCCGTTACATTGGTAGCTACCGGTATAGAGCCAATAACTACCGAGGAAGTAACCTGGTTGTTAGCCGTAACAGGATCGTTAGTTAAATTGGTGGTTGCGGTAAGCGTGTAAGTAACCCCGGCAACAGAAGTAAAAGTGCCGTTAAGAATAAAATCATCTTCAGCCTGCTCGGTTAACGTACCGGTATACGTTTCGGTAAGGGTGGTAGCCGCGCCGCCGTTAGAGGGTGTAATAGTTACCGTTACCGGGATGTTGCTGATAGAGGCCGACCCAAAGTTCTTGAGCCTTACGCTAATGTTTGATACCCCGGCGCAGTTACCGTTAGCCACATTGTTGGTTACGGCAATGGCCCCTACATCGCGCGATGCTTTGGTGAACTGTACGCGGTAATCCTGCGTTTCTCCCTTGGCATACGTGCCGCAAGGGGTTACAGCGGCAGCCGAATTGGTTTCTACAAGTACCACCCTCATTAGGCTATAATTACCCGGGATAACCGAGGCGGGAATATTGATATTCCCTGTAAAAGTCCCGGTAGCGGCAATAACACCAGTTGTAGTAGCAAGCTCGGTAACAGGGTCGAACGTACCATCGCCGTTATAATCAATAAATACCTTGGCCATTTTGTTAAAGTTGGCGCCGCAGGTACCAAGAGTTAGGCTAATGGGCTGCGTGTTGCCCTGCTCTAACTGGGCAACAAGGTTGGTATAATCGCTGTAGGTAGTACAGCCAGCTGCAGGTGTGTTGTTGATGTTAGACAGCGTTACATTGTTAATACGGGAATCGGCGCTGGATGCGGGTGCCGATGTACAATAAGCAGCACCACCTACCCCTGTTGCAATAAGTGAATATGGTTGTGTACCGCCCGTCAAAGTACCCTTATGGGTGATCCTGATAGTGTAAGTGTGGCCGGGAATAGCGTTATCGAGGTACACCTGCTCTACGTTATCGCGTATATTATCGCCGCGGGTAGCGGCAGCATCGGGGGCATTAAAGTTCAATACCCAGGGGCTGTAAGTGGTTGTTCCGTCTATGATGCGGATATCGAGGTCGTTAATCAATTTGGGTGCACGGTCGTTAAGGGTGCCGGCGGCAGCTACGGTGGCTTGCGGGTCAGTCCAGGCTATGGTGGCTACCAAAGTACCGTTGCCTGATGCCACCACATTGATGTTCTGGGTTTGCCCCTGCGCCAGTGTACTTTCATTAAGGAGGCTTTTACCGCCTTTATCAGTAATGGCCTGCGCGGCTTTCTGCACATCCAGCACACCCCATCCAAAAGTATAATCGGGCCCTACGTTACCGGCATCAAAAGCGGTTTGGCATACCAGGCCTTTCAGCGTGGCCGACCGCATAAAGGCGCCGCTGTTCTTTTGCGCATAGTATTCCTGCAAAAGGTATAACGAGCCGGTTACGTTAGGCGTAGCCATAGAAGTGCCCGAAAGGGTTAAGTATGAGGTAGTGCTACTGCTGCCGGTAGATAATACGGCATCACCATCGCCGCAAATATCGGGCTTAATACGTCCATCATCGGTAGGGCCAAGCGAACTAAAATAGCTTGCCACCACGCCGCTGCGGGTTATTGGGCCGTAAGGCAACTGGTTTACCGAGCCTACCGTGAGTACGTTTTTAGCATTACTAAAACCGGGAATAACATCAAAACCGTTATTGCTGCTAATACTTGCATCGCGTATTTTGCTTACCAGTTTGCCGTTGGCATCGTACCCAAAGTATTCCGAACCTACGGCAGGGCCAGAGTAGCCACGCGCATTGCCCGATGCTGACACAATAAGGTAGTAAGGTGCATTCACCGCGGCCTGGTCTACCACTCTCGAATCGCTGTCATAATAGCCAAACTTATAATCCTCGGTAGCGCCGGAGTTTCCGTACCACTCCCAGCGGTTAAGGTCCGAATCGTAATTCCAACCGGCCACTACCCCATAAGAGTGGTTAGAAAGCAGCAAGTTCGAGGCTGCCGATGCAATTTCGGCCACGTCGTTATCAAAATCGTAAGACTGCAGCGTACGGGCGTTGAAGGCCATTCCTTTTGCCGGGGCATAAAGGCCTTTGGCTATCATGGTACCCGCCACGTGCGTGCTGTGCTCATCTATGGCAGCGGCATCGTGCAGGGTAATGGTTTTACCGGTAAACTCCTGGTGCGTGGTTAACACGGAGCCACCATCCCATATGGCCAGCTTACCATCGAGGTTAGCGCCCGAGCCCGACAAGTTTAAGCCCAGTGCACCGCCGGGCTGCACGGTATTGGTACGCGTAGTAGCCGCTGCGGTAGTATTGTTATAGCTTTTATAGTAAATAGGATAGCCCAGCGATGAGATGCGCTGCAAGGAGATCACTGTTCCGTTTTTATACTTTTTACGGGTTACCCAATTGTTTTGCGGCGCCAGCGCCAAAGCCTTTTTCAGGTTGGCGTTATACGTATTTTCGAGCGATGCAGATAGCTGGTCGAGCTGGGCCTTTTTCTCAGCAGTAACCAGTGGCTTTTGCGCCACAGCGTTCATTGCAAAAAAAACAGGGAGAAGAGCGGCAACCGTAAATTTGTATAAACTTTTAACCATATAATAATAGAAGTGCTGTAACACACTCAGCAAATATTGCGTAATTTAACGATTATATGATAACATTTGCAGCTATCATTTTTACACTATTACGTTATACTCTATTATTATGTTAAATCTTAATATTTTGCTCAAGCCGGTCAATCTTATAGTTGTTGCCGTGGCTGGCCTTATGTTTTCATGCACCATGCGTATGCCCCCACAAACCACTATAGAACAAGGCATTGAAG
Source organism: Mucilaginibacter galii (assembly GCF_014635825.1). Taxonomy (GTDB): domain Bacteria; phylum Bacteroidota; class Bacteroidia; order Sphingobacteriales; family Sphingobacteriaceae; genus Mucilaginibacter; species Mucilaginibacter galii. Next base: position 845,168 of record NZ_BMDO01000001.1, read on the forward strand.
GCCACATTTACAAAGTGAGCGGCAACCAAATGCCTATGAAAGGTACTCAAAGGTCGAAGCCCAAAGCACTCATATGCGAGGTTTACATTTACAAACCTACCACCGTAAAGCAGGCACAGGGCCAGGGCACGCTTTACAGCCAAATCAACACACCATTAGTAGCCAAAGTAAAAACCGATAGTGCAGGCCATTACCAGGTTAAACTGCCGGTTGGCAATTATTCAGTTTTTGTGAAAGAAGGCAACCAGTATTTTGCCTCAGAAAGTGACGGCACCGGCAACCTGAACCCGGCCGAAGTATTTGCCGGGAAAGTAACTACCCGCAACATTACGGTAAACCATGACGCAGCTTATTAAAGCAGCAGCATCACGTTGAAAAGTCGGGGCATTTTACCTGTTAAATCTTGATCACATTGGCTGGCGACGGGTTCTTTTTCAAGTTACCGGCCACTCGTTTGATGAACATAAAGTTGGCCGCACCGCCAACCACTGCTCCTACTACTGGCACCAGGCGTTCGGCGGTTTTAGAGCCGATGTTGATCATTAGTTTTTCTACCACTTCCTCCATAATATTCTTGCTCATGGCTATACCGGCGTCCACCTTAAGCGAACTGGCCACGATCTTGAAAAACTCGCTGAAACTGAGCTTGTATTTACCGGTGTTGTGGTAAGATACCGCCATGGTTACCCTGAATTGCTGGGTAATCAGGTTAATCATATCCAGCGGTACGCCAATAAGCATGGTTGAAATACCGCCAATGCCTGTTATAGCGCCCGATCCGGCGGCCAGCAATGCACACTGGGTAATGAACTTGTCTATACCCATAGTATCCACCCCTTTTTTGATACCCATCTGATCTATCTGGTTAAAGATCTTCTGAAAACCGCCTTTAGAAAGCTGGGTTAAGCCAGCCTTTAAATTGTCTTTGGCTTTGTTGAGGTTTATTTTAGGAAAGCTGATGGCACGCATGGTATGTATTTATTTTTAATGATTGTGCTATTTTCATGCCATATATTTACAGGCATTGAGTTTATTAAAACAAGTGTGCTTGTAAAATGATTTATTCACACAATAACATCGTTGCCCGCAGGGTTTATATTTGAGCCGAAGTTTACAATCATGCAAGAAGAATACATTTTAGGGATAGATATTGGTACCGGAAGCACTAAAGGAGTGGGCTTGAGTTTAAAAGGTACCGTACTTGCTTCGGCACAGCACCACTACCTCATTAACGAACCGCAACCCGGCTACAGCGAACAAGACCCCGAAGCCATATGGCAGGCCTTTGTAGACTGCGTAAAAGATGTAACCGCCGAGATTAAACGCCCGCCTGCGGCCGTAAGTTTCAGCAGTGCTATGCACAGCCTTATTGCGGTTGATGATAAAGGTACTGCCCTGCACCCCATGATTACCTGGGCCGATACAAGGAGCGAAAAACTGGCCACCCAATTACGTGCCTCCCCCCAGGGCGAAGCTATTTACAGGCAAACCGGCACCCCTATTCATCCCATGACGCCTTTGTGCAAACTGCTTTGGATGAAAGAGCATGATGCCGGTCTGTTTCATAAAGCAGCGAAATTCATCTCCATTAAAGAGTACCTGTGGTATAAACTGTTTAATGCTTTTGAAGTTGATTATTCTTTAGCTTCGGCAACAGGTCTTTTTGATATTGTAAAGCTACAATGGAGCGATGAAGCCTGCCAACTGGCGGGCATAACCACCGATAAACTTTCTAAACCGGTAGACACCAACTACACACAAAAAGCCTTAATACCTGATGCTGAGAAATTATTGGGTATCCCCGGCAATACGCCTTTTGTAATTGGTGCCAGCGATGGTTGCTGTGCTAACCTGGGCAGCCACGTAACCGGCGCAGGAACCGCAGCACTCACCATTGGCACCAGCGGTGCTGTACGCATTACCGGCGCTCAACCTGTTTACAACTACCCCGCCATGATATTTAATTACCTGCTTAACCATAACACCTACGTAAGCGGCGGTGCAGTAAACAACGGTGGCATAGCTTTAGATTGGCTGCTCAAAAAGTTCCTGAACATTAGCAAACCTACCGACGAAGATTATAAGGACTTGTTTAAAGCCATAAACACCGTACCTGCCGGGAGTGAAGGTTTATTGTTTCTTCCCTATCTTTACGGCGAACGTGCCCCTATTTGGGATGCCAACAGCAGCGGTGCCTACCTCAACATACAACCGCAGCACAGCCAGCAGCACTTTTTACGGGCGGGGTTAGAAGGCATATGCTTTGCCCTTGCCGATGTGGTGAATACCCTTGAGCAGGCATCAACCCCCATTAAGCAAATCAGCATCAGCGGAGGGTTTATTAGTTCGGCAACGTGGGTGCAAATTTTGGCCAATATTACCGGTAAAAAGCTGGTGGTGCAGCAAACGGAAGATGCTTCGGCCATGGGTGCTGTTTACATAGCCATGCAGGAATTGTTTCCCGACACACAGTTGCCTCACCTGCCCGATGCCCAGGTTATTGAACCTGATGCCGAAAGTCATAAAGTTTATGCAAAGATGTTCCCGTTGTTTAAGAAAGTGTATGAGGATTTGAAGGGAAGCATGCAGGTATTGAATGGGTTAACGGAGCAGGGATAGTAGTTTATTGCTGCTGCAATCTTTAAATTTGTGGTGAGAATACAGCAAGTTTTCAACTTGATTGTAAACTGATAGCTTACGACATGGCACCCATAAGTTAAAAATTTGCCGTAACAAAGAGCGTTAAAACTAAGGTTACTATAATAATAGCAATAACATATCTTTATCAAATGAGCCTCATAATGCAACTGCACAGCTTTCTTGATAATGTATTTAAAAGCTTAAAGCTTACACAACCACTTTTCTTTAAAGGGTTTCCAGCACTCAGGTTTGACTTGCAAGATGAAATGCTTGATACATCTGATGATGCTTACTTTACAGAGGTAGTTAGGAGGATGAACAAGATACATGAAATAACAACAAGCAAAAATGATGAAGTACTAATTATGCTACAACGTTATACTTATAAACGAAGAAAAATTAGAAAGTATAGCTATCTGTTCAAGCTTTTTAATGAAGCAACGGCTACCTACCAGTTTAAACGTTCAAAAGCACCAATTTATAAGGCGAACGGTGATACAGTTGCTGACAGGTCTTGTCTGGTTATAATAAAAGATAAAGCTTGTAATATTAATTTCAAAGGAATATTTGTTGGAATTTCACATGCTGACTTTGGTAGAACACCAATTATTAGGGGTGAATTATATATTGTCAACCTCACTAAAGCAACAATAACTTTGATGTATGATGACAGAGGATGCGATCTCGTGTCTAATAATATTCAACTTTTGAAGGATTATTATGTAGAATTAAATGATTTGGTTTTGGAAGCAAATCGTTCGGACATTATTGAGCGTTTAAACATATAGACCGCCATATGCGCGCACGCCTGTGGCGTGAGAATATAAGCCCTTATAAAACAGCTTTAACAACAGCAATATGTCATTCGGCACAAGCCACAGGCGTGCGCTAACATACCCATTCAGTTAACTAACGCTAATCATTTTCTTCCTGCCCTACACATACCCCCAGCGTTTCATGAAAACGAATAATTTTACTCAGCACCTCCAGCGTGGTATTAAAATCAGTTTCGCCAACTAATTGCTTGTACTGTTCTACCAGCTTAATCATTTCGCGGTTGGCGTCCTGCACGTAATTCTTGCCTTCTTCGGTTAGGTTAATGCGGTAGCTGCGCTTATCCTGCTTTATGGGTGCCGAGGTAATCATGCCCATCTGTTCCAGTTCTTTTACCGTTCGGCTCATGGCCTGCTTGGCTATCAACGCTTTTTTGGAAATTTCGGTATTGGTATTGCCTTCGGGGCTGATATTAAAAATCAAGGGCATGTAAGAAAGCTTCAGATGTCCGTTATACGGCCTGATAGTTTGGTGCGACCATACATCCAAATGCTTTTTGGCAATATAGATCAGCCTTCCCCAGTTCTTCTCATCGTCGTATTGCAAGCTCTCAATCTTATCTACCATAGGTTACTTTACAAAACTTTTAATTAGTAAACAATGCTTACCAATTAGTAAACAATGTTTACCAATTAATAAACATTGTTTACTTTTACAAAAGTAGGCAAGAGTGATAAAAACTCATTCAACTTTCTTAAAAAAACACACAACAAAATACTTATGAAAACAACAATTTTAGTAGCCGGAGCTACAGGCAATTTGGGTGGGCGCATTGTGAAAGCGTTATTAGAACAGGGAGCCAACGTTCGTGCACTCGTTCGCCATAATTCTGATGAAAGTAAAGTGGAACACCTAAAGCAGAGCCGTGTAGATGTGGTTACAGCCGATATGAACAACCTGGAAGAACTTACTAAAGCTTGTGAAGGTGTAGCCTGCGTAGTATCGGTACTACAGGGATTGCACGATGTAATTGTAGACACGCAGACCTTATTGCTTAATGCCGCTGTGGCTGCCGGGGTACCACGCTTTATCCCCTCCGATTTCTCTACAGATTTTACCCAGATTGCACCCGGCGAAAACCGCAACTTTGATCTGCGCCGGGAGTTTAAAGAGCGGCTGGACCAAGCTCTTATTGCCGCTACCTCTATCATGAACGGTGCCTTTGCCGAGATTTTGGCTTATGGCACGCCCCTGCTTAACCTAAAAGATAAAACCGCAGGCTATTGGGAAAACCCCGATTTGAAAATGGATTTTACTACCATGGATGATACCGCCGCCTTTACTGCCGCAGCCGCGTTAGATGCTTCTACCCCGCGCATTTTGCACATTGCCAGCTTCCAGTTAAGCGCTAATGGCATTGCCGAAACGGCTACCGAAGTACTGCAACAACCTTTTAAACTGGCACCTATGGGTACCCTGGCAGATTTAAGCGCACATAACCAGCGCGAACGTGCCGCCCACCCCGAAGGCGAGCAGGAAGTGTTTCCACGCTGGCAACAAAGTCAGTACATTCAAAGCATGTTTAGCGTGCAGATAGATACGTTAGATAACGACCGCTACCCTGATTTAACATGGACCAGCGCGCTGGAGATGATTAAACAATTGGGACAAAGGGGAAGATAAGCATGTAATAACCTATACGTCATTGCGAGGTACGAAGCAATCGCTGTACGGCAGGTAATCGCCTCATTAGTCTACGCAGGGATTGCTTCGTACCTCGCAATGACGTGTTTTTGTTGCTTGACTTAAATCCCCAATTAAGGCAGCAACTTCGTATCGGCAATGCCATACTTTAGCTTCCATTTTTCTATCACGGGCTGTTCTAAAGGTATTTGGCGGTATTCGTCGGGGGCCATAATGGGCACGCCGTAGATGATGGGGTACTTGCGCTGGCAGGTGCTGCAGGTTAAAATTCCTTCTATTATATTATCTTCTATATCCTTGGCCAGTACCTGCAAATTAAGGTCGTGCTTATCAAAAGGGCAGCACAGTTTTTCAATGGTTTTTAGTTTCATGTTAATTCTTTTTAAGTTTTGCAAGGAGCTGTCTAAAAATTTAAACCACCCTGTAAGTTCGATTGATAACGAGAAATCCTGTTACTCTGTGCCTGTTATTCGCCTTGCAATTTGAACAGGATCTCTCACTATCGTTCGAGATAACAGTGTGCATTTATTATACAGCTGCTAAAGCTTGTTGATACTCTTTTACTTTTTGTTGCGGATGCCCGGCACTTAAAATGCCCGATATAACGGCCACGCCATCAAACGGCGTCTCTTTTTTGAGCAGTGCTATGTTTTCGGGAGTAACACCACCCGATACAAAGATGGGCATGTTAGTCATACCCCGGGCCTGCTTAACCGTTTGGGGCATTACAATATCGCAGCTACCGGCCGATGGCGAAGGGAACATGGCGCAGAATGACACATAATCGAAGCCATGCTGATATGCCCATTCCACTGTTTTCAAATTGCCAGAACAGGTAATGCCCGACAGGAATGGCCTGCCCACAGTTTGCTGAATCTCTTTGTAGTTGGTAGGGATAGTATCGAAGTGAACTCCTTGCAAACCCTGGCATTGTGTAAGCAATTGCCATTCCTCATTAATGAATAACGGAACATGGTAAGTATTACATAAGCCTGCTACGGCTTCTACCCACTTTAATTTATCAATACCGGCAGACCAGTTGTTCCAAATTTGCACTACATTGATGCCTGCGGCTAACGCTGCCGACAATTTGTTGAGCAATAGTTCCTGTTCCATACCCGGATCGAGCACCAGGTAAATTCCGCCTGTTATTGAATGAGATTTTCCCATTACTTCCATCCTTCTTTATAAGCGTTAAAAAATGCTGCCCAATATGGGTCGGTACTGTAATAGGGCAGGTCTACTTCTACGTCTTCATCTATTAATTTATAGCCTTGCTCTTTGGATGTAAACTCACCTATAACAGTACCCTTAATATTATTTTGTTGTAAGCGCTGCAATACGTTTGGTGCGGCTTCTGGTTTAGCGGCCATCACCATTGACCCCGCGCCTACGCAAAAGCGGCTATCAATGCCGAATAATTTGCAGATACTTTCCTGTGCATTGCCTTTGGGTAATAGCTTATTATCCACCAGTACGCCATTACCCGATGCTATGGCCATTTCATAAACTGCCCCTAACACACCGCCCTCGGTAACATCGTGCATGCCGGTTACTTCGTGATGTGGTTCGTGGGCACCCGAAGCTATCAAGGCATCGGGTAAAGAAGAGGTTTGGTAAAACAAGGCACAAGCCTGGTTATAAACTTCTTTACCCAATTTATTCTTTACCGTTTCCGGGAAACACATAGCCAGTATAGCCGAAGAAGACAATGCACATTCCTTGGTGATGATAATAACATCGCCTGCGTTTGCTTTATGGCTTAACAAAATATTGTTCAGTGGTGCTGTAAGCAACATGGTACCGCCGCCTGCTATAGTGGAGTTTTGCCCTTCTATGCTCCCGGTGTGTCCGCCTGTAATGGCTACGCCAATATCGTTGCAGTATTGATGAATATAATTCCAGTAGGTGGTAAAATCAGCTTTGGTTAAGGTGGGTGGCAGGTTGAGTACCATTTGGGCATACATGGGTGCAAAACCGGTGGTGCCCATATCGTTGGCCATTAAGTGTACCGATAACCAGGCCGATTCCTGCAAGCCCAGCGCCGTTATTAATGATAAAGGGTCGCTGGTAAGTGCCAGTCCTGTGCCGCCGCCAATATCCACCAACGATACATCCACCCCAAAAGCCGGTCCGCTTTTAACTTCACTGTGCGGATGGCCGCAACGTGGAAGAATGATTTCTTCGAAACCGCCGTTACTTATTTTTCCTAAAGACATAAGTAGGCGGAATTTAGTCTAACAGTTTTACATACAAACCAAAAAAATCGCCCACGGGCACACTCCATTGCTGTACTGGAAACCACTCGGGCAGGCCGGTACACGTCCACTCCAAACTGTACTGCCGGCCTTTGAGGGCCTCATCAATTTTTTCGATCAGCATTGATGGTGTGTAAAACGTAGCCGTAACATAAAAAGGATTTTTACCGAACATTTGCTGTACCCGCCTGCGCAATACCTTGGGCGAGTTGCGGTTCATCATACCAAAGGCAATACCATGCTTGCCCACCCGGGCGGCCTCGCGTATTACCTGTACCGGGTCGCGGTAGTACTCAAAGGTGGTTATGAAGGCCACGGCATCAAAGGTGTGATCTTTAAAAGGCATAAAGTGCGAATCGGCATTGACCAGATCGCCTTTGAAAAGGTGTACGGCCTGGCCCAGCATAAAAGGCGACAGATCGCCGCCGGTAGCATCGATGCCTATCTCGTGCCACCAGCGGGTAAAGCGGGTGGTGCCGCAGCCAAACTCAAGCAGTTCTTTTACCCGCGGGTCTTTGCCCAGCAACTGGCCCATTACCTTTTTTTGCCATACTTCAGCACGTTTGTAGCGGCCTTCGTACCATTGCTCGTAAGTGTCGGTGTGTTCGCGGTTAAAAAACCATTCTTTACGCCCCTGCCAGTTGGTGAGGCTTTTGGTCATGAGGCCAAAGCTGTTGTTTTTTTCGAGCTCCATTTGTTTAGCGGTTAAATAAAAAAGCCTTGCTCCTTACCGTAAACACGGGTACAGAAACAAGGCCTTTATATCATCAAACAGCTGCGCTGGAAATAACATTGAGCCCATGCATCCCTACGCCGGTATTATCCGTATCAGGTTTATCGGGTATTATCTCAGCCTTCTGTTTTTAAGAAAGCACCCCGTGCAAGTATGTGGCTAAGGTAGTTTTTTATATTATAAATTAATACAAGTATTTACGTTTTTAAAATGCGTTGCCTCGGCAATTACGAAACCTAACTGCAACAAAAAAGACCTGCTGTAAGAGCAGGTCTTTTCTAGAACACTAAACAGTTAACCGCAATTACGATTTCGCAACCGGCAAACGCTTAAATATGTCTTCCACAATTTTGGGCAACTGGGTAATTACCTTTTTAGGGTCGCGGCTTAACTCGCCACTGCCGTAACCAATCCAAACCGGTTCTTTGGTACGGGCATCAATTAACTCAATAGCCAGTACACCTTCTTTAAAGTGCTCTTGCAATGGGTAGCCACCATAACCGTAACCACCGCCCCAGCCACCATACCAGTATGGGTTAAACCGGTAGCGTCCCCAGCCGTAGCCTAAGCCCCAGCCATAAAAGCCACCATAGTAGGGCGTGTAATAGGTGGTACGGGTACCGCGGTCAACCAGGGTTGAGTAGCGTACCAGCAAATCGGCGTTGCCTTCTTGCAGTGTCAAACCTTTGCTCTGCAAACTGGCCTCGGTGGCTGCCTTAATTTTTTGCATAGCCTCGGGGTTGTTGTAGTAACGGTTGTTGTTCACATAATTTAACCGTGCACCCAAAGCTTTCTTATCAGCAATGGCACCGTCGGGTCGGCGTGGCATCTGGCGCGGCGCAAAGGCGAATGATTTATATTGTTGTAAATTGAGCTCATCGTGGCCGGCGGTATAGTACCGGTAGCCGGTAGAGCAGGCTCCCAGCGTGGTTATCAACGCCAGCAGCATACCTATATGCAGTAATCTTTTCATGATGTATTTTTTGATAGTAATTGTTAGACAAATTTAGGTCCAAAGGTTTAACCGTTTTTTATAATTTTTTGATGTCTTATTAAACGTGATTTTCAGCGCCGTAGTGTTGCCGAAAATTTGCGATCCTAAACCAGAAATCATCCCATCATTTACAACAAACAAGGGTGGTAAAACACGTTAGCCTTACCACCCTATTTATTTGAGGAAAAATGAAGTTTTTTGAAGAATTAATGAACTTATATAAAGTTTTATGAAAGATATTTACCCACAATTGGCATCCTCCTGCCCATGCCAAATGCCTTGGGCGATACCCTTAAAATAGGCGGCGTTTGATAGCGTTTATGCTCGGCCGTGTTTACCAATTTAATTACCCGGCGAACGGTAGCCTCATCATACCCCTGCTGAATGATCTCTCCGGACGACAGCCGGTGTTCTATGTACTCTACCAAAATAGTGTCTAAAGTATTATAATCGGGCAGCGAGTCGCTATCTTTCTGATCGGGACGCAACTCTGCCGATGGTGGTTTAACAATGGAGTTCTGTGGGATAATTTCTTTATCGCGGTTTATGTAATTGGCTAACTGATAGACTTGTGTCTTATAAACATCGCCCAATACCGATATACCGCCGCACATATCGCCATATAAAGTACCATAACCTACCGCAGCCTCGCTTTTGTTGGAAGTATTTAACAGTATGTAGCCAAACTTATTACACATGGCCATTAACACTACTGCACGGCTGCGTGCCTGCAGGTTTTCTTCGGCAATATTGAAGGGCAAGCCCTCAAACTGCGGGTGCAGGGCAGTTTCAAAAGCATCGGTAATTGACTTAATTTCAACCGTTTCGCTCATACAGCCCAGGTTTTCAACTAAATCTTCGGCATCGGTAATGGAGTGGCCGGTAGAATATTTAGACGGCAATAGCACAGCCATTACATTCTCGGCACCTAAGGCTTCGGCCGCCAAAGCACAAACTACGGCAGAATCTATGCCACCAGATAACCCCAGTATGGCCTGTTTAAAGCCCGATTTATAAAAATAATCACGTATACCAAGTATCAATCCCTGGTGTATTTGTTCAATATCGCTTTGGCGCTCCGGCATCAAGGTTACGGGTTGTTGTGGCGTAACCTGGCTATCATCGCTCAAGTCGTAATAAGTTATTACTTCCTTAAAATAAGGCAACTCATCTATTACTTTCCCCTGATTATCAAACACTAACGAACCACCATCGAAAATAATTTCGGTTTGCGCACCTACGTGGTTTACGTAAAACAGGGGTAGGTTATAGCGTTTGGCATTATCGCTCAGGATGGCTATACGCTCTTCATCATGGTTGTAAGCAAAAGGCGAGGCTGCAATATTGATCATTACATCGGGCTTTTGCTCCATCAGCTTATCCATGGGGCGGGTTACGTATAGTGGGTTCTCTATATCGTTCCAAAGGTCTTCGCAAATGGTTAAGGCTATACGATGACCTTTGTATTCTACGCACGTAAATTCGGTTTCGGGCTCAAAGTATCGGTACTCGTCAAATACGTCGTAATTGGGCAACAGCGCTTTGTTAACCACCTGCTGCACTTTGCCATCAGCTATAAAATAAGCCGAATTATGCAGGTCTTTGCCACCTTTGCTACGGTTGGTGTTGTGTTTGGGTATACCTATGATACAGGCAATACCTGTGCAGGCCGTGGCAATAGTTTGAGCCGACTGCTCACAAAGGCCTATAAATTCTTTAAACTCTAAGAAATCGCGGGCAGGGTACCCGCTTATACATAGTTCAGCAAATACAACCAGGTCGGCACCTTTGCCGCGTGCTGCATGTATGGTGTTTATAATCTTTTCGGTGTTGGAATCAAAATTACCTATATGGTAATTAAGCTGGGCCAGTGCAATTTTCATAGTATACATTTGCTGGACGGTTGCCGGTATAAATGCAACCATAAACCTCTAATTTTGTTGAAAGTAATATGACGATACTCTACAACAGCAAATTAAAACATTTTTACGCGTTTTTATTTACAGCCACGCTACTTTGTGCCTGTCATAGCGGTAAGGATAAGGTAGATGTTAGCAACATTGACCTCCAGGTGCATATTGAGCGCTTTGACCACGACTTTAATCAAATGGCTAAAAAGTCTATGCAACCGCAAGCAACTGTGCTTCAACGTAAGTATGGCCCTTTTTATACCGATTATATTGAGCGCATCTTAAATGCCGGTACGGTTACCGATACCACCTATTTTAGTAACCTGCGCCAGGTTTTTGCCGGCAAGCCCTACCAAGATTTAAAGCACGAAGTAGATTCTGTATACCCCAATTTAGATAAGCAAGAAGAAGAATTAACAGATGCTTTTAAGCGCATCAAATACTATTTCCCTAAAAAGCATCTGCCTAAAGTGTATGCCTACTTTTCAGGTTTCCAAGCACAAACTACTTTAGGCAATGGTTATTTTGGTATTGGGCTGGATATGTTTTTGGGAGCCAAATCTAAGTTCTATCCGGCCTTGATCAACACTTTTCCGCATTACCTGTCGCGCCGCTTTACGCCCGAAAACATTGCGCCGAGGGTAGTAGAAGGCATTTTACGAGAGGATATGTTTCCTGAGAGCGGCCGCGATAAATCGCTGCTGGCTAAAATGGTTTACGAGGGTAAAATGATGTACCTCATGGATCTTTTACTCCCCAATGTAGCCGACAGTATTAAGATAGGCTATACATCACAGCAAATGCAATGGTGCCAAGCCTTTGAGGCTAATATTTGGGGATATTTTATTGAGGAAAACCTGCTTTATGAAACGGATTATATAAAATTGCAAAAATACCTGAACGAGGCCCCTTTTACTCCCGGATTGGGCGAAAAAAATGAATCGGCACCTAAACTGGCCGTTTGGACCGGGTGGCAAATTGTAAGGCAGTACATTATTAAGCACCCTGATACTACTGTACAACAACTCTTAGCTATGCAGGATGCTCAACAAATTTTGAACGAGGCAGGCTATCATCCTAAATAATATTTAGCTTATGCCAACAAAAAAGGCTTCCTGAAAAACAGGAAGCCTTTTTGATATATAAAATAAATTTACTTTACGATTTCAAAATTGTAAAAACACCTTTCAATGAGATCAGGATGCCAATTACTAATATGATGTTAGATACGCTGGTGAATATAAAACCATGACCGAATATTTCATCCAGGAAACGGAAGAACACACCTACTATGCCTACAATAACAGCAATGGTTATGATTACGTATATATTTAATGAATTAGCTTTTTCTACCGAGTTCATAGTTTTGACAATTATGTTGCTGCAAAAATAAAAATGTTTAGCTAATTATCTTCATTTGGTTGCAGATATTTTAAATTGTATTAATGGCAGGTACCTGCCTACGTTTATACAACCTGATAAGCAGCCAAACTCCGCAACCCGCCAGCAAGAACAGCCACAAATTAGCCAATCCAATAATAAAAGCAGCAAATAAATTCCAGCCGTTAGACAGCGCAAAAAGTAAGCGCTTAAAGAACGATAACTGGTAAGCCGCCGGATCATCGTTAGCTATATGTTCTTTAACTATGGTATCGCTTTGATAAAGGCTCATATCCACAACGCTGTTTTTGGCGGCATCGTTTATCCTTTTGTTGTTAATTTTCTCATCTATCATGTCGTCTTTAAGCCAAAGCACATCGGCTGGATTCTTGATCTTGATTTTACCTGCCTTTTGCTGACTAATGAGTTGATTTCTGCTGTTCAGTTTCAATTGTGCCGTAAGGTAATCGAGTGTTTTATCTTCAATATCCATACGCCTTACGTTCACATGCAGGCCCAGCTTTTCTACACGGGTCATATATTGTTCCAGGCTATCTGAAGGGATTTTAACCGTGATGCCGGCCGTGGTGCGCATAACTGATACTCTAACGAGCGAATCGCTGCTTAGTGGCATATCTTGCGAACGCACCTCGTCCGACTGCATTTGATGGTGCGTTACCATACCATGAAACTTTGTGGTGAGATTTACAATGCTTTCGCTCACCGCCGGAACGTCCTTCACCTTGATATTCATTTCGGCCGTTTTCACAAGTTTGCTCGCTGTCGTATCGGTAGCCACGGTGTCGGCCGTGCTCATATCTTTGTTATTCACGGCTTCATAATTACCACTTCCTTTACAGGCTCCAAAAAGGCAAAGCACGGCCAGAAGCACCAATAAGTTACTCATTTTCATAATGTTAAAGTTTAAATGATTTCTATATTGATACCCGAAAGGCACTAAAGTAACCCAATGTTATCTTATGTGATAAACTTGTTACTTGAAGAGCCTTTTAACCATAACTTGTCATCTCGAACGGCAGTGAGAGATCTTGTTTAGAGTGCTAGGTCGGCTAACGACTATATCGAACAGGATTTCTCGTTAACACTCGAAATGACAGCGGTTTTTTATAAGTTTTTCGTAGAGTAGCTTTTTACTCTTCACCATCAACCGCTTCCTCCTTAAAATAGTTCAGCACAGCCTGCGATTGTTTCAAGTTTAATACTTCCTGCAACTCCTCCAACTTGGCTTCGCGAATCTTTTTAACAGATTTAAAGTACTTCAATAGTTTCTCTGCAGATAAACGCCCTACGCCCGGAATAAGTTCGAGTTCAGTGGCTAATGTACCTTTATCGCGCTTTTTACGGTGGGCGGTAATGCCGAAACGGTGAGCTTCATCGCGCAGTTGTTGGATGATCTTCAGGGTTTCCGAACGCTTATCCAGGTACATGGGGTACTGGTCGCCTGGGTAAAATAGTTCTTCCAGGCGTTTGGCTATGCCTATTACGGTCAATTGCTTTTCGATACCTAAGAGTTTGAGACTTTTTAGTGCGGCAGATAATTGCCCCTTGCCACCGTCGATGATAACCAGTTGCGGCAAGGTGCCACCTTCATCCAGCATACGGCGATAGCGACGGTAAACGGCTTCTTCCATGGTGGCAAAATCGTTGGGGCCTTCTACTGTTTTTACGTTAAAGTAGCGGTAATCTCTTTTTGATGGTTTAGCATCTCTAAATACCACAATAGCCGATACCGGGTACTTACCCTGAAAGTTGGAGTTATCAAAACACTCTATATGCTTGGGCAATTGGTTCATACGCAAGTCTTTCATCATTTGCGTTAATAACCTTTCGGTACGTACATCAGGGTTCAGTTTTTCATACTGCTCCATCTTATCGCGCTTAAAGAAGTGTACGTTCTTCTCCGACAAATCGAGCAGCTTCTTCTTCTCCCCCATTTTGGGCACGGTGAACCTTATCTTTTCATCGTCCAGCTCAATGTCAAAAGGCACAATAATTTCTTTCGACTGGCTGTTATACCGGGTCCTGAACTCAGAGATAGCTAGGGTTAACAGTTCCTCATCACTTTCATCCAGGCGCTTTTTCAGCTCCAGAGTTTGCGTTTGAGTGATAGTACCATTCATTACCTTGAGGTAATTTACAAAGGCATATTTTTCTTCGGATGCAATGCTGAACACATCAATATCTGTAATGGAAGTATTAACTACTGTAGATTTGTGCTGATATTTTTCCAGCAGGTCGTACTTCCGTTTAAGCTTATGTGCCTGTTCAAAATCAAGGTTAACAGCCGCCAGTTCCATGTCGGTTTTAAGGCCCTTCACCACGTTACCTATTTTACCGCTTAGTATATCCTGAATCTCAATAATACTACGGTCGTAATCTTCTTGCGTTTGATAGTTTTGACAAGGGCCTTTACAGTTGCCTAACTGGTACTCTAAACAAACTTTAAACTTCCCGGCGTTAATGTTTTCGGGCGTTAAAGCCAGGTTACAAGTACGCAGTGCATAGGTTTCGCGGATAACCCCTATAATAGTATGCATCATACTTACCGATGGGTATGGACCCAGGTACTTGGAACCATCGCGGATAACGTTACGTGTCCAGTAGATGCGTGGAAAGTTCTCTTTCTTGATCACTATCCAAGGGTAGGTCTTATCGTCTTTTAAATCGATGTTGTACTTTGGCTTGTGCTTTTTAATGAGGCTGTTTTCCAGCAGCCAGGCATCAACCTCGGTATCAACTATGGTAAAAGTTATATTGCGTATTTTAGAAACGAGTACGCGTGTTTTGGCATTAAGCCCCTGGTCTTTTACAAAGTAAGACGACACGCGATTACGCAGGTCTTTAGCTTTGCCTATATAGATAAGGGTATTGCTTTCATCCCAATATTGGTATACACCGGGTTTATGTGGTATATTTTTTAATGCTTCGCGGTAGTCAAACATAAACTCAAGCCCCCGGCCCCCTAAAAGGGCGTATAAACAGATAGTAACATTGATTGATAAATAACGACTGCAAAGGTTTTGTTTAAATATTATGTTGATAACGATAGGTTACGCAAAAATGTTGCACCACCGAATATTACAGTATCATTTGTAAAACCTAACTGTACAATTGCGGCTTAATAGCACATACTGCGTGAGCATAGACGATCACAGGTATTTACGGTCAGGCGTGGACGCCTGACCGGGCAGAGGGTTCCTAAAATCTCGGCTCCTGGTTCTTGTATCTTGGTTCTTCTACTAAAAACCTAACTTATTCTCCACCTCAGCGGTACCTTGTTGCTGCTGGTTATAGGCCCCGCAATCTAACGTAATATTGATGCCTCTTGGCGGCATGGCAAAATCAATATTGGTGCGTATACCTAAATTTTTATCGGCATATACCTTTTTCATATATAGCGCAAAAACCGGCAATGCCGAATTGGCACCCTCGCCTAAATTGGTTGATCGAAAGTGAATAGCGCGATCTTCGCAGCCTGTCCACACGCCGGTTACCAGTTGCGGAGTAACACCTATAAACCAACCGTCGGAATTATTTTGCGTAGTACCAGTTTTACCACCTATGGGGTTTTTAAGTCCATACTTACTGCGCAAGCGCCAGCCAGTACCCTCGTCAACTACACCTTTAAGCATGTAAGTCATTACGTAGGCGGTTTCGGGATTCATGGCCTGCACCACGCGGGCTTTATGGTCATATAGCAGGTTACCATTTTTGTCTTCGATGCGGAGTAAATAGGTGGGTTCTGTCCATAAGCCTTCGTTAGCAAACACGCTGTAAGCACCGGTCATATCATATACTGATGCGTTAAACGTACCCAGGCAAATGGTTGGATAGGCCGGAACATCGCTGGTTATACCCATTTTCTTGATGAGTTGCGCTACAGGTTCAGGTTTAACCTCTTTCATTACGTGTGCGGTAACCCAGTTTTGCGAACGGGCCATCGCCTTGCGCAGGGTAATATAACCCGGCACTGTTTCTGAAGGGGCTGAGCCGGGGCACCAGGGCTTGCCATAACCATAAATGGTATCGGGCACGTTGTTGATCTGCATACAGGGCGAGAAGCCGTTATCAATGGCCACTGCATAAGTAAACGGCTTGGCGGTAGAACCTACCTGCCGTGTACCCGTTTTTACTTGATCATATTTAAAGTGTTCAAAGTTAATGCCTCCTACCCAGGCTTTAATGTAGCCTGTTTTAGGATCCATGCTCATCATGGCGTTGCGCAATAGCATTTTGCAGTACACAATGGAATCAATAGGCTTCATCAAGGTATCAATATTACCATGCCAGGTAAATAGGTTCATGCTGGCCGGTGTATTAAAATCTTCGCGTATTTCCTCATCGCTTTTGTTTTGTGCTTTAAGGGCACGGTACCTGTCTGACCGTTTTAAACCCTGATCTAACAGTAATTTAAAATCGGGGATGGCTTTCCATAAGCTGCGACCGCGCCAGTGCTGGTTAAACTGCACCTGCAACTGCTTCATGTATTCTTTTTGCGCTTCCTCGGCATACTGCTGCATGGTGTAGTTAAGGGTAGTATATATCTTTAACCCATCGCGGTCAAGGTCGTAAGGGGTACCGTCAGATTTACGCAGATCCTGGTCTACCAATACCTTCTGTACTTCTTTTTTCAATACCGAACGAAAATAGGTAGCCAAACCATCTTTATGATCAATAGGATGAAAGTCAAGCCCAAGCGGTTTCATTTTTGCTTCTTGCGATTGCCCTTCGCTTAAATAACCTTCTTCGGTCATGCGGCGCAATACAAAGTTGCGGCGGCTAATAGCATTATCGGGGTGGCGTATGGGCGAGTATAAACCCGGGCCGTTCACCATACCTATTAAAAGAGCGGCCTGGTCGGCCGTTAAATCGGCCGGCGTAGTATTAAAGTAAGTGGCCGCCGCCGAACTGATACCGAACGTATTGTAGGCACCAAAATCGACCGTGTTGAGGTACATAGTCAATATCTCTTCCTTGGTGTAATTACGCTCCAGGCGCACGGCAATTACCCATTCCTGTAGTTTTTGCCTCAAGCGCGTAAACTTATTGTGCGAACGTTCAGAAAAAAGGTTTAGCGCTAATTGCTGGGTAATGGTACTCCCTCCTTGTTGCTTACCAATTAAGTTATAAAATAATATAGTAAAAGAGCGGCCAAAATCTATACCTGAGTGGGCATAAAAGCGATTATCCTCCGTGGCGATAAGGGCGTGGATAACGTTAGGCGATATTTGATTGTACGTAACATTCGAACGGTTCTGTACAAAGTATTTTCCCAGTATCTGTTTATCAGACGAAAGAACATCCGACGCCTGGTTACTTTTAGGATTTTCCAGATCTCGGAATGAGGGCAAGGGGCCAAATACACCAAAAGCGGTGAGGGCTATTATGATTACGCCAATAAAAAACCCACCTATCACTATCTTCCAAATGAACCAGTTGTAGCGGCGTATATCGTGTTGTGTTAATTTTTCGGACATGTTAAAAGTTTTTTTGATAGTACTCTATATAACTATCTAATAGTTTTCGGTCGGCTAATTTATCCAGATTTTCTTGAGTGATGATAAAAAAGCTGTATTTATCGGCAGGTACCTTCATAATCTGCGGCATTAAAGGCACAATTTTACGTGCATATTCCTTAGCTTCCTCTCTGTTATTAAAGCGTCCCACGTAAATGAGCTGGTTATCGGCCCCTACAGGTTTAAGCTGATGTTTGATAGGACTACCTTGATAACTGGTACGGTTAAACTGCCCCACGCCAAACCTTGACGATGCCAGATTAGTGCTACCGCTGCTCACATTAATGGCAAAATAGTAATTGGCACTATCGCGATTGTTAAAGAAAGAGGGGGGTTGAGGTACGGGGATTGGGGTTTTTAGTTGCGGGGAAGAAGGTGCGGGTAGCGTAGTTACTGCAACAGGCTGCTGTTTAGCCTCCGGTTGTTTAACTTCTACCGGCTTCTTAACTACAGGCTTCGTGCTGGCCACTGCCAACTGTGAACTGACAACCGGCAACTGAACCACGGGTGCAGGTATAAAGGCGGCAGCATTAGGGTCGCTGTCTATAATGGCAAACCGGCGTGTGGCCATTTCGGCCTGGTTAACATCTATATAGGCCAGGTGCTGGCGTACCAATGGTGTGATCAGGGCATCATTAGGGTATCGCACGGTAATTTGCAGCAACTCGTTCCTGAATGGGGTTACTTTTTCCTGGTGGCCCGATGCAATGGAACGCAGGTAGGCCAGTTGAGGTGCTACGCGGCTATCAGGATATTGCTGTAACAGCTCATCTGCCCGGGTTATGACCTGCGGGTACTGTCGCTGGGTGTACAGGTCGTAAATTTGGTTGTAGAAAGCGTTAAGTTCGGTATCCTTATCGTCTAAGCGGCGTGCATAATCGGGGTCGTTAATTACCTTGGAAAACGTACTATTAGGGAACTGGGTAAAGATGAGGTTCTTATATTCTTCGGATTTAGCCTGATCAACATCACTATATAAACGGTATAAGTTGTAGTAATTAGCTACCAGGTTTTCATCCTTTGGAAAGCGCCTGATCAACTGTGCGTAAATAGAAATAGCCTCGGGCTTATCGTTGAGCACATCACGGTAAAAAGTAGCCAGATCAAGGTAGGCAGTGTAAATACGCTGGTTACTCTGCTCCAGCAATTGTGGTGTAAGGGGTATACTTTGCGATAATTCCTGTTTATACCCAGTGGCGGCAACATCGACCGTGCTTTTTTGGGTGCCGTTAGGCAACACGCTGGGGTCAACGTTTTGCGTAGTGTTTAAAGTATTGGTAGTGATATCGCTGTTGCTGCGAATACTGCGGCGCCAGTTATCCTCCAGCCGGCGGTTACCCCAGCGGCGTTTAAAATCGGTAAAACCCTGGCTTATGGCCCCGGTGTTATCAAAATAAAAACCGCTGGCATCGGTATTGGCAGCCGGACCTTGCATGTTATTAGCAAAACCATTTTGATTATTAGCATCGGCAATTTGGTTATTGACCACCAGGTTGCTATTAGATGCGGAAACATTTGCTGTCACGACTGCTTGCTGCTGCGCCTTACTGTTAACCATTTGCTCAATACGGCGGTTACGCTCCTCTTCGCCCAGTTTTGCTAAAGCCTGCAGCGTATCCTCGCGGGCAATAATCTGAAAGCGGTCGGCCAGTAACTGCAGGTTGTCGGCTTTCTTACGGATAACCTGATAGCCGGGGTAATTGGGCGACAAACTCAGCAGTGTACTATCATAATATTGTTTGGCAATGGCGTAATCGCCGCGTGTTTTGAAATTAATATCGGCCAGGCGCAGGTAACTCAAGCCTTTTTGATTTTGGTTTCGCAAGCTATTCTTTACCGAGAGATTATAGTTTTTGATAGCCTCATCAGTTTGATTATCGCTCAGCGCCAGCTCGCCCAATTGATAATAGATCTGGTCGGTAAATTCGACATTGTTTTCGTTACGCAACAGGCTGCGCAACCTGTCGGCCCGGCTCATGTGCCTGCCGTTGGCTGTATCTTCAATACGTATGCGGTTAAGTTCGGCATTAAAAGCCATTACAAAAGGGGCGTTGCTTTTCACAACCCGGGTATAGCTCATATACGCGTCAGCCGGTTGACGGCTAAGCTCCTGCAATTGCGCCAGGATAAACGTCCACCGTAAACGCTGCTGGCTTTGCTTACTCAGGGGAATAGCTTGCTGCGCCATGGTGATAGCATCGGGATAGTTTTGTGCCGCTATATAATACTGCATGCCTGCCGCGTACACATAGCCCGCAGTAATTTTAGCTTTTGGGGTAATATTCATCAAGGCGGTATCCAACACCCCTTTGGCCTGCTTCAGTTCATCTAAATAAACCAGAGAGCGTATCTGCCAGGCGCGTGCCTCCTGTGCCAGTTCGGGCTTATCGCGGTAAGTACGGATTACGTAGTTAAAATATTCAACGGCATTGTAGTAATCGGCATTAAGGTGGGCAGCTTTCCCCAACAACAAATAAGCATCTCCTATATAATGACTTTGCTCTTTAACGCTAATAATGGTATTGGCCCGGCTAATAATGCCTTGCAGCTCCTTATCGCCCCCGGCCAGGTGCGATGCCTTATCCTGGTAAACGTTCAGTAACTGGTCGTAATCATCTATAAAGGTGGAGGCATAACTTTCCTGTTTTTGGCGCAGCAGTTCATTGGCATTAAAAAGGATATTGTAACGGGCGGTCAAATTTTGCAATCCACGGTTTACGGTGCTCTCCTTTTCGAGCGAGCAACCGGCCACGAACAAAAGAATGAAGGATAAAAGACCAATAGATTTTAATGCGTTCTTCAAATCAAAAATAGCGTTACAAAAAAGCCTGGCTAATTTACTAAATACTATGCAACCCGTTTCATAAATTTGCACAACCGTTATAACACCCCTGCCGCATGAGTAAACCCACCAACGATTACGTAAAATACACCGGTATAGCCTTCCAAATGATCGCTATTATAGGGGTTTTGAGCTTTGTGGGTTATGAAATAGATAAGCGCAGCGCACACCAAACGCCCTGGGTAACGGCAATGCTTTCATTAGCAGGTGTATTTATTGCACTATACCTGGTTATTAAATCGGTTAAAGAGTGAAAAGGTTTTTTATTGCTTTTGGCATAGCCGTTATTGCCATTGCCTTGCCCCCGGCCCTGCTGAATTTTTTTGGAAAAAGCCAATTATTAATTCCAGGCTTTTGGCTTATTTACCAATTTTTCTCCTCACTCACCTTCCTTATTTGCCTTGGCGTAATTTGGGGGCAACAGAAAAATGCCACCCTGGGCGGACAAGTATTTTTAGGATCCACCACCCTAAAACTACTTTTATGCATGACTATTGCTCTTATTTATTTGCACAAATACAAGGTAAACGACGTTGTTTTTGTACTCAACTACTTTTACTTATATTTCTTGTATACGGCCTTTGAAATTTACAGTTTGTTGAGTAACTTGCGCGTCCAAAATAAAAAGTAAAAATCTCGCAATAAATGGATTTTAGGCACATTTTGAATTCAAAAAAAATCTTCCTTCGTGTAATATTAGGTGTTTTATTTACACTAACCACTTGTAAAACTTTCGCTATACAGGAAGAAAAAGCGCCCGTAGAGGCTAAAAATGCAGAACAGGAGGCTTTTAATCCTACCACCGCAATTTTAGAGCACATTGCCGATTCTCACTACTGGCACTTATGGGGCGAAACCTCAATTCCGCTTCCGGTAATTCTTTTTACAGACAAAGGAACAGAGTTTTTCTATGCCTCAGAATTTCATCATGGCCACGAAGCTCACCAGGGCAAATACTACACCTACAAACTTATTGAAGATAAGATAAGGGTAGTGAATGCCGAGGGTGCAGTTGACAAAGAAGCATCGAGCCATATTTACGATTTTTCGATCACAAAAAATGTGGTTGCCTTATGGATAGCCGGTATCTTGTTATTCATCATCTTCTTTTCTGTAGCGGCTGCTTACAAAAAAACGGTTGGCAAAGCACCAAGAGGTTTGCAATCGTTAATTGAGCCGGTTATTATGTTTGTGCGCGATGAAATTGCACGCCCTAACATTGGTTACCGCTACCAGCGTTACATGCCAATTTTGTTAACCATATTTTTCTTTATATGGATCAACAACTTAATGGGTTTGATCCCTATCTTTCCGGGTGGTGCTAACGTAACGGGTAATATCCTGCTAACGTTCGTAATGGCATTCATTGTATTGATCGTGGTTAACTTTAGCGCTAACAAATACTACTGGAAGCACATTTTCATGCCACCTGTACCAGTCTGGTTGTACCCTATTATGATCCCGGTGGAACTGATCGGTGTTATTTCACGCCCGTTCGCGTTAATGATTCGTTTGTATGCTAACATTTCGGCTGGTCACATTATCGTATTGAGTTTAATATCTTTGATATTCATTTTCAAAACTTTATGGATTGCCCCGGTATCTATCATCTTCGTATTGTTTATGGATGTTTTGGAGCTGCTGGTAGCTTTCTTGCAAGCATTCATTTTCACCATGCTTACTGCGCTGTTTATAGGTACAGCGGTTGAAGAGCATCACCATTAATCAACTTAGTAAATAATTATACACTATATTTAACTTTAAAATTCAACAAACATGACTGGAAGTATTGCTGCATTAGGTGCAGGTTTAGCGGTTATCGGTGCTGGTATCGGTATCGGTCAGGTAGGTGGCAAAGCCATGGAAGGTATTGCTCGTCAGCCTGAAGCTTCTTCAAAAATTCAAACTGCTATGATCATCGCTGCAGCCCTTATTGAAGGTGTTGCACTGTTCGGTGTGGTAGTTGCACTGTTAGGTAAATAATTACCTGACCCAAAATTAAAAACCTTACTTGCAGCGGTTGGCGGCAGGTAAGGTTTTTTAAACCCCTCCTAACCCTCCCCAAAGGAGAGGGCTTGAATGAAGGATATTTAAGTTAAAGAAAGTGTTGGTTTAGCTAACAATATTTATAAATGGAACAATTATTTGAAGGTTTATTAAACGATCATTTGGGCTTTGTGGTTTGGGCTGCGGTAGCATTCTTAATACTGCTTTTCTTACTGGCAAAATTTGCATGGAATCCAATAATGAGCGCTATCACTGAACGTGAACGCTCTATTGAAGATGCATTGCTTAAAGCAGAGGCTGCTAAAGAAGAAATGGCCCGTTTAACTAACGAAAACGAGCAGTTATTGAAAGACGCCCGTGCAGAACGCGATTTAATATTACGTGAAGCCCGTCATCTGAAAGATCAAATTGTTAATGAAGCAAAATCTGTGGCCAACGTTGAAGGTGCCCGCATGATAGAGAATGCACGTTTAGAAATTAACAGCCTTAAAGCCGTAGCCATGGCTGATGTAAAAAACCAGGTAGCCACCCTATCAGTAGAAATTGCTGAAAAGATATTACGCAAGCAATTTGCCGATCAGCATGCACAAGATGAGCTGGTTGCTGATTTATTAAAGGAAGTAAAAATTAAATAAGATAGTGAGTGGTTGATTGGTGAGTAGTTAAGTAATTAACTTTTCAACCACTCAGCAATCAACTACTCACCACTCACTAAATATGTCTGAAATAACAGTTGCATCACGTTACGCTAAATCGTTAATTGATTTAGCCGAGGAACAAAATGTTTTAGAAGCCATTAAGCTGGATATGCTCTTTTTTGTGAAAACATTGAAAGAGAATACCCAGTTACAGGCTGTATTACGCAATCCTATTATTTCGCACGATAAAAAGCTGAAGGTATTGCAGGCTATATTTACCGGCAAGGTAAGCCCTGTTACCGATTCTTTTTTTAAGATCATGGTTGATAAAAGCCGCGCCGAGATCCTGTATCCTACCGCTACGGAGTTTATTAGCCAGTACAACATTAAAAAGAACATCGTTAACGCCAGGGTGGTATCGGCAGCTCATTTATCTGATGCCAACAGGCAACAAATTATAAGCGAGGTTAACGCTATTACCAAAGGTGAGGTTATTTTAACCGAAAAGGTTGATGCCTCATTGATCGGTGGTTTTGTATTAACCGTAGGCGACCGCCAGATAGACACTTCGGTAGCTAACAGCTTACAAAAATTGAAGAAAGATTTCGCCCAAAAGGTGATACAATAATTTATTAGACACTTATACTAAAAATAAAATTAAAAAATGGTAGAGGTTAGACCAGACGAAGTATCGGCCATCTTGCGTCAGCAGTTGTCGGGCTTTAAGTCAGAATCTGAGTTAGAAGAAGTGGGTACCGTGCTACAGGTGGGCGATGGTATTGCACGCGTTTACGGCTTAACTAAAGTACAATCAGGTGAGCTGGTTGAATTTGACAACGGCCTGCAAGGTATCGTACTTAACCTTGAAGAAGATAATGTAGGTGTGGTATTGCTTGGCCAGTCAGACGGCGTTAAAGAAGGCGATACTATTAAACGTACCACCAAAATTGCGTCTATTAAAGTAGGTGAAGGTATGTTGGGCCGTGTGGTAAACACGCTTGGCCAGCCCATTGATGGTAAAGGCCCTATTGCCGGCGAAACTTATGATATGCCTTTGGAGCGTAAAGCACCAGGCGTTATTTACCGCCAGCCGGTAACCGAGCCGTTACAAACCGGTATTAAGGCTATTGATGCCATGATCCCTATTGGTCGTGGCCAGCGTGAGCTGGTAATTGGTGACCGTCAAATTGGTAAAACTGCCGTTTGTATTGATACCATTATCAACCAAAAAGAATTTTATGCTGCAGGTGAGCCTGTAATTTGTATATATGTTGCCTGCGGTCAAAAATCATCAACCGTAGCTAACATCGTGCGTACACTTGAAGAGAACGGCGCTATGCCTTACTCTATCGTAGTTGCGGCCAGTGCTGCCGAGCCTGCTCCAATGCAGTTCTTTGCACCATTTGCTGGCGCTGCCATTGGCGAGTACTTCCGCGATACCGGCCGCCCGGCTTTGATCGTGTATGATGATCTTTCTAAACAAGCTGTTGCTTACCGCGAGGTTTCGTTATTACTGCGTCGCCCACCGGGCCGTGAGGCTTACCCGGGTGACGTGTTTTACCTGCACAGCCGTTTATTAGAGCGTGCCGCTAAGATCAACGCTAACGATGAGATTGCTAAAGACATGAACGACCTACCAGAGTCTATCCGTCATTTAGTAAAAGGTGGTGGTTCATTAACTGCATTACCTATCATCGAGACTCAAGCGGGCGACGTATCTGCATACATCCCTACTAACGTTATTTCGATCACTGATGGCCAGATCTTCCTGGAGTCTAATTTGTTTAACGCAGGTGTGCGTCCGGCCATTAACGTAGGTATTTCGGTATCACGTGTGGGTGGTAACGCGCAAATCAAATCTATGAAGAAAGTAGCCGGTACTTTAAAGTTAGACCAGGCTCAATACCGCGAGTTAGAGGCTTTCTCTAAATTCGGTTCTGATTTAGATGCTGCTACAAAAAACGTGTTAGATAAAGGTGCCCGTAACGTAGAGATCCTTAAACAAGGTCAATATTCACCAGTAACTGTAGAAAAACAAGTAGCTATTATTTACTTAGGCACCAAAGGCTTAATGCGTAACGTACCGGTAAACAAAGTGAGAGAGTTTGAAAGCGAATACACCAGCCAACTGGAACTGCGTCACCCGGAAGTTTTGGCTGCCCTTAAAGCAGGCAAATTTGATGATAGCTTAACCAGCGTACTGGAAAAAGTAGCGAAAGAACTGGCAGGAAAATATTAATTTAAGTAGCAAGTAGTTAGTATCAAGTATCAAGTAAGGAGATTTTAAAGTCTTGTTACTTGATACTCGATACTTGATACCCATAAAGAATGGCTAATTTAAAAGAAGTAAGAAACCGTATTGCATCGGTAAACTCAACACAGCAGATCACCAAGGCCATGAAAATGGTTTCGGCAGCTAAGCTGAAGAGGGCAACCAATGCTATTGTTCAACTGCGTCCGTATGCTACCAAGCTAAAAGACATGCTGGCCAACCTATCGGCCAGTATTGAGGATAGCGCATCGCCTTACCTGCAAGAGCGTGAGCCTGTACGCGTACTGGTGGTTGTGGTATCATCAAACCGTGGTTTAGCTGGTGCTTTTAATACCAACGCCATTAAAACTGCGAACAACCTGATTGCAGAAAAATACAGCGAGCAGTTAAGGGCCGGTAATGTTTCTGTAGTAGCCATTGGCCGCAAGGCTCAGGAATACTATCAGCGCCGCGGTTACAACGTAATAGGTGATAACAACGAGGTTTACTCAGATCTGAACTTCATCAATGTATCTAAGGTAACAGAGTCTGTTATGCAGGGCTTTGTGAACGGCGATTACGACCGTGTTGAGCTGGTATATAACCATTTCCGCAACGCAGCTATGCAAATACTGGTGAGCGAGCAATTGTTGCCGGTACCTAAAGCAGAGCCCGATCCTAACGCTAAAGTGTCGCAGGTTGATTATATCCTGGAGCCATCACAGCAAGGAATTGTTCAGCAACTGATACCAAAGAACATTAAGATACAGCTATACCGCGCTGTACTTGATTCTAACGCCTCAGAACACGGTGCACGTATGACGGCAATGGATAAGGCTACCGAGAACGCCGGCGACTTGTTAAAGGCTTTAAAACTGTCTTATAACCAAGCCCGACAGGCAGCTATTACCACCGAGCTTACCGAAATTGTAAGTGGTGCCGCTGCCCTATCGAACGGATAAATTATAAACTTGAATACATAGATCAAAAGCCAGACGCCTGTCTGGCTTTTTTGTTTAATATCCGTCTTAATTTGCCTATGATTAATGATAGATAAGTCGTTAGCTATGATTACGTAGCTGCTGTATCCAATATTTAAAACTTCTTCATTACCTTAACCAGCATGCCGGCTATGATCTTATGCCCTTTATCGGAGGGGTGCAAACCATCATAAGTTATTTTAATGGCTTCGGGCGGGTATGGGTACTCATCGGTTTCGGGATGGAAACCTACGGCAGTATATGCAGGATAGGTATAGTTCTCGTATTGTTTGGTACGTGGATTTCTTACGCGTTTAAAGTTTACCGCATTTTTGGCCGACAAGCTTCCTTTATGATATAAGTCTATTACCGGCATATTTTCTAGCTGACCGATCTCTTTTACGGCATTGGCAAACTGTTCCAAGGTCTTTCCATCTTTGGGCTTGTAAGAACCCCAGGCATAGTTTTTAGGGTTGTTGATATAAACAAAATCGCCCCGCTGCATGGGCGTAATTAATACAATATGAGCGTCGGGGTTAAGGCTGCGCACCTTATTGATAATAATACGCAAGGCACCATATAAAGTAGCATAACCAGTATTGTCGCGGTAATCATTCACTGTACCCAAACTGCCGCTGTGCCACCAATCGTTAGTTCCTAAAAATATGGTATACACATCCGACTTTTGCAGGCCCAGCTTTTCTATGTCTTTGGCTGTGCGTGTAGCCGTCCAGCCGTTATGCCCCTGGTTCGTGTATTTAATGTAAGGCAGCTTTTCTGTTACATCAGTTAGATACCCTTTGGTTATGCGGTTGCCTGTTTCGTCGGGATGATCGTTGAGGTAAGTGATAGAGTCGCCTATGGCGGTCCAGGTAAGCTCTTCATGCGGCTTAAACGATGTAACGGCAATGAACAGCCCAACAAGCAATAACAATTTAACAATTCTCATACATTGATAATGTGGCGGTAAATTTTTAACAACAACTAACTTAAATAGAATTCGTTAATCCATCAACGGTTAAAATAGAAAAAGCGCCTGCCGATTGCTCAACAGACGCCTACTTTAATCAGTCAGTTATATATTCAACTTAATATGGTTTTGCCTCGTGCGCAGCGTCTTCGGCCTGGTGTACGGTTTCATTGGCATGAGCAGTACCGGTACCTGTTAACTTTTTGGCTGCAGCAGCTTTCAAATCTTCGGCCAAGCGTTGACCGTATTCTGGATCGGCTTTGGTAAAATTCTCAACCATTTTGTCTTGCACGCGATGATCGGCACCCGAAAGGTTATCTATCAGGTTATTGATCAGATCTTCACGCTCCCACTCTTCAAATATCCTCCAGCGCTCACCAAATCCCAGTTACCATCTTCGGTATAAAATTTAACGGCAGAATCTCTCGGGTCGCGCAAGGTTTCGGGCGAGTTACCACCATGAATTACCGAAGAAAACCTTACAAAAACAGGTGTTTGCTTTCCTTTTTCCTGGAACAATTTTGCCCTGGTATATTTGGCTATAGACTCATCGACTACGGTACCATATGCCGCAAAAACCCCGTGCGCACCTGCACCACGGGCATGTACTACACGCTCGGGGATGCGCTCACGGTCGAAGTGAGATATTTTTTCTAATAATTGATAAATTTTTCAGGGTTGCAGGTCCGCGGTTGCCAACGGTACGGATGTTTTGGTTATCGGTAATGGGGTGCCCCTGGCGGGTAGTTAAACTCTTGAACCCTCCTGACCATTTTAGCCGCTTTGGCCTACAGTTTCTTCGTTGTTCATAATCATATGTTTTATGGTCTATTATCCTTATTATTATTATACAATTGTATAAGGCTTGAGTAATAAAAGCTAACCTTATCAATTAATAAGATGCAATATAGGTTTTGGCTATGTTAGCAATCCGGTAATATAGATACTCTTAACTCAATCTTGTTTGATGCTTTCATGATGCGCGTGGCAGGCTTCGGCACATTCAAGGCAAGCAGCAGAACATAGCTGACAATGGCTGTGCTCATGTTTGCTACACTCCTGGCCACATTTGCGGCATATCTCCTCACATAACAAGAGGTACTGTAGGGCAATGTCAGATTCTCGTTGCAGCAATCGGGCGGCTTGCAAACAAATATCGGCACAATCGCGATCCAACTTAATGCAGGGCACCATCATTTCCACATCTTCTTCCTGCAGGCAGGCAGTAGCACAGTTTTCACAAGCTAAAGCGCAATTAAGCAGCTTTTGAATCAGGTCTTGATATTTTGAATTTTCCATAAGAAACAATTTTTCGCTATACTTAAATACAATACATTTTAATAGCGATATGTTTACAATTAATAGAAATATCCGAAAACAAAAAAAAGGTGCGGTTTATGGCCGCACCCCTTTTAAAAAAACTATCATCATCACTTATTAATTGGCATCATCCTGGTCATTATCATCAGGTGTACCGGTAACTACGTATATCTTTTTACCAGCAGAGTCACGTTGCTCTTGCAAGTACACACCATCGGGCGTTACAAACAACTTTTCGCCGTTAATCTTCACTTTACGGGTATCCTGAGGTAATTCGTCAATTACATCACCAATTTCAGGATAGTCGGCACCAGTACTACTATTTACCTGGCCGCCATTATCGGTATTCAATTCACCGTCTTTACCAGCCACACGGTAAGCTAAACGTCCATCATCTTTGGTAATGGGTTGATAATACACGCCGTTAGACTCGTAATATTGCTGACCATCAATGGTGATTTCTTCTGCGTCGCTGGGCAGTTGGTTAATTTCGGCACCTACAGGTGGCTCAACCACAGTGTACTGGTTGTTATATTGCTGATAGTAATAGCCATTACTATAATAGTAAGGCACACCACCCCAAGAGAATGGATAATAACCAAATGGCAATACACCTATGCTAACACCAATACGCGGGTAATAATAGCTATTGTAATAGCCGCGATAGTTGTGATAGAAACCACCGTAAGGACGACCATAAAAGCCCCTTACACCACCACGGTAGTAACCGCGACCGCTAAAGTAGTTACCACGGTTAAAGCCACTGCCGTAACCCGGGCGACCCCAATTGCCGCGAGGGCTTACACCACCACGGTAACTGTAATTACCACGCGGGCTACCAAAGCTTCCTCTCGGCGAACCAAAGCTTTGACCACGGCCAAATCCGCCGCGTTGTGCGCCTATTGATCTATCGGAGGTATTAGGCCTCACGCCATAGCTTTGACGATTTTGCCCCATGCTCGGACGCTGTGAAAAGCCACCACCAGAGTTTCCACGTTGCGAAAAACCGCCGCCCGGATTACCTCTTTGCGAAAAACCGCCTCCGAAGCTACCGCCCGAACGGCCACCGCCGCCGAAACTGCCACGAGAGCCGCCTCCGAAACCACCACCTCCAAAGCCGCCGCGCGAACCTCCACCGCCGCCGCCTCTGCCACCACGTTGTGCTTCGGCAGAAAAGTTGAGCGATAGTACTGTTAAAGCACTAAGGCCCACACAAACTAAATATTTGCTGAATGTTTTCATGTATCTATAAAGTAAATAAGCTTACCAACCGGCTTGCTTTTCTTGTTAAATCTGGATATTTGACTAAGCTTTTTGCTCAGAGTTTAACGTGTTTCTAATTTATTTTCAGGCGGTAAGAGCCTGTTGCAACGCTTATTTAACCCCAAAGTAAAACCACTATACTATAAACGCGTTGTTTATAAAAACTTGTATAAATGAGCGAAATAAACGAAAACGGTTTAAATGATCAGGAAGATTATTTAGACACCGATAATGATAAGATGCAGGATGCCGGTAATGCAGATGCCGCCAAGTTTAACACCGATGAGCAGGAGCGCTTTGCCAACGAGCGCGAAGATACCGGTTACAGTAATGACAAAAGCATTGATGACAGCACTACTCAAGAACAGCACATCAATCAACCACCGCTTACCACTCAAGGCAACATTCAAGAAATTGAAGAAAATATGGGTGGCACCACCAACCTCACTTTAGACCAGCTAAAGCAAGAGCATGACCCTGAAGGGATGGACGGAGAATAAACAGAAAGGGGCATCTAAATTTTAGACGCCCCTTTCTCAGAAAACTATTTGCTATTATTTATCCCACCAAATTCTGGTGCTCGTAACGTCAGGACCCTGACGTGCAATAACAGCCTTGTAATTGTCGCCGTTCAATTGACTTTCTGTTACAGAATAGTTTTGACGACGAGGTATGAGCTTATCAATGCTTAATGCCGCAGGAGAAGGTGTTAAAACAGGATAACCTGTTCTTCTATAATCATCCCATGTTTCATTAGCATAACCCATATAATTTGCAATCCATTTTTGAGTAATGATTTGCTGTATAGCTGTCGCTGAATTATAAGCAACACCAGCTTGCGTAAAATAAGTTGCCGGAGCGGTAACACCATATTGAGCGAATGAGGCATTAATGCCGGCTAAATAACTGGCTGCAGCCTGCGTATCATCTGGTGCACCTGTAATCCATCCTAATTTGTAAGCTTCCGCTTTATCGAACTGTACCATAGCGTATGTATAGATAGTTACCGGCGAAGATTGTGATCTAAATTGCTGACCGATTCGAGATACATTTCCCGGTACTCCAACAGTACCAATACTAAAAGCAGAAGATTGCGATTGCGTTAAGCCATAAGGCATACCCACGTAAGTACCTGCCGAAGTTTTATCTGCATATACTGGTAAGCGAGGATCTGCAATTGCGTTAAGTTGATCAACCACGGTTTTACTTACAGCATAATCGTAACGTTTGTCAACCTCATAGTTACTGTAAATATTGTTTGCATTAGCAGCTTCACCAAGGAAACTATAAACAATATTATCAGCGTTTGATGTTAATACACCATCAGCCAGGGCAGCATTGAATTCTGTTCTACCCAAAGTTGGATTTACTTTTGATAAACGCAGTGCCATGTTTAAGCGCATAGTAGCGGCAAACTTTTTCCAGGTTGTAACCGAACCTTTGAACAAGAAATCGCCCGGCAGATTACCGGTACCAAATTGCGCAGCCGCAGCTTTTAACTCTGCAAACAAAGAGGTGTATACAGACTCTTGTGTATCAAATTTAGGGGTTACCTTGGCTAAACCTTGTAAAGCTTCACTGTATGGAATATCACCCCACCTGTCAGTAATATTTAGAAAATAAAATGCTTTTAAAATGCGTGCTGCTGCAATTTGACTTTCGTTCGGACCACCTACTGTTACATAGCTGGCATTTTTAGTAGCGGCATCAGTGTTTAGCTTTATAATTGTTTGTAAATCCTCAAGTGGGTTATTATATATACCACTATAATCATATGTAGTAGTTGCATAACGTGACTCTGAAGTATACAATGTTTCGGACATGTATTGTACAAACAAACGCTGTGCATTGGCATTTATAACGCTCGCAGCCGAAGCCGTTGTAGATGTATTGCCCAGGTAACGTTCTGCGTTAGTTAACAATAATGAGGTTTGCGGAACAGCAGGTGAGTTTGGACTGGTATTTAAGTTTCCAAAATCATCTACCTTACTGCAACTGGAGGCTATCACCGTTCCGGTAGCTAACAGTATATATAGGTATTTTACTAATTGCTTTTTCATTTTGATGTTTTTTAATAGGTATTAGAAAGTCACTCTTAAATTTAAACCAAGAGATCTTGTACCTGGCAATTGACCGCCTTCCATCCAGCTAAAGTTTGACTGAGAAGGATCAAGACCGTGAACGGCACTATAAATTAACCAAGGGTTACGTGCAACTAATGTAAAGCTAACAGACTGTGCACTTATCTTGCGGGCTATGTTGCCGGGTAAAGTGTACCCTAAAGAAGCTTCGCGCAGTTTAACATAACTTGCACTGTAAGTATATTCAGACCATACATAAGGTATATAACCTTCATAATAATCTTGAGGATCTATATAAGTTGTGTTTGGCTGCCCGTCAGATTCACGCACGCCGGGAATTAAAATACCACCACCTGCTGAAACCGGGGTACGTATAGGATTACCTTTATCATTATTACCAACTGTTCCTTCAGCTAAACCAGAGCCATAAAGGTTTCCTTGAGTTACAGAGAACAATTTACCACCGCGTTGAAAATCAACTGATATGCCGGCAGTAAAGTTTTTGTAGCTAACAGTTGTTGTTACCCCACCGGTATATTTAGGAATATAAGAACCTAAGCTTTCATACTCTGAAGGGCTTGATGAATAAAGTGGGAAACCATCATCATCGATGAGTTTGTTACCATTGGCATCCTTTTTAATGACAGGTGCCAATAAAGTTCCGAATGGCTTGTTAACTTCGCGGTTTACAGAAATTGAAGGCGTACCCACATAACCAAAAGTAGCTAACTGGAAGTTGCTGATACCTGGGTACAATTCAACAATTTTGTTTCTGTTAATACCCAAGTTGGCATTAATATCCCAAACCACGCTCTTCGATCTTATTGGGGTACCAGCAAGACTTACCTCATAACCATGGTTATCAATTTCACCAGCGTTAATTACAGCTGTAGAAAACCCTGTTGTTGATGGTAAGGTTAAGTTAATGATTTGATTAGTTGTTTTACGATTGTAATAATTAAATGATAATCTAATCCGATCTTTAATAAACCTCAAATCGATACCTGCTTCATAAGAGTCAGAAAGTGCCGGTTTCAATTCTTGATTGTATATGGTGTTTGGAACTGTAAGCGCCGGAAAAGTACCATATATACCTGCCGAATTGTAAATTGAGTTAATGTTGTAAGGATCAATATCAGAACCCACACGACCGAATGAAGTAAACACCTTACCAAACGAAAGAATAGAGTTCTTAGGCATTAGTTCGGTAAATACGAATGATGTAGATGCACCTCCATATAAGTAAGAGTTAGCATTAGCAGGTAAAGACGATGACCAGTCGTTACGTAAGTTCAAATCCAAGAACAGGAAATTTTTATAACCACCAGACACAAATCCATAAACACTTCTAACCTGCTTATCATAAATTGTACTGGTAATGGTAGGCCTGTCTTTAGAAGCACCCAGGGTATAAGTGTTCGGAACGGTAAAACCACCGTTGGTATTTCCGTTTAAGTCATCGTTATGATTAACCCTAATTTCGCCGTATGCACCTGCTTTTAACGAGTACTTCTCAGCAAACAGTTTATTATACATGATATCTATCACGTAGTTGTTTTCACGGTTGCGCACCTGACGGTTAGCGTATCGTTCTAAATTTAAAGTTCCTGATGCCGTGCGGCTTTGAATTAAATTGGAAGAATAGTTTCCTCTTGCAATAACATCAACGCTTAACTCTGGTAATATACTATAGCTACCTTGTAAAAAGCCAAACGTGCGATTGCTATTATTACTTGATGTGTTTTCATATGCAACGGTGTAAGGGTTATCCCAATACTGTGCACTTTGGTTACGTGGTCCTACAATATTCCAGGTAGTAAATGTACCATCCGGATTTTTATAATTTTTTAATTTATCCAGCTCTAAATCGCGGTGAAACCATTGACTGAAAGAACCTATAGTTTGGTTACCGTATTCTTCAGTTGGAGCATTACGCGTACTAATGGAATTAAAGTTAATGCTTGAAGTAAATGTTAATTTAGCTGTTGGCTTAACAGTACCTATTACGCTGATACGATTTTGATCTGCTCTTGAGTTAGGAGAAACACCTGTACGGTTGATGTTAGTATATGAAGCACGGAAGTTATGCTTATCACCAACAGATGAGAAAGCAAAGTTTGAATTAACTTCAACACCTGTTTCATAAAAGTCGCGCACGTTATCTGGTTGTGCTACATAAGGTTTGGTTTTACCGTAATCAGCATCAAATTTATTAAATGCATACCATGGAATATAAGGCTGACCATCAAATTTAGGACCCCAGCTCTCATCTACGGCATAATTATAATAACGCTGTCCGTTCAATCCTGCTAAACCCTGAGCATCAACCGCCGGGTTATAAGTAAACTTATTCCAGTTTTGGCTTGAACCACCGCCATATTCATTTTGATAACGAGGTAAAGCGGCTACATTCTCTAAAGTAGTACTATGATTAAACTCAAGTCCAAATCCTTTTTTAGTACCTTTTTTTGAGGTTATAACGATAACACCATTTTCGCCACGCTGACCATACAATGATGTAGCAGCCGGGCCTTTCAGCACCGTTAAGTCCTGAACATCATCTGTATTAACACTGGTTGATGGAACCGGAACGCCATCAACAACATACAATGGATCTGCGCCACCGCCAATGCTGTTAGTTCCACGGATACGCACCCCTCCAGTACCAAAATTGGCACCCGATGTTCCTGAAACCTGAATACCGGCAATTTTTCCCGCAAGAGCTGTATTTAAATCAGGCTGCTTAGTAAGCGTCAGGTCTCCACCTTTCAGTGCCTGGGCGGCATAGCCTAATGAACGCTCGCTGCGTGGAATGTTTTGAGCAGTTGTAATTACCACCTCGCTTAATACTTTAGTATCGCCGGCAAGACTGATGTTGATTACATTACTTGAGGGAATTGCAACTGTTTGGGGAACGAAGCCTATATAACTTATTTCAAGGCTTGTGGCTCCGGCAGGAACCTTAATAACAAATTTACCATCGGGACCGGTTTGTGTACCAGTATTAGAGCCTCTTACTTTCACACTAACACCTGGTAATGGTTGACCATCATCCTGGCCCGTAACCGTACCCCCGACGGTACGATCCTGTGCGAATGCATGCGATATACAAAGCAGCAGCAAGCACAAATTCATCAATAGAATTTTCTTCATGTTCGTTTTTTATAAGTCAGTTAATGGACGGTAAATTAGTACTATGTTTCTATAAAAGCAAGTGAATGATAATTTAATGTTAAAATTTTCAAAAAAGCACTGCCTTATTTGAAAATAGTGTACAGAAAATTATTTTAGTACTATGTGTTGCATAGTACAGTTTAAAACATATATCTTTGTATTATGCTTGTAGAGAATACCCAAACCCAAATGCGAAAAGGCATACTCGAGTATTGCATACTCTGTGTTATTGCCAAAGGCGAGATATATGCTTCAGATATCATTGCCGAATTAAAAAAAGCACAACTCCTTGTAGTTGAGGGTACTTTGTACCCCTTGCTTACCCGGTTAAAAAATAACGGCCTGCTCAGTTACAACTGGGTAGAGTCTACCTCCGGGCCGCCCCGAAAGTATTATGTGCTCTCGCCCGAAGGGCAGGAAGTGCTCAAACACCTCGACAAAACCTGGCAGGAACTCTTTTTTGCCGTGCAAACATCAATTGAAGGAAGAAAATAACAACCGCATAACATATCAACATCATGAACAAAACAATAATCATCAATATAAATGGAACGGTATTCCATATAGAAGAGCAGGCCTACGAACTGCTTAAGGAATACATGACCGACGTAAAACGCCACTTTTTTAATTCGGCCGATAGCCTGGAGATCACTACCGACATAGAAAACCGTATTGCCGAAATGTTTACCGAGATATTAGCCCGCGAAGCCCGCCAGGCTATTATTGACCAAGACGTAGCCGCCGTGATTGAGCAAATGGGCTCGGTTAAGGATTTTGAAAGTGCTGAACAAGAAACTGCCGGTGGCTTTAGCGAACCTAATTTTACCATGGGCGCCGGAGCCAACAGCCACCGTCGTTTGTTCCGCGACCCTGAAGATCACCTGATTGGAGGCGTTTGTGCAGGTATTGCTAACTACTTTGACATTAAGGCAGTTTGGGTAAGGCTTTTCTTTGCCGTAAGCTTCCTGTTTGCCGGTACCGGCGCTATGGTATACATTATATTATGGATTATTGTACCCAAAGCCTTAACCCGTGCCGACAAAATGGCCATGAAAGGTGAGCCTTTAGATTTACAGGGCTTTAAGCGTAATTTCGAGGCCGAAATGAGCACTGTAGGCGGCCACTTAAACAACCTGCGTAATGAAGCCCGTCCTCTGGCTTTCCAAACCCGCGATTTCATCAGCGACTTTTTTCACCACCTTACTACCTTTTTTGGCAGCGCAGGTAAAATACTGATCAAGTTACTGGGTATAGCCATTATACTGGCTTGCATAGGAGGTAGCATTGCTATTGTGGTTTTCTTATTTGCAACTATGGTATTCGGCGGCAACCATTTCTCCGTGCCTGATAGCTTTTTTAATTACACTTATATTAACCAGGTTAGGGTAGCATTTGCACTGCTGGCAATTATTCCGTTAACTATGCTGGGGATAGTGATATCATCGGCCGTATTTAACACTACCTCCATTAACCGCTCGGCTGGTTACACGCTATTAATTATTTGGATCAGTTCATTGGGTGTGTTGCTTTATCATGGTTCCCGTGTAGCCGCAGAGTTTCGCGATTCGGCAGGGTTTACGCAAACCATTAACCTAAAACCTACCGCCAACCAGGTTTACTACCTGGAGTTGAACGAAACACGCTATTTAACGCACGAAGACAGTACCCGCCTGGACGTTAAGGCCCGCTTTAATAATATGGTGTTAACCGACGATGATGACAACGACGACCTGGAGCCTAACAGCATGCGATTAAATATTGAGAAGTCGGATGTGCCCTACCCGGTACTGATAGAAGAGTTTACCTCACGCGGCAGCGATTATGAAGAAGCTTTGAGCAATGCCCGCAATACGCGTTACATATTTGCACAGCAAGACTCTGTTTTAAAATTCGATTATAAACTGCGCCGGTTAGACCATAAAATGTGGCATGGCGAAGAAGTTAAATTAACCTTGCGCATTCCGTTGAAGGCCACCATTATGGTGAATGATAAGATAAACCGTTACATCAACAATTCGATGAACCTTTGGGATTGCAGCCCTAACCCCGAAAACCGGAACAACCGTACCTACTCTCCTTTTGTAATGACCAAAGAAGGTTTACAATGCAAACTGGATAGCGCTGTTATCGCAGCACAAGAGCAACCAACTCAAGGCAATAATGTACCCGATACGGTAATTATGATACAAGGCAAAAGAAACACGCAGACAGCGCCCGATACCATATATATTGATAGTACTGAAGCCCCTGCCCCTGAACGCAAGCCGGTAGTTATTCGCAAATACCGCAAAAAGCAATAAGAATTTGCACCCTGCCCTTCAATCCGTTCATGATGTTTGGGCAGGGTGCCAAATTCTTTAATAACTACTGATGCAAAACTCCTTATGGATTATGACAAATTTATACCTCAGTTAAAAGATAGCTACGATGCTGAAAACAAGGCTTTTTTGAAAAAATTTAAAATAATTTGTAACCTACACGCCCTCTTTTGCATCTTACTAACAAATAACAATACATAGCCGGCTATTACGGCAGGCTAAAAATTCAACAAAACCATTAGTCTATTAATTAAAAAGAGACCAAAAATCTTTAACTGGATAACTATTGCTAAAATTTTACACCCTACCAAACCTTAACCATCATGAAATCAATCACATATAGATTACTATTACTTTTAGGCCTCGCGGCAGGCAGCGTTGTTGCACAAGCACAAACTACCCCCGCCCCTGCCGGAAAAATTACAGGTTCGGTAATAACCGAGCAAGGCAAACCTGCCGATTATGCCACCGTTACACTTTTACGTGCAAAAGACTCATCGATAGTAAAAAGCAGCCTTACCAACGAAGCCGGTCTTTATACTATTGAGCGTGTTAACAACGGCATCTACATTATCAAAGCCACCATTATTGGTTACAATAAAACCTTTAGCGGCCCGGTTACCGTTGAAGCTAATACCGCAGTTAAAGTACCCGTATTACAGTTGTTACCTGCTACATCAAGTTTAAAGGCCGTTAACATAACTGCAACCAAACCCTTGATAGAGCGCAAAATTGACCGTACCGTAATGAACGTTGAAAACAGTGTATTGGCTGCAGGCAATTCGGCTATGGAAATTTTAGAGCGTGCCCCCGGTGTCACTATTGATAAAGATGATAACATTAGCCTGAAAGGTAAACAAGGTGTAACCGTAATGTTAGATGGTAAATTAACCTACCTTTCATCGGCCCAGTTAGCTAATATGCTACGCTCAACCGATGGTAACACTATCCAGTCTATCGAGATCATTACCAATCCATCGGCCAAGTATGATGCTGCAGGTAACTCGGGTATCATCAACATTAAATTAAAGAAAAATAAATCAGCCGGTACTAACGGCAGTTTAGCAGCTACCGGCGGTTACGGTCAAAACCACAAAGCCAGTACTTCTTTAAACCTGAACCACAAAGATGGTAACCTTAATGTTTTTGGAAACTACAGTTACACCAACAACAAACGCCCACAAGATATTAATTTGAACCGTGCTGTTACCAACAACGGGAAGTTGACTTATTTTGATGAAAACACCGACATGCTGGGCAGCCGTAATTCGCACAACTATAAATTAGGTGCCGATTATGATTTGAGCAAAACCAACACCCTGGGCGTACAGGTAACCGGTTACAATTCGGCCTTTGATGCTAACTCTTTTAACAACACCTTAATTAGCCCCGATAAAATTAACACCAGCGCGGTTACAACCACTAATAACCGGACCATAGAACGTTATAACAATATAGCCGCCAACATAAACAACCGCATAGTATTAGACACTGCCGGCAAAGAATTGAGTATGGACGCCGATTACTCCCATTTTTACAATAAGCAGAGTAACAACTACGCCAACAACTACTTTTACGCCGATGGTATTACATTGCGCACCAATTCGTTGTTGAGAAACAGCCTGCCCAGCAAAATAAACATTGGAACATTTAAAGCCGACTACACCAACCCACTGGGCAAAACCGTGAAACTGGAAGCTGGTATGAAATTTAGCTACGTGGCTACCAATAACGATTTACGTACCGACTCTATACTTAACAATAACTGGGTAACCGATGCCGGCCGCACCAACCTGTATAAATACACCGAAAACATTAACGCCGGTTATGTAAACTTTAGCAAAAGCTGGAAAAAAACATCGTTACAAGCCGGTTTACGTGCCGAGCAAACCAACTCAAAAGGTGATTCGAGAGATGTAAACAATGTTACTTTAATTAATGAAAGACATTACCTGAGCTGGTTCCCAAGCGTGTTTGTAAACCAGGAGTTATCTGACAAACACAGTTTGGGCTTAAACTATAGCCGCCGCATCGATCGTCCGAGCTATGATGACCTGAATAGTTTTCAGCAGATCTTAAACGCCTATACTTATCAGCAAGGCAACCCCAACCTTAAACCACAGTATACCAACTCTTACGAGCTATCTTACACATACAACAAAAAATATAACGCCACCTTAGGTTACAGCCTTACTACCGATGTAATGGTAGAACTGCCTGAGCAAATTGGTGTAAACACGTTGATTACCCGCGATAACCTTGCCCAGCAAACCAATTACAGCTTAAACGTTAACGCGCCGTTTACCATTGCAAAATGGTGGAGCGTGAACAACAACTTCACCGCTTTTTACCTGGGGTTTAAAACCAATACTACCAAGCTTAACCTTGATAACGGACAGTTTGCCGGCAGCGGTAACGCCATAAACACCTTTATTTTAAGCAAAACGGTAAAAGCCGAAGGCACCTTTAACTACCAATCGCCGTTAACTTACGGTTTGTTCCACATCCGCAGCCAGTACAGTTTTGATGCCGGTATCAGCAAATCATTTGCCGAGAAAAAGGCTAACCTGAAGTTTTCGGTAAGCGATGTATTCAATACCCGCAAGCAAAACTTAACTGTGCGCCAGGGCAACTTAAATTTTGATGTATTCCAAAAAAATGAAACCCGTGTAGCCCGCTTAACTTTCACTTACAACTTTGGTAACAGCAAAATTCAATCAAGAAGACACCAAAGCGGTGCTGATGATGAAAAGAACCGTGTAAAATCGGGCAACTAAGCTAACGACCCTCAAAACCATCATGTCATTGCGAGCAATAGCGTGGCAATCTCTTTAGACCGGTCGCCGTGAGATTGCCACGTCGCTATCGCTCCTGGCAATGACATGATTGTTTTTGAATTGCATCTAAGCCGCTTCTCTACAGAAGCGGCTTTTTTATTTGATTGGTTTTTTAATAACTTGCCCCACCCTTTGCCCTATCTGAAATTTCATTTAACATATTAATCCAATCAAATGAAACGGCTCTCTTACGCATCTATCATTATACTATTAGCCATGTCGGCCTGTAATAATAATAAGCCATCGTCGGCAAACGACTCGGGCAGTAATGACTTCTCTTCGTCAAACCCGTTTGCCGAAGCCAGCAAGCTCCCCTTCCAGGCACCCGATTTCACCAAGATCAAAAATGGCGACTTTAAGCCGGCTATGGAAGAAGGCATGAAGCAGCAACTGGCCGAAATTGGCAAGATAGCCGACAATGCCGAAGCGCCTACTTTCGACAATACCATCATCGCTATTGAAAAAAGTGGGCAATTGCTTAGCCGCGTAAACCATGTGTTTAACTTGCTTACCGGCGCCAATACCAACCCCGACCTGCAAAAGGTACAGGAAGATGAAGCCCCTAAACTGGCTGCTAATAACGATGCCATTTATTTGAACACCAAATTATTTAAACGGGTAGAAACAGTTTACAACAAACGCGTAGGTTTAAAGCTGGATACGGAATCGTTACGGTTATTAGAATATTACTACCAACGCTTTCAGCTGGCGGGTGCCAAAC
This sequence comes from Mucilaginibacter galii, assembly GCF_014635825.1. Classification (GTDB taxonomy): domain Bacteria; phylum Bacteroidota; class Bacteroidia; order Sphingobacteriales; family Sphingobacteriaceae; genus Mucilaginibacter; species Mucilaginibacter galii. The sequence continues at coordinate 886,500 of NZ_BMDO01000001.1, forward strand.
TATCTGAAGCTGATAAAACTAAGTTGAAAGACCTGAACAAAGAGGAAGCCACCCTATCGGCCAAATTTACCAACCAGCTATTGGCCGCTGCTAAAGAAGGGGCGTTGGTGGTGGATAAAAAAGAAGATCTGGCCGGCTTACCGCAGGGCACTTTAGATGCTGCTGCGCAAAATGCCGAAGCCGCCAAGCAAAAAGGCAAGTGGTTAATTGCCTTGCAAAACACCACACAACAGCCCGATCTGCAATCGCTCACCAACCGGGCTACCCGCCAAAAGTTCTTTGAAGCCTCTTGGAATCGGGCCGAAAAAGGAGATGCTAACGACACCCGCAAGGCCATTGCGCGCATTGCAGAGATCCGCTCGGCACAGGCCAGCTTGTTAGGTTTCAAAAACTACGCCGCTTGGAAACTCCAAGACCAAATGGCGCAAAGGCCCGAAGCAGTAGCCACGTTTTTAGGCAAACTGGTGCCAGCCGCCACTAACAAAGCCACACAAGAAGCAGCCGAAATACAAAAAGTAATAGACGCACAAAAAGGCGGCTTTAAATTACAACCCTGGGATTGGGACTTTTACGCTGAGCAAGTACGCAAAGCCAAATACGACCTTGATGAAAGCCAGGTAAAACCCTATTTTGTATTAGATAAAGTTTTGCAAAACGGCGTATTCTATGCCGCTAACCAGTTGTATGGTTTAACCTTTAAAGAGCGCAAAGACCTGCCGGTTTACCAGGCCGATGTACGGGTATTTGATGTAATGGATAAAGATGGCAGCCAGGTAGGTTTGTTTTATTGCGATTACTTTAAACGCGACAATAAATCGGGCGGTGCCTGGATGAGCAATTTGGTAGAGCAATCTACACTGATGGGTACCAAGCCGGTTATCTACAACGTATGTAACTTCACCAAGCCAGCTCCCGGTCAGCCGGCACTGATAAGTTTCGACGATGTAACTACTATGTTTCATGAGTTTGGACATGCGCTGCACGGCTTGTTTGCCAGTCAGAAGTACGTCAGCCTGTCGGGCACCAGCGTAGCCCGCGATTATGTGGAATTTCCCTCACAATTTAACGAACACTGGGCGTCAGATCCTAAGGTGTTCAACAATTACGCCCTGCACTACCAAACCGGCAAACCTATGCCGCAAGCTTTATTAGATAAAATTAAAAAAGCGGCTACCTTTAACCAGGGCTACGCGCTAACCGAAGCTTTGGCCGCTGCCGAGTTAGATATGCAATGGCATACCTTGCCAGCCGGTAGCGAATTACAGGACGTTGATAAATTTGAGACACAGGCCCTGAAAACAACTAAGCTTGATTTACCGCAAGTGCCACCACGCTACCGTTCCAGCTACTTCTTGCACATCTGGAGTAATGGCTACGCTGCCGGTTACTATGCTTACAGCTGGACCTCTATGTTGGAAAACGATGCTTACAGCTGGTTCCAGGAAAACGGCGGACTATCGCGCCAAAACGGTCAGCGATTTCGCGATATGATCTTATCGCGCGGCAATACTGAGGACTATGGCAAAATGTTCAAAGCCTTCCGCGGCCACGAGCCCGATATTAAGCCGTTGCTGCGCAAGCGCGGATTAATCGAATAATTGCAAGACCACAGAGCTATTTAAATTATTAGCCAAAAAAAAGAAGCAATCTTTACATAGATAAGCCAATAAGGTTGGCCATCGTGTAAAGATTACTTCTTTTTATATTTAGAATGGTGAGTTAGCCCTATTCGTAGGCAAACTTATATCCTACACCGCGTACGGTTTGCAGGTATTGAGGCGAATCGGGGTTATTCTCTATTTTTTTACGCAGGCGCACAATGTGCATGTCCAGCGTGCGCGTATTTACATCGGCGTTGTAACCCCAAACTTCCATCATCAGTTCTTCGCGGTTAATTACCTTGTTCCTGTTTTTGAGAAAGTAAAGCAGTATGCGGTTCTCTAAAATGGTAAGTTCCACCTTACGACCTGCTTTTACCAGCAGGTGCGTGTTAGGATGGTGTTCCATATCGGCAAAGCGGTGTATCTCAGATTTATCGCTGTTGAGCGAAAACTTGATCTTATTATCGATCATGGCCACCAGCACATCCATATTGAATGGCTTGGTAATATAATCAGAAACGCCAAAATTGTAAGCCTCTATCTTATCAATATCCTGCGCCTTGGCCGTCATCATGATCACCAGTTTATCAAACCCCTTTTCGCGTACGTTGGCACACACTTCCGAACCCTGCTGTCCGGGAAGCATCCAGTCCAGCAATACAATGTCGGGTATGTTTTCGAGTATGATTTTTTCAGCGTCTTTGCCATTGGCAGCTTCCAGTACTTTATAACCTTCGGTTGCGAGGCGTTCGGCCACTAAGAAACGTAAGTTCTCATCATCTTCAACCAGTGCAATCTTAATTTCTGTGTTCATGGTTTAATTTTCATAAGGCAAGGTCACAATAAACTCCGAGCCCTCGTTCACTTTACTCTTTACCTGTAAATCTCCGCTCATAAAGTTAGCCAGTTCCTTGCAAAAAGCCAAGCCCAGGCCTACGCTTCCATTTTGGTTATACTGATTCTCTATGCGGTAAAACTTCTTAAAAATATTATTGAGTTCGTCTTTAGGTATTCCTATCCCTTTATCGGTAAAGGAGATAACAATATTACGTTTTTCGTAGCTAATTTCTATAAATAGTTCCTTTTGTCCCGGGTTAGAATATTTATAAGCATTCTCTATCATATTCTGAAAAATACTGCCTAGCAGTACCGGGTCTGTATAAAAGTGATGAATACCTTCTACCTTGTAATCCAGCTTAAAATCAGGGTACTTAATGCTAAAGGTATTGATATATTTCTGCACAAAATTTTCAAGATTGATCTCTTCTTTATTAAGTTTAATAGAGCGGTTCTCTATCTGCGTAAATGAAAGCAGCTTATTCATCAGTTCGTTCAGCTTATCGGCCTCCTCATCCAGTATCTTGCCGTAGTGTTTCCGCTGACGTTCGCTCAGTTCGCCATCACCCCGCAGGTTCGACCCTGCAATTTTTATAACGCTTACAGGTGTCTTAAATTCGTGTGTAAAGTTGTTAATGAAATCATATTGCAGCTTAAACAGCTTAAGGTTCACATTCAGGTTACGGTAGATCAAAAACCCAATTACCACCAAAAACACATAAATAAGCAGCACTATACCCGCAATGGGCATAAAACGGCGGTTAATTTCATCATCCAAATGATTTGGGGCCGATTTAAAGTACAGCTTATAATCGGAGAATGCACCGGGGAAAGCTACTTCGGTACGCATCTCGCCATTGTCGGCACTAATGGGATCGTATACCACGGGTTGTATGCTTACGTTCTCATACAACTCGGGGTGGGTATTTCTTAGCTTAATGGTGTATACATCAAGCATAAAGGTCATCATGTTTTGCTTGTAGTAGGCTGAAGCACGCCCGCCTTTTTGCAGCATACGGTAATCTTTAATTTCCTGTCGCCTCGGAATATTAAGGTAGCTGATCTTGCTGGGCTTTACATCGTAAAATGTACTGTAAATCTCCTCTTGATTGGGCACCCGCGAGGTATCGGCCACTACGATATAGTAGTTCAGCTTTTTGGCTATGCGACTAAAATCATCTTCATCGGCATTGCGTGGTAACCTCCTGCCAACTACGCCTCCATTATTTTGCGGCTGGTATTCGTAAACCGACTTTACCGAAATATTCATGGCATTGCCTGGTGTACGCTCTTCGCTTTTGCTGCTAATGGCTATTTCATCGTAGCGGATGTTTTTAACAAAAGGGTAATCGGTAAATACAGACCGGGCATAGTTAGCTGCCGAAGCCGAATCAAGAAAACCCTGATAAGAAGTAATTTCAGGGATACGGTTTTGAAAAAAGTCGTTATAAGGTTTCAGGGTTTGCTCCAGCACATCAAGCTTACGCGATGCAAACTCGTTTTTAACATATGTCTCGGTAAACCTTTGCGCAATAACCAGTGCAACCACCAGGGTTATTGAGATCATTACCAGAAAAGCAGCAATAAGCGAAAAGTTTTTTTGATATACGTTTTTGTGCGCCTGGGTACTCATGAGAAGTTAAGGCTTAACTTTCATGTTGGTGTTCAAAAACTTCTCTATTTCACCATACATCTCCATACGGTTGTGCTCACTTTTAAAAAAACTGCGTTCGTTGTCTTTAAGCACGTACTTCACCTGCACGTTATTTTTTTGCAACTCGCGCACAAACTGGTTCAGCTCGCTAATGTTGGCCCTCGGGTCTTTGGCACCCTGAAAAATCAGCAAAGGTGCCTTAATTTTATCGGCGTGAAAAACCGGCGATATAGCCCTGAACTGGTTAGCGTCCGTTTCGGGATTACCCACCATTTCGTAGGTCATTTGCAGGCGCGGCTTAAAAAACGGCGGCACATCTTTTAAATAAGTAAAGAAGTTGATTAGCCCGTACTGCACCACGGCACAATTATAAAGCTGCGGGTGGAATGATAAACCATACAATGCCGAAAAGCCGCCGAAACGCGCACCCATAAGGGCTACCTTTTTAGGATTAGCAATTTTTTGACTGATAAGCCACTGCACACCATCGCTGATATCACTTTGTATTTTGCCACCCACCTGCTTAAAACCGGCACCGTGGAACGCTTTACCATACCCGGTTGAGCCACGATAGTTGATTTGAAAAACGGCGTAACCACGGTTAGCTAAAAACTGCACCTCGGCACTATAACCCCAGTAATTACGCCCCCAGGGACCATCATGCGGCATTACTACCACCGGCAGATTCTCCTTTTTATCGCCCAGCGGTAACGTCAAATAACCGTTAATCAACATGCCATCGCTGGCTTTAAAGGCTACAGGCTGCATAGCGCAAAGCTCTTCGGGTTTTAGGCCATTGAGATTACTTAGCTGTGTTAGCTTACCTTTATTGTAGGGTTCGTATAAGTAAAAAGTTCCGGGGTTACGATCGGTGTAGGTACCAATAATATATTTCCTTTCAGCCGTATCGCGCTCTACAAATTTGATCACGCCGCCCTTTAGCTTACTTTTCAAATCGGTATACATTTGCTTGGCGCTGTCGTTCAGGAAATGCTTATGCGGTTTTGAATCTTCCCAGCCGGCGTACTCCAGCCGCTGTTTATTGCGTGAGTAGCCTACTTCTAAAATATCGGCTTTGCTACCGGCATAGATCACTTTTTCTTCCTTACCGGTTTCAGCATTTATTTGAACGAGGGCTGTTTTATCGCGCCCAACGTTGGAGAGTGCATAAAAAGAACTTCCGCCCCCGGCAATGGCCACCGGGTCTACCTTGTTTTTAAAATTATTTTTGATGATGGGCTTAAACGGCGCATTCTCGTTCATGCGGTATAAAATGCTTTCGTCTACCCCATCTGATGCTTTGGCCAGGCGTATCTTACCATCATTATCGGGGTACCACTCGGTAATGTTACCCGGATTGCTAATGTAGAGCGACAGGGCATTGGTTTGTATGTTTAAGCGGTACACATCAAAGGTAGACAGGTCGCGCTTGTTCATGGTCAGCGTAATGACATCGGGCTGTTTCCTCAAACGGTTTAACAGCCTTATGCGTGTTTTAGGCGGAGCATTAAGCAAAGTGCGTATTTTCAGGCTATTTACATCTATGGCATACATTTTCACACTGTCCATATCGGTAACATCCTGGTTAAAAACCAACTGGTTATTGTAAGTCCAAAAGTAATCGCGTACCGCATTCTCTGTAAATGAAGTAGCCATGCGCTCCTTACCATCGGCCAGGCTCTGAACAAACAGGTTTTGCTTATCTTTATAAGGCCTCAGGTAAGACAGATACTTACCATCGGGCGAGATTTTGAAGAAACTTTTCTCAGGTGTTTTAAAAAACTCGCGAATAGGAATCTGACCATGCTCATGCTCACCACAAGAGAAAATTGAGGTAAGTAGTGTTATAAAAAGTAAAAACTTAAAACGGTTTAACATCTGTGGTCAGTCCTGTTGCTGCTTTGATAAGGTCAAATTAGATAAATTTACTTGGGTGCTAAACAATGTCACTACAATTTTACCCGTTAGTTTCATACCTAAACTATTAGTAAATATATCGTTTGCTTCGGCTGCAATTTATTATTTTTGATTATGAAGTACCTGCTTTTGCTCATTATTGTTTTAACCTTCAAGGTTGAGCGCTTAGCTGCGCAAGATAATGATTTGCAACTGGCACGCCAATATGCGCAAACCGGCGAGCTTGAAAAAGCCTCCGACATTTATCAGCGCTTATACAAAATGGATAATGAAACTTATTATTCGCTGTACGTTGATAATTTGATCAGCCTTAAAAAACTGGAAGAGGCGGAAAGCATCACCAAAAAAATTGCGCGTAAACATCCGGAGGAGAGCCAATACGCCATAAATTTAGGTAAGATTTACACCGAGCAGGGTCACCCCGATAAAGCTAATGCCGTATACGATGATTTGCTTAAAAAACTGCCAGCCAACCCGGCAGCCATCAGTTCAATGGCTACCCAGTTTTACCAAGCCGAAAACTCTGATTATGCTATTAAGATATTAAAACAAGGCCGCAAGCTGCTGCATAACGACCAGTTGTTTTCTATGGAATTGATTAGCCTTTACCGCTTTAAACGCGACAAAGGCGGCTTAACCGATGAGTATCTTAACTTTTTGCCCAACAACCCGGTTTATATTAACCAGGCCGAGAGTACACTGTCGGCCGTGTACGAAAACGAGGCCGATTACGACCTGTTGCGCACAGCCCTGCTCAAGCTCATTCAAAAAGATCCGCAGCAAATAGTATACTCCAGCCTGCTTACCTGGCAGTATTTGCAGCAAAAGCAGTACGACCAGGCGCTTAACCAGGCCCTCGCCATTAACCGCCGGCAAACCGATAATAAGGGAAATGATATTTTTGATCTTTGCCAAACCCTCGTTGCCAACGAAGCTTACGATACTGCCATACGTGGCTATGAGTACCTGCTCACCAAAAATACCCGTACCGACGAACTATATATTCCCACAAAAATTGAGCTTGTAAATACAAAAAACCTCAAAATTACTTCGGGAAAATACATAGCTGCCGACCTGTTGAGTCTGGAGAAAGATTACACCGATCTGATCAATGAATTTGGCCGCAGGGCAAGCACCGCTTTTGCCATGCAAAAGCTGGCTAACCTGCAGGCTTTTAAATTGCATAAGCTTAACGACGCTCAACGCCTGCTGGAAGATGCCGTTAACCTCCCCAACCTGCGCCCGCAACTGCTGGCCGGTTGTAAGTTAGATTTAGGCGATGTATACCTCATGAATGGCCAACCCTGGGAAGCCACCCTTACCTACAGCCAGGTAGAAAAAGCATACGCCGGTACACCCGTAGCCCAGGATGCCAACTACCGCAATGCCAAGCTCGCCTATTACACCGGCGATTTTAAGTACGCCAAAGGCCAGTTGAATGTTTTAAAAGCCGCTACCTCACAACTCATTGCTAATGATGCACTCAACCTTTCTTTGCTGATTGGCGATAACCTGGTTGCTGATACTGCTGGCAAAGCCCTTAAAATTTATGCACGGGCCGATTTAAAAATATTTATGGAGGAGCCTGAAAAAGCATTAGTCACGCTGGATAGCATCGATAAAAAGTATCCGGGTAACTCCCTGCAGGATGATATCTTAATGGCGAAGGCCCGTATATACATTCAGCAGAAAAATCATCAGGCGGCCATTGCGCTGCTTAAACAGATTGTGAGCGATCACCAAACCGACCTTTGGGCCGATGATGCCGTTTACATGCTGGGCACCATCTATGAGGATCAATTGAATGATAAGGAAACGGCCAAAGGCTATTTCCAGAAAGTAATTACCGATTACCCGGGCAGTGTATGGATTGGCAACGCCCGTAAACATTTCAGATTATTACGCGGCGATAAGCCCGATAGCTCTTCATAATTTATACTTTTGCAATCATGATCATATACAACGAAACCTATGTGGTAGAAGCCAGTGCCGAAGCCGAGTGGCTGCAGTGGATGCGACAAGAACATATACCTGCGGCCATGGCCACGGGTTACTTTAACAGCCATAAAATTTTGGAAGTTGTAGATTCGCCTAACGAGGGGGTAACTTACTGCATACAGTACCTTACCGATGATATGACAAAATATTACCTTTTTAGAGACAGGCATGTGCACCACTTACATACCCGCCATCACCAGCAATTTGAGAACAGATACGTGCTGTTTAACAGTATAATGAAAACCCTAAACTAACATATGAAAGTGACCACCACGGCTATTGAAGGCCTGCTCATTTTAGAGCCCCGTATTTTCCCGGATGACAGGGGCTATTTTTACGAGAGCTACAATCAAAACAAGTTTAAAGAAATAGGCATCGACGCTAATTTTGTGCAAGACAATCAATCGTTTTCGCAAAAAGGTGCTTTACGGGGTTTACATGGCCAGGCCAACCCGTTTGCACAAGGTAAACTGGTGCGCGTATTGCAAGGCAGCGTGTTAGATATTGCGGTAGACATCCGCAAAAATTCACCTACTTACGGTCAGCATGTATCGGTAGAGTTAAGCGGAACTAACCATTTACAATTTTGGGTACCACCCGGCTTTTTGCATGGCTTTGTAACGCTTGAAGATAATACCATATTCACTTACAAAGTGACTAACTTTTATGATAAGGCTTCAGAAATTGGCGTGATCTGGAACGATCCTACGCTGGCTATTGGCTGGGGCGTAGATGCCCGCGAGGTGATGCTATCACCTAAGGACGAGATCTTGCCTTCTTTTGCCGACTTTAACAGTCCATTCTAAGATTCGAAATACTGAGCCCCTTTCTAACCATAGAAAGGGGCTTTTTTTGTGCCCGTTATTTTTACTTCGGCTGCATAGCTATTGCGGTTACCTGAAAACTACTTGTACTGCCGGTCTGCTTCATATAAAATTAAAAAAGACACTTTAACATCGTTATGAAAGATTTAGAGGATTGATTAACTTTATTCAAAAAACCTGAATCATGAAAAAGAAAATCCTCTTCGTACTATGCCTGCTTTTCGGTTTGATGTTCATCAACGCCGGGCTCAACAAGTTTTTCAACTATATGCCTATGCCTAAAGATATGCCCGCAAGCATGATGAAGGTAATGCATGCCTTTATGGAAATTAGCTGGCTGATGCCGCTGGTTGGCGCTACTGAAGTAATAGGTGGTATACTCATTATCATTCCCAAATACAGGGCGCTTGGTGCCATCATTGTTTTCCCGGTTATGATCGGCATTTTGCTTACGAATATATTTAATGCCCCGTCAGGATTACCCATAGCATTAACATTGCTGGCGGTAAACCTTTGGGCTATTTTTGACAACTGGCATAAATACACACCTATGGTTAGCGACGCCCGGAACTAATTTTATCTCCTCAATTATAAACTCATATGGAAGCAACCAACCTCAGCCCCATTACCGTGTCAACTACGGTAAAAGCACCCGTAGCCAAAGTTTGGCAAATTTGGACCTCGCCCCGGCATATTACGCAATGGTGTGTTGCTACAGACACCTGGCATACACCAAGGGCAGAAAACCATTTGCGCCCCGGCGGCAAGTTCCTCTCGCGTATGGAGGCGAAAGACGGCAGTATGGGCTTTGACCTCAAAGGCGTTTACGACGCTATTATCGAAAACGAATTGATTACTTACGCTTTAGACGACGGCCGCCAGGTGAAAGTAGATTTTACAGCCGATGCCGATCGAACCACCATCACAGAAACCTTCGACCCCGAAAACATGAACCCGATAGATATGCAACAAGCCGGCTGGCAATCTATTTTAGATAATTTTAAACGGTATGTGGAAGGTATTTAACTGGAAATATTTTACTATTAGCTAAAGTTCCAACTGAAGTATTTATAACAAATAAACATTGTCATTGCGAGGAGCGATAGCGACGTGGCAATCTTTGAGCGCTTAGTCACCTGTCACTGGAGATTGCCACGCTACGCTCGCAATGACATAATTTGCTAAAAAAATTTATAATTGCACTGCTGGCAATCTAATAGGAAGCAAATTTACACCCTCAAATCTTTAGGCATTCTTCCATGCAATAAAAATTCCGCCCATTTATCGCTGCCATTGCATTTGGCGGCTGCCGATGCCTGCTGCCAGTTGTAACTACAATGTATTTGCTCTATGTTGATGTGCGCACCATCCACTTTAACTATGGCATACTTGGCATGCGGCGTCATCGATTCCATAGCAAAGCGATGCTCACCGTTGCCTAAATAGGCAGGCAAACCCACACTACCGGGGTTCAGAATAATCTTTCCGTTTGACAGGTGCACCACCCTGTTTACATGCGAGTGTCCGCATAAAATAACGGGCTCTTTAATATGCTGTGTTTTAGCTACCAAATCTTCATCGTTATAAACAAACACACCCTGGGCAGTAACCTGTTCTAAAAGGTATTCGTTATCACTTTCAGGCGTACCATGGCTTACAAAAAACACCTCATCACAAACAGCGGTTGGCGGCAGGCTTTGGAGCCAGGTAATAGTTTCTACAGATAAGTCGGACTTTACCCTTTCCATATTCTCTTTCTCCGATGGCTTATTCAGACTTTCCAATATCTCCCTGTCGGTATTACCACTAATACAAAGCATAGGCGTTTGTCGTATCAAAGCAGCCGCTGCTTCGGGTTCCAGGGCACCAAACACGTGATCGCCCAGGTTGATGATCTGGTCTACCTGCCGGGAACTGATATCGTTAAGCACCGCCCGTAGAGCCAGCGAGTTACCGTGAACGTCGGAAATGATGGCATAGATTTTCATAGTGTTTACTTTTTATGCAATAACACTTTCTTACGGGTAAAGTTCAAATACATCATAAACCGTCATACCGAATTTATGTCGGCACCTCACAGGTTAAGTATCCGGCTATCACAGCTTTTTTACCGTTCTTTTGGGATGTCGAAATAAATTCGGCATAACTGTTCTCTTAATCTCGTCATTGCGAGGTACGAAGCAATCGCTGAACGATAGGCCAACGCGCTTGGTTAGCCTCCGCAGAGATTGCTTCGTACCTCGCAATGACGGGCGTTGTAAAATTCTACTTAGCCGCAGGCGTGCTAATCAAATTGTACAACTCATCCAATTTTGGCGTCAACACAATTTCAATGCGGCGGTTTTTGGCGCGGGCTTCTGGCGTTGATGATGGATCAATGGGTTGAAACTCACCTTTGCCTGTGGCGGTGATGCGTTGCGGGGCTATTTTTTCTACATCGGTTAAATAGCGGCTTACCGAGGTGGCACGCAATACGCTCAAATCCCAATTATCTTTGATCTGGCCAAGGTTTACTACACGTTGATTATCGGTATGGCCCTCAATAGATAAATTAATGTCGGCCTCTTTATTGAGCACTACAGCCAGTTGCTTTAAGGCCTGCTTGCCTTTTTCATCAATCACTATGCTTCCTGACGGGAACAACAGCTTATCGGTCAACGATACATATACCTTACCGTTACGTATATCTACCGACAACCCACTTTGCTGAAAGCCTAAAAGGGCTTGTTGTAATTTATCGCGCAGGGCATTGGTAGCTTCGTCGCGCTTACGTAAAATATCTTCCACCTCGCGCAGGCGGGCTTCACGTTTTTGCAAATCGCCCGATAGTTGGGTCAGTTTAGTAGAGTTGCTGTTGTAGCTGCTATTCAGGGCGTTGTAGTTGTGTTGCAGATCGGCTATTTCGCGGTGCAGGCGGGCGGTATCACCTTGTAACCTGGCCAGTTCGGTTTCGAGGGTTGTGGTGCGGGTTTGCAATGAATCGCGCCCGGCTACCAACGCCTTGTAAGCCTTGGGCGACATTACCTTGCACGAATGCAGCGCTAATCCGCCGATGAGTGCTAATAGAATAAATTTTATTTTCATGATATGGGAGTTGATTGTTTGCTTGAGTTAAGCTGTCAGTCTAAGCATCCGCCGCTTGGTGAAGTCTTCGACAAGCTCAGACTGACAGATTCTTTTTTTATTTCTCACTTGTCATGCTGAGCTTGTCGAAGCATTCGCCGCTCGGTTAAGTCTTCGACAAGTTCAGACTAAGAGATGGAAGTTAATTGATAGCATTATTCAAAAACACATTCAACGGATGTATCTTAGCACATAACTGCGCTACCAGCTTTACGGCGTTAGGGCCGGTAAGCTCCTTGTCTTTTAAATCGCGGTAGGCTATAAAACTCTTCAGCTTTAGCAGTTCAATGTTTTCGTTATCGGCATCGTAACCTTTGGGCAGCGTTTTAAGCTTCTCCTGTTCACGAAACTCGCCGAAGGTCTTTTTGAAATCGGCAGTATCTACAATGGAGGTCAGGTCGGCAGCATTGTAATCAATTTCCTGGCGAATGCTTTTGATGTGCTCGCCTTGCGGCATCCAGTAACCACCGGCAATGAACGATTTGTTGCCCGGTTCTATTTGCAGGTAGTAACCAATTTCTACCGTTTTATTTTTGGTAAGCCTTCCAATGGCCATATTGGTTTTATAAGGCGTTTTGTCTTTACTGAACCGGATATCGCGGTAAATACGCATTACACACTTTTTAGGGTCGAGCGAGTCATCCACACCGGCATCTTCTTTACTCAACGCTTCAATTAATTTACCGGCAAAAGCAATCACATCCTCGTGTGCTTTATCGTACCGCTCTTTGTTGGCCTGAAACCATTCGCGGCTGTTGTTCTCTTTTAAATCGGCTATAAAAGCTAGAGTATCAGGATGGATCATTGGTATCTAAATAAGCTTGGTAATGTATTTTGGGCGAAAGCCAATATAGCAATATAATGCGCGAATACCGGTAATTGAATGGTGCCAGCAGGAAGCATCCGCCTAATATTAACGCTAGGTATAACCATGGCGACTCCATATTACCCGTAAGTATATAAGTGGCCATAGCAATGGTAACGGCCTGGGCCACATTGAACGCATAGCTTACATACATGGCGGCATAAAAGTAACCGGGTTCTATTTCAAAGTGCAAACCGCAACGCGGACAGGTTTCATGCATGGTGTTGCCACCAATGCTGTACATTTTGCCTTTAAACATGTTACCGCGGCGGCATTTAGGGCATTTGGCATGTAGCATAGCCCAGGCTTTGGGTGTTTGAGGCATAAAGCAGCTGTTTTATACAAAAATATCCGGCATGTGGGGCCGGATATATGTTAGTTTAAATGAAATTTTTCTTTCCCCATATTGATGTCTACATCTTTACGGCGAAAACGCTTATACCATATAATACCAACCGCGGCTATAGCTATGTATGGTGCGGCAAGCAGGTACATAATACCATTGTTTAGTCCGTTGGCTTCGGTGTTACCATCCTTAACCCCCGCTTCGGCCGTTGCCGAACACATGGCACATTGTGCTGCGGCAGGCTGTGCGCTTAAAACAAGCAGCCCAAGGCACAAAGTGCAGAGTAATAGTTTCACGCTGTTTATCATATACAAAAGTACCTAATTTAAATCTTAAAAATTATAATAGGGCGATATCATTAAGTAAACCACAACACCGCTCACCGTTACATAAAACCAAATAGGAAAAGTCCACCTTACCAGTTTCTTATGTTTTTCTACCTGCATTTGCAGGCCACGGTAAAAGCTTAATAGTATTAAAGGTAATACAATTGCAGCCAGCACAATGTGTGTTACTAATATAACATAGTAAACGTATCTTATATTGCCCACCGCAGCTTTTTCTAAATCGGAGGCAATGTGGTCGCCGTTTAAATCGCCGTAGTACGTTCCGGGGCTTAACCAGTGAAACAGGATGTACGATACCAGGAACAACGACGATAGGGTGAATGCTGCAATATTGGTACGTTTGTGAGCAGTTACCTGGCCGTGGCGTATAAAGTATAGCGAAACCATCAGCAAGATGCTACAGGCTCCGTTGAAGAAAGCATTTAGCTTTGGTAAAAAGTATAACAGTGAAGGCGATACATCCGGCTTAGGCAAAATCTTCATACCCAAGATAACCACCACCACAAAAACGAATATGGAAATACCGGCTACAAAGCGAAATATAAATTTATCGGTTACGTTCATGATCAATCAGGAGCTTTTATTTTGCGCAGTTCTTCGGAAATCTGCACTTTAATTTCATCGTTTAAGCGCACTACATCTGGTAACGAGGTACCATTGTAGTTACCGCGAATGCGCTTTTCGGCATCAATCAATATGAGCTGGTTGCTAAATATAAATTCATCACCTGCCTTAACCGCATTAACCAGGAAACCTTTACGGGCCAGGTTATAGGTAACACTGGTATCGCCGGTCAGAAACATCCACTTATCGGCGGGTAAGCGATATGTTTTAGCATAATTAAGCAATACGGCCGGGTTATCGCGCTGCGGATCAACCGTAATGCTTACAAATTTAACCATACGGTTTTTACGGTAAGCCCAGGCAAGGCGCTCTATATTCTTATTCACAGCCGCACAAACCTCGGGGCAGTTGGCGTAAAAGAAATTAACCACAAAAACCTTGTATTCGAAATCTTTAACCGTTACTGGCTTGCCTAACTGGTTGGTAAGCTCAAAGTTGCCTATTTTGTGATAAATAGTATCGGGAATGTATTTACCATGGTAACGGTGACCTGTTTTAGCCACTTGTTTTGGCCCGTAAATAGCCAGCGGCTTATAGCGGTTTTTACCTTTTACGGTTAGTAAATAATATAAAAATCCCGGTACCGCTAAAATGAGTACCAGGACTATTATTTTTTTTACCTTAAGAGACAGGTTGTTCATCAGGCTTGTTTACCTTAAATCAACCCAGTGGTGGCTTTCGTTGGTAAGTACCAGTATTAAACCGATGATGAACAGTGTAGGCACCAATATGGAGTATACCATGCCTATTTTTTCAAACTTTAAGTGCATGAAGTAAGCCACAATGTAAAATGCTTTAGCCAGCGTTAAAACAATGTATATAGGATTAGCTACATGAATAGGAACTATGTTTTTGGGAACAAGGTACAATGCTATGAAAAACTCTATAGCGGTAATACCCAGCAATACGAAGAACACATTCCATATTTTTTTACGGGTCATGGTGTCATGCTCCGCATGTTCTTCATGAATTTCTGTATGTTTTATTTCTGACATGATCTTGTTAAATCAGCTAAATGTGATAATTATACTAAGTAAAAGAAGGTAAACACGAATACCCAAACCAAGTCTACAAAGTGCCAGTAAAGGCCTACTTTTTCAACCATGCCATAAGTACCACGGCGATCGTAAGTACCTAATAACACATTAACGAGGATGATGATATTAATAATAACCCCTGTAAATACGTGAAAACCATGGAAACCGGTAATGGTAAAGAACAGGTTAGCAAATTGCTGTGTGTATACGGCAGATGGCTTAGTACCGTCTGGGAAAAATTCGCCAATTTCCTTAGGCATTTTACCCCAGCCAAATCCTTCATGAAATAAGTGGCTCCACTCCAGCGCCTGGCAACCTAAAAACATAAAACCACCAATTACTGTGGCAATCATCCACCAGGCTACTTCTTTACGAGCACCACGGTGACCGGCCTCAACGCCCAGTACCATGGTTACCGAACTCATAATGAGGATAAACGTCATGATACCCACGAACACCAACGGAGCGCCGTGCTCAATAGAAGTTAAGGGTACTGATTGGAAAATATGATCGGCTGCTGGCCATGCTGTAGCGCTGAAACGCAATGCGCCATATGCAATTAATAATGAAGAAAAAGTAAACGCATCTGATAACAGGAAAAACCACATCATCATTTTGCCGTATTCCACCGAAAACGGCGACCGTCCGCCAGCCCATGGCGTTGTTTTTACTTCATCTATAGGTGATGTAACCGCTGTTGTACTCATTTGTACTTATTGTATAGGATGATTAATTCTGGTTCAAAAGTAAAAAAACATAGAGATAAATCCATATAATATCGACAAAATGCCAAAAAATAGAAGTCATCTCCATCCGGAACAAATTTATAACCTGTGGCGTTTTCCGGTAGGTGCTCACCAGGCTTACTATCAATAACACCAAACCGGCCAAAATGTGCAGCAAGTGCATCAAAGAAAATACATAAACAAAGGATATGGAGGCATTAGGGTTAATAAAGTAAGCCTTCATTTCGAACGCCAGCACGTACCACGCATACACCTGCATACCCAAAAACCCTAATCCAAGTATAAAGGTTGCCCACAAAAACGTGCGCTGCTTAGCAAACTGTAATTTCTTGGCTGCATTGCTGGCCAAAAACATAGTTAAGCTACTTACAATGATAATACCCGTGCTGTACATAAAGGCTACAGGAAGGTTCATTTTTAAAGCATGGCCTTTACCGCCAATATATACGATAAAGCCGCTGGTAAGTGCCGCAAAAAACATGAACGATGTGAACAGGAATATCCACATGTTAAAGCGTTTGGGCGTTAGGTCTAATTTATTTTTATCTTGTTCAAATCGTGCCATCATCATTTCTTCCCTAAAAAATCAAACAAAAACATTAACTGTACCACCGGTAAATATAAAAATGAGCCAAACATTAATTTTCGGGCCGATTTAATTTCCAGTGTGCGCATCAGTACGAAAGCCTGATACAAAAATATTAAACTCATTACCAATGATACCCCACCTACGTAGTATCCGCCAAACTTGTAAAAAGTGGGCAGTAAACTTACAGGCACCAGTACCAATGTAAATACAAAGGTTATTACAGCGCTTACCCTATCGCGTTTACCTGTAGGCAGCAGCCTGAAGCCTGCCAGCTTGTAATCATCATCCAACACCCAGGCAATAGCCCAAAAATGCGGGAACTGCCAGATAAACTGGATCCCGAACAAGATCAATGCGATCTGATCGATTGTAGGGTTAGCAGCCACGTAGCCAATAAGTGGTGGTAAGGCTCCAGGTATAGCACCCACAAACACCGAGATAGGCGACTTTTGCTTCAACGGCGTGTATACGAACGCATACAGCAAAATGGCAAATACCGATAAAAAGCCGGTAAGCAGGTTTAAACTACCTAACAGGTAAGTACCCCCCATGCCCATTAATAAGCTTAGCACCAAGGCTTGCCCATTGGTCATTCTGCCTGCCGGCAATGGCCTGTCTGCAGTACGGGTCATTAAACGATCAAGATCTTTTTCGATGATCTCGTTGAAACCGTTGGCAGCACCTGTAATGAGAAAACCTCCAACAATCAGCTTAGCCCAATTAACCCAGTTTATTACACCATTAACATTGGTAGCAGTAACAATTTGGCTGCCTATTAAGAACGATATTGACGCCGAGAACACCACCAAAAAAGTGAGCCTGAGCTTTACCAGTTTTACTAAATCTTTTCCAAAACTCATTTGCGCACCTCCGTGTACTTTGCCGAACGTCTGAAATTCAGCAGTAAATAAAATTGTGCACCAAAAATTAAACTCGCCAGCACTATATGTGCCGCCTGCGCCACAGGTGGCAACGCCCAATAAGATAAGGCCACCCCTACCCCCATTTGCATCATGATCATTAAAAAGATAAAGCTCATTAACTGCTGCTGCAAGGAGTGCCGGTTAAAATTGCGCCTCAATAAGGCATACAGCATAACATTAATCACCACTACTATAACTGCAGTGTCGCGGTGATTGGTAAATACTTCGCCAGCTTTCTTTACCCACTGGTCGCGGTAACCACCCTGAAAGTAATCGGCCACCTCGTCAACTTTTTCGCGTACTTCGGTACCGAATGTAATTTGTACCACACTTAAGGCAACCGCTGCAATCGCTATGATCCTAATTAAGGGTTTAGTATCAATGAGCGGTTTATTCTGAACCTTAGCCAGGTGATAGGTATATATGCAAATAGCCAGTATAACCAACGCTAACAACATGTGCACTGTTACTATCCAGTCTACCAGGTTGGTGGAAACTACAATAGAACCCAGCCATCCCTGAAAGCCCACTAATAACAAGTTAAAAACGCTCAATAAAGTAATCGCTTTACTCTCGGCCCAATAGCTGAAGGAGAACCAAGCTGAAAGCAGTAATCCAAAACCGGCTACCACACCTACCAAACGGTTGATATATTCGGTCCAGGTACGTGCTACGTTGAACTCCTCGGGCGTAAGTATAGATTTGTCTTGCCTGATGCGCCTGGCTAAATCTGTGTAGCCGAACACATCAAGGGTTTTGGCAAATTTTTGGTTCTTGGCAGCGCGCTTAGCTACATAACTCTGCTTATAATCGGCAGGTAATTCACTGGCATCGGTAGGCGGTATATAACGTCCGAAGCATTTAGGCCAATCGGGGCAACCCATGCCCGAACCCGAGCTACGCACTACACCACCGGCCAGTATTAAAACAAAAAGCAAAACAATAGTAATAAGGTTGGTTTTCCTGAATCTTGCTTTGTTCGTGTTATTCATTTATTAGTTTAAAAAATAAGGGTATCTGTTTAGGAAATACTTTCCGGTACAGATACCCTAAATTAATCAGATCAGAAAGGTGTATTACTTTACTTCTTCCTCATTTGATCTCTGGATATTTACCCAGTCTTTATGACTTTCTAAGTTTACCGGATTGTCTTCAAAATCGTGTGGTAAGTTAGAACTTAATGTTTGTGAGAAAGGCACAGTTTGAGGGATAAAATCCTCATCGTGACCTGGCTTGCTATAATCATATGGCCAACGGTATACGGTTGGGATCTCTCCCGGCCAGTTACCGTGAATATGCTCAACCGGTGTAGTCCACTCCAGTGTGGTAGAGTTCCATGGATTTTGCGTAGCTTTTTTCCCAAAGAATATAGAGTAGAAGAAGTTGAACAAGAAAGCTACTTGCGCCAAGGCCGACATAATGGCTGCCCAGGTGATAAATGTGTTTAAGGTTAACCACTCTTTAAACGATTCGATCTCGGTGAACGAATAGTAACGACGTGGCACACCACCTAAACCCATAAAGTGCATTGGGAAGAATACGAGGTAAGCACCGATGAAAGTTAACCAAAAGTGCAGGTAACCTAATTTCTCATCCATCATACGGCCAAACATTTTAGGGAACCAATGATAAACACCGGCCAGCATACCAAATATTGCTGCCGAACCCATAACCAGGTGAAAGTGAGCTACAACAAAGTAAGTATCGTGTAAGTTGATATCTAATGCCGCGTTACCCAAAAAGATACCGGTTAAACCACCAGAGATGAAGAACGATACCAAACCGATAGCGAACAACATAGCAGGCGTGAACCTGATATTACCGCGCCAAAGCGTAGCCAGGTAGTTAAACGTTTTTACCGCTGATGGAACTGCGATGATCAGTGTAGTGATCATGAACACACCGCCCAGGAACGGGTTCATACCCGTAACAAACATGTGGTGACCCCATACAATGAACGACAATACAGTGATACCAATTAACGAGTAAACCATGGCATGGTAACCGAAGATAGGCTTACGTGAGTTAGTAGCAATAACCTCAGATGATATACCCAAGGCTGGCATAATTACAATGTACACCTCAGGGTGACCCAAGAACCAGAATAAATGCTGGAACAAAATAGGACTACCGCCTTCAAAAGGCATTTGCTGACCTTGAACCACAATTTCCGAAAGATAGAAACTGGTGCCAAAGCTGCGGTCAAATATCAATAACACCACACCGGCAACTAAAACCGGGAATGCCAGTACACCTAATATAGCAGTTAAGAAGAACGCCCATATGGTTAAAGGCATTTTCCAAAGATCCATACCCTTGGTACGCATGTTTAAGATAGTACTGATGTAGTTGATACCGCCCATTAACTGAGAAGCTACGAACAACACCATGCTGATTAACCAATACGTCATACCCAAACCCGAACCCGGCATTGCTTTAGGCAAGGCAGATAATGGCGGATAAATAGTCCAACCTGGTCCGGCAGGGCCTTTTTCGGTAAAAAATGAGGCCATCATGATCACACTGGCAATAAAGAACAACCAATATGATAACATATTCATGAACGGCGAAGCCATATCACGCGCACCTAATTGATACGGAATTAATAAATTACTAAAAGTACCGCTCAAACCGGCTGTTAACACAAAGAATACCATGATGGTACCATGTATGGTAACTAACGACAGGTAAAAGTTAGTGTCTAAGCGTCCGCCTGGTGCAAAACGGCCTAATAAAGTTTCCAATAAAGGGAAAGCTTTTTCTGGATAGGCAAGCTGGATACGGAAAAGGATAGACAACATCATGGCTATTACTGCCATGATAATACCAGTTATTAAAAACTGGCGAGCTATCATTTTATGATCCTGGCTAAATATGTATTTAGTCCAGAAGTTTTCGGTATGGTGATGTTCGTGATCGTGACCATGCTGCACTACGGCATGATCTTGAACTGTTAATGTTGACATAATCGCTATCTTATAAATTATTTGAAGCTAATCTGTTTTGTAATAAGGTTTGCTTGTAAAGCGGGTTATCGGCCAATTTAAGCTCTTTCTTTAACTGCTCGGTCAAGTAAGGTTTTTGCTGTGATAACCATTTCTGGTATTCGGCTTCAGTAACAACTACAACCAGTTTCTGCATGTTGTAATGGCTTCCTCCGCATATTTTGTTACAATACAAATGGTAATTGAAATCGGCCTGGTCTAAATCTCTGCGCATTTCGGCAGTAGTTTTAGTAGGCGTAAATTTAAAGTAAGTTGGCAAACCGGGCACTGCGTTTATTTGAACGCGGAAGTTTGGCATATATACACTATGAATAACGTCTTGTGCAATGATGTTTAAACGTACCGATTTGTTTACCGGTAACATCAGGGTATCAGCTTGTAAATCATCAAAGCTGTTTTTATCATCGTAGCTTACACCTAATTTATTGGTACCGTTAATTAACTTGTAATTTTTCATACCCAACCTACCATCTTTACCAGGGTAACGTATTTCCCAGGCAAACTGGTGGCCGGTTACATCTACTTGTAACGATGCAGGCTCGCCTTTCGCATCTACGGTGTTGGTTATTTTTCTCCAGGTTAAGAAACCGAACACTACCAGGATAGTCAAAACAATAGCCGGAGCCACTGTCCATATTTTCTCAATAGTATTATTGTGTGGGTAATAATAGGCCTTACGTTTATCAGAACCTTTGTATTTGAATGCAAAACCAAATAAGAGCACCTGTGTAAGAACGAATACGATAAAAGTAATAACTGTGGTTACCCAAAACATCGTATCCAGCGTTTTGCCGTGCACAGATTGAGCATCACCCACCAGTGTCATGGCGCCATGCACCGTAAATGAGTAGTAAACACCTACCGCACCAACTACAAGGAATATGATAAAGCCGACAGCCATCGCATTATTCCAGTTAATGCCTTTTTTACCCTGCATCTGTAAAGTAAGGTCGTATACTTTAAATATTTTGCCTACAATAGCAACAATAAAGCATACTACTAAAAACAGTAATACATAGTAACCAACAGTAGTCCACATACCAGCCGTTTGAGCCGAAGTGTCGCCACTATCTGTAGCTGTAGTGTTAGAGCTGGTGCTTTGTGCCATTAGCAGGTTTGTACCCAGCAGCAGGAACATCGCAATCAGCGAGAATATTTTTTTATAATTTATCAGGTGCTTGAATGCCATTTGTATAGATGGTTTGGAATTCTATAATGAGTTACAAAGTTAGCAATTAATATATGTGATGATGAAGGCTTTCTTCCAATAATGGGTGCTTTTTGGGTACCAGCGACTCAAACTTGCTTAACGTGCTTAGCATCAGGAAGCTGAACAAACCTGCAAAACCCGCAAATATTGCCATATCTTGTGCAAACTCTACCAGGTTGAACATGTGTTCTTTTTTGATAGTACCCGGCATAATCATCAGGTAATAATCTAACCAGTGACCAATGATGATGATGATAGCTGCAAACTTCATTCTGTTTAGTGAACGCTTGTCGTTGTTCTTCATTAACAGTAATAAAGGTGCCAGGAAGTTCAGGATAATGTTTAACCAAAACCACCATTTATACTCAGGCTCCCAGCGTTTGTAGAAGTACACACTCTCCTCAGGCATGTTGGCATACCAGGTAAGGAAGAATTGAGCGAACCAAACATAGGTCCAAAAGATAGAGAAACCGAAGATCAGTTTACCCAAATCTTGCATATGGCTTTCATTAACCCATTCAAAGTATCCGTTTTGTTTAAGGATAATTAAAGTTAAAGCTATAACTGCTAAACCACTTACGTGTACCGCAGCTAAATTATACCAGCCAAACATGGTAGAGAACCAGTGTGCCTCTAATGACATTACTGCACCAAATGAATATATAGGGAATGTAAAACCAAATATAACCAGGAATATAGCAGATATTTTAAAGCTCTTGTTGTAATTTAACATTCCGCCTAATACATCCTCGCTGTTTGAGTATTTTACCAGTAAGCGACCGAACAAGGAATATAAACCAAGCAATACGATAAGCGTACCATAGAAAAATGGTAAATTTAAGAAGGCAGACTTACCGGTAATGATCTTGTCGTATATTTCACTTTTAGGATCTGTTAAGCCTTTAGTTGCCCAGTGCGCATATAAATAAGGTGCACTTACTTTATGGCCTTCCAATACTTCTTCATGATGTACCAGTAAACCGGCAGCAACAACTATTAATAAAGTGATGGCTGCAAATACCAGCGTTTTAGCAAAAGCTTGTGGTATACGTAAAAACGCTACCGACCAGCCCGACTGTGCCATGTACTGATAAGCCAGGAAAAATACGCCTGCCACGCAAACGCCTACGAAATAGTAGCTTGATAGCAGCAGATTTGAAAAAGTGTTTTGAATGCCTTCTTCTCCACCGAAAAATCCTGCTAAAACACCTACGATGCCTATCACAATACCGACAAGGCTTAAGGTTTTAGCTTTTCCGGCAAATTCAAAACGTTCGTTAAAACTATGTTGATGAGTGCTCATTAAGCTATGTATTATAAAGTTTGCAAATGGTGAACGTACATAATTACTTTCCAGCGCTCTTCAGGAGCCAGCTGCGACGCATACGAACCCATAGAGTTTACGCCGTAAGTAATAGTATGATATATTTTACCGTCAGTTAGATCTTTCATGGCACCACCGCGTGATGATTGTCCCTTAGAGTATGATGGCGGTGCCGGGTAACCGTGTTGAACAACGGTACCATCTCCTTGCCCGGTAAAACCGTGGCATGGCGAGCAAAAAGATTCATAAAGCTTTTTACCCTCAGCATAGTTTTGCTGGGTTTGCGCAATCATATTTTTAACCTCTACCGCAGCCTGATCGTAACCGGCACGGGTGTTAGGGTAATCAAAGCGGGTAAAACCTACCGGTATAGTACCCGGAGGGGGCAATTGAGCCGTTTTACCATCTTTAAAGTTATTATTCTTTTGATCGTACTCAGGTGCAATGTGCTCATACATGTTAGGAGCATATTGCCAGCCGGTGCTTCTCTTATCATGGCACGACGAAACTACCACTGTAGCAGCTATCGCAATCATGGTTGCACCGAATATTTTAATCTTATTCATAGCTAACATATTTTCTCTCGTTGTGCTTAACTTCTACAGCACCGGCTTCTTGCAGTAAACGGGTTATATCATCGTGCGGTACGTTGCCTTTAGCATCAACCGCAATAACAAAGCGGTCGTCGGTTGCTCTTAAATCCATTACGCGTGGTGCGCGGCCCGGAAAAAGGTGCGTAGCAGCGTAAAATGTGAACACCATACCAAAAGCTGCAAACAAGATAGTCCACTCAAAGGTAAACGGTACAAAGTTTGGCATGGCAAAGTGGGGTTTACCACCAACGTTCATAGGCCAGTCATGCACTAAAGTATAGTATAATATACTGAAGATTACAGAACCACCCAGGCAGCCAAAACAAAATGCTGCATAGCCTAAACGAGATTCTTTAACGCCTAATTTAGCCTCAATACCATGGATAGGCATTGGCGTGTATACATCGTAAATAGGGATGCTGTTTTTTTGTAAGTTTTCGATACCGTGCATCATGTTATCCGGATCATCGAAACATCCTAATATAAATTTAGTGCTGCTCATGATTATGCTTTTTGGTATTGAGTTAAATCAACACTGTCGTACTTTTCTAATGCTGTTGTATAGTCGTCAACGTGCGTAGGGTCTAAATGGCCTTCGTCTATCAGTTTCTTCTTAGCCTGCTCGCTCGATGTTTTCAGCAGCAGTTTTACCTCGGCCATAGCCACAGATGGTAGCACACGGATAAACAACAGGAACATGGTAAAGAATAAGCCAATCGATCCTACGAAGATGCCCACATCTGTCCAGGTTGGATAAAACATTACCCAGCTTGAAGGGATATAATCGCGGTGCAATGAAGTAACGATAATTACGAAACGCTCGAACCACATACCAATGTTCACAATGATGGATAATACCCAGGCGAAAGGAATATTGATACGGATCTTTTTGAACCAGAATAACTGCGGCGTAATAACGTTACAAGTCATCATGCTCCAGTATGCCCACCAGTACGGACCGGTTGCACGGTTAATGAATGCGTATTGCTCATATTCTACTCCTGAATACCAGGCGATGAAGAACTCAGTAATATAAGCCACACCCACGATAGAACCTGTTAACAAGATAATCTTGTTCATGGATTCGATGTGGAACATGGTGATGTAGTTCTCTAATCCTAAAACTTTACGGGCAATCAATAATAACGTTTGTACCATGGCAAAACCAGAGAAGATTGCACCCGCAACGAAGTATGGAGGGAAGATGGTGGTGTGCCATCCCGGTTCCAATGAAGTTGCAAAGTCAAAAGATACAATGGTGTGTACCGAAAGTACCAGTGGAGTTGAGATACCAGCCAAGATTAATGACACGGTCTCAAAACGCTGCCATGTTTTTACCGAACCTGTCCATCCGAAAGATAGTACAGAGTAAATACGGCGACGTAAACCTGTAGCACGGTCGCGGATACTTGCAATATCGGGTAGTAAACCGGTGTACCAGAATATTAACGATACCGAGAAGTAAGTAGAAATCGCAAACACGTCCATCATCAGAGCCGAGTTCCAGTTTACCCATAACGAACCATATTGGTTAGGAAGAGGTAAAGTCCAGTATGCTAACCAAGGACGGCCCATGTGACCGAAAATGTAGGTAGCCGCACAGATAACCGCAAAGATGGTCATGGCCTCTGCCGAACGGTTAATGGAGTTACGCCAGTTTTGACGGAAGATCAGCAATACCGCCGAAATCAGTGTTCCTGCGTGACCGATACCTACCCACCACACGAAACCGGTGATGTCCCAGGCCCAGCCTACGGTCTTGTTTAATCCCCACTCTCCTACGCCAAACCAAAAGGTCCAGCTGATAGAGAATACCCAAAGTGCAGCGCCTAACGAAGCCAGCGTAAAGCCGACCCACCAAGCCATGTTGGGTTTATTTTCTACAGGGAATAAAACATCATTCGTAATTTTTGCATACGTGATGTCTTTGCCCGTAATTAACGGTTCCCTGATTATTGATTCACTGTGAGATGCCATAGTATATTAATATCTCCTGTAATAATGTTTAAGCCTCTGTTGGTAGTCTGTTTCTAACTTTTGTTTGGTAACCAATACCTGGTTTAACGTTCAACTCTTCTAACACATAATATGTTCTTTCGCTTTTCAAAGCTTTTGAAACTTGTGAGTTAGGATCAAGTTTGTTACCGAAGATGATAGCATTTGCAGGGCAGGTTTGCTGACAGGCAACTTTAATATCACCATCTACCAACGGACGTTTTTGCAATTTGGCGTTTAACTTACCAGCTTGTATACGTTGTACGCACATTGAGCATTTTTCCATTACCCCACGGAAACGTGTAGTAACATCTGGGTTTAATACCAGCTCAGTGTAATCGTTTTGGATGTAGTTCTCAAAGCGTGAATCGTTCCAGTAGTTGAACCAGTTGAAACGACGTACTTTATAAGGGCAGTTGTTAGCGCAATAACGTGTACCTACGCAACGGTTGTAAGTCATTTGGTTTAAGCCTTCGCTTGAGTGCGTGGTGGCCAATACCGGACAAACAGTTTCGCAAGGTGCGTGATCGCAATGCTGACAAAGCATTGGCTGATAAGTAACCGATACGTGATCAAGATCTTCTAACTTGTTGATCTCTTTCTCTTCAGTAACTGTTTTGCCTTTTTCGTCAAAGCTGTAATAACGGTCAATACGTATCCAGTGCATCTCGCGGCGACGGCGAACCTCATCACGACCTACTACCGGGATATTGTTTTCGGCGTTACAAGCCACCACACAAGCACCGCAACCGGTACAAGCGTTCAAGTCGATTGCCATTACCCAGTCATACTGAGGGCGGTCGTAATCGTTCCACAGATCGTAAGTTTCCTTCTTTTCTGATTCTTTATCTTCTCCCCTTTTCAGGTATTCTTGCAAGGTAGTTTCGCGTATAACATCGCGGCCTTCGTAAGAGTGGTGTGTTTGTGTTTGAGCCAGGATAATTTTGTCGCCGCCTAATTTCTCAATAGATGCAACTGCATTGCCCTGGAAAGAGCCATTGGTTAAGCTAACAAAAGGATAAGCATTTTTACCTACCATATCGCCTACCTTACCGGCTTTAGTACGGCCGTAACCTACGGCAATAGAGATAGTACCTTGCGCCTGGCCTGGTTGTAATAACACAGGTAACTCAGTGCTGTAGTTGTTGGCCGTAATCTTGATCAAATCACCTTCTTCCAGCTTCAAATCTTCGGCTGTTTTAGGAGAAATGGCTACGAAGTTATCCCAGGTAACTTTAGAAATAGCTTCCGGTAACTCCTGTAACCAAGGGTTGTTAGCATATTTACCGTTACCAATAGTATTATTTTCGTAAACCTGTAACTCTAATTTACCTTCGCCGGCTGCAAGTTTAGCACCCTGGCTTAGTATAGTTTGAGCAACACCGTTAATATCGCGGTTAAAGGCAACCGGTGTAGCTGGCTTATCGGCAACTTTAATAAACCCGTTTTGTAGTAAAGTTTCCCATCCGCCTTGTCCGGCCAAACCACCTTTAGGAAGCAGGCTGGTATTCCAGGTATTGCGTACAAAGGTGTAGTAATCTTTAACAGCGTTGTCGCTCCAGATAAGTAAGCTTTGCTCGGCTTTACGGGTATCGTAAACCGGGTTAATGGTTGGCTGAATAATGGTGTAATAACCTTCCAGCACATTTTCATCACCCCAAGATTCGAGGTAGTTATGGTTTGGTGCTACAATGTTACATTGTGCAGCTGTTTCATCATTATACTGGTTGAAAGATACTTTTAAACGTACTTTCTTCAAGGCATCGGCAAAGGCACTGCTTTGATAGAAATCGTAAACCGGGTTAGCATCCAGGAACATTACTGCACCTACATCGCCGCGTTTCATTTCTTCTACTAGGGCAATGATGTCGGCATCGTTACCTTTGTATTTGTTTGATGGATTATCAAGATCAATAGTAGTACCGTAGCTGCCTAATAAAGAGTTGATGGCATTTACCAATACTTGTGTAGCCACATCGTTGCTTCCGCAAACTACCAGGGCACGGCCTTTGGCAGCTAACAGTTCTTTAGCAACTAAAGTAATGGCGTTATCGGCAACGTTGTTACCTAACTTTTTAGAACCCGGTAAAGTAGTACCCGAAATTTCGTTGTACAGGTTAACCAGGGCTAAACCTTGCTGCGATATTTTGACAGGGATACGAACGTCGGCATTACTACCGGTTAAGCTCATACCGCTTTCAAAATGCACGTGGCGCGACATTTTTTTGCTTTCAATAGCTTCCTCGTTACGTTTTGAAGCGTATTGGCGGGTGTACTCAGCGCTTGACAACCAAGAACCCAGGAAATCACAACCAAAGCCAACGATCAGATCGGCACGGTCGAAACGGTAGTGAGGCACTACTGCCTTACCAAAGCTGTTTTGATTAGCCTGAATGATACCGGTATAAGATACCGCATCGTAGTTGATATGCTTAGCGGTTGGGTATTGTGCAGCAAAAGCAGCAATCACACCTAAAGTAGATGGGCTGTTAATGCTGGCGGTTACCAAACGTATTTGTTTACCGCTTGCTTTAATGGCAGCTAACTCTGCTTTCACAAAGCTGTCTAAAGAGCTCCATGCGGTGTCGCCACCATCTTGCATAGGGCCTTTAAGGCGGTTAGTATCGTATAAATCCAGTACCGAAGCCTGTACTTGTGCGCTCACACCACCCTGACCTAAAACATCGCCCGGGTTACCTTCAATTTTGATAGGACGACCTTCGCGTGTTTTAACCAATATGGCCTGGCCGTCGTAGCTCGACACGTAATAGTTAGCTACACCAGGAGTTACTTCTTCGGGTTTAATTAAGTAGGGGATAGATTTGTGAACAGGCGTTTTTTGACAAGCTGCCAGTGTAACCGCACCAATACCAAAACCAACTGTTTTCAGGAAGTTACGACGTGGCGTTTTACCCATTAAGCCGGTGCCGCTCAGCACTTCCTCAATTGGAATAGGCTCAGCAAACTCATGCTTGTTTAATTCAACAAACTCTGGCGTCTTGTTCAGCTCTTCTAAACCTTTCCAGTATTTTTTATTGCTTTCCATTTAAGCTATATAAACTGTAAATTGCTAAGTTTCTTAATTATTAATAGTGACATTTACCGCACTCTAAACCACCTAAGGCAGCTGCAGTAACTTTCTCTCCGCGTTTCAACGCCTCGTGCACTTCTGTCATCTTATCGTAGTATGCATTGCCTTTGAAACCGGTTTCGGTACGTTTGTGGCACTGGATACACCATTTCATGGTAAGTGGTGAATATTGGTAAACCTCTTTCATGGTTTGGATAGGACCGTGACATTTTTGGCACTCAATACCCGCAATTTTAACGTGCTGTGAGTGGTTGAAGTAAGCAAAATCTGGCAGGTTGTGAATACGAACCCACTGGATAGGACGAGCCTTGGTGGTATCGTATTTCTGTGTACCCGGATCGTAACCCAATGCATCATAGATCTTGTGGATCTCAGGAGATTCGGTTTTAACCACCTTGTGGCAGTTCATACACACGTTTAATGATGGTATGGTTGCGTTTTTTCCTTTGTAAGCACTTGAGTGACAATACTGGCAGTTAATTTTCATAACACCTGCGTGCAACTCATGCGAGTATTTAATAGGCTGTACCGGCTGGTAACCCTGGTGAACATTTGTGTTCCACATACCTACCCAGCTCCAGCTTGCAAAAGCAATAGTACCGGCCAGGATGAAGAAGAATACCAGTTTCTTGTTTTTAGCTAACTTTTTAACTGTTGCTAAACGGTCAACAGGTGCAGCATCTGCCTCTTCAGCAGCTAAAGCTTCCTGCTCATCAGCAGGCAGTTCTTTACGTTTAAGCAACACACGCTCCAATGTACCAATGGCGCGGCTTAAAACCAATATAACAATGATCGCTACAACAATAACACCTAACAAACCAAAAATCATGCTCTCGCTTGGGCTGTTATCGGCAGCAGCGGCACCGGCAACACCCGCGCCGGCAGCAGGAGCAGCTTGCATTTTCTTATATTCATCACGAACATAAGTAATGATGTTAGCTACATCGCCATCGCTCAACTCGGTGAACACGTTCATGCCCGCCTGGTTGTACTCGTTGTATATTTTTAATGCCTTAGGATCTTTAGCGGCAATTAAGGCCTGGTTGTTCTGAATCCATTTGGTTAACCATTTATCATCAGTTTCAGAAGTAATGGTAGGACCCAAAGCCGGGCCCGTCATGCGCACATCTAATTTGTGACACGAGGTACATTTGGCTTTATACAAGGCTTCACCCTTGGCCGCATCGCCCTGAGCACGGGCCGTAAAGCCCATAGCAGTGATGCCCGCTACCAGTAAAACCGACCTTGAAAACTGTTTAAGAAGTAATGAGATATTTCTCATAAAGCGTATTTATGCTGAATAAATTTTGTGTTGGTAATATTCTTTCAACCAAAAACACGTGGGTATCCCCGTATTTTCAGTCCACAAAAGTAAAATTTTATAGGCTATGGCTGACAAATTAGTGACAGTTGTTTCTAATTTATAATCGTTCTAAACAAATTTAAAAAGTATGCCTTTTGCTGTACGGAAAGCCATTTTCTTTGAACTTAAAAAGCCCTACCTAAACCCTCCTGATGATAAAGAATTTGGTAAGGCTTTGAAAATTAAATTCTATTTTATAAATAGAATTTATGATTGTAAACCAGCGTTGTTATTGCCCTAATATCCAAGCAAATATTAACGGTACTACAATGGTAGCATCGCTCTCTACAATAAACTTAGGCGTGTGAATATCCAGTTTACCCCAGGTAATTTTTTCGTTAGGTACCGCACCGGAGTAAGAACCGTAAGAAGTGGTAGAATCACTGATCTGGCAGAAATAGCTCCAGAACGGTATGTTTTCCATCTCCATATCCTGGTACAACATAGGCACTACGCAAATAGGGAAATCGCCGGCAATACCGCCACCTATCTGGAAAAAGCCTAAGCCTTTACCACCAGAATTTTCAGGATACCATCCAGCCAGCCAGGTCATATATTCGATACCGCTTTTCATGGTACTGGCTTTTAGCTGTCCTTTGATTACGTACGATGCAAAAATGTTACCCATGGTGCTGTCTTCCCAGCCCGGAACTACAATAGGCAGATTTTTTTCGGCCGCGGCCAGCATCCAGGAGTTTTTAGGGTCAATTTCATAGTACTGCTCCAAATCGCCGCTTAACAGCATTTTGTACATATACTCATGCGGAAAATAACGCTCGCCAGCATCTTCGGCATCTTTCCAAACCTGGTGAATATGTTTTTGCAACCTGCGGAAAGCTTCTTCCTCAGGAATGCAAGTATCGGTAACACGGTTGTAATGGTTCTCTAACAAGTCCCATTCGTCCTGCGGACTCAGATCGCGGTAGTTAGGCACGCGCTTGTAGTGCGAGTGTGCCACCAGGTTCATGATATCTTCCTCAAGGTTAGCACCGGTACAACTGATAATGGCAATTTTATCTTGGCGGATCATTTCGGCCAGCGAAATACCCAGTTCGGCAGTACTCATAGCACCGGCCAGTGTTACCATCATTTTACCACCCTCAAGTAAGTGGGTTTCATATCCTTTAGCTGCATCCATTAAAGCGGCAGCGTTGAAGTGCAAATAGTTTTTCTCAATAAACTGAGATATAGGTCCTTTGGTAGTACTCATCGTCTAATCCTTTTTAAATCAGCCGCAAAAGTATGGATTTTGTTGGAAAATTGAATATTAACATTACACATAGGGTTGTCAATTCTAAATGATTGTAAGAGGATTAGCTCTTTATAAAAACGTTGTCATTTCGAACAGTATTGAGAAATCCTGTTCGATTGATGCTGTTTAATTTTGTAAGTACAATTTGAACTTCGGTTTGTGCTGAAGAATAGCAGCATCGCTGTGTTGAGACATTCTTTCAATTCCCTCCCTCGGGAGGGCAGGGAGGGGTTTAATGAAGCTGTTCACCAACCATTCGCGTCAAACCCCTCCCTTCCACCGCACAGTCCCACCGCACCCCTCCCCAAGGAGGGAACCTTTTAATGCGTCTTTCTAATTCCCCCCTTGGTGAGGTAGGGAGGGACTTAATGAAGCGTTCACCAACCATATATATCAAACCCACCCCGCCCCAACTAAAAATTAAGTAAACCAAAGTTTCACAGTAATATCCTTACCCAAAAAACACTCCCATTCAAAATTTAAAACCCTTTTTGCTACCTTGCCAACTTCAAATATCATATAACCTATGAAAAAGTTTCTGTATCTGTTAACCATACTTCCTACGCTGTTATTGGCGCAAACTAAAGTGCCTAAATCATACGATTTGCTTATTGGTACTTATACTACCAATGGCAGCGATGGTATATACGTTTACCGTTTTTATACCGAAAGCGGCCGCCTGGCTTACTTAAACCGAACCACGGGTGTCGATAATCCGTCATACCTGTGTGTAGCTAAGAACGGCAAATTTGTATATTCTGTTAACGAGGTGGGCGACGACCGTAAGGGCAGCGTTAGTGCTTTTTCCTTTGAGCCGGTAGTGGGCACTATTCAATTGATCAATAAACAACCATCGGGCGCAGGGCCGTGCTATATTTCGGTAGATAAAGATCAAAAGCATGTATTTGCAGCTAATTATGCGGGCGGCAGTTTGTATGTTTTTCCGCTTAATGCCGATGGCTCCCTGAAACAAGCATCACAAATTATACAGGATCAGGGTACAGGTCCCGATAAAACCCGCCAAGATAAGGCGCATGTACATACCGCTGTGTTATCGCCCGATGAAAAGCATCTGTTGTATACCGACCTGGGTACCGACAAGCTAAACATCTATCGTTACAAATCGTCGCAAGAACAACCGCTAACAGCCTCTACCCCGCCGTTCGTCAGCATTACACCGGGCGATGGTCCGCGCCACATCGACTTTAGCGCCGATCATAAGTACCTTTACGTGATCACCGAAATGGGGGCCAACATTAATACCTATGAATATAACGGCGGTAAGCCCAAGATGCTGCAAAAAGTAAGCATGATGGCCGATGGTTCTACCCAGCAACCCGGCGGCGCCGATATTCACGTATCGCCCGATGGCTTGTTCTTGTATGCTACCAACCGCGGTACTGCAAACGAAATTGTGATTTATGCCATTAACCAGGAAACAGGCTTACTCACCTTTGTAGATAGGCAAGGCACAGGCGGTAACCATCCGCGTAACTTTGCGATAGATCCTACCGGCAACTTTCTGCTGGTGGCCAATATGAAGAGTAACAACGTTATTGTTTACAAAATTAACCGCACCACCGGAAAGCTGAACCAAACTAATCACCGTATTGAACTTGACAGTCCAAGTTGTTTGAAGTTTACAGCGGCAAAGTAAGAATGAGCCCAATTAGGTGCTTTTTTAGCATTTTATACCTGCTGATGTGTGCTGGTGTCACTTTTGCACAAAGCGGTACTTATCAAAAAATTGATAAAAACGGTTCATCGTGTACTATTGCTGTTATCAAAACAGGCAACAAACTTGAGGCTGCCGCATTTGCTTGGTGGGGTACAACCTCCGGCACTAATGGAAATTTCAGCGGTGCCGGAACTTTAACAGGCCAGGTATGTACTGTTAAATCTGCGGATGATGCCGGTTGCGGTTTAACTATTACCTTAATAAATATAAAAATTAGGGCTATATTTAATGATTGCATGACGAGCAACCTACCCGAAGATTTTTCTGGCACCTAT
Source organism: Mucilaginibacter galii (assembly GCF_014635825.1). Lineage (GTDB taxonomy): Bacteria > Bacteroidota > Bacteroidia > Sphingobacteriales > Sphingobacteriaceae > Mucilaginibacter > Mucilaginibacter galii. Next base: position 919,777 of record NZ_BMDO01000001.1, read on the forward strand.
GCTTTGCTTACCACAGCATTGCCCGGCGTTTACAAAGTAAAAGGTGACCACTCCTATTTCTACAAGAGTGCATCCTTAAGAAACAAGCTAAAAACCTATCTTGTAAAAGGCGACAAGGTGATTATAACCCTTGAGAATATACACAACAAAGAATGGGTTTATATAAACTACCGAAATTTGGCAGGAAACGAAACCAGTGGTTACATGAGGCTTTCAGCATTGAAACTTATTAAGCCAAGTTTGAATTAATATTTTATAGCGCTAATAGAGCCGCTCCATAAGATAAACAACTATCATGAGCCCGAAAAAAGCAATGAAACATATGGTGAAGGGCCGGTTTGCGGAAGTGTTGTCTTTTTTCATTAACGGAAGAAGCGCTGCAAAGAACGTATATAGCAATATAGTAACCAGGTCTATTTTTAGCTCATAATCAGGGTCAAAACTTCTCCAAGTTGCACCACCTCGAATAGCCTGAATTCTAATATCGGGTATACGGAGGATGCTGTGTTTATAATCGGGCAAGTTATGGTTGTTAAGGTCAACAGTACCCTTTGGCGATATATAAAAGGTGATACGCTCCCCTTCTTTCACTTGCATGCGTTCCTCAATTTTTGAGGAGAAAAGCACATAAGAGAGTCTTATTGGGCGGCGGTATTCATTGGTCTGTATTCTGATGCTTAAGGTATGGTGATCATCCACCGCCTTTGCACTATTACTTACCGTAGCAGATACGGGTATGAGCTTTTGACGGGACTCTATACGCCGATAAGCAAAATATACAGCTGTTAAAGCAATTAGTATCAGGGCCACAATGCGCAGTGGAGACATCATAAAAAACTTAATTACATAAAAAAGCGCTGGTATTGATCACAATTACCGGCGCTTTCTATAAAATGTTGAATTTTTTTATTGTTTGTTGAAGGTATAAACCACGTAACCGGTACTGCTGCCAATAGCTACCGGGGTTTTTAACACCATGCTGTTACCATCGTTGTTGCTTACCAGTAACTGGTAGCCTTGCTGTACGTTTTTAGCTTTATCGCCTTCAAATATCTTTTTGAACTGGAACATTTGCCCTTGAGCACCGGTGTTATTTACCGACCAGAAAATGGTTTGCGATACGCCGCTGCTTAAAGTATACATACCGTTACCACTGTTAGTCAGTTTCCAGGTACTGCCCACAAAAGCCGACGGGCGGGCTTCGTCAAATACATTGGATACGGCACTTTCTATCAGGCCCTCATAGCTTACGTTACTTACTGTCCAGGTGCCGGTAAATTTACCACGACCTACATTTTGAACGCCTGTAGCTGCATTTTGAGTTGAACACGCTGTAACGGAAAGACCGATAACCACGGCCATTAAAATAATTTCAAGAATCTTTTTCATAAGGTATTTGAGTGTGTTGAAATTATAATACATAAATCTTGCCATACTGTTTGTTACGGCAGGTATTTAGTACAACAACACGCTAAACTGGTATGCTATTCTTAATTACTTCCAGGTAAAAGTTCTCGTACTCAGGTAATATATTAGCCAGGTCAAATTTGCGGGCGTGGGTAAGTGCGTTTTCTTTGAACTGGTTCAGGCGTTCTTCATCCTGCAAAATAGTTAAAGCAGCTTGTGCCATACCGTCAACATCGCCTACATCGCGCAGGTAACCGGTTAGTCCTTCTACATTTAATTCGGGCAAACCACCGGCATTACTGCTGATGACAGGCACACGGCAGGCCATAGCTTCCAGCGCTGCCAAACCAAAACTTTCTGATTTGGAAGGCATCAAAAACAAATCGGATACCGACATAATCTCTTCCACCGCATCCTGCTTACCCAGGAAACGCACATTTTGACTTACGCCTAAATCGCGCGCCAATTGCTCGCACTCGGGGCGGTCTTCACCATCGCCTACCATCAGGAGCTTTGAAGGTAACACGGCGTTTACCTTAGCAAATATGCGCACTACATCGGGTGTACATTTCACCTTACGGAAGTTAGAGGTATGCACTAAGATCTTTTCGCCCTCGGGCGCTATGGCTTTTTTAAAATGTCCTTTAGGAGTATGGTTAAAGCGGCGAAGGTCAATAAAGTTGGTAATTACCTTAATGTCCTTTTCAATCTCGAACAGTCGGTAAGTATCGTTACGTAAATGTTCGGATACTGAAGTTACACCATCACTTTTATTGATAGAGAAAGTAACTACCGGTTTATAAGTACGATCGTTACCCACCAGGGTTATATCGGTACCGTGCAGGGTAGTGATCACCGGGATATGGATGCCATAAGTAGCCAGTATTTGCTTGGCCATAAAAGCGGCCGAAGCGTGTGGAATTGCATAATGTACGTGCAGTATATCCAGTTTTTCAAAGCGTACCACATCTACCAAACGGCTGGCCAAGGCTAGTTCATAAGGCGGGTATTCAAACAATGGGTATTTGCTAACGGCTACCTCGTGGTAAAAAAGGTTTTCGGAAAAGAAATCGAGCCTCACGGGCTGATTATAAGTAACAAAATGAACCTGATGACCGCGATCAGCCAGGGCTTTACCCAGTTCGGTGGCCACTACGCCGCTACCTCCAAAGGTTGGATAACATACTATTCCGATTTTCATGAATTGATGTAATGCTTAAGTGAAATAAACCGACCGGCGCATTGGGCTTGCAGAGTTGTACCGGCCAAATTCATGTCGCAAGTTTAACAGCAATTAACGGCAAATGTGTTAAGTGTATGTAAAGATTACACTACACACTATGAAGTGATTTTAGGTTGACAAATCAACCGATTAGCTACGCTTCAGATTGCAGCTCACCGGTAATCCACCAGGTATTCCCAAAAGCATCTTTCACACCTGCACCACGACCATAATCCTGATCAACAGGTTCCATAATACTGGTTGCGCCATTGGCTAAGGCTTTATTGTAGGTATCGTCGCAATTGGCTACGTAAATGAAAAGACCTGCGTTTTGCACCGGGAAATCCGCTGTAGCATCAGTAAACATGATGGTATTCTCCCCTATCTGTAATTCGGCATGCATGTAGGTGTGTTCGTTGCGCATGACCTTCATTTTTTCGGTAGCGTCAAAAACGGTTTGCATAAACTTGAAAAAATCGGCGGCACCTTCAATAATAAGGTACGGCATAATGCGCTGATAACCTGAAGGGATGTTTAGTTCTTGCATGATGGTGGATTTGGTTAATGCAATGTAGTTAATTTAGTTTGGAGTATATTCTACTAATTGCGGGCATCTATTTAAGCAGTCGGTACATTTATAACTTCGATTTGTGTTTTCAAACAAACTTCGTCTGCTCTTGGCCGCAGAGCCCATTACTTTTTGTCTTGATACAAAAAGTAACAAAAAATTAAGACAGAAAAAAGCTTCCCCGCTCAAGGCCCACGCCGGCCCGCTTTTCTGTCATCCCCGCCCTCTTATTTGTAGGCACACTAACAGGCCTACTCTCTTTTAGAATATTGCAGGATTGCCGAATAGTGTTGTCCCTTAATACTTCTTTTCAGTTCCCTCCCCCGCGAGGGCAGGGAGGAGTTTAATGAAGCGGTTCATCAACCAAACTCCAACCCACAACCGCACAATCAGCTATATCTCTCCAAGAGGAAATCCTTTAAAGAAGAAATCAACATAAAGCCCTCCCTCCCGGGGAGGGTTGGGAGGGGCATTACATCCCTTTCTGCATAGCCTCGTAAAACACATCCTGAATACGCCCCCTAATGCGGCGGCTGTTGAGGAGGGTTGAATCTTTAGGATATACGCGGTTTGATAAGAAAATATAAACCAACTGGCTCTTAGGATCTACCCAAACACAGGTACCGGTGTAGCCAGTATGTCCAAAGGTTTGATCAGACGCGTAGTTAGATGGGTAATGTTTGCTTACCACCGGGTCCCAGCGGTCGAAACCCAGGCCACGGCGACTTACGTTAGATTGTTTGGCAGTGAATTGAGCTACCGTTTCGGGCTTGAAATACTGGATACCTCCGTAATTGCCGCCATTCAACAGCATCTGGAATAGGATGGCCAGGTCATTAGTCGAAGCAAATAAACCAGCGTGGCCCGATACCCCGCCCACCATGGCCGCACCCTGATCGTGCACATAACCTGTTAGTAGTGTATGCCTGAAATAAGTGTCATTCTCGGTAGGCACAATTTGGTCGGCGGCAAAACGGTTGCGGGGCAAAAAGCCGGCGGTTTGCATGCCCAGCGGATTATAAAAATTATCTTGCACGTATACATTTAAAGGGGTAGCCGTAACCGTTTCTACTACTTCTTTCATAAAATACATGCTTAAATCGCTGTATACATACTGGCCGCGGGTGCGCAGTGCCGAGTTAAGCATTTGCGGCCACATTACCTCCTTAAAGTAATCTTTACGCATGTAGTAACCATCGGCTACTTTGGTAGGGTATGCAGCCGATGAATCGGAACTATGGTCGGTAGCCTTGATACGCTCGTAAAAAGGAATGTAAGAAACCAAACCTGCCTGGTGCAACATCAGTTCGCGTATTTTAATATCATTCTTACTGGTATTGCGTGCCAGGGCTACGTAGCTGCCCATGGTAGAGTCTAAACTTAGTTTACCTTCATCAACCAGTTTCATCACCTCCAGCGTGGTAGCCGATATTTTGGTGACCGATGCCAGGTCGAAGACATCGGTAATCTTATCGGGCTGAGTTTTGGTGTAAGTATGGTAGCCGTAAGCTTTGTTGAAAATCACTTTACCATCTTTTGCCACCAAAACGGTAAAGCCCGGCGTAGCATGGTCATTAATGGCTTCATTGGCAATATTATCTACTGCCGTCAGATTTTCGGCTTTGATGCCTACAGCCTCGGGCACGGTGTATTGTAAGCGGGTTTTAGCCGTAATAAAGCCCGAACCTGCCACATATTTGGCCGATGCATTCTTGGTGAGCTTTTGGGTAATGGCCATGCCTCCAAAAACAGCCTGCGCCGCGTAAGCTGCTGCCACGGGCGATATACGGTTACACCATATAACAGGTGTATTTACCCCATCCAGTTTATTCAACGGTATGCCACTCCCCCAATATACCACCACCATTTTCTTCAACTTATCGTTCATGGTAATAAAGTTGAGCAGCTGCTGGTTGTTTAAATCAAGGTCAGTCAGTTGTAAGATGATGGTATTGTAGAGCTTCAGATCATCGGTTAGCTTACTTATGTTGTAGTAAGTTAACCCGTTAAAATTTTTCACCCTGGCATACTTGTTCAGCAAACTATCAAATACAGGCGCATACTCATGGGTAAAGCGTACGCTGGCTATGGTGGCTTTATCCAGACCAGTTAACGGCACTACGCCTTGCTCATTGTTAAGCAACACGGTAGATTGTATGCTCAGGTTTTCTTCGCTTACATAGTTTGCCCCGGTTGGGATGGTTATGATAGGTGGCTTTTGGGCACAAGCCGTATTTAACAATATAAAACCCGACAGAACGGCTATTAACCAACCACACTTATTTCTTTTCATACACTTTTTCGCCATTTACAAACGTTTTCAGCACTTTAATACGGGGTAATTCGGCACCTTTGGCTTTCATCAGATCCTGGTCAGTTATCACAAAATCGGCAAACTTGCCTACCTCAATACTGCCTTTTTCTTTTTCTTCAAAATTAGAACGGGCTGCCCAAATGGTCATACCGCGCAGGGCCTCAATCCTGCTCAGGGCATTCTCTTTTTGAAAGCCGTTAGCCGGAAGACCTTTCATGTCTTTACGCTCGGTTGCTGCATAAAACGTATATAACGGGTTAATATTTTCTACGGGGAAATCGGTACCCAAAGGCAGCCAGCCGTTTTGCTGCAACAGTTGCTTATAAGCGTAGGCAGTTTTTAAACGCTGTGCACCCAGGCGGTCGCCGGCCCAGTACATATCCGAAGTAGCATGGGTGGGTTGCACCGATGGAATAATGTTATTCTCTCCAAAATATTTAATATCGGCCGGATCAATGATCTGGGCATGCTCTATGCGCCAGCGTTTGTCGTTCTTGCCTTTTAAGGCGTTGGCATAAATTTTAAGGATGGTGCGGTTGGCCGAATCGCCGATAGCGTGGGTACACATTTGGAAACCTTTAGCGGCAATACGCTGGGCAACATCTTCAAAATGCTTTTGGCTGCTCAGCAAAAAGCCTTTCCAGCCTTTTTGGTCGTTATAATCGTGTAATAAACACGCACCTCTCGAGCCCAGGGCACCATCGGCATATACCTTGAACGAGCGTACATTTAAGCCTGGTGTTTTATAAACACCACGTTTAAACAGGTAATTAATATTATCCTCATTATCGCTCAGCATTACATACATGCGCATTTTTAATGCTTTTTTATGCTGCAATTCGGCAATGGTGTTGATCATGGGGTAATCCAGTCCGCAATCATCTACCGTGGTTAAACCAACGGCAAAGCAATTTTGCTGTGCACCTAATAAAGCACTTTGTGTTTGTTGATCGGTAGCCTGAGGTATTTTATGGGTTATCAAATCAACAGCGTTATCAACCAGTATACCGGTGAGCTTGTTATCTACGGTTTGTATTTGTCCGCCCTCTAATTTTTGATTGGGCTTAATACCCGCAATATTCAGCGCTGCCTGGTTCACTATCGCGGCATGCCCGTCTACACGGGTAAGTATTACCGGCCTTACCGGGAACAATGAATCTAACTTGCCTTTACTCGGGAACTGCTTGGTTTTCCAGTCGTTTTGGTCCCAGCCCCTACCTATGATCCAGCCTTCCTCGTTACGCCCGGCATACGCCTGCACCGAGTCTACGATCTCGTCCCAGCTGTTGGTACCTTCCAGGTGTACTTCCTGCAAGCTTAAACCATAGCGGTAAAAGTGGGTATGGGCATCAATAAAGCCGGGGTAAACGGCTTTACCATTGGCATCAACCACCTGGCGTGCGGTGTATATTTTCTCCAGGCTGTCGGCACTGCCTATGGCCACAATTTTACCGGCTTGCACCACAAAGGCTTCGGCAGTAGTGAAAGTACTATCTACCGTATATATGGTGGCATTTTTCACCAGCATATCGGCATTATATTCTTTTTGTTTACAGGCGGCAAAAAGCAGCAGCAGCAATAATGAAGGCCAAAGTTTTTTCATACGTAAAAGCCCCTCCCCAACCCTCCCCGGAGGGGGAGGGAGTTAATTTAACTCCTGAAAGCCCTCCCTCCCGGGGAGGGTTTGGGAGGGGCTGCTTTTTATTAACAACGTTTCAAAGGTAAAGTTATGCCATCAAATATTTAATTTAGCCGTCGAAATTGAAGGGGATTTTTTTGATGTCAGATATTATACAGCTTTTACCTGATGCCGTGGCCAACCAGATTGCTGCGGGCGAAGTAGTGCAACGACCGGCATCGGCGGTAAAAGAACTGGTAGAGAACGCAATAGACTCGGGAGCAGATAAAATACAGCTGCTGCTTAAGGAAGCCGGCAAGGCGCTGATACAGGTAATAGATAACGGCTGCGGTATGAGTTTGACCGATGCCCGTATGTGCTTTGAGCGCCATGCCACCTCCAAAATACGCAAGGCCGAAGATTTGTTTGCCATACGCACCATGGGTTTCAGGGGCGAAGCCATGGCTTCTATTGCCGCTATTGCCCAGGTTGAAATGAAAACCCGACGCCATGAGGACGAACTGGGTACCTGTATTGTAATTGAAGGATCGGAAGTAATAAGCCAGGAAGCTACAGGCACCAGCGCAGGCACTTCTATTGCGGTGAAAAACCTGTTTTACAACACGCCCGCCCGCCGTAACTTTTTAAAAAGCAACCCGGTAGAGCTAAGGCACATTATAGATGAGTTTCAGCGGGTGGCGCTGGCGCATCCCGAAATATTTTTTACCATGCACCACGATGGGCAGGAGGTGTACCACCTGCCGGCCTCGCAGTTAAAACAGCGCATTGTGCACCTGTTTGGCAACAATTACAACCAGCGCCTGGTGCCGGTAGAAGAAGATACCACCATTATTAACCTGCGTGGCTTTGTGGGCAAGCCTGAGTTTGCCCGCCGCACCCGTGGCGAACAGTTCTTTTTTGTGAACAACCGTTTCATCCGCGATAATTACCTCAACCATGCGGTAATGACAGCTTTTGAAGAGTTATTGCCCGAGGATACTTACCCGTTTTATGTATTGTTCATTGATATTGACCCGAGCAAGATCGATATTAACGTACACCCTACCAAAACAGAAATTAAGTACCAGGATGAACGGGCTATTTACGCCATTATACGTTCGGCAGTTAAACGCTCCTTAGGCCGGTACAACATTACGCCAAGTTTAGATTTTGACCAGGAGAACAGCATCGAGCACCTCATTACCGCTAAACCACTGGAAGAAATTACCCCGCCGGGCATTACTTTCAATCCTAACTTTAACCCTTTTGACCCGGTAGCCAAGCCTGCCCCACGCGAAAGCAGTTATCAAAACAGCAATAACCCTTACAAAGGCGGCATGACGCAGAACTGGGAAACGCTGTATGAAATAAGTAAGCAGGTGCCGCAGCAACAGCAGGAAATGCTGCCCGATGATAGCTTTGAGGTGAACAACCAGGCCGTAACCAAACCCAGCGAAAGGCAGTTATTCCAGATCCATAACCGGTACATCCTATCGCAAATAAAATCGGGCTTTATGCTCATTAGCCAGCAGGCAGCGCATGAGCGTATTTTATATGAGCGATTTTTACAGCAGTTGCAAAACCATTCGGGCGTTAGTCAGCAGAGCCTGTTCCCGCAAACGCTGACGTTGAACGGCAGCGATTTTACCTTATTGAAAGAACTATTGCCCGACATTAAAGCCTTAGGTTTTGATATACGTGAGTTTGGCAAAAATACGGTGGTAGTGGACGGTATACCTGCCGATTTAAACGCCGCCAGCGAGCACCAGTTACTGGAGCATTTGCTCGAAGGATTTAAAAACAATATGGCTATCCTCAAGTTAGATAAGCGCGATACTTTAGCCCGTACCTTAGCGCGCAATGCGGCTACCAAAGCAGGTACCAAACTCACTTTAGAAGAAATGAATTTGCTGATAGACCAGCTTTTTGCCTGCCAGATGCCTAATCTGGCGCTGAACGGCAAACCGGTGATCAGCACGTTTACGCTGAATGAGCTGATGGAACGGTTTGAGAAATAGTTGGGGGGAGAGAGTCAGGAGTATAGAGTACAGAGTATGTCCGCTGTCAGTCTGAGCTTGTCGAAGACTTAGATAAGCGTACAGGTCTTCGACAAGCTCAGACTGACAACGTGAATAATTAAACAAAACGTCATCTCGAACGATAGTGAGAGATCCTGTTCAAATTGCAAAGTAACATACAAGCATGGAGTACAGGATTTCTCGTTAGCACTCGAAATGACAAACTTTATATATTAACCCTATGTCATCTCGAACGACAGTGAGAGATCCTGTTCAAATTGCAAAGTAACACACAAGCATGGAGTAACAAGATTTCTCGTTAGCACTCGAAATGACAGCTTTTTAAATATTAACCCTATGCCATCTCGAACGACAGTGAGAGATCCTGTTCAAATTGCAAAGTAACATACAAGCATGGAGTAACAAGATTTCTCGTTAGCACTCGAAATGACAGCTTTTTAAATATTAACCCTATGCCATCTCGAACAATAGTGAGAGATCCTGTTCAAATTGCAAAGTAAGTCCACAAGCATGGAGTAACAAGATTTCTCGTTAGCCTCGAAATGACAACTTTATATATTAAATATTTAGGCGCATAATAAGCGCCATTACCATATCCTATGAGTGCATACAGGCAAAATCCGCTGGCTAATCTTACGCCGGTGGTCAAAAATCTGATTATTATCAACGTTATCTTCTTTTTAGGGAATATATTTCTGCAATACTCGGGCATGAACTTCGAGCCTTACCTCGCGGCTCATTATTTCAACGCCCCTTTATTCAGGATGTGGCAAATTATCACCTACATGTTTATGCATGGCGGCTGGATGCACATTTTCTTTAACATGTTTGCACTTTATGTATTTGGACCAATGCTGGAATATACCATGGGGCCAAAGCGCTTTTTACAATACTACTTTATAACAGGTATTGGTGCGCTGGCTTTACAAATGCTGGTTCAGGGTTATGAAGTTTATCAGGTAATTGGTGCATTTACCGTACCCAACGGTGATATAATGCCTTACTTTGATCAGCCGGGTTTTCAAAAGTTGGTAGGCATTTATAGTCCTGAAGCGGGTATCGTGGGTGCATCGGGTGCTATATTTGGCTTACTGGTGGCCTTTGGGATGATGTTCCCCGACGTGGAACTGTTTATTATGTTTATTCCGTTGCCGGTGAAGGCAAAATATGCAGTAATTGGTTATATTGTGTGGGAATTGTATGGCGGTTTAAGACCTACGCCCGGCGACTCGGTGGCGCATTTTGCACATTTGGGTGGCGCGTTGGTGGGCTATATCTTAATAAAAATTTGGGGAACCTATAAGCCAAACAATTTTTAGTAACTTATGTAAGTTATTTAATAAAACATCTTTCAATTTTATGAAATCCCTTTGGCAAGATATACGTTACAAGCTGCTGCAGTCGGGTAGCCGCATTAATCTGCTTATTGGCATTAACGTAGCGGTATTTTTATTAATTAATGTACCCGCGGTGCTGCTGCGCTTAATGGGTAACGATATGCTGGCCAATTTTGCCAACCAATACTTGGCGCTACCGGCTTATTTGCCTACGTTGGCCGCCCATTTTTGGACGCCGGTTTCTTACATGTTCATGCACGCCGATATTTTTCACATCCTGTTTAATATGCTTTGGCTGTTTTGGATGGGCCAGATTTTTGAAGAATACCTGGGCAACAAACGCCTGGTTAACCTTTACTTGCTTGGCGGTTTAGGTGGTGCCGCACTCTATATTTTAGCCTTTAACGTATTCCCGCTATTTGCTGCCAGTTTGCCTGTTAGTTATGTGGTAGGTGCCTCAGCAAGCGTAATGGCTATTGTAGTGGCCACAGCTACCTTGTTGCCTAACTACACAGTATACATGATGTTTTTAGGCCCCGTTAAGTTGAAATGGATAGCCGTATTTTACGTAGTGATAGATTTCTTGAGTATTACCGGCCCTAATGCCGGCGGTGAAATTGCCCACCTGGGTGGTGCTTTGTTAGGTTTCATTTACATTAAACAGCTTAACCGCGGTAACGATTTAGGCAGTTCGGTTAGTAACATGTTTAATCAGCGCCCCAAAGTTAAAGTAGCCACGCAAAACAAAACTTACCAGCAGCCGGGCACCTCTGTACCGCGGCAGGAAGAAATTGACCATATTTTAGATAAAATATCGCAAAGTGGTTACGATAGCCTGAATAAACACGAGAAGGAAGTATTGTTCCGGGCCAGCAAACATGAGGGTTAATAAGAAGGAAAAACGGTTAAACTTTTTTGATAAATTGATACTGGGCCTAAGCATAATGCTTGGTCTTGCTTTGCTCATTAGTTACTTTTCGCCAGTTACCGATCCCCGTAAATCTTGGATCATCGCTTTTTTCGGCCTTGCTTATCCCCCGCTTTTATTAGCCAACTGCCTGGTTTTGGTTTACTGGGTTTTACGTGGCAGCAAATATATTCTGTTTCCGCTTATTTGCATTATTATAGGATGGGGTGTATTGAGAGACAATATCGGCTTCCGCAAGTCAACCGCTTATACCACACCTAATCAGCCTAACGCCTTACGGGTTATGACCTACAATGCTCATAACTTTAAACGTTATGGCGAAAAGAACGATTCGCTGACCAAACACGAAATGCTGGCGCTCATTGATGATCAGCGGCCCGATGTTATTGGCATTGAAGAATTCTATAGCCGCAGGCGCGGACAGTATGCCATTAAAGATTCCATGAAAAAGATCATGAAATCGGATGCGTATTACTTTAACCCCTTCAGTTTCGATAACGGTACCGAGGCTATGGGCATGGCCATCTTCTCCAAGTTCCCTATTACCAATAAGGGATTCGTGATATTATCGGCCAATAATGGCAGCAGCAACCAGTGCATATTTGTAGATGTTAAAAAGGCCAATCAAATGTTCAGGTTTTATGCTGTACACCTGCAATCTATCGGTTTCGACCCCGAGGATTATAACTACCTCAGCAAAGTTTCCAAACAAGGCGAGGCCGACCTTTCTTCTTCTAAACGTATAGGCTCTAAACTCAAAAGAGCTTTTGAGAAACGCAGCGAACAGGTAGCTAAAGTAAAGGCCCATGCCGCAACCTGCCCCTACCCCTACATCATAGCCGGCGACTTTAACGATACGCCCTCTTCCTATGCCGTTAACCAAATGTCAAAAGGCATGAGCAACGCATTCCGCAAAAAAGGTTCGGGTTTTGCCCGTACTTATAACGGCAGCTTCCCCAATTACCAGATCGACTATATTATGGCCAGCCCGGCGTTCGATGTTATGAGCTACCACATCATCCAAAAAAAGCTATCGGACCATTACCCGGTTTGCAGTACCCTGCTGTTGAAAAGCGGCGGCAACCAGGCCGAATAATTCGTATCATTGCCATCTCCAAACTTTAATCAAAGGTTAATGTTTAGCCGAATAATCTTTCAATATACCTCAATGTATTTATTTCTACTTTTTTGAGGTTTTTGAGTAGTTTGATGTAATTATCTATACTTTTTTTGAAGTGGGGCTAATGCAAATAATGGGTTGTGTCCAGCCGATTAATATCAACAATTAGAATGTTTTTGACAGATGCCTTACCTCAAAAAAATCATCAGCCTGAATTAAAAATTGTAAGTTTGCGCCCATGGAACAAAAAGTATTTGTTTACAATACCTTAACCCGTACTAAAGAAGAATTTATACCGCTCGATGCCCCTTATGTAGGCATGTATGTTTGCGGCCCTACTGTTTACAGCGATGCACACTTAGGCAACGCCCGTACCTATATATCTTTTGACCTTATTTTCAGATACTTAACTCACCTGGGTTATAAAGTACGCTACGTGCGCAACATTACCGATGCCGGCCACCTGGAGGGCGATGCCGACGAAGGTGAAGACAAGATCTCTAAAAAAGCCAAACTGGCCAAGCTGGAACCCATGGAAATTGTGCAGAAATATAGCACTGGTTTCCATGATATTATGCGCACATTTAACGTGTTGCCACCCAGTATTGAGCCTACGGCCACCGGCCACATCATAGAGCAAATTGAACTGGTAAAGATCATGCTCGCAAAAGGCGCTGCCTACGAGGTAAATGGTTCGGTTTACTTCGACGTAGAAAAATACAACCAAACTACCGATTACGGCATACTAAGCGGCCGCCATTTGGAAGACCTGCTGAACAATACCCGCACCTTGGGCGGACAAGACGAGAAACGCGGCAAACTTGACTTTGCACTGTGGATTAAGGCCAAACCTGAGCACCTGATGAAGTGGCCTTCGCCCTGGAGCATAGGTTTTCCGGGCTGGCATTTAGAGTGTTCAGCCATGAGCCACAAGTATTTAGGCGAACAATTTGATATTCATGGTGGCGGTTTGGACCTGATACCAACCCACCATACCAACGAGGTGGCACAGAACATTGCTTGCTACGGTAAAAGCCCCGCGCGTTATTGGGTGCATACCAATATGTTAACGGTAAACGGGCAAAAAATGTCTAAATCATTAGGCAACAGCTTTTTACCGCATGAGTTATTCAGCGGAGATAACGCCATCCTGAACAAAGGCTACAGCCCCATGACCGTACGTTTCTTCATGTTACAGGCACACTACCGCAGTACGCTCGATTTTAGCAATGATGCCATGGAAGCCTCAGAAAAGGGCTTCAAGCGTTTGATGAACGCCTTTAGTTTGTTAGAAAGTTTGCAGGCATCCGGCACTACCGAGGTAGAGATACAACCACTAATGGACCGCTGCTACGAGGCGTTGAACGACGATTTTAATAGCCCTATCCTCATTGCCGAACTGTTTGAGGCATCGCGCATTATCAATTCGGTGCATGACAATAAGCTAAAAATCGACGAGGTTAACTTAGCGCTGCTTAAAACGCTCATGCATACCTTTGTTACCGGTATTTTAGGTTTATTGAACGAGCAGGCCAGCAGTGATGAGTTGCCGCACGTGCTTGATTTTATCATGAACCTGCGCAGCGAAGCTAAAATTAACCGCGATTATGCCACCTCGGATAAAATTAGGGATGGCTTACAAAAAATAGGCTTTCAGCTTAAAGACAGTAAAGAGGGTACTACTTGGAGCAAGATTTAACAAATTTTAACGCACCGTAATTCTCACTAAATTTAATAACTGCTGTTAATTATTTTATTGCAACAATAACTATTTAACTCACATACTAAATACAAACCCATTACCAAACAAATTACAGCTCTATTGTTATCTGTGCGTACAGCATTTTAATGCCACGCTTAAATCTTTGATAATAAATTGAGCCAAATTTAGTTATCAGTATGTTAACACCGCATTAACGCAAGCGTTAATGCTTTCAATCTAACTATGAAAATGAACAAAGCTATTGTAGCTGTAGCCGCTTTTAGTTGCTATGCCCTATCAGCTGTAGCACAAAAGAGCGCTACTGTACAAACTGTAATTAAAGCCGAAGATGAATTTGCCAAGCTATCTGCCCGCAAAGGTATGAAAGATGCATTTCTGGCTGTTGCCGATCCCGAAGGCATCATTTTTAAACCTGATGCTGTTAAAATAACCGACTTTTATGGTAAGATAGATAAGCAACCCGGCAACATGACCTGGCAGCCTAAATACGCACGCACATCTGCCAATGGCGATCTGGCTTTTACAGCCGGCCCTTATGTTTATCAAAATGGCAACACTGAGGATGATAAGGTTTACGGCGATTACGTATCATTGTGGCGTATGGACGCAGCATCGGGCAAGTTAAAATTGCTGATGAACCTGGGCATCCAGCATCCGCAAACCAATAAGGCACAGTTGGTAGATATCAAAGAGCCCGATTCTACCCACCAGGTAGCGGCCAGTAAAGACCCTTTTAATCCAAAAAAGATCATTATGGATAATGATCAGCAGTTTAATCAGGGCCTCAAAATTTCTACCGTAGGAGCCTACAAAGAATTTTTTACCACCGAGGGGCACCTGTACTTCCCTGGCTTTGAGCCATTGGTGGGCACCGATAAAACATTACAGTTTGTAGCTAACCAGGCTATTCAAATTTCGGGCGAAACGCTTAGCGCGGGCAGGGCAAGTAGTAACGACCTGGCTTACAGCTATGGCCGTGCACGAATACTTAAAGGTAATATTGTAAGTAATTATAATTATGTACGGGTTTGGGAAATGGATGCCAAACACCGTTGGAACATCATACTCGAAATATTTTCGGCTATCGAAAACGAATAGGTTCAACAATAAAATATATTAAAGCTGGTTTTAAAACCGGCTTTTTTTATGCTTTAACAATTGGGCACATTCTGCATAACTAACATGCACAAAGGGCTTGTTACAGCTTAACTGATTGGTGCCTAATGTATTTTAGTATATTTGCACTATCAAAACCATGAATACAATTGCAGCCCCTAAGCCTGATAATGAAATAGACAGAATTATTGCTTTATCGGAGTATAATTTAGATTATGATACGTTAAGTAAAAATTTTGAAGATCTTACCCTGTTGGCGGCCAGCTTATGCGGTACGCAAATTTCACTTATCAATCTTCTGGATAATTATACGCAATGGACTGTTGCCCAACACGGTATAGCCATTGACCATATGCCTTGCGAAGATTCGGTTTGCCAATACACCATTGCAGAAGAAGTAGAATTTGAGGTTAAAGACCTCTCGGCCGATGAACGCTTTAAAGACTTTGATTACGTAGCAGGCAGTCCGCAACTCAGGTACTATTATGGCGTACCTATTACCACCAGCAACGGCCACAACTTAGGAGCATTGTGTGTTCTGCATAAAAACCAACATGACCTGAACCAGGAAAAGAAGGATCTGTTGCGCATTATGGCTCGCGAGGTAGTTAACCGGCTAAACACATTTAAACAGGTAGAATCGCTGAAACAGCAGATCAAAAAACAATCGGACACCAAGCGCATGCTTGCTCACGACATTAGGGGACCGTTAAGTGGTATTATTGGCTTATCGCAATTGGGTTTGGAAGAAGCCAGCGAAGGTAACACTGCAGACCTGCTCGATTATATGCGTATGATACACGAGAGCGGAAAATCGGCCATACAACTGCTTGAAGATATTTTAAATGCAGAACTCAACGGTAACCAAACACCGGGCAAAACTTATAACTTGCATACCCTGAAAGATAAACTGGTAGACCTTTTTACGCCCCGCTCCTTAAAAAAGAAGGTAAGTTTTACGGTGAGCATATCGCAGCCTACGGCTCAGCATAACTTCCCTAAAGGGCAATTATTGCAAATTATTGCAAACCTGGTTTCAAACGCTATTAAATTTACGCCTGAGGGAGGCCGAGTAACGGTAGATTTGCAATGCCTTATTGAAGAACCGTTTGACCGTTTACTTATTGATGTGACCGATACCGGCATTGGTATAGAACAAAACGACATAAATGCCATATTAGAAGGTACCGGCCAATCTACCTCGGGCACTAACGGCGAAGTTGGGTACGGGCTTGGCCTCACCTTAGTTAAGCAAATTATTGATGCTATGAACGGCACGTTCACCATTACATCTATTATAAACGAGGGCACTACTTTCAAGGTAATGCTGCCCCTGTAACAATCAATGCCGCAGCCTGTAACAATTGTACAGGACACTCATCTAACTATAAAAATCATTACAATATACTTTGTATATTCACAAAAATGATGTTATATGAGCGATACCCCATTAATACAGATCCGCAACCTGTCTAAATCATACGGCGCTAAACTGGTTCTTAAAAATCTATCGCTCGATATTTACCCCGGGCAGGTTATTGGCTATATAGGCCCCAACGGTGCCGGAAAATCTACTACCGTTAAAATTTTGACCGGTTTAATTCCTGAATTTAATGGTGAAGTAATTGTAGACGGTATCAGCCTGCAGCACGATCCGCAGGAAATTAAGAAACGCATAGGTTACGTGCCCGAAAATGCCGAACTGTATGATGTGCTTACGCCTATGGAATACCTCGATTTTGTGGGTAAACTCTATGGTATGGAGGAGGAACTGTTAACTGCCAGGGCTATGAAACTACTGAGCGCCTTTGGACTTGGGAATAATTTAAACGACCGCATGGACACCTTCTCCAAAGGTATGAAGCAAAAAGTTTTACTGATATCGGGCATTATCCACAATCCGCAGATCATTATTTTAGATGAACCCCTATCGGGATTGGATGCCAACGCGGTAATTATGATCAAAGAATTGATCATGCGCCTGTCGCAGGAAGGTAAAACCATTTTTTACTGTTCGCACATGATGGATGTGGTAGAAAAGGTGTCTGACCGTATTTTGCTCATCAATAAAGGCGAAATCATTGCCGACGGCACTTTTGAATCATTAAAACAAAACCACGCCGATACATTGGAGCGTGTTTTTGCTAAACTTACCGGCCGCAACGAAACAGACAGCGAAACCGATGCCATTATTAACGCATTCGACTAATTATAAGCGGCTTCAACATGGATAAAATATTACTTAAACTGGTAAGCTTGTTTATGCCCGTGCTCGAAAAAACAGGGGTAGATACCGAACAGCTTTATCATATACTCAAGGTTAAGCTACTTATTGACGGGCGACGCCCCAGCGCCATGTTTGCCGGAAGGCGTAAGGCTACCGCAACATCAGGCAAGGCCACTACCTCTTGGGCGGTAAGCCTGGTTACCCTACTAATGGGCGCCTTTTTAGGGGCAGTGCTTTTCATTTTCCAAATGCCATTAGTTGGGCAAACCGTGTACTTCAGCATGTTTATGGTGCTGATGTCGCTGACGCTCATTACTGATTTTACCACTGTACTCTTAGACGTGCGCGACCAGTACATTTTGCTGCCACGGCCGGTTAATGACCGTACGCTGGCCGTATCGCGCATTATGCACATCAGCATCTATGTGTTCAGGCTGGCCTTTTTACAGGCCTTGCCAGGTATTGTTATGATAGGCATTATGGATGGTTGGCTGGCAATACCGGTATTCATTGTGCAAATTATACAGATCACATTTTTAAGTATTTTGCTGGTTAACATTGTTTACCTGGTACTCATGAAACTGGTATCGCCGCAAAAGTTTAAGGATATTATCAGTTACTTCCAGATCGCTTTTTCTATTGTGATATTTGGCACTTACTATCTGTTGCCACGTCTCATCAATGTATCTGTATTGGCTAAAATTGATCTGCTGCATTATACATGGTCGTACTTTATACCACCCGTATGGATAGCCGCCTTAAACGAAGTACTTATACACCCCGACCGGGCAAATATTGTAACCAGCCTTATGGCCATTGTAGGCGTTACTGTTCCGCTGGCAGGCTTATGGCTAGTGGCTAAGGTACTGGCCCCGGGTTTTAACCGTAGTTTAGCCGTGGCGGCTACTTCTGATGGTAATAGTTCGGCCCCGGTAACGCCCGGTATTGTTAGAAAATCAAGGTTCAATATTGTGGGCAAGATCGCTAACCTCATCGCATCAGACCCGGTAGAGAATGCCGGTTTCCGAATTACCTGGAAACTGGCGGCTCGCATCCGCGAGTTTAAGATAAAGGTGTACCCTGCTTTTGCCTATGTGCCTATTTACTTTCTGTATTTTTCGCTTAATGGCAAGGGCTCGGTAAACGACAGAGTAACGACGTTACAGCACAATCGAGGTTACATCTTTTTGATCTATTTAAGTACGTTTATCTTATCGGCCATCTTGCAGCACATTTCTTTTTCTGAAAAATACAAACCGGCCTGGGTTTACTATGCTTTACCTATTACGCATCCGGGTAAAATATTGTCGGGTATGTTTAAGGCGGTGGTTACGTTGTATTATTTCCCCTATTGCGTGGTGCTGGGCGCCGTAAGTATTGCCATTTGGGGGCCAGCAGTAATTAATGACCTTATCCTTGCCTTTTTTGTAGGCCTTACCTATGGTATACTCATGGCACTGTTTATGGTGAAAGGCTTGCCGTTCTCTAAACCTGTATTGGTTAAACAATCGGGCGGGCGTATTATTACCTCCCTGCTTATTACCGGCTTTATTGCAGCCATCGGTTTTGGCCACTACTTTTTAGCAAAATGGGAAACGTTAATATGGGCGCTGGCAGTTTTAGCCATCATTATTTACTGTATTATGCTGTATTACTATAAACGCCAAACCTGGGAAAACATTGAATTGGAAGAGTTTTAATTTAAATACTACATAACGCAAAGAGCCCTGCAACAAAATTGCAGGGCTCTTTTGCGTTAACTGTAAAACTTATTTATAATCGGCTACGTTCTTAAACAACGGGAAATCATAAATAGATTGGTATATCAACTTATGCCCGGCATTATTTAAATGAATACCGTCACCCGCGGAGTATTTTTTTAATATGCCAAATGTAGGCGTACTTATCTTCTGCAAATAATCATCAATGTGCGTTGGATACTCACCGATCATTTTGTCGTTCACTATTTTTAAACGCCTGCGCTGCTCGACGGCAGGAAAATTACGTGGCTGACTGCCGGTAATAATATATTCGGCCCTGCTCGATGCTATAGTCCGGATGATCACACGATAATTTTTCAAGATTTCTTCATCACGAAAATTAGCGGCAATATCATTGCTGGGCAAATTGATGATTACTAAAGCCGGATGGTATTTTAATGCGGCCGTTACGTTCTTATTGGTATCTACCTGTGGGCGATTTTCGATTTCTGAAACGTAACCTGTAGGCATTAGCTTATAGGTTGAATACCCGCCTACACCAAAGTTAATCACTTTAAACCTTTTATTATCGCCTATCAGTTTGCTACGTAATCTTGCCACCCAGCACGAATCTCTTACGCTGGCGCCATAGCCTGCAGCAGTAGACGAGCCAATAACAACGATGTATTTATTAACGGTATCCTGCTTAATAGGATCGGGATCTACCGATGCAGGAATATTAATGGGACCAACACTGGGATCAAAACCATCGTCGGTAAGCGAATCTTTTTTACAAGAACTTGAAATTGCAAGTATAACAAACAGTGCAATTAGCTTCAATTTATTACAATACATTTATTTAATAGGGTAGCCAAATTTAATAATATATTTTCAAATAGCACTAATGTTACAAATCATTTTTTTGTCGCAAAAATACTGATTACTAACAGGCTATGAACAGAATCTTCTTTCGTCCCTGGAACTCTGCGTGCGAATAAGCCGATGCTTTACCATAGGGTTAAAATATCTTATTATTAACAAATGTTAACAATTAATTAAAACACATAAACTTATAGTGTGTTAATAATTCGAATAAAATCTACCACTATGGCAACCACAAAAGCAAAAAAACAACCAGAGAATACCGATAACGTTGAAGAATCGGCATTGAAAGAATTATTTGTAGATGAGTTAAAAGACATTTACTGGGCTGAGAAACACCTTTCAAAAGCATTGGTAAAATTGGCTAAAGCTGCAACATCTGACGAATTACGCAGTGCATTAGAAACTCATAAGGAAGAAACCGACAACCAGGTTACACGCCTGGAGCAGGTTTTTGAAATGATAGAAGAAAAAGCAGCAGCTAAAAAATGTGATGCAATGGCTGGCCTGATCGAAGAATCGGAAGGTATTGTGGAAGATACTGAAGATGGCACCATGACCCGCGATGCAGGCATTATTTCGGCTGCTCAAAAATCAGAACATTATGAAATTGCTTCTTATGGCACACTGCGTACATTAGCTAATACCTTAGGTTACAGCGAAGCAGCTCAATTGCTTGACGAAACTTTGGCCGAAGAGAAAAAAACAGATGAACTGTTGACTCAATTAGCCGAAAGCATTATCAACGTATCAGCTAAAAGCGAAAAAGCATAAGCTGATCGCATTATTATAAAAAGCTATCCTGGTTACCGGGATGGCTTTTTTGTTAGGCGCAATTTTTAACAACTAATATTATTAGCATAATCTCTATATTTGCATCCATAAGATGAGTGTAGGGTTGAATTTTAATATACTGGAGCAAGATTTACAGTTACTCCCTGAAAGGGCAATATACTGGAGACAAAAAAATGCAATCATTGTGGCCGATGTGCATTTAGGCAAAGTTGGTCATTTCCGCAAAGCAGGCATTGCCGTGCCCCGGCAGGTTGGCCATGATGACCTTAATTGCCTTACCAAACTCCTGCACCGCCACGAGGCTGATACCCTTTATTTTTTAGGCGACCTTTTCCATAGCGACATGAACGCCGATTGGTATGACTTTGCCACCTGGCGAAAAGAGTTTAGCCATGTAACCATGCACCTGGTGATAGGTAATCATGACGTTATAAAGGAGCAGCACTACCATGACATTAGTGTGCAAACCCATCAGGAAATTTTGGAAGGCCCTTTCTTGATGCTACACCATCCGCAAAACAATGCCTGCTTAGAGCAGCATGAAAATTATGTTTTTTGCGGGCATATTCATCCCGGAGTAAAACTATTGGGCAAAGGCAGGCAATCGGTCACCCTCCCTTGCTTCGCATTCAGCAGGCAGCAGGCTATACTGCCATCGTTTGGCAAGTTTACCGGTAAGGTGGCTATGCACCACGAGCCTAACGATCATGTTTTCGGTATTTTAGAAGGCAAGGTTATTGCGGTTTAATTAATGATGTGCCAGGTAGTCGTTAATGGTAAACTCCAGCCTGCTCATGGTAACATCTCGCTCAATTACACGCCATTTGCCATCTAATATATAATAAGTAGGTATTTTAGTAATGGCCCATGCTTCTGCATTAGCCGACTCGTTTCCTTTCAGGTCGGCATATTGCGGCCAGCTTAAGTGATCCTCTGTAATGGCCTTGGTCCACCAGTCGCGCTTATTATCAAGAGAGATACTAATGAAACCAACCTTGCGGCTGTCTACATGGCCAATTATGCCGTTTACCATTTCCTGATGGTTCATCCGGCTTACCTGATTCCCAGCCTTCCAAAAATCAACCACATAAACTTTCTTATCCAGTTTGGTGCGGTCAAACTTTTTACCGTCGGGCGTAGTACCGGTAATATCCGGGGCTTCGGCGCCAGGCAGCAATTTCATCATCAGGCCTAAACGTTTGCCTATCCCTTTCCCAATACTGCTGTTTTTAGCGACTTGGCTTAATTTGTTAAATATCTTATTATAGGCCTCAATATCATTACCATAGTTAACATCTGCCATTAAATGTGCCGCAGCTACACTGTTAGGATACTTTGCGATGAAAGCCTTAAATACGTCAAGCTTAAGTTTATCAATGTCACCATCATTGGCCGATAATTGGCTCATTGGATTCTTAAAGCGCTTCAACCCCATTTCATCCTGCAGCATATAATAAGCTGTAAGTTCGGTTTGTATAGGCGATGAAGACGTTATTCTAGGATATCTGTCTAAATGCGCGGCATCAGCCTCAACGGTATATTGCCCCGCTTGCAGGTAAACCTCTACCGGAAAATCTCTGGTTCCGTTTTTATTGATGGTGAGCGTACAGTAACCTTGATTTTCAAGCACAGTATCAACCTTAATGGTACCATCGGTAATATTTTGTCCGGCCAGGCTCAAACCGGCCGAATCGGTTACTAAAAAAACGCCGTTATGTAATCCGGATACTTTACCGTTAAAGGTTACGTGCGGTAATTTTGTGCAACCGGCAGCCATTATAGCGGCGGTAAAAAGCAGAAGATATTTTTTCATTGATAAGCAAAAAGGCTATGCTGCTAATATAGTATATATGTACGGAATACTAAAAAACGCAACCTCACTTTTAGAATGTTTCTAAATAGACAATATCCTGACAATAACTCAAATCAATAATCAGGTTTTGGGTTATATTAAATATTTTTGCCTGATTAAAAATTCTGAATATAATGAGTGAATTAAAACAAACCTTTAACTCTTCACTGGGAAAAAAGCTGATCATGGCTTTAACAGGCTTGTTTCTGAGTCTTTTTCTAATTGTCCATTTGGGCGGTAACCTGCTGCTATTCAGCAACGATGATGGTTACAGTTTTAATATGTACGCCAACTTCTTAACGCACTTTCCGCCTATAGAAGTTATTGCTTATTTATTATACCTGGCTATTATAGTACATGCTATTTATGCATTGGTTTTAACCATTAAGAACCGCAAGGCACGTTCGGTAGGTTATGCAGTTGCAACCAAATCTCCGGTATCTTTCTCATCAAAAAATATGGGCCTTTTAGGCAGTATTTTATTGGTGTTTATTGTAATACACATGGGCGATTTTTGGTACAAGTACAAGTTTACCCACGATGTAGGCTACAAAGAGTACAGAACCGACATTACCTCCGGCGAAAGAACAGTAACTGATTTTAAACCTGAGAAACCAGATTTTGAGCATTCTTTATCGTATGCCGACAACACCGAGATTACCCGTGTTAAGGATATCCACTCGCGTGTGGCCAACAGCTTTAGCATTTTGTGGTATGTTGTTATTTATGTAATAGCTATGGTGGCCTTATCGTTCCACCTGCTGCATGGCTTTGAGAGCGCGTTCCGCACATTTGGCTGGGTACACCGCAAATACCTGCCAATCATCAAATTTGTAGGCGTATGGCTGTTTGCCGTAATTATACCGCTTGGCTTTGCCGCAATGCCAATAGTTTATTATTTACAGAGTTTGAAGTAAAGTTGATTGGTTGAATAGTTGATTTGTTAAGTAGTTATTTTAATCACTCATCAATAAACTCCTCACTACTCACTAAAAAATATAATTTAGAAGAAACATGAGTTTAGATTCTAAAATTCCACAAGGCCCATTAGCCGAAAAATGGAGCAAGCATAAATTTAACCTTAAACTGGTTAACCCTGCCAACAAGCGTAAATACAACGTTATTGTAGTAGGTACCGGTTTAGCAGGGGCTTCGGCTGCAGCCTCTTTAGCCGAGTTGGGCTACAATGTTACTGCGTTTTGTTTTCAGGATAGCCCCCGCCGTGCACACTCAATTGCTGCACAGGGTGGCATTAACGCCGCTAAAAACTATCGTAACGATGGTGACAGCGTTTACCGTTTATTTTACGACACCATTAAGGGTGGAGATTACCGTGCCCGCGAAGCTAACGTTTACCGTTTAGCCGAGGTGTCGGTTAATATTATTGACCAGTGTGTTGCACAAGGTGTACCTTTTGCCCGCGAATACGGTGGTTTATTAGATAACCGTTCATTTGGTGGTGCGCAGGTATCGCGTACGTTTTATGCCCGTGGCCAAACAGGACAGCAGTTATTGTTAGGTGCATTTTCTGCATTAAACCGCCAGATACATGAAGGTAAGGTAAAAATGTATACCCGTACTGAAATGCTGGATGTGGTAGTAGCAGATGGTCAGGCCAAAGGTATTATTACCCGTAACCTAAAGACCGGTGCTATTGAAACACATGCAGGCCATGCCGTATTATTGGCTACAGGTGGTTATAGCAACGTTTTCTTCCTGTCTACCAACGCTATTGGTTCTAACGTAACAGCAGCATGGCGCGCGCACAAACGCGGTGCTTACTTTGCAAACCCTTGTTATACCCAAATTCACCCTACCTGTATCCCAGTATCGGGCGATCACCAATCTAAGTTAACGCTGATGTCGGAGTCGTTACGTAACGATGGCCGTGTTTGGGCACCAAAAACGGTAGAAATTGCGCAAAAGCTGCGTAAAGGTGAAATCAAAATAGATCAGATCAAGGAAGAGGATCGCGATTACTTTTTGGAACGTAAATACCCTTCTTTTGGTAACCTGGTTCCACGTGATGTGGCTTCCCGTAATGCCAAAGAAGTTGCCGATGAAGGCCGTGGCGTAGGCTCATCGGGCTTAGCGGTTTACCTCGATTTTGCAGAGTCTATTTCCCGCTTAGGTGAAGACACCGTTAGAGCAAAGTATGGTAACTTGTTTGATATGTACTATCAAATTACAGATGAAAACCCATACAAGCAGCCGATGCGTATTTATCCGGCGGTTCACTATACCATGGGCGGCCTTTGGGTAGACTATAACCTGAGTACTAACATACAGGGCTTATATGCACTGGGTGAGGCTAACTTCTCAGATCATGGTGCTAACCGTTTAGGTGCATCGGCATTGATGCAGGGTTTAGCCGATGGCTATTTCGTGATTCCTTATACTTTAGGAGATTACTTAGCTACCATAGGACCAAAACCTGTTGACACTTCACATCCGGCATTTGCGCAAACCAAGAAAGACGTAGAAGCGTATATAGCTAAACTGCTTTCTTTGAGAGGCAACAAAACGGTAGTTGAGTATCACCGCGAATTAGGCCACATTATTTGGGAATATTGCGGTATGGCACGCAGCGAGGAAGGCTTGATCAAAGCTCGTGGTTTAATACAGGCTTTAAAAGATGATTTCTGGAAAAACGCAATTGTAATGGGCGAAAACGAAGAGATCAATGCATCGCTTGAGCGGGCCGGTCGTGTGGCCGACTTTATTGAGTTGGGTGCCTTGATGATCGAAGACGCTTTAGATCGTCGCGAATCTTGCGGCGGCCACTTCAGGTTAGAGTCACAAACGCCAGAAGGTGAGGCACTGCGCGATGATGATAACTTCGCTTATGTAGCTGCATGGGAATATACTGGCGATAACCAACCCGAAGTGCTGCACAAAGAAGATTTGGTATACGAAAACGTTAAGTTAACACAAAGAAGCTATAAATAAGAGAACCAAGAAGCAAGAGCCAAGAAGCAAGATTACCTGTCTTCTCTTGGTTCTTGATTCTTGGCTCTTGACTCTAATTTTAAAATATGAGTAACGCAAACGGAACGATGAATTTGACGCTGAAAGTTTGGCGCCAAAAGAATGCACAAACTGATGGTAAGTTTGTGACCTATAAGGCCGAAAACATATCTCCTGATATGTCTTTCCTGGAGATGCTGGATGTAGTGAATGAGAGCCTTATTCATGCCAAAGGCGAACCAATCCATTTTGACCACGATTGCCGCGAAGGTATATGTGGTATGTGTTCATTATATATCAATGGTCGTCCGCATGGCCCAAAACGTGCTATCACCACCTGCCAATTGCACATGCGCAGCTTTACCGATGGTGAAACCATTACCATTGAGCCATGGAGAGCTGCTGCTTTCCCGGTAGTGAAAGATTTAGCGGTAGACCGTTCTGCTTTCGACCGTATACAACAAGCGGGTGGTTACATTTCGGTTAATACCGGTGGTGTGCCCGATGCCAATGAGATTCCTATTCCTAAGGTAATTGCTGATGAGGCTTTCAACTCGGCTACTTGTATACAGTGCGGTGCTTGCGTAGCAGCCTGTAAAAATGCATCGGCTATGTTATTCGTATCGGCTAAAATAAACCAACTGGCTTTGTTACCACAAGGTCAGCCAGAGCGTTACCGCCGTGTACAAACCATGGTTGCCCAAATGGATCATGAAGGTTTTGGTAGCTGTACCAACACCGGTGCCTGCGAAGCTGAGTGCCCTAAGGAAATTACTTTAACTAACATTGCCCGCATGAACTTCGATTTCTTCAGCGCCAAGCTGTTTAGAGAAGAAGAGGTACAGGAAATTGACAATAACTAAAATTTATTTCTAACTTTTAAAAGGGCTTAAGTATTTTACTTAAGCCCTTTTTGCTTGCCTATAGCCCCCCTAAAGCTTAATATACATGCAAATATCAAAGCAACTGTGCTAATTAAAACACCAACAGCAATAATTTATTAATGATATTTGGAAAAGTGTTGCTAAATTACCCCAATTGATTAAATATTTATTTGTTTCGACTTTAATTATAAGCTCCTATGTACAAATCAGCACATTTTAGTGAATATAATGCTGTAAACGGTGTATGGGACGAGATGTATAGCGATAATTCTTCCATACGCGACCATTATCAACGTGTCATCGAGTATCTTTCCAAAGAATCTACGGATAATTTGAACAAAAAAGAAGATCTGGCGCGTCGCCTGTTCATGACACAGGGTATCACCTTCACCGTTTACAATAGTGGCGAAGGCATAGAAAAGATTTTCCCGTTCGATATCATTCCGCGTATCATTACTGCATCAGAATGGAACTTTGTAGAAAAAGGAATTAAGCAACGCTTAACCGCGCTTAACCTCTTCCTTAAAGATGTTTACCATAACCAATTCATCATTAAAGACGGCATTGTGCCTATTGATGTGATCTACTCCTGCCCGCATTTTCTGCGCGAAATGTACCAGGTTGATGTACCGCACGATATTTACGTACACATTGCCGGTATAGACCTGATACGTGACGAACATGGTGCTTTTTATGTATTGGAAGATAATCTTCGTACGCCGTCTGGCGTAAGTTATATGCTGGAGAACAGGGAGATTACCAAGCGGCTCTTTCCCGATCTGTTGCCCCAATGTAATGTGCGTAGTGTAACGGAGTATCCAACCATATTATACAAAAACTTGCTGGCCTTGTCTCCAAGGCAAATTAGCAACCCTACCATTGTACTGCTGAGTCCGGGTATTTATAACTCGGCTTACTTTGAGCATACTACACTGGCCCGCTTAATGGGCGTAGAACTGGTAGAAGGCCGCGATCTGGTGGTGAACAACCATAAGGTTTACATGAAAACCACTACTGGCCTGCAGCAGGTAGATGTGATCTACCGCCGGGTAGACGATGAGTATCTGGATCCGCTGGTATTCAATCCAACAAGCGTACTGGGGGTTGCAGGTTTAATGAGCGCCTACCGTAAGGGTAATGTGGCCATTGTAAATGCTATTGGCAATGGTGTGGCCGATGACAAAGCCATTTATAGTTACGTGCCTGATATGATCAAGTACTACCTCAACGAGGAGCCCTTGTTGAAGAACGTACCCACTTACCAGCTCCGCAATGCCGACGAGCGCGAGTTTACCTTTGCCAACATTAACAGCATGGTAGTTAAAAAAACCAATGGCAGCGGCGGCTACGGTATGTTAATGGGCCATGCGGCAGATGAACAGGAAATTGAAGATTATAAAAAAGAGATACTGAAAGATCCGCGCAACTTTATAGCACAGCCAACCATCAGTCTTTCAGCTGCCCCATGTTATATACAAGGCATGCTGCAACCCCGCCGTATCGATCTTCGCCCTTACGCCCTTTGCGGCCCCGATGGTATAGAGATAGTTCCGGGTGGATTGACGCGCGTGGCTTTAAAAGAGGGATCGCTGGTGGTAAACAGTTCGCAGGGAGGCGGAAGCAAAGATACCTGGGTGTTGGCCTAATTTAGAAATTAGATTTAGAAATTCTTACCAGCCATAAATCTTACAAACAGATAAACAAACAAATTCGGATTTCGATATAGCAAAATATGTTAAGCAGAGTAGCAGCAAGTTTTTATTGGTTAAGCCGTTATATTGAACGCAGTGATGGTATTTTGCGAATGATGAAGATCAACTACAACTCATCGCAGGATGCGG
This sequence comes from Mucilaginibacter galii, assembly GCF_014635825.1. Classification (GTDB taxonomy): domain Bacteria; phylum Bacteroidota; class Bacteroidia; order Sphingobacteriales; family Sphingobacteriaceae; genus Mucilaginibacter; species Mucilaginibacter galii. Next base: position 948,317 of record NZ_BMDO01000001.1, read on the forward strand.
TACGTGAGTTCACCTGGGAACCGGTGATCCGGATCTATTCGGGCGTTGACCAGGAGTTAATGCGTACTTTAGATAACGATAGCCGTTCGGTGTTAACCTACATGGTAAATGATAAGAGCAATCCAAACTCTATCATTAATATGATTACGCTGGCCCGCGAAAATGCACGCAGTGTACAAGAGCACATTACCCGCGACCTTTGGCAATGCTTAAATGAGTATTACCATTGCGTTAAAGATGATGGCCTTGTTCCCCGCCTGCAAAATGAAGACCCAATAACGGCACTGGATACGCTCATCAGGCAGATCATGCTGTATTATGGCACGGCCGAGGTGACCATGGAACGCGGCCAGGGCCGTAGTTTTATGAACATTGGCAAATACCTCGAACGAAGTATTCAGGCGGTAGATCTGTTGGATGTTAAATTTGGCTCCGTTACCGATAACCCCGACTTGCTTACTGATACTACCTATTGGAAGCATCTTTTACAGTCTATTGGCGGGTATGAACTATATCTGAAAACCTATCGCGATGGTATAGAGGCACAGAGTGTCATGGAATTGATCATTCTGAATACCGATTTCCCGCGCTCGGTAATCTACTCGGTCAACAACATTCACCGGTATTATGAACGGCTCAAGAATGAAAGCAATTTGAGCAGTTACCGCGATATAGCCTTCCAAATAGGAAAACTGCAAAGCTATATTCAATATAGCTCGGCCGAAAGCATCAGGCAAATAGGTTTGCATAAATTCTTAACCCAGATAAAGCATGACCTCTTTGCCATAGGCATATCCCTTAACGAACATTATTTTGCAAACTCTTAAGTGCATCATTTAATACTTGGTTAGCCTGACTTCGTCAAAGACTGAACAAAGCAGCAACGTTTAATCGTGTTAAGCATACAAGGAAACAACAACATCATATGCCAGAATTTAAAATACAACATATTACCCGTTATACGTATGATGGCATGGTGCGCGACAGCGCCAACCAGATCATTCTCTTCCCTATAGTGGATGCCAACCAGGATGTTTTAAAACACGACCTCACCATCACAGGCAACCCTTTGGTAGATACGCATATAGATTATTACGGCAACGAAGTTGGCAGCTTTACTTACCTCGAGCAACATAACCGCATGGTCATCAACTCCGAAGTATTGGTTGTTACCCATGCTAAAGAGCTGCCCTCCGAAACCACACCTGCCGCAACACAGTGGCAAAAGCTTAGCGCGCTGCAAAACATTGTGCCTTACATCGATTTTTTAAAGCATGACTATTTTGATGCTTTGCCCGATCTCATTGCTGTAATTGAAACAGAGAAACAGGCTGAAGACACACCCTATCAAACAGCACTTCGCTTTTGCGAGTATGTATACCGCAACTTTGAATACCTGCCGGGCGTTACCACAGTAGAAACCACTATTGATGAAGTATTACAATTGAAAGCCGGTGTTTGCCAGGATTTTGCCCACTTGTTGGTGCTAATGCTGCGCCTGCTCAATATTCCGGCACGCTACATTAGCGGCTATATATGTCCTAACCATAACGGTATGCGTGGCGAAGGCGCTACACATGCCTGGGCCGAGGTTTACCTACCCGATTATGGCTGGCTGGGCATTGACCCCACCAACAACTGTATAGCCAACGAAACCCACGTACGCCTGGCCGTAGGCCGCAACTTCTCCGACTGCTCGCCGGTTAAAGGTGTATACAAGGGTTCATGGGGACATAAACTTGAGGTTAAGGTGAGCGTGGAGTACAAAGACCAGCCTACCGCTATAATAGATGCAGAGAAACTACCCAGCAACAGCTTTATACAAGCCACCGAAGCCGAAGAGTTTTCTACCAATAGCTACCAACGTTACAAAGAGGCTATGCTACTTCAACAACAGCAGCAACAACAATAGGTGCAGATGTGCAGATGTGCAGATGTGCAGATGTGCAGATGTGCAGATGTGCAGATGTGCAGATGAAATTTAGCTTAAGTACTGATTGTTTCAATCATTTGCACATCTGCACATTTTCTTATCTGCACATTTAAATTGCTATTTGATATTTGCTGGTCCGCCGCCGCCCAAATCATCTGGGTTACCACCGCCATTATCCTGATCCTGGCCTTTCTTTTGACGCTTTTGTTCTGACCCGCTGTTGCCAAAACGGTACGATACCGTAAACAATGCCGTACGTGTACCAAAGCGACGGAACGACTCTTGGGTATAAGGGAAAGCCGTATTGGTATTATCTACAATAGAACCAAATTTGCGGCTGTTAAATATATCGCGTACGTTGGCGCTTATGTTTAACGCTTTGGTCAGATCGTATCTCACACCGCCATCAAAGCCATACAATGCACGGCTGTAACCTTGTGCCTGCACTTGCTTGCCCTGATAATCGCCACGGAGTTGTATACCCAACTTCTTGATGGGCTTAATATTGGCGGTAAGGTTACCGTTGAAGGCATATCCCGAAGCTTGTGGAACGTTAAATTCAAGGTTGCCTTTAATATTTCGGTAAAACACGTTAACGTTACCGGTAAGGTCAAATTTGGAAGAAGCCGTTAGCTTGGCTATCAACTCATACCCTGCGTTAGCCGCGCTGGTAATATTTTCAAAGGTGGTTAAAGTAGTGGTCGCAGTTAAAGGCGTACGTACTTGCTGTATGTTTTGGTTAGTATAGCGATAGTATAATGATGAGGTTAACGTCAGTGTATTCCAATAATTGATGTAACTTAATTCAAAGGCATGAGTATCCTCGGGCTGTAACGTTGGATTTCCCTGCTGGAAGTTCAGCGGATCGCTCCTGTCCAAAAATGGTGAAAGCTGCCTGTCGCGCGGACGGCTTACCCTGCGGGTATAACTCAATTGTAAGGTTTGATTTTCGGTAAGCTTATCGCTCAGGAATACACTTGGATAAATCCTGAAATAATCCTGCTTGTACTGGTTAACACTATCAACCAAACGGGTTTTAATGTGTGCATCTTCCACACGAGCACCTACCTGTACACCAAACTTACCAAACTGACGCTGATAATTGGTATATACGGCATGTACCTGCTCATTGTAGATAAAATGATTAGAACGGGTGTTATCGAAAACGAAATTAGTGGTACTGCCGTTGGCCAATACGTAGGCCAGGTAGTTGTTATCGTTGCGGTTAATGGTGCTGCGGTAACCGGCTTCCAGCTTACTGTCTTTACCCAAAGGCATGGTATAATCGGCTTGGAGGTTTAGGTTGCGCTGCTTTCCGTCGGTAGTATTATTTTGCCTGAAAATGCTGCTGTTATTGATGAACCCGTAGTTCCTGGTTATAGTAGAGAGGTTTTCATCGCCATCTTCCTTTTCAGATGAGTAGCCAATGTTAGCCGTTAGTTCCTGACCCGGCTTTTTATATTTATGACTAAAATCTAAGTTTAAATCCAGGTTATTACCCGAGTTGCCTGAAAAGTTATTTTGAATAAGCTGTTGAGTTAGGGCATTCCTGGTCGTAATGCTGGTATTACCTGTTTGGTAGCGGTTACGTTCACGGATATTAATATTACCCGATGCTGTCAAAACCGTTTTGGCATCAAGGTTAAAATCGGCCCCGGCACGTACGTTGTGTGAGTTAAACTTAAAAGTTTGATTGGAGATCTGATCCTGAAACCTTGCCGAATCTGTTCCCGGATAAGTGATACGGTTGGTAGTACCGTTACCAATACGGTCGGCCTTACGGTAGCTATAGTTACCAAACAGATTCACTTTAGAAGTTTGATATGACAGGTTTAAGCTCCCATTGTATGTATTTTGGGTACCTACGGTAGCTGATGCCGAACCGTTGAAACCTAACTGTGCATTACGTTTTAAAATAATGTTGATGATACCCGATTGACCTTCGGCATCGTACTTAGAAGAAGGATTGGTAATTACCTCAATATTTTCAATGGCACTGGCCGGTATAGACTGTAAAATATCACTCACACTACCACCCGATATAGCCGAAGGCTTACCGTTGATCAATACACGTACATTGCTCGATCCGCGCAAATTCACATTACCTTCCACGTCTACCTGTACCGAGGGTACGTTGGTTAACAGATCTGTAGCCGAGCCGCCCTGGCTTACCAAACTCTGATCAACACTGAATACTTTTTTATCGGTACTTAACTTAATAGTGCTCTTTTGAGCTGTAACCACCACCTCTTTTAATACGCCCTTGGCAGGCTTTAATTTCACAGCACCTAAGGCCAGCAATTTACGCGAAGAGTTTATTTGTATAGAGTCTTTAGTATAGGTTAAATAACCTAAGAAAGTAGCTTTTAAGATATAAACACCATCTTTTAGGCCATCTATTTTAAAGTTACCGGCAACATCTGTTTGTATGCCTTTGGTGGTTTTATCGGCCTTTAGGGTTACACTTACGCTGGCAAAATCAAGCACTTGGCCGGTGTTGGCATCAACCAGTTTACCAGTAATGGCACCTCCTGTTTGCGCACCAGCCTTGATCGTAATTAAAAGAAGTAAGAATAAAAATATGCGTTTTATGGCCAAAAAGTTCATCCCGCAAAAATCAGCTTTTAAAAATTACCACCCTATAAGGGGTTGTAACTTTATTGCTAACTAAGGATACAGTTTTGGTAATTTTTTTATTACGGTTGCAGGGCAAACAATACAATAGGTTCAGACCACCGCATTACAAGAAGCTGTTTCAACCGATAGTATGTCATTGCGAGGAGCGATAGCGACGCGGCAATCTCCATGCATTCGGTAACCAAGCAGGCAGAGATTGCCGCGCTGTCGCTCGCAATGACATGGTTTTTTATCTATTTCGATTGTTTATTTAAACAGTTTTTTACTATGCCTTTTTAACCATACCGGCCAGCTCTTTTATTTTAGGCGCTTTTTCGTAAGCCTTTAACAGTTTGTGCTTGTGGTCGTAAATGGCGATGTAAGGCGTCATTTTAACATTGTAATATTTAAGCACTTGGTAGGTATAACCTTCGGTTCCAACAGTAAAGTTAGGATACTCAGATACTCCAAAATCGCGATAAAAGCCTTTTACCATTTTATAGTCAACCGGAGTAATCATGATTACCTGTATTTTTGAAAAGTCCTTCATCTGGCCTTTCATCTCATACATTAAGCGCTGGCAGTGGCTGCAATCGGGCGAAAAGTAAACGATCATAACCGGCTGGTTCTTTTTAAGATTGGCCGGGGTTTTATAAGCACTATCAGGTGCGCTTAAAATACGATAAGGCGGGATGCTTTGTATTTTGGATACATCCTGTGCACGTGTACAACCGGTAGTAATAATTAAACTTAAAAGTATCAGTATATTTTTCATGTGGTTTATATGCTTATGCCTCCAATAATTCAATTTGCCAGGCAATATGTTCATTAGTTATAGGATACAACGCACCGTTGGCAATTGTGTGATAAACGGCATCAAATAAATTTAAATAGTTGCCCCGGTGCGAAGGCACTTTTTCAATAGTTTTCTCATTATTCAACCCCATTAGTACCAGTTGCCCCTCGCTTCCATTAGGTTCAACACCATATTGGGGGTTGGTAGGCTTCATGTTTTGGTCGAGTTGTGCTTCCTGCACATCGCATCTTTCTTTAAGATAACTGCCTGCCGTACCGTGCAGCACGAAAGATGGCAGCGGCTGAGCCACCAGCAGACTTGAGGTTACATAAACTGTTAGCTGATGCGGATAAGTAAGCTGATAGCTAAAATAATCGGCAACCTCCGAACCTTCGCGGTGCGACGCGATTACTTTATGGGTGGTAAGTGGTTTACCAAACAAGCTTATCACCTGGTCGAGCAGGTGCGGCCCTAAATCGTATACCAAACCGCTGGCCGGTGTGCCTGCAGTTTCTTTAAAGGCTTTGGGGCTAAGCGTAGGCTTATACCTGTCGAACCGGAAATGCGCCTCCACTAAATCACCCAAACGCCCGCTTTCTATCACTTCTTTAACCGATAAAAAGTCGCTGTCCCAGCGGCGGTTCTGGTAAACCAGTAAGTGCTTGTTTTGTGCCTTAGCTATGTCAAACAATTCCAGTAACTGCACCAGATTTGCTGTAACCGGCTTTTCTACCAACACATGCTTGCCTGCCTGTAAAGCTTGTTTGGCTTGCTCGTAATGCAAATGATTGGGCGTATTTACTATCACCAGTTCGATCTCTGCGTCGTTAAGCAAGTCTTCTATACTACCGTAACTTACTACGTCGGGGTAATACTCCGCCGCATTTTTTTGGTTACGCTCCAGCACGGCCTTAAATTTAAACCCTTCGTGCGCATGCACAAACGGCGCATGAAATATACGGCCCGACATGCCGAACGATAGTATACCGGTTACAATAGGTGATGACATAATGCAAGTATAAATTATATCAGTTTAACAGACAGTATCAAAGTCAAATTAACGTTTTACCTCGCCGGGCATTCCGTTTCATCGCCCATACCAATAGGCGATCCATCGGGCATTACCAGCGGTTGTGTAAGTTGAAACTTATCGGGATTATCTTCAAACTGCTTTATTTGCGACAGGCAAAATAGCGCATTAGCCCGCTGCAAACTATTAGTTCCTCTTTGCTGAATTTGCATTAAACTTTTAAGTTCATCAATTTTCAACAAAGCAATACTGCGCACACTTTCGGGTGCCTGTGTACTTGCCGCCAAACCAAGCAATTGTTTCAGCATTTGATTATTCACCATGCGCTGCAACTCACCCTTATAATCGGCTGTCGGGGTAACTTTCCAGGTTTGAGCAATCATTTTATCCAGTACCTGCTCTAAAGAAGGTAGCGCAGCATTACGCGCATGATACTCCACTAAGCGGGCAGCGCGTTGCGGCTGCAGCATAAATGACAACGTAGTACTGGCGGCAGATTCGGCCGCGCCAATAGGATCGAAAGTTAACCCTGTGCGCGATTTAAACAGCTCGCGCGTACGAGGATAGCCAACCGGTCGTGGCGGTATTTTAGCAATCAGGGCTTCGGGCAGGGCCAAAGCATCGGGTGTAATGGTTTTCATCAATGCATCAAACGCTTTCCATTGCTGTGCAGCCGGAACCATGCGGGTTACCTGTTGACCGTCGTTTTTAATGGCATAGGTGTAGTACAGGCCACCTAATACTTTAGAGGCGGCTTCTACCTGATAACGATGAATTAAGTAGGCAGGTACCAACACTTCTTCGATGGTAGCCATAGGTGCATCCTGGCGGATAGCATTTTCGGAGAAATTATTGATTACTTGTTTGCGTAATACCATTAAGCGGTTCAATTCATCGGCAGCATCGGTACCGCTATCCCACAAATGGGCTTTAGGATGAGCGCTTCCTGCCGGGCGCGAGTCGGCATCGGCTATAAATATTTCGCCCTGCTTTAATGTTTCTGCAATGATTGCTTTTAAAGCTTGCCCATCATCCTTACTTTGCGTAAGGTCTGCGTAGCCATAAATAATTGCCCGCTTGTCCCAGCTACCAATTTCGGCAGTGTAAGCATCGCTCAAGTCAATGGTACCATCGGCTTTTACACTCACGGTTGGCGGTGGATAATCCATTACTGATGCCCGTTTATTGGTACTGGCCACATAATTATGGTATAAGCCTAAGGTGTGCCCTACCTCATGTGCCGCCAACTGGCGCAGGCGGGCAACGGCCAGTTTCAGCATTTTATCGCTCACCGGCTTACCATCTACATAAGGCTGTACCAGTCCCTCGGCAATCAGGAAATCCTGCCTGTCGCGCAGCGAACCTAAAGACACCTGTCCTTTGATGATTTCACCTGTACGCGGGTCGGTCACAGACGAACCATAAGACCATCCCCTGCTGGAACGATGCACCCACTGGATGATGTTATAACGAATGTCCATAGGGTCGGCATCTTCGGGCAGTAATTTTACCTGGAAAGCATTTTTGTAACCGGCCGCTTCAAAAGCCTGGTTCCACCAGGCGGCACCCTCTAACAAGGCGCTACGCACCGGCTCGGGCGCACCACGGTCTACATAATATATAATAGGTTTTACGGCCTCACTTATGGCAGCACCCGGATCCTTCTTTTCCAACCTGTGGCGGTTAATAAGACGTTTGACAATGGGCTGATCAATGGCCGTAGCAAAATCCATATAATCGGTGCTGAAAAAGCCTGAGCGAGGGTCGAATGCACGGGGCTTGTACTGTGCATCGGGCAGTTGTATGAAGGAATGGTGCATACGAACGGTTACAAAACTGGCATCAGGGGTAACGGTGCCTATTTCGCGACCGCTAGCGCTGCCTGCCAAGGTAATCGTAGCTTCCATTTCGGTATTGTAAGGAAAGCTTTTGGTGTTGCCCATGTAGATGGCCGAGCGGCTTTCATCGGCCCGGTAAGCGCCTTGACCCGAACGGGCCAAACTTGCCGATAACTGGTGACTATCGCGCATGAGAAACGGCGTCATATCAATCAGTATCCGGTCCCCGTCAATTGCCTCGGCTTTAAAACCCCATATAACCGATTGTGCAAAGGCTTCTTCTACCGACCGGCGCTCATCGGCGTTATTACTAACGGCACGGTAATCATAATTGGGCTGTATCAACAATATTTTAGGCCCGCTTTTTACAAACTTTACAATTTTGGTATCACCCAGTTGCCCGCGGTCTAACCCAAGGTCATTAGACCCCACACCCGCCGGCATCGACTCTACATATAAGAATTCCTGGTTCAGTTTATTGATCTCTAACAGCAAACGGCCGGTTTTATCGTCCCAATACGTATTAAAGTAACCGGCTTGTTTGGTGAAGCCTTTGGTTTTACCATCAATACCTTCAGCATTTTGCGCGTAGGATAATATACTAACCGTTATTAAAGCAATAAACGTGATGTAAAATTTCTTCATAGAGGGCAATGATTAATGTGCTCTCTAAAATACATTTTTTATCGTGTCTTTACTTACCGGTCATAAAAAAAGGGCTCTGAAAGTATCAGAACCCTTTTTACAAAACTATTTACAGTTATTACATACCTTTTTGGATTGCTTCGATAGCAGCCAGGTGGTTTTTTAATGTAGGTAAAGTTTTAATGGCAAAAGATTTAATATCTGCATCTTTTGCATCGGTGGTAGCTTTTTCAAACAGGTCAACTGTTTTCTTGTGATCGCTCACCATTTGGTCAACATAGGCTTTATCAAATTCAGTACCTGATTTTGCTTGAATATCGCCCATTGTTTTTTGCTCATCGGCACCTACTGTAGTTGGTAAGGTAATGTTTTTAGTTTTAGCTAAAGCCATTAACTCTTCGTTTGCAGTCATGTGATCTTTGGTCATCATGGTGGCAAATTCTTTTACCTTAGCATTGGTTGCTTTGGTTGCAGCCAGTTTTGAAAGCTCAACCTCGGCCATACCGCCGTTAGCTGCTGCCACTGCAAATTCTGCATCATCACCAACAACGGCAATACCGCCTGTTTCAACAGCATTGGTAGAAGTGTCTTTGGTGTGGTTTGCACTGTCTGCATTGGCTTTGCTATCGTTGCTTGACGAACCGCCACATGATTGGAATGCCAGGGCAGCTGCCGCAAGCATTAACATTGAACATACTTTTTTCATGGTATCTGTAGATTATTTAATTTGTTATTATACTACTATAACAATAAACCGGCAGGTGGGTTTGAAATATTTAAGTTGTGAAACATTTGTAGCTGTAATTGTTATGCTATACTTAAAGGTTTTACTATTTTTGGGCACCAATAAATATTGATATATGAACTTTCCGGCAGAATTAAAATACACCAAAGACCACGAGTGGATTAGAGTTGAAGGCGATGAGGCCTACATAGGCATTACCGAGTTTGCACAGCGCGAACTGGGCGACATTGTGTACATAGACATTAATACTGTAGGTCAGGAAATAAGCAAAGACGAAGTTTTTGGTACAGTGGAGGCCGTAAAAACAGTATCAGACCTGTTTATGCCTGTAACTGCCACCGTATTGGAATTAAACCCCATGCTGGATAGCCAGCCCGAACTGGTGAATACCGACCCTTACGGCGATGGCTGGATGGTAAAAGTAACGTTAACCAACGCGTCTGAAGCCGAAGGTTTACTATCGACAGAAGATTACGCTGCATTAGTAGGCGCTTAAATGACTGCTTATTTAAAATACCAAAAGCTCACCCTTGGGTGGGCTTTATTTGTTTTATTCATGTGCAACATGAAAATGGGCAGCATAGCACACTCTCCGCGCTTTTTCCCTGGCTTTGATAAGTTAACGCACTGTTGTTTCTTTTTCATGTTCACCGTTTTAGCCATTCATGGCCTAATCGCTCAAAAAAGCAACTTTACCTTCTTTGATGCCGTAAAAATGTTTGCTGTTGCTGTTGCCTTTGGTGCTTTGATCGAAATACTACAACTCTATATTTTTACCTGGCGTAGCGGCGAATGGAACGATTTGTTTGCCGATAGCGTAGGCGCCGGCATGGCAGCTTTTAGCAGTTTAATATTTGTAAAAAGATAAGTGTGTGATGAGAAAAATTGGCGTTATGTTGGTGGTAGCTATATGTTTTATGGTTTCTTCGTGCGGAATATTTAAAAAAGGCTGTAATTGCCCGCATTTCGGTAAGGCTATATCAGCCAAGTTTGCCGGTAACAATTTATGCTAAAATAAACCTGCCCAGCTTTGCGTTTATGACAGAAAGCAAACACTGTTCTTATTTGGATTTGATTTAAATAAGCTCTATGTTTGTATTCGGTTTATGAAAAAGCTATCGCAACTGCAAATAGGAAAAACAGGCATTATTAAGGAGTTTACAGACCTTGAAATGTCGCTTAAATTGATGGAAATGGGTTGCTTACCCGGTGAAGAGATCAAGGTAGAGCGCGTTGCCCCCCTGGGTGATCCCATTGCCGTTAACGTTTCGGGCTACATGCTCAGCTTACGTAAACAAGAAGCTTCGACCATTATTTTACAGTAATTATTGCATTGAAGGCAGAGATCAAAGTTGCGCTTGTAGGAAACCCCAACACCGGTAAATCAACCCTTTTTAATTTACTCACCGGTTTAAACCAAAAAATAGGAAATTTTCCGGGTGTTACGGTTGATAAAAAGACTGGCTTTTGCAACCTGCCCGATGGCCGACGCGCCGAGATCATTGACCTTCCCGGAACTTATAGTCTTTATCCTAAAAGCCGCGACGAATCTATCGTATTTTCTGTACTGGCCGATAGAGTTCATGAAGCCCCCGATCTGGTGGTGGTCATCCTTGATGCTTCTAACCTCAAAAGAAATTTACTTTTATATACCCAGGTTGCCGACCTGAAGATACCTCTTGTTGTTGCCTTAAACATGATGGATGTAGCTAAAAAGGATGGCATCTCGATAGATATTAACAGCCTGTCGAAAAAGTTAGGCGTACCTATCGTGCCAATCTCTGCCCGCCGTAATGAAGGTATTGACGAGTTAAAGAAGAGTATCTCTTACGCTAATAAGTTTGCCCTGCAACAAGACAGTATCGATGTAAAATCAATAGCGCCGCAGTTGGTTGATGCCATTGGCGAAGAACTACAGGTTGACAACCCCTACTTTGCCTTACAACTGGCTCACCAGCACGAAACGCTTACTTTTTTATCAGAAAGAGAAAGCAGCCGTATTGAAGAGCTTGAACTTGCCCATAATTTCCACTCGCAAAAGGCTCAGGCTACAGAAACCATTGCCCGTTATAATTACATTAACGACCTGCTCTACGACACCGTAACCAAGCAGGAAGCAGCCCAGGAAGAAAGTACCAGCAACCGGATAGACAAGGTTTTAACCCACCGGATATTTGGTTTTTTTATTTTCTTCGGTATATTGCTTTTCATGTTCCAGGCCATATTTGCATGGTCGGCCTACCCCATGGAACTCATCGAAAAGCTGTTTATCTGGATGCAAACCGGCGTACATAACCTCTTGCCTGCCGGCCCGCTGACCGATCTGCTGGCCGATGGAGTTATTGCAGGTTTGAGCGGTGTATTAGTATTCATCCCTCAAATTGCTATACTATTTGCCTTGATTGCCATACTGGAAGATACCGGCTATATGGCGCGGGTTACCTTTATGATGGACCGGCTGATGCGTAAAGTAGGCTTGAACGGAAAATCGGTAGTGCCCTTGATTGGTGGTTTTGCCTGCGCGGTACCTTCTATCATGAGTACCCGCACCATAGAGAACTGGAAAGACCGCATGATTACCATTATGGTTACGCCATTGGTGGCCTGTTCGGCCCGTTTGCCGGTTTATACCTTGCTAATTGCGCTTGTAGTGCCCGATAGAAACCTGTGGTGGATATTTAATTTGCAGGGTTTAGCCCTTACGGGTATGTATGTACTGAGTTTGGTATCGGCCATTATTGTAGCCTGGGTTATGAAGTACATACTTAAAGCACGCGAACGCGGCTATTTCATCATGGAATTGCCCGTGTACCGCATGCCCCGGTGGAATAACGTACTGCTCACCATGTTCGACCGTGCCAAGACCTTTGTATTACAGGCGGGCAAGGTTATTATTGCCGTATCGGTTATTTTGTGGGTACTGGCATCCTACGGCCCCGGCAACAACTTTGAACAAATAGAAAAGAAATATAAACAACCTCAATACGGTCAAATTATGAAACCTACGGAGGTACAGCATGCCATTGCCTCCGAAAAGCTGGAAAGCTCTTATGCCGGTTATCTTGGCCATGCTATTGAGCCCGCCATTAAGCCCCTGGGCTTTGACTGGAAAATAGGCATTGCCTTAATTACCTCATTTGCCGCACGCGAAGTATTTGTGGGTACCATGGCTACCATTTACAGCGTAGATGGAAATGCCGACGAAATACAATCTGTAAAACAAAAGATGGGCAGTGCTCGCAACGCTGAAACCGGGAAGCCAACGTTTACACTCGCTGTAGCTTTCTCCCTTATGATGTTCTATGCCTTTGCTATGCAATGTGCCAGCACAGTAGCTGTAGTTTACCGCGAAACCAAAGATTGGCGTTGGCCGGCTGTACAATTCGCCTACATGGCCGTATTGGCTTATGCAGCCAGCTTTATTACTTACACGTTATTAAAATAACGTTACCGCTGCTTATATTCGCTTAGGAGTTTTAGTGGACAAGATCAAAGTTTTAGAAAAGTATTTACCGGGGGGTGCCGCCCCGCTGGTTGGCCGCTGGATAGATTATTTTAAGTGCGAATTTAAAATATCGCGCAGCCGCAATAGCAAATTTGGTGATTATCGTCCACCTTTCGATGGCAAAGGTCACCGTATTTCGGTAAACAACAATTTAAACCCTTACGCTTTCCTGGTTACTACCGTACATGAGTTTGCCCATTTGCACACCTGGAACCAGCATAAACACCTTATTAAACCGCATGGCGCCGAGTGGAAAAGCAATTTTAAGAAAATGATGCAGCCCTTTTTTGATCAGCAGGTTTTTCCGGCTGATGTTAAAAGTGCAATTACCGCTTACCTGAATAATCCCGCTGCCTCCAGCTGTTCGGACTTGAACTTATACCGCTCGTTAAGGAAGTATGATGCTAACCATGCCACGGCGACTACCGTAGAAAAGCTGCCCCTTAAAGCTGTGTTTAAGTTAAAGGATGGCCGGGTGTTTAGAAAAGAAGAGCAGTTGCGCAAGCGCTTCCGCTGCATTGAGGTAAGCACAAAAAGGATATACTTATTTAGCCCGGTGGCGGAGGTAGAGTTGGTAGAGGTTGCTTAAATTTGATTAAATAGCTTTTGGTAGAAAGGGTGCCGGATATGTTTTGGATTTACCCATGATGCTTTTCCATGCGAAAAAATGGCAACACGAGAGCGAACTGCTTCGGAATTATCAAATAAGTAAGCAGTATCAAACAGGCTAATATAATTTATCAAATTAGTCTGGCTACTATGAAAACGCCTAATGATGTCTCCATTTTCTACATTATGGCCTAATTTAAACTGACGTTCTTTCACCCTGATTACATTATCTAACACAGATTGTAAAGCCACATAATACAAAATAACTTTGTACCCGAGCTTTATTGCCTGTTTGATATCATTGATTTCTGAATTGCCGGAAAAGGTGCTTTCAAAAGCTACATCATTGCTATTTAATAACGCGGTTTTTCTTCTATCGAGAGCTAGGCGAGCGGCTTTAACTTGATGTTGGTAACTTCCAAACTCCTTAAAAGCAATTTCATCAGGATTAATTATGGCCATTTTAATCCTCTTTTTTTCTATAAGGTATGAGGTTAATGTGGTTTTCCCCGAACCATTTGGCCCTGCTATTACAACCAGTAATGGCCCGTCAGATTGCATTTATTAGCCTTATTTGTTCCTCTAACAAACGCATATCTTCTGTTAACTCACTGCGAATAATAAACTTTGCACCATTAGGATACTCCTTTACGAAGAAGTTGCCCGACATTGTTTCAGGATGTTCTTCACTCCGGTAGTAGATTGGTAAGCCTGCTTTTAACATTTCTTTAGCCCCCCAATCAGCACCCTCGTCAATTACTTTTTGTGTGGGATCTAATTTGTAGATTTCTTCCAAAGTCATCATAACACAATATACTAAAATTAATCAACCAACTACAATGTCGTATCAAATAGCGCATGGTCAAATTCAGGCTTCAGCACATAATTGAGTTGTACCAAACCAGTATCGTACGTCTTGGTATCAACCAGTAACAGATCAACTTTACTGGTTATATTTTGAAACAACGGCTTGCCCCCACCCAGTATAACAGGATGAACAGACAGGATCATTTGTGAGATCATTTTCCGTTCGATGAATGCCGAAATGAGGCTGGCTCCGCCAAACATCCAGATGTTGGCACCTTCGCTATTGAGTATGGCTTTAACCTCATTATCAAAGCTGTCCTTTGTAACAACTTCCACTTTTTCGTGAGCAACAGGTGATAGGGTATCTGAAAAAACGTAGATCTTTTGAATGGCCGGGAAGTATTCATCTTCCATCCCTGCCACCATTTCGTAGCTTTTACGGCCTATAAAGATGGTGTCGGTAGTGGTAAAAAACTCGGCCATGCCGTAGTCCTGGTCGGTGAGGCACCAGTCATACTCGCCGTTGGGGCCTTCTATAAATCCATCAAGGCTTACGGCCAAATTCAATACTACTTTTCTCATTTAGCCTTTTTCTGTTTGATTATTTTCTTCTGCCCAGCGCTGCGCAAAAGACTTTTCGGCCACCTGCGGCATATCGTGGTAATGCCCCCACGACTTTTTGAACAACGTTTTCAGTAGGAAATTCTTCACTTTTCCACCAAAAAAGTCGGTAAAATTACGTTTAAGTATCATTTTCTTCCAGATAGCCCAGCCCCACTTTTCGGGCTTGCTTACCAGGTCTGCTTTCACCGCATCACGGCGGTTAAGCAGTAACATTTTATGGATATCAATTTTAACCGGACAAACTTCGGTGCACCGACCGCATAAACTTGAGGCATAGCTTAAGTGCTTAAACTCCTCCATCCCTTTCATGTGCGGCGTAATAACCGAACCAATGGGACCGCTATAGGTAGTGTTATACGTATGCCCACCCACGTTTTGATAAACCGGGCAAGCATTCAAACAAGCCCCGCAGCGGATGCAATACAGCCCTTGCCGCTGATCTTTCTGAGCCAGCAGATCGGTGCGTCCGTTATCCAGCAAAACCACGTACATCTCTTCGGGGCCGTCGGTTTCATTAGGTTGACGGGGGCCGGTGAGTATCGTATTGTACACGGTTAAGTTTTGACCTGTACCATGGGTTGAGAGTAGTGGCCAAAACAGGTCAAGATCAGCCATGGAGGGGATGATCTTCTCAATACCTACAACAGCAATATGTATTTTAGGAAAGGTGGTGCTTAACCTGGTGTTCCCCTCATTTTCACTTAGCGCAATGCTGCCACTATCAGCAACCAAGAAATTAGCACCGGTAATGCCGGCATCGGCTTCAAGGTACTTATCGCGCAGCAGCTCGCGCGCTTTTGCGGTAAGTTGCTCGGGAGTAGAATCTATAGGTGTACCAAATTTTTCGTGGAAGAGTTTAGCGATGTCCTCTTTAGAAAGATGCATAGCCGGGGTAACGATGTGGTAAGGCTTTTGGCCCAGTAGCTGTACAATGTACTCCCCCAAATCAGTCTCTAACGATTCAATATTATTCTCCGTTAAAAACTCGTTCAAATGAATTTCTTCGGTAGCCATGGTTTTTGATTTAACCACGCGCTTTACCCCTGCTCTTTGCAATATGTTCAGTATTTCCTGTTGGGCCTCGGCAACATCGTTAGCCCAAATTACCTTGCCGCCCCGACGTAAAAAGTTGGCTTCAAACTCGGGCAGGTACTTGTCGAGGTTTTCCATTACCCGCCATTTCACCACATGAGCTTTGCGTTTGGCAGTTTCGAGATTTACCAGGCGGGCCGTACCACGGGCAACGGAGGTATGGTACCTGCCCATGTTAAAATTAATGATACGGCGATGATCCTGATCAAATGCTTTCTCTTCCGAATCTGCCAAAAATTTCTCGGCCGTACTTCCCATAGATGCGAAATTAGTGTTTTTTGTTCATAGTTAATGGTTCTTAGTTCATAGCTTAAAGCACTCCAAAATCAATAACCCATGAAAAAAGCGCCCTACAGAGTTCCAACTGCAGGGCGCTTTTACTTATGGCTCCCATGAACCATTAACTTTGAGCCATCAACTACCTGCTTGCCGGCATGTCGTTTTTCACATCCACTACCGGGCGCTCATCGCGGTTGGCTAAATCCCAGCCGGTGTAAAATACCAGTTGGGTACGTTTAACCAGTAAAGGGAAATCAATTTTACTTACTTCATCACTTACTTTATGGTAATCTGCATGTACACCATCAAAGTAAAATACGATTGGTACGCCGTGCTTGGCAAAATTATAATGATCTGAACGGTAGTAAATACGCTCAGGGTCTTTAGGATCATTGTACTTATAATCTACCGCCAGTTTAGTGTAAGTATTATTGGCGTTCTCGCTGATCTTGTGCAGGGTAGTGCTTAACTTGTCAGAACCTATCAAATAGCAATAGTCAGGCGTGCCTTCATGCGATGGATCGCGACGGCCGATCATGTCGATATTCAAATCGGTAATTGTTTTTTCGAGAGGAAATACCGGGTGTTCAGAATAATACTCTGAGCCTAATAGACCTTTTTCTTCGCCTACGTTACCTAAAAATAAGATAGTACGGCGAGGGCCTTTACCATCATTTTTAGCTTTCATAAAGGCAGTAGCAATCTCCAGAATACCGGTAGTACCCGACCCATCATCATCAGCACCGTTGTTTATGCGGTCGCCTTTGGTGCCTTCAGGCTCCATACCTATGTGATCATAGTGAGCAGAGAAAACTAAAACTTCGTCTTTCAATTTAGGATCTGAACCCGGAATGTAGGCAACAATATCTACCGCCTTAGCATCCTTAACCATAGTTTCGGCACTGGCTTTTACATCGGCTTTAAACGTTTGCGGCTGACCTGCGGCTGATTTTAAATCGGCATAGGTTTTCCCACTTGCTTTTAATACCTGGTCGGCAATGGCCGGGGTAATTGACAGTACCAGGGCACGTGTAACAACCGGGTGCGGTGTGGCTGGTTTAAGGCCTATACGCTCACTACCTGCGCCTGTAACTGGTGCTACAGCACCTACACCTAATACTATGGCTGGTTTTTTAGCCATTAAGGCTGCAGCTACTCTGCCAAATGCACGCATAGGGCTAATGCTGGCATCGGCACCCGGTTTAGGCTCGGTAATTACCATGACAGCTTTACCTGTAAGATCAAGATCTTTTAATTCTGCTTCTGAACCATAGCCTACAAATACTACTTCCGAAGCATTGATGGTTTGGGTACCGCCGCCGCTAAGTGCTGAGTAATCTTTCCCTACCGTAAGTGCTGTACCGTTAACGCTTACCGAGTTAACTTTGAAAGAAGTACTGGTTAAAGGCACATCTAAAAAGAAAGAGCCATTATTGGCAGGCAAAAGGCCTAATTTTTTGTATTCGCCGGCCAGGTAGTTGGCGGCTTTATCGGCGCCGGGCTTGCCGGTTTCGCGGCCTTCCATATCATCGGCAGCAATAATGGTCAGGTGTTTTTTGGCGTTATCTACGGTGATATACTTGGCGTATTTTACTGCCGTAGGATTAGGCTGGGCACAGGCCCCGAGTGCTGCAATGAATGCAGCACTGCATAACAAAGTTTTTTTCATTTTTAACAGAACGTTTTACAATGGTAGTCAAATTCAAGTAACCTTTCAATCAGAACAAGTAACAATAATAATATAAACCGTTATCCTATTTGGTTAATAATAGCATCATTCATTATTGATCCTGAACTATCCATATATTTTCTTACTTCATCACCAATATACCTGGCGTTTTTTATACCGTCTATAGTAATGCTGAAGTTTGTCCTATCTCCAACTATAAAAAATGTTATGGTAGCTAAACCCACTATGCGGTACAATAATGGCTCTTCCATTTGCGAGTCTACAACTTTATAAATAGACACTTCGTCTGTTATTCTGTTTAATACACCGCGGCTAACCAAAATGCGTTCATTTGTAATTTCGAACTTTGTACATGAGGTTTTGATGTATAACCAAATAGCTATAAAAATTGGGATAACCAACCAAGAAAATAGTGCACATAAAATATAAGCTCCTAAATTTTGCAATTGAGATGGCGAGCCCTTCCAAATAAGTGTTTCGGTCATGCAATAAACTTAATAATTATTTATCAATTATTAAAAATTCAGCAAGCCATTTTGCCAACGCGTGTGGCATGGCGGCCACCTTCAAATTGGGTGGTCAAAAACGTTTCTACAATGGCTTTAGCATCTTCCAAAGAAATGAAACGCTCAGGGATGCACACAATATTGGCGTTGTTATGCTGACGGGCTAATGCGGCCAGTTCGGGCTGCCAGCATATAGCTGCACGAATACCCTGGTGCTTATTGGCAGTAATGGCTACCCCGTTGGCACTGCCGCAAACCAATATGCCAAAATCAAACTCACCGCTTTCAACCGCTAAAGCTACCGGGTGAGCAAAGTCGGGGTAATCGGTAGAATCGGGCGAGTTAGTGCCGAAGTTTTTAACAGTTGCCTGCGGCAACCATGCTATTAGTTCTTGTTTATAGTTGAAGCCTGCATGGTCTGAGCCAATGGCAATTTTAAGGTTAGTGTTCATGATAATTAGTCTATGGTCCATGGACAATAGACCATGGACTGATTGATCTTAGGCTTCTGCTTTCATTAATTCGTTATGTTTTTTCAGCTTACGTTTTTCAACTGCACCTGCTACCATGATGCCTACCTCGTATAAAACAAATAGCGGCAAGCTCACGATGAACATGGTCATCATATCGGGCGTTGGTGTAATTACTGCGGCAACAATTAAAATTGCTACAATGGCATAGCGCCGGCCTGCACGCATAAATTTAGGGGTTAAAATACCCAGGTTGGCTAAAATGTAAACCAGTATAGGCAATTCAAATACTATACCTGTAGCTAAAGTGAGTGTAGCAACTGATGACAGATAAGAATCAATGGTAAAATTATTCTCAATGATAGCACTTATTTGATAGCTTGCTAAAAAGCTGATAGACTCTGGCGATATGACGTAATAGCCAAACAGAATCCCCAAGATGAATAATAAAGAGGCATAAAAGACAAAACCCGAAGCTGCCTTACGTTCCTTTTCGTGAAGAGCTGGCTTAATGAAACGCCAAATTTCCCATAATAAATAAGGAAACCCAAGCGTGATACCTATAATTAAAGCCGAGTTAATTTGCAGCGTGAACTGGCCGGCCATTTCGTTATTAATAATCTTACCCGGAATTTTGGTGATACAAAAACCCGACCGATGCAAATAATCCCCTAATTTACACAGCATCCTGTAGGTCCAGAAGTTAGGCTTCATGGGCCCCATGATGATCGTATCAAAAACGAAATCGTAGTAATAAAAAGCTAATCCGGTAAAAATGATAATGGCAATACAAGCCCTTATCAAATGCCACCTTAGTATCTCAATATGATCAAAAAACGACATCTCCACTTCGAGGTCGTTCGTCTTTTCCTTTATCGCTTTTATTATTTTATTATCGCTCATGTACTGTAAACAAAAATACCATTCTGTATCACATACGAATGGTATTGTATTTTAATTTTTATTTCATGAAATATTTATTCCGCTATCTCAAAGCTCTCCATAAACTTGGTGGTAAAATTACCCGCCCTGAAGTTAGGATCGCGCATGAGTTGCAAGTGGAAAGGTATAGTGGTTTTGATACCCTCAATCACAAATTCGCTCAGGGCACGCTCCATAGTATTTAAAGCTTCTTCGCGGGTTTGGGCCACACAAATTAACTTGGCAATCATTGAATCGTAGTTAGGCGGAATTACATAACCGCTGTACACATGCGTATCTACACGTACGCCGTGGCCACCCGGTGAGTGGAAATTGGTAATTTTACCCGGTGATGGACGGAAATTATTGAAAGGATCTTCGGCATTAATACGGCACTCTATGGCGTGCATAGTAGGCTCGTAGTTTTTGCCCGATATTGGCGTACCAGCAGCAACCTTAATTTGTTCTTTAATTAAATCTACGTTAATTACTTCTTCGGTAACCGGATGCTCTACCTGTATACGGGTATTCATCTCCATAAAGTAGAAATTGCGGTGCTTATCTACCAAAAATTCAATGGTACCGGCACCTTCGTAACGTACAGCTTTGGCGCCCTTAATAGCAGCCTCACCCATTTTTTTACGAAGTTTTTCGGTCATGAACGGTGAAGGCGATTCTTCTACCAATTTTTGGTGACGACGCTGAATAGAGCAATCTCTTTCAGACAAATGGCAAACCTTACCATACTGATCGCCCACTACCTGTATTTCGATGTGGCGTGGGTCCTCTACGTATTTTTCTAAGTATAACCCATCATTACCAAAGGCAGCACCAGATTCGGCACGGGCCGAATCCCAGGCGGGTTCAAACTCCAAATCATTCCATACCACGCGCATACCACGGCCACCACCACCGGCAGTTGCCTTTAAGATTACGGGGTAACCCACCTTATTGGCTACCTGAATGCCTTGTTTAACATCGGTTAGTAAACCATCGGAACCCGGAATGGTAGGCACGCCGGCTTTTTTCATGGTTTCTTTGGCAGAGGCTTTATCGCCCATGCCATTGATCTGATCAGCTGTTGCACCGATGAACTTGATACCGTATTCGGCACAAATGGCGCTAAACTTGGCATTTTCGGAAAGGAAACCGTAGCCGGGATGTATAGCATCGGCATTGGTCAACTCGGCTGCCGATATAATGTTAGGTATATTTAAGTAAGAATCGCGGCTTGCCGGCGGACCAATACATACGGCCTCATCAGCAAAACGTACGTGCAGGCTGTCGCGATCTGCGGTAGAATATACAGCTACCGTTTTTATGCCCATTTCCTTACAAGTACGGATAATGCGCAGGGCTATTTCGCCACGGTTAGCAATTAGTATTTTTTTAAACATGAGTTGTGTTAGTTAAGTGGTTGATTGAGTTAAGTAGTTGATTAAGTTAGTAACTACTCACCTATCAACCATTCACTAATCAACTTAACAATTACATAGGTTCAACTAAAAACAAAGGCTGGTCGTATTCTACCGGCGATGAGTTCTCTACCAGGACTTTTACGATACGACCCGATACTTCAGACTCGATCTCGTTAAAAAGTTTCATGGCCTCAATGATGCAAAGTACGCTGCCCGATTGAATTTCATCGCCAACGTTAGCAAAATTAGGTTTATCTGGCGATGATGAGCGGTAGAAGGTACCGATCATGGGCGACTTGATAGTTACATACTTAGATACATCGGCAGCGGCCGGAGCTTCAGTTGGGGCTGATGTATGTTCGGTTACTACCGGCATTGCGGCCTGCGCCGGTTGTGCAACCTGTGCGGCAGGTATGGTAGCGTTAACTATGGTTGGTGCCTGGTTGGTTTTAATAGTGATCTTAAAATCGGTCTGTTCGATAGATACCTCGTTTACACCTGATTTAGAAACGAAGCGGATCAGATCCTGAATTTGTTTAATATCCATATTTTAGAAATAGTTGGTTTTGGATAATATTTAAAAACCTAAGTTATAACAAATTAAATAAAAATTGTTGCCAAAAAAATCAGTAAGCCCATTTAAGGTACAGCGATCCCCACGTAAAACCACCTCCAAAAGCAGCTAATACAATGTTGTCGCCTTTTTTAAATTTACTTTCCCATTCCCACAGGCAAAGCGGTATAGTACCGTTGGTAGTGTTACCATAACGTTCTATATTAATAACCACTTTTTCATCACTGATGCCCATGCGATTGGCCGTGGCATTAATGATACGCTTGTTGGCCTGGTGTGGCACCAGCCATGCAATATCATCGGCGGTAAGATTGTTGCGCTCCATAATTTCGGCAGCAACTTCGGCCATATTGGTTACCGCAAACTTGAACACGGTTTTACCTTCCTGGTAAGCATAATGCTCACGGTTGGTGACCGTTTCGTGCGAGGCGGGTTTTAAAGAGCCACCGGCTTTCATATTTAAAAACTCACGGCCCGAGCCGTCACTTTTACATACCGAATCTACAATACCAAAACCTTCAGAATTAGGTTCGAGTAAGGCACAGCCACAACCATCCCCAAAAATAATACAAGTAGCGCGGTCACTATAATCAATAATTGACGACATTTTATCACCGCCTACTACCAGTACTTTTTTATGCTTGCCACTCTCTATAAATGCGGCTCCGGTTGCCAGGCCAAAAACAAAGCCCGAGCAGGCGGCCTGCAAATCATATCCCCAGGCGTTTTTAGCGCCAATTTTATCTGCCAAAATATTAGCCGTAGCCGGGAAAGGCATATCGGGGGTAGTGGTACAAAATATGATCAGGTCAATTTCTTCGGCGCTAATGCCGCGCTTTTTAAGCAAGCCTTCAACAGCCGGAACGGCTAAATCTGAGGTGCCGGTGCCTTCGCCTTTAAGTATGCGGCGCTCTTTAATACCGGTACGACTGGTAATCCACTCATCATTGGTATCAACCAGCGCTTCCAACTCGTGGTTGGTAAGCACATATTCGGGTGCATAGCCATGTACAGCGGTAATTGCAGCCTGTAGTTTATGCATTTATTTGAGATTTAAACGAAAGCCTGTTTAATTTTTTCAACGAGGTTGCTCTCGGCCATATTGCGCGATAAGAGCACCATGTTCTTGATAGCCTCGGGGCTGGAGATACCATGCCCTACTACTACCGGGGCATTGATACCCAAAATTGTGCTACCGCCATACTGTTCGTAGTTAAAGCGGTTAAAAAACTCGTCGTTAAAGCCTTTTTTGCGCGTTATTACGTAATATGATTCGGCCAGTTTTACAATAATGTTACCGGTAAAACCGTCGCATACAAATACGTCGGCGGCATCGCCAAACAAATCGCGGCCCTCAACATTGCCTACAAAGTTGTATTGCGATGAAGCTTTCATGAGCGGATAAGCAGCTAAGCTTAATATGTTACCCTTCTCTTCTTCTTCACCAATATTCATCAGTGCAACTTTAGGAGTGGCAATACCATACACAGCCTCGGCAAATAAGCTACCTAATAAGCCAAACTGCAAGAGCATATCGGGCTTACAATCTGCATTGGCACCTACATCCAATAAAATACCCAAACCGCCTTTCAGTTTGGGTACAATAGCTGTTAAAGCCGGACGAATAACACCCGGGATAGTTTTTACGCTGAACATAGCCCCTACCAACATAGCACCAGTATTACCTGCCGAAGAGAACGCTTGAATTTCGCCCGTCTTTAACAAGTTATACCCTCGGGCAATGCTCGAATCGGGCTTTTGTGCAATGGCTTTTGTAGGGTGCTCGCCCATGCCTATCACTTCGGTTGTGTGTACAAACTCAAAGTGATCGGGGTTAAACTCATTTTCCTGAAGAATACTTACTGCTACGTCCTTATCGCCTACCAGCACAAGGCTTTGCCCTGCAGGTAAAACTCTATAAGCTTCGATTGCTCCTAAAACAGCGGCTTTCGGAGCATAATCGCCGCCCATAATATCTAAGCCTATCTTCATTGCAGAAAATTGGGCTTAAACTGTGGCTGCTTTTTCAATAAGTACTTTACCGTTGTAGTAAAGGTTACCATCAACAGTGTAAGCGCGGTGTGGCAAATGCACAGCACCAGTAGTAGCACAAGTAGTTAATGTAGGCGCTTCGGCTTTATAGTGCGTTCTGCGTTTAGCAGTTCTTGATTTGGAGAACTTACGTTTTGGATTTGGCATAACTTTAAATTATATCATTTTAATTTTTTAAGCGCATCCCAGCGTGGGTCGGCACTTTTTTCTTGTTCATCACCGCTTGCCAGTTTGTTTAAACGGTCAAGCATATCTTTATCACAATACGGGGTATTACCCTCGTTGTCGCACACCGCTATAAACGGAGCCGCAACAGTTATGTACTCGTAAATTAACCCTGCAACACTAATTTCTGTGTCATTCTTGTTCAGGGTAATGATCTCATCGTCAGCGTCGATCTCCTCTTCGCTAAACTTGTATACCTGTTGCTCCTGTATATCCAACTGCTGCGGATATTCAGATAAACAACGATCGCAGGCCATATCTACCGTACCGTGAATATCAAAGTCAAGTATGATCATGGTTTCCTGCTTATCCAGTTCTACCCGGCATTGCAGTTCACCTTTTTTTACCAGCGAATACTCAAATTCGTTGAAAAATTCGTTGTTGATCGTGTACTCAAACTCGTGCCGGCCTAACTTGAGGCCGGTGAAAGGAATTGAATATGTTCTTAACGATTTCAATGAGCGATAATTAGCCCGCAAATGTAGAGATTTTTTATGGAAAGCGAAAACGTTTTTTGAATTTTGGGTAACAGCTTTGTTATGACAAATGCAGCGGTATTAAATTCGGTTTGCTACCTTTACTCATTCTGTTTATTATGCAAAACATCATTCAGGACAATCTTGAGCAAATTCAACAACTGATGCGGGCTTATGACGTAACACACGCCTATGCCTTTGGCAGCGCAGCTACAAATACAATGCACGCCGATAGCGATGTTGATTTTGTAATCCGTTTCAAAGCAGGTATAGACTTTCAAACTTATGGTCATAACTATTTTGAATTGATGTATGCTTTACAAAACCTGCTGAAGCGCGATGTGGAATTAGTTGCAGAGGAAACTATCACAAACCCTTAATTACTACAATCCATTGCCAGCCAAAAGATGGAGGTATTATGAGTATTGAAGTAAAAAAGCTAATTACTGATGTACTTGAAGCCATTAATTCAGTTGATGAGTACCTCGATGGTAAACGCATTTTCCCGGAATATTAATCTAACAAGACTAAGCGCCGGGCGGTTGAACGCGAATTGGAAATTATTGGTGAGGCTGTAAATAAGCTTTTATAAATTGATCCGAATATCTCTATTTCTTACGCCCGCTTAATGGTCGATCTACGCAATAAGGTAATTCACGCTTATGACAATGTAAATCATGTTATTATCTGGAATGTTGTGATAACTCATTTACCTGTGCTGCAAAAAGAAGTGGAGAAACTTTTAGAGGAGTAAATTGACAATAGCCCTATATCTTCAGTCGCAAGTTTATTTTATTAAGCAATCCTGCCACCCAAATCATCACCAGCGAAAACACCAGGCATTTAATGAGGCCACCCGTACCTTCGCTTAGATACTCGGGGTAACCGGCATCTGTCATGCCATAAATAGGATAAAATATAAACGGAATTAAGTAGCAGGTAAAGGTGTTGGTACCGGCCGGTTCTATGATCTTGAACCAGTTGTATTTTTCCTTTCTATCTACAACAAATAAGAACACCATGTAAGCCACCAGGCTAATGGAGGTACATATGAGCACCCAAGATGGCGTATCGTGCGCTTTGGAAATACCGCCACTTACATAGCGCACAATAAAGCCCAGGTTAGCCAAAATAATGGCCAGTAAAATAAGTCCTGCCCATAACAGGTTCAGTTCCTTATTTTGCATCAGGCGCATATACATCACCGATACTACAATACCCGCCATGGTGAAGGCCTGCATGGCACCATTGCCCGCCAGCCAGAAATAACTTTTCCACTGCATTAAAAAGGTGAGCCAGCCAAAGTGAAAATCAAGGTTGATCAGGATGAAGATGATCCAGGCAGCGGCTTGTATCCAAAGTAATCCCTTTGAATAATGGTAAATAAGCGCACAAACCATGTACGACCAGCCAATTAACCCCAATATGCCCCACCAGCTAAAATGCAGCCAGGTAGAATGTGCAGGGTCGTTACTTTTGTACAGTAACGACATAGCTACCAAAAGCACTACGCCAAAGCCCTGAAACAGGTAACGTTTGATACTGGTAAAATCGCGGTAATCGAGAAATATGAAAAAGAAACTAAAGGTGAGCAAACTTTCCCAAACCGGCTTGGGCAGCAGGGTATTGAGGTCATCATACGTTTCCATATTGGCATGAAAAAAACCAATGAGGATCAACGCCAGCGAGCGGGTAATAATGCGGTAAGGCACCTTCCCGCCGCTACTTTGCCTGTTTTGAAAGGCAAAGGGAATAGAGAGGCCTACGATAAATAAAAAGGCTGGAAATATAACATCGGCCAAACCCAAAGCATCAGAGTTTTCTCCTGCATGTTTAAGCCATTCCGGCACGTTGGGTACCCCTTCCAGATCGTTCACAAAGATCATGAGGAACATGGTAACCGCACGGAAAGCGTCGATGGACCGCACCCGGGTGTATACGTTATTCATTATATTGGTAGAAGTACTAATAATTACAGCTTGATACAAAACTAACGGTTGTATTGCTGAAACATTGCCACCTGTTTGTAACAGATGTATAACCTGGATTAATCCCTATCGCGGCTAAGCTTGCTGAATTGCAGCGGATTTTCATTCAATTCAGCCGTTTCGCGGCGGTGTTTTACAATATGGATAGCCTCAAACATAGCTTCACGGAACGACACTTCCGATGCCTTATTTTTACCGGCAATATCATAAGCGGTACCATGATCGGGCGAGGTACGCACAAAGCTTAACCCTGCGGTATAATTAACGCCCGACTCGAAAGATATTTGTTTGAAAGGTATCAATCCCTGGTCGTGATACATAGCCAGCACGGCATCAAATTGCATATAAGTACCATTCGCAAAAAAGCCATCGGCCGGGTAAGGTCCAAAGGCCATTATACCGTTATCACGGGCTGCTTCAAGCGCTGGTATTATAATTTCCTTTTCCTCACTGCCAATTAAACCATTGTCGCCCGCATGAGGATTTAGCCCTAAAACGGCAATTTTGGGTTTACGTATCCAAAAATCTTGTTTCAAGCTGGTATTCATCAGCTTTAACTTGGCAACAATTTTATCGGCAGTTAACGATTGTGCTATTTGCGATACAGGGATATGCCCGGTAACCACGCCTACTTTCAAGGTTTCGCTCACCAGAAACATTAGCACTTCTGGCGAATTGGCACGTTCTTGCAAATACTCGGTATGCCCCGGAAACTTAAACTCTTCGTTCTGAATATTATCTTTATTAATAGGTGCAGTAACCAGCGCATCAATCTCGCCTGCTACTAAATCATCAGTGGCACGTTGTAATGACATGAAAGCATACTTGCCACCGGTAGGGGTAGATAAGCCTAATTCTATTTTCACATCTTCTTCCCAACAATTAATCATGTTGGCTTTTTTGTGATGTGCATCAGCAGCACTCTCTATCACGTTAAAGTTCAGATCGTGCACCTGAACCGTGCGACGGTGAAAAGAGGCAACCTTGGTATGGCCGTAAACAATGGGTGTACAATATTCATAAATACGGGCATCGGCCAGTGTTTTTATGATAACTTCCATACCGATGCCGTTTACATCGCCTATACTGATACCTATTTTTAGCTTTTCACTCATAACTGTATTTGATTGCACCGATTAAGGTGATTTCACTGATTATATAATTGATCAAGACATTATAGCCGATGAATTGTTGCACCTTAAAACTGGTGAAATCATCACTAAAAATTCTATTAATCAGAATTATATTAATGCAAATAAAGGGTTTTCGGTAATAATGTTTACCATCCCTGCGCAAATATCACGTAATTTGTAAAAATTCGAGTATAGATAATGTCTTTAGTCCGCGCAAAAAAGCACCTGGGTCAGCACTTTTTAACTGATAAAAATATAGCCTCTAAGATAGTAGACAGCCTGCGCCCCAAGGGCAAATATACCCAGGTGCTTGAGGTAGGCCCGGGTATGGGTGTACTGTCCGACTTTTTACTACAGAAGGCTGATTACGAAACTTTCCTGATCGATATTGATACCGAATCGTACAATTTCCTCAAAAAAAAATATCCGCAACTGAAGCAACGCCTCATTAATGCCGATTTTTTGGAAATGGATTTTAGCACTATTTTTACCGGCTCCTTCGCTATTATAGGTAATTTCCCTTACAATATTTCGTCGCAAATTCTTTTCAAGGTATTGGATAGCCGGCACCAGGTACCCGAATTAGTTGGAATGTTTCAGAAAGAAGTAGCCGAACGCTGCGCATCCAAGCCAGGCAGTAAGGAGTACGGCATATTGAGTGTTTTTTTGCAAGCGTATTATAAGGTTGAATATTTGTTTACTGTAAAGGCAGGCGTATTTAATCCGCCGCCCAAGGTACTTTCGGCCGTGATAAGGCTTACCCGTAACGAAGTACCGGAACTCAACTGCGATGAAAAGCTATTTTGGCAGGTGGTAAAAGCAGGCTTTAACCAAAGGCGTAAAACTTTACGTAATGCACTATCCTCTTTAATTAATAAAGAAGCCATGACCGAAGACGCAACGCTTGACCTGCGTGCCGAACGCTTAAGTGTAAACGATTTTGTAGAGTTGACTAACCGTATTACTGCAAACCGGTAAACTAATATTGCGTATATTTGAGTATGGACATTCAAGCAGAAAAACTGGAGATTATGAAACTTTTACTTGAAGTGGATAGCCCCGAAATTTTGAGTGAAGTAAAAGTCGTATTTAAAAACAAGGGCTACGATTTTTACGATGACTTGCCACAAGCAGTAAAAAATAATATTGATGCGGGATTGAAAGATGTTGAAGAAAGAAAATTTGGGACACCTGTTGAAATCCAATAGTAAGTGTACCCGATTCCTTTATTATTCATCATGGTGCAAGAAAATAACGAGTTAAGTCCAAGAGAAATATTATATTATTTCTTTTACATAATTTCGTTCTCCCTATCAATCTGGACAGGGTTTTTGTTTGGTTTTGAGGGCAATAGCCATACTCCTCCATTCCCCTTTGTAATAGAAATTTTTACACTCCCAATTGGTACAATTCTTTTTCTTGCAGATTTTAGAATGTACAACACTACAAAAGTTCATAAGATTGGCTTAACCGCAAATGGTTTAGTTATGCTTTATGTACTCATTTTAGCATTTGCTAAATAATCGAGAAACAGTTTGTATAAATTAATACCTAAACATTGAAAAACATACTCATAGTCGACGACCTCCACCCTATCTTCATAGAACAAGTAGAGGCCATGGGCTATACCTGTAATTACCAGCCCTTAATTAAATTAGATGAAGTATTAGCCATTATTGCAGATTATGAAGGCTTAATGGTACGCTCCAAATTTCAGGTAGACCGTAAATTTTTAGACGCCGCCGTTAACCTTAAATTCATTGCCAGGGCAGGTGCAGGTATGGATAACATTGATGAAGCTTACGCAGCAGAAAAAGGCATTACGTTGGTAAATGCCCCCGAGGGAAACCGCGATGCTGTGGGCGAACATGCCGTGGGTATGCTGCTATCTTTAAT
The DNA here is from genome assembly GCF_014635825.1 of Mucilaginibacter galii. Lineage (GTDB taxonomy): Bacteria > Bacteroidota > Bacteroidia > Sphingobacteriales > Sphingobacteriaceae > Mucilaginibacter > Mucilaginibacter galii. The sequence continues at coordinate 978,185 of NZ_BMDO01000001.1, forward strand.
GAACAACCTGAACCAAGGAGACGCGGAAGTACGGGCGGGCCTTTGGCAACGTGAAGCCAACCGCGGATATGAACTAAAAGGCCGCACCGTGGGCATTATTGGTTACGGCAATATGGGTAAAAGCTTTGCCCGCAAATTGAAAGGCTTTGAAGTAAATGTAATTGCTTACGACAAATACAAAACCGGCTTTAGCGATGCCTATGCGCGCGAGGTAAGCATGGAAGAAATTGTTAAGCATAGCGAAGTGCTTAGTCTCCACGTGCCACTTACTCCAGAAACCAACGGATTGGTAAATTATGAATACCTGTACCATTTCCGTAAGCCTATATTTTTGCTGAACACATCGCGCGGTAAAGTGGTGCAAACCCAAGCCGTACTTAATGCCATTAAACAAGGTAAAATACTGGGTGCTGGTTTAGATGTGTTGGAAGTGGAAAAATTCCCTACCTTGGGTGAGCAGCCCTGGTTTTACGAATTAAAGCAAAATGATAAGGTATTATTGAGCCCGCATGTGGGCGGCTGGACTTTTGAATCGTACCGGAAAATAAGCGAGGTGATGGCACAAAAAATTAAAAATTTGGAGATTAAAACTTAAATCTCTTATCTTCGTTTTTATACCAAACAAGACTATGCAGGCGTTAAAGGTCTCATAGTCTTGTTTGTTTTTAGTAGCCGTTGCGTCCTTCTTACCAAAATCAGGGAGGGCGGTTTTTTTTGATAGCTACTGGTAAATATCTATTTAAAATATTGTGTTTTTATGGCAGAGGTTCAATACTACACCAAAGAAGGTTTAGAAAAATTAAAAGAAGAGGTACAATACCTAAAAACAACAGGTCGTTCAATTATATCTAACGCAATTGCCGAAGCGCGCGATAAAGGCGACTTATCTGAGAATGCCGAATATGATGCTGCCAAAGAAGCGCAGGGCCATCATGAAGATAAAATAAGGAAACTGGAAGATGCTTTGGCCAATGGCCGCCTGCTGGATGAATCGAAAATTGATACGTCTAAAGTGCTGGCTTTATCTAAAGTAACCATCAAAAATTCAAAGAACGGCGCCACCATGACCTACCAGTTGGTGTCGGAAAGTGAAGCCGATTTAAAAGCGGGTAAAATATCGGTTGCCTCTCCTATTGCCAAAGGTCTATTAGGCAAAAAAGTAGGCGACAAAACCGAGATTACCGTACCTGCCGGAAAAATTGAATTTGAAATTATGGAGATCAGTAGGTAAGTGAGTAATTGAATGGTTAAGTGGTGAGTAGTTGCAAATACGCTTACCACTTAATCACTCCTCATTATTCAACAACTACTTAACCAATCAACCACTTAACCATTCAACAACTCACCAAAAAATGTCAACCCTATTTTCCAAGATCATATCAGGAGAAATACCTGCCTATAAAGTTGCCGAGAGCGTCGAATTTCTGGCTTTTTTAGATATTAATCCACTGGCTGAAGGCCATGTATTGGTAATACCGAAGCAGGAAGTAGATTACTTGTTCGACATGGAGGATGGCTTGTATACTGAATTTCAGTTATTTGCTAAAATTGTGGCTACAGCTATGAAAAGGGTAATACCTTGTATTAAAATTGGTGTAGCGGTAATAGGCCTGGAAGTGCCACATGCACATATCCACCTCATCCCGATGAACTCAGTAAGTGATATGAACTTCTCAAAGCCTAAACTTAGCTTCACACCAGAGCAGTTTGAAGCTATTGCAGAAAAGATTAAGGAAGCTTTACGCGTAGAATAGCCCCTCATAAATCCTCCCCGGGAGGGAGGACTTTAAGATTTTAAGCAACACACTACTATTCGCTCCCTCCCTCCCGGGGAGGGTTGGGGAGGGGCTTCTTGATTTGTAAAGGCGAAGCTACCCTCCGCGAGTTATCTTTCACGAACGATTCCCATCCTGAATAGCTTATTTTACTACCCCTGCCGGTAGTTATTTTTTGAAAACTATGGCAAACGGCTACGGCTAATCCGTCGGTTGCATCTAAAAATTCGGGAGTTTCGGTGAAGTTTAATAAGCGTTGCAGCATACCTGCTACCTGTTCTTTAGTAGCATTACCATTGCCTGTAATGGCCTGTTTTATTTTACGGGGCGAATACTCGTTCACCGGGATATTGCGCGACAGCGCCGCCGCTATGGCCGTTCCCTGTGCCCTGCCAAGCTTCAACATCACCTGTATATTTTTTCCGTAGAAAGGTGCCTCAATAGCCAGTGCATCAGGATGGTAGTTGTCAATAAGGCCTATGGTTTTTTCGAAGATGCGCTGCAGCTTCAGCATATGGTCATCAGCGCCGCCGGGTATTTTGATGCTGCCCAAGGCAATGAGTTCGATCTTAGAGCCGGTTTCTTTAACCAGGCCGTAGCCCATAACGGCTGTACCGGGGTCAATGCCTAAAATAATGCGTTCTTTAACGGGCTGATTAATATTCACCCTGCAAAGATACTGTTTAGGCTATGCTTCGCCTTGTAGTATATGCAGATAATCGGCCCGGGTAATAAAACGGGCACCCATGCTTTCGAGATGCTCGGTGTGCACCTGGCAATCTATTAAATTATACAAGCCGCTTTGGCACAATGCTATAAGGGCAGTTTTTGAGGCATTACTCACCTTGCTGAACATACTTTCGCCGCAAAAAACACGGCCTGCCTGCACGCCATATAAGCCACCTACCAATTCATCATCCTGCCAAACCTCGTAAGAATGCGCATGCCCTAACTGGTGCAAATTCTGGTAAGCCTGCTTCATATCATTGGTTATCCAAGTACCATCCTGCCCCTCGCGCGGCACTACGGAGCAGGCATCTATCACCTTTTCAAATACCTGATTTACAGTGATTTTAAACTTACCTGAGCGCAGCACCTGCTTCATGCTTTTGCTGATGCGCAGCTCATTAGGGTATAATACAAAGCGCTCATGCGGTGCGTACCATAGGATAGGCGTATCATCGCTATACCAGGGAAAAATACCATGACTGTAGGCCAGCAGCAATCTATCGGCCGAGAGGTCGCCGCCTACGGCCAGCAAGCCATCAGGCTCGGCCAGTTCGGGGTTGGGGAAAACCAGGCGCTCATCTAACCGGAAAATCATGCCGCAAAGATATTTCGATTTCGCACAAATGAGGCTTAATTCCGGTTTATATAATTCTGCTTTTCCACATCATTCTTTCTAAAAACTACATATTTCTTCATAAAACCTCATTTAATTACAAAGCGGCAGAATTACGCGAATCAGACAGATTTAAAAGACAATTGACAACCTGTTTATGCCATTAATTTAAGCATTAGTTAAATACAAGTACACCCAATCACCCTGTACCAAATCTTACTATCTTAGGCACATGGCAGAATACCGCATCCCTCTTCAATACCGTAAGATGGAAAACCTTCACATCGTTTTTTGGCTGTTGAAAGATATTGGCTGGTGCATGATCTGGAAACCACTGGGCATCGTCATGATCTTCCCTACCCTGGTCATATCCATAGTGATTGCTTACCGCACCCGCGAGTTGTTTTCAGAGCTTATCCATAACCTGGCTATCACGTTTTGGATCACGGCCAACTCATACTGGATGATCAGCGAGTTTTTGGGCTTTGACAGCCTGCATGTATATCATGACTTTACCTTCAAGCACCTCTCGATCATCCCATTTTTAACAGGGTTGGGTTGTTTGCTATACTATTACGTGATATGGCAGCCAAGGCATCCTAATGAGCTGGATACATTGTAATCAAATTTTTTAAAGCAATTACAAATTTCGATTAACTAAAATCTTACATTTACTCAAATACCTATCTTATAGCCTTACCAATATGAAAAACATCTTTCTGTACCTACTCTTAAGCTTGTCTATCATATCCTGCCAAAACAGAGGGTCTGATAAATTTGCTCTTGCCAACATGCCACCCCCTCCCCCACCTACTGCTGAACCCTTAATGGTTGCAGATCCCGGTGTGAAATCTATTGAAGAACCAACCAATGAGAATAATACCCCAACCGCACAGCCTGTAGAAAAGAAAATCATCAAAGAAGGCGAGATCAGCATAGAGGCAAACAATATTAAAGCTGCCCGCAAAGCCCTAACCGACTCGCTTACCAAATTAGGCGGATACGTCAGTGAAGAATCTGAAAATAATGACGACGGCAACAGCCGTAAGAATTACGTTCTAAGCATACGCATACCCGCACAACATTTCGAACGCTTTTTAAGCGCCGTTTCCTCGGCGGCCGACCATATAGAATCCAAGAGCATCCGCATTAAGGATGTAACTACGGAGTTTATTGACATTACTACCCGGCTTAAAAATAAAACGCTATTAGAAGACCGCTACAAAGCGTTATTGCAAAAAGCCACAAAAATGGCCGATGTATTAGAGGTAGAAGATAAGCTGACCGAGATACGCACCGACATTGAAACCACCCAGGGACAATTGAACTACCTGAATAAGCAAGTAGCTTACAGTTCCCTGCAAATAACGCTTTTCAGTAAAAGCATCTCCGGTAAAAATGAAGGAAACAGCTTTGGCTACCGGTTTACAAATGCACTTTCGGATAGCTGGCAATTGATACAAAGCCTGTTTTTCGGATTAATTACCTATTGGCCGCTGGTGCTTATTATAGTACTTATTGTAGTGTTATTGAGGAGGTGGCGAAGAAGGAAAATTAAGAGTACTATTTAAGCCGATCTATAATTTTAGATCAGGAACAGGTGCCATTATAAAATCTTTACAATAAAGTATCATGTCTATAAAGATCTTACTTTCATTCACCTTTATAACGCTTGTTTCATGTTTAGGGGTAAAAGCCCAAAAGCCAACTTATAAGGTATACGCCATTCGTTTTGCCGAAAGCACTTATCCTTTTACCGCGGCCGACTGGGCCAAAGGCGCACCCAAATCAGTACCTGTAAAAATTAATTTTATGGTTTGGCTTATTAAAGGGAGCAATGGCCGTAACATATTGGTTGATGCCGGTTTTTATAATGACTCGGACGATGCGAAAGAATTTCAGCTGATTAACTACCTGCGACCGGATAGCGCCGTTTTAAGAACAGGAATTAAGCCGAACGAGGTTACCGACATTATTTTGAGCCATCCGCACTGGGACCATATCAACGGCATAGACTTATTCCCTAATGCCCGGGTATGGATGCAGAAAGAAGATTATCATTATTTTGTGGGCGATGCCTGGCAAAAAGACGGCGCCAGAGGTGGCTTTGCGAAAAGAGATGTTTCAAAAATCGTGGCGTTGAATTTAGCCGGTAAGCTTGCACTGGTAAATGGCGATAACCAGGAGATCATTCCGGGCATTAAGGTGTATACCGGTTCAAAACATACTTATAACTCACAATATGTGGGTTTAAAAGCGGGTGATCATCAGATCATACTGGCCTCAGATAACGTTTGGATATACTATAATTTACAACATTTATTACCGGCAAACGGTGGCACGCTTAACCCTGCCGGGTACGTAAAAGCCATGCAACGGATGAAAACCTTGGCCTCTAACGTCAAGTATATCATCCCCGGCCATGATGCACAGGTATTTTCTAAGTTTCCGCAAATTGCCAATGGCGTGGTAGAGATCAGATAATGCTTTAACCCGTGTATCTGCCTTTCTTTTAACCAATGGCTATTGCAAGTTTGCAGCTTGTGGACATCATGGCTGCCATGTCTTGTTACCACGATTTATGCTGAAAATCATTCGCGGCAGCGGGCTCTCTATACGCCTATATTGCTTTTAAAAGCCAGAGCAAAAGCCCATAATGCCAGTCTGAGCTCTTGTCGAAGACTTAGCAGAGTGTACAAGTCTTCGACAAGCTCAGACTGACAAGCTTGATAGGATACTAAGTTGTCTTACGCCTTCTTGTGAATAATAAGCTTCTTATTCTGCGCACTGGTGATCTTATCCATGTACTGCTGCATCTCGTTGTACTTGGCAGCCGGGATCACGTGGTTGTTTAAGTTAAACTTAACGGTGCTTACAACTTCGTTTTTAGCATTATCGTACTTGTAATTGGCTTCATAAGTGCCGTAGCTAAATTTGAGCATTACATTTTCGGGTACAGATTCGGCCTCGAAACCTTCGGGCAGGCTAATTACCGTGATGCAGGTTTTTTGCATAGGGTGCTCAAAGTAAAAATCGCTGCGCCGCTTTTCAACCACAGGCACCGTCATGCGCCACAAATCAAACACCCGCGGACGGTAAAATTTCTTGCTGCCGGCACTTACCTCGGCAAATACATCATATTCCAAATCAAAATTCACCTCTTTAATGCCTGCACTATCGGCTGCTTCTTTAAAATCAAAGAATGAGGGCTGCTTAAAGTTGAGCGAGCGCAGCAGGTATTCCTTTTGCTTGTCTTGGCTTATGGTGGGCAGCTGGTCCACATACAGATCGCGGTAACCGCCGGTGCTCAATATTTTAACTTTGGCTGTGGCACCTCCGTCGGCATCCAGCTTTACCTGTACCAGGCTGTTAAACTGGTTATCGGCGCCGGTACTTTTTGGGGTATTTACCAGTTTGCCGCCATCCTCGGTTACTATCAAGGCCCTACGATTTTCGGTAAAGGCTCCTAATTTTCCGTAAGCGGTGGTATTGCTGGTGCACTCCAGCCAGGTGGTATCATTTTTAAAGGGAATGCACAATATTACATGGTTAAAAGGCGATGCGGGAAAGTCTACATCGGCCGGTTCGCCGTTTGCACCCGCATTAATAATGGCATAATGCGAGCGTATGCCTGCGGCTTGCAACAACGCCTTCATGTAGTTAGATAAGGCCTTGCAGTCACCATATTTTTTTTGGTCAACAAAGCTGGCCGGGAAAGGCTTTAAACCGCCCACACCCAATTGTATGCTCACATAGCGCATATTTTTTTGCATGTAATTATACAAAAAGCGCGCTTTTTCGGGGTCTGTTTTGAGGTTAGCCGTTAATTGCTTTACCTCCTCGGTACGTTGCGGGCTCAGGTTGCAAACATCGGTATTAAGTACCGACTGCCATTTGCCAAAGTTTTGCCAGCTGCTAAAATCGCCTTCCATGCCAAAGTATTCAAACTTATCTGCCGCAAATACAATGCGGGGGGCTACTGTCCAGGCGGGTGCGTCATCTTCGGGTTCTGCGGTTTTCAGGTTTTTTACCTGCCAGGTGTATACTTCGTACTGCCCTTCGGTTTCCTTAACAGGCTTGATAGCGGTGTTCTTATTTTTGTACCTGAAATGTACACCCGGCACTACCGAAATTTTATAAATAGCGTTTTGCACAGCCGTTTCGGGCGGTTGTATGCGCCATTGCGACAGATCCAGGTAGCTGTTCTGGTTCATCTCATAATAGGTTTCTATGGTAATGGGGTAGCTGGCTACCGAATGCTGCACCACCATAAAGCGGCTATCGGTAATTACCGAAAAGCCATCGGCCGCCGAGCGGTCATACATATCGCTTTTGCCATACTTTTTTATGAGCTTTCCCTGGGCATCAAACACCAGCATCTGTGCCGAGTTTACGCTGCTGTACTTACGGTCGTAAGGTAAATAAAGGGTGGCTGCATCCTCCGCTTTCTCATCTAAAATAGTAATAATGCTGTGCTCCTTTTCAACCAGTTTTCCCGGGCCCGATACCTTCATTTCGTGCAGCGAATACCTGATCACTTTGTGGGCATCCTGCTTTAAAGAATCGGGGATGGAAGAAGCTATATACAGGTCTTTAGGTAAGTTTTTGTCTTGTGCCCAAACTGCCGTATTGCCGCATGCCACCATTACAGCGGCTATAAGCAAGCCACTTAATTTTTTATTAAGCATAAATGGGTATTAAGATTTTTTAAGTACTACCTGCTCATTCAGCAGTTCGTGCATTTTTTTGTAGAATACCTGCAAATCGGGGTAATTTTCTTTACCGTAAATCACTTTATTGTAGTTGATGGTGTAACGCACCATAATAGAACCGTCTTGCTCTATAACCATACGCCTGCAAATAATACTCTGATCGGGCATAACAATGCTTATACTTTTTGGCAGGGCATCAGATTTATAGCCGGCCGGTATTTTGTATATACCTGTAAGATTGTAGTTGTTGGTATGACCAAAGTCAATGTCGCTAAACCGGTTCTCGCTCAGGAAAGGATTGGTTTTCATGGAGGTGAACAGGTTAGGATTAAAAATAATATAGTCTTTATCGGAACTGGTAAGGTTTAAATTAAATTTAATCTGTTGGGTTAGCGGCAAACTGTCTGCTTCTATATTATCCATTTTAAGCGCCGTAATGCTCAGGTTATTATCATTATCGCGCAGGTAGTCTATGTATTTTTTCTCGCCGTTGGTTTTATAGTTTTCTATGCTGGCATAGCGGTCGTAGCAAAAATTGCTGATCTGTGCTAACCCGCTCATTTTACCATCGGGCAGTATGTCGGCATTGATCATGACCACGTGCCTTACCGGGGCTTCGCGCTGCAGAAATACGATGTCGTACCTCTTGTTCTCCTTATCAATAAATAAGCCATAGGAGTTTAACAGGTTGGCCGGCGTTTCTAAATAGCTGTTGTATTTACTGGTGGCATCAAGTATGTAGCGGCGTGTACTATCAATAGGAATGTAAACCACGGCACGGTTAAACTGGTACAAAAACGAGTATGCCGGGTTAACCTTGCCATGCTCGCGCGTACTTACCACCATGGGGTACGCTTTTACGCCCGACTGTTTGAGTAAACGATATAAAATAAGGTTGACCTCGGCCGAGTTGCCTGTCTTTTTTTCCCAGGCTTTGGGCGTGCCATCGTTAGTATACCAGCGGTCTACGCTGTTCCACTTCATGTTATTTTTTACTTCGTTAAAAACGTAGGCAATCTTTTGCTCGTCGGTTTTGAAGCTTTTGGCTTTAGCAATGATAGTCTCTTCACCGGTTAATTTTTTGCGCAGCTGCAAACCAAAATCTTCGTCATCGGCTAAAATACCGCCCACTTTTGCCCAGCTGTTAGAATAGGATTGTGAAAAGCCCGCCGGCGGATTAAAATTACTTAGCTGAAAGTAGATACACTGCAGGTTATCTACCTCCGAGGTCATGTAAGGCTCTTTCACCATTGATGCCACGTTAGACATCACATACCGGGTTTTATTCTCATTCAGCAGCAAAGGTGTATTACCCGACCCACCGGTTATTGAGCGCGAATCTACCGAGGTTGCATACTTGGTAAAAGGCCGCGAGTTGCGCTGCTGGGTACGAAAGTAAAAGTAATCGGGGATAGTGGTCACCAGTTCGCTGTGCCTCACAGGGATATCTTCCTGAAAGAACCAATCGGGGATGGCACTTAGCGAGTTAATGGTTTGTTTGTACTTGTACTCAATTACCGAACCTGCTTTTACATTAGGGAAGGTAAAAACGAGGGCCAGCCGGCTTTTATCTACCACTTCGGTAAAAATCTGCTTCTTGTCAAGTTTGGTAATTTCTACGTTGTCGTTGTTCAAGTTGAATATTTCACCCTGCAAGCCGGTTAGGTATTCAAACTTGTTACCGCCGTAGTATTCAATGCGTACATCGGCCTCTTTCTTGCCGCTTTCGGTAAGTATTTTAACGCGCTTATGGCGTTCGAGAATAATGTTGAAATCGTTGTCGTAGTAAACGTCGCCTTTGTCGAACAATACCATAGCGTTGGCATCTTTCTCAAAGTCGCACACTTTCATCGACAGATCGGCTTTATCTATTTTGCCGTAAGCTTGCGTAGTGGTTACTACTTTTTCTTGCGCTGCAGCGAAGGTTACTGCCAATAGCGACACCGCCAATGAAGTAAATATTTTTTTCATGCAATAAGGTTTGTGGCTACCAAAATAAATAATAAACCTCACAGTAAGAAAAAAATCAATACGTATTCAATAGCCATTTACTTACTCATTGCAATATTTAACTAACTGTTAAACAGAACCTCACAGCAATTTCTACGCTTATGCAAAAAGCGTTAGGCAAGCGTTGTTAGCAAATAGGCTAACATCTATCTGATTACATTTTTATAGAACTAAATAAATGTGATAGACTCGCTTTTTTACTAATTTATTTAGCAAATTTGCATTATGGCTTTTGAGGCGAACGATGATTTTTTTAAGGGGCGGGGAGCGCAGGTTAATACGCACAACAAGTTTCTGAAAGTTAAGTATGTAGCCGAACATATTGAGGGGCTTGATGAACCCCTGCTGCAAAACAGCAAAACGCAGCTTTTCGATGAGCATCCTAAAAGCATTGTAAGCAAAAGCAACAGTCCCGATTTAAGCCATATGCACTCCATTAACCCCTACCAGGGCTGTGAGCATGGCTGCATTTATTGTTACGCGCGCAATAGCCACGAGTATTATGGTTTCAGCGCCGGATTGGACTTTGAGCGCAAGATCATCGTTAAACGCAACGCGCCCGAACTGCTGGAAGAATATTTTAACAAGCGTCGCTATCAGCCCACGCCTATCGTACTATCGGGCAATACAGATTGCTACCAGCCCATTGAGCGCGACCTGGAAATTACCCGCCGCTTGCTGCAAGTGTTTTTGCAGTACAAGCACCCGGTAAGTATTATTACCAAGAACAACCTCATTTTGCGCGATATGGATATTGTGGAAGAACTGGCTAAGCTCAACCTCATCCACGTTAACATTTCTATTACTTCGTTAGATGAGCAGTTGCGCCAAAAGCTGGAACCACGTACCGTGACCTCTATAGGCCGTTTAAATGTAATAGAAAAGCTATCGGCCAAGGGGGTACCGGTTAGGGTAATGACCGCACCTATCATTCCCGGCTTGAATAGCAACGAGGTACCCGCCATTATTAAGGCGGCTGCCAATCGAGGTGCCGTGGCAGCCGGTTTTACAATGGTGCGCCTTAACGGCAGTATTGCCGAAATATTTACCGACTGGATCCATAAAACCTTCCCCGACCGGGCCGAAAAGGTATTAAACCTTATACGCCAGGTACACGATGGCAACCTGAACGACAGCGAGTTTGGCCGTCGCATGAGTGGCGACGGCGAAGTAGCCGAATCCATCCACCAGCTCTACCGCATGGCCTGCAAAAAGTACCTAGGGGACAGGGAAATGCCGGGCTATAATTTGTCGTTATTTACGCCGAAGACGGGGCGACAGATTACGTTGTTTTAAGGGGATGAATGAACCCAAAAAGAAAGCGCGCGTGGGGATGACAGAAAAGCGGGCCGGCGTGAGCCTTGTGCGGAGAAGCTTTTTTATGTCTTGATTTTTTTGTTACTTTTTGTATCAAGACAAAAAGTAATGGGCCTCTCCGGCCAAGAGGAGACGAAGGTTGTTTATCAGCACTAAACTGAATTAAAAACGCACTACCTAAACTGCTCGAACAAGATTTCTCACTATCGTTCGAAATGACAGGGTGAGATATTGTAAGGATAAGCTACCCTCCCGCATAATTACCTTATCTTTGCGGCAACTCCATTCAACAATGATTAAGCAAGCTCTCGAAAACTTAAAAATAACTGCATTAAACCCTATGCAGGAAGCAGCCATAAATGCCGCCAAAAAAGGCGACGTTATTTTGCTGTCGCCCACGGGTTCGGGCAAAACGCTGGGTTTTCTTTTGCCTTTGCTGGGGTTGTTAAAAGCAGATGTACCCACGGTGCAGGCGCTCATTATGGTGCCATCGCGCGAGCTGGCCCTGCAAATTGAGCAGGTATTTAAGGCCATGAGCACCGGCTTTAAAGTCAATTGCTGCTATGGCGGCCACGATGTAAAAACCGAACGCAATAACTTTTCACAGCCGCCGGCGGTACTCATTGGCACGCCCGGCCGTATAGCACACCACCTGCGCCGCGAGAGCTTCAGTACCCGCACTATTCAAACTTTGATATTGGATGAGTTTGATAAGGCACTGGAGTTTGGCTTTCAGGAAGATATGGCTTTCATCATTAAACAGATGCCTGCTATCAATAAACGCATACTGACCTCGGCCACTAAAATGGAGGAGATCCCGTCGTTTACAGGCATACAAAAGCCAATTACGGTTAACTTTTTAACCAACGTAACCGTAGCCCCCGACTTAAAACAAAAAGCAGTAATTGCCGAAAGCGAAGATAAGCTGGAAGCGGTGTTCGCGTTGCTTTGTAAAATAGGTAACGAATCGACCCTGGTGTTCTGCAACCACCGCGATGCGGTTGACCGCATTAGCGATCTACTTTGGGATATGGGCATTCCGCATGGTATTTTTCATGGCGGCATGGAGCAGGACGACCGTGAGCGGGCTTTGTTAAAGTTCAGGAACGGTAGCCACAAAATATTAATCACCACAGATCTGGCATCGCGCGGGTTAGACATCCCCGAGATAGAACATATTGTCCATTACCAGCTTCCGCACAACGAAGAGGCTTTTACACACCGCAACGGCCGCACGGCACGTATGCATGCTACCGGCACCTCTTATCTAATGATGACACCCGATGAAAAACCATCTTACATCAAAGAGATTCCTGAAATAGAAGACCTTTCGGCCGAGCCTGTGTTGCCTAAGCCATCGGCCTGGGCTACGCTGTACATTGCCGCCGGTAAAAAGGATAAGGTAAACAAGGTAGACATTGTAGGGTTATTGTTGAAAAAGGGCGAGCTGGCTAAAGAAGATTTGGGCTTGATAGAGGTACTGGATAACTCGTCGTACGCGGCTGTAAAACGCAATCGTATTGAACGTACCGTTGCTTTAATTAAGAGCGAAAAAATAAAGAATAAGAAAATTAAGATAGAAATATCGCGCTAATACCAAAATGCCATGAGTAATAATGATATCATGAAAAAGCTCCGGGTTGCTATGAAGTTTACCGATGATGACATTATCAAAGTGTTAGACCTGGCCAATTTCCGCATTACCAAAACGGAGATCACCGCTATTTTTCGTGCCGATGATCACCCTAACTTCAAGCCCTGCGGCGACCAGATATTACGTAACTTTTTAAACGGGTTGATCATTTACAAACGCGGCCCTCGCCCTAAAGCAGAGCCAAAAGATAAAGCGGAATAAAGTAACAAAGGAGTAAGTAATCGGTAGCTTAAGTTACCGCCTATATTTCTCTTTGATCTGTATTAAAAACCTCAACCCTCTTTGCCATAAATTGCCTTTACGGTTTTTAAGGAATTGTTTAATGGCCTGGTAAGCTTGCGGATTTTCCTGTAAAACATCAGGAAACTGCGTTACCGGTTTGCAGGCCATTTGCACATCGTAAGTATTTTCTAAATTGGAGTGCCGGCCACTGCCATCGTGCCCTATGTTTTGGATGAGCGATTGCGAGGGGTTTAGCGTTAAGCCGCCTTTCAAAAAAACAGAAGCGTACCAACGGATAGCCCAGGAATTGTTTTTACCGGCCTTAAACTCTTGCATCTGTTTCCAAAAGTTCATGGTGCCGTCGATAGAAAACTCATGAATCTTTGCTTTGTCGAACTGCTGCATCAGCGTATCGACATTGGGCTCAAAGCTTTTCCAGGCACGGGCCCAAGTGGCCCAACCCCAGCTGGTGGCCGCACGGTAAAAAAAGGTTTGCGGCAGGTTGGGTGCCTTTAAATCGTACATGTAAGCGCCAATGTGCATTACCTGCGGCTCGTTGGTATAGCGGTCGAGCGCCTCGTTAAAGTATTCGAGCGTATAGGGCGATGATAGGAGATCATCCTCAAACACAATCACCTTACCATACTCGTTAACCAGTTGCGTTACCCCGGCTATGATAGAATTAGCCAGGCCAATATTTTCTTCACGTGCTATAACCCTGACCGACTTGAAGCCGGTCACTTGTTTAGCCTGCTGCCTGATCTGTTCTACCTTAGCCTTGTCGGGCTCGGTTTTAGCACCATCAGAAAAAATGAATAAGCGCGAATCGGCAGCCAGCTCATTTTTTTGTAAATAGCTCAATGTACGGCGCATATGGTCGGGCCGGTTGTAAACGAATAAGGCTATGGGGGCCAGCGCTTGCATGCTGCTTAAAATATTTCGGTTTGCTGGTTAGTTTTGCTGCAAAGCACCGTGTAGGCATTGGCCAGTTGTTCCTGCTTCTTTTTGCCCATCAGGGTGCCTATGCTACTTTTCACCATAAACTCAGCCACAATTTTTATATCGGTGAGCAAGCTCTTGCCTTTCTTTTGATTGATGTAAGTATTGAACTTGGTTACCTCGGGTTCAATCATCGAAGTGAGATCGTTCACCACCTCAAAACCTTCGGTGCGAAGCAAGTAGCGCAACGAGGTAGGCGTGTATACATTAATATGCCCATAAGCCAAGAAATGCTTGATACGGGCATCTACATTGGCCTTATAATCGCGCGGAACTTCGATCACACACATTTTAGCCACACGCTTTAACTCGCGCAACAACAGGCGCTCGTGTTCTACATGTTCTAATACATGCGATAGTATGATGAGATCAAAGCTATCATCGCCGAAAGGCAAATGATAGCCATCAAACACCTGAACCGATTTTAAGTCTTTAATACTGCGAGATTGGATGTAATCTACCCCGCTATCCGAAATTTCGACGGCATGGTATTCGGGGGCAAAGTCTTGCTCTGAAAGGATCTTTAGTATACTACCATCGCCGGCACCTACTTCAAGTACCTTAGCAAAAGTGCGTCCGCGGCATACATCAATAATATGTTGTGCCTTATATTTGGCACCCAGCATGCGCCAGGCTTCATCGTGGGTTTTATAAAATTCGTCGTAGGCGGTTTTTACGTTGCCGCTCAGCTTATCGTCGGCCATGGGTTATATTCCTAAGCAGTTATCGGCCTTGTAAAATACCGTGGTTGATTTATAGTAGAACAACCCTGGCGAGATACCGCTGAACGGAATTTGCTTGAAGCCTTTGTCGGTTAAGTAGGTAATGGCATCGCGGTAATCAGGACGTTCAGAATCATCCAAAACAATTACGCCTGTTGACGAAAGTGCTTCTACCGCCTGTATGCAGCAGTTCACGCGGTCGCGGCCATCTACAATAATAATATCAAACTCTTCGCCCAGCTTTACCGGCATGCGGCAATAGTCGCCGTCGCGTTGCAGTTCGCAAAAAATCATTTCGGCATTTTCTGGCTTGGTAGCGCTTATCTTATCAAACCACTCTTTATCATGTTCTACCGACACCACAATGCCGGTACGCTGCGCGTAAAATATGGTTGAATTACCTGAGCCAAACTCAAACACGGCATGCTCGGGGCGCAGCCTGTCTTTAATAAAATCTATAAAGGAATACGTTACCCAGGGTATAGGATTGTTGTTACCGTCTACCGGTGCTTTACTATCAAAGGCCTTAAACCAGCCTATGGTATGCAGGTAACCTTTTTCGTTATAAGACAGCAGGGCTTTGAGCCGCTCGGGCTGTTTCAGGACATTTAGAAGGGCGGTAATTTTGCTCAACGTTTAATAACTTTTTGAAAAAGTGAAATTAAGAATAAAGATTTTAACATTTGCACACCCTGACCACGAGTTTTAGGTATAAACAGTATAAAAAATGTGGCTACGCCATACGCAACCAGTGTTGCATAAGCTGCACCTATAATACCATACTTTGGTATCCAAAAAACGTTAAGTACAATGTTTACCAATGCCCCTACCCCCGTGCGCAGCATAGAAAGCTTAAAGTAACCTTCGGCAATAAGGTACTGCCCGCTCGCACTACCTAAAAATACAAATATGCCTGCCCATACATGCACGGCCAGTACGGGTGCACCGGGCCAAAATGCAGGGTGGTTATGAAAAGCTATGCGATATATATAGGTTGATGCAAAGCTCATGAATATAGCTACCGAAAGACTAATACCCACCATGAGATCATACATGTTTTGCAAACGCTTGTAATACCGGTCAATATCGGTTTTGCGTGCATATACAATGGCCGGGAATACCGAAGTTACCACGGCTACCGGTAAAAAATAAAAGCTTTCACTCAAGCTTACTACGGTTGAGTAAATACCCAGTTGTGCTTCGCCCAAATAACTGGTAATCATGGCCTGATCTATCTTCATGTAGATAGACACCAGGATGGCCGAAAAAGCCAGCGGCCACGACTTTTTAAAAAGATAAGCCGCAATGGGCATTTTAAATTTCCAGTCGGTTATGCGGTTATGGCTTTGGTGGTATACGACTACATAGCCTATGGCGATGATCACAGCATCAAACAACAGTGCGTATACAAAATAAGTTAACGGCAGCTTTATTAAAACGAAGCTTAGCTTAATGCCCGCCGATATTAGATTACCCGCTACCTGCACGTACATAATATATTTGGCCTGCACCTGTGCCTGAAAAAAGCTTTCAATAATATTTATGGACTGTACTACTGCGGTGAAGGCTACAATGAGCACGAATGTAAAAGGCGTATTGAGATGTTTAAAATGGGTAATAACTTCGTAAGCTAAGTACACCAGCGGCAATGTGGCAAAGCCTGCAAATAAACGCATCCAAAATGCGGTACCCAGTAAGGTGGCTTTACGTTCGGGGTGATTAATGAGTTCGCGCGTAACAAAACCATCTAAACCAAGGGCGGCAATGGCCATGGAGAAGGTGACAATAGTCATGGGGTAACTTAATATACCGTTACGGGTTGGCCCTAAGTAGCTCGACAATACGAATGTATTGACAATCATCTTGATCACCATACTGCCTACCCTGGCCAGCATAAGCATACCCGTATTTTTGAAATACTTTTCTAAAGCCTGCTGGTCAAAACCTTTAATACCGGGTATACGCATATAGGCAGCAAAGGTATAAAATGTATTATTCTCTGCATGGATTATAAATATCTACCAATTTAGTAGGCAATTATTTAATAAAATTATGTTCTTTTGCTAAAAGCATTCTATCAAAAATTATGTCTGACAGTAAACAAGCCATACCCAACCACCCCGATTTTAAGCCCCTGCACTCGTATTCGCAAGATGGTGAAGACATGCTGCTGAGGCCTTTGCTTTTAGCCGATACACCTGATTACGATAATTATCAGGGTTTTTACATTGATATAGGTGCACACCATCCCTTTCGCTACTCTAACACCATGCACTTTTACGAACAAGGCTGGCGTGGTATTAACATTGAGCCTACCCCTGCCGCTATAAATTTGTTTACCCAATATCGCGAGCGCGACATTAACCTGAATATAGGCATAGGCGGCGAGCGCGGCAAAAAGACACTGTACCAGTACAGCGAATCATCATTAAACAGCTTTGAACAGCACACGCCCGAAGGTAACAATGCGGCTTGCGAGGTTGTAGGCACCGATGAAGTAGAAATTTATACACTGGCGCAAACGCTGGAACAATACCTGCCCGCCGATACCGCTATAGATTTTATGAGTATTGACGTAGCTGGCTTAGACCTGGCTCTACTTAATTCGAACGATTGGGACAAATACCGCCCACGCTTTGTACTGGTGGAGGATGTAGACAGTAACTTTAGTAAGCTTGATGCCTCGGAAGTCTATCGATTTTTGGCCGACCATAACTATGAGATAGCCGGTAAAACGCTGCGCACGTTGATATTCAAACAAAAAAGCCCCGCATAAGCGAGGCTTTTTACTATAATTAGCAGTTGGTGATTATTGATTCACAAACTTTTTAGCGTTAATTTTCCGCTCACCTTCGTTCAAGAAGATCTTACGCATACGGATGCTTTGAGGAGTTACCTCAATGTATTCGTCGGCTTGGATATATTCCATTGATTCTTCTAAAGAGAATTTGATAGCAGGAGCAATACGCACGTTGGTATCACTACCAGATGCACGCATGTTGGTTAACTGCTTACCTTTAGTTAAGTTAATAACCAAGTCGTTATCACGGATGTGCTCGCCCAGGATCTGACCTTCGTAGATATCAACACCTGGTTCGATGTGGAAACGACCACGGTCTTGCAACTTGTCAATAGCAAAAGCAGTAGTTTTACCGGTATCCATAGATACCAATACACCGTTTGCACGGCCAGGAATTTGGCCTTTCCAAGGCTCGTAAGCTTTAAAGCGGTGAGCCATGATAGCCTCGCCACCGGTAGCAGTTAATACGTTGTTACGTAAACCGATGATACCGCGGGCAGGTATTTCAAACTCTAAGTGTTGTAAATCACCTTTAGGCTCCATTACCAACAAATCGCCTTTACGCTGGGTTACCAATTCAATTACCTTACCGGCAACATCACCAGGAACATCAACCGTTAATACCTCGATAGGCTCACATTTGGCACCGTCAATTTCTTTAACAATAACCTGTGGCTGACCAACCTGTAACTCATAACCTTCACGGCGCATAGTTTCGATCAGTACCGATAAGTGAAGAATACCACGACCGTAAACCAGGTAAGAATCAGGAGATTCTGTTTCCACGATTTTCAGCGCCAGGTTTTTCTCCATCTCTTTATATAAACGATCACGTAAGTGACGTGAAGTTACAAACTTGCCTTCTTTACCAAAAAACGGTGAAGTATTGATGGTGAACAGCATGTTCATGGTAGGCTCGTCAATATGGATAACTTCCAATTGTTCTGGTTTGTCAAAATCGGCAATGGTATCACCAATGTCAAAACCTTCAATACCTACAACCGCGCAAATATCACCAGAACTTACTTGCTGTACTTTAACTTTACCCAAACCTTCGAAAGTGTAAAGCTCTTTAATACGTGATTTTTGGATAGTGCCATCGCGTTTTACCAAAGATACCGGTTGGTTTTCTTTGATAGTACCACGAGCCACACGACCTACCGCAATACGACCTACGAAAGATGAATAATCTAACGAAGTGATCTGCATTTGCAAAGTACCCTCGCTGATAGGAGCCGGTGGAATGTTAGCCAAAATGGCATCCATTAACGGGAAGATATCTTCGGTTTTTTGTTTATAGTCAGTGCTCATCCAGCCTTGTTTAGATGAACCGTAAATAACCGGGAAATCCAGTTGGTCTTCGGTAGCATCCAGGTTAAAGAACAATTCAAAAATTTGCTCATAAACCTCTTCCGGACGGCAGTTTTCTTTATCTACTTTATTTACAACCACAATTGGTTTCAAACCTAAAGCCAAGGCTTTTTGAGTTACGAAACGGGTTTGTGGCATGGCGCCTTCAAAAGCATCGCATAATAACAATACACCATCAGCCATTTTTAACACACGCTCTACCTCACCGCCAAAGTCGGCGTGACCAGGAGTATCAATAATGTTGATCTTGATGTCTTTATAACGTACCGATACGTTTTTAGATACGATAGTAATGCCTCGCTCGCGCTCCAGATCATTATTGTCCAGAATCAGCTCGCCGGTTTCCTGGTTATCGCGGAAAATGGCGCAGCTATGAAGGATTTTATCAACCAAGGTAGTTTTACCGTGGTCAACGTGTGCTATAATAGCAATATTACGAATTTGATTTTGCATGAAAAATGCCTCTTGTATTTTGCGCAAAGATACGCTTTATATACGGCATTTAAAAGGGTTGATTGCTTTTTACAATTAGTTGATTATTACCAGCTAACGTTTACCGGGTAAGCATTAAATGACGATTGGCCGAGATGATGGTGAGGTCTTCAGTAATAGCCTGAGCTATAAGCAAGAGGTCAAAGGGATCTCCGTGGTGGTGAGGGAGTGTTTGTAATAGCACTAAGTGTCCATTTTTTATATCTATAACTTTAAAATCGTAAGCAATAAGACTATCATAGAAATATTGATAGCCATCAGTGATAACTAATTTATCTATACTCAGTTTAATGGATATTTCCCATAAAGATGCTACGCTTATAAAACAAGTGTTTCCCGGATTACTGATCTGTTCTAATGCTTTACGTGACAGCTTTGGATCAGAGCTTTGAAACCACAATAATGCATGCGTATCCAACAACAATTCCATTAAATGTATTCCTTAAAGCCGTCAAGTGGTGCATCAAAATCGTCAGCCATCCAAATTTTATTCTTCATGCTACCATAGCCTCTCCCTATATTGGGCTCCTCCAATAAATCATTTGATCCTCGTTTTTTTTCGACTAACAACACATCCACTTCATCCTCAATCTTTCGTTGAAGTTCGGGCGATAACTGCTCCAGCTTTTCTATTAAGGTTGTGCTTATCATCTTTTCGCAATTATTAATGATTTACTAATTTACAAAAACCGCACCTAACTCCCAAACGCCCAGCACAAAAACTTAGGCATTGCTTTACCCCAGGTAGCCGGGTTGTGTTCCCCTCCTACCAGTTCTATGTAATGTATATCATGAGGGCGGGTGTAACTCTTAGTCTCCAGCACTTTGATCAGATCTATGGTATCGTCAATAGAATCTATGATGCCGTTTTTGTTGCGGTCGGCTATCTCATCGTGGGTACCCGTTTGAAACCAGAATTTCAGGTCAGGCTTTTCTACAGCCGAACTAATCATACTATGCGCAATGCGGTCGTTATCAGTATAACCATCCGCCAGATCTTTAATACGCCACCAAAACGAGCCGGAAAACACACCTACTTTATTGAAGATATCGGCATGATGCCAGGCAATATCCAGAGCCGATAATCCCCCCAGCGAAAAACCTGCGTAAGCGGTGGTTTTGAAATTTTGAAAGCCAGTTTCCTTATACACGGTGGGCAGCAATTCGTCCACAATAAACTCAGTATATAAGTTAGCCTTAGCTCCTCGCTCCTTAAAATCAGGCTGGCCGGCAACGCCGTATTCCTGTATGCGTTCTTCGCCGGCGTGTATAGCAATTACCAACAAAGGGTCAATACCTAAACGCTCATACTGGTGTTCAAGCGTTTCTTTCAGGTGCAGGTTTTCTGCATCCTGTCCGTCGTTAAGTAGCAGCAGGCTTTGAGGCGTAACACCTTTGGGCAAAAACACAGTGCAGGTTACCTCGCGTTCAAGCAAAGCCGAGGTGATGGTAAGCGTAGATTCAGTTACAGACATAGCAATAGTTATACAGACGGTGCAAATGCCTGCTTTTATAATAAAGGCAACAAAAATACGGCCTTTTACCACTTATACACAATTCTTGCTCTTAATGTTGTCTAAATAAAACAAACCTCCTATCTTACCCCTTAAAGTTTAATAAAACATTATTTTGACTGAACAATATCATCGCTGGTACTCGCAAAGCCTCAGCCGAAACATGGAAATGCTGGTTTTCGGCACCCGCGGCTACCCGGTTATCCTGTTCCCCACCTCTATGGGGCGCTATTATCAAAACAAAGATTTTGGTTTGATAGACAGCGTGCGCTGGTTTGTAGATAACGGATTGGTTAAAATTTACTGCCCCGATTCTATAGACACGCAAAGCTGGTATAATAAGAGCATTCACCCGGCAGATAAGGCCCGTACCCATATGGCTTACGACAATATGCTGCATAACGAAGTAGTGCCCTGGGCCATGCACGAAACCGGTGTAGGCAAAGTAGCCGTGGCCGGTTGCAGCTTTGGCGGCTATCATGCAGGCAATTATGCGTTTAAGCACCCCGAACAGGTAGGACACTTGTTTAGCATGGGCGGCGCTTTTAATATCAAGATGTTTACCGGCAATTATTATGATGATAATATATTCTATAACAACCCAGTAGACTATTTGCCCGGCAGCAATAATCCGGCCTTGTGGCATATGAACATTATCTTAGGTACATCAGAGCATGATATTTGCAAGGGTTATAATTATGATTTGTCGAACATTTTAAACCAAAAGCATATTAATCATTGGCTGGATGTAAGGCCCTTTGCCCGCCACGACTGGCCCATATGGAAAGAGATGTTCCCGCATTATTTATCAACTATTAAATAGAGCGCGGAGAGTCGGGAATATAGAGTACAGTATCAAGAATAGAGAACCAAGATAATCAGGCAACTGACAACCGAATACAGACAACTGAATACAACAACTAACTATAACGACTATGAAAAAAATAGGCATTTTATTTGGACAGGAAAATACATTTCCGCAAGCCTTTATAGACCGCATTAACGAGAAAAACATTGAAGGCATTACCGCCGAATTTGTGCGCCTGGATAAGGTAATGCAGGGTGAACCATTAGATTACGCCGTTATTGTGGATCGCATATCGCAGGATGTTCCTTTCTACCGCGCCGCTTTAAAAAATGCAGCTATATCAGGCACAGCCGTAATTAACAACCCTTTTTGGTGGAGCGCCGATGAGAAATTTTTCAATAATGCACTGGCGGTAAAATTAGGCGTCCCTGTTCCTAAAACAGTATTGCTGCCTTCAAAAGAACACCCTACCGGCACTACCGATCAGTCGTTCCGCAATTTAGCCTACCCACTGGATTGGGATGGTATATTTGATTATGTAGGTTTCCCTGCCTATATGAAACCATTTGATGGTGGCGGCTGGCGCGATGTTTACAAAGTGGAAAACAAAGAAGACCTGTGGGAAAAGTATGACCAAACCAATCAACTGGTCATGCTACTACAGGAAGAAATTATTTTTGATGACTATTTTCGTTGCTATTGCATTGGCGGCAAACACGTACGCATTATGCAGTACGAACCCCGCAACCCGCACCACCTGCGCTACGAGCATGGTAAAGCCCCGGCTTCTAAAAAAATGCTCGATACCATTACCGATTACGTGCTTAAGCTAAATCAATACTTAGGCTACGATTTTAACACCGTGGAGTTTGCCGTTCGCGATGGTATACCATACGCTATAGACTTTTGCAACCCGGCCCCAGATGCCGATGTAAACAGCGTAGGCCAGGAAAATTTTGACTGGGTAGTTGAAACTGCCGCCAGCTATGCCATTGAGCGTGCTCAGGAACAAAAAGACGGCGTAGATAACCTTACCTGGGGCCAGTATGTAAAGGGTTCTTTATCTAAAACCCCGATTGCTATTGCGCCAAAAGTTGCAAAGCAACCTGCCGCTACCAAAAAAGATGTAACCGTTGGAGCTATAGATCATCCTATTACCGAAGAAGCAAAGCCAGAGCCGGTAGCAGAAAAACCCAAAAAGGCTAAAACTACTACAGCGGCAAAAGCAACTCCGGCGACTAAGCCGGTGACTGAAGCAAAGCCTGAGCCTAAAGCAAAAGCGGCTAAACAACCAGCCGTAAAAGCTGAAGAGCCTAAAGAAAAAGCAAAGAAACCAGCTAAGAAAAAAGGATAATGGACAAGGAATTAACCGATGGTGACAAGCAGGTATTAAGCGACATTGAGCAATATGGCTTACATATTGTTCATGTACTGGCCGATGATAAAGGCCCCGGCTTTGGCTTTTCTATTGGTTTATTTCATAATTTTAAGCATCCCGAAATTATATTTATCGGGTTGCAGCAGGAGCTCATTCATTCTTTGATTAATGATATTGGGGAAGCTATTAAAAGCGGTAAACGGTTTGAGCCGTTTACCTACTCTCCCGATATTTTAGAGGGTTTTGAATGCTATTTTATACCCGTTGATAAAACCAATTATGCCGATTACCTGGGTTATGCGCACTGGTTTTACAAGGGCAATGATTTCCCGGTGTTGCAGTGCATATACCCAACAACAAAAGGCGTTTATCCGTGGCAGGATGGCTGGCCCGAAAGATTGAAACAAACACAACCCATATTAGGGCCATTAAATATTTAAGCGATGAACGAGTTTACCATTGGGGTTGAGGAAGAGTTTATGGTGATAGACCCTGTAACAAGGGAGCTAAAATCGCATGAGCAAAAAATTGTGGATGCGGCACAGCGCATACACGAAGACCAGGTAAAGGCCGAAATGCACCAGGCCGTGGTAGAGGTAGGCACCCACATTTGCCGCAATACCGAAGAAGCGCGCAAAGAGGTAAGCAAACTGCGCCTCACCGTTGCTCAACTGGCCGGCGATATGGGTTTGCGTATTGGCGCCGCCGGTACCCATCCCTTTTCGCACTGGGCAGGCCAGCTTATTACCGAGCACCCCCGTTACAGCGAAATTGTAGATGAACTGCAGGATGCCGCCCGCTCTAACCTTATTTTTGGTTTGCATGTACACGTGGGCATCCAATCGCGCGAAATGGCCATCCACATCGCCAACCAGGTGCGTTATTTTTTACCTCATGTGTTTGCGTTAAGTGCCAATTCACCCTTTTGGGAGGGCCGCAACACAGGCTACAAATCTTTCCGCACCAAAGTGTTCGATAAGTTTCCGCGCACCGGCATACCCGATGCCTTTAGCAGTATTGAGGAGTACGATAATTACATTAAGCTGCTGGTAAAAACCAACTGTATAGATAATGCCAAGAAAATTTGGTGGGATATCCGCGTGCATCCATTTTACGAAACTATAGAGTTCCGCATTTGCGACTGCCCTATGCTGGTTGATGAAACCATTGCTTTTACCGCACTTTTCCAAGCCTTGTGCGCCAAGCTGTACAAGCTTCGCCTGCAAAATATGAAGTTTATTACCTACCCGCGGGCACTTATTAACGAAAATAAATGGCGTGCAGCGCGTTATGGTATAGATGGTAAATTGATAGATTTTGGCAAACAACAGGAAGTAAATACCAGGGCGCTCATTTTGGAGTTATTAGATTTTGTAGATGATGTGGTAGACGAACTGGGCTGCCGCGAAGACCTGCAATACATACACCACATATTAGAACACGGCACCGGGGCCGACCGCCAGCTGGCCATTTATCAGCAAAAAGGCAACTTTGAAGACGTGGTAGATTTTATTACCTCGCAAACATTGAAAGGGATTTAGAGAAGATGACAACAGATAAGCAAGAAATTAAAGTAGCCGTATTAGACCTTTATAATGGCGTAGCCAACCAAGGCATGCGCTGTATTTTAGATATTATAGCCCGCTACCGCGAGGTAAACGACCTTAACCTCACCTATAAGGTTTTTGATGTACGCCAAAAGGAAGAAGTACCAGGCACCGAGTTTGATATTTACATATCGAGCGGTGGCCCAGGCGACCCGCTGGAAAGTGAGGGTACTGTTTGGGATGACAAGTATTTTGAACTGATAGATGCCCTGGAGGCACACAATCAAAGCGCAGCAGGGCCTAAAAAGCATGTATTTTTTATATGCCACTCTTTTCAGTTAATGTGCCGCAGAATGGGTTTAGGTGCAGTGAACCTACGCCGTTCGCCATCTTTTGGAGTTTTGCCGGTGCATGTTACCGAGCATGGTTTATTTGAGCAGATCTTCGAGGGATTGACTGATCCGTTTTTTGCGGTAGATTCACGCTCGTGGCAAGTAGTGAACGCCGATAACGAACAGCTGAAAGCAAAAGGTGCCGCATTATTAGCGATTGAAAAAGAACGCCCCCATGTAGACCTACCTCGTGCTTTGATGGCTATACGCTTTAACGAGTGCTTCATAGGCACCCAGTTTCATCCCGAGGCCGATCCGTTTGGCATGCGGGCATACCTCATTACCGATGAGAAAAAGCAGGAAGTGGTAGATGAACATGGCGAACAGAAGTACATAGAAATGCTTGAACGGCTTGAAGACCCGGACATGATCATGCTTACCGAAATTACCATTATTCCCAACTTTTTAGATCAGGCTATTTTAAGTTTTCAGGAAGCTTAATGGTGTCGTATCGCCTGTTAAACATTTAGCAAGACGGCGAATGTTTCGACCAGTTCAGACTGACAAGAATATAAACAACTTGTCATGTTGAGCTTGTCGAAGGCTTAGCAAAGTGGCGAAAGTTTCGACAAGCTCAACATGACAATTAAAATAGAGTTATCCAACCATGCATTCATCAGCACGCAGCACCTTTAACGCTAATTTCACCGCCGAAAAATATCAGCAGTTTTTAAAGCAGCTTAATCAGGGCTTGCCTCATGACGTCGCTTTTCGCGTAGCCGAAACACCGATATTCCTGACTGCTGATTTTCGTGACCAGTTGATTGCTGCGGGGGAAGACATTTTACAAACTATTCTTCAACCCAATTTTAAGGCACTTACCGAACGTGCCATTCCCCAAAAATGGCGCGTAGCAAATGAAAATGACCATCCTCATTTTATAGCCCTCGATTTTGGCATTTGTAAAGATGAGGCCGGCAACATCGTCCCCAAACTGATAGAACTGCAAGGCTTTCCTTCACTGTATGGCTTCCAATCGTTTTTAGATGATACCTATAGCGAGGTGTTTGATATTAATACCAGTTGGACAGGTTACTACGGTGGCATGGATAAAGCCACCTACATCGCTCTGCTCAAAAAAACTATACTTGGCTCTTATGAGCCGCATGAAGTGGTATTAATGGATGTTAATGCACAAGAGCAAAAAACAGCTATCGATTTTTTCATCACGCAAAAGTACCTGGGCATCCCTATTATTGGTCTTGATGAGCTAAAGCAGAAAGGCGATCAACTATTTTATGAAAGTGATGGTGAAGACAAGCTCATTAAGCGCATTTACAACCGCCTTATATTTGATGAGATAGACACGGGCGATGATCCGCTCCAAAACCAGGTAGACATTCGTCAGCCTTTAGATATTGAATGGATAACCCATCCCAATTGGTTTTACCGCGTCAGCAAGTTTACCATGCCATTTTTACATGGCGAAGCTATTCCAAAAACATACTTTTTACATGAGTTGCGCGAGATACCGGCAGATTTGGAAAACTATGTATTAAAGCCCCTTTTCTCTTTTGCCGGGCAGGGGGTTATTATTGAAGTAACCAACGAAGATGTAGCGGCTATTAAAGACCCCGAAAACTGGATACTACAAGAAAAAGTAAATTACGAGCCGGTAATACAAGCGCCCGATGGTGGCGTTAAGGCCGAAATAAGATTACTCTACCTATGGCCTAATGGCGATGCCCAACCAACATTAGCCATTAATTTGGCTCGTTTAAGCCGTGGCAAAATGATAGGGGTACGCTACAACAAAGAATTTGACTGGGTAGGCGGCACCACTGCGTTGATGCCGAAGCCCCTCCCAAACCCTCCCCGGGAGGGAGGACTTTAAAAGCCGGCTATCTGTAAAGTCTCCCCTACCGGGGGAGATTTAGAGGGGGCTTCTTTTTTTACGTCTGAATTATATTACAATCGGTATTTTTGTATGATGAATTTTCAAACGATAGTTATTGTATTGCTTTTTGCCGCTGCGGTTTTTTACGTGGGCCGCATGGCGTACCAAAGCCTATTCGTTAAAAAAGGATGTGGTTCTAATTGTAAATGTGGTGTCGATTTTTCAAACGTTGATCCTGGCAAGCCCCGCTCCTAATCTCTAATCACCTTCTAATGCTCCATGTAGTTTAAAAGTGTTAGTTTTGTTACGCAGAACTAAGCAATTATTTAATGCCCAATAAACAAATATTTCAAGCCGAAAATTCCAAACGATGGACCAGCTTTAAATGGTTGAGCCGCATATTTATACTCGTCCTTATCAGTGGCGTGGTGGCCGCGGCCATTACGGTTACTTCTAAACAATACCCCGACCTTCCTAACCTTATTCCTACACAAAAGAAGTTAACTAACGAAGAACTTAACCGTTTAAAACGGTCTACCAAATACCGCGATTTTGTGGTTGAACGCAACCGCATTAAGCAAATACAAAGGGCATTACGCCAGCACCAGCTTAAGCACCCAAACAACGCAAACCGTATTAATGTGGGCTTTTATCTCGCCTGGGAACCGCAGGCGTACAATTCCTTGTTAGATCATATTGCCCGGTTAGACATGATCGTGAGCGAGGGTTTTCGCATAACGCCCAATGCCGATAGTTTGACCGTAAGCCTGGATACCGGTTTGATGAACCTCAACAAGAAGTACAAAAAACCCATCATTGTTAGGTTAACCAACTACATTAATACCAGTAATGTTTCGGGCCGATTTGATCGTAAAACGGTAGAGGCTATTATTAAAAATCCTAAACGCCGCACGGCTTTCATCAATAATATTGCCGCCAATTTAACCAAATACAAGCTGCGCGGACTCGATCTTAACTTCGACGATATCAGCGATCGTAATGCACCTGCTTACGTGGCTTTTCAGCAGGAACTGTACAATACCCTGCATAGTCAAGGCTTTTTGGTAACCCAAAGCGTTTGGCCCGAGGATGATGAGTACAACCTGCCACGCTTGCAAAAAGTGAACGATTACCTGTTTGTAATGGCTATTGACCAGCACAACGAGAGCAGTAATGCAGGTGAGGTGTCGCACCAGCACTGGGTAGAAGAAATACTGGATAATGTTTGCCAGCAAATACCCAGCAACAAAGTCATATTGACCATTGTAGGCGGTGGCTTTGATTGGGCCGAAAGCCGTTTGGGCCAGCCTATGGGCTACCAGCAGGCGGTGAGTACGGCCAAAGAAAATTCAAGTAAAATTTTATTCGACCCCGAATCGGCTAACCTCAAGTTTACCTACAAAGGTGCTGATACCCTGAACCATACCGTATATTTTGCCGATGCCGTTACCAATTTCAACATTATCCGCATGGCTGATGATTGGGCTACAGGCGGTGTGGCCCTGTGGCGTTTAGGCTTTGAAGACCCCAGGCTTTGGTCGTTCTTTCAAAAGAATTTATCTACCGATTCACTGCGCAAAACCGGTATCGATCTTAAAAGATTTTCGACCGTTGGCTTGAGCGATAAGCCCGATTACGTGGGCGATGGTGAAGTGCTGGATTTGATCACTACCCCAAATCCCGGTTTGATAAATATAGATTTTGATTCAAAAAACTTCAGAATTACCGACGAAAAGTACGAAAAACTACCTACCAAGTACGTGATCAGGCGGTACGGCTACTCGCCCAACAAAATTGTACTGACTTTTGATGATGGCCCGGATCCGAGCTATACGCCGCGCATCCTCGACATCCTGAAAAAGGAGAAAGTACCGGCCTCCTTTTTTGTGGTAGGCTCTATGGTAGAGAAGAACATGCCGCTGTTACGTCGCATTTACGATGAAGGTTACGAGATAGGCAACCACACCTTTTTTCACCCCGATATATCGCAGATCAGTCTTCAACGGGTGAGTTTGGAACTCAACTCTACACGTAAGCTCATTGAGTCCATTACCGGGCATAGCACCATCCTGTTCCGTGCGCCCTTCAATGCCGATGCCGAGCCGCAAACCCTGGCCGAGATTATCCCAGTGGCCCAAAGCCGTAAGGAGAACTACATCAATATTGGTGAGTTTATTGATCCGCACGATTGGGAACCCGGTGTAACCGCCGATAGCATTGTAGCACGTACCATTGCCCAGGCAAAAAACGGCACCATGCTGCT
This sequence comes from Mucilaginibacter galii, assembly GCF_014635825.1. Lineage (GTDB taxonomy): Bacteria > Bacteroidota > Bacteroidia > Sphingobacteriales > Sphingobacteriaceae > Mucilaginibacter > Mucilaginibacter galii. The sequence goes on from NZ_BMDO01000001.1 coordinate 1,007,340, forward strand.
GCTGCATGATGCCGGGGGCGATACCCGCGAGGAAACCATTAAAGCCCTGCCACGCATTATCCAGTACTTTAAAACGCATGGCTACGAGTTTACCACCATTGCCGATATATTGCACAAAAAGAAAGCCGACCTGATGCCGCCCGTAACCGATGATGCCAACAGTGGCATTACCGGCCAGTTGTATGACTGGTTTAATGCAGGCCTGTTCTATGGAAACTGGTTTATTTTATACCTGTTTTTATCGGCTATATTTTTAGCGGTAGGCCGTATCATACTGATCGGTATATTGGCTTCAAGACAATTTGCGCTGAACAAAAAAGCGCCCGATCACAACATTGACATAGCCAGTTTGCCGCCGGTGAGCATTATTGTACCGGCTTATAATGAGGAAGTAACAGCCATTAAAACCATCCAAAGCTTGCTTAAACTGGAATACCCTACCATGGAGATCCTGTTTATTGACGATGGATCGAAAGATAAGACCTTTGAGGTGGTAAACACTGCTTACCAAAACCACCCTATGGTTAAGGTTCTAACCAAGCCAAACGGAGGCAAGGCATCGGCGCTTAACTTTGGCATTGCACAGGCACAGTATGATTACGTAGTTTGTATTGATGCCGATACACTGCTGAAAGACGACGCTATTATTCACCTCATGGCCTACTTTACCGATGATGAAATTGGCGCCGTAGCAGGTACGGTGAAGGTGGGTAACGAAACGAACATGATTACCCGTTGGCAGTCTATTGAGTACATTACCGCCCAAAATATGGACCGCCGGGCATTCGATTTATTGAACAGCATTACCGTAGTTCCCGGCGCTATCGGGGCTTTCCGTAAGGAAGCAATATTTAAGGCGGGCGGCTTTACCACCGATACTCTGGCCGAAGATTGCGATTTGACCATGCGCATACTTAAACAAGGCTATATTATTCGCAATGCGGGCGAGGCTATTGCTTATACCGAAGCCCCGGAAACCATTAACATGCTGTTAAAACAACGTTTCAGGTGGAGTTTTGGCGTAATGCAGAGCTTTTGGAAGAACCGCGATGCTTTATTTAACCGCAAATACAGCTTCTTTGGCATGGTGGGTATGCCTAACATTCTCATTTTCCAGATCATCTTACCGCTGTTCTCTCCCTTGGCCGATCTGATGATGATAGCCGGCTTCTTTAGCGACCATCCTGAAAAGATATTTGCCTTTTACCTGGCCTTTATCCTCATAGATATGATCGTAGCCGTAATAGCCTTTAAGATGGAGAAAGAAGATTACCGCAAGCTGATCTACATCATTCCGCAGCGTTTTGTATGGCGCCAGTTGATGTACTATATCCTCTTTAAATCGTTACGCCGTGCCCTAAAAGGCCAGCATAGCGGCTGGGGCAACTTGAAGCGCACAGGTAATGTAAAAATGGAAGACCAAACTGCTAAATAAATTTTTCAAGCGTTTCCAGCTTGTAGCCTCAGCCATGAACATTAACGAGTCGTACATTGGGATCATTCTCCAGTTTTTTTCGAAGTTTAGATATAAACATATCTAAACTTCGACTAACAATTACGCCTTCATCTTCCCAAACTTTTTGAAGTTCGCCTCTCTCTACAAGCACATTGGGCTTTCTTGCCAAAATGTATAACATTTTTGATTCCTTATCGGAGAGTAAGGTTTGTTCCTTATTATAAGTAAGATATTGGTCATCTGTATAAAACCAATAATTACCAATAGCAATTACTTCATAAGTAGCTACTAAGCCTTTCTCTTCAATAAGGTGAGTTGTGTTTTGTCTATAATTGATTTTCAGCCCCGAAAAAATGAGCGTTAATACCGCTAAGCTACCACCGGCTCCTACAATATAGTTTTTGTTTACCTTACTAAGGGCAGTATCGCGGAAAGCGATATTAATTAAATAACGTGCTTTAGGCTGTTTCCTGCCTTTACAGGGCACTATGCTGGTTTTCTCTGTTTGGAGGATTGCAAACCCGAATACTACCTGATTTTTTTCGGATTCTACAACATTAACAACATAATCAGATGGTAAATTATTTGCAGCTACCGCTTGCCTTATAATTCTTATAACAGAATCTGGCGTAAATTGAAAGGCGTTCCCAAAGGTGATCAGATATTGATCATCGGCTGTTTTGTTAACCGGTAAAACTCTCGAACTGCTATCGCCCGCACTTAATAAAACCTCATGCCCTATATTCCTCATCACAATGATCTTTCTTGCAGATGCAAAATCAGTTTTCTCAAAATGCAGATATATAAATAACGAAGTAACTACAAGGAGGAAAGCGGCAGTATAAAGAAACAGAGGCTTCAACGTCATATGTAAAAGTATAAATTATCTACTGCTGCGTTATGTAGTATAGTCGATTTTGCACTTTTTACAATTCATTTTACACTATTTTACTAACACCTCATACTCCATGTGCCTTAGGTTTGCCGAAACAATTCCACTCAATTAACCTATGAAATACATACACCTGTATGCCCTGCTTTTATCGTTCATTTTTTGCTCACCATGTACAGCACAAGGCAGAATTGATACACTAAAAAGCATTATCACACACCAAACTAAAGATACCGTAACTTCATACGGGCCTAACACCATGGTTCGTAATGTTAAAGAAGACAGCAACGGGCACATTTTAATTGCTGCAATGTTTACAGGGGTCTTACGCTACGATGGAAAATCTTTTACTAATCTCACCAGCAAGTTAGGCTTGCACAGGTTTTGGAATGTTTTGGAAGACAGACACGGAAACCTTTGGTTCAGCACTACCGATTCGGGGGTTTATTGTTACAACGGAAAGTCGTTTCAACATTTTACAACCAGCGAGGGAATGGCCAGCAACGCGGTGATTTGTATTTATGAAGATAGCGCCGGCATTATTTGGTTTGGCACCGGAGGTGGGGTAAGCCGCTATGATGGGAAATCTTTTAAAAACTATACGACACAAGAAGGGCTTTCCAATAATAGCATTCATACAATTCTTGAAGACAAAACCGGTAAATTTTGGTTCGGCACAGGTGGTGACGCTTGTTATTTTGATGGACAAGCATTTACGGTTTTCAGAAATAAAGATGGCAAGGCCTTTTACAATGTATGGTCGATAATTGAAGATAAAAAAGGCAATATCTGGTTCGGTGCGTCGATAGTTGAGGACAAAAAAGGTAATACGCTGGTTGTTTCACCTGGTCTTTGGCGCTACGACGGCAGTGCCTTCACCCTGGTAGCAAAAAGAGGAGCTTCTGCTATCATCGAAGATAAAAAAGGAAATATATGGACCACAGGTAGCTTAAACCCTAATGGGGTTGGAACCTGGACACTCTCACGCTACGATCAAAAGTCGCTCTACAGTAAAAAACCGGTTGTAACCGAGATCATGTCAATAGAAAAAATGCTTTGCGGGCTTACGGAAGCCAGCGATGGAAGTATCTGGTTTGGTTCTATGAACGGCGTGTATCATTATGATGGAAAAACCATTACAGACTTTAAAAAATGAAAGAGTCAGTCATAAAGCGTATTGCTTTATTTTAAACTACTTGTCAATTATTACCGATCAAATTTATTCCTGCATCATGAACAACAAACCATCAATCAATTATTTGCTATTGATCATCATCCCTATGGTATTCAGTTGCTATGAACCCGTAAAAGAGGATAATAAAAAGAATTTACCGGCAAGCTCCCCGGCCTTACATGTGAAGAATAAAAAATACATGCTGATAGATACAAAAGCAAGTTTTTTAACCTGGCAAGGTGCTTCACTAAACGGTTTAATAAATACCCAAACAGGGTACATTTATATCTCTAATGGAGAATTAATGGTTGAAAACGGTCAGGTTAAAAGTGGCACCATAGAAGTGGGCATGAATACCATTGAAGATAAAAACCATGGCAGCGACAATAAACTTGTTAATCACTTAAAAGACCCTGATTTTTTCGACACCAAAAGATTTCCTTTTTCTACCATTGTTATTACCGGCGTTGCGTTAGTAAATGGAGAAGACAGGAAAGTTACAGGAGACCTAACCATTAAAGGTATTACACACGCAGTTACTTTTCCGGCCAAAATAAAGGTTAAAAACGGAATGGTAACTGCGAATGCCCAACTGGTGATTGATCGGACAAAATGGGATGTCCGATATAAATCGGCAAAATTCTATAATAATTTAGCCAATCAAACCATGTCAGATTCTATTAAATTCTATATTCATATCATCGCAAAAAAACAAACACCTGATTTGCGTTAAATGTGTGAAGGAATGATATTTTGAATTTTTAGAAACTTTTTAATGAACTATTTAATCTACACTGCTGAATGAGTATATAGTTGCTTTCCTGAAACTAAAAATTCAAAGCCCTCCCTCCCGGGGAGGGTTTGGGAGAGGCTTCTTACTTCTCTATCAAACACACTGCGTAAGCTACCACACCTTCGCCCCGGCCTATAAAGCCCATTTGCTCGTTGGTGGTAGCTTTAATGGAGATGTCCTCTTCACTTATACCTGCTGCCTGTGCAATGTTCACTTTCATGGCCGGTATATGCGGGTTGATCTTGGGGGCTTCCAAACATATCATGGCATCTATATTGCCAATACTCCAGCCCTTTTCTTTTAGTAGTTCTACCACGTGCTGCAGCAATATTAAACTGCTTATACCGCGCCAGCGTTCGTCGGTGTTAGAAAAGTGGTAGCCAATATCGCGCAGGTTGGCTGCACCCAGCAGTCCGTCGCAAATGGCGTGTACTATCACATCAGCATCTGAGTGGCCAAAGGCGCCCGAGTGGTGCGGCAGCGTAACGCCGCCCATAACAAATGGATGTTCTTCTTTTAGCTGGTGTACATCAAAACCAAAGCCTACACGTAGTTTACTCATAATTATCTGCCGCCAAAGTTAGCGCTCAAAGTGAAACGTAAGGTATTAGCCAGCGGACTTTTTTCCTGGGTGGCCACCAGGTAGGCTAAATCGAGGTTAAAAATGTCATATTTAAAGCCTGCACCCAGCGTGCCATACTGCCTGTTACCTTTTGATGGATTTTCGTAAAAATAGCCCAATCTTAAAAAGAACTGTTTGTTATAGCCATATTCGGCACCGGCAGCGTAGCTAATTTCTTTTAGCTCCTCTTTAAAACCACCGGGGGCATCGGCAAATGAGCCAAACACGCCTGCAGGTACCGAGCGGTTATCATCATATCCGCTTATAATATCGCCCATGCTGTTGCGTATAGGTGGCGTGGGCACCATCAGTTTATTAAGGTCGAGTGTTAAAGTGAACTGGCTCGAATTATCCACGTACCAGGTATCGGCCGCGCCTATGCGCATGTTGGCCGGTAAAAAATATTGTGCACCGTTGGTGGTATAACTCATTTTGGTACCGATGTTAGAAAAATTGGCCCCGAAAGACAGGAGCGCATCGCGCCCAAACTGGTAACTTTCTTTACGGTAATAGGCCGATACATCGGCAGCAACCGCATTACCCGCCCTGGTTTGCTGCCCGTTCACCATTCCGCCGTTAGTTAAACCCGAATGTATATAGCGCAGCGTTAAGCCCAATGAAAAATTACGCCCAAACTTGCGGGCAAAAGAACCATCTATAGAAAGCTCATTAGGCCGGTACGTACCCTGATCGTTTTGGCCAATATCTACCAGTTGAATGCTACCGAGGTTAAAGTACCGCAGGGATACGCCTACCGTATTACGGTCGTCAATTTTACGGGCATAGCTTAAATACGCCAGGTTAACATCAGAAATGAGGTTGCGCAACCACGGGCTGTAAGACAGCGATACATTGTCTTGCCCCTCTATAAAAGCCAGTTTTGATGGGTTCCAGTAGTTGGCATTTACATCGGGCGATAGTGCCACGCCGGCATCGCCCATGGCACCCGAGCGCGAATCGGGTGCTATGGTTAAAAAAGGTACTGCTGTATTTATGCCGTTGCTGCTGCTGCCATTGGTGTTGGTACCGGTAGTACCTACCGTTCCCTGCGCATGTAGCAACACAGGGCTCAATAAACAACTAAAGCAAATGGCATAAAGCGTAAAAATTTTCATTACTGCAAATTAGCCTTAAATATTTCAATAAATACCCGAATATTCAGCATAGCATGTTAAATATTTGATTTAGTTTTATGCGCCCTGTTTTTACCAGAACCATTGTAACAAACCAGTTTGAATAACGTATAAAGCCAATCCAAACCTTTCAACCTGAAGCAAGTTACCGTATGAATAAATTTTGTATTTTTACTTTCTAATTTTTTAAATATGATTAAGCATTTTACTAAATCTGCTTTACTATTAGGATGTGTGGGATTGTTGTTAAGCAGTTGCAGTAAGCCAATGCGGTCGCAAAAAACCGGTGTTGTTTACAATAACAAGTACAATGGCGGTTATACGCGTTTCAGGCAAACACACCCGGCTCCAGGGCCTGGTTTAATAGCTATTGAAGGCGGTACTTTTGTTTTGGGCGGCAGCGCCGAACAAGATGTTACTTATGATTATAATAATACCCGCCGCCGGGTTACCATTGGTTCGTTCTACATGGACGAAACCGAGGTATCTAACCAGGACTGGCTCGATTACCTGCACTACATTAGCATAACCTATACCGGCGACAGGGAATTATATTACAATGCTGTTCCCGATACTCTGGTGTGGCGTCGCCCCCTATCCTACAACGAGCCTTACGTAGACAACTATTTGAGGCACCCAGCTTTTCAGGATTACCCGGTTGTAGGTGTTACCTGGGAGCAGGTACAGGAATATTGTACTTTCCGTACCAACCAAATTAACGAAAACATACTGCGCGAAACCGGCCGTTTGGCCAGCTGGAAAGATGTGGCCGCTACCGGCAAGGGTTCTGACCAGCCTTACGATACCGATATTTACCTGAACAACCAGTACAATGGCAAGGATGGTAAAAATGCCATGAAAAACCTGAGCCCCAATGCTAAGCCCGGTGCTAACGGCAAAGCAACAAGGTCGGTACGTATGGAAGATGGCATTTTAAAACCAGCCTACCGCCTGCCAACTGAGGCTGAGTGGGAATATGCCGCTTTAGGCCTGGCCGGTAATACCGAGTTTGAAAACATTGAAGATGGTAAAATTTACCCATGGAACGGCATGGGCGTACGCTCGCCTAAACGCCGTACCCGCGGTATGATCATGGCCAACTTTAAACGTGGCGAAGGTGATAACATGGGTGTAGGCGGATCATTGAACGATAAGGCCGACATTACCGCACCCGTACGCTCTTATGAGCCTAACGATTTTGGCTTGTATAACATGGCCGGCAACGTAAACGAGTGGACAAACGATACTTACCGCCAAATGACGTTTGAAGATGTGGAAGACTTTAACCCTTTCCGCGGTAACGAGTATACCAATAAACGTTTAGCCGACCCTGAAAAAGGCATTTACGCTAAAGACAAATATGGCCGTACTATTAAAGATCCGGCTAAATCAAACAAAAAACTTCCGTGGAACGAGTTTATAGCACAGCAGCAGGGCGGTCAAAGCTCGGCTGTGGTAGCACCACCGGCTGCTGCCGGTACAACTACTGCCGCTATTGCCGGTAAGCCTTTCAAGGCCGATCAGCGTGGCTTTGCCGATTCGGTTGATAACAGCCTCTATGGTGTAACCACTTTGGTAAACGACCATTCTAAAGTATACAAAGGCGGTTCATGGAACGACCGTGCCATGTGGTTAAACCCTGCTACCCGCCGTTATATGGACCAGGGCGAAGCGAGCGCCGAAGTAGGCTTCCGTTGCGCTATGAGCATGGTAGGGGCACCCGAAATTAATCCTAACGGCAAATCTCACTTCAGCGTGAAAAAGCCTAAGAACTACTCGCCTAAGAAGTAACTTAGTTTACTTATAAAATAGCGAAAGGGTTCTGTGATACACAGAACCCTTTTTTGTTGCTTAGTATTTTAACATAGCGCCTACTTTTGCTTAACCAAGTGCACAAACTTTTGGTCGCATTCTGCTAATACGGTATAGGAGTTCATGGCGTTTCCATCATTTTGAAAAGCCAGCTCATTGTTGATAAAACCCATGGTTATATCTACCGGTAATTCGTATTCCTTCGCCGGGTGCTCATCGTCGACCTTTGAAATATCGCCCTCGTACGATGCCCATTGAATGCCTTCCAGCGTAATCATACAGGTAAACTGCTTCGGGTCATCACTTTTAAATAACGTAACGGCCCCTCTTCTTACCTTACCCGGGGTAGTAAGTATATAACGGTACTTGTTATTTTTTTTATAGATAACTACAGTGAGTTTACAAGGCTGGCTTTCATCGCCCGGTACAACTATGGCTTTATAAGTACCTTCAATAGCAGGCAGGGTTTGTTTAACACCCATCTTTTTGACACCAGATGGCCGCAAAGGTGATTTAGACTGCTTAGCAGGTTGTTTTTGTGCCGAAGCACCCATATTGCAGCATAGCGAAACAGCTGCAACAACAACAGAAATTAATAATGCTTTCATAACTAAGGTGTAGTTTATACTATAACAAAAAAGGATGCTGTTTTGTAGCATCCTTTTTTGTTATTATTATTTCTTACCAGCCAACCATGTTAGCGTTCATCCAGTTAACCCGCTGGGTGAGGAAACTCTTTAAATATTCTACTTCTTTATCGTAGCTGCCTGTTACTACCGCATTTGGGTAAACATAGGTGTTTAATATAGGCCAGCGCACAAAATTGCGTTGCTGCGAAAGCTTGAGGTAAGCGGCTGTTTCATCAATATCGGTAAACATTTGCTTTACTTCGTTATCCTTAATTTGTGCCCAGCGCTGTTTTACTTTAGCTGCAAAGGCCGGGTCTTTGGCTAACCGCTCAAACCATTTACCATATTTAATATACCAGAAACTCGCCGGATATTTGGTTTCGGTATAGTCAACGTTACCCGCGCTCGTGTCAAAATCCCAAAGAGGTCCCATCCCCAGTTTGCCGTTACGGTCTTTATAGTAAAATATACTGCTGTAATCACGCGCATCGGTGGTTTGAAATATCTCCTCTACCAGGTACCATTTCAGGAACGAATCTACATTGATGTATTTAGCATAGCCATCCACAGGGTTGTTGGCATTAGCACCAAATAGTGCATCCTCGGTAAGCTGCATATAGCCGGTTATGTATTTCAACTGTTGAGGTGTTATATCCTCCGGCGACTTTACGCTAAATGGTAACCCTTGTTTGGTTGTAAACCAATAGGTTTCGTCCTTTTTCTGGTCAAGTTCGAGGAGGTAACCGCCGGTAATGTCTTCGTCAGATGTGTTGGTGGTTTTGAGTTCCTTAATGTTAACCCGGTTCTCGTTAACTTCAACCTGGGCGGTTAACAGATAGTTGCCAATGTAATCGCCGTTCATGTAAACTTCCACAAAGCGACTATCAGAGGTAAAATCGGCACCCAAACGGCGGCCCAGCATCAGTGCAATGCGGTTACGCATAAGCGATTTATCGTTGTAATTAGCCAGCAGTACCCAGTTTTTGGCAGCAGGCATACCCAGCATAGCAGCCTTGGTGTCAAACTTTAAGCGGTATGGCTTTTTAGGGTATAAAACCCAGGTAGAGTTTCCACGGCCTTTAATTTGCAATGGTATAGTAGTAACCGGCTGGTCAAACTCCTGGTTAGGGTTTACGTTTAAACTGCCTTTTACATAATCATCTTTTGATATTACCGGGCCCGATGTAGTTAACCTAAGGATAGGCAAACCGGTAAATATTTTCACCATTACCTTGTAGGTTTTAGTGCTGCCATCGGCCGATAGCGTAACCAGGCTTATGGGCTTATTAAAAGTAGTTGCAGTTACGCCGCTAACTAATACGGTATCAAGGTTTTTTACTGTAGTACCTGCGGTGCTTGTAGTAAACGTTAGTACCAGTTTTCTATAGCCATCGGCATTGGGCAGTACCGCAGTAATTTCATCTTTGGAGTTTATGGTGCAAACAATATCTTCCGATATTTTACCCGGATTATTTTTGAGTTCAATTTTTGCCGAGGTAATAGCCGCGGTTGAAACATTACCTGTGCCAGGATTAGTTTTGGTAGAATCGGTTGTAGTATTTGCAGCATCGGGGTATTTGCGGCAACCAAACAACGCAGTTGCTGCAACCATAACCAACACAAATAATCTTATAATAGCTAAATATTTTTTGAGCATTTTCAGGGGATAAAAACACAAAGACAGCTAATTACTAATACTTTACAGAAGATTGCTGGATTTAACGGAGGCTTATAATCTTATTAAATATTAAGCAATTTAGCTTATTGGGTAAGTGCATATTGCACCAGGTTAGCCCCCATTTGTAATGCCTTTGAACGTACTTCCGGACTATCGCCCGCGTAGGTGCCGGCATCTTCCCAGCCATTGCCTAAATCGCACTCCACATCGTAAAAGCAAACCAGCCGGCCTTTATACACAATACCGAAACCTTGCGGGCGCTTATTATCATGCTCATGTATTTTGGGCAAACCGTTAGGGAAATCAAATTTCTGATGATAGATAGGATGATTTAAAGGTAATTCTACGAAGTCGAGCTCAGGGAAAACCCGTTTCATTTGCGGTCGGATAAATTTATCCAGCCCATAATTATCACAAATGTGCAGAAAGCCTCCGCCCGTTAAATACTTTCGCAGGTTACGCACATCCTGATCGGAGAAGATAACGTTGCCGTGCCCTGTCATGAACACAAAAGGATAATTGAACAACTCGGCACTGCCAACCTCCACAGTCTCGTCTTCGGGCATAAAATTAGTTTTGAGCGTTTGATTGCAAAACTTGATAAGGTTGGGCAAAGCTGTGCGGTCGCCATACCAATCGCCTCCCCCGTTGTACTTAAGGCGGGCTAAAGTGTAGGTAGGCGTAAGGCGGTAGCTACTGAGTAGCAGGCCAAGTATGCATATGTATAGGGCTTTGTACTTCATGCTGTTAATTAAATAATTAAGAGGAGTAATATGACGTGGTAACCGAACGACTGCTTACTGAGCGTGTGCGATTGCCACGCTGTCGCTCGCAATGACATAATTTAATTAAAGTTCGTAACCTGCTATCACCCCGCTCCTCGACACCTTCTTACCTCGCTCCTCTGTTATCTATTCAAGAAATTTACTTCAAAGCAGGCTTCCAGTGCGGCGGTTTCGGTACGCAGGCGGCTGTTACCTAAAGTTATGGGTTTAAATCCGTTTTCTAAAGCTTCGGCAATTTCTTTTTCAGTAAAATCTCCTTCAGGGCCAATGAGTATCAAACTGCTGCCTTGCAGTTGCAATTGCGAAGCCAGGCTAACCTTGTCTTCGCCGGGCAGGCAGTGAGCTATAAATTTTTGTCCTTCGTGGTATTGGGTAACCAACCTGCTAAAGGGCTGCAGGCTGTTTAAATGCGGGTGGTAAGCTTTGATGGATTGCTTAACCGCCGAGGTAATGATCTTATCTAAGCGCTCAGTTTTGGCTTCCTTACGCTCTGAGCGCTGGCATTGGATAAGCGATATTTCATCGATACCTATCTCGGTAGCTTTTTCTAAGAACCACTCCAAACGGTCGAGGTTTTTAGTGGGCGCCGCTGCAATGTGCAGGTAGTGATTACGCTTGCCATACTCCTGCTGCGAGCTCTCAATAACCAATAAAGTTTTTTTGGGGTGCGGGTCAACAATGCGGGCGGTATAAAAGCCACCGCGGCCATCAACCAATTGCAAGGTATCGTTAGGCTGCAAACGCAACACCCTGATGGCATGCTTGCTTTCTTCCTCGCTTAGCATATAATGCGTAGCGCCAACAGTAATATCGGGCGTATAAAATAGCTGCATCAGCTTATGGGCTTAATGTAAATCGCTAACGTCTTCTTCGTTCAGCAAAAGTTCGAGCTTAACCGATTCAATGTTCTGGTCAGATTTCCTCAACACGGTAATGTTATAGCCATTAGCTTCGCGTTGTTCGCCAACCTCGGGTATCTTACCAAAGATCTCGCTTACCCAGCCCGATACGGTGTCAAAGTCACCATCCTCAGGCAGGTCATGCGGTAACGATTCGTTCACGTCGTAGATAGAGGCTACAGCGTTCACAATAAATTCGCGCTCGTTCACCTTATCTACAATGGGCTTCTCCTCGTCAAACTCATCCTGAATTTCGCCTACCAATTCTTCAACAATATCTTCGAGGGTAACCATACCGGCAGTACCGCCAAATTCATCCAACACTATGGCTATCTGTATGCGCTTTTGCTGCAGTTCGGCCATCAGATCGTTGATCTTCTTGGTTTCCGGGATAAAATAAGGTTTGCGGATGATCTCCTTAAGTTCGAACTCTGTTTTACGGGCCAGTAGAGGCAAAATATCTTTGGCATGTACAATGCCTACAATTTTGTCAATCGTATCATCGTACACGGGCATACGCGAGTAGCCTTCGGTTATGATGCACTCCAGCAATTCGTTGCGTTCGGTAGTAATATCGATGCCCGATATTTTGGTACGGGGCACCATGATGTTCTTTACCACACGCTCATTAAAATCAAACACGTTCTTGATAAGCTCGTGCTCGTTGGAATCCAATGCACCGCTTTCTTTACCCTGCTCTAAAAGGTACTGCAATTCTTCTGAAGAGTGATGCGATTCTTCACCGTGTGTGGTAGTTACACCAAACAGCTTAAGTATAAAATTAGCAAAGGTGTTCAGCAGCCATATTGCCGGCCGGAACACCACAAAGAAAAAGCGCAGAGGTACAGATACTGCCATGGCCGTTCGGACCGAACGCTGGATAGCCAGCGTTTTAGGCGCAAGCTCGCCAAACACAATGTGCAATACAGTAATGGTTATAAATGCTACCACGTGGCTACTGTTAACAGCCAGTGTTGAGGTAACATCCATACCAAAAACGGTGAACAGGTTAAGCATCATTTTGCTCACCACCTCTTCACCTGCCCAGCCTAAACCCAACGATGCAATGGTTATGCCTAACTGCGTTGCGGCTAAGTAACCATCAAGGTTGTGCATAATGCCGCGAGCCACCTTAGCCATGCGGCTGCCAGCCTTGGCCTGAATTTCAATTTGCGAACCGCGAACACGCACAATAGCAAATTCGGCGGCTACGAAAAAGCCGTTCAGCAAAACCAAAAATATGGTTAAGAAGATATGAAAACCGTTTATGTCTAAATCAGGGCCCATGTATTAACCTTGGTACTCAGGGAAAGTAGCTTGATAAAGCTCCATACTTTCGTTAATTACTTTAAGCGCGTAAGACTTGCCCATTAAATGTTCAATGGTTACGTTTTTACCTTCCAGCTTTTTGTAATCTTCAAAAAAGTTTCTAATCTCGATCATGGCATGCGGAGGCAGTTCGCTCAGGTCGTTAATGTAGTTAACAGACATGTCGTTCTTGGCAACAGCAATAATCTTGTCATCCTGCTCGCCACCGTCAATCATGTGCATAACACCAATTACTTTAGCCTCTATTAAGGACATCGGGTATACGTCAACAGAACATAATACCAGGATATCTAAAGGGTCTTTATCATCGCAATAAGTTTGCGGAATAAAGCCATAATTAGCCGGGTAAATTACCGATGAAAACAATACGCGGTCTAATTTTAATAAGCCCGACTCTTTATCGATCTCGTATTTGGCTTTTGAACCTTTAGGAATTTCGATAATAGCGTTAACTACTTCAGGAATGCTTTCGCCCGGACTAACCTGATGCCAGGGATGTTGTGTACTCATGTAATGTATAAGAATATTTAATAAATCAATGTTCGTCTGTTTTGTTTGTACTCTTGCTTCTCTTAAGAAAAGCAAAAAGCAGCGGTACGCTGGTCACAACTATTAATGCAATCACAATATACTGCAAATAATCTTTCAGTCCCGGATATTTTCTACCTAAAAAATAACCCGAAAGCGTTAGTATAGTTACCCAGGCTACGCTGCCAATAAAGTTATATAAGCTAAACTTTTTAAAGTCTACTTTAACAACACCTGCAAATATAGGCGCAAAAGTTCTTATTATCGGGAAAAATCTCCCTAAAACTAACGCCATGCCTCCATATTTCTGGTAAAACTCCTCAGCCATTACCACGTAGCGCTTTTTAAAGAAAAAAGATTCTTTACGGGTTTCCATAAATGGCCCCGTGCGGTATCCAAACCAATACCCCGTATAATTGCCTAAAATACCGGCTACAATAAGTGATGATACCAATACGTAGATAGATACCGGGAGCAGGCCTGTGGCACACAATAAACCTGCCATAAACAGCAGATAGTCGCCCGGTAAGAAGAACCCGAAAAACAAACCCGTTTCGGCATACACTACAATCAATAATAAGTAAAAGCCTCCTCTACTTAAAATGGATTGCGCATCCGTTAGGTTTTGCAAGTGTTCCCAGAAGTTTTCCATTCACAATAATTGTAAAACTACAAATATTAAAACTATTTGCAGTATGTAGCCTCTTCTATCTCTACCCAAGGCTCAAGGGTAACAGGAAAACCTATATACGGTTTGAGATAAGCGCCGGAAAGATACCTATTATTAAAGTAGCCAATGCCGATACACCCAAAACAAACTGGTAGTAACCGGGCACTGTTAGTTCATCATGCTCGGCCGTGCGGAAGTACATGGCTATAATTACTTTGAAATAATAGTAAATACTGATGATGGCATTAATAACAGCTATCACAACTAACCAAACCTGGAAACGGGCCAGGGCACCTGTAAACATCAGGAATTTACCCATAAAGCCGGCAGTAAGCGGTATACCCGCTAACGATAGCATGGCAATAGTTAATACCGCAGCCAGGAAAGGATTACGCTTACTAAGTCCGTTAAAGCACTCGAAATGATCGCCGCCCAGTTGCTGCTGAACCAGTATTAAAACGCCGAAGGCAATTACCGAAGCAATACAGTAAGCCGTTGCATACATAAAAATAGCATTGCCCGAACCTGCACTTAACGCCACAATAGCAAACATTAAGTAACCGGCGTGAGAGATACTGGAAAAAGCCAGCATGCGTTTAAAGCTGTGCTGATATAATGCTGTAAGGTTTCCTACAAATAAGGTAACAATAGTGATAACCAGCAAGGTAGGCATCCAGAAATCGGCCAGTGGGCCAAAGCTTACCGAGAACAAACGTAAGAAAGCCGCAAAGCCTGCCATTTTCACCACGGTAGACATGTAAGCGGTGATAAGCGTTGGCGAACCTTCGTAAACATCGGGCGTCCAAAAGTGGAATGGCGCTGCACCTACTTTAAAGCATAGACCAATGATCATTAAAATGATACCGGTATGGAACAGCGGGTTAATACCCCGCGGATGTGCAATAGCCCAGTCGCGGATGGCTTCGAGATTAAATGAACCTGTGGCACCATAAATTAACGTAATACCGAAAAGCAAAAACCCGGTAGAGAAGGCTCCCATTAAAAAGTATTTTAATGAAGCTTCGTTAGACGCAAAGTTCTTTTTATCGATACCGGCCAGGATGTATAAACTCACCGACATGATTTCGATACCAATGAACAACATGCTCAAATTGTAATAAGATACCATGACAATGATACCAGCCAATGAGAACAAGATAATTGCCAGGTACTCTGCCACGTTATTGCTGATTCTTTCAAAATAGCCTTTAGACAGCATTAAGATAAGCAGCGTAGAAACTATGGCCGTAGCCGAAAAAGCTACCGAAAAGTTATCGAACAGCATCATATCATGGTAAATAGGTACTGCGCCATTGTTCCACTGCCAAATAGCAGAGCCTAAGGCCAGCAGTAAACCTGCAATAGTAACAGGCAGCAGTAACTTGTGCGCTTTAAATAAGCCCAGGTACAGCAGCACAATTGGTAATATTGCTATGATAATTAATGTGGTCATTTTATATCTTAAAAACTTATCTCAATCAAATTAAAGCATGCTGTCTAAGCAGCCGGTATTTTTCTATCTATGCAGCAGTGCGTCGGCAATTTTAACGTTCACGCTGTTCATCAGGTTGGTTACGGCAGCCTCGGTTAAATGCATTACCGGCTGAGGGTATACGCCTACTACAATAATAAACAGGCAAACTACGCCTAATACAACTTTTTCGCTAATGGTAATATCGGTAAAGGTGGCGGTAAGGCTATTGGTTTCGCCCTGCATTACGTTCTTGTATAAACGCAGCATGTAAACAGCACCCAATATAATGGTTAAGCCGGCTACAATACCCATCCACATATTGTAACGGTAAACACCATTTAACAACAGGAACTCGCCAATAAAGCTATTGGTTAATGGCAAAGCCACCGAACCTAAAACAATAATTAAAAATGCGATAGACATTTGCGGAGCTACTTTGGCTAAACCACCCAATTGCGTTACATCGCGTGTTTTTAACTGGCGCTCAATAATGTCAAAAATCAGGAACATGCCCACCACTTCTAAACCGTGGTTGAACATCTGGATCATGGCACCTTGTAAGCCCTGAATGTTCCAGGCCAGCAAACCTGCAGCAATTAAACCAACGTGAGCAATAGAAGAGTAAGCAATTAAACGCTTACCATCTTTTTGCCTAAAGGCGATGATAGAGGCATAAACGATACCGGCAATGGCTAACCAAAGCGGGTTGTTTTGCCATTCAAAGAAACCTACGGGTGCAATAGGAATCATCCAACGGATAGCACCGTAGATACCCATCTTAAGCATAATACCCGACAATAACATCGTACCTGCGGCCGGAGCTTCGGTATAGGTATCGGGCTGCCAGGTATGCAAGGGGAATATCGGCATCTTAATAGCAAAGGCTATCAGGAAACCGGCAAAGATCCACGACTGTTGAAGCGGGTTTAATTTTAAGGCATAGAATTCGAAGATATCGAAAGTACGATCAGGCGTTTGCAGGTACAGGTAAATGATAGACATTAACATAAACAGCGAACCCGCAAATGTATAAATGAAAAACTTCAGCGTTACCTTCACCCGGTTTTCGCCACCCCACATACCGCAGATAAAGTAAATAGGTATTAAGGCTACTTCCCATCCAATGTAGAATAAGAAACCATCTAAAGCCGTAAACACCAGCATTAAACCAAACTGCATAAACAGGATCAATGCATAAAAAGCCGAAGGCTTTTCGTACTGATGCTTGAAAGTGGTTAAGATGATCAATGGCACCAGTAAAACCGTTAAAATAACCGGGATGATATTGATACCATCGAGCGCTACTTTAAAGTATATGCCCATTTTAGCTATCCACGGAATGTCAACATCAAACTGTAAACTGGCATCGGCTTTATACTGGGTCAGGAAATAGATACCCAGCGCCAGTTCCACCAGCGAAAACAACAAGGCAATATTCTTTACAGCCTCGCCTTTAATAAATAAGAGCGCCAGGGCTGCCAGTAAGGGTAAAAAAATTAATATACTAACCGTCATTGTATGTGCAGTAAACGCTTGTCTTAAATCTTAACTAAACTATATAGCAGTACGGCAATAATGCCAATTACCATCATAAACAAATAGAAACCTACATTACCGGTTTGCAACAGGCGCAAACCACGGCCTGCTTCAATTGGGCCTTGGCCTAAACCATTCACAATACCATCTATACCCATCTTATCTACCACTTTGTAGAAGAAACCCGATAAGAAATCAAGCGGCTTGCGGATAATGGTATCGTAAATTTCGTCGATGTAGAATTTATTGAAAGAGAGTTTTTCCAATGCCGGGCGTTCGGCTTCATCGGCCAAAGGTACCGTTGCTTGTTTCACATACTTAATGTAGGCGTAGATGAGGGCAACAATGGCTCCACCTACTGATACCATCATGAGCACACGCTCGGTATTGATAGCCATAAACATAGTACCCGTATGTTCTGCCGATTTACTTAGCACCGGTTCCAGCCAGTGCTCTAACCAGTGGTGACCGCCCAAGGCTTCGGGCACGCCCATAAAGCCACCAATGGTAGACAGGATAGCCAAAACGATCAATGGAATAGTCATGCTCGGCGGCGACTCATGTAAGTGATGTTCTTGCTCATGCGTACCGCGGAAACTTCCCCAAAAGGTAAGGAACATTAAACGGAACATGTAGAATGAGGTGAACATAGCACCCAACACGCCTAACACATACAGTACAGGGCTGTGCATGTAGGTATGGGCCAAAATTTCATCTTTAGAAAAGAACCCTGCAAATGGTGGAATTCCCGAAATAGCCAAAGTACCAATTAACATGGTAATAAACGTTACCGGCAGTTTGCCTTTTAAACCGCCCATGCTACGCATATTTTGTTCGCCGCTTACCGCATGGATAACCGAACCAGCACCCAGGAATAATAAGGCTTTGAAGAATGCATGTGTTAATACGTGGAAGAAAGCACCTGTGTACGCACCTACCCCTAAACCCAAAAACATATAACCTAATTGCGATACCGTAGAATAGGCCAGCACTTTCTTAATATCGGTTTGTGTTAAAGCAATAATTGCCGCTAATAAAATAGTAGCTACACCAATAATGGCAATAACATGCTGCGTTACCGGCGAAAGGGTAAATAAGATGTTAGAACGGGCAATCATATAAATACCTGCGGTAACCATGGTAGCCGCGTGTATTAAAGCTGAAACCGGAGTCGGACCGGCCATGGCATCGGGCAGCCAGGTAAACAACGGTATTTGCGCCGATTTACCGGTAGCACCTACAAACAGCAATAAGGTAATTAACATGAGCGTAGTATCGCCACTATGCAGGTTAGCTGCTTTGCTGAATACATCAGCATAAGTAATGCTGCCGAATGTTTTCATGATAATGAACACGGCGATAAGGAAACCTAAATCGCCAATACGGTTCATCACAAAGGCTTTCTTGGCAGCATCGGCATAGCTTGGATTAGTAAACCAGAACCCGATGAGCAGGTAAGAGCATAGCCCCACACCTTCCCAGCCAATAAACATAATGATATAGTTACTGCCTAAAACCAGCAGCAACATAAAGAATACGAATAAATTTAGATAGGCAAAAAACTTACCGAAACCTTCATCATGGCTCATATAGCCAATTGAGTACAGGTGGATTAAAAACCCGATACCTGTAATGATGAGCAGCATGATTGAACTCAGCTGATCGATCAGGAAAGCAAACGGCACATGCAGATCGCCAACGTGAATCCAATCGAATAAGGTAACATTAATGGGCGCACCGGTTGATTTAACCTGCAAAAAAGCGCCTACACTTAAAACAAACGATATCAAAACCATTAAACTGGCAATGGCGCCGATAATGCTTTTAGGTAAGGTATTGCGGCCTAATCCGTTAATAACGAATCCTGCAAGGGGCAGTATAGGAATAAGCCAGATGTATTTATCCATTTTTAGTTGTACGTTATAGGTTGTACGTTGTATGTTTTAACTGGTGCGGAGATTGAGGTGCGAGGTGCGAGGAAACAACCCCGATCTTCGTACGTTGATCTTCGCTCTAATTTACCATTTAAGTCTGTTCAATATATCTACGTCGATAGAATTGGTGTTGCGGTGTATCATCACGATGATGGCCAGCCCGATGGCAATTTCGGCCGCGGCCAATGCCATGATGAAGAACACGAACACCTGTCCGTTAGGGTCATTGCTGTAAACCGAGAATACGGTAAGCAATAAATTAACAGCATTAAGCATCAGCTCTACCGACATGAATACCACAATGGCATTACGACGGATGAGTACACCAATAACTCCTATCGAAAATATGATGGCACTTAACAGGATGTAGTGATTAAGCGGAACTACCTTAAGCGCCTGGGTTAAACTTTCCATTATACTGTAGGTTTGGTTGATTTAGGGTTACTATCTTTTGTGGCCAGTAATACCGCGCCCACCATTGCCGATAACAACAGGATAGACGATACCTCGAATGGCAGTAAAAACTCGTGGAACAATACCTGGCCCAAATTCTTTACCGAACCCAGGTTAACGCTTTGCAATACCACCGGCTGCGATTTAGCCAACCCCTTCATGGCGGCTACCAGCGTTACCAATAGCGTACCGCCACCAATTACACCGGCCAGCTTTACATAAATGCTTTTGGTTGGCTCACTGTCTTTGTTCAAATTCAGAATCATCATTACGAACAGAAACAATACCAGGATGGCCCCCATGTATACGATAAAGTTTACAATGGCCAAAAACTGCGCATTCAAAATAATATAATGAATGGTAAATGTAAAAAAGGTAATAATGAGGTACAATACACTGTGCACCGGGTTTTTTGAAAAAATAACCAGCAGTGAAAACAGGATGGAGAGAAAGGCAATAAAGTAAAATATACTCATACGGCTTGTAAACAAAAATACCTTTACCGGCACTGGTTAGTGCGGCAAAGGTATAATTCTTTTTTATTGGTTTAAAGGCGGCTCAACTAATTTGTCTTTGCCATAAATAAAGTCTTTACGTAAAAAGCTGGTGGGCACAATGTCGCCGTCCAGGTAAATGGCCTCCTTAGGGCAGGCTTCTTCACATAATCCGCAAAAAATGCAGCGCAACATATTAATTTCGTAAACAGCGGCATACTTTTCTTCGCGGTATAAGTGCTCCTCGCCTTTCTGGCGCTCGCCTGCCGTCATAGTAATGGCTTCGGCCGGGCAAGAAAGGGCGCATAAACCACAGGCGGTGCAACGTTCTTTACCGTTTTCGTCACGCTTTAAAGAGTGCTGACCACGGAAGTTTTCAGAAAATTCACGCTTTTGCTCCGGGTAACGCACAGTCACATCTTTTTTAAAGAAGTGCTTCATGGTAATGGTTAATCCTTGAGCTATGGCAGGCAGGTAAGCCCGTTCCCAAAAATTGAGGGGCTTAACTTCTAATAATTTTCGCTTATTACTTAATGGTTCCATTGATATTTAAGCAAAATAATGGTTGTATAATGTGGCAATAACACCGGTTAACGCAATGTTGGCAATAGCCAAAGGTATTAACGTTTTCCAGCCAAGGTGCATCAGCTGATCGTAACGGAAACGCGGGATAGTCCAGCGGATCCACATAAAGAAGAATATAAAGGCAAATATTTTAGCAAACAATACTGCCACGCCAATAAGCGGTGCAATGGTTGGCCCGGCATGCGCGGCAACCCAATCCATACCCGGGTAATTGTAACCACCAAAGTATAAGGTAGCCATCACTGCCGATGATACGAACATGTTAATATATTCGGCAAACAGGTAAAAGCCCAGTTTCATAGATGAATACTCAGTGTGGTAACCACCTACCAACTCGGTTTCGCACTCTGGCAAATCAAACGGACTACGGTTAGTTTCGGCAAAGGCACACACAATAAATATGAGGAAGCCTAAAGGCTGGTACCAAACATTCCAGTTAAAGCCATGCTGTTGTTCGGCAATTTCCTTTAAACTCAAGGTACCGGTTAACATTAACAAGGCAATGATAGAAAGCCCCATTGAAATTTCGTAGCTGATATTTTGCGATGCCGCACGAATAGCCCCTAACAGCGAGTACTTATTATTAGATGCCCAGCCACCAATCATGATACCGTATACACCTAATGATACGACACCAAAGATGTACAATACGCCTACGTTTATATCGGTCACCTGCAAATCAATAATACGGCCGGCAACCTGCATTTGCGGTCCCCAAGGTATAACCGCCGAGCCAATACAAGCCGTCATGATAGCCAGTGAGGGGCCTACAATGAATAAAAATCCGCTGGCTTTGGTAGGGATAATTTCTTCCTTCATGAACATCTTGGCACCATCGGCCAAAGGCTGAAGAATACCAAACGGGCCGGCACGGTTAGGGCCTACGCGGTCTTGCAAAAAGGCGGCTATTTTACGTTCGGCATAGGTAGAATACATGGCTACCACCAGGCTTATGCCAAATATGATGACTACGAGTACAAGTTTTATAATCAGATCAGTAGTTTCCATTACAGTCGGGTCTCCCGTTCAAATTGTTCTTTATTAGCTTCCTGTAATACCAGGTTTTTCTTCACTACCGGCAATGGCATCAGCGTATCGTAATGATTAGAATTGATAACCGATTGGTTAGATACCTTACGCGGGCCTTCAATTACCCAATCGCTGGTTTTCTTTTTATCAAAACGGCAGGTATTACAAATAAATTCTTCAACCTCGCCATACTGGTCTTTACGCGCTGTTACGCGTAAAACGTCTTCGCCTTTATACCAAAGTGTTACTTTACCGCTGCATTTTTCATGTTCGCAATCGCGGTGCGCTTCAACAGGTTTGGTAAACCAAACACGGTTTTTAAAGCGGAAAGTACGGTCGGTTAAGGCACCTACCGGACAAACGTCAATTACGTTACCTGAAAAATCGTTATCAACCGCTTTTTGTATATAGGTTGATATTTCTGAATGATCGCCACGGTTCAATACGCCGTGTACACGTTGGTTAGTGATCTGATCGGCCGTGTAAACACAACGGTAGCACAAAATGCAGCGCGTCATGTGCAGTTGTATCTTATCGCCTATGTCAATTCTTTCAAACGTGCGGCGGTCAAACTCATAACGGGTTTTAGCAGCGCCGTGCTCAAAGCCTAAATCTTGCAGGTGGCACTCACCAGCCTGATCACATACCGGGCAATCCAACGGGTGATTTAGCAAAAGCATTTCCACCACACCTTTACGTGCTTCAATAACTTCAGGCGAAGTAATATTCTGCACTTCCATACCATCCATTACCGTGGTACGGCATGATGCTACCAGCTTAGGCATAGGGCGCGGGTCTTTTTCAGAACCCTTGCTTACTTTAACCAAACAGGTACGGCATTTACCGCCGCTACCTTCCAGCTTGGAGTAGTAGCACATAGCAGGCGGCACAATATCCCCCCCTATTTGCCTTGCAGCATTTAGAATGGATGTGCCTGGTTCAACCTCAACACTTATTCCGTCAATACTAACTTTAAACATTGCTAACCTTTGTTTCTAATAAAAGCAATATAATCGCCGTTCATTATTATTTCATGTTCAGGCTTTGGAGCAAGTTGGTAAACATATACCCAACACCTGATCTCTTCTTCATCTATCCGCACCCATTGCTGTTTACGGTTGTATTCTTCTCCTTCGTACTCGTCTAATACTTCAAATACATGATCTGTATCAGCAATACGGTAAACTTCACCTTTAATGTAACCTGTTGTACCGTCTACAAAAGCAGGATACTTACCCAGGTTAATCAGCATCCCTTGCAGTTCTCCATGGCTTACATATTCCAGAGAGTTATTGAGGGACTGCATCACCTCGTTATTAAAATGCCTTAGCAAGGTGCCATATACAAACAAATATTCCATTTGTCTATGCCGCCTTGTTATTATTAGAGCTGATACTCCTTCACTATACGCGTTCCGTCTTCGGCACGGCCCATCTCTACATCTATCTTAGCCCCTTTTAATATGGGCGACTCCTCTAATATTGGTTTCAGATTTCTGAACAATACCTCGGGGTCGTGAGTACTTAGGAAAAAGATAGCCTGGTTGTTGGCTTCGTCTAATTCGTAGGTATCGTACACACCTACTTTGTGGTAAGTTACTCCTCTTTCAATCCCGTCTTGTAACTTGTCTAAATAATCAAAGTCCTCTGTTTTATAGTTGAACCTGATAGTTACCGGATGTAAATCTGCCATTTGGTTATAATATTAATGCTGTTTGTAAATATATTAACTAACTGGCTTTTATTCTGATTACCCTTAAGCTACCACCGGTGTCAGCGGATCTGCGTAATGTGCCAGTCCAAAATTACCGGCCACCGCAGCCTGCGGGTTTGTTACATGCCATTCAAACTCGTCGCGGAAATGACGGATGGCACTGGCTACAGGCCATGCTGCCGCATCACCCAGCGGACAAATCGTATTTCCTTCTATTTTCTTTGATACATCTACCAACAGATCCATGTCGCTTAACTTACCATGGCCATGCTCTAAGCGGTGTAATACCTTCTCCATCCAGCCGGTACCTTCACGGCAAGGCGAACACTGTCCGCAGCTTTCATGATGATAAAAGCGGGCAAAATTCCAAGTGTTGCGTACAATACACTGGTCTTCGTCAAAAGCAATAAAACCGCCCGAACCCATCATGGTACCGGTTACAAAACCACCTTCTGATAAACCTTCGTAGCTCATTAACCGGGCATCACCTGCTGCAGTTTTGAGTATGAGGTTAGCAGGCAAAATAGGCACCGATGAACCACCGGCTACTACTGCTTTTAGGCGTTTTCCGTTAGCTATACCGCCGCAATATTCATCCGAATAGATGAACTCTTCTACAGGCACACCTAAATCAATTTCATAAACGCCCGGCTTTTTCAAATTACCACCGGCCGAGATCAATTTAGTACCGGTACTGCGGCCTATACCAATTTTAGCATACTCATCACCACCATCACGAATGATGGGAACGGTTGCAGCGATTGATTCTACGTTGTTAACCACCGTTGGGCAGCCATACAAACCTGCAATAGCCGGAAATGGCGGCTTAATACGCGGGTTACCACGCTTGCCTTCCAGTGATTCAATTAATGCTGTTTCCTCACCGCAAATGTAGGCACCTCCTCCGGGCTGTACATAAAGTTCGAGGTCGTAACCTGTGCCTAAAATGTTTGTACCTAAGAAGCCGGCATTCTTAGCTTCGGCAATCGCTTTTTCCAGGATGCGGATCTGCGGCATCATTTCACCACGTACATAAATGTAAGAGGTTTTAGCACCCAGCGCATAACTGGCTATAATCATTCCCTCAATTAATAAGTGAGGGATGTAAGTCATTAAATAACGGTCTTTGAATGTACCGGGTTCTGATTCATCGGCGTTGCACACCAGGTAACGTGGTACACCTTCAGGCTTGGCCAAAAAGCTCCACTTCATACCCGTTGGGAAACCTGCACCACCACGGCCGCGCAAGCCCGATTTTTTCACTTCTTCCACCACATCATCTGGCGAAAGTGTTTTCAGGGCTTTCTCTACCGATGCATAACCACCTTTGGAGCGGTACACCTCATAAGTATTGATGCCGGGTACGTTAATATGTTCGAGTAATAATTTTCGTCCCATTAGTTATTAGCCTTTACTTTTAAATCACTAATTAACTGGTTAACCGACACTGGAGTCAGTTTTTCATAAAATGTATATTCGGGGCCTATTTGCAAAACCGGGCCAAAGCCACAGGCTGCCAGGCACTCCACGCCGCGCCAGCTAAATAAGCCGTCGGGTGTAATTTCGCCTTCTTTAACGCCTAACGTCTGCTCAATTTGGTCCATGATCTTTTCGGCACCTACCAGGCAACAAGGTCCGGTACGGCAAACCTCTAACATGTACTTGCCCTGTGGGCGTAAAAAGTACATGGTATAAAAGGTAGCTACTTCATAAACCTCTATCGACTCAATGCGCAGGTATTCAGCTACCTTATCCATAGCCTCGGCACTTAACCAACCCTGCTCAGCCTGTACGGCATGCAGTATTGGCAACAAAGCCGATTTTTGCTTACCTTCGGGATAACGGCTTACCATATCAGCCATTTCGGCCAATAAAGCTGGCGAGAAGGCTGCAGTTGGGTGATTTTGGGTATCTTCTACTCTAAGCATCTAACTCTCCGGCTATAACGTTTAAACTGCTCATATTAATAATTGCATCCGAGAGCATCATTCCGCGGCTCATATCGGCATACATGCTGTAATTGATAAAGCTTGGCCTGCGGAAATGCAAACGGTAAGGAGAGCGGCCACCATCGTTAACGAGGTAAAAACCCAGTTCGCCGTTGGCGCCTTCTACCGAATGATATACCTCGCCCACCGGGGTTGGAATTTCGCCCATCACTATTTTGAAGTGATAGATCAATGCTTCCATATTGTTGTACACTTCCTCTTTTGGAGGCAGGTAAAACTCAGGTACATCAGCATGAAATATATTCGGGTCTTCTTTCTCTATTTTATCCAAAGCCTGCTGTATCATACGCATGCTCTGTTTCATTTCTTCGTTACGCACCAGGAAACGGTCGTACACATCACCGGTAGTACCTACGGGTACTTCAAAATCAAAATCTTCGTAAGAGCAATAAGGATTCATGGCTCTTACATCATAATCTACACCGGTGGCACGCAATATAGGGCCGCTCCAGCTATAATCCAAAGCTGCTTCCTGTGTTACCGGGGCAACGCCGCGGGTACGGTCAATAAAGATGCGGTTACGGTTAAACAGCGATTCGAACTCGTGCAATACCTTAGGAAAATCTGCCAAAAACTTGCGGATCTTGGCAAAGGCAATATCGTTAAAGTTACGCTCAAAACCGCCTAACCTGCCCACATTGGTAGTTAAACGCGAGCCGCAAACTTCTTCATAAATTTCATAAATGGCCTCACGGTATTCCATCATGTAAAGGAAACCTGTAAAAGCACCGGTATCCACACCCAATACGCCGTTACAAATAATGTGATCGGCTATGCGGGCCAGCTCCATCATAATTACCCGAAGGTAATCTACTCGTTTAGGGGTGCTGATGCCTAACAGTTTTTCTACTGTCATGTGCCAGCCCATATTGTTGATGGGGGCCGAGCAGTAGTTTAACCGGTCGGTTAGCGGGGTAATTTGATAGAACGGACGATGTTCGGCAATTTTTTCAAACGCACGGTGTATATAACCTATGGTTGATACGCCGCTTACAATGCGCTCGCCATCCATTTGCAAAACGTTTTGAAAAACGCCGTGCGTGGCAGGATGTGTTGGCCCCAGGTTAAGGGTACTCAACTCGCTTTGCAGGTTGGTATCGGTATTAGTATTTAACGAAGGAAAATTCTGCATAGTTATCTTCCGAAATAAAAATCTTTTTTGTCAACACGGTTAGGATCCTCCAGCGGGTATTCTTTACGCATGGGGAAAACGGTCATATCATCCACATTTAAAATGCGAACCAGGTTAGGGTGACCTTCAAAGTCAACACCAAAGAAATCGTATGTTTCGCGCTCCATCCAGTTAGCACCGTTCCAAAGCACGGTTGCCGTAGGGATGCGCACATCATTAGCCGGCAAATATACCTTAACTCTTATACGCACATTGTGAACCAGGCTATGCAAGTGATAAATTACACCAATAGCATTTTCCTGCTCGGGGTAGTGTATGGCGGTAATATCGGTAAGGTAAATAAACTGTAAAGACGAATCCTGTTTAAGGTAGGTTAATACATCTATAATATTTTCGCGGGTGGTTTCGGCGGTAAGCAAGCCATAAGGCTCACCGGTAAAAGTTACCAGCTCACCAAACTTACCGGTAACCTGCTGCTGTAATATTTCGTTGTTTAATGCGCCCATTACTGTATTCCGTATGAAGCCAATAATTTAGTGTATTCAGGCGAATCGCGGCGGCGCAGCGCTTCGGTTCTTACCAACTCCTGAATATTCATGAAGCCATCGATAATACCTTCGGGGCGGGGCGGACAACCGGGAACGTATACGTCAACCGGAATAATCTCATCAATACCCTGTAATACCGAATAGGTATCAAATATACCACCGCTTGAAGCGCAGGCGCCAACAGCTATCACCCAACGGGGCTCGGCCATTTGCAAATATACCTGGCGCAGAACGGGAGCCATTTTTTTAGAGATGGTACCCATTACCATTAACAAATCGGCCTGGCGTGGCGAAAAACTCAAACGCTCGGCACCAAAACGTGAAAGGTCATAATTGGAACCCATGGTAGCCATAAACTCTATACCACAGCAAGAAGTGGCAAAAGGCAGCGGCCACAACGAGTGCGAACGTGCTAAACCAATGGCCTTATCTAAACTGGTAGCAAAAAATCCTGAACCTTCAACACCCGGTGGGGCATTAACTATCTGAACATCACTCATTGATAATAACTGCTAAATCCGCGTAAAACGGAGGTTTACAAATTTATTATAATTAACGTGATATCGTATAGTGTAATATGTACAAGGTAGTATTTAGAACCGTTCTAAACTGGCTTAGTCCCAGTCTAATGCGCCCTTCTTAAGCACATAAATGAAGCCTAAAAGCAACGTGGCCATAAAGATGAACATCTCAATTAAGCCTTCGGTGCCCATGGCTTTAAAGTTAACCGCCCAAGGGTACATAAAGATAACCTCTACATCGAAAAGCACGAATAGGATGGCTACCAGAAAGTATTTAATAGAAACAGGTGTACGCGCGTTACCCACTACCTCAATCCCTGACTCAAAGGGAGTCAGCTTGTCGGCAGTTTTACGTTTTGGACCCAGTTTATGGGTAAAAAACATAGTAGTTACCACAAAGCCAATAGCAACCAGCATCTGGATGATAATGGGTAGGTAATTAACGGGTAAACTTTGTGCTTCCATGCAGCAAATATAATCGAAATGTTGAATAAAGAAAAAGGCCGCATATTATTGCGGCCTGTTGTTATTAAGCGAGTGGTTATTACTTGCCTTTTGCGGCTGCACCACCTTTACGTTTAAAGTAATCGAGCGCCGGCCTGTTGGTTGGATCGGCTTCACGGGCTTTGGTATAATTTTCGGATGCTTTAGCAGCATCTTTCTCTTTATACTCGGCATAAGCACCTAAGTAAGCATAAGCTTCGGCTAAGTTTTTCTTATCAGCCTCCGTTGGGGTTGGCTTAGCAGTAGTATACTCAATCAGTTTTTCATAGAATGGTTTGGCATAACCTACAATGTTGTTACGGTCCTTTTCTTTCAAATCATACAATCTTGCGCGATATAAAGTAACCATGGTGTTAGGCGTGGTTAACTTTGATTGGATGTGTGAGAAAGCAGAGTCTGCTTTAACCAATAACATGGTATCTGCTACAGGCTTAGGTGTTGCTTTGCTCGACAGTTGATCGCCATAAGCAAAGTAGTAGCTAAAACCTTCAGAGAAGTAATCGTTCAAAGTAGCCTTGTTCGATTTAGAAACGTATTGAGCATAGTTATCACCTGCCTTCACAAATTGACGTTTAGCGTAGTAGATTTTAGCTATATCGGCATATAAATCGCCCATGGTGGTATCTAACTGAACTGTTTTCTCAAAAGTTTGCAGTGCAGCAGTGGTATCTTTAGCTTTTAACTGTATACGGCCTAAATAATAATAATCATAAGGAATTACTCGCTTAGGGTCAGCTTTAGTTAACCAAGTATTCAAAGCAGTATTAGCGGTAGTATAATCTGCATTTTCATATCCTGCGTAACCTAAATAGCGATAAGCTCTTAAGTTAGCGTTTGGCATTTTAGATAATGCAGTAGCTTCCTCTTGCAATTCTTTAAATTTACCTGCCTGGTATAAAAAGTCGGCATAGCGTAAACGCGACTCTACAGAGTTATCGGTCAAGCTTAAAAATTTACGGTATTGCTCAACAGCTTCGTTCACTTTAGCTGACGCCTGAGCAGGAACCTTTTGCGCCCAGCGGATATCGGTTTCGGCCCACTCACGGTAAGCAGGACCAAAATTAGGATCGATAGCTAACGCATCTTTAAATTCCTTTTCCGACTCTTCCCAGTTATTAGCCTGGCGCCATACCACACCGGTAGAAACCTTGGCAGCTGCCAGTTTAGGGTTTAAATTCAACGCGTTTTGGTATGCAGTAACCGCTTCAGTATTCTTTAACTGTGAACGGTAAGCATCGCCCAAAGAAACATAAAGATCAGGATCTTTAGCATTAACAGCAACACCTTTGGTTAACACAGCTACAGCCGCGGCACCATCAGGTTTATCACCTAAAAGGTAGCTTTCACCAACATACTGATAAGGCTTGCTGTCTTTACCAGCTAAACTTAAAGCCTGGTTAAAATTGGTTTGCGCACCGGCTTGATCTTTGTTAGCAAGTGCTACAGCACCTAAACCTGCATAGTTTAATGCCGATTTTGGGTTAGCGGCCAAACCTTTTGTAAAAGTGGCTTTGGCACTATCAACATATTCTTGTTCTAAATATACCCAACCCAGGTAAAAGAAATTTTCATCTTTAGTAGACTGTGTAGCTGTCAAGTTTTTAAGCATCGACTTAGCTTTCTGATATTGTTCGGCGTCAATAGCTTTCTTGGCGTCGGCAAGACTCTGCGCAAAAACTGATGAACCTATAAATACCAGGCCAGTGGCTACCCCTACAATTTTACTGCTCATATTCTTCATGGCTCAATTTTATAGTTTAACTTAATTATTTAACAATATTAATTTCCCTCGAAGGGATAGAATCCGGTAATAAACCAGATTTTAGTATGATTCTTTGCCCACGGTCGCTGTGCAAAAAATCGGCGAAGGCTGTGGCTAAGCCTTCTCTGCCCGTGCAATTTATATAATACAAGTTGCGACTAAGCGGATACTGTTTTAGAGCCAATGTTATCTGCGATGGTTTAAAATACTGTGTCGACGCTTTGTCACGATCGCTACCTTTCACTGCAACAATCTTAACTTTTGCGGCCGCTGCAGCATAATCATCATCAGGCTCATTTAGCCAGTTAAACCCTACTATGCCAATAGCATTCGGATTTTCACTAACATAAGTAATAACGTCTTTGTTGTTATTTAAAGCATAAATATTTTTTTGCTTCAACTCTTTACTACCCGATAATTCCTTCAAATACCTTACCAAACTTGAATTAGGGTTATCAAAAACAACGTTCTTATCCGTCATTAGTTTTCCGTTCAACACCTGTTTTAACTCGTTTACTGTAATTAAAGTATCGTTTGAGCGCTCATTCACTATAATAGCAATAGCATCGTGTGCAAAGGGCGTAGTTTCTGGCGGCAGGGTACGGCTGGTAAGTGAAGCGACCTCTTCTGCATTCAATTCGCGTGACAGAATTGCAGTACGAATGCTGTCGCTCAGCAATAATTTAATTACCTCAGATTCAGGTTTGAATAATAGTTCGGGCTTTGTATCAGGATAGAGTGACTTGAAAACATATTGCTCTTCCTCAAGTATGGGCTTGAAAGATTCATCGGCCATTAAGAAAGCTTTACCCGATATAGCGGTGTCGTTTTCCTTTAACTTACCCGATTTACGGTTGCACATTACAAATGCAACCATCACAACCATACATCCTGCAATTATTTTCAAACTGTTACTCATGGTATCTCTGTTTTCATGATACGGGTAAAACGCAGTATTCCATAAGCGATGAACAAACCGCCAAAAGTATAGCGTTGCGTATCGCTCAGGTTCAAAGGCAGTGCTTTCCAAAACATGATAAGCACACCTAAAATAAATATCCCTATAAATAGGGCTGCTCCTAAAATAAACAAAAACCGCCTTTTGGGCGATTTTTGTTTATTAAAATCTGAATTTAACATTCAAATAACTTATTGATCATTCAATGTAAATACGATAGGTACCGTGTATTGTACACGTACAGATCTACCATTTTGACGGCCCGGCGTCCATTTTGGTGAAGATTTTACCACACGGATAGCTTCTTCTTCCAAGCCTGAACCAAAAGTACGTCCAACCACTTTAACATCGGTTAAGCTACCGTCGCGCTCTACTACGAACGTTACGTTAACACGCCCTTGTACACCGTTCTCTTGTGCTACAGCCGGGTATCTTACCGATTTTGACAGATACTTGTTAAAGTCACCGTTAAAGGCCGGTAATTGCTCAACCGAAGTAAAGATCTCGTTAGGGTTTGATTCTACTACCGCGGCGCTAACCGGAGCGTTACCAACAGGCTCGTCAATACGAACGGTTTGTGTAGGGTCACCTTTAATATCTTTCTGACCTGGGTCAGCCACTTTCAGATCTTCCTGTGTTGGTGGATCTTTCTCACGTACTTGCTCATCCGGTTTTACTATCGGAGGAGGGAACTTCACCTGGTCAATCTTTGGCTTTTGAGGCTCAGCAGTTGGCGGAGGTGGCGGAGGTGGTTCGCTCTTGTTAATGGGTGGCGGAGGTGTTAATACCACTTCCTGAATTTTAACCTTCTCTTGCGGAGGAGGAATCAATCCTTTGATCTTGTTAATGATAGTTGGCAACGAAACTGCGAAGACGAACAGCACCGCTGTAATAACCAAAGCTACTATAGTGTTACGCGCGTTATTTTTACGTAACTGGTAAGCGCCATAGGCTTTGTTCCTATCATTAAAAACAACATCAATCCACTCTGTTTTTAATATGTCTAATTTTGATCCTAATATAGCCATGGCTTTTTTAGTTTTTAACGTTTAACAAAGTGTGGTTCTTAAAATAGATTGTCTCGTTTCAGGAGGTCAATTTCAACCGGCGATATATCAACTATGGCAAAGGCCATGTTATCGGTAATATGTAATTCGTCAAGCACGTCAACCACGTTTTTGTAAACTGATTTTTCACTCGGCTTAACAATTACAAACATAGTTTTACCAGTTGTTGATTTAACTCTTTGCGATTGATCTATTAAAACCTTACGTATACCTTTATCACCTTTGCTGTAATCGCCAACGGTTGGAGGAGTTTTACCAGGCTCGCCAACAAACCATTCCAGTTTGTTACCGCTACCTAATAAAACGGTCATTGTACGCGAAGCAGCAATTGGCTCCTGTGTATTCTTATCATCTTTGTCCGGCATGGCCAAGTCCATTGCTTTGGGCTTGTTCAGGGTGGTAGTAAGCATAAAGAATGTTACCAATAAGAAAGCCAGATCCACCATTGCTGTTAAATCAACACGTGTACTTTGCTTCTTACTTCTAACCTTCCCGCCTTTTTTTCCACCCCCGCCGGAGGTATCTAATTCTGCCATTTTATTATTTTCCTCTTAATGTAGTAATTAAACTAAACTTATTTACTTTTTGCTTTTGCAATATGGCTATAATACGCTGCATAGTAGGATACTCTTCATTACTGTCGCCTTTAATAGAAAACAATAATTCTTTGTTGGTTAAGTTTTTTTCTACTACACGTGCTTCGTGTACCCAGTTATACAATTCGTTACTTACCGAATCGGTAGGAATACCTTTACCGGCAGTAATAACAGCTTTGCGTTGCTCGGAATCCATAGCCAGGTATTGCTTAAGCTGTTGAATAGGAACACCTACGTTATCCAGATTCTGAAATTGCTTAACCTCACTTGGCGTGAAACCGATACTATATTTGGTACCCATTTGCAGCAAAGTTTGTTTGCGGTTTTCAGGACCATCTATGGTAAAGAAAACCTTTCCTTTACCAACAGTTAAAATGGCAACTCCTGATTCAGGCAAAGTTTGCTCAGTTGCCGATTTCGGCATATCAACAGCAACCGGATCTTCTACCTTGGGCTTGGCCGTTAATATAAAGAAGGTAAGCAAAAGGAAAGCCACGTCGCACATGGCGGTCATGTCAATTGCTGTACTCTTTCTTGGAACTTTAATTCTTGGCATTTTGCTTTATCTTTTAAAAATCAATACTATAACTGGTTAATTATCAACTGCTCCGCTACTTGCAGCAGCGAAGCAGTATCTATA
The DNA here is from genome assembly GCF_014635825.1 of Mucilaginibacter galii. Lineage (GTDB taxonomy): Bacteria > Bacteroidota > Bacteroidia > Sphingobacteriales > Sphingobacteriaceae > Mucilaginibacter > Mucilaginibacter galii. The sequence goes on from NZ_BMDO01000001.1 coordinate 1,040,695, forward strand.
AAACCAACGTTTAGTATTTATCTTTATTTTTGTGTGAAGCAGCAAATGTTTGTACAATGCTGAAACCTGTTTCGTCAATAGCGTAAGTCAGTTTATCAATTTTTGATGTAAAGAAGTTGTACATGATAATTGATAAAGCCGAAGTACTGATACCTAGTGCAGTGTTAATTAACGCCTCAGAAATACCGGTTGCTAACTCAGATGAGCTTGATGCACCAGAATCACCTAATGACTGGAAGGCCTTGATCATACCTGTTACAGTACCTAACAGACCCATTAACGTACCAATAGATACTAAAGTAGCGATGATGGTTAAGTTTTGCTCTAACATTGGCATTTCCAATGCAGTTGCTTCTTCAATATCTTTTTGGATAGCTAAAGTTTTTTGATCAACATCCAGGTTTGGCTCAATTTCCATTTCGCGGTATTTTTTCAGACCCGATTTGATAACGTTAGCTACAGAACCTTTTTGTTTGTCGCACTCAGTGTTTGCAGCGTCGATGTTACCTTGGTTTAAGAAAGCATTGATCTTTCTAACGAAAGCATCAACGTTACCTGTACCAGAGGCTTTGCCAATAACTACAAAACGCTCGATAGAGAAAACGATCAGCATCAGGAACATGGTCATTAACACGGGTACGATAACACCACCTTTATGTACAGTACCGAAGTAATCTACAGGAGCGCCTTTTTCTACATCACCACCTTTGTAATGGCTTGGATCTCCCAAAACAAACATGAAAATCAATATTGCGATTACGAAACAAATTGGAATTACTAATGAAGCGAAAGCGCCTGAGTTGCCTGAGCTTTCGTTTTTAACAGGGGTAGTTGGTTTTGATGGTGCGGTTGCCATTACTTTAAATTTAGTTTTAGTTTTTGTTTATCTATTTAGTTAATTAAATATACGAGTTACAACGAATAACAAATTTATAATTTTATGAATATAAATTTAGTCAAAATGTTATTCTTTACAATTATTTAATGTCAGATTATTAGGTATGTAATTTTCTGCAATATACTACTTAACGTAATCAGTGACATATATTATGTTACACAAACATTTTTTTGCAATGAAAGCCATTTTTTTTAATAATAACAAGCAATGCTTATTAAAAATGTGTAACTAAAATGATATGTGCCTGCTTAAAGCGCTATTATCATTTTAATTGATTGCCTAATATACGTGTATTTGCTGTTGTTAATGATAAAGCAAGCGCTGATTTTATAAAAAGTTTGCAATAATTTTATAGAAACATGCCTCAGGGCCAAAATAGGCTTGATGACGAGCATTATAAATATGTTGTAAACAATAAAAATGGGATTTAGCCGCCGGCTTTCTTGGCTTTGTAGCCATCCGTTTGTAGTAGAGTGAGAATTTTGTCTCTGAAATCGCCTTGTATCAATATTTCATAATCTTTTACCGAACCACCTACGCCGCATTTGGTCTTTAGCTTCTTGCCCAGTTCATCCAGATCGGCTTCGGCACCGGCAAAACCGGTTAAACGGGTAACCAGCTTACTGCCGCCCTTACGGTCTAAGTATATTTTGAGGTTTTGCTGTTGCGGCGGAGGAGTTACAGTGCCTTCTGTTGAATTGTTATCCAGTTCAAAATCGGGGTTGGTAGAGTAGATCATTCCACCGTTGCTGTTCTTGTTTTTTTTCGACATGGCTTTTTACCGGCTGTACTGGCGGCCTACAATAACTTTTAACGATAGCGGTACCACCTTTATTTCGGCAGTAGCACCTATAGTTTGCGGCTCGCCGTCAATATGTGCAGGACCTGCGGCTTTACGTTTAATTTGTATCTTTTTACCCCGTATGATCTCTACAAAACTCGATTTATCGGCCGTTTTGGTGAACATCCGCAAGCCCATCTCCGGGAAACGGTATAAGGGGAAAGGTTTGATTACGCATACATCCAGCAAACCATCCTGTACAGAGGCCTGCGGCGATACATGTGCATTGTTGCCATATTGCGACGAATTGGCAAAGCTTAACATAAACGCATCGCGGTCATATTGCTTACCGTCAATTTCCATATGGTAGCTTTGCGATTTATAGCTAATGATTTCCTGCAATGCCGATTTAAAGTAGGTAATAAAGCCTCTTTTTGTCTTTTGTGCAAAAACCTGGCTTATATGAGCATCAAAGCCCATACCGGCCATGTTAAAAAACCACTGCCCGTCCATTTGCCCGGCATCTATCAATTCAATATTATTATCATTAATATTTTGAATGGCCTTAGCAGTATCCATAGGTATACTTAAAAACCTCGACAAGCCGTTGCCCGAACCAAATGGAAGTATACCCAAGGCGGCTTGCGTACCCACTACTGCCGATGCCACTTCGTTTACAGTGCCATCGCCACCAACAGCTATAATGCTTTGATATGTTTTAGCGGCTTCTTTAGCCAGCCAATGGGCATGCCCGGCTTCTTCTGTAAAAACAATAGTATGCTCAACCGTAGCTTTATCCAAATGCTGCTGTATAAGCTGGGGCACATGTTCCTTGCTTTTACCGCCCGCAATGGGGTTTATAATAAATAAAGCTTTCCTTTTCAACTACTTTTATTTTCGGCATCAAAAGTAACCCTATTTTCGGCTTTTGTAAAATTGTTTTACTTTTGCCCACTGAAGGTGGACTGATTTGATAAAACTGCGTTAAGCAGTCGGATTGCAACCACGTAAAAAAGTGCTAAAACCAACTCTTCTTTTTTACCGCAATCTCTTCGTTTCAGCTGCTTTTTTCAATTACATTTATATTATATATAGAAAATATTATGCCGTATTTATTCACTTCAGAGTCCGTATCAGAAGGACATCCGGATAAAGTAGCCGACCAGATATCGGATGCACTCATTGATAATTTTTTAGCCTTTGATGCCGATTCGAAAGTGGCCTGCGAAACGCTGGTAACCACCGGACAAGTTATCTTAGCCGGAGAAGTAAAATCAAAAGCGTATTTAGACGTTCAAAAAATTGCCCGCGATGTTATAAACCGTATTGGTTATACCAAAGGCGAGTATATGTTTGATGGTAGTTCTTGCGGTGTACTATCGGCTATTCACGAGCAATCTCCCGATATTAACCAGGGGGTTGACAAGCAAGACCGCGAAGAGCAAGGTGCAGGTGACCAGGGTATGATGTTTGGCTATGCTACAGTTGAAACCGATAACTACATGCCCCTGGCTTTAGATATTGCCCACGCTTTATTAATTGAGCTGGCTGCCGTTCGTCGCGAAGGTACAGATATTAAATACCTTCGCCCGGATGCGAAATCGCAGGTTACACTGGAATATGATGATAACAACCAGCCGCAACGTATTGATGCCATTGTAATTTCTACCCAGCATGATGATTTTGATGAGGATGAAGCTATGCTGGCTAAAATTCGTGAGGATATTATTGGCTTTTTAATTCCGCGTGTTAAGGCACGTTACCCTAAATATGCCCACTTCTTTAACGATGATATCACTTACCACATCAATCCAACCGGTAAATTTGTAATTGGTGGTCCGCATGGCGATACCGGTTTAACAGGCCGTAAAATTATTGTGGATACTTACGGTGGTAAAGGTGCGCACGGTGGTGGCGCATTTTCGGGTAAAGACCCGTCAAAAGTAGACCGCTCTGCTGCTTATGCTACCCGCCACATTGCCAAAAACCTGGTAGCGGCCGGTGTTTGCAATGAGGTGTTGGTACAGGTGTCTTACGCAATTGGCGTGGCACAACCTATGGGTATTTATATCAATACTTATGGTACCGCCAAAGTTGATCTGCACGATGGAGACATTGCCCGCAAAGTAGAAGAATTGTTTGATATGCGCCCATACGCTATTGAAACCCGCTTTAAACTGCGTAACCCTATTTATAGCGAAACTGCCGCTTACGGTCACTTTGGTAAGCCAAGCCAAACCGTTACCAAAACTTTTGTCAGCCCCGAAGGCCGCGAAGTAACCAAGGAAGTGGAACTGTTTACCTGGGAAAAATTAGACTACGTTGAAAAAGTAAAGCAGGCTTTTGGCTTGTAATCATTTGATACGCTAATGCATTGAAAAGAGCGACAGATAGTATCTGCCGCTCTTTTTATTTTAACCTGCTCACTAATTATGTCTGCTCCTGCCCCACCACCCCGCTTGCTCGTTATATTGGCGTTTATAGCTGTATATTTTATTTGGGGATCAACTTATTTGGCCGTACGCTTTGGGCTTGCCGGCTTTCCGCCTTTCATTTTAGTAGCCTTACGCTACATTGTAGCAGGTATACTTATGCTGGCTTACTGCAAAATTAAACGGGAAGCTTTCCCTCCAATTAAACTGATGAACCTGCAAGCTATAAGTGGTATACTCATGCTGGTAGGCGGTACCGGCATGGTAGCCTGGGCCGAGCAATACATCACCTCGGGACAAGTTGCGGTTTTAATTGCAGCCCAGCCCTTATGGTTCCTGATACTGGATAAAGCCAACTGGCGACAATATTTTTCAGAGAAATACATCATTACAGGTTTACTTATCGGTTTTTTGGGTATTTTTCTGTTTATGAAATTGGGCCATGAAGAAGCCAGCAAAACTTCTACGATGAATGTTATTGCCATGATAGGGGTACAAATTGGTGCTATGCTTTGGGTGGTTGGTTCGTTAATTACCAAGAAGAGTAAAGGCAGCAGCAGCGTTATTATGAACAGCAGCATTCAACTGATAGCAGCCAGCATATTTAGCGCACTGGTGGCTTTGGTTGCGGGCGAGTATTCGGGTTATAGTTTTACCCATGTGCCGCTAAACGCATGGCTGGGGCTTATCTTTTTGATCACGTTCGGCTCGTTGGTGGCTTACCTGGCTTATATCTGGCTGCTGGGTCACGTTGCCCCTGCGTTAATTAGCACCTACACCTATGTTAACCCGGTTGTAGCCGTATTTTTAGGCTGGGCATTAGCCGATGAAAAGTTTTATAGCGGTCAGTTTATTGGTTTGACCGTGATATTGATTGGGATTTTGCTGGTTAATGTGCCGGGATATAGGAAGAGTAAGGTTGAATAATGCTTGCATTTATCTTGTCATTTCGAACGTTGCTCCTATTTCCCTGAGTTAGTGCGTTTTGAACTTCGGCTTATGCTTGTAAACTCACTTCGTCTGCTCAATTGCCGCAGAGGCTGTTACTTTGTCATAGCCACAAAGTAACCAAAAGGCCTATCCAGCGCAATCCCTGCCTTTGCCCACAAGGCCCACTCCCGGCCGGGTGCGCTGGCAGGCCCTCGCTTCTTTTGACCATTTGAAGGATCATAGCATAACTCAACTTTTTTATATTGTATTTTTTCAATTCCCTCCCTAGGGAGGGCAGGGAGGGGTTTAATGAAACGGTTCATCAACCATGGATGTCAAACCCCACCTTGCCACTACACTTTCCAGCCGCACTCTCCCCAAGGAGGGAATTTAAAGCACAAAAAGTTTTCATATCCTAAGTCAATCCCCCAGCAAAATAAAAAAAGAGACACCCAAAGGCATCTCTTAATTCAATATATGATATGGTTAAGGTGTTGCTATTTTATGCTTTTGCGCTCTACAATAAAATATCCGATAAAGAAGATCACAACGGCGGTACCTAAGCTGAACAATACATCGTTGGTAAATAAATCTAAACTTGTAGAATTTTTCATCTTCTTACTCATGCCCATAACAGCTAACAGTGGTTGCGAGTATGGAAATGTATAAGCATATTCCCATCTGGCGGAGGTAACTAATATTACACCTACAATAACGCCTACAAAGCCAATACCCATAGGCTTCAAAAAATCCTTCCACAAAAGGCTCATGATAAATTGCAGCGACAAAATGCCCATGGAGGCCATAAATAGTTTGAAATATATCTGGAAAAGCTCCTTTTCCATATGGTAGCCACTAAATTTCAGTTTTGGCTGAATGGCTCCCAACAGGTTACCGAAAGCCCAGGTAAATGTGGCAAACAGCATCAAGCTTATCAGTATCAGCAATACCGCGTATAAAAATTTAGCGGTGTAAATACTCCATTTGGGTATAGGTAAGGTGAACAAGGTTTTCCACGTGTCTGATTTATGCTCAATGCTATTTACCGAGTAGGCAATAAATACAATAAACATAGGTAACAACAACGACCCCATAATACCAATGGGAATACCGGCAAACTGTGCCCATATAGCTACTGGAGGCAGCATAGCCAGCTTATCGGCTTTCATAAAGAAGCCAAAGCTTACCAGCAACATCAAGATCAAAGGCAAAAGTATAGCACTCCAGAAACCCAGTGTTTTGCGGCTTTTATAAAATTCTGATTGCAGAGAGAGTAAAAATCCTTTCATTGTGGGTTAGGCTTCTTTAGTGATGTTCAAAAACAGTTGTTCCAGATCTTTTTGTACTTTGCCAATGCTGTACACCTTGTGTCCGTTTTCATGTAAACCAGCATTAATGGCAGCGGTAACCTCTTTAGAGGCATAAGGCAGTGTTAAAAAGTTGTCGGTAACGTTAGTAACCTCATACCCGCCTTTTTTCAGGAAATTGGCAGCATCAACCGTGTTGTCGGTTTCTACCTGTACCATAGGTTGACTTATATCCTCGAGATCCTTAATACTACCCTGAAATAACATAGAACCGTGGTTAATGATGCCTACATGCGTAGCCATGCGCTCAATTTCGGCCAGTAAGTGGCTGCTTACAAAAACTGTTTTATTCTGCTCTTTAACCAGTTTTACCAACAGTTCCCTAACTTCAATAATCCCGTTAGGATCTAACCCATTGGTAGGTTCATCCAGAATCAATAGTTTAGGATCGGCCAGCAGCGCCAGGGCTATACCCAGGCGTTGTTTCATACCCAGTGAATAAGCACCTGCTTTTTTATGGGCGGCATCGTTCAAATGCACCAGCTTCAGCATATCATCGGCACGGCTGGTAGGCATTTGCAGCAAGCGTGCACGATTAATGAGATTTTCTTTACCGGTTAAGTGGGTATAGATAGCAGGCTGCTCAATAAGCGAACCTATTTGCGACAGTATCTTAATACGGTTGCTTTGCAGCTCTTGCCCGAATATATTTATACTGCCTTCCTGTATTTTTAACAGGTTGAGCAGCATTTTTATAGTGGTGGTTTTACCGGCACCGTTAGGACCTAAAAAACCGTATATACTCCCCTCGGGCACCTGTAGGTTAAGCGACTTAACCACCAGCTGGTTGCCGAAGTAAAAGTTAAGATCCTGCGTTTGAATTACCATAATTGATCTTTAGATACTGAACAAACAAATTTTACTAAATGTACACCTTTTGAGAACAAAGAGGTGGTTTGTTCAACACTGGCAACGCTATTATTTTCGGCGAAGTGTTTAGCTTGCTCAAATTGGTAGCTTACGCCCAAGATCACTGCAAAAAATACAGGGATTAATAATAATATAAAAGGGTTAAGGTTTGATGTAAACTTTTTCATTGTGACTGATTTGATGATACAAAGTAAAGTCAAAAGAATGTCACCATAAATTTAATTAGACCAACTGACCGGAATTATAGATGAACGGGTATTTTACCCTATTAAACCGTTCATCGATAATTATAACCTGTTTATCGGTAAAATTACGGGGTGCATATAATTTGCCGCATAAAGTGAGTTGCAACGTTTATATTAGGAGAAATGAAAAAAAGCTGGCAAATATTTTGGCATACGTTTTTTTGGGTTAGCATCATTTCCTTTTTTGTATTTGTTGCGCATAATAATACCAAAATGACCGCTACCGACCTGGCGGTCACTTTTGCCGGATACGGGTTGATCAACATTGGTTTGTTTTACCTGAACTACCTCAAGCTTATACCCCGCTACCTCGATAAAAAGATTTATGGTAAGTACATATTTGTAGTACTTATCACCGTTATACTTTTCGGGTTTCTTAAATACGGACTGGGACTGCTTTTTCATCAGCATATATTAACCAGCCGCAACGGCAATACGATAAGTTTTGCCTCTTACTTTGTAAGTACCATATTTACCAGCTTAATATTTATACTGTTAAGTATAATTTTACGCTTTACAGTAGACTGGTTTTTAAACGAGCGTATACAGCGCGATTTGGAAAACCAGCGCCTTACCGCCGAATTGGCCTTGCTCAAGTCGCAAATTAATCCGCATTTTCTGTTCAATTCGCTTAACAGTATTTATTCGCTGGCTTATCAGCGTGCCGAAAACACGCCCGAGGCTATCTTAAAGCTATCGGAAATTATGCGTTACATGCTGTATGAATGTAACGATAATAAGGTTGACCTGGCCAATGAGTTACAGTACCTTCAAAACTTTATAGATCTGCAAAAGATTCGTTTTGGCGATAATTCATACGTTAATTTTCAGGTAGAGGGAATAATTACCAACCAGCGTATTGTGCCGTTGCTGCTTATATCTTTTATTGAGAATGCCTTTAAACATGGTGTAGCTAATGATGCCGCATCGCCAATACAACTTAAAATTACGGTCGACGATGGTCACCTGCATTTTTACATGCACAACCGCAAACACTTGCACAACCGCGATGCTGCCGGCGGCATAGGCCTAAACAATGTTAAGCGCCGATTAAAATTATTATATCCTAACCAATATCATTTAATTATTAATGATACGGTTGATACCTATACTTGCGAATTATCATTAATTTTATAGCATGATACGATGTCTGGTAGTTGATGATGAGCCTTTGGCTTTACATGTGGTAGAGGACTACATATCAAAAATTCCGTTTTTACAGCTGGTAAAAGCCACCACCAGCGCCATTGAAGCACTTACATTGGTGCAGGACGGCGGTATTGACCTTGTTTTTTTAGATGTACAGATGCCCGAGCTTACCGGCATTCAATTTTTACGGATATCCAACGGCAAGGCCAGAGTTATATTAACCACCGCATACCCTCAATACGCTTTGCAGGGGTATGAACTTGATGCTACCGATTACCTGCTTAAACCTATTGCCTTCGACCGTTTTTACAAAGCTGCGCAAAAGGTACAGGCTACCATGTTCCCGGCCAATAAGCCTGTAGAAAAAGAGGAACAGCAACCACAATCAGACTTCTCTAACGATTTTATTTTTGTTAAAACCGAGCATAAAATACAAAAGGTATATCTTAAAGACATCCTTTTTATTGAGGGGTTGAAAGATTACATCTCCATATTTACACCGGCCGAGCGTATTATTACGCTACAAAACATGAAAAAAGTAGAAGATGCTTTGCCCGAGCGCCACTTCATCAGGGTGCATCGCTCCTACATTGTGGCCGTTAACAAAATTGACAGCATTGAGCGCAGCCGTATTTTTATAGGCGATAAAGTGATTCCAATCGGAGATACCTACCGCGACGATTTCTTTAAGATGGTAGAGGAGAAGAACATATAAGCCCCAGCCCCCCTAAAGGGGGAGGATAGACACAAGAGCCAAGAAGCAAGAACTTAGATAAACGGCTCAAAATACTCTTGTTTCGTGGCTCTTGTCTCTTGGATCTTTTGCTTCCCCTTTAAGGGTGTTAGGGTGTTCTTTTTCGGATCGCCTCCTCGGCTTCCTTAACTAATACATCTGCAGTGCGGCCGTTAGGTTCAATAGGGGTAAGCACTTCAAAGGTTAAATGCTCAAACGGGCCAAGCGGGTAAATGCCATGTTGCACCATTTTCCAAGCATTGTTAATAGCAATGGGCACCAACAAAGCATTGGGGCATTTCTTAAGTATAGTAGCCACCCCTGCCGATTGAAAGGGTTTTACATGCCCGTCTTTAGATCGTGTGCCTTCCGGAAATATTACGGCCGACCAATTGTTATCCTTCATACGGGTACCAAACTTAACCAGTTCGGTAATTGATTGACGCGGATCTTTGCGGTCTATGTTGGCACCACCGCCTACTTTTAAATTATAGGAAATAGAAAGAATACCTTTGGTCAGCTCTATTTTGGAGATGAATTTAGCATGGTACTTGCGCAAGTAATAAATAAGCGGCGGCACATCGTACATGCTTTGGTGGTTGCAAATAAAGATGATAGGGCGGCCTATGGGCAGGTTTTGTTTGTTGGTAAATGTAACACGGTTACCCAACAAATAGTAAGTTTTAGTAAGAAAGTAATTTAAAATATCTACCGATCTTTTGTGTGCGGCATAGCCAAAAGCCGTATAGCAAACCCACTGTATGGGTTGAAATATCAAGAGAAGTAACCCAAACGCAGGATAATGAATGGCCGAAAGAATGTATCCGAAAAACTTTTTCATTAAACTACAAAGGTAATATTTTGGAGTAAAGAGTAGAGAATCAAGAGTACAGATTAAACAAATCTATATTCCCGATTCTATATTCTGTACCTAATACCTAAGTTAAAGTTTACCTTCCATGATCATTAGCTGCACTCTCAAAACGGCAGCTACCGTTAATGAATCGGTAATTTCGCTATTGCATACCATGCGGTATACCTCACTGAAAGGAAGTTTTTTGATGATGAGTTGTTCGGTTTCTTCGGGCTCGGCTTCAAACTGTTCCAAATCCTGGGCTAAATAAACGCTGCCATATTCATCCCCTACCGAATTGGAAAGGTGGATGCGGTTAAGTTCGGTCCAGCGGTGGGCTTTTAAGCCGGTTTCTTCCAAAAGCTCGCGTTTGGCACTATCCAAAGGATCGGTACCCAACGGCGCACCACCCTCGGGCATTTCCCAGCTATACTGGTTAAGCACAAAACGGTATTGGCCCACCAGGTAAGTGTTCATATCCTTATCGAGCGGTAAAACACCTATAGCCCGGTTTTTATAATGAATCTTACCATAAATACCGGGATTGCCCGATGGATTGATCACCTCGTGATGAATAAGGCTGATCCATGGATTACTGTATACTTCTTCTTGAGAGGTTATTTGCCAGGGATTTTCTTCCGAATTATTTACCATAATATATCCTCTTTATCTTACCGGCTTGGGGTAAACGGCCAGGCTCTCATGGCCATCGGCGTCCACAGCCTGTACCGCAAAGAAATAATTATCTTTCGAATATTCTGAAGTAAACTCAGTACCGGTTACAAATATCTTCTTTTCCCAATAGGGGTTAATGGTTTCGCGCATTAAAATGTAGTAGCCTGCCGGTTGTTTGCCTGCTTTGGGAGCTTCCCACTTCAGTGTAGTTTTATTGGTTAAGCCACTGGTGCTTACACCCACATTTTGAGGCTGTGCTGGTGCCATGGCCAGGTTGGCCAGCACCGATAAGTTCATCCTCGCTACTTTTTGAATGTAATCGTAATCGGCAAAATCGGGCATATCGCCATAATCAACGCCCTTTTCCTTGCGCACGTTTTGATGCTGACGGTTAAAATCTTCGTTCATCTCGGTAAAGCGCACTGCGGTAAACCCATTTTGCAGAAAAGGTGTTTGATCCCCTCCACGCAAAAAGCGGTCGCGCCGATAGATCATTTTCACATCCAGGTGGTCCACATAACGCTCGCCAATCTCTTTTACATAACGCGCTAACTGGCGCGACGGACTATCATTTTCACCGCCATTTCCTATCAGGCTGTTAATAGCGCGTGCATCACCGGCAGCCGTAGAGGGCACCCCTTCGCTGAATACGCGTATAGTGCTGTTGTTTTTAAGTCCGTTTTCCATGCCGTAGGTGTTACCTACAATATCATTATTGAGCATGGCATCTACGTTCCATTTTTCGGCTTTGGCACGTTTGGCTACGTTGGTAGAGCCGTTTAAGCCCTGCTCCTCGCCTACTACGGTCATAAATATAATAGTTGCCGGGAATGAACGTTTAGCCATCACCCGGGCCAGTTCCATAGATACGGCGGTACCTGAAGCATCATCCACTGCACCTGGAGCCACTGAAGATGAATCTTTTATATCATTTACCCGTGAATCATAATGGCCTGATACCATGTAGATTCGGGTATCGGTTGGGTCGGCGCCTTTGAGGATGGCCAGCACGTTTTTCAGTACTGTGGGTTTGCCTATGCGGCCACCTGCGGGTTGAGTAAAGGTGTCAAATTCTACTTTCATGCGGCCGTTAGAGGCGGCGGCATAGCGTTCCATTTCGGCTTTGATCCAGTTGCGGGCGGCACCTATACCGGTGGTTTTACTGGTGGTATCGCTCAGGGTGTGGCGGGTTTTGAAGGTAACCAACTTACGCACAATAGCTTCTATATTTTGAGAAGACACCTCGTTATCCATTTGCTTAATGGCGGCATCTTGTTTAACCGTGGTTTGCGCCATGGCAGCAGGCACAACAAACAACAAGGGAAGTAAAAGTTTAAATTTCATGAAACGGGGTATTTATCATAGCAAGATACTGTTTAGCCCCAACAAGTACACTTTGCGAAACAAGATTTTTACTTAAAAATATTACCTGTAAAATGCCATTTTGGGCTTTTCAAAAGTTCATATAATTACCGAAACTCCTCCAATAATTACAAAAAACTTCATATTTCCTCAAAAAAGTAGATGGGAAAAATTAGGCTTTGATTTTCGGGGTTTGGGGTCATATCGAAGACTTTTCAAGACCGGTGAAAACTGGTTAAAAGATTTTCAAAAGTTTATTAGACCCCTCCCTCCCAAAACTCGAGCCGGCCGCACCCCCCCCCCGTGGGAGGGAATTATAAGATCTCTTTTTTCGGAGCGTAAAAAAGGCCGCCCTTTTGGGGCGACCTATTATAATGTTATATACGGTAAGCTTACTTCAATGCGGCAATGGCGGCATCTGCGGCTTTTACCGAAGCTTCGTCTTTAGCTCGTTGGGTTTTTATACCTTCTAAAATGGTAACCAACGCAGGGGCTACGCCATATTGCTTGTAACGTACGCCTGTTGCCTTGATCTGCTCAATACCTTGCAGTGCATAAGCCGAACTTTGCAAACGGCCAATGTAAGCGGCGTAGTTGCGCATTACAGAAAATTTGCCTTGCGCATCGGCTTCCTCAAACTTTTGGTTTACGTATGGCCACTCAGCGTCGGTGCCATTGGCAGCATAAATATTCAGGATAGATTGAGACAAATCGCCTTCACTATCTTTTTCCAGACCTTTAGCCATAGTTAAACTGGCAGCAGGGTCTAAAGCGGCTAAACCGTTAAGCGCGGCCGATTGTACGGCGTACGACTGGCTACCCAGTGCTTGTTTGAACAAAGTAGTATTGCCCGAGGCTTTCAACCCACCTAAAGCGTTTAAGGCTGCTGCTTTCACCAGGTTGTTAGGATCGGTTTGGGCCATTGAAACCAGGATAGGTTGTGCAGCGTTGCGCACATCATCGTTGCTTAATTTCAGGGCTTTGATGGCTTCAATGCGTATACCGTAGTACTTGTCTTTTAACGCAGCAACAATAATCTTGCGGCCATTGGCATCGCTTGATGCCTGGTTGCGTGCCCAGGTTACCGCCTCTAACCTATCCAGGTACAATGGTGCATTAGCATACTGGTAAGCAAACTCATCACCGGTTTTAGTATCTGTCTTTTTAGCTAACAGCATTTTTTCGGCATCTACGTTTACCAGTTCGGGCTTGGCAGCTACCTTGAACGTAAGCGTGTCTGACTTGGTGCGCAACCATACCTGCTGGCGGGTTTTCTTACCCCCTACATACAAATCGACCGCTATTGGCAAGGTAAAGGCATTGCCTGCCTGAGTTTGCTGCACATAAACCGATTGGGTTTTGTTAGCAGCATCCCAACCGTAAGTAATATTTAAAATAGGGTGACCGGCGTTGTAGTACCATTGGTTAAAGAACCAGTTGAGGTCTTTACCGCTTGCCTCTTCTAAAGCTAAACGCAATTGCTGCGCTTCACCATTTTTAAGGGCATTGGTTTTGAGGTAAATATTCAGGCCTTTATAAAAAGCTTCGTTACCCAAATAGTTGCGCAGCATATATAATATAGAACCACCTTTTTGGTAGGTCACAACATCAAACATGTCTTCCTTGTCATTATAATAGAAACGAACCAGGTTTTTGGTGGCAGCATCAGGGGCATTTAAGTATGACCTACGGTCGCCGTTAATATGGGCATCGCCTTCGTCTTTACCGTATTTGTGCTCGGCCCAAAGGGTTTCGCTAAAATCAGCGAACGATTCGTTCACGGTCAGGTTGCTCCAGCTTTCGGCGGTTACATAATCGCCAAACCACTGGTGAAACAGCTCGTGCACTACTGTGCTTTCACCTTGTGCAGTATTGTAATAACGGTCTAATAACTGGCGTGGAGTACCTTGCACATAATCGCCATGCAGGGTGGCACTGGTATTTTCCATAGCACCGCTCACGTAATCGCGTACTACAATTTGTGCGTACTTGTTCCACGGGTAATCTACCCCTAAGGTTTTGGAGTAAAACTCAATTACTTCGGGCGTGTAACCAAAAATATTTTTAGCATAAGGAGCATATTTAGGTTCTAGGTAATAGCTTACTTCTTTACCTTTCCAAACGTCTTTAGTGATCTTGAAATCGCCCACAGCCATCATGAATAAATAAGGCGAATGCGGCAGATCCATTTTCCAGTAATCAGTACGGGTGCCGTTACCATTACTTTTTTGCGATACCAGTTTACCGTTACTCAGGGTAACGTACTTGGATGGCACCGTCATGTAAATCTCTTCGGTAGTTTTCTGGCTTGGCTTATCAATAGTTGGAAACCAGGCCGATGAGCTTTCGGTTTCGCCCTGTGTCCAGATCTGTACCGGTTTGCCTTTTACGGTGCTATCGGGGTTAATAAAATATAAACCCTTGGCATCGCTAATAGCCATACTGCCTTGCACTTTTAGCTGATCGGGCTTGGAGGTATAGTCGATGTAAACGATATAGTTTTCGCCGGGATTGTAAACCTTATCCAGCTTAATGTTGAGCGAAAGGCTATCGTAAGTAAATTTCAGCGGCGTATTTTTTCCGGCCTTTACTACGGCAATGGTTTTAATATCCATTCCCTTAGCATCCAAACGCAACGAATCTGTTTTGTAAGCGTGCGGCTTTAACGTAACCCACTCCTTACCGTACATAAAGCGTTTTTTATAATCAAAACGCACATCGAGCTTGGTGTGTACCAAATCGTTGATCTTTTCGGGCGTGGCGCGGTAAATTTTCAGGTTAGGGTTTTCGGGCGGCGCAGGCGCAGTGGTTTGTGCCAAAGCGGGCGCATTAATAGCCGCCATGCACAGGGCAACCCATAATAATGCCTTAGGTTTGTTTATCAACATATGAGCTTAGTAATAAAATAGTTCTTAATTATAATCATACGCCATTACATTCTTCCAACTGTTCTTTCGAGTGGTAACGAGAAATCTTGCATTGTTAAACAAGATCTCTCACTATCGTTCGAGATGACAAGCTTTTTGTAAACAGCTTCTTAGCACAAAGGTAACATTTTGCGGCACTTTACGGGCTTGTGTTAACGGTTCAGCAATTGCTTTACAATTAACGCCGGATCTTTAAAAAAGGTGCTGTATTGCTGATACAACAGGGTTTGCTGGTAGCTGCATTGCTTTATACCTTGCGTGCTAAACTCGTAAATTAAGGCACCCGGATAGGCCAGCAATAAGGGTGAATGTGTAGCGATAATAAATTGTGAGTTAGTAAGCACCAGCTCGCGCATACGCACCAGCATGGCCATTTGCCGCTCTACCGAAAGTGCGGCTTCGGGCTCATCTAAAATATAGAAGCCATTACCTTGAAACCGGTGTTTAAATAGTGCCCAAAACGATTGGCCGTGCGATTGCTCGTGTAGGGATTTGCCGCCATACGAGTCGATAATGCGCGGTCCGCCCGGTTCTTTATCCAGGCGCTCAATTTCGGTTCCCAAATTAAAGAAACTTTCACTTCTCAAGAAAAACCCGTCTTTGTGCCGCTCAATGCCGCGCGAGGTGCGGATGTGTTTATGCAGGGGCGAATGCGAAGCGCGGGTATTAAAATTAAAGTTGATGCTGCCACCTTCGGGATTAAAACCGGATGCAACGGCAATAGCTTCTAACAAGGTGGATTTCCCGGTACCGTTGCTGCCTACAAAGAAAGTAACTTCGGCACCTATTTTAAGCTTGTTTAGGTGTTTAATGAAAGGCAACGAAAAAGGATAACTGCCAAGGTCGGCATCGCCCTGGTTAAAAGAAATATCCTGAAGTATTCCCCTCGAGATCATGTTTTTTAGTTGTTTTAATTAGGCTACCGGCTGCCTTTTGATGGCAGAAAGTTAATCATTTTTTGCATTTGAATTGCTTTTTCGTCTGCGAGGTTTCGGCGTGATAGCAATCGGTAATCTACCCATCATGCACTGCGCGTTCCCATTGCTTGGCACCTGCTAATGCTGTAGCTTTGCAGCACTATGCAAAACATCTTCGCCGAAACCTCGCTACGCACTTTTACCCGGGATATTTTTTTGGCGATGGGCTGTTCGGCAGAACACGCGGCACTGGCTGCCGATGTTTTGTTAAAGTCGGACCTGCGGGGCATAGACTCGCATGGTGTAGCGCGTTTGAGCGGCTATGTGCGTTTGTGGGAAAAGCAACGCATAAACCCTACACCCAACATCCGCGTGGTGCATGAAACTGCTACCACGGCCACTGTAGACGGCGATGCCGGTTTGGGCCTCGTGGTGGCCCCTTTTGCCATGCAGGTGGCCATGGCAAAAGCCGAAACCTATGGTTCGGGCTGGGTGGCTATTAAAAACTCCAACCACTTTGGCATTGCGGGTTACCATGCTTTGATGGCTGTTGAAAAAGACATGATAGGTTTTGCCATGACCAACGCCAGTCCGCTGGTGGCGCCCACCTTTGCCAACGAACGTATGCTGGGCACCAACCCTATGTGCTACGCTTTCCCGGCAGGCAAATATCCACCGGTTATTGTAGATATGGCTACCTCGGCTGCAGCTAACGGTAAATTGGAAATAGCCCAACGCTTGGGCAAACCTGTGCCCGAAGGCTGGATACAGGATGCCAACGGCAATTACACCACCGACCCACACGCTCTTAAAACAGGCGGCTCCCTGCTGCCCCTGGGCAGCGACCGCGAGCATGGCAGCCATAAAGGTTTTGGATTGAGTGCTACGGTAGATATTTTATCGGGCGTATTATCGGGTGCTAACTATGGCCCATGGGTGCCGCCATTTGTAGCTTTTATGGAGCCTTCGGCCAACCCGCCCGGACAAGGTATAGGCCACTTTGTGGGTGCCATGCGGGTAGATGGCTTTAGACCTGTAGATGAATTTAAAGACAATTTAGACAACTGGATTGCACGCTTCAAAGCCGCCCAAACAGTTGACCCCGATCAAAAAGTGATCATACCCGGCGAGCCCGAACTGGCCGCAGAATTAGACCGGCAGGTAAACGGCATACCACTGGTACAAGCCGTGATAGATGATTTGAACCTGCTGGCCGTACGTTTTGGCATAGAACGATTGTAATTAGCTGCCTGTCCGTGGCGGCGAACCCCTCCCTACCCTCCCGAGGGGAGGGAACTTATTTCCGAATATCGACGTTGTCAACATTTAAAATGGAGTAAGCCCTACTCCATTTTAACTTTAATGTAATATTCAAAAGTATCAACCTCTAAATTTTCTTTGGTTAAGCCGGGCAAAGCAACAGGTGCATAGTCCGACGTAACTTTGATGAAGTAATACTCACCGTCTTTTTTACGCATTTTAATGGGCATGGTAAAGCCCTTTACATCGGCTGTCCATTTGGCGTATACTTTACCATTTTCAAATTTAAGGTCGAGTTGGGGTATTTGGGTATAGCGCAGGTATTGGTCAAAAATAGGCGTAAAGTTGATACCGGCTTGCTTGTTAATGTAGTTTACAATTTGCGGCGTAGTTACCGTTTGGTGGTAAAACGTTTGGTTTAAACCGCGTAAAATACTGCGCCACTTGGCATCATCATTAATAATGGTGCGCACGATGCTAAGCATGTTGGCCCCCTTGGGGTACATATCGCCCGAGCCTTCTTTGTTCACATTGTAAGGGCCTATGATAGGTTCATCATTCCTGATGATTTTACGGAGGCCTTGTATATACTCAAGCCCCGCTTGTTTGTTGCTATACGTTTCAATAAAAAGCGATTCGGAATAATTAGTAAAGCTTTCATGGATCCACATATCGGCAATATCCTTAGAGGTAATATTATTGCCAAACCACTCGTGGCCGCTTTCATGCACGATAATAAAATCCCAGGTTAAACCTAAACCGGTGCCCGAAAGATCGCGCCCCAGGTAACCGTTCTTGTATTTATTACCATAAGCTACGGCGCTTTGGTGCTCCATGCCCAAGTGCGGGGTTTCTACCAGTTTATAGCCATCCTCATACCAGGGGTACGGGCCAAACCAGTTTTCAAAGGCTTTGAGCATGCGTTTAACATCGCGCCCAAACTGTGCTTTGGCTTTTTCTGCGTTGTAAGTAAGCACCCAGTAATCTATGGATAGCTTGCCTTTTTCGCCATCGTAACTATCTTCCATATGGGTATAATTACCAATATTGGCGGCAATATCGTAGTTGTTAATGGGGTTGCTCACAAACCAATCGAACCGGGTATAGCCATCGGGAAGGGTGGTGGTTTTGCGCAGCCGGCCGTTCGATACATCTTGTAAACCAGCAGGTACACTAATACTGATGAGCGCGCTATCTACCTCATCGGCCTGGTGATCTTTAGTGGGCCACCAAATGCTGGCACCGGCACCCTGGCAGGCCGTAGCTACCCAGGGTTTGCCCAGCGAATCGGTAGTAAAAACCACGCCACCATCCCATGGAGCACGTTTGGCCACAGTAGGGTTTCCTGAATAATAGACCGTAAATTCATCCTTACTGCCTTTGGCAATAGCCTTGGGAAAGGTAACGAACACCGCATTAAACTCGCGGGTAAAAGGCAGATCTTTACCTTGGTAAACCACTTTATCAACCTTTAAATTAGCATACAGATCAAACTGCAGCTTGGTAAAATTCTGCTTAGCCGTAAACTTAAACAGGTTGCTGCCGCTGATGTATTTTTTATCAAGATCGAACTTCACATCCAGATGATAGTAGTTGATATCGTAACAGGTGCGCAGCGGGGTAAGCATGCCGCGCAGGGTATCGGCACGGGTATAGGTTTCCTTTTTCTGCATCAACTGGGCCGATGCAATAGTGCTGAAAAAGGTGACTATGATGATTCCGGAGAGGAGGTGTTTTAATTTCATTTGATTGGCACGTGTTGTATTACAAATAAACAAAAAGAGGTGCATAGTAAAGCACCTCTTTGTATTCATTTGTATAATTCGTGGGTTTAAACCTTGTCTTGTTTCTACCTGTCGGTTTGAGCTTGTCGAAGACCTAACCAAGCGGTGAATGCTTCGACAAACTCAGCATGACAAGTGGGATACCTCGCTCTCCGCTCTTTAAAACCTCGCTCCCCTACTTCCCAAACAACCGCTGAAAAAATCCTTTCTTTTCTACCACGGGCTCATCAACAGGTGCAATGTTATTTACCTGGTAAGTCGAATTTCTTTCTATATGCCCTTCAGGCAAGTTCTCCCGCTGTTCAATTTCTTTTAACTGTTCCCGTGCCACTTCCTGGTACAGTAACGCCCCCTCAATATCGCAATTTAAGAGATCAGAATAACACACCGATTTATCTAAGTCAAGCGGATTAGGTTCCACCACATCCGAGGCTTCTAACAGGCCACAATTGTTTTCTGCGGCAAATGTTAATGCTTTAACAAAAACGTTGATCCTTTTTTCGGAATAGAAATCATCCAAATGCTGTTTTACCAGGGCATCATGCTCATAATCGTTTAACAGCTGCACCACTTGATCGGCAGGGATAAATACACCCGAACTGTAATTGCTGTTCAATTGATTGCGTATCTTATTTTCGGCCTTGCTGCCCAATACATCTTCCCAAGCTTTAGTATATTTCCTAAAATCGGGCTTTTCGAGCATTAAGAATGAAAATGCAGATCCCCTGGTATAAAAGTATTTACGAAACAAGCCTTGAATTACTGCAATATAATAGCCATGCGTATTTTCAAAAGCGTCATCAGGCTGTGTATTCACCGCTACATCAAGCAGCTCGGCATATTTTTGCCGGTAAAAATCTTCTAATCCGTATTGCCGTGCCAATTCATCAATGGCAGCATAATCGCGCTCAACAATTTTGGTAAAATCCAGTCCCCAATACCATTGATCAATTTCCGTTTCGGTTATAGGATGGTAACTAATATCGTAGCCCATATCATGATGTTTAAGTTTAATTAACAAGCACTTATGCCGCATTTTTGTTTGCGTAAGTGCTTGTTAATTAAACTCGTCATGATTTATTTTAGCACTTCTACGTCAATAAAACTATCATTGTAAACCGTGTGCGTGGCTTTGATATAATCTGCCTCAGCAGCCTTATACGGATTCTCTACAAACTTTTGTGGATTGCGTGCCCACAGCGGGAAAGCGGTGCTTTGTACCTGCACCATAATGCGGTGGCCTTTTTTAAAGGTATGCAGTACATCCTGCAGTTTTACATCCACATTGGTTTTGGTATTTGGGATGAAAGGCTGCGGTTTTTCAAAGCTATTACGGAACCGGCCGGGCATAATTTCGGAACGTACCATTTGCTGGTAATTGGCCAAAATAATATTCTTGTTAGGCATATAGGCATGGTTTGGCTCATCTGCGGGGTAAACATCTATCAGTTTCACAATCCAGTCGGCATCGGTGCCGGTGGTGGCTACTTTGAGGTGGGCCATAATTTCGCCGCCCAGGGTTACATCATCTTTCAATACATCGGTTTGGAACACCAGTACATCAGGTCTACGGCCTGCAAAGCGCTGATCTTCGCTCATGTAATTGTGCGGTGTGAAGCCCATGGTGGTGGTATTATCCTCGGTGTAAGGCACCGGTTTCAATGGGTCGCTTATGAAAGATGTAGAAGCGGTGGCATCGGGCTGGCTCATGGGCAGTTTGCCATCGGCACTTAAAAACAGTTTTTCGTGTTTGGCAGCGGGTACCGGCCATTGGGTGTAGGTTTGCCATTGCTTTTTGCCGGTGTCGTACATATAGGCTTTAGGCAGTCCGCTGTTTTTATCGCCGTTGCCTTTCAAAAAGTGGTCGAAAAATTTAGCCTCGATATTCTTTTGATAGAAAGTAGCAATGCTATCGCCAAAGTAAACGTTGCTGTGCAGGGTGTGCCCCGTTTCGCGCGACCAACGGCCATGCCCGAACGGTCCCATCACAATGGTGTTGTATGCCGATGGATCTTGCTTGTTAATGGTCTTGAAAATAGCCAGCGGACCACGCAGATCTTCGGCATCGTACCAGCCACCTACCAGCATCACGGCCGGCATTATTTTACCGTAATGGCGCAGCAGATCGCGCTTTTGCCAAAACTCGTCGTAGTTAGGGTGGTTTACGGTCTCCTGCCAAAAGAAATTGTCTTTATAATATTTATCGGCATTGCTTAGCGGGCCCATATCCAGCAAAAACTGGTAGCCATCTTTAGCGCCGGCAGTATTCACCATGGTATACCAGGCTTTACTGGTGGTATCTTTCTTTTGTACACCAAACACCGGGTAGGTAAAAAAGTAAGACTCAAGCAACGCACCATTATGGTGAAAATCATCGAACCAAAAATCGGATATAGGTGCCTGCGGCGATGAAGCTTTTAACGCCGGGTGGTTTGACAGGATACCCGCTGCGGTGTAAAAGCCAGGATAAGAAATACCCCACTGCCCTACGCGACCGTTATTAAAGGCGGCGTTTTTGACCAGCCAGTCAATGGTGTCGTAAGTGTCGGAGCCTTCGTCTACATCTTTCTTGGTTTTCTTATTGTCTATAACCGGGGTCATGTTGGTCCAGGTACCTTCACTTTTCCAGCGGCCGCGCACATCCTGGTAAACCACAATGTAGCCGGCTTTCATCATTTCATCAGACGGGCCTAATTTAGACGGAAACTTATCTGCCCCGTAAGGTGCCACGCTGTAGCAGGTACGCTGCATAATAACAGGGTACTTCTTTTTGGCCGAGGCATCTTTAGGCGTATAAATAGAGGTGAACAGCTTAATACCATCGCGCATGGTAATGTACACGTCTTTTTTGGTGTAGTGTTCTTGTGCGTAGTTGCCGCCTTGTGCAAATGCGGTAGTGCAGGCTACAGTAAGCGCCAGTAGCAGGGAATAGATGTTTTTCATCAGTTAATAGTTTAGCTTGCTAAATATACACAGTTAATGGTTTCGTGCCTAATCAGATTTTTCAATGGGAATTTTGTCTGTTTTGTAAATGGTTGCATAAGGTAAAAATACCCTTATTATTAAGGTGGTTCAGGAAGCTGCGCTCCGGGTAATAGCTGCAACTTAGCATGCAGACTTTCAACCCATTATCATGAAAAAGAACCTTGCTATTTTTACAGGCGTAGTGCTGCTTGCACTCTTTTACAGTTGTAAAACGCTTGAACAACAGGTTAACCAATTTAAACCGGTTTCAACCACCAGCCAGCAATACCTCGCTATTGAAAAAAATCTGGCGCAGTTGGATAGCATGTCGCCGCATGTAGGAGCCCATATTGATAAGTCTTTTTTAATGGAGTACCTGCCTGCCGAGATAAAGAAGAACGCAGAATCTATCAACGATGAAAACCTGATCATCACCAAACTTGACCCTACTGTGGAGCTTGACCAGCAAGGTGTGTTTATCAGGGGCGATTTCAACATTACGCTTGTTAAGTATGATATTACTATAGCAGGCGAATTTAAAGGCGTAGCGGCCACCTCTTTAGAAGGCGACTCGTTATTTTTACGAACCGCTCTCAACTGGCTGGATATTCAAAACATTAAATACATAAAAAAGCCCGGCCTTACCAAAAAGGCACTAGTGGCCATTATTGTGCCTGCGCTTCGCAATTTCATGACCACCGCTAATGCCTTGTTCTTACGAAAACCGTTCGCCTTTTATGTACCGCTAAAGCAAGTTTACCAGTTTGATGTAACCAGGCTTTTTAAAGATACAGCGCTACGGATAAGTGCTACTCCTGTTGAACTGGCCCGTTACAATAAAAAAAGTGCCGTTAAAATAGGCAGCGAAGGTATTACTACGTTAATAGAGCTTACCAATAAGCAACCAAACACACCACCGGCTCCGCCGGCAGGTATAGCAAGCTACAGTCCAAAGCAACTGAAGGAAAAATTTAACGAGTACACCAAAAAGTTTGAACAACACTGGTTAAACAATTTAGATACCCTGCCCAAAGGCGCAGCGGTGGTAGCCATGGTAAGAAAATCTGAACTGGCAGGTTTGGTTAACCAAGCTTTATCAAACCCTGTTACCGTAAGCCGTAACCTGTTATTGCCACCCATGCAGGTGAACGAAAAAGTGGAACTGGAAAAATCAAAAATTAACTGTCAGGCCGTACGTACCGATTTTTCATACCCTGCTTTTAATGGTGATGCCTGCGATTGGAATTGTATGCGCAGGATTACCATAGGTGTATGTCCATTTTGTCGAAGAGTTAGGGTTGAAGATCCGGCTTGTGCAGCTTCCAGAAGAGCTTGTGTTATAAAACGTGAAGCAGAAAGAGTAATTTGGCAAACAGCGCGTAACGCAGCAAATCTTGCTCACGAGGCTGAAAATATAGCAAAAATAGGTGCCTGCAACATTTGGCGTAGTGCCACAGATTTTGTAGCACTGGGCCGTTTTAAAGTGGATGCCGGCGGCAGTGGAAACGGAAGTGTTAATTTTTCATCAATTCACCTTAACGATGACCTTTCTAAAATTTCGTTACAGTACAACGGTAATGTCAATGTGAATTTTAAAGCCGATCTGGAAATGACTCCGCTGGACCTTGGTCATATTTTTTTATGCTTCGCCAGGTACAGCAAAACCATAAGAACCAGTATTGCGGCCAGTATCCCTGCAAGTTCATCAACACTTAACATAACACCGGTTACCCAGGGCAACAACTTACTGTTGAACGTACAGGTTGACCCTGTTAGCTACCGGGCTACCATGAATAACGGACCGCTTGAACAGCTATTTAGTGATGTTACTTTCAGAGCGCAGTGCCCTATTTTTTCAACATTAATGCAGGCGGGTACCATAGGCGCTACCGTAGGTAACTTTTTGGGTGTGGTAAAGCTTGCGCCCGAACAAAAATTATTGTTAACCGGTTCGGCTTCGGGGCAATATGAAATTAAAGAACTCAGCATCCCGGTTAAACCCATCGTTTTCAGGATAAACCAGGGAGAGGATAAGCAATCGGTAATTTCGTGGAGAACCAAAACCATACAGTTCGCTTATACCAAACCGCTGTTAATGGCCGGAAATTAAAAAAGGTGCGGTATTCATATTAGTGTAATGCCTACTAAATAATGTTTGGCTTAAAATGTGATAGCAAAACATAAATCACGCAATACACTACTATGAAAATCTTACTTACCGCACTGTTATTTTTATTCATGCTTTCTGCAGGAGGCTACGCACAAAGCCAGGGACAGATGAATGCCGATGCTTACGCTGGTTATACCAAGGCCGATAAGCAGCTCAATACCGTTTATCAAATGATATTGCGGCAATATGCCAAAGACACTAAGTTTATTAAAAACCTGAAAGCGGCGCAGCGCCTATGGATACAATTGAGGGATGCTGATGTAGCCGCCAAGTTTCCGCAAGAGGGTAGCTATGGCAGCGTAGAGCCTATGTGCAGGGCCGGTTACCTGGAAGTTTACACGCTTAACCGCACCAAGTTTTTGAAGGTATGGCTGGAAGGCATCCCCGAGGGCGACGTGTGCAACGGTTCTGTAAAAACCAGGTGAGGTATATCTTGGAGCCAGCAGTTTGCGTTAGGGACAGGCGCGGATACCGGCCACGTGGCTAAGGCCTGTGCAGTATGAGCAAATGGCCCGGCCCGAAGGGAAACGCCCGTAACAAGTCAGTTAGTTTTGAGTCTGGAGTCCGTCAGTAGAAAGAAAGGATAAGCTTAACGTATAGCCGTCATGCACTGTCCTTATTTAGCGAATCCTGCTTAATCTTTACTAAAATATTACCCGTTTTATAGCAGGTAATATTACCTTTGGGCACTAACAAATACTTTCCTGTTATGCAATATGATGTTATCGTTATAGGTTCGGGCCCGGGTGGCTATGTGGCTGCCATACGTTGTGCCCAACTGGGTTTAAAAACTGCCTGTATTGAAAAGTACAGCACTTTTGGCGGCACCTGCTTAAACGTAGGCTGTATACCGTCAAAAGCTTTGCTTGATTCGAGCGAGCACTACCACAATGCAGCGCACACCTTTAAAACGCACGGTATTAACCTCGATAACCTTTCGGTTGATTTTAGCCAGATGGTAAACCGTAAAAACGAAGTGGTTGCGCAAACCACCGGCGGTATTACCTTTTTGTTTAAAAAGAACAAAATTACCTCTTACCAGGGTATGGGTTCGTTCAAAGACAAAAACACCATTGTTGTAACCAAAGAAGACGGCAGCCAGGAAACCATTACCGGTAAGAACGTGATTATTGCCACCGGTTCCAAACCATCGAGCCTGCCGTTTTTACCTGTTGATAAAAAACGCATTATTACGTCTACCGAAGCCTTAAATCTGCCCGAAGTACCTAAACACATGATCCTTATTGGTGGTGGTGTTATTGGTTTGGAGTTAGGTTCGGTTTACGCCCGCTTAGGTGCCAGGGTATCGGTGATCGAATATATGGATGCCATTATCCCTACCATGGATAAACAATTGGGTAAAGAACTGCAAAAAAGCCTCACTAAAATAGGCATGGAGTTTTACCTGGGCCATAAAGTAACCGGCGCCAGTGTTGCCGGCGATGAAGTAACCGTTACTTTTGATACTCCTAAAGGCGAACAAAAAGAACTGAAAGGCGATTACTGCCTGGTAGCTGTAGGCCGTGTGGCTTATACCGATAAATTAGGTTTAGAAAACATTGGCATTACGGTAGAAGAACGCGGTAAAAAAATTACGGTTGACGAGCACCTGGAAACCAGCGTTAAAGGTATTTATGCCATTGGCGATGTGATCCGCGGTGCTATGCTGGCCCATAAAGCCGAAGATGAAGGTACTTTTGTAGCCGAAATTATTGCAGGACAAAAACCACACATTAATTACAACCTCATCCCCGGTGTGGTTTATACCTGGCCAGAAGTAGCCAGCGTTGGCCAAACTGAAGAGCAGTTGAAAGAAAAAGGTGTAAAATATAAATCGGGTTCATTCCCGTTCAAAGCCAGCGGACGCGCACGTGCCAGCATGGATATTGACGGTTTTGTGAAAGTACTGGCCGATGCCACCACCGACGAAATTTTAGGCATGCACATGATTGGCCCGCGTGCGGCCGATATGATTGCCGAAGGTGTAGTAGCCATGGAGTATCGTGCCAGTGCCGAAGACATTTCGCGCATGAGCCATGCCCACCCTACCTATACCGAGGCTATCCGCGAAGCTTGTTTAGCGGCTACGGATAACAGGGCTATACATATTTAAGGGTTGGGGAATGGTTGATCGAGTGAGTAGTTGCTCGGTTGACTTTAAAATTTTGAGGTGCAAGGTCTGATGATCTTGCACTTTTTTTAATTTCAATTCATCTCGTCATTTCAAAGGATAGTGAGAAATCCTGTTCGAGCGGTTAGTCAGGTCCATTTGTTAGTGCGTTTTGAACTTTGTTTTGGGCTGATGAACCTTCTTCGTCTCGCTCTTGGCCGCGAGAAGCCCATTACTTTTTGTCTTGATACAAAAAGTAACAAAAAAATCAAGCCAGCGCAATCCCTGCCTTTGCCCACAAGGCCAACTCCCGGCCGGGTGCGCTGGCAGCCCCGCGCTTCTTTTTGGTAGTAGTGTTGCCGAACAACGCTACTTCTCTCTTATGTCTTGTTTCAATTCCCTCCCTCGGGAGGGCAGGGAGGGGTTTAATGAAGCGTTCACTAACCATGCTGTCAAACCCCTCCCTCCACCACACTATCCCGCCGCAACCCTCCCCAAGGAGGGATCTTTTTAATAGGCCTTTTCAATTCCCTCCCTCGGGAGGGCAGGGAGGGGTTTAATGAAGTGGCTCACTAACCATAGCTGTCAAACCCCTCCCTCCACCGCACTATCCGGCCGCACCCCTCCCCGAGGAGGGAATTGAAAAAATTCTTACCCCTTCTCCTTTTGGGGAGGGTTATGGAGGGGTTGCCCACCCATGGTAGTACCCTTCTTTTCAGCGCAATGGCATGGTGCGAAAAGAAGCATAGGTAGGTGACTTGATAATTCACTGTTGTTTGTTTCATAGGCGTTCATGAGGTCGCTAACGCTTAGTTGTTGGTTCTTTTTATCAAGAAAAAGAACAAAGGCCTCTGCGGCCATAGCATACGAAGTAACTTCATCAGCAACACACGAATTCAATATGCACTAACTTGAGTATATAAGCTTCTCCACTATAAATCCCTACCTTTGCCGCACAACTGTTAAAACATGTTTGCTGATAAGCTGAGTAACCATACGTCTGCCAGATATATTCTTTATTTTTTATTAGGGTGGACGGTGCTGAACGCGTTGCAGGCTGCTACCCTGGGGCTTCACTCCGATGAGGCTTATTACTGGGTTTATTCCCGCTTTTTAGATTGGGGCTATTATGACCATCCGCCTATGGTGGCGCTGTTCATTCGCCTCGGCGATAGCCTGCTGCCTACCGAATTAGGTTTGCGTATGCTTACTGTGATCACCAGCAGTATTTCGGTGTATGTAATGTGGTTAATAGCCCGCCGTTACCAGGCCGATGTGCGGTGGTTTTTGGTAATTATGGCCAGCATATTTGCTTTCCATATCTATGGCTTCAACACCACGCCCGATGCGCCTTTGTTATTTTTTACCGTCCTGTTTTACTACCTATACCTAAAATATACCCGCAGAGATAGCCTGCGCACAGCCTTGTTGTTAAGCCTGGTGGTAGCCTGCTTGCTATACAGTAAATACCATGCGGTGCTGCTGATAGTTTTTACCGTGTTTTCTAATTTACAATTACTTAGAAGACGTTCGTTTTATGTAATACCGGTGCTGGCCGCTATTTTGTATTTGCCGCATATTTTATGGCAGGTGCACCATGGTTATCCTTCAGTAGCCTATCACCTGTTCGAGCGTTCATCCGAAACTTACGATTTTGCCCATACCTATCTTTTCTTCCCGGGTCAGTTGCTCATGGCAGGTCCGCTAGTGGGCTGGTTCCTGTTTTATTATGTGCTGGGTGTCAGGGTAAAAAAAGACGCTTTTATACGCGCGTTGATCTATAACGGTATCGGTATATTCCTGTTCTTTTTGTTTAATACACTCAAAGGCAACGTACAACCCCACTGGACCCTCATAGGCTTTGTTCCACTGGTATTATTAGTATTGATACGTATGCGGCAAAGCAGCCAGCCACCCAGGTGGGTATATAAACTGGCGCTGGTTAATTCCGCACTCATTATTGCGTTCCGGCTGGCGCTTATT
Organism: Mucilaginibacter galii; assembly: GCF_014635825.1. Lineage (GTDB taxonomy): Bacteria > Bacteroidota > Bacteroidia > Sphingobacteriales > Sphingobacteriaceae > Mucilaginibacter > Mucilaginibacter galii. Next base: position 1,069,105 of record NZ_BMDO01000001.1, read on the forward strand.
GCGGGCATACCGGCTGTTACCGGTTTAAGAGCATTAGAAGGTTACTACAAAAACGATGTTTGGGCAAAGCAAATACAGCAGCATATAGGTAATGCTTATGTGGTAATGCCGGTGGGTTTTCAATCTGCTTCCAAATACAATTATTATACCCATACGTTAAAAGCCTTTGCCTATGATGAGGCACATTACCGCCGCACCCAATATGATATTTGGCCTATAGAAGATAGTTTGCAGCACAAAAGGGCCTATTATATGTCGCCTTATATTGCCCGGATTGCTACCGACAGCATGGAAACCGTTAACGGTAAATGGTATGGAGTATGGGTTAATGATGTTCGAACCTATCAAAAAATTGATTTCCAACCCACTCATTATAAAATACAAGCTAAACCCGGCGAAAAGATAGCCGTTAAATTGCAGGTATTAAATCCTTACAATAAACCAGTTAATTTTTACAGTGCCGACACGCTGATGCGCCCAGTATTACGCGCCTGCTTTTTTCAGGGCGAAGAACTTAAACACATTCAACGGGCTAAACCAAATTTTAACAACCTGGTCATAGCACCGCATCAAAAAGTGCCCTACACTTTTATTTTCAAGGCACCTCTCCAAAAAGGCAATTACGATCTGATATTTTCTATCCGCACGGTACCTTTTTCGGGCGGCCGAAACAGCAGGATCGTTAACTTTACCGTTCAATAACTATTGCATGATCAAAAACTTCTACCTCCTCATTATTGCCTTACTTTTCAGCTTTGCGGCACGGGCCCAGCAAAGTGTTGATGTTAATTTTAACGGCTTCAGTTTTTTAGATAACCGCGAGTATAAAGCTTTTACCGAACGTTCGCGCACTTACTCGGGCACGCGGTTAGCTTTAGACTTTGGCTTGAACCTCGACAGTCTGAATCATTTTGTAGTGGGTATTAACGGCATACACGAGTGGGGCGCCAAACCTTATTTTTTACGGGTAGACCCAGTGGCTTATTATAAGTTTGAAAGCAGTAAGTGGCTGTTCAACGCAGGTATGTTTCCGCGGGCAGGCTTGCTAAGCGATTATCCACGCGCTATATTGAACGATACCCTCATGTATTACCGCCCCAATGTAGAGGGATTGCTTACCCGCTTCCAGGGTGCGCATGGCAATGTTACCATATGGTTAGATTGGGTAAGCCGGCAAACCAATACCGACCGCGAGCAGTTCCTGTTCGGCTCCTCGGGTAAATACAAGCCTAACGAGTTTGGCCCGCTGTATGGAAAATACTATTTCATGCTATTGCACGATGCCGGCCCTGCGGTGTCCATCCCCGGCGATCATATTCGCGACAATGGTGCAGCACAGGTAAGACTGGGATATGACTTTGGTAAACGTACCACCTTTGATTCGCTCTCGGTTGAAGCCGGGGGGATGCTCTCTTTAGAACGTACGCGCACTAACGACGGCGGTGGGTTTAAGAAACCTTTGGGTGTGGTAGCCAGTATATACGGCAGCAAGGGCCGCTTTGCGGTTTATGATGAATTTTACAAAGGCGAAGGGCACCGGGTTACTTACGGCGATTCGTTTTACGAAAAGAAGACTTACAACCGTATAGATCTTATGTACACCCCTTTCCTGTTCAAGCATATTAAGGGACAATTTATTTTCAGTTTCCACCAATCGCCGGGGCAATGGAACGATAACCAGCAAGCCTTTAGATTAGTGTATGACTTAGGCCGCAAAAAGTTGTTTAAATTTAAAGACGATAACTAAACCAACCCATATGGCAGACCAACCACTTTGCGCCCACCTGAGCGCCATTACCGAAGTTAACATTGGTAATGAATACGTTTGCGAAGATTGTATTAAAAGCAACAGCAGCTGGGTACACCTGCGTACCTGTCAAACCTGTGGCGTTACGCTTTGCTGCGATGCTTCGCCTCACAAACACGCCACCAAACATTATCATCGCAGCCAGCATCCCGTTATAGCATCGGCCGAACCAGGCGAGCGCTGGTTATGGTGCTACACGGATGAAGAGATGGTGGAGTATTAATTACTCGCTCAGTTCGTTATGGTGAGTTTGTCGAACTATTCGCCGCTTTGCCAGGTCTTCGGTAGACTCAAACTGACATGGTTCTCCACATATCATAGTAGCTAATTAAACCCATTTTTTGCTAAGTCTTCGGTAAGAAGAATGACATAGTCACCCTGTCATAGTGAGCTTGTCGAACTATTCGCCGCTTTGCTAAGTCTTCGACAGGCTCAGACTGACATATATTAGAAAGGCACAATAAAATGTGCCTTTCTAATATATATAGGGGTAGATCTTAAGATTAGAAGCGGTGAATATCGCCGCTACCAGATTTTGAGGTAGAAATCTGTTTAGCAGTGCCGGTATAGCGAATATCGCCCGATCCTGCTACCGAAGCATCAACACTCCGGCTGGCGTTCACCGAAGCATCGCCCGAACCTACTACCCTTACGGTGGTGCTGGTGGTTAACAGGTCTTTACCTGTATAATCGCCCGAACCGGATACTTTAACTGATGACGTTTCGGCGCGGCCTGTCAGGGTAACATCGCCCGAACCTACTACACTGCTTTCTAAAGTTTTAACATCTATTTTACCGGTAATATCGCCCGATCCGCTTAACTTAACGGCCAGGCTTTGTGTACGAAATCCATCTTTGAAAAATACATCTCCTGATCCTGTAAGGCTGATAGTATTTAAATCTTTAGCCACTACACGCACAATTCTTTTTTTGTCGTTGTTGCCCCAGCTCCAATTAAAACCGCTGGTACTTTTGGTATAGATTTTCAACGACCCGCCTTTAACCTCGGTGACGATTTTGTCTATTGCTTCATCATCAGCCTCAACAATAACCGATTCGGTATTGCCCTGGGTAATATAAACATCAAAAGAACCTGCAATATTAACCGAGTTGAAACCGGATAAATGTCGGTCTTGCGTATCAAAATGATATGATTTTACTACCGGAGCCGGTTTTGCAAACGTTTGGGTTGTACCTGCTACCAAGGCCGCGGCCAATAAGATTTTAGTGATCGATTTCATGGTTATTCGTATTTTGTATAGTTATAAGACGCGAGCAATTTGCCAATGGTTACGCTTTCGTGGAAATTTATTTTTAAGGCAGGTATATACATGCAAATTATGGAATAGCCTTATCATTGAATTTGCAACACATTTACTAAATAGCGTATATTGTGTTACCTGCTTATCAACTGTATGAAACGTAAGCCTTATTATATTTTAATAGTTGCTGTACTGCTATTTGGCTGCAAGCATCAAATACGAGCGAAGTTGCAATCAGGCAATATTAAAATCGACACTGGTATTGCTCAAAGCCCTGTTTACAAAATGCTGGATAAGCAAAGAGATTTTCGTACAATATTTCACAGGGGTGCCGACACTTTACGATCTAAAACCAGTAATGTGAGCTACCGTACCAATAGGTACCGCAGTATTGATGATACAGCTTATGCTCGGTTAAATAACTGCGGAAGCTACCTGATAAACGAAACACTTAAAATTAATATAGGTATAAGCTCGGGCTTTGTAGCCGACGGTTTTACTATAAATTGTCATAACAGGCTATTTACCATACTGCCCTATCATGAAACAGATGCAATTACTGTTGGTGAGGAAGAAAAGCCGGTTACTTTTCAGGTAATAAACCAATCTTTAACTTTAAGTAAGTACAATTACCAAATCAATGATTCGGTATATGGAAAAATAAACTTTAAGATCATCGAAACAAATAACGGCCAAAAAATACATCATATTGGCTATGGCTATTTCAGGGCTAAGGTAGATAAACGTTAAAACAGCGCATTAAATGGCTTGAGCACAAATAATAAAGCCACACTCATTATACAATGAGTGTGGCTTTAATTTATTCAAGAAACCGTTTACTTGATCAGTTTGTAATAAGCATCGTTCCAGGCAATTTCTTTTTGGAACTCGCGCAGTTTGGTTTCTTTACCTATCAACAGGTATTCAATACCGGCCATTTCGGCAAAGGTGTGCATGTGCTCATCGGTAAGGTTTTGGCTGTAACCGGTGTGGTGTGCACCTCCGGCTTGAATCCATGCCGCGGCACCGGTTTTCATATCAGGATATGGTTTCCATAATACGCGGGCTACCGGCAGGTTAGGCAGGTCGTGCTCCGGCTCAACGGCTTCCACTTCGTTCACAATCATGCGGAAACGGTTACCCATGTCTACAATAGACGCGTTAAGCGCTTGTCCGCCTGCTACGTTAAACACCAAACGAACCGGATCGGCTTTACCACCAATGCCTAATGGATGAACTTCTACCTTAGGCTTACCAGTAGCAATGGCAGGATCAACCTCCAGCATGTGCGAACCTAAAACCATAGAGTTAGCACCATCGAAGTGGTAAGTATAATCTTCCATAAAGGCGTTACCACCCGGCAGGCCGGCACCCATTACTTTCATAGCACGTACCAAGGCAGCGGTTTTCCAATCGCCCTCGCCGGCAAAGCCATAACCTTCGGCCATTAAGCGCTGTGCACCAATGCCCGGCAGCTGCACCATGCCGTGCAGGTCTTCAAACGTATCGCTGAAACCTTTAAAGTTGCCTTGTTGTAAGAACGTACGCAAGCCTACTTCAATTTTAGCAGCTTCAACTAACGACTGGTGCTGGGCACCGCCTTTTTGTAAAGCGGCGGCAACATCATACAAGTCGTGGTATTCGGCTATCTGCTGGTCAATTAACGAATAATCGAGCGCATTAATTACGCTCACCAAGTCGCCAATACCATAAGTATTTACCGAGAAACCAAATTGAAGTTCGGCTTCTACCTTATCGCCATCGGTTACGGCAACGTAACGCATGTTATCGCCAAAGCGGGCAAACTTGGCACCTTGCCAATCGTGCCAGCCGGAAGCAGCACGGGCCCAAACGGCTATTTGTGCAGCTACTTCTTCTTCCTGCCAGTGGCCAACCACTACCTTACGGCGCAGGCGCATACGGCTCATCATGAAACCAAACTCGCGGTCGCCGTGGGCACTTTGGTTCAGGTTCATAAAGTCCATATCAATACTGCTCCAAGGTATTTGGCTGTTGTATTGTGTATGCAGGTGCAGTATAGGTTTCTTTAAAATGCTTAACCCGCGAATCCACATTTTAGCGGGCGAAAAAGTGTGCATCCAGGTAATTAAACCAATACAGTTGGTGGCGTTGTTGGCCTGCTGTATCAAGCTGTATATCTCGTCAGACGATTTAACGGTTGGTTTAAAAACCACCGTAACAGGGATACCTGCCGTATTATTTAAGCCGGTGGCAATAGCCTGCGAGTGCTCGGCTACCTGTTTCAGCGTTTCTTCGCCATACAGATCCTGGCTACCGGTTACAAACCAAACTTCGAGGTCTTTTAAGTTTATCATTGAGGAAGTTATTGAGTTAATGGGTTATTAAGTTATTGGACGTTGATGTATTACAGGTTAGTGAGTCAGCGTCCAACTAATAACTCAATAACCTGATAACTAAAAACTAAGATTGTCCATAATACGAATCAGGACCGTGTTTACGTTCGTAGTGTTTATTAATGAGGGCTTGTTTCAAGCGAGGGGCTTGCGGGTTAATCTGTTCGGTAAGCAGAGCCATTTTGGCTACAGCTTCGAGCACGGCGCTGTTGTGTACGGCTTTAGCAGCTGTTTTACCCCAGGTAAAGGGGGCGTGGTTACCTACCAACACCATTTCCACTTCCTTGTAGTCCAGTCCTTTTTCGCGGAATACATCCATGATCTGGAAACCGGTTTGATACTCGTAATCGCCTTTAATGTACTCATCTATCATAGGCGGCGCACAAGGGATATCTACCGTGGTATAATCGGCATGGGTAGTGCCGAAGATGGGAATATCGCGTTGCGACTGTGCCCAGGCGGTACCGTAAGTAGAATGCGTATGGCATACGCCGCCTACTGTTTTACCCCAGTGTTTATAGAGTACCGCATGCGTTTTAGTGTCTGACGATGGCCTTAACGTTCCCTGTATGGTATTACCGTCAAAATCAACGATCACCATTTTTTCGGGCGATAGCTCTTCGTAAGCTACACCGCTTGGTTTAATGGCAAATACGCCCAGGTCATGATCGGCAGCGCTCACGTTGCCGAAGGTGAAGATCACCAGTCCCAGTTTAGGCAGCTCCATGTTGGCTTTGTAAGCGGCTTGTTGTATGTGTTCGTACATTGTTTTTTGTTGTCGGTGGTCTGTTGTCTTTATATGTCATTGCGAGGAGTGATAACGACGTGGCAATCTCAGTACTACATATATTCGTGAGATTGCCACGCTATCGCTCGCAATGACATAGGGGAATTATTTATACTAAGGTTTCAGTAAACGCACCCAACTCTAAATACTGCTGGTAGCGTTTGTTATAAAACTCTGCATTTTCAGTTTGTGGTTGATACTCTTTTTCAAAGCCTCCGCCCATGGCTTCCATGGCATCTTCAACTTTAGGGTAGATGCCTGCTACCGTTGCGGCAAACATGGCGGCACCTAAAGCGCAGGTATGCTCAAACTGGTGTATACGGATAGGCATCTGCAATACATCGGTCATCATTTGCATAATGTAAGGCGATTTTTTGGCCACGCCGCCAATGCCTATCAAGCCCTCAACCGGTACACCTTCGCTGCGGAAACGCTCTACAATGTTGCGGGCACCGAAACAGGTTGCCTCGGCCAGGGAACGGAACACGCGGGGAGCATCGCTGCCTAAACCTAAACCGGTAATAGTTCCTTTTAACAGCTGGTTAGCATCGGGAGTACGGCGACCATTAAACCAGTCTATTGCAAGTTCGGCTTTTTCGTCTAAAGGTAATTCGGCTGCCTGACGGCTCAATTCAGGAATGATCTTTCCAATCATTTCTTCCTGTAAAGCACCTGCGGTTTGGGCATCAATAATTTTTGATGAGCTTAACAGGTTTTGCAATGGCCAGGCAATTAAATTTTTAAACCAGGCATAGGTATCGCCAAAGGCCGATTGACCGGCTTCCAAACCAGCCATGCCGGGAATAACCGAACCATCAACCTGTCCGCAAATACCTTTAACCAATTTACCTTCCATGTCGCGGTTAGGGGCTACCAAAATATCGCAGGTAGAAGTACCCATTACCTTGCTCAGGTGGTAAGGCTCAATTTGTCCGCCAACGGCACCCATATGGGCATCAAAGGCACCTACGCCTACCAACACATCAATACTTAAACCTAAGCGTTCGGCCCATTCGGCACATAGGTTACCTGCCGATACATCTGAAGTATAGGTTTCTTTATATAAACGGTCGGTAAAACCATCCAGCAGCGGGTCTAATGAGGCAAAAAAATCGTTCGGAGGCAAACCGCCAAACTCTTCGGCCCAAAGGCCTTTATGCCCTGCCGAGCAGCGACCGCGCATAATATCTTTTGCCTGGGTACCGCCTGTTAACACGAACGGAATCCAGTCGCAATGCTCTACCCACGAGTAGGTGGCAGCGCGTACTTTTTCATCAACACGCAAAATATGCAGCAGCTTGGCCCAAAACCACTCCGACGAGTATATACCACCTACGTATTGCAGGTAGTTGGTATCAAACTTAGTAGCATGTGTATTTATTTCGGCAGCTTCGGCGGTAGAGGTATGGTCTTTCCAAAGCACAAACATGGCGTTAGGTTCCTGCTCAAACTCGGGCAGTAAGGCCAGGGGTACACCCTGCTCGTTTACGGCAACCGGGGTTGAGCCAGTGGTATCAACCGCTATGGCTTTTACCTGTGCGGCTACTTCGGCTCCGGCTTTGGCAATACATTCTTTAATGGTATGCTCCAGCCCTTCGGTATAATCCAACGGGTGCTGGCGAAAACGATTTTTGGCAGCATCGCAATACATTTGCTTTTGCCAGCGGGGGTAATAAAATACCGAGGTGGCTAATTCTTTACCATCGGCAGCGTTCACAATTACAGAGCGAACAGAGTCCGAACCGTAGTCAACACCGATCACATATTGAGGTTTATCAGTCATGGTTTAACATTAAACGTTATTTTGACGTTTAATAGAATGTAAATGTAAACTTCTAAACCATACGATAAAAATTTTTATAAAAATTGAAGATGATCGGGCGTAATTATAAGGCTAAAAATCTTGTACAGGTTCTCGTTATACTTCTCTTTATCCAGCATATAGTAAAAAGCTCCCTTTTTCGACCCTGCTTTGTCTTTCTCATTAAGCTTTATTAATAAACCTGTAGAAAGCAATTTACGGCTAAAATTACGCTTGTCAAAATTCACCTCGTAAATGGCATCGTACATACTTTGTATTTGTGGCAGGGTAAATTTTTCGGGTAAAAGCTCAAATACGATGGGATGCAGGGCGGCTTTATATTGCAGGCGTTTCTTGGCTTCTTCTACCATTGCATCATGATCGAAGATGAGCGAGGGCACGTTCTTGATGGGGAACCACTCGGCATGGTAATCGTGGCTTAGCTGCTGTTTATACTTGGCAATATCTATCAGCGCAAAATATGCTATACTAATGGTGCGCTCGGTGGTATCGCGTTTAACGGCGCCAAAGGTGTGCAATTGCTCCAGGTATACACCATGAAGGCCGGTAAGCTTATTTAAAATACGGGTAGATGCATCATCAACACTTTCGTCTTCGTTAACAAAACCGCCCATCAAGCTCCATTTGTTCATCTCGGGGTTAAACCCGCGTTTAACCAACAGAAGCTTTAAATCTGAACCATCAAAACCAAATACAATACAATCTATAGCCACGGTAATGTGTGGCGCTGCTTTATTCTTCATGCGTGTGTAACCGTAGCTAATGTAATAAATAAGATAAACAATAAAAACCCGTGGGGCTTTAAAGTCTGTTCAGTCACTTTTTTCGTAACTAATAGTCATCAAAGTGTTAATGTAACACCTCAGTAATCAACGTGGCACGATATTTCCATCGATACCGCTTAAATTATGCTTGCTTGCAAATATGGCAACGAAGCCGATACTAACATATGAAAGTTGCACATCTCATTCTTACGTATACCAGCCCTCAATTAACCGAACGTTTAATCAAAGCTATAACTCATGAGCAATTCGACTTCTATATCCACGTCGATAAAAAGTTTAGCATTAAGCCTTACCTGTACCTGCAAAAATACCCAAACGTTTACTTTATTAAAAACCGCGAAGACGTACGCTGGGCAGGTTATAATACGATTAAAGCAACCTTTAAATGCATCAAGGAAATTGTGGCTTCGGGCGTGCCATATGAATATATTAACTTTTTAAGCGGTCAGGATTATCCTATTAAATCGGCTGCTTATATGCTCGGGTTTTTTGAGCGCAACAAAGGCAAACAGTTTATTGAATTTCAAAGCATTGACCGCGAATGGGTGGAAGCGCAGCCCCGTATTACCAAATATCACCTCACCAATTTCACGTTTAAAGGCAGGCATCTTATAGAGCGGTTGGTAAATTTACTAACGCCTAAACGTAAAATGCCCCTGGATCTGCAGCCTTATGGCCGTGCTATGTTTTGGATGATGAACCCTGAAAGGGCTATGTACGTAGTAAACTATGTAGAAAGCAATCCGCAATTAGAGCGTTTTTTCCTCTTTACCTGGGGAAGCGATGAATTTGTTTTTCAAACCATATTAATGAACTCAAAGTATAAAGATGAATTGGTAAATAACGACTACCGTTATATTGATTGGTCTGCCGGTGGCGCTCATCCCAAGGTTTTAGAGGTAAAGGATCTGGAAAAACTACAGCAAAGCGACGATCTTTTTGCACGCAAGGTTAATGCAGAGAAGAGCAGCGCCTTGTTAGATGCGCTCGATAAAAGTTTTTAATAACTTTGGTACACCTGTATATTTATGGCTTATTTAATAAACATCCCAACTTTTAGCGACGACCGTGGCAACCTTACCGTATTAGACGAAGCCATCCCCTTCCAAATCAAACGCTTGTTTTACATATACGGGGTCGACAATTCGGCCCGCGGTGGTCACAGGCATCACCAAACCATACAGGCTGCTATTTGCATACAGGGTAAGTGTACCATTATTAATGATGATGGCGACACCGTTGAACACATAGAGCTCGATCAGCCCAGTAAGTGCCTTATCCTGGAGACCAAAGACTGGCATGTAATGACCAACTTTAGCGCCGATGCCATACTCCTGGTACTGGCCAGCACTAACTTTGATGCATCCGATTATATATTTACCCCCTACGAACACCAGGCATGATAGCTTACGAGAACTTGCTGGAACTGAACAAACCGTTCACAGAGAGTTTTAAACAACAGTTTGATGATTTTTTAAACTCGGGCTGGTACATTTTAGGTAAGGCCGTTGGCAGGTTTGAGCAAGAATTTGCTGCCTGGAATAATTCGGCACATTGTATTGGCGTAGCCAACGGGCTGGATGCCCTTACGCTATCGCTCAAAGCCTACAACTTTGAGCCCTGCAGCGAGGTTATTGTACCATCAAACACTTACATTGCCACCATATTAGCTATCCTCAATAACAATTTGGTGCCGGTACTGGTAGAGCCCGATATACATACCTACAACATTGACCCGGTGTTGATAGAGCAGGCCATTACGCCGCGTACCAGGGCGTTGATGATTGTACACCTGTATGGTAAAAGCTGTGCAATGGATGCCATCATGGCGATCAAACAAAAGCATAACTTACTACTTATTGAAGATTGCGCACAATCGCACGGTGCTACGTTTAACAGGCAAAAAACAGGCACTTTTGGTGAGTTTGGCGCCTTTAGCTTTTACCCCACCAAAAACTTGGGCGCCCTGGCGATGCCGGTGCCGTAACTACTAACAATACCGAACTGGCGGGCGTTATAAGACAGTTGCGCAACTACGGGTCGGATAAAAAATACTATAACGAACGCATAGGCACCAACTCGCGCCTGGACGAATTGCAGGCCGCATTTTTGAGTGTTAAGCTCCAGGCATTGGATCAAATTAATGCTCATAAGCGCCAACTGGCCGCCCTATATATTCAAAATTTAAAAGAAGACTATATTTTGCCTGTGGTGCAGCAAGGCTATGAGGATGTATACCACATTTTTAACATACGCCACCCCAAGCGCGATAAGCTTAAAGCTTACCTGTTAGAACATGGCATTGGCACCGAAATACATTACCCTGTACCACCGCACCGCCAAAAGGCTATGCAGCCGATTATTACCGGGCAAACTTTCCCTATAGCCGAAGAAATTCATCAAACCACGTTAAGCCTGCCCTGTTCGTACTGGCACACGCCACAGCAAATTGAACAGGTTATTGCCACGCTTAATGCTTTTTAATATTTGGCAGGGTTTTGATTAATTTATTTAAAAGCTCATTAAATTTGAAAAAAATAAACCGCGACAAATATTTTGCCGTATAAAGGTAATTTAAGTACTTTACCCGTTGTAGGTCTATTTTATAGCCTTTGCCGTAAACAGATATTAATGAACAGAACTTATACTATTATTATTGCTTTACTGCTTACTGTTTTTGCCGTACCCCAAAGCCTCAAGGCTCAAAATACGATCATAACAGATATATCTGAGCCTTACCTCGAAAAGCTGATCAATACAGCCAAAGCCAACTATCCGCACGTAAAATCTTTAGATAGCAGGTTGGTTACTGCCAAAAACAACGTAAGCCGGGCAAAAATTTCTTACCTGGATGCGTTAACCTTTTCTTATGTATACCAGCCTAATACCACACTTAATTTAAATACCCTGCAGCCCGGCACCACCGATGGTTCTGTGGGTACCAATAACCGTACAAGTCTGTTTAGTGGTACGCAGTTCGGGTTGTTTTTCAATTTAGGGTCGTACCTGCAAAAACCTTACGCCGTAAAACAGGCCAGGCAAGAGCTTAATATTGCCAGTAACGATATTGCCGAATACATGCTTACCCTGACCACGCAGGTAAAAAAGCGTTACTATATGTACATTCAAAAACTGGCTGCCGTAAAACTGCAATCGCAGGCAGCTATTGATGGCGAGAGTGTATTAAAAGATGTAAAGTACCGCTTTGAAAAAGGCGAAGAAACGTTAGACAATTATACGAAAGCCCGCATTAACCAAACACAGCAAAGCCAAGCTAAAATTACCGCCGAGGCCGACCTGTTTATGGCCAAAGCAGATCTGGAAGAACTATTGGGCGATAAATTAGAAAATATTAAATGATAGATTTAAGTACTTTCTTTAAAGTTTTACTGCGGCATAAGTTCACCCTGATCATTATACCGCTGGTAACGGTCATCATTACTTATTTTTTGGTTCGCAACCAGCCCGATACCTATTTATCTGACGCGCAGATAGCCACCGGTATTGTTGATCAAACCTCTAAAAGTTTAAACCCCGATGCCGGCTTTTTACAGGAAACACAAGTAAGTCAGGAATTTGGCAACCTCATTGCCATGATACGGTCTAAGCGGATGATGGATCAGCTTTCGTACATGCTCATTATTCACGACTTATCGAGCAAAACACCATTCCGTAAGCCCAGCAAGACGTTGCTATCGCTCAACAGCGACGCCAGGGCACATGCACTGCAGTTATTTAAAGAGTTTTACGACAAACGCCAACCGCTCTCACTCTTCAACCCCGATCAGCGCGGTTTGAATGACCTGCTGGGTTCTATGCGTTATGACGAGCAATCATTGTTGCAAAAACTAACAGTATACCGCGACGGTAACAGCGACTTCATCTTTGTGCAGTTTGAGTCGGAAGACGCTAACATGTCGGCACTGGTGGTTAATAATCTATGCCAAAACTTTATCAAGTACTACACTTTAATGGTGAAAGAAAATCAGCAAAAGGCAGTTGATTTTTACAGCGAACTTTCAAAAGATAAAAAAGATACTTTAGATAAGCGCCTTAACGAACTTAAAGATTACAAGATCAAAAACCAGGTATTGAACTTGAGCGAGCAGGCTACTTCGCTATACTCGCAAATATCTGATTTCGAAACCCGCCGCCAGCAAGCCGAAAAAGATGCTGTAGCCTATAAAGTGGCTATAAACAATATTGATAACCAGTTTGACCCTGCCGACCGCCGCTACGTAGAAGCCTCCATGGTACGCCTGAACCAGCAGGTAATCAGCACCCGTGCACAGCTGGAAACCGTGACCAACGAGTACGTGCAAAGCGGCTTTCAACCTGAACTGAAAGAGCGTGCCGATTCGCTTACCCGTGTTATCAGCAGCCAGATAGGCCGCTCTAACGATAAATATATTGTAAACCCTTTGGTGAACAAGCAGGCGCTGATACAGCAAAAGCTAACCATGCAAATTCAGTACGACCTGGCTAAAAGCAGCGAAGGATCGATTGAAAAAGAACTGGGACGCCTGAACGACCGCCTGAAACAACTGGTACCGCATGAAGCCGTGGTACAGGCCGATGAAAGTGCTATTAAAATTGCCCAGGACGAGTACATGGATATACTAAACAAGTATAACCAAAGCCGCCTGCAATCTAACTACTCGGTTATGCTGCGCCAAATAGAAACAGCTATGCCAGGCGGCGCACAACCCTCTAAAAAGATGCTACTGGTTATCATTAGCGGTGTGGTGAGCGGTATATTTTGCGTACTGGTGTTGTTTGTATTGTTTTATTTGGATAACACCATCAAAAACCCGCGCGAGCTTGCTAATGCTACAAAAACGCCTGTGCTGGGCTACCTGCACAGGTTAAGCGGCGCCACTTTAGACCTTCGCCAGATATGGATGGAGAATGAGGGCAGTGAAGAGAACAGGCGTTTCCGTAACCTGCTGCAATCTATAAGGTATGAAATTGATACCGAAATGAACGGCGGAAAAGTATTGCTTATTAACAGCCTTGCACAAGACGAAGGCAAAACCTTTTTGGCTCTTAACCTGGCTTATGCCTATTCTTTGGTAAATAAAAAAGTATTGCTTATTGATGGTGATTTTACCCGGCCCGACATTACCAAAGCCGTTAAAGCCACTTACTTTATTGAAGACTATTTTAACTGCTCCTTACAAAATACCGATATTGCCTCTAACTCGGTAATTACAACACTGGGCAACCGCGGTAAAGATGTTTCATTGTATCAGTTAGCTTCAGAGGCTGATGTAAAGCACGAGTTTGATTTGCTTAAAAATGTTTTCGATATAATTATTGTGGAAGCCCCTGCATTAAATACCCTCAATAAATCAAAAGAGTGGGTAAGCGTAGCCGACAAAGTAATTACGGTTATGAAAGCCGGCCAAAGCATTAAGGAACATAAAAAAGGCCACATTAATTATTTAAAAGGACTTACAAACCAATTTATTGGATGGGTTTTGAACGAGGTAGACAAAGGCCAGGTACCTACCGACCAGCAGGCTTAAATTCAACTGTACTTAAATAATATTACATGGCAGTAATTAACGCATTATGGATCTTGTTTCAGGTACTTATTGGGTACAACCTAATTTTGCCTATACTGCTGTATTTAGGCTACAGCCTCAAAAAGCCTAAGCAGGTATTGCTCTCTGCACCTGCCGAGGCCGATTATGCCATCATCGTAACCGCCTATGAATGGGTAACGGCTATTCCTGATGTGGTAGCTTCATTATTAAAACTCAATTACAGCAATTATCTTATTTATATAGTGGCCGATAAGTGCGACATCAGCACGCTAAACTTTACCGACGAACGCGTAATAGTTTTACGGCCCAAAGAAACGCTGGGTGGCAATGTACGCTCGCACTTTTACGCCATTAACCGCTTTCAGCGTGCGCATGAACGTTTAACGATCATCGACAGCGACAACCTTGTAGAACCTGAATACCTCAACGAACTCAACAAAATGTTTAACCAGGGCTTTGAAGCCGTACAAGGCATACGCGAAGCCAAAAACCTGGACACTACCTATGCTTGCTTAGATGCAGCGCGCGATATTTATTATCATTTTTATGATGGCAAAGTATTGTTTGGTGTAGGTTCATCGGCTACGCTGGCCGGCTCAGGCATGGCCTTTACCACGCAGTTATACCGCCAGTGTTTAGAACATTTGAATGTAAGCGGTGCCGGTTTTGACAAAGTGTTACAGGCAGCCATCCTCAACCAAAACAAGCGCATTGCCTTTACCGGCAAGGCTATTGTATACGACGAAAAAACCACCCACTCCGAGCAGTTGGTAAAACAACGCGCACGGTGGATCAATACCTGGTTCAAGTATTTTAAATATGGTTTTACCCTGCTGTTAAATTCGGTTAAAAATTTCAGCTTGAACCAGTTCTTGTTTGGGTTGATCTTGTTAAGGCCGCCGTTGTTCATTTTCTTAATACTGGCCGTATTTTGTATGCTGGCTAATGTATTTATCAGCGTTATTGCGGTGGCGTTATGGCTAACCGGTTTCCTTCTATTTGTGTTGGGCTTTTATATAGCCTTGGCTAAGTCTGACACCGATAAGCGGATATACCAGTCGTTGATCAATATTCCAAAGTTTATCTACTTCCAAATTCTTTCACTGCTGAAATCGCGGAAAGCTAACCAGTATTCGGTAGCTACCCGCGGTGCGCAAAGCACTACAGACACTGAGGACAATAAAACCGGGATATGAGAATAGAACCATCAGATAAAGCGCTGCGCGACTACAAACCCGATCCGTCGGTACAAAAAAAGATAGACCATATTACACGGATAGTGGCTATTGTAGTAGCGTTTTTAAGCACGTTCTTTTTCTTTATCAAGATCTTGTTCTTGTAGAGGACATTGAAATAAAAAACGTCATTGCGAGGTACGAAGCAATCCCTGCGCAGATAAGTGACGATAACACAGTTCAGAGATTGCTTCGTACCTCGCAATGACGGTGAGGAATATAAAAGAAAAAACCAGTGGAATTTCAGGCAACCATACCGGGCAGTAAAACGGGCGGCAGCATAAGGCAGCGGCTGGTTAGGCTGTTTCTTATTGATAAGCTGAAGAGCCCTGTGGGTATTGCCCTGTTATTAGCCGTAGCAGGTATTATTGCAGCCGGAACGGCCAAAATGGGGTTAACGTTTGGTATCTTGCTAATTTTAGGTGTCGGAGTTTTGCCATTACTGAACGGCATTGTTAACTATCCCAAGTTCGGCATCATCCTGCAACTCATCATGGCCTACTTCCTGTTCATGCTGGGGCGTATTGGCGTACCGGGGCCTATAGGTACGCTTATGGATGGTATACAAGCTTTACTTCTGCTGGGCCTGATTATTAGGGTAAAAGAAAACGGTAACGACTGGACCTACTTTAAGAACCCCATTACCACTGTACTACTTATCTGGCTAATTTATAACATCCTTGAGTTTGGCAACCCCTTTGCCGAATCGCGCATGGCCTGGATGTATACCATACGTACTGTGGCTATTGTACTCTTGGGTTACTTTGTACACATTTATAGTATTCGTTCTGTTACTTATGTGCGTACGTTGTTAAAGCTATGGCTTTTCATGAGCCTCATTGCTGCTTTGTACGCCTATAAACAGGAATACATTGGCTTTTCTGATGCCGAAGAAGCGTACCTCCACTCCGACCCTGCTATTGCATCACTACTATTTATTGCCGGGCACTGGCGTAAGTTCTCCACCTTTTCAGATCCTGTTTCGTTTTCTTATAACATGGTAATGCCTACCATCTTGTGCATTTGCCTTATTGCGGGTAAAATGAAGCTTTGGAAAAAAGTGGTACTTGCTATACTGGCCGGCTTGTACATGTCTTCTATGTTATTTTCGGGTACCCGGGGTGCTAACGTGCTTTTGCCTGCGGCTTTACTGCTTTTTGCAATTTTAAATTACAGCAAAAAGGTGTTAGTGTTTACCTGTATTGCTGCCGTATTCTTGGTCATACTCATTAATATACCTACCGGCAATGCCAATATACAGCGCTTTCAAACGGCATTTCGCCCTAATAACGATGATTCTTACATCCTCCGGAAGCGAAACCAAAAGCGCATACAACCTTACATACTAACCCACCCCATGGGCGGCGGCTTAGGCGCCACGGGCGATTGGGGTAAAAAATTTGCACCGGGCTCTATGCTGGCCAGTTTTCCGCCCGATAGCGGTTACATCCGCGTGGCGGTAGAAGAAGGCTGGATAGGTTTGTTCCTGTTTTGTTTAATGATGTTCACCATCCTTAAACGGGGCATTAACAATTACTACCAGATGAAAGACCCGGAACTGAAAACTTATTGCCTGGCCATGACGCTGATTGTATTTGCTTATAATATTGCTAACTTTCCGCAGGAAGCGCTGGTGCAGTATCCATCCAACGTTTTCTTTTACCTGGAAGTAGCTTTAATTGAGATCACTTTCCGGTTAGATCAGGCTAAGCAAAAAGAGGCTGTACAAGTACAATCTTTTAACACTTCAAACGTATTATAAGCAATATGAGCAGTAGCGCCATTATTCAAAACAAGGATATCATTATTGTAGGGCAGCAGCCCTGGGATGTGGAGATTGGCAGCAACTGCAAAAACATAGCGCTCGAACTAAGCAAGCACAATCGTGTACTGTACGTAAACTCTCCCCTTGACCGTATTACGCTGTTGAAGCATAAAGATTCGGCCAACGTTAAAAAACGGGTAGAGGTAATTAAAGGCAAGCGTAACGGCTTGGTAAGGTTACAGGAAAACCTGTGGAATTACTACCCGGACGAGATCATCGAATCGGTTAACTGGATCAAGAACAATACCGCCTATACCCTTTTAAACAAGCTTAATAACAAGCGCTTTGCCCGCAGTATTAAAAAAGCTGCACAGCAATTAGGGTTTAAAGATTTTGTGCTGTTTAATGATAATGATATGTTTCGCAGCTTTTACCTTAAAGAACTACTGAAGCCAACCCTAAGCATTTATTACTCGCGCGATTTTATGCTGGCGGTAGACTACTGGAAACTGCACGGCACCAAAATGGAACCCGAACTAATTGCCAAAAGCGATTTGTGTGTAGCCAACTCTACCTACCTGGCCAATTATTGCGGGCAGTACAACCCTAATTCTTTTTACGTAGGCCAGGGTTGCGACCTCGACACTTTTACGGGTTATAACCAGGAACAAAACCCGCCTAAAGATATTATGTACATTCCGGGACCGGTAATTGGTTACGTAGGTGCATTGCAGAATATTAGGCTGGATATGGAAATACTACGCCATATAGCTAAGCAACGGCCGCAATGGAACATTGTACTGGTTGGGCCCGAAGATGGCGAGTTCCAAAAAAGCGATCTGCACAATATTCATAACATTCACTTTTTGGGCGGAAAGAACCCCGACCTGCTGCCGGCCTACATCAGCGCGTTTGACGTGTGCCTTAACCCACAGATAGTTAACCAGGTAACCATTGGCAATTACCCACGCAAAATTGACGAGTACTTGGCTATGGGCAAACCGGTTGTGGCTACCCGTACCGAAGCCATGAGCGCCTTTGCCGACCATGTATACCTGGGCGATACCAAAGAAGACTACGTTAAACTCATAGACCAGGCCCTTGCCGAAAACAGCGAAGCTCTGCAGCAGGAACGCATCCGTTTTGCGGGCACACACACCTGGACTAATAACGTAGATGAGATTTATAAGGCTATTAAAAAAGTACTTCCCACGTATGCTTAACGTTGCGGTAAACCGCACGGGCCACTGCAATTAACGGGTTATTGCTTTGCCGCATATCACTGCGCGTCATGGTGCTGGGCTCGTCTGATGAATTTACCTGGTTAAACACGCCTTTAAAATCTTCATAAAACATGGCCTTGCCTTTCTTTTTGATGAATGATAAGTTCATTAAAAACTCGGTACGGTCGCCTTTGATGCCCTCGGCATAGCGGCCAAACTTTTCAAAGAAAGTAGTGCGGCGCAAATGAGGATGATCGCTATATACATGAAATTTTTTATAACCGGGATACCATATCTTAAATATCATTTCCGAAAAGCCATCCCGGTAAGGTTTTAAGTACGGGTATTTAAAGTAAGCGTAAAAGCGCACCATGTCAACATCAGCCCGCTCGTTCATAATGCCAAGTGCATTTTTTAAATGCCTGCCATAGTCTGGAAACGGATCAAAATCTTCCTGTACATATAGCGTATAAGCAGTAGTTACAGCATCCTGCCCCTTATTAATATTATTGCCCAACCCTTTATTTTGCGGCGTGGTTACCAGGTTAAATTGATATTGTGGCACCAGGTCGTTTAGCTTATCTATCTGTTCAAGTTTACTGCCATCATCAGATACCACAATGTTGCCAAAAGTTATTTCCTGCTTTTGAAAAGCCTGCAATAAACGGGCTAAAGACTGGCTGCGGTTATAGTGGGTAACTAAAAGGGTAATGGTTGGAAAATGGAAAGGCATGTTGTAAACTTAATAATTTTAACTTCAAATTTCCCTCCATGGAGGGGTGTGGTTGGGTTTATGTCTTAGTTGGGTGGGTTATTGCAAAGCGTTAAAAACACACCCCTGCCCCTCTCAAGAGGGGAATAAAATGTTACTTCTTGTACAGCACATCATAAGTCCACTTGACTAACTTTACCTGCAGGTATATATAACGTGCGGCAAGCGCAAACGGATTTTTGCTTTCGCGCCAGCCAGCACGGTTCATGGTGCTGGGTTCGTCGCTCGAGTTTTTCTGGTAAAACAGGTCATTAAAGTTCTCAAAGAATAATCCCCTGCCTTTATGCTGGATGAACGATTTAGCCATTCGATATTCTGTAATATCACCCTTTACACCCTCGGCATAACGGCCAAATTTTTGGAAGAACGAGGTACGGCGCAAATGCGGATGATCACTGTATACGTAAAATTTCAAGTGGTTATTAGCCCCTAACTGCGGCTTAAATACCATTTCTACAAAACCCTTACCATAAGCTTTGGTGTACGGGTAACTAAAGTAAGCGTAAAAGCGGGCAATATCCAGCCCGGCATCAGCCTGCATATAATTTAGCGCATCTTTGAAATGCTGCATAAAAACCGGCTTAGGTTCAAAGTCCTCTTGTACATATAATGTGTAGGGTGTGGTAACGGCATCTTGCCCTTTGTTGATATTATTACCCAATCCCCGGTTTTTCGGGGTGGTTACCAAATTGAAATCATATTGGGATTGCAACTCTTTTAACCGCTGCTGATGTTCCGGTTTACTACCGTCATCAGATACCACAATACCTCCAAAAGCTATCCCCTGCTGTTTAAACGTAATTAACAACCGCTCTAAAGACTGGCTGCGGTTATAATGTGTAATTAATAAGGTAACTTCTGGAAAGGAATTTACGTTAACATCCATAATGGTTAATATGCTAATAGTGTGCCGCAGTTTTGCAGGGCATTATTCTTGGTTTGCTTGCCAATTGTACGTGTTATGTTGCTAAAAGTTGTTCCCCTAATCAAAAACAAACATTTTCTCTCGCTGGCGGGTAACGTGATCATGTCGGGCCTGTCGCTGGTGACTATGATCATCCTTTATCATGCATTATCGTTGGGCGATGCTGGTGTGTGGGTTTTCTTTCAATCGGTGCTAATTTTGGTCGATACTTTCCGTTCAGGATTTATTACCACCGCATTTATAAAATTTTATGCGGGGGCCAGTCCGCAGCGCATGGCCGAGGTGGCGGGTTCTGCCTGGTGGATAAGCCTTATCATTACAGGCATTTTACTGTTGCTTAACATACCTGCCTACCTGCTCATCCCCTTTATACATGACGAAAGCCTGGTACTTTTTATGAAATGGGCAGGATTGAGCTATATTTTCTCGCTGCCATGGTTTATGGCCACCTGTATATTGCAGGGGCAACAACGCTTTGATAAACTCTTATATGTGCGCATGGTAAACCAACTGAGCTTTTTATTAGGCGTTGCCGCATTGTACTTTGCAGGAAGCATTAATGTATTAGGCGTGCTTTATGTTTACCTGGCATCCAACTTACTTACCAGTGTTTACGTCCTGCTCATGCGCTGGACCCAAATTTCTAACATTGCCAAACGCACAACTAACGGCATCACCGAACTGTTCCATTTTGGAAAGTACAGTGTAGGTACCACCATGATATCAAACCTGTTTCGTACTTCAGATACTTTTATCATCAACTTTATATTGAATAAGCAGGCAGTGGCCATTTACAATCTGGGCCAAACCCTGATGCAGCTGGTAGAAATTCCGTTGCGCAGCTTTGCCGCCACCGGAATGCCCGAATTATCAGCCGCTTATAACCAAAACAACCGGTCTACCGTAATAGGTACTATGAAGAGGTATACCGGCACGCTTACCGTAATTTTAATACCTGCAGTTATTTTGGGCTGTATACTTGCCGACCTACCTGTTTACTTAATTGGAGGAGGTAAATATGTGGGTACCGATGCCGCAAACGTGTTTCGTCTCTTTTTAACATTTGCACTGCTTTACCCTGCCGACCGCTTTTTTGCGCTTACGCTCGATGTGATCCATCACCCTAAAGTTAACTTTTACAAAGTAGTGGTGATGCTGATTGCCAATGTAGGTTTTGATTGGCTGGGCGTTACCCTGCTGGGCAGCATTTACGGAATAGCTATAGCCACGGTGTTCCCGGTAATGATTGGGGTAATGATAGGGTATAAGGCGTTATGCCGCTACCACCCGTTCAGTTTAGGCAGCATTTACGTAACAGGCTACCAGCAAATTAAAGCGTGGATAAAGCCATGGTTTAATAACAAACCAGGTAACCGGAACCCTCTTTTTGACGTATTATAAAAAAATTACAAGAGTGAATTAAGCCGCTTGCCGGTGTATTAAATCAACCCTTTGCTTGTCACAGTTATGAAAATAGCGCATTTAATTTTAGCTCACAACAACCCTAAACAGCTGGAACAGCTGATTAGAAGGCTTACCTATGCTGATGATGCCGTATATGTGCATTTGGATAAAAAGACATCGATGCTCCCCTACCAGCACCTGGCAGAATTAGATAATGTACATTTTGTAGCCAACCGCATAACTGTTAAGTGGGGCGCTTACAGTATTGTAGAGGCAACCTTGCAAGGGTTTAAGGCTATTCTGAACTCAAGGGTTGATTACAACTTTGTAAACTTGCTTAGCGGCTGCGATTACCCTCTGCAAACACCCGCGCACATTCATCATTTTTTACAAGAAAATAAAGGCAAGGCATTCATGAGCTATTTGCCCATTCAAACCGAGTGGCAGGAAGCATTACCCCGGATCGAAGCATATCATTTAACCAACTATTCGTTTCCGGGATGTCATGCTGTGCAAAAAATGCTCAACATGTTTCTTCCTAAACGTAAAATGCCGGGTGGCTTGGTTCCGGTTGGGCGCTCACAATGGTTTACAGCGCCGTTAGAGTGCATTAAATATATCGTTGACTATATAGAATGCAACGATGATCTCAGGCACTTTATGAAACTAACCTGGGGGCCCGATGAGTTCATTTTTCAAACCATTTTGTACAACTCGCACTATCGGGGAAAAATTGTAAATACCAATTTACGCTATATAGACTGGTCTGCCGGCGGAGCCAGCCCTAAAACCTTTACTATAGCCGATAAAGATGCGTTGTTGTCTTCAAAAAAACTGTACGCCCGCAAATTCGACATCATTAACCATGCCGATGTTATGGAAGAAATAGACCTTAAGCTGGATAATAAAGGCGAACTGCTATCGGCTTAAATTAAGCTTTACGGTAAAAATGTTGGTGGGTTGGTGGTAATGATAGGTAAACTCATCGGCTGCTTTGGTAATAATGAGTAAGCCCAGGTGCTCGGCCAGTTTATTCACATCAAGCTCAAAAGTGAGGTTTTCCTTACAAAAAAAGCTTACCGAATTTTCATCTTTCTTAATGGCATAAAGCAGGTGCATTACGTCAGAACTTACAATAAGCTGGGCATCCTGCTTTTCTATTTTACTCACTAGGTTAAATGGCGCACCGGTATCAATCTTATTAATGGTTAATACCTTCTCCCCTAAATTTACTTCAATGTCGGTTTTTTCGGTGCCCGAATGTTTTACCGCATTATTCAATAACTCACCTACAATAAATTTGGCCCTCAATAATAAAGCCCTCGATTGGCCATGTTCTGTAAGCAGGGGTTCGAGATAGGCCAGTATAGTACGGCTGCACCGGGTAATGTTTTCGGGCCGGTTATCAAACGTAAATACGTGGGTTGCTGTCATATTCTAATTAAGCTATGGCTTGCTGTGCCTCTTCTTCGGTACTGTATATTTTAAAAACCTTGTCTAGCCTTATAAGTTTCAGCATATCATCTATATCTTTTTGCAGGTTAATTAACACTACATCGCGTTTCATGCCTATAGCATGTTTTAGGCCGGCTACCATGGCCCCTAAAAAAGAACTGTCTACATAAGATACGTGCTGCATATTGAGCCATATGCTGCGCTGCTTATCATTCAAAAGCGCTATCAACTCACTTTTAAATTGATCTGAATGACTTAGGTTAGCCTCGGTAAGATTTACGTCTACCAATATATAAGCGGCTTCCTCTTTACTGATATTGATCATTGTTAGGTTGTTTTATAAATATGTATGATGCTGCTATCGTCTACCAATTGGGCCGATTGCTGCTGTAACGTATGTTTAAGCTCATTAAAGCTTTGTTTGTTTGCTATATGTTGCTGCAATTTTTGCGCAAAGGCGGGGTAATCGCTTTTTTTACCATCGGCAAAGGCAAAATCAATTAAGCCGTCGGTAAATATAAACAGTTCGTCGCCGGGTTCAAGGGCAATATCCTGTTCGGTATAATTACCTTCGGGTAATAAGCCCAGCAACAGACCCGAAGAATCAATTTGCGTAAGCTGCTGCGAAGCCTGCCTATAATGCAGCAAGGGTAAATCGCCGGCACCGGCATAGCTTAACTGCCCGCTTTGGCGGTCAACCCTAATGAGCGACACACTCGATAAAATATCGCGCAGGCCTTCATCATGATAAATTACTTTATTGATCTTTTGTAGGATGGAAGCTGTAGAATTATCAGTATCCGAAACACCAAAACGTACTGCCGCCCTTATGTAGCTAAGGTAAGTGAAGGTAAAAAACCAGGCCTTCCACTTCTTACCCATAATATCGCCCAGCACAATAAACAAGTACCGGTCATCGGCTTCAATAAAATCAATAAAGTCGCCTCCCGGAATTTGTTGGTAATCCTGGTGCCAAAAATCAATAGTGAGCCCGTTAATAACCGGTATCTTTTCGGGTACCGCTTTAATGTTCAAAGCAGCTACCGTTTGCCTGATCTCCATTTCCGAAAGCTCGCGTTGTTTATTAACGGCATGCAGCAGATTATTTACCTTGGCTATAATTACTTCAACGGGCGTGTCTTTAATTACATAGTCAATGGCCTGCAAATCGAGCCCCGAATACCTTATTTTTTCATCATCAAAACCGGTGAGGAACATAAAAGGAATATCCTTAAGGCGATCATTGCGCAATACACTGCGCCTAAATTCCAGTCCGTTCATTTCGGGCATCTCATAGTCAGACAGGATGGCATCGGGCATGCTGGTTTGCAGGTAAGCCAGTGCTCCCTGCCCAGAGTTTGCACTATGGCAGCTGAATCCCGCTTTATCAAACGCCCGTGCAAGCAGCTTTAAAAACAGCGGGTTATCATCAACCAGTAAGATCTGTTTAGACACAACAGCCATTATTTATCGGTACTTAATTGTTTGTAGATAGATTTGACCAGCAGGTACACGCCCGAAAGAATAATGAGCAGCGAGATAACATCCATTAAGGTAACCCCATCTTGCGGGTTAAAGTAAAAGATGGTAAACATCTCAAAGTAAGGCGGTGCCGGCATAATAATCATGGCAAAGCCCAGCATAATAAGCACCAGCCCAATGGCCGCAAGAACCACCTGCTTTACCCTTTCGCCCTGCAAATATTTTTTTGACATGGCACTGTCTACCTGGTGGTTGGCCAGCAAAACGCTGAACTCATCTAACAGGTTGGCGCGGTTGGCGTTATCATGCTCATCTATTTGCTTAAAGGCATCAATCTGGTGGCGGTAAGTGCCGGCTTTATCAAGCGCGTCGTTCACAGTACCCCTTATTTGTTTTACCTTTTCACTGTCAATATCGCTTTGTGCCAGCAGTTTTACCAGTTCGTCGAGTTTGGTGTCAATAGCAGCCTGTTTATTGCTTGCCTGCTGCAACTGCACCACTTCTTTTTTTATATCTTCGTGCTTACTCAATTTACAAGTACTCGTTTATACCATCAAACTTTTACGGCTCAAATATCGTAAACCTGTTAAATGAAAATGGTTTCTATCATTACGGTCAATTATAACCAAAGTTATATCACAGAACAACTATTGGCCTCTATATTTGAGACCAATACCTATACGGCCATTGAACTTATTGTGGTTGATAACGCCAGCAAAGATAACCCTATACCGGCCTGGATAACCCAATACCCCAACATTACCTTTATACGCTCCGAAGTTAATTTAGGTTTTGCGGGAGGCAATAACCTGGGGGTTAAACAAGCCAAAGGCGATTACCTGTTTTTTGTGAATAATGATACCGAATTTACCGCCGGACTGGTACAAGATCTGGTAAATATTTTGGATAAAAATCTTACGGTGGGAATGGTATCGCCCAAGATAAGGTACCATGACCAGCCCACCGTTTTGCAGTATGCCGGCTTTACCAACATGAACTATTATACCATGCGCAATAGCTGCATTGGCCAGTTTGAGGAAGATAAAGGACAGTACGACAATACCACCGGCCCCACTGGCTATATACACGGTGCAGCCATGATGGTTAGGCGCGATGCTATTGATAAGGCGGGATTAATGGCCGAAAACTTTTTTTTGTACTACGAGGAAATGGACTGGAACGACCATATTAAACGGGCGGGTTACCAAATATGGGTAGAGCCAAAGGCGTTGATCTACCATAAAGAGTCGGTATCGGTTGGCCGAGCAAGCGGACTGAAAGAATATTTCATGAACCGTAACCGCATCTTGTTCATCAGGCGTAATGCACCATCGGCTTTGGCTGTTATCGTGTTTTACATCTACTTTATACTGCTGGTTACGCCACGCAACATCATCAATTATATTCGCCAGGGGCATAAGGGTTTTACCACCCTATTGCTTAAAGCCATTAGTTGGAATTTTACTCACGCAAAAAACAGTACCGATTTGGGCTACAAGCTATAAACTATGGAAGTATTACTTTGGCTTAGCCTCTTTGTTGTTTTTTATGCGTTCTTCGGTTATGGCATATTGCTATTTATCATCATTAAAATAAAGCGCAAGTTGCGTGGCTTACCGGTTATCCCCGTGGTTGCAGATGCCGATTTGCCTACCTGTACGCTGGTGATTGCCGCTTATAATGAGGAAGGTTTTATCATCGAAAAGATCAAAAACACGCTTGAACTTGAATACCCGGCTGGTAAGCTCGACCTACTGTTTATTACCGATGGCTCGAGTGACCGCACACCAGAGTTGGTAGCGGCTTACCCGCAGATCAGGCTTATGCATTCGCCCGACCGCAGGGGTAAAATAGCGGCGGTGCACCGCGCTATGGACACCGTGACCACCGAAGTGGTAGTGTTTACCGATGCCAATACCTATTTAAACCCTGATGCCTTACTTAAAATTTGCCGCCATTATGCCGATGCACGCGTGGGTGCCGTGGCTGGTGAAAAGCGCATACATATAGATGCAAGTGCCGATGCCACCGCAGGCGAAGGTTTTTACTGGAAATACGAATCGAAATTAAAGGCCTGGGACGCCGAGCTATATTCTGTAGTAGGTGCCGCCGGCGAGTTGTTTAGCATACGCAAAGCTTTATACAGGCCGGTATCACCTAATGCTATTCTGGACGATTTTATGATCTCGTTGCTGGTTGCACAGGACGGTTACCGGGTATTGTACGAACCGGAGGCATATGCTACCGAAACCTCCTCAGCCAATGTGAAGGAAGAGCTGAAAAGAAAGATCCGTATTGCAGCCGGGGGTATACAGTCTATTGTTTGGTTAAAGAGCTTGTTAAACCCGTTTAAACAGCCGCTGCTGTCTTTTCAATACATTAGTCACCGGGTTTTACGGTGGACG
The DNA here is from genome assembly GCF_014635825.1 of Mucilaginibacter galii. Classification (GTDB taxonomy): domain Bacteria; phylum Bacteroidota; class Bacteroidia; order Sphingobacteriales; family Sphingobacteriaceae; genus Mucilaginibacter; species Mucilaginibacter galii. The sequence continues at coordinate 1,096,158 of NZ_BMDO01000001.1, forward strand.
GTAACGCCCTTTTTAATGATACTGGCGCTGTTGCTTAACATCGCTATTGTAGCTGCCGGTGGCAGTATGCTCTACCATGTTTTACTGATAGGTCAAGTGGCCTTTTACCTGGCATCGTTGGCTGGCTGGCTGTTAGAACGGCAGGAGATCAAGGTTAAAGCCCTGTTTATTCCCTACTACTTTTGCATGATGAATTATGCGGTAATACGGGGCATTTTCAGGTATTGGGCAGGCACACAAAGCGCGGCCTGGGAAAAGTCGGAGAGGAAGTAGGCCCCTCCCAACCCTCCCCGGGAGGGAGGGCTTTTCAAAAAATCCTCTCTTTAGAAGGGCACGGCTGGAAGTGTGGTGGCAGGGGCCACGTACAAGCGATTAGTGAATAACACACCCCTAACCCCCCTCAAGAGGGGAATGATTTATAAAATACAAATAAATACAAAGCGTATGTCGCTTAAAGACAAGATAAAGAACGACCCGAAGCTTAAAAAGATAGTACACCGTATGCTCATTCCTAAAGGAGAGGCTACGCCACGCTTTTGGGTTAAATTGCTGGTAAACCCCTTTTTACACAAACGGGGCAAGGGCTCTAAAATAAGATACCGCACCCGTATAGATGTGTTGCCCTTCAACCGCTTTGAGCTGGGCCAAAACTCGACCATTGAAGATTTTTGCACTATTAACAATGGCGTAGGTGATGTGCTTATAGGCGAAAATACCCTCATAGGCATGAGCAACGTTATCATTGGCCCGGTTACCATAGGCAACGATGTTATTATGGCGCAAAACATTGTGGTGAGCGCCCTTAACCATGAATATCGTGATGTAACCATGCCTATTCATGCCCAAAAAATACTGACTGCCCCCATTATTATTGAAGACGATTGCTGGATAGCCGCCAATGCCGTAATTACCGCAGGCGTTACCATTGGCAAGCACAGCGTAGTGGCCGCCAACGCGGTGGTAACTAAAGATATTCCGCCCTACTCAGTAGCCGTGGGTAACCCGGCCAAAGTTATAAAGAAGTATGATTTTGACTTGAAGGATTGGGTGAGAGTTTGAGGATAGAAGCAAGAAATGAGAGCCAAGAAACAAGAGGAAAGAGCCAAGAGCGAAGAATCAAGCGCAAAGACCTTCTTGATCAAAATACTACTTTAAAAAAAATGCCATTCTCAACGAATGGCATTTTTTATGATAACCTTGTCTCTTGTTTCTTAGCTCTTGGTTCTACTCCTTACACGCTTTCCTTTTGCAGGAGTGCGGGTATGGTTTTGAGGATGAGTTTTACGTCGTTTACCAGGCTGTGGTTTTGGGCGTAAACGTTGTCGAGCATCAGGCGTTCTTCTTCGCTCATATCGCCTTTTCCGCGTTTTTCTACCTGCCACAGTCCGGTAATGCCGGCCGGTGCGTGAAAACGCAGGGCATATTTATCGGTGGTTAGTTTTTCGGCTTCGTAAAGCGGTAACGGGCGGTTACCTACTATGCTCATATCGCCTATAAAAACGTTCCATAATTGCGGCAATTCATCAATACTCGTATTGCGGATAAAGTTGCCTATGCGGGTAATACGAGGATCGTTCTTGATCTTGAAGAAAGCCGAACCTGCGCTTGTCTTTTTATTATCTATATACTCGCGCTCACACCAGTGTACCTTATCGGCATACATCGGGAACTGGCATTTGCCGGATGACACACAATCTGCGCAAAGGAACGATGTATTCTCTATTACCTGTTCCTCGGTTGCTTCCTTGTTTTCCGATGCATCTTTCTCTTTCTTGGCAGCAGCATCGGTATCATATTGGTTCAGGTGTTTCAGATCTTTTAAACGCTGATCGGCGTTTACATACATCGACCTGAATTTGTAGAACTTAAATACCTGGTAACCCGTGCCCACCCGTAAAGAGTAATAAAATGCCGGTCCTTTTGATTCTAACTTGATGAGCAAATACACCAGCAAGAATAAAGGTGAAAGCATCAGTAATGCCATTCCCGAAAAAAACATATCAAACGCACGCTTGCCCCATGGCACCTGGTAGGCATTGCTGATGCGCTGCGACGAATTATCTTTTAATACCTTCCAGTAATCTATCAGGAAATTAACGCGGGTTTCAATCTTCTTTTCAGATACGGGCCTCTTAAACACATCGGCTACACCGGCGTTAAGCGATAATTGCCTTAAGTTGCTATTGAAGTGGTTAACAACCAAAAAGAAAGGTATATTACCCAAATTATTCTTCTTCAGCGTTTCGAGCAAGGTGATACCTGATGATGCCAGAACCTCGTCCTGAGAAATGATAGCGGCTATGTTGAGTTTATTTTGCTGCCAGGCCGAAAACAACTGCATTCCGTTTTTGAAATGCATCAGTTGGCGGTCTTTAAAATTGCATTGATTAATGGAGATGGTTAATTCATCGTCCAGGTTAATCAGAGCTATAATCTGCCGCTGATGTGGGTACGTTTCGGCACTCATATGCTTTGCACATTCTTTCCTATTCTTCTTAAAATAGCTCTTACACGAGCTTCAAGTTCGGCCGGGTTAAATGGCTTTACAATAAAATCGTCGGCACCTGTGTTTAAACACTTCACCCTTATTTCCGAACTATCCTCGCCCGAAACGATAACCACGGGAATGGATTTGAAAAAGTCGCTGCTTTGCATCTGGGTAATAAATTCCAGGCCGCTAAGGTTAGGCGTGTTTAAATCAGAAATAACTAAATCGGGTATGTTACCGTTTTGCAAAAAAGAAAGGGCCTCCAGTGCAGAAGGGCATATTTCAATTTCATAAGACTTACCTAAAAACTTCCTGAGTATTAGCTGCATATAATTATCGTCTTCGATAATCAGTATCTTAGTTTGCCCAGTGTCAGAGAACCCCATACGAGTGGATTTGCTTGTGTTGTGTGTGTTTAAAAGGTTGTTAATAACAGGTATCATACTTATCGTTTTTTATCCTGTTACGAATATTATTCCGCAAAGGTTTTATAATATCGTGGTATTACGAAATAAATACGCGTTTAAATCGTTTTACAGTGGCCTTCCATAAACCACCGTCAATTTGTATCCTACGGTCGGTTGTCCATACAATGGCCTTAGGATTGCTCACCCGATATATTTTACCAAAGCCTTTGTTTTTTAATTTTAGTGCCAAATACCCATCTTCGTTTGTACCCGGCGGATGGTTAAAACCCTCTACCTGCAAACCCTCTTCGCGCCTGAAACCCGAGTTAAAACCGTAAACGTTCACCGCCTCGGTTTTAAACAGCGTATTGTAATAACGCGTTAAGTCAGACAAATATTCATAAAAGAAATATGTAAACCGTCCTGTACTGCCCACGGGTATAAAAGAAAACACGCCATACGTCATGGCTACTTTCTTACTATCGTCGGCCAGGGGTTTCACCATCTCTTCAATCCAGTCTACCGGGTAAATGGTATCGGCGTCGGCATCCAATATATATTTACCGCGCGCCTGCGCCAAACCGGCATTGCGGGCGGGTGTTATGCCCTGCGTTGTTTCTAAAATGCAGTTTACGCCACAGGCTTTTACCAATTCTTCTGTTTTGTCTTTAGAGTTATTGTTAACCACAATAATTTCTACCGACCATTTTGTACGGTTGTTACATAACGAAGCCAATGTTTGCACAATGGTAGTTTCTTCGTTATAAGCCGGCATCACTACCGAAACCTCTGGACTGCCCTTATACAAACTTTGATAGGCCTGCTTTATTTGTTCAGGATCCTGCTGTTTGTAGAAGTAGTTACTAATATAAGCTGGTATAGATACGGGTCTCATACAAAATGAAGCAAATTATAATTTTAAGTTTGAATATTTATCTTTTTGACAAATAAATAATTGATTTAATAAAAAATTTACACAATTCGCATTGAAGCACACCACCAGCGGCTCTAAAAATGAATTACTGCAAAGCAGATGTATACGTACGTAATTTTAATTAGTATGGCTTTTTTAAAAATATTTTTAGCGCTAAACGATCCAAAGAACATTTTGCGCCTTAATGAATTATTCCGGAGGCATTACATTCATTATGCCTAATTTTGCGCCTATGGAAAAGCAGACCCCTACCATTTTAGTGGTTAATGATGATGGCATCACGGCACCGGGCATCAAAGTATTATTAGAAACCATGCAACAGCTTGGCCGCGTAGTAGTGGTAGCGCCCGATAGTCCGCAATCGGGCATGGGCCATGCCATAACCATTGGTAAACCTTTAAGGCTGGATGCCGTGGATTTATACGAGGGTGTGGAAATGTATAAATGCTCGGGCACACCGGTTGATTGTGTAAAACTGGCCGTGAACCGTATTTTTAAAGGCAGCAAGCCCGATCTGTGTGTATCGGGCATCAATCATGGATTAAACAATTCTATTAACGTACTTTACTCGGGCACCATGTCGGCCGCGGTAGAGGGCGCTATTGAAGGTATACCGTCTATTGGCTTTTCTTTAGATGATTATACGCAGCAGGCTAACTTTGAGCCATGCGCCAAATATGTAAAGGCCATAGCTACCCAGGTATTGGAGCATGGGCTGCCCGCAAGCACGTTACTTAACGTAAACTTCCCTAAAACTGCCGATTTAAATGGTATAAAAATTTGCAGGCAGGCAAACGGTAAATGGGCCGAAGAGTTTGACGAACGCATGGACCCGCACCAACGCCCCTATTACTGGCTCACAGGCGAGTTTCAGTTAAACGATCAGGGCGAGGATACCGATGTATGGGCTCTTGAACATGATTATGTATCTGTTGTACCTGTACAGTTTGATATGACGGCACACCATGCTATATCTATATTGAATAGCTGGAAGTTTTGAGGTAGCTATTCTGTATCAGGGTCGGATAGCGGACCTTCATCCTTGATAAGGAAGTTATCAAACTCATGGTCGAGTTCGCGGCAGCTTTGTTTCAGCATTTTAATAATTGCTGCCGACGATTCGTTAACCTCGCCCTGCTCCAGCAATTCTACCAGGCCTACAATGTTGGCCAGCGGCCGCCTCACAATGTGCGATTGCTTGTAAGCAACATCGCGCAGCGTGGAGGTTAAAAACCGGATATGATCTTGCCGCGATTCAAAGTCGGTAATGTCATATCCTATGCCTACCACCCCTGCTATTTGACCTTCGGGTGTGCAATTAGCTTTAAAATCCCACTGGGTAATGGTATAACCGCCGGTGCCGTTCAGTTTACGAAGCGTTAATTGGTAACATTCATCCGGGTTTTTTCTACACAGCATATTGGCCTTCATGCAGGCACCATGATCGCCGGGGTGTAATGCTGCCAGTGCTGAGCGCTTACCTTCACCTTTATAATAATAGGCGTATTTTTCGGTAAAGTAATCGTTGTGATAAGCGTAATTGCCATCATCGTCAACCAAAACCAAATAAAAGGTGCTAGAATTATGAAGTAACTTAACAATATGGTCAAAGGTAGTGGCCATGCAAAACAGGTATGGTAATAAAATTAAATGCTCTAACTATTAGTACTAAGTATCGGCAAGGGAAGGATGAAAAGAATAATTGTACGCGACTAATTGTTATACAAAAGTACAAAACAAAAAAGGCATTGTTTTACCAATACCTTTAATACTTTAACTTAACAGTATAAATACGCTCTACTGCACGCTGTTCAACGTAAGGTCAATACCCTGCGGTGCGCCCTCAATTTTGCATATTAAAGGGAAGTCGGGGTTGTTTAACACCCATAACTTGGTTTTACCGTTAGCACTTACGGCATAAAATGTATCAGCTTCTTTGCCATCCAGCAGGTAAGCAGCCGCCCCGTCGGTTACGGTAAACTTTTGGCCGTTCAGTTCAAAAGCCTTTGCGTTCACTAAATTACCAAAGGTATCTTTAGATAAAAATCCAATGGTTTCACTATCCTTTAGCTGGGTTACCGGCTCGTAACCCGGCTCGCGAAGGGCCATTTTTGTACCGCTCTGTATAGCCTTGGCCGAAACTTCATATATACCTGTACCCAGGCCACTAATTACCCATTTTATACGCAAGGGCGCATTTATTTCGGTAATGGTCATTGTAACAGGCAGCGTTTGGCCCATAGCCCGCACGTTAGCCGTGTAGTTAAGCACCGTTCCGTTTTTTATTTGCGGAATAATTTTTTGTGCCCAGGCCGCAAGGCCCAGCATGGTACAAATAGCAAGTGTAAATATCTTTTTCATCTCAATGGCTTTTGCTGCGTTAATCAGTAGGTCAAAATAACATTAAAAACCTTTGAGTATTGTATTTTTGAAAAATATATGCTCAATAAAAATTCTATGCTTTCGGGCGTTATTTTAGGGTTGATAGTACCGGCATTGGCTTGGTTTACTTTCAATGTGCTCTATAAAGGTGTGGTGCTGCTTCACAAACCTGCCATACCCTACCTGGTGGCCTTGGGCATTAACCTGTTCATCATACGTGTTTGCTTCAAAAAAAACATGGACGATACCGGCAGGGGTGTAATGCTTACCACCTTTGTTTGTGTTATACTCATACTGGTATTTAAAATTAGGCTTGCATGAAATATTACCTGGTAGCGGGCGAAGCCTCTGGCGATTTGCATGGAGCCAACCTGATGAAAGCCTTGAAAGAAAAGGACCCTGAAGCTGAGTTCCGCTTTTTTGGCGGCGACCTTATGTTGGCGCAGGGTGGCATGCTGGTAAAACACTATTCGAGCATGGCTTACATGGGTATTGTAGAGGTGGTGATGAACCTGCGCACCATTCTTCAAAACATGAAAACCTGCAAGCAGGATATTGTTAGCTGGCAGCCCGATGTACTGATCCTGATAGATTTCCCTGGGTTTAATTTAAAGATTGCAGAGTTTGCCAAAAGCCAGGGACTAATGGTTTGCTATTATATATCGCCCAAGGTATGGGCCTGGAACCAGAAGCGGGTACATAAGATTAAAAGAGTTGTTGACCATCTATTTTGCATTTTGCCATTTGAGGTTGATTTCTTTAACCGCTTCGACATGAAGGTTGATTACGTAGGCAACCCTTTATTAGATGCCGTAGCCGCCTTTAAGCCTGATCAGGGATTTTTATCGGCCAACAATTTATCCGACAAGCCCATTATTGCCTTATTGCCCGGAAGCCGAAAACAGGAAATTAGCCGTCTTTTGCCAGAAATGACCGCCGTGGCCAAACGCTACCCACAATACCAGTTTGTGGTTGCAGGGGCGCCCTCTTTTAACGCTGCTTATTACGAACCTTACTTAAATGGCCAAACATTACCTGTGGTATTTAACGCCACTTATGATTTGCTATACCATGCCCGGGCAGCCATAGTAGCATCGGGCACGGCCACTTTAGAAACCGCTTTATTCAACATACCACAGGTGGTGGTTTATAAGGCTAACCAACTCATGGTTACCGCCGGCCGACTGGTTTTAAAGATCAAATACATATCACTTGTTAATTTGATCATGGATAAACGTGTGGTGCAGGAACTGATTCAAGAAGATTGCAACACACACAACATCAGCACCGAACTGGAGCAGTTAGCTAACGAAGGAAGTTACCGGGATGCCATGCTTGCTCATTACGGGCAGTTGCACCAAATTATGGGTAAACCGGGTGCATCGGCCCAAACTGCAACCCTTATTTACCAATATGCTTTAAACAAATAAAGCCCCGCATGCGGAGCTTTAAGTTTTCATAGGTGATGTTGTAGAATTTATAGATAGATGTAGTAGATGCTTTTATGCAGCGGATACTGTGTTTAATTGTAAAACTGGTGCTGCTTCAGGCTGATTTTTCAATTTAAATACATTTAAATCGGCCAGTAAAATTTTCTTTAACTCGTTGTCAAACTGTTTAGCCAATTTGCTTGCGGCAGGTTGAGTATAGTTTTTCATAGGTAGATGTGTAGTGTAGGCGATGTGATTTTATAATTAAGCTGCAGATAAGCCTTTACCTTTAGCGCTAATGCTTTGTTTAATGCTATCAATTAACTGGTTCTTTGCGCTTCTAACGTTTTTTAAATCTTCAAGCAACATAGCTTTTAATTCGTTATCAAAACGGTTAACTAATTTAGTTATAGATGGTTTAGTTGAGTTCTTCATGGTTTGATAGGTTAAATATTAATTATTCCGTCTTTTTTTCTTTGTCTATATGATCTTTTTCGGTCAGGTTGTCTTTACGACGTTTGGCCTCTTCGTACTGCCTTTGCACTTGTTCGTCATCACGGTCGTCCGAGGCATCTTTAGGGCTTGCCGGGTTTTCCCAGGCTTGTTCCTTCGTATTATCGGGGTTTCCATTTTCAACAGTTACCATATCAGTGAATTTGACAGGTGTTATTCTAACTTGGTGCCAAAGTGCCTGGCGTCAACAATAATTATTTACAAATAATTGATAATTAACCACAAAAACTGCTTTAGCATTACAAAGAATGCTTTTTAAAAAATTTTGACGTGAAGATTGGCCATATATCGTGTTGCAAAGAATAGTCAATAACTGTATACAAAGTTTAAGCTCTGCCCTTTTTTGCACGACCAATTAAATGTACAATCAGTACAATAGCAGACAGTGTGATCCCAATAACGCACACCCCCGCCCAATGGTAAGTGCCCCAAATTTTAGAAGCCAGGAAAGTACCCGCCGATCCTCCTACAAAATACGACACCATGTAAACCGTGTTAATACGGTTGCGTGCGTTTGGATTAAGAGAAAATATAATGGCCTGGTTTGAAATGTGCGTAGCCTGCACGCCCATATCCATCAATATAACACCTATAATTAAGCCTATCAAGCTATGGCTAAATACCATAAATATGATGAACGACAGCAGCAAGAGCACCAGCGTATAAGTAATTAACTGGTTAGGATTGGCCTTATCGCTCAATCGGCCTATAAGCGAGGCTGCCAAAGCGCCGAACGCCCCGATCAGCCCAAAAGCCCCTGCTACGGCACTCCCTTCGTTAAACGGTGGCTCGCGCAACAGAAAAACCAGCGTAGTCCAAAATGCACTGAAGCAGGCAAAACACAAGGCACCTCTGAAAGCCGCCAGCCGGAGCTTGGGTTCTTCCTTAATAATAGAGATAAGCGATTTCATCAGGCTGCCGTAGCTCCCTTTGTAGTCGGGCTCCACCTCAGGTACTACCAAGGCAATAAGTACCCACATAATCAGCATCAGCCCTGCTGCAATGTAAAACATGGCACGCCAGCCCAATTGCTCGCCCACAAACCCGCTAATTGTACGCGACACCAGGATTCCAATGAGCAAACCGCTCATGATAAAGCCTATTTTTCGCCCCCGCTCCTCAGGTTTAGCCAAATGTGCGGCCATGGCCACCAGCACCTGCGGCACTACCGAAGTTATGCCCACCAGTAAACTGCTTACAGCCAATATCCAAACCTTTTGTGCGCTGGCTGCCAGCAATAAGGCAACCACTACAAAAGCCAGGTCTATTAACATTAGCCGCTTACGCTTAAACATATCGGCCAGGGGGATGATGAGCAGCAAACCTGTGGCGTAGCCTATTTGGGTAAACATGGCTATTTGCCCTGCTTCGCCATTGCTAATGCGAAAGGTAGTGGCAATATCGCCCAGCAGAGGTTGGTTATAGTAAATATTGGCCACAATAAAACCTGTGGCCAGGGTCATGGTCCAAAGTATAAGCGGCGTAAGTTGATGATGTTGAGGCGAGGCCGTGGTAGCAGACATAAACAGTAAATAGATGTTTGCAAAAATGCTAAACATACCTTAGCATTTCTACCTGAACAATCATGCCAATGTTAAAATGATAAATTCCCTTAAAACGATGTTATAACATTGACTGAAATTTAACATTTGTTAACATTTAGAACACTTTCCTACCATCTTTGCAAGCTTAAAGGCAAGCCAGTAAATTTTTTATAATTTTTTTTCAAATTTATTTTGCAGAATAAAAAGTAAGTGTTACTTTTACACCGTACTCGAAAGATACAGAAAATAGTCTTCTCATAATTTAGGTTTATAATTGGTTAGTACAGGCCCCTGCCCATCAGGGGCCTTGCTTATTTTAGAGATTTTTGAAATCGCCATAAACGAACTACCTCAACCAAATTATTTTTAAACATGTGAAATCAAAATTTGGCAGTTTATAACTTTTTATTACTTTTGCCATCCCAACGGGGGATTAGCTCAGCTGGCTAGAGCGCTTGCATGGCATGCAAGAGGTCATCGGTTCGACTCCGATATTCTCCACACATATTAAGCTCATATTGAGACATTTACAAATGTTCGATATGGGCTTTTTTGTTGAAGTATAAACCATATAATAATCAGGTTGTGAGTTTGATCAAAACTTAGCCTTAAAACTCTTGTATTGTACTATCAATAAATACTAAACCAAACAGAAATTCATGAACGGTAATTATGCTGTAGTACTTCATTAACTTAAAAGTTCAGAAAAACATAACACACATCAATTTTTAGACTTGAGGTGTAGCTATATTTAATAATTTGAAAGCTGTGCACCACTGTTACATCCACGCGCTCAGTCCTCACCAACTGAACAACTTTCTAAATGTATTTTTCAATATAAATAAGTACCCAAAACAATTTCTAATCACTACTTTTGAAAATTAGTAGAAAGGATAAACACCAATGCAAAAGTGCTTTATACATCAATTACTAAATGCATTTCATTATGCATAACCAGCGCTCGCAATACTAAAGAAAAATTAAATGCTCTTCAATTCATTAAATTTCGCAATTTTCCTACCCATCGTTTTTATACTTTACTGGTTTGTGGCTAAAGGACAGTTAAGGTTACAAAATATTTTGCTCCTTGTCTCAAGCTATTTCTTTTATGCCTGTTGGGATTGGCGGTTTATGTTTTTGCTAATCTTTTCGACTGTTTTAGATTACTATACGGGTATTAAAATACATGAAAACTCCAAGTTAAGCAGAAAAAAGTTTTGGTTGTGGCTTAGTATAGGAATCAATTTGGGCTTTCTTTGTGTATTCAAGTATTATAACTTTTTCACAGATTCATTTGCTAATGGGCTGTCTTTATTAGGATTTAATGTCCATTTGGGTTCTTTACAAATTTTATTACCAGTTGGAATTTCATTTTATACTTTCCATGGTTTATCCTATGTTATTGATATCTACAAAAATAGAATAGAGCCCGAAAGAGATTTTGTTGAATATTCTGTATTTGTTAGTTTTTTCCCGTTACTTGTGGCTGGTCCAATTGAAAGAGCAACACACCTGTTACCCCAAATTAGTAAAAAAAGAGAGTTCAATTATTCTAATGCGGTTGACGGTTTAAGGCAAATTTTATGGGGACTATTTAAAAAAATTGTTATAGCAGATAATTGCGCCGAATATGCCAATACTATCTTCAACAATTCCGCAGGTTTATCAGGAAGTACACTTCTATTAGGTGCTATACTTTTCTCGTTTCAAATTTATTGTGATTTTTCTGGCTACTCTGATATTGCGCTGGGTACTGCAAGGCTGTTTGGTATTGAATTATTAAGAAACTTTGCTTTCCCATATTTTTCGAGAGACATTGCTGAATTTTGGAGGCGTTGGCACATTTCGTTATCCTCCTGGTTTAAAGATTATCTGTATTTTCCTTTAGGAGGTAGTAAAGGCGGAATGTTGATGACCATAAGAAATACGTTTATCATATTTATTGTAAGTGGTTTTTGGCATGGAGCCAATTGGACATTTGTTGCCTGGGGCTTTTTAAATGCACTTTACATAATGCCTTCAATAATTTTTGGAACAAATAGAAAGAATCTGGATATTGTTGCAAAGGGTAAATATTTACCAACATTAAAAGAGTTTTTTTCAATTTGTTTAACCTTTGGCTTAACAGTACTTGCCTGGATATTCTTTCGCGCATCCAGTATTGCTCACGCCTTCACATATATCTCCGGAATATTTTCTAAGTCCTTATTCAAAATCCCTCAATTTGCAGGAAGGTCGGAAGCAATTCCAATTATGATCATGACTGTTATATTTATCATTATTGAATGGTTTGGAAGAGAACAACAGTATGCAATTGCAAAGTTAGGAGCTAAATGGAATAGGCCTTTAAGGTGGCTAATGTATTATTGCTTAATTCTAGCTATGTACTTCTTTGCCGGCTCAGAGCAGCAATTCATTTATTTCCAGTTTTAGTTCATGAAAAAATTCATTACCACAATAGCTTATTTCTCCTTAATAGGCATCATCCCCATGATACTTTTGTTTGTATCATATTATTATTATGACCCCTTTAAAGTTGTTAAACATTATAGCGACTATTCATACTCTTATGTGATTCCCAACCGGGATTACATATCTACTACCATGTTTAACAATAACTATAGCAAACGAGGGTATAACTCGTTTATTTTTGGCAGTTCCAGAACTTTAGCTTTCAGGCCAGCTTCATGGCAAAAATATTTATCTGCTGGGGATAAAACGTTTATGTTCGACGCTTCTGGAGAATCTATATATGGAATATATACAAAGCTTAAATATCTTGAATCAAAAAAAGTAAAAATAAACAACGCATTAATTATACTCTGCAGGGATGCCTCATTTGTTAATTCCGAAAACCATAAAGGTCATTTGTTTATAAAGCATCCGGCAACGTCTGGAGAAAGCAGCATCGATTTCCAATCAGAGTTTTTTAAAGCATATCTTAACCCTAAATTCATGTTTGCTTTTTTTAGCTACAAAATCATAGGCGCTTACAAACCGTTTATGGCAGGATACATAGAAAACAGGAAGATTACTTATGACACATTAACTAACGAGATTAACATTATCGATCAAGAAAATGAGATCACTCAGCACCCTGCAAACTACTATTTGAAGCGGAAAGAAATGTTCTATAAAAGGACTTCAGAAAAGATAGATTCTATCCCGCAAATAAATAAAAAGCAAGAATTTATGCTGAGTGAAATAAGGAGAATTTTAGAAAAAAACAATGCTCAGTACAAAGTAGTTATAAGCCCGCTGTATGAACAAATAAAGTTTAACCCTAAAGACATTTTGTTACTACAGAAAGAATTTGGCAGTCACCTTTACGACTTTTCAGGCAAAAACTCATTCACGGAAGATAAAATGAATTATTACGAAACAAGTCATTACCGGCCCAAAGTAGGTGACAGTATACTAAAGATAATATATAAATAGCACATGACTTGAACGTGCACCTCTTTTTACAAAGGGGAGGTGCACGTTCAGCTACTATATAGAAATGCATTATAATCACGGCAGAACAGGGATTGATCATTAAGAAACTCCCTTAATCTTATCAACAAACACCCGGCTTATGTGTTAAATGGAAAGTTGATTTTGCTTACCCATACAAAAATTAAGTAATGTCAAAAGACGCTTATTCCTTACGTTTGTTGTTTTAGCATAAAAAAATCAACACTTTTACGGTAGTTTTTTTGCCCCTGATTAAACCCATGCCAACTGCACCATTGCCCCATAACGAGGATGAACGCCTCGCTGCCCTTTACTCGTATCATATTCTTGATACCGCTACCGAAAAGGATTTTGACGAGCTTACCGAACTGGCCTCTGCTATTTGCGGCACACCAATAGCACTGATCAGTTTGGTTGATAAAAACCGGCAGTGGTTTAAATCGCACCATGGGTTAGCTGTTTCGGAAACAGACCGGGCCTTGTCTTTTTGCGCCCATGCCATTAACAAGCCCGATGAAATGCTACAGGTGGAGGATGCCCAAAAAGACAAACGCTTCCAGGAAAATGCACTGGTAACCGGCGACCCCAATATTATTTTTTATGCCGGCGTACCGCTGGTTGATGAAGGCGGCTATGCACTGGGTTCGCTTTGCGTAATTGACCGCGAACGCAGGACGTTAACCGATGTACAGCAGTCGGCCCTAAAAATTTTGGCCGCACAGGTCATTTCCAAGCTTAAACTCCGTAAAAAGCTGTTAGAGCTTGAGGTTGCGGGCAAACGTATAAATAAGCTTAATACGCTGCTCACCAATAAAGAGCAGGAGGCTATGCAAATTATTGAGCACACGCCCCTGGCTATGGCTTTACACGTAGGCGAGGATATGACTATACGTTTTGCCAACAAGATCATGCTCAAGGCTTGGGGTAAAAACGAACTGGTGTTTGGTATGCCTTTTAATAAGGCACTGCCTGAGCTGGCCGCCCTTGATTTTCCGCGTACCATGCGGCAGGTGTATCGCAAAGGTATTGCTTACGAGCAAACCGAAGCGCATATGTCTTATATGCATGAGGGGCAGCTTAAAGAATTTTATTATAACTACGGCTTTACCCCCCTTAAAATGCCCGATGGCCAGGTTTGGGGGATCCTGAATACGGCACACGATATTACTAAGGTTGTGAAAGGCCGCCAAACAGTGGAACTGGCCGAAGAAAGATTGCGTCTTGCCGTACAATCGGCCGATTTAGGAACTTTTTACCTTGATGTAGATACCCATGAATTTGTGCCTTCGGCAAGATTGAAAGAAATGCTTGGTTTTACGGCCGACGAACCTATTTCTTACCAGGCAACAATAGATCAAATTACCGAAGAATACCGCGACAAGGTAGTAAACGCCATCGATGCGGCCATTAAAGAAGGAGCTTCTTATGATATTGAATATCCTATCATTGGCTATCATGACAAACAGCAATGCTGGGTAAGGGCTACAGGTAAAGTGTACCCATCAACCGACGATGGAAAGTCGCCGTTCTTTTCAGGTACATTGCTCGATATTACCGAGCGCAAGCTTGACGAGCAACGCAAAAACGATTTTATAGGCATGGTAAGCCATGAACTGCGTTCGCCGCTTACTTCCATCAGCGGCTATATACAAATGCTTAACATCAAGGCCGCTAAAAATAATGATGAAACCATATTAGACATTGCCGGCAAGGCCAAACGCCAGGTGCAACGCATGCTCACGCTCATTAGCGGTTTTTTAGATGTGGCGCGTATGGGCGAGGGCAAAATTAAACTTAACCTTAAACGTTTTGATATGGCGGCATTGGTTAAGGAGGCCGAAGATGAATCGCTGGCCACGGTTACTTCTCACCGGGTTGTTTTCAAGCCGGTGGTTTTTACCCCGGTGGAGGCAGATCAGGACAAGATATTACAGGTGCTTACCAATTTCATCAATAACGCGGTTAAATATTCGCCTAAAGACAGCGCCATACAGGTAGCCTGCCTTACCCGCGATAATATAGCTTACGTAAGCGTTACAGACGAAGGTATGGGTATTGCTCCTAAAGACCAGCCTCATGTTTTCGACCGGTTTTACCGGGTAGAGAGCGAGCGCATGAATACCGTTAAAGGTTTTGGCATTGGCCTGTACATTTGCAAAGAGATCATTGCAAGGCATGGCGGCCAAATTGGTGTAGACAGCGAACTGGGCAAGGGCAGCACCTTTTGGTTCCAAATACCGGTAACATCATAACGAGGCCGGGGTTTCTTAAGCAACGGTTAGCCAGCAGGCAACTGCTAAGTACTAATTCACGGCTTCAATACAGGTTATTGATATTTACTAATATCCATGATTTGTACCGGCTCGGTAACCACCATTTCGGGCTTGTTTTTGAACAGGGCAATTTCGCCATAAAAGCATACAGCTTTACCTTTCATGTTGGCAAGGTTAACCTTGGGTCCTTTAAGGGCGATGGTTATATTTTGATTAGGATACCTGCCGCCTAAATTTAATAAGGTAAGCGCCGGACTAACCACCCGGTAATCAACCACGGTATCGCAAACGGCAACCATATGCCCCACCTCAGCAGCTATAGTTTTAGACGGCACGGGTTTAGAAAAATCGGCCGTGGTGATCTTCTTTACGCTATCGGTTTGGGCAGATGCTTTGACCGTAAATAAAGCCACAAAGCAAATTAACGCACACAGGTATTTCATACTATGAAGGTAAGTAAACATTACCGAAATTTTCAAAACGGATTTTTAGTGACAGAACTTCTCCTTACCACTCGAAAGGAAAATTGGTATAAACATTACAGAGCCCTATAAGCGGGCTCTGTAAACTATATCTTCAAACTCTTAAGATGCCAGCATGTGCTGCACCCGGTTAACCAGTTGTTCAATATCAAACGGTTTGGCTAAAAAATCGCTGGCGCCGGCGTCATGCGCTATTTTAGCGCCTTCGGTACTGGCCGATACCACGATGACCGGTAAGCCACTGGTTTCAGGGTTACTTTTAAGCACTTTAAGTACCTGATCGCCAGAGAGCACCGGCATCCAAAGATCAAGCAGTAAGAGATCGGGGCGCTCTTTTACAATGAGGTTGTATACATTCATGCTGTTGCGCTCAGGTATCACATCGTAGCCGCTGTCTTCCAGGATAAATGATACCATATCCAATATGCCTTCATCATCATCGCAAACCAATATTTTTTTGTTACTCATTACCTGCCCTTTCGTTTAAAGGAAGTGTAAAGCTAAAGGTAGATCCCCTTCCTTTTTCGCTTTCAACCCAAAGGGTGCCTTCATGGTTCTTAATAATTTGATCGCAAATGTATAATCCAATACCCATACCCGGATAATGTTGCTGTATATCGCCAACACGATAAAAACGTTCAAAAATTCTTTTTTGATCTTCGATATTGATACCCATGCCATGGTCAATTACCGAAACCTTAAGGTAATTGCTCACCGTAGATAAGTAAATCAGCACCTCGCGCGATTCGGGCGCATATTTAATGGCATTAGACAAGAGGTTATTTAAAACCTGTATCAGGTGCGATTCGTCTCCCACAAAACTATTGGTGGCTTTGCCTTTAATAATAATTTGATGGTCTTTATTGGCGGCCTGCATACCCTCCACCGTTTCGTGAACCATTTTATCAAAGTCAAACTGCTCTTTATGCAGCTCAATATTACCGGTTTGTATACGCGATACGTCCAGCAGTTCAGAAATGAGGTTATTAAGTCGATCTATATAAACACCGGTTTTTTCTACAACGCCCTTAAATTTATCGCTCGAGTTTTCGGGCATAAAGCGGCTCATCATTTGTACGTAGCCTTTTACCGTGGTAAGCGGCGTTTTAAGCTCATGGCTGGCTATCGAAAGAAAATCATCCTTACGTCGTTCAATTTCGCGGCGCTCGGTTATATCCTCAATAGCAATGAGTATACGGTCTTTATATTTACCCTCCAGCTCAATGCGGTGCGCGTTCAGCAACATCAGTTTCTTGCCAATGTGCGGAAAATCGTGCTCTACCTCAAAGTTCTCTACGGGGTTATTGGTTGGCAATACATCTTCCAGTAACTGCTTAAGCGGAGGTATATCCCATTGTCCGTTACCTAATTCATACAGCTTCTTACCCTCGGTTTCACCTAACGAAACTTTAAAGGTCTTCAGAAAATGCTCATTTACACTGAGTACGCCAAAGTTAGGATCGAGTACAATTAAGCTTTCGCGAACAGTTTGGTAGATACTGGCCAGGTACTCTTCGCTCTCCCTGATCACCCTCGTACGCTCTTCAATTTTTTGCTCCATTACCTGTTGGTGATGCAACAGTTCAAGCTCGGCTTTTTTACGGCGGGTAACGTCGTTTTGCACGCCAATAAAATGGGTTACTTTGCCGTTCTCGTCTATAATGGGCGACATATACAATTCATTCCAGAACAGCTCACCGCTTTTACGGTAATTCCTAATCTCTACCACGCAATCCTTGCCGCTTTGTATAGCTTCCCTTAATATCAAACGTTCTTTTTGATTACGATCCTCGCGCTGTAAAAAACGGCAATTATGCCCAATAATTTCTTTACGGGTGTAACCGCTTAGCTTTTCAAAAGCAGAATTGCAGTAAATGATCGGGTTATCAGGCTGCTGATGATCGGTGATGATGATACCCGTTATACTCGCATCAAGCGCCTGCCGCAGCAGGTCGAAATCGCGTTGTAAGTTATCGTGCGAAAACGAAAACTCACCATTATCTAATATCTCCAAAGTATATATCTTCTAATAAGTTATAAGTAACTGATGGATAATCAATTTAGATGGATATAACCACCGTTTATGATTATTGTTTGCCCACAACAGCATGTACCAACTGTTACTTAAGTAAACTCAATTTTAGTTAAATGGTTGGCTAAAATATTCTATTTATGTTAAACAGGCAACCCGCCCTATCACGTACTATCAGTACATTTTTACTAATTTTACCGCATGAGGTTTGTGGTATTATTAGGATGCTTATATGCTTTGCTGTTAGCAGTAAAACCCTGCTGCACCGATGATGCCTGCATAACCCTGTTACCGGCCAAAAGCGGTCAGCTTTCTAAAACCACTAAAAGCCCCAAGTCATGTTCAGATTGCTCGCCTTTTTTTAGCTGCGGGCAGTGCGTGGGTTTTGTAGTGGCCAAACCCGTTACCTACAGCCTGGCAATAGTTACCGAACGCCTTGCAAGATCATGCCCCGGGTACCTGGCCCCTCATGTTCATGAAGTTAGCCAGCGTATTTGGCAGCCGCCGCAGTTAGGTTAATACTCTCCCCAACTATTTCCATTTAGTATTAACTTAATCTTCTTTTCATTTAAATGAAACACTTCATTGCGCTCGTTACGGTGCTGCTTTGCACCGTAACGGCTTATGCTCAAAATACCTACCGTGCATTTATTAAAGATGCCAAAACCAATCAGCCGCTTACCGGTGCTACGGCAACAGTAACCGGCAGCCGCATGAGCGCCGCTGCCGATACCGGCGGGTTAATCACCCTTACCCCTGTTGCCAACGGCAGGCAAATTATTGAATACCGCTATGCGGGTTATAAAACCCTTACCGATACCTTGACCTTCCCCCTTTCGCAAACCCAGCCCGCCATTGTTTTGTTAATGCCCGATGAGGAAGAACTGGAAGCTGTGGTGGTAACAGCCACGCGCAGCAGCCGCACCATTAGCAATATACCAACAAGGGTTGAAGTGATAAGCGGCGAGGAGCTGGACGAGAAGGGCAACATGAAGCCCGGCGATATACGTATGCTGCTGGCCGAAAGTACCGGCATACAAACACAGCAAACATCGGCCACCAGCGGTAACTCCAGCATACGCATACAGGGTTTGGATGGTAAATACACCCAAATCATCCGCGATGGGTTTCCGCTCTATTCAGGCTTTTCGGGCGGATTAGGCCTTTTGCAAGTTGCTCCCCTTGATTTAAAACAGGTAGAAGTGATCAAAGGCTCATCCTCTACCCTGTATGGCGGCGGGGCTATTGCGGGGCTGGTTAATCTGGTTTCTAAAACACCAACCAACGAGCGCCAGTTAAACTTTTTACTCAATGGCACATCGGCCGCAGGGTTGGATGCCAGCGCTTTTTACGCCCAAAAGTTTAACAAAATCGGCACTACGGTATATGCGGCCTACAACCACGGTTCGCCGTACGACCCTGCCCATATTGACCTAACGGCTATCCCCCGTTACAACCGCTTTACGCTAAACCCTAAGCTGTTCTTTTACTTTAACGAGCGCACTACGCTTAACGCAGGCATTAACACCACTGTTGAAAACCGTATTAGCGGCGACCTGCATTACATTAAAGGCTACGGCAATGCGCAACACAGTTATTTTGAAGAAAACAAAACCGGCCGGTACAGCACCCAGGTTACGCTGAATCATAAATTGACCTACCAGCAGCAGCTTACCTTTAAAAATAGCATCAGTTATTACGACCGTACCATTAACTTGCCGGGCTACCGCTTTTCGGGCGCGCAAACGTCTACCTACACCGAGGGCAACTACGCTTACAATGGCACCAAAGCAGATTGGGTGGCTGGCTTAAACCTGCTCACCGATCATTTTAATGAAGATGCCAATAGCAGTTTCCCTTTGCGCAGTTATAGCCACAATACCATAGGCGGCTTTGTACAAAACACCTGGAACGCCACAGAAAAGTTCACCCTCGAAACCGGCTTAAGGGGTGATCATCATAACCGCTACGGCTTTTTTGTGTTGCCGCGGCTATCGGGCTTGTATAGGTTCAATTCGCAATGGAGCCTGCGGTTGGGCGGCGGCATGGGCTACAAGGCACCTAACGTGTTTACCGAGGATGCCGAGCGCATTCAGTTTCGCAATGTGCTGCCTATTAATGTGGCCGGCACCACGGCCGAACGCTCTTACGGTGCTAACCTTGATGTGAATTACCGTACCGCTTTATTTGACGATGCCGTAAGTTTAAGCGTTAACCAGCTTTTCTTTTATACCCGCGTTAACAATCCCATCCTGCTCACCGCACTCGGCAACGGCAACCTTCAATACCAGCAGCCCCGCGCCGATTTGAATACCAAAGGACTGGAAACCAATGTTAAATTGACCTATGCTGATTTTAAGCTTTTTGTGGGTTATACCCTTGCACATGTTACCCAACATATAGGCACTGTAATTAGCCCCTACCCGCTGGTGAGCCGCCACCGCTTAAACAATGTACTCATGTACGAAGTAGAAGATAATTGGAAACTGGGTGCCGAAGCCTACTATTTCAGCAGTCAGCAACTGAACGATGGTACCCGTGGCAAAGCCTACTGGACCGCCGGCTTTATGGCCGAACGCCTGTGGAAACGCTTTTCAATTTTCATCAATTTTGAAAACCTGACCGATACCCGCCAAACCCGTTTCGATACCATTTACACCGGCAGCCTAACCAACCCCACCTTCCGCGACATTTACGCCCCGCTGGACGGCTTCGTGGTGAACGGCGGAATTAAAGTGAAGTTGTAAAGTGTATATTTCATTAAAAAAATTACCTAAGTTTCGTTAATTAAAGAAGTTATTGCGACCCTAAACAAAATAGCTACCTTGCCTTTGTAAAGGTTTGTCAAAACGGTTCTTTTTAAAATCAAAAGTCGACGTGGGCGATGTTTACACTTTGTAGAATTAATATATTAATAGTTTCCAATCAAAATATACAAACTAAAGTTATGCGTAAATTATTTAATCATATAGTGCTATTATGCTTCTTTCATGATCACTTATAACTTTTCTTACGCTCAAGTTGATTTAGACAAAGGCCTACAAGCATTTGATGCTAAGAATTACAAACAAGCATTTAGTACTTTGAAGCCATACGCTGAAAAAGGAAATTGCCTGGCACAATATGTAATTGGATTCTCCTATCAATATGGTCTATCTGTTACAACTAATGATTCTTTAGCAAGACACTGGCTATTATTAGCGGCAGAACAAAAACAGACAAATGCGATGGGACCATTAGCTGCCAATTTAATGTCAGCTTCTGACGAGCAACCCGACTATATAATTAAGGCGTATATGTGGGCCGTGTTAGCCGCCGAATACTTACCGTCACAAAGAATGGCGAGCACTCGGTATGTGATAAAAGGTTACCTCAAACCAGAGCAATTAGATGCTGCAAATAAACTAATAGATGAATACAAACTAAAGTGGAAGGATAAACAAAACTGTCCGCAATAGTTGCTCGTAAAATGTTGTAATTCTTATACCGTTAGGTCATCAGTTTAAAGATTGGTTTAAGAATTAAATAACCAAAAATGCTCCACGCCCCTGCCTCAAATTCAATAAAGATATATGAAGTTTTTTGAAGAAAAGCTAAGGCCTTATGAAGAAAAACCTACCGACGATGAAGGCTGTTCACCTCCCTGCCAAACATATCTTTTAATACCCGTTTAGCGGCGTAATAGCCGCACATACCATGCACCCCGCCACCCGGTGGCGTAGATGATGAGCAGATATACAGCCCCTTGGCCGAAGTACGGTAAGGCGACCAGCGCAGTGCCGGCCGGGTAAACAATTGCGACAGGCTGAGCACGCCCCCGTTAATATCACCACCTATGTAGTTAGGATTATAAGCTTCCATTTGCAGGGTATTCATGGTGCTGCGCGCCAGGATAAGGTCTTTAAAACCGGGTGCAAAGCGCTCTACCTGGTTTTCAATGGCTTGGGTCATGTCTTTGGTTGAACCCTGCGGTACATGGCAATAGGCCCAGGCAGTGTGTTTACCCTGGGGTGCGCGGCTGTTATCAAACAAGCTTTGCTGAGCCAGCAGCACAAAGGGGCGTTCGGCATGCTGGCCGTTGGCTGCCTGCTGCTCGCCGGCTGCAATTTCTTCGAGGGTACCGCCCAAATGTACGGTTCCGGCTTGCATGCACGAGGAAGCGGTAAAAGGTATTGGGCCATCCAGCGCCCAATCTACCTTAAAAACGCCCATACCGTAGCGATAGCGCTTTAGCTGGTATTGATAGAGCGGCGAAAACCGGTGCCCGGCAATTTGCAGTAACTGCCTGGGAGTAACATCAAAAAGCACCGCCCTTGCCAATGGCAGCTGACTCATGTTACTGATGTAAGTATTGGTTTCAATTTGCCCACCTAATGACCTAAAATAGGCTGCCATGGAATTGGCAATGGCTTGGGAGCCGCCCCTGGGCAATGGCCAGCCTTTTAAATGTGCCTGCGTTAACAACACCAGTGCTGCCGCAGCCGTAGCGTAATTAGTTAAGGGTTGTATGGCGTGTGCCGCCATACCTGCCCACAAACCACGCGCTTGTGTGGTTTTAAACAACCTGGCTAAAACAGTGGCGGGCTGCAATCCCTTTAGCCCAAAGCGGGCCATATCCAATGGATGTTTTGGCCAGCTCAACGGCCCTAAAACGTTGGGGGCAATGCCCGGCCAGCTATTGACCAGGGGTTGTATTAATTGTTGGTAAGCTTGTGCATCGGTACCCAGCAGCTGTGCCGTATCGGCTAAAGAGCTTTTTAAGATAGCTGCCGTACCATCATCAAAGGGATGTGCAGCAGGCACATCAGGAAAAATATAGTCAAGCCCGAATTGCTGAAGCGGCAAAGTTTGCAAGTAAGGGGAGTTTACGGCCAGCGGGTGTATGGCCGAACATATATCGTGCTGGTAACCGGGGAGGGTAAGCTCTGCAGTGCGCAAGCCGCCTCCAATTTCCGCTTTACCCTCTAAGAGCAAAACCTGCAAACCATTTTGCTGCAACATAATGGCTGCCGCCAGGCCATTAGGGCCCGACCCTACCACTACGGCATCGTAATCGGTTTTGCTTTGCATAAAGTACTATTCATTAAAAAGGCTTTTCTACAGGATGAAAAGCCTTTGATAATTATGTTAGTTAGTAGTTGGGTTAACCTATTCCTACCTGGGAGGAAGCAATCATATTTATTTTTTAAGCTGTTGTTTAAGCCAAACAACCAGGTCGTATGCGGCTTTGTCGTTTTCGTATTCGGCAGGCAGGCGCCCGTTGGTGTATTCGTCATACAACCAGGGGTCGCTAATAGCCACAACAGAACCCTTGCCGTGTTTGGAGGTGGCAATAATGGTTGCACCGGCACTATTTTTAAGCATCGGTTTGGCATTCCCGGTAGTACTAATAGAGCACACATCTTTCATGAATATTCTTTTGGCTGTTTTAAACATGGGGTTACCGGTCACTGTAACGCCACCATCGGCAAAATGAGCATCATCAATCACGTGGTTTTGCATGTCATCATTGAAATGCATGCCAAAGGCAGCGGCCAACTGGTTAAAATGTGGTAGTTCTACGTTAGCGCTGTCGTTGGCAAACATAACCAGCACACCGCCCTGCTTTACCCAATCAGCAATCTGCATAACATCGGCCGGTTCAATATAATTTGGCGATGGGTTTTCCTTACGGCTATCGGGGTCAACAATAATGTATACACCGGTACCTTTCAAATTAGCTGCTGTTGGTGCAGCCTCTAAAGATTTAAGGTTGAAACCCTGACTCTTAAACACATCGCCTAAAATGGAATATCCGGTATTGGCTTTCTCGGTCCACAGGTAATGAAAACGCTCAGGTTCACCTTTGCTGTTCTTGTGGGTTTCGTGGTTAAAGTAATAATCTAAAGTTACCGTTTGCGCCCTTGCCTTGCAGCCAAGTAAACACAAGGCAGCGGCAATGCCATATTGATAAGCTAATTTCATGTAGTTAGTAAATATAATAAACAGGAAATACTAAGCTAACTATTTATATATAATTAACATAGCTTAAGCCGCCGATCAGTCTTCGGAGGGCTGATCGTTGCCGTGATGGATACTGGCCGTTTTTGCATCTTCCTGCAATTTGCGGGTGCGCTCTTCGGCTTGCTTTACTTCGTCGCGCTCATCTATAGGGGCTTCAGTTTGCAGTTTCTCGGTTTCTTTATCTTCGGTGGTTTTTACTTTTTCGTTTGGCATATTGATATTTTTAGCAAATGTTTACGATAGTAATTTATAACACTCGTGCAGGATGGTGGTTTTAAAAAACCTGTTAATCGGTGTGCTTGTAGGTCATATTTTCGTCGGGAGTAAAATCGCTGTTGCGGCCAAGGATGGTAAAGCTTTCGGCCAGCACCTCTGTTATACTACGTTTTACACCTTGCTTGTCTTCAAAAGAACGTGTGCGTAATTTTCCTTCCAAATAAACAAGTTTACCCTTTTTTAGAAATTTATGGGCAGCATCGGCCAGGCTGCGCCACATGATAATATTATGCCACTCGGTTTCTTCTACCCGGCTTTCGGCTAAAGTAACCTGCTCGGAGGTGGCTAACGGGAAACTCACCACAGAAACATTGTCGGCCAATCGTCTTATCTCCGGATCTTTACCCAAATGGCCTATCAAAACTACTTTATTAACTCCCCACATACTGCGCCCGGTTGATTGTACCTAATTAACAAATCTACCTTATAAAATTCAGATTAAGGGTTATTTTAATAAATACATTACGTTAAACGAACGACCACTTTAACTTTTATGAAATATCATTTACAATACACACGGGTGAGATAATTATAAATTATTAAAACCAAAGCACTTATTAAGAGTTTTTACTATGAATTAACATATTACAAGACCCTATGGAAACTCCAACAAAATCAGCAGAAGTGCTAAATGATTTAATTGAAATTAATAACGATCGCAGTGCAGGTTTTGAACGCGC
The DNA here is from genome assembly GCF_014635825.1 of Mucilaginibacter galii. Lineage (GTDB taxonomy): Bacteria > Bacteroidota > Bacteroidia > Sphingobacteriales > Sphingobacteriaceae > Mucilaginibacter > Mucilaginibacter galii. The sequence goes on from NZ_BMDO01000001.1 coordinate 1,121,058, forward strand.
ACTGAAAGATTTAGGTGATAATGATCATGACCTGAAATCAATATTTGAAGATTATAGCGCACAAAGCCGCAAGTTTGCACAAGAGCTAACCGCTATTGTAGCAAGCCAAGGTGCCGATACTGAAACAGGCAACAGCGCAAGCGGTACTATTCACCGTGCATGGATCGAGGTAAAAGCTTTATTTAGCGGCCACGACCGTAAAGCAGTCTTACAAGAATGCGAACGCGGCGAAGATGCTATTAAGAAAGCTTACAGAGAAGCATTATCTCCGGAAAGCAATTTAGCTTCGGAAGCTATACAAACCGTATCTACCCAGGCCGAAGCCATTAACCAGGCACACGACCGTATTAAAGCACTACGCGATAGCCAAGCGTAATTGCCTTAATAAACACAATTAACTGAGGCCGCCTTAACGGGCGGCCTTCATTTTTCACAGTAAACTTTACTCATTATGCCAACCAAAGGAAAAAAAGACCCTTACTGGAGTGGTTACGAAAAAAAGGGAACCAAGGAAAAGGGCGGTAAAACCGTTCCAAATTGTGTAAAATCTTCGTCTAAAAAGAAAGATTAATTTATAAATCCTATGCTCCTCAAGGCATGGGATTTATTATTTCACGGTACTAGCTGTAACGCTTATATCTTTGGCCGGCAGAGGCTTGTAATTGCGCATTTGCTGCAATGCCAGTTGCATTTCGGCTTCATCTTCGGGGTTCTCTTTATAAGTTTCGTGCAGTAAAGCGCCATCAAAATATTTCACCAAATGCTCTTTTAAAACCGGCGTAAGGCAGGCAAAACCCTCTTTTTGCAAATTAAGTACCAGTTTGCAATAAGTATTATCAGCCAGGTGGTAATCGCCGTAACCAAGCGGTTCACCTGTATCTAAATTAATATCGTTTAACGTTAATGTTTGTGCATCCCATTGCCTGGAAGCTATGGCATACTTTTGTATAATGGTATCAAAAACCTGCGTAAACCGCTTTTCTCCTTCTACGCCTGGGTACACAAACTTCAAGTTTTTCAGCGGCCCTATCTTGGGCATTACCTTAACCAGGAAAGCCAATGCCCGGGCTTTAAAGTCGGGCTTATTGCGCTTACCCGAAAACTCTTTGTTATACATGCGGCGGCTCATCTTATATTTAAAACTACGCACCTTTGCATTGCCGTTAGCTTGTCTGATCTCTCTCCTTTTTGCTCTCCAAGCCTTTTTGGTAAGCGCCGGAAAAAGATTTTTTACCCCCCAGCGCATCATTGATATACTTGCGTCAAAGTTTTTAAAGATCACGTTCAACTGTTGTCCGTAAGTTTTAAAAAAAGCTTTTTCCAATACTGGAGTTGCAATGTTAAAGCCAATAAAATCATGATAAGCCACCGAGGCGTAATTACTGCGGCCAACTTGTACGGCATCGTAGGCAAACTCCATGCGACTGTGCGAAGTATGATCGTTTTCGTAAGTAACAACATTACCAAACTTCTGCTTAAGCTTAGGGTACAGTTCGGGTACGGTAACGTTGGTAGCCATGCTGTGGCCATACTTATCGGCCATGTAATGCGATAAGGCACCCAATGCAAAGGCATACTCGTTCAAGCTATTGGCCTCATTTAATAAATTAATGATAAAATCACCGCTACGTACATAATGCAATAGATCGGTAAAATAAGCATCGCCACCGGGCATGTAGCCAATATCGGCTACCAGGCTACCGCCGTAGGTATAAGAGTGCGCCTTAATTAAATCATCAAGGGTTGCACCAGGGTACTTTTTCAGGAGCAAAGGTTTTAAAGTAATATCCCATTCTGCATCAACAATGGCTTCATGAGCAAGGATAGAGAAACACTGCCCGGTCAACGGCAAACAACTAATTAACAACAGGAAAAAGCAACTTTTAAATATATTCTTCAGAAACGGCATGTAGTATTAAGTTCGATGTAACATACACAACACCAATTTAAATAATGTGTTTGATTATGAGGCACTCTGGCCCTACTATTTAAGCAAAATACGACTTTGATGCAACGCAGGCAGCATTAACACGTCTTGTAGGGTATATAACAATTAAACAGTCGCTTTTGAGCATTAAAACAGCTTAACGCAGCAAGCTAAAAACTTAGCCTCAACCATCATGAAGAAACTAATACTCACTGCAATTTGCGGGTGCATGGCCTTTTTTGCCCTATCGCAACCCATTACAGGCCCTGCCACCGTTAAGGGGTTGGTCATTGATTCGGCTACAAACAAGCCTTTAAGCTATATTACGCTATCATTAAAAGATTCTGTAACGCAACAGGTAATCAAAAGCAGTTTAACCAAAACCGATGGAAGCTTTGAGCTAAGTCAGCTACCAGTTAAGAGCTACCAGTTAATGTTAATTGCGGTGGGCTATCAATCTAAAACTATTACCGTACCTGCATTTAGCACCAGTGCACACCCGGTTATTGACTTAGGCACACTAACGCTGGCAACCTCATCAAGCCAATTAAAAGAAGTAGCCATCAGCGCTTCGCGCCCTTTGGTAAAACAGGAAATTGACCGCCTGAGTTATGATGTGCAGGCCGATCCGGACAGCAAGGCTTTGACCGCCATGGATATGATGCGCCGAGTACCCCTCCTAAGTGTTGACGGCGATGACAATATTCAACTGCAAGGCAGTGGCAGTTACCGCATATTTATTAACGGTAAACCATCGGCCTTACTGGCCAACAGTCCTAAAGATGTGCTGCGCTCCATGCCGGCCAATACCATTCAAAAAATTGAAGTGATAACTACACCACCCTCTAAGTATGATAGCGAAGGTTTAGCAGGTATTATCAATATTATTACTTTCAAAAAAACGGCCGATGGTTATAATGGAACTTTAAGTACGCGTTACAGTTACCCTTACGGGCCAAGCATAAGCGGAACCGGCACTATTAAGAACAATAAATTTGGGGCATCGGCCTTTTTTGGAACAGGCAGGCAAACTACCACTCGTGTTACTGCCGATAATTTCAGGCAAACTTTTACTGCCCAACAGCCCGATGTACCTACTTCCCTCTTTAAGCAACAGGTTTCTATGGCCAACGGTGGTAATTATTTATATGGCGGCGGCGAAATGAGTTACGAACTTGACACGCTTAACCTGCTAACGGCCAATATTAATTACAGCCTGGGTAAATTTAAACAAGAATTTAGCCGCAACACACAGTTTTACACCACAACCCAGCAATCGTATTTGCTATTGAGTAATGGAGGCATGAACTGGCAGGGTATTGATGCAGGGCTTAATTACCAACTGGGTTTTAAACATAAAAAAGATCAGTTGCTCACGGCATCGTACAGGTATTCTTATTACCTAAACGGGCAAAACAGCAATGTAAATGCCGTTAACCGGGTTAATTTTAGCAACCCCGATTACAACCAAAAAAATGATGCCGGCGCCAGAGAACATACCTTTCAGTTAGATTATGTACACCCGGTTAACCAACTTACTATTGAAGGCGGAGCCAAAGCTATTTTAAGAAGCAATTTCAGCGAAGCATCGGGCCAGCAATTGCTTGCTAACGGCTACACAGACGACCCTACCCGCCGCAACGATTTTAAATATCACCAGGATGTGTACAGCTTGTACAACTCTTACCAGCTTAAATTAAGCAAATACACCTTTAAAGCAGGCGCGCGTTTGGAGCATACCCGTATTGATGCCAACTTTATTACCAACAATACACCGCTCATGATGAATTATACCAACCTGGTACCATCGGTATCGGCCATGCGCAGCTTACCTAACAATCAAAGTATTACGTTTGGCTATACCAGCCGCTTAGAACGGCCTTATATACAGCAGCTTAACCCATTTGTAGACCGTACCAACGTGCAGTATATATCTACCGGCAATCCCAACCTGCGGCCGGTAACCAGCCAGCTATTTGAGTTAACCCATACTAAAACAGGTAAAGGCACATTGAGTAATAAAATAAGTTATATGTACACCGGCAACAGCATTGTACAGGTATTAAGCGTGGCCAATGGTGTATCTACCAACACGTATGATAACGTGGGTACGGTAAAAATACTGCGTTGGAATGTTAGCGGTAATTATGCCTTCAATAATAAATTGAATCTGAATTTTTATAGTGGGTTATTTTATGTTTGGGTAACCGGCCCTTACAACGGCCGCTTCTACAGCAACAGGGGCATACGTACCAATACATTTGCCAACGTTACTTATAAACCGGCAGACACATGGTCGTTCGGGGCATCTGGTGGGTATAACCGGCGTTATATTTTGTTGCAGGGAAGTTCTAACGATTATGTGTATTCCTCGTTAAGCGGCAGTAAATCATTTTTGAATAAGAACGCTACCATAACCTTGGTGGTAAATAACCCTTATCAAAAAACATTTGCCTTTACGCAATATTCTGACACGCCAGACTTTTACCAGTCGAACACCTCTTACCAGATCTACCGCACCTTCAATATCAGTTTCAGTTACAAGTTTGGCGGCCTGAGCAGCGACATCAAAAAGAACAAACGAAACATTAACAACGACGACAAGAGCAGCAGCAATTAGGGACTTAGGGACTTAGGGACTTAGGGACTTAGGGACTTAGGGACTTAGGGACTTAGGGACTTAGGGACTTAGGGACTTAGGGACTTAGGGACTTAGGGACTTAGGGACTTAGGGACTTAGGGACAATTATTTACTTGGACCGTTGTTTTAACTTTTCTTTTTAATAACTAAGGCCGGAATACCGGCCTTAGTTATTGTATTATAAACTGTTGATCCATTTAACCAACTCATCGCGGCCTTTGCCGGTTTTTTGCTGAAGCTTGCCCAACAATTCATCGTCCTGGCCTTCTTCGTGTTTCAAATCATCGTCGGTAAGGTCGGCATAGGCTTGTTTAATTTTACCTTTCAGCTCGTTCCAGCCTCCTTTTATTTCTAACTTATCCATAATGGTATCTGTTTAAATGTGTAATAATAACAACACATTATGGGTTTGGTTTTACAAACCATATACAGGAGCAAATAGCTATACATAAAAAAGGCTGCCTCAAAAGAGGCAGCCATGCTAAATATAATGGGTATCTATCTAAAAAATTATTTGCTGTATATTTTAGAGTTATCTCTAAAACCTGTACCTGTATTGCTATACCAATCTGGGAATAAGTTACCGCCCGAGGTAGCCCACTCAGCAAAGTGAGGGTAGGCTTTATCTACTGCCTGCAATTCGATTGGGTATTTGTACTCGCTGAAGAAGCTGATGGCCCAAGGGTAGTTTTCTTTAGAAAGGTAAGTTTTACCACTGCTTACTACAGAAGCGTCATCATCTTTACCGAACAAGCTGCTTGTAGCTTTATCAGTTGGTGCAAAACCAGGTAAGTGAATTTCGTATCCGCGGCGCATATCGCTGATCAGGAATGGATTGCAGCCCGACATTGGCAATGATGCAGCTGCGATAGGTGAAGCAAATTTCACAACAACCGTTGCTGTTTTGGCAGTTACCTTATCTTTAGTCATTAAGGTATTGATAAAGTAGGCACCATCAGGGTTTTTCACTAAAGCCTCGTGGTTATCAAAAGGAATAATTACTGCTTTTGATTGGCCGGCTTCAACACCGTTGCTTGCCAGGGTAATATAGTTGCTGATGAATTGCTGGCCGGTAACCGAGCTAACAGATGATGCTGCAATTGGTAACTGAACACCGAAACCGTTGTGGAATGAGGCACCTGAAGCTAATGGTGTGAAATCGCCTTTTAATTCAACAATTTGGTTTTGAGCGTTACTGGTTAAAGTTAAACGGTAATTTACCACTAAATCGTTCAGGTCAAAGTCGCCTTTTTTAGGCCAGTTATCTTCAAACGCAATGCTGCCATAACCTGTTTGTGAAGGAAAGTAGCTTAAATAAGCTTTAGAAGCATCGTTAGGAAATTCATCTTGCTCATCTTGAACGCCATCGCCATCGGTGTCGCCACCTTTATCAATGGTAGGTACACCAACTGGTGATATAGCAGTAACCGGATTTGAGCTTGCATATACTACCAGGTCATTAAAGTCGTGGTCAGAATTACTGTCCCTGTTAATGTCTTCAAAGCCGATAAGGAACAATTTGTGTACATCGTCATATAGGGTAACGGTATGTTTCTTTTTAGCCGTAGTTGATTCAGGGTTAAGTCTGTAATCTGAATAAAATTTAGCACTGCCTGTTTGTACGCCACTACCTGTCCATGCATTTTGAATTAAAACGAAACCGATAGAGGTACCGGCACTGAAGCGGCCTATCTTTACTTTGTCGCCAGGTTTTAAGCCACCGCTTGAGCCGTAAGCAGAGGCATTAGGAAAAACAAGCGTAGCATTATCAATGTCAAATACACTTGTAGGTGCGCTTCCGGTTGGGTAAGTATAAAAAGCCAGGGTATTCATGAAACTTGCTCCTTCAGATACGAATGTGATCCAAACATCAGAGGTAGCAGTAATATTCAGGTTAGGAACCGCACTGGTGGTTAAATACTCGGGGTGAGTATTTGGCAACTGGCTGCCTTCTGGCAATGATGCATTTACGTATGAAAGTAATGAAGCGTCGATGTTATCAGGAGTAGCCTCCAAATAAACCGGACGACCTAATTTGAAAGGATAAGCAGTACTATTTACTACTGCAGAAGATGACGAACCGTAAGGGCTCGGATAAGAAAACGTAGGGTCGCCAAATGCTGATGTTGATTTTGAAGACATGGTAGTTCCACCAGTTGTAGATACGGTAACTTCTTGAGGAATAATATCGCCGCTGAAACCATCTTTACCGCCAATGGTAGCAGTAACAGCATTGCTACCAGAGATTGCAGCTTCGGCATTGCGCATCAAACCAACATAAGCCGGATCGATAACTAATTTGGCAGCCGATGTTGGCACCACAATGCTACCTTGTAAAACACCGCTTGAATTGGTGATACCTTTAAAAATAGGGCTTTCGGTATTGGGAAGGTATACGCTAACTACTACACCGGCTAAGGCATCGTTATTATTAGCACGCAGCGTTAAGTTTAAACTAACATTTTTTGTGGTTGAAAAGTTGAATCCGTCAGGAGCAATCTTATTGGCGGTAGTAGTGGTTGGCTCTTCTGTTTGCTGCATAGAATCTTTTTTGCAAGCTGAGAGCGCTACTACGCCAGCCATTAAGGCACATGTAAAAAGGTGTTTCATAAATTTGTTTAATATGTTTGTGAATAGGCAAATGCTGTTCCAACACGCTTTTATACGGCAAAGCAGCTTTTTAGGTTAGCCCTTGTGGAATTTTTGTGGTGGCTATTCCCCATAGCTATAAAATAATAGCCAATTTGCTCCCCAATAAGCAGGTAGTAATTATTGGTTAATAATGGAGCTTATTAATTAACAACCATTAAACTCTCTTAAGCATTCAATAGCAGATCACCCCTGCCTCGAAGCTAACATTTATCTTAATATTTTGCATAAAACGCAAAAAGCCTCCTTAGCAGTACTTGTGCTAAGGAGGCTTTGCATACCGCAAATTACTTATTACCGATGTTTGCTGCTCATATAGAAAGTAAGGTTACCACCATTCATAATATCGGCATGGGTAATTGACAAGCTATTTAACAATTTGCCATTTAAAAGAACCTTTTGCACATATACATTTTTCTCAGCTTGGTTTTTCACGGTTACGGTAAATGCTTTTCCACCGGGTAGCTGAATAGTAGCACCGTCAATGGCCGGGCTTCCCAAGGCGTAGGCATCACTGCCGGGCGCCACTGGGTAAAAGCCCAGGTTGGTAAAAATAAACCAGGCGCTCATTTGGCCGGTATCATCATTACCTCCAAGACCATCGGGGGTGGGTTTGTACATTTTGGGGAGTATCATCCGCACGCGCTCCTGGGTTTTCCAAGGCTGGTTGGTCCAGTTATAGAGATAGGCTAAGTGGTGAGATGGCTCGTTACCATGCACATAATTACCAATAATGCCATCGCGGGTAATATCTTCTGTTTCCTCAAAAAACTTATCTGGCAAATGCATGGTGAAAAGCGAATCGAGGTAAGGTACAAAGCGTTTATTGCCGCCCATCAATTCAATTAATCCTTTAGGATCTTGAGGTGCAAACAGTGTATAGTTCCAGGCGTTGCCTTCAATAAAGCCCTGGCCTATAGTGGTCAATGGGTCAAACTTTGGCCTGAATGTGCCATTGGCTAAACGCGGCCGCATAAATCCAGACGCCTTATCATACACGTTCTTATAATTTTGTGAGCGTTTATAAAATTCCTCGTAAATATCCTGCCTGCCCAGCTTTTTGGCTAATTGCGCAATGGTCCAGTCATCATAAGCATACTCTAACGTGCTCGATACCGATGTGCCATTCCTTTCATCAGGAATATACCCCATATCTATATAAAAACCTATGCCTTCATAGTTGCGTTGGCGCGCAGTGGTTACGCAGGCATCTAAGGCCTTGTTGGCATCTATACCGGCGGCATTACCTTTAATAATGGCATCGGCAATAACTGATACGCTATGGTAACCCGACATGCACCAATTTTCGTTACCTGAGTTTGACCATACGGGTAACATGTGCTCGGGACTTTGCTCAAAATGGGCCAGCATACTTTTCACCATATCGTTATTACGCGCCGGATCAATAATGTTGAACAGGGGATGTAAGGCGCGGTAGGTATCCCATAATGAGAAGGTGGTATAATTAGTAAAGCCGTTAGCCTGGTGAACATTCTGATCCAATCCCTTGTATTTACCATCCGCATCCATATAAATGGTAGGATTGATCAATGTATGGTACATGGCCGTATAAAAGTTCTCCTTAGTGGCCTTGTTGTTGGTTTGGATCACGATCTTGTGCAATTCGCTTTCCCACTGCTGTTGCCCGTCGGCCTTTACCTTTTCAAAATCCCAGCCCGGTACTTCCGCCTGCATATTGGCTAAGGCACCTTCCATACTCACGGGCGATAGCGCCATTTTTATCTTCACCTTTTCGCCCTCGGTGGTCTTAAAATCGAAATAAGCTTTGATCCGTTGTCCCGAAATTTCGGGAAAGTTCCGGTTCTGATTAAATTTACCCCAAAAACCGCGGTAAACCTCCTTGGTAGATTCATTACGGAAACCATGCGAAATAAAGGGCTTAGAAAAACGCATGGCAAAGTACAGCACCCTGTTTTTGGCCCATCCATTGGTTTGGCGGTAACCGGTTACCAACGTATCGTTAACCACGCGTATATAGGTCCAAACGTTTTTATCGGGATAATTATAAATACCGGCTGTTAAGTCGAGCACAATATGCGCATCATCTGCTTTAGGAAAGATATACTGGTGAAAGCCAACGCGTGTACTGGTGGTCATTTCGGCCTGTATGTTATAATCGTCGAGCTTAACTTTATAGTAATTGGCCTGGCTTACCTCGTTTTGGTGAGAAAACCGGGAGCGGTAACCACTACCGGGCTTATCAGCCGTACCGGGATTTAATCTGAGCGCACCAACTGTGGGCATCACTAAAAAATCGCCCAGGTCGGAGTGGCCGGTGCCGCTAAAATGGGTATGGCTAAAGCCGGTTATGGTTTTGTCTTCATACTGGTAACCGGCGCAGTACTCATACACTTTAGGGTTATACTTGCCGTTAAGCTCGTACCCTACACTATCAGTTTCGGGGCTCAACTGCACCATCCCAAACGGAACAGTAGCACCCGGGTAGGTGTGGCCCATACGTTGGGTGCCTATGATAGGCTTTACATAAGGCACCAGTTTTTCGGCAGGTTTGGTTTGCGCATTGGCTAAACCGCTAATTATTAACAAAAAAGTAAAAGGCAGATAACTATTCTTCATTTTTAACTACTATAAAAACGCTATATCAAACATAATTGCCATATTGGCATTAATGGTAAAAACTGTAACAACGGTACAACGTTTGTAATCTAATTACCAAAGTTCAACTTTAATCAAAAACTTAAGACCAAAGATGAAAAATTTATTTTCAGCCATCCTGTTTATTATGGTAGCCATGAGTTTTAGCTCTTGCAGCTATAACAACATTACCCAACTTGATGAAGATACCAAAGCCAAATGGGGAGCGGTACAAAGCCAGTACCAGCGCCGTGCCGATTTGATACCCAATTTGGTAGCAACCGTAAAAGGTGTAGCCAACTTTGAAAAAGGAACCTTAACTGCAGTAACAGAAGCCCGTGCCAAAGCTACATCTGTACAGGTAGATGCCTCTAAACTTACACCTGAAACTATTCAAAAATACCAACAGGCACAAGGTGAATTAAGCACTGCTTTAGGCCGTTTATTAAGCGTTACCGAAAACTACCCTACCCTGCGCGCCAACGATAACTTTACCGCTTTACAAGCGCAGTTAGAAGGCACCGAGAACCGCATCAGCGTAGCCCGTATGGATTTTAATACTTCAGTACAAGCTTATAACAGCAAGATACGTGCTTTCCCGGCTAACTTAACCGCAAAAATGTTTGGCTTTACCACCAAAGGTTACTTCGAGGCCGATGCAGCTGCTAAAAATGCACCTAAAGTTGAATTCTAAAGACAATGAGTGAATTATTGAATGAGCGAATGAGTGAGTAAGTATAGGGGCTAATTAGCCCTTTTACACTCACTTAAATCCTTCCCTTACATTCACTCATTTAAACCCTCACTCATTCACTCATTAATAAACCCATGGCATTATTTAACGACGAAGAGCAGCAGCGCATAAGGCAAGCCATTGAGCGGGCCGAGAAGAATACCTCGGGCGAGATCAGGATTTGTGTGGAAAAAACCTGTTCAGAAGAGCCTTTAGACCGTGCGGCCACCTATTTTTTTAAACTGGAGATGGAGAAAACCCAACTGCGCAACGGTGTGCTTATATACCTGGCCGCTAACGATCGTAAGTTTGCCATCATCGGCGATTCGGGCATCAATCAATTGGTTCCGGCAGATTTTTGGGATAAAACCAAGGAAGCCATGCTACAGTGTTTCAAAGAAGGCAATTTGATACAGGGGCTGGTAACCGGAATTGAAAAGGCTGGTAAGCAACTGCAGCGATATTTCCCCATTTTAACCGGTGACCGGAACGAACTATCAGACGACATTGCCTTCATGGATGGCGAATAACTTACATATCAAGATGCTTAAAAGAACCGTGTTCCTGCTCAATTTAATGCTCATCAGCATGATGGCCTTAGCACAGCAGTTTCCGCCTAAATCAACTACGCTCGTTACCGATTATACCAACTCGCTTTCGGCCGATGAAAAGCAACAGCTCGAAAACAAGCTGGTTGCCTTTAACGATTCTACCTCTACCCAAGTGGCCGTAGTACTTATTAAATCGGTTGGCGATTATGACATTGCCCAGTATGGCACGCAACTCATACGCGAGTGGGGTATTGGCCAAAAAGGTAAAAACAATGGTGTACTTATATTAGCGGCCATTGGCGACCGTAAAGTTACCATACAAACAGGCTACGGCGTAGAAGGCGCGCTAACGGATGCAGCCACGCAGCAAATTATTCAGCAGGATATTAAGCCTAATTTTAAAGCAGGTAACTACTTTGCCGGCCTTGATCAGGCTACTGATGATGTTATCAAATTTACCAAGGGCGAGTTTAAAGCCGACCCAAAAGCTAAAAAACGCAATGACCGTGATGGCGGCGGAGGAGGTTCTGGCGTGGTAATCATCATCATTATCATCGTGATCATCATCTTTGTAAGCAAAGGTGGCGGCGGCGGTGGCGGCCAAATCATAGGCAGGCGCGGTGGTGCAAGTCCTTTTTGGTGGTTTTTAGCAGGCAGCATGCTTGGCGGAAGCGGTCGCGGAGGTGGTGGTGGCTTCGGCGGCGGCGGAGGTTTTGGTGGCGGCGGTGGCGGCGGCTTTGGCGGTTTCGGTGGTGGAAGCAGCGGCGGCGGCGGAAGCAGCGGCAGCTGGTAATAAAGCGCAGCCATGTACCAAAAAGATTTTCTCCTGAACGAAGCCGAGCGCCTGGCCCGCTTAATAGCTAAGCTGCTTGGCCTTAAAAGCCAAGCCGGGCACGAAGAAGAGGCTGAGCAGTTATACACGCATGCGCTGGTTGATGAGTTTGGGCTAACCCGGGAAGAACTACTTTCCTCTACTCCCGAATCCTTTAAACAATGGCTGGAGTATAAGAACTTTAACGCGGCGAAGCTGAATGCTTTGGCTCAAATGATCAATCATGACCAGGAACCCTTGACTGCTGATACCGAAACGCTAACACAACTGCAAAAAGTACTGGTTATTTACGATATGCTTGAACAGCAACATCATCAGCAATCGTTCGACAACCTGAGCAAACGCAATTTTATTCAACAATACATTCAAAAGCACCATGGCTGAATTAAAGTGGCAGGTTCTCAGTTCTGAATATATTCATAAAGGCCCCTGGGCAACTTTGCGCACCGATAGGTGCTTAATGCCCGATGGCCGTATAGTACCCTCCTATTACGTACTGGAATACCCTGACTGGGCCAATGCCGTTGCCTTAACGGAGGATAACAAGATTATTATGGTGCGCCAGTACCGCCACGCGGCAGGTGTGGTGTCATTAGAAATTCCCGGTGGCGTTATTGAGCCTGGCGAATTACCCGAGGCTGGCATGAAACGCGAGTTGCTGGAAGAAACCGGCTATCAATTTGATGAACTGGAACCGCTTTGTAAACTTCGTGCAAACCCATCTACCGGCAATAACATTACCCATTGCTACTTAGGCCGTGGCGGCAAAAAGGTACAAGGCCAGCATTTGGATGAGCAAGAGCAAATTGAGGTAGAAGAATATACTATAGAAGAGGTAAAGCAATTGTTGGCTGGTAACAAGATCACACAGGCGTTACATGTAAGCACGCTATTCTACGCTTTAATGAAATTGGGAGCGTTTTAATAGCATAAGTTCATTGTTAAACTTTTTTAGATTTTAGCAATTATACTTATATTAGTATTGTCATGAAACACATACTCGATATACCGCGTACTGCCATGGAGGTATTCAATATGCTTCCAGAGGGAACATTGTGTGAAGTAATTGACAACACGCTTTATATGTCGCCGTCACCTACCACCTATCACCAAAGATTATTAGGAAAACTCTTTGCAAGAATCCAAACGTTCATTGAAGATAATGTCTTAGGTGAAGCTTTTGTAGCTCCTTGTGATGTATATTTAGATGACCAAACTAACGTAGTACAACCAGACATTCTTTTTATAAAAAAAGAAAGATTATCTATTATTGAGCGAAATGGCATTATCGGTGCTCCCGACCTGATTATTGAGATTTTATCTACTAATAAGAGCCACGGATCAAAACAGGAATTAGAACTATACGAGCGCAATCAGGTACCTGAATACATCATTATAGACCCGGAAACCAGGCAAGTGTGGCATTACTTGCTTAATGAGCACAAGTATACAGCTCTGCCGACCATCGAAAGTGGAAAACTCCTGATCACTCAACTTGATCTTAACATCAATTTCTGATCATTTATCTCAATTACAGCATTTTGATCTGTTGACAACGATATTTTAAATAGGAAAAGCCCTGCACATATGGCAGGGCTCTTGATTTATAATTGGTTAGTAAAAGGACAATTTTGAATTACGACATTTTCAGCTTCTTCTGTATGTCTGCAACGTAGCTTTTAAATTTCTTATCGGTATCAATTAAATCTTCAACCGTTTGGCAGGCATATATCACCGTAGAGTGATCGCGGCCACCAAAGAAGTTACCTATTGATTTTAACGAGCTCTTGGTATGGGCTTTGGCCAGGTACATAGAAATTTGGCGAGCCTGCACAATTTCGCGTTTGCGGGTTTGTGATTTTACCATATCAACCGGTACCTCAAAGTATTCGCATACCAGGCTTTGTATATACTCGATAGAAATTTCTTTCACCGAATGTTTAACAAAGTTCTTCAGCATGGATTTAGCCAGGTTCAAGTCTATCTCCCGGCGCATCAGTGTTGATTGTGCCAGTAAAGATACCATAGCACCTTCCAGCTCACGAATATTATTGTCAATGTTATGGGCTACATACTCAATCACATCATCAGGCAGCTCAATACCATCCTGATAAGTTTTGTTTTTGAGGATAGCCATACGATGCTCCAGATCAGGCGTTTGCAGATCGGCAGATAAGCCCCATTTAAAACGGGACAATAAACGTTCTTCTAAGCCCGACAGATCTTTAGGCGCCTTATCTGAGGTAATGATCAGCTGGCGGCCCGACTGGTGCAGGTGGTTAAAAATATGGAAAAAGAAATCCTGTGTTTTTTCTTTACCGGCAAAGTTGTGTACATCATCCATAATGAGCACATCAATGGCCTGGTAAAAGTTTACGAAGTCGTTAATGTTATTATGCTTTAGCGCGTCAACAAACTGTTGTGTAAATTTTTCGCACGACACATAAAGCACCAACTTGTCTGGCAAAGTGCGCTTGATTTCGTTACCAATGGCCTGGGCCAGGTGAGTTTTACCTAAACCTACCGCACCGTAGATCATGAGCGGGTTAAATGAGGTACCGCCCGGTTTAGCAGCCACGGCATAACCGGCCGAACGGGCTAAACGATTACAATCGCCCTCCACAAAGTTTTCAAAAGTATAATTCTGATTTAACTGCGGATCTACATGTAATTTTTTTAAACCTGGTATAACAAACGGATTCTTAATATCCTTATTTAAGGAAATAGGAATCGGCATACTCTGGTTTTTAGCCTCAGCACCATTGCCGTTAGAGGGCATATTGGTAGTGAAAGGCTTATTGGATGATGATTGTTCTACCACAATGTTGTACTCCAGCCGGCCTTCATCGCCTAACTGCTTTTTAATGGTTTTACGAAGCAGTCCAACGTAATGTTCTTCCAGCCATTCGTAAAAAAATAAACTTGGTACCTGTATGGTTAGCACGCTGCCATCCAACCTCAATGCCTTGATAGGCTCGAACCAAGTTTTAAAGCTCTGGGTTGGGATGTTATCTTTAACAATCTGCAAACAGCTATTCCAAACACTAGTACAAGTTTTTTCCATATAACAATTAAAGATAAAAAGCTGATTTCCAAACCCGAGCTTAACTTTATTCGGCGCCGCCACGGAACATCGAATATTCAAAAAAAAAGCGGATTAAAAAATAAAATTTGAAGTTTGTACACGTTATTTTTTATGCTATACCACAATTTTCTTATTAATATAACTATACTAATTTTAAAAGAATATCGCTTAATGCATCGTAGAAAACTATCAATTTCCGGCGGTGCAAATATAAGCTAAACATTGGCTTTGCATCCACTTACATCAAGACTTAAGCCATATTCCCGTTTTAACCAATATCCATAAGCTAAACAATTGAAACTGCGTAAAATAATATTTTACCATTCAAACGCACTAACTAAAAGTTAAAACGCAGTGTACACCGTCTGTACTTTACTGTACATAACATTGCACATTTATTTGGCATGTAGCGTTCTTGTTACAGTTGAGGTGGGTTAAAATAATTCTTCCAGATCTTTCCTGATCATGCTGGCTGCAGTATCATAAGGATTGTTTTCCATCTGGCTGAGGTGGGTAAGCAAAGCGCGGCTAAAATCCAGCCCTGAAGCGTTTTCGGGCAGGCTGCGCAATGTGCTGTTGAGCAGGTTTACGGTATCGTCTTTTAAGCGGCGAATAACGGCCCAGGCCCGGCTGCTCACATAAACCTGTTGCGTAATATTGTGCTGATATTCTCCATTAACTTCCTGAACGGCTTGGTGGTGCAAATCGGCAGCAGAAAAACCTGCACCGTTTAAACGCACCAGCAGGCTTGACGGATTAATACGTTCAATAAATAAAACCACTCGCTCATAAGCTTGCAAGCGCAGCGGCAAAGTTTGATTATCGGCGGATCTTTTAAGTTCCAATATCTGCAAACGTTCGTTCTTATCCATGTAAGGTTTAAACAGGTAGAACGCTACCCAAACCACGCCAATACCAGCAACGGTAAATTTTAAAATATCGATCAGTATATTGTAAAGAACCATACAGTTTTTTTATGTTACAACACCGTCATAAATAATGAGGCTGCTGCAAAAATCTGCATTTTAACTTATATTTGTCTTAGCTAAATTAAAAATAACATGAGCACAGCGGTTGATACTGCACCTGCACCGGTAACTTTTACCGAAGGTGCTGCAAGAGAACTTATAAAATTGAAAGATCAGCAAGAACTGAGCGATGACTTTGGCCTGCGCGTTGGCGTTGAAGGTGGTGGCTGTTCGGGAATGAGCTATGTGCTGGGTTTTGACCAGATGAAAGAAGGCGACAAGATATTCATGATCGATGGCATTAAGGTATATATGCACAAGGCACATGGCATGTACCTGGCCGGCATGCAAATAGATTTTCAAGACGGCTTAAACTCTCGTGGATTTGTATTTAACAATCCCAACGCTGCCAGTTCATGCGGCTGCGGTTCTTCCTTTTCCGTTTAATAATCTTAATACACATAAAAAAAGCAGCCTTGTAAAACCCAAGGCTGCTTTTTTTATGCAGGCTTTAAATACCTGCTTAACGATTCTTTTGAATCTATTTAATAATTAAATATACTTTTCCAACAAAGCGTTTGAATAAACGATCTAAATTAATTGCCCACTTCAAAGCAAAAACCTAAGACGTTAAACTAAACGAAGTTTTAAAAGCTTAGTAAGATTAGCGTATAAAATGCGATAAAACCTGGTCGTAGTAAGCTACTCCGAATAATAAAACCGCAGTAATAAGCATAGCTACTAAATACAAATTGTTATCATTATTCCTTGGCTCCACATTTTGCGGGCTAAGGTTACTTGGTGATATTGCTTTCATAGTAGATGTATTAAATTGTTAATCTTTATGATTAATTAATACAAATTACGTAATAAATATTGGCTTAATATACAATATTTTAATTATTGCAATTAATATAATTTATGTGCCAATTAAACCACGTTTGCGGGAGTTAGGATTACTTAAATTGAAAAATAAATAATATAACATCCTTCTCAAACATTTCCATTCCCTTTCAACCACAAATAAGTGCCTGATAATCTATTTATTGACAAATGTCAAATTTAATTTTATTCAATTAAGCGTACTTTGCTCCCGAACAAACAACAGCAATCAACGGCTTTAACTGAGCTTAACTTTTAAAATAACAGGAGTGTAATAATAAAGATGGAAATTGGAATTGACAGCTTTGCAGCAGCCTATGTAGAACAGGATGAGCACACTATTACCGGCAGTGCCGATGCCTTGGGCCGTTTGCTGGATAGAATAGAACTGGCCGATAAAGTTGGGCTGGACATATTCGGCATTGGCGAACATCACCGTAAGGAGTTTTTAGATTCGGCTCCGGCTGTTATTTTGGCTGCCGCAGCTGCACGTACCCAAAATATACGCTTAACAAGTGCGGTAACTGTGCTCAGCGCTATTGATCCGGTTCGTGCATTTCAAAACTTCGCTACTTTAGACCTCATTTCCAGGGGGCGCGCTGAGATGGTGGTTGGCCGTGGTTCGTTCACAGAAGCTTTCCCGCTGTTTGGCTTAAACCTGCAAAATTACGATGAGTTATTTACCGAAAAGCTTGACTTGTTACTAAGCATTCGAGATGAGGAAATCGTAACCTGGTCGGGCAAGTTTAGAGCCCCCCTGAATGCGCAGGCTATTTATCCACGCCCGTTACAGCCCAAACTACCGGTATGGTTAGGCGTAGGCGGCACGCCCGAATCATTTGTAAGGGCAGGTACGCTGGGCTTACCATTAATGGTGGCCATTATTGGCGGACAAACACACCGGTTCCGCCAGTTGGTTGATTTATACCGCGAAGCCGGAAAACGTGCCGGGCACTTACCCGGACAGTTAAAGGTTGGCTTACACTCCTTAGGCTATGTAGGCAATACCACCGAAGAAGCTGTAGAAGAATTCTATCCCGGCTATGCCGAAACCTTTACCAAAATAGGTCGCGAACGTGGCTGGCCGCCGGTTACACGTCAGCAGTTTGACGCACAGGCTAGTCCGTTAGGTGCGTTATTAGTTGGCGGACCCGAAGACGTTGCTGAAAAGATCTTGCGTCACAGCGAAGCATTGGGTGGTATAGATCGTGTTACCTTTCAAATGGACAATGCCAAACTATCACACGAAAAGTTGATGAATGCTATCACCCTACTGGGCACCCAGGTAGCGCCGCTTTTAAGGAAACAAAGATTAATATAAAGCATACTATTGCCGTACTCAATTTATGGTAATAGCTGCTTTTACCAGGTAAGGCAGTATTTCTTTTTGAAACGATACGAAATTTTTGCGCACATCGCTGTCGCTCACCGAGGTAAACGCAAAGCTAAATACAATGTTTTTGCTGCACTTGATCAGGAACCTGATGCGTTGCTGGTAGCTTTCATGTTTGCGGATACCACTTAAAGTGGTAAATGAACTAACCAACAAATCTTCTAACTCATTAGATAGATTACGCAGAAACTCTTGCGAGTTGGTAGATTCACGGATAAAATCCCAGCCGATGAACTCATTACACACGGTATAAGATAAGCGACAGGTTTTCATGATGAGGTTACTCAGATGCGCTTCCTCATCCAGGTCGGGCGTATCAGTGTGGATCAATTCATCTACGCTAACCTGTATATAATCCATTAACAAAGAGTGTAAAATAGCCTCCTTGCTGTCAAAGTATTTATAGATAGTAGCTTTGGCTATCTTGGTTTTTTTGGCAATCTCGTTAACACTGGTTTTATGGTAACCGAATTTGCGAAACAACTCCTGCGACGAGCGTTTAATGCTTTCTCTTATTTTATCGGCTTCCATGTATCAATTAGATACAAATATGTTAAAATTATTAACATATACACTATATGGCTTCAATGAGCGCGTAGCAGGCGCTTTGACCGGCGATCCATCGCTTAATAAGAACTTAGCCGCGCTACAGGGATCCGTAGCGGTTAAACCGGTATCATCAATAGTAACAGCGCAGCGTTTTTCTGGCTGGTAACTGCTGCAACGGTCAAATGCTACATACGATGATGCGCCTGACCGGTAAATAATTAATCCTGCAACGCCGTAACCGCTAATAATAACCGAGCCGCCCACGCTGTTTAGCTTAATTAATTTAGGGTCGGCAAGCGGAGCCTGAAAATTCACGCTCACGCTGGGTACATAACTGTTATCGCCTTTTCCGCAGCCTAAACCAACCAACACCAGCAAAAGGCAATACCATTTATTCATGCTTATACAATATCGGTTTTAAACTGCTTGAGGAAGCGCACGTCGTTTTCCGAGAACAAACGCAGATCGCGTATCACATATTTTAAGTTAGTAATACGCTCAATACCCATCCCAAAGGCAAAGCCTGTATATTTCTTACTATCTATACCGCAATTCTCCAATACATTAGGATCAACCATACCACAGCCTAATATTTCTACATAACCGCTGTATTTACACATATTACAGCCGGCGCCTTTGCAAATGGTACAAGAGATATCCATTTCGGCCGATGGCTCGGTGAATGGGAAGTAAGACGGGCGGAAACGTACTTTAGTACCCTCGCCGTACAGTTCCTGCACGAAGTGATACAAGGTTTGTTTCAAATCGGCAAATGATACGTTCTCATCAACATATAATCCTTCTACCTGGTGAAAAAAGCAATGTGCACGGGCCGATATAGCCTCATTACGGTAAACACGACCCGGCATAATAGCCCGGAACGGCGGCTTGCCACTTTCCATCATGCGTACCTGTACCGATGACGTATGTGTACGTAATGCAATGCTATCTTTTCCGCCATCTTTGGTAATAAAGAAAGTATCCTGCATATCGCGCGCAGGGTGTTCTTCCGGAAAATTTAAGGCCGAGAAGTTATGCCAGTCGTCTTCAATTTCTGGTCCCTCAGCCACCACAAATCCCAAACGTTTAAAAATATCAATGATCTCGTTACGTACCAGCGACAATGGATGGCGCGAGCCTACGGCAAAACCTTCGCCCGGCAGGGTTAGGTCTTGTTGGGCTGTAGCAGTGGTAATTTGTGCATCAAAGTGCTCCTTCAATAGCTGGTATTTACCTTCGGCCAGTTGTTTAAACTGGTTAAGCACTTTGCCTAAAGTGCGTTTCTCCTCGGGCGTAGTGCTCTTAAATTGCTCGAACAGGTCTTTTACAAGTCCTTTAGTACCTAAAAACTTTATACGGAAAGTTTCCAGTTCATCGGCATTGGCCGGGTTAAAAGCTTCTACTTCGGTAGTATATTGATCTATTTGCTCCTGCATAATGCGGGGTTATAATGTTTGTAAAAATTGTTCGGCGGTTAATACCGGAATATCAGCGTGTTTATAGTCTTTTGTGTTGCGGGTAATAATATAATCGCAATTGTGCTTCTGCGCTACATGGATTTGTATGCTATCTTCGAAATCATTACCTGAACTATTAATAGCTGCTTGAATATCTTCATTACCTACGGGTAAAATGCTGATAAAATGAGTAAGCAATTCTATTTGCTTCTTAGCAATGCTTTTATCTCTTAAAGATTTATTTAAAAAGTAGTGCACATTAGCAATAACCAATGCTGAAGTATATAAAGAATATTCGCCCTGATTTGATGAATTAAGTAATGTTTGACTAAATTGGTAGAAAGGTTGACGTTCGAGAAATAAGTCTAATATAACATCACTGTCAACAAACGAACGCTTAGAGGCCATGCTTCTCCTTCAAATACTCATATTTCATATTATCAACATCCTCGTCTGTATAATCCCCCTTAATAATACCGGTTAAAGCTAATATCTCAGGGGAAATTTCCCTGTTTTTCAAGTCAAACTTCTTTTCTTCTATATCAGGTATATTATTTTGACTTACTATATCTCTTAAATGATTTTCCAATAAGACATTCAAATTTAGTTGTTGCTTTGCAACGTACTCTTTTATCTTCTCAGCAGTATCCTTCTCTAAGTTTAAAGTAATCTGAATTGCTGTCATAACGTAACTCCTTTACACAAATATAATTAAATTAAGCCTTTATTTAATTACCCCTAACTCCTTACCTACTTTAATAAATGCCGTAATAGCCTTATCCAAATGGTGTTGCTCATGAGCGGCAGATATTTGCACACGAATGCGCGCTTTACCTTGTGGTACCACCGGGTAGTAAAAGCCAATTACATAAATACCTTCTTCTAACATGCGGGCAGCAAACTGCTGCGACAGTTTTGCGTCGTACAGCATTACGGGCACAATAGGATGTACGCCCGGTTTGATGTCGAAGCCCGCTTCGGTCATTTTTTCGCGAAAGTATAGGGTGTTGCTTTCCAACTTATCGCGTAAAGTGGTAGCCTCGCTTAACATATCTAACACAGCTATAGATGCTCCGACTATAGAAGGAGCCAGCGTATTAGAGAACAGGTAAGGGCGTGATCGCTGACGTAGAATATCTACAATTTCTTGACGGGCTGCTGTAAAACCACCTGAGGCACCGCCCAAAGCTTTGCCTAAAGTACCGGTTATGATATCAACCCTGCCCATTACATTATGGTGCTCATGTGTACCACGGCCGGTTTTGCCTAAAAAGCCCGAGCAGTGGCATTCATCTATCATGACCAGGGCATTGTATTTGTCGGCCAGGTCGCAAATCTTATCTAACTGTGCAATGGTGCCGTCCATAGAAAAAGCACCGTCGGTCACAATAATACGGTGACGCAATTCTTGCGTAGCTTTAAGCTTTCCTTCCAAATCGGCCATATCATCGTGCTTATAACGGTGACGCTGTGCTTTGCACAGGCGTATGCCATCAATAATAGATGCATGGTTCAACTCGTCTGATATAATAGCGTCCTGCTCGTTAAAAAGCGGCTCAAATACACCCCCGTTGGCATCAAAAGCTGCGGCGTAAAGTATGGTATCTTCGGTACCCAAAAACTCCGAAAGCTTTTTCTCCAATTCTTTGTGAATGTCCTGCGTTCCACAAATAAAGCGAACCGATGATAAGCCGTAACCGTGTGCATCAATTGCTGCCTTGGCCGCCTCAATTACTTGCGGATGCGACGACAAGCCCAGGTAGTTGTTGGCACAAAAGTTCACAACTTCCTGTCCGCCCAAAACTTCAATATCCGCTCCTTGCGGAGAAATGATCACGCGTTCTTTCTTATATAGGCCGGCGCTTTCAATGTCAGCTAACTCTTGCTGTAAAACCGGTTTTAAGGTATTATACATGGCTTATTGTTTAGAGTGCAAAAGTAAGCATTATCAAACATTAAGCCCTCATGAAGTCATAGCTAAGAAATAATTGCTGTGTAAACAAACATTTTGGCTACTAATGCTATATACATATACATTCCCCATCATGAAAGCACGTTTACTATTCTTATTTTTTATTGCCGTTGCCGCGCAGGTATCTGCCCAAACTTATCGTTTATCAGGTAAAATTGTCGACGAAAAGAATGTTCCGGTATCATTTGCGTCCATTTATATACGTAATACCACCTATGGTACTACAGCAAATGAAGAGGGCGAATACGAGTTTAAATTACAGGCCGGCACCTACACGGTGGTATACCGCTACGTGGGCTATTTGGAGCACACTGAAAAGATAACCCTAACAAGTAGTAACCAAGAGCGTAACATTACGCTGATGAATGAACCCTTTGTATTACAGGGTGAAGCAGGTACCGGTAACGAAACCGACCCGGCTGTGGATATTATGAAAAAGGTTATTGGCAAACGCGAGTATTACCTTAACCAAGTGAACGAGTACTCTTGCGCTGTATTTGTGAAAGGCGTACAGCGGTTGGTAAGTGCACCAAAATCGCTCATGAATAAGAACGTGGCCCGTGCCTTACAACTGGATGCCAGCGGAAAGGGAATACTTTATCAGTCAGAATCTATCTCTGAGTATAACTATAAGAGTCCGGATCATATTAAAGAGGTTATGATCGCTTCTAAAACTGCGGGACAAAACACGGCCTTTAGCTACAATAAGGCATCGGATTTGCAGATCAACTTTTACCAAAACAATTTTGAAATTCAGGGACTAAGCGCGCGTGCATTTGTATCGCCTTTTGCCGAAAATGCCAACTCCTTTTATAATTATAAATTAATAGGCCGTTCTGTAAAAAGCGGACGCCAGATAGATAAGATACAGGTAATTCCTAAACGTAGTAACGAGGCCGTATACCAGGGTAATGTTTATGTAGTTGAGGGCGACTGGCGCATTTACGGGGTTGACCTATATCTTACTAATAAGGATGCGAATATTAACCTTGTAGATACCCTGAATATTAGCCAGCAGTACATCCCTATAACTGACAGCGTTTGGCTACCCACTTCATCATTATTTAATTTTGGTGGCGATGTGCTTGGCTTTAAATTTAAAGGTTATTACCTGGCCGTTTACAACAATTACAATTTAAACCCGGGCTTTAAAAAAGGCTATTTTGATGGCGAAGTAATGCGCATAGATACGCAGGCCAACGCTAAAAACATGCGTTACTGGAACAGTAACCGCCCCGTACCTTTAACTAATGTTGAGGAGGCAGATTACATTAAAAAGGATAGTTTAGCCAAAATACAAAACACCCCACGCTATCTTGATTCGCTTAACCGGGCGCAGAATGATTTTAACCCGGTGTCGCTTTCTTACCTCATCTTTGGTCACCAGTTTTACGACCGAAAAACACGGCAATCATTATACCTTAACCCTTTCCTGCAAACCGTATTTTACAACACAGTAGAAGGCTATGGTATTGATGCAAAAGTGCATTACATTAAGGGTTTTGATAACGGGCAGTCGTTCTCCGTTACACCTGAATTACGTTATGGCTTTGCGGCAAAAATGCTGAACGCCAACCTGGGTTTTACTTATAATTACGACCCTAAAACACAGTCGGTACTATCGGCCAGGTTTGGCAGCGATATCCTCGACCTGAACAATGCGGGCACCCGGTCGCTATTTTTCAACACATTGAGTACCCTGTTTTATGAAAATAACTACGTTAAGTTATACCGTACCCGCTTTGGTGTAGTTGCCTGGCAGCGCGAACTTGTTAACGGACTGTTGTTGAACACACAGGCTTCTTATGCAGAGCGTGAGCAATTGTATAACACCTCGTTCAATCATGCTTTTGATAACAAGGAAAAGACCTATACTGCTAATAATCCATTGGCAAACCCACCTACGGTTGAGTCACAGTTATTTCCAACTAATCAGGCTTTAACCATTAAAGCCTCACTTACCTATACTTTCCGCCAGCAATACATTACCCGCCCCGATGGTCGGTATATCGAACCATCAAAATATCCCAAAATACGCTTAAATTACCGTAAAGGAGTAAGCGGCATCTTAGGTTCGGATGTGAATTATGACTTTACTTCACTCGATGTTTTTGATGACCATATGCAGGTTGGCCTGGCTGGATTCTCTGCTTTTAAAATTACGGCCGGTACTTTCCTTAACCATCGCAGCCTCTACTTTATGGATTATAACCATTTTTTTGGTAACCAGGGAACGGTATTTAATCCAACTATCGGCAGCTTTCACTTCCTGCCTTTTTATGCTTACAGCACCGACAGGTCTTTCCTTGAGGCACACTACGAGCATAACTTTGCCGGTAACTTCCTGAGCAAAATACCATTCATCCGTAAACTGAAATTAGAAGAAGTTGTGGGTGCCAACTACCTTACCCAAGCGCAGCACAGCACCTATTCGGGCGTAGGCAACAACACGCTTATTCAGCCGGTTAAGGGTAACTATTCTGAATTCTATATAGGGGTACAACGCTTTATTTTCAGGGTAGATTACGGTATATCTTTCGATGGTGGCCACAAGGCTATACAAGGCTTCAGGATATTTTACGGCTTGAGATAAGAATGATGTGCAAATGAGTAGATGTGCAAATGACCAAAATAACCTTCGATTAAAGCAATCTCTTCATTTGCACATCCTCATATCTGCTTATTTGCACATCATTTTTCAAAGCCTTATCTTTGCCACTCATTAAACGCTGTTTGAAGCAGTATCAATGTTTTTATGGCAAAGTATAACACCCTACTGTATTATTGTTATTCAACAATAACCGATGCGGAGCAATTTGCGGCCGACCATCTAAAATTTTGTAAAAGCTTAGGTTTAACCGGCCGTATCATTGTAGCCGAAGAAGGCTTGAACGGTACCGTATCTGGCACAGCAGAATCCTGTAAAACCTACATGGAAACGGTGCATGCCGATGAGCGGTTTGCCCATACCGATTTCAAAATTGACGAGGTAGACGAACCATCTTTTGTAAAGATTCACTGCCGCTACAAATCTGAAATTGTACACTCGGGCCTGCGCGATCCTAACCTCATAGACCCTAAAAAGCAAACCGGCAAGCACCTGGAGCCAGCCGAGTTTTTGGCTATGAAAGACCGCGATGATGTAGTGATTCTGGATGTGCGTTCTAACTATGAACACTCGGTTGGTAAGTTTAAAAATGCAGTAACGCTGGATATTGAAAACTTTCGCGATTTTCCATCGAAGATTAACGAGCTGGCCAAGTTTAAAGATAAAAAGATACTTACCTATTGCACAGGCGGCATCAAGTGCGAAAAAGCATCGGCATTGCTCTTACACGAAGGATTTGAGAATGTATACCAGTTGCACGGTGGGATTATTAAATATGGTAAAGAAGCCGGCGGACAAGATTTTGAAGGTAAATGCTACGTGTTCGACAATCGTTTAACGGTTGATGTGAACCAGGTTAACCCGGTAGTAATATCTACCTGCCGCAACTGTGGCAAGCACACCGATAAAATGATCAACTGCGCCAACCCTGAGTGCAACGAACACTTTACGCAATGCGATGAATGCGGCACTCAACTGGAAGGCGCCTGCTCAACCGAATGCCAAAGCCATCCACGCAAGCGTGTTTATGACGGTACCGGCTATTATGTAAAAGTGCCTCAACCGGTTAATATTACGAAGAAAAGTAAACTGCAGGTTGCAGAATAACGGCATATAGCTACGACATTACTTTAAAGCAATTAATTGTAAAAGTCTATAAATAACAAAAGCGCCGAATGGCGCTTTTGTTATTTATAGGTATAGGGCTATTTTAAAGTATAGTAGACAGGTCAAGCTTCAGAAGTCTTCAGACTACTGAATTACATTTTTAACTTGCGATACGTATCTTCTAAACAACAAAAATTGCACACTTGTAAATGCGATATAGATTATAGGAGGCATTATCCAATCTATAAATAAGGGGAGTTCTATTGTCCAGTTACTTGATGCCACGGTATCAATGATGATGTAGACTGTTAATGAAAAAGGAATGAGCAGAAAAGTTAACAGGGATAAAAACAGGCTATTTACAATGCGCTGATTTAGATTTAAAAAAATGGTTAAACCACAAAAAAGCATTAAAAAGAAAAACAACTGGGACCAAACTACTTTCAGTATAGCTACCCCAACTGTCAATAACGCGAAAAAGAAGTTTTGCTCATTAGGTATAGCTTTTACAATAAAATACCTATAGATCAACATTCCGGCTACGCATAGCACGGCATTGACGATCCATATTCTGAACAACTTTTTCGAAGCGACCTTTACCATATCAGGCTAAAGATAGCTTTTAACAACGGAAGAAACTTATTGATAACCAGAAACACAACAGCACTGTTCGCAGTCTTT
The DNA here is from genome assembly GCF_014635825.1 of Mucilaginibacter galii. Lineage (GTDB taxonomy): Bacteria > Bacteroidota > Bacteroidia > Sphingobacteriales > Sphingobacteriaceae > Mucilaginibacter > Mucilaginibacter galii. The sequence goes on from NZ_BMDO01000001.1 coordinate 1,147,709, forward strand.
AACTTCGAACACGTATGCCGGTAGTCTTCAGACTACCCGGGAACCAAAAAGGCCCCGTTTACACGAAGCCTCCTCTTAATATCTACAAAAGCAATTTTTAAAACAACTGCTCAATAATCTGATCGGCAGATAACCCTTCGGCTTCGGCATGGTAGCTGCGAACAATGCGGTGCCTTAAAATAGGTTTGGCTACGGCCTGCACGTCTTCAATATCGGGCGAATACTTGCCACTGATAACGGCATGGCATTTAGCGCCCAGCACTAGGTATTGCGAAGCCCGCGGACCAGCGCCCCAGTTTAACAAACGCTTTACTTGCGGGGTAGCCAACTCTCCCTGCGGACGGGTTTTAGACACCATACGCACCGCATATTCGAGCACATGATCGCTCACGGGGATGTTACGCACCAACTGCTGAAACTCCACAATTTCGGCAGCTGTAATTATTTTATTTAACTGTACATTATTCGTACTCGTCGTATTCTTTACCACCTGTAACTCCTCGGCAAATGATGGATAGCTTAACGTTACGTTGAACATAAAGCGGTCAAGCTGTGCCTCGGGCAGAGGATAGGTTCCCTCCTGCTCTATGGGGTTTTGGGTAGCCAGTACAAAAAAGGGTTTGTCCAACTGGTGTGTAACACCGGCCGCAGTAACGGCTTTTTCCTGCATAGCTTCTAACAGCGCAGCTTGGGTTTTGGGCGGCGTACGATTAATTTCATCGGCCAAAATAATGTTGGAGAAAATGGGTCCTTTAATAAATTTAAAGTGGCGGTCTTCTCCCAAAATTTCGGCACCTATAATGTCCGAGGGCATTAAGTCGGGGGTAAACTGTACCCTGTTAAAGTTAAGGTCTAATACCCGTGCAATGGTTTGCACCAGCAGGGTTTTGGCCAGCCCCGGTACGCCTACCAGCAAGCAGTGCCCGTTGCTAAAAATAGAGATCAATACTGACTTTACCACTTCATCCTGGCCTACAATAACCTTGGCTATTTCAGCTTTAATGTTTTGGTAGGCCTGTTTTAGAGCATCAGCGGCCTCTACTTCCGAACGGTACGACGTCATAAACTATATTAAGGCTTAACTTGAGCAGTTTGCTGTGTGTTTATCCATGGCTTTAATTCGGCACATGTGGTAAATTCAGGGTCTAAACGCACAAAAGTGCTTTTCCTTTTCTTTTCAAACCATTCGCTTACCGTGCGGTTCACTTTATCGGCTTGGGCTACTTCTTTTAGCTTTGGTAAATCTTGCGCCAAATTGGCCTTATGTGCATCCGTTACCGAGCGCAGGTACAAGATCTTGTAAGTTTGTTTACCATCCTGAGCGGTAAATAACTGTGGTTTTGAAATACCATTCACTTTCATGGTATCAACAATTAAAGCCACCTGCGGGTCTAATTTGTTGGTAGGGATCAGCGTTGAACGCGATTGTACTTCTTCGGCATTCAGTATCATACCGCCATTATATTTGGTTTCTCTATCATCAGAGTAAACCGATGCAGCGGTAGAAAAATCAATTTGCTTGTTTTTGGTAATGAGGTCATAAACGCTATCGGCTTTAGCCTTAATACGTGTTAAACTACCCGGTGTAATTACCGGAATAACCAATACGTGACGGGCGTGAACCTGCTCACCACGGCGCTCTATTACCTGTAAAAAGTGAAAGCCAAACTCGGTTTCAAACACGGGAGAGATTTCGCCTGCTTTTAATTTAAACGCGGTTGCGGTAAACTCTTTAGCCATAGTACTACGGTCAAAAAAGCCTAAATCTCCCCCATCCATAGCCGAACCCGGATCTTGCGAATAGATCCGTGCGATGTTACCAAAATCTTCACCGTTCTTTACACGGGTACGTAAACCTTCGGCTTTGTCTTTGTAAAACTGCTTTTCGTCTTTATTCAGTTTCGGTTGAAAAACGATCTCTCCAACCTCTACCTCTTTGTTGTAAGATGGTAAGCTGTCTTTAGGGATATGGCTGTAAAAGCGCTGAACTTCCTGCGGGGTAACACTCACTTTTTCGGTGATCTTTCCCTGCATCTTTTCTGCAATCATTTGCTCCTTGATGTCGGGGCGTATCTCATCTTTATACTGGATGGTAGAACGACCCAAGAACTGCTCCAGGCGGTCTTGTCCGCCGGCACGTTGTATCATACCGCGCATACGGCGGTCAATATTAGCATCTACATCATCCTCGGTTACGGTAACACTATCAATTACCGCTTGCTGTGCCAGTAATTTTTGGGTTAACAAACGACTTAAAATAGCACACTTAATATCAGGATTAGCCGCACCGCCCTGTGCCAGGTAGTTGGCATACTGTAACTCTATATCCGATTTTAAAATAATGCTTCCGCCTACCACGCCCGCCACCTTATCTAAAGTGCTGCGTTGTGCCTGGGCAAAACCAAAAGTTAATAAACTACTAAAAAAAACAACTATAAACTTTCTCATGTACCATTTAATTGCGCACTGCCGTAAGTAAGCGCAGCGCCACTGAAATAAACCTCCGAATTTCGCAAAATTTCCCGACTTCGGCGGCATTAATATGTCATTATATACCTGTGGCATAATAATATGCGAATATGCCCATAAACCCTCACTTGCTTTAGCTAATTTTGTTAAAATTTGTTAAAGTGAAATTGGATACGCCGCTTAACCAGCTACAGTACTTTTTACCCGATGATCTGTTTTTGCTCCGGGCCGACCGCGACGCTTACCGCAATCCTATTGCGCAGCCATCAGAGCCGCTTGCCCCAATAGAAACACCCACAATAATTGATGAAACGCCTGTAATAACGTTTAAGTACTTAGGCGATAATCAAAAAAACTTTTTGGTGCTAACGCATTACACTGCCGATGAATTTATTGCCGAGGCACACTTAAACGCTTTAATAAGCACCGTTACCCGCATTAACTACTCACTGCAAGATCTGGCCATTGTAAACCTGGCTCATACCCAGGCAGCAAACTGGGAGCAGTTATCGCAATTTTTCAAGCCACAAAAGCTTTTAATTTTAGGCAGCAAAGCCTTGCCCTCAAATTTGCCGGCGCTTGTATTGAACGAAACCGACCAGGCCGATAACTGCCAGGCCCTTTACACCTTTGCCTTTGAGGAAATGATGGGTAATAAAGAAAACACCAAAGCCTTTTGGAACCAAATCAAAACTTTTTAACAATGCCCGCTACCTTAGTTTTTGCCACTAATAACCAACATAAGCTTGAAGAAGTAGCCGCTAAAACCGGCAATCAGCTGCAATTGCTCAGCCTTACCGATATTAATTGCACCGATGATATTGCCGAAACCGGTACTACCTTCCGTGAAAATGCCTCTATAAAAAGTCACTACATTTTTAACAAGTACAACCTCAATTGCTTTGGCGACGACAGCGGACTGGAAGTTGAAGCCCTGAACAATGAACCCGGCGTTTACTCGGCCCGTTATGCAGGCACTCATGGTAACCACGAGGCTAACATTAACAAAGTATTGCAAAACCTGCAAGGTCAAAGCAACCGTAAAGCAAGTTTTCGCACGGTAATCTCGCTGATGTGGAACGGTGAGGAACACTTTTTTGAAGGTACCGTCAATGGCACCATTCGTGAAGAAAAAGCCGGAACCGATGGCTTTGGCTACGACCCCATATTTGAGCCCGAAGGCTACAGCATTACCTTTGCCGAAATGACGATGGAAGAGAAGAATAGCATTAGCCACCGGGCTATAGCTATGGAAAAGCTGATCGCGTTTCTGAAGGAAAAGACGGTTTGATAAATGCCCGTTGAGGCGTCCACGCCTCAATGAATCCTGATGTAAGCGTCCACGCTTACGAACTAATATTACTACGTAAGCGTGGACGCTTACCTTAAAATGCGGCCAGGCGTGAACGCCTGACCGTGCGGAACGTACAGTATAAAAAATCAATACTGCCCATACGCTAAAAATAATCCACATGTCGCGCACTGCCTCTACTGATCAATTGTATTTCGTAACCCTTACCATTGTGGATTGGATAGACCTCTTTACCCGCCGTTTATACAGCGAATGTATCATAGAGAACCTTGCATATTGCCAACAGCATAAAAAGCTTAACATTTACGCTTATGTATTGATGACCAATCATCTGCATATGGTTGCCAATGTGGACGGAGGAACGTTAAGTGATGTATTGCGTGACTTTAAGACATTTTCTTCAAAACAGCTCTACCAACTTATTAGCACAAACGCGCAGGAAAGCCGCAAAGATTGGTTGCTAAAAGCTTTTGAGCGAGCTGGGAAACATAACCCGCAAAACAAACAACATCAACTTTGGCAAAACGGCAACTATCCGGTATTACTGTATACACCAAACGTGATTCAACAAAAGATAGATTATATTCATAACAACCCGATAAAAGCTGGTTTTGTAGGCTCGGCACACGAATATTGGTATAGTAGTGCTAATGAGGAAAGTCCGCTTATAGTTATAGCTTAACAACTCGTAAGCGTAGACGCTTACACCAAGATGTGATGAGGCGTGGACGCCTCATCATGCGCAGGCGTCGCCCATTGAGGCGTCCACGCCTCAATGTATTCTGGTGTAAGCGTCTACGCTTACGAAGACCTGCTTACCTCGGTGTTTTCTTCGTCAGCGTATCGGTGATCACCTTTTCACGTTCTAATTTAACAGGCACGGTACTGCCCGGTGGTTGCAGTATGGTTTTGTTTAGCGGTGGGCGGCTTAATCGTATTGAATCTGCTTTATTGGTGCCACCCGTTGAACTTGGTTGAATTACCCTGCGCAAAATAGAATCTGCCACGGTCACTTTCTTGCTTACAGAATCGACCGGAGCAGATTTTGTATCAGGAACAGTATTTTTACCTGAAGCCGGATTTTTGCCAGCTACCGGTTTACCTTTGGCGGGTGGTTTAGCGGCCTGCCGCGCTACGGCTTTAAACCTCGACGCCTGCGTAATAGCTTCTTTAGATACCGGGCGTTCCTTAGGTTTCCAGATGAATCCTTTTAATATCTTATCATCATCCTTGGCTTTTTCTAATGGGATAATACGATCTTCTATCTTAGTATACTTCGTAAGGTTACTGATCTTGTTATCTTTTAAATTCACCCGGAAACGGCTGGCAATAGAGCGCAGCATCTGCGTTACCTTACCACTATCGCGGTTAAAATAAATAGATTCGGCATTACCGTCTACAAACATGCGATACAGTTTACTATCAGCAAAAAAGCCCCGCATCTTTTTACCGGCCACCTGGTTAAAGTGTGTGGAGTCTGTCCCTTCAATATTTACCGTAAAGGCATTGGGGTAAAGATCCATATTATCCAGCTTTTTGTTCTTCAATTGCAGCATAATGGTATCGCCCGAGAGCTGCGAACCCTGTGTCCAAAAAATGGGATTGATGTAGCAGCGCATGGTAGAGTCGGCATAACTGTAGAACATAGAATCGGCCTTGGCCTGCAAATCCGATTTGAAGATCTTGGCATTATGGTGCGCACTCAAAATACGGATGCGGGCGGTATCCTGCAGTTCTACCTTACGGGTAAGGTAAACCGAATCGGGCTTTACCACTTTGGGCGGCGCTATAGGTGCTGCTTTGGCCGTTGTTTCCTTACCGGGTATCGCCTTTTCTGTCTTACCCTTTTCCGTACCCGCTTTAGCTAATGCAGCTTTAGTGGTATCGGTTTTTCCCTTGACGGGGGTTGTGGCAATGGCTTGCTTCTTCGTGGTATCGGGCAGTTTGGGTGCACCAAATAAGTCGGGATGCAAAAAGCTCATATCCATTTTAATACCCGCCGGGGGCATCAGGATCAAATTTTTAGCAGTTGATAGTTTTAAAGGCACTTTTTTGATAACCGGCTTAACAGAATCTTTTAAAGAAGTATCTCTGATACCGGCCAGCCGCATTTTTTCCTGCATTTCCTTCAATACCTTGTAGGTCACAATTTGCGTTTCCAGGGTATCGGCACCCCAATAAATAGTATCGCGTTTAATTTTAGGCGCTGGCTTGGCAGCTAAAGAATCCGCTATTGGTATGTCCGCAGTTTTGGCTGGCGTGCTTTGTTTAACAGGAATAGTATTAGGTACCGGCTTGCGGGCAGCCCTTGTTTTATCTGATTTAGATTTTAAAGGCGGTGCTTTAACCACCGTATCTTTCTTTGTGGTGTCGCGCTGTTCGGTTACCATAATTACGTAGGGGTTCTGCGTTACTACCGCCCGCTCATCTTTCCGGTAATACTCGCCCAAATCGCCTTTGATGGTTACTTTTTGCTCCTCATCGTCAAACGTCACATTTTTCACGGCACGACCATAACCCCTAATGCGGTCATAAAATAAGCTATCGCCTTTGAGCGATTTTGTTTTTTGCGAATACCTGTTTCTTTTCCCAAAAAAGGCTTGCTCGTTGACGGTATTATACCGGCCGTTTTCGGTATAAAGGGTATCCTTATCCTTGCCATAAATATTTGTAGGACCAAAAAAGTAAGCTATGCGTGTAGCCGAGCTGTATTTCAAGGTATCGGTTTTAATGGTGGCATCAACCGTGGTAAGCACTACATTGTATCTAAAAAAGGCATCCCGGCCCGGCGAGTTGGCAAAATAATATCCGTTTTGACTAACCAGTGTATTGTCTTTATTAACCAGCTTGCCCCCGCCGGTATAAGTGCCTATACGGAGGGCGGTATTATACGTTAAATAGTTGGTGGTAAGGGTGGCATCCCGATCAATCATCCTTACATTATCGGTTAGTAAGGCAACGTGCGAATTTCCGTTATAGTAAAGCTTGTCAGAATAAACATCAAGCGTGTCGCTCTGGCTAATGTGTACGTGACCAAAAGCATCGAAAGAATTTCGTGATTTGTAGAAGTAAGCACTATCGGCACGTAAAGTAGTGGTTTCCTGCCTGAATACGCCGTTATAAACTTTGAACACATCCTCACCGTTCGCATCTTTATTACCGCGCGAATAAGTAGAACTCACAATGGTAACAATAGATTTTGCAGGCCTGCGCACCGGTTTAACCTGCGCCACGGCAGCAACAGATAAAAGTAACAGGATGTAGGTAAAGAGATATTTTCTCACGCTGCAAAATTAGTTGTTTGGTTGCGGTTATTAAATTAATAATTTTGACCATGTTGCCGGTCGAACGTTTTACCGCCTTTATTAAGCAAAACCAGCTGTTTACGCCTCAAGAGCAGGTATTGGCAGCGGTGAGCGGTGGCATGGACTCGGTTTTAATGGTTCATTTGCTAAAAGCAGCCGGTTATAACTTTGCCATAGCGCATTGCAATTTTCAGTTGCGCAGCACCGAAGCCATTGCCGATCAGGAGTTTTGCCGCCAATTGGCCCAACAGTTGCAAGTACCTTTTTACACTACAGACTTTGATACTGCCGGCTTTGCCCGTGAGCAGAAAGTTTCCATACAAATGGCCGCCCGTGAGCTGCGCTACCGGTGGTTTAAGCAACTGAGCCAACAGCACCAATACACCGCCGTTGCGCTGGCACACCACCAAAACGACACAATTGAAACTATATTGTTAAACCTTACGCGCGGCACGGGTATTGCTGGTTTGCATGGCATATTATCTAAAAACAACCTATGGGTACGCCCGCTAATGTTTATAACAAGAGCTGAAATTGAAGGCTTAATTGTGCAGCACCAATTGGCTTATGTGGAGGATAGCTCTAACGCATCTACCAAATATGCTCGCAACAAACTCAGGCACGAGGTTGTTCCAAAACTTAAGGAACTTAACCCCAACCTGGAGCAAACCTTTGAGCGCAACCTCCATCATTTTCGCGAACTGGAGCTGCTGCTGCAACAGCAATTGGCAATGGTTAAAAAGGACCTTTGGGTTGTGCAGGACAACGAAGTGCACTTGCCTTTAGCAGGCCTGCGTAATCTTTACCCTCAACGTTTGCTTTTAGTGGGTTTATTGAAAGAGTATGGCTTTAATGAAACCAGTATTGACGGCCTCATCGCATCTTTAAATAAACACAGCGGGCGCGTTTTTGAATCGCTAACCCATACTTTACTGCTTGATCGGGATAAGTTAATCCTGAAACCCAAAGCGCCTAATAGCCCCGAGCCTGTACAGATCTATGAAACGGATGAGTTGGTAAACTTCGGCAACCATAAATTAAAAATAGTACCTACCAACGAGCTTAACCACGCGTATGCTAATGCTAACCAAGCCATTACCGATGCCGGTTTGTTAATATACCCCTTAATGCTGCGCACCTGGCAGCAGGGCGATTATTTTGTACCGCTGGGTATGAATACCCGCAAAAAACTGAGTGATTTTTTCATCAATCAAAAAATACAGCTTCACCAAAAAACGCAGATTCCGTTGCTGGTAAATGGCAACGGTGAAGTAATTTGGATTGCCGGATACCGCTTAAGCAACCGTTATAAATTGACACCGCAAACCAAAAAAGTTACTATCTTCGAACTATTAAAGCCATGACAGCTACCAAACCGGTTTTTATAGAAAAGCAGTACCTCGGCCGCGAGTGGATTCCCGTAACCATAAGGCTGGTGCTGGCTATGCTTTGCTTTGCCGTTTTCTTTTTTACCGATGATAATGAGCGCAATGCCGACCTGCTGGTAGTAGTGGGCTTTGCTATAGTGATCATCTCTATCATCCTGGGTTTTGTAGTACATTTTAGCACCCAGGTACAAAATCAAAGCATTATTTTAAATGGCTTATGGACCACTAAACTGGTTAAAATAGACCTGAACAGCATTGTTAAGGTAGAAAAAGGCACTTATAGCCGCTATTTATTCAACAACCCTGTTTATAATCTGCACAGCAAGGGCACCATTCGCTTTTATACCGCCGGTAACGATGCCATTCACCTTACCGACCGTGATGGGCTGGTTTACATTATAGGTTCGCAGCACTGCAACGAGTTGCTGAGGGCTATACAAAGCGAGACCCCTCCCAACCCTCCCCGAGGGGGAGGGCTTTAGAATCCTGTTTGCTCAATATGTTCAAAGTCCTCCTCTTTGGGGAGGGTTGGGAGGGGTAAATCTTAATACTTTTAAGCATGATCAAGGTTGAACGGCTCAGTAAACATTACGGCCAAAGCAAAGCGGTAGACGATATTTCTTTCGAAGTGGCCGAGCATGAGAACCTGATCTTGTTGGGTACCAGTGGCTGCGGTAAAACTACTACCCTTAAAATGCTTAACCGACTGATAGAACCCACCAGCGGCACCATCCAAATAAACGGCGAAGACGTTACCCGTCAGCCTCCCGAACTACTGCGACGCAACATAGGCTACGTTTTACAAAACAACGGGCTGTTTCCTCATTACACCGTGGCCGAAAATATAGCCATAGTACCCCGCCTGCTCAAATGGGATGCTCAACGGATAAAGGACCGCATGCACCAACTGGTAGAAAAACTACACCTGCCTGCCGATCTATTGACTAAATACCCGGCTCAATTAAGCGGCGGTCAGCAGCAGCGTATTGGTTTAGCCCGCGCCCTGATGGCAGATGCGCCCGTATTGCTGATGGACGAACCCTTTGGCGCACTGGATAATATAACCCGCGCTAAAATACAAGCCGAGTTTAAGGCGCTGGATGAATTACAACGCAAAACCATAGTGATGGTAACGCACGATGTGCAGGAAGCCTTTGAACTGGGCAACCGAATTTGCATTATGGACAAAGGGCGCATAGTACAAGCCGGCACCCCGGCCGAACTCCTGTTTAGCCCGATTAACGATTTTGTGAAAGACTTTTTGCAAGCCCAGCGCCTGCAGCTGGAACTTAAAGCACTAACCATTCAAAGTATTTGGGACCTGTTGCCGCCTGCTATGGCTGTACAGGGCACTGAGCTTAATATCCGTTCTACCGAAAGCGTTTGGGCAGCTATGGAAGTGCTTAAAGGCGCTACTCAGCAGGCTCTGCTCATTCCATCGGCAGCTAATGAAGCCAAGACCACCACTTTTGAACAACTCATGGCCGCTTATCATCAGTACCAAACCTCATTGCCAGCATGAACGAGCAACAAACATTATGGCAATTTATGCAGGAGCAATCGGGCAAGTTGTTCACGCAAACGCTCGAACACATCGGGCTAACTTTTATATCGTTATTCATAGCCGTATTGATAGGCCTGCCGCTGGGTATCTTTATTGCACGTAAAAAGCAGTTTTCGGGTACGGTATTAGGCATAGCCGGGGTACTGCAAACCATCCCAAGCATTGCGTTGCTGGGTTTCATGATTCCTTTGTTAGGCATAGGTGCCAAACCCGCTATTGTAGCCTTATTTTTATATGCGCTGTTACCTATTATCCGTAACACTTTCACCGGTATTACCGGGGTTGATGCCTCTGTTAAAGAAGCTGCTTTGGCTATGGGTATGAGTTTAAAGCAAGTGCTTTTTAAGGTAGAACTGCCGCTGGCTATGCCGGTTATACTGGCAGGCATCCGCACGGCAACGGTTATTAATGTGGGCGTGGCTACGCTGGCCTCGTACATAGCGGCCGGTGGTTTAGGCGAATTTATTTTTGGTGGTATATCGCTCAACAACAGCAACATGATTTTGGCAGGGGCTATCCCGGCGGCGTTGCTGGCTATCTTGTTCGATTTCCTGTTATCCATTGTGCAGAAGATCAGCTTCAAAAAATTAAAATTTGGTTTATACGCCTTGCCTGCAATTGCTTTGGCGCTGGCTTCGTTCTACCTCATTCCGTCTGCCATTGGCAGCAAGCTTACCGCCGGTTTTACACCCGAATTTATGGGCCGGCAAGATGGCAACCTGGGCTTACAGCAAAAGTATGGGCTCAAAATACACACCATCGTAATTAACGATGCCGTAATGTATAATGCCGCTTACGAAAAGCAGCTGGATGTGATTAGCGGTTACTCTACCGACGGCCGATTAAAAGCTTATAATTTAATGGTGCTCAAGGATGATAAGAAAATTTTTCCACCTTATTATGCGGCACCTATTATAAGGCAGTCGGCCCTGCAAAAATTCCCTGAATTGGAGCAAACGCTTAATCTTTTATCGGGACATATCAATGATTCGGTGATGACCGATCTGAATTACCGTACCGATTACCTGCATCAAACACCCGAGCGGGTGGCCAAAGATTTTTTGGTGGCACAAAAGCTTTACCAGCCCAGTCGGCATGGTAAGGCAGGTACTGTGCGCATAGGTTCCAAAGTTTTTGGTGAGCAATATATCTTAGCTAGTATGTACAGCATGCTAATTGAGGGCTACACCAATTATAGCACCGCTACCAAAACCGGGCTGGGTGGCACCAAAATTTGCTTTGATGCCTTAACCAACGACCAGATAGACTTTTACCCCGAGTATACCGGCACCGGTTTACTGGTGCTGCTCAAGCCATCGGCACAAAAAGTACAGGAAGTTGGGCTTGATAGAGATAAGACCTATGCTTACGTACAGCAGCAGTTTAAGCAGCAATTTAATATCACCTGGCTAAAACCAATAGGCTTTAATAATGCGTATGCTTTAATGATGCGGAAACAACAAAGCAATGACCTGCGCATCAAAACAATTTCGGATTTAAAACGCTATTTGGATACGAATAATTAGCATGAATTTAGCCGACTCTTACAAAATGGTACGCCGGCGTACCGAAGACATTTGCAGCCACCTTCAAACCGAAGATTATGTGGTTCAGCCCATTGGCGATGTTAGTCCGCCCAAGTGGCATATTGGCCATACCACCTGGTTTTTCGAGACTTTCATATTAAAGCCTTATTTTATGGGCTACCAGGAATACGACCCTAACTATAACTACGTTTTTAACAGCTATTACGAAACCGTAGGCGCACGCGTTATCCGCACCGATCGTGGTAACCTGAGCCGCCCTACCGTACTTGATGTATACCGTTACCGGGAGTATGTAGATAATGCCATTTATAAATTTCTTGGCCAGGATGTTTCGCCCGAAATTGAAGAACTCTTTATTTTAGGCTTAAACCACGAGGAGCAGCACCAGGAGCTTTTATACTACGACATTAAATACATTTTAGGCCATAACCCTTTATTTCCTGCTTATAATCCTCAATATGCATCGCCGGTATTGGAGGAGCAGGAAGGTTGGTTAAGCATGCCCGAAGGCATTTATGAAATTGGCCACCAGGGTTCCGATTTTTGTTTCGATAATGAATTGAACCGCCATAAGGTTTACCTTAATGACTATCAGATAAGCACCAAACTGGTTACCAACGCCGAGTACCTGGCGTTTGTGGATGCAGGCGGCTACCAGGATTTCAGATACTGGCACGCCGAAGCCTGGGATTGGGTAAAAACTAACGAAGTAAAAGCACCTTTATACTGGCACAATGTTGACAGCGAATGGCATACCTATACGTTTAGAGGCTTAGAGCCACTGCACCTGCACGATAGTGTAATGCACATTAGTTATTATGAAGCCTATGCCTACGCCTCGTGGAAAGGCATGCGCCTGCCTACCGAGTTTGAGTGGGAAGCTGCAGCATCCCAATTTAGCTGGGGTACACGCTGGGAGTGGACCGAAAGTGCTTACCTGCCTTACCCTGGTTTTAGTAAAGCGCCCGGTGCTATTGGCGAGTATAACGGCAAGTTTATGGTAAGCCAAAAAGTGCTGCGCGGTGCATCAGAAGCTACGCCCCCGGGCCATAGCCGCCTTACTTACCGTAACTTTTTTCACCCCAATTTGCGCTGGCATTTTACCGGAATTCGTTTAGCCCAATAGCCTTTACCTCATCTTTTACTAATGAAAAATTTTGAATCTACCCTGACACCACAAATGCAGGATAACAATACCAACCAGCAGTTTTGCGCCGATGTAATGGCGGGGTTAGCCGCTACCCCCAAATACCTGGAAGCTAAATATTTTTATGATGCTGCCGGCGATGAGCTTTTTCAGGAGATCATGAATGCTCCCGAATACTATCCAACCAATTGCGAACTGGAAATATTTACGCAGCAAACCGCGGCGCTGGCACAAGCCATAATAGCCGATGGCAGTCCGTTCGATTTAATTGAGCTGGGTGCCGGCGATGCCATGAAATCAACCCACCTGCTGCGCCACTTGCTGGATAAGCAGACTGACTTTACTTATGTACCCATCGATATTTCGGGCCATGTAATTAATTACCTCAACGAAACCTTGCCACAAACACTTCCAGGTTTACAGTTAGAGGGCCTTACCGGCGAGTACTTTGATATGCTGAAGCGTGCTGCCCAAATATCGACCCGCAGAAAGGTGGTACTCTTTTTAGGCTCTAACATAGGCAATATGCCGGTTAGCGATGCCCAGGGCTTTTGTACCGAGATGCGCAAACATCTATCTGAAGGCGACAGCGTTTTAATAGGTATTGATCTGAAAAAGAACCCTAAAACCATACTGGCCGCTTACAATGATGCTGGAGGAGTTACCAGCCAGTTTAACCTCAACCTGCTTACCCGCATTAACCACGAATTGCAAGGCAATTTTAATGTGAGCCAGTTTGAGCATTACCCCATGTACGACCCCGAAACCGGCGCCTGCAAAAGCTATTTGATTAGCCTGGCCGACCAGCAGGTGCAGCTATGCGATGAAACTTTTGTTTTTAAAAAAGACGAGTACATTTACATGGAAATATCGCAAAAATACACCGTTACCCAAACCAACGAAATGGCTGCAAGTGCCGGATTTAAACCGGTGAACCACTTTTTTGATAGTAAAGGCTGGTTTTTAGATGCTATATGGATGGTGGTTTAATCCCCCGGCCCCTAAAGGGGAGTTGCATAGCTAATACTGCACGCTTTTAATGATGGCAGTACCATAATTACTGTCATGCCGATGAATATCGACATCTCACGCGCTAAGTAGACCGCATTTATAATGTATTAAGTGGCCTATTTGTCGTTCGCCTTTCTGGTGGGATGCCGATATTCATCGGCATGACCGAGATAGATTGTCAGTCTGAGCTTGTCGAAGACTTAAAGATCGTACAAGTCTTCGACTAGCTCAGACTGACAGGACGAGGTTCACAAACAATAAAATACCTATTTCATATTTCTCCCGGCATCCTGCTAAATTTTTATTTGCTTTGCAATGCAACTCATCAACAATAAATAATGGATAACTTCTCATTAAAAGATAAGGTAATTTTAGTAACCGGGGGTACCGGTATTTTAGGCGATGCCTTTGTAAAAGGTATTGCTGCAGCCGGTGGCACCGTTGGAATTTTGGGCCGTAACGAAAAAATAGCCCGGGAACGCGCCGCTGCCGTTAACGCCGGTGGTGGAAAAGCCATTGCTTTAGTTACCGATGTAATGAAAGAAGCCGACCTGATTGCTGCACGCGATAAAGTAATAGACACTTACGGCCGTATTGACGGCCTGGTGAACGGCGCAGGCGGCAATATGCCGGGTGGCGTTATACAGCCCGATCAGGATATATTTACCATGAGTATGGATGGCATGCGCCAGGTAATGGACCTTAACCTTTGGGGCACGCTGATACCTACCCAGGTATTTGGCGAGGTAATGGCTAAAGGCGGTAAGGGCAGCATTGTAAACATATCATCAATGGCATCGCAACAGGCCATTACCAAGGTATTGGGTTATAGCATGGCTAAAGCAGCGGTAGATAGTTATACCAAATGGTTTGCTGTAGAAGCGGCCAACCGTTACGGCGATACCATACGCATGAATGCTATTGCACCAGGCTTTTTCCTAACCGAGCAAAACCGCACCCTGCTTACCCAGCCCGATGGCAGCTATACCGAACGCGGTAATCTAGTGGTTAAAAACACGCCGTTCAAACGCTTTGGCCACGCCGACGAATTGATTGGCGCATTGGTTTGGTTGCTGAGCGATGCCTCGGCTTTTGTTACCGGTACGGTAATTAATGTAGATGGGGGCTTCTCTGTATTTAGTGGCGTTTAATATTTTAGTATATATAAACAGGAAAGCCGTTCATAATGAACGGCTTTCCTGTTTATATGACATTGTCGCCATTATAGGCGTAGTTTAATTGACTGATGCATTAAGGCTCAACTTTGGTTACATAGCCACGCTATGACCTATGCGTGGGTCATCGGGCAGTATCTCCATGTCGGGAAAATCAATATAATCGGCATACCATTGTATAGCGCTGATCACGTCAAGCGCATCATCTGGAGTTATGTTGATGGTTTCAAAAGCGTACAGCTTTTTATCAGCATAACCAAAAAGTTGTATCTCGTTAGGGTTGGGTGTAAAGTTTTCATCGCTTACGCAGTAAACCTTCACCTTCAGGGTAGTATCACGCGAGTGTATAACGTCCCGGCAGGGATCGTTGGGGTCGGTAGCTAAAAGATATACATTGTGATCCATAAAAAAATAACATTATATCTTCCATATAGTTTATCTAAAAATAACATACGGGCTAAATAAGTATCATTAAATGCTATTAATTTACAGGTAAATCTACCAACAGCGTCATAAACAAAACCCGGTTTAACTTGTAGTTATATTAATAGCCATGAAAATGAAACGGGGAAAAATAATAATACTCACTGCTATGCTGATAAGCACTTTAGCAGCCTGCCATGAAAATCCAAAAAACACTTTCGGCGGACCCTCTGATAACCCGCACGATACAGCCACTTCTCGCTTAGATACCTCAAAAACGGGTACACGCACCGATGGGCGGGAAGCAAATTAATAGTTAGATAACAATAGCGTAAAATAAGGGAAATAACACCACACTCCACAGTAATAATTTCCCCGCAAGAGAATTAATAAACGCTAATAAGCAATTATTTTAAGCTAAAAGCAGCTTTTAAACTAATGGTATACCTTTTGTCTATATGATGATGCCCACTCAAAAGGGCTGTTTTTCATAGGTAGATGTAGAGTCGGATAACTGCGAGAGTGATCCGACTTTTTTTATTTAAATGACTTTGCCCCTGCGCAAGGCTTCTTCGCCAAAACGCACCAGATCTTTAGCCGTAATAAAACCTACCGTATTCAATACAATCTTCCCTTTACTGTCAAAAATAATTAATGTTGGATAAGCCCTCATGCCCCAGGCTTGTGCCAGTTGCGGGTTATTGCCACGTTCCATATCCAGGGCTACATTGATGAAGTTCTGGTTATAAAAAGCTGCGGCTTTACTGTTTTTAAACGTTGTTGCTTTCAGCATTTTACAGGGGCCGCACCAAGTGGCATAAGCATCCACAAAAATGTACTTGTGTTGGGCAGCCGCCCGTTTCAGGGCTTGCGGCCACGATGTTTCCACAAAGTTTATTTCTCCATCGTTACCATCAGTTTGTGCGGCACAGTTAAACGCTAGAACGCAAAGCAAACCTATGGAGCTAAAAAAAAGCTTCATCTAATAAATATAAAGTAAAGTTTATAAAAAACCAACCTGTACGCCCGTACAGGTTGGTAAAGAAAATCATCTTAAAAAACTAAGCAGGGGTAACAGGCCTAACTGGGCGTGTTGCGCGCTGTTGCTCCTGTTGCTGGCGTTGTTGCTCTTGTTGCTGCTGACGCTGTTGCTGAGCTTGTTCGCGCTGTTGCCTTTGCTGCTCGGCCTGCTGCTGGCGTTGCTGTTGGGCTTGCTCCTGTTGCTGGCGTTGTTGTTCCTGCTGTTGCTTTTGCTGTTCAGCTTGCTGCTGACGCTGCTGTTGGGCTTGCTCCTGTTGTTGGCGCTGTTGCTGAGCTTGCGCTTGTTGTTGTCTTTGTTGCTCGGCCTGCTGCTGACGTTGTTGATCTTGCTGTTGTTGCCTTTGTTGCTGCGCCTGCTCACGTTGCTGGCGTTGCTGATCGGATTGTTGCTGGCGCTGCTGGTCTTGCTGTTGTTGCCTTTGTTGCTGCGCCTGTTCACGCTGCTGGCGTTGTTGTTCAGCTTGCTGCTGGCGTTGCTGATCTTGCTGACCAGCCTGTTGCTGCTGTTGTTGCTGACGGCGTTGCTCCATTTGCTGGCGACGCTCATCGGCCTGCTGACGCTGCTGATCTGTTTGCTGCTGGCCCGACTGACCTTGCTGGGCCGCCTGTTGCTGTTGCTGACGGCGTTGCTCCATTTGTTGACGACGCTCATCAGCCTGTTGGCGCTGCTGATCTGTTTGCGGCTGGCCCGACTGACCTTGCTGGGCCGCCTGTTGCTGTTGACGGCGTTGTTCAAATTGCTGGCGACGATCTTCTGCCTGCTGGCGTTGCTGATCTGTTTGCGGCTGACCAGACTGGCCTTGCTGACCCGCCTGTTGCTGTTGCTGACGGCGTTGCTCAAATTGCTGGCGGCGCTCATCAGCCTGCTGGCGCTGCTGATCTGTTTGCGGCTGTCCGGGTTGGCCTTGTTGCTGACCACGACGTTGCTCGTATTGCTGACGACGCTGCTCGGCCTGTTGCTGGCGTTGCTGCTCAGTTAACTGCTGGCCTTGTTGCTGGTCGCGGCGTTGCTGTTGATCATCACGCGTACGGTTGGGCACATCGCCTGCCTGGCGCTGCGGCATGTTTGGCCTGTTGTTGCGATCGTTGTTATTACGGGGGCTATTACTGTTCCAGCCGTTATTTCTATTATCGTTTACCCTTACCACGGCACGGTTGGCTGCATCGTTACTGCGGGCTATGCCTGCTAAACGGGCAGCGTTGGTTTGATTATAATTTCCGCCCCTGCCACCAATGCGGTAATTGGGGTTGGCGTTGCGGTAAGCGCGGGCATCTACCACACGATCTGGGCGGGCATCGGTAACGTGCCTAACCTGCGGACGGTAAATATTAAAGTTATTGTTATTAAAGTACCCTCTTCCCGGGCGGTTAATATTAGTAATGTTATATACCTGCACCCTGCTGCGGGTAACTCTTTGAATATCCACAATACGCGGACCGGCAATGTAGCGGCGGTTATTGCGGTTGTAAAAATTATTGATAACCACAGTTCTTCCAAAAAACGAAGAAATGCGTGGCCTTGGCACATAGTAGTTATAAATTACAGGGCTATTAATGTATATCTGCGGTGCAAAAGTCCAGTAATCGTAAGGAATATCATAGTTGCTGTAACTGGCATCTACATTAGCTTCGGGGCCAAGAGGCGCCCAGCCATAATAATCATTATTGCTGCGCCAGTCAACCCAGGCCGGTCCCCATTCATAGTCGGGTATCCATTCCCAACCGTAATAATCGTCAAAACGCCAGCGGCCGTAGTGGAACGGTGCCCAGCCCCAGTCGTAATCTGATGCCCAAGTATTGCCGTATTCGGTCATTACCCAGTGCCCGTTAGTGGCATAAGGCCTAAAATCCTGGTCAACGTCGGGCACCCATACGCTGCCATAATCAGGATCATCTACCCAGGTACCGTAAGGTGATAGCTGATCGTAAAAATCCTGAAAGGTAATTTCATCGCCCTGCGCCTTTACGCTTTGAGGTAAAGCCAGCATGGTAGAAACCGCCAGGAAGCAAAGGCTTATATATTTGATTAATGGTTTCATGTTCAGCGGTATTAATTGGTGTGTACAAGCGTTCGACACCATAATATTAAAAGCGTTTAATCTATATAATGTTTTTATGTCCCTCCCAGACCCTCCCCGGGAGGGAGGGCTTTAACGTCAATTTAAAGTCTCCCCCTCCCGGGGGGAGATTTAGAGGGGGGCTTCTCCCGGGGAGGGTTTGGGAGGGGCTTCTTTTTTTACTAATTTTACCACTTATTACCTAAAAACAGATGAGTATGAGCACAGTGAATATTCCGCGGTTAGATTTAGATACCTATAAAAACGGTGATGCCGAAAGCCGCAAACAGTTTTCGGATGCCATTGGCAAGGCTTTCAACGAAACCGGTTTTGTTACTATTACCAACCATGGCCTAAGCAAAGAACTGATAGACAGCCTCTATACCCAGGTAAAAGCTCTATTTGCCTTGCCTGAAGATGTTAAATTGAAATATGAAAAACCCGAACTGGCCGGCCAGCGCGGTTACACCAGTAAGGGTAAAGAAACCGCTAAAGGTTTTAAAATACCCGATTTGAAAGAGTTTTGGCAAATTGGCCAAACTGTTACCGATGGCGACCCGGTTAAAGATTTTTACCCCGATAATGTTTACGTAGACGAACTACCCGAATTTAACACCGTAACCCGCGAGATCTACGCCAAGCTGGAAGCTGCGGGCACCATGTTGCTTGAAGCTATTGCCGTTTACCTGGGCCTGCCGCAAAATTATTTTGATGATAAGGTACACAATGGCAACTCCATTTTACGCACGCTGCACTACTTCCCTATTGAAGACCCGGATGCCTTAGCCCCCGATGCCGTACGCGCCGGTGCACACGAAGACATTAACCTGATTACCTTATTAATTGGTGCCAGCGCCGACGGACTTGAAGTACTAACCCGCGAAAACGAGTGGTTCCCCATTAAAGCCCATGGCGAAGATGTGGTGGTTAACGTAGGCGATATGCTGCAACGCTTAACCAACAACAAACTGAAGTCAACAACGCACCGGGTGGTTAATCCGCCGCGCGAGCAAATGAAGTTCTCCCGTTTTTCGGTACCCTTCTTTTTGCACCCTAAAGCAACTATGGATCTAACCAGTTTAGACAGCTGCATTGACGAACAACACCCTAAACTATACACCGATATAACCGCAGGCGAATACCTCGACGAAAGATTAAGAGAAATAGGCCTAAAAAAATAAGAATCCCTTTTTCAACCGAAAGCGGGCGCTGTGCAACTAAATTGCATTGTGCCCGCTTTTTAGTTTTAGAATGGCTGCTATTCAATCTTTCGCTTCATTAGACCCCTCCCTGCCCTCCCGAAGGAGGGAATTAATAACTGCTTAGTTTTCAAGTTCCCTCCTTGGGTGCGGTGGAAGGGAGAGCGTTGATCAGCATGGTTGGTGAACGCTTTGTTAAACACCTCCCTACCCTCCCCAAGGAGGGAATTAGCGGCTGCTTTTTCTGCTTATTTCTTTTCAAGTTCCCTCCTCGGGAGGGGTGCGGCTGGCGGTGCGGTGGTAGGGAGGGGTTGAAAAGCATGATTGATGAACGCTTCATTATACCCCTCCCTGCCCTCCCTAGGGAGGGAATTTCAACCTGCTTATTTCTTTTCAGTTCCCTCCTAAGGGAGGGGTGCGGCTGGCGGTACGGTGGCAGGGAGGGGTTGAACACTTATGATTGGCGAACCGCTTCATTAAACCCTCCTGCCCTCCCCAGGGAGGGAATTTCAACCTGCTCACTTTTCAAGTTCCCTCCTCGGGAAGGGTGCGGCTGGCGGTGCGGCGGCAGGGAGGGGTTGAAAAGCATGATTGATGAACGCTTCATTAAACCCCTCCCTGCCCTCCTCGGGGACTACGGTGTACCCACAAGTATAAGCTGTATTTTTGCGGATGCAGAATGCGGATTACAGAGATAGGTTCGGAGATAAACGGATAGAGCGCCGGGGTGAAGAACTACATAAAAGA
>NZ_BMDO01000002.1 GCF_014635825.1 Mucilaginibacter galii
TCAATAACCACTTTTAATAACTAACTTTGAAAACGCTTTTACAGCTCTCGCTGCTATCGTTCGCCAGCTAATCGCCTGGTCACTTTGCCACGGAATTAGGTGGTCAACATCCCCGGAATATCAACTAAAGCGCTTAAATCAATGATTTAGGCGCTTTTTCTTTTTCCAAAGAAACGGTTAGTATCTGGTTAGCATCTGAGACCACAAAATATGCTCACCAAAAACCTTATAATAATCTGTATTAAAAGTGTTTAAATCATTAAACATCTTGACCGAAAATGACGGAACTAACACTTTTGTTTCACTTTTTAAATCATGTGTCATTAGAACCAACATGAATTTGCTTTTCTACCTGAAAAAATGATCAGGTTACAAAAACGATAGGCCTGGACTTTTTTTATTTCCTAAAGCATATGGAAAAAATTCAAGTTGAAGTTAGCAACGATTACGCTAATACTAATTACGGTAAATTGTCACACTTATTGGGCCCAACAACATTTGACAGATCCGAGCATAATGAATGTATAAAGGCTAGCAATATGAAAAGCAGAATAGAAACATCTAACTACTATTCGGCTGGCTTGAGTTCGTGGCGCTCAAATTCACTTATAAAGTAAGTAACATCGCTCCTGTTTGATTAGCAAGGGTAAGTGAAAGACGAATGCTTTATAAATGATTCAAGTTTACTTCGTCTGCTGCGATACGTCCCTAATCAAAAACTGTTCAAATTCGTTATCCAGATCTATGCAACTTTGAACAAGCTTTTCAGCGATTGTTCTTACTTGCTCATTTTCTTCTCCTAATATGGTCAATACTTCCGCTAATCCCATAATGTTCGCCAAAGGACGCCGGATATCATGGGATTGTTGTTGAGCGATGTTGCTTAACGTTTTAGTTAAAAAGCGGATATGTTCTGCACGGGACTCGAAAGCTGTAATATCGTAACCGACGCCGATCACGCCATCTATGTTGCCGTGAGCATCAAAATGTGCTTTGTATTCCCAGTAGGTAATAATATATCCGCCTTTACCGTCCAACTTTCTGAGTGTAGCATTAAAAGTTTGATCGGGTTGTCCTACACATTTATTGTAAGTGATATAACTTAACTCATAATCATCTGGGTGCAGGGCAAGTGCAGCCGACCGGATCTCGGAATGGTTATAGAATGAACTGTGCCGACTGATAAAATGATCATTCATGTAGACATAGTTGGCGCTACTATCAACTTTGACAAGGTAAAAATTTTTGGAGTCAGCTAATAACTGAACTGCCTTTTCATAAGATAAATTTTTAAAATCCATGTAGTATAAGCAATAGAGATTGCTCTTCGAGCATTCAAAACAGACAATAATACAATTTTATCGCTAATCAATTTGATAAGAAAGACGTCATTGTATTATTAAAGGCTAATAGCGCTGAATACTATAGATTATATGTTATGCAACATTACCTTCTGTGGGATCATCGAGCATAAGGGCATGAGCAGGTAAAATGTACTTCCCTCGTTCTCTTTACTGGTAAACCCAATCTGACCACCTTGAATCTCCGTGAATTCTTTGCAAAGTACCAGCCCTAAACCTGCACCTTTTTCTTTCCCTGTCCCGAAGGTGGACTTTGCCGATAAAGAGAACAATCCCGGTTGCTTGAATAGTGGTATACCAGCCCCGGTATCTGTTATTGATAACAGGCAGTTGTCCTCCTTGATTTGTACATCGAAAGAGATTTTCCCACCGGGGTAAGTAAATTTAATCGCGTTGATCGCTAGATTACGGATGACGAGCTGGAGCATGTCCCTGTCGCCTAAAATGCAGATGTGATCACTAAGCTTATAGATGAACTCTATTCCTTTTTCCTCTGCTATGCCCTTCACTAGTTTAAGTGTTTGGTCAAGGGTGTCATACAATCGTAAGTTGGACAATTTGACTTTGACAACTTCCATTTGTCCTTTTGTCCAGGCCAACACATTGGTCAGCAGATAAGCAGTATCCTTCGTGCGGTTCAGCAGTTGCTTCTGGATGCTTAGGCGCTCAGATTCTTCCAGGTTATAATCAGCGAGCAGTTCTAAAAAGCCCTGGATGGATGTTAATGGTTCTTTGAGGTCATGTGCCAGTATCGATAGCAATCGATCCTTAGTTTGATTGCTCTGTTCCAGTGCGGTCTCCTTACGCGAAGATTCGTCTTTCTCGCGGTAAAAAGCATTGCGGATATAGCTAGTGATCAACATTATCATCGCAGCAATGACGATATAAGTGTAACCAAAATCAATCAGTCGGCTTGTAGGCTCAGCATAGGTATTGATTATCTGGTTGGGATAAGTATCCTCATAATACAACAAACCAAAAATTGTTATCACATTCAGCGGTAGCCAGATCCAGTACTGCCAAGCGGGAACAGTAGCCAAAGAAATTAAAAACGATAAAATGAAGATAGCATAGGTAGGACCTGAAATACCAGAATTGTAATAGTAGTTGATAACCAGCAGGGCAATATTGAGCAGTTGAAAAATGACCAAACAGATGTCGTATTTGCCTTTAAACCTGGATAAATAATAAAGTATGCAGACTAGGATAAAGACAAAGAACATCAGTATAGCCAATGCCGGCATATCCATTACATAGTTATATAGCGTATTAGACCCAAGTCCAAGTAACACGACTATGCAAACAGCATGAAAGATCCGGGATTCCAGTGTAGATGCTTCTGGATTACCAACCAAGTGAATCCAGTATTCTTTTAATCGGTGTATCATACTGTTTACCAGATCTGATGAAAAATGATAATGAGCTATTCATTTCACGTTTATTTAAGATTGAATCGTTTGATATAATTTTGATTGTAGTATTGCGCGACCATTTGTTTCAAACTGAGTTTCCTCTTTTTGAAACTTGATGCTGAAAGTGCTTCCAACCTCAGGTATACTATCTGCTTCAATTTGAGCACCCAGAGATTCAAGCTGTGTTTTAACCAGATACAACCCAACCCCTCTTGCGCCGGGATAGTTGTGAAAAGTGGTGTACAAATTAAATAGTTTGGAGCCATATTTTTCCAGGTCTATGCCTCGGCCGTTGTCCTTAAGTTCCAGTACCGTTCGTCCATCGTCGTTTATGTAAGAGTTGATCGTAAGCTGTAGCTGTTTATGGGTATTGCGGTATCGGATTGCGTTGGACACTAATTGTTCTATAATACTTTGCAGGTATACCTTAGAAAAATACACCTGCGGTATGCCTAAGTTACAGGATATTTGGATGTTAATACCATCAAATTGGGTACTTATCGCCCGTAACGATTCGCTGATCTCATAATAAAGGTTTAATATTTCCTGCTCCATAACTTGATCACGGGCTTGGATGACATCTGCCAGATCATCTAAGGTAGTAGTTAAAGCTTTAGTTACTTGTCTCGTCATAAAGAGAAGATCAAGGTTTCCTTTATCGAGGTTTTCCGTACTCACCATATCGGTTAAAGCAGATAAGTTACTGGTATGATTGCGTATGTTATGTGACAGTACGTAACTGAAGTTTTTAAGCTGCTGCTTTTTTTCTTTCGTTACTGTTAATGCTGAAGTTAAGGCAAGTTCATGACTCTTGTAACGGTCAATGTCCATAAGTATCCCTCTGAGTTTAATTACTTCACCGGTTTCATTCTTAACAGGTTCACCGGTATGCCTGACCCAAACCATTTTTCCGCCTTGTGTCAAGGTTTGTACTTCGAGGTCCCATTTTTCACCAGCTGTGATTGCTCTATTCATAGCCTGCTCCAAACTTTCTGTATAAGGGTCTGGATAATACGAAGCGATGTCATCCTCATATATATTACGGTCATAGGGAAGTTCCAGGATATCATAAACGGTTTTTGACCAGGTGCGTTTCCCGGAAACCAAATCTAGTTCCCATCCACCTACACAAGCAATTCTACCGGCCTCGGACAAAAGAAACTCATTAGCCGCTAACCGTTCTTCAGTAACCTTCCGTTTATCAATCTCTGCTTCCAGGTCGGTTAAGGAGCGCAGCCGTAAGATAGAAGGGAATACCCGGTATATCTGATATACCGTGGCTAAGGATATTACCGCGGTTGCTAAACGCAGGAGTGCACTGAAGCGGTATGCTGGCCACCAAAAAATAAGTGCATCGGCAAAGTGTGTTAAGCCGCAAAGCATAATAAAACCTATAAAGAATAAAAATATGCGATGAAAGGGAATATCCGGCCTCTTTCTAAGTAAGCGGTAAAGGAGAAAAGGAATGGCAAAGTAAGCCGCCCAAATAGCGATATCAGAGACAATATAAAGCCAGCCATGAAAGTCTGTCCAGTTCCCGCAATGCCACCGGGCAGGGAAATCAGCAGTACTAAATATCTTATTAAAGAAATCAAGTATTTGATTACTTATAGCAATATGGGGCGGGGCAGCAACAGCAGGTATTGGCTGTCCACACATTGGGCCACAGGAAGATGGGAAGTTTAGAGATGACGCGGTATTTGCCTGTATCGTAGCGTCACCGGCGATAGGAGTTGTTAACATATGTTGTGATGAAGGGAGTGCTTGAATACCCCCTTCGTGTAATTAGGGGTAGATACGTGTTTAAACTTCTTTAAGTTACGTTATGTGAAAATAAACAAACAGGTTGTATTCTTACTTGATAAATTCAAGCTTAGAATTGATAATATTAGCCTTAACAATGAAATAATATTTTCCGGATTTTTTTTATTTGTAAATTATTCGGGAAGGTTGCGAGGCATTAAGTTTTCTAATCAACGGCTGTATGTGAAGCTGTTTGTTTTCCATACTTGGGATAAATGATACATCAAATTCAAATAGCTGAATTTAAGTTCGTGTAGTATTTTTTAATAAATTAGAGCTCTTATAAACCCTGTAATGCAAGAAACTATACTTCCTAAATTAGAAGCCTCAAGAAAAGAACTTTTAGATCTTGGGATGCGCAACACTTTACTTAATTATAAGAGTCCAAAAGCAAGAGGCCTTCATATTGTACAAGAGCAGTCTAGTAGCATATTTAATATTCTTGTACGGCAAAATAAAGCCATGACATTTCTTGGTCGTCCGGGAAAAGAAGAGGATGAAACATTGTTTGAACTTCCTGCACTTAGCGAACCGGAATTGCAGGATGCTTATAATGATACCCGGCTTCAGACCAATGATACAGAACAAAAGCTGCAAACCAAAATACTCAATACCTACTATTTCGCAAAAACTAGTATTGAAGAGCAGGGATTGAACATATTGTACCTTTCGATGGGAATGCTCAATTGGTTTGAAAAGGGGAATACGGAAGAATGCAGGTTAGCACCTCTGATTTTAGTACCAGTAACTTTGGAGCGTTCAAGTGCAAACGAGCGCTTTCGCTTACGCTACTCAGGAGCGGAGATAGGAGCCAATTTGTCCTTACAGGCTAAAATGATGGTCGATTTTAACATTACCATTCCGGATCTTCCCGAGCAGGAAGAACTGGACCTTAGCAGCTACATAAATGATATAGCGCACCGCATAGGGCATCAGGAGAATTGGAAAGTAGATACAGATGCAATAGAGCTAGGCTTTTTTTCATTTGGTAAGTTCATGATTTATCACGATCTGGACAGCACTAAATGGCCCGATGCAAAAAAGCCATATAATAATACTATCCTTCAATCGCTATTCGGTGGCGGGTTTATGGAACCGCAGCCTTCAGTTGGAGAAGACCACTATCTGGATACTGAGACTAATGCTAATGAACTATTACATGTAGTTGATGCAGACAGCTCACAGGTAATTGCAATGCTTGCTGTACATGAGGGGCGAAATATGGTTATCCAGGGACCTCCCGGTACCGGCAAATCTCAGACCATAACTAACCTTATTGCTAATGCTGTGGGAAATGGTAAAAAAGTATTGTTTGTAGCTGAGAAAATGGCGGCGTTAGAAGTGGTGAAACGAAGGCTTGACAATATTAATCTTGGCGAAGCATGCTTAGAATTGCATAGCCATAAAGCAAATAAGCGAGAACTTCATGATGGGCTTAAGAAAGTCCTTGAACTGGGAAAACCCACATTAGCGCATCTTGAAGAAGAAGTAAAAATTTTAGGTTCCCTGATCAATGAATTGAATACATATTGCAGTGAAGTTAACTCCCAAATAGCACAGAGTGGACATTCAGCGCAGGAGGTAATTGGAGAACTGCTCAAAATATCAGGATCCTATAAAAATTATAAATTCCCACGATTGCTAATTGAGGATCTTTCTGCCTGGACTGTTTCTAAGATGAAAACAGCGGAGTTATTGTCCGAGCAAATACAGACGAGGCTTACAAAGATAGGCCAGCCGGAAAAGCTTTTATTTCATGGTACTTCTTTAACTATTTTTTTACCAAGGGACGAAGAAATTACAAAAGAATATTTAACTGCGGCTATTAATAGCACAACGGATTTGCTCAAATCAGGAGAGGATATAGCAGCCTCTCTGTTACTTCCTCTTCCTATAGATATAGCATCTATTGTAAAAGTAGCTGAAATAGCAACATTAGCTTCAAAAAATCCGGGTACTGCCTCAATGGCTATTAATGACAGTGCCTGGCTTAATCATCAGGCAGATATTAAAGACCTATTTGAAGCAGGTATCCGCCTATCTGAATTACGCCAAAAATACGACCCGCTGTTTATCCCCGAAGCATGGGAACAGAATGTGCTCGAAATACGGCAAAATTTAGTAGCCCATGGAGGAAAGTGGTATAAGTTTTTAATAGGCGATTATAAAAAGAGCGTTAAACAACTGGCTGGTTTGCTAAATACATCTATGCCAGATGACCTGGATAATAAACTGGTGTATGTTACAGCTTTAATGGACGGAAAGCGCTTAGCTGCTTCAATACAATCTTTAGAGCCTCTTGCACAAAGGCTTTTTGGAAACCAATGGCAAAAGTTACGCAGTAACTGGCAGGTACTTAAAGATGCATCGGTCTATCTGCAATCGGTACATCAGGCAATCCAACAGGAAAAAATACCAACGGCTTTTCTTTCTTATCTTGATAAAAATGATTCTACGGAAATAGCTGGTAAAAATGCAGTCTTATTAAAAGAAAATCTAACTAAGCAACACGAAATTATAGCAACACTTTTAAATAAGATGGGCTATAATGATCCGCTTTTTACAAATAACTCATTATTGGAACAACTCACTGTACTACAAAAATGGTTTACCGACTTACCTGAGATTCATGAGGCTGTATCATGGAATGTACTCAAAGAAAATATTGTGAAACAAGGTGCCAATTACCTTTTAACGGCGATAGAGGGTTGGCCGGACGCATCTCTTCATTTACAAACAGCGCTCAAAAAAACATGGTATGACTATCTTATAGAACAGGCTATGGTCAATAACCCTGCCTTAAGAAAATTTGAGCGTTCCAGCCATGAAGAAGTGATAGAGAAATTTAAAAAGCTGGATATCCTAAACCAATATTACAACAGGGCAAAAGTTGCACTCAAGCATTGGGAGGGCGTCCCTAAGCAAGAAGGTGGCGGCCAGATCAATATCCTCAGGAGTGAATTTAACCGTAAAGCCAGGCACATGCCTATACGAAGGTTAATGCAGGAAGCAGGATTGGCCATACAGGCGATTAAGCCGGTTATCATGATGAGCCCGATGTCTATCGCTAACTTTCTCCCTCCAGATAGTATTGAGTTTGACCTTGTGATATTCGATGAAGCGAGCCAGGTACGCCCGGTTGATGCATTAGGAGCAATATTAAGAGGCAAACAAATTGTTGTTGTAGGCGATACAAAACAAATGCCGCCAACCAGTTTCTTTGATAAGATGAACACCGAGACTGATGATGAGGAAAATGTAACGGCAGACATGCAAAGCATTTTAGGAATGTGTGATGCGCAAGGAACTCCTCAGCGCATGTTGCGCTGGCATTACCGCAGCAGGCACGAATCTTTAATCAGCTTGTCTAACCAGGAATTCTATGAGAACAAACTGGTAATTTTTCCAAGCCCGGGCTCCAAATACAGAATGGGGCTTATCTTTCACCATCTCCCGGATACATATTATGATAAAGGTAAAACACGGACTAACCCTAAAGAAGCAGAAAAAGTAGCTGATGCCGTTATTGAACATGCACTGCAGTATCCAAAGCTTAGCTTGGGCGTGGTTGCCTTTAGCACTGCCCAAATGCAGGCCATACAAAATGCTCTTGAAATAAGGAGAAGGATGAACCCTGATGTTGAAAATTTCTTCAGGAGCCATACTGATGAACCATTTTTTGTAAAAAATCTTGAGAACGTGCAGGGTGATGAAAGGGATGTAATCTTTATAAGTATAGGCTATGGAAGGTTAGAAGATGGGAAAGTCCCGATGAGTTTTGGCCCTTTAAATAATGAGGGCGGTGAACGCAGGTTAAACGTACTCATAACGAGGGCAAAAAGCCGTTGCGAGGTGTTTACCAATATAACAGCTAGCGACATTACACCGGGACCTAATGCTAAATTTGGTATTCGCTCCCTTAAAAGCTTCCTATACTTTGCAGAGCATGGCAAGTTTGAAAGCGACAAAGAAGTTATTGAGGTAAAACATCAACCCTTTGAACAGGTTGTTGCAGATAGCCTTCGAAATGAAGGATATACTGTAAGGGAAAAAATAGGATCTGCAGGTTTTTATATTGATTTAACAATTGTAGATAATAATAACCCAGGAAGGTATTTGTTAGGGATAAGCTGCGATGGTAAATCGTATGCTTCGGCGAAATCAGCGCGTGACCGTGATCGCCTTAGAAATGCAGTACTGGAGGGTATGGGCTGGAAATTGTACAATGTTTGGAGTACCGATTGGTTCCGAAACCCTTCAAAAGAGTTACGCTTATTAATAGCTACTATTGAAAAAGCCAAAGTAGAGGTAGAGCACAATGATGCTATTGAAGAGGAAATGCAGGAAGAGCTAAAAAGCCTTATACGCGAAGCTCCACAAGAAATAACGATATTATTGCCTACTTATCAGTCTGCAATACTATCAAAAGAAATAGCCGGAGGTGAATTGCATTTGTTTCCTTTAGGAAAATTAAGCAAGTGGATTGAAGACGTAGTAAAGGTGGAAAGCCCTGTGCATTTTGAAGAAATGGCACGAAGGATAGCTGATTCAAATGGCATATCAAAAATAGGCAGCCGGGTACGCGCCACACTTGTAGAAGCCTGTGACTATGCTGCCAAAATGGGCATTATTGTAAAGAAAGGAGATTTCTTATGGTATCCAGAAATGCAGGTTCCTTATATAAGAGAAAGAAGCTCCCTGCCGTCCAGTGCTCGTAAAATTAGCCTTATATCTCCTGAAGAAATTAATTTAGCCATTAAAAAAGTGGTAGAAAATTCAATAGCCATACAAGCAGACAATGCAGTGCCTCTCATTGCTAAACTATTCGGATTTGGCAGGGTGACTGAAGACATGCGCAAATATCTTATTGAATCAATCGACAATGCGTTAATTAACAAGATTATAGTCAAAGAAAATGATTTTTTGAAATGTGTTTAGCGTATCTGATTAAAGAAATTCAGCAACAACAGTCACAGTTAATCAACGGCTTAAAATCTATACTATGCAGTTGTTGATCTGGGCGTTGGAACTATTGTAAACTTAATGCGAGTAATTTGGAAATCACTTTTTTCTCAAAAATTAAAATATTGAAAATAAAGGTTTTAAATGGATGGTTTGCTGTTTCGTCCGCTCCGCTAAAAGGGTGTCAAAACCTACCCAGCGCATTTAAATCATAAATTTAGGTTCTTTTTTTATACCATAAGCGCCCGTTTCATACCAAGAAAAATGATAGGGAAAATTCTAAAGGTTTTAGGTCATCTTCTGGACAAACAAAGCAAAAGCAGACAGCAATAGCTTCGTTTCCCTGTACGCAAAGGGTTACTGTAGAAGGTAAAAGAGGCGAAATACCTCTTAAAAAGAATTTGAATCTCGAAAATGGAACGCACGTACCGGTTTTATGAAAGGCAGCGGTGGCAAAGTGCGGGTTACTACATTTATATTAACGAGGTGGGCAACGAATTATGATCCGTTGGTAAGTAAAGTGCACATCACAGGAACAAGCATTTGGACTGTGATGAAAATAATAATTGCCATGTTAGCAAATGACGAAGCCCTAAAGCTTGCCATTACCAATTTTACTGAAAATAACCCCTGTGAACAGGAAAAAACTGGTAAAACTACGTGCATTTTAACCATCGAAAATATTGCTAAAACCATTTAGTAGGTCTATATTTGTTAGACGTTATAAAACCTTCCAGATGTTTTTCATAAATTCTAACAGATATATATTAGGAGCCGACATTGGCGGATCGCACATTACTGCTGCCATAATAGATGGCAAGGAGCATAAAATTGTTGATGACACAATAGTTAGAATGCCTGTTGATCCTTCTGCTGTTTCAAGCGTTATTTTAGATACGTGGGCGGAAGCCATAACACAAGTTTTACACAAAGCGGCTGATGCCAAACCTGGGTTTTTAGCGTTCGCCATGCCCGGTCCATTCAATTATAGAGACGGCATTTCATTGATTAAGGGTTTACATAAATATGATCTTTTGTATGGCATAAATGTAAAAGACTATTTGAGTGAACACTTGAATTTACCGCCTCATTGTATTGGGTTGGTTAATGATGCACAAGCTTTTTTAGAAGGTGAGATCAGAGTAAATGGCTATGATAAATTAAAAAAAACTTTAGGTGTTACACTTGGTACTGGTTTGGGTACAGCCATTAGTTATAACGGCAACACTAACGATATGAATTTTGCAATGTTGCCATTTTTAAATGGATTTGCCGAAGAATATCTATCTACCAGGTGGTTTGTGAGTAAATATAACCAGCTATCAGGTCAAACAGTGAGTAATGTTAAAGATATGCTGATGCAGGAACAGTACACTGTTATAGATGCTGTATTTGAAGAATTTACTCACAATTTCTCACAATTTCTTGTTTCTGTGATTAACCAGGAAAGTATAGAGGTTGTAATTATTGGCGGCAACATTGCTAAAGCTGAAGATAGATTTTTGACCACCTTAAAAAATGATCTGAACAAAAATGGTGTACTTACCAAACCGTGTAACATACTTATAGCTAATGTAGGCGAGTTATCGGCCATGATAGGTGCTGCCTTACAACTTAACGAGAATATTATTTAAACAAAATGATTAGTCAAAAACCTGCTTTCACCGAGAAGAAGTTTGTTATCCTTATAACCTTTGCTACCGCATTGTTCTTGCTTTGGGGCCTTCTGCATGCAATGAGTGATGTATTAAACAAACATTTTCAAAACGTGCTAAATTTATCTAAATCCAAATCGGGCCTTATACAGTTATCTGTGTTTGGCGCATACTTTCTAATGAGCGTACCAGCTGGTATGTTCATGAAGCGCTTTGGTTACAAGTATGGTATCCTGTTTGGGTTGGCGCTGTTTGCATGCGGTACATTCTTATTTGTTCCGGCGGCTAATGCCCAATCGTTTACTTATTTCCGAATCGCTTTATTTATATTGGGCTGTGGTATGGCCACGCTCGAAACGGTTGCACATCCTTTTGTTGCTTCATTGGGCGACCAGCGCACCAGCGATCAGCGTCTTAACTTTGCCCAATCATTTAACGCCGTTGGCACTATTATAGGTCCGTTTTTAGGGTCATACTTTCTACTTAAATCGGCAAGCACCGTAACAAGCAGCACTAGCCTCGATTCGGTCAAAACATTGTACATCTGCATTGGGTGCTGCATACTTTTTATTGCGGTATGCTTTGCATTCATTAAAGTGCCCGACTTAACCGACCCGCACGCCGTAACCCCAGCCGATAGCCAGGAAGCGTTGAATATAGATACCGAAAAAGAGCAGGGATTAATTCAACACCGTCATTTTATAGCAGCCGTAGTGGCCCAGTTTTTCAATGTTGCCGCACAGGCAGGTACCTGGGCTTACTTCATTAATTACGGTGTAGATGTAATGCATTATAATGATGAAAAAGCGGCAAACTTTATGGTACTTTTTATGGCATTTATGGCATTTGGACGTTTTGTAGGAACTTACTTAATGAAGTTTATTGCCCCCAATGTGTTACTGGCCATATTTTCTGTTGGAAGTATTTTGGCTTGCCTTGTTGTTGCTCAAAGTTGGGGTTGGGTATCTTATGGTGCGCTTTTCATGGTTAACTTCTTTTTTAGCATCATGTTTCCAACCATATTTAGCCTGGGATTAAAGAACCTTGGCAAACACACGCAGCAGGCGTCCTCATTTATCTCTATGGGTGTTGTTGGTGGCGCTGTATTTCCATTAATTATGGGGTTAGTAGCTAACAAAAATGTAGCGCATGCCTATTACCTACCCATCATCTGTTACAGCGTTATATTATTATTTGCCATCCGCTTTTACAAAGTGAGGCATCAGGCATAAGCACATAATTAACGTGCAATTCCGTAGGATTACAAGATCTGTAGAGTTGTTAACATAAGTAACCAAAAAGGGCCGAACTAATTAGTTCGGCCCTTTTTGGTATGGTAATTTGTGAAGTTAATTGATAGGATCGGGCGCCGAAGGGTGAGCCGGATCATATACCGCAACACCTACACGTGAGTCGGCACAGCCATAGTATAAGAACCATTTTTTCTTGAAATACACCATACCTTCAATAAATACGGTTCCGGCCGGATACTGTCCGCTTTTTTCAAAACTTTCCATAGGCCTCAAAAATGGTACATCTAACCGTGTAATAAACTTTGACGGGTCGGCTTTGTTAAACAAGGCTTGGCCGGCGCAATATGTATTTGAATTAAATCGCTTATCGCCATCGTCGCCAGCTTTATTTTTGCCGTTATAAAATAAAACAATGCCTTTCGAGGTGAGTAAGGCAGGTGGACCGCATTCTGTTAATTCACTATCGAAGTATCCTTTCCGTGGCGAAAAGAGTTCTTTGAGAGAACCGTCGTTGTTCACCACCGGCAACCAGTCTACCAGGTTCGTAGAGGTAGCCGCGTATACATGCAGTTCGCCCCAATACATCCAGTACTTGCCATTAATTTTGGTAACCACTTGTTTGCCGTTTACTACCTTAGTTAATATCGATGCCGATTTATGTGGTACGTTTACAAATTTACCTTGATAAGCATCTTCAAAAATAGGCCCATGCTTAGTCCACTTTTTTAAATCTTTAGATGTAGCAACACCTAAACGGGGCACATCACGGTTCCATTGTGTGTAAAACACCACGTAAGTACCATTGACTGTTACAGCAAGGCGCGGGTCTTCGCAGCCACCAGGCCATTCGTATTTCTTCTGATTATCATTAGCCGGATAAAAAACAGGTTTGGTGCTACGGTTAAAATGATAACCGTCTGCGCTGGAAGCATAACCTAAACGTGAGGTACGAAAACCTATGCCGATACCATAACGGTCTTCTGCACGGTATAACACCACTACTTTGTTCTTGTATAGAGCTGCCCCGGGGTTAAACGTATCATTAGCTTCCCAGGCCACCTGCTTTTGCTGAATAGGGTCGTAAAAGGTAGCTGTGGTATCGGGCTTGATGATGGGGTTAAGCCCGACGGGACGCTTAAAGCCACCCATAGCCCATTTAGGCAGTTTATTTTCCTGTGCATAAACCCCTGCCGGAATTAGCAAAGCAAGAACTGCTATTTTAACGAATATTATGATTTTTTTCATAGCGTTTAATGCATACAAGCATGCCTGCTTTTAAATAAAAAGCCCATACCAGTAGGCCTAAACAAAAACGTTCACAGGCTACCGGTATGGGGTTAATAGTTTTAATATAGCCAGCGATTATGGTTGCTCAGTGGTGTAAATAGACAACACTTCTGCATCGGTTAAAGCACGGCTGTAATAACGGATATCATCCATCGCACCTCTGAAGTACGACTGCCCTTTTAAACTTTTTGGTAAATTTTGACCAATCACCAAATTAACAGGCGTAGGCAATGTTACAGGCGTGCCGGTTACAGCAGCCGTTTTTACCAATTTATCGTTTACATAAAACTTCATCGTTCCGTTTATATAAGATACGCCAATGTATGTCCAAACATCTTGAGGAACAACACCAGGATTGCTATCTACATCACGATAACCGTCGTCAACGTGAAGGGTTAAAAACATGAAGTTGCTGCCCTGTAACTGGAACTTGAATCCGTTGTAAGAGTTTAAAGCGATCATATAGTTGTCCGGGTTAGTTTCACGGCGTTTCACCCACATGGTAATAGTAAACTCTTTCGGGTTAAGATCAGTAGTATAAGGTATTTCAATGTTAGAACCGTTTGCAAAATCGAACGCGCTGTTGGCCGCGTTGTAACGGTCGGCAACCAATTTAGGCAAAGTATTACCATCGGTGGTTGAGTTGATATAACCCGTCATTAGTATACCATTATGGCCATGACCGGATACGTCGTTTGCGTTACCTGTAAAGTCCCATTTAGCAATCAGGTTATCCGAAGATACATCCTGAATCTGTCTTGATTTAAAAACACCTAAAGCCCGGTTCAAATTGGCGGTTGCGTTATCAACTTCACGCTGACTGTATTGCGTAGCGTTTTTTGTTGCTGTAGCTAAATCAATTGCTTTCTTAAGGTCCGCACGCGAACCTACCGAATATAATCCAGCTCTTTTACCTTCAGTTGAGTTAGTGTACAAAGCAGTTGCTGCATCAATGGCTGTGCTGATCGTAGCCTTATCCGAGGCGGCCGGTTGCTGCGTATTAGCATCTTTTTTGCAGGAACTAATACAGCTAAGCAATACAATTAATATTGCCCATGTGCAAGAATATTTGATGTATGTTTTCATTACTTAAACTTTAATATGGGTTATAAACCTTTGTTTGTAGAGCGTTCGCTTGCAGGAATAGGGAAAAACCTGTTATTGTTATAATTGAAATTAGGCTTATCGCGCAGTGCGTTGCTGGCATAAGTACTACCATACCGTATAATGTCAAAATAACGCTGAAACTCCAGTGCAAGCTCTGAGCGCCTTTCACGACGTATAATATCACGCAGCTGTGTTTGGCTGGTTGTAGTTACATCCGGTAACAAGCCTGCCGGAACCGTGCCTGCGCCAGTTAGTGTATTATCATACAAATAGCTTTCCCTTGCTCTTTTTCTTACTTTGTTTAACGGAATTAATGCAGCCGTGCTATTTCCACTCTCATTAAGCGCTTCTGCTTCAATCAGCAAAACATCGGCAAAGCGTATGGCCTCTACATTAAGGTTACCATCTCCGCGGGTTGCGGCAGGAATTTCTGTAAGCGGCTGTATTTGCTTCTTGGTCACATAACCTGTTGATGTCCAGCTGGGATCGAATGGAGTGCCAAAAAATGATTGACCTGCTCTGCCCACGGTATAATCAAGCCTTGGATCAACTACGCCTGAGGCTGTTTTCTCAAAATTATCAACCAGACTTTGAGTGGGTAAAAAGAACCCGTAACCATTTAATGCACCACGTGGTGCAAAAGACTGGTTCAAGCCATTGCCTTGCTTTGGGTTTAACCCTGCAGTGTGCAGTATAGAAAATATAGCTTCCGTGTTATTTTTAGTGGTGGCACTAAAATTATCTGTAAATTTTGGAGTAAGCGAATAAATACCAAGCGCTTCTACCTGTTGTGCAGTGGCTGCGGCTTGTGCGTACTTTTGTTCAAAAAGATAGCTTTTAGCCAGTAATGCAAGAGCTGCACCTTTAGTAACCCGGCCTAAATCGGCACCCGACCAAGTACTGGGCAGTGCTGCTGAGGCCTCCGTACAGTCTTTCTCAATTTGTGCAAAAATCTGAGTCTGAGGTACTATTGGTGATTGTGTATTATCGGCTGTGGCAACGTTTAACCTCAGGGGTATATTACCGTAGCAATTAGTAAGTATAAAATAATAATACGCCCGTAAAAACTTAGCCTGAGCGGTAATAAGTGTTCTGCTGGCTTCGGGGATAGCGGTGTTGGCATTAGCAAGTCCGTTGAGCACAAAGTTGGCCTTTAATACGCCATCGTAATATCTGGCCCACACACCTTCAACAGCCGAATTGTTGTTTAATATGTTAAACACATCAATTTGATCATAATCGGCCTGGTCGCCCGGTAAGCCACCTTTAACGGCATCGTCCGAAGATACGTCACCCAACACCCATATCGGATTTCCAGTGCCGCTTACAAAAGTAAGGGGTACATAGGCTGCGTTAACTGCTGCATTGGCATTGGCAACCGAAGTAAAGTATTTGTCTTGAGGATAATCGCCAAGAACCGGTTGATCGAGTATTTTTTTACAACTCGCTGCAGAAAGCAGTATTCCTGCTGATAAAGCGATGTATATATATTTTTTTAGCATAATTGTTAAATTTAGAGGCAATTAAAAATTAGCGTTTATACCAAAGGTGATGGTGCGCGCCGATGGATAGGTACCAAAGTCTATACCTACAGCTCTTACACCATCGCCCAATGAATTGTTGTTAACGGCAATTTCTGGGTCTATACCGGTGTACTTGGTTACAGTAAACACGTTTTGTACGCTGGCAAACACCCGCATGTTAGATATTTTAAAACGGTTAATGAGCTTAGAGTTAAAGGTATAACCTGCCTGCACATTTTTAAGTCTCAAATAAGATCCGCTTTCTAAAAAGCGGGTAGAGGGCTGCTTATTGTTAACCGCACCGTTCCATGACAAACGCGGAAATTCGTTAGTGCTGCCTTCGCCGGTCCAGCTTTGTGTGGCTATACGCTCGGTAATGTTAAACGCACGGTAGAAGCCTTCAATATCTGTATTAATCTGGTTGTAAATTTTATTGCCGTTCACACCCTGAAAAAACAAGCTTACATCAAACCCACTATATGAAAAATTAGTAGTTAATCCGTAAGTGAATTTAGGAATAGGGCTGCCTACATAGCTGCGATCATTAAAATCTATAATTCCGTCAGGTACACCGTTCGGGCCGCTAATGTCTTTAAACATAACATCGCCGGGCTGTATGCCAGGGCCTTGGTAAGCATGAGTAAACACCTGTTGGGCATTTTGGAAGATCCCCTCTTGCTGTAAAAGGAAAAAAGAGCCTATAGGCTGGCCTACTCCAGTTTGTGTGGCATAATAATTATTATCGATACGGCCACCAACCAGCGGACTGCCGCCTGCTAATGAAGTTACCCGGTTTTTAATTGTTGCAAAGTTGCCAAGTACCTCATACTTAAATTTATTCATGCTGCCCCTATAACTAAGCTCAAATTCAAACCCCTCATTGCGCACACCGCCCGAATTAACATTGGCACTGCTTACGCCGCCTGCACTGGTAGGTAGCTGCGGTGGCAACAATAGGCCCTTGGTGTTTTTGCGGTAATAGTCTGCCGAAAACGATAACTTATTATTAAATAAACCTAAATCTAAGCCAATATCTGCTTGTGTCTGGGTTTCCCATTTTACCATAGGGTTGCCTAACAATACTATAGAGTTTCCCTGATTGCTTGCACCGTTAAAGGGATAAAAATTAACCTGGCGTACTAACGTAGCATAATCATAGTCGCCAATTGACTGATTACCCAGAGAGCCAAGGCCTGCACGCAATTTTAACAGCGATATTGGTTTTACATTTTTCAAGAACTCTTCCCGATCAATGCGCCAGCCTACTGAACCACCATAAAAATTACCGTAGCGGTCAGATGGGTCTAAGCGTGAGGAGCCGTCGCGTCTTACATTAAAGGCAGCTAAGTATTTATCTGAAAAGGTATAGTTAACCCTTGCAAAAAGTGAACTTAATGCCCAGTGGGTTTGACCACCACCGTTTTGTTGTATTCCTAATCCGTTACCTAAGTATTGAAACTCGCTGCTTTGATTCGGATAGTTAGTACGCGAGCCGCCTAACGAGGTAGAGTTGCTTTTTATAATTTCGGTACCTGCTAAAAATGTAAACACATGTTTTTTAGCCAGGGTTAAATTATAAGTAGCTGTGTTTGTCCAGTTATAATCAAAGTAGTTATTATTTGATTGCGCCAGGCTGTTTGGCGAGTTTAAAAAGCGATCAATACCCCAGGTAGCAAAAAATTGCTTGTAATCAACTATGCGGAAATTGGTTCCGAAATCGGTACGTATCTTTAAGTTTTTAATCGGATTAATTTCCAGGTAAACGTTTCCTAATAAGGAGTAGGTGTTAAAATTGCGGTCATAATTGTCTGCAAAGCCTACCGGGTTAAGTCCGTCTCCAAAAAATTCAGGGTTTGTAGGGATGTCTACAAATTGCCCGTTGGCATTGTAAACGGGTGTAGCCGGTGTTCTGAACAAGGCATAACGCAGAACGCTTGCACCAGGGTTACCATCGCCAAAACCATCGCCCGATGTACCTACCTGCCTGTTTTTCGAATAGCCTAAATTCATATTCACGCCTACCGTAAATATCTTAGATATGTTACTGTTTATAGCCGTGCGTAAGTTAAGACGATCGAAAGAAGAGTTTTTGATCAATCCATTTTGTTTAAAATAGTTGGCCGATACAATATAAGTAGTGTTTTCGCCGCCGCCACTTAACGAAACCTGCGCATTGGTAATAGGAGCAGGCTTTAACACCTCGCGCTGCCAGTCAACATCGGGCAACGCACCAATTATGTTGGCCGGAATAGCTGCACGACCATCGTTAGCTGCGGCAGTATTGTATGCGACTACGTATTGTTGTGTATTAGCCATCTTAACAAGGTGTTGCGAAGTTTGCACACCAGTGTACGCATTTACATTGATTTTTGGCGTACCAGTCTTGCCTTTTTTAGTGGTTACAAGAACCACCCCGCTAGCCGCACGGGCACCATATATAGCAGCCGAGGCGGCATCCTTGAGTACGCTAATGCTTTCAATGTCGTTTGGCGAAATTTGATTGATACCATTTGGTGTAGGCACCCCATCAATTACATATAAGGGATTGTTGTCACCAATGGTTCCAATTCCCCTTATGCGTACACTGATAGCATCGCCGGGTGCACCGGTTTGTTGGGTAACCGCCACGCCTGCAGCTTTACCTTGCAAAATCTGATCGGCCCCGCCAACAGGCAGGTTGGCAATATCGCTGCTTTTTACAACGGCCACTGCGCCGGTAAGGTCAACCTTGCGTTGCGTTCCATAACCTACTACCACTACATCGTTAAGCGATGTAGTAGATGCAACAAGATTGATGGTCATTTCCTTACTAAAATCGGCGGGAATACTCACCGGATCGTAACCAACGTACTTAATATCAAGTATTGCACCGTCCGGGGCGTTAATACGGAAAATACCGTTAACATCGGTAGTGGCACCACCGGTGCCGCCTTTTACCTGTACCGTAGCACCAATAATGTTTTCTTTGGTTTGGCTGTCTATTATCCGGCCGGTAACCGGTTTAGTTTGTGCCTGGCTGCGTAGCGCCAAACAGCACATGAAAAGAAAACAGCCTATGGCTATCCTCCATTCCTTTTTAAGTGTAAAAATCATCATAAGCAAATTTTAATGAAGTAAAGTGAATTATAGGGTTATTCAGATTAATAGTGATAAAGTTTATCCTGAATTGGTAAAAGGCGTTATTAAGTAACCCGCAGGTTGTCCTGATGAATTATAATAGGTAATCATATGTTGTATAATTGGTAAGTCAAACCTATGAAAACTAAACGGTTTTAGCAAAATGTAAAAAAAAAACTCTAAAGTTTTTTTGACGACGATTGCCTGATGATTAATTCGGGCTTCAAAATGATTTCAACAGGTGTAATTTGCTGATCGCCTTTGGCGTTAAGGTTCTTAAAAAGTGTTTCAATCAAGTGTTCCGAAAGTTCTTTCATGGGTTGCGCAACGGCACTGATAGGTGGATTAAAGACTTTAAAGAAAGCATGATCGTCAAAAGCAACTACACCTATTTGTTCTCCAATTACAAGCTGTTTTTGTTGAAGTGCTTCAAAGCCTCTTAATGCTAAATAATTGGTGGCAAAAAGTATAGCATCAATATTCTTGTTTTGTGTTAAGTAATCTATAATTTGTTGCACCAGTTTTTGGGGCTTTGCGCTAAACTCTACCTCAAGCAAATGCGGTATAAGTCCAGCGTCATCAATTGCTGCCTGGTAGCCTCTTAGCCGGTCGGCCATTTGTGTTTGCCCAGAATCCAGCGTTACAAAGGCAATATGCTTGTACTGTTGCTTTGCCAGGTGTTCTATGGCAGTTTTTGCACCATTATAGTTATCAATACCCACATAATTTGTTTTCAATTGCGGGAAATAACGGTCAAATAACACTGTAGGCAGGCCCTCGCTTAACAAGGAACTCACTTCATGTTCAATATCTTTAGGTGGAGTAACAATATAGCCATCTACATTACGCCCCCTCAGCATTCTTATAAGCTCTATCGTTTTTTTGGTATTGTTCTCTGTGCTGCAATAAATTATTTTATAACCTTTTTTATATGCTTTTTCTTCTATAAGGCGTGCTACACTCGCAAAAAAAACGTCTGCAATATCTTCTACCACCAAGCCTATAATTCTTGACTTACCTGTACGCAAACTTTGCCCAACGGTGTTAGGGTTATAATTCTTTTCTTTTACATAATCCAACACCCGCTGTGATAGCTTATCGCTAATACGCATCTCTTTTGCCTTACCGTTTAAAATGAATGATATTGTAGTAATTGAAATATTCAATTCCCGGGCAATATCATTCATAGAGATTTTTTTACTCATATTGGCTTATTAAGTAGATTTGTTATAGGCCTCAAATATACTTTGTTTAATGTTGTTTTTATGACAGTATGAATACGGTGTGTTTTATGTTTTAAACAACAAAAAGCCTGTCAGTATCTAATATGACTCTCTTAATTGGTAAACCTGATATGACTCGGAATCAGGAGATAGCCCTTTTATAAAATTCAATGTTTTGAGTGTAGACAGGCAAAGTGGAAAAACATAAATAGCACCTTCCTTTTAAAAAGCAGGCTGGTTAATTTGGTACAATAATTCATCCCTGCGAAATTATGGGATATACAGTAGCTTTCAGGAGCCGAGCGCTGTCCTCTACGTATAAAGCGGTAGAGTTGTATTGAGCATTGAGTAGCAAATCATTCAAACTCCCCCTCTCCCTCCCGAGGGAGGGAGAAAACTTGCTTTTCTCTATCTTTAATATCTGACAGACCATAACCCATGCCAACGCCTGCTGCGTAGGCCAGCAAATCGCTCCATAGAAAGCCCTGCCCTAAAATGAGCCTGCCGGGTAGTGTGCGGCGAAAACTGTTGATCCACGGTGCCTGGTATAGCTGGCTAAACTCAATAGCAAAGCAAAACAGCAGGCTTATAAGTGCTACTTGTTTTAATGGAGACGTAATCAATATGGCTCTTACAAGCAGGTAAACCATCAGTGCCCACAGCACATCACCTACCCATTGAGGAATAGCCGGTATCTGGCGCGACAGTAACCCTAAGGCAATTACTACAAATACGGCAATAAGGTATGGCAGGCGGGCTTTGAACATGCTTATAGTTGTTGGGTTAATTAGTTGCTACTTGTCTTTAAGTACAGAAACCTGCACCAAGATAGAAATTCTGTCAATTCTTTAATCCTGTCAATTCCGGTTCATGACTTTATGCATTAGGCTTACTACCTGCCCCTAAAACTAATCTAAACGCAAAAAAATACCAAATCCGAATTCAAAAAACTACTTTTGCAAACTTTATATACTTGGTATTATGCTTAGAACTCATACTTGTGGCGAATTAAATATCAGCCATTTAGGCCAAACCGTAACGTTATGCGGCTGGGTACAAAAATCGCGCGATTTGGGCGGAACCACGTTTATTGACGTGCGCGACCGCTATGGTTTAACACAATTGGTACTTAATACCGATACCGACGCCACGCTGCGCGAAGCCGGCCGCAACCTGGGCCGCGAGTTTGTAATTAAGGTAACGGGCAAGGTGTTAGAGCGTTCTAACAAGAACACTAAAATTCCTACCGGCGAGGTAGAAATAGCCGTCGAGGCTTTAACTATATTGAACGAAGCTAAAATACCTCCTTTCCTGATTGAGGATGAAACCGATGGCGGCGAGGAACTGCGTGCCAAATACCGTTACCTCGATCTGCGTCGTAATCCTATCCGCAACAACCTCATTATGCGTTCTAAAATAGCGCAGGAGATCCGTAAATATTTAGATGCCCAGAATTTTATTGAGGTAGAAACCCCGGTGCTTATAAAATCGACCCCAGAGGGTGCACGCGATTTTGTGGTGCCAAGCCGCATGAACCCGGGCGAATTTTACGCGCTGCCACAATCGCCACAAACTTTTAAGCAACTGCTGATGGTGAGCGGTTTCGACCGTTATTTCCAGATCGTTAAATGTTTCCGTGATGAAGATTTGCGTGCCGACCGCCAGCCGGAGTTTACGCAAATAGACTGCGAAATGTCGTTCATTGAGCAGGAAGATATCCTGAACATTTTCGAGGGCATGGCCCGCCACTTATTCAACACCGTAAAAGGTATTGAACTGGGCGATTTCCCACGTATGGATTATGCCGATGCCATGCGCCTGTACGGTTCTGATAAACCAGATATCCGTTTCGGGATGGAGTTTGTTGAACTGAACGACCTGGTTAAAGGCAAGAACTTTGGTGTGTTTGATAACGCTGAGCTGGTTATTGGCATTAACGCCAAAGGCAGCGCCGGCTATACCCGCAAACAGTTAGATGAACTGACCGAGTGGTTAAAACGTCCGCAAATTGGCGCTACCGGTTTAATTTATATGCGCCATAATGATGATGGCACCTTAAAATCATCGGTTGATAAGTTTTACAACGAAGAAGAGCTTCAAAAGTGGTCGGCTGCATTTGATACCAAGCCAGGCGATTTAATATTGATCCTGGCCGGACAAACCGACAAGGTGCGCAAGCAAATGAACGAGTTGCGCCTGGAAATGGGCACCCGCCTGGGCCTGCGCAGTAAAGATAAGTTTGCTCCGCTTTGGGTGGTAGATTTTCCACTCTTGGAGTTTGATGAAGAAAGCAACCGCTGGCATGCCATGCACCACCCTTTTACTTCGCCAAAACCCGAGGATATTGCCAAACTGGATACCGAGCCGGGCAGCGTACGCGCCAATGCTTACGATATGGTCATTAACGGTATCGAAGTAGGCGGTGGTTCTATCCGTATCCACGACCGTGAGGTGCAATCGTTGATGTTCAAACATTTGGGCTTTAGTCCGGAGGAAGCGCAAAAACAATTTGGCTTCTTATTAGATGCCTTTGAATTTGGTGCACCACCACATGGCGGTATTGCCTTAGGCTTCGACAGGTTGTGCTCTATTTTTGCCGGACTGGATTCAATCCGCGACGTGATCGCCTTCCCTAAAAATAACTCAGGTCGCGATGTCATGATCGATTCGCCATCTA
Source organism: Mucilaginibacter galii (assembly GCF_014635825.1). Classification (GTDB taxonomy): domain Bacteria; phylum Bacteroidota; class Bacteroidia; order Sphingobacteriales; family Sphingobacteriaceae; genus Mucilaginibacter; species Mucilaginibacter galii. The sequence continues at coordinate 23,381 of NZ_BMDO01000002.1, forward strand.
CCATCGCCGATGCACAGATGAAGGAATTAAATATAAAAACAACCGTATAATTCGTATAAATATGAAGAAATTACTAATGATATGCGGTTTTTTAGTGCTGGTAGCGTCGGCCTGTAAGAAAGATTCGTCGGACGATTACCCTGCACAGCAAGCCATTGTAGATGACACCCAAATACAGGCTTACATTGCCGCCAATAAAATAGTGGCTACTAAAGACCCATCGGGCGTATACTATTCTGTGCTTACACCCGGAACCGGGGCTTACCCAACCGTAAACTCTACGCTAACGGTTAATTACAGGGGAGAGTTTATCAACGGCAACGTGTTCGATAGCGGCAACCTCAGCAATTTTAACCTGAATGGCGTTATCAAAGGCTGGTATTACGGTGTTCCGCACATTAACACTGGCGGTCGTATACTGCTTATGATACCTTCTGGATTAGCCTACGGCCAACAGGGTCAGGGTACCATACCAGCCAATACTGTACTTGTATTTACCATCGATCTGCTTAGCTTTAAGTAGTAACAACATCTTTATAAAGTATCAAATGGCACCCGCCCTAAACAGAGCTTACTGGCTTTGTTTAGGGGCGGGTGTTTTTATGACAGGGTGATTTTAATTCCACTTGTTTATCAACTGGTTATGTTAAATTCGCATACATCATCAATTAAAAAGAAATGGTACAACTGCGTAATATAAATACGGTTAGTCCTGTGGAGATTCAGCAATTGGCTAACAATTATGCTGTTAAAAAGAACTTGCGCGATTTCTTTCCTTTTCCGTATGCTGTTGAAGATGCCGTAAGCTTTGTTGAATCAGCAGTAACGGGCTCCATGGGTCATGTATTTGCGCTCTACCTCGAAGAGACTTTTATTGGCATTGGTAGTTTGATTCCGAAGATGTATGAACACCGTATCAATGCCGAAATTGGCTACTGGATAGGAGAACCGTACTGGGGAAAAGGATATGCCACAGCAGCGGTTAAACAACTGACCCGGTTTGCATTTGAGGAACTTGGTCTTCTCCGCATATATGCAGGCGTATATGACTACAATAACGCCTCTATGCGGGTATTGGAAAAAGCCGGCTTTCAAAAGGAAGCAATAATGCACTCTTCCGTTATCAAGGAAGGTAAACTTCATGATGAACATGTATACAGCATCAGGAAAGTATAAAAAGCAACACAGGCAATAATGTAATTTCAAGCTTTGGCATTACCGCTTAATTATTCCCCCAAAAATCCGTATTTTTGCACCTCTTAATTTTTGTGGAAAACACTGATGTACAAGGAATATAAACAGCTCAATTTATCGCAGATAGGCAAAGACGTACTGGAGTTTTGGAAAGAAAACAGCATTTTCGAAAAAAGCATCAGCAGTCGCCCGGCCAGTAACCCTTATACTTTTTACGAAGGACCGCCATCGGCCAATGGTATGCCCGGCATTCACCACGTAATGGCGCGTTCGGTTAAAGATATTTTTTGCCGTTATAAAACGCTAAAGGGTTACCAGGTTAAGCGTAAAGGCGGCTGGGATACCCACGGCTTGCCAATTGAACTGGCGGTCGAAAAATCTTTAGGCATCACTAAAGACGATATTGGCAAAAAGATTTCCATTGAAGACTACAACGCTGCCTGCCGTAAGGAGGTTATGCGCTATACCGACATCTGGAACGACCTTACCCTGAAAATGGGCTACTGGGTTGATTTAGAGAACCCGTACGTAACTTACGAAAACGAGTATATTGAGACCCTATGGTGGATCCTGAAACAACTGCACGATAAAGACCTGCTGTACAAAGGCTATACGGTGCAGCCTTATTCACCAAAATCGGGCACGGGCTTAAGCTCGCACGAATTGAACCAGCCGGGTACCTATAAAATGGTGAAAGATACCACCATTACCGCCCAGTTTAAGGTAAAGCGCGATCAGGATTCTGAATTTTTGTTCAACGGTATAAATACCGATGTATTTATCCTGGCCTGGACCACAACCCCTTGGACTTTACCATCAAACTGCGCCCTGGCAGTAGGTGAAAACATTAATTACGCACAAATTAACACCTTTAACCCTTACACCTACAAACCTGTAAGCGTAGTATTAGCCAAAGATTTAATAGGCAAATACTTTAAAGCCGATGGTGAAAATGCATCGTTCGATGATTATAAAGACGGTGATAAAATAATACCCTGGAAAATACAGGCCGAAGTTAAAGGCGCACAGCTTTTAGGCCTGCACTACTACCAGCTGATGCCTTATGTAACCAATGAGGACCTTGAGAAAAACGCTTTCCGCGTTATCCCGGCCGATTTTGTGACCACCGATGATGGTACCGGCATTGTACACACCGCCTCAGTTTTTGGTGCGGATGACTTTAGAGCCTGTAAGGAAAACAACGTTCCCTCAGTAATGGTGTTGGATGAAACAGGCAAGGAAGTGCCACTGGTAAACAAGCAAGGCCGCTTTGTAGATGAAGTGACCGATTTTGCCGGCCGCTACGTTAAAGAAGAATACTACAGCGATGCCGAACGTGCCGCCCCTGATTTCCGCGCTACCGATGTGCAGATAGCCATCATGCTGAAAGAAGAGAACAAGGCGTTCGACGTTAAAAAATACGAGCACAGCTACCCGCACTCCTGGCGCTCTGATGAACCTATTTTATACTACCCCTTAGATAGCTGGTTTATCCGTACCACGGCGGTTAAAGAAAAGCTGATAGCCCTCAATAAAACCATTAACTGGAAACCCGAAAGTACTGGTACCGGCCGTTTTGGTAATTGGCTGGAAAACTTGGTAGACTGGAACTTGTCGCGCTCACGCTACTGGGGTACGCCGTTGCCTATCTGGCGCGAAGAGAACGGTGCCGAAGAAATTTGCATTGGCTCTATTGCCCAACTGGAGCAAGAGATAGATAGATCTATTAAAGCCGGCTTTATGCCCGAGGGCTTTAAGCTAAACGATCTGCATCGCCCATATGTGGATGATGTAATCCTGGTATCTTCTACCGGCAACAAAATGCTGCGTGAGCCTGATCTGATCGATGTTTGGTTCGATTCGGGTGCTATGCCTTATGCACAATGGCATTTTCCGTTTGAGAATAAAGAAGAATTTGGCAAAGCCTATCCGGCCGATTTTATTGCCGAAGGTGTTGATCAAACCCGTGGCTGGTTCTTTACCCTGCATGCTATAGCGGTAATGCTGAGCGAAGCCAGCGACGAGATCAAAGCCGTAAACGCTTCCATTGGCAACCAAGGTATCGCCTTTAAAAACGTAATATCTAATGGACTGGTGCTGGATAAGAACGGCAACAAGATGTCTAAACGTTTAGGCAACGGCGTTGATCCTTTTGCTACTATTGAGCAATACGGTGCCGATGCCGCCCGTTGGTATATGATCAGCAATGCATCCCCTTGGGATAACCTTAAATTTAACCTGGAAGGATTAGACGAAGTACGCCGTAAGTTTTTCGGTACGCTGTATAACACCTATTCGTTTTTTGCCCTGTATGCCAATATTGATGGTTTCAATTACAGCGAGCCGGAAGTTGAGTTAAGTCAGCGCCCCGAAATTGACCGTTGGATATTGTCGTTATTGAACACCTTAACGCAGGAGGTTGACGGCTACTTTGCCGAGTTTGAACCTACCAAGGCTGCCCGTGCCATTCAGGATTATGTGGATGCGCATTTGAGCAACTGGTATGTACGTTTAAGCCGTCGCCGTTTCTGGAAATCAGATAATTCGGCCGACAAAATTTCAGCTTACCAAACGTTATATACTTGTTTGGTGACGATCTCTAAATTGATGTCGCCTATTGCACCGTTCTTTGCCGAGCGTTTGTTTAACGATTTAAATACTGCTACCGGTAAAGAAGAATTTGCATCTGTTCACTTGGCCGATTTCCCTGTTTACCATGCCGAACTGGTAGATAAGCAACTGGAAGAACGGATGCAATTAGCGCAAGATATTTCGTCGTTAACGTTATCGCTCCGTAAAAAAGTGGGCATCAATGTGCGCCAGCCGTTGAGCAAGATCTTATTACCTATCCTCAATAAAGATTTTGAGCAGCATGTAGAGCAGGTCAAAGAGTTGATCCTTTCTGAAACCAACATCAAGGCTATTGAGTACATTACCGATACTGCCGGCTTCATCAAACGCAAGATCAAACCTAACTTTAAAGCCCTGGGCCAAAAAGTGGGTAAGGATATGAAAGCGGTGGCCGAAGTAATCAACAACTTCAGCCAGGAAGATATAGCCAAGCTGGAAGCAGATGGTCAGATCTCGATACTTGATACTAAATACTCGATACTACCATCTGAAGTAGAAATTATTGCCGAAGATGTTCCGGGTTGGCAGGTTGCAAACCTGGGCAAACTAACCGTGGCTTTAGATGTTACCCTTACCAAAGAATTGGAGCAGGAAGGTACATCGCGCGAGTTGATTAACCGGATCCAAAATTTGCGTAAGGAGAATGGCTTTGAGGTTACCGATAAGATCAATGTAAGCATCAGCGATCAGCCGGTTATCCGCCAAGCGGTTGAAAGCAATTTATCCTATATTTGCGCCGAAATTTTAGCGGTTGATATTCAGTTGGATAGCACACCATTTGACGGTACAACTGTAGTGATCAACGGAATTGAAATACAAATATCTATCAATAAAATATAATGAGCACACCACAAACAGAAAGAACAAGATATTCAGACAGCGAGCTCCAAGAGTTTAAAGATCTGATACTGGACAAGATCCGCGTAGCTCGCGAAGAGTTGAATGCCTTAGCCTCATCGTTAAGCAACCCTAACCTCAACGGCACCGATGATACCGCAGGTACTTACAAAACGCTGGAAGATGGTTCGGCCACGTTAGAAAAAGAATCAATCAATCAACTGGCTGCCCGCCAAAAGAAATTTATTGAGCAGTTAGAAGCCGCTTTGGTACGTATTGAAACCAAAAGCTACGGTGTTTGCCGCGTAACGGGTAAGCTTATTCCTAAAGAGCGCCTGCGTGCGGTACCGCATACCACCATGAGCATGGAAGCTAAACTGAAGCAGTAATACATGAAGGCATCTTACGTTAAACCTTTCCTTTTAGCCGCACTGGTGGTCCTGGCCGATCAGCTTATCAAAATTTGGGTGCGCAACAATATGTACATGGGTCAGGAAATACATTTCCTGGGCGAGCGTGGTATGTTGCTCTACACCGAAAATAACGGTATGGCCTTTGGCCTCGAACTTGGAGGCGTTGCCGGTAAGCTGGCGTTAACGCTGTTCCGTATTGTGGCGGTAGCCGGTATTGGCTACGGTTTGGTTTACTTAATAAAACATAAATATAACCGCGGCCTCATTTTGAATGTTGCTTTGATATTTGCTGGTGCGCTGGGCAATATTATCGATTCTACCTTTTACGGTATCATCTATAATTATGCCCCTATATTTCAGGGCCGCGTGGTTGATATGTTTTATTTCCCGTTGATAACAGGACATTTTCCAACATGGATGCCCATTTGGGCAGGTGAGGAGTTCAAGTTTTTCCGACCTATCTTTAACCTGGCCGATTCGGCCATTTCATTAGGCGTTATCCTTATCCTCATCTATCAAAACCATTACTTCAAAAAGCAGGAAGAAGAAGCAAGCAGCCCGCACAGTGAGGTTGTTGAAGAATAATTTTTTTTGATGTGCAAATGCGTTGATACGCAGATGTGCAAATGATATAAAAATAAGAAAGCCGCTTCGTAAAAGCGGCTTTCTTATTTTCATGCAACAACATTAATGGTTCACAGGATTTTATCTTGTGCCTTGTCTCTTGCTTCTTCTCTCTGTTTTCTTCCTTATCTTTATCCCTATGAAACCCTCGGAAATAAATGCGAAATGGAACCAGTTGCAGAAACGTATTGCCGAAGACTTTGATACCGACCTGCCCGATATGAAGGTAATGCTCTTCCTCATTGGTGTGCAGGAACTGGGGCAGGGGCCTAAAAAGTTTACCAAGCGCCAAAAAGAAGAACTGATGCACATAGCCACCTGCAAATTATTTAGCCAAATGGGCTTTTATGAACTGGAAGGTGCCGACCAGGACGGTTGGCCACATTGGAAACTGGTGAAACCTATTCCTGGCTATACCTTATTGGAACAAGAGATGATGATGAAGTCGCTCGTGATCACTTACTTTGAAGATATGGAAGGCTAAACATGAAAAAACTCTTAACCTTTTGTTTTTTACTTGCCGCAACCACCCTGCTGGCCAAACCGCCCAAAAATCAGTACGTACGCATTAAAACTGCTTACGGGCAGGTTATTATTCGCTTATACAATCAAACGCCTAAGCACCGCGATAACTTCATAAAACTCACCAAGCAGGGCTTTTACAACGGTACGCTGTTTCACCGGGTAATTCAAAACTTCATGATCCAGGGCGGCGACCCAGATTCGCGCGGGGCTAAGCCCGGGCAGGAACTGGGCGACGGCGGCCCCAAGTATACCGTACCCGCCGAGTTTAGAGACAGCCTGTTTCATAAACGTGGCGTGCTGGCCGCCGCCCGCGATGATAACCCGGCCAAGGCATCCAGCAGCAGCCAGTTCTACATTGTAGAAGGCAAACGTATTACCGATGGCCGGTTGGATACACTGGAGCAAACTCGCCTGAAAGGCTTTAAAGTACCTGCATGGCAACGCACGGTTTATAAAACTGTAGGCGGTACACCACAATTAGATCATGGCTATACAGTTTATGGCGAAGTAGTAAGCGGCATTGATATGGTAGACCTGATTGCCGCCGTGGAAAAAGACAAGAAGGACCGCCCGCTTAAAGATGTGCCCATGACGGTAGAATTGCTGAAGAAGAAAGAATGCAAGCAGCTGGATAAGTTGTTGAACTTATAGATACAAATTATGTCATTGCGAGTGATAGCGTGGCAATCGCAAGGCGACCAGTCTAAATGGGATTGCCACGCTATCACTCGCAATGACATTATGAAAATTTAACCAATGAAGATCATTACCTATAACGTGAACGGCATACGTTCGGCCATGACCAAGGGCTGGCTTAGCTGGCTGCAGGCTACCGATGCCGATGTAATATGTTTACAAGAAATTAAAGCTACCCCCGATGTACTGACCGACCTGTTTTTAGTGGAGCAAATGGGTTACCAGCATTATTGGTACCCTGCCGAAAAAAAGGGGTATAGTGGTACTGCCATCTTTACTAAGCACACACCCAAACATGTAGAATACGGCTGCGGCATTGAAGATTTTGACCGCGAAGGCCGCAATATCAGGGTAGATTTTGAAGATATATCGGTCATGAGCGTATACTTCCCTTCGGGTTCCAGCGGAGATGAACGGCAGGTATTTAAGTACCGCTTTTTAGATGAGTTTGGTGAGTATTTAAACCAGCTTAAATGGGCTTACCCTAAACTGGTAGTATGTGGCGATTACAATATTTGCCACAAGCCTATTGATATCCACAACCCAAAATCTAACGCTAACTCATCGGGTTTTTTGCCAGAGGAGCGTGCCTGGATGGATATGTTTTGCGAGTCGGGCTTTATAGATTCATTCCGTCATATGAACAAGGAGCCGCACAATTACAGCTGGTGGAGCTTCCGGGCCAATTCGCGAGCCAAGAACCTGGGCTGGCGTATTGATTACAACATGGTAACCAAAGAACTGGAACAGGCCATTAAACGCGCTGCTATTTTACCTGAGGCCCGCCATTCTGACCATTGTCCTGTGTTATTAGAATTGGATGTTGCAATTTAGCAGTTGGACGACTATGTGCATTGCCTACTAAACCTTTTCGAGGTGTGCTTGTCCATAGTTGTATAAAAACCGGCACGTGTTGCATTAGAGCACCCGGCCTCGTACTAATAACAAATGATACACACAACCATGAAAAAATTATTGCTTTTAGCTGCCCTACTTACCGTTACCATTACCGGCTTTGCCCAAAATGTAGACCTGCGCCGTAAAATTGAAGTTACCGGCAGCGCCGAACAAGAAGTTACCCCCGATATTATTTATGTAGCCATATCGCTTAAAGAATACATGAACGGCAAGAACAAGGTGGATATTAGTACGCTTGAACGCCAGCTTCAAAAAGCCGTTACCGAGGCCGGGATTAGTAAAGAGGATTTTATGATCAACAACATATCATCTTACAACTACGTTATCGACAAGAAAAAGAACCCGGACTTTTTGGCCAGCAAACAATACCGCATTAAAGTGCGCGATTTGAACGCCATTAACACCATCTTAAGTAAAGTAGATGATAAAGGCATACAGTCGACCGGGGTTGATAGTTATGATTACTCTAAATTGGCCGAACTTCGTCAAACCCTTAAAATAAAAGCACTGCAAGCCGCCCGTGAAAAAGCCACATACTTATTAAACAGCATTGGCGAAAAATTAGGCGGCGCTATAGATATTCAGGATATTGAGAATGAGCCCCTGAACCAACCTGTATACAATGTGCGCATGTTTAAAACAGCCATGGCGGCAGATATGGTCGAAAACGTAGAGCCTATTGATTTCAAGAAGATCAAATTGAATTACCAGGTGAGGGCAGTTTTCGAAATAGTGAAGTAAAGCCCCTCCTAATCCTCCCCGGGAGGGAGGACTTTTTGATATGAGCCCTTTCTTAGCCCCCTCCCTTCCGGGGAGGGCTGGGGAGGGGCTTAATATTTTTTATACACGTTGTACAACACGTTCAAATCAAGCTGCGTTAACTGCGGACTTACATCTTTTTGGATGAAATGAAGTTTGAATGCAGTAACGGCCGCCTGTAAATTCCTGGTATCGTAACCAATAACCCGTAAAGCAGCTATGTAATCAAAGTTTTCGGGGGCAAGTTCCAGCACGTCATCGCTCCAATAGCCAAAGCCATTTTTAGCCAGCGTTTGCCACGGGAAATAAGCGCTTGGATCGGTTTTACGACCGGGAGCAATATCCGAGTGACCAATAAAATTAGCAGTGGGGATATTGTAGGCTTTTTTCAGCTTTGCCAGTAACAGGATGAGGCTTTTTATTTGCGCGTCCTGAAAAGGTTCCAAGCCGTTGTTATCAATTTCAATACCAATAGAGCAACTGTTCATATCGGTAACGCTACCCCATTTGCTTACACCGGCATGCCATGAGCGCAGGTAATCGTTCAGCATGTGGTATACCTTACCGTCGCGGCTTACCACGTAATGGGCACTTACCTGGGTACGCACCAGCGTAAAGGTGTTCAACGTTTGCTTAACCGAATCTTGCGCCGTATGGTGTATGATAACGTAATTAGGTTTACGCAGATTAAAATTCACCGTACTCACAAACTCCGAAGGAATACGTTTCCCCGCACTATCGGTCAAGGCTACCGTATCCTGTATTTTGGCAATATCCAGCAGGCTATCTATCTGGCTTTTGTAAACCTTGGTACTGTTATTAACAACAGTAACGGGCTTACGGGTTTTGCAGGAAGAAATTGCGATAACAGCAAAAACGACTAAAAAATAAGGCCTGAAATTCATAAAATAACTTGATTGCTTAAATAGCAATTGAAGGCCTAAGGTAAGCAATCATACAATTCTTTCAGTCGCATATTAATTCAAATCAGGGCTGTTAAACGTATCTCCCTGCTTTACATCACCGGTTTCGAAACCTTTTTTAAACCAGTAAACGCGTTGGGCGCTGGTGCCGTGTGTAAATGAGTCGGGCGATACCTGTCCCTTGGTTAACCTATCGTCGCCAATGGCGTTGGCTGCGTTCAGGGCTTCGCCTATATCGCCGGCCTCTAATAAGCCTCGTTTATTTTCATAGTAAGCCCAAACACCGGCATAGAAATCGGCTTGTAACTCCAACTTAACCGATAGCTTGTTATATTCCTCTTCGCTTAATTGCTGGCGCGCCTGATCCATTTTGTCGGATACACCTAAAAGCTTTTGCACATGGTGACCTACCTCGTGCGCTATTACGTAAGCACGGGCAAAATCGCCGGCGGCACCAAAGCGTTGCTCCAATTCGGTAAAAAATGAAAGATCTAAAAATACTTTTTGGTCGCCCGGGCAATAGAAAGGGCCTGTAGCCGAACCTGCAAAGCCGCAGCCGCTGGTTTCTACACCTTCTTCAAAAAAGTGAATGGTGGGTTCTTTATAGGTACGGCCCATATCTTTAAAAAGCTGGTTCCAGGTATCTTCGGTATCGGCCAGCACCACACGGGCAAACTTTTGCTCATCGCTTTTAGATTGGGTAAGCTTGGTATTTTGCTGCGTGCCCTGGCTTTGTCCACTGTTACCACCCTGCAACATTTCGGTAGGGTTTACGCCGGTGAACATATAGATCACAAAGCCAATAATTCCTAAAACACCGCCGCCTAAGGCCATACGGCCTCCGCCACCACTGCTGCTGCCTTCTTCGGCGTTACTGCTTTCGCGTCTGCCCATCCATTGCATAGTATCTGTAATTTAAAGTGTTCACAAGTAACAGCAAAGCACAGCTATTGTTTAAGGATAGTAAGATTGACAGAGCTGCTGCGTAAGCATCATTTTATAGTTAAATTTTAAACAAACAACCGCATAACGCTTACAAGTTATGCGGTTGCTACAATATTCAATAAAATCTTATTATACTATAAACTCCACTGCTTCATAGTTTGGGTAATATGAGCCAGGTGGTGGTTGCTATGCCAGGCGTACATGGCCGCAGTTCTTTGTAAATCGGGGGTTCCCGGCCTTTCAGGGTGCACGTAGGTGCGCTGCCACTCGGTTTCGGTAAAACTCTCCAACAAAGCTACCATGTGCAGGTGCAGGCCTTCCAGCGTTTTTAACGAACACTCAATGGGCAGGCGATAATCAACCTGTAGGGCCCAACCAGCCTCATCATAAGGTTTAATGGTAGGGTTTTCCTCAGTTAAGGCCAGCTTAAAACGCATCAGGGCATTCATGTGGCTATCGGCCAGGTGGTGAACCACCTGCTTTAACGTCCACCCACCGGGGCGATAAGTGGTGTTCATTTGAGCGTCCGTTAGTTGGATAACGGCCTGGCGCAAACGGCCGGGCAAGGTTTTAATGGTTTCTATATAGCCACGCAAATCTTCATCGGTAAACGTAGCCGGAGGTTGAAATTTACCTGTAGGGTAGCGCAGTTGTTCGTCGGTTATGGTAGTATCCATGATTTTATATATTGTTAGATAGGTGATTTGTCGGTCTGAGCTTGTCGAAGACTTAGCAAGGCGGCTAATGCTTCGACAAGCTCAGCATGACAATAGTATTATTATAAAGCCCTCCCTTCCCAGAGGAGGGGTTGCCTTAATTCAGATTAGGATGCTTTTTATGAAAATCGGTAGCATCCTGGTAAACCTTAGCCGCTTGCAGCATTTTGCCCTCGCCAAACAACTGGCCCATAAAGGTAATACTCATGGGGCGGCCACGCTGGTTAAAGCCATTAGGTAAAACCACACAAGGGTTACCGGTAAGGTTGGTCATGCTCAGGTTAGTGCTTGATGAAGGGGTAATATACAAGTCTAAACCTTTCAGCTTCTCGTACCAGGCTTGAATCAGCAACGTACGGGCACGGTTAGCCTGAATATATTCAGCGGCCGAAATAAACTGCGAGGCACGGAAAATATTAGGCCAGGCATTTTTATGCTGCTGCACCAGCAGATCGTCTTTATGGTTCAATACAAGTTCCTGGAAAGCAGCTCCAGCTTCGGCATCCAGTATAAAGGTCATGGCGCCAATTGGCATTTGCGGGTAATCAATCGGTACCAATTCGGCACCTAAATCTTTCAACTTGGCCAGGGTGGCCGAGTCTGTTGCATGGTTAGGGATAGCGCGTTTATTTGCACCAGTTCCGTAATAAGCACGGTCAAAATCTGCTTTTACATATCCTATTTTATACCCTTTTAAACTTTTAACCGAGCCATCGTAGTTAAACGGTGCGGCAATGGTGCTTAAATCTTTATCGTCGGGGCCTTGTATGGTGTTAAACACAATAGCCGCATCTTCTACGCTGCGAGCAATAGGGCCCAGCTTATCCATACTCCAGCTTAAAGCCATAGCACCGTATTTACTTACCCGGCCAAATGAGGGGCGCAGGCCGGTATCACCACACTCTGTAGAGGGCGACACGATAGAGCCCAGCGTTTCGGACCCGATGGCATAAGGCAAACAACCGGCACTCACTGCCGAAGCCGAGCCTGCCGATGAACCGCTGGAACCGCGGGTAATATCCCAGGGGTTCTTGGTTTTGCCGCCAAACCAAACATCGCCCATGGCTAATTCGCCCAGGGTGGTTTTTACAATCAGGATGCCCCCGGCGGCTTCCAGCTTGCTTACCACGGTAGCATCTACATTTAATTGCTGGTCTTTATAGGCGTTAGAACCAAAGGTGGTTTTATAGTCTTTTTGTGCCAGCAAGTCTTTCACCCCAAAAGGGATGCCGTGTAATACGCCCTTATAGCGGCCTGCCTTAATTTCGGCATCGGCCTCAGCTGCTTTTTTCAGCGCGCGCTCTTCGGTTATGGTAATGGCAAACTGTAGTTTAGGGTTATACTTTTTAAGCCGGTCTATAAAAAACTGCGTTAGCTCTACACTGCTGATCTGTTTGGTTTTGATGAGATCGGCCAACTGCCGGATGGTGTAAAAAGCCATCTCGCTTTTATCGGCAGGTAGTTTAGTGTCAGCCGTTTTATCCTGCTTAAAGCCGCTTTTAGCATCGGGGTTAGCAAAGCCAACCGGCACCGGGTTAAAGGTAAGTGCCGGTACTATGCTATTAGGCATATTGAGCTTGTGCAGCGCATCATAAGAATTATTGAAGCCCTCAAGCATATTCAGCATTGAGTCGGCCTGAGCGGGGGTGAAGCTTTGGCCGATAATTTTTTCGGCTTCCTGAACAATGCCTACCGTTAAGGGCACACTTTCAAATCTCCTGATCATAAAAGCGCCCGACGCAAAGCTTAAAACACCAACGGTAGCCAACGTGAGGTATTTTGTTACACTATTATTCATTTATAGTAAAAGGTTTGCCCTAATTTAGCGTTTATAACCTATTTATACATTCCATGTTAAAAAAGTTACTTGTTGGCCTGCTTTGCCTGGGCTTTACCCATACCTATGCCGATACTATTAAAACCGACGTACTCGTCATAGGCGGCAGCGCCAGCGGTACGGCCGCGGCTTTGCAATGCGCACGCAGTAAAGTAAAGACCATATTGGTAGAACCAGGACCATGGCTGGGTGGCGAAATGACCTCGGGCGGTATGTGTGTACTGGATGGTAACCGCAACCTGCCGTCGGGTATTTGGGGTGAGTTTCGTAAGCATGTGCGCGATTTTTATTTAAAGTCGCCCGGGTTTGATACCACGCAAAATGCCGTACTACGGTTTGAGCCTTATACCGGGGCGGCCATCCTCCGTAAAATGACCGACACGGTGAAAAACCTTACCCTCAAAATGAACACCCCTTATACCACCGTTAAAAAGAACGGCACGGGTTGGGAGGTAACCATTACCGAAAAAGGAAAAATTAATATTATTAAAGCGCAGGTACTCATAGATGCCACCGGTACCGGCGATGTAGCCGCTATGGCAGGTGTACCGTTCAGCACCGGTTTTGACAGCCGTAAAGATACCGGCGAACAACTGGCTCCCGAAAATGCCATTCCTGTTATACAAGATATTACCTGGTGTGCCGTGTTAAAAGATTATGGTAAGGGTACCGATAAAACTATTGCACAACCTGCCGGCTACAACGCTGCTGCTTACGAAAGTTTAAAGGGTAAAGACCTGTTGAAAATGGTGTTGGGCGGTAAGCTTCCCAACAATAAATACATGATTAAATGGAGCGATGGTAACTCTTACAAAGCGTCTGTAGAGCAGCTCGACCCCAAGAATCGTGCACAATATTATAAGGAGACCCGCCTTAAAGTATTAGGACTGATCTACTTTTTACAAACCGTTGGCGGCTTAAAAAACTTTAGTGTAACCGATGAGTTTGGAACCCCTGATGGTTTGCCGCCCATCCCCTACATGCGTGAGTACCGCCGGGCTAAAGGACAAATTCGTATGGTGCTGGACGATATTATGACGCCTTACAACCGCAGTTCTAAATTGTACCGTACGTCTATTGCCGTGGGCGATGCCTCGCCAGGGCAGCATTTTGTAGATAAACGCGGCCCGCAAACGGCTTACCCGCCATTTCCAGGCTATAGCGTGCCTATGGGGGCCTTAGTGGTAAAAGATTTTGATAATTTACTGGTGACCGAAAAGGCCATGAGCACCACCCACCTGGTAAATGCCAGCACATTTTACCCGTCGGTGCAAATGGTAGTAGGGCAAGGCGCAGGTACGGTAGCCGCCTTTTGTGCGTTTTACAAAACCACTACCAGCAAGCTCAATGTTCGTTCGGTTCAGGGTGAATTACTTGATTTTAAAGGTTACCTGCTGCCATTTACAGATGTGCCTCTGACAGATCCAAACTTTCGTGCTATACAGCAAGTGGGCGCTACAGGTTTGCTACAAGGAATTGCCAAAGTTAATGGTAAAAATGCGGCTATCCTGTTTAAGCCGGATACCACTGTAAGTACCGCCGAAGTAGAGCCGGTAATTAAAGAAATTTACACCCGTGCCTTTTTATGGTTTAACAAAACTAAGCCCGGCACCCAATTCACGGTAGGCAACCTGCTCTCTTTCATCAGCGAAATTACGCTGAGCGATCCGGAAACATTGCAAAAAACGTTAGAAAAGCAATGGCAAGCCAATTATAAGTTTACACAGGCTTATGATTTGAACCGCCCCATTACCCGCAGGGAGTTTGCGGTATTGACCAATAAATATTTAAACCCCTTTGCACGCACTGTAGATTTGACGGGGAAGCTGGTGAATTAAAGGAGACCCTGCCAAACCCTCCCCGGGAGGGAGGGCTTTAAATTTTAGATAAAAAACTTGTCATTTCGAGCGATAGCGAGAAATCCTGTTTATCCATGGTTGTTGCAAACCTTGCATTTTGAACAAGAGCTCTCGTTATCGTTCGGGATGACACAGCGTTTATTGTAGACACTTGCAATTATCGAGGTTGTCTTTCGCGCAAAACGAAGCAAATCGTGCATTGAAATATGGCAGTTTGCCTGTCGTGCAGAGATTGCTTTGCTACCGCTCGCAATGACGATATCTTAAATTAATACCTTTCTCGTGAGATGTTGAAACAAGTCTTACATGACGGTAGTTCCTACTACAGACTACAGACTACAGACTACAGACTACAGACTACAGACCACTTACTTCGGCTTACTCAATAAATTCACAAATAGCCTATATGCACCCGGCACACCTGCAGGCAACTGGCGAAAAAATGCCAGCGAGGTGTACACAAAACGTCCCTTACCGTAATTGGCAGTAATTAACGAACCTTTGTTAGGGGCTTCGCCGGCGTCGTTCATTTCCAATACGGTTTGATATTCGGGGGCAATGCTGCTTACAAAATAAAGGCCGCGTTCCTGTATCCAGCCGTCAAAGTCGGTTTGGGTAATTTTGTTGGGATAGTTTAACAGCGGACTTTGCGGGCTGGTTACCGTCACTTTGGCAAACTCGTCGGTCACGCGCTCGTTAACTACACGGAAAGGATATGGGCCAATTTGCTGCACCACCAAACCTGCAAAGTTATTATACTGAACCACTAGATTACCTCCATTTTTTACATAATCCATCAGCTTAGGCTGTTCAAATACCAGGCGCTGGTCTACATTGTAGGCACGCACGCCGGTTACAATGGCATCATAAACCGAGAGGTCGCTGCTCATGATCTCGGCCTCGGTGAGTAGGTGCACCTCATAGCCCACCTGGCGCAGAGCCTCCGCTACGAAATCTCCGGCACCGGGCAGGTAGCCTATCTTTTTGCCGGTGGTCTTCAGATCAAGGTTAACCAATTTGGCCTGGGCGGGCGGAAACAAGGTAATGTTTGGAATATGCTCATAGCGGATGCGCTGTAAACCCATAGTATATGTTTTACCGTTGACCTTAACAGCAGCTTCGGCCAATGCATTTTTAGCATTGGCGGTTGGCGTAACGGTGAAGTCGGCCGTCCACTCGTCGCCTTTGCGTTTGTTGGTAAAGCTGGTAGCAGCCGGGCTAATTTGCCAGCCCGCTATCGGTTTAAGGCTAACGCTGCCACTGCCGTTCATAAAACTTTTGAGTTTTACCTGAAGGTTTTGCGGTTGCGTACCGTTATATATGTATACTTTATTCTCTATAGTAGCCGTAACCGGTGGTGCTACCTCAATAGGCTGGTACACTTCCCCGCGCACAGGGTCTACATATTTGTAAACCAGGCGGCGGGTATAATGAAGCAGTTTTCCTTCTATGGCGAAATCATAGGTAACGGTGAGCAGATCAGGGTTTTCGGGGTTACCTGCAAGCTTGTCATCAGGCAGGTTATAGGCTCCTATATTGTGCGGCGATTCGAGCCAGTAAGGTTGGGTAATTTTATCGGCCAGGGCTTTAATAGTGTATTGCTGCACCTGGTTGGCTGGTATTACCAAACCGGGACTGCCAAAATCTTGTGTTTTGTTTTGAATACTAATGCTGTGCAGTTTTACCTTGTTGCTGTAACGGTTCAACACCTGCGAGCGGATGGCAATACTATCGCCCAGGGCATAGGTAGGCTCGGTAGCATAGCTTTCAAACCATAGGCCCGCGCAGGTAGCGATCAGGTTATCCATTTCTTTCAGCTTTTGCGTGCGCCAGTAAGCATCGGTTACTTTTTCAATTTTGGTGCGCAACTGTATCAACGCAGGTACCGAAGCTTCGGGGCGGTCGGCATCAAAGGCTTTGCTAATGATGGAAAGATTGGTGGCAATATCCTCGCCGCCTTTTATACGTTTCCAGTTGGTTGTGGTACCATCAAGCAGGTCGGTTGCCGGAGCATCGCCCAACAAAGTCTTAAAATATTCTAATGATTCGCCACGTTGCCTGGCCGTACCAAAGCCCTGCGATTTATGGTTAGAGCGGCTTTCGGCAGCAATTTCGCCGTAGCCTTTGCCCAAAACAGGGTTATAAACGCCTACATCTATCTTGAACTGATCGTTAGCGGTGGTGTTGGTGCTGCCAAAGTTAAAGGTGTTCCACAGTAAGCGTTTGGCTTGCCATGGTTGTACATATTTTAATTGCTCGGGGTAGCGCTTAGGGTCGGCAGCGGCGGTAAAGGCTTCCTGCGCTAATATGGCCGATGAGGTGTGGTGGCCGTGACCGCCCTCGCCCGTGGTAGGAAAACGGCAGATCATTACATCGGGTTTAAACTGGCGTATTACCCAAACCATATCACCCAAAATTTTATCACGATCCCATATTTTTAAAGTTTCATCCGGTCCTTTTGAAAATCCAAAATCGTTGGCACGGGTAAAAAACTGTTCGGCACCATCGGCGCGGCGGGCGGCCAGCAGTTCCTGCGTACGAATAAGACCCAGCAGTTCGGCCTGTTCGTTACCTATAAGGTTTTGTCCGCCATCGCCGCGGGTTAATGCCAGGTAGCCGGTGCGGTAACCTTTTTCCTGCGCCAGGTAAGCCAGCAGGCGGGTGTTCTCATCGTCGGGATGGGCGGCAACATAAAGTACACTGCCCAGCACGCCCAATTTCTTAAACTGCTGCCTTATAGTGCTTGCATCTGCCGGAGGCGATGTTTGCGCCCAGGTACAGTTAATCAGGAGTTGAAGGATGATAAAAAGTCTGAAGAATTTCATGGAATGGCAAACCGTGTTTGATCAGGTTAATGTACAAATATTAAAAACAATTCAACAAAGCCTTGCATTTAATTAAATCAGTCTTCACATATATTAATAATTCCGCATCCCATATTAAAATATCTTTCAATACTATGACACAAACATTTTAAGTTAATCAATCGTTTGATTAATTTTGCAGAACGAAAGAATGGAAAAGGAAAAGATTGATAAAAAAGACCATATACTGGATGTAGCCGAAAGGGTATTTGCAGAGCATGGTTTTGACGGCGCTTCTACCCGTTTAATTTCGGGCGAAGCCGGCGTGAACATGGCGATGCTTAATTACTACTTCGGGTCGAAGGAGGGTTTACTGCTATCCATATTTGAGCGCAGAACGGCCACCTTTCGTGATTTGATCCACGTTATTGGCAAAAACGAAAGTATTAGCTCCTGGCAAAAAGTAGTAGAATATATTGAAGCCTATATAGGCAGGGTTTTTAATAATAACTGCTTCCAGAAAATGATACACCAAGAAATGAGTGTACGCCGTACCGGAGAACTTGCCGATAAGATCACCAACATGATTATGCTGAATGTGAACGAGTTTCGCAAGATATTGCACGAAGGGATTGAGAAGGGTGAGTTTAAGCGCGACATTGATACCGACATGGTAGTAGCTACCGTATTTGGTGTAAAAAGCCAGTTGCTTAATGCACCGCAAATTTGCTCGCTCATGTTAGGCTACGATACCCAGGATCCTCAAAATATGGAAGAAAAGTTGAAACCCCGCGTTATTGACTATCTCAAAAAACTACTTAAGTCTTATTTACTCATTGAAAATGACAACGCTAAATAATAAAATCACACCTATGTTAAAAAGGCTGTTGCCCGGGCAATTAAGCTTTGGTATTACCGTAGCGCTTGCAGGCCTGCTGTTGGGTAGCACCGCTTATGCGCAGGAAAGGCCCATTACCTTACAAGAAGCCATTAAGCTGGGCTTAGATAACAGCAAAACCCTTAAACTATCGCAAAGCCGGATAGATGAGGCGGTATCGCGCTACAACCAGGCTAAAGATCGTGCTCTACCTACGGGTAATGCGAGTTTTGCCTACAGCCGTGCGCAAATACCGGCCAACACGCTTAATTTGGGCGAAGAGTCTATTACTTTACCTAAAAGTGCCAATGCCAACTTAGGCATCGTTTCGGTAGAGGAAGTAATTTACGGCGGTGGCCGTTACCGTTACGCCAAAGAGTCTACCGATTTATTGGTTCAGGTAGCCAAACTCGATGTAGATGTAAACCGCGAGCAAATTGCTTACAATATTGTAAACTCTTACTATAACCTTTACCGGGTGCTGCAAAGCAAAACCATTGTAGAGCAAAACCTCAAGGCTATTGATCAGCAAATACACCAGTCACAACGTTTTTTTGAACAAGGCCTGGTAACCAAAAATGATGTTTTGCGTTTCCAACTGCAACGCGCTAACGTGGAGCTTAACGGTATAGACCTGGAGAACAATCGCAAGATCATTAACTACAACCTGCTTATTTTATTAGGTTTGCCCGAAAGTACGCAACTTACCATTGCACAAGTGAACGAAGGCGAACGCGCTATTGCACCTTTAAACAGCTATATTGACAGTGCCCTTGCCCAGCGCCAGGAAGTAAGACAACAGGAACTGCGCACCAAGGTTGCCGAAACTAACATTAAAGATATACGCGCCCAAAAGCTGCCTACCCTGGCTGCTACCGCAGGTTTATATTATGTAGACGTATCGGCCAACCCGCTGCCTACCAGCGGTCATTACATAACCCCGCTTACAGCTGGCCTTTCGCTGTCATGGAACTTTGGCTCGCTTTGGAACAACAAGAACCGTGTAACCGAAGCCCGTATACAGCGCGATGAAACCGTTATTAACAAAGGTATTATTACCGATAATGTTAAGAACGAGGTAAACGAAAGTTATCAGAACTACCTAAAATCTATACAGCGTATTAAACTGCTCGAAACCTCTATTGCACAGGCCACTGAGAATAACCGTATTCAAAGTTCAAAATATGCCAATGCAACCGCTTCGGCTACAGACCGCGCCGATGCCGAAACATTATTGTACCAGGCGCAAATTAACCTTGAACTGGCCCGTGCCGATGCAGGGCTGGCTTACTACAACCTGTTAAAAGCAACCGGAAAACTCACTAAATTAAACTAAACATCTCCCACAGCAATACTACAATGGCACAAGAACAAGAAGTACAACAAGAAGAAAAGAAGAAACCAAACCGCGTTATCCCTATCATATTAGCTATAGTGGTTATTGGCGGCTTAATTTTCGGTGTGAAAGAATACATTTATTCTACCAAGCACGAAGATACCGACGATGCGCAGATTGATGCCGACATTAGCCCCGTGGTTGCCCGCGTAGGTGGTTATGTTGACAGTATATTTTTTGAAGATAACCAGCACGTTGAAAAAAACCAGGAACTGGTGAAGATTGACGACCGCGACTATAACGTAAAGTTAGAGCAGGCACAAGCAGCTCAGCAAGGTGCAGGTGCTAACGTTGGCGTAGGCGAATCGCAAATTTATACTAACCAGGCCAACTCTGCCAGTGCCCGTGCAGAAGTAACTTCGGCACGCGCCAGGCTCGAAAAAATGCAAAAAGATTATGCGCGTTACGCTAACCTGATCAAAGACGGCTCAATTACGCAGCAGCAATTTGACCAGGCTAAATCTGACCTGGATGTAGCACGAGCCAATTACCAGGCATCACAGGATAAATATGCTGCAGCGCAGCGCCAGGTAGGTACTACCCGCAGCCAGTTAAAGGTAACTAATACAGGTGTTGACCAAAGGCAGGCTGATGTTGATTTTGCCAAGTTGCAGTTAACCTACACTACCATTAAAGCACCAGCCAGTGGTATTACCTCTAAAAAGAGCGTACAGTTAGGCCAATTGGTACAAGCCGGACAAACCTTGTTTTCTGTAGTGAACGATAACAGTTTATACATTACAGCAAACTTTAAAGAAACGCAGTTAGAGCACTTACGCAACGGACAAAAAGTGAAAGTTGAAGTGGATGCTTTCCCTGACCTTGACCTAGAAGGAACCGTTTATAATTTCTCTCCGGCCACTGGTGCGCGTTTCTCTTTATTACCGCCCGATAATGCTACCGGCAACTTTGTTAAAGTAGTACAACGTGTGCCTGTAAAGATCAAATTAAATGCTAAAAAAGAAGTTTTAGACAAGCTGCGCGCAGGTATGAGCGTAAACGTGTCTGTTTCTATAAAAGATTAAATTAAATGGCCGAAGTAGGATTTAAAAAGTGGATCATTACCATTACGGTAATTACAGCTTCGTTACTGGAGCTTATTGATACCACCATTGTTAACGTATCCTTGCCAACCATACAAGGTAACCTGGGTGCCACGTTAGAAGACGTGGCCTGGATTACCACCGGCTACGCTGTAGCCAACGTAATTATCTTACCTATGTCGGGTTGGCTGGGTAGCTTTTTTGGGCGAAAAAATTACTTTTTAGCCTCCATTGTTATATTCACTATCGCTTCTTTTTTATGCGGTAATGCCACCTCCTTAACAGAGCTTATTCTGTTCCGTATTTTACAGGGTATGGCCGGCGGTGGTTTAATATCTACCTCTCAGGCTATATTGTTAGAAACCTGGCCGCGCGAGCAGGTAGGTACGGCAACGGCTTTGTTTGGTTTAGGTGCCGTGGTAGGCCCTACTGTAGGCCCAACCATTGGCGGTTACATTACCGACCATTTTTCGTGGCCATGGATATTTTATGTGAACATACCCGTAGGTATACTGGCGGCTATATTCACGGTGATGTACATAAGGCCCACGGAGAAAACGGGGCGAAACAATCCAATTGACTGGTGGGGCATTGCCTTGCTGGCCGTAGCAGTAGGCAGTTTGCAAACTATATTAGAAAAGGGCGAATCGGAAGATTGGTTTGCCACGCCTTACATTACCTTTTTAACAGCAACCTCTGTAATTGGCGTATTGCTGTTTGTTTGGCGCGAGTTAAGCACCGACCATCCTATTGTGAATTTTAGCATTATGCGGCACCGGAGCTTCTCCATAGGGATGTTTACTTCTTTTATATTAGGCTTTGGTTTGTATGGGTCGGTATTCGTGTTCCCTGTATTTTGCCAGGCCCTGTTAGGCTTCTCGGCGCAGCAAACGGGCGAGCTCTTGTTTCCAGGTGGGTTGTTTACCATAGCGATGATGCCTTTTGTAGGTAAAATGCTTAATAAGGGCGTCCCGGCGCAGTTTATGGCTACCATTGGCATGTTCCTGTTCTTTGTATTTACCCACATGCTGGCAGGCTCTACCCTGCAAACCGGCCGTAACGACTTTTTCTGGCCGCTGGCTATCCGCGGTATAGGTATGGCCTTATTGTTTGTTCCTCTAACCACGCTGGCTATATCCGACTTGAAAGGGGCCGAAATTGGCCAGGGTGCAGGTTTGAATAACATGATGCGCCAACTGGGCGGATCGTTCGGTATTGCGGCTTTAACCACGTTGATACACATCCGTCAGCAAGGGCACCGTAACAACCTGCTGGTAAATGTTAACCAGTACAACCCCGCGTTTAATGACAGGCTGCAAGGCATGATCCATAACTTTATGGCACATGGCAAAAGCATGATAGATGCTACCAAGATGGCTTATGCTTCTATGGATGGTATTATTACCCGGCAGGCTATGCTGTTAACTTACGATGATGCTTACTGGCTTACCGGTTTGGTGATGCTGTTTTCGATACCGTTATTGTATCTGCAGCCTTTCAAAAAGAACCTGAAGGCAGCAGCCGATGTACACTAAAAAACAAAAGCCGTTCTGGAGTCAACAGAACGGCTTTAAAGTAAAATCAAATTGTTTTTTATTTACCCGGCAAGCTTGTATTTTGTGGATTTAAGACAAATATACCGTAGCCCGAAAGGCGTTTAATCTTGCTCTAATCTACTCCGCTTTTTAATTAAAAGCAAATTATTAAAATAAAAATTCATAAAAAAGGAGCGTGAAATTGTTCACGCTCCTTTTTTATAGCTAAAATGTGGAAAACTTAAAAGATGATTTTTCCGGTAGCGGTAACCAATGAGGCTATTCTTACCGCGTCAAAAATACGTTCTTCAGTAGTTCCCAATTTAATCAATGAATCTTCGTGGGCATTAACACACATTTCGCAACCGTTAACGGCCGAAATGGCTAAACTCATTAATTCAAAAAACTCTTTACCGGTTACGGGTTTCATCATTAACTGCATGCGTATACGGGCAGGTATTTGTGTATACTTTTCCTTTTGTGTAAAGTGACGGAAACGGTAAAATATATTGTTTGAAGCCAGTAAAGATGCACAACCTGCCGCCTCACCAATTTCGGCGGCGGTAGCGCCCTGCTCTTCGGCGTATTTGGTAAAGTAAATGGTTAACGGCTTGTTGTTATTGTTTATAGCCGTGCTTAAACCTAATAAGGCACATTCCTTAGTGCTTAAATGCTCTGAGGTAAGTGTACTGGTCAGGTTCAGCTTTAAATCGCGCAGGTAGCGCGATTCACCTTTTTCCAGCAGGGTTAAACTTTCGGTACGGTAATCTTTGTCAACAGCAACGCTTTGCAGCAGTTCCTGTACTATTTCGGTGCTTTCGCTCATGGTAGTGAATTAATCCCTCCCAACCCTCCCCAAAGGGGAGGGCTTTGAAGAGAATATTTTAGATTTCCCTCTATTGTAAAATTTTGAGAGATATGTTTCGAAGAGATTATATAACTCCCTCTCCTTTGTAGAGGGTTGGGGAGAGGTTATACGTTGATAGTTTCTTCACCTTTTTCCCAGTTACATGGGCAAAGCTCGTCGGTTTGTAAACCATCTAACACACGTAAAACTTCTTTAACGTTACGGCCAACGTTCAGGTCATTTACACACACCCAACGTACAACACCTGTAGGATCGATGATGAAAGTAGCACGGTAAGCAATTTTTTCGGTAGGCTCTAAAATACCCAGGTCTTCAGCCAATGATTTTGAAGTATCAGCCAGCATCGGGAATTTCAGATCGCGCAGGTCATCATGGTTTTTTCTCCAGGCAGCGTGAACGAATTCAGAATCTGTAGAAGCGCCAATTAAACGAGAATCGCGGTCACGGAACTCACCATAGTTTTTGTTGAACTCAGCAATTTCGGTAGGGCACACAAAAGTGAAATCTTTTGGCCACCAAAACATTACGGTCCAAACGTTATCATCATTTACTAAAAAGTCAGAAGTTATATCTTCAAACTCTTTACCTTTTTCAATGCTAACTACAGCTTTTTTATTAAACGACGGAAATTTTTCACCAACTGTTATCATAATGTATGTTTTGTTATAATTTTTACAAATATAAACAACGAGATGTTTTTACCACATTCTATTAATTGATGTGCTATAGTTTTTATCTATATAGATAATTTATAATATAGACATTAAAAGCACGCGCAATTACTTTTAATATTTGTAATACAACCATATTCTCTATCTTGCATTACTATGAAAACCAAGCCGATAATCATTGGGGTAATAACCGGTATTGTTATTTTAGGATTAGCCTTTTTTGTAAAGGCCAAATACTTTGATAAACCGCCCGTTGCCAAATACGACCAATTTATGCAGGATTTTAACAGGCATGTGGTTAATAAAAATACCGACTCGCTGGCTACTTATTTTGATTTGGTTTGGCAACTTGATATGGTTTGGCAACCCGAAATGTTGAATCATTTCTTAAAGGTATTAACCAACCAATCGAGCGTAAACATGGGCAATGCGGCCGTGCTAAAACTGACCTTGAATATTAAGGGCTGTACTTATACCTATCTTGAAAATGGCGACGCCAAAATTAAGGTACCGGTTAAGCTAATGGACCGTACACTGCCCGCTCAATGGACCGCTATTACCTTTACTGTGCATAAGAAAGCTAATAAATATGTAATTACCAATGTGGATAACCTTCGTTTTATTGAAGATTACCTGGCCTACGAAAACAAGGTGAATACTAAGTCATTGACTGACAAAGACATTTATAGCCCCATTACCTTACAAGCCTTCAAATCAGCCGAAAAATTAAAAACGAAGTATGATAGCGTGCTTTGGTTTTCGCACATTAATAAGCAAACTTATTTTTATGTAGTAAAAGGTAAATGGGATTATTACGATGTAGATTCGGCCAAGACCTATAAAATGGGGTTGGTTAATCCGCAGCTACAGGAAATTATACCTGCCGAGTACGATCTTATCTATAATATTAACGGCAGTATAAATGGGCTGGTAGAAGTAGAGAAAGATCGTAAGCGAGGCTTTTACGACTTAAACGGAAAGATCGTAGTTCCGGTTGAATACGACCAGATCTTCCCGCTGGTTAACAGCGAACATCTGGGAGCGTTGCGAAAGGGTAATAGCTATTACTGGCTTGAAAAGAATTATAGTGTAAGTGAAGAAACCACTGTTAACATCAAGGAGCTGATGGCCCAGCTGCCACGGGTTAACTGGACTAACCTGAGCCATTTAAGCAAGACAGATGTTATGGAAATGAACTCGCGCGATAACCACAGCAGCGTGCTCATTAGTCCCTCCTATTTAACCGATTTAAACTTAGTTTCCGCCATTAAATATTTAAAAAACCCGTTGCGCCGCAATGTGGAGTTTTTTGATGCCAGCAGTGCTTACAAAGTAACCGAAGCCGAAGACTTGGCAAGGGCAGATACAGGCCGTTTCCAGGCGTTAGTATATTCCATCCGCGATTATTTTATAGGTGGCCGAAGCGAGTTTTACGACGTTAAAAATGTAGTGTTAGTTGACAAGAAAGAGAACAGGACTTTCAGCAGCGACATCCTGGCAGATTATTCAAACTCTGATGGTGGCGAAGCCCCGGCTAAATGCGATGGCTACAGTTTCAAAGCGCTTAATGACACCTTGTTTGAGCTAAGAGCTGGTGCAACGGTAGACCTTTCGCTGCCTGATGAGCACTTTGTTAAAGAAATGCTGGTTTACCAATATTTATACCTGCATAACAATAAATTAGTTCAGAAACCTACCAACCGCCTGTTTGCCTTCACCAAGTTTGTAAAGATGGATGAATCATATATTAGGGGTTGTTACCTGTATAATGGAAAAACGGTTTCAGAATTGCCTCCTGTTGTACTTCGTTATATGAAAAACGAGATCTATGCCGATTATAATTACATTTTTAAAGATAAACAGTGGAAGTCTGTATTTGAAGGTAGTATATTAGATTATAAAGCCGAAAACGCAAACGTTGACGACCGCTTAACAGACATAGACCGCTATAACCTTAACTGGATCAACCAGCGGTTAAATGGACAAGCGGCCACTAAGCTGGCTGCGCGGTAACCTTATGTGGATACGTTTATTGCGGATAATTGCTCTGTTTTGGATACTTATTTTGAGCCTGAGTACCCTCGAGTATTTGAGCTTTAAAAACGATACCGATTTTTTAAGGTTCAAAGCCGAGGCTGTAAAAAGCGGGTGGTACCTGCCCGCCTTTTACAGCCATATTTTTGGCAGCAGCGTTATACTATTGTTGGGCTTCTTCCAGTTTATAAAACGCTGGCATCACTATAAAACGCTGCACCGCATCTTAGGCAAAGTGTATATACTGGGCATCTTGTTTTTTGCCGCGCCCGGCGCTTACCTCATGACTTTTTTTATTAACCGTGGTGCAGGTGTGTTTGCTTCATTTATTATCCAGAATACGCTGTGGATAACATTTACCATTATGGCGTGGGCCTATATCCGCAAGGGCGATGTGAACAACCATATTTTCATGATGCGCCGGAGCTATGCGCTGGCATTTGCCGCAGTTACCTTGCGGTTTTATATCTGGCTGTTCTCGGTTTTAGGAAATGGGGTAGCATTTGAAAACAATTATCTCATCATTGCCTTTTTAAGCTGGGTACCCAACTTATTACTGGTAGAATGGATGAATTACCGCGATAAGCAAAGGGTGCCCGCCATGCAAGCACCCGCACCATGAATGAAGAAGAATTTTTAGCGCTCCGCCTCCAGCATAAACCCGAAAAAGTACAGGCCCTATTTATTGCCGATGGCCTGCCCGTAAATAACCGCTACTTTTATCTCAAAAATTCCAGCATGTTCAGAGCAGTTAAAGATGCCTACACCCAGGTGTTTGGTGACTTTAAGGATAACGACGAATTTTTGAAGTTTTTTAAAGAAATGGGAGGCTACTTTGAAAGTTTAACTATACTACCCATCAAATACCTACCTCCCAAAGAACAGGCAAAAGCCCGTGAAGAAGGTATAGAACCATTAGCCAAAAAACTTGCCGAAATGCAGCCCCGCCTGATCGTGATCTCGCTCAAAACCATTGAAAAGTATGCGCGCGAAGCTATTCAGTTATCGGGCATTACTTCGGTCGAACACATCGCCGTAACACCCTTCCCGGTGAAGAGTATGGTAAATGTAAATAACTGCATTAATGGTATCGTTACAGCGTTAAAAGCTGTGGAGTGGGAAGAGTAAACCCCTCCCAAACCTCCCCGGAAGGGAGGGCTTTTGAAAAATATGGCTGTTATTCCATTAAAATCTTATTTAAAGTCTCCCCTCCCGGGGGAGATTTAGAGGGGGCCTACTTCTTATTCAACGTTTCTTCAAATAGCTTGTAAATGCGTTTATATTCGTCGGTCCAGCTGCTGGGTTGTAAAAAACCGTGGTCTTCCACCGGGTATGAGGCAAGTTCCCAGTTCTCTTTATGCAGTTCTATGAGTTTTTGCGACAGACGGATAATATCCTGGTAGTTCACATTCACATCAACCATACCATGCGCCATCAGCAGGCGGCCTTTTAAACCTTTGGCAAAATTGATGGGCGAACTTTGCTGGTAAGCCATCTCATCATTGTAGGGCTCGTTTAAAATATTAGCAGTATAGCCGTGGTTATAATGCGCCCAATCGGTTACCGAACGCAAGCCTGCACCGGCGGCAAATACATCAGGTTGGGTAAACAGGCCCATCAGCGTCATAAATCCACCGTAAGAGCCCCCGTACATGCCCACATTTTTAGGATTAACACCGTATTTTTCTACCAGGAACTTTACACCATCAACCTGGTCGTCCAAATCTTTACCACCCATATGGCGGTAAATGCCCGTGCGCCAGTTACGGCCATACCCCGAGCTGCCGGTATAGTCAATATCAATAACGGTATAGCCATTATCGGCTAACATATTGTTGAACATAAACTCGCGGAAGTATGAACTCCACCAGTAATGCACATTTTGTAAATAACCTGCGCCATGCACAAACACTACGGCAGGCTTGTTTGGGCTGGCTACTTTTGGCGTGTATACACGCGCATAAACATCGCTGCCGTAGCGGTTTTTAAAGGTCACCATTTCGGGGTCGCGCCAGGCGTAAGACTTAAACTCAGCCGTAACAGAGTTGGTTACCTGTACGGCTTTAGCACCTGGTTTATTGGGTTGCAGGTAAAGCTCCCATGGTTTGTTAGAATAAGAGTAGCGAATAGCCAGCCACCTTTCATCGGGCGAGAGGTCTACTTCGTTACCACCTTTCATGCTGGTTAGCCTAACGGGAGTACCACCGCTTACCTGCAGGCGGTAATAATGGTTAATGCCCGGATGCTCCATATTGCCGATGAAGTAAAACGACTTTTTATCGTTAGATAGTTTGAGATCAGATACCTCCCATTTGCCACTGGTCAGCTGCTTTTTAGTGCCTGTGGTTACATCAACCACATAAATGTGCGAGTAACCGCTGGCCTCGCTTTGGAAGTAGAAATGCGTATTATCCAGCCAGCCGGTATTGCCCGATACAAAGCCGCCGCCACTGATGCCGGGGCCGCCAATCCAGGCCTCGTCGCGCTGGCGGTCTAAAAGGTTTAACTGACCGGTAGCCGGGTCAAGCTTCATTACCCAGCGGTCTTTATTGTCTTGTGCCGTTACAATGGCTATGGCGTTTTGGCCATCGGGGCTCCAAATGGGGCCTTGTATTACTACCTTGCGGTCTTCGTTGCGCTTGGTGCGCTCTTCTAATTGCTTAGGGTAATCTTTTACATAATCGGGCAAATCTTTAATGCCGGGTATTTCTTTGGTGGAAATGGCATACACCGTATCGCGCTTAGTATCATACACGAAAGATTGCGAGGTAGATTGTGCCGCGCCCACCTTGGTACGGTTAGGAATATCCTCGGTAAAGCCCGTAGCGGTCACGTAGCTGGGTACAATGGTTGTTTTGGCTCCCTCGGCTTGTTTAATTAAACGGTAGGTGATATAGCGGCCACCCGGGCTTAGTTGTAAAAAGCTGAGCGACTGATCTCCAATGGAAATATCTTTCAAACGTTTGGCGGGTTGCAGGGCTTTACGCTCCGCAGCATCCAGCTTTTCGTCTTTAGCTTTCTCGCGTATTACCTCAAAAAGTTCGGTTTGCTCATTACGCAGCCAGCGTTCCTGCAGGTTTGCGGTTTCGGCACTGCCTTGGCGTGTAGGTATACCGGCTAAACGCCCACCTGCACCGCCGCCGCGCTGCCCGGCACCTGTAGCAACCGGGTTTGCAACTGCGGCTGCACGGGTAAAATTGGTTAACTGCATAAGTTCGCCGCCTTTGAGGTTTAGAGCAAACAGGTTATCGTTACGGGTAAAAAGCACCTGCGTTTCGCTGCTGTTAAAAGCGGGGTTGCTTTCGCGGTCGGTAGTTAGCGCTATGGGTGTAATTGCACCGGTTTTTAAGTTTGATAGAAAAATATCGCCATTGCTTTCAAACAGTTTTATGGTGTGGGCTTTATTCCAGGTGCCGCCGTTGGTGAGTGTTTTACGCTCATCGATACCTGTTTTTTGCGGCTTGGTATTGCCGGTGGTAATGCTGTAAAGGCTGGGCCTGTCGGCGTTTTCGGGGTTCCAGGTAAAATAAACTTTTTTGCTATCGTCGCTCCACCTTATACCATCGGGCGAGGTCCCCATCCACTTTGGGTCGCTCATGATTTTTTCGATGGTTAGTTTTTCAATTTTTTGAGCGTAAACGCCCGTTGCAGATGCAATTAGGAACAGGGTAAAAAGTTTTTTCATGTATTAAGCCTTGCTGTGCCTAAATATAGCATCAATAAGCACAAGTAGCATAAACTTAACCTAAATGCAAGATGTTTTTTACATTGCAGCCTACGGCGGGCATTAAAAATAAAACGGCTCTGGCATTAAAACATAACCCAACAAAAAACCCGCTTTAACTTAGTTAAAGCGGGTTCATATTTGCTACTGTTTAATGTTAGAATAAATCCGGATTAGAAATAGGTCCGTGTTGCTCATTACCCATAAAGCCCATCACTATGAAAATGGCCGCAAAAGCCAGTAATGAGTGAATAAGGTCGGTGGCATTATACATAAATACACTTACGGCCCAGCCTGCTAAACAAAGCAATGCAGTCAAAAAAAATAATGTTCTCATCATAATAACCCCCTTCTGTTTTTAAAGATCGTATGCTGGTTTTTACGTAACTGATCTTTAAATGGTTATTATTATTTTGAATTAAATTTTAAGCCACTTTTTTCTAACGGTCATTTGGCTGGCGGTAGGCTCGGTTACGCTTTCAATGTGATACTTTTTAAGCGTCACTTTTAGCAGCGTTACGGGCAGGGTTAATTGGCGGCCATCGCGCATAACTACCACTTGTATTTTATCGCCCACCTGCTTACCGTCTATCAGTGTTTTAGGGTCGGTAGCTGGTACACCATCTACAGATACCAGTTCATCGTTCACGTTAATACCGTCAACCCAGGCGCTGGTGCCGCGCAATACGGCAGCAACTTTAAGCTTACCCGCAACGGTAGTGGTGCGTAGGCCCAAATCGGGGGCGTTCAAACCTTCATACTCATCCACTACTTTATATCCGGCGTAGCCTAAATATTTGTTGTAGTCAATATCGTCTACCCCATTAATATATTTAGCATAAAAATCATCCAGGTTTTTACCGGCAAATTTTTCAACACCGGCTTTAAACTCGGCATCGGTATAGCCACGTTTTTTAACCTTGTAGTATTCGTTATACATGTAACGCATTACATCGTCTAACGATTTTGCTCCTTTCGTATCATTGATGATTTCCAGATCCATCAGCATGCCCACTACGGAACCCTTGTTGTAATAGGAAATGCTGGTATTAATGGTGTTTTCGTCGGGGCGGTAGCTCTTGATCCAGGCATCAAAGCTGGCTTGCGATAATGGCTGAACCTTGGTGCCCGGCGTGTTATCTACAATATTAAAATCGGCCGCTAAGGCTTTCAGGTAATTTTCTACCGGGAACAAGTTGGTACGGCGTACCGACAGGTTATCGTAGTAAGCCGTAAAACCTTCGGCTATCCATAAGTTGGTCGTGTAATTCTCGTTCTCATAATCAAACGGACCTAAAGCAATTGGGCGCAAACGCTTTACGTTCCACAGGTGAAAATGCTCATGTGCTACCAAGCCCAAAAAGCCTTCGTAACCAGCTTCGGTGGCATAACCATCGCGTGCGGCACCTAATACAGTAGAGCTCAAGTGCTCTAAACCGCCGCCGCCTTTCAGGTAATTATGAACAATGAATACATAACGTTTATTAGGATTCTCGCCGTAAATGGCAGTTTCTACCTCAATAATTTTGGCCATGTCTTTCTTCAGGCGTTCTTTATCATAGTTGCCGCCACCATACATGGCCACTTCGTAATCAACACCTGCGGCTTTGAAACCAAAAATATCCTGGTTACCTACTTCAATAGGCGAGTCGTATAAAATGTCGTAGTTAGGTGCCGTAACGGTAAAGTCGTTAGTACCCACTTTGGCCAAACTGGTAGATACCTTGTCCCAGCCTTTGTAAGGAATAATTTTGATGGTAGATGGCAGATTCAAACCACCTTCGGGATAAAAGAACATACCTGAGGTAGACAGGAACGCATGGGTAACATCAATAAACGCCGTACGCACCGATATTTCGAACGCGTAAAAACGATATTTCACTTTTACTGACGATAGACCCTGGGTATTAACCTCCCAGGTGTTTTTGCGGGTTTTTACCACGCTAACCGCTTTACCGCCGCTTTGCGCCGTAAACGACTCCACGTTTTTAGAAAACTCGCGCACGAGGTAAGAGCCGGGAGTCCAAACGGGGAGCTTTAGGTCCAGCTTATTTTGAGCCAAGCCCTTGATATCCATTTCAATATCGGCGTAATGGGCCTGCGCTTCGGGAAAACTAACGGTATAAGATATTTGCAACGCACCCGCCGCCTGACTCATAGAACTCATTATTAACAGATTAAATAAAACTATAATGCTTAAATGCCACTTTTTCATCCGGCTAATTTAATTTTTTTTACCGGGTAACTTAAACTTCGGCAGGGTTGTTAAGGTTGTAAAATGGTTGATACATACAAAACTGCTCAGTAATAACCTCTTATTTTGCCTGTTAGTTAATGGTCGGCCAAATTTAAACCCAAAACATGCTGCAGCTAAAGCATTCAGCACTTCATATTTAAACGCCTGAAATTGGTATGTTTACCGTTGAAGCTACGTATGGATTAAATGGATGCGGCAGCGATGACAAACTAATGCACCCAGGCAGAAGCCATTGACGTAAAAAGCAACTTTTAACACGCAAATGAAGATACGATACATTGTTTATATAGTTATAGCACTGCTCATAGCTTTCCTGGTTTACAATAAGCTACACGGCGACAGCAAAAAAGAAGGCATGGGCCAGGGCGGCGGCGGTGGCAAGGGCGGCAAAAAGGGCGGCCCCGTACCGGTAATGGTGCAAATTGTAAAAGATACGGTTATGAATAACACCATTGATATTACCGGCACCGTTGACCCTAACGAGCGTGTAAACTTGATTAGTCAAACAGCAGGTAACATTACCGACATCTACTTTAGTGAGGGAACTCATGTAAACAAAGGCCAGGTATTGGTTAAGGTGTATGACCAAGATTTACAGGCTACCTTAAAGCAAACCCAGTATCAAATTGCGCTGGCTAAAGAAAACGAGTACCGCAACCGTGTTTTATTGCAAAAAGAAGCGGTAAGCCGCCAGGAGTATGATACTTCTTTATCCTCATATAATACGTTAAAGGCGCAGGCCGATGTAATAAGAGCGCAAATTTCGCGCACTGTGGTTAGGGCTCCGTTTAGCGGGGTAATTGGTTTGCGTAACGTGAGTCCTGGTGGTTATTTATCGCCCTCTACAGCTATAGCTACACTGGTAAGCACCAACCCCATGAAGGTTACTTTCAATATTCCGGAGCGCTACCGCTCGTTGGTAAAGGACGGCAGCAAGATCACGTTCAACATTGCCAGTTCGCGTAAAAACTTCACGGCTACGGTTTATGCCATTGACCCTGCGGTAGACCCGGCCTCGCGTACAGTTACGGTTAGAGCGAGGGCAGCCAATCCTGATAATGAAATCAACGCAGGGGGCTTTGCCAAAATCAATTTGATCTTAGAGCAAACGCCGCGTACCATTATGGTACCTACGCAATGCGTGGTACCAGATCTGAAATCAAGCAAGGTATTCATTGCCCGCAACGATACCGCTTATGCAAGGCCTGTAAAAACCGACAACCGCACCGCTACCCAAATTGAGGTAATTGAAGGATTAAAGCCGGGCGACAGCCTCATTGTATCGGGCATTATTCAAATGCGCCCTAAAGTGCCGTTAAAGATTGTTAAAGTTCTTCACTAAAATATTCAATGAGTTTATCCTCAATAAGTATAAAAAGGCCGGTGCTGGCTACGGTAATGTCGGTCATTATTGTGGTGTTTGGCGTTATTGGCTATAAGTTTTTAGGTATCCGCGATTTCCCTTCGGTCGATCCGCCTATTATCAGCGTAAGCACCAGTTACTCGGGTGCCAATGCCGATGTAATTGAGTCGCAGATTACCGAGCCGCTCGAAAAAGCTATTAACGGGGTACAGGGTATTCGTAATATCTCGTCTACCAGTTCTGTAGGGTCGAGCAATATTACGGTAGAGTTTGATTTGGATGCCGACCTGGAAACGGCTGCTAACGATGTACGCGACAAGGTATCGCAAGCACAGCGCCAGTTACCACAAGATATTAACGCCCCGCCGGTAGTGAGCAAGGCTGATGCCAACGCCGATAATATTATTACCCTCACCGTAAGCAGTAACACCCGAAACATTACCCAGATTAACGATTACGCCGAAAACGTATTGCAGGAAGCCTTGCAAACCATACCCGGCGTAAGCCAGATCAACTTACAGGGTCAGCGCCAGTACGCCATGCGTTTATGGATTGACCCCAACAAGCTATCGGCATTAGGGGTAACCGCTACCGACATCAGCGCGGCATTGGCCCAAGAGAACGTGGAGTTACCGGCCGGTAAAATATCGGGTAACAATACCGAGGTTACCGTGCGTGCCCTGGGTAAACTGGTTACCGAAAAAGATTTTAACAACCTCATTATCCGTGCCGATAGCAACCGCGTTATCCGTTTGAGCGATGTGGGTTATGCCATATTAGGTTCGGCAAATGAGGAAACTGCCTTTAAAGAATCGGGCGTACCGCAGGTTGGTTTGGCCGTGGTGCCGCAACCGGGTGCTAATTACGTACAGATAGCCAAAGATTTTTATGTAAGGCTGGCACAGGTAAAAAAAGACCTTCCTCCCGATATTAAACTGGAAGTAGCGTTAGACAATACCCGCTTTATTAACCAGTCTATTGAAGAGGTGGAAGAAACGCTGGCTATATCCTTTGTGCTGGTAGTTATTATCATCTACTTGTTCTTCCGCGATTGGCTCATTGCTTTCCGCCCGCTGATAGATATCCCGGTATCGTTGATCGGGGCTTTCTTTATCATGTATGTGTTCGGGTTCTCTATTAACATTTTGACCTTGTTAGGTATTGTACTGGCCACCGGTTTGGTGGTGGATGATGGTATTGTGGTCACGGAGAATATTTATAAAAAGATAGAGGGCGGTATGCCGGTAAGGCAGGCCGCCTTCGAGGGTTCGGCAGAAATTTTCTTTGCGGTTATTTCTACGTCGGTAACGCTGGCGGCTGTGTTTTTACCTATCGTATTTTTGCAGGGATTTACGGGGCGCTTGTTCCGGGAGTTTGCGGTGGTAGTAGCCGGGGCAGTATTAATATCAGCATTTGTGTCGTTATCATTAACGCCTATGCTTAATGTTATTATGGCACGCAAAAGCAATAAGAAATCGGCCTTTTACGAAAAAACAGAGCCTTTCTTTGAGCGCATGACTAACGGGTATACCGAAACGTTGATCTCATTTATGAAATTTAAATGGGTATCGGTAGGTATCCTCATTGTGTCTATCGTATTGGTGGGCATCTTAATTAAGATCATCCCATCGGAATTAGCTCCCTTAGATGACCGCAGCTTGCTTCGCTACACCGCAACCGGGTCTGAAGGTGCCACCTACGAGTTCATGAACAAGTATATGGATAGGGTGGCTCAACTGGTAGAAGATTCTATCCCCGAGGCCAACATTAATATCGAGATCGTATCGCCCGGCTTTGGTTCGGCTTCCACCAACTCGGGGTTTGGCCGTATTGGTTTGGTAGCGCCCGATAAGCGTACCCGAACGCAGGCCCAAATAGCCGATTGGCTAAACGCCAAACTCAAACGTTTTCCGGATGCCCGTGCGCTGGTAGTGCAGGAGCAAACCATAAGCGGCGGCGGTAGCGGTGCCCGTACCTCGCTGCCCGTACAGTTCGTAATTCAGAACCAGGATTTTGAGAAGATCCGTAAGGTATTGCCCGACTTTTTTACCGAGGTAAGCAAAAGCCCTATCTTTTCCAGTTCGGATGTGAACCTTAAATTTACCAAGCCCGAGTTACGTATAACCACCGACCGCGACCGCGCGCGCGATCTGGGTGTGTCGGTGGCTTCCATTTCGCAAACGTTACAGTTATATTATAGTGCCGGCCGCTTAGACTACTTTTTAATGAGTGGCAAGCAGTACCAGGTTATAGCCCAGGTAGATCGTGCCAACCGCGACGAACCCCTGGACCTTAAATCGGTTTATGTACGGAGCGATAAAGGCCAGCTGATACAGTTAGACAATGTGGTTAAAGTAGAAGAAAGCGCTGCCCCACCAGCCATTTATCACTTTAACCGTTATAAATCGGCCACGGTACAAGCCGGTTTGGCCGAGGGTTATACTATTGGCCAGGGTATTGAAGAAATGCAGCGCATTGCCAATAAAATGCTCGACCCAAGCTTTAGTACTGCCCTAAGCGGTCCATCGCGAGATTTTGCCGAAGGATCATCCAACATCTTATTTGCCTTCGGTTTTGCCTTGCTTTTGATCTACTTGGTATTGGCCGCCCAGTTTGAAAGCTTTATGGACCCGGTAATTGTAATGCTTACTGTGCCGTTGGCTATCTCGGGGGCATTCATTTCCTTATGGCTGTTCAACCAAACGTTAAACATCTTTAGTGAAATTGGAATGATTACCCTGGTAGGTTTGGTAACCAAGAATGGTATCCTGATAGTAGAGTTTGCCAACCAGCGTATGGAGCATGGCCTTAAAAAATATGATGCCGTGGTTGAAGCCGCCACCGCCCGTTTACGCCCTATTTTAATGACCAGTTTTGCGGTAGTGTTAGGTGCCGTGCCTATTGCCTTTGCCTTGGGTGCAGGTGCTAAAAGCCGGGTATCATTAGGTATTGTTATTATGGGCGGTATGATGTTCTCGCTCATTTTAACGCTATATGTGATCCCGATGATGTATGTGTTGCTGGCCGCCAAAACCCGCCGCGACCCTGATACCGAACCACCGGTAGATACTACGCCAAAAGAACCCTTATTAATTGAAAACCTGTAAGCTGTTTATGAGATCAAGTAAATTTATCTGTCTTGTTTTGAGCTTAATTATAGGGGCAACTACTGTAAGGGCGCAAAACAACAAGGTGCCTAACGCCCCCATACTTACCCTTAAAGATGCTATTGAGATATCGCTGCAAAATAATTACGATATCCGCCTGTCAAGAAACACATCGGTTATTGCGCAAAACAACGTAACCCTGGGTAACGCCCGCTTTTTGCCTACGGTAACGGGCAGCTATACCATTGCCAACAGTATTCAAAGTACCACGCAAACCCGGTCAGACAGTACCGTGAACCGTATTAATGGTGCCAACAATACCGGCAGTAATTATGGGGTAGACCTAAACTGGACCATATTTGACGGCTTTAACATGTTTGCCACGTATGATGCCTTGAAGCAGCGCAGGCAATTAGGCCAGGTGCGTTTGCAGGATACTGTTCAGCGTACGGTTGCAGCGGTAATAACCACGTATTTTGACCTTATTAACCAGCAAAAGCAAATTGAGGCTTTGCAAAGTGTTATTGCCATTTCGCGTACGCAGCTACGCTATGCTAACGACCGTTTCCAGGTAGGCCGCGTGGCGCGGTTAGATGTGTATAATGCACAGGTGGCGTTGAATACCGATACGGCCACACTCATTGGCCAGCAGCAAACCTTTAAAGCCAGCAAAATTGAACTGAACCGTATCCTCTCGCGCGATCCGCAAACAGAGTTTAACGTGGCCGATACCATTGTGGTAGATCAAGGCCTTATTTTAGCCAACATCATTAACCAGGCGCAAACACAAAACCCGACTATTTTGTCGGCGCAAATTAGCCAGCGGCTATCCGAAATCAATCTGAAACAGATCAGGGCTACGCGTTACCCGCAGGTATCGGTTACTACGGGTTATACCTGGAGTAACAGTAGTAATCCGGCTGGTTTTGCACGGGTGCAAAATTCGAGAGGCTTAAACTACGGTTTGGCGGCTACTGTAAATATTTTCGACGGTTTTAACCAGTGGCGAAGAGAGCGTAATGCCAAACTGCAAATAGACAACTCAAAATTAAATTCGGCACAAACCCGTATAGAGGTCGAAGCGCAGATCAGCAACTTATTCAGCAGCTACCTTTCGGGTTTAGAATTGATTAAGCTGGGGCAGTCAAATGTAGAACTGGCCCGTAAGAGTTTAGATATTTCGTTAGAGAAATACCGCCTGGGTACCATTACTCCACTGGAAATCAGGGAGGCACAGCGTAATTTTTTGAATGCCCAGTCAATTTTCTACAATTCGCAATACCAATCTAAAGTTGCCGAAACTACCTTAAAGCAAATAACAGGAGCAATTAGCCTTCAGTAAAAAGTAACTGTTATTTTTTTATTTGAGTTAAAAGCATAAATTTGGTCACAATGTTCAATGGCTATAAAACCTGTTTACTGATAGACGATAATTACATCGATAATTTTGTGACGCGCAGAATATTGGAAAGCAGTAATTTTGCCGAAAAAATTATTGTGCAACAATCTGCCGCGGCAGCCATTGACGCCATTAGAGACGGTTCTATTAGGCCAGATGTTATTTTTTTAGACCTGCGTATGCCTCTCATGAACGGCTTTGAGTTTTTGCAGGAATACGACAAACTGAAAGAACAGGACAAGAGCGCTACTAAAATATTCATGCTTTCTTCATCGTTAGACCCGGTTGATGTAAAGCGCTCGGGCCAAAATAAATACATTACCCAATTCATCCATAAACCGCTTACCCAAAAAATACTGGAAGAACTAAGCGCATGATATTAGTAGCCGATAGCGGATCTTCAAAAACCGACTGGGTGCTGGCATCAGATAAGCAAACGCCGGTAAAATTTAGCACAGGCGGCTTAAACCCCTACTTTTTAACCGAAAAGGAAATTATTAAGATCATACAGGAGCAGGCTCCCGTTATGGTAAACCATTTTCCGCTAATTGAAGAAATTTACTTTTTTGGCGCAGGCTGTTCCAGCCCTGATAAGCGCGAGGTGGTTTCTAATGCCCTCAGCCAGCTTTTTCCGCGTGCCTTTATTAGTGTAGACAGCGACTTGCTGGGTTCGGCGTATGCCACCTGCGGTCATCGCAAAGGTTTAGTATGCGTATTAGGTACAGGCTCAAATATTTCTTACTTTAACGGTGAAGAGGTAGACGCCGGCAAGCATGGCTTGGGTTATATTTTGGGCGATGAAGGCTCGGGTACGTGGTTTGGCAAAACTTTAATTACCCAATACCTTTATGATACCATGCCTGCCGAGGTAAGCACCTTGTTTAAAGCCGCCTTTCCCATCAGCAAGAATGATGTGATAGAGAACGTGTATTTGAAAGGAGCAGGCAACTCTTACCTGGCCTCGTTTGCACGCTTTTTAACCGATATACAACACACGGCCTACGGCAAGGCCCTGCTGCGCGAGGGACTGCTCGAATTTATTAATGTTAACATTAAATCGTACACACAATACCCCGAATACACCTGCCACTTTGTAGGTTCTATAGCCTACTTTTTCCGCGAAGAATTGAAAGCTCTCTGCGAAGAAAGTGGCGTAAACGCCGGCAAAATTATACGTCAACCCATTGATGAACTCGTCAGCTTCATCGTCTCCCGTAACCAAATACAAGCGGGCGAGTAGCCGCGGGTGTAGTTTCCCACACACGTTAGCCGTACTATAAGGCGCCAATCCTGCACAGCAACAAAGCACCTGTTACTTTGAGCCTGTCGAAGACTTAGCAAAGCGACGAATGCTTCGACAAGCATAGCATGACAGATTTGATAAACCCACCGTAAGTTCAAGCGTCCACTCTGCACGACAATATAAGACCTGTCAGTCTGAGCCTGTCGAAGACTTAACCAAGCGGCGAGTGCTTCGACAAGCTCAGCATGACAGATCAGTCAACCATCGCACATTAAACGTAAGCGTGGACGCTTACACCAAGATACGCACAGGCATGGACGCCTGTACGGGCGGTAGTAAATATTTAATGAGCTAAAAGCACTGCCCAATTCTTTTCCTCCCGCGGCATCAGTGTTTTGCGGGTAGCACCAGCCTATTTAAAGCACTAACTTTCATAGCAAATAAACGTAGCCGCAAGTTTTTTCACAGTTATTTGTTGTTGGTGTTCATGAGATCGCTTCGCTATGTTTTCTTTGGTTACTTTCTTTTTGTACAAAAAGAAAGTAACATCCACTGCCGTGAGGCAAAGCACATCCTAATCTTAACAAGGCACAGTTCAAAGTAGCAGCATCAACCCAATACCTTGCAACCAAGTAGGCGGAGGGTCGAGCGGCGAATTCTTCGACAAGCTCAGCATGACAGGTTAATTATTCTTACATATTCATTCCACTCATATCCATACCCGCTTTATGCTGATGCCCACCCATCATCTTCATTAACGATGGACTGATGCGGATATAAACCTCAAACCCTACCGGCATACGGCCATAAAACGGCTGAAGCATTTGGGGCGAAAAGTTGAGCGTAGCTTGTGCACCTACACGCAGGTCGGTATTTTTAACGGTGGTCAGGATACGGTTAGCACCGACGGTTGCCGCCTGGATGTTAAAGTTTGGATCTGACGGGAAAATATGGAAGTCGAGTTCGTGGGCATCTTTGCGTACATAAGTATAGCTGCCATACAGCGCCGTTTTGTGCAGTTGCAGATTACTCTCGAACACCAGCCCGGGCAGGGTTTTACCGTTATTGCTGTAATGGTTTTGCCCGTAAACCAGCGTTGCATTGAAGTGGCTATCCTCAGCTAACCTCTTGGCATACATAGCCGATGCGGTAAATAGTTTTACGTTTGCCTGCGGTTCCAGCGCTTCGGGGCTTTTGATCCACCCGTGCGATACTTGCAATGCCCAATTTTTTGACGGATTGTAAGATAAACGCATGGCGTACGAATCAAATTTTGGTGCATCAAAACCATAACGCTCTTCATCAGGCTCCCGGCCTTTGAAGGTAGATCCTTCTATTTTTAGGTCCTTGTAACGGAAACCTAAAGTGGCTACACCGAAGGTAATATGCGTAGCATCGGCATAGTGGTGCTGCAAGGGTGCATCGGGGTTATTGGTGGCCGATAGCCGGTGCATAAACACCGGCGGACCCAAAGCCGGTTCGGCCGGGTAACCTACAGATACATAAACATCAGTATTAGGGGCAATACGTTGCGCGTAGGAAATGTTGAGTTCGGCAAACAGGTCGTGCGGGTGCTGGCGGTCTACCAGTTTTTGTCCTTTGTAAGATTCGCCGGTTTGATAAAGCAACGGATAGCCGTCTAACCCCACCAACAGCGGGTCTAAAGAGATCATGGCATTGGCCGAGAATAAGCCGTTGCGGCCAACCTTTCGCTGGGTCATGCCCATAAGCCAGTTTGGTGCGTCGAACTCGCTGCCGCCGCGGGTTCCTTTATTAAACAGGTCTTGTTTAGTATAGCGGGCAAACACGTTGCCGTGAACCATGCTCATCCACTTTTTGCCATGCACCATGTATCCGTACACAGGTGTTTCATCAGGCACCCAGGAAGTACCCGAACCATTTCGGCTCATAGGCAAATCGCGCGAGAGCTGGCTGCTCATCATCATTTGTGTAGTATCGGTTTGTTCCTGTTTAGGAATTAAGCGGTGACGACTATCAGGCGGGTTCATCTTTTTACGATGCTCGCTGTGAGCGGCGCTGTCCATTTGCATATGGTCGTGTTGCGCTAATGCTATCGTGGTTGATAGCAGGGTTATCAGGAATATGATATATGTTTTCATTAGAGTTTGTAAATCCTTATTGTCATCTCGAACGATAGTGAGAGATCCTGTTTAGTAAGACAGGTTGACGACTGGTTACATCGAACAAGATTTCTCACTATCGTTCGAAATGACAGCATGCATTAAAAGGAATTGTTGTTAGAAGAGGTTAAACAAATTATACTCTACCCTCACCAAATACATGTTTTGCGTATTACGCACCATGCGGTTGGTTAAGGGCGTGCGGTACGAAAGGTCTACACGCAGCACGCTGTTAAAAATAAACTGTACGGCGGGGGCAATGTCCAGGTAACTCTGGCCTTTGCCCGGGTTGGTTTTACCCAGCAATTCGGCATACAGGTTAATGTTAGTTTGCTCGTAGTTAGTATACTGCTTAGGAAACATCAGGTACCCGGCAGATAGGGTGTAGCCCACGCTGTTACGCGTAAGTGGCTCATAACCTCCCCGGTTTTGAAATGCACGCAGGTAACTTACCGAACCCGACAGGGCCAGCTTATGCAGCAGTTGCGTAGCTACAAGGCCGCCCTGCATACCCGAGTTATCGCCCTCCAAGGCAATTTCCTGATTAGGAATGGGATTGCGGATGCTGGCTACCTTGGCAAAAGCCGCTACCCTAAAATGCCGCTGCACCGAATCGGCCGAATAGAGGCGATACTTGGCATAAGCACTTACGCCCTCAAAACGTTGCTTGCTTTGGTAATAGTCGGACATGTAGAGCGTGCTATGCACCATAAGGTTCCTGTTCACACCATACATCAACTCCAGGATGCTTCGGTTTTTAAACCCTGGCTTAAAGTAACCCTGGTTCTCTAACCTGATACCTAATGAGTTGGCGGCCATATTACTGGCGGGCTCGGTGTTAACGTATAACTCCTGCGCCATGGCAACGCACGCGCAAAGCAGCATACCTATCGTAAGCCGTATTACTTTACTGAACATAGCTGCTTAAATAACCAGTTGGTAAGCCTTGCCGTTAGCCGCGGCATTATACTTTTTCACCACAGCCGCAGGTGCAAAACCCTTATTCACTACGGTTACGGCTACTTGGCCGTCCAGTTCTTTACCGGCACTGTTAAGCACCTGGAAAGTATCGCCGGCATAGTTAAAGCTGCTGTTGCTCACCTTGAGTTTGTCAAAATCGAGCGTGGCTTTAAGCTGGTTAATGGAGAAACCCGCGCTTTGAACTTTTTTGCTCATTTGCTCCAAACTTACCGGGGTATTGG
Organism: Mucilaginibacter galii; assembly: GCF_014635825.1. GTDB lineage: Bacteria > Bacteroidota > Bacteroidia > Sphingobacteriales > Sphingobacteriaceae > Mucilaginibacter > Mucilaginibacter galii. The sequence continues at coordinate 65,922 of NZ_BMDO01000002.1, forward strand.
CCTTAAAAGTAATGGTAAATAAGTTGCGGTTAAGGTCGGGCTTAATATCGCTGATGAAGGGTAAAGTACGCAACGATTTTTCGGTTGCCTTGGAGCACATGGAGCAGGTGAGACCGCTTACCTGTAACTCGGCTTTAACAAATTGGGCTTTGGCTGCGCCGATAGACACCGCACATAGAAATATGAAGATTTTTAAAGTTTTCATGTAATAATCAATAAATAATTGTGGAAAAATGAACAGGCATGAACCGTTTAGGCCATGCTTTACATAGTACAATTATAAATTGATCAGATACGGATGTTGCAGTTGCGGATGAACGCAGCCACCTTACTACCGGGCTGCCTGGCCGGCGGACCGCGGTCAAAGAATTTTTCGAGCAGGGCTTTTTGTGCCGAAAATACAAAGTCTTCGAAAGGCAGCTTAGGCATTTCAAAGGCGAATACTTTAGCTAAAAACGAGGATTGCTGCGTTTCATGGGCATCTTTAACCTTTACATCAACCTGATGGTTTTTGCAGCAGTTCATTTTCATGCCGCAGGTGGCACCAGTTTTTTTAGCATCCTTGTTAACCGGGGCGGTAATTTTCACCGAGGCTACTTTGGCGCCGCAGTAATGTAAGTTCAGGGCGAAGCCTAACACCGTAATGGTGTATAAGATGGCTAAACTTAATGCTCCCGACCTTTTAAACATGCAGCAAAGGTAAGGTGGAAAATAATGCAAAGCAAATTATTTTAAAGATAACTTACTGAAAAGTATGATGTTATAACACTTACCCAAACCCAGGAAGCAACCGTTCGTTATTCTCCAACGCTTTGTATTGAAGAGCTTTGCGTTTCTTTCCTGTTATTAAATAATGCGGCCAAACCCAGTATAGGGCCTATTGCTAATAGCATGTACAGGTAGGTAGCATTGGCTTCGGTACGCAGTGCACTAACCAATTGTATACTAACAATGGTGATAAAAAAGCCGATGCAGTTGACTATAGTAAGCGAAGAACCTTTGGAATCGGCTGGCGCATTTTGCGCTACCAGGGTCGAAAACATAGGCGAATCGGCAATGATAACTACACTCCAAAAAAGCATAAAAGCCAGCAATAAGGTTATCTGTCCTTGGGCTATAAACAACGGAGAAATCAGGCAACACAGGCAAGAGAGCAGCAGTGCTATAGTGGCAGTTTTTTTTGCGCCCCAATATTGCGACACGTAACCGCTTAATACACAAGATAATGAACCCATCGCTATGATTAAAAACGACCACAAGGCAACGTTCAGTTGAATGCCCGGATGACGTTGTTGATAGGTTATTAAAATAACCGGCACAAATACCCAAAAGGCATATAACTCCCACATGTGCCCAAAATAGCCGAAGGCAGCAGCTTTAAAACGGAGATTGCGAAAGCTATTTAAGGAAGCTTTCCAGTTTGGTTTTTTGCCGAGTACAGCGTAAGGGCCTTGGGGCACCAGCAAATACATGGCTATGCCGCCCAAAACCGATAACAGGGAGGTAGCCGCTACGATATACTGCCACGGAAAGCTTGCGGACAGGCCCTTTAACAAATGTGGAAAAGCCGTACCAATAACCAGTGCTCCTACCAAATACCCTAAAGATTTGCCCAAACCTTGCTGGTAATGGTCGGCCGCTATCTTCATCCCAACTGGGTAAATGCCCGCTAAGAAAAAGCCAGTGGTAAAGCGGAAAGCAAGTAATGTTAAGGTCGTAATGCCCGGCAAGCAAATACCCAGGTTAATTATTGCTGCGACAATAGCGCATACCATGAATACCCGGGTGGATAAAAAACGGTCGGCTATACTCAACAACGCAAACACCAGGGTACCGGTAATAAAGCCGGCCTGTACAGCGCTGGACAGGTAAGCTAAATAGGCAGGCTCAAGCTGCAGTTGCCTGGCTATATCGCCAATTACAGCATTGCCTGCAAACCACAGCGAAGTGCAAAAGAATTGTGAGATCACAATAACAGGGAGTATCCGCTTCATAGTTAGCAATCGGGTTGAAGGTTTATGAAACCCTTATTCCTGTTCAAAAATGTACCCCTCTACGGCACCGCATAAAATGAAGTCGTTATCGTCTTCGGAGATGCCGTCGTACCCTTCTTCGCTTTCATCCGGATCGGCCGAGAAGTATATTTTGCTGCCGATGTGATAAAATTTACATGAATCTATTTGGTAAGGCTCCGCCGCCGGGTTGCCTTCAAAGCCATTTTTATAGATATCAGTAAAGGTGAGCATCACATCAGCATCGGTATAAGCCAGCTCAAACAATATACTTACCGCCGGACCACCCTCCACCTCGTGGAGTTTGTAACTTTTAATGGTTGCATTAAGCAACGTAAGATCGTTAACGAGGTAATTAATTATGTCGGAATTATAACCTATAAGTTTCATGTGTTATACTTTAATTCAAATCAATACCAAACAATACCCCTATCCAGGGTTTGCCATGGTATATCCAGCTGCTGCGATTCTTATCTACTAAAAAATCGGTGCCAACGGCCAAGCCTATGTTAAACTTCTTGGCATCGTAAATACCGGCAAACCCACCGTTAATAACAAAGCCGTCGTATTCGTAATCTATAGCGTTTTGTGTTACGTACGGGTTCATAGCTACAGAGCCGAGGCCAATAAAGCCGCCGTAACCGTAACCCGCACCGGTAAGCTGCAGTTTAGAGTTTCCCCGTGTTTTAACATTCTTAATGGTATAATTGTCCCGGCGCTTTCCTAAGTACAAAGCCGCATCAAAATCGGCGGTTAGCTGCTCAGGAAAGCCTCTGACCGATGGTCTTATTTTAAAGGGAACAGTTAAAATATCAACATCAAAGGTGTTGCGGTGCAATTTGATCTGCTTAATATCCCACAGGTTTACGATAAACGGCTTGCTATGTTCTGTAAGTGGTGTAAACATAAGCGTGGTATCAGAAACCTGCTCTATATCCATTTTTACCAGCTGATGCACTTGGCTTACCGTATCAAACAGCTGGTAGTCTTTAGGCTGAATGAGGTAAGTATCGGTAGGTAATTGAGTGATAGAGTGTATGCTTTTACAAGAAAAGCATACACATATAATCATAAAGCAAATGTAGATATAGTAGCGTTTAACCATTATGCAGGCTGATTTACAGCTTTATGGTCGGCTGTATATTCTGCCTCTATCTCTCCCTCAAAAACCTTTACCGCCGGGCCTTCCAAAAATATTTGGGTAAATTTTAAGCCATCGTAATTAAAGCGGATGTTGAGGTTACCGCCAAGCACTTTAACGGGTGTGCTAATCTGCCCTGTCAAACCATTTTCTTTAGCCATTGCCAGCGCAACGGCGGTAACACCCGTACCGCAGGCATAAGTTTCATCTTCTACGCCACGTTCGTAAGTGCGTACAAAATAGCCATTATCTAAAGGCTCAACAAAATTTACGTTGATGCCTTTGGCCAGGTAGGTAGGATTGTTGCGAATGGCATAACCCTCGTTGTAAACATCTTTATGTTCAAGATCGTTGGTTAGCTGCACGTAATGCGGCGAGCCGGTGTTTAATACGTAGGCATCGACATCACGGTTCACGGTATCAACATCAATCATTTGCAGGCTTACCCAATCGCCGCTTGCTGAAATTTTGGCATAATGCGGACCATCAACTGCCAAAAAGTTTGTTTCGGTACCAATTACGTTGAGGTACTTTGCAAAGGCCACAATACAGCGACCACCGTTACCGCACATGCTGCTGGGCTGACCATCGGCATTGTAATAAACCATTTCAAAATCATAACCATCGGCATTTTGCAAGAACATCATCCCATCGCCGCCAATACCAAAACGCCGATCACATAATTTACTGATTAACTGTGGATTATGGTGATCGATTTGTCCGCTACGGTTATCAACCAATATAAAATCGTTACCTGCTCCCTGATATTTGTAAAAAATAAGCTTCATTTGATGTTTAAGTTAAAACAGGCCAACACCTTACAACAACGTAATTGTAATATGATTAGGCATTTAACATTTTTTAACAAAAATGGCAATAACTTATTATTGTTCCTATCGTCTTAATGGTATTAAATTTGAAAAGTAAATAACGAACCTAGAATTAATTGAATAATAATATGAGAAAAATTGGTTTAACCTTGCTAACTGCCTTTGCTGGCGGGGCAATGGCGCTCGGTACTTATAAAGTATTCGAGAAAAATCCGGCTGAGGGCATGACCTTTGAGGATCGCCAGAAAGTATATTTTGCCAGCAATAAAAACACATCTAACGTGGTATCATCTGCGGGCGATGTTGACTTTACCCAGGCTGCAGCAGCAGTAACTCCTGCCGTGGTTTACATTCGTACTACCTACTCAGCACAACAAGGCCGCAGCAGTGGCCGCGACCCTATTGAAGAAATGTTTGGCGATATGTTTGGCCAGCGCATGCAGCCGCAGCAAAGCCAGCCACAACGTGCATCGGGTTCGGGCGTAATTATCTCAACCGATGGTTATATTGTAACCAACAACCACGTGGTAGCTAACGCCAGCAAAGTAGAAGTAACCACTAATGACCACCGTGTATTACAGGCCAAAGTAATTGGTACCGACCCAAATACCGACCTGGCCCTGATCAAAGTGAGTGCTACTAACCTGCCTATTGTAAAGTTGGGCAACTCTGACGATGTACGCGTGGGCGAATGGGTATTAGCCGTAGGTAACCCTTTTAACTTAAACTCTACCGTTACCGCAGGTATTGTAAGCGCCAAAGGCCGTAACATTGGTATTATTGGCAGCGAAGATAATGACGATCAGCAAAGCAGCCCGTTTGGTAGCCGCAGCCGTTACCAGCAACAACCTGCAGCTCCGCGCTTAAATAAAGCTATCGAGTCGTTCATACAAACTGATGCTGCCATTAACCCTGGTAACAGTGGTGGTGCCTTAGTAAACACCAAAGGCGAACTGATCGGTATTAACTCAGCCATTGCATCGCACACAGGTTCGTATGAAGGTTATGGTTTTGCCGTACCGGTTAACCTGGCTAAAAAGGTATTAAATGACCTTGAAAAATTTGGCTCAGTTAAACGTGGTTATATTGGCGTAAGCTTCCAAGAGCTAAATTCTGATGTGGCACAAACACTTAAAATAAACACTACCAACGGTTTATATGTTAACGAACTGGTAGCAGGTGGTGGTGCCGAAGCAGCGGGCTTACAAAAAGGTGATATCATTACCAAAGTGGAAGGTAACAAAGTTTACGAATCTTCTGACCTGCAAGAACGCGTTGGTCGTTTACAACCTGGTGATAAGATACACCTGACTGTATTACGCGCTGGAGCCGAAAAGAACTTTACCATTACTTTAAAGGGCGAACCGGCAGCAACTAACCGTACAGCAGCCAACAGCAAAACAGCTGAGGAATTGTACAATAAGTTAGGTGCCAGCTTCCAGCCTTTAACACAGGCACAAAAAAGCAAGTTCCGCTTAAACTCAGGTGTGGTAGTAACCCAGGTGCGCCGTGGTGGTTTCTTTGAAAACTACGACATCCCAGAAGGAACTATTATTACCGGCATTAACGGACAGGCTATCAATAGCACTAATGATATTGATAAAGCCATAACCAACCTTAAAAATGGCCAAATGGTTATTGAAGGTTACAGCGCCGATGGTATGCGTTTTAGAAACAGTTTTGATGTGCGTTAAGCCATTGCTGTTGATTATATAAAGTTCATCAATTTTGAAAAAGTCCGGCTACTGGAAACAGGCCGGACTTTTTTTGTATTTGACGCGTGCGTTAATTCATATACCACAACCCGTAATGAATAATAAAACACAAAGCAAAATTTGAAGTTATTACAGATATTTATTCAGCCTATTACAACCAAAAGCACTATAACCATATGATCTTAACTATCGGCTTTGTGGTAATATTGCTGTTGATATATGCCGGTGTTTTAAGCCTTGTTGTTAAACCTCATCGCCAAACCAAGCCTTTAACCTTTTTGCCCGGCACCGAAGTTATTTTATTACCTCCACATCGTATTGCGGCTACGGGTATAATGCTCATAATGCTTGGCGTATTTGGTGTTGCCGGGGCAGCAGTTATGCTTTCTCAATCGTTCAATTATACCTCTTCGTTGTACTGGGGGGCTTTACTCCTTTTAGCAACCATGCTGGGCATCACCGTTTATGGCTTACACTTATATTTTATCCGCCAGCAAATCGTGCAGCTCCGTTTAGAGCCAAACGGCATGTATTACCCCGATTTAGGTTTAACACCTATGCGGCGGCCCTTCTGGACGTTACTGCAAAACAAGAAATTCAAATTTGTTAAGTATACCGATATAGAAAGCATTGAACTGACGGAACTTTTTGAGGGCTGTAAATTGGTGATCAGAACCTACACAGGCGGCTTTACAATGCCTTTTTACGATAGAGACAAGTATAGCCTTGAAACACTGCTTCACAAGATCAATCACAAGCGGCAACAACAAATAACGGCAGCACAATAAACGAAACGCATGGCAAAATATATACAAACCAAAACCCTGGATGGACTTTCAACGGAGCACTTTCTTGTTGTAGCCTTTGAGAGTATCAGAGAACTGGGCTGGCGCATTAAATTTGTTTCGGATGCGGGCGTTATTGCTTACACCGAAAACGGAGGATTTTCATGGAACGGTGAAATAACGGTGAAGCTTGAAGGCGAAGTGGCCAGCATTGAATGTATCTCCATTTCAAACGTGGTAGAGGATTATGGCCACAATAAAACCGCGGTAGAGCAGTTCATAGATACCTTCGACAGATTGAAAACCACTTTTAATGAGGAGCAGATAGAACACCTGTATGCCGAGTATGAAAAAGACTTTTTGCCCCCTTACGAAGATACCTTAAAACCCGACACCAGGCCAACCTTCAATTATTTCAGCAACTTTTGGTCGTACTTTATACCGGCCCCCAATTACTTTATTACGCCCATTATTGTTAACCTCAACATCATCCTCTTCATTATTATGGTGTGTACAGGCATCTCCTTTTTTGAGCCCGATGCACAAAGTATGGTTTCGTGGGGTGCCAACTCTACTACAACCACTTTAGACGGACAATGGTGGCGTTTACTTACCAACTGCTTTTTACATTTCGGCGTTATTCACCTTCTGCTTAATATGTACGCCCTGGTTTTTGTAGGCTTACTACTGGAGCCTTTTGTAGGAAAGGTAAAGTATATAACCGCTTATCTTTTAACGGGAATTATTGCCAGTCTGGCTAGTCTTTGGTGGCACGACTATACGGTAAGTGCCGGCGCATCGGGTGCTATATTTGGTTTATATGGTGTTTTCCTGGCTATTTTAACTACTAACCACATAGAAAAATCTATGCGTAACGGGTTAATGGTTAACATTGGCATTTTTGTGGTTTACAACCTGGTTTATGGTGGTTTTAAAGGTGGTATTGATAACGCCGCTCACATTGGGGGCCTGGTAAGCGGCATTGCCGTAGGCTACCTGTATGTACCTGCTTTAAGAAAGCCAGGCAATAAAAAGCTGAATCAGCTTATCGTAGCCGGATCGCTTATTTTCTTTTTAGCAGGCGCAGCACTGTATTATACATATTTATCAAAAAGTGACCGCATTGTTTACTTTAAACGTATAGAAACTTTTTACAAACTGGAAGATAAAGCACTGGAAGTTATCAAAAACCAGGAAAAAAAATCAGGCGAACAAATGCTGGCGGGTTTTGGCCAGGGCATTGGTTATTGGCAAAAGAGTATTGCCCTGCTCGAAGAGTTGCAGCAGCTGAAACTTCCGGATGATGTAGAACAACGAAACAAGCTTCTTATTCAATATTGCAGGCTCAGGCTAAAAAGCTATGAACTAATGCATGAAGCTATAGCGCAAAATAGGGATGCTAACGAAATACAATTAGGAGCTATTAACACCAACATCAAACAATTGCTCGATCAGCTTTCATCACGTTAACAAACGTAAATGAGGTTGCTAATTGAGCAGAAACGCTAATTGAAAGCTTGCCTGAATTCTTGCGGCGACATATTAGTTTTACTTTTAAAGAGCTTACTTAAAGACTGTGGATAATTAAACCCCAACTCGTAGGCAACCTCGCTAATCGATAGTGTGGTAGACGAAAGCCTTTCTTTAGCCTTTTCTATCAACTTATCGTGAATATGTTCCTGGGTGCTTTTACCAGTTAAGGTTTTGAGCAGGCCGCTTAAATAATTGGGCGATACATTTAAAGTGTTAGCTACATCTGTTACGGCGGGAAGGCCTTTACTGGCTAAATCATCACTATTAAAATATGCCGAAAGCACCTCTTCCAATCGGGCAAGCAGGTTGTGGCTATTTATTTTGCGGGTAATAAACTGCCTTTGATAAAATCGCTGTGCGTAGTTGAGTAGCACCTCCAGCTGGCTGATGATAATGTTTTGGGTATATTGATCTATACAGGTTTTATATTCCTGTGAGATACTTTGCATGATGCCCGCTACGGTAGCTTCTTCCTGCTCTGAAAGAAATAGCGCTTCGCTTACCGAGTAATCAAAATATTCATATTGCCGTATGGTTTTAGCCAATGGTGTATTCCACAAAAAATCTGGATGAAAAATGAGCAGCCAACCGGAGTGCTTAATAAGCTCATCCGGATTTACTTCGATGCCTATCTTTTGCCCTGGCGCCATAAACGTCATTACACCTTCATCAAAATCATATACCTGCTGACCGTATTTAAGCTTCGCATTGAAGTTGTTTTTCAACGCAATGGCATAAAAGCCAAGCACCCAGCTACGCGGATGATCTTGAGCCATGTCCCAAATATCCTCGAACCGCAGCACGCTTATTAACGGGTGCACGGGCCCGGGTTGCGCTCTAAGCCGGTGAAACTCCGTAATAGATTTAATAAGAAAAGGCTGTACGTTGGCCATAACACAATATACTTATTTTTGGTGATAAGCTGCAGCAAACTCCTTTGCAAAATCGGTCATTTTAATTTTACCAAGTACCGCCGGCCTGTGCAAGTTATAATCCTCGGCAATAATACCCCGGTGATGGCCAGCCTGAAGTTCTACCAGCAGTGCTGCAGACCGTGGCGGCAAACCCGCAGCTTCCAGATTTTGCTGTGCCTGTTCATTAGAAATAAGCTCCCATTGTAAATGGGGTTTGCCAATAGCCTCACCTAACATACTGGCAACCTCGTTGCAGGTAAGCTCGTCGCTGGCTACATAACGTACTTTTCTGCCTTCGGTTATGCTTTCGAGTTCTTCACATACGGCAGAGGCAATATCGGCCGGAGCTACCAGGACAGTACGATCGGTATCGCCATAGTTAGCTGCTATTTTGCCGGTATACTTAATGGCGGGTATAAAGCTGTATAAATTATAATAGAAAGAAGTGGGGCGAATGTGCGTGATACTTATAGTCGCAGGCAACTCGTTTAAAATCCGTTCCAAATAATAAGTACCCTTAATACCGCCCGTACCATCTTCACGATGCGCTCCCCAGCTGCTCAAATTAACAACATGGGGCACGCCCGCTTTCATTATAGCCGCAGCATAGTTTTTCCCTATTGCGCTAAAATGCTTAACAGGGTCTAAGTCTACCTGCAAATAGCTTACAGGCGGCACCATGGTGTATACAGCGTCGGCCCCGGTAAAGGCAGTGGTTAAAAATTCCGCATCCTGTACGGAGCCAATAGCGGCGGTTGCACCCATGCCCTCAATAACCACCTTTTTATCCGGGTTACTGCTAATGATAGTTAGTGCATGGCCTTTAGCAATCAATTCCTGGGCAAGAGGCTTGCTAATGTGTCCTAATGATCCTGTTATAACGATTTTCATAGTGATAATTTATATAACAAAGTTGCATTTATACGCCACCATATACCTAACCAAATCTATGCAAGTTGTGCTCAAATCTAATTATTGACCTCGTGGAGGTCTATAATTAGTAAACAAATCCACTTCAAACAAAAAAAGCCCTTTAAGGGGGCTTTAAAATCTATTTAAAAGAGCATTTTTAATCCAACAAGGTCCAGCTGCGTTTAGCCTGTACGGTTTGTACCATTTGCTGCTCGGCAACCACGATGTTTTCTTTGCGTTGGCCAATGTACTCTAATGTGCTTAGTTTGTTCCAAAGTGCTGTCAGCACCCGTAAAAACTCATCTACAACCGTCATGGATGTACGTATATCATGATGGTTATAAACCACCTCAATTAAACGGGCCAGCAGTTCTTCAAAGTTACCCGGCGTAACGTCTTTCCATTCGTAAAAATACTTCAGCAGTTCTTCACGCTCATTACCCGCAATACTTTTAATGGAACTGAAAAAGATGTGTGCCATTTCAGAAAAGTAACCAACCAAAACAATGGGAGGTTGCTGAAAGGCCACATTACGATAAGAAAAATAGATGCGGGCAATATAATCCAGCATTTTATCGCAAAGCATTTTTACGTTTCTTCCAATAGGCGATATCGTATCCTTAGAAGTGATTTTGTCTATTATACGGAACGACAATAACTGAAACTCGTTAAGCTGGTTACTAAAAACCTCATAATACTTGATCAGATCGATATGGCTCATTAAAGTATTACATGGCGGTATGTAATCATTAATAAGTTGTACGCCTGTGCTGCTTCGGGTAAACTTGCCTATTTCTAAATAATGATTATTCTTGCTGCTTATTTGCGAGGCCGACAATATGGTAATACCATAAAAGCTGCTCACCTCGGGGTATCTTAAAGGGGTTTCCTCAGGGTCGGGCTTACCTGCTGGTACCCTTTCGTGCGGGTTAACGGTTAATACAATGTAGTAGGTTTCTACTACATCGCTTACAGCATCTTGCGTAAAATAGTGGGTATAAGTAAACTCTTCGCCCAGTGCCTGTGGTGTAATATGAATACGATACCCCTCTGAGGTTACGGCATTGCATTGCCTTATTTTAACCTGAATGTGGTTAGATGCGCGCTCGCTGATCTGAATGTCTAACGACGTATTTTCACCGTTAAAAGGAGCCAGCAAACCAAAGTTGTTATTGTTTAGCGTCAGCGAGTTGCTATCTCTTATAATGTCCTGAATGAAATTATCCGTTTGCACAAAATGACCGCTTGAGATCTTCATGCCGTCAACCCAGTTCACGGATTTATATTTTAATGGTAAATACATAGTTAAGGCTTTAATACTTATAAATAAACGGCTTCATCGCCTTTGCGCTCGGTTACACTGGCTACTTCCGATACCCGTTTGGCAAAAATGGCGTACGACTCGGTAATATGATTTTGTTCTATATCCAGATCTGGGTCAACAAACTGCCTTTGTTTAAAAAACGAGGGCTTTATGTAAAAGATCCATTTATAATACTCTGTGTTTGCCTGGGTATATTGTATAGGCGATTCGGGGAACTTAAGGTTATAGTCATCAATAAACTTTTGAAACCACAGCCCGAAATTCATGTTTCGCGGTGCCTTGGCCTTTACTTTGAGCGGCTCAGCATCATTAGTATTCTTGTATAAGTTTACCTCTAATACCAGCAAACGGTTAAAGTCGAGGTGCTCCATGCTTATATCTGCCGGAACAGTAGGGTATTGCCATACTTTGTAAATTTCTAACGGTATATTTAAGAAAGCTATGTAAGCCCACCAGAAAAGTGTTGGCAGTAAAAATATGAATACAGAAGAAGCAGCCCAAATGCCGTATTTCAAATCGCTAAGCCAATCGAACGCCAGCTTAAACAAGAACGCGCCAAGCAGGGTGGTTATTAAACTGCAAATGAAAAAAAAGCCCCGGCGCTCCAGCAACTCATCCTCGTAGTAAAGGCTGGCCAGCCAAACAAAAACAACACCCAAGCTAATATAATAGAGTTGACAGATAATGTACCCCCAAGGCATAAATTGCAGGTTTAACATGCCTAAAAAACCAGGCAGGCCAAGCGCTACAGCTGTAAGCAGCATAATAACGATGAGCTTTTTGTTGTTTAGAACTTTGTTTTTTTTGTTGATAACCGTCATGATTGCGGTAGCAACCATGAAAATTACAGGGAACAGCAGGTAGCGAATAAAAAAGGATTTAACGTCCATAAAAGTATAGGTCTGTATATATAGAAAAAGTCCACTAATTAAATGTGAACTTTTTCTAAATCAATTACCAATAATTGGGGTTATTTGTTTTATAGCCATGCACAAAAAAAGGTTAAATGATTGTTAGCCCAAACCAACTCGAAACCGATTTCAAAGCCGTTACCTTAGCTGCCGAACTTATTGAGCAGGGAAACACCCCTGCAGACAATATCGTAATACTGCCCCTCGGCCCTAAAAAGCGGGCTTATGCCAAAGAAATAGATAGTATTACCAATTATACATCGGCCTATCGTAACCGGCAAATGCTGTCAATCAACATCAATCGTGAGGGATTGTACGACATGCTGCCCGAGGGGTTATTTCACCAGTCGCCGGCATCAAGCGTGATGATCACCGAGGAGGCAATGGTTAAAGACATTGTTACCCGCCGTGAGGAAGAAAAGCAGGCACGCTTGTTTTTTGCTCCTTTTGAAACGGAGTTGTACCACATTCGTACCGTAGTTGAGCTTTATGAAAGCCGTCTTGATAAGAAAAGCGACTATGATGAACTTGTAAATATTTTTCTAAAAGAATGGCGTGAGTTTAAGTGTTTTACTAACCAGCAAATGGTAATACTTATGCATGTATTACCGGTTATACATGAGCAGCGCAATAATCTAACGTTCATCAGCAGTGTGCTTAGCATTATGTTTCATGCCGATTTTGAATTGCTTTACGAGTTAAAAGACGCAAAACCCTCACCTGCCGAAACCGGCCCGTTGGCAACCCAGCTTGGATCGGGCGTTTTGGGTGTAAATTTTATAGCAGGCCAGGTTTTTGAGCCCGAAGAGGAACTTACAATTACCATTGGGCCGGTTACAGCTAACCAAATGCTCAACTATTTGCCTGGAACACGTACTGCACAGGCGCTGGAGGTATTTCTTTCTTACTTTATACCATTGCAAACCACCGTTAATACCCGGTTTGTTGTAGAGCCCGATTACCAGAAAACGGTTTTGGGTTTTGAGCAGGAAAACGCTTGCCTTGGCTTTACCACATATCTTGGCAGCAATTAATTTTTCACGAATAGACGATAATTTGAGTTAATTACACTCCTGCTGGTTAGTTTCGATTCCAACAGCGTTAGCAGTGTATCCCATTCTTCTGCTGATAGTTTTACCTCGTCAGCAGGTTTTAAATAGACGTCAACCGTCTTTTTAAAGCCCTCTTTAGGGTTGCTCGATACCATCAGGCCTTTATCAATTTTTACGTCGGTAACCTTGTTGCCCAATTCATAATAGCAAAAGCTAATCAAATCGGCCTGGGTAACTATACGATCTTTAGTGGTTAAGCCGTACTTGTAGGCCTGAATACGTTCGGTTGCACCTAATCTATCGCGGCCGCCAATGGTAGAGGTCATTAACCGCAGGCTATCGGCTTTAATTTTTAGTGTTTCAAATTGCTGCAAGCGAGCACCCCGGCGTATATTATTTGCGGCATCGGCAAGGGTGGTCCAGTATTGCAGATAAAGCATAGTTGCTTTGGTATCGGGCTTTACAATAATGTAATTGAACGGCTCATGTCCATCTTCAGACATCCGTGTTTTTTTCTCTATAAGGGCGAGGTTTTGTTCCAGGGTTTTCAACACACTGTTTAAAAAATCGGTACCGTAGCTGGCAAAGGCAGCTTTTTCATCGCGCAGCAGTTCTAAAAGATAGTCAATAGTTTGCCGGGCATTACGCGAATCAAACCTTTCGGCACCGCCATTCCTGATAGAGTAGCTCCCTTCAAAATTTTGAGCTGCCTGGGTGTAGGGTATTTCGCTGTAAAAAATGTTCCGGTCATCATGTACCTCTTTAACCGAAAGAAAATGGTCTTTATTAGATACTTTAATAGGGATAATATTATTTACATCTCTTAAACGGTATTTGTGTTCGTGCCGTTTTCGGTTGAGCACCGGAAAGCAATTTAAAGAAACCTGCAAATCCTCAATAATCCCCGGCGATATGGCAGCAGGAAAGGTAAGTTTTAACCAAACACAAGGCTGTAGCCTGCTCAACTCGGCCGGGTTAAATATGTTCGCAAAAGCTTCGGGAAAAGCCTGGCGGTAACTGCTAATGTCTCCTAACTTACTATCGGTTACAGATATAAAGCGGTTGTTATAATATTCTTTAATATCGCGGGTTATCAGGTTAATTACATCCTGCTCATAAAAAACCGGGCGGTTACCGGCCACTAAGTCTTCCTTGTAAAGAAGACCTGGCCTGGTTTCGATCTCTTCGTTGTTTACATAGCATTTTACTACCGACAATAGCTTGTAAAAGTCATCATTAGCGGCATAGTCCGACCATTCAAAAAATAAGGACAGGTTTTGCAGGGAGCTCAAAGCTGGGGCACAATCAATCCCTAACCAAAGGGTATTAGGTTCAGTATTTAGTTTGGACGAAGCAGTTAGTACGGTATTACGCCTCATGGCCTCATCATATTCATACAGGTTAACACCGCTGCAGGTATAACGGATGCCTGCATTAAATAACCCCACCTCTCCCGCCGGAGAAAAGAATACATCGTTACCCTCTGAACGGGAGCTTTCGGTAGATAGTTGCCTTTTATAAAAGAAATGGTTATTTATAGTAACACTCTCCCTGGTTTCCACCGGCTGCCCTTTAAGTACAGCATGCGCAGGCAGAGCCGAAGTGAGGTAATCTGACGCTAAGATTCGAGATATTTTGCTCAGTATCCTGTTTTCAAGGTTCTTTACATCATTTGATACGTTAAAGAGCTCGGTACTAAGGGCCTCCACCAAAAGCCTTACCATGGGGTCCATGTCATTAATATTGGTAGTGCCCCAATAATCCATGGCATTACGCAGCATCCGTGTCCTGATGTCTTCTTTGGTATTAAAAAGTATAGTGCTCATAGTTTAGGCAGATAATGGACTTAAGAATAAAGAAGTAGTGAATACATAGTTTTCGCCGGTTTGCTGCATTTTACCGCTTACCACAATCTCAACCTTCTTCTTAATTTCGCTTACGTTTCTTAAGGGATAAAATTTATTTACTTCTTTAATATGTACATCAATATTTACATCATAAATACGCTTTTCATAATGGGTTATTGATCGTAAAAGAGATTGCCGCAGTTTCTCTTCCCACATGCTTTCACTAATAATCAGCTCAAAATCAAGGTCCCAAATTTCGCAGCCGAAGTCGGGCTTAAACCGGTGCTCGCCGTAACGGGTAAAAATGATAAGTTCGATATACTGAGAAATGGAGGCGCCAACATCCTGTTTATCAATATCTTGCCCGTTAAAAATATTGCTTAGCTTGAAAGGCTTTTTGTATAAGGGTACCGACATAAAAATAGCAAATACTAACTGGTGGTTTAAATTTTACTTGTCACTAAACAAATCATTTCTTAAATAGTTGTAACTACAATCTTTATGGTTAATAATATACCTGAAAGACGATGATAAAATAAGCAACACCGTTCTACATATTGCTTAGTGCTGGGGGATTTTTTAGAAGTATTCGTAAATTTTTTTGATGATTTTGAATGAAACCGGTAAACAGTAGCGATCTGCGTAATGCTTATATAAGGTTTGTACTATACTTTGTAGCGCTTATTGCTTTTAGCATATTAGCGTTATATTTCTTTTTCCTTACCTCTAACCGCGAAGTTACCATGCTTAACGAGCGGGTAAAACAGTCAGACGATCTTATTGCCGTACGGAGCGATATCAACAATAATTTCGACATTATTTTACAGCGTATGCAGCAGTTATCGCAATACACAAAAATGAATGCCGAAGAAATGAATAATCAAACCTTACTGCTTAACGATATTCAGGAATGTAACCTAAAAATACAAGACAAGTTGCACCAAAACCCTGTTGCCTTAAAAAGCTTTGAATTGTATAAAAAATTAAGCGATAATATTTCAACAGCTGCCAATGTTAAGGATTCGTTGTACACCACGCGGTTTCAAATTGAAAGCCTGCGTTCGCAGCTGGAGTCTTGTAACCGCACCAACAGATCGGCAGTTAACAGAATTAAAGGACGTTTCGGACGATAAGCACTATGATGAAGTTTAGCATTAAAGAACGACGGGAAAAGTTCCTTTTCTTTTTAGGCATGTTCTTGTTTACAGCTGTAATATTATGTGTAGCCATATTTTACAATTACGATAACGGCAGCAACATATCAAAAGAAGAATTCTCTAAACGTTTGCAGGAAGAGAATAGGTTTGAAGCAGCCGTGGCAGAAGCTATGCCCACTATAGATACCACTTATACGCGTATTGTGAAGTTTAACCCTAACGTGCAAGCCCTTTTCCTGGAAAATGATATCAAGAATTCCATTACCGCAATACGGTCTTACTACAATGCAAGGCCTTACGATGCGCGTTACAAGTGCTTTATTTACGCATCTAAAATACACGAGAACCTTTTTTACGATAAAAGAGAGCTCCGGGGTAATTCATACAACGACATTGTGCGCCTCAATAAACTTTTAGATGATTGCAAGCTTTCTACCCGGCAGTTGCAGCAAAGCCTTAGCAGCCCCGGGCGTTAAATAATCAATTGATCCTGTACAACACAACATCACCTAAAACCAATGCAAGACGATTACAACAGCGGAAGACCAATTAACACCAACAGGCAAAACTATCTGTTTCTCTACATTATAGTTACCATACTGTTGCTGGCCGGCGTTATCTTTTTACTTAAAAGTTCTTTATTCGATAAAAGAACTGTTAACGCACGAATTCTGAAAGATGAGATATTTTTAAACGAAGACTTAGTTTATTCGGACAATACCAGCAACGCCAAATCATGGCAGTGGGAGTTCGGTAACGGCGAACGCTCTAAACAGCAAAACGGTAGCTATCGCTTTAAAAAACCGGGAGCTTATATTGTAAGAGTAACCGTTGATGGAAATATGCAGCAGCAATTTCCTATCAATGTTAAGGATACCTTAGTTAGTGCAGTTAGAGATACCCTGTTAACCATTAACGGGCCGACACGTGGTATTGTTAATGAAGAAGTAAGGCTCGAAGCCCAGGGTAATGCACGCATTTACGAGTGGTCTTTTGGCGAAACCGGCCGTGTTGATATCAAAGGACCGACTGCGCTGTATGTATACCACAACCCAGGTACCTATTTTGTACGCCTTCGGGTTGATAATGCCAGCCGTCCCATATATCACAAAATCCTGATCACCAACCCCGATTCTACCATTAACGCCATTGTTGCTCCAGGCGAGGGCGAGCAAAAAGTAGTTGATGATATCCGTGCACATTTACAGGCTATAGCTAACGGAGCCGATTTTAATAATCACTATTACTACCTGGTAAATAAATATTTCTGTGGCGACGAAAAGGTATCTGTGAACATGGAAAGCAACGGGGAGAAAAAACAAACTGATTTTTACTCTTACTGCATGCGCTTAACCTTTGGCGGTGGTGTAACTATTGATGAAGCACAGGTTGCACTTAAAGCAAAATCATCATGCTCAAACCTGCTAACAGTTAAACAGCATTCGTCAACCACAAACGGTATTAAACGTACACGATAATCAGCCTATCCTCTTTATGAAAAACATATTATCTGCACTTATCATGCTGCTTGCGGTAACAGCAAGTGCACAATCACCGGTATCTATCAGTAAAAAGGTTGCCACTCTGCCTGCAGCCTTCGAAAAGCCTAACAATAAAACCAACGTATACGATGATGGTAAAACCACATCATTACCTTGGATAGTTTTCTCAGACCGTGACGAAAACTATACTTATACTTCGCCCGGCGGCTCGTTGGTGATGAAGAAAATTAAGTTTATGGAGCCCTTTTATGTGAGCACTGCACGTAATGGCTATGTTAAACTGATCAAGTACCAGCCTGGTATTGTACAGGGACGCAAGCTTACCAACAAAAAAGGCGCACAAAGCTACGGCTGGATCAGTAAAGACAAAGTATTACTGTGGCAATCGGCTTATATAAGTGCTACCAGCGGTTATCCTGAAAAGGCTATAGCTGTAGCATCGGGCAAAAATTCTTTAACGTCGCCGGCTACTTACTATGACCGTACCGATTCGCTTTACGTCTTCGATTCGCCCGAAATGGAGCATAAAAAATCGAAATTAGCCTTGCACCAGTTGCTGTATGTATTCAAAAAGTCGGCTGATGGTAAGACCCTGTTAGTAGGGTCGGACCCGCAGTTAATTGCCGATAGTGCTGCCCGTAGCATATATGGCTGGGTACCTTCTGATGCTGTGCATAACTGGGGAAGCAGGCTTTACATTGGCTCGGCAAAAACCGGCTACAATGCCGATGACTCTGTTGCTGCAATCCTTAATAAATCTTTGCAATTTAATGGGCCGGGCAAAGCTACCTTTGCTTTTGACCCGCTTATAGACCAGGATCAACCTTTGCTGCGCAGCATACCGGTAATATCGTACCCAACTGCAAACTCGTCAACCGGCAATATGGAGTTAGGTATCCCTACCGATGTTTACGATAAATCTAATAATAGCATTCTTAACATTAAAGGCGGACGCATAAGCTATAAAGACTATCTGGCTATCCGCAAAAATATCCGCAAAATCAATGTGGTGTTTGTGGTAGATGGCGGTAGTTCTATGCGCAATTACTTTTCGGGCTTAACCAGCACCATCCAATCCTTCGAAAACGTATTCAACAGCTATAACAAAGGCAATCAAATTAGCTACGGGGCTGTAGTTTATCGTGCTGAAAACAATTGCTCCGTAGGCGGCGTGGAAAAACAAGCCTTTAATACCGACTACCGCAAAGTAGTTAGCTTTTTAGATAAGCAAGCCGGCATCACCAATTCATCATGCGTGGCTGCAGCTAACAGTCAGCCCGTGTTCGATGGATTACATACTTCATTGGGTATGTTCAATAACCACAAAAATGAAACTAACCTGGTTGTATTGATTGGTAGCACCGGCAATAGCATGGAAACTACAACGGTATATGACATGGCTACCGAAGTAGCTAATGCCGATGCTCGTTTACTTGCTATACAAGTGTACAGCGATTATAATCCCATTTATAACGATTTTGTAATACAGGCACGTAAACTGGTATCTGAATCGGCCACTCAGCTTGCCGAACGTAAGAAGAACCGCATGGTGGTGGGCGAAGGCTTAAGCAATACCCAGCAATTTAACGTTTCCTTATCCGATTCCATTTCTTTCTACCTTGATTATCCAAAAAACAGTTTAATACAAGGTGCGGTTATTTTCCCGCCAAAAGGAGTAATTAAATCTAACCTGGCTATGGACGGCGCCCTTAAACGCCTGATGCAGGAAACCCAGACCGATATTTACACCCAAGTTCATTCTTTAGATAGCGCATTCAGGCTTACCGGTCGTGAGCATCGTTATGTAACGCCAGTGGTGATGTCACAATTTCAGGCACCTGTATCTGCCGATTTGGGCGATAACCTGCCGCATAACGCATTCAAATATTATTTAACTGCGCAGGCACCTACTAATATTGTAACCAGCAATCCTGCCGAGTTGCAATACCTGCTTATTCTGAACGAAACGGAGTATAAGCAAATGAACGATGTGCTCTCTATGATGATTGGTGAAAACCTGGAACAGGATGCCGGTAATTACCGCAAGAAATTATTTAAGAACTACTTGAATATTGTGCGCCAATATATGGGTCAAAAAGACGCCTCCCGTTCAGAAATTAAGAACATGCTGTTGAGCGATTACATTCAAAAAGTAACAGGTATGGTAGTACCTGCCAGTGTAAAGGAGCAGTTTAATTATAAAGTAATTCATTTAAAGCGCAATGGCAGCATGCCGCAAGCGCAGTTTGAGGCGTACATTAATTACTTAATAAAAAGCCGCAACACTATTAAGCAACAAGCCTTATTGCAGCAACACTTTACCTCTAACGGTAAAATGTATTATTACATCACCCAGGCTAACTGGAAAAATTAATACCCAACCTGTAAAAAATCATGAGCGTAATTAGTTTAAGCGAGTCGGTTAAAACCGGAGTAAGGGTAGCCCAGTCGTTAGCCAAAGAATACCATCATAAAGAATTTGGCCCCGCCCATTTATTAAAGGGTTTGATGCACCAGGAAGTAGGGTTAAGAAACTTTTTAACCTCTATTGATAAGGATGCAGCCTACATAAGCGATTGGGCCGATGTGCGCATGGAAGAGTACCCGCAGTCGATCACCGTGCCCGACGAAATGCTGGGCAATGATGCGGTTAAAGTGGTATTTGATGAAGCTGATAACGTTCGTGTTAAGCTTGGGCTCGATGCTATTACCCCCATATGTATTTTAATTGCACTTACTAAACCCAACGTTGGCTTCGACGCAGGGCAGCTAAAATCATTCCCTTTAAAAGAAAAGGAATTATTGGATGTTTACATACAGGATGAAGGTGTGCAAAATGCGATAGCTTCGCCATCTGCAGATGGTTCAGGTGCTGCTTCGTCTGGTGGTAAAAGTACTGGTGCGTTGTTCAAGTATTGTGTAGACCGTACCGATCTTGCTCGTCAGGGAAAAATAGATCCTATTATAGGTCGCGATAAGGAAACGCGCATGGTAATGGAAATATTAAGCCGCCGCACCAAACCTAACGTTATTATAACCGGCGATGCAGGGGTGGGTAAAACTGCCCTGGTTGATGGCTTTGCGTTGGATATCGTGAATAACCAGGTTCCGCAATCACTTTTAAACGTAAGCCTATTTGAGCTGGATTTAGGGTCGCTTATTGCAGGCGCTTCTTATAAAGGCGAAATAGAAGACAGGCTTAAAAACATCCTGAAAGAAATTAAACAGTTTGATAAGGCTATCTTATTTATTGATGAGATCCACACCCTTTTAGACAATAAAGGCCCTATTGGCGGAGGTGTAGGCAATTTGCTTAAACCCGAGCTGGCCCGTGGCGAAATTACGGTAATTGGTGCAACTACGATTGATGAATACCGCAAAATTATAGAACCTGAGCAGGCCTTTAGCCGCCGTTTTGAGGTTTTACAGGTAAATGAGCCCGATATTGATACTGCCATCAAAATGCTGGAAAAGCTGGTGCCTTATTATGAGGAGCATCATGGTTTAAAAATAAGCAATGATGCTGTGCAAGATTGCGTACGCCTGGCCAAACGTTATATGAAAGACCGCCGCCTGCCCGATTCGGCTTTCGATTTGATGGACCGTACCATGGCCGCCATAAGGTTGATGAACGATACGTCGGATATGACTTTGGCTGAGTTGAAGGAAAAGTTTAACACGCTTAAAGATGCCGAAGAAGACACCAGCACAAGCGAGTATAAATGGCTTTACAGCTTAATGCAAAATAAAACCAGTGCTGTACTGCTTGGCAAGTTAGAAGACGAAACACAGGTTAGTGCTTTTGAAACTGCCGATGAATACATAGAGTACTTTAACCGCAACCTGCCTTTGCTGGAAGAACTGGCTCAAAGCAAAACCAGCGAAGTAGAAAAGCAGGATATTGCTGCCATCATCTCTTATAAAACCGGCATCCCGCTAGGAAAAATTCAAGCCCAGGAAAAAGAAAGGCTCCTGAACATGGAAGGTTTCCTGAAAAAACGGGTAGTAGGCCAGGATCAGGCTTTAAAAGCAGTGGCCGATGCTATCCTGGAATCGCGCAGCGGTTTAAATAAAAAAGGTCAGCCCATTGGTTCATTCTTTTTACTCGGCCCAACCGGTACCGGTAAAACCGAACTGGCGAAATCCATTGCCGATTTCCTTTTCAACGATGAAAAGGCGATGATCAGGTTCGACATGTCGGAGTTTAAGGAAGAGCATTCGGCGGCACTGCTTTATGGTGCGCCCCCAGGATACGTGGGCTATGAAGAAGGCGGCTTACTGGTTAATAAAATACGCCAACAGCCTTACTCGGTACTGCTTTTTGATGAAATTGAGAAAGCGCACCCTTCTGTTTTCGATATCTTCCTGCAAATACTGGACGAAGGCCATATGCATGACAGGCTGGGTAAAGAAGGCGATTTTTCAAACTCGCTAATCCTGTTCACCTCTAACATTGGCAGCGAATGGATTGCCGAACAACTAACCCAAGGTCATTTGCCAACTTCAAACCAGTTAATGGAGGTAATGGCCGGCAAATTCAGACCCGAGTTTTTAGCCCGTATCTCTGAAATAGTACCGTTTAAACCTATTGCAGAAGAGAATGTGGTGAAGATATTCGAGATACAGTTGAAGAGCTTAATTGAGTCGTTAGATAAAATGGGTATCGGCTTTTCTATCAGCGACGAGGCCAAGAGCATGCTTGCTTTGGGTGGCTTTACACCTAAGTATGGTGCAAGGCAGCTATCGGGCGTTATACGTAACCAGTTAAGGCGGCCAATATCCAAATATATCATATCGGGCGAGTTAAAAAAGGGGCATGCAATAAGTGTTGATAAGCAGCCCGAAAGCGAAGAACTTATCTGGGCAATTAATTAATTATTAGCTGGTTAATTACCATGTTGTTTACGAAAACAATTTTGAGCTAAAAGCATTTATATAGAAATAATAAGCACATACCACTTTATCCCATACCTATGTTTAACTACGAAATAGGAGGAAACGAGAAAAAAGTCGATACCTCAGAATCATTTGGCGAGATATCTCCCAATAAAACATTGTTTATACAAAAACTTACAGACAATGAGCCTTTACGCCCCGAAAAGGTAGAAGGTTTAAAAACTGTTGAAGAAGTTTTTGAGCACTATAAACCCAATGTAAATGTAGCACTCGATAAACAGGATGGTTCGGTGGCTACCGAAAACCTGAAGTTTACTAACCTAGGCGATTTTGGTGTAAAAAACCTGGTACAGCAAAGCAGTTACCTGCGTAAACTGAACATTGAGCGCGAAATGTATCTGAACATTATTAAGCAGTTAAAAACCAATAAAACGTTAAAAACTACGCTTGATAACGAAGAAACAAGAGCCGCTTTTGTAAGCGCGCTTAAAAACTTTGTTAAAGAACTTGATCAATAATAGTACGCTACAACCTTAAATAGTAATATACCTACCATCATGGCAACACCAAACGAGCAAGCCTTAAATGAAACCTCATCGGCGCAAGGCTTTAAGCCCGCAGAGAAGGCTGCTGAACAAGAACTTACCTTAGCACAAAGTTTAGATAAACTGTCGAGAGTTGGAGGATTTGATTTATTGGAAACCACCATAGATGGTTTGCAAAACCTGAATCCTGAACGTAAGGCACGTAAGCAAATATTTTTAACCGACGACGAAAAGAAACTTGAGCGTGAAGAGCTTAAACAAAAGTTAAACCAATGGATAAATGCACTGGAAACAGGTACTTCTGTTGGCGAAATGGTTGAAAATAGCACCGAGAACCTTCAGCTTGCCGAGGAAAACTTAAATAAAAACGTTCATAACGTATTGGAAAGCACCCGCGAACTAGAGCAGGCTTACCGCTCGCTGCATTTGTTCTACAAGAACACCGAGGCTGATAAGGTTAAGAATGTAACCATCATGAATGCCTCGCTCGATCAGTTGAAAGAGCTGGACAACCCTAGATTTATTGAGTATGTAGGCGACGAACTTAAGCAGAATTATGACCGTTTAGATCTGCGCCAAAACTATTCTATCATGGTAGTTCCCGGTTACCTGGGTTCTAACAAAGTGGTAGAACGTTGGTCAAAAATGGCTTTCGATAACAAAGTGATGCTGGTAACCGATTTTGCCGATCTTGACCAGCCAGATGATGTGGTAGATTTATTTACCTCTGCTAACCTGACCGGTGGTGATGCCTTCAAATCAAACACCATCATGACCTGTAACTGGATGGTTGGACGCAGCAAGGTAGCCGAAGTAGGCGAAGAAGAAGATTTATATGTACCGGCATCTGCAGCTTTAGCTGGCAAAATGTATTATACCTTAATGTCGCAAGTTACGGCTGGTAAAAAACATGGTGCTATAAACGAGGTTGATGGCGTACGTTTCGATTTAAAGAAGAGCGAAATCTCGCATTTGGAAAGAATTGGTTTAGTGCCTATGGTTAACGAGTATGGTAAAGTGATGGCCTTTTCTGCTAAAACTTTATTCAATGGCGATAACATAGGCTTACAAACCTACTCCGTAGTACGTGTATTCGATTACATTACCAAAGTACTGTTTGACTTCCTGAACAGACGTGCCTTTGAAAACTGGACTTCTAAAACGGAGCAGGACTTACGCTCGCAGATCGTAAAGTTCCTTGACAATATTCAAGGCCCGGACCGCCTGATAGAACGCTTTAAGATCATCAAATTTGAGCGTGACGAGGTGCAGAAAGACAGAATACACCTGGACATTAACATTACTCCTTATTTCCCCGCCAAAAGCTTCGTAGTTAAGCTGGATGGACACAAGGGAGAAGACGGTAGCGCGACCTGGAATACAGATTATAAGCAACAATAGTTGTAGTTTATTAAATAACCCGTGTTGGTATACAACATGGGTTATTTAATTTATGTTAAAGGCAAGTTAACAAGCGGTTGCCTTTATTGTTATTATCTGTAATTTTGTGTGGTAACATGAAGCAGGTAGTAATTATAAACGCAGACATAAACCGGGGCGAAATAACCCAGGCCCTTATTAATGCCTACCGTGAGGGAGCCGAAAGCGTACAAGCCGTTGTCAAAGAAATTATAATCACTAATTTACGGTTTAACCCTAACCAGCAACTGCCAGACAGATCTGCCGAAATGGAGCCTGATTTGGCCGATGCGGTAAAAAAGCTTAAATGGGCCAGCCACGTAGTTGTTTTTTGCCCGGTTTTTAAAGAGTCTATCAATTTTAAGATCAAAGGTTTTTTCGACCGTGTATTTTTACCGCACCGGGTGTTTGTTTCCAATACCGATTATTTCGATAGTGATTTTTCTGGAAGCTCCGCGCGTATAGTCTCTATTTTGGATGAAGAAGCCTGGAAAGACTGGCAAACTACGCAACGAGCAACTTACCTATCCATCAAGCGCTCAGTGCTTGAAAAGCGCAATATTAAACCAGTATATACCAGTACCGTTGGTTACCTGTATGCGTTAGAAAATGAGTATGCTCAAAAGTGGCTGAAAAAGCTATTTAACTTCGGCGCAAAAATTCTTTAAAAAATAATTACCGCGTAATAATATTTCTTTAAAACAATATATCTTCCTGTTTGTAGTTAATACATACGATAAGCCGGTGGTCGGTTTATTATTATAACCTCAAAATTTATCGTTATGGCTTTCAAAGCAAGATTAAATTTTTCGGGCAAAGAGTACGATGTGCTTAATTGCTCTTACGCGTTAAACCGTGATGTAGACTCAAAAGGACGCCCGTCTTCAGGAGTTTACGGTGGTACTATCGATATCGAAGTTGAATCGACAGAAGACACCTCGGTAATCGAATCAATGGTAAACAATCAGTATAAGCCACTTGCAGGCACCTTGCTGATCAAGAAATCTGAAGAAGATTCTAAAATGAAAGAGCTGACCTTTGAGGATGCTTACATTGTTAAATACTCTGAAGGTTTAAACATTGTTGGTGATACCCCAATGAGTTACAAATTCACTATATCTGCACGCAAGCTTAAATTAGGCAATGCAGAACATGTGAACGACTGGCCGGGTGTTAACGCCTAAGCTAAGCAGCTTATAGTAAATTGGGCCGCGCTTATTCGGCGTGAGTCTTATCATAAACCATTTAACATTTATTATTATGGCTTTCAAAGCAAGAATCAATATAGGTTCAAAAGAATTCGACGTATTGCAGTGCAGCTATGCGTTAAGCAGAGATGTTGATGCGAAAGGTCGCCCATCATCAGGTGTATACGGTGGTACTATTCAGGTTGAAGTAGAGTCTACCGAAGATACCTCGGTTATCGAATCGATGGTTAACAACCAATACAAACCACTTAGCGGAACTATTACCTTCAAAAAATCTGAAGAGGATGCTAAAATGAAAGAATTAACCTTTCAGGACGGCTACATTATTCAGTATAACGAAGGATTATCGATCATTGGTAATTCGCCAATGTCTTTAAGTTTTGTGATTTCGGCACGTACCTTGAAAATTGGTAATGCCGAGCACGAAAACGACTGGCCTAAATAAGAATAGCCAACATTAAGATACTTAATGAGACGGAGAGGATGGAAAGAATCTTCTCCGTTTTTTATTTCCGATCAGTTCTCTTATTCTTATGAAAAAGAAAAGGACAGTTAAGCACATTTCCCCAACCATTAAAAAGAAGGTAAAATCTATAGCCCCAACGGCAATGGAGTACATTATGCTTTTTAATACCTGCGAAATAAAGAAAGAAAAGATAGCGGAGATTGATAAGGTTATTGATGAAAAGATCGTAGTAAACCGAAACAGGTACGAGGGTGTAAGTAATTTAGTAAAAGGCGGCGGCGTTAATAATACTTCGTTATTTGGTAGTCAGCCTTTATTTCAATCTTCGTATATCCCGTTTTACAATCGTTTCAATACAACGCCAGCTACCGTTGGTTCAGCATTTAACGTTAATCCTTTCAGTAATCCTAAATCAACGCAAGATATTTTTGCCAGCCGAACAGCAGATGTATTCAGCAATAATTTTGTGGATAACAGCAATGTTTTTGGCCTGAACAGGGATATTTTTTCGGGTAGTACTTTTACTAATGGTGCAGGCGTGCCTTGGTATTTCATAGCCTGTGTGCATTATCTCGAGTGCTCCTTCAGCTTTAAAAAGCATTTGCATAACGGTGACCCTTTAACCGGGTATACTGTGCACGTGCCTGCTCACCGTCCTAAAGTTGGCCATGCGCCACCATTTAATTTTGAAGAAAGTGCGGTAGATGCTATTAAGCTCATGAAATATGATCATGTTACCAATTGGAGTTTACCATTTATTCTGTTAAAGCTTGAGGGTTACAACGGTTTTGGGTATAACAGGAAAGGGATCCGCACACCTTATTTATGGAGTTACTCTAACCATTATACCAAGGGTAAATACGTTAAAGACGGTGTTTACGATGCCAACGCCGTGTCGAGTCAATTGGGAGCAGCAGTCATATTGAAAAGAATGGAGCAGCGGGCCTTAATTAACATACCCAGAAATTAGACCGGTATGAGTTGGGTTAAGAAGATTAGCTATCATATTGCTTTGCTCTTGTTAGTGCAAACAGCTTTAGGTTGCAATAATAAACAACCACAAAATCAGGAACCGGCCAGGAGCGTCGCTGTTGTTGATAAACCTAGGGCTGTTAACGATAATTCCGTAGGGGATGAGGAATTATTCAGGAACTGTCTGACAAAATTTAAGAATGCTGTAAAGGCTCAGAATAAAGCAGGGATAAAAAGCGTATTCAATTTTCCTTTACAAACATTACCTCAATGGGCCAACGATGAAATAAAGAACTCGACAATTAGGCCACAGGATGGAATGATTAAGCAAACTGAGTTCTTAACCTATTTTAATGATATTTTTACCAAAGATGCTACAAAGCTAATCGTGGCAAGCAAAGAAGATGATTTATCGGAGATCGAAAAAAGCACTTCAGAAAACTATTATATAACCTTACAACAAGTAACTGATAAAGGAAGTACCTTATTTGAGTTGCAAAAACAGTACATGCAGGACAACGGCCAGGAAACCTCATTTGGATTTGTGTTTGGAAAAGTTAGAGGTACCTACAAGATTATAAGCTATTACCGTCCCTGGCCTTTAAAGTAACACACTAAGCCTCATACCATGGAAACCAAGATAAAAATTGATATTAGCATAGAGGGTACGCCCATAACGCACTTTTCGAGTTTTAACCTGGATCAGCGCTTTAACGAGCATCATACCTTTCAGCTGCGTTTTAACCACGATCAGATTGAAAATACTAATAAAATCACGCTCGAGCGGTCAAAAGACTTTATTGGGAAAAACCTGACCGTTCAATTTGGCAGGGGCGAAGATTATGAGCACCAGTTCATCGGTAAAATAACCCGGGTAGAAATTGCTCAAAGTCACGGTTTTCAGGGTGATATTGTAGTGAGTGGATTTAGCCCCAGCATACTTATAGATCGCGGACCCGATTTGGGCTCATACTTAAACAAAGATCTTAAAACCATTGTAGAAAAGGCAACAGCCGATGCGCCTCAAAATGATTTGAGCATGAGCATAGCACCTGCCTATACTTTGCCTATCGATTATATTATCCAGTATCGTGAAAGCGATTTTGAGTTCATCAATCGCCTATCGGCCGAGTATCATGAGTGGTTCTATTATGATGGTGTGAAGCTGAATTTTGGTAAACCCGCCAAGCTGGACGAAGCTACACTCATTTACGGACGCGATTTGAATAGCTTGCAATACGGCATGCAAATAGCCCCCCTTAACTATAAAAAGTTCTCTTATCATTCGCAACAAGATGAGCTGCTTAGTTCGCAACCTTCGGGCAATAGTGGTGGTTCTCCCGATCTTTCTCATGCTATCGACGCTTCAAACCAGGTATACAGCAAGAGCTATAACGAACCGCTGGAAGTAAGGGTAAATTCGCAGAAGGAGATAGACACCTTTGTAAACGATGAGCACAAAGCCATTGTATCTGAGCTGTTAAACATTATGGGCAATGGCGATAATCCGCGCGTTAAGCTGGGCAGTATTGTAAGTATCAGTACCAGTATGCGCGGCATTACCGGCTTTGAGGTGCAAGATTTTGGCAAGTTTTTAGTTACAGCCGTATATCACCAGTTAGATGGCGTTGGGCATTATCAAAATACATTTGAAGGTGTATCGGCCGATAGCGAAAAACTATCAGTTAAGCAAGCACAAAAGCCATCGCCCGATATGCAGTTAGCCATTGTATTAGATAACGATGATCCTAAAAAACAAGGACGGGTTAAAGTGCAGTTTAAATGGCAATGTACCTCCAATGATCCTACCGAGTGGTTACGTGTTATGAGCCCCAATGCTGGCCATGGCGACACCGGCAAAAACCGTGGCTTTTTAGTGGTGCCCGAAAAGGGCGACCAGGTTATTGTAGCCTTTGAAGAAGGCAACGTTGCAAGACCCGTAATTATGGGTAGTGTATACCACGGCAATAATGTAGATAGCAGTGGTTTTGTAAATAGTAATATCAAAGGTATGACCTCCAGAAGAGGCAGTACCCTAATATTTAATGATGACAGGCATCACCTTACTTTAGGAACTAACAAAGCCAATTACATCAAGATTCAAAACGGGGAACAGTTTTTAACAGCAGAGGCCGGCAGCAAAATTGTTGTTCATACCGGTAGCAGTACCATAACACTCGATAAAGACGGCAATATTTCAATATCCGGAAAAAATATAAGCATATTAGGTACACAAAGCGTAGATATTCAATCACCTAAAATCACAATGGGCAACCTGGCTCCTGCCGAGGGCGCAACCAAAGAGCAAACGGCAGCAGCAACCAACACCATTGACATCAAAGCTAAGAAGATTGATATTGAAGCGGAGAACGAGTTAAAAGAGCATGCACAGGTTATTAGATCTGATTCAAAGCTGATGACAAAAATTAAGGCAGGCAGCTACATAGAAGTTGATGGCGGTAAGGTTACCGATATTAAAGGTTCAACAGCGGTTAGAATTAATTAAGTATTATGGCAAGAAGACTAGCTGCCAGGATGGTTATTGATAAAGGTGCTCACCAAGGGCCTATCAAAACATCGTGCAAAAATGTGTTAATCGGAGGCTTTTTAGCCGCGTGTAAAGGTGATGCTTTAACCTGTTCGGCACATGGGGAAGCTTCGATAGTTGAAGGTTCGGCAACTGTTTACATCAATGGCAGGCCCGCTGCCCGTAAAGATGATAAAACAAGTTGTGGTACACCACCCGAGCTAACGCCACCTGTTGGGCCTCAAGCGGCTAAAGATCAATATAACTTTATTAGTGTAATACCTAAAGATAAAAGCAGGGAGGATGGTACCGCAAAAGCCAGTACAGATCATGTTGATATTAAAGTATTGAATGCTTACGCTAATATGAAAGATAAAGACAAGGACGGTAAGCTTGATTACCTAAATTCTGGTGCGGTATTAGCAGAAACTACTTTTAAAGGAGATGGTTATATTGGCGCGAATAACGATACAAACCTGAAAGGAAATATTGGTTTTTCGGTGGCTAAAGGTGAAGTTAATTCGGGTTCATACGATGGAAATAACGGCCTGTATGGCACCGAGTCAGAATACAAAGCCAGCGTACTTTCTGGAAAGGCTGAAGGAGGCATAGGTGATGCGTACAGTTCTACAAGTGGTGCCGTAACTGCCGATGTGTTGTATTCTGAATCAAGAGTAGAAGCTGTTACTTATACCGGAGGCCCGGATAAGCGGTATGGAGTACAATTAGAAGCTTCAACCGATGAAGGGGCAATGAGGGTAGAGGCCAGTGGTGAAAATAACACTTTGGGTATCATAAAAACAAAGGGGAAAATTGGTTTAATGGGTGGAGCAGGAGCTATTGGCGGAAAGGGAGGATATTATCTGGATCTTGATGATATGGAAATTGGTGCTAACGTAGGCGGTGAATTGGCTTTAGAATTAGGACTTAAATTCGATTTGTCGGTAGCAATTTCTATTAAGCCCATATGGGACCTTATAACTGGAAAGGGTTATACTTCTGTAACAGCTATACCGGGAGTTGTACTCACCGGATGCAAAAACGTACTGATCGGATAATATGAAAATTGTAATTTATATAGTCTACTTTTTAGTATTTACTTTTTGTTATTACTTTTTAAATAAAAGGTTGCCCACTAAGTGGGTATTTATTTTATACCCATTAATATTTGTGGCCTCTATATATCCAATGAAACTTTGGTATAATTATGCCCACCCCATATACGGCGAAGCTCTTGCAGGCAGCTGGCTTAAAATTATATTAATGATGTTTGCCAGTTTGTGTGTATTTAACATAATATACGGCTTTGTTAGTATTGGGGTAAACACGCAGGTAAACTTTCAGCAAACATATGGCAATGCTCAGTCAAGCCCGATAAAAAACTTTATTGACAACGCTTCAAACCTTAAAGGCGCATTACACTTTTTATTTTATTTAGGGGGAGTAATCTTAATGGGTATTGCTACCGCCAAATACTAACTTATATGATAAAAATATTGAATAGGCTATCCTTACTTGTTTCTTTTGCTGTAATTTTAATTAGCTCTGCTTCGTTTGGCCAATTTAAGGCTACATCTTCAAAAAAAATGGCTCAAATAGAAACGATTTCCTTCCCGCAATCAACCGGTTATAGCCTGGACTACCTTAAAGCTAATTTTTGGCGTTTAAACTACAGCTCTGCAGGTCCGGCGCTTGCTTACCGTATTGTAGTGCCGGTTAAAATGAGGCCTACTAACGTTAAACCAACCACGGTAAGGGACATAGGCATCACCTTAATTGGGGAATATCAAATTATTGATAAAACTATGCCTTATCTGGAGGTACAGGTGGCTTATGAAAAAGTTAGTAACGTGCACCCGGATATTAAGTCGTGGTTCAATGAAAAACTTAAAAAACTAAAGGGTACTTTAAGAGCAAAAGCGGCTATTAATATAGCGGGTAAAAATGGCTATGATGTGCTGTTTACCCGTACACTAAAAAGCGGCGAGCAATATATTACCCGGGCAAGTATGCTTGTTGCCGGAGATAATTACGTGATGGTAACCGCTATGTCTTCCAAAGCAGATTACGATAAATCGGCTAAAACGATATATCATATACTATCAAACTGGAATATGCAATAAGACTTTAAAATGGATTATATCTTCAACAAAGACCATAAGCTTACACCAAGCTATTTGCAAAAAAAATTCTACAAAATTAACTATTCGCTTAGCAAGGAAGCAGTAAATTACT
This sequence comes from Mucilaginibacter galii, assembly GCF_014635825.1. Classification (GTDB taxonomy): domain Bacteria; phylum Bacteroidota; class Bacteroidia; order Sphingobacteriales; family Sphingobacteriaceae; genus Mucilaginibacter; species Mucilaginibacter galii. Next base: position 97,825 of record NZ_BMDO01000002.1, read on the forward strand.
GGGCGGTATTACCCAATTTTGTTGAGCAGTTTTCCACACTGGAAAAAGATGTTGAACGCCTGGGTGTTAAATTAATTGGGCAGTACGTATCAAAAAACGAAACGTTTTTAGACGTAGAGGTTTTTTACGAACACTTGGATTATGACATAAATCCGTCAGACTGGCTGCTTCGGAAAGTTGTAAAACTAAAAGAAACCGTATTAGCCGAAAATGAAGTAAAGGATAAAAGCACTGGCATTTACAACGACTTATTAACATACAAAGAAACGGATGGGGCAGATAAATTCATATCGCGCATTACGGTAAAAAAGAACTTTGATATGCAGTTGGGCGGGGCCAATTATATGGCCCTAAGGGTAATGTGCCGTGAAGAAGAATATAATAACTTGGCCGACATGATGCTTCATACGGCCTATAACTGGGATTTTAAAGACAAAGGCACCTGGCAGCTGGCCGAGCGAATTATTCCTTTGACCATACCTTTATATAATAATACAATAAGCTTCTACACCTTTGAATCGTGGAAAGTTTACGGTGAAGATGTAAAGCCGCTTACTCGTTTAATATTGCATCAAACAGATAATAGCGACAATAAGGGCGCCATCAATATCATTGAAACAAAGCCTTTAAATAAAGACAATGTGAAGGATGTGTTTGATGCGTTTATTAACAGAGTAACACTTACCAGCATTGAACTTGATGAACTTAAAGAGGTAACTAAAAGTATTTTAAACCCTAAGATAACACATGCCTGGACTACACAGGGATTAATAAAAAATGCTGATGAGCAATTTGAGGGCTACGTAATAGCTTATCTTATACAAACCGAAAAGTCTGGCTACTATATCGAATCAATAAGTTCGAGCCCGAATTTTGAAAACTATAATTGGGAGATCAACAAACGGCAGGTTGAAATGATACTCAACTCTTTCAACAACCCGTCGTTTGAACAAGAGCAAAAGAAAGAAGCTATAGAGCAAATAATTATCACGCCAAATATAAACAAGGGCGGTGATGAAAAAAGTGACTTTAAGAAAAGCTCAATATTTTTCAAATAACACAACTACCTTGTGAACAAATGAATTTAAAAACCACTTCAATTATAATTGGCTTGTTGCTGCTTATTGCAGGTATACTCTTAATAGTGCTTAAACCCGAGGTACTTATTGCTTACCCGGTTGCTTTAATTGCAGCAGGAGGCTATCTGTTTGCAACTGGCTTAGCATCCACATTACTCACCAGAATGTATTATAAAGACACATCAGAAGCAGCGGCCCCAAGAAACAAGTTGATACGAATGATAGAAATGTTTGCTTATAGTATTATGGGTATCATAATGGCTATTACCATAATTCTTCTATTTACCGTTTTGAAATAAATCCAATTATTTTACTGTCAATTATCGCTGCATCACCCCATGTATCGTATTGATTCAATATGGATATTATAGAAATACGAAAGATTTTTAATACAGGAAATCAGCAAGAAATTGAGATGATGGCAAGAAATATTCTTGTCCACGGCCGATCTCATGAATATATGCGAAGGCTGAGCCATTGTGCTGACGAGTTCAACAGTTTACTGTCTATCTTCAAACCCGACGATAAGGATTACTTGGCATTGGTTTACATATTTGCCGATCATTTAAAAGAGATAAAAAATGGCGCATGTGCCTGCTCAATTGTTAAAAAACCCATGTACAATAGTCCGGAACGGCTTAGCGGAATTTTAGAAATATTGGACGAAAAACCAGATGTTGACAATTATGGTATACGCGTTCACACCAGATGTTTAGCTTGCGATAAAGAGTACGAATCAACAACAGTTGAAAGTGGGTTTGGTCAAAAAGTAATATGGAATGATCTACCTTATCCTACATACTGAATTGGGGCACACCCGTGGAATAGAACGGTAAAGCTGTTGACTGCACATTATGGTATAAGCAGCGTGAAAAATGGAATGACAGATTAGGCCTTTTTAACAAACTCCGATTTTAACGCCATTGCGCCGAAACCGTCAATCTTGCAGTCAATATTATGATCACTGTCCACCAAACGGATATTTTTTACCTTGGTGCCTGCTTTTACCGTTTGCGAGGTGCCCTTAACAGGTAAGTTTTTAATCGTGACAACGGTATCTCCATTGGCCAATGTGTTGCCATTGCTATCTTTTACAATAAAGATGTCAACACTTTGTTGATCGTCAACACTGCTCCACTCATGCCCGCATTCCGGACAAACCAGTAAGTTTTCCAGCTCATAAGTGTAGGGGGATTGGCAGATTGGGCAAGGAGCTAATTCTTTATTCATTGTATAATATTCGAACGTCAAAGGTAGCAAATGAAAGCAAGTATTGAATTGAAGATGCTTAGATTAGGATATTAGTAAGTTAGCATAGCATTATCGGCACCGAAGTCTAAGGGATACCTTCAGTGAAGAATAAGAACTCACACAAGTAAATGAAGCTTACTTCTACGTAGTGAAATATAGCAACATGTTAGCCCGAAATAGGGAATAGATAGACTACCCACTACTTCTCCGCCAATAAACTCTCGGTCAGCCTTTCAAACTCGTTTACAAATTCGGTATAATGGCTGCCGGTACCAGGGCCGCTAAAGCCGGTGTATATTTTGCGCACATTGCCGTTTTTATCAATAATAATGGTGGTAGGAAAAGCCAGGAAGTTACTGAGCATGGGCAGGCTTTTAGCAGTTTCCTTTTTATTGTTGGTATAACCGGTTAGCAGTAAAGGATAAGGAACATTAAAATATTGCTTTTCTTGTAATACAGCTTTCTTAGATTTTTCAAAGTCGGCTGTGCGCTCATAGGCAAGGCCGGCCACCTCCACACCTTTAGCGTGGTATTTTTTGTAGTAATTGACCAGGTACGCGGTTTCGTCCATACAATTAGGGCACCACGAGCCCATAACCTGTAGTATGACTACTTTGTTTTTAAAACGGGCGTCGTCAAGACTTACCTTTTTACCTTCCAGATCGGGAAAATTGAAGCTTATCTTTTTATAGCCTGGTTTTAAAACCGTTAAGGAGTAAGCGTCGGGAAGTTTGGCATTCGCATTTTTTACGGCTGCCCAGGGGGTATTGCCAAACAAGCCGTTGGTTAGCGTTTGTACATCCTGAATATTGGCAGTAAATAAGAAGGCATGCCCACCATCAAAACAGGAAAGGTAGAGCTTGCTGCCACTTACGGTACCTTCCAGGTAGCGGTAATCACCGGTGGTGGTTAAAAAGGTGCCGGTTATTTTATTTTCGGTTTGCACAAATTCGCCTACGGTGGTATCGCGGTCGGTTCCCTCGCCAAACACGGCACTCCAGCGGCCTGATATATTATATGCAGGTTTTTCGGGCGCTTGAAAAAAGCGCCATTTAATACCTTGTTTTGCGGTGAAGGGCGTAATAGCATCCCTGTCGCCCAGGTGTTTTATAAAACGGCCGGTTAAAGCCATGCCTTTCTCCTGTTTCAACCTGAACTCCGAATCGAACAAAGGCATGCGGATAAATACAGAATCACCCACGAATTTCACATCGTTCACCTTAAAACGCTCCTTAGCATTCAGTATAGTTAGCTGCTGGTGGCCTGCGGTATCTTTTACCTCGAAATTAAAAGGAAGTTCGCCGGCAGCGGGTTTAAGCACTCCACGCCAGCTACCCGTTTTAAGCTTGGTTTGCGCTGTTGCTAAAAACGATGAAACGCATAATAATATAAAGATGTAAAACTGTTTTTTCATGAGTCATTAAACTATACTTCAACAAATAAAAGCAAAAGGAATTATAAAGTCTACCAGTTTGATAGAATATGACGATAAAACAGGAATGGTGTTTAATCAGCAATTTTTGTCAAAAAAAAAGAGAGCCACTTGCGAAGCTCCCTTTCCCCTAATTAATTTAAACTATTGATTAAACCCAAAACAAAGAACAAAATCATCTCAGCTTGGGCGCCTGAGAATTCACTTTACAAATGTTGTAACATAGGTAGATGTTACGTGTATTTATTTTTCACTTAGATGCAGAGTCATCAAAATGTTATCAAAAGTAAAGCCATAAATTTATTCGTCAACCTCTTGCTTCTTTGACAGCGGTTAAATATCTCCCTCTTTAGAGCGCTGTAAGTATTTACATAGATGGGCATAATCAAAGTGGGTTTCATTAAGATAATTTATTATTATCTGAAAATCAGAGTTTTATGTAATTTATAAAAAGTGGGGTCAAATAGCTATGGAGTGTTTTTAAATGTGCTATTGTTTACAATTAAAAGATATAATTAATTATTAAATAAAAAACGCGCTCTTTTCACTGCTTAAGTGTACTAACAATTTTAAATATTAATTTGTAGGTTAAGTAGCCATGCGCATAAACAACCTGTATTATTTTTACAACAATTCCATTATTATATACAAAGCTTTTAAATGTTTGTATTTTAAAATATACAAACTGTGTGAATTTACGACGTTGTAAATTACTTACTATGAAACTGCAGTTTTCGGTGCGTTTGTAAAAAATCTGTTTGCCTTAATATGACAATCATAATTTCTTTATGTTTAGGGCGCTATTCACTTCAATACAAAAGATTATAATGTTCACTATAAAGAAAATTGCCCTTTTAGTAGGTGTTGCCGTTCTTGGGCTTTGTGCATACCAACTCCCCATTAGCCTCGGTAATGACCCTGTTTATAAAGACATTGACCCAACCGTAAAACCGGGTGATGATTTTTTTGCCTACGCCAACGGCGGCTGGATAAAGCGTAACCCTATCCCGGCGGCTTACTCAAGCTGGGGTATAGGTAACGTGGTAGGCGAAGAAATTCGCGACCGTCTGAAAAAGATCAACGAAGATGCTATGAATGCCAATGCACCCGTTGGCAGCAACACGCAAAAAATAGGCGACTTTTATTACAGTGGTTTAGATACCCTTGCTTTAGAAAGAGAAGGCGTTAATCCCTTACAGGCACAACTAACCTTGATTGACCAGGCCCGTACCGCGGCCGATATTGTGCATGTAGCAGCTTACCTCAGTACCTATGGTACTCGTAGTTTTATAAGTGCTGGTGTTGGTCAGGATGCTAAAAATAGTTCTAAAATGATAGTACAGCTGCGCCAGGGCGGTTTAAGCCTGCCCAACCGCGATTATTATTTTAAAACCGATGCCCGTACCTCCAAGATCAGGAACGATTTTCAAACCAACCACCTGCCCACCATGCTCAAACTTTCGGGCTGGGACGGGCAAAAGGCGGCTAAGGGCGCCGAAAGCGTGTATAAAATTGAAAAGTTTTTGGCCGACAGTAACCGCCGCCTCGAAGACATGCGCGACCCTTACCGTAACTACAACAAAATGACGGTAGCCAAGCTTAACGAGTTAACGCCCGGCATCAACTGGAGCACCGTGTTTAAAGACATGGAACTGAAAGCGGTAGATAGCGTCATTGTTGGTCAGCCTGAATACTACCGTGCAGTAAATACGGCCTTAAAAACATTTACGATAGATGATTGGAAAGCTTATATGCGCTGGAAACTCATATCTTCCAATGCTGCTTACTTAAATAAGGCATTAGACGAAGAGAACTTCCGTTTTACGGGTACCGTATTGGCAGGCCGTAAAGAACAACTACCCCGCTGGAAACGTGTGCTGGATACCGAAAACGGCATCATGGGCGAATTACTGGGCCAATTGTTTGTAAAAGAATACTTCCCGTTGGCTGCCAAAAAGCGATATGCCGATATGGTAGAAGCCATGCGTATAGCTTACCGCGAGCACATTGAAAAGCTGGACTGGATGAGCGCAGCAACTAAGCAAAAAGCGCTCACCAAGCTTAACGCCATTCAACCTAAGGTAGGTTACCCTGATAAATGGAAAGATTTTTCGACGCTGCAAACCGATCGTAAATCGTACGCGGGTAACGTATTGCGGGCAAGGCACTGGGCTTATTTAATTAATGCTAATAAGTTAGGTAAACCGGTAGACCATACTGAATGGGGCATGACACCGCAAACTTATAATGCCAGCTACAGTCCGTCAAACAACGAAATTACATTGCCGGCTGCGCAATTCATCATCCCGGGTGTTAAAGATGCCGATGTAGATGATGCGGTAGTTTATGGTTATGCGGCCGCTTCGACTATAGGTCACGAAATTACTCACGGTTTTGACGATCAGGGCCGCCAGTTTGATGCCAAGGGTAATCTGAAAGCCTGGTGGACTCCGCAAGATTCGGCCAAGTTTACCGCCCGTGCACAAATGCTGGTTAACCAGTTTAATAACTGTGTGGTGCTTGATAGCCTGCACGTAAATGGCAAAGCTACCCTGGGCGAAAATATAGCCGATTTAGGGGGTATAGCCATTGGTATCACCGCGTTTAAAAAGACAGCGCAGTATAAAGAAGGTAAAACCATTAACGGACTTACGCCTATGCAGCGTTACTTTTTAGGCTACGCACTGGGCTGGCTGGGCCATGCGCGTAACGAATCGTTGGCTAACCAGATCTTGACCGACGTGCACTCACCCGGCTTTTTACGCGTAAACGTTCCTTTTAGCGATACCCCCGAGTTTTATGAAGCCTTTAAAATTAAAAAAGGCGATAAAATGTGGGTAGATGCTGATAAGCGGGTAAAGATCTGGTAAACCTCACCCCAGCCCTCTCCAAAGGAGAGGGAGAATAATACATATGTCAGTCTGAGTTGAAGGCTTAGCAAGACGTACAGGTCTTCGACAGGCTCAGACTGACATAAGATTTGTACATAATAACACTGTTACATGCAAGCATTCCACGCCATAACACAATGGTTGCAAAGCCAAAGTCCGCTCGAATTAACGGGTGTGGTTACGGGTTTGCTCTGTGTTTATTTGGCGGCTATTAACAATATCTGGAACTGGCCTTTCGCCATCATCAGCACAGGCATTTACATTTTCATTTTTGCACAGGAAGCCCTGTATGCCGATGCTTTGCAAAACATTTACCTCTTTGCTATTAACATTTACGGCTGGTATTACTGGAGCCGCCAACCGGCCAATGCACCCAAAGTTCCGGTGGTGCGTATTACCCATAAGCAAGTTGTATTTCTCCTGCTAATTGCTGCCCTTGCTACACCAGTCTTAGGTTTTACACTGGTTAGCCTCACCAAAGTTTTGCACTATCAACCTGCGGCATACCCTTACCTCGATAGCTTTTGCACGGTAGTAAGCCTTACCGCACAGGTATTCATGGCGCGCAAGGTTTTAGAAAACTGGCTTATATGGATCTTTGTAGATGTGATCTACGTGGGTATTTACCTGGCAAAGGGTTTAGAGCCTACCGCCATTATGTTCGGTATATATGCTGTGCTGGCGTTGGTTGGTTATATAGATTGGCGAAAAGATTACCGCAAGCAGTTAATCTAATAAACGCTTCGGCTGGCGCCACCATCAACCGGTATGGTAGTGCCGCTAATGTAGGAAGCCTGTTCTGATGCCAGGAACGCTACCAGGGCAGCAAGTTCTTTTGGATCCCCTATGCGACGCAACGGAATATTGGCCGCACGCTGTTGCATAGCTTCGTCGGGGTCCTGATCGGGCGGCAGAGTATGTTTAATTCGGTCGGTTAATATGAGGCCAGGGGCTACATTATTTACCGTAATATTATAGGGGCCCAATTCATCAGCCATCATCTTAGCCATGCCCACTATACCCATGCGCATACTGGTAGAGAGTACCGAGTTGGCCAGCACCGATTTTACTGACCCACTAATAATATTAATAATGCGCCCGCTGCCCGTTGTTTTCATATGCGGCAAGGCCAAACGGCTTAAACGGGCAAAGCTCAATAAATTCAGTTCAAAAGCCTTTTGCCATTGCTCATCATCAAAGGTTTCAAAAGCCGCAAAGGGAGGCCCGCCGGCGTTATTCACCAAAATATCTATCCGGTTGAACTGCTTGGCTACCTTATCAATTAAATTTTCGGCATCAGCAGCCACCGATACGTCGGCCTGTACAACTACTACCTCGCCGCCGGTCAACTGCTTTATTTCAGCCGCCGTTTTATTCAGTTCCTCCACATTACGCGAGGCAATAATTACGGTGGCACCTTCCTGCGAAAGTATGGTAGCAATAGCCTTGCCCAAGCCTTTGCTCGAGGCCAGTACCAGGGCTACCTTGTTGGTCAGTTTTAAATCCATGGGGTTGATGTTTAATGGTAAATATATAAACTTGACCAATCTGTACTGCTTGTGCTTTGTAAAAAAGGCATTACCTCGTGTCAAATAGCTATGATAACGCTTTGTTAAGGCATTAAAAACTCTTTCATCACTATGCGGTATTATGCTGCTAATCCATAACTTTGCAGCGCAAAAATTATAGCAAAACTATGAGTTTCAGAACCGAATACGACACCATGGGCGCGGTACAGGTACCGGCCGATAAATATTGGGGCGCACAAACCGAACGCTCACGCAACAATTTTAAAATTGGCCCTGAGGCTTCGATGCCTAAAGAAATTATTGCCGCTTTTGCCTACCTTAAAAAAGCAGCAGCCTATACTAATACCGATTTAGGTGTACTTCCTTCCGAAAAACGCGACCTGATTGCCCATGTATGCGATGAAATTTTAGATAACAAACTCGACAGCGAGTTCCCATTGGTAATCTGGCAAACAGGTTCGGGCACGCAAAGCAACATGAATGTGAACGAGGTAGTAGCCAACCGTGCACACGTATTGCAAGGCAACGCCCTGGGCGAAGGCAAAACTTTCATTCACCCTAATGATGATGTGAACAAATCACAATCATCTAACGATACTTACCCTACCGCTATGCACATTGCGGCTTACAAAATATTGTTGGATGTAACCATCCCCGGTATTGAAAAGTTGCGCGATACCTTGCAAGCCAAAACCGAAGCTTTTAAAAGCGTGGTAAAAATTGGCCGCACCCACTTAATGGATGCTACACCTTTAACCCTGGGTCAGGAGTTTTCGGGCTATGTATCTCAACTAAACCACGGCTTAAAAGCCCTGCGCAATACCTTAGATCACCTTTCGGAGCTGGCCTTAGGCGGTACTGCAGTAGGTACAGGTATTAATACGCCAAATGGTTATGACGTAAAAGTGGCCGAATATATTGCCGAGTTTACCGGTATCCCCTTTATTACGGCCGAAAACAAGTTTGAAGCATTAGCTGCTCATGATGCCATTGTGGAAAGCCATGGAGCCTTAAAGCAAATTGCGGTATCGTTGATGAAAATTGCAAACGATATTCGTATGCTGGCTTCTGGTCCGCGTTCGGGTATTGGCGAAATTCATATTCCTGATAATGAGCCGGGCTCATCTATTATGCCTGGTAAAGTTAATCCAACTCAAAACGAAGCGGTGACCATGGTTGCTGCACAGGTAATGGGTAACGATGTAGCTATCTCTATCGGTGGATCTAACGGCCATTATGAGCTAAATGTGTTTAAACCTTTAATGGCTGCCAACTTCCTGCAATCGGCCCGTTTAATTGGTGATGCCTGTGTATCGTTCAATGACCATTGCGCTGTAGGTATTGAGCCTAATTATGAAGGAATCAAGAAACACCTGGAGAACTCATTAATGCTGGTAACTGCATTAAATCCGCATATTGGTTACGAAAATGCCGCTAAAATTGCCAAAACTGCGTTGAAAGAAGGTTTATCGCTCCGCGAAGCCGCTTTAAAACTGGAATTGCTCACCAACGAGCAGTTTGACCAGTGGGTGCGCCCCGAAGATATGATCGGTAGTTTAAAATAAAAAATCCCTGCCAACCCTCCCCGGAAGGGGAGGGCTTTATATAATATGATCAAAGAACCATTTGCCTTTAACCTCTCCCCTTTAACCCTCCTGGTTCTTGGTTCTTGCCTCTTGTTTCTATCTTCCTGCAGCAGCAACCCTGCTTTTCAGGGTAAAGGGCAGGGCTATGTGCAGGGTGAGTGGCAGCAAAAGGCCGAAGCGGTAGATCAGCAGTTGCTCACCTCTACCTTATACCATTTTAAATTTAGCTGCGATTCGTTTTTTGTAGCTATGCAAACCACCAGCAAGGTAAATTACGGGGCCGATACCTGCATGAACAGCGGTCATTGGGCCGAATATGCCAAAGGTAAATACGAGCAGCATACCGATACACTGGTAATGAAAGGCTTTTTTTGTAATGCCGATTACAGCCTTAAAAATATAGGCGGCTGCTTCCGCGCGGGGGTGTACGAAGAATATTTTAAGACTGCTAAAATAGCCGATACGCTACTGCGTTTAACCAGTACATCGAGCGTTATGCCTATCAATTTACACCTGATCAAACGGACAACCTGTGTCCCCAAACCTTTGTAATAAAACAAAACTCATGAAAATTAATTTTTGGAAACTCTTAGTGTGTGCCTTACTGATGTATGCACCGCTGCAAACTATGGCCTGGGGCGATAAAGGCCACCGCATTGCCGGCCAAATTGCTTCCACCTACTTAACCACAAAAGCAAAGGCCGCTATCAAAGCCATTTTAGGAAACGAAACGGTAGCGATGAGTAGTACCTGGGCCGATTTCATTAAGTCTGCCCCGGCTTATAATTACCTGTCTACTTGGCATTATATTGATTTTGACAAGCCTTTCAACTACCCGCAGCTGCAAAGCTTTTTAAAGCAGGATACGAGTGTAGATGCCTATACCAAGCTGCAGTTCATGATTGGCGAATTGAAAAAGAAGAACCTTTCGGCCGATAAAAAACTGCTTTACCTGCGCATGGTAATCCATATTGTGGAAGACGTGCACCAGCCTATGCACACCGCCCATACCGATGATAAAGGTGGTAACGATTTTAAGGTAAACTGGTTTAACGAGCCCAGCAACATGCATTCGGTTTGGGATAGCAAACTTATTGAATTTCAAAACCTGAGTTATACTGAGTATGCCAACGCTATTAACTTTACTACCCCTGCACAACGCGCTGCCTGGCAAAAAGAGCCGATCAGCAAATGGCTGTTCGATAGTAAAGAGATTGCCGAAAAAATCTACGCATCGTCAAAGCAGGACGACAAGTTGAATTACAAGTATAATTTTCAATTTATAGGTACGGTAAACCAACAATTGTTAAAAGCAGGTGTGCATTTAGCAGGTTTATTGAATGAGATATTTGCCTAAACAGCTCTTAATTTTAAGTTTAATTAAACCCTTTTTTAATTAATGCGTCCATGTACACGCACTTAAAATTAAATATACTTAATGAAGATACTAATGATTTGCCTGGGCAACATATGCCGCTCGCCGTTGGCCGAAGGTATTATGAAGCACCTTGTAGCCGAACAGGGGCTCAATTGGACGGTAGACTCAGCCGGTACCGGCAGCTGGCATGTGGGCGAAGGCCCAGATCACCGCTCGGTAAAAACCGCCCGCCAGTTTGGTGTCGATATTAGCAAGCAGGTTTGCCGCCAGTTTAAGGTAAGTGATTTCGACGAGTTTGACTTGATGCTGGTGATGGACAAAAGCAATTTAAGCGATGTGCTTTCCCTTGCCCGTAACGAGCACGATGCTGAAAAAGTAAAACTGCTGCTGAACGATAAAGAGGTACCCGACCCCTATTACGACCCCACCCAGTTTGAACCGGTATACCGGTTAATTGAAGGCGGTTGTAAAGACATTATTAAAGCATACACTCAAAAAGGCGATCAGTGATCGCCTTTTTTTATGATATAAAGCGGAATATATTTACCAAACATCAACACCGTTTCATTAGTGGTAAACCCGGTTTTTTGTAGTACCCGTTGTGAAGCCTTATTCTCCCCATCGGTTATAGCACATATTTCGGCCAACCCGGTTTCAAAACCATAAGCTACCAGGGCATTCACCGTTTCGGTGGCTAAGCCCTGTCCCCAATAGTTGTAATGCAGGTTATAGCCTATTTCTGTTCCGGTTAATCCTTCGCGTGCTGCCATGAGCATGCAGGTGCCTATAAATTCTCCGCATGCTTTGTCGATGATGGCCCATCTGCCAAACCGGCTCAAGGTTTTGTATCCGGCTAAAATCTGCTGAAACAGTGATTTTATCTCTTCATCAGTACGCGGCGTAACGTAGCGCGTTATCCGCTCATCGCGGCCCATAGCAACGAGCAGGTGCTCTTCATTTGGTGTAAATTCGCGGATAATTAACCTTGGGGTTTCTATAACGGTATACATGCGGATATGGCAAAGCGCTATATTAACGCAATTGACTGATTAAACATACCATTTTTTTACCTTTGCCCCATGGCTTCTGTTAAACCCTCGGTACCTAAAGGCATGCGCGATTTTTCGCCCATCGAAATGGTAAAACGCAATTATATTTTTGATACCATTAAATCTGTTTTCCGCAAGTACGGCTATCAGCAGATAGAAACGCCGACAATGGAAAATTCAGCTACTTTGATGGGAAAGTATGGTGATGAGGGGGATAGGTTAATATTTAGGGTACTGAATAGTGGAGTTTATTCTGATAAAGTTCAAATTAGGAAAGATCAGTTTGCTTCAATTTCAGCTAATCTGGAACTGCATAATCAAGATACAATTCCTTTAAGATTTCTTAAAAACGAGAGACAACTTACAAATGAACTCTCCGAAAAAGCCCTCCGCTACGACCTTACTGTGCCCTTTGCGCGTTACGTTGTCCAACACCAAAACGAGATCACGTTCCCTTTCAAACGCTTCCAGGTGCAGCCGGTATGGCGTGCCGACAGGCCGCAAAAGGGTCGCTACCGCGAGTTTTACCAATGTGATGCCGATGTGGTAGGCTCCGATTCGTTATTGAACGAGGCCGAGTTCATCCTCATTTATGATGAAGCATTGAGCAAATTGGGTCTGACAGATTTTAACATCAAGATCAACAACCGCAAAATACTCTCAGGCATAGCCGAAATTATTGGCAAGCCCGAACTCATTGTGGATATGACCGTAGCAATTGATAAACTGGATAAGATTGGCTTAGATGGTGTAGTGAATGAGTTACTAACCAAAGGCTTTACCCAGCAAGATATTGATCAATTAGAGCCGGTGATATTACTACAAGGCACCAATACTGAAAAGCTGGAAAGCCTGAAAACAATCCTCGCTTCCTCTGCCATTGGCTTAAAAGGGATTGAAGAACTGGAAACCATCTTTACCTACCTGCAAAGCTTCAGCCTGCAAAAAGCAACCGTAGAGCTGGATATTACCCTTGCACGCGGCTTAAACTATTATACCGGCGCCATTTTCGAGGTAAAAACCAACGAAGTGTCCATGGGCAGTATAGGCGGCGGCGGTCGTTACGATGATTTAACCGGTATGTTTGGCCTCAAGGGCTTAACTGGTGCAGGTATCTCTTTTGGGGCCGACCGTATTTACGATGTGCTGGAAGAACTACAGCTTTTCCCCGCATCTAACACCCAAACTACTCAAGTATTAATTTGTCCGTTTGATAAAGCCGGTGAAACCTACGCTTTGCCTATGTTACAGCAACTGCGTAAGGTAGGAGTCAACGCTGAACTATACCCGGCAGGTGCCAAAATTAAGAAGCAGTTGGATTATGCCAACAATAAGAATATTTCTTATGTGGTGGTAATTGGCAGCGACGAGATGCAAAGCGGCCTGCTCACTTTCAAAAACATGGAAACCGGTGAGCAGCAAAAATTATCGGCCGAAGCCATTGTAAAAGCAGTTGTATAATATCACTGCGGTATTAAAGTATCCGCTAACGTTTAATTAACTGCCGCAACTGCTTTTAGGATAGCAGCATCATTTTGGTTAATTACGCGGTAATACCATTCGTTGCCCCATTTAAAACGCGCAGCCTGGGCTTTGATCAAAGTTTTAACATAATCTTTAGCTATGCTGATCTCGTGTGAGTCCATTTGCTTTAAGGTAGCCGAAGCGTAAATGATGAAGTGGGTAAGCTCATCATCGCTGACCGTATAATTTTTGGCAAAATCGGCAGCAGTGGTATATTCTTTCAACACAGGTTGCATGCGGTCTATAGCAAAGGCGCTGAACAGTTGATTGCGGGCCAGTTCCTGAACCAGCAGGCTGTTTTCGGCTGCGGCTTCGGGTACAAAAATATCGGGCATAATGCCGCCACCGCCATAAACGGTTTTACCGGCGGTGGTATGGTACGGCACAGAGGTATTGAATACGCTGTCTCCTATATTATTTTCGGCTATATAAAGCTCGCCTTTTTGCAGGCGGTCGGCCAGGTCGTTACGGTAGCTTTCGGCGCCGTTCTTATAAGATTTTTGGATGCTGCGTCCTGATGGCGTAAAGTACCGGGCCACGGTAAGGTTAAGCGCTGCTCCGTCGTCAAACTTAAATTGTGCCTGTACCAAGCCTTTACCAAAAGAGCGGCGGCCTACAATAACTGCCCGGTCTAAATCTTGCAGTGCGCCTGCCAGTATCTCACTGGCCGAGGCCGAATGCTCATCAACCAATACAGCCAGTTTACCCTGCTCAAAATCGCCCGAATCAGTAGAAAAGTAATCGGTACGGGGTTCGTGCTGGCCTTGCGTATAAACGATCAGTTTGTTTTTGGGTAAAAACTCATCGGCCAGGGCGGTAGCTGTGTTAAGATAACCGCCACCGTTCCCGCGCAGATCGAGCAGCAGCTTGTGTACACCGTTAGCTTTTAGTTTTTTTAAGGCCGTCTTAAAATCCGTATCGGTAGCCGAGCCAAATTTACTGATCTTGATATACCCTGTACCCTGGGCCACGGTATAAGCCGCATCTAGGCTGCTCATGTTTACATGGCTGCGCCTTACGTGGTAAACCTTTGTTTTTTTATCGGGGTATTCTAAAACACCCAGGTCAACACCGGTGTCTTTTTTACCGGCAAAAGCTTCGTTAACTTTTTCGCTGGTTAAGTGTGTGCCCGAAAAGGGTTTGCCGTTAAGCATTACTACCCGTGCGCCGTTGGGTAATCCCGCTTTGGCGGCTGGTCCGCCGGCAATTACCTGGGTCACAAAAAGGGTATCGCGCAATATCTGCGATTCGATGCCTATGCCGTCAAAGCCGCCTTCCAACTTTTCAGATAACGATTGTGCCTGTTTTTTGTGAAGATATACCGAGTGAGGATCAAGCTTTTGCAGCAGGTTGTTTATAGTTACACCTTCTACGCTGTCAACATTAATGGAGTCCACGTATTTTTTACGCACCAGCTGCATTACCTGATCAAGCTTGTTGTTGCCATCGGCATACAAAGCGTCGTCGTCAGGAGTTGAGCGCTGGTTATTAATAAGCAAACCAATAGCCATACCGGCCAGTAATAAAATTACCGATCTGAAAATAATACCCGCTGTTTGCTTCATAAATCCCTGCTAACAAAAATACGCATTTGAAAGCGGTTTGCCCTCTTGTAGTTGACGGAATTTTAACGAATTTTGTTACAAATTTGCAAGAATAAACATGATTAACACCACCGAGCAGGATTCGCATTACAGCAGCTTAGAGCAACTCTCTGTAGCCGAGCTTTTACAGCACATTAACCGCGAAGACAAGACCGTGCCCGATGCGGTGGAGAAGGCTTTACCGCAGATAGAAAAGCTGGCCGTTGCCGTGGCCGAAAAGATGAAAGCCGGTGGCCGCCTGTTTTATATTGGCGCCGGTACCAGCGGCCGTTTAGGTGTGGTAGATGCCTCGGAGTGCCCGCCAACATTTGGCGTTTCATTTGATATGGTGGTGGGTATTATAGCCGGTGGAGATAGCGCCATACGCAAAGCGGTAGAGTTTGCCGAAGATGATGCAGAGCAAGCCTGGATTGACTTGCAGGAATACAGCATCAGCAGTAAAGATGTGCTGGTGGGCATAGCGGCATCGGGCGGTACGCCTTATGTAATTGGTGGCTTACGCCGTGCCAACGAAGAGGGATTAATTACCGGTTGTATTGTTTGTAACGCAGGCAGCCCGGTAGCCGCCGAGGCGCAGTTCCCGGTAGAAGTTGTTACGGGCCCCGAGTTTGTAACGGGCAGTACCCGCATGAAAGCCGGCACCGCGCAAAAGCTGGTTTTAAACATGCTGAGCACTACGGTAATGATACAACTGGGCCGCGTTAAGGGTAATAAAATGGTGGATATGCAGTTAAGTAATCATAAATTAATTGACCGCGGCACCCGCATGATTATGCAAGAAATTGGTGTTGAGGAAACAGTAGCTGCCAGCCTGCTAAAAGAGCACGGAAGCGTGCGTAAGGCGGTGGATTTTTATACAAATAATAATAGTTAAAAGCCTCCCCCTTGGGGAGGTTGGAGGGGTAAATGCACGAGATAGAGCCATATTACAGGTGGAGAGACGATTATGTTGCGGCGGAAGATGAGTATTCACCTTTTTATGCCACAGTGTATAATGAGTTTGAGTTTGATAAGCAGATCTATAATTACCTGCTGCACCCACAGTGGGATTCTTTTGGGTCTAATACGTTATACCTGAAAGTGCTGTATGCCGATTACGACCGCGGCTATGTGATTATAGAATTTATAGGTGAGTGGAACGATGCCATTAACAACGACATCATGATGCTCAAACGCGAGATCATGGAGTTGATGATAGACAACGGCATCAATAAGTTCATCCTCATTGGAGAGAATATCCTGAATTATCATTCATCAGACGATTGTTATTACGAAGAGTGGTTTCAGGATGTGGAAGATGGCTGGATTGCCGGTATCAATTTCCGTGAGCATGTGATCAATGAGTTTAAACAAAACAACATTGACTACTATATTAACTTTGGCGGCGGATTGGATGAAATAAGCTGGCGCAATTTAAAACCGTTGCAGGTGTTTAAGTTAGTAGAGGATCAATTAACAAGGCGGTTAACTTAAACTCCTTAGCCACTAGATGGAGAGATTAATCGTAGAATGCATTAAACTTAATGGCAGTTTAACCGTCTAATAATTACAAATTTTAACAATACCTTTATCCTGTTTAATTTACAACAATGGAAAATAGAAATTTTGAATATCAGTATGATAGTATAAAAGTAGATGGCAGTAGCGACGCCTCCCGTAAATTTATTGCCAACGTGTTTTTATGGATGTTTGTGGCTTTAGGCGTGTCGGCCTTTTGTGCATATATATTTAACACCAACGCCCAACTGGCCGATATGCTGCGCGACCCTTTAACTATGCGCAGAACAGGTTTGGGTACCATCGTAATGTTTGCACCTATCGCATTCGTTATGATCATGTCGTTCGGCTTAAACAAGCTCTCTTCGCTTGTATTAACTTTGCTTTTTATTGTGTTTGCAGTGTTAATGGGGAGTAGCTTAAGTTTTATACTATCGTTATATACCGCTTCCTCGGTTTTGGGCGTGTTCATCACCTCTTCGGCCGTGTTCGGTATAATGGCAGTAGCTGGTTACACCACCAACCAGGATCTCACCAAGTTTGGTTCTTTAATGATCATGGGCCTTATAGGAATGATCATTGCCTCGGTTGTGAACATGTTTCTACAGAGCGAGGGTTTAAGCCAGGCCATTAGTTATATAGGTGTGGCTGTGTTTGTAGGCTTAACAGCGTACGATGTGCAAAAGCTAAAACGCATTGGCGCAGGTTTAGAGTATGGCGCTGCCGATACTAAAAAGATGGCAATTATGGGTGCATTAACCCTTTACCTGGATTTCATCAATCTGTTCTTATCGCTGTTAAGAATATTTGGAAGCCGTAAGTAATAGAGCCGAGAAATAAGAGCTGAGAGCCAAGATACCGACGGTGTTTATAATACCGCAGTATCTTGGCTCTTTTCGTTTTTTAACTCTTTGTCATCTTGTCTCTTGGTTCTTAGCTCTTGTTTCTTTTTGTGCTTTTTATTTCGCAAATTTGTAACGCTTATAGAGAAAGATGGAGGGATTGGACCCTGCGAAGTCTTAGCAACCTGTGCTTACAAGGTGCTACAATCTACTTAAAACCGGCAACTGTATGGTTTTAAGACGGATAAGCGAGAGTCAAAATTCCAACAAACCGACTTTTCGATATAAGCGTAATGAGTTGACAGTTTTCTGTTTGCAGTTGTCTGAACATTTTGACGGCACTGGCAACAGACAACCGGCAACCGGTAACAGAGACCATGGATATTAGAGAAGAACTAAAAAAACGCATATTGGTAATTGATGGCGCCATGGGTACCATGATACAGCGCTACCAGTTAACGGAAGAGGATTTTCGCGGGGAGCGTTTTAAGAATCATCCTTCGGATCTGAAAGGCAATAACGACCTGCTTAACCTTACACGCCCCGATGTGATCAAGGCCATTCATGCCGAATATTTGGATGCCGGTGCCGATATCATTGAAACCAATACCTTCAGCACCCAGCGTATTTCCCTGGCCGATTACCACATGGAAGAACTGGGCTACGAGCTAAGCTTTGAAGGTGCCCGTTTGGCCCGCGAAGTAGTAGATGTATATAATAAAAAAACGCCCGAAAAGCCACGTTTTGTAGCTGGTGCTGTTGGTCCAACCAACCGTACCGCTTCCTTATCTCCTGATGTGAACGATCCCGGTTATCGTGCCGTTACGTTTGACGATTTGGCCGAAGCATATTACGAACAAATTCGCGGCTTGGTGGATGGCGGCTCGGACGTATTGTTGATCGAAACCATATTCGATACCCTGAATGCCAAAGCAGCCTTATTTGCAGCGCAGCGTTACGCTACCGAAAGCGGTAAGCATCTGCCTATCATGATATCGGGCACGATTACCGATGCATCGGGGCGGACACTTTCTGGTCAAACCGTGGAGGCTTTTTGGAATTCTATAAGCCATGCCAACCTGTTATCGGTGGGCTTAAACTGCGCTTTGGGTGCCCGCGAAATGCGCCCATATCTCGAAGAATTATCAGAAAAGGCTAATGTCTATATATCAGCATATCCCAACGCCGGTTTACCTAACGAATTTGGTGCATATGACGAAACCCCGAACGAAACCGCCCACCAGGTAGATGATTTTATTAAAGCCGGCTTAGTAAATATTGTGGGTGGCTGCTGCGGTACCACCCCCGACCATATTGGCTGCATTGCTGAAAAGGCCGCCAAACATGCACCCCGCCAGTTACCCCAAGTACAGCCTTACATGCGCCTGAGCGGTTTGGAAGCGGTAACTATTACACCCGAAGCCAACTTTGTAAACGTGGGCGAGCGTACCAACATTACAGGTTCGCCTAAATTCTCAAAGCTCATCTTAGCTGAGAACTATGAAGAAGCCCTGACCGTTGCCCGTCAACAAGTAGAGGGTGGTGCGCAGGTCATCGATATCAACATGGACGAGGGGATGATTGATTCGGAAGCCGTCATGGTGAAATTTCTGAATTTGGTAGCTTCCGAACCCGACATTGCCAAACTGCCCATCATGATCGATTCGTCTAAGTGGTCGGTTATTGAGGCTGGGTTGAAATGCGTTCAAGGTAAAGGCATCGTCAACTCTATATCGCTAAAAGAAGGTGAAGACAAGTTTCGCGAACATGCCCGCAAAATATTAAGCTACGGTGCCGCTACAGTGGTGATGGCTTTTGACGAGCAGGGCCAGGCCGATAATTATGAGCGCCGAATAGAGATCTGTAAACGTTCTTATGATATCCTGGTGAACGAAATTGGTTTCCCACCGCAGGATATCATTTTCGACCCTAATATCCTGACCGTAGCTACTGGTTTAGAAGAGCACAATAATTACGCTGTAGATTTTATTAACGCCACCCGCTGGATCAAGCAAAACCTGCCGCATGCCAAAGTGAGCGGCGGGGTGAGTAATATATCATTTTCGTTCCGGGGTAATAATACCGTACGCGAGGCCATGCACTCTGCCTTTTTATACCACGCCATACAGGCCGGTATGGATATGGGCATTGTGAACGCCGGTATGCTTGAAGTGTATGAAGAAATACCAAAACCGCTTTTAGAGCGTGTAGAAGATGTGCTGCTCAACCGTCGTGATGATGCTACCGAACGTTTGGTAGAATACGCCGATACGGTAAAAAGCAAAGGCAAAGAAATAGTACGCGACGAAAGCTGGCGTGAAGAACCGGTGCAAAAGCGGCTGTCGCACGCACTGGTAAAAGGTATTGTAGAATATATTGATGTGGATGTGGAAGAAGCCCGGCACCAATATGCACGTACGCTGGAGGTTATTGAAGGTCCGTTAATGGATGGGATGAATATTGTGGGCGATTTATTTGGAGCCGGTAAAATGTTCTTGCCTCAAGTGGTAAAATCGGCCCGGGTTATGAAAAAAGCCGTGGCTTACCTGCTGCCGTTCATCGAGGCCGAAAAGCTTTTAAATGCCGATGCCAACCAGCGCAGTAATGCAGGTAAGGTGTTGATGGCTACAGTTAAAGGTGATGTGCACGATATTGGTAAAAACATTGTAGGCGTAGTACTGGCCTGTAATAACTTTGAGATCATTGATCTTGGAGTGATGGTACCGGCTCAAAAAATTATTGAAGCCGCCAAAGAGCACAACGTAGATATTATTGGCCTTAGCGGTTTAATAACCCCATCGCTTGATGAAATGGTACATTTTGCCAAAGAGATGGAACGCCAGGGCTTTACCATTCCGTTGATTTTGGGTGGTGCCACTACTTCCCGTATTCATGCTGCTGTAAAAGTTGCACCGCATTATTCGGGCCCTGCTATCCATGTGTTGGATGCATCGCGAAGTGTAACCGTGTGCAGCACTTTAATGAGCAAGGAGAACCGCGCCGAGTATATTCAAGGCGTTAAAGCCGAATATGATAAAGCTCGCGAAGCGCACATGAACAAGCGGAACGACAAGCGTTTCCTGAGTTTGGAAGAAGCCCGTGCTAACAAATATCAGCTCAATTTAGATGGTACAGTAGCTTGCAAGCCCTCTTTTACCGGTACCAAGGTGTTTGAGGCTTACCCGCTCAAAGAACTGGTTGACTATATAGACTGGACGCCGTTCTTCCATACCTGGGAGTTAAGAGGCAGTTATCCTAAGATCTTTAACGATAAGAATGTAGGCGTTGAAGCTAAAAAGCTTTTCGACGATGCGCAGGAAATGCTGCACAAAGTCATCAACGAAAATCTGTTGCAAGCCAATGGCGTGATAGGTTTTTGGCCGGCCAACAGCGTGGGCGATGATATTGAACTTTACAGCGACGAAAGCCGCACGCAACTACTCACCCGCATACATACTCTGCGCCAGCAAGGCGAAAAAGTGAAAGGCGAGCCTTATTACGCCTTGTCAGACTTTATAGCTCCTAAAGAAACCGGTGTACCCGATTACTTTGGCGGCTTTGCCGTAACCACAGGTATTGGCTGCGACGAACTGGTAGCCAAATACGAGGCCGACCACGACGATTACAACAGCATTATGGCCAAAGCCATAGCCGACCGACTGGCCGAAGCCTTCGCCGAAAAAATGCACGAACTGGTACGCCGCGAACACTGGGGCTACGCCAAAGACGAGCACCTGGATACCGAGCAACTCATTAAAGAACAGTACCAGGGCATCCGCCCGGCACCGGGTTACCCCGCTTGCCCTGAGCATACCGAAAAGGTCACCTTGTTCGACTTATTGAAAGCCGAAGACAATGCGCACATGCATTTAACCGAAAGCATGGCCATGCTGCCCACTGCCTCGGTAAGTGGTTTCTACTTTTCTCACCCTGAGTCTAAATACTTCGGATTGGGTAAAATAGGAAAAGATCAGGTAGAGGATTATGCTAAGCGGAAGAGCATGTCAGTTGAAACAGTGGAACGCTGGCTGGGGCCTAATTTGAATTATTAGTTTAGTATCAAGTAGTTAGTATTAAGTATCAAGATGGGAAATGCATAATTTTAAAGAATTAAAAGTCTGGAAAGCAGGCATTCAATTATGCAAAACTACGTTTACGCTTACTGGTACATTTCCATCTACTGAACGATATGGCTTGATATCGCAAATGACAAGGGCTGCAGTGTCTATACCTTCAAATATTGCTGAAGGCTGTGGCCGTAAGTCAAACAAAGAGTTGCACCAATTTTTAAGTATTGCATTAGGGTCTTCGTTTGAATTAGAAACACAACTAATTATTGCGAAAGAATTCGATTATATTTCCGAAGAGAAATTACAAACAATAAGTAATCAAATAACTGAGATACAGAAGATGATTTATGGTCTTCAAAAAAGTCTTGTTACTTGATACTAATTACTTGATACTATAAATGAAAATTACTGAGCACATAGATAACGCAAAGGGAAAAACCCTGTTTTCTTTTGAATTATTGCCGCCCATGAAGGGGCAGAGCATGGAAGGCATATACAAGGCCATTGATCCTTTGATGGAATTTAACCCGCCTTTTATTGATGTGACATCTTCGCGCGAAGATTTGTTTTATAGCGAAACGCCCGATGGAAATATCAAGAAAGCTACTTACCGTAAACGTCCGGGTACGGTGGCGGTATGTGCTGCTATTAAGCACAAATATAGAGTAGATACTGTGCCGCATTTAATATGCGGTGGTTTTACTAAAGAGGAAACCGAATATGCACTGATCGACTTACAATTCTTAGGCATTGATAACGTACTGGTGCTGCGTGGCGATGCCCGCAAAGCCGATCCTGGCTTCATTCCAACCCCAGGCGGACACTGCTATGCCACTGACCTGCTGGAGCAGGTGACTAATATGAATAATGGCATCTATTTGCACGAGTACCAGGACTCTTCTTATAAAACCGATTTTTGCATAGGCGTAGCTGCCTATCCTGAAAAGCATTTTGAAGCCCCCAACTTAAAAACCGACTTTAAATATTTGAAGCAAAAGGTAGATAACGGGGCTAATTTCATAGTAACTCAAATGTTTTTCGATAACAGTAAGTACAAAGCCTTCGTTAACCTTTGCCGCGAAAATGGCATCAATGTGCCTATCATTCCGGGTTTAAAACCTATTACTACGGCCAAGCAACTGGTTAACCTGCCCAAGATATTTCATATTGATATCCCCGAAGACTTGAGCGATGCCATACATGCCTGTAAGAATGATAAAGATGTAAAAGAAGTGGGTATAGAATGGATGATCAATCAATGTAAAGAGTTGGTGAAGTTTGGTGTACCGGTACTTCATTTTTATACCATGGGTAACCCAGAGCCTACCAAGCGTATTGCAAGGGCTATATTTTAGTATCAACCAAAATCTAATACCACATCATCACTAACTGCATAGCCGGTACACGTTAATACCCAGCCTTGCTTTAATTCGGCATCGGTTAGTACTTCGTTTTTAACAATGGTTACATTGCCGTTTGTGCATTTAACGGCACAGGCGGCACAAACGCCGCTACCGCAGCTGTAAGGGATATGCAGTTGATTTTGTAACGCCGCCTGTAATATGGTTTGGTTTTCGCCAACCACTATATCATGCCATTCCTGCTGATAAAATATGCGGAGTTTTTGAGGAGCAAAGTTAGTGACCGTAGTGCTTACGGGTACGGTCTCAAGTACAAAGTTCTCTTTGTGAATTTGCGAGGACTCCATCCCCATATACAGCAACGTAAGCTGCACCATACGCATGTAGGTAAACGGACCACAAATGTAAAATTGAGCCTGTTGAAGATAAGCTCTCGCATATTCCCGCACCAGTTTTTCGGCCATAATGTTATTGAGCCTGCGGGCTTCGCTGCTGAGCAGGTGCACAATGTTTAGCTGCTGCGGATATGCATTGGCTAATTCATCTAATTGTTGCTTAAAAATAATGGCTTGGGAATTCAGGTTACTATAAAACAGGGTAATCTTAAGCGACGACTGCTGCCTGAGTAAGTACTTCAAATGAGCATAAATGGGCACAATGCCGCTTCCTGCCGCAAAGTAAAACAGTGTTGTATCATTGCTTAGCTGGGGCGGTGTGAATCGCCCTGCGGGTTCAACGGCATTCCAAACATCACCAATTTTAGTGTAGGCGTGCAGGTAACGGGTTATCTCGCCATTGGGTATCCGTTTAATGGTAACTGCCAACAACGCCTCTTGCGGAGAAGAGCTCAGCGAGTACGAACGCCTGATCTCTTCTCCGTGATGGTTAATAACCAAGGTGATGAACTGCCCGGCCTGGTAAGCTATCTTATTGCCATTTACCTCCTTTAAGTAAAAGGTGCTGGTATCGGCATTTTCTTTTTCAATAGCCTCTACCCGGAGTTGCAGCATGCCTTAAATAGTAATAACCAATTTGCCAAACTGCGATGAACTGCCCATTTTATCAATAGCCTTTTTCGTATCGGCCAGCGGAAACACTTCATCAATTACTGGCACAATTTTATGCTGGTTCACCAGGTTCAGCATAGCGGCAAAATCCTCGGCGGTACCCATAGTAGTACCTATAATTTGAATTTGTTTCCAAAATAGTGGCCGGGCATCCAGCTCGGGTATGTTACCTGCTGTGCCGCCAAAAAATACGATACGTGCTCCCGGATTACACAGACCAACTACTTTGTTAAAATCTTTACCTAGGGCGCTGTCGATAATTACATCAAAACCACCAGCCATATGCTTCAATTCTTCGGCCCAGTCCTGCGCTTTGTAGTTTACGCCCGCCGATGCACCCAAATGCCTTGCACGCTCAATTTTTTCGCCGCTGCCTGAGGTTACAAATACTTGGCAACCGGCGGCTTTGGCAAATTGTATGGCAAAGGTACCGGTGCCCGATCCAGCGCCAACCACCAATACTTTATCGCCGGCTTTGGCACGGCCCTTGGTAAACAAAGCACGATACGCAGTTAAACCTGCCAGCGGGATAGCAGCAGCCTGCTCAAAAGTTAAATGCGAAGGCTTGGGGTGCAGATATTTGGTCTTTACTTTTACATATTGGGCCAAGGTGCCATTTTCAGGCAGACCTAAAATTTTAAAGTCTTTAGCTTGGTATTCCGGGTGCTCACCCCAATCATGAGATGGATTGATCAGTACTTCCTTACCTATCCAGCTTTGATCGACATCAGTGGCAGCTTCGGCTACAGTCCCGGCACCGTCTGACCCTAAGATGGAAGGATACTTGATACCTGCATACTGCCCTATAGTAATCCAGTAATCGCGGCGGTTAAGTGCCGCGGCTTTAACTTGTACCAGTACTTCATCTGCATTAAGTGCAGGTTTTTCAACGTCTTGTAATTCAAAGGGCTTATCGGCCCCGGTTAATACCATTGCTTTCATAAGTATAATTAGCGGTTACTGCCACCGCGATATTTGATGATCAGATAAATAACAAAAATTATAATGACACCTGCCCCCACTAAACCGGCGTAGAGGCCTGTCTTAAATATTCCACCTATAGCTTCACAACTGCTTAAGCAAAGCAGCATAAACATTAACGAAGGTAAAGCGAGCTTTCTCATAACTAATTAATAGCATAAGCAGCCATATTGTTTATTAAAGCCGTTAGTTATCGAAGTTTTGCGTTACGGTAGAATACAAAGCACGAGTGTACGACAGGTAAGCAGGCGGCTTATGTTCTTTAGCAATTGCTTTATAACTTGAAAGATTGGAGTTAAGCAGGGCAAACGCTAATTACTGCGGCTCTTATCACCGGCGGTAATGGATTTGATGAGGCTACCCCAAGCCAGCGGATTTAAGAGCGGGTTGGGAATGAGGGAATGGGAATTAAGCACACGTTGGTGCATATCCTGCCCTATGGCCGATTGTATTTCGCCGGCATCACGCGGAAGGGTGCTGTTTGTGGCAGCCAAAGCACTCTTGCTTAGATTTTTGCGGGCGTTTTCCAAGTCGTCGTCGGCAATTTTCATGGTGAGAAAATCTTTCTTAAACTCATCGGTAGTAGCCCATGGGAAAATATGGAAAGCAGGCAGCATAATGACCTGCGGCCGCATAAAAATTTGAATGGTGTAGCTCTTGTTAACGCTATTGGCCGGAATGATTACATCCTGCGGGAAAAAGCCCACTGCGCTAAACCGAAGTGTATCCTGCTCGTGGGTAACAAACGAGAAGTAGCCTTTGTAGTTGGCTATATAAGTTGTATTTTTATTAGAGATGTTGGTAATGGTTACATAAGGTACGATAACCTTACTGCTATCGGCATTGTAGGTAATACCTGTAAACTGAACAAGCGGCTTATCGGCCCTTTGAGCAAAGGCGGTAAATGCTGCGAAGAGGCAGCCAATTAAGATGAATACACACTTTTTCATTCGTATTAATAGCCCTACAAGTTTAGTACGCGGGTTTATCAAAAATAGTTTTATGCCACAAAAATAAACTTTTCGAATAAACAGGTAACGCTTTTAACAATACTTAACACTACCGCAGGTTTTCGGGCAGTACGGCGTTAGGGTCATCAATATCGGTTAAGTTCAGGGCCTCAACGGCAGTTATTTCAGGCACGGCTCTCATAATGGCCTGCTCAATCCCTGCTTTTAAGGTCATGATGCTCATGGGGCACGAGCCGCATGAACCTAATAATTTTAACTTCACCACATTATCAGGCGTAATCTCCTCCACTGAAACGTTCCCGCCATCAGCCTCCAGATATGGTCTTATGGTATCAAGGGCTGCTTCTACCTGATCAACTAAACTCATGTTTATAATTTTATTAATGTAAAGATATTATTTTTTAACGATTTATTACATCGGCATAATTGGTAGCCTTTGCGTTATTGATCGAAATTTGCTGGGCTACACGCTCGGCAATATTTTTAAATGCTACATCCATAATGCCATCGCCGTTAAGTACTACAGGTGTACCGGCATCGCCGCTTTCGCTAATGCTTTTTACCAAAGGTATTTCGCCTAAAAACGGAGCACCAACCAGGTTGGCCAGTTTTAAACCGCCGCCTTGGCCAAAAATGTAGTACTTATTATCCGGCAGCTCGGCAGGGGTAAAGTACGACATGTTTTCGATCACCCCTAAAATAGGTACGTTGATAGATTCCATCATGAGCATGCCCACGCCTTTCTTAGCATCGGCCAAAGCCACATCCTGCGGGGTTGTTACAATAACAGCACCGGTAATAGGGAAGCTTTGGGTAACAGTGATATGGATATCGCCGGTACCGGGGGGCAAATCAACCACCAGGTAATCCAGGTCGCCCCAATCGGCATCGTTAAATAGTTGTTTTACCGCGGTAGAAACCATTGGTCCGCGCCACGGCACGGGTTGGTTAGGGTCGGTAAAGAAACCGATAGATAACAGCTTGATGCCGTATTTCTCAATGGGCTCTATACGCGTTTTTCCATTTTCCTGGCTGGCCCGCGGGCGTGCACCTTCTAACCCAAACATAATAGGCACCGATGGGCCGTAAATATCGGCATCAATTAAACCTACTTTTGCACCCAAGGCCGAAAGCCCCAGTGCCAAATTGGCTGCCACGGTAGATTTACCTACCCCGCCTTTACCCGAGGCTACGGCAATAATATTCTTCACGCCAGGCACGCCGGTGTTCTTTTGCGTGGTAACCCGCGAGGTCATGTTAACGCTCACCTCAATCTCAGGGCTGATGAAATGGCTGATGGCGTTGCGGCAGGCATTCTCTATCAATCCTTTCAACGGGCAGGCCGGTGTGGTGAGGATTACTGAAAAGCTGAGCTTGTTGCCATCAATATGTATATCCTGGATCATGTTCAGCGTTACCAGATCTTTCTTCAAATCAGGCTCTTCAACATTACTCAGGGCTTGTAAAACTTGTTCTTGTGATAATTGCATGCTATGTAAATTGGCGCAAATTTAGTAAAACAGCCTTGCATTGCTTTTGTTAAAGAATATTTGCGGTTGGAAATCGTTTTATAGCCGATAAGATTTTAGTTTTGGATAAAATTTACTGATGCATCGCCCTACTCCTAAATATCTGCGTATAGCTGCCATTGTAATTGGCGTGCTCATACTTGTTCTGCTTATAGGCGGCTACATCGCTTATTCTAAACGCGAAACTTTACTGCAAACTGCTATCAGCAAAGCTAAGGCAAAAGCCCTCTGTGAGTATAATTTAGATGTAAAAATAGGTACGGCACAATTTACCGGCTTAAGCACGGTTGCCTTTAACGGCATCAGCGTGGTACCTTACCAGCGCGATAGCCTCATCAGGATTGATAATTTTGAGGTTAGTGTAAAACTGCTGCCGCTAATATTGGGTGAGGTTAAGCTTTCAGATGTTACCCTCAAAAACGGATGGTTAAATCTCACCAGTAAGAACGGTGTCCGTAATTTTGATTTCCTGTTCAGGAAAAAGAAAGATTCTACCAATACCAAATCCAAATCGGGGTTAAACGAACTGGCCGATAACCTTATTAACCAGGTACTTTACAAGATACCCGATAACTTAAACCTGCAAAACTTCCGCATTACCTTTGCCGATGATAGCAACCAGGTAAAACTGCTGGCTAAAACAGCCAAGATAGACGATGGCGATCTGACATCGACCATTGATGTGAACGACCATGAATCTACCTGGCATTTTTCCGGTAAGCTGCATCCATCTGATAAAGAAATTGACGTGAAGCTTTATGCCGACGGTAAAAAGGTAGAGCTGCCGCTTATTGAAAAGAAGTTTAAGCTTAAACTCAATTTCGATACCCTCACCACGCGCCTCAATAACGTGGAGCATGGCGATGATGAAACCCAAGTGTTCAGCTATTTTGCGGTGAAAAATTTGCTGGTCAACCATCCTGCTTTATCGGCTACCGATGTGGTTATACCCAGCGGTTCCATAGATGCTAACTTGTTTATTGGCGGCAGGTATGTTTCCTTAGATAGTTCATCAGTGATCCATTTGAAAAAGCTGGACATTCACCCGGCTATTAAATATCAAATGAACCCCGTAAGAACGCTTGCTGTAAAAATGCATACCAACTGGCAGGACGCGCAAGATGTTTTCGATTCGTTTCCGCAAGGTTTGTTTGAGTCTTTAGAGGGTATACAGGTAGCCGGAAAGCTGCGTTATAACCTGCATTTTTTTATTGACACCTCTAACCCCGACGATGTGCAGTTTGAATCGGGTTTGGCTAAACAGGATTTCAGGATATTGAAGTTTGGCAAGGTTGACTTGGGGCGGCTTAACCGCGAGTTTGTGTATACGCCTTACGAAAAGGGCAAACCGATGCCGTCGCGCAACATTGGTCCGTCAAACCCTAATTATACTTCACTTTACAATATAGCGCCCGATCTGCGTAATGCAGTAATGACGGCGGAGGACCCATCTTTTTATACCAACCAGGGCTTTGTGCAGGAGTCGCTGCGTAAATCTATAGCCGAAGATTTTAAAGAAAAACGCTTTAAACGCGGCGGTAGTACCATTTCTATGCAGTTGATCAAGAATGCGTTTTTAAGCCGGCAAAAAACCCTAACGCGTAAGTTTGAGGAAATCCTCATTGTATGGCTTATCCAGAACGGCCGTATCATGACCAAGGACCGTATGCTGGAGGTGTACTTTAATATTATTGAGTGGGGACGTAACGTATACGGTATAGGCGAGGCTTCGCGCTATTACTTTGACAAAGCACCGTCACAGCTTACTTTAGGTGAGAGTATTTACCTGGCCAGCATTGTGCCAAGCCCTAAGAAAGGTTTGTACGCCTTTGAACCCGACGGGTCGTTACGTTACCGTTTGCATGGATATTTCAGACTCATTGGTAACCTGATGGCTAAACGTGGCTGGACCCAGCCCGATAGTAGTGCCTATGGCTTTTACAACGTAAGATTAAGAGAATCGTTAAGGCAAAAAATTGCGCCAATTGATACTGCAGTGGCCGATAGTATACTACGCCAGGACCCTGATGATCCTGATGCGGGGATGCTTTTACCAGGTGTGGCCGAGCAACAGGAGCCCGAAAAGAAACCCGGTTTTTTCCAACGCTTGTTTGGCAAAAAAGACAGTGCCGATTTAAAGAAAGATGCCCTGGCCGATTCTGCCGATGCTGTTAAGAAACGTGAGCGCGATGCCAAGCGTGAACAAAAACGTTTGGAAAAGCAACGCAAAAAAGAACTGCGCGACCGGGGTCTATTGTAGATCCGGTTGTTTTCTTAGCGTAAACATACTTTGAGATACTGCAGGTTGCCGGTGTGTAAGTATCAAACAATTAGGGTTGTGCTTAGTTAATGGAATGTTGCGTAACGAGTACGCCGCGGTTTCTGTTACGCTGTTATACCTTAACTTATCTATATGTCATCAGAAGAAGTTTTAAAGCAAGAAGGTCTATTTGTTGAAAATACAACCATAGCCGGTATAAGCTGTGCTGTAGGCTATACCAAAGAATTTAGATGGAGCTGGTTAGCTACCCAACTAAACACCTTTGTTTTTATTGGTTCGGCAAACAGTGCGGTAGATAAGGTGTTAATTGAAAGATTTTCTCACGAATGCTACGAGTATGCCACCAAGAACAACCGGGGATGGCCGCGTGGGATACAATCGGGCGTTGGGTCTGTTGCCATTTTAAAGGCCACAACTACCGACCGTGATGCAGCTGAGTTTTGCGAGAAACCATCTAAAAAGCATTGGTCGGCGTTTGAAATACCGGTAATTTACGATACTGCAAACCTACGCACTGTTAAGTATCTTAAGAACCCTATTTGGGGTACTATATATTTCCCTTACTTTACAGAATTGATAGGTAAAATTACTAACAAGCTCTAATTTAATCTGACTTCAATATTCTATTATTTTAAGCAACAAGCTCACTTAATACACGAAACCTCATCAATTTGAAAGGATTACGCTTACATTACAAATATATGTGTTTAAACATTTAATTTCGACTTATCAAAACATAAAATCATGTCTTTAGAACAATCATTAGCATGGCGTTACGCCGTTAAAAAATTCGATCATACGAAAAAAATAAGTGCCGAACAGTTAGACACTTTGTTGAAAACCGTTAAACTTGCACCTTCATCATACGGCTTACAGCCTTTTGAAGTATTGGTGGTAGAAGACGCAGCTATTCGTGAGCAATTGAAAGAAGCCTCATATGGTCAATCGCAGTTAACCGATGCATCACAAGTACTTGTTTTTGCCGCCGAAACCGAAATCAACGAAACCTACGTTAAAAATTATATAGATGAGGCAGCTCGTGTACGTCAAACCGACCGTGAAAATTTAGCCGGTTTTGAGCAAGTAATTTTAGGCGCTATTGGTCATTTAACCGAAGATCAAAAAACTGCCTGGGCACATAAACAAGCATATATAGCCTTAGGTGTGGCTATCAGCGCTGCATCAGAGTTACATATTGATACCTGCCCTATGGAAGGTTTTAACCCTGGTAAATTTGACGAAATATTAGGGCTTAAAGAAAAAGGCTTAACTGCATCTGTTATTGTAACCATCGGTTACCGTGCCGAAGACGATGGTTACCAACACCTGGCTAAAGTACGTAAAACAGACGACGATTTTTTTATACACGTTTAGTAAACCGTCTGCCCATATAAAAAGAGTGCTTGAGTCAGGCACTCTTTTTTGGTAAAAAGCGGAATTAATTTGCTGCAAATGTAAGCTTAAGTGTAATGTAAGTGTAAATTAGCCGTTACAAAGGGCCCGAGCTGTTATATTATCTGTTTTTTTTTACTTGGGGCATGCTAATTGTAAATTGTATAACACCATGTACAAGAAGATATTAGCAGTTGATGATGATGCAGACATGCTCGAATTTTTAGACACACTGTTAGTTCAGTATGGCTATGAAGTTAAAACACTGTCGAGAGGGGAACGAATTTTTAACGCCGTTTCAACTTACAAACCCGATCTTATTTTGTTAGACGTTATGCTTGGCGGCGTAGACGGTTCTATGATATGCTCTGCATTAAAAGCCAAGGCTGAGACAAGGGATATACCGGTAATATTTGTATCGGGTTATTACCAGGCAGCATCTAAAATATATAATTTAGAGGATGGTGCAGCTGATGATTTCCTGCTCAAACCATTCAACATTCAATCGTTGATCAGCAAAATCGAATTTCAATTGGCGGCTTAAGTCCGTGCCATAATCAGTACCACTATTTG
The DNA here is from genome assembly GCF_014635825.1 of Mucilaginibacter galii. Classification (GTDB taxonomy): domain Bacteria; phylum Bacteroidota; class Bacteroidia; order Sphingobacteriales; family Sphingobacteriaceae; genus Mucilaginibacter; species Mucilaginibacter galii. The sequence continues at coordinate 129,712 of NZ_BMDO01000002.1, forward strand.
TAACACCATGTTGGCGTAGATACCCGCCAATACATCATCCATCATAACACCTGTACCGGCAGGTAAATTCTCCATTTTACGTATGCCTAATGGCTTCAGTATATCAAAAAAGCGGAATAACACTAGGCCAATAATGATATTTACCGTACTTAGTGGAATAAATAACAGGGCTATCATTTGTCCGGCTACTTCATCAATTACCACACGGTAGCTATCTTTTCCCCAATCTGCCTCTACTTCATTTCCGGTTAAAATACCAATTAGCGTAATAATAATTGCAGCTAACGGGAGTACCCATACATGCTCAAGCAGTGTATGGCCTTGCAAAAAATATATAATAATACAGGTAACCGCTGCTGCGATGGTACCTCCCCCCTTTATGTAGCCAATACCAAACCAGGAGGCTATGATCTTATGAATGTTCATCAGGTAACAAAGCTAACAAAAATGTAATTACAGCCTTTTATACCCAGTGTGAATGCAGGCAAATAACAGGAATGCCATTTGTGCAAAAAAAGTTGCGGGGTTTACAAATTTTAACCTATTTGCGGGTATGATACAACGTCCGCAAGCTTTTATATTTGATATTAATGGTACCATGATCAATGATATGGAATACCATACCAAGGCTTGGCAACGCATATTTAACGAAGAATTGGGTGGCAACTTTAGCTGGGACGAAGTAAAAGCGCATATGTATGGCAAAAATGCCGAAGTGCTGGAACGTGTTTTTGGCCCGCAAAGGTTTACCGATGCCGAAAAAGAAGAACTGTCTATAGCCAAAGAAAAGCGTTATCAGCAGGAGTATTTACCCCAATTGGCATTACTGCCCGGCCTTGCAGCATTTTTAGAGCAGGCTTATCAACAGCAAATACCTATGGCTATTGCATCGGCAGCTATTACTTTCAACATTGATTTTGTGCTCGATAATTTAAATATCCGCCACTATTTTAAAGCCATTGTGAGTGCTGATGATGTGCTGCTGAGCAAACCTCACCCCGAAACATTTTTAAAAGCAGCGCAGCTAATGAACATTGACCCGGTAAATTGCCTGGTGTTTGAAGATGTGCCCAAAGGTGCCGAAGCAGCCTTAAATGCAGATATGTCAGCCGTAGTATTAACAACTACACATCAAAAAGAAGAGTTTAATCACTTAAATAATATACTGCATTTCAGTAATGATTTTACTGATCCGTTTTACAGCAACCTGCTTACCGATAAAACGTTAATGCAATAGTTTGATACCAATGCATTTATATTGATAAGCTATTCTTTAGCTTTGAAGCCATCACATTATTATGGAATCTTTAAAAGGAAAAACAGCATTAATAACCGGTGCCGGAAAAGGCATTGGTAAAGCTTTGGCTATTGCCTTAGCCAAAGAAGGTGTAAACGTAGGCTTACTGGCCCGCACTACTACCGATCTGGAAGAACTTGCAAGCCAACTGCAGGAGTTCAACGTTAAAATAGCCATTACCACTGCCGATGTTGCCGATATGGAAGCGGTAAACGCCGCTGTTAAACAATTACAAACCGAACTGGGCTTTATAGATATTCTGGTGAACAATGCCGGCGTAGCCTACTTCGGCGGTTTTTTAGATCTGGAACCTGTTAAGTTCGAACAAACCATCCAGGTGAATTTACTGGGCGTTTATTATGTGACCCGCGCCCTGTTGCCGGCCATGATTGAGCATAAAACCGGGGACATTATCAACATATCTTCTACCGCCGGTCAGCGTGGGGCTGCTGTAACCAGTGCTTACAGTGCATCAAAATTTGGCTTAATAGGCCTGTCCGATTCGCTGATGCAGGAAGTGCGCAAACACAACATCAGAGTGAGTACGCTTACGCCAAGTACGGTGGCTACCGAACTGGCAATTGGCTTAAACCTTACAGACGGTAACCCCGACAAAGTAATGCAGCCCGAAGATTTGGCCGAATTTATTGTAAGTAACCTGAAGCTTAACCGCCGGGTTTTTGTGAAAGATGGTGGCCTGTGGTCAACCAACCCATAATAAAAGTATAATAGTCCTTACCAGTTTTGGTAAGGACTATTATACTTGCTTATTTTAAGGCCTCTAAACCAGCCAATGCTACTTCGCGGTCTTGCTCAACCGAGCCGCCCGATACACCTATGGCTCCTATAATTTCGCCTGCACTGGTAACCGGTATGCCACCCGGAAATGAAATTAAGCCACCGTTAGATACTTCGATATTATACAATGCGCCCCCGGGTTGAGAAAGCGTGCCAATATCGCCCGATTCCATGTCGAAGAAACGTGCCGTTTTTGCCTTTTTGAAAGCAATGTCAACAGAACCCAGCCATGCTTTATCCATGCGTACAAATGCTTTGAGGTTTGCGCCGGCATCTACCACGGCAATATTCATGGGCACGCCAATTTGCTGCGCTTTTAACTTTGCCGCTAAAATGAGGGCTTCTGCCTGCTCTAATGTAATGTCCATAATTTGGTTTTTTAATGTGATAGAAAGACAGCCCGCGACGTTTTCTGTTTTTATAATCTGATATTCAACAAAATAATTATATTCAAATATTGCTTTGAGATTAAATGAATGCAGAAAGATTGTATATTGGGGCAACTATTTCATTAACTATGGATCTTATTACCGAACTGGCGGAGCTGGCTATCGCTACGCGTTTAAAACGTTTGAGCGACAGGCTGGCTAACGATGTTAACAAAATATACAAAGAACTTAACCTGAACTTTGAATCTAAATGGTATTTGGTGCTCGAGTTGCTGAACCGCCGCAGCATGTTATCGATAGTAGATGTTGCCGAAGAGCTTAAATTAACCCACCCTGCTATTGTGCAATATGTAGATCAAATGCTTAATGCCAAGCTCATCATTGCCCATAAAGACAGTACGGATGGCCGTAAGCGCCTGGTATCGTTAGCGCCTGATGGTAAAAAGCTTTTAGATGATCTTGCCCCCATATTGTCTATTTTGCGAGAAGAAGTTAGCGGCTGGTTGAACGAAGCCGATTGCAACTTATTATCCACATTAGGGCAATTAGAAAAAACACTTGAAGACCGGTCGTTATACCAACGGCTTAAAGGGCAGTTACAATACAGCGGTAAAAACAGCGCTAACGTATTGAGCACACAAGAAAGAGAAGCGTAAAATTTTCAGCTTGCCCTTAATTACAATATTTCCTGATGGCTTCGTATGCTTCTTTTAAGCCAAGCTCACCCGCTTTACTCAAATCAAGACAGCCCTTCACCTTTTCGGATGGTACATTTACACGGGCAAGCCCACGTCCATAATAGGCCAGTCTATAGAGCGAATCAAATGCAAGAGCCGCAGTGAAGTCTTCAATTGCACCTTGATAGTCTTTGAGCTGAGTTCTGGCTTCACCCCGTTTCAGGAGAGCTAATTTACTGGCTGGATTATTTTGTATAGACATAGTGAGATCCATAGAAGCACCAAGGTAATCTTGCAATTCATACTTGGCAATGCCGCGGTAAAGGTAAGCATCAGCATTATTAGGATTCATTTCAATCGCCGTGTTATATTCCTGTATGGCGTTGATAGAATCCTTCATATTAAGCTTCGCTAATCCGCGATACAGATATAAGTCCTCACCTTGCGGTTCGTTGGCGTAAGCAATGTTAAAATCTTCCATAGCACCGATAGAATCGGGTAGGTTACTTTTGGCTAAGCCTCTGTAATAATAACCTTTAGCGCTATTTGGATTGATATTTAATGCTCTATTGTAGTTATCAATAGCGCCTGTATAATCATGCAAGCCTGCTTTAGCATTACCTAAAAATTCATAACCTTCTTCAGTGGGTTTCTTGGAAAGGGCTTTGTTTATATCCTTCATAGCACCTTCATAATCACCATAACCAAGTTTTAAGTTACCACGGTTTTGGTAAGCCTCTGCCAATCCGGTATCTATACGCAGCACCTGGTCAAAATCATGGGCAGCACCCTGGGTATAACCCAATTTGCTTTTTGCCACCCCACGGCCGATAAGTAAAGCCGGATTTTTAGGGTTAATGTTCAGCCCCTGGTTGTAAATGTCAATAGCACCCTTGTAATCGCGGAACATGGCACGGGCATCGCCCAATTTGAGGTATGCTTCCTCGCTTTTTGGCGAATTGCTTAATGCGCGCTGGTAATCTTTTGCCGCGGCTGTAAAATTGCGTGTGATGCTGTAGGCATTGCCACGCTCCAAGTAAGCCTCTATATAGTTAGGACGAATATTAATAGCTTGGGTGTAATCTTCAATAGCACCACGCAAATCTTTCTTGTCGCGTTTAATGTTACCGCGTGCAAAATAGGTATAAGAGTTACGCGGGTTTAATTGAATGGCGGTATTAAAATCTGCTAAGGCAGCAACGGTATCTTTTAACGATGCATTGACCCTGCCGCGGGTAGCATAAGCAGCATCATTTTTATCATCTTTTTTGAGTACAAACTCCACATCGTCAATTGCACCATCATAATCTTTATTATCAAGTTTTATGCTGGCGCGAGTTAGGTATGCTTCTGTAAAAGCATCGGGCTGCATGGTTATAGCCTTATTTATATCAACCAGGGCATTTGCCTTATCGCCAGTATTGTAACGGGCCACACCGCGGCGCAGGTAAAGTTCAGCATTGTTAGGGTTTAAGGCAATGGCTTTAGTATAACCGGCTATGGCGCCACGGTTGTCAGACACATTGCTTTGTGCATTGGCCAGGTAATGGTAAAGCCCCGATAGTTTAGGGTTAAGCCTGAGAGCCTGGTTGTAGTCAACAATGGCACCCTGGTTATTGCCCATATTAACTTTGGCATTACCACGATAATAGTAGGCCTCAGCATTACCCGGATTTAATTCGAGGGATTTGTTAAAATCTAAAATAGCACCGTTATAGTTCTTGATGGCAGCTTTTGCATTAGCCCTGAAATAGTAAAGCTCTGCATCGGCAGGCCGCATTTTAAGAGCGCGGTCATAATCTAAAATAGCAGCGGGATTATCCCCGATGTTGCTGAATGCCACACCTCTATATTTATACAGATCGGCATTTTTAGTGGTAATGGCTATAGCCTGGGTAAAGTCTTCAATCGCACCTTTATTGTCTTTTAAATTGGCTTTGGCATTTGCGCGGTAATGGTAGGCTTCGGAGTTATTGGGCTTGTACTTTAAAGAAGTGGTAAAATCCTGCACAGCCTCGGTATAATTGCCAAGGCTGGCTTTGGCATTGGCCCTGTAAAGATAAGATAAGGCACTATTGGGTTTAAGCCTGATGGTTTGGGTATAATCCTCAATGGCACCCTCGTAATCTTTAATGTTTCCCTTGGCGTTGGCCCGGTAAAAGAAAGCCTTCACGTTGGTACTATCCAACTGAATAGCCCGCGTATAATCAATAATTGAACCGGTGTAATTTTTTACATTATCTTTAGCGTTACCGGCCCTTACGTAGCTTCCGGCAGTTTGTGCAATTGCCCAAATGGGTAAAAAAAGCGCTAAAGTGAGTAATATTTTCCTCATAATTATAGAACACTTAAATAGGAAACCTTCATAATGGAAGTCTCTGTAGATAGTATAGTTGTAAAATGATAAGCCGTAATACAAATTTTAACCTTTTTACTAATAATACATATTTTGCTTCAAAAATAAATTGGAAGTGGGTTATATGTACCTCAATAAGGGTTTAAATCTCATATTTTGGCAAACTTGTAATTGTAAAATTATTAAACTAATAAAAAGCTTTATTTAAAATAAGCATTCTTGTAACTGTAAAGAACCATGCCTGCATGCAGAAACTGATAACTTTAAGTTAAATTTTCAGATTTGCGGCTTGGTTCTTCGGTCGTAATAAATTTTCGAGAAGTATAGCTGCAACTATCATGCAAAATATATTTAAAACTCAATTTTTGCCACTTTTGCAAATAGCTAATATTGCTTTTTGAAAGGCAAAATTTAAGAAACCGCGTGCTCCTCCCATATAGCACACAGGTTCAGAATGGTATGTACGGCTTTCTGTATATCCTGTACCGATACCCATTCCTGGCGGCCATGAAAGGCATGCTCTCCGGCAAAAATGTTAGGCGTAGGTAAACCCATAAATGATAGGCGTGATCCATCGGTACCGCCCCTTATGCTACACAGTTTAGCGTCTAATCCAGAACGGCTAATGGCTTCCATACCATATTCTACAATTCGCGGATGCTCGTCCAATACCTGTTTCATGTTGCGGTATTGCTCTTTAACAATGAGTTGGTAAGCGGCGTCAGGATAGCTTTGCAAAACCTTTTCAGTTATGGCTTTAATTGTCTGGGCATGTTGCTGTAATTTTACCGAGTCAAAATCGCGGATAATAAATTCAACCGTAGCTTGCTCCACATGGCCACTTATGCCAACCGGGTGTACAAACCCCTCCATACCCTCGGTTCCCTCTGGCGAAAGATCAAATGGCAATGCAGCTACAACTTGGGCGGCAATTTTGATGGCGCTTTGCATTTGCCCTTTGGCAAACCCCGGGTGTGCACTTACCCCATTGATGATAAGTTTGGCACCATCGGCCGAAAATGTCTCATTTTCCATGTTGCCAGCAGTTTCTCCATCTATGGTATAGGCGGCAAAAGCACCCAGTTTTTGCAGGTCTACCTTATCAACGCCGCGGCCAATCTCTTCATCGGGCGTAAACAAAATTTTAATGGTGCCATGTTTAATCTCAGGGTGCTGCATTAATTGGTAGCAGGCATCCATAATTTCGGCTACGCCGGCCTTGTTATCGGCACCCAGCAGCGTGGTGCCGCTTGCGGTAATAATATCGTTCCCTATTTGGTTCTTTAACTCAGGGTGGTTTTGCGGTTTAAGTACCTGCGTAGGGTCATCGGGCAAAACGAGGTTCTGCCCCTGGTAATTTTGGTGGATGATGGGTTTAACGCCTTCGCCACTGCAATCGGGCGAGGTATCCATATGCGAGCAAAAGCAAATAACTGGTACTTGCTTATCGGTATTAGCGGGTATAGTGGCGTATACATAACCATGCTCATCTAAATGGGCATCGGTAATGCCAATTGCCAGCAGTTCCTGTACCAGTAACCTGCCCAGGTTCTTCTGTTTCTCTGTTGACGGTTGGGTAGCCGATTCCGGGTCCGACTGGGTATCTATGGCAACGTAGCGTAAAAAACGCTCGGTAACGGTATGGGTTAAATTATACATAATGCGGTATTTGCAGATAGCGCAAAAATGAAGTTTTTATTTTTAGTTGTGGTTACACAAGTGTAGAATTATAATGACAGATGTAAGGTGATGCTTATCTTGATCAAAATAGATACTATCGCTTTTGTCTTTTCAAGAGCGAATAAAAATTCGGGTTAATTACCTAACTTTAATTAATGAACACAGAAGAACTGCGCGATTACTGCCTGCAAAAGCCTCACACCACAGAGGGTATGCCTTTTGACAACGACGTGCTGGTGTTTAAAGTTGGCGGGAAAATCTATTTGCTTACCAGTTTAGCCCAAGGCAACCGCTTTAACGTAAAGTGCGACCCCGAGCAGGCCATTGAACTGCGTGAGCAATATAGTGAGGTACAACCGGGCTTTCATATGAACAAAACCAACTGGAATACGGTGTTTATGGATGGCAGCCTAACCCGCAAGCAGCTGTGCGAAATGATTGACCACTCGTATGACCTGATCTTTAACAGCCTGCCTAAAAAGGTAAAGTTAACGTTGATAGGGTAGAGCGTTGGTAAACAGGATTAGCGCTGTTAAGAAATTTTTATTTTGTTATTGATGGCTACAACCAAGTTGACAACAACCAATCCGGCAATAAGGGTAATCATGAGCATGTGTACGTTAATTTGATACGAGATGTTAGGCAATTGGCAGTCCATTTTAATCTGCTGGTCATTTACAGGCAATTACGTAAGTGTGACATTTTACAACCAGCAGGAGTGAGTAAAGCTTTCCACAATGAGGCTAAAGGCATACACGCAGGGATATGTAAAATGACAGGCTTAAGATTAATGCATTAGTGACTATGGGGGGCAGTTATTTATCTTTGCATTAATATGACGGCACCTGCTCCTCTTACCAAACAACGATACTTTTTCCTCATCCTTATTTTAGGATCGCTTACGGCATTGGGGCCTTTTTCTATTGATATGTACCTGCCCAGTTTTCCGGCTATTGCCAAAGACCTGGATACCACAGTGGAACGCGTTACCTTATCGTTGTCGAGTTATTTTGTGGGACTGGCAGCCGGCCAGTTATTGTATGGCCCCTTGTTAGATAAGTTTGGTCGCAAAACGCCCCTTTATGTAGGCTTGGCCGTGTATCTGTTGGCTTCGGCCGGTTGTGTGCTTTGCACCGATATTAACGCCTTAATTGCGGTGCGTTTTGTGCAGGCTATTGGTAGTTGTGCTGCTGCCGTAGCATCGGTTGCTATGGTGCGCGACCTTTTCCCGGTAGAAGAAAATGCCAAGGTATTTGCCTTACTGGTATTAGTGTTGGGTGCATCGCCGTTGCTGGCACCTACTATTGGAGGTTATGTAACGGCTGCTTTTGGCTGGCACTCGGTATTCATTATTTTAGGACTCATTGCCGTTTTAATATTACTGGCCGTCATTTTTACCCTGCCCGATGCTTACGTGCCCGACCATACCCTGTCTTTAAAACCACTGCCTATTATCAATGGGTTTTTAACTGTATTAAAAGAACCGCAATTTTTTACCTACGTGTTTGCCGGTGCCCTGGCCTTTGCCGGTTTGTTTGTTTACGTAGCCGGAGCGCCGCTGGTGTTCATGGGTATTTATCATCTTGATCAAAAAGTATTCGGGTGGATATTTGCCGGTCTTTCCATAGGTTTTATTGGTGCCAGCCAGGTAAATAGTTTACTGCTTAACCGCTTTACCAGTCAGCAAATTGTGCCGGTGGTTTTAATTGCACAACTTATTTTCGGGGTCATATTTGTGGTTATAGCCTTAAACGGATGGTTTGGCTTAACGGGCGTGCTGGTTATGCTATTCCTCATCTTATGTTGTGTAGGCTTAATTGGCCCAAATACATCGGCCCTGTCTTTAGCGCCGTTTACACGTAATGCAGGTTCGGCGTCGGCTTTAATGGGCGCATTACAGTTAGGCCTGGGCTCAATCATGACCATGCTGGTTGGGTTTTTTCATGCTTCTACCGCTATACCTTTAGCTGCTATTATGGCCGGAACTTCGGCATTGGCGGCTATTATCTACTTCATTGGGATACGGTTTGTAAAAGAACCGGTAAAGGCTACCGAAGGTGCGGTGGTGATGCATTGAGAATATAAGCATTCCCTTCTCTAAAATATTTTCTTAATTTCGGATAACTAACCTGTTCATCCCGGAATACCAATGACCGCCACTTTTATTGCAAGGCATAAGCAAACTATACTTTACGGCATACTGCTGGCTTTGCTGTTGTTTTTGCTCAAATGGCTCGAATTGCGCCTGCTCATCATCCATCACTCGTTCGAAATTTACGCTGGCATCATAGCACTTCTTTTTACGGGCGTTGGCATCTGGCTGGCGCTGAAACTATCGCGCCCTAAGGTGCAAACCATGGTGATTGAAAAGGAAGTGTACATTAACAACTTCTCACCTTTTACTTTTAACGAGGGTGCGCTAAGCCAACTCAATATGAGCCGCCGCGAACTGGACGTACTGCAATTAATGGCTAATGGGCTAAGCAACCAGGAAATTGCCGATCAACTGTTCGTGTCGCTCAATACGGTTAAAACACATTCGGCCCGGGTGTTCGAAAAACTGGAAGTAAAGCGGCGTACGCAGGCCGTTGAAAAAGGCAAGCGTATGGGTTTGATACCGTAATTCTTCAGAAAGGTAAGGACATGATTTCGAGGTACGAAGCAATGATGATTAAATACATTACATTCTCTTGGAAGCGTAGCTTTAAAAATGTATGCTGTCATCTCGAACGTTAAAGAGAGATCTTGTTCAAATTGCAAAGTAAACCATAAGCATGAAGTAATAAGATTTCTCGTTATCACTCGAAATGACAATTTTCCTTTATTTCATAGCCCTTAAGGATGAATACAAGCATATTTTATCAAAATCACCCTAAAGGATGAGCCTTATTTGATGGCGGGGCGGCAACTTTGAGGCATCAAAATAAATAAGTATGAAAAGAAATGTATGGGTCTTCGGGCTGTTATCGGGGTTGATAATTGCCATTTTCATGTTGGTGTCTACTACGCTTTGTTACAGAGACCCCAGCTTTGAGAGCAGCATGGTTATTGGCTATGCAGGTATGCTGCTGGCCTTCTCTTTTGTGTTTGTAGGTATTAAGAACTATCGGGACAAGTATAACGGCGGAACCATTACCTTTTTGCAGGCGCTTAAGGTGGGCGGATTAATTGCCTTAGTTTCTTCTACCATTTACGTAGGTGTTTGGCTGATAGATTACTACTTCTTTGTTCCCGATTTTATGGATCATTATGTACTGCACGTAATTGAGGAAGCCAGAAAAGAAGGAGCCAGCCAGGCAGAAATTAATAAACAAGTGGCCGAGATGGATGACTACCGCAACATGTATAAAACACCCCTTGGCGTAATACTTATGACTTACCTGGAACCGCTACCGGTTGGTATACTGGTAACGCTTGTAAGTGCGCTTATACTAAAGCGTAACCGCCCTGAAGCCAGCGCGGTAATTGCTTAACGGCTTACTTCTTAATTGAAAATACGAAAGTAGTTTCCTGGCCGGGTATGGATTCGGCGTAGATGGTACCTTGCAGTTTTTCTACCAGTGCCTTTACGGTGTGCAGTCCAACCCCGGTTCCTTCTTTATTAAAACGATCGGTATAACCAAGGGTAAATTTCTCTTCAAATATCCGGTTAAGAAATTGGGGTTGAATTCCGCGGCCGTTATCGGTCACTTTAAAGTTGTAAAAGTTTTCCTCGTTACGTACCAGTATGCGTATGCGCCCCTCGGCCTTGTCGTTATACCTGATGGCATTGGTAAGTAAATTCAAAAAGATCTGCTCCAGCGCCACGGGCGATACGTTAATGGTATGTTCAACCACGGGCAACTGTATCTTAACCGACTCGGGCACATCAATAAGGCGGATGATCTTTGTAAGCAGTTCGTTCAAATTAACGCTTTGCTGGTCGGCAAGCAGGGTAGCAGGCGCTTTGGAGTAAACCAGCATTTCATCAACCATGTGCAGCAACTGTTTAGATGCATTAATGCTCATATTGATCAGTTGCAGGCTTTTATCATCCCCATCTTTTTGCAGGCGGCGTTGCAGGGCCTGCGATGATAGCAAGATGCTGCTCAGCGGGTTCTTAATATCGTGTGCCGCCATGCTGGCAAACTTCTGGATAAACACATTAGATTCGAGCAGGGTAGCGTTCGATCTTTCGAGTACTTTTATTTTACGGCGTAACTCTAACTGGGCTACTACCTGGTTGCTCAATGTTTTAAGCGCTGCAATTTGCTGGCTGTTTAGCTCTTTAGCTTCGGTATCAATTACACAGATAGAGCCTAACGGGTAGCCTTCTTCGTTAATAATGGGTGCACCTGCATAAAATGCCACATTGGGGTCGCCGGTTACCAGCGGGTTGTTGGCAAAGCGGGCATCTTCGCGCGCATTGCTTACCACCAACACATCCTTTTCTAAAATGGTGTAGGAGCAAAAGGCATACTCTCTTGGTGTTTCCCTTACATCGGTGCCCACCGCCGATTTAAACCACTGCCTTTTTTGATCTATCAGGGTAATGAGGGCAACCGGGGTTTCACAAATTTGCGAGGCCAGTTTGGTGATCTCGTCAAACTCGTCCTCCTCCAAGGTGTCTAAAATATCGTAAGAAACTAAAGAAGCTAAGCGCTCATCTTCATTTTCCGGTAGGGGTACGACAGGCATATAATTAAATGAGGAAAAACGTAATTTTTACAAAGGAATTTATAATTTCTTAAACTACGATAAACAATTTAAATACTTTACAAAGCCATGGCTACTTAACTACGCGTCCCTTCCATTGGTACTTACTGGTATTGCCAATTAAGCCTACATATACAAAATACAATACGTGGATAGGCGATAGAATAATGAGCAGCACAATTAATCCCGACCGCTTAAAAAACGAGGTAATGGGTAACAAAAAGGCCGCCTCGAAAATATATTTAAGCAGTAGTTGTAACGCAAATACCTCAAAAAATACCAGCTTATAAAAGCTCAAAGCAGCATTCACCAACAGACTCAGGTTAAATAACCAAATGCCCACCGCCAGTGCTACCACGCTCTTGTCTTTATATTTAGTTGATTTAGAGGCCCATCTGCGGCGTTGCTGCATAAACTCGGCAAGCGTGGGTTTAGCATGGGTGTAAACGATGGCCTCGCGACTTTTTAAAAACCCAATACGGCCGGGGTAGCGTTCTGCTACTTTTTGCAGTAGCAGCTCATCATCGCCCGATGCCAGATCATCTATCCCGGAAAAGCCGCCAACCTCGTAAAAAACATCCTTGCGGTAGCAAAAATTAGCCCCATTGCATGTGGATGCCCTTCCGTTACCTATGAACGATGCTCCAATGCCTATTAAATAAGAGAATTCAAGCGTTTGAAGGCGCTCAAAGAATGACTTTTCCTGGAAGTAGGCCACCGGCGATGAGATCATGACCGGGTGTTCTGTTTCATAATAAGATACCACCGTGCTTAGCCAGTGCGGCCCCATGCGGCAATCGGCATCAGTGGCTACTATTAAGTCCCCTGTGGATAGTTTGATAGCTTCGGCAATGGCTTTCTTTTTATAGGAGTTTAGCTTTTGGGCTTCGTTCATCTGTAATAGGGTGATGCCTTGCGGAGCATAACTCCTGATAATGTCGGCCGTGCTATCCGTAGAATGGTCATCCACAATAATGACCTCGAGCAAATGCTTTGGAAAGTCCTGAGCCAGAATGTCTTCAATGGTTAAACGAATATTTTCTTCTTCGTTACGCGCAGCAATAAGTAAGGTAACCTTGGTGCCTAATATGCCGGGATCAGCCTTAACTTTAGGACTGCGCAGGGCAGCCCATCCTTTAATCAGGTAAACCAACACCACCAGGTACAACCCGGTGAGAAACAGCGATATAGTACTATAAATTGTTATCAAAGAACTTCAATTTTAAAACGAAAACAGAACCCAGTATAGCCGGGACTATGAGGTTGGTAAACCATATTAAAGCAACAGCGGCCATTACGGCTATGTGTTGCTGGGTAACATATTCAAAAAGCTTATCGGCAGTGGCACTGCGCACGCCAATATCTACAATATCAATAGTGGGCAGTACCGATTGTATAAAGAAGAACACAAATGTGAGCAACATGATTTTAAACATGGCAATGTCGGGCAGCAGCAAATGCATAATAAGGTAGTACTGAAACGAGTAAGTGGCAAACCGCAGCAGGCAATACATCATAATATGCAGCAGTTCTTTAAAATGATAGCGTTTCATGACATCAAAAAAGCGGTGATATTTTTTGAGAAATGGGATGCTGTTCAACAAAAAAACTACCCAGCGCACATTAAAGTAAAAGATGAGCATAAGCACAATAAAGCCAATGCCCGTGGTTAAAAACCCAATGTACAACCACTGATTTATGTGCAGGAAGTAGTAAATAAACCAAAGCAAGGAGGCCGAACCCACCACACTGGTAACCACCAGTTGCCCAAACGTACCTACCGCCATGGCAAATACCCCGTGTACGCGTTTACGCGGTGGTAAAAACATAACCCGGCCGCCAAATTCGCCCCAGCGGTTAGGGGTAAATATAGCCAGCGTCAACCCGCAAAAAACTGATTCTATGGCCTGCCAAAGCGATATCGGCGCCCACTTTTGAGTAAGGTACCTCCATTTAATTGCCTCAAGCAAATAGTTAAACACCATTAACAGCACAATAAATGCAATCACGGCTATAGCTTTTACCCGCCCTACGTTGGTAATAAGCGACTGAAAATGCTTTAATCCTTCGTTGTTGCTAAGCCGGCGGTATATAAAGGTAAAGGCAAGCACCAGTATAAGTGCCTTCACCAACCACGAGATCCATTTTTTAGCAGTACCGGTCAAAATATTGTGTGTGAAAATAATTTGCAATGTTATTAAAAAAGGGCAAGCTTGCCGCCTGCCCTAATCAATTTAAGTTTATGGTGCTGGTTATTTGAGCTTGGTTTTTAAGTATGCTAAGGTGAAAGCGTAAGCCTGCTTAGTGGCCTCACTGTCGTAAATAGGGTTGCTTGGATTAGCAAAACCATGATCGGCATCGTATTGGTGCAGGTAAAGTTTTTTACCCGCTCTTTCCATATTTTCTTTAAACTGAGCAACGATCTTGGTATTGATGAACTGGTCTTTATTGGCAAAGTTTCCTAAAACATCGGTATTTAGTGTTTTAAGTTTATCAATACTTTGCTCGGGCATGCCATAATACATTACGCAGGCTGTTGCTTGTTTGCCGGCCAGCAGGGTGCTTTGTAAACTCCAGCCACCGCCAAAGCACCAGCCCAATGTGGCAATGCGGGCTTTGGTTCCGGCATAGGCAATGGCACCTTTAATAATACTCTGTGCGCGGGGCTCTTTTACAGCCTGCATCAGTTTGCCCGCATCCTGGCGGTTATCGGCTATTTTACCATCGTATAGGTCGAGGGCTATCACATTTACATTACCTAAATCGCTATACAGCTTTTCGGCTTCGCGTTTAACATAGTCGTTAAGTCCGTACCATTCATGTATAACCAGCAGGTAGTTGTTAGTAGGCTTTTTTGCTTTTAGTTCGTAAGCATTAGCAGTAAGTCCATCGGCTGTTTTATAATTTATTAACTTACCGATACTGCTTTGAAAACGCATGCGTTTTGGGTTGGCGTGCGCCATTACAAATTTGCTGTTGGAGGCCAGCATGGCAAACTTTTTAGTGGCGCTTGGGGCGGTAGTTGTTTTATGGCAACAAGCCATTTTGCTTTGGCTGAAAGCTGTAGCCACACTCAAAAGCAAAATTGCCAGTAAGTATATTTTCTTCATAAAGGGGAAAGTTTGAACAGAGTTTTGAACAGCTAAGGTATAAAAAGGTTTGTAAGGCTAATTGCGTCTCAAATTACACTTTCCGCTTAATGGTGAAAGCGTCACTTATCCTATCCATCCCTATTTTAGGATAATAGTTTGCTGCTGAAGGTGCTGCTACTAACAACAACATACATTCATCGCCAAGGTGTTCTTTAGTTAGGGCAATCAGTTTTTTGCCTATACCTGCATTCTGATAATCGCTTCGTACTGCTAAATCAGACAAATAGCAGCAATAGCAATAATCAGTTACAGAACGGGCAACACCTACCAGCACTTCATCATCCCACGCAGTGGCTACTACATCGGAGTTAGCGTACATTTTCGCAATTCGGGCTTCATCATTTGTAGGTCTGTTAATGCCCGAACTATCATAAACTTCAATAACAGCTGAAGTAGCGGGTGTTATATCTAACCGGTAAGTAATATTCATAAGTATTCTTTTTAGGGTAGTAATATAGGATGAACAAGCCTTTAAATAACAAAGCCTTTTCTCGCTGAGAGAAAAGGCTTTGTAAAAAAACTATTAAGTGTATTATTAATTTGCGCTTTGTTTAGCTTCTTGTTTCAACTGATCGTTGGCAACAATAACAATTTCTACACGACGGTTTTGTGCACGGCCGCTTTCGGTAGCGTTATCGGCAATAGGCTCGTTAAAACCTTTACCTTGTGTAGTTAAACGAGATGTACTTACATCATGCGAAGCAATGTATGCTTTTACAGCTTCGGCCCTGCGTACAGATAAATCCTGGTTGTGGCTTGCGCTACCTGTGTTATCAGTATGGCCTACAATTAAAATATTGGTTTGAGGGTTGTTAGTTAATGAAGTGGCTAAGTTGGTTAAATTACTTTGAGCAGCCGATTTCAAACCTGTTTTATCAACATCAAATAAAATACCTGAGTCAAATTTTACCAAAATACCTTCGCCCTGGCGCTCAACTGTTGCTCCTGGAACGGTTTGTTTAATTTCAGCAGCTTGTCTGTCCATTTTACGACCGATAAAAGCACCTGCAGTACCACCTACAGCACCACCTATAATTGCACCTAATGCAGTGTTACCAGCACTTTTTCCTATTAAGGCACCAATGGTACCACCGGCACCAGCGCCAATAGCTGTACCTTTTTGTGTTTTAGTTAATGAATCGCAGCCTGCGCCAAATAATGATGTGGTAGCTAAGGCTACGGCAACAACAGCTGTTTTAAATTTCGTGATTTTCATATGAGTGTGTAACTTTTATGTTATGCAGCATTGCAAAGCTAATGCCAAAGTATATAGAATACTATACAACCGGATGGTTTAACCGCATATTGCACTTTACAGTTAAAAGATTTAATTTTTACAAGATTTAATAGCAATATTGCTTAAACAGAGTGTCTATAATAGACGGCTGATTAGTATAATTTACAGGTAAAATATCTGTGAATACTTACATATGCGACTATTAAATTTGCCCCTCAATATAAATATCCGATATTCACCCAAAACGAAATTAATACAGGTTTTGACTAACATTACACCGGCGCAACGTACCTGGAAAATATTCAAGCAAAATAAGTCTGCGTTGTTGGGGGCCCTCATTATTACAGTAGCTGTACTAACCGCTGTTTTGGGCTATGCTATTATGCCCGATGATAGCCCCAGTGCCAACAACATGAATTTGCCGCTGAGTTTGAAAAAGCCTGGTGCCCGTTTTCAGGTACTGTTGATACCCAAAACCGAAAAGACGGACAAGGTTAACTTTCTAAGCAAAATGGTTTTTGGGCAACCGGCTCTAAACCAGGAACTACCTGTAACTTCATATCAATTTAAAGGCGACTCTTTGATAGCGAACGTTTATTTAAGTGACGAAGATAAAGCTGAGCGTAAAACATACGCACTAACACAAATAGATTTCCATTATAAAGACACCCCCGCCAATAGGAGCCGTTTTATCCGCGAGCATATTACTTCAAAAACTTTTTTATTGGGCACCGATATGTATGGACGCGATTTGCTCAGCCGTATTATCCTGGGTGCACGTATATCGCTTTCGGTTGGTTTAATGGCAGTGCTCATTAGCTTGCTTATAGGTGTTACCATTGGTGCGCTGGCAGGTTACTATGGGGGCAGGCTCGATGCTGCGTTAAGCTGGTTAATGAATATCCTATGGTCATTACCGGCGCTTTTGCTGGTTATAGCACTATCGTTTGCGCTGGGTAAAGGCTTATGGCAAATTTTTATTGCCGTAGGGTTATCTATGTGGGTAGAGGCGGCCCGGCTGGTGCGTGGCCAGGTTATTAGCTTTAAACAGGCCGAATATATTGAGGCCGCCAAGGCTTTGGGTTATACTAACGCACGCATTATTACCCGGCACATTTTGCCCAATATGATAGGCCCGGTTTTGGTGATTGCCTCGTCAAATTTCGCCTCAGCTATACTGCTCGAAGCCGGATTAAGCTTTCTTGGTTTTGGTGCGCAACCCCCGGTACCCACCTGGGGCGGTATGATACGCGAACATTATGGGTACATAATTATGGATGCCGCATATTTGGCCGTGCTTCCGGGACTGGCTATCATGCTGATGGTGTACGCTTTTAATCTGGTAACAACGGGGTTACGCGATGCTTTCGATATAAAATCACAAAACGTACGCTTATAAATTTATTTTTTTAATTTAGAACCTCTAAGAATACGAATGCAGAATATTGACGAAGGTTCAGGTGAGGATGATCTAATTAAGCTGTTGCTTAAGCGCCAGTGGGAATTAAACTCTTTACTTGAGGTTACACAGGCTATCAATAAAAATACAGCCGCCCCTGTGTTGCTTCAAATGCTCGAAGTTATTTTAAAAAACTACCTGCAGGTAGGTAAGCTTCGCTTTTTGCTTGAAAAGCAGGGCGGGTATATATGCGTATCTAAATACGGAGGCGAATTTGAGGGCGTGCCGGCACTGCATAAGGCATGTGCACTGCTCAAAAAAGTAAAATCGCCCACGGCGCTATCGGGCTATACCGATGCTGTGCTGAATAACTATAACTACTTCATTCCCATTTATCATAAGAACAGGCCTTTAGCTTATGCTCTCATTGGCGATTTTTCCCTTTCGGGGGAAATGATGAGCAATGACCTTAACTTCATGCAAACGCTTATTAACGTAATTGTGGTGGCGTTGGAGAATAAAAAGTTGTTCAGAGAGCGATTGCAGGCCGAGCGTTTTCAGCGCGAAATGGAGCTTGCGGTTGAGGTACAGAACATGCTCATCCCTGTTAAAATTCATAAAGATAAAGCTGTGGAGGCAAGCGCCAAATACCTGCCACATCAGGATATAGGCGGCGATTATTTTGACTTTTTCAGGCTCAACGATGATGAGTTTTTGTGGTGTATTGCCGATGTGTCGGGCAAAGGAATATCGGCCGCGTTGCTGATGGCCAACTTTCAGGCCAGTTTGCGTGCCTGGGCAACTGTGGAGAGCGATTTGAGTATGGTAATGCAAAGGCTCAACACCATCGTAATCCGTAATACCAAAGGCGAACGCTTCATTACCTTGTTTTTGGCCAAGTACAACGAAAAAAGCCGCAAACTCCGCTACATAAACGGTGGACATAATCCGCCTATTTTATTTGACGGAAAAACGGCTTGTCTTTTGAAAAGCGGTACCACTATGATAGGGGTATTTGATGAGCTACCCTTTTTAAACCAGGGCGAAGTAACCGTTGAACCTGGCAGCATGGTGTTCAATTATACCGATGGTTTGATGGATTATGAAATGGAGCAGGATATACGCTGGAACGAAGGGAAATTAATGAATTACGTGATAGACAACGGCCACCTCTCGCCCGATAAGTTTAACCAAAATCTAATGGATCACCTGGGCCGTATTATCAAAGGTAAGCGTATAGACGACATTACATTACTAACCTTGAGGATCTTTTAGTTCTTATTTATTTAAATAATTGCAATGACTAAAAATGTTTTCTTACTATTTGTATTAGTGATTGTATGTGGGTGTCATAAGAAAAGCGGTATAAAAAAAGTTGAGTTTGCTAAAAGTTTTTGTTTTGGCAGTTGCGTAGCAGCAGCAATAAAAATTGATAGTGCAGGAAACTATAAATTGTTTACCGATAGCTCACAGGACTGGAATTTTAAAGGTAAACAACCGGCTACCCGTTCATATGTAGGAAAAATCAGCAATGATTATTGGAATCAGTTAACTGATTTACTTGAAGATGCAGAATATAAAAGTAGCGATACAACAAAGAAAATTGAAATAGCGGACACGCAACATTACGAAGTGTTCATATATGACGGTAGTGCTAAGATAAAACTGTCTAAAATAAATAAAGTAGAATATGCTATTTATAAGTTTATTGATAGTTCAGCGCATCTTGTCAAGCTTAGGCGAATACCTGATACGTTAAATTTTGGAACAACTATGCAGATAAATCCACAGTTACTTCCTTAATATATGTAATCTCTCATTTAACAATAATCTTATAATTCATATTTGTTAACTTTGATTATTGATTATAATCTCGATGGCAAAAAACAAAAGACAGCCGGTTTTAAAAACAAAAACACCCGTTGCCGAAAAATTTGCATTATCTGCCTGTTATCAGCACGAATTGATTGAAGCCGGCTGCGATGAAGCCGGCCGCGGTTGCCTGGCTGGTCCGGTATTTGCCGCCGCCGTAATTTTACCACCCGATTTTGAGCATAACTTGTTGAACGACTCCAAGCAGCTATGCGAAGCCGACCGCTACAACCTGCGTATTGAAATTGAACAACGTGCCATTGCTTACGCCGTAGCCTCGGTGAGCAATATAGAAATAGATGAGATCAACATCCTCAACGCTTCTTTTTTGGCCATGCACAGGGCTATAGACCAATTGCATTTAACGCCCGAGTTCTTGATTATAGACGGCAATCGTTTCAATAAATATAAGACCACTCCTCATGAGTGCATCATTCAGGGCGATGGTAAGTATTTCAGCATTGCTGCAGCCTCCATACTGGCTAAAACCTATCGCGACGACTATATGCAGCAGTTAGCTACCGAGCACCCGGAGTACGACTGGCACACCAATAAGGGCTATCCTACCATTAAACATCGCAACATGGTAATGCAGCATGGCTTTACACCGCACCACCGCCGTACTTTTAATGTCACAAATCCACAACTAAGTATCTTTTAATTTTGATTAGCACCGCAGGGTTAATATTTTTGTTGCCAACCAATTAACCCTTGTGAAAATCCTGTTGATTACCCATCTCGCGCCATTTCCGCAAAACAGCGGTTATCCTATCGTGGTGGGCAATACGATTAGGGGCTTAATTAATTCAGGACATCAAGTTTCCCTCTTCTCCCTCAACCCACAGAAGCAAAAACACCATCAACAGGAATCCACTGATGATTTGATGGGGCAGATCAATTACTACTGCCATAGTATTGATACCAGCATATCGCTCAAACACGCCATTTTGGGCTTGTTTTACCGCAAACTTTATACGGTAGACCGCTACTACCATCCCGAATTTGAGCGTTTACTGATCAAAGAAGTGGAGAGCGGCGGATACGACATTATTCAGTTTGAGGGCTTATTTGTGACGCCATATTTGCAGGCCGTTCGTAAAGTAACCAAAGCTAAATGTATTTATCGCGCCCACCATATCGAGTACCTGGTTTGGGAGCGTTTGTCTAAACAGAAGAACGACCCTGTTAAGAAGTTGTATTTGAGTATGATTGCCAAGCGCATTAAACAATATGAGTTGAAGCAATTCGACCAGTTTCATGCCATTGCCGTATTTACCAACCAGGATAAAGAAGCCATACAACTGCATAACCAGGCCAGTATCCCTGTAGAAATTTTACCGGTGGGTTTAGACCTCACCCGCTACCAGCCCGATTACCGTAAAACAGAGTTCCCGAGTTTGTTCTTTTTAGGGGCTATGGATTGGATGCCTAATCGTGAGGGTATTGAGTGGTTCCTGGAGAATTTTTCCAAGGAAATTACCGACGGTGATTTGCGCGCCCGCTTTTACGTGGCCGGGAACGATATACCCGAACGCTTTGATGATTACGAAGTGGTAGGTAAGATTTTTATCCACGGCGAGGTAGATGATGCTTTGGAATTTGTGAATACTAAGGCCATTATGATTGTTCCGCTATTATCGGGTGGAGGAATGCGGGTTAAAATTGTGGAGGGCATGGCTATGCAGAAATGTATTATTTCTACCTCTTTAGGTGCAGAGGGTATAAATTATATCCAGGGCGAAAACATCCTGATCGCCAACACGCCGCAAGAATTTTATCGTGCTATTAAACGCTGTATTACCGACGAAAACTACTGCAAACGCATTGGCCTCAATGCCCGCAAACTGGTTGAGGAGCAGCATGACACGCATAAAATAACCGAACGCCTAGTTAGTTTCTATCAGCGCATGTTATTAGCCTGATATTGGGGCTAATTTTCTTACTTTTGCGGCCAGAACAATCCTTTCATTAATGAAGAATACCGCTTTAACCAATATACACATCCGCGAGGGTGCCAAGATGGTGCCGTTTGCAGGTTACAATATGCCCGTACAATATGCAGGCATTAATGTGGAACACGAAACCGTACGTAAGGCGGTAGGTGTGTTTGATGTAAGCCACATGGGCGAATTTATTTTGAAAGGCGAAAAAGCCCTCGACTTTATTCAGCAGGTAACCAGCAACGACGCATCTAAATTGTACAATGGTAAAGTGCAGTATTCTTGTTTGCCTAACGAAGATGGCGGTATTGTTGACGATCTGCTGGTTTATCGTATGGACGAGAAAACCTACATGCTGGTAGTTAACGCCTCCAATATTGAGAAAGACTGGAACTGGATAAGTAAGTACAATACGTATGGCGTAGATATGAAAAACATATCTGACCGTACCTCTTTACTGGCTATCCAAGGCCCTAAAGCTACCGAAGCACTGCAAAGCCTGACCGAAATTGATTTGGGTTCAATGGAATATTATACTTTCCAAAAAGGCAAATTTGCCGGTATTGACAATGTGGTTGTATCGGCTACGGGTTATACCGGTGCAGGTGGTTTTGAAATATATTTTGATAACGAGCATGCCGAAGAAATGTGGGCTGCCGTATTTAAAGCAGGCGAAGCTTTCGGTATTAAGCCTATTGGTTTAGCCGCCCGCGATACCTTACGCCTGGAAATGGGTTTCTGCCTTTATGGTAACGATATTGATGATACCACTTCTCCTTTAGAAGCAGGTTTAGGCTGGATCACCAAATTTACTAAGCCTTTTACCAATGCCGAAGCACTGCAACAGCAAAAACAACAAGGCATTACTAAAAAGCTGATAGGCTTTGAAATGATAGATCGCGGCATCCCTCGCCACGATTACGAAATTGTAGATGCCGAAGGCAACGTTATTGGCCGGGTAACCTCCGGCACACAATCACCTTCGCTGCAAAAAGCAATAGGTATGGGTTATGTCAACCAACCTTTCGCTAAAGAAGGTTCCGAAATTTTTATCAAGATCCGCGATAATAAGGTGAAAGCCCAGGTGGTTAAAATGCCTTTTCTGAAGTAATAATTACCGCACTAACTCCACCATGTCATTGCGAGCGTAGCGTGGCAATCCCAAGCGTTTAAATAGTACGCGTGCGGTTGCCACGTCGCTATCGCTCCTCGCAATGACATGTTCTTAAGCTAAGAACATGCAAAAAAAACTACTCGAAGTTTGCCTTACTCCGGCACTGCTCCCCCTATATAAAGTTGAAGATTATATTGTAGTCATTATCGATATTTTTCGCGCCACGTCTTCTATTTGCTACGGCATAGAGAACGGTGCCCAAGCCATCATACCGGTATCAGAAGTAGAGGAATGTGCTGCGTATCGCGAAAAGGGGCTCAACTACCTGCTGGCCGCAGAGCGCAATGGCGAGGTAGTAGCCGGGTTTGATTTTGGTAACTCGCCGTTTGCCTACACGGCTGACAAAGTAGCCGGTAAAACGGTAGTTTTGACTACTACCAACGGCACTCATGCACTGCACTTATCGCGTAATGCTAAAAAGATAGTGATAGGCTCGTTCCTGAATTTAACAGCACTTTCCAACTGGCTTAAAACGCAGGAGGAGAACATTTTAATGGTTTGTGCCGGTTGGAAAAACAATTTCAACCTGGAAGATACGCTTTTTGCCGGTGCGGTAATTGAGCAGTTAAAAGGCGATTGCTATGTGTTAGATGATCCTGCCTTGGCGGCAAACGACCTGTTCCAGATAGGTAAGAACGATATTAGCCAGTACCTCAGTAAAACATCGCATGGCGAACGTTTGAAAAAGTTAGGTATTGAGCAAGATATAGCCTTTTGTTTGCAGGTAGATATTGCCACCGCCATCCCGGTTTTGGAAGGTGAAAAGCTGGTGAAATTAGCTTAATTACCCATCAGGTTTTTCTTTAGGATTTGCTCCCATTAATTCAAAAAACCTCAAAAAACTTCATTTAATTACATCGCGGGTGTTTCGGTTGTTCATTTTCGGGTAACAGGCAGATTGCTTACTTTTGCACCTTTAATTTTTAGCAGTGGGAAAAGATAAGTTAAGGCGTTTTGCCGAAATAGAGACCTTTAGTAACGTAGTACAGATGGATGCCGGCAAACCTTACAAAGGTAAGTGGGCAACCGAGTTTTTTAAGAACACCAACCCCGTTGTTTTAGAACTGGCCTGCGGTAAAGGCGAGTACACCGTGAACCTGGCGCAGATGTTCCCCGGGAAAAACTTTATTGGGATAGACTATAAAGGCAACCGCATTTGGCGTGGCGCTAAAACCGCTATCGAAGAAAACATAACCAACGTTGGCTTTTTGCGCATACAGATTGAAAACCTGGTAGATTACTTTGGCGAAAACGAAATTGACGAGATCTGGATAACGTTCCCTGATCCGCAGCCGCAAATTAGCCGCGAAAAAAAACGCCTAACTTCACCCCGCTTTTTAAACCTGTACAAGCAAATGCTTAAACCCGGCGGCTTCATTAACCTGAAAACCGATAACGATGGCCTGCATGCTTACACTGCCGAAAAAATTGAGGAGCTTGGTCTGGAACTTCACATCAAAACCGAAGACCTATACCACTCGCCCTATGCCGATGAGGTGCTCAACATCAAAACTTATTACGAGAAAAAGTATTTAAAGGATAATAAGAACATTAATTACCTCAAGTACTCTTTAGACTAACCTATGGCGGCCGATCCTAACTTTAACGATCATGTGTTTGAAGTAGCCCGGCAGGTGCCTGTAGGCAGGGTAACTTCTTACGGTGCCATTGCCAAGTTTCTGGGTGTAGGCAACTGGTCGCGCAAGGTGGGTAAGGCTATGGGTTTGGTTGCAGGTATTGAACCATATGTTCCCTTTCAGCGGGTGGTGAATAGTCAGGGGCGTTTAACGGGCGGTACCTCGGGTATCGAACACCGGGCTCAGCTGCTGGCCGAAGAAGGCGTTACCGTGATTGGCGACAAGGTGCAGAATTTCAAAACCGTATTTTGGGACCCGGTTAAAGAACTCAACTTCGATTAGCTTAATCTCTTTGCAATAACTCCATCCGGTTGCCAAAAGGATCGGTAAATGAAAAGCGGCTGCGTCCCGGTAATACCCGCTGCTTTTGAATGATAACACCATTGTTAATGAGGTGCTGCCTGGCTGCTTCTAAGTCAACCACCTCAAAAGCGGTGTGGCGTATAGTGCCGGGCAGCGGTTCTTCCACGCCTACATGCAATTCTATATTGGCGGCGGTAAACCAAATGCCATCATCGCCTAACTCTAAGGGGCGGTGAATCTCATTCAGTCCCATTACTTCCTTGTAAAAATGCCGTGCTTCTTCCAACCGTTCGGCAGGTACACAAATATGAATATGGTCTATACGTTTAAAGCTGATCATGATTGCTGCAGAGTGTTATTGTTAGGTCAAAGATAGTTTAACCCTATACTGGAAATCAGAATTTTAACGAATATTGCATCTCCTTAATAACTCAATAACAAATAACCAACTCATGGGACAACTCATAGAAGAATTCAACGACTACCGTACCAGAATGAACGACCGCATTATGGAAACGGCCAATACCAATATCAAACGCTTTTTTGCTTTAGATACCACCACCTATGCCGACGGTGCCCTTGACGTTAAAACCAAGGAAATGCTGGGGCTGGTTGCCAGCATGGTATTACGCTGCGACGATTGCATTAAATACCACTTAGGCAAAGCCCACGAAGCCGGCGTAAACGACGCCGAAATGAACGAGATCTTTATGATCGCCAACCTGGTTGGCGGTTCTATCGTGATCCCACATTATAGGAGGGCTGTAGAGTATTGGGATGAGTTGAACGGGTTGTAATTAAGGTGAATGTCAGTATATTGCATCATAAATAGGTTATTGTATGATGCTTAAACACAAGCGGCAAAATAGAATTGCAAATGTTGACATGGTTGCCATGTGCGACATTGCTTTTCTTTTGTTGTGCTTTTTTATGCTCTCAGCTAAGTTTAAAGATATCAATAGTCCTATACAGGTAACTACGCCAGCTACGAAGTATTCGATGATTGTGTGCTCTATGCATGATAATAACGTGGCGGTAATTTTAATTCGTGATAATAAAGTGTTCTTACAGCTTAACGATGTTGCCTTACGGAAGCAGACCCTACTGAACATGGCTTTAAAAAGAAAGATAAATTTTAATGAAGCTGAATTAAGTAAGTTTTCGTTAATAGGTAATTTTGGTTCACCTATGCACCAGTTGAAAAGTTTTATAAGCCAATACAACAATAGAACGCATGTTAATTTGCAAGGAATTCCTATTGATACTACTGCGAATAATGAGTTTTACCACTGGATACAAGAGGCAAGAAAAGCATTTTACTTACAGCATCGTGCAGAGCTGCATTTTGCCATAGAAGGAGAACAAAAGCAATCTTACCCTACTATAAAACTCGTTATAGACAATTTGCAAAAGCAGGACATTAATAAGTTTGAATTAGTTACAAGAAGTGCAAACCAAGCCGGTTTATAAATTATAACAAATTAATGTACCCTTCTACTGTATTAGACGTAATCCCTAACTATCCCTTCGAGCCTGACGAGTCGGTAGCTAACCCTATTTTCCGTATTCAGCGGGATGATTGCGTAGCTACTTACAAACGGTCTGATTTTCTCATTCCGCACCGTAAAGAGTATTACTTTATGGCGCTGGTAAAAGCAGGCAGCAGCCGGCATTGGATAGATACGGTACCCTATACCGTTAGGCCCGGGGCGTTTTATTTCACCATACCGCACCAGGTACATTTAAAGGAAGAGGTTCAACCTTTTACGGGTATTAGTTTAGGAATTACTGAAGAGTTTTTAGCATTAGACGAGAGCGGTGCGCTTAAAAAGCTGCCAGTTATTCAAAACCCCGATAACGGGCATGAGTTGGTATTAAGCGATGCTGATTTGTTGTTTGTAGAAGACCTGCTCGAAAAAATGCTGGCAGAGTACAACACAAAGAATAATTGGCAAAACACCATGCTGCTGGCTTATACCAAAGTGTTGTTGATTTATTTAAGCCGGTTATACGAGCAGCAATTCAGCTTAGCTACTCCGCAGCCTAACCGATTGCTGCTTAAAACCTATTTATCCAAAATTGAAGAATGGTATACCCGCCTGCACGATGTAGCCGCTTATGCCGGTATGATGAATTTATCGGCAGGGCACCTGAGCGAACTGGTAAAGGAACAAAGCGGCAAGCCAGCCATCGTGCATATTCATGAGCGCTTAATTGTAGAAGCCAAACGCCTGCTTTTTCATACCGATCAATCTATTAAGGAAATTGCTTTTGCCCTCGGTTTTGAAGACGCTTCATACTTTAACCGCTTCTTTAAACGCATTGCCTTAACCACCCCGGCCCACTACCGCAGCAGCATCCGTAAAATGTACCATTGAAACCCGCTTATGTGCTGTTGAGGTTTATTACAGGCCGCTACCTTTGTAGCGTAAACATTAACACACATGAAAACAGCATTAATAACAGGAGCTAACAAGAGCATTGGTTTTGAAACCGCCAGGATATTAGCCGGGCATGGATATTTTGTATACATAGGCTGCCGCGATTTGGCTAAGGGCCAGCAAGCGGTTGAGCAGTTGAAAGCCGACGGACTCACCACGCTCGAAGCCTTGCAGATAGACGTAACCGATAAAGCATCTATTGAGGCAGCACAACAGTACGTTGAGCAAAATAATGGCAAGCTGGATGTTTTGGTGAATAATGCCGGTATCAGTGGCAGTCTGCCTCAAAGTGCCGAAACGTTTGAGGTGTCAGCCATACGCGAAGTGTACGACACCAACTTTTTTGGTGTAATAGAAGTTACCCAGGCTTTTTTACCCTTACTCAAAAAGGCGGAGGCCGGCGTTATTGCCAACGTAACTTCGGGATTGGGTTCGCTTACTCTGCACAGCGATCCATCATGGCCATATTACCCATATAAAACGGCAGCTTATGGCACTTCAAAGTCGGCCTTAAATGCTTATACCATTGTATTAGCCTACGAACTGCGCGATACCCCTATCCGTGTAAACGCTATTGACCCCGGCTACACCGCTACCGATTTTAATAACCACCAAGGCCCGCTAAAAGTAGAAGATTCTGCTGCTTTCGTAGCTAAATATGCAGTTATCGGCGCCGATGGTCCTACCGGTAAATTCTTTAGCCACGATGCTCAAACCGAGAATAACGAATGCCCTTGGTAAAGCTGCTATAACATTATAAGCAAAAGGCAATTCTTTTTTAGGATTGCCTTTTGTGTTTTGATAAAAATTTTAGCAATTTACCGTCATCAACCTTAGTGAATATATGGCCTCATCAGATAACATACAACCGCCAACAGACAACAGAAAAAGATGCTCCTGGTGTGGTACCGACCCTTTATATATGAAGTACCATGATGAAGAGTGGGGCAAGGTAGTACATGATGATGAAATATTGTTCGAGTTCCTGGTACTCGAATCTGCCCAGGCCGGTTTAAGCTGGATCACCATTCTACGCCGGAGGGAAAATTACCGCAATGCCTTTGCCGGTTTCGATGTGCAAAAAGTAGCCGCCATGCAACCACCCGATGTGGAGCGGTTAATGCAGGATGCAGGCATCATCCGTAACCGGCTTAAAATTACCACGACCATCACCAACGCGCAAAACTTTATTAAGGTTCAAAAGGAGTTTGGCTCCTTTGATAAATACCTCTGCAGCTTTATGCCCGATGGTAAGCCTATAAATAATCAGGTAAGCCAAACGCCAATCCGCACCGAAATATCCGACGCCATCAGTAAAGACATGAAAAAGCGGGGCTTCAAATTTTTTGGCACCACTATATGTTACGCCTACATGCAGGCCACCGGCATGGTAAACGATCATGTGGTGGAGTGTGCGTTTAAATAAGTTGTCTGAACCGGAATTTTAAGAATTTGCCGAATTGACAGAATTTTTAATCGCTTACAAAATTTAAAGAGATAAGCCGTTAAATAATCAATTCTGGTAATTTTATAAATTCTTAAAATTCCGGTTCAGATATATAATTTATAAAAGCTTTGCCATCATTAATTCTATTTTTGTGATAGTTGAAATTGATGCCGGTAA
The DNA here is from genome assembly GCF_014635825.1 of Mucilaginibacter galii. Lineage (GTDB taxonomy): Bacteria > Bacteroidota > Bacteroidia > Sphingobacteriales > Sphingobacteriaceae > Mucilaginibacter > Mucilaginibacter galii. Next base: position 158,383 of record NZ_BMDO01000002.1, read on the forward strand.
TTCAATAAATTCTTAAAATTCCGGTTCAGACAATATGAAGAAATTATTCCTCCTCGATGGTATGGCCCTGATGTACCGGGCGCACTTTGCGTTAAGTAAAAACCCGCGTTTTACCTCGGGCGGCTTAAATACATCGGCGGTAATGGGTTTTACCAATACCCTGCTGGATATTTTAAAGAAAGAAAAGCCAACCCACATGGCCGTGGTGTTTGATACCGATGCTCCCACCGAACGCCATACCGACTTTACCGCTTATAAAGCTCATAGGCAGGCCATGCCCGAAGACTTATCGGCGGCCATGCCATACGTGATCAAGCTCATCTTAGGCTTTAACATCCCCGTAATTACTTCAGACGGTTATGAGGCTGATGATATTATAGGCACCTTGGCCAAAAAAGCAGAGCAACGCGGTTATACCGTATTTTGTATGACACCCGATAAGGACTTTGCCCAGCTGGTATCGCCCAATATTTTTGTTTACAAACCCTCACGGATGGGCAGCGATATTGAAATTATGGGCGTTGAGGAAGTTAAAGCCAAATGGGAAATTGACGATGTTTGCCAGGTCATAGACATCTTAGGTTTGTGGGGCGATGCGGTGGATAACATCCCCGGTATCCCAGGCATTGGTGAAAAAACGGCTAAACTGCTCATCAAACAATACGGATCAGTAGAAAACATCATAGCCCACAGCCACGAGCTGAAAGGCAAAATGCGCGAAAACGTTGAGAACTTTGCAGAGCAGGGTCTATTATCTAAAAAGCTGGCTACCATATTATTGAATGCTCCAGTTGAACTGGATGAAGAGGGCTTGAAATTGTGCGACCCAAGCCGCGATTTATTAGAGCCGCTGTTTGCCGAATTAGAGTTCCGCACCCTGGGCCGCCGCGTATTTGGCGATGATTTCAGCATTACCGAGTATAAGGCGAGTCCGGGCGGACAACAGGATCTGTTTAGCAACCCGGAACCGGGCACTAACCGTACGCTGCAGGTTGACGTAAGCGACATTGCCGAACCTGAAATACAGGTAGCATCAAAGAACATCAACAATGTTCCGCACGAATATCACCTGGTAACCACACCCGAACAACGTGTCGAACTAATTGCTTTATTATTGCAGCAAACCGAAATTACTTTCGATACCGAAACTACCGGCATCGATGCCAATAACTGCGAACTGGTAGGTTTATCATTCGCCATTAAACCCGGCGAGGCCTGGTATATCCCTGTTTCGGCTAATTATGACGAAGCCAAGGCGGTGGCCGATGAGTTTAAGCCCATTCTGGAAAACGCCAATATTAAAAAGGTAGGTCAAAATGTTAAGTATGATATCTTGGTGCTGAAATGGTACAATATTGAAGTAAAAGGCCAGTTGTTTGATACCATGCTGGCGCATTACGTGTTAGACCCGGATACCCGCCACGGCATGGATATATTGTCGGAGAATTACCTGGGTTACAAGCCGGTTTCTATTACCGAACTCATTGGTCCTAAAGGCAAAAACCAGCGCACCATGCGCGATGTGGATGTGGAGAAGGTAAAAGATTACGCAGGCGAAGATGCCGATGTTACGCTGCAATTAAAAGAAGTATTTATACCCAAACTACAAGCCGCCGGCGGCGATCAACTCATTAACGAAATAGAGAACCCACTGGTTTATGTACTTGCCGATGTGGAGTTTGAAGGTGTTAAAATTGATGAAGAAACCTTAGCCGGATTCTCTAAAGAACTGGAAACAGATATTAACCGTTTAGAGCAAACCGTGTACGAAAAGGCCGGTGTAAAGTTCAACGTATCATCGCCCAAGCAATTAGGCGAGGTGTTGTTCGAAAAATTGATGCTCGACCCTAAAGCCAAGAAAACTAAAACCGGCCAGTACCAAACCGGCGAGGATGTGCTGTTGGCCTTAGCCAGCAAGAGTGATATTGTGCGGGATATATTGGATTTTCGCCAGTTATTAAAGTTGAAATCTACTTATGTAGATGCGCTGCCGCTGATGGTGAACCCCAAAACAGGTCGCATTCATACCTCGTACAACCAAGCCGTGGCTGCCACTGGCCGTTTAAGCTCTCAAAACCCTAACCTGCAAAATATCCCTATCCGTACCGAAAGGGGACGCGAGGTACGCAAGGCATTTATTCCGCGCGATGAGAACCACGTGCTGCTCTCGGCCGATTACTCTCAAATTGAACTGCGCATTATTGCCGAAATTAGCCAGGATCCAAACATGCTGGATGCTTTTGCTAAAAATCTGGATATCCACACCGCTACGGCAGCTAACGTGTATGGCATTGCTTTGGAGGAAGTAACCAGCGAGCAGCGCCGCAATGCCAAGGCGGTAAACTTTGGTATAATTTACGGGCAGTCGGCCTTTGGCTTATCGCAAAGCCTCGGCATTCCGCGTAAAGAGGCCAGCGATATTATTGAGCAATACTTTGTGCAGTTTGCCGGTATTAAAAATTACATGAGCGATACCATGAACTTTGCCCGCGAAAATGGCTACGTGAAAACCCTGATGGGCCGCCGCCGCTACCTGCGCGATATTAACTCGGCCAATGCCACCGTACGTGGCTTTGCCGAGCGAAATGCCATCAATGCCCCCATCCAGGGTTCGGCTGCTGATATGATCAAAATAGCCATGATCAACATTCACCGCGAATTAAAAGCCCAAAACCTGGGTACCCGCATGACCATGCAGGTGCATGATGAGTTGGTGTTTGATGTACCCAAGCATGAAGTAGAAATCATTAAACCCATTATAGCGCACCACATGAAAACCGCCATTAAAACCCAGGTGCCAATTATGGTAGAAATGGGCGTGGGCGTTAACTGGCTCGAAGCGCACTAACGATTTAACAAATCCGTCATTGCGAGGTACGAAGACAACCGACCGTAGGGAGCTCATTAATGCCATTAAAAACAAAAAACTCATTAATAATCTCTGCGGAGGTATTACTTTGTTTTGTGCCCTGTTAGGATTTGGATGTGCTTTGCCTTACGGCAGTGGAGGTTACTTTTCTTTTATACAAAAGAAAAGTAATCAAAAGAAACTTAGCGAAGCGATCTCATGAACATCAAAAACAAACAATTGTGAATAAACTTGCGGCTACGTTTATTTGCTATGAAAGGTAGTGCTTATATTGAGGCTTATGCTAGCCGCAAAACACTGATGCCGCGGAGATAAAATTTGGGTAGCGCTTAAGTTATATCATTAAGGAGATGCTCCTTAACTACCCTGTCATGCTAAGCATTCGCCGCTTCGCTAAGTCTTCGACAGGCTCAGACTGACAGGAGTGGCCAAGTACCGTTACTAAGAAAAGCCAGCTAAACAGCTGGCTTTTCTTAGTATCAACACAACACTTATTTGATACTGATTGCAAACCCACCACCCGGGGCAACGGCTTGCTTCAACACGGTTTTAGAGTTTACTTTCATTTTACGAATAATGTAGCTCTGCGGGTTTTTCTCGTAGTCGGCATCCTTGCCATCGGCATAAATGATGGCTTCGTAGGTTTTGCCTTTAGGCAGGTAATCGAATTTTACCGTGGCCGTGCGGGCATTCTCGTCGGTTATGCTGCCTACATACCATTCATTTTTGCCTTTGGCTTTGCGGGCAATGGTTAAGTAATCGCCGGGCTCGGCTTCGATGATGTAGCTATCGTCCCAATCAACGGCTACGTCTTTAATGAATTGGAATGCATCGGCAAACTTTTCGTAGGTCTCGGGTAAATCGGCCGCCATTTGCAGCGGACTATACATGGTTACATACAGGGCCAGTTGCTTGGTCAACGTGGTATGCACGAACGACTTATTTTCCGGGTTATACGCGCTGATCTTAGTTTGGAATATGCCCGGTGTATAATCCATTGGTCCGCCCACTAAGCGCGTAAATGGCAAAATGGTGGTATGGTCGGGGTTATTACCACCGAACGATTCGTACTCTGTACCACGGGCAGCCTCGTTGCCTATTAAATTAGGGTAAGTGCGCGCCAAACCGGTAGGGCGTATGGCCTCGTGCGCATTTACCATGATCTTGTAATCGGCTGCTTTGGTAATGGCATACAGGTAATGGTTCACCAGCCATTGTCCGTAATGGTGCTCTCCACGCGGAATGATCTGGCCTACGTACCCGCTTTTTACAGCATTGTAACCATTGGCTACCATAAATTTATACGCTGTATCTAAATGGCGCTCATAATTACGTACCGAACCCGAGGTTTCGTGGTGCATAATGATCTTTACATTTTTTGATGCGGCATAACGGTGCAGTTCCTTCACATCAAAATCGGGGTAAGGGGTTACAAAGTCGAACACATAATCCTTGGTTTTGCCAAACCAGTCTTCCCAGCCCTCGTTCCAGCCTTCTACCAGTACGGCGTCGAAGCCATTTTTAGCTGCAAAGTCAATGTATTTCTTCACGTTGGCGGTAGTGGCGCCATGTTTGCCGTTGGGTTGGGTTTTAGAGTAATCGGTAACGCCTAATTGTACGCTTTCCAGGTTATTGTAAGCCCAGGTGCTTTTACCGGTAATCATTTCCCACCAAACGCCTACGTATTTCACAGGCTTAATCCACGATACGTCTTTAAACTTGGTAGGCTCGTTGAGATTATACACCAGTTTCGATAATAAGATATCTCCCGCTTTATCACTCACGATCACCGTTCTCCAGGGCGATTGTGTAGGCGCCTGCATATAACCTTTATCGCCAATAGCATCGGGCGTTAAGAAGGATTCGAGCACCATGTTCTTATCGTCGAGGTTTAACGACATGCATGAATAATCTACCAGGGCAGCTTCGTGGATGTTGATGTATAAGCCATCCTTGCTTTTCATCATCAGCGGGGTTTGCACACCGGTTGGCGAAAAGGTAGTTTGGTTAACGTTGGCCGTAACAGCCGCTTTCATTTTGCCTCTTACTTCCGACAAATTAGAGGTTACGGTGCTGTACTCCTGCGTGTCAAAATCGCCGGGAAGCCAGAACGCTTTGTGATCGCCAGCGAGAGCAAATTGCGTATGCTCTTCCTTAATTACAAAATAATTAAGGTTAGGCTGTGATGGAAACTCGTAACGGAAACCCAAACCATCATTAAACAAACGGAAACGGATGCGGATAAAGCGGTCTTTTACTGCCTTCTGCGTAAGTGTTACCAGCAGTTCGTTATAATGGTTACGGATGGTTTTTTGCTCTCCCCAAACCGGTGTCCAGTTTTCATCAAACGTGGCTTTTGCGGTATTGGTTATGGTAAAACCATCCATAAAAGAAAGCACATCCTTAGTTTCGATACCCAGCTTACTGGTTTTGATCACTTCCTTTTTCTTGTAAGTAAGCTGGTAGGTTGGCACACCGCCATCTTTTAAAGAAAAGGTAAGTATTAAATTATTATCGGGCGAGGTAATGCTTTGCGCCTTTGCCGCAAGCAAACCACTTACCCATAGCAATGCAATTAATAAAAATTTACGCATGGTATACAAATAGGTTAACGATGTTTGGTTACGACAAAGTTTACAAAGCTTTTCTAAGCATCCTAATTATTAGGGTGGGTTGAAGAAAAATTTAAACAATTAGTTTCTACAACATACTGTAAAACAATGTTTAGCAAATTTATGCCATGTGTATTAGCCTTTTTTATTTAACGGATATTTAGGCGTTTTTTAAAGATTTACAAAGTGTGTTGCGCTTAACGAAGCTCTAAATTCATTTAACGACATAGTTGGATACGGCTATCACAGGTTTACCGGTTTCAGTAATTCCCTGAACAATTATTTGCATTTTGCCTGAGCTATCGGCATTAAAAAAGCTTACATCAGTGCGGCCGAGCGCACTGGTTTGCAGCATTGGTTCCCAGTGTATTGTGGTGCGGTAGTCAGGAGTTTTAATATTTGCCGGATTGTTATAAATAGGTTTATAAAATTCACGGGCCTGGTAATAACCGTTAATCTCCATTGATGTTTTGGTAACGTCGGGCCGTTTTAATGCACCTGGTTTTAACGTAAGTTCTAATACATAAATGTCGCCTTGCTTTAAAGTCATTGAAGTGTATTTCTCTGGCTTAAATAAGATGCCATAAAGATGTTTAAATACAATTTTTGTAACACTCTCAATAGGTAGATCATAGATTACTTTACGGTCGGCCTCTGCCGAGGTTTCTTCATAAAGGTTCTCTCGTCCATCAACACTTAACAAAGGCGATATTAGCATCCGCTCAGGCTGGCCGGGAGGGGTGCTTATCACTCCCGGTATAACAATTCCTGATATAGTATCTGTATTACTTGTCATAGCACCTTTCAAATTTTGCAGCAAATACCATTGCAGTGTTTTATAAGAATGGTCTTTAGGTGTAATGTTAAATACCTGATCAGGGGCATAAGTTTGAGCTGCATAGTTAGGGGAAGTAGCAATTCTTTCTTTTTTAACATCTACTTCCTTTAACTTTATGATGCTGCTATTGCGAATAGCTTGCCACTGTTTTGAAGCTTTATTTTGAACAACAGCTAACTGCTGCTGCGCAATTGCCATAGGTGGCGGAGGCAATGGCTTGACAGGTAGGATATCAGCTTTAATACTATCTACCAAAAGCCAGCCTGTGCTACTCAGATTTTCATTTAAAGCCGATAGCTCTACATTGCGCGTTCCTTTAACATGTAGTTTGTCAAAACGGTATTTGCCGACACTGTCTGTTATGGCTAAATACATGTGGCTGTCAAGACGTCCTTGTAACAAAGTAGCAACCACCCGCTTATTAATTAAAGGCTTATTTGCGAATTTTTGGCGTAGGCGACCGCTTAGCGAAAATCCCTGTTCCGGGGCATAATTAATAGCAATGTTGGTATCTATCATATGGCGCCATACATAATTGCGCCAGCCTTGCGTAAGCAGTAACTGGTCAAGCTGCTGTAGGCGGTTAACATTGGTCGTATCAAAATAACGGTAAACTTGGTTTAAAGGGCCCTTCAACTCCGACTGCAGCAGCATGTATGCTTTAATGTCGCTTTCAGGTTCACCTGCTTCGTTGCTGTTTACAGCAGCAAACGATAAGTTTGCTTTAACCGGTCTGTAAAATTCGTTTGTGAGCCTTATGCTTACATTCACTTTTTCTTTCGGTTCATAAACAGGCTTATTGGTGGCTATGTCTAACCTAAGGTTCTCCGTAGATTCAATGTAAATCAGTCGTTCGGCTTGCGGGCGCTTTTGGGTGTCATAAAGGGTTAAGCTGGCAATTCCTTCGGGCAGTACCTCGCTTGCAATGTCAATGGAGTCTTTTACTGCCGTTAGGTTAATGGTTTCGGTAATATAAATTTTGCCGCCATGCTTGCCCAGCAAGGTTAGAGGTTGCCCCCGCATGGTTTGCAGCGTTGTTTCGTCGCAGCTAATAACCGCTTTAACGTTAGAACCATACCTTACAATTTTTAGCGCCAGTCCCGACGTTAAAGCAGGTGGTAATTTAAACGAATAGCTTTTACCTGCATAGGTAATAACGGCTTGGTAAGGCATTATGCTCAATGGCCGTAAATTAAACCGGGCCATGCCTAAGGTATCGCAATTAAATTGTGCAACCGTTTTGCCTGCTGCATCGGTTATAATGCCTTTTACCAATTGAAAATCCACATTGGGTAAAAGTGCCTCTACCTTTACTGCAACAAGGCTGTTTACACCTTTTACCATTGATCCGCCCTCGGGATAAAAAGTTGCGGTAACTGGCACGATGAGATCGGTTTTGTTATTTACCGTGTTTGATTTGATATTCGTGTTATCGGCGATTTTCTTATTTTTTCCTGTTGATGCCAAAACTGTGCTACTGCCGGTGAGTGTAATTAGCTTTTCGAATATAAAGTCATCTCCAAAGTTGCGCATCCAATTGGTATAGGCGCGCAGGCGGTAATTACCGCTTATCAAAGTATCGGGCAGTGAAATGTCGGCATAGCCCAGTCCGCCTGTAAGTAAGATAGTTTGGCGGCTTATTATATTGTTAGCAGGCGAAATAATTTCTACATATAAATTGGCACTTGTAATGGCTAATTCGCCGGTTTGGGCGTCGGTTAAATAAGCTTTATACCATAAGGTGTCTCCTGCGGCATAAAGTTCGCGGTCGGTATGCAGATAAACTTTCTCAAAAAACAGCTTAAAGTTAGCAAGGGGTGTGCGTTGTGCACAAATCTTATGACTGCATATAAATAAAAGCGTAACAAGAAGCCATCTTAAATTAAATACGTTCATAAGGCGGTTTATGGTGGTGGTTATTCAAATGTAACATTTAAACCGGTATACAAGTTGGTATACAGATATTTAAGCTTGCCAATGTGTTGCCAGCATTTCGTGTTTGAAAGAAAGATTTTATCGTTTCCATGCAATAATTAACACTTTGCCAAAACACATTTTAATACTTACCCGTTGTGTTTTGGTAAGTTAATTTTTACTTACCTTGAGCCCATCATCCTTTACTCATGAAAATTTTTCACCTCGCAGCAGAGTGTTACCCGGTGGCCAAAGTAGGTGGCCTGGCCGATGTGGTGGGCGCTTTGCCCAAGTACCAAAATGAGGCCGGTTTACAAGCCGCAGTAGTGCTGCCTTATTACGATCGCAAATTTGTACAGGAAAACGATTTCGACGTCGTATTCGAAGCCTCCAACAAACTGGGTAATCAGCGTTACGAATTTCAGATCCTGAAAGAACGTACCAATAAGCTGGGTTTTGAGTTGTACCTCATCTATATTCCCGGTTTGCTCGACAGGCCGGAGGTATATAGTTACCCCGACGAGCGTGAGCAATTCATTGCTTTCCAACTGGCTTTTTTAGATTGGATTACCTGGTCGCAGCAAAAGCCCGACATTATTCATTGCCATGATCATCATGTAGGTTTAATTCCGTTCATGCTGCAGCATTCGGCTTTATACAGGCGCTTGTCTAAAACGGCTACCGTATTTACCATTCATAACGGGCAATATCATGGAGCTTTTGGTTATGAGAAATTTGATTACCTACCCGAAGTTGATATGCGTTATGCCGGTTTGCTCGATTGGTCGGGTGGAATAAACCCGCTGGCTTGCGCTATTAAATGTGCCGACCGTTATACCACGGTATCACCCAGTTACTTAGAGGAGCTATCGCAAAACTCTAATGGACTGGAGTACTTGTTTTTTATGGAACGTTCAAGGGGTTTGGGTATTATAAATGGTATTGATACGGAAGTTTGGAACCCATTTACCGATGCTATGATTGCCGGTCCTATTGATGCCCTGAATCCAGACAAAGGCAAATTACTGAACAAAAAAGCCCTGTGCAAGCATTTTGGCTTACCTGTAAATAAACCTTTGATCTCTTTTATTGGCCGTTTAGTAGTGGAAAAAGGGGCGGACCTATTACCGGAAGCGTTTATTGAGAGTTTGAAAGCGCATAAAGGCGAAGTAAATATATTGGTGCTGGGCGCCGGCGACAAAGAAACCGAAACAGCGCTTACTGCCCTTAACGATGTGTTTCCCGATAATTATAAAACCTATATAGGTTATAACGAGGAACTGGCACACCTTATTTACGCCGGTAGCGATTTCTTGCTAATGCCCTCGCGCGTAGAGCCTTGTGGGTTAAACCAACTATATGCACTGCGCTATGGCACAGTACCCATAGTGCGCCGTACCGGCGGATTAATTGATACCGTGATAGACTTTGGAGACGAAGATGGTTACGGCATTTGCTTCGATCAAAGTAATACCGATGAAATTGTTTATTCTATAAGCCGTGCAATTGCACTTTATAAGAACACTGAGCACTTACAGTTGTTACGTAAACGGATGATGGCACTGGATTTTTCCTGGACGCAGTCGGCCAAACAGTATAACCAATTATATGAAAGCTTAACACCAAAAATATGAACTCCAAAGTAATCAGCATTGTACTTGGCGGGGGCCAGGGAACACGTTTATTTCCGCTAACGGCAACCCGTTCCAAACCAGCTGTACCTATTGCCGGTAAATACCGGCTGGTTGATATTCCAATATCTAATTGTTTGCATTCGGGCTTTGAGCGCATTTTTGTTTTAACGCAGTTTAATTCGGCATCGCTTAACAAACACATTAAAAATACCTATCACTTCAGCAGTTTCAGCGATTCGTTCGTTGACATTTTAGCTGCCGAACAAACGCCATCTAACGTAGGTTGGTTTCAAGGTACGGCCGATGCGGTAAGACAAAGTTTGCATCACCTGTCGGTTCATGAGTTTGATTATGTGCTCATCCTCTCCGGCGATCAGCTTTACCAGCTTGATTTTAAAGATATGGTGACCAAACATATAGAAAGCAGGGCCGAAATATCTATTGCCACTATACCTGTACATGCCAACGATGTACCAGGGTTTGGTATTTTAAGAACCGATAACGAGAGCCTGGTTACCGATTTTATTGAAAAACCTCAAAGCAATTTTGAAAGCTGGGCTTCAGACGTAAGCAGTGAAATGGCCGGTCAAGGCCGCTACTACCTGGCATCAATGGGGATCTACATTTTTAACCGTAAAGCCCTTTATGAGTTACTTCAAGGGAACGATCACCCCGATTTTGGTAAAGAGATCATCCCGCAATCTATCAATACCCACAGGGTAGCCAGCTACCAGTATGAAGGTTATTGGGAAGATATTGGTACTATCCCTTCGTTTTTTGAGGCCAATTTGGGCTTAACAGATGATATTCCGCAGTTTAACCTGTTCGATAAACGCCACATTTTTACCCGGGCACGTATGCTGCCGCCCTCTAAAATATCGGGTACTTTGTTAGAGCGTTCTATTATTGCTGATGGTTGTATTATCAGCGCATCTAAAATAACCCGTTCCATTATAGGTATACGTACCCGCATTGGTTTTGATACCGAAATAGAGAACTGCTACATTATGGGTGGTGATGTTTACCAAACGCTTGAGCAGATAGCCGAATCGAAAGAAAGCGATACGCCTATTATGGGCATTGGCGACCGTTGCAAAATTAAGAATGCTATTATTGATAAAAACGCTTATATAGGTAACGATGTGTGCATTAATTGTGGCCATAAGCTGGAAGACGGCGACTATGGCGCCTACACCGTTCAGGATGGTATTGTGGTAGTTAAGAAACGTGCCGTTATTCCTAACGGAACAGTAATTTAACTAAGCGAGGTATAAGCATAAAAAATCCCGGTCTGTAAACAGGCCGGGATTTTTTGTTTGAGTTGTTTAAAAACGTTTGAAGTTGATAAAAACCCATATCATTGCGAGCGATAGCGGGGAAATCTCGTTTAGACTGGTCGCCGTGAGATTGCCACGCTATCTCTCCTCGCAATAACATTTAAATTTTTAAACAGCTTTCAACTGTAAGCGATCACTTACAGATCAAGGCTTTCGCCTATGGCGGGTAGTTTTAAGTTCAATCCTGCTTTCAGGAACTTAGCTTTAGCATCTTCTTGATCAATTTTAATTGCTGGAAAGGTGTCGTAATGCACGCCAATCACATTTTTACAAGCAATAAAGTCGGTTGCTTTGATGGCATCGTCAATACCCATGGTATAATTATCGCCAATAGGCAATATAGCCCAGTCCAGTTCTTCTTCGGCTAGTAGTTTCATGTCGTAGGTAAGGGCGGTATCGCCGGCAAAGTAGATCTTTTTACCTTCGGCATAAATAACGAAGCCTGCGGGTACGCCGCCATAGCTGCCATCGGGCATGCTGCTGGAGTGCAGGGCATAAACCATTTTCACACGGCCAAAATCAAAGTTAAAGTTGCCGCCAATGTTCATACCGTGGGCATTGTCAATACCTTTATTGCCAAGCCAGCCTGCAATTTCGGCAATGCAAATTACCTGCGCGCCGCTTTGTTGCTGAATGGGAATTAAGTCGGCCACGTGGTCGCCATGACCGTGCGATACCAGGATATAATCGGGCTTCAGGCTGTTTACATCAATATGTTTAGCCAGCTCGTTAGGCGTTATAAACGGATCGAATAAAAGCGTTTTGCCACCGGTTTGTATTTCAACGGTTGAATGGCCGTAATAGGTTAGTTTCATGGTGTTAGTTTACAAGATACAACACTAAATTGCAGTTAGTTGTTTAAACATGCATGTAACGTTATTGTAAGATAAACGTTAGGCGATCTTTAGTTACTTACCAAACATGCCGCCCAAATCGCCAAACATATCTTTGGTCATGGATGCCATTTCGGCTTGGTTTACGTTTTCGGCTTGTTCCAAAGCTTTATTAACCGCTAAAACCAAAAGCTCTTCTAACTGCTCCTTATCGGCTTCTTTCAAAAAAGCTTCGTCAATAGCAATGCTTTGCAATACTTTGTTGCCATTGGCCGTTACCGTGATCTTGCCGCCCTCAGCTGTGCCGGTTACGCTAATGCCGTCCAGACGCTTTTTAACTTCGCCTGCTTTTTGCTGTGCTTCAAATAATTTATCGAACATATGTTTTGAGTTAAGTAGTTGGTTAAGTTGAGTGGTGAATGGTTCTTTTGCGCGGTATAAGTTGTTGGCTTTTATAACTATTTAACCAATCAACTAAAATTAACCACTCACCTAAAGCTTACTGATCATCTGCCGCATCGCCGGTGCCGCTGTAGGCGCCTTTGCGTACTACGGGCATACCAGTCATTTTAAACAAATCATCTAAATGTAGTAAACTGCCATTCACTAAGTTACCTAACAGAATAATGGTCACATCGTTTTTCATATCGCGCAAAAATATATGCCTGAAACCGTGCCACCAGCCGGTGTGGTAAACCACTTTTTGGCCCGGGGATTCAAATATGCGCCAGCCGTAGCCATAACTAAAGTGACCGCGTATTAATGGGGTAACGTGTGCTGTGTAAGCAGAATCCTGGGTGAATGCTTTAATGAGCCTGCCGGCCTTGAGTGCCTGGTCAAACAAATACAAGTCGCCTATAGTGCTGTATATTCCTTTATCGCCCACAGGGCCGTCTAAAAAGTTTTGCGCTACGGAGTACTTCCAGCTGTTGCGGTCGTGACCAACTACATCAACGGGTATTTTATCATATACCGCCTTAGAGTACACGGCAGTATGGGTCATGCCGGCGGGTTTAAATATGTGCTCCTGCATATACTGCGCGTAAGGCACACCGGTAACTTTTTCAATAATGGCGCCCAGTACCATAAAGTTGGAGTTATTGTATAAAAAGCGAACGTTGGGTTTGTTGAAAGGTGCGGGTTTGTATTGCGCAATGAGGTCCATTACTTGCTTATTGCTGATGCCCTTTTTTTGATCGAGGTGCTGCGAACGGTAGAGTCCATCTACAAAATATACATAGTTCATCATCCCCGAACGGTGGGTAAGCAGCAGCCTGATAGTTACGCCCGCATATGGAAAGTTAGGGTAAAAATCGCGCACATCCTGGTCAAGCTTAATTTTGCCTTCTTCCCAAAGTTGCATAATGGCTGTGCCCGTCATGGTTTTAGATACCGAGGCCAGTTCAAATTTCGAATCAAGCTTTAAACTGTCGCGGGTTAAGTGGTTAGCCCAGCCAAACGAGCCTTCGTACAAGATCTTCCCTTTTTTTGCCACCAGTACATTGCCATTGAAAGCGCTTTTTTTATGCAGTTGCTGCATAAAGGCATCAATCTTTTCGTCGGCATCTTTAGGGTTATATTTTAAGAGTTTTTGAGGTTCGAAGGGCTTATCGGTATGAGCACTGTCTTTTTTGGAAGAATGAGAACAGGAAGACAATAAAGCTACCGCCAGCAAACCGGCTAAAACACTTTTATACAATAACATCATTGACAGAATATTCGCAATTAAACGACGGCGAAATTCAGAAATTATAGCGCAGCTAAAAAGTATTGTACAAATTATTTTTTCTTGAGTTAACACAAATTTTTTATACCCTTAAGCTGGCATGAAGCCGCAACTCTATAGCACTGCCATCAATGGACAATAAAATATAATAAATCCCACTTTCAATCGGTACTGAGGCCCCCGCATTCACACCATACCGAAAATTAACTAATTGTGTAATTAAAGTAACAGCAATTTTACCAAATGTGCCTTTATTTAATACAAAGGCCATTTCACCCATCAAGGGTAATAGAACTATGATATTATTTTAATAATGAGTTAACATGATAACTCGACTTTCGCCGATAAAAATACAGGCATTCAATCCCCCGGGAAATTATCCGCGAAACAACAATCTCATTAAAGATGAAGAGAACACTTACTTATTTTTTATATACCCTAACTGTACTATTGCTTTGCTGCGGTGTGCCTTACCGGTTATATGCAGCTAAAGCTTTATTACAGCAAAGTCAGCCTGCCTTAATTACCATTAAAGGTACTGTAATTGATGATAACGATCAGCAGCCCTTAATTGGAGTAACCATAAGCGACGGACGAAAAATGCTTGCAGTAACCAATTCAAGCGGTGCTTTTACGGTATCTGTTCCGGCAGGTTCGGTTATTACAGCAAGCTATATTGGTTACACTACGCAAACCTTGTCGTACACCAGTAATCAAAACAATATAACCGTTAGGCTTAAAAGTAATGCAGGCCAGTTAAACGAGGTGGTGGTTACGGCTTTAGGTATCAAAAGAGAAGAAAGAGCGCTGGGTTATTCGGCGCAAAAGGTAGATAGCACCGCGTTTACCAACGCCGTGGCAAGTAACTGGACCGATAACTTATCAGGAAAAGTGGCTGGTTTGAATTTGGTTAGAAACAGTGGCCCTGCCGGATCGAATAAAATTATTCTGCGTGGCGAAAACAACCTTACCGGCGATAACGAAGCGCTGATTGTAATTGATGGCGTAGTAGCCAGCAGTTCGGCCAGGAGAACGGCAGGAGCATCTGGTGGTGTATATGGTACATCGGGCGATATTATGCCTGCCGATTTTGGTTCGGCCCTGAACGATTTAAACCCTGATGATATTGAAAGTGTTACCGTGTTAAAAGGTCCGGGTGCATCTGCACTTTACGGTCAGCGCGGTGCAAATGGTGCTATCATTATCACTACTAAATCGGGCAAGGCCAGGAAAAAGTTAAGCATCACCATTACCTCCAACAATACCTGGGAATCGGTCAATAAAAGCCCGGATATCCAGAGCAGTTACGGGCAAGGGCAGTTTGGCGTGAATTACTTTTCTTACGGTGCTTCAGACGATGGCGCCAATCAGAACGCAACCAGTGCAAGCTGGGGAGCACCATTTGGCCAGGGAACAAGCTTTTTTCAGTATGACACGGCCACCAAAACAAGAGGGCTTACCAGAACACCATGGGTAGCTTATGAAAACCCTATCAAATCATTCTTTAAAACAGGATTTGAAACCTTAAATTCTATCAGTATTGATGGGGGCTATAAAAAGGTAGGGTTGCGGTTTTCGGCCAACCACGGTAACGATAACTGGATAGTTCCGAACACGGGTTTACAGCGCACCAATATCTCCCTATCGGCAAACAGCGATGTAACTAAAAAACTGAGTATTCAATTTAAAGCCATTTACAACAACAGAAGCAGCGATAACCTTCCCGCAACTGGTTACGGCAATCAATCATTAATGTATTGGTTCATGTTTGCGCAGCCTAACGTAAATACCGATTGGTACCGTGATTACTGGGCACCGGGTAAAGAGAATGTGCAGTTTGTGAACATTACCACCACTAACCCCGAAAGCCCTTATGCTGTTTCGGAGCAATATATTAATAAACAACACCGCAACGGCGTTATTGGAAACCTGCAGGCCAATTACAAATTAACCAACGATTTGAACCTGATGGTGCGCGGCTCCATAGATTATAATAAAGACGGCCGCGAAACATTGCGCCCCTGGGATGCCGCCGGAAATAAGTTTGCGCAAGGTTCTTACCGTGTGCAGGATATTGCATCGTATGAGATCAATGCCGATTTCTTGTTGAGATATAACAAAAAGTTTTCGAAAGCACTTCAAATGAACGCTACCGTTGGTGGCAGTCAAATGCGTAACGAATACAAAAAATCGGAGCTTAGGGCAGATGGTTTAGTGATACCCGGCGAGTACCGTTTAGATAACAATGCTAATCCGTTGATCTCTGTTCCGGATACGGCACGTTACCGCATTAATAGTCTTTACGCGGCTTTGTCTTTCAACCTTAAAAGCTACTTGTATTTAGACTTAACAGGCCGCCAGGATTGGAACAGTACCCTGGCCACACCATTGAGGACAGATAACGTGGGCTTTTTCTATCCATCGGCAAGTACATCTTTTATTGCTTCCGATGTATTTAAATTGCCAAAGTTCATCAGTTACTTTAAACTAAGAGCCTCTATTTCTCAGGTAGGTAGCGGCGGTACAACTCCATATCGTACAGCTTACAATTACAACCTTGCATCTAACGGTATTTACCCCGATAGTGCAATGAGCAACCCTAACGTATTGCCTAACCCTAACTTAAAGCCTTTAAAAACAACTACCATTGAGTTGGGTTCTGAATTGCGTTTATTTAATAGCCGTTTAAACTTCGATTTAGCAGTTTACAAAGGCAAAACCAAAAATCAGATCCTGAGCAGGGTGGTAGATCGTGCAACCGGGTACAACGTAGCCATATTTAACGTGGGTCAGGTACAAAACCGGGGTATTGAGCTTTCGGTTATTGGAACGCCAATACAAACTAAAAAATTCTCATGGCAGGTTACCGGTACCTTTACGGCCAACCGCAATAAAATCATTGAACTGGCAGACAGCTCTGTGGTACTCCGAAGCGGTGCTTTAGGCGGCGGTGCCATTGTAGCCAACGTGGGCGGCAGCATGGGCGATTTATATGGCCGTAACATAGTGCGCTCGCCAGATGGTAAAATTGTTTACGATGCAGTTACCGGTAATGCCAAAGCCGGTACCGATTTGGTTTACCTGGGTAATACTCTGCCTAAGTTCAGGTTCAGTTTTGGGTCTACCCTTACTTACCAGCGCATTAGCTTTTCAGGATTATTTGACGCGCAATTAGGCGCGGTAGCACATTCACTTACTTTTTCACGCATGGCCGCTTTAGGTAAGCTGGCTATAACCCTGCCCGGCAGGTACAACGGTTTGGTTGGCGATGGTGTAGTGCAAAATGCCGACGGTACTTACCGCCCTAACGATGTAGTGGCAACCAATCTCGAAAGCTTCTATACCTCCTTATATGGTTCAGACCAAGCAGAAGGAAGTGTGTTCAAAACCGATTACTTAAAGTTCAGGGAAGCAAATATTACCTACGCCTTCAGCACAAAGTTGGTAAAACGGATAGGTATTAACAGGCTAACTCTTGGGGTATACGGACGTAACTTGTTCATCTGGTCGCCATGGCCGGCATTTGACCCTGAGTTTGGTACGTTGTCGGGCACCGACATTGTGCAGGGTTTTGAAACTGGCCAGTTGCCCTCTACCAGGAGTTATGGTTTCCGTTTAGTTGTGGGGATATAATAAGAAACAGATCATGAAAGCATATCAAAAAATAACCAGTTATATATTACTATCGGCATTTGTCACCCTGGGTTCTTGTAAAAAAGATTTCAACTCGGTAAATACCGACCCTATCGGCAAATCGACTACTACGCCAAGCCAACTGCTGGCGCCGGCATTGGTCAACATTTTATCAACCAACATGACCCGTAACCGGAGCTTTAACAACGAGTTAATGCAGGTTACGGTAGATATAAGTGACGCAGAAGGTAAGGTTTTTAGGTACGATGTAAGACGTACCTGGGGTGATTCTCCATGGAATAACTTTTATCCTGAATTAACCAACCTGCGCGATATTTATAACATTGCCAATCAGCCGGCTACCTTAAATACATCTTATAAAGGTATTTCGTTAATTACACAAGCCTGGGCTTTTCAAATTTTAACAGATGTTTACGGAGATGTGCCATACTCGCAGGCCAATCAAGGTAAAGAGGGTAATTACGAACCTGTTTACGATAAGCAAAAAGACATCTATCTGGATTTGTTTAACAAACTGGAAGAAGCCAATAAACTGTTAGCCGAAGGAAAAACCATCATCGCAAGCGGCGACCCGGTGTATAAAGGCGATATAAGCAAATGGCGCAGATTTGGTAATTCGTTATACTTAAGGCTCTTGCTTCGTATTTCGGGTAAGGCAGAAGTTAGTGCACAGGTAATTGCCAAAATTAAAGAGATTGCCGAGACTAACAGGGTTAATTACCCTATTATGGAGGACAACTCTCATACCGCAAAAATTTTATGGAACGGTACCAACAGCAGTACGGCCGTATACTCTTCTCCGTTCATGATCAACGTTAGGGCGGTTGATTTCAGGACACCGGCCATTACCAACTTCTTTCTTGGAAATTTAACCAATTGGGCCGATCCGCGTATTAACGCTGCTTATGGTGTTAATGGCTATAACAAGTTTGGCATTGCCGCCGGACCGGCAGGTTTAATAGGTGTACCGAGCGGTTATGATACCGGCTCATCGGTTGTTAAACAATCTTATTTTTATTCTGATGCGCAAAGTGCCGGTGTTACCTTACAAACCGACCCTAATACCGGTATCATAATGAACTGTGCCGAGGTGGATTTTATTTTAGCCGAAGCCGCTGCTAAAGGATGGATCAGTGGTACGGGCGAATCTTACTATGTAAAAGGTATTGCCGATGCATTAAATTATTGGATACCCACCATGTTTACTTCAGTTTCTGACCCGCTCTTGATCAGCTACATTAATGGTGCTGATATGACCTGGAACAATAATTTGCCTTTAAATAATACTACCGCAGGCTCTCCAAGCAAAATGGAGCTTATTCATTTGCAAAAGTACTACGCCATGTTCCTGGTAGATTTTCAGGAATGGATAGAATATCGCAGAACGGGACACCCTTTTCTTCCCAAAGGAACCGGTTTGGCAAACGGAGGCCGTATGCCGGCGCGGGTAAATTATCCTTTAATTTCTCAATCAACTAATCCAACGAGCTACAAAGCAGCTGTTGCAGCGCAGGGTACCGATGATATAAACACCTTAGTTTGGTGGCAAAAACCATAATCATATCACTAAAAACTATATGAAAAAGATCATACTTTACGTTGCGGCACTAATAGTGTTATGCAGCACCTGGATGGGGTGCAAGCGCGACAGCGATTATATAAAAGTTTCGGTTAGTCCGTACATTTCAAACTTCGATCTGCGTCATCTTTACAAAGGCACAGATCTGCCACTGAATAACGAAAATTTAGGCGGTGCTACTTCTATCAGGGCTGTTGTGGTTTCAGATCATACCGGCGGTAATATTCCTGCCGGATTACTGATTGTTCAAAACAGCCGTGTTGCCGGTAATGCTATCGATTCGTTAAGGGGTATTGCCATCAACATCGGCACTGATGCTTCGAAATACGTTCCGGGCGATTCTGTCCACGTAAACATATTAGGTGCTACGTTGAAAAGAGTAGATGGAATTATGCAGCTTACCGGCGTTGCTCCTACCAATGTGGAGAAAAAGGCATCAGGTAAAAAAATAATTGTCAGAGGTGTAAATTCGGGAGCTTTGGCAAGCCGGCCTGGTTATTACGAAAGCACGCTTATTACCATTAGTAAAGGGAAAATGGCTCCAGAGCCTGTTGCAGGTGATACGAATGCCGGAAACAAAACCATCAGCGACGGATTTGGAACAGCAGTTGTACACACAGAAGCAGCTGCAACCTTTTCCAATGAAGGTCCTAAGCCATTTGCCGATGTTACCGGAATTGTATTTGCTACTACCTCAGGTATTCAGCTTTGGCCAAGGTCGGCAGATGATTCAGATCAACTTCCTGAAATCATACCTTCTGCATTGGTCATAACAGGTTACCTTACAGATCCTTCGTCTACTGATGGAAATTACGAGTATATTCAGTTTAAAGCTACCCGCGATATTGATTTTGCAGCAACACCATTTTCGGTGGTAACTTGTAACAATGCCGGTATCCTTGTAGCTCCAAATACAGGCTGGGCCTTTGGTGGTGTGAGAACATATAAATTCAACATCAGTTCGGGAACGGTTAAGAAAGGGCAATTTTGTTACGTTGGCGCCAATAAAGCCATTTGGGGCCTCGGCACAACAGATATTAGCAACGCCGTATGGATTGCCAGTAAGCAATACGCTACGGTAAATGGCGATGATTTTGGAACCGCCACAGGCAACTTGCTGGCTAATAGCGGTAACGTTGCCGGCGTAGCTGTTTTTGCAGGCCTTACCGTAACAGGTAATTCTGTACCATTAGACGTAATCATGTACGGGGGTAATGGTTTGGTATATTCGGCAGGCCCGCCTGCAGTTGGCTACCGCATTACCAATACAGACCAATACAGTACTATACAAAGCAGAGTAACAGTGCCGTTTTATGGTGCAGGTAAAAACATCAGCAAATTTGGTTTTCCTTCAACCGCAGGTGCGTTTACCATGTTAGGCGGTGCTTACAATCCTACAACGGGTATCTGGAGCACCGGCAGAACGGCTAAGTTTATTGTATTAACCGGCTCGTCGCCTCTTTCAGCCATTGAAGAAGCTACCGGCTTTACCACCTTGGTAGATAAATAATAATAAGCCGGGCATCAAGTGCCCGGCTTATTACTCAATTCAACAGATCAGTAATCACTTTATATCAACTTTAAAAACAGAATTATGAAAAGTGTAGTGTCAAAATTGGTTTATGCCGTAGTAATGGTATTTCTATTTAATGCAGGTTATGCCGGCGTATTACCAGTAACTAAAGTGTTGCCCCGGATTAAAACTGCCCAAAAGAAGAAAACAGCTTACAATACCAATGTTTCATTTGTAAACCAGTCTGGAGCGGCTTTTACCTATATTGAAATAAGCGGAATAGATGGCAACAATCAACCTTACTCAATCTATACCCTAAACCCGCTTGCCAATGGCGGCCAGGCTAATTTCTTTGTGGCAGGTGGTATTCAAACCATTAAAGTGCGCATTAACACTGCACGCCCCAAAGAGTACGGTGTAGAAGCTTACGATGTAAATGATAACTTTTTATATTCAAAAGGCAGTAACGATACCGATGATTTTATTTTCACGTTACCACAGACCTTTGATAGCTCTATGGAGCAACTATCATTATATTTTAATTTATAATAAAGCTAATATAATACCGGCATAGGCCACTCTTTTCCTCCTAATCAATATAATGGACCGCAGAATATTTATACAGCGCTCACTCCTGTTAACGGGCGCATTAACATTAAGATTTAAGAACACTTTTGGCTTTGGCAAAAGTGCTGCTGTTAGCGGCAAGGTAACGGCTGCAGGCAAGCCGGTTGCCGGTGCGCTGATCTCTGATGGATTTACTATCGTTAAAACCGGGACTAACGGTACCTATCAGATCAACACCGATGCTAAGGCCGAGTTTGTGTTTGTTATTGTGCCGGCCGGGTACGATATACCGCACGAAAAGCAGATAGCCAGCCATTATCACCTCATAAGCGAGGGCGGTAGCTTCGATTTCAAATTGAAGCCGCTTAAAAAGAACGATAGCAAGCACAGCTTTATCGTATGGGCCGATCCGCAGGTGAAGAATAAAAAGGATGTTGCCCAAATGCTGGCACAATCGGTGCCCGACACAGTAAGAACCATTAAGGCGTTAGGTGCCGATGAACTGGTGCATGGCATAGCCGTAGGCGATTTGGTGTGGGATAACCACGACCTGTTCCCCATGTATAATGAGGCCGTAGCCGAAATGGGCATTCCGTTTTACCAGGGCTTGGGCAATCATGATATGGATTACCGCCAAGGTGGCGATGAAACCTCGGATAGAACCTTTAAAAAGTTCTACGGACCTACTTATTACTCCTTTAACCGTGGCCGTGCCCACTATGTGATGTTGGATGATGTACGTTACCTGGGCACCGAGCGCGAGTACGACGGCTATATTACCGAGCAGCAATTGAACTGGCTGGAGAAAGATTTGGCTTATGTAGCCAAAGACGATCTGTTATTCATCTGCCTGCACATACCTGTTTACAGTAGTGTTAAAAATAACGAGGACCTGTACAAACTGCTTAAGCCGTTTAAGAATGTACACATCCTATCGGGCCATACGCATTACAATGCCAATAATATTACCGGTAACGTATTCGAGCATAATCATGGTACGGTTTGCGGTGCCTGGTGGACGGGCCCAGTATGTGAAGACGGCACCCCGCGCGGTTACGCCGTTTACTCGGTAGAGGGCAACCAGGTAAAATGGTACTATAAGCCCATGGAAATGGACAGAACCAACCAAATGTCGGTTTTTGTGGAAGAGCTAACCAACCAAAAACGTATGATAGCCAACGTTTGGAACTGGGACCCTGCCTGGAAAGTAGAATACTGGCTGGATGGCAAATACAAAGGTGAGTTAAAGAACGAGCACGGCATGGACCCGCTAACCATCAAACTATACAAAGGTACCGAACTACCTAACCCCCGCCCGTTTGTAGAACCACGCGATACCGACCACTTATTCGTAGCCCATTTTGAGCCGGGCGTTAAACAGGTAAAAGTGATAGCTACCGATAGGTTTGGCGAGAAATTTCAAAAGGAAATTAGCGCTTAATTTAAAGTAAGCAATAGCTGTTTAACCAGCTTATATAAAATGCTTGTACCGCTTCATTGTTGGTACAAGCATTTCTTAGTTTTAAGAAGATATGTTGAAGTAGGTAAATAACAAAAGTTTAATAATTAGCTATCTTAGCCATGCTGTATGAATTATTTGTATAACAAGCTTAAGATAGGTAAGTCTATAAGGCTCTTAGCCGTATGCATGTACATTATGGTGAGCTTTTTTACAATAGCCTGCAATCGTGCTAAAAACCAAAATACACAACAGCTTAAATCGGCACTAAAAGCAAAGAACACTGCTGTTTGCTGCGAGTCTAACATTCCTTCACGTTTTGGAAATGCCAAATTATCCCAACCTACAGGTATTGAGCAGCAGGGCTTAAGTAGCCACCAAGGGATGGTTTGGATAGCAGGCGGAACCTACCCAATGGGTGCCGATAATAAACAGGCATCGCCCGATGAATACCCTAAACACAAAGTAACTGTTGACGGCTTTTGGATGGATGTAACAGAGGTGACCAACACCCAATTTGAGGCTTTTGTACAAGCTACAGGCTACGTAACCACCGCCGAAAAGAAGCCCGACTGGAACGAGCTAAAAAAACAACTCCCTCCCGGCACACCCAAGCCCGATGAAAGTATGTTGGTTGCGGCATCGCTGGTATTCAAGCCCACACAGGGCCAGGTAGACCTAAACGATTACAGCCAATGGTGGACCTGGCAGCAAGGTGCCGACTGGCGCCATCCACATGGGCCGGGCAGCAGTATTAAAGCTAAGGGCAGTTATCCGGTAACCCAAATATCATGGTACGATGCCCTAGCTTACTGTAAATGGGCCGGTAAACGCCTGCCCACCGAAGCCGAGTGGGAGTGGGCTGCCCGTGGCGGTTTAAGCAACAACGTTTATCCCTGGGGTAACCAGCCGGTTAATGCAGGCCAGGCTAAAGCCAATATATGGGAAGGCGATTTTCCGTATAAAAACACGCTGGCAGATAAATTTTACCTGGCTGCGCCTGTAAGATCGTTTAAGCCTAACGGCTACGGTTTGTACGATATGGCCGGTAACGTATGGGAGTGGTGCCACGATCTGTATAATGCTGATTATTACAAAACCAGTCCGGCTAAAAACCCGCAGGGAGCCAATCAAAGCTTCGATCCGCAGGAGCCTTACGCTATTAAGCGGGTAATTCGCGGCGGGTCTTTTTTATGTAACGATAGCTACTGTTCGGGTTTCCGCGTTGCCCGCCGTATGAAAAGTACCGAAGACAGCGGCATGGAACATTTAGGTTTCAGGTGCGTGCAAGCGAAGTAACAAAAGCTGAATTTTTCATATTAATTACCAAACTGTCAAGGATCTGAAATCAATATTTCAGAATCCGGAATCAAAACCTATATTTGCCCCATAATTTCTTAAGGGGTGCCTTGCTTTGAGCAATCAAAACACAAAGACAGGCTGAGATCATACCCATTGTTGAGGTTCAGAGTACAAAGTTTTAAGTATAAGGTCGAGATTGACTAAGACTAAAAACTTCCGACTAAAGACTGCAACATGCACCTGATCCGGGTAATGCCGGCGTAGGGATTGGTAAAAATGTTAAGTGTACTGCGCGCAATTTACACCCTTAGCGGGCAGATGGTTTAACAAGGTTAATTAATTAAACATTGAAAAAAATTTACTCGGCATTTGTTGCCCTGCTGTTGCCTATGCTGGCTATGGCACAATTTACCGTATCCGGTAAAATTACCGACGAGCGTACCGGCCAGCCTTTACCCGGTGCCACGCTCACCCTGCAAAGTATGCAACTTGCGCCAAGCACCGTAAGCCAGGTCAACGGAAATTACGAATTCACAAACATTAAAGCAGGAAGTTATGTGCTTAAAATAAGTTACATTGGCTATCAGTCAACGCAAAAAACCTTCAACTTAAAAGGTAATTTAACGGTGAATGCAGGCCTTACAGCCAGCACTTTTACGGCCGATGAAATAACGGTTAACGCTACCCGCGCCTCGGCCAAATCGCCAACAACATTTACCAACCTGAAAAGACAGGATATTCAAAAGAATAACCTGGGTCAGGATCTGCCTTTCTTACTTAACCAAACACCATCGGCGGTAATAACTTCAGATGCCGGTGCGGGCGTAGGTTACACAGGTATTCGTATTCGTGGATCAGACGGTACGCGTATTAACGTAACCATCAACGGTATTCCGCTTAACGATGCCGAAAGCCAGGGAAGTTATTTTGTAGATCTTCCCGATTTTGCTACTTCGGTAGATAATATCCAGATTCAGCGCGGTGTAGGTACTTCTACCAACGGTGCCGGTGCTTTCGGTGCCAGCATCAATATACAATCAAACACCCGCCGCGACAGCGCTTATGCCGAGCTCAACAATTCGGCAGGTTCTTATGGTACGGTTAAAAATACGGTGCAGGTAGGTACCGGCATGTTAGGCGGTCACTTTACATTCGATGGTCGCTTATCGCGCATTTCATCTGATGGGTATATTGATATGGCATCATCCAACCTCAAATCGTACTTTTTAAGCGGTGCCTATTATGGTAAAACCAGTGTGATACGTGCCAATGTATTCTCGGGCCATGAGCGTACTTTCCAAGCCTGGAATGGTGTACCTGATGTGGTTATCGGCGATCCGGATTATGAGAAGAGCACCGGGCAAAACCCCCGCCGTTATAACGAATTAGGTATTATGGCCAATGGCGACAGGTACCGCAACCAGGTTGATGATTATACCCAAAACCATCACCAGTTACTGTACGATCAGCAAATAACCTCTCAGCTTTCTTTCAGCGGAGCTTTGCATTACACCAAAGGGTACGGCTACTATGAGGAATATCGTAAAAACGATGACCTGCTGGGTACCTATGGCATTAAACCGGTAACTATTGGAGGTACTACCATCACCAATACTAACCTGGTGCGTCGTCGCTGGTTGGATAATGACTTTTACGGGGTAACTTACTCGTTAAAATATCGTCCGCAAAACAAGCTCAACTTCATTTTAGGAGGTGCTTACAATAAGTACGACGGCGACCACTTTGGTAACGTAGTGTACACCGAACAAAGTGCCGGCATCATCCCCGATTATGAGTATTACCGCAACAACGCCAAAAAGAACGACTTTAACATTTTTGGCCGTGCCGAATACGAGGTTGGCAACTTTTTACTGTACGGCGATCTGCAATACCGCCATGTTTATTACGAAAGCTACGGTTTGGAAAACAAGATGCAGCTCATTAACATAAAGGATAAGTTTAACTTTTTTAACCCTAAAGTGGGCGTAACCTACCAGCTAAATGATCGTAATAATATCTATGCATCGTTTGCCGTAGGTAACCGCGAGCCTAACCGCAACGATTATACCGACAGGATAGCTACACAACCCAAGCCTGTTTCAGAAAACCTGAAAGACTTTGAAGTGGGTTACCGTACTACGGGCACCGTGTTTTCGGGTAGCTTAAATGGTTATTACATGAAATATAAAAATCAATTGGTATTAACCGGTCAGTTGAACGATGTAGGCTCGCAAATTCGTAAAAACGTTAAAGACAGCTACCGTGCGGGTATAGAAGCCCAGGGCCAGGTAAAAATTACCCGTCAGCTAAGTTGGGCGGCTAATGCAACCGTGAGTACTAACAAAGTAAAAAACTTTAGCCAGGAGCTTACCAATTACAGCGTACCCGATTATGATGTACTGCCCAATGTAGTGCAAACGCTTGCAAAATCAGACCTGGCGTTTTCACCATCGTTCATTGGTGGCAGTGAAATTGCCTTTTCGCCAGTGAAAAATGGCAGCATAGCTTTCCTGAGCAAGTATGTAAGTAAACAGTTCCTGGATAATACCAGCAATATTAACCCAACCAGCATCACAACTTCGCCCGATGTGGCCAGCAATAGCTATGCTGCAAACCGCTACCTGAAAGCTTACTTTATTAACGATGTACGATTGAATTATAACTTCAGCATTAAAGGGGTGAAAAATATAGGTGTTACGCTGTTGGTGAATAATGTATTCAGCAAAAAGTATGAAAGTAACGGTGCTACCTACCCCGATGTAGAAGGCGGTACTTTGTATAACTATAACTACTATTTCCCGCAAGCCACGCGTAATTTCCTGGCATCGGTTAATTTGAGGTTTTAAAAGAGCCCCTCCCAACCCTCCCCGGGAGGGAGGGCTATTGAATGATATAAATTAACAAGTAGTAATTAGATAGATTTTCAAAGTCCTCCCTCCCGGGGGAGGATTTAGGAGGGGCAATGAACCACTGGATAGATCTTTTAACCGACCAAATACGCCACACTCCATGGTTGGAGTGGCTGGGTGTACTGTTGAGTGTGACCGAGGTTTTGCTGGCCCGGAAAAATAGCATCTGGCTTTACCCGGCTGGTATTGGCGGCTCGGCTATAACCATTGCTTTGTTTTTAGAGGTTGGGTTGTATGCCGAATCGGCTTTGAGCGCTTACTACGTAATTATGAGCATTTACGGCTGGATATTGTGGTTGCGCCGTGCTGGTGAACCACCGGTAAAAGTAGCTTATGCCACCCGTAACGAGTGGCTGATCACCGCATTGATTGCCTTTGGCGGATGGGGAGTGATCTATTTAATATTGCACCACTTTACTAAGTCTAACGTACCTGTATGGGATGCCTGGGTATCATCAACGGCATGGGCGGGTACCTGGTTGCTGGCCCACAGGCGTATAGAGAACTGGATCATCCTGAACGTATCTAACCTGTTTGCTATTCCTTTGCTGTTCCATAAAAATTTGGCCTTGTATGCATTCTTAACTATTTTCCTGTTCATTGTAGCCATCATTGCCTATTTTGATTGGACGAAGATCTACCGGCAGCAAAATCAATCTTCAATATCCACTATCTAATATGCACCAAGAGCCACATCCATCGCACTTGCTCCAACCCGAATGGGTTGATACCATTCGCCGGTACGCTTTTGCTGCCGAAGAAGCCGGTATGTTGCAGCCCCAACAATTGGAGCTAATTTACCAGCAGCAGTGGTTTAAATTGTTAGCACCAAAAGCTTACGGTGGTTTAGAAGCTTCGTTACCAGATCAGATACGCCTCGAAGAAGCCCTGAGCTGGGCCGATGGCAGCTTAGGCTGGGTAGTTACTTTATGTGCAGGCGCTGGGTGGTTTGGTGGCTTTATTGATCCTAAAGCTGCGCATGAAATATATGCCGACCCCAAAGTATGCCTGGCTGGCAGCGGTGCGTCTACAGGTGTGGCCGAAATTACGCCCGACGGTTACCGCCTGAGCGGCCACTGGAAATATGCCAGCGGCGTACGCCATGCTACTCATTTTACCGCTAACTGCCTTATCAAGCAAAATGGCGAAAGTGTTTTAGATGCCGAAGGCAACCCCTTGGTATTGTCTTTTGTAATAGATAGCAAGCACGCACAGCAAGTGCCGGCTTGGAAGTACATAGGTATGATGGGCACCGGCAGCCATGCTTTCAATTTAGAGGATGTTTTGGCTCCGGCCAGCCGTTGTTTCAAGATAGACCATGAAGCCCCGCTGATTGATACATCACTGTACCGATACCCTTTCCTGCAACTGGCTGAAGCTACGCTGGCCGCTAACCTGTCGGGTATGGCTATGCACTTTGTTGATTTGTGCGGCCCCGTATTTGAGCAAAAGCTTAAAGAATCTCGCCGGATGACAGAGCCGCATCGCGTTATTTTGATGGAAACTCTGCAGGAAGTAAGAGAAGATTTAGAAGGGATACGAAACCAGTTTTATGAAGCGGTTGATGCCTCGTGGCAGGCTTGCTTAACGGGTAACCTAACTCCGGAGGCCTTAAAACCGGTGAGCATTACCAGCCGCTTACTGGCACAAATATCGCGTGAAAGCGTAGACCGGCTTTACCCGTTCTGCGGACTGCAGGCGGCATCGCCCGATACCGAAATAAACCAGGTATGGCGCGATCTGCATACCGCAAGTCAGCATTCGCTGTTGACCTTTACGGATTAGCCTATTGAATTTAATAATTCGTGTAAATAATTAACATACTGGTTGTTACAATTTAATACCGCTTAACGTATATATTCATAATTTAGGTGGCTAAGCCTTATCATGAAATATATATACATATCACTATTTACGGCAATGCTGTTGCTGTCTTCCTGCTCCAGGTATTATTATGCTCCCGCCTTGTTCAGGAGCGATGTGGCCTATATACCCAAACCGGCATCGTACGATAGTGCTAAAACAACAATATATCTCACCGGGGGCATTGGCGGTAGCATGGGGATAAACTTATCAGATGATATAAGTTACGGCACGATAGATGCATCGGTGGGGCACGTTTTTAAAAGAGTAAATATTGCTTATGGTGCATTTGCTTATGCCGGTAAAATTGAAAACACTAACGTAAACAATAGTTCTACTGATTTTTACCCGCTTAATTCAAAAGGTTTCTCTGCAGTTGGCGGACGGTTTTCGGCCAACTTGTTCAGCGCAAGAAAGCGCTCCAATTTCAGATATTTAGGTTTTGAGGCTGTTTACAGCAAGGAGTTTGGCAGTTACCTTAATTACCGCAAAAGAGTGAACGGTATAGATGACCACTACGCTATAACGGGCTCTGATTTATTAACCATGGGACTAACCAGCGAAATCATTTGGCGTAACCGGCAGGCACAGTTTACGCAATATGGGATACGCGTATTTTTTGGCGGCCGTTACCTTAACTACAAATTCGACGATAGGTTGCTTTATAACCAAAATCAGTATTCAGGGCAATTTGATTTGGCATACTTTATGAAATATAAGGGGTATATAGCCAGTGTAAACACCAACTTTTTTACATCAATAGCTTTGCGGTTGGGTTATAGCTTTTAGCTATTTAATTGCATACGCTCCATAGCTTAACAGTTTCTACCGCTTCCTTAACATCGTGAACACGTAAAATATTGGCTCCTTTAGTTAACGCTATCGTGTTTATTACCGTTGTTCCGTTCAAGGCTTCGGCAGCGCTTGTGCCCAACAAACCATAGATCATTCGCTTGCGCGATACGCCAACTAATACAGGCAGATGCAAGCGCTCAAACTCTTGCAAGCGGTTCATTAGTGTATAACTCTGTTCGGCAGTTTTGGCAAAGCCAAAGCCGGGGTCAAGTATTACATCATGTACGCCCATGCTACGTAATTGTTCTGAGCGCTCTACCAAATGATCAAACACCTCGGCAGATACATCCTGGTATTGCGTCTGCTTTACCATGGTTTGCGGAGTGCCTTTCATGTGCATTAAAATATAGGGCACTTGCAGGCGAGCAATGGTGGCAAACATATCGGCATCCAGTTCGCCGCCGCCAATATCGTTAATGATATGGGCACCGGCTTTAACGGCAGCTTCGGCTACCCTGGAGCGAAAGGTATCTATAGAAAGTACAGCTTCGGGATGAGCTTTTACAATAGCTTCAACCACGGGCAGTAAACGGTCCGTTTCTTCCTCCATAGAAATATCAGTAGCGCCCGGTCGCGATGAATAGGCACCCAGATCAAGCATGGTTGCACCATCGGCCAGCATTTGGCCGGCTTGCTGCAAAGCATCGGCTACGGCAGGTTTGCGGCTGCCGGCAAAAAAGGAGTCGGGCGTTACATTAATAATGCCCATTACCTGCGGAGTGCTTAAATCCATTAAGCGACCGCGTACGTTAATGGTTGCCTTTTTGCGAAAAACTGTATCTTTAGCCATTTACTTACGGGCGCTTTAAATGCCCGTGCTGCACAAATATCGCACAAAAAATAAAATCTACCGTTTTGACCAATACCACACTTGAATACGAGTCTGTAATAAATACCTGTAAATCGCTGTTCATCAAAAAAACACGCGATTACGGCACGGCCTGGCGTATACTCAGGCCATCGTCCATCACCGATCAAATCTTTATTAAGGCGCAGCGCATCCGCACGCTCGAAGAAAAAAAGGTATCGAAAGTGGGCGACGATATTACCGGCGAGTACATTGGTATTGTAAATTATTGCCTGATTGCCATGATGCAATTAGACTGCGGACCCGAAACGCCCCTGGAATTACCCGTAGAGCAGGTGGCCGAACTGTTTGATAAATATGCCAAGGAAACGTATAACCTCATGATGGATAAAAATCATGATTACGGCGAGGCCTGGCGCGATATGCGCATCAGTTCATTAACTGATTTGATTTTAATGAAGTTGTTGCGCGTAAAACAAATTGAAGACAACGAGGGCGAAACCCTGGCCTCGGAAGGTGTAAAGGCCAACTACCAGGACATGCTGAATTATGCGGTGTTTGCCTTGATAAAGTTGAGCGCCCAGCCAAGTACCCCCACCCACTAAAGGGAGATTTTGAAACGCTTAAATTTCTACCATTGGATATAAAAATACAACATAAAAATTCGTCTGCTTCTCCTTTAGGAGGAGAAGCTTTAGCGCTGATCTGGTTTTGCCGCATAGCGGTTGCCCTGTTGTTCATTTTTTCGGGACTGATCAAAGCTAATGACCCACTGGGCTTTTCCTACAAGTTGGAAGAGTACTTCGAGGTTTTTCATGTTACTTTTTTGAACGATTTGGCGCTGAGTCTGTCCATCATTTTATGTGCGCTGGAGATGATCCTGGGCTTTGCCCTGCTCATTGGCATCCGCATTAACGCCATTACCTGGGGACTGCTGTTGTTAATCATTTTCTTTGGCTTTCTTACCTTTTACTCTGCTTTTTTTAAAGTAGTGCAAACCTGCGGCTGTTTTGGCGATGCTATTCCGCTTACGCCCTGGGAATCTTTCGGGAAAGACATGGTGCTGCTGGCACTGGTTTTAGTTCTGTTTTTTAACCGTAAACAAATACGCCCGCTGGTTAGCCCCACGGCCGAAATTCGCTGGTTGGTTGCGGCTGTAGTAATTTCTTTAGGCGTAGGTTTGTATACCTACAACTTTTTACCAGTGCTCGATTTTTTACCTTATAAAGTTGGCAACAACATCCCTAAAGAAATGAGTACGCCGCCGGGTGCCGTACCTGACGAGTATGAACTCACCTATCAGCTGAAGAACAAAGCAACCGGTGCTACTAAAAGTATGAGCGATAAAGAGTACCTGAAAACCGGGATCTGGAAAGACACCAACTGGGAAATTAAAGGCGACCCGGAACGCAGGCTGATCAAGAAAGGTTTTGAACCCAAGATCAGGGATTTGGGTATCAACGATTCGCAAGGAAACGATTATACCAAAGAACTGCTGGCTAACCCCTTTTATAGCATTTGGGTAGTAGCTTATGATCTCAATAAAACCAACGAAGCGGCTTTGGGGCGTTTAAACGCACTGGCCATTAACCTTACGCAAAATTATAATATCCGCACGGTGATGATTACCTCAGCGTCGCCAACAGATGCCGCTGCATTCAGTAAGCAACATCATTTGGCTTTTGAGATCTTTCATGCCGATGGGGTGCCGTTGAAAACTATGGTACGTGCCAATCCAGGTGTGATGCTGTTGAAGAACGGCACGGTGATTAACAAATGGCATTACCATAACATGCCCGATTATGATGCCCTGGTGAAACAATACCTGCAAAAACAATAGTAAAATGCTAAACTACCTCCTCCGCAAAATTGGATATAGCCTGGCTGTTATGCTGGGTATTGTGGTGGTGGTATTTTTCCTGTTCAATATTTTACCGGTTGACCCTGCCCGCATGACGCAAGGGCAACGCGCCGATGTACAGTCGTTAGAAGCCGTGCGCAAAGAATTTGGCTTGGATAAATCTTTGCCTGTACAGTTCGCTTATTACCTCAACGATCTTTCGCCCATTGGTCTGCACGCGCGTACTGCCGAGGAGCAGGAGCGCTATCATTATGTACAGTTACTTCCGGTTTCGGCTACCCAGGCTATCTGCCTAAAATGGCCTTACCTGCGCCGCTCTTACCA
This sequence comes from Mucilaginibacter galii, assembly GCF_014635825.1. Lineage (GTDB taxonomy): Bacteria > Bacteroidota > Bacteroidia > Sphingobacteriales > Sphingobacteriaceae > Mucilaginibacter > Mucilaginibacter galii. Next base: position 190,840 of record NZ_BMDO01000002.1, read on the forward strand.
AACGCATAAAGAGGTAGCCGCTTTACTGTTAGAGGTAATTCCCAATACACTCATACTTGCAACGTTTGCTATGTTAATGGCTATTGTGATTGGTATTTTTTTAGGGGTACTGAGCGCTGTGCATCAAAATACCTGGATAGATCGTTTGGCTGTTGGGTTTTCGGTATTAGGGATTTCGGCACCGTCATTTTTTGCCGGTATTTTAATTGCCTGGCTGTTTGGTTTTGTGCTAAGTCGGTACACCGGTTTAAATATGACGGGTAGCCTATATAGTTACGACCCTTTCAAGGGTGAAGTAATGACCTGGAGCAACGTGATATTGCCAGCCGTAACGCTGGGTTTGCGTCCGCTGGCTATTATTGTGCAGCTTACCCGCAGTAGTATGCTGGAGGTGTTAAATCAAGATTATATCCGCACCGCAAAGGCCAAAGGGTTGAGTCCTAATGCTATTATTTACCGCCATGCGCTGCCAAATGCCTTAAACCCTGTTATTACCGCCATTGCCAACTGGTTTGCCTCGCTGCTGGCCGGGTCCTTTTTTGTTGAATACGTGTTTGGCTATAACGGACTGGGTAAGGTAACGGTAGATGCACTTGAAATGTCGGACTTTCCGGTTATTATTGGCTCTATCCTCTTTATTGCCTTTATATTTGTAGTGATCAATATCCTTGTAGATATGATTTACGTTTGGATAGATCCCCGCGTTAAATTGAACTAATATGCCCGCCCAAAATATAACCTTACCCGAGCTTTTTATGCTCATTGCTTACATGAGTTTCCCGGTGTGGTGTATTGCCCGCGCCATACAGTGGTTGCAACTAAAAAACCTGGTGGCGCTACCGCGTTTGATCCTCATTCTGTTGGTGTCGCTTGTAATTTCGTTCATTATCACGCTGGTGATCTGGGGGGGATGGCCGGGTAAGCCCATGTATAGTATCATTTGTGTGCCTGCTGTAGTGGCCGAGGGGTTTATTTTGCTGATGACCTTTTTTGTTAAAAAAGCTTTAGTCAAAAAGAAATGAGCCGCATCTTCTTAATTGGCTTTATGGGCTGCGGCAAAACCACCTTAGGTCGCAAACTGGCTGCCCGCTTAGGCTACACCTTTTATGATCTGGACCACCTGCTGGAAGAACAAGCCGGCATGAGCGTAGCCGAGTACTTTTCCAGCTTTGGCGAAACTGCTTTTCGCTTGGCCGAAGCTGAAATACTAAAGAATACCGCTTACGGCGAAAAGGCCGTAATTTCTACCGGTGGTGGCTTGCCTTGCTTTTTTGATAATATGGACTGGATGAAGGCGCATGGTATTACCTTTTACATTAAGCTATCGCCTAAAATCCTGGCCAGTCGGTTAGCGCATGGCAAAGAAGAGCGCCCCTTACTGCGCGATAAACACGGCGATGAGTTAATTGCCTTTATTGCTGATAAACTGGCAGAGCGTGAAAGCTTTTATGAGCAGGCACAGGTTATTGCAGAAGGGTTGAGTTTAACGGCGGAAAAGGTGGAAGAGCTTGTCTTAAACCGGAATTTATAGGATTAAAGAATTAGCCGCTACCGAACCGAGCCATAATGCTGCATAATTATTTCTGGATAGAGCTGGTACTTGTTTCTTATACTGTAAAGATAATCCATAATGGCATGGTAGCTGCCCTGATAGTCTTCAACCTTTAAAAGTTCTCCCTCTATTGGTTGATCGCCTATTTCAAACAATATACTAAAAGGAATCACAATATAACTGTCTACATGGTTTCCATTTTTCATTGCAGCTTTCCATATAAAGTCTTTCCTGTTAATTACATTTTTGAATGCTTGTAGCATTATGCTGTCCAAGCCTCCTGTATTGCCAATAAGTTTGACAGAATCAATTTGGCTACTCTTAGTTACCCGAAAAGATAACAACAGTATAGTTTGCAGGCCCCGGTTGGTACTTTGTTCGGGAAATCTAAAACTTCTTGCAATGTATTTATTGATATTGTACTTATTTACAAAAGCAGCATCTTTTGTTTGACCAAATAAATTTAGAGATGTTATAGAAAATAGCACGATCAATAAACAAGCTTTCATATTGGTATCTAATGGTTTACGTTTGGTTAATCAGTAATAAGCTTTTACAATATAGCAGTTATTCCATTGATTTAAATATGCATCAAATTGAAGATGCCACTGAAGGGCGTACAATGGATTCATTTCAAGTTGTCTGCGTTATAAAATGTAATGTAAAGCCCTGAATGCATCACCGAGGAATGAGGCTCGCAACGCAAGCCCTGCCCGGAAGCACTCCCTGATTATGATTTAAACAGGTTCTTGATCTTTTTAAAAATATCTTGTTTATGGGGCTTAGGTAAGCCGTCGTGTGTTAGCTTGTTTTCGTAATGTGCTGTGAGTTGTGCGGCGTAATCTTTTTCTTCGGCGTTACCGCTTTGCATTTGTTTTATATAGGGCAATACATTGGCCTGCAACATGCTATTGGCCGATACAGTATGATATTCACTTCTCACCGCCTCGGATAAATTATTATTGATCGGCACTTGTCCATTTTCGGCAAAATAGTCGATATGGAAAATTTCGGGGTCAAGTTTTTTGAGGCGTTTGGTGCCGCGGCGTTCGTTACGCCACGGGTGTTCGCCTTTATGTAGTTGCTGTATTAAAAACTCCCTGTCCCACAAAGTAACCTGGTGCGACATCAGGTAATCGGATGCGGCATTATCAAGCACCGTAACATTAAATCCGTCTATATAATAATGTGTAGGGTGGGTTTTATAAATATCGGCGCTGCCCAATTTAACGTGCTTCCATTCAAATTGCCGGGCTAATGTGATGAGTTCATTGATAAAACTGCTGCTCACTGGTTTTTGCAGCCACATATCTTCCTGAAAGTAAAGTACGTATTTTTCGGTGATAACCTCTTGCAGCAGATATCGTAAACGGTCAGACCATTCGCCTTTGCCAGAATGAATGTTTTGGAAATGAGGAAGAGTAAAATTAACCTTTTCGGTGGCAAAATAGTATTTGCAGTTAGCTTTAAAATCCCAGTTCTTATTGAAAAAGTAGCTGAAACCGGGATATAAAAAACGGTACCTGTCGCAGGTGTGTACCAGCAGTGCTGCAGACTGGGGTTGGGTATCGTTGTTATTCATGCTTATATTTGGCCCGCCGGGTTAGCTTTTGTATTGCAAACTTAGCATATGCCGGTTAAATGCCGGGCAACAAGCACACAAAAATATGTCGTCTCACCATATAGTTCGCGAAAAGCAGGAACCTGCCTTACTGGTATTGGGGTTAAATAATTTTACGGAAGAAGATTTGGGCCAACTGCTGGAATGGAGTCCAACCTTGATAGCTACCGCCCCGGTGGCCGAACAGCTGACTGTTTACGGCATTAAAATAGACCATGTTATTGCCAATGATGCAGATGAAATTACGCAATCGGATGTTAAGATCATTAGCCCCGGTAATCAAACACCCTTACAGGCGGCTTTCGATTATTTGCTCAAGGAAGGTTACCCTGCCGTTAACATTGTAACCGACGAGCTGGAACTGGCTGATTACGAAAGCTACGCCTCGCAAATTAATCTGGTTATATTTCATGAAGCGCAAAAGATTTATACCGTTAGCTCCGGCTTCAGCAAGTGGAAACCGGCCGGCGAAACCATTACCCTGCTCAGTGCAAGCGCAGGTGTTCAAACTGTAGGTTTAGCAGAAATTGCACACCATCAATATCAAACAGTTGCTGATGGTATTATCGTACTTAAGTTTAACGAGCCGTATCTTTTTATAGCTGAAGAGTACTAACAACTTATAAATGGAGGAGAGCCAAGAGCCGAGAAGCAAGAGCCAAGATATATGCACATCTCAATTCTTGGTTCTCGGCTCTTACTTCTATTTCAAGTTAAGCTTAAATGTCAAACCGTTCCCTTAACACCTCACCGTTCGACCGGCTGGAGGTAAGTTTGCTGCCTGCCACGTTGTTCATCATAAAAACGAGCGCACCGTTAAAGCCACGCCTTATTTCTTTAATACAATCGGTGTTAATTAATGTACTGCGGTGAATACGTGCAAAGCGTTCGGGTAACTTTTCTTCAAGCCCCGAAATGGTAAAATCGGTTAGGTGCTTTTTGCCATCGGCGGTGTGTAAAAACACGTACTTATCTTCGGCCTCTATGTAAATAATATCATCAAGCTTAATCAACAATATTTTATCGCCAATTTTTACGGTGAGGGTTTTGATCTCCTTTTTAACCATCAGCTGTTTCATCAAAGCTTCGATGGGCAGTGAGGGGGCAGGTTGCTGCATGGTTAGGTGTAGCTTCTTCACGGTCTTTTCCAGTCGCTCGGTTTCAATAGGTTTGAGCAAATAGTCTATCGAGTCTTCTTCAAAAGCTTTGATGGCATACTGGTCATATGCAGTGGTAAAAATCACTTTGGGCTGATGCTGCAAGCGGCTCAACATTTCAAAGCCGTTGAGCACCGGCATTTCAATATCTAAAAATATAAGCTCGGGTTTAAGCAGTTCTATTTGCTCCAGTCCATCGGCACCATTTGCTGCCTCGCCTATAATTTCAAATTCGTCAAAAGGCTTAAGCAGGCGTTTAAGGCGCTGGCGGGCCAGTTGCTCATCATCTATAATTACAGTTTTCCAGGTTTTCATAGCTGCTTAGTTGTTTATAGGAGTGGTTGCCTCAGAATTACGGATCAATATAAGGTATTGAAAGTAGTCGGCCATAAACTTACCGTCCTCGTTCAACATTATTTGCTGGTCTCTGGGCATAAATGCATTGTATTTGATATCCGCTTTCTCGGTTAAAAACGGGCTATCGGCACCATCCAGCTTAAAAAGCGTAGCCGTGTTGGGCTGGCAAACTTCCTTAAACGGTATAAGGTTGCTTACATTCATTAAAGGTCCGTCGTTGTTAAACTGGTTCACTGCCGAATAACGCTTGCCTTTTTCGGCCCACATTTGGGGCAGGCTGGCAGTAGGCATCATCATTTTACTGCCGCTGTAAAGGCAGGCCATAGATACGATCTTACCTTTCAAATTTAAATCGGCATCATTCAATAAAGCATTGGTGAATGATTGCCCTTTACCGCCGTTGGTTTTAGATTGCAATACATGAAAGAATCCCCAAAAGCCGTAAACCTTTTCTTTACTCCAGTTAAGCTGTTTGTATAAGTATTTAAAGTTGTTATAAATTACTTTTTCGCGGCTTTTTGTGGTCATGGCTGCGCAAACTTCTAATCCAAACACTACCTGATTGTAGCTTGGGCGGTAAAAGCCCTGGTTGTTTTCGGTATTGAGCTGGTTAAGCAGTTGACGGGCCTCGTTAGCTACCAGGCTATCGGCTTTTGGGGTGAGTAACAGGGTAATAAGTTTTTCAAAGCGGGGCTTCAATGTCTTTAAATTGTGGCTAGTAAGTATCTCGTCAAAGTAGCGTGCAGCCAAAGCCGGGTTATGAACCTGGTCTATCCCCACAAAACTTATGGTTTTACCGGCGGGTAAGGTTTGGTTAAGTTTACGAATGTTACGGATCTTTTGTTGAAACTCTTTATTAGCCCATTGTGCGTTTTGCTTATCCCAATCGGCAAAAACAGTGTCTATAAGGCTTTCGTTGTCGGTTTTGAGGTATTGATTTAACAAGTACGCTTTGGCAAAATCAATCTCGGCTATATAGGTGCGCACGCTGGCTTCTTTATTAAGCAGGGCGAGTAGGTTAAGGTCGACTTCCTGTGGTTTTTGCACGCCATGGATTTCGCCCAGTAAAAAAACCTGGTGATTAAAGAAGTCTTTGTTGAGAATGCCGCCTTTTTTAATTGAGGTGGTGACATCGGCCTTGTTTTGGTTTAAATACCCGGTAACAGATTGTGCTTGCACAGCAGTGCTTAAGTATAGAACAAAGGCTATACCTAAAGTGGTAATTTTTGCGATCATGATTTTGGCTAAATTTCGGTTATGTTGAGCGGTAGGCTTATGTGAATGTGTTTGTGTGGGGTGTTGGTGAGTTGAATTTCATAGTTATTGGCGCAAAGCAGGTTCAATTTATCATAAGTGCTCTGCATGCCGTAACCCATGTTTAATTCCTGCGGAAAAGGAGTGCCATTATCGGCCACTTCAATAATAAGGCGGTCGTGCTGGCGGCGTATGGTAATGCCAAGTATGCCGTTGGCTGTGGTGTTGTTAAGTCCGTGTTTAAGCGCATTTTCTACCAGGGGTTGTATCAAAAAGCGCGGAATACGCTGATTGTGTAGTTCCGGGTCAATGGTTGAGGTAAAAGTAATGCGATCGCCAAAACGCACAGTTTCTATAGCCAGATAAGTATTTACGATCTCCATTTCATCGGCCACGCGGGCTACATTTTCCTGCTGAGAGTTAATGCTGTAACGAAATAGTTTAGAAAGCTTCAGGGTCATGTCTTCGGCCTTGTCGGCATCTTCATGTATAAGGCTGGCTATGGAGTTAAGCGAGTTGTATAAAAAATGCGGGTTTATTTTAGACTGGAGGGTTTGCAGTTCGGCCTGAGTTTTTAGCTGCATTATTTTGGTAAGGTCGAGTTCCTTTTCTTTCAGGCGTGCTCTCATGGTTTCCCTTTGCGCATTGTAGAAATAGATCACCGTACCCGCAATTAGCACAATAAGAGAAGTGAATTTGTAATCGCCCACATGGCTCATGGGCACATAGGGCGTATGAAAAATGAGCGCTACTATAATGTAAGACAGTTCAACCCCAACAAGCATACCTATAAAATTGCAGCCGTAATACACAAGCACAAATTGCCACAACGTAGTTTTTTGAGGCCGTAAAAACCGCTCGTATAAAAAAACACTGTTGGTAATACTCAGCGTAATTAATACGCTGAAAAGGATGCTAAGCAGTAACGTTTTAGCGCTCACAAAGCGTTCACTAAATACTGAACGCAACGCGCTAATGATAACGCCTACAATAACCCCTATAAAGGCATTGCGGCGGCTTACCCTGAAATACGAATCGCTAAAGTATTTATATTCTGCTCCCATCGTGTTACAAAGCTGACAAAATTTGCCTCATTATAATAGATAAGTCCGACGAATGGTGTTTTCTGCGGGATGAAGTAATCGGTTATACTTTTTTAGGAGGTAAGCAAGTAGTGGCTCCTTTAGTTAGTGCTGTTTTTGTAACGAAGATGGGGATTTTATAATCATTGAATAAATATTATGGGATTTGATCTTAGTAAAGTATACTTTGATGTAAATAAACTTCAAATTTTATAAATATTGGTGAAAATCAATATTATAAGTTGCTTTATGGAAGATTTAATCATCTATAAGATGATTTTAATTAAAATTCATTTTCTTTTAAAGTTATTTTTCGAAAAAAATATCAAAAAACACCTATTTAATTTTAAATATTTTGATTTGTAATAGGTTTGTTATAATTTAATGCCGAATTAAACTATTAACTGATGAAAAAAACTCTACAAAGATTTTTGTGGGTTTTGCTACTTATAGGCACCCAAGCCTATGCGCAAACCCGTACCGTAACCGGTACCGTAACCGGGAAAGATGACGGCCTTCCATTACCTGGTGTAAGTGTAATGGTAAAAGGATCAACCACAGGTACTCAAACCAACAGCGACGGAAAGTATTCCATTAAAGTTTCGGGCGAAACAGTAACCTTAGTATTTAGCTATATCGGTTTTACTTCAAAAGAACAGGTTGTAAGTGGTAATACAGCAAGCGTTGCTTTAGATGTTAATGCCAAAAGTTTGAACGAAGTAGTTGTTACTACCTCGTTCGGTATTCAGCGCGACAAAAAGAGTTTGGGCTATAGTACGCAAACCATTAGTGCCGAACAATTACAAACCGGCCGAACAACCAACGTTACCAATGCGCTTGCAGGCAAGGTTGCCGGTGTTGCCGTAAATGGCTCGGGTGGTGCTTTTACTGGTTCAAGTGTAATTATCCGTGGTTTTACAACCTTTACAGGGAGCAATCAGCCTCTTTATGTGGTTGATGGTATTCCTATAGATAACGGTGGTGGTGGGCAAGCCTTGCAAACAGGTGCTTCTTCCTCAAATCGTGCCATAGATATAAACGAAGACGATATAGAAAGCCTCACGGTACTTAAAGGTGCTGCTGCTACAGTATTATACGGATCTCGTGCCGCTTCGGGGGTTATTCAAATTACCACCAAAAAAGGTAATAAAAACGAAAAAAGCCACATCGAATTTACCTCGTCTTATGGGGCAGGCGTAGTAAATCGTTTGCCTAAATATCAAAACCAATATGCTCAGGGTAGTAATGGTGTACTTAGTGTTGGCGGCACTACAGCGGGTAGTGGTTTAAGTACCTCATGGGGGCCAATTATTGACGGACGGCCAATTACCAATGCTTTTGGTCAGGCTACCACACTGCAGGCATATCCTGATAACGTAAAGGATATATTTAAAACAGCAACTTCATTGCAAAACAATATTAGCCTTACAGGTGGTGGCGACAAAACCACCTATCGCGTGTCTTACGGTAATGATTATGAAACTTATGTTATAGATAACAACACTTTAAAAAGAAACAATTTAAGTGTAAATGCCCGTAGTGAAATTACGCCTAAGCTGCGTTTAGGTACTACCTTTAGCTACGTAAATAACCAATCAAGAAGAACCTTGCAGGGTAACCAACTTTCTAACCCTCTTTTCAGGGCCTATTTTACCCCGCGTTCTTATGATCTCACAAACTTACCTTTTGAAGATGCTTTAGGTAACCAACAATTTTTTGGAGGTGAAGATAATCCTTACTGGTCAATTAAGCACAACACCTACAGCGATCAAATTAACCGCTTATTTGGTAGTGTGAACGCCACCTATGATCTTGCTAATTGGTTAGTTGCCGATTTAAGAGTGGGTACTGATTATTATAACTCAAAAAGCACGGGTTATGATGATATAGGTAATCGTGGTGGTGGTTTTACAGGGTCGACTGGAACCGGTATTGGTGGTATAATTGAAAATCAAACCAATGTACGCAACCTTCAGGAGTACTTTACACTAACTGCTACTCGCAAATTTGGCGATTTTAATGTGGTTGGAACTATTGGTAACGAAATAAATCAAAATAGTAGCAATTCATCACAGGTAATTGGCTATACATTGGTGGTGCCTAACTTTAATAACCTTAAAAATACCATCACTTATCAGCCAACTTATAGCCGTACGTTAACCCGCCTAATTGGTGTTTACGCCGATTTTGCTTTGGATTATAAGAGGTATTTAACGTTAAATTTAAAAGCAAGAAATGATTGGTCGTCAACTTTGCTGCCGGCAAACAGGTCTATTTTTTATCCTGCCGTAGCTTCAAGCTTTGTATTGTCTGATGCTTTTCCTTCTATTAAAAGCAAAAATGTAAACTTAATTAAGTTGCGTGGTGCCATTGGCCGTGTAGGTAAAAGCCCGGGCGCTTATAACACCGATAATTATTATGTGCGTGCAGGCTCTTCAGATGGGTTTGGCCCAAGTATCACCTTTCCGTTCAATGGTTCATTGGCTGGTTATGAGTTAAGTGATGGTGCCGGAAATCCTAATTTGAAACCTGAGTTTACCTTGGAATATGAGTTAGGTACTGAAATGGCGTTTTTTGGAAATCGCTTAACCATTGATGGTTCGGTGTATCAGAAAAAAACCACTAACGTTATTTTAAGTGTTCCTGTTTCGCCATCATCAGGTGTAACGGGTTTGGTTCAAAATGCGGGTAAATTATCAACAAAAGGTGTTGAGTTATTAATTGGTGGTACGCCCATTAAAACCAGAAATGGTTTCTATAACATAAGCGTAAACTTTACCAGTTTTAAATCAACTGTTGATGCCCTGGCGCCGGGTGTGTCATTGATTACATTGGGTGGTTTCACCACACCTAATATACGCTTGGTTGCCGGTCAGGAATACGGCCAGATCTATGGTGCCGATTATCAGCGCGATGCAAGTGGTAACATTTTGATTTTTGCCAACGGTTTGCCTCAACCAACTGCTAACGTTGTTAATATTGGTAATCCTAACCCTAAATGGACCATGGGTATTACTAACAATATCAATTACAAAGGCATAAACTTTTCTTTCCTGTTAGATATCAGAAAAGGTGGTCAGCAATACTCAAGAAATATAGCCGATGTGCAGCGTAATGGCGTTGCTATTGAGACAGCTGAATTTTCGCGCTTCCAGGCAGATGGTGTTACTGTAGCTAAGCCTTATGTTTTCCCTGGTGTGTATGCTTCGGGCGTAGCGCTTGCAGCCGGCCAGGTTGCCGGTCAGCCTAACACTACTGCGGTTAGTGCGCAAGATTATTGGGGAAATAATGGTAAGTACATTGCCGCTACCGGTTATATTTACGATACTTCATGGTTTAGGGTGCGTGAAGCTGGTTTGAGTTATGATGTTCCAAAAAAGTACTTAGCTAAAACTCCGTTTGGCAGAGCCAGTTTCGGCGTTTACGGAAGGAACTTATTTTTGAGAGCACCTAATTATCCACACTTTGATCCTGAGCAAAATGCACTGGGTATTTCAAATGCTCAAGGCCTCGAATTTAACTCGTTACCTAACACCAGAACTATTGGTATTAATTTGAAAGTAACACTTTAATAAGCTATCAAACAATGAAAAAATATAAATACATATCAATAGCACTTTTGGCGGCAACACTGTTGTTCAGTAGTTCTTGTAAGAAATATTTGGACGTAAATACCGATCCAAACAACATTATAGGCACACCTGAAAATGCGCCTATAGCTCAAATTTTAAGTTCGGCCACTGTAAATATTGGTTTTATGGCCGGTAGTGACGCCTCACGTTATACGGCTTTGCTTATTCAGCACTTTTCTGGTCAGAGCACGGGTGCTTTAAATCAAACTCAGCAATATGAGCAGTACCTGATTTCGCCAACAGATGTTAATAATATGTGGTCATCCTTTTATGCCACTACTATTAATGATCTTGATGTTATTATAGCTAAAGCAAACACCGCGCCTTTAAGCCCTCATTATGCCGGTGTGGCCGAAATATTGAAAGCTTACACGTATCAAAATATGGTAGATATCTGGGGTGATATTCCGTACAGCCAAGCAGATAAAACGGTTGGTAATTTAAACCCGGCTTATGACGATGACGCTGCAATTTATACTGATTTAATAAAATTAATAGATAAAGGTATTACTGATATCAATGCCGCAACATCTGCCTTGTCTCCTGGAACTAATTCGACTATTTATCCGGGTACTTTTGTAAACGCTACCAACACCGGCAGTCGTTTAAACTGGATAAAATTTGCTAATACCTTAAAGCTGAGAATTTACCTGCATTATAGTAAGGTGAATCCTTCGTTTTCCACTACTCAAATAAATGCTTTAGTGGCAAGCGGTGCACAGTTCATGACAAGTAATACAGATAGCTTCTTAATGAACTTTTTTACAACTGCAGGTGCCCGTAACCCAATTTATCAGTTTGAAACTGGCTCAAGAGCAAATTATTTAGTAGCTAATGCTAAGTTAGTTAACTTAATGAACAGTAAGGCGGATCCAAGAAGGCCAACATACTTCACTGCCATAGGCGGTAATTATATTGGTGCGGTGGGCGGTGCGCCCAGTAATGCGGCTATTTACTCGCATATCGGAACTTACTTAACAGGTGTTGTTGGTGCCGGTCCTGTGCGCATGCTTACCTTTGCAGAGTATAATTTCATTATGGCCGAAGCGGTATTAAGAGGAGCTACAGCACCCGGTACCGCCCAGGCATATTATACTGCTGGTATTACTGCTTCATTAACCGATGCCGGAGTTACAGCAACAGGTATTACTACTTACTTGGCGGCTAATGGAGTATTGGCTGGTACACCTGCTCAACAAATTGAACAAGTTATTACCGAAAAGTATGTTGCCAGTTACGGGCAAATTGTTGAACCATGGACAGACTATAGAAGAACAGGCTTCCCCGCCTTGTCGGTTCCAAGCAATGCACTTGTACCAACATTGCCACGCAGCTTATATTATCCGCAATCTGAGATCGATGCAAATACCAGCGCTAAACAAAAAGCTGGGTTAGATGCAAGAACTTTTTGGGATATCCCATAATTATTCTTTTTAAATACTATAAAAAAGCCCGAGGATTTTTAAAATCTTCAGGCTTTTTTGTGTTCATCAAAAAATTTAATTCAATATTGGCCTTTTGTAACGCTTTTTGATCGTGAGAATATGATTAAAAATAAATTAAGGTTAAAATATTCTTATTTGTGATTAATTGTTTGGGTTTAACTGAAAATCATATAAAAATTGTTTTTTCAATTAAAATCTGTAGCTGTTTTTAACAATATGGCCCCTCATTGCCTGCTTAATTAAAATTTTGTTAAAAAAATTTTAGATTGTAATAAGTATGTTATAAATTACGCAACAATTAACTAAACTATTAACGAATGAAAAAAATTTTACAAGGTTTTTTATGCGCTTTGCTATTGATAGGATCCCAAGCCTATGCACAAAGTCAAGTGTCCGGTAGGGTAACCGGAAAAGATGACGGTCTTCCGTTAGCTGGAGTAAGTGTAACTACTAAAGGAACAAAAACAGGTACACAAACTGGCCCAGATGGTCGCTACGTAATCAACGTTCAGTCTGGCACAACATTGGTTTTTTCATTTATAGGATACGTAACGCAAGAAGCTTCTGCATCAGCAAATTTAAATATTGCTTTAGTTTCTGCGCCTAACCAACTAAATGATGTGGTTGTTGTGCCGTTTGGTACGGCTAAACGAGAAACTTTTGTGGGTGCTGCTGGTGTGGTAACTGCAAAAGATTTTGCGCAAAGACCCATTAGTAATGTGTCAAATGCGTTAACAGCCGTTTCACCCGGTGTACAAGTTGGTTCAACTAATGGCGCGCCCGGATCAGGTCTTGCTATACGTATTCGTGGATTTGGTTCAATCAATGCATCAAACAATCCTCTTTACATTATTGATGGTGCACAAAATGAAAATTCTATAGCTAATTTAAATCCTGATGATGTTGAGTCCATATCTGTATTGAAAGATGCATCATCAACAGCACTTTATGGTGCAAAGGCAGCAAATGGTGTAGTAATTATTACCACCAAAAAGGGTAGGAAAAACAATGGTCAGCTAAGTGTTAGAGCTTTACAGGGCTTATCATACCGCGGCGTTCCTGAATATGACTTAATGAATGCCTATCAATACTATCCAACAGAGTGGATGGCATTGCGTAATAGTTTAGTAACAAGTGGTATATCAAGAGAAAATGCTAATATTTTAGCATCAGGCTTAGGCACGCGCGATGCTTTAAACAGGCAGGTTTTTAATGGTTCTAACTACCTTGATGTGTCACAAACTTTAGGTTCGGTAATTGCAAATGGTGTTTACACACAAAGCAATAACCCTTTCAGTGGTGTAGCCTCAAATCAAATTGTTGACGTGAATGGCAATCTGAATCCTAATGCTGTGTTACGTTATGATAACATGGATTGGACAGATGTTATCAAGCGTGTAGGTAGACGTGGAGATTACGGCTTAAATTACAGTGGCGGAAATGACAAAAGCGATTATTTTGTTTCGTTAGGGTATCTTAATGAGCAAGGTTTCACTATTAAGTCGGATTACGGTCGTTTCACAGGTCGTATTAATGTTAATCACCAGGCAACAAGTTGGTTGAAAACAGGTTTAAACATAAATGGTGCAATTACGAAGTCAAATCAAGCTAATGATGGCACAAGCGGTAGTATTATTAACCCGTTCAACTTTAGTCGTAGTATTGGTCCGGTTTATCCAGTTTATGCTTACAATGCAGCATCTGGTGCACCATTGTTTGATGCTCTTGGTATGCGGGTTTATGATACCGGATCATTAAATGCTTTGGGTGTAACAAGCCGCCCAGTTTTACAAGGAAGACACATTTTACAAGAAACGCTTTTGAATGATAACTCATTCAGGAGAAATGTATTTGGTGCCCGTACTTATGGTGAAATCTCGTTTTTAAAACACTTTAAATTTACAGCCAATGCGGCAGTAGATATTAGTAATAACTATTCATCATCTTATCAAAACCCAATTGTTGGTGATGGATCTCCTGGTGGACGTTCAAGCAAAACTTATGATTTGTCAACTTCTTACAATGTTCAACAGTTATTAAACTATGATCAAACTTTTGGGATGCACCATGTAACAGCATTGGTTGGTCATGAAAATTATTCAAGAAAAACAGATCAGTTATACGGTTTCAAAACGCAGATCAATGCAGAAGGAAACACTGAATTAATTAACTTCAGCACAACATCTAGCTTGTACTCATATCAAGATAATGATAAATCTGAAGGTTTTTTTGGTAGCGTTAATTACAATCAGAAATATTTATTCGCTGCATCTGTGCGCCGCGACGCAAGCTCAAGGTTTGCAAGAGATGCTCGTTGGGGAACATTTGGTTCTGTAGGTTTAGGGTGGAGAATAGACAAGGAAGACTTCTTGAAAAGCGTTTCTTGGATAGACATGTTAAAACTGCGCAGTAGCTATGGTACAACTGGTAACTATCAAACATTGACCTCTGGTGGTGGTATTTCGTTATATCCTTATCAAAGCTTGTATGATATAAACCCTAATGCTACAGAAAATGGATATACACAATCTACACTTGTTGGTAATAATAACTTAAAGTGGGAGGTAAACAAAACTCTTGATATCGCATTGGAGTTTGGCATGTTTAAAAATCGTTTAACCGGTAGCTTCGAGGTTTATGACAAACGTTCGTCAAACTTGTTGTTTTTGGTGCCTCTTCCTGTTTCAAGCGGTGTAATTAACACCTACCAAAATATTGGTACAATGTATAACAGAGGTGTTGAGGTAAACTTAGGTGGTGACCCTGTAAGGTTGAAAGATTTTGTGTGGAATATCAATGTTAATGCAGCTACTGTAAAGAACAGAATCACTAAAATGCCTGATAATCAGCCAACAATTGTTTCTGGTACCAAGAGATTAGAGGTAGGTCATGGTATATATGACTATTATCTTCGTCGCTACAAAGGTGTAGATCCAGCAGATGGTTCGGCATTGTATGAGCCTTTAGATGGAGCTACCGGAACTACTTTAAGGACAATTAATGGTGTGGTTTATACAACAGCTATAGCTAACGCAAAGCAAGATTACACAGGTACCTCTGCAATTCCAGATGTATATGGATCTATTGTAAATACCTTTACATACAAAGGTCTTAGCTTAAACATTGGATTGAACTATGGTTTAGGCGGACAGTTTTATGATTCAAACTACCAAAGCTTAATGACTCAAGGTTCGGTTTTAGGTAGTGCATTACACGTTGACATGTTGAAATCATGGAAAAATCCAGGCGATATAACTGATATTCCAAGAATTGATGCAGCTGGCGCGAGTGTTACCAATCTTTATGCTACTTCCGATCGGTGGTTAACTACAGCATCTTATTTAACAATTCGTAACGCCACGTTATCATATAATGTTCCAAGCAAATTTGCTTCAAAATTGCGCATTAAAAACGTACGTGTATTCGCATCGGGCGAAAATCTGTACCAGTTTTCGGCCAGAAGGGGCTTAGATGCAACTCAAGGGTTTACTGGTACTAACTCAAATGTGTATGTACCCGCCCGTGTATTAAGTATTGGATTAAACGCATCATTATAATAAATTAAGAAAGATGAAAAAAATAATTTTCAGTTTCACAGTATTCATGGCTGGCTTCCTAATATTGCCGTCATGCTCAAAAGAATATTTGGATACGGCACCAACCGATGCTGTATCATCAAGTACCGTATTTACTACCACCACTAATGCATTAGCGGCATTAAATGGTATGTATCGTGCTATGTACATTCAATACAGTAATCAGGATGAAGGTGGCGAAGGTTCTATAATGATTGATATGGACGTTATGGGCGAAGATGTAGTATTTAATTCTGCAGGAGGTTATGTAGCTCAAATGCGCTATGTAACAAATCGTACCATTACCAGTGCTCATTTATATTTTGTATACAGATATTATTACAAATTAATATCTAATGCGAACGCAATTATTGAAGGCATTGATGGTGCCTCGGGGCCAACTGCTGATAAAAACCAAATTAAAGGTGAGGCATTAGCAATGCGCGCCTATGCTCATTTTAAGTTGGTTCAGATGTTTGGTAAACGTTATAATGCTGCAGCAAAACCTAATTCACAATTAGGTATACCTCTTAATATTACCACCAAGGTAGATCCTCTTCCGCGTTCGACTGTTGAAGAAGTTTATACACAAATAAATAGCGATTTAGATGCAGCTATGGGTTTGTTGACAAGTGCAACAGCACGCATAGGTTTGTCTCACATTAACATCAACGTTGCAAGAGGAATAAAGGCTCGTGTTGCTTTAGCCCAACAAGATTATGCAACTGCGGCAACTATGGCTTCTGCTGCTATTTCTGGTGTTGGAACCGGCAATTCATTAATGTCAAGCGCTCAATATTTCCAAGGATTCAATACTGTTAATAATCCTGAATGGATTTGGGGAATCAGACACCAGTCTGACCAGCCTTTGTATTTCTACGACTTCTTTGCTTACATGTCTGCAAATTTTGGTTCAAGTAACATACGTTCTAATCCCAAAAGCATTAGTAGTAAATTATATAATTTAATTTCACCAACAGACATCAGAAAAGGTTTATGGGATCCAACAGGTTCTAATACCGCTTTCCCTGTACCCTCAGCTCCATCTGGTTCAAGATTTCCTTATATGCATAGAAAATTCTTAGCTGTATCTACTGATAGCGCTAATGATTTGCCTTTAATGCGTTTATCTGAGCTTTATTTAATAGTAGCAGAAGCAAATGCACGTTTAGGTAAAGATGCAGATGCCCAGAATGCCCTCTTCACTCTTGCAAAACAGAGAGATCCTAGTTATGTAAAATCTACATCTACAGGTACTACTCTGGCAGAGGAGGTAATGGTTCAAAGACGTGTAGAACTGTGGGGTGAAGGCTTTCGATACGGAGATTTGAAGCGTCTGAATTTAACTTTAGACCGTACAGGCAGCAATCACACAGCTACCATAGCAACGGTGTTAACATTGGCTCCTGGCGATGTAAGATGGGAGTGGTTGTTTCCTCAAACCGAAACAAACTCAAATCCTTTAATTGTTCAAAACCCAATTTAACAATAACAAAAAAAGCGCCGCTCCCATTCAGAGCGGCGCTTTTCTTGTTATTGTTTTTGCTATAAATACTTAAGTATACTTAGTTCGTAAGTAATACTTAAGTTTACTCCCATCCCCATTACCAGCGCCCAATTGTCCCTGACATGCCCTGCCGGGAAATCAAAACAAACGGGATAGTCATATTCTTCCACAATAGCCCTGATAATTTCCTGAGCCGTTTGGCCAAAGGGAATATCATTGTCTTTTAGATCGGTAAAGCCGCCTACAATGAGGCCTGCCAGGTTTTTGAGCTTGCCTGCACGTTTTAGGGTATACAGCATCCGGTCTATGGAGTAGAGGTACTCGCCTACATCCTCCATAAATAAAATCTTACCATCATAATGGTAGTCAGATACCGAGCCTGAGAGGGATAGCAGGATAGCTAAATTTCCACCAATGAGCACACCTTCAGCATGGCCCGTCCGGTTTAGTGGGTGAGGGGCAATCTCATACGTGAGTTCTTGTCCAAAAAGTGCTTTGCGCAAGGTTTCTAACGATGGCCCTGTGGCATCGGGTATGTTAACGGGCATTTGTCCGTGTATGGTTTGCAGGTGGTAATTGGTAAATAAATGCGCATGCAGTACGGTAATATCACTAAAGCCAATGATCCATTTAGGATGAGTAGTTAATCGGCTAAAATTTACTTGGTCAATAATGCGTACCGTACCGTAGCCACCACGGGCGGCAAATATGGCTTTAATGCTGTCGTCATTCACATAGCGCTGCAGGTCTTGCGCGCGTAGCTCATCATCGCCGGCAAACTGGTAGTACTCGGCCGTTACCGTTTCGCCCAAAACTACTTCTAATCCCCACGACTGTAGCAGGGCTACGGCATCGTCCATGGGCTGTGGTAATTTCTTAGCCGGGCATACAATGGCCACGCGGTCGCCTTTTTGAAGATATGGAGGAGTTATGCTCATATTGAATTATCTTTGCAAAATAAAGAAAGAGAATTACAATTTTGGAAGCTCAACAATATAAACGCTATACTATTACCGCGGCCTTGCCTTATGCCAACGGCCCTAAACATATTGGTCACCTGGCCGGTGCCTACATTCCTGCCGATTTATATGCCCGTTACCTGCGCCTTAAACGTAAAGACGTGGTGTTCGTTTGCGGGTCAGACGAGCATGGTACTGCCATAGCTAACCAGGCCATGAAAGAGGGTACCACACCGCGCGCCATTATTGATAAGTACCATGAGCTGATCAAGTATTGCTTCGATAAACTCGGCATATCGTTCGATATTTACCACCGTACCAGCGAGCCCATTCATCATGAAACGGCTCAGGATTTTTTCACCAATCTGAACGATAAAGGCTGTTTTGAAGAACAGGAATCGGAGCAGTATTATGATGAGCAGGCCGGCGCTTTTTTGGCCGACCGCTATATTATAGGTACATGCCCGGTTTGTGCTAACGATAATGCCTACGGTGACCAGTGCGAAAAATGCGGAAGCTCGTTAAGCCCTGATGAATTGATAGACCCACGCTCTACCCTGAGCGGTGACAAACCGGTAAAGCGCTTAACCAAACACTGGTACCTCCCCTTAAATAAATACGAAAGTTTTTTGGGCGACTGGATCCTGAAACAGCATGCCAAAGACTGGAAAACTAACGTTTACGGACAGTGTAAAAGCTGGATAGATGGCGGCCTGCACCCACGTGCCGTAACCCGCGATTTAGACTGGGGTATCAAAGTACCTGTAGAAGGTGCCGATGGCAAAGTGCTGTATGTGTGGTTTGATGCACCCATAGGCTATATATCGGCCACTAAACAATGGGCTATTGATAACGATAAAGACTGGAAGCTGTACTGGCAAGACAAGGAAAGTAAGCTGGTTCACTTTATAGGTAAAGACAATATTGTGTTCCATTGTATCGTGTTCCCGGCTATGCTGAAGGCACATGGTGAGTTCATTTTGCCCGATAACGTGCCCGCTAACGAGTTTATGAATCTGGAAGGCGATAAAATGTCGACCAGCCGTGGCTGGAGCGTAGAAATGCATGAGTACCTTGAAACTTTCCCCGATAAGGTGGATGAATTGCGTTATTATTTAACGGCTATTGCCCCCGAAACCAGCGACAGCGAGTTTACCTGGAAAGATTACCAGGCTCGTGTAAACAACGAGCTGGTAGCCATATTAGGCAATTTGGTTAACCGGGTAATGATCTTAATGCATAAGTTCTTTGACGGTAAGATAACTGCGGAAACTGCGCAAGTTACCCTGACCGACGCTACGCTGAATACCGAAGTAGCCCGCCTTTACGATGAACTGGAACAAAGTTTTGAAAGCTACAAGTTTCGCCAGGCGCAGCAAATTGTAATGGAAATTGCCCGTTTAGGTAACCGCTACTTAACCGAACAGGAGCCTTGGAAAACGTTCAAAACCAATCCTGAAGCTGCCCGTGAAGCTTTGCATAACTGTTTAGTACTGATGGGGCATATTGCAGGTTGTTTGCAACCGTTTTTACCGGGCACAGCCAAGAAAATTTTACACATGCTCAACTGGCCTGCAGATACTATTTACTTTGATCAGGAGATAACGTTTCAGAGCGGTCACCAGTTAAATACCGCATCTTTATTGTTTGAAAAACTGGAAGATGAGGTTATAGAAAAGCAGATTCAAAAACTGATTAGCAAAAAACAAGCATTGGAAACTACTATTGAAGAAACCACACCCGTGCAACCGGCTAAACCAAATGTGACTTTCGATCAGTTTGCTACGATGGATATCCGTGTGGGTACCATTTTAACCGCCGAAAAGGTAGCCAAAACCAAAAAACTGGTAAAACTAACTATCGATACCGGGCTTGATCAGCGCACGGTAGTATCGGGCATTGCCGAACATTTTGAGCCCGAGAACATTATTGGTCAGCAGGTAAGCATATTGGTTAACCTGGAGCCGCGCGAGATCAAAGGCATACTGTCGCAAGGTATGATCCTGATGGCCGAAAACGCCGAAGGCAAGTTAACCTTCGTAGCGCCAGGTGCCGATATGCATAATGGCTCGGTGATACGGTAAAATATTTTAATAGCTTGATTAAACCATGACAGCTCTTGCTTGTCATACCATTAATCAAGCTATTTATTACCTTCAACCACTTCTCGCAATGAAAAATCTACTACTTCCCTCCGTTGTTCTGTTTTCAGTTATGCTTGCTTCTTGCAGCAAATATCAGGTGAACATGCTCAGCAGCACAAATGCTGTAAAGAATGAGCAAACCGGAGAATTTAACGTTGAGAACGATTCTGTAAAGATAACTTACTCGTTTTATGGGCAAAATGCGCCCGTGGGTATACAGGTTTATAATAAATCTAATAAGCCTTTATACATAGATTGGCAAAGTTCGGCAATGGTTGTGGGCGACAAAACCATTAGTTATGCTAATAAAAATGTTCCTATTAGTGGTAACATAAATGGTGTTTCAGACACTTATTCTACAAGCAACCGTGGCAGTAATATTGCCTATCCTCAATCTACCTATACCAGCGGAAGTATTAATGCAGTAGCCAAGCTACCTGAGAGTGTGACATTTTTACCACCACATGCGAAAGGCGATTTTAGACCTGCATATGTAACCAACGGGTTTTTGAGTGTTCCGGATACGATGTTGCACAAAGAAATTACAGGCTTTATTGAGCAATATAGTACCGTACCGGTAAATGTAAAAGTGGCAAATTTTACCAAAGAGAATTCGCCACTTGTTTTTAAAAGCTTTTTAACGTTGTACACCTTGCAAGGCAACCAGCCCAAGCCCGTACTTTACGAACAAGAATTTTTTATATCAAAACTTGTTAACAGCAGCAGTAATCCAAAAGATTTGACCGATTACCAGGTTCAGCGTGGAGATTATTTCATTAATTCAAAAAAGACCGGTTACGCTAAAGTAATGACAGGTATTGGTATTGCAGCAGCCGTTGGAGGCGTAGCAGCAGTTGGCGCTTCGGCAGATAATAGCAATAATACTCAGTAGTTAAGGAAGGTAAAGATATTACCAAGGTTGATTGGCAGGTTCGGCAAATTTTTGCATTTTTGTGCCACCATTGTTTGCCCCTGTAGTTCAACGGATAGAATAGAAGTTTCCTAAACTTTAGATATGAGTTCGATTCTCGTCGGGGGTACAAAGAAGCCTCTTAGCTTTTGCTGAGGGGCTTTTTGATTGATTCTTTGGAAGGATTTTGGAAGAATGTAATAAACCTATCTACTGGCTATATTTATTAACCAAGTCCTTGATGTAATCAGCTGCATAAACTATTGTAAGACCCGTATTGGTGTAAACCGAAGAAACTATACCAATAATCCTGTTTTTTTCATTGTGGATATTAGACTTATCCTCGGGGTATCTTCTTCTTGGTACAACAACAGGTCCACCGCTATTACCTCCCACAATATATCCATCTAATAAAATAAGCTTGCCGTAAATCGAAGTTGTTTGGTTGTTTGCCAACATTATGGGGAGATCAAGGGTATTGACCATAGGTGAAGATATAACTGCAGACTTAATTAATGGCATACTCAATGTTACTGTGCCGATTCCAGCAGGATAGCCAATAACAAAAACCTGATCGCCGGTAAAGATATTAAATCCGGATAAATTCATCAAAGATGGCAGCAAACTTATTTCGGTTGCATAAACATCCAAATTAAAGTTTGAAGATTGTCTTAAAAAATCCGTTACGTCAATGACAACAATATCAATCAATTGATTAGGGTAAGCATGAACCGTACTCAAGGGCACGCCTTGCGCGTTAATTAGGGGGACAATTTCAATTCGAGCTTCCTTGGATTTTGTATAAAAATTGACTTTAATATCTTTATCAAGCTTTAATGTGTCTATCAAAGACCACTGACCGACCATGTGCTTATTCGTAACAAGAAACACCTTATAGTCGCCGCTTGGAAATTGCTTGTAAACAAAAAAGCCCGTGCCCGTTGACGAAATAACACTATCTTTTGCCAGTGACTTATTCTTTCCTTTTATCTTAATTTTTACAATATTAGACTTTGTAATTTTAACAGTGCTCAAATATGTTATATCGTCGACTTGGCCTTGTGGTTTTGAATTTGTAAAATCCTGACTATATGCAAGGCTTAGCGCAAGCGCCAGCCAAATTGTTAAAATGAATTTCATCTAGTAAATGTAATTATTCTTCTTGGTCTTATAACCAGCTTTCGAACGGTTCAAAAAATACAAAAGATCTAATGCATCCTGGTTTTTCGATGGGGCAGGCATTGACCGCGCAAAAACTTATATTTTTTGTTATTGATTAAATGGTAAGCAGGTTTTAAAAGCAGATTTCAACATGACAAAAATCAAGTATAAAGCAGTAAGTATGATTACGAAAATGTAGCCCTAAGTTCTCTATTCACTGTTTTTAGTGTTAATAACTTCAAAATATGAAAAAAATTTGTGGATAACTTTCAGGGCGTGTGGAGAACGTTTATAAACTATTTCAGGTCTGCCAATGTACATTTGAGTAGAATAGAGACAGCAAAGGCTACTTGCTGGTAACAAGTAGCCTTCTGATTTAATGTATTTGACATTCCCCTCAAGGATGTATTACAAACATATATTTAAATTAATTGATTTAAGAAATTAATTATTAACGTTTGCACTTATACAGAGATCGCTGCCGTGTTCGGTAAGGAGGTATAAAGAACAAGTGGAAAACATCTTAATTTTAGGTTTAATCATCTTGTTCGGCGGCATGCTTGTGGTTATTCATAAAGCATTAGCGATCGTCGAGCGGAAAAAGAAGTAAGTAGGTAGATTAGGCGAGGTCATAACCACCTCGCCTAATTATTAAAAATAAATTATCACAATGATAAGCATTCCATTGAATCTTATAATTTCTGAGGCTATGAAGGGGAGCTTCGATAATATTTCTATTATCCAAAATTCAGATGAAGATAGAACAGTGGTCATATCGGCACATCAAAACAATCGAAGCTTCTCAACCGAATTAAAGGGTACTGACATCGACGCCATGATAGAAAATAATACCTTTCATCAGCGCCTTTAATTGATTAAGGAAGATTTGCAGGCAATGATTGATCACACTTAACAAAATGAATATATGAAACGAATTATGCTGTTAAACAACCTTGCTGAAATAACTGCGGGTCCAGATCGCGTATTATTTATTACCCATATTGATGGTTCGTTCTGGCGGTCGCAGCGCGTTCAAATCATCGATGGTATTGTCTATGCATCGCCTTTCATGGATTCAGTGATAGACCACGAAATATAGACGGTTTTCATATATTGCAAATAAAAATTATGGCTAAGTACGTAGAGTTTAGAAGAGGTAATAGACGTCTTTTTATTAATCCTGAATTGGTGACCGGATTTTCAACCTCAGCAACCAACCAACTTGAAACCGTTATATACACTGGTGAAAAAGATAAATTTTATGCCGTCGAGCATGACATTGACACTGTTAAGAAATTATTGGAATCAGTCAACAATTAGTATAGCATAAACAAAGGCCGGTAGAGATACCGGCCCTTGTTTATGCTATACTATTATCCTCTGGAATCAATTTCTGATTGCTTAGCGGCGTTAGCGTTAATCAGCAATAAAACCGAGTTTAAAAATGAGCTAAGTACATGTCGGGGTTGAGCTAATGATCATGTGCATCAACTTTACAACCCCGGGCAATGAGCCAAACATTATTAGGCTTAGCATATACCGGTTGTAAAGGCTGTTTATTTTCAGCATGTGGCGTTTCTGAACGGCCTCCGGTTCCGTTCCTTGCCTTATCATGATCATGGCCTCGGCTATAGTCATTAAAGCATGCTCCCGGAAACTGAGCTCTTTCATTTGCTCGGGAGATAGCTGCTCGCCTTTGCTTCTATTTACTGGCGCAGACTTAGCTGCTGTTTGCGATTGTTCAAGGTTAACCAGGCTGGCTACGTAGTTTTCCATAATCAGGCATCCCTCTGCATTGTTTTCAGTTTATTGCACATTGCAATAATATCATCTATTGGAAACCAAACAGATTTTACATGGTGTATTTCGGTAAGAAATTCTGTATTATTTTTTGAGTGAATCCTGAAATTTTTTACCATTTCTGCTGCTTCTTTATAGGGAATGTAGACAGATTTTGGAATTGGTTCGTCCTATTTCGTTTCTTCGTTTTGCATGTGGGGTTTAAATTAAATGTGAAATTTATTGAGTTAAAATTCAGTACAAATTGTGATAGCACATTACATGAAACTACCCTAATAAAAGGGTGATAATACCTGATTATCAGGGCTTAATATATTAATATTCTTTATAATTGTAAAGTTGTGAGGTGCTAAATAAACAAAATAGGTGTATTTGAAAAATAACTTTCCTATCTATGTGTTTCTTATAATTAATACTTAAAACATGCTTACTTTAAACAGCACCCAGCAAATTATAGATACTGAAGAACATTATGGCGCACATAATTATCATCCCTTACCGGTGGTATTATCGCGCGGTTTGGGGGTACATTTATGGGATGTGGAGGGTAAGCAGTATTTCGATTTCCTTTCGGCCTACAGTGCCGTAAACCAGGGGCATTGCCACCCGCGTATTATTGAAGCGTTGGTTAACCAGGCACAGCAGCTTACGCTTACCTCACGCGCGTTTTATAACGACCAGTTGGGCAGGGCCGAAGAGCATATTTGTCGCTTGTTTAACTACGATAAAGCTTTGTTTATGAACTCGGGTGCCGAGGCCGTGGAAACTGCCATTAAACTGGCCCGCAAATGGGCTTACCAGCACAAAGGCGTGGCCGATGGCCGGGCCAATATTATAGTAGCCGGTGGTAACTTTCACGGGCGCACCACGGGTATTATTTCTTTTTCTGATAGTCCCGAGTCTAAAGACCACTTTGGCCCATATCTGCCAGGCTTTACCATGATCCCTTATAATGACCTTGCTGCGCTGGAACAGGCGCTTGCCGCAAACCCCGATATCTGCGCGTTTTTGGTAGAGCCCATACAGGGCGAAGCCGGAGTTATTGTACCTGATGAGGGTTATCTGGCCGCTGCGCATGTCTTGTGTAAGCAATATAACGTATTGCTGATGGCCGATGAGATACAAACCGGCATTGGCCGCACCGGCAAGCTGTTAGCAAGTTACTACGATGAGGTGCATGCCGATGTGCTCATTATAGGCAAGGCACTGGCGGGCGGCGTGCTGCCAGTATCGGCCGTGCTCGCTAATGATGATGTGATGCTGTGCATTCGCCCGGGCGAGCATGGCTCTACCTTTGGTGGCAACCCGCTGGCCGCCGTAGTGAGCATTGCCGCCCTGCGGGTAATTACCGAAGAAGAATTGCCGGAGAACGCGTTTGAAACAGGACAGGTCTTCCGCAACCATATGCAGCAATTGCAAGCCGATTACCCGGCCATAGTTAAAGCCGTAAGGGGCCGCGGTTTATTAAACGCCATTGACATAGCCGATGACTTGCCTTTCACCGCTTGGGATGTTTGCCTCGCCCTGCGCGATAACGGACTGCTGGCCAAACCAACCCACGGCCATACCATCCGCTTTTCGCCACCGTTGGTAATTACCGCCGGGCAAATGGAAGAGTGCTGTGGTATAATCTGTAAAACGATTGCGGCATTAGCCTGATGCTTTCCGTCTCCCTGACACACTCTATAAGAACCCTGGCGAAAACAAAAAATCAACTTGTTAATATGTGAAAATCAATCTTTATATTTAAAGAATGATTGGTAAAAATCTGTTAGGGAGCGTATTAACGTTACTCTTCCTGTTATTGTCGTTTTACTCATACGCACAGTCAAGTAATGACTTTAATGGTAGCAAGGCTGATAGGGATTCGTTAAGAAGAACAGGAGATGCTATTCGTGCGGCATTTTCACGTGGCGATGTTGATGCAATACTGCTGTATCACCATCCCGATGTAATAAAGGCATTAAATTATCCTGATTTCCAAAAAGGAAAAGAAACCCTCAGAAACCAATTGAAAGGTACACTTGACAGTTTCCACCTCGAGTTCGTAGAAAATAAGGTTGAAAGTATGTTTATTAACGGTGGAACAGCCGTGGAACAAACATTATTTACCATAAAAGGTATGCCAAAAGGTAGCGGCAAACCCTTTACGTTCAAGGGTCGATCCATGATCGTTTATATTAAATATAAAGGAAGTCCAACCGGATGGGCCACTATACGGGAGATGATTCAACCATCAACCGAAAAGTAACGCATTTAAACCTTTACTTTTTACTTAAACTAAAGGTCAAATACCAATTTCCTATCTATCGCTTCCCATCTCTCGCAAATACGATGCTAACAATAAAGGCTACCCTTTTAAAGAGCAGCCTTTATTATAAAATGTCATGCTGAGCTTGTCGAAGCATTCGCCGCTTTGCTAAGTCTTCGACAGGCTTAGACTGGCAGTTTTGATTAGAATCTAATTTTTAGAACCCACCACCAAAACCAGCATTACGCGGATCGGTTTTAGCTTTGAGCTGGTACTCTTTAGGAGCTTCGGCACCTAAAAGGTTTTTCACAAAGTAATCCCAGCGGCGGCGCATCATATAGGGCGAATAGGGGCCATAACCGTGCGGACTGTTAGGGAATATAACCAGGTCATAATCTTTATTAGCTTTTTCAAGGGCCTCTACCACTAACAGTGTGTTGTATGGCGGTACGTTATCATCCAGCATGCCATGGGCCAGCATCAGTTTACCTTTCAGGTTTTTAGCATAGTTTTGGTTGGCCTGGTCTTCGTAGTTCGATTTTCCGCTGGCATCCTTGGTCAGCAAGCCAATATAACGCTCGCCCCAATCGTCCTCGTAGTTGCGGTTGTCATGATTACCCGATTCGGAGATGCCAACCTTAAAGAAATCAGGGTAGCGGAACATGGCTGCCGCAGTAGCAAAACCACCGCCAGAGTGCCCCCAAATACCTGCACGGTTAATATCAATGTACGGGTACTTTTGCGCTAATTGCTGCATGCCCGCAATCTGGTCGGTCAGGGTGTTATCGGCTATGTTGCCGTAATTCATATCATGATAGCTTTTAGAGCGCAGCGGGTTGCTGGTGCCTTCTATCAGTACCACTATGAAACCCAATTCGGCCAACGCTTGGTGATCTCCGCGCGAAGCAGCGAACGACCAGCTGCCCACGCTACCCCCTTGCGGACCGGGATAGATGTAGTTGATGATAGGATATTTCTTGTTTGGATCTAGTTGAGTAGGCGTAAACATTAAACCATACAAGTCGGTTTTGCCATCGTGGGCTTTCACCGTAATAGAGGTAGGGGCTTTCCAGCCGGTGGCGGTCAACCTCGATACATCGGTTTGCTGCACGGTGGCTACCAATTTGCCGTTCAGGTTGCGCATTACGGTAACCGGGGCTACATTGGGTTGCGAATAGGTATCTACAAAATAACTTTCAGTAGGTGAAAAGCTAATCTGATGATTGCCTTCCTCGGGAGTAAGCGGCGTTACCTTTTTACCATCGAAACCTACTTTATACAAGTGGCTAAAGTAGGGGTTGCCTGCCTCGCGGCCGCCAGCCAAAAAGTAAACAAGGCGGTTCTTTTCATCAACCTTCACGATGCGGGTAACTACCCAGTTGCCCTTGGTAATTTGGTTTTTAAGTTTGCCGGTAGTGGCATCGTACAGGTAGAGGTGTCCCCAGTTGTCGCGCTCCGAAAACCAGATGATCTCTTTGGTTTGCGGCAGGTAGCGCCAGTTAATGCTTCCCCAGCCCGATTCGTATTGCGTAGGTACGGTTTCTTCAAACACCTCGCGTACATCGCCCGTGGCGGCGTTGGCTATGCGTACCTTTTCAATTTTATGATCGCGCG
The DNA here is from genome assembly GCF_014635825.1 of Mucilaginibacter galii. Lineage (GTDB taxonomy): Bacteria > Bacteroidota > Bacteroidia > Sphingobacteriales > Sphingobacteriaceae > Mucilaginibacter > Mucilaginibacter galii. Next base: position 218,861 of record NZ_BMDO01000002.1, read on the forward strand.
ATGTTGATATAAAAGCCAGTTGCGAGCCATCGGTACTCCAGTTCACATCATCTAAAGTTCCACTGCTTGATATATCATCGCTTAGCGTGGCCCGGTGCGGATCGGCAGGTACTTTCAGCATCACCACTTTAGGGTTATCTACCTCAATAATAGCGCGGTGTATCATCGGTATTTCTTCGCCCGGTAAAGGGTATTTCCAAGCTTTAAGGGTTGGCTTGCCAACGTTGGTAGTTACTAAATACATGTCGGCTACTTTACGCTGGTCCTGCTTAAAAGTGGCTATCTTCTTCGAGTCGGGCGACCATTGTAAAATGGCGTTGTCGCTGTGCGTCCAGCCGGCGTTATCGGTGGCGTAACCAAAATCTTTAACACCATCGGTAGTCAGCTGGGTTTGCTTGGCGGTAGCTACCTCGCGTACCCAAAGGTTGTAATCTTTAATAAAGGCCGACCGCTTGCCATCGGGCGAAAGCACGCCGCCATCACTAAAGCCGCCGCGCCTGCCCATGCGGACACCAGCCTGTTGTGTCGGGGCAGCATCCTCGCTCAGGGTATAAGTTTGGAGGTCGGCTTTATAGCTTTTACCCCCAGTGGTAAAGGTTACATATTTACCATCGGCCGTGTAACCAATACTCGCAAACGGAAGCATGGCTGCATCTACTTTCTTACCTGTGGTGGTTGATAGTGCCGCTGCCAGTTTTTGATGATCGAACGCCGGAGTAGGGGTATCTTTGGCCGGGTCTACCAGTATAAATTCGCTGCCTTGGGCAGTTAGGTTACGGTACCAAAACTTTTCGCCGGGGAGCCAGTTGGGGCGTACGGCGCCACCATCAACGTAGGGGGCAGTATTGTAAGCCATAAAGCTTTCGGCGCGCTCATAATCTTTGGTGGTGAGTGCTGGTATCTGCTGCGCATAAGCGGCCGACGAGAAGGTGAGTATAAAGGCGGGGAGTAAAAATTTGTTCATGCCTGTGTGTACTGGTTTGAACAGCCAATATACTTTAAAAATTTATTTACGCAGATAACAAGATTGATACGAAACAGGAGGTTGCCCAGAACTTAAACGCGATACGAAGGAGTAAAAACGATGGGCACCGTTAAAATTTTCGTGGTGCTTTAACGATGTAGTTTATAACGCCTGCCCCATTATATACGCAACTTTAAAAATTTGAGGAAATATGAACTTTTATGAAGAAGTCCTGAAGTTATGCGTACTTTTTTAATGCTCTTGCTGACTGTGGTTAATGGCATTAATGAGGTAATTAAACAGCGGCATATCCGATGGTATCTGCATCTTTTTACGCAGCCGGTAACGGCTCACCTCTACGGCTTTTATGGTAATGCTCATTAACTGGGCAATCTCTTTGGAGGTTAGGTTCATCTTTAAATAGGCGCAGAGTTTCAGGTCGTTAGAGCTAAGATCGGGGAAACGCTCCTTTAGCCGGCTTAAGAAGTTGGAGTGTATCATATCAAAGTGCATGGCAAACTGCTCCCAGTCGCCGTCGTTGCGTTCGGCTTCGTTAAGCAGGCGTATTACCCGCTTAAACTCCACAGCTTTATCGCCATTGTTGCTGCTTACCAGGGGTAATAGTTCTTCCTTAATTTTGGATAACAGCTTACCCCTTTGTACCAGGTGCATGGTGGTTGAGGCCAGTTCTTTGTTCTTGTAGCCTACGTCGGCTACCAGCTTTTCGTTTTGTAACTTCATGATCTCTCGCTCGTTATGTTCCAGTTCGAGTTGGTGGAGGTACTTGAGTTTTTCCTGCTCCTTTAAATGTTGCTTTTGCTGCCGCTTAATAAGCAGGTATATAGAGCCGGCGGCAAATATCACCAGGAATAGGTAGAACCACCAGCTTTGGTACCAGGCTGGCTCAATAACAATAACGTGTTCTACCGCTTTCGATTCGTTGCCTAAGTTATTGCGTGCCTTTACTTTAAAGGTATAGGTGCCGGCCGGTAAATTAGTATATTCCTTTTCTGCCTTGGTGCTCCAGGCCGACCATTGCTTGTCGAAACCGCTTAACTGGTAACTAAACTCAATGGTGTTTTGCTGCTCAAAAAGGGTAGACGAAAACTCAAATTGCAGGGAATTAAGGTCATAGGGCAGCTTAACTTGGTCTTTTGATAGGTTTTTGCCGTAACCGCCATAAACCACGCTGTCTTTCTTATCAAAAACCTTTACCTGGGTAAGCAGTACATCAAGCCGTTTGCTTTGTTCGCGGTATTTTGAAAAATTAATATGGTAAATGCCTTTATTGGCACCTACAAAGATGTTTTCTTGGTTAAACGGATAGATATGCTCAAAACCCGATACCAGTTTAGAGGTCAACTCGGGGAAGTATACAACGGTTGGATGGCTGCTATCACTTGTGAAATCAATTACCCCTAATTTCTTCTCTGTAACAAACCATACATTGCCGGCGTGGTCTTCGGTAAGGTAATGAATGTTGGTGTTTTTTAAATAGGGATAAAAGTAGGCCGACCGTTCAAAGCGCTGGGTATGATCGTTAAACTCATAAATGCCTTTCAATGTAGCTACTACAATGCGGTTTTTAATATGGAAAAGATAATTGCCCAAGGTGGCAGGCAACCCGTTTTTAACGGTAAGTAGTTCATTTTTAATAATATGTCGATGGTTAGCCGAGAGGCTTAGCTTGAACACACCACGGTAGGGGTGCGAAGCCCAAACCACGTTGCTGTTGCTATCATAAGCCATAAAACGGAGCGAGGTTTTATCCAATCCGGTAATTTGCCCGGCGTTGGTAAAAGTTCCCTTGTCAAACTGTAATAGTTGCAAGCCATCATATGTGCCGGCTACAGCTTCGGGGGCAGGTTCTACGGCTGATAGCGGTTCGAATAGCCAAGTGCCTATGCTTTTGTTAACCGGTGTTAACTGGTCTTTTTCCACTATAAAGGTTCCGTCTTCGTGACCTAACAACAGTTGATGATTGATTTCGCGCAGTCCCCATACCTGGCCTTTGAGGTTGGTAACCTCCCTAAACTGCCCGCGGGCATAGCTCAAATCTTTCAATGCCGCATTTACAGGCAGCTCAAACAAGCCGTTAGAGGCACCCACATATAAGTTATTGTTGAAAATGTACGACGTGTAGCTGCTGATCTGCTTCTTGGCGTCGGGGAAAATTTGCTTGATTGCACTATTGAAAGCCACAAAATCTATCCCATCGTCTAAGGCCAGCCAAAGATTTTTGGCCCGGTCGGTAAACAAATTACGGATATAGTTTTTCTGCAAACCCTCCTCGTTAGAAAAATGCTGGACAATTCGTCCAGAATGGTCTATGATGTAACACGCTGAGGTTGTAGTACCTATGGCAAACCAGTCTTTATTAACCGGTATGGCGCAGTATATATAGCTGGTATTAAAGATCTCATCGGCTTGGGTGATTTTCTTGATCAGCTTATTCCCCGTGAGTAGATATAAGCCGTTTCGGAGGGTAGCAATCAGCAGTGTATCTTTGGTATAATCAACAACCGAGGTAACAATATCATCTTTCAAAACCGGGGCGTTGCAGGCCAGTTGCCAGGTACCGTTCTTAAACTGCATAAGGCCTTTATATTTCTGCTGTGCATAAACCTGGTTTTGTGCAGCGCCAAGATAAATCCATTCGGTATTGGTCTTAAAAACACTGATCGTACCGTCTTTTAAATAAAATATCTTTTCAACCGTCCTGAAAAAAGTTTCGCTTCCGGCCTGGCAAATGTTCCAAACATCGGCAAACTGCCGGCTCGATTCCGGGATAATAGATTTTAAGGAATGGAAAGTTAGGATGCCTTGATTATTAGAAAGATAATAACCTAATTCATCTTGAGCACCCACAAATATTTTACCAGAAGCATCTATTTTTAAGGAATGCACAACTGTTTTATTGGGCAGCTTATACAGCTTCCAGTGCTTGCCGTCAAAAGACAGCAAACCTTCGTTATTGGCAAAATACATCCTGCCATCTTTATCCTGGTCAATGGCCCAGTTCTGAATCCCACCTTTATACTCCAAATTGCTGTAATTAACAATTTGTGGTAGCCCAATGGGGTTCTGTGCGTTCGATAAGATGAATGTAAAGCAGGTTAATATGGTTAGTAATGCTTGCTTCATTAATTACGTAAAGCTAAATAAATACCATAAATAAAGCTACACCTTATAAAAAAGTATTTTTATAAGGTGTAGGAGTGTGAAAGATATGTAAGTCATTTATAGTTAATGATTTGTGTTGCCTTAATTGTAACTGTGTAGTGGTGAATTAGTTAATATTGAGGGGTATAATTTGTCTTGTATAGGTTATTTAGGATGCCTAAAATGTACAGAGTTTAATTACTGGTTTATATTTGATGCCACAAACAGGTGCCAACCTGTAACCAATTTACCAATTTTTTATAAACCATTTTATGATTTTCTATGAAAGGAAAAATTACATTTTTTTTAATGTTTTTTCTGTTGCATGCGTTTGGGCTTAAGGCTCAGGAGTTGCAGGTTACAGGAAAAGTTATGCAAAAGAGCGATGGCTCTCCGTTACCAGGGGTAACGGTTACCATAGAAGGTGGTACAGGTGGTACATCTACCGGCACTAATGGCGAGTTCAAGCTAAATGTACCTAAAATGGGTACAGTATTAGTCTTTAGCCAAATAGGCTTAGAAACTCAACGGTATACAGTTACCGATAATTCTGTTATCAACATCATCATGACCGATCGTGCCACAGGACTGGCTGATGTAGTGGTGATTGGTTACGGTACGCAGGTGCGCCGCAATGTTTCGTCGGCTATTTCGTCTGTTAAGCCCGATCAAATTACGCAAACCCCGGTCCAGCGTATTGAACAGGCTTTACAAGGTCGTGTTGCCGGCGTGCAGGTCACTAACGTTTCGGGTCAGCCCGGCGATGCGCCAACTGTGCGTATCCGTGGTATTGGTACCAACGGCGATGCATCGCCTATTTACATTGTAGATGGTTTCCAGGTGGGAGGTATCGACTATCTGAACCCGTCCGACATTCAATCTATGGATGTATTGAAAGATGCGGCTTCGGCGGCTATTTACGGTGCCCGTGGCGGTAATGGTGTGGTTTTAATTACTACTAAGAGCGGCGCTAAGAACGGCCGTACCAGTGTTACCTACGATGGGTATTACGGTATTCAAAACGCATGGCGTAAAATGAACCTGTTGGATGCCCGCCAATACGTGGTCATGATGAACGAAGGTGCCGCCAATGCAGGCAATAGCATACCGTTCCCCGATATTAGCAAGTACCCTTCCGGTACCGGTACCGACTGGCAAAAAGCGGTGTTTCAAAAAAATGCCCCTATGTACAACCATCAGGTGGCTGTTAACGGTGGTACCGACAAAAATAGCTATGCCATCAACTTTTCTTTGTTCGATCAAAAGGGATTAGTTGGCGGCGACAAGTCTGATTTTAAACGTTATACCTTCCGAGCAAACTCTGATAACCAGGTAAAAAGCTTTTTAAAAGTTGGCGCAAATGTGGCTTACTCACACATTAGCCGTACCGCTATTGACCCTAACCAGGAGTTTGGCGGTATATTAAGCAACGCCATTAATTTAGACCCGCTTACCCCGGTGATAGAAAACGACCCGGCACGTGCGGCAAGTTATAACGCCAATGCTGTACGCGATGGTAACGGTAACCTGTATGGCATTTCGCCTTACGTAGCACAGGAAATTGTTAACCCGTTGGCTCGCTTAGCGGTAACCAATGGCCGTACCCGTGTTGATAAGTTGGTAGGCAACACATACGCTGAATTGAAAATCGTTAACGGCCTGGTGTTTCGTTCCACTTTTAGTATAGATCTCGCTTATGTGAATGGTAACGGCTATAGTCCTGTATTTTTCCTGAATACAGCCCAGCAAAACGTTACCTCAAGCGTATCAAAAAGTGTTGACCGCTATTACACATGGCAGACCGAAAACGTGCTGAACTATAACAAAACCTTCAGCAAGCATACCCTGGGCGTAACTTTAGGTACCACCAGCCGTCGGGAAAATGCGGAAAGCCTGTATGGTTCAAACAGTGGTTTAGTAGTAACCGACCCTAATATGGCTTACCTTAACCTAGCCGTTGATGCCGGTACGGCAAAAGCTACCGGCGGGGCAGGCCAAAGTGCCTTGTTCTCCTTATTTGCGAGGGCTAATTATAGCTATGCAGATAAGTATCTGTTGTCGGCCTCCATCCGCCGCGATGGTTCTTCCAAATTCGGCAGCAATCATCCGTTCGGTTACTTTCCTGCGGTATCTGCCGGCTGGATCTTTACCGAGGAAAGTTTCATTCCTAAAAATGACATTCTCACCTTTGGTAAGCTGCGTGCCTCATGGGGTCAAAATGGTAACGACCGTATAGGCGATTACCCATGGGCCGCGGTTATTGGTGTAGGCCGTGGTTATACTTATTATAACGGCAGCGGCAACGGATATACCAGCGGTGCTTCACCATCGTACATTGCCAACCCCGATATTCAATGGGAAGCTTCTGAACAAACCGACATCGGTTTAGACCTTACCTTCCTGCGTAATATGTTCACCTTTACGGCCGATTATTATATCAAAACTACCAAAGGCTGGTTACTGCAAGTGCCTATCCCGCTAAGCGTGGGTGTACCTGCCGGTACGGCCAACGGTGGTTCGGTACGTAACTCGGGTATTGAGCTGGCCTTAACTTATCAGCAAAGCTTTGGTAAATTAAAGATCAATGCAGGTATCAATGGCAGCTTTAACAAAAACAAGGTTACCGAAATTAACAATGCCGAGGGCATTTTGGGCGGTGCCGGTATTTCTACTTACGGACAGGTAGAGCGCAGCACCGTTGGTATGCCGTTCTCTTACTTTTACGGCTACCAAACCGATGGTATTTTTCAAAACGTAGCCGAGGTAAATGCTTACAGCCGCAACGGTGTGAAAATTCAGCCTGATGCTGTTCCGGGCGATGTTAGGTTTAAAGACCTGGATGGCAACGGTATTATTGATGCTAACGACCGTACCATGATCGGTAACCCTACGCCTAAAATTACAGGTGGTTTTACTTTGGGTTTATCATACAAAGGGTTCGACTTAAATAGCTTCTTTACCGGGGCATTTGGTAACCAGATCTTTAACGGTACCCGCCGTCAGGATTTGAACACCACCAACATGCAAACCTTGTACCTTAACCGCTGGAGCGGCGAGGGCAGCACTAACCAGTATCCGCGTTTTACCTGGAACGATGCTAACGGTAATTACACACGTATATCAAACCTTTATTTGGAAGATGGCGACTATGTGCGTTTAAAAACCCTGCAGTTAGGCTACACGCTTAATAAGACCATTGCCACCAAGCTGAAATTACAGGCCCTGCGCTTATATGTATCGGGCGATAACCTGGTTACACTGACTAATTATACCGGTTTCGACCCAGAAATTGGTGCCCGTGGCAGCTTGGATATTGGTATCGACCGCGGTATCTATCCGCAGGCGCGTACCTTCCGTTTAGGTTTAAGTGCAACTTTCTAAATCTGTAACACATGAACAACATTAATAAATATACCACCACTATTATATTAGCAGGTTTGCTTACCATGGCAGGAACCGGCTGCAAAAAGTTTTTAGAGCTTACCCCGCTTGATAACCGGGTAGAACAAAATTTCTATAAAACAGAAAAGGATGCCAACGAAGCCTTGAACAGCGTTTATGATGCCCTGCAATGGCATACGAATGCCGGCGGTGGCGGCTTTAGTCCCGACCCGATGATGGCCGACATAGCTTCGGACGATTCGTACGCAGGTGGCGGCAGCAGGTCCGATTCGCCTGAAATGATCCAGATAGACCAGCAGAAATTGTTAACCAATAACTCGCTGATCCGTGTATATTGGGCTAACCATTATACCGGTATTTACCGAGCAAACCTGTTGTTGCAAAAGCTTCCGGGCATTACCATGAGTGATGCTGCCAAGGCAAAAATTACCGCAGAGTGCAAGTTTTTGCGCGCTTTCTTTTACTTCGACCTGGCTAAATGGTATGGCAACATTCCGTTGATACTGGCTCCGCAGGCGCCGAGTGAGTACTGTACCGCGCAAGCTACCCCGGCCGAAACCTTTAACCAGATAGCCAAAGACCTGGTAGAAGCCATCCCGGTTTTAGATAAGTCAGATTTGCGTACCAGCAAGGCACATGCCACCCGCTGGTCGGCCGAGGGTTTATTGGGCCGTATCTACCTTTTCTATAAAGGCGTTTACAAAGCCGAATTACAGGCCGGTTCGGTAGCAGTGAACGGCGCTTATGTGCTTACGCAATTAAAAGATCTGATCGCTAACAGCGGTCACGATTTATTGACCAACTATGCCGATAACTTTACCAAAGCCAATGAGTTTAGTAAAGAGTCGGTTTGGGAGATTTCTTATTCCAACGATAACCCATGGTTTGACTGGAACTACATTCAGGGCGGCGAGGGCAACATGCAGCCGCAAATGCAAGGCCCTCGTATTGATGGAGACCCTAGTTATAACACTGGCTGGAGCTTTGCCCCGGTTGCCCAGGAGTTGTACGATGCTTACGAAGCTAACGATCCGCGCCGTGCGGCTACCATTATCAATATGGAAACCGACCTGAAAGGCAAGGTGACTACCGGCTACCAGCACACCGGTTTCTTCAGTAAAAAGTATACCACTACTAACGAGTACCGCACTACTGCCGGTCAGTACGAGTTAAACTGGGGTAATAACTACCGCTCAATCCGTTATTCGGATGTATTGCTGATGGCTGCTGAACTTGACTTGGCCAACGGCGGTGGTAGCGCACAAGGCTACCTGAACAAAGTACGCGGAAGGGTAAGCCTGCCTAACAAAACAGTTTCATTAGCGGCCATATACCAGGAGCGTCGCGCCGAACTGGCCTTAGAAGGCATTCGCTACTGGGATCTGTTACGCCAGGGTTTACCTGCCGCTGCGCAGGCCATTACTATAAGCGGCAAGCGCGGACCGGGCTACAATGGCGACCAGGTAGATTATAACGTAACCTTTAACCAGGCTACCAAGGGTTTATTTCCTATACCGCAAAGCGAGCGCGACCAGTGCCCGGTGTTGAAACCTAATTTTTAAGACCAATAATCAATCAAGAAAATGAAAGCATATCTATATCAATCAACCTTACTGCTGTTGATGGTACTCTCATGGATGGGATGTAAGGTAGACGACCCCGAGTTGGGTGCGGCACCTACCAGCGCGCAGGTGAAATTTTCGGCCACACCAACGGCCACCAACAGTAACATCATTGTGTTTAAAAATCAATCGGGCCCGGTAACCAAAACCGTGTGGGATTTAGGTAACGGCCAAACCGGCAGTGGAGAAGAAATTACCGGTTCGTTTGCTTTGGCGGGTACTTATACCGTTAAGCTTACGGTGTTTACCAGCGGCGGTTTTGCATCAAGCACGCAAACCGTTACCATAGCCCAAACCAAGCCCGAAATGCTTAACCGCCCTGATTATAATTTCCTGACCGGAGGCGGTTCTAATACCGCGGGTAAAACCTGGGTTATTGAAAAAGGCGTTGGTGGTCACCTGGGGGTAGGGCCAACTACCTCTTCAGTTCCTGAATATTATCAGGCTGCTGCCAACGAAAAAGCATCTGAAGGTTTGTACGATGATGAAATGGTATTTACCTTGAGCAATAACCTAAAGTATACCTACATTAATCATGGTAATACTTTTGCCAACGGAGCCAATGCAGCCGGTATAGGCGGCACTGCGGGAGGCGATGTCACCCTGAATTATACCCCGCCAACTAACCTGAGCTGGAGTATTAGCGAAGAGGGTGGCAAAAAGTTTCTGACCATTTCAAACGGTGGTTTTCTGGGTTATTACACCGGCGTATCCAAATACGAAATTCTGACGTTAAGTGAGAACGAGATGTATTTACGTGTGGGCGATAAAGCCAGCCCCGCCCTGTACTGGTACCTGCGCTTAGCACCTAAAGGCTACACCCGCCCGGTAGTTGAAAAGCCGCTTAAAGCAAATGATATTGCCGATAAGTTTGACGGCACCGGCAATATTGCCTGGAAAGCCGATGGTATAACGTTTAAAAATAACTTTGATAACCCTTTCCCGCAAGCGGCTAATACTGCAGCTAAAGTAGGTTTCTATCAGCGTTTAACCGGCGATGCTAACCAGTACGGTAACCTGCAAACTACTTTAGACTATCGCCTTAACTTAAGCGCCCGCAACAAGTTCAAGGTAAAAGTTTTCTTCCCGAGCTTTAACGATTACAGCGGAACACTTAAACCACAGGTATCGGTTAAGCTACAAAACTCGTTAACGGGTGGTAACGCATGGCAAACCCAAACCGAAGTAGTTAAACAGGTAGCCACCCTAAACCAATGGGTTGAACTTGAATTTGACTTTTCGGGCGTTGCAAGCTCTACGGTATATGACCAGATTGTGCTGCAATTGGGTGGCGAAGGTCACCAGGTTCCGGGTATATTTTATTTAGGGAACTTCGAACTACAGAAATAGAATAATGTGATTTTGCCGCAGCCTTGTGCTGCGGCTTAACTATTTCTCTGCAGGGAGATATTGAAAAACGTGATGAAAAAGAATAGTTATATGGCTTTAAGCAAATTAAGACGAACCAAAATGCATACTTTATTATTAGGAAAGCTGATCGTAGCCGGACTGCTGATCTCTTGTTCCGGAAAAGAAGACTTAAAACCCCTGCCGGTAGACCCGGGTACGCCGGTAGTAGTGGCGGGCCCACCAACAGACAAGGGCTGGTCGTTTGAAACTACGCCCGTTTGGGCAGACGAGTTTACCACCAACGGATTGCCCGATGCTGCCAAATGGGGCTATGACCTGGGTGGTAGCGGCTGGGGTAATAATGAGTTGCAAAATTATACCAACAGCATGAACAATGCATCGGTTAACGATGGTATTTTAACCATTACAGCCCGTAAAGAGAATGTGGGCGGTAATGCCTATACATCGGCCAGGCTGGTAACCAAAGGTAAAGGCGACTTCTTGTATGGTCGATTCGAGATCAAAGCTAAATTGCCTTCGGGCCGTGGCACCTGGCCTGCCATATGGATGCTGCCAACAGATTTTGCTTACGGCAGCTGGCCAAAATCGGGCGAGATAGATATTATGGAACACGTAGGTTACGATCCAACCAACGTGCATATTACCGTGCATACAGACGCTTACAATGGTGCTATCGGCACCCAAAAAGGTGATGCCAAAAAGATTGATGATGCATTTACCGCCTTTCATTTATACCGTGTAGACTGGACGCCTTACGCCGTACGCGGTTATATAGACGATCAAAAGATATTTGAATTTGTAAACGATGGTAAAGGTTATGCAACTTGGCCTTTCGATAAAAAATTCCATTTATTACTAAACCTGGCCGTAGGAGGTAACTGGGGCGGTGCGCAAGGTGTAGACGAAACCATTTTTCCAAAAGCCATGGAAGTTGATTACGTTCGTGTTTATAAAATGATAGAGAAATAATCAAAAGCGGAATATAAAGGATGAAGATCAGTAGATTATTATATAGCGGTGCCGCACTGGCTGCCTTGCTCTTACAGCAAAGTATCGCTTTTGCTCAAACAGATGCCGACGTTTACCAAAAAGCCGATGCGCTGTTGAAGCAAATGACGCTACAGGAAAAAGTGAGCCTCATTCACGGCAGTTCGTCATTTACGTCTGGTGGTGTACCGCGTTTGGGTATACCCGAGTGGGTCATGTCCGATGGTCCGCATGGTGTACGCCTCGAGCACGGCCGCACTTATGCCGACAGCATGGGCATTGCCGATGCCAGCACGTATTTGCCAACCGGCGTATGCTTGGCCGCCACTTGGAATCCTAAATTAGGTTATGCTTTTGGTTCGGTATTAGGCAGCGAGGCCGCTTACCGGGGTAAGGATGTAATTTTAGGCCCGGGTATCAATATTATTCGTTCGCCATTGAACGGGCGCAATTTTGAGTACCAGAGCGAAGACCCCTACCTGGTATCGCGCATGGCGGTAGGCTACATTAAAGGGGTGCAGGATCAGGGTGTGGCGGCTTGTGTAAAACATTACGCGGTCAACAATATTGAAACCAAACGTACCAGCATTAACGTGGAACTGAGCGAGCGTGCCCTGCGCGAAATTTACCTGTCAGGCTTTAAAGCAGCCGTGCAGGAAGGTGGCGTATACACACTCATGGGTTCGTACAACAAAGTACGCGGCGAGTGGGCTACCCACAATAATTACTTAATGAACCAGATCCTTAAAAAGGAATGGGGCTTTAAAGGCGCCGTAATTAGCGACTGGGGTGCAGTACACAATACGCAGCAAGCACTATGGAACGGTACCGACGTAGAAATGGGTACTGACCTCTCGTTAGGCAAAGTGCCCGATTACCGCAAGTACTTCTTAGGCGATACGGTGGTAGCGCTGGTAAAAAGCGGTAAAACGCCCGAGTATATTATTGATGACAAGGTTCGGCGCATCTTATACGTGATGCTCAAAACCCACGTTATTGATAAGCAACGTAAAAAAGGTAGTTTCAATACCAAAGAGCATCAGCAAACTGCCCGGAAAATAGCCGAAGAAGGCATTGTGCTGCTGAAAAATCAAAACAACATTTTGCCTTTAACTTCAAAGGTTAAATCAATTGCGGTTATAGGTTTTAATGCTAACCGTCCGCAGGGATTGGGTGGTGGCAGTTCGCAAATTAAGGCCTTTTACGAGGTGACTGCTTTAGAAGGCCTGAAAAGACAAGCAGCCAAAGGTGTAAAGATCACTTACGCACAAGGCTACAAAATTGAGCGCGGCGCACAGGCCGATGCTGCAATGATCAAACAAGCGGCCGATGCGGCGTCAAAAGCGGAAGTTGCCGTGATAGTAGGCGGCTGGACGCATGGTTACGATTACAACGTATGGGCCGATAACGCTTACGATGCTGAAGATACCGATAAGCCGAACATGAACATGCCTTTTGGTCAGGATGAATTGATTAAGGCGGTGCTTAAAGCTAATCCTAAAACCATTGTGGTGCTTATTGGCGGCGGACCTATTGATATGACTCAGTGGGCACAAAACACACCGGGCATTATCCAGGCCTGGTACCCCGGCATGGAGGGTGGCAACGCACTGGCCGGCATTATCTATGGAAAGATAAATCCATCGGGTAAGTTACCTATGAGTTTCCCAAAAACTTTGGCCGAGGCACCAGATCATGTATTGGGCGATTTTCCTAACAGTAAAGACAGTAACACAGTATACTATAACGATGATATTTATGTAGGTTACCGTTATTTTGATACTTATAAGGTAGAGCCGCAGTTTGCCTTTGGCCATGGCCTATCGTACACGCAGTTTGCATATAGCGGCATGCAGGTTCAGGCGGCTAACGGCAAAGCCACCGTAACTTTTACCGTTACTAATACCGGTAAAACTGCCGGCGCCGAGGTGGCGCAGGTATATGTTCACCAGGAAAAATCGTTGTTGCCCCGCCCTCAAAAGGAGTTGAAAGCTTTTGACAAAGTATTTTTACAACCCGGGGAGAAAAAGCAGGTAACGCTTATTCTAAACCAGGATGCATTTCAATATTTTAACGATGTAACGAACAACTGGGTAATGGAAAAAGGAAACTATGATATTTTAGTAGGCGGTGCTTCTAACAGCATTAACCTGACAGGCACAGCCACTTTATAATTTAATAACCAAGACAGGTTAACAGCGCAGCTTTCTTAATTGGAGCTGCGCTTTTTTGTTTGTATGCCATGTAAAAATGTGTGTAAGCCTGGTTGTTTTGTACAAAAAATGAAGTGTAAAAAGCCTCCGATGCAGTTTGCGTTAAGGATTGCAACGGAAAGCCCGGAATGCAGCGTAGCGGAATGAGGACTGGCAGTGTAAAGCCTGACCCGAAGGGTAACGCCCAAAAGGTTTAATTTAAACGTATAATTTAATGAATAAAGCGCTCTTACCAACTTAAGGTTAGTTAGTTGAAAGACTTGTAAAAAACATTCAACCTGTTTTAAAATACATGTTAGCTATACCAATTGCATCTATTTTTCCCTGTAGCGTTTTTTTAAGCTACTTTGCGGGCGTTTAATCAGGCGATCATCGCTATAATATTGTATCATGACCTATTGCTTGGGCATTAAAGTTAAAGAAGGCCTGGTGGCCATTGCCGATACCCGCATTACCTCCGGAACCGATGTTACCATCAAAAAAAAGTTGTTCACCCTGCAAAAAGAGGGCTGCTCCTTATTTATCATGACCAGTGGACTGCGCTCGGTGCGCGATAAAGCCATTGTTTATTTTGATGAACTGATGGAACATGGGCTGGACGATATCAACAAGATGTATAAGGCCGTAAATGCTTTTGGCGAACAGGTACGGCGTGTAGGCGAAGAAGACCGCGAAACGCTGGAGAAAGCAGGGTTCAAGTTTAACCTGAACACCATTATTGGCGGCCAGATGAAAGACGACGAAGAACCCAAGCTTTTTCTGCTGTACCCTGAAGGTAACTGGGTAGAACTGGGGCATGGTGCACCTTACGTTATTATTGGTAACGCTGCCCAGGGCAAGGCTATATTAAACCGGATATTAACTAACGATTGCAGCATGAAGCTGGCCCTCAAAGCCGGGTTCTTATCGTTTGATTCTACCCGTATTAGTGCTGCCGATGTAGATTTTCCAATTGATGTTGCCCTTTATAAGGCCGATAGTTTTAACCTCATAGAGCATCATTACGAAAAGGAAGATCTGGAGAGCGTATCGGCGCAATGGGATAAAGAACTAAAGGGAGCACTTAAAAACATTTCAAACCAATGGATGGATACGGCGTTCGGTAAATTAGGGAAGAGCACGAAAAAGCGTAAAAAAGTATGAAGTTTAAGGTAATGGGCGCGTTAGGGTATGAGGTTAGAGAACCTTCTACCTTTATATTGAATATTCATGCCCTGCGTACACCGGCCCAAGCCGTGCTTCAGGAATCTTTTTTAATTGATCCGTATTACAAGATAGAAGAGTTAACACCACAACACAGCGAAAATCGCTTCATTCGTGTGGAAGTTACCGAGCCTGCCATTGTTAATATTAACTACAGCGCTGTTATTGATACTTCTTACAAGCAAACGGCTGGCAATTTGCTAACCCATGTGCCGGTAATGGACATGGATACCTCTGTGTTGCCGTACCTTTTCCCCAGCCGTTATTGCCAGTCGGATAAGTTATTCCGTTTTGCACACAACAAGTTTGGCAAAATAGATAATGCCTTTGAAAAGGTGCTGGCTTTAACCAATTGGATCCATGACAATGTGGAGTACCTGAGCGGTTCTACCAATTCGCAAACCTCGGCTTATGACACCGTGACCGAGCAGGCCGGTGTTTGCCGTGACTTTGCACACTTGGGTATTGCGCTTTGCCGCGCTTTAGATATACCTGCCCGTTACTTTACCGGCTATGCCTATCAGCTTAATCCGCCCGATTTTCATGCTTGTTTTGAAGCCTTTATAGGCGGTGATTGGGTTATTTTCGATGCCACCAAACTGGTACCCCTTAACGGGCTGGTTAAAATAGCCACCGGCCGCGATGCTGCCGATGCCTCCATTGCCACGATTTTTGGCAACGTTAACTTCCTGTCCATCTCGGCCTCCTGCGAACTGGCCGATGAGGATTTTGAGCCGGTATTTTATGACGGTAAAAAGCCTGCTGGGTTAACCTATTTGTAAACATAAAATTGAAGTAATGAACTTAATTCATCAGTTTATGTCAAGACGAAGCCAAGCCAAATACAGGCTTTTAGTAGCTGGAGTTGTTCTCCTGATGAGTTTTATTTTTAATAAAAACGCCATAGCACAACAGCAAGATCAGGTAGTACGGGTGGCCAAAGTACGGGTGGATGCCGGGCAGTTGGTGCAATATAATAAAGCTTTAAAAGAGCAAATGGAAACGGCCATACGTTTAGAGCCGGGGGTATTATCTTACTATGCCGTTGCCGATAAAAAAGACCATACCAGCATCACTATTTTCGAGATCTACGCCAATATGGCTTCCTACAAAGCACACATAGAAACGCCTCATTTTAAAAAGTATAAAACCACGGTAGCGCATATGGTAAAGTCGCTCGAACTTACCGATGTAGATATTATTGGCGTAGCCAAGAAACCTGGTATGTAGTTTCAGCACATTTGCTGGATGCCATATAATGTTATGCGCTATACCTATTTACTTACATCGTACGGAATATCTAAGCAACTCACATATGGCAATGCTTTGCCGCCCCGTAAGCGTACATTCGAGTGTGCGTTACTGATACAGGTTGCTTAGTATTTTTTAATGTAGTTATCTGTTTTTCAAGTGGTTATAACTATGGCATGAATATCATTACTATGTGGTAAGTAATCTCCTGTTATGATCAAAAATTACTTTAAAACGGCTTGGCGTAATCTCCTGAAAAACAAAATGCATTCGTTTATTAACATTGCAGGCCTATCAGTAGGTATGGCAGTGGCTATGCTTATTGGTTTGTGGATATGGGATGAATTGACTTATAATACCAGTTTCAAAAATTATGATCGTGTTGCGCAGGTAATGCAAAACGTTAAAAACAACGGTGAGATACAAACCTGGGAAGATACACCTTACCCGCTTGCAGATGAGCTAAGAAAAAATTACAGCAATGATTTTAAATATATAGTACTCAATGCCGGGGGATTTGGTAACCATATATTAGCCGCAGACGATAAAAAGCTATATGTTTTAGGCAGTTATTTTGAGCCTCAAATAACAGAACTGCTTTCCCTCAAGATGGTAAAAGGTAGCCGTAATGGGTTACAAGATCCAACCTCTATTTTAATATCTCAAAAAACAGCCAAGTCATATTTTGACAACGCCGATCCTATCAACAAGGTAATTAAACTGGATAACCGTATTAATGTAAAGGTAGCAGGCGTTTATGAAGACATGCCCGCCAATAGCAGATTTGCCAATATGGGTTTTATGGCGCCTTGGAAACTTTATTTTAATACCAGCAGTTGGATATCAACGGCCGAAGACCCCTGGAGACCCAACGCTTTTTCGCTCTACGTGCAACTGGCAGACAACGCCGATATGGACAAGGTGTCTTTAAAAATAAGGGACGTAAAGCTACGTAAGGTAAATGCCGAACTGGCAAAAAAGAAGCCTGCCCTGTTTTTACAGGCAATGCCTAAATGGCATTTATACAGTGAGTTTAAAAATGGCATTAACATAGGCGGGCGCATACAATATGTTTACCTGTTTGGTATTATTGGTGTATTTGTATTGCTGCTGGCTTGTATTAATTTCATGAACCTAAGCACTGCCCGCAGCGAAAAGCGGGCTAAAGAGGTAGGCATACGCAAAGCTATAGGGTCGTTAAAAAGTCAGTTGGTTTACCAATTCTTTGTTGAGTCATTTTTGTGTGTGTTTATAGCATTTGTACTATCAGTAATGCTGCTCCAATTAAGTATACCTTTCTTTAATGAAGTGGCCGATAAACAGGTTCATGTGTTATGGAGCAACCCGGTATTTTGGCTATTATCCATAGGGTTTAGTTTAATAACCGGTTTAATTGCCGGCAGTTATCCTGCATTTTATCTCTCTTCTTTTCAGCCGGTAAAAGTGCTGAAAGGTGCTTTCCGTATGGGTAGTATGGCCGGATTGCCGCGTAAGGTATTGGTAGTAATACAATTCACTGTATCTGTAACGCTCATTATTGGTACTATTGTAGTGTTCAGGCAAATACAGTATGCTAAAAACCGGCCTATCGGTTACAACGCCAACAGCCTGCTGGCCG
This sequence comes from Mucilaginibacter galii, assembly GCF_014635825.1. Lineage (GTDB taxonomy): Bacteria > Bacteroidota > Bacteroidia > Sphingobacteriales > Sphingobacteriaceae > Mucilaginibacter > Mucilaginibacter galii. The sequence goes on from NZ_BMDO01000002.1 coordinate 236,654, forward strand.
TGAGTACCGTAACCCCCGATATTCACAACCATTTTGAGGTTGTGAATAATCAATTGCTAAACAGCGGAGCAATTACTGCCATGGCCGAAAGTGACAGCTGGCCTACATATTATGGCTCAACCAGCAGCGGTTTTGAATGGCCGGGCAAAGACCCCAACATGAGCGTAGACTTTCCCACCAACGATGTATCCTATGATTATGGTAAAACCATTGGTTGGACCATTAAACAGGGTCGTGATTTTTCCAAGGCATTTGCCACAGACTCTACCGCTTTAGTAGTTAACGAAACGGCTGTTAAGTTTATGAATTTAAAAGATCCTGTTGGGCAGGTAATTACCTGGGATGGCCATAAATGTACTATCATTGGTGTGGTTAAAGATATGGTGGTACAATCTCCTTACGGGCAAATAAGGCCTGCTATTTATGATTTAACCACCTCGCTTAATTACGTAATACTGCTCAAATTGAACCCTAAAATGAGTGCAGCCGATGCTGTGAGTAAAATTGAAGCAGTGTTTAAACAATACAATCCTGCACAGCCCTTTGCCGGCACATTTATAGATGAAGAGTACGATCGCAAATTTGGCAACGAACAGCGCATTGGTAAACTGGCCAGCTTTTTTGCCGGTTTGGCCATCTTTATTAGCTGTTTAGGCTTATTTGGCATGGCTTCGTTTATGGTGGAGCAGCGGGTTAAAGAAGTGGGGATCCGTAAGGTTGTAGGGGCTTCGGTATTTAGTTTATGGCGTTTACTCTCGCTCGATTTTGCCGGCCTGGTAGTTATTGCTTTAGTAATTGCCACTCCGCTGGCTTATTATTTTATGCATAACTGGTTACAAAGTTTCGAGTATCGATCTGCAATTAACTGGTGGATCTTCATCATTACCGGTTTGGGCGCGTTATTAATTACCATGCTTACCGTGAGTTTCCAATCGGTTAAGGCAGCATTAGCCAACCCGGTAAAAAGTTTAAAAACAGAATAGCATCACTCAATTAGTTGCTTGTAAGATGTATCTCAATTATTAGGCACAACAAAACATGCTACTATAAATTAGGTGTACTATTCTGCTTCATTTTAATGTTAGCTCTCTTTAAGCAGCCATTTCATTTTGATGCTCTACCGACCATACGCCATCGCCTTCAATTAAAAAGCAAACTAAGGCTGCCAATACCGAACAGGAGAGCCAAAACTCGGCGTAAGGGCTAAAAATATTCTGGCTCAGGTTTACAAACAGCACAGCTACTATTAATATAGGCAGGTTTAACAGGCAAAATAAGCGGGTGTGCGAACCTATGGTAATAAAGAAGCCGCCAATAACGTGCAGGCCAATAATTAAATGAGCGGCTAAACTTAGTACAACCGCCGTCCCTAACCGGTGCTGCATCATGAGGGCCGTAAAAGCATCGAGATTTAAGGCAAATAGTATGCCTTTCCATATCAGGATAACACCTAACGCAATCCTGAATAAATCTAACCACTGGGGGTGATGGTGATCGCCCCAAATTTGAATTTTGGTGAGCAATTTCATGATGTTTATAATTGGTATATTTTATAACGTACATGCTCAATAGATGTTGCGTTTTATGCTAAAATTATGTAGTTAAATAAACCAACCAATTCGTTAGTAATAAGTACTATAAAGTCTGTTCCTTTAATATAGAAAGCGCCTTCTTCAAATCGGCTTTAGTTTTATGAATATCCTTCCAAGGGTCTTCTATATTCTTTAAACGTTCGGGCATGGTATAGATGGTGTAATCGGCCAAAGAAAGCTTATTATTTACTTCATTCCAGTTCAGTGGGGTAGACACTGTAGCACCCGGCTTTGGCCTTACCGAGTAGGGTGCCGCAATAGTTTGCCCGCGGCGGTTTTGCAAAAAGTCGATGTAGGTTTTATTCTTCCGTTTAGCCGGACTGCGTTCAATACTGGTGGTATCCGGCAGTTTATCGTGTATAAGATGTGCGGCGTATTCGGCAAAGGTTTTCACAAAATCATAGTCGTATTGTGCGCCTAAGTAACAATAAATATGTAAGCCTTTGGAACCTGAGGTTTTGATGAAAGTTTTCAACTTCATGCGGTCAAACACCTCTTTGGTTTTTAAGGCTACCTCAACCGCTTCGGTAAATGGTACGTCGTGCGGGTCTACATCTATCACTACATAATCGGGGTTATCGGGCGTTTGGTAATTGCTCAACCAAGGGTTTATTTCTATGGAGCCATAGTTAACCACGTACATGAGTGTGGCCTCATCATCGCCAACAATGTAGTTGATGTTCTTATCATTACTTTCCGAGTATAATTTTTCGGTCTTAATCCAATCGGGCAAATGCGTTTCGTCCACATCCTTCTGAAAAAAGCCCGGATCATCAATACCGTTGGGTTGGCGGCGCATAGAGAGAGCCTTGTCTTTCAGGTAAGGGATCATTAGGGGGGCTACTTCTTTATAATAGTTGAGCAGCTCGCCTTTGCTAATGCCTTCTTTTTTCCAGAATAGCTTATTTTGATTGGTAAGCTTAACCTTTTTTTTGCCGTAGGTCACTGTGGTTTCATCGGCCAGTTGCTTGTCGGGTGTTTCCTGTAAAACATGATCGGCTTCTTTATCCATGCGCAGGCCTTTAAATACCGGGTGGCGCATACTGCCGTCTTCTGTCCATTCCGAATATAGTACTTCGCATACCAGCTCGGGCTTTACCCAAGTAGTTTTGCCATGATAGTTAACTTTTTCGGGAAAGGGTTTGTCGTCAGTTACGAGTGGCTGTAACTGCTCGAACAAGTCCTTTAAACTTTCGCCGCTGAAGCCGGTGCCACAGTTGCCCACGTACCTGATGTTTTCGCCCTGTTGTATACCCAATATAAGTGAGCCTATGTGCTTACGGCTGCCTTTTGGCGGCGTATAACCGCAAATAATAGCCTCCTGCGATGCCTGGATCTTGAATTTTAACCAACGGTCAGACCGGCGGCCACCATCGTAAGAGCTATCAGGATCTTTACCTATTATGCCTTCCCAACCTTGTTTTTGTGCTTTTACCAACAGCTCGGTGCCATTGCCTATGCTATGTTCCAGGTAGAATATGGAAGTATCTTTAGGAAAAGTAGCTACGAAGGTTTTCAGCAACTCCTTTCGCTTAATTAAGGGCAGCTCCCGAAGGTCGTGCCCTTCCAGTTTCAACAGATCGAACACATAGTACTTGAGCGTGCGCTTATTTTTTTGGCTATCGTAATTTTGCAGGTCCTGAAAGGCACTACGGCCATGACTATCCTCTACAACGATCTCCCCGTCAAGCACTGCACTTTCAGGAAGGTTTTTTAAGGAATTAAATACTTTTTCGTACTTCTCGTTAAACTCTATGCCATTGCGCGAAATTAAGGAGGCATCTTTACCGGTATAGCCAATGGCCCGGTAACCGTCTATTTTCATTTCATAAAGCCAGTTATCATCGTCAAATATTTTTTGCTCCAATTTGGCCAGCATAGGCTTATAACGGCGGGTATGCACTTCTTCGTCCCCTTTTTTTGCTACCGGCTTTTTCTTTTTTTTAATCTCCTCTTTGGCAACCGGCAAGTCAATGTCCAATAGTTTATGTTTGGGCAGCTTCTTAGTTTTGCCGTCTTTATTGTTTTTAAGCACCTTAATGTTGTCGGGTACAAAAGCTTCGCTATCAAAACTTTCAGTTACGGAGTACTCATCTTTATGTTTGATGAGGAGCCAGGCGTTATCATCGTCCTTATTAGCATTGTGCAATTTAACCAAGGCAAATTCACCATGCAAAATCTTACCATGCAGCCTGAATTTAAGGTTACCCGCCTTAAGGCCGGCATGCAGGTTCTTAATATCGTCTTTACGGTCTTCGGCTAATGATTCGTAAGTGCCTTGGTCCCAGGTAATCACGATTCCGCCGCCATATTCGCCGTTAGGGATCACACCTTCAAAGTATTGGTAATCAAAGGGGTGGTCTTCAACCATCATAGCCAGCCGCTTATCGCCGGGGTTAAGCGAGGGCCCTTTGGGTACGGCCCAGCTTTTGAGCACGCCATCCAGCTCCAGCCGGAAATCGTAATGCAGGCGTGAGGCATGGTGACGCTGTATTACAAAACTCAGGGTTTTGTTATCGCCCTTGCCGCCCTTGGGTTCTGATGTTTTTTTGAAATCGCGCTTGGCTTCATATTTTTCTAAACTCATGGCTTAAGCTCCTTTCTTGTTCAGGCTTTGCATTAACTGGTCGTAAAGGTCATCGCTGCTGGTTTTGGCCACCTTCATTTTCTTAATAGTTGGGCGTTTGCCTTTGGCCTTTGCTTTGATGATCTTCATTAGCTCATCTGCATATTCATCCTTAAATTTCGATACATCAAAATCTTCGGTGTATTGCTTAATGAGCGCTAAACCCATGTCCAGTTCTTTTTTGCTGATGGCGGCATCGGGCAGTTTTAAATCTTCGGTAGAGCGCAGCTCCTGCGAAAAGCGGATACGGCTCACCACCAAGGCATTATCTACCGGGTGAATAATGCACAGGCTTTCGGTATTACGCAATACAAAGCGGCCTAAGCCCGCCTTGCCGGTTTTTTTGAGGGCCTGCAACAACAGATTATAGGCCTTACTATTCTTGGCATCGGGCTCGGCATAGTACGAGGTTTCGTAATACATAGGGTTAATATCCTCGGCTTCTACAAAGCTTTCAATTTCTATCAGCTTAGTTTTTTCGGGACTGGCATCCTCAAAATCGCGTTCTTCCAGTACAATATATTCATCGTCCAACTTGTAGGCGCGTACAATTTTATCATAAGGCACTTCCTTGTGGGTATTTTCGTTAACTTTCAAATAGCGTATATGTGCATGGTCGCGGCCATCCAGCATATCCAGGTCAAGCGAGCTGTTTTGCACGGCCGAATATAGCTTAATGGGAATGTTAACCAGCCCAAAACCAATGGAACCTTTCCAGATAGACCTCATCATAACGTTAAGTATTAGATATGGATAACCAATAAACACAAGCATGGGTTTGCTGTTGTTGACTAATGTTTACAGTTGGAAAGGTAGATGTGTGGTAGTTATCGTTGCCTTTAATACTAATAACCTTGTTTATAAGCTATTACCATCTAAAATCGTAATAGAAAAACAGGGGTTATTAACACGTCTGTTAATAACTTATCAACTTTTGTAGAGAAAAGCATTGTAAAACAAGCACATACAGGCGTGGTTGTTGCTTTGTAATGCACGGGTATGTTTACAGGACACTAAAAAATTTATGCCATGAACAACCGATTTTATCATAGCCTATACACGTTCGGTCAACAAATAAAAACAGTTAGCCGTACCGAGAAAACAAAGCTGAGTAATTACTTTATTGTAGTGCATCCGGGTGTGCCTATTATTGGGAATAAGGAAAAAGCCAAACCCGAACTTGATTTTGTGGAAGGATGTCCCGATCCTATAAAAACTCAGATTTTGCACATCTATCACCAAGCTTTTGCCTCATGACCCCACAATTACAACAAATTCAAACCGCGTTGAAAGAAATGGTGCTTACCTATATTGAAGCACAAAAAATAGATATTGAACCCTCATTCGATACGAAGGTAAACGCTGCGGAAACCAACATCAGGGTGATCGCCAACAAGCGCTTACCTTTTGCCATTTATGATTTAATGAAGCAGCTGCATGTACTTAAAGACATTGAGTTTGAAAACTCCGAAGCATCGGTGCAATACGTGGTGCAGGTGGTGGGCAGCATAACTAATTTTACCGACATATGGGAGCGCTGCCTGGCCAAATGGGGACAACAATCGGCCACGCAGGTGGCCATTCAAAACCTGTTCGAGCTTTGTGAGAGTATTAAAGGGAATTATAAAACCCTGTCGGATTTTATGGCAACCCCTCCTAAATCCTCCCCAAGAGGGAGGACTTTAAAAAAAGCTTTATTATAGCTCCCTCCCTCTTGGGGAGGGCCGGGGAGGGGTTTTACGGCATTGGCTTCAAACCCTCCCACCTTACTTTCCATGTACCATCTTTAGGGAAACCCGGATTATATTTGGTATTGCCATCCCAGCCGGCACACATCATGGCTACGGCAGCCAGTAAGCCGCCATTACCCGGCAGGTAAATGGTTAGGCGATCATCTTGGTAATTATGACCGTTAACCAAATACGTATTGGTTTTAATAGGCATAAACAAACCGTCGATGGCTTTTTGTGGGTCGCCTAAACGGGCGGCACTCATGGCTACCATGGGGAAGTCCCAGCCCCAGGTGTCTTTCCAGTCCCAGGTGTTCCACACCAGGTCGAAGGTTTTTTTCATTACGCCCATATCCAGGCGTTTATTGTAAGGCACCATGCCTAAAGAGCCTAATACCGATGGGTGATCGGTTTCAAATTTGGGATTGGTATATGAGTCGGGCACACTTTCGGCCGCCAGGTAAACACCGTTGGCTTGCGGGAGGGCCGATAGTTTGGCAAGTACATCGGCATATTTTTCATCGGGTGCCATGCCCAAACGTTTGCGCCATTGCTGGGCTGTGGTGAGCGTCCAGTACGAGTACTGCAGTTCGTAGGTTGGGTTAAATGTTTCTTCAGGGTTGTAACGTTCCTGGGCCGGTATCAGGCCTTTGCCTAAAATATAACGGTCTTTATCTTTTTCATAAAAAGGATAAGAAGCCATAAAATCGGCCGTAGCTAAAACCAGTTTTTTATAATTATTTAGCGTTTTGGCGGTCGGATGAGCGCGGTAAGCCAGCTCCGCGAAATAAACAATATGCGGTTGCTGCCAGATGAGAAATGCGCCTACCGATGATGGACTTTCGTTACCCTCAGGGTCGGTCATTTTTTGCCAGCGTACACCTTCGTAACCCTGGCGTTTGGCAATAGCTTTGGCGTTGTTGTAAACCTTGGTATACCACTGCATACTTTTTTCCAGCAGTTCGGGCCGTCCCCAAAGGGCAAAATGAATGCCGTGCCACCAGTGCATTTCCAAATGGGGCTTGCCGTACCAACTGTTATACGTTAAGCCGGTTTCTTGCGGAGGATAAGAGCCTGCACATTGAATTTTAGTAAGGTATTGTGACAGGATAATACGGCGTTCCAACTCCTTAGCCTTGGGGTTGGTGCTACCAGAAAAATCTACCGCACCGCCGCTTTGCCAAAAGGCTTTCCAGCTTTGCATGCTGTTAATCTGTACTGCCGTAAATGCCGGGACAGCTGCCTGCCTTTTAAGGGTAAACAAATAGCTTACCTGTAACTGGTTGCTGTTTCCCTTAGGGGATAGTACAAACTCATGTGCTGTGGTGTTTTTAACCGATGCCGTACCGCTCCAAATTAATTGGGTAAAGTAGTTGTTGGTATCTAACTGGTGTTTAATTACCGCTTGTTGTGCACCATTTTTGACGATGCCCGAAGTATGCTTGCCCGGGTTCTTGTAATTGTCGCCCATATCACCCCACTCATTGGTAGGGAAGGGGTAACGCAGGCGCACCTTTAAGCGGCCCTGAGCCAGCAAGGGCGATTGGATATTGAATGAAACTACATCCTGCTGCTGGTGTCCCACCGTAATAACTTTAACCGGCACACCTTCCAGCGTAAACCAGCTGCTGATCTCACCGGTCCATAAATTCAGTTTCTGGTCAATATTATGTATATCGGCAGGCGTGGCCAGGCTGCCATTCTTTTTGGTGAGCAGCAAGCCCACGTTTCCTAATTGCAAGCGGTGCACATTTTGGCGAAACCAGTTAGCCGCATCCTTATTACGTTGCGGATTATTGATTTGTACCGAGTAAGTAACCGACCTGCCGTTAAGCTGGTAAGTACGCAGGGTTTCGTTAAATTTATAACCGGCCGTGTCAATAAAACTATGCCAGCCCCATTCGCTTTGTGTACCCAGCGGTACCCCCTTGTGGTAATGTTCAGGAAAGGTTTGCATGCCGGTGGCATCTACCGTAAAGGCAAACTTGCCATTGCCTACTGATAGCGAAGCTAAAGAATCCATCGCCTTAACTTCTACATTGTGGCGCTGTACCAAGGCCTGCCGGTTAATGCGTTGGGGTGTTTGTGCATGGGTGTTGAGCACTAAGCCTAAGCAGCCATTTAATAAAAGTGCTATTTTTTTAAGGTTATTCATTTCGTGTTAAAGTTATTCCCATCAGGCCAATCACTACATCGTTGGCCACGGTATTGAGTTCTAAACTTTTGAGTTGTTTGGTAGGGTCCAGGTACATATCCAGTACAGTGGCTGCACCGCCATCTATGCCTTTATTGCTAAAGCCTTTTATGGTGGTGTAGGTTTTCCAGTCGAGCGTGGCGATGCCGGTTTTGAGGTAAACGCGTAAAGGCTTGGCTGCGTTAGTATTGAAAGCGTAACCATCATTATCGTAATCCTGTTCAATGGGTTGCCAGTTTTCAGGGTTGCGCAGGGCCAGCACCTGACTACTGCCATCCTGGTAACGTATGGTGACGGTGCCGTTGGTAAGCCGCGTTTGCATAGGGTTGGTAGAACCCGCCATTAACAAATAAGCATGTGATGCCTTGCCGTTTAAGGGGATGTTTACGCTGCGCGGATAATTATCCCACTGCGAGGTAAAGGCAATATTTTTACCCTCGCCGCCCGGTGTTGCAAACGCAATATGCTGCGGCAGTTCGAACTGATTTTTATTGTTTGCTGCTACTTTGCGCAGTCCGCTATCATCAATATTTGCCATGGTCAACGGATAACACCAGTTGCCAATGCCTTGCACGGGCAATTGCAGCGTTACACTTTTTGGCCGTGGCGATAGGTACTGGTTGGTGAAGATGTTTGTAACGGCATCATTGAAGTTTGCCGCCATATTTACCGTTTGCATGGAATTGGATGTGGCTTGAACGATGTGCCAATTGACAATGGTGGTATCGGTAACATGCCCCTGGTATTGTAGGCGGATATGATTACTCCCCGGCACCAGATGCTTCAGCGGAACCATAATTTCGTTGGATACGCCATTGGATGCAACATCAAGTTTTTGGCTATATCCCTCATTAATTTCAGGATTGACCTGGATTTCAACCTGTCCTTTATTGGCATAATTGCGTAGGATAAATCGAATTGCATCAGCATGCTGTTCTAAATTATACCGAATTTCGACCGGCTCCGGGTGAACAGCCATATCCAAGGGCTGCCACCAGGTAAGTGCACCCTGTTTTAATTGTATAAATGCGGTATGATTGCCCTGCATCGGCTTCAATACATAGTTTAACTTGTGAAGCGTGAAAGATTGTGATGCCAATATGCCTTGCGGGTCGGTTATGTTCACAATACTGGCTTTATCAAACGCCTGCAAATATTTTTGTCCGGCAACGCGGTCAAAGCTTAATGTTTGGTTGTCTAAAACGGCACTTCCCCAAGTGATTTTTACCACATACTGCTTTTGACTTCCGGCCGTAATTTGTATAATGGGGCTGCCTACAGCCATGGTTTTAACCGTCCATTTGGCTGGTTTGCCATTTACCGTTATTCCGGTTATTTGAGCGGCACGGGCATTAATTTCGAGGTTTAAAGGTAATGTTTTGGGCAGCGCAGAGGTAATGGTGTATACATCAGTTGTGCCGGTTCGCTTAAAATCAAAGCGTATATCGGGTACGTTGAGCGATGCATAGTTCCATTCTTGCGGCAGGCCCGGTTTTATGGTTAGTGTATTATCCAGTAAATTGGGCTGTATACCAAATAGGCCTTCTACCAGTGTACGCGCGGTAATGCCAATAGGATCAGCAAAATCGCGGTACAACTCACCCCGTATGGCATCGTAAAAAGATAATTGCTGAAAATTTCCTGGGCTGGCACCCAAATACATGCTCTCCAGCAAAGTGCTTTTCCATAAATTGAAAGCATTGTCCACGCAGCCACCTTGCCAATAAGCCAGCGCCGTGTGCATGTTCTCGGCCATGGCCACATTATTGAGCGACCAGGTGTAAGGCAGCCAGTTAGTGGTAGATAGTACATGATAATTACCCGTTAAGCCTTTAGCTTGTATGGATATATGCGGTATCTCATTATCCACATATTTTAGGCTTTGGTAGGCTTGCATGGCATCCGGTACGCCTTCGTCAATAGCATGGTAAATGGTCCACAGCCCCGGCGAGGTGTGAAGTAATTGATTGCCTAACAAATCTTTAAACTCAGCATAAGTGCCTTTTTCGGGCATCCAAAGTACATTGGCAATAGCTTTTTTAATTTTATCGGCTTCCTTTTCGTACGGCTTCGGATCATCGCCTGCAAGGCGGGCCAGTTGCGCTGCAATTTTATTGGCGCGGTAGTTATAGGCCGATGAATGGGTTACGCCGCCGCCGCTATATTGCAGGGCATCGCTGGCCCAAATGCAGCAATAGGCATCGTACAGGCCATCGCCATCCTGGTCATAATTGCGTTTTTCCCAAACGAGGTGGCGTTTAATAACGGGCCAAAGCTTTTTCACCTCGTTCACATTACCCGTCCAGTAAAAGTGGGTAAGCATCTGGTCTATAAAAACCAGGTTCATATCATAGTGATGCGGGCGGATATCGCCATTTGGATTGCGGCTAATGTAACCGCTGCTAAACATGCTGTTGCCCAGTTTTTCCTGCTGGCGGGCCAGGTGTAAAGCGGTATCGGCAATTACAGGGCCGCTTTCGGGACTGGTAATTTGTGACAGGGCGTAGCTATTAAAGTGCATCGACGCCCGGTCATGCCAGCCTAATGGATCGGCTACATAAGCACCGCGCCAGGCGGGTAACCGTGCCCGCCAGGCAATAGCACCATGCATGTACGAGGGGTTTTCCCAAATGCCATCGGCTGCAACGGCCAAAGCACCACCTAAGGTATTGATGTAAGGGTCGGGTGTGTTGAGCTGCACACGTGAGGTAAGTAGCTTACGGGCAGTTTCGGCAGTATTTAGCAGTTTCGGAATTTCGTTATAGGTGCTTTTGCTGATGCCTGGGCCTATCATCCAGTACAAAGGCTGGCTGGTGTTTTTGATCAGTCCACAAATTAAAGGTTTGCCTGTGGCCGATGAGTTATATAAGGCCAAAGGTGTAGTCTGTTGCTCGGCATTGGCTTGTTTTGCTGCGGATGATGGCGGAAATAAACCGCTGATTATTTTTTTGGTAACAACCGTTTGGTTCTCATTAGCCAAACTTTGCTCGTTCTGGTAACGAGTAGCTTCGGTGGTAGCCTTTGCATTAAAATCGAGCCGGAAAGTGTTTTGATCAATTAAATACCTGTTGTTGGTACAATATTCGGGCTTTAAATAAAAAGATGATTCAGGGTCGGCACCAATGTCGCCATCGCGCGAAAACTTTTTGCCGGTAGCGCCACCATATGCCCAAAGCAGTTGAACACCTGTTGCACCCTTGATCTCGGCTTTGAGCAGCAAATTGTCGGCGGTTGAACCGGCCAGCAGCCAAAGTTCAATACTACCTTTGCCCAGCATAGGGTCGTGAATGGTATACAGCATAGAACCAGCACGGTAACGGGCCTCGATGCTTTGCGCATTAATAAGCCATTTACTTTCGGTTCCGTTTACTATACCTAACTTGAGGTTGCCGCCCATACCAGAAAGGTATAAGGCAAATTCAGGCAAATCGCCGGCCTCCACTCTAAAAGCGGTATTGGTGCCGTATATGGCCCGGTTAAAACGGCGTGTGCCGTTGTTAATTACAAAATCCTTACCATCGGGCCGGTAACGCATACTCCGCTCAATACCATGCCAGGGTGTACCGGTGGTTTGTGCAGTTGCCTGGGGGCCATAAAAGGTAGACAGGCATCCGGCTAAAAACGCCAGTACCCTAAGTTTTTTAAATTCAGCTATTATCACGATATATTCTTAGACCACCGGCATGCCTGCCATGGTTGGCTTTAAATAAAATCAGGGGCGATAATTCCCTAAAGGTGTGCAAACGTTAAGAAATATCAAAATTTAATTTACTGTATACAGGACAGGCAATGACGATTATAATAAGTGTATAAATGAAAAATAATAATTTAAACCAAATATTTTTAAGGCAACTTTTGTTTATTTGTATTGATAACCAATTAACTATTTATAAGATCAGGGACTGTACCTGCACTGTTGCGCGGTATGTTTATGCCTTGAAACTGTGATTTAAGCCTATGAAGATCATTAAACTTGTTACACTAACATTGCTGCTTCCTTTGCTGCTTAAAGCGGCGCCCAATGCACCATTTGTTGTTAAAAGCCCTAATGGTAAAATTGTGGTTAAGGTGGGCTTAACCGGAGGTAAATTAAACTATGAAGTTAGCCGCAACAATGAGCCCGTTATTTTAAGCTCAAAGCTTGGGCTGGTTAGGGAAGACCAGGATTTCTCAAAGGGATTAGCCATGGTATCGGTACCCGAAGAACTTGGAGTGATCGATCATTATGAACTGGCTACGGCCAAACGCAAGAACATCACTTATAAAGCTACCCTACAATATTTTCATTTAAAAAATGCCAAAGGCAAATTGATGGACGTTATTTTTCAGGTCTCTAATGATGGCGTGGCTTTCCGCTATCATTTTCCCGATAAATCTACCGATGTAAAGAAGATCACAGTCGAGGTAACTTCTTATAAATTTAGTACGCAAACTAAGGGCTGGCTACAGCCTATGTCGGTTGCTAAAACAGGATGGGCGCAAACTAACCCATCTTACGAAGAATATTATGAGCAGGGTGTTGCCGTGGGTATGCCTTCGCCTATGAAGGCAGGATGGGTTTACCCGGCCTTGTTTCAAAGTGGCAACAACTGGGCTTTAATTACCGAAACATTTCCTGATGGCGATTATTGCGCTACCCGTTTAAAGGCCGAATCGTCGGGAGGGGAGTACAGTGTAGGTTTCCCGGACCCGGTAGAAATTTTTCCGGGCGGTGCTTTAGGGCCGCAATCTAAATTACCCTGGTACACGCCTTGGCGCATTATCACCTTAGGGTCTTTAAAAACTATTACAGAATCTACTCTGGGTACCGATGTAGCCACTCATGCACCTAAGATGGACCTATCATTCATAAAGCCTGGTCAGGCATCATGGAGCTGGGTTATCATGAAAGACGACTCTACCAAATACAGTGTGCAAAAACGCTTTATTGATTATGCCGCCAGCATGAAATGGGAGTACTGCTTAATTGATGCTGATTGGGACCGCAAAATAGGGTATGAGAAAATTGAAGAACTCGCTAATTACGCCAAAACCCGTAACGTAGGGTTATTGCTTTGGTATAACTCGGCAGGCAGCTGGAATACCGCGCCGTACACGCCGCGCGATAAAATGCTTACCCACGAAAGCCGCGCTAAAGAATTTGAACGCTTAAGTAAAATGGGTATTAAGGGTGTTAAAATTGACTTTTTCGGCGGCGATGGTCAATCCATGATCCAGTATTACCATGCCATATTGAAGGATGCGTTGACTTACAAGTTACTGGTCAATTTTCATGGTGCTACCTTGCCGCGTGGTTTGCAGCGTACCTACCCTAACCTGGTAAGTGTAGAAGCCATTAAGGGAATGGAGTTTGCTACTTTTGAGCAAAGGAACCAGGATATACAGGCACAGCATTGCGCCACAATTCCGTTTGTACGCAACGTTTTCGATCCTATGGATTTTACGCCCATGGTATTTGGGCAAATCCCTAAAATCAAACGCAAAACTACCAATGCATTTCAATTGGCTTTGCCGGTACTGTTCCTTTCGGGTGTGCAGCACATGGCCGAAACGGATGAAAGCATGGCTTCGGCCCCTGATTATGTTAAAAGCTTTTTACGCCAGTTGCCCGGCCAATGGGATGATGTACGTTTTGTAAACGGCTACCCCGGTAAACTGGCCATCATAGCCCGTAAAACCGGCAACCGCTGGGTAATTGCCGGGGTAAACGGCGAAAACGTAGAAAAGGATATTAAACTTGATTTGTCGTTTTTCAAGAAATACACCCGCCGCACTTTGATCAACGATGGCGATAGCGAATTTTCATTTGCTACTAATAATGTAAGCGCAGCAAATGCTCAAACTGTTAAGGTAAAAGGTAACGGTGGTTTCGTATTGACGCTGATGCAATAGTATAGCGTCTAAACCCCTCCCTGCCCTCCCGAGGGGGGAACTTATCCTGCTTCACAGTTCCCTCCCGAGGGGTGCAGTTGGTTGAGCGTTGGCAGGGAGGGGTTTATACGCTTTACAATCCTATATTCATCACTTCACACTATAAGTTTTTACCGCGGTGAAAGGTACGCCTGTATTGGTAATACCTTGCACTACCACCCTAACGGTGGTTTTGCTGTCGCTGTTGTAATAGCTTATAGCGCTGCGGCCGTTTTGTACGGTGCTGCCGTTGGGTTCCCAGTGCAGGGTAGCGCGGCTATCTGTACGTGTATCGTTTTTGGTTTGATTGTACATGGGTTTGTAAAAGTCGCGGGCTTCGTAATAACCGTTCACTTCAGCCTGTATGGCACCCGGTTCGGGTTTTTTAAAGGCATCGGGTTTTAGGGTTAGATAGATAACGAAAACCGGTCCTATAGCTGATGGGTTTTTGCTGTTGAAACGCTCGCGCGGGCTGGCATCGGCAGCGCTGTCGGGCGTTACCATGAGCGATTGCCCGGCAATGAGTTTTTTGATTACCACCTGATCAACTGACGATACCGGCAAATCTAAATAAGAGTTCGATATCATACTGGTTACCTCCGCCGGATCGGCATCGGTAAACAAGGCATCGCGGTTATTGATCACAAAGCGTGGTGTAAGCTGCTTCCCATCAGCCATAAAAAACAAGCGATTGTTCTCTGCGTCTACCCGTGCCTGGGTGGAGGCAAATTGTATGTAATCGCGCAGGGTATTATACCGGTAATCCTCAGGTTTTACCTTTAAAACTTCATCTTTATACCCAAATGAGGTAACGGCGCGGTCGCGCAGCACCAAGGGGTTATTATTCTTTACCTGCACTTCTTTCAGGCGTATTAATGTATCGCTCAGGCTGCGTTGCTTGGCCTGCGTTACCTGTTTTACCAGCGCTGCTGTACCGGCGGGCGATAGCTTTACCGGAGTGCCGTTATCTAACTGATAATTCTCTACAGACGGGCGGTTGGTGTTTAACGAGTCGAGTGTTATAATGCCCAGGGCTTTACCTTTTGCATCTTTGGAGTTTAAACGGAGGCTTTGCGGGCCATAAAGCTGCAGGTTATCAAAGTAGTATTTCCCGGTGGCATCGGTTTGTGCAGAAAACAGGCGTCCGTTGGTAGCTTTGGCGGCAATCAGGGTTATATTAGCTCCCGGTAGTGCAATGTTTTTCTTGTCCTGCACCTTGCCCGAAATACTTAAGCCTTGCTCGGGAATGTAAGCAATACGCAAAGCCGTATCCGCCAGTCGTTTCCAAACAAAATCGCGCCAGCCTTGAGTAAGTAGTAACAAGTCGAGCTGTTTAAAGCGCTGCACATTGGTGGTGTCAAAGTACCTGGCAGCATAGGCAATATCGCCTTTTAATTCCGATTGCAGTAATAAGTAGGAGGTAATGTTCCCCTCCTCGGGTGCAACCAGGCCGGCATCAACAGCCGACATGGAGAAGTTACTTCCTAATGATTGACCTTTATTATCCGTGAGTAACACGTTGGCCACCACTTGTTCGCGTGTGGTGTAAGTGCTCTTGTTGAGGTTTAGTTTTAAATTGATCTTTGCAAAATGCTCATTATAAATCAACCGCTCACAGTTGGGTTTTTGCTGTGCATCATATAAAGTAAGGCTGCATATACCTCCCGGCAACTGCGATGCAGGTATAATTACAGCCGCCGTGTTGCCCTTAAGCTGTAAGGTTTGTTGAAAAGTTAATTTGCCATAGCTGCGTGCTTTAAGCGTTAAAGTTTGGTTAGCGTACTGCGCCGCAGCTTGTTCGCTGCAACTAATTACAGCATACAAGGTAGTATCCTTTTTTAACATCTTTAGTGCAAGGCCACTGCTTAATGGTGCAGGAAGATCTGTAGTTGTAACTTTTCGGCCAATTGTATACTTGGCTTTGTAGGTTTGCCCGGCTAAAGGTAATAGTGTAAACATGCCCATGCCCAGGGTATCGGTCGCGAAATTAGCTACCGTATCGCCAGAGGATGAAAAGATTGCACCTTTTACGGTTAGCCCTTTTTTGGCCGAGGCCTCAGCCTTAACGGCAACCAAACTGCTTACCCCGGCAACTAAAGAGCCACCTTCGGGGAAAAAGCGTACTACTTCTTCCTTAGCAATGGTATTAGAAGCCGCTGCTGGTTTTACACTTACGACAGTGATGTTTTTCTCAAAAATAAAATTATCGCCAAAGTTGCGCATCCAGTTGGTGTATGCCCTGAGGCGGTAGTTGCCTGCCCTGATAGAATCGGGCATTTTAAGGTCGCCTTTGCCTAAGCCGTTATTTAATGCAATAATTTCATGAAAAAGCATTTGATTGGCCGGGCCAATAAGCTCTACATAAAGGTTTTTGCTGGTACCTATGAGCCGACCGTCTTGCGCATTAGTTAAATAGGCTTTATACCAAAGGTCGTCTCCGGGGGTGTAAATCTGCCGATCTGTATGAAGATAAACATTCTCAAAAAAGAGCTTTACCTCCTTTTTAGGCGTATTGTTTTGGGCATAGCAAGATAGTACAGTAAGCAGCCATACTGCACAGGCAAGTAGCAATCTGAATTTTTTCACGGGAAATTGTTTATCTGTTAAAAGACGGTTTAAATGGTTGTTAAAATTACAAATTCCCAACTATTATTTTAATGATTATTACAAAAGTCCAAATAATAGGATGGTGCAGGATGGTTGAATGATAATAAGTAGATAGTTTTAGTAACTGATAATATAGTATTGTTTGCCCCATCTTCAGGCAATTGCTTATTAATCAAAACCAATTGTAAAACCGAACATATGAATAAAAGTTTACTTACGTCTTCATTGGCTAAAACTAAGCCTGTACCAAAATTCGTCAAATTGACACTTATTAGCAGTCTCTTGTCTTAGGCTGTAGCTTAAGCCTTGTATTGCAGCCGCTTTCTATAAAAAATCTAACAGTTATTAGATATTCTATGATGTATAAATTACTTAAAAATTTATTTCTGTTTTTTTGCGTGGTCGTATTTTTCGGAGGCTGCCGTAAAGAAGCCTTTGATGCCTATTACGGCCGTCCCGATAATTTACAACCACCTATATATCAGGTGTTGAGCATTAAGGGAAATTTTACTTCCTTATTAGCGATCATTGATAAATCGGGATATAAAAGCACCCTGTCTGCAGCTGGTTACTGGACGTTTTTTGCCCCTAACGATGAGGCATTCAAGAAGTATTTTACCGAAAATAATACTTCTTTAGCTGCTATTGACTCTACTACAGCCCGTAAACTTGTTACTTACTGTCTTGTTTTCAACGCGTTTCAAACCAATCATATTGCCGATTACCAGGCACCTACCGGTTGGGTAGCCAACAACGCATACAAGCGCCGTACAGCTTATTATGATGGTTTTTATACTGATAATGGTCCTGATGGTCCTGCAACGGTATTGCTTTCGGCTAACCGCAATGCTAATACCTTTGTGTTTGGCGATAATAACAATAAGTATATTCCTTATTTTTACTCGTCGTACATGTCGTCTAAAAATTTGGGTGCGGCAGATTATAATTATTTCTTCCCTAATACGCCATACACCGGTTTTAACGTAGTAGATGCAAGTGTAGTTAATAAAGACCTTATAGCCGAAAACGGTGTAATTCATGAAATTGACCGTGTAATACAGCCGTTGCCAAGCATTGAGCAAAAGCTAGCCGGCAATACCCAATACAGTGAGTTTAAGAAGCTGTTCGATCGTTTCATGGTGAGTTACATTTTAAATAATGATGCCGCCAGCCGTTATAATATACTAACAGGCAAAACTAGTAAGGTTTATATTAAGCAATATGCCGCCTTACTGGCCTTTGCTTTAGGTAACGAAAACTATGTTAAGGCACAGGATAACGACGGCCAGTCTGAGGGTTACTCTATGTTAGCGCCAAATAATGAGGCTTTTACTAAATATCTTAATGAGGTCATATTAGAGTTTTATGGTACCGTTGATAAACTGCCAAGCTCCATAGTTGCCGATTTGCTGAACGCCCACTTGTTTAGCACCACACTTTGGCCTACCAAATTTTCCACTACCAACAACTTTTTAGGCGAGCCTGGCCGCATCAGCGCCAGCAACAACGTAACTGATAGGCAGTTTTGCAGCAACGGAATATTTTATGGTACTAATGCAGTACAGCAGGCCAACGTGTTTAGCACTGTTTATGGCCGTGCTTACTTAGATCCTAATTATTCGTTAATGAGCAGGGTGTTGAGTAACATGAAAGCAACTATAACCAACCCGGGTTTGCAATTTACTATTTTTATGGTGCCCGATGTTACCTTGCGTTCGTTAGGGTATGATTACAGCACCGCTACCTCTCAATATACATATACTTTAAACGGTACAACCACCAGCGGTAACGGTCCGCGCGATAATTTGCAGCGCATTATTAACCTGCATGTGATCTCAACACCTAATAAAGAACTAAACAACCTGAATAGCCAAGGCATTATTGAAGCCTACGGCAGTGAGTATATTAAATGGAATAACAATACGGTATTTGCAGGCGGTAATCTCGAGTCTACCAATGCTTCATACAAAGCAATACCTGTGGTTAACTCCAGAGATTATTCAAATGGCCGCGTTTATTACCTGCCTGCGGGCGCTATGCTTTACCCAACCGGTACTGTGGCTTCGCAAATTGCAGTAAACGCAACAACGCCAACCTCGCCTTACTATAGCTTTTACCAGTATCTGATCAACTCAACAGCTTATAATACGGTCGCCGGCGAAATTGCCGGTTTCATAAGCGGAGCAAACTATACCGTATTTATTCCTACCAATGCTGCAATACTGCAAGCCGTACGTGATGGAATATTACCAGGTACCATTACCAACAATGCACTTACAACGGCTTCTTTCAACCCGGCATCGGTTGATGATAGGGCCAAGGTTGCGCGTTTTATACAGTTTCATATCCTGAATGGTATTAGTATAGCTGCCGACGGGCAAAAGAGCCCCAATGGTGCGGGTTTCCCAACCTTCCTGACCAACTCGGTGGGCGATAAGCTGGAACTGATCATTAACAATCAGCCCAATAATTTGAAAGTAACCGATAATCAGGGCCGTGTGGCTACAGTGGTTAATGGCAGTGCCAGCAACTATTTAGGTACCCGCACATTGCTGCACCAGATTGACAACTATTTACGATATAACTTTTAACGATTCAGGACCACCTTATGAGAAGATTTTTTTACCTAATTATTTATTCGGTTGTTATCCTGTGTGGTTTTACTGCGTTTGATGCCCAGGCACAAATTGCGGAGAAGATCCTGATCAAAGGAAGGATTACCGATGCTAAAGATAAACTCCCTATCATTGGCGCTACTGTAGTAGAGCAGGATAAAGATAAACGTACAATAACCGGTGTTGCTACCGATATTGATGGAAACTTTGCTATCAAAATAAGTGATGCTACTCACAAGCTTACCATATCAATTATAGGTTATAAACCTAAAGTGCTTGATATTGGTACCCGGCGGATATTTAACACCACACTCGAATCTAACAGTAATTCGCTTGGTGAGGTAACGGTTACCGCAAGGCAGCAAACCAATAACGGTAGCGGTTTGGTAATTGACAAACGCGATCAAACTACATCAACCGTAACCTTAAATGCCAAGGATGTAGAAGAGTTGCAGGCTACTACTATTGACCAGGCTATTCAGGGCCGTTTACCGGGTGTTGATATCGTTTCCAACTCGGGCGATCCGGGTGCGGGTATGTCTATCAAGATCAGGGGTACCAGTTCTATCAACGGCGCTACCAACCCGCTTATCGTAGTTGATGGCGTACCATTTGAAACCACTGTGCCTTCGGGCTTTAACTTTGCCACGGCCGATAATACCCAGTACGCCGATCTGTTAAGTATAGCGCCTTCTGATATCCGCGACATCTCTATTTTGAAAGATGCTGCTGCAACAGCGGTTTGGGGTTCAAGAGCGGCTAACGGTGTGCTTATTATCAACACCAAAAGAGGGGTTAGAGGTGCACCAACCATCACCTTTACTTTTAAAGGTACTTCTACACAGCAGCCAAGCGGTATCCCGCTTTTAAACGGCGACCAGTATTCTTCATTCATTCCCGAAATGTACATGAACGTTACCGGTAACCCGTTGAATACACAAACTACCAAAGAGTTTGCTTATGATCCTTATGATAAATACTACTATAGCAACTACAGCCAAAATACTGATTGGGTAAAAGCCTTATCCCGTCGTGGTAGTGTGTTAGATAATAATATCTCCATATCGGGTGGTGGCGAAAAGGCACGCTACTTTGCATCGGTAGGCTACAACAGCCAGGTAGGCTCTAACATTGGTACTGGGTTAGACAGGTTGAACACCCGTTTAAACTTAGACTACATTGTTTCAGACAAAATCCGTTTCACCACTTTCGTATCTTATGCTCACACAAACACGCAGTTTAATTATGCTGGCAGCAGCAACGGTTCGGGTAACGATGCCGTGCGTAACATTGCTTCGGTAAGAGCGCCTAACAGCAGTATTTATGAGTACAACGAGTTTGGTTTATTAACACCTAACTTTTTTACGCCTGCAAATAACGTTCAGGGTCAGTACCCGGGTACTTACAACCCGGTAGCTATGGCGCTGTCGGCACAAAACAACCTTATAAATGATCGTATAACACCACACTTTTACTTACAATACAACGTGAGGCCGGGTATTTTTAACATTACTAGTGATGTGGTTTTCGATATCAGTAATGGTAAGCAAGCCCGTTTTTTACCGCAACAGGCAACCGGTCGTCCGTTTACCGAAAGCACTGTAAACCTTGCCTCTAATTCAGATTACGATACATATAGCATATCTACCAAAACTAACTTTTTATATACTCCCCGTCTTAACGAAAAAAACTCTTTCACAGGGTTAATATCGCTGCAAAGCAATGATATTAAATCGGTAACACAGGGCCAATTGATCACTAATACAGCTTCGAGCGAGTTACAAGATCCGTTGTCGCCGGGACGTGTAAACAGTAACGGTGCTATTGGTTCGGGTACTTCGCAATACCGCAACGTGGCCGCTTTAATAAACGGACAATACAAATACCTGGATCGTTACATTATTAACGTTGCCTTACGCGGCGATGGTAGTTCACGCTTTGGTTCTAACAACCGTTATGGCTTGTTCCCTTCGGTATCGGGCCGCTGGCGCGTATCGGGCGAGCCTTTTATGAAGAAGTTTGGCAAATGGCTGGATGATTTCAGTTTCAGAGGCAGTTACGGCGAAAGCGGTAGTGCTCCAAACGGCGACTACCTGTTTTATAACAACTACGTAAGTACAACCACCAACTATGCAGGCCTATCGGGTTTATACTCTAACAACATACAGCTCGATAACCTGAAATGGGAAACGCTGCAAGGTATGGATGCCGGCGTAAACATTATCATGTTTAAAAACCGCCTGAATATTGATTTTGGTATTTACCGTAACCGTACCAAAGATCTGTTAACTACCATTAACCTTTCCTCGTTCAACGGTTATAACTCGGTATTGTTAAACGCTGGTACGCTGGATAACCAGGGTTTTGAGTTCAGTGTGTTTAGTACGCCTTACAAATCAAAAAACTTCATTTTCGATTTCAGCTTTAATATTTCCAACAACATCAACGCTCTGCGTTCGGTATCTCCTTACTATCCTACGCAAAGCGGAAATACTAACGTAAACGGACAATACCTGTCTTTACTGCAAGTGAACAACCCGCTTGGTTCTTTTTATGGTTACAAGTTTAAAGGCGTTTACAAAGATGCCGATGCAACCATAGCCCGCGACGGTAATGGTAATAAAGTGTTAAGCCCTAATGGTACACCTGTTCAAATGCGCTTTAATTACCCTGCGGTTGATTACCAGTTCCAACCGGGTGATGCTGTTTATGAAGACATTAACCACGATGGTAACATCAACTACCAGGATGTGGTATACCTCGGCAACGGCAGTCCTAAATTTACCGGTGGTTTTGGTCCTACCTTTACTTTCAGGGGTAATCTTAAATTACAGGCTTACTTTAACTTCCGTACCGGTGGTCAAATTATTAACGGTACCAAAATAAGCACTACCAGCCAGTACAGCTTTAACAACCAAAGTACAGCCGTATTAAGAAGATGGCGCTCACCAGGCGATGAAACCGATATACCTCGTGCGTTGTACAATTTTGGTTATAACTGGTTAGGTTCTGACCGTTATGTAGAAGATGGTTCTTTCCTGCGTTTCAGGTCAATTACTGCGCGCTATACCTTTAACAAGGCTTTTGCCCGCCGTTTAAAAACCAAGAATCTTAGCGTTTACTTAACTGCAGAAAACTTGGCCATATTTACCAAATACACCGGTCAGGATCCGGAGGTTTCTACCAGGGGTGAGGGTATAACACAGGCTACTATTGATTATTCAACCACGCCGCCGTTGAAGCAATTCACTTTTGGTTTAACTGCAACATTTTAACATTTTAAACTACATACAATGTTTAAAAAATTACTTTATAAAACGCTCCTGGTTACAGTACTGGCTGTTACGGCAACCTCTTGTAACAAGTTTCTGGAGCTGCGCCCAACCGATGGTATAACCCGCGATAAGTTCTGGCAATCAAAAGAACAAATACAATCGGCCGTTATTGGCTGCTACACCGCCATGCAAACCGGTGGAAGCGGACGTGTACCTACCCCTGCCGAATCTTTCTTTACCTGGGGTGAATTGCGTGGCGATATGATATCACCGGGTATAGGTATGAGCATTGATGAAAACAACGTGGTTAACGTGGCCATTTTGTCTACCAACTCCGTAACCGACTGGCGTAACATTTACCGCGTTATAAATTTTTGTAACAACGTGATCGATTTTGCACCCGGCGTAAAAGCACTTGATAACACGCTTACCCAGGAGCAGTTGAATGCCTACCTGTCTGAGGCTTTGACCATCAGGGCACTTATGTACTTTTACCTGGTGCGCAGTTTTGGCGATGTGCCTTTGAAACTGAAGTCAACGTCATCAGACAGCGAATTGGTACAGCTGGCTAAAAGCAGTAAAGAAGAGGTGCTTAAGCAAATTGAAGCCGATTTAAAACTGGCCGAAAGCTATTCAATTATTTCTTATGGCGACCTTATATCTGACAAAGGACGTGTTACCCGCTACACAGTAAATGCCCTGCAGGCCGATGTTTACCTGTGGATGGATAATTATGCTGATTGTATTACCGCTGCCGATAAGATCATTAACTCGGGTAAGTTTGCCTTGGTTCCGGGTACTAACAATAATACATGGTTTAATACTTTGTATGGCACAGGAAACTCGGTTGAGGGTATTTTTGAATTGCAGTTCGACTCGCAGATCTTAAACCCTTATTTCTCAATGTTTACCACTAACCGTCGCCGTTACCTGGCCGGACCTAGTGTACTTGAAGATGTGTTTACTGTTGATCCTAATAATGAATTTAATATCGACATACGTGGCATAGGTACCTCCGTACGTCCGGGCGATCAGTCTATTTACAAATACATTGGTGTAGATATTGCAAGCCCCCGCACACAGGATATATCTTATGCACACTGGATTTTCTACCGCTATGCCGATATTCTGCTGTTAAAAGCCGAAGCCTGCGCTAACTCGGGACGCGGACAGGAAGCTTTAACCATTATTAACCAGATACGTACACGTGCACGGGCTATTGATTTGTCAGCACAAATTGTATCGCCCGATGATGTAAAAGGTTTAACCGATTATATATTGGCCGAGCGTGCCCGCGAAATGGCATATGAAGGAAAAAGATGGTATGACCTGCTGCGTAATGCCAAGCGCAATAACTACGCAAGGTTAGACATATTAACCCAGGCCGCTATTATATCGGTGCCGGGCAGTGTTCAGCAATCAGCTGTTAATAAATTAAAAGATCCAAATAGCCACTATTTTCCTATCAACCAGTACGAAATACAAACGGATCCTAACCTTATCCAAAATCCTTTTTATAGATAATTAGTAAACCATAATTGTGAGTAAGATGAAAAATATAAAGAATAGGATTATGCCCGCTGTTATAGTAATATTGGGCATACTGTCGGTAATTGGTTTTAATAGTTGCAAACGCGAGCATATTACATACTCTACCACGAGCGATGTAAATATGTACAGCTATCTGGAGCAAAATCCCGATCAGTTTTCCATGTTTAAGCAAATCGTAGATAAGGCGGGTTTTTCCACCTTTATTAATACCTACGGTACCTATACGCTTTTTGCGCCTAATAACACCGGTGTAACCGCTTACCTGAAAGCTAACGGTAAAGCCAGTGTAGATAATATAGATGAGGCCACTGCCAAAAAAATAGTAAGCATAAGCCTCATCGCTGATACGATTAATACGCAGTTGTTTACCGATGGTAAAATGCGTGCTCCAACCACCTCGGGCCAGTTCTTAATTACCGGTGCCAACAACGTTGGTGGCGTATCCAGTATAACCATTAATCGCCAGGCTAACCTGGTAAAAGGTAACGTAAGGCTGGGTAACGGTATATTGCACGTTATTGATAACGTTTTGTTGCCGGCCGAGCAAACTTTGGCGAAAATGGTAGAGCAAAATCCAAATTACTCTATCTTCTCCGAAGCATTAAAAGCTACCGGGTTTTACGATAGTTTAAATGTGGCTGCTACTTCTGCTACAAATCCAAGCCGTAAATTCTTAACCCTTATAGCGCAAACCAATGCGGTTTTCAATGCTGCCGGTATTGCCGATTTTAATGCGCTTAAAGCCAAATATTCTACTAAAGGCAATCCTAAAGATCCTACCGATAGCTTATACTTGTTTGTAGCGTACCGTGTATTCCCGGAGTTGTCTTACCTGTCAGACGTTGTTGCGGCATCATCACACCCTACATTGGCGCCGCTTGAGGTTACCACAAGCATGCTCGATGGCGAAAAAGTGCTGTTAAACAACGATTACTTTAACGGGGTATTGGAGCCGGGCGTGTCTTTAGATCGTACCCTGAGCGACAACTCAGCCTCTAACGGCGTATTGCACTCGAGTGCGTCCAATTATAAAATTAAGGTGCGTAAGCCTACTGCCGTATACTTCGATTTTGGCGACCAGCCCGAAATACGACGTGCACCAGGCGTATACCGTGGTATAGATAAATCGATAGTATTTGAGCCCGGCGAGCTGTCAGAAGTTACCTGGATCAATCAAAGAACCAGTGGTCATCAACAGTTTACTTACAAAACAGAACCGGCCGTTCCACGTGCGGGCGAATATTTCTATGGTAATGATTTTACATACTGGGGTTTACGCTTTCAGCCAGATCCTAAAGGAGGGATGTCTCAAATAGAATTTAAAACGCCTTTGCTGGTTAGAGGCCGTTACAAAGTGTGGATAGACTGGAGACGCGACGCCGGTACATCACCCATCGTGGTTAGCTTTGATGGTCAGGCCCTGCCTAATACGTTTTTTGTAAGCGAAATAGTTAACGACAATCAATCAGACGCATTACTGGAGAGCAAGTTCCTGAAACGCTATTCAGAATCGCCGGTGACCGGAAACTCTAACGGAATGGTGAGTAAGATGGTGGGTATTATCAACGTGACCACTACAGACAGGCATTATATCAGGTTTAACGCAACAGGTGCTGTGGGTAAACAGATCGGTATGGACTGTGTAGAGTTCAGGCCGGTGGATATGGCCAGCCAGATATTGCCTAAGCTTTATCGTGATGGCACACTTAGATATTAATAAGCGCTAACCAATTACACAACACAAGATAATTACCGAATGAATTTATATAAATCAAGATTCCTGCTCTTGCTTCTGTTGGCTACAACGGCCCTCTCGGCCTGTAAAAAGCAGTGGGACGACCGCACCGCCATAGCCGATCAGCAGTTGGATAAGAACCTGATGCAAAAGATACAGGAAAACAGTAACCTGAGCATTTTTGCAGGTTACCTTACTAAAATCGGTTACGATAAAGTGCTTTCTGCCTCTAAAACTTATACCGTGTGGGCGCCTGATAACCAGGCCCTGCAAGGTATAGATGCCACAATTGTGGCCGATACTGCAAAACTGCGCTTATTTGTAAGCAATCACATTTCCAATCAGGCCTATCTTACGGCAAATGCCAATCCATCGTTAAGGGTACGCACCTTTACCGGGAAACGCATAACCTTTACGCCTACCACGGTAGAAGATGCTACCATTACTACCGCTAACCAGTATGTTAATAATGGCGTATTGCACATTATAAATAAAACCCTTGCTCCTAAATTGAATATTTATGAGTACATACAAAGCCTAACCACGGTAGGAGCACTGCACAAAGCTTACCTGCAACGTCAGGACAGTACGTTTGTAGATTCGTCAAAAGCCACGGTAGCCAGTGTTGATCCGGCAACGGGCAAAAATGTATTGGTGCCCGGCACAGGTATAGTTACCCGTAACAAGTACTTTACTAACGTAGCTAATTTAGCCAGCGAAGATAGCTTATATACCTACTTTGTATTAACCGATGATGCTTACAATGCCGAACGCAATAAAGTAAGCCGCTTTTTTATAACCAGTTCGGTTGATACGACTATGAATATGCTGGCAGCTTTTAATGTGCTAAAAGATGTTGCCGTAAAAGGAGTAATACCACAAGCTAATTTGGGCGGTACTATTCTATCGGTTAAAGGCATACAAGTTCCGGTTAACCCGGCAGCCATTGTACAAACCTATAATGCCAGCAATGGTATAGTGTATGTTGTGAATAGCATGAACTTTAAGCTGGAGGAAAAAATTCCACCCATTATTATTCAGGGAGAAACGCCAACGGGCTTTTTAACCACAACTAACAGGGCTAATATACAGTATCGCACCAAAAGAGACAATAACGGGGTACTTTATAGTGATATACAGCTTTCGGGCGCCAACTTGCCGGCCTCTTATTATGCTCGCTACAGGTTAAGTAACCTTTATACTTGCCAGTATACAGTGGCATGGCGTGCTATTAACGATTTTGCCTACGCAACAGCTACAAACCTTTCACAGCGTTTAGGCTTTAGCCAAATCGGGTACTTTTTTGTTCCGGCTACAGGGTCGGTTTATTCTGCGCAGGTGCAGTTTCCGTACACAACGGTAACCCCGCAAAATTTTACCGAAGTAACGTTAACATCGGCTACAACAAATGCCAGTTTTATTCCTATTGCAACGCCAACCATTAATGCAACAGCGGGTACCTTAAACGTAACAAAATATGCATCGGTTAACATGTACTTGCAGGGGTCAACCGGTACAGCACTTAACACCAACGTGTTTACTTTAGATTATGTTAAACTGATACCTATCTACTAATAACCATACAACCTTCACTATGCAAATTTTTACTAAATCAGTTAGTTTAATCCTCTTCCTTTGCCTGTTGTGTGGTATTAAAGCCAAAGCCCAGCAAACAGATAGCTTAACAACCGCGCAAACAGATAGCGTTGCGCGTTACAAAACCGATTCGCTGGCCAGGGCGCAGGGAAAAAAAATAAGTGGTATCTTAAGAGATGCAGCCACAGGCAAGCCGGTATCGGGTATCAATATTAGTGTACCGCAATACGCTGCCGCTATTAGCGATGAAAAAGGTGCGTTTACCGTAAGCGTGCCCGATTATGATGCACTTTTACTTGTAAAAGGCCAGGGCTATCAGTCTAAAGAAATCCCTTTGAAAGGGCGTACCACTTTGCCACCTGTACTGCTTTTTGAAGAAAACTACAATTCTATATATGATGTGGCTAAGTTTCCTTACAACCTGGTGCCGCTTAACCAGGTGGCTAATGCCGTAGGCTCGGTAAACACCTTAGGTGCCTGGGAACCAACCAGCCTTGAAATGCCCGATACTTATTTACAGGGTAAAGTTGCAGGTTTAAACGTGGTACGACGCTCGGGTACGCCAAACGTTGGAGCCAATCTTTTCCTGCGCGGCTTTAATTCATTGTATGGTACCAATGCACCTTTATTGGTGGTTGATGGTATGATATACGATACCTTTCATTATGGTAATTCAATTATTAAAGGCCATATTAATAATCCTTACGGTAATCTTGATCTGCGCGATGTGCAGAACATTACCGTGCTTAAAGATGCTGCTGCAAGCGCTTATGGTACCAAGGGTGCTAACGGTGTAATCTTGCTATCTACCAACGGAAACCCCGACCTGGCAACCAAGATAGATTTGGGTATTTACAGCGGCTATAATTTTACCGGTTCAAATTTCCGCCTGCCTATGATGCAATCGGGCGATTACCGTACTTATTTGTCTGATGTATTGCGCACCAGCAGCATGACAGCTGATCAAATTGCGGCACAGCCTTATTTTAATGATAATGTAAATAACGGCATCTATGCCAATTATCATAATAATACCGATTGGCAAAAGCAAACCTTCAAAAACGGGTTTAACCAAAACTACAACCTGCGTGTATCTGGTGGTGATGATGTAGCCCGTTATGTACTGGCTTTAGGTTATGGCGATAATAAAGGCATAACCCGCATGACCGATATTACCAAATTTAACACCCGCTTTAACGCCGATCTGAATATCAGTAAAAACTTCACGGTTAACGCCAATTTGTCTTTCAACTACAACGAGCAAAAACTACGCGATCAGGGTATATCACCAAAAACCAACCCGCTGTTTGTAAGCCTGGTTAAATCGCCCTTATTGCGTGTAAGGCAGGTAAATGCACAGGGGGTTGAATCGCCAAACCTGGCCGATGTTGATATTTTTGGTTACAGTAACCCCGAAGCATTGATCAACAATGCACAGGAGCTTAACCGTAACTACCGCTTTTTTGGTAACCTCAATTTCAGGTACCAAATAAACCGTTACCTTTCTGCACAAACCCTCATTGGCATAACAGCCGACAAGGTTCGCGAAAATTACTTTATACCACGTGCAGGCGTAGTTAACGATACCACCGCAACCGCTATTGTTGATAGCCGCCTGGGCAGCCAGGTGCAGCGCTTGTTCAATATTTACAGCGATACCCGTGTGTCTTACAACCGTACATTTAACCGTATACACGCTTTGGCCATTAACCTGGGCACACGTTATACGCAATATAATACCAATACTAACTTTAACTTAGGTGCCAACTCGGCTATTGACCAGTTAATTACCGTAGGTACCGGCGATCCGTTGCTGCGCCAAACCGGTGGCGATATTGGTAAATACCGTTGGGTTAACAATTACTTTACTACCAATTACCAGCTTTACAATAAATACATTGTTACGTTTAACTTAACTGCCGATGCTTCTTCAAGGTTTGGTACCCAGGCCAATGGCTTATCGTTAGGTGGTGTGAAAATGGCCCTGTTGCCATCATTATCTGCCGCGTGGGTAATGTCATCAGAAAAGTTTATGGCCAACCTCAATTTTATTGAGATGTTAAAGCTGCGTGCCAGCTACGGCTTAACCGGTAACGATGATATAGGTAACTATTCTGCCCGTCAGTTCTATGTTTCTCAAAATTTACTGGGCTTGCAAGGCTTGGTAAGAGGTAATTTTGGCAACCCGCAATTACAATGGGAAGTAGCCAAAAAGCTGAACTTTGGTTTGGATGCATCGTTTTTACAAGAGCGTTTAAATATTACGGCCGATGTTTTTCGTAACACCACCAGCAAAATGCTAACCCAGGAAAGCGTGCCAAGTGCATCGGGTTTGGTGTATGCCTTAACCAATAACGGTGGTATGCAAACCAACGGTGTTGAGCTATCGGTAAGCGGCCGCATTATTAACAGCCCCAATTTGAAATGGGATTTAGGCTTTAACATTGCCACATACCGTAATAAAATCACCAAACTGCCGGGCAACAGCATGCAAACACAATATGCAGGTGCCACTATCTTAACCCAGGTAGGTATGCCGGCTAACTTATTTTACGGTTACAAAACCAACGGCGTATATGCTAGCAATGCCGAGGCAACAGCCGCCGGTATATCTTACCGCAATGCACAAGGTAACCTGGTTGCACAACAAGGTGGCGATATGCGTTTTATAGATGTAAACGGCGATAAGATTATTGATGATAATGACAAACAAGTTATAGGAAACTCTAACCCCGATTTTACCGGCGGTATTACTACCGGGCTTACCTACAAACGCTTTAGCTTGAATGCTTTGTTTACCTACACCAAGGGTAACGATCTGTACAACTACACCCGCAGGCAAATAGAGTCGGCTAACGGCTATCAAAACCAATCGCTGGCTGTGGTGAACAGGTGGCGTGGCGATGGCCAGGTAACCAGTGTACCAAGAGCATCTTTCGGCGATCCGTCGGGTAACTCCAGTTTCTCTGACCGCTGGATTGAGGATGGCTCGTACCTGCGCCTGCGCACCTTGTCTGTTTCTTACGATGTTCCTTTAAAATACAAAGGTTTCAAATACCTTAAAGTATATGCAACCGGTAATAATTTACTAACCTTTACCAAGTACCTGGGTTACGATCCGGAATTTGCGGCCACCGAGAGCCTGCTTACCAATGGAATTGATACTACGCTTGAGCCGCAGTTTAAAACCGTACAATTAGGTATTCGCATAGGTATATAGTAATTACAAGTTTGATTAATAACAACATGAAAAGATTTTCATTAACACTCATAAAAAAAGCCGTATTGTTACTTTGCCTGCTGGTGCCATTTTCCTGCAAAAACATGCTGGATATAGCACCCGAGGCACAGGTAGATATTACCAACCATTACCGCAATGTGTACGATGCCAACGCTGCCGTAATTGGAATATATGGCCAGCTGATGGGTATTGCCGACAGGTACATGGTACTCAACGAGTTGCGGGCCGACCTTATGAGCCCAACCAATAATGCAGACCAGTACCTGCGCGAAATTAGTACGCATACAGTATCGGCCAATAACCCCTGGGCCGATCCTAAGCCGTTTTACAAGATCATTTTAAATTGTAATGATGCGCTTAAGAACTTCGACATTATGTTAAAAGATGCCAAGTTTCGCCGCGATGAATACAACCAGCGTTATGCTGATGTGGCTGCGGTAAGAGCATGGTTGTATTTACAATTAGGTATTCACTGGGGTTCGGTGCCATACGTAACTGATGCTTTGGAAACTGTGGAAGATTTGAAAGATGAAAGCAAGTTTCCGCGCATTCCTTTTAACGATATGCTGGATAAACTCATCGCCACGTTGGCTAATGGTTATCTTGATGTTTACACCACTTCGGCCTCAACCACCGGTTCAACCAGTACTTCGTTAAATACCACGGTAGATGGTTACCCAACTAATTTGTTCTTCATTAACAAGCGTTGTTTACTGGGTGATTTATACTTGTGGAGAGGCAAATACAGCGATGCTGCCACACAATACCGTTATGTAAGCGAAACTGGTTACCGGACCGATCCAGGAGCTGTTAATGCTTTTTGGCAATATAAAGTCACCTACAGTAATTTCAGCATTAATTATAGCCGTCCGGGCGATGAAACCTCCCTTATTGATGATAATACAACAGTAACCGGCTGGCGCTCTATATTCGGTGCTCAACCGGGTACCGATATTAACTCGGAATGGATTTGGACATTGCCTTTTGATAAAAACTTTCAGCCTGTTAATCCTTTTATCGATCTGTTCTCTAACCAGGGTGGCCGTTATTTACTAACTGCCTCTAAACTGGCTTTAGATAACTGGAACTCACAAACGCAAAGCAATGGTTTCCCTTACGATGCACGTGGCAGGCTTACCGTAAAAACCATTGGCGGGCAACCGGTAATTGCAAAACAGCTGTACTACTACTTAAATGGTACTACCCTTGTGCCAACCAATGTTCTGCAAAAGCAAGGCCGCTGGTTGTTGTACCGTTCGGCAACGCTTAACCTGCATTTTGCCGAGGCTGCCTGCCGCGATAATTATGTAGATGTTGCTTATGCATTAACCAACGCAGGTGTATTACAGGTATTTAGCGGGATATTTCCAACCGTAGCGGCTATAAGCACAGGAAGAAACGTACCTGCCGATGCTACTAATATCATGATCACTAATCGCCCGGCACCTTATGACCTGGATGCCCGTTATGGTGATGTGCCTACTTACAGAGGTCCTTGGCATCGTCAAATAGGTACTCGCAGTCGTGCAAATTTGCCTAACCTGCCTATATCTTACATTAACGGTGGACCCGGTTTAGGCGGAGATGTAACCACTATGGAAAACGCCATTATTGATGAAGACGGCCTGGAGCTTGCTTACGAAGGCCAGCGCTGGGGCGACCTGCTGCGCATAGCACTTCGCCGCAACGATGCCTCGTTTGTAGCAACAAAGGTTTACCAAAAACTACTGCGCGATGGCAACCCGCAGGCTGGTGCCGCACTCAACAAATTGTCATCGTTGGACGGCTTGTATTTGCCCTTCAAATTATAATTTAAAAAGAACCCTATCAAGGCAGCTTTTGTAAAAGAGCTGCCTTTTTTCGTTTCAGTGGGTGTACGAAATCGTACATTAATTGTTCGGTTTCGTTCGATGCAAGAATGTATGGTTGATTAAAAATTTAGTAATGAGTCACTTATATTGTGGCTTGGAAAATGAGGCTTATATTTGGCAGCATCAAACAACAATAATGGAAGAACACATATGGAACCTTGTTGAACTATATCTATCTGGCGAAGCATCGACCGGTAATATGGAAGAACTACGGTCGTTACTGGTGCTTTATCCATCTGTTTACCTATCGGTAAAAGAGTTCCTGTTAAACTATCAGGACCCTGACCCCAGGGTTTCTGCATCACAGATCAGTGCTTTTCTGGTTGATACTAACCGGGCTATTGCGGATAGGCAGGAGCAACGTCATAAGCCTTTACAAACTGCATTCGCTCTCCCGCTTGTGGCGAAAACCCAACGGATCAGCCGGTCGCAAAACATCCGTAGTGAGGCAGCCATGGGCATGCAGTTTTTAAAAATCGCACTGCGTAACCTCCAGCGAAACAAAAGCATTTCGTTCATTAACATTACAGGCTTGGGTATTGGCATTGCCAGCGCCGTACTTATTTTATTATGGGTGCAAAACCAATATAGTTACGACCAGTTCCACCAAAACAAAAGCAGTATTTATCAATTAATTAATCGCCAAAAAGCTCATGGTGAAATAAATGCCTGGCCTAATACGCCAATCCCTATGGCACCGGCTGTAAAGGCGCAATTTGCTGAAGTGAAAGATGCGGTGCGTATTAACTGGGTTGGCTCTTTTGTGCTCAAGTACGGCAGTAAGCAGTTAGAAACTGAGGGTTTCACAACTGATCCTGGTTTCCTCAAGGTGTTCAGTTTTCCGCTGTTAAAAGGAAACGCAGCTACGGCGCTAAATGGCACGCATTCCATAGTGCTTACACAAAAGCTGGCCAATAAGTTATTTGGAACCGCCGACCCCATGGGTAAAATTATGGCAGTTGACAGCACCCGCAATTTCATAGTAACCGGTGTATTAAAAGACCTGCCCAATAATACTACGTTTAATTTTGAATACCTGGTGCCATGGAGTTACATGAAAGAGGTAGGTTGGGAAAACAACAGTTGGGATTTCTCTTCTATTCAAACCTTTGTGCAGCTTAAACCCGGCGTAAGCGAACAGCGAGCCAATAACTTATTCAAGAACATATACCGGCAACACGGATTTAATGATGGTAAAGAAATATTTGTTCATCCCCTAAGTAAGTGGTGGCTGTATTCGAAATTTGAGAATGGCCGGTTTGTGGCAGGGCAAGCCAAGGTGGTGCATTTATTTGAGGTAATAGCCTTATTGATCATGCTCATAGCCTGCATCAATTACATGAATTTGGGTACTGCCCGTAGTGCAAGGCGGGCTAAGGAAGTAGGCATCAGAAAAGTATCGGGCGCAGGCAAAGGTTCTTTAATAAAGCAATTCCTGGGCGAATCGGTACTAATTGCTTTTGTAGCAGGACTGTTGGGTTTATGCATGGTTTATGTGAGTTTGCCATTCTTTAATACCCTCATTGGCAAAGAGCTAACTGTACCGGTTAAAGAGCCCTACTTTTGGCTAAGTGGTATTGGTTTCATCCTGTTTACCGGTTTGGTTGCAGGCAGTTATCCGGCATTTTACTTGTCAGCGTTTAAGCCGGTAAACGTTTTAAAAGGAACGTTTAAAGGTGTAACTGCACTTATTGCACCGCGTAAGGTATTGGTGGTTATGCAGTTTACCCTCGCTATTGTTTTCATTATTTGCACCACCGTAGTTTACCGGCAAATAAAGTATGCGCAAACACGCGATACAGGTTACGATGTAAACAACCTGGTATACATATACATGAAGGGTAACACTGCAGCTAAGTACGACCTGATCAAAAACGAGCTGCAAAACAGCGGAGCCATTACCCAAATTACCCGTACCAATTCGCCTGTTTTAGATATCTGGACCGACAATACCTATCAGGGTGCCAAGGATAAACCCGAAGAGAAAATAAGCTTTGCCGAATACCTGACCGATAAAGGCTTTACACAAACCATGAACCTTCCGCTGCTGGCCGGCCGTGACATTAATGTAGACGAGTTTGCTTCAGATACCGCCGCCGTTTTGATAAACCAGGAAGCGGCTAAAAGAATGGGATTTGCCAACCCCATAGGACAGAATATTAAGAGTTGGGCAGGCACGTTTCACATTGTGGGCGTGGTTAAGAATTTTGTTGCCGGGTCGCCCTACAGGTTATCTATGCCGGCTGTAATTCAGGGCTCCAAAAAGAATTTTGGTACCATTAACCTGCGGCTTAATAACAGTAACAGCGTTGCCGACAACCTAAGCAAAATTGCTGCAGTGTTTAAAAAGTATAACCCCGATTATCCCTTCAATTATAGTTTTCTGGATGATTCATATAAGATCAAGTTTAGCAGAGATCATGATGCCGGGAAGCTGGCGGCAGTATTTTCGGGCCTTACTATCTTTATTTCCTGCTTGGGTTTGTTTGCACTGGCAGCCTGTATGGCCGAGAACCGGGTAAAAGAAATTGGCATCCGCAAGGTATTGGGTGCTTCGGTTACACGCATTGCCACCTTATTAACCAAAGACTTTTTGGTGCTGGTGCTTGTTGCGTTTGTTATTGCCTCACCCATAGCCTGGTGGCTCATGAGCGGCTGGTTGCAGGGTTATCAATACCGCGTTAACATAAGCTGGTGGATATTTGGTATTACAGGTGTATGCGCCTTAATAATTGCCATTTCAACAGTGGGCTACCAGGCCTTGAAAGCGGCAACCAGTAATCCTGTTAAAAGCTTGCGATCGGAGTAGGTACGAAGTGCTCCGATAATAAAACATTTTTTATAACATAGGCCGATATTCAGCTATAAAAAAACGGACAGCAGGGGTTATCCACGCTGTCCGTTTTGTATTTGAGATTAAGATTGATTACTTAACACTCACCGTAATATTCTCACGGTTGCTGTGGATGGTTTTGATCCAAAGCAGTTTGTTCTCATTGTCAAAATACCAGCCCGATGCGTTTTGCAAAGCATCGGCATTACCGGCCTTCTTTAAATTTTCACCGTTTTCGGTTACTGTACCCGGAGCAACGCCATCCCAATGTATTTTAGCCATGTAAGCATGGCTTGCAGGCACAAACTTACCCTGTGGTTCAGCAATGTTCAGGCTGTAGCCTGAGGCGTTCAGTGCGCTTGTAATGCGCGTTTGGCTGTAATCGCCTTGTTTGTATTTTAGGCTTAAACCATCATCTTCGTACAAATCAAAGCTTGAACTGGCCGCCGGGTATACATCCAGGGTAATTACGTCTACCGGTTTGGCATCCATGTAAGCCATTTCGGGCTGCATAGGTATAATGCTGCCTGCTTTAACGAACAACGGCAGCTGATCCACAGGTGTTAGTATGTGGATGTACTTTTTACCGGTATAAGCCTGGCCGCTCCAATAATCCACCCAGTTACCCTCGGGCAGGTAAATGGTACGGGTTTGGGTGCCTTTAACGGTTACGGGGCAAACCAGTATATTATTACCAAAAAGGTACTCATCGCCTATATCGTACACATTAGGGTCGTTTTGATATTGCAGTACCAGGGCACGCATTAACGGCATACCGGTTTCATACTGGGTAAAGGCATTACTGTAAATGTATGGCGTTAAGCGGTAACGTAGTTGGTCGTACTTTTTGAAGTTAGCCAGCGCTTCGGCACCATAGTTCCAGGGTTCTTTATAACCGGGGTGATCCATGCCAAACACCATAGCCACCGGGCTAAACATACCAAACTGTACCCAGCGCATGTATAACTCCGGGTCAGCCACGTGCTCAAAACCACCCATGCAGTGCGACCAGTAACCCACACCCGAAAGACCAATGTTTAAACCCGCCTTAATAACCGGGGCGAAGTACTGCCACTCGCTTGGCCAGTCGCCCGCAAAAATGTAGGGGTAGCGCTGTATACCGGCATAACCCTCGCGGGTTTGGTTTACCCCTCTAAAGCCGTTAAATTCCTGAAAGTGCAGGTAAGGCGCTTTAGCATATGCAATAGGAAAAACGTTGTGCAGTTTTTCCACCGCTTTACCGGTTGGGCCTACTTTTTCGCTTTCATTAGCCAGGTGACCAAACGCGCTGCCTTCATCGGTTTTAAGCATCTTCGCGCCAATAGAGGCTACGCGCATTACGCCGTTGTTCCACCACCAGTCGGTAGCTTTAGGGTCAAAAAAGTTAACGAACTCGCCGGGTTTTCCATTCTCGGGGAAGGTGTAGCCTTTGGCGCGGGCCTGGTCTAAGAGGTTGTAAGTTTTACCATTGTCGAAGCGTGGGCGCAGGTGCAAGCCCACTACTTTAAGGTTTAACCCGTAAAGCGTATCGAACATGGCTTTAGGGTTCTTAAAAGTTTCGCGCCACTCAAACGAGGTAGCGCCCTTGCCGCCTACCTTGCCAAATATGCGCCAGGTAGAATCCAGGAATAAAATATCTAACGGGATACCCATTTCGCGCATTTTGCGCACCAGGGCAATTACATAAGCATCAGAGGTAGCCTCTTCATGCCCCCAGGTACCGCCGCTATAAGTGCCCATGTGTAGGCCAAAGGCAAACTTGGGCAGCATAGGGCTTTTACCGGTGATGGATAGGTAGCTTTTCAAGATCGAAGGAAAATCGGGACCGTACATAAAGTAATAGTCCAATTGTCCGCCATGGGTGCTAAAGCTGTATTTATCGCCGCTTTGATTACCCATATCCCACTCGGTGGCATTGGGGGTATGCAAAAATATGCCGTATCCACGCGTGCTCATAAAGAAAGGCACGGGCGAGTAGTTGGCTTCGTTAATATTATAGGCGCCCAAGGCGTTGTTCTTATTTTTGCCGCGGCCAACATTAAGGTTTAAGTTTTTATTGCGCTGGTCAATAAAGTCCATACGCTCACCAAAGCCAAAGAAATGCTCATCGGCCAGTAATTGCTTGCTGCAGCCCGCCGTTTCACCTTTTTGCCAAAAGCCTTCCTGGTCAGCCGAGAGCAGTTTGCCTGCGGGAGAGTAAACGCTTATTTTAAAAGGGGAGGAGTTAACCACCACCTTAATGCCCGATGTGCTTAAAGTTACACCACCCTTTGCAGTTGATGACTTAACCACCACACTGGGCCAGGTGTAGCTTTCCTGCATCAAAAATTCATCGGGCTCAAATTTACCGTTCTGGCTCATGCGTACCCTGAACATGGTGGGCGAGCAGAACTGTAATTTTACGGTTTCGCCCTTTACTTTGAAAACGTAATCGGTACCATTTTTGGCCGGTGCTTTAACTGGTTGGGCCTGTGCAGGCACTGCTATGATAGCAATGCCTGCCAGGCCCAAACACAATAGTTTATTTAATGCTTTCATTATCTGCCTAATCTGTAAACCTCGCTTCCGGCTAATAAATAGCAACCCAAACCGTAATCCTCAAAATCAGGAATATGATCGTAGCTTACCGGTTGCCCGTCTTTGGGTTCCTTGCCGGTGCCCTGTACAAAACCCAGCATCCCATCAGGGTGCAAACAGTCTTTAGCCATGGCGTTCCATGCTTTGGTAATAATAGGCACGTATGTTTTCTTTTTCAGGATGCCATTGTTAACACCCCAGGCCATACCGTAGGCAAATAAGGCGGTGCCGGTAAGCTCTTTGCCGCCAAAGTGCGTAGGGTCCATTAAACTCACGTTCCAGTAACCATCAGTACGTTGCAACGGTACCAGTGCTTCAATCATGTCTTTATACATTTTTAGGTATTCCTCGCGGTGGGGGGCATTTTTAGGCATTACTTCCAGCACGCGTACCATTGCAGCCACTACCCAGCCGTTTCCGCGCGACCAGTAGCAGTTAGCGCCGTTAGGCTCCTTGTAAGGCGGCACAAAGTCCTTATCTCTCCACCATAAACGCTCCTGCGGATTGTATAAGCCCTTGCCGCCATGTACCGTTTTAGAGTAATTGTAAATCTGGTACATCTTCTCGTAATAGCGGTCGTCTTTGTAAATGGCGCCTAATTTGGCAAAAATGGGCATGGCCATTTGAAGGGCATCTATCCAGTGCCAGTCGTCAACTTTATCGCTGGCAAGCATCAGGTCTATGTTCTTTTTGGTAGGCTCAATATACTCTGGCTTTTTATCTAACTCGTATAGCTCGATATAGGTTTGCGAGCAGCACTGGTTATCGGCATTACGGGTGTTAATACCGTCGCGGGGTTCCCATTTGTGGTGGTTGCTCCAGTCTAAAGCATATTGGAGATATTCTTTTTGTGGATTAACCTTGTTAAGCGCCATTAATCCTTCGTAATAAACGGCACGGGTCCACAAGTTACTGGTGCGCACACGGCCCACATTGGTAACTGCACCCGGATCGGGCCATTTTTTCATGAAATAACTATTAGCCAGTGCCATATCGCTCACAATTTTGGCTTTTTTAGGCAGCTTTTGTGCCTGTAAGCTTTTAAAGGGGGCAACCAGCAGCAAGCCTGCTACTAATACCGGAAGGGTTAATTTATTCATCAATTTTTATTGTAGTTTATGATAGATCTCTATTTCGTTAATGGCTAAAATGGCCGTGGCTTTTTTCTCGGGTACGGCCATGCCGTTCGCATCTTTTTTGCCGGTAACCTCTACCAGTCCAAAACCGTCCTTATCGGTATTGGCGCCGGTAAGCTCAACCGTAAGGGTTTTGCCTTTGGTGGGTTTTACGGGGATAGTGACATAACCTAAGCTCTGCGTGGTTTCGCCGGTGTATACCACCTGGTTATCCACTTTGATGCGGATAGGGTACTTGCGGTTACGCCAGTTATCCAGCTTCATGGTTACCTCGTCAATTTGTTCGGGCTGTGCAAATGTATATTTTATCCAGCCGTTTTGTGCGTTACCATCGCTGGTCCAACTGGTAGTTTCGTTGTCATCGTAGCTGTTGTTGGCCTTGTCGGCGTTAGAGCCCGAGCTTACGCTGGCAATATCGATAGCCTTGCGGCTAACAGTGTAAGAAGGGCCTTGTGGTGTTGGCCCACGTTTTAAGCTGCCTTTAAGCTCCGTAGCAGCTATATAATTACTAATGCCTGCATTGACCTGCACCGGCAATGAAGTTAGGTTGATCGTAGCTCCTTTTAAACCATCGGCGTTAGCCATTAGTTGGATATTACCTGCCTCCGGCATGGAACGTAAAATAACACGGTTAACACCACACTCAACCGGCAGGCTCTTCACTAAAATATAATTACCCGGGCCTTGTGCTAAGCCACCGCGCCATTCGGCAGGGCCGCTTAAACCGAAGTTGATCATGCTTAATGCCGTGGGGCAACGCTGACCTTTAGCATCCACCACTTCCACATCCACAATAACCAAATCGGCGCCATCGGCCTTGAAACCGGTTGGGCTAATGTGTGGGGTGAGCTTAATAGCGGC
Source organism: Mucilaginibacter galii (assembly GCF_014635825.1). GTDB lineage: Bacteria > Bacteroidota > Bacteroidia > Sphingobacteriales > Sphingobacteriaceae > Mucilaginibacter > Mucilaginibacter galii. The sequence continues at coordinate 276,604 of NZ_BMDO01000002.1, forward strand.
GGGTTCACCTGCGGTATTTAATAATTCTTCGTTTAGTTTTTTACCTGTGTTATCAAAGCTAACGGCTTTCAATTCGCCGGGTTGCCAGTTTATGTTTTTGAAAGTGAATACGAACTGGTTCGATTGTTCGCCATAACCTAACGATTTACCGTTCAATAACAACTGTACTTTATCGCCTGTAGAAATTACATATACATCTTTTTGAGTTCCCTTGGCATAGTTCCAATGGCCTACTAAATGGATGCCGTTCTTGTTAGGATCTACCCAGCCGTCCCAAATTACCTTGTGAGTGTAAAAGCCGTCTTTCGGAATACGCAATGCATCAACCTCGCCGCTGCGGCGGTAGTTTTCGGTGCCACGGAAATGGGTGTTAGAATCGGAGAAGACAATGTTTACCCCGCCCGAGCTTACCCGTTTGCCGGTACCCGGGCGCTCGTGCCAGTAATCGTACCAGCGCACGGCGTTCTCTACCGCGTGCGAGTCGGTGTTGCGGTTATAGTTAAAGCCGCTTTCTTGTTTGTATTTAGGGCCATCACCATTTTTGTGGTAAGGGGGCGAAAACTCGTCCCAGTACTTACGCAAAGCTTCATCGCGCGAATACTCCATAGCCCAGAAAGGTATTTTAGCGCTTTTGTTAACGTAAAGCATTTCGCCGCCATACTCGGCCGCAGGACTTTCCAGCATTTCGCGCGAGCCGGAGGCACGGCCACCGTGCGGGTCAAACTCGTCGCGGATGGCTTTCATGTCTTTCATGTGTTCCTCAATGATCCCTTTGTTGCCCGATTCATAAAACAGGATACTGGGGTTATTGCGGTTGTAAACCATGGCATCGCGCATTACTTCTAACCGTTGCTCCCAGCGGCGGTCTTTAGGGTCGCCCTCGGCATCACCGGCGGGCATAGCTTGTATGAGGCCCACCCTGTCGCACGATTCCACATCCTGTTTCCAGGGGGTAACGTGCATCCAGCGCACTAAGTTGCCGTTGCTTTCCACCATCATGCCGTTGCTGTAATCGCTTACCCAAGCCGGTACAGCATTGCCTAAGGCAGGCCACTCGTTGGTGCTGCGCTGCGCGTAACCATGCATTTGCAGTACGCGGTCGTTCAGCGTAACCATGCCGTTAGCAAATTCAGTTTTGCGGAAACCGGTACGGGTTTTTACCACATCAACGGTGGCGCCATCTACTTTAAGCACGGTGTACACATCATACAAATAGCCATAGCCCCAGCTCCAGAAATTGAGGTTGGTAAGCGGCATGTCGGCCTTGATGATCTGCAACTGGCCGGGGGCAATAGTGGCCTTACCGGCGGTAGTAGTTTTGATCACTTTCCCGTCAGCATCGGCCACCACTACATCTAATTGAACCCTTTTTGGAACCGAATAATCGTTCTTGACCTGGGTTTCAACAGCCACTGTGGCTTTTTGCAATTTTATATCAAAATCATGAGGATAAATGTAAATTCCTGTGGTTTTAAAGGAAGAATATAAGGGAAGCGTTTGGTATACTTTATCGGTTACGTGCAGGTACACATTTTTGTTGATACCCCCGTAATTGGCATAAAAGTTAGCATTGTTCCATTGAAACTGGCTGTTGGTGGCCTTTTCGCGATAGTCCCAGCGGTTGTCTATACGGGCGGCTATTTCGTTGTCACCATTGAGGTTTACCTTATCAGTAATGTCGAAACCGAAGGCCATAATGCCGTTCTCGCTCAAGCCAATGGGCTTGCCGTTGAGGTAAAATTCACCAGCCTGCCGTATACCCTCAAACTCTAAAAATAGTTTTTTACCTGCACTACCGGGCGGCACCCTGAACTTTTTGCGGTACCAGCTAATGCCTACGGTAAGGTCGTGAATATCTTTTTTAAAAGCATCGTCCTCGTTAAATGCATGAGGCAGGGTAATGCTTTGCCAGTTAACGTCGTTAAATTCAAGCTTTTCGGCACCGGTGGTATCGCCTGCATAAAGCTTCCAGCCGGGGTTAAAATTGTATTTGGCACGTGGTACAGGTAGCGATTGGGCAGTAACCCGCCGCATTTCTGCCATAACCATCAAGACTAATAAAGAAATAAGTAATACTCTCCTCATGTAAATTGGTTATAATAATGATGCGTGAAAAGGGCTTAACCCTTGCTTAAGCAGAAAAAAAGCGCCCCTCCCCATCCCCCCCGGAGGGGGAGGGGCTAATAATTAAAGTCCTCCCTCCCAGGGAGGATTTAGGAGGGGCTTATTTCAAGTATTTTCTCAAAGGGCTTTTACTGTCTTTAATGCCTTGGGCTACCAATTTAGCGTTCAGTTGCGCACCTGCCTTTATGGTGTGTGTATGATCTTTATCGGTAAAGTATACGGTGCCTACTTTTTCCTGACCTTCTTTATCGTAAACTTCAGACACTATAGTGTTCAGGTCGATAAACTCAGCGCCGCCTTGTTTGGCAGCTTGAGAGGCCCATAAGCCATAATCGTTAGTGCTGCGATTTACTTTGCCATCTTTCCAGCTGTTGCGAGGAATAAGGGAGCATACCAACACGGTAGCGCCTTTAGCTTTAGCCTCGCCAATCATTTTACGCAGATACCAGCCATAGCTGTGTATCACTTCCTGCTTTTTGGTGAGCGGGTTAAACAGGTCTTGACTCTCGTCGCTATTGCTTTTGATAGTGCCGCGTGCGCGGGAGGTATCAACCAGCGGGCTCGAATCGTTATGCCCGAATTGCATTACTACAAAATCGCCGGGTTTTATATTAACCAGCACTTTATCCCACCAGCCCTGTGTTTGAAAGGTACGGCTGCTGGTACCGCCCAGGGCATCATTCTCTACTGTGATTTTAGTGGTATCGAAGTAGGTACCCACATAGCTGCCCCAACCCCATAGGCCACCATCGCCTTTGCCTTTACCGTTCTTTACGGTAGAATCGCCTACCAGATAGAGCGTTGGCTTCGGTTTTTGCATAAAAGAGAACAACACGCCGGCTATGACTACAAGACCTAAGGCCAGGATACCGGTTCTTAATTTTGTATTTAACATCGTCTTACTTTAAAAGATATTTATTCAATGCAATTGCTTTATTGGCTTTAATGCCTTCTACTACCGATTGAGCGTTTACGGTAGCGCCCATTTTGTTAGGGTGAGTATGATCGCCCGGGAAGAATTTCTTTACCGAATCGGTTCCCCATTGGTCATATTTATCGGCCGTGATACCGTTCAAATTAATGAAAGCCACTTTTTCTTGCTCGGCCACTTCTCTAGCCCACTTACCGTAATCGTTATCGGCACGCAGCACTTTGCCATCGCGAAACTCGTTACGCGGAATCATAGACAGCACGATAGGCGTTGCACCCTTGGCCTTGGTTTCGCGGATGAACTTGCGCAGGTACCAGCCGTAAGTATGTACAGTTTCTTTAGTACCGTTTGGCCAGGTTAATTCCACTGTTTCTTCGCCTGTGCCTTTTAAAACGCCACGGTAGCCGGCTTTACCGGTATCGGGCTTGCTGCCTTCGTTATGGCCAAATTGCATCAGCACATAATCTCCGGGGTGCAGCATGGAGTCTACGCGGTGCCAGCGGTTTTCTTTAATAAAGGTACGCGTGCTGCGCCCTGCCATGGCCTGGTTGTTAATGCTAACTTTGTTTTGGTCGAAGTAATCGGGGAGGATAGAGCCCCATCCCCATTGCACTTTGTCGTTATTATGCACGGTGGAATCGCCTATAAGATAAATAATAGGCTTGGTGGGCTGTTTAAAGGCCAGAGCGGCTATAAGCACAATGAGGCCTAACCCCGAGAGTTTCAATAATTTCATATATAATTGGTTCGTAGTGGTATGAGTGTTTATTGGTTAAATAGTTTAATACCCCTCCCAACCCTCCCCAAAAGGGAGGGCTTTTAAGAGCTTATTTGGTTGCTTGCAAGGTTAACGTAGCATCTGGCAAACCGGCCATGCTGGCGTTGAACGTTATGGTGCCTGTATTGGCATTGGCTTTAACAATGGCTATGCAACTGCCTTGAAACGCCTTGCGCTCGCTGGCCTGGTAGGCTTCATGGCTTAGAATATTGCCGTTATCTACCGCTTGTATTTTGCCCGCACCGCTTACCGCAAACTTGATGAGGTTATCGGCATTAGGGCAGGGGATGCCTGCGGCATCAACCAGGGTAGCTTTGATAATAGATACCTCATCAAATGTATTGGCTAGCTTCGTTTTAGTGGCCGATAAAATGATCTTGGCAGGTGCACCGGCCGATTTAAACTCTTCGCTGGTTACCTCTTTACCTTTGTTGCGGCCTACCGCACGGATGGTTCCTTTTTCAAAGTTAATGTCCCAGTCGCGCGGCGAATCATCGGCAGGTTTAGCTTTTACTCCTTCCGATTTTCCGTTAAGAAACAGTTCCACTTCATCGCAATTGCTGTATATCTGTACTTTGGCGTTATCGTAAGTGTCAAAGTCGGTAGGGGTCCAGTTAGCTACCCAGGTACCGGCACCGGCGTTGTCAGATTTACGGACAATGTGTACCACAGGTTTGTCACTCCACCAGCTTTCACGTTGCAAGCCTTGCTGTTTCCAGTTGCCTGCGCGGTCAAATAGACCTTGGTTATTGGTGGTTTCGGGCCAGTCGGCTTCGCCCAGGTAATCAAAGCCTGTCCACAAAAACTGACCGGCCATGTAAGGTTTATCTCTTAAAGCCAGCCACATGTTTAGCACGTGCGTGTTTTCGGTGCCTATCACCTTCCAGTTGGGATGGGCTTCATGTGCGGCAATCAATTCGTTTTCGCGGTAGTTTTGGCCTACCACATCCATCATATTGGCAAAACCGTTGGCATAAACCCCCGAAACGTTGGGGCGAAACAAGGCCATGGTAACCGGGCGACCTGGGTCTAACTGATGTATCAGGTTTTGCTGATCGCGGTATTTCTTAAAGCCTACCGAGTCTTTAAGGCTATCGTGAATTTCGTTACCCACGCTGTAAAGTACGATAGATGGATGGTTGCGGTCGCGCATCACCATATCGCGGGTGTCGCGTTCCCACCAATCCGTAAAATACAAGTTGTAGCCTTTTTCGCCATTGTTCTTGGCTGCAGTCCAGGTGTCGAAGGTTTCATCCATCACTACAAAGCCCATTCGGTCGCAGAGGTCTAAAAACTCAGGCGTTACCGGGTTGTGCGAAGTACGGATACCGTTAACGCCTGCTTGTTTTAACAATTTAAAGCGTTCTACCCAAACATCCAGCGGTACGGCCGCACCTACAGCACCACCATCGTGGTGTAAGCAAACGCCTTTGATCTTAATATTCTTACCATTCAGCCAAAAGCCGGTGGCCGCCTCAAACTTTGCTTCGCGGATGCCGAAGGTGGTTTTAACATCGTCCAGCACTTCTTTGCCTTTAGTAACACGCGTAACAGCGGTGTATAAGGCAGGCTCATCTAAATTCCAAAGTTTTGGATTATTAACCTGGGCCTCTAAATTAAAATCGGCAGTTTGCCCGGCTGCTATGGTTTTAATACTGCCTGTGGCACTTACGGTTTTACCCGTTGCATCTGTAATAGTAGTACTTATGGTATACTCGCCCGCTGCTTTGGTGGTATTAATTACCTGCGCCTGAATTTTAACGGTACCTTTTGTTGTGGTAGCTACGGGTGTGGTTACGTAAACGCTCCAAGGGGTAAAATGTACCGGGTTTAAAGCTACTAGCCTAACATGGCGGTAAATGCCGGCACCGGTGTAATAACGCGATGCGGGTTGTATGCTATTATCAGCCTTGACAGCTATGATATTGGGTTTGTCAAAAGAAACGTAGGGTGTAACATCGTATATAAAGCTGCTGTAACCGTAGGGGCGCTTACCTAAATGTTTGCCGTTTACCCAAACATCGCTGTTGGCCATTACGCCATCAAACTCTACCGTAATATTTTTACCGGCATCGGCTTTGCCTAAAGTAAACTGCTTGCGGTACCAGCCTATGCCTGCGGGTAAGTAACCTCCGCCGCGGCTGGTAGGGTTTGCCTGGTCGTACGGGCCTTCAATGCTCCAATCGTGCGGCAGGCTAAGCTTGCGCCAAGCTTTATCGTTAAAAGTGGTTTGTTCAGCACCGGTGGCATCACCTTTATAAAACGCCCAGTTATCATCAAAGGAGGTAATGGATCGCTGTGCCTGCGTAGCCGATGTTGCTGCCAGCAGCAAAGCAACCATTAATTGTGTTCTTTTTTTCATGGTGGATTAATGCTGGGTTGTTAAGTTCGGAATGGTTAGGGTGCTGTTATCGGCAGCAGTAATTTTGCTGTTTTCCCACTTCCAGCCTTCGGCAAATTTCACGCTTCCGGCAGTGGCAGCACTAATATCTACGTTTTTAAAATGGAAGTTTTGCAATGCAGATTCTGGTAAGCCAATGGCATTTACTGCTTTTTTAGCGCCAGTGGCTTTAATGTTGCTAATGTATACATCCTTAAAATGAGGAATCCCTTTAGAGGTAGGTTCAACCTTGGTCAATAATTTTTTCCAGTGCGGAGGCAGGTTGCTTTCGGTATATCCCTCGGGCAATTTGGAGTAACTGTAGCTTGGATTCCAGTTCAGGGTAATTTGAAAAGCCGTGCCCACACCGTTCATGGTAATATCGGTAAAGTGTATATCTTCCAAAGTACCACCGCGTGTAACGGCCGACTTTAAGTTTAAGCCGTTGCTGGTGCCGTTGCCGGTTAAACGGGTAGCGTACACGTGGCGAATATCGCCGGATGTTTCGCTGCCCAGCGTTAATAAGCCCGAGCCTGCACGGGCAATACAATCACGAACGACCACGTATTCGGTTGGCTTATTTACCCGTAAGCCGTCCCAGTCTCTACCTGCTTTTAAACAGAAGTCATCATCGTTACAATCAATATCGCAGTTTTGAATTAAAATTTTGGTAGATGAATCTACATCAATGCCATCGGTGCTTGGGCCATGCCCCTCTACGTTGTTGCGAATGGTAATGCCATCGATGGTAACTTGGGTAGAGTATAGCAACTGCACCGTCCAAAAGCCGGCCTGTTGCAAGGTAATGCCTTTAATGGTGACGTCGGTGGCGTTAGTTACCAGTAAGGTACGAGGGCGTTTAGCGTCGTAGTCAATAATCCAGCGTAATCCCTTGGCATCATACTCTTTGCGCATGGTGCGGTACATATCCCAAAATGGTTTACCCTGTGCGTTTACCAGCCCCTTGCCAGTAATGGCTACGTTGCTTTGGTTCAGGATATTGATGAGGGCGGCAGGCCATTTCATCTCAATGCCGGCTACACGAGTATCAATTTCAGGGTAATCGGCTATGTTTTGGCTGCCCATTAATTCGGTGCTTTCATCAAGCTGCAGGTTTACATTGTTTTTAAGAAACAACGAACCGGTTAAGTATTTGCCTGGCTTAAACTTTACAATGCCTCCACCTGCGGCTGCACATTTATCAATAGCCTGCTGGATAGCCTTGGTGTTAAGCGTTGTACCATCGTTAACGGCTGCAAAATCGTTCACCAAGTAGGCTTTGGTTTTTGAAGGGAACTTTTTGGCACCTACAGTTTTTACCCAACCAGGCTCATCTGCCGCTTTGACCAAGGGTATGTAAAGGAATAACAGTAATGCGGTAAAAATATGCAGGTGCTTTTTCATAAGGCAGGTTGCAAGTTTCAATTGCCATCGGGCTTTACAGATGAGTTTTTTGGACTCATTGGCCAGTTGAAACTATCGATAGCATCAGGGTGCGATGGGTTAAAGTTGGGCATATCAACTAAATACTTTTTCAAGCCTAAATCTGATGCCTTGATGCCTTCTACGATGCATTTAGCCAATTCGTAGGCACCATAAGGGTTAAAGTGTGTATTGTCTTCCAGTGCTTTATCCTGGCCGGGAAAGGTGTTGGCGGGGTAATGTACAAATGCTTTTTTAGAGGGTTCCACACCCATAGCATCGTAAAAGCGGGTGGTCATTTCGTTAAGATCAATAAGTTGTACCTTTTCCTCCTGCGCTACTTTACGTGCTGCGGCGGGATAATCGCCCAGGGTATTCACCGTTTTGCCGTCGGCATTAAAAGAACGGCGTGAAGTGGAGGTTACAATAACCGGGATGGCGCCTTTTTCACGAGTTCTGCTGATGAAGGTCTTAAAGCGTTCGGTGTATGATTTATAAGGGCCATCGTTAGGGCCTTTTTCTTTCTGATCGTTATGGCCAAACTCAATAAAGAGGTAATCGCCGGGTTTGATAATGCTCATTACTTTATCTAAACGCCTGCTGCCCATAAAGCTGCCCAGCGTTAAACCCGATTCGGCATGGTTGGCTATAGCTACACCCGGCTTAAAAAAACGCGGAATCATTTGTCCCCAGGATGCCCATGGCTCATCATCTTGGTCTACCACGGTAGAATTACCTGCCAGGTAAACGGTGATCTGGTTATCAACTTTTTCTATCTCCATGGCGTTAAGGCGGGTTTTACCATCAAACTCGAGGGTTAATTTGTTGTCCCAATCCAGTTTGCCAACCTCGCGTGGTTTCAGGGCCACTTTTACGCCGTTGGCTATTTCGGGTATGCGCACGTTGACAATGAAACTTACCTTTTTAATTTCGCCCGGCTTGGTGGTTACGTTTTCGAGCATCAACCTGCGCGATTCGGCTTTTACCGTGGTTTGGCTCGCGTTTTGGCTATCGCCCAAGGTTAGGGTTATTTTGTAATTACCCTCGGGAACCGCTGCCGAAAAGTAAAAAGGCTGATCGGCGGTTATAAAACCGGTACCAGCTTTGCCTTTGCGGACAACGGCCTGCACAGTGGTGCCAAAATCAAAGCCGTAGGTATCTGTATAAGTTTTAGCAGGGGTTATCTGTGTAAAGCCTGGTTTGGCCTTACCGCTGCCAAAGTCAAATTTATAGCGTCTGCTTTGGGCATAGGTGTTCATGACCATGCCTGCAAGTACCGTTGTTAACGATAGTGCAATAATTTTTACGGAGGTTGACCTCATCATTGTAGCGTAAGTTAAATGTTCACAGTGGTTTATACCTGCGCTGATGCAGGTTTGGTTATAAACTGTAGGCTCAAATTTATTTTAAGTGAGCTTAAAGGGTATCCTGTACCGTCCTGCAAAGAGCACCGCAAAAGCCTCTCTGCTCTTAAAATTCGGGATTTATAACAGGATTGATACATGACATTGCCGGTTGCAAATATTACTCCCCCTCAGGGCGCCGGGGCGCTTAGCTTTATGTAAGTTGGTTCGTTATTGTAGTTCAGCTACTTGAAGAAGGCTAAAATGCAGTAGATGAAAGTTTAAAAATCTTCATGTTTTTTTCATAAATCTTCATATTTCCTCAAAAAACTTCATGGCTGGGGTCAACACTAATTCACTGGTTGCAACAAGCTATTTTACTGCCTTCAGTTTTTCATATTCGGCCGCGGTTACTTTAAATACCGTACCATGGCGGATGCCCGAGGGCAGTTGCACTTCGTCAGAAATATCTTTCCAAGTCTTGAGGTCGGTGGAGGTTATGGCACCATATTTATGGTTGCGGTATTTATCGAAGTACACAAACCATTGCTTGCCAATTTGCAGGGTGGTTGGTCCCTCGGCCCAGTAGTCGCCGGTTATTTTAGGGTCGGTTTGTTTGTAGGGGCCGGTCAGTTTATTGGCATAAGCAATCTTAATGTTCTTTTGCACCGGCTTCAGCGTTTCATCCTTAAAAAACATGATGAATTTTTTGCCTTGCGGTACTATGGTAGCATCTATGATGTTAAACTCCGGATCATACAGCAGCTTGGTATTAGTAAAGGTTTTAAAGTCTTTGGTTAGCGTATAGTACAGGCGGTGATTGTAGCCCGCTTCGGCTGTGCTATCGACCGCAGGGTAGCGGCCTTTAATGGTTGTGGCCCAATAGATCATGTATTGCTTCGATTTGGCATCGTAAGTAACCTCGGGTGCCCAGGAGTTACGCGCGCCTTCTTCTTTAGCCATTACGGGCAAAAATTGCTGTTCCGACCAGTGGATCAAATCGGCCGAACTGGCGTATCCTATTCCTTTATCGTTCCAGCTAACAGTCCACACCATGTGGAAAAGCCCATCGGCACCTTTAATAATGCAAGGGTCGCGCATGAGGCGGTCTTTGGCCACCGCCGGTTTCAGGAAAGAACTATCGTTTTTCAAGGCTGTCCATTTAAGACCGTCGGTGCTGGCGGCCAAGTGCAATCCATCGGCACTGCTGCCTTTAAAATAACAGAAAATATAAACCTCTTTAGGTGTGGTTTGCGCCTGCACAAAAGCAGGAATAAGGAGTAAAAACAGGATAAAAAGCTTCTTCATGAATATAAATGGTTTGTAGCAGGCAGCTAAATTAGCCAAAGGTATAGGATTAGGTAAGGATAAAATAGTTTAACCGTCCTACACTGTCTGCCAAAATATAGTACTTTAAAAATTATTGGATTTAATTTGCCAAGCCTAATGTACATTAGTACATAAACCTGTCGGCTCTAACCAGGCCGGTACACAACCAATAGATTATGAAGATAAAAGCCGGATTTTTGCTGTATTGCGCCATGCTTGCAGGGTCATCAACTTATGCACAAAAGGTAAATGATGTAGTTACGCCTTTGCACGCCATGAAGGTTAACTACCCGGTGCCTTATGATGTGCCCAACCAGGCTAAGGTAAAACAAACGCTCGACCGCATACTGGGCTACCTGGACAAAGGTACCCCTGCACAGTTCGTTAACCGCAGTACCAATGCCGTGGTAAGTTTAGCTGCCGCCGATACCAATACCATTTTCAAACCCGGCGATTTCAGGCTCACCAGTTACGAGTGGGGCGTAACCTATGCCGGCATGCTATTGGCCGGAGAGGCCACCGGCGATAGCCGCTATACCGAGTATACCAAAACCCGGCTCAACTTTTTGGCCGATGCCGTACCTGCATTCAAAAAGCTGGATCAGCAACATCCATCGCGCCGTAACCCGCTGCATTCGGTAATGCAGCCCGGTGCTTTGGATGATGCCGGTGCACTGTGTGCGGCCACCATTAAAACCATCTGCATGGGTGGTGCTTCGGCTAACCTGCGCCCCATGGCCGATAACTTTATCAACTTTATATCCACCAAACAGCAACGCTTTGCCGATGGTACGCTGGCCCGTAACCGTCCGCAGCAAAACACCCTGTGGCTCGATGATATGTTTATGAGCGTGCCTGCTCTGGCACAAATGGGCAAACTAACCGGCGATAACAAGTATTATGATGATGCCGTGAAACAGGTGCTGCAATTCAGCGCCCGCATGTTTAACCGCGAAAAAGGAGTTTACATGCACGGTTGGGTACAGGAAATGGATGTGCATCCGCAGTTTCATTGGGGCCGTGCCAACGGCTGGGCTTTAATGGCCATGACTGAGTTGCTGGATGTATTGCCTGCCCAACATCCGGGCCGTGCTGCCGTACTGGCACAGTACCAAGCCTTAGCCAAAGGGTTGGTGGCTTACCAAAGCAGTCAGGGTTTCTGGCACCAGTTATTGGATCGTAATGATAGCTACCTCGAAACATCGGCTACCGCTATTTATGCCTATTGCCTGGCCCGTGGTATAAACCAAGGCTGGCTCAATGGTAGAGCTTATGGCCCTGCTACCCTGTTGGCTTGGAACGCCGTAACCACCAAAGTAAATGCCGAGGGACAAGTAGAAGGCGTATGTGTAGGTACGGGCATGGCCTTCGACCCGGCGTTTTATTACTACCGCCCGGTTAATGTGTATGCTGCCCACGGCTATGGCCCGGTACTGCTGGCCGGAGCCGAGGTTATCAATTTATTGAAGAAACACACCTTTGAGGTGAATGATAGTGCGTTGATGATGAAGAATTAAAACCCCTCCCTAACCCTCCCCAAAGGAGAGGGAACAGGGTTTGTTTTATAATTCCCTTGCCGCCTCTCGAGGGAAGGAATTAGGTTTCGTTTTAATTCCCTCCCTTGTGGAGGGGTGCGGCTGGATGGTGCATTGGCAGGGAGGGGTTTGACGATTATGGTTGATGAACTGCTCCATTAGACCCCTCCCTGCCCTCCCGAGGGAGGGAATTGGAAAGAAGCATTAAGGGCAGCACTGTTCGGCAATCCTACAATATTTTAAAAGAGCGTAGGCCTGTCAGTATACCTACAAATAAGAGCGTGGGGATGACAGAAAAGCGGGCCAGCGTGGGCCTTGTGCGGGTGAAGCTTTTTTCTGTCTTGATTTTTTTGTTACTTTTTGTATCAAGACAAAACTAAGCGATAGCGATCTCATGAACACCTTTAAAAAACAAACGCACGTGAATAACGTAATGGGCCTCTCCGGCCAAGAGGAGACGAAGTACGTTCACAGTACAGAACAAAGTTCAAAACGCAATAACCACTCGTATAAGATTTCACAATCTTTCAAAATGACACCATGCTTACTGAACCTTAATCATCTTCTTACTAACTGCTCCAGCAGGCAAAACCTCAAAACCACTTACATGATGTAACTGGTGGTTTGTCCATGGCCTTTGGTGCCATACGTGCGGATATTACACCAGTTGGGCTGCGCTTGTAATTGTGTAAGGTTAACAAGCAGAATCAGTAATATATAGGTTTGCGGGGGTAGCTTCTTTTAGAGGGCGATGCAATCGCCAGCCCATGTTAAGCACTCGTCGCAGACGAGCGCAGGTTGCGTTTAACTCCCTCCCTCTTGGGGAGGGCCGGGGAGGGGTTACTTCACCTTCTTCACGCCCTCGCTCGTCATGATCACCCGTTTAATGGTACCATCGGCGTTGTAATATAAATCATCAATACAAACCGACCGGTGATAGCTGCCCGCATCGGGTGTGAGAGCGCCGTTGTGGTAAATAAAATAATCTTTGCCTTTAAAGGTAATAATGGCCTGGTGGTTAGTGTTGGAGTTTCCGGCTATTTCGTTAATAATGCCTTTGTATACCCAAGGGCCCTTGATGCTGCGGCTCATGGCATAAGCTATTTTTTCGGGGAATTCGGTAGCGTAACTCAGGTAGTACCAGCCTTTACGCTTGTGCAACCAGGGCGCTTCGGTAAACTTGGGTAAGCCTTCCACTTTCATCATAGGGCCATCCAACTCGGTCATGTTGTTTTTGAGTTTGGCGTAATGGCAGGTGGTGTTACCCCACATGAGGTAAGCTTGCCCGTCATCGTCTATAAAAACAGTAGGGTCAATATCGTCCCAGCTAATTTTGGCCTCGGTGGTCATATCGTTGGTAATAATGGCCGAACCGCGGGCATCTTTAAACGGACCTAAAGGGTTATCGGCCACGGCAACACCAATAGCTTTTCCATGAATGGTGCCGTGTTCTACGGCTGCATACCAGTAAAATTTACCGTTGCGCTCAATTACCTGTCCGGCCCAGGCATCACCTTTGGCCCAGGCAAAATCTTTTACTTTAAGCGGAACGGCATGTTCGGTCCAGGTCACCATATCGGGCGAGGAGAACACTTGCCAATCGTTCATTACGTAGCGCGCCTGGTTTTTTGGGGCCTCATCGTGGCCGGTATACAGGTACACTTTGTCTTTATATACCAAAGCGGCAGGGTCGGCGGTATACTTATGAGTAATAATGGGGTTGCCGGTAGCATGAATCACGGTATCGGCAACAGGAGCAGCTGTTTGGGTGGCCCGGCCATTAAAAATGGATGGAATGGCCAGTAGGAGCGCTGCTTTTAAAATGGTAAAGTAAGTAAGATTCATCATGGAGGTGTTGGCAATTGGTTTATTGTATTAACAGCGCATTGCCATGCCGGGGCCTTATGCCCGGTAACGACAAATTTTTGATAATAAGTAATTTGCGATTGAGGTACTAAAATTTCATGATAGTTCAGGATAGATGAGCCTGCCCGAGTGAGTACCTTGTGCCCTTAAACCAAGTAATAAACAAACATCCTGCAAGCAGTTTTTAGCCGTTCCTATCAAATCAAAGATATAAATGTTAAATTGATAATTATAACTTTAGATATGTTGCCGGTTAAAATCTTCGCTGCTTCCGAAGGAGTTAAAATTTACCTATGAAGTTAAACTTTCTTGCCGGTTGCGCACGTATTTTAAAGCCGGTTCTGTTTACGGCATCTTTGCTGATAGTCAATTGGTATGAGGCCAGCGCCCAATTGGGTAGCCAACAAATTAAATACCTTTCGGGCCGCGACAACCGTACCAAAGTACAATGGGATTTTTATTGCACCGGCGGCCGTAAAAGCGGTTACTGGACTAAAATAGCCGTGCCTTCCTGCTGGGAGCAACAAGGTTTTGGTGCTTACAATTATGGCCGCGATTATAAAACTTATGGTAAAAACTTTCGCTTTGCCGATGAGCAGGGTATCTATAAACTAAACTTCGCTGTGCCTAAAGCCTGGGCCAATATGGATGTGTATTTGGTTTTCGAGGGATCGATGACGGATACCGAAGTAAAGATCAATGGTAAAGCCACAGGCGAAAAACATCAGGGCGCTTTTTACGAGTTTAAATACAACATCAGCAATAAGCTCAAATTTGGCAGCAATAACCTGCTCGAAGCCCGCGTAAGCAAAATGAGTGCCGATGCCTCGGTAAACAATGCCGAGCGTTTGGCCGATTACTGGGTGTTCGGCGGTATTTTTCGACCGGTATACCTGGCCGCTTATCCCAAACAACACATTAGCCATATAGCTATTGATGCCAAAGCCAATGGCGATTTTAAGATGCAGGTTTACCCCGAGCATTTGAAACAAAATATGCAGGTAGTTACCCAGATAACCGACCTAAAGGGTAAGCTGCTGAAAAGCATGACCGCTAATGTACGGTCGACCGATTCGGTAGTAAATATAGCCGCCAAGGTAAACAACCCATTGCAGTGGACTTCCGAAACGCCTAACCTGTATAAAGTAAATGTGGCGTTAAAATCTGGCGGCAGTACCATTTATCAAACGACTGAAAAATTTGGTTTCCGTACTATTGAGATCCGTAAAGGCGATGGTATTTACATCAACGGCGTTAACGTGAAGATGAAAGGCATTAACCGCCATAGCTGGTGGCCCGAAACCGGCCGTACCCTCAACGATGATATACAGCTGATGGACGTAAAGCTGATGAAGGAAATGAACATGAATGCGGTGCGCATGTCGCATTACCCGCCCGATAAAAAGTTTTTGGAAATTTGCGATTCGTTAGGTTTATACGTGTTAGACGAATTAGCCGGATGGCAAAAAGCTTACAGCACTGCGGCAGGTAAAAAGCTGGTGAAAGAAATGGTGCTGCGCGATGAAAACCATCCATCCATTATTTTTTGGGATAACGGTAACGAGGGTGGTACCAATAAGGAACTGGACCAGGAGTTTGTGAAATACGACTTTTCTAAACGCCCGGTTATTCACCCGCACCATAAGCCGGGCAATGCCTTTAACGGTATAGATTGTAACCACTACGAAGATTACTATAGTAGCAAGAACATCCTGAACGATTCGCTTATTTACATGCCTACCGAGTTTCTGCATGCACAGGATGATGGCGGCGGCGGTACCGCCATGGCCGACTTTTGGGACCTGCACTGGAAGTCGAAACGTTCTGGTGGTGGCTTTATCTGGGCTTTGGTTGATGAGGGTATTGTACGCACCGACCAAAACAATATTGTTGATGTGAACGGCGTAAACGCCCCTGATGGCGTGTTAGGTCCGCACCGTGAAAAGGAGGGCAGCTTTTTTGCCCTGCGCGAGATTTTCTCGCCCGTGCATATAACTATGAAAGACCTGCCTGCTAACTTTAACGGCACCATCCCGGTAGAAAACCGTTTTCATTACACCAATTTAAACCAGTGTACCTTTAACTGGGAACTGATTGATTACCGCAAGCCTAACGAAACCGATGGTGGCTACATCACCAAAAAGAAAGGCACATTAACGGCACCCTCTATAGTGCCTGTAGCTGCAGGTAACATGCAAATTAACCTGCCCACCGATTGGAAAAGCTACGACGCGTTAACACTTTCGGCTTACGACCCGTTCAAGAACCTTTTATACCGCTGGGTGTGGAAAAATACCAATGAGCGTTTATTAAATAAGGTGATGGACCTAACCGGCACTAAACCGGTGCAGGTAACCGAAACCGACAGCACCCTGTTGCTCAAAGCGGGTACCATTAGCATGACCTTTAACAAACGCAACGGGCAAATATTGAGCATGACCGGCAACACGGGCGATAACCTGTCGTTTGGCAGCGGACCAATGCCGGTAAGCGGAACCGCAACGTTTAAGGACATCCGTCACCGTACCGAGGCCGATGGTGAACTGGTAGAAGTTACCTACACTGGCGATATGAAATATGCCCGC
This sequence comes from Mucilaginibacter galii, assembly GCF_014635825.1. Taxonomy (GTDB): domain Bacteria; phylum Bacteroidota; class Bacteroidia; order Sphingobacteriales; family Sphingobacteriaceae; genus Mucilaginibacter; species Mucilaginibacter galii. The sequence goes on from NZ_BMDO01000002.1 coordinate 292,897, forward strand.
TGGAAAATGTTCGGCAGCGGCTGGGTAAGCCTTGACTATGAGTACGATCTGCCCAAAGGCGATTACCCTTATGCCGGGATTACCTTTACTTACCCCGAAAACTTTGTACTGGGTGCCAAATGGCTGGGCAAAGGCCCTTACCGGGTATGGAAAAACCGCTTACAGGGTGTAGTTGATAACGTTTGGGAAAACGCCTACAACAACACGCAAACCGGCAGTGCTCCCTGGATATTCCCGGAGTTTAAAGGTTACTTTGCCGATATTGCCTGGATGGAGTTCAACACTGTAGAAGGTAAGTTTGTGGTAGCTGCCAAGGAGCCTAACCTGTACGTTCGCTTGTTCGATTTTTATGGCTTGTCGGGTATAAAGCCTTTCCCAAGTCTGCCGTCGGGTAACCTGTCGTTCTTGGATGCCATACCGGCTATGGGTACCAAACTGGGTTTAAAAATTGACGGTAGTACGGCTAAATTGGGTCCGCTTAGCGAGGCCAACCATTTAGGCGGAACTACAAAACGTACGCTATACTTTTACTTTGGACTGTTAGAGCAGGCCGGAAAAAATACCCAGCAGTTTACTCGCCCTGTGGTAGATGAATTGTTTGACAGTTCACCATCAACAGCCCCGGCTAAGAAGTTAAAAGGGCAGTAGGGGATACATAGAAGTCGAGCATTCTGGCATCCGCACCCTAATGCTCGGTTTATATAACAATTGCCATGTCAGTCTGAGCATGTCGAAGACCTCACCAAGCGGCGAATGCTTCGACAAGCTCAGCATGACAAATTAGTCAGTAAGAAGACGCGTCATTGCGAGGTACGAAGCAATGACGTAATAAAAGTAAAACCAATGTCTTCTTCCCAAACCCTCCCTCCAGGGGAGGGTTTAGGAAGGGTTTATAAACTATACTATGCAGAAAGTAGCCTTTAAAATGAAGCTTAAACCGGGCTTCAGGGATGAATACCAAAAACGCCATGACGAAATATGGCCCGAGCTTTCGGCGCTGTTGAGAACGAACGGCATCAGCGATTATACCATTTTCCTGGATGAGGAAACCAGTACCCTGTTTGGTGTGCAACTGCTGTCTGGACAATCGTCGCAAGATTTAGGTGCTACCGAAATTGTGCAGAAATGGTGGGCCTACATGGCCGATATTATGGAAACCAACCCCGATAATTCGCCCGTGAGCACGCCGCTCATCAAAGTTTTTCATCTCGATTAATATTCTTAAAATAAACTAAACGCATGTTCATCAAGCGATTTATAGCTATAAGTGCCCTATGTATAACCGCAGGTGCGGCCATGGCGCAAAGCAAACAGGCCAGCGTATGGCCTGCCGTAAAAATGCAAACCCGCCCCTGGACCCGCTGGTGGTGGATGGGTAATGCCGTTGATCAGAAAAACATTGGCAACCTACTGCGCAAATATCAGCAAGCCGGTTTTGGAGGGGTAGAGGTAACGCCTATTTACGGTGCCATTGGGTACGAAAGCCGGTATATAGATTACCTGTCGCCCAAGTGGATGGACATGCTTAATTATACCGCCACCACCGCCTCACAACTGGGCATGGGCATGGATATGAACACAGGTACGGGCTGGCCTTTCGGCGGTCCGCAGATCAAAACAGCCGATGCCGCTACCAAGATCATTATTCAAACGTATAAACTCAACCCGGGTGAAATCGTGAAAGACGCCATTAGAGTTAACGACCCTAAACAACGCGATGTAGCCGTATTACAAGCCTTGGTTGCTTACGACGATAAAGGTAACGTAACCAACGTAATGGATAAGGTAGATGCCAATGGCAACTTCAATATGCCACCGGTTACCGTAAACACCGAAATTTATGCTGCCTTTGCCGGTAAAACCCTACAAAAGGTTAAACGTGCTGCCCCGGGTGGCGAAGGGTTTACATTAGACCATCTTTCAAAAACTGCTACTGATACTTACCTGGCCCGCTTTACCAATGCTTACAAAAACGGCAGACCTAATGTACGTGCTTATTTTAACGATAGCTATGAGGTGTATGGTGCCAGCTGGTCGCCGGGCTTATTTGATGCTTTTCAAAAAGATCATGGGTATGATCTGCGCATGCACATGCGCGAGCTGACGAGCACAGATGGAAACGAAATGGTAGGCCGTGTAAAATCGGACTATCGCGAAACCATGAGCAATATGCTGCTGCATAACTTTACCCAAAACTGGACCAACTGGGCGCACGGACTAAAAAGTATGACCAAGAACCAGTCGCACGGCTCGCCGGGTAATTTGCTGGATCTGTATGGTACTGTAGATATTCCGGAGTGCGAAACTTTCGGCTCAAGCAAGTTTAACATACCCGGTTTGCGCCGCGACAGTGCCGATGTGCGCAATGTTGACCCTGATCCAATTATGTTAAAGTTTGCTTCATCGGCAGGGCATGTAAACAGTAAACCGCTCATCTCGAGCGAAACCTTTACCTGGTTAACCGAGCACTTTAAAACCTCTTACTCGCAATGTAAGCCCGAAGTGGAGCAGATCTTTTTATCGGGCGTTAACCATGTATTCTATCACGGTACTACCTATTCGCCCGAGGATGTAAAGTTTCCGGGCTGGTTGTTTTATGCCTCCATGAATATGGTGCCCGATAACAGCCTGTGGAGCCATGCTACCGGGCTGAACGGTTACATTACCCGTGTACAATCGGTATTGCAAGCAGGTAAGGCCGATAACGAGGTGCTGATGTACTGGCCCATTTATGATGCCTGGGCACATCCTAAAGGGATGGATATGCCGCTGGCCATTCATGATATTAAGGAGTGGTTAACGCCTACGGCTTTTTATAAAAACGCCAACGAATTACAGGCCAAAGGCTATAGCCTTGATTTTGTGTCAGACTTAGCCCTTTCTAAAAGTTCAGGCAGCAAAGCTGGTGTAAAAACAAGTGCCAATGCCAATTATAAAGTGCTGGTAATACCTGAGTGTAAATTAATGCCGGTAGAAACCTTACAGCAGATATTGAAACTGGCCGCAGGAGGCGCTACCGTAATATTTCAAAAACTGCCCGAAGATGTACCAGGCTTGGCTAATTTAGAAACCCGCCGTGCAGCATTGAAACAAGCACTGGCTACTTTAAAGTTTGCTAATGCTGGTGGTGTAAAACAAGCGGTAGTTGGCGCGGGGCGCGTTATGCTGTCGGGCGATCTGGATGATGCTTTAACGGCTGTTAACATACAAGGTGAGGAATTGGTTAAAACAGGGCTTAAATTTATTCGCCGCGATGTGAATGGGGCTAAATACTATTATTTGGTTAACCATACCTCTAAGCCTGTTGATAAAACAATTGGACTTAATTGCAGGAGAGCTGGCAATGTCATATTGATGGATCCTCAAAGTGGCCGATATGGCGCTGCTAAGTCTGTAAGCGTTATTGCGGATGGTGAATCAACTGTTGTGTATACAACTCATGTTAGAGTACAACTTCAACCCGGCGAAGCGCTAATTGTATTTGCAGGTGCTAAACCGCAAACCGGATTGCCAAAATGGAAATATCTGGATAAGCAAACCGGTGAAATTGCGCTGGCTAACCCATGGAACCTCACGTTTACCCAGGGCGGCCCTAAACTGCCATCACCAAAAAAGCTGGATAAATTAATTTCATGGACCGACTTGGGCGATACTACGGCCGTTAGCTTTTCGGGAACGGGCGTTTACACCAGTACATTTATTTTACCTACTAACCCCCCGGGCGAGTGGGTGCTGGACTTAGGCCAGGTTGACGAAAGTGCCCGTGTTTGGATCAACGGTAAAGATGCCGGTATTTTGTGGAGCATTCCGTTCAAAACCCGTGTTGGATCGATGCTGAAAGCCGGTACCAATACTATCAAAATAGAAGTGGATAATTTGATGGCTAACCGCATTCGCTACATGGATCAGCATAAAATAGAATGGCGCAAGTATCACGAAATTAACTTTGTGAATATTGACTATAAACCGTTCGATGCCAGTAACTGGAAACCTATGCCTTCCGGCTTGTTAGGGCCGGTTAAGCTGGTACAGTATAAGTAAAGCCCCACCCCGGCCCTCCCCGGGAGGGAGGGAGGGAGTCTAATAAAAGTTGTATTTTAAAAGTCCTCCCTCCCGGGGAGGATTTAGGAGGGGCTTTGTTGTTTGGCATATATCATTTATAAGTGTAGATTTGATATTTATGAGAAGAAAATATTTTGCCGCACTTTGCCTGGCTGCCTTAACCTTAAGCAGCAGGGCGCAAAAAAGCGTGCCCATCACAATTAATGCCGATAAGGTGACCGCACAGGTGAAGCCTACCATGTGGGGCGTTTTTTTTGAAGATATTAACATGGGAGCCGATGGGGGCCTCTATGCCGAGTTAATCAAAAACAGGTCGTTTGAGTTTGGTATGCCACTCATGGGTTGGACGGTTAAAGGCAAGAACCTGAAAGAAGGTGACGCTTTAGTTTTGAACCGTCAGCAACAGCAGCAAGCCAATCCGCGCTTTTTGCGCTTAAACGTGCGTAATGCCTCTTCTAAAAACGATGTTATTTTAAATAATGAAGGTTTCAGGGGTATAGGTACCAAGAAAGGCTTGTCTTACGACTTCTCGATCATGTACCGCCAAGCATCGCCCGGTGTAAAACTGCATGTAGAATTGCAGGACGAAAAAGGGAATGCCATTGGCGAAAGTGTATTAATACCTGCCGAAAGTGGTGCCGAATGGCACAAACAGGGAGTGAGTTTAACTTGTAAGGCAACGGTGTTAAAAGGCAAATTCCAAATATGGTTTGAGGGCAATGGTACCATCGACCTTGATATGATCTCTCTTTTCCCTGGCGATACCTGGAAAAGCCGTAAAGGTGGCCTGCGTGCCGATATGGTACAAATGCTGGCCGATATGAAACCCGGCTTTATCCGTTTCCCCGGTGGCTGTATTGTGGAAGGTAGAGACCTTTCTAACCGCTATATGTGGAAGAAGACTTTAGGCCCTGTAGAAGACCGCGAACTCAACATCAACCGTTGGAACACGGAGTTTAAACACCGCCTCACCACCGATTATTACCAAACTTACGGCCTGGGCTTTTTCGAATACTTCCAGATGGCCGAAGATATAGGCGCCGAGCCACTGCCTATTATCAATTGTGGTATGGCTTGCCAGTTTAATACTGCCGAGGTAGTGCCCATGGAACAGTTAGGCCCTTACGTGCAAGATGCCTTAGATTTGGTTGAATTTGCCAACGGCGCTGTAACCACCACCTGGGGTAAAAAACGTGCCGAAATGGGACATCCGGCACCATTCAATTTAAAAATGATGGGTATTGGTAACGAAAACTGGGGCCCTCAATACCTGGAGCGCCTGGTTGTTTTTACCAAGGCACTCAAAGAAAAATATCCTGAGATTAAAATAGTGAACAGCTCGGGCACCGATCCTAACGGTGATCGTTTTGATTACCTGAACGCATCGCTGCGTAAAAACAAGGCCGATTTGATTGATGAGCACTACTACCGAGCGCCCGAGTGGTTTTTAAGCAATGCCACCCGTTACGACAGTTATGATAAAAAAGGCTCTAAGGTTTTTGCCGGCGAGTATGCCGCCCAAAGCGATGGTATAGCCAAACCCACCAACCAAAACAACTGGCGTACCGCCATTGCCGAAGCCGCTTTCATGACCGGCCTCGAACGTAATGCCGACGTAGTGAACATGGCCTCTTACGCACCCCTTTTTGCCCACGTAGACGGCTGGCAATGGACTCCGGATATGATTTGGGTAGATGATCTGCATGTGTACGGTACGCCTAACTATTACGTACAAAAAATGTACTCTCTGTATAAGGGTACCAGCGTAGTAGGCATCAGCTTAAATAACAAGGTGGTTGCCGGTCAGGATAGCTTGTATGCATCGGCCGTAGTGGATGCCAAAACCAATGAGCTTATTGTGAAGGTGGTAAACGCATCTGCTAATGCACAAACGCGTTCTATACAAATTAAGAGTGCGAAGAAATTACCGGTAAGCGCTATTAATACCTATATTACTAATGATCTAAAGGCGGTTAACTCTTTTGAAAAATCAACCAACGTTAGTCCTCAGGACGAACGTATTGCCGTTAAGGGTAAAAACCTGGCGCTTACGCTAAAACCATATTCATTTAATATTGTAAGGCTGCAGTTAAAATAATTCCCCACGGCTAAAGTATAGATAGTCAGTATACTTGCCTCAAAAGGCGGTTTTTGTAAAAAAGTTCTTGCAGGTAATAACTTAAGTTAAAGTCGGCAAGAACTTTTTTTTGGTGTGCCCGTACAAAGCGGTCTAATCGAAAATACTTCCTTTAAGCCGTATGCGTTTATATACCTCTTTATCCAACATTAAATACTTAGATAAGAGTTACTCCTTAAAGTATCTTTTTATCTCATTTTTGGGAGTACACATTCCGTTAATAGGCATTATTGTATTTGTGCTGATATCTGGCATCAAATCAATGTCGCCACTAATGGTTATAGAGTGTGTATTGGTTTTTACCTTAATTGCCTGCGCCATTACGCTGCTGGTACAAAATGCACTGGCAAAACCCATCATTATTACTAAAAATGCCCTGGTCGATTATCTGGGTAATAAAACGCTGCCTGCGCTGCCGTTAAATTTTAAAGATGAGGCGGGGCTGCTCATGAGCAATACCAACACGGCCCTGCATGAGCTGGATAATTTGATTAAAGAAAAACGCGACTTTATTTACTTGCTGTCGCATGATCTGAAAACGCCGCTGCATAATGTGATCACCCTGGTTCAATTGATGCAGGAAGATTATAATAACCAATCTAAAGACGAGTATTTGCACCTCATCAAGCAATCTACCCGCCATCAGATACAAATGATTGGTAACGTGCTGGATTTGGCCACCAGCGATTTTGCCAGCCTGGCCAACCCCGTCAATATCCATTTAGAACAGGTAATGCACCGCATTGTAAAAGACCTTTACATCAGTTTAAAAAACAAGGAGCTGCAAGTACTTATAGATGTGCCGCTTAACATGCAACTTATAGTGAATGAAGATTTGTTTGCCATGGCGTTAAGCAATTTACTGGTTAATGCTATTAAATTTAGCCCACGTAACACCGATATTATGGTGCGTGCCGTTGATATGAAAGAGCATATTATGATAAGGGTAGTTGATTACGGTATTGGCTTTAAGGCTGGCAAGGCGCCAAGTTTCGAACCATTTTTTAAAGGTAGCCGTCCGGCTGCCGACGGAGAATCGTCTAACGGGTTGGGCTTATACTTTACCAAAAAGATCATCACTTACCATGGCGGCACCATCACTGCCGAAAGTGAAGGCGAAGGTAAAGGTGCCAAATTTATTATCAAGATACCTAAAAGGGCAGCGTAAAATGGTTTTGCTGAAGCTTATAAAACAACAAAGCCGCAGATTTAAATAACCTGCGGCTTTTGTTGTAATTTGGGGTAGCTTTTACTGGTAATTTTCGCTTACGCGGCTATTTACTTTATTCACAGCCTCGTCAGTGTACTGTTTAGCCTTCTCAATCCATTCCGGCGCTCTTTCGTTCCAGTCATCAATAATTGATTTACCATCTTCCACGCGTTTTTTAGTGATGTGTTTAATGCCGTAGGCTGCTGCTGCGCCTACAATTGCCCATTTTAATAAGCCCATGTTGTATAATAATTTAATGTTGTGTCAATAAAAACTAAACAATGCAAGTTTAGTGCCAATTGTAGCTTAACCTGTTGATGCTGAACTTAAAGTGTTTTAACACGCCGGGATTGGTATAGCGGATAACACAAAACCCAGAAGTGCGTGTTTAACCACCTATGCGCCGCTTGCTGCAAAAATGGTTAAAGCAACCTATTATACGTTTATCAGATAAGTACTCTTCACGGCCCGATGCCAAGCGGGTGCATGCTGCCCTTACCGATTTATACAACTCCATCATTGGCAAGCCGGGTAAGCGGGGTGTGGTTATTCCGTTCGATGCCGGGAAAGATAAATTTGTGATCCTTTCAGATCAGCATAAAGGTGCCCGCAATCATGCTGATGATTTTGCCCTGGCCGAAAAAAATTATTTGTCGGCATTGGATTATTACCTGGGCGAACACTACAATTACGTAAACCTGGGCGATAGCGAAGAACTCTGGAAAAACGGAATATTTACGGTACGAAAGTTCAACAAAGCCACCTTTAACCACGAAAAGCTCTTTTTGCAGAACAAGGCTTTCTTTAAAATTTTTGGCAACCACGATCTGTATTGGGATAACGATCCGTTGGCCAGCATTATGCTGCTGCAAATATATGGAGAGCGGCTCAAGGTTTATGAGGGCCTGGTGTTACAAACCAAAATTGAAGGTAAACCGCTCAGTATCTATCTAACCCACGGTCACCAGGGCGATATGCAGAGCGATGGTAATTGGTTTAGCAAATGGTTCGTGTCGAATGTATGGGGTCCGTTTCAGGCTTACCTCGAAATTAACCCCAACACCCCCGCCACTAACGACCATGTAAAAACGCAGCATAACCAAATTATGTACGATTGGAGCAGTCGGCAAAACAACCTGCTGCTCATTACCGGGCATACCCATCAGCCGGTGTTCCGTTCGTTAACACACCTGGAGCGTTTGTATATTAATTTGGAAGAAGCCGAAAAAGCCGGCGATAAGGACAAGGTTAAGAGCCTGCAACAGCAAATTAGCATGCATGTGCAAAAAGGCGAAGATAAGTTTACTTTTCCCGGCTACCGTCCATCATACTTTAACAGTGGCTGCTGTTGTTTTGATGATGGCGACATAACCGGCATCGAAATAAGCGATGGCTGTATGCGACTTATTAAATGGGAGTACAACCCTGCCGGGCAAAGCGAAAGAGTAGTATTGGAAGAAAGCAGCTTAACCGATGTAATGGCCGGCCTGGCCGAAATACCGCAATAAGCCACGTTTAAGCAGCCATTATTGCTAAATTTGCAGCCGATACTATGAATAAAGCCCTCTCTCTTTTTGATTTCTCTCAAAAAATAAATTATAAAAATGAGATCCTGTCCGGTTTAACCGTAGCCATGACCATGATGCCCGAGTCATTATCGTTCGCTATTCTGGCTGGCTTCCCGCCGTTGGTAGGGCTGTATGCAGCCTTTATTATGGGTTTGGTTACGGCAGTATTTGGCGGGAGGCCCGGATTAATTTCTGGTGGGGCAGGGGCTACGGTTATTGTGCTTATAGCGCTCATGAAATCTAACGGTATTGAATACGTATTTGCCGCTGTGGCTCTTGCAGGTGTAATACAAATTTTGGTTGGCGTATTTAAATTAGGCAAATTCATCAGGCTGGTGCCGCAACCGGTTATGTATGGCTTTGTAAACGGACTGGCCGTCGTCATTTTTATGGCGCAGTTAACGCAATTTAAAACAGTGGTAAACGGGCAGGTAATCTGGCTAACCGGACAACCGTTGCTGATTATGGCAGGCCTGGTGGCTTTAACCATTGCCATTGTAATTTTACTGCCGCGTTTTACCAAAGCGGTTCCGCCATCTTTAGTAGCAATTATTGTGGTTTTCGCTATTGTATTGGGCTTTGGTATCCACACCAAAACGGTAAAAGATATTGCAGCCGTAAGCGGAGGGTTTCCACCGTTTCATATCCCGGCCATTCCGTTCAACTTTGATACTTTGAAGCTCATTTTTCCTTACTCGCTTATTATGGCAGGCGTTGGGCTAACCGAGGGATTGCTCACCCTTAACCTGGTAGATGAAATGACCGCTACGCGCGGAAACAGCAACCGCGAATGTGTAGCACAGGGTACTGCAAACATTCTAAATGGTTTTTTCTTTGGGATGGGTGGCTGCCCCATGATTGCCCAAACGCTGGTCAACCTTTCGGCAGGGGCGAGGGCAAGGCTATCGGGTATTATAGCAGCGCTCACCATCTTAGTGATCATTCTATTTGGTGCTCCAGTTATTGAACGTGTGCCTATGGCTGCCTTAACCGGAGTAATGATCATGGTAGCTGTTGGTACTTTTGAATGGGCCAGTTTCCGCATTATTAATAAAATGCCAAAGCAGGATATTTTTGTAGGCATATTGGTGGCCATAATTACTGTTTGGCTGCACAACCTGGCGCTTGCAGTACTCATAGGTGTAATTATCTCAGCACTGGTATTTGCGTGGGAAAGCGCCAAGCGCATTCGTGCTAAAAAGTATGTAGATGCCGCGGGCGTTAAGCATTATGAAATATATGGTCCACTGTTTTTTGGTTCGGTAACGGCATTTAATGAGAAGTTTGATGTAGCTAACGATCCCCAACAGGTAGAGGTTAATTTTATGGATAGTCGCGTTGCCGATATGTCGGCCATTGAAGCATTGAACAAATTAACGGAGCGTTACCACCAGGCGGGTAAAAAGTTATACCTCACCCACCTAAGCAGCGATTGCCGTACGCTGCTTAAAAATGCCGATGAGGTAATTGACGTAAATGTTGTTGATGATCCTGCCTATTTGGTGGCAACGGAGAAGTAAAAAGAAGTTTAAAGGCTTAGGGTATCTTCGCTAACAGCGTAATACTTATTGCGGATCCAAAAAGCCAGGTTAACCAACGCAATGAGTGCCGGTACTTCTACCAGCGGACCAATTACCCCTGCAAAGGCCTGGCCCGAGTTAATGCCAAATATGCCAATGGCTACAGCTATTGCCAATTCAAAGTTATTACCGGCTGCCGTGAACGCTATCGAGGCGCTCTTGGCATAGTCGGCCCCAAGGTATTTACCTGCCCAAAAGCTCACGATGAACATCACCGTAAAGTAGATCATCAAAGGAATAGCGATACGCACCACATCGAAAGGAATTTGAACAATAAGCTGTCCTTTAAGACTAAACATGATTACGATAGTGAATAGCAGGGCAACGAGCGTAATGGGTGATATAAAGGGAATAAACTTCTGCTGGTACCAATTTTTACTTTTGATCTTAATTAATAACAGCCTACTAATTATACCAGCCGCAAACGGAATACCCAGGTAAACACCTACACTTTTGGCTATCTCACCAATGGTTATATGAATTTCTAATCCCCTGAAGCCTAAAAGCGTGGGTAGCACCGTTATAAAAAAGTAGGCATACACACTGTAAAGCAATACCTGGAAAACACTGTTGAGTGCCACTAACCCGGCAGCATACTCGCGGTTGCCTTGCGCCAGCTCATTCCATACAATAACCATGGCTATGCAGCGGGCAATGCCAATAAGTATTAAGCCGGTCATGTATTCAGGCTTATCGTGCAAAAATAGAAGAGCCAGCGTAAACATGAGTATAGGACCAATGATCCAATTCAACAAAAGTGATACGCCCAGTACTTTGGTGTTGCGGAAAACTTCACCTAAACTTTCATATTTTACTTTGGCTAAGGGCGGATACATCATTAAAATGAGCCCAATGGCCAGCGGAATATTGGTGGTTCCGTTCGAGAATGAATTAATAAAGCTGCCCGATGTTGGTACAAAGTAACCTATACCCACACCCAAAGCCATAGCCAAAAAAATCCATAGCGTAAGGTATCGGTCTAAAAAGCTTAGCTGCTTTCGTTTTATAACAGGGTTGCAATTATTGCCGCTCATTGATGTTTAGGTGCTCATTTACGAATTGTTCACTGTAAACTTTGATCATATCCCGTGTGCTGCGGAACGATTGCATTACCTCTTCTTCGGTACCCGTAGCCTTAGCCGGGTCTGGGAAGTTTTGATGAAAACGCTCGGCGGTTGTAGGAATATATGGGCAGCGTTCCTTGGCATTGTCGCACACGGTAATCACATAATCAAATGGTATGTCTGTATATTCATCTACATTGTTAGATGTATGCATTGAGATGTCAATACCATCCTCGGCCATAATTGCAATAGCTTTCGGGTTTACGCCATGGGTTTCAACACCGGCGCTGTAAACAGTTGCGCGGTTACCCGCATAGTGCCTCAAATACCCCTCGGCTATCTGGCTGCGGCAACTGTTGCCTGTACATAACACTAAAATGTTTTTCATAATATATGAGGATTAACAGCAGCCGCTTCCTGGTTCACAAGTTGCGGCACTTGTAGTAGCTAAGTTCTTTAATTGGATAAGCGGCTTAGCGGTAGCGGGTGTACAGCATTCTTCGCCGGTAGCCGTGGTGCCGCAGCTTTGACCGCGGTCTATAGCCTTGCATTGCGTAAAATCGGGGCGCAGGTCAACTACCATGTTATCTCCATCTACTGTGATTTCGCCTGGATACATTTGCCGTGTATCATATACCGAATTACCGAACTCAATTTTAATGGTAGCTATAGGGTTTAAGGGCATTGCTTTTTCAACCAGTTGTATAATAGCCATAGCCTTGCTAACGGTCATGGCACGTTCGCTGTCTTTAACCGAAGGTTCCCATAACTGCACAATAATTTCCGTCCAGGCATTCATCACGCCGCCACAATCCACAGAGGTAATCGGGGCTTGCTTTATTTCGGTGATATGGTAAGAGGCATCTACCAATTGGTTATTGGCATACCTGAATTGCAGGTGCTTATCGGGGTGTATGGCAATAGCGCTTCTAAAGCTTTGCCAATTCATTAACTGTTTAGTTTCCATAGTATATCGTAATATTGCGATGTTTTTAATTAAATTTTTTTAACAGCAGGTGTTAATCGGTTTATATGTTTTTAGCAAGGCATTTATCTGTGAGCCTAATTCTTGCCAAACCGCAGGGTTAATGCAATAGCAAACACTAACGCCTTCAATGGTTCCTTGTATAATACCCGCTGTTTTCAACTCTTTTAAATGTTGAGAAATAGTGGCTTGTGCCAAACCTAACTCGTTTACCAGATCGCCGCAGATACAGGCGTTAGCCTGTATAATTTGTTGCAAAATGGCAATACGTGCCGGGTGAGCCATTGCTTTAAACAGTACAGCCATGCGGTTTTGCTCACTGGTGAATATTTCAGTTTTAGTTAAGCCCATAAATACATTGCAATATTACGATTGATTTTTGATTTTGCAAAATAGGTGAAGATTATTTGGGAGAGACAACATGAATTTTCCGCTTAATTACCCATCTAACAAAAACACAAACAACTCTTTAGGTCCATGTGCACCCAAAACCAGCGTTTTTTCAATATCTGCTGTGCGGCTGGGGCCGGTTACAGTGGTGATCATGCTGGGCAGGCGTTTGCCGTATTTGTCGTTCAGCAGCTTAAAGCCATCTTTAAGGTCTAACACCAACTGAGAGGTATAGGCGAGCACAATATGCACCGGTGGATAAATGCTTAACCTGCGGCCGGCCATGCCGGCGTTGCTCAGCATAATACTGCCATTGCGTGCTACAAGGGCTTCGCACAAAGTAAAGCCAACCTCGGCCTGGTCAAAATCTTTGTCGGTTTCGTAGTAGGGGTACTCATATTGCTCCAATATTTTTTGCAGGTCGGGTTCCCAGCAATAGATCTTGTGCCATTTGCGCTCCTCGGCCAGGTTCAACAGCGATTCGAGGAATTGTATCTCATCTTCACAAAAAACAAACTGACCCGATACCGCCAAAAACTCCTCGGCAAACATAACCTCCAGTATTTCATCCTCTTTGGGCTGGGCATACAAAGGCAGGTCTTCCTGGTTAGGGTAGGGGTTGTCACGACGCTCTAACAAGGCCTTACGTACCTTCTTCAGCATTTTTTCTTTGGACGTGGTATTATCTTTCATGCAAAAAAATAAAGCCACTATTTGCATAGTGGCTTTAAGTATAATCAGAATATTAAATTAATTGTTTTCAGTGCCGTCTATACGGGCAGTTTCGGGGTTAGTAACGCTCTCAGGGATCGCGTTATTATCAACATCCGGGTTTAAAGCCGCTTCGCCGTTCACAAATTTATCATAAGTGGTACGGTTTTCAAACGGACGCTCACCTAAAAGTTCAACCAAATCCTGCTGAAACAATACTTCTTTTTCGAGTAATTTGGCAGCTAACAATTCCAAGCCTGCACGTTTTTCGTTAAGCAGGTCTTTGGTGCGTTGGTAAACGCTGTCAATCAGCTTACGTACTTCCTCATCAATCAGTTCGGCAGTGGTATCTGAGTATGGTTTGTTAAACTGGTACTCACCCTGCGGATCGTAAAACGATACGTTACCCACTTTGCTGTTCATACCATAGATTTTAACCATAGCGTAAGCCAGTTTGGTAATGCGTTCTAAATCGCTTAAAGCGCCGGTAGATATACGCCCGAAAACAATGTCCTCGGCCACACGGCCACCCATACTTACTACCATTTCGTCCATTAATTGGTCGGTAGTATGTAAGAACTGCTCTTTAGGCAAGTATTGAGCATAACCCAACGCAGCAACTCCACGCGGAACAATAGATACCTTAACCAACGGATCAGCATGTTCCAAAAACCAGCCCGATATAGCATGACCAGCCTCATGGTAAGCCACAATGCGTTTTTCTTCGGGTGAAATGATCTTGTTCTTCTTCTCTAAACCGCCAATTACACGGTCAATAGCATCCTGAAAATCCTGCATATCTACCGCAACTTTATCGCGGCGGGCAGCAATCAGGGCAGCTTCGTTACAAACGTTGGCAATCTCTGCACCTGCAAAACCAGGGGTTTGCGCCGATAGTTTCTTGGCATCAACGCCTTCAGCCAGTTTTAACGGACCTAAGTGTACTTTAAAGATTTGCTCACGGCCAATTAAATCTGGCTTATCAATAGAGATCTGACGGTCAAAACGTCCGGGACGCAGCAAGGCTGAATCCAAAACATCAGGACGGTTAGTAGCGGCCAGGATAATGATACCCGAATCGGTACCGAAACCATCCATTTCTACCAGTAATTGGTTAAGCGTATTTTCACGCTCATCGTTACCGCCTACAATATTGTTCTTACCACGGGCACGGCCAATAGCATCAATCTCATCAATAAAGATGATACAAGGCGCTTTATCCTTGGCTTGTTTAAACAAATCGCGCACACGTGACGCACCAACGCCCACAAACATCTCCACAAAGTCAGAACCTGACAGCGAGAAGAACGGAACCTGCGCTTCACCTGCAACAGCTTTAGCCATTAGCGTTTTACCTGTACCCGGCGAACCTACCAGCAATGCGCCTTTAGGAATTTTACCACCCAGGTTAGTGTATTTTTTAGGATTTTTAAGGAAATCTACGATTTCCATTACTTCTTCTTTAGCTTCCTGTAAACCGGCTACATCGTTAAAAGTAACGTTAACCTGCGCTTCTTTATCAAATAGCGTAGCTTTTGATTTACCAATATTAAAGATTTGACCGCCAGGGCCGCCACCTGCACCACCACTCATGCGGCGCATAATAAATAACCATAAACCGGCAAATAACAGCAGCATAATAATGCCTTGCACCAGCCAGTTTGACAGTAAGCTTTCGCGTTGCTGTGCGTACTGGATAGGCACACGGTTAGCATCGGGCACATCTTTTTGCGCTGTAGCTATAGATTGCTTTAAGCTTTCGTAAGAGGCATCTGTAAAAATGTATTGCGGTGCCACGGCATTGCTCATGCTTATTGCACGTTTATCTTTAATGTCTTTGTATTGCGGCTTGGCTTTTAAGCTATCTTTTTTAATGTAAACTTCGGCAATTACACGGTCGCCATCTTTGTAGGCTACCAGTTTCTCAACATCACCGGCTTTAAGCATCTGCGATTCAAATCGCTGAAAGCTTACCTCGGTGGCATTGCTGCCCCCTAATATGTAAGGAACTACCAGCAGGGCTAAAATTACAACGGCGTAAAGCCACATAAAATTAAACCGGGGGGGCTTAGGCGTAATTTTTCTATTCGGAACCCTGCGAAATTTGGGTTTATCTGATTTACTGTTATTATCTTTCATTTTGTTTCGAGCTCATACATTACCATCTTTAAATTAATTAGTACAGGTTAAAAAAGCAGATGGTCAGGCGCTTTTATAGTACTTTATTTCCGCATCGCCCCACAGATCTTCAACGCCGTAAAACTCTCGTTTTTCTGTTTTGAAGATATGAACAACAATGTCAACATAATCCAGTAAAATCCACTCGGCATGTTCAAGACCTTCTTTGCGCCATGGGTCTTGGCCGGTAGCTTTGAAAATTTCGTCTTCTATACTGTTGGCAATGGCTTTAACCTGCGTACCCGAATCGGCATGGCAGATCACAAAATAATCAGACACAGAGCTTTTTAAATTACGAAGATCTAATCTGACGATATCATTTCCCTTTTTCTCCTGAATGCCGTGAATGGCCAGCTCAGAAAGATAAGAGGATTCATTTAGTGCTTTGTTTTTTATCATTAAAAACCTTTAATTTTGAACGATTTGAATGTAATAATTATTATTTACACATTACTACTTTGCAAAATAACAATTTTTTAAGAGCATTTGTTGGGCAAAACCTCATTACCCTAAAAGAAGTTGACTCAACAAATACATTCCTTAAAAATATACTGGCAAATAATGAGCCATTACCTGATGGAACGGTCATTATGGCAGAAAGCCAAATAGCCGGTCGTGGTCAGCAGCAAAACAAATGGTACAGCTCAACTGGTGAAAGCCTCGCCTTCAGTATCTTGCTTAAACCCCATTTTCTTGCGCTTGCAAGCCAGTTTCAGTTAACACAAATAGTAAGCATTGGAGTATACGAAACCTTGCTACCCTTGGTTGGCAACAAGCTGAAAATAAAATGGCCTAACGATATTTACGTTGGAGGGCGTAAACTTGGAGGCATCCTTATTGAGAACCAGGTGCAAGGTAGCGCCATCAAAAATTCGATTATTGGTATTGGCCTTAACGTAAATCAAACGAATTTTCCTGCCTGGGTACCTAATGCGGTATCGCTCAGGCAAATCTTACAAACAGATTATGATTTGAAAGCTTTAATGTTTGAAATTTGCAGCCATATTGAACGTTGGTATTTTAAACTAAAAGAGGGTAACGGTAGTCAATTAAATGAGGCTTACCTGCATTCGCTTTATTGGCTGAACAAAAAAGGGCGGTTTAAAGTGCAAGATGCTATATTTGAAGGCATGGTTACCGGTGTTAGTGCCGAAGGGTTACTACAGGTAATGCAAGATGGCCACGTAAAAGCTTACAATTTAAAAGAGATACAATTTATACATAATTAGAAAACGATGAAGAGAATATATTTAGTGATGTTGGCCATGCTGTTTACCGCCGCAGCATTTGCTCAAATTGAGGCACCTGTAAAATGGAGCTATGCGGCTAAAAAAATAAGTGCTACTGAGGCTGTGGTACTGGTAAAAGCCACTATTGAACCGGGCTGGCATATCTATTCACAAAACTTAAAAGACGGCGGACCGGTTGCCACCAGTTTTACCTTTACACCTGCCAAAAACTACACGGCGATGGGTAAACCTGCCGAGCCAAAGGCTATAACCAAGTATGAAGATTCTTTCAAGATGAATGTAAGCTATTTTGAAAACTCGGTAGTTTTTCAACAAAAAGTGAAGTTGAAAGGTGCCGGAGCCACTACCGTAAAAGGTAAAGTAGAATACATGACCTGCAACGACCGCAAATGTTTGCCACCCGATGAGGTTGAATTTAGCGTTTCGGTAAAATAAGCAGCACCATAATAATAATGAGTATACAACGCAGCCGCCCGGCATTCTTGTTCTTTACCGTACTGTTGGTAGTATTGGGCTTTATATTTAATAACGGCGTGGCTAAGGCGGCCGCAGTGCAAACAGCCGATACCATATCTACAGCCGGCATTGAGTTTACCGAGTCGACCCCGGCAAAGGCCGATACTGCGGTTGCTGTTAATCAAAACAAGCCTACAGCTATTAAAGCTGTTAGTGCAACTGCTGTTAAAGAAACCGAAAAGCCTAAAACGCTTTGGCAAATATTTATTGCAGGGTTAGTAGGTGGCTTTGCCGCACTCATTATGCCTTGTATATACCCGCTATTGCCGCTTACAGTGAGCTTTTTCACTAAAAAAGCGGGATCACGAAGTAAGGGTATCTGGCATTCATTAATTTACGGCATTTCTATCATCGTTATTTATGTAACGCTGGGGTTAATTATCACTTTAGTTTTTGGCTCCGACGCTTTAAACTCGCTGGCTACCAGTGGAGTGTTTAACCTGTTCTTCTTCGTACTATTGGTAGTATTTGGTATTTCGTTCCTTGGAGCGTTTGAACTTCAGCTGCCAAGTTCGCTGGCCAATAAGCTGGATGCCAATTCGGATAAAGGCGGTTTGGCAGGGATATTTTTCATGGCAGCTACGCTGGCCGTGGTATCGTTCTCCTGTACAGGACCAATTATTGGATACTTACTGGTAGAAGCTACTTCCAAAGGAGAACGCCTGGCACCTATTATGGGTATGCTTGGCTTTTCATCGGCGCTGGCTATACCGTTTACCATATTTGCATTGTTTCCGTCGCTGTTAAAATCGCTGCCTAAATCTGGTGGTTGGTTAAATAGTGTGAAGGTGGTTTTGGGATTCCTGGAATTGGCTTTTGCTTTAAAATTTTTATCGGGTGTGGATTTGGCCTACCACTGGAACTGGTTCGACCGCGAGGTGTTCCTGTCTATCTGGATCGCGCTTGGCGTTTTACTCGGATTGTACCTCATCGGCAAGATCAAGTTCTCGCACGATAGCGACCTCAAGTATCTTTCGGTACCGCGCACCTTTATTGCTATTTTGGTATTTGCCTTTACTATTTACATGATCCCCGGTTTGTGGGGGGCACCGTTAAAGGTAATTAGCGGGTTTTTGCCGCCGCCTGCCACGCAAGATTTTATGTTAAGCAACAATGGCGGGGGAGGCGAAGTTGAACCCTCTCAAACAGTTTCTATCAAAGTGAAAAAATATGAAGAACTGTTTAAGCGTGGTAAACATGCTGGCTTGAACGAGTGGTATGATATGGATCAAGCCATGCAGGTTTCAAAAGAATTGAATAAACCCATCCTGATAGATTTTACCGGTTGGTTTTGCGCCAATTGCCGTCGAATGGAAAACGAGGTTTGGAGCGATGCAGCTGTACATAAACGCCTGTCAAACGATTTTGTATTGCTGGAGCTGTATGTTGACGAAAAGCAGGAACTCCCGGCTAATGAGCAGATAGTTTCTAAATTCAGCGGTAAAAAAATTAAAACTATAGGGAATAAGTGGAGCGACTACGAAGCTTCAAAATTTAATGTAAATTCGCAGCCATATTACGTAATTGTAAATGCTAAAGGTGAGGTATTGGTACCTCCTCAGGGTGCAAATTACAGCGTACAAAATTATATTGAATTTTTAGACAGCGGCAAAGCCGCCTATGAGAAAAACAATGGCAGAAATTAAAAATATAGGGGTTTATACCTCAGGAGGCGACTCCCCGGGTATGAACTCTGCTATACGTGCCGTGGTACGAACGGCATTATACTATAACCTCGAAGTTACCGGTATACGCCGGGGCTATGAGGGGATGATTACCGGCGATCTGTTCCCGATGGATCGCAAATCGGTAGCAAATATTGTACAACGCGGCGGTACTATTTTAAAAACCGCCCGCAGCGAAGAATTCAGAACTCCTGAAGGCCGCCAAAAAGCATATAAGCAGTTAAAAAGATATGGCGTTGATGCTCTCGTTGGTATTGGCGGCGATGGTACTTTTACCGGTGCTAAAGTGTTCAGCAATGAATTTGGTATTCCAATTGTGGGTTTGCCGGGTACTATTGATAATGATTTGCAGGGTACCGATTTTACCATTGGTTATGATACCGCCATTAACACAGTGGTAGAAGCGGTGGATAAAATTCGTGATACGGCAGAATCTCATGACCGCTTGTTTATTGTAGAAGTAATGGGGCGTGATTCGGGACTGATTGCCCTGCGTACTGGTATTGCCTCGGGTGCCGAAGCTATTCTGATACCGGAAACCAAAACCAATATTGAAGCTTTATACCATCGTTTAGAGCAAGGCCGCAGAGATAAATCATCCAAGATATTGATCGTGGCCGAAGGTGATGAAGCCGGCGGTGCGTTTGAGATTGGCCGTTTGGTTAAAGAGAAATATCCTAACTACGATACCCGCGTATCGGTATTGGGACACATGCAGCGTGGCGGTCATCCAACCTGTATGGATCGCGTATTGGCCAGTCGTGTAGGTGTAGCCGCTGTGGAAGCCTTAATGCATGGCCACAGCCATGAAATGATAGGCGTTATTAACGGACAAATTTCTTACACGCCTTTCGAAAGTGCTATCAAGCATAATGTAGAGGTAGATGCTAATTTATTAAGAATTGTAGATATACTTTCTTTATAACAAAATAGAATTAACGAAAGGGGCCGGTAGCTATATAAGTTACCGGCCTCATTGCGTTTTATACTTTTAGAAGAAATTTAAATTTCCTCCATAGTACTCAATCTTCGATAAATTTTTTTACCTGAAAAATAAGCTGTTGTTGATAGAAGTATTAACATGATAGCAATGCCTGTAAAGTAACCATAGCCAAACCGCGAGAGGTCACTATAGTTGGTATGTAGGGTTATAATGTTAGCTACTATAATAAAAATTAACAAGCAACTTATAAAAAAGATAAAATACTTCATAAAGTAATGGTCTTTACACTAAAGCGGTAGCTATTGTATAATGAATGGATAATTACTTGGTTACTACGGTTGTAGTAGGGGTGTAAATACCAAAAGTAAGGGCGGCTAATAAGCCGTTTACAAAGCTATGTTTTATAGTTACGGTGTAATCACTTGCGCCAGCTGCAAGTTCATTTGGGTTAGACACGCTTAAAGGTGCTAAACCGTCAATTAAATAATGATTCCATTTTGACACCGAAACGTTTGATTGTGCACCTTTACCTACATTAAAAGTGTTTACATAGCAAGATGATAAAGACATTACAGCTATAACAGCCGCTGAGTAGAAAATTTTTTTCATAAAATGTTATAAGATTAAAGTTGAATAAACTGTAGCAATAATAAGCAAAAACTTATTATTTACTAAACATAAGTTTGGTTTTTGAAAATATTTACTTGTTGTTATTAGTATTACTTATAAATGCTTACTTTACAGGATGGATAAATTACTGATTTCCAGCTATATATTGTGTCGACTTTGCGTGTTTGAGGTCAATGCCCAGCCTTTACGGAAAGACTCGGTGGTTAAAACTGCATATAACGACGTAAAAAGATTTAAACTCTATAAGGAGGAGTTCAAAAAGTTTAAAAAGAATAAGACTAATAGCAATTCCGACTTATTTAAGCCCACAAAAGCAACCGTAAGTGATACCGCCAGTTTAGCAGATTCGGTCTATGTAAATGCGTTTAGGAATGCTGCGTACAATAAAACGCTGAAAAGGCGAACTACCGGGCATTATTTTTTAGTAGGCGGGGCGGTTTATGTGGCAGTAGTTGCAGTAGCCAGCGTTGTTGTATTATTTGTACTTTTAGCCAAAGCCACAAAATAAGTTGGGGAGGAATAAGTACCTATCGGCGGCATTTTTAAAAGTATCATCTATATAAACATTAAGCACATGTGCAAGGCGCTGATAGTTTATATCCTGATTTCCTGTAGCTGTATTTTTGGTGCATCCGCCCAATCATTAAGTCAGTATTCGCTTTCGAAAATTGGGAGGCAGGATGGAACGAGATTTCACCCGGACAGGAAAGGGCTTAGAGCCATCCTTAAAAAAGGAATGAATAAAAGTTCTGACTTCTTTAAACCACATGAAGCTGATGCTTCAACTGCTGCCTACCTTACCGATTCGGCCTATGTAACCGCATACCGGGAAGCTGCTTACATGCGAGCGGTTAGTTATAGCCGTTACACGGGAGGTATACCACCTATGCTGGCATCGCTGATTGCAGGCATTGTGGCGGTAGGAGCCGTTGGAGGCATTTTCTTGCTTTTCCATAAGTTAACTCATTAATCAGCTCAGCAACTTGTGGTTATATTGTTTTTAGTTTTATTATTTTTTTCTATCTTTGCAGCCCCGCAGAAATAACTCCGGGGACATGTTGAATACATAAAGAAAGAAAAATGGCAACTAAAATCAGATTGCAAAGACACGGTAAAAAAGGAAAACCCTTTTACTACATCGTAGTGGCAGATGCACGTGCTCCACGTGACGGTCGTTTTATTGAGCGTTTAGGTTCATACAACCCTAACACCAACCCGGCTACTATCGACATTAATTTTGACAAAACTTTTGAATGGGTAGATAACGGTGCTCAGCCTACTGACACTTGCCGTGCTATACTGTCATACAAAGGTGTAATGTACAAAAAACACTTACAAGGTGGTGTTAAAAAAGGTGCTTTAACTCAAGAACAAGCTGACGAGAAATTTACAGCCTGGACTGAGCAAAAAGAAAACAAGATTTCTGGTAAAAAAGAAACTTTAACCACCACTAAAGGCGAAGCCCGCAAAGCTGCTTTAGCCGCCGAAGCTAAAAAGAAAGAAGAAAGAGCTGCAGCTATCGCTGCTAAAAATGCTCCTGTTGCAGAAGAAGAAGCTCCAGCTACCGAAGAAGGTGCCGAAGCAACTGAATCTAACGAAACAGCTGAGTAATTTTAATACTCAAGTACTATACGCAATAGCGGAGCTGCCCATTAACGGCGCTTCGCTATTGTTGTTTACAGCATAATTAGTTTATGAATACAGAAGATTATTTCAGAATAGGTACCGTAACTAAAACCCGTGGCTTAAAAGGCGAGTTACAGGTATATACCGATTTTGACGGATTGCAGGATATTGACTTCAGCGCTATATTTTTTGAAGTGGCAGGCAAGCTGGTGCCTTACTTTGTAAGCACTGTTAAGTATCCTATGGCCAATACCGCTTACTTGTTTTTAGAAGAGGTAGATCATATTGATAAAGCGGCTATACTGGTAAAGAAAGACCTGTACCTGCCCAACAAATTAAAGCCTGCCAAAGATCCGGATGCATTTACGCTGATGGATTTGAAAGGCTATATTGCTATTGATGAAACCCACGGCGAATTGGGCGAGATTACCGATGTGCTGGAGTACCCGCAGCAGGTAATTGCCTCGGTGCATTATCAAAACCGTGAAGTGCTTTTTCCGCTCAATGCCGATTTTATTAAAGGGATTGACATAGAAGGTGGCGAGGTGTACATTGATTTACCTGAAGGTTTACTGGATGTATACCTGGAAGGATAGTTGAGAAGAGATTACAGAGTACAGAATCAAGAATCCAGATATAATTTGGGGTATTGATATTTCGGTTAAACAATCTGTACTCTTGACTCCATATTCTGTACTCTTACTTTAAATATTATGCGTTTCGATATCATCACTGTACTTCCTGGTTTGCTTGAAAGTCCGTTTGCACACTCTATTTTGCAGCGTGCACAAAAAAAAGGGCTGACCGAAATTCATGTACATAACCTGCGCGATTATTCTACACAAAAACAAAAAAGTGTAGACGACTATCAGTATGGCGGTGGCAGCGGTATGGTCATGACCATTGAGCCCTTTGCTGCATGTATTGAAAAGCTGAAAGCCGAGCGTGAGTATGACGAGATTATATTTATGAGCCCGGATGGCGAAACACTGAACCAGGGCATAGCCAACCAAATGTCGGGCCTGAAGAACATGATGATCTTGTGTGGGCATTACAAAGGTATTGATCAGCGCATACGCGACTTGTTTGTAACCCGCGAGATCTCTGTGGGAGATTATGTACTCTCGGGTGGTGAACTGCCCGCAGCCATTCTTGTAGATGCCCTGGTTAGGCTGATCCCCGGTGTACTGTCTGACGAAACCTCGGCCCTGTCCGATTCCTTTCAGGATGGTTTGCTGGATGCCCCGGTATATACCCGCCCGGCCGATTGGAAGGGGCATAAAGTGCCCGACATCCTGTTGAGCGGTAACACCCCCGAAATAGAAAAGTGGCGCTTTGAACAAGCCATAGAACGCACCCGCCAGCGCCGCCCCGATTTATTGGATGAAGAATAGATGCGGAGATTTAGGTGCGAAGAGCGGGGTTTTGAAAGTCAGGCATTTAGAATAAAATTCGAAGAAGCCTTTTGGGTTAGCAGGTAGTAAAAGTGCTTTGGTTAGCCTTAACAAGAACTTATCTTACCTCGCTCCCTAAACCTCGCAACCCCGCTTCCGTATATTTAAAACTTTTTTCACAAACCACTTTTAATTAATCAAAATTATCCCTATTATTGCAATCCGATTTTTACGGGCTAAAAATCGCTTTAATAGCTTAAAATCATGGATTTAGTAAAATTTGTTGAAGAGCAGTCAGCAGAAAAAAAGCAGCTTCCTTCGTTTAAATCAGGTGATACTGTAACTGTACACTATAAAATTAGAGAAGGTGTAAAAGAACGTATACAGTTATACCAAGGTGTTTGTATACAACGTAACAGCACCGGGAATACCGAAACCTTTACTGTACGTAAAGTGTCTAACGGTATTGGCGTAGAACGTATTTTCCCTGTTAACTCTCCAAACATCGAAAAAATTGAAGTAAACAGCCGCGGTAAAGTGCGTCGTGCTAAGTTATATTACCTGCGCGAACTTACCGGTAAAGCTGCACGTATCAAGGCAAAACGCGTTTAAGCATTTTTACTGATACGTACTTTACATAAGTAATACATTAAAGTCCTGATAACTTTTTAAAGTTGTCAGGACTTTTTGTTTTTTACCAGCTTTCATGCTTGCGAACAATTCTTGTCCATAGTTAGCAAGCAACCTGCCGCCCCTCCACTATTTTTCAAATAAATATTTATTTACACTGTTACCCAGCGTTTAGCTTTTTCGTAACGTATTGTAATTAGCACGGCTATATATATTGTACCTGATTTATTTGAATGAGCATTTTTACTAAGCAGACCACTAAGCTGTTGGAGGGCTGCAAAGCCAACAACCGCGCGGCACAAGAAGCTTTGTATAAGCGCTACTATGCAGATATGCTTAAGCTATGTTATCGCTACCTTAAATATGACGAACTGGCGCAGGAAGCGTTAAACAGCGGATTTTTAAAGGTTTTTCAAAATATAGACAGCTTTGATGAGCAAAAGGGAGAACCCGGAGCCTGGATACGTACCATTATGGTGCGTACCTGTATTGACTTAAGCCGTAAAGAAGCCAGATTTAATGAAAGCATAAGCACCGATGAAGTTGATGATGCCATTTTTGTTAACCCCACCGTGCTCGAAAAACTGTATGCCGAAGATCTGTTAAAACACATACAAACACTGCCAGCCGCAACCCAGCTGGTTTTTAATCTTTCAGTAGTGGAAGGCTTTTCGCACCAGGAAATTGGGGAGCAGCTCCATATTAAAGAAAGCACATCAAGATGGCATTTATCTGAAGCCAAAAAGCAGTTAAAAGCCATACTGGAACCAGCAGTTAATGAAGTTAACGAACCAACTGAAAATCAAAAGAAGTCGACATGAAAAGTTCAGCATGGTATCATAAACTTTGGCGTAAAAAGCTGGATGAATTGCCGGTAAAAGGCAATGCGAATGTCGGCTGGAAATTAATGGAGCAACAGTTGAATGCACATTTGCCGGTGAGTAATGCCGTTACAGGCGGAGGTATGGTTAAACCTTTAGTGAGCAAGTTAATAGCCCTGGTCGGTTATGTATTGCCCGCCGCAGCAATGGTAGGTGTAGGAACTTATGTTGCGGTAAGCACCGGTATAAAGCATAAACATGTAAATAAGAAAATCAAAAAAAACGAGTATCACGTACATAAAGCATCAGATAGCAGCAGGAAAGTGCAATTTGATATTATTGCTCAAGATACGGTGACAGCGGAAGATGCTAAAGAAGGCGATACCGTAGGTCAGATTGCTGTATACAATTCAATGGACAGTAAAAGCATTAATAGCTTAAAATATCAACCAAAGGATATCAGTAGCGACAACAACACGAAAGATGCCGCCGCACGGCTTAACAATAAATTTATTAACGGCAGCACCTCTTCAAACAAGCTAAACATTAATACTGCAAAGTTTGGCAGTAACAATCAAGTATTAAAAAAGAACTTTGTCGGCGTAGCAAAGCTTAGCGGAACTAATTATGGAAAAATTACCAATGGCCAGCGGAGCATTGATGTTGCTAATGGAAAGGTAGATTATAACCGCCGGATGTCCGCAATGCGAAATCCTGATGAGGTGGCTCTGTTTGGCGTACGGCAAAGAGGCAAGCCATTGGTAGTTTACGGAGCTCATACCTCGCCATTCGTTGCAAATCAATTCTCAAATCAAAATGATGCAGGTAAGTATGATTTTCCTAAGAATAAGTATATCAGTAACCAAGTGATTTTTCCTGAAGAGCAATTTCTTGATCGTACAATAGCCATTAAGCCAAAAGGAATTAGGAGTAAGCCTAATAAGGCAGCGGGTAGCCGTACAATTATTGAACTTACTACTCCTGCCTACAATTACGGTTTGCAAGCCGGCCTCACTACAGGCAGCGGGAGCACTGGCTTTTACCTGGGCTTAACAGCAAACTACGCATTAACCAAACGGTGGCTTGCAGAGGGTTCTTTGTTATACAACAGTTCCAGAACTATAACCGGTAATTTTTCTCATCCCAGCTATTATCGCCCCGATTCATCGGCCGCTCTATCGCTCGCCGATTCGAGGAAAGTACAGCCAATTGATGTTTCACTGAATATTCAATACAGGGTAAACAGCCTCATTAGCTTGAAGGCCGGCCCGGTGCTGAGCTTTGCAGGTAAACAATTAAACGTGAGTACCCGGCTGGGCGCTGTCGGTGGTTTCAGGGATACGCTCAGGCGCACTGGTACCATTGATTCTGTGCGTAACACTACTGTGCTTACTAACAAAGTAAACGTAGGTTTAAGCACTGGCATAGGCGTTAACCTCAAGCATTTTAATATAGAAGCCAGGTACCTGTGGCTGCCGCAATACAAAGTAAGTAACAGTTGGGGTAACTACAACCAACCGGCTAACAGGTTGCAAGTAGGGATAAGCTACCTGTTTAAATCAAAATAGCAGCTGATTGCCTTGCGTCAAAGTCCAATCTGCATTGCAGGCTGGCCTTTGTGTTTACAAATTTTGATTTAATTTATGGCTTAGGGTAAGTACGTTTCAACCAGGCCTCCGGTACGGGGATGATACAAATATTCATTGATTTTCCATCTTCCGACAGCATGGCCGACTGGATCTCTATCCGTGTACCATCGGGGCTAAAGGTTGGATGCGGATGATCTGCCGCGGTTTGCTTGTGCCCGGTAGACAGCATCGTCATTTCATGTGTATGCCTGTCTATGAGGTATACACTGCGCGAAAAATCATCGCCTACTGCCCAACGGCCATCTTTAGAGCCCCCTACATGCCATAAGCCGCTGCCGCTTGGCGTTTGCCCGGCTATAACCATTTCGCGGGTGCGGAGGTTTACTATGCCCAAACCAGTCGGCTTCTCGCGTGTGCCCGATGGTCCCCAAGCAGCTTCCTGTCCGGGGTTTGCACCGCCTACTGCCGTGCCGGGAGCGGCTGCACCTTTGGTTCCGGGTACTTTGCGGTGGCCCATAATGGCAATGGCTACCTCGTCGGGCGTAATTACAGCTTCGTGCGTTACCCATTCGGTAGCAGCTTCCGGGTAAAGCGGACGCAAGCCGCTACCATCGGCCTTAACCGTCCAGGTACGTTGCGGCGATTTACCGCCTGTTTCCCAGCAAAAAATAATTTCGCCCGGTATCCAGGGGTTCACCTGGATGTGGCCTATTTGAAACGGCACCGAAACAATGTAGCGTATTTGGCCGGTCTTTACGTTCATAGATGCTAAACCGTTAGGCCCCGCGCCCATTTTACGCGGACCAAAAGCGCTGTCTATTTTAGTGCCCGGCGTTAAATGTTTGTAAGCTTCATCCTTACCTACGTGGAAATAAACCTGGTCTTCGTTGGCATCTAAAGCCATATCGCCACCAGCACCCATTTCGGCGGGTATGGTGCCGCATACCCGCTGATAGGCATTTGCAGGTTGCATCTTGCCGGCCTTGCTGTCGGCTAATACTTTGGCCAGGTCAACTTCAATTACTTGTAACGGGCCGCCGCGGCGCAGGCCATCGGTAGCAGGTGCTGTGCTGCGCATATGGTAAAGCTTCATGCTTTTACGAGCCAGGTTAAGCATACCGGTATAGCCCCCCTCGGTTATTTGTACAATGTCGCCGCTTTTTTCGTTAACCGCGAGGGCTTCGTTCTTTGCCCGGTTAGAGCGGAATACCAGCCATTGCTCATCAGATGTCCATTGCGGGTGGGTTTGATAAATTTTGCTGTCGCCGGCTGGAGTGCTGGTTAAAAAGGTAAGCATAGTGCCG
This sequence comes from Mucilaginibacter galii, assembly GCF_014635825.1. Classification (GTDB taxonomy): domain Bacteria; phylum Bacteroidota; class Bacteroidia; order Sphingobacteriales; family Sphingobacteriaceae; genus Mucilaginibacter; species Mucilaginibacter galii. Next base: position 321,170 of record NZ_BMDO01000002.1, read on the forward strand.
GTCACCGGGTCTTTTACCACCTTGCGTTCGGATGGAAAGCGTTTGCCTATTTGTGCCTGCGCCGATGAAATAATAACCGTGCAAGCCAAAGCGGTAATAAACAAATATGGTTTAATAGTCATAAAAGCAGGATACTTGTTACAGCACATAAACTTTCAGAGAATATATGCTGTACCGATTTAAAGAATAATTGGTTACTCTAAGCTAAAAGATCTGCCTCTGTTTGCTAAAACTTGCAGGATAGTACAGGTTACTGATGCCCTTGGCAGTCATGTGTGAAGGAGCATCTCATTATTGTTTAAGGAAAGTAATTGCATGAAGGTTAAATTATGGTGGTCGTAATTTTAACTACTTGAAGAAGTAAAACAAATGAATGAGTTTTAAGCTTTTAAGTTAAATTATAAGAGAGATGCCTAAGTGGTTAAAAGTTATTTTGAAAATTGTTGGAGCCGTAGTGCTCCTGTTTTTGCTGTTATCGGTGGGCTTGTTTATTTATATTAACTCTAACAAAGCCAAGGTTTTAACCCTTATCACATCAACGCTAAACAAAAATTTAACGGGCAAGCTTACCATTGGCGATATGGAAACCACCTTTTTTAAAGGCTTTCCGGGTATTTCGGTTTCTTTAAAAAATGTGTTGGTGAAAGATAGCCGCTGGGCCGAGCATCATCATACCTTACTTACCGCCAAAGACTTTGATGTCTCAATTAACACTGCTGCGCTGCTGCGGGGTGCGATACGCATCAGTAATATTGAAATAAGTAATGCCGCTATTGACCTGTATAAAGATAGCACAGGTTACAGTAACAGCTCCATTTTCAAGAAAAAAGATAAGACTCCTGCCAAACCTGATGATGATAGCGGAAGTTCGGCTGAATTCGGGAAATTTACCTTAAACAAAGTAACCTTTGCTGTAAATAATCAAAAGAACAGCAAGCTTTTTCAGTTTGATATTAACAAACTGGCAGGTAAAATGACTTATCCTGATTCGGGCTGGCATGCCGATTTGCAAATGGATGTGACCGCCAAAAGCATGGCTTTTAATACCAATAAGGGGAGCTTTATTAAGAACAAGCATTTAACAGGCCAAATGCTGGCCGGGTTTAATGAGGATAATGGCAAGATCAATATCTTGTCAAAAGACTTTAGCATAGGTGGTAATCCGTTTGTTATTGGTGCCAACTTTAATACCGCCAAAAAGGGAACTGATTTCGATATTCATATAGCGGCTAACCAAATTTTATGGCGTAACGCGGCCGGTTTGGTGGCAGCCAACATCAGCAAAACGCTTAATAAATTTAATCTCAGCAAGCCTATAGATATTACCACACTTATACAAGGCAACCTGGGTGGCGGCGATCCGCTAATTTACGCTACTGGAAAAATTCGCGATAATAAGCTTACCATACCAGGCGCCGTAATTGACAGTTGTAATTTTGATGCCGTATTTACCAATAACAATGTAAAGGGTAAAGGCTTTGTAGATGCTAACTCGGCTATACGCTTGTCGAGATTTACGGGCAGGTACAACCATTTACCTTTTGTAATAGATACCGGCAGCATTGTTAACCTCGAAAAGCCTATAGCTACCGGTAACTTTAAATCTACTTTTCCGCTGGTTAATTTGAATTATACCCTGGGGGCAGATATTGCTAAGTTTACTAAAGGACAGGCCGATATGAACCTCCACTACCGGGCGGATGTTGTAGACTATAAATTAAACAAGCCGGTTATTGCGGGTATCATATCCTTCAAGAACGCCGACTTTAAATACCTGCCCCGCAACCTGGCCTTAATCAACACATCGTTAAGTTTAAACTTTGTAGGTAACGACCTGGTATTGAAAGATACGCGTTTGCAAAGCGGGCGCAGTGTAATAACTATGCAGGGGAGGGTTAACAACTTTTTAAACCTCTATTACAGTGCTCCTGAAAAAATACTGCTTACCTGGCAAATTAAGAGCCCCGAGTTACGGTTGGGCGAGTTTCTGGGCTTTTTGAACAGCAGGCAGCAGGTAAAAACATCGGCGGCTACGCCTGCCAATAGCGGTAACGTGATAGACCAGTTAAGCAATGTGCTTGAAAAAGGAAATGCCGAAATGCATATGGATGTAGCTAAGGTTTACTACAAAAAGTTTTTAGCCACCAACGTAAAAGCCGATTTGCTAACCACTTCTAACGGTATCATTATTAAAAATGTAGGGCTAAAACATGCAGGTGGTGGTTTGCAACTAAACGGAAAGTTAATGCAGGGTAAGTTTCTCAATACTTTTGCAGTAAACACTACAGTAAGTAATGTGAATATAAGGGAGTTCTTTTACGCGTTCGATAACTTTGGCTTACACGATATTACCTCAGAAAACCTGAAAGGCTTCCTTTCTGCCAAAACGCAAATTACCGGTGGTATAACCGATCAGGGTAGTTTAGTACCACGTTCTGTTCATGGTACGGCAGCAATCAATTTAAAAAATGGTGCGCTAATCAATTACGATCCGCTGATTAAGGTGGGTAAGTTTGCTTTCCCTTTCCGCGATCTTAAAAATATTGAGATCCCAAAACTTGACGCCAGCTTTAACCTGGAGGGCGATAAGATCTTAATCAACCCCATGCAAATTAACTCAAGCGTGCTTAATGTTGATGTAGCGGGTACTTACGCCTTTACCCGCGGAACCAATATTAGTTTTGATGTTCCGCTGCGCAACCCAAAAAAGGATGAGGATATTACTGATAAGCAGGAACTGCAAAAACGCAGGATGCGTGGTATAGTGCTACACTTGGCTGCCAAAGATGATGGCACGGGAAAAGTTAAAATAGGCTGGAATAAAGACCACAAGTAGCTTACCTCGGCTGATTCATAAAAGCCATCACATCACCCTCGGTACCGGTGAACGGGCCCGAGGCTCCAATTTTTAAACCGGCCATAGCCGCAGCAAAATTACCTGCTTGTTCAATACTGGCACCTTTTACGCGCTGGTATAAATACCCGGCCATGTAGGTATCACCACAGCCTGTGGCATCGGTTATGGTTGGCGGTTTGTAGGCTGGTATCTGGTAAAACTGGCCGTTTGACAGTATAATTGATCCCTGGCCGCCCAGGGTAATAATTACTTCTTTTACACCTTGGTCTGCAAGTATTTGTGCGCCTTGGTTTATATCTGTGCATCCTGTTAAAACCTCAAGCTCATACTCGTTTGCTTTAAGGTAGTGAATGTAAGGCAATGCTTCAATTTTATCATGCCAGTCTACAGGCAGCACTTTGAGATTTTGAACCGTGCGCAGATAGCCCTGCACATCTAAAGACAACGTGCTTTTATCAGCCAGATATTTGATTACCTCCAGCTCCATATCATTGGCCAGTAGTGGGCCTAAGTGAAATATTTTGGCTTCAACAGGCTGCAGCTGCTCTACGGTAAACGGATCTGCTTGTTGCAATACGCGCTGTGTGCGATGGTCGGAGTTAAGGCCGTAGCTATTTTCAAAATAAACAGAATGCGCACTTACAGAGGCTTGTATTTTAATACCTTCGGTACGGAGGGCATCAACTACCGGCATTTCGCTTTGTCCTACTGCGGTAACCAAACCGAAGTTTACTTCCATTTGGCGTAGCGCTTTCGAAAAATAAAATGATGTTCCGCCTGCCATGTATTTGGTGGCCTTCGGAGTGATGATCTTGTCTAAAGTAATGTGCCCTACGCAGCAAATATCTAACATGTTTATGAAATAGTTACAAAAGGCTAAAGATAAGCTGCTATATTTATCTTTAAGCATAAATTTAAACTTATGGCAAAAGTCAGAGATTTAAACGACCCTGCCGGCATCAACGCCTACATTAATAAATTGGGAGCACCCCTAGCCCGACTAGTTGAAGCAACAAGACAAGTGATCCTGAATACAGACCCCATTACTGGTGAGCGGATCAAGTGGAACTCGCCCAGCTTTTTTACCAGGGCACTATGCAGCCTTTCGATCCTAAAGAATACAAGCGCGATATGGTGGTTATGCACCTGCATAGAAAAGCCTATTTCTTACTGGTTTTTCCAACCGGGTCAACCATTAATGACACCTCGAGTTTTTTAGAAGGAATTATGGGGATGGAAGGCGTATGGTAACCATTAAGTCTGTAGAGGAGCTTAATCATAAAACGGAGTTGCTGCAAAGTGCCATTACGGCCTGGTTGCAACTGGTAGATAAATAACTATCTTAGGATGTATTTGTTATGCCAATAACCAGCAGCCTTTTTATGAACTTATTTAACCATCAATCAGGGAAATACATTAGCATAGATACCGCCAGCATATATTATGAAGTGGCGGGTACACCCGGTAAACCGGTACTGCTTATTTTGCATGGCAGCTTAGGTAGTCTGGAAGATTTAAACCCGGTATTAACAAAGCTGGCCGAACGGTATAGGCTGGTGGGTATTGACAGCCGGGGACACGGAAAATCTTCGATGGGTTCATCGAGGTTAACCTATGAGCGCCTGCAGCAGGATGCCGAACTTATTTTGCATCATCTTCATATAGATAAATTAAGCATTTTAGGTTTTAACGATGGTGGTACTGTAGCTTACCGGCTGGCCGCATACAGTAAATTGAAGGTTGAAAAAGTAGTAACCATAGGTGCACGCTGGCATTATAAAAATGCCGATTATTTGCGTGTTATGCTGAAAGGCACATTTGACCATAGTTGGAAAGAAAAGTTTCCGGCTGTTTACAATAGTTATTACAAATTCAATCCGACGCCCGATTTTGATATGCTCACGCAAGCCCTGGTCAAAATGTGGCTCGACCCCGGATCATCCGGCTATCCAAGTTTTAACCTGCAACGTTATACTTCGCCATTGCTGGTAATCAGGGGTGATAATGACCATTTGTTAAGCCTTACGGCTGTTGCAGAGCTTTGCACGCTGCTGCCCACTGCCGCATTTTTAAACGTGCCCTTTGCAGGTAACGATGCACATAACACGCAAAAGGAAATGATTATGCTGGCGCTCGAAGGATTTTTTACAAAAGTCGCTTAACAGAAATTCATCAGCAGGCATTTATATATTTGCAACAAAAAAAAGATCATGATAGCACACCACGTATTATTCTGGCTTAAGGCCGATGCCACTCCCGAACAGAAACAAGCATTTCACGATAGCCTGCAAACTTTAGAGGGCGTAGAAACGGTTAAAAACCTGCATATTGGCACCCCGGCACCTATTGAGCGTGCAGTGGTTGATACCACTTACACCTATAGCCTCCTGGTATTTTTTGATGATATGGCCGGCCACGATGTTTACCAGGGCCATGAGTTGCACCTGGCTTTCTTAGACGGTTTCCGCCAGTATTTTGATAAAGTTGTTATTTACGATGCGCAATAAGCAGCATGTGAATTAAGCACCAAAGCCTCCGCAGTTAAATGGAGGCTTTGTTTGTTAAAGAGCATATTTAATTATTCATCAGCCAGCGTGATCCATACAGGACCGTGATCGCTGGTTTTTTCCCAGCCGCGCACCTGCTTATCAACACCGGCCTCAAGCAGGCGGCCCTCCACCTCAGGGCTCAGCAAAAAGTGGTCTATCCGTAAACCGGCATTGCGGCCATAGGCATTACGAAAATAATCCCAAAAGGTGTAAATGGTTTCTGTAGGGTAGAGCTTACGTATGGCATCGGTCCACCCTTGGTCAACCAGGTTTTTAAACGCGGCACGCACTTCCGGCCTAAAAAGTGCATCGTCTACCCAGCGCTCGGGCTTGTAAACGTCAATTTCGGTAGGCATTACATTAAAATCGCCTGTTAAAATAACGGGTATTTTATAAGTCAGTAATTTTTGAGCATGCAGGGTTAGCTGCTCAAACCAGCGCAACTTATACTCAAATTTTGGGCCGGGCGTAGGGTTGCCGTTAGGTAAATACAGGCAGCCTATTACGATGCCGTTTATAGAAGCTTCTATATAGCGGCTTTGTGCTTCGTCAGGGTCATCGGGCAGGCCACGGCGCAATTCTTTAATTTCAAACTGCTTTTTGGCCAGTATGGCCACACCGTTCCAGCTTTTTTGACCATGCCATATGGCATTATAGCCGGCCTCCTCAATGGCAGTTAATGGAAATTTTTCTTGCGGTGCTTTCAGCTCTTGCAGACAAACCACATCGGGCGCTGTTTCGTTAAGCCAGCGCAGCAATACCGGCAGTCGACCGTTTACGCCGTTCACATTATAAGTAGCAATTTTCATAGGCTTGTATCAGACTCTCTTTACAATAGTATAAAAATCAAGCCACAAAAAAGGGTGTAACCAACAGCTACACCCGGTGTAAGATTGCTGCAAGATATTACTGCGGGTAAAGCCTTTGTATAAGATTTGGAAAATAGCTTTCACTTATTAAACCTGCTGCATTAAGGTGCTGCCAGAAAGCTTCAGGGATGGTCTTGTCCTTCATTTCAATATTAGAGGCAACCCTGTTAGGGTTGGTGGTGCTTAGTGCAATGCTGGTTACGCCAGGGGCATTCAAGCCAAATTTTACGCAGGCGGTGGCTGGGTCTACCTCATGTTCGCGGCATATCTCATAAAACTGGTTACGCCAGTTTATCAATGCATCGCCCTCAGGGGTTTGAGGTAGTACCTCGCGGTAATTGTAAAAATTGCCACCGGTTAAAAAGCCGGCATTAAATACAGCCGAGTTAATGATGGCTGTACCCTTGTTTTCCAGCTCGGTCATGAAGTCTAACAAGTCCTGAGGATGACTGTGCAGGGTCATGCTGTTAGCTATCATCGCCCAGTCGAGGTCAATATCTGCCGAAATTTTTTGGATGATTTTCCAGTCCTTGGCGCCCACGCCAATGGCTTTTACCTTGCCTTGTTGTTTAAGTTCGGCCAGGGCACGGTAAGCATCCAGTATGTCTTGGTAGCGTTTGGTTTTGTCGGCTTCACTGGTAGCAGCGGCCATGTATTCGTCGGGGTCGTGCACCGATACCAGTTGCGCATCGTAAATGCCCAACAACTCATTGCCCTGCTCATAGCATTCCAGGATGCCTTCATAGCTTATTTTCTGAACGGCATCATGTTTCAGGTCTATCCAAACACCGGGCTCAAAGGTAGGTTCGGGTGTTTTAAGCTCGGTACGTACCCAGCCCAGCTTGTTGCTGATCAGTACATCTTTGGGGGCAATGTTAAGCTCTTGGAGGCATTTACCCAAATCTTCGAGTGCAAGGCCGGCGCCGTACTTGCCGGCCGAGTCAAAAACTGCCGGTTTTTGCGAATGCTGAATGCTTTGACTTACGATTTGGCATTTAACTTCGTGCGGCAAGGCTACGTATAGATTGCCAAGTCCGCTGGTGCCAAATATTATTTGAGGTAGGATAAGATCTTTCATTAATAGAAAATTATAAAACGGTAGATACGGGTTGATCTTGCGGTGTAACTTTAACCGCCACACGGTGACCTATTAAACCAAACAATGCAATAACCGCAAAGCATACCAGGGGCACTACATAGCCATACTGGATGTTGCCAGTGCTATCGCTCAGGTAGCCAAACGCGCGTGGAATAATAGCACCTCCAACAATAGACATGATGATGAGGCTGCTGCCAAATTCGGTATCGCCTTTCAGGTCTTTAATACCCAACGCAAATATGGTAGGAAACATGATAGACATGAAAAAGCAGATGCCTATTACCGTGTAAATGGTGATCATGCCATGACCAAAAATGGCCGACAGACAAAGCCCCACGTTAATGATGGCATAGAGCGCCAGCAGGTTCTCTGGTTTAATAAAGCGCATAAGTGCCGTGCCTACAAAACGGCCTATTAAAAAAGCCGTACCGCATACGGTTAAATAATAGGATGCTTTTACCTCCGACAAAGCTGCCGATTGTGACGCATATAAGATGAATAAACTAAATACAGATACCTGTGCCCCCACATAAAAGAACTGTGCAGCAACGCCCCATGACAGATGCCGGTGTTTAAAGGCATGTAAAATGTTTTTGCTGGAGGTCTGGTTATCGTCTGTCTTTTTAACTTCGGGCAGTTTAGTAAATACGAAAAAGAGCGCAATTACGGCTAATATACAGCCCAGTATAAAGTAAGGAGCTTTAACCGTAGAGGCTTCGTTGGCCAGCGCAATTTTGCGGGCACTCTCGGTCATGGCGCTGAGTTGCTTGGCCGAAAAGGCTTTAGTGAGTATGATCATACCTCCAATGGCCGGTGCCAACGCTGCTGCCAGCCCGTTAAAAGACTGTGCAAAATTGAGCCGCATGGTTGCCCCTTCCGGATCACCCAAAATGGTCATATACGGATTAGCCGCTGTTTCTAAAATAGTTAAACCGCAGGCAATGATGAACAGGGCTACCAAAAAGAAATTGTATTGCTGCGTGTTAGCTGCCGGTATAAACAAGAAGCATCCAATAGCAAAAAAGATTAAGCCGGTAACAATACCCCACTTGTAACCAAATTTCCTGATGATAACTCCTGCCGGTAATGCCATAAGGAAATAGGCAATATACACCGCCGAATCTACCAGGGTAGCTTGTACTGTGGTAAGCGTGAAAGACTTTTTTAAATGCGGAATTAAAATAGGATCGAGGTTATGGGCAAACCCCCATAAAAAGAACAAACTGGTTAATAGGGCAATTGCAAACAAGTTCTTATTCTGGCTCATAAATTATGGCGACTAACTGGATTTATCAAGAATAATTGGTTGCTCAAATTAAGGCTATTTCCATAGTAATGTTTAGCGTTAAGTTGTCTTTTTACTATGCTATATTAGCATAGGTTTGTGTACAATGCCTTGAATTGTCGCTATTGGGCTTAACAAGCCGATTGGGAAGCATTGATTTAATCCTGAATACAACCCTTTTTAGTTCGCCTGTGGCTTAAAAATTTCCTTACCGGTTCATCGTAAATTACCATTACTAAATATGCTATGGCAACCAGCATTACCACGGCGGCCGAAACGATGAATGCCAATTGAATTGTTCCCGGCTTGTGGCTGATATAATAGTTGCCAAACATCCATAACGCGGCATAATGCGTCATGTACAAAGGGTACGATATCTTCCCCAAAAAAACACAGGTTGTTTTAAAAAGGGGTTTTGAAGTTGCACCTGCACCTAAGGCGATTAGTAAGGGAAAGTAAAATAACACGATTGAAGGCTCAACTAACCAGTTCCATTTGGAGAACGGTACAATAAAGGCCAGAAATAATAATAGCGCTATACCCGTAAATCCCATTTTGCTTTTAATGATCAGGTTTGAACGGTAAATAAGCAATCCGGCTAAGAACGAGTATGATATGCGGGCGCTTCCGTCCCAAAAAGTAGGGCCGCTCCAGCCACCTAACAGGTTGCCCGAGTGGTAGCTTACAAAGCAAATAGCCGCTGCCGAAAGTAAAGTTAACAGGAGCAGGTAGCCGCGTTTAAGCCTGCACAATACCAGCGCATAGGCAATGTTGGCTATGTATTCCCAAAATAACGACCATGATGGTGCATTAAAACTAAATAGATTAAACCCGCGGTCGGCTATAACAGGCAATGGAATAAGCAAAACCGAGCATAAAAATGTTAGCAGTATTTTGCCGGTGCTATACAGTTGAGGATGGCCGCCAAACGGATCGAACAAAAAAGCCAGCAGACCTAAAACCGATCCGGCTACTACCAGCGGATGCAGCCTGATGATCCTCGCTTTAAAAAATTCCCAAACGCCTAAGGGTGCTATCCTGTCATCGTAAGCATACCCGATCACAAAACCGGAAAGGCAGAAAAAAAAATCAACAGCCAGGAAGCCGTGCCCTATAAAATTCTTGCTGGCATCGATAAAAACCCATTCCATAAAATGGAAAACTACCACAGCAAGCGCAGCCACACCTCTTAATCCGTCAAGAATATCGAAATGCTGTTTGGTTTGCAAAATTGGTGGGGCAGTGTTATTCTCTTGCATTTAATGTATTACAAAGGTGCAAAGAATATAGAGTTATATTGATTCAACTCTGTAATTCGTGGGAAGCTTAAACATTAAGCTTATATTTATTCTAACAACACTATGAATCTCAACTTCTCCGATATGACTTTAAAAATAAAATTTAACGAATTAAATCACGATGAATATATTTTTTACATTGATAATCATAAGAAGTATAAAGACTTCAACACGCTTGGCTTATATCGCTCAATAATCGAGAACGATAAATTGTCGTTACCGGAAAAAATTGCAACGAGAGATTATGCACATAAATCGTTTAAGAAAAGCTTTGATTTTCTGCAACTTAAAGATCCCAAGACTTTTGTCGACGTTTCAAGCTTAGGAATAAACCTCACTAAAGCTGATGAACGTAAGATGTGGGATGATGTAATAAAAAATCAACAAATCATATTGAACGACAAACGTATTAAGCATCGAAATTTTGGAACTCACTCAAAGCACGATTGTCCATACGATGATTGCATTTACAAAGGTTTGATGGTTAGGCCAAGCTCGAGATTAGCCTGGGGAAGCATGCATTTCGATAGTGATAAAAGCCGGTATCAGCAAAAAGCAAAATCAGACCGCCGAAAAATGGACAGAAAAAGGGAACAAGTGATCATCAGCGACCAAATTGACAATTAACGAAAAAGCCTTCAGGTCTTCTGAAGGCTTTAAATATAAATTCTAAACAACTCATACTATTGATATGAGAACTGGTAGCCCGTAGGGGAATCGAACCCCTGTTTCCAGAATGAAAATCTGGCGTCCTAACCCCTAGACGAACGGGCCAATTAACAAGTAATAAGTCTAAAGCATTAAACCGGCAGTTACTTATAACTTCCAACTCAAAACTTCCAACTTTTGTAGCCCGTAGGGGAATCGAACCCCTGTTTCCAGAATGAAAATCTGGCGTCCTAACCCCTAGACGAACGGGCCAATTGTTAATTGGCAATTTAAAACTAAGCCTTGTATGCACCGAAGCGACAAAACACGACTCGAAATTTAAAGAACAATCCCCTATTTTGGGAATGCAAAGATAGACGTTTATCTGAGAAATTAAAAAATTATTGAAGGAAAAAACATACTTTTTATCGGCGCCGCATTTACAGTGTATGCAGTACAAACAAAAGCGCGAAATATTTATTCTAACTGTGTTATTATCAAGGCCGGTGGCTTTATCAAAAAATAGTAACAAAATACATCATGAAAGCCCTTTGGAACAACCAAGTTATAGCCGAAAGCGATCAAACCATTATTATCGAGAATAATCATTATTTCCCGGCTGCAAGTGTTAAAAAAGAATTTATAAAACCATCTTCCACGCATACTACCTGCCCATGGAAAGGCTTGGCATCGTACTATACCCTGGAGGTAGACGGAGAACAAAACCGGGATGCTGCCTGGTATTACCCCGACCCTAAACCGGCAGCTGCCGAAATAAAAGATTACGTGGCTTTTTGGAAAGGTGTTAAGGTAGCCTTTTAATGAAAACGTACGATGCAATTATTATAGGCAGCGGACAAGCAGGCAGTCCGCTGGCGCGTAAAATGGCCAAAGCCGGTAAAAAGGTAGCCATTATAGAAAAGCGCTGGGTGGGCGGTACCTGTGTTAACGATGGTTGTACACCAACCAAAGCTATGGTGGCATCGGCCCGTGCCGCATACCTGGCCGGGCGGTGTAATAACCTGGGTGTATATATTGATGGGTACCGGGTAGATATGCCGCAGATTAAAAAGCGGAAGGATGATATCGTGATGCATTCGCGTAGTGGTAATCAAAAAAGTTTGGAAGATGATGAGAACATTGACCTGCTTTTTGGTGAAGCCAGCTTTACATCGCCTCAAACCGTAGCCGTTAAACTTAACAACGGTAGGAACGAAGAACTGCAAGCCGAACAGATTTTTATTAATGCCGGAACGCAAACTATTATACCCGATATTGAAGGGTTAAAAGATATTGACTACCTCACCTCTACCAGTATTCTGGAGCTGGAAACCGTTCCTCAGCATATCATGGTATTGGGCGGTAACTACATTGGGCTCGAATTTAGCCAGATGTTCAGGCGGTTTGGCAGCCAGATTACGCTGTTAGAGCGGGGTGAGCGCATTCTTTCGCATGAGGATGATGATGTAGCTCACGAAATGACAGGTATTTTAGAAGAAGAGGGCATCGCTATTCATGCTAAAGCCAAGGCTATCAAATTTGAAAAGGATGGTCATGGCAAAATACTGGTAACGGTTGATTTGGATGGCCGTACCGAGCAACTGGAATGTACGCACGTTTTGGTGGCTGTTGGGCGTTCGCCTCAAAGCAAGGCTTTAAACCTAAATGCTGCCGGGGTAGAGGTAGACGAGAAAGGTTACATTAAAGTAGATGATAAACTGCAAACCAATGTACCCGGCATTTATGCTTTAGGCGATATTAAAGGCGGGCCCGCCTTTACCCATATTGCTTATAACGACTTTACCATAGTTTGGCGTAACCTTTTAAAAGGCGAAGATTTGAGCACAAAAGGCAGGCCGGTACCCTATTGTATGTTTACCGATCCGCAGTTGGGCCGCATAGGCTTGTCGGAAAGCGATGCCAAAAAACAGGGACTAAAGTATGAAGTAGCTATCCTGAAAATGGATAGTGTAGCGCGTGCTGTTGAGGTGGGAGAAACCCGCGGACTCATGAAAGCTGTGGTTAACCCCGATACTAAAGAGATACTGGGCGTAGCCATTATGGCCGAAGAAGGTGGCGAAATTATGTCGGTATTGCAAATGGCCATGGAAGGTGGCATTACTTACGACAGGATACGCTATTGCATATTTGCGCACCCTACTTATTCCGAATCGTTAAATAATTTGTTTATGAAATTGGAAGGGTAACGTCCTGAAAAAATAATGGAAAGACAATAGCATTTAAAGCCTCTTTGCCAATACATTTTTGTAAAGGGGCTTTAATGTTCTACGTTAACCTGGTTTTTCAACGCTTGTTTATGAAAGCTATCAATGTTTTGCACCAACTCGGTAAACGGAATCTCGCCTGCTACGCCGCAATCGAACAGGTGAATAAAAGCCGATGGTTTCAGGCTTTCAAAATAATCGATAAGGGTGCAGGAATATACAATTTGGCAGGGGCCTTTAATGTGCTTAATTAAGCGTTCGATGCCTTTCTCAATAATAATTTCGGTAGAGTGGTTAGATACCAGTTCGCCCTGCGGGAATACCACCACCAGGTTTTCGGGCGTGTTGAGCAGATCGGCGGCGTAGTGCAACGATTTAAGCATTTCGCGGGTACCCTTTTCTATCGAAAAACCGCCGAAGAGATTGAACAGCATCCGCTTTTCCAAATGGTCGTGCTGCATCATAATGTACAACTTTCGTTTTAAATGGTAATATGCCAGGTAATTGCCAAAAAAACCATCCCACCAGCTAAAATGGTTGCAGAGTAACAATACCGAGTGTCCCGGTTTTGGGGTAAACGGCATCACCACCACGCGGTTAAAGGCCGTGTGCATGCGGTAGCGCATGTATTTGGCAAACCATTTGCTGAATAAGTTATTGCGGCGGGCGGGTATCATAAATTACAATTTACCAAATATTCGTCTAACTGCGCGGTAACCAGCCAGTGCCCCATGGGCACCTCATGTACTTGCGGATTTTGCAGCCGGTTGATGAATGGCATGGCCGCGCTTTTAGGGAACAGCATATCGTGCTTACCAAATATCAAATGGCATTTGATGTGGTGCTTGTTTATTTGGTCTGTTATTTTAACCACGTTGGGCTGCAACTGTTTGATGAGGTTTAAGGTATAATAAACATCCTGCCGCTTTTGCGGGGTGTCCATTTCGTTATAGGCTATCTTGTAAAGGCTCTCATCAATAAATTTTACCTTTTTTAGGCTTTTGAGTACGCCCGGTGCCAGCCAGTTGCTTTTGGTTACGGTTTTAAACAATAGCTTACCCACCGGCTGGTGCATTAAAAAGTTGAAGCCTTTATAAACCGATAGGCCATCGGGTGCCATCAAAATCACTTCATCAATCAAATCGGCATAATCTTCAAGCAACACCAAAGCCATGTTAGCACCAATAGAATAGCCCATTAAACTAACACGCTGGCGGCCATGCAGGTTAAACCATTCTTCGAGGTAATTGCGCATGAGGCTTTTGGGCATGCCCGATAGTATCTGCGTTTCGGGCCAGTTGTTAAGCCGGGTTTCGCCATGAAAAAAATGATCGAAACTGTAGACCCTGTACTGACTCAAAATAGATTTTTGCAATACCTCAAATTGCCGCCCCGTCATGCCGTAGCCATGAAACGCCAGCATGGGCCTGGTGCCCGTGCCATATTCGTGATAATGTATGTTACCTACCTGTGGTAGTTGTATAAACCCCATGTTAAGGCAATATTAGGAATTGATTTCGAATTTCGGATATTCAATTTCGAATTTGAAGAGATGCTATGTGAAATGTCAGTCTGAGCATGTCGAAGACTTTGCAAAGTGGCTAATGGTTCGACATGCTCACCATGACATAGCAGGCACATTCATAAATCTACTTAACCCAATCACTTACAATTTTAGCCGATAATAATGCCAACGGAATACCACCACCCGGGTGCACACTGCCACCACAAAAATACAGGTTGCTCACATTAGACGAACGGTTGGCATGGCGCAAAAATGCTGCAAATTGGCTATTAGAACTGTTGCCGTACAGAGAACCCTGGTACGAAGACGTTTTACTCTCGATGCTGCGCGGATCGAGTATGCTCTCATTTACAATGAGCGGTGCAATATCCTGCCCTAACTGTGCCGACAGTTTTCGAATGATATTTTGCCGTGCTTCGGTAATGAGCTGATCCCAATCCTGACCGGTGTTGGCCGGCACATTGATCATGGTAAACCAGTTTTCGCAACCCTCTGGAGCATCATCAGCTTTAAATTTAGAACTGATGTTGAGGTAAACCGTGGGATCGTGGTAAATGGTCTTTTCCTTCCAAATGGCGTTGAACTCTGCCTCGTAAACGGCGCTGAAAAAGATATTGTGCAAGTCTAATTGCGGAAACTGCTGTTTTACGCCCCAGTAAAAAATTAGTGCCGAACTGCTGCGCTCCTGTTTCAAAATATTTTCTGGAAATAAGCGCGGATGATTTTTTAGCAACTTACGATACGTAAACCACACATCCATATTGGAAACCACTATATCGGCCGAATGCAAAGTACCTTTCACCTTTAGCCCTTCGGCCCTTCCACCCTTGACCACAATTTCCTCCACAGGCTGCCCGTAATGGAACTGAACGCCTAAATCTTGCGCCAACTTAACCAAACTATCGGTAATGCTATACATGCCCCCATCCGGGAAATAAGCGCCAAAATGCTGTTCTAAGTGCGGAATTACATTGAGCGTTGCCGGAGCCCTATAGGGATTTGAACCATTGTAGGTGGCATACCTGTCATAAAACTGCACCAGTCTTTTATCTTGATAAAAGCTTTGATTGGCCTGATGCATCGTTCTGAATGCATCTATCTGAAACAGCCTTAATATTGATTTTACCGTTTGCTTACTCAGGTATGTTTTTAACCGGTGTAACGATTGCTCCAGGAAAACATGATTGGTAATATCGTAAATGCGGTTACTGTTACGGTAATAGTTTTGAATGTTATTGATAGATTCCCCCGTTTGTATATTTACTTCCTCTGCAAACTTATCCGGGTCGGCATAGGCTTTTAAATGCGTGCCATCCGGGTAAAAATAGTGGCAAACCACATCCAGCTTTTTATAGCTGAAATATTGCTCAGGGTCTTTACCGGCCAACGTGAACAACTCATCTACATACTGCGGCATGGTGAACAAACTGGGGCCTGCATCAAAGCGGTAGCCTGCCTGCTCAAACTCCGATAGTTTTCCCCCGGCGTAACTGTTGGACTCAAACACCTCTACGGCATAGCCCTTAACGGCCAGGCGTATGGCAGCAGCAATACCGGCTACACCGGCACCAATAATAAGGGCTTTTTGTTGGGGCATGGGCTACAAAGATAATTTACCTGGGCACAAAAAAAGCAGAACTGCTGAAGTTCTGCTTCTTATTCAATTAACTCGGTGTTGCTTATTATTCGTGCACACCTTCGCCAATTTCTTCAATAGTTTTGCGGTTAAAGGCATCCAAATCGGCAGGCGTACGGCTGGTTACGAGGCCATTATCTACCACAACTTCTTCATCTACCCATTCGGCACCGGCATTCTTCAAATCGGTTTGCAATGATGGGTATGAGGTTAACCTGCGCCCGCTAATCATGCCGGTTTCAATCAGCATTTGCGGACCATGGCATATAGCGGCCAATGGTTTACCTTCATCTAAAAATGCAGATACAAATGCTACGGCGTCTTTATTCTGGCGTAATTTATCGGGATTGAGCACGCCGCCGGGTAATACCAGGGCATCATAATCATCAGGACTGGCATCGGTTAAAACCACGTCAACATCTACCTCAATGCCCCATTTGTCTTTGTCCCACGCTTTAATTTTTCCGCTTTGCGGCGATATGATATGTACCGTAGCACCGGCGGCCAGCAGGGCTTCTTTAGGACTGGTTAATTCTACTTGTTCAAAACCTTCTTCGGTAAGTATAGCTACTTTACGATTATTTAAATTTGCCATGATGTATCAATTTTTAACCGCTTAACCTAAGCGGCACTTATACTACATTGGCGAATTTTTAAAGTTTTACGAAATTTAATTTATTGATGTTCCAGCGCGTAATTAATAAAATTGGTAGTTAAGCCGTAATCTTCGGTACCCTTGCGGCGGATGAAGTAAAAGTTACGGATGATTTTTAGGCCCTCTATTGGCACCTCTACCAAATCGCCCTCCGCTAGTTCGCGCTTAATTGATGGGCGAGGCATAAAGCCAAGGCATTGGTCGGCCAGGAGGAAATTCTTTAAGGCTTCGGTACCCCCCAGACGTATCTTTACCGATAGGTCTACCGGTTTGATATGATGATCGGATAGGGCTTTCAGTAAGGCATTCAACGTGCCCGAGCCACGCTCCCGTAAGGCCAGCGGGGTTTTAATGAATTGTTTAATGCTCAACGATTTGCCAGCCAGCGGACTTTTAGCCGAACAAACCGGAATTACTTCATCGGTCATAAAAGGCTGGTACGATACGTTGGTAAGCTTGTTATCTACCTCAATAATGCCTACATCAACTTCGTGGTTCAATAAGGCATTCAATATATACTCCGAGTTGCGATTAACCAGTTGCACACCAACGTTGGCATACTTTCTTTGGAACCCCGACAGTATTGGCGGCAAAATATACAGGGCAATAGTGGTACTGGCCCCTAAACGCAAATGCCCCGCTGCGTACGATTGATTGCTCAGCAACGCCATATCATATTCTGCCTTACGCTCAATCTCCGTCGCTTGTAAAAGGTATTCGTTCAGTTTTTTGCCAGCTTCGGTTAAAATGATGCTGTTGCCTTTACGCTCAAAGAGCGGAAGCTTATACTGATCTTCAAGTGCTTTAATGTGCTTACTAATGGCCGGTTGGGTTATAAAAAGCACCTGTGCCGCCTTTGAAAAGCTCAGGTTGGCAGCCACTTCTATAAAAACACGGTGAGCGAAAGAGATCATATTAACCGACGATGATAAGCACCGTTCAAATGTAAATGTTTTAGCGGTTCAAAACAGGTAGTTCATAGAAATACTTACCTTAGCCACGCCTTTACGCTATGGAAAAACGCCTCTTGCGCTATAATAAAACCTATTTGCTCATCCTGCTTGCCCTGGTAACAGTGGCATTTGCCGTAATGTCTTATAACCGGGGTATGCGGGCAGATGTTAACGGCGATTATTACATTTACTGGCAAACCGGCCTTCATTTCTGGAGTGGCGAAAAGATTTACACGCCCGGGCTCATAGATGGTGGCTTTACTTATCCGCCTTTTGCCGCCTTATTTTTTAGCGTTTTCTCCGTATTTCCATTCCATACCTCTGCATTTTTATACAGTTTTATTGTAAACTACGGTTTGTGGATAGCCTCTTTTGTGCTGATTCGAAAAATATTTAAAGAGCTTTATCCCACACAAGATTTTACATGGCCCATAACCCTGGCCTTGCTATTTTCCATTGCGTTTTACTGGCACAACTTTATTTGGATGAACGCCAATATGCCGGTGCTTTGCCTAACCTTGCTGGGCATTTATTACTACATTAAAAAGCAGTTTACCTGGAGCTATGTATTTTGGATGGCCGCCACCTTTTTCAAGATCACACCCATCCTGTTCCTTTTTTTTGCGGCCATTAAGCGCGGACCAAAGGATTGGTCTAAGATTATTTTAACCGCTTTGCCTTTTGTTATTATCCCTGCCCTATTAAGAGGTTTGCCTACCGGGATAAACGATTGGAAAGATTATTACCAGGCCTTTGTGGCTCCCTTTAGCAAAGGGCAGATAGACGAAAATATTATTAGCCTGGGTGTTCCGGCTTTGTTAAATAAACTGAATACCGGCAATGCCGAAATTGGCTATGCCCCGGTACTGCACTTATCGGCACACGCATTAAAGCTGATTATTTTAAGCTTTCAATTGCTGGCTATGGGTGCGTTAACTATTAAGTTTGCTTATGACCGTTATGTAAGGAAAATAGAAGATTTTAGCACTGCCGATTTTTGCCTGATCTTCCTTATTCCCCTGCTGCTGCCGGGACGGGTATGGGCTCATCATCATGTGTGTACCAGCTTTATTTACACTTACTTGTTCTATATCCTGCTTAAGCAAAAGCGAACAGCGCTTTTAATTGTTACCTGCTTTTTATGCCTGCTACTCAACGTGATTACCAAGGATGTGATAGGCCAAACGCTGACCGATGTATTGCGGCATTATAGTATAGTTACGCTGGTGATGTTGTTTGTAAGCGCACTAATCATAGCATTGCGCGAGCATGATGAACTCGGTCGAATACCAGATCAAGCCGTTAATTAACTTGTATGTCATTGCGAGCGATAGCGTGGCAATCTCCGCATGCCTGGTAACTAAGTGTAAAGAGATTGCCGCAAAGACATATTAATCTTTGTAGATCACTTCTTCACTCCATCAACTTCCAAACGCACCACATCATAACAAATACCACTGGTTACATTACCTGCGGGTACCGTTAACACAATGCTGTTCTGACCCGGTTTTAACAGTGATGTATCAAATGTAAAGTCCTTCTCTACCCAAGTGCCTTCTACACCATCGCGAACCATGCTGGCACCACCACCGCCAATATCAGTAAAAGGGCCAACGTCTTTACCGTTCACCATGATGCCTAACGAACGAGCACCCGAACCTACTATGCCAAACCGCAGGGTGGCTTTACCCGATGCTGGTACATCTTTCGGCATAGTAAAGTTGAAGGTCCATGGCGTAGCGCGGCCGTTATCTTTGCCGTCGGGTTTAAAATCGGTATCGTGCGGTACGTGATAGATATACCAGTCTTTAGCCGGGTCAGATTTGCCTATGGTAAAATTCACATCGTTAGGGAAAAGCTTAGCGTATTCAATATACATGCCCCAGTGCCAGTGGTCTTCGCCTTTATAAAACTCCTTAGCCGAGCGGTTTGGCATTCCAATTTGCCAAATCTGTTTGCCAAAGTGTGTCGGCTTCCATTCAATAGTGCCTAAGTCGAGCTTTTGTCCGGGCTTAATGGTTAAGGTGGCGGTAGCATCATAGGCACCTAAAACACCATCGGCAATCGCGTGTAACTGGTAGGTGCCAGGCTTGACGTTAGGTATAGTAAAGTTACCATCTGTAGTGCCTTTAGTCCAAAATTCGTAATGTTTGGCATCACTTTGCCAGTTTACCGGCTGCGGAGGGAAGTTAAAAGCAGGACGACCATTGGCTGCACGTGGCGGCAAATAAGTGCCACGGTTAGCACGTTTTCCATTAGGTAAAACCTTAGTGGCAGTATCGGCAGAAGCAGGGCGTACTGGCTCCGGGTTTGGTGCAATGGCCGGTGATGGTGCAACCTCTGCCATCATAGGGTGGGTAATGCGCGGTAGTTCTTTCTCGTCAGGAAAAGCTAAACCTACCAGCAGGTTAGTGAATTTTGTAATGGGTGCCTGTTCGTCTACCAGCTTCACACTTCCTTTTACAGTAGCACGATCAGTAGCGGGCGTGTAATCTACACCTTTAACCC
This sequence comes from Mucilaginibacter galii, assembly GCF_014635825.1. Lineage (GTDB taxonomy): Bacteria > Bacteroidota > Bacteroidia > Sphingobacteriales > Sphingobacteriaceae > Mucilaginibacter > Mucilaginibacter galii. The sequence goes on from NZ_BMDO01000002.1 coordinate 341,277, forward strand.
AATTGTAAGGCCAGGCGGCTTGCTGTGCCTTAGCTTGCTTTTTAGCATCGGCAAATAGCGCCTGAGGATTGTTACCGGTAGGCACATAAATAAACATAGGGCCTACTACCTTGGTCCAGGGTTCGTTGGCGGCAAAGTTTAACTGGCTGCCGCCGTAGTGCGTACCACGCCAGTAATTAAGCAGGGTAGGGTCACCGCCATCGCCATCGTCCAAATGGCCGGTCAATTCAAAGTGATTGGGCCCACTGCTTAAATATTCAAACGATGGATTAATAATATACAAGCCCACCTTTTGTTGGGTAGACGACCAGCCAAAAGCCGGAATTTCGGACTGCTTGGCCGAGTAATCATATTTATGCTCGGCACGGCCCTTATAAATACCGGTAGTAAGGCGGCGTGCTTCTTTCATGTTCAGGTCGTCGGCTTCGTCCCAGTCTTTACCAGTAGGCATCATGGCGTTGCGCTGCTCGTCGATGGATAACCAGTCGAACACATTGCCGGCCAGTTTAAAGCCAAAGCGCGATTCGCCTACCGAACCGGCAGGGTAACTATCCTGGTGGGTGAAGATAGCGTAAGTGTACACACCATGCGCGCCACGTTCTAAGGTGTAGCGTATTTCGAGGTCGGCAATTAAACCACCGCCTTGTCCGGCGGCAGTGGGGTTGGGGCCTAAAATAGATTTACCGTCAGAGTAGCCCTTGATGGAAACTTCGCCGCGGGCACCGCCCACTTTGGCAGGGTCTATAGTAATGCTGGTCACTTCGCGTGCGGCCAAGGCCGGGCTTTGTTCCCAATACCCGGCATGATGGCCCGATACATAACCCATGAGCTCGATATTGGGTGTTGGCGTGTTCGGTGTTTTGAGCGAGGTAAGATCGCCGGTGCGCTTGTTCACTATTACGGTTAGGTAACCGTTGCTCAGGGTGTAGGTGGCACCATTGTCGGTAACAGTAACCGGCGGGTCGGCCGGGGCATTGGTATGGCTTTTTGTATAGATCGGCTGCTTGGGTTTGATGACCACAAATGATGAAAATGCAGCAAGGGCCACCAGCAACAGGAGTTTGTATTTGTTTTGCATAAATACTATTGAACAGGTTTGTAATGAGCTAAGAAAGCTATGATTGGTTATCAGGAAACCAAAGTAATTATCCTGTTTTAGTTAGCCATCCTGTACTGTGGTAGTGTGATGTTATTGTTACAGATGTAATGATACTGCTGTCTGGGCTGAGCAGGCCATTTATGTAAAACAAACATAACTGTTATTGCGCTGGTTATGATACCATACTATTAGCCGAATGGAAAAGTATTGCACGCCGGAGTTTGAATTTAAAAAGGTGCTTATCCTTTCAAACGTAACCGTGTTTATTATTTGCGTGCTTATCACTTGGCCATCCATCATTTTATATGCTTTAAAGGGTTATCGTTATTTGGGCATAGGTGGTATGTCGTTACTCATGGGAGTTTTTTTCATGATATTTTCAGTTCTGTTTAACTACTTGTCTAAAACGGTAACCATCTACTTCGACAGAAAGCGGATGTATGTAAAGGACGGCGACAAAGAATACACAGGGTATTTGAAACGTGATATACTGGGCTTTTACAGTTATAACTACGATGAACGCAGCTCGTCATTTATTACAATTAAAATAATCTTCAAAAACGGAAAGGTGATCAACATCACGGATGCCAATATTTCCTCCAAAAAAGATGCTGACAAAGAATTGATGCTTAAGCAATTCTTATTAACTGCAAAAAGGCAACTTGAATTTACCTTCATTAAAAAGAACCGTCGGCGTTCACTGCTTAAAATAGGCGCACATTGGTACAGCAGAGATCCAAACGAAAAAGACTCGAACGCAAATGAGGCCGACATTGTTTAAAGTCGGCCTCATTTTTATAAGTTATGATTAAGTTTAGCTTATACTCCTACAGCCTCGCCCACCAAATTTTTAGCAACCAAATACTCAGCAATTTGAACAGCATTGGTAGCGGCACCTTTACGCAGGTTGTCAGATACTATCCAACAATTTAGCGTATTAGGCTGGGTTTCATCACGGCGCAGGCGGCCTACAAAAACGTCGTCTTTCTCGTGTGCTTCCAGAGGGGTAGGGTATTGCAGGTTGGCTACATCATCAATAACCACTACGCCAGGTGCTTTGCTCAGCAGGTCGCGCAGTTCGGTTAAATCAAAATCGTTTTCAAACTCTACGTTAACCGACTCCGAGTGGCCACCCATAACAGGGATACGCACGGTAGTAGCCGTAACACGGATGCTGTCGTCGCCCATGATCTTTTTGGTTTCCAGCACCATTTTCATTTCTTCCTTGGTGTAGCCGTTGTCCTGAAAAACATCAATATGCGGCAGTACATTCAGGTCAATTTTATACGGATAAGCCATAGGGCCTTCAATACCGTTACGCTCGTTAAACAGCTGGTCTACCGCCTTAACACCGGTACCAGTAACCGATTGGTAGGTAGATACCACTACGCGTTTAATTTTATATTTATCGTGCAGGGGCTTTAGAGCCACTACCATTTGTATAGTTGAACAGTTAGGGTTGGCAATAATTTTGTCTTCGGCAGTTAATACATTGGCGTTAACCTCGGGCACTACCAGTTTCTTGGTAGGGTCCATACGCCAGGCCGATGAATTATCGATCACGGTAACGCCAGCCTCGGCAAATAGCGGGGCCTGCTCTAATGAAGTGCTTCCACCGGCAGAGAAAAGTGCAATATCCGGCTTCTGCTTTATCGCATCCTCTACAGAAACCACCTTATACGGCTTACCCTTATAGATAACTTCCTTACCTACACTTTTTGCGGATGCCACGGGGATTAACTCTGTTACGGGAAAGTTGCGTTCTTCCAGAATCTGCAACATTTTAGTGCCTACCAAACCGGTAGCACCTACTACTGCGACTTTCATTGTCTTGATTTAAACTTTAAATAATTAATAAACGTTAATTTCAAAGATACACATTTTGAGCATTCAAAATGCCTTTAAATGCCTTGTAATAAGGTTTTGCATGCCGATGGTAGGTCGTTTTTAGCATGAATGCACAGAATTTTATTTCCTCTGATTTTAAATGGCTGCAATAATCACTTATCAACGGCGTGCTTTCGGTAATACACTTATGTATTTAAAACTATCTGAATAATGCGTTTAGCTGCATTTTTTTAACTTTGCAACATCCAAAATATTATTTGCATGAGCGAGAAGATTTTAGTGATTGGCGCTAACGGACAAATTGGTACCGAACTGGTAATTGCCTTACGAAATAAGTACGGTGCCGAACAGGTTATTGCTTCCGACATTAATAATCCGGCTTATGCTATCCGTAACAGTGGCCCTTTTGAGTTTGCCAACGTGCTGGATAAAGATACCCTGCACCACCTTTTTCATAAACATGAGCCTACCCAGGTTTACCTGCTGGCGGCCATGCTATCGGCCACGGGCGAGCAACGCCCTAAAATGGCCTGGGACCTGAATATGAACGGGCTGCTGCATGTGTTAGACCTGGCTGTTGAGTTTAAAACCGCCAAGGTTTTCTGGCCAAGCTCTATTGCCGTGTTCGGGCCAAATTCGCCTAAGCAAAATACACCGCAGTATTGTGTAATGGACCCTAATACGGTTTATGGATTTAGCAAACTGGCCGGTGAGCGTTGGTGCGAATACTACCATACCAAACACGGGCTGGATGTACGCAGTATACGCTACCCGGGCATTATTAGCTGGAAAGCGGCACCCGGCGGCGGCACTACCGATTATGCCATCCATATATTTTACGAAGCCTTAAAAACGGGCACTTATCAAAGCTTTTTATCGGCCAACACCATGCTGCCCATGATGTATATGGACGATGCCATCCGTGCAACGTTAAGCCTTATGGATGCGCCGACAGAAAATATCAGCATACGTTCGAGCTATAATTTGGGTGGGGTGAGTTTTACCCCTGATGAATTGGCAGCACAAATTAAAACACAAATGCCAGGCTTCACCATAAGTTACGCCGACAACGACCCACGGCAGGCCATTGCCGACAGCTGGCCGCAATCTATAGACTACACACAAGCCCACCAGGACTGGAACTGGATACCCGAATATGATTTACCGCGCATGACCGCAACCATGCTCGAAAATTTAAAGAATAGTTTAGTTTTGTAGTTGATTTTTAACGATTGTTACTGATGTCAGTCTGAGCCTGTCGAAGACTTAGCAAAGCGGCAATGCTTCGACAAGCTCAGCATGACAAATTACGTTAGCGGCAACACATATATAATAACCATTAACTAAATAACTACTCACTAAAAATGGGAAGAGCATTTGAGTTTCGTAAAGAAAGAAAATTTAAGCGTTGGGCCAAAATGGCCGTACAGTTTACCCGTTTAGGTAAAGAGATCGTAATGGCCGTTAAAGAAGGTGGCGGTCACCCCGAAACCAACTCGCGCCTGCGCACGGCTATGCAAAATGCCAAGGCGGTAAACATGCCTAAAGACCGTGTAGAAGCGGCCATTAAACGTGCTACAAGCAAAGACGAATCTAACTACGAAGAAATTGTATACGAAGGTTACGCCCCTCATGGTGTGGCTGTACTGGTAGAAACCGCTACCGATAATACCAACCGTACGGTAGCCAACGTGCGCAGTTACTTTACTAAAGTAGGCGGCACGTTGGGTAAAACAGGTTCACTGGATTTTATTTTCAGCCGTAAATCTGTTTTCCATTTTGAACCGGGCGAGCGCGATTTGGAAGAACTGGAGTTTGAACTGATAGACGCCGGACTGGAAGACCTTTTTGTGGAAACCAATGAAGAAGGTAAAGATATAGCCGTGGTGCATGCCGCGTTTGAAGATTTTGGTAAGATGCAGAAAACCTTGGAAGGTATGGGCATTGAACTTACCTCATCTAAATTAGAGCGGATTGCGTTATCAACCACCGAAATTAGCGAAGAAGCTGCTGTAGATGTACTTAAGCTTATTGATAAACTGGAAGAGGACGACGATGTTCAGGCGGTTTATCATAATATGGCGGAGTAAGACCTCTCCCAACCCTCTACAAAGGAGAGGGCTTTAAATAAACGACGTCATTGCGAGGTACGAAGCAATGACGGTTAGGTTGAGATTAAACCCTAAATCAAAGCATGCCATTATCCACGTCGCGTAAGCAGCAAGCCAATATTAAATTAGCCTTTCAGGATGATATGTTGCTGATTGAAAAACCTGATGGAAAGCAGCAGGCTTTTCCGCTGGCATTTTTCCCGGCATTGCTGAATGCCACCGCAGAGGAGAAGGAGGAATGGGAACTAACTACCACCGGTATTCGCTGGAAAAAACTAAATGTTGATATTAGCATTTAATTAATATGCTGTTCGAGGAGTTTTTTAAAAAGAAGAAAATCAACCTGGTTGCCTTGAACGAGGCCGATGCCATGTTGTTTGCCGAATTTAAAGACCACTATGAGCAAATGGGCGAAAAAAGTTTCGACCATACCAAAAAATACTGGTTCAATAAACTGCGCCGACAATTCCCCTTACCTGCCGAACCTAAGGTAGAGAAATTTAAAGCCGAGAATCAGATAGCCGAACAAACCGTTGCCGATACGCTTACCGAGCCTACCCCACGCGATTCGGCCCCCGATCTAAGCAAGGTTGAACCACCGGTAAATGAACAAGCTACTCCTGCGGCACCGGCACCCAAATTAGGATTTAAGCCTAAGTTTAAGACGACCGTTACGGCACAGCCCCCGGCTGATGCAACACCTGCACCTCCGGCCGATGCCACGCCTGTACCATCGGCCGAAGCGAATGAAGTGCCTGTCAGAGAACCCACCTCTGTAACGCCTAAAAAGCCTGGTTTCACCCCTCGCTTTAAAGCCGGTGTAACAGCTGCGGCTAAACCTGCTGAGGAAAGTACAGATGCACCCAAAGCCGAAGAAGCTATTGTTCAAAATATAGAAACTCCCGTTGATGAATCTGCCGCCGTTACGCCAACCAAAATGGGTTTCAAGCCGCGTTTTAAAGCGGGAGTAACATCGGCTGCCAAACCTGCGGAAGAAGTTACCGACGACATAAAACCTGATCTGCCAGTTACAGAAACTCCAGACCAACCTGCTGCAGAGACACCGGCATCCGCACCTGCTAAGATGGGTTTCATTCCGCGCTTCAAAGCAGGGATAACGCAAACAAAAACGGTAGAGGAAGCTGTAAAGCCTGTTGATGAGCCAGAGTCAAAGCCCGAAGTTACCGAACAAAAAGCTGAAGCAAATTACACGCTGCCTTCACCTGCAAAATTAGGATTTAAGCCAAGGTTTAAGGCCGGGGTTACCAACACAAAGCCGGCCGAAGAACAAGCAGAACCGCAAAAAGCCGAAGCAGCAAAAAAGACACTGGATGCACCCAGTGAGCCAACTTCAACTACTATAGAAACTGATGAGGAACCACCTGCTCATCCAAAACCTGCCTATAAGCCTCGCTTTACACCCAATATGGTTAAGCGTAAACCACCTGAAGAGGAATAATTTATTGAATAGCGGGCAATCTCATTCGTTACAGATATACCCCTAAAATAAAACACCCGTTTACTCAATTGTAAACGGGTGTTTTTATGATAATGCGTTTGTTATTAGGCCGCTTTCTTAGTTACTACAGTTTTCTTTACTTCTTTTTTACAGCAATGACCGGCACATTTCTTTTTGTCTTTATCATGAGCAAAAGATTGAGCAGCAGATAATGTCATGGCGGCAGCCAAAATGAATGCTAATTTTTTCATGGTTACAGGGTTTGGTGTGATTAACTCTTAACGGCTAATTCGGCCAGTATGGTACGTCCGCCTTTAACTTTATCGCCAAGGGCTACATTGATCTGCGTACCTACTGGTAAAAATATATCCACCCGCGAACCAAACTTAATAAAGCCAAATTGTGCGCCCTGCTCCACTTCCTGTCCTTCTTTTACATACCATACAATACGGCGGGCCAAGGCACCGGCAATCTGGCGAAACAATACGGTTACGCCTTCGGGGCTTTCAATAGCAATGGTAGTGCGCTCGTTTTCGGTAGATGATTTGGGGTGCCAGGCCACCAGGTATTTACCCGGATGATATTTAAAGTACTTAACGATACCGGCAATAGGGTTACGGTTTACGTGCACATTTACCGGCGACATAAACACCGATACCTGTATGCGTTTATCTTTAAGGTATTCGGTTTCCTCTACTTCTTCAATAACCACCACTTTACCATCGGCCGGGCATATTACATGCTGGTTGTGGGTAGTAATGGCAAACTTGGGGCTGCGGAAAAACTGAAGGATAACAATGAACAGGAAAAACGACAGTACATAAACAAACCATTTAAGTACCATTACATCGGGGTAAAAAAAGTGCACCAGCGCATTCAGTATAAAAATGAACAAAATGCAAAGTGCCATCGAAGTGTATCCTTCTTTATGAAAAGTCATAGTTTTATTATAAGGTTGCAAAAGTACTAATTAACTCAAATTGCTGAACAAAATAATTTATAAACAACCTCTGGTTCGTTAAAATATCAAGCAGCCCCAATAGCAGGGTTTAATTAAAAATAAGATATAAATACACAAAAACCACCGGGGCTGCCAACAGCAAGCCGTCGAACCGGTCTAACAAACCGCCGTGCCCGGGCAGTAATCCTCCCGAGTCTTTAATATTCAGGCTACGCTTAAACATCGATTCTACCAAATCGCCCAATGTGCCCACTGTGCCTATAATAACACCGATAGATACCCAGTTGCGCCACGGTAATTCATGAAAGTAAATACTGATAACATACCCTACAACTGCTGCAATGAGGATGCCGCCTATAAAGCCTTCCCAAGTTTTTTTGGGCGAATGCCGTTCAAAAAGCTTGGTGCGGCCAAACTGACGGCCAACCAGGTAAGCGCCTGTATCGTTAGCCCAAAGCATAAGCAAAAAGGCCATCGGGATGTGAAAGTTAAACGGTTCGTTGGTTACAAAGGCCAATGCATGGAAAAAGATAAACGGCACCACCGTAAATATAAGCCCTAAAAAGGTATACCCAATATTGGCAAATGGGTTGGCCGATGTTTTATACAACTCCAATACAAATACAGCCAGTAATGGTAAAGTAAGCAAAAATATGGCCTTGTGCATTAACAAGGTATCGAGGTAAAAAGAGGCGGCAAATGCTCCGTAAATAACTACGCCGTTCAGCATACCAACAGGCAGGTTGGGTTGCAATCCTGCTTTTTTTAATACGCCGTAAAACTCTTGCAGGCAAAGTAAACCCAGTAAGCCGTAAAATATGGAGAAAGTTGTTGAGCCGGCAAAAAAAGAGCCCAGCATTACCGCAACGAAGAATATTCCGGTTATAGCACGTGTTTTCATAAAGTGATCTGATTCATAACCATCAGTTCAATAGCACGGCTAAAGTCTTCCTGGTGAATGTAGACTTCAATATTGCCAAAGCTATGGTGAGATGATGCCTGCCGGTTAAGCAGCACAGCGCCGATCTCGTTCTCAATGAGAACCTGTTTGGTGATCTCGGCCTGATAGTAATTGTTAGAGGTAAAAATTTTAACCCAGTTTTTTTCCATTAATACTGTTGATGGTCTTTCTTTTGAAGTGCCGCCGTACGGAAACTCCAAAACAAAGCTACGGTAATTATGATACTTAAAACATACAAACTGTAATTAAACGAGTGGGCTTCGTCGGGGTTTATGTCAATTTTTTTGTGCTGATACAGGTAGGTAATTACCACGGCCGATGCATTGTTTAAAAAGTGTGCCCATACCGCCGGCCATATGCTGCCGCTCCAGGCCGCAAAATAGCCAAAGAATACGCCCAGCATTAGCCGGGGTAAAAAGCCAAAGAACTCCAGGTGAAAAGCACTGAAAAGTGCGGCCGTTATCCAAATGGCCACATGGGTATTTTTAGTCCAGCGTATAAAAATAGTTTGCATGCAGCCCCTGAAAATTAGTTCTTCGGCAATGGCGGTTATTAAACCTATCAATAAAACGGCTTTAAGCACATCTACCCAGTTGTTCATTTTTAACAAAGCAGCGGTTATCTTCTGTGCCGATTGTTCTGATGCACGCATCCAGTTTTCCAACCCTCTCAAAAAATCGGGTAATACCATTTTTTGATTTACCAGCACCAGTACTTCCATTATAGGTGTACTCATGACCATGATCGAGAAAACCATCATCAGCAAAACCAACGGGAAACGAATATTGGTTTTAAGGTAGGCATCCGGCTCTTTCATAACAAACCTGCCAAAAATAACGGGGATAATCAGTAACGGAACGGTCATGCTCATGATCTGCAATATCCACATAGCTTCAATGGCATCCGGCGAATTGAGTTGAGAGGCTTTAATTTGTTGTAAAACTACAGTGCCGTAGCGGGCAGTTATATAACCTCCGCCAACAATTCCGCCTAAAAATATGAGCGCTATGGTAATGCTTATTAAGGTGAGGAGCTGTAAAGGCGGCGAAAGTTCCCGCTTATATTGTGGTTTTTCGGTGATCATAGAGTTGTTGCAAATTTCGTATTTTTGCAGCGGTTAAAGATAAGCCATGGCTGTACAAATTGGAAATATAGATTTAGGGGAGTTCCCGCTTTTGCTGGCGCCGATGGAAGATGTGAGCGATCCGCCTTTCCGTTACGTGTGTAAGCAATACGGTGCAGATATGATGTACACCGAGTTCATCTCATCGGAAGGGTTGATACGCGATGCCGCTAAAAGTCGCGCTAAGCTCGATATATTTGAGTATGAGCGCCCTATAGGCATCCAGATATTCGGCAGCGATATTAACAGCATGCGTACCGCTACCGAAATTGCCACCCTGGCCGGTCCCGATTTAATGGACATTAATTACGGTTGCCCGGTTAAAAATGTAGCCTGCCGTGGCGCCGGTGCCAGTTTGTTGCAAGATATTGACAAGATGGTGGCCATGACCAAAGCCGTTGTAGAAGCCACCCACTTACCCGTTACGGTAAAAACCCGCTTAGGCTGGGACGATAACACCAAGAACGTTTACGAGGTGGCCGAACGCCTGCAGGATGTTGGCATTAAGGCGCTTACCATACATGGCCGTACGCGTGCTCAAATGTATAAAGGTGAGGCCGACTGGACGCTCATCCGCGAGATTAAGAAAAACCCGCGGGTGCAGATCCCTATTTTTGGTAACGGAGATATAGATTCGCCCGAAAAAGCGGCTAACTGGCGCCTGGAATACGGTACCGATGGAATGATGATAGGCCGTGCAGCTATTGGTTACCCGTGGATTTTCCGCGAGATCAAACATTTTTTTGCTACCGGCGAACACCGCGAAAAACCTACCATTGCCGAACGTATAGATGCCTGTAAAACCCACCTCGATAAATCAATAGAGTGGAAAGGGCCTAAAACCGGTATATTTGAAATGCGCCGTCATTATTCTAACTACTTTAAGGGGTTAGATAACTTTAAGGAGTTTAGGATGAGGATGGTATCTACAGAGAATATTGAGGAGCTGCACGAGATATTATGGCAGATCAATGAGAAATATTCTGAAGCAATGGCTTGATTATTGAACTAAGAGGGTGTAAATTTGAACTTATGGCAATTACTACTACCATTACTGATGGGGTTAAGATCTCGGTCGAAACCCAGTACCAGCCCGAATACTCAAATCCGGCAAGTGAGCATTACATGTTTGCTTACAAGATAAATATTGAGAATTTAGGCGACTACACTGTGCAGTTAATGCGCCGTCATTGGGATATTTTTGATTCTAACGGTACACGCCGCGAGGTAGAAGGCGAGGGCGTAGTAGGCCTGCAACCGGTTATAGAGCCCGGCGAATCGCACGAATATATATCAGGCTGTAATTTAAAAACAGATATGGGAAGCATGAAAGGTGAATACCAAATGCTGCGCCTGATAGATAATACCATGTTCGATGCAAATATTCCTGAATTTTACCTCATCGCTCCTTTTAAGCTTAATTAAGTTATAATAGTATTTAGTAAAAAGTCCCGGCAACACCGGGACTTTTTTATTTGAGCTTGGCCATCATAGTCTGCAGTAAACATAAACGGTAGAGTAGCGTTACTCCATTAATCACTTTATTATGCCACTTCCCCATCAGGTTATTATTAAAATATCCCGATTTCGTCTTTTGTTAGATGCCAGTGCCGCTTTATTAGTGCCGTTTGGTATCTATTCACTTTTCCACTGGGGAGGCTGGGTCAAATTCATGATGGCTCTGGTTTGTATTGCCATTGGACTACTTACTATTTTCGCCAACTTCCACGAACTGCTTAAATTTAATGCTCCTCAACTTATTATTAGTAAAGACGGTATGCAAACCAGCAACGGTGAATTTTACCCATGGTTGGCTATAAGTAATGAAAAAATTGTTGAACAAGCACAAGGCCGTTACCGCAGCTACTTTTTGTACTTTGAAACGGCCGATGCAAGCAGGCAAATTGACGTTACTTGGCTAACCGAAAGCCCCTCCAAAATTATAGCCCTTATAAAAGAGTTTAAGCAAGGCCAGTACTAAAGCTCATTCCATATTCAAAATTACCCTATCAGTGCTTTTATTGGCTTGATTAAATATTGCGCATAGAAGTTCTTAATAGTACCCGGCCGTTTTACAGCGCCTAAGCCTCCGAGGTACATTCCAGCTGCTTCCATTTTAATGAAATACTTTTTGGAGGTTTGTTTGCCAATTTTTACCGTTTTGGTTTGGTAACCAATGTGCCTTACTTCGAAAGACGGCGTAACTGCCGGTACACTCAGCCTGAAGTTGCCCGCAGCATCGGTAATAACAGATTGTTTATTGGCTACAATGGTAACCTCCGCAAGCGGTTTACCTTGTTCATCTACCACCTTGCCGGTAATTACTGTACTTTTATTCACCGGGCTTTCTACCATTACTTCACCTACGGTAATTTGATCATACTGGCTTTGCACAGTTTTGGCTTTACTAACCGGAGCCTGCGCTTTAACCTGCTGCACAAATGAAAAGAGGGCCAGGGCAAGCATTAACCGTTTCCATAAACCGGCTTTAGGCAATTGCGGTGTACTAAGCTCTGCATTTACCGCCGCAAACTGCCCGGTATAAATGCGGCCGCATGTATTGTTGCCAGAAGCGGATAAGTGATCAATGATCTGCTGGTTGGTCATGCTGGTAAAGTCGATGACGTTTTTGCTGCAACTGCTACAAAAACGGCCATTTTCTGTGGCGCTCATGCCGGCCCAAGATTCGTGGCAAGGCTGCGGTTGTGTAATCTGGGTGATGGTTTGCATAATGTTATGTGTTGTTGGTTATGCATAGGATGCATGCTCATCGACTATTCCATAAAAAAACCTGAAAAATAATTGTCCTGTAAACAGCAGGCTTAACAGGGGCGAAAAGCATAAAATATACAGGTCTATTGTTTTATTGCAGGAAGAACTTACCCGACTGGAGCTGAATAGGCCTAACGGCAGTATTACCACACACTAACCATATTTTCAGTGGGTTAGCTTGCGTTATTGCGGCAAAATTTCATAAGTTTGATATACCAAAAATCTACTTTATGAAAAATGATGAATACGTTTCGAGACGTGGCTTTATACGCACAGCGGCCATAGGTGCGGGTGCCTTAACGCTGAGTACATGGCTGCCGGCCTATGCCCAAACCAAGCCCGGCAAAAAACTGGGTATTGCGCTGGTGGGCTTAGGTGGCTACAGCAGCGGACAATTAGCGCCTGCCCTGCAGCAAGCACAGCACTGTTACCTGGCCGGCATTGTAACCGGTACGCCTGCCAAAGCAACCGAGTGGGCGCAGAAGTATAATATTCCTCAAAAAAATATTTATAACTATGAAAATTTCGATAGCATAAAGAATAACCCAGATATTGATATTGTGTACGTGGTGCTGCCGGTATCCATGCATAAAGAATACACCATCAGGGCAGCGCAGGCTGGTAAGCATGTCATTTGCGAAAAACCCATGGCCCTTAACGTGGCCGATTGCCAGGAAATGATCAATGCTTGTAAAAAGGCCAACCGTATGCTCTCCATTGGTTACCGCCTGCATTTTGACCCCTACCACCAGGAAGTTATGCGCTTAGGACAGAAGCAGGTATTAGGTGCGTTAACCGCATTTGAGGCGGCCAACGGCTTTAAGTGGGGTAATGGTAACTTTGATGCCTGGCGCCTCAAAAAAGCCATGGCCGGCGGTGGCGGTTTAATGGATATGGGCGTTTACACCATACAGGCTGCCCGCTACACCACGGGTAAAGAGCCCATTGCTGTAACCGCACGGCAGGAGAAACTACGCCCCGATGTTTTTAAAGAAGTAGACGAAACGGTATACTTCGAGCTTGAGTTTCCGGATGGTTTAAAGGCCAAATGCCAAAGCAGTTATAACAATAACTGGAGCAGCCTAAAAGCCACCACACAAAAGGGTAGCTTCGGGCTCGATCCGGGTTTTCCGTACAATGGTATCAAAGGTCAATCTACATTAGGCCCCATCAGCTATCCTCCTATGAACCAGCAGGCCGCCCAAATGGACGATTTTGCGCAGTGCGTGAACTCTGGTAAAGCTACCCGCGTACCCGGCGAAGAAGGACTAAAAGATATGAAAGTGGTAGAAGCTATATACCGTAGCTTGGCTAATGGCGGGAAAAGGGAACTGGTTTAATCCGGTATCTGCTTAAACTTTTTGTTGAGTAAACTTTAAGAAATTTATTTATCTTGGTAAAAATGTAACACCCTTGAGGCCAATAATTTATCAGCCACACCCTGCATTGAGCGGCTTTATTAGCCACATTATGGTCATGGAAGCTACGTTTCGGCCAGAGTTGGATCACTTGGTATTTCCGTTTCCGCCTACACCCCAGCACAGCATACATTTTTACCCGCGCGACCCTATGCAAACGCAAAGGGTGAACAGTATTTTTGAGCAAACACCCGATTGCATTGTGATTGGTCCGCAGGTTACCAAAGTAAATCTCAAAATGGGATCGAACCATTGCATCGTCTCCGTAGTTTTCCATCCGGGAGGGCTGCACCGCCTGCTTAAAATGCCCATGCACGAGTTGTTTGATCAGGCTTATGAAGCCACCTGGCTTCTGGGCAGCGGACTAAGCGAGGTGAACTATAAACTGCGTGAGGCCAAGCAGCCCTTGGAAATGAAGACCATTGTAGATGAATATTTCCTTACCAAAATAGTTGCCTCCCCGGTTGCCGCTTTTGATATGGCCCTTAAACAAATGGTTAAAAGCGACGGCCTGTTGCCGATAGAACTGGCCGCTTCGCTGGCTTGTTTAAGCTTACGGCAGTTTGAACGAAAGTTTAAAGAAACAATGGGCTATTCGCCCAAAGTGTTCTCCAGATTGATCAGGTTCTCAAAAGCTTACCGTTTAAAAGAGAGGCAACCCCATTTAAGCTGGACAGTTATTGCTCACACCTGTGGTTATTTTGACCAGATGCATCTCATCCGCGATTTTAAAGAATTTACAGATGCTGTACCGGGTACTATTGCCCTCGAAATTAATAGTGTACCCATGGGTTTACAGGCCGGAATGAAGTTTTAAGATGTCGCTTTTGTACTATCGCGCCCGTTACACGCAAGGTAGTTTTGGTGCTATAAAACAAAGCACCATGAAAAAAAGCATTATTATCTCATTAGCAGCCCTGCTATTCACTTTTAGCGGTTGGGCGCAAAACCGTAAGCAAGATGCTCAGGCCATTGAAAAGCAGGTAGATGCTATGGTAATTAGTTGGAACAACCACGATCACAGCGATATGAAAAACTATACCACCCCCGATTGTGATTGGGTGAACATAGTAGGCATGTGGTGGAAAAACCGGAAAGAAGTTGAATTTAGCACGCAGTTTTACCACGATAGGATGTTTAAAAACACACCGATGAAAAAAAAGAATGTGGCAATTCGCTTTATAAGCCCTACGGTAGCCTTAGTGCATTTCACCAGCCATATAGGATCTTTTACCACCCCCGATGGGCATGCAATGCCCGAAGGTGACAACCTGGCCTTACTGGTATATGTAAAGCAAAACGGAAAATGGTTAATGACCGCCGGCGAAAATGTGGTGGTTGACCCGTTTGCCCAAAAGAATGCCCCGGCTAAATTTATGCCTAAGTAGGTAATACAATCGGCAGTTATTGGAAGAGGCCTAACTAAAAAAGCTCCGTTGCATATGCAAACGGAGCTTTTTGGTATCAAGAAATTAATCTCTGCGGCTGTTAAGCAATTGCAGGTAGTACAGCAATGTAGCCAGCGAGCCCAATGCGGCAACCACGTAAGTCATAGCGGCCCACCAAAGGGCATCTTTGGCCTCATCACGTTCCTGGCGGGTTTGCATAACGCTGTAATTATTATCTAACCAGGCCAGGGCACGCCTGCTGGCATCAAATTCAACAGGCAGGGTAACAAAGCTAAACGCAGTAATTATCCCTAGAGCTATAACGCCAATAAACAACACGGTTGGGCTATGGCTGAAGAATAACAGCATAACGCCAATCATTAAAGTCCACTGCACCAGTGTAGAAGCAGTTTGCACCACAGGCACCATAGCCGAGCGGAACGTTAGCCAACTATAAGCCTTGGCATGTTGCACGGCATGGCCACACTCGTGTGCCGCTACTGCGGCCGCAGCCACACTGCGGCTATGGTAAACATCGGGACTTAAATTTACGGTTCGGTTCTCGGGGTTATAATGGTCGGTTAACTGGCCTTCCACCGAGATAACCTGCACATTGGATATACCATAATCACGCAGCATACGCTGGGCAACCTCCGCACCTGACAATCCCGACGATAGACCTATTTCGGCATACTGCTTAAACTTGCTTTTAAAGCGCCACTGCACCACAAAGCTTACCAAGGCAATACCGATCATGAGGAGCCACGCTGAGTTGAAGCCGTCTCCGCCTATGTAACCTAATATCATGAGTATGTTGTTCATCTTAATTGCTATTTTAAGAAGTTGAGCAAAAAGTATTCCGCTGTGGTTTGGTGCGTGTTACGGTTAATTTTTAGATATTCTTTAATGGTATCAATGTCATTTGTGCAGTAAAGGTGTTAAATTGACATCAGGATATGATAAGCATAGCAGTTTGCAGTATTATAATATTGCGTTAGGCTTACCGGGTATTAACGTTAGATTTTTACGGCTGATAAATACTTATTACCCGGGATATATTATGGTGTTATGAGCATGAACTGGCGTAGGCTAATGCTGTTGGCGAGTTTAAGGTAATGCTGTCTTTTGCACTGCCGCTGAATAGCCAATGTTTGAGTAGCCGGGGTTGTTAAAACAGGGGCACCAATCTTTCTAAGGCCATACCGCGCGATCCTTTTATTAAAACCGTAGCATGGTGTACCGGCCTGGCTTTAATGCTGTTCATGGCCTCTTCGGCCGTTGGATAAAATGTGCCCTTAAAATTGGCTTGCTGCCTGTAAAACTCTGCCCCCACAAAAATATGCTGGTCGGCTGGTACGGCCAAGGCGGCTTCAATTACGGCTTTATGTTCGGCCGCAGCTTCGGCACCCATTTCAAACATGTCGCCCAGTATCATCACTTTATGTTCGGCCTGCATCTTGTTCAGATTAGCAATAGCCACGATCATGCTGCTGGGGTTGGCATTGTAATAATCGCAAATGAGCGTGTTGGTTGCCGTTTTTACAATTTGCGAACGGTTATTTTGCGGTTGATAACCTTCAATGCCGGCATTGATTTCAACAGGACTCAGCTTAAAATAATGGCCTATGCAAATAGCAGCCAGTATGTTGGGCAGGTTGTACTCGCCGGTTAAATGTGAGTTTACCTCGTAGGATGGGGCTTCTTTTTCTTTTACCATCCACTGTATAGCCAGGTAAGGCGTGTTTTGCAGCAAGTTGCCGTCAATGGTGTTTAAGAAAGACTGCTTACCGTAATAGATCACATTTTCGAGGTTGCGGCTTTCCTGCATAATTAACAGATCGTTACTGTCGGAGTTTACAAACGCAATCCCGCCGTTGGCTTTCAGGTAATCATATAATTCGCCCTTGCCCTTTTTTACACCCTCTACACCGCCAAAACCTTCTAAATGTGCCTTGCCAACATTGGTAATTAATCCGTGGGTAGGCTGGGCAATGGTGCATAGTAATTCAATTTCTTTTTGATGATTGGCGCCCATTTCAATTACCGCTATTTGGTGCGAGCTGTTGATAGAAAGCATGGTTAATGGGACGCCGATGTGGTTGTTCAAATTTCCTGCGGTAGCCAGTGTATTAAATTGCTGCGACAGCACAGCATTAATGAGTTCTTTAGTAGTGGTTTTTCCATTGGTACCGGTTAAACCAATTACGGGTATTTGTAACTGCTTGCGGTGGTAACGGGCCAAATCCTGAAGGGTGCTCAATACGTCATCTACCAGGATGGTTTTTTCGGACGTGCGATAGGCCGCATCATCAATGATGGCATAGGCCGCACCTGCTTCAAGCGCTTGAGCGGCAAAGGTATTGGCATCAAACTTATCGCCCTTTAAAGCAAAAAATAAACTTCCCAGCGCAATTTTGCGGGTATCAGTGCTGATTACGGGATGCTGTAAATAAAGGTCGTATAGTTGTTCAATGGCCATGCACAAATATAAAAGAGTTTGACGTAATGAAGTTACGGGATACGTTCAAAATTGCTGCCCTATGTTGTCATTTCGAACGATAGTGAGAAATACTGTTCGAGAAGTCAGTGCGTTTTGAACTTTAGTGTTGTGCTGAAGAACTTACTTTGTCTCCTCTTGGCCGGAGAGGCCCATTACTTTTGGCATAGCCCCAAAAGTAACAAAAACGCCTATCCATCGCAATCCCTGCCACTACACAAGGCCAACTCCCGGCCGGGTGCGCTGGCAGGCCCCCGCTTTTTAATTTCAGTATTGTTTTGAGTAAAATTTCAAAGCCCTGTCCTTTGGGGAGGGTTGGGAGGGGTTACCGATGCGCCAAAATTAACCACAGTTGCTTAACCACATGGTAAGCTGCCAACCCGAAAAACAGCACGGCAATACCGGTATTGATCATCTGTGTGCTTAACGCAAATTTGCCTTGAATATAGGTGGCCGATTTGGCGTAGGCGTATAAACACAAAAACGAACCGGCTGCCGATCCTAAGCTGAATATCACCAGAGGAAACAGTCCGGGTTGTATCCACTCATGGGCCAGCAGGTAGGTGCCGGCTATCATCCAGAAAATAATTTGCATTGGATTCACAATGGCCAGGATGATGCCATAACGGATGCTTTCTTTATCGGAGTAGGTTGATTTAGGGGCTTTTTTGCGGTTAAGCCAGGTAATGGTTCCCAGCGTACCAAAAAGCACCACCATGATCCAGTCTATAATGGTTTCTACATGCGGCTGCTCTGATAACCATTTGGCTGCCTGCATAAAAAAGAAGGTAAATACAAACTCTACGCAAGAAAAAGCCATGATAAAGCGCAAGGCCTGCCGCATGCCCCGGTTAATAGCTAAGGTGGTTAAGGTAAGGTTGATATTACCCGGAGGTATATAACCTATAAAGTTGACAATCAGCCCCAGGAAAAAGGTTAGGAAAATCATGGACCCAAAAGTAATCCGTTTTTTGAGATTTGTACGACCATTTTATTTGAGTAAGCACCG
Organism: Mucilaginibacter galii; assembly: GCF_014635825.1. Classification (GTDB taxonomy): domain Bacteria; phylum Bacteroidota; class Bacteroidia; order Sphingobacteriales; family Sphingobacteriaceae; genus Mucilaginibacter; species Mucilaginibacter galii. The sequence goes on from NZ_BMDO01000002.1 coordinate 359,923, forward strand.
AATTTAAACTTTCTTTGCATTTCGTAAGATAGAATACTGAATGCCTGCTCCAAAGATCATATCCCTGCTGCCCTCTGCCACCGAAATTGTTTGTGCCTTAGGGTTAGAAAGCCAATTAGTTGGCCGCTCGCATGAGTGCGATTATCCTGAAACGGTAAAGCAGCTGCCCGTGTGTTCATACGACCGTATAGGCGCCGGTTTAAGCAGCTTGGCTATAGACCAACAAGTGAAGCGATTATTGACCAACGCTATTTCGGTATACGAGGTAAATACCGAACTTATGAAGCAGTTAGCACCGGATGTGGTTATTACGCAAGACCAGTGTGCGGCCTGCGCCGTATCGCTGCCCGAGGTAGAACAGGCCTTGGCTAATGAGTTGGAGAAACCTGCCCATATTGTTTCCTTACAGCCCGATAGTTTGGCCGACATATTTGATAGCATACAACAGGTGGCCAGTGCATTAAATGTTGTGCCTGCAGGTAATGCATTGCTGGAAGATTTACAGGAACGCGTTGACCTCATACAGCACAAGCTCAAATTTGTAGAGAACAAACCCACCGTAGCCTGCATAGAGTGGCTGGAACCGCTCATGGTATCGGGCAACTGGGTGCCCGAGTTAGTGCAGATAGCAGGCGGTACACCCGTACTGGCCGAAGCCGGCATGCATTCGCCCTATGTAGAGTGGGTAGATTTGCGCCTGCAAGACCCTGAAATTATTGTAGTAATGGCCTGCGGCTTTTCTATAGAGCGCACGTTGAAAGAGATTGACGTATTGCTGCAACTGCCCGGCTTTGCCGATTTGCAGGCCATTAAAAATAAACGTTTTTACATTGCCGACGGTAACCAATACTTTAACCGCCCCGGCCCACGTATAGTAGATTCAATTGAAATTTTAGCTGAGATCATTTACCCTAAGCAATTTATTTTTGGCTACGAGGGCGAAGGGTGGATAAAGTTTGAAGTGTAGTTTAATGAGTTTTGCGTTTGCCTTCATTATAGCGGCCACGGTAGGCCATTAATAAGTGATCTAAATTTTCATGGTTAATAGCATAGTGGCCTATGTCTATCCTTGTTGAACCACCTGCATAATTGTAACGCAATATCCAGCCCATATCGCGCCTGTTTCCGGGGGTTAAATGCTCGTTGAATATAACGTCCCAACTTTGCAGGCCATCTTTAATGGTTTCGATGCCTTTATTACTCAAAATCATTTGTGGCTTATGTTGAATAACATCTCTGATCATTGTAAATAGGAGATAGAGCATCCAAACCATTATACCTATGCCGGGTAAGGCCACCCACTTATCCATCCGTGGGTTGAAAGCGGCCTGCGTAATAAAAAAGCCAATTCCACCTATAACCAGGAAGAATATTATATTCAATAACCTAACGGCAGTAGAATAGTAAACTACGGTTTCGGCCGGTACCTCAACATCATCTTCAAAAACATCGGTTCTTTTAAATTTGCTTTGCAGCTTGGCCCACTGCTCGCGCTCGGTTTTTGTTTGAATAGTTATCCTATCTAAAAAGCTGCCATAGTTTGCATATAAGGCAGCACGCCTTGCAAAGTGTTTAAGCTCGTGTACGTTGTTAACATTGTTGAACGCCCATAATTTCCAGCGGGTAGTGCGCCTGCTCCAAAACCAAAACGGGAGTAAGTTAAAGGGGATGAATGTAACTATCCAGAACAAGCCAAACTTGGAAACAAAGCCAGCATCTTTCAGAGTAGCGTTACTCAAAATGGTAAAAAACATCCACCCTATAAATACGAAAAGGATTAGCCCGAAGGTAAAAAGGATGCGCGGAAAAAGCAGTGTGCTTTTACCTTTACGCACAACTTCCATTACTGATAAATTGTTGCTGTTTTCCTGAATTAAGGGCATTTATAATTGCGTAATTAAATCTTTATATACCAACACTTAGTCCTGCATAATAGTTTCTTAACGGGGCCGGGTTATAATAACGGTTGCCAACGGCATTCAGGTCGTTACCTAAGCTGTATTTTTTGTTCAGCAGGTTATCGCCACCGGCAAAAATATTGAGTTTAAGCTTACGGCTCATATTAATTTGCCAGCCTGCCTTGGCTTGCAGCAAGTGGTACGAAGCGGCGTAAACCGTATTGGCATCGTTAACCGGCAGGCGTGCGGTATAGTTATGCTGTACAAATAGGTAAATAGCCTGTGGGAGCCTGAATTGCAGACTGCTCACGGCTACCTGCCTTGGTACGCCCGTTAGGCGATTGCCCGAGTAGTTGGCATTGTTCACTATGTAATCGCGAAAACTGAAACGGCTCAGCGTAAAGGCTTCGTTAAACTGTATGCCGCGGATAAAGCCGCTGTTTTTAGGCGACATGATCCAACTGGTAAAGTTGACCTCTAACCCTAATTGTTTGGTGCCACCTGCATTGATAAAATAAGTGGTTTCGTTAGCGTTTTGCTGACTTACAATGCTGTTGTTTAAGCGGTAATAAAATACTGAGGCATCCAGTACCATACTCTCATCACGGTTACGCAGGCGGAAACCGGTTTCGTAGTTCCAGCCGTTTTCGGGTTGCAGGCCGGTATTGATAATGTTATTGGTCGGCCTCACCTCGGCAATGGTTGGCGTAGAGTACCCCCGGCTTACCGAGGCGCGCCAGATAAAATCATTAAAGATCTGATAAGAAAGTGCTACCCTCGGCATCAGCTGAGGTGTAAAGCTTTTTGTAGCTAAGGCCAATTGATTCAATGGAAAAACGTTCCTGAACTTATACTGGTAATAGTTAAGGCTCAAGGCAGCTTCTATATTTAAGCGCCGGTACAGGGTGGCCGCATAACGGGTAAAAAAGAAATGCTGGTTGGTATTCACCACATCTAAAGCTTGCGGGTTGCCTTTCGTGCCTTGCAGGTTATCGTAATTGTTAATGTCGGCATTGGTTTGCTGCCACTCGGCACCTAAGTTTAATTTCCAATCAAGTGTATTGGATGGCAGGCTGTTCAATTCAAAATAAGTGCGCCCCCCGTAGGTGTTTTCGTTACGCTGCTCATAATTGGTAATGAAGGGGTTGCCGAAATCAACATGGCTACCAAATATAGTAGCCACGTTACGGATACGGTTGCTGAAGTGATACTCGTTTACCAAACCACCATACAGCACCTTGGTATTGATGCCTATATTTTGCTGGATGGCCCCGGGCAGGGTAGCCGTGGCCGGGCGCGATGCCCGCGGGTTAGCAGCTAACTGCGCAAGCGTTAAACCACCAGGAGTTTGGTATTGCAGATCGGAATAAAAGCCCATGGCTTTTAACTGGTTGCCATTGCCATAACGGTACCTGTCTGCCAGTTGAATATATTGCCGCTGCATATAACTATGGTCGCGGTAGCCATCGTAGCTTTGGTAGCCTTGGTTAATATTTAATTCGTTGCTGCTCCATTGCTGATGCACTGCTGCATTCTCATGTAGCAAACCGTATGAGCCACCGGTAAAACTGAGGGATGCAGTGCTGCTATCTGCAAGCCTGCTTACCGGATTAATTAAGACCACTCCACCCGAGTTAGCGCCAAACAAGCTGCCATCGGGGCCTTTAAGCACCTCTATGCTATTCAAACTTCTAATATCAAGCGCGTTCAAATAGGTATTTCCCCCGGCATCGGTCAGTGGCATTTCGTCATAATATACCTTCACATAGCGCACTCCAAACGGCGACCGCAGTAAACTCCCCCTGATAGATAAGCGGTAACTCCCCGGCGTGCGTTCCTCCATCCGTATACCGGGAATGGTATTCATGGCACTCACCAGCGAATTATTTGGCTGCAAGCTTAATTGTTTGGCTGATAGAACACCCACTGATGCTGGAACGTGAAAAACCTGTTGTTCGCTTAAGTAACCACGCACTGTAACCGGCTGCAATTTGCGGGTGGTGTCTCTTTTAATAGTATCGCGCTGTTGCGCCTGAGCTAACAAGCAGGATAGGATAAGTACAGAAAAAATGAAGGTAGATGTTTTGAGCATGCAGTGCGAAAATACAAAAGTAGAAGCCCCTCCCAAACCCTCCCCGGGCGGGAGGGCTTAAGAAGAGCATATGTTTTAAAGTCTCCCCTCCCGGGGGAGATTTAGTGGGGGTTTACTTCTCCGCACTTACACGCCAGATCTTATTGCCGGAATCATCGGCTACCAACAGCGCACCATCTTTAGCTACGGCTACACCCACAACCCGGCCATAAACTTCATTTTTGGCCGGGTTGGCAATAAATCCGGTTAGGAAATCTTCGGGCTTGCCGGGTTTGGTGCCGTTAAAAGGAATAGCTATTACTTTATAACCTACCAGTTTAGAACTGTTCCATGAACCATGCTGGCCAATAAAAGCAGCGTTCTTATACTTGGCGCCAAAAGCGTCGCCACCGTAAAAAGCTAATCCTAACGATGCCGTGTGAGGACCTAAAGCCACATCAGGCACCAGGGTTTGCTTAACCAGGTCGGGGCGTTCGCCTTTGCGACGTGGATCTTCGTGGTTGCCAAAGTAGGCGTAAGGCCAGCCATAAAAGCCGCCTTCTTTAACGCTGGTCAGGTAATCGGGCACCAGCATATCGCCCAGTTCATCGCGTTCGTTAACGGCTGTCCAGATGGTATTGGTGCCGGGGAAGAAGGCTATGCCAACCGGATTCCGTAATCCGCTGGCATAGATTTTTTCATTTGAGCCATCCAAATTGATCACTAAAATGTTGGCACGCCGAGCCTCGTTGGCAATACCGTGTTCGGCTACATTACTGCCCGATCCTACGGTGATGTATAACTTAGTACTGTCTTTACTCACCAATAGGTTACGTGTCCAGTGATTATTATAACCACCGGCAGGCAGTTTCAGCACACGTTCGCCAGCAGCGGTAATGCGGGTATCGCCAGTGGAGTAAGGGAAACGCCATAAGCCGTCGGTATTACCTACATAAAAGTATTTACCTACAATAGCCATCCCGAAGGGGCGATTTAAGCCTGAAAGGAATAAGCCTTTATTGTCTACCACGCCATCGCCGTTACTATCTCTGAAAATAACAATGCTGTTAGGGCTTTCGCCCATGTTTTGCGACTCGGTTTTACCGGCTAATTTAGATTTGACTTTTTCCAGTCCTTTAGCCTCGGTGGTAGCCTGTGCGGCAAAAACATCGCCGTTGGGGGCTACATAAATGTTACGTGGGTTGTTTAGTCCTTCGGCATATAAACTAACTTTAAAGCCTGCCGTTGCGGTAGGGGTTTTACCCTTGGGCCAGCCAATAACTTTACAGAATACTGCCGAAGACTTGGTTTCGAACGGTGCGGGTAGATCTACCTGCTGACCAACGTTATCGGCAATCGTATCGGCTTTAGAAGGGTCGGGTTTCTGTTTTTGCTGGCAGCTTGTTAAAGCTAGCGAACCTGCTATAATAACGGAAAAGTAATGGAGAAACTTCATAGTAAATGATTAATAATTCTATGAAAATTAACCTTTTAGATAATTTATTGTTTTGAAGGAGAGTTTAAATCGTCTAAAACTTTAGTAATAATCTTAAAGTCCTCCCTCCCAGGGAGGATTAGGAGGGGCTCTTTAAAATTTAACAAACTTTTCTACCTGCTCATCCACAAACTTCATGGTTTTAACTTCAAACAGGTTGTCTTCCGCATTCATCTCTTTACGTATCAACGGAATGTGGATGCGAAGCGGCAATACATGCATATGCAGGTAGCTGCAAACGCCGGCAAAATGGTCAATACCACGAATGTTTCCATAGGTGCCCGATGATAGGCCTACCAGCGCTGCCTTTTTATCGTAAAAACTATCAGGAAAAGTACAAGCATCTACAAATGCTTTAAGTACACCCGGAAAACTGCCGTTGTATTCGGGTATAATAAACAGGAATTTTTTTGTGGCGTTTATTAGTTGCTGGATAGGTTCAAACCCGGAGCTGCGGCTGCCAAACATATCGGTTTGAATAAAGTTGGGAGGTAAATCCATAAGCGAGAGTACCTTGGCCTCTAAACCTTTATTTAACAGTAGCTTTTGATAATATTTAGCTAATTTTAGAGTTGAACTACCGGGACGGTTAGTAGAGGCTACGATGGTGATCATTTAAAAAAGTGTTTATAAGTTACACGAACATGCCGGGCTGCCTAATTGTTTAAATTCGTATCTTTATCCCCTGGTTGGCACGGAGCGAAAGTAGAAAAATTTACCTTCACTTCGGGTTAACGTGTAAGGTGTGGGCGTAGTAAAATTTGAGGTATCAAAAATGAGTAAAATAATTGCTTTGGCTAATCAAAAAGGTGGGGTAGGTAAAACTACATCATCTATAAATCTGGCTGCAAGTTTAGCTGTATTAGAATATAAAACACTGTTGGTTGATGCAGATCCGCAGGCCAACTCCACCTCAGGTATAGGCTTCGATCCGCGTACCATAAAGAACAGCATTTACGAGTGCATCATTAACCAGATTGACCCGGCCGAGGCTATCCAGAAAACGGAAACCCCTAATCTGGATCTTTTGCCTGCGCATATTGACCTGGTAGGTGCCGAAATTGAGATGATCAATTTAACCGACCGCGAGTACAAAATGAAAGCCATTTTGGATAAAATTCGTGATCAGTACGATTTCATCATCATCGATTGTTCGCCATCCCTGGGTTTAATCACCATCAATGCTCTAACTGCGGCCGATTCCGTGATCATCCCCGTACAATGCGAGTACTTTGCATTGGAGGGTTTGGGTAAATTGTTGAACACCATTAAAATTGTTCAAAACCGTTTGAATCCGCAACTGGATATTGAAGGCATTTTGTTAACCATGTACGATGTACGCCTGCGCCTGTCTAACCAGGTGGTTGAAGAAGTGCGCACGCATTTTGAAGACCTGGTTTTCGACACTATTATACAGCGTAATACTCGTTTAAGTGAGGCGCCAAGCTTTGGCGTATCGGTTATTATGCACGATGCTACCTGCAAGGGTGCGGTTAATTATTTGAACCTGGCAAGAGAGATCATCCGTAAAAACGGATTAACGCAAACATCGGGTAAGGCAACACCTGCAGCAGTTTAATTATTCAATGAGCGTAGAAAAAAAGAAAGCATTAGGTAAAGGGCTAAGCGCCCTGCTGAATGATTCGCCGAGCGTTAATACGCAAAAGAATTATAATTCGGTGGAAACTGATGGGCGTGCCAATAATAATAGTAACGGTAATAACGGCGGCGGCATGGGCTCGGTTAACGAAATCCGTATTGCCGAAATAGAGATCAACCCTTTTCAGCCCCGAACCGATTTTGACGAGCAAGCGCTCATTGAACTGGCCGAGTCTATTAAATTGCAGGGCTTAATACAACCCATTACCGTTAGGCGCGTTAACTCGCATTCGTACCAGCTAATATCGGGCGAACGCCGTTTGCGTGCCTGTAAAAGGGCAGGGTTGAATACTATACCCGCTTATATACGTACCGCTAACGACCAGCAAATGCTGGAAATGGCCCTGATAGAAAACATTCAGCGCGAAAACCTGAACGCTATGGAAGTAGCCCTGAGCTTTCAGCGCATGCTGGATGAATGCGGCCTGAAACAGGAGCAGTTAGGTGAACGCGTAAGCAAGAACCGCAGCACAGTAAATAACTACCTGCGTTTGCTTAAACTTCCGCCAAGCATTCAGGCTTCCATCCGCGATGGTGACATTAGCATGGGGCATGCGCGTGCGCTCATCACTATCGAAGATCCTATTAAACAAGTACACCTGCACCAATTAATTTTGCAGCAAAACCTATCGGTACGTAAGGTAGAAGAAATGGTGCGCAACCTGCAGAACGGAACGCCTAAAAAGGAGGAACGTAAGCCCGAACCTGTTCCTTTCCAAATACAGAAGATCCAAGATGACCTGGCTTCAAAATTCAGTACCAGGGTAAAGTTAAAGGTAAGTAACAAGGGTGCGGGCAGTATTGAAATCCCGTTCTTATCGCAAGACGATTTGAATCGTATTTTGCAAATGCTCGATTGGTAAAATGAACAGACATTTCATCATATTATGTTTACTCATCTTTTTTGCAGGTACGGCTTGTGCCCAAAAAATCGACACTGCAAAAACCACACGTAAAGATAGCCTTAACCGGGTAAAGGATTCTATAACCTCGAAACCGGTTATCCCTAAGGTGCTTAGTAAAAAAAATACTAAAAAATATAATCCCGATAGTACGCACAGTCCGGGGCTGGCCTTTAAGCGTTCGGCCATAATACCAGGCTGGGGGCAGTTATATAACCACCGCTGGTGGAAAGTGCCAATTGTATATACCGGGCTGGGTTTATTAGGGTCGGCTATTATATACAATCAAAAATATTATAAGCAATACTTGAGGATTTACAACCTTAAAAGGAATGCACAACAACCCGACGACGGCGACTCGGCGGAAATAAAAAAACTGTATTCAGACCTGGCCGGCGTAAGTACCACGGCTATTGAAGGTGCTGTAAACGGTTACCAGCGTAACATGCAGCTAAGCATATTGGGTGTGATAGGCGCATGGGGCATACAAATGATTGATGCTTATATTGATGCTAAGTTTATACACTCTTATACCATGGATAGGGACCTGAGTTTTAAGGTGAGTCCGGGTATAAATGCATCGCCTCTTTATGCAGGCGGTACCATGGCGGTTATGCCGGTTATAAAACTTACCTTTACGCTTAAGTAAACCAAAAATCAACCTTTAACCATCGTATAAGAGCTTAAAATAATGAAAATAGCATTGTTTGGTTACGGCAAAATGGGCAAGATCATTGAAAAGATCGCGCTTGACCGCCGGCACGAAATTGTATTAAAGATAGACCGCGATAACCAGCACGAGGCCACGCCCGAAAACCTGCAAAAGGCCGATGTGGTGATTGAGTTTAGCACACCAGCTTCGGTAATAAGCAACATAATTACCTGTATGGAAGCCGGTGTACCTATGGTTGTAGGTACCACAGGCTGGTACGAGCACTTAGAAGAAGTAAAGCAGCAATGCCTCGACAGCAACAGTACGGTGATGTACGGCTCTAACTACAGCGTTGGCGTAAATATCTTCTTCCACATTAACCGTTTGCTGGCTAAGGTGATGAACAATTACCCGTATTACGAAGTACAGGTAGAAGAAATACACCATACCCAAAAGCTCGATTCGCCAAGCGGTACGGCTATTACCATTGCCGAAGGGATACTGGAAGGCATTGAAGCCAAGAAGGAATGGAAAAATATCCTGATCAGCGATACCGGCGAAGCGGCCGATGATAACCTGAAATCAAATGAACTGCTGATAGAATCGCACCGGATAGAGAATGTACCGGGCACCCATACTGTGGTGTACGACTCGGAAGTGGATACCATTGAATTTAAACACACCGCTCACAACCGCAACGGCTTTGCCTTAGGCGCCGTGTTGGCTGCCGAATGGCTAAAAGATAGAAAAGGATTTTACCAGGTAACAGATATGTTTACCTTTAACGCCTGATTAATTTAGGCTTACTCTTATAAAGAAATTATGAATTGGAAATTCTGGGACAAAAAAGATAAAAACGAGCCCAAAAAGAAGAAGAGCGCTGCCCGTGAGTGGACCGACGCCATCATATTTGCTGTTATTGCCGCTACGCTCATCCGTACTTTTTTTATTGAGGCATACACCATTCCCACCGAATCAATGGAACGGTCGTTATTAGTGGGCGACTTTTTGTTTGTGAGTAAGGTAAACTACGGTGCGCGTACACCCATGACGCCCATTGCTTTTCCGTTTGCACATCATACCATGCCTATTACCGGCACAAAAGCTTATTGGGACGGTGTAAAACTGCCTTACTATCGCCTGCCTGGTTTCAGCGCTATTAAAAAAGGCGATGTGGTGGTGTTTAATTATCCTATGGAAGCCGATGAGCCTTTTAACCGCCCGGTAGACAAACGCGAGAACTATATTAAACGTTGCCAGGGTACGCCCGGCGATACTTTGTCTATAGCCGATGCCCAGGTATTTGTAAACGGTAAGGCTAACCAAGCCCCGCCTGAAGCACAGATCAACTACGAGGTAACTACCGATGGTTCAATGGTGAATTCCAAAACATGGGAAGAACTGCACGTAACCCTGCCCGATCAAAGCCCATACTATACCATGACCGCCGCCTCGGCCGCAGCCTTGAAGAAATTTAGCAATATTACCCAGGTAAAAGCGCATATAACTCCTAAAGATTCTATTGGCGATGGTGGTGCGGTATTCCCGTACGATCCTCATTATGCCAAATGGAACCAGGATAACTATGGCCCTATTATCATTCCTAAAAAAGGATGGACGGTTAAGTTAGATAGCTTATCGTTGCCTTTTTACAAACGTGCCATTACCGTTTACGAAGGCAATAAATTGGAGTTGAAAGGTAAAGACGTTTACATTAACGGTACCAAGGCCGATAGCTATACCTTTAAAATGAATTACTATTGGATGATGGGTGATAACCGTCATAACTCTTACGATTCGCGCTTTTGGGGTTTTGTACCCGAAGACCACATCGTGGGTAAAGCCATTTTTGTATGGATGAGTTGGGACGACAATGCCTCCTTCCTGCACAAGATCAGGTGGAGCCGCTTGTTTATGGGCATCCACTAAGAAGAATTGAACTTTAAGCCCTGGCAAACGCCAGGGCTTTTTTTATGAGTTGTGCTGTGTTTTTAAACGTGGTCAAGCTAACGGATGCAATAATGAAAGAGAGGCCAGCATAAAGGTTTGAGTGCATCTGTAGTGATACATTCTGATAAGCTTAAAGCATCGGGAATAAAGCACAACCGCCGCATGCCACATCAAGCTGCACTATGTCAATACATGGGTTAGGGGCATTAATAAAGGAGTATGCAATTCTACACTCCAGGTACTAAAAGAAAAAGCTCAAAGATCTTCAGTTGATGTTTGAGCTTTTTAATGTTGGAGCAGTTATAAAATAGGCGACCTGCTTTATACTACTTGTTATTAATCGTTAGTCGATCATGCGGTACAATGTCCAGTAATCGGTAACGTAAATTTTATAAATATTAAGCTTCGGATTTTTGCGACGGATACCATCCAAATAAAAGTCGGTAAGCTGCGTGTAGCCTAACATAGGGTTAGACTCGTTGGCTATCAGCACATAGCCATTGTATTTTTCCGGGGCCTCAATGGCGCTCAGATAGCTTGCCTGGTAAGGCATGGTTAGTTTACTAATGTCTTTAACATAACAGGCCACAGGGTACGCTATGGCGTCGTCTACCAGTATCTTATCGCTTTCGGGTAGCGTGTTAATATAGTCAGACATTTCGCGGTTCTGCTCTCCAATTTTATTGCTGGTGCGGTGTAGTAATACGTTGGCAAAATTATTTTCCTCTGGGATGTAAGATTTTGACAAGAAGATAAAACCGATGTAGAGTTGCACGGCAACCACAATGGCCAACCCCAACTTTAAGGCCCTTTGATTTCTGATAAAACGAACCCTGAAAATAATACAAAGTAATGCCAGTATTAAAAACAGCAGATAGTACTCATACACAAGGTTTACTCCATCGTATTTTACTTTCAAAAATTCAATTAATCCGAAAGGGGTAAGCAGGGTTAGTATCTGATAGGTGTTTTGCTTAAACAGGTAAATAGCCAGAATGATCATAGGGCAAAACACAATAGCCTTTAACGATACCAAAACCGATATTTCGGGGATGGCATATCTTGAAGCTACGCTGGTTAAGCTGTATTCAAACTTGTCGGCTATAATGTTCCAGGTAGCGTAAGGGCTTTCCAGGAAATAGTTTAGATCGTCGGCATGGGTAAGATTCAATACTTTATAGATCGCTATAGAGGCTATAGGAAGAATAAAGATGATGCTGTAAATAGAAAACGTTTTGTTAACCAGTTTACGGCGTAACGATGGATTATTAAAGCTAAGGTGAAGCCTGAATACAGATTCTTTTTCACTTAAATTTAAGCTGTGTATGGCAATTGACAATACCAGGGGTATAAAGAACAACGCCAGCCATATGCACTTGTAATCGCTAAAAACAAGCATCACAAAAAATATACTGGCAATAGAAATATGGTAAGTGGTGTTCGAATTATAGAACCGCAGCATGTTCAAAAAGAACAGGAAGAAAAAGATGAGCACCATGTAAATGGATTTACCAGAACATGCGGTGTAAATAAGTCCCGGATGCAGGGTAAACAAGATCACCAGCAGGAACAAGTAAAAGTTATCTTTATTACGCTTAACCATAGAGCTGGCCATAATGTAGAATAACAGCGCAGTACCCACAGCCGATGCCAGTACGGGTGCCAGTATAGGGTTGAAAAAGCTGAACAGGTAAGATCCGTAAAATGGGAGCAAAGGGGAGGTTAAACCCATTACACGCAATTTATTACCTAAACCATGCGAAATGATCTTTCCTTTTTCAATATAAAACAACGACTCGTAATTACTATAGCCCAGTTTGTTTAAATATACACCAACAAAAATGTAGTAAACAGCAAGTATAAAAGTAATAATAACAAGATAGTAGGATTTAGAGAGTTTCATTATTTGGCCGCGTTGTTTTGATTGTTTACTTTACTCAAACCATGGTTGGTTTTTTCCCAGTAAAAAGGATTCACAATAAGCTGGTAAAGGCCTTTATAAGCCGCAATAGAGTGCATTAACCAGTATAAGGGGTTGGCAATAGCAAATAAGATAAGCTCATAATAACGGCGTTTAAATACGGCCATCATGTTTACATAGATCATGAGGATGTTACCCACCATTAAATTGAAAATGGAGATGAACAATACCCAGTCTGGAAATATGGTACGTATGATACCTAAATCGAACACTACATAACCTATAAAGATGAGTATAAGTATAGGATTGATAAGGAACATGATAGGTGTAGCACCCACAAAGAAGTTAAACCCTAAGAAACCTTTAAACCCAATTTTGCGAATCAATCCAATAGGGTCACGCATGTGTACCAGGTAAGTTTGCATATAACCTTTGATCCAGCGTGAACGCTGGCGTATCCAGTTAGAGAAGTCGTTGTTGGCTTCTTCGTAAGTAGTAGAGTTAATTACCGCAATTTTATGTCCTTTTGCGTAAGCACGTACTCCCAAATCGGCATCTTCTGTTACGTTAAAAGGATCCCAGGCACCCAGTTCAATTAAGCTTGCCATTTTAAAGTGGTTGCTGGTACCACCTAACGGGATAGGAATATCCAGGGTATCCAGTCCTGGTAATACATAATCGAACCAGTATGAATACTCAAGGGTGAACATACGGGTCAGGAAGTTCTCGTTACGGTTAAAGTAGTTTAGCGCGCATTGTACGCATATGTACTCTTCAGGTAGCTTGTTAAACATGGCTACCACTTTCTTCAGCTGATCAGTATCCGGGATATCTTCAGCATCGTAAATGGTAAGATATTGGCCTCTCGAAAAGTGCAAACCGTAGTTGCATGCTTTAGGTTTGGTTTTAGGCATGTGGAAAGGAACCACAATTACTTCAAAAATGGCCGGGAAATCGAGATTACGTACCGCATTCAGCGTTTGATCATCGTCTTCCTCTATCAACAATTTAATGTCCAGACGGTCGCGCGGATAATCCAGGCTTTGTAAGTTCCAAATCAGTTTCTTGATCAGTTTATCTTCTTTGTATACTGGTAACTGAATGGTGTAAACCGGCAGCTCATCATCAACAATGTTTTTGATCTCACTTTTGGTAACCGCCTGGTAAAGTTCAAATTTGGAGCCCACCAGCGACAGGAACAACTTAAACGTAATGGTAAGCAGGAAGAATGTACTTAAAAAAACGTTAAGGATAATAGAAGTAACCTTAAAGTTCAATACCAAGCCGGCTGCAATAATGCCTATTAAACTAAATATGAATATTAACTGTTTTGAAGTGAAGGTTGTTAAAGCCGAACTTCCCTTATCGCTGTTCAAAAGTTCGAATACGGCCGATTTTACATACTTTTGGCCTAACAGTTTATGGCTTAACCAGGTAATATCCAAATCGGATGCTACAATGATGGATGGCTCCATATTATAGGTTAAACGTATAAAATCAATAAAAAGCTGATCATCAGGGTCGGCCATAATGGTTACGATCCTGTTGTTCTCTGCGCGCAGCGGTATCGCTAAACGCTCATCAGCAAATTTAAGGTCAATTTTATTGAGTACTTCTTCATCGTAAGCTTCTTCGCGTATTTGCTCCAATACATAACCTGCATTAGTTAGGGAGCGTTCGTAGTTCTTACGGGAGATAAAGCCAAAGGTAAGCGCAATTTTTATGGCCGATGATCCTATTTTGGCCGAATAGGCATCTATCTTGATACAGTCCTGCTCGGTTAAAAAGCCATCCTGCATCAGCAGCCTGAAAATTGAAGAGTTTTTGGTGCCCGAGTATATTTCGTCGGTATCCGTTGCAGTCAAACCTTCTTTTAGGGTATTGCGCATAGCTAATATACTGTAGTAGTAATTTATAAATAAGCAATAGCAGGAAATGATGATTTCCTGCTATTGCTATAGAAAAGAAGGGTTAATTATTCACCCATGTTATCATGCGACCGTTGTACTCTTGAACGTACATACAGGAAGCCTAATAATATAAGTACCAGTATGCCTAAGAGCACGTAAAGGTTATAGCTTTCCCAAAAACGGGCTAATCCGCTTTTAGCGTCGGTATACTCAATATTATCAGTGGTTTTGTCGATGTTGAACAGATATTTATTGTCGTTAACATCAGATACAGCAACGTTACTGTTAAGAGTTGATAGCTGCTCGGTAATTGCTTTAGAAGCTGATAAGAAAGCACCTGCTAAATCGCGGCCGGTTGCGGTAAGTACCAAAATGGCATTATTGCTGCCACGACCGTAAAATATTTGCGCTAAGCCGTTTGAAACAGAATCAGACAGGGTGTAAACCGGTTTGTTGTCTTCATTGCTGTAGATACGGAAAGCACGGTCAAAACGGATAGGAGCATCCGGGAACTTGCTCATTAACGGATCATCTTTATCCAGCAATGCTACAACGTTATATTTCTTCAGATCTGCATCGGTAACCTCGTTAGAGTAAGCAAATACAGGGAAATTGTTGCTGTTTAAGTTATTGTTTAATGCGTAAATAACCTCACCAACTGCAGCGGCTGCATACTTGGTATAGTTTTTACTTACCACAACGCGGGTACCACCTTCGTTGAAGGCTTCAGGGTATTGGTAAAAGCTTAAGGTGTTGTTAACAAACGGATTTCTTGATTCCAGGTAAGATTTATCAACATCTATTTCACCGAAGAAATTCAGGAAGCTATTCAGGCAATTACCGTTAGAAGGGTAGAATCTGAATTCTGCAGTTAAAGAGTTGTATTTACGGTGTTGGTAACGGTTAACTGCAACAGTTACATTCAACTTACCAGATTCGTTCAGCTTTTCGCTGCTGATAAGCATACCGTTTAAGTATACGTTGAAGAAACCGCGGTCGTTAACACTCATACCACTGTAGTTACCTACAAAGTGCATTTCTACCTCTTTAGGAGTAAAGCTGAAATCGCTGTTTTTAAAGTTGTAAACGCTACGTAACGAACCGATACCCGACATGAAGTTAGATACACCACCCACATCGCGGAAGGTTAATTTGGTACGTTGCTGACTTAGGTTTTTGGCCTTATCATTATCAGCAGTATTTATTACCAAGTAGTTACCGAAAGATGAGTTTAAAACGTTGTAGTTACCCAAAGCGGTAATGGCTTTATCGTAACCGCTATCATCGGCACCGGTAATGAATAGAATTTCGTTGTTTGAAAAAGCCTGGCGTGCAGCCGAGATGGAATTAACAGAACGGAAGCGGTTAGAAGTAGAATCGGTATTTGAGCCTTTGTGAAGGTATATTAAACCCTGACCACCTTGTGGAGTAACAGTTATAAGGCTGCGTTTGTCGGCAGGTAATAAATCCAGGTTACCAACCATAACGTAGTTTCTGATGCTATCAGGAACTTTATCTGCAGCATATACGCGCAGGTCGCTCACGGCAAGTGAGCGTTTAATTTTATTATAAGCCCAGGCTACTGCTTTTAAATCAAGCAAACTTGGGTTACTTGGGTAAACGATAGCTGTTTTAGATTCAAATGAATTGCTAATGTTTACTTTATTGGTTAAGCTTCCGCTGCCTTTAACTAATGAAAGGTAAGAGTTGCTCTTCACCTTGATCCACATGGCCGGGTTATCCAAGTCTTTACACTTGTTATCGGTAATGGTCAACAATGTTTTTACCTGTACCTTTAAAAACTGGCCGTTATCGGTTAGGTAGCTGCGGTTTAAAGGGATAACCAAGCGTTGTATCGAATCGCGCGTCATACGACCGCTGTATACTGGCTTGTCTGCAATTACTATGTTTATGTACGACAGATCTTTTATAAGCGCTTGTGATGGCTCAAAGTATAACACCAGTTTGCTGCTGTTCATATCAACCAGCGGGTCCATTCTAAAGTAAAATGAACTTACACCGCTCATGCCATAAATCACTTCATCATCATGGCCATAAGTTTTGAAGGAGATGCTGGTCTGTGCCAGCGTTGTCTTCGCAAACAGGGCGGTTACTAAAACTAAAAGGGTCAAAAATTTATTCATATCGAGTTGCAGGTTATTATATTAGTTAATGGCGAAAAATTCTACTTTAAAATAATTTCCATTGTCGTCGCTACGGTAAGTAAGCTCACCACCCATCTCAATGGTCATTAGTTTGGCAATGGATAAGCCCAGTCCCAGGCGGCTTTCAGCAGCAGATCCGGTGGCATCGTTAAGCGTTTTCAAACGGTTAAACATAAGGTCGAGCTCTTGCTGACCAATGGCTATGCCCTCGTCTATAATTTCAAATACGAATTTTTGCCTTTGAAGGCTTGTTACTATCCGTATGTTATTGTTGGTTTGTGAAAATTTAATAGCGTTACTCAGCAGGTTTTGAAACACCTGGCTGGTAAACACCTTATCCAACCTCACGTTTAACGGTAATTTAAGAATGTTATTAATCAGGTGAACGTTCTTCATGCTGGCCGTATCAACCAGTCCTTTAAACACCTGTTGGGCTACACTATTTGCGTCAAAGTTCTCAAGGTTAAATTTTATCTCGGTAGATTCAATTTCCTTAACGTCCATCAGCGTTTTAAGCAGGTACTGCATCTTATCGGCCGATTCGCTGATATAATGCGCAAACTCTTTCTGGTCATCGCTCAAACGCGAATCTTCTTCCCTGATCATATTATTACTCATCACGATAGAGCCTATCAGGTTCTTCAAGTCGTGGCCGGCAATATTAATAAAGCTGTTCTTCTGTTCATCAAGCCTGCGCAGCTTATCGTATTGCATATCAATGATGCTGTTCTTCTCTAAAATATCACGGTTCTGTGATTTAAGCTGCTCGTTAGATTGTTCGATGAGCAGGGTAGAAGCCACTTCACGCTGTATAACTTTATAACGGGCTGTAGGAATTAAGCACGATACCAAGGCAATAATAAAAAAGTACTGACCTCCGTTACTGATAAACATATCGAGACTGTACTGGCAAAGTATGTTGTAAAATATGGCCAGCAGCACAATAGCTACTAAAGACTGTATAAGCGAGTTAACCGGCTCCCAAAACACCTGCAAATTGAGGAACAGGATAATGAGGGAGAACATGAGGAAATAAACGGTAAGGTGGCTCAAGTCAACTATACAGCACAAGATGGACATAACCACAGAGAGCATAAAAAAGCTGATATGCAGCAATAAACGGTAATCGAGCTTTCTGGATTGGAAAAAGTTGTACAGGCCGTAAATAACAACTACTATAATAATACGGACTATAAAAAACTCTACCCAATAATTAGGCGTATATACAAAATCAATAATACCTAATAACGGGTACATGAATATGATAGTCCAGATAATGTTATTAGTTAGAAACCACGCTTTTTTACGGGCTTCTTTTTGATATTCTTCTTTATTGATTTGGGCAAGCATTGATTAGTTTTGGCAATAGTTAATTTATAATAAGGTTATACGTTTTTGGCCTTAAATGATTTTTGATGCTAAATATAGATAATTATAATTTACGGTACTCTGCATTAACAAAATTCAAACGTTTATGGCAATTAGTTGTGATAGTTTGCGTTGTAACCGCAAAAAGCACACCAATATTAGCGCAAAGCCGTAATGTTGTCTTTAACAGGGCGGCAAGTTTGGATAATGGTATGAATATTTCGTGGCTTGAACAAACGTGGAATGATAAAGCTTTAAACACAGAGCCGGTTACCGATGCCGACTTTAAATTGTTAAAGAAGTTAGGTTTTAGTAGTATAAGGCTTCCGGTAGCATTTGAACATTACGCCGCAAAGCGTGTACCCATTGCCCGGGTATTAAACCGCATAGACAAGGTATTAACCTATTGTAAGCGTTATGGGTTAAAGTTAGTGATCGATTATCATTATGGAAAGCTTAATGATGCCAATTATATAGCGGAAACGGCGGTTATTATAAATACTTGGACTTTGCTTACAAATAAGTATTTAAGCGTATCAGGGAATGAATTATATTTCGAAATATATAATGAGCCACCGCCTATAAATCCGCAAATTTGGAAAGATGCGGCTTATAATATTGTGAGTGCTATTCATAAAATAGATAAGAAACGCACACTGCTGGTAGGTGCTTCTAATTATAACAGTATTTACGAACTTAGCCGTATGGTGCGGCTGGCCGACGAGAACGTAATTTACACCTGTCATTTTTATGAACCTTTTTTATTTACACATCAAGGCGCGGCTTGGGTTGGTAGCCAGGTAGCAACTACTGGGGTTCCTTTTCCCTATAATGGGGAAAAATTTCCATTGCTTAACTCAAAGGCAAAAGGTACTTGGGGCGAAATCAATTATAATCAGTATAAAACGGATGGTAATGAACAATCAGTTAAAAATAAATTACAAATAGTTAAAAACTGGTCGGCTAAGTATTACGTTCCTGTAATATGCAGCGAGTATGGAGTTTACAACCAATACGCCGATGCTGATAGCCGTTGCCGCTATATTAGGGCCGTAAGGCAGGTACTTAAACAGTTGCAAATACCCGGTATATTGTGGGAATATAATGGCAACTTTTATATTTTTAAAGGAAAGCCAAGCCTCAATACCCTGCCGGTATGCATGCAGAAAGCTATAGGATATGTAGCTAATAGTAACAAATAAATAATATAAAAACCGGTTTTTATGAGTAGCTTTGCCTACTAACTACGATTATGAAATTTTTTGAAGAGAGCCGCCGCGAAGTGATGAAGCATATTGAAAAATACATGCTCGAAAAGATGCATGAATTTTTGAAGCCTATTGACCAGATATGGCAGCCATCTGATCTTTTGCCAGACTCTACCCGCGATACTTTTTTTACCGAAATTAAGGAATTACAGGAGAGTGCACAGGGGTTATCATACGATTTGGTTGCTGTATTAATTGGCGATACCATTACCGAAGAGGCCTTGCCTACATACGAATCATGGTTGGCTATGGTAGACGGTGTAGATAAAGGCGAGCATAGCGGCTGGATGACCTGGACCCGCCACTGGACCGCCGAAGAAAACCGCCATGGTGATCTGTTGAACAAGTATTTATACCTTTCGGGTCGTGTAAATATGCGCGCTATGGAGGTATCTACCCAATATTTAATTGCCGATGGTTTTGACATTGGTACAGGTACCGATCCGTATCGTAACTTCATTTATACTTCTTTCCAAGAAATGGCTACCAATATTTCGCACCGCAGGGTAGCGTCGTTAGCCAAAAGAGACGGAGATGTTTTGCTGTCGAAAATGTGCGGTGTAATTGCTGCAGATGAAGCCCGCCACGCTAAAGCCTATAAGCACTTCATCAGCAAAATATTTGAGGTAGATGCAAGCGAAGCCATGCTGGCCTTTGAAGATATGATGCGCAAGAAAATTGTAATGCCTGCGCATTTCTTACGTGAGGTTGGTTTAAAAATTGGCCAAACCTTTGGTCACTTTACCGATGCCGCCGAGCGCTTAAAGGTTTATACAGCTATTGATTATGTAGACATTTTGAAAACGCTGATAGACGAGTGGCAAATTGAAAGCATGACCGAACTTAACGAAGCCGGTGAAAAGGCCCGCGATTATATTGTTAAATTACCTGATCGTTTGCTTCGCGTAGCCGAGCGTATGAAAAATCCAATGCTTGAATATAAATTCAGCTGGATACACGGATAAGCCCCTCCCAGCCCTCTCCGGGAGGGAGGATGCTAAAATATAAAAGGTGATCTGTTTTGCAGGTCACCTTTTTTTGTAAGAAGAATGTTAGAGCCCTCCCTCCTGGGAAGGGGCTTTAAGATTCCTCCTCAATTCCATCAATATTATCACGCCCAGGATATTCCATGAACAGGTTATTCAGAATATCCTCCAGGGTAAGCGCATTTACATCATCTGTATAGTGCTCAGATTTAGTTACATGAATTTCTTGGTTGCTCTCAACCGTTATCCTGAATAGAAAATCTTCATACATTTCCGGTTGGGTAATTTCAACGCCGTTTTCAATTAGCGTGTATATAAAATCAATATCTGCCTGCCGCTGCTTTTTAAATAAGGGAGGCAGTTGAGTTTCTAAAAACGATTTAAGATCGGTGGTATTTACGGGGCTTTTGGTGTGTATAATCTTCATAAATCAGCAATTAAACGCTTATAAAGTACAAGTTAATTGAGGTATTTGTTTTTCAGTCTATTATTGCCCCACCAAACCTTATACGGTATTGATACGAGAGGATAAACACAAATTGATTTACATTTGTTAATTACGTTATAAGCTAACATATGAACTACAAATTACTGGGCCGTTCGGGGCTTAAAGTTTCAGAATTGTGCCTGGGCACTATGGGTTTTGGTACCGAAGGCGGCTGGGGGGCCGATGCGCAAACCAGTTTCAAAATCATAGATGCTTACGCCGAAGCAGGCGGTAATTTTTTGGATACGGCCAATGTATATAAACTGGGTACCAGTGAAAAAATCATAGGCGATTATTTAGCCAATCATGATCGCGACCAGTTTGTGGTGGCTACCAAGTATACGCTAAAAGATAACGGTACCAATGCTAATGCTTCGGGCAACAACCGAAAAAACATGATGCGTAGTGTTGAGCATAGCTTAAAGCGCTTGCGAACTGATTTTATAGATGTACTTTACCTGCATATTTGGGATAACATAACGCCGATAGACGAGGTTTTACGTGGGTTAGATGATCTTATCAGGCAGGGAAAGGTGAACTATGCCGCCATTAGTGATACGCCCGCATGGGTGGTGGCTAAGGGCAATACGTTGGCCGAGCTCATGGGCTGGAGCCAGTTCATAGCCCTGCAAGTAGAATATAGCTTAATACAGCGCACGCCCGAACGCGAACTTATACCAATGGCTAAACACTTTGGTATGACGGTTACTCCATGGGCACCTTTAGCAGGTGGGGCATTAACCGGTAAATATCTGCGTGGCGAAAATGGCCGTGTAAAAGCCGAGAGCAATCGCCGAAATGAGGACAGCGAACGTATAACCCGCGAGGTAATGTCTATTGCCGACGAACTGGGCGTACAACCTGCGCAGGTAGCTTTGGCCTGGATGATGCAGCAGGATTTCTCGTGTATACCAATTGTGGGCGCTACCAAAATAGAGCAGCTTACGCAAAATATAAAGGCGGCCGAAGTTATAATCAGCAATGAGCATAAGCTTAAGCTACACCAAGCAAGCAAGATAACACTGGGTTTCCCCGGCGATTTTTTTAACGAAGACAATGTGAAACTAAACTCGTTTGGTGGTTTTTATGACCGGGTTCAAAAGCGTTAACGCTTAGTAATCAGAGTCTATTTTTTTATAAGCGTTTAGATTAGATCCAAAATGTTTGCGTTTATCGTCTGTACTCTTGGCATTTTTGGGTCTGGCGCCTATTACGCCGTTAAAGAGCAATATTGCAAAAATTAACAGTGTAAAAAAGGTTACACCGGCAATTTCTGCCTGGTAGGAAGTTATAAATTTGATCATAGAGTGATGGCAATAATACTACCGGTTTGCAAGTTGTGTACCACCGTAATTTATTGGCAATCAATTAAAAGAAATGTATCTTGAAAGTAACCTATGTGCTTAATAAGAAATTAATTAACTAAAAATCTATAGCTAAAAGGAGTGTAGTTTAGTTAGATGGTTTTGCGCGAAACTGTGGTTATAAAGTTCCCCATATTGGGTTATAATTTACTCAAAAATCTACACGCTAATTTGTAGGGCTTATAACATTTTTAAAATAAAACTAAAAGTGTTATTTTTATTTTTGATTTAAAATTAGCTACTTATACGATGGGGTATGTTGGTAAATAGGGACGACTTACCCTGAATTTTTTTCTGACTAAACGTTTAGTCCAAACATCAAAAGCGCCCGTAAGAGCTAATAAGTTAATTATCGTTATCAAACTAATAGTAACGATAGTTATGGCTGGTAGATAATTAAGTAGTTGTGGGATCATCGTTAGTAGTCTGTGGCTAACATGCTCAAATAGCAAACCATTAATTAAAACAATTTATAAATAGTTAATATGTGGCTGATTTATAAAGATTTAAAGTTTAACTGCGGTGAAAGTAGTTTACTAAAGTGTAAGCTATTCTATACATAAATTAATATAAGTGTATCAAAAGTTAATAATAACCTGATTATGCCTTAATATACCTTCAAATCGTTTGAAGTAAAGGAGTACGGCAGTGTTTAACTTTACCTCACGCTGAATTTTCATCATTTTGAAGCCTGT
The DNA here is from genome assembly GCF_014635825.1 of Mucilaginibacter galii. GTDB lineage: Bacteria > Bacteroidota > Bacteroidia > Sphingobacteriales > Sphingobacteriaceae > Mucilaginibacter > Mucilaginibacter galii. Next base: position 382,714 of record NZ_BMDO01000002.1, read on the forward strand.
TTTAATTATTATCTTTGCAGTTCGATGCAGTTAACAGAAACAACAGTTAAACAGGGATTTAAGGGCTACAATAATTATGGAGCCTGGTTGCGCAATAAGTATAAAGGCCACCGGGTTTTTAAAGTTATTGTAGATGGTGGTTTTACCTGCCCTAACCGCGATGGCTCTAAAGGCTACGGAGGTTGCACGTATTGTAATGTTGATTCGTTTACGCCATCCGTATCGCGCCAGGCGCCTACCCTGCGCGAACAAGTAATACAAGGTATGGAACGCGCCCGTAAGGGTAACAAGGCCGATAAGTTTATTATATACTTTCAGCCCAATACCAACACTTATGCGCCAACGCATTACCTCAAAATGCTTTATGACGAAGCTTTGAGTATTGATACCGAAAATATTGTTGGCCTTAGCATAGGCACACGTCCCGACTGTATCGATGCCGAAAAAATTGCGCTCCTCGAAAGTTATACTGACCGCTTTGATGTGGATCTGGAGATGGGTATGGAATCTATTTATAACGAAACGCTTGGTCAAATCAACCGTGGCTGTATGCATGACGATCTCATCAAAGCTCTTAAACTGGTAGAGAACAGCAAACTGGATATATGCGTGCACACTATCTTCGGTTTTCCGTGGGAAACCCGGGAGATGATGCTGCGTTATGCCGATGAGATCAACCGTTTTCCGCAGATCAAGTTTGTAAAATTTCACCACCTGCACATTGTAGAAGGCTCGGTAATGGGTGTAAAGTACAAACGCGAACCATTCAAACTTTTTAGCCTGGATGAATATGCCGATTTCCTGTGCGACTTGCTTCCGTTGGTGCGCCCCGATGTGGTAATTCAGCGTTTGTTCGGCCTGTCTGACCGTGAACTTTTAATTGCTCCTAACTGGCAACTTAAAAAATCAGAAATACAGTATTATATAGACCAACGCATAGAAAGCCGTGGTATTATACAGGGCTCTGCGTTCATGTAACCGGTCTTTGGTATTTGCTTTGTAATAAACACGCTATTAAGTAAGAGTTTAATTAAGCTACTGTGTCCCAAAAAACACTTCAAAACTATATTCCTGCCCTCACCGGAGTGCGTGCCCTTGCCGCATACCTTGTTTTTATATCCCACTTTGAATACATATTTGACGGGAATTTTCCTCATGCTGTGCAAAGATTTCTACAGGAGTTCCACATGGGGGTAACTATTTTTTTTGTATTATCAGGATTTTTAATCACTTACCGTTATTATAATAACTTTCATTTAACTAAAGACTGGTTTAAACAATATCTGAAAAATAGGGTAGCCCGCATCTATCCCATGTATTTTTTGCTTACAGTACTGGCCTTTGTATATTATTATTTTACACACGACCCCAAGATTACTAAAGGTTTCTTTTCCCCGGTGCTATTGTTGCTGATGCATGTCACGTTTATCCGTGGGTTTTTTGCCGATTTGTGGGATACGGGTATAGCTCAGGGTTGGTCTTTAACCGTTGAGGAGTGCTTTTACTTTTCGGCGCCGTTCATCTTCCTGCTCTCTAAAAGGTTTCGTAAGCTGTTCATCCAGCCGTTCGTAATAACAGGTGTAGCTTTATTGCTGGTATTGATCTTCCGTAATTTTGATTGGTATGGTTTCTTTGGCAACTTTACCTTTACCATGATCTATACTTTTTTGGGTCGTTGCTTCGAATTTTTTGTAGGAATACAATTGGCACTTATTTTACTTAATAAAGGAGTAGCTCGTACTAATAACATCAAGTATACCTATATAGGCTTTTTGCTCATGATGTTTTGCGTAGGTATTATGTCGCAGCTTAGTATCCCTAAAGGATGGATGGCCGGGTTGCATAATCCATTCGGAATTATTACCAATAACTACTTGTTGCCGCCTTGCATTGCTATGTTCTTTTATGGTTTGTTAACCGAGAGTACGGTTTTTAAAACCATCCTGTCGTTTAAGTTTGTGGAGTTGCTGGGCAAAAGTTCTTATATATTTTACCTCATTCACCTGGGGTACATCCGCGACTTTCTGAACGGTTGGATCAATAAAGCTAACGACTGGGTTTTTGAATATTATGATAAACACAATATAAGCTGGGAACACTCTCCGTTTGAAAATGATATCGTGAACCTGGTTATCCAGTTTGTGGTGCTTAATGCACTGTCTATCCTGTTATTTAAAACAATTGAAGAGCCCATGAATCACTACATTCGCCAATCAGATTTCTTGATCAAAAGCAAGAGTAAAGTTGCAGGCAAAGAATCTGTTATAATAAATAAATAAGCTAAATACGTATTTGTGAAATTAACCATACCATCTATACTGCTTCTTGTGGCCATCAACTTAACTTACGTGGTTAGTTACGCACAGCAAGGCAAGCAGGCAAAGCCCGAAATAAATAAGCCTGAACAAAAGGAGGATGAAGAGGAAGGCGAAATGTTTATTGATGTTAAAGCCGGCGCCAAGAGTTCCATTTTTGAAACTTCTTCAACTATTGATTACAAGGTTAACATCCGCAGTACTTACAGATCAAAACAAGAAGGAAAGTTTAGCTATTTGGTAACTACCGATGATGGTAAAAAAGTGTATGAATACTCATTGCCTTTAAAGATAGGTAGATCGGGTAGCAGGTCTGTTAGCGTATCTATACCCGCTAGAGCTCCTGGTTTTTACAGGCTTAGTGTTCAGTTAAATCTTACCGCTTACGATGATACCATTAGAAAAGTTTTTGGCGTATCTCCACAAAAAATTGTAACTAAACGCTTTAAACCCACCGATTTTGATGCTTTTTGGCAGAAGTCAAAAACAGCACTTCATGCGGTAGACCCACAATATAAAATCACAGAGGATAAAAGACAGTCTACCAAAGATATAAAAGTATACCTGGTTGAAATGCATTCATGGGGTAACGCCTTAATACGGGGCTGGCTTACTATACCGGTAAACCGGCCAAAGCGTTTGCCGGTGAGGTACAGAGTACCCGGTTACCTGGTAGCTATGACCCCAAGTTTTACTGAAGACGATTTTGCCGTATTCCAAATTAACGTAAGGGGTAATGGTAACAGTAAAGATGCCATAGATACTCGTGGACAACAGTATAACTTAATTAATATTAACGATAGGGATAACTACGTGTACAGGGCAGTTTACATGGATTGCTTGCGCGGGGTTGATTTTATTTGCGATAATGCTAAACAGTTTGGGCTCGATACTACACGTATATCAATAGATGGTGGTAGCCAGGGAGGGGCACTGGCCGTTGTGGTTGCAGCACTCGATAAACGTATAAAAGCGGTTACCACCGAAGTGCCATTATACTCCGATCTGCGCGATGCCTCGCGCATTACTCAAATGGTACCTCCAAAAGGGCAAACACCGGTTTGGTTATTAAACAACTATGTTAATACGCACAAAGTATTTACTTATGAGCGGCTTTATAAGTTATGGGATTACTTTGACCCCATAAATTTTGCGCCTATGGTTAAGGTGCCGGTTTTAATGGGTATTGGTTTGTTAGATGATTTATGCCCGCCCAGTTGTAGTTTGGCAATGTATAACCAATTGGGGTCTGAAAGTAAAGAGCTTTGGATAAGTGCTGATAAAGCTCATGAGGTAGATCCCATTTATTACAGGTTTCAATACGTTTGGTTACGCGAAAATTTATTATTGCCATAAAGCATAGTTCATAATGAAAAAATATATACAGTTTTTTATTCTTCCTTTGCTTTTAATTGGCAGTAAAGCTCATGCAGGGTGGCCTGTAGGCAAATATCATTACATATTAGCGCCTTCTTACAGTTTTTATACGGCAACCAGCGGTTGGGACAGAAACGGTAATTACTTTAAAAATAGCGGTCAAAAATTTATTGCACAATCAATAGGTATTTACGCAGCCTACGGTGTAAGCCGCAAGTTAGATTTAAGCGTAAGTGTACCCATTACCTATCAATCCATATCTTACGGAAATATATCTACTAACACCGTTGCCCTGGGCGATTTGCAGTTTGGCGGCAGTTATGTTTTAATTAACAGCAAGTTTGCCAATTACACTTCTTTGTACATAGGAGGTATTTTGCCGCTTTACACTAACACGAAGACGCGGATATTAGGATTAGGCAACGCAGGAGCAACGGCAAAGCTTTCGAATAGCGGTAACATTACCAAAAAAATGTTTTACAGTGCCGAGATCGGTTTTGCGCAATATGTTGGTGAGGGTGCACCGCAACAGTACTTAAGTACTATAACCGTTGGTTACTTGATTGATAAAAGGAACCAGATTGGTGCAGATATAGGTGGAGTAAGATCTATAAGTAACGATAAGCAGCTTACATTAAATACGTTTGCCAACCGTGATTTTGATTATTTAAAGGTGTCGGGTAATTATGGTCATGCTATTTCTAAAAGAATCAATGTAAATATTGCGGGTTTTTACACTATTGCAGGTTACAATACAGGTCAGGGATTTGGCGGCGCGTTGTCTTTACTACTACGTTTGCCTAACCCCTGATAATATGATTAAAGATGGTAGTCTGCATATAGACTGCCACGGTACTAAAAATTATCAATACATTTGGCTATAACTATATGTATTATAATTTTGGTTGTTAATATCAAATATGCTGGTAGCAGTATACTATAAATAATTATTTTATTACAGCATCAATAAATGCCCTATAATGTTCATAGCAGTACTTAGTAAAAGTTTTTTCAGATACAATAAAGTTTGGGGAACTGCACTCCTATTTGTTTGCTTCATAAGTTTAAGTGCATTTGCCGGTAAAACAGGTATGCCTGTCCACAAGGCAGCTGGTAAGCTTAAAAAAAGTGTTGCCACCTCAGCAAGAGTAAATGTTGGCAAAGTTGCTGATGACGATGGAGAGGTGGTTATTAATGCCGTTCCAGGTAATAAAGATGCTATTTTTTCGGCAAACAGTCCTATTAGCTATCATGTAAGTTTAGACAATAGGTACAACAGCAAACAAAGCGGTACCCTAAGCTACAAAATATTTACTTTGGCCGATAAGCAGGTAAGCGAACGTTCGGTTAATGTAAACCTTGGTAAAAAAAGCTCTAAAAGCGTTACATTAAATATACCAAGGCAGTCGGCCGGCTTTTATAAGATCCACATTATGCTAAACCTTACCGAGTATGATGATACCGTAAGACGTGTGTTTGGTGTAGACCCTACCCAAATAAGATCTGAACATGATAAACCTGCTGATTTTGACAGTTTTTGGAATAAAACGCTTGAAGAACTTGCAGTGGTAGAGCCAAATTTTAAAGTAACCGAACTCCCCGATTCATCGCGTGATAACCGCAGGGTATATGCCATTGAAATGAAATCCCTGGGTGACCTTACCATACGCGGTTGGATGACGCTGCCCAAAACCAAGAATAAACGTAAAAAGTTTCCGGTACTGCTGGGTTTACCCGGCTATCAGGTAAATTTAAATCCTATGTTTGGTACAGATGAAGACCTGGCCATTGTAGTGCTTAACGTACGCGGGCAGGGTAACAGCCGCGACCGCATACGTACCCTGCGCGATGACTACATTTTTACCGGACTTGAAGATAAGAACCGTTATGTAATGCGCGGTGCCATTATGGATTGTGTTCGTATGGTCGATTTTATTTTCTCACGGGAGGAATTGGATCATGACAACATCATGGTATCTGGTGGTAGTATGGGCGGCTTCCTGTCTATTGCCACAGCCGGCTTAGATCATCGTATCAAATTATGCTCTGCTCAAAACCCTATTTTGTGTGATGTAAAAGCCTTGCCGGGTAAAGTGGTTTGGCCGCTTAGAGATTTTAGCCGCTTCATCCGTATTAACCGTGGCTTAACCATGGAGAAGTTATTGGATAACCTTTCTTATTTTGATACCAAAAACTTTGCAACCAACATCAAGTGTCCAACCTTAATGGGTATAGGTTTGCTCGATCACCTGGCTCCGGCCGATAATGAGTATACCGCCTTTAACAATATCCCGGTCAAGAAACACATGATTCTTTTCCCTGAATTGGGGCACGAAGTTGCCTTATATTACAAGGAGTACGAAGGCCGGTGGATGAGAGATACATTTGCTTTATTTTAACAGTTAAATTACACAGCTTTGGCTAAAAAAATATTATTCGTTACCTTATTATTCAGTCTGTTCTTGAGTTCAAGGGCTTATTGCGGGTGGCCTACGCGCCCTGGAAGGCTTATATTTTCTCCTTCTATAAGCTATTTTACCTCCAGTAAAGATTGGGATTCAGTATCACGTAGGCGTGTAAAGCCCAACAATGGAAAATTTACAAGTACCATTGTAAATTTATATGCCGAATATGGCATTGTGCGCAGGCTGACGGCTGTTGCATCGTTACCTTACGTAAGTTATAAACTAAGCGATAGTGTTAATGCTCCACTATCCCAATCGGGTTTGGGCGATGCCGAATTAGGCTTGCGTTATTACTTAGCAAACATTAATTACAAGTACTATTTTACCCTGCAGGGTACTGCGGTATTGCCGTTATATAAAAATCAGGGTTTAGGTTACGCACAACCGGGCGGAGAGTTGCGTTTGGGCTTTTCGGGGGCAGGAAAAATTGGCAGTAAATTCTTCTCGTTAAGTTTAGAGAATGGTGTACGCAAGTACTTTGGTACAGATGGCCCGTTGCAAGACCGTTACAGTGCATCTTTCGGGATCACACTCGATAAGAAGTTTCACGACCAGCTAACGGCTGGCGTGTCGGGCATTATATCTACCAGTAGCTTTACCGCCTTTACCCGTAACATTTTTACCGCCCGCGATTACGAGTTTACCCAGGTAAGCTTAAGCTACGGCCACACCTTTAACAGCAGCTTCTCCATGTTTTTAACCGCCAGCCAATTTGTGGCAGGCCGCAATACCGGCATAGGTACTAACGGAGCACTGGCGCTCATTTATAAGATCGATAATTTCTTAGGTAAGAAGGTAAATTATTAAGGTTACTCCATACATAAACCTGTCTTCTCGAACGGCTGAAGCATTCGCCGCTTGGTGAGTTCTTCGACAAGCTCAAACTGACAAATTACCTAAGTAAGAAATACAAATTGCGTTTAATTCCAATTTTTATAAACGCGTGCAAGACAACTTATCTGGTCTTATCCATTTGTCATGTTGAGCTTGTCAAAACATTTGACGCTTAGTGAGCTCCCGATAGGCGCAGATTGCCAGGGTCAGCTGAGCTCTTCAAAGCATCTGCCGGCTTACCCAAATAATTCCTTAACCGCTTTCTCGCGAAATTTAAAGATCTGTTCAATCTTATTTTTGACCAGTACTTTATTGGCAATAGAACCTGCCGGTCCGTAACCAATGGCGTAATTTAGTATATCTGTCATTAATACACCACCGGGCACTTCTTTAAAATGATGCTGGTGGTGCCATAACGAGTAAGGACCAAAACGCTGCTCATCTACAAAGTATTGCTTATCCTGTACATGTGTTATCTCGGTCATCCAGTTTAGCTTAATGCCAAAAACCGGGGTTACTTTGTAGGTAATAATCATTCCTGCATACATTTTGGTATCCTGGCTGTAAGGCGAGGTTACCACAAATTTCATATCGGCAGGTGTAATTTTTTGAAGGTTAAGCGGCGACGAAAAAAAGTCCCAGGCTTCATCTAAGGTAATGGGAATAAATAATTCCCAGCGGCGTTCGTATGTTTTCACTATGAGCTAACGCTTTGCTTGCCAAACTGTTTGCCGGTGCTTACAACCAAAAGAGGAGCTACTGTACCATTTTGTTAGCACAGTAGCTGCTGGCAAATGCCTCGGGCTTAGCCTTAAACACAAAACCCATACTTAATATGTAGCCCATGGCCTCGTGCAGGGCCTGGTTGCTTTTAAACATGGGGTTAGTGTTTATGTCGGCGTGTACCTCCAGGTCAACATCGTACAGGTCAAGCAGGTCACAAAGTTTGTAGGCAATATCAATTGATTTTTGAACTTCGCTCAGCATTCGCTCTTTAATACTCATTTTTTGCGAAGTGCGTTCCTGATGAATGTACATAAAACCGCCACGTTGCTCGCGCAAAAACACAATAACGGTGGCAAAATCGGTAACGTCGCCTTTTACCTGCGAGTCGGTACCAATGCAAACTTTAAGCTTGTTGCCCAGTAGGGTTTCGCGCTCAATGGTTTTCTCAACTTCTTCTAAAATAGGGGTTTGCAGTATTTCACCGCTAAATTTTCTCCAGGTCATAAAAATAGATGGGTTTTTAATGACCTTTTTAAGGTCTATAAAAATAAGCGATAGTTATTTATATAAACGTTAAAGTGAAATCATTTATTTGTTAACATTGCGTTGGTTATCAACAATTTAATCCCTAAAATTGCCCCTACTGTAAAGTGAATGACACAATAGTGTTACTTGCATATCTTGGTTAGGTTAATCATATTAGCAAAAAATAGAATTTTATGAGGACAAATAAATGGCTATGGCTGGCTGCACCCGTGTTGGCAGTTGCGGCTTGTAAACAAACACCCGATAAAAGTGCCGAGGTACCCAAACGTGCCGAGTTTTTTGACAAAGCGGCTATGGATACTACGGTAAAGCCCGGAGATAACTTTTTTGAATACGTGAACGGTGCCTGGTTAAAGAAAACCGAAATACCGGCATCAGAAACAGGCTGGGGCGAGTTCAATATTTTATACAATAACAACCAAGCTCACATTCATGATATACTGAACGATTTAGGTACGCATGAGTATGACAAGGGCAGTAAAGAGCAAAAAGTAGCCGACTTGTTTAAAAGCGGTATGGATACAGTGACCATTGACAAAATGGGGTATACGCCTGTAAAAGGCGAGCTTGCTAAAATTGCGGCTATTAAAGATTATAAGCAATTAATAGCTTACGCTGCAGATAGTTTTAAAGAAGGAGACGGTTACCTATTTGGCTTTTACGTAGCCCCTGATGATAAGAACAGCGAGAAGAATATGGCCCAGCTTTATCAAACAGGCCTGGGTTTACCAAACCGCGATTATTATTTTAATAATGACGAAGCTTCAAAAAAGATACGTACTGCTTACGTAGCCTATATTGCGCAGCTCTTTACCTTAACCGGTACCGATAAGGCTACTGCTGCTAAAAATGCCGACGCTATTCTGAAACTGGAAACCGAAATAGCCAAATCGCATTCTACCCCGGTTGAACTGCGCGACCCGGTTAAAAACTATAATAAATTTACTGTTGACCAGGTTCAGAAACAGGTACCTGATATTGACTTGAAAGATGTATTTAAGCGCATGGGCGTTAGTACTGATACCGTTTTGGTAGGTCAGCCTAAATACTATGTGGCTTTAAACAACCTGCTCAAAACGCAGCCTATAGAAGTTTGGAAGAATAAGATCGCATTTACAGCTTTGAGCAATGCCGCATCTTACCTGAGTAAAGATTTCCGCGATGCGAAGTTCAATTTTTATGACAAGGAATTGAATGGGCAAAAGGTACAAAAAGAGCGCTGGAAACAAATGGCATCTGTGGTTGATGGCGGCCTGGGCGAATTGCTGGGACAGCTATATGCCGAGAAGTACTTTACCGCCGATGCTAAAAAACGTATGTTAGACCTGGTGAATAACCTGCAGTCGGTTTACAAAGAACGTATTGAAAAGCTGGATTGGATGAGTGCCGATACTAAGAAGAAGGCCACAGAAAAATTGAATGGCTTTATCAAGAAAATTGGCTATCCTGATAAATGGAAGGAGTACAAAGATGTTGAGATTGATAAAGCGAAATTCTACGCTAACCAGCAATCTATAGCTAAGCATGATTATAAAGAACGCGTAGATAAAGTAAACAAAAAGGTAGATAAAACAGAGTGGGGTATGACGCCGCCTACGGTTAATGCTTACTACAACCCCAGCTTTAACGAGATCGTTTTCCCGGCGGGTATTTTACAGTTTCCGTTTTTTGATAAAGACGCCGATGATGCTATTAATTATGGCGGTATAGGTATGGTAATTGGTCACGAAATGACCCACGGTTTTGACGACCAGGGTAGCCAGTACGATAAAAACGGTAACCTAAACGTTTGGTGGACCAAAGAAGATGCTGCTAAGTTTAAAGAAAAAACCCAGGCTGTTGCCACGCAATACGATGCTTATACCGTGTTAAACGGTATGCATGTAAACGGCAACCTTACTTTGGGCGAAAACATTGCCGATAACGGTGGACTGGCCATTGCCTACGAAGCTTTCAAAAGAACCGAGCAGGGTAAGGGTAATACTAAGATCGATGGCTTTACACCCGATCAGCGCTTTTTCTTGTCGCTTGCTCAAATATGGCGTAGTAAAAACCGTGATGAAACTGCCCGAATGCGCATCAACACTGATCCGCATTCGCCGGCTATGTACCGCGTAAACGGCCCTATATCAAACACTGATGCCTGGTACAAGGCCTTTGATATTAAACCTGGCGATAAACTGTACAAACCTGAAGATAAACGTATCAGGATTTGGTAAACGATTAAATGTAAAATAATAGAAGGGCTGCTCTTTGGGCAGCCTTTTTTATTACCTTGGTTTACGTATAAAATTATTCTTATGATCAAACGTAAAACCTTAATAGGTGCCGTAACATTTTTAATCATCAGCACTATGCTAAACAGTTGCTTTCTATGGCACGATAAAAACCGGGCCGACCGTGGCCGTCGATTCCCTCACGACGACCAGAAAGGGCAGAAGCAAAAAACTAAATAAGTTTCAAACCTTTCATACCTTAGCAAAAGCAAACCTTCCTTATTCATGAAACTGATTCGTGTAGCATTTCTTGCTTTGTTATTTCCTATAATTACCCATGCACAATCTGGCTATAAACCCGGGTATATAATTAAACTAAACGGCGATACGCTCAAAGGCTATATTAATTATAGCCAGCGGGGTATAACACCTAAAACTGTTGGTTTTAAACCTGAACTTGAAACTGTAAAAGCCTTGCGTTTTGAGCCTGCGCTGATCCGGGGATTTGAAGTGACCGGTGTTGATCAGTTTTTATCATTTACTGGCAAGGTGAGTATGGATAAAAATAAATTCCCTGATGTAGCTGCTACCTTAGATAGCACTACTGCACAATCAAGTATGTTTTTAAGAGTGGGTTATCAAGGTATGCCGCTTAGTGTATTTGAACAGCAAGACCAGCTCAAGGTGCGCCTGTTTTTTATGGAGGCCGGGCAGTTTCCCAAAGAGCTCATATACTACCAGTTTGTAGATAAAAATTCTGGTAACGGCGTGCGTAATGTTGAGTTATATAAAGATACGCTGCTTGCTATTGCGCAAAAATACAATAACAATAGCTCCAAAATTAGTCGGGATGTTAATGCGGCATCTTTTACATTAGCCAATATTGTAAATATTGCCAGGGAGATCAATAATGATCAAAGCAAGAATGTTGGAACAATGAAGGTTGGGCTCTTTGCCGGTATCGCCGTAAATACTGTCAGAACTAAAATGAGGGGACCAACCATATTCGAGGGACAATCAACTTCATACACCTTTCCGCGATTAAGCATCGGTTTAGATATTGCCGATGATAGGTACCTGCGTAATTTTATGTTTCGATTAGAGGCAGCTTATACAGCTAACCAGTCAAGGTTTTACACCAAAGATGGAGCCGGGGGCACAGTAGCACCCGTGGAGTACCGCTATAATTTTAACCAATCGCTGGTTACGGTGACGCCACAAATTATATATCACTTAATAAACAGGCAGCATATTAAAGCCTTTATTGGCATTGGGTTAAATATGACGTATGCTAAGTTTAGTAATGTTGAGTTTTTACGCAATCAAAAAGCAGAAGATGAGCCATATAAATTTAGTAATTCCTGGTTGCTGTTTCCGTTACAAGCAGGCGTAACACTTAACAAGAAGGTTGATATTTTTGTTGACTACACACTCCCTGCAACCAATGCCACTGCTGAGTTAATTAAGTTGAGATATACTAATTATGGTATGGGAGTTCATTACCACTTTGGAAAGTAATGAGAATAGTGAAATAGTCCTTATCCGGTTATTCGGTACCAAAACATTTGCCACCTATGGTTAAATGTTTCTTGTTCCCAATTTATATCAAACTTAGGTTTGCCCCACTTGCTGTAAATGGGTACAGCAACTTTGCAATGGAGCATTGTCGAGTCATTAACCATACTTTGTTGATACTCGACATCTAAAGAAGATTTTAGATAGTAAGCGATTTCTACAATAGTTAGGTTTTTTGAAGATCGGTAGATATATAAATTCAGGTCATGGAGATTTGTATACATCAACATTAAATGAGGTAATACACTATCAAGCGGCTCAGGATTTTTTTTGTCGTTTACTGTTTTCCTTAATCTTCGTAACTCTATAAAATTTTTAGCTGACGAGTCCGTAGTTTCTGATAGTATAAATCTGCAATTGTCGGAAATGTTATTCCAGCAAGATTGTCTGGCCTGTTCCAGCAGGGTTGTAGTCGCATCACGTAGTTGTTCTGATAGGTTTTCTTTTGTGATCATATTTATCCTAACTGTGATGATTGCAAATTTATAGATCTGCTGCAATTTATTTCACTCAATTGCATAAACACTCCAAAACGAAAAAAGCGTCACCACTTCTCACTCGAAGTAATAACGCTTTTTTGGCAGCATTGCTGCAATATGAAAGTATACCCACGTTTCATGAGTGCACTATGTTTTGCTCTGTGAAGCCTGCGTAGTTAACTAAACTGCCTTAACAGTTTTTTTAACCTTAATAGCATTTAAGCCTTTAGGGCCTTGCTCAGTTTCAAAAGTAACTTTGTCGTTCTCCTTAATTTGCTCTAACAGGCTATTGATGTGTACAAACACACTCTCCTGGCTTTGCAGGTCGCGGATGAAACCATAACCTTTCGATTCGTTGAAGAAGGTTAACACACCGTTCCTGATTAAATCGGCCGGGTCAGGTGGTTCCTGGCGTGGCACACCAATTTGAATATCTTCGGCAGTTACGATCTTTTTCTTTTTGGTTGGATCGGGAGGAGTAGAGGTTATATTGCCGTTTTCGTCAATATACGCCATCATATCGTCCAGGCTTTTTCCTTTATCGGAGTTGGCTTTGCGGTCTTCTGCTTTTTCTTTTTTCTCGCGCAGTTTAATAGACTTCTTTTTTTCTCGTTCTTTTTTACTAAATGTTTCTGTTGATCTACCCATGTATTGTTTTTAGTGTTACCCGGCTTTTACTTAAAGCCGGCTTTGTTGTGTGTTATATGCTTTTGGAATACTTTGGCTATTTAATAAATAAACGGCACCCGGTATATGTTTTACAAAAAAAGCATTCTCCCTTGTGCAAGGAGAATGCTTCACGAAATATGATATAGTGATTAAACTAATTTTACATTAACCGCATTAGGACCTTTACGGCCTTCTTCTACGTCAAAAGTTACTTCATTGTTCTCGCGAATGTTGTCGATTAGACCTGAAGAGTGTACAAAGATTTCTTTACCACCGTTGGTTGGGGTAATAAAACCGAAACCTTTTTCTTCATTAAAAAATTTTACTGTTCCTTGTTGCATTATAATGTATTGTAAATAAGTCCACAAGGTACGGTTAATAAATGGATAATCTACTATCGTAAATAAAATTGGGTTATATAGTTACATTATAACGACTATAGAATAATTATTTCTGTGCACTAATCAAAACTTGCTTGGCGCTTCAAACTTTAAACATAGCGGGACTAAGGTAGCTAATGCACTTTAAATAGTATTTATGCATATTTAATTAAAAAGAAACCCTATTTTGGTGTAAATATCCTTTTCATGAAAATTGCACCCCTTGCTAAACAGCTCTTTTTAAGTATTTGTATTGTTTGTTTATTTGCTTCTTGTAAGAAATTTAATGGTGATGTTGAACCTGTGGTTATTGAAAAGCCATCTGTTTGGGAGGCCGACAAACTGTTTCCCACAGGTAATTTTACTTCTTCAACGGTTAAAAATGGAAGCATTAAGCTGTTCAATACAGCAGGTAGTGTATCTGTTTGTACATGGGACACCACTACAGCCAACAATGAGCAAGCTTTTGCTGCCAGAAAGATGAGCACAATAGGGTTACCATATGGGTTTTCGGTAAACATTTATAACGTTAATCAAATTTTAAGTCAAAGGTTCCTGGTTTTTAGCGAAGGTGTATTAGTACCGCTTACTTTAAAAATAAGAGCATTGGATAATGGCAATCACGATAATTTTCTTGAAATACAAGGCAAAAATTTAGATCCTGCATTCAGACAATTTGAATATCAAACATACTCGGGTTTGCCAACTTATAGAATAATTGGTGATTATATTTTGATACCCTATAAAAAGATAGTTCCCAATAGCCCTGATGAGCTAATTTTTGCGGTTATTAAAATTAAAGCTAAAGTGGCTAACCAGCCAGCCGAAGCTACAGATGCGTTGGCCATAGAAAAAGTAACACTTGTAAACGACGTAAACACAGGTATTAATTTTTACGGTGCTATAGAAGATATTACCACATTGAAAGATAAGTTTGTAGTTAGCACCTACGGAAGCAGAACCCCACAAATATGTACTATTGATCTAAATGGAAGAATTGAAAACAAGGTAGCTATTTCATCTAATGGTTTTATACCGCAACCAAATAATGTATTACTGGGCATTAAAAATTCTAATGTTGATGGAAACTCTGGTTTTTACCGTTCAGCCGATTTAGGAAAAAGCTGGAATGTTTTTAATACAACCTTGCCTGCAGGTTTTGGCCTACTTTCCTTTTATACAATAAACAACACGCTTATTGGTATATTTAATAAGCAATTGTTTGAGGTCGCATTTACTGGCGACGATAGCAAACTAAACCTGAATATTAAGGAATTAACTACCGAAGGGCTTCCTGAAGATATTAAAATTAATGGAATATTTGTTTATGGCCCACAAAAAATAGCATTGACTACCAACAAAGGTGTTTATGCTAAAGATTTGCAAGATTTGCTTATTCAAAAATAAGAGTGGTAGTTATTGTATATCTGAAGTGTAGTAAGATTGCCTTTATATAAGGTAGAAACTATTATCAAAAAAATAAATCAGGTACTTGCATTGTATAGCAAGTACCTAATTATTTTGGATGATTAGCCTCCAAATCTTACCCCAGCTTCTTATACTTAATCCGCTTAGGAGCTACATCACCCAAACGTTTTTTACGATTCTCTTCATAATCGCTATAGTTACCCTCGAAGAAATAAACCTGCGAGTCGCCTTCGAATGCCAGGATGTGCGTGCAAATACGGTCCAGGAACCAACGGTCGTGACTAATGATTACGGCGCAGCCACCAAAGTTTTCGAGGGCTTCTTCCAGTGAGCGCAGTGTGTTTACATCAATATCGTTGGTAGGCTCATCCAGCAACAATACGTTCGACCCTTTTTTGAGTGTAATGGCCAAATGCACCCGGTTACGCTCACCACCCGATAGTACTTCGATTTTCTTTTGCTGATCGCCGCCGTTAAAGTTAAAGCGCGATACGTAAGCGCGTGAATTAATAGGTCGGTTGCCTAATAAAATGGTTTCCTGTCCGTCGGTAATGTTTTCCCAAACCGATTTATCGGCTTTTAAATCGTCGTGCATCTGGTCAACATAACCAAGCTTAACGGTTTCTCCCACGCGGAAAGTACCGGCATCGGGCTGATCCTGACCGGTAATTAAGCGGAACAAGGTAGTTTTACCGGCACCGTTGGGGCCTATAATACCTACTATACCGGCCGGAGGTAACGAGAATGACAGGTTTTCGAACAATACCTTATCGCCATAAGCCTTGGTTACATTGTTCACCTCTATCACCACATTACCTAAACGCGGGCCAGGCGGAATAAACAGCTCTAATTTATCTTCGCGGTCCTTGGTTTCTTCAGAGGCCAGCTTTTCGTAGTTGGCTAAACGGGCTTTACCTTTAGCGTGACGTGCTTTAGGGGCCATGCGTACCCATTCCAGTTCGCGTTCTAAGGTTTTCTGGCGTTTGCTCTCGGTTTTTTCTTCCTGGGCTAAGCGCTTGGCTTTTTGGTCTAACCACGAAGAGTAATTGCCTTTCCATGGTATACCTTCGCCACGGTCAAGTTCCAGTATCCAGCCTGCCACATTATCCAGGAAGTAACGGTCGTGCGTTACGGCAATAACGGTACCTTTATATTGTTTCAGGAATTGCTCCAGCCAGTCTATGCTTTCCGCATCCAGGTGGTTGGTAGGCTCATCCAGCAATAACACATCGGGTTCCTGCAACAGCAAGCGGCACATGGCCACGCGGCGGCGCTCACCACCCGATAGTACACCTATCTTGGTTTCTGGGTCGGGGCAGCGCAGGGCATCCATAGCGCGTTCCAACTTGGTGTCCAGTTCCCAGGCGTTTACCGCATCAATTTTATCCTGCAATTCGCCCTGGCGCGCCATGAGTTTATCCATGGCATCCATGTCCTCATAATATTCGGGCAGGCCAAACTTTTCGTTAATGTCTTCGTACTCCTTTAATATAGCAGTAATTTCGGCTACGCCTTCTTCTACCACTTCGCGTACTGTTTTTTCGGGATCAAGCTCAGGTTCCTGCGCCAGATAACCCACCGTATAACCCGGCGAAAACACCACCTCGCCCTGTATAGATTTATCTAATCCGGCAATGATCTTCAACAGTGATGATTTACCCGAACCGTTTAAACCTATAACGCCAATTTTAGCGCCGTAAAAAAAGGAGAGGTATATGTTTTTAAGTACTTGTTTTTGCGGCGGGTAAATTTTACTTACCCCAGCCATGGAGAATATTATTTTTTCGTCGGCCATTTAGTATTGTAATTGATTTTCAAATATCAGCCAAATAAAGCTGTATTGCAAAAAACAGGTAAGGGGTATTAAACTTTTAGTAAGCAGGCGGCATCAGGGCTTACACATTAATTATTTAACGGCAAAACGCATCGAAATATAATAACGTTACGTATACGTTGATAGAAACACAGTTATAGTGCGCTTATGTCGTTATGGCATTACTTGTGACTTAATAGCATACTATTTTGAGCCGGATTGTGGTAGCAAAATATTATTTGTTAAACTTTCTCGAAAAATTTAAATCAAATACTAAATTGCAAATGTAATTAATTGTAAATTACACGTAATTATTCCGTAAACCCTTATTGCAGGGCCCGGCTAACACGGGTTTTTAACAGATTACATTCAACAAACAATTTAAACAGGCCAATGCGTAAATGTTGGCAATATTGTTGATAATTGATAACAGACTTCCGATTGCGTACGTAATGGATTCATCCGGATGTTAATATAAACAAATTAGAAAGGTACTCGATGGAAGCTAAATTTTCGCCACGTGTTAAAGATGTGATCTCTTATAGCAGGGAAGAGGCACTGCGCCTTGGCCACGACTATATAGGGACAGAACATCTGTTATTAGGACTAATCCGCGACGGTGATGGGATAGCCATAAAATTGCTGAAAGGCTTAAATGTGGATACCGCCAAATTACGTCGTGCTGTTGAAGATGCTGTGAAGGGTACAACCGGAACCAATGTTCACATTGGCAGCATCCCTTTAACCAAACAAGCAGAGAAGGTGTTAAAAATCACTTATCTGGAAGCAAAGATATTTAAGAGCGATATTATAGGCACCGAGCATTTGCTGCTGTCTATTTTACGCGACGAAGATAATATTGCATCACAATTATTAATGCAGTTTAATGTGAACTACGAAATTTTTAAAGGTGAAGTAGAATCACACAAAAACGTAACCGATGAAATGCCGGGTTCATCAACCGGTGGCGATGATGACTTTAAAGAAGAAGAATCATTCAGCCAGCCTAAAAAGGTATCAGACATTAAATCTAAAACTCCGGTTTTAGACAATTTCGGCCGCGATTTAACCAAAGCTGCCGAAGATGGTAAACTGGACCCGATAGTAGGCCGTGAAAAAGAAATTGAGCGGGTATCACAAATCCTGTCTCGCCGTAAAAAGAACAATCCTATCCTTATAGGTGAGCCGGGTGTTGGTAAATCGGCCATTGCAGAGGGGTTAGCCCTGCGCATTGTACAACGTAAAGTATCGCGCGTGTTGTTTAACAAACGCGTAGTTACTTTAGATTTAGCCTCATTGGTTGCAGGAACTAAGTATCGCGGCCAGTTTGAGGAGCGTATGAAAGCGGTAATGAACGAACTGGAAAAATCTCCGGATGTGATCCTGTTCATTGATGAGATCCATACCATTGTAGGCGCCGGTGGTGCTTCTGGTTCTTTGGATGCTTCGAACATGTTCAAACCAGCCTTAGCCCGCGGAGAAATTCAGTGCATTGGAGCTACTACCTTAGATGAGTATCGCCAATACATTGAAAAGGATGGTGCTTTAGACCGTCGTTTCCAGAAGGTAATGGTAGAGCCGGCTTCGCCTGATGAAACTATCGAAATTTTAACCCGAATAAAAGATAAGTATGAAGAACACCACGGTGTAACTTATACGCCTGAAGCAATTAATGCTTGTGTGGCTTTAACTTCGCGTTATATTACCGACAGGTTCTTGCCAGATAAAGCTATCGACGCTTTAGACGAATCGGGTTCTCGTGTTCACTTGACCAATATTCATGTGCCAGAAAACATACTGGATATTGAACAAAAGATCGAACAAATCAAGGTTGAGAAAAACCGCGTAGTCCGCAGTCAGAAATACGAAGAAGCAGCAAAGCTTCGCGATACTGAAAAACATTTGCTGGAAGAACTTGAACAAGCCAAAGCTGCCTGGGAAGCCGAAACAAAATCTAAGCGTTACACCGTAACCGAAGATAATGTGGCCGAAGTGGTATCAATGATGACCGGTATTCCGTTGCAAAAGGTTGGCCAGGGCGACAGTCAGAAACTGTTGAACATGGGCACCAGCATTCAGGGTAAAATTATTGGCCAGGATGATGCCATTAAGAAATTAACCCGCGCTATACAACGTACCCGTGCCGGATTGAAAGATCCGAAAAAGCCAATTGGTTCGTTCATTTTCTTAGGACCAACCGGTGTTGGTAAAACGGAGTTAGCTAAAGAACTTGCCCGCTTTATGTTTGATACTGAGGATGCTTTGATCCAGATTGACATGAGCGAGTACATGGAAAAATTTGCCGTGTCGCGCTTAGTGGGAGCTCCTCCGGGCTACGTTGGTTACGAAGAAGGTGGACAATTAACCGAGAAAGTACGCCGTAAGCCATATTCTGTAGTATTATTAGATGAGATTGAAAAAGCTCACCCTGATGTATTCAACATCCTGCTGCAGGTATTGGATGAAGGTCAGTTAACCGACTCTTTAGGCCGTAAAGTTGATTTCAGGAATACCATCATCATTATGACCTCTAATATTGGTGCACGCCAGTTGAAAGATTTTGGACAAGGTGTTGGTTTCAACACTGCTGCCAAGGTTAATCAAAGTGATGCCCACTCAAGAGGTGTGATTGAGAACGCGTTGAAACGTGCTTTTGCACCTGAGTTCCTGAACCGTATTGATGATGTAATTATCTTTAACTCTTTAACCAAGGAGAATATTTACAAGATCATTGATATTGAGTTAGCTTCATTATTTAGCCGCATTAACGGTTTAGGTTACAAAATTGAACTGACCGATAACGCTAAAGAAGTAATTGCCGACCGCGGTTACGACGAAAACTTTGGTGCCCGTCCGTTGAAACGTGCCATCCAGAAATACTTGGAAGATCCGATTGCAGAAGAAATTCTGAAGGGTGAAATGGCCGAAGGTGATATTATGGAAGTTGACTTTGACAAAGAAGCCAACGAAATAAAGATCACTGCTAAAAACAGCGGTGAAAGCAAAACACCCGAAGCAGAACAACAAGGTTAAGCTTTAAATAAACTTTATAATAAAACGGCCGCTGAAAAGTGGCCGTTTTTGTTTTAATGAGTTTTTTGTTCGCAACGTAAGAAACAATATGTCTTTGCGAGCGAGAGCGAAGCAATCTCTGCGTAGGCTACAAACCTATCGTTCAGGGATTGCTTCGTTCCTCGCAATGACGGGTTGGAATTTTGCAACCCATGTCAGTATTACTTCCTATCCTTCTCCGCCGGATCATAATCAACAGGTAAGAGGTTAGCCACGCGCGAAGTACCCCAATTGCCCTCTACAATAACTGCCGTGGGGTTCAGTATCACACCGTTATTATCGAAAAATGCATATTGTTCTGTAATATCCATTAAGCTGGTCAAATTATCCGGAGCGTTCATTAAGGTGTTATTATAACCGGGGTCGCTCTTCTTTTTAGTGTAAAGCACATACAAAATATCTTGGTAAGCAAGGGCAAACACCCCTTTCATGTTGGTACGTTTCACTAGTGAATCCATCCGTAACGGCTTCGTCACCAGGTATTCGGTAAACTTATGCAGCCGGTTCTTGGCGTTCCAGTAGGTTAACGAGTCGCTTATAATGATGATGTTACCTTTATTGCTTACTGGCCTGAACTTTCTAATTTTAGCCTGGATGATGCTATCGGGCGGCCGTTCGGGGTTGGGCTTACGAATAAGTTGCAGGGTTTTAAATCCTTCCTGCGTATTTAAATTGCTGATGATCGATCTTAAATAATGTTCCATAGAACCCCGGTAGGCATTGAGGCGGTTTTTGTACCATCTCTTCATTTGCGACGGTTTGCCTTTCATGGGCTGGAACAAAACGTTGCCCATATAAAAGAACTTGCCGGTATTATAATCGCGGGTAAAATCGAGCAGTTTGTATTTAAGCGTGTAACCCAAAGCCCTGTTTTCAATGTCAAGGTAGTCGCTCGATGAGGCGGTTAATGTTTGATTGGCTTTATCGTAATCCAGGTCAAGCACTTCGGGGTTCAGTATTTTACATTGATCGGCAAACTCGGTAAGGCCAAAAAACTCGCGCTTAAACATGTTATAGTTGCGCTCGCGTTCCGGGTCGGGCTTTACCACAACCGCATTCAGCGAAAT
Source organism: Mucilaginibacter galii (assembly GCF_014635825.1). GTDB lineage: Bacteria > Bacteroidota > Bacteroidia > Sphingobacteriales > Sphingobacteriaceae > Mucilaginibacter > Mucilaginibacter galii. Next base: position 403,676 of record NZ_BMDO01000002.1, read on the forward strand.
GGTTTTTGGCGTAAGCTCTATATAAGGTATGTTTAATAGTCCATTAACTAATACGGTACGCTGATAAGTTTCATAACCAACTACAGATACGATCATGTCATATTGTCCGGGTTTTACATTGTTCAGGGTATAGCTGCCATCTTCACCGGTAGAGCCACCTACCGTGGTATTACTCAAAAATACACTCGCTTTTACTACCGGCTTCTTATTGTAAATGTCAATCACCTTCCCGGTAATTACATGCTGGGCAAAACCCGATACGGCATATAATAAAAGACAAATAATGAAGGATAGGCGCATAAATCAAATTAACTAAATATTTAGTTAATAGTCAACAAAAAAAGCCACGAATATTTTTCGTGGCTTTTGATATAATTTACAGAGGTTATTTACCCATTTGATCAATAATAGCCTGCGTAACACCGGTAAAGGAGAAACCGCCATCATGAAATAGATTTTGCATAGTCACCATGCGGGTAAGATCGGAGAATAAAGTCACACAGTAATCGGCACACTGATCGGCGTTGGCGTTACCCAGCGGACTCATTTTCTCGGCAAAGTCAACAAAGCCATCAAAACCCTTTACGCCCGAACCTGCGGTAGTGCGGGTGGGAGATTGTGAGATGGTATTGATACGAACGTTCTTCTTAACACCATATTGGTAGCCAAAGTTGCGGGCAATGCTTTCTAACATTGCTTTATTATCGGCCATGTCATTATAATCAGGAAATACGCGCTGGGCAGCAATGTAGGTTAAGGCAATCACAGATCCCCATTCGCTGATGGCATCCTGTTTCATGGCTACCTGCAAAATGCGGTGTAAGCTTAACGCCGATATATCCATACCCTTGTGGGTAAAATCGTAATTGTTTTCGGTGTAATGAACACCTTTACGCACGTTAATACTCATGCCTATAGAGTGCAGTACAAAATCAATTTTACCGCCAAAATGTTCTTGCGCCTGGGTAAACAGGTTTTCAATATCGGCAGTAACGGTTACATCGGCAGGTATAACCGGGGCATTCACTTCTTCGGCCAGTTGGTTAATGGTACCCATACGCAGGGCAATAGGGGCATTGGTTAATACCAGTTCGGCACCTTCGGCTTTGCAGCGTTGGGCGGTTTTCCAGGCGATTGATTTTTCGTCAAGGGCGCCAAAAATGATACCCTTCTTGCCTCGTAATAAATTATAAGCCATGTTATTTCTTGTTGTTTATCGGGTTATAAAGGTAGAAATTATTTTTAACGTGCAACGCGTTTTAAAAGACAACTACCGTTTAGGCGATTTTGTATTGTATGGAGTTTAAATCCTCTTATTAAATGTTATTAGAGTTTGATAAATATATTTAATTAAAAAGAAATATATGTATAATATATACGTTAATAACTTTAAGCACGCATATTATATAACCTAAAATTTGCTTTATGGAATATGAGATGACACCCAAAAAACCTCAAACATAAGTTTTGGAAATAATCCGTTTAATAATATCGGCAATGGATTAACTTTTAGTCCCGGGGCGGCTGCCAGAATTTTGTCGTTTGTTAAAGAGAATTTCAATTTACGGCCTTTAAGCGGTAAGGGAGCAGGTAATGTAGATTATTATCTTTACAAAGATGTTCATAGCATCAATGATAAAAAGGTATTAACGGTTTATCCTATTTCGAATACAATCTACTTCGGTGTAGCTGTTTCTCACGGGGGTGATATCTATTTGACTTTTGATGGCTCTACATTATATGTTCAACAATATACCTTAAGCGGTTATGTGGTTGATAAATTAAGTATTCCTGCATTATCTGGAGTGAAAAGTTCTAATGGTACCTATGCTTTAGATCCTTTACCAAATGGAAAATACAAAGTTAACCATGGCAGAGAACGCAAGAAAAGCGAAAAGCATGGTGGCTTTTTTAGTGAGGGTATTGGGTTTACCTTTGATGTGATACCACTGTTCACCACTTTAAATGGGAAGAAGATGGAAAGAACAGATCTGCGTATACATCCCGATGGCAATGTGCCCGGAAGCGCTGGCTGTATTGCGCTTACTGCAAGTAATGCTGTACTCACTTCGTTTTACAAAGAACTAAGTGACTATATTGCCAAAAAAGGTTCTGTTGCGCTTAGTGTGAACGATCCTAAAAACCCCAATGTTATGAGTAATACACATATAGGAAAGAAAAACAATGAATAGAATAATTAAAGTAGCCACAGCATTCTTGTTTTTCTATCTGATTTATGGCGCATTAGCTTATGCACAAAAAAGCCTGCCTGCCAATTCATTTAATTACGATAAGTCAGTATCGGGCATTAGTTTGCAAAATAGAAAGAGTACTTCTCTTGTATTAGGTAATAGTGTATGGGAAAAACGTTTTGAAAAGGATGACGATTTTGGCTTTATACGTGTAGAATGCCTTAATGTTAACGCTAAACAGTTGCTACGTATCGGCTTTTTCGAAGGGGGGACAAAAAATGAAGTTCAGGTTTTCCAGGTATCCTATAAACCAAAAACGTATGATTTAAGTAGTAAAACAGTTAAAACCAAAATACCGGAATTTATAACGGGCCTGAAAATAAAGCTCGGCATGTCTGAACAACAGGTAATGAAAACTGTGGGTGATAATTGTAAAGTATCTGGTAGTAAAGGATTGAAGGTACTTAATTGGCACACTACCGATGCTAAAAGCTCTGTATTAAAAAACTACCAGGCTATTGGCTACTTCATAGAAGGCAAATTTAACAGTAAAGACCAACTGGTTGAATACTCTTTCGGATTCGATTATCCGTAAATTGATATTCCATGATGGTAGATGTTTAAATTCAACAATTTGAACATTTGTATAGGTAATATTAGCCATATAGCGCCAAGGAGTATTTTTCTATTGCATAGATTTACAACAAGGATTTCTTTCTAAGAACCATTGTAACACTATACTTATCTATGATGAACAATAAACGCAAGGCGTTATGGCTGGTGGCTGGCTTTGTAATTTTAGCAGGCACAGGTTTGCAGGGGCGTTCGGCTACTTTTCCGCGTCGGTTAAAATTTACAGCTAAGGCCGATAGTTCACAAAACCTCACACCTTACTTTACACCAGCCACAACTGCCAAAAAAACGCCCAATGCCGAAGGCTTTATTCAGCGGTGGCTGCTCCTGGAGCCCATTAATAAGCCTAACCGCAGCAACGCAGTATTTACCGATAGTTATTTACGTACGGCCTTTGCCACCGAATATTTTCCAAACCAATTTACGGTTGTGCCTAAAAACGGAGAAAAAGTAAAGGTGGGTGAGCAGGAATTAACTTGGCATGCCTTAGATAACACCAATTTCAATGTGAAGTTGTTCCGCTTTTCTACCGGGTTAAAAAAACAGACTTACGGCGTTTTGTATTGGGCGGTAACGGTGGTAAATAGTCCGCGCGAATTGAAAAATGTGAGAATGGCGGTAGGGTCAAACTCGGCATCTATGTGGTGGCTCAATGGTAAGGAAGCATTGCTGCTTTCGGGCGATAGGCGCATGGTGATGGATGACGGCGTTTCTACCCGTTTAACCCTTAATAAAGGAAAGAACATTATTCGTGGCGCTGTAATTAACGGACCTGGAATGAGCGATTTCTGCGTTCGTTTCCTCAACGATAAAGGTGAACCCCTTAGAGATGTTATCATTACTAACCAATAAATTAGCTGCTCATCCTGTTATGAAATCTATACTTAAATTATTAGGCACAATAGCCGTGTTTTACCTTTGTTCAACTCAAGCTGCGAGGGCACAAATTGGAAAACCATTTATCCATGATCCATCAACCATTACCCTATGCGATGGCAAGTACTATACTTTTGGCACACGCGGAGGCGGGTTAATATCTGAAGATGGCTGGACCTGGAACGGCGGCGCAGAAAGGCCCGGCGGCGGAGCGGCACCGGACGTGGTAAAAATTGGCAACCGTTACCTTATAGTGTATGGTGCAACCGGTGGGGGCTTAGGCGGTGGGCATAATGGAAAAATACTAACCATGTGGAATAAAACGCTCGACCCTAAATCTCCAGATTTTAAATATTCGGAAGCGGTGGTCGTAGCTTCGTCTGACGGTAAAGAAGATAACGATGCCATTGATCCTGGTTTATTGTTAGACCCAAATGATGGCCGGCTGTGGTTATCATACGGTACTTACTTTGGTTTTATTCGTTTAATTGAGCTCGACCCTGCTACCGGACAGCGGAAAAAAGGTAATCAGGCGATTAATATTGCAATCGATTGTGAGGCAACAGATCTAATGTATCAGGATGGCTGGTATTACCTGCTTGGAACGCACGGCACCTGCTGCGATGGTACAAACTCTACCTACAATATTGTGGTGGGGCGTTCGCGTAAAGTAACCGGTCCGTATCTTGATAATGTAGGCAGAGATATGATAAAAGGCGGTGGCAAAATGGTATTGGCAGCGGGCGGCCGGTTAATTGGTCCCGGGCATTTTGGCCGCATGGTGTTGGCGGATGGTGTTCAAAAAATGTCTTGCCACTACGAGGCCGATCTGGATCAGAGTGGGCGTAGTGTGTTGGGTATTCGTCCGCTGCTTTGGAAAAACGGATGGCCTGTTGCAGGCGATAGCTTTAAAGAGGGAACCTACGAAATAGAATCGGAGCGTAGAGGATATGCACTCGAGTTAGGTGTTGATTTTGTAAGGATGCCCGGCGGCATGCGAGGTTTTAATCATGATGACAATGAACCGGTAAAATCATTACCGGCGCAGGAACTGGCTGATGTGGTTAAAACCTGGCCGGCAGGTAATATTGGAGTTAGAATAGGCGATTACATGTTTCGGCCACACCAAAAATGGACCATCACTGCAGTGCCGGGTGCAGGTGGGTATTTAGGTGCTCCCTATTACAAAATAGTAATAGCCGGAACAGAAAAGGCATTAGCCGCCACTGCCGAGGCCGAAGTAATTGCCGTTCCGGCATTTACCGGTGCGCCCGAACAGTTGTGGCGTATTGAGCAACTCACCGATGGCACTTACAGAATAATGCCTAAAGTGGTTCCTAATTCAAAACAACAATTGGCCTTGGTTTCATCAGGAGACAGTACACCCACACTGGCCCCGTTTGATATGAAGAGCGATAATTCTAAATGGAATTTTAAGGTGCAATGATGTATAAAGTAGCGTTTTTATGGTTGTCTTTACCTGTAAGGTTGGGCAATGCTAAACCCACCAGCTTTACTGCAGCTTTTCAATTTGGTGTAGCTTTTTAAAAAGTATGACCGGCTTATAAACCTATTAATTAGGTTTAACAAAAGTTAGCAGAAGTCTAAATGAATTGGTGAGTGCTGACCAGCTTTGTTTAAACGGCTGTTTAAGCATTGAAATGATTAACCAGCTTATAGTATAAACTATAAGCAAAGCCCCCATGGCTTTATCGGGGCTGTTAATAACAACACTGCCTTTCAGCAATACTATAATGATCGCTATTACCGCGGTAGCAAATAAAGGAAGATTGTGTTGTTTCATAAGCGTTTAATATTAAATGATTAACCGTATGATGTTGAGAGTGCTATACTCAAAAGTACCAATTATTAATCAGTTAATTTAAACTGTATACTTATACTAGACTGCATTTTATGGGTACCGTTGGGCGTCAAAGCTGGAGCCCACTTGGGTGCTTGCCTTAACACGTCAATTACGGCTTCTTCACAACCGTAGCCAATTCCTTTTAGTGTTTTATAGTTACTTAAGCTACCGTCTTTTTCAATAGTGAATGCTATTTCAACTTCCCCCTCTACATTATGCTCAATAGCTTGCGGCGGATAATTGAAGTGCTGCTTTATAAAAGTTATATAGCGTTCTTTACCATCAAAGAGGTAAGGCTGTGAGTATGCTACGATGCCATAATAATCTAATATCAGCTCATTGGTTACCACTTTAAACACCGGGATTTTTTTGGCGTATTTTCGTTTAGCTGTTAATGCAACAGTTGGTAATAAGTTGATCTTTGTAAAAGTTTCGGGAAGGTGAATTTCAACGTAGCGGCTACCGTTTACTATAAATTGGTATGGGTTATCGCGAAAAGGAGATAGGGTAAGCGTGTCATGAAATAGCGCTCCTTTCAAAACAAATTTGCCCTCTTTGTCCGTATCGGTGCCTACATAGTAACCCGAGTAAATAAAATCTCTGTTTTTAGAGTATAATGTTAAACGGGGTGCTACTGCGCCGGTTGCATCATATACAATACCTGTAATATTAATGGTGTCTTGTCGTATTTTTTTAAACTCGGGTTTGGGATTTCCCGGCCGGAATTGTGCACTTGCTAAAGCGGAATAAAAAAGACAAGCGGGGAATATAATAGCTATTTTCATTTGTCGAATATTTATAGACCACCAAAAAAGCGTCATTACGAGCAATAGCGAAACAATCCCTGCACAACATATAACGCACTACTTTTCCATGCAGAGATTACTTCGTACCTCGCAATGACGTTAGCTTTAAACCTATCAGGCATTCAACAACTCTCTTGCATTTTGCAATGCGCTTTCGCCCGGTTTATCGCCGCTTAGCATTTTGGCAATTTCTAACACACGTTCCTGCTCGTTGAGCTGTTTAATTTGGGTGTAGGTGGTAGCGGTTTCGTTGTTTTTATAAACAAAGTAATGGCTTTCGCCTTTACTGGCAATTTGAGGCAGGTGCGTAATGGTAATTACTTGCAGGTTACCCGCCAACCGTTCCATAATAATACCCACTTTATTGGCTACTTCTCCCGATACTCCTGTATCTATCTCATCAAATATAATGGTAGGCAAAGCAGTGTAACGGGCAATGATAGATTTAATGCTCAGCATCAAACGCGACAACTCGCCGCCCGATGCTACCTTGCTCATTTCGGCCAAATTATGACCTTTATTGGCGGTAAACAGGAAGCGGATTTGGTCGGTACCGGTTTTAGTGAGTTCGTTATTGGTGGTTGGCGTATGCTCAATTTTAAGGTGTGCATTGCCCATGCCCATTTCGGCCAGGGTATCCATTACCTGGGTTTCAATATCGGGCAGGGCTTTAACGCGGTTGGCCGATAGCTGCGCAGCCAGACTTTCTAACTCTTCCTTTTGCAATTTAATTTGCTGTTGCAAGGCCTCAATTTCCTCATCGCCAAACAGTGCCTGTTGTATCTTGCCCGATAATTCTTCATGCAAGGCCAGTAACTCGGCATTACTGTTTACGCGATGCTTTTTTTGTAGGTTATAAATAAGGCTCAAACGGGTATTGATCTCATCAACCCGGGCTTCGTTGGTTTGCGTGCGTTGCTCCAGCTGTTCAATTTCTGAGGCAACATCTTTGATCTCTATCAAGGCGCTGTTAAGGCGCTCATGCAACCCGGCTATCTCGGGGTTAAATTTCTCTAAGGCCGATAGTTGTTGGTTGGCTTCTTTTACTTGCAGCGTTACGGCTGTCTCGCCATCTTGCAACAAGTATAAAGCACCGGTTAAATTGCGCTTTATTTCTTCGGCGTTATTTAAGGTATAAAGTTCCTGCTCTTGTTCTTCCTGCTCGTCGGCCACTATAGCTGCCTTATCCAGTTCATCAAACTGGAACTGGTAGTAGTCCAGGTCGGCTTTTGCTTTGTCGCTATCGGCAATGAGTTGCTGCAGGCGTGTGGTGTTCTTTTTATAAGCGCGGTATTTGGTTTGATAGTCGGCTAACAGGGGCTGATGTTTAGCCACACCATCCACCACTAAAAGCTGGAAAGCTGGGTCATTAATTTCTCGGGTGGCTTGTTGGGAATGAATATCGATCAGTTGTTCGCCCAGTAATTTCAAAGTTGCCAAATTTACCGGTGTATCGTTCACAAAAGCGCGAGATTTGCCGTCGGCCGATATTTCGCGACGCAATACCGTTTCCGCCTCGTAATCCAGGTCGTTCTCCTCAAAAAAAGCTTTCAGGTGAAAGTCGCCAATTTTGAACGTTCCCTCAATTACACACTTCTTTTGCTGATTAAAAAAGTACTTGCTCTCGGCCCGCTGACCTAAGATTAACGATAGAGCGCCCAAAATAATAGATTTACCGGCACCTGTTTCGCCGGTTATAATGTTCAAACCTGCATCAAAATTGATCTCCAGGTTATCAATTAAAGCGTAGTTATGAATGTTAAGCTGGTGCAGCATGTAAGTTTATCCTTGAATACAAAGATACTCAATTGCAAAACTAATGCCTAACAGTTTAAATATTTGGCTAAATAAATTAGCAGAGGTTTTCTGATGGGTAGAAGTAGTGTTTCGCTGTCTTAAGGTTGTGATTAATGGCTTCATCAAACTCCTGCTAAAATTGTCGAGTCTTTTAGAAAGCAATTTTCACAAAAAAAACCTCCAAAAATCTGCTCATCTATTTTTATGAAGTTTTTTAAACTTATATCTAATTATCCAGAAGTTTTCCGAAGAAATATGAGTTTCAACAACCTTAAATACACTTATTTCTGTAATGTTTGGTATAAATTGCCATTGGCCGGGTCGGCCTGCGATAAAATGTTCATGGCCGCCAAACGCTGCTGCGGATCGGCCTTGGAAAATATGGATACGAGTTCGCTGCGCTTGGCTAAAAAGAATAGGGTGGGCAAGGTGGCACCAACCCGTACCCTGTCTAACTGGGTGAGCACCGGCAAGGCATCAAATATGGCTTTGCGGGCATTAGCGGCGTTTTCTACCATCAAGTCCAGGCCTAATCTGTGGTAAGTGTACAAGAACTCACGCAGTGGGATGTAAGTTTTGTTCATCGTATTTTCCGAAAGCCAGTAGCGGTTAGTATTGTTATCAAAGGCTTTCCAGCCACGGTAAGATGAACTCTGTGCATTAATTACAACTGTTTGAGCGTTAGCATAATATGGAGTTCCACCATATCTTGAAAAGCTGTCGTAATCAAATGCCAATATCATATAGGCATAAAATGCCATCACCGAACTCAGGTTGCTCTGGAAATTCTGATTGTTAAAATCAATGGTTTCGCCTTCGGTATAAGTAAAGTCAAAATCGCGGTCATTGATGCTGAAAAGCGGTGTATTGTAGGCTGCATTATATACCGGGCGGGTACTTTGCACCTGTAATTCGCCGCTAAAACTGGTGCCGTTATCCCAGGATGTAACGGTTAATATAAAGTTGCAATCTATCTTTTCTGAGGGCTGTATATTATCGGCGCTCCATTTACGGCCGTTCAAAAACTCACGCATGGCTGTTTGCAGCGAGGCAAAAATACGTTTATTAGTCGTCGCAATTTTGGGCGATAATACCTGAACCCTGGCATTAAGATCTTGTGCTTCAGCGGTAAAGCTTAATACACACAGCAATAAGATATACAAGCCCGGGTACTTCATGTTACAGCAGTGAAATCAATTTTTGGCAAATATCAGCGGCTACTTCTGCTTTACTTTTAGTGTCGAAAGTGGTTTTCTCCAAGCTGCGATCAATCATGGTTATCTTATTGGTATCCAGCTTAAAGCCGGCACCATCATCGTTTAACGAATTCAAGATAATAAGGTCGAGGTTTTTCTTATGCAGTTTATCAATGGCATTTTGCTCTTCGTTTTGCGTTTCCAGCGCGAAACCTACCAGTAACTGGTTGCTGTGTTTGCGTTCGCCCAGTACTTTCAATATGTCGGTAGTCTTTTTCAAGTCAATACAAAAGCTATCTTCCTGTTTCTTGATCTTTTGAGTGGCTACAGTAATTGGTGTATAATCGGCCACGGCGGCGCTCATAATACAGGCATCGGCCAGTTCAAAATATTGAAGGCAGGCATCAAGCATTTCTGCAGCGGTGGTGACATCTATACGTGTAATGTGCTTTTGCTGAGTGCTTTGTGCGGTAGGGCCGGTCACCAGGGTAACGCTGGCACCTTGTTTAGCCAGTTCATCGGCAATGGCAAAGCCCATTTTACCTGAAGAATGATTGCCTATGAACCGTACCGGATCAATAGCCTCATAAGTAGGCCCGGCAGTAACCAGTATTTGTTTACCGGCTAAAGGCAGAATTTTACTTGTATCAGCCGTTATAAAGCTGACGATCTCTTCGGGTTCGGCCATACGGCCTTCACCGTGTAAACCGCTGGCTAATTCGCCGGTGCCGGGTTGTATTAAAATGTTACCGTAACTCTGCAGCTTTTGCACGTTGGCTAAAGTAGCAGGATGACGCCACATATCCAGATCCATGGCAGGTGCAAAATACACCGGGCATTTAGCCGATAAATAGGCGGCCGTTAGCAAATTGTTGCATTGACCGTTTGCCATTTTAGCCAGTGTGTTAGCGCTGGCAGGAGCAATAATAAAGAAATCGGCCCAAAGGCCTAATTCCACATGGTTGTTCCATGTGCCGGTATCGGGCTCAAAATATTTAACCAGTGCCGGTTTTTTGGATAGGGTAGAAAGGGTTAGCGGGGTAATAAAGTTAACAGCATCGGCCGTCATAATTACCTGCACTTCGGCACCAGCTTTAACCAGCAACCTTACCAGCGTGGCCGCCTTATAAGCCGCAATACTTCCGCATACACCTAATACAATTTTTTTGCCTTCAAGCATGATACAAAAATATCATTTAAATATACATTCCATAAAAAAGCCCTTCTTAAACAAAGAAGGGCTTTAAGTATTTTAGTGCTATGTATTAAATAGCCTGATCTTTACTTGGGTTACGGAAGTAAACCTTGTCTTCTAAAAACTCCTGAACTGCTACCAATGATGGTTTTGGCAAACGTTCGTAGTGTTTAGAAATCTCAATTTGCTCGCGGTTTTCAAATACCTCTTCCAGGTTATCGTTTGATGAAGCAAACTCAGAAAGTTTTTGAGTAAGCTCTTCTTTAATGTTGTTAGAGATTTGATTGGCACGTTTAGACATAATGACAATAGACTCATACAAATTGCCTGTTGTTTTGTCCAGGTCGCGTAAATCGCGGGTTACGGTACTGCTGGCTACAGTAGGTTTAACGATATTATTGTTGCTCATGTTCGTATATTTAATTATTGAGGGCTTTTTTGATTTTGACGATCGGTAATTGATTGTTGTTGTCCGGTTGATTTAGTGCTGTCAGCAGCTATCTTCTTAGCTAATTTACCTTCGGCTTCGTACTCGGCTATCACGCGTTTGGCATGGGCTATACCACGCTCGCTGTCTTTGCGGTAATCGGCAGCATCGCGCAGGTACTTACTGGCCGTATACTTTTCAGTAAATTGATCGGCGTAAGCCATAGTTTGTGTGTAACGCTCTTCCTGGCGGTATTCTGCACTATTTTTAGCGTACAAATACTGAGCTTTAACAATTAAGAACTCCATTTCCTCGGCATACTTGGTATCTGGATAGTCGCGGAGTGCGTTATTGAAGGCCATCGTAGCCGAAAGATAATCACCAATATCCAAATATAACCTGGCATTGTTATAGGCTTTGGTTTCCAGCTTATCCCGCAGATTTTGTATCAATTTACCGGCTTCAACACTGCGTTCGCTTTTTGGGTAAAGGTTGATGAACAGTTGTAGCGTTTCGATAGCCTTGGTGGTATTGGTTTGATCTAAAGACGCGTTTGGCGAATCGAGATAAAAGCAGTAGGCCGACATGTAACGGCATTCTTCGGCACGGGCACTGGTTGGATACGAATCGGCGAAGTTTTTGAAGTGATATTGAGCCGAAGTATAATCCTTTGAATTATAATTGGCGTAAGCGTTAAAGTAAAACAAATCCTCTGCCTCGGGCAAGCCGCGATATTTAGGCATCAGCAGCTCAAACAGCTCCAACGCTTTAGAATAGTCTTTTTTATTATAGTATTTTACGGCTTGTTGGTATTGCTTAGCCCGGTCATTACTTTCTTTCAGCTTTTCGTAACTGCTCTTGCAGCCACCAAACACCAAAACCGAAGAAATTAACAAGCCAGCAATAATAGCGCGTTGCTTTTTAAACATCCTGCAAAGATAATTATATAATGTAAATCAATCAATTATTATTTATCGGCTAAGTTACTCCGCTTATTGCTACCCTGAGGCATCCCTTATTACATTTAACATCTTTTAACTTACGGCCACTTTTGTTTTAAAGGATGGTTTTGTGGGTTAGATATTTGCTTTACAACGGTATCAGGGTAGATGACAGTAAAGACGATTGGTGGCGCAACTTTAATTTCACCAGTTGCAACGTTAGCAGCCCGGGCAATAATGCCTTTGAAACCTAAGGTTATATCTGCCGCGACAATATTGTTCAAAATTATAGCGTATCTGGCTATTCTTTTGGCATCGGCGAAACGTAAACATCCAATTATAACACCGTTAAAAATTGCTGACTTAATGGCAACGGTTTTACCCTAGTAGGTGCGCACAGCGTATCAACAGTTAATGCTATACTATATAAACCACAGGTAATTGGTAAGACCACAAGTCTTAAACCTGTGTTGTTTCGGGAGCACAGGTTTGCGTTATAAAATCAACTATCTATACTATAAAGATGCGCACCTATATATATGGAGTAATATGGCTTGCAATGACATTCATTACAAGCTGTAAAAATAAAAGTGCGCATCCGTCGCAAACGCGAGGCACAACAACAGCTATAGTGCCGAAATTAAAGCACGGTGCGAACATTACGGATTATGACGAAACACCTATCATGCTATAATAATAGATAATCAAAACTGGCTGACCGAAAACCTGGAATTAACAGGTTATAACAAGAGCGATAAGATCCTTGTAGTGACTAACGACAAATCATGGCGCTTGCAAACTACGGGCGCTTACTGAAACTGTATATATAATGATGAAAATAACGAAGAAGCCTACGGAAGGCTTTATAGCTGGAATGCCTTAACAAACATGCGTAAGATTGCACCAAAGGAATTGCATCTCCCTACGGAGCAGGAGTGGAAGGTAATGCTTGCTTATTTAGGAGGTAATGGTGTTGAGGGCAGTAAGCTTAGTGCTCTCAATACTGGAAAGCGCCAAATAATACGGCAATCAATCGAACCGGGTTTACCGCCCTGCCTGTCGGTATTAGTAATAACAACGGAATGTACGATAACGGAGGCATTTCTGCTACTTGGTGGACGGTGACCGGCGAAGCACAGGCCGATTTTGCCACCAATTACAGTATATATAATAACAGCATAAAGGTAAAACCGATGTAGATGACCGCAGTTGCGGTTTTAATGTAGGCTGCGTGAAGGATAAGTGATATAAGCTAATACATTCATTAAAACAATTCTCCTTGACAATAAGGCAGTTGCGTTGCCGTAAACAGAAAATCGCATAAGATGTTTGCGAGGGCAAAAAATAAACCTACTTTTGCACTCCCAAATCGAAGGAAAAGGGGTA
>NZ_BMDO01000003.1 GCF_014635825.1 Mucilaginibacter galii
TTCGGGGTGGTCAATTTGGCCCGGAATGCCTGGTCAGTTTGCCCCGGAATGGGGTGGTCAATTTGACGCGGAATCAATGGTCACATTCCGCCGGAATCAGGTGGTCAATATCAGCGGTATATCCACCCTACGCATAATAACTCGCACGAGTCTTTCAAACCTCAATCGAGCGGATTATTATCGTTTTCCGGCAATGGCGAATACATTATGGACGAACACTCCGATATTTTTTCCTATCCTTTATTGATCGAAGAAGATAGGCTGCCGGCGTTAACAACCGTTTTGCCTCAAATCGCCAAAGTCTGGCATAAAAATATCTGGTCTTTTTACCGGTTTCTGAAGGGCGTTCGTTCAGATTATATTACAATTGATAATTTTCTTGACCTGATGTTTACCCTGGAGAGTTTCTATGATAATAATACCTCTACAGAAATCATGAAATTGGTATCGTCGGTTATTGTTGCAGAAAGCAAGGCCGATGTAAAGAAAATCCAGGAATTGTTGACTTATTGTTTCAGAATCAGGAATGAAGTGGCGCATGGCGGAACTAATTATAGATTATATGATTATGTACCCAAAAAGCAAAATGAGCTGCAAGACAAGCTTCTGATCATTAAGCTTTACTGGGGGCTCAAAAATTTAAATATTCAACTGATCTACTACGGAATACTTAATTTTAAATAATAAAAACCCGATCCCCGCATCGTCCATCCGATTCGGTATTTCCGATATCAGTGATAAGTGTTTTATATAATACTTAGTAGAGATTATGGTAATAAAAAATTACATAGTAAAGAACTTGGTTAATCCTTAATTTTGTAGCTATGAAACACCAAAGTTTAATATCCTCGGATGCAACTGCTGAAGAAGGAAAAAAGTACGTTATTATAGAAAACCATGAGTTTAACATTGGTGAAGCTACTTTTCTAAATAAAGACGGTAATGAATTCGTCTTTGAAATTCACCTGTCAGGGAACAGGAAACCAGAAAATTATGAGTATATGTATGACGTTGATAACAACACTCAGGAGCTAATCGGTCTTCGTGCTAAAATTGCCGTTAAAGAATAATCCCCAGTCGAGATTAAACTCTCTACTAGGGATTAAATTGATTGAAATAAATGCATGCGAAAAAAACGCACTAAGATGCTAAACTTGAAGCTGGAAGTTGTGGGTCGATCTCCATCATTTTCCCTCTCATATTCGCTAGGCGCGTCAAATCGTACATAAAATCCGTAGACAACAGTAGGTCTTTCCACCCATTTCTAAAAAGCCTTTTTACAGTAGTAAAAGGGCTTTTTTTATGCCCTAGGGGCAGATTTTTAATAAAAACAAAGTTTATCATATAATAGCGTTTCTGTTAATTTTATTATCTTTAATTTCCCCTAAAATTTATGATTATTGATGTTAGTTTTGCCTTCATCAGAAAACAAACGACTTGAAGCACTCCGGTCGTATGAGATCCTTGATACCCTGTCTGAGCTGGAATATGATGAATTGACCGAGCTGGCCTCTGTCATTTGCGAATCGCCGATCGCCCTGATCAGTTTAGTGGATAAGGACAGGCAGTGGTTCAAATCAAAAAAGGGACTATCAGCCACAGAAACAGCCTATTCATTTTGTTCTCATGCGATCATCAATCCGGATGAGATCATGGAAATAGAAGACGCCAAATTAGATGATCGTTTTAAGGACAATCCTTTAGTAACAGGTGATCCGAAGATAGCTTTCTACGCCGGTGTACCGTTGATTAACGAGGATGGTTTTGCGTTAGGCTCCCTTTGCGTTATCGATTCTGTAACTAAGAAATTAACTTCGCAACAAAGAAAATCCCTTACTACCATTGCGCACCAGGTGATGGATAAGATGGAGTTAAGGCGAAAGATCGCATTACTTCAGGCTGCTGAAAAAAAAAGCAACCAACTTGTAAATTTATCTTTAACAAGTTATTCGAAAAGCCGTGTCCTTATCGAACAGGCACCGGTCGCAATTATTTTATTCCGGGGAAAAGACCTGGTCATTGAAGAGGCCAATTCCCAAATGCTGGAGTTACTGGGCC
Source organism: Mucilaginibacter galii (assembly GCF_014635825.1). GTDB lineage: Bacteria > Bacteroidota > Bacteroidia > Sphingobacteriales > Sphingobacteriaceae > Mucilaginibacter > Mucilaginibacter galii. The sequence goes on from NZ_BMDO01000003.1 coordinate 2,059, forward strand.
AGAATGAGCAAATTATTGGTAAGCCTTTGCTTGTTGCTATTCCTGAACTGGAAGGACAGGAGCCGTACCACCTGTTATTTAAAGTTTTCAAAACAGGTAAAACTATTTATGGATATGATAAGCCGGTAACCCTGATCCGAAACGGACTGGAAGAACTTGGTTATTATAATTTCACTTACAGTCCTTTGATCGAAAATGGTGAGATCACCGGCGTGATCGACATGGCGGTCAATGTAACGGAGCAAGTCAAAGCACGCGATGTTTCGAAAAGATTATTTGATGACCTTGCCGATCTGAACAATGACCTTGAAGCTGCCAACAAAGAAATAACATCAAGTAATGAACAGTTGGTGGCCTTTCAGGATGAACTTTTGATAAGCGAATTAAGATTTCGGCAAATGGCCGATAATATCTCTCAACTCGCCTGGATGGCATCACCGGATGGCAATATATACTGGTATAACAAACGCTGGTATGATTACACCGGTACAACATTGGAGAAAATGAAAGGATGGGGATGGCAGAATGTTCATCACCCGGAATATGTTGAGGCTGTCAAAGAAAAAATTAAACGGCATTTTGAAAGTGGCGAAATATGGGAGGACACCTTCCCCTTACGTGACTACGAGGGTAATTATCAATGGTTTTTATCCAGGGCTGTCCCGATAAGAAACGAGGAAGGCGAGATTACCAACTGGTTTGGTACGAATACTGAAATAACGGAGCAGATTAAAGCCCGTGAAAAACTCGAAGCTGCGCAAAAAGAGTTAAGAGCTTCATTCCAAAGGTTAGAAGAAATTGAGCAAAAACAAAGTATTGCTATTTCCCAGGCGAAATTGGGAACGTTTAGCATTGATGGCTCAACCGGTGTTCTATCATCGTCCCCCCGGCTCAGAGAGATCTTTGGATACTTGCCCGAAGAAGAGATGTCCTACGAGGCAGCATTAGATCAGATCATTCCTGAGTTTCGTCAGCAGGTTAAGCTAGGTGTAGCCGATGTTTTTAATAACCGGGTTGACTTCCATATGGAATATGCCGTCATTGGACGTTCTGACGGGATCAAGCGCTGGGTCAAAGCGACCGGCAAACTTTACCGCTCCGAATCGGACGCGAAAGGTCAATTCTCAGGAACTATATTAGATATCACTGAGCAGAAAGAAGACGATCTGCGCAAAAGTGACTTTATCGCCATGGTTAGCCATGAGTTAAAAACACCCTTAACATCCTTAAGTGGCTTTATGCAGGTAATGGAATTTAAGGCTAAAAAAACTCAAGATGAGCAATCCGCGATGATCCTTGATAAAGCGAGGAAACAGATAGGTAAGATGACAACGCTGATAAACGGTTTTTTAAATGTTTCCCGTTTGGAGTCAGGCAAAATTCATATCGAGAAGCAACGCTTTGATATGAAGGAATTGGTAAAAGAAATCGAAGAAGAAACCGTTCCTGCCAACACCTCTCATCATATTATTTTTGCCCCGGTCATTACGACCTGGGTTATAGGTGATCGTGACAAGATCGGCCAGGTCATCACTAATTTTATCAGTAATGCATTAAAATATTCTGCACCGGGAACAACTGTTCAGATCGCGTGCGTAGCCGGGAATGGTTGTTCTGTGGTTAGCGTAAGAGATGAAGGAATGGGTATTGCCGAAAAAGACCTCAGTAAATTATTCGATCGTTATTACCGTGTCGAAGGTCATGAGCTTAAAGGGGTAGCCGGGTTTGGTATAGGTTTGTACCTGTGTTCGGAAATTATCCAGCGGCATAATGGAAAGATTTGGGTGGAGAGCACTGCACAGGTGGGCTCGTCGTTTTTCTTCAGCGTTCCTGTGGAGAATTGACAGATTCATTCGGTTATCTATAAGTTGTCCTCAGCGGAGTTATTAAAAATCCTAGAGGACTGATAATATTAGATGGTAAACGTTTGTGAATTCACCATGAATTTTAAAGGGGGAAATGTGAACTACCAGCACTGCAACTCGTTAATTTTTATGGCGAGAATCATCATTTCCCGCTCGTCCGACGGACAACCTGATTTATTAAGCCGGCTGAATATGAAAATTTCTGCCACTTTCGTCAAACTTTAAGGCAGAACTTAGCATGTGTATTCCTTTCAACTGCCCAACAGCTGTAATAGCATAAGCCGCGCTCTCCACGAGATCCGTTACAGAAATCCTTTCAAATACGCATCTTGATAATACACTACAGTAAGCGGCTTTGATAGCCCTATTGAAAATAATTTAGCTGTTCATTTTAACAATTAAGATTTTATTCCTGCCTGAAGATGATAGTTGATTGAACGCTGCCCTAATACAATTTCGCCTTCTACTTTTTTAAGCAGATCGGGTATAGTGTATGCCGCCTCATTTTGTAATTGCTCCAATTGCTTGGCAATTTCTGCTAGGCTAAGCATTCCCGCACTGACTGCTGTGCCATAAAGCTTATGTCCTGAATCATTAAGTCCGGTGATATTTAAATGTAGGGCATGATCTCTGATCACTTCTAACGACTTTTGTAATTCCTGACGTGTTACTGTAAGAATTTCGTTTATAATTTCCTTATCGTCGCCTACGAATTTTTTAATGACGTCTAGGTCAAATCCGTTCTTTATTGATGTCTCGGTTTTGATATGATTCTGTTCCTGTTTGTCAACTGACGGATTGAGCCAAACTTTAAACAAATGGATGATAGATTCTTCTACAAACGGCTTAGTTACGAAATCATCCATACCTGCTTCTAAACACTTTTCTTTTTCACCTTTTACATTACCAGCAGTTAGTGCAATAATTGGCACATGGCAATCTGTTTCCTTCATTCTAATGGCTTTTGTTGCTTCATAGCCATTCATCACCGGCATCTGGATGTCCATTAAAATCAAGTCGGCTTTTTCGTAAAGCAACAGCGCTTCTTCACCGTTTTCTGCTTCCAAAAGCAGCGCATCAGGGGCGATGCGGCTAATAATTGTTTTAGCCAATAACATGTTTACCATATTATCTTCTACCACTAATATGCTTAAAGCAGGAGAGTTGATCCTGAATGGTTCGGATTGTGTCTTGTCATCTTTTTCACCGGTAACTTGTACTTTGTTCAGACGGTATAGGCTATCAAAAAGATCTTCCATTTTAACCGGCTTTACCAGGCGTTGGTTAATTGAGAGTTCTTCACAAGCTTGCTGAATCTTTTCATCATCTGAAGAACTATGTAAAAGCACTAAAGGCAACTGTTCAGGGCTGGCAGCGAAGCTCTCCCTGATCTTTTTTATGGTTTCAATGCCGTCCATATACGGCATATGATAATCCATTAAAATAACATCGTAATGGTTTTGTTTAGCTAGCAGTTGCAATGCTTCGAAGCCGTTTGAGGCTTCTTCCACTTCAATATTTTTTAATTTCAGCATTTGCCTTAAAATAAGCCGATTATTCTCATTGTCATCAACAATCAAAGCTTTATGGATATCAACAATTTCTTTCCATTGAATAGGCTCACCAATCTCGGCTTCCACCGTAATATCAAAAAAGAAACGACTTCCTCTATTGGGAGAACTTTCTAACTGTAGCTTACTGCCCATAAGGCCCAGCAACTTGTTAGAAATAGTCAGGCCCAAACCAGTACCTCCGTACTTTTTTGTGGTTGAAGCATCTTCTTGGGAAAATGCTTCAAATATTTTTCCTTGCTTCTCTTTTTGGATACCTATTCCGGTGTCGCGGACTTCAAACCGCAAGGTCATACGTCCCTGGACCAATTGGGTCAGGGGGCTTATTTTGAGTTCAACTTCTCCATTTTCGGTGAATTTAACGGCATTCCCTAATAAATTTACCAGAATTTGCTTTAAGCGAACGGAATCTGCTTGTATAAACCTCGGTAAACCGGCTGGTATATTCAGCAACATCTCCAATCCCTTCTTTTGCGCCTGAAAAGTAATGATGTCTGCTGCCTGGCTACTGGTTTCAAATAAATCACAACCGTCAATATCTAATTCCAGCTTACCGGCTTCAATTTTGGAAAAGTCAAGAATATCATTAATGATGCTTAGTAATGCATTGGCCGATTGATTGACAATTGATAAATACTGGTGCTGCGTACTATTTAAAGCAGTTTTTAGCACAAGGTCAGTAAAGCCGATCACACCGTTTAGCGGTGTACGAATCTCATGGCTCATATTAGCTAAAAACTCTGATTTCGCCACACTTGCCTGCTCGGCGTGCAATTTAGCCCTTTTAAGCTCTTCGCGCTGTAAGCAACTTTGCGTGATATCCTGCGTAAACACCATAATGCCACCTATAGAACCGTCGTATTTGTACCAGGGTAAAATTTCCCATCGCAGGTACATGTCATGCTCAAAACCATCCTGCCGGTAGCTAACTTCATCACCTTTTTCAGTGTGACCTTCCAGGCACTGGTCGCAAATTTGCCGCCACTTTTCAGATAGGTGCGGAAATATTTCGTACTGCGATTTGCCAAATACATCCCCCTGAATATGATAGTCATCTCTCCAGCGCTGGCTAACCGCCATATAACAAAATTCCCGGTCCATCATTACTACGGCAGCGGGGGAGTGTTCTACAAAGGCAGTAAGGCGTAGCTTTTCGTTAATTAATTCCTGCTCTGCTTTCTTCTTCTCGTCAATATCCTGAAAGGTTCCATACAATTTAGTACAAACACCCTCTTCTAATTCAGGAGTACCAATAGTTCTTACCCAAATCGTATTTCCCTTGGCGGTGGTTATTTCTACTTCAAGATCAAAAGGCTTGCCCTGCTCAATGGCCAAAGTTATAGCCGCAGAAATCTTGTCTTTGTTTTCACCCTCATAAAAATTAATTCCCTTTTGAAGATCCGGCGTGAAATCTTCCGGAACACCATGAATTTCTTTGGTAACACTTGACCAGTAAACAACCTGCCGTACAACATCCATTTCCCAGGCACCAATTTTTGCCACCTTATTGGTTTCTTCCAGCATTTGTTGAGTGCGCTTCAAATCTGTTTCCAGCCTGTGCCGTTCTGTAATATCTACGGCATTGCCAATAACGTAACGGTTGCCGTGGGCATCTTCTTCTAAAACGTTATTATAGAGCCAAATAAGCATCGAGCCGTCACGATGCAATGTGTGCATTAAGCCGGTGGCTTTACCCTCTTGCATTAGCGATTGTATGTACCCTGCTAAATTGCTCCGGTATTCAGGGGCGATAATTTCTCCTAAGTTACGGCCAACCAAGTCGTCAGGAGAGTAGCCCAGCAAAGCTGCACCTGCCGAATTGACCATGAGCAACTTACCGGTCAGATCATGCGTACACATTAAACCCTGTGAGTTTTCAAAAAAGGCGCGAAACCTGTTTTCGGAACTACGTAAGAGGGCTTCTCTTTCTTTTTCCCTGGTGATGTCTCTGCCAATGGCAAATAACAAGCCGGTGGTAGGTTCGGGTGTGGTTGCCCACTGTATGGACTTGTAAGTTCCATCTTTGCATCGTGTTCGGATAATAAGGTTTTCGGCAGGAGTACCTTTTGCAAACTCTTCTAACTGTGTTGCGGCGGCAGTAAGATCATCAGGGTGCAGAAGCTCATTAAAAGAAGTTTGAAGTAAATATTCGTTTTCCCAGCCCAGTACTTTCTCAAAAGCCGGATTTACACGCTTAAAATATCCATCTGTAGATGCTACACAAATCAGGTCATTTGAATACTGATACAGCTTTTCAAAATGAAACTGTTCAGACAATATAATATTATGCATTCTGTTTGGGTAAAATCAGTTGTTTAAGAGCTTTGTAGACAGGGATACACATTATACGAATTTAGTCTAAGCTTGTTACATAATTTCGGCCGAACTATAAACCATGGGCCTCTCGTCATTACAACAACTAAATCATTATTCACCTGCATCCGGTTATGCCCATTAAAAGCGTATATACTCTCCCGAAAGCGAGGGAGATGAAATCAGATCAACGATTTTATTGGCATGTTTAGTCATTAATTAAAAAAAACATTTACTTCGCTAACCTTAGGCCGAATGGCGGACAAGCTTAACAATGCGGCTACCAGCTTGAAAATACGATTGCTGCCTTTTGTAATAGCACCACCGTGGAAACATTAAAAGTCTGTTGGGGACAATTAATAGCAACTACCCTGAGTTAAGCGTGCTTATCAAAATCATGGAAAAAACTTAGTATAGCCCATTCAAAAACCACTGGTGCAGAGGGTAAAGCGAAACAGGAAATGGCGACCAGTTATTTTTCGCTGATGCCTTTCAATCGGGAAATTGTTACCGATGCTAAAAAAACAGCATGAAGGAGCACTTGTGAATATAGCATTGAAAGTGGCTTTCCCGCCGGCTTCTGCAATAACATGCTACTCCAATAGCAAAGCAGCGATAAACTCTTACACCTTAATTATTGTGTCTTACCTTGCGTAGGGTACCAGCATGAGTTAATTCCGCCAACCGTGAACACGGAGGTCTCCAAAGAAACAGGCGGATAGGAGCATTGTATTCCAGGCAGCGAGGTTGTCAGAGGCATGCTAGCAGGTTTAGAACATAACCCGTTTGGAATTGGCGTCGTTGTTGCCGTAGAGTTTCAGTACCAATTTTGGGTAGCGAAGACAAGCTTTTCGGGCAATTAAACACCAGTGCAGCATCCCAATGCAGAATAATTATATGTTATAAATTTAATAGGCAATTTAAGGACAATATTTCCTATAGAAATAAGCTTGTTAACCAACCTTAGATAGGCTGTAAATTACTATATTGGATTAATTAACACGGCACTCCTTTATGCTTTTGTTTTACAAATTTTTTACAGAACGATTATATTGATAGTCAAGTTGCTATAATTAGGGATATCAGAATAGAGTGCCATGAGTTTGCGGTTCCAATGCCGGTTAGTTTAAGAGATCGCACGTTTACTGGCTGCAGATGTTGCCAAGGTACTTCACTTTGAAATATAAAACCTGCAGTAGCTTATTTCAACTATCTGTTTAAGTTATGGAGCGATATCATGATGTTTGGTAATTCATTATTGGCTTTAGCGTGTTGGATAATTCGTCTATAATTGATCATACTTATTCTTAGTTGGGGTTCATGCCTATTAATTCAGGTTTGATTTAATTAACTTTGCGGAATGGCAAACCAAATTCCGGGCTTGAACATGGATGATCTGCGTCTGCAGGGCTTCAAGGTGCACCAGCTGCCGGCCTACGTTGATGTGCCTGCAGTGCATGGGCGGCGGGACTTTTATAAGATGGGGCTGATCACGGGAGAAATGACCATCGGCTATGGCGACCAAGTCCTGGAATTGCAGGATACCGTGCTCTTTTTTGTCAACCCGCGAGTGCCGCGCTCATTGCTGCGCCGTTCAAAGGAGACAACAGGCTATGCGTGTATTTTCACGGAAGATTTCATGCCTGTAATCGTCAAAAAATCGCCTTTATTTAACTCGTCTCAAAATCCGCTCATCCGGCTGAATAATGAACATGCAGCTTTTATGACCGGTATTTTCCGGAAAATGTTAGCAGTACGAGATGGAGATTACGCGTATAAGAGTGATCTGATCAAAAGCTGCATCGAACTCGTTATTCATGAAGCCTTGCTGCTGCAGCCACCCGACGAACCTACCTATCAAAACGGCGCGACCCGGATGGCTCATTTATTCCTGGACCTGTTGGAACGGCAGTTCCCTATAGAGCATACCGGGGAACCGCTTCAGTTGCGAACAGCTCAAGACGGGCGACCACTCAATGGTTCCTGCGCTGCGCGTGTCAACATTTAGCGGTTTGCCTTTCCCTTATCAGTCTATACAGTAAAAAATATTTAAAACGCTTAGATATCTATATGCTCGTTACAAGGTATTTCAACATAGAAAGTTGTGCCTATTTCTGGCGTGCTGTCAAACCAGATCTTTCCACGATGCTTTTCAATAATCCGCTTCGAAATAGATAAGCCCAACCCAAATGGCTGTTCGCCTTTTGTGCCCACTTTCTTGGCCGGAGAGAACATTTCGAAAATTGCATCCTTGTTCTTATCAGGTATACCAATACCGCTGTCGGCTACTGAAACTATAATTTTATGCTGTTCTTGCAGTATGCCTACTTTTATTTGAGTGCCTTCATAGCTGAACTTGATAGCATTTACTATTAAGTTATTAAACACACGCCATATCTTTTCCTGGCTCACGCGGCACATTACCGGCTGTACGGGTCCATCAAAAATTAGAAGCTGTTGTTTTTCGCCTGCTTTAAATTGTAATAATTCCACAGAATCATATAGCAAATTCTTTACGTCCACCATTTCAGTGACCAGTAGCTCATTTTCATCAGCAAGGCCAGTTTTTAATAGTTCACTGATCATTTCCATGGAGTGAATTCCTGTCGATTCGATGAGTTGCAACATATGCCGGTTATCCTCTGTAAAATCTTCTTCGGCTAACAATACAGCTGCGAGCCCTGTCATTCCGGATATTGGATTGCGCAAATCATGCGCCATAACCCGCATGATGCGGATGTAATTTTCATTCGCGCGCTCTATCTCAGCCATGGCATGTTGCAACTGCTGGTTATGTAAATCTGATTCCCGATGCATTATTCTGATTCTCTTTAGATTACGATAAATTAAGCCCACAATAATAATGGCCATTAAGATTGTAACAACACTACCTATCAGATAAAACTGCTTCAGCTTATTCTGACCAGAAAGATTATGAAGTTCCTGCTGTTGAACGAGGGACCGAAATTCATGGTCAACATCCATCCCATATACAGCAAATAAACTATTTTCAAGTGAGTCTTTTAACCGATTAGAATGCAGAATCGATTCGTAAGCCCGCTCACCTTGCTTTATTTGGTACAAATACTGAGCATTAATTTTATACCATAACACTTCCTCATTAAGGTTATTATCAAAACGGTCGAGGCGGTTTCTGGCTTGCCGCAGGTTAGCCAACGCTTTTGGATGGTTTTTTATTTGCAGATAAGCCTGTGCCAGCTTCATATGAGGTGGGATCTTGATACCATCAATCTCCGTTATCGGTATGGCCACACATTGTTCCAGGTATTCAAGTGCTTTACTTACGTTACCTAATTTCAAATTCAGGTTTCCAAGGTTATCGTAAACAGAAATTTTTGCTGCACTTACATTGATGCGCCTTTGCCCGGCCGTATTAATCAATTCAACATCCTGCAAATAATAATAACCTGCACTATCTAACATGCCTGCTTTTTCATACGAGAGGCCTGCACCATTTAAGAAGGATTGCATACTGTAAAAATAATTTGGGTATGACATTCCATTTTTGCAATGCCCCATCAAATTTACACCTTCAGCCCAAAGTTGGGCGGCCACTCTATATTTATGCTGATTGAAATAGATACGGGCAATTTTGGCACCCAAAAAACCATCTTCACAATTTCCAACACTGAAAATATTCTTGGCTTCGTAATAAAACTTGAGTGCCTTATTATACTGTTTAAGATATATACAAGCTTCGCCGTTAGCTAATAAAGCTTTATAGTATTCTGACTGATACTCCTTTTTACGTTCAGCCGAATTGAAAAACGATAAAGCACTATCGGCATATTTGTTTTCAGTGCCCCATTGATTACTCCATTTAGCCATCAGACAATAATAATTGACTATGCGGCTATCAGACACGTCAATTTCTTTCCTGACTTTAGTACATATCAATGTTCCTTCATGCACTTTTCCGCCAGCTATTAAGCTATCGGCTAATCGCAATTGTTTTTGAATAATATATCCGGATTGATCATTGGAATTCGAAGCAGAATTGTTGCAGCTACAAATAAGCGTGCCCAAGCTTAGTATTACAGTTAGCGCACGAATTTTTGTGGAAAGCTTAACAAGAAATAGCATATTTTATAATTGAGCATTAAAAGGCTAAAGTACTGATTGAAAGTTAACCAAGGTTAGTTACCAATCAACTTTACTATTTTACCAGGTTAAGAGCGAAGACTATAATGACAATTGAATAGGGATTCGTAATTACAAGGATATGTTCACCAAATTAATTTTCAGATACGTCTTCTGGAATACTCTAAACTTTATTCTTTTTATTCTTAATCAAATCTATCTGAATTAGCCAAAATTCAGAAGGTGTCAGCACGTCTGAAGGTCTGATCTGGGCACAAAAATGATTTGGCAGATGCAGATATCTTAAGAAGTTGATTTTCTAAATGTTATTACCGAAGGTAAAATAACGGTTTCTGGTTCGGCAAGTGTGTTGTTAAACGATAGTTTACGCAATAGCGCAGTTGCTGCAACTTTACCCATTTGAAAGGCGGGTTGTTTCACCGTAGTTAATGATGGGCTAAGGAACTGAGCCATATTGAAATTTGTAAAAGTTAGCACTTTAAGTTGGCTGGGTATGTCAATCATCATATCTTCACAAATTTGATAAAGCATAGCCGAAAGTTTCTCAACACTCAATATCATACCGTCGGGCCGTTCCGGCCCACTCAGTAGGTCTGCAAATATCTGTTGGCTAATCTCTTTATCTTTGCCACAAATAACAACATTCTGATAATCACTCAGCCCGTTCTGCTTTAAAGCCTCTATATAGCCGTTTACCCGGTTACGGTTAATAGCAAGGTTTATCGAATTGCCCATGAAAGCTATTTTACTGCATCCTTTGCTAATGAGGTGATTAGTTGCAATAAAGCTGCTTTCAAAATCGTCGGTAACTACACAGGTGGTATTTAATTCTTCGCAAACACGATCGAAAAATACTACTGGTACCTGGCTTTCCATAAGCGTTTTAATGTGTTCGGTGTCGTTGGTTTCTTCTGATACCGACATGAGTATACCATCGACCCTGCCACTCCTGAAATCTTGCAGAATGGCTTGCTCTCTCAGCAGGCTTTCATGTGTAAGGTATATCAAAACATGGTAGCCTTGCAATAAGGCTACCTCTTCAATACCATTAATGGCTTCTGCAAAAAAACTATCAGCTATTTCGGGTATAACAATGGCTATGGTTTTGCTTCGCCCTTTACGAAGGCTGCTAGCGTAAGGGTTACGCACATAACCCATCTCCTGTGCTGCATTTGATACCAAAAGCTTTGTCTCTTTACTAATTTCATGACTGTCGGCAAGTGCTTTTGACACTGTAGCTACCGAAAGCGACAGTTTATGGGCAATCATTTTAATAGTAGTAGACATCGGCTTTGAAAATTAAGTTTGGCTAAGATAGTATAGTACTTGCTTTCCGAAAACGGTTTCGTAAATAAATCTTTACAATAACATGATTGCAAATTACATCTGCCCCTATATTAGCATCGTCTTTTAGATAAGATAGTACCATTATAAACCGTTGGCTCTCATTAAACGCCTGCATATTTCCGAAAATTATGAAAGAGTTGAAAGATTCTGAATTGAACCCGCTTCCCAGCCTTGATGTTTGGGAAGATGATGTGCTTACCCGCTACCCCGATCCGGAAGCAATTGCCACAACCCGAAACGCTGAAGAGTACCGGCAGTATGACGACCCCGCCCGCGATACGGTAAAAGAGTTTTACCGTTTAAACCATACCTATCAAACGTATGACTTTGTGCAGGAAAAAAGAGCCGACTTTTTAGCCTTTAAACGCAAAGAAATGTCGATATGGGATGCTTTTGATTTTTTAAATCAATTGGTAGATGACTCTGACCCCGATACCGATCTGGATCAGTTTCAGCATTTGTTGCAAACCTCAGAAGCTATACGCGCCGACGGTCACCCGGACTGGATGGTTTTAACCGGGTTGATGCACGATATGGGAAAAACTCTTTGCCTTTTTGGTGAACCGCAGTGGGCCGTAGTGGGCGATACCTTCCCGGTAGGATGTGCTTACTCGCAAAAAATTGTTTATCCCGAGTTCTTTGTTAACAACCCCGATTACAATAACCCGGCTTACAATACAAAGCTGGGCGTTTATGAAGAGGGCTGCGGCTTGCGCAATGTGCATATGTCTTGGGGGCATGATGAGTATGTTTACCAAATGCTTAAAGATTACCTGCCCGAACCTGCATTATATATGCTGCGTTATCATTCATTCTATTCATGGCACCGCGAGGGCGAATACAGTTACCTGCTCGACGATCACGACCGCGAAATGCTGAAATGGGTTAACCTTTTTAATCCGTACGATTTGTATTCTAAGAGTCCTGTGCCCCCAAACTGGCAGGAAATAAAAGGATATTACGAGGGTATTATAGCAAAATACCTACCTTCAATGCTTAAATTTTAACAACTATACTTGCCGAACACAAAAATTAATTAACCAATTATGAGATTAAATTTACTATTTTACAAAGGTAGTTTTCTGCCTTTACTGCTGTTCTTTGCCTTTATGTTAGGTTCCCAGCAATTATTTGCACAGGCCGACCGTCGCATAACAGGAACGGTTGTAGACAATAAAGGTTATCCAATTCCAAGTGTTACCGTTACCGTAAAAGGGGTAGCAAGGGCATCACAAACAGATGCGGAAGGTAAATTTAGCTTAAACGCTAAAGATGGCGAAACACTTGTGCTTACCTCAATAGGCTTTACTACCAAAGAAGTAGCAGTTACCGGCGAAACTACGTACAAAATTGAGCTACTTGAATCGAGCAGTTCATTAAAAGACGTAGTAGTAATAGGTTACGGTACTTCAACACGTAAAGCTATATCAAGCGCTATAACCCAGGTAAAGCAAGAAGACCTCAACCGTGGTGCTATTTCTGACGTAGGCCAGTTACTACAAGGTAAGGTACCGGGCCTAAACATTACTGCAAGTGGTGATCCAAACAAACCGGCATCTGTCATTTTACGTGGTGCCTCTACAGTAAACAGCCCTGGTTCGCCATTTTATGTAATTGATGGTATTCCGGGTGCAGATATCGCTGCCATAGCTCCTAATGATATTGTAACTATAGACGTACTTAAAGATGCAGCTGCTACCGCTATTTACGGTAACCGTGCTTCGGCTGGTGTAATTATGGTTACTACCAAAAGAGGTAAGAGAAATTCTTCGTCAGTTTCTTATAGCGGTTACGCAGGTGTTGAAAAGGTAAGCAGCCGATTAGATTTGATGAACGCCGATGAGATACGTGCATTTTTAGCAAAAAACAATGTTGGTTTTTCTGCAAATAATGATTTAGGTGCTAATACTGATTGGATGAAAGCAATTGAGCGCTCTACTGCATTTGCTCAAAATCATAATATTTCTTTGAGTGGTGGTTCTGAACATGGCACATACAGCGCCAGTGTTAATTACTTTAAAAAGGATGGTATTTTGCAAGGTAGTTCTTTACAACGTGTAATTGGCCGTTTAGCAGTTGATCAGTATGCTTTAAATGATAAATTAAAGTTTAGCTTAAACCTGTCAAATTCTAACAGCAATTCTAAAAACGTACCATTACAAAATGTAGTTTTATTGCAGGCAGCCAAGCACTTACCTGTTAACCCAATTTATAACGCTGATGGATCGTATTATGAGAACTTCGGTAATACAGGTTATTTTAATCCTTTGGCAATTGCCAATAACGCACAAGATAATACCAAATACAATGTGTTATTAGGTTCATTTGTTACCGAAGTTAAATTACCTTTTGGACTTACTTACAATGTAAACCTGTCATATCAAAAAACAAGCTCTTCACATGGTGAATATTATGGTTCATATTATAATGCTTACCTGGGAAATGGTTTTTACAATAATCCTGACCCTGCTATTGGTGTATCACACTCCTTAATTAACCTTGGTAGAAACGGAACTGCATACCGCAGCGAATATTCAAATACAGTTAAAACACTTGAAACCTTCCTTACCTGGAGCAAGAAGTTTGGTGAGCACTCATTAACTACCGTGTTAGGTTATTCTTATCAAGACAACGTAGTGGGTGATGGCCTTTCGGCATCAAGTATCAACTTCCCAACTGATAATGTTGGCTACAATAACTTAACACTGTCTAACCCTTATCAAACTAGCTCTTATATTATCAATTTCGGTGACACTAGGGCTTATGGTAAAACGTTGTTACTTTCTGATTTCTTTAGGTTTAATTACAGCTATAAAGATAAATACTTGGTGCAAGGATCGGTAAGAAGAGATGGTAGCTCGGTATTTGGTGTAAACAACCGTTGGGGATATTTCCCTTCAGGAAGCGTTGCGTGGCGTATTACTCAGGAAGATTTTATGAAAAATCAGACTTTCATTAACGAATTAAAGTTACGTGCAAGTTATGGTGTTACAGGTAACGCGTTTGGTGTAGGTGCCTTCTCTGCTCAGTTACTTTACGGAGCCGTTGATAGATATTATAACAACGGAGTATTGGCCCAGGCTTTAGCGCCGTTACAAGGACAAAACCCTGATTTGAAATGGGAACGTACCGCATCATCCAACATCGGTATTGATTTTGCAATCCTAAATAACAAAATTACCGGTTCGGTAGATGTTTATAATAAAAACACCCGCGATATGTTATTTGCTTACCGCGTATCTTCATCTTTGGTACCCGGAGGTAATATAGTTGCTAATGGTGGTAGTATAAACAACAAAGGTATTGAGTTAAGCTTAACTGCAAATGCAGTATCAACTAAAGACTTCAACTGGTCAAGCACTATAAACGCGGCTTATAACAAAAATAAGATCACCAGTTTACTTAGCCCTTATGCCAACGGAGATTCAGTTGTGTACACTTCACCCGAAGGTCCGGGCCAATCGGGCTCTACCTTGCAAATATTAAAAGTAGGCTCTCCTTTAGGACAGTACTTCACCTTTAAATATGCAGGAAAAGACGCTAATGGTAACTCGTTATTTTACAAACGCGATGGATCTACCACCACTCAGCCACTTACCGGTGTAGACTACTTCTATGCGGGCAGTCCACAGCCAAAAGTACTGATGGGTTGGAATAACTCGTTCCGCTACAAAAACTTCGACCTTAACATATTTTTGAGAGGTACATTTGGTAATAAAATATTTAATGCAACCCGTGCAGATTTATCAAATACAGCTGCTACAAGCGCTAACAACATTTTGCGTTCTGCCGCTGATGACAAAGTTACCGACACCCGCAATTACTTTTATTCAGACAGGTATATTGAGAGTGGGTCTTACGTAAGATTAGATAACTCTACCATCGGGTATAACATTAAACAACCTATTAAGTCTATCAGTAACATACGCGTTTACGTAACCGGCAACAACTTATTTGTCATTACAGGTTACAAAGGTGTTGATCCTGAAATTAACCAGGGTGGCCAGTCGCCAGGCATAGATTACAATAACTTTTATCCAAAAACACGTACATTCTTATTGGGCGTTAACGTATCATTATAATTATAACAGACATGAAAAATATATTTTTAACTATCGCATCTGCTGTATGCATAGCCGTAGTTTTATCCTCTTGTCATAAAACAGATATTCAGGTAAATACTCAGCTTACACCAGATATTTTTCCTCAAACACCAGCCCAATACCAGGCTGTAACCGGTGCCGTATATGTGGCATTAAGGTCTGATTATACCGGCGCATACTTTTTTTCACAAAGCCATACAACAGACGAGAACCTGTTGGCTGTATTCGGTCCTGACTGGATTGACGGCAACAGATATCAGGAATTACACCGCCATACCTGGACAAAGGATAACTCCGGTATTAACGCTGTTTGGTACTATTACACCAATATGATAGGTGTTACTAACCAAACCCTGTCTATTTTTAAATCAGCCCCGGCAAGCTCGGCAAAATCAAGTAGTATTGCCGAATTAAAAACCCTTCGTGCATTTGCCTATTATATAGGTATGGATAGCTTTGGAAGTATTCCTTTGGATACCTTATACGGTACCAAGGAGTCTCAACCGCAGGCTACCCGTGCCCAGGTTTTCAATTTTATAGAGAGCGAGCTAAAGGCTTCTATCCCTTACTTAAAATCTGACGTAACTCCGGCAACTTATGGTTTGGTAAATCAGCATTTTGCTTACTCTTTATTGGCTAAAATGTATTTGAATGCTGCAGTATACACCGGAACGCAACGTTACAACGATTGTATAGCCGCTTGTGATCAAATGATCAGCTCTGGTAAATACGCTGTAGAACCTATGGCTTCTTACCTGCAAATGTTCTATCCAATAAACGGACCTACATCTCAAAAAGAATTTGTTTTTGCAATACCTTATGATGCATCAACCAGTTCAGGAAATTTGATTTTTGCGCGGTATAATCTTAACCGTAACTTAGGTATACGATACAGTTATTCAGGTTCCAGCGCTGGCGGATATGTTAATCCTGTAATCAATCAAAGCACTGGTAACGGTTTAGCTAATAACAGACCAAGCGGCCCATCAATGACTACAGCTGAGTACTATGCTTATTTTAACGATCCCAACGATATCCGTAATAAACAATGGTTAACCGGTCAGCAATATTGGCAGGATGGTAGCCCGATTATGGTAAGTACTACTAATATTGGTTACGATCAGTTCTACAAAGGATCGGCTCCTGATGCTAAAATTGTTTACCCGTTAGTGTTAAGCCAATTAACATTTAGACCTCGCACTGGAACCAATTCTGATTATGATTTAGGACGCGATGAAATTGCCTGGAATACGGGTTACCGTAACAATAAATTCCTGGCCGATTATACTAACACCATCAACCGTAACCAGAGTAACGATTTTCCAGTGTTCCGTTATTCAGACATCCTGTTAATGAAAGCCGAAGCCATTTTGCGTGGCGGTACGCCTACTTTAGGTGCAACAGCATTATCTTTAGTTAACCAAATCAGGGCTAACCGCACAACTTCTGCTGCCTTGACTTCTTTAGATCTTGAAGGTCTTTATGCTGAACGCGTAAGAGAGATGGCTTTTGAAGGATGGCACCGTAACGATATGATCAGGTTCGGTAAATTTGAAAATACCTACGGCTTAGGTAAAACCAATGCCGATGCCTATCGCCGTATATTCCCAATTCCAAGTTCAGGTTTCCAAACCAATACCAAATTGGTTCAAAACCCAGGATATTAAGCTATTTGCCTATAAAGCTAACTCCGTTCATTTTGACGGAGTTAGCTTTTCTTGAATTCGGCAACATGATATAAAGTATCATTACTTTATACGCCTTAAAAATTATACTATAATTTAGGTGCGCAATTACAGATTACGCACTAAAACCTAATTATGAGTAATAACCATCTCCAAACGGCCGATATCTTTGTATTTTTTGTATACTTCGTCATCGTGTCGGCTTACGGGTACTACATCTACCAAAAGAAAAGAAGCACCGATAACTCTCAAGACTTTTTCCTTGCCGAAGGCTCGCTTACCTGGTGGGCAATAGGAGCATCGCTCATTGCTTCCAATATTTCGGCCGAACATTTTATAGGCATGTCGGGTTCGGGCTTTGCCATGGGCTTGGCCATAGCCAGCTATGAATGGATGTCGGCGGCAACGCTTATCCTTGTAGCCTGGTTCATCATCCCGCTTTATCTTAAAAATAAGATCTTTACCATGCCGCAGTTCCTGGCGCGCAGGTATAACGATAAGGTGAGCACCATCATGGCCGTATTTTGGCTGCTGGTTTATGTATTCGTTAACCTAACCTCTATTATCTATTTAGGTGCGTTGGCGGTGTCGGCAATATCGGGCTTGTCATTTGGTTTTTGCGTTATTGCGCTGTGCGTATTTTCGGTAATAGTTACCCTTGGAGGTATGAAAGTTATTGGCTATACCGATGTTATACAGGTTGTGGTGTTAATAGCCGGCGGTTTGGTAACCACTTATTTAGCTCTTTCCCTTCTGGCCCATGAGTATGGTTTCGGCAGTGATATCATCAAGGCACTGTCGGTATTAAAACAACAGGCACCCGACCATTTGCATATGATATTTGATAAGTCGAGCCCTCATTATATGGAGCTGCCCGGCTCATCGGTTATCATCGGTGGCATGCTGGTTAACAACCTGGCCTATTGGGGTTGCAACCAATACATTGTACAACGCGCCTTAGGCGCTAACTTAAAAACCGCCCGAACCGGGATCTTATTTGCTGCGTTTTTAAAACTGCTGGTGCCGGTAATTGCAGTTTTGCCGGGTATTATTATGTATGTGTTACATAATAAGGGTCTTTTTCAGCATGAAATGATGGGAGCGACCGGGGTAGTAAAGCCCGACCAGGCTTACCCAACCTTAATGAACCTGTTGCCTGCCGGTTTAAAGGGTGTGGCCTTTGCAGCTTTAACCGCCGCTATAGTGGCATCACTTGCGGGTAAGGCAAATAGTATATCTACCATATTCTCGTTAGATATCTATCAAAAGTATTTTAATAAGACCGCCTCTGAACGCAAACTGGTATTAACCGGTAGGTGGGCGGTCATTATCTGTATGCTTATTGCCGGTTTGGTAACACCGGCATTACGGTCGTTAGACCAAGTATACCAGTTTATTCAGGAATATGTGGGCTTCTTTTCGCCCGGAGTACTGGCTATTTTTATGCTCGGACTTTTCTGGAAACGAACTACAGCTACTGCAGCTATGGCTGCCGCTGTATTAACTGTACCTACATCAACCATATTAAAGTTTTTGCCGTACTGGACAAACGGTGCTTTTCCTAACTTTCCGTTTTTGGACCGGATGAGCATAACTTTTGTACTGATCGTAATTTTAATGGTAGTAATAAGCTTGGTAAATCCAAAGCAATATACCTCGCCCATACTGCTTCCTCAACGTAGCGATTTTAAGGTAACTACTGCATTCTTGATCATGGCAGTTATCATCATGGGTGTACTTACAGCGCTGTACACTGTTTACTGGTAATCATTTACAACTACTTCATTCAGCCTTTATAATGATGAACATAAAATTAAATTTAAAACTGCTGTCTATTGCTTGTATTAGCGCCTGCCTCGCACAGCTGGCATTTGCTGCTACCGCTTTTGGCAAAGACAAAGTATATAGCATAACCAGTTACGGCGCCATTGCCGATGGTAAAACCGATAATACCCAAGCCATACAAAAAGCAATGAACACCGCATCCGAAAGCGGCGGAGGAATGGTAGTGGTGCCTAAAGGTGATTTTGTCACCTGTGTCATCTACTTACGGTCGAACGTTGATCTGCATTTCGAGAAAGGTGCCGCCCTGCTGGCCACCACCAAACGTATTGATTATGGTCCGCAAAAAGCATCGGCCTTAATAGTGGCTACTGATGTACAGCACGTAGCCATTACCGGTGCGGGAACCATTGATGGAAGAGGAGTGGCGTTGCTTGATGATATATATGTTATGTTGCGTGCCGGTAAATTGAAAGACAGCGAATGGCAAACGTACAATCCCTGGCATCAAATGCGCCCCGAAGAAGATAACAGGCCGCACCTCATAGATTTTAAGAACTGCCGTGATGTGAATATCAAAAATATTACTATAAAAAATGGTTTGTGCTGGATACAGGATTACCGCAATTGCCAGGATATGGTGATCGATAGCATTAATGTTGAAAGCAATACCTTTTGGAATAACGACGGCATTGACCTGGTAGACTGCAAAAACGTAAAACTATCTAATAGCTTTTTTAACGTAGCCGATGATGGCATTTGCCTTAAATCTCACGATCCTAAAAGCGCTTGCGAAAATATAGAAATATATAATTGCCGTGTGCGCTCGAGCGCCAGTGCTGTAAAAATGGGTACGGCATCGTTCGGCGGATTTAAAAAAATAAAAATACATGATATTGAAGTATATGACACCTACCGCTCGGCAATAGCCATTGAAACGGTTGATGGCGGGCTGATTGAGGATATTGATGTAAGAAACATTAATGCCCGAAACACTGGTAACGCTATATTTTTGCGGATAGGAAAGCGCAATAAAAACTCCGAGCCGGGTACACTGCGCAGGGTGTACATTGGTAATGTAAAAGTGCAGGTTCCGGCAGGTAAGCCGGATGCCGGTTATAATATGGAGGGTCCTGTTGTAAAAGCTAAGCATAACGTGTTCCCCTCATCAATAGCCGGTATACCGGGCCACGATGTGGAAGACGTAACGCTCGAAAATATTGACATAACCTACGAGGGTACTACTTCTAAAGATTATCCAAAATTTGATAGCAGTGGTCTCAAAGAGATTCCTGAAGCTATCGAAAATTATCCCGAATTTTCAATGTTTGGTGATTTGCCTGCCTGGGGCTTTTACGCAAGGCATGTAAACGGTGTGGTATTTAAAAACGTTAAGCTCAGCTACCTGAAAAATGATTTGCGCAAAGCCTGCGTTTTCGATGATGTTAAAAATCTCAACATCGGTAGCTTAAGTATTAATAAAACTCAGGCAACTCCGGCTATCGTAATTAATAATTCACCTGCTCCTAAGGTTGGCAGTATTAAAATTGCCGGTAAAGCCAGCAAAAGCGTAGCGGTAATTAAGTAAGGGATTGTTCCTTTTATACCATAACAACAAAACATGAGAGTGTATAAAATATTATTAATCCTTGCAGTAGTGATGATCTCCGCGCCATCCTGGGCTCAAAGGCCCGAGGATGCGTCTTATGCACTAATTAAAAGGGTAATTCCTGCTAAAGCCGCTTGGTTTGAGGTTCATTATATCCCTTCAAAAGCCGGGAAAGATCATTTTGAAATTGAAAGCAAAAATAATAAGATCGTTCTTCGCGGTAATAATAGTGTGGCGGTAGCATCGGCTTTATATTATTACGTGACCGAGTATTGCCATTGCCAGATCACCTGGAATGGTACTAATTTAAACCTGCCTGTTAAAGCGCCTCGGGTGTCAAAAAAGGTGGTTAAAAATACGCCCTACAATTATCGTTATTACCTCAACTACTGCACTTACAATTATAGCATGAGCTGGTGGGACTGGAAGCGCTGGGAAAAAGAGATAGACTGGATGGCGCTGCATGGCATCAATATGCCGCTTGCCTTAACCGGGCAAGAATACACATGGTACGAGGTTTATAAAAGCATGGGCTTTACCGATAAAGACCTGCAAGGATTTTTTTGCGGCCCTGCATATTTCTCTTGGTTTTGGATGGGAAATTTAGACGGATGGGGAGGCCCGCTGCCTTTAAGCTGGATGACCAGCCACCGCAATTTACAACAACAAATTTTAAAGCGTGAAAGGGCTTTGGGCATGAAGCCTGTTCTTCAATCGTTTACAGGCCATGTACCGGCGTCATTTAAGGCACGTTTTCCATCATCAAAGTTAAAGCAAACCAACTGGACCAATGGCTTTAACGATACCTATATCTTAGACACCGAAGACCCGATGTTTGAGCAAATAGGACGTAAGTTTTTAAATGTACAAACACGGCTTTACGGCACCGATCATCTTTATTCGGCCGATACTTTTAACGAAAATGAACCGCCAACAGATGATCCGGCTTATTTATCGTCTTTAAGTTCGCGCGTTTACCAAGCCATGAGCAAGGCCGATCCTAAAGCCATTTGGGTTATGCAGGGCTGGTTATTTTACAGCGACCGCAAGTTTTGGAAAACACCACAGATCAAAGCCTTACTCGAAGCCGTTCCCAACGACCATATGATCATGCTCGATTTGGCCACCGAGATTGAACCGGTTTGGAAACGTACCGATGCCTATTACGGCAAACCCTGGATATGGAACATGCTTCATAATTTTGGTGGCAATATATCTATGTTCGGTAGAATTGAGGGAGTGGCAAGCGGCCCCGCAGAGGCTTTAAAAGACCCTGCTTCGGGCAAAATGGAAGGCATTGGTTTAACCATGGAAGCCATTGAGCAAAACCCTGTTTTGTATGAACTGATGACCAGCAACACTTGGCAGAGTAACCCTATTAATTTGGATGACTGGTTGGAGCAATATGTTTTGAATCGTTATGGCAATAAAGATAAACACGCCTTAAGCGCATGGCAGGTGCTTAAACACACGGTATATAATGGTAAAGATATTCGTGATGGAGCGGAGTCAATTATAACCGGCAGGCCAACCTTTGATTCGGCCACGGTTTGGACCAAAACCAAGCTGAACTATAAACGTAAAGACCTGCTTCCTGCATGGCACGATATGGTTGCCGCTATACCTGAATGCAGTAAAAGTGACGGGTTTAATTATGACTTGGTCGATGTTACCCGTCAAGTACTTGCAAATTACGCCGGTCCGTTGCAGCAGAAATGGGTGAAGGCCTATCAGCAAAAAAACATGGCCGATTTTAAAAAATACAGTAACGAGTATTTGCAGCTGATAACTGATATGGATATGCTTTTAGCCACCCGTAAAGACTTTTTATTAGGCACCTGGCTTGCCGATGCCCGCAACTGCGGAACCACCCCGGCAGAGAAGGCGCTATATGAATTGAACGCCCGCGATTTGGTTACCTTATGGGGTGATAAGAATAGTCCGCTGCATGAATATTCATGCCGCCAGTGGAGCGGCTTGCTTAATGGATTTTATAAAGTACGCTGGGAGAAATTCTTTACAGCAGCAGAAACCGCGCTTAAAACTGATAAGGACCTTGATATGGCTCTCTTTAATAAAAACATAAGCGATTGGGAGTGGCGATGGGCTAATGCCAACAACGCTTACCCAACTAAAACAGCCGGGCAAAGCATACCGGTAGTGCTGCAAATGTATAAAAAGTACTACGCTGTAATATCTGCTAACTTATGAGTAACAACCAGGGCGCTAAAACCCAACGATTGATATCCTTAGATGCTTTGCGGGGTTTTGATATGTTTTGGATCATAAGCGGCGAAGGGCTCATACATGCGCTGGCCAAGACAACCAACTGGCCTGCCTTTCTGTGGATGTCGGCGCAGTTGCACCATACCGAGTGGAATGGCATTACTTTTTATGACATGATTTTTCCGCTGTTCTTATTTATAGCAGGAGTAAGTATGCCATATTCTATGCACCGCAAAATTACCGATGCCGGTTGTGAACACGCCTATCAATTATCGTCCTCTAAAAAGCGAGAGATTTATTTAGGTATGCTAAGGCGTGCTGTGATACTGGTATTCTTGGGGGTGGTAGTTAACGGCCTGTTCAAGTTCAACGGTGTTGAAAACACCCGTTTTGCCAGTGTGTTAGGGCGTATTGGTTTAGCATGGTTCTTTGCGGGCATCATCTATTTGAATTTTAACCTCAAAGGACAGATCTTTTGGTTTGCCGGCTTACTTTTAGGATACTGGGCCGCTATGATGCTTATACCTGTACCGGGCTACGGGGCGGGGGTATTAACCATGGAGGGTAGCCTCGAATCGTATATTGACCGCCTGTTGCTGCCGGGAAGATTACATGACCGCATACACGACCCTGAGGGAATACTATCTACCATACCGGCTATTGGTACGGCATTGCTTGGCGTATTTGCCGGCCAATTCCTAAAAAGTACCGATGCGCGTTGGTCTATGTTAAAAAAAGGCCTGTTGCTGCTTGTCGCAGGCTTGGTATTAATTGCCTTAGGATCACTATGGGACCTGAATTTCCCTATCAACAAGCGCTTGTGGACAAGTTCATTTGTGCTATATGTGGGCGGTTTCAGCTTGTTGTTCTTAGCAGTTTTTTACCTGATCATTGATGTGGCCGGTTACCGCAAATGGGCATTCCCTTTTGTTTTGATAGGCAGCAACTCCATACTCATTTATATGGCGGCCGAAGGCATGGTAGATCTTTTGCATACGGCAAACTATATTTTCGGCGGTGCAATACAGTATGCAACTCCAAATTGGCAGCCTGTATTTGTGGCATTGTCTGTAATAGTTGTGCAATTAACACTCCTCTATTTTTTGTATCGAAACAAGCTGTTTCTGAAAATTTAAACAACTATGTATTTTTATAGATCGTTTTTTGTTGTGCGCTGCTTGCTGCTACTGTTCATATCCACGTTGCTCGCGCTGCACGCATCGGCACAAAATAATTTGCACCAGTTTGTCGATCCACGCATAGGTTCTGAAGGTGTTGGGCGTGTTTTTATAGGCCCATCATGTCCGTTTGGTATGGTTAAGCCCGGTCCCGATTGTACCGTAAGACCCAATAGCGGTTGGTTGCCCGAACCAGCACCCGTAACGGGTTTTGGACAAGTGCATGTAAGTGGTACCGGAGGAGGGCCGAAGTATGGCAACATTTTAATTATGCCATTTACAGGCCAGCTTAACAGCACCGATCATTCATCCATGCGTGAGGATGAAAAAATGGCTTTAGGGTATTACAGCGTAAAGCTCAAAAAGCACAACATTAAAACCGAAATTACCACAGCCGACAAGGTTTCTTTCTACAAGTTTACTTATCCGGCTAAAGCATCGAAGGCCCTGGCTATTGATGCCGGTTTCTTTTTAGGCGAGCAGCCGGTTCCTGATGCCCGCGAGGCACAGCAATTTGTAGGTTCGGAAATTGAAGTAGTATCAGATACCGAAGTGCGAGGGTATAGCCGCATTAGGGGTGGTTGGAATAACGGTGCAGCTTATACCGTATATTTCTACGCCGTATTTAACACGCCTGTTAAAAGTTTATCTACCTGGAAAAGCACAAAACTATTTCCTGGCATAAAGCAGCAGTTTGATAGCGGCCAAAAAACGGGTGCGTTACTGGCGTTTAAAGATGGCGGTAACGACACTGTAAAAGTCAAAATAGGTATATCTTTTATAAGTGAAGGGAAAGCAAAAGATAATATTGACCAAGATATTCCTCACTGGAGCTTTGATAAAGCATTAAGCGAGGTAAGGCAAAAATGGGATAAACTGCTTGGCCGTATTGAGGTAAACCCTGATGCAAGTATCGATCAAAAAAAGATGTTATACACGGCACTGTATCATACCATGTTAATGCCCGTGAACCGTACCGGCGAAAATCCGTTATGGAGCGGTAGCGAGCCCTACTACGATGATTTTTATGCCATATGGGACACCTTTAGGTCGTCAAACCCGCTTATTACTTTAATTTCGCCTCAAAGGCAAACAGAGATCGTTAACGCGCTGCTGAATATTTACAAGCACGAAGGTTATATGCCCGAAGCCCGTAGCGGTAATTACAACGGCCGTACACAAGGTGGCTCTAACGCCGAGGTGTTAATTGCCGATGCTTATGCAAAAGGATTGACGGGTGTTAATTATAATATTGCTTTAGAGGCTATGCTTAAAGATGCTACCGTTCCGCCCGGGGGCTTAGAAGAAAAAGAGGGGCGGGGAGGTATACCCGAATACAACCGCCTGGGTTACGTGCCCTACCACATACCGCGCGCCGGTAACCGTACTACAGATTATGCGTACGAGGATTACTGCATTGCCATGGTTGCCAAAGGTTTAGGTAAAACAGAAGTGTATAAAAAATATAGTAAACTGGCCGGTAACTGGCGCAACTTATGGCGCGACAATTATAAAGACCACGGCGCTACCGGCTTTATTATGCCTAAAGATTCGGCCGGCCGCTGGCTTGATGATATTCCTTATGGTACATCTAAAAACCAGCATCCAACTTTTAAATATACACCGCTAAGCCGCGAGTACCCGTGGTATGTTTGCCACTGGTGCGGATTTTTTTACGAGGCTACCTCATGGGAGTATTCTTTAAGCATTCCGCATCAGATACCGCAGCTTATCGAAAAATCGGGTGGTAAAGACGCTTTCAAAAGACGATTGGACACCTTGTTTGAAAAGCGCTTTTACAATGTTGATAATGAACCATCGTTCTTAACGCCAAGCTTGTATCATTGGATAGGCCGCCCCGACCTGAGCAGCCAGCGCATCAGGCAAATTGTGACCGCTAATTTTAATACATCGCCAACCGGATTGCCGGGTAATGATGATTCGGGAGCCATGTCTTCATGGCTGGCTTTCCAGATGATGGGCTTTTATCCAAATGCAGGTCAGTCTTATTATTTGCTTAATTCGCCTATGCTAAAACAGGTGATCCTGCACCAGGAAAACGGAAAAGATTTCAGGATAACGGCAAGAAATCTTTCAGCAACTAACACTTATATCAAATCGGCCAGGTTGAACGGGAAGGATTTTAACCAATCGTGGATTGAGCATGCCGATATTTTAAACGGTGGCGAACTGGTTTTTGAAATGACCGATAAACCAACCGAATGGGGAACACAGGTTTTACCACCAAGTAAAAATTAATGGGGATGAAAAAAATTAAACTTAGCCTGCTCCTGTTATTTATGGCCATGGCTTCAATGGCCCAGCAGCAAGCACCTGTCATTAAACAAGGTAGTACTGTGGGTTACACGCTTAGGTTGCATGGGCAACAAGTTGCTTTTTCGCTTACGTTTACGCGCCTTTCTGATAGTGTTATTTTAGACTGGAAAGTTAGGAACACCACAACCGGAACCTACGTTATATTACCCCAAGCCGTAAGTAAAGCCAATAGATTAAGCTTTGTACAGCCCGAACCTGATACCAAAGTGGTCTTACCGCCTGATCAAACGTTTTTCTTTATCTCTAAAACTGCACTTCAAAACTTGCTGCAAAAGCGCAGTTTTGCATATGATAACACTATTTACGACCTTCAAAACGATGGTGAAGCAACTACAATGACGGTTGACGGCAAAACGCTAAATCTTTTACATGTAGTTGCCCGAAACGAAACCACACAATACTGGATATTAAATAACCCCGATTTACCGCTGATATGCCGTATAACAGGCAACCCGTTGGAGGTAGATATGGAAATAAACTCACTGAAATAGGTATGAAACGCAGAGATTTCGTAAAAAACACAACGCTTACCGCGTT
Organism: Mucilaginibacter galii; assembly: GCF_014635825.1. Classification (GTDB taxonomy): domain Bacteria; phylum Bacteroidota; class Bacteroidia; order Sphingobacteriales; family Sphingobacteriaceae; genus Mucilaginibacter; species Mucilaginibacter galii. The sequence goes on from NZ_BMDO01000003.1 coordinate 28,734, forward strand.
AGGTGCGTCGCTAATAGCTCCGCTCGAATCATTGGCCGATACACCGGTAACTCACATCGAGAGCGAAGACCTTTCGGCCAGTAACGGTATAGCAAACGGTTACCCCTTAAATTTTATGGCCATTGGCGATTGGGGCCGTAACGGTGAATACAACCAGGTTGAAGTAGCCAAACAAATGGGTAATTGGGGTAAGGCAAATCCCAACAACTTTATTATTTCGGTTGGTGATAACATATACCCTAAAGGGGTAGTAAGCGAGTACGACCCGGCTTGGCATTATTCATTTGAAAATGTTTATACGGCGCATTCCTTACAGGTCGATTGGTTTTCGGTTTTAGGCAACCACGATTATGCAGCCGACCCTGATGCACAGATACGGTATTCAAAAATCAGCCGTCGCTGGAATATGCCCTCGCGGTACTATACCAAAGAGGTATCATTAGGAGAGGGAAAAGGAAAAGCCCTGTTCGTGATGATAGATACTCAGCCCATTATTTACGATATTAAGGACCAGCAGCCCGAGAAGCAATTAGCCTGGATCAACAAAACTTTAAAGGAAGCCAGTGCCGATGTGAAATGGAAAATTGTAGTAGGACACCACCCTTACTACACTGCCGGCCCCCGCATAAAAAACTATGATACGCTGGCCATACGTAAGGCTATGAGCAAAATATTTGAAGAGAATAAGGTAGATATTTATCTGGCAGGGCATGACCATTCGTTACAGCACCTTAAACCCTCAGGTGTTACCCATCAGTTTATAACAGGTGCGGGCTCTGAGTTAACCCCGGTAACCGATGGTGTTCAATACAGTAAGTTTCAGGCTTCCGAAAATGGATTCATGTATTTCTCGATAAGTGCTGAAAAAATTGCTGTTAAGGTTATTAACCTTAAAGGAGATGTATTGTACGGAACTACATTGTCCAAATAACTGGCCTGCCGCAAAGCTTTTGCTAAGCCGGCCACATCCATTACATTAAAAGAATAATACTTATAATTATATAACACCAATGGCACGATTAAATCTCCTTGAAGAAACACGTTTTGAAAAGCTTCCGGTTACCATTTACCCCGATGCAAAAACAGCCAGCGTGGTTGTTGCACAGCGCATAGCTAAATTAATCCGTAGCAAACAGGCAGAAGGCGGTAAGGCGGTTTTAGGGCTGGCCACCGGCGTAACTCCCATTGCGGTTTATAAAGAATTGGTGCGCATGCACCAGCAGGAAGGCCTCAGTTTTAAGGATGTAATCACGTTTAATTTGGACGAGTATTTTCCTATGCAGGCCAGCTCGGCACAAAGTTATGTGACCTTTATGCACGAAAACCTGTTCGATCATATCGATATTGCTCCTGAAAACATTCACATTCCTGATGGCACCTTGCCCCAGGATGCAGTGGCTGCGTTTTGCCTTAATTACGAAAAGCAGATAGAAGATTTAGGTGGATTGGATTTTCAATTATTAGGTATTGGCCGTACCGGCCACATTGGTTTTAACGAGCCGGGCTCTGCACCCAATTCGGGTACGCGTTTGGTTACGTTAGACAACCTGACCCGCAGTGATGCCTCGCGCGATTTTGGTGGTAAAGAAAACGTACCCACTAAAGCCATCACCATGGGCATAGGTACCATTTTTAAAGCCCGCGAAATTATACTCATGGCCTGGAGCGCTAAAAAAGCGCCCATTGTTAAAAAGGCGGTTGAAGGTGAAATATCGGGCGATGTGCCGGCAACTTACCTGCAACTTTCAGATCACGTAGAGTTTATACTGGATGAAGGTGCCGCATCGGAGCTAACACGTTTTTACACACCGTGGCTGGTTAAAGATTGTATATGGAGTGCGCAATTAACAAAGAAAGCCGTTATCTGGCTGGCCGGTGAAGTAAAAAAACCGGTGTTAAAACTCACCGAAGAAGATTACAACAATCACGGTATGGCGCAGCTTGCAGTGGAGCAAGGGCCTGTTTACAATATCAATATTGATATTTTTAACAAGATACAGCATACCATAACCGGCTGGCCGGGCGGTAAACCCAACGCCGATGACAGCCAGCGCCCCGAACGCGCCGAACCTGCAAAAAAACGTTCGGTTATCTTTTCCCCGCACCCTGATGACGATGTTATCTCGATGGGCGGAACCTTTATTCGTTTGGTTGATCAGGGGCACGAAGTGCATGTGGCTTACCAAACCTCGGGCAATACCGCCGTTTGGGACGATGAAGTACTGCGTTATGTTGAATTTGCCATTGATTTTGACGAAAGCATTGGCAAAGACGTTACTCAACTCAAAGGTATCTATGATAATATGCGCGAGTTCATCAAGCACAAACGACCTAACCAGGTAGATTCGCAGGAGATACGTAATGTAAAGGGCTTCATTCGTAAAGCCGAAGCTATTGCCGGCGCACGTTATGCAGGTTTGCCCGATAGCAATATCCACTTTATGGCACTGCCATTTTATGAAACCGGTAAAACTCAAAAAAATGCAGTAGGCGAAGAGGATGTACAATTAACCATGGAACTGCTGCAAAAAGTAAAACCTCACCAGATATTTGCCGCCGGCGATTTTGCCGATCCGCATGGCACCCACGTGGTTGCATTTAACATCATACTTACCGCACTGCAACGCCTTAAAGCAACAGAAAAATGGGTTGAAGATTGCTGGTTATGGCTATATCGCGGTGCATGGCACGAATTTGAAACATCTGAAATTGAAATGGCTGTGCCGCTGTCTCCGCAGGAGGTTATTCGCAAGCGTCAGGCTATATTTAAGCATCAGTCACAAAAAGATACGCCGGTTTTCCCGGGCGATGATGCCCGCGAGTTTTGGGTAAGGGCCGAAGATCGTAACCGCGAAACAGCTAACTGCTACAACGAACTTGGATTGGCCGAGTATGCAGCCATGGAAGCTTTCGTTCGTTATAAGTTCTAACTAATTAAACCATTAGCCAGGCTTAAACATTTCCAAATGATTAAAATAGTGGCCCGTCACTGTAAATAAATAAGATGAAAAAGTATTGTCTTTTCCTGGATCTGATAGATGATCCTGAGCTGATAGCGGAGTATGAAGCCTATCACCAAAATGTTTGGCCTGAGATTATTGAAAGCATAAAAGCCTCGGGCATTACCAAAATGGAGATATACCGGTATAACAACCGGTTAAACATGATTATAGAGGCCACCGACGATTTTTCTATGGAAAAAAAAGCAGAAGCCGATGAAAGTAATGCAACCGTGCAAAAATGGGAGCAAATGATGTGGAAGTACCAACAAGCTTTACCTGGCTCAAAACCTGGGGAGAAATGGCAACTGGCTAAGGTGATCTTTTCTTTGTAGAAAGATAAACGTTTTTATTACAGATTCCGAACTACAGAACATAAGGCGGCTAACTTAGCAGCCTTTTTTTATTAATAAATTACATACATAGTTTTCTTATGTATGTAAAATTATTATACATTTGCTTCTATGAGCACAAGCCCGTTATTAAAAGGAACGCTGCAAACCATTATTCTTAAATTGCTTGAGGACAACGATCAAATGTATGGTTATGAGATCACGCAAAAGGTTAAAGAACTTACTGCCGGCGAAATGAAACTCACCGAAGGCGCCCTATACCCCGCCCTGCACAAGTTAGAGGCCGACGGCTTGCTTGAAACCTTTAATGAAATTGTAGACAACCGTGTGCGCAAGTATTACCGCTTAACCGAGCAGGGAGGGCAAGAGGTAACCAGCAAATTGCAGGAGGCACAGGCTTTTATTGAGCAGTTACAGGCCGTATTAAACTTAAAACCTCAAGCATTATGAAAGTGACTCATGAAGATCAGGAGTATTTAAGAAGCTTATTATGGTTGAATGTTAAATATCAGGAGACGTACAACGAAGTATACGACCATGTTTTGACAGCCATTGAAGAGCAACCGGATACTAATGTTTCTAAGCCACAGGCGTTTGACGCTATCATTAATAGCGATTTTGGCGGCATTGGTACTTTAGCACAGCTGGAAGCAGAACGCGCTAAAATAGTAAGCAGTAACATCAGGAAAAAGCAATGGCAATACCAATTGTCTTATTTTAAACTTCCATTACTGTTGTTTACTGTATTGCTGGCCGGCAGTATGTACTACGCTGCCGATGCTATATCGCGAAAGACCATACTAATTATTGTTTTGTCCGTAGGTTTTAGTCCGACTATTATTGTTGCCTTGCGTGGAATGATTCGTTTTTTTAACCGTAAGCACCAAAAGCCATCCATCAAAGACAAGGTAATTGAACAAATAGGTTGTTTGAGTATGAGCCTTTTTAATTTGTTTATTTTTTTGCCGCCGCTTTTTGTAAGTGATGATAATTATATGTTCTTTAAACAGGCCCATGCCTCGTTAATTGCAGTAACAGCATTGTTCTTTTTTATTTACAGCCTTAGCTTTATAAGGGTGTACCGTGATGAATTTAAGATGCAACTGGCTTCATGAAACCAACTTTACAACAAACCCAGCTTTTACGGAAGCATTTGCGTGATACGCTCAATTACCGCTTAACCGGGCAGGGAGGACAGGAGGTAACCAGCAAATTGCAGGAAGAACAGGCTTTTATTGAGCAGTTGTAGGCCTTATTAAACTTAAAACCATCTGTATAACATGATACTTACAACCAAAGAAACTCACTGGGTTAAAGATCGCCTCAATTGGTACGATATTCCCTTCCAGGAAATTTATGATGAAATAGCCGACCATATTTTAACGGGTATAGAAGAGCTTCGTAAAGAAGGTAACCTGCAAGACATCAAAATTGTGTACCAACAAGTAGTTGATGAGCATTTTGGTGGCTTTATGGGTATAGAAAAATTAGCGAAAGAGCAAGAGAAGGCTTATAAGAAGAACATTGGGCGTTTAATATGGCAAAATTTTAAAGCCATGTTTACCTGGCAAACCTTTGGTTTTTTAACTATAATGTTTATAGTTGGGTTTTATCTTCCACCTGTAAAAATTGTAGCTGCCATCTTATTTGGCGGCTTGGCTATACTGTCTTTTTACTTGTGGTTTTATGCGCATTGGCTTACGCGCAATAACCGGATACAAAAAGGTAAGCGTTCGTTATCCGATGTCTTTATAAGCAAGCAAGGCTATGTTCCAATAGTTGTACTCAACTCCATCATTAATTTGCCAAATCTTTACAACTTTCTGTTTAACGGGGAGGATTACCAGTACAAATTGGTTGCGGTACATCCGGCTGCAATGACTACGGTTTTTGCCTTTACGCTTATTTATTGCCTTGCCTGTATCCGTTCCTGCGAGCATGAATTTAAAAGTAGCAGAACCGCATGAAGTTAAATGCACAGGATATGCCCTGATTAAAACCTTTGTTACCAAACGCGGCTTTACCGAGCCCGATTTGCAGATAGAGATCATAGATCACATGGTTTGCCGGGTAGAAGATATGATGAGCAATAATTATAACCTTTCGCTCGCACATGCTATTCACTTGGCGCATTCTGAGTTTGGCATTATGGGTTTCAGTGTATTTGAAGATGCCATGCGCAACAATTTACAAAAGCGTTATATCAAAATTTTCAGAAACCTTTATATAGCTAATTTCAACTGGAAAAATTTGCCCTTAATGGCTGCTTTTATTTATTTGGTTAATATAGCTTTCAGCGCCATTAACCAACCGGAGGTGGTGTTTACTTCCACAGTTATCATCCTTATGCTGGCTTTAATGGTAAACGGTATGATCAACTCTGGTCGTTACAAACGCTATACAAAAATGCTAACCTTTAAAATGGGTAGCGTATACTTGGTTATTAGCATAGTAGTTTTTCAATTGTACAACGTGTTAATGGTGCAGTTAAAGCTTTATCGGCACATCAATCCTAATTTTACAGGTTTATTGTTTGGTGGCGTGTTGCTCATGCTGCTTATTACTTTTTATACCATTAACAAAACCCAGCAACATGCGGTAGCCACTTGCCGCGAATTAGAAGAACGGTACCTGCAGATAGCTTCTTAAAAATCAACAAATTTCTATAAGCTTTTGGCCTTGTAAAAACGTTGAGGTTATTAATCAACTTATCATAGCTTTAATTGTATATAGTTTGTACTTTGCACTCAACTGCTGCATCAGCTTAGCAGTGTACCAATTAAACTATATATTGCCTAAGCGTGAACGACTACCTGCTGTTTGTTGATACTGAAGCCTCCGGGCTGCCCATTAACTGGGAGCTGCCATATTCTACAGAGGGCAATTGGCCGTCGGCCGTGCAAATAAGCTGGCTGGTGTATACCAAAGATGGGCATGAAGTAAAGCGCGAAGATCATTATATCCTCAATTCAGATTTTGTAATTACACCAAAAGCCATGGAAATTCATGGCATTAACCCCGGTTTGCTGGCTGTAAAAGGAGAAGCTCGAAAGGATGTTATGCAATTGCTGGCAAATGATCTGGAGCAATATCAACCCTTGGTAATAGGGCATTTTGTACAGTTGGATTATCACATTTTAAGCGCCGATTTTTACCGCGCAGGCTTGGTTAACCCGCTGGCCAGGCTACCGCTGTTTTGCACCATGCTGGCCACTACCCAACTACGCTGGACCCCTATGCCTAAGAGCCTTTTACTGGGTGATCTCTACGCTTTCCTGTTCTACAAGCCATTAGAAAATCAGCACAATGCCCTTACCGATGCGCATGCCGCCGCCGAGTGCTTTTTCGAGTTACTAAAACGTACCGAGATTAGCGAGAAAGTAATAGATCAACAGCAGGAACAGCCAGCCATTAAAAGTTTGAAGGCTTTATCGGCCAAAACTGTACCCGTAGCATTATCTGTAATTATATTGATATTAATTTACTTTACAACACACCATTTATGAATGAGCGTGTAGCCTATCTTCAAAGTATAACGCCTTTTAACCTGCTACCATTGGAGGTGCTGGAGGGTGTTGCCGAGCAGTTGCAAGAGGTAAGTTATCATAAAGACAAAGTAATTTACCAGCAAGAAACCACAAAGCTCAAAGGTATTGACATTATTGTTAAGGGGGAGTACGAATCATTTTTTTACGATAGTGCCCAGGATAAGCGTTTGATAGAACATCACGAACCAGGCTTTTGCTTTGGGGGAGTGTCGGTACTGTTGAACCGCCGGCAATCGTTGCGGACAGTAATTGCTAAGAAAGGTACCTTGGTGTATTTTCTGCATCGCCGCGATTTTAGGGCGTTGTGTAAGGCTTACGACGATTTTTTTGTGTATTTCACGGCAGAGTTTGGCAAGCGTATGCAAAACGAGGAGTTTGTACATTTCTTTAAACAGCCTGCCGCCTTTGAGGAAAGCTATCTGGCTGCCGATCAACTATACTCGCGTAAGGTAGAAAGCATTGAATACCGGCCTATTGTACAATGTACCGGTTTAACGCCGGTGTATGAAGCTGCCCGTAAAATGGCCGAACATAAGGTAAGCTGCCTTTTTGTAACCGATGGGCAAAACCGCATAGCCGGTTACGTAACCGATATAACCCTGCGCGATAAAGTAATTGCGCAGCAAAGAAGCCCGCTGGAGCCGGTAAGCAGCGTAATGGATAACCCCATTGTTAGTATTGATGTAGAGGCTTACGTTTACGAGGCAATTTTGATGATGTTTAGCACCAAAACACGTTACCTCTTGGTGCAAAAGCAGGGTGCCTACATAGGCTTTTTAAGCCGCAACAAGCTGCTGAGCGAGCAGGCACAATCGCCGCTGGTGTTCATTCAATCGGTAAAATCGGCTGTTAGCGATGAAGAGCTGAAGCGCAAATGGGAGTCGATTCCGCACTTTGTTAACCAGTTGCTGGAGCGTGGTGTGAACGCGCAGATTGCTAACCAGGTGGTAACTACCATTGCTGATACCATTGCCCAAAAGGTAATTGAGGGGGCTATTGAACATGTAGGCCCGCCGCCCGCTAAATTTGTGTTCATGGTATTGGGTAGTGAAGGGCGTAAGGAGCAAACTTTCAAAACCGATCAGGATAACGCTATTATTTATGAAGACAAGGCAAACGAGCACCGCGAGGAAGTCCGGGAATACTTCCTCGAATTTGCCACGGAGGTATCGGGCAGGCTAAACAGTATTGGCATCAGTTATTGTACCGGAGGTTTTATGGCGCAAAACCCCAAATGGACACACTCCCTATCGCATTGGAAACGGAATTATGTAAGCTGGATGGCCGAATCGTTACCCGAAACGGTGATCAACTTCTCCACGTTTTTTGATTGCCGCTTTGTTTATGGCGAAGCTTCTATCATGGACGAGTTGAAAACTTTCCTGAACGAGGAATTGCAAAAGCCTATGGATAAGCTTTTCTATAACATGGCCATTAACGCGTTGCAATATGAACCGCCACTAACCTTTTTCAATACCATTCGTACCTTTACAAAAAATAGCCGCGAGGTGTTCGATATTAAAAAAGCTATGACACCCATTGTTGATCTGGTGCGTGTTTATGCGCTTAAGAACCGCGTATTTGAAGTGAATACGGGCGAGCGTATGAAAGCCCTGCGCAAGCTGGATGTGTTTTCAGAGGCGGGTTTTCACGAGCTATATCAATCTTATTATTTCTTAATGAGCATGCGCCTTAAAAAACAGGCCATACAAATTATACAGGATAAAAAGGAGCCCGATAATTACATCGATCTGTCTACGCTTACCAAAATAGAACGGGTGACTTTAAAAGAGATTTTCAAAGTGATCGGCAGTTTTCAATCCAAGATCAAAATCGAATTTACCAATAGCGTATTGGGGTAAGATAAGAGAGAGTAAGGAGTCCAGAATAATCTAAATTGAATTACAACCGCATGCGTTTATACCTTTACGAGTGTGGTTGTACCGTCGCTATCGCTCCAATGAAATTAATAGCCTACTTGCAGACTATCTTTAAAACATCACGTCTTCTGCTTTTTCTTCTTAGCTGCCGGGAACAACACATTATTCAGGATCAACCTGTAGCCCGGAGAGTTAGGGTGTAGCTTTAAGTCAGTAGGAGGGTCGCCTACGGCGTGCTGGTAGTCTTCGGGGTCGTGGCCGCCGTAAAAGGTCCACTGGCCTTTGCCGTATTCGCCGTGAATGTAGCGGGCTTCGTTCTGGGTTTTCATTTCGCCCATAATGGTTACGCCGGGTTTGAGGCGGTTCTTGTTGTAGGCCGTGGTTAAACCCATAAAACCTTTAATTACCTTATCGTGGTTTTGGGTAAGCATACTGGGCACCACATCCCACTTGGCCGAAAAATCGAACAATGTGAAAAAGTCCCGGTCGCGGCTTACCTGTCGGTAGGGAGTCACATCAATATCGCTAAACTGGTGCGACATGGGGTTCATATCCAACTTAAAATTTTGGAAGGCGAAGGTTTGGCTATAGTCCAGTTTACTTTGGGCACGGTAATCGGCCGGGTCGCCGTCGAACATGCTTTCACATAAATCGGTACCGGCGGCCGAGAGGGCGATATCGAAAGTATCGGTACCGGAGCACATGGCAAACAAAAATCCACCGTTGCCACAAAATTCATGAATATGCTGGGCCACCGCCAGTTTCATTGCCGATACCTTTTTAAAGCCCAGTTTGTGCGCCATAGCTTCCTGTCCTTTAACATCTTCCTGGTACCAGGGCTGAAAGCGGAAACTGCCATAGAACTTGCTGTACTGGCCGGTAAAATCTTCGTGGTGCATGTGCAGCCAGTCGTACTTGAGCAGATCGCCTTTAATTACCTCTTCATCATACACCACATCGTAAGGAATTTCGGCATACTTGAGCACCAGCGTAACGGCATCATCCCATGGTAATTTAGTTTTGGGTGAATATACGGCCATTTTAGGCGCTTTTTCGAGCTTGACAATGTCCATATTAACTGATGGGTCGCTAACTTCGGTCAGTATGTTATTCACCTTGGCATCGGCCAGTACCTCGTAACTCACGCCACGTATCTTGCATTCATCCTCGAGGGCTTTAGTGTACTTGGTCATGAAACTGCCGCCGCGGTAGTTGAGCAACCAGTCTACCTCCTCACCCTGACGTAATATCCAATAGGCAATACCATAGCTTTTCAGGTGGTCTTTTTGTACCTCATCCATAGGCAGCAGTATTGAGGCAGCTTGGGAGAGGAGGGGTAAAAGGAAAAAGGTGAAAGCTAAAAGGTGTTTCTTCATGTTCAAATGCCGCATTATGCAATGTTGTATTTAAGCCCTCCCTTCCGGGGAGGGTTTGGGAAGGGTTACCAAATGTAACGAATAAATACATAAGCTATTATAAGTTTACGGTAACGGCTAAAATGTTTAACTTTGCCACCTATTTATAAAAACTGAAGAGATGAGTAAAGCAATAATGAAAACCGAAAAAGGTGACATGACTATCGAATTTTACGATAAAGATGCACCTAATACCGTAGCTAACTTTTTAAACCTGGCTAAAACAGGCTTTTATAATGGTGTTACTTTTCACCGTGTAATCCCTAATTTCGTTATACAGGGTGGCGACCCAACCGGTACCGGTGCAGGTGGCTCAGGTACCCGTATAGATTGCGAATTAACCGGCGAAAACCAATATCACGACCGTGGCGTATTGTCAATGGCACACGCTGGCCGTAACACCGGCAGTTCACAATTCTTTATTTGCCACAGCCGCGATAACACTGCTCACTTAGACCGTAACCACACTGTATTTGGTAAAGTGGTAGAAAACGTAGACGTAGTGGATGCTATCCGCCAGGGCGATAAAATTTTGAGCGTAGACGTAATTGAAGGATAAATTGTGTTGTCTGTTGTCAGTTGTCTGTTTTCGGTAAATGAATCACAGACGACAGACAACAGATCACAGACAACTGAAACATATGAACTTACAAGGAATTGTATCTGTAGCCGGAAAACCTGGTTTATGGAGAGCGCTGGCCCAAAACAAAACGGGTTTTGTGCTCGAAAGCCTCGACGGTAAAAAGACCAAATTGGTGGTTAACCTTTCGACCGCCAAGATGGCTGCCTTAGATGAAATTACCATTTTTGGCAATGAAGACGATATTAAACTAACCGACGTTTTAGGCCGCATGAAAGCTGCCGAATCGGTACCTGATGCCAAGGCAGATGGTAAAGCCATGCGTGAGTTTTTCCGCGAAGTAGCCCCTGATCATGACGAAGAGAAAGTATACGCTTCGGATATGAAAAAGATTTTAACCTGGTTTCATCTTTTAAAAGAGATGCCCATATTTAATGAGGAAGCTGCTACAGCTCCGGCACCTGAGGGAGAAGCCGAAGTTACAGCTGCAGAATAAATCTAACTCTTAAAAGGAGGTAATCCTCATAACAACAAAGAAGGCCGATGATAATCATCGGCCTTCTTTGTTGTTATCAAGCGTTTTATTTAAACGTTTCAAAGCTCTAATTTAAAGGGGCTAACACTGTTGCTCCTTACAAGCCTCGCCTGCAAACTCGGGCTCAAAGGTGCTGTGTTGTATTTCGAGGTGTTCCAGCCGATGGCGCAGGTCATGCTTAATAGCATCAAAGTTGGGCATGTCGGTAGGGTCTATCACCAAATGGGCAGTAAGGGCGTTTTCGGTGGTACTCAGGGCCCACACATGCATATGGTGCACTTCTTTCACACCCTTACCCTTTAATAGTTCAGCCTTAATTTCTTCGAGGTTCATATTCTTGGGTACGCCATCAATTTCCAGGCGAATGCTGTCCATCAATAAATTCCAGGTGCCGGCAATAATCACAACCACAATAATGAGGCTTACGGCGCTGTCTATCCAGTACCATTTGGTAAAGTACATTACAATCCCCGAGATCACTACCCCTAACGATACGATGGCATCTACCGCCATGTGCATGTAAGCGCCCTTTACGTTAAGGTCTTTCTCCTTGTCTTTCATAAACAGCCAGGCTGTAACCCCGTTCACCGCTATGCCTGCAAAAGCTACCCAGGCTACGGTAATGCCCGGTATGGGTTCGGGATGGCCTGTGCGCAATATGGCCTCATAAGCAATAATGCCCACGGCAGCCACCAGTATAATTGCGTTCAGCAGCGATACCACAATGGTAGATCGCTTATAACCGTAGGTATAAACTTGGTTAGACCGCATTTTAGACAGCTTAAAAGCCAGCAGTGCCAGCGCCAAACTGGCCACATCGCTCAGGTTGTGCCCGGCATCGGTAAGCAGCGAGAGGGAATGATTAGCAAAGCCAACAATAGCTTCTATCACCACAAAGGCCGAATTAAGTATAATACCTACAATAAAGGCCGTATTAAGGTGGTCTATCTTAGGTGCGTGATCGTGGTGATGATGTGAGTGGTCGTGTGCCATTAAGTCTCCCGGCACCCTAAAGGGGGAGCTGGAGTTGCACAAAGATAAGCGGTAGCCCCCCAACCCCCTAAAGGGGGAGCAAAATTTTGAAAATAAATAAGCCCCAATCCTCATAAGGAGGAAAGGTATGGCGCTCAAAAAGTCTTGTTTCCTGGCTCTTGTTTCTTGTCTCTTTTACTGATGATGATACGGCTCGCCCTTAATGATGGTATAAGCCCGATATAACTGCTCTACGAAAAACAACCTCACCATTTGGTGCGAAAACGTCATACGCGAGAGGGCGAGTTGCGCATTGGCACGCTGGTAGACCGACGCATCAAAGCCGTAAGGGCCACCTATGATAAACACCATGCTTTGCACCGAGCCAATTGCTTTTTTATCCAGGTAATCGGCAAACTGTACAGAACTAAACTCCAGGCCTTTTTCATCTAACAACACCACATGGTCGGTTACGCTTAGTTTTTTGAGGATCAGCTCGGCTTCGCGGGTCTTTTGCTGTTCTTGGGTGAGGGCTTTGGTGTTTTTGAGCTCGGGCAGGTCTGTAATTTCAAGTTTGGTATAATGTTTCAGCCGTTTTACAAACTTGTCTATACCGTCTTTAATATAAGCATCTTCGGTTTTACCTACGGTGAGCAGGGTAATTTTCATGGTGCAAATAAACGGGAAAACTATAAGCTGTTAAAATTTGGTTTAATTTGGCCTTTAAATAACAAAACCTAATGAATCAAACCATTATTGCACAATACGAACATCATATCAATCTTTCCGATGCGCAGATAAAGCGCTTTTCCAAAAAAGCAAACCTGTTTTCTATTTTGCGGTTAGTTGCTTTCGGCTGCTTTTTAACGGTCATCTACTGGTCGGTTAAGTTAGATAGTTTTGTCCTGTTTGCCTTAGGGGCAATTGTAATTGGCGCTACATTTAGATGGTTGATAGCGAGGCAAAGCTGGTTTGATAAGCAAAAGAAGTATTATGAAGATTTTAAAGCAGTCAATCAAAATGAATTAGACAGTATAAAACAATTTAGCAATATTTATCCTAACGGTGAGGTATTTGTTAACGAAAAGCACTATTACACATCTGATCTGGATATTTTTGGTAATGCTTCTTTATTTCAATTAATTAACCGGGCTGCCACTGCAAATGGCAGGCAAAAACTGGCCGACTGGTTAAATGCTCCCGCCTCTAAACAGGTTGTCTTGAGAAGGCAGGAAGCCGTTATAGAACTGAAAGATAAAAATTCATGGAAACTTGATATGCAGGCCAGGTTGCTGTTTGCAAACAAGCAACATGTTAATGAACTCTCACAACTTTTTAAATACCTACATAAGCCGTTACACCTGCCCGGCGAAGCCTGGCTAAGTAAATATGTAATTGTTGGCCCTGCGTTATTTATTGCAGCTTTTATAGCATCGTTTTATTTGCCTTATGCCAATATTGTAGCTATTAGCATTGCAATACTTAATTTTATTATAACAGGTGTTACCGCAAAACATACCAATCAAACCGACTTGATAGCCGGTAAAATTGGGAACACCCTAAAAAGCTATGCCGATGTTTTTAATAGTATAGAAAAGGAACAGTGGCATGCCGAATATAATTCGGCATTGGCTAATAAAGTAAAGGCTACTAACGGTAACAGCACTTCGTCAATTATCAAACAACTATCAAATCTTATCAATAATTTGAATGCACGCCTGAATATGGTAGTGGGTTTTTTTCTCAATATTGTTTTAGTGTGGAATGTACGTTACGTTATCGCTATTGAAAAGTGGAAACGGGCCAACCACGAAAATATAGAAGTTGCCTTTGATGTAGTGGCCGATTATGAAGCTCTCCTGGGCCTGGCAAGTTTGCACATTAACAACCCCGATTGGGCCATGCCTCAAATTGCAGACGGCGAAGGCTTCACTTTAACCGCCCGAACCATTGCTCACCCACTAATTAACGAAAGACTGCGGGTAGCCAACAGTTATGAATTAAATAATACCCGCAAAATAGACATTATTACCGGCTCTAACATGGCAGGTAAAAGCACGTTCCTACGCACGCTGGGCATTAATACCGTATTGGCTTTAGCTGGTGCACCTGTTTGCGCTCAAAGCATGCAGGTGTCGGTAGTGCAGTTGTTCAGTTACATGCGTATTAAAGACTCGCTTAACGAAAGTACTTCTACCTTTAAGGCGGAATTAGATCGTTTGCAAATGCTCCTGAAGGCAGTAGCTGAACAGCCAAACATCTTCTTTTTGGTGGATGAAATGCTGCGTGGTACTAATTCGGTGGATAAATACCTGGGTTCTAAAGCGGTCATAGAACGATTGATCAGCCAGCAGGGAGTAGGCTTGGTAGCCACACACGATTTGCAATTGGCCGAACTGGAAAAACAATATACTGATTACGTGCGCAACTTCTATTTCGACATACAGGTGGTAAACGGCGAAATGCTGTTCGATTATAAGATGAAACCCGGCGAATGTAAAACTTTTAATGCCTCGCTATTGCTGGAACAAATAGGGATTTTTTCTAAGCCGGTTTAGGAGAGAGAAAAGGCAAGAGCCAGTAAAAGAGAGCCAAGAAACAAGAACCAAGAAATAAGTGCAGGCTTTAATTAAAGACAGAGAGTGGTTAAACCAAAAATGTCATTTCGAGTAATCGAAATGACATTTTTGGTTTATATAAAAGTCTTAGCTCTTGACTCTAATCTTCATTATCTCGGGCCGCCGCCACCTGCTGGTGCGCCGCCGCCTTGATCGCCGCCTTGTAGTAAGTCGTCATTTTTAACGCCTTTCTTTTTAGCCGGTTGTGCGCCAAAATTTACTTTACCAAAATTGTAGCTAAACGTTAAACCGAATGATTGTAGAGGGTAACGAATTTTTTGAGTTTGGCTAAAGCCTTGTCCGCTAATGTCCTGATCAAACTTCAAGTATTTCTGGAAAGGTGACAATGCATTCAAGCCCAAAGTGAATTTCTTGGCAATGATGTCTTTCTTGAAACCAAAGCCAATTAAGCTGAACGATGGGTTATTACCTTGAATAGTACGGCGAGGTGAGTTAAACACACCAAACGCTTCGGCTACAAAACCGTGGTTTAGGGTTAAAGAAGCCTGTCCGAAAGCGTTGTACTGGAAGTAAGTGCCGGTACTGGTTTGTTGTGCTTGCTGGCTGCTGTTGGCATTAGGGCTGTAAGTAAAGCCGTTAATGCTGGCGCGGATGGTTAATGGTTTCCATGGGGTAATTGAACCAAAGAAACTTGCTCCGAACGAGTTGTTTTTACCTACGTTTTGGTAAGTAGTACGGGTAACACGTCTTTGCAATTCAGGATCCGTTAACGTATCGGCAATACCTTCAATAAGGTCGCTGGTGCGTTTGTAATAGGCAGAAACGTTAATTACCGATGATTTAATAAACGTGTTGTAGCTTAATTCAACAGTTTGTGCAATCTCTGGTCTCAAATCTGGCTTACCCTGTGTTTGGTTATCGGGGTTAGCCTTGTTAATGAAAGGATTTAAGTAAGTTAAGCTTGGGCGCTGAATACGCTTGTTATAGCTTAATTTGTAGGTTTGCGTTCCTTTAACTGTTTTAGATAATACAAAGCTCGGTACAAAATTGGTATAATTTTGCGGGAACGATTGTAAACCTGGTTGATTTAAATTTTTAGGGGTACCTACAATGTCGGTATTCTCTACACGTAAACCTGTTTGTAATGCGTAGTTTTTAGGTAGAGTAAAGCTCAATACGGTGTAACCTGCATATACATCCTGGCTGTAGTCGTAATCGTTAGATAGATTAGTGTTTTGAACAAAGGGACCGGTGTTGTTATTGGCCTGGTTAGCAATCGCATAAACGCTGCTTATTCTACGGAAAATGCCTTTACCACCGGCTTCTAACTTAACAATTTTACTGATAGGCAGGGTATAATCGGCCTGTGCAGTATACTCGTCGTTAGTACCGCTGTTGTTACCTCTTTGGTTAGGGAATTTAGCAATATCGGTTAGGTTGTTCAAGTCGGTAAAACTGCTTTCAAAATCAGAAGTGATTTTGCTGTGGCTCCACTGACCGGCTACGGTAAGTTCTTCACCTTCTTTCTTAAACTTGTGTGTGTAATCAGCATTCCAGTCAAATCCGCTGAAAGTAGCTTTACTTAAATTCCTGCTGTTGTAAATAGTATCAAGGAGTGAGTTGTTGGTATTGTAAGTATTACCATCGGTTTTAAAACCACCACCATTAACGCGAATGGTTGAAGTAATGCTGTTAAAATCATTAAAATCGTAACCGGTAGTTACCGAACCAATAGTGCCATAACGTTTAGTTTCGGCGGAAGAGTTTTGAACGCGGCGTATCTGGCCTGTAGTACCATCAGCTAATTTACCTGATGAAACGTTTCTTAAATCAACCAGTGATGTTTGAGGCCATGCAAAGTTACTGCCTAAGTTAGCACCAATGCTAAAGCGGTTTTGCTTGTAATTAACGTTGGCATTACCATTGTTTTGACGGGTACCAATACCACCGCTAATAGATCCGCTTAAACCCGACACATTTTTGCTTTTAGTAATAATGTTGATGATACCACCAGAACCTTCGGCGTCATATTTAGCAGAAGGTGAAGTGATAACCTCAATGCTTTTGATCTGATCGGCAGGAATGGTGCGCAATACATCGGCGAGGTTGCTCGATAATGCACCCGATGGCTTACCGTTTATTAACACGCGTACATTTTGGTCGCCGCGCAATGCCGGTTTACCATCTAAATCGACAGATACCAATGGTACTTTACGTAATACGTCAGAAGCATTACCACCGGCCGAGGTTACATCTTTTTCGGCATTGTAAACTATTTTATCAATACGGTTCTCAATAATTGGAGTTGTACCTTGTACTGTTACCACACCCAATGCCTTGGCTCCAGATGAAATTACAATGCTGCCAACGTTATTGTCGGGTTTGCCAGGGGTGGTAGTTACCGGGTCAATTACCTTGGTTGGGTAACCAATATAGGTAATTGACAATTTGTAGCTACCAGGGGCTATATCGTTAATTTTAAAGTTACCTTTTTCGTCGGTTAGGGTACCGTTCAATATAGCTTTACCACCGCTGCGCGAAAGGCTGATGGTGGCGTAATCTAAAGGCTTTTTAGTAATAGAGTCTATAATGGTTCCAGAGACGCGGCCTTTTATAGTAGAGCCTGTACTGGGTATCTGCGCCTGTGCAGACAATACGGCTCCAAAAAATGCAATAAGTAAAAAAATTCGTTTCATTTATAATGATTTTGGTAGTAGGATAGGATAAAGGTTGATTTGTTACACGCTCAAACGCAATTATTTTAAAAAGAGTGCTAATGCCGAGGTTGTATCAGCAATGTTGCAAATTGTTGCTGTTGAGTGGATAGTTTAAGACTGTCATTCTCATGCAGCAAAGATGCGTTAAGGCTGCGAAATAGTTTAAAGATTTTGGGTGAGTGGCCGTTTTATTGGGTTGAATGGTATGAATAAGTTTATAAGAGATGCTTAAAGGATAATAAGAATTGTCATTTCGAGTGATAACGAGAAATCTTGTTACTCCTTGCAATACGTTACATGCAGGGAGTAACAAGTCTTTCAAATGTTTAGACCACAATGTGGTATTAAAAGTCTGTTCTTAACTTATGTCAGTTTGAGCTTTCGAAAGCTTAGCCAAGCGGCGAATGCTTCGACAGGCTCAGCATGACGTAGGTTTAGCTTATATCACAATATTTACAATACGGCCTTTTACTACAATTACCTTTTTAGGGGTTTTACCATCCAGGTACTTTTGCACATCGGCGTTGGCCAGTACCAGGGCTTCCACTTCTTTAGGCTCCAGGGTTAATGGCATGTTTAAATTTAAGCGCGTTTTACCGTTAACCGAAATGGGGTAGGCAAACTCGTCTTCAATTAAATAAGATGGATTGAATACAGGATAGGGAGCGTACGATAAGGTACCAGCCTCGTTACCAAGCAATACCCAAAGCTCCTCGCAAATGTGCGGTGCATAAGGCGATAGGATAACGACCAGATCTTGTAAAATATCTTTTTTGTTGCACTTTAAATCTGTTAACTCATTCACGGCAATCATAAAGCTCGATACCGAAGTATTGAACGAGAAACGCTCGATATCTTCTTCCACCTTACGAATGATCTTGTGCAGCGATTTAAACTCCGCTTTGGTTGGCGCATCGTTGTTTACGTTAAATTCCCACTGATCGTTATGGAACAAACGCCAGAACTTGCGCAAAAATTTAAACACACCCTCAATACCATTGGTGTTCCAAGGTTTGCTTTGCTCCAGCGGACCTAAGAACATTTCGTACATACGCAGAGTGTCGGCACCGTAACGCTCAATCAAATCATCGGGATTAACCACGTTGAATTTTGATTTCGACATTTTCTCCACCTCTGTATCGCAAACAAATTTGCTTTCGTGGTTGGCCTCATCGGTTGGATAGATCACTGAACCATCTTCTAAAATGAAAATAGCCTTATCATTTTCGGCTCTCCAATTACGGAAAGCCGCTATATCCAGCGCATCGTTACTCACCATATTCACATCTGCATGCAGCTTGCTGAAATCCATTTCGCCTAACTCGGCAGGCGCTGGCAGTAACTCTTTATAGAACAAAGCTATTTGTTCAATGGTATCAAAATCGCCTTCTTTATAAAGCTCGTATACACCTTTAGAAATGTATACCTCAGGCTTAACATAACTATCGTCTGTGTTTAGCAGTAATGGGTTCAGGCGGTAAGTAAAGCTTGACCGACCCTGGATCATGCCCTGGTTAATCAGCTTCTTGAACGGCTCTTCTTCAATAGCCAAGCCTATGTCTTTCAAAAACTTGTTCCAAAAACGGCTATACAGCAAGTGACCGGTGGCATGTTCAGAACCGCCAATGTACAAATCAACGTCTTTCCAATACTCCACCGCTTCTTTAGCCGCAAAGGTTTCGTTGTTTTGCGCGTCCATGTAACGGTACCAATACCAACTGCTACCCGCCCAACCGGGCATGGTGCTTAGTTCGTAAGGAGCCCCCTCTAAATCTCCCCCGGAAGGGGAGATTTTTGATTGGCCGTCTTCTAAAAGCCCTCCCTCCCTGGGAGGGTTTGGGAGGGGCTTGTATTTCCATCCCTCAGCTCTTGCTAATGGTGGTTCGCCGCTTTCGGTAGGCAGGTACTTGTCAATTTCGGGGAGGATTAGCGGTAATTCACTTTCCTCAATTAAATAAGGTAAACCATTTTTAAAGTAAACCGGCACCGGCTCGCCCCAATAACGCTGACGGCCAAAAATGGCATCGCGCATACGGAAGTTCACTTTGGCTTTACCTGCGCCAACAGCTTCCAGTTTGGCAACCACGGCGGCGGTAGCTTCTTTATAAGTTAAGCCGTTAATAAAGTCGGAGTTAATGTATTTACCTTCTTTGGTAGGGTCGGCTTCGGTCTCAATGTTTTGAATGTCCATAATAGGGACAATAGGCAGATCGAAATGCTTGGCAAACAGGTAATCGCGCTGATCGCCTGAGGGTACGGCCATTACGGCACCGGTACCGTAACCGGCCAGCACATAATCGGCAATCCAAAGCTGTATTTTTTCGCCATTTAGCGGGTTAAGCACATAGCTGCCCGTAAAAGCACCCGATACGGTTTTGGTATCGGCCATCCGGTCCAGTTCCGATTTCTTTTTGGTTTGTGTTATGTAAGCTTCCACCGTTTCCTTTTGCTCAGGCGTAGTTAAAGCCGTTACCAACTCATGTTCCGGTGCAAGTACCACGAAGGTTACGCCAAAAATGGTATCTACCCGGGTGGTGAAAACTTCGAAGAAGGTTGCGGGGAGAGGAGTTTCGGAGTGCGGAGTTTCAGGAACGTTCTCTTCTCCTCGCTCCCCAATCTTCGCTCTTGGTTCTTCGCTCCTCACACCTCGCTCCAAACCAAACCTCACGCTCGCACCAACGCTTTTGCCTATCCAGTTGCGTTGCATTTCTTTGAGGGGGTCGGGCCAGTCAATATTGTCGAGGCCTTGTAATAAGCGTTCGGCATAGGCGGTAATGCGCATGCTCCACTGCATCATTTTCTTTTGTTCAACGGGGTAGCCGCCGCGTTCGCTTACGCCGTCTTTTACCTCGTCGTTAGCTAATACGGTACCCAGGGCAGCACACCAGTTAACGGTGCTTTCGCGCAGGTAAGTAAGGCGGTATTTTAACAGTTCGGCTTGTTGGGCTTCTTCGCCCATGGCGTTCCACTCATCGGCAGTAAAGGTGGCAACTTCTTCATCGGCAACGGCGTTGATGCCTTGCGAGCCATTTGTAGAAAAGTGAGCTATGAGTTCATCTATGCTTTCGGCTTTCTCATCGGCTTTATTATACCAGGAGTTAAAAAGCTGCATAAATATCCACTGCGTCCATTTATAATAATCGGGCGAACTGGTGCGCACCTCGCGGCTCCAGTCGAACGAAAAGCCCAGCTGGTCCAGCTGGCGACGGTAAGTGGCAATGTTGTCTCCGGTGGTAATGGCAGGGTGCTGCCCGGTTTGTATGGCGTATTGCTCGGCCGGTAAGCCAAACGAATCGTACCCCATGGGGTGCAGTACGTTAAACCCTTTGAGGCGTTTGTAGCGCGAAAAAATATCAGAAGCAATGTAACCCAGCGGGTGGCCTACATGCAGCCCTGCCCCTGATGGGTAAGGAAACATATCGAGCACATAGTACTTAGGTTTTGCCGATTGATTATCGGCTTTAAAAGTTTGGTGGCTCGCCCAAAACTGCTGCCACCTTTTCTCAATGTCTTTAAACTGATAGTCCATTTCGCTGATTCACAAATAATCGCGAAGCTACGAAAAAGATTAAAAGCATGCTACCTGAAAAGGGTAACCTTTGTTTCGGTATATGGCTGTCCGGTAACTTTAGGTACCTGCGGTACAGCAAATATAAAGGTATCGAGGTTAATGCTGATTACCCGGCAGGTAGAAGGAGTGCTAACGCCCGTTTCGCGTAAAACAAAGGTACTGGTAGTAGGTGTAGTAAAAGTGCCTGAAGTTGTCTCTTTTCCGTTATTGTTAGTAGTAGTAAAAGATCCGTCGCTCTTAAAATTAAAAATATCTTTAGTTGTGGTCAAAATCCTTGTAGAATCAAGCGGTTGGCCTTTTGCAGAATAATTAATTGAGTAAGCGCCGCGGTAAAACCAATTGTCAACCATTTGTTGCTTCAGATTCTCTGGCGTTTTTGCCTCTTTGGAACAGGAGATAAATGCTATTGCTAAAAGTGATAGGTAAAAATATTTTTTCATAAGGTTTTGCATAATATGGGTAAATATATAAAAATCTGATAATACAAATAACTTAATGGTTAATATTTATTATTCCAAGTCTAAGTTATATTGAAACTTCATAAATTATTTTAATCACTAAATATAACCAATAGTTTATAATAACTTGCCTTGTGGTTAATTGTTAAAAAATGATGAGGGAATAGTATGGATGATCTTTCTACAAATCAAGATTTGAATGCAAGGAAGAGCAAGCTTCCATTGTGTCCGGTGTGCAACCTTGAATTTAAGCGCCGGGTTAAACGTGGAATGTGGGTTAAGTTGTTTTTATTCTGGTACCCGGTAAAACGGTATTTTTGCGCTAATTGCCTCGAGTGTTACTACGTTTCCAAACCGAAGTATCAGGGACAGCCTTAAGCACAGTTTCAACTTCTTTATGCATTAGCAGCAAAAAATTATATTATTATTGTGTGCTAATTCTCTTACATGAAGCGTTTGTTTTCTAATCTTACTTTTCAGGTTATTACAGCTATTGTACTGGGTGTGCTGGTGGGCTTGTATTTTCCGGCTTTCGGGCCTACAGCCCAACGCATCAGTAAAATGTTCATTAGCCTGATCAGCATGCTGATTGCGCCTATCATATTTTTCACCATCGTGCTGGGCATTGCCGGCATGAATGATCTGAAGAAAGTAGGCCGCGTAGGAGGAAAGGCTTTATTGTATTTTGAGATCGTAACCACCTTTGCCTTAATTATAGGTATCACGGTGGCCAATGTGGTTAAACCCGGCTCCGGACTTTCTATGAACACTGGTGCCGATGCAGGCAAGGTAGCTCAGTACCAGGAAAAAGCTGCAGAGATGAACCTGGGAGACTTCTTCAGCCACCTTGTACCCGGTAATTTTGTTGATGCCTTTGCCAAGGGTGATATTCTACAGGTCCTTATTATTGCTGTGCTCTTTGGTTTCGGGCTAAGCCGTATGGGCAGTGCCGGGCAATCGCTTATTGGTACGTTTGAAAAGCTGTCGAAGGTGTTCTTTAATATATTATATATGGTAATGCGGCTGGCGCCGCTGGGCGCCTTTGGCGGTATTGCCTATACGGTAAGCACACATGGTATAAAAACGCTGCAGCCGTTAGCCATGTTAATGGGCTCGGTATATATTACCATGGCACTATTTATTTTTGTCGTGCTTAACATTATCTGTTACCTGTGCAAAGTAAGCTTGTGGAAGTATCTGCGTTTTATAAGGCAGGAACTGCTGATTGTATTTGGTACCTCATCGTCCGAATCGGCTTTGCCAGGTATGATGGAAAAGTTGGAAAAATTAGGCTGTGCCCGTTCTGTGGTGGGTTTGGTTATTCCTACAGGTTATTCCTTTAATTTGGATGGTACCACCATCTATTTAAGTATGGCTGCTATTTTCCTGGCGCAGGTATTTCATGTGCCATTATCGTTAGGGCAGGAAATTACGATCATCGGCATCCTCATGGTAACCTCTAAAGGTGCCGCAGGGGTAACGGGCAGTGGTTTTATTGTGCTTACTTCTACGCTGGCTGCCATTAAGATCATCCCTGTAGAGGGCGTGGCTTTGTTATTGGGTGTAGACCGTTTTATGAGCGAAGCCCGGGCCATTACTAACGTAATAGGCAACGGCGTAGCCACCATAGCAATTTCAATCAGCGAAAAAGCCTTTGACCGGGAAAAGTATGCAGAGGCGGTAAAGCAGTAAACCTTCTCAAACTCTCCAAGGAATAATTGGCTTTAAAAAATCTCTGGTAACGGCTTACTTCAAAGCGCGAAACTTATAATTCACTCACGAAACCCGCAAGGGCTATACCAACACCCAACAGTACCGCTATTAACTTTCTGCGGTTAAACTTATGGTCGGGTCCGGCTTCGAACAGGATGGTGGTAGATATATGCAGAAATATCCCGATCACCACACCCATAATGCGGTTAAAGTACTGCTGCAGGTTGCCAATGCCGCCGCTGCTCAAGGCATTGCTGAAAAAGTAACCGGCTGGCGCCATTACGGCAAATAAGGCTATGAAGAAAATGGTTTTACCCTTAGACTGATGATTGGCTAACAATACCGTACCCAAAGCAAAAGCAGCCGGAATATGGTGCAGTGCAATGCCAAACACCAATTGCGATTGATAACCGCTGGCCAACGGCATGCCTTCTAAAAAGCCATGCAGGCATAGACTCACCATAATGCCTAATGGGAAAACCGCTTTATCGTGCTCATGCACGTGCATGTGGCCGTGTTCTATCCCTTCCGAAAATTGCTCAAGCACTATCTGGAATAAAAATCCACCTAAAATAAAAACGCCCACCAAATGGTCTTGCCCATGGTAGGCATCGGGTATAAGGTGCAGTACCGTGATGCCAAAAAGGTAAGCACCACTAAAAGAAAGCACCAGTTTAAGCTGCTTATGGTTGCCTCCCTTAAACAGGAAAACGGCTATACCACCTAAAAAAGCGCAGAAGAACAATAATAGTAAATACCAGGTCATTAGAACTGAGGTTGAAATTTTTTAAACAGTAGGGCAAATATAAAACCTACCAATGCGCCAAAAATAGCGCCGCCGGTAACATCTATCGGGAAATGCACGCCCACATACACCTGTGCAAAGCATACCAGTGCTGCCCACAAAATAACCCATAGCCAAATCCATCGCCATTTACGCTGATACACCAATCCTAAAAATACCGACATGGCAAAGTGATCGCTGGCGTGGGTGGAAGGGAAGCTGTAACCTGTACCGCAAGGCACCCTGCTGGTAATGCTTTGGGCTAACACCACATCGCGGCAGGGGCGGGCACGTTGAACCTGTGATTTTATGAGGCTTGCACTCACAAAATCAGACACGCCAACGGCCATCAACAAGAACACGATAAGGTAAGCGCCGGTCTTTTTATAATGATAAATGCTGAAGCCAATAATGAAAACATAAACTGGGATCCAAAACTTAGGATTGCGCAGCCAGGGCATTAACCAATCGAAAAATGGGTTGGTTAACGTGTGATTGATGAAATAGAACACCTGCCGGTCGAGGTGTAATAAAAAATCAGGCATTTACTTGTTGCTATTAACCCCTCCGGGCTTTTGCCCACTCTCTTTTTATGGAGTTTGGAGGGGTGCAAATATAACCAATAAACCATCTTATAATAACCCAGCGGTTTTTATACCTGTATCCATCAATAAAATATTTATTTTTGTGGCTTAATATTTACAGTTTGACGCTTATAAAATCTATATCAGGTATACGCGGTACTATTGGCGGTGCAGCAGGCAATGGTTTAACTCCGTTGGATATTGTAAAATTTACTGCGGCCTTTGGTGCCTGGGCTGTTAAGAAGACCGGCATTCGCAAAATAATAATTGGCCGCGATGCACGCTTATCTGGCGCAATGGTGAACAACCTGGTGATAGGCACTTTGCAAGGCTTGGGTATTGATGTAATAGATCTGGGCTTGTCTACCACGCCAACGGTAGAAATTGCCGTACCTGCCGAACAAGCAGCCGGTGGAATTATATTAACCGCCAGCCATAACCCCAAGCAATGGAACGCCTTGAAGTTGTTAAATGCTACGGGCGAATTTATTACCGACGTTGATGGTAAAGAAGTGTTGGATATTGCCGAAAGCAGTGATTTCGATTTTGCCGAAGTTGATGACCTGGGCATGGTAACTGTTAACGATACATATCTTCAAAAACACATAGACGAGATTTTAGCACTGCCGCTGGTAGATGCCGAAGCTATTGCTAAAGCTGATTTTAAAGTAGTAGTAGATGCTGTAAATTCTACAGGTGGTATTTTTGTACCGGCTTTGTTGGAGGCGTTAGGCGTTAAAACGGTTCACAAACTATTTTGTGACCCAACTGGTCATTTTCCGCATAACCCCGAGCCATTGCCTGAGAACCTGACCGAACTATCTAAACAAGTGTTAGCCAACCAGGCCGATTTAGGCATAGCCGTTGACCCTGATGTTGACCGCCTTTGCTTTGTATGCGAAGACGGCAAAATGTTTGGCGAAGAGTATACCCTGGTAGCTGTAGCCGATTACGTGTTGCAGCATACTAAAGGTAACACGGTATCTAACCTGTCGTCTACCCGTGCACTGCGCGATGTAACCGAACGGGCCGGTGGCGAGTACCATGCCGCTGCGGTAGGTGAGGTGAACGTGGTTACTAAAATGAAAGAAGTGAACGCCGTTATTGGCGGCGAAGGTAACGGCGGTGTAATTTACCCCGATACCCACTACGGTCGCGATGCCCTGGCTGGTATAGCTTTGTTTTTAACTCACCTGGCTAAATATGGCAAGCCGGTATCTGCTCTGCGTGCCAGCTACCCGAGTTACTTTATCTCTAAGAATAAAATTGAGCTCACCGCCGGTATGGATATCGATGCCTTATTAATTAAGGTAGAGGAAAAATACATGGCCCAACCGCACAGTACAATAGATGGTCTGAAAATAGAGTTCGACAAGCAATGGGTTCACCTGCGTAAATCAAACACCGAGCCTATCATTCGTATTTACTCGGAAGCTGAAACGGAAGATGCCGCAAACGCATTGGCGCATCAGATAATAGCTGATATAAAAGGAATTCTTCAAATTAATGAGTGATTTAATGAATGAGCGAATGAGTGAATTTTGCATCTTTTAAGATGGAAGACTACGGAAAAAGCGAGTTCGCCGAACAGTTCAGGAATCGCACTAAAAGATTTGTTATTGACGTAATAGAAATTTATAGGAAACTACCACGAACAGTAGAAGCGCAGATAATTGGCAAGCAATTATTACGCTCTGCATCATCAGTTGGGGCCAATTACAGAGCTGCTTGTAGAGCACGTTCACAGGCTGAATTCTATTCGAAGATTTGCATTGTAATTGAAGAAGCAGATGAAAGCTTGTTTTGGATGGAAATACTTGTAGAATCGAATATTGTAGATAAACCGACAGTCATGAATTTAATGATTGAAGGAAAAGAAATCCTAAAAGTGGTATCGTCTGCACGTAAGACAATATCATCCAAAATTGATAAAACTCACTAATTCACACACTCACTAATTCACTCATTGTAATGAGAGTTTATCTTGATAATGCCGCTACCACACCGATTGATCCGGAGGTGATGAAGCAAATGGTTCAGGTAATGGAAAGCCAGTTTGGTAATCCATCGTCCATACATGCGCATGGCCGCGAGGCCAGGTCTTTAATAGAAAAGGCGCGCAAGACCATTGCAGGTTTATTGCATACATCGCCGGCCGAGATCTTTTTTACCTCAGGTGGTACCGAGGCCGATAATACAGCTATCCGTTGCGGTATTATTGATCATGGTTTAAAGCATGCAATCACCAGTCGTATTGAGCACCACGCTGTGGTTCATACGCTCGAAGCTTTGGAAAAAGCCGGCAATATAAAATTAAGCTTTGTTAATATTGACGATAAAGGCAATGTAGATTACGCCCACCTGGAGCAACTGCTGCAGGAGAACGAACGTACCTTTGTGTCACTCATGCACGCCAATAACGAGCTGGGTACGCTTACCAATGTTGAGCGTGTTGGTGAGCTGTGTGAGCAATACAATGCCCTGTTCCATTGCGATACCGTACAAACGGTTGGACACTATCCGCACGACCTGGGTAAGTTGAAAGTACATTTTATGGTATGTGCTGCACACAAGCTTCATGGGCCAAAAGGTACCGGATTTTTGTACATTAACCACAAAGTGAAGATAAACCCGATGATTTACGGCGGTTCTCAGGAGCGAAATATGCGTGGGGGAACTGAGAATATCTATGGCATTGTGGGGCTCGCTAAAGCCCTGGAAATGGCTTATAAAGATATGGCCGCTCATCAGCAACATATTCAAGGCTTAAAAAGCTACATGATCGATCAATTACAGCAAATTCCGGGGATTCATTTCAACGGCGAGACTGCGCCTGAAAAAAGTTTGTACACCGTGCTCAACGTATCATTCCCTGAAATGGAAATGGCCGACATGCTCTTGTTCAGTTTAGACATTGCCGGCATTTCGGCATCGGGCGGCAGCGCTTGCAGCTCGGGTACCAACATTGGCTCGCACGTGTTAAACGGAATTGGCGCCAACCCCGACAGGCCGGCCGTACGTTTTTCTTTCTCCAAATACAATACCCGCGACGAGATCGATTTCACGCTCAACAAAATTCGTGAGATAGTTTCGGTGAACGCTTAAACAATCACCTAAATAGAAGATGGGGCAGTAGTACATGAATTGTATTATTGCCCCATTTTTTTGACGTTATTTTGGCATTTGTATTTTTTTTGAGTGGGATCTAGAACTATCCATCCAACGCTCAAATCTTTGCCGGTTTCTATGTTGAAAATCTTAATTCATCCTGAATTTTCAACTGATGTAATCACGGTCTTCGTCGCTTAGTGTATCGCGCCTGCCTTTAGGGCGCTCGTCCTGCTCCTCTTCATCATCATCGTAAACGTTATAAGGGTCGTCCTTCCTATGTCGTTTAGGTCGGCTCACCAGTATGCCCAAAATAAATGCACTAACCGAAACGGCAGTCAGCATAACCAATTTGGGCAATTTTATCGATGTAAATAAAATAGTAAAAACTGCTTCATCAGTATTCTGCATGATGAGAATAGTAAGCCCAAGGGTAATTATAATGGCAAGCGTCGTTTTAAAACTCATGGCTACTTTGGTTGAATAATGCAGCTCAATATGCAAAAAATTATCATCAAAACCTTGCTAATCTAAACGGATAGATTGGCTTAGTCAGGTATTCATCTTACCCAATTTAGGTAGGAGCAAGTCATTTTGACCTTAGTATTTACCGGCAATTTTTCAGTAACTAATTGCATTCGTATACAAATTTAGAAAATGGCAAGTACATACACCTAAATTTTACATTAGATGAAGTATTACTTCAATACACTTAAGTTTTAAGTAAAGCTGAAATTGTTATCTCAAATAAATTCTAATGTTTAAGTATATAAAGTACTCATAATTAGTGACTATAATATACAATTTTAGGTTAAATAAATAGAATACTAAAATAATTAGTATATATAGCTCTGTAATGGTTTAATTTTGTGTTATTTAACTTTATGTAAAATTTATATTTAATTGAAAATGAGTTATATGTATTATTTGAGTAATATATTTATTTTAGATAAATTGTAAGTATATACAAGTCAGTTTGACAATATGGGCAAGTAGAGTAGAAAAGAATCAGTACACTAAGCTAAAATTGGATTTTCTTTGTGCGGAACTTTCGAAAATAAAATGGTGTATAGCTGCGCAGAAATGTGAAGTTGCTTAGAGGGCCTTAAAATGCGTTGTGGTAGATATTGATTGGAGCGTTAATTTATTTAAACCAATATGAGTTTGGGTCGATATTAACGCGCAAAGCCAGGAAGAAATTTATGAATGATGGTTAGGCTTACAAAAGCGTCAGCATTAAAAAGTCAGAAGATGGTTGCCTGTCCCGCCGGTGTCTTAGGCGCTTTGTTCAAGCGAGTCTATATAGTAATGAAAAGCCGGAAGTGATCGTAGTTTGAAACTAACTAATCGGTCACTGCACTTGTTGGCGTTGGCGCGACCAATTATTTAAACACATGCCTGTAATCAATAAAGGGTGATATTAATTACTTAGTGTAAAAAGTGGATGAAGGGATTTCTTAAAAAGCTTACCGGTTTTTGAAACGTACAATTTGTTTTTGGGCTACGGGGTAGAAGAAGATAGTAGATAAAATAATGACAGCACCTACCCAAAAACCTATGCTCATGGTATGCATGTCGCCAAAGAACATGAAGGCCATAATAATACCATACACAGGTTCTAAGTTGGTGATAAGTGCCACTTTAAAAGCCGATAATTCGCGCATAACAGACACCCCAGCTACGTAAGCCAGAGAAGTGCATATAGTGCCCAAGATGATTAAGTAAGCAATGTCATTGCTTGCAGGGAGCGTAAAGTTAGTGAAGCCGTTGGTCAGCAGCATGTATATAGTTATCCAAAAGAACGCACCCAGTAGTTCATAAAAGGCAATTACAGGCGGACTAATGGTTTTTACCTGCCTCGAATTAATGATAGAGAACAAACTGGCCGCAGCAGCGCTTATTAAGCCCAGAACAATGCCCAGCGTATACTGCGTTTCAAACTTAAAGATCAGTACAATGCCGGCAACAATAAACATACCCGATACGATCTCGAGCTTGGAGATAGGCTTTTTATTGATCAAGGGCTCAAAAACGGCTGTAAATAGTGTTACCGATGACAGGCATACCAGTGTTACCGATACCGTAGATACCTTAATGGCCTGAAAGAACAAGATCCAATGGCCGCCTACCATTGCCCCTGTTAAAACCAGTTTAATAAAGGTGCTACGGCTAACGCTAATTTGCTGCTTATTAAACTTAAAATATACAAACAAGGTGAAAGAGGCGATAAGTACCCGGTACCAAACCAGGTTAACCGCTGTAATGGTAATGAGCTTACCTAATATGCCTGTAAACCCCCATATAAAAACGGTGAAGTGCAGAATGATAAGATTCTTATTTAATTGGGTAGCGGGCGTTTTGCTCACAATGCTTTAACAATGATATTTGAAAATTTTGCAAGAACAAGATTTACTTGTGCTTACAACCTTATTTGGGTGCTTTGTAGAGCAGGTAAAAGCCGGTAAGGCCAAACAGCACATTAGGTATAAAAACTGCTATAATAGGAGGAAGGCCTGCCTTGAGCGAGAATACATTGGCAAACCTATCTACCACGATGTATAAAAAGCACAGCAATATGCCTACACCCAGCGGTAAGCCAATGCCACCCCTAACCTTACGGGATGATATGGATACGCCAATAAGCGTTAACACAAAGGCCGAAAAAGGGTATACAAAGCGCCGGTACTTTTCCAACTGTAATTCTACCAGCCGGCCGGTGCCGCGTATCTTTTCCTTCTCAATATTCTTGCTCAGGTCTGAAGTGGAAATAGCCCTGTATATGTTGTTATTGATGTCGTTATTGGTCTCAAAATCGGAGGGTCGCATATCCAAAATAGTGTCTTTGGTTTTGCCTGTGCCATCTACAAACTTCTCCTTTAAGCCATTCACATATCTTACCGAATATTCCTGTATGTTCCAGTTGTGCTTTAACGAATCATAAACCACCCGCTGGGCTACCATCTTTTGCTTCAGCGTATCACCATTAAATTTTTCTAACACAAAGTTATAGCCGGTATGCACTACATTGTCGTAAGATTGCAGGTAAACATAAGTATGATGATCCAGCTGCATGTGCAGTTCTTTTTGCGTAGGATCCGATCCGCCGGTGTATGTGTTATTAAAGTCAACGCTTAGCTTGTTGGTAAAGGGGATAACAAATACGTTCCCGAAAAAGAAAAACACAAAAATAACTGTTGAGGCAATGAAGTAAGGCCGCAAAAAACGGTTAAAACTGGTCTTACCACTTAATATGGGCACAATTTCGGTTTGGTTGGCCATTTTAGCCGTAAAAAATATCACCGCCAAAAAGTTGATCAACGGTAATAAAATGTTGGCATAATAGGGTAAATAGCCGCCATAGTATTGAAACACGATGGCACTTAACGGCGCATGGCTTTTCAAAAAATCGTCCAGGTGTTCAGATACATCGAACACTACGATAATAACCAGGAAAAGGGATAAGGTGAACACAAAAGTGCCCAGGTACTTTTTGATGATGTACCAGTCAATTATTCTGATGTACCTATCCAGAAATTTGAACATTAGAGTCTTTGGGCTAATTGTTTAACCATGGTATTCTTCCAACTGTAAAAATCGCCACTTATTATATGTTCCCGTGCCTGAGTTACCAGCCACAGGTAAAAATGCAGGTTATGGAGGCTAGCAATTTGTGCGCCCAGCATCTCGCCCGAGGTAATTAAGTGGCGTAAATAGGCTTTGGAGTGGTCGCGGTCTACCCAAAGATCGCTATCGGCATCAATGGCCGAAAAATCGTTCTTCCATTTCTCGTTCCGCATGTTCAAAATGCCGTCTTTAGTAAACAGCAAACCGTGGCGTGCGTTACGCGTTGGCATTACGCAATCAAACATGTCAATACCCAGGGCAATGTTTTCCAAAATATTCACCGGCGTGCCTACGCCCATCAGGTAACGGGGTTTGCTTTCGGGCAGTATATTGCATACTACCTCGGTCATGGCGTACATTTCTTCGGCCGGTTCGCCAACCGAAAGGCCGCCTATGGCATTACCATCGCGCTCAAAAGAGGCAATTACTTCGGCCGAGCGTTCGCGCAGGTCTTTGTAAACCGAACCCTGTACAATAGGGAAGAGGGTTTGATTATAACCGTATTTAGGCTGGGTGCTATCTACCCGGTCGCAGCAGCGTTTTAGCCAGCGGTGCGTCATTTCTATGGAACGGCGAGCGTACCCATAGTCACAGGGATAGGGTGTACATTCATCAAAAGCCATAATAATATCGGCGCCAATAACGCGCTGTATATCCATGGCCGATTCCGGCGTGAACAAGTGTTTCGACCCGTCAATATGTGAGCGAAAAGTAACACCATCTTCCTTTATTTTACGCGCCTTGCTTAACGAGTATACCTGGTAGCCGCCGCTATCGGTCAGGATAGGGCCGTTCCAGCCGTTAAATTTATGTAGTCCGCCGGCTTGTTCAAGTGTTTGCAGCCCCGGGCGCAGGTATAAATGGTAAGTGTTTCCTAAGATGATTTGCGCCTTAATGTCGTCTTTCAGTTCTTGTTGATGCACGGCTTTTACCGTGCCGGCGGTGCCCACCGGCATAAAAATAGGTGTTTGTATAACACCATGATCTGTAGTGATTTCTCCGGCGCGGGCTTTCGAAAATTTATCTTGAGCGGTTAAATTAAATTTCATGCTAAGTGGCAAAATTAGCAAAATAAAGAGAAGCCCTCTTTAAATCTTCCCCGGAAGGGGGAGACTTTTTGAATAAATGTTAAGTTTTTAAAGCTCTCCCTCCCGGGGAGGGTTGGGAGGGGCTGCTTTTTTCTTAGCTTTGCTTCATTAAATAACTTGTTTACAGTTTGGAACAATATATACCCGACGCAATATTTTACCTGTTTGTTTTTTGCTTTGTGGTGCAAAAGGGCTTCTTGCTCATTCAGCAGCGTCGTTTGGCCGCCTACCGTCTTCCCGATCAGGATCTGGAAACGGTTAGTTTACCTATATCAGTCATCATCAGTGCCCGTAACGAGGCCGGGAACTTACCGAAATTTTTACCTTCCATTTTAAACCAGGAGTATCCTGATTTTGAAGTAGTTGTAGTAAATGACTGCTCTGTTGATGATACGCCGCATGTTTTACAGGAACTGAGTAAAAACTATCCGCACCTCAAGTTGGTTACTGTTACAGAGCATCCGCGTTTTAAAACGGGGAAAAAATTTGCCTTAACCATGGGTATTAAAGCCGCTGCTAACGAACACCTGCTGTTTACCGATGCCGATTGCGTACCAGCATCGCCGCAATGGATTGCCCGCATGGCAGCCAACTTTACCGGCAGCACCGAAATTGTGCTTGGATATTCCCCGTACATTAAATCATCAGGTTTTTTGAATGCTTTTACCCGGTTCGAAACCCTGCGTACGGGTATCAATTACCTATCGGCTGCTATTGGGCGCAATGCCTATATGGGTATTGGGCGCAACTTAGGTTATACCAAGAGTTTGTTTTTCAAGTGTAAAGGCTTTGCCTCGCACCTTCATGTTTTGGCCGGCGATGATGATCTTTTTGTGAACCGTAACGCCACAGCTGATAATACGGTTATCGAAATTCATCCCGATGCTTTTACATTTTCTGAAAGCAAGGAATCTTTAAGTGCTTACTACCGCCAGAAAAAAAGACATATGGGGGTAGGCGGGTTGTATAAGAACGAGCACCGCCGTATGCTAAGCCTGGAAGCCATTACCGGATTTTTATTTTATATAAGTTTAGGATTGGCAATCTTTTTTCGAAAAGAGCCGTATATATTCATTGTTGCAGGTGCTTACGTGGTGCGGCTTATTACTCAAGTTATTGTTTATCATCAGTCGGCTAAAAAGCTGACTGGTACAGGGTTAGTTTGGTTCTTACCAGTCTATGATCTGCTGTGCAACGTTTATTTAATTGTATTTGGCCTAATAGGAACATTTATAAAAACTACCCGATGGAAGTAAATGCCAATTTTACCGAGAACGCTAAAAACGACTTTCAACTGGTGCTGAAAGCGAAGGAGGGCAGCCAGAAGGCCTTTGCCGACCTGATGCAGCGCTACAAAGATTCCATCTACTTTATGTCGCTTAAAATGGTGAACAATAAAGAAGATGCTATGGATATTACGGTAGAAACCTTTGCCAAGGCCTTTGAAAAGCTGGACAAATACCAGCCCGAATATGCGTTCAGTACCTGGCTGTTCAGGGTGGCTACCAATAACTGTATAGACTTTTTACGTAAGAAAAAGCTGAACACGGTATCTATCGATAATATGATGGATGAGGA
Source organism: Mucilaginibacter galii (assembly GCF_014635825.1). GTDB lineage: Bacteria > Bacteroidota > Bacteroidia > Sphingobacteriales > Sphingobacteriaceae > Mucilaginibacter > Mucilaginibacter galii. Next base: position 62,820 of record NZ_BMDO01000003.1, read on the forward strand.
TGATGACCGGCCTATGCAAATTAAAGCCGACACGCTGAACCCCGAGGAGTCGAGTATAAAGAAGCAGCAGTCAGAAGAGTTGAAAATGCTCGTAGAAAGCTTGCCACCGCGTTACCGCAACTTGCTAACGCTAAGGTACTTCGACGAGTTATCTTACGAAGAGATTGCACAGCAGTTAGATCTGCCGCTGGGTACCGTAAAGGCGCAATTGTTTAGGGCCAAGTACCTGCTCGGTAACATTATTAACCGCATAGAACGCTAAATGGACTCAGGACTTATCCTCAAATATTTCCCCGAAATAACAGCAAAACAGCAGGAGCAGTATGCACAGCTGGCCGAACTTTATCCTTACTGGAACCAGCAGATCAATGTCATATCGCGCAAGGATATGGACTCCTTGTACGAGCGCCACGTGCTGCACTCTTTGGGTATTGCCAAAGTAATGGGCTTTTTACCCGGCGAAGAGGTGCTGGATGTAGGTACGGGCGGTGGTTTTCCCGGTGTGCCGCTGGCAGTTATGTTCCCTGAAACCAGTTTTCACCTCGTAGATTCGATAGGTAAAAAGATCAAAGTAGTACAGGAAGTGGCGCAGGCCATAAGCTTGCAAAACTTAAAAGCATCACACATGCGTGCCGAGCAGGTGCCGGGAAAATTCAATTTCGTGGTATCGCGTGCGGTAACGCAATTGAAAGATTTTTACCCCTGGGTGAAAGGTAAGTTCGAAAAGAGATCGGGCAACCAATTGCCTAACGGAATATTGTATTTAAAGGGGGGAGACCTTGAACAGGAAATTGCCGAATCGGGTTTGGCCGTTCAGCAATACTTCCTGAAGAATTACTTTGAGGAGGAGTTCTTCGAGACTAAGCAGGTGATTTATGTGAAGGGATAACTGTCTGATTTTTAAATAAAATATTCAATTAACCTGAAGCTTTTGTAAGCTTATTTAAATTAACACCCAGGTTTTAAAACAGGTTTAGTAAGCGTAGCAATATTCTTAAACCGAAGAGTCTCGGCTTCGATAAATGACAACTTCTCGGGTTTGACTTCATCAACTTGCTTTGATGTAGTCGTTTTGTGCATTTGCGGTATACCGTTTATTGCAGTCACTTCTTTACCATTCTCATCATAAACCTTCGGCGGCGGAAACTTGATTGTTCTGGCTTTGGCGGGCTTAATCGCTTTTTTGGGTAGCGGAAAACGCACAGTATTTGGTGGAGGTGGAGGAGGCAATTCCGTGCCATTGTAAACAGACTTAGCTGGCTTTACTGCTTTTTTGGGTAACGGAAAACGCACAGCATTTGGCGGTGGCGGCGGTGGAATATCAAGACTTTTTGGTTTCGACGGATCAACCGGTGGTGGGGGTGGCGGAGGCAACGATTTTGCAATTAAGGTTGGATGAGCAGGTATGCGTGGGTTTCTTGGAAAATGCATAATTTGAATCCAAACGTTATAGTCTCTTTTAAGTCTCACCAAGTCTTCGTCGGTAACGTTAAGTGGTGTATAAACGTGTTTTTTGCCATCGTTTTCTAACACTTCAACCGAATCCAGTATTCGGTTTTTTTGGGGGTTGTTTAAATATTGAACCATAAGCAAATTGTTCTTCTTCGAGGTATCAACAGGTATTGATTTTGTTGTCTGAACAGCCGAAGGCAACTGCTTAAGCCCGATTCTGATCCATCCGTAATCTTTGCTGAAAGCCATGGTAGAGGCGCACAGCAGGCCTGCGCACAGCGGCAAGGCCATCAGGTAACTTAGCCTGGCTAACTTACCCGAACGTTTTTGGTAAAGCTTCATTATTCTTGATTTTAAAAGTTGCTTGTTAGAGAACTGGTGCGCAAAAGGCAATCCGTTGCTGTGATAAGCCCGGGCAATTAAAAAATCCACATAAGCATCCGGTGCTTGCTGGTTGCCCGCTGCCAGGCGGTCGGCCTCAAACTCGTGCAGAGCCTTGAGGCTATTTTGCAGCAGGTATACCACCGGGTTAAACCAGTTCATGATCTTGATTACCTCGGTGAACATGATATCCCAGCTGTGTTTCTGCCGTATGTGCACCATTTCGTGGCGCAACATGGCTTCATTCAATTCGCCCGATTGATCTACGAACAGGTAGCCGAAAAATGAGAACGGCGTATGCTCATCATTCACATAAACCAGCGTAAGGTTGTGCCGCGATAGTCGCTTGTTAGTAAAAACTAATTTTAAGAGGCTGTAGAGCTTTGTAACGAGCCAAACGTACATTGATGCCACGGCGAGCCAATAAATTGCCTGAAGGGCTTTATTTGGCGTTAAAAACAAGGTGCTGACCACGGGTGCCACGGCCGTTTGTGATACACCCACTACAGTAGCCGTAGTTTGCACCGTTTGAGTTACCGACTGCACAGGTGCCGAGGTGCTTACCTGTACCAGCGGAATTACGAAACAAAGCACCGTGCTTGCGAGCAAATAAATGCGGTTAGCGGTGTAAAAAGTTTGTTTGCGAAACAGCAGCCAATAGCAGCCGTAAGCCACAGCAAGGTACAGGTTAGCCTCTAAAAGATAGTGCAGCCAGTTCATCATCATTTGTCTTTATTGCGGCTCCGTTCGGCCAGTAAAATTAATTCTGCCAGTTCGCTCAGATTTAGCTTCTGCTCTTTTACCAGGTACGATACCAGGCTCTTGTAAGAATTGTTGAAATAACTTTTGATCACCTTATCGAAAGCAAATTTCTTGTAGTCCTCCTCGCTCACGATAGGGAAGTACACGTGCGAATTTCCGTACGCCTTATGGTCAACAAAACCTTTGCTTTCCAGCACCCGCACTACGGTGCTTACGGTGTTGTAAGCCGGCTTGGGGTCGTCAGGCATCTTGTCTAAAATTTGCTTAACAATGGCCTCTTTCAACTGCCATAAAATTTGCATTACCTGTTCCTCTGCTTTAGTTAATTCTTTCATCATTTTTTCCGGGCAAAATGCCAACTGCCTTTGTAGTTTACTTAAACTATTCGGATAGTTTGCCAACTGTTTTTATAGTTCCAATAGTCAAATATGCTACTATATTTATAGTTTGCAAACTACTTAGGTAGTTTTATTTTGTAAGATGTTGATAATCAGGTATTATATTTTTAAGTGCTCGGAGTCGATTTACTCAAACCGGCTTATAGGCGTTTAAAAGGCCATTTTAGATTTGCAAATCTGTTCGTGATGCAAGTGGTGTCGTTACTTAACCAACTCAATGTTCTTTCACAATGCATTCGCTTTAACAGGCCAAAATTTTCTATTTTTAAAGCCAATCTATATGTCACTTAAACACCAACTGGCGCTTACCTTTTTAAAGGGCATAGGCGCCACCTTATCGCGCTCGCTGCTGGCTTACTTTGGCAATGCCGAAGATGTTTTTAAAGTACCGCCAGGGCGGCTCAAAATGGTGCCGGGTATAGGCGCCAAAATTGTAGATCAGTTAAACCTGAACGAAGCCCTCCACCTGGCCGAACGCGAGCTGGAATATGTAGAAAAGAACAACATTGATGTGATCTTTTTTACTGATGAACGCTACCCTAAAAAGCTCCGCAATTGTAACGATGCGCCCATCCTCTTATATAGTAAAGGTAATGCTAACCTTAACCAGCAACGTGTTGTAAGCATAGTAGGCACCCGCAACGCTACCGACTATGGCCGCGCTCTATGTAAACAACTGCTCGAAGACTTGCAGCAATATGAAGTATTGGTAGTAAGCGGACTGGCATTGGGCATTGACGTAGCTGCCCACAAAGAAAGCCTTCGCCTAAATATCCCCACGGTAGGCGTACTGGGTCATGGCCTCGACAGGCTGTACCCCAACCAAAACCGCGCCGTGGCCGATAAGATGCTTTTGAATGGCGGCTTGCTCACCGAGTACCCCTCGGGTACCAAACCCGACCGCGAAAACTTCCCACAGCGTAACCGCATCGTAGCCGGCATGGCCGATGTAACCGTAGTTATAGAAGCTGGGTTGAAAGGCGGAGCACTTATTACAGCCGAAATTGCCAACTCTTACAACCGCGATGTATTTGCTTTTCCGGGTCGTATTACCGACGAATATTCGGAAGGCTGCAATTTCCTCATCCGTAACAACAAAGCCGGTTTGCTCTCCTGTGCTGCCGATCTGGCTTTCCTGTTAGGCTGGGATAGCCCGGGTACTTCCAAATCTAAATCCAAACAAAGCCAGATCACCCTGCCTATCGACCTAACCGCCGATGAAAGAACCATATGGGAAACCCTGCACCAGCAAAATGCTCCGGTGGCTATAGATGATCTGAGCATACGCCTCAACATGCCCGTAAGTCAGCTGGCCATGAACCTGCTGAACATGGAAATGCAAGGCTATATCAACGCCCGGCCCGGTAAAACGTACGTGATCAGCTAAAGCTTTGAAGCTGATTAGTGTATTATTCTGTAATCTGGATTCTATACTTTTGACTCTCTCCCGGGCGTTGCCTCCGGCCCGGGCTATACACTGCAAGTCCTCGTTCGCTACGCTGCACTCCGGGCTTTCCGTTGCTATCCCTAACGCAAAATTGTCTTGAACCGGAATTTTCTGAATTAACAGAATGAGTGGTATTGGATATTAATCGTTTCTTTTGAGTTTTATATGTAGTAGCGTAGATAAGGTGGTAAAATGCTCCTTCAGGAGCTACCTGTTTATAGCTAACATAATGCATCTCGATGTTTGCGCCGTTGGTGCTACCCATCTAACGTGAAACTCTATGATGTAGAAAACGTATGTTGATATATCGCGATAGCCAATTAGCTCTTACAAGAAAATTACTGAACTTGTCAGTCAGCCTGTCGAAGACCTGTACGCCTTGCTTAATCTTTGACAAGATCCCATAGCAAGTGACTTCTCCCATGTTAGTCTGAGCTCGTCGAAGACCTGTACGCCTTGCTAAGTCTTCGACGAACTCAGACTGACATGATATTCTTTGTTTAAACAGCTAACTCCTCAGGGTGCGGTATAATAAGTAATCACGCCTGTTTCATGGCTTACTTCCTGCCAGCTGTGGGCGTCTTCAAACACCACGGCAATAGCGGTACAGGGCAGTACATCGCGCACTTTGCCTGTGAGGTTAAGCAACAGGTAGGCAATGCCTGGGTTGTGGCCCACCAGGGCGGCAAAGGCTATACTATCGTTAAAATGATTAATGGTATTGAGTAGGGTGCGTTCGCTGGCTTCATAAATAGCCTGGCTTAGTTTGGCAGAAGGCAGCCTTAGCTGGCTTGCAATAATATTGGCCGTGGTGGTGGTGCGCAAAGCCCGGCTACTCATGATCTCATCGGGTATCAATCCATCGGCTTCAAGCTTTTGAGCCAAACGGGTGGCATCGGCTATACCTTTAGCCGATAGCGGACGGTAAAAATCTCCTTGTTCGGCAAAGCTTTCGGCCTCGGCATGCCTGATGAGCAGTAACTTTTTCATGAGCTAAAAAAATAGGTATACAACGGTTTATCATCCGCAATATCCATATTTTTTTAGAATATATAACCAATTGTAAGGCCCGAACTGCGTGTACGCGTTTTATACATGCTGCGTCTTTCGGGATTAATGTCGGCCAGTCCCAAATCATAATTCAGGTTAAGCAACACTTTGTTTAGCTGCACGCCAATGAGCCCGTTAATACCATAATCAAAAGGCTTGAATCCATTGATCTTATTGCTGTCGAATTCAATACCGGAGGCATAACGGTCACGATAATAAGCAGCAACGTTAGCGTTTTTAGGTTTGTCATAGGCATTAAACCTTCCGTTAATAGCTCTTGATATAAAAGGGCCGGCGCCCACAAATAACTTGCCTTTGGTTAATGGCACATGGTAAACAAGGTTTACGGGTACTTGCAGGTAATAAATGCTGGCTTTGCCATAAATAATATCCCTGATATCGTCATCCACGTAATCCATATAGGTTCCGCCGCCTTTGCCTGTATACATGATGGCAGATTGTATAGAGATACGACCTAAGTCAAGGTTGGCAAATAAGCCGCCCTGAACGCCGACCAGCGTATTGCTGCCTTTAATATCAAAATCTGCATTACCCGAGCGTGCAAAGTTTGCAGCGTTTAGCCCGCCCTTTATACCAAATTTGATGCCTTGTGCCGATACCGAAAGTACGCTTAACAGCAGAACCACTGATAAGGTTAGTTTGTTGATCATGTTTGATTGGTTTTGTTAATTCTAAATAAAAGAAGAGACAAACTCGTCTTTTATTCCAAATATTATCTTAATGGTTAGAAGTTGAAACCTAAAGAAAACCCTATGATGCGGGTTTTTACAGTGCCGTAATTGCCCGAACGTATGTTGGTTAGGCCTAAATCGTAGTTCACATTGAAAAGTAAACCATTGTTAAAGGCAAAGCCAGCTAAAGCGGTAGCTCCAAAATCCATTCGTTTAATGTCTGAGAATTGGGTATAGTCTTCCATTTGCTCGGGTTCCTCGCCTATTTTAATTTTTCTATCAAAATCGTAACGATATATTATATCATTCTGGTTCGGAAGCATTGAATATTCGGCGTAACCTTTATACCGGCCGCTAAGCGCTATTGATGCAAAAGGACCTGCACCAATGAAAAAGCTTCCCAGTTTAACTGATTTGTGATAAACAAAGTTGAGTGGTATTTGAAGATAATTGATGGTGGTTTTCTCTTCGTTTTTAACTCTGGCTGCACTTATATCTGATGCAACCAGTCCGAATCCTATTCCTGCGTTATACATATCAGCCTGATGCAATTCATAACCCTTACCCGAGTAATATATGCCCGGCTGAAACCAAACTGATTTGCCCATGTCCATATTTGCAAATGCCCCGGCCGAAAAACTGGTAATGGCCGATGTTGTATTGGTAGTAGATGCGAAGTTTAAACCGGCTTTAACGCCAAATGTAGGTGTAGTTTGTGCCGACGCAGTAGAGCCGACAATAAGCAAGAATGCAGATAAGGTTATTTTGTTAAGCATAACAATGGGTTGTTTAAGCTTTACGTACATAGATAAACAAATGCAACAGGCCACTAACCAAATACTATCAAAATAAAAAAGAGGAGACAAGCTCCTCTTTTACTCTGAATATTATCTTAATGGTTAGAAATTAAAACCTAACGAAAATCCAATGGTGCGGGTTTTCAACTTTCCTTCATCGCTATTACCGCCAGAGATGTTGGCTAAGCCTAAATCGTAGGTAGCGTTAACCGATACACCGTTACTAAAGCGGAAACCAGCTAAACCGGTAGCACCATAATCAAAGCGCTTAATGCCGTCATCAGAACCTATTTCTATTTTTTGGTTAATATCTTCTCTTTCGGTACGTGTTTGGCCATTTATGGTATAAGTATCCTCTCCATAACCTTTAACGCGGGCCCTTATGGCAACCGAGGCAAACGGACCAGCGCCTACGTAAAATTTACCGGCACTGGTGGGTACATTAAATACAAAGTTGACAGGTACCTGCACGTATGAAATGTGGGTTTTTGCTTCACCGGTAGACGAGATAACGTTACCGTTACCAAAGTCAACTCTGCTGTCTAAACCATCTAATTTAAAGCCTTTGCCGCTGTAAAATAAGCCCGGTTGTATAGAGAAACCATCGCTCATGCTAATATCGGCAAAAAAGCCGGCCGAAAAGTTTGTGATTTTACCGGTATTAGCAGTGGTAGAACTTCCATCGGCGCTGACTTGTACGCTGGCCAGATTTAAGCCGCCCCTAATACCGAAAGTTGTTGTTGGCTGGGCATATTGTGCAGACGCGCCTAATGCCGAACCTGCCATGATCATGGCAAGGAATAATTTTTTCATATATGTAATAAAGTTTAGCGCAAATATAAAATTTAAAACTATCTTATTAGTTATTTTATCGTTAAAAAATATTCATCTTTCTCTTAAATCGGCATTTAAGTGTAGGAGAATCACTTTTTTGCGATGTAATTAAACCATGCATTGAGAAGTTTTACCTTAACAAAGTGCTTACGTCTATGATGTATACTTAACAATAGTTAATAAAGCAGCATGGGGTGTACAACATTTAACTGAATCAATTGTATTTAACGTATACTATGAAGAACTTACTATACCTGTTAATTATCCCGATTACCTTTTTATCGTGTAAAAAGAAGAACCATGATCCTGATCCTGAGCCGCAAACACCTAATGTGATACAGGGTAAATTTTACGGTGCTCCGTTTGAAGCCAAAGTAGCTATTGAGCGGTATACCAGTTTTAGCATGGGTAATTATAAACCCGAAGACTTGGTTTGTTTGTACATCTCATCAAATGCATCCCGTAATTGCAGCAGCACGCTTAAAGAGTTTTCGATGAGGCTTACCGCGCCTAAGAAACCTGGCACTTACTCGCAAAACGATGTATATATACTTACCAATGATCCACGCGATCCTACAGGAACTGAGGGTGCTCTTTTCTCTTCGGAAACTACCATTATCACCATTACCTCGGTAACTGCGGATAAGGTTATTGGACAGGTTGACATTAAGCGTTCAGAAGACAATACCGAACTCAAAGGGCGATTTGAAGCCAGCGTATGCCGTTAAACAAGCCCGGAGCTACAAGCCTGAATTTAGGAAATTAGCCAAGGGCTGCTCGGGCATTTCGTTCATGCATTTAAAATGGCCGAGCGGGCATTTCTCCTGGCCAAATTTTGAACAAGGGCGGCAAGGCAGTTCTATACCGGCCACCAGGGCCTTATCAATTTGATAAGGCTGCACGCCTAACAATTCGGGCACGGTACTACCCCAAACCGAGGCAATGGGAATGTTAAAAGCTTCGGCAATGTGGGTAAGCCCCGTATCAAAACCGATAAGACGTTCGGCTTTAGAGGTCAGAAAAACCGATTCATCGAGCGTGGTGATGCTGCAAGCATTATAAACCTTGTTTCCCAAAGCAGCTGCAATTTCATCTCCATTGGCTTTAACATCGTTTCCGCCCAAAAGCACAATGGGTAGCTTAATTTGCCTGCAGAGGCTAATGATTTTGGCGTTGGGCATTCGCTTGGTAAAATGCGTAGCGCCTATTACAAAGGCAATATAACCCTCGTGATGTGTGGCAGGGAGCAGGTGAGTAAGGCTATATTGATTTTTTATATAGTAGTTAATGGGTTGGCCATCATTTACCACGCCTAAAGGTTTTACCGCTTTCAGGTAACGGTCTACCAAATGTAAGGGTGGTACCAGCTTCAGGTTAAATTTCAGGCTCAGCCATTTGCGCAACCGCTGCTTATCGTACGTAAACGCCTTAATGCCGGTGCGTAGTTTGATGATGCTGGTGCGCAGGTTGGTGTGCAGGTCAACAAGGTAATCATATTGTTCGGCCTTAATATCTATAATGGTTTCGCCCAGGCTGGGTTTCAGCAGCAGCAGTTTATCCAGGTACGGGTTATTATCATAAATATACCGGAAAGCTGGCTTGGTTAAAAAGTGTACTTCGGCATTGGGTAACTGCTGCTTGAGGCAACGTACCACGGGCGTGGTATAAATAATATCGCCCATGGAGCTAAAGCGGATCACCAGTATTTTCATTGCCTTGCGTTAACCCTACCTCAGGATAGTTGATTCCTGATCTTTTGTATAATTGAGGTGGATGAATACCCCTCTACAAAGTTAATGGTTTTTACCTCGCCTCCGTTGGCTATCACCTCTTTGCCGCCTACAATGTTTTCTATCTGGTAATCGGCACCCTTCACTAATATATCGGGCATCAAGGAAGTGACCAGGTTTAAAGGTGTGTCTTCTTCAAAAAGTACCACCGCATCTACAAAGAACAAAGCTGCCAGCAGCGCTGCCCGGCTATCCTGACCGTTAACCGGCCGGTCGGTACCTTTGAGGCGTTTAACCGAGGCGTCGGCATTGAGGCCAATGATGAGCTTATCGCCCATTTCGGCAGCTTTGGCCATATAGGTGATATGGCCTATGTGCAAAAGGTCGAACACGCCGTTGGTGAACACCACTTTTTTGCCCTCCTGTTTCCACCGAGCCATACGTTCCTGCAAGGTAGGCAGATCGGCAATTTTTGAAAGCAGTAGTTTTTCCAGGTCGGGTTGCATGGTAGTAAAGTTATAAAAATTATCGGGTGGTAGGCATGAGTTATGTTGACCCAAGGTCATCCGCCCTGTCCGTGTTGACCGTTCTAATAAAACGTACTTTTTTGAAGTTTTATGAAGAAATAGGGAAATTATTTAAGGTAAAATCAACTGCGTTCCACGTCTTGTAAGATCTCGGCCAGGGTAGTGGTTGCGCTTCCTACACGGCGTATTACAATAGCGGCAGCGTGGTTGGCCAGCTCGCAGGCTTCTTCCACACTCATGCCTGAGGCTATAAAGTAAGCCATAGCTGCGAGCACTGTATCGCCAGCACCAGTTACGTCAAACACTTCGGTGGCCTTAACAGGTAACAGCTTGTAAGTGAGCTCGCTTACAATGGCCATGCCTTCTTCAGATAACGTTACCACCAGGTATTCAACCCCAGTTTGTTCAAAAATGGTTTTTGAAGCTTGTTGCAAGTCATCAATGGTCTTTATCTTTTCTGCCTTGGCTGCTTCCGTTAACTCTTTACGGTTAGGCTTGATGATATAAACGTCTTTATACTTGCTGTAATTCAAGCCTTTAGGGTCAACAATGATCTTTTTGCCTTGCTCATTTATAGCCGCTATTAATCGTTGAGTTAAGGAAGGAGAGAACAAACCTTTGTTATAATCTGAAAATAGCACAATGTCGGTCTGTGCTATACAGTCTTTCAGTTTTTTAAGTAGCTCATCTTCAAGGTCTACGGCTATAGCGTCGGTCACTTCGCGGTCTACCCGCACCAGTTGATGGCTTCCTGCCAGCACACGCGTTTTTACCGTGGTAGGACGGCTGCTGTCTTTAATGATACAGCAGGTATCAATACCTTCCTGCTCTAAAATAGTGGTAAGTTGTCCGCCTGAAACATCATCGCCCACCAAGCCACCTAAAACCACCTTAGCACCCATAGAAATGAGGTTTTGGGCTACATTGGCTGCACCTCCCAGGGTAGTAGATTCGCTTTTTACGTTCACCACAGGTACTGGAGCCTCGGGCGAAAGACGGGTGGCATCGCCCCATACATAATGGTCGATCATGAGATCGCCAATAACCAATATATTAGGCTGTTTGCCAGTTTGTATAACCGAGCGTAATTTATCTATCAGCATTTATTGCGTTAAGTTTTAAGTTGAACAGATGCTATTAACGTTTAACCGACTGATTTGCTTTTTTACGCAAGAAGATTTCTTGTAAATGCGGTAAATCAAGAGCGTTTAAGCAGTTTTCTTTGGTTACGCCACCTTTGCGCGCTGCCAAAATTCCGTAAGCCATGTCATGAAAACCTTCTTTTCGGTGGGCATCGGGGTTGATGGAAAGCATGACGCCTTTTTCGATTGCATACTGGCACCAGCGCCAATCCAAATCTAACCTGAATGGATTAGCATTGATCTCAATAGCCACATTATTAGCCGCGCAGGCATCTATAACTTTTTCATAGTCAATTTCATAACCTTTACGGCTCAACAGTAAGCGGCCCGTAGGGTGGCCCAATATGGTAGTATAAGGGTTTTCAACCGCTTTAATAATACGTGCGGTAGCCTTGTCCTTATCCATTTTAATGTTGGAATGTACCGAGGCTACAATGAAATCAAAGCGTTCCAATATCTCGTTTGGGTAATCGAGCGAACCATCACCTAAAATATCCGACTCAATGCCTTTAAATATATGAAAATCAGTAATCTTCTTATTCAGATGGTCAATTTCTTCATGCTGTTGTAATACCCGCTCAATGCTCAATCCTTTGGCGTAAACGGCACTTTTACTATGATCGCAAATGCCCAGGTAGGTGAGTTTCATTTCATCGCGGCAGTATAGTGCCATTTCCTCGAGGGTATTAATACCATCGCTCCAGGTACTGTGGTTGTGCAGTGCTCCTTTAAGATCATAAAAGTCGATGAGGTCGGGCAGGTTATTAGCTTCGGCTTTGTTAATGAAGGTGTTACCCTCGCGTAATTCGGGAGGCATCCAGGGCAGGCTTGCTTTCCTGTAGATGAACTCCTCGCTTTCGGGCTGATCGACAATATCGTTAATACGTTCATTTACAGCAGCCACATGCTCTTCACTACCGGTGTAAATAAACAGATCCCGGTAGAAGAAGCGTTTTTCGGCAACGATGAGGTCTACCAGTAATCCATTGGCTGTTTCGCCGTTTACATGGCAGTCTTTAACCGTGATCTTATTTAATAAGGTCGAAGTTTCCAGGTCATTTAATACCAACTCCGGGTCGCGGCTTCCTATCACAATGCTCAATTCGGAAATAACCTCGCAGCAACGGCGGTAATCGCCGGCAAACTCAATTAACGCCCCGGGGAACATGCCTTTAAGCAGCAACATCAATTCATCAGCCTCGTGTTTAGCTTGGGCATACAGAAACTTGCCATTGCTGGCCATACGGAATTCCAGTACACGTTTTATTTCTTCTTGTGTCTTGATACCGAAGCCTTTAGCTTCTATCAGTCGGTTCTCATTACAGGCGTAATAAAGCTCGCCCGTATTCTCAATACCCAGATCACGCCAAATGATGGCTACCTTTTTAGGGCCTATACCTTTGATGTGCAGCATCTCTATCACGCCATCCGGAGTTGCTTGCAGCAGGTCTTCCAGGTCTTTGATGGAGCCTGTTTCGAGCAGTTCTTTAATGTAGGCGGCAATGCTCTTACCTATACCTTCAATCTGCGTAACCTCTTCTGTACTTTTATCGGCCAGCTTAAATGGCAGCTTATCTACCTTAAATGCGGCATTAGTAACCGAGCGTATTTTGAAAGAGTTTTGCTCATGCAGCTCCATTAATTGAGCTAACAATTTTAAACGGCCGGCAATAGGTTTATTTTCCATAATAGGTTAGTAGCGGCCGTAAAAATACAAAAGCCATTGTAATGAACAGCGTTTGCCGGCATTTTGTTCATCAGGTAATAATAAGATGATTGCATAGGTATCAAGGTGTTGGCAACTTCAAGAAATTAGATATATCCACCGAAAAGTTAGAGAAAACCTCAAAAAACCTCAAAAAATTAGATCGGGCAAAGTACCGCTGTTTCTTTACCACAAGCGAACATTTATTGCACAAAAAAAGCCACCTTTTGGGTGGCTCAAATTATGGAAATTCGATTTTACTTTACTTCGGTTAAAAAGGGTAGGCGGGCCTGCGGGGTACGCATCATTTGTTTAATGCCTTTCAGCTGTTCGTAGTATTGATAGCTTTCGCCCAGTTCGGCTTTGGCAAAGTGGGTGCTTACCCGGCTTTGAATGTCGCTGCCAAAACTTTTAAACAGGCTCTTTTGCTCAGGGTAGCCTACTACTTTGTAATCGGTTATCTTGGCTTTTTTGGCGGCGCTGGCAATGGCATCGTTGATGCTGCCCAGGCGGTCAACCAATCCTATCTTTATGGCCTGTTCGCCGGTCCAAACGCGGCCCTGGCCAATGCTGTTAATATATGCTTGCGTTTTATTACGGCCCTTGGCAACGGCGTTGGTAAAATCGCCATAACCGCGGTTAACTTCGTCTTGCAATATTGCACGTTCTTCGGGAGTCAGGGGGCGGGTGGCATCGCCTAAATCGGCGTATTTACCGGTTTTAACACCATCAAAGGTAATACCTAATTTACCGTTTAGGAACTTTTGCATGTTGGGTAATATAGCAAATATGCCTATAGAGCCGGTAATGGTATTAGGTTCGGCTATAATAGAATCGGCAGCGCAGGCAATGTAATAGCCGCCAGATGCTGCATAATCGCCCATGGATACGATAACCGGTTTTACTTGTTTGGTGAGGCTTACTTCGCGCCATATCACGTCGCTGGCTAATGAGCTGCCGCCGGGTGAGTTTACACGCAAAACCACCGCCTTCACATTATCATCTAACCTTACCTTGCGTAAAGCGGCCGATATTTTATCCGAGCCAATGGTGTTATCATCGCCATCGCCGCCTGTAATCTCGCCCGAAGCATAGATCATGGCTATTTGATCGCCCGACGATTTGTTGCCATCATCGGTCGTTTTGCCGTCGTTGTCTTTAGCATACTCGGCTAAGGTTATGCTGCTTAAATCTTTTTTAAAATCGGTATTGGTGAGTTTTTTAAGTTCGCTAAGTACTTCGTCTTTATACTTTAAACCATCTACCAGTTTATACTGTAAAGCATCGGCAGGGTAGTGTATGGTTAAATTGTTGGCCATGCTGTAAAGGCTGTCTTTACTTAAGTGGCGACTTGTGCTTACACAAGTTAAAAACTGGTTGTATAACGAGCCTAAGTAAGCGGTAACCTGCAAGCGGTTGGCATCGCTCATTTTTTCTAAAAAGAAAGGTTCCACAGCGCTTTTGTAAGTACCTACTTTAATAATCTGTGCTTCGATGCCTAGTTTATCTAATGCACCTTTAAAAAAGGTCACCTGCGAACTCATACCCCTAAACTCGAAAATGCCTTTAGGGTTGATATAAACCTTATCGGCTACTGAGGCGAGGTAATAAAAGCCTTGGGTGTAAATTTCGGAGTAAGCAATGATGAATTTTTTAGATTTTTTGAAGTCGATAAGCGCGTTACGTATTTCTTCGGTAGTGGCCTGGCCGCCCATCATGTAGCTGTCGGTCAGGAAAATACCTTTAATATGATCGTCGGTTTTTGCTTTTTTAATGCTGGCTAAAATATCGTTCAGGCCAACGCTTTTATCATCACCCAGGCCTAAAAACGGGAGTGAAGACAGGGGATTGTTAGGCGTACGTTCGGGAATGGCAGTTTTAAAGGAGATGTTCAGGATAGAATTATCATCAACAGTAACGTCTTTATCGCTTGCAGCCGATGCAATTAGCCCAATCACTACGCAGATCATGATTACACCAACTACAATAAAACCTACTATGCTGGCCAGTACGAACTTGAAAAATTGTTTCATTAACTATTTTAAATAATTTATATATGCAAACTTAATCATTGGCTGCATATAAACTTTAGAGCCAACCATATAATATTTGTTACAACATGGTAAACGTTTATTTGTTATTAGGCAGTAATTTGGGAAACAGACTGTTGTATTTACAGGAAGCCGCCCGGCAAATAAATGAGCATGCGGGGCAAGTTGTAACACAATCGGCAGTGTACGAAACGCAAAGCTGGGGAAACACTACGGTGCCCGATTATTTGAACCAGGTATTATTAATACAAACCCATTTATTGCCGCACCATTTGTTGCAGGTGTTGTTGAAAATTGAGTTACAACTCGGCCGCGAACGCCAGGAAAAGTGGGGCGCGCGTACCATGGATATTGATATTTTATTTTATGATAGCGATATTATTGAGGATGTTGATTTGACCGTGCCGCACCCCGAGTTACATAACAGGCGATTTACCTTAGCGCCTCTGGCCGAAATAGCGCCTGATTTTGTACACCCGGTGCTCAATAAAACGATAAGCTTACTCAAATTTGAGCTACATGATGATTTGCAAGTAAAAAAATATATTTTTGAATAACTTTTAATAACTCCTTATGGCTGAAGCGCTATCAAACCCTGAACCTGATCTTTCATTTTTGTACGAAATTGCTGATGGGAGCGATGAGTTCATTATTGAATCGATAGACATGTTTTCGCAGCAAACGCCGCAGCTTCTGGAAGAGATAGGACAGGGCATTGCCGACCAGAACTGGCAGGTAGCCGGAGCAGCCGCCCATAAGTTGAAACCCAACATGGGTTTTTTTGGCATGCATACCCTACAGCAAATGATGGCCGATATTGAGCACATGTCTAAAGGCGGTGTGCCCGACATTAGTCAGATCAGCCAAAAATTCAATACCGCCAAAGGAATGATTGAAGAAAATTTGGTGAGGTTGCAGGCGATCAAAGCGGAGAAGTTAGGGTAATAACTTCTTCAAGCTTGTTGATACCAAACTATATCTAAAAGTTTGGATAAACCGGTTGTCATTTCGAACGACAGTGAGAAATCCTGTTCGAGTGAATAGGTTTCTGCTTTTAAGCTTTGTTTGTGCTTTTAAACTACCTTCGTCTGCTCAATTGCCGCAGTGGCTGTTACTTTGTCATAGCCACAAAGTAACCAAAAGGGCTATCCAGCGCAATTCCTGCCTTTGCCCGCAAGGCCCACTCCCGGCCGGGTGCGCTGGCGGACCCTCGCTTTTTTGAATATCTGCAGGGTTGCTGAACAATGCTGCTACTTCAGCCCTTTCCAGTTCCCTTCCTGGGGAGGGCAGGGAGGGGTTTTTATATCTTAAAGCTTGCACCCATGCGATTGCCACGTCGCTAAAGCTCCTCGCAATGACATGAAGGAAGAATAATATGGTAAGAATCAGAAATATTACTTACGCAGGAACTACCTTGAACGTGTAGCTTTCCATAATTAAATTAGCCAGCAGGTTTTTGCAGGCTTCTTCAGTTTTGGCTTTGGCTACTTCTTCGGTTTCGGCTTCAATTTCTAAGGAAATGTGTTTGCCTATGCGTACATTCTGAATTTCGGCCAAACCCAGGTTTTTCATACTGCCGGTTACGGCTTTACCTTGTGGGTCAAGTATTTCTTTTTTAGGCATTACGTCTATTTCGGCCTGAAACTTCATGATTTTATTAATTTGAGTTGTATGATAGATAAAGCTATGTACATAACGATGATCGCCGGTACGGCTGCAAATTTAAAAAACAATATTAAAATTGCCGAAAACATGAGCAGTATATACCGATAAATATTACGTTGTACATCTTTATTCTTGAATTTTAACGACATCAGCGGCATTTCTAATACCAGCAGCGTACACATGGTTATTACAAAGAATGCCAGGAAGAACGGGTTGAGGATATAGTCGGTAAAAAAGGAATAGTGTTCTTTTAAAATTAATGGGAACGAACCGATGAGGATAGCATTGGCAGGCGTGGGCAGGCCAATAAAGCTGTCGGTCTGGCGTTCATCATTGTTAAACTTAGCCAGCCTGAGCGCCGAAAATACCGGGATCATGAAGGATATGAAGTTGAGGTATTCGCTTACGCCGTTAATTTGCGGGGCTTGCAAAAACAAGCGGTACATGATGAAAGAGGGTAGTACGCCAAAGCTTACCAAATCGGCCAGGGAGTCTAAATCTTTACCAATAACAGAGAACGATTGTAGTACCCGCGAAGCCAATCCGTCGAAGAAATCGAAGATGGCAGCTAAAAATATACAGTAGGCAGCAAATATCAGGTTGTCTTGTAAAGTAACAAAAACTATCCCTACGCAACCACTAAACAGGTTGGCGCAGGTAATAGCGTTAGGTACATGCTTTTGAACGCGTTTCCTCATTTCGGGGCTCAAGATAGCCAATAAATATTAAGGAAAGATGAAGTAAGGTAAATCTTAACCTCATTTTAATACGAATAATATAGCAGATGAGCGCTTAGTGTATGTTATGATGCTCGCATAGCGCTTATGCGAATAACTTGCAAAAGTAGGTTGTCAGTCTTCTACAAGATCAGACTGGCAAAGCGGGTTGTGACTTTGTAAGGCTAAGCCTTGTAGTACAAAAAAAAAGTGTCGTTTCGAGTGCTAACGAGAAATCCTGTTACTCCATGCATATAACCTAGCTTAGCAAATTGAACAAGATCTCTCACTATCGTTCGAGATAACACGGTAGCCATAAAAAACGTCATTGCGAGATTCTCACAATGACGTTGCAAATTAGTTTATTTAAGTTGTTACGAGTTCATCGATACTAAAAACTCTTCGTTGCTGCGGGTGCCACGTATTTGCGACTGCATAAATTCCATTGATTCTACAGAGTTCATGTCAGACAGGTGGTTGCGCAATATCCAAATGCGTTGTAAGGTATCGCGGTCTAACAATAGATCGTCGCGACGGGTGCTTGATGCCGTAATATCAATAGCCGGGAAGATGCGTTTGTTAGACAGTTTACGGTCTAACTGCAGCTCCATGTTACCGGTACCTTTAAACTCTTCAAATATTACCTCATCCATTTTAGAACCAGTTTCGGTTAAGGCAGTGGCAATAATGGTTAACGAACCGCCATCTTCAATATTACGGGCCGCACCAAAGAAGCGTTTTGGCTTATGTAAGGCGTTAGCATCCACACCACCCGATAATATTTTACCTGATGCAGGTGCTACCGTGTTATAAGCACGGGCTAAACGGGTGATGGAATCTAATAAAATAACCACATCATGACCGCACTCTACCATACGCTTGGCTTTCTCAAGCACAATGTTGGCAATTTTCACGTGACGCTCGGCAGGCTCATCAAAGGTTGATGATACCACCTCGGCGCGGACGCTGCGGGCCATATCGGTAACCTCCTCTGGGCGCTCATCAATCAGTAAGATGATCAGGTAAACCTCGGGGTGATTTTTGGCTATGGCGTTAGCCACATCCTTTAACAACATGGTTTTACCTGTTTTGGGCTGAGCCACAATTAAACCACGCTGACCTTTACCAATAGGAGAGAAGAGGTCCATGATGCGGGTAGAATAATTGTTGGCATCGGTAAACAGGTTCATCTTTTCGGATGGGAAAAGCGGCGTTAAGTGATCGAAAGGAACACGGTCGCGCACCTCGGCTGGTATGCGGCCGTTAATAGCTTCCACACGTACCAAAGGGAAATATTTTTCGCCTTCTTTTGGAGGGCGTATGCTGCCACGCACGGTATCGCCGGTTTTTAAGCCAAACAGCTTAATTTGCGATTGCGATACGTAAATATCATCGGGCGAGGTTAAGTAGTTATAGTCTGATGAACGCAAGAAACCGTAACCATCGGGCATAATTTCAAGCACACCTTCATTAACAATAACGTTGTCGAAATCCATGTTAATGGCTTCCTGGTTATTTTTGGTTTGCTGTTGTATGCTGGTTTCACGGTTACCATCGCGTTCGCGGCCGTTGTTATTATCACGGGGCTCGCGGGCTTCGCGTGTATTATTGCCATCGCCACGAGGTTCGCGGGTGTTGGTGCGGGGTTCACGCGTATTTTCACGTGGTTCGCGTACTTCGCGTGTACCTTCCTGCGGGCGGCGTTCAAATTTGGGTGTACGTGCGGCATTATCGGCAGGTTGTTCTGCCTGAGCGTTTTCGTTAACCGTTTCAATAGCCTGCACATCATTAGGCGTGCCTGCCTGGCTGGTTTCGGCTTGTACTATGGTTTCGGGGGCGGCAAATAAATCGGCAGCACTTGCAGCCTCGGGCTTGGTGTCTTTTACAGCACCTGCTTTGGCTTTTACAGTACGTGTACGTTTACGGGGCTTATCGTCTCCGTCTGCATCTTCGCCGTTTTCGGGCTGAGGAGCAGCAGAATTTTTGTCGGTATAATTATCTTGTAAGGCCGATTGTTGTTCCCTTGCGGTTTCAATCAGCTTTTCTTGTTCAACAATGCGGGTAACGAGCTGGGCCTTGCGCAGTTCATCTGCTTCGGCAATACCCAGATCTTTAGCCATTTGACGTAATTCGGACACTAATTTGTCATTCAATTCGTGTGTATCAGGCATGAGAAGAAATATAATTCAAAAGGGATTATTTAATATATAAGAAAATTGATCTTGCTGCTGTAATGCACCTTGAAAAAATACTTTTGGATATTTATAAACAACGTGGGAATTTTACAACTTTTCTTTAGTGCAAGAAAAATTTGTTTTGGAACGCTGCAATAGTAGGTATTTATTTTAGAAAGAACAATTATTTTAAAAAATACTTACATAACGCTAACACTACGGATGATTTTTAGTTTTTTTGGCCTGTAAAAATTATTTATTTCTGCCCCTTATGCTTTCACGCCAGCAATTAATTGACCAGATCAAGCAAAAGAAATCCTTTTTATGTGTGGGTTTAGATACCGATTTAGAAAAGATACCGGCTTTCCTGCACAATTATGCCGATCCTATATTTGAATTTAATAAACGCATTATAGATGCCACCCGCGATTTGTGCGTGGCCTATAAACCCAATGCCGCTTTTTATGAAAGCTATGGCGTAAAGGGTTTACAAAGCCTCATCAGTACCTATGAGTACTTACCTAAAGACTGCCTGAGCATTATAGATGCCAAACGTGGCGATATTGGTAACACCAGCGACCGCTATGCCCGCGCCTTTTTTGATGAAGCTGCCACCGGAATGGGCTTTGATGCCATAACCATAACGCCCTATATGGGGCATGATAGTATTACGCCTTATTTGGCTTACGAAGGCAAATGGGTAATTATCCTGGCGCTTACTTCATCGGTAGGGAGTAAAGATTTTCAATACCTGCAAACTAATGAGGGCTTACTGCACGAAGCGGTTATTAATAAATGCAATACGCTGGCCGGTACCGACCGTATCATGTTTGTGGTAGGCGCCACCAAAGGCGCCGAATTTGAGAATATACGCAAGCATGCACCTCACAACTTTTTGCTGGTACCCGGCGTAGGCGCACAAGGCGGCAGCCTTGAAGATGTTTGCCGTTATGGTATGACTCCTGAATGTGGTTTGCTGGTAAACGCATCCCGTTCCATCATCTACGCCTCCAACGGCGAAGATTTTGCCGATGCGGCCCGCGCTGAAGCGCTTAAATTACAGCAGCAAATGGCCGAGGAGTTGGAGAAGGCAGGGATAAGCCCCTCCTAAATCCTCCCCGGGAGGGAGGACTTTAAAAAGACTGCTCAAAAGCCCTCCCTCCCGGGGAGGGTTGGGAGGGGCTTACAGGCTCTACAAATACCTGTTTATAATGCGGGTACCGGTTTTGTACGGCGTTGCGTATGTGGCTAATGGCATCGGTAATTTGCGTGTTGCCGGCTTGTGGTATAAAGCTGATCTTTAATACCAAGATGACTTCTTCGGGAGCCAGGTAGGTTGACAGGTGATGAGCAACTTGGTTAACCATAGGGTCGCTTTCGGCAATTTGTATAACCGATTGCAGTTCATCGGCCGGAGGTGTTTCTCCCATCAACAGGCTACGGCTCTCGCGTACCAATAATATAGCCACTGCGGTAAGCAGTAGGCCTATCATGATAGAAGCAATACCATCAATGTATGGGTTCTCCAATAGCTGCCCTAATAAAATACCTGTAAACGCGATCAGGATACCTATCACATCGGCTGCGTCCTCAAACAAAACCACAAAGGTAGATGGGTCTTTACTATCGTGCACCGCTTTCCAAAAAGGGGTATCGCCACGTTGGCGCTTGAACTCTTTAATAGCCGTAATGAACGATATGCCATCGAAAACAAAAGCGATGCCCAGTACAATATAATTCCATATAGGGTTACGCACTTCTTCGGGATTCATTATATGCTCAATACCCTCATAAATGGAAAAGCCACCACCCAAAGCAAAAAACAACAGCGACACCACGAATGACCAGAAATATAACTCGCGGCCATAACCAAAGGGTCGTGCCTCATCTGCTGGTTTTTGGCTCTTGCTAATGCCTAAAAGTAGCAAAACCTCGTTGCTGGTATCAACCAATGAGTGTATACCCTCCGATACCATGGCCGAACTGCCGGTAAATACCGCCGCCGCCAGCTTAGTAATAGCAATAAGTAAGTTGGCCGCCAAGGCGGTATAGATAGGGGTTTTAGAAGCGGGCATATTAATAATACACGTTTTATGTTAATAGGTTTGCATAAATAACCACAGGCTTAACAAAGGCCGCTTAAATTAAACTTCTTCAAAAAAATGTAATAAACGTGATGGATTATAAATAAAATGATAATCAATCCTGCAATAAATTATATTTGTGCAGAAATACTTTGAAAAAGCGTCAGGCAAAAATATTATCATCGCTCTTGCTCCTGTTCACATTCGTGGTAGGGCAGGTGATTATTTTTGCGCATACGCACAAGTTTGACCGTCAAACTGAAAAACACTACGCTGCTCAAAAAGATAAATCTAAAGTATCTGAAGACAATTGCCCCATTTGCGTTCAGCATGGTAATGCGCAGTTGCTGCTACAGCAACACCAGTTTAATTTCTGGTCGTTAAACAGTTCTTATACACCTGTGGCATTTTCGGCCATATACCAAAGCATAGAATTACTTCTTTCGGGTAACAGAGGTCCGCCTGCTGTATAATCTTAATTCCATAAGCGATCGTTCATTGCAACGATTGCATTCTTATTGTATTTAAAATTATTTCAGCTATCTCATTTTTTATCATGAAAGTTAAATTATTGGGCAGTTTACTACTGCTTATATTACCCGTTTATTTATTTGCGGCCGCTGCTGCATTTACCGGCAAAGTAACCGATGCCAAAACCAACGAACCTATTATAGGTGCAACCGTAACCATATCGCAACTCAAAATAAGTACCAGTACCAATGCCAACGGCGAATTTACCTTCGACCGCCTGCCGGCCCGTGGCCGTTACGTGGTAGAAGTGCGTTACTTAGGCTATCAAACGCTGGTTAAAACGGTCGATCTGTCCACACCGGCATCATTCAATTTTGCCTTAACCTCCAGTACTATTGAAGCGCGCGAGGTGGTAGTTACCGGTACGCTTATTGCCTCTACCAGTAAAAACAGCAGCACATCGGCAGCGGTGGTAAATAAAGAAGAGTTGCAAGGCTCTTATACTAACCTGATTGATGCTTTGGCCAAGCAAGTGCCAGGCGTAAGCCAAATTAGTACCGGTCCGGGTATATCCAAGCCGGTTATCCGTGGTTTAGGATACAACCGTGTAGTTACCCTGAGCGATGGTGTGAAACAGCAAGGCCAGCAATGGGGCGATGAGCACGGCATAGAAATTGACCAGTACCAGGCCGATAAGGTAGAAGTGCTGCGTGGTGCAGCCTCCCTGCAATATGGCTCTGATGCCATAGGCGGTGTAATTAATTTGGTTGAACCTTTGGCACCTGCGCCTGGGTTAATTAAAGGCGAAGTATTATCAAATTACTCTACCAATAATGGTTTAAGCGGAACATCATTGATGTTAACCGGTAACGAAAACGGTTTTGTATGGCGCGGTCGTGGTTCTTACCAAAACGCGTATTCGTTTAAAACGCCAAACGGTTATTTTCCTAACAGCGGTTACAATAATACCAATGTGAGCGGCATGCTGGGCTTAAACAAAAGCTGGGGCTACTCGCATTTAAATTTTTCTTATTACAAAAATAACATCGGTTTCTTTGACCCTGAGTCGGTTGAAGAGTTGTACACCACCGAGCATTCGCGCACGCTTGATTTCCCGCGCCAGGACATACGTCATTATAAAATAGCGTTTAATAACAATTTTGTAATAGGCGAGGGTTCGTTAAAGGTTGATTTAGGATATCAGAAAAACCAGCGCCGCGAACTGGAAGACAGTGCCGATCCCTCACTGTTTTTCGACCTGAATACCTATTCGTTAGATACCAAGTATACGCTTCCATCTAAAAACGGTTGGGAGCCGGTAATTGGTGTAAGCGGCAGTTGGGGACATAGCTTAAATAAGGCCGAAGAAAAACTGATACCTGAATATGATGCTTATGCAGCCGGTGTATTTGGTTTTGTAAAGAAAACCTACGGAGATAACACGGTAAGTGCAGGTGTGCGTTACGATTATATTAAAAACAACGGTAAACAGCTTTTTGAAGAAGGCGAAGAAAAGTTTACCGGCTTTAAAAATACCTTCAACAGTATTAGCGGTGCCCTGGGTTATACCCATGTGTTTAACGATAATGTAAACTTTAAGGCCAATGCAGGTTCGGCCTTCCGTGCGCCAAACCCGGCCGAGTTAGGCTCTAACGGTGTGCATGAGGGTACCTTCAGGTATGAAGTGGGTAATGGTAATTTAAGCCCTGAAAGGAGCTACCAGGCCGACGCTACCTTGGAATTTGGAACCGGCATATTAACGGGAAGTTTGGGTGTTTATGAAAACTATGTTCATAATTTCATCTACGCCTCCAATACCAACAACGAAACTATAGAAGTACCAACCGAAGACCTGGGCAAGTACCCGGTTTACCGTTACGGACAGGTGAACGCTAACCTTTACGGTGCAGAAGCCAGTTTAACTATCCACCCGGTGAGCTACCTGCACTTTGAGAATACATTTGGCTATACTCACGCGCAAAACACCACGCTCGATCGTCCGTTGCCGTTTATACCGGCGGGTACCATGCACAACACATTACGTTTTGAGCCAAAAGTAAAAGGACTTAATGCCTTCTATCTTTCGTTAGGCATAGATAATTACTTTAAGCAAAACCGTGTTGATGCTACATTTGAGACAACTACGGCTTCTTATACCTTGTTGAATGCAGGTATAGGGGCTACCTTTAAACTGGGTGCTCAAAAATTAAAGCTTTATGTGTCGGGCTATAACCTTACCGATAAACGTTACTATGATGCTTTAAGCCGTTTAAAACCCGGCCGTTTAGATCAAACTAACACCGCGCTGGGCGTTTATAACCCCGGTCGTAATATTACTTTCGGTTTCTTTTTACCTTTCGATATCAGGTAAACGGTCAATTTACTGGTTCATCAAAAAGGGTGTTTGTTCAACGGAACAAGCACCCTTTTTGTTATGTGGATTATAAAATTGATATTAAGGAAAAAATGTCATTTCGAGTGTTAACGAGAAATCCTGTTACTCCTGCAATGGGGCTACATGCAATTTTGAACAAGATCTCTCACTATCGTTCGAGATGACAAAAACAGATCACGCACCTATGGCAAATCGTTTTCGGTTCTCGGGTAATCGGGGTTCATGCGGTTTTCGTTCAATGACTGATCGGTCAGGCTATCCCTGGTTCCGGTTTCGGGTAGTAACCTTTCGGGGGCGGTTTCCTGGCGGCGGCGATTATAAAGGCGGTTAGCATTAAACTGCTCGTGCTCATAAAAATCTTCGGTAGGGGTTGAGCCTATGGCACCCATGCCCATGCCCGCCGCACCCATGCTCGAAAACGTACTGCGAATATGCCTTTCATGCTCCTCGTTCAGTGCGCCTCTTTCATAATCGGGCAGGGTTTCAATGTGCGCTACAGTTACCTGCGGCACCACCACATAATCGTTATCTTCATGCAGTTCGGCCACACCAATAGGAATGAGTACTTTGCGTGCCGGTAAGCGCAGGTCGTTAGCATCGGTGTCAACCACCATATAACGTACTTTTTGGGTTTGGGGGTTAAACAGCAGTTCTTCTACATCGCCAATTACCTCGCCCAAATCATTCTTTACATCCCAGCCCTTAATGTTGGGCTGGTCGTCTGCTACTTCAAAATCGCTGCCGCTCAATTCTTCCAGGCGGCTGTATTCTAAATCGTTATCTTCTATAGCCATAGTAGTGTTGGTGTTATAATTTTATAATTGTTTTTAGTTCAATATAGGTGTACGCACCTTGCTAACCGCGTTAAAGCTGACCGCAGTTTGCCCGTAAATGTTGTTTTTTTTCAGAACGGATGTTGATGAATTGGCGTCGCTATCTTGCTTGCCGGTATTTTGGCCAGTGCCCCGTAAAAAGAAATACAATAAGGCAACTGCAATAATCAGCAGTAAGATCCAAAGCCATCCCGGGGTTCTGTTTTTCGGTTTTACATCAATATCAGCCATGAGGAATAAATGATTATGATTATACTTGGTTTAACTTCTGTATAAACTAATTTCGTTATAGATAGTTTTTGGCCGAATGCGTTAATCTTATCAGGAAGCTTTATTCCTCCCTGCTCTTATATTAGTCATCAAAATTGAAACATATCGCCGGTGATTAACCTTTAGTAAATAAAATTAATATTTTATGTTCGATCAAATTTTAAATATGGTAAAGGAGCAGATGGGTAGTCACCCTCAGGCTTCTCAGGTAATACCTGCAGAACATGCCGATGCCATTCATCATGAAATTGCAGGTGCGGTAGAAAATGGTGTAAAAAGCCAGGCAGCAAGTCCGGGTGGTATAGGTAGTATGTTATCATCTTTGGCAGGAGCCAGTTCGGGCAGCCCCGTTGCCAATGCTATAACCGGTGGTTTAATGGGTACATTAACCAGTAAATTTAATTTACCACCGGCTGCAACAGGTGCTATTGCTGCAGCTATACCCGGCATTCTTCAAAAATTTGCCCATAAAACCAACGATCCTAATGACCATAGCTTAACAGCCGATAGCATATTAGGATCGTTAGGCGGTGGAGGAAATGCTTTGGGTGGAGCCCTTGGCGGATTATTTTGATTACAACGAAATTAAGCTTATCATTATTCGGGCAAGTGACTGTATGACACTTGCCCCCAATTTATAGATGCCGATACCCATGAACCAGCAAGATCAAGTATTTAATCCGAACTTTTTAACCCGCAAAAGGCAGGTTGGCGATAAACTGGCCGATGATTTTGTGGAACGCAGCTTTAATAACCCTGCATCGAAGCAAGCTTTGCGCGAGTACCTGGCTAACTTAAATGATAACACACAGCTTGGTAATTTGCCTCTGGCTTACATTAATGAACCGTTGTTTACCCTTGCCGCCCGCTTACCCGAGTGGGCCAATGTAAAACAAATGGAGCAGGGCGCTGCCTTTTTTGCAAGGTATGCCAACCTGGTGATGAATATGCTGGGCTTGTTAAGTTTACCTTACTGCTATGCCGCGGCAGATGGTGCGCGTGTGTTGTATTTGAGCGAACGCATACGTAACGATACCGCCAAACGCCTACAGGAAACCGGCGATTTTGTATGGGAAGTAATGGCACCTAACGCTTTTAGCGCTGATGGTAAAGCTTTTGCCAGTATTTTAAAAGTGCGCCTAATACACGCGGCAGCCCGTTATTACACGCTGCAAAGCGGCCAATGGAACACTGCCGACTGGGGCCTGCCGGTTAACCAGGAAGATATGGCGGGTACCAACCTATCGTTCTCGTTACTGGTTATACGCGGTTTACGCAAGCTTGATATTGCGGTGAGTTATGACGAACAGCAGTCTTTTATGCATTTGTGGAATGTAATTGGCTCGCTCTCTGGCCTGGAAGATAACTTTTTACCCGATGACGGTAAACAGGCCATAGCACTTGAACAGGCCATTAGCAGTCACCAGTTCAAACCCTCAACAGAAGGGCGGGCGCTTACCAAAGCACTTACTAACTATTTTACCTCCTTAAATTTGCAGCCTCCTTTTGGCAGCAAAGAAACTGTACAGCTCATGCGCTTTTTAATAGGCGACGAGGTGGCCGACATTTTGGCCCTGCCAGCCGGTAAAGCCCCCGCTACGGTAATTAATTTGCTTAAGCTAAGTGGTACTTTGCAGCAATTTAAACGGCAGCCGTCGGCAAATGCAACTTACAATAAACAGTATAACAGCTTTAAAAAGCAGCAAGAAAGTTTTAGCTGATGTGTGGTAAAAAATCCTTGTCATTTCGAGTGCTAATGAGAAATCTTGTTTATTCATGCTTTTGATCTACTTTGCAGTTTGAACAGGATCTCTCACTAACGTTCGAGATGACATTGATGGTTATCAAAAAAAAGCCGCATTAAGTAAATAATGCGGCTTGCGTATTTTGAGGGATGAAACTAATTAATCAACCACTTCTAATTGCGGTTGGGTATGCAGTTCTTCATTTTTCTTACCAAACAACCTGTTCTTTAAATTTACGCGGATGAGGTACATACATGGTACCAGTATCAGCGTAATTACAGTGGCAAAGCCTAAGCCGAAGATCATGGTCCAGGCTAAAGGTCCCCAAAAGGCCACGTTATCGCCACCAAAGTGAATGTGCGGGTTAAAGTGAGTAAATAAGCCTACGAAATCAATGTTGAAACCTACCGCCAAGGGTATTAAACCTAATATGGCGGCAGTAGCGGTCAGCAATACAGGTGTCATCCGGGTATGGCCTGCTTCTACCACAGCATCGTGTACGCTGGTGCCTTGTTCTATAAGCATATCGGTGAACTCCACCAGTAAGATACCATTACGTACGACCACACCGGCCAGGGCTATAATGCCAATACCCGTCATTACGATAGACATGGTCATGCCGAACAAGCTGATACCCAGCAGTACGCCAATGATACTAAAGAAAATCTCGCTGATGATGATGAGCGTTTTGCCGATGGAGTTAAACTGGATCATCAAAATAACCAGGATCAAACCAAACGAGGTTGCTAAGGCACCCAAAAGGAAGTTCATGGCTTCCATCTGGTCTTCCTGACCGCCACCCTGACGGATGATAATGTTATCAGGCTTTTTAAAGCTCTTAATAGCTTGCAAAATGTTAGCATTAACATCGTTAGCGTTAAACGGTTTAATAACGTTGGAGCCCAGCGTTAACACCCTGCGCTGTTGTTTACGCTTAATGTTACTGTAGGTGTTGGTATAACGCACATCGGTAAAGGCAGAGATAGGTACCTGGCGTATAGAACCGCCGGTAGCTAAATCACGGTAAGTGATCTTGAGGTTACGCAATTCGTCAATATTACTGCGCTGCTCAGGCAGTGCCCTTACTTTAATTTGGTAATCGTCTTCTTTCGTATTCCTGAAATCTGCTGCTTTCAAGCCTAAAATGGCTGCAGCAAGATTTTGTGTAATTTGGCCCGAGCTAATGCCTTCACGGTTGGCCCTTTCGCGGTCTACGTCAAATACAATAACCGGCTTGTCGCTTTGCACATCGGCAGTAAGGTTTTCTATACCGGCAATGTTTTGCTTAGCCAGGTAGTTTTTTAAACGATTGCCTGTTTTAACCAACGAATCCAGATCATCGCCAATTAATTCGATACTAATATCTTTTTGTACCGGCGGACCGCTGCTTTCTTGTGCTACGGAAATTTTTACACCGGGTATAATGCCATTAACCGATTTACGGATCTTAGCCAATATAGCCTTGGTATCGGCACCATCACGCTCGCCAAATTCAACAAAGGCCACGGTAACTTTACCCTTGTTTTGGTAATCGCCCTGGTCTTCATCCTGAGGGTCGGTAACGCTTTTGGTTACGTTAGAAATAATAGAAGAAACTACTTCTTTGTCAGGCTCAACCACCTGGGCTACACGCTGCTCTACTTTTTTAGTTACAGCATCGGTAGTAGCCTGGTCGGTACCAATGGGCATGGTAATGTACACGTAGGCAAAGTTAGGGTCGCCCGAAGGGAAAAACTCCGGTGTTTTACCTAATATGCTATTAACAACCAAGGCCAATATGAATAATACAAAAGTACCTATCAGTATGGTAATAGGGCGTCGCACAGCACGTTCCAGCCACTTGGCGTACCAGTTTTGAAACTTGGGCCAGCTATTCTTTTGGAACCTGTCAATAATTTTCAACAAGAAGAAATGGTTGATCAGGTACAGGACGATAATAACCACCATAAAGTTACCAAAACCAAAGCTGAAGAAGTAGGAAATAACGGTAGCTATACCCAGATAAATTAAAGCCCGCTTGGTAGGCTTATCTAACTTAGGGTTTTCGTGCTCACCATCATGATGCGGCTTCATAAAATCAACCGCGAACACAGGATTCATAATATAGGCCACCACTAAAGATGCCAAAAGCGTGATAATCAACGTAACAGGCAAGAATTTCATAAACTCGCCAATTATGCTGTTCCAAAACATTAGCGGAACAAAAGGCGCCAAGGTAGTCATAGTACCCGAAAATACAGGAAGGAACACCTCGCCAGCAGCTGTTTTTGCGGCTTCTTTAATGGGCACTTTTCCATTGTCGAAGATACGGTGAGTGTTTTCAATTACCACAATGGCATCATCTACAACAATACCCAAAGCCAATAGGAAAGAGAACAGTACGATCATGTTCAATGTATATCCAAGCCAAGGCAATATGAGGAAAGCGATGAAGCAAGACAAGGGAACCGATAGTGCCACAAATATCGCGTTGGTTGTTCCCATAAAGAACATCAAGATAACTGTTACTAAAATGAAACCAATGATAATGGTGTTAATCAGGTCATTCAGCGTAGTACGTGTTTTGTCAGACTGGTCGCCAGTAACCGTTACATTCAGGCCTTTGGGGAAAACCGTTTCCTGTTTCTCTTTAATAAGAGCATTGATTTTGTCAGATGCCTCAATAAGGTTTTCACCCGAACGTTTACTCACGTTTAATGTAATAACATTTTTAAAGCTCGGATTGGCAGGCGTTTTTAAACGTGCGTAGCTTTCCTGTTCTAAAAACGAATCTTTAACGTCGGCAATGTCGCGTAAATATACCGCTTGGCCTTTAGGGTTGCGTATAACCATGGCAGCAACCTCATCGGCATTCTTGAAATCTTGTCTCAGGTCAATACTGCGCCTAACGCCATCAGTTTTTATAGTTCCTACTGATGATAAAATATTCTCGTTTCCTACAGCGCGGATGATGTCATCGAACGTTATCTGAGCGGCCGACATCTTATTCATATCAACATTGATCTGAATTTCGGGCGTTAAGGCACCAATTTCATCTACTTTCGAAATTTCCTTGTAGCCTTCAATCTCATCTTTCAAGATATCGGCGTATTCCTTTAGTTTCTTCAGGTCATAATCACCCGAAAGGTTAACGTAAAGGATAGGTAAGTCAGCCACATTAATGTCTGATACCGTAGGTTCTTTAAAGTTATTATCGTTTTTAGGCAAATCTTCTTTAGCCTTGTCAACGGCATCCTGTACATCAATTTTAGCATCTTTAACCTTAATGTTAGGGTTAAACTCGGCCGTAATAACCGACACGTTTTGTAAGGAGTTAGAAGTTACCTTCTTTAACCCTTTAAGCGATTTTAGCTTTTTTTCAATTTGCCTTGTCACTAAATTTTCTACGTTTTGCGGCGACTGGCCTATAAATGTAGTGGTTACAAATATTTTAGGTACGGCAATATCCGGGAAGTTTTCTTTGGGCAGGTTGTTGTAGCTTATGAGTCCCAGCACCGTAATGAGGAACATGAGCACGTAAATTGCCGTTTTATTATCGATAGCCCAACTGGAGGGCCCGAATTCTTTTTTTACATCTTTCATATGATACAGATCAGGATGTTAATATATATACCATGGAGGCTATTCAAATTATAGGTCATTGTGAGGAGCGTTAGCGACGTGGCAATCTCTTCGCGTTCGGTCACCCAACCAGCGAGAGGTTGTCACGCTATCGCTCGCAATGATGCCGTGTTTTATTGGGTAACTTTAATTTTGTCGCCGTCTTCAACATCGGTAACACCCTCGGTAATCAACTGATCGCCGGCTTTAAGCCCGGAGGTTATTTCGGTTTGGCCACCATAGGTTTTACCCGATTTAACAATTACACGCTTAGCAGTACCCGCATTATTGATAAACACATAGTCACCTTCTTCCGAACGTTGAATGGCCTTAACAGGTACCACAATAGCGGTAGATTTTGAGTAATCGGCGATCTTCAATATAGCGGTCATGTTAGGGCGGATAGAGGCACGGTAAGGCAATTTAACCTCTACCGCAAAACTGCGTGATACCGGGTCTATAGCTTTGGCGGCAAACGTTACACGGGTGGTTAGCGAATCATTCGCATCAGGAACCAGGATTTTTACATTGTTGCCCGTGTTTACACTGGCCGAGTAAGACTCTGGTACATCTGCTTTAACCTTCAGGTTTTTATCGTTCACAATACGGATGCCGTTGGTGCCCGGTTGTGCAACCTGACCCAGTTTTAAGTCCATTTGGTCGATACTGCCGTTGATAGGCGATACAATGCGGTATAAGTTGGCCTGCTGTCTAAGCGCAGCCACAGCTTTCTGGCTGCTTTGTAACGTGGTTTGTGCCTGTAAAAATTGCACTTCGGTACCAATCTTTTGATCCCATAATGCTTTTTGGCGTTGATAGAGTGTGCGGTTAAGCGATAATTGCGCCTCCGATTGAGCTATTTGCTGTTTAATTACACTGTTATCTAATTGCGCTAAAACCTGTCCGCGACTAACCTTTTGACCAACCCTTGCATTTAAGGCAATAATTGTTCCCGGCGATTGCGGATAGGCAGTTACGTTATCTTGTGCATCTACCTTACCTTGTATTTGCACATAGTTGGTAAAGCTGCCCGGTTGCAGGGTAATTACTGCTACCTCGGTCACTTTTTCTTCTTTGGTGCCTACCTGGGCTTCCAGGGCGGTAACTTTGGAGTTGATATCAGCTTGCTGCTTTTTAAGATCGGCAAGCTCGGCGGCTTTGTCTTTAGGCTTGTTGCTGCATGCGGCCAGCAGTAACAGGGCGGGGATATATAAGAATTTTTTCATGTTGTTTCTATGTATAAGGTTTTTTATTGTATTCTTCCGTATGCTTTATCCAAATCAACTTTGCTCACCAGGGCATCGTACAGGCCTTGAATGTATTTGTTATCGGCGTCTTCCAAAGCGGTTTGAGCTTGCGTTACTTCAATGCTGCTGCCTACACCTTGCTGGTATTTGATCTTGGTTACGCGCAGTACCTCACGGGCCAATTCCTGGTTACGGCGCTGGCTGTTTAAGGTTTGCATGCCGTTATAAAACATAACCTTTGCGCTGGCTGCCTGTAAGTTTAGGGCATCTTTAACGCGGTATAAATCGTTTTGCGATTTTTGTAAAGTAATTTGTGTTTGCCTTAACTGATTAGTGCGCTGAAAGCCGTTAAAAATAGGTACGGTTAAACGCAGACCCACATAACTGGCCGGAAAATTATTGCTGTATAAGCTGCCGAAAGTATTGTTTTGATAAGAAGAGGTAAAGTTTCCAATGGCTTTTAATGAAGGTAAAAACGCTGCCTTTCCACGCAAAACTTCAAACTGGTTCAGTTTCACCTGTGTTTCAAATAGGCTGTATTCTACCCGATTTTTGTAAACAGTAGTATCACTATTTAAGTCTGCTGCACTTTCTTCCAGTTTAACATCTGCTAACTTATCTCTCAAAGTAAGGTTCTCGTTAATGGGCATCCCCATTTGAAATTTCAGGAGCTGGTAGTTTAAAACTAACAACCGTATTACATTTTCACGGTTGGTTTGCAGTGCATTATATTGATAAGCCAAGCGATCAACGTCAATTTTTTCTACAAAGCCCTGTTTATTTTGTGCCGTGGTTTGATCTAATTGTTGTTTTAATTGGTTTAAGTTGGCATCTAACAACTTGATCTGCTCGTTACTTACCAAAACCTGGTAATAGGCTTTGGTAACATTGGTGTTGGTGTTAATGCGCGTACGAACGTAATTACGTTGCGAAAGCTCCTTATAAGTACTCCTTGCCTTTAAGCCTATAATGTAGCTGCCATCAAAAATAATCTGGCTTACATCCAACGATAAGTTAGATTGGTATTTAACCCCGAATTTTACCGGAATAAAAGTGCCTGGCTGTCCAAAAAATTCACCCGGTAATAAATTGGTAGGTATTTTCAAATAATCCTGAAACAAGGCACTGCCATCTACTTGCGGCAAACCACCGCCTATAATTTCTTTTACCCGGTAATCTGCACTCTTGATATCCAAGCGTGCGTTGATCACTGTATCCTGGTGCTCATAGGCGTAATTTATACAATCCTGCAGCGTGAAACTATAGGTTTGCCCGGTAGGAGGGACCACCTGTGCCATACTGCGCGTAAGCAACAGGCCAAGCAGTGTAAAAATGAGAAAGGTTTTTTTCATATATGTTAGTAATTGTGATGGGCTGTAAAGTATTTAGCCATGTGTTGTGTAATTTAACGTTGATGTATCAACTAATAAGGCCGTCAATGTATTCGGCATTATTGATATGATTTGCACATTTATCTAATAGTTCTGTTAATATAAGCTTTTCGGCTACAGAGAGGTTGGCAAACATTTTACTATCGGTGGTTACCACCTCTTTGGCTATAAATTGTGCTGCCTCTGTACCCTTAGGGGTAATGGCAACCATTTTCTTTCGTTTGTCGGTACCATCCGGTGTTACTGTTAAATAATCTGAAGCTACAAGTGATGCTACGGTGCGTAAAACCGATGATTTATCGCGAAACAGCTCATGTGCAATATCCTGCTGAGTTTGCGGCCCGTGGTAGAACACCGTCATCAATACCGGTATCTGTTCAACCTGTATAACAACCCCTTCTTTAGAGAAATATTTATTGGCCTTGTTGCAAATTATTTTATGAATATGAAAGATCTTAAATAATAACAGATCTTTGTTTATGTCGCACTTTTCCACACACAAAAATAGTCAAAATGGTTGATGTGTCAACTAAATTTTGGAATTTTTTTGTTACATCATAAAATCCGTCAATTTTTAATTCCAATCCGTTATTTTTAGCCGTTAGCTAAAATATTCTAATGAAGTATAATTCGTCAAAATTGCTGTTTTGCAGCATAGCCCTGTGTGCATCAAGCATAACTGTTTACGCGCAAAAACCTGTTGTAAATGCGCAGGTAAGCAAAGCCATGGAGCAGGCCAGTGCCGCCCAGCTTAAAAAAGATATTACTTACCTGGCCGATGATAAACTGAAAGGCCGCCAGCCGGGCACCGAAGGCTATCAAATGGCGGCTGATTACGTAATTGAGCGTCTAAAAGCCTACAACGTGCAGCCGGCAGGAGAGAAGGGTGGTTGGCTGCAACAGGTGAAGCTGCGTAAAGCATTTATTGCGCCTGGCGCGCAGGTAAGTTTAGCTAAAGGAACAGCTAACACCACACTTACTTACGGGCGCGATGTAACCATAACGCCCAGCCCGGTCAATGCCGGTGGTAGTGTAGATGCACCTTTGGTTTTTGCTGGTTACGGTATTACCAATGCCGGGCAAAAATATGACGACTATGCAGGTATAGATGTTAAAGGTAAAGCCGTATTGATAGTAAGGGGGGCGCCCGAGGCGTTTCCGTCTTCGGAGGCATCGCACAGTATGGATCAAATTACGCTGCAAAAAAATGCGGCTGCCCATGGGGCGGTGGCCGTTATACTGGCCACGGTTGATACCAGCCGCAGGTTTATTTCTAACATGAACCGCCCTTATTACAGCGTACTTGATGAGCAGGGAAAAGTGACCGTATCGGGTACCTATTCGGCACAAATTAAAATGCTGGGCACGTTTAATTACGGTATAGTATCAAAACTTATGCAGTCGGCCGGGAAAAACGTGGCCGATGTGGTAGCTGCGCTTAAGAGCGGTAAACCACAGTCGGTAGACTTAGGCTCTAAGCTTAAAGCTACGTTTGCCAGCACCTACCAGGATGTGAATAGCTTTAATGTGGTAGGCAAAGTAAGCGGCAGCGATGCTAAGTTGAAAAATGAATATGTAATTCATAGCGCCCACCTCGATCACCTGGGTATAGGCCGCCCGGTAGAAGGCGATTCACTTTACAATGGTGCGCATGATAATGCTTCGGGGGTGGCCAGTTTGCTGCAAATAGCCAATATATACTCGCAGGTTAAAGTTAAGCCTAAGCGTTCTATCCTGTTTGTGGCTGTAACCGGCGAAGAACTGGGTGAGTTGGGTTCGGGTTATTTTGCCGCTCATCCTACCGTGCCGGTTAAAAGCCTGGTGGCCGATGTAAATACTGATATGCCTACCATTATAGCACCCTTGCTGTCGGTAACGGCCTTAGGTGCCGAGCATTCATCCCTGTCAAAAGTGGTAGACCAGGCGGCTGCATCTATGGATCTAACCGTTGAACCCGACCCTGAGCCTAAAGAGAACCGCTTTGTGCGCAGCGATCAGTATAGCTTTGTAAAACAAGGCATACCTGCCCTGCACATTAAATACGGCAGCCGTACGCCCGATGGTAAAAACAACCTGAACGAACTGGTAGGTAAATGGCGCGCCAAATATTACCACAAACCACAGGATGATATAAACGGGATGTTTGATTTTGACGCGGGCGCCAAGTATGCCCGCCTTAATTTCCTGATCGGGTATTTGGTTGCCAACAACCCGGCACGCCCTGAGTGGAACAAAGGCGACATATTTGAAGTGAAATAAGATAATCCTTTTCAAGGTTTCAAGCCACCCGCTTTACATCAACGGTAAACGGGTGGCTTTTTAATTTAGGGTACATAGTTATTATAAGGCGATTACTACTGGTAGTGGTAGGATATTCATCTCCACAAATAATGCTTTTATCTGCACGGTGTACTTACATTCAAATATTTATGTATTTTTAAAATGTCTTACGATGCCAATTTTTGCTTCATAAGCTTACCTAATTAACTATTGCTTGCGTGAGAAGGCTTATTTACGGCTTATTATACTTTTTATTGCTAATAATATGCTGCACCGAAACACGTGCGCAAAGCAATAAGGGAACCGAGTTTTGGACCGCCTACATGCATCACGTTAACGGCATTACCGGCAGTGCGCCCAGTGGCATGAACCTTTATATTGCATCGGATGCCAATACCACCGGTACGGTTGAAATTGCCGACGGATCCTTTTCCCCCATTACATTTACTATTGCTGCAAACGATGTACAGGTAATTCCTATTCCCACCAGCGCATTTATTAATACTGAAGGGTATTTTAGCAAGGGCATTCATATCAAGAGCGAAAGGCCTGTTGCGGTGTATGCGCACATTTATGCGCAAAGCGTATCCGGTGCTACATTGCTTTTGCCGGTTAACGCCATGGGTAAAGAGTATTACTCCTTAAACTATACCCAAATATCTAACAATAGCAATGCCCGTTCCTCTTTCTCTGTTATAGCCACCGAAGACAGTACCAAAGTTGAAATTACTCCCTCCGCCGCTTTGACAAGCGGTGCACCGGCCAATACCAAATTTACCATTACACTGCTCAAGAAAGGCGATCTGTATCAGGGCTTATCGTTTACCGACCTTACAGGAACAAAAATCAGGTCGATAAGTGCTGCAGATGGTAAGTGTAAAAAAATATCTGTGTTTTCGGGCAGTGGTAAAATTGGGATAGGCTGTAGCTCGCCGGCTAATTTATCATCCGATAACTTTTTTCAGCAGGTTTACCCTACAGCCTCATGGGGCAAGTATTACATTACAGCCCCGCTTGCCAACCGGCCTTATGATGTATACCGCATTGTCTTGAGCGATCCCTCAACAGTGGTCACGCTTAATGGTACAGCGGTAGCAGCTTCGTCTTTTACGGGCGGCTTGTATTATGAGTTCACCGGCACACAGCCTAACGTAGTTTCGGCCGATAAGCCTATACAGGTGGTTCAGTATTCGGCCACTCAAAACCAAACGTTAGGTAGCACCTGTAGGCCTACCACCGGCGACATTGGCGACCCGGAAATGATCTACGTGCCAGCCATTGAACAAAGTATAGACCATGTTACCCTATATTCAACCGGGCAGTTCCGTATTTTGGCCAACTACATTAACGTCATTATTCCCACCAAGGCCATATCAACATTTGTGCTGGATGGTGTCCCCACCTCAAACGGTTTTACACCTATTCCGGGTAATACCGCCTATTCTTATGCGCAGTTAACGGTAGGTGAGGGCAGGCATACCATTAGTGCCAGCGAGGGCTTTAACGCCATTGCTTATGGCTTTGGCAATGCCGAATCTTACGGTTATGCCGCCGGCACCAATCTGCGCAACTTAAACGAATCGCTGGTGTTGAGCCAGGGAAATAACACCACGCAGTTGAACGGCTGTAACAACGTACCTTATACGCTAAAGCTGGTAGTGCCTTACCCGGTCACTAAAATTGAATGGGATCTGGGCGACGGAACAAAGAATACCGACAGTTCGCCCACGCCGGTTAGTGTTGAACCCCGCTCCGATGGTACCACATTATACCATTATCAATATATCCAGGCAAAATCTTATATACCGGGCTTTTATGTGGCAACGGCTACGGTAACCACCAATTTGATCACCAATGACGATTGCGGATCTACCCGCGATATAAGTTTCAACTTTAATATTACCGATTTTCCGGTGGCCGATTTTGTGACCACGGGTGGCGTTTGCGAAGGCGCCGCCATACAGTTTACCGATAAATCGGACCCTAAACAAAGTTCGATAACGAACTGGGTATGGACCTTTGGCGATAAGTATAGTACAACGGCTAACCCCGACTCGTCCATCGCACAAAATCCAACACATACGTACTCGCGTCCGGGTAAGTATGAGGTAACGTTGTCAGTGATTAATCAAAATGGTTGCGCCTCGCAGGTGTTAAAGAAAAAAATCATCTACATCAATAGTATCCCGGTGGCGCATATTCAACCCTCGCTGCCCGATTGTGCCACGCAAAGCATTACTTTTTTGGATAAATCTACCACTATAGATGGAACTGTGAACAAGTGGCTTTGGGATTTTGGGGATGCTAATGCCGATGCTGCCGATAACACCTCTACGCTTAAAGACCCGGTTCACGTTTACTCACAGCCAGGAACCTACAAAGTTAAATTGCAGGTAACCACCGATTCGAGCTGCGTAAGCGCTACCGACTCCATTGAGGTGAAGGTAGGGTACCTGCCTAAGGCCGATTTTACTTTGCCGGATGTTTGCCTGGATAATGCTACTGCAACCTTTGTTAATAAAAGCAATGTACCCGATAATACACCGCTTACTTATAAATGGGATTTCGGCGACCCACTTTCAACGGCAGTTAATAATACCTCTTACGATAAGGACGGCCGCCATACCTATCATGAAACGCGCGATGCCAATAACCCTTACATTGTAAAGCTTACCGTGACCACGGCTAACGGCTGTTTTAAAGATACTACGATGAATTTGGTGGTTAATGGCTCAAATCCAAAACCTGAATTTACACCGGATGCCGCCAATACCTATTGCAGTAAAGACAGTGTGATATTTGTGGATGGTTCGGTGCCTGATTTTGGGGTAATTACCCGCTTGCGTTGGTATTACGACATGGTGAACAAGCCCAACGAGTATGAGGAGTTTTTATATAGGGATGGTACCATTCATGCTGATAAGAAATATAAGCATTTTTATGGCATATCGCACGACCTTACTTCGCGTACTTTTAAAGTAAGATTAGAAGTGTCATCGGGTGAGGGATGCGAATATTACGTTGAACATGATGTAACCGTATTTCCGAATCCTTTGGCAACACTTGGAAATATACCTGCCGAGATATGCCAGGAGAAGAGCGCCGTACAAATAACTGAGAATACCAATGGCTTTGTGGGTGCCCCCGGTGTGTTTACCGGTGATGGTATTACATCAGGCGGTTTGTTTGACCCTAAAAAGGCCGGACCGGGCCTGCATACCATTAAGTATGTATTCAAGGCAGATGTAAGCCAGTGCCCCGATGAACAGAGCTTTAATATTTTCGTGAACCCTACACCTGTAGTTACCGGCAAGCGCGATATTACCATTAATGCAGGCGGCAGCGTAATGCTTGAACCGTTGGCCCTATCACTCAATGGAACCAACCTCACCTACACCTGGTCGCCGGCGTTGGGGCTTGATCGTGCCAATGTGCGTAACCCCGTTGCTACGCCTGCAAAGGACGTACAGTACACGCTCAAAGTAACGTCAGACAACCAGTGCGATGCCTATGCGCTGTTTAATATCACTGTATTGCAGCAGCCCATAACTTATAATACCTTTACCCCAAATGGCGACGGCCGCAATGATAAGTGGGAGATCCCTAATATGCAGGATCATCCTAAAGGGGTGGTGGAGGTATTTACCCGCAACGGGCAAAGAGTTTTTTACGCAATAGGTTACCCCGTGCCCTGGGATGGCCGGTATAACGGTGCCGATTTGCCGGCGGGTACTTATTACTACATTATTGATCTTAAAGACGGTAAAAAGCCGCTTTCGGGACCCTTAACCATTATCAGATAATTATTTAATGAAAAGGTTTATACTCGCGCTGTTTACTGTTATGATATGCTGCTGTAAGCTTATGGCGCAACAGCGCCCGCAGTATACACAGTATGTATTCAATAACTATTTACTCAACCCGGCTGTATCGGGCATTGAAAATTACACTGATTTTAAAGCTGGTTTCCGTAGCCAGTGGACAGGCTTGGAAGGAGCACCGGTAACCAGTTATTTGTCTATAAATGCACCCATCGGTCAAAACTTTTTATACGGCGATGCCACCAGTATGGCCGGCGAAACGCAAAACCCTATGGGCCGTTTAGCCACCCGCGATTACATGGCCGCCGAGCCGCACCACGGTATAGGAGGGATGGTGATCAGCGACCGCACAGGCCCCATTACGCAAACCAGCCTGGCGGCTACCTACGCTTACCATTTAGGATTAACCAGCAAACTAAATCTATCGGTAGGGGTAATGGCCGGTATTAACCGCATTAGCCTCGACCTGAACGAAGTAAGGCTGCAAAACCCCGACGATGCCGCCATTTATAACGGTAACAACAGCCAGTCGAAACCTGATTTAGGTGTGGGTGTGTGGGCTTATTCGGGCAATTACTATGTAGGAGCATCGGTGCAGCAACTGGTTAAGCAAACTATAACGTTTGGTGATAGATCGGTATATAACCAGGGTAAAACTGTACCGCATTATTTTTTTACCGCCGGCTTTAAGGTGTTTTTGGATGATGATATTACCCTGCTGCCATCGGTGTTGTTTAAACTAATTGACCCGGCACCGGCCACTTATGATATCAACTTGAAACTGGCCTTTAGCAACAAGCTTTGGGTAGGAGGTGCCTACCGGCATAACGATTCAAAATCGGCCATGGCCGGTATATTTATTAACTCCGCTATTAATGTAGGTTACTCTTACGATTTTACCAGTTCTAACCTGCGCACGGTGAGCAATGGCTCACACGAAATTGTATTGGGTATACTGCTGAACAACCGCTACAAGGTAAGCAGCCCGCAACGCACCTGGTAGGGATTTGATAATTAATGTCATTGAGGAGCGATAGCGACGTGGCAATCTCTGTGCGCTTGGTTACCAGGCGTCGGAGATTGCCACGCTATGCTTGCAATGCATTTATTTAGCCATAATAGCGTTCCTAGCAAATGACGTGTAAGATTTTTTTTAACCTTTTATAGCTACTACCCTCTCTACCGTTTTATGGCTGGCGCGTGTTTGGGTATCTGGCTGTGAGCCGCCTACGCTTATGCGCAGTTTGCCCGGAGCCTTTATTATGTTTCCACGATCGTCAACCACGGCCAGTTCTTTAGGTGTAAGGTTGAAGGTAACCATACGGCTTTCTCCCTTTTTAAGGTAGATGCGCTTAAAGCCTTTGAGCGATCTTATGGGTGCAGTATAACCCAGACCGAGGTGGGTTAAATACAGCTGCACTACTTCGTCGCCTGCCATTTTACCAGTGTTAGTCACCTTCACACTCACCGGGATGGTTTTGCCGGTACGTGAAACTACAGGCACGTTTAAGCCATCGTATTTAAAGGTGCTGTAGCTTAAACCATAGCCAAAACCATATAACGGTGCTCCTTTAAAGTAGCGGTAGGTACGATTTTCCATAGAGTAGCTGTTAAAATCGGGCAGGTCTTTATCGCTTTTGTAAAAGGTTACAGGCAAGCGGCCGGCCGGGTTATAATCTCCAAACAATACATCGGCAATGGCCGTACCGGCCGATTGACCGCCGTACCAGGCGTTGATGATAGCAGGCGTATGTTCGGCTTCCCAAGGGATAGCGATAGCGCTGCCGGTCATCATTACAAATACTACCGGTTTGCCGGTGTTTTGCAAAGCCTTGAGCAGGTCGGTTTGTACTTTAGGTAAATCAATAGAAGTGCGGTCGCCGCCGTTGAAACCGGGTAGGTTCACACGCATTTCTTCACCTTCTAACTGCGGCGATATACCGCCCACAAAAACTACGGCATCTGCATTTTTAACGCTTTGAACAATGGCGTTCAAATCAGATTTAATAGCCACGCCCGATTTAAACGCAAACGTAGCCCTACCTTCGGTTTGGCGGTATTCTAATGCAATGCCGTAGGTTTTGCCCTTGCTTGCCTTTAAGGTATAAGTTTTGGGGCCAAAGCCATCAGGCTCGCCGCTTAGCGTGCGCTCTTCTCCATCGATAATGAGGCGATATGGCTTGTTACCGGTTAATTCAAATGTAATATCATCATTGCTCCCAGCAGTAAAATTGGTGGTCCACCGTGCCGAAAAGTTCTTTTGGCTAACCTGGCCTACCACGAAGGTGCCATCGCGCCAAATGTAGTTAATGGCGGTTTCCATGCGGGTAACGTCGGGTTTGCCGCTTAAGGTGCTGTTTTGCCAGTACTCGGCTTTAAAGCCTTTTTGCCCATCAATGCTACCCATTTCGCCCATGTCAACATTACGGGTATAGCTCGAACTGGTGTAGTTAATGGCCTGGTCATAGTATACGTCTGCACTATTGCCCAATTTAGCCTTAATGGCTTTATATGGCGTGCTTATTTCTGATGGCATACCATTGTAATTACCCAAAACGCTGATAGGATTATCGGCATTGGGACCAATCACGGCAACTCTTTTTAGCGTTTTGCTCAGCGGGAGCGTATTATTTTGGTTTTTTAACAACACGACAGACTGGCGCGCCATCTTCAACGCATGAGCCTTGTGCTCCGGCGTTTCGAGCATGTTAGCACCTATGTGTGCATACTTGTCTTTTCCCGGAGGATCGAACATGCCTAAACGGAAACGGATAGTGAACAAGCGCTTCAGCGATACATCAATTTGTTGCTCGGTAATTTTACCGTGTTCTACTGCTTTAGTTAGTGAAAGAAAGGTAACGTTGCCGCACTCTACATCGGTGCCATGCAAAACGGCATCAGCCGCCGCTGCTTCAGCATCAGCATGGGTTTTATGTTTTTGATAAAAATCGTCAATACCGCCAC
Source organism: Mucilaginibacter galii (assembly GCF_014635825.1). Classification (GTDB taxonomy): domain Bacteria; phylum Bacteroidota; class Bacteroidia; order Sphingobacteriales; family Sphingobacteriaceae; genus Mucilaginibacter; species Mucilaginibacter galii. The sequence continues at coordinate 105,444 of NZ_BMDO01000003.1, forward strand.
AATCTGATGTTAAATAGCCGGTAAAGTTCCACTGCTTGCGCAATATGTCGTTCAGCAAAATACCGCTGCCACAGCATGGCTCGCCTCTGAAAGCATTGTAAGCGCACATTACGCCGGCCACTTTGCTTTCAACAATAAGGTCATGAAAGGCAGGGAGGTATGTTTCCCAAAGGTCGTGGTTGCTCACATCGGTATTAAATTCGTGGCGGGTAGGCTCCGGGCCGCTGTGTATGGCATAGTGCTTTGCACAGGCGGCAGCTTTCAAATAAACCGGGTCATTACCCTGCAGGCCGGTAACAAATGATTTGCCCAGCGAGGCGGTAAGGTAAGGGTCTTCGCCGTAAGTTTCTTGTCCACGGCCCCAGCGTGGGTCGCGAAATATGTTAATGTTAGGGGTCCAATAGGTGAGGCCTAAGTAAATGCCGCGGTGATTTTGCTTAATGCTTTCGTTATACACGGCACGGCCCTCATCGGCAGAATATTCGGCCATTTGATGTAAGGCATTCACATCAAAGGTAGCAGCCATGCCTATGGCCTGTGGAAACACCGTCACTTTGAAAGGGGTACGGGCAACGCCATGCAGGGTTTCGTTCCACCAGTTATAGGCCGGTATGCCCAATCTTTCTACAGCCGGGGCCGCGTTTAACATTTGGCCAACCTTTTCTTGTAAAGTAAGGCGCGACACCAGATCGTTAACGCGCTGCTCAATGGTTAACGCCGGGTTTTGAAAGTTATACTGGTAACTTTCTGCCGGCTTAATTACATAAGCAGATACGGCAACAATTACTGCGCTGCAAAAAAACAGCTGTAGAAATCTTTTCATTCAGGTTAGTTTTTAGGTTATACATAGCAGGTTGGTAACTATGCAGGTGGCGGTAAATTTATGCAATCGATTGTGTAATTTAAATAAGCAGGTGAAATAAATTTTCTGAAAGATTTTTGTTAGTTTTAACTTGAACATTATACTCAATTTTCCCGTATTCAGAGTAGTTGCGTAGTATACAAGCCGGAAGATAATATATGAAGATATTAGACAATGCCGACGCAGGTGGGTTTGAAGTGCTTTTTCATGCCAACCCGCAGCCAATGTGGGTGTTTAATACGCATACGCTAAAAATTTTAGAGGTAAATGCCGCTGCTATAGAACGCTACGGTTATTCAAAAGAAGAGTTTTTAACCAAGACCATAAGTGACTTAAGGCCGGCAGAAGATATACCTTTCCTTTATGAAATTTTACCATCTATAACGAACAATAAAACAAACGAGCGCGAATTCAGGCATCTTACCAAACACGGTACGCTTCTTTTTGTCCACATCATCTCTTACCCTATTGATTTTAAAGGCATAAAGTCGCGTATTGTATACGCCCGCAGCTTGGATGAGAAACGCGAACTGGCCGGTAAACTACAGCTTACACAAGAGCGCTTACTGCATATTCTCGAAAACACGGTACTGGGTTTCCTCCAACTTGATTTTGACTGGACGATAACTTACTGGAACAAATCGGCCGAGAGCCTGATTGGATATGATCGTGAGCAGGTGATGGGCAAAAACCTTTGGGAAGTTTTGCCCGAAATATTGCATTCCGACTTTCATGATTGCTTTTCAAAAGCCATGACCAATAGGGAAAATTTTGACTTTGTTGATTATTTCTGGCCTACGCAACGTTGGTTTATGTGTAATGCTTACCCGGCCGAAGGGGGCCTCATTGTACATTTTAGGGATATTACCAAACGAAAACTAACGCAGGAAAGCCTCCTCGAAAAAATTGACCAGCTTAAAGAGATCTCTTATTTAAACTCGCATGCTTTGCGTAAACCCATTGCCAGCCTTTTGGGGCTTACGCAATTAATATCTGCCGAAATGGTAGGCGCTGATGAGTATAAAGAAATTGCAGCATTGGTTAATGAGTGCAGCCTGGAGCTGGATGAGGTGGTAAAAGAGGTAAACCGTAAAGTAAGCAACGAGGATTACCTGCACCCGTTGGACAGGAGCATTGAAACTTTTGATTTCAATGCCTTTTTAACCGGTGTAGTTACCAAGTTACAAACGGTACATACCAGCCATCAGCTTATAATAACCCACAATGTTGATCTGATATTTTACGGAAGCAGGCAGGGGATTGAAATATCGCTTAAATATTTGATAGATAATGCTATAAAGTTTTCGCCCGGCGCAGGCAGCGTATATATCAAAACCGAACTCATCAACAATAATCTAATCCTTTCTATAAAAGATATGGGAGTGGGGATGGATGATTTGCAGCTGCACCGGTTATTTATGCATATTAACCAGAAAAAGCACGTGAGCTTTGGTTCGGGGCTGCCCCGTATCAACGAGATATGCCGCCGCCATCATGGCAATATCTGGATAGAAAGTGTGCCGGGAGAGGGCTCGGTATTTAGCTTAAGGTTTCCGCTTTCAAATTTAGCGGCATACAAGGCTACCGGTAAAACCGATTTTTCGATATTTCAAAATTCAAATATAGAAATTACCTTCGACGAAAGTTGCTATTGCCTGATGGTTAACTGGTTAGGCTTCCAAAACCGCAATACGGTAAAAGACGGCTGCAACCGAATGCTTTCTATGATGAAGCTGTACAATTGCACGCGCATATTGAACGATAACTCCAATGTGTTGGGGGGGTGGATGGAAGCCTGCGATTGGATCGTGAACAAATGGCTCCCGATAGCACAGCATACAGGATTAAAACATTTAGCCTGGGTATACTCACCCAGCACCTTCAGTAAGCTGTCTACCATTTACACGCTAAGTAAATTTACCGGCGATATTGATACCAAAGCTTTTGACGATGCTGATAGCGCCTTGAATTGGCTGGATCAGCAATAATTACCTTTATTTAAACTTATTCTAAATAATACTTGACATTGTGGAGATGTTCTCTATTTTTGCAGTCATATAGAATTAGTCTAAATAAACACATGAAAAAACTTTACGCAATTTTAATGTTTTTAACGCTCCTCGCCAATGCTGTTATGGCAAACGAGGAGATTGAGAAAAACGGAAGTATCCGCGGACATATTCAGTCGAGTGATGGAAAGGCGGCTGCCTACGTTACTGTAAGCCTTAAAAATACGAACAAAAGTACCATGACCGATGAGGACGGAAACTTCCGCCTGGGCGGTATTAAACCGGGTACCTATATTTTGCATATATCGCACGTAGGCCTTAACACAGAAGAGCAGCGCGTAGTAATTGCCGATGGTAAAGAAACAGAAACTACCATTATTCTTAGTGAGAGTGCCGCGCAATTAAATGAGGTGGTTGTTTCAAGATCTCATGGTCAAAACCGTCCCGTTAAGGTTGGAAAATCCGGATTACGCCCTTTAGATATCCCTCAGGGTATTCAAATTATCGACAGCACTGTAATTGCCGATCAACAAATTAACCGCCTGACCGATGTTATCAAAAATATTAACGGTATTGCATTGGGCGAAAACCGCGGGTCGGTTAACGAAACTTTCAGCGCCCGCGGCTATAGCTTAGGTGCCAATAACGTATTCAAAAATGGTGCACGTACCTCGTTGGGTGGATCGCTCGAGGCCAGTACGCTGGAATCTGTTGAGGTACTTAAAGGCAGCGCAGCACTTTTATATGGTGGTGTAACCGGTGGTGCTGTGGTGAACCTGGTCACTAAAAAGCCTAAGTTTAATTGGGGTGGCGAGGTGAGCATGCGTGCAGGCAGCTATGGTTTTTACAAACCAATTGTAGACGTTTACGGTCCTATCAGCAAGAATATCGCTTTCAGGGTTATTGCTACTAAAGAAAATGCTAACAGCTTTAGAGATGTAGTAAAAACCGACCGATTTTACATCAACCCATCTTTGTTGTACAAGATAAGTGATAAAACAGAATTGCTGGTGCAAGGCGATTACTTGAAAAGTAATTATACACCAGATTTTGGTATCGGTACCGTGTTTGGCGGACAAATTCCTGATATTGGCCGGAGCGCTTACCTGAACGTTCCTTACGCATACAACCGTACCAAGACCGGTACTGCGCAAGCTAACTTTACACACCGTTTTAGCGATGTATGGAAGCTGAACGTAATAGCGGCTTACCAGTCTTACAACCGTAACTACTTTGGTGCCGAGCGGCCACAAGGTGGAACTATTGCTGCACCGTCCAGCATATCGCAACGCGCGCTAACCCGTTCTAAAAACCAGGAGTACACCTACAATCAGCAAATTAACCTGACCGGTGCTGCTCAAACCGGCTCTATTAAACATACTTTCTTAATTGGCGCCGATGCAGATCAATCAAGAACAACCAGTTACGCCTTTAAGTATGGTGATGCATCAACTTCGCCAACGAGTTTGAGTTTACCAACTTTTGATATCCTCAATCCGGCTACGTATGCAGTTAGCTCTGATGTTCCTTACACCCGCATTTATCAAAACACATTTACCCCGGTATACCGTATGGGTGCATTTGTGCAAGATTTGATTGAGATAACAGATAAATTTAAGGTATTGGCAGGCGTAAGGTACACCTGGCAAAAACAGCCAAGGGCAAGTACTTATAATGAAGACACACGTGTAACTACGGTTCCGGTTAATGCTACGTTCCCATCGCTTAATAAGGCCAAAATTGATAAAGCGTTTTCGCCGAAAATCGGGTTAATCTATCAGCCGTTAACCAATACTTCGCTTTATGCAAGCTATGCTAATAACTTTACGGTTAATACCGGCGTAGATATTTTTGGAGCGCCATTACAGCCTTCCATTATAGACCAGTACGAAGTGGGCGTAAAAAACGACCTTTTAAATGGTAAATTATCTGTAAATGTTACCGCGTACAGAATTAAAAATAACCGCTTTGTTCAAACAGCGCTGCTTACTGCCGACGGCAAAACCAATACCGACAATAATATTAGAGAGTTTAGCGGTAAAACTATTAGCGATGGTTTAGAGGTAGACATTACCGGCAGGTTGTCAAGCAATGTTTATTTTCTGGCTGGTTATTCTTATAACTTTATACGTTATACTTCCACTCCGCCAATTGTTACAACTACGACTCCTCCTACGCCTGCTAATCCAAATGGAACAACAACCACGACTGCAGGTATTACCGAAGGTGAACGCATAGTAGGCAGTGTACCCCACACGGCTAATGGTACTGTATTTTACACCTTTAACCGGGGCGATTTAAAGGGTTTGAAACTGGGATTATCGGGCTTTTTTACAGGAGCTCGTAGTAGCGGGTTTAATACTTTAAAAACCGGATTATCAAGAGGAGCCCCTGTTCAGTTGGACGGTTATACCACATTGGATGTTTCTGCCGGTTACACGTTCAAAAGAAAGCTGTCTTTATTAGCTAAGCTTAGCAACATTACCAATGAGCTTAACTACCTGGTACATGAAAATTACAGTGTAAACCCGATACCGCCGCGTATGGTGTCTGCAACATTATCTTATAAATTCTAATCGTTAAATAGTTTTCTTAAAAGCCGGGTGCAGAAATGCGCCCGGCTTTTTGTATTTGAAATATAGCCGTAGCTAAGCTTTAGTTAGAAGAATTTGTAGATTTACCTCTGCCAAAACATAAACCATGTATTCGTTACCCAAATTATTGCTGCTTATACTTTTAACGGTATGTTGCACTTGCGCCGCGGCGAAAACCAGGGTTTTAATATTCAGTAAAACCGCAGGATTTCATCATAAATCTATAGCACCGGGAATTGCGGCTATCCAGGTGTTAGGGAAGCAAAACGGATTTGATACTGATACCATTACAGATGCGGGAAAGTTTACTTATGCTAATCTTAAGAAGTATGCCGCAGTAATATTCCTGAATACCACGGGCAATGTATTGGATGACGTGCAGCAGGCAGCGTTTCAAAAGTACATACGCTCGGGCAAGGGTTTTGTAGGGGTACATGCCGCTACCGATACCGAGTTTGACTGGCCATGGTACGGGCAGCTGGCCGGCGCTTATTTCAGCGATCATCCAAAGGTGCAGCAGGCAATGTTGCAGGTAGTTGAGCCTGTTAATGTGTTTACACAGCACTTACCGGCACAGTGGACTAAAACCGATGAGTGGTATAACTTTAAATGGATATCGGACAAGTTGCATGTTGTTTTAACCGTAGAAGAAAGCAGTTATACCGGTGGTAAAAATGGCGCTAAACATCCTATAAGCTGGTACCAGGAGTTTGACGGTGGCCGTGCATTCACCACAGCGTTGGGCCATACAGACGAGTCTTACACCGATCCGCTGTTTTTACAGCACCTGCTTGCAGGAATTAAATATGCTGCCGGAAAATATAAAGCCGTAAATTAAAGATTATCGTGTACCAGTACGTAACGGCCTTTGGCTTGTCCGTTAAGCAGTTTATCTAATACGGAAGGGAGTTCTGGTAAGGTTATTTCGCTGGCCAGTTCGTTCAGGTTATCAGGTTTCCAACCTGTTGAAAGCAGTTGCCATACTTGTTTCCTTATATCAGAAGGCGTATGTACTGAGTCTATACCGGCCAAGCTAACGCCTCGCAATATAAATGGAAATATACTGGTATTAATATCAAGTGAGGTGAGCATACCACAGCAGGTAACTATACCTCCGTAGCTCATAGCTTTCAGCATACCCGATAGGATGGTACCTCCACAAGTGTCAATACCTGCTGCGAAGGCAGGGGTACACAAGGCTTTAGTATCATAGGTTTGAATAAATTGCTCGCGACTAACAATTTGAGTTGCACCTAAGGTATTAAGTAAATACTGCTCATCGTTTTTACCGGTTATAGCCGTTACCTTAAAACCAAGCTTATGTAAAATAGCTATGGCAATACTGCCTACGCCTCCCGTTGCGCCGCTTACAGCTACCGACCCTTTGCCTGGACTAATCCCTGAATCTAATAATCTATAAATAGATAACCCTGCCGTTAAGCCAGCTGTACCGTAACACATCACATCTTTTAAACTGAGGCCTTTAGGCAGGTGCGTGGCCCATTTTGCAGGGATGCTGATGTATTGGCTAAAACCACCCCAGGTATTCATGCCCAGGTCGTACCCGGTAATAAAAACTTCATCGCCAAGCGTAAAACTTTGGGTTTTAGATTTAACTACAATGCCGGCTGCATCTATGCCGGGTACATGCGGAAACCTGCGGGTTACACCCCTGTTTCCGGAGGCTGAGAGTGCGTCTTTATAGTTTACAGAGGAGTAACAAACCTTAATTAGTAGTTCATTATCAGGAAGTTGATCTGTTTTTAACTGCTTAATTTCTTTTACAAATTTACCGTCCCTTTCGGTTATCAATAAAGCATTAAACACACTGTTCATCTTGGTAATTGGTTAACTAACGGTAAAAGAACGTATAAAACTCGTAACAATAGTGTTATATTGTTAAATAATACCTAATGATATAGTTTTGACAGTTTAATGCTTTTAAAAAATATCTAATTAAAAATAAAATATAGAAACGCGGCTTCGTGAAATCATCATGAAATTTCTGCTGATAACTTACGTAAAAATGCTATGAATAACACCACATAACAGCAATGTTACCTGTAAACAGTGTTTCTGTTATATTATAAAATTTACATGCTTTTATTACGTGATGCCGTTTGCGGCAGGCTAACAATAAACGTAGTGCCATTACCCAACTCTGAAGTGATTTGCAGAGTGCCTTTCAAGCCATCAATCAGGTGCTTTACCAGCGCAAGACCAAAGCCATAGCCTTGTTCGCCACTAGTACCGTTGGTGGTTTCGCCTTTGCCTTCTAAAATTTGCTGTATCTTCTCGGCACTGATGCCTACGCCGGTATCAGTTACCTGTATTTTCAGGGTATTATGAGCTTGAGGCACTACCTCTAAACCCAGGTTAACGGTTACTTTACCGCCGGCCGGGGTAAATTTCATGGCATTGGAAATGATGTTTCCTATAATTTGCAGCAGTTTGTTCTTTGAAAATGGGATAGCCTGGGTATCGGCATGCGTAAAGATCTCGAATGTTATCTTTTTATTAACTGCTTGCGGCGCGTATAATTTAATGAGCTTTTCTTTTAAAGCCAACTGGTTAAATTCATCACTGCCCAAAGCGGCTATCTGGCTTTTTGGCCGGCTATCTATGCTCAATATCTCATCGGCAAGTTCAAGTATTGAATGGCCACTCTTTTGAATCAGGTTAATAAACTCCAGTACCTCATCCATCGTATTTTCCTCACCCTGCTCGCTAATAATGCGGGCCAGGCCAATTATGCCGCCCAGCGGTCCTCTGATGTCGTGAGCCACACGGCGCTGGTTCTCATTTACTTCGCTTACTTGGGTGCGTAGGTTTTCCAGCATTCGCAGGGCGTTCAAGCGGTTTACAATTTCATCGGCAATAATTTTGAGCATCTCTACCTTTTCCGGGGTAAGCTGGCGGGTTTGAGTATCTAAAACGCAAAGTGCCCCTAAATGACTGCCATTGTTGGCCTTTAGCGGAACACCGTAATAATAGCGTAAACCAGGATTATCGGTTACGTAAAACTTGTCTTTAAAACGTATATCTGCCGAAAGATCCTTAACTTCAAATTCATCTCTCTCCACAATAGTATACTGGCAAACCGAGTCTTCGCGGTCCATCTGGTCAATTTCCAATCCATGATTGGCAATGGTCCACTGGGTAAGCGAGTCTATGAGGTTAACCATAGAAATATCGGTACCTGCAATTTTTGCGGCAAGCACGCTTAAACTTTTAAGGTTATCGTTCAACCCAGAATAATCCAGATCCAGGTCAGACAAGGTTTTTAATCTTTCCAGCTCATTGGCAGGCATCGGCAGTATTAAATCAGTCATATTGGTTAGCTTCAGATAAAATCAGTTAGAAGAATCGTTACTTCAAATATTACACCTTTTACTTATCTTAAATCAAAAAGTTATATAAAAGTGTATTATATACTTATTCAAGATAAAACCACCTCGTACACATGAAAATATATCAGCAACAACTGCAGCTCAGGGCACGGGCGCGTGGGTTTCATTTAATCACAGCCGAGGTGTTGCACAGCTTTCCGCAAATAAGCGAAATACGTATGGGTATGTGCCAGGTATTTATCCAGCACACATCGGCATCGCTTACGGTAAACGAGAATGCCGACCCGACAGTACGGCAAGATTTTGAAATGTACTTTAATAAGGCGGTACCCGAAAACGACCCCGATTACCTGCACGACTACGAAGGCTCCGACGATATGCCTGCTCATTTAAAAGCGGCTATGCTGGGCTTTTCGGTAATGTTGCCCATACGTAACGGTAAGCTGGCGCTGGGTACTTGGCAGGGCATTTACCTGTGCGAACACCGCGACCACGGCGGCCCGCGTAACCTCATGATTACTGCTTGGGGCGAGTAATTAGTGGGGATAGCTGCCAAGTCGTTATTAAACATCCCATGTGCCTTGTCCGTATAAAGCAAAACTTTATATTTTTACTGCCTGTATGAAATACCTGTATCTAATAATGATTGCTATGGTAGGTTTTGTTGAACAAGGCTTTAGCCAGGCCGAGCTTGCGCCCTGGGGTAATGTTACCGGCGTGCGCAAACAAGGCCAGCTGCTTGATTTTGAAACCAGCCTGCAATACATTAAAAGCGACGGTATTCAAATACTTACTACTGAGCGCGAGCGCCAGCGTCCGGTTTACAGCCGCAATGGTAACCGGCAAACGGTAAACACTAACTTAGACAGCCTGTACTTTGAAGAAACACTAACCGAGTCAGGTGGCGAAAAAGCAGAGCTAAGCATCAAGCTCAACGCACATAGCGATACCACGTTAATAGGCGCTTATTTTATTGTTCGCATACCTAAAAAATATCATAATGAGGCACAATTTGGGTTGACAGATGCTGACCAGCCTTTAAATATTAACAACCTGACCACCGCGCCTGTTAAAGAACGGTCGGCATCATGGGCTAAGGGTTTTGAATTTAAGTCTGCCAATTTTAAGATCAAGGTAAGCGGTAAAGAACAGGATTCGATCCTGGTTCGCAAGGACGAGAACAACGGCGATTTGCTGGTATATTTCACCATTCGCACTAAAGCAATTAAAAGGGGTGAGGTAATTCAAAAAACGTATAAGCTTGAAGCCGATGGCGAGGTAGATAAATCGGCGGTAGTGGTGACGTTGAATAGCAGCCGGCAGGGCCGAGCGTTTGAAGGCTTGGGTGGTAATTTCAGGCTGCAAAACCCAACCGACCCACAGGTAATAGATTATAGTTTAGCTAACCTGCGTTTGGCCTGGGGCCGCGTGGAGTTGCCCTGGCGCTTGTGGCAGCCCGAAAAGGATGGCAACCCACTTGATGCCGCCCGGGAAAACAGGCTTCCTGCTAAAATTATCCAGTCGATGGAAATGGCGCAGCGTTTGAGTAAGATGGGCATACCTGTTATCCTCTCCGCTTGGTCGGCACCCGATTGGGCCATTGTAGGAACGCAAAACCTGAACCCGGTAAACGGCGTTTGGGGCAACCCCTTGAATAACGACGTCATTACGGATATTTACCGTTCGCTAAGCCGGTACATCACTTATTTAAAAGACAACTACGGCGTTGAGGTTAAGATGTTCTCGTTCAACGAGTCGGACCTGGGTATCAACATCCGCATGACGGCACAGGAGCATGCCGATTTTATTAAAGGTTTTGGCTCTTACATGAATACCAAAGGTTTAAAAACCAAGCTATTGCTGGGCGATAACTCTGATGCCACCACATCAGCTTTTATTACCACGGCCATGAACGATGCCGCCGCCCGCCCGTACATCGGTGCAATATCTTTTCACTCGTGGCGTGGCTGGGACACTGAAACCTTAAAAAAATGGGCCGACGCTGCTACGCAACTAAACGTGCCTTTGCTGGTAGGCGAGGGGAGTATTGATGCCGCAGCATGGCAGTACCCCGTTATTTTTCAGGAACCCACTTATGCCATAGAAGAAATTAACCTGTATACCCGTATGCTGGCCATTTGCCAGCCAGCTTCCATACTGCAATGGCAGCTCACGGCCGATTATTCGCCGCTTGCAGGTGGCGGTATTTTTGGTGATAATGGGCCGCTACGACCTACCCAGCGTTTCTGGAATTTAAAGCAACTGTCGTTAACGCCCCCTAACCTATATGCTATGCTGGTGAGCAGTAATAAGACAGAAATTTCGTGTGCGGCTTTGGGTGATAATAGCAAAGGCATTTACACCATACACCTGGTTAATAACGGCGCCGACCGGCAGATGACTTTAAAAGGCTTGCCTGCTAAGGCTCAAAAGTTTAAAGTATATGTAACTAACACCGAGAACAATGCCAAGGAATCGGGCAGTAAGAAGGCATCTAACGGTCAATTGCAATTCAAGCTACCCGTCCGCAGTTACATTACTTTGATAAGCGAATAATTCAATATACCTCTTCATAGCGAAGTACGAAGACAATCGACCGTAGGGAGCTCATTAATACCATTTAAAACAAACAATATATTAATAATCCTTCGTAGAAAAGTCAGCTGCTTGTTATAAACGTGCCGTTTCATCTGTAATCTTCGACGTTGCTAAAACATCCCGCGTTATTTGAGCTTTTATGTAAATGTCATTAGCAGCAACAGCCAAATTAACCGCAACAGATACCGATCGCATTATTGAAATGGCCTGGGAAGACCGTACACCTTTCGATGCCATAACTTCGCAGTTTGGTTTAACCGAGCAGCAGGTAATTGAATTAATGCGCCGCGAAATGAAGCTTTCGAGTTTTAAAATGTGGCGGCAACGGGTGCAGGGCAGAGCCACTAAGCACCAGCAGTTGCGCAATAAAGATATGGATAGGTTTAAGTGTAATTTGCAAAGACAGATCACACTTAATAAGATCAGCAAGCGCAGGTAATTATTTCAGGGCCGATCTCTTATTGTTCAATTGCTTTTCTACCTGTTTCTTTCAGGAAAAACGTAATGAGCATCGCAACTGCAATTCCGGCTACGAGAAACAGGCCAGCCGATTGAAAGTGCGCTGCATGGTTGCTGGTAGTTGTCAATGTTTGGCCGTATAGCTTACCAAAAATGGGTCCTAAAACTGAGGTAACTGCAAAGGTGATAAAGTTAATTGCCCCTGTAGCGCTGCCTTTAACTTTATCGGGGTTTACCTCTTTAATAATGGAATAAGGGATCATAGCCACACCAGAGCCTACACCCATAATAAATGTGCTGATGTAAGCCGGCAGCAAACCGGGTAAATAAAGCAGTTGCAGTAAACTCAATATCATGATGATGCAACCGCCCAAAAGCACAGGCTTACGTTTGCCTGTGTAATCGGCAAGCCAGCCCATCAGCGGGCAGCCTAACGCCCAACCCAGCGGAACCATGGAGCTTATCAAAGTGGCATCACTATAGCTAAACTTCCTGTCGTGCTGAAAAAATACAATTCCCCAAATCATGATGAAAACAGTGGTAGGCGCAAATAGTAACCCCGAAACCAAGCCGCATAAATACGACTGGGTATTACCAAAAACAATTTTATATGGGGCCAGCCAGTGCCCTTTAGGCATGATTTCATCTTCTTGCATTTTTGGTTGCTCTGATGGCGTAATGAGATAAATAGCTACGCACAACACTAAAGAAATAATGCCCGCTGCAACCCAAAAAATCGGCAGCGATATGCCACCCCGAATTAGAGGAGCTACAACAAACTGCCCTGCCGTGCCACCAAGCATTCCCAAACATTGTGTAAAGCCAATGGCTGTAGCCAGCTTGCGTGCCGAAAAGCCTTTGGCCGCGAGGTAAACACAACCCGGAAACGCAAACGCAGACCCCGCGCCCTGTAAAAGCCGCGCAATGTTGCCAGTATATATATTTGACAGAGCGAACAAAATGCATCCCAAACCTAAAATGGCTATTCCTATTGATACGGCATACCTGGCGCCGGCCCTGTCTAAAGCTATACCGGCTATTAAACTGGTTACCGAATAGGTATAGTAATAAGTTCCTACTATAGAGCCTACACCAACCGTACTAATGCCGAAAAAAACAGATAGCTCCGGGATCATCACCGATGGAGCCGACCGTACCGCATATTCTACAAAATAGAACAGCATGCCAATAAACCATGCAATTACGTAAACATTTATCCAGCTTTTTTTATCAGGAGCGGAGGTTATATTAAAATTCATTTTTGCAGTACTTAAGTAGCAATTGTTTATATAAACCCAACATCAGCATATAGTTTGGCAAATGCTGTATTAAAAACGTTGTACAGCTATTGTATTGCCTGCTAATTAATATATATGATCGCATATGCGAATTAATTGTCATAGGCACCTTAATTCTGTTATCTTACCAAAGTGATTGCACAATCCTAAATAAACCCACCATGAAAATTGCAGTATTCAGTACCCATCAATACGATCAGGATTATTTTAGTGAGTTCAATACCGGTCATGAACTTACTTACTTCATTCTTCCGCTTAACGAGCAAACTGCCGCTTTGACCGTAGGGTACGATGCCATCTGCATTTTTGTGAATGACGTTGTAAACAAAGCCGTTTTAGATTTATTGCATACCAACGGCGTTAAGCTTATAGTACTGCGTTGTGCCGGCTTTAACAATGTAGATGTACAGGCAGCCGATGATTTAGGCATGCCGGTGCTGCGGGTACCCGCTTACTCGCCCGAAGCTGTAGCCGAACATGCCATGGCTTTAATACTTACGCTAAATCGTAAAACGCATAAAGCATATAACCGTGTGCGTGAGGGTAACTTTTCGCTCGAGAAATTAATGGGTTTCAACCTCCACAACCGCAAGGTGGCCGTAATTGGCACTGGCAACATAGGTAAGGCATTTTGCCATATATTAAAAGGTTTTGGATGTAAAATAAGTGCCTATGATACTTACCCTGATAATACCCTTGCAACACAAGGTGTAACCTACGGAACCTTAGAAGAAACCTTAGCCGATGCGGATATAATTTCGCTGCATTGCCCGTTAATGGATACTACCCGCCACCTGATTAATAAACAAACGCTTAAGCTATTAAAAAAGGGAGCTATGCTTATCAATACCAGCAGGGGAGGACTAATTAATACCGTTGATGTTATTGAGGCTTTAAAAGACTGCCAACTGGGTTACTTAGGCCTGGATGTTTATGAACAGGAAGGCAAGTTGTTCTTTCACGATTACTCTGAAGACGTTATACCCGATGAGTTGATAACCCGTTTAATATCGTTTCCGAATGTACTGATTACCTCACATCAGGGCTTTTTTACAAAAGAAGCCATGGAGCAAATAGCCACCATTACTTTCGGTAATATTGATGCCTTTGTAAAAGGACAAGAGTTGGTGAACAGGGTTGCCGTTTAGTAAAAATAAATAAAGCCGGCCTGCAAAAGCAAACCGGCTTTACTCAAATAAAATATGTTTTTAGTTAAGTACCAATTCGCCTAAGGCTTCTTTACTGAAGCCTTTTAGCTCGTCGGTACGTTCTTCGCGGATTTTTTGAACCCAGAACGGATCTGACAATAGCGGGCGTCCAACGGCTACCAGGTCAAAATCGCCACGGTCCATACGGCGTACCAGTTCGTCTAAAGAACTTGGTTGTGAGCTTTCACCGGCAAAGGCGGCTAAAAATTCGCCGGTTAAACCAACCGAACCTACGGTAATGGTAGCTTTGCCACTCACTTTTTTAGCCCAGCCTGCAAAGTTCAGGTCCGAACCTTCAAACTCCGGCTCCCAAAAACGGCGCTGTGAGCAATGGAAAATATCAACACCGGCATCGGCCAGCGGGTTTAGCCAGGCTTCCATTTCCTGTGGGTTATTGGCCAGCTTGGCATCGTAAGCGGTAGGTTTAAATTGCGATAAGCGTAGTATAATGGCAAAATCTTCGCCTACCTGCCTGCGTACTTCTTTAACCACTTCAATGGCAAAACGACTGCGCTCGGGCAGGGTTTTACCACCCCAAATGTCTTTACGCTCGTTGGTGGGCGCCCAAAAAAACTGGTCTATCAGGTAGCCGTGTGCACCGTGTATCTCTACCGTATCAAAACCTAACCTTTTGGCATCGGCAGCGGCTTTACCAAAGGCAGTAATGGTTTCGGCTATATCACTCTCGGTCATGGTGCGGCCGTTGTTAAAGCCCGGGCTGTTCAAACCCGACGGGCCTTCAAAAGGTACTGGCGGCACCCAGCCAGAAGCATGATTAGCCATAACACCCATGTGCCATATTTGCGGGCCCATGGCACCACCGGCAGCATGTACACCGTCAATTACATTCTTCCAGCCGCCTAAAGCCTGCTCGCCGTAAAAATGAGGAACGTTGGCATCGTTTGAAGATGATGGACGGTTAATCACCGTACCTTCAGACAAGATCAATCCAACCTCTCCCTCGGCTCTTTTGCTGTAATAGGCAGCCACGGTTTCGGTAGGCACACCATCAGGCGAAAACGAACGCGTCATGGGCGCCATTACAATTCTGTTCTTAATATTTAACGATTTTAGGCTGAAAGGCCTGAATAAGCTATCGGTATTCATTGTATAATGATTTATTTAAATTATATATCTGATTGAATAAGTTGACTCAGTTGTGCAAAAGCATCTTCATTGCGTTGGTAGTAGGTCCATTGCCCAACCCGGGTAGATTTTACCAGCCCGGCACGTTGCAGGGTGGCTAAGTACTCAGAAACGGTAGATTGGGTAAGGCCTGCCTTGTTTTGTATTTGCCCTACACAAACGCCGTTATCAAAGCCATTAACAGCTTGATCTGGAAAGTTTAATTCCGGGTCTTTAAGCCAGGCTAAAATTTGCAGCCGGGTTTTGTTAGAGAGTGCTTTAAATATTTCTATCTGATCCACGGCACAAATATATATCGGCTTTTCCCGATATGTCAATCTTTTGATGTTAGATGACAATGGCATGAAAGCAATTGCAGTTCATGACAAATAGATGAGTTTTAAACCAGCGCATAACAATTTAGCGTAGGCTTAACAATTCTTTAAAACATTTAAGAGTGATGCGTGTCGTTTGCTTATAAGCTGCTATACCGCTATGTTATATAAAGACAAATCTACCCAAGTAACCAAAAACGAACTAACCTATATACAAAAAGTGTGGCATACGGTTGCCATTGTGGCCCTGCTGGTGGTAGTTATCCTGATAGCGCGCGTGGCATTCAATGTGCTGCTCATGATGCTGTGCGGCGTGCTCATTTCTGTTTATTTTCACGGACTGGGCGATCTGATAGAGCGCCATACCAGCCTGAGCCGTCGCTGGGCCATGGTTATTTCGGTGGGAGGGTCGTTTGCATTGCTGGGTATATTGCTATGGTTTATGGGTACAACAATACAAAATCAGGTATCGCAACTAAGCAATACATTGCCATCCACCATCAATACGGCCCGCGCTAAAATGGCCGAAACGCCGATAGGGCACAAGGTACTGGAATACTTTTCGGGCGATAATTCTCAAAGGCTAATGACTACAGCGCAGTCTTTCTTTAGTACCAGCTTTGGTGTACTCGGAAATATATATATCATATTTTTATTAGGGATATTTTTTACCGCCAGTCCATCCTTGTATAAAGACGGAATTATCATGTTGATACCCGAAGATAAAAAGTTCATTGCCCGCTATATTATGAACCGCATAAGCCTGTCGCTCAAAGGCTGGCTTAAGGGTATGATGCTGTCTATCGTGCTCATTACCATTTTGCTTACTATTGGGCTGTCTATTATTGGTATCCCCGTAGCTCTCGTGCTGGCGCTTATTGCAGGTATGCTTAAGATCATCCCTAACTTTGGCTCATTGGCGGCCATGATACCGGGCGTGTTGCTGGCCTTAACCATGGGCACTAATACGGCTATTATTGTAACGTTACTATACATCATATCGCAAACCATCGTCAGCAATATTGTAACCCCGCTTATTCAGAAAAAGATGATCAACCTGCCACCAGCGTTGACCATCATCAGCCAGATCATTATGGGTACGCTTTCGGGTGCGTTAGGCATTATTATGGCGGTACCTTTACTGGCAATTGTGTTTGTTTTGGTTGATGAGTTGTACGTCAAAAAAATTAACAATACCTCCTTAGAAACCAAAACACGCGAAATGCCCATGGCTGATTGATATAGCGGATAAACTAAAAAGCCTTAAAATAAAATGTCATCTCGAACGATAGTGAGAGATCCTGTTCAAATGGTAAGTTACACACCTTACATCACGAACAGGATTTCTCGTTAGCACTCGAAATGACAACCGTTTTCACAGTTAACTGTATTTGTGCATCCTGTAAGATTATTAGTTAAGCCTCATCATAAGCCCTCTGCAACTCTGCAATATCCAGCTTCACCATTTTCATCATGGCTTGCGCTACTTTCTGCGCTTTCTTAGGGTCTTTATCCGTCATCATGGTAATCATGGCCGAAGGTACCACCTGCCATGAAAGGCCAAACTTATCGGTGATCCAGCCGCATTGCATAGCCTTGCCGCCTTGTAAAAAGTTATCCCAGTAATGGTCAACTTCTGCCTGATCATCGCACATAATAACGAACGATATGGCAGGGGTAAAGCTGTAATGTGGTCCGCCATTCAAAGCAGTAAAGTGCTGGCCGTTGAGTTCGAACGACATGGTCATTACCGAACCTTCCGGGCCGGGGCCGCCGCTGCCGTAGCGCGTGGTTGCTGTTATTTTTGAATCTTTAAAGGTAGATGTGTAAAATGTTACGGCTTCTTCGGCATTGTCGTTAAACCATAAAAAAGGTGATATTTTGTGCATAATTTGGGTATTGGGTATAAATCAAATGTACAGCTTGCGCTTAAATTATGCTACGTTCAATAGCGACAATATAAGGGGCTAAATGCGGCGAACTACACAGGCTTGCTGCAACCGTAGTTACATAATAGGTTTAAAGCGGAAATGTACAGCTAAACCGGGAGTAATATTGTAATTTTGCGCTTTAATAAAAATTTAAGCGAATGGCGTGGTCAGAGAAATTAAAGCTGAAAAAGGGACTGATATTATCATTGAATGAGGCTGGACTCACCGCGCCAAAAGAAATTCAGCAAAAAACCTTGTCGCGCATAAACGGCGGACAAGACATCATAGCCGTTGGCCCCGAGGGTTGCGGCAAAACCACGACCGTGGTACTGGCCGCCCTCAACCGCTTTACCCATACGGCCGATGGTATTACACGTGTGCTTATCCTGGTAAACGATAAAGAGCGTGTTGAAGAGGTAATTAGCCGCATAGAGGCTATAAATAACAACAAGAATATATCTGTAGTAGGCTTATACGCCACACCGGGTACCGAGGCGCAAATGGATGCCATGGCCGATGGTGCAGATATTGTGGTGGCTACGCCCGATAGGGCCCGTGTTATTTACCTCAAACTTGGCCTCAATCTCAATAAAATAGAACTGTTTATTTTAGATGATGCCGACCTTGTTGTAAAGCAAGGCCTGCAACTGCCCGTGGCCGAACTGGCCAACAGCATTATTAAATGTCAGCACGTGGTGTTTACCGAGGTTTTGCACGATAAGCTGAACCGCATGATTGCACCTTTTATGAAACAGCCTGCTATGATAGAGGTGGAAGAAATAGGAGAGGCACCGGTCGATACGCATCCGCAGGTATTATATCATGTGCCTAACTTTGGCACCAAGCTTAACCTGCTGCGCCTGTTTATGCAGGACGAAGACTTGTTTACTAAAACAGTAGTATTCGTAAACACCCGCCATACCGCCGAAAAATTGTACAAAAGCCTGGAAACCCGTGTAAATAACCGGGTAGCCCTGCTTAATTCCTGGTTTTTTGAGTGGACCGGTTTTGCCGAGGTGGATGATTTTAAGCAGAGTGCCCAAACTAAAATACTCATCGTAGCCAACGAAGGCTTAGAGCCTATATCGCTGCACGGGGTGCCTTTCATCATCCATTTTGAATTACCGGCCGAAAAAGAAACTTACGTAAACCGCATGGTGAACGAAAACCTGAGTACCGACGAAGAAACCATGGCGCTTACCTTTGCCACCGACCTGGAATTAGGCATGGTGCGTAAAATAGAGCAGGTGCTCGGACAAAAAATTCCGGTAGGCGAACTGCCCGATGACCTCATCATAGAGCGGGAACGCAAGAAAAATACCGAAGAAGAGAAACCTGCCGCCAAAAAGAAATCTGACGAGCCAGTTGTAGGCGAAGCCTTCCACGAAAAGAAAGCCAGCAATAGCAAAACCTATAACTACACCTCAGGCGAAAAAGCCAAAATGACTAAGAAAAAGAAATACGGTTGATGCGGTTGGAAGAAGGACTTGGAGAAGAAGGACATTTGGAGGAAGGACTTTAGGAAAGTTAAAGGAAGGGAAGGTAAAGGAATTGAAATGGAGCTAAAACAATCCGTTTCAATCATGCATTTTTCCTCAGTCCTCAGTCCTCAGTCCTCAGTCCTCAGTCCTCAGTCTCTCCTGGCTTTCCACATACAGGTCTTCTACTTTTTTGCGGGCCCAGGGTGTTTTGCGTAAAAATTTGAGGCTTGAGGAGATGCTTGGGTCGGCGGTAAAGCAATTGATGCGGATGCGTTTGCCCAGTTCCGGGAAGCCATAATAGTTTACCAGTTCGGTTAAGATGTTTTCCAGCGTTTTGCCATGAAGCGGATTGTTGGGTTGCGTGGGCATGGTCAAAAATAGCTATTTAATGTTACCGGCTAAAAAAAGTAAGTTTATTCAATGCATTAAATTGAATAGTTTCGCACTATCAATAACCTCTGTATGCCGGTAAATCCAAAACTTGTTCCTGAAGAAAAAATTCAACTCCACCAGCGGAACAGGCATAAAGGCCTTTATAATTTTCCGGAACTTATCAAATCGAGCCCACAACTGGCGTCGTTTGTGAGTATGAATCAGTATAACAATTTATCTATTGACTTTAAAGACGCGGACGCGGTAAAAGCGCTGAATAAGGCGCTGCTCAAGCACTTTTACGGCGTCGAACTTTGGGATATCCCTGAAGGTTACCTTTGTCCGCCTATACCCGGCCGGGCCGATTACCTGCATTATGTGGCCGATCTGCTGGCTCAAAGCAATAGCAGCCTGCCCCGTGGTAAAACGGTAAAAGTGCTGGATGTGGGTGTGGGTGCTAACTGTATTTACCCCTTGATAGGTCATCATGAATACGGCTGGAACTTTGTGGGAGCCGATATTGATGCGTTGGCGGTAAGGTCGGCCATGAATATTGTAGAGGCTAACGGGTTAGGCAAGTACATCAGCATCCGCAAGCAAAATGCCAAAACGCAGTTCTTCAAAGGCATCATCAATGCCGGAGAAAAGTTTAGCCTCACCATTTGTAACCCGCCATTTCATGCATCGTTGCAAGAGGCGGTGGCTGGTACCGAACGCAAGTGGAAAAACTTAGGCCATCAGCAAAAAGCAGATGCAACACTCAATTTTGGCGGGCGGCAAAACGAACTGTGGTGCGCCGGTGGCGAGGAAGGTTTTGTGCGCAATATGATCGAAGAAAGCAAAACCTTCGCAACTTCGGTATTGTGGTTCACCTCGTTGATCTCTAAAAAAGAATCATTGCCCGGCTGCTACCATGCCCTCAAACAGGCAAACGCAGCGCAGGTACAAACCATTAATATGGCACAGGGCCAAAAAGTAAGCCGTTTGCTGGCGTGGTCGTTTATGGACGAAGCGGCTCAACAACAATGGTGGAAATAACCTGAATAATACATTACTCCTAATATGGCAATAGAACTTAAACGCACACAAAGTACCGATCCTGATTTTAAATTACTGGTAGGCCAACTGGATGCCGGGTTACGTGTAACCAACGGTGACATCATGGACATTTACGAACAGCATAACATTATTGAAAGCATAGATACCGTTGTAATTGCCTACCTTGATGAAAAACCAGTGGCCTGCGGCTGCTTTAAGCCATTTGATAGCGAGGCTGTTGAAATAAAACGCATGTTCGTGAGCCCCGAAGCAAGGGGTAAGCGCATCAGCGCTTTGGTATTACAGGAACTGGAAGCATGGGCTAAAAGTATAGGTTTTAAAGCCACCGTTTTAGAAACAGGATCGAGGCAGGTAGAAGCTCAAAGTTTATACAAAAAGACTGGATATGTGCCTATACCTAAGTATGGCCCTTATGTTAATTTGACTGATAGCTTTTGTTTCCAAAAGAATTTGTAAGGTTTATTTAACGGGGGCTGTTTCAAAGTGACGGGCGTAAACGTATTGATATAAAAATCTGAATTATGACTATCACAAAATTGATCAAAGCAAACTTAGGCCTGGTTTTAATGGCTGTAGTGCTGCTATCGGCAGTTGCCTGTAAAAAAGATAAGGCTAAACCTGAACCAAAACTTGCCTTGCACGGCGAATGGCAGGAATTGGGCCTAAGCGCTGGGTTAGAACGCAATCTCTATTTCAGTTCAGACAACGGTTTTAAAATGGATGTTATAGACAGAATTTCACCGTCAAATATTATAAATATTTATACCGGTTCTTATACCCTCGTTAATGATAGTGTTAAGGTGAAAATTAACAAAAAGCAAACGATTAAAGATAATATGCTTGTTTCTTCGGAGGTTGTTGATAATGATTTGTTTGAGAAAGGTACCTATCAAGTGGAAGGCAATGTGCTCACCCTGAAATATATTACCTACCCGGCAGATGCACCCGCAAGAACAGAAATTAAATATCGCAGACGTCTTATCGACTAAATTTGAGACCTATTAAAAGAACAAGGCCGCTGATTATCAGTGGCCTTGTTTGTTTGATACAGCGCTGTATCCGCGTTTATATTGCAAAGCTTCTATAGCGTTAATGAGATAGGCAAAGGGTGCGTTCCAGTTGATGGCTATTTCGTTTACGGCATAGGCCTGGTCGTTGTCAACAAACGCCTGGTTAGGTATCAAAGAGGGGAGCTCAACCTTATCCTGCCTGCCCGGGTTTGGTCCGCCCGAAAGTAAGCCGGGCACCGGTTCTGCAATACCATCGGCTATGGATGGCCGGTGATGCGGGTGCATAATGGGTTTGCGGCCAAAGCCGCTCTCGTAGCAATAGCCTGTTCCGTTACGGCCCAGCAGGTAATCAAGGTTGGAGAGCGCCGCATCAGCGTATTCATTTTTACCTGTTAATAAATAAGCTTGCAGCAAGGCAATGCCCTGGTTGGCAGCATTGGAGTTGCTGCCCCAGCCAAAATCTTTAGCCGTTTTGCCCATTACAGTTTCGTAGGCAGTGTTATTCCAGCCTTTCATTAGGTTGCTGGCAAAAGTAATGAGCTGCGCCTGCAGGGCAGGGATAAGCGCTTTACCGGCAGGGGTTAGCTTGGTGCGGTTTCGCAGTAAACTATAATAACCCAGTGTGTTTACCTGTGGCCACGAAGGTATATTAAACCTGGCGTTGGTAGCATTGGCACCTTTTAGGTAAGCATCGTTTAGGGTAGTGATATATAATTCGGTAGCAGCCCAGGTAAATTCGTCTTCAAAATGCTGATCGCCATAGGCGCCCGTACTCACCTCTGGTTTAAAGCGGGTGTTCATCGCATCCTGGTTGTATGCTACGTTTGGATTTGCCAGCGCCCATTGCCAAGCCTGTACAGCTGCTTTCAGGCATGAATCTGAAAGTCCGGGCAGTGGCTTATTGTATGCTTTGTAAACGCGACTGGCCTGCGCCATTACAGCAGCAAAATCGAGCGTTGCTGCGGTGCCCTTTTGCACCACGTAACGCGGCGTGGTAGCCTTATCAGGCATAATCATAGCATCAAAAGCCGCATTGGTTAGTTTGTGGTAAACGCCGCCATCGTTAGGGTCTTGCATAGTGAGCATCCAGCGCAGGTTCCATAAGGTTTCGTCGAGCACATCGGGTACTTGGTTAGTGCTCTCGGGAATGTTCAGGCGCACGGTTTTCATGTAATCCGGAAAATCTTCGTACAAGGATAGCAAAGTGCCCATGCTAATGCCGCTGTTTACCACGTATTTATTATAATCGCCGGCATCATACCAGCCTCTGGGCGAAGAGATCACCGTTCCGGCAGGGCGTTTTTCGGTTGCGGCGGATGGGTGGATGAGTACTTTATCATCCGGGTGACCCATTGGCCGTGCCCATTT
This sequence comes from Mucilaginibacter galii, assembly GCF_014635825.1. Lineage (GTDB taxonomy): Bacteria > Bacteroidota > Bacteroidia > Sphingobacteriales > Sphingobacteriaceae > Mucilaginibacter > Mucilaginibacter galii. Next base: position 128,503 of record NZ_BMDO01000003.1, read on the forward strand.
GCCTGCATGTTTTTGCGGTAGCGCTATTGATGCCCGCTGATAATAGAATGCCTTAATAGAGGCCGCGGCCGCCTGGGCATGTATGCCCGGTTTAATTTCCATTGGGTAAGAAGCCCCCATCTCTGGTATTGCCAGCCTGTAACGTCCCCGCATTTGCAGGGCGGTAAAGTTGGCAATGTAAGTAACCCGGCCTGCAAGATCGGGTTGGGCAGAGGCTTTTAAAGTGCCCGCAAATACTTGTTCATTATCACCCTTAAGGATGATGAATTTGTGTGGTTTGCCAGAAAGCACCACCGCTATTTTACCCGCATTTGGATAAAAGCCTACCTGGTTTAACCGTATACTGTCGGCCGATATGGTTGGTAACTGGCCGCGTGCGGTTATACTCGTAGCAGATGTTATTGCAAACGTTAGGAGCAGGCTATAGGTGAGGCATTTAAACATTGGTTAGGTAATTAAGTGTAGCTAATTTACCGTTTGTTTAGCTACATTCCACCCTTCCACGGTAATAGTTGGCGTGCCGTTAATTTTAGATAGTGGTGCGCTTACCGATATTGTACTGCTTTGATGAGGCGCCAGGGTGATATAGCTGGCCGACCAGTAACTTGGCCTCAATTCTTCGCCTTTAACCATTAGTTGCGGCCGCACAAAAAAGGCCAGTTGGTTGCTGTTATTGCTAATTTGTAAGGTCCATTGCTGTTCCGTTTTGCTTTTTACGGTTTTGAGTAACGTGGTTTTTAACTGAGTTTTAGGCAGCTTATTCAAGGCTGTATAATCGTTACCCGGCGCCATCCAATAAGTATTGCGCGAGAGTACTTGCCCTTTTACGTTCTTTAATGATAGTTCTACAAAACTCAGTTCTTTAACCGGCTTCAGTACGTAGGCCAGCGGTATCACATTTTTAACGCCTTCATCGTCTAAACTGGCGGTAGCTAATTGGTGAAAGAGCTGTTTGGTGCTGGTGTTATAAACATTGGCTTCCAGCATCAGCGTACCGGTAGGTTTGTGCATGCGGTTAACCACGGCTACGGTGGAGTCGTTTTGGTTAAACTGGATGTGCAGTGGTTCAACAGCATTTTGCATAAAGTAGTAGCCAGCATTAGGCTGAAGGTACCAATCGTATATCTGCCATATTACACTCGGGAAAGCGGCATTAAGCTTCCATAGCATCACGCCGCCGGTTTCGGTAAGTTTATGGCCGGCTGCCTCAAAAATGCCCTGGTAGCCGGTTGCATTCATGAGCTGCATTTTGTTGGAGAAATCTAACCTGCTGGTAGGCTTGCCGTAACGGCTTACCATATCGTTATAATATTCATCGTACTTGCCTGCGCCGGTAGCAGCATCATGGTAACCCCACATGTTGTTAAGCGGGAAAGGCAGCTTTTTGTCCCACGTGGTATCGGGAATGTTTTTAGCCAGTGTGTTATAAGGTGGCTGCGACGGCAGGCCGGTTTCGTCTTTAAAAACCCAGTCTTTACCGGCATCGGCTAACTTGTAGTATTCTTTAGGGTCTTTCCAGGCATAAGGGCCACCGCTATATACGCCTGATGGCTTATTATCGGGCCAGGCACCTTCCCAACCAACTGGCAACTTGGCAAAGCCCGATGAACTTGGGATGAATGGACGCGTGCCGTCTAACATAATAATGCTGTTGCGCATTACATCGTACAACTCTCTGCGGGCATGTCCCTCGTTTCCTCCTGTCCAAACCAGTAGACTGGGGTGGTTACGGATGCGGTAAATGGTACTGATCACGTTTTTGGTAAATACGTTTGCTTCTAAAGGGTAGTCTGGCGATCCTTTGAATTCGCCCTGTGTATCGCCGGTGATCCAGAAATCGGACCATACCATTAAACCATATTTATCGCAGGCGTTCCAGAAATGATCGGGCGGGGTAATACCGCCACCCCAAATGCGTACCAGGTTAACGTTGGCCGTGCGGCACAGGTGCAGTTCGTGATCGTAACGGGCCGAATCGCGGTTAACCATCATATCGGGCACCCAGGCACCGCCATTCAGGTGTACCCGTTTACCGTTCACATAAAATTCGCGGCGGGTAAAGCCGTTTACATCCGTAGCTTTAGAGCTCACCGTGCGTATACCGAACACAAATGTAGTATCGTCGGTTACTTTTCCGGCATTGCTATACTGCAGCCTGATGCGGTAAAGGTTAGCGCGACCATACCCGTTTGGCCACCACAGTTTAGGATTACGCACATACAATTCACTAATTTGCGAAGGCGTTAGGCTTAACGCCTTGGCCTCGCCAGCCTTTACCGCAATGGCTTTAGTAAATTGTATGGCTTTACCTGTAAAGTTTTCGGGCTTGATGTTCACCAAAAGTTTTCCGCTGGTGGCTTGTTGAGTGTAATTTGACAGCGTTAAGCTAAGCGATAGGTCTGCCGTGCTCGTATCAGGCAGCGAAGCTAAATGGGTTACCAGTTTGGGGCGGCCAATGGTTACTGCGCCGGTAGTGCGCAGGTATACGGGTTGCCATATACCCATGTTACGGTCGCGCACGGGTGGCATCCAGTCCCAGCCGGCAGAGCATAGCATGGTTACGTTCTTGCCAATATCGCCGGTGGGGCCACCATTTAAGTAGAATGGGCCCATAGCTTCCAGCTGTTCCTTATCAGGCAGTCCGGGATAATCTAAGGGGTAAATTTTTACGGCAAGTGCGTTGTTGCCGCCTGCCAATACCTGGCCGCTTACATTGAGATTATGCTCGGCAAACATGCCCACCATTTGGGTAGAATCGGCTATGCGTTTACCGTTGAGCCAAACCTCGGCCCGGTAATTTATTCCTTTAAATATGAGTTGAAATATCTTACCCTTATCTGCCGCCGGTACCTTGAATGTAGTGCGGTACCAGTAAGGCTTCTTCCATGGATTAGGATTGCCCGGAATATGACTGAACTTTTCCAGGCCGTATTGCTTATTAAACTCGTCGCTGGCATCGGGGATACGCATGTTGTTTAAAGCTTGGTAGGGGCTGGGGTAAACGCCGTTGGCTACTAAGCCTGTAAGCACTGTAGACGGCACCTTAACCGCATACCAAAGGTTTGCCGACTTATAGTTTACTGCCGATAACGCGCTACCGCCCGTTTTTACAATTGCCGAAGACTGCAGTTGAAAATTACTGAGCTGCACCTGCTTTACGCCGCTGTTTTGTGCCCGTAAACTCATTGCAGAAAAGGTGCATACGAGTATAAGGTATGCCACACGATTATATATTTTCATGGTATAACAACCAAGGTTTTTGGTACCGGTATACACGCACTTACACCCCAATAAAAAGTGAAAGCTAACCGGCTACATGGCCTTAATTATTACAATAGTAACTACAAAAAATAGATCATCCTACACCATTTATGGCTAAAATTGAAGTGTAATACTATTTTATCTGTAGGTTGCAACCAAATGGTTTATGTTGATGTTTTTTTAGCAGATAGCAGGAAATTAATTTTTAACAGGCTCTTGAATAACCAGTAGGTTCATGAGCATGTTTTACACTTCCATGCTTACGGCAACATCATTCGGTTATGTAAAATAACGTTGTATAATTAGCTATCGTGCCCTTGTCTTTCTCTACCACCTTACCATCTATCGTAATTTTATCCGGATCATATTTTTGCTGGTTGAGCATAACTTTGATCTCGTAAGTTTTGTTGTCGCCTAATTTGAGGTATAAGGTGTCATCGGCAGCCTGAAGGAAACCTACAGGGATTAACAAGTAATTGTAATTGAACTTTTCATTGCCGTAAGAAAAAGGCGGCCTGATATTGAAATCAACCGCTGTTACCTTTCCGGCGGCATCTTTACGGGTTATTTGAATCTTGCTCTTTTCGTAATAGCCGGTGATTTTATCACTTAACAGATCGCCGCCCAAGCTATTTTTGATGACCAGGTTGAGTGTCGGCACCTGGATAGGCGAACAGGCACAAAGTCCGCCGCCGCCAACATTCTCTTTTTTACAGGCTACGCTGGCAATAAATAATATGGTACAAATAAACAAGATCTTTTTCATGGTGATAGCGTTTAGGTTTTGTAAGCGATATGATTTTTATACAACCATACGTTGCACTGCAGGCAGTTGTGACAGTAGCTTAAAAATATTGCTGCCTCAAAAAAGCCATAGGAGGGTATTGTGTGTATTATCCTGACCTTAGAAACCGCGGATAAAATACTTCCAATAAAAAAAGCCTTCCCTGAAACAGGAAAGGCTTTAGAGCGAAAGACGAGATTCGAACTCGCGACCCCGACCTTGGCAAGGTCGTGCTCTACCAACTGAGCTACTTTCGCACGGTTAATGCTGATAACAAAGCCCTGATGGATGAGCATCAAGGCTTGTGCGCTGCAAATATACGGTTTTGCACTAATCTTTAAAATAAAATTATGCTTTGGCGATGGTATGGTTTGTAGGCTTTTATAAATGAGGGTATTAAAGTTTATGTGTGTTATTTAAAACGAGGCAGAACCATAACCGCTTTTTCTTGTTACTTAAAAAAATATAACGCCATGAAAAATCCATTTGAAAAAGAAGACGATAAAAGCTTAGTAATTGTTGCAGTATCTGTTGGCGCTATTTTAGCTGGCGCCATTGCTTATTTGTACGCCAAAAGAACAGGCTTTTCTTTGAACAAAAAAGTAAACGAGGTGATAGAAGAAGGTAGTGAGCACGCTACTGATTACCTTACAAAGAAGGTCCCTCATTTGAAAAAGAAGAAGACCGATCTGCACGAGATTGAAGAAATTGTGAAAGGATAATATCTGCAAACATATTTTAATGAAGAGAGGCTGTCTCATAAGTACGAGAACAGCCTCTTTTTCTTTGATTTATTCGGATAGGTGGCGGAGAACGTTTTCGTATAGACGATTCTCAGAGCCTCTATTTTACTTATGAGACAACCTCTTTATTTGTAAAAATTCTTTTGTATTCTTGATTTATAGAACGTGGAAATCTTTAAAGCACCTATAAACCAATGAACACAACCGTTGCACACGATGAGCGCATAGCCAAACTAACCTTTGCCTCCGTATACCCCATGTATGTGGCAAAAGTGGAAAAGAAAGGCCGAACCAAAGAAGAACTCGATACGGTAATTACCTGGTTAACCGGTTTTGACACTGATATAATGCAACAACTCATCAACGACAAAGTAACTTTCGAAGCGTTTTTTAAGCAGGCCTCGCTAAACCCCAACGCGCACCTCATTACCGGTGTAATATGCGGTTACCGTGTAGAAGAAATTCAAAACCCCTTAACGCAGCAGTTGAGGTATTTAGATAAGCTGGTAGATGAGTTAGCTAAAGGTAGAAAGATGGAGAAGATTTTGCGTGGGATGTAATTGGTTTGGTTAATGGCTTTTACGGCACACTTTGTAAGTGGTGCGGTGAAAACACCGACCACAGGCTGAATGGCTTTTACGGCACACTTTGTAAGTGGTGCGGTGAAAATACCGACCACAGGCTGAAAATGGCTGTTATTTATAAGCAATGGGTGAAAACACCGACCCTATGACGAAAATTGCTTCCAGTGCCCTTCAGATACAACTTCCACCAGATTACCGTTTACTTTTATTGCTGTTTGGTCATCAATGGCATACGACGTTACTGGTAGTGAAGCCGCTAATTGTTCAATATTTGCTAATGAGTTTTGTGGGAACCACTCGTGGTCAAGGTGTGGGTGAATAGCAAAGTTTACGAAGTTGAGCGATTTATTAGTTTCAGATGTTAGTGTATGGTTTCCATAAGTAGTACCATAGCGAGTCATAACCATACTGCCGGCACTCAAGCCTACATAAACCATTTTATGCAACAGTGGTGGCAACAAAGCGGCCAGTCCGCTCTTTTGCATCCAGTAACACAAGTACTGGCAATCGCCACCCCCAACAAGCAGTACGTCAGTTTCCTGCAGCATGGGCATCCAAAGTTCGGTTTTAACACTTGGCAGTGCTGTCAATTCTAATACGCCTATCGACTTCCAGCTTAACTGGCAAAAAGGATCGCCTATTGTTCCGCAAATTACTTTTGATATTATTTGCGAACCACCTGCTATACCATATATAGCAGTAGGAATAAACAAAGCGTTAGCCTCACTTACGGGTTTTCCTAATAATTCGACCAATGCATTGTGAATACTTTTATTACTGATTCCGGCAGAGGTTAGAAGGAGTTTCATAACACAAAGATAACCAGTAATAACGTCAATTAATGAGGTGTACCTGCGACGTAATCAAGGGTGAAGTGCGACAGTCGATACTTTTTAAACGAATAAAGCCCGGTACTTTCGTATCGGGCTTTGTAATCAGAGCGGGAATAAAACCCGCATTTCATTTATAGGAATAAGATTTCAGTACTGCTTACTATTCAAAAGATTTGATATCAAATAAAGGGTTAGATATTTCATAACTTTACTACATAATGATAATATATAGGCAATGTCAGAACAGTTAAATTTTAAAAGTGAAAGATTCTTTGACTATCGTAGTCAGCATACCAACCATTCCGGAACGGTTATAAAAGAATATACGCACAGACTAAAAATTGTTGCTGATTTAACACTTCATTGTATCTGCCCAGTTTGTGGTGCTCCCGACTGCGGTAATGATATGTATTTATGGGCCGAATTTAGCGGTGAGAAGTGGGCAATCCACCTTGGGGCAGACTCATTTGATGCTTATTTAAATTGCTGGCACTACGATGGAATTACAGAGGATGAATACAGGCAGCTTCCCGAATTAATCAGACATAGTAATGAGATGATCGGGTGGTGCGATATTTACTCGGAGCCTAACAACGAAATTGATGCTTTCGACTTTTTGAAAAGCCTTGAAGTTATTAAAGATTCGGACTACGCAAATGATGGAGGTGAATTTTTAGAAATTTACTATCCTATATTAAAGTCATTTACAAATGCTGTTATTAAGGAAAACACAATTTTAAATGTATTAAAATGATATATAATGATTAGTCTAAATTTAAGCTAAACGAACAAAGCCCGGTACTTTCGTATCGGGCTTTGTACTCAGAGCGGGAATCGAACCCGCACTCCGTTTACGGGAACAGGATTTTAAGTCCTGCGTGTCTACCAGTTCCACCATCTGAGCAGGTGATCGTTGTGCGGGAGAAGAGGCAGGCGTCGGCCTGCACACCACACAACTATAAACCTTAAAAATAAATCCCTCCTGAAGTTCAAAAGGGATTTGAGCGAAAGACGAGATTCGAACTCGCGACCCCGACCTTGGCAAGGTCGTGCTCTACCAACTGAGCTACTTTCGCATTTTAGCTTGAAGTTTCTTTTAACAGATAACCCCTTGCGTTTTGGTGATGCAAATATAGGCACAAAACCGTATTACGCAAATAATTATTTTAAAAGTTTTTTAACTTTATTATAACTCGCTGTCTTTCAAAACATCATTGATCAAATCGCTCTCATATCCACGGCTCATAGCGTACTGTTGCAGCTTGTAGCGGCGTTTAAAAGTGTTTTTTTCGGTAGTTACAGCCTGTTTTTTCTCTATCAGTTTTTGCAAAGTGGCCAAATAAGCGTCGCCATCAATGGTTTGCAGGGCTTTGCTAATCAATTTATCGGGTACTTGCTTCAATTTTAATCCTTGTTTTATTTTAATGCGGCCCCAGCCTTTCAGGTTAAATTTGCCCTGGGTATAGGCGCGGGCAAAACGTTCTTCGTTTAAAAAGTTACCGGTAATGAGTTGACTTATTACACTCTCTACGCCGGTAGGGTACATGCCTAATTCATATAACTTATTGCGCACTTCCTGTTGCGAGCGCTCCTGGTAGGCGCAAAAGTGTTCGGCCTTGGCCAGGGCTGTTTTTTCATCCGTAATTCTCTTCTTTTTCGGCTCCTCCATGCAAACCAAATTTACCAAAAATTCTTGTGTTTGTATAAATATAGCCACCTTAGTAACATGTTGAGCAGCCAGTATCCTATAGCCCAAGTGCAACAAATGATAAGCGCCGGCGGCACCATTGTAAGGGAAAACAACATCAGTACCCTCATTACCGATAGCCGGCAAATTAGCAACCCCGCCGAGAGTTTGTTTTTTGCGTTACATGGCCGCCGCGACGGGCACGAGTTTATTGCCGAGGCTTATAACCACGGTGTGCGCAACTTTGTGGTGCAAAGGCAACCTACGCAAGAGTACCCGGCAGCTAACTTTTTAATAGTTACCAATGTACTACAAGCGCTGCAAACGCTGGCTGCCCATCATCGCAGCCGGTTTAATTTACCTGTTATAGGCATTACGGGTAGCAACGGAAAAACCATTGTCAAAGAGTGGCTGTACCAACTGCTCGCTACTGATAAAAACATTGTTCGCAACCCTAAAAGCTATAATTCACAAATAGGGGTGCCGCTTTCGGTTTGGCAAATACAGGAAGACAACGACTTGGGGATATTCGAGGCTGGCATATCTACCATTGATGAAATGGATAAGCTGCAAGCTGTTATTCAGCCCACCATAGGCGTACTCACACATCTGGGCTCAGCACATGATGAGGGTTTTGATAGCTGCCGTACCAAGGTGCTCGAAAAGCTGAAACTGTTTAAGAGTTGCGAATTGCTTATACACAACTACGACCAGTTGCTCGAATATAAGTCTGACCTGCCGGAGATAACCCAATTTACCTGGAGCATGAACTTTAAGGAGGCCGATCTCTACGTATTCAGCGAAACAGTGATCTCTAAGCGCTTTTACCTGCGTGCTGTTTTCAAGGGCGATGAAATTGAGTGTTTGATACCGTTTCTGGACGAAGCTTCGGTGGAGAATGCCATTGTTTGTTGGGCAACCCTGCTGGCTATGGGCTACAATGCAACAGATGTGGATGAGCGCCTGGAGCACCTGAGCCCGGTAAGTATGCGCCTGGAAATGAAGACAGGCATCAACGATTCGTCTATCATTGATGATTCGTACAACTCCGATATCCGCTCGCTTGAGATTGCGTTGAACTTTTTGCAACAGCAAAATCAACATAAAGTGAAAACGTTGATCTTGTCGGATATTTTCCAATCGGGTTTGCAGCAAGATGAGCTTTACCGGCAGGTGGCCGATATGGTAAAGAATAAACGGGTTGATAAGTTTGTGGGAGTAGGCGAGGCGCTGCAACAGCATCAGGCCTATTTTGAAGGCATTCCGCAAACCTTCTTTTATACCCATACGGCCGATGTGCTGCGTCATCGTAAGGAAATTAACTTTACCAACGAGGCTATCCTCATAAAAGGTTCGCGCAGTTTTGAGTTTGAACGCATTAGCCGTGCCCTGGTAGAAAAGGCGCACGAAACCATGCTCGAAATTAACCTGAATGCCTTACTCAGCAACCTCAACTTTTATAAGTCGAAGTTGCAGCCGGGCGTCAAAGTAATGGCCATGGTCAAGGCGTTTTCTTATGGCAGCGGTACCTTTGAGGTGGCTAATATCTTACAATATAACAAGGTAGATTACCTGGCGGTGGCTTACATAGATGAGGGAATCTCATTAAGGCAAGCCGGTATTACCCTGCCTATTATGGTGCTCAACCCCGAGCCATCTGCCTTTGACAGGCTGGTGGAATACAAGTTGGAGCCTGAAATTTACAGCTTTGGCCTGATGGACAAGTTTGTGAAATTTGCCCGCCTGCACAGCATCAGCCATTACCCGGTCCACTTAAAGATAGATACCGGCATGCACCGCTTGGGTTTTGAAGACTTTGAATGGGATGCCCTGTGCGATTTGCTCGAAGATAACCAGTACATCCAAGTGCAATCTATGTTTTCGCATTTGGTGGCCAGCGATTCGGAAGCGCACGATGCCTTTACCCTCAAACAAATTAAGCATTTTAAGCAAGCTTTTGAGCAAATAGAGGCAGCTTTAGGCTACGAGGTCATTAAGCATATTGCCAATACCTCGGCCATTACCCGCTGGCCCGATGCTCAGTTTAACATGGTGCGCCTCGGCATTGGCTTGTATGGTATTGATGCCGCCGTGCCCGACCATCTGAATGGACTGCAACCCATTGCTACTTTAAAAACCAGTATCTCACAGGTTAAAAACATAACAGCAGGCGATACCATTGGCTATAACCGCAACGGCAGTTTGCTGAAAGACGGCCGCATAGCCACCATCCGCATTGGGTATGCCGATGGCTACCTGCGGGCCTTTGGCAACGGCGTGGGCAAAATGCTGGTGAAAGGCGTGCTGGTACCCACCGTAGGTAATATTGCTATGGATATGTGTATGATAGATGTAAGCAGTGTGGAGGTAAAGGAGGGCGATGAAGTGATCGTGTTTAACGAACTGCAAACCATCGAAGACCTGGCCCAACAGATAGGCACCATTCCGTACGAAATATTGACCAATATTTCGCAGCGCGTAAAAAGAGTGTATTTTTATGAGTAAAATTGCACCTGGATATGAACAGGTTTGCCAGCTTATTATTCAGATACTTTATTAAAGGACTCTTGGTAGTAGTGCCTATGGGCGTTGCTATCTTCTTAATTTATTGGGCGGTTTCTAAATTAGATAATGCCCTCAACCTGAGCGATGTACTGTGGGTTAACCCCAAAACCGGGAAAGGCCTTTACATACCAGGGTTAGGCATTTTAACGGTGCTGGTTTTGATCATGATTGCCGGGGTACTGGTGACCAGCGTAATAACCGACCCTATTCGTAACTGGCTTTCGCGATGGCTTAACCGTTTGCCGCTTTTCAAATTTCTTTACTCCTCCATTAAAGACCTTACCGAAGCTTTTGTAGGGGAGGAGAAGAAGTTTAACGAACCGGTGCTGGTTGAAGTAAGCCCGGGTGTAAAAAAGATAGGCTTCCTCACTCAGCATGATCTTTCGGTTATAGGCTTACCCGGCGATGTCGCCGTTTACTTTCCTTTTTCGTATTCTTTTGCCGGTCAGGTATTGATCGTATCTGCCGAAAACGTAACGCATATCGACAAAAGCGCCGCCGACATGATGAAATTCGTGATCTCGGGTGGGGTTACGGAGTTGAAGTAGTTGTTACAAACCTGTCATCTCAAACGATAGTGAGAGATCCTGTTCAAATTGCAAAGTAAGCCACAGGCGTTGACAAACAAGATTTCTCGTTAGCACTCGAAATGACAGTGCATTACGATTGACAACCCTCAATACCTCCATTTTTACTGCGCCGCTACCACCGGTCGCTTAAAGTTCCTGATCGCTATGATTGTACTAATAAGCATCAATATAGCCCCCAGCAAATACGGTGCGCCGGGGAAGTAAATAGATGAAGTTTTGGTGTTGGTGAAATGAGCAAATAAAGAGCTCATTAATAACGGACCTATTACGGTAGTGATACTGAGCAAACTGTTCAAGCCGCCCTGCAATTCGCCCTGTTCGTTGGGTTCTACTTTGCTTGTAATTAAACCTTGCAGTGCCGGGCCCGATATACCGCCCAGGCAATAAGGTATCATATACAGGTACATCATCCAGCCCTGGCTGGCAAAGGCGATGAGTGTTAAGCCAATGGCATAAAACATCAACCCAACCACAATACTCTTTTCCTGCCCCAGTTTTGGAATAATGATCCTGATCAGGCCGCCCTGTATGGCAATTAAAAGCACGCCAATAAAAATACCGAGGCTACTGATACTGCTCATGCTCCATTTAAATTTTTCGACCAGGAAAAATGCCAGCACCGTTTCTACAGCCTTTGATGCAATGTAAACCAGGCTAAATGCACTAATAAGCCCCGCTATGGCAGGGTACATGGCTAAACGTTTAAGTGCACCAATAGGGTTGGCCCGGCTCCAGTCAAAAGGGCGACGGTTTTCAACAGCTAAAGATTCGGGCAGTACAAAGTAGCCGTAAGCGGCGTTAAGCAGCGCTAAACCGGCGGCAGCCATAAACGGTATACGCAGCCCTACTTCGCCCAGGTAACCGCCCAGGCCAATACCTAAAATAAAACCTAAACCTGTTGCAGCGCCTATGATACCAAAGTTGGCGGCGCGTTTATCGCCCGTACTAATATCTGCTATGTAGGCGGTGGCTGTGGTGCTGCTGGCACCGGCAATACCTGCAATTATGCGCCCTACAAACAGCCAGAAAACGGTAGGGGCAAATGCCATAAGCGCATAATCGATACCGAAGCCCACCATAGAGATCAGCAGCACAGGCCTGCGACCAAAACGGTCGCTCAGGTTGCCCAATACTGATGAAAATACGAACTGCATAAATGCATAGGCAAAAGTGAGGTACCCATTTATTTGAGAAGCCATGCTAATATCAAAATTGCCCAGCTTCTCGAGTAGTTTGGGTAACACAGGGATAATTACACCCAGGCCCAACGTATCAATTAATACAGTAATAAAAATAAAGCTTAGCGCTGCAGGGCGCTTATGCCCGTTTGGTTCATCCATTTGTACAAAACTAACACCTTTTAAAAGGCATTTGGTCAAAATTGTTTCATTAAAAAGTGCCTTTATCTTTAAACGGAGGCTTTAAGGTTGGCTGCGCGTGCCCGCCTGAAACTGCGGATAGCCAGCAACGAACTTACCAGCATCAATACGGCACCCATCAGGAAAGGTGCACCGGGAAAGAGGAAAGGCGCACTTTTGCTGGTAAACCAGGCAAAAAGCGTGGTCATTAATGGCGGACCAATGATCGAGGTAACGCTGATCAAACTGGTTAAGCCACCCTGTAGTTCGCCTTGCTCGTTAGGCGGTATCTGATTGCTGATCAACCCTTGTAAGGCCGGGCCGGCAATACCACCAAGGCAATAAGGTATCAATATGGCAAACATCATCCAGCTTTGGTTGGCAAACGCAAACAAGAACAGGCCAATGCTGTAAAGCAGCAGCCCAATTACAATACTCTTTTTTTGCCCCAGTTTAGGAATTGTCACTCTAATAAGCAGCCCCTGCACCAAGCCCGACATTAAACCCACAAAGCCCAAAGAGTAGCCCACCAAACTCTCGCTCCATTTAAAGCGCTCCATGGTGAAAAACGTCCAGGTGCTTTGCACGGCATGGGCAGCTATGTAAATGAGGATGAGGGAGGCAATTAAGCCGCTAATAGCAGGGTACTTTTTGAGTTGCATCAATGAGCCTACCGGGTTAGCACGTTTCCACTCAAACTCGCGGCGGTGCTCTTTTGATAAAGACTCGGGTAAAATAAAGTAACCATAAGCCGCGTTGAGCAAAGCCAAGCCGGCTGCGGCTAAAAAGGGAAGCTTCACACTGTACTGGCCCAGCACTCCACCCAACACCGGACCTATAATAAAGCCGATACCAAAGGCGGCACCAATAATACCAAAGTTTTGTGCCCTTTTTTCGGGGGTGCTCACATCGGCAATGTAAGCCGATGCCGTGGTGAAGCTGGCACCGGTTATCCCCGCTATAATACGGCCTATAAATAGCCACCAAATGGTAGGGGCAAAGGCCAAAAAAGTATAATCGATACCAAAACCTAACAACGAACCCAGCAATACCGGCCTGCGGCCATATTTATCGCTTAGGTTACCCAACACCGGCGAAAACAGGAATTGCATAATGGCGTAAGCAAAGGTGAGCCAGCCGCCGTAACGTGCAGCATCGCTCAAATTGCCATGTATTAAATGCTCAATTAACTTAGGAAAAACCGGGATCACGATACCAAAGCCGGTAACATCGATGAGTAGTGTAATGAAAATAAAGCCTAAAGCAGCCTCACGTTTAGGTTGTGCAGGTTGGTTCATAATTAATGTAAATAAAGCTTTTTTATTTTGAATATTGATGTTAGCTAAGGCATTTTTCTATGTGTGTGGCCGTTCTGAACGTTAAAAAGCATTCATAATACCCAACAGGTAATATGATGTAAGACAGCCCATCGATATAAATATATAAAATAAACTTTCAATAATATTTGAAAGTTCAATAAAATACATACATTTGTATTGTATTAATCAATCGAGATTTAACAAAAAAGGAGGGCAAAAATGAAAGCATCAGACATCAACATTCAGCATTTAATTTTTTTGGCAGGCATTGGGCAAATATGTTTGGCTGCAGGCAGCGTGGTTATACCCAAATTATTAAACTGGGGCAAGGAAATGGCCAAGGTACAGCCGCTTATTAAGCAAATTTTTTATACTTATGCATGTTATATCCTGGTTTTTAACTTCAGTTTTGGGCTGCTTTCTGTATTTGTTCACGCCGATCTTACCAACGGCAGCAGGCTGGCAACGCTTGTAAGTGGGTTTATCGCTGTCTATTGGATTTCACGCGTTGGCATCCAATTCTTTTATTTTGACAGGGCAAATTTCCCCACAAGCGGTTGGCATAAACTGGGAGAGGGTGTATTGGTAACACTATTCTTTTTTTTCAGCGCAGTATACAGCTATACCTTTTACTCCAACTTTATACAACTGTAAGCCATGAAAATTGAGCTGTTAACCCTGCTTCATTTTGCGCTGTTAAATGCAAGCTTGGTTTTTGTGGGTTACGTTTTAGTGAAAAGGCAGCAGCTTTTACTTAGCTGGCTGCTGTTGCTACTTGGCGTAGGCGATGTCTATTTTGCTTTTGCAGCCGTGCATCCTATAATACAAATGCTGGCCATTATTGCCACCACGTTTACGGGTATGAAAGTTATTGCCGTTATCTGCGAGTATAAGGGTAAAGCGCCCAATTTAACAATGCCGCAATGGCTGGCTTTTGCGGTTGGTTGGGTAGGTATGCGGGCTAAACCTTTTGAAACTTTAGGCGGTAAACCGGTGCCGCAAGCCTGGCCAATAATTAAGTTTGGTGTAAGCCGTGTTATTGCCGGGGCTGCTGTTGTTTTGTTAGCACACCAGGTAGTTGGGTTACCATGGAATACCGGTTTAACCTATACTTTGGTGAGTATAATGCTGCTTGTAGGTTTTAGCCTGATACTACATTTTGGATTGCTGGGCATAAGCGCCGGTACCTGGCGATTGGCGGGCGTAAACACCTACGTGTTATTCAGGCAGCCTGCCAAAGCCACCAGCCTTGCCGAGTTTTGGGGCAAACGCTGGAACTTAGCTTTTAGCGAGATGACCTCTATGGCCATTTTCAGGCCGTTAAAAAACAAAACGGGCGGCACTATTGCCCTGATGCTGGCCTTCCTGTTCTCTGGTCTATTGCACGAGCTGGCACTAAGCATTCCTGTGCACAGCGGCTATGGCTTACCAACATTGTACTTCTTTATACAAGGTACTGCAGTCCTGGTAGAAAAAGCTTTGGTATTGAACAAGTTTACCTTTGTGCAGCACTGGTTTTGGGCAAGAGCATGGGTGTTTTTTTGGTTGATATTGCCCATGCCCTTGCTGTTTCATGAGCAGTTTATTAAGCAAATTGTATGGCCGCTGGCGGGGTTAAGTTTATAAAAGATTTAAATAAATAGTTAAAAAATGTCTAATATAAGCACTGACAGATATCGCAACCTCATCCATTCTAACCTGGAATAACCTTTAAGGCATAAGCTACTTGCCCCAGTCTGTCGGTAGGTAAAGTAACAGTTAAAGCATCGGTATTACGTTCCATAGCCAAAGGTTGCTTAATGCCAACCAGCTCTACGCGGCCAATTGATTTAGGATATTTACTATTCCCTGTAGAAAGATTTTTGATCCTGATCTTACCGTCGGCAGGTGTGCCCAGGGCTATGGCATACAAAATATCGCCTTTGGTGGTAAAGCGTATGTCTTCGGCGGTAAAAGGTTTGCCTTTGCCTTCGTTAAAGCCCTGTGCACTCAGAGGTGCGGCATTTTCCATAGCCGGCCCTTCGCCAAATACCGTCCATGGGCGGGTAGCATATATACATTCACTGTTTTGCTGCATCCAGGTGGTTATACCGGCTACTATAGCCTTTTCCTGCTCATCAATTGTACCATCGCCGCGCACGGGTACATTTACCAGCAGGTTACCGTTTTTGCTCACTACATCCACAAGGGTATGGATGATGGTTTGAGCACTTTTATAACGTTTTTGGTCGTACACCCGGCGGTCATAATGCCACTGGCCAATGCAAGTATCGGTTTGCCATATAAAAGGCTCAATTTTATTGCTTTGGCCGCGCTCAATATCCCAAACCATGCATTTTTGTTGTTCGGCATCCAATATCTTACCAAAAATTACGGCTTCTAACTGGCCCTTGTGCTTTTTTATGCTGCTGTTGTACATATGTGCAGCAATACGCAAACCTGCATCGCTAACGGGCCATAGCGGCAGGGCGGTATCGTCAAAGTACACAAGGTCGGGCTCGTATTTATCCAGCAGTTCTATGGTGCGGTTAAAAAAGTTATCACAATATGCCTTGCTGGGTGCTACAGCGCCGTTTTGCCAGCCCCATTGTTCATGAATAGCTCCGGGGTTTTGGCTGTCTGTACTTAAAGCATGGTTTTGTGCGTATAGTTCCTGAGGGTCTAATGCATCCCACCACTTACCCTTGCCATCAGCTTTGGTTAGTTTACCATCATAGGGTAACCCGGCCAGCGGACCGGACTTATCTGCCAGTTGTGCCGACTCGTACCAGCGCCAGGCATGTGAAGCATGCACGCTTACTCCAAAACGCATGCCGTGCTTCTTAGCAGCTTTGGCCCAACCGTCTATCAGGTCTTTTTTAGGGCCTATTTTGGTAGAGTTCCAGTTGGGCTGGTACTTGCTTTTGTAGAGGTCAAAATTATCGTGATGGTTTGCCAGGGCAAAAAAGTATTGCGCACCTGCATTTTTATATAAGCCAACCAGTTCTTCGGGGTTCCAGTTTTCGGCCTTCCACTCGTTTATAACGTCTTTAAATCCAAATTTTGAAGGATGCCCATATTTTTGCACATGAAATTTATATTGGTCTGAGCCTTCCTGGTACATACCGCGTGCGTACCAGTCGCCATGTTCGGGTTGGCATTGTGGTCCCCAGTGTGCCCACATGCCAAACTTGGCATCCTTGAACCAGTTGGGCACCTCGTACTGCTTTAAAGAATCCCAAGTGGGTTTAAATTTACCGGCGGCAATTCCTTCGCCACGTACAATTGGATTGCTTACCTGGGCAGCCTCGGCTACTTTGGCCAGCCATAGCGCAGCCGCTGTGGCGGTAATGCCCTTAATTGCGGTTCTTCTTTTCATAAAACAGGTGGTTATAATTGAGCGTAAGGTAAATGTATTATCGATGATTTTAAAATCACGCTTAAAAACAAATTTAACTACTTACCCAGGCATTCAATCGAGGAAGGCAAATCCACTTCAAAATAAAAGCGGGATCTTCCTGAAGAGATCCCGCTTGTTTTAAATAATACTTTAATTGTATTGCTAAAAATTCGGCTTCAGCAAATACTTCTCGTAGAAACGGAAGATATGATCTACTGCTTCCTGCGGAGTATCTACCAGGCGGTAAAGGTGCAAATCATCAGGGCTGATGTTGTGCTCACTATGCAGCATTTTTTCTTCCACCCATTCAAACAAACCTTTCCAATAATCAACACCTACAAACACGATAGGGAAGCGGGCAATTTTACCGGTTTGAATTAAGGTAATGGCCTCAAATGATTCATCGAGTGTACCAAAGCCGCCGGGCAGCACGATAAAGCCCTGCGAGTATTTCATGAACATTACCTTGCGCACAAAAAAGTAATCGAACTCAAGTAGTTTATCGCGGTCGATGTATTTGTTGTGAAATTGCTCAAAAGGCAGCTCAATGTTCAACCCAACCGATTTACCACCGGCTTCGTAGGCACCTTTGTTGGCCGCCTCCATAATACCCGGACCACCGCCAGATATTACGCCGTAACCCTGCTCGGTAAGCAAACGGCCGCATTCTACCGCCATTTCATAGTAAGGGTTGTCGTTTTTGGTGCGTGCCGATCCGAAGATAGATACGCAGGGGCCTATTTTGGCCAGTTTTTCAAAGCCATCCACAAACTCGGCCATGATCTTGAAGATCTGCCATGAGTCTGACGTTTTAATTTCGTGCCAGCTTTGGTTTTGGAAAGCGTGTCTTAGTTTATCATCACCTGTCATATATATGTTATATCAAAAGTATAGTAATTATAACGCTGCTACTTTTGTTTTAGCCTTCGACGTTAGCAGCAAGCCGGCAAAGGTAATTAATCCGTTAATTATGATAAGTTCATTGTCGAAAACATAGCCATGCAGTAAGCTGCCAATATTCGTTTTAAGCCAAAGGAATAAACCGGTTTCTTCAGGCGAGATCTTTTCAGATGCTATTTTAAGGCAGAAGCATATTACCGGAGACAAAGTACAAATTATGGGTACCAACTTGTCATGTACCTGCCTGTTACTCATAAAGAGTCCAAAGCCATACAAACCTAACAAGGGCCCGTAGGTAAAAGATGCAACAGTAAATATGGCGCTCACCACCGCCGAGTTATTAACGGAGTTAAAAATGATGATCGTAATAAACATCAGCAGCGAAAAAGCAATATGCACGTAATGCCTCACCCGCACCATCGGTTTGCTGTTAGTATCCGCGCGTTTGTTAAAATTTAAAAAGTCTACACAAAAAGAGGTGGTAAGTGCCGTAAGGGCCGAATCAGTTGTAGCAAAGGTGGCAGCCGTTAATCCCAGCATAAAAACAATGGCAGGTAGTACGCCCAAATATTTAAGGGCAATGGTAGGGTAGAGGTAATCAGTTTTCTCCACGCTGATGCCGTTTTTAGCGGCATAGATGTATAGTAAGGCGCCCACGCTCAAAAAGAAGATATTGATCACCACGAAGACCGCCGTAAAGCTGAACATATTCTTTTGAGCCTCGCCAATGTTCTTGCAGCTCAGGTTCTTTTGCATGAGGTCCTGGTCAAGCCCGGTCATGGCAATGGTGATAAATAAGCCGCCTAAAAACTGCTTGCCGAGGTGAAGCTTACTGCTCATAAAATCGTTCACAAAGAAGATCTTGGAGTAGCTGCTGTTTTTGATGGCATCGGCCGCTTCAAAAATATTATAGTCCAAACTACGGCAAATGAAGTAGATAGACAGAAAAACCGACGATACCAGGAACAGCGTTTGCAGGCTATCGGTAATTATAATGGTTTTTAAGCCTCCTTTAAAGGTGTATGACCATATAAGCACCAGGCAAAATAGCACCGTAGCCCAAAACGGAATGCCGTAACTATCAAAGATGAATTTCTGCAAAACGATAACCACCAAATACAACCTGAACGATGACCCGATGGTACGGCTGATGAGGAAGATGGTAGCCGCCGTTTTATAGCTCCATGTGCCCAAGGCACCCTCAATATAACTGTAGATTGAAGTGAGCTGCAAACGGTAATACAGAGGTAGCAGTACGGTGGCTATGACAATGAACCCGGCCGCATTACCCAGCACAAACTGGAAGTAAGCGAACTCATCGCCGCTGGGTGCACCCACCTTGCCGGGTACCGATATAAAAGTTACGCCGCTTAGTGCCGTGCCTATCATCCCAAAGGCTACCAGGTACCATTTAGAATTGCGGTTGGCCACAAAAAAAGTATCGTTGTCTGATGCCTTGCGCGAGGTAAGGTAGGAGATGAGGATGAGCACCAAAAAATATCCGGCTATAAATAAAAGTAAAACTCCGGGAGCCATAATTTCTATAAATGTAAAATATTGGTTAAAAAGCCCTCCCTTCCGGGGAGGGTTTGGGAGGGGCTTAAAGCTACTACAAAAGTATTTACCTGCCTAATTCGTGTTTGTATTATTATGAAATTTTATGAAGTTTTTTGAAGAAATAATGGATTTATACCTACTTATATGAAGCTGCGCTGACCCAATTTGAGCCTTATTTTGTGTAAATTTGGGCATATGAATTTTTCGTCGAAGTTGCTGGAAAACGCGGTGCTTGAATTTTCAAAACTGCCGGGCATTGGCCAAAAAACGGCCCTGCGCCTGGTGCTGCACCTGCTCAATCAGGACAAGTCCGATGTGGAGCGTTTTAGCGTAGCCATGACCAAATTGCGCAACGAAATACAGCATTGTCGGGTGTGTTTCAACATATCCGACCATACCGTTTGCGAAATATGCGCCTCGCACAAACGCGACCGTGGCACCATTTGCGTGGTAGAAGACACCCGCGATGTAATGGCTATAGAGAATACAAATCAGTACAACGGTGTATACCATGTACTTGGCGGACTAATTTCACCTATGGATGGCGTAGGCCCTTCTGACCTTGAAGTAGACACTTTGGTAGAAAGAATTAAGGCAAATGAGGTAAGAGAGGTCATATTCGCCCTAAGCGCCACTATGGAAGGCGATACTACCATCTTTTATTTGCATAAGCGTTTAAAAGATTTCAAAATAAACATCTCCACCATAGCCCGTGGCATAGCCTTTGGAGGAGAGTTAGAGTACGTGGATGAAATTACCTTAGGACGGTCAATTGCTACCCGCGTACCTTACGAAAGTTCCCTTGCCAAATAAGTGCTATGAAATTATCTGTCATTATTGTTAACCATAATACCTGTAACCTTTTAAAGCAAGCTTTGATTGCTTTAAAAGTGGCCATCCAGCAAATGGATGCCGAGGTTATTTTGGTGGATAATGCTTCGGCAGACCAATCGGTAAAGATGATCTCTACCGAATTCAGCGAGTTTCAGCTTATTGTAAATGACAAGAACGTAAGCTTTTCTAAAGCCGCAAATCAGGGTATTAAAGAGGCCACAGGCAGCCATATACTGCTCCTGCATCCGAGTATTATAGTGGGCGAAGATACACTGGATAAGATCCTTGATTTTATGAAGCTTCACCCTGATACCGGAGGCGTATCTGTGCGTATGCTGGATGCAGAAGGACATTTTGTGCCAGAATCTAAAAAGAGCATGCCCGATAACTGGATCAACTTCTTCAAATACACAGGCTTATCCAAACTATTTTCTAAGTCACAGTTATTTAGCCACCATTACAAGGCAGGTTGGGTAGAAGAGTTTGAGAATACCGAAACCGATGTTTTGAATAACTGCTTTATGCTGCTGCGTAAGGATGCATTAAGCGAAATTGGGTTGTTTGATGAGCGTTTTGTTGTTTACGGGCAAGATATTGATCTTTCTTACCGCATCAGGCTGGCCGGGTTTAAGAACTTCTATTTTGCTAAAACTTTCGTTATTCAGCAACATACTTCACCGGTATCTAAAGCAAGCATGTATTATATCAGGAACTTTTATGGCGCAATGCTTATTTTCGCCGCAAAATATTTATTCAGGATGCCCGAGCTACGCATGAAAGCGATGCCAAGGTGGTCTTCGTCAGCATATGAACTTAAGCAATAAAGTTGTTATTATTACCGGTGCATCATCAGGCATAGGCAAAGCCTTGGCTTATGAAATGGCCGGCAAGGGAGCTAACCTCGTTTTAGGTGCCCGCCAGTACGTTACTCTCTGCGAAATTACGCAAGACCTCGAAAAGCAATTCAAAGTTAAAGCACTGGCTGTTCAATGCGATGTAAGCATTGAAGAAGATTGTGCCTTTCTGATCAAACAAGCCATTTTAACCTTCGGCAAAATTGATGTGCTGGTTAACAATGCAGGTATATCTATGCGTGCCTTATTTAACGACCTTGACCTGCAGGTGCTTAAAAAACTGATGGATGTTAACTTTTGGGGCACGGTTTACTGCACCAAATATGCACTGCCCGAAATATTGAAAACCAAGGGTAGCATAGTTGGTGTATCGTCCATTGCGGGCTACAAAGGCTTGCCGGGGCGTACCGGCTATTCGGCCTCTAAATTTGCCATGAATGGATTTTTGGATGCCCTGCGTGTAGAAAATCTTAAAACCGGTGTACATGTGATGACTGCCTGTCCGGGCTTCACCGCCTCCAATATCCGCAATACCGCACTCAACAAAGCCGCCCAGCAACAAGGTGAAAGTAGCTTGGATGAGGAAAAAATGATGAGCGTTGATGAAGTAGCTAAAATCATTACAGGCGGCATTGAAGGCCGTGCCCGTACTTTGATCATGACTGGGCAGGGTAAGCTTACGGTTACTTTAAGCAAATTGCTGCCGGCATTGTTGGATAAGCTGGTTTACAATGTGTTTGCTAAGGAGAAGGATCCGTTGTTGAAGTAAAAAACAACCATTCCGAACCTACTCGCGAGGTAGGGCTCTGAGATAATAAATTATTGCAAGAGTAATCAGCTGTATTATATTTACGTTGCCGGTAAGCTGGCTGTTGTATAATCGCTTATTTTATTCAGATCAAGTGTAACTAATCCATTAGGGTCATCATAAAAAGCCGGAGTGAATTTTGCACCCCAAACTATCTCATCATGAAGGTAAGATGTGCGCGAGTGTACGGTTTGCGAAAACGTATCGTCAAAAGCCTGCATTAAAACCACCAGATTAGCGCGGCCTGCTTCCATATCTTCTGCGGTCATATGGTACAAAGGACTATTTTCATCAATGGGATGTACCACCGTCCAGCTCAGGGTTAAAATGCTCACCTTACTGCGCTCCAGTTTAAGGTTATGAAACCGCCTTATTGTCTTTCCTGCTACCTCTTCGTTGTAAGAAAATACCAGTTCAATGTCTAAATCAATTAACACATTGTGGCGCTTGTTGGCTAAACGCAGCATCAAACCACGTCCGGTAGGGGCGTAAGGGGCAATTAATACCATATCGCTGTAGGCAACTTTGGCCGACGGCCTTGATATACGCCCGTATAATAAGCCCGTGGCAATGGCGAAAGCCAGCAAACCCAGCATCGACTCAAAAGCGGCTACGAAGTTGGTGGGTATACCTTGTGGACTAACATGACCGTAACCCACCGTAGAAAGCGTTTGTGCCGAAAAAAAGAAAGCGCTCAAAAAGTGGTGATAGTGCGTTTGCGTGTCGGCACCCAATAAGTTATTGTCGCCTATGTTTACATATATGGTAGCAAACAGGATATTGGTTAATAAATAAACGCCAATAACGATGAACCAAAACTTTGGCCAGCGCATAGTGATAAGCGCATTATAGTTATCAGATGTGCTGAAAAAAGGTAGGCCCTTGCGTTTAATATTTATACTGCCATCGCGGTTAATAATGCGCTGTTTAATGGCTTTGTTGCCTAAGCCTAAGTCGTTTTGCGGATTATCGGGTAAGTTTTTGGGGGACATAGACAGCAGCTTGAAATGATAACGGTATAAGTATGTAAAAATAGAAGTATGATTTGCATTTCGGAAAAACATTAATCATATTTGCCACACAAAATAATGAAGATACAAAACAATAACTGGTGGTGGCTTAACGAGAAATCGTAAGGCAATCTCCTGTTTATATAAATATGATATATTGAAGGATTGCCCCAAAGGCAATCCTTCTTTTTTTTGGCAGCTAATGAAAGCAATATTAAACCACTTATTCGAACATAAAACCTTTAGCCGCGGGCAGTCTAAAGATATACTTACCAACATTGCGCAGGGGAAATACAATGCCTCGCAAATGGCGGCATTTATGACGGCCTATTGCATGCGCACCATCACCGTAGATGAACTGGAGGGTTTCCGCGATGCCATGCTCGAACTTTGCCTGCCCATCAAACTGGAGGCCGATAGCCTGATAGATTTATGCGGTACCGGGGGCGATGGTAAGGATACGTTCAATATATCTACGTTGGCATCGTTTGTAGTAGCCGGTGCAGGGTATAAAGTGGCCAAGCATGGTAATTACGGCGTGTCTTCAGGCTGCGGTTCCTCTAATGTAATGGAGTATTTGGGCTACCAGTTTACTAATGATGAAAGTAAGCTGAACAGTAGTTTGGATAATGCCGGTATCTGCTTTCTACATGCCCCCCTATTTCACCCGGCCATGAAGACGGTAGCACCTATTCGCCGTGAATTGGCCGTTAAAACTTTCTTTAATATGCTGGGCCCTATGGTTAACCCGGCAAAGCCCAATAACCAGATGGTAGGCGTTTACAACCTCGAACTGGCACGTTTATATGCTTATTTATACCAAAAATCTACAGTTAATTATACTATTGTGAATGCGCTGGATGGCTATGATGAGGTATCATTAACGGGCGATTTCAAAACATTTTCGACCGAAGGCGAAAAGATCAACAGCATTAGCGGGTTGGGTTTTGATAAAGTGGACGCTAACGAAATAACTGGCGGACATACGGTAGCCGATTCAGCAGAAATATTTACAAAAGTGCTTAACGGCAAGGGGAGCACTTCGCAAAACAACGTAGTGCTGTGCAACGCCGGCTTGGCAATACGTACCATAGAGCCGGCCAAAACCTTTTCCGATTGCTTTTACGAAGCCGAACAGGCGCTGCTAAGTCATAAAGCGTTAAACAGTTTCAAGCAGTTACTGCAAATCTAAGATGAAGATAAAGGTTTGCGGAATGCGGTCCCCGGAAAATATAGATGCCTTAATGAGGTTACAGCCTGATTATATGGGTTTGATATTTTATGCTAAATCGCCCAGGCATGTAGGTGATTTGCAAATGACTGATTTGCAAAATATGCCTGATAATTTGATTAAGACCGGCGTATTCGTAAATGAGGATATAGCGGTTATAATTAGCCTCATAGAACGCTTTGCTTTGGGAGCGGTACAACTGCATGGTAATGAAAGCCCGGCGCTGTGTGTGCAGTTACGCAGTAAGGTAACCGTGTTAAAAGCTTTTGGGGTTGATGAGAACTTTAACTTTGATACATTGAATGATTATGCAGGCAGCGTAGATTACTTTTTGTTTGATACCAAAACCGTGACACATGGCGGTTCGGGGCAAACATTCAACTGGCAGGTGCTAGAAAACTATAAACTAAACGTTCCTTTCTTTTTATCAGGCGGGTTAAGCCTCGAAAACTTAGAAAACATAAAGCATATTAAACACCCTGCCTTTTATGGTGTTGACTTAAACAGCAGGTTTGAGATACAACCCGGTTTAAAAGATACAGACAAGCTTAGCGAAGCTTTTAAAATATTAAGAGATTAACATGAAATATAACGTTAACGAGCAAGGCTACTACGGCGATTTTGGCGGAGCATACATCCCCGAGATGCTGTACCCTAATGTAGAAGAACTGCGCCAGCAATACAATGCCATCATAACCGACGAAGCATTTATTGCGGAGTTTGACCAGTTGATGAAAGATTACGTTGGCCGTCCTTCGCCCTTATACCTGGCTAAGCGGTTGTCTGAAAAATACGGCGCCAACATCTTCCTGAAACGGGAGGATTTGAACCACACCGGTTCGCACAAGATAAACAATGCTATAGGGCAAATTTTACTGGCTCAACGCTTAGGTAAAAAACGTATTATTGCCGAAACCGGTGCCGGTCAACACGGTGTAGCTACGGCTACGGTTTGTGCGCTAAAAGGTATTGAGTGCGTAGTTTACATGGGCGAAATTGACATGGAGCGCCAAGCACCAAATGTTGCTCGTATGAAAATGCTGGGCGCAAAAGTAGTAGCTGCAACATCGGGTAGTAAAACTCTTAAAGATGCGACTAACGAGGCCATGCGCGACTGGATCAACAATCCTATAGATACACACTATATTATAGGCTCGGTAGTAGGGCCGTATCCTTACCCCGAAATGGTAGCCCGTTTCCAATCTATCATATCGCTTGAAACAAAGAAGCAGTTGCTGGAGCATACCGGCAAAGAGCTGCCCGAATATGTGCTGGCCTGTGTAGGCGGCGGGAGTAACGCTATGGGCATGTTCTATCATTTTTTAGATGATGAAGAGGTAAAGCTAATCGCAGTAGAAGCAGCGGGTAAGGGTGTTAACAGCGGTCGTTCGGCGGCTACATCGGTGTTAGGCCGGGAGGGGATATTACACGGCAGTCGTACCATCCTGATGCAAACCGATGACGGACAGGTGGTAGAGCCATATTCCATTTCGGCTGGCTTAGATTACCCGGGAATTGGTCCGCAGCACGCGCATTTGCACAAGGTACAGCGCGCGCAATATGTAAATATTACCGATGACGAATCTTTAGAGGCTGGTTTGCTGGTGTCACAACTGGAAGGCATCATTCCTGCTATAGAATCGGCACATGCCTTTGCATACCTGGAGAAAATGAAGTTTGAGAAAACGGATAACGTGGTGATCTGTCTTTCGGGCAGGGGCGATAAAGATCTGAGTACTTATATTAAACATTTCGGCTTTTAGTAGTAAACAAGCGTCATTGCGAGGTACGAAGCAATCCCTGCGTAGAAAAGTCGACGGTTTACCTGTCGTGCAGAGATTGCTTCGTACCTCGCAATGACGAGATATAAAACAAAAAAATGAACCGCCTCAACAGCCTATTCAATCAAAAAAAGAACAACCTTCTTTCAGTATATTTCACTGCCGGATACCCAACGATTAACAGCACCATCGATATAGCTGAAGCTTTAGAAAAAGCAGGAGCAGACTTTTTAGAAATAGGTTTTCCTTACAGTGACCCTGTAGCCGACGGGCCTACCATTCAGCATAGCTCGCAACAGGCTTTGGATAATGGCATGAACCTGAACCTGCTGTTTGAGCAACTGGCCGAACTGCGTCAGCGGGTAAGCATACCGGTATTGCTCATGGGCTATGCCAATCCTATGGTGCAATACGGTGTAGAGCGCTTTTGCGCCAAAGCGGCCGAAGTAGGGGTAGACGGTGTTATTGTACCCGATTTACCCATGTATGAGTATGAAACCTTGTACAAAGACAGCTTTGCTAACCACAACATCAGCAATATATTTTTGGTAACCCCGCAAACCGCCGAAGCCCGCATTCGCAAAATAGATGAGTTGAGCAACAGCTTTATTTATCTGCTGTCGTCTGCCTCAATAACCGGTGGTAATTTAGCACTGTCAGACGTTACCGAAACCTATTTCAAGCGTATTAAAGATATGGAGTTGAATAACCCTATCGTGATTGGCTTCGGCATTGGTAACAAAGCAGCATTCGATAAAGCTACGTCTTACGCCAACGGTGCCATTGTGGGCAGTGCTTTTGTGAAGTTTTTAGCCGAGGACAACTATATGGAAAGAATACCGGAATTTGTGAAGGGGATTAGAGGATAATCCTCCTCGCGTCCTTCATTCCGAGTGATAACGAGAATCTTGTTACTCCTGCAAGGAAAGCAACATGCAGCTTTAAACAAGATCTCTCACTGTCGTTTGGAATAACAGTCGTTCTTTTAAGCGGGGCTTATAAATAAGCGTCCAAATCGCCTTTGCCTTCACGTATAACCTCAAAATCTCCAGAAGTTACATCCACCACGGTAGAAGCTACATTTCCGCCGTAACCGCCGTCTATAACAAGGTCTACCAGGTTTTCGTACTTTTCGTGGATGAGTTCGGGATCGGTAGAGTACTCAATGATATCGTCATCATCTTTTATCGAAGTAGACAAAATAGGGTTGCCCAACTGCTTCACTATCTCGCGGGCTATATCATTATCAGGTACCCTTATACCTACTGTTTTTTTGTTTGAGCTTAATAGCTTAGGTACGTTGCCGCTGGCATTCAATATAAAAGTAAATGGTCCGGGCAGGGCTTTCTTTAATACCCTGAACATGGCATTATCAATAGGCTTGGTGTAATCGCTCAAATTGCTCAAGTCGTGGCAAATGAAAGAAAAGTTAGCCTTTTCGGGTTTAATGTTCCTGATACGGGCTACTGCCTCAATAGCCTTGTGGTTAGTTATATCACAGCCTAAACCATAAACGGTATCTGTAGGATAAATAATAAGTCCGCCTTTCTTCAGCACCTGCACTACTTGTTCAATAGCTTTAGGGTTAGGATTTTCGGGGTAGATTCGTATAAGCATAAGTAGATAGCAAATATACGTCGGGATTAGTTTTTAAATTGTGTAATATCCTGTCGACAAAGCATTAATTTCTTGTGTAAACAGTTGTATTTAAGACTAGGTTAATTGAGTAAAGCCTGGATTAATTATTACATTCATATTTTTCTGCTGAACTATTTTTCTTCAATTTCGTACTGTACCTACCTGAGTAATCACAAAATCATCAAGGAGCTAATGAAGTTGGGGCCGGTTCGCATATCCGTTATTTATTTATTAATCAGTATTATCTGGATCACATTAAGTGATAAATTGCTTTTTCTTTTCCGCAATTCTTTCAACGAAGATTTTGTAGAAATCATTAATAGTGGCAAAGGATTGTTTTTTGTTCTGGTTACCAGTATGCTAATATGGTACCTCATCAGGCTAAATAATAAGCGTCTTTCACAAAGTGAGCATAAGTACCGTTTAATTTATGAGGATAGCCCTATTCCCAATTGGGTATACGACCTCGAGAGCCTGAGGTTCGTTTCCGTTAACGAATCGGCCATTAAGCAATACGGCTACAGCCGCAACGAGTTCCTGTCCATGACCATTCTTGACATTAGGCCCGCCGAAGAGCAGTACAAAGTATTAGAAGCGCTTCGCAGTGTTTCCTCTAATATTAAGAAGTCGGGTACGTGGATGCATTGTAAGGCAGATGGCACATTGCTTCATGTAATTATAAACTCGCAGCAAATTGTCTTCGAAAACAAACCCTGCGTAATGGTTGCCGTGCAGGATGTATCAGAAACCATAAATTACGAAACTAAGTTAAAGCAACTGAATGCCGATTTGTTAAGGCAAAAAGAAAAGCTTTCTGAAACACAGCAAATTGTACAGGTTGGTGGTTGGGAATTTTATCTCGATACCCGGCAGCTGCTATGGTCTGATGAGATGTACATTATTACCGATGTTGAGCCTAACCCAGCTTTGAATCTTTATGAACTATATGTAGATCATATTCACCCGGAAGACAGGCCGGCTATGATAGAAGGTTTAGAGATGCTGGTGGAGAAAGGTAAGCAGCTAAACGTTACGCATCGTATTACCTTATTAAATGGTCAGGAGCGCTATTTAAGGCAGGTGGCCAGGTTAGAGTATTTGGATGGCAAGCCATATAAAGTAATAGGGACAACACAAAATGTTACTGAGCTCAAGCAGTTGGAATCAGAGCGTAATCGTTATTTATTTAGCCTTGAAGATACCCTCAACAATATTAATGAGGGCTTTTACACGCTTAACGAAAACCTGGTATTTACCAACGTAAATAAAAAGTTTGAGTTAGAAACTGGTTTAAGCAAGGCCGACATCATTGGTAAAGAATTTAAAGAAGTGTTTCCGGGTGCCGAAGAAAGAATTACTTACAGGCAGTATGAAAAGGCGCTTGCCGAAAAAACATCCTTGAAATTTGAGGCTTATTGGCAGCACTTTAAACAATGGCACCATGTTTCTGCCTATCCCACAGAAGATGGTATTGCTGTATATTTTACCGATATTACAGAAAAAAAACAGAACGAAATAAACCTGAATGAGGTTATTGAACGCTATGAGATAGTGACCAAGGCAACACAAGATGTAATTTACGATTATGACGTAATAGACGACAGCCTAATATTTAACACTCGGATAACAGAGCTTATCGACTGTGAAATTGACCACATAGGCGGCGACCTACGTTGGTGGCGTTCTTTGATACATCCCGACGACCGGGAGGATGTTTTAAGAAGTCAGCAAAAGGTTATTGCCAATAAGGAGCAAATTTGGCGGTATGAATATCGCATAAAGTGTGGAGTGGATGTTTATAAGTACATCTATGCCCAGGCGTATTACATTTATAACAACGATAACGAGGTTGTGCGTATTATTGGTGCTGTGAAAGATATTGACCAGTTAAAACGGGCTAATGAAGAAAATAAGCGCCTGGCCGATATTATTACCAAGGTTAACAATATGATTGTGGTGATGGATACGGAACACCGTATAACCTGGGTGAATAAGGCATTTGAAATGTATACAGGCAATACTTATGCACAAGTTAAAGGCCATTATCCTAAAGATTTGTTAGGTGCCAGCTTAGTATCCGAAGAGTTAATTCAAGAGATATGCGAACGAAAACGTAAACTGGAAACCTTCACCGTAGACCTTAAGCATCACTTGAGAAACGACGAAATTCAATGGGTAAATATTGAGTACACTCCGTTATTTAACGATTGTGCAGAGCATATTGGTTACATAGCCGTTTATAATAATATTACCGAACGAAAAGATAAAGAAGAGAAGATATACAAGCAGAACAAAATTCTTCAGGAAATATCATGGCTTAGTTCGCATGAAATACGCAAGCCGGTGGCTTCCATATTAGGATTAGTTTATTTGGCCAAAGATTCTGAAAGTGAAGAGGAAAAAGACGAGATCATTCAAATGATAAACATTTGTGCCGAAGAGCTTGACGAGATAGTACACACCATTACGGATAAAATTAGCAATGAGCTTTACGTGGGTAAGGATAGCATAGAACTACAAGAATTGAAATAAAATAAGCCATGCGGTATATCACATGGCTTAAATATGTTTGTCAATCGCTGGTTATGCTTGTTTAGTAAACTGCGCGTTGATAATGAGCTTTACATCTTCACCCACTACAATAGAACCGGCTTCGGTTATACCATCCCAGGTTAAGCCAAACTCTTTACGGTTAATTTTACCGGTAATTTCAAAGCCTGCTTTGGTCTGGCCATAGAAATCTGCCGCTGAACCACCAAACTCCACGTCCATGGTAACAGGTTTGGTTACGCCTTTAATGGTTAGGTTACCGTCAAGCTTGTAATCTTCGTCGCTCACCTTTTTCAACGAGGTAGACTTGAAATTAATAGTAGGGTAGTTTTCTGCATCAAAAAACTCAGCCGATTTTAAATGCTGGTCACGAGCTTCCTGCGTAGTATCAATACTGGCTACGTCTAATGAAAAATCAACTTCCGAGTCTTGGAAATCGTCGCTTTCAGTTACCACTTCGCCTTCAAACTTGCGGAAAGATCCGGTAACGGTAGAAATAACCAGGTGTTTAACCTTAAACTGTACTTCTGAGTGCATTGGGTCTAAAACCCATTTGGTAGTTGCCATAATATTATGATTGTTAAATGATTACACAATTATAAACATTCATGTGTTTAAACATGTAAATGTTTTTTAATTATAATTTATGGTTACAAAAGAAGGGAACATTTTGTGTTCCCTTCTTGATATTTGTCAATAAATAACATCAACCCGGCCCTCTCCAAAGGAGAGGGAGATGATTCTAAAGCCCTCCCTTTTGAGGTGGGTTGGGAGGGGTTATGCTAAAACTTCGGTTACTAACTGTGCAGCTTCTTTTAACAAGATAGCCGAGTAAACTTTTAATCCCGAGTTATCGATCAATTCTTTTGCTTCTTTAGCGTTAGTGCCTTGTAAACGAACGATGATAGGTACAGGAATGTTTCCAATTTCATGGTAAGCATCAATTACACCTTGTGCAACACGGTCGCAACGTACAATACCACCAAAAATATTGATCAGGATAGCTTTAACTTTAGGGTCGCTCAAAATGATGTTGAAGCCAGCCTTAACAGTTTGTGCATTGGCAGTACCACCTACATCTAAAAAGTTAGCAGGCTCACCACCGGCAATCTTAATAATGTCCATAGTAGCCATTGCTAAACCGGCACCGTTAACCATACAACCTACGTTACCATCTAGTTTAACGTAGTTAAGGTTAGAGCGACTTGCTTCAACCTCTGTAGGGTCTTCCTCTGCAGTATCGCGCAAGGCGGCGTAATCTGCATGGCGGTACAAAGCGTTATCATCCAGGTTTACTTTAGCATCAACCGCTAAAATTTTATTGTCTGATGTTTTTAACACCGGGTTAATTTCAAATTGAGAAGAATCGGTAGCATCGTAAGCTTTGTATAAGGCAGCGATGAATTTTACCATATCCTTAAAAGCATCGCCGCTTAAACCTAAGTTAAAGGCAATTTTACGTGCCTGAAAACCTTGTAAGCCAACTTTAGGATCAATTTCTTCTTTGTGTATTAAGTGGGGGGTAGAGTGTGCAACCTCTTCAATGTCCATACCACCTTCGGTAGAGTACATGATAATGTTACGGCCTTTGGCACGGTCTAACAAAACGCTTATGTAAAACTCTTTGGTTTCGCTATCGCCGGGGTAGTAAACATCCTGAGCAACTAATATTTTGCTAACCAGTTTACCTTCCGGGCCGGTTTGTGGAGTAACCAGTTGCATGCCTAAAATGGCTTCTGCTTTTTCTTTAACCTCATCAAGGTTTTTTGCCAGCTTTACACCGCCGCCTTTACCACGGCCGCCGGCATGTATCTGGGCTTTAATAACCACCCAGCTCGAACCGTAATCTTCCTTCATCTTTTTGGCGGCTTCAACAGCCTCTTCCACAGTGTCGGCTACGATGCCTTCCTGTACTCTAACGCCAAAACTTTTAAGTATGGCTTTACCCTGATATTCGTGAATATTCATTTGTTGTAAAGAATTTGCTGTAAATCTACAATTTAGGTTGGAGTTATGAAATTTTTTTAGTGAGTAGTTGAGTGGTTAAGTAGTTGATTGGTTAATAGTGAATGGTTAACTTGACCCAATCAACCAATCAACCAATCAACCAATCAACCAATTTCTTTTTTAATTACATTTGCAACTATGCTAAAAGCACTGGGTATTCAAAAAACTTACGGTAAACTCCATATTTTAAAAGGAGTGAATCTCGAAGTACAGCAAGGCGAAATTGTAACCATAGTAGGTGCCTCAGGCGCCGGCAAAAGTTCCTTACTGAACATTATTGGTACCCTTGATAAGCCCGATGCCGGCCAGTTGTTTTTAAATGAAACGGAGATCAGCGGCTTAAACAGTAAGCAATTGAGCCATTTTCGCAATACGCAAATTGGCTTTATTTTCCAGTTCCATCATCTGTTGGCTGAGTTTAACGCCTTGGAGAATGTTTGCATCCCTGCTTTTATTGCAGGTACACCCAAAGCTGAAGCCGAGAAACGTGCCGCTACATTGTTGGATATGCTGGGCTTAAGCAGTCGTATACATCATAAGCCCAACCAACTATCGGGCGGTGAGCAGCAAAGGGTGGCAGTGGCCCGTGCGCTGGTGAATAAACCGGCCATGATCCTTGCCGATGAGCCCTCGGGTAACCTCGATTCGGCGAACGCACGCGACCTGCATGAACTCTTCATCAGGCTGCGTAACGAGTTTAATCAAACATTTATCATCGTTACTCATAACGAAGATCTGGCCGCGCTGAGCGACCGCAAAGTAACCATGAAAGACGGTTTAATTGTTCAATCATAATATAGTGTATACTTTAATAACAGCAGCCAGTTCGGCAAAAGCTCACCAGGTTAAAAATCAGCTACAAACGCAAACCGTATTGTTGGGCGACTATCTTGATCTGCCCGAGGTAATGATCAAAGCAGGTAAAATGGTAAAGCTGCCTGATCCCGGTAAAGAAGCTTATCCGCATCAAATGCTGGCTTTTTGCCTGGACTACAATGTAAATACAGTTTACGTGTTGCGTAACGAGGAGGCGCAAGCCCTGGCACCCGCCGGATTGCTTTTTAAAGAATACGGTATAGATATAATTGCTTCTTATGATTAAGTACAGCGATATAGACCCACGCATCAAGGGTTTCATTTTTGAGCTGGATAATGTGCTTTTCCCCGAAAAGGAATACCTGTACCAGGTGTATTACCTCTTTGCAAGCTTTTTGGAATACACCGAACTGCTTAATGCCAAGGTACTGGTAAACCTCATGGTACAAGCTTATGAAAAGGAGGGTGCCAATGCCGTATTTAACACCCTACAGGAGCATTTTAAACTCGATGAAAAGTACCGCTTTAACTTTGAGCATTTACATACGGCAGCGCAGATTCCATTAAAAATAATGTTATATCCACACATGCTTACCTTATTGCAAGATATTGTAGTAGACCGTAAACAAATTTTTATTTTAACCAACGGCAATCCCCTGCAGCAGCTCAATAAAATAAAACATACCGATTGGCAAGGGCTGGAAAAATACCTTACCTGTTACTTCGCCGAAGAGGTAGCACCTAAACCCGAACCCGATATTGTTCATCTCCTGCTAGATAAGCATCACCTGCAACGTCGCGAAACCTTGATGTTGGGCGTTACCGATACCGACCGTTTTTGCGCTGAATCTTGCGGAATTGATTATATAGCTTTATAAATATTGCTTTGCATTGTTTCCTTGTAATATATTATTACATTGCACGTTAAAGAAAAAATATTAGCTGATAATGAAAAAAATTATATACGCTCTGATTTTACTCGCCGTTACATTTACTTCATGTAAAAAGAATAAAACAGATGGTGGAGATTTAACCGGTGGCCAGGGAACAACAAATGCATCAGCGCTTGATCTGTTGAAGGATTCTGTTTACGCATATGCGCGTGAAGAATATTTATGGTACGATGCCTTGCCCGAAGCAAGTGTATTTAATCCGCGTAAGTTTACCGGCAGCAGCGATGGTGCTGCCTTGCAGGCAGAAATTGATGCTTTTTCGCAATTAAAGCTTAACCCTACAAATGCTAACAGACCGTACGAATACGATGCCAGCTACCCGGGTACAGCTAAATACTCGTACATAGATGAGGGTCAGGCGGCTACTTCAATAGGAGGCACCGGCGGGGATTTTGGCTTCTCGGTATTTTATAATGCCTATAATGATCTACGTATCCGCTATGTATATCCAAGTTCACCGGCCAGTACAGCGGGTATTGCGCGTGGTTATAAAGTAACTGCTGTAAATAATAGCACAGACATTTATTACAATCCAAACAGTGCCGATCCTAACTCCGATCCTAATTTGTTGTCTGTAGTTAAAGCGCTGGGCGGTAACTCTATTACCTTAACCGTGCAAAAGCCCGATAATACTACCGCAACGGTTACTATTAATAAGGGTAGTTATACCATTAACCCCGTCATTAAGTACAGCGTTATCACCACTGGTTCGGGTAAAAAAGTAGGTTACTTTGCTTTTAGCCGTTTTACGGTTTTAACCAATGCCCAAGCAAAAATTGATGAGGCATTTGCTTTTTTTGCAGCCAATAATGTTACTGAATTGGTTGTTGATTTGCGTTACAATGGTGGTGGTGCGGTTGAGACATCTGAATATATTGCCAATTACATCGCTCCGGCTTCAAAAAATGGTACCGTAATGTTTACCGAACGTTTCAATGCTAAGCTACAAGCTGGTACCTACCCTTTACTGGCTAAAAAATACAGTATACCAAACGGCTACTTTAGCTTGGCTAACAATACTTACAGTTTTGCTAAAAAGGGTACCTTAAACTTAAACAGGGCATTCTTCATTGTAACAGGCAGCACAGCATCTGCCAGCGAGTTGCTGATCAATAACGTAATGCCAGCATTGCCGGGTGGTGTGCAGCTTATTGGCCGTACTTCTTATGGTAAGCCGGTTGGTTTCTTCGGTATTCCGGTAGGTAAATACGATTTGTATATTTCTGAATTTGAAAGCCAAAACTCACAAGGCAAGGCCGATTTTTACCAGGGTATGGTTCCGGGAGGAAACTTTGCAGGTGTAACTGCTAATGATGATGTAACCAAAGATTTTGGCGACCCGGCCGAGGGTTTACTGGCTCGTGCCATCAACTTCATCGAAAAGGGAAATTATACAGTAGCCAGCTTAAGTACGCTTAGCGTTACGCCAACTGCAGATCAAACCAAGCTGCGTGATGCCAACATGCTTTTAGATACCAAGCAAGAGTTTAAAGGTGCTGTACATACCCGTTCGTTAGAGCGTTTACAACACTAAGATATTAATCGGCCAGTTGGCGTAAGTCGACCGGCACCACACGGGATATTCCCTGTTCAACCATAGTCACGCCGTATACTACATCGGTACTGGCTATGGTTCTTTTATTATGCGACACAATGATGAACTGCGAGCTTGATGAAAACTTGCGGATAATGTTGTTAAACTTATCAATATTGGTATCATCCAGCGGGGCATCCACCTCATCAAAAATACAGAAAGGGGCAGGCTTTAACAGGTAAAGCGAGAACAGGATAGCCGTTGCTGTCAGCGTTTTCTCGCCGCCAGAGAGCTGATTGATAGATAGCGGTCGTTTGCCTTTAGGCTTCGCAATAATATCGATATCCGATTCCAGCGGCCGGTTAGGGTCGGTCAGAATCAAATCGCACGAATCTTCCTCGTTAAATAACGAGCGGAATACTTTGATAAAGTTCTCGCGCACCATAATAAAGGCCGTCATGAACTTTTCGCGGGCCGTATCATCAATCTCCTGTATGGTGGAGAGAAGCGAAGCCTTGGCTTCCATTAAATCTTTCTTTTGCGCTTGAATAAACTCATAGCGCTCGTTCATCTCCTTAAAAGCCTCTAAAGCCATAGGGTTAATGGCCCCAAACTCGTCCAACTGTTTCTTAAGCTTCTCGGTGCGCTCACGCAAATCGTGCTCATTCTCTTCAGCAGGTATCTCGGTTTCCAGCAGGTCGTTAATGTCTATATTGAATTCTACAGAAAGCCTTTCCTTTAAAGCGTTTAGTTCCAGTTTTAGGTTGGTGCGTTTGTCTTTCAGCTCATTTTCAATTACATCTGCCTGGTCTTTTTGGCGGCGTAATTGTGTGATCTCGTTCTCTTTTTCAGTCACCTGTCCGCGCGAGGTATAATAATCCTGCTCGGCCACTTTGGTAGCCTGTTCCAATTCCTCGAGCTGGCTATACATATCCAGCAGTTCATCGTCCGAAAAATCGGTTTGCTGCAAGGTTTCTAATAAGGCGGCCTGCACCTTTTCCATTTCGGTGGTGTTGGTTTGCAGGCGTGCTTCTAGGCTATCCTGCTGACTTTCGCGGTACTCTAAATCTTTATTTAAACCGGCTACCTTGTTTTGCTGTTGATGAAAGCGAATGTTTTCCTGGTTGTAAGCGTTGCTTTGTACGGTGGTATATTCGTTCAGTTCGTTAAAAGCTTCCTGCTTGTCTAACAACCGGTCGCTTTGTATCTCTTTCTGTGTTTTTAACTCGGCCAGTGCCGGGATAAGCTTTTGTTCTTCCTCCTGTATGCTGCGTATCTTCTGGGCAATATCCTCTTTGCGGTTACGGCTGTTGGTAATAAAGGTTTGATACTGCTCTCGCCGGGTGGTTACGGTAACCAGTTCGGTATGCAGGCGGTTTAGTTCTTGCTGTTTTTGCTGTATTTCAGCTGTTTTGCCTGATGCTTTTAAGGCCACCAGTTTGCTTTGCAGGGCTTCCTGCTCAGCTTTGTAGGCACCTATTTGTTGTTCGGTTTGGCGTATCTCTTTAGCCAGGTTTTCTAAATTCTTAGCCCGGCCTATCCGCTTGCCCTCAAACAATCCAACCGATCCACCAGCCATGCTGAATACCGATTTGCTAAAGCGGCCGCTTTTACCCAGCAGCACCCTGCCTTGTGGTACAGCTGAGGTATTCAAATCATTTTCGGCGGCATCATCTACCAGATATACGTTGCGTAGCAAGTAATTACACAACGGACGATACCGTGGCTCAACTTCCACTACGCTTAAAGCAGGCAGCAAACTTTCTGTTGCAGCAACCGGTGTTAGTTCACCCAATGCTTTATAATGATCTAATATAAAGAACTGGGCTCGACCTCTGGATGAACTGCGGAGCAAGTTAATGGCTTTAATCGCCTGTTCGTAGTTATCAACTACAAAGTAGTTCATCAGTGGTTCCAGGTAATTCTCAATGGCAATGCGGTATTCTTCACGGCAAAACAAAATATCGCTAAACAGCATAATGCTTTTTGCCCAGTCGGTTTGCTTCTTCAAAAAACGGATAGATTCCGGGAAACCTTCCAGGTTATCTACCATACTCTTGGTCAAGTTGTACTCATTTTGCTTGGCGTCCAACTGCCTGCTGTACCCCGCTATATTATCCTTGGTGCCGGCAATCTGCCCTTCCGTTTCCCTGATCTGTTCCTGTAATTGCGCTTCAAATTCAACAGCGGCTCGTTGCTCGCCCTCGGCGGTCTGTAGGCGTTGCTCCAACTCAGCCACCAACTGGTTAAAGTGGCTTAGTTCCACCTCGCGGCTGGCCGTATCTTCCATGTTCCGTTGGCTTTCCTGCTCCAGGGCTTGTTGCTGAATGCGAAGTATGTCCAGGTCTTTTTCGGCCTGGTAAATTTGGTTTTGCAGCCGGTTATTAATGCTGCTTACCTCGTTTAGCTCGGCACGGGCAATGGTTTGTTCCTGGCGCAGGTCGTCTACCGCTTGCTTTAAGTCGGCCAGTTTATTACTCACCGTTTCCAGGTTTTCTTCTTCCTGTAGCTTCTCTTCGTTAAGGCGTTTAATGTTGTATAGAACATGGTTCAGCTGGTTGCGGTCACGTTCCAGCTCCTCGGTTAACCGGGCCTCTTTATCGCGCTGAAATTTAAGCTGTTCGTTTTTGATCTTTTTCTCACTCTCGTAAGCCCTTATCTTAGAGATGCACTCATTGGTCGCTTTTTGTTGAACCGACAGATTTTTCTCTTTGTTCAAATTGTCCAGCTTTTGCTGCTGCAACGCGGCTTCAAGCGAGTCAATTTTTGAGGTAATGCCTGTGCGTTCCTCTCTATGTTTTTGTTCCTGCTCCTCAATGCGCACCAAAGCATCGGTGAACGATACAATACGGAATGAAGCCAGCATAACGCTGAGCGATTTGTACTGCTCCTTAAGTTTGTAATAGCGTTCGGTTTTCTTGGCTTGGTTCTCCAGCGTTTTTAAGTTTTTTTCTATCTCAAAAAGCAGATCCTGTACCCGTTCCAGGTCGGCCTCGGTATCTTTGAGCTTGTTAAATGTTTGCTTTTTACGGAGCTTGTATTTTGAGATGCCCGATGCTTCCTCAAACAAATTACGGCGCGACCCTTCCTTGTTGGTGATGATCTCGTCTATCATCTTGAGTTCGATGATAGAGTAGGAGTCGGCTCCGATGCCGGTATCTAAAAACAGATCGGTAATATCTTTTAAACGACACTGCACATCGTTTAAGCGGTACTCGCTTTCGCCGGTGCGGTACAACTTGCGGGTCAACGTTACTTGCGAAAACTCGGTAGGCAATACGTTTTTGGTGTTATCAAAAGTTAGCGATACCTCGGCCAGGTTTGCAGGTTTGCGGCTTTTGGTGCCGTTGAAGATGATATTCTCCATCTTCTCTGATCGTAGGGCACGGGTGCTCTGTTCGCCCAATACCCAGCGAATAGAATCGACCACGTTAGATTTACCGCAGCCGTTAGGCCCCACAATAGCGGTAACCCCCTCGTTAAAATTAATGGTGATCTTATCGCCAAAGCTCTTAAAGCCTTTGACCTCCAACTTTGTTAACTGCATTTACTCTGCAACCGTACCTTCAATTACGTTTAAACCTCCAAATTAACGTAAAAAAATGGTTTAACCATATACCGTAACTACAATGTTAACGGGCTTCAAAACATTTATACGGGTAAGTGTTTATACAATATTACTTGATACAATTTACCATGAAAATAGCAGTATTTGGCGCAGGCGGTAAAATAGGCAGCCGCATAGTTGACGAAGCTTTAAACCGCGGATATTTTGTGACCGCCGTAGTGCGCAACCCGGTAAATTATAACCCCGGCAATAAGCCCGACTTAAAAGTGGCCAAGGCTGACATGTTCGATTCGCAGGAGGTAGAAACCGGAGCCTTTGACCATGATGTGGTGGTGAGCGCTTACAGCAACACACATGGTACACCGGCATCAACCATTTACGAGGTGGTATTGCCTTTACTTAATGGGGTTAGGCAAGCCGGTGTAAAACGTTTAATTGTAGTAGGTGGCGCAGGCAGCCTGGAAGTAGCGCCGGGTGTGCAACTGGTAGATACCCCCGAATTCCCCGAAGCTTACAAAGCCGTTGCGCTGGCACACCGCGAAGCATTGAAGCTGTATCAAAAAGAAACGGAATTGGAGTGGACCTACGTAAGCCCTGCCGCAGAAATTGCTTCAGGCGAACGTACAGGCGTTTTCCGCACGGGTACCAATCAGTTGATAGCAGATGAGCAAGGTCGCAGCTTTATATCGATGGAGGATTTTGCCGTAGCTGTTTTAGATGAGATCGAGCAGCCTCAGCATATTCGTGAACAGTTTACAGTTGGATATTAAACAAAAGTTTTGTGTTGTAATTCTTACTATAACGAGTTTACGTCCTGATTTACAATGGCGACTATAAAAGCTTAATCAGCAGTTACTGTACCATCAACGGCTACCCAAAAATGTTGAATTCCTAATAATTTGAGTGAAGGCGTTAGATGGCCAATGGCTTTTTTTATTAAAGTGTCATTAGGATGAGCAATTGCAAATGTTGCATTAGGATGCAAATATTTGTCATCTAATATCTTTACGATCGCTTTTCCAAAATGCGTTTTAATTTGACCACTATCAAAGAATATTCGCTTTTTTGTAGGTGATGCATCGCCAGCTTTAGCTCCTTTGACTTCTATAAAAAATTTTTGTGAATTTTTTGAGGCAATAATATCACAACCTCTTATTTGTCCCAGGCAATGACTATCAATATTCCATCCATCTTTTGCTAAGTAGTCTATTAACAAAATGATGGTTTCATCCTCGGTAAGCTTTTGGCTTTGAATCATGACATACTAGGTTTTAAATTATTCATTGTTATTTCTATATAACATATATCTCACCCTTCAAATAAGTGACCGCCTTACCACTCATCAGCACTCGTTCACCCTTAAATTCACACCACAACTCACCTTTGCGGGCAGATAGCTGGTAGGCATGCAGTTCTGTTTTACCCAGCTTTTCGGCCCAG
The DNA here is from genome assembly GCF_014635825.1 of Mucilaginibacter galii. Taxonomy (GTDB): domain Bacteria; phylum Bacteroidota; class Bacteroidia; order Sphingobacteriales; family Sphingobacteriaceae; genus Mucilaginibacter; species Mucilaginibacter galii. The sequence continues at coordinate 169,087 of NZ_BMDO01000003.1, forward strand.
TAGGGTATCAAATTGCAATGGGCCGAGCCGGTTACCGGGTCTTCGGGTACGCCGCAGGCCGGGGCAAAAAAGCGCGATACAAAGTCAACCTCTTTGCCGGGTGCAGTTACGATGATGCCAATGGCATCTATCTTAGAAAGCAGGAAATGGTTAGGCTGCATGTCGATAATATTCTGCTCGTTTTCATATACCAGGAAATAATCGCGCGAGCGCATTACCGCAATGGGCATTTTGTTATTTAGGCCTTCCAGTAAACCGTCGGGCATTTCGGCAGGGTAGGGCGGTCGTGATGGAAAATCGAGCGTATAACGGTCGTTATTTTTGGTGACCACAAGTTCACCGGCTTTTTCGGTGCTGAAATTTATGGAAGCGCCTGTAAAACCCAACTCCGTAAAAATAATATGGGCTGTTGCCAGGGTGGCGTGGCCGCAAAGGTCAATCTCCAGTTCGGGGGTAAACCAGCGCAGGTGGTAGCCATCTTCGGTTCTTACAAAAAAGGCGGTTTCGGCCAGGTTGTTTTCAAAGGCAATTTTTTGCATTACTTCATCGGCAGGCCACTTGGTTAATGGACAGACAGCTGCGGGATTGCCGCCAAATAATTCGCTGGTAAAGGCATCGGCCTGATAAATAGGAATAGTCATTAATTACTTGCTATATGCCACTAAGATAACCGTAAGTTACCAATTCTTCATGCTTAGCAATCATTTTTGTATGGCCGTTTTCTATCAAAATGATACGGTCACTTACTTCTAAAATATTCTGATACTGGTGATCGGTTACGATGAGTCCTTTGGTTTTGACACGTTTACGTAGTATGGCTTTAAAATCATCGGCCTGTACGGGCGATATGTGCGTAAAAGGCTCATCCATTAAAATATAGGTTGCACTGCTATACAATATCATGAGCATTTCAAGCTGCCGTATCTCTCCGCCCGAAAGTTCGCCGGGCTTTTTATGCGCATGTGCCTGGTATGTAGGATAGGCAGCAAACTCTTCCCAATCTTTACGGTCTACCAGCATAGGCGCCATTTTATTAATGGTAATGTTGGCAGGCAGGTAGTGATGTTGAGGCAGGTAAGCTATCTGGTTACCTACATACCCTTTTTTAACATATCGATCGTCTATGCTTATGTACTTGTAATCAGGATTTAGTGTGCCAAATATGATCTTCAGCAAACTTGATTTACCGCAGCCGTTACGACCAAGTATGCCCACAATTTCGCCGGGTTTGCAATCGAGGTAAATGTCTTGCAAAATCTTACGACCGTTAAAGGCTAATTGCACGCTATCAACCCTTAGCATGAGGCGAAGTTAAAGTAGACTGGTAAACGGCTATAATGGCGAGGTAGAGCAAAAAATCTATGGCGTAACTATACAGGTAGAGCTTGCGAACAGGGTTCCCGGTGTTGCGGTAATAAAAATAGATCTGCGGTGTAAAATAATTTTGGTAAAGCGTTGCACCAAGGTAACCGGCTAATTTTAAGGAGAAACTTACTATTAGCAAGCCTATTCCGTTCAGCATAACGAAGTAAAGGCCAAATACACTAAACATTAAATGGCATAGCCATAACGGTTTATTGAATTGCAGCAGCAGAATGGTAAGCTTATGCATGAAGAATTAAGTTGTGACTGACAGGGTTAAAGCTATCAAACACTAAAAAATCGGGCTTATTGTATTTGCTAGGAAATAAAGGTTGCGCCGTATATCAGTTACCTATCCACAAAACAGAGTTGCCTGTGTTGAATTCGTTTTGCTCCCATTGCCTGTTGCCGGGGTCAATTATCCAATTACCATCAACTATGTACTTGTAAAGTACTTTACCGGGTTTAAAGCGCATGCTAATGCTCCATTCATCACCGTTATGGGCCATGGTGTAACCATAAAAGTTCCATTCGTTAAAGTTACCGGCCAGGCGTACGGTTTTTGCAGAATTATTGCCTTTTAGTACAAAGGTATAATTAGGTTTAAGTGATAAAAATGAGTTGATATTCTCCGCAATAACGGTGGTATGGGGGTTTGTTGGGTCGGTCATCCACTGTCCGTCTACCACAAATTTGTAAAGGTAATTGCCTGCAGGGAGTGTGTATGGCAATACCCAGCCGGTAGCTGTTTTTTGAAAATGCAGCATATCGGGGTCCCAGTTATTAAAGCTGCCTGATAAACAAACGTCTTTAGCGTTGGCAAAGCCATTGAGCTTAAAAGTTATATGCTCACCCAGCGTTAATACCGAATTCATGATACCGTCTTTAGCCGACTTATTTGCATTGGCCGGGTCGGTTATCCAGCGGCCATCAACCATAAAGCGGTATAAGTACGTGCCTTCGTGCAAATAGAGTTGTTTTTCCAAGCGGCTGCCTTGCAGTGTCATCACCAGTTCACTAACATTAAAGTTATTAAAACTGCCTGCCAGGATAACACGCTTCGCGGAGTTATAACCAGCCAATTTAAAGGTGTAGTTGTAACGATAGTAAATGGAATTATAGTTACCATGCCCGTCGTTCTCGGTAAGTTTGTTGTTCAGGTCGTGTATCCACTGCCCGTTTACAATGAACTTGTAGGCGTAAGGACCGGGCTCTAATTTAATGTCGCTAACCCAGCCGCTATCGGTCTTGGTCATTAATCCTTTTGAGGTGGTCCATCCGTTAAAGCTGCCCGACAACTGTATGCGCCTTACATCGGTACGACCCGGGAAAAAGAAACGCGTTATTCCCGATGGCAGTTCGCGTACGGTTATCTTCGAAAAGTTGTTTACGCCGTATAAAACGTCGCCCGGGTAACCCGGACTCGATTCGGTTTTTACTATATTATTAGTAACTAAATAATGGTTGAGTTGTGTAACAGGCTGGTTTTTGGTTAAAGGTTTGTTTAATTCTACCGCGCCGCCTTTAACTTTTTTAATACGCCAGCCACCAACAATATTAGGTATACTGCCGCTGATGATCATATCGCTGGTTAAACCGGGTATATTGGCAATGCGGAGTAAACTGTCTATCTCGGCCTTGTTAGATTTTGCATCCAACACCAGTACAAAGTGATTGCTCTTGATGAAGAACCGACTGCGGTTTTGTGCCACTGCCTTGGTAAAAGTACCAAGCACCAAACACATTACTATGAAATGTTTAAGCAGTTTCATCTCCATCAATGCTTGTAAATGTACATTTCAAATTCATTTTTTACGAAATTTATCGTAAAAATGCCGCGCGAAAAAAAGTCGTAGCCCAGCACAGCATCAACCGATTGTCCGTAAGCTTTACCCAAATTTTCGAGGTTGGTTATAAGTATGCGGTTGTTAATAAATGCATAGTTGCCAATGGTTAGCTTGTCAAATTTTGCGTAAACTATATCATAACGTAAGCCGCCAACGCCCACAATTTTTGATTTGTTAACAATACTCATTGACGATAGAATTTTATCGGGAGCACTGGTATGCAGCAGGTTGCTTTCGGCACCGGTATCAAAAGCAAACCAAAGCTTTTTATCGTTAATTACACCTTGTATAAAAAGAACATCGTTTATGTTTTTAAACGGCATGCGCATGTCGGGCTGTGCAAAGGGGCGTTCCTGGTCGGCTAAGTTGCCCTTGTTATCCAGCTTGTGCAGGTACATTACGTTATGAAAGAGATCTATGGTTATGGCAATCTTCCTGAATATTTGAGTGCCCAGCAAACCAAGTATTTTAATGTTTTTGCTGTTTTCAATAGCCGATAGGTCTACAACATCGGCCGTTAGCTTATTATAATGCAGATCGAAGCCTATGCCAAAATTGCGCACCTGCGTTTTAAATGTGCCGGTGGCTGTTCCGTTAACCCCGTTTGATTCTCTCTCGCCCAGGTGGGGCATATCTCTGAAGTAAGTGGAATTAAGCACCAAGTAGGGAGCACCGGTATCCAACACAAAGTTGCCTGAAACTGAATCTACCTGTGCCTCTACGATAATGAGGTTGCCTGCTCTTTTTATGGGGATGGTAACGGTTTTGGCATCATCGGTAAAAACAGGATCCGGGGATGTAAGATCAATGCCCCCAGTGGTGATTTTTAAACGCGGTTTAGCTGCTGCCCTTGTACAGAGTAACAGAGCAAACAACAAGAATAACAAACCCAATCCGCGCATTTATTGTGATGTATAAGTAAGACGCGGGGTAGGGTACATTAGTTACAGCGTTATACCAAATATAGACAGTTGGCTCTTGTCTTTATGCTCAACCCTAATTTGGTTAACTAAAATATGCGCCTGCCGTGTAGGTTCGGGTATGCGGTAACCACGTATGCAATTTTTGATGATCTCTACACTTTGTGCCATGCTTACCCTGTGGCCCGGCGATATAAAGATGGGGTTGCAATTCTTTTTGCTGCGCAAGGCTATGCCAATAACCTCATCGCGGTCGTACATGCGGCTTTGGGCAAATAGTTCGTTAGCCGGTTCTTCATATTTGCCGCGTAGTCGGCTTTTGGCACTGCCTATGGTGGGTACATCGGTAATTAAACCAAAGTGTGTTGCAATACCCAAGCGCCTTTCATGAGCTATGCCCTGACCGTCCAAAACCATGAGGTCGGGTTTAATTTCCAGCTTGTTCCAGGCATCCAATAAAGCTGGTACTTCGCGGAAAGCCAACAGACCTGAAATGTAAGGGAACTTAGTACTGCTTACTGCTGATGCATGGCCAATTACTTCCATTTGCGGGTATTTGAACAGCACGATGCCTGCGTATACGGTTTCTTCAAATTTATTAAATGAAATATCGGCACCGGCTATAATGCGGATGGGTTTGTCCAGGGTTTCAATTTTGACCTGGAGACGCAGCTCCTGCTGATAAGCGATGGCTTGAGCGGCGGTAAGGCTTTCATAATCGGCTGGTTTCATACTGCTTAACAACAAAAAAGCCCTGCCGATGTGTCGGCAGGGCTTCAAAATTATTAAAAGGTTAACCTAAATAAGATTTTAAGATCTTGCTGCGAGATGTATGACGCAAGCGTTGTAATGCTTTATCTTTTATTTGACGTACACGTTCACGTGTTAAATTAAATTTTTCACCAATTTCTTCCAACGATAGCGGCTGATTGCTACCTAAACCGAAAAATAATACGATGATCTCGCGCTCGCGCTCTGTTAAAGTGGAAAGCGAACGTTTAATTTCTTCAGATAACGACTCGTTAATTAAAATAGAGTCGGTATTAGGTTCTTTATTCTCTAATACATCCAGCAACGTATTTTCTTCTCCCTGAACAAACGGTGCATCCATAGAAACATGGCGACCAGAGTTGCTCAACGTATCAGAGATCTTATCAACCGTGGTTTCCAATATATCGGCCAGTTCTTCGGGTGATGGCTCACGCTCGTACTCCTGTTCTAACTTAGAGAAAGCCTTGCTTATTTTACTTAAAGAGCCTACCTGGTTTAACGGTAAACGCACAATACGCGATTGCTCGGCAATAGCCTGCAAAATAGATTGGCGAATCCACCATACGGCATATGATATAAATTTGAAACCCTTGGTTTCATCGAAACGCTTTGCGGCTTTAATTAAGCCCAGGTTACCTTCGTTAATTAAATCGCCAAGGGTAAGCCCTTGATTTTGATATTGTTTAGCAACCGATACCACGAAACGCAGGTTGGTTTTGGTTAGACGCTCTAAAGCGGCCTGGTCACCCTCACGGATCTTTTGTGCTAATATTACTTCTTCTTCGGCAGTTATCAGGTCAACCTTACCAATCTCGTGTAAATACTTATCGAGTGATTGTGATTCACGATTGGTAATGGATTGGGTTATTTTGAGTTGTCTCATCTACTTTATTACCTCGATTCTTGGTTTTAGAATTGAACGTGCAAAGGTATAAATTTGTTATTATTTTTTATTGGCGTAATTGATAATTACAATAATGCAATTATAATAAACTTGTTTTAATACGTTCCAATTTTATTGATTACATCACATAAGTTATACCAGGCAAATAATTGGCAGTTAAACATCTGTCAGCTGAAATACATCTTTTGCACGTATGCCTTTATCGGTTTGTTGCAACGTACAGCACTCATTTATAGCATCGTGTTCAAAGTATAAAATGTAGTCTTCCTTCATTGCTTTTTGCAGCCATTGACGCTTTTCATTCATGGCTTGCAGCGGGAACATATCATAGGAGGCTACATAAGCAATAGGTAGGTGGCCGGTAGTTGGAAACAGATCGGCTACAAACATTATTTTACGGCCTTTATACTGCAATACTGGCAGCATCATGCCCCTGGTATGGCCCGACACGAAATGCACGTGCATGTTGGGTGAAAATTGCAACCCTTCTTCAATAGCCAAAAACTGAAGTTTGCCGCTTTCTTGTAAAGGCATGATATTTTCCTTCAAAAAAGACGCCTTCTCGCGGTCGTTAGGATTAACAGTTGCCCAATCCCAATGCTCCTGGTTGCTCCAGTACGTGGCATTTTTAAATGCAGGTTTTAGCCCATCATTTTGGTGAATTACTGCGCCGCCAACATGGTCTACATGCAGGTGAGTTAAAAATATGTCTGTTATATCATCAGGATGAAAGCCATGCGCGGCTAATGAATCATTAAGCGTATCATTGCCATGCAAATGATAATAGGGGAGTACTTTGGCATGCAGTTTAGTGCCAATACCGGTATCTATCAGGATAAGCCTGTCTCCATCCTGTACTAAAAGACAACGCATGGCCAGGGTGCACAGGTTATCCTCATCGGCCGGGTTGGAACGGCTCCAAATGGCTTTAGGTACCACACCAAACATAGCGCCACCATCCAATTTGAACAGGCCGGTGTTGATAGTGAAAAGTTTTGAGTCCATAGTCGATGGTTAATATAAGATTCTCAGCAAGTGCTTAAAATACAATAGTCCATAGCAAAATTACTCACTATGGACTATCAACTAAGGTCTGTTGACTAAATGTTATAAGTGGATCACTTCACCGTAAGCATCGGCGGCAGCTTCCATTACGGCTTCGCTCATGGTAGGGTGAGGGTGTACCGATTTAATGATCTCATGGCCGGTAGCTTCCAGCTTGCGGGCAGTAACTACTTCGGCAATCATTTCGGTAACGTTGTAGCCAATCATGTGTGCTCCTAAGAACTCTCCATATTTAGCATCGAAGATTACTTTTACAAAGCCGTCTTTTGCACCTGCTGCACTGGCTTTACCCGATGCTGAGAATGGGAAACGGCCAATCTTAACTTCGTAACCTGCTTCTTTAGCCGCTTTTTCGGTATAACCTACCGAAGCAACCTCTGGTGAGCAATAAGTACAGCCCGGGATGTTGTTATAATTTAACGGCTCTACATGCTGACCTGCAATTTTTTCAACGCAGATAATGCCTTCGGCAGAGGCTACGTGAGCCAGGGCCTGGCCTTTAACAATATCGCCAATGGCGTAAATACCTTCGACGTTGGTTTTGTAAAAATCATCAACCAATACGCGGCCTTTATCAAACTTAACACCGGCTTCCTCTAAACCAAGACCTTCAAGGTTGGTAGCAATACCTACTGCAGAAAGTACGATCTCGGCTTCCAGTGTTTCAATACCTTTAGCAGTTTTAACGCTGATCTTGCACAGGTCGCCGCTGCTGTCTACCGATTCAACGGTAGAACCGGTCATGATGTTAATACCTTGCTTTTTAAGTATACGGCCTAATTGTTTTGATACTTCTTCGTCCTCTAAAGGCACAATATTATCTAAATACTCAACTACGGTAACGTTACAGCCCATAGCGTTATAGAAATAAGCAAACTCAATACCTATAGCACCCGAACCTACAACCAGCATTGATTTAGGCATTTTAGGCAATACCATAGCCTGGCGGTAACCAATTACCTTTTTACCATCTTGTGGCAGGTTAGGCAACTCGCGCGAGCGGCCACCTGTAGCCAATATGATGCTTTTAGCAGTATGTTCAGACATGGTACCATCGGCGGCTTTAACTTCAACGGCGCCTTTACCTTTAAGTTTGCCAAAACCCATGATCACATCGATCTTGTTTTTCTTCATTAAAAACTGAACACCTTTGCTCATGCCTTCGGCTACACCGCGGCTGCGTTTAATTACAGCTTCAAAATCAGGCTCGCCTTTAACATCTACGTTAATACCGTAATCGGCAGCGTGATTAATGTACTCAAAAACCTGGGCGCTTTTTAACAAAGCTTTGGTTGGAATACAACCCCAGTTAAGGCATATACCACCCAGCGATTCTTTTTCGATGATGGCTGTTTTTAAACCCAGTTGCGAAGCGCGTATTGCAGCTACATAACCACCAGGACCAGATCCGATAACAATTAAATCGTAGTTCATTATGTTTTTCTTTTTCAGTTCGAGGCCAAAGCTAAATAAAAAGCCTGATACAATAAAGTGTGTTAGTTGAAGCTATTTAGTGGTAAGATGATTATGATTTACAGGTGATTATTTAAGAATTTTAGATAAAATGCATTTTGACCCATATTATGGGGCAAAATGAGACTTTAGTTACACATTGTTTAATGAATGCATTATAATGCCGTTATATATTTAATTATCTTAACACTTTTATTACAAATTGTGCAAAAGTTATCTAAATTGTTAACATTAACTTAACACTGTAAATGAAGCCATTGTATATATTTGCAGGGAATTTTTTAAAAACTATTTAACGTTCATTAAACACAAAACAAAAAGCATGAAGAAAACTTTACTTCTCGCATTATTCCTCCTGTTTTCTGCCGCGGCTACCTTTGCACAGGTAACCACCAGTAGCATGACGGGGCTCATTAAAGATGATAGGAATGAGGTTTTGATTGGCGCAACCGTCAAAGCCACACACGTTCCTACCGGTAGTAATTATGTTACTACAACTAACAGCGAAGGCCGCTTTTTAATGTCCAACATGCGTGTTGGCGGCCCTTACACGGTAGTTATATCTTACGTGGGTTTTAAAACTGAAACCGTTACCGACCTGGTTTTAACCTTAGGTCAGCCTTTAACGGTGAATTATATCCTTAAAGGCAATGGTACAGAGCTTTCTGCTGTAACTGTAAAAGGTACAACGGCATCACGTGTACTTAACGGTGGCCGTCAGGGTGCTTTAACTAACCTTAACACACGCGAAATTGCTGCTATACCTACTGTAGGCCGTAGCGTTAACGATTTAACCCGTTTAACACCACAAGCCTCATCAACCAGCCAGGGTGCTATTGGCGGTGGTAACTATCGTCAAAACAACTTTACAGTTGATGGTGCAAACTTCAACAACCAGTTTGGTATCGGTGGTAACTTACCTGCAAGCGGTGCACCTATTTCTTTAGATGCACTTGCTGAGATCTCGGTAAACGTTACGCCGTTTGATGTTCGCCAGTCAGGCTTTATTGGTAGTGCTATTAATGCCGTTACAAAATCAGGTACCAATCAGGTTACCGGTTCAATTTACGGTTATTATAGAAATGAGAGCATGCAGGGTAGCCATGTAAAAGACAATGTTAAGATTGTGAAGCAGGATCTTTCTCAAAAGACTTACGGTTTTAGCTTAGGCGGTCCTATCATTAAAAACAAATTATTCTTGTTTTTAAACGCTGAGCGTTACACTAACGATTACCCTGGTCAAACCAACTTTGCATCAACGGCTGCCCGCCCATATGGCACAGCCAATCCTGATGTACGCAGACCTACTGCTGATCAGTTGACCACTTACAGTAATTACTTGAGAACTACTTATGGTTATGAAACCGGAGCGTTTGATAACTATGCATTCCGCGATGAGAACACCAAGATATTGGCACGCTTAGACTGGAACATTAACGACTACAACAAATTTACTGTACGTTACAGCCAGGTGGAAAGTACTTCGCCAAGTTTTGCCAGTACGTCACGTTCTCCGTTAGCGTCTTTCTCTCAAACTCGTACCAGCCAATATGCATTGCAGTTTCAAAACTCAAACTATGGTCAGGATCAAAACCTGTACTCTATTGCTGCTGAGTTAAACTCAAACTTTACCATGTTTGGCCGTAAGGTATCAAACACTTTGCGTGGTACATGGACTCACCAAAATGATCCACGTAGCTCAAACAGTTCAGTATTTCCGTTCGTAGATATCTTATCACCAAATGGTAGTGACTTAAACGTTCCTTTAACCTCATTTGGTTATGAGCCATTTACTTATGGTAACCTGCGCGACGTTAAAACGTACTCGTTTATTGATAACCTGACCTGGAACATTGGCAAGCACAACTTTACTTTAGGAGCTCAGGCTGATTTCAGTACTACTACTAACGGTTTCCAACGTTTTGGAACCAGCTATTATACTTTTGCTTCATGGGATGATTTCGTAGGTGGTAAAAAGCCTGTTGATTTTGCAGTAACTTTCCCACTGAACCAAGGATTTAATCAAGTATTCCCAACTTTTAAATTTGCGCAATACGCAGGTTACTTCCAGGATGAGATCAACGTATCTGACCGATTCAAAGTTACTCCGGGCTTGCGTTTAGACCTGGCTACTTACCCTGGTGTTGAACAAATTAAAACCCACCCATTAGTAGCTAATTTGCTGTTTAACGGCGGTCAGTTTATGAACACCGGTTTATTGCCAACTCCACGTATTATGCCTTCACCACGTATTGGTTTTAACTACGATGTATTTGGTAACCGCAGCTTACAAGTACGAGGTGGTACCGGTATCTTCACTGGTCAGGTTCCTTTTGTATGGATAGTTGCTCAATCTGGTGACTCTGGTTTGTTACAATTTACTCAAACTTATGAAACACCAGCGGCTAACAACGGTCGTGCATCTGCTAACAGTGCTAATTTTGTAACGCCTGGCCCTTTCAACGTTAACCCATTTGCTTACGTTGATCCTAATGCTTACCAAAAAATTGGTACTTCAGTACCATCGGCTATCAGCGCTATCAGCCCTAAATTCAAAAACCCTCAACAATGGAAGAGTACTTTAGCAATAGATGCTAAATTACCATTCGGCATTGTAGGTACTATTGAAGGTATTTACGGCAAAGATCTGAACATTGCCAAAGGTGAGAACATCAACTTAGTTGATCCAACTCCTTTAAATGTTGCCGGTTATCCAGATAACCGTCCAATTTATCCTTCAGCAGTTAGTGGCAAATTTATTAACCCGCTTACTGCTGCTAACTCTGCTACACCGAACATCCCGGTACGCAATGGCGCTGCCAACGGTACTCAGGCCTTAAATGCTATCATGTTGAAAAATGCATCACAAGGCTACTACTGGTCGGTTACCGGTAAATTAGACAAACAATTTGGCAAAGGCTTTTTTGGATCAGTTGCTTATACTAAAAGCCAGGCTAAAAACCTGTATGATGGTAGCGGTGATCAGTTGATCAATACATGGTCAATTACCCAAATCTCAAATAACGCTAACAATCCTGATCTTGCTTCAGCAAGTTATGTAGTGCCAGATCGTTTGATCGCTTACGTATCATACCGTAAAGAGTACCTGAAACACTTGGCTACTACCTTATCATTATTTTATGAAGGTTCTATTGCCGGTCGTTTCTCTTATACTTACTCAGCCGACTTTAACCGCGATGGTCAAACCAACGATTTGATTTACATCCCTCGTAATCCATCTGAGATCACTTTTGCACCTAACACAGTAGGTACAGGAGCTAATGCGGTTACTTATAGTGAAGCTACGCAATCGGAAGCTTTCTTCAAATACATAGCCCAAGATGATTATTTGAGCAAGCACCAAGGTGAGTACGCTAAACGTAACGGAGCTCAAATTCCATGGAGAAGCCAATTTGACTTTAAATTTGCTCAGGATTTATTTGTTAATGTTGGTGGCAAACGTAATACTATCCAGTTTACTGCAGACATCCTAAACGTAGGTAACTTGTTGAACAAAAATTGGGGTACTTACAAATTGGTTAATAACAGCGCCATTTTAGCTCCTGCTAACGCTGCAGCTTTGGTAGCTGGTGGAACCGTTAAACCAACTTTCCGTTTAAACTTAGATCGTGGTAGCTTAATCTCTGAAACTTTCAGAGATAACAACACTACTACTTCTACTTATTACATGCAATTAGGTTTAAGATACATCTTCAACTAATAGTAATAGTATAAAATTGAAAAGCCGGGTCAGCAATGATCCGGCTTTTTTGTGTCTTAGAATATGTAATATTTTCGAAATAAAAGTGCTTTTTAGTGAATTCAGGTAGCTATTTGCGCTCTTTATACGTTCCTAATAACCTGTCCCAAATTGAGGTATAAAAGCCAAAGTTGCAGTTAATGTCCTGATGATGGTTGTGATGAAAAGAGGAAGTTCCCCAATATTTTAAAAAGGGATTTGTAGTGATGCTTTGGGGTAATGGCTCAAAGCCTAAATGCCCTATAATGCCGAAGATAACATTTAGGGTTAAGTAGGCTATCACAGCATAGAAATTAAAACCGTAAGCACTTAATACAATTAACCACAGCGCGCCAAAACCTATGGTTTCAAGTGGGTGTAGCACGTACAGGTCGATGGGTGTGGGGTTATGATATTGATGGTGTAGCCCATGTATAACCTTGTATGCGGCGGTATGATGAATAAAGTAGTGGAAAATATACATGGCTAAATCCATAGCCAGAAAGAGGATTAAGAAATCGGATAACAAATGCCATGAAACCGAAAATTCAAGCCGGATATAGTGGTGTTGCCATAACCAAAAGCCAGCATAGGTAATAGCCGTATTAATAAGGTTGGTAAGCAGACATAGCCAATATTCTGAGGAAGTAACTGAAGGTACCTGTATTTTATAACGTCTTAAAATTAGTAAACCAAACAGCAGCGAGGTTGCGGTTACCAGCAAATTTTCGATAAGAAATATGAGCCACAGTAAAACCGCAGATTGCTGGTTTAAAAAGTTTAAAACATTCACTTCATATTAATTATACACAAACTCGCCAAATTCCGATTTCACAGTAACCTGCTTTTGATCAGCAGCTTCCACGCGCCCAACGATTTGCGCTTCAATACCAAAACTTTGCGAGATGGCAATGAGTTCCTGGGCTATATCTTCTGAAACGTAAAGCTCCATACGGTGCCCCATATTAAAGACCTTGTACATTTCCTGCCAGCTGGTGCCGGATTCCTGTTGTATGAGTTTGAACAGTGGAGGTACCGGAAAGAGGTTATCTTTAATAACATGTACATCATTTACAAAGTGCAGCACTTTGGTTTGTGCGCCTCCGCTGCAATGTACCATGCCATCTATCTGGCTGCGGTATTTATCCAATATAGCTTTAATCACAGGGGCGTAAGTACGGGTTGGCGATAATACCAGTTTACCCGCAGTTATGGTTTGTCCATTGCCGATATCGATCAAATCGGTAAGGTTTTTACTGCCTGAAAATACCAGGCTTTCGGGCACCGCCGGGTCGAAGCTTTCGCTGAACTGCTGAGCTATAGACTTGTTAAAAACATCATGACGGGCCGAGGTTAATCCGTTAGAGCCCATACCACCGTTGTATTCTTTTTCATAAGTTGCTTGTCCATAAGAGGCTAAGCCTACAATCACGTTGCCCGGTTTAATGCGGTGATTAGAAATCACATCTTCGCGCTTTAAACGGCAGGTAACGGTAGAATCCACAATGATAGTACGCACCAGATCGCCTACATCGGCGGTTTCGCCACCGGTGGAGTAGATGCCTATACCGTAGCTGCGAAGTTCTTCCAAAATTTCTTCGGTACCATTAATGATGGCTGCAATTACTTCGCCCGGAATAAGATTTTTATTACGGCCAATGGTTGAGGATAGCAGGATGTTGTCAGTAGCGCCTACGCAAAGCAGATCATCCAAATTCATAATAATGGCATCCTGAGCAATACCGCGCCAAACCGAAACGTCGTCGGTTTGTTTCCAGTATACGTAAGCAAGCGATGATTTGGTGCCGGCACCATCTGCATGCATAATATTGCAGTACAGCGGGTCGTTAGTTAATATATCAGGTATTATTTTACAAAATGCTTTAGGGAAAAGGCCCTTGTCTATGTTTTTAATAGCCTGGTGTACATCATCTTTAGAAGCCGATACACCCCGCTGATCATATCTTTGCTCAGAAATCATGGTCAAATATACGGCTTACGTTAGTAAAAATCGTTACTTTGCTTTACATCTCCACAGCTATGCTGAAAACACTCTTACATAAAATTAACCACTGGCGCTCTAACCAGACTACACCGCGCAACTTTTTAATTTACTGCAGCGTGCTGGTTGGCCTGCTGGGTGGTATGGCAGCCGTTGTATTAAAGTACCTGGTGCATTTAATGGAAGAGTTAAGCCGCCATATAGCCCAGCAGGTGCCTTACCATTACAGCTTTTTATTATTGCCTGCTTTGGGCTTGTTACTCACAGTGGCCTATCAGCACCTCGTAAACCGAGATCATTTGCAAAAAGGGATAGGCAATATCCTGATGAACATAAAGAAGAACAAAGCCAATATACCTTATGATAATGCCTACGCTCATTTAATCAGTAGCTCCCTAACCGTAGGCTTTGGCGGTTCATCGGGGTTAGAGGCACCGATTGTGGTGACTGGTGCAGCCATGGGTTCTAATGCAGCCCGCTTTTTTAACCTCAGTACATACGAAAAAACAGTTTTACTGGCGGCCGGATCAGCGGCAGGTATTGCCGCGGTATTTAACAGTCCTATAGCCGGGGTGCTGTTTGCCCTGGAGATACTGATAGGGGAAATAACCATCCCAACCTTTATACCGCTGCTGATAGCCTCGGCTACTGGGGTGGTGGTAGGTAAGTTGCTGCATTCAAGGCAGTTGTTTCACCTGGTTACCGAGGGATGGTTAATGACCGCGTTACCTTTTTATGTGGTATTAGGCGTATTAAGCGGCTTAATTGCCGTATACATTAATAAGGTAGCCCATAATCTTGAAAGCGGTATCCTCAAGAAACATAACCGGTATTTGCGGGCCGCCGCAGGCGGTTTAATGCTGGGTGTGCTTATACTTCTGTTTCCGCCATTGCTTGGTGAGGGGTACCATTATCTGCAAGCTATTCTTAATGGTAATGTGGAGGTGCTCAAAGAGGAGTCATTATATGCCGATTGGCTCTCCGATCCTATATTTATGCTGGTTTTTATAGCTGCGCTGGTTATGATCAAGATCGTAGCTGCGGGCATTACTCTGGGTGCGGGTGGTAACGGTGGTACCTTTGCCCCAACCATGTTTACAGGTGCTTTCCTGGGTTTATTATTGGCTTACGGCGTTAACCAAACAGGGCTTATTCATCTGAGTACCAGTAACTTTATAGCAGTTGGCATGGCCGGTGCATTGAGTGGCGTATTGCATGCCCCGCTTACTGCCATATTCCTCATTGCCGAAATTACGGGCGGCTACCTGCTCTTTATTCCGCTCATGATCGTGTCAGCTATATCCTATATCATATCCCGCTTGTTTAATCCGCATAATATGTACTGGCATGCGCTGATCCATGAAAAGGACATTCACCCCGATCAAGATTACAGTATGTTGAACAATATAAGCCTGCAAAACCTTATTAATAAGGATTTTACAGCGTTAAGTAAAGATATGCCGTTGACTGATTTTTACAAGATATTATCCAGCAGTACGGCCAATATTTTCGCCGTAACCAACAGCCAGCAGCAGCTTGAGGGCGTAATTTGGATGGATGAGATACGTAAGCAAATGTTCAAAGTTAACAGTGCCGATGCCGTGGTAGGCGATGTTATGGTTAAGCCGCCGGCTATTATCAGTTATAATCAGCCTGTAAGCAGTGTAATGAACGTTTTTGACAACATGGACGTGTGGCAGTTGCCCGTTGTGAAGAACGAAAAGTTTGTAGGCTTTGTTTCCAAATCGGCGTTGTTAACGCAGTACAGGCAGGTGTTTATACAACAACACAAAGAGGCGGATTTCTTTGTAAAGCCGTAGTTTTCGATTCATATTTATTTAGTAAAGCTTCTGTTTTCTTCATAAAACTTCATATTTCTTCATTAAAGTAGATTGGTTTATTGGCAAGGTGGATAAGACTGGAAACTTGCTCGGATAGGCCATAAACCTGCCCGATAAATTGGCCCAATATTGCTGCAACATAACGCCCCCAAAATTGTTAGGTAGGGGTTACGACGGATTGGAGGTCAAACTCTAAATCGTTGTAAAATTCAACTACATCCTTATTTATACTCCGGCATGAAAAGTACGAACTGGAAAAAGAACTTATCCCTTTGCGCAATAGCTTTGCTGGCCTTACAAGCCTGCAATACCAAACCCAGCCACAAGCAAGAAGCTAAAACAAAGCAAGACTCAACAGTAAAAGCAACTTCAGGAGCGCAATATGCGCCGGTGAACACCTGGATTGATGATTTCCGCAACTTCAGGACGGCCGTTTACCAAAAAGATATTGATAAACAGAAAACCTATTTTGATTTCCCGCTAAATGCCGATACCACCCAAATATGGGAACTGGTTTATGATGGTGCCGAAGAAGGTAAGCGCCCAAAAACATTTCCGGGTACTTTTACTGAGGCTGACTTTGTAAAACACCAATCTGTCATTTTTACGGAAGCATTTACCAAAAGCCTGCTCAAGGAAAAAAGCGAAAAAATCACTCAAGCGGACGGTTACACCACGCCTAAGATTAATGACGGTAAGGACGGCTATTACATGGTAGCCAGCTACGACAAGGCAGCAAAAACACTTACACTCACACTATCTTACCCGGGTGGTATCGATGAGGAGGGCAATTATGTAAGCGAAGGCGAATACGCTATCATCTACTTCTTTAAAGTAGAAAATAACAAGTATTTGAAATTTGAAAAGGTGCTTTTTGCAGGGTAGTAACGGTTAACAACAGGTGGACTATCAGTCCAGGGTTTGGGTTTGAGCATTCACTTTGTGGATGGTTTGATCAAGCTCACAGGCAGAGATTTCGAGTATAGTGATCAGTTCTAACAAACTCGCCGGATCGCCTATACTTTCTTTCACCATGGGGATAACGGCGGTTATATTACATAGCGGCCGCCTAACCTCGTGCGAGTTGAGCCAGGCAATTTCTTTTAGTTGCGCATTTTGCGATTCCAGTTGCTGGCGGTAAGTGGTTACCTCATGAATATCCTGCATAGCGCCCAGCATCCTTACCGGTTCAAGGGCATCGTTAAGGATGAGGTACCCGCGGTCGGCCACGTATTTATAATTACCGTCGTGGCAAAGGTATCGGTACTCGGCAGCCCATCTTCGGTCGCCGCTGGTGAGTACATTTCTAAACAGCTCTATGGTTTGTTCGCGGTCGTGTGGGTGTACCCTCGGCATTCTCCAAAATGTATCTTTTACCACGGTGCCGTCCTGGTAACCAAACATTTCGTCATAGCCGCTTACCCATTTCAGTTCATCTTTTGCTATATCATAATCCCAAATACAGTCGTTAGTTGCTTCGTTCACATATTGGTAATCCTGCAAAAGCTTGTGCATTTTCTGCTCATGTTTTACCAGTTGACCGTTGAGTTCCTTTTCTTTCAAAAGCAGCCGGCGGTAGCGGTTTTGGGTTATGAGGGCAATGCTGGTAATGCTTACCACCAAAAACAGCATATCTTTGAGGTTGTAAACATATTGAAGATTAAAACCGGGAATTTGCACATTAACCTTACGGATTAGCCAGGAACCGGCCACCAACCATACAAAGCCTACCAGCAGGTATATGGCAATTAAAGAAAACGTGAACTTCCTCATTATGATGATGTTTGTACGTAAATCTATGAAATAATAATTCTCTTCGTAGCACCACGAGGGAGGTATTATCATTGAACGCCACAGGGAAGGCCTTACTACAACGTATAGTTTTAAGGTAGTGGCCAAGAAGCAGGAGTGAGGCCACCAGTTCTTGGGAGGATGGTAAAGCTTAAGATAAATCTAACGCTCGTTTGCCGGTGTTTCTTCCCGCCATTTGCTTAGTGGTTTCAGGCTGTCATTCACCTCATCATACATGCTTATTTGATGGGTTTTGCCGTGCACCGCAAATATGTAGTAAGCCACCAGGCTGTTGCCATTATCTTCGGCAACTTTTACCCAATAATTAGGATCTTTGGCGGTGGGCGGTGTTTCTACATAAGTTTCTAAATGCCTTTTACCTTGGCTGTCTTTTTCTACCTGTGCGCTTTTGCGTTTTACCTCTGGTAAGTTTAAGATAAGGTTTACCACCTCGTCTTCCTGGTTAACGACTTTAGGTTTCGCCGTGTTCTTCACGCCTGGCTGTTCAACTTTTTTATCGGGTGAGGGATGGCAAGCCATAAGCATGATACCTGTAAGGAGAATGACTAAACTTTGATAGGAGCCGCTTATACGCATGGTGATAAAATTAATAAATACTTTGAACTTGCCCCGTGTACTTTAAGTATCAACGTAGCCAAACGCTTTCAAAATCTATTTAATAAACAAATAAATAATTGAATGTTTTACTTAGGATAGTTGAAGGTGAGCCCTGAATACCGAATAGCTGCGATAGTAAGCTTTTTAGCCTGTGGTCGGTGTTATCATCGCACCACTGTTTGAGTGCTGGAAAAGAATGGGGTAACAATTCCTTAGGCAGAAGCTACGTATTTATAGCTAATATAAACTATCGGTAGTAATAGAAAACAACTCCATTGCTTTCCCCCGGCCTTTTAACATGTTCTCGCCTACTGATCTTATTATGTATTTAGCCGGGAGCTGGAGCACTTTAACCATATCCGCCGAAACCAGTAATTCAGCGTTATGCTGATTGCAAAGTCCTTGGATTCTTGCTGAGGTATTCAATACATCTCCGGTGAACACAATTTCTTTTTTTAGTGATCCTATTTCGCCGGCGGTTACCATGCCGTAGTGAAGCCCCGCCTTAAACCCCGGTAAAACGCCAAATTGCTGGTTGTATTTTTCTGACCGGCTTATTAAAGCGCGTTTCATGGCGAAAAAGCAATTAATGCTGTTGTTGTTTCTTAACCCTTCTTTTAGCTTCCAGCAAATGATCATCTCATCGCCCGCATACTGATAGATGGTGCCCGCATAATCGATAACAGCTTCTGAGAGGTCAAAAAAATATTCGCGTAACATCTCGAAGTATTTAACGTGACCCAGGTTTTCGGCAATGGTGGTAGACGATTTCATATCCAGGAACATAAATATTCTTTGTTCTTCCAAAGGGTGATGATATTTTCCCAGGAAAAAATTACTCAATGTACCTACGCCAATACTTTGACTAAACTCAGCGTAAAATTGAGTGATCACAATAATGGCGGCAACGTATTGTATTATACAGATCACCGCATAATCGGCAAAAAAGGCAAAAGCCGGACTTAATATAGTTTTGAAAGAAGTATACCCATACGTATAAGAGGCATTGAGCATGGTAAGGCAGATCAGGAAAAGAACAACAATAACCAGGTATATAATGGATTTTAAAATGATTTTTTTGCCGAAACTCATTTTAATGAACCACTTGCTAAAGTAACCGATTTCCAAAACGCCGGTGAATAACCCCACAACGAGCCCGGCTAAGGGAATAGCAATAAGGTTTCTGTAAAAATTATAGGCAACACCTGTAGTAGGGTAGCGCTCCAACTGCCCAAGAAGCCCTTTTTCCAGCACACAATAGATGAGGCTGAAAATAAACCATAACACACCAAAGGGAATTACACGTTTAACGTTTCTTACGGTTTTAGGTGACAGCATTGGTGTGTATATGATTTAACAGTCTTAAGCTAATTGCATTTCCTTTATGGCGTTACACTCTTAGACAACTTACGTTACAGAACTAGCTTGATGGTCTTAACATAGCTCAAATTTTCCACATTAAATTAATTGCTACCGCAAGTTTTTAACTTGTGGTATTTTATGACTGAAGTTTATAAACTTCAGCAAATTGCATCCAAAGTTACGCTTCGCTATGTTTGCGGGAGCGGGATATTTCAGTATGCTGCGTACATCAGCAAGGGATGAGGACTGTCATCAGTTTCCACAAGGGAGACCCTTGCGGTAGCGGGGGGAACTAACTTAATGGTCATAATATAGTTCAAATTTTACATTAATTCACTGCTACCGCGAGTTTTCAACTTGTGGTATTTTATGACTGAAGTTTATAAACTTCAGCAAATTGCTACCACAAGTTACGCTTTGCTAAACTTGCGGGAGCTGGTCATAAGAATAAAGATATATTGTTTATTAGGCACACGCGGCACGCGTGCGCCAGCAGGGCGCTTGCTGTAATAGTACTTAACGTGGTGAAGCCTCCGCCGGTTTTCTGCGGGTAGGTATGCTCGTACCATGAGCGGGTGAAATGCTGCCACAAGTTACGCTACGCTAAACTCGCGGCAGCGAGGGTAACCAGTTATTCATTGGCAACTCTTTTAAACCGTAAATTTTTTAACAATTTGTCTAAATATTGATGAGCCTTCTCACGGTCTTCAGATTTGTAATTGATAATCCCTATAGTATAACTATCGTTTACATAATCTGTATAAAAATTCAATCTGTAATCACCATCAATTTTGTATTCAAATATCAGATAATTCATACCATCAATATTTTCGATGGATGATTGCAAAACGTATAGTTTAGCTTCTTTAAAACCGTCATCCAATTGCATTTTGCGTTTTTGAAGCGGCGTTTTAATATTGTACTCTATTGCCCTGTTACGTATAATAATGAGCAATCCATCTTTGGTATAAGTATGATCGTTAGGCAATAGGTCAGGTCTCTTTTTGAAACTTTTCGAGTAATCTGAATACTGTTGCTTGGACAGCTTTTTACTGCCTTTAGGTAGATTAAATACCGCTGTTTGGGTCGATGTGGTGTCCTGGCTAAAGGCATACAAGCTAAACAGTAAAGCTGATATGGTAAGTATAATATTTTTCATGTTATTGCTTTTTAGATCGTTAATTATGGACAAGGTTTAGTAACCGGCTGGTTGTTGCTGTCTAAAACAATTGGCTTAAAGTCTGTTGAGTTAGCATCGGCTTTGTATAGGTTGATGACATTACCAAACATTGATATTAATGCTGCATCATTGGTGCCAAAAAGAGAAATTTTATCATTATATGCTTGAATGAAACTACGTGGATTAGCCGCATACTGGTTACCAAACGTTTCGATAGCTGCCCAGTCGGTGATAGTCATCATATAGTTGCCGTTGGCGGTTACTATATGATGGTGGCGTTATCCTTGTAATACTTTACTGCGGCACTGCCCGCCGCCTGCAGGGTGGAACTGGTCAGGCTCTTCACCATCGTATACACATCGCCCGGCGAAAAAGCTGTGCCCCGCGGATGGTAATGCGTAAAGCCAAGTGTATAACCGTTTACACTGTCCCAGGTAAATCGGCTGGTATAAGAATTAGGCAGGTTGTTAGTTCTAAGGGGCAGGTTCATGTAGCTGCCGTTTGGCCAACTGGTTAAATTATGTTCTGTACCATACTCAAAAGGCTCGCTTGCAAGCGCTTTTTGCAACAGCGCGTTGTTTTGTGAGGCTATGGTGGCGTTTTGTGCGTTAGCGGCCAGCTTCAGTTTTTCCAGGCAGGGGTCTTTGAATGCTTGCGTAGTATCAACCCTTGTTGTGTCAGCTACCTTCACAATACAATTACTGTTGGTAGTAACGGGTGGCGGGAAACCACCGTCGCCCGGGTCAGGTGGTGGTGGTTCGCCTATCGGGTCGCGCCCGCCCAACACCTGGTACTTGGCTGCCATCCCTGTGCCTGTTATGGGCGGGCACTCGGGCGTTGTGGTGGGTGAGGTGCCCCCCGTGCCGCCGCTTCCATCACTGCCGCTGGTTATACACTCCCTGTATAAAAATTCCCTGTTGACAAAAACATCATTAATATAGTGGTCTACATAATAGTAAGTACAGGTAACAGTAAGCGGGTCTCTTTCTATCTCCTGTGTTTCATGGCTGCTGCCGTTTACGCTTGCTTCTTTTAAGGCGTTGTCTGGTGCAGGCTTGCCATATGGCAGTAATTGCCCGCTTTTGTACCCGTAACTGCAAATAAATTTGCCTTTGGGGGTACTGTAAATCACCACGCCGCTAAAGTCGGCATCATGCTTACGATACGTGTTGTTAGCCAGCTTGCCGGGGTCATTCTTTATATAAGAGGAATCGGCAATGATAATCATTATGAAAGCCTCATAACCGCTGCCTTTTTTAAACAACAGGAAAGAGCTCCGGCTGTAGGCTTTGTTATAAACTGTCCTGCTTCTGTCATCTCCCATCGTTAAAGAATAGCTGAACTTAGAGGAAGCATCAATAGGTATTTCTACCACATCATTATTTAGCCGGTGATAGCTTAAGCCTTTGGGCCAGTCGGGCCTGATGCGCTGGGTAAGGTCTACAGGGTCGCTTGTTGTGGTAGTGCTTAACGTGGTGAAGTTACCCCCGGTTTTTTGCGGGTAGGTGCTTTCATACCATGACCTGGCTGCGCTTACCTCCGGGCTGTTGAGCTGTTCTTCACTGGTCATCTCTTTGCGGCAACTATAAATGACCACCGCTGTGAACACAAGTAGCAGGACACCAACTTTATGCCAAGACAGGTAAGGTTGTTTCATGTAAGGATAAGGTCGTTTTAACTTACAGGCAAGGTAAATAATCGGCTTTTAATCCACAAGAGAAATGTTTTTCTATTTTTTGAAAAATTTTACAAGCAGCCCAGTTAGTTACCTCATATTAAAACTACACTTCAAAACAAAAAAGCCCCCGCTTCGCGGAGGCTTTCTCTAATACTTACTTAATAAACAACAACTCCCTAAACTTCGGCAGCGGCCAAAGTGAGTCGTCTACCAGTTGTTCCAGTTTGTCTACATGGTAGCGGATGGGGTCAAAGAACGCTTTCACCTTTTCATCGTAGGCTATGGCCTTGTTGCGGGTGTTTTCAATGATGTTGGCCTTTTTGCGCTCGTTCACCATCTGGTCTACATTAGTCTTGATAAAGTTAATGTGTTCCGATAGTTTTTTGATGATGTCTAACTGGGCTGCGTAAGCGCTTTCGTCCATGCCAATATCTTTGAGGCCTTTTACGTTTTCTACCAGTTTGCTTTGGTAGGCTATGGCGGTAGGGATGATCACACTGTTCACCAGTTCGCCCATAACGCGGGCTTCTATCTGTAATTTCTTGTAGAAATCATCCAGCAAGATCTCGTAGCGGGCATGGGCCTCGCGGCGGGTAAACACACCGGTGTTCTCAAACAGCACGTCCGATTTTTCGGTGATCAGTGCATCCAGCGCCTTAGGCGTGGTCTTGATGTTAGACAGGTTGCGCGTAGCGGCCAGCTTTTCCCACTCTTCGCTGTAGCCGTTACCTTCAAAACGGATAGATTTAGAATCTTTGATGTATTTCTTAATCACCGTTAACAGGGCCACATCTTTCTTTTCACCCTTTTTAAGCAGCTTATCTACATCAATTTTAAAACGACGCAGCTGATCGGCTACGATCATGTTCAAAATAGTCATAGGGTTAGCCGAGTTGGCCGATGAGCCCACCGCGCGCAGCTCAAACTTGTTGCCCGTAAAGGCAAAAGGCGAGGTACGGTTACGGTCGGTGTTATCTTGCAAGATCTGCGGTATTTTAGGAATGCCCTGCCACAGCAGCGAGTCTTCTTTTATGCGTTTGCTAATGCGCGAGGTTTCAATCTCGTCCAACACCTCGCTCAACTGGCTGCCCAAAAATATAGAGATGATGGCTGGGGGGGCTTCGTTGGCACCCA
This sequence comes from Mucilaginibacter galii, assembly GCF_014635825.1. GTDB lineage: Bacteria > Bacteroidota > Bacteroidia > Sphingobacteriales > Sphingobacteriaceae > Mucilaginibacter > Mucilaginibacter galii. Next base: position 192,774 of record NZ_BMDO01000003.1, read on the forward strand.
AACGGTGGTCATTGTTTACGGTAGCTATAGATGCACGCAGCAAGTCGGCATGTTCGTACACGGCTTTAATGGTATTCACAAAAAACGTAAGGAACATTAAATTGCTCTTAGGCGTTTTACCGGGCGATAACAGGTTTTTGCCCGTATTGGTAATCATGCTCCAGTTATTGTGCTTGCCCGAGCCGTTTACACCTGCGTAAGGTTTTTCGTGCAGTAATACCTTAAAGTTATGGCGCTTGCCCACGCGGTCCATCACATCCATCAGCAACTGGTTATGATCTATAGCCAGGTTAATTTCCTCATAAATAGGGGCACACTCAAATTGCGAAGGTGCTACCTCATTATGGCGTGTTTTTAACGGGATGCCCAGTTGCAGTGCTTCGGTTTCAAAATCCTGCATAAAGGCATACACCCGGCTGGGGATAGAACCAAAATAATGGTCTTCCAGCTGCTGGTTTTTGGCCGACATGTGGCCAAACAGCGTGCGCCCGGTCATGTACATATCGGGGCGGGCGTTAAATAAGGCCAGGTCAACCAAAAAATATTCCTGCTCAATACCTAAAGAGGCATTTACCTTTTCAATGCTCTTATCAAAATACTGGCAAACATCTACGGCAGCTTTATCTAAAGCGTTCAGCGCCTTTAATAAGGGTACCTTATAATCTAAGGCTTCGCCGGTGTATGATACAAATACGGTAGGGATACACAGCGTGCGGCCCATAATAAAGGCAGGAGAGGAGGGATCCCAGGCGGTATAGCCGCGGGCCTCAAAGGTATTGCGGATACCGCCGTTAGGGAAGCTCGATGCATCGGGCTCTTGCTGGGCAAGCGCATCGCCGCTAAATTTCTCCATGGCGCCATCGGGCGTGGGTTCAAAAAAGGCGTCGTGCTTTTCGGCAGTGGTGCCGGTTAGGGGTTGAAACCAGTGGGTATAATGTGTGGCGCCCTTGCCAATAGCCCAGGCTTTCATGGCCGAGGCCACATGGTCGGCCATATCGCGCGGGATAGGTTCGCCGCTTTCAATAGATTTTATAATACTTTCGAATGCTTCTTTCGATAAATACTCTTTCATCTTCTTTTTATCGAAAACATTAGAGCCAAAATAGTCCGAAATTTTATTTGCCGGGAAGTTTACTTCCATTATTGGGCGGGTAAGCACTGTTTGAAGTGCTTGAAAACGAATATTTGACATTATTTTTTAGGCATTAAGACGTTACGGCGCCAAATATAGTCCTATACCTTATATATATCAGGTATTTTAAGTAAAAATGTGTTAAATGTCACCTGAAAATATCACTGTATTTTATTTTTAGCAAGAGTGAAGAAAACTTGCACTTAATAGTGGTTAGTTTACTAATGATAGAGGAGAAGAACAATGAACGGGAAAATTAAATTTGCTTAAGGTGTAAAAAAGGCAATGTTTAATTATGAGATATGTGTGTTTTGCAAAATTTTATTAAAAAAACTTATTGTTTTTTGTTTTAATAATGCTAAATTTATAAAAACTTAATTAAATATTCACTTAATGATCAAAAACTAAACCCAAAAGACAAAAAAGCATGGAAAATTCGTTTAAAAGGTATCTCCCCTTCATTGTGTTGCTGCTTATTGCGGTCGCATCTATTTTTATTCCCGCAGTTCCCGACTTTGCCGACACTTCAAAGTATAACGGCGCTGATATTGCCTGGATAATTGTAGCCTCAGCTTTAGTATTTTTAATGACACCAGGACTGGCCTTCTTTTATGGCGGTATGGTTACGCGTAAAAATGTGTTGTCTACCATGATCAAGAGCGTGGTAGCGGCCGGAGTAGTAACAGTATTATGGATCGTGGTAGGTTACAGCCTATGCTTTGGCGATTCTATCGGTGGTTTTATTGGCGATCCGCGTACACACCTGTTCTTTAAAGGTGTAAACTCAAGCGGCCCGTGGGATCTGGCTCCAACCATTCCGCGTTCGTTATTTGCAGTGTTCCAGTTAATGTTTGCCATTATTACACCAGGTTTGGTGGTTGGTGCCATTGCCGAGCGTATCCGCTTTACTTCTTACATTTTATTTACCGTATTATTCAGCTTACTGGTTTACGCCCCATTGGCACACTGGAGCTGGCATCCAAAAGGCTTTTTAGCCGTGATGGGTGTTTGGGATTTTGCAGGTGGTACTGTAGTACACATCAGCGCAGGTTGCGCTGCTTTGGCAGGTGCCATTGTATTAAAACGCCGTAAAGCACACATCGATGGTTTGGCTATCCCTCCGGCTAACATACCTTATGTATTAATAGGTACAGGTTTACTGTGGTTTGGCTGGTTTGGTTTCAATGCAGGTTCGGCTTTAGGTGCAAACTCGTTAGCGGTATCGGCTTTCTTAACCACCAACACTGCTGCAGGTGCTGCCGGTTTATCATGGATGTTCTTTGATGTACTGCGTGGCAAAAAGCCATCGGTTTTAGGTTTTTGTATTGGTGCCGTAGTTGGTTTGGTGGCTATTACGCCGGGTGCAGGTTTTGTGGCTATTCCGCAAAGTATCTTCATTGGCTTTATTGCTGCCATTGTATCTAACTTAGTTGCACACTGGAAAACTACGACTAGTTTAGATGATATGCTTGATGTATTCCCTTGCCATGGTGTAGGCGGTATAGTAGGTATGATTTTAACCGGTGTTTTTGCTACTAAAACTGTAAATGCTGCCGGCCCTAACGGTGCGCTTTATGGCGATGTAGGCTTTTTAATTACCCAATTAAAAGGTTTAGCCGTTGTAGTACCTTTCAGCTTTATCATGTCATTCCTGATCTTTAAACTGGTTAACATCATCGAGCCTATTCGGGTTACTACCGAAGAAGAAGAGCTTGGTTTAGATGCCAGCCAACACGACGAGCGTTATACATCACAACGCCTTACCGTATAATATTTAATGAAAGCGCTGCTAAATTTATTGATGCGGCGCTTTCATTATCCTCTTTTTACTGACCAAAATTTTATTGTGCTAAACTAACCCGGCTTTAAGCAAAAAACAGCCGGATAGCCAATGCTACGTTCTTTACATAAGACTTTCAACTAACCATAAATAATTAATAACTAAGTAGTTAATTACTCAAATTATCACATATGAAAAAGAAATTTTTACTTGCAGGTGCTTTCTTAATGGCGTCAACGTACTTTGTCCAGGCGCAGGACACTACAAAAACGGCCGCCGACCCGGGGCTTACCTTTTTTGGTTCGGTAGATACCTATTATAAGTACGACTTTGCCGGCAGAAAAAACGCGAACATTGCCACCAGTTTTGCTAACGAATCTAATTCCGTATCTATAGGTATGATAGATTTGGGCGTAAAAAAGAAATATAGCAAAGCCTTATTCGTGGGCGAATTATCGTTCGGTCCGCGCGGTCAGGGTCAGTCTATTCCCAATCAGGACATTACTTCCGGTATAGATCTGCAAAACGGTAATCCTGTTTTAGGTACCCAAAGCTTCCACATTCAAAATCTGTACGTAGGTTACGATTTAACTGATAAGTTGAATGTTACGGCAGGTTACATGGCCACCTTTGTGGGTTATGAAGTAATTGCACCTACGGGTAATTTCAATTACTCAACTTCTTACCTCTTCACTAACGGCCCGTTCCAAAACGCAGGTTTAAAGTTAACCTATGCCTTTAGCGATAAAGTAAGTTTAATGGGTGGTATTTTTAACGATTACTGGAACACCTATCAATCAAGCCGTGAGGTATCAACCGTTGGCGGACAGTTAATGGTGAGCCCGGTTAAAGGCTGGACCGCTTACCTGAACGTATTAAGCGGTAAGTTTTCGGGCACTGAGTTTGACCTGACCACTGCCTATCAGATCACCGATATGTTTAAATTAGGTTTGAACGCAGCCACTTTTTCGGCACCGGATGATGCCGGCGGCTTTGCCGGTGTAGCGCTTTACCCGCAGTACGCCGTATCAAAAGCGGTAACTTTGGGTTTAAGAGGCGAATACTTTAAAAACAAAGCAAAAACAGGCGGCACATATTCTAATATCCGCCCGGGCGATGATGTGAAAGCCTTTACTTTAACTGCTAACGTAAAAGCAGGCGGATTAACGTTTATTCCCGAAGTTCGTTTAGATAATGCTAAAACCGATCGCTCTTTCATTAAGAGTAATGGAATGCCGTCAAAATCGGCCGGTCAATTTGCCTTAGCCGCTGTGTATGCGTTTTAATTAAAAAACTAAATTACATTTGAGGGCCGTCGATATTTAATCGTGACGGCCCTTTTTATATTATGAAAACTATCATCCTGTTAATATTAGCCCTAAGTGCCTGCTCGTTAAGTTACGGTCAAAAGGCCTTGCTGTCCTTAAACGAACAAAATAAGTATACTTACTTTGTAGTGAAACCTGCCCCGCTACAACCCAACGCTGCCGCCTTAGCTGCCTACATAAAAAAAGCGGTTACCGGTGTAAAATTTTTAGAGGCTAATTACGCAGGTGGTGTTGAAGGCAGAGGTATAGTGCTGGTGTACAAGCAAGGATTAGTTACCGGGCAGGAAGAAGGACACTTAGCTTACAACGTGAGCATCGATTTTAAGGACAATAAGTACCGGCTTATTTTAACCGACTTTATGTATACGCCATACCAGCGCAACCGTTATGGTGTGTTTGCCCCGATGAACAATGTTGGCACCCCGTTAGAAAAGCTGGAAGCTAAGGTTAGCGCTAAGCAACTGAACGCATACCTGGATAAGTTGGGAAGCTATGGTGCCAAATTAAGCGGGCAAGTAAGTGATTATTTAACTAACCCGGCAACTGTAAAGCCCAATCCGGCCACACTTAAGAAGATTGACACTAAAAACTGGTAAAGTTTGGCCAAATTATGCTGAAAACCAAAGTGTTAAGAAATGTTAAATGGCATAAAAAACTGATAGAATTTTCAAAAAACAGGTGTTTAAGATAAAAAAGTTGTTGCAACGTGTATTTATAAATATTTTTTTTTGAATAATACATTTGAGGCAAATAATAGCAATGCGCTGGTGTTATATTTAAAATATAATTTCAATCGATATGCTAAACTCAAAATTTGATTTGTACAAGAGCGAGTGGCTCGATCTTGTATTTGCCGACCGCAACAAAAGTTATGGCGCTTATGATCTCCGCAACCATTACGGCGATAATATGATGAAGGCGCTGGCTATTACCGTGCTGGGCTTTACAGTCGCGGCCATATCATTTACCATTGCGTTTAAGCATGATGTGGTGCCGGATTATATTGAGAGGAAGCAAGAGGTGCATATTGCGCCGCCTATCTTCGAAAAGCCGAAGGTGGAAGAGCCTGTGAAGGCAAAATTGCGCGAGCAACCTATCAAATCAGACGCTCCTAAAACACCTGTGGCTCCGCAGGTAAACATGAATACTCAGCGGGTATTGCCGCCAAAAATCACAACCGAGCCGGTAACCACTGAACTGCCTGTTATTGATATGAGTAAGCAGATTAGTAATGTGAATAACACCGTTGATCCAACAAAGCCAACTACAGGGATTTTAGATGGTACCAACACACTAGGTAACAAAGGTACGCCGGCGGGCACACCCACTGGAAATTCTGACGGAAATATTATTTTCGATGGAGGGCTTGATATAATGCCTGAGCCGTTCGGAGGTTCTGCAGCCTGGAGCAAATTTATCCAAAGAACATTGCGTTACCCTGAAACCGATATGGAAGGCCGTGTAACCATCAGTTTTATTGTAGAAAAAGATGGCCACCTGTCCGACATCCAGGTTGTAAAAGGCGTATCGGCAGACTTAGACCGCGAAGCGCTGCGTGTTATTAAACTGGCACCCGCATGGAAACCCGGCAAACAAAACGGACAACCCGTACGCGTTAGGTACACCATACCTATAGTATTTCAAATGAACCAGTAATTGTTTTTTTAGATAAGTAGAGAGTGAGGCGTCCCCTGGGTTAGGGGGCGCTTTTTTGTTGATGGCATCGGCCAGCTTACTAATTCATAATGTGCATAATAATCGCTTTTCGTTGTGTTTTAAATGGAGGCTATTTGCCGCAAAACATTATTTTTGTAGGCTATGAGTATTTCAAAAACCTATCAGTTTAACGAAGTTGAAGATAAATGGTATAGCTACTGGTTAGAGCACAAATTTTTTAAATCGGTGCCCGACGAGCGCGAACCTTATACAATAGTAATTCCTCCGCCCAATGTTACCGGTGTGCTTCACATGGGCCATATGTTGAATAATACCATACAGGATGTATTAATTCGCCGCGCCCGCATGAAAGGTAAAAATGCTTGCTGGGTACCCGGAACCGATCATGCCAGTATAGCCACCGAAGCCAAAGTGGTAGCCATGCTTAAAGAGCGTGGCATTGCCAAAACCGACCTTACCCGCGAGGAGTTTTTGAGCTACGCCTGGGAATGGAAGGAAAAATATGGCGGCATCATCCTCGAGCAATTAAAAAAGTTAGGTGCTTCGTGCGATTGGGATCGTACCCGTTTTACCATGGAGCCTGATATGAGCGCTGCGGTAATTGATACCTTTATCCATCTCCACAAAAAAGGCCTCATTTACCGCGGCGTACGCATGGTAAACTGGGACCCCAAAGGCCTAACCGCCGTAAGCGACGAAGAAGTTATCCGCAAAGAAGTTAACCAGAAGCTTTATTATATACGGTATGAGGTTGCGGGGAGCGAGGATTTAGGAGCGAGGATAAAAGATGGAGCGAAGAGCGAAGTAGAAGGAGTGAGGAGCGAAGATTCCGCAACCCGCACCCCGCGCCCCGCAACTTCTGAAGCCCCCGCCACTTATATAACCATTGCCACCACCCGTCCGGAAACTATTATGGCCGATAGTGCTATTTGTATTAACCCGAATGATGAGCGTTATACGCACCTGCATGGCAAAACGGTGTATGTGCCTTTGATCAATCGTGCCATTCCGGTTATACTGGATGAGTACGTAACCATGGATTTTGGTACAGGTTGCCTGAAAGTTACCCCAGCGCACGATTTGAACGATTATGAACTGGGTCAAAAGCACAACCTGCCGGTTATAGATATTTTAAACGACAACGGAACACTAAATGAGAAAGCCGCAATACTTATAGGCGAAGACCGCTTTGCTGCCCGTAAAAAGATAGCCGTACTGTTAGAAGAAGCCGGCGCGCTGGAAAAGGTGGAAGATTACAAATCGCAGATTGGTTTTTCGGAACGTACAGATGCAGTTATAGAGCCTAAGCTGTCTATGCAATGGTTTTGCAAAATGACCGAAATGGCTAAGCCTGCGCTCGATTATGTATTGAACGGTGAGGTAAAGCTTATTCCCGAAAAGTATATCAACACCTATCGGCACTGGATGGAGAACGTACGCGACTGGAATATTAGTCGCCAGCTATGGTGGGGGCAGCAAATACCGGCCTGGTACCTACCTAACGGACAATACGTAGTTGCCAAAACCGCCGAAGAAGCTTTAGCAGAAGCAAAGGCACTGACAACTGATAACTCACAACTTACAACTGCTGATTTACGTCAGGACGAAGACGTAGTAGATACCTGGTTCTCGTCGTGGTTATGGCCTATCTCGGTTTTTGATGGTTTTAAAGACCCTGAGAATGCAGATATTAACTATTACTACCCAACAAACGATCTGGTTACTGCTCCTGAAATTCTATTTTTCTGGGTAGCGCGTATGATCATGGCGGGGCATGAGTTTAAAGGGCAGGCACCGTTTAAGAATGTATACCTTACTGGTATCGTTCGCGATAAGCTGGGCCGCAAAATGTCCAAGTCGTTAGGTAACTCGCCCGACCCGATTGACCTCATCGGTAAATTTGGAGCCGACGGCGTTCGTGTGGGCATGCTGCTATGTTCACCTGCCGGTAACGATTTAATGTTTGATGAAAGCTATTGCGAACAGGGCCGCAACTTTGCCAATAAAATATGGAATGCCTTTAGGCTGGTAAAGGGCTGGGAGGTAAGTGAAGAACTGGAAAATCCTAATCAAACCGCTATTAGCTGGTTTAAAAACCGCTTTAACCAGGCTACTGCCGAAATTGAAGAGGCCTTTAAGGATTACCGCCTCAGCGAAGCCATTATGGCCGTTTACAAACTGGTATGGGACGATTTTTGCGCCTGGTACCTTGAAATGGTGAAGCCTGTTTACCAGCAGCCCATTGATGTTCAAACATTTAACGCTACTATTGGTTACTTTGAAGAGATTATAAAATTGCTGCATCCATTTATGCCGTTTATTACCGAGGAGTTATGGCATGATGAACTTTTTGGTACACGAACAGCCGAAGATTGCTGCATTGTTGCCCAATTACCATCAATTGAGGAATGGAATACCCAGCAGTTGAATCATTTCGAAAATGTTAAACAAGTAATTACAGAAATTCGTAATACACGTAATAATAAGAAGTTATCGCCAAAAGAAACACTTGATCTTTCGATTAAGCAGAGTTCGGATGTTAATTACGAAGCATATTTGCCAGTTATTAAAAAATTAGGTAACATTGGTAACATAAACTTTACAGAAGAAAAAGTAATCGGTGCGGTCAATTTTCTCGTATCTACCGATGAATTCTTTATACCGTTGAGTACCAATGTTGATGCCGGTGCAGAACTTTTGCGCTTACAAAAGGAAAAGGATTACTTGCTTGGATTTTTAAAGTCTGTTGATGCCAAACTTTCTAACGAAAAATTTGTCAATAACGCCAAGCCTGAAGTCATTGATAACGAACGTAAGAAAAAAGCAGACGCCGAGGCGAAGCTTAAAATAGTTGAAGATAATTTAAAGTTTTTGGCAAATTAATTGCAATGCGTTACTAACCAGGTTAAGTTTTTAGCACTAACTAAGTGCTTATGATAATTGTCGTGTAAATGCGAGCAGGTAAGTAAGTGCATTAATAATTATAAATGAGTAGCAAAGCAGGTTTTTTTAACCTCTCTATAAAGAATATATTGTCTGATGGGCAGTCGATGCTTACGCAGGCGCGTATTCGGCTGCTTTATTATGGGTTATTAATTGTATCGGTTGCTGTTAGTGCCATACTCTTAAGCGTATGGAATTTAAATCAAACTGCCCTAACGTCAATGTGTGCGGGCGTTTTGTTCCTTGCTATTGTTTTATTTAAGTATCTAACCTGGCGGGGCGATTGGAAATTCGTTTCGCATACGCTGCTCCTCATGGGCACGCTTATTAATCTGGCCGATGCCTTTGTCATTTTCCAAAAAATAGACATCCTGTCTATTCAACTGGTGCTGATGATCATCATTTTTAGCTTTTACATGCTTGGGCAAAATTGGGGGCTGTTGTACTCCATGCTTAACCTTACGCCGGTATTGCTGTTTATGGTATATACTTACAGCCATATTTATATTATTGATATCAGGCCCGAGCATCTCGACCAGTCTACCATTATTTTAAGTGTGCTGGCCAACTTTGCGATCATGGTGTATATCCATAATCACTTTTATAATGCTTTTCTTAAAAATATCATCAAGCTTAAAAAAACCAGCGAAGATCAAAGCCGGTTAAATGAAAATCTTGAGATTGCTATAGATAAGGCCGAAAAGTCATCGCTGGCAAAATCGGAGTTTTTGTCTACTATGTCGCACGAGATACGTACGCCGCTGAATGCTGTGATAGGGATGAGCAACCTGCTTATGATGGGTAACCCCAGGCCCGATCAGGAAGAAAATCTGGAAATTCTCAAATTTTCTGCAAGTAACTTGCTGGCCATTGTAAACGATGTGCTCGATTTTAACAAGATCGAATCGGGTAAGGTGGTGTTTGAAAACATACGCTTTAATTTGACCGAGCTTATGCATAACATCTGCGGCGGGCAAATTATTAAGGCCAACGAAAAAGGGCTTATTTTTAAGCTTAAGATAGATGACGTGCTTCGCAATAAGATCGTTATAGGCGATCCTACACGCATTACCCAAATCATTTTTAACCTGGTAAGCAACGCCATTAAGTTTACGCGCCAGGGGTATGTAGAGGTAAAAGTACATTGCATGGAAGACCGCCATAACCAGGTTATTATCCGTTTTTCTGTTAAAGACTCGGGTATTGGTATTGAGCGCGATAATTTGAACGCCATATTTGAACCTTTCACCCAAGAATCTATTACTACCACACGTAAATATGGTGGTACTGGTTTAGGATTAGCCATTGTTAAACGCCTGCTCGAACTGCGCGGCGTAAACATGGAAGTTATGAGCAAGCCAGGGCAGGGTTCAGAGTTTTCGTTCAACCTTGATTTACCAGTGGCTACCGAAAAGTTAGAGGAACCTGCAGCCCAGCCAAGTATTGTTTTTGATGCCGATCAAACGTTGAATAATTTGCACATTTTAGTGGCTGAAGATAACATGGTGAATACCATGCTCATGAAAAAATTCTTCTCTAAGTGGCAGGTACAATCATCATTTGCCGAAAACGGTGAACGGGCTGTTGAAATGATGCAGTACGGAAACTTTGATATTGTATTGATGGATTTGCAAATGCCGGTACTTAACGGTTTTGATGCTGCCATGGAAATACGCAGAATGCCCGATGCACAAAAAGCAAGCATTCCTATTATTGCCCTTACAGCATCGGCCTTGACAGATATACGTGAAAAGGTTTTTAACGCCGGCATGAATGATTATGTATCTAAACCTTTCAAACCCGAAGAGTTGAAAGAAAAGATCGTTACCCTGGTTAAGCGTAAATCGTTGCTCAGATCTAAATCGCAGTCGGTTTAAAGGCTTCCATAATCTGGCGGTTGCTCCAAAAATTGATAGGCACTATTCTCGAAATCAATACTACAATAGTAATGTTGCAAGCCGTTAGTTACCGCCAAAATTTTTATCCTGTGCGTTATATTGTATCGGGCTATCTGGTCAAAAACTTTCTGATCTATAACTACGTCGGGCGCTTTGCACTCTACCATCAATATCTTCTGCCCTTGCGCATTAAACACCACAATGTCTGATCGTTTTTGCATGCCGTGCAGCCGTAAGCCGCCTTCTAACTTAATTAAGCTTTTAGGATAACCTTTTACCCTGATGAGGTATTGCACAAAATGCTGGCGAACCCATTCCTCGGGTGTAAGCATGATCTGCTTTTTACGTATCTCGTCAAAAATGAAAAGCTGGCCGTTTTGGTCGGTTAGTTTAAAGGGGTAGGGCGGTAAGGCTAAGGGCAGCAGCAGTTCCATGAGTGGCAAAATTCATCAATAAATCTGCCAAATCCTAATGGCTAATTCGTAAATTGCAGCGCTTAAAATGACCGCCAACGATATCCTCAAAGACGTAAAGAACCGCAAGTTCAAACCCCTGTATCTGTTGCATGGCGAAGAACCTTATTTTATTGATCATATCAGCAATTATATGGAAAGCCATATACTATCTGATGCAGAGAAGGGCTTTAATCAAACCGTTTTATACGGCAAGGATACCGATATTATGGCGGTGCTCAATGCTGCCAAACGTTACCCCATGATGGCCGATTACCAGGTGATCATTGTAAAGGAAGCGCAAGACATGAAATGGGGTAAAGAGGATGGCGATAAGAAAGGCATTAATCCTGTATTAAGCTATTTAGAAAACCCGTTGAGCAGCACCATATTGGTGTTTTGCTATAAATACGGAAAGTTTGACAAGCGTAAAAAAGCTTACAAGGCCATAGATAAGAACGGGCTTATTTTTGAGTCGGCTTCTTTATACGATAACAAGATTCCCGCCTGGATAGAAAGCTACGTTGCCGACAAAAAGTACCGTATTAGTGCACAAGCTGCGGCTATGCTTTGTGAATACCTGGGTAACGATCTGTCGAAGATTGCAAATGAACTGGATAAACTGATGCTGAACATTGCCGCAGGGCAGGAGATAGGTTTAAAAGACATTCAGGACAATATCGGCATCAGCAAAGAGTATAATGTGTTTGAACTGCAATCGGCCCTGGTTAAGCGCGATGTGTTAAAAGCCAATCAAATTATTAACTACTTCGAGGCAAATCCTAAGGCAAACCCTATTGTGCTGGTATTGGGTAATCTGAATAATTTTTTCAGCAAAGTGCTGCTTTACCATTACGTAAAAGACAAAAGCCCGCAAAATGTAGCCCGTGAGTTAGGCGTAAACCCTTACTTTATTAAAGATTACGAGCAGGCTGCCCGCAATTTTGACTATTACCGCTCCACCCAAATTATTGGCTGGCTAAGGGAGTACGATCTTAAAAGCAAAGGCGTAAACTCCAACGCCTCACACGGCGAACTGCTCAAAGAGCTGGTATTTAAGGTGCTGCATTAAAGATAGAAATAAGAGCCAAGAGTGAGGAGATATTACTTTAGATCTTGGCTCTTGTTTCTTAGCTCTTGGTTGTCACTTATTATTCGCCTGTATCCGGTTGGTAGTCTTCATCAAAAGCCAGGTCATCTTCGTTAAACTGTTTTACCTCTCCCGATTGGAGTTCAACTTCTACAGGGTCGCCGTCATTAAGCTGGTTGGTGTTTACAGTTCCCTTTTCATCAGTAAGGCTAATGATGACCTGATCGCCATATTCAAAAAGTCCGTTCTTCATAAATCAAAATTCTTACATTAGTTAACTGTTAATTTAAGTAAATGTTTAATCCGATCTTATTTAGCAGATTATTGGGTTTGCTGATTTATTTAATACGCAATTATGCCTAAGTCACACCTACAATCCGCATATTCGTGCTAATTTTATTGCAGAATACTACTGATACTTAATAACGCATGAATTCTCACTTACTGCTGGATGCAGAGGGCCATATTGTTTTTTTAGGTTCAACGTTCCAAATATGGTCGGGCTATACGGGTGCCGAACTGGATGGTAAATTGTTGCAAGACCATGTTTCCCCAAAATATGCAAAGCAAATAACTGGCTTTCTAAAGCATCCGCAGGTTAACGAAAATCTGCACTTTAACCGCGTGCCTTTTTTTGGAAAGGAAGGAATTATCTGGGTAGAGATCGTGTTAACGCATTTTCCAACGCCAAAAGACACACCTTACCAGGCCATGGTAAGCATCCGTTATGCCGAAGGAGAGGCCCATTCAGAAATTAACACCGTAAGTAAAGCACATGCTTCATTTTTTGCCGGCCATCCCTTTGGCATTATGCATTTAAATGGCGAAGGCCGGGTAACACAGATCAATCCTCAAATAAAGTTTGATACAGGGTATAACCTAACCGATTTAAAGCGCGAGCCTTTAACCACTTTTATAAGCGCTAAGTACCATTGGCAGGTATTGTGCGAATTTTTGCAGGCTAAACTACATGGTAAAGCTTCAACGTTTGATATAAAAGTACAAACCAAGAAGGGACAGTTACTTGATGTTAACTTTACCATAGTGCCGGTAGTATATCATGGCGAAACCTTGGAGATCTATCTCGTTATCAAAAACATTGCTCAGCGTATTGCCCTGCAGCAAAACTTGAAAAGATTATCTATTGTGGCCGATAAAGCCAGCGACGGTATAGCCATTTTGGATGGTGATTTTGCAATAGAGTTTGTAAACAACGGCTTTTGCCAAATAAGCGGCTATACGCAAAAAGAAGCAGTTGGCCGGCGCATTGGCGAATTGCTTAGGATGAAACAAGACGGTACCGTTTTGGCCCAAAAGGGTAGGGAAGAGATTTTGCGCGGCATTTCAATTGAAGAAGAAATTGAGTGTTATAGAAAAGACGGTACAATATACTGGAATTTGCTAAAACTCACTCCCATTATGAATGAGCATGGGCAAATGGAAATGTGCATTACCATTCATACCGATGTTACCGAAAAGAAGAAGGCCGAAATGGAATTACGCCTTTTGGCCGACGACCTTTACCGTCAAAATAAAGAGTTGCAACAGTTCGCCTACATCGTGTCGCATAATATGCGGTCGCCAGTGGCCAATATAGTAGGATTAGCTAACCTATTAGAGTTGTTTAAAGATGATGCCGAAACACAAGAACAAACACTTATAGAACTCAAAAAATCGGTAAACAACTTAGATACGGTTATTAAAGACCTCAGCTATATTTTAACCATTAACAATGCTAATAAAGAACTGCTTAAAGAGCCGGTGAACTTTCAAGACCTGTTGCAGCATGTGCTCATAGACCTGCAGCCACAGGTAATTGCTACCGATGCCGATATTATGGTTCCGGCCAAGGCATTAATGCTGCGTACCAACCGCGCTTATATGCACAGTATTTTTTATAATCTCATTAGCAATGCTATTAAGTACCGGTCGCACCAAAAGCCCTATATCAAAATAGATTTTTATCCGACCGAAGAGCACATGGTAATTTATGTGGCCGACAATGGTAAGGGTATAGATCTTAAAAAACACGCTCACGATTTGTTCAAACCTTACAAACGTTTTGATTTTAAGGTAGAAGGCAAGGGGCTGGGCCTTTTCCTGGTTAAAAGCCATGTAGAAGCGCTGGGTGGACATTTAACTTTAAAAAGTGAATTAAGTAAAGGATCCACCTTTTACATAAAGCTGCCTTTCGAGTAATTAAGAGGCTTTATCTGCACAATCTACTACAGACCGTATTTGGGCATCAAGGTCATTTACTGCTTTCTCCATTAAAAGCAAACTCTCTTTCGGCGATTTGTAGTTGTTCGCCTTTATTACATTCATTAACCCCAGTATAGAGGCTACGGGTTTACGGTAGCTGTGTGATTGTATGAATGCTATCTTCAGGAGTGAATCTTTTTGTGCTTGATTTTGAGCGGCCTGTAGCTTTTGTTCATGTATATTAACTGCACTATAAGTTACACTTACGGTATCTCCTTGCTCATTGGTAACAGGATGCAATGATATATCCCACCATTGCGGAGCTTTGCCTGCTGTTTTGATCAACACTTCTTTGCTGGTTCTTTTCCCTGCAAATGCACGCTTAATAAATTTCAAAAACTTATCTTTAAATGGAGTACTGATGTACTGTAACACACTTTTACCGGCTTCAATTTTTTTGGCTAAATGCTTTTTAACCGAGGCAGATGATGACTTATTAAAGTGTAGCACTTGCAAGGCTTTGTTAATTAAAATATGGCTTGTAGGCGAACTGTTTAAAAATGCGTTCAATTTACGCTCTGCAGCAACCGCATTTTCTTTATGAGTGTTAGGATGTACATGGCTTTGCTTGAAAGATTGAATACCTAAAAGCATTTCTAACATATGCATTACCTGCCTGGCAATAAAAGCCAACATTTCTTTTTGTTCGCCAGTTAGGGTTTGCGGTTTGGTACCATAAACACAAAGTGCTCCTAAATGGTAGCCATCGGTAGTAATGATAGATACTCCTGCATAAAACCTTATCCCTTTTACACCCCTAACCGAAGTATAATTCATAAAGCGCTCATCCAGCAGCGTGTTTTTTACTACCATCACTTTGGTAGTGCTAACAAGGTATTTGCAAAATGAGTCTTCGCGGCTTTGCTCATCTGCAGTGATGCCTAATGCACATTTAATCCATTGCACATGTTCGTCTATCAAAGAAACGCAAGACATCTTTACGTTACAAATTTTGGCTGCCAGTGCTACCAGGTCGTTTAATTCTTTATTCTCATCAAGTATTAAATCATGATATTGTTTAACAATGGCAAGTCTTTTAGGTTCGGCTATTATCATATGTGTAAGTATTTAGCTATCAATTTATTATTCGGCTGTGAACTGTATGTAACATAGCAATACAAGAGCCATCTTTACATAAGTTGCCCTGTGTTATCATGAGCCATATTTGACTATCAAGAGTAAATATGGGTGGTGTATATTAAGGTCATAAATTAGGAATTTAACTAATTTGTAAGTTGTTAGTTACGAGGGTTACAGCAGTAATTTATTGTGAGATAGCTTTAATATATGCTTGCAATTTTTCACCTTTACAGCTTGTTAAAGCGGAGTTTTTAAGCGCTTAACACTTACAAGTTGATATGCAATATTTTTTAGTCAAATCCGAACCGTTTAAATATAGCTGGGAAAAATTTAATGAGGATGGTCGTACCTTTTGGGACGGTGTTCGTAATTACCAGGCGCGCAACAATCTCAAACTGATGAAAGAGGGCGACCTGGTGCTTTATTACCACAGCAACGAGGGTAAGGCCGTAGTTGGTATAGCAAAGGTAGTTAAAGAAGCCTATCAGGACCCCACCACCGATGACAGCAATTGGGTAGTGGTTGACCTGGTACCGGTAGAGCCACTGAAAAAGCCGGTAACGCTGGAACAGATTAAAGCTGATGAGCAGTTGAAAGATATATCGTTGGTGAGGCAAGGCCGCCTCTCTGTAATGGGCCTCAAAGCCGAAGAATTTGACCGGATTATAGAGCTGGGAAGCTGATTGATGGGCAGATAAGCAAATGTGCAGATGTGCAAATCATTAGTGCTTTAAATGTGTTAAGTAAACAGCCTAAGCATTCACTCAATCACTAATTCAAGCATTCACTCATTAAATTATGCAATACAGAGCATTTAAAGATACGAAAATAGCCGAAGTAGGGTTAGGTACCTGGCAACTGGGCAGTGCCGATTGGGGTAATGTAGACGAAGAAGCCGCCCTGCAAATATTAAAGTCTTACACCGATGCCGGTGGTAATTTTATTGATACGGCCGATGTTTACGGCATGGGCGTAAGTGAAACCGTGATAGGCAAGTTTCTTAAATCGGTTGATAAAGACATTTATGTAGCCACCAAGTTAGGCCGCAGGGGCGATGCCGGTAATGGCTGGCCGCAAAACTTCACTTATGATGCCATGAAACGCCAGGCTGAAGACTCGTTACAGCACTTGGGGCTTTCGCAGCTTTTTTTAGAACAGTTGCACTGTATACCTACCGAAGAAATGCGTTCTGGTAAAGTATTCGACCATTTGCGTAAGTTACAGCAGCAAGGCTTGATCAAGCATTTTGGCGCCAGTGTTGAAACCAGTGAGGAAGCATTGCTTTGCCTGGAGCAGGAGGGATTGGCCTCGTTACAGATCATATTTAACCTGTTCCGCCAGCATGTGGCCGATGAGGTTTTTGCCAAGGCTAAAGAAAAAGGTGTGGCGTTAATTGTACGTGTGCCTTTAGCCAGTGGTTTATTGAGTGGCAAGTTTAAAGAAGACACGCAGTTTGGAGGTACCGACCACCGTAACTTTAATGCCAATGGGGAGGCGTTTAACGCAGGAGAAACATTTTCGGGTATAGATTTTAAAGAAGGTGTGAAGCTGGCCGGCGAAATAAAACAATTACTTCCCGACGAACGCATGGCACAATGGGCCATCCGTTGGATACTTGACCACCCCGAGGTAACTACCGTTATACCGGGGGCTTCTAAAATTAGCCAGGTAAACAGCAATGTAGAAGCATCAACCTTACCACCGCTTTCGCCGCAGGTTCATCAGCAATTAAGAAAGTTGTATGATGAGCAGATCAAGGGGCAAATAAGGGGGCATTTTTAGATTTACCAAGTGTCGTTGCGAGCGCAGCGTGGCAACCGCACCCGTTTATACCTGAATGCTTGCGATTGCCGCGTCGCTATCGCTCGTCGCAATGACATATTAGAACCTTCTGTATATATCTTTTAAAGTCCTCCCTCCCGGGGAGGATTTAGGAGGGGCCTACAACTCATGCTTAGCTGCCATAAACAAGGCCTTGAGCTCGGTGGCATCATTAGGTTCCATGCGGCCGCTTAATATGAGGCGTAATTGTCTGCGGCGTAAAGCCTCATCAAACAGGAGTTTTTCCTCTTCATTTTCAGGCTCAATTTCTGGTACGGCTACGGGTTTGCCGTCATCATCCAAAGCCACGAAGGTGTAGTAAGCCTGGTTGCTTTTCTCCTTGCCACCGGCCGGAATATTTTGTGCCCATACATCCAAACGCACTTCCATTGATTTGTTAAAAGCACGGGTTACTTTGGCCTCAATGGTTACGGCATCGCCCAGTTTAATAGATTTTTCGAAGGATACATTATCTACTGAAGCGGTAACTACCAAGCGGTTGCTATGCTTTTGAGCACTCATAGCTGCGGCAATATCCATCCAATACAGCAAGCGCCCACCCATCAGGTTGTGCATCATATTGGTATCATTCGGAAATACCAGTTCGTTCATTATCACTAAAGATTCCTGTGGCTTTTTGGCTTGCATAGAGGCAAAGATACAGTTTAGAAGCGGAGGTGCAAAGTGCGGAGAGCGAGGTAAAAAGTAGAAAGGTAGATAATGTTTTGTAGGTACAGGTCTTGAAATGCCTTGCACTTTACCCCGTAACCCGCAACTTCGCTCCTCGCACAACCCCGCTCTCCTATACCTATCTTCTCCCCGTATTAATCACTTTATATCCCACCAGTTCTTCCCAGCGCGAGCCGGGGGGGCGGTAGTAAACCAGGAGTTGATAGTCGTTTTCGGTTTCAAAGTAGCTACCTTCCAGTGGTTCGCTGCTGGCTTTGCCGCTGGCAGCGTCTACCCATACATATTGGTAATCGTAAACACCTTGTTTCAACAGTGCCTGCATAGTGTAGCGGTTACGCGTTGCATCGTATTGTAACTTGTTGGCGTTTGTTAACTCGTAATTGTTGAAACGCCCGGTGAGGTAAATATCTCCTTTAGGCAAAGTGGCAGATGGCGTAAAATTGAAGAACACGTAAACATAATCGGCATCGGTACGGGCATCGCGGCCGTCTTGGTTAATTACATAGTAACTGCCGTTAATATCGTACTGAAACAGGTAAGCGTTTTGATTGCGGCTTTCATCGCCCAGCAGTAAAACCGTATTAGCGGTGTCTTTAAAAATGCGGGCTATTCTTTCAGAGTTGAGTTTAAGTGTGCGGGTGTCAAAGTGCCTGAACTCATTGCCACCTGCAAAATCGTTGATGTTAAAATCGTTGTAAATCAATTGTGAGCCGCGCAAAAAGGTTGGCCGGGTATTGAGTATACTGGTTTCGGCCCTGCCATTTTGCATCACGAGTACTTTGATATCGTTATACGGGTTTTGTACGTTAAGGCCTGTGTAGGATGCCTCAAAGTTTATTTTTTGATTATTTAACCGCCTCGCTACGTTATTAGACGGAACAAAACTGGCCGCAATACCCACTGCCGAACTGGCTATGTATACCCGGCGGGTGATGATGAGCTTATTTTGGTCCGCATCCTCATACACCTTGAGCAGGTAATTGCCGGCCAGTTTGGGGATGATGTTTTGATTAGGGAATTTAACCTCGTAGTGAATATACTTTTGAACCGTACCGCTCGAATAGCTGTAATCTATAATGCGGTCTTCCATAAAGCTTTGCAGGTACTCGGCGGGCGATAACCGCGAAGAGTTCCAGCTGGCATCACAATGTTCCAGGCTATAATAATAACTGCGGCTGCGACCATCCAAATCGTCAAAAGCCAGTTGCAATTGTTCGTTACTGCGCAGGCTAATAATAGGGAAGGAACCTTGCTTGGCGGTATTATAGCACTCTACGCTTTTAATGCCGGCGCGGTAGGTGTGATCGGTATACTGGAGGGTGGTTTGGGCAAAGGCATGAGGTGCGAGGAAGAAAAGGATAACACAAAAATAACATGCTAAACTTAAACTGTCATGCTGAGCTTGTCGAAGCATTCGCCGCTTGGTGAGGTCTTCGACAGGCTCAGCATGACAGTAGTTTATTCTTGTCAATGACTTATCTTAAATTACGCTTCCAGTTCCATAATTTGCTCGGCCAGGGTTTCCCATTGCTGCTGTACCTGGTTAAGCGATGATTGCTTTTGCTGGTAGGTAGCGTTGGTTTCCTTAAGCTTGGCGGGGTTGTTGTAAACGCCATCTTCGGTCAGTTTACTTTCCAGTTGTTTAACCTCTTTCTCCAGGTCGGCAATTTGCTGTTCCATGCGGGTTAAATCGCCGTTAAGTTTTTTTAACTGCTTGTTCTTATCTTCAGAAGGCTGCTGCTTAACAGGCTCTTTTTTTACTTCTTTTTGTTGTAACTGAGGAATGGGTGCAGGTTTAGGTTCGTACTTGCGCTTGCTCATCCATTCTTCATATTCCTGGTAAGTGCCCGGGTATTCTTTGATCTTTTGATCTTCAATAAACCAGATCTTGTTGGCAATATTATCCAGGAAATACCTATCGTGCGATACCGCTATGAAAGTACCCTCATACTGCTGTAAAGCCTGAATCAAAATGTTTACCGAAGCCATGTCCAAGTGATTGGTAGGCTCATCCAGTATCAGGAAGTTGGCATCGGCGGTAAGGGCTTTAGCCAGGGCTACACGCGATTTTTCACCACCCGACAGTACCTTGATCTTCTTGAATACATCATCGCCCGTAAACAGGAACGAGCCCAAAATAGAGCGTAGTTCGGTATCAGAATGTTTAGGGGCAAAGCTTTGTAGCTCGGCAAGGATCTCGCTTTCCAGGTGTAACGATTCCAGTTGGTGCTGGGCAAAAAAGGTCTGCGTTACATTATAACCGGTTTCGCATTTACCTTCAAAGGTTTTATCGGCACCTGCAATAATGCGTAACAATGTGGATTTACCACGACCGTTAGCACCAATCAGCGCAATTTTGTCGCCTTTTTCAATGATGGCATCGGCATTGTCCAAAATTTGCAGGTTAGGATAGCTTTTGCTAATACCTTCAATAGCGGTCACGTTTCGGCCCGACTGCTTTCCAAACTTAAAGGTGAAGTTTACCGATGGATTGTCATCGTCCACATCATCTATGCGCTCCAGCTTATCTAATTGCTTAATGCGCGATTGTGCCATTTTAGCTTTAGATGCCTTGGCACGAAAACGCTCGATCAGACGTTCTTCCTGTTTAATTTTGGCCTGCTGGTTTTTAAATTCGCCACGCTGAATTTCTTCGCGCAGGCCTTTTTCTTCTAAGTAGAAGCTGTAGTTGCCTGCATAAACGGTTAACTTACCTTTACGGCTTTCAACGGTACGGTTAATTACCTTATCCAGAAACCATCTATCGTGCGATACGATAACGATGGCACCTTCAAAGCTGCGAAGGTAATCTTCCAACCAAACAATGGAGGGTAAGTCCAGGTGGTTGGTAGGCTCATCCAGCAATAAAATATCGGGGGCTTGCAACAGAATTTTGGCCAGCATTACACGCATACGCCATCCACCCGAGAAGGTGCTTAGTTTGCGCTCCTGGTCGGCATCGGCAAAGCCTAAACCTGCTAAAATCTCGTTTGCTTTATATTCAATGTTATAACCGTCTAACGCCTCAAACTCGTGCTGTTTATCGCTAAGCTTGTTTAGTAAGTCTTCGCTATAGTCGGTTTCCAGTTTCTTGAGTAAGGCTTCAATTTCGGTATGCAATTGGTTCTGGCGCTCAAAGGCTTCCATGGCCACATGCAAAATAGATTTGTCAGACGCATATGAAAGCAAATCCTGGTTAAGGTAACCCAGGGTTATATCCTTAGACATGGATATAGTACCCGAAGTGGGTTTGTAGTCGCCTACAATAATTTTAAGCAGTGTGGTTTTACCGGTTCCGTTGGCACCAATAAGGCCAATTTTTTCACCGGGTTTTATATGCCAGTTAGCTTCATCATACAGGGCACGCGCACCAATCTCGAACGTCAGGTTATTTATAGCAATCATTTACCTACAAATATACCTTTTTTGGCCGAAAGGATAAAGGCGAAAGGTTAAGGGCAATGTCAAAAAGCTGAATGCTGTAGAAACACGTATAAATATATAAAAATCGGATAAAATACAGCGGGTAGTATATTTTACTTGCAAATATTTATCTTGTCAACTGACTTACCTTATCTGATGAAATACATACTACGCCCGCCCTGCTTGTGCCCATGCACCATAAAATAGAGCATTGGATGAAGCATAAGTTTGTAGGGCATTGAAAGAGTCTCAAGCCGTAAGTAAAGAGTCGGCAGTGAAGAATCAATATTAATTCATTACTTCTATAGCTTCCGACTCTTTACTTATGACTATGAACTCTCAAGTTTACTTTACAGTTTTTAACCAGGCTTGTGCCATTAAATTGGCGCCGGCTATGCTGGGGTGCACACCGTCATTAGTCCAGTAGGTGCCCGGGGCCGATTTCAGTGCCTCGTCAAAAATAGACTGGTAGGGTATGAATGCCGCATCAAAGCTGTCGGCAATTTCTTTAGATACAGCGCGGTACTCATTAAATTTAGGATACCATTTATCGGTAACGGCCTTTACATCTTTAACAGCAAATGGCTCGCCAATAACCAGCTTAACATCGGGCAGCGCTTGCTTGGTGCGGTCTAACAAAGCTTTGTAGTCGTTACGGTAGGTTTCAATAGTACCCTGGTAACCGCTGGTTAGCGTATGCCAAAAATCGTTGACGCCTATCATAATGCTTAACACATTTGGCTTAATGGCCAGGCAGTCGTCGTTCCAGCGCTCGGCCAACTGGTAAACCTTGTTACCGCTAATGCCTTTATTGTAAATACTTAATTGCTTATCGGCATGTTTAAGTAATAAGCCGGCTGCTGCCATGAATACATAGCCTTTACCCAGCATATCAAAAGAATTGGGGGTGGTGTCTTTCTTGTTACGGCCCCAGTCGGTAATACTATCGCCCTGAAACAAGATCACGTCATTGGCATTGAGTCCGATTTTCTTTGCTGCGGTATTAGCCGTAGCCGCCGAAACAATATCTGGAATAGCAATAGTAGCAAGGGTGCCTATAGCAGCACTGGTTATAAATTTACGGCGGTTAAATGCGTCTTTCATGTATGGTATATTGGTTTACTAAAGTATATTCTTTAAATCAAATCTGCAAATTAAGCAGGTAAGCCATAACTTCGCGCTATGTATCAGTTATTGAAGCCTATTCTGTTCAAGTTCGATCCTGAAAAGGTGCATTATTTTGTTACCCGCAATTTAAAAAGAGTTAACCGCTTTCCGGGTGGCGCGGCGCTAAGCCGGGCTGTTTGGTTGGTAAATAATGCAAAGCTCGAAAGAACGGTTTTTGGCTTGAAATTTAAAAACCCGGTAGGTTTAGCCGCAGGGTTTGATAAGAATGGCGATGTAATTGCCGAAATGGCTAACCTGGGCTTTGGCTTTGTAGAGCTGGGCACCGTAACCCCTTTGCCGCAGCCCGGCAATCCTAAACCCCGCATGTTTAGGCTTCCTGCAGATGGGGCGCTCATTAATCGCATGGGTTTTAATAATTTAGGGGTAGATGTACTGGCATCGCGCATTGCGGCTTACCGCAAAAGTACAGCTGCCGCCAAGAACCCGGTTATTATTGGCGGTAACATTGGTAAAAATAAAAACACACCTAACGAAGACGCGGTAAGCGACTACATTAAATGCTTTGACCGTTTATTTGATGTGGTAGATTACTTTGTGGTGAATGTAAGCTCGCCCAACACTCCGGGCCTTCGTGCCTTGCAGGAAAAAGAGCCGCTGATGCACATTTTGAATACCTTGCAGCAACGTAATCAAAAGAACATCATCAATCGCCCTATATTGCTTAAAATAGCTCCTGATTTAACCAACGAACAGTTAGACGATATTGTAGAAATTGTACAGCAAACCGGTATCGCCGGTGTTATAGCTACCAATACCACCATTAGCCGTGAGGGACTCGCATCGCCTCAGCAGGTTTTAGAAGAAGCCGGTGGATTAAGCGGTAAGCCGTTAACCAGCCGTTCAACGGAGGTAATCAGGTACTTAGCACAAAAGTCAAATGGTTCGTTCCCTATTATTGGGGTAGGGGGCATACATTCTGCCCGCGATGCGCAGGAAAAGCTGGATGCCGGGGCATCATTAGTGCAGTTGTATACAGGCTTTATTTACGAGGGGCCTGATTTGATTGGCAGGATAAATAAGGCGCTTTTAAAGTAGAGGAACCCGCTCAAATATGTTTAGGCCAGACTATGCATTGATAAATTAATGTTTTATGTCAGTCTGAGCTTGTCGAAGACTTAATAAAGTGACTAAAGCTTCGAAAGGCTTAGCATGACAGATTTGAGCGAATTTTTTAATTATAAAATCTGTAAACAAAAAAATCCCACCGATTAACCAGCAGGATTTAAAAAATTGATGAGTAATATATAATTACTTGCTCAGCTGAGCTAAAATTTCGTTGTTTTTAGAGATCTGGCTGTTAGCCTTTTCTTTTGAACGGCTTCCTGGCTCCAGGTTGGTCGCTAATTTCAAGTGCTGTACTTCTAAACGTGAAGTAGTTTTATTTTTTCTGTCTTTTCTTTTTAAACGTGTTACGCCCATGGTAATTTTTCTTTAACGGTTAACCCCTTTGGAGGTCGAGAGCGGATTCGAACCGCTGTAAAAGGTTTTGCAGACCTCTGCCTAGCCACTCGGCCACCCGACCATTTTTAATGGAGTGCAAAAATAACAATTATTTGCTGTCTGTCAATATAAGTTGTCTTTTTTATTGAGATGTTGATAAATTATTTAGGAAACCTTCATAAGCCCGCTGTTTTGTGTTTTCTCAAAAAAGTAAGATTTTACAAAACAAGTGCTTTTCTGCTGACCTCCGAACAAAATAATGCTGTGGCTATCGCCACGTTTAAAGATTCAGCCTCTCCAATACGGGGTATGGTGATAGATTGCGTAATGAGTTTCTCTATCTCGGGGCGCAGGCCATTGCCTTCGTTGCCCATTATAATTAAGCCCTGGGTGCCTAAATTGGCGGTGTAAATATTATCGCCGTTGAGCATAGCACCTAATACCGGGAGGTTAAATTGCGGCAGTAGCGTAGCTAAATTGGTATAATGGAGCTTGACACGTGAAAGCGAACCCATAGTGGCCTGTACCACTTTGGGGTTATAGGCATCTACCGTATCTTCCGAACATATGATATGTTGAATGCCAAACCAGTCGGCCGTGCGGATAATAGTGCCCAGGTTGCCCGGATCCTGCACACCATCTAATACCAGCGTAAAGCGGTTAATTAAATTACTTTGGGTTAATGGAGGCCACTCGGGCATGTGTATCACTGCTAAAACTTCCTGCGGCGTAGTCAGGCTGCTCATTTTTTGTAGATCGGCGGCGGATATGTCCTGAAAATTGACTTTCTTTGATAGTTTATTCAATTTTGCAGTTACTGCAGATGTATGGTAAAGGCTGTGTATATGGTATCCAGAGGCTATGAACTCCGAAACGGATTTATATCCTTCGGCCACAAACAGCCCATGCTCTCTGCGAAACTTCTTTTGTTGTAAGGATTTTATTAAACTGATTTGAGATTTTGAGACCATTCTACCGGGAAAATAAGCTTTACAGCCTTGCAATAATAAGTATTCTTTTGGTTTTAATGGCGGGCAGCTGTAGTTTAACCCGCGGTTTAAAAGAGAATCAATACCTGATACGTAAAGTTACCATTGACAGTGTAGACAAAGAGTTTAACGAAGCCGCACTTACTTATGTAGATGTGTTGCAGCAGCCCAACAGCTGGTTTAACCTGCAGCTTTATTATGTTTTTAACCCTAAAGGAAAAAAAGAACTGGGCGAACCTCCGGCCATTCTCGACAGTAATCTGGTAGAGGGTTCGCGCCTGCAAATAGAAAAGTTTTTACGTAATAAGGGCTATTTAAAGGTTGCCGTACGCAGCGACATTAAAACCAAGGGCAAAAAGGCTTATCTTACCTTTACTGCTAAACAGGGGCCAATGTTCCGTATTCGCAATGTTCAGGATAGTATAGGCGACCCAGCCGTACAGGTATTGTACCGCATTAATCGTCGGCGTTTTTCGCATGTGCAGCCCGGAGCGCGTTACGATACCGATAGTTTAGCTTATGACCGTGATGCCTTTTACCAGGTAATGAAGCAAAACGGCTACTTTGACTTTTACCGCCAGTATATCAATTACAATTACGATACTACATTTAATAACAGCGTGGTTGATCTGAAAATGATCATTGATAACCCCGATGGCCGGAAAGAACATCCCATTTACAAGATCAACAATACGCTCATTACCATATCAACCAGCGGAGGGCGTACCAATGGTAAGGCCGATACGCTGCGGGTAGACTCGCAATTTACCTTTGTTGATTACTCGCACCGATTTAAGCCGCAGGCTGTTATACGGTACATCTTTCAGCACAAGGGCGATACTTATGACATCGATCAGCAAACACTAACCACCTCGCGCTTATCGGAGTTGAATGTTTTTCGGAATGTGCCCAACCCTGTATATACCAAACTGCCCGATAGTGTGAACCGCCGTTTAAACAGCCGGATAGATATTATCCCTCTTAAACGCATGAGCGACCGGGTAGAAGCGGAGTACCTGCACTCGGGCCCCGAACTATTTAATTTTTTTGGAGGCGGTGGCTATGGTTTTAACTTAGGTAACACATTTACCAACCGTAACCTGCTCAAACAGGCCGAAATACTCCAGCTGAAATTTAATTGGAGCGTGCTATTTGCCGATGCGTCTTCGGATCTTGGCGCGGGTATTCAAAACCAGGATTTTAAGGTGGGTGCCAACCTTATTTATCCGCGTATTATTGTGCCGTTTGATGTGCCAACGCTGGGTAAGTATGGCGTGCCTCATACAACCCTGTCTTCCAACTTCCAGTTGTTTCTTCAGCGAGGATTGGTTAAGCGCCGCAGTTTTATAAACTCCATTACTTACGACTGGATGGAAACCAGCCGTAAACAACACTCGTTAACGCCGATAAGCCTCGAGTTTACCAGCGGTACTATTGACCCTATAGCAAGGCAGCAGTTAATAGATCAAAACCGTTACTCATACGTGTACTTAATTGGGCGTACCATTTTTAATGCCAGTTCGCAGTATACTTACCAGGTAAATACCAACAAGCTTAACACGCTCGATAACTTTGTGTATTTCAGAGGATCGCTCGATTTGGGCGGTAACACTTTAAGCCTCGTTAGCAAAGTATTTAATACCGCTAAAGACTCTTTAGGCCAGCGCACCATATTTGGGCAACCCTTTGCCCAGTACACCAAGGTTGATGTTGACCTGCGTTTTTACAGGAGTTTGGGCGGTAACGAACGTCAGTTCATTTTTCGTATTAACCCGGGCATTGGCTTGCCTTATGGTAACAGTAACCAGTTAATATTTGAGCGTAATTTTTACGCAGGCGGTGCAAATGATATAAGGGCCTGGCTACCGCGTACGCTTGGTCCTGGTGGTTTTAACCGGGCATCTTACGATAACAATAACACCCGCGCCCGTTTAAAGTACTTAGATCAGTTTGGCGAGATCAGGATCATTGGCAATGCCGAATACCGTTACAAACTGGCTAATGACTTTTTTGGCACCAAGTTAAAAGGTGCCCTTTTTGCCGATTTTGGAAACGTATGGCGTTTAGATAAAGCCATTAACCGCGAACAAACACCCGGTGGCGAATTTAAGCTGAATAAAATATTACAAACCTCGGCCGTGGGCGTTGGTGCCGGTTTGCGTTTTGATCTGACCTTCTTTGTATTCAGGCTGGATGCCGCGTTTAAATTTAAAGATCCGCAGTTTAGTGGTTCAGACCAGTATGTGCTCATCAAGCACTTCAATGAATTATTTAAGAAAGGCGATTTCAAAAATTCGTACTTTAACAGTAACAACGAAGACTACCGCTTTATGCAGCTAAACTTCGGTATAGGATTACCGTTTTAACATTGTTGCTGGAAGTTATTTACCTAGCTAAAACAGAAAACAACAGATCGTATTTCGACTATGGACTATGGACTATGGACTATAGAAAGGTCAACCTCTAAACTTATCTAAAAGATCGCTCAGGGTGCTTGCTTCTTCTTCGGTAAGGTTGTGTCTAAGAAGGTCGGATGTTTTAATTTCCACATCCATCTTGCTTAATAATTCCAATCCTTTGGTGGTAATGCGTATATCAACGGCACGGCGGTCGTTGTTATTGGTGCAGCGCGATACCAGCTCTTTTTGAACCAGGCGGTCAACAATACGCGAGGCATCAGACATCTTATCTAACATGCGCTCCTTGATCATGTTAATGGTGGCTGGTTTAGGACTTTGTCCTCTTAAAATGCGGAGTACGTTAAATTGCTGGCTTGTTAAATTGTATTTTTCAAAATTACCTCGCAACAGGTTGCTTAACCAGCTATGCGTATACGAAATATTGATGAGTGCTTTATGATAGTTATCTTCAAATTTACTGCTCAATATTTCGTCTTCTATTTTCATAATGGTTACAATAATAACAAATAAGAAATAAAAATTTATTTCTCGTTGGCGTTTGATTTACTTTTTCCGCCAAAATTCCATGGACAATGCAGGCATTTGTTCTTGCAACAGTAACCGCGCTTGAGGTGGTACTCGCGGGTAAACACATAAAGTCCGGCTTCATTTACGTAATAATCAAGTCCCTCAACCAGCATAATTAATTAAGCGCTTTGGTAAAAATACGACCATGCAGATGTTCTTTCAAATGGCTGCCCTCGCCATGCAAAGTCCACAACTGCTGCGGGTTAACCTCTTCTATGGCTTTAAGCACATCGTTCCAATCGGCATGGTCTGATATAAAAAGGGTGTCTTGCTGGTTAACCTGCAGGTTTTTCCAGCCCGAAGCAAATAAACGTTTCACACCGGTGGCCCTAAAATAACTATCGAACGTGAAGGGCGGCACCAGGTATACATACCCATCCTGGTTCTTCATGAGTTTGCGGTTATACATTTGCCAGTTACCCAGGGTTATGCCATGTTTTTCATAGATTGCATTCAATGGTGCAATGCGAAAATGGACTAATATCTTTTTCAGCGGTGCATGATCATTGATCATCCTGATAAGCCGCTGGGCTTTGCCTAAACCATAAGCGCCTAACAGGATATTGCTTTGTATGCCGTTGAGCTTCTCTATTTCGGTAACCGGGTTGGGGTGGGTGGTATTGGGGTTGGCAAAGGTGCTCTCGGTAATTAATACATCGGCCTTTACCCACTCAATTGGCTCGCAGGTGCTGTCGGGCTGTAGCTTATAATCGCCGGTGTAGAGGTAGCTAACGCCCCGGTAGGTCATGAGTACCTGGGCCGACCCTAAAATATGCCCTGCCGAAATAAAGCTGATGCTTACGTCGCCTAAGGTAAACTCCTGGTGCCAGCCAAATAGTTTGAAATTAGTGCCTGCATTTTTACCGTAACGCAAACGCATAAAATCGGCAGTGGGGGCGGTGCAGTAAATATTACGGTTGCCAGGCACGGCATGATCACCGTGTGCATGGCTTATTACGGCATGCTCTGCCGGTTCTTTAGGGTCGAGATAAAAATTACCGTATTTACAGTATAAGCCATGTTGGTTAAAGGCTAAAAAATCGTCTAATATCATGTTGAAGTAACCTGGGTAGGGGCAGTGTTAAAAACTGCTCATGCAGTGCTAAAACCTGCGGAATAATAAGCTGACTGTTATCATTACAAAGCACAAAGCTGGCTAACGCCTGCTTTTCTTCTTCGGGCATTTGCCTGTCATTGCGGGCCTGGGCTTCAGCTTCGCTAATGCCATCGCGCTGCATTACACGAGCTATGCGCATGGGGGTAGGGGCGGTAACTAAAATGGTGTAATCACAATCTTTATACGAGCCGCTTTCAAACAATACTGCTGCCTCTTTCAATACGTAAGGCGCTGAGCTATGTTGTAAAACCCAGGCATCAAAAGCCCTGAAAACGGCCGGGTGCACCAGCGCATTCAATTTCTGAAGCTGAGCAGGGTTATTAAAAACAATACCTGCAATATATTTACGGTTAAGCGTGCCATCGTCAAAGTATGCTTCGCTGCCAAATTCAAGTTGAATGCCTGTTGTAAGTTCGGGGTCGGCTGTCATTACTTTTTTGGCTTCATCGTCGGCATAAAATACCGGGATGCCCAACAGCTCGAACAAGCGGCTAACCGTGGTTTTACCACTGCCTATATTACCGGTAATTCCTATTTTAAGCATAATTTATTATGGCAAAGGTAGGCTTAATTTATAAAGCCCCAAGTGCTGGTTTTAGTTGGCGGCGGATGTTGTAGATTATTTGCCGACTAAGAAATCGACATTGCGCGGTTGCATTTTTACAATGCGGCAATAGGCGGGCATACGTATAATGTTAACAGGCAGTACGCTGTAACCCTGTTGCCATAGGCTAAAATCGGCGGTGGCTTCAAAAAAGTCTTCGTCAACTTCGGTGTAATGGCTCAATGGAGTTGTGAACGTTATGGTTATTTGCTGCGGAAAGTACTTTACGTTTTTATAATGCGGGTTATTGATGAGCCTTACCGGAATTTTCAATGTTTTTTCGGTAAACTCTTCTACCGGTACAAATAGCCGCACCGTTTTAGGATAAACGCTGATGTTACCTTCTTTTGCCCGCTGCAGCGGCAGCGTGGTTTTAATATGATCGTTAACATGATCCATTTTCAAGGTATCTGTTTTCCAAGAGGTGATCTTTTCAATAACATTGCCCGGGCCGTTTACCGTGACATAAGCAGGGTTTACTACGATCTTGTCGGAGTTTGCGTATTGCGGCTGGTATTGTAGTTTGAGCACAGGCTCTACCCGTATTTTTTTGACCATGCGATTGGTGAAATCAAAATACAGCGTATCGGGATCGAAAGCGATGATCTTATGATCAAGGTCGAGCTTGCGGTTTATTTGAGCTACCTGTGTATTCAGGGCAATAAAATTACTGTGTTCGAGCGTATGCAGGTCAATGGTTAATGGCCGGTTGGTCATGCTCATGCGCGAAAAAACCATTTCCCAGCCTGTACCCTGCATAGTAGCTTCTACAGTATCAGGCTGTAGAGCCTTAAAAGCCCGGCGCTGGGGAGCATTCTTGAAAACAAGCGTTTGCTTTACCGTGAAATTATACTTGCCCGACAGGGTGGCAAATACCCAGGCTACCAAAGCCAGCACCAGGCAAGTTATAAAAACGGATAACCGCCTGCGTTCGGATGCTGATAGTTTGATGATAGCCATGTGGTATATTTTACGAGCTAAGTAATCTTTGTTATTTCGAGCGGTAACGATGCATCTTGTTCAATGTGACGAATGGTTAACCTGTCTTGCTAAACCGGACCTCTCATCATTTGTTCGAGATAACAATTCTTGTTTGACAAAGAAAGCATAAACTGCTCAAAATGTAAAATGCCGCTTCCTTTGTATAAAGAAAACGGCATTTTAAGTTCTTTACTGCCTGTTTACACTTTGGCTACTGCCGGTGGTGTGTTAAGGGCTTTTGAAGCATCGAGCGATATAGCGGCTTTATCAACACGCATTTTACCGTTTTCGATCTCTATTAAGAAAGTCAGGTCGTTCATGTCAATAATGCGGCCGTGTATACCTGCGTTGGTTACTATGCGGTCGCCTTTTTTTAATTCATCAACGTATTTCTTCTGGTCTTTTTGTTTTTTAACCTGCGGACGTATCATGAAAAAGTAGAATACTACAATGATCAGGATCATGGGTACAATGCCGCCTAAACCGCCAAAAGCGCCGGTGGCCTGTAATAAAATTGCTGCTGTCATTTACTATTTAATTGGTGAAATTATTTACTTTTTTTATCAGTTGCCGGTTTAGCATCGGTCAATACTTCGCCGGTAAGGTGTACGCGGTTTTCGGCCGGTACGGTATTGGCAACTATGGTAATCAGTTTATCCTGTAAACCGCTTTTACCTGCACTGTTAAAAGTTACTTTAACAAAACTGCTGGCGCCCGGTTGAATGGGTTTTTTCTCAATTTCGGGCGTGGTACAGCCACAGGTGGCATACGCATCAGAAATAATGAGCGGCGATTTACCGGTATTGGTGTACTTAAACTCGTAGGTTACCTTATCGCCCTCCTTAATTTTGCCAAAGTCGTGCGCTTCGGTCTCAAATTTCATGGCGGCGGCTGTGGCTGCGTTAATGGTGGCTGGCGCTTTGCTGCTGCTATCGGCAGTGGCTTTTTCCTGGGTGCTGGTTTGATTGCAGGCGGCCAAAGCAATGGCTAAACTTAAACCTGCGGCTATTTTTTTAATCATTACTCTATTAAACCCCGGCCTGTTTTCCGGATTTTGTTTTGTTCCTTTAACTCGAATAAAATTTTATCTAATATACCATTTATAAACGAATTACTTTTTGGTGTACTAAACTCTTTGGCTATCTCCAGGTACTCGTTAATAGTTACCTTAACCGGCACCGAATTAAAGTTAATAAACTCGGTAATGGCCATTTTCATGAGCAGGGTATCCATCATGGCAATACGTTCAGGTTCCCAGTTCTGCGTTTTTTGAGCAATGAGTTCCTGGTAATCGGTATCGTAGCGAATAGATTTTTCGAACAAGTCGACAATAAATTCGCGGTCTTCCACCCAGTTGCCGGTAATTTCGGCCAGCTTGTTCTCATGCGGATTATCGAACGAGAAGTTCTTGAACGTTTTAGCGATCAGCGCTTGCAATACATCTTTATCAACCGGCCAGGAAATAAATTTATCTTCAAAAACCTGCTCGGCTAAAGATGATTTAAAGATCACCTTTTTGAAGATATATTTAATTATGTCTTTGTCGGTTTGCAGTGTATCGTCGGTTTTGGCTAAATAAGCTTTATAATCGTCGCTGTTCTTTAAAACGGTGAAGAGCGATTTTGCCAGTTCAGGCTCAAAATCCCATGAAATTTTGTAGCGTTTAATGGCGGCAACGTAATCTTTATTAACGTGCAGCGATGCAATAAAACGGTTTTCGAGAATTTTTAAGTTGGGTGCCAGATCTTCGGCGGTGGGCAAGTACTTATTGGCCCTTTCTTCGGCATCATTAGCCGAAAATTGTATCACCTCATCAATAAGGGAAAGCATCCAAATGTACATTTCAAACACCCTGTCGATGCTTTGCAGCATGGTTTTTTCATGTGCCTGTATATCTTTTTCACTTTGGTGATAGGCATACAATGCCTGTAATACTTTAACCCTGAGGTGCCTTCTGTTTAACATGGATAAGAACGGTTTTTTGTAATCCTATAATTCAATGATCAGTTCGTGCTGATGGTATTGCTATTAACACTTTTTATATACATTGGTTTGTAGCAGTTGCGGCAAGTAGCCATGCTTTACGAATAAGACACGGTTTGATCGGCAACGTTACAAACCGCAAATGAGTAACGGCTTAATATGCCGCAAAAGTAGGGATTTTTTGTGTGTGGTTAAAGTAATTTTTGGAATGATGGTAAGTGGGGTTACTTCTTCAGGGTGAAAAGTGCTTTTACTTTTTTTGACCTCTGTTAGGCTTGGTAAAGTAATCTTACATTAGCCTGTGGATGTTACTTTCTTTTTACCTCAAAAAGAAAGTAACCAAAGAAAACTAAGCGTAGCGACTTCATGAACACCTAAAATATAAAAATGTGAATAAACTCCCGGCTGCACCCTGCGCTACTTTAGGTTGTGCTTGTATTTAAGGCAGTGGTTGCCGTGCAGGCTGATGCCGGTTCTTTTTGAGTTTGTGTTTGTGCTGTGCTTCTGCTTGTTATTGGTAATATAATGTTTTATGAGTGCTTACCACACAAAGCACTGCTGTTCCATCTTATTTTCCGCGGCATCAGGAATGTTGCGGGTAGCAAAAGCCTTAGTTAACGTACAACCCTGCGTAGCAACAGAACGTAGCCGCAAGTTTTCTTCTTGGTACTTCTTCTTTTGTATAAAAGAAGAAGTACATCCACAGGCCATAGTGCAACCACTTTACCAAGCCTAACAGAGAATTGAACGAAGTAAAAACACAAAACAACCAATATCATTTGATGAACACTAACCAAGAGCCAAAAGGAGCAGTAGTAAAAAACAATTTATAAACAACTAAAGTACTCTACGCAACATTAAACATAAACTGCTATTTCAAACCAAACCCTTACCTTTGCAACGCTACTATGAAAAGCCTCGCTTACCTCAATAAGTTCTTTGTTAAATACCGCTGGCGGCTGGTGCCTGGTGTTTTGTTCGTTGTTATTTCGAACATTTTTGGGGTGTTACCTGCGCAGGTAATTAGGGTGGCGTTTAACCTGGTGGCTGAGAATATACAGATCTACCACCTTTATGCCGGGTTCGACAAGCAGGAAGTTATTTACGATATATTCGGCTCAAGCCTTTTAATGTTTGGAGTACTGGTTTTAGTGCTGGCTCTGTTGCGCGGTTTGTTTTTGTTCCTGATGCGGCAAACCATTATTTTAATGTCGCGGCATATAGAGTACGACCTGAAGAACGAAATTTACGCGCACTACCAGCAACTCTCCTTAGCTTTTTACCGCCGCCACAACACGGGCGATTTAATGAACCGCGTTACTGAGGATGTGAGCCGCGTGCGCATGTATTTAGGGCCGGGTATTATGTATGCCATTAACACGGTGGTACTGTTCATACTTACGGTTTATGCCATGCTAAGCGTAAATGCCAGGCTGGCCTTCTTTTCGTTATTGCCCATGCCGTTGCTGGTTTGGAGTATTTATTATGTAAATAATATTATTGAACACCGTAGTGAGAAGATACAGGAGCGTTTATCGTCCCTCTCGAGCTTTGTGCAGGAGAATATATCGGGTATACGGGTTATTAAATCTTACGTGCGCGAAGCATTTGTGAGTAAGACCTTTGTGGCCGAGAGCGAGAATTATAAAATGCACTCCATGGCGCTTACGCGTGTGCAGGCGCTGTTCTTCCCCATGATGTTGCTGCTGGTAGGGGTGAGTAACGTGCTTATTATTTATATAGGCGGGGTAGAGGTGATGAAAGGGAACATTACCTCGGGTAACATTGCCGAGTTTGTGGTTTACCTCGGTCAGCTAACATTCCCGGTAATGTCTTTAGGCTGGGTTACCTCATTGATACAGCGTGCGGCGGCATCGCAAAAGCGCATTAACGAGTTTTTACATACCGTGCCCGAAATTAGTTCACCGGCCGTGCCGGCCAAACCGGTGCATGGCGAGGTGATTTTTGATAAGGTAAGTTTCACTTACCCCGATACCGGTATTGAGGCCATTAAAGATGTTTCGTTTACTATTGAGCCGGGCCAACTGGTGGCGATTATAGGGCGTACCGGGTCGGGCAAATCAACTATTGCTAACCTGCTTATGCGTATGTATGATGTTACCGGCGGACAGGTGCGCATAGATGGTACTGCCATACATCAATTAAATTTGGAGGGCTACCGTGCCCAGGTGGGCTTTGTACCGCAGGAGGTATTCCTGTTTTCGGATACGATAGCCAATAACATTGCGTTCAGCGCCGATGTGCTGGATATGCCTTTGGTTGAACAAGCCGCCAGGGATGCCGCCGTTTACGAGAACATTATGGAACTGCCCGATAGCTTCAACACACTGATAGGCGAACGTGGCGTTACCTTATCTGGCGGACAAAAACAGCGGGTAAGCATAGCCCGTGCTATTGTAAAGCAACCGCAGATCCTCGTTTTTGATGATTGCCTGTCGGCCGTTGATACCCGCACCGAAGAAGCTATACTGGGCAACCTGGGCCGTATTATGAAAGGTAAAACCAGCGTAATTATAGCCCATCGTATCTCCACCATACGCAGTGCCGACAAAATTTTGGTAATGGAGAACGGTCGTATAGCCGAGCAAGGCAATCACCAACAACTCATGCAGCAAAAAGGCCTGTACTTTGACCTATACGAGAAACAATTACTGGAGGAAGAAGAAGCGCCTGAAAGCAAAGGTTAGAGGGGATTACTAAATCACTTTTTTTCAAATAAAGGTTGTCATTTCGAGTGCTAACGAGAAATCCTGTTCAATGTAGCAGGTAGCTAATTTGCTTGTTTTTGAACAAGATCTCTCACTATCGTTAGAGATGACGGTATTATTAAAGCGTTTAAATAACTTATCGCGCAAATTGAAAAACCTTTAATCATTAAACAATATTGGCATAAAATCACTCGCCATTTATTTTTAATAACACATAACATCCCTGCTGCCCAAAACGTAAAAAGGCCTTAAATGCCTGCAAACCTTTGTTTTGGCATCAAAACCCAAATATCATTTTGCAACTGCAATATTTTCAAATTATTGTTTGCAATTTCAAAAAATGATTATATTTATCCAATCATAACTATTACAACACTTTTTTAACATGGGAGATTTTGACAACAGAGAGCGGGATGAAGTGTTCTCAAAAAAGGTAAGAGCCGGCAAGAGAACTTATTTTTTCGATGTAAAGGCCACACGTTCAAACGATTATTACATCACTATTACCGAGAGTAAAAAACGTTTAGAAGACGGGGTATTTGTAAAGCATAAAATTTTCCTTTACAAAGAAGACTTCGAAAAATTTGCAGAAGGATTAAAAGACACTGTTGATTACATCAAAGCTAACCAGGAAGTTATTGAAAAACGTTACGAGTACAGCGAGCTTAACGAAATTACAAAAGCCGCAGGTGTTACCGGCCTTACCGGTGCCACCGAAGAAGACTTTTCTTTTTAACCCCAAGGGACTTTATAACTAACCAAATCAAAAAAGGCCTTGCTGATCAGCAAGGCCTTTTGCATTCTATATACTTTCGATGCTATTGGCGGAAAGCCGAGTAGGTACCCATCATCACAAATACGCCTATAACTATAAGCAAATACAACGATAGGATAGCAATTATTAAAATACCAACAAACTTGAAAAACGATTTAAGTTTACCCATAGCCAAAGTAATATCCTGACTACTTGAGAATAGGAGGGCATTTTGCGCAAACTTGGCAAACTGGTATAAGTACAGCGATGGAAAGAAGTATAAAAGCGCAAAGGCAATGTAAAATACGCTCATAAACGCACCTGCGCTTTGCGACATAACGCTTGGATAAGCTGATACAGTACCCATTTTTGAAAATATGCTGCCAGCAAATAAGCCAACCAGCACCATAATTACACAGCCTATAAAGCCTAAAATTGCTAAAAATTTGGCCCATTTGGCAGCTGTTTGCAGGTAGTACAGTGCTTCTTCAGATAATACCAAGCCTTTTTCGGGTTCGGGCAGAGGGTGAGTTGTTTCGGTAAAGTTTTCTTCCATTGTTATAAGGCTGAGTTATACGTATAAAGCTATTAAACAATAACTTACAAAGCAATGGATGATTAGCTGTACCCGAAATTAAATTTGCATAATGGCCACCGCAATACTGAAGTAGATAATGAGTCCGGTAACATCAACCAAAGTTGCAACGAAAGGTGCCGATGAAGTGGCGGGATCTAAGCCCAGGCGTTTTAATAGTAAAGGTAACATGGAGCCCGCCAGCGATCCCCATAACACAATGCCCACCAATGCCAAGCCCACGGTAAAGCCTACGGCCATCCAATGCGGCCCGTAAATATTGCTGAACATGGCTACCACAAAGATCCTGAAAAAACCAATGATACCCAGGGTAAGCCCCAGCAATAAGCCGGATACTAATTCGCGCCGCATTACACGCCACCAATCATCTAACGTTACCTCGCCTAAAGCCATAGCCTGTATAATTAAGGTAGATGCCTGCGAACCACTGTTACCACCACTTGATATAATGAGCGGGATAAACAAGGCCAGTACTACCGCTTTAGCAATTTGCCCTTCAAAGTAACCCATGGCGGTAGCGGTAAGCATTTCGCCAAGGAACAGAATAATTAGCCAGCCTACACGCTTTCTTACCAGGCGTAGTAGCGATATATCTAAATAAGGCTCATCTAAAGCCTCGGTACCACCAATTTTTTGGATGTCTTCGGTGTACTCTTCGTTAGCTATCCACAAAATATCATCAACGGTTACTATACCCAGCAAAATGTCGCTATCGTCGGTTACGGGTAGCGCCACGCGGTTATTCATCCTGAAGGTATTAATTACTTCCTCTTGCGGGTCTTTTACATTGAGCGCAATAAGGCGGCTATCCATCAAATCGCTGATTTTGGTGGCCGGGTCTACCAGTAAAATTTCGCGGATCCGAATATCATCCAGCAAAACGCCGTTCTCATCAATTACATAAATAACATCGATAGTTTCAGAATTTTTACCGTAGCGCCTAATGTGCGATAACACCTGCACTACATCCCAGTTCTTTTTTACAGCAATGTAGTCGGGCGTCATTAAGCGCCCTACGCTGTCTTCTTTATAACCTAACAAGGCTAAAGCCTGTTTGCGGTCGTCGGGCGGTAGGTGCAATATGAGGCTTTTCACCGTGTCGCTGTGCATCTCGCTAAACAGAGAGGTGCGGTCATCGGGTGGCAACTCGTTAATGAGTTCGGCAATTTTAAGCCCCGAAAGCTTTTTGAGCAAGCGTTCCTGGGTAGGAAAGTCGAGAATGCGGAAAACGTTTACCGCGCGGTTGAGTGAAAGTATTTCGATAAACTGAGGGCCATGTTCAGGAATTTCGCTAATCAGCTCTTCCACGTCCGATATGTTCAGGTTGTTCAAATAGTCGCGCAACTGTTGTTCATCATTGCTCTCCAGTAACAGTTCTACTTGTTCAACTATTTCTTCCATACTAAGCCCTCGTGTTTACATTTTTATATAATATGCTTTATTGCTAACGCCCGCAAAAGTCGTTTATTTTTTCAAATTTTAAGGCTGTTTTTATATTATCTTTGCGCAAAATTTTGGTTGTGGTTAAGTAGTTGATTAAGTTGAATGGTTAAGTGGTTTTACAAAAGCAGAACTTAGCTATTTAATATTAATAATGACCCACTTTAACTAAATCAACCACTTAACTAATTAACTACTCAAGAAAAAAATGGGTTTACAATGTGGTATAGTAGGTTTGCCAAATGTGGGCAAGTCAACACTTTTTAACTGTTTATCAAACGCAAGGGCACAGGCAGCCAATTTTCCTTTTTGCACTATTGAGCCTAACGTGGGTGTTATTACCGTACCCGATGAGCGCTTAACCAAGCTTACCGAACTGGTAAGCCCGCAGCGCGTGGTGCCAAACGTTATTGAGATCGTAGACATAGCCGGACTGGTGAAAGGCGCCAGTAAAGGCGAGGGCCTGGGTAACCAGTTTTTAGGCAACATACGCGCCACCAACGCCATTATACATGTACTGCGTTGCTTTGATGATGATAACGTAATACACGTCGATGGTTCGGTTGATCCCATCCGCGATAAAGAAATTATTGATACCGAGTTGCAGTTGAAAGACCTGGATTCGGTAGAAAAGAAACTGCAGAAGGTTGAAAAAGCTGCCAAAACAGGCGACAAAGAAGCGAAGAAAGCATTTGACGTACTGACTGCTTACCGCGAACATTTGTTAAGTGGCAAATCGGCCCGTACGGCACAGGTGGCCGAAGAAGATCAAGAATACATTGAAGATCTGTGGTTGTTAACCGCTAAACCGGTAATGTACGTTTGTAATGTGGGCGAGAGCGATGTAAACACCGGCAATGCTTATGTAGAAAAAGTACGCGAAGCAGTTAAAGAAGAAAATGCTGAAGTACTGATCATAAGCGCGCAAATCGAATCGGAAATTGCCCAGATGGATACTTACGAAGAGCGCCAGATGTTTTTGGACGATTTAGGCCTGGAGCAATCGGGTGTTACCAAACTAATCAAGGCAGCTTACCGCTTATTAAACCTGGCCACTTACTTTACCGCGGGTGTGCAAGAAGTACGCGCCTGGACCATTAACGAGGGCTTTACCGCACCACAGGCAGCAGGTGTTATCCATACCGACTTTGAAAAA
The DNA here is from genome assembly GCF_014635825.1 of Mucilaginibacter galii. GTDB lineage: Bacteria > Bacteroidota > Bacteroidia > Sphingobacteriales > Sphingobacteriaceae > Mucilaginibacter > Mucilaginibacter galii. The sequence goes on from NZ_BMDO01000003.1 coordinate 232,313, forward strand.
GGTTTTATTCGTGCCGAGGTAATTAAGTATGCCGACTTTGTAAAATACGGATCGGAAGCTGCTTGTAAAGAGGCCGGTAAGCTAAGCGTTGAGGGTAAAACCTACGTGGTAGAAGATGGCGACATTATGCACTTCAGGTTTAACGTATAACTAAACAAAGCATTTATAATCTACCAAAAGGCATTCCTCAAAAGGGATGCCTTTTTTAGTTTTATCAGAATTTAATATCGGCATAAGCTTAACGTAAATGCTTGTATAATAACATCCTTTAGGTATAAAATGCGAAACATAAGTCAAGTGGTTTTTGATGCAAGCCAAACATAATGTTATGTTTGAGCATTAATGCTTTAAACTGCTCATTTCGTTTGTGCAGCTATCTATCTCCGTACCAAATTATATGAAATGGCTTCAAATTAAAAACCAATTGGTTTACTTCTTTTTAGGAGAATATTTCACCGATGCCGTTAGAATAACCTTCAGCATAGTTTTACCGGTTTGGATATTGTTTGCCATAAACTTACCGCAGGCGGCCGTTTCGGTAGGGTTGGGGGCACTGCTCATTACCATGACCGATTTGCCGGGCATCTTTAAAGATAAGCTAACCGTATCAATTACCAGTATATTGCTGTTGTTGGTTGTGGCGGTAATAACCTGCCTGGTAAGGCCGTATGCCTGGCTGCTAGGTGCGGTTATCGTAGCTTTTTGTTTTCTTTTTTCGATGCTTACGGTGCTGGGTACCCGCTATGCCATGGTAGGTACGGCAGGCATTATCCTCATGATATTTACCATTGGTTTGAAGCCCTCCAACCCTGTAATTTACTGTACGTGCATATTTGCCGGTAGCATTTGGTATTACCTGGTTAGCTTGCTGCAGTCAAAAATTTGGCCGCTGCGTTCTTTAAAACACGCCATTATTGAATGCCTGTCTACCACATCGGCATTTATGAAGGCAAGGCAATCGTTTTACAACCCGGAGGTTCCTTTGCCGGAAGCTTACCGTAAAACGATAGCCATGCATGCCTTGGTGAACGAAAAGCATGAACAGGTAAGGCAGCTACTGCTTCGCGATAATGCGGTAATGAACACCGGCAACGCAAAAGGACAACGACTGCTACATGTTGCCACGGTGGCTATTGACCTTTACGAGCATATTGGCGCCATAAACTATGATTACCAGACACTGCGCGAAAATTTAAAAGCATCGGGCACACTTGAGCTAATTAGCCGGATGATATTTTTGCTGGCCGATGAACTGGATGGAGTTAGCCGGGCCTTGCTGGCCAACAGGAAGTATGAATCGCGCTTTGAGCACAGTAATGAACTCGATAGTTTGGAGCGTGAATTATCTGCCACAATTGATGATACAAGCGAGAGCCACGCCCCTTTATTGGTAAACCTGAAAGATAACTTACAGGATATTGCCAGCCATATTAATGATATTAAAGATACCATTGGGCAAAAGAACCTTTCATTACCCGAAAGCCAGCCGCAACCTGATTATAAGGATCTGATTACGCCGGAAAAACCCGGACTGGATTTGCTCGGAGAGAATTTAAGTATTCACTCGCCGGTGTTCAGGTTTTCGCTAAGATTGGCTATTGCGTGCTTGTTTGGATATCTATTAACTTTTGTTTTTAACCTGGGTAATTACAGTTACTGGATACTGCTCACCATTGTAGTGGTTATGAAGCCGGCTTTCAGCATTACTAAAAAACGTAACATTGAACGTTTAGGCGGCACCTTGGTGGGCGTAGCTGCCGGTTTGCTCATTATGTTGCTTATTAAATCTACAAATGTGCAGTTGGGTATTTCGATAGTGTTGTTAATAGGCTTTTTTACGTTCATCAGGCTTAATTATACGCTCAGCGTACTGTTTTTAACTACGATGGTGGTATTGTGTCTTAGCATTTATGGCGGCCACCATAACGGGTTTATAACCGAGCGTTTGTACGACACATTGATTGGCTGCGCCATTGCATATGCTGCGGCTTACCTGTTCCCAGTTTGGGAAGTGAAAAAGCTATATAATTTTATGATTGATGTGCTGAACGCGAACTCCCGATATCTGGAGGTTTTGTTTAACGATCTGTCGGGGCGACCAACCGGTACCACGGCATACAAACTGGCGCGTAAAAACGTTTATGCAAAGCTGGCCAACCTATCGGCCGCTTACCAGCGCATGCTGGCCGAACCTCACCGCGTAGACGATGATTTTGTGAATAATTTTCAAATGGTGAATCATACCCTGTGTTCACTCACAGCGTCTTACTTTCCGCGCTATCGCGCAAACTCGCTAAGCGGTAGCTACAGCGGTCAATTTGACGTTTTGTGGCAGGCCATTAATGAACTTAAAAGCTCCCTGGCATCATTCCCTAACAAACCCGCAGACAACCAGGAGTTGGCACAGCAGCCTTTAGCAGTTGATAATACCGCTGTTAAACCAAATGATTCAGGCAGTATGGTTGCCACGGTAACTAATACCATAAAAGCTTGCACAAGGCAGTTGCTAAAAAATGAAAAATAGTATGATGCATTATTTTGGGATTCGCGCTTTAGGTGACCCTTTATCTTAAAGTATTATAATAAACGATGAGCCATCAGATGTACCTATTGCACTTCTGATGGCTCATCCGGCCAATACATAAATTGGTTTTTATTTCATGGCCGACCAAACAAGCGTAATGGAAGTATATAGTAAGTTATAAAGTAGCGCTTCTTTGAATTGTAACATTTCTCGCTTTCATCACCGTATTGCCTGTTGGGCCCGGCGTGCCAGATGAACCCTCCATTTGCAGGTCGATGATTAGATTAAGCGGCTGGTCTACAAAGTTTTGGCCGGTTTGGGTCGATACCTTTGTGCCATCTATCCAATACTCTATACTTACATTGTTGGTAGTGCCAATTCTTGTTAAGTAGGCGGTGTAAGTATGCCAGTTAGCCGGGCCCGAAATAACGGTACCAACACTCGACCACTGTCCGTTCTCATTTTTGTAGGTATTGGTCCAGTTGGTGGTGCTTCCCTTAAATTCCATGATGTCACTTTCAGGCGGCCATTGAATAGAGCCGTTTAACCAGAAAGCAGGCCAGGTGCCTTTTACCGAAGGACACTGAAACTCACCCGACACCCGCCACTTAGGCCACGACGTACTTACAGTAACCTGCTGTTTTGCATAGCAGGTACCTGAAAAATAATGAATGCTTGGCTTATCGCTAACCGTACCGGGGTAGGCGGTCATGGTGAGTACACCGCCCGAAGTTGCAATATTTTCGCTGCGCATACGTGCCGAGCCGTTATGATCTGAACCCCAAGGGTAGAGGTTATTCCAGTAGGTGCTATAAGCATTAAATGAAGTGGTGGGGAGCACGGTTACCCACGAAACGGCATTTGTAGCTTTCAATGCTGCATCTTCATCTGGCGTTTGTACCGCATCAGATGAGGTTTTTTTACAGGAAACAGTAAGCAGGGTAATGCCCATACTTAGCAAGAGAATGATTTTTTTCATAATTGAGGTTTCTTATTGGTTTATAAGTTTGCTTTTGGGCTTGTTTATGCTTTAACCTTTAGGCAAGTCAAATATGCACGATTAGGTATCTATAGAGTGAGGGGTAAACCAATCTATTTTAGGGGGGTAATTCTTAAATAAAGCAGAGCCTAATTTGTGAGCGTAAGTTGTGCGCATAACAGGGGAATTATTTTATCTTTGCGCCATAATGCTCCCGTAGTTCAATGGATAGAATTGTGGTTTCCGGTACCATCGATAGGGGTTCGAATCCCTTCGGGAGCACAAGCATACAGAACCGCTCGAATTAAATTTTGAGCGGTTCTTTTTTTTAGCTTATTTGCAGGGCATACTTATAACCGGTATACCTTCATGACCCTTAATAATACTCAACCTGCCACCAAACCTCATTATCCCATATTAGACGGGCTGCGTGGCGTGGCAGCACTTACGGTGGTAGCTTTCCATGTTTTTGAAACGCACTCTACCAGTCACCTTAATCAAATTATAAATCACGGTTACCTCGCGGTCGATTTCTTTTTCCTGCTATCGGGTTTTGTAATAGGATATGCATATGACGACCGCTGGAACAAGCTTACCGTTGGCGGTTTCTTTAAACGCAGGCTGGCCCGGCTTCAGCCTATGGTGGTATTGGGTATGATCATAGGCGCGGCTTGTTTTTATTTTCAGGCCGGCCCGGTTTGGCCGGGGTTAGCATCGGTGCCTGCCTGGCAGGTGCTGTTGGTTATGTTGGTGGGATGTACACTGATTCCTTTGCCTATATCGGCCGATATAAGGGGCTGGCAAGAAATGCACCCGCTTAACGGCCCGGGTTGGTCATTATTCTTTGAGTATTTAGCCAATATTATGTATGCACTTTTTGTGCGGAAGTTTTCTAAAAAGGCATTAACCCTCTTGGTAGCAATAGCTGGTGCAGCGCTTGTTCATTATGCGGTAACCAGTAAAACGGGCGATGTGATAGGAGGCTGGTCCGTAAACGCCGAGCAGTTGCGTATAGGCTTTACCCGCTTAATGTTTCCCTTTTTTGGCGGTCTGTTGTTATCGCGCACGGCAAGCGTTACACATATTAATAATGCCTTTTTATGGTGCAGCCTGTTGCTACTGGCGGTGTTGGCTTTCCCCAGGGTAGGCGGCGCCGAAAATTTGTGGGCTAATGGCTTGTATGATTCTTTAAGTATAATCATCTTATTTCCACTCATTATCTACATGGGTGCAAGTGGTAATATAGCGGGTGTATTTTCATCACGGGTATGCAAGTTCCTGGGCGATATTTCTTACCCTATTTACATCACGCATTATCCTTTCATTTACACCTATACGGCCTGGGTAAGCCGTCATAAAGGTATTACCCTGCAAGAGGCGTGGCCTTATGGGTTGCTTACATTTGTAGCTTCGGTGGTACTCGCCTACGCTTGCCTCAAACTGTACGACGAACCGGTAAGGCGGTGGCTGAACAAGAAATTTATAGTAAAAACTATAGTATAACTAAAATAATTTTTAGTTTAAATGGTTTTTGACTAATATTAGGCCATGAAAAAACTTATCCTCTTATCATTATTAGGCTTAACTGCATGCGCAGGTAACAGCAGTAATTTCTCAAAATTAAAAATAGGTATGCACACAAAACAGGTTGTAGAACTTGTGGGCGCACCTGAGTCAAAAAAACCGATTTTTACCGGCGAGTGGTGGATGTATACCAAGCAAAATAAAATGATAGTAATTGATAATGATACGGTAGTAACCGTTAAACAAGATCTTAAGGCATCACAAGATTCGATGAAAAACTTGCTCGATACACTTGGCAAGTAATAATTAACAAACAAAAAGCTAAAAGCCGCTAATATATTTTTAGCGGCTTTTTTAATGGGACTTTACCGGTTTGATTCCGTTTTGAAAAACTAGCGTTCTGCACACTGCTTAAAACGTTGTTAAAAGGACATAACGCTAAGAACCTTTCAGCTCATTAACAGTTATGATAAATTGTAAGCGTAATGGATTATTCTACAAGCATTAACAAATTGTTAGAAGTTTATAAGCTTATAGCTAAAAATATATTTTATTACCATATTTGAAGCACAACACAATATCAAAGAAAAACAATAAATAAATATGCAGGAATTAGATCCGGCCGTATTGGCCAAAGCAAACCAATGGCTCCAGGGAAATTATGACGCTGATGTAAAGGCGCAGATTCAAAAATTACTGGACGATAAAGCTTACGCTGACTTAACCGACTCGTTTTACCGCGACCTTGAATTTGGTACCGGTGGCTTGCGTGGCTTAATGGGGCCGGGTTCTAACCGTGTTAACAAATATACCATTGGTGCTGCAACCCAGGGTTTGGCTAATTACCTGAACAAAACCTATCCGGGCGAAAAAATTAAAGTAGCCATTGCGCACGATAGCCGCAATAACTCCGATTTACTGGCCGGCATTACCGCCGATGTATTTTCGGCAAACGGCATCCACGTATACTTCTTCAGTGCACTGCGCCCTACGCCCGAATTGTCTTTTGCTATACGCCATTTAGGTTGCAAAAGCGGTGTAATGCTTACGGCCTCACACAATCCTAAAGAATATAATGGTTACAAAGCCTACGGTGAAGATGGCGGACAGTTTGTATCGCCTGCAGATAAGGCCGTGTTGAGCGAGGTGGCCGCCATTACCAGTATCGACGATGTGAAGTTTACCCGCGTTGACGAAAACGTGGAATTGATAGGTGAGGAGATAGACCAACTGTATTTGGATAAGATCACCGAGCTTTCGGTATCACCCGATGCTATTAAACGCCAGAAGGATCTTAAAATAGTTTATTCGCCCATCCATGGTACCGGCATAACCCTGGTTCCAAAAGCCTTGAAGCAATTCGGTTTCGAAAACGTGATCCTGGTAGATGAGCAAACCACGCCAGATGGTAATTTTCCTACCGTGGTTTACCCAAACCCCGAGGAGAAAGAAGCCCTTACCCTGGCCTTGAAAAAGGCGCAGGAAGTTGACGCCGACCTGGTACTGGCTACCGACCCTGATGCCGACCGAGTGGGTATTGCGGTGAAAAACGACAGCGGCGAATTTGTATTGCTAAACGGTAACCAAACCGGTAGCTTGTTAATTAACTACCTGCTTACCGCCTGGCAAGAAAAAGGCAAACTAACCGGTAACGAGTACATTGTTAAAACCATTGTAACCTCTTACTTAATTGATGCCATAGCGGAGAAAAAAGGCGTAAAATGCTATAACACCTTAACTGGCTTTAAATATATTGGTGAATTAATGACCAAGTTTGAGGGCAAGCAAACCTTTATTGGTGGTGGCGAAGAAAGCTACGGTTACCTTATTGGCGAACTGGTGCGCGATAAAGATGCCGTGGTATCGGCCGCATTTATTTCTGAAATGACCGCGTTCTATAAAGATAAAGGAAGCAGCTTGTTCGAAGCCCTTGCCGATACTTACCTGGAGTACGGTTTTTATAAAGAAAGATTGATCAGTATTACCAAGAAGGGCAAATCGGGCGCAGAAGAGATCGTTGCCATGATCGAAAAGTTCCGTACTAACCCCCCTGCTACGCTGGCTGGTTCTAAGGTAACAGTGTTTAAAGATTACGAAAAACGCACCGAAACTGATTTGGTAAACAATACCACCAAACCAATCGAGCTGCCAAAATCAGATGTATTACAGTTCATCACCGAAGACGGAAGCATTTTATCGGCACGCCCATCAGGAACTGAACCTAAAATTAAGTTCTATTGCAGTGTGAATACCAAGCTGGAAAGCAAAGAAGCTTATCACACTACCGAACAGCAATTAGATGCTAAAATAGACACGATCATTAAAGATCTGGGTGTTTAAGTAATTGGTTTAAATATTAATCTGCCATCTCGAACGATAGAGAGAGATTCTGTTCGACTTTGCATTTGAGAATTTGCAGGTAGTAGCAAGATTTCTCGTTAACACTCGAAATGACAGTGATTACATAGAAAGTCCCGGCCCGCAAGTATCTGGGTGTTTAAGTAACTGGTTTAAATATTAATCTGTCATCTCGAACGATAGTGAGAGATCTTGTTCGAACTTGCATTTGAGAATTTGCAGGTAGTACAGGATTTCTCGTTAGCACTCGAAATGACAGTGGTTATATAAAAGTCCCGGCTTGCAAGTATCTGGGTGTTTAAGTAATTGGTTTAAATATTAATCTGTCATCTCGAACGATAGTGAGAGATCTTGTTTGACTTTGCATTTGAGAATTTGCAGGTCGTAACAGGATTTCTCGTTAGCACTCGAAATGACAGTGATTACATAGAAAGTCCCGGCCCACAAGGTCGGGACTTTTATTTTGCAGTAAACTGCCAACCCTACTCCTAAATGTTTTACTACGATAGTGTGCTAAACAAGAACTACAAGTAGTTGTTAGTTCGGCATGAAACATCAGGAAAGGCCGTATCAGCCCATCGAAAATTATGGCGTCATTGGCAATTTAAAAACAGTTGCGCTGGTATCGTTAAATGGGTCTATCGATTTTATGTGCTTTCCCCGGTTCGATTCGCCTTCCATATTTGCTTCGTTGTTAGATTCGCAGCAGGGCGGTTACTTTTCTGTAGAGCCCGACCTGCCCGATTATACCACCAAGCAGCTCTACCTGCCCGGCACCGCCGTATTGCTCACCCGCTACTTTTCCGATTCGGGCATAGCCGAATTAACCGACTATATGCCCTTGTCTGTTGAAAAAGACAAGGCTGTAAATTCCATAGTAAGAACCATAAAAACAGTACGGGGAAACATCAACTTCAAAATAAACTGTGTGCCCCGGTTTGATTATGCCCTGGCCAATCATCAGGTAGAGATCAACAACAACGAGATCCTATTCACCAGTATAAACGATGGTGGCGCCAAACTCAGGCTCATGGCCGATATTCCGCTGAGCATTAAAGAGAACAACGGCTACGCTGAGTTTACGCTGGCCGAGTCGGAAGTGGCTCACATTGTGTTGGAGTATGTTACCGAGGGAGATGAAAGGCAATTTACACCCATTAAGTATTACGTTGATAAAACCTACCAGCATACCGTAAAGGAGTGGCGCAGTTGGATCAATAAAACGACTTATAAGGGACACTATAGCGACCTGATCCGCCGCTCTGCTATAACGTTGAAGCTGCTTACCTCGGCCGAGTTTGGCTCGGTGGTTGCCGCGCCAACCTTTGGTATCCCCGAAACTTTAGGGGGCAACAGAAACTGGGACTATCGTTTTACCTGGATCCGTGATGCCGCCTTTACCATGTATGCTTTCCTGCGCTTGGGTTTATACGATGAGGCAACCGATTTTATTAACTGGATCATGCAGCTTTGCCGCGAAACCGATTTGCAATTGCTTTACGGTATTGATGGTAAACCCGGAATAGAAGAAAAAGAACTTGATCATTTAGATGGTTATAAGGGCTCTAAACCCGTGCGCATAGGTAACGGGGCAGCCAAACAATTACAAATTGATATCTATGGCGAACTGATTGATACCATTTATATTTACAACAAAGATCACAAGCCCATTACCTATGAGTTTTGGACGCTTATTGTTACGCAGATAGAATGTGTAATTAAAAACTGGAAGCTGCCCGACCATGGTATTTGGGAAATACGAAACGAAAAGCGGGAGTTTTTACACACGCGTTTAATGTGCTGGGTGGCCTTAGACCGGGCCATTAAAATAGCGCAGCACCGTTCTTTTCCATACCCGGAAACGGAGTGGCATGGTGTGCGTGATGAGATTTACAACGATATTTATCATAATTTTTGGAACGAGAAGATTGGCGCCTGGGTACAATACAAAGGTGCTGATAATGTAGATGCCAGTGCATTGCTGATGCCCCTCGTTCATTACATAGCTCCGCAGGAACCACGCTGGCTTTCTACTTTAGAGGTCATAGGTAAAGAATTGCGCCTGGATGTGCTTATCTACCGCTACCAAAACCATTTAACCCAAATAGACGGTTTAGATGGTGAAGAAGGTACTTTCAACATGTGCTCGTTCTGGTATATAGAAGCTTTAGCCAAAAGCGGACAGGTTGAAGCCGCGGTAGAAAACTTTGAAAAAATGATAGGGTACGCTAACCATTTGAACTTGTTTAGTGAAGAATTAGGTAAAAAAAGTGAGCATTTGGGTAATTTTCCCCAAGCCTTTACACACCTTGCGCTAATTAGTGCTGCAGTAGAGCTAAACAAACAGATTAGCCGGTTGAAAGATTGACGTACTAAAAATGTCCTGAAAATTATAGCATTGCATCATGTTGCGTTTAGTTCTGCTTATCATCTTATTCCTGGCCTCGCTGCTCGCCATTTTTAATGCGCCTGCCTATTATTTATGGCTGCTGGCTATTTTGGTAACAGAGTTTTGCTGGATTTTTATTGCCATCACGCTGTTGATTTTAATATCAGGCTTTTGGGTAAGTAAGTATAAAATTGGGGGCAGTGTAGTGGGGGTACTTGCCTTGCTATTGTTTGTTTCGCCTTTGGTTAGGGCGTCTATGGTTGCAGGCCACATTAAAAGTGAAATGCAGGCCGCTCTGGGTAATGGTAAGCCACTCGTGTACCCGAACAATAGAGAACCTTTTTCTCTTACACAGCTGTTTCAAAAAGCCAATATAAGTTCAAGTCAATCGCTAACTTACATCCACTATGCCGATACGGCATTAACGCTCGACTATTATCCTGCCCGGGCTACCGGCAAACGGCCATGCTTAGTGGTTATTCACGGCGGCTCGTGGAGCAGCGGCGATAGTAAGCAACTCCCCGAATTAAACAGCTATTTAAGCAACATAGGCTATCAGGTGGCTTCGGTTAACTACCGGCTGGCACCCAAATACAAAGCCCCTGCTACTATGGAAGATGTGCAAAACGCGCTTAATTATTTAAAGTTACATGCCGATAGTCTGCAGATAGATACCAGCCAATTTGTGCTGTTAGGACGCTCGGCCGGAGCTCAAATAGCGTTGCTGGCTGCTTATGCCACGCCTCACACCGGTATAAAAGCAGTGATAGATTTTTATGGGCCGGCCGATATGGTTTGGGGTTATTCGTTGCCGGCTAACCCGCTGGTGATGGATTCAAGGCTGGTAATGGAGCGTTACTTAGGAGGAACATACAAACAGGTTCCGCAGGCTTATGCGGCCAGTTCGCCTATCGAATACGTTAACCGGCAAACGGTGCCCACATTAATTATTCATGGCGGCAACGATGTATTGGTAGCTTATGAACACAGCACCCGCTTAAACGCAAAGTTGCAGCAAAACAACATCAGTCATTACTGGCTAAAACTGCCCTGGGCCACCCATGGGTTCGATTATAACCTTAACGGACCCGGCGGACAGCTATCAACTTACGCCGTAGAAACATTCCTGAGAAAGGTTGCTCCATAAGCACACGAGCGAGGGCGCTCTTCAGATAGCAATTAGGAATTCACCGCTTCCTGCTCTTCAATAGGCAGATCATCCATTTTAACGGCATCGCCTACAATAATATTTCCGCCCTGAATAATACGTGCAGTAATACCGCCGTGGCCGCGTACTGCATTATAGCCGCCCGCGCCAAGCACTTCCTCCATACGTGAGCAGGGGTGGCATTCGCCGGTGTATTCCAGCAAAACGTTGCCCACCCAAAAACGGCGGTCTTTAAGCGCATGTAAGTTAATACCCTCAATTACAATATTCCGCCTGATGATACCGGGGTTTAAATCGGGCAGTTGCATAACCGAAGCTATCAGGTCTATGTGTTCCTTTTGAATGAGGGTAACCTGCCGTTTACTGGTGGCCGATCCTGAAAAGTGATCGCCGGCCAGTCCTTTCAAAGTAATGGCTTCCACCTCGTTTAGCGGTTGCAGTGTGGCTTTGCGTTTAGGCCTGATGCCTATCCAGTTTACCTGCCCTTGCTGCGGCATGGTGTTCATTAATTTTTGTAAAGGCGATTTGGCTGATAGCTTCATGATGGTGTTACTTCAATTATAGTACCAGTTCGGCATGTAGCCTTATTAAAGTGGCTTGCGGGTCGGCCGTAAAACCCGGATGCACCTTTGAGGCCTGCACCACCGTACTGCGCGTAGCAGTAAGCCACCTGAAGCGCGATGCCGCATCCAGCTTGCCAATAGGGCCGCCTTGCGCGTTGCCTTCACAAATATTTTTAAAGGCTTGCAGGTTGCCGGCTAAGGCATCAACATCTAAAAATTTGCAAAAAGCTTGTAAGCGCTCTTGGTCAACCGTAAAAATGCATTGTAAAAACTTTAGTTTGGAGCAAAATAGAATGACACCCACGTTTATAAACTCCTCGCGCTCTACCCTGGGTACCACGCGTACTACGGCGTACTCAAATAAGTGATGCTCGGGCATGTTGTGCTTCGGTTGTAAAGGTGGATGATGACGCAATGCGGGTAGTTAAAAACTGGTAGTAAACCTCGCGGCGCTGTTCGGCCGTATCTTCGGTAGAGGCATCGGTCAGCCAATCCTCAGGTATCAGGTTCACTACGGCGCGGATAAAGTCGTTGGTTAAAATGGCTTTAAACTCGGTGTCAACGGTATCCAACTGGCTGGCCCAGGGTAGCAGTACATGGTCTTTAACCTGTATAAAAGGCCGCTTGGCCTGCTCGGCCCAGTTATGCCAGGAATGATGAAAGTACAGAGCCGCACCATGATCTATAAGCCATAACTCTTTATGCCACATGAGCATATTGGTATTACGCGGGGTACGGTCAACATTGGTCAGCAGGCAATCCAGCCATACGATCTTTGAAGAAAGCTCATCATCTAAACAGGTAACGGTTGGGTCGTAAGTTATAGCGCCCGACAGGTAATGCAGCGCCAGGTTAAGCCCGGTGCTGGCTTTGAGCAGGTCTTGTATCTCTTCGTCGGGCTCAGTGCGGCCAAAAGCAGTATCCAGGTTAGCAAAAACCAGTTCGGGTACTCTAAAGCCTAAAGCACGCGCAATTTCACAGCCTAACAGTTCAGCTATCAACGCCTTAACGCCTTGCCCCGCACCGCGAAACTTGAGTACATATAAAAATTCATCGTCGGCCTCGGCAATGGCGGGCAGCGAGCCGCCTTCGCGCAGCGGCGTTACATAGCGCATTACCTTAACCGTACGCAATTGCAGTGGGTTGTTCATATTTTAACGATCACAGGGGCCTGTTTTGGTTACGCCTCAGCCTAAGGATGTTCAAAGATACATTCATCCGGCTTAAAATGAGTTTTTGAACCACGGATACGATACATTTTTTCAATATTGGTAATTGTGTAGCACCATGGCCGGTGTTTGCAAAAATCGTATACATTTGCATATATACACCATCAGCATGGCTACCACCAATACGCTATACCTTAACGCCCTGCAACTGTTAAAGCAGCTCATCAGTATTCAATCTTTCAGTAAAGAGGAGGAAGGGACCGCTACTGCTATTCAAACTTTTTTTAGCCAGCATGGCGTGCCCACGCAGCGTAAATTAAATAACATTTGGGCTTACAATAAGTATTTTGATGAGGATAAGCCTACTATCCTGCTCAATTCGCACCACGATACCGTGAAGCCCAACTCAGGATATACCCGTAACCCGCTCGACCCTGCCATGGAGGACCATAAGCTGTACGGGCTGGGTAGTAACGATGCCGGCGGATGCCTGGTGTCGCTCATCAGCACGTTTCTGCATTTTTATGAGCGTCTTGATCTGAACTATAACTTTTGTATAGCGGCTACAGCCGAAGAAGAGATTTCGGGCGTAAACGGCCTCGAATTGATAATTCCTGATTTAGACGAGTTAGAGTTTGCCATTGTAGGCGAACCTACCTTAATGCAATTAGCCGTGGCCGAACGTGGCCTTATGGTACTGGATTGTACGGCCCACGGTAAATCGGGCCATGCTGCGCGCGAGGAGGGAGACAATGCCATTTATAAGGCACTGGCCGATATTGAATGGTTCCGTACCTATAAGTTCCCGTTAGAGTCAGATTTATTCGGGCCTATTAAAATGTCGGTTACGGTTATCAATGCCGGGTCGCAGCATAACGTGGTACCTGCCACCTGTAGTTTCACGGTGGATGTAAGGGTGACCGATGCCTACCGTAACGAGGAAGTGCTAAGTATCATCAGGGAGCACGTTAGCTGCGAAGTGGTGCCCCGTTCGGTAAGGCTCAAACCATCATCAATAGATCGTAATCATCCCATTGTACAGGCGGGCCTGGCTTTGGGTCGTACTACTTACGGCTCGCCAACCACATCCGATCAGGCTTTGCTCGATATTCCATCCCTTAAAATGGGCCCCGGCGATTCGGCACGTTCGCACACCGCCGATGAATTTATTTATGTGGATGAAATTAAAGAAGGCATAGAACTGTACATACAAATGCTCGAAAGTATTAACTAATTATTTATGGAATTTGGTAAAGTAGCCGACGCGCAATTACTCGAAATAGATTTTACTTTACCGCCCGATGCCGCCATCACTACGGCCACGCTTAGCCGGTCTAAAAACAAGCAGCCCCTACAGGTTTATGTAGGCTGTGCCAGTTGGGGCCAAAAGGTGTGGAAGGGCAACCTGTTTCCGCCCAAAACCAAAGATGCCGATTTCCTCTCGGAGTATGTGAAGCACTTTAACATGATTGAGTTAAATGCTACGCATTACCGCATGTACGATGCCGAAACCATTACTAAATGGAAGAATAAAGCAGCTGCAAACCCGGGGTTTAAGTTTTGCCCCAAAGTAAACCAGCTTATTAGCCATATTAAAAGGTTAAAAGGTGCCGATGAGCTTACAACCTCGTTCTTGGAAAGTATGCTGGCCTTTGAAGAAAAGTTAGGCCCCATATTTTTGCAGATGAGCGATAACTACCTGCCTAAAAACTTTGCCGAACTTGAAATTTATCTTGAAAGCCTGCCGCGCGACCTGCCCATATTTACTGAGTTGCGACACCGCGACTGGTTTGCCGATGATGCTCACCGTAATGCGGCATTCCAATTAATGCAACGGCTGGGCATAGGCGCCATTATTACCGATACTGCCGGCCGCCGCGATGTGATCCATATGGCCCTGCCCACCAACGATGCCTTTATACGATTTGTAGGCAATGCACTGCACCCAACAGATTACATAAGGATTGAGAGTTGGGTAGAACGCATTAAACAGTGGGCTAACCAAGGCTTGCGAGCGGTTTATTTTGGCATGCACCAGTCTGATGAAGTGGCTGCACCCATTTTATGCGATTATTTAATTGAGCGGCTTAACAAGGAGTTAAACCTCAGCATTGCCCGGCCACGGCTGCAAGCTCCTGCAAACGAACTTTTCTAATTGAAGTCTTGTCTCTGTACTATTAGAGCAGATTAATAGCTGTCTATTAATAGAACTGTGATTTATATTATCTATCTAAAATTCTATCTATAACTTAAAACGCGTATTTAACGCATAGGTAAACCAGTATTAATTACGGGTATTGTCAAGTTTTTATACCGTAAAATTGCTGTTGGAGTTCCCGGAGCTTTAACCTTATAATTGATTACGATTTTACGATACTAATTTTTACGATCATGTTTAATAACGCTGGTATAAATAAGGTGTTTTTGGTGGGCTACGTAAGTAGTACTCCACGCTTAAACCAGCAGGCCGATGGGCAGTGGTTTTACTGCTTTCCTTTAGCCACCAATGAATACATAAAAAAGCGCGACAGTATGGTTGAGCATACCGAGTGGCACCAGGTTAAGATCCCGACCAGGCAATTTGCCGAAACCGTTCCACAACTGGACAAAGGAAACCTCATCTACCTGGAAGGTAGAATAAAAACCAACGCTTATACCGATGAGCAGGGCATAAAACGTTACATCTCTGAAGTGGTATCGGTAACGTTTCGCGTATTAAGCAATAGCGTTTATAAAGGAGAAGCCGAAGCGGCGCAGGCTTAGTGTTCCTTTTTACGCTTCATTAAGCCCCCGGTGGTATCATCAATACTTTGCTGAATAATGAATGCTGCCGGGTCTAACTTTAAGATCTTGTCTTTGATAGCCGGTACCTCCAAGCGGGTTAATACGGTGAAAATAATATCGCGCGGGTCGTTAATGTGTCCGTCTTTACCATAACCGCTTTTACCCTGGTAAACAGTTACGCCACGGCCCAGCTGCATGGTAATTACCTTACGTATCACCTCGCTTTTGGCCGATATTACCGTAATGCCTATATACTGATCTAAACCATTCAGAATAAAATCCATCATCTTAGAAGCCGATACATAGGTTAGGATGGAGTATAAAGCCGATTCTATCCCCAACAGGAAAGCTGCAGCCCCGAAAATGATCACGTTCAGGATCAACACAATATCGCTCACTTTCAATATCTGAGCCTTTTTACTCAACAGCAGTGCGGCTATTTCGGTTCCGTCTAATACAGCGCCGCCTCTTATGGCAAAGCCAATACCTACACCTATAAAAAACCCGCCAAATACGGCGGTTAATAATTTATCTGAGGTTACATCAGGAAAATGAATTAATGCTAAACAAAGTGATAAACCGGCAATGGCAGTAGTGCTTTTAATGGCAAAACCTAAACCTAACCTGCGGTAGCCTAATATTAAGAATGGAACGTTGATTACAAAAAGCAGAACAGCAATAGGGATGTGTGTAATATCGGCCAGGAGCATAGATATACCCGTAACGCCGCCATCAATAAAATGGCTGGAAAGTAAAAAGCCCTTTAAACCCAAACTGGCCGAAAATATGCCCAGCACAATCAAAACCCAATCAATAATTAGTTTTTCTCTGGTTGCCTTAATGTTTTTATTAGTGATAGATGTTCCCATTTAATCCAAATAAGCGTTACGTTGGCCGAAATATACAAAAATCAGGCTTAGTTTTTGATATGTTACGACTATGAACGCCAAGGCAAAAACTATATTGATTGCGGATGATGATAAAGCTATAGTAGATTCTATTGGTGCCATACTCGATCTTTTGGGGTATGAAGTGCTTAAGGTGCCCGACGGAACCTCTGTTATAGACGCAGTTAAGGCGCTGCCTGATTTGATTTTACTGGACATACAAATGCCCGGACATAACGGACAAACGGTTTGCCGCCAACTAAAGCGGCAGGCCTCCACTAAAGACATTCCTGTTATTATTGTTTCGGCCAGTATGGATATCAAAGATAAAGCCCGCGAAGCCGGCGCCGACGACTATTTGGAAAAACCTTTTGATATGAATGTTTTACAGCAAAAGGTGTTCAATTTGCTGAACAGGCAGTATTAGTTATTAGTATATACCCACCCAATACAGATGCTTTAACACCCAAAGGTTGTTACGAGCGGATTATAATAAATATCATATCAGTCAAAACTGTCAGTCTGAGCTTGTCGAAGACTTTTACGCTTTCCAAGTCTTTGACAAGCTCAGACTAACAGTAGTGTAATAACAATTGCGATCATAGGCTTAAGTAATTAGTACGTGCTTAACTACCAATGCCATAATATAATTCCTATCTTGCAAAATTATCATAGATACTGTGACTTTTAACGATTTTAATTTTAACGAGCAATTGGCCGAAGGCCTGCTCAGCATGGGTTATAAAACGCCAACTGCTATACAGCAAATGGCTATCCCGGTAGTAATGGAAGGCAAGGATGTAATTGCCTGTGCGCAAACGGGTACCGGTAAAACGGCTTCTTACCTGTTGCCTGTGCTTAACCTGATAGGGCAGAACCCCAAGCATCAGATAAGCACCCTTATATTAGCGCCCACACGTGAACTTGCCCAGCAAATAGACCAGCAGGTAGAAGGCCTGGCCTACTTTACTGAAATAAGCTCTATAGCCATTTTTGGTGGCGGCGATGGTATGGCTTACGAAAGCCAAAAACGTGGCATTACCAATAAGGTAGACATCTTGATTGCTACTCCCGGCCGCTTAATTTCCTTTTTAACCTCAGGGTCGCTTAAATTGAGCCATCTCGAGTATTTAATATTGGATGAGGCCGACCGTATGCTGGATATGGGTTTTCAGGAAGATATTATGCGCATTATTAGCTACCTGCCTGCAAAAAGGCAAACGCTGATGTTTTCGGCCACCATGCCGGGACGCATCCGTACTTTGGCTAAATCTATATTGAACGAGCCCGAGCAGATAAACATTGCCATATCGCAACCTGCCGTTGGTATAACTCAGCAGATATATAAGGTACACGACGAGCAGAAAACCAAATTATTGGTAGGCTTGCTTAAAAGCGGCACTTACACCAGCATCATCGTTTTTGCATCTACCAAAGAAAAGGTGAAAGCTTTGTATAAAGAATTGAAGTCGGCCGGTATTAACGTAAACGCTTTCCATTCCGATATACAGCAAAACGAGCGCGAAGAAATATTGCTGCAATTCAAAAACAAGCAGTTGCCGGTTATTATTGGTACCGATGCCCTATCTCGCGGTATTGATGTAGAAGGGATTGACCTGGTAGTGAATTACGACGTACCCGGCGATCCGGAGGATTACATTCACCGCATTGGCCGTACCGCACGTGCCGCCACTAAAGGCACCGCCATTACCTTTGTTAATGAACGCGATCAACGCAAATTCCGTAGCATTCAGGAACTGATAGACAAGGAAATTGACGAGATAGCACTGCCTGCCGAATTGGGAGAAGCACCGAAGTTCAGGCCCGAATCGCCTAACCAAAGGCCACACCGCGGCAAAAGTTCAGGCAATAAATACAAAGGCCGCAAGCCCAACGGCGGACCTAAGCAACAGGCTAAGGGGTAGTTTTTCTCAGTCTGAGTGCTAAGGAGAATCTTATTACTTCTTGTAAATCCGTCATATACAAGTTCAAACAAGATCTCTCACTAACGTTCGAGATGACATATTAGGAGAGTTTTACTCCCAAGCTCCCGTCATTTCGAGTGCTAACGAGAAATCTTGTTACTTCTTGTAAATCCGTCATATAAGAGTTCAAACAAGATCTCTCACTAACGTTCGAGATGACATGTTAGGAGAGTTTTACTCCCAAGCTCCTGTCATTTCGAGTGCTAACGAGAAATCTTGTTACTTCCTGCCTATCTGTTATATGCATTGTTCAAAAAAGATCTCTCATTATCGTTCGAGATGACAAATTGGAATAGCTTTACTCCCAAACTTCTGTCATTTCGAGTGCTAACGAGAAATCTTGTTACTTCCTGCCTATCTGTTATATGCATTGTTCAAACAAGATCTCTCATTATCGTTCGAGATGACATGTTAGGAGAGTTTTACTCTCAAGCTCCTGTCATTTCGAGTCCTAACTAGAAATCTTGTTACTTCCTGCCTATCTGTTATATGCATTGTTCAAACAAGATCTCTCATTATCGTTCGAGATGACAAATTGGAATAGCTTTACTCCCAAACTTCTGTCATTTCGAGTGCTAACGAGAAATCTTGTTACTACAATAAATTCTAAGACATGCAGGCTAATTAAAGCTTCTAACCCGTAGGAAGAATACGTTTATTCAGGATTTATTTCTTTATTTAAAAACTTTATTTCCGGATTCAAAGATTTGATCAAATCCCATTTCTTTTCTCTTCTCCATTTTTTGATCTTTTTTTCACGGCTGATTGCTTCCTCAATGTGTACGAAACGTTCATAATGAATTAGATAATAGCAATGATACTTCCCGGCGAAAGTACTTGGATTCCCTCTATTTTCGTAATGCTCGTATAAGCGTCGGCTGAGATCATTGGTAACGCCTACATATAAAATGCTTTTATCACGGTTGGTGACAATGTAGATGAAGAAGTTATAATTCCACATGGAGTTTAAGCTACATTAACGTTTGATTGTTTGTGAATTAATGGGTTTCCAATAACGTTCGGTTGCATAAAGGTGCTTTTTGATTGCTAACGAGAGTTTTGTTTATCATATAAATTTACCATATGCATGTCCAAACAAGATCTCTCACTATCGTTCGAGATGACAGATTGGATAGTGTATCATCAAACTCATGTCATTTCGAGTGTTAACGAGAAATCTTGTTACTTCCTGCAGATTCGATTATATGCAGGGAGTATTAGAATATCTTACTATCGCTTGAGATGACAAGTTGATTACTTCAAATCCCACTTCTCCACCCATTCCGGGTAGCGGTTAAGCACTTGTTGCGGATTATAGGTGTACCAGCCATAACCCGAGCGGCGTTCACGGGCTACTTCGGCCAAAGAATATACTACTTTGCTGTTGCGGTTGCAAAACAACGGGCGGTGAGTTTGCAGTTCGTAGTAGCGTGTCCAGATAGGCGGGGCGGTGGCATCCTGTACCACCATACGATCAATGTGTGATATGGTGAACTGGCTGGTATCGGGCGCAGCGGGAATAGTTTTTACCCGGATACCTTCGATCTGCGATTCTTTAAACCAGCTTACCGCATGTTTAACCGCATTTATTACTTTTTCGTTTGGATGGTCCAGATCCATCAGTAATAATACAATGCCTGCACTTTCTGCATTGCAGATAGATGGTGGTTCGAATGCACGTGCCCAGGTAGGTTTTAATGTAATTTCATCATGCTGCTGGCACCATGCGGTAAGCTCGCCAAAATCATTGATCTGGGTGTTGATGATACAATCTATGCCTTTGTTGAAAGCTACTTCTGTCTTGCGGCGCATAGCGGCGTTGATAAACTGGTAAGGAGCTTTATTGTCTTTAATACCGCGCAGCACTTCCATAATGCCGGTAAACACATCGTCGTTGTAAGTAATGTATCGGCTGTAATCTTTATGTAATGGGTAATACTGCGGCCAGCCGCCGTTCTCGTACTGGGCATCTAAAATATACTTTAACCCGCTAATGGCAGCTTTGCTGTATTTTTGATCGTGGGTGCCTTCATAAATTTGTGCGAGGCAGGCCACGTGCGAGTAAGAGGTGCTGTTATCGAAAGTAGTATTCAGGTTGTTCTTATCCTTCAACAAGCTGTCTTTTTGGTCGGCGGTTAAAATGGCCGTCATGTCATAATTTTTGGGCCAGCCGCCGTTGCTTTTTTGGTAAAGCAAAATGTTATCGCCTATGGCAGCCAGGTTAGTCCAATGATACCGGGGCTGGTTGTATTTTGGGTTAATTACGTTGTGCTTATCCTTTATACCATACCAATGCTGTGCGCTGCTGTTAAATACGGTGCTATCAATACCTTGTTCCGCAGGTTTACCCTGTGCATAGGAGTACCTGCAAACCAACGCAAGTACTGTTAAGTAAAATAGTTTTCTCATAACCAAGTATTAAAGTTACGGATTTAGAAATATGGACAATAGCGCTCCGGCTACAATTTTATGTGCCAATGTGTAACAAAGCGTGACTTTTTATTGACCCGGCATTTAATTATATTGGCGTTATGAAATGCAAACTCAACTCCCTTTCACTGGTACCCGCTGTGGTACTGCTGCTATCTTCGGGTTTGGCCCGGGCGCAAAACAGCGTTATTGACCAAATTGTAAAAGAAGGTAACGAAAACTCTCAACTCGAAAAACTGGCCCACGAACTTATTGACGGTGTTGGCCCGCGGTTAGTAGGCACGCCGCAAATGCTCAAGGCCAATGAGTGGGCCGTAGCTAAATATAAAAGCTGGGGTGTAAGTGCCCGTAACGAAAAGTGGGGCGAATGGCGCGGCTGGGAAAGAGGCGTTTCGCATATTGATATGGTGTACCCGAGGGTAAAATCGTTAGAAGGTACGCAATTGGCCTGGAGCCCCGGCATGGGCAACAAAATCGTAACCGCCGAACTGGTGATACTGCCAGACCTGGCCGACTCTGTAGCTTTTCAAAAATGGCTGCCAACCGTACAGGGTAAATTTGTGATGATCTCTATGGCGCAGCCTACCGGCCGTCCCGACGATAACTGGCAAACCTTTGCCACCAAAGAATCTTTTGATAAGATGAAAGCCGCCCGCACCGCACAAACCGATGCCTGGCGCAGCCGTATTACCAAAACCGGCTTTACAGCACGTACCTTACCGGTAGCTTTAGAAAATGCGGGTGCGGCAGGTATCATT
This sequence comes from Mucilaginibacter galii, assembly GCF_014635825.1. Taxonomy (GTDB): domain Bacteria; phylum Bacteroidota; class Bacteroidia; order Sphingobacteriales; family Sphingobacteriaceae; genus Mucilaginibacter; species Mucilaginibacter galii. Next base: position 253,831 of record NZ_BMDO01000003.1, read on the forward strand.
ACCAGCAACTGGTCGGCAGGGTTTGGGGTTGATAAAATATTCAGCGCTTATACCAAAAAAGTGCCTACGGTTGATATTGCTTTGGAGGATTACGGTTTGCTATACCGCCTTACTGAAAGCGGTAACAAGCCCAAGATCAGCATGCACACCGAATCGAAAGAACTGGGTGTAGTGCCAACTTACAACACTTTGGCCGAAATTAAAGGTTCACAAAAAGCCAGCGAGTATGTAATGCTTTCGGCTCATTTTGACTCATGGGATGGCGGCACCGGCGCAACCGATAATGGTACCGGTACGTTGACGATGATGGAAGCCATGCGCATCCTTAAAAAAGTGTACCCTAAACCAAAGCGTACTATTTTAGTAGGCCACTGGGGCAGCGAAGAAGAAGGTTTGAACGGTTCGCGCGCATTTGTGGAAGATCACCCCGAAATTGTAAAGAACCTGCAAGCGCTGTTTAACCAGGACAACGGTACGGGTAGAGTAGTAAATATTGGCGGACAAGGCTTTGCTCATGCTAAAGAATACATTACCCGCTGGTTGGCGGCAGTACCTTCTAACATGCGCGATTCTATCAAAACCAGCTTTCCGGGTATGCCGGGTGCAGGCGGGTCAGATTTTGCCTCATTTGTAGCGGCCGGTGCGCCGGGCTTTTCGCTAAGCTCGTTAAGCTGGAGCTACGGTAACTATACATGGCATACCAACCGCGATACGTATGACAAGATCGTGTTTGATGATGTTCGCAAGAACGCCATTTTAGCTGCCATCCTGATTTACATGGCCAGCGAAGATCCGGAAAGAACATCCACCGAAAAAGCAGTACTGGGCAACAACCCACGCACCGGTCAACCCATGAAATGGCCTGAGCCGGTTAAAGTTACCCGCCGGGGCGGATTAGACAACTAAGAAACTTTTGAAACGATAAAAAAAGCGGGCGATATTCATCGTCCGCTTTTTTGTTTTAGAACATTGGAGTAATGCATCATCGGTGTATGACTAGCGATGTAAATCATCTAAAAAAATTGAAGCTTTCAATCTTGACTTTTGCAGTCGAAGACAATTGAAATAACTCACAAATCTCAATTGAAGAAAAATCTAATAAAATAAGGAAATATGAAGTTTTGCGAGCCAAACATGAAGTTTTCTGAGGTTGAGATTTAGCAGGATGCCATTATTATGATGCCCCCAATCGGCCTTGCTACCACAAAAAAAGCCGCCCTGTAAACAAGGCGGCTTCTCAAAAATTGATGAACTTAAAGGGGTATTAACTCTTCGGATTCATGGCTTCGGTTATACGATCAGATAGATCCTGAAGGTGATAAGTGCTCATAGAATCAGAAATTGTAGCCGATTTGATCATGGCGTTGATAGCGCGTAATTGTGCTTTAGCTACAGATACAGCATCTGTTTGTTCCGGGTCGCGCGGTGCGCCACCACGGCCACCAAAGGCAACTGCTTGTGCAGCAGCGTTTGCAGGTGCCGGTTTAACCATGTCTATCAGTTTGTCTACATATAGCTTTTGAAGGTTACGGCGGTAAACGTCAATGGCCTGGTTGCTCTTTACCTCGCGGAAGATCATGTTTTGCATGTCGCCCATAAAGTCGGTTACCTTGTAGGCCTTGGCACCGTCCATAGCCTCGGCAGCTACCAGTTTATTAAATACACGCGGCGTAACAATGCGGTTGAGCACAGCATCCTGGCGGGTGTAAATTACTTGTAACGGGCTGGCACCTATATCATTTAGCACCTGCTGATTTAATAACCAGGTTGGTGTTGTAAACAGTTGCTTGTCCAGGAAAGTCATAGCCTCGCGCTGCGTTGCAGCAGAGGTATTTTCATACACCGGACCGGCTTGGTCTGTGCTCTTAGGGTTTTCGTAAATACCGCCAATGTTCTTAGCCACATGGCCCATGTAACGGCCAAATTGGGTGGTTAACTGGTTGTACATATTCTCCAGATCGTCGTAGCCTTCGCCTTCCTGCTTGGTCCATTCAGGTAATTTTACTAAGATGCGTTGCAGGTTTTTGATGCCGTATGTGCTGGCTACCATAGCGTTATCGCTCAAATCTTCATTTTGTGAATGCGGATCATCGGGATTAGTTTCGGTTCCAAACCAAAGGCGACGGTTTTTGGCACTTTCAATGGCCATTTTGTTTAGCTCTTCTTTTTCGACATCAGGGCCTTTGTTGCCTAAGTATTTATAGCCCCATTCAATGGCCCATTTATCGTAATCGCCAATGCGTGGGTACAAGCCTTTAGCGCTAATGTTATCTTCGGGCTGTGCTACATAGTTAAAGCGGGCGTAGTCCATAATAGATGGGGTGTGGCCGTTAGCTTCAACAAAGGCTTTATCGCGCAGTTTTTCAACCGGAACGCTTGAACTTGAGCCATAGTTGTGGCGCAAACCTAAAGTATGGCCTACCTCGTGCGATGATACGAAGCGAATCAAATCTCCCATCAGCTTATCATCAAAGGTCATTTTACGGGCACGCGGGTCAACTGCTGCGGTTTGGATCATGTACCAATCATGCACCAGTTTCATTACGTTGTGGTACCAGTTAATGTGTGTTTCCAATATCTCGCCACTACGTGGATCAGAGATGTGCGGACCGCTTGCATTTTCTGTTTCTGAAGGTTTGTAAACAATTACCGAGTGGCTGGCATCTTCCATACTCCAGGTAGAATCTTGCTTGGCCGTAGGTGCAACCTTGGCTACGATGGCATTTTTAAAGCCGGCTTTTTCAAAAGCAACTTGCCAATCGTTTATACCCGCCATTAAGTAAGGAATCCATTTTTTTGGCGTAGCCGGGTCAATGTAATATACAATTTGCTTTTTGGGTTCAACCAGTTCTCCGCGTTTGTATTTGGCCATGTCGGCTGCTTTAGGCTCCAGCCGCCAGCGCGCGATCAGCTGCACATCTTTAACACCTTGAGGGTTCAAATCAAAGTCGGTATAGCTGCTGGTGAAGTAACCTACACGTGGGTCGAAATAACGGCCTTTCATAGGTACGTTAGGCAAGATCACTAAGGATGTATTCAACTCCACCGTTACTGATCCGTTGGCTGCGTTAGCGCCGCCGGCAGTAGGGGCAGGGGCACCGCCACCACGGCCAAAAGGCGAAGCTGCGGCAAGCAAGCCGTACGTTTTAACGGTACTTATTTCTACGTTGTTTGCATAACTGCGAACGTTTTCAATATAACTGCGGTCGGTTAATAAGTTACCTAAGCGAATACGTTGTTTAGATTGTGGAGAGCTGAAGAAAAACACCTCGTTATCGCCGTTAATGTAATCGGTCATATCTATCACCGTACCTTTATTATCGGGCGAAAAGGCAGCAATGTTAAACGCTGCGGCAATAGCTTGAATGTTGGAACGCTGAACAGCCTGGTACATTGATTTTGTACTATCGGCACTGTAAGCGCGGTAAGATATTTTACGCATGAAAATGCGGTTATTAGGACCTTTTTCAAACTTTATTACCGTGTTACCAATCTGGTCGCCGGCGTAGCCGTCGGCAGCCCTCACATCGGCTCCTGCACGTGCAATACGGCTAACCACTAAAATTTCGCGGTTTAAAATACTATCACCAATTTCAAAATAGTATTTATCATCTACTTTGTGGGTTTTAAACAAGCCTGCACGGGTTACCGCCTTGTCGGTAATGATGGTTTTGTAAGGACGCGGAACAGCACGTTGCTGTGTTACATTGCCTGCAAAGCCACCGGGTATTGCTGCCCGGCGTGCAGAACTGTCTGCCCGGCCTTGCGCAAAGCTGCCCGTAGCCACGGCTGCAAATGCCACGGTTAGTAAAAATTTATTCATTTCGGGGAGTTAATTATTTATCAACTAAATGTAAACCAAAGAAATAAATTTGCGCAGCTTATAACCTTAATGTTACAAACATTTAAATTGTGTGTCTCTCACTCACCCGTTTGTTTACATAGGCCATTTATACTATTTTAGTTGATGCTTTTTACCGAAGACTTTTTGCATTACGTATGGAAATTTAAGTTGTTAGATTTTCGCAACCTGCAAACCACCGAAGGGGAAGCTGTGGAAGTAATTGCTGCCGGTATGCGTAATTTTGATTCCGGGGCTGATTTTCAAAATGCCCGTATCAAAATAGGCGATACGCTTTGGGCCGGCAATGTTGAAATTCATGTGGCATCTGCCGACTGGCACCAACACAATCACAGTAACGACGATGCCTATAAGAACGTGATTTTGCATGTGGTTTACCGCAATAATCAACCGATTATGCTGCCCAATGGCAAGCCGCTGCCTACCATAGAACTCGTTAACCGTATCTCTGCTGAACTGTATGGGCGTTACCATCAAATGGTTTATGGTAACCAGCAAATAATTCCATGCGAGGGCACCATTAAAACGGTAAATAGCCTATCAATGCATAACTGGTTAACCCGTGTTTTAGTCGAAAGATTGGAGAAGAAATCGGTTACGGTAATTAATGCACTGCAAATAAATACCGGTAACTGGGAAGAAACCTTTTACCAGTTTTTAGCTGCTAACTTTGGCTTTAAAATTAATGCGCTGCCTTTTGAGTTGATGGCTAAAAGCTTACCCCAAAGTTTGCTGGCTAAGCATAAAACCAACGCCTTGCAAATTGAAACACTCATTTTTGGCCAGGCCGGTTTTTTAGAAGATGATTTTGCGGAACCTTATCCCTTAAAACTCAAAGGAGAATATAGCTACCTAAAGAAGAAGTACAACCTTGTTCCTATAGAAAAGCATCTATGGAAATTCTTACGTCTGCGGCCTTCAAATTTTCCGACGGTTAGGCTGGCGCAGTTCGCTGGCTTAATAACGCAATGTAATCACCTGTTTTCTAAAATATTAGAGGAACAAACAGTAGCCGGATTGCGGAAACTTTTTAGTACTATTGTTGTTAACGAGTATTGGGACACTCATTACAGGTTCGGCGTAGTATCAAAACCAGCAGTTAAATCTTTTGGTAATACTTCTGTTGACCTATTGCTGTTAAATACCGTTGCTGTGTTTTTGTTTAGCTATGGCAAGCACTACCAACTGCACAGTTATACCAATCGTAGTTTGGAACTGCTGGAAAGTTTACCGCTTGAACAAAACCACGTAGTGAATGAATTTAAAGAGCTGGGGGTAAAAGCAAAAAGTGCTTTTGAATCGCAGGCGTTATTGGAGTTAAGACGAAGTTATTGTGACCTCAAGAAGTGCCTGCAATGTGGAATTGGAAATGAAATTTTAAATACAAACAGATGATACAGCGCATTCTTACCTTTTTTGAAAGATACTCATTTGGAGTATGCACCTATTTAGGTGAGTGGTTAAATATCTCTATCTCTAAAATCCGTTTATTTTTTATCTATTCGTCCTTTTTATCGGTGGGCTTCCCGCTGGTATTCTATTTTTTCGCTGGTATTGTGTTGGATATTCGTCACTACATTAAGCGTATGCGCGCCAGGGTGATGGATTGGTAATCAAAACTATCTGTCCTTGAATTAGCTTGCCAGTTTTAACTCAATATCTTTCAACAACGAGTCTATCCCTGCGGTTTTAACCATGTTGCCGCTAAGTATACCTTGCGGTTTAAATGCATAAACGTAATTATCATAGTTCTTGCCTGTAATAAGCATTACGGGTATTTCTTTGATCGTGTCAATCGATTTAATTGCACGGCTTAATACCAAGCTATCCATTTGCGACATCATGCTGTCGAGCAGGATAAGGTCAGGCTGGCACTTTGAAATTTCTGTGAAAACCTTATACGAACGGCTTAGAGGGCATACCTCGTAACCTTTGCAATCAAGTATTTGCGAAAGCATGTTCAACTCCATCAAATCTTCATCAATAATCATTATGCGCTTACTCATTGGTTGGTAGGTTTATATATAATCAATGTTCAATTTACATGCCACGAGTTATGCCATTACTTCAATTAATTTAAAATATATAAAATAGGATATAATATCTTCGTGATATTGTTTAAAATGAAAAAAGAGCTTTTGTTAATTGCAAAATCTCTTTTTATTTGTATGATAGATGATGTATGGTCAGGTAGCCTGTTGATTGCCCTGACTGATGTTTTGTTTCTTAGATTGAGCCGCACGAAATGATTCCAAATCTCTTTGCAACGTTTTTTTCAACTCAATGTCTATCGCCTTAGCCAGAATTTTAATAGTATTTAATGTTTTCATAAGGCAATTTATTTAGTTGTATTAAATTATACATTAAATGTATGCCAGTAATGAATTAAAATAGCAGAGGCTGAAAAGCTCTGAAATTACACGGATAAACTTTGGGATGTATACAATTGCATACATGCTAAAGTCTAATTAATTATAAATGAGTGACGTGAAGAAGAATACTTAATTTTTTGAGGTAAGGAGGTTAACTTTATCAACCAGTTCTTTTAAATCGAAAGGCTTAGAGATAACAGCTTCGCAGCCAAAAGACGGATAATCAACATTCCGGTTAATATACGCCGAAAATATGATCACGGGGATGTGCTTGAGTGTGCTATCAGCCTTGAATTGTTTACAAATTTCGCCACCGTTGCCATCGTTCAGCAAGAAATCTAAGATCACTAAGTCGGGGTGGTAATCACGTGCTACTTGTAAAATATTATTACTGGTACAAGTAGTATGTACATCGAAGTTTTCATAAGAAAGTACTTCGTTAACAACTTCTAAAATATCCTGGTTATCATCCAACACCAATATACGCTTCAACATCAATAGGACTAATTAGGGGTCAAAAATAAATAGCAGTGCCGCCATTTAATATGCCAAAGGTAGCAATACTATGACGCCTAATAAAACCGGGGGACTCAATTTTATGTAAAAATTATGTAACTATAAATAAAAATATTTAACAAATAAGAGTTTTTGGTGTCAAAATGCTGATTTATAAGACTGTTGTTTGCACCAGTTACAATTATTGCTTCGATATAATTTCGGATGTAATGTTGATGCTGAGTGCAACTATAGCGGTATTAAAGGCAAAAGATATGAGGCTGTGAATCCATGTAAGTCTTCGCATTTTACGAGAAGTAATATTAATATCAGATACTTGGAAAGCTACACCAATATTAAAAGAATAATATACAAAATCAAGATAATCTGGCTCTTTTTCGTTTGGAAACTCTAAGCCACAAGCCGGCTTTTTACTTCCATCATCGTTGTTGGTATCATAATATTGATGTGCATAGCGCAATGTAAATACGGTATGCACAAGCCACCAGGAAATAATAACAGAGCTAATGGTTAATATGACATGCCCCGTTACCTGCGCCGTAGACGCATGTTCGGGCGATTTCATCAAAAAGGCGATGGACAGTAAGCTTATTAACGAGCCTGCAAGTACAAATAGAAATATAAACGTGCGGCTTGAATCCTGAAGGGTGGCAATCTTGTGCAGATCGCGCGGATGGATAGTGATTATAGTGATCCACTCCGGGATGATCAGGCTGAAAGCAAAAGATATCCAGCTGATCAATATGGTTTCGGTTACCGGTAATGCCGATTTGATAGCAAACGCAACTATCAAACTTACCACAATGGCTATAATGAGCCGGTAGTGCGCATCTAAATGAAAGGCAATTTCTTTTTCGGCCTTTTGGCTAATATTATCGGGCATGGTGCAAGTTATAAGAAAGTTATGGCAAATGATACTGGTTACCAGCCATTTGTTTTTTAATCTTCTTCAACAATTTGCGCTACCCGGCCTATTTGTCCATCTTCAAGCCGCACCTTAATTCCGCGCGAGTGGTAGGTGGCGCTGGTAAGCAGGCTTTGTACAATGCCACGCGTTAGTTGACCGCTGCGCTGGTCTTTTTTTAGGATAATATCAACCTCTAAACCGGGGTATATGTCTTTGCGGTTTTGTCCGTTCATGGCAGTCTTCTTATTTAACTAGTTCGCGAATAGCGTCGGCTGTTTTTTCAAAGTTGAAGTTCTTGAGCAGGTTAATCATTGCTTCGGTTATTTCGAGATTCCCCAAATTACCTATGCTACCCTCGTGGGTATGGTTTACCGTTTTATTGGGGTTAAAGTTGCCTTCTTCAATAGCCAATCCTACCCGTTTGTAAGCATCGCGGAAAGGTACACCATCCAGCACCTGGCGGTTAACTTCTTCTACGCTGAAAAGGTACGCATAACGCGGATCATCTAAAATGTTGGTTTTAACGGTAACGTGCTGCAGCATAAAACTGGCCATGTGCAGGCAGGTTTTGATTTCTGTAAAGGCAGGGAACAGCAATTCTTTAAGCAACTGCATTTCACGGTGATAGCCCGATGGCAGGTTAGTGGTCATCATGGCAATATCGTTGGGCAAAGCTTGCAGGCGGTTGCACTTTCCACGCATAATTTCCCAAACATCGGGGTTCTTTTTATGCGGCATAATGCTGCTGCCCGTGGTGAGGTTTTCGGGGTAGCTAACAAAAGCAAAGTTCTGGCTCAGGTACAAGGTTTGATCCATAGCCATTTTAGCCAGGGTTGCAGCCACGGCAGATAGGGCCTGTGCAATAATGCGCTCGGTTTTACCACGGCCCATTTGGGCATAAACCACATTATAGTTCAGGCTTTCAAAACCCAGTAGCTGTGTAGTTAAAGTGCGGTTTAAAGGAAATGATGAGCCATACCCGGCTGCCGAACCTAACGGATTTTTATTGGTGATCTTATAAGCAGCCAACAAAAGCTCCAAATCATCGGTCAAACTTTCGGCATAAGCGCCAAACCATAAACCGAAGGATGAAGGCATAGCCACCTGCAAATGTGTGTAACCGGGCAGTAATACGTCTTTGTGCTTATTGCTTAGTTCGATAAGTAAGGTGAAAAGCTGCTGAACTTCTTCAACTACTTGCTGTAATTCGCTACGAAAAAAAAGTTTTAGATCTACCAGTACCTGGTCGTTACGGCTGCGGCCGCTATGAATTTTTTTACCGGCATCGCCAATACGGCGGGTAAGCAGCATTTCTACTTGTGAGTGTACATCCTCCACTCCATCTTCTATTTCAAAGCTATTGTTCTCAATATCGGCATAAATGGCTTTAAGCTCTTGCTGTACAAGTTGCAGATCTTCGGCACTCATGAGGCCAATGGTTTGCAGCATTTGGGTATGCGCTAAAGAACCCAGTACATCAAAGGCGGCCATTTGCCGGTCAAACTCGCGGTCGCGGCCAACGGTAAAGCTTTCAACCAGTTCGTTAACGTTTGTAGTTTTTTGCCACAGCTTACTCATGCTGCAAATATGTGAAAAAATGTGTATTGCTCCTGTATAAATAGCAATGCCGGGAACAGGTCCCGGCGTTGCTATTAGGAGGTTAGGAAATACTATAAAAACATTCCGCCCGATACCTCAATGCGCTGGGCATTTATCCAGCGGGCTTCATCGGTGCATAAAAAGGCAACTACGCCGCCAATATCATCGGGCAAACCAACGCGGCCTAAGGCAGTTTGTGAGGCTATGCCTTTATTAATTTCTTCATTATCGCGCACCATGCCACCGCCAAAATCGGTTTCTATGGCGCCTGGAGCCACTATATTAACGGCAATGCCGCGTGCGCCTAACTCTTTGGCCTGGTACTTGGTTAACGTTTCCATAGCGCCTTTCATACTGGCGTAAGCCGCATAACCCGGTGTGGCGAAACGTGCTAATCCGCTCGATATGTTTACAATGCGGCCACCATCGGCCAGTACCGACAAGGCCTTTTGAGTTAAAAAGAAAGCCCCTTTAAAGTGAATGTTCATTAGGTTATCAAACTGCTCTTCGGTAGTTTGGGCAAAAGAAGCATGGATGCCGATACCTGCGTTGTTTATCAAAAAGTCAAATTTGTTGGTGCTGAAGGTAGTGCTTAATACACCGCTTAACAACTGGATAAAAGTATCAAAGCTCTTAGCTTCGCCTGTATTCAATTGCAGGGCAGCAGCTTTTTGTCCGGCTTGTTCTATCTCGGCTACTACTTTGTCAGCTTCTTCGCGGTTACTGTTGTAAGTAATAATTACATCAATACCTTTTTGGGCAATGGCCAGTGCCATGTTTTTACCCAGTCCGCGGCTGCCGCCGGTTACCAGGGCTATTTTGTTTGTTGTGCTCATAGTTGATTTGTTAAGTATGATACAAATTTACAGCCCCGGTGTTCGGTATTTATGGTGATACCTTCAGTTTAAATGGTGAGTGTTTCAGTTTTTGATACCTCAACAATTTCAGACTGCATTTTCTCGCGGTACTTTTTAGGTGTGGTGCCTTCAAACCGCTTGAAAAATTTTACAAAATTAGATGGATCATAGGTTAGCCTGATGGCAATTTCAGATACAGCTACTTTAGTTTCCCGCAATTGCTTACGCGCAATATCCATGATCTTTTCCTCATAAAAATAACAAGGCGATTGGCCTGTCACCAGTTTAATGGTGTTGCTTAAGTGGCGTGCATCAATATGCATATCATCAGCAAAATCTCTGATCTCGTACATGTCCATTACTCGGTTAGCCAAAATGTCTTCCAGGTGTCTGTCTACCGCCATGAGATAATCGGCCGTAATTTCGCGCTGGCGAAGCATGATCTTTTTAGGAAGTTTGATCTCGGTATTCATAACAGGAACTGTATAATTAAAGATAGTGATTTTGCCGATGAATAGCAATGCAATAATAATTATCGGGCTATCCCAAAAACTCCATATCCTCTGCAGATAATTCTACAGCTGCAGCCTGCAAATTTTCTTTCAGGTGTACTAAAGAAGATGTGCCGGGTATAGGCAGTATCATGGGCGAACGATGCAGCAACCATGCTAAATTCATTTGCGCCACGCTTACGTTGTGCTTCTGTGCTATTTGCATTATCTTATCGGCATTGGCGGGCAACGAAGTATACAATGAAAAGTAGGGGATCAACGGAATTTGGTGCGCTTTACAAATATCCAGTATCTCCTCGCCACCGCGGTTTTCGCCATGGCCATTGTCAAAAGTAGTGCGCTGACTGTAGCCATACATGTTTTCAACAGTAGCAATGTTGCCTAAATCTAAACCTTGCTCCAGTTCGGCACGGGTAACGTTGCTAAGCCCTACATGCTGTATTTTGCCTTCTTTTTGCAGATTGAACATAGCACCAACCGACTCTTCAAATGGTATACCGCTGTTGGGCATTACACGAAAGTGCACCAGCGATATTTGTTCCTGCTTCAACGTACGCAAGTTGTTTTCAATACTTATTCGTAGTTCGTCGGGTCGGTTAAATGGCACCCAACTTTTATCATCGGCACGGGTGGCACCTACTTTGGTGCAAATTAATAAGTTGTTTGGATAGGGGTATAGTGCTTCGGCAATCAGGCGGTTGGTGATATCGCGACCGTAATAGTCGGCCGTATCAATAAAGTTTACGCCTTCTTCCACTGCTGTCTTTAATATTTGTAAGGCCTGCGGACGGTCGGCTGGTTCGCCCCATATTTGCGGTGAACCTGTAAGGCGCATGGTACCATAACCCAGGCGGTTAACCGTTAAAGGCTGCGCAGTATTAGCACCAATGGTAATGGTTGATTTTAATGTTGATGAGAATGTAAGCATAAGTAGAATCTATAATTTTATAACACAAAATTATACCTTATGATTCAGCATCTATGGTGAATACTTCAGTTTTTACTGGCGAGGGAATAAATGATATTACAGCGTATGATGAACGTGATCTTCAATCTTGGAATGCTTATGCGTATCGCGCATAAATACATAAATCAAGAGAGAAACGGCAATGCAGGCGGTTACATACCAGTAAAACCATTGCGGATGTCCGGCTTGTTTAAACCACAAGGCAAAATATTCGGCAGTGCCGCCAAACAATGATACCGCAATGGCATAAGGAAAGCCCACGCCCAAGGCACGTACTTCAGCCGGAAAAAGTTCGGCTTTTACCACGGCGTTAATGGAGGTGTAACCGCTCACAATTACCAGGGCGGCAAGTATCAGTGCAAAGGCAACCCATTTATCGGTAGTGTGACCTAAACGGGTAAGTATGGGGATAGTACATAAACTGCCCAACACACCAAAGGCTATGAGCAAAGGCCTGCGGCCAATACGGTCAGAAAGGGCACCAAAGGCAGGTTGCAGCAGCATAAAAGCCACCAGTGTTAAGGTAGAAATAAGCGTGGCATCAGTTTTTGAAAAGCCTGAGGTGTTCACCAAAAACTTTTGCATGTACGTAGTAAAGGTGTAAAAGGCCACAGTACCGCCAATCGTTAAGCCAATAACGGTAAGTACGGCTTTAGGGTGCTGCATTAGCGCCTTAATGGTACCGCGTGCCGGGGTATTCTCTTTTTGCGTAAATGAGGCCGACTCTTGCAAACTGCGGCGTAAAAACATTACGCTAATAGCCAGCACCGCACCAATACCGAAGGGTATGCGCCATCCCCAATTGTGTAACTGGTCTTCGGTTAAAAAGAATCGTTGCAGTAAAACCAGCACGCCTAAGGCAATTAACTGCCCCATTATTAAGGTAACATATTGAAAGCTGGAGTAAAAACCCCGGTTCGAGTGCGTGGCCATTTCGCTCAGGTAAGTTGCGCTGGTGCCATACTCGCCGCCCACACTTAAGCCTTGAATAATACGGGCAATAACCAGCAAAATAGGAGCGGCAATACCAATGGTTTTATAGCCGGGCACAAAAGTGATGAGGAGTGAGCCCGCGCTCATTAATAAGATGGATGCGGTTAGTGCTTTTTTACGCCCATGCCTATCTGCATAAGTACCCATAAGCCAGCCGCCTATAGGGCGCATTAAAAAGCCTATGGCAAATATGCCGGCCGTATTTAATAACTGTGCGGTAGCGTTTTGTGCAGGGAAGAAAGAGGCTGCGAAATACAACGAAAAAGCGGAGTAAACATACCAATCGTACCACTCTACCAGGTTGCCCAGCGAACCGCCGATGATAGACCTTAACCTTTGAGATACGCTGATGGTATTTTGCTGTGCCATGGTGCAATTTAGGCAAACATAATTAGCTCGAGATAATTGAATTTAATTAAACATCAGTTGGAAGGAAGCACATCGGCCTCGGTTTGGGTTTCAGTGCTTTTTACAATTTGATGAATGGTATCATCAAGTTCTAAAACTGCTTTTTCCATCATTTGCAAAACCTCCGAGCCGGGGTCGGTACTTTCCAGCTTCAATAAATGCATTAACCCTAAAATGGAAGCTACCGGTTTGCGCAATTCGTGCGATTGCATGTAGGCTATTTTTCGCAGGGCTTCGTTTTGCTTAATTATCTTTTCTTCACTTTGCTTACGCTTAGTAATATCGGTTGAGTTAAAAGATACGCCTATAATATTCCCGTTGGCATCGTAAGTTGGGTTGTAACTTATTTTAGACCAGATAGGCTGCATGCCTTCAAAGTTGATCAGGCGTTCATGGCTTACCATCTCGCCGCTTAAAGCTTTTTGTACATGCGTTACAAAATCATTTACATAAGCAGGATAAATAAAATCGGTTGAAAGATTGCCTGCCTCTACAGATTTGCCAAAAAGATGGTAAGCTACATCATAAAAGGTTTTATTGAAGGTTATTACTTCCATATTACGGCCAATAAGCAAATGGCTGGATCTTGAACTTTCAAAAAACGACCGGAGTTTGTTTTCGGAGTTTTTGGCTTCGAAGTATTGCTCCTTCAATATGCCCAAACTTAACTCAAACTCAACCATGCTTACGGCCTGGCGGGCCAGTAGTTGCAGCATAAGCTGACGCCTTTCTGATAACGGCTTAGCTTGCTGGCCTAATACGTAAAGGCTGCCAATATTTTGCCCGTCGTGTGTCATGAGCGGTACGCCAGCATAAAAACGGATATGTGGCTCGTTTACAACTGCCGGGTGCCGGGAAAAATTGGCGTTTAATAAGGTATCTTCAACTACCAAAACCTTATCATGTTCGAGGTTTATATTCCACTCGGCAGGTTCCAATGCCTCGTAACTGGTTAAAGAGCTAACATCAAAGTGATATTTTAAAAGTCCGTCATCCAACAAAACGAGATATGCCGCAGGCGTTTGGCATGCTTCGGCTGCCAGGGTAACAATATTTTGCAGCTCATTTTCCCGGTTAATGTTTAGATCCAGGAATCTTTCCATCGACCGAATTTTAAAAAATTCGTTATAGGACATCTTTACAGAGAGAGGGTAATAAATACAATTGGTATAGCAATATACGATAAAAGTATACTTAACGTTGTGTTATTGCAACTAAATGTCAATTTGTTTACAACTCAGCTTTGTAACTAAAATCTTAAGAGGTAATTTTTTGCACACTTATGATTGCAAGTAACTAAAATTTTGTGGTGATCATCACTTGTAAAATGTTTCTTCTGAAACCGCCGTCCAACTCTTTTTGAAACCAGTACATATACCCCAGCTCGGTATCAATTTTCTTACTCCAGCGATAGCCCAGCGAAACAAATGAGCGGTTTTGATCGAACAAGCTATGGTTAACCCGATCTTTATGCTGCACGTTCAAAAACAACTCATTTTGAATGCCGGTGTATAGCCCACGGGTAAAGCCGGTGTCGGCCATAAGTGGTATTTGGGCGCTGACAAAAGCACGTGCCCGTTGTGAAAACCGGGTGTTTTCTTCTTTGATCCAACGCTGCTCCAGGCGCGCCCTTGCACTAAGTTCGGTACGATGTATTTTAAAATTGTACAGGTATTGCTGGTAAAGGCGCCTCTCTAAAGTATAAGCCGTTCCTTCAGTTTCGTGTTCCCAATCGCCTTTGTAGGCATAGCCCAATGCAGCCGAATGCTTTTTGTTAAAATTATAACTAAGCGCGCCTCTTAACAGTAAGGTGTTTAAATAGTCAAATTTGTTGGCGGTGCGTAGCTGAGCATCCATCAATAAATCAAATTTAGAGCTTAGCTTTTGCTGATGGGTAATAAAGAACCAGCCTTGGGTTTCGTTAGTTTGCGCATAAGCGGTAACGCTTGCAAAGCATAAGATAAACCCTGTTATTTTTTTCAGCATCCCAGTTATTTGTATTGAAGTTTAAACTTATAAACCTTCTATTTGTTCGTAAAATTCAATAGCAAAACAATGAGTAATTATAAAATAGGCTGGGCCGGTTTGGGCAATATGGGTACGCCCATGGTAAATAATTTATTAAAAGCCGGCTACCCGGTTCAGGTATATAACCGCACACGTGAAAAGGAAAAAGAAGCCATTGATGCAGGTGCCACATCGGCCGCTGATTTGGCGCAACTGGCAACCGATAATGAGGTGATCATGGTAATGGTATCTGACGATGCCGCTGCTAAAGAAATTTTTACAGGTGAAAATGGACTACTGGCAGGTAATGCAACGGGTAAGCTATTCATTAACGTGAGTACCGTAGCATCCGAAACTTCTAAGTTTTTAGATGAAAGCTGCCGTGAGAAAGGCGCCGGGTTTATGGAAGCACCTGTATCGGGCAGTGTAAAGCCCGCACAGGATGGTACGCTTATTATGTTGGTAGGCGGAACTGAAGACGCTCATCAAAAGGCAAAACCTATATTGGATGTGCTGGGTAAGTTGACAGTTCACACCGGGCCAGTGGGGGCAGGGGCAGCCGCTAAGTTGGCTATAAATTACTTTTTAGGCCTAAACCTGCAAGGTTTGGCCGAAACCGTTTTGTTTGCCAAAGCTAACGGCGTGAGGACCGAAGATATGCTCACCATTATTAATGAGGGTGCGGTGGGAAGCGGTATTACCAAACTGAAATCTGCATCGATATTAAAGAATGAATACCCGGCCGCATTTGCCTTGAAGCACTTGGCTAAAGATTTACGCCTGGCTAAGGAGCAAGGGTTAAATACTCCGCTAAGCTCACCGTTGTATGATAGCTTTAAACAGGCGCAAGCCGGTGGACTGGGTGACGACGATGTGATGGCGATCTACAAATACCTGGACAAGTAAGTTAAAAGGAGGCACTTTACAAATGCCTCCTTTTTTATTGTTATAAATTTTCTTGCTGTTGTAACAAAGTATTTAGATATTTATCTAAATATTAAAACAAGCGTTTGAACAAGCTCTTTAAAGCACTTAACGACCCCACCCGGCGCGAGATACTGGAAATGTTAAAGGAGAAAGATTTAACGGCCGGCGAAATTGCCGATCGCTTTCATATTTCCAAACCCAGCATCTCGCATCACCTCGATTTGCTCAGGCAGGCAGGGTTAGTGGTATCGGTAAAAGAGGGGCAGTTTATAAGCTACTCGCTTAACACTACGGTGATGGACGAGATGCTGCAATGGATATTACAGTTCACCAATAACAATAAGTCATCATGAAAAAGTTTACCTGGTTTGATGCCGCCGCGCTGGTAGTGTGGTTACTGCCGGTTGCCTACCTGTTCTTTATTTATCCAACATTGCCTGCCAAAGTACCGCTGCATTTTGGTCCGGGTGGCAAACCCGATGCTTTTGGCGAACCTAAAGATCTGTTTGGTTTTCAATATTTGTTGTTGGGTGTATCGTTAGGCGTATACCTGCTTATTAAATACCTGCCGCAAATAGATCCAAAGCAAAAAGCTAAATACAGTGCCGATACTTTTCAAAAAATGTCTCTTGGTATGGTGCTGTTTCTGTCGGCCATTAACCTGGCTGTTTTGTTTGCTACGGCCAATGGTAGTTTTAATATCGATAAATTATTGTACCCGCTCATGGGTTTATTCTTTGCGTTTTTAGGCAACTTGATGAACAGCATTAAGCCTAACTACTTTGCAGGTATACGCACTCCGTGGACACTGGAAAGTGAAGATACCTGGCGAGCTACACACCGGTTGGCGGCAAAACTATGGTTTTGGGGTGGGGTGCTTATCACTATCATCACCCTCTTAATTAAGGGGCAGGCGGCAAGTACGTTTTTCCTATGCGGTACTATAATGTTAGCCTTAATTCCCATGGTATATTCCTTCATCTATTTTAAAAAACATCAGCTTAAAGCTGAATAACATTTCATGAAATCTCTTTTCGTATTATTTGCCGTTTTCTCGTCAGCTGCGGTTTACGCACAAAATATCAGCGGTAGCTGGAATGGCAATTTGCCTAACGGCAATGCCAGGCTGGCTATTATGTTCAATATTAAGCAGTCGGGCAACACCTATACAGCAACATTCGACGTACCCGACCAAAAGGCTTTCGGCATACCCTGCAGCGCTGTTTTATCTAACGATAGCATTACGCTTAGCGTAACCGCCATAGGTGCTTCTTTTAAAGGGAAGTTAAACGGTAATGTTATCAGCGGTTTTTACACGCAAAACAATGCAAGGTACCCGCTAACCCTTACGCGGCAGTTACGTCCGCAAACACCTGTGCCTCCTTATGCCTACAACAGTGAGGATGTTGAATACGACAGTGCCGATAAGAATATACACTTTGGTGCTACTTTAACCCGGCCCAAGGTAAACGGAAAGTATCCGGCAGTAATCATTATTTCGGGCAGCGGTGCGCAGGACAGGGACGGTACGCTGTTCGGTCATAAACTATACGCCGTATTGGCCGACTACCTGACTAAAAATGGGATAGCCGTTTTAAGAATAGACGATAGGGGCACAGGTAAAACTACATTAGGTAAAGAGGGAGTTAATGCTACGAGTTTGAGCTTTGCAAACGATGTTGAAGCCGGACTTGATTATTTAAAAACCCGCGTCGATATTGATACCCAACACCTCGGCTTAATTGGCCATAGCGAAGGTGGTATTATAGCGCCTATGGTGGCCGCCCGCCGTAAAGATGTGAGCTTTATTATATTGTGGGGTGCTCCTGTAGTTGGTGGTGCCGTGATAAGCACCCAGCAAAACGCCGATCAGCTTAGGCAGGCTTTGCATTTAGATACCGACCCAAAAGGAAAAGAAACAGTGGTTGCATTTGTAAATTTACACACCCAGGAGTTGGCTTTATTCAATACAGTTAACAGCGAGGCTGAGTTAAACACCAAAGCTATGCAGATATTCAACACCTGGAAAGCCGCTCAAATGCCCGACGTGTTAAAGCGACTGATGGTGACCGATAATAGTATGGTAGGGCAAACCGTGACCGGGATGTATGGCGGTTTATACAAGCAGCCCTGGTTCCGCAATTTTATTACCTATAACCCGGTTACTGATCTGAGCAAGGTTACCTGCCCGGTACTGGCCATAGGTGGTGCTAAAGATACGCAGGTAAACACTAAAGAAAACCTGCAACTGGTTAACGAGGTGCTTACCAAAAACCACAATAAAAGTTTTAAAACGGTGGAGTTACCATCACTCAATCACCTCCTGCAAACAGCGCAAACCGGTAATTTGGCCGAGTATGGACAAATAGAAGAAACGCTCTCGCCCGTTGCATTAAACTTAATCGGCAGCTGGATAATATTGCAGGTAAAATAGCGATTGTGTAAACTATTCATTACAATTATACGGGGAGGCGCAATACTTTGTACCTCCCTTTTTTTGTATGATCATTTTTAAATAACTTCCCGCTTGCATTCTTTTTAACTAACTATATGAAAAAATTCTACGCATTATCGGCTGCAGCATTTTTGTGTTCGCAGTTGTATGCACAGGCACCTTTAAACACTGCAACGCCGGTGCAGCCGGTTAAAGGTAATTATCAACTTGCCGGCAGGTATTCTCCCGCCAAAATAAGAAAGATGGTGTTCAGCACCGCTGTAGACCCGCATTGGCTTAAAGGCTCCGACAGATTTTGGTATATGTACGAAACCAGCAACGGTAAAAAGTGGTACATCGTTGATCCATCTGCGCGCAGCAAAAAGCAGTTGTTCGATAGCGACAAGCTGGCCGCAGCTATTACCCAAATTATAAGAGATCCTTTTGATGGCCAGCATTTGCCTATAGAAAACCTGAAATTCACCAGGGATGAAAAGGTGATACAGTTTGAATTGAAGAGCACGTTAGACCAGCTTAAGAAAGACCGCAAGGACAAAAAGGCTGCCGACTCATTAGAGAAAAAAACCTTTTACTTCCAGTATAACCTGCAAGACCAAAAACTGGTGGAGCTGAAAAACTACGAAAAGGTAAAGCCAAAACCAATGTGGGCCAGCATAGCACCCGATAGTTCGGCCATTATATTCGCCCGTAAGTTCAACCTGTATTGGATGGATAAAGCCAACTACAAAAAGGCTTTGAAGAACGAAGACGATAGCACCATTGTAGAGCACCAACTCACCAAAGATGGCGTGGAGAACTACGATTATGGCAACGGCTTTGGCAACGAAACCAATGTAGAGCGCGAGAAAAATGCGAAAAAACGTAAGGCTACGCAAGTATTATGGTCGCCCGACTCAAAGCATTTTGTAATGTTCCGCACCGATCAGCGTAAGGTAAAAGACCTTTGGGTTATTAACAGCATAGCCATGCCTCGCCCAACGTTAGAAAGCTACAAGTATCAGATGCCCGGCGAAAAAGAATCGCCTATCCGCGAAATGCTGCTATTCGATTTTGCGGCCAAAACCTCTAAAAAACTGAACGTAGCCTTGTTTAAAGACCAGGAGCTTTCTACCTGGCCTGCACCACAACTGCAAAAGAACCGCGATGATGAATTTCGTCCGTCGGTTTGGTTGGGCAGCAACAGTAAGTTTTACTTTTACCGCACAGGCCGCGATTTGAAAAGGATAGACGTTTGTACGGTAGATATTAATACCGGCGCTGTGAAGACCGTTATAGAAGAGCGGATGAACACTTATGTGGAAATTAACCGCCCCGGTTTGGTGAACGATGGTAAAGAACTGGTAGAATGGTCGGAGCGCGACGGTTGGGCACATTTTTATTTGTATGACGAAAATGGCCAGCTTAAAAATCAAATCACCAAAGGCTCGTTCCATTGCGAGGAAATCGTGAACATTGACCAAAAGAACCGCGTGCTGTATTTCACTGCTTCGGGCCGCGAGGCGCAAGATCCGTACTACATGCACCTGTACCGCATTAACCTGGATGGAAGCCATCTGGAGTTACTAAACCCAGGCAACTTTGACAATAGCAACAGCATGAGCGATGATGCACATTATGTAGTAAACACCGCATCACGTGTCAACGCTGCGCCGAAATCTGTTTTGTTAGATAACTCTGGCCATAAATTAATGGAGCTGGAAACTACCGACCTGACAGGGTTAATGGCATCGGGCTATAAGTTTCCCGAACCGTTTAAGGTAAAGGCCGATGATGGCGTGACCGATTTGTACGGCGTTATGTATAAGCCGTTCGATTTTGATCCGGCTAAAAAGTACCCGGTAATTGAGTACGTATATCCTGGGCCGCAAACAGAAGCGGTAAACAAAGCCTTTAGCGCCAGCATGAACAATGTTGACCGTTTGGCGCAGTTAGGCTTTATTGTGGTAACGGTGGGTAACCGTGGCGGTAACCCCGGCCGCAGCAAGTGGTACCATACTTACGGTTATGGCAACCTGCGCGATTATGGCTTGGCCGATAAGAAAGCGACGGTAGAACAATTGGCCGACCGCTATCCTTACATTGATATTACCCGCGTAGGTATTACCGGTCACTCGGGTGGTGGCTTTATGTCTACTGCGGCATTGCTGGTTTATCCTGATTTTTATAAGGTGGCCGTATCCGAATCGGGCAACCACGATAACAGCATTTACAACCGCTGGTGGAGCGAAAAACATCACGGCGTAAAAGAGATCATCACCCCTAAAGGCGACACCACGTTTCAATATACTATTGATAAGAACCAGGATTTGGCCAAGAACCTAAAAGGCCACCTCATGTTATCAACCGGCGATATAGACAATAACGTAAATCCTGCCAATACTATCCGCGTTATCAATGCCTTAATTAAAGCTAATAAACGTTTTGATTATGTGTTACTTCCCGGCCAGCGCCATGCTTATGGTGATATGACCGAGTACTTCTTTTGGCAAAAAAGCGACTACTTTGTTAAATACCTGCTGGGCGATTTTTCGCAACCGGTAGATATGTTGGAAATTGAGCGCGATGTTGAACAAAACAATAAGCGCCCCGCAGGGGGCGGCGGCGAAACAGCCGGGCAATAGTTTTTGCTGAATATACCAACGAGGCCGTTTTTCCGAATAAGAAAAACGGCCTCTTTTGTTCATATAAGTGATTTTTTAATTTATAGAGTTGTAACAACCATTGGTTCGTAAGGTCTTAACTGTAAACTAAACCTTATCGCAATGCTTAAAACTTATTCACTTTTAACTTTCTTATTTCTTTCGGCGGGAGCCTTGGAAGCCAGATCACAATCAGTACCAGATACTATTATCCCCAGTAACCACAAACTTAATGTAAGTGCATTGAAGCCGGGTTTAAAACAGTACCTGGTTTACGCCCAATCAGCGGCTAAAAATAAGGTGCTTAATCTATCTGTTTGGGTACGCGATGTTAAAGCCGGTACACATAATGGTGAGGCCGTAATTACCACTACCCAGCATTGGTATAGTAATGATACTGCTGCTTACCGGTCGGTATATTCGGTAAACAGAGGCTCCGATTTTATGCCTATCTACCACACAGAAACTATAGGGAATCATACCCGCGCCTATAACTGGGCACCAACCCGGGTAACCGGTGCCGATACCCTGGCTGCTAATGAGTCCAAAACTTTTAAGCTCGATCTGCAAAAGCCCTGCTTCAATTGGAATCTGGATATTGAAACCTTTGAGCAACTTCAGCTGGCTTCAGGCAAGAGTTTTGCTATTAATTTTTATGATGCCGGACACGGCGAACCAAAGTACACCTTGTACAAGGTTGTCGGTAGTGAGGTGCTAACCATGCTGGATAATACAAAGATAGATTGCTGGAAACTGGAAACCGGTGGCAAGGCGCCTAACGGTATGGACTATACGCAAACCTTCTGGTTAAGCAAAAAGGGGCATGAGTTTGTCAAAGAAGAAGACAAATTTGGGCCTAACATGCGCGTGAAAATCAAGTTGCCGCTCACCACTCCCAACATAGTGGCTAATTTTAACCGTTAAGTTATCAGTAACAGTTCGGTTAGCTATGTGCTGCCGAACTGTTATTGCTTCAAATAAGCTGCCTTACTTCATATATAAGTACTGTACTCAAGGCAAAGTTGAACAAATCAATACCCCGCACTCGAACCGCCACCACCCGCGCTTCCGCCGCCAAAACGGCTGCCGGGGTTGGTTGGGGCAGCACCTGTATTGCTAAAGGTTTCGCCAATAATGATTGATTCTATGTTTAGGTGATCTAACACACTGCTGCGTTTTAATGGCGCGGTGGTAAAGCCCTGCTTAGGTGTTTTTAAATATTTGATTACTGCATAACTTATGAGCAACATTACTGCACCGCCAATACTCAGGGCAACTTCAATGGGAAGTACATGATAGTAAGTACGGAAAGTATAAACTGCACCGGCCACTAATAGTAAACCAACACGCAGCATGATCATGTTCCTGGTTTTTATACCCCAGGCTATGTAGCCTAATGGAAGTAGTATGGTGATGATCCAGAATATAAAGCCGAAAGGCAGGGGAGCGCCCGGTGTGTTGTGCAACTCGTTACTCAACTCGTTCACTACATAATAATTGCCCGACAGGTAGAGCGTTAATAAGCTCAATATTTGCAACACATGCAGGCAATGGTCATAATAATAAGCTTTAGGGTGTTTAATTAGGCGCTTGCTAAAATAATATATACCGCCCGATACCAGCATGAGCACAAAAGGAAGCGTAGCCATACCAAATCCACCCAAATATTGCCAAGCGAAAAATATAAAGGCCAGCAGCGAAAGGCAGCTCAAGGCGCTCATCAGCAAATCGGCAAAACGAAGGGAAAGGTAAACACTCACAGCAAGGGTGAATAAACTGATGCTGATAAAATGCGATTGAGAATTGTCAATGGTGTCCATCATCCAGCCAAAACCACCAATTAAAAACCCGGCCGTTGTTATAATTAACGCATTATCTACGCCCGAGCCATAGTGGTAATTATCTTTTACCCATTTTTCAAGGATAAAATAGTTGCCAATTCCTAAAATTAATGGCCACATAAAATTTTCGATCAAATGTGATTCTGCCAAAACCAGGCTAATCATACCCGTTGAAAAAGCTACGATGATAAGCGTGAGCACAAACAGTCCAACACGCATTAATATACCGTAAGAGGTTAACCTCGAAAAGTACTTAGCCTTTAGGTTTTTCAGTTCATTGTCGGTCAGGCATCCGGCATCATGATCGTCCTCAAACTGCTCCTGAAGCTTTAAGTTATTAAGCCATTCTTTGTTATGGATGATCATGCTGTTTTGAATTTTTTATAAGTGGATGTTAAAAGGAATATAACTCCAACGGCCGAAAGCGTCATATACATCATGCCCATTGCAATAATGCCTTCACCCACAGTATCCATGCTTAATATCCTGAAAACAAGGCAGCTTGTAGCGAAATAACCATACAAAACTGATAGCAGTGCGAAATAATAGCTCTTTTCTTTAAACGAGTCGAAGTACAAACCTACCGACAACCCCAGTGCGGCGAATAACCAAATAAAAGATATGCTTTCATCATAATTGAAGAAGTAACCCGCTAACAAGGCCACACTGCTGGCATGTATGCCGTAATGCTCGTAAGTAAACTTAAAGTGCTTTTTGATGACAAATTTTTGGGTGCACCAGGCGGCAGCAAGCAGCAGTAAACCAAAAGCTAAGTAAGCAAAGATGATGCTTTGACTGTTAAATGTTCCTTCGGCTAATAGGTGCCTGGGCGTGGCCGTTACACCCATCCAAACGCCTAAATTGGCAATGGCCATATTGAGGATGCCTATGTGGTCAAAATCATAAGCAATATAAAACAAGGCAACCATAGGTATAGCTGTAGCTAACCCGTAATTGGTACCGAAAATTGTATACTGGTATTGCAGGTAACCAACAAATATTAGAAAGCTTAAAGTACCTAACAGCAATACATAATCAAAAAAGGTATTGGGCGTTTCTACCCTTGACCGGCTGTAGGGCTTTTTGTGCTTAAAGCTGTAAGTGAAGCATCCGACAGTTAATAATGCAATAAAGGCAATAATAACCTGGTGACCAATGGTGTCAATGTTTTTGTAAACCAGTGTGCCTACACCACCGGTAAGTAGTGTAATACCTAAGTACAGTACGGTTTTAACCTCCCAATGAACAGATAACAGCGGATTGCTCCGGCGTTGCTGCAGCTTTTCAAACGACTCATCGCTTACCAGTTTTTCGGTATGCAACTCGTCGTATATTTCATAATTGTGATGCGTAGTCATTAAGGTATACAGCTGATTTCTCCAAGTATACTGAATTTTGAGTACGCAAGCGTAAGTTATTTCCGTTTAGAAGCAGGCGCAGCCTTTAATACTTTATGGGCAGTTGCCATTGTGCCATCAATAGCGGAACCTTGTTTCAGGCTTAATAGCTGCGTAACAATAGGGTATACCTCCACATTTTTAAAGCCGGGAATGGTTAGGTTATTTTTAAAGGCAGGACCCCAGGCCAGAAAAGTAGCCATCATATCTTTAACCAACGCAGGGTCGTAACCATGCGCACCAGGGTTAACTTTGTGGTTGCCTCCCGCAAAAACATTATGGGGAGATGGTACCAGTAAAATATCGGCAATGCGGTTAAAGCGGTCGTTAGCTTTGTTATAATGCCAGGCTAATGGGGTGTTGGGGCGTAAAAACACCCGGTAATTTACAGCCTGCTTTTGGAGGTTTTGGTAAGTCTCCTGAATAGCCGAAGTGTCTTTGGCATAAATGTGTACCAGTTCTCCTTCGCTCAGGATACTGAATTTGGTGGTGTCTATTGCCGGGACGGATAAAGGGTGGTCGGTATCAACCTGGGTCATACCATGGTCTGCCACTAATACAAAATTAACCGGCAAACCGGTAGCTTTAACCGCCTTGTTCATTTCGTAAACTGCCGAATCTATAAATTTTACGGCTTGCTTTGCCTGCGGCGATCCGGGCCCGAAATTATGACCCGCATGGTCTACCTCGGGGAAATAGAAGGTAATTAAGTGCGGGCGTTTTTCTGCCGGGAGTTTAAGCCAGTTTACCACGGCTTGTATACGCTCGTGTATGCCTATTTTTTCGTTGTATTTGTAATAATAGGTGGGTAAAATACCATGGACAGGTGCTTCGGAGCCTACCCAGTAAAAGCTTGCGGTGAGCATTTGCTGTTGCTCGGCCAGTACCCATAAGGGTGTACCACCGTACCATTTGCCTTCTAAAACGGTTTTGCCTTTGGTGCTATAATTAGCATTAAAACCGCGGTCATAAAACTTGTTACCTACTATGCCATGGTGTGACGGATACAAACCGGTAACCAGGGTATAATGATTGGGAAAGGTAACCGACGGGTAAGAGGGAATCATGTACTCGGCCTTTACACCTTCGCGTCCCAAGTCGAGCAAATGAGTAGCGTTATATTTCGTGGCATAATCGTACCTCATACCATCCACCGAGATCATGATCACATAAGGTTTTTTTTGTTGGGCGGCACTGTTAACGCGCCCCGGAACAATCTGTTGAGTAGTATCTATACCCTGACCAAATGCGCAGCAGGAGAAAAGCAGGCCAATAGCCAGCAGTATGTGTTTTGTTGTGGAAACCATGGGGGTACAAATTTAAGCAAACGGCATATAATGCAGGTAACATTGTAGTTGCGCGACTACCAAAAGGAGTAAGTTTAATATCTAATTAACTCATGTACATGCCACCATTAACATTGATGGTTTGCCCGCTAACATAACCGTTACAGGCCAGCAATAAAGCCACGTCGGCAACCTCTTCGGGCTGGCCAAAGCGTTTCACAGGTATTTTATCGGCGCTGGCTTTAGGATTGTCGTTGATCATATCGGTAGCTACCAAAGCGGGGGCAATGGCGTTAACGGTGATGCCATACTCGGCCAGCAGTGAAGCGTAAGAATGGGTTAGCCCCAGCATCCCAGCTTTTGAAGCGGCGTAATGCGGACCAATAATGCCGCCGGTTTGTGCTGCAACAGAGGAGATATTGATGATACGGCCGAAGTGATTCTTTTTCATAGAAGGCACAGCAGCTTGTATAGTTAAAAAGGCAGATGTAAGGTTGATGTTCAGTACTTCAGACCAATCGTTAAGCCTGATGTCTTCGGCCGGTTGCGGCCGGGCGATGCCAGCGTTGTTAACTAAGATATCAATGGAGCCTATTTCCTGGGTTGCTTGTTTAAATAGGTTGGCTACTTCGTCTGCATCAGAGAGGTTTGCCTGCATTGCAACCGCCTTTCCGCCCGATTGGTTAATCTCGGTAACCAGTTCGTCGGCGCTGCGCTTACTGGTATTATAATTAATAATTACCGTGGCGCCGGCCATGGCCAGCGTACGGGCAATGCTTTTACCAATACCCTTGCCCGCACCTGTGATCAGGGCATTTTTTCCGAAAAGTTTTTGTGTTTTCATAGGCTGCGGTAGGAGTTATACAAAGTAACATAATACGCCGTCCTAAGGAGCGAAGCTAAGAAAATGTTTATGTAACATTTTTACTACATAGCCTGTGGTTTTAAATTAAAATGCTTTTTGAAAATGTGCGGAATTTCTAAATAAGAAATTCATAAAAACATACAGTTAATTTATGGAATGTAGCTATAAATGTGCATTTATACGAGCATTACTGGGAAGCTTACTTGTATTCGTATTCTATACGTACCTGTACATAATTATCGTTACGCACTTTAGCGTATTGGGTAGGGTTGCGGGTAAACTCAGGGTCGGTATCTAAATAGATGTCGGTAATGTGCACAACATCAGGTTTATTATCTGTGCCGCTGTTATATTCATAAGATGGATTAGTCTCCAGGCTTTGCTTAATTTCCTGATATTGCTTACCAGTAAGCATCACCATTTTCTCTGTTTTCATAATACGTTATCTTAACAAATATAGAACGCTTCAGCGCACAAATTGATTGGTTAGTTGCCGCAAAGATATGAAAAAGTAAAGCCGCTTATTCACTACTGCTGTAGGAGGGGCTGACTAAAAAAGACCTTTTCTGAAAAAGCAGAAAGCCCCCGGATTTTATTCCGGGGGCTTTTCTTATATGATGGGGGTACTTATAGTCTGTTAGATGCTCAGGATTTCGGCTATCTCATTAAACTCATTTTCGCGGGCTAAATCGGCCGGTAATGAGCCATCTTCCATGGTTATAGCTATATCTGCACCGTTTTCAAGCAACAAAACAAGCATGTCGGGGTTACCATGCTTGGCTGCATAGTGTAATGGAGTAATACCGGTGTGGTGCTGTATATTGATATCGGCATTATGTTCGATCAACATATTAACTACATCTACATGGTCGCGGGCAACCGCTAAGTGGATAGGCCTGATGCCCGAATTCCCATCGATGGCCTGGTCAACATCAGCACCTTTGAATACCAGGTAACGGGCTGCCTCATACTGGCCAAAGTAGCAAGCCAGGGCAAGCGGTGTAAAGCCGTCTTGATTGTACTCGTGTACCAACTCGGGGTTGTTGTATATTAAGTAAGCTAATACATCAAATTTTCCGGCTGCTGCTGCTTCAAAAATATCTATCTTATCCAAGTATTTTAAAAGGAGCGAAGTAGCATCCGGTTTTTGGTAGTAGCATGAAAGCATTAGTGGAGAAACTTCATCGTTCACTGCGTTTTTAGCCAAAGCCGGGTTTTGTGCCAACAATTGGTTTAAACTGTTTAAGTCTCCGGTGGTAATTAAGTATTCTAACTGTCCCATAGTCAAGCCGTTTGTATTAACATTAAATTAAAAATCGTGCCAAATAAATTTGTTATCTATTAACTTTATATTTGTACACTAACTGTACATACAAGATGCCGCCAAAAGGAAATCAGTTTAAGTCTAATTCGTTCAGGGATGAAAGCCGTCCGCGTCAGGGTGCCGGTGCACGCCCCGAACGTGAACGTTCGGTAAGACCAAAGCTGGAAAACATGCCGACTTTCAATATTGGAAACGGCCGCGCCATCAAAATTGCAGGCTTGCTGTGCCTGGTCATCTCGGTGTTTTTCCTCATTGCATTCACTTCGTATCTGTTTACCTGGGAGTCTGATCAAAGCTATGTGCTCAAAGCCAATGGCGGCTGGGGTAACCTGTTCAAAACCCAGCAGGAATTGATGGATAATGGCGTTACCAACCCGGTGGTTGATAACTGGCTGGGCAAACTGGGCGCCTTAATGGCCAACCAGTTTATGTACGAGTGGTTCGGTGTAGCTTCTTTCTTTTTTGTGCTGGTGTTTTTTGTAATAGGGTATCGCCTGTTATTTAAGGTGAGGTTATTTGCTGCGGGCAAACTGCTGGCTTATTCTTTTTTTGGATTGATTTTCTGTTCAGTAGCCATTGGGTTTATTCACGGCTTTGTGAGCGATTACTCGCACTACCTCGAAGGTGGCTTTGGCTATTGGAGCACCCGTTTATTAAATGCGCAAATAGGCCCTGCCGGAACCGGTTGCGTGCTCATATTTGCCGCGCTCACGGTGCTCATCATTGCTTATAATATAGATTTTAAACTTCCTGAACGCTCTTTGCGCAATTTGGTTACGCCAAGTGCCGTGCCCGATGTTACGCCCGAGAGTGTAGAATTGGAAGACGAAATACCTTCGGAGCCTATAGAATGGCCGAGGGGAAATAACCGCGTTCGTGAAAGCAGCAGGGTTACCCCGCCGCCCGTAATGAGTAATGCCGAACGTCTGCACCAGGAGCCTTTACACAGGCCACTCGTGGTTGAGCCGGTAATCTCTGAGCCTGTGGTACCGCATTCGGTTACTGCTGCAGCCATTTTGGGTAACACCTTTGCAGATGAAGCGATAACACTAAGCCCAACCAATAGCCGGACCTTTGATGAAGCCGATGTGCCCGAGGTAGAAGACGAAATACCTTTAACTATAGAAGACACACGCCCTCTTCCCGAATTAAGTATTGAAAAGGCGCCCGAAGTTACCGCTAACGAATTGGTGGATAAATTTGGTGCCTACGATCCGAAACTGGATCTGCCCAAATACCAGTATCCAACTTTAGATTTGCTGGAGAACCACGGATCAAACAAAATAAACGTTGACACCAGCGAACTGGAAGCGAACAAAAATAAGATCGTTGAAACGCTTAATCATTATAATATCGAGATTGATAAGATCAAGGCTACCATTGGTCCAACGGTAACCTTGTACGAAATTATTCCTGCTCCAGGCGTACGTATCTCCAAGATCAAAAACCTGGAAGACGATATTGCCTTGAGTTTGGCTGCTTTGGGTATCCGTATTATAGCCCCTATGCCGGGTAAAGGTACTATTGGTATTGAGGTGCCAAACTCTAATCCCGAAATGGTATCTATGCGCTCGGTATTGGCTACCGAAAAGTTCCAGAACACCACCATGGATTTGCCTATTGCCTTAGGTAAAACCATATCGAACGAGGTATTTATAGCTGATTTGGCCAAAATGCCTCACTTACTTGTGGCGGGTGCTACAGGTCAGGGTAAATCGGTGGGTATCAATGCTATCCTGGTTTCCCTACTATATAAGCGTCACCCTGCGGAGTTAAAGTTTGTCATGGTCGATCCGAAAAAGGTAGAGCTAACCTTGTTCCGTACCATTGAGCGCCACTTTTTGGCTAAACTGCCCGATGAAGCGGATGCCATTATCACCGATACCAAGAAGGTAATTAATACCCTTAATTCTTTGTGTATCGAGATGGA
This sequence comes from Mucilaginibacter galii, assembly GCF_014635825.1. Classification (GTDB taxonomy): domain Bacteria; phylum Bacteroidota; class Bacteroidia; order Sphingobacteriales; family Sphingobacteriaceae; genus Mucilaginibacter; species Mucilaginibacter galii. The sequence continues at coordinate 283,495 of NZ_BMDO01000003.1, forward strand.
TCAGCGTTATGACCTCTTGAAAGATGCGCAGGTGCGTAACCTTAAAGAGTACAACGCCAAGTTTGTGAACCGTAAACTGAACCCTGAGAACGGTCACCACTTTATGCCTTTCATTGTATTGGTGGTTGATGAGTTTGCCGATTTAATGATGACCGCCGGTAAAGAGGTAGAAATGCCTATTGCCCGTTTGGCACAGTTAGCCCGTGCCGTAGGTATTCACCTGGTTATTGCCACCCAGCGCCCGTCGGTAAATATTATTACGGGTACCATCAAAGCCAACTTCCCGGCGCGTTTGGCGTTCAGGGTACTATCTAAAATAGATTCGCGTACCATTCTGGATGCCGGTGGTGCCGACCAGTTGATTGGCCGTGGTGATATGCTGCTCTCGACAGGAAGTGATCTCATCCGCTTGCAATGTGCTTTTGTAGATACACCGGAAGTAGAAAAAATATCTAACTGGATTGGTAACCAAAAAGGCTACCCAACAGCTATGTTATTACCTGAGTACGTAGGCGAAGGTGAGGCTAACAGCCCTAAAGAGTTTGATCCTAACGACCGCGACACTATGTTCGAGGATGCTGCCCGCTTGATCGTACTGCATCAGCAAGGCTCTACCTCACTTATTCAGCGCAAGCTTAAATTGGGTTACAACCGTGCAGGCCGCATCATTGACCAATTGGAAGCCGCGGGTATTGTTGGCCCTTTTGAGGGCAGCAAAGCCCGCGAAGTGCTTTATCCTGATGAATACAGCCTGGAGCGTTACCTCGAAGAACTTCAAAAATCGTAAGCCGTTAAACTATCCTATGCTTTTCTTGTTCTAACCTGCATAACTCCAAACACGGGTTTATGTCAGTCTGAGCTTGTCGAAGACTTATAATGTGCTATGTGTTAAACAAGCTCAGACTGACAAGTAGTTAACTCCGATAAATTATTAAAAATGAAGAAATTACTCGCATCTATCATACTTTTCACCGCCTTAACACCGGCCTTTGCCCAAAAAGACGCTGAAGCAAAGACCATCTTGAGCCAGGTTGGCCAGAAGTACCGGGCGTATAACACGGTGAAAAGTGATTTTACCATCAATATACAAAGCGCACAGGAAGGCATCAACCAAACACAAAACGGGACATTGATAACACAGGCCAAAGCAAATAAATACAAGCTAAGCATCTATACATCTGCGGCTAAGACTGCCCTGGCACAAGAGATCACCAGCGATGGCAAAACCCAGTGGACTTATATGCCCGCGCAAAAAGAAGTGCAGGTAAACAATGTAAGCAACAGTGCCGAGGCCTTAAACCCGGCGCAGATTTTTACGCTTTACGAAAAGGGGTATAAGTACATTTATACCGGTTTGCAAAAGCAGGCAGGTAAAAGCTACCAGGTTGTTGAGCTAACACCTACCGATGCCAAGCAAAGTATTTTCAAGATCAAATTGCTGATAGATCAAGCTAAGAAACAGATATACAGTGCCCAGCTATTTGACAAAAATGGCGGACGTTATACCTATACCATTAAAACATTTGTACCCAATGCCCCGGTAGCTGCCGATGCATTTACGTTCAGTACCAAAAGCCACCCCGGGGTTGAGTTAGTTGATTTACGTTAACTAAAAGCTAATCCATTAAAAAGCCCGATAGTCTCACTATCGGGCTTTTTAATGGATTAATAATATGATCCCGACCGTTGTGGCGAGCTATATTGTAGCAATTTTTTTCATCGTCTAACGAGGAATATCAACTTTCGTTCAAATATAACTTCCCGTTTAGCTACAAGTTTTAATTACAAGTCCTCGTCTTCCAGCAGTTCGGGCGCCAAAATTCTCAGTGCTTCAATGTTTTCCTGTATGCGGGCATAATCAACCGGGTTTTTGCCAAAGCGGTCGCGCAGGGTCTTATCAGCGCCATGGGCTAAGAGTACCTTAATCAAATCGGCATGGTTAAATGTGGCGGCAAAGGTTAGTGCGGTAGCACCATTGCCGTTAGGTACATCAACCGCTGCATCGTATTGTAATAACAGCTCGCCAATGGCGGTATAACCTTTGAAGCATACGCCCATTAAAGCGGTGTTGCCCATGCTGTCTTGCAGGTCGGTTGCCGCGCCCGCATCCAGTAATACTTTGGTAGCTTCGGCATTGTTGTGGTAGCTGGCAATAATGAGCGCCGTAGCGCCGCGGCTGTCCGTAGCGTTAATGTCGGTGCCGCTTAAAGCACTTTGCAATTCTTCGGCCTTGTTGCTGCGGGCCAGTTCAAAAATATCGGCAGATGTTGAGTTATCGTTCATGAGTTAATTGTATTTAACCTTGACAAGGTAACCGTTTTAAATGTTTTGTGTAAATTGATATTTTCTATGGTGTATAGAGAATCTAAAATTAGAGTATGCATAAAACATATTTGAAGTATTGCACTTTTCACTAACCGACAACCGACAACCGACAACCGACAACCGACAACCGACAACCGACAACCGACAACCGACAACCGACCCTATGACATCATATGAAGAACAAGCCCACCTGCAACTCCAGTTTTGGCAGCATAAAATGAAGAAAAAGCCGTCCTTTACCGATAGGCTTTCCAAAACCGTGCAAACGAAGCTCAATAGTTACATCCCCGATAAGGTGCATAAGGCCATTACCGTGGCTATTGAAAAGATGATTAAAGCAGTATTATTTGGTGCCAAATATACCACAGGGAAAGTGCCCGAAGAAACCGCATCATTACAGTCACGTGAAGCTTACGTGCGCACCCAGATAGAATTTTACCAGAAAACGGCCACCATAGAAGGTGCAGTAACCGGGGCAGGGGGCATCCTTTTGGGCCTGGCCGATTTCCCCATCCTCATTGGTATTAAGATTAAACTGCTGTTTGATATTGCTGCCTTGTATGGTTATGACGTTAAAGATTATAAGGAGCGGCTTTACATCCTCTATATATTTCAACTGGCTTTTTGCAGCCAGCAAAGGCGAAACGAAGTTTACGAACTGATGGTGGGCTGGCAGGGCTACAGTGGTCAGTTACCCGATAACGCCGCGGAGTTTGACTGGCGTATATTTCAGCAAGAGTACCGCGACTACATTGACCTGGCAAAAATGGCGCAGCTGGTGCCTGTTATTGGCGCTGCCGTTGGTGCTATTGCCAACTATAAACTCATAGCACAACTGGGCGAAACGGCCATAAATTGCTACCGCATGCGGAGGATTAGTCCGCTGCAAATACTGAATATGTAACAAATTTAAAATTCAATAAAAAACATAAAACCGGTAATCATTCTGGCTGTCATATTGTTTGATAACCCGTTATGCACCCATGATTGTATTAGAATATTTTACCCCCGGCGATTTTGATTTATTGATTGACTGGATCAACGACGAAGAGTTGTTAATGAACTGGGCCGGTACACAATTCCGCTTTCCGCTCACCGCCGAAAAGCTGGAGTGGTACCTTAAAGATGCAAATGACTTTGAGAAATCGGATTTGTTGATTTATAAAGCGGTAGATACCGAAAGCGGACAAACCGTGGGGCATATATCGCTCAGTGTGTTAAACAGGCGAAACAGATCGGCCAGGATTACCCGGGCGCTGGTAGGTAACAGTGCCGAGCGTGGAAAGGGCATAGGCGAGGCCATAATGAAGGCTATGCTGAAGGTAGGGTTTGAAGACCTGCACCTGCACCGCATGAGCTTAGGCGTTTACGATTTTAACGAACCGGGCATCAGGTGTTATAAAAAATGTGGGTTTAACGTAGATGGTGTATTGCGCGATATACAAAAACACAACGACACCTACTGGAGCTTGATGGAAATGAGTATGCTTGAAAACGAATACATGCAATTATATACAGGCAAAACAGTAGCATATTAAATTCATCTAAACGTAACTACAGCTTTCAGTAATTAGTTTAATGAACAAACCGGGACTTATTTAGCTTAGTACCTTTGACTGTTATCGGATTTTAATTTGCGCATATTTTATCCGGCATTTTACGAATAAGACAATGGGTAGGTACAAGCCTACCAAGCCAAGTGCCGCACCTGCCGTAAATACCCGCGACTCAAAAAACTCATGAGTATTTGTCAAAACCATGGTTAAGCAAAATACTATAAAGGCAATGGTAAAAGCAGACGCTGTTTGCACCCACAGCTTTGAGTAAAAGTTATGGCACGAAGCCATAACCATATCGGCAAAAGAAACAGGGGTACTAATTTGGATAGCGCTTGCTGACATAGTTTTTTTACAGATGAAATTAGAAATGTTGGCACTCGTCACTAGCAAATATGGTGCCTGCTATTTATATGCGTAAAAATGAAACTGTGTGTAGTTTTTTAACAATAAATTGCAGAAAAGTGTCGTCTTAAAGCGCAATGGATTCATCCTGCCGGGATGCTAAATAATTCGGTACTGAGGCCAACCACATCCATCAAAAACCGTTAATATTGCTGTACCCTACATGACCATACAGCAAATACTTCAGCATTACTGGAAACACGAGGACTTTCGTCCCTTGCAGCAGCCTATTATTGAGGCCGTAATGCAAGGTCGCGATACGCTGGCCTTGCTTCCCACCGGCGGAGGAAAATCGGTTTGTTACCAGGTGCCGGCTTTGGCTATGGATGGTATCTGTATTGTAATTTCACCGCTTATTGCCCTTATGAAAGACCAGGTAGATAACCTGGTTGCCAAGGGTATTGAGGCCATTGCCATAGTATCGGGCATGGGCAGGCGCGAGGTTGATATTGCGTTGGATAATTGCATTTACGGGCCTGTAAAGTTTCTGTACCTATCGCCCGAGCGTTTGCTGAGCGAGCTGGTGCGCGAGCGTATTAAGTACATGAAGGTCAATTTGATAGCAGTTGATGAGGCGCACTGTATATCGCAATGGGGGTACGATTTCAGGCCACCTTATTTGCACGTGGCAGATATCAGGCAGCTGCACCCCAAGGTGCCTGTTTTGGCTTTAACTGCCACCGCTACAGCCGAGGTTAGAGATGATATACAGGATAAGTTATTGTTTAAAGAACGTAATGTTTTTCAACAAAGCTTTGAGCGTAAGAACATTAGTTACCGCGTACAGCATGATGAAAATAAAGCCCGCCGCATGCTGGAGGTAGCCCGCAGCGTAAACGGCAGCGGTATTGTATACGTTCGCAGTCGCCGCGAAACTACTGAGCTAACGCTTTTCTTTACCCAGCACGGCATCCCGGCCGATTACTATCATGCAGGCCTAAGCGGTGATGTACGTGCCTCCAAGCAAGAGCAATGGAAGAGTAACCATATCCGTATTATGGTGGCCACCAACGCCTTTGGGATGGGTATAGACAAGCCCGACGTGCGCTTTGTAATGCACAAAGACTTGCCCGAAAGTTTGGAAGCTTATTACCAGGAAGCTGGCCGTGCCGGTCGTGATGAGCAAAAAGCATACGCGGTATTGCTTTATAATGAGCAGGATAAGCAAAAGCAGCTGCATAAATTCGAGGTTAATTTCCCTACGGTAGAGGAGATGAAGCAGGTTTACCATTACCTGGCAAATTATTTCCAGCTGGCCTACGGGGCAGGCGAGGGGCTAAGCTTTAACCTGGATGTGGCCGATTTTTGTAAGCGCTTTAAGCTGGATGCTTTGAAAACGTTGAATGCCTTGAAGTTTTTAGAACAGGGTGAGTATTTGAGTTTTAACGAAAGTGTTTTTTTACCGTCGAGGTTTCAGTTTGCCATCGACCATGAAGAATTATACAATTTTCAAATTCAGAATCCGGCCTGGGACCCGTTCGTTAAAACGCTGTTGCGCTCTTATGGCGGGGCATTTGATAATTACGCCCGCATCCGTGAGTTTGATGTTGCCCGGCGTACCAATCTCAGCGTACAGCAAGTAACCGATGCCCTGCAGCAGTTGAACGAGTTTGAGGTAATTAGCTATTTGCCCCAAACCGATAAACCGCAGGTAACTTATCTTAAACCCCGGCATACCTCGGCTAATTTATGGATAGACCGCCATTATCTTGAAACCCGTAAGGCAGTTTATCAAAAAAAGATGGAAGCCATGCTGGCTTATTGCGAAACTGATAAGTGCCGCAGTCAGCAAATGCTGGCCTATTTTAACCAACCAAATGCCCCAAAATGTGGTGCTTGCGATGTATGCCTGCGCGAAAAGCGCCAGCAAAATGCCGGTCAAATACAAGGCCTGATAACCGATGAGATATTGCAGTTGCTCAGCAGTGCCCCCTTAGATCTGGAACACCTTGTGAGTGCGCTCAAACATGGCAAAAGTGCAGAGCGGTTAATCGTAATACGCCAGCTTTTGGACACCGGCCGAGTTAAAACCAACGGTGATAAGTATTACATCTAATAAAACGTACTTTCATCAAGTTTTTGGGAAGTTTTATGCGGTTAAAGCTATTTTTGTGCGCATGATTTTTAAGGTTGAAGACATAGATCAGTTCAAACGGCAAGCTTTGAAGTGGGCAAGTGAATTTGCGGTTTGTGGTTATCTGGACTCTAATAATTATCATAACGCTTACTCCAAATTTGATGCCCTGTTGGCTGTAGGCGTAAAAGCCGAAATTGAAGCAAGTGCAGGCCATGCGTTTGAAGCTCTCGAAGCTTTCAGGCAGGAACATCATGGCTGGATGATAGGTTTTTTTGGATATGACTTAAAAAATGAGCTTGAACAAACACAATCCAACAATGTAGATGGACTCAACTTTCCCGACCTGTACTTTTTCGTTCCGCAGTATCTGATCATCATGAAGGGTAACGATGTAGATATTATAGCTGACAATGCCGAAGCTATATATCAGGCTATCAATCAACAGCGATCATTAGAAAGACAAACCACTCTTGAAATTAAGTTACAGTCGCGCTTTAGCAAGCAGGAGTATGTAGATACCTTTAATCAGATCAAGCAGCACATTGCCCGCGGCGACATTTATGTAACTAACTTTTGCCAGGAGTTTTTTGCGGAAGACACGATTATTGATCCATTATCGGTATTCATGGAGCTTAATAGCATATCGCCAACACCGTTTGCCAGTTTCTTTAAGTATCGTGAGCATTACATTCTTTGTGCATCGCCCGAACGGTTTTTGGCTAAACGTGGCAATAAGCTTATTTCGCAGCCTATTAAAGGTACTGCCAGGCGAGGAGCAACTTCAGCAGAAGATGAGGTAATCAAGCAAGACCTTCGCATTAACGTCAAAGAACAACAGGAAAACGTAATGATCGTTGATCTGGTGCGTAACGATTTGACTAAATCGGCCAAGCTGGGTACGGTCAAAACCGAGGAGCTTTTTGGCATCTACACCTTTGAGCAGGTGCATCAAATGATCTCTACAGTAACCTGCGAAGTTGAGGAAGGCTTGTCGAGCGTTACCGCTATCCGCAACACCTTCCCCATGGGCAGCATGACCGGTGCACCTAAGCTCAGCGCCATGCAGTTGATAGAGCGTTACGAACGCACCCGCCGCGGCGTTTACTCAGGCGCCCTTGGTTATTTTAGCCCGGATAATGAGTTCGACTTCAATGTCGTTATACGCACCATCCTATATAACGCCAGCAATGGTTACTTATCCTTCCAGGTGGGCAGCGCTATTACTTTTGATGCGGTTGCCGAGCAGGAGTATGCCGAATGCTTGCTAAAGGCACAGGCTATCTTGCAGGTATTAGGTGCTAAGATAGAGTATACTGAGTCTTAAAGGTATAATTCATCAACACACCCCTAACCCCGCTCAAGAGGGGAAAAGAAAAATGTCATTCCGAGTGATAACGAGTAATCTTGTTACTTAAGTACAGTATACGACGTGCAGGTTTGAACAAAATTTCTCACTACGTTCGAGATAGTAGGTGAATAATTTAAACAGCTTAAAACTTCAGGTGCTTAACCGTTAAGCCATTGTTGATCAGTTGCTTTAACGACTCAATACCAACTTTCAAGTGTGTTTCTACAAACTGCTCGGTTACTTTCGAATCGCTTTCGGCAGTTTTTACGCCTTCAGGAATCATTGGTTGATCGGATACCAGCAGCAATGCTCCGGTCGGTATCTTGTTGGCAAAGCCGGTGGTAAATATTGTTGCAGTTTCCATATCCACTGCCATGGCACGCAGGGTTTTCAGGTATTTCTTGAACTCTTTATCGTGCTCCCAAACGCGGCGGTTGGTGGTGTAGCAGGTACCGGTCCAGTAATCGCGTCCCATATCACGAATGGTGGTCGATATAGCTTTCTGAAGCGCAAAAGAGGGAAGGGCAGGCACTTCGGCAGGCAGGTAATCGTTCGATGTTCCTTCGCCCCTAATGGCCGCTATAGGCAAGATAAGGTCGCCTACACTGTTCTTCTTTTTCAACCCACCGCATTTACCTAAAAATATTACGGCTTTAGGGTGTATGGCGGTTAACAGGTCCATTACTGTAGCCGCTACCGAACTGCCCATACCAAAGTTGATCATGGTTATGCCATTAGCGCTTACGCTTTGCATAGGCTTATCTAACCCCATAATAGGCACATCGCCGTTCCATTGCGAAAACAAGGTGAGGTATTTAGAGAAGTTGGTGAGTATAATATAGTTACCAAAATCTTTCAACGGCCGGCCGGTGTAGCGTGGTAACCAGTTTTCTACAATAGACTCCTTCGTTTTCAAGCCGCTTTTTACGGGCGATTGTACTTCTTTCACTTTTTTAGACTGCTCCACAATGGTAGCGTCTTTGTTTACATCCATTTCTTCGTTCATATTCTTTCTCCTTTTTTATATTTGATCAACCTACTGATGGATTGTATAGGTACAACAAAACAGCCGGGTTGTTCCGGACGTTTTTTCCACCATGGTTGATAGTTTTTACGTTATTCTTGCTTTGAGGCGCCGGGCTATTTCACCGGAGGGTCTGGCAATGTTATCAGGGGTTATTCCTAAAAATCTGTAGATACAACAAACCCCGGCGTTGCACCAGGGTTGAGTGTTTTTGTATGTGAGATTTGACAAATGTAAGCAAATAAATGCTTATCTGCACTATGCTACCTTCAATTTCTTCAAATCAGCTTTGTCAAACTTCTCGTGAGCATAATCTAAAGTGATCGTAAAACGCTTTACGTCTTTCTTGGATGGAAACTCAAACATGGCATCTATCATGATCGCTTCACAGATGGAACGCAGTCCGCGTGCACCTAATTTGAACTCCATGGCTTTATCTACAATAAAGTCGAGTACATCATCTTCAAAATCCAATTTTACACCTTCGTACTCAAATAGTTTCTTGTACTGTTTAAGCAACGAGTTTTTGGGCTCGGTTAAAATGTTGTGCAAAGCCTCTCTATCCAGCGGATTAAGATGAGTCAATACCGGTAAACGGCCAATCAACTCAGGAATTAATCCAAAAGACTTTAAATCTTGTGGGGTAATATATTTATATAAATTCTTGGTATCAATCTCGCTATCATCGCGCTTCATTTTGTAACCCACGGTTTGGGTACGTAAGCGGTTGGCTATTTTACGGTCTATGCCATCAAAAGCGCCACCACAAATGAAAAGGATATTGCTGGTATTTACCGAGATCATTTTTTGATCGGGGTGTTTACGGCCACCTTGCGGTGGTACGTTAACCATGGTACCTTCCAGTATTTTTAACAAAGCCTGCTGCACACCCTCGCCCGATACATCGCGGGTAATAGAGGCATTATCGCTCTTGCGCGCAATTTTATCAACCTCGTCAATATATACAATGCCCTTTTCGGCAGCAGCTACATCATAATCTGCAGCTTGTAACAAGCGGGTCAAAATACTTTCTACATCCTCACCTACATAACCGGCTTCGGTTAGTACTGTAGCATCTGATATACAAAAAGGAACGTTTAAAACTTTAGCAATGGTTTTGGCCAGCAGGGTTTTACCCGTACCGGTTTCGCCCACCATCATGATGTTTGATTTCTCTATCTCTACTTCATCTTTTTCTACACGCTGGTTAAGGCGCTTGTAGTGGTTGTACACTGCCACAGCCAATACTTTTTTGGCATCGTCTTGCCCGATAACATACTGGTCTAAATGCGATTTGATTTCAGATGGCTTAAGTATAGTAGGCGTTGATGGTGACGATTTTACCTTCCGAACCTTCAATTCTTCAGCTAAAATTTCGTTGGCCTGGTTTACGCATTTATCACAAATGTGTGCATCCAGTCCTGCTATCAGCATCAGAGAATCCTGTTTCCCGGCTCCACAAAACGAACACCTGATTTCCTTGCTGTTTTTGTTCATCTGAATTGAAATTTGGTAATCAAATTTAATAAATAACTGATTTACTTTAAGTGTTAACCTAAAATAAATCAGTTTAATGTTTAATCAGCGATTATTTATCGTTGCTACGGCCTAATATCTCATCAACCATGCCAAACTCTTTAGCTTCTGCAGCAATCATCCAGTGGTCGCGGTCTGATGCTTCCCAAACTTTCTCGTAAGAAGTTCCGCTGTGTTGTGAAATGATCTCGTAAAGCTCCTTTTTTAGCTTTTGAATTTCACGGGCGGTGATCTCAATATCTGAAGCCTGACCTTGCGCACCACCTAACGGTTGGTGAATCATTACACGTGAGTGGGGCAGGGCGGCACGTTTGCCATCGGCACCGGCGCAAAGCAATACAGCAGCCATTGACGCCGCCATACCGGTACAAATAGTAGCTACATCGTTAGTAACAAACTGCATGGTATCATAAATACCTAAACCGGCATATACCGAACCACCCGGGGAGTTAATGTAGATCTGGATATCGCGTTTGGCATCGGCCGATTGCAGGAACAATAATTGCGCCTGGATAATGTTGGCGATGTTTTCATAAATGGCATCACCTAAAAAGATGATACGGTCCATCATCAAACGCGAAAACACGTCCATTTGAGCCACGTTCATCTGGCGTTCCTCGATGATGTATGGGGTCATATCAACCGGGTGAGCAATAGCGGTAGGCATTATTTTGTGCTCAACGCTCGAAATGTACTTATCAACAAATATGCTGTTAATGCGGTGATGCTTTACCGCGTAATTACGGAATTCGTTTTTATTAATGTTATTCATTGCGTGTTAAGATATTTAAAAGTGTAATGCGCAACCGGCGCACGCGGTAAATATAGTTTTTAGTTGTATTTATACTTATAGTGGAGCAAAATATAAAAATATCACCTTGTATTATACTTGATATACGATTTATTGCTGTTGTCAGTCTGAGCTTGTCGAAGACTTGTTGACGTGCTAAGTCTTCGACAAGCTAAGACTGACAAGCCGGCTAATTTATGGTAATCAATTACATTAAGTGCGTTACCCTACCGGGTCAGGCTTTCCGCTCATACTGCACGGGCATTAGCCACGTGGCCGGTATCCGCTTCAATCCTTAACGCTGCTTGCAGTTTACCAAATAGTTACAGCTACTTTCAAAACCGTATCCTTAACAAATGCAGGTAAACTAAGTTTGTTACAAAAAACAAGAGCAACCCTGTTAGAGGTTGCTCTTTTTACCTCTCCCCAGCCCTCTCCAAAGGAGAGGGAGCGACAAGAGGATAAAATATATTAAGTCCTCTCTTTTGGAGAGGAATCAGGTGAGGTTAATTACGCTTGTGGCAATTTACTAAACTCATCAAAAGTGATCTCTTTTTCATTGAGCGTAACCTTGGTTTTCAGGTACTCAAACACTTTTAAAGATTTTGCTTCTTCAAAAATGCGGTTGGCATTCTCTTTATCTTGCAAGAACTGAACAGCGTACTGGCTTAATTGCTCTTCGCTGATAGGCTGCTGGCTGTACATTCTGAATTGTGCATCTATACGTGCTTTAGCCAGATCTAATACTTCGTTGTATTCTATCTTGATGTCGTTATCGCGAACAATTTTGTTACCAATGAGGGTCCATTTCAGGTTTTTGGCAAAATCATCGTAACCGCCTTGTAATTCCTCATCGCTCAATTTTTCGTTGGTGGCTTTTAACCAGCGTTTCAAGAATTCGTCGGGCAGTTCAAAGTTAATTTTGTCAAGCACGTGCTTATACATTTCACCCTGCAGTTTATTATCTGCATCTTGAACCATCATGCTTTCCAGCTCTTCAGTAATTTTGGTGCGGAACTCTTCCTCTGTAGTTACCGTACCAGGTTCAAATATTTTGTCAAAGAACGCCTGATCTAAATCTGATTCTTCTAAACGGTTTACATTTTTAACCGTCAGGCGGAATTTCGATTTCAAATCAGCAGCTTCTGCTTCCTCAATTTTTAATAAGCCGGCTACCTTGGCGGCATCGTTATCAAATGCCTGTTGAATATCAAATTCAACTACATCGTCTTTTTTCAAACCAATTAACGAAGCTTTAACGGCTTCATTGGTAATTTGATCTAAACGGATAGAGGTAACGTTATTAATACCACCTTCAAAAACAGAACCATCGGCCGATAGTTGAGCTAATTCTCCGTATAGTACGTCATCATCTGCCGATACGTCAGGGTTTGTCATTTTACCATAGCTACGACGCAGGTTTTTAATACGCGATGCTAACGTTTCGTCATCTACCTTAATTTTGTAGTTAGTCAGTTTATCTTCAGGTCCGAAGTCAACCGTAAATTCAGGGGCTAAGCCAACTTCATAATTAAATTCAAAGTTGTCGGTAAAATCCCAGTTGTATTCTTTAGCATTATCCACCTTTGGCAGGGGCTGACCTAAAACTTCCAGTTGCTGCTCGTTCAGGTAATTGTTCAGGGTATCTGATAACAGGTTGTTGATCTCATCAACCAAAATGCTTTTACCATACATGCGTTTAATATGCGATGCCGGCACCATGCCTTTGCGGAAACCTGGTATAGTGGCTTTTTTAGCCTGGTCATTAATAGCTTTGTTTACACGGGCCTGATAATCCTCGGTGTTGATGTTGATCTTGATAACTGCGTTTAAGCTATCTTTTTTTTCCTGTGATATATTCATAATTTATACCTGATATAGTAATTACAAAACCAGCGGTTTATGGCCTGAAGGCGTTTGTGGTTTTGGAGCGCAAAGGTAAGAATTAATTTTTTATTTCAGCTACCTAATCATCAGCTGCATAGTGGTAAAAGGGTTCAAAAAATAGTTGTGTTTTGTGCCTGCCAGAGCAACTTATTGCAGTATAAAATGGACTTAAATAAATATAAGCCCGATATAGTTTACTTATGCTTAAACCAAAAGCAAGTTCGGGTGTTACAACACTAAATCGCTTTCATGAAAAGATTAGTTTTGGGCCTGGGCCTTGCAGCCATATTAAGTATAGGATTAACCACAGGTTGTAAAACCCGCAAAGCGGGGCCTATTGCACAAAACAATCCCGTACCTACCAACGCTGCCAATAACGATTCTACTGGTACCTCGCCGGGTGTTAAATTAACACCTTCGCCGGTGCCTAATACAAGGCCAAACCCGGTGCCTAACCCGTTACCACCAAGCCCGCCCATGTAGTCTGCTGTTTGTTTTGCAGCAAAGCTGTTAGCAGTTAAATGCTATTTACTGTATCTTTTTAATTTGAGATGCACCCGATTTGTTGGTATCGACCTCAGATGGATTACCGCGGTATTCTATGGATGAGTAGCCGCTTATATGGGTAACCAGGCTTTTCAACACGTTGATCTGGCTATCGCCAGATCCGCTTATTTTTATATCGTAGCTGCCTACAACAAAATCGAGCGCATGTAATTCGCCAACGCCCGCGATATTTACTTTATGCGATGCCGCCTGACCTTTTAAATTTAATTCGGTAGAGCCGCTTCCCGATGTTTCTACGTCGGCAGCACTCAGGTCCATATCCACTTTAGTAACACCTGCAAATTTAAATGTAAGATCTCCGGCATTTATGCGGCCAACCGAGGCAATGGTGGTTACCCCGGCGGTCTTAATTTCTTCCAGGCTTTTTACACCAACACTTACAGTTACTGGCTGGTTGCTGCAAATATTTTTACGTGAGTAAATGCGCAGTTTATCTCCGTTAACTTCGGTACGAATGTATTTCATGAGGTTGTCATCTGCGGTTACGCTTACACCCATGGAGCTGTCTTGCTTTAAATTGATCTTAAACTCACCCGAAACATCAATTTTTTTGAAGTTGCTGAGCTTGCGGTTTTCGGTCACCTTTTTCCCGGTGCCTTCAATACAGCCTATATGGCAAGATGATAAGGTGGCTGCACTTAAAATAATAACGATGACGGCTATAAAACTGCTGCGGATTTTCATGATCTTGTATCTTTCAGGGATGACGATGTTTTTCGGGTTCAAGTTACGCTAAAAATGAAAAAAGCCACTCAGTTGAGCAGCTTTTTAGCATATATGTAGAACTTTTAAAAGTGGGTTGCTTAGATGCCGGCTATTTCCTGGCCTTTAGGCGCAACAGGTGCCACATTGTTAATTACCATTTTGCTGGCAACCAAAGCCGAGCTGTTTACACTGGCCGAACGGTCGTGGGTTAAGTAACAGTTGGTTACATCGCCTTTAATATCGGCTGTGGCGCGGTCGTTAACGTTTATGTTGGCGGTAAACATGTTCACATCAAGTTTTGCAGATGAATTGCCATAAAGGTTTATATTCATATCAATGGCCGAGAGCTTACCAAAGCTTTTTATTTCGGCATTATCGTAAGCGGTGATGGAGCGCAGATCATTCACGGTGATCCATACAACCAGTTTCTCACTTTTGTAAGAAGAGATGCGCAACACGCCATTTTGATTTTGCACCAGGGCGCTTTCGCTGTAGTATTTGTTGTAAACTTTTACCTCGTTAGCAGTACCATCCGAAAGGTAGAGTTCAACGTTGCCACGAACTTCTATTTTGTTAATGTTCGTGGTGCTGGCATCGGTTAAAACGATGGCATTTTTTTCGTCGGTCTTAACGGTGGCCGAAGCATTATTGGTAATTGAAGCAATAATTGCAATTGATGTGATAAGGGTGATAAGTTGAGTTTTCATATAATTAATATTTTGAATATCAGTGAATTAAATCTGTTTTTTTTTGTTATATATCCATAAGACGACACTCATTTGAAAACGTTACAACATTTTTTAAATAATTTTGGGGTAGTGGCAGTTTAGCATCTATGGCAATAGAAATGTAGTTCCTTATAAGTGGGTTAAGGGTTTAAAACGGCAGCTAATTGTATTGGTAGAGGAGGCCTTTCCAAATTAAATTTGGCAAATAAGCGTCTTATTCGTTTGCAGGTTTTTGAAAAAATAATTGTCTACCGCAGAAATAAATCTATAAATCTTGCTAAAAACAAAACCGGCAGCAACTCATCGTTACTGCCGGTTAGCATATTTTAGGTTGACTGCTATTAATGCAGTACTAAAGTTTGTTTCCGATCCGGACCAACCGAAAGGTATTTAACAGGTACTTCCAGCTGCTCTTCTAAAAAGTTAATATAAGATTGCAGCTTAGCCGGTATTTCAGAAATTTCGGTAATGCCCGTAATGTCTTCATGCCAGCCATCAATCTCCTGCAATACAGGTTCTGGTTTAATGGTGCAAATATCGTAAGGCATGTAATCAATTACTTCGCCTGCGTGGTTGTAGTGAGTACAAGCGTATATTTTTTCGAAACCGCTCAATACATCGGCCTTGGTCATTACCAGTTGGGTAACGCCGTTAAGCATAATAGCATATTTCAATGCTGGAAGATCGATCCAGCCGGTACGGCGCGGGCGACCGGTAGTAGCGCCAAATTCATGGCCTATCTGGCGCAGTTCTTCGCCAAGGTCATTATCTAACTCGGTAGGGAAGGGGCCACCGCCAACGCGGGTACAATAAGCTTTAAATATACCTATTACCTCGCCAATTTTGCTTGGTGCAATACCCAAACCAGTGCAGGCACCAGCGGTAGTGGTGTTTGAGGAAGTAACAAATGGGTACGAACCAAAATCGATATCAAGCAAAGCGCCTTGTGCGCCTTCGGCTAAAATTCTTTTACCTTGTTTCAGGTAATCGTTAACTAAGTGTTCCGAATCTACCAGCGGGAATTGTTTCAGGAGTTCAAGAGCTTCAAAGAAAGCCGCTTCGCGTTCGCTAAAGTCAACCACTTCGCCGTAAAGCGCCTCAAGCATAGAGGTGTGTTTAGTAACCAGCTTTTGGTAGCGCTCTTTAAAATCGGGGAGGGTAACATCACCAATACGCAAACCATTACGCCCGGTTTTATCCATATAAGTAGGGCCAATACCTTTTAAGGTTGAACCAATTTTGCCTTCGCCCATTTTCTTTTCAGAGGCAGCGTCCAGCAGTTGATGGGTAGGCAGGATCAAATGCGCTTTTTTAGCGATCATTAAATTCTTTTTGGCCAGTAAGTCATGGCCGGCATCTTTAAGCTTATCCAGTTCCTTTTTCAGGGTAATGGGGTCAATTACCACACCGTTACCAATAAGGTTCATGGTGTTATCAAAGAATATACCTGAAGGGATGGTGTTCAGTACAAACTTTTTACCATCAAACTCTAAGGTATGCCCGGCATTAGGGCCGCCCTGAAAGCGGGCAATTAAATCGTAACCTGCACTTAGTACGTCAACAATTTTTCCTTTGCCTTCGTCGCCCCATTGGAGGCCTAATAAAACATCAACAGCCATTTAATTTTTTTTAGAAAACACCATGCCGAATCTATTTTCGCATCCTGCATCAAAGTATTACTCTATGCGTGGGATGCCGAAATAAATTCGGCATGACATATTTACGTTTAATTTATGTCTTACTTTAACAAAGCTGCAAAAGTAAGATTATAAAGATGTTAATCAATAAAATATTCGGCTTATGCCAATTTGTAATAATTACTGATTAGTTTCTGCGGTCGCAATAACCCTCTTTTAGCTTAGCGCAGTTACCGTATAAGTTAAGCGAGTGGTGCTTGATCTCAAATTTTAACAAATCGCCCATCATGCTTTGTATTTGCTGTATGCGCGGGTCGCAAAATTCAACCACCTTACCACAGTCAATACAAATAATGTGATCGTGCTGCTTGTAACCGTACGATTTTTCGAACTGGGCCATGTTTTTACCAAACTGATGCTTGGTCACTAAATCGCACGATACCAGTAATTCTAATGTATTATAAACCGTAGCGCGGCTTACTCGGTACTTTTTATTTTTCATGTGGATGTATAACGATTCCACATCAAAGTGATCACTGCGTGAGTAAATTTCTTCAAGAATAGCAAAACGCTCGGGCGTTTTACGCAAGCTTTTATTTTCGAGATACGCCTCGAAAATCTTTTTAACCATATCAATGGTTTCCTGTAGAGGCATAATATTTAAATAGGTTACGAGTCAAAGTTAGGAATTATTTTTTAGTGAATGGTTGATTGGGTTAAGTAGTTGAATGGTTTTACAATGCATAAACAACTACTCACCATTCAACTAATCAACCACTCACCAACCTCTCTTAAGACGCCTTCTCAAACGGTGTAGCGGCCGAATCGAAGCGGGTAACGCCGGTTATGCCTTTTACCTGTTTAAGGCGCTTAATGAGGTTTTCGAGGTGTTCGGTACCGTTTACATAAACCATAATGGTTCCTTCAAAAATACCGTTATCACTATCAACCGTAATAGAACGGATGTTAATGTTAAAGTCGGTTGATATAACGGTGGTAATCTTGTTAATCAAGCCTACATCGTCAATACCGGTAATGCGCAGTCCGGTAAGGAAAGCCAGTTCGTGTTGGGTAGTCCACCGGGCTTTCACAATACGGTAACCATAGTTAGCCATCAACTTAGCTGCGTTAGGGCAGTTGGTACGGTGTATTTTGATGCCTTCGCTCACGGTTATAAAACCAAACACATCATCGCCGGGGATAGGATTACAACAGCTGGCCAGCTTGTAATCTATCTTTTGCATGTCTTCGCCAATAAGCAGTATATCGCTATCCTTAGCTTTTACACTGCGCATGAGGCTTTGAACCTGTTCCTGCTCAATCTTATCCTGCGGTTTGTTTTCCACCACCTTCTCGGCCGACTGGTACTCCCGCAAATCTTTCAGGTCAATAATACCTTTGGCTACGTTGTAGAATAACTCCTGGCTCGAAGGCAGCTTGAAGTAAAGGGTTAGCTTATGTATGTTATCGGTGTTATAAGTGATTTTGAGCGATTTTAGCTTACGCTCCAAAATCTCCTTACCATCCTCAGCAACCTTGCGTTTTTCCTCCTTTAACGATGATTTGATTTTGGCTTTGGCCTTAGCCGTCACCACAATGTTCAACCAATCCTCTTTAGGTGTTTGCTTACTGGAGGTGATAATTTCAACCTGGTCGCCGTTTTGCAGATTATAGTTAAGCGGTACCAATTTGTGGTTAACCTTGGCACCAATACAGCTGGCGCCTACATCCGAGTGTATCTCGAAGGCAAAATCAAGTGCTGTAGCGGTAGATGGTAATTGTATAAGCGCGCCTTTGGGTGTAAAAATGAAGATCTCATCACTAAACAAGTTCATTTTGAAATCATCCAGAAAGTCGAGCGCGTTGCTATCAGGGTTACGTAGTAATTCGCGCACTTTATGTATCCATAAGTCTAAACCGCTATCGCTCGATGATTCTTTATATTTCCAATGCGCGGCAAAGCCTTTCTCGGCAATTTCGTTCATGCGCTTGGTGCGTATCTGCACTTCTACCCATTGACCGCGCGGCCCCATAACCGTAGTGTGTAAAGACTCGTAGCCGTTAGCCTTCGGCGATGATACCCAGTCGCGCAGGCGGTCGGGGTTGGGGCGGTACGAGTCGGTTACTATGGAGTAGGCTTTCCAGCAGTCGGCTTTTTCCATATCCGTTGCACTGTCTAATATAATGCGGATGGCAAAAAGGTCATACACTTCCTCAAAAGGGATAGCCTTCTTTTTCATTTTATTCCAGATGGAATGGATAGATTTTGGCCGGCCAAATATGTCGGCTTGCAATCCCTGGCTCTCCAGTACACTCTTAATAGGCTGAATAAAGTCGTTCACGAATTTCTCGCGCTCCGCCTTCTTTTCATTCAGCTTTTTCTTGATGAACTGGTAAGTTTCACGCTCCATGTACTTCATAGAAAGGTCTTCCAGCTCTGACTTTATGGCATAAAGCCCCAGGCGGTGTGCCAGCGGTGCATACAGGTATACAGTTTCTGAGGAAAGTTTAAGCTGCTTATCGCGCGGCATAAATTCCATGGTGCGCATGTTATGCAGGCGGTCGGCTAGCTTAATCAAGATTACCCTAACATCATCGGCCAGGGTAAGCAGCATTTTCCTGAAGTTTTCGGCTTGCAGCGAGCTGTTGGTATCAAATACACCCGAAATTTTGGTTAAGCCATCAATAATCTTCGATACCTTTTTACCAAACTCGCGTTCAATATCGTCAAGGGTAACGTCGGTATCTTCAACCACATCGTGCAGCAGGGCACACACAATAGAGGTGGTACCCAGGCCAATTTCTTCGGCAGCTATCTGGGCAACGGCAATAGGGTGGTATATGTACGGCTCGCCCGATTTGCGGCGCATGTCTTTATGGCTTTCCAGGGCAATGTCAAAGGCCTTGCGTATCATCGTTTTGTCGCCTTTTTGCAGGGTAGACTTTGATGCACGCAGCAACGCACGGTATCTTTTTAAAATTTCCGCTTTTTCGGCTTCAAGATCAATCACTAAATCTTTCATTTATAAGCGTTTGTTATCAGAGTATCATAATGGGGCAACAAATAAATTTATTGCCTGTAATTTTTATTTCACTAAAAAATAGCACTATTTTTGTATTAAGTAAATATATGAAATATATTGGTTTGATGCTACTGTTTTGCTGTGTTGTGGGCCGCGTATGGTCGCAAACGCAGTTGCCTCATCCCAAAATAGGCAAAAATGATACCATAAGCGCTTACCTTACCGAACTTAACGGGGAATTAGTTCCGTGGGTGGTGTTACAAGAAGTGCCCATTGTTGCCGCCCGTATATTTGAAACCGAAGCCGACCGCAAAGCATACCTCCGCTTAAAATACAACGTTTATAAAGTTATACCTTATGCACGCATAGCCGGCGATAAATACCGCCAGCTGCAACGCGACCTTGCCACCACAAATGATAAAGGCAAACAAAAAGAACTCATTAAAGCATGTGAAATTCAAGTAAAGGAGTTATTTAACACCCAAGTTAAAAACTTAACCATAACCCAGGGCGAAATTTTGATCAAATTAATCGACCGCGAAACGGGTACCACCAGCTACGAATTGGCAAAACAGTTAAAAGGCAGCTTTCATGCCTTTATGTTTCAGTCGGTAGCGCGTATATTTGGCCACAATTTAAAAGAAGAGTACGATCAGGATCAGGAACGTGATATTGAGGCCATACTACGCCAGGCCGGCTATTATTCTAACAGATACAATTAAATGGACGAACAAAGTATTTACCGGTTCAATGTTAAAAAATTGAACGGTGAAGAAGTGAACTTGAGCGATTATAAAAACAAAGTTTTATTAATTGTTAACACAGCCTCGCAATGCGGCTTTACCCCACAGCTTAAAGAATTGGAAACTTTAAGGCACGAGTTTGAAGGGCAGGATTTTGAAATTTTAGCTTTTCCGTCGAATGATTTTGGCGGACAAGAACCTTTGGATGGTTCGGGCATCAGCAAGTTTTGTAAAATAAACTTTGGCGCCCACTACCCGGTGTTCAGCAAACTCAAGGTTAAAGGGCAGGATGCGCATCCGCTGTTCAGATTTTTGGGTAACAAACGTGAAAACGGCAAGGTACAATCGGTGCCGTTGTGGAATTTTCATAAGTACTTAGTAGACCGTAGCGGCCACGTTATAGATTACTATTACCCCTTTACCAAGCCAACATCGGCTAAAGTAAAGAAGAAGATAGGCGAATTGTTGACCGCAAACCCAGCCTACGCTACCACATGATCAAGCTTGATATTTTAGTACTACCCGTACACCCCGATGATGCCGAACTGGGCTGCGCTGGGGTAATTTTGAAGCATAATGCGGATGGCAAAAAATCGGGCATTGTTGACCTTACCCGTGGCGAACTGGGCACCCGCGGCTCGGCTGAGATCAGGGCGCTGGAAGCGGAAGCTGCCGGTAAAATATTAGGGCTGGCTGTAAGGGACAACCTGGGTTTACCTGATGGCTTTTTTCAAAACACGCCCGAGTACCAACTTAAGGTAGTAGAGGTTATACGCCGCTACCGCCCCGAAATAGTAATTACCAATGCCTACTATGATCGCCACCCCGACCATGGCCGTGCGAGCGACCTGGTACAAGCCTCTTGCTTTTTGGCCGGACTGCGTAAAATAGAAACTTTTGATAACGGGCAACCGCAGGAAGCCTGGCGCCCAAAACAACTATTGCATTTTATACAGGATGTGTACATTAAACCCGATATCTTAGTTGATATCTCAGAATATTGGGAGCCCAAAAAAGCCAGTATCATGGCATACGGTTCGCAGTTTCACAATCCCGACTGGGCAGACGAGCCTCAAACTTACATCTCCTCGCCGGAGTTCGTAAATAACGTGGAAGCACGCGATCGCGAACTTGGCCGCTCCATACAAGCCAAATACGCCGAAGGCTTTTTAAGCCGTAAAATATTAGGGGTAGAAAGTTTATTTGATTTGAGATAATCCTCCAGCTCTCTGAAGGGAGAGTAGCAATAATAAAAGAGCCGGATACAATATTCAATTTGTATCCGGCTTTTTCGTTTTGTAACCAAGCCAATACCCCCCCCTTTGGGGGGGCTGGGGGGGTTACGCTCTTACGTATTCATAGCGGTTGTTCTCTTCGCTTCTCTCACGGCGCAATTTACTTTCGTTGCTTAGTTTAAGTAATATGCCCGATAGCTCTGATGTCTTAAATTCTGAATCGTATTGATCTTTACAATAGGTGGCTATGTCGGCTATAGAATGCGGATGGTCAAAAAAGTTGGTTTGTAACAACTGATTCAACACTTTGGTAGCACCAGGTTTGCGGCTGGCCGATTCCCTGTTATTAGTTCCTTCTTCGCCCTGGTAACTACGCGACCTTTTACCCTGTTGTTCTTCACTTTCCTTATCCCAATCAATCATGGTGTCTAACAGCCTGTCAATAATTTTCACCTGCACGGCTTCAGATTGAAATGCGTTGATCACATCAGAAATTTCGAGAAGCTGTTTTTTCAATTTCTCCGTTTGTTTGCTCATTTTATTTTTATTGTAGTAGGGTGTTCACAAATAATGTTAAGTATTACAGCTAAATGTTCCTTTGCAATTCATTGTCATATATCATTGTTGCAAAGAATAAGAACATATAGAACGTCAAATCGCAGTATTAGTATGTTATGTAACGTAAAACCTAAATTGTGAGATTGAAAAATGCAGCTTGTAGCAATATTATTACAAGTTATAAATGCATTTAAATAAGTATCGGATAGAAATACGTGCTTTAAAGCGTTAATATTACGATATACAATCTTTGCAAAAAACGAGCCGTTGTTATCATAATCTAAATATTTATCATATTGTGAATTTCAAATGATGGGTTTGATACACACAGCGTTTGTAATTTGAAGTTGCATAATGTATCATAATGATATTTAAATTAGGATTTTGCTTATCTTGACGTTTGAAATTAACAATGTCTCAACAATTCCTGTAAATCGTTTTGTTCATTTTAGTAGTTAGCCGGGCTTTGGTATGATAGCTAAAGTAAATCAATCATAAAGCCTGTATTTAATTTATATTCATATTATGAAGCGACTGACCGCAATATTAGCCCTTATCATTTTTGCCAAATCGTTAATGGCACAGCCTACTCAAAAGCCAATGCTTTATGGCACTAATTGGATGGCTATTACGGGTAAGCCCATGGCGGCTACGGCGGGCTCTATGATATTTCAACAAGGAGGTAATGCGGTAGATGCAGCCTGTGCTATGCTGGCAGCTACCTGTACCATGTGGGATACCCTAAGTTGGGGCGGCGAAACGCAGGTGCTCATCTACAATCCTAAAACAAAAAAGGTAATTGCCATTAATGCCATGGGTGTTGCACCAACAGGTGCAACGGTGGCGTTCTTCAAAGGTAAAGGATATAATTTTCCACCCGAGTATGGTCCGCTGGCTGCCACTACACCGGGCACGCCCGGCGGACTGATCTATATGCTCGTCAACTATGGCAGCATGAGCCTGGAACAAGTGCTGGCGCCGGCTATGCACATGGCAGCAGGTTACGCCATAGAGGCACAGGCAGCCAACGCCATGGAGCGCGATAAAGACAAGATCAAACAATGGCCATATAGTGCTAAAGTGTTCCTGACCCACGCGGGCCAGCAGCGCGAGGCTCCTGAAGGCGGCGAAATATTTGTGCAGAAAGATCTTTTAAATACCCTGACCAAAATGGTAGCCGCCGAAAAGGCTGCCCTTAAAAAAGGTAAAGGCCGTAAAGAAGCGCTGATGGCAGCTTACGACCGCTTTTATAAAGGCGATATAGCACAGGAGTTTGTACGCGGCTGCCAGGAGCAAGGCGGCTTAATTACCATGAAAGATCTGGCTCAATGGAAGCCGATTGAAGAGGAGCCTTTAATGGTGAACTACAAGGGTATTGATGTATATAAGCTAAAGCAGTGGACACAGGGCCCGGTTTTGCTGCAGGCCTTGAACATTCTCGAAAACTTTGATTTGAAAAGCATGGGCTATAACAGCCCAAAATACATTCATACCTTGTACCAAGCCATGAACCTGGCGTTTGCCGACCGCGATTTTTACTACGGCGACCCTTATGCCACTCCGGCCGAACCTATGAAAGGCTTACTAAGTAAAAATTATGCCAAGCAGCGTGCTGCCCTCATTGGTTTTGACAAGAACGATGCGCGGATAGGCCCAGGCAACCCTTACCCATTCGAGGGCAAGGTGAACCCTTACATTAACCTGCTCAAACAACGCGGTTTTGAAATGGATACCACCATACGCAACTTCGCACCAACACATGATTTAGGGAACAATACCCCTAAGGAGGTTTACGAAGATAGATTATGGCGCGGTACTACCTCCATAGAGGCGGCCGATAAGGAAGGTTGGGTAGTATCGGTTACGCCAAGCGGTGGCTGGCTGCCGGCTTGTATTGCAGGTAATACAGGTATTGGCATGAGCCAGCGTATGCAAAGCTTTGTGCTCGATTCGGCCTTAAACCCCTTTAACGTGGTTGCGCCGGGCAAAAGGCCGCGGGTAACGCTGTCGCCCTCCATGTTTTTGAAGGATGGTAAACCCTATCTGTCGGCAGCGGTACAGGGCGGCGATACGCAGGACCAAAACCTGTTACAGTTCTTTTTAAACGTGGCCGAGTTTGGCATGACCGTTCAAAAGGCAACCGAAGCAGCTAACTTTAATACTAACCAATTATGGCTTTCTTTAGGCGGCACTAAAACTGCCGACCGCGAGCCAAAGCCGGGACAAATTCTGTTGAACAGCAACACCAAAGAGGAAGTACGCAATGCCCTCAAAAAAATGGGCTATACCCTCAGCTTTACCGATCGCACCAGCGGCCCCATCAACGCCATCTATTTCGACTGGAAGCATGGTAGCTTTTGGGGAGGTTCGAGCAATCATGGTGAAGATTACGGAATAGGTTGGTAGCAGATTCGGCTCTTATTTGCTAAAATTAACGCATAGAAAAAGCTAGCGGACCCTCATGAGGTCAGCTAGCTTTTTTTGTAACGAACAGTTATTAATAGTTGGTGGTGGTACCAATATATATACCGTCGCCATCGGCAGTTACTTCAATATTGTATACGGTGTAAGGGTTATCATAAGCGTTAAAATCCCAAACCGAGCTTCCAGTGTTATTATCGCCGCCAATAACGATGTCATCCCGGTAGGCACCCCAGTTGTTAGCTTGTACAGTAACGGTATAAATGCCCGGAGGAATGGCATCGGTGGAGAAACTGCGGAATTCATAATAATTAGACTGGTAATTGTCAACAGATCCCTGGCTGCTATCAGATGTGCGCCAGGTGTGCGAATAATTGTCGTTACTTACCGTGATGTTCCAATCGGTAAACAAGCCTGCTTGTGTTCTGCCCATATTCATGGTTACGCGGCCAGCTACAAACTGTTTGCCCGCCTGTACCGGTCGGTTATGATTACGAAGATATTTTAACGTGAACGGTACACCTGTGGTGGTTGGCAAATGCCTGTTGGTTGCACCAAAGGATGTTAAAGACATAAGCATGCCCATTAGTAATGCCAGTGGCATCATTAGTTTTTTAGTACTCATAAAACTTAGTTTAATATTGGTTTATGAGTTCTAAATTAGGAGGTTACAACAAGGCGGCTCTCTATTATTTTACCATCTTTATATAACATATTATCTGCTAATTAAGTAATAATTTACTTTAATGAAAGTGCAATGCCACATGCCTGTTTTATGGATGCACTTATATCCAAAAAAAGGCTGCATGACAACATGCAACCTTTCCATAATCTAAATTCAACTTTCTATTGCCTCATGAGCGTCGAAAACTTTTGTTGATACTCTGCTAAATGCTGCTTAACCCTATTATTAACCGCTAATTGCTGGTTCTGGCTACCAAGCTTGCTCATTTCATCAAGCAGTGATAAGCTTAACTGAACATCGCGGATGTTTACCGTGTCGGCATCGGTTTGCAGGCGATGGTAATTGAAGTCTAACTGCTCTTTAACGTAGGTATCAATGCTGGTCATCATCTTATTAGCCAGTTTAAAATCCTGCAAGTGCAGGGCGGTATCGGCAAGGTAAAACTTACGAACGGCTACGTCTACATAAGGGTAAATGTCGGGCATTACCTGGTCGTAACGGTGCAGGGCCTTTAGCGCCATATCGGGGTGCCCCTCGGCTGCCAAATTCTGACTTAGGTTCATAAAGGTAGTGGCAATAAAAGGGTAGAACAGCGCGGTAGACTGCTGGTCGAGGTAAGTGGCCTTCTTCATGTTGCCCCATTTAAATTTATCCATCATGTTATGGTACATTACCATGGTATTGGTCTTTTCGGCTTGAGGGGCAGCAGCGGTATCAGATTTCAGCGGCAAAAGTCGGTAAGCAAAGCCTTCGTTGTACAGGTAAGAACTTAAGCCTATCGAACTTTCATTAGGCACGGAGTTGGTGAAATAAACCGGGCGTTTCCAGTTATTATGTACCAGTATATCTATCATGGCTAAATTTTCTTTGGTTACAAAGCCCGATGGATATTTCCATTCCATGGTTTTGGCTATTTGGTTACTGCGGCTGGCAGGGAGGGTGCCCGTTTTAATGACCTGCGCAGGATCAACCGTTAATTTAAAATTCTTGGTAGGCAAATAATTAGCGGTTGCGCCGCTTTCATATTCCAGCTTGGTGCCGCGGTCGTCGGAGGTCATAAACTCGAAGATCTCTTTCAGTTCTACCGAGTCGGGGATCTTTGCATCCTGGAACGTTAAATAATCGCGTACACCATCCTTATACTGGTCATCGTCCATGGTAATGGGCAACGGTGCCGATTGGTTCATGGGCTTTTTCATGTGGCGTATATACCAGTCAGTACCAAAAAGGCTCAGATTCACCAAGCGTACATCGGGGCGTATGTTTTCCACCTCCTGGGCGTACCATAGTGAGTAAGTATCATTATCGCCATAGGTGAATAAGATGGCGTTAGGTGCACAGGAATTAAGGTAATTGCTCGCCATGTCATGCGGTGTCATTTTGGTCGACCGGTTGTGCGCTCCCCATTCCTGCACGGCCATTAACACGGGGGCTGCCACGAGGCAAAGCGAAGTGGCGGCAAGCGCAGCATACCGCCCGTTAACCCGCTGCTGCATAAACTTAGCCAGGCCAATTACGCCCAAACCAATCCAAATGGCAAAGGTGTAAAACGATGCCACGTAGCTGTAATCGCGCTCGCGGGGTTGTACGCTTGGCTGGTTTACGTAAAGTACAATGGCTATACCGGTAAAGAAGTAGAGCAATGCTATCACCATAGCATCTTTTTTACTGCGTTTAAAGTGGTAAAACATGCCAAACAAGCCAATCATGAGCGGCATCGCGTAAAGCGGGGTATAGGTATTACTTTCAGTAATGAATTTAGGCAGGTGTTTGCCACCATCGAACCAGCCCGATGTCCAATTGCCGTTGAGCTCAACGGTGCTGGTTTGGCCATCCTGGTCGTTGTAGCGGCCTACGAAGTTCCACAAAAAATAGCGTGCATACATCTGGTAAATTTGCCAGCTGAACATGAATTTCAGGTTGTCGCCAAAGTTTGGCGATTGACCTTCGCCCAGTTGGAGCCATTGCTTGTAAAACTGCGGGTCTTGCCCATCGCTGCTAAAGATACGCGGCAGTATAGTGTTACGGTCATATACCAGACTTTGCTTTTTGCCTACCACCTCATATTGTGTTTTGCCTTTACGATAAATCGTAGCGCCTTCTTTTTGCTCTATAGCGTGCGAATCGAAATAAGGCCCGTAAACCAGGGGCGGGGCAATGTACTGCTCACGGTTAAGGTAGCTTTGCAGTTTAAAAGCGTTATCGGGGTGGCTGTTATTTAAGTTTGTGCCTGCATGCGCCCTGATTGGGATCATGGCAAAGGAGCCGTAACCCAAGTACATAAAACTTAAGCCAATTAAGATCAGGTTTAGCGGAGGTTTATTTTTACGCACGCTATAGACAATGCCGCCAATAAGCGCGCTCACCAGTAAAAGCAAGAAAGCGAACGAGCCGCTGCCAAAACCAAATTTTAAAGTATTCACAAAAAACAAGTCGAAGTAGGCCGCTATTTTAACGGTATACTGAATAATGCCAAACTGCACAAATGCCAGTAAGGCGACGCCCGTAAAAACGGCAACCACAGTACCTTTGGTACTAATACGGTTACTGCGGCGGAAGTAATAAACCAGCGTTAGTGCAGGAATAGTTAACAGGTTTAACAAGTGTATACCTATGGATAGTCCCATTACATAGGCGATCAAAATGAGGTAGCGGTCGGCACCTGGCTCATCGGCACGGGCTTCCCATTTCAAAATGGCCCAAAATACGACCGATACACATAAAGCGGCCTGCGCAAATACAATAGTTTCTACGGCCGAAAACCAAAAGGTATCGGTATAGGCAAAAGCCAGGGCACCTACCAGCCCGGCACCCATAATAAGGGTTTGGGTGGATGAATCGACCGCCTCGCCACGTTTCACCAGCATTTTCTTAGCCAGTGCTGTAATAGTCCAAAATAAGAACATCACCGTAGCTGCGCTGGCCAGTGCCGATGCCATGTTGGTAAAGTAGGCCACCTTGGTGTTATCGCCCAGGGATAGGAGGGAAAAAGCCTTACCTATCATGGCAAACAGCGGGTAGCCCGGCTGATGCGAAATTTGCAAGCGGAACGCGCAGGAAATAAATTCGCCGCAGTCCCAAAAGCTTACCGAGGGTTCGAGTGTGAGGATGTAGGTAGTTGCGGCAATGGCAAAGCAAAGCCAGCCCAGGAGGTTGTTAAGCTTGTTGTAAAGCATGAGAGTTAAGGAGTAAAAGTGTAACCATAGTGCTAATTACGAGCAAGTTCACACTTATGGGTCAAAAGCCCATGAACCTTAACATTCTTTAACATTAGGGCATTAAAAACAAAGCCGGCTCTTTGCGGGAGCCGGCTTTGTTGAGTTCTTTAAACTACCATGTCATTGCGAGGAGCGATAGCGACGTGGCAATCTCTTTACGCTTAGTCACCCAGCGCCGGAGATTGCCACGCTATCGCTCGCAATGACATGTTGGAAAATACAGGTCGCTTGCAATAACGGTTATTAATAGCAACATATCAATCAACCTGTCATTTCGAGTACTAACGAGAAATCCTGTTCAAAATGATAGTTTTACACTTTGCATCTCGAACAGGATCTCTCACTATCGTTCGAGACAAAAGGCTTTTATTTCACCACCTCAACCCATTGCCCTTTTTGCAAGGCGTTAACCGTAGCATCGTACATGGCCTCACAATACGTGGCCGGTAAAAAGTAACGGCCGGTGTAAGAGGCATTAAGCATCACATAATAGGTTACTTCCTTATCGGCAGGCAGGCTGAAATAAGTATTTACCCGGTCGTCGCGAATGTCGCGGTAGTCTGACGGTGACGATTTAAATACTTCATCGTTATTCATCATCCGGGTATTCAAAATTTCCCATCCCGAAGGGAAGATCTGCGTGAGCGCCATGTTAGCATAATCGCCACGTTGTCCAGGGTTTTTCAAGATTACCTGCGCCACAAAATCGGTCCCTTGTTTTAAGCTGGTTGGGTCAATAGGCTTACCGCTTAGCGTATAGTACTTCACCTGCATTTGCAGCACATCGGGGTTAATGTTCGATGGTAATATTTGACCCAGTGCCGGTTGTCCCTGCTGTATGAGGCGGATGTAGAGCAAACCTTTGCCGTTGTTTTTAACAACCGCCTTGCCACCATTGGCGGCAATAGGCAACTGCCATAAATACGACGCGGAGTTCACGCTGTTCTTTACCGTTCCTGCCTGCACATCAAACTTCAGTGTGTTACCGCTCTTATTCTGACCGCAATACTGTGCTATGGCCAGCAAAGAGTAGGCGGTAGTTTGTGTGCTGTACCAGCTATCTTGCGATAATTTAGCGGCAACCGAATATACCATACGGCTGGCTTTCTGGCGTTGGCCTAATAAGGTCAGGGTTTCCAGTATCATAGCCTCATCGCGCAGGTCGGAACCATAGGTGTAACCCATTTGCGTGTAAGGTTTAACCGTGGTTGGCAAACCGGCTATCAGGCGCATAGCTACTTCGGGCTGGCCGGCCAGTTTGTAAGCCGCGGCTAAACGCCATTTGGCTTCCGGGCTTAAATATTTCATCTCCTTTAAGCGGTTCATGGCACCTAATTCGGGCGCATTGGCCAAAGCCAGCAGGTATAGCCTGTAGGCTTGCGTTAAGCCCGAATAATAGAACTCACGTACATCGGGCGCCCAGTTTTGAGCAGTCCGCTTTTGGTACTGTTTCCAGCCCTCTATGAAGCCCACAGGCAGGGTGTAACCTTTGGCCTGGGCAGCCAGCATAAAGTGGCCGGCATAGTTGGTGCCCCACTCGTCGGGCTGTCCGCCATCTGGCCAGTAGCTTAAACCGCCACCCTGTACCCTAAAGCCGTTAAGCCTGCTAATGGCCGCCTTAATATTAACCTCCGCTTCGGCTTTTTGGCGGGCGTTCAGGTCTATTAACTGACCTAAGAACAATTGCGGAAATGCCGATGACGTAGTTTGCTCTACGCAGCCATGCGGGTACTGCACCAGGTAGCTTAACCGTTTAGAAAGGTTGAGCGCCGGGATGGATGATACCTCTAAGGTAGCTTTATTGGTACCACCCATGCCAATGGCCGCGTAGCCTGTGTTCCAAACCTCGCCAGGTTTCAACTCTTTTTGAATAACGCTGGTAATAGGCGGGTTAGGGTTGCGCACGTTCAGCACCACGTCAAAGGCTGTGGTTTCGCTACCGCTTTGTGCAATGATCTTTACCTTGCCTACACCTATAAAGTTTTTCACATTAAGGTCGAACGATACCAGCTGATCTCCCGGCTTGGTAAACGTTACCGTTTTTTGATAACTGCTGCCGGGGTTGCTAAACGCATTCGACTGTACTTTTATGCTTACCGTTTTAATGTTGTTTTCCATGGCAAACACCGTAACCGGTAGCCGTACCGTTTCTGACGGACCCAGTACGCGCGGCAGGGTAGCCAGTATCATTAAAGGTTGTTTAACGGCTACCGGTTTTTCGGCAAAGCCATAGCTGCCATCGTGGCCGGCTATTACCATGGCCCTAACCGAGCCAATGTATTGCGGAAGCTTAAACTGTTTGGTTTGCTTTTCGCCTTTACCTAAATGGTAGGGGCCCATAAACTTAACCACGGGCTTAAAGCGGTTAACCGATACGTTTTTGCCGTTGCCCACACCGCTGCCATCGCCACCAATGCTCAGGATGCGTTCTAATCCGCCGCCGAATGCGCCAATTACATAGTCAAACAAATCCCAGGTTTTTACGCCTAAACCTTCGCGGGCGTAAAAGGCGGTATGGGGGTTAGGGGTTTTAAAGTTGGTGAGATCCAGCAAACCTTCATCTACCAAAGCTATGGTATAGGTCATTTCCTTACCCGAGGTTTCGGACACGGTGATAGACGATTGCGTTTCGGGCTTGATCTTATCGGCCATCGTGATCACCGGCTTCAAAATGGTTTCCGGGTCTTCTACACCTAAGCCTATAGCACCGTACATACGTATGGGCAGGTCGTTCAGCGTTTGCGAGTGGCGTTGCAATAGCGTTACCGTTGCAAACACGTTGGGTGCCATGCCCGGTTCTATTTTAAAGCGGTAGCGGGTTTGTCCCTTCTCGGTATTTATCCAGGCTGTTTTAATAACATGGCTGCCGTTTTCAATACTAATAAGCGCACGGCCACCTGCACCTGTAGGGATAGTTAAGGTAGCTTCTTCGCCTACCTTGTAATCCTTTTTATCTGACGTGAACGACAGCATGGCCGCCTCAGTAGCGTTGCCCTGCTGCAAGCGTTCCGACCAGTTTGGCCAATCTACATAAACCACTTTACCGGTAGAGTGCCCGGTTTGCAGGTCTTTAACCCGCACCAGGTAACGGCCCCAATCGTTTTTAGCCACCCTGAGCGTCCACTTACCACGGCCGTTTACAAGGCCTACGGTTTGGGTGTTAATGAGCTTGTTATACTGGTCCTGGGTAAAGTTGCTTAGTTCGTTGCCGCTTTCGTCCCACCACCACCGCCATTGTATTTTGTAAACTTCTACTTCAACATTACGGCTGCCGGCCATAAGTAAGCCTTTTGGCGTAACGTCTACAATATCTATCACGTTATCTTTATCGGTTTCCAGCATACCGGTCATGGCGCTGCCTTCGGGTGTTTTAATACCCACATAGCCGTTGTACACGTTGTAAGGCATGGAGGTTTGCTGTATGCTGAAGTTGCCTCCCGGTTCAAACACTTTTACCAGAAAATTGGCCCTTAGTTGGCCCGGCGCCTGCTTTTCTACATTAATATCGGCGTTGATGGCTGCATTGCCCTGGGCATCCAGCCTGCCGTCGAAAACGGTTTGTGTTTGCGTATTAAACGCCAGGGTAGGATCATCAAAATTATAGCCCTCTAAATGTTTAAACGTAGTTGTTTGTGCCGATACAAAGGCATCAACCTTAGCCTTCAGATTTTGCGCAATACCGCCAAACAGCCAGCGTGCATTCAGCGTGCCGTTGGTGCTGCTGCCCTTAACCAGTTCGGTAAGGTTACCGAAAGACAGGTTAAGCTTTAACCGGTTAGGCATAATAGTTTCTACCTTAATGTTCTTTTCAAACACGGCACCACCCACCTTTACTTTGGCGGTCCAGTTGCCGGTAGCGGCGCTGGTGGTAGTAGCGGTGTGGAAACTGTAGAACCCATCAACCGCGCTGGTGCGGGTTAAGCGGCTGTATAATTGCCCCTGCGGATTGTAGAACTCAAACTCTACAGGGTGGTCGGCAGGTAAGGTTTTAAGTTTATCTTCCAGGATGAATGATACAAAGATGGAGTCGCCGGGACGCCATACGCCACGCTCGCCATAGATGAAACCTTTCAGTCCTTTTTGTACCTCTTCGCCACCTACGTTGAAACGGGTGAGTGGTAACGAACTGGCATCATCCAGCTTTAAGTATCCTCGCTCATCGCCGTGTTTGGCTACCAGTAGGTAAGGTTTGTGTTTAAGGTCAAATTTTGCCAAACCGTCGCCATCGCTTTTGGTGGTGGTGAGTACCTGGCGCTGGTAATCCAGCAGTTCAAGCGTAACGCCACTCATGGGTTGGGCATCCATGATGTTAGTAACGGCTACCATCATGCTGTTATCGCTGCCGCGTTTGGCTATAAGGCCAATGTTGGAGGCTAAGATATTACGCGTTGCCCAGCGGTCTTTGTTATAGTAAGATTGGGTACAGGCATCATCGCGCTCGTCCCAGTTATAACCGTCGGGGTAATAATTATCATATCTCGACCAAAACTCATCATCATCATCTAAACCTTCACCACCATTGCTGTTATCTTCATAGTAATCCTCGTCCGGCCCGTCCTCATTATTAGCTTTAGCGCTTACCGCGCCCGCTTTACAATTGAATAAAGAATATTCTTGCCTGAAACCTATCACCACCCGGTAAATAGCCCCTGGCTCGGTACGCATGAGGTGATCCACGTCCAGCATAAAGCGGTTCTTTTTGTTCAGCTTCATGCTTTTGTCATTATCCAGCCTGATGGTTTTTTGCAATACAGGTTTACCTACCTGGCGCAACTGGTAGTTGCCATCAAAACCATTGTTTTGAAAGTATTGGGGAATGTTGTTCTCGTAAATTTTGATAATGCTTACATCTACCGCCTTTAAGTTCACGGCTTCAAAAGGCATAAGCAACCGTCCCGAATCGGGCAGGATAACGCCCTTGCCCGGTATGGTTACAGAGGGCAAACGGTTCTCGAAGAATACGTTAGCTGTAAAGGCCTGCGTTGTTTTTTTGTGGGTAATATCTTCAATGCCTTCATTAGCAAAGGCATTATAGTCGCCTTCCAGGCGTTTGGTTCCATAAAGTTTCAGTGTACTCCCGTCTATGGTGTAAGCGGTTTCGCTCATGTTGCTGATGCCAACTAATCCCGTGAGTTCCTGGCCTACCATAACCGGATTAGAGAGCTGTACTAATACATACTGATCCTGATCCTGCACGGCGCGGATGGCCAGTACCTTAAAATCGCCCACTTTGGGTACCTCAAACTCGGTACTTTGCTTTCCTTCTATATCAAGCGGTGCGCCATCATACCTAACCAGCAGCGGTGTGCCGGCAGTAGGGGAACGTTGTATTTTATTGATGGTAAACTCGTGTGTACGTGCGGCCGGGTTGTGTTTCCAGGTAATGGCCGTGGCCGATGGGTAGGTTACGCTAATAACCTTTTCAATTTTGGCGGGGTCTTCACCATCGGCGGTTTGCACTACGCCGGTAAACTTCATTTGGGTTAATGAGGTATTGGTGGCGGTTTGCAGACCGTTAAGGTCTACCGTAAAATCGGGCTTGATGGTTTTAAAGTCGAATTTGAAATCGTCCAGGCTTTCGGTTGTTTTGGTAACCTTGCTTAATTCAAAGTCAACATCATAGCTTTTGTTGGGCTGTAAGTCTGCTTCGGGCTTAAACTCTATGGTTTGCGCATCTACCCAGTAAGCCTTACCCTTAACCGATGGCGAAAAGTCGAAAACGCCGTCAGGCAGTGCCTCATTTTTAGCATGACTGGTTTGCACCTGGTTAGAAAGCTTAATACGGATAGCGCTTTGCCGGGAGACAACCCCCGAGGTATATGACTCAATGTACTTGCTGAAGGCGGGGTCTATCTTGTCTTTTTTCCGATGCTTCATCACCAGGATGAGGGTAATTACAATAGCGGTTAAGGCAAGGCCAATAGCTATAAGTCTTTTTTGATAGGGCGTAAGGTTGAATGTACGGCTCATGATGTGCAGGTAGAATGTGCACGAAATGTAGAAAGTATTTATAAGGATTACAATAGCTTATGGCCGATATATTGCATCTTTTTTCGACAATGTATTTTTTTGAGGAAATATGAATTTTTAGAGAGATAATTTAAAATTTCATGCGCTAAAATGAAGTTGCCCGTTTCACTTTTTATTCCTGCTAAATGGGAATACTTTCTACAATCTCATCACCTTATAAATTCAACAAGTGAAAATTTTTTTTTAAAATTTCACTTGTTAGCAAACCGTATCAGCTAATAAATAACATATCCAAGTTGTACTTAAAACACAGGTAAATACCTATTGCCGTGTTGCTATTATAACGTATCAAAATAATTATAAAGTATTGTATTTCAGTATTTTATGTAAATTTTACTCTTGTGGCTTGCAGAAAAAGCCTTTATGTTTACACCACCAATTATGATGATTAAAGCCTGATAAGCTCATTTCAGCTGCATCTGTACTATAATTGTTATTGAAAACAAGGCAAAGCCTGAAACGGGTGCAGATATAATCATCTGCCAGATAAATTGAAAACCAAATTATGACCAATATGAATACTTCAACCAGCAATACAGGTTAAGGCGGTAAGCATTATTAACGTTCCGCAACAAACAATCAAACCAAAACCGATGAACTGAAACCAACAGTTATCGGACCTAAAGACAAAGAGAATATGAATAAAAGATGTACAAAAGCATTTTTATTGGGTATAACAAAACCAGCCTGGGCAAAGCGCCTAAACCTGATAGGGGTGTTAGTGCTGACACAATTGTTAACCCTCACCACAAAAATTTATGCACAAACCCCTGTTAAAGTAACAGGTTTGGTAACCGATAGCCGCAACGAACCGTTGGTAGGTGTTACCGTAAAAGTAAAGGGTACAAGTGGTGGTGGCGGTACCGCGGTTGATGGTAAATACAGCATCAGCGTAGCCAACCCCGCCAACGCGGTACTGGTATTTACTTACGTAGGTTATACCACTATGGAAGAACCTGTAAACGGCCGCGCGGTAGTCAACGTAAAGTTAGCCGAATCGAGCACATCATTACAGGAAGTAGTCATTTCGACCGGTTATGGCGGTACAGTGCGGAAGCGCGATATCACCAGTTCTATTTCAACAGTTACCGATAAACAAATACAGGAGCGCCAGCCTTTAACCTTGTTTGATGCCTTACAAGGGCAGGCAGCAGGTGTTTTGGTTATTAACGATAACGGCGAACCGGGCGCCGAAGGTAGTATTACTGTGCGAGGCCCGTCTACCTTTTCTTCAGAAGGGCAGGGTACTAATCCACTATACGTTATTGATGGAGTGATCACCCAAAACGCCTCTTTATTGAATCCTAACGATATTCAAAGCGTTGAAGTATTGAAAGATGCAGCATCGGCGGCTATCTACGGTTCGCGTGCGGCAAATGGTGTTATTTTAATTACCACCAAGCGTGGCGCCGAAGGCAAGCCCCGTATAGATCTGCAATACACCTTCACCACCGGCCGCATATCGCACCTTATACAATCGGCCAACTCCGAAGATGTACGTTATTATCGTCGTTTACAATTAGGTTTAACACCCGGCTATGGTAGCACTGTGGTCGACTCGTTAAACCCGGGTCAAAACTCAGATAACGATCTGCAAAAGTTGGTGCTGGGCAACATGAGCCAAAGGCATGATGTAAAGTTCTCGTTAGCAGGCGGGCAAAAAAACCTGACCTATGCCGCCAGCTTAAATTATCTCGACGATCAGGGAACGCTGATCAATACTTACGCTAAGCGTGTGCAATCGCGCATTAACGTTGATTACCAGTTTTTAAAAGGGGTTAAATACTCTACCAATATCTCTTTTTACCGCCAAACGGGTAATTACTCCAATTTTGCCAACCAGATAAGGCCGGTTTTTGACAGACCATCTAATTACCTGGTGTACAACCCTAATGGCAGTCTAACCAGTTATACTAACGGTAAGCGTAACCCAATCACCAACGCTTTGTATGAGGTAAACACCCGTGAGGAGTACCGCACGCAGTTTGTTAATAGTTTAAACTTCGACATCACTAAAGATCTGAAGCTAACCACCACGCTGAATACTCAACTCGATAACAGCCAGGGCTTTTTCTTTTCGCCGCGTATTGTAAACGCACAGGATGGTACAAGCAACGCCGCCCGTAACAACATGTTTCAGCGTTTTTATTACGAGGCACAGGCTTATTTAAACTATAATAGAACGTTTAAAAAAGATCATAGCATATCGGCCACCCTCGGTGTATCGCGCGATAGAGCCCGTACCGATACCACCACATTATCGGGTACTAACTTTGTGTTGGAGAATATCCATACCATTACCGGTGCTAACATTACTAACCTAAGACAGCAACGTGTACGCCAGGTGCCTATTTCTACCGGCTCTTATTTTGGGCGCTTTAACTACAGCTATAAAGGTAAGTATATTTTACAGGGTGTTTACCGTAACGATGCTTCTTCACGCTTTGGCGTTGATAACCGTTCGGGCGGCTTCCCTGCTGCCTCAGTAGGATGGAGGTTTACAGATGAGAATTTCTTGGGCTTTACTAAAAAAGTTTTAGACGATGGTAAATTCCGCTTTAGCTACGGTAAAGCCGGTAACGATCCTATTGGTGCATTCGAATCTTTAGCCCTGTTAGAAATTGGCGGCGACAGCTATAATGGCATACCCGGTATATCGCCTACAGCGAACTTGTACAATTCGGGCCTTAAATGGGAAACCACTACCACCAAAGATTTGGGTATGGATCTTACCTTCTTAAAAGGCCGTTTAACAGCCACGGTTGATGCCTATGTAAGAACCACAGACGACCTGTTGTATAATAGACAAGTACCTAAAGAAACCGGTTACACTGTACAACGTGTTAACGTAGGCACCATACAAAATAAAGGTTTAGAGTTTGTTTTAACAGGCAATGCCATCCGCAATAAGAACTTTACCTGGGTAATTAATGCCAATGCTTCTATTGAGCGTGGTAAAATTCTTAAGCTTAACAACGGCGAAAACTTTATTGCTACGGGCAGCGGTGGTGTAAGCGGTGGTAACGCCCGTTACTTAATTCAGGAAGGCACACGCATAGGTAGCTTTTACGGCTGGAAAAACTTAGGGGTTTACCAGTATGATGCCTCTAACGCCTACACGCCCGACGGACAAAAGTTAACGCCTATTGGCATCACTGCAACCACCACTAACCGTGGTGGTACTGCCGGTGCTACAGTAGCCAGCAGTTACCAGTTAAACGGTCAGCCTTATGGCGGGCAAGTTGTACGCAAAAGAACAAGCGGTGGTGCAACCCTTTTAGGTGGCGATACCGAGTGGGAGGATGTGAACAATGATGGTGTTATTGACGATAACGACCGCCAGATATTGGGCAATGCACAGCCCGACATTTACCTGGGTTTTGTAAACAACTTTACTTACAAAAATTTCTCCCTGTCGTTCATTATCAATGCTACGCTGGGCGGGCAGGTGTATAACCAGTTCAAGCAAAACTTAACCAATTTCGCTAATAATGGTGGCCCATCTTTACCAGAGGCTATATACGGCGCCTGGACCAAACAGGGCGATATTGCCACCTTCCCGTACTACCCCGATAAAGATACCCGCGGTAGCCAGCGCATAGGCGGTAACAGCTACTTTTTAGAGAATGGTAGCTTTGTAAGGCTTTCTAACGCCAGGTTCACTTACCGGTTTGACCCTAAGATTGCCAGCAGGATACACACCAAGAATATATCGCTGTATGTATACGGAGTTAACCTGTTAACCTACACTAATTACAGTGGTTTCGATCCGGAGTTTACACCATCATCGGGCCTTACACCGGGCGATGATACGGGCCGGTATCCGAAAAGAAGAGAATTGGGATTTGGTATTAACGTTGGATTTTAAAAAGAACAACAATGAAAAAAGTATTATATATAACCGTTTTAAGCGCACTTATTTTGTTTGGCAGTTGCAACAAGATGGTGAACGAAGAACCTTTATCTGAAGGTAAGCTGAACGAGTTTTTCAGAAGCAAGTTGGATGCAGATGCCGCCATAGCTGGTATGTACGGAGAGTTTCAATCGGCCATGATCAAAACCACGCCGACAGGCCAGCATCAAAACACCATGACCTGGTGGGGCGAAGCCCGCTCCGATAACTGGGAACGCCGCCTGGCTTATGCTACCAATAATCAAAACGAAATTGATTTTAACGGATTAACCGCCAACAACAGCTTTGCCGATTGGACCATATTGTATAGCTGTATAGGCCGTGCTAACCTGATCATAAAGCGTTTGCCCGAAATTAAAACTTATGTACCACCGGGCACAGCAGGCGAGCTTACGCCGGCACTGGAGTCGAGCTACACTGCACAGGCTTATGCTATGCGCGCCCTTTGTTACTTTTGGATTGCACGTATTTGGGGAGATGCACCTATTCGCACCGAGCCTTATACCGATATTGCGCAGCAGGCATCACAAGCCCGCGACCCGCAGGCTAAAGTTCTGCAGCAATGCAAAACAGATCTGCAAAAGGCTTATGATTTGACTGCAAAGAACGCCAACCCGGTTATTTTTTACTTAGGCGAAGGTGCAATTGCTTCGATCATGGCCGATGTATACATGTGGGAAAAAGATTATCCCAATGCCATTATTTGGTTTAAGCGCTTATTTGCTGCCAAGGGGCCAACCGGAAAGGTTTACAATTCGGCAGGCGTAACGGCTACCGGCTCAGGTGGTGTAGCTGCCGATCTGCAGCCCGGTACCACCTGGAACACACAATTTTTATCACCTGCTACCAGCGTTGAAACCATATTTACTATCCATTGGGATGTGTTGGCTAATGGTTGCGCCTGTATGTCGGGCGTATCGCGTACCACTAACGAGCCGCTTATCCGTATGGCCGATCCATTGTGGACCAACTGGCCTAAAGTATCGACCGCTACTTACGGTGCTACCGTAGCTACTACCGATCTGCGCGTCAAGCAAACCTACAATATTACTTCAGCCACTAATCAGCCCATTCGCGACCGTGGTTTTTGGAAATTGTATGCAGGTACCTACACCGCACCAACCGCTACTGCCGGGTATAATTTTGTAACCAACGTTTACACCAGCAATTTGGTAGCAACCGATCAAACTAACGTGTTTGTAACCATGTACCGTTTAAGTGCGATGTATTTGTTATACGCCGAAGCACTAAACAAAACCGGTGATAAAACCAACGCAGTAAAATATCTGAACTTGATTAAAGCACGAGCCGGTGTGCCAATAGTGCTCGAAACGCAGTTTCCTGATCAGTCAACTTTAGAAATGGCTATTTTACAGGAACGCCAGTTTGAGTTAATTGGTGAAGGTGTGCGCTGGTTTGACCTGGTACGTACCGATCGTGTGATAGAAGTGATGGACCCAATATTGAAAGCCCGCCAGCTACAGGCTGGTAATGCCCAGGTAGGCTGGGGAACCGATAAACGCCGTTACTACTGGCCATTAAGCACCACTGTGCTTTATTCAAATAACTTATTAGTACAAAACGCACCTTACGGAGGTCAATAAAAATAGATATGAAGATGAAAAAGTTAAATATAATCTTAGCAAGTCTTTTTTGTGCATCCCTTTTAGGTTCATGTAAAATTGGCGGCCTTGAATTTCAAAAAGATTTTAAATATAAACCCGGACAGCCAACCGATGCTCACATTAACAAATCGGCGTTACAATATTTACGTGATAGGGGTAAAACGCCGGTTGTGGCTAATGATACCGTCTTTAAATACATGCAGTTAGGTTTGGAGTATGCCGGCCTTGATCCTGCAGAGTATGAAAAGGCAGGACGCACGTTTATATTCCTGAGCAACAACGCTGTAAGAGTGCTCCCTACTACTTCATCAACTGTAAACGGCCAAACCGTAGTGCGCACAACCAGCAACATACCTACAGCAGGTTTTTGGTTCGAGTTTCAAATACTGGACAAGAACCCCGATGGCAGCCAAAAGTATGCAGCCGATGGTATAACGCCCATAACCCACCCGGCAACGTCGTGGAATGAATATTCGCCTCAAACGGTCAAAAATTACTTTTTGTCATTAATAGGCCAGGGCGATTTAGGTTTTAGCACTTTAAATAATGCAAATCAAAGCCTTACCTCCATATTGCCTGTGGGTACCGTGGCTGGCAAAGAATCTAAGTTAGGCTTTTTTGTATCATCGCCAACACCAAACTATAACATTAGCGGTAACCGTACCATTGCTTACGACTATGTAAACAATACAGGA
The DNA here is from genome assembly GCF_014635825.1 of Mucilaginibacter galii. GTDB lineage: Bacteria > Bacteroidota > Bacteroidia > Sphingobacteriales > Sphingobacteriaceae > Mucilaginibacter > Mucilaginibacter galii. The sequence continues at coordinate 324,226 of NZ_BMDO01000003.1, forward strand.
AAAGGTTTTGATCCTGAAAGTAAATTCAACCTGAAAGTAACCAACGCCGATTTTTCGCCCATGGTATTTAACGATAATGCAAACGTGGCAACCGGCGGCCTTTTAGCCACCAATGGTCAAATACATGTGGTTGCCGTTACGGCGTTTCCAAGCAGGTACTAATTTAACAAGACATTCACTCCTACACCTTCTATGCAAAAAAAGTTTCTCTTTACAATTTGCCTGCTGGGTATAAGCTGTGGCTTGCATGCCCAGCAAATACCGCGAAACACTACCGTCGGTATTGACGAAAAGGTAGCGCAATTGTTAGCCAAAATGACCCTCGAAGAAAAGGTGGGCCAGCTTAACCAATACACCGGCGATCGCCTGGCAACGGGCCCGGTCACTGCCAATACCACTAAATATCAAGATATTAAAGCTGGTAAAGTAGGCTCTATGCTTAACGTGCGTGGTGTTAAAGACACCCGTATGGTGCAGGAAATCGCCATGCAATCGCGCCTAAAAATTCCTTTGTTGTTCGGGTTGGATGTGATACATGGCTACCGCGTAACCTTCCCGGTACCACTGGCCGAGGCCGCCAGCTGGGATTTAAAGGCTATAGAAACATCGGCACGGGTAGCGGCCACGGAAGCTGCCGCATCGGGCCAGCACTGGACGTTCGCACCCATGGTAGACGTCTCGCGCGACCCGCGTTGGGGCCGTGTAATGGAAGGGGCAGGAGAAGATACCTATTTGGGTTCGCTTATTGCCAAGGCACGGGTAAAAGGCTTTCAAGGTAATGGTTTGGGTAATTTAGATGCGGTTATGGCCTGCGTAAAGCACTTTGCCGCTTACGGCGCTGCCATTGGCGGGCGCGATTATAACAGTGTTGATATGAGCGAACGCATGCTGTGGGAAACCTACCTGCCGCCCTTCAAAGCCGCTTTAGATGCTGGTGCTGCTACTTTCATGAATTCGTTTAATGATCTGAATGGCATCCCCGCCACGGGCAACAGCTACCTGCAGCGCGACATTTTAAAAGACAAATGGGGGTTTAAAGGATTTGTGGTGAGCGACTGGGGTTCCATCCGCGAGATGGTGGCACACGGCTTTGCGAAAGACAATACCCAGGCCGCTGAATTAGCAATTAAGGCAGGTAGCGACATGGATATGGAAGGCCATGCCTACATAGCCAATCTTGTCAAGCTGGTAAATGATAAGAAAGTGGATTTAGCGTTGATTGACGATGCTGTAAAACGTATACTTCGCAAAAAGTTTGAGTTAGGTTTGTTTGATGACCCTTACCGTTTTTGTAACGAAGAGCGTGAACTTAAAGTACTGAACTCGGCCGAGAACCGCGCGAAAGCACGCGATGTAGCCAAACGCAGTATTGTGCTGTTGAAGAACGATAAGCAATTATTACCCTTATCTAAAAAGCTCAAGACAATAGCGGTAATTGGTCCGCTGGCGAAATCTAATAAAGATATGATGGGCTTTTGGTCGGTTAAATGGGATAATGACCATCTGGTATCCTTATATGAAGGCTTGCAGAACAAATTGGGTAAGAATACCCAACTGCTTTACGCCGAAGGCTGCGATTTGGCCGATACCGCTAAATGCAACTTTGCCGAAGCAGTGGCCATAGCCCGCAAAGCCGATGTAGTAATTATGGCCGTTGGTGAAGCTTACGACATGAGCGGCGAGGCAAAAAGTAAAGCCAACATCCATTTGCCCGGAGCGCAGGAAAACTTAATTAAGGTGGTACAAAAAACAGGCAAGCCCATGGTGGTGCTCACCATGTCGGGCAGGCCGTTGATATTTAATTGGACCGCTGACCATGTCGACGCCATTTTACATACCTGGTGGCTGGGCAGCGAGGCGGGTAATGCCATGGCCGATGTATTGTTTGGCGATTATAACCCTGGAGGCAAGCTGCCTATGTCTTTCCCACGTTCTGAAGGCCAGATACCCGTTTATTACAATTATAAAAGTACCGGTCGGCCATCGCCAACAGATATGGCCAGCACTTACCGCTCGGGTTATTTGGATATGCAGAATAGTCCGCGTTATGCATTTGGCTATGGTTTGAGTTATACTACATTTGCCTTAACCGATTTAAAGCTCGATAGCCATAAATTCAAGCAAAACGATTCTTTAACCGTGACCTGCAACCTCAAAAACACCGGCCGCTTTGCGGGCGAAGAGGTAGTACAGCTATACTTACAGGATGTATTTGCCAGCGTAACCCGCCCTGTAAAAGAGTTAAAGGGCTTTGAAAAAGTTTATCTTAAACCAGGTGAAAGCAAAACCGTCAAATTTGTGATCGGTAAGGAGATGTTGTCTTTTTATGATCAGCAGATGAAATGGGGAACCGAAGCCGGCGAGTTTAAACTGATGATCGGCAATGCTTCAGATCATATTGTGCTTGAAGATAGATTTGAGCTTGAGAATTGACGTACACCCATTAAACCAATTTAAAATGAGAAGAATATATATTGTTTTAGGCTTGTTTTTGCTGACCGTAAGTGCAAAGGCGCAATACGTTAGCCTTTCGGCAGCTGAGATCAAGACTTTAAAGACGGCTATTCAAACCGATGCAAAGGTGAAAAAGCAATTTGAACCTATTACAGCACAAGCCGAAAAGGCTTTAACACAAGCTCCAAATCCTATAGAAAAGGTAACTTCCCAAGGCTTATTAGAGGGAAACCCTGCCAAAACCGCCAGTTTAAAAGCAGTAGAAGATGCCCCTAAGATTTATGCATTGGCCTTAAACTACCGTTTGTATGGCGATAAGGCTTATTTGAACAAAGCACAGGAATTTCTTACCGCCTGGGCTAAAATGAACAAAGCCAGCGGCGACCCTATTGATGAGACCAAACTGGAAGACTTTTTTACCGGATACGACCTCATCAGGAGTGAAGTGAGCCCTGCGCAAAAAACAGAAATCGACAACTGGCTGGAAACTATTGCCCTGGCCGAGATCAACAGTGCATCGGCAGCACCCAATAAATCAACCTCAAAAAACAACTGGAACTCGCACCGTATTAAGGTAATTACGCAGATAGTATATACCATTCAGGCTAAAAAATATTATGACCAGGTAAACCAGTTGATAGAGCAGCAATTAGGGCAAAACCTTTATGCTGATGGTTCGAGTTATGATTTTGCAGAACGTGATGCCTTGCATTACCATATTTACACGCTGGAACCGTTGCTGAAATCCATGATCGTGGTGAACCGGGCGACCGGCAAAAACTATTACAGCTTCGAATCGCCTGTTAAATCATCGGTACAAAAGTCGGTGCAGTTTTTAGTGCCCTTTGTTACCGGCGAAAAAACACATGGCGAGTTTGCCAACAGCCGGGTAAAATTCGACCGCGACCGAGCCGCCAATGGTGAAAAAGGTTATGTAGCCGGTCATCCGTTCAACCCTAAAAATGGCATTGTGGTATTGTCGCTGGCGGCATACTTCGATCCCGGGATGATGAAGATCATTCAACAGGTAAACGGTAACAATTATTATGATTGGCAACTGGTACTTAACCAGGTAAGAAAAGCCAAATTTTAAACCCGAGGTTGATGAAAAGAACCGGAATTTTAGGATTGTTACTCGTAGGCTGTTTAGCCTTAAGCTTGCGCTCTTTGGGCAACAATGATTTTAAACAACAGGTGGCTGCCACCCTGCGCCAATCTATTTTAAAAGAGGCGGCTTGGGCATTAAAACAAAAGCCCATCACGGTTACTGCCGAACGCTGCCCGCGCAGTGCAGGTGGTAAGCACGATTTCTATTCGGAGGGCGACTACTGGTGGCCTGATGAAAAGAACCTGGCCGGTCCGTATATTCAGAAAGATGGACTAACCAATCCACAGAACTTTACCGCCCATAGGCTGGCCATGATCAGGCTGAGCCGTATTGTGGGTGCGCTGGCATCTGCCTATCGGCTTACGCATGAAAAACGGTATGTTCGGCAGGCCTTGATTCACTTGAAAACCTGGTTTGTCAATCCCGAAACGCTCATAAACCCTAATCTGCAATATGCCCAGGCTATTAAGGGCGTAGCTACAGGCAGGGGCATAGGTATTATAGATACCATTCAATTGATGGAAGTGGTAAAGGGGGTTGAGGCTATGCAAGCTTCGGGTGTAATTGGCGATGCAGATTTAATGGATATTAAAAACTGGTTCAACCAATACCTTGGATGGCTCACCACACACCAGTATGGTAAAGATGAAATGAATGCCAAAAACAACCACGGCACTTGTTGGGTAATGCAGGCGGCCTGTTTTGCGTTATTCACGGGGAACAATGAAGTAGCTAACTTTTGCCGCAACCGCTACAAAGAAGTTTTATTGCGCACACAAATGGCTGCCGATGGTAGCTTTCCGTTAGAATTGAAACGTACCAAGCCCTACGGGTATTCTATTTTTAACCTGGACGCCATGGCTACTATTTGCCAGTTGTTAAGCACCAAAAATGATAACCTTTGGATTTACGAAACGCCTGACGGTCGTTCCATTAAAAAGGGGATTGCGTATTTGTACCCCTATTTGAAAGATAAAAACAAATGGCCTCTTCAGCCCGATGTAATGCACTGGGATAGCTGGCCGGTAGCTCAGCCAGCCTTGGTATTTGGTGCAGCTGCTTATCAAAACTCCGAATGGCTCAACACCTGGAAAGCTATGGAGCACGAACCCACTAACGAAGAAATTATAAGAAACCTGCCGGTGCGTCACCCACTTATCTGGCTTAATAATTAACGATGAACAAATTTATTCCCATAGCGCTATGCCTGTTAAGCACAGGTGCCTTTGCGCAAGAGGCCAAAAAAGCCATTCCCTTTGCCGAGAAGCAAACCGATGTAATGCTCAAAGCTATCCCCGAGGCTAAGGCTACCGCAATCAAACCAAACTCTGTGGTACCGCGTACGCTGGATACTAAAGGTAATTTGGTGCTCATTCCATCTAAAGACTGGGTGAGCGGCTTTTTTCCCGGGGAGTTGTGGTATTTGTACGAATACACGCACAATAACAAATGGTTAACCGCAGCCAAAGAATACACGGCGTACATTGAGCAGGAGCAATATGATAAAGGCACCCACGATTTAGGTTTTAAGATCTATTGTTCGTTTGGTAACGGCTACCGCTTAACGAAAGATCCTAAATACAAGGAGGTCATTATTACCGCTGCTAAAACGCTGTCGAACCGTTTCAGCCCAAAAACCGGTGTTATTAAATCTTGGGATAACCGTAAGGAATGGAAGTACCCCGTGATTATTGATAATATGATGAATCTCGAATTACTATTCGAGGCATCTAAATTATCTGGAGATTCAACATTTTACAAAATTGCGGTGAGTCATGCTAATACCACTTTAAAAAACCATTTCAGGGCTGATTATAGCTCATATCACGTTATAGATTATGATCCTGAAACAGGCGCCGTATTACATAAGCAAACACACCAGGGCTACGCCGATGAATCTGCCTGGGCAAGAGGGCAGGGTTGGGGCTTATATGGTTACACCATGTGCTACCGCGAAACTAAAAATCCTGTTTATTTAGAACAGGCAGAGGCTATTGCCAAATTTATTTTCAGTAACCCCAACTTACCCAAAGACAAAGTGCCTTACTGGGATTTTAACGCGCCCGATATTCCTAACGCGCCGCGCGATGCATCGGCAGCAGCCTTAATGGCTTCGGCATTGTACGAGTTAAGTACTTACAGCACCAACGGCAAACAGTATCGCAAAACAGCCGACCAAATTTTAAGCAGCTTAACCAAGCATTACCAGCCACAACCCGGTGAAAGCAAGGGCTTTATTTTGCTGCATAGCACAGGCCACAAGCCCGCCAACAGCGAAATTGATGTGCCGATTAGCTATGCTGACTACTATTACCTCGAAGCCTTATTAAGGCAAAGCAGGTTGGCCAAAGGGCAGCCCGTTGTAGCTATGTAAATGGAACTTGAAAAACGGAAAAGCTGGTTTGATAACAAACCGGCTTTTTTTGTAAAATATGAAGTTTATTAGTGAAGCAATGTAACAAACGAAATTTTAGTATAACATTGCTCTACTAAATGACTTTGAAACAAACTGGTCGATTTACGGATAAGCTGTATCACATTTCCTAAATTTAAGTAACGCTGGGTTACGCATATAACCTGTGTACAATATGTACTCAACTTCTACTTGCCTGCGTTGAGCAGATTGATAACTTTGCAATATGCCGGCCATTCAAAATATCAAGGTAGCTGTTGATGCTGTGGTTTTTGGATATACTTCCAAAGAGGGGTTGTCTGTATTATTGATTAAGCGTAAGCTCAAGCCTTTTAAGGATAGCTGGGCGCTGCCCGGTGGCTTGGTTGTAAATAACGAGTCTTTAGAAGAGGCCGTTCAGCGCGAGTTGAAAGAGGAGACAGGCGTCAATATTAATTATTTAGAGCAACTGTATAGTTTCGGAAAGCCCGGCCGCGATCCGCGTAACCGGGTAATATCTATTACCTATTACGGCTTAGTTAAACCCGATGCCTTTGAGCTACAGGCCGATACCGATGCGGCAGATGTAGCTTGGTTCAATATTAAAAAATTGCCGCAATTGGCATTTGATCACAAAGAGATATTAAGCGCGGCACATGAGCGCTTAAAAAACAAAATGCTTTATCAGCCCGTAGGTTTCGAATTGCTGGAAGAGAAATTCCCTTTTTCAGAGTTAGAAAAACTCTATATGGCTGTGCTTGATCGGCCTATTGATCGCCGAAACTTTAGAAAGAAAGTAGTTAAATTCGGTTTTCTGGAGGAAACAAGTGAAAAGCAAGCCTTAGACGGCGCCGGCCGCCCGGGAAATCTTTTTCAATTTAATGAGCAAAAGTATTTCCAACTACAAAAAGATGGTGTCAACTTCGAGATATAAATCATTCATTATCAAAAATAGTTAAAATATAATTTGTGTATTTAAAACACATATTTATATTTGCGTATATTTAACGCAAATATAAATATGAAAACAGCCGTCATTATAGCCCGCTTCCAAACTCCTTATCTTCACGAGGGACACAAACAGCTGGTTAGCCAGGTTAAAGAAAATCACGCTAAACTAATTATCTTATTAGGCGTAAGCCCGATAATGGGTAGCCGTAAAAATCCATATGATTATTATACCCGGGAGAAGATGATCAAACGGGATTATCCGGAGGTAATTGTATTGCCGGTAAGCGATCACCCGAGTGATAGAACATGGTCGGAGAGTATCGATAGCCTGTTGAAAAGCGTATTTCCGAATGAGCACTTTTGCCTGTATGGTAGCCGAGACAGCTTTATTCCTTATTACTCAGGCAGGTTTGAAACTGTTGAACTACCCGAGCATGGCGATTATAATGCAACCGACCTGCGCAAGCAATACGCCGATAAGGTATTTGACTCTAATGATTTCAGGGCAGGCATTTTGTACGCTTACTATAATCAATACACCAAGGTTTATCCTACGGTTGATATAGCTTGTTTCCGGAACGGCAAAACTGAAATACTACTTGGAAAAAAGGCAACCAATAACAAGTGGCGCTTTATAGGTGGTTTTGCCGACCCTGAAGATGCCTGTTACGAAGATGCCGCAAAACGCGAATTGATAGAAGAATGTGGTGAGATAGAAATTGGCAAAATGATTTATGAAACATCGTGTAAAATAAATGACTGGCGCTATCGCAATGAAGCAGATAAGATCATAACGCTGCTTTTTAGTTGTGATTACATTAGTGGTATGCCGGCCGCACAAGATGATATCATTGACCTGGCCTGGTTCCCGCTAGCCGACCTGCCACAGATGATTGAAAACGCCACCATCAGCGATGAACATATAGAGATGTTCAAAATGATCATTACCAAATACCTTAAAAACTAATACCATGAAACGCGAAAATTTTATTTTACTGGCCGACGCTTATAAATACGCTCACCATAAATTGTACTATCCGGGCACTACACAAATTTATAGTTACCTGGAAAGTCGCGGCGGTATGTTTAACGAAACCATATTTTTTGGGCTGCAATATTTTTTGAAAGAATACCTGCAAGGTCCGGCGTTTACACAACAGGATTTAGATGAAGCCGAGGGATTTTTAAAACAGGTGTTTGGCCGTGATGATGTGTTCGATAAAACTAAGTTCCAATACATCTTAGATACATATAATGGCCATTTGCCAATTAAAATAAAGGCGGTTGCCGAGGGCACTGCTGTGCCAACCAGTAATGTATTAATGACTATTGAAAATACTGACCCGGAATGCTACTGGCTCACCAACTTTTTAGAAACCCTTTTAATGCAGGTTTGGTACCCTTGCACCGTTGCAACGCTTAGTAATCAAATACACAAAGTAATTACACGGTTTTTTAACGAAACCGCTACAGAAGGTGCCGAAGCAGGTATCGATTTTGTGCTGAATGATTTTGGTTTTCGTGGCGTGGGAAGTGTAGAAAGTGCCAAAATTGGTGGTGCCGCTCACCTGATCAATTTTAGCGGGAGCGATAATTTAGCTGGCAGCCAAATGGCCATTAATTATTATGATGCGCAAAAGGCTTATGGCTTGAGCATACCGGCAACGGAGCACAGTATCTGCACGCTGCTGGGCCGTGAAGGTGAGCTCGAAATTTTTAGGCATGTTCTCAAAAGCTTTCCAACCGGAACCATTGCCTGCGTATCTGATAGTTATAATATTTTTAAAGCCTGCGAAGAATATTGGGGCACCGAACTTCATGATGAGATACTAAACCGGGAAGGCACGCTGGTAATACGCCCCGATAGCGGCGACCCGATCATGACGCTGCTGGCCATCTTTGAAATACTATTTAACAAGTTTGGTTTTACTACCAATGCTAAGGGCTATAAAGTACTGCCACCGCAGGTAAGGGTGATACAGGGCGATGGTGTAAACTACGAGGCTATCATCAATATTTACGAAGCCTTAAAGTTGAACGGTATCAGCGCTGAAAACCTGGTATTAGGTATGGGTGGCGCTTTGTTGCAAAAAGTTGATCGTGACACCCAAAAGTTTGCCCTAAAATGTAGCAGCGCAATCATAAATGGACAGGAGGTTGCCGTAGAGAAAAATCCGACCGAAATGGACGAGCATGGCAACATTACCCCAAGCTTTAAAAAGAGTAAAGGCGGACGTTTAAAACTCGTGAAAATAAATGGCATATTTAAAACCGTGAACGAGCACGATTATCCAAACTTGCCCGACGAGTTACATGCCGTTTTTGAAAACGGTATGCTTGTAAACGCTATTGCATTTGAGCAAGTAAGAAAAAATGCCAATTAACAATCCTATGAAAAGAATACTGTTTGCCATAAAAGACTACGAATACCTGGCACAAAAATTAATCGCATGTGCCGACTTTGAAAAAGGCGAATTAGAGGTTAGCCATTTTACCGATGGCGAGCGTTATCAGCGTATCATCTCGGGCATTGAGAACCGGGATGTGATATTAATAGGAGGGACAGTAACCGATGAAGCCACCCTTGAACTGTACGATCTGGCATCTTCGCTGGTGAGTTACGGTGCTAACTCGTTAACGCTGGTTATTCCTTACTTTGGTTACTCTACTATGGAGCGCGCGGTGTTAAGCGGCGAAATTGTGACCGCAAAAACAAGGGCGCGTCTTTTATCCTCCATTCCTAAATCTAACCGTGGCAACAAAGTGCTGCTTTTCGATTTGCACTCCGAGGGTATTCAGTATTATTTTGAGCATGACCTGTACCCGGTGCATGTGTACTGCAAGAATATTGTGATAGAAGCGGCCAGGCAATACGGTGGAGATAACTTTGTAATGGCCAGTACCGATGCAGGCCGCGCCAAGTGGGTAGAATCCTTAGCTAACGATTTGGGCGTTAATGCCGCCTTCATCCTTAAGCGCCGTTTAAAAGGCGACCATACCGAGGTAAGCGCCATCAACGCCGACGTTGCGGGTAAAACCGTAATCATCTACGATGATATGATCCGTTCGGGTGGGAGCATCATCAATGCAGCTAAAACTTATAAGGAAGCAGGTGCGGGTGATATTTACGTGATTACTACCCATGGGCTGTTTGTAAACGACGGCATCAAAAAGCTGAAAGACTCCCGGTTAATAAAAAAACTGATCTGCACCGATTCGCATGTAAATACGCAATTTATTGATGATGACTTTGTGGTAGTAAAAAGTTTAGCTAAGCTAATTTGTGAAGCTATTTGAAGTAAAAATCATTATTGATGAAGAATATTAATCATAAGACCTGCTTAGACATTTTGTTTGGAGTAAGCGTAGGTGATGCTTTAGGTGTGCCGGTAGAGTTTAAAAGCCGTGAAGAAATCAGGAACAATCCGGTAAAAGATTTGATAGGTTTTGGTACGCATAATATGCCTGCCGGAACTTTCTCTGACGATAGCTCATTGATGTTTTGTTTAGCGGAAGCGTTGACAGTTGATTTTGACCTGAACCGGGTAGCCCAAAACTTCATAGATTGGCGATATCGAAATTATTGGACGGCAACTGGCGTGGTTTTCGACATTGGAATTACTACCCAGCGTGCAATTGACCGGCTGGTAAAGGGTGTAAGGCCAGATATTGCCGGCGATTTTGATGAACAAAGTAATGGCAATGGGTCATTAATGCGAATCTTGCCGCTTTTGCTCTATATCAGGAACAAGCCGGTTTTGGAACGATACGAGATCATTAAACAAGTTTCAGGAATAACACATGGTCATGTTCGCTCAGTAATTTCCTGCTTTTATTATCTTGAATTTGCGTTGGGCATAATTGCCGGGAAAGATAAGTTTGAGATTTATGCCGAGTTACAAGCATTCATACCCGCGTTTTTAGATTCTATCCAAATGAATCCATCTGAGAAAAATATCTTTTATCGTTTGTTAACAGATCGTATTGATTTATTACCTGAAGCAAATATTCAAAGTAGCGGCTACGTGCTTCATACGCTTGAAGCAAGCATTTGCTGTTTATTAAATACAGATAATTATAAAGATGCGGTTTTAAAAGCCGTTAACCTTGGCAGCGATACCGACACAACAGGCGCAGTAACCGGTGGTTTGGCAGGGTTGCTTTATGGCTATCAAAGCATTCCACCACATTGGCTACCACAACTTGCCCGCAAATCAGACATTGAAGACCTGGCAACGCGACTGATTAACAAGCTGGCTTAAAGTAAATTATTGTCTGCTTTGTGTTGTTTGGCTTACCAGGTTCCCCTTATTGATCCCTTTTCACCGTTTCCTCCGCCTTTTCTTCACGCTCTGCCTTATATCCCTCCAAAGCTTTCAAAAACTGTTCCTTAATTTGCTTTACCAGTATGCGCGGACTCAGCACCCGCATTTTGGCGCCAAAGCCCAGCAACTCGCGTTCCAGTTCAAAGTTGAGGATCACTTTAATGCTGAAGATCTTTCCGGTTTCATCCTCGCTCAGCAGTTGTTGGGTATGGTGCAGGGGTTTGGTAATTACGTAGGGCGCGTTGTCTTTATCAATCCAGAAAACCACCAGGCAATCGCGCTGGTTGGGGCTTTTGGTTACGCCGAGTACATCGTTGTAGTAAGTGGTGAGGTCCAATTGGGTGTTCTCACGATAATCGTCAGCATGTTCTTCTATGGTTTGTATACGATCTAAAGCCAGGGTAAGCAATGGCGCATGCCGCTGGTGCGATTGCGCCAGCACAAACCAGCGATTGCGGTATTCTTTCATCAAATAGCCGCTGATACAAAAAGTACTGGCCTCACGTGCCTTGAACGATTGATAAGTAACACACAAGGTTCGCTTAGCCACAATGGCCTTGCGGATCACTTCTATCCATTCCAAACCTTTCAGGTTATCGTTCTTTTCAAAATCAATAACCGGGGCGCTATGCGTTTTTTGGGTGTAGATCTTATCTTCCAGCTTGCTCACCATTTCGTTTACATCGGTAAAATGGCCAAAGCCTTTAAACTGCTTCAACAGGTCCGATACCTCGGCGAGCACCTGCAGATCCTGCCCGTTTAGCGGACTATTGGTAATGCTGTAATTTTTATCGGCATAGGTGTAATACTTTTTATCCACCACTATAATGGGCGCCTCGTAGCCCAGCTTATTACTCCGCATCATTTCCATATCGGCCTGTACAGTGCGGCGACTTACACCCGTGGTAATGCCCTGGTACTCGTATATGGCCTCCGAGCAGGCCTCAATCAAATCATCGAGCGACCATTGCCTGCGCCTGTTTTGCAGGCAGCTATCAATAGTGCGGTAACGGATAAGGGCATTGCGGTTAACGGGCATGTGATCTGTGATTTCGAATTCGTCTGAACCGGAATTTGAAGAATTTTTAGGATTACCAGAATTCTATGCAATTCAATTTTGCAAATTCAATTAATTCTTAAAATTCCGGTTCAGCTATTTTTTGATGAATTTATTAAAATATTTTTTACTGCGCAAATACGCTGCGCACTTGATGTTTCTCTTTGTAGGGTCGAAAGGCTGAACGCGTTCACAAACGCTCCCGCTCTCAACCTGGAGAGAGGGATTTTGGCCCGCAAAGAAATTAAATGTTAAATTACAAACTCAGCTATGATGAGAAAGCAAAATATCAAAAACGAACTCCCCCTTCAGGGGGCTGGGGGGTTAAAAATAGGCAACAACGAGTTAAAAGCATTAGGCATTAACGAGGTGGATGTTTTGGTAAATTTCAGTCGCGTGGCTAATGGTTTGCTGAAACATGGGGTGATGGATAAAACCCAGATCTTGGCTAACCTGGAAGCTTTAATAAACGACCCCATGCCTTATGCCATGCAAAAAGGCGGCAAGTTTAAAAACCTGGCCGAAGAGGTAATTGCCCTGCGCAAACAAGGCAAGTTTGTAAAGCAGGAACGCAGCAACTTTAAGCTGAAAGAAGAAATAGCCGATTTCCCGGTGTGGGGATTGGAGCATATTGAAGTGGGCGCGCTAAGCCAAATGCGTACCGCCATACAACTGCCCATTGCCGTGGCCGGCGCTTTAATGCCCGATGCCCACCAGGGTTACGGCCTGCCTATTGGCGGCGTACTGGCTACCACGGCTAATACCATTATCCCCTTTGCGGTGGGCGTGGATATTGCCTGCCGGATGTGCCTGAGCATTTTTGATCTCCCGGCCGAAGCGGTAGATACCGAAACCGATAAGCTAAAAAATATTTTGGTGGATAACACCTATTTCGGGATAGGTTGCACTACTAAATCATACTTTGACAGTTCCTTGTTCGATAGCAAAACCTGGAACGAAACCAAGCTGATCCGCTCGTTGAAAGACAAGGCCTATGCGCAATTAGGTACCAGCGGTACTGGTAACCACTTTGTAGAATGGGGCGAACTCACTATTGCCGATTGTGCGTTGGCCGATATACCGGCTGGTAAATACCTGGCCCTGCTTTCGCATTCCGGTTCGCGTGGCTTTGGTGGCAGCGTGGCCGATTATTACAGCAAAATTGCTATGACCAAAACCAAGCTCCCGGCCGAAGCCAAGCATTTGGCCTGGTTAGACCTGGATAAGGACGAGGGACAGGAATACTGGATTGCCATGAACCTGGCCGGCGAATATGCCGGTGCCAATCACCACGAAATTCATAACAAAATTGCCCGTGCCTTAGGTGTTCAACCCATTACGATGATAGAAAACCACCACAATTTTGCCTGGAAAGAACAACTGGCCGATGGTACCGAGGTAATGGTACACCGTAAAGGCGCTACCCCGGCGGGCGAAGGTGTGCTGGGTATTATTCCCGGCAGCATGAGCACGCCCGGTTTTGTGGTGCGCGGTAAAGGGAACGTGGAAAGCATTAACTCCGCCAGCCACGGTGCCGGCCGGTTAATGAGCCGTAGTGCCGCCTTTAAAACGCTGGACAAAGCCCTGATAGCCGCCAACCTCGTAAACAAGCGCATTACCCTCATGGGCAGCGATATGGACGAAGCCCCCATGGCCTACAAAGACATCCACGCCGTAATGGCCGCACAGGAGAATTTGGTAGACGTATTGGCTAAGTTTGAACCGAGGATTGTAAGGATGGCAGATGCGAGGGAAAGGCCGGAGGATTGATACATTTACTCGTTTAAGTTTGATTTCATAGAGAGATGCAAAACTTTCTACCACAAGTGAGACGCTTGTGGTAGAAAGGAAAACAACAGCGTTTAGAATATTTTTTTATCTTGCGTTAGTTTATTAATACTCAATGAGTAACAACAAAGCTTAGGTATTATTTAGATGTTATGGGTTATACTCAATTTAGAAAATAAAATGGTAGAGAATTCGGACGGTTTACAACTTCACTATTTTTTCAAAGATGAAAGCCATACTATTGACTCTATTTTAAGAAATGAATGTGAAAAAGAGTTGTTATATCTTTTTAAAGAAATTGCGGAAACGTTAGAACTTTCTATTCATCTAGAGACCGAACCAACAGAAGAAGGAGGATTTAAGGAAACTTGGAGATTTTTAGGAAAAAATGCTAATCAAATAACCTTAATAATAAGTATTGCAACAATCGTAATAACAAGATTTCCTGTAGAAAACAAGGAACTCAACAGATTACAAATCGAAAATTTAAAGTTAGATAATGAAATTAAGCGGCAACAACTAGAAAAATTAAACCTTGATTCTCTTAAGGAAGATAAAGACTTGACAGATGATAAACTGAAAGACTCTACTAATCTTGTTATCAAAAACTACAAGATTTCATGGCGAAAATCAAATTTATTCAAAAAATTAAATAGCTATCCAAAAGTTGATTTTATTGAAATACAAAGATTTAAAAACAAGTCACCCGTTGGTCCTCCCAGAAAGATTCCAAAAGATAACTTTCAAAAGTTTATACTGAACTCAGATGACTTGCCAGATCTCGAATTAGAAAAGGCCACAATAGATGTAATTTCCCCAGCTATTAAATCGGGGAAGTTTATGTGGAAAGGCTTTTATGGCAACGAAATAATAAATTTTGAAATGAATGACTCCAAATTCAAGACCCATGTTATTAAAGGTAATGTTCATTTTTCAAACACATTTTCTATCAAAGTCGATATGAATCAAATAAGAAAAATTGACCAAAATGGAAATGTTAAAGTGACAAATACAATTATAAATCGAGTAGTTGCTACAATCGAGAACGGAATTGAGAGTGAATTTTTGGGATAACTACATATGCAAAAGGTTTTCCTCGCCCAAGCGTCCAGCTTGTGGCATAAGCGATGTTAACAAAGAGTATTTAATGATCTGTAAGGGTTCAATTATAAGCGGGATGCTTGCGGGAGCTAAGGAGAATATTCGGTATCTTAAATACTAATTTTACTAATTTTAAACATTTGTTTATTGATAAAACCATTGTTGTAGAACATTTTTGGATTCTTTTTCCAAAAGTCTCTATTTTTCTGTTGGCCGTCAATTGTTGAAAATGAGTAATAAAAAGGCACTTCAGTAATTGTTGAATAAGGGAATACTTTGTCTCGCACAACACTTAACGATAGGATTGAGCATGATGAATCTGGAAAACACGGTTGGCTATTTACGCCATTTAGAACGTTATAACTTTTACCGTTTATTACAGATTGCATCCAACCAACTTCCTGATTTTCTATATTAAAAATCGTCTCAAAGTATATCTGCCACTGAATTTGATTAGGCATTAAACCAGTACTTCCTGTATTGATACAATAAAAGTCAAAATGATTAGTTCTTTGTGTACCTGTTCCTATCACCAAACCTATTTCTAACTTAGGCTTTTTTATTCTACTTATAAGATAAGTTATTAAAAATGTTATTAAAATACCAGCAATTAAACTTGCCATAAAGCTGGGCCAAAAGCTGCTCCAAAAAAGTGACGTAGTTACCAAAGAATGTTCCACTGCAAATTTGTCAATTAAGTTATTATTCATTTCAACTATATAATTTGAATTCCTAATGGATTATAGTCGTTAAAATTAATATAAAAAGGGCAGCAGCGTAAGATCCCAATGAATATATAAGTGCAGAAGTTAGAATAAATAAGATAACAAAGCTTTCCTTATAAGTTTAAGCCTTCTAACATTGTTATATAATAATTTGTGTCAACCCCGCTGTCCGTAGTCTCCGACTACGGACTACTATGCTCACAGACTTTAGTCTGCCGCAAACAAACCCCCATTCTTAACACCCCCTTGCTCCCGAAAGTCCCGCTGGTGGTTAAACGCTTCCAACACATTTTCGAATTTCATTACCTATCCACTTTATCACAAGCGAAGACCCTTGCGGGAGCGATGTTATTATTACAAAATATCATGGGGTTCAGCTGCTGGAAAACCTATATAATTAATGTAATGGTTTGAAAATGGATAGGTTTCGTTGATGAGCTGTTCAAAAAGTTCGATTGTTTTTTTCAAGCTCTCTATTTTTATTGGAACAGACCATGTATAACTTTCATAAGTAACAAGCTTTTGTAGTTCCCAAGCGTTTAGTGTCGGTACACTCAATTCTTGCCCTTTTGCAGCTATAAGCTGCTTAGCTCTGCTACAAATATCTAAAAACGCTTTTTTATCGTCTTCAGTTATGACTGAATCATCAAATAGAATATTTACAACACCATATGACTTTTCACCATTTCTGTTGGAATCACAATCACTATATATATCAAGCAGCTTTTCGTTAAATTTTGCTAACCCTAAATTTTCAAAAGCCTGGCATATATGTTCACTCACAATTTCTACGAACTTACTTCGTATCCAAAACCCTTTACCTTTATATTCTAAAAACGTTTCTCTCATATCTAATTAGAAATTAAATTAAAGCCAAATTATCAGAACTTGAAGCGGCATCATAGGGAATCAAACCTTATACTTTTCGTGGGCTGCTTACCTGTTAAAAAGTGGTGTGTGGTTAGTAAAAAAGTAACGGGCAAAGGTGCTAAAAAGCAGCAGTAATCTTAAAATATTCGATCACCGTTTTAGTTTCTTTTTTTAACTCCCCTTTTTTATCGGCTTTGTGGCTGTTATTGGTCACACTGATATAGCTGGCAGGATCGCCCGGAGACTCATAGATACGCAACGTTGCATAATCGGTTGATAGATCATCAGCAGGCAAAAAGTCTTTCAGGGATTTTAAATTACCGGTACTTAACTCCTGTATCATAGCATCAGGATCGGTTACCGTTTTCAGCTTTCCCTCCACATCCCGGTCTTCCATCCACTCATCATTCTGTTCAGAAAATGGACGCGTCGACCTTCCTGAAAAGGAAACCATTATAGGCGCTCCAATAATTATCACTGCTTCAATTACCCAAACCACCCATAAAAGCGTACCAGAAACCGTGCTGTGTTTCAGGGTAAAAGTACCAACATCATTTAAGCTTAGCATGGCCCCAAAAAGAATTTCAGGATGTGTAAAAATATACCAGGAACTTGTGAGGTTAAAAGACGAACGCACCCACATGCCACCTCCCATACTGCCTTCGGCTTCTGATAGCAGGGATACAAATAATGCCCATTGGCAATACCAGCCTAAAAGGCCGCACAGCACGGCGAGCACAAACTCATACTTCGTGTTTCTGATCTTCCCCGCCCCAATTGCGAAAAACACCCCGCCGCCAATGCCAAATCCCAGTCCGGCTGCAATAAAAAAGTTAAGGTAAATAAAAGGGATAAACCATTGCAGGGCGATATATATAACACTGAGGACAACCGTGATGACGAATGCCGTAATGAGGGAAATAAAGATGCCTTTTACCGGTATTTTTCCTGATGGTTTATAGTATAAATGTTCCATAGCGTGTTGTTCAGCTATAAAGCTAAGGTTATTTTGAATTTTAACGACTGGCTTATTGTTTATTTCGCAAAAGCTATCCACTTAAACTTTTATCTGCCATATATTGATTACTTTAACCAAAATGCTAAAACGAGCCTCGACCAAGAGGCAACTCCAACCACATGTATGGAAGAAGGGACTCAAACCCCACGCTGTGTACCCAGCGCCGGAATCGAACCGGAGAGGAATTTAATGCCTAAGGTGTAATTCTTTATGAATTTGGTTAACCAGCGCAGTAAAGCGGTGAATATTTCGCCGTTAAATTATTGTGCTTTGTAATGTTCAACCTTCTTACGGTTGGTATCATGACTACTGTTTGAAGATCGGAAGAAAAAAGAAATGGCCATTATAATTCCGAAAACGATCAAGAAAAATCCAACATATCTACCCACCTTTTCGATCATTTGAGTGGCATACGCATTCCCGTACGATTTGAATTCTTCCACGCCGGCCATGTTACGGCGGTTAAACTGTCGTTTATTGATCTGAAATCTTAAAATAAAACCGCCTGCTATAAATAAAATTGCCCAAATAAGGTTCATAGTTGAAATATTTAAACCTATAACCCTTCTCTACAATGATTGTTTTGGGGTGGCCAAGGGTTTACCGTTGTCTGCCGCCTTCTTAAGGAATACACCGCCTGCAGCCTTCATTCTTCGTTAAACCGAATACAACAATATATGTATCTAAACACTTCCCCTTACCCGCTTAAAATAGCAATTCCACCATACCAATCCTTCATTAAAAAAAGTTTTCCTACATGGATTCGAACCACGATCTTCTGAACCAAAAACAGATTATCTACCGTTGCACCAAAGGAAAGTAAAGTAAAGTGGCCGCTACAAGACACTGATTTAAGACCATTTGACCTCAAAAGGGAAGTCTCCATTACCAACCCGGGGCAACCGGCCACCATAGTAAAAGGGTACACCTTATAGCAATGCCCGCTTGCTATTATAGATCAGGATAAATATTTCAATTTCAGACCTTTCAGTGAAATTTCATAAAACTTTTAAGGAATATTATAAGTTATTAATCGTAGTGTAAATTATTAAAATTAATCAAGTGGTTATGAAGAATAGTTGTTTAAGCATCGTTTTTTTAGGTGCGGCGCTTATTGCAAACGTGCTGAATAGCTGTTCTGGCAATGATAAAGGCAGGGCCAATAGCGCTACATCCATGAATCGGGAAAAAAAGATGGCACGCCCGGTTGGCTGTGATTTTAGAAGCGCCTATTTCACTATGACAGTACCGGGATTTGTAAAAAGGCAGAACCTGACCGATTGCTTTCATGAGATCAGGGACGAAAAGTCAACACTTACTGAAATAAAAGGGGATACACTGGGCAACCGATTTGTAATAACTTATAAAGACGCTCAACCCGAAGCCGGTGAGAATACGGCTTTGTTAGATATGCTTAGTTTCAGGTTTGATAAATTTTCTTCTGAATACACTAAAGATAAAGGATGGACGATTATAAAATATGGAACAACTGATTCGCTTGACTTGGTATTTCAGGATCCTTTGCACAGTGAAAATTCGGGGGTCATACGATTTCGGAAAACAAATGACGCCACTTTTTAAAAAAGTCGTCCGGATTGAATCAGATTATATCTTATATAAATTTCGCTTCGAAATCAGTGATCTGGAAATTACACACTCCTAAATTAGCAGGCCATTAGTTTAAAACAAACTTCCGTAATAAAAGGGATGGATATCTTGCTGGTACTTCTGCAGCCTCCCGCTATCCGCAGTTTCCCTACGGGGTACTTTGTAAGCAAACTTTAGTTCGAATTTAAAGAAATACAGAAATATCTTTAAATTTCAAAATTTCTCTTACCCGCTTAAAGCAGCAAGTCCACCATACCAATCCTTCATTAAAACAGTTTTCCTACATGGATTCGAACCACGATCTTCTGAACCAAAATCAGACGTGCTACCGTTGCACCATAGGAAAATATAAACAGTTGGTACGGAACTCGAACCCAGGACCATTACCCTCAAAAGGGAAGTCCCCCATTGCCAACCCGGGCAACCAACCATCATAGTAGAACGTATAGGACCCACGACCTATAACCCACAGCGTATAAGGCTGTTGCTCTAACCAATTGAGCTAACGTTCCGCTAAACATTGTAGGGTAACCCGGACTCGAACCGGGAACCTCCTGCTCCCAAAGCAGGTAATCTGACCAATTGATATACTACCCTGAAAATTGCACATAAAACAAAAAATCCCCTTAAAGCTATCTAAGAGGATCGTGGCATATTGTTCTATTTTACTCAATACATACCCATTCACCTCCGATAGATCGGTTGCGGCAATTGTATCTGTATTGTTGTTGTTTTCATGCTGCAAGCATACGGCTTAATTTTATAAATCAAGAAAAGTTCTGTAAAAAAACTTGAAAGTCAATTCAGTAGCGATTCTTCAATTAATTAACAAAGTTAAGGATGGCCCTCTGGTTACGTGCCACATCATTATCAATTGCTGAACGCGGCTGAAGTATCTTTATAAATTATTGAATGCTTTCACATCGTCATCCCATATTTATTTACAACTTCATTCGTTGTATTCTTACTGCGTTTAAAATGGCAAGCAAGGCTACGCCCACATCGGCAATTACCGCTTCCCAAAGATTGGCAATCCCACCAGCTCCTAATACAAGTACAATTACTTTAACAACCATTGCGATAGTAATATTCTGCCATACTACCCGGCTTGTTATTTTTCCTATTTTGATAGCGGTGGTAATCTTTGATGGCTGGTCATTCTGAATAACAATGTCTGCCGTTTCTATGGTAGCATCACTACCTAAGCCGCCCATGGCAATACCTGCATCAGCAAGGGCAACAACAGGTGCGTCATTTACGCCGTCACCTACGAAAGCAATGCGGTTTCCGGCATCCTTGAAGCCTTGTACCTTCTGCACTTTACCATCGGGTAACAGATCACCAAAAGCTTTATCAATGCCCAAAGCTTTTGCCACTTTGTCCACTACCGCCTGCTTGTCACCAGATAGCATCACCGTTTGCAGCTTTAAACTATGCATCTTTTCAATGGCTTCTTTTGCATCTTCTTTGATCTCATCAGCAATGGTAATATACCCAACGTACCTGTTGTCAACAGCCAGTACCACTACCGTGTCTACTAACGTATCTACATCTCCTGGATAGGTAACGTTAAATTTCTTAAGCAATTTTGCATTCCCGGCCAAAACGATCTTTCCGCTTATGGTTCCTTTCAATCCGTGCCCGGATATTTCTTCAACATTTTCGGCTTTCAGCTCAGCGGCAGGCTCGCCTGCATACTCCACCACGGCTTTAGCAATAGGATGGGTCGAGTTGGCTTCAATAGCGGCTGCATATTTAACCAGCTCGTTTTTATCAAAGTTATCGGTCACCACCTCCTGAACGTTGAACACCCCTTTGGTAAGCGTTCCGGTTTTGTCCATGATAACGGTATTTATCTTGGTCATCACATCCAAAAAGTTTGAACCTTTAAACAAGATTCCGTTTCGCGATGCCAGCCCGATACCGCCAAAGTATCCCAACGGAATAGAAACCACCAAGGCACAAGGGCAGCTAATTACTAAGAATACTAATGCGCGATAAAACCATTGGTGAAAGTTGTAAGCGTCAACAAAGAAGTATGGCGCAAAGCAAACCAATAAAGCTAAAGCAAAAACTATAGGCGTATAGATCTTGGCAAACCGGCTGATAAAAAGCTGCGTTTGCGATTTACGAGCGGTTGCGTCCTGCACCATTTCGAGTATTTTGCTGAGCTTACTATCCTTAAATAATGACTTAACCTGTACTTCGCTTACTTTGTCCAGGTTGATCATTCCCGCCAATACTTTATCACCTTTACGTTTGGTATCGGGCTTGCTTTCACCAGTAAGGGCGGCAGTATTGAAGGTCGCTGCATCGGAATATAATTCGCCATCCAACGCCACTTTTTCACCGGCTTTAACCTGAATGATCTCGTCCACCGCAACGGTTTTCGGATCTGTCTCCGTTGGCTTACCGTCACGCATTACGGTCACCTTATCCGGTCTGATATCTAATAGTGCTTTAATGCTTTTCTTTGCCCGGTTTACGGCTGCATCCTGAAACCATTCACCAATGGAATAGAATACCATCACGGCAACGCCTTCGCTGTATGAGCCGATGCTGAAAGCACCAATTGTGGCAACGCTCATGAGGAAGAATTCGTTGAAAAAATCAAAGTGCTTAGCCTTGCGCCATGCCATGCCTAATACATTATAGCCAGCCAATCCAAATGCAATCAAAAAGATGATTAGGTTGACCGGAAATGGCGGTTGATATTTGAAGCCAAATTCCAATGTCAGCATTATGATTAGGATGAGCAGCGCAGACAGAAGTGGCCAGTGGCTTAGCCAGGTTTCTTCTTTCTCCGGTTCATTGGTTAAGTTCAATGCTTCGTCATTATGGTCATGCCCACCAGCTGCATGCTGATCAGCATCATGTGCCTCCTCACTCTCCGCTGAAGGTTTAATGACTTCAGCAGGATCATGGTTGATCTTTTTAGCGGCTTGTTGATTATCGTTATTTCCCATTATCTTGTTTTAAGTAGTTGTTTCTCTTGTATCATAATTAATATATCCACCTTTTAAAACGATCAATCCTCGTCTCCGGTAGCACTCTCTGATGAAAGGATGTAGAACGCACCTTTGGTTACGATCTTTATGTCTTTAGGCAGTTCTTTAACCATTTTTATTTCTGTATAGCCCAAGTCAGTTACACCGGTAACCACTTCTGCCTTTTTGAATACATAGCTTTTGCCAGCAGCAGCCTCATCATCTTTGTCTTTGGTTGCTTTCGATGTTTCCGGTTCATTCATTTTAACAAGGTAATAGATGTACTCCTTGCCACCGGTTTTAATCACAGCTTCAGTAGGAACAACGGTAGCCCGCTGCTGCCCTACATCAATTAAGGCAGATACGTACATTCCCTGGATCAGATTATTTTTTGCCGCTTGTTCAATGACAGCATGGGCAATGATAGCCTTGCTTTCGTTTTCAAATGACTGGTTCACGCCGTAGATCTTCCCGGTAATCTCCCGGTTCTCCTGATTGGTGAGCGTAAAATAAACATGCTGGCCTGCTTTGACCTTAAAAAGGTCTTTTTCATAAACCACCAGGTCGCAATGCACTTTAGAATTATCAATGATGTTCATTAACGGCCTGGCAGGCTCTGCATAGGAACCGGTTTGAATAGCAATTTTTCCAATGGTGCCGCTGATGGGCGCATACACCGGAATTTGCGTGATAAAACGACCATGTGATGCACTTTCAGGACTAACGCCTACCTGCCGGAGCTGGCGGCTTAAAGCGGCTACCTTAGCCTGCTCAGTGCGCAAGGAAGTTTGTGACTGCTGGTAAATCTTACCTGTTCCGGCATTCGCCTCGTTCAGTTCCTTTTGACGTTCGTACTCTTTGGTAGCATAAGACAGGCTGCTTTCTGCAGCCATGTAATCCTGCTGCAATTGTATGAGCTGGTTATTTTCAATGGTTGCGAGTTTCTGCCCCTTGCTGGCATGCTGGCCTTCCAATACAAACACCTGATTGACCACGCCGCCCATTAGCAACGTTACTTCGGCTTTATTTTGTGGGGGAACTTCCAGTTGACCGCTGGCTTTTACCACCGACTTTAGGTTTTTTTGCTCCATGCTGCCTAAACGGATACCGACCGCATCCAGCTGGCTTTGCGAAAGGGTTACGTCTTCGGATTGTGTTTCAGGCTTTTCCTTCTCAGCCGCCTCTTTGTCCTCTGGTTTAGGTTGCAGTGAGCAGGATATGAGCATTACCGATGCTGCAATTATCATCGCAATGGCTATTTTATATAGTATTATAGGGAATCGTTTCATTTTATTTTCCTGTTGTCGTAAGGTAAGTAAGTTCAATAACGGCCTGATTATAGTCGCGCAAAGCAGTAAGGTAGGCCAACCGAATGTTCATCGCCTGGGTCATGTTCTGAATGAACTCTACATAACCAATCTCGCCCTTACTGTAGGCAAATTGGGCGATGCGAATTTGTTCAGCTGCCTGTTTCAATCCGGCCTCGTCGTAATAACGGACGGCTTCATCGTACTTAGCCAGTTCCTGCAAAGCTTGATTGTAGCGCTTGCCAAGTAAATTAGCTGCATTCTGCTGCTCGGTCAGGGCGATCTGCTGCCCGACCTGCGCAGCTTTAACCTTGCTGCGCTGCGCACCAAAAAACAGCGGAACAGCAACGCCAACTTCAAAACCTCCTATACGGGTTCCCGGAAAATAATTGCGATTGATGTTGGCAGGATTGAATGCGCCCACCAGAAGCTGCTGCCGGTAGCCGATGGTCAGGTCGGGCAAGTAGCGGCTTTTCTCTGCCTTTAGTTGCGCGTTAGCCAAAGCATTTCGCTGCTGGTAATACGCAACTTGCGGATGGTTACCGACAGCTGTGCTGTCTGTTTGAATAAAAGGTAGTTTTTCTAAAGGCCTTATGGGTATAACCGGCAAATAATCCACGTTTAATAGCTGTTGCAATTCCCGTCTGCCGATCATTACATCCGCTTCGGATTGACGCCTGGCAACCCCGATTTCTTTATAAGCGTTTACTGCAGATAGCTGTTCCAGATAAGATGTTTCACCTGTCTTATAGCGCAAAGCAGCCCGCTCAGAAAAGCGTTTATACAAGCTGTCCTGACTGGCAAGCTGCCGGACTTTGTTTTGTGCATAGGACAATTGGTAATAAGCTGCTTTTACCTGCTTTACCAATTCGTTTTCGGTGATTGCACTTGCCCGTTCGCTAAGTACGGTTTGAGCATTGAGTAGTTTACGTTGTGCACTGTAAACGGTTGGGAAAGCAAAACTTTGGGAAATACCTAAACTATTATCTATATTACCACCGGAAGTCGGGTCTTGGGTGAGAAGAATATCCGTTTTAGCGGGATCAAAAGCTGTGCCCTGCAACGCTTTATTTTGACTAACTTCCAATGTTGACCTTCGTAGTTGCAGGTTATTACGGATAGCCGTTTGAATACCTTCATCTAAACTAAGCGGCTTGTTATTCTGGGCCTTTACCGTTCCTGTAAAAAAACTGCCTGCTACCAACAATAAAATAGTTACAATTTTGGGTGATATGGGCATTGTCTTGTCTGTTTTTGGCGGATGGTTTTTGGTGAAAAGAATATACAGTACCGGAAGTACCAATAGCGTAAGCAATGTTGCGGAAATCAGCCCACCGATCACGACCGTTGCCAACGGTCTTTGCACTTCGGCACCTGCTGTAGAAGATATGGCCATTGGCAGGAAACCTAAAGAGGCTACTGATGCGGTCATCAACACCGGTCTTAACCTGATTTGTGTGCCTTTCCTAACACGCTCAATAATATCACTTATTCCTTCGGCCTGGAGCTGATTGAAGTAGCTGATTAACACGATACCGTTGAGTACGGCAACGCCAAAGAGCGCGATAAAACCAACGCCTGCGCTAATGCTAAATGGCATCCCTCTTAAATAAAGGGCAGCTACACCGCCAATGGCAGACAATGGCACAGCAGAGAAGATCAGCAGAGTTTCCCTGATAGAACGGAACGTAAAGTATAGCAAGACTAAAATTAGCAAGAGTGCCACCGGGACGGCAACGGCCAAACGGCCTTTAGCTTCCTGCAAATTTTGAAACTGGCCGCCATAAGTAGTATAATATCCGGCAGGCATTTTCAGCTTTTGATTCAATAGCTGTTGAATTTCCTTTACGGTGCTTTCTACATCCCTGCCATGCACATTAAAGCCAACATAAATCCGGCGCTTGCCATCCTCCCGGCTGATCTGCGAAGGCGCATCCTCCAATTTAATAGAAGCTACCTGGCTAAGTGGTACCTTGCTGCCGCTGGGCAGCGGGATATACAGGTTTTCGATGTTAATAATATCGGAACGAAGTTCACGGCTCAGGCGCAAAACGATCTCAAACCGTTTCTCTCCCTCAAATACTACGCCCGCAACACGCCCTGCAAAAGCGGTACTAAGTGCCGTATTCACATCCTCAATATTTAGCCCATACTGTGCGATCTTATGACGGTCGTAGGTAACCGCTACCTGCGGCAAGCCGCTTACCTTTTCTACGATAGGCTCACTTACGCCCTCAACACCGCCTATAAGTTTGGCAGTTTGTACAGCCTGTGCGGTCAATACGTCCAGGTCATCGCCAAAGATCTTAATGGCGACATCCTGACGGATTCCGGTCATTAGTTCGTTAAAACGCATCTGCATCGGTTGGGTTACCTCAACATTGATTCCGGGAATGTTTTTAAGTGTCTGCTCAATTTTTTCCATCATTTCCGCACGGTCACCGGCAGATGTCCATTCGTCTTTCGGTTTCATGGAAAGCATCATATCACCGCGCTCAAACGGCATCGGGTCGGTCGGTACTTCTGCGCTACCTATTCGGGTAACGGCTTGTTTGATTTCTGGAAACTTCTGTTTTAATAATTTTTCTGCTTTGCCGAACGTTTCGATCACCTGGGATAGAGAAGAACCCTGCATCATGGAGATTTCCACAGTCAGGTCGCCTTCTTCTAAGGTAGGAATGAACTCACCACCCATTTTCGAAAATGCCCATATGGCAACAGCCAATAAGAAGACTGAAAGGATAACAGTTAACTTTTTGGCTTTAAGCACAGCGTTTAAAGCCGGTGTATATAAGCGGTGCAGCGCGTCAACCAGCCGGTCGGATATATTTCGTTTGTGGTGCGTATTCTTGCTTAAAAATAAGGCACTCGCCATGGGCACATAGGTCAATGAAAGGATAAAAGCGCCCAGGATAGCAAAGGCAACGGTTTCAGCCATTGGCCGGAACATCTTGCCTTCAATGCCAACCAACGCGAAAAGGGGCAGGTAGACAATCAATATAATAATCTCTCCAAATGCTGCACTGTCTCGAATCTTGGAAGCAGCCTCGTAAACCTCACTATCCATTTCGGATTGGTTAAGTGTTTCTTTGCCTGCAAAGCGGTTGGTTTCCGTAATGCGGTGGACAATCGCCTCTACGATAATAACAGCACCGTCTACGATAAGCCCGAAGTCAATGGCTCCCAAACTCATTAAATTCCCTGATACGCCGAAAAGATACATTAGCGTCACAGCGAAAAGCATCGCCAGCGGAATAACGGATGCTACTACTAAACCGGCACGCCAGTTACCCAAGAGCAGTACCAGTACGAAGACAACGATCAAGCCGCCTTCTATCAGGTTGCGTTCGACGGTACCCATAGCTCTTCCAACCAGTTCCGTTCGGTCGATGAACGGCTCAATGACTACGCCTTCAGGTAATGACTTTTGTACCTGAGCCATGCGCGCCTTCACCCGCTTGATAACCTCGTTGAAGTTTTCGCCTTTAAGCATCAGCGCAACCCCGGCCACTACTTCGCCTTCTCCGTTACGGGTTACCGCACCATAGCGGTTAGCACTGCCATATTGCACCTTAGCAATATCACCAATAACCACAGGTGCATCTTCGCGGTTTTTCACTACGATATGTTCAATGTCGTCCAGTGTTTTAACCTGTCCTAATCCCCTGATAAAATAGGCGTTGCTACGCTGCTCGATGTAAGAGCCGCCTGTATTCTGGTTGTTCTTTTCCAGCGCGGTATATATGTCGCTGATCGTAATATTCAGGCTGTTGAGCATTTCATTGTCGATTGCAATTTCATATTGCTTGACATAGCCGCCCCATCCGCTGATCTCGGCAATACCAGGCGTTCCGGCCAGTTGCCTTCGGACGATCCAATCCTGCATGGTGCGCAAGTCCGTCGCGGTATATTTATTTTCATAGCCTGGCTTGGTATGAATCACATACTGGTAAATTTCCCCAAGGCCGGTGGTAATAGGTGCAAGGGTTGGTTCACCTGTATCTTTAGGGATCTGGCTTTCGGCCTCTTTCAACCCCTCGCTGATCTGCTGCCTTGCCCAGTAAATATCCGCGTTATCCTCAAATACAACGGTGATCACGGATAGGCCGGAACGAGAAATGGAACGCTTTTCAATGACTTTCGGTACGTTAGCAATAGCCAGCTCAATGGGTGCGGTAATATACTGCTCCACTTCCTGGGCGCCTAATTTAGGTGCCTGGGTGATGATCTGTACCTGGTTATTGGTAATATCGGGTTGTGCATCAATAGGCAGATGGGTAAGTGAAAATATACCTGCTGCTACCAATAGTATTACAAATGCTCCTACAACTAGCTTATTGCTGATCGAGAACGCAATGATCTTATCAAACATGAATTTTGGATTAATACGAAGATTTCTTTAAGGCACAGCATCGCTGCTATCCTTAAAAAGAATAATTAATAAGTAGTCGTATTAACCGATTTGAGGAGGCTGCCAAACCGAAATGCTTTGCTCAAGAATAGCTGGTACAAGCGTTTCACCATATACCTGAACAATAGGCTGAACAAACGCGAGTGTCACAGCTTGTTGCGCATGGATGGTACGGACGGTTGAGCAGCAAGCGCAGGTACAGAAAGGCGTGCAAGTCTCTTTGACTCCTTTTTCGTCTGCTGAATGGCTTTGTGAAAGTGAAGTGTTAGCTTTTAACGTAGAACTAAAATCATCGCTGTCCCTGCAAGGCAGAACTGCAAGCAAGATCATATAGACACTAAATAGTATTGCTAATAACTTCATTCAAAAACGAAATTATCATTTTATCGTGAAACTACTAAATACAAGGTGGAATTTTACAATGTACATATGATCTAATATTTGGTTTAGATAGACAATAATCCCCCAATATGATCGCCAATCAAACACATATTAAGTTTAGTAATCTACTCGGATTGGTTGTGATGCCAATGAAAAATGGAGGCAAATAACCAGTAAGGTGAGTACCCTAATGGTTTCTCATAAAAGTGGTAAAGAATTTAATCTCTCTAATTACTTAAAAAGTGGTTCGAGAAGCACAAGGTGATCTTTTGCTGGAGGGCAACCCATGTTTTCTTGCCTTCTACAGTGATACACATGTAAACAGGCGCTTTTCCATCTTTTTCTTTCTCTAATCTAACATTGAAATAGATACCGAAACTTTTAACTGTTTTCATAAAATTTAAGAACTAATAAATCCTTTGGTGAATTAGGTGTTTCAAACTCACTCAAAAAGGGCTCTAAAGCCGTCCAAAACCAGTCAAAATTCATCAAAATTGACCTGTTGTAACTAACTGATATACAGTTAAATATAACACTTTGGAGCACCTGTAAAGGTACAAAACCAAAACAGGTGTTCGGATAGGGGAAATATAACCTGGAAAACTTTGGTTTATTTTGGTGTTTGAGGGAAGTGCTATAAAGCACAAAACCCTGTAAATCAGATGATTTACAGGGTTTTGATTTGTTTTGATATCGCTTTCTGTCGGGATGGCAGGACGATAACCCTATAATATAATTATCTGATTAACAACAAAATAGTTAAAGCTTTCACAATCAGGTGTTCGGATAGCAAACAGCCACTTTTTAAGCTTATTCAAATATACGAAATCCTGTCCAATCAACAATGATTTAATGTTTTATATACCATTATATTCGGATTATTTGCTGTCCTTATTTTTAAGTCGTAAGCGTCATTAAAATGTTAGAGGCTATTCCAAAGAATTCACTTTTATGAAGTATAACTTTGGAATCGCGATTACGTATTATAGCTTAAACTATCAACCAGAAATCTTACTAAGGTGCGTCAAAACGCGAACCCTTTGTACCTTCGCATAAAACTCCTCTGTGGTGGACACTTTACTATGACCTAATAAAAATGATGCGACATCGACCGGAACATCGTTGTTCAGTAACACTGTAGACGCAAACGTTTTTCTAGCCACATGATGGGTAAGATGCTTCTCAATTCCTAGTTCGGAGCCAACGTCCTTTAAATAGGCGTTTAGCTTTTGATTAGAGATAACAGGAAGCAAGGCGCCATCATTGTTTAAGTAATCATAGTATTCAAGAACAGCTAATGCCTTTGGCAGCAAAGGAACAGAAATGGGACGCTTGGTTTTCTGCCTGATCATTTCAATCCAAAGCATCCCTTTGTTAGTCTTCAAATGAACATTACGGAGGTGCGACACTTCATGGTAAGCAAGCCCCGTGTAGCAGGAAAAGAGAAAAATATTCCTTATAGTATTTAATTTGCCTGAAAATTGATAGTTTTTGAGCAGATCTAATTCTTCACTGTCCAGGTACACCACTGCTTTTACAAAACGCTTTTTTCTAAAAAGGGCAAACGGATCATGTGTTAACCATCCGTGTGCAACGGCAATTTTTACTACCTTTTTTCCCCTTTCAATAGTCTTGTTGACGGTGTTTTGATTTTGAACTTTCTGCAACTTTAGGAAGTGATCGAAATCTTGAAGGAAACCCAATTTAAGTTGACCCAAAGGATAATCAGTTAAATGATAATAGCTCTTTATGAATTCGCCAACATGAGATCTGATAAGTACGAATTTATTGTAGGTGGCCATCGAATAATCAATACCGATCAATTCTTTAATGTGAGTGATATGTTGATCAAAGACACCAAGCAACGTTTTTATTTCAACCGTCTTTCCCGAATATTGGTCGTAGAGTTGGTTGATATCAAAATGATCACCTTTTCGAGCAAGAAAATCGTAAGATTTTAAGATCCTATTCCGAATGGACCTGAGCTGGTTATTGATATGCTTCGCTTCAGTTGATAGTCCTTTGTGTAAAGATTTACGTTCATCCCAATTGGGCTCATTCAATGAGCAACCTGATGAAAACTGCTTCCGCTGACCATTAAGTGTCATACGGCAATAAATGGGCATAGTATCTTTGCGGTTTGCTTTTGAGCGATACAAGAACAGAAGAATGTGTAGTTTATTTACTATCATATTTAAATAAGTTTCAGTTTATACCCGCTGGAGGGATAATTTCTGCATGTAATTTTCTCACGAACAGTACAAAAGAGTCGGCTATAATTCCTCTTATGTTCATCGGTACTACCGAAGAACTACCGACAAAAATTCGCAACTCTATATAAATGATTCGGTTAGAATTCAAAAGCAATCAATAGCATTGAATTCATGCAATAATCCTATAAATTTTATGCAGGTCAGTTTTAGATCAGCTTTTAGAGTAACCAAAATATCTCAGACCAACTCAATATTTATTTATCGGTACTACCGAAGAACTACCGATAAACCATGTCAAAAGCTTCCAAAATTTGTAGAACAAGATCAAATTAAATTATGGCAACAGAAATCATAACCAAAGATGACCTGAACGAATTCAGGGAACTATTACTCAATGACTTTAAAACCTTGTTACAAGGAAAGCAACCACAGGAAAACACCAAATGGCTCAAAAGTTATCAGGTGAAAAACATGCTGAAAATCTCACCAGGTACCCTTCAGAACCTGCGCGTGAAAGGCACGATACGTTACACCAAGATAGGCGGCATTTTGTATTATAAGCAAGAGGACATTCAGCGCCTTCTAGAGGGCAAAGGGTGATAGATTTAATAACAGTCGAGCGTTGCAGCCATTATAACGCTTAAACAACTAAGTAGCCCGGAGCAGCGAAGGTGTCAAGGATGGTGCTGCCAAAAAAAAGACAATCGCACCATTCACATGTCCTTTACGCCTTCGCTGCGGTGCTAACTTTGTGCCTGCGTTGAAGGGCAAGGGTAGGCACAAAAGGTTACAATTTCTATTTCTCTCAGTTGTAAAATATAACCTGTGGTTATAGGAAATGTCACTTACGGCGTAAAAGCAATTTTATACGCCTGATCAAAGAGTCGAGATACTTGTCCAAAGGATAGACCTGCTGACGATATGTCTTTATTCCATACAAAACAAAAAAAGCAACCAAAGACCATTCAAAGAATCCCATACAACTAACCTAAAAAAAGTTCACCATTCAATAAACCCCAGCAAAAGCAGGTGTGTTACAAGCATCGCGCGTTTTACTCCTGCACAATTGCCACAGGCGTACTGCGTAATGGAACCCTGCGCGGTAGCGCGTGGTGCAATGGAGCAGTTTGCCTGTGGCGGTTAACGTTTATAAAAAGTCGTTCCTGTCTGTCTTGGCGAGCCACTCATCCTCTGCCATTACAAAGGGGTCGAGCCAGTCAATTTTATGCCGCGCCCAGGTAAGCCAATCGCTATCCGGATCAGGTACAGCAGACAGATATTCCCGAAGCAAGCTTGCCTGTTTCCATTGCTTCGCACGGTCAATCAGTTCCTTAAAACCTTTCAACTCCTCACGCTGACGCGCATCCCACTCGGCCTGTGCCTTGCGCTGCCGTTCCCAGTTATCCTGCCATACGCGTGCGTTAGCCAGGTATTCCTCTTCCTGCTTGGCGGCCAGTTCCAGCTTGGCTAGCACTTTAGGCAACTGCTCCTCCAACAGCTGCGTCTTCAGGTCCTGCCATTCGGCTTTCAGCCTGCTATCCAGCCTAAAGACAACGTTTCCATTCGGCTGCCATTCGTACTCCTGATAAGGCTTATCATGTACCCTGATCCTTGATGTTCGCTCCCGAAAGTTAACCCTGAGCTTTATCTGACGGATAACTATATAGTTCCCATCCGCTTCCACACTGTACCGATAGCCTCGCGCCCGTACGCATTTGATGAGCGTGTCCATAAAGCGCAGCGCCCGTCCAGCATTCCCTGTCGTTACCCTGATGTCCAGCTGGCCTTTGGCCGTTACCGCCATACCTGGGAAATTAGGATCAGTTAGCTTAGCCAGGCTTTCCTTTGCTGCAACGATCAGCAGATCGGGTCTGGTCAACCGCTCAGGTACTTTGAAAGGAAGCTTTTCCCGGCTGATCTGCTTGATGAGCATATCCAGTTCCGACACTTGCTTCACCGGCTTTTCAGGCGGCCGTTCTTCCAATTCAACATAGTCCTTTCCATGGTAGGTTATAGGCAACTCAGGCCGTTCCACAAAATGCCCTGAACGTATCTTTGTCCAGTCTCCGCTTTTTGGAAAAGGGATATTAAGTCGGATACAGAGTTTCCGAAAGCCTACATCAGAAATCGTATACCTCTTAGCGACATCTGTAACTGGCATATCCCATACCATTTGATAAAGATCTTCACGTGTAAGCCTGATCATAATACCGGTGCAGCAGCTTTTAATTCTTCCGTATTGAACTCACCCAAGCTACGCAGGTATTTAAGCGTGACCAGTACCGAAGCATGACCCATGATCTTTTGCACCATGTACACATCCTTGGTCCTGCGGAACACATCAATGGCCGCTGTATGCCGGAACGAATACAGAGTTTGCTTAGGGTAGATCAATCCGTGGCTTAACAGCTTTTTCTTTTCCCGTGACCACTGCTTGGAAAAATAGCTATCGTTGAACGGCTCCTTTGCCAGGCTAAAAATATTGTCATCCCTGCCGATTGCATTTAATACCGGTTCAAACTCTTCCCTTACGTAATCAGGGACAAAAACAACCCTTACCCGTCCACCTTTATTTTCGTTACCCTCCAGGTGAATCTCGGTATTGTTCATTTTAAAATGCTTTTTGGTCAGCAAGCGGATCTCTTCATGTGGCCGCAGCAAGCAGCCGTAGGTCATCAGGGCACAACGGTATAGGTTAATATGGTTCGCCTTTAAAAATCCCAGCACTGGCTGCAACTGTTCCCGTTCATAAGCCAGATGCAGGGTAGCCTTGATCCGCCTGACCTCTGTTTTCCTAACCGTCATCAGGTATTCATCGATCATCCTGCCTGCCGTGTTGAAAAGCACACTCAGGTCACGCCGTTTATTCATGTAGTGCGTCGCGGACGTATTATACTGCTGCAAGAATGCTTCGATCTGACCGGTGGTCAAATCTTTGAGCGGTGTTTCCCTGCCATCCGGCCCTAAGAAGCGCATAAAATGGTTAAACACATGTCGCAGGCTATCCTGGTGTTGTTTACTGATCCCGGATGTTAATTTCTTATCCAGTGCCCGGCTAAACAATGCGCCGGTAGAGGTGTCCTTATTCAAAATATCATTCATTGGGCATAGAACGCCTTTTGCACTTTCAAATCAGATGATCTGAAAGCATGTTAACACTTAGCATTACTCATTTATCGTATAAGTCACTATTGTAATGCCCTCACAAGAACCACAATAATCCATACACGAATAAGCGAGCCGTTGCAGGCAGCAGAATCACATTGCAAAGCGGTTTCAGCTTTCTATGTTTCATCCCTGCTTAGTGAGGCAACGTCATGTCCTCACCCTGCGGCTGTGCAAGCAGCCTCTTAACTATTCTACTAACTGAACAAAAAACGTAACGGCTAAGATATCTTTCCCTATTCCACGATGAGGTTAATGCCTGCCTTATCCGCTTTGTAGGCAATCTTGTCTTTGAGTTTACCATAACTCCAGTTCCTGAGCACAAAGGTCTCCTCTTTGGCGGCCTCCTCTTTATCCAGCTGGCCCGTCAGGATCAGCGTTGCCGCCTGGTACTTCACACAAAAGTCGATCAGCCTCCGGCTATAGACCTGTAACTTGTATTCTACATAGTCCCGTTCCTGGTGCTTGTAATGTTCCAATGGCTTCTGCTTGCGCTTTTTGCCATGCCCTGCACGGTTTAGATTGTGGCTGGCTTGCACCCTGCGTCTTGCCGCCTGTATAGCCAATCTGCGGTACAGAAACTCTTCTTTGTTGCCAATGGTTAGCCTCACCCTGCCGATCTTAACGGTTAAGGGATGCTCCAGGGATAAAGAAGCTTCTGCCACCACATCATTACTTAATAAATGCACCTGCCGGTCTTGTTCAAAAGTGGCCAGCAGGTAGAGCTTTTTATCTTCCAGCTTCAGGTAACTGATCGCTAGTTTATAAGTGCCCCGGATCACCTCGCGCAACAGTTCCCGCTTATCGTCAAACGTCTTGCCCAGGTAAGTTTTTAACGGTATACCAAACAGCGTAAAGGTAAAGTAAGCACTTTCATGAACCTCGGTCAGCTTCCGCAGGCATTCACCACTAAAGGGCATCGCCATATCTTTCTTGAAGTTTCTGATCGAGCGCTCACCGGTATGGTATAGTACCTTGTCCTGACTGAAGGAGCCGACCAGTGTATTATTCAAGTTGTTATAAATGTTGCTGGGCAGTAGCCCTTTGAAATGCTGGGTAAGCACTTTGTAAGTTGAATTCGTCCGGGAAGAGGTCAGCATCCCATCAGGGTCCTTGCTTTGATCCGTTACCCGAAGCTTAATGCCTTCGGTCAAATACACCATGTCCTTGATCTGCTCCTGGATGAACTGGTGGGTGTACACGAGGTTAGCACAGCGGTAGCAGGCATTTTGCCAAGCCATGATCTGACCGCGGGACTGGTAAATAAAGTCAGTGTCGCTGCTGTCAATGAGCAATTGGATTTTTCGGGTAAGACGTATCTTTTCCATAGTGCAAAGTGTAGTTAAGCGATTCGGATAGTAACCGGCTTGTACTCCGTGCGCAGGTGAGCGTCGGAACCGGCTTTCCAAACACAACCTCTTTCTTTTTTTTGCTGGCTGACAATTTTCCAGGCTTTCACGTATTCCTTTTGCACATAAGCCT
The DNA here is from genome assembly GCF_014635825.1 of Mucilaginibacter galii. Taxonomy (GTDB): domain Bacteria; phylum Bacteroidota; class Bacteroidia; order Sphingobacteriales; family Sphingobacteriaceae; genus Mucilaginibacter; species Mucilaginibacter galii. Next base: position 359,569 of record NZ_BMDO01000003.1, read on the forward strand.
GCGGAAGACTAAGGGAACGTGCGATTGAAGCAAACTCTTGTTTCAATTCCATACGCATTCTATAGATCTGCGATTGCTCTTTACTCAAGCCCTCCATATCATAAAGCCATACCCGTTGCCCAGTATTACAAGTCTTTGATTGAAACACCGGAGTACTGAACAACTTTTGCGGCTGCACGATCATGGCCTTTAATTTAGCAATGCCTTTTTGCAAATCGTTCACCACTGCTGTAATGGAAATGCCGTACCGTGCAGCGATCTGTTTATAGCTTAAACCGTCTATATAATATAGTTTCATCAGGTTCTTTTCCCTGCCTTCAGCAACAAAAGGCATCATATCGTTAATGGCTTTTAGCTGCCCTGTGGTAATGGCATCCTGTTCTTCTTCATTTATCTGCTCACCGAAATACAAAAGGCTATCATCGTTCCCGGTTGCATCCAAATAAGTAAACCTGCGGTGAAAGCGGCTGACCGGGCTGCGGAAGTAGGCGTGGCATTCCCATTTAACTTGCTGCTTTAAGAACCGGCTGGCATGTTCCATACTGGTTATGTTTTCTCGGTAATCCCAAAGTTTTAAAAAGGCCTCTTGTAAAATGTTTTCGATAGTGAAGCTATCATGTAAAAGCCATAAGCCATAACTATAAGTACGACTATAAAGTTTATAATAGAGCTGGCCAAATAGCTCTTTGCTATAACAATTGAATTTGCCAGCAGCGTTTATGCTTCGCTTGGTATCGGGGGTTGCCATTACAATTAACTTTTAATAATATGAAATTATATAAAAGTGTATTAAAAAGCAATTATAATTTATTTATAAGCTAATTTAATAGCTTATAAGGCCACTCTTTATAAAAAATTGAATTTTTTCTACTGCTTATATTAGCTTTCAATAGCATCTAATGCTTCTTAAATGGCGGAAAAGCGTAATTATAATCGAATAAAAGCTGTCCTTGCAGAGAAAGGCAAAACCAATATTTGGTTGTCAGAACAATTACAAAGGAACAAAACGACAGTTTCAAAGTGGTGTACTAACGATATTCAACCAACTGTAGAGTCGCTATTTGAAATAGCAGCTGTCCTAGAAGTTGATGTCAGACAGTTATTAGTGTCTTCCCTAAATAACTAAAAAACTATTATCGAGTATTCGTCCTTGCCTTCTTCTGCCTCCTGCGGTTCCTTCCTAATATAGCTTCATCGTCAATATCATCGCTTATCTCGATACCAGGTATATAACCAACGCCAGCATGATCCCTCCAATCACCATAACCGCCAGCATTTTTATCCACGTTAGCACCTGATGGTGCGTCTTGGCCTGACGGATGATTGCCTGCTCCATGGCCATAAGCTGCTGCGCTTGTTTGTTCTGCGTAGCGTTCATCTGCTTCAACAATGCCAGTTGGTTGGAGGAGTTGACCTGCATCAGGTGCAGTAACTGCTGCAGTACTTCCCAGTCCTCCTGTTGTATGGAGCAGTCCCGTAGTGTAGTCCCCGTATATCGCTCTTGTTCGCTCGCTTGCCTGGCTAATTGCTTTGCTGTCTCTACCTTGTTCATAATCTAAACTCTTAATCAATTCCGCCCACTTAAAGCGGTTGCCTAATTTTTGCCCTTTGATCTTCAGATCACCATAGAAGTAAGTGATCCCGCTTACCCTGCCGGTGCTGGCCTGGTTGAAAAGTAAATGAATGCCTTCTGCCTCACATTTATTTATAAACTTTTGTAAAGAAATACCAGGCCCGGACACCAATCGTAAAATCCTCTCCTGAAGCTCCATCTTTGCGGATGCCTCACCTGTCCTGTAAACCATCTCCAGTTCGCTTTTAGTTGGTGCCCTTAATGGTGTCTTGATATAAGGCTTAGCTGATACGTTACTACCTCGCTCTAACGTTACACGTTTACCCGGAGACATAGATCTATTGTTAGATCGCACTGAACGTATTTTGTTAAGTTGCTCTATAGGTACACCGCTACTTGCATACTTAGATACAGCCTTATTCTGCTCTTTAGAGAGATGGTTACTTTGCTCTACTGTTACCAAGTTACATTGCTGTTCTAACTTCCTTAAGATAGCCTCGCTCTTTTTGTAATTATTGCTGTCTGATACCACCTCACCATCAAACGTTATCCGGTTGACCAGCAGATGCAGGTGCGGATGATCCGCATCGTGGTGCCGGAAGATGAAGTACTGGTTATTGGAGTACCCACTAAGCATCAGGTAATCTTCTGCAATGGCTAACATTGTCTTGTTGTCCAGTACGTCCTCCTTAGAAAAGTTAAGACTGGTATGATAAACATACCTGCCCAGTGAGGGCCTGAGGCTTTTGATCAGGTCAACCTCCTGCTTAATAAACCCCAGGTCTAATGAAGTAAAATTGGTCGACAGCAATACAGCCCTGATATTACGATCGGGATAGGCAAGCTTGTTCCAGTTATACTTTAAAGCACCCATAAAGCTTTTACCGATCTTTTGCAGCGCTATCATGGGCTAGCAATAACTTTAAAAGGTGATGCTCCTGCCGTTTTAGGTCGATTAGTGACTCTCTGATACCATAGGGGAGTTTGCCTGAATTGGCGTGTTTAGCCAACTGGTTAATGTTAACGCCGATCTTTTTTAGCTCAGTATAGCAAGCCAGGTCAATCCTTGCCATTTTAGTTCGGGGGAAACTGCCACCGAACACCTTGTCACGGATTAGGTCCCCAGGCCTGCGGCCGGTGTTAGCGGATAGTTCCAGCAGCGCCTGTCGCTGTGCTTGAGTAACCCTAAAGGAAAAAAAGAAGGTTTTTTGTTCAGCAGCAGAAATTCTTGGCCTTGACATAAATCTCAAAAGTTTATCGTCCGTTAAGCGCGGCCAGCATCCTGACGCGCTCTGTTAATTATCCCCGGAGGGGTTACCCCTTGGGTGCGGAACCGGTCCGCAAGACTTATCGCAACAGTAAATGATTCACGATAGAACCTGCCCTGGGCAGATTTGTACCACAAAAATAGCTTTTTAGAGCGGTGTAAACTATGCTACTCTTGGGTACGCCGTACCGATCAAATTACTTTAGCAGGTTTTGGTTTACTTTCTACCGGGCAAGTGTTTACCTGACATGCTGAATGGCCTGTTTTGAAGGTTTATGTGGGTGTCCAATTCAGAAGTCATGTTAAACTTCCTCGTAAAATGCATAACGCCCCTTGCCTAACAATGTTAAGCCCAGCCGGGTGCTTCCAAAGCGCTTACTATGCTGAACAAAGTGAGGTATAGCGGTCCGGGTATATACCCGGCAAGCCGTTTTTGTAACACAAAAACATGGCTTGCTTTTCTTTAATAAGCTTTCATACGCTTCACGTATGATATAGTGAGTGAAATTAATCTAATTACATAATGCATTAAGCAATCGATTTTTAGGCAACTATATTCGAGAAGGCACAAGAGGATAGGATTAGCCACTTAGAGCTATTTGGGAGGGTTATTCTTTTTCTTATTGAGATGCTTATTTGCCTTTTTAAGTTCACTGCCTACCTCTCCCAGTCGCCTTTCAATCGGAAGTTCTTCCGGATTGAGCCCAGTATTCTTTTTGACCATCGCTCTAATATCAGCGCCTACCTGCCGGTGAACATTACTGGCTTTTGCTTCGCTAAAAAAAATTTGCTGTTTTAAATTTTCTTCAGTCAATGCTATGCGGAATAAGTTAGCTGATAACTCAGTCTTACCCATATAATCAAGTAGTGGCTCCCCTGATTTTAACCCCTTTTGCACTGCAAGCTTTTGTATGCGCATATTGTACATGCCCAGATATCCTGCATCATTAAACCGTGCAAAGTTACTTACACCAGACTTTTTGGCAACAGACATAAGGGATTTATTACCATCCTTAATTTCTTCGCGAATTATTAATCTATCGACATCATTTGCTCCTGATAGCAGTAAACTAAGTTGCTCTGCCTGTTTGGCGAAATATGCTTGTGCTCTTGCTACTTCCGGTTTCTTTATATCACCATTCATGGCGACCATATAACAGGAAAACCTCGTTAGCTTATAATCTGAAATACTAACGCCGTCAACGACCCGATCAGTCTTTTGAAAATTATCGTGGGTGTCAATGTTAATTGTTAAACAAGCTTGCATAGCCCTGTGAATAGGCTTTGAGAAAGATGTCAAATTTGGATAGCCTAACATCTTTGCAAAATCCGATGCCCACCAATAGGTAATTCCATTTTCGTGGCTGTAATCTTCAAAAAGGAGCGGCTTCTGCTGCACTGAGTTATCGTTTTCTTCTGACATATAAGTTAAAGATAAACAATGTTAGCCTTATAAATATCATCTTTGTGTCTGAAAAAACATCAATTTTTGTCCCACAAATATAAGTTTCTTAAAGGTTTATTTTGAATACATCACAATCCAGCTTAAATAGAAACCTACAGGCAGAGATATCGATTGTGACTATGAGTGAGTTCCCAATGCCTTCCTTGTTGAGCCGGAAGAAAGGTAGTTGTCTCTGGCTTAATATCGGATATTAATATCAGCGGTAACGTAACCTTTATTAGTTATGATAAATGCTCATCGTCCCTTCTCTTCTTTCCCTGGTTTTGATATGCAGTTCCAGCAATAAGTGGCGATCGCTGCCGCACTGGTCATCCCTATCACGCGCATTTAAGGTCTTGTTTCGAGTGCTACCAACCTATTATCATTGTTATCATCTCGTTCGCGCTTTCGAAGCATTTAGTTTCCAGTTCCAGTAAAGAGGACTGATCATTAATCGTTCACGCTTTTCATTAGTTTTAGTCATTGGTTCGACATCCCCGGCATTGACTTAAACAAATGGTTTTTTAACGCCATGAACGTGAATCACATTGAAAGACAGCTCCCTGTCATTCGTGTACACAACAAGGGTCTATATATTGGAAATGCGATTTACCTGGTGATCGAAAATAGGTGGTTTATGCATGGTAAGAAAGGTAATATAATAGAAATGAGAATGGACAATTGCACAACTATAGTTACTTGCTCAGATTTATGTGTATCATAACATTACCTTTCTAAAAGTCAATGATATACGCAATTCCCGGTTAATTCTCTTGCCGTCAATCTGGTCTGCCAAGCGAGCAGCAATACCGTGAGTCCAATCATACCTCGCCTCACCGGAAATCGCGGCAACGCTTCTCTGCTTTAGCACATTTTCTATCTTTTCTTTTGTTTTAAGATTGATAAAATCCATGGTGCAGTTAGAAGCCAGACTTAACGAAACGATAGTATCGCCAAAACAAGGTGCGCAATCCACATGACCGGCAATTCCTTGTCCAGGAAGATATTCGTTAACAATAACCTGATCTGGCTCATCTTTAATGAGGTTATATGCTACCAATTTTTTTGCAATTTCTTCAGCCCAGAGTGGTAACTTGCCAAGAAACATAGAGTAGTCAATTCCTCGAGCTTTGTAGTCATATCGCCAGCCATAATGCTGTACACGCCGTTTTATATCGGTTAACCAAGGTTGTAGATTAATCTCTCTGATCAATTCTTGTTCTTTTGCTGAATCGATAAAATTATCTAAATAAATAAGGCCAGGTATTGTCGTCTGTGCGCAATCATTCTGTGTGCCTTTCTGTACAAGAGGGTTTGACGCATAATCCGGAACCGGATTGAACAAGTCATAATTATCAGTAGACTTCATGCTAATTTCAAAATTTCAAATTTACCCTTGACCGTTTTATACTCATATGATGGGTATTGAACATTGTGATATCTAATTATTTCCGATCCCTCCAATTCTACATCATACTTAATGAGTAACGTTTTAAATTCTTCATACCTTATACTAAGTTCTTTTTTTACAGAATTTTGATATAAAAGATATTTTGGTATAAAAGGATAGGTATCAATTATTTGGTTAATTTTATTGGCTATTTCCTTTATCGGCAAAGATTCACTAGCAAATACAAAGCAGCAATTGATGATAATGCAATTAGCGTCAGTGAATGATTGGATATTTATTTCATCTAAGGTGTTGAAGAACTTACATTCATTAGTTCCGGAGAAAACGTCGTTATTTAAAATCTGACGTGCTTTAGCGATCATGCTATTTGCACTGTCTATTCCATAATAATCAAACACGACTTTTTCTTTGGTTTGCTGGTATAAATAATCTGTAAACGATAAGCCGCTTGTGCCTGGACCGCACCCCAAATCTATGAATTTGATCTTTCCAGATGAGTTGTAATATTCCGTAAAAACATTGCTTCTTTCCAAAAGAGACAAGGTACTGTAAAAATGCATTCGCATATTAAAATAGCAGTAAAGATCTGTTACGTTCTCGGATGTTAGCCCTTGATATTTCCGGTCAAAATCAGCCTGCCCCTGTTTGATAATAGCAAATCGGATTTCCGAACTCGGAAAACCAAATAGCAAATTAGGATAATTAGGCGAATTCCCTTTTACACTATTTAAAAAGTGAGTATCGAATATATCATTAACAAAGTCGGAAGGTGTGTATTCATGACCATCATAAGGTTGAATATTAAGGTCCGCAATTTCATCACTTTCCCGCTGATTAAACTGAGACAGCAAGGGAAACTTTAACTCAATTTCTTTGCTTATAAATAGCTTAGACAACTTTGCATAGGCATCAGCAGATAAATGCTCTTGTGCATAAAGATGATAGTCGGCCAGATCCTGTAAAAGCTCGTTAGCATTACCATCGTCGGTTTCATCCAACGCGGCCGACAATAAAGTCAGGTATTTTTCGAATTGGCTGATATGTTCTGCATAAGTATGGTAACGGCCAATCTTTATCCACGCGTCCAGACGTATCTTAAAATATGGATTCGAGATAAATCCAATACAAGTATCTAAAAATTCATCCGCTTTCGCTCTTTTGAAATAATAAGCTAAATGAACAAATAAAGATTGTAATCTAATTTCATCTAATTCTTCCTGAGAAAAATCTTTAGAAAGAATAGATAGCAGTACAGACGCAAACTGATCAGTATTCTCAGATCTTGTAGGAGCAATCTGAAACATATATCTAATCGCCTCACGGTTGTTACGTAGGTAATCTAAAATCTCTTTAGTTGATTTTAAGATTAATGCATTGCTAAATATAACCGGATCCATTAGAGTTCATTATTGTCCAATCCGCTTGTCAAGGCCTTCAATGCTTCCTTAGAATCTATCTTGCCGGTATTTATTGCCTCAACTAAATCAACTTTTTTAAAAGACACAAAGTACTTGATCATTTCCTTTGGATTAGATATTAGTGCATTAATATTGCCGAAAGACCATGGCAAATTCTTTCTGTGACAAAATAATCCAATTTCGGTAAAAAGCCCTGGAATCTCAGATCCCAATTTGGCCAGCTTTTCATCAATTTGTTCAGTAAGTGTTTTCCGTTTAATGTTATAGATGAATCGATCTAAAACCTGAATTGTGCTTTGGGAATAACCAGCATTTACATTATCATTCGATAATCTACGTTGTAATGATTGGCTTGCACACGGGTTAGGTAAGTAATCCAATGGTGATTTGCTTATCTGCTTATTAAAAGTAAACTGGTAAATCGTTTCAATCACATTCAGATCAAACTTATCCTCTAATTTGAATTTTATGGCTTGTCGTTTTTCTCCATTAACAAAGAATTGAAAAACCTCATCTTCGATAACCTGTCGTTCCTCATAATTGCGTAGTGCGGTATAGCCATAGAAAAATCCTAGACAGGCAAATGTATATTCCGCATAAGGCAAATGAATTAAATCCGGCAAATCTGCACGGGATATAGATCGATCCTCGGAGTTTAAACTTCCATATTGCCTTAGAATAGCAAAAAGATAAAGGTAAAATTTGTCGCTATCATTTAATGCAGGTATATTTCTTATTGCGGTTTTGCGCTCCAAGCTTTTATTCAGGGCAGTTAAAGTCGATCTCACTTCATGCAGGAAATCCTTATTAATAACATTATCTGCGAGAAGATTAGCAAATTTTGCCACGTCTTCGTCGTGAAAATTTTCTCCGGAGATCAGCCGTTCTATCAGCCATGAAAATATTGCTGATTCTCCTGCTTTTACGCCGAACAATTGCCTATAGAAATTAGTTGCACGTTCGTTTACAATAATCTCAAAAGCGTTGTCCTTAGTTAGCGCTTGTAGTGCAAAAAGGAAATGGTCCGAAAGTGTCTTTAAAATGTTAGTACGTTTTGCCAATAACAAATTATAATTGCCCAAATAAGCAAAAGCGCCTAGAACTTTATCATAAAGATTAATCGAATCTAACTCCAATGTCGTTTCCGCTAAGACAATTTTAGGAAGGGTAACCGTCTTTAATGATTTAGGAATTATTTCGATTAATTTTTCCGGTATGATTCCACCATCATTGGCAATTGCCGTCTTGTAAATTTCATTTTTAACTGCGGCTGAGACCGTATATATTTTCTTTATTCTGGATATCGGTAAGGGAAAATCGATTATACCCACAGCGTCATTAATCTGAACACGAGCTTCCTCATCTTTGGTCAGTCTTATTTCCAGTAGTAATATATTGGAAACTGGATCAATGATACCGTTACTGATTATCAAACCATTTCGATAAATTGATTGAACGTCAGGAAATACTTTGTCTCCTAAATAGGCATAAGGTAAGATCAACGCCTTGGAAAAAACACTATAAATGTTCTCTGCTGCAATTTGAATATATAAGGGCTTAGCGAATGTTAAACCGCCGGAAGATAAGTTTATATTCTTCACCCTAGGAGTTAGAAATGAGCCATTTGGTTCCTCATTGCTAGACGAGAGATTGTCATTTTGGCCATAACCGTTTGGAAATAAGGTGTCTTTTGAACCTGTATTTTTTTTGATGTTGTCAGCATCTTTTGTTCTGTTTTTCTTTTCTTTGGCCATCGGTTCCAAAATTAATTAAAAAGGTAAATCATCCTCTTCATCCTCTTGATAAAATGAAATGATGCCCGGTTTGTGTTCATACATCAAATATAACGTCCGGCGTGCCCTTGTAGCAGCAACATAATAATGATTTCTGGTTGCATACATTTTTGGAGTACCATCCGCTTGAAAATCGGTTGTGCCATCTCTTTTTCTTTTGGCCGTAGCCAATGCCCAATCTGATTTATCAAATAATGGCATTATAACAATATCGAATTCAAGTCCCTTGCAAGAATCAAATGTCAGGATAAATGGAGTCTGTAGACGCGTTTCCATATTTAGTCGATCATTGTTAGGCATTATATGCTTATAATAAGAAAATGACATATTTTCTGGTGCAGTCCCATCACATAGATATCCATTACTCTCAAAAAAATCCTTCAACAAGTCTATTTGAGGACCTGTATGCAAAAGAATTCCAATGTTGCTGTTTGGGCTATCTACTACAATTTTTAGAATCAATGCAAACTGCTCATCTTGAGTCATTTGGTAGATTTCCGGTTTATCACCTTCATCGAGTCCTGTTAAATCAATCTCTTGGACAGTGATGTCCTCCGGAACGAATTGTCTTGCAAACTCAAAAATTTTCCTTGTATTACGGAAATTTCGAGATAAACCTTGTCTACGGGTCGCCTCCTGATCATTCAATAATTTAAAAATTAATTCATCCGCCGGCTCGGTATAGTGTCCCTGTAAGTCTTGTGCGCGATCAGCACCACAGTTCACAATTTCTCCAAGCAGGTAAGTTAATTCAATCACTTTAGGCTCGATGTCCTGCGCTTCGTCTATAAACAGTCCAGGAAACTTCACATTTCCTCTGGCAGCAACAAAGTCATTGAAATTTCTTCTCAGCGCATCGGTATCTTCATCCTTTAAAACGGCTTTAAATTGAGCCCAATACCATTCTGAGATTGATCCAACAGTGTCCATTACTAAATTTTCCACTTCCCACTCATCTAATTCCGGCAGTAGAACATCCGCTCTTTGCCTCAATGTGCCACGTATAGAAGCCATTAACGTCCTATTGAATGTAAAAAACATTGGCCGTTGATCCTCGCCAATTTGCCTTAGATACCTAAAAATGGAAACCACAGTTTTTCCACTTCCGGGTCCTCCAGTAACGAGCATAGAATGTCTTGGTATGTAGGCCAACCGTTGTGATCGAGTTAACTCATCAATAGGCGGAAGTCTAAATCTAAAATCAGGCATGATAATTTAGGTTTTTCCGAATCTACAAAAAAAGAACGATTGTTAATTATATTATAAGTATTCAACGCGTACAAGTATACTAAAAAAGTTAGCATTATTTGTAGTGATATTTTATCTACCTATCATCGGTTTTTTTCAAGATCGAATCGAAAGACCTATTTAGGCTGCCTTGTAATATTAAAGTAATTCGATTTATTCAGGATTTGGTCTGAGTGATATAAATGAATAGGTCGCTAGAACAGGGCCCAAAATGAGCCACCTATAAAGAACTTATAGACGCTAAGCTTCTTAAATCTTCGATGAAATGGTTCGAGAAACACCCAGTTGGGTGCATCTAACTGGGCTCGAATCACGCAGCCAGAAGATAATCTACCGAACATTTGAAACGACAGCCCCACGGTTCTACTTGATAGATGGCGCGCAATTATTAACTACCTGTAAAATGCCCGAATACCATCTGTCTAAGTTCGTCTACCGTGTCAAAATTTTGCTTATAGACAGTATACAGTCTTTCGAGGTAGTGCGGATCAACACAACATACATATTCCTTTGCCTGGAGCAACATTAGCATATCGATATAAAATTTAAGGTTCGGGTTAAAAACTTCCCGCATATTCCTGATGCGAAAGAACATCTTATTCGGCGCCAGCGGAAAGATCAGGTCATCCAAAAATGCATCTGCTTTCTCTAGATGACGGAGCATCACAGGGTTGTCGCTGCAAATCGCAGGAAAAGGACGAGTGAATGTCTTAACCGAACAAGGCCATTTGCAATCTAACATATTCCAGTAGTTAGTCGCTGGTAACACATTCCGCAGTCTTTTGAAATAAAAGGGATCATCTTTCACCCATTCTTCATGTTGCTTCGGATCTATCTGTTGCATAGTTCTTCTATCTATCACGGCAACACCCAATTGGTTCAATTGATCAAGACTGATTGCTGAATCGATCAATTCGCGCTGAGAAGGCACCCGCCAGAATAATTCTCCTGCAAAATAATTGAGCCACACGATGTCTTCGTTGATCAAGCCAAACCCTTGATCAACGGCTTTAATCTTGTCTAAAATTCGCGCATAGCGGCTTTCATTTGCGCTGCAGATCGTTTCCAGATAATTATCGGCCCAACCTTCTGTTGGAGCTATATTATCGTCCGGTATAAAGAAATGGCTGGCCGGTGAAAACCATTTATTTTCGCCCTTGAAGCGGCCTTTCGCTACGGAATAGATTAGGAATTTCCCCTCTTTATTAGTAAACCCCCGCAGATAGAATTGCGGTAGGTAATGATGGTTAGCCATGGTAAATGATTTAATGGGCTCGATTATTTATCCGATAACCCGATTGACAACGTTTGCGATAATTACCCATAGTTAATTTACAATGGTTTTTTGTTAGACTGTTAGTAAATTACATATTTTTTTGCATTGATGGCTTGTATCTTTATGGTTACTCTTTGTATTATAGCAACCATTAATGACTGATCAGCAAACCAAAAACCAATTTTTATTACACTCAGAGAAACCTGCGGTACTAGCAGGCGAACCATTTCCATATAACCGGCTTCCTAATCCAAAAAGGTTTGAGGAACTGCTCTACAGCATTTTTGATGTGCTCGTGGAAAATGCTATGCTGGCGAGACATAACCGCATCAGCCTGATGCCTGGTGTTGCTGATGATGGAAAAGATTGTGTACTCTCCATGAACGGAGATACAAATGGTATAATTCAGTGTAAACAATATAATAACAACCTCAGCAAGGACGAGTTCGGGAAAGAAGTAACAAAGTTTGCCCTTTACAGCTTGATCAATCCGGCTTTGATTACTGATCCAAACAACTTTACTTATTACATAGCAGTTGCAAAAAACTTTGTAAAAGATTGCAGTGACTTTATTGATGATTTTAATCGGTTGATCCAGGAAGAAGACGAAATAACTAAATGGATTTCTTTCAACCTAAATAAATACGCAAAACTTACTACGCTCAAGATCAGAGAAGCCGAACTGCCTTCGGAGGTCATCGCGGTTCTACAAGGTATAACGATTAAAAAATTGAATCATCAGGATTTGGACAACTATTTGTCGATGACCGAGATGCAACACCTGATCGGACAATTCTTTGGTGTCAGGACAGTAATAGACAATAGGGAATTAGCTGCTCTAAAGCAGGAAATTAAGTTTTTTAATAGCAAAGAACTTTCGAAATCCAACATCGATCGTGAACTACAACGAAGCTCTATCTCCCTTCGTGCTGAAAGAAATGAATTCTTAGGCATTAGTGATTCGCATATCGAAAGGGCTGAAACCGAATTATTATACCAATGGCTTACCAAAACACTTAAAAAAGACGATCGGAATCGGCTTCTTAACTTTTGCTTGCTTGCGGGTAATGCAGGAATTGGAAAGACCGTAATTGTCAAAGATCTGTACGATAGATTACTAAAGGAAGGCATACCCGTACTTGGTTTGAAGGCTGACAAAATCATTTCGGCTTCAATTGCAGAACTTCAGGATAAAATCGCGCTATCCATACCTATCTATGATTTCATCGAGAATTGTAAGCGGGTGTACCCTACTACAATATTGGTGATCGATCAGATCGATGCGTTATCACAATCCATGTCTTCAAATAAAAGTTACCTGCAAGTTTTCAAAGATCTGATCGAACAGTATACGCACGACCCTAACGTGCGGATTATAGTGTCTGTAAGACTGGCGGATCTGCAATTTGACCCCTCCCTTAAAGTTTATAAGAATATTGAGACGATCAAAGTCGGGCCACTGCCGGATGATGCCATATTTACTCAGCTAAAAAAGATTGGTATTTCTCAGGACGCTGTACCTGACAAATTGTTGAATCTTCTACGTACGCCTATCCATCTGAACATTTTCAGCCAGATCGCTAAGCGCAAAAAACACCTCGGCTTAACCAACATCCAACAGATCTATCAGATTTATTGGAGAGATAAAATCATTAATGTTCCCGCGAGTACGAAAATCACAAAAGGTGCTGTAAAACAACTGGTCTATGACATTGCACAACGAATGTTTAAATCGAACACGATTACGGTAAGTACATTTCAGTTCGAGGATTATGCCGACGAGTTAAATTACATGGCGAGCGAACGGATCATTAAGATCGAAGATAATCTTTTGCAATTCTTCCACCAATCATTCTATGATTTTGCATTCTCTAAACAATTCGTAGAGGCCGGAAACGATGTGCATCAGTATTTGATGGATCAGGAACAATCTATTCATATACGCTCAGCGGTACGTATGATCGTTAATTATTACCGCGATTATGATCCAGTAAAATATAACCGCTTGCTGACGCAAATTTTTAATGATTCGGGTGTTTTGTTCCATCTTAAACATTTGCTTTTTACTTCCCTGTTACAGCATGAATATCCTACGAATGACGAAAAAACACTAGTACTCGAAGAGGTAAAAAACTCTTTTCAAATGCAACTGCTATATCTAGAGACAGCCAGTTCCAATACATGGTTTGACTTTGCGATAAACCATGGCATGCTGGATGTGCTGAATAAAGAGAGTCACGAGTTCGCCGGTCATTCACTGGGGAAGAGCGAGTTTAACTACTATAAGAACGCTGCATTTTTCTTTTTAAGATCTTTCACTACTTCAAACTACCAAGGGGCATGGAATTTCACTCAAAAGTTGACCGATAATAGTACGATCGTTAATATCCTGTATACGCTTACAAACTGGTCAAATCCTATTAGTTTCGAGCTGTTTGAAAGATGTCATGATCAGGCTGAAAGTGACAGTTTCGCTTACTATCATATCCTAGCCAATATCGCTAATGACAGCCCAGATTTTGCATTGGAAAAAATTGAAGAGACGCTTCCTGGGCGGAACAAGAGTCGTGATGCAAGCTATAGGGATTATGAAGAACATGAGGTGTTAAAATCACTGGCAAAAGATTTACCTGAAAAGTTGATCGATATCCTTTATCGTACGATTTCGTCAGATTTTCGGCTTGATCAGCTTGAAGGTTATGAGGACGACTATTTTATTATTAATTATGATTACGCTTACACAGATCTTCGCGACGATGATACTTTAACCGGAAAAGAGTATTTGTATCGTTTGCTCGCAGTTTGTCTCAAAAGAGCTGCTGCGAAAAACCATCCAGAATTTGATCGCTTTTTCGGCGAGCATGTAAGGGGCCGTTACAAGGCTGTGCTGAGACTACTAATTTTTGCCTTGCAGGATAATGAACTAGCTCATATTCAAAAAGTTTATGAATTGTTCCTTTTCTTTCAATCGATTAACTACTTCGACTCCCATAGCAGGTTATTAGGTGCCTATCGTGGAATTTTTGAAAAGTCTTTTTCTCACTTCTTGCCGGATGAACAGCGAAATGTATTGAATACGCTTAGCGAATTACACCTACCACGTGAGATCGGGTTTCGGAAATTTGATGACGGCCACGTCAAATTCTACGAGACTTTTGGTATTAATAAATATGCGTGGATGAGACGATTACCACCACAAGTTTTCGAAGACGATGCGATGCTTAAGCTTCAGTTTAGGGGATGGCAGCGTAAATTTCAGGGCTCTTTCAAAGAAGCCCGTTATTCCGGACTGTTAATGGCAAGTGCGGTCGAAAATCCTATCAGGCCAGACAGGCTTGCTTTTATGTCAAATACTCAGTTGCTGGATTCGTTTAGAAAATACAATAGCGACGTACGTGATTTTGGAAGAAATCGGGGTGGTTTAAGGGAACATGCGAGTGCGTTTGGAAAACTTATCAGTAAAAAAACCCAGCTTAAGCATATTGAAGTAATACGTGCCAGTCTCTTGGACCAGTTGATTCCATTGGATTACCCCTTGGAAGGTATCCATGGTTGGCTTGAGGGAGATGGCGATCCCGTGCAAATTGTAGATATGGCACGTCCACTGTTGGTTGATAACAAAGCAGCGCAGTACGAATTTATATGCATAAGTATTGCCAAACGTCTCCTATACTCGGGAATATCAGATGATTGGGTTGTTGATTTTTTAATAAAAAAATCATTAGATTTTAATAGCGTCGACGAAGATAAGGAAGAAGATAGCACTGGCACGGAAACCGATTTGAACAGGGGCATTTGGTCGAGGGGGGCCAGTAAAAATTCGGGTAGAGCTATTCGTGCTTTGCTAAATGTGAGGGAAGATCAACAAGAGCTAGTGCTTGATCTATTTGAGAAAATATTACAAAATGGACCGGACACTGCTAAAGCGGTCGTATTGCATGACTTTGCGTATTTGATGCGCCGTAACCCTGAAAGAGCTTTTAAGATTTTCGCGAATGCCCTAAGCATAGAAACCGATTCGCACGTGCTCGCATCATCGATCGTTTCAGCGAACTATTTGATCAATTACGATTTCCAAAGGCTAATTCCGGGGCTTCGCAAATTGATCGCTCTAAAAAACCTTGGCGATGAGGATAGTCGGAACTTGTTTGTTGTGCTTTTTGGTGCCTTTTTACATGGATACGAACAGTCAGAAGATATCGTTTTTCAACTGGTTCGCGAGAATGCAAAAAGCGCACGTATTGCAATTTCAGAAGTCATGAAATACTATTACACAATTGATGGCACTAAAGAAAAATGCAACAGGTTGTTACATCACGTTCTCGAAGCTTCCACAGAAGAAGATCACAAAGAGCTTAGATGGAGTTTTATTCAAGTTGAACATTTGAAATTACCTGATGTATTTGTTTTTTTAAAGTCCTACGTACAGTCCAAGTACTTTAAAATGTCAGAATATTTCCTTGAATATCTTACTTTTCAATGTAAGGATCATGTTTTGCTTGCCATTGAACTTTTTGACATGGCATTAGATAAAAATTCAGTCTTAAATGAGGAAGAGGAGCGGTTGTCAACAAATGAACAGGCTACGAAATTTATCATTGGAGCATTTAACTCACTTCAAAACCAGACCAACCCAAACAAAAGCCTCAATCATAAATTGCTGTTATCATTCGACAAAGTGCTCATGGATTTCCGCTATCGAATAAGAACTGAAAAGCTATTAGAAGAACTTCTGTAAGCAAGGGTATGTTAAGGTTGCGATAAGAAAACAGTTCAATACAATGAAGCCACATTTTTAATATAAGAATTCGTGATAATATGACATCATTCCAAATTCAGGTGGCAATAGTTTCTACCTTTAACCTTTCTGTTTAATATGTATCACCCAACTCAAAATCATTTCAGATAACTCTGGAGCTATTTGTTTCTGCATTTGTTTGATTTCAAAACTAAAAACAAAAGAGTCGCTTATTTGAGGATCTAATATCCCTTCCCCAAACACTTTCTCTTCTTTTAAAATCAATATTGGCAGTCCAGCTTGATAAGCCATTCCAGCTTCTATTTGTATCCAAGGGGAGGAACTATATTTATGTGTTATTTCTTTTGATTTCTTTGAAAACTCTTTTTCGTAGCCGATGTAACTATGATGCCTTTCAAGGCCAATAACAATAGCAGCCGCACAAGTGTCCATTATTTCCTTGATTGGCTTTAATGGACTTCTAAAGTTCCAATTATTCTTACCCAAGTTAATTGGATTTAATCCGTGTTTTCTTAATTCAGCATCAATTAGTGAAAGAAATACCGTTTGTTGTTTATTGTAAGGGGTAGGATGCGAAATAAATACGTTGATAATATCTTGCATAATTGGTTAAACTAAAAGACCAATAACTTCCATCATCGGTTCCTGAGCCGTTGTTTCTTTATCAAAACCTCTTATCTGCACCTGTTCCAATTTCAATACTGTTGGTTTGATATTTTCATGACGATCAATAGCGTACTGGAACTTTAATTTTGTCAAATTTTCAATTAAAGATACTGGAACCTGATAATTTTCATCTTCTTTAAACTCAAGGAACGGCTTGAGTGAAGATTTTTTTTCAACGATTTCGAAATCCCTAGTGCCTATTTCGTTAATTAAATTATCTCTTCTTAAAGGATTGATCTGTCCCATTAAAAAACCAGCTCTGTAAAGTTTCTTGTCTTCTTTCAAATAGTAAATCACTTTCCAAAATAGAACGGGAATTTTGAAGGTTGTCCCATCTTCAAGCTTAACTTTAAATTCGGGATCCAATTGATCTAATACCGGACCGGTAAAGACCGAAATCTTAGCGGGTTGAGGTACACGCCCTTTTATTATTACTGAATTCTCTAAATGTTTCCAAGGCCCGTTATTTAAAGAATCGTGTTGTGGAGAGGCGTTAGGATAAAAAAATGTACTTATTGCAGCATTTTGAGCATTCATTTGGTTACCAGAATAGTCCCATTGAACGTCTTCGCGTTTAGTCATATGACCTTTTTCTATAACAGCTGCTTTGATTGAATTAAAATATTTATAATCATTTGATGAGAGTTGCTCATGATCACCAATCCTTTGATCTCTTTTGAAGTTTCCGGACCGATCAACTTTCTCAAAATTGATTCTAAAAATATTACTTGCGCTTATTATTGGAACACGCCTAGTTTTCGACTGGATTACGCTATAATAAATATAATCTAATTCATCATTTGATGTGTCCTTGTTTATCGCTATATCATTTGCGTAGGCTTTGTAGTCGGGAATCATTACTTGAAATTCTCCGCCTAGAAAATCAATGTTGAAGCCTTTCATACTTGTCGTCATATTCTTCCCTCACGTACCAACCTCCAGTAATGATGGCCTAAAGAAGTAAGTTTACAGGTCTTGGACCGCATTGCGGCATAGTACATGTGCTCTTCACCTACCGGGACGATTAAGCCAACGCTTTCTAATTTCTGGAGATTTTTAAAAATAGCTACATTTTGCTTGTTAGCATAAGGTTCGATTACCTCATGAGCGACGTCATTAGAGTTTGTGTCCTCAAATGAAGGATCAAGTTGCAGACTATCTGAGGGAGTATGGAAATACTCAGTCAACTTTCTAAGCGTACTAAGAGAAACTTGCGGGACAATACTCCTTAATTCTACAAATTCAGTAACATTCGTTTTAAACACAGGTCTTTGCTCATGAGCGCCTAAAGCCTGATCTATATAGGCATATAAACCTCCTGGAGAAATATGCCCTCTAACATCGGCTGCTCCTCCTTTTAAACCTTCAATCAAAAGATTAGTAAATATGCCATGTCCGTTTATTTCTTTAGCTTCTTCATCTTCTCTAGACGAAGTAAGAATTGATATTCCTGTGTTTATAGGTGTAATACTACCGTGGTCAGTTGCGTTACCAAAAAATCCTGATTTGCAACAGTCAAGAATTATTACCTTATTTTTCGTTTTTGATTGATTTGCTAGATTTAAAATATCATGCATACCGATGCCTTCATCATAAGTTTTATGGTCTGGAGTTACAATATAACCACCCAATTCGTTAACAAATCCATGACCAGCAAAATATAACAGAGCCATATCGGCGGTGACTTTAAAAAAGTCAGAAATTTTAGTCAATAGTTCAGACTTCGTTTCAACGTCATAAAGCGTAACAACTTCAAAATTCGTAGAATCATTACCATTTACCTTAAGGAGTTCAGAAATGACTCTAGCATCATTTGTTGCCCCCTTAAGTGGATGCCTGGGATATTTATTGATGCCTATTATTAAAGCTTTTTTCATAGTTTAAGTTAAAGACTATCTATGAAACTATTAATGTTTGCATCTGACCACGCCTTTATATTTATACCAAATATATCAGTACGATCGTTAGAATAAGCCCATATGCCTAGGATCGGCTTTCCTTCTTCTTTTGCACATTGAATTTCCCATTTTTGACCATTGGATGTAAGTGAGTTTTTACTTACCAATATGATAACGCCGTTAGATCGTTTTATCCTTGTTCTTACCCTATCTTTCCAATCACTATCATATGGTTGTTTTACAGACATATCTATAAATTCATATGGCGCTCTCGGATGTAGCGATTGTCCTTTTAAGAAATTTCTTTGATTTTCGTCCTCGATCGCAAATGCGATGAACAAGACTTTTGTATTAGCCATTGGGTATAGGTTTATTATTAATTGTTTAGGTATAAATATTTATAAAAATAGTACTTTCTTTTAAATGTTAAGATACCATTTTTCAACATTTGAAATTTTAAAAAAAGGTTCAATCGCGCTTAAAAGTTTATAGATTCCTGTGTTTTGCTCCTGGTACACTGTAGTAATGTTGAAAATCGCCCCCCTTAAATTACTTCTGTCAAATACGGTCTAAAATGCGTAGTCCTTCTATGAAGCGGTTCGAGTTTAGTCCTGTTGGGGCTACCTGAGAATTAGTTTTACAATCCTGCTCGGTAGCCGGAGCTGGACTCGAACCATATAATCAAGTAGCTAATTTTCTTAACATTCCCATGATGGGTTTTTCGTTGGTCAGACTAAACACATATATTTGAAATCTAAACCATCACGTGTCAATGAGTGCAGATGTTACCAAAATCGAACTTGCCAAAGCGCTAAAAGCAATTAAAGCAGTTGCCACTGAAGATCAATTTAACCAGACAAAAGCCATTTATATACAAGCTGGCGGCGAAGAATCTGTAATGAGTTCCGTGAATGGATTATCAGAAGAAGATGAGTTTGCGTTATTGACTAAATTGCTTTGTACAGCTAAACATATAATCGGTTTTGAACAACGGCCACTTATCCAAGGAGAATATACAGTTGCAGATTATTATCTTACAATGAAACCTGCTTGTTCTGTATATCAGAAGAAAAGTAGTCAAATAGCCGACTATAAATGCGTTATAGATGTAAAATCAACAGAAAAGGATAAATTTAAAATTGGTGGTAGCAAACTTCAGAAACTTAGAAATTTTGCAGACTTACTCAACCTTCCTTTATATTTTGCAGTTCGGTTTTTGCGATTTAATAACAGCGCTCTTTGGGCAATTGTAAAAGATGAGGATAGATCGATTACTTCATTGCAAGTTAATTATTCCGATATTGTTACAGGATACCGGTCTGCATTTTGGGATGAATACTCAATTCTGCTCAATCCTTTATTGATATTGGTTGCGGAGTATTCCAAGTCGTCAACAATTGCCTCGCTTGGACATCAACAACACGGAACTCAAATTTCTATTCAATTTTTGGAAAATCAGACGCCTCTTTTAAAGTTAGAAGGCGGCGATGGTTTTATGACCAGTGCATTTATGGAATGTTTCAATCTTGAAGAAGTTGAGGTTGAAAAAGTTGATGATGATATTACAAGACAATATTTAAAGCCAACATTAGCGGCTTCGCTTTTAGCCGATTTGATATTCAAAATGAATCGCTTGCCAGTTGATGAATTTGGTCGGATAGTTTATGATGCAACAAAATTAATTGTTCGCTCGGACACAGATGCGCACGAAAAATTAATCGATAGAAAAACAATAGAAGCAATACTTCCACCATTAGTACGAGCCAATATACTTTCATTTGGAATTATTGGAAATCATTTAGAAAGATGGAAACAATTAGGTGGGATTACATAGGGTATTTTGCGTAGACAGTAGTCTGCTAAGAAGCTACTAGCCTCAAATCCGTCAAAAAGGGGTTCGAGAAGCTTCCCTTACGGACTGCCGTTTACTGTAAAAGCTGTTACCTGTTTAGCCCCTAGGGGAATCGAACCCCATCTACGCCCCCTTTGAATTGTTTAAAATCTTTAATTAGTAGAGCAATTGTAGCTTTTTAATGAACTAAAAATTACATAATAAAAACGAAGATTATCAATATAGAAGCTAAGTCGACGACTTATAATACACTTTATTACTATATTGAATAACAATAAAGGTTAGCCATATTCTGTAGCATAAATAACTTTTAGTTATCAAAATTCGGGATCACTAAGTCGACTACGTTCCATAATATAATTGGCTGTCATTTCAAATCCAATTTCCATTTCGTCAACAGACATCAAGTGGGCTTTTGGGCCAAATTGCCTGTTAATTCCTATCTGGAAGTAAGCTTGGAAAATGTCCGGATCTGTGATTGCTTTTTCTTCAGGAGTTTCTGGAATTAGTTTAACTATGCACTTACCGGGAAACAATGGGGTTAATTCAAATTTCATTTTCGTTTTTAAGCAAAAATAGGAATCTTTCATCAGAGTGCTGTTTAAATTAATCTTACAGTGGCGTGATTGACATCATTCTAACCATTCAAAACCTGGGGTAAGTATTTGACTGAGTGGTAGACAAGTCGTCCCATGAAATTCATCCTCCCTGTTGAGAATGTAAATTTCATTAGCTAGACGATTAATATTAGGAATATTACGCAGCAAATTATTGTTAGCTATTCTAGTATTCAGGACATAACTTAATTTGATAGCAGTAGTGATAAAAACACCTCTTTGGTAATTATACCTCGTCATGAACTCCGCAATTTTGCTGATATCTGCCACTACCTCCTCCCATGATAACGTGCGGCTTGTTTTGACTTCAATTATATATGGATGTTCATCCGCTACTGATGGGGAATGCAGCAGAAAATCCGGAATATAAGCCGCAGTTAATGGCCTTAGCCCTAACCTTTCTGCTAAGTGTATGATTTGCATTTTTTTTAATTCTCCTTGTAAACAGACGTTTTGAAAAACCGCCATATGCTGGTCCATCAACATTCGCAGTTGATGATACAGTTCATAGCAGAAAACCCTTTCTCCGGTCTGGATAATAGAATTGCCTATAACTTTTGCCTTTAAAGTAATACGTTGCGATCCAAAAGTATTCTTTATAATATCACTAGCTTCATTGTAATGGGTACTTAAGTAAGCTGGCGCAACATTGTTGACAGCAGTAATTAACAGGTTTTTGAAAATGTCAAGTGCTTCGTGATCCACCGTTCGATTGTTTATAAAGGTATAGCCTCCAATTTAATCATATCAACCAGTATTTCGTTATAAAAATTCTATCTAAAATAAAAAAGCCCCCACGGACATGTCTACGGTGTACCCACAAGTATAAGCTGTATTTTTGCGGATGCAGAATGCGGATTACAGAGATAGGTTCGGAGATAAACGGATAGAGCGCCGGGGTGAAGAACTACATAAAAGATTATTCAGGTCAGGCCGAAGCAGCATTCAGTCTTTGTCTTTGACAAGGGCGGAGCAAAAGGCATATTATCGTCTGCTACATCATGAAAAGGTCAGCGAACGTAAGTTAGTGGACGAACTCTCTGATCGTTGTAGCGCTTCTGTTAAGGGTAAGTTGGTATTGGCGATACAGGATACAACGG
>NZ_BMDO01000004.1 GCF_014635825.1 Mucilaginibacter galii
TTCGGGGTGGTCAATTTGGCCCGGAATGCCTGGTCAGTTTGCCCCGGAATGGGGTGGTCAATTTGACGCGGAATCAATGGTCACATTCCGCCGGAATCAGGTGGTCAATATCAGCGGTATATCCAAGTTTGCAGCTTTTTTCTTAAAGCCCCCATGTCCTCACCGACTTTAATATCCAATATCCGTGCATAATGTTGCGTTGTTTTAATATTTGTATGCCCCAGCATTTTAGATACGCTTTCAATGGGTACGCCATTCAATAAAGTAACTGTGGTAGCGAAAGTATGTCTTGCAATGTGAAAGGTTAGATCTTTGGTGATTCCACACAAATCAGCGATCTCTTTCAGATAAGCGTTCATTTTTTGATTAGTCAAAATAGGGAGCAGCCTGTCTTCTAATTCACGTTGCGGATGATCACGGTACTTTTCGATAACACTTAGTGCATATGGCAAAAGCGGAATACGCGATGGGGTATCGGTTTTTTGACGGCTTGTAAATATCCACTGTTCACCATCATGGCCTGAGACAATTTCCGAGCGTCTGAGTTTTTGAACATCAACGTAAGCTAATCCGGTGTAGCAGCTAAACAAAAAGATATCTCTTACAAGATCTAACCGTGCGCTAACGAAAGTTTTCTTAGCCATAACCTCCAATTCTTCCCTCGAAAGGAATGGGCGATCGACTTTTTTTATTCTTATCTTAAAATTAAGAAAAGGATTTATGGTTATCCAGCCGCTAGCAATGCAAATGCGAACGATCTTTCCAAAGTTCTTGATGTACTTTAATGCCGAATTGTTGTTGCACTTACGTACTGAACGAAGATAGAACTCAAATTCACTTAAAAACCGGTGGTCAATTTGTTTGACTCGGATATCGTTTATCTTATATTTCCATTGCATGAAGTCTACCACGTGCCTGAGCGTAGTTTCATATCTGGTAACTGTGGCCGGCGCAAATTCCTGATTAATCAATGCCGCAACCTTGCGGTTATGTTCCCGAAATACGTCAACCAGCATAATTGGTTTTTCTGCTTTTCCCTAGAAACGATTTTTGATTTTTTCAGCAGTGAGTTCTTCCCCACAATCTTTTAAATAACGGATGGTGTCGTTGACCTTTAACTCCACCGCATTTAGCGCAGAGTTTAATTTAGTGACAACCTCCGATTTTCCCCTGGCTCTTTCTTCACTTGGGTCCCAGAGCTTTGGCTGAATTTTTTCACCCGTTGCCAATTCAGTCCGTTTACCATCGCAGGTGATCCGGACATAAACCGGAATCTTTTCTTGAATTACATTCGTTCTCTTTTTTAAGTAAAAGAGAACAGCTACATTGTTTGTCATAAAAAAGCTGTTAAAAAGTTAAACAAATTTACCTTTACAGCATAACCCAAACAAGATGTTTACTCTATAAATATCTTGATTATCAAATAGTTATAACAAACCCGGTGAGCACCACTCAGCAAAACTGCTGCTAACCTAAATGCTCACTAAAATGGGCATTCAACGGTCACTAAACGGCACCAAACTAAAACAAAAAACCCCTCATACGTTGCGTATGAGGGGTTTTAGTGCTTATTGATACTGTGGTTGTGGAGCCGGAGGGATTCGAACCCTCGTCCAAACATGGTATAAGGTAAGCTTTCTACATGCTTAGCTCTGTTAAATTGTTAGGAAGGGGAAGGTCAGTAGCTCACCTATACCTTCTTCCTTAGGTGCTTTATCTTACCTGCTTATCACACCGCTAAGCTGGCCAGTTTCATCTTTCGATGCCCCATATACCGATCCGATGAACGGAAAACCGGCGGGACAAAAGCTATGCTAATTCTAAATTAGGCAGCTAAGGCGTAGTTGTTTTCGCCATTTGAAAGTTTGAGCGTTCAGATTATAGCGCTAATTCACCCAACGCGCTGCATGCTTACTTACTTATCTCCATCCTGTCAATTCCGGTCGACCCCATGTTAATAAAGGTAATCTTAAATTGCAGTAGCAGTCAAGTAGCTGCAAATGTACAAAATTTGAGCCAAATTGTAATAGTTGAGCAAGCTTTACCCTAGTCTCAATGGAAAACGCAGCGTCGATCGACAGCAAAAGAACCACTAAAAATTGTTAATGGCTTTTTTTATAATGAATTAGCTGCCGTTAATTAATTGCTTTTTTACTGAGGTATTAACGTATTTGCCTTGTCAATTAAAATCTGTTTGGTTAATTTAAGCATGGCTTCTAAGTTTTAGCCCACGAATTTTGTGACAAATACTGATCTACTTCGATTAGCCATGCCTGTTTGGCAGTGGTTTTAAGGGTAAGCTATTTTTCTGCTGCCGCTATAAAGTCTTCGGTCGTATTGCCAATAGGTACTAAATCTGGAAGTTTTATAGGGCCCATCCTTAACTATCCTGTTACAGTACTTGTTTATTGATGGTTAGGTGATGATTTTATTACTTTAGCCACTCAATTATAAACTAACATACAATATGCTTATTCTAAATTAAGCGATTTGTGTGTTAAGCTAAATACTATGTACGATACTCAAAACGGTAACCCATGCTTAAAGCGGGGGTAGAACGTGAATTACTGAATAAATTTAAACGTGTAACTATGATGAAAAATAAATGGTTTTTCTTGTTGATAGGCGTACTCATGGTAAGCCTGACCTTACCTCAACAACGGAAAATAAGAGTGTACATGGTGGGCGATTCTACCATGGCCAATAAGGCGGCTAATAAGTTTCCGGAAACCGGCTGGGGGCAAGTGTTTAACGAGTACTTTAATAGCAGCGTCACTATCTTTAACCACGCCCAAAATGGGAGGAGTACCAAAAGCTTCATTAACGAAAAACGCTGGCAGGTTGTGCTCGACAGTTTAAAACAAGGCGATTATGTGTTTATTGAATTTGGCCATAATGATGAAAAGGTAGAGAAACCGGCCGTGGGGACAACACTCGATGAATTTCGTACTAATCTCATCAAATATGTAAGCGAAGCTCGTGCTAAAAAAGCCATTCCAGTACTATTAACGCCGGTAGAACGCCGTAGCTTTAAAGATGGACAACTGGCCGACTCGCATGGCAAATACCCGGATGTAATTAGAGAGGTAGCTAAAGAATACAAGGTTCCGTTTATTGATATGCAACTTAAAAGCCGTGCTACATTGGTGAGTGTAGGTGAAGGACCATCGGCCAAACTTTTTTTACAAGGCGATTCGGGCGTGTTGGCTAACTACCCAAAAGGTGTAAAAGACAATACTCACTTTAATCAGGATGGAGCTAAAACAATGGCCGGGTTGGCGGCACAAGGTGTTAAAGAGCTTAATTTACCTTTGGCTAAATATTTAAAATAAATTTTTATTCTCATCCTAAATCATAGTGCGAAAAGTTAAGTTTACCCTTGGTAACTTAACTTTTGTGCTTTTTGGGAGGGCGTGTAACCAGTAGGTTTGGGTAGTGCCTCGCATGATTAATAAACTGCCGCTTTCTAAAATTATAGAAGTAGCCTGCTTGGTTTGCTTACGCTTTAAAGCAAATTTGCGTGCTGCCCCAAAGCTTAACGAGGCAATGGTGGTATCTTTCCCTAAAGACTTTTCATCGTCGCTGTGCCAGGCCATACCTTCGCTACCGTCGTGGTATAAGTTTAGCAGGCACGAGTTATACGCAGTACTGGTGTGTTTTTCAACCAAGGCTTTCAGCGTTAACAATTCTTTGGTCCATGGTAGTGCTTGCCGGCTAATATTGGAGTAGCTGTAAGCATAATTACCATCGCCGTACCAGGCAACCTTGCGTTTGGTAATAATGTGTTTTCCAAAGATAACCGCCTCATCGTTTTTCCAGGCAATGTCTTTTAATAATACAGACAGATAGTTGCCGGCTTCATCAGGCGTTAAAATTAATCCATAGTAAACAACCTCACCATCATAAGGAAGTATGTTATGCTTAATGTCTGTATTAAAAAGATCCATCATGTTGATATTGATTATGGGCGATTAATTGCTGCTTTCCAAGTTTTGTATTTTTGTGGCAGGCAATGGCCACATGGGCGGAACCCGGCGGTTAAAGCTTCTTCTTCGTTGTTGAAAAATACGCGATGTTGCTGTTTCATTCGTTTGCCAGCTGCGCAACTGAGCATCCCGTATATGCGGCCTTTATAATAACCGGCTAAAGTGATTTCTTCTGCTTGAATAAGGTTAAATAGGCGTCGCTGCTGTGCAAATGGGGTTTCACCAAGACTTGTATGAAAAAGCATGGTTAAAGTGCTTCCGCCAAGGCCTTCGAGGCTTCCCAGCCTATCATCGCGTTCTTTCGCAAACTTCCCCAGTGGTACTGCCCAATTTCGCCCGTTGAACGAATAACGCGGTGGCAGGGGATAAGGAAAGCAACCGGGTTATCGCCCACGGCAGTACCCACTGCGCGGCAGGCATTAGGGTTATTTAGGCTGCCCGCAAGGCGTCCATAAGTTGTAAGTCCTCCCATCGGTACTTTAAGTAGCGTTTCCCAAACTTTTAATTGAAAGGCTGTGCCTTTTAAATGAAGTTTAATTTCGTTAAGCCTGCTCCAGTCCTGGGTGAAAATATATAAGGCATCTTGTTGCAACTGATCCGTTAGGTGCTGATAGGTAGCATTGGGGAAACGGCTTTGCAGTTTTCCCAGCGCTATTTCTTCGCTATCATCGGCAAAAGCCATATAGCAAACACCTTTATATGTTGAGGCTACCAGTAAAGTGCCGAAAGGTGTTTGAACAAAGTTGTAGTTGATCTGCAATTGTTCGCCGCCGTTTTTATACTCACCCGGTGTCATGCCCTCAATTTTTATAAAAAGGTCGTGCAGGCGGCCGGTACCCGAAAGCCCGGTTTCCATAGCGGTATCAAATAAGGTGACTTGCTTATCCTTTAAAATAGATTTTGCATGTTCAATGCTTAAATACTGCAAAAATTGCTTTGGTGTAACACCGGCCCAATCTTTAAACATCCGCTGAAAGTGAAACGGACTAACGTTTACGTGTGCAGCCGCTTCTTCCAAACCGGGCTGACGTTTGTAATTGAGCTTTAAAAACTCAATGGCATCGGCTACCCTTCTATAATCTAACTCGTATTGCGTTTCCATCGCTTTGGTTTTGATACACAAAAGTACCGGGCTAAGATAAGTTATGAAACCCGAATCTTGCGATGTTACTTAAGTAAGCGTTCGTGATAATGATTTAAAACTGATAAACACCTGTCAAAATATGATTAACATTGTGCTCAAAATCAAACTCCCCTTTAGGGGGGATAGGGGACTTATATGTTTACCGGAATTATAGAAACTTTAGGCAAGGTAGCCGAATTAAAACAAGAACAGGGAAACCTGCATATAACCGTTGAATCTGATATTTCAGCCGAGCTGAAGATAGATCAATCAGTAGCTCATAACGGCGTTTGCTTAACCGTGGTTGGCCTCAATAATAATCAGCACACCGTTACCGCTATTGAAGAAACGCTGAATAAAACCAGCGTAGGGCACTTAAAAGTTGGCGACCTGGTAAACCTGGAGCGTTGCATGCAAATGAATGCCCGCTTAGATGGTCACATTGTACAAGGCCACGTAGACCAAACCGCCACCTGTACCGCATACAAGGAGCTTGACGGCAGCTGGGAGTATACCTTTACTTACGATGCTACCAAAGGTAATGTAACGGTCGAAAAAGGGTCGATCTGTATCAACGGCATTAGCTTAACTGTAGTCAATTCTACCGACAACGGCTTTTCGGTAGCTATAATCCCTTACACTTACGAGCACACCAACTTGCAGCATGTGCGCGAAGGTTCTGTAGTAAACCTGGAATTTGATATTATTGGTAAGTATGTTGCCCGTTTAATGCAACGCTAATGCTGCTTGTTGGTTAAAATTTCAACGCGGCTTTTGGTATAATTTACCAGGGCTTGCTGACTAACCGGCGGATTAGTTGAAAGGTACTTTTTAAAGTACTTTACTGCTTGTGCTTTGTTTTTCAGCTTTTCATCGTACAGTATTGCTAATGAGTATAGTATCATAGGGCTTTCATCAAACTGTAAGCCTTTTTGATAAGCAATTAACGCCTTTTTTGTCAGATTTACTTGTTGATAGCTGCGCGCCATTTCGCCATAATAGGTAGCAATAGATGGCGATAAACCCTCTTTGATAGCCAGCTCAAAATAACTGACTGCCTTATCATATTTCTTGAGGTTTTCGTAGCACATGCCCATATAGTAATAAGACGATTCGGTTTGCTCTATTCTGCGTAAATTGGCCAACACCTCAAGGCAGCAGACGTAGTTTTTTAATCCATAATATGCTTGCGCCAGTTTAAACGCAGTAAGGTAGGTACCATCGCCCAATTGCAGTAATTGCAAACCTGTTTTAACCGTTTCGGGCCATTTCTTTTGGCGATGAGTAAGCCTAAGTAGGCTTTGTAATAGTGTAACATTTTGGGTGTCAGCTTTAACGGCTTTATTCAAGACATTTTCGGCCGGCACAAACTGTTTCTTATCCACATACCAGTTGCTCAAGTCCGATGCTACGTCGGGGTCTTCGGGGTTTACCCGGTTGCCTCTGGTGAGATAGTTGATGTAGTTGGTTGTATCGCCTGTACGTAGGGCTATGTAAGAAAGCTGGGTTAGTACAAAGAAGTTAGCAGTATCTACAGCAATTATGCGCGCATAGTAAGCACCGGCTTTAACCAGATTGCCACGACGCAAGTTAATGCCTGCCAAGCTATTGAGAACATTAGTCTTGGTGCTGTCAATTGCGAAGAGGCGTTGATAGTAGCCCTCGGCGTCTACAAGTTTGCCCGCCAGTTGGGAAGTATAAGCCAGATTGCGCAAAGCAATAGGGTCGGTTATAGGTTCTTTATAAATACTTTTAAGGTAAGCTGCCGCTTCAAGATAGCGCTGGGCTTGGTAAAACTCAAGCAATGTGGCATCATTAGCGGTTTGTGCATTAGAGTTTTTGACACAAGTTGTGCTTAAAAATACGGTGAAAGCAAAGAGTAATATGTAGGTTTTCATAGTCAGTCAATGTTTAACTAAGTTATTAGTTAAATGTATTCATGCAAACTTTTTTTTAAAAAAATACTTGTAAGGGTATATAAAGAAAGAGACCTATGGATAAGATCAGAAAATTTGAACTCATGGAAAAGATTGTTCACGAGTTAGAAGACTTGAAGAACAGCCAGCAAGCTATTATACAAAAGATAGGAAAAATTGAGGTAGACAATATAGACCTTGGCGATAAACGCCTTGAGAAGGACCTGCCAGACATGCACCAGCGTGTGGCCGATAACCTTGACACTATCGCTTCTATCCTGGAAGACTTTGCCAACCAAACCAGCGACTATGAAGGCAAGAACAACATTCAAGCCTTAAAAGAGCAGGAAGAAATTGACAACCTTAAATAACAAAAAAGCCCTCCAATCGGGGGGCTTTTTTGTTGATATAAATACGTTAAAGTTCTAATAAATTACATTTTATTAGATTATTCTACACTTTTCCCTTTCATGGCTGTGCCTATGGCCTGGTCCATCACGCGCTCGGCGTAAGGGCGGGTCAGGTTGTTAAGGTCGTCCACTTTTTTAAGGATAAGATCCTTATCGCCGCTGGTTAGAACCTCTTTCAAGGCTTGCACATATTGATGAGTTTCGGCCACTTCGGCTACAGATAAAAGCGCACCGTGTTTTTCAACGAAGCGCTCGGCTTGATAAACCATTTGCTCGCCTTCAGTACGGGCTTCAATTGCCATGCGCTGTTGAACATCGTCCTGGGCGTGGGTAATGCTATCCATCAGCATTTGCTCTACCTGGTCGTCGGTAATGCCGTAGGCAGGTTTTACTTCTACTTCCTGTTTGGTGCCCGATCTAAGTTCAATGGCCTGTACGGTTAAAATTCCGTCGGCGTTTAGTAAAAAGTTAATATCTACTTTAGGGAAACCCGCCGGCATGGCAGGGATGCCTTTCAAATCAAATTCGGCAAGTTTGCGGTTTTCTTTCACCAGGTCTCGTTCGCCCTGATAAACCGAGATCTTCATGTTCACCTGCCCGTCAATAGAGGTGGTATATTGTCTGCCTGCTTTGGTGGGTATTTTAGAGTTACGCGGAATGATCACATCCATTAAACCGCCCATGGTTTCGATACCAAGCGATAGGGGGGTAACATCCAGCAATAAAATATCTGTCCGGTTACCGGCTAATATATCGGCTTGTATGGCAGCACCCAAGGCCACTACCTCATCTGGGTTTACCTCGTTATGCACCGGGCGTCCAAAGAACTCGGCCACTTTGCTTTTTACTAAAGCTGTGCGGGTAGAGCCGCCCACCATAATTACCTCGTCAATATCGGCAATGGTTAAATCGGCATCTTTTAGTGCATTACTGCAAGCAGTTATGGTTTGCTGAACTTTTGGGGTAATGAGTTCTTCAAAAGTGTTGCGGTCAATGGTGCACCATATGTCGCCAATTTTTTCGTTGAACAAGCTTTGGTGGGTGAACGCTTTTTTGGCTTCTTCGGCCTTTAAGCGCAGTTGCTGGGTTAGCTCGCGGTTTTGCGTAAGTTCTGCCTGGTTTAAGCCGTTCTTTTCAATCCAGTATTCTAAAATAGCGCGGTCAAAATCGTCACCGCCTAAAAAGGTATCGCCGTTGGTAGAAAGTACCTCGAAGATGCCGTTCTGAATTTGCAGGATAGAGACATCAAATGTACCGCCGCCTAAATCATACACGGCAACAGTTTTGGTTTCTTCAGGGTTTAAGCCAATGCCGTAAGCTAAGCTGGCTGCGGTAGGTTCGTTTACAATGCGCAATACATCCAGTCCGGCAAGCTTACCGGCATCGCGGGTAGCCTGGCGCTGCGAATCGTTAAAGTATGCAGGTACGGTAATTACCGCACGGGTAACCGGTGTTTTTAGTGCATGCTCGGCGCGGTCTTTCAGTTCTTTCAAAATGAGGCCCGATAGTTCGATGGGGGTATAAAAGCGGTCGCCCACTTTAACTTTAACCAGGCTTTCGGTATTATCATCAATTACCTTGTATGAGAAAAAATCCTGGTAATTTTGAATATCATTATAAGAGCGACCCAGCAAACGTTTTACCGAAAATATGGTGTTTTGAGGGTCGGTAATTAAGTAGTTTTTAGCTTCGTTACCCACGGTAATACCGCCGGCAGTATCAAAATGCACTACTGAGGGCACCAGCACGCCCTTGCCGGTATCGTTAATTACCTTAGGCGTTTTGTCAGGATCAATAAAGGCAACCAGTGAGTTAGTGGTTCCCAAATCGATGCCTACAATAATATCTTCTTTCTGAATAGAACCTGTAGCCAGGTTAATAGAAACTTTAGCCATAATACTTGCTTAACAAGCGGCAAATGTAGGTAGTTTTAAGCTAAGGCATGTCATACTTGTGTGAATTGAGTATCCCCTCCCCAGCCCTCCCCGGGAGGGAAGGAGCTAAAAATCCAAATTCCTCCCTCCCCGGGGGAGGATTTAGGAGGGGCTATTGCTATGACTCAATTGATATATTTAATAATTTTCAAAATGCTTTTCCTATTTTTAAACTAATTTCATCCTGATGTTTAAACCTGTTTTCCGTCTCCTGCTTGCTGCTCTGCTTTCATCAAGTGCATTCGTAGCTAAGGCCCAGCAGTTTGGAGGCAACCCGTCCGCCATTAAATGGAACCAGGTGAACACGCCTGCTGCCCGTATCATTTTTCCGGTTGGCTTAGATTCTGCCGGTTACCGGGTGGCCAGTATCATACAGCAGATCAATAACCGAATTAAACCTACCATAGGTTATAAGCAAAAGCAAATTAATGTAGTGCTGCAAAATCAGTTGATTACTACGAATGGTTATGTGGGTTTGGCACCTTTTCGGAGCGAATTTTACCTGATACCGGCTCAAAATAGTTTTTCGTTAGGCAGTTTATCCATAGCCGATCAGCTGGCTATTCACGAGTTTAGGCATGTGCAGCAGTACAACAATTCGGATGTTGGGCTTACGCGCTTTTTGCACGTTTTGTTTGGCGAAGGCGGACAGCAACTGGCTTACGGCTTAGCGGTACCCAACTGGTTTGCCGAGGGCGATGCCGTTTTTAACGAAACGTTGCTAACCGACCAGGGCAGGGGACGATTGCCTTACTTTTTTAACGGCTACCGCAGTCTTTGGGCAGCCGGTAAAAATTATAGCTGGATGAAGTTGCGTAACGGATCGTACGTTGATTACGTGCCCGACTGGTACCCTTTGGGTTATATGCTGGTTGCCTATGGCCGCGATACTTATGGTAACGACGTTTGGAAGAAGATCAACAATAGGGCAGCCTCTTACCAATCGTTCATCTATCCGTTCCAAAATGCGGTTAAAACTTACACCGGGAAAGATTACGCCACTTTCCGTACGTCGGCACTCAACTATTTTAAAAAGCAGCTGATCACTCGGCAACTTGAGCAGGGTGCTCAAAAATATAAAACCAATCAGCACTTTATAGCTAACCAGGAGTTCCCGGCTTATGTTGACGATGAAACCATTATCTACCGCAAATCGTCCTACAAACAACGGCCGGCTTTCATCATGAGAAAAGGAAATACCGAGCGGCGCATACGGTTGAGCGATTTTACGGTGGATGGCTATTTTACCTACAATAACGGCGAAATAGTTTACGCCTCGCGCCGTCCTGACTTGCGCTGGGGTTACCGCGAGTTTAATGAAATTAAGATCATCGATGTTAAAACCGGTGCTCAACGCAAGGTAACTACCAAAACCAAGTATTTTGCCCCGGCCTTTAATGCCAATAATAGCCGCATTGTAGCGGTAGATGCGCAGCCCTCGGGCAAGTATGCACTGCACGTGCTTAACGCTGCCGATGGTAAATTGATCAGTAGTATACCTAACCCTCAAAACCTGTATTATACCTATCCAAAATTTTATACCGAAAACCAGATCGTGGCCGCCATTCGTAAAGGTGATGGCAAAATGTCGGTTGCGCTTATTGATGTAGCAACAGGGCAGGTAGACGACTTAAGCCCGGCAAGCATAGCACCCAAGGCATTCCCGGTAGTCAAAAACGACACCGTTTACTTTACCGGAACATCGGGCGTTAACGATAAGCTTTTTGCGGTGAGCGTTAAAGACAGGAAGCTTTTTGAGCTGCAAAGCGATTCATTGCAAAGCTACATTGGCAATTACCAGCCTGCAGTAAGCGCTAACAACGTAGCTTGGGTAAGCTTTAGCGCTTATGGCTATCAGTTACATGAGGTTGCCAAAGGCAGCTTAACCAAACAGGTCGTAACTGCGTTGCCACAGTTGCCAGATTTTAATATTGCATCACTACAAAGGGATTCATCAGCCAACTTGCTGTCTACCGTTAATACAGAAGTGTTACCGCTTAAAAAGTATCCGAAGTTTACGCGCCCGTTCAACTTTCATAGCCTAATTCCTTACTTCGATGACCCTGAGTATTCATTCTCGTTAGTGGGCGAGAACATATTGAACACTTTCCAAAGCGAGCTTTCCCTCACCTATAACCGCAACGAGGGGTATAAACAGTTTGGCTTTACGTCTACTTACGGGGCACTTTTCCCTTACCTGTTTGGCAGCGTAAATTATACGCTCGACAGGCGCGATTATGGTTTTGACCGCAACCGCAACCCGGTAGAAGTAAACTGGAACGAAACGCAGGTGCAGGCAGGTTTACAGGTGCCGCTCAACCTATCGCAAGGGCGTAATTATACCCGTTTTAACATTGTCAGCAGTATTAATTACAGCATTAACGATGTAAAGCAGGCGGCCTTTAAAAACGCGCTGCCCAACAATACTTATCTTAATAATTCTATTACTTTTAGTAACCAGATTGCTGCCCCGGTGCAGCACATATACCCGCACCTGGCGCAAAACATTACGCTAACTTACCGCAACACCATTAACAGCCTCAACGCACACCAGCTTTTGGCTTCGGGCACCTTTTATTTCCCAGGACTGTTTACCAACCATAGCTTGGTGTTTAATATAGCCCACCAGCGCCGCGACCGCAATTATAGTATCTTCTCTAATCAGCTTCCTTTTTCAAGGGGATACACGTCCGATAACTTATACCGTTTGTATAAAGCCGGGGCTAATTATCATTTCCCCATTGCTTACCCCGATGCAGGCTTTGCCAACCTGGTGTACTTGTTAAGGTTACGGGGCAATATTTTTTACGATTATACGCACGGTACTGATTTTTACACCAACGGAACCAACTTTAAAGCAGATTTCAGATCGGCAGGAGCGGAGCTGTTTTTTGATACCCAATGGTTCAACGAAAGCCGGATAACCTTTGGTTTAAGATATACTTATTTGCTGGACAGGGATATTTTTGGCGGGGCAGGCAGTAACCGCTTTACCCTGATACTGCCGCTGAATATATTTTAAGTGCTGCATCACTGATCCTCATTTAAAATAACAAAGGCTTCTGGAAGTATTCTTTTTTAACAGAAGTACTTAAACTTTAATATTGTTGTATGAAAGAAAAGACATTACACGACTTAACCAAAGAAGAAATAGGTCAGCTATTTCCTGTTGAAATCAGTACGTATAGTGAAAAGTGGCCTTACTTGTTTGAACAGGAAAAAATACTGATCAATAATGCACTTGAACCGGGCCTGTTTTCCCGGATAGAGCATTTTGGAAGCACATCGGTACCAGGCCTCTCTGCCAAAAACATCATTGATATTTTAATGGAGGTAGATTTTGACGAACCTCAGAACCAGAAACTCATTGATCAGATGAAGGCTTTGGGTTATGAGTTTTACTGGCAGAGTGAAGACAGTCACCGTCACATGATATTTGTTAAAGGCTACAACATCTCAAGCCCTGAAGATCAAATCTATCATATACATGCCGGTCCTCAAAACCATCCCATATGGGACAGGGTTCTTTTTAGGGATTATCTTATCGCGCATCCGCAAACTGCACAAGAGTACGTGCAATTGAAACTAAAACTGTCTGAAATTTTCAAACACGATAGAGTTGCTTATCGTGTTGCTAAAACGGATTTTGTTGAAGCAATTACAAAAAGAGCTAAACAGCAATTGTTGTAGTATTTGTTATTGCGTAAAAAATCAGGCAAAACTTTTAAAAGATACTTGTCAGTCTGAGCTTGTCGAAGACTCGCCGCTTGGTTAAGTCTTCGACAGGGTCAGACTGACAGGTGTACATCAATATCCAAGTATCTTACTACGAAAGGATTGCATAAAGCCTCGCAATAATGTTTTGAATTTTTAATCAGTTTGTTGCTCGTTGGCTTTAAGGATGATACTTTTTACGCGTTCTTCGTCCGATTCGTCGCGGTCGTACTCGTCCGAAAAACTGCCGCCCACTATAATATGATCGTTGTGAAATTGCATGTTGCTTTTACGGCGTACACGTGCCGAAGAGTGTATTTCGGTTGCTCCGGTGAAATGAACAATGTCGGCGGCGTTATACTCGCTAATGCCTCCGCCCGGCATAATGGAAATGCGCCCGGCCGCCCTTTGTATTAATTGTGCAATTTTACTGGCCCCTTCAATGGCTGTAGTTTTGCCACCCGAGGTGAGTATACAATCAAAACCCAGTTCTATGATCTCATCAAGGGCCTGGAACATATCGGCACACAAATCGAAAGCGCGGTGAAAGGTAGTTTTTAAGCCGTTTTGTTTGGCCAGTTGCACCAGTTCGGCACAGCGGGTTTTATCAATGGTTCCGTCGGCGTTAAGTACGCCGGTAACTATTGCGGCACAGCCGAGTTTGCCGCACATTTCGAGGTCGGACTTAATTACTTCAAATTCTAGATCGGTATATAAGAAATCGCCCGGACGGGGTCTTAATAGAACATGAACCGGGATGGTTAGGTATTTTAGGGTGGCAGATATTTGTCCGTAAGACGGTGTGGTACCACCTTCGTGCAAATTGTCACATAATTCAACTCTATGTGCGCCTCCATTTTGCGCAGCGATGGCCGATTGTGCAGAATTTGCACAAACTTCGAGCAATATATTCATGATAAGCAGGTACTGGACCTATATAAAATTGGTGCGTTTTACTTAAGTCGCTAACTTTTAGCCGAATATAGGTAAAAAAACTGCTACAAATTAACTTTTCAGTAAAAACTCTTACTACCTATTTAACGGCTCTGCGCTTGTATTGTTGCAAACCACCAAACTAAAGGCCTTTTTGAATGCCATAAGACAGTACTTATCTTCTTTAAAAGATCAACGGACTTTTCAACATAATTAACTTGCTTGGTTATGCATGTTTTTAGACAAACAAGGCCGCGAAGTAACCATTAACGGTTAAATGCGAGCCTTTGGCCTTTTATGGTTTCGTTAAAATTACCATTACTGTAAGCTAAATGGCCTGATACTACGGTGTGTACTATGCTTGCGGGAAAAGTAGTGCCATCGAACGGACTCCAGCCGCATTTATACAAGGCATTGTCGGGAGTGGCCTGCCATGGCTGGTTCAAATTAACCAGTACCATATCGGCCCAGTAACCTTCGCATATAAAACCGCGCTTCTCTATCTGGAAACAGGTGGCCACGTTGTGGGCAGTTTTTTGGGCTATTTGCTCAAGTGTCATCTTACCTTGCTGATGCAGTGCCAATAAGGCGGGCAAAGCATGCTGTACCAGCGGACCACCGGATGGCGCCTGCAGGTAGGGCTGGTCTTTTTCGGCCATGGTGTGCGGGGCATGGTCGGTAGCAATAACATCAATACGGCCGTCTAACACAGCCTGTAAAATGCCGTCGCGGTCGGCCTTGGTTTTAACGGCCGGGTTCCATTTAATGAGGTTGCCTTTGGTGGTGTAATCTTCCTCGCTAAACCACAGGTGATGCACACAGGCTTCGGCCGTGATCTTTTTATCCTGAAGCGGGATGGTATTGTTGAACAACTCCGTTTCTTTAGCGGTAGAAATATGCAGGATGTGGAGCCTTGCGCCGTGCTGCTTAGCCAACTGCACCGCCATAGACGACGACAGGTAACAAGCCTCGGTGCTGCGTATTTTAGGGTGATAATCTATGGTAATATCATTGCCTAATTGCTCTTTGTAATAAGCCAGGTTTTTTTGAATGGTATGCTCGTCTTCGCAATGCGTAGCGATCAACATAGGCGAGCGGCTAAACAAGTTCTCTAAAGTGCGCGGATTATCCACGAGCATGTTACCGGTTGATGATCCCATAAAAACCTTTACGCCGCAAACATTGTAAATATCGGTTTCGAGTACTTCTTCCAAATTATCATTAGATGCACCCATATAAAAGGAGTAGTTAGCCAGCGATCGGCGCGCTGCAACGTCATACTTGTCCTGCAATAATTGCTGGGTTAACGTATTGGGCACGGTGTTGGGCATCTCCATAAAAGAAGTAATACCACCTGCCACAGCAGCCCGGGCCTCGGTATAAATTTCGGCCTTATGGGTTAAGCCAGGCTCACGAAAATGCACCTGATCATCAATGCAACCCGGCAGCAGGTGCAAGCCTTCGGCGTTAATTTCCTGGTCGGCCATAGTGTCTATTTGAGCGTCAATGCGTTCTATTAAACCATTGCTTACCAATATATCGGCTACAAACTGCCGGCCTTCGTTAACTATAGTAGCTGCTTTGATGAGGATAGATGCCATGCCGGTAAAGGTAATAATTACAAAGAAAAGTTACGCTTTGCACTGCCGGTGTTTTGTATTAGCTGATAACTAATGAATTTTACTGCCTGTGTCATAAGGTGCAGGCAAACTTCCCAACTTCTTAAAAATCCGTATCTTTGCATACTATGGGTGTATCTTTTGATGAATTTAATTTAAACCGGCAAATACTGAACGCTATAGCCGATGCCGGTTATACCGAAGCTACGCCTATACAGGAAAAAGCTATTCCGCCAATTATTAACGGGCAGGATGTAATGGGTATAGCCCAAACAGGCACAGGTAAAACCGCCGCCTATGTGCTGCCTATATTAAGAAAGCTTAACTACGCGCAAGGTAATACCGCACGTGCGCTCATATTAGCGCCAACACGTGAGTTGGCCATGCAAATTGAGGAAAACATCAAGAGCTTTGCCGTTAATACCGATTTGCGTACCGTTATTTTATACGGCGGCTTAGGCCCTAAAACACAAATTGAAAGCCTGAACAAGGGTACCGATATTATTGTAGCCTCTCCCGGTCGCTTTTTAGATTTGTACATTGCAGGCCATATCAACACCAAAACGTTACAGATTTTGGTACTGGATGAAGCCGACAAAATGATGGATATGGGCTTTATGCCGCAGATCAACCGCATTTTGGAGGTGGTTCCTCGCAAGCGCCAAAATATGTTGTTTTCGGCTACCATGAGCGATAAGGTACAGGAACTGGCCGGTAATTTCTTAAAATTTCCAACGGTTATTGAGGTTACACCACAGGCCACACCGGCGCAAACGGTTAACCAGGTGTTGTACCATGTGCCTAATATCAGAACTAAGATCAATGTACTTAAAAAGCTGCTGGACAGGGACGAAGAGATAACCAAACTCATGGTATTTTGTAAAACCCGTGCCGCTGCCGAGGATGTATATAAGTTTTTGCTGCGCAAGTATGATGATAAGCGTGTAAAAGTCCTGCATGCCAACAAAGGGCAAAACACACGTATCAACGCCATCAATGCCTTTAAGAACGACGAGATCAAGATACTGGTAGCTACTGATGTGGCTTCGCGGGGTATTGATGTGAGCGATGTAAGCCACGTAATTAACTTCGACGTACCTATTGTATATGAAGATTATGTGCACCGTATAGGTCGTACAGGTAGGGCGCTGCAATCGGGCGAGGCGGTTACGTTCTGCAACCCGGCCGAAGAGTATTACATGGGTAAAATTCAAAAGCTCATTCGCCAAACGGTTACGCTTTTGCCAATACCTGATGAAGTGTTTGTAGAAGAAACTCCCTACGAAGAAAAGCAAAGTCAGGCCCGCGAAATTGATATGCAGATGCGTAAGGAAGACCCCGATTTTAAAGGTGCTTTCCACGAAAAGAAAGAACGTAAAGAACGCGTTGCCAAATTAAGTCACAAGCAGGAGCTTTCTAAAAAGCACGGTAAACCTAAAACCACCCGCGGAAAAGCACTCCGCAAACGATAGAAATGAAATTCAGAATTACTCCGTTAAATATTGCTACCGCATTACTAATTGTACTGGCCTTTGTAACCTGGTTTTTTAAACCGGTAAGCGTAACCGGCAGTGAATTAAAGCAGTGGACGGGAACCATAGGCATCATATTTATTGTTTTTGCCATATTCTCTTTTTTCCTGGATATGCTGTTTCGCAATTACTTTTTGCAAACTAAAATGCTGTGGTTGGTCGAGGTTGCTTTTATTATCCTCACCGCCGTTATTTATTTACTTGTCCGATAACAATATAAATACTTCAATGAAAAGAGCTGAAATAAAACTCATAGTCGATTTAGACGATAACAATATCCCGCAAAACATCACCTGGGAATCTACCGACTCAGCAAACAAGGATGCCGTGCCGGTAAAATCTTTTATGCTGGCCCTTTGGGATCATAACTATAAAAACACCATGCGTATCGATTTATGGACCAACGATATGCCGGTTGACGAAATGAAACGATTCTTTTTCGAAACCTTACAAACCATGGGCGACAGCTTTTTACGCGCCACTGGCGAAAAGAATATCGTAGAAGATCTGCGCGATTACTGCGCTCACTTTGCCGATAAAATGGATATTTCGCCAAAATAGGTGATACATAGATGTCATTGCGAGCGTAGCGTGGCTATCTCCGACGCCCGATAACTAAGCGTAAAGAGATTGCCACGTCGCTATCGCTCCTCGCAATGACATTTTATATTTATACAATCTGCCAATCAATCGGCGCTTTACCCTCTTTGGCCAGTATCTCGTTCGTCTTCGAAAAATGATGACAGCCAAAAAAACCGCTATCAGCAGAGTAGGGGGATGGGTGAGCCGCTTTCAGAATATGATGTTTACCGGCATCTATGAGCTCGGCTTTAGCCTGTGCAAATTTGCCCCATAACAAAAACACAATGCCTTCTTTTTCTTCAGATATTTTGCGGATCACGGTATCGGTAAATATCTCCCAGCCTTTTTTCTGATGTGAGCCGGGTTTGCCCGCTTCTACGGTTAAAGTAGCATTGAGCAGCAGCACGCCTTGATCGGCCCAGGGGGTAAGGTCGCCATGGGTGGGTACGGCAAAACCAGGAATATCGGTAGCCAGTTCTTTATAGATATTTTTTAAGGACGGCGGGACCGTAACTCCCTTTTGCACAGCGAAAGAAAGGCCAATAGCCTGGTTGGTGCCGTGGTAAGGGTCTTGCCCCAAAATAACCGCTTTTAGGTTAGTAAACGGCGTATGGTTAAAGGCGTTAAAGATGTCGGCTCCTTTAGGATAGACCTTGTGCCCTGCCTCTTTTTCTTCTTTTAAAAACTGCCTGAGTTTAAGCATGTAGTCTTTTTCAAACTCATCATGCAATACTTTTAGCCACGAGGCTTCTAAATCTACAGCCATATAAATATTTGTGCGGTTAATTGCTTAAACGTATAAATAAACGGATATTTGCACATTAATACAAAAGTACAAACGATGTCTAATATTGTTCGGTTAGTTATAGCCTGCGTGGTAATGGGAGCAGGCGTTGCCCTTTGCGTTTTTGGTTTGTGGGGATGGGGCATATTGGTGATTTTAATTGGCGCCCTGGTGTTGCTTACTTTCTTTTTTAATGAAAACATGCTGGTGGCCCAATACTTTCTCCGTAAAGAAAAACCTGAAGAGGCTGAGAAATGGTTGCTCAAGATCACCGATTATGAAAAACAGTTATTTAAAGCACAACATGGTTACTACAACCTATTAATTGGCTTGATCGAATCGCGCAAGGCACCTTTAAAATCTGAAAAATACTTCAAAAAAGCATTGCAATTAGGGATGACTATGTCGCACAATATTGCACTTGCCAAGTTAAGCCTGGCAGGTATATCTATGGCTAAACGCAACAAACGCGAAGCTCAACAATACTTATCAGAAGCCGCTAAAGAAGATAAAAACAAATTACTGGCCGACCAGATCAAGATGATGAAAGGCCAGATGGCGCAAATGGACAAACAACAGGTTCAGCGTGGAGGATATAGAAACTTTTAAGTATTCTTAAACACCTCATGTCATTTCGAGTGCTAACGAGAAATCCTGTTCAATTTTCAAGGTGAACAACCTGGCGTTTGAACAGGATCTCTCACTATCGTTCGAGATGACATCTGTGGAAAGATTAATATAAAGCCAAAAGACCGGGATGATGATCATCCCGGTCTTTTATTTTTCGTCCAGATTACGTTCGAAGTAATCGGGCTCATAGTCGTCCCGGTTTTGATGAGAATGGAGGTGGCGTTCAGGGGTAGTGAAATCATCATCATGAGATGGATTCGAAAACTCGACCATCTTTAATAAAGAGCGTACAAAAGATACGTTGAACTTCGTACGATCCAGTTTGATCAAAAATTCACGATCTGTAATTTCGAGCGTTGAGTTCATATAATTCTGTTTTTCATAAAAGTATAATAGATATATAAACCGCAGGTTATATATACTTTAAGTTTTGGTTAACAGTATAAATAATTAACTGATAGGCCTTGGGTACGCGTTTAAGTGCCATAGTAAAGACACAATAACGGGACTCGCGTGTTATGATGTAATGGATAACAGTACTATCATCATCTTAGCCAGCAGCCGAAAAAATGGTAATACCAAGCAGTTTGTTACCGATACCTATGGCGTAATTACGCCAACCATTACCGATCTGTTAGATTATACTATCACCCCTTATCGTTATGATGAAACTTACCCTTACAACGACCAGTTTGAGCAGCTTATTGATGAGGTATTAAAGAATGATGTGCTGGTGCTGGCTACGCCGGTTTACTGGTACAGTATGAGCGGCCTGATGAAAGTGTTTTTTGATCGCCTTACCGATCTTACCGGCGTGCAGAAAGCAAAGGGTAAACAGCTGAAAGGAAAAATTATGAAAGTGCTGGCCACTGGTACAGACGAACGCCTGCCTGTGGGTTTTGAAGTACCGTTCCGCGAAACGGCCGATTACTTTGATATGGTTTATGAGGGCTGCCGTTACTGCTACGTAAAAGAAGAATTACCCCAATTTTAAACTATTGTAAATATTAATAACATACCCTAAGTTTGTTACTTATAAGCCAACTAATTAAACTTTGATGAACACGGTTAAAAAGCCAGATACTGTTCCCGATCTGTTACGTCATATTGTAGCTCACCTGCACCCCGACACACATCCTTTTCTAACACATAAAGTTAAAGATCAATGGGTTGATATTTCCTATCGCGAAGCCATAGAGAAGATAGATGCCATA
Source organism: Mucilaginibacter galii (assembly GCF_014635825.1). Classification (GTDB taxonomy): domain Bacteria; phylum Bacteroidota; class Bacteroidia; order Sphingobacteriales; family Sphingobacteriaceae; genus Mucilaginibacter; species Mucilaginibacter galii. The sequence goes on from NZ_BMDO01000004.1 coordinate 20,378, forward strand.
TCGGCGTGGTTTTTAGATTTGGGCATCCAAAAAGGTGACCGCCTGGGCCTGGTGATAGAGAACGGGCCCGATTACATTTATTTTGATCAGGCGCTGCAGCAAATTGGCGCAGTTAACGCCTCCATATATCCAACTCTTACCGAGGCCGAAACCGAATATATTATCAATGATTCGGGCATAAAAGCCATTTTAGTGGGTAACCCGTTTTTGTTTCGCAAAATAGTGAAGGTAGCTAACAGTTGCCCATCATTAGTGCGCATTATACCGGCTTTTGATGATTTTGAGAAGTATACCGAAAAGGTAAACCTTAATGCCGGCGTTATTGGCTTTAAAGAGCTGATAGAGGAGGGAATGAAAATTGTTGGTCAGTACAGCAACACGATCAACATAGCGCGCGAAGCTATTTTACCGTCAGATCTTTCGTGCTTAATTTACACCTCGGGCACCACGGGTACGCCTAAAGGTGTGATGCTGATGCACAGCAACTTTGTGCAAACAGTTTCGGCCGGGTTAGAGCAAATTTCTATTGTTGATAAAAACGATACGTTCCTATCGTTCTTGCCGCTGTCGCATGTGTTTGAACGTGCAGCAACCTATTATATGTGTATGGGAGGTGGCTGCCGCATTGCTTTTGCGCAAAGCTTAGAGCTGTTGGCCAAGAACATGATTGAGGTTAAACCTACCATCATGAACTGTGTGCCGCGTTTGCTCGAACGTATACACGACAAGGCCATGAAAAATGGTGCCGATGCAGGCGGCATGAAAACCAAGATATTTAACTGGGCTTTTGAAATTGGCAAGCAACGCCGCTTAACTATTGAAGCGGGTAAAAAGCCGGGCATCATTCTGCGTAATCAGCACAAACTGGCCGAAAAGCTGGTGTTCAGCAAGATCAAAGAAAAAACCGGCGGTCGTTTAAAGTTCCTCATTTCGGGTGGTGGTGCACTGCCTAAAAATGTGGGTGAGTTTTTTGGTAACGTAGGCATCCCTGTGTTGGAAGGTTATGGCCTTACCGAAACTACGGGCCCGGTTTGCGTAACTGAGTTTGACCGCCAGGTGTACGGCACCGCCGGACTGGTGTTGCCTGGTTCAGAAATTGCCATCCAAAATATTGAGACAGGTAAGATCTACACTATGCAAACGCATCACTCTATGGATCCTGAACTGATTTCGGAAGAAGGGGAGATCATCATCCGTGGTGTGGCGGTAATGAAGGGGTACTGGAATAAGCCAGAGGAAACAAAAACCGCCATTGATGCCGATGGTTGGTTCCACAGCGGTGATATTGGCCGTTTTTATAAAGGCTACCTGCAAATTACCGACAGGTTGAAGAACATGCTTATTAATGCTTACGGTAAAAACATTTATCCAACCCCGGTAGAGAACACCTACCTCAAAAGCCCTAAAATTGAGCAGATATTTTTAGTGGGCGACCGTCGTGAATATGTAACTGCCATCATTGTCCCGCCTAAAGAATTGTTGCAGGAAACTTTTGGTTTCGATGAAGCCTGGTTCCAGCAACCGGATGCCTTTGTGAACGATAAGCAAATAACCGATTGGATAAACCAGGATATCCGCAAGCTGAGTAACGAATTAGCCAAGTTTGAGCGCATCAAGAACTTCAAGGTAAAGCGGAACCCTTTCAGCATGGAAGAAGGCGAAATGACCGTGACTTTGAAAGCCAAACGTAAAGTTATAGAGAAAAAATACGCACAAGATATTGATGAAATGTACTTGCAGGAGGTTGACGCAGATTAAGTGCTTCTAAAGGGAAGTTGCAGTGAAACTTTAAATTGTTATGCTGAGCTTGTCGAAGCATTTGTCGCTTTGTTAAGTCTTCAATAAGCTCCGACTGGCAATGCGTAAAACTTGCACTATCTGTGCTCGTTTGTAAAAAGGGCTTAACTTGGGTGGGCGAAAGTATTTAAAAAGCTTTTGCGTTAGCGATTGCAGCGGATACCGGCCGTGTGAGTAAGGCCTGCAGGCGTATGAGCGTAAAGCGCGGCCCGGAGGGAAACGCCCTGAAACATCAACTGATTATTAAAATGCTTAGTCCCGAAGATATTAAGTTTTACCTGGGCTTGTTTAAAGACCTTAGCGTAACCGACCTGGTGGAGCTTTTTGGCATGGCAAAAACCAGGAAAATTAGTGCCGGTGAAATTTATATTGATGAGGGTGCCACCATTAAAAAGCTGGCACTCATACGTAAAGGACTCATCAGGGCCTACTGTATTAAACCAAACGGCGATGATGTAACGCTGATGCTGCGATGGGAACAGCAATTCTTTGCTTCACACGATAATATTATACTCAATCAACCATCGAGGTTTATTTACGAGGCTTTGGAAGATACAGTGTTGACTGAAGTAGATTATAACCGCATTGAAAACGTGCTGAATAACAATCCCAAGTTATCATCGTACCGTAACCTCTTCCTGCTCAACATGCTGGCCGAATCTTTGGAACGTATGGAGTCTTTTGTACTGCTCTCGCCCGAGGAGCGGTACCTGCAACTGGTGAAAGATAAGCCCAATATTGTGAACAGGGTGCAGAATAAATACTTGGCTACGCTTCTGGGGATAACGCCGGTATCATTAAGTCGCATACGGCACCGCATAGCAAACCCGCCTCAGCGGTAATTATCTTTTGTTAATTTCTGGCTCGTTCGTGGCCTGTATCTTTGAAACAATAAAACAGATATTGTGATGCAGTTAACATTTGAAACATTTGCCAGGCTCTTTAGTGTATCGGCGTTGCGGTACTTCATTATAGCAGGCCTGCCATTTATTATATTTTATAAGGTACTTCCGGTTTGGTTCGGCAAATCTAAGATTCAGAAACGCGATGCCGACCTAAAAGACTTTAAGCGCGAGATATGGCACTCTATGCAAACTACAATAGTATTTGTGTTTATTGGATATATAGCCTTGTTTAGTCCGTTTAAAAACTACAGCCAAATTTACACCGACATCAATGCTTATCCCATTTGGTGGATAGGAGCCAGCCTCGTCATCAGCCTTATTATTCATGATACATATTTTTACTGGATGCACCGTTTGCTGCATCACAAGCGTATTTTTAAGTTAACGCATTTGGTGCATCATCAATCTACCAATCCATCGCCATGGGCATCATATTCTTTCCACATCATAGAGGCTTGTACAGAGGGGGCGGTATTATTTGTAATTGCTATGCTTATCCCTATGCACCCTTTAACCGTTATCCTGTTTACTATTGTGGGCTTTATCATCAATGTATATGGGCACCTGGGCTACGAGGTGGCGCCGAAATGGTTCAGGCATACGTTTTTGTTTGAACTCATCAACACTTCGGTTCACCATAACCTCCACCACAGCAAATTTAAAGGCAACTATGGCTTATATTTCAGGGTGTGGGACAGGTTGATGGGCACCGAGCATCCTGACTATGTGAAAGACTATGACCGCGTACAGCAAAACAGGTTCGGGACAGAGGGAAAAGAAGCCGTTGTACAATCGCAGCCCTCTTCACGTTAGAGCAATGGCATGTTTAAAAGCCTTGCAGATGCAAGGTCAAAGTACTGCTCGGGTAAGAAATCGCCTGAATATTTAGCCGGTTATCGAGTAAATAGTTATTTGTTCGATAGCCTAATAACTCAATAATAACTGTATAACTTCGGTACAAAGCCCTATCTTTGCGCCTTTATAAATACCGTTTTTTATTATGAGTATTGCAGCTTTATCTGAGCAGGAAATTTTACGCCGCGAGTCTTTACAACAGCTGCGGGCTTTGGGTATTAACCCTTACCCCGCCGAAGCTTACCCTGTAAATGCCTGGGCACAGGATATTATAACCAATTTTAATACCCATCCCGATAACTATAAAGAAGTAACCGTTGCCGGCCGCATTATGTCGCGCCGTATAATGGGTAACGCCAGCTTTGTAGAATTACAGGATGCCACCGGCCGCGTGCAGGTTTACATTAAGCGCGATGAAATTTGCCCCGGCGAGGATAAAACGCTCTACAATACCGTATTTAAAAAACTGCTCGATTTAGGGGATTACATTGGCGTTAAAGGCTATGTTTTTTTAACCCAAACCGGCGAAATTTCGGTACACGTTAGCGAGCTTAACGTGCTTGCCAAATCGTTGAAACCGCTGCCCGTAGTTAAGCGCGACGATGATGGCAATATTTATGACGGGTTTACCGACCCCGAAATGCGTTACCGTCAGCGTTATGTTGATTTAACGGTAAACCCATCGTACAAACAAATTTTCATCAACCGCTCTAAAGTAATCAGCACTATGCGTAATTACTTTAATGAGCAAGGCTGGATGGAGGTAGAAACGCCAATTCTGCAAGCAGTACACGGCGGTGCAGCGGCTCGTCCGTTCAATACCCACCACAATACGCTGGATATGCCACTTTACCTGCGCATAGCTAACGAGCTTTATTTAAAACGCTTAATAGTAGCTGGTTTTGATGGCGTATATGAGTTTGGTAAAATGTTCCGTAATGAGGGGATGGACCGCACGCACAACCCGGAATTTACTGCTATGGAAATTTATGTAGCCTACAAAGACTATATATGGATGATGGCCATGGTAGAAGAATGTTTGGAGAAAGTCGCAACCGCCATTCACGGTCAGCCTTTGGTAAAAGTGGGTGAAAAGGAAATTAATTTTGCCGGTCCTTACGAAAAGCTGTCGATGTACGATTCTATATTGAAGTACACCGATATTGACGTATCTCAAATGGACGAAGCCCAGCTGCGCCAGACCTGTCGTGACCTGGCCATTGAGGTAGACTCTACCATGGGTAAGGGTAAACTGATTGATGAGATTTTCAGCGCCAAGGTTGAAGCTAACCTCATCCAACCTACCTACATTACCGATTATCCCATTGAGATGACTCCGCTTGCCAAAAAGCACCGTACTAAAGACGGTTTGGTAGAGCGCTTTGAACTGTTTGTAAACGGTAAAGAGATAGCCAATGCCTACAGCGAGTTGAACGACCCCATCGATCAGCGTGAACGTCTGGAAGAACAACTGTTATTGGCCGGTCGTGGTGATGAAGAAGCCATGGCCATGGACGACGACTTTTTACGCGCCTTGGAATATGGCATGCCGCCAACCTCGGGCCTGGGTATAGGTATAGATCGTTTGGTAATGCTGATGACTAACCAAAGCACTATACAAGAGGTGTTATTCTTCCCGCAAATGCGCCCTGAGAAGAAGGCTAAGGTGGTTACTGTAGAAGACTTCGTAAATATTGGGGTGCCTGCCGGTTGGGTACCTGTCTTAAATAAAATGGGCTTTAATACTCCTGAAGAATTGAAAGCAGCTAACCCAAACAAAGTATTTAATGATTTAGGCGGAATGCGCAAAAAGCTGAAACTTGACTTGGTTATGCCTACTAAAGAAGAGGTGATGGCTTGGTTTGCGTAAGGTTGAAACCCAAAAAAGCCGAATCTCAAACTCGGCAGTAATAATTATTTACAGATATTATAATAGTCCCGGTTACGCAAGTAGCTGGGATTTTTGTTTTCTGGGCTTTTAGGTGAGTGCATGTTTAAGAAGATTTTCTTCGACTGTTATCCCATAAACATTGTTAATATCCTAAGTCGATACCTCAATAATTAGATGTGGTTCTTTAGGAGCCTTATACGGCATCAAATAAGAAAGGCGACACTGTTTGCAGTATCGCCTTTCTTATAGTTAAATGGAAGTTCAAAACTCACCACTCGTTATTTTATTTTCCTTTATTGCCTTGTGTCTGCTGTTGCTGGCGCATCATTTCTTCAAGCTTGGCCTGAAAACCTGATTTCTTCTTTTTTGGGTCGTCGGGTTTCTTCTTGTTTTCCTGTATCTGCGCATGGATCTTTTTATCATCAACCCAAAGGCGAATAAAGTACTGTTGCGCAAACGTTAACATGTTGGCCAGGAAGTAGTAGTAATTCAAACCTGCCGGGTAGCTGTTCAGGAAGCCTAAAAACATAATAGGGCTAATGTAGCCAATGTATTTCATTTGGCCTGTAGCACCCGATACCTGGTTGTTAAAGTAGGTATAAACAATGGTCGATATAGTCATCAACACACACATCAAACTCAGGTGATCGCCTATAAAAGGTACCTTAACACCAAAGTTGATAAAAGCATCGTAAGTAGATAAATCCTTCATCCACAAGAAGCTTTGCCCACGCAGTTCAAATAAACTTGGGAAAAAGCGAAGGAAGGCGAAAATGATAGGCATTTGCAGTACCAGTGGTAAGCAGCCACCTAAAGGGTTAACACCAGCTTTTTTGTAAAGCTTCATGTATTCCTGTTGAAGCAGGGTAGGGTTGTCTTCACCAACCTTCGCTTTAATCTCATCCATCTCCGGCTTCAAAACTTTCATTTTGGCCATGCTCAGGTATGATTTGTAGGTAAGCGGCGAAAGCACCAGTTTTAATAACACCGTTAGCGCTAAAATTACAAAACCCATGTTCCAGTTAAAGTTCTGCAAAAAGTTAAACACCGGTATTACAGCCCAGCGGTTAATGAACTTTAACGGTCCCCATCCTAAATCTATTTGCTTCTCTAAATCGTAGCCTTGCGCCTGTAAGGTTTTAAAACGGTTGGTACCGAAGTAAAACTCCATAGGGTAAGTATTCTCATTATTGGCAATCAATGTTAAACCAGCTTTCATTTGCTTAACATCGGGCGAGTTTACATCGGTGCTTACGGCTAAATTTGCTTTGTCAAACCCTTGCTTAGAGATAAGCACGTTAGAGAAAAAGTGCTGCTTGAAAGAGATCCATTGCAGCTTCTGATCGGCAATTTGCTTACTTTCATCTTTGCTTACACTCAGGTTATCAACCGAATTTTCGGTGCTTTTATAGTAAACAGTAGAGTAAAGGCGCTCTTGTATAACGTCTTTTTCTTGTTTGCGCAAACTGGCCGTCCAGTTAAGGGTAATGGTTTTGTTATTGGCAATTACATTATCAAGGCCGGTAAGTTTAACGGTATAGCCTACCTTGAAGCCGGCTGCACCCAATGTGTATATGTAATCTACATATTGCGTTGGGCTGTAGCTTAAGCGCATGGTAACGCTATTGCTATCAGTACCGGCTATCTTAACATCGGCGCTGGTTGGCGTAAAATAGCGCTCGTTCGTATTAATAGTTGAGTTGCCTGCTTTAAAGCTGAAACCAAACTGGTTAGTGCTGCCATCGAATAAGATCAATGGCTTTTTGTCGAAAGTTTTGAAGTTTTTAAGCTCTACATTGAAGATGCGGCCACCGCGTGTGCTTAGCTTTACGCGGATGTCTTTGTTTTCTAAAGTGATCAGTTTTTCGCTGCCTATGGTTGAGGCACCAAAAGGCGCTTTCAACGCGGCCGAATCAACAGGTGCTGCTTTAAGTGTGGTGTCGTTTTTAACACCAGCTATCGCCGGCTTTTTTAAGGCGCCGGCTTTTTTCAGGGAATCCAGGTGCTCAATCTGGCGTGCTTTTTTTACTTCCTCTTCATTAGGTTTCAAAAAAAAGAACGAGCCCACCAAAATGATGGCGATCAGGAATAACCCTGTGAACGTATTTCTATCCATTATCTATTTATCGTACAATTAATTAGTTCTTGCGGGCATAACCCAGCGAAGCGGCCACAAAGTTAACAAAAAGTGGATGCGGATTAGCAACTGTTGATTTTAATTCGGGGTGGAACTGAGATCCTACAAAAAACGGGTGGTTTTTAAGCTCAACAATCTCTACCAGACCGTTTTGCGGGTTAATACCAGATGGTATCATACCTGCGTCTTCATACTGCTTTAAAAACTCGTTGTTAAACTCGTAACGGTGGCGGTGGCGTTCGTTAATGTGTTGTTTACCATAAATATGGGCTGCCTTGCTTCCTTTTTTCAAATCGCAAGGGTACGAACCTAAACGCATGGTGCCGCCTTTGTTGGTAACGTTCTTCTGATCTTCCATCATGCTAATTACCGGGTAGGTAGTATGGCCATCCATTTCCACGCTGTTGGCAGCTTCCAGTTGCAATACGTGGCGGCCAAATTCAACCACGGCACACTGCATACCCAGGCATATGCCAAAGAACGGAATGTTGTTTTCGCGAACATAACGGATAGCTTCAATTTTACCTTCAAAACCGCGCTGGCCAAAGCCCGGTGCAACCAGCACACCATGTAAACCACGTAAGCGCTCTACTGCATTTTGCGGCGTTAACTGCTCGGAATGGATGTATTCTACACGTACTTTGCACTCATTTTTAGCACCGGCATGTATAAAAGCCTCGGTAATTGATTTATAAGCATCAGGAAGCTCTACATATTTACCCACTAGGCCAATTCGTACTTCGGCGGTGGGGTTCTTTAAACGGCCCAGGAAGTCTTTCCAGCTATCCAGATCGGGTTCGTTTTTATTAGGGAGTTTAAGTTTGGTTAATACCGTTTTGTCTAACTGTTCTTTCAGCATCAGCAAAGGCACATCATAGATGCTCGATGCATCAATTGACTCAATAACGGCGTTGATGTTTACATTACAGAACAGTGCTATCTTTTTACGGATATCTGCATTTAAGTGGTGCTCGGTACGGCACACTAAAATATCGGGTTGTATACCGTACTCCAGCAACATTTTAACGGAGTGCTGCGTAGGTTTGGTTTTTAATTCGCCTGCGGCAGCCAGGAAAGGAACCAGCGTTAGGTGGATTACCAGAGAATTACCCGAACCTGCTTCCCAACGGAACTGGCGCACGGCCTCCACAAAAGGTAAAGATTCGATATCGCCCACTGTACCACCAATTTCGGTGATCACGATGTCGTAATTGCCGGTATCGCCCAGTATCTTGAAGTTACGTTTGATCTCATCGGTAATGTGAGGAACCACCTGTACCGTTTTCCCCAAAAAGGCACCTTCGCGCTCACGGTTTATTACATTTTGGTAAATACGACCAGTAGTGATGTTGTTAGATTGCGAAGTTGGTGTATTGAGGAAACGCTCGTAGTGGCCTAAATCCAAATCTGTTTCGGCACCGTCTTCGGTAACGTAGCATTCGCCGTGTTCATACGGGTTCAGCGTTCCCGGATCAATATTGATATAAGGGTCGAACTTTTGGATGGTAACGCGATAACCGCGCGATTGAAGGAGTTTGGCCAGGGAAGCCGAGATAATACCTTTTCCTAACGATGAGGTAACACCGCCCGTAACAAATATGTATTTAGTCATGATCTTGTTGAATCTGGCCCGGGCAAAAAATGCCTTCGCCATAGTATGTGTACGGGATGCAAAAGTAAGACTTTTTCTAGCCTTACCCGCATGTTTTAGAAAATAGGACGCGCAAAAAGACAATAATGAAAGAAGCCCCAACAACGTAATGTTGCAGGGGCTTGTAGTATTTAATGTTAAATGCTTGTGCTTGAGTAGTTATGGCAACTTAGCTTTAAGGCCTAACCTTAAATAGGGCGTTTGTAAATTGCTATGCCGGGTACTGCAAACTTGACCCCTACAGAAAACTGGTTAAAAACATCGTTACTGTTCCCGCTTTTGTTACCATCAAGGCTATCGCCAAACACGTAATTAAATTGATAACCCAAATCAATTTTAATGAAAGGTTCCTGGTCGCTGTTATATATTTTGAATTCATACCCCAATCGAGCAGGTATAAACAGGGCGTAATCAGACGGCCTGCCGGTAACGGTTCTGTATTGGTTATTTTGAAATGCGATGCTATTAACGGTTGAGCGTGTATAAATAGCACCAACCCCACTGCTTACATAGAGGTTTTTAATGGCGTTTAAAAAGCGACTGTTGTAATAATTGAGAAACTGCCCTGCCTGCAACTGCCCTCTGAGTGCTGCTGTAGCAAACCTGGTATTAAAATCGCGTTTGTTAACGTTACTGTAAACGCTTTTTCCGGTTAGTTCGCCTGCCTGTAACTCGGCTACGTAGTTAATGAATGGGGTTTGATTGTACGTTACATTAACCAACCCCGAGGGCTTATAATCGGCAGATTGTTCATCGGTAAAAGGCTTGGTTATGGCGCCCGCAATACCAAAATCAACCTTCGAGTAGTTGTAAGCAGGCTGAGCTTTTACTATTGAACAAAAGGCAATAGCGGATATTGTCAAAAAGATTTTTCTCAAAGCAAAATGTTAGTTGAGTACCGTCTTTTAACAGGTAATTAAATTAATTGTTCTTAGAATTGCTGGCACGTTACTTTGCGGCTGTAATCCAACCGGTATTGTCATCATCGTCAGTTACCAGGTAATAACTCTTAAAAGATGCCTTGATATTCACATGACGACCTGCTGCAAGGATGGTTTTACGGGCAGCGCTTAAGCTGTCGGGGGCATCAAGCAATGGCTGTTCAAATTTGAGTGTGAGCTTGCGTAAAGTGATAATGCCGCTTACGTTGCGGTTATGTATGTAACCTTGAGTATTGTCTGGTAGTGAGACTTTGAACCAGTCAGCGATAGCGGCGTCAACAGTTAAGGCGGTGCTTACCGGCAGCTTTTGACGCACTGCTGCTTTTTCATTAGGTTCTGCATACAGCAGGTTGCTTTTGCTGGTAGTGCGTGCTGTTGCACTTAATAATTTGAGCGGCGAAGAAACTGGTTTTGGCTCAGTTACGGTACGGTTAACAAAGGCAAGGGGATCTATTGCGCCGCCATTAGTGTATATGCCAAAGTGTAAATGCGATGGCGTGTTGCGGGCATTACTGGTATTACCTACAAGGCCAAGCGTATCGCCGGTGCTCACCGTTTGCCCGTCTTTCACCAATTGCTTGTCTAAATGAGCATAATAAAGCGTATAGTCGCGATTTTCGGGGCGCATAAAGACCACCAGTCCGCCCAGTGTATTTTCGCGTACACTGGTTACCGTACCGTTGGCCGCAGCAATGGCCGGCGTACGCTTAAGGGCAAATATGTCTATCCCTTCATGCTTGCGGCCGCCCTCGTCGCGCCCGTCTCCCCAAAAGCTGCCAATGCTGGGCTTGCCGCTTTGCGATACCGGGAAGCTGAGTGACGGCCCGGCCGTGATGGTAAGCGTATATTGGCCGCTCCGCAATAATTCAGGTTGAAGGCGTAGCAGGTATTTTCCATTTTCTTTTACCTCGTACTCGAGGCTAAGGCCCATAGTATCTGCCGATGCCAAAAGTTGGTGACCGGCAGTGGTGTTTTCCCGCCAAAGGTCTATGTATATGGCAAAGTTTAATTCTGGTTTTTTGCTGAGTGTAATGTTTAGTTTTTGTCCACGTTTGGCCTCAAAGCTCAAGGTAGCTGAGGGAATCTTTTCTGCGGAAAAATAACCGGTTTCTTTGTACGGAATGCTAATGTTGAGCGCATTACCCAAGCTGCTTTCTGCTTTTTTCAGCCATACACTTCCCATAGCGCTACGGTCAAGCCCGGCATCTTTAAGGCGTTGGGCATAGGCATCGTGCGGCGATAACTTGTTAAATATGGAAAGCGGCCCTTTGTTGCTGCAAGAAGAAAGGGCCGCATAGCACAAAAGGTTAAAAACTAAATATTTGATTTTAAGTAGAGTCATTTTACCGGTAAACTGTATTATTGAACTCAATACCGGGTATAAATGTTTAATTCAAAATTTACCCGGCAACTTTATTTTCTTCTACGGGTTTGCCGGTGTTGTAAAAGTGTACGGTGTTACGCAGGGTTTTAAAGCTAAAATTATCTTCGTCCTGGTAAAGTTTCAAAGCTTCAGGGTTATCGGCCAGCATATCAGAAAAATTATTTTTACGGTCTTTTTTTGATTTAAAGCTGAATAGCGCGCTTGTTTTTAACTCCTGCAATTCGCCATTATTTTTACTGATATACCAGGTAGTGGTAGAGTAAGATGCACCCATGTAACCAGAGTAAGTTACGGTATGTGTATATAAATTAATTCTTCCCTCTTCTACTACTTGTAAGAAAGCTGTTTTTTTAGAATTGGGCAAGCGCGCAGCTTTGTAAACATGCTTCAGATCATCGGTACGATAGTAGCTGATCTCTTTAACGTTGAGCTTTTTAAAATCCTCCATTTGTGCTGTTTTATACTTGTTGGCACCTATGAAAGGAAATTTCATTTCACATTTCAGCGTATCGCCGGAGTTGTTTACCACAATACCGGGTTGCTGTGCATTTACTGTAATGCTTGCAATTAGTAAACTAAGCAGGAGTAGAAGTCTTATTTTCATCGTATTGTGTTTAGGTATGATAAAAATAATACATTTTGAACAATATGCACTTACTATTTTTTGCCTTGTTTTTTCAGCAAATTACATTGGGTTTTAAAATATTTCGTAAAACGAACAAAGCTTTCCTCGAGCAGGTGTTTGCCATCGCCGGTGTAGTATCTGTTAGTGGTGTCTGGTTGTATCCAATTGTATTTTTTATCGGCAAAGGCCAGTTTTAAAGCTTGTCGTTGAGAAACCAACTTAGGCGAATTAACCAGATCGTGTTCAATAGGAACTTCAAAAAAAGCAATGAAAGTTCCTTTAGCACTTAAGTACTCCAGGTGCTTTTTCAGTTCGAGCAAGGTTTTATTGTATTTAACTAAGTTAACTGGCTTACTGTATTCTTCTTTGGTTGAGGCAAATAGTTGAAGAAACAGGTCATCTTTTGGTTTTCTTTTACTGGCCTGCGCCGTATTGCCCGATTTAAATTTATCGATAATTAACGGGAAAAACTTGTTCTGCTCTTGTAAAGCCGGGAAAATTAATTTTGCATAATAAGAGCGTTTGTCAAGCAAGCCATCTATCAATACGTTGTTAAATCCACGCGAAATGTAGTTAGTCTCCAAATACAGGGTATCGGGGATGTTGTTGGTTAGTGCCAATATTTTTACACCGGTACAGCCACCGCTTGGCGGAAGAGAAAGGTTGAAGTAATTTTTCCGTTTTTCGGTTTCGAATGTAAAATTGCCTATCAGCGACGAGCCTGCAGTAATTACGCTGAACTTTCTTCCGGCGTAAAGGAATCTTTCCGATTTTTCAACATCAGTATACACAAACCGCTTTTTAATAGGCAGCAGGTACAGCATCGCATTGAAGATCACAAACAGTAAAATACCTGTGATGATAATTTTTCTTACCATTAAAACTGAAAATAAATGAATGCGTTTTGATTGCCGCTGTTAACTAATATTAAGAAAAGCAGTACACCGTAGCTTACCCATTGAATGTTGTAGTTGGTAGCAGGGCTCACTTTATTGTTCTTAAACAATAAATAGCAAGCATGGTAAAGTACAACGAACGATGACAGCATCACGAGGTTGAGCTCTTTGGATGAGATGTTGAATCGCATGCTTCTATTATCAATTAGTGCTTTGAAAAATTGTACTACCTGATCAAAATTTGGAAGCTTGAACAGTAACCATAAAAACGTTACCACCAAAAATACCATCGCCGTTTGCAGGATCTGTACAAGAAGAGTATTATTAACCTTAACCCTGTCTTTAATTAACCGCTCAATAGCCAAGAACGAACCATGGCCAAAGCCCCATAAGGCATAGCTCCAGCCTGCCCCATGCCAAAAGCCACCAAGCAGCATTACCGTAAACAAGTTGAAATATGTTCTCCACTGACCTTTCCGGTTGCCACCTAAAGGGAAGTATAGATATTCTTTAAGCCAGGTGGATAAAGAAATATGCCACCTTGTCCAAAACTCGGCGAAGGATTGTGATATGTATGGGAAGTGAAAGTTGCGAGGCAGGTTGTACCCAAATAAAAAGCCCAAACCAATGGCTATCGAAGAATAGCCTGCAAAATCGGCAAATATTTGCATGGAGTAGCCAAAAAGCAACAATAGTAAATTGAGCGATGAGTAACCTAAAAAGAAAGGGTAGGTAATGTTCACCGTAATTTCGTTGAGGTTATCTGCAACAACCATTTTCAGGAAATAACCCAGTATAAGGTGTTTAATCACCTTTTCCCAGTTGATGTCACTAAAATACTTTTCTTTGATCTGCGGATAAAAATCATGGGCTTTGAGGATAGGCCCGGCAATTAAATGTGGGAAAAATGAGATAAAAAAGCTTGTTTTAATAAGGTGTTCCCAAAAACTGTTGTGCTTTTCTTTCAACGAGTTTTTATCGCGTAAAACATCAATTAATAAGCTGATACCTTCAAAGGTGTAAAAGGAGATACCAATGGGCAGCGGAATGGTGAAAAAGAATTCTCTCCACGATCCGTTTAGCTCAAGTTCTTTATAAAAGGTATGTGAAATAAGTGGCGTATATTTAAAAAAGGCCAGTATTAACAAGTTAAGTGCTATAGCAAAAGCTGCAACCTTTTTTTGCTTAGAAAGCGAGTCTTCTTTTAAAACGATATAACTGCTCGACGTATTAAGCAGTATAGATGTGATAAAAAGCAGTAATAATATAGGTTTATAGTACGCGTAAAATACAAAGCTCGATACGATTAAAATGCCAACTTGATATTTTTTTAAACCAGGTATGTAATAAACTATGAAGGTAATTAGGACGAGTACTAAAAATACCAGACTATTGAACAGCATGTACGGTTGATTTGTTACCAAATATATAAAATATTTGAAAAAATATCTGGTTTAAGCCTCAAGCTTTACGAAATATGCATAAAAATCTCGTTTAAACGATAGTGCATAAATTTGATTCAAATATTGGATGGCAGTAAATCAACGGCCTGTAAACAAGATTTAATATATAATGATACTTACAACCTAAAAGTTGAGCTCGGAGAGATTGTATAGCGCTGATGTGGTAGTGTAATAAAAGGCAATAATTACTGTGGTAATTTTTCCAAGTCTTCCGGCGTATCCACCGCCTGGGTTTCCAGTTCGGTTTCGGCCACTTTAATGCGGTAACCGTTTTCTATCCAGCGCAGTTGTTCGAGGCTTTCGGCTTTTTCTAATGAAGAGATAGGGAGGCGGGTAACGGCTTGTAATACTTCTGACCTGAAGCCGTAAATACCGATGTGCTTAAAGTAAGTAAAATGCTCCAGCCATTGTTCAGGCTCTTGACCTCGGATGTAGGGGATGGCCGTGCGCGAAAAGTAGATAGCTTCGGCCAGTTTATTAATAATGACCTTGGGCGAATTAATGTTATGCAGGTCGGCTGCTGCCGTTATTTTTTTGATGAGGGTAGCTATTTGCGCATCGGCGCTGTTGAAGCAGGCGGCTACTTTGCTTATCTGTACCGGGTCTATGTAAGGTTCATCACCCTGAATGTTAATAACTACTTCATATTCGGGGTAGTTGGCGGCTACTTCGGCACAACGGTCCGTACCGCTTTGATGGTTGGGCGAGGTCATCACTGCCTTGCCGCCAAAATCATGAATATGGTTAAGGATGCGCTCGTCATCAGTGGCCACAATCACTTCATCCAAACTTGGGCATTTAACGCACTGCTCGTAAACGCGCTGTATCATCACCTTACCGGTAATGTCAACCAGCGGCTTACCCGGAAAACGTGTAGAAGCGTAACGTGCAGGAATTATGCCAAGGATTTTCATGTTGTCAGTGGTCTGTTGCGTGTTGTCAGTTGTCTGTTCCGGGGTTTACCTGGCAACTCACAACTGATAACAGACAACTAAAATAAGCCGTGTATTTCGCGTTCAATTAAATTAATAATGGTACCCAAATCTTCGGTGTTGTTGGCAAAATCAAGGTTGTCCATATCTACAATAAGCAGCTTGCCCAGGTTATAACCGGCTATCCACTTTTCGTATTTTTCGTTCAATTTAGAGAGGTAATCTAGCCTTATTCCAATTTCATATTCGCGGCCGCGGCGGTGTATGTTG
Source organism: Mucilaginibacter galii (assembly GCF_014635825.1). GTDB lineage: Bacteria > Bacteroidota > Bacteroidia > Sphingobacteriales > Sphingobacteriaceae > Mucilaginibacter > Mucilaginibacter galii. Next base: position 36,125 of record NZ_BMDO01000004.1, read on the forward strand.
CTTACCAGCTTTGGCACCGATGCTTTAAGATACACCAACAAATCGGGCGGATTGATGAACGATGTTATATTTTCGAATATAGATTGGTAATTGTCATAATCGCGGGTACTCATCAATTCCATATCGTGCAGGTTTTCTGCAAATATGTAAGCATCCTCGTATATGGTACGGTCTTGAATGATGTCTTTCTCGCTACTTTGTATATCCCTTATTTGCCTAAAACGGCTGTTAAGAAAATATATCTGCAGGTTAAAGCTCCAGCGCTTCATGTCGCCGTAAAAGTCTTCAAGGTAAGGGTTGTTATCAACCGCCTCATACTGCGGCTCCCAGCCATAGTTTTTGGCCAGCAAACTGGTTAAGGTAGTTTTACCGGCACCTATATTTCCAACAATTGCAATGTGCATAGCCCCTCCTAAATCCTCCCCGGGAGGGAGGACTTCTTTATTTTATTTGTGCTAATATAAACTTTTTATTCAAAAGCCCTCCCTCCCGGGGAGGGTTTGGGTGGGGCTCTTAAAAATTCCTAAACCCAATAATTTCTCTTACTTCTTTAATTGTTTTTGAAGCGCTTTCGCGGGCTTTGGCGGCACCGTAGCGGGCCACCTGGCGCAGGTAAGCTTCATCATTGGCAATATCGTTGATCTTCTCGCGGATAGGTGCGGTGGCGATGATCATATCTTCGGCCAGCTGCTTTTTAAAATCGCCGTAACGAATCTGCATTTTGTTATAAAGGTCGTCAAAATGCTCGTAAGTGTCGGCGCTCGATACCACTTTCATCAGGTCGAACAGATTTTGTATTTCCTGTGGTTTTTCCTGATTCTCGGTAGTGGGGCCACCGTCGGTTACTGCTTTTAAAACTTTTTTACGGATAATCTCCGGACTGTCTGACAAATATACCGCATTGGCTTCGCCTTCCGATTTTCCCATTTTACCTTTACCATCCAGCCCGGGTATTTTTACCAGGTTGTTGCTGTAATTAAACGCATAAGGCTCGGGGAAGTATTCGGTATCGTACAAACGGTTAAAACGGTTACCAAAGGTTCGGGCCATTTCCAGGTGTTGCTCCTGGTCTTTACCTACGGGTACCTTGGTGGCTTTGTGGATGATGATATCAGCCGCCATTAAAACCGGGTAAGTTAGCAAACCGGCGTTCACGTTATCAGGGTTGGCACGTACCTTATCTTTAAAAGAGGTGGCGCGTTCCAACTCGCCCAGATAGGCGTTCATATTTAAATACAGGTAAAGCTCGGCTACCTCGGGTACATCGCTTTGAATGTAAATGGTGGCACGCTCGGGGTCAATACCAGCTGCTAAATATTCTACCAACACCTGTTTTACGTTGCCATGCAAATCGGCAGGGGTAGGGTGTGTGGTAAGCGAATGTAAATCGGCAATAAAAAAATAACAGTTGTATTCGTGCTGCATTTTAATAAAGTTCTGGATAGCACCATAATAGTTACCCAAATGCAATTTACCGGTAGAACGAATACCACTAACAACAGTTTCCATATGGCGCGAAAGTAAGGATTTTTTATATTTTTGACGCTGATGAAAAAACTATTGAAAAAAGTGCACAGCCATTTTTACCGTTATGGTGTGGCTTTTTTCTATTTTATTTTTTGGCCTTTTTTATATTATAACTCGCGCAAGCCGCAGCGCTACGCCGCCATGAATGTTTACAGGCGTATATGGGGCTTTTGCAGTTCGGCCATGGCAGGCATATTTTATCGGTTTACCTACGAGCAGCCTGTTGAGTGGAACCGTGCTTATATTATATGTGCTAACCACACCTCAAACCTGGATGCTACGGCCATGAGCCTGCTCATTAAAAATAACTTTTGCTTTATTGGCAAGGGTGAACTGCTCGATAACCTGGTAACCAAGCTTTTTTTTAAAACAGTTGATATACCAGTAAACCGGGAAAGCAAAATGTCATCATTCCGTGCCTTTAAAAGTGCGGCCGAACGTTTACAGCAGGGCATGAGCATGGTTATATTTCCCGAAGGTAAAATACCCGATAACTACCCGCCAAAACTGCATGAGTTTAAAAACGGACCCTTCCGTTTGGCTATTGAGCATAATGTGCCTATTATACCGGTAACTTGCTTAGATACCTGGAAGGTATTGTGGGACACCGGCCCCGAGCACGGCAGCCGCCCCGGAATATGCGACATTTACGTACACAAACCCATTGATACCGCCAATTTAACGGTTGATGATGCCGATAACCTGCGCGACGAGGTGTTTAAAATAATTAACAATAAATTTGAAAGCCATGCAAATAGATAAAGATACCGTTGCTAAAATAGCTCACTTGGCCCGCCTGGAAGTAAACGAACAGGAAACCGACAACATGGTGACCGATATGACCAAGATATTGGATTTTATGGCTAAGCTAAACGAGGTAGACACCAGCAACGTAGAGCCGCTAATTTACATGACCAAAGAGGTAAACACCCTACGCGAAGATGTGGTGAAGCAGGAGATTACCCATGAAGAGGCGCTATCTAACGCTCCTGAACAGGATGGTAAGCACTTTTTGTTGGCGAAGGTAATTGAGCGTAAATAAGTTTGCAATTAATAAAAATACTTTCTATTTTGCTAAAAAAATTAGTTTTATGAATAAGTTTGGTGGTAACTGGACGGAGGCAAAAATGGAGATTGTTGTTAATTATGCGAAAGCGTACCTAAGAATAATGAATAAACAATCATGGGCGAAGACTTTATATTTTGATGGCTTTGCGGGCTCCGGTTTGATAGGTGTTAATGAGGACGACGAGGCGATTAAGGGCACGGCTTTAAGGATACTGGACATTGTTGAACCTAAGCCGTTTGATATGTATTACTTTGTTGAACTCGATATAAATAAAAAGATTTCTCTAGAAAACAGAGTCAACACAGACTATTTTGGAAGGAATGCCCATGTTGTTCAAGATGATTGTAATAAAAAAATAGTTGATATGGCTGGGTTTCTAAAAAAGGATAGTGCTTACAGAGCATTAGCATTTATTGATCCATATGGTATGACGGTTAATTGGAGTTCAATAGAAGCACTTAAAGGTTTAGGAATTGATCTGTGGATATTAGTACCGACGGGCTTAGGCGTAAATAGACTTTTGAAAAACAATGGTGACATTGAAGAAGGCTGGTTGTTGAAACTTGAAAAATTTCTCGGCTTACCAAGGGATTATATTTTAAATCATTTTTACAAAGAAAAAAGTCGATTTACTTTATTCGGTGAAGAAAAAACAATCAGCAAAGAAGATAACGTTATCGAAAAAATAGGGCAGCTTTATACTGAACGGTTAAAAACAGTTTTTAAAGCAGTATCAGAATCGTTTGTGATGCGTAATAGTAATAATTCAATAATGTATCATTTCATGATGGCTACAAATAACCCAGCTGCATTAACAATTGCAAATGATGTTGTAAAGCCTAAATATAAACTATAATGGCACAATCAAGTATTGAATGGACCGAATTGACATGGAATCCTGTAACTGGATGCACCAAAATTAGCCCTGGCTGTAAATTCTGTTATGCGGAAGTTATGTCCAGACGATTAAAAGCTATGGGTGTTGAAAAATATAATGATGGCTTTAAAATCAAGACTCATACAAATGCTTTAAATATACCATTTACGTGGAAAAAGCCTAAAGTTGTTTTTGTTAATTCAATGAGTGATTTGTTTCACCCAGATGTTCCTGCCGCTTTCATAAAAGCAGTTTTTGCTGTTATGAATAATACCCCGCAACACATCTATCAAGTACTAACTAAAAGGTCTGAAAGGCTGTTAGAGCTTTCATCAGAATTAAATTGGACAACTAATATCTGGATGGGTGTATCTGTTGAAAGCGAAGAATATACTTATCGTATTGATGAATTATCACAAACAGCTGCACAAACTAAATTCCTTTCAGTAGAGCCTTTAATTGCGCCGGTAAATACTTTAAACTTAGCTGGTATTGATTGGGTTATAGTCGGCGGAGAATCCGGCCATAAAGCAAGGCCTATTAAAAAAGATTGGATAGACCACATAAAAAATAAATGTCAAGATAATTCAGTTGCATTCTTTTTCAAGCAATGGGGTAAGGCTAAGTATAATGCCAATCCTAATGATCCAACTATTATAAATGAGCATCCACAACATGCAAAAGGAGGATGTGAACTTGATGGAAAAATTTATAGAGAAATGCCAACAAAAGCTGCATAATATGTTTCCCTATGAAAACCGAAAAGCAAAAGATGCTTACCGGCGAGTACTATCTCGCTAACGATCCCGAACTGTTAGAGGAACGTACCGATTGCAAGCGCCTGCTGCATCGGCTCAATGTTACCGAGTACGTGGTAAGCGATAAAACGAAGGCCATCCTGGCTAAGCTGATTCCAAACGCACCTGCCAGTTTGTACATTGAACCACCATTTCACTGCGATTATGGCTACAATATTACCTGCGGCGAAAACGTGTATTTTAACGTAAACTGCGTAGTGCTTGATGTGATGCCGGTAAAAATGGGCAGCAATGTATTTTGTGCCCCGGGTGTGCAAATTTATACGGCTACCCACCCGCTTGATGCCGAACTGCGCCGCAGTAAAGAAAACGCCGAACCGGTTACCATTGGCGACGACTGCTGGATTGGCGGCGGCGCCATCATTTGCCCCGGTGTAACCATTGGCAACCGCTGCGTTATAGGAGCAGGCTCGGTAGTTACCAAAGATATACCCGATGGTTCGCTGGCCGTAGGCAACCCGGCGAAGGTGATCAGGAAGTTGAATGTTGGTGAGTAGTTGATTGGGGATTGGTTGATTAGTTAAGTAGTGAGTTGTTGATTAGTTAGCAGAATGAAAACAAATAAGAGGAGATCATCTTGCTTTACTCAACCACTCAACCACTCAACCACTCAACCACTCAACCACTCAACCACTCAACCACTCAACCACTCAACCAACATAAAATTGTCAGTTTGTCAGTATGTACTTGTGGCAAGCTATTTGAATAGTATATATTTGTTAAACATAAATAAACAAGATCATGGCTTTAGAAATAACCGACGCTAACTTCGACGAATTAGTGTTAAAATCTGATAAACCGGTATTGGTAGACTTTTGGGCAGAATGGTGTGGCCCTTGTCGTATGGTAGGTCCGGTAGTAGAAGAAATTGCCAAAGAATATGACGGTCAGGCCGTTGTTGGTAAAGTAAACGTAGATAACAACCCGGGTATCTCTATGAAATTCGGTATCCGTAACATCCCTGCTTTATTATTCTTTAAAGGCGGCGAAATAGTTGACAAACAAATTGGCGCTGTACCAAAATCTGTATTGACCGAAAAACTGGCTAAGCAATTAGCCTAAGCATTTTCAATATAATTATAAAAAAAGCGTTTCCTGTTAAAGGGAAACGCTTTTTTTGTTTACTTTGGTTGCGATGGCTCAGCTCAATTCCAACACCGAACTCAGGCAGTTAGCCAACCTCGAATTACTGGCCCACCAGGTGGTAGAAGGCTTTATTACCGGCCTGCATCAAAGCCCGTTTCATGGTTTTTCTGTAGAGTTTGCCGAACACCGTTTGTATAACAACGGCGAATCGGTGAAGAACATTGACTGGAAGCTTTTTGCCAAAACCGATAAATTATTCGTTAAACAGTTTGAAGAAGAAACCAACCTGCGTTGTTATCTCCTGTTAGATACTTCATCGAGCATGAATTTTCCGCAAAAGGAGTTGAGCAAGCTGCAATTCTCGGTGTATGGCATAGCCTCCCTAATGTACCTCTTTAAAAAGCAACGCGATGCTTTTGGTTTAGGTCTGTTCTCTGATAAAGTTGAATGGCTGAGTGCTACGCGGTCTACCTCCACGCATTTATTTTACTTGTTTGCTGAGTTAGAGAAGGCCTATAATCAGCCCAAAGCCAATGTGCAAACCAACCTGGCCAATGTTATACACCACATAGCCGAAGAAGTGCACCAGCGATCAATGATCATTGTGTTTAGCGATATGTTGGAGAATAGCCTTAACGCCGAAAAAGCGCAGGCCTTATTTGCCGCTTTGCAGCACTTAAAATATAACAAGCATGAGGTTATCATTTTTAACGTGAACGACAGGCAGCAAGAAATTGACTTCAATTTTGATAACCGCCCGCATCAATTCATTGATATGGAAAGCGGCGAAGAGGTAAAAGTGCATCCGGGAAAAGTAAGGGAAAGTTACCGCGCGGCATTAAGCCAATACCGCCACGAGCTCGAACTCAAATGCGCCCAATACCAAATTGAATTGGTTGACGCAAACATACATGAAGGCTACAACCAGTTATTGCGTGCTTACCTGGTTAAACGCAACAAAGTAATTTAAACGCAAATTAATTATTTATAAATCTTATTAACCACTCTAAACGTATAACTATTGTTAATTAGCTAAAACCATAGTGCTTAAAATTTGTGTAATAACTTGAAGATTAATATGCGTTAATTAAACACTTAACAAAGCATTAAGCGATCAATTTTAGCTGATAACTTTTAAATACATATTCCCCTTATATGAGACTTTCTATCGAGCGTAAAGCTGTAAAAGTAAACCCCGATTCCAAGCGTGTTATAGCCAGGTTCTTTTTTAACGGTAACGAGCGTGCCAAAGAAGTAATTCAGCGTGTAATGGAAATTGACGAAGAAAAGGTATTTGGCCTTATTTCGCCTTTATTGCAGGAATATTCTACACGGCACCGTAACATTACCCGTGTACTAAACCGTCATTGTGCCAAGCTCAAAAACCTTTTTGGCGAACTAAGTATCGATTTTGATTCGTTGAGCGTTTACCGCAAACTGCTGATCGGTTTTTACTTCACACACGAATACTCTATTGAATCTGCCGCATTCTTTAACCCCTCCATTGTAGACGACCCTGATCAGGGCGATTTGGAAGAAGGACAAAAACGCGTTATCATCAGCTTTCGTGCAGTAGGTGAAGGGCATATCTCTTCTATTACCTTCCGTAGGGCCTTGTTTGATAAAGATAATAATATTACAGTGTTGCCCGCAGGTAACTATATTGACGAGGCCGAAATTGTACGAAACGCCGTTTATAACAAGAAACTGTTTTTTGATAAGGCCATTACTACGCAGATCAACGTTGATGTACTAAGAGAACTGGAAGACAAACTTGATCATCACTTCGAATACTCAAGTCTTCGCCGCCTTATACTAGATTCGCAAAAGCTGCAGGAAAGCGATATGTTGAAGTTGGAGTACGATAAAGTACTTTGGCTGGCCGATTCTTATTATGAGATCGTGTTTTCGCTGGATACCGATATATCAGATCGTGTAATATTCCCTATTTCAGAATATGAGCGTAAGGGTATTGAGGATGCCCGCTTCGTGAAGTTTATGAATGAGGACGGCAGTTCGGTTTATTACGCTACGTACACTGCCTATGATGGCGCCCTGATTATGCCTAAGCTTTTGCAAACGCACGATTTTATCAATTTCCGAATTATGCCTTTGTATGGTACTGGTTCGCAAAACAAAAATCTGGCACTTTTTCCTCGTAAAATCAACGGAAAGTTTGTCATGATCTCCCGTATAGATGGTTGCAATAACTACATCATGTATTCGGACAAGATAAACCTTTGGGAAAACCCGGTGTTGCTGCAAAAACCTAAATTTTCATGGGAGTTTGTACAAATTGGTAACTGCGGATCGCCTATTGAAACTGAGGATGGCTGGTTGGTAATTACCCACGGTGTTGGCCCCATGCGTAAATACGTACTTGGAGCAAGCTTGCTAAAATTGGACGATCCAAGCGTAGAAATTGGCCGCTTAAAAGAACCGTTATTAACACCTAATAGCGAGGAACGTGAGGGTTATGTACCAAACGTAATCTATTCTTGCGGATCGTTTGTACACAATAAAAAACTGATTATTCCTTACGGTTTGTCAGATTACTCTTCATCATTTGCCGAAGTAGATTTACGGACATTATTAGACCGTTTGAAATCTGACGGTATATAGATAATGACGGTGTATTACAAAAAAAGCTTGCCAAACGGCAAGCTTTTTTTGTTTGTATCTGATTTTATCAGGCTAAGATCTGCTGGTAAAGGTTATAATAATCATCCACCATCTTCTCGCTCGAAAATTGGGTTGTAGCCCAGTCACGGCAGGTTTCGCGGTTAATGGTGGGCAGCTTCGCCACCGCTTCAACAGCTTCATCAACCGTATTAACTAAAAACCCTGTTACTGCATCTTTGATTAACTCAGGCATTGACCCTTTATTGAAGGCAATCACTGGTGTGCCGCAAAGCATAGATTCTGCCACACTCATGCCGAAGGGCTCGTTAAAGTTAATAGGGTGTAAAAGAGCTGCAGCATTGCCCAGCAAGTCTTTTCGTTTATCCGGACCGGCATGACCTACGTAAACAATTTGCTCATTATCTATAAAAGGCTCCACCTTTTCGCGGTAATAATTAGCATCTTGTATAATACCGGCTATTAATAAGCGACGATTTGTTTTCCTGGCAATTTCGATGGCTTCAGCAGTGCCCTTATCATGGTGTATACGGCCAAAATAAAGCAAGTAATCATCTGCCTTTGCGGTAAAGCTAAAGTCGCGTGTATCTAAGCCATTGTACACCGTTGCCAAATATTCTAAATCAGCGCTACGGTCGGCGTTGCTGATAGACACATAATGAGAACTGTCATTATATTTCTTGTATACCGGTATAATGCGCGACGACGAAAAGCCGTGTATGGTGGTAATCACCGGCGTATTGATGAGCCTGGAATAGGTAAGCGGCAAAAAGTCGAAGTTATTATGAATAAGGTCGAATTGACCGGCTTTTTCCATAACATTACTGATATGAAGACACTCCAAAACTTTCGCATCCTGGTTGCGGTCCTCTTCGTAGCCGGTAGCACAAATAGATTCTAATTTACCTCCGGTGATAGAATCGCCGGTGGCAAACAAGGTTACTTCGACGCCTTTTTTTACAAGTCCTTCGGCTATATTAGATGCTATTTGTTCCCAAGGCCCGTAGTGCCTTGGCGGTGTGCGCCAGGCAACGGGAGATAGTACAGCAACTCTCATTAATACACTTCAGTTTTTTGACCGAATTTGTTGTATTCGTACTCCAACTCAAAGGCTTTTAAAACGGTTAAGTGCGATAGCATGTAAGCTAAAGTACTTTCGGCACCTTGGTTACGGTTAATACCGGTTGGCATTAAGCCATCGCAACAGCCTTTGGTTTCATGATCATACAACGGCGCACGCAGCGTGTTTTCGCCCAAAAACCATTTATAGCTTAAGAACATCTTTTCAATGTACTCTGGCTTACGCATAGTTTCGTATGCCTGGAAGTGCATTAACACCATGGCCATAGTTTCGATAGCCTGCTGATCGAAAGTTGGGAAGCTACCACCACGGTAATACCAGCCATCGTTGCCGATAGGGCTCAGGTAACCGTTAGACAGGGTGAGCTTATCCAGGAATGCCATTGATTCAAGCGCAATCTTTTTAACTTTTTCGTTGCTGGTAATTTCGTAAGAATGTAATAACGCTAAAGGTAAAATAGCATTATCGTAGGTCATTTTTTCTTCAAACCATTGCCAGTCTGGCGATGATGTGTTTTCGTAAGCCTCGATTAGAGGGGTAGTCAGGCGTATAAGTTCAGCCATCATGCCTTCATCAGTAGGAATGGCTTTCAGGTACAAGGCAATACCAATTATGGTATTGGCCATGCCGCGCAGGTGTTCTAACTTTTTAAAGTGCGGATATGAACGTTGGAATAACTCCATAGCAAACTCGCGGTAAGAGTTATGTTGCGCGCAACCAATAAGATAACCTAAGGACCAAATGGTACGACCGAATGAATCTTCAGAACCTACCTCATCCAGGTAACGGCGGTCAAAACTTAAGAAGTTACGGAAGTTACCGTCGTCGGTTTGCATGTAGTGAATATAGCTGAGGTATACCGGTAACAATTCAAAGGCCTCGGGGCTCTTGTTACGCTGGTAAGCCATTAATGCCATAATTAAGGCGCGGGCGTTATCATCCAGGCAATAACCTTCTTTTAAGTTAGGGATACCATACTTAGCATGCTGTACTATACCAGTATCATCTGTTAAACGGATAACGTGAGCCAGGTTAAATGTTGGCATAATCTCCGGGTCAACAATACTGTTTCTCAAGATTTTATCTCTGAAATCATGACGGCTGCTGGCTTCTTGTGCAACTTTAATAAACTCGGCGCCAACCACAGGCCAGCGCAGGTGCAAGCCATATTCATAAGCGTTTTGTTTAATTTCAGTCATGGTCGACTCATTGTCCAACAGGTCGATCACGTTTTCGGCCAGGGCGTCAGCATCCTTGAAGTCGAACAAGCGACCGCGTTTATCGGCCAAGAGCTCGGTCGCGTGCCAGTATGGGGTTGATACTACGGCAGCACCTGCACCAACAGCATATGAAAGAGTACCGCTGGTAATTTGTGCTTCGTTATGGTATGGTGTAACATAAATGCTGCAAGCAGTAAGGTAGTTGATCAACTCTTCTTCTGTTACAAATTTATTGATGAACGCCAGGTGGTTTGAAACCTTCAGCTGCGCTGCTAATGACTTTAATGAATCGCGGTATTCCTCACCTGAGTGTTTAACTACACCGGGGTGGGTGTTACCTAACACCACATACATTACATCGGGGTGTTTGGCTACAATTTTAGGCAATGCTTTAATAACTACCTCTAAACCTTTGTTACGGCTTAACAAGCCAAAGGTTAACATCACCTTTTTATCTTTAAATGAGCTGATGTTTAAAACAGGGTTTACTTCAGGCTCTTCCAAATCAGGAACACCATGCTCAATAATCTGTATTTTTTCAGCAGGAATATCGTAAATGGTAGTCAGGAATTCAACAGCCCTGTTACTCATCACAATAATTTTTGCAGACTGTTCTGCTATCTCACGTACAATGATCTTTTGCACGTAACTTGGCTCACGCAATACAGTGTGCAAAATAGAGATAAGTGGTTTTTCTAAACGGTTTAGCAAGGGTAGAATGTATATACCGCTTTCACCGCCGTAAATACCAAATTCGTGCTCCATTATACAAACATCAGCATCGCTGGTATTAATATAATTGGCCGCACGTATATAATCTTTTTGATGGTTTTGCCTTATTACATACTTTACTTCCTGGGGGTATTCGTATTCCTGCAAACTTTCAGAATCATTTACGGCAACAACAAAACCTCCTTGTGATAACGATTTTCGTTCTGGGAAGTTAGCGCTGATAGCACGCATCAAATTTTGATTGAAAGTTGCAATTCCGCATTCGCGGGGTGGATAAGTAGAGATGTAGGCTATTTTCATTTTTGTAGTGTAGTATAATTATTATGATATTGTTGTTATTATTAGGAAACTATGATTGCAGATTTTGTACAACGGTGAACTAAAAAAAGGCCATTTGCTAATCTTAATACTTCATATCACACGTTAAACCAGTAATTAAATAATAACACACGTTTAAGTGCATAAACTATACCAAAATTGGGCCTTTTTAGGTGTTTAAAATACACTTACAAGCGGGATGAAAGTGGTTTAACTGAATAGAAAATTGCAAAACCCGCTAAGATAAATTTGAGGCAATTTGATATATAAAGATGTTGTTTATCTTAATTTATTTGCTTGTAAAAAACTCTACAGCTTGAACGATGATATTACAAGCCGTGGTAATTTGTTTGGGAGTGATAATAAGGGGTGGAGCAATGCGCATAGAATTGCTGCAGTGTAAAAACCAATCGATAATGATACCCTGTTCAATGCAGCGGTCAATGATCTTTTTATTCAGTTCAAAGTTTTCTAATTCGGCCGCCAGCATAAGGCCTTTTCCACGCACCTGTTTAATGGCAGGGTGTACCAGCAGGTCTCTAAAAAGTTGCTCTTTAGCAGCAACCTGGGCTACATGATCATTGCGCAGCAAAACCTCTAATGATGCCAGGCCTGAGGCACAACAAACCGGGTGCCCGCCAAATGTGGTAATGTGCCCTAAAATGGGATTGTTTTTTAGAGCACCCATTACCTCAAGCGATGCAATAAACGCCCCTAAAGGCATACCACCACCTAATGCTTTGCCTAAAACCAAAATATCGGGTACTATGCCAAAATGTTCAAATGCAAAAAGTTTACCTGTACGGCCAAAGGCAGTTTGGTTTTCATCAAAAATGAGGAGTGTACCTGTTTGATTACATTTTTGACGTAGAGCCTGCATGTAGGTAACATCAGGTACGCGTATACCCGCCTCACCCTGTACAGGTTCAATAATCACACAAGCAGTATCAGTGGTAATAAATTGAAGATCGGCCGGGTTGTTAAACGTAATAAAGCTTATGCCGGGCAACAATGGTCGATAAGCTTGCTTAAATTCCTCGTTACCCATTATGCTTAAAGCGCCGTGAGTGCTGCCATGGTAGGCATTGTGGCATGCAATAATTTGGTTGCGGCCGGTATGGCGCTTAGCCAGTTTCATGGCGCCTTCAATAGCTTCGGACCCAGAGTTAGTAAAGTAAACTGATTGTAAGTTTGAGGGCAGGAGCGATGCCAGCCTTTGCGCAAACTTTACCTGCGGGGTTTGCACATACTCGCCATACACCATGAGGTGCATATATTGATCAACCTGCTGTTTAATGGCTTCAATTACTTCTTTGTTGCCATGGCCTATGTTACTCACCCCAATGCCCGATATTAGGTCAAGATATGCTTTACCTTCGGTATTGTACATATATACACCTTCAGCGCGTTCAAACTCCAGCATCAGCGGGAAATCGGTAGTTTGCGCGTTATTGGCTAAAAAAAGCTGGCGAAGGGTAAGCATGTTGTGAGTTGTGAGTTGTGAGTTGTGAGTTGTGAGTTGTGAGTTGTGAGTTGTGAGTTGTGAGTTGTGAGTTGTGAGTTGTGAGTTGTGAGTTGTGAGTTGTGAGTTGTGAGTTGTGAGTTGTGAGTTAATTTGGAATGCAAATTTACAACAAAAAGCCGTTACCTATTTAGGGTAACGGCTTTTGAATTTTTATAATAATATTTGAAACCCTATTGTTTGTAGTTTAATTCCAACTAATCAACTAATCAACTAATCAACTAATCAACTAATCAACTATCAATCAGGATTACTACGTTCGCCGAGTTGCTTAAACAGCTCATCGTTAAACTCGCGCTCGCTTTGATATATTTTAGCGACTTTATCGGCAGGCATTATTTTCATAAATTCCTGGTTGTAACGTCTTTTAATATCAATCAATTGCTGGTCAAACTGCAGGTCTTTCTGCATTTGATCTCTTGATTTATTGGTTAATATATTCTGACGTTTTGCCCGTTTAACCGAGGTTATCTCATCATGATACTGGCGATAAACCGGCCAAAATTTTGCTTTTTGGTCTTCGTTCAAATTCAGCTGCCTGTCTACATAATTTTCGCGATAGGATTCCACCTTGTTACGCCCATTGTTAGAGCTTCTGAACGAAGCAGGAGGCTGACTGTAAACTTCGTAGCCGGTAAATAACATTAAAATAAACACCAAGTGTTTCAAGAGCCTGTTCATAGTATTTAATTATTGCGTTTCTACGTAATCACGTAAAGCATCTCTTAATGTATTGTCATCAAATCTTGTTCCGTCGGCAATTACTTTCCGTTCGGTTTCTGTAGCGTCTGTCTGGGTTTCCAGGTAAGCACGTATATCGTCAGATGGTATTTCAGATAGTTCTTTATGCAGATATGCCGAATTATGGCTTACCGGAGCCGAGGCTTCTTTAATGTAAACGGCAACTCCTATGACTAAAGCGAAACAGGCGGCCGATGCATATTTGAATGCTGCTGTAGAAACCAGTTTCCTGATCACACCCTGCCTTGAAGGCATTTGTACTACCTTAGCTTCTTCCTGCACTGTGGTTTTACTCACTATGCTTTCCTGTAGTTGGTTAAAATAACCCTCAGGCACGGCAAAAGCATTACTTTCGGCGGCGATAGCGTTCTCTATAGCCACCTGGCTTTGTATGTTGCCAACTAACTCTTCAAAGTAACCTTGCGGTACGGTAAAGCTTTCAGTTTCTCCGCTCAAAGCCTCTTCTAAATTAATGCGGCTTTGTATATTGCTGCTTAATTCTTCAAAGTAACCTTTTGGTACCGTAAAGCTCTGTGTGTCCTGCCCCAAAGCGTCTTCTAAAGCTATACGGCTTTGTATGTTACCGGTAAGCTCTTCAAAATAGCCTTGCGGTGTGGTAAAGCTTTCGTTGGTATTACCCAGCGCCTCTTCTAAGGCAATGCGGCTTTGTATGTTGCCGCTTAATTCTTCAAAATAATTTGTTGGAACGGTAAAGCCTTCGGTTTCAGAAGCGGCTGCTTCTTCAATAGTAAGGCGGCTTTGTATATTACTGCTTAACTCTGTAAAATAATTTTCGGGAAGGGTAAAGCCGCTAAAAACGTCGGCCTGTTTAATTTCTTCCAAATGTACGCCCGATATAATCCGCTCGCTCAAATCATTAAAGTAGCCGGCTGGTACGCCAAATGGGTTACCTGTCGGTAACTTTTGGCGCCAGGAATCATCTTCCGGCAGGTCTTTATGTTCTATATCGATTTCCATATCTTACGTTAGATGAAAGTAAAACTATAAGGTTTAATGTAAAAATGAAATTAATCGTGTGATAACAGATGCGCTTCTATCTTCTTTACCGCCAGGTGGAAGGATGCTTTTAGTGCCCCTACACTGGTACCGAGTACGTCAGATATTTCTTCGTATTTCATATCATCGTAATACTTCATGTTAAACACCAGCCGCTGCTTATCGGGCAGGGTAAGCAAAGCCTGTTGCAGCTTCAACTGTACCTTGTCGCCACTGAGGTAGGTAGAATCGGCCAGCGATTCGGCCAGTTCGTACGATACATCATCCAGCGGTATATTATTCTTCTGTTTCTTTTTATTCAGAAACGTAATGCACTCATTCGTAGCAATACGATACATCCATGTATAAAGCTGGGCATCGCTCCTGAAACCGGGCAGGTTTTTCCATATTTTAATAAATACGTCCTGCACCAGGTCATCGGCATCATCATGGTTTATGACCATGCGGCGTACGTGCCAGTATATCTTTTGCTGATATTTTTTCAGCAAAAGGTTAAAAGCTTCGTTCCGGGTCTTTTCGTCCTGAAACTTGCTGAGTATCTCGGTATCACTAACGGATGCTGACATCTATTGTATTCTTGATATTTGATGAAAGTTAAGCTAATTGGTTTAATAACAAAACACCGTTATTAATAATTAAAGCTAAAGTAACCAATTGTTTTTAAAATAAGCACTAAGACTTGAGCAGATCAAGTACCTGCTGCGACGAGTTCTTGGTATCTACCTTGCCGATAATGTGGCTGATGTTGCCCTCGGGATCAATGATAAAAGTGGTACGCTGTGTGCCCATATATTTTTTGCCGTACATGTTTTTTTCTACCCATACACCGTAGCTGTTCACTATCTGCTGATCGGCGTCGGCAATAAGGGTAAAAGGAAGGTTGTATTTGGTCTCAAACTTTTTGTGCGATTTTTCATCATCGGTGCTTACACCAATAACCTCATAACCTTGTGAGGAAAGGAATTGATAGTTGTCTCTGAAATCGCAGGCTTCGGCTGTGCAGCCGGGCGTATCATCTTTTGGATAAAAGTATAGTACCACCGTCTTTCCCTTATAATCGCTCAGCGAAACAGATTTTCCGTTTTGATCGGTAGCGGTAAAATCGGGGGCTTTATCGCCTTCTTTTAATGTTGCCATAATGTGTGATGTTATCTGTTGAATGATGCTGTAAATTTAGATACGTTATCTTTATTATCAGTAACGGTTAGCTCAAAAGTATGTTTACCGGGATCTATACCACTATCAAAAGTATATTTATATATACGTGTTCTGTAATCTTGCGACAATAGTACCCATTTGCCGTCAACTGTAGCTACACAACTTTTAATGCCCGAAAGATTATCGCTCGCGCGCATGCTAATACCGCTTACCGCCGACATATTGCCGCCGTTACGTATATTGACCGGAGTAATTACAGGAGCCATCGTGTCCAGTTTAATGAAAAAGTCGCCAAACATGGCAGGCTTGGCCTTTACGTAACCATCTTGGTAAATGCCACCCACGCAACCGGCCAGTGTATTGACAATAACCGCTTTATTGGCTAACGAACCAATGCTTGCATCGGGCTTTATCCAAAGATCATATTTGTCATGAATAGGAGTAAACCGGTTATGAATGTGGTGCGTTGCCGAAAAGGTGCCTGGTTTTTGAGGGAGCAGGGCGTAATTAAAGTCTACATCATCGTAAAGGTTTCCTGGTTCAACTACCACTTTAACGGGGCCATTGTTAAACTCGTTACGCTTATCGTAGCTAAACTTGGTGCCGGTGTAGGTAACCACAGGTCGGTCTTTAGGCGTGCTGGACTGTACTTTAAACTTTAATGAAGATGCATTGCCTGCAATATCTTTCACTAAATATTCTACGTTGTGAAGCAGCGTATCTTTAAAGCTTACGATTCCACGGTTTTCGCTTTGCGGATAAATGGTGATGCGGCTGCCCGGCGGTACAAAGCATTTCTGGATCTTTCGCTTGGTTTTCAGAAACAAGGGGTAATCAATATAAGCATTGATAGCGTGCGTTTGATCGAAAGCAAAACGCTCTACGGCAAAAGTATATACGGTTCTATCGTCTACTTTTAACTCAAGCGAGTAAATACCATTACGGTTAACCGAAGAGCTATTCTGGTCATCGGTAACTATACCAAAGCCAATATCGCCGCTTAAAGCAATGGTTTGCGCGCCTGTCAAGTGGTAATTGCCCGCTGCTCCGGCTACCGCATAGTAATTACGGGGCGTGTTTTCGTTAAAAGGCCTGCCGTTTAACTGGTAAACCGCAATACTGCCCAACGTAGGCGGAATATTATCGGCAATGGTTAAACCAAACAACTGCGGGTTTATAGTTTCTTCGGTCAGCGAATCCCTGATCTCGAAGTGCAGGTGCGGCCCGCCCGATGCTCCCGTATTACCCGAAATAGCAATCAGTTGTCCTTTAGTAACCGGGAACTGGAATGGCTGCAATTTAAAGTCAATTTCCCAGCTTTGATGGTCGTTTTGGTACTTGCGCACGGCAGCAGCCAGTTCGGGCGTTAAATGGTCGAGGTGACCGTAAACGGTAGTGTAACCGTTAGGATGGGTTACGTATACGGCATTGCCAAAACCACCCAATTGCACGCGTAAACGCGACACATAGCCGTACATAGCTGCATGCACTGGGTAGCCCGTGCGACGGTTGGTGCGAAAGTCAAGGCCCGAATGAAGGTGATTAGGGCGTAATTCACCAAAAGAACCGGCCGTACTTGGCGGCAGATCAATAGGGTATTGGAATGTGCCTTTAGGATAAGTTTTACTTTGAATAATACCCTGAGCATGGGTGTTGCTAAAAGTACATACGCATCCCAGCAAAAAAATAAGTTGTTTCAGCATCAGGCTATTTTACGTAGAAATCTAAAAGTTTTTCGCCTTGCAGGTAACCTTCAAGCCTGTCGCCGGGTTTAACAGCAGCCACACCTTCGGGCGTGCCGGTAAAAATGAGGTCGCCTTTTTTCAAGGTAATGTATTGCGAAACAAAGGCTATCAGTTTTTCAAAAGAGAACAGGAGGTCTTTGGTGTTGCCGTCCTGGCGGGTTTCGCCATTTACATCAAGTTTCAAGTTCAGATCATAAAGATCGGTAAACTGGCTCTTTGGTAAAAAGTTGCTGATAGGTGCCGAGTTGTCAAATCCTTTGGCTAGTTCCCAGGGTAAACCTTTTTCTTTGTGGCGGCTTTGAATATCGCGGGCGGTAAAGTCAATGCCCAAGCCAATCTCGTCAAAGTAATCGGCTGCAAATTTTTCACTGATGTGCTTGCCTTCTTTGCTCACTTTCAGTACCAGTTCTATCTCGTGATGTACATCCTGCGAAAACTCCGGATGGTAAAACGGCTTGTTATCTTTTAGTAGTGCCGTATCGGGCTTCATAAATATAACCGGGGTAGTGGGTACCGGGTTGTTTAGTTCTTTGGCGTGTTCGGCGTAGTTACGGCCAATGGCAATTATCTTCATAGTATGATTGTGTACAGCTTCAAATCTAAAAATTATTTAAGCAAAGCGTCTGTTGCTAAACGCAGTTATCCGCTTTTTGATTGTTTTAACATACAATCAATGCAAAACGCAGTTTTTATGTGGGTTTGTAACAGGAATGTTAATATTTAATGTAGGGGATTAAACAAACGCAATGATAGCTTTGTGACAGCCAGTTTATTCCTGTTGTGAGAGCCCTAACCTCATCATGGAAGAAAGAACATTATATTGTCGTAAATGTAAAAAGCCTTTTGGCTACAGGGTGCAAAGGCACTATCTGGTAAAGAAAATTTTCTTCTTTCTGCCGCTACGCAGGTATTTCTGCGATGTATGTTTCAGGAAACGTTATGTATGGGTAAAGGCAGGTTCGCGGCACCTGCAGAAATAAGAATTGCAAAAAATTATAGAATAGTAATACGCTTGATCACCGATTCGGTGCCGGCGGTAACCCTGAGAAAGTAAAAGCCGCTGGTTAGCTTATTAACAGCCATATTGCTTTTAAAAGTCCGTTCACCAAGTTCAACCCTGTCCGAAAACAACGTAGCCACGTTATTACCCAACACATCCACAATCTTAATGGTCACGTTGTTATTGCGCGACAAAAAGTATTTAAGATTGATCTGATCGGTGATCATGGTAGGGTAAACCTGCACGTTGCTCAACAGCTTATCTGTATTAACAGGTACGGTAGGTTTAATATTAGCGTAAGGCGAAGGCTTAATTTGCGGCATGCTGCCTACATTTAAGCCATTCTTAAAATAAGATTGTTTAGAAGTAACTTTTGGTTTGCGGGTATAGATGGTATCGGCCTTTGGATGTGGCACGGCACCAAAAGCAAAGGCAAAGTTTATGGATATTGCTGTTGCAATTAATAGTATCCATAAATAATTAAAAGTATATCTTTGCCCCATATTACGTTCAGCTACAAAGGTACTAATAAAACAAGTTAAACGTTAGTGTGTAAAAAATACATGCAGTTTTTTTAACAATTTTTAACAAATACTGGTTTAACTGGTTATGCTAATGATCGGTTGCTTATTTAACAGACTAATAATTCTGTTAAGCGTTTAACACGCTAATTCTATTTATAACTATTTATAATTCAAAGTGTCATCACACAATAAAGATCTGCAAAAGCTAACGGCCGCCGGGCTGTTAATTAGCTTAGGAATTATCTATGGCGATATAGGTACCTCTCCCTTATACGTTTTCAAGGCCATTATAGGCGAAGGACATGCCATTAACGAGGGCGTTGTACTGGGTGGAGTGTCGTGTATCTTTTGGACACTCACACTCCAAACCACTATAAAATATGTGATGATTACCCTGCAGGCCGATAACAAGGGCGAGGGTGGTATTTTCTCTTTATTCTCATTGGTGCGGAGGCGAGCCAAGTGGCTTATTATACCCGCTATAGTTGGGGGCTGTGCTTTGCTGGCCGATGGTATTATTACGCCGCCCATTACCATATCATCGGCTATCGAGGGTTTACATAGTAAATATCCGGGGGTGCCTACCATGTATGTGGTATTGGCCATCATCGTGGGGTTGTTCTTTATCCAGCAATTTGGTACTTCACTGGTAGGCAAGGCTTTTGGGCCAATTATGTTTTTGTGGTTTAGCATGATGGGGGTTTTAGGCATTGGCTTTATAGTACAAATGCCAAGCATCCTCAAAGCATTAAACCCATATTATGCTTACGATTTGCTGGCCAGCCACGGTACCCATGCCGCTTTTGGTATTCTAGGCGCTGTGTTTTTATGTACCACCGGGGCTGAGGCTTTGTATTCCGACTTGGGCCATTGCGGACGTTCTAACATACGGATAAGCTGGATATTTGTTAAAACATGCCTTATCCTGAACTACTTAGGCCAGGCCGTTTGGTTGATGCAGCATGAAGGGCAAGTGCTTGACCTCAATAAGATGAACCCTTTTTACCAGATCATGCCGCCTTGGTTCCTTATCTTCGGTATCGGTATAGCAACCGTAGCCGCAGTTATTGCCAGCCAGGCCTTAATATCGGGTTCTTATACCCTCATTGCAGAGGCGGTGAGGTTGAACTTATGGCCGAAAGTAAAGATCAACTACCCGTCTGAACAAAAGGGACAACTTTATGTGCCCAGCATTAACTGGATTATGTGTGCCGGTTGTATAGGCGTAGTTTGCCTGTTCCAGGAGTCTGCCAAAATGGAAGCAGCCTACGGTTTAAGTATTACCGTAGCCATGTTGATGACCACTATACTGGTTTCTAAATTTTTAAAACGACGTAAAGTTCCATCATATCTTATCAACTTATTCCTGGTGGTTTACCTGTTGGTAGAAGGTACCTTCCTGTCGGGTAACCTGGGTAAGTTTGTAGATGGAGGTTGGTTTACCTTAAGTATAGGCGCTTTATTGTTTGGCGTAATGTGGAGCTGGCATACTGCCCGCCGCATTCGTAACCGGTATGTGAAGTTTGTAGAGATTGAGGATTATTACGAAGTGTTAAAGGAGTTAAGCGATGATGAAACCGTTCCTAAGTATGCATCGCAACTGGTTTATTTAACCAGCGCTAACTTCAATTCAGAGATTGAATCCAAAATTATTTATTCTATACTGCAAAAGCAGCCTAAGCGTGCCGATGTTTACTGGCTGGTACACGTAGATGTAATGGATGAGCCTTACACCCGCGATTACGAAGTAGATTTCCTGGTACCCAATAAACTAATTCGTATCGACTTTAAATTAGGGTTCCGCGTAGAGCAGCAGATCAACCTGTTGTTTAGAAAAGTGGTGGAAGACCTTGTTAAAAAAGGAGAGGTTGATATTACCAGCCGCTACAAATCACTAAATCAACGCAAAATTGTGGGCGATTTCAGGTTCGTGGTTATCGAAAAAGTACTTTCGCGTTCGCACAACTTGTCGCTTTATGAGCGTATAATTATGGCAGTGCACACCCAGTTGAAAAAGGTGAGTATCTCTGAAGAGCGTGGTTTTGGCCTCGATCTGAGCTTTGTTACGGTTGAAAAAGTACCGCTTATGCTGGCCGATCCCGAAACAGTAGTCATTAACCGGGTAATATAACACACCTCTTAACTTATTTCGAAGCCCTTATTGCCTCAAGCAATGAGGGCTTTTTGCTTTTATTTTAACACGCCTGGCAAGTTTTAAAGCATTACTTAACAATTTTCAGTGCCATAGAATCTGGATTGCTGAGTGATTAATATTATTCAGCGTTAGCATATTCCGGTAATGCAATCTCCAAATGCTCTAAAATGCGTTTATATGGCAATACATATCAACCAAATTTGCTACTATCAACCAACTATACTTAACAAACAATTATTGATTAATTAATAGTTTAATGAGCTGATTGTTGTAACTTTAAAAATACCTTCGTTGTAAATTAATTTTATTCGGATGTGTACTTATAGCCTTAACTGTATTATTTACATATATTTATAACAAATTGATACTTATGAATACAAAATTATTTAACTCGTTTGTACTGGCCATTTGCGGCGTATTATTCTGTTTAATCTTGGCCGACGTAAACGGTAAATGGAGTGGTAATATCGATTATAACGGCAGCAATATACCGCTCACCTACAATTTTAAGACCGATGGCGATAAAATTATCGGGACTTCAGAAACGCCGTTAGGTACCAGTGAAATTAAGGACGGTAAAATTGAGAAAGATGTACTCACTTTCAAAGTAGACCTTAACGGCGAAACTGCTACGCACACCGGCCGTATATTTGCCGACTCCATAAATTTGAAGATCACCTACCAAGGAACTGATTTCATGACCACACTTAAACGCAGCAAAACACAATAAAGAAATTCAAAGAATAGCAAAAAGGCGGCCCTGGTAAAACCAGGGCCGCCTTTTTGCTATTCATAGAGAAACTTATCTCTAAATCAATTATTGAATTTTTCGTTGGCAAATAAGGTAGACTTCATAATGCTGTTAAGCAGGAAAACAAATACAGGTGCTGCCAAAACATCTATGGTGTAATGCACATGCTGCACCAGCAGCAGGCAGCCTACAATAAGGGTAGCGATTAATACCAGCATCCTGTCTGATTTCTTGGGAAGGCAAAAATACATGGTTAGCAAGCTGGCAGTGTGGCCCGAGTAAAACAGGTCTTTAGTAATTACCGTATGGCCGTAAAATACACCGGTAAGCGGGTCAACCAGTTCTACCAAACCGGCTGGCGCCGCCAAGGGTACCATCAATATTGTGAGCATTCGGGTAATACAAATTACAATATAAAGCCACACATAGCGCACGTAAATGGCCGGTGTTTGTATGGCCCTGAAGAGGGTTAAGCCAGCCATGCCCCAAATAATCATAAATATGTACAGGGAAACATCGTGTGCCGGTATATTCGCCAGCACAACATCGTGCAGTTGCACGCCGGGTCTGCGTTCAATATACTGGAAAAAGAACGGCATAGCCAGTAATATAACCGACACTATGGCCGACCCTGTAAGCATTAGCGAGCGTTGCGACGCCGAAGCCCAGGTGGCTTTCCAGTTTTGCTTTAATGATATGGTATTGTTACGGTTCAAATGTTTAAACTAAAATGGGTCGTCAAAATTAACGCTTTAGTATGATATGTTAAATAATAATTTTGTCAATATTATGTGCCTGTTAAATAGGCTTATAAATGTATGTTATATTACCTAACTTTGCGCCGCTAAAAACACTATATGAAATATAAGTTAGGCGATTTTGTGCGCTTTGTAGATGAACGGAGAGAGGGGTATGTGACTCGGATATTCGACGAAACCATGATTGGCGTAACCGGCGATGATGATTTTGAAATACCCGTATTAGCCAGTAAGGTAACCACCGTGCATGGGCATCAAAGTGCCGGGCAAGCGGGCAGCGGCAAATCCGGGTCGGTAGTTATACCTGCAGCCGAGTTTGTAAGCAAAGGCATTTGGCTGGGTGTGGTAAGCGATGCTAAGGCGGCGTCAGTAGTGCATTTTCACCTGGTGAACGATACCTCTTACCAATTGTTAGCTACCTTAAAAACCGAGAAACAGCAGTTTAAAGGCGAGTATATTGGCATTATTGCACCAAAGTCATCGGCAGTAATATATTCGGCTCAACTGGCCGATATACAGCTTTGGCCCAAGTTTAACCTGCAAGTGCTGTACTATACCGCACAAGATATGGCACCTGAGGCCCCGCTGATTTTCAGTGAAAAGTTTAAAGCTAAAGACTTCAGCGGAGCCAAAAAGAATGTGCCGGTTATTAATCAGCAAGGTTGGTTAATGCGTATAGATGAGCCCGAAATAGTGCTTGATGCGCAAAAACTCAAAGAGAGCTTTTTTAAACCGGCCGCCGAAAAGCAGCAGGTAGTTGATAAGCCTACCAGCGAAGTTGACCTGCACATTGAAAAGCTGCGCGACGATTACCAGTTTATAGGCAGTGCCGAAATTCAGCGTATACAGTTAGATCATTTCAAAAAAGCGCTGGATGCCGCTATTGTGCATCAACTGCCCGAAATTACATTCATCCACGGCGCAGGCAATGGTATTTTACGGCACGAACTGCACAAGCAATTGGGTAAACACCCCAAAGTGCAAACCTTTTTAGATGCCCGTAAAGAGAAGTTTGGCTATGGGGCTACTAAAGTACTGTTGAAATAATATCTAATTTAAATTACACAGATTTTATATGATTCCACCGATTATTAGTAAAATCATACGGTATCAGTAAAATTTATAAAATTATAAGCATCGGTGTAATCCAAATACATTGGTGTAATCAGAATAATACGAATGAAAAGAGTAGTGATAACCGGAATGGGTGTAGTGTCATCATTAGGCACAGATGTAAGCACATTTTGGAACAATATTGCCCATGGCCAAAGCGGTGCTAAACCCATTAACCATTTTGATGCCGGCAAATTTAAAACACAGTTTGCAGCACAGTTACCTTACGATTTTGATGCTACCCAATATTTAGACAGGAGCGAAATTAAGCGTAACGACCTGTACACCCAGTATGCGCTTATTGCAGCTAAACAGGCCATTGAAGATTCTGGCTTTGATATCAACACCATGTCGCCTTATGATGTTGGTGTGATATTTGGTTCGGCACAGGGTGGTTTTGATACCTTTGAGCAACAGATTAAAGAATATGCAGCTAAAGATCATGAGCCGCATTTCAATCCGTTCTTCATCCCTAAAACATTGGTGAATATGGCCGCAGGACTCATCTCCATTAAATATGGTTTAATGGGCATAAACTTTACTACCGTATCTGCCTGCGCCAGCGCCAATACCGCTATTATGGACGCGCTGAACTACATTCGTTGGGGTAAAGCAAAGATCATTATTACCGGTGGTGCCGATGCGCCTATCACCGAGGGGTCGATTGGTGGTTATAATGCGCTTAAAGCCTTGTCTACCCGCAACAATGACCCTCAGGCAGCTTCGCGCCCGTTTGATGTGGAGCGCGATGGCTTTGTAATGGGTGAGGGTGCCGGTGTACTGGTATTGGAAGAATACGAACACGCCAAACAGCGTGGCGCCACTATTTACGCCGAATTGGCCGGTGCCTCCATGACCAGCGATGCTTACCACATAACCGCCACGCACCCCGAAGGAAAAGGCGCCATCAAAGCCATGGAATTGGCCTTGCAAGATGCGGGTTTAACGCACAGTGATGTTCATTACCTAAACGCCCATGCCACCTCAACCCCGGTAGGCGATATCAGTGAAGCTAAGGCCATCTACGCTGCCTTCGGCGATGATGCCAACCTTTCAGTTAGTGCCACCAAATCTATGACCGGTCACTTGTTAGGTGCCGCCGGCGCAATAGAGTCCATTATATCGGTTAAGGCCATAACGGATGGCATTATACCTGCTACCATAAACACTCATACCTTAGATCCGCAGTTGCCTGCCGGGTTAAAGATCGTCACTGGCCAATCGCAGGAGAAGAATGTGGATGTAGCCATGAGCAATACCTTCGGCTTTGGCGGACACAACGCGGTGGTGGTGTTCAAAAAAGTTTAAGACAATACGAGTTGTTACGAGGTACGAAGCAATCTATGCAGAGAATAGCTTACCGCTAAACTTTGACATGGATTGCTAGATACTGGTAAATGCGAGACTTGAAATTTTTTGAATCTGTTAGGGCAGTATTTTCTTGCGATATAGGTTGTTTTGAGCTATTCTGTAGAGCATTCAATTAAATAAAGAAATATGAAGTTTTTTGAAGTTTATCAGGAAAAATCTCTATTTCCCTGAATCTTTATCCAACACGCTAAACCGCACTTTCACTGTACTGCCGGTTCCATCAACCAGCGTTAATACATGCGGGCCCGGCTGCGGATTAATCGCTACCTGGTGGTAATCTTTGGTTTCGCCTATATACTGGTCGTCTAAATGCCAGAAGACCTTCATGCCAGGCTGGCGATGGGCGGCATTGCAGATCATGCGGCCGCGGGTGCCATCGGCTTCGATGGGGATGTAGATCTTCGCATCGTCTTTAGGGTAAATTACCTCCATGGGTAAGGTTTTATCGCTCACACCGCAATCGCTACGGAATGGCGGCAAAGTGCGATACTGGTAATTGCGTGCCTTATAATAATACTCCATAGAAGGTGGCAATACAAACCATTTCTGATGCACCATACGCTCTGGCGATTCGCAATCGGTATTAACCTGCCATTTTCTTGTCAAGTCCAAATGCACCAGTTGATGGTAGGGGCACACGGGCGACTTTAGTCCGCCTGCAGGCACCCAGGTAGGGTCAATGTGTTCACAGTATTCGCCTGCCCGTTGCCCGCTTTCGCGGCAAACATCCACTTTCACCATGGCGTTTACCGGTGCTTTAAACCATTCGCGTGTAACGGGTAACTGCCTGAATATTTCGAATAAGACCGGGGCCGCTGTGTTGATGCCGGTAAGGTTGGGCCTGCCTTCGCCCGTGGTGTTGCCCACCCATACGCCCACTACATATTTAGGGGTTACGCCAATGGCCCAGCCATCCCTAAAGCCAAAGCTGGTTCCTGTTTTCCATGCAATGCGCTGGGTGGAGCCAAACTGTTGCCAAAGCATTTCCTCGCCCGGCCGCATCACTTCTTCCATCGCCTGAAAAGTATAATAGATAGAACCTGCATCCAGCAAACCGTTTTTTTCTTTGGATGATTTATCTGCCTTTACTGATTGATATACCGGCGCATGAAAATCATCATCATAGTAATAACCCGTTTGATTGTAATGGTTTAACACCCGTGCCATGCCGGCATATGCTCCCGTTAATTCCCAAAGTGTATTTTCGCATCCGCCTAAAATAAGCGATAGTCCGTAATGATCGGCAGGCTGGGTAAGTGTAGTGATTCCTGCCTTTTTCAATACCTCGTAAAAGCGTTCGTACTTGTATTTTTGAAGCATTTTTACCGCAGGCACATTGAGCGATCGCGCCAGTGCACGCGAGGCAGGCACGGCACCATCATAGCCTAAATCAAAGTTTTCGGGGTGGTAGCCTGCTATCTGTGTAGGTATATCGGCTATAAGCGTGTTGGGTAAAATAAAGCCATCGTGCAGCATAGATGCGTACAACAGTGGCTTTAGCGTGCTGCCCGGACTACGCGGTGCATTGGCCACATCTACGCTACTCTCCAAACCGGCATCTTGCGGATGAAATATGTTGCCAACGTAAGCAATAGTAGCTCCTGTTTCTACATCAAGCACCACAGCGGCAATATTATTAATTTGGTTAGCCTTTAAAATGCGGTGGTTACGTTCCAATATTTCTGCTACCTGTTGCTGCAAACCAGCTTTGAGTGTCGTTTTTAAACGGGTAGCTGAGATGCTTTTAGCCGGATGCTCGGCTTTAAACCGTTCGAGCAGGTGAGGGGCGAGTTGGGGAAGTGGCAAGGGCTTATCGGGCATGGGTTCCAACTTAGCTAAATCGGCCGTGCTTTGGTCGATAATTTTTAAAGTGCAAAGCTTATCTAATAACTGGTTGCGTTTCTTTAACAATACTTTACGGTTCTTGCCGGGATGTACCAGCGCCGGAGCATTTGGAAGCACAGCCATAGCAGCCATTTCGCCCCAGGATAATTTATTGGGACCGCGGCCAAAATATCGCCATGATGCTGCGTTTAAGCCAATTACATTGCCACCAAAAGGTGCGTTGCTGGCATATAAAGCCAGTATTTCGTTTTTGCTGTTCGAAATTTCAAGCCGTGTGGCCATTACCATTTCCAGCAGCTTGTTCCAAACCGTGCGGTTATGATGCGTGGCCAGGCGGATTACCTGCATAGTGAGCGTACTGCCACCGCTGCTTACCCGTTTAGATTTTAAGTTTTGACGAATAGCCCGCCCGAACGCCAGCGGATCTACCCCGAAATGGTGTAGGAAACGCTTATCTTCAAAAGCGATGATGCACTGCTTAAATTTATCAGGAACCGAATCGGAATAGGGGAAACGCCACTGTCCGTCGGACGCGATAGCTGCCCCCAGAAGTTGACCGCTGTCATCGTCGATTACATAAGAGGTAGGACTGTTAAAAAGCGGACGGGGCAGGCAAAACGCAAAAGCAATTACGGCAATCAAAAGTATAACTGCCGTTATTGAAGTTTTTGGCCGCTTGCGCAGGTATTTAAAGAATTGATGATCGCGTATCATATCAGCGCCTGCTAATTTATATCTCCAGTTGATATACAAAACGTCATTGCGCGGTACGAAGCAATCTTTGCGTGGAAAAGTAGCCTGTATACCTGTCATACAGCGATTGCTTTGTACCTCGCAATGACGGTCTAAACAATAAATGTCATTGCGAGGAGCGATAGCGACGTGGCAATCTCTTTACGCTTTGTTACCGGGCGTAGGGGGGTTGCCGCGCCATCGCTCGCAATGACATATTTTATATGAGCTTCTTAGCTATTTTCCATAAACTTTCTGATGCCCAACTCCAGGCCTCTCAATTCTGCTAAGCCTCTTAAACGGCCTATGGCAGAGTAGCCAGGGTTGGTTTTCTTATGCAGATCGTCGAGCATTTTGTGGCCATGATCCGGGCGGAAAGGCATGCGCAGGTGCTTCTCGCCGGCTGCCTTGCGTTTGTTTTGCTCGTTGATCAATGCTTTCATTACGGAAAACATATCTACATCGCCATTCAAATGGTCGGCTTCATGGAAATTACCCATTTCATCGCGGCGTGTGGCACGCAGGTGAATGAAGTGAATGCGGTGGCCCAGGCGTGCCACCATGCCGGCCAAATCATTATCGGCACGTACGCCAAACGAGCCCGTGCAATATGTTAAGCCGTTGTGGTAGTTATCCACTGCGTTGTACAGGTCATGTATATCGGCCTCGGTACTTACTACGCGGGGTAAACCTAAAATAGGGTAAGGCGGGTCATCGGGGTGAATACACATCAACACACCCGCTTGCTCGGCCGATGGGATAACCTGCTCTAGGAAATAATACAAGTTTGCTTTCAGCGCAGCATCATCTACATGGTTATAAGAAGCCAGTATCTCTAAAAACTGTGCTACGGTGTAACCTTCTTCCGAACCGGGTAGGCCTGCAATTATATTTTTTATCAGCAGTGCTTTGTCCTCTTCGGTCATACCCTGCAGATACTTTTGAGCAGCTTCCTGTTGTTCGGGCGTATAAGTTTGCTCCGCGCCGGGGCGTTTAAGCAGGTACAGTTCAAACGCGGCAAAGGCGGTTACATCAAAGCGCAACGCGGTAGAACCATCGGGCAGGCGGTAGTCCAGGTCGGTACGGGTCCAATCGAGTATGGGCATAAAGTTGTAACAAACAATGTCCATTCCACATTGGCCTAGGTTAAGCAGCGTTTGTTTATAGTTCTCTATATATTGCGCATAGTTGCCGCTGCGCTTTTTAATATCTTCATGTACAGGCACGCTTTCTACTACCGACCAGGTTAAGCCGGCTTCTTCAATAATAGCCTGCCTTTTTTTGATCTCCTCAACACGCCAAACCTGTCCGTTAGGAATATAGTGTAATGCGGAAACTACGCCTGTAGCGCCTGCCTGCCTTACATCGGCTAAAGAAACCGGGTCGTTAGGGCCGTACCAGCGCCATGTTTGTTCTAAACTCATGGTATTATGTTGATGGATGTTATTTACCGGCTAAATTTAAGAATACAGTTGACATTCCGGGTGATTGAACGCTTAAAATACTTTGCCCTTTCATGGTTTTTACCTGGATGGTAGCCCGGCCGTTATAGGCCTGCACTCTGCGCGAGCCTCCAGAGGTGCCTAAATCGTCCAATAATTCTCCATCGCCCGTTAATCTGAAGGTAATCCAGTTAATTGCATCGAGGCAGGGTATGCCTTTTTCATCCAGCAATTTGACTTGTGCCGTTGTGGTACCGTTTTGGCTGTTTACCTGTTCTAAAACCAGTTTTGCAGGCTTATTCCACTTTTCAGTTTGATAGTCCTGCTTAATTTCATCTGTAATGATAACGTTTCCTTTTTTGGCAATTACTTTAATTGCGTTGCTGCCTGCACTTAAAGGCACATCCCAGCGTAAACCTGCTGCCGGGAAATCCTGGCTGTTACGTTTTTTAGTGCCGTAGCTTTTACCGTTTACAAAAAGTTCGGCCTGGGTACAGTTGGAGTAAACTTTAATCTGCTTCTTTTCGCCGGCATTGCCCCAACGCGTCGGCCAAGTATGGCCGTAAATATGTGCCATGGGCTTATCTGTCCAATAGGATTGAAAGACGTAATATGACTCCTTCAGCGTCATATCGCGCGATACCACGCCTTTTTGATTAACGTAGGGGATAGGGTTATCGGGACGTAATGGAGTGGAAAAATCTTTAAACGTCCAGAATGCCGAACCGCTTAGCCACGGCATATTCTCCTGTTCTTTCAAATGCCAGTCGAACAAATTGCATATGTAAGTTTCGCTCCAGTCGCCATCTTTTGAGGCCAGCGGATCTTTGGTTTTGCCGGTTTTAGGATCAGTCGGTTGTGGCGTGTTCAAGTAAGTATCAGGGTTTTCGGCGTGTCGGCCTGCATGGCTGTCGCCGCCCCATTCGGCATGAAAAAAGCGGTTGTTCTTGTTAAATTCATCCTCGCTTATTTGCTTATAATCGGTGTATTTGGCCCTGTACCAGCCAGCCCAAATAGAGGGAGAGTATACATCAGGTATATCTTTGCAAAACTCGCACCGGCGTATGGAGGTCATGCGTGAGGGATCAAGTTTGTGGGCAAGGTCATTCTGCTCCTTCATGAATGTCCTGATTTTTTCTTTGTCAAACTCTGCAAAATCGCCTTCCCAATCGTTCTCATTACCCAAGCCCCATAAAATAATGGCAGGGTGGTTGTAGTGCTGCTCAATCATGTTGGTCATCATTTGCCGGGCTTGCTCCTGGTAGCCCGGCCCACCTAAACCGCCGCGACACCAGGGCTCTTCTTCCCAGGCCAAGATGCCCAAGCTATCGCATAGGTTTAACACAATGCGCGATTGTTGATAATGCCCCAGGCGGATAAAGTTAACACCCATATCTTTCATCAGCTGCATTTCCTGCCGCATCATGGCCTCGGTCATGGCAGCGCCTACACCTGCATGGTCTTCATGGCGGTGTGTGCCGCGAAGCCGTAGCCGTTTGCCGTTCAACATAAAAGGACCATGTGGCGTAAATTCGAAATTGCGAAAGCCGATTTTTTCAGTTTGTGTAAAGGTTTCGCCATTAGCTGTTGCCGTAATTTGCACCGTGTACAGGTAAGGCGAAGATGGCGACCATATTTTAGGCTTACCAACACGTAACTTGCTTAAACTATAAGTGCCCTGAAAGGCCGGGCTGCTTACCACGTATTTACCGCTACCTACCGTCTTACCCGCGGCATCTTTAACAACCACATTGCCCAAAGCGTTTTGTGCTTGAGTTAAGCCATCGAAAGTAGCTTTAACATCAATCCAGCCCTCTTTAAGGTCTTTACTTAATGTGGCTGCAGCAAATAGTTTATTGACGGATACCAGTGGTTGGTAAACCAGATTTACGTAACGGTACAGGCCACCATAAACGTTAAAGTCTGACATCTGGGAGGGGATGGTCTCCAGATCGCGGGAGTTATCGCAACGGATGGAAACAGGTACTTTGCCTTTAAACTGCTTTTGGAAAGCTTCTGTTTTTTTGAAAGCGGCTACCGCTTCGGTAATGTCGGCGGTCCACTCATCATAACCGCCTAAGTGCGATGTTACTTTGGTGGTGTACACGTAAACGTCGGTTTTTTGCCCGGCACCTTCAAAGTGCAGTAGCGTGCGACCATTGCCATATGGGTTAGCTATAGCAAGCTGTGTACGGTACCAGCCTGGTCCCTGGTAGTAGTTTACATCAGGGTCAACGGCATCGCGGGCATTAAAGCAATGGGGTAGGGTTACGTTTTGCCAAAGGGGAACACTTTCCGGGCCACCTGGTGGTACAGGCCTTACGGCTTCCCATATGCCGCCTAGATCCTGCCTTATGAATTCCCAGTTGCTGTTAAGGCGGGTGGTTTGCTGACTATAGCCGGTAATGGCCGTTATTAAAAAGGCCAGCGTGGTAATAAGCTTTTTGATCATATACTGATTCTGTTTCGGAGCAAAGTGCAGTCAAAATTGTGTTTTGCTGACTGCTTTACTGCTTACAATTGGTTGTTGTTGCAGTAAATTTATAACACAGCGATCAATATACATTAAGTTATTTTTCAACTTTTAGGAGCTGGTCAACAATTTAATACGCTTAATGAACAGGTATGAAAAAATGGATTTCTGATATGTAGCAGCATATTTTTACGTGTTTGCAATCTACATCAACTCAAACCATATACGGTTAGTGAGCAATCAATTTTTTACGAATATTTAAGCTTGAACATTAAGTAAACGCATGAAAGATGCAGTTAAGGAATGACAATATCGAGTGTTTGATAAGTATGAGCACTAAAATATCCCAAGGCATTATTACTTAAGTTAGATGGCGGGTTGCCCGGTGTAGTACCCCCGTTGGGTCCGCCACGGCGCTGCGAGCGCAGGGTAAACCAGTAATTGAAGATGTTCTTATCAATGCACTGAACTTCTACCGAAGCTAAGTCGCCCGATTTGACGTCTTCCGTTTCGTCATTATTGTCGTAAGGGTATAATTCTTCCTTAATAACGTTGCCATCGGTCAGGCGGTCGTCTTCCACGTAAATGCGGTTAGCTCCTTTGCCATTAATGCGCAGAATATAGCGGTACTGATTAGCAATGCCTTTAGGATCAGTGTAGTTAACAGCAATCAACTTGCGTTCTGTACTGCCAAAGGTAACCTTGCTCAGGCTCAGCGAATCGACAAGTACTGCTGCAGGCATTATCGAGGTGGCGGTGTAAGTGTTGTTATCTACCTTAACGGTTAAAGTGTAGGTGCGGCCAGTTTGCCCGCGTAAAGGACCAAAAGCGTAGTGCCCCCGCTGCATCTCGCTGAATTTATAGGTGTTGCCCAAATTGTCAGTCACCTGCACATCGGCACCGGTAACGCCCGGGTAGTTGTTAGTTTCTGTATAAGCTACTGACCGGCTGATGTCTACGTATTGTGTGCCGCGAATATTGGTAATATTTCCTTCTATAACTAACTGGGAAGCAGACGAATTTACCTCAATATCGATCACCTTTTGGCACGAGGTAAATGCCAAACAGACCAATACGATTGCAATATATATATTTATAAAATTCTTCATGATTTGCTCAAAAAACTTCATTAAAACTTAAAATTCAACGTTACCGACGGAATGATGCCAAACAGCGACGTTTGCACGGCTTCGGTGCGAGTTGGGTCCGACGCTACGTCCCTGAAATCTATAGAATAAGGGTTCTTCCGGTTCAGTGCATTGTACAACCCGAAAGACCAGCTCGAGTGAAAACGCTTGCCCGTATCTTTACCTTCAAGCGTAGCGCTTACATCCAAACGCGAGGTGTAAGGCAGGCGGTTGGCGTTGCGTTCGGTGTAAAAGTAGGTGGTATTGCCACCCACCTGGTACTTGCCCGCCGGGTAGGTTACGGCGTTACCTGTGTTGTAAATGTAGTTGCCGGATAGCGTCCAGCGTTTGCCCAGTTTGTAGATGGCAACCAAGGCAACATCATGCGTACGGTCTTGCCGGGCAGGGAAGTAGTTGCCGTTATTCAGCTCGTTAAACTTACGCTCAGTGCGCGATAGGGTGTAGCTTATCCAGCCGCTTAGCTTGCCCTTGGTTTTCTTGGCATAAAGCTCTAAACCGTAAGCGCGGCCATGGCCGAAGAGCAGTTCTGATTCTACGTTAGCGTTGGCTATAAGGCGGGCTGCGTTCTTGTACTCAATTTGGTTCTGCATGGTTTTGTAATACACCTCGCCCGAAAACTCGTAGGCGTTATCTTGTATATTCTTAAAATATCCAAGGGCCACCTGGTCGGCAATTTCGGGGCGGATGTTGTTACTGCTCATCACATACTGGTCTGTTGGCGAGCTTGAGCCCGAGTTAGACAGGATGTGGATGTTTTGCGTATTACGGTTGTACGAAGCCTTTACCGAGTTTTCATCATTGATGATGTAGCTGGCCGAAAAGCGCGGTTCAAGATTAAAATAATTGCTCACCGATTTGCCGCTGCCATAAGTAGCCGAGCTGGTTATATCGCCATTGGCGGCATAGGTATTAAAAGTGCCTGGTCCCAGTAAATTATATAAGCTTACCCTTAAGCCATAGAGCAGAGTGACACGCGGGTTAACTACATATTCATCAGAAATATACCCCGATGTTTCTAATCCATAACGGTTCTCGACAGATAGGGGGTTAAAACTCGAATTAGCACTCGTGCTGATATCGGATGGTGCTATGCGGTGATGCGTGCCCTGAATACCGAACCGCAGGGTGTGCTTATTACTGAAATATTGAAAGTCTTGTTTAAAGTTAATGTCACGAATAAGGGAGGTAAGCGTAAAATTGTTTACATCATCTATAAGCTTTACCGTGTAATTGTATTTGTTGTAAATGAGTGAGGTGTTGGAAAATAAGCGGCTGTTAAACACGTGGTTAAAGCGTAACGTTCCTGTTGTGTTTCCCCATGAATTATCAAACAGGTCTTTTATGCCTATGTTATCCTGGCCAAAATAGCCAGACAGGTAAATGGTGTTCTTATCATCGAACTTGTAATTCACCTTGGCGTTTAGGTCGTAAAAGTTAAGTGTATTGCCTCTGATGGAAGTGTCGGGGGCTGCTTTCAGCAAAAAGTCGATATACGTGCGTCGGGCGCTGATCATGAACGAGCTCTTGTCTTTAATAAGCGGACCTTCTACTTTCAGTCGCGAAGAAATAAGCCCCAAACCGCCTTGCATACTAAACTGCTTGTTGTTGCCATCGTCCATCTTTACGTCTAAAACCGACGATAATCTTCCGCCGTACTGCGCCGGCATGCCGCCTTTATAAAGGTCAACGTTTTTAATGGCATCGGCATTAAAGGTGGAGAAAAAGCCCAGCAGGTGAGAAGAATTATATACGGTTGCCTCGTCAAGCAAAATTAGGTTCTGATCGGATGCACCGCCGCGTACAAAGAAGCCGGTCGTGCCCTCTCCACCCGATTTTACGCCCGGTAGCAGCTGGATGGTCTTCAACACATCCTTTTCGCCAAAGAGTACCGGGATGTTGTCTAACAGTTTCATGTCCAGCCTTTCCACACCCATTTGCGGACTGCGCACATTCTCGTTCTTGCGCTCACCGGCCTTAACCACCACTTCCTGTAACTCTTTTCCGGCTTGCAAATCGGCATTAAGGTTGATGTTTTTATTGAGAACTATGGTTTGAACTACCGTTTTATAGCTTATATAACTTATAGTGAGCGTGTAAGTTCCCTCATTAGCACTAACCGCGTAAAAGCCGTAAGCGTTGGTAATAGCTCCTGCCTTTCCGGTAGCGCTTTCTAATCGTACAGAAGCCCCGATAAGTGTTTCGCCCGTGGCCGCATCTCTTACGCTTCCGCTTAAAGTAAAACGTTTTTGGGCCAACGCGGTTAAACTATGGAACAGTATAAAGAACAAAAAAATACAGTAAACAGGTTTAAATGACATGCTCGAGTTGTAGAACTGCCCAAAGGTAATAATTATGCGCAGATACGTTTTGCAGATCGGTACCACAAACTAAACAAGACGAACGCACTTTTATTGTAATATTGAGGTCGGTTTTATTTCTTATCAAATGGAACTTCATGTCATTTCGAGTGATAGCGAGAAATCTTGTTTGATGCAGCCGGTGACTAACCTGTATTTTTGAACAGGATCTCTCACTATCTTTCGGGATGACACCGTATTTTAGTAATTGTCAACATCAAAAGTCACATTAAAAATTATGAGAACTATTAAGAAAATACACCAGGCGGTATACTCGCCCATTGCCGATCTGGTTACTTACCGGGCGTTGCCCACCCAGTCGGTAGAGTACATTGATCCGTTTTTGTTTTTGAATCATCATGGCCCGCAGGTGTACGCGCCTCACAATAACGGTTTGCCTTTTGGTCCGCACCCGCACCGCGGTATGGAAACTGTGACCTTTATTTTAACCGGCGATATTGCCCATAAGGATAGCAGCGGCCACGAAAGCGTAATTAAAGCCGGCGGTATTCAATGGATGCGGGCGGGCAGCGGATTGATCCATGCCGAAATATCATCAGACGAATTTAAAGAGCAGGGCGGCGACCTTGAAATATTGCAGCTATGGGTAAACCTGCCTGCCAGTTTAAAAATGGCAGACCCATACTACATCGGTAAACAGGCGGAAGAAATTCCGGTGCTACAGTTTGACGAAGGCAAGGTAACCGCTAATCTCATTTCGGGCCAGTGGAAAGAAGTGAACGGCGCATTCGAATCATCTACTGGTATATTTTTGAGCACCATTGCATTTAAGCCGGATTCGGAAATAGAAGTAACTATCCCTGCTGCACACAACATTTTCTTTTACGTTATCAGCGGTGAGGTAAATGTGAACGGCACATCGGTACGTTCGCTACATCTGGCCGAGTTTAACAACGATGGTAATGACCTTATCATCAGCGCCAAAAACGATAGCGTTTTACTTTTAGGGCACGCCATGCCATTTAATGAGCCCGTAGTATCGCAAGGCCCATTCGTAATGAATACGCAACAGGAAATTACGCAGGCCTACCAGGATTACCGCATGGGTAAGTTTGGTACGTGGGAGGAGTAAGAGCATTAATGAGGATAATTGAAAATGTCATTGCGAGGAGCAATAGCGACGTGGCAATCACAAGGCTACAATATCGCGTGCGGTTGCCGCGCTGTCGCTCGCAATGACATGGTTTTTATGTTGTGAAATATACACGCTTTTATAGGCCTAAATATATTTCGATAATTAACTTAGTATTGCATAAAACGGCTCCCTCAAATGAAAACACCCCTGCTCGATTACCTGCTCTTTTTTAAACCCCGCCCGGGTTTCGTGGTAACGCCCATTATTATAGATATGAATGTGATCATATTTTTCCTGATGGTAATTGCAGGTTTGGGCTTTAATGAAATAAATGCAGCCGATTTGTTGGCTTTAGGCGGCAACTATCGCCCGTACACTATGGGCGGGCAGTGGTGGCGCTTGCTTACCAGTATATTTTTGCATGGCGGTATAGCGCATGTTGGGATGAATATGGTTTTCCTGCTGGTGATAGGATTGTTTTTAGAGCCCATGGTAGGATCGGGCAGGTATTTGGTGGCTTACCTTTTTACCGGTATTGCTGCCGGGGTAGGGAGTATGTTGTGGTATTCGGCCGTGAGTGTGGGCGCATCAGGGGCTATATTTGGTTTAATAGGTGTTTTTATTTCCATGCTTATTTCGCCCATTATTAACTGGAGCGCTGCCAAGATTGTGATAGGTATCGTGGTGGTATTTATAGTTTACTATTACCTGTATGGCTTTGCCAGCGGGATAGATAATGTGGCTCATATTGTTGGCCTTATTAGCGGCGTGTTCATCGGCTATCTGTTTTATCCGGCAGTTAAGCAACGCCGTGTGGCCAATCAAATACGGCATAAATACGGTTATTAATGTGGTAGTATCCACTTTTTCAAAGTTTTATCACGTTACAAAATAAAACCTTTAGTTAAAATTAAGGTTATATTCAAAACTCAGCAATACTTCTTTTTATGACATCTTCTCAGTACATGCCGGCTATGCCATTAAATAAAAAAACCATTGTAATAACCGGTGCAACCAGTGGCATTGGCCGCGCAACAGCCTTGGAGTTTGCCCGTTATGGTGCCAAGCTGGTACTGGCTGCCCGTCAAAAAGATGTATTGGATGAAATGGTTGACCTGTGCGACCGCCTGGGTGGAAAAGCTATTGCCGTGGTAACCGATGTTACCGAACCCGAAGAGGTTACCCAGTTGGCTAAGGCCGCCTGCGTTTTTGGTGGCAGTTTAGATGTTTGGGTAAACGTAGCGGGTATTGGCGCTTTAGGCGAGTTTACTACCATACCTATTGAAGTGCATAATCAGGTAATAAAAACTAATCTGTTGGGTTATATTAACGGCGCCCATGCCGCCATGACGCATTTTAAAAAGCAAAAACGAGGTATATTAATAAACTTAAATTCGGTAGGTGGCTTTGTGGCGTTCCCGTACTCGGTATCATACACGGCCAGCAAATTTGGTTTGCGTGGTTACTCAGAAGCTTTACGTGCCGAGTTGCATGATTGTCCGGGTATTTACATTTGTGATGTGTTTCCGGGCTTTGTAGATACGCCGGGACCAAGCCATGCCGGAAATTACACGGGCAAATTATTAAAGCCTGCACCGCCTGTAGTG
Source organism: Mucilaginibacter galii (assembly GCF_014635825.1). Taxonomy (GTDB): domain Bacteria; phylum Bacteroidota; class Bacteroidia; order Sphingobacteriales; family Sphingobacteriaceae; genus Mucilaginibacter; species Mucilaginibacter galii. The sequence continues at coordinate 74,048 of NZ_BMDO01000004.1, forward strand.
CCCACCTACAAGGTTGCACATACGGTGGTATCGCTTGCACAGCGGCCTAAAGATTCGGTTACCTTGGGCAGCGCCGCGTATATGGCCCGCTTTAGCCAATGGGTATCGCCTAAACTTACCCGTTGGGCAACGGCCAAATTCATGATGCTGTATCTTAAAAATGCGGAGCCCGCCCCGGTTACCAATGGCAGCATATTTGAACCTACACGCGAGAATAATAAAATATCGGGCGGGTATACTTCTAAAAAAGTAAGCAACAAAAAAGCTGCTCGCTACGCAGGTGTGGTTGGCGTAATTGCCGGCACTTTGTACCTTCTCAAAAAACTGAAATAAATATCGAGTTGGGTTGTTAATGGTTTGCTTACCCTAGCTTAACGTTAATTTAACATTAATGTGGTTACCTTCGCTTAAAATGTACAAATGCTTGTGGGCAGTGTCATTTTTATAATTAATCGTGTAGCCGCTTATCTTATTTATACCTTTACGCCCAGATGAAAAATATACTCACCCGGTTCTTACCAGATAACGATAAAGTATTTTTTAACCTTTTTAACCGGGCAACATCTAACAGCGCTGCCATGGCCAAATTGCTTTTTGAAGCAGTTAGCGGCGACTGGGACCCTGAACATAAAACCGAATTTGCTCAAATAAGCCGTCTTAAAACTAACTCGAGCGATATAAAGAGACAGGTGTATGCCGTATCGGGCAAAGCCCTGGTATCTCCTTTTGAGCGTAACGATATGTATGCACTGGTTTCTGCCGTTAACGCCGTGTCTGACTATATAGATTCATCTGCACGCCGCATCAATTTATATTCTATCGATGTTATAACCCCATCTATCCACGAGTTGTGCCGCATTATTATGGAGGCTACCCAGCAACTTGAAAAATGTGTAAAAGCGTTGAGCAATATCAGCGAGCCCGATTTGATCACTCAATTGTGCAACGAGGTTAAGCAATTAGAACATAAGGCTGATGATATCTACGACGAAGCTTTTGCCCAGTTGAACGCCAAAGAAACCGATATTTTTCAACTCATTAAATACAGTGAAATATTGGGCGCTCTTGAACGTACTACCGACAGGTGCGAAGATGTTACCTACATTATCGAAAGTATCCTAATCAAGAACAGTTAATTAACTCTTCCATGTATTTTTGGGCGAGGTTGGCTTTTATCTCCATACTTCCTGCCCTGCAGCGATTTACCATTTGCGTAATAAGCCATGGTTAAGTTGATCATTCGGTTGTAAGTGCGTAAACCCTCGGGCTGGTTATTGATCTTTAAAAAGCGGTCATAAAAAAGGCTGCTAATGTAACCTATTTGGTTTTCGTAATGTTCCCAGTAATCCTGGTCTGCTTTGATATCGCTCTTAACGGCAGGTGATATGTTCGTCTTTAGCTGATGATATACCACGGTATCACGCCGGTAAACCTGGTGCATAAATTCTTCCATGGCCATAAAATAAGCTGAATATCTCAGCAAGCGGTCGTGCGATCGTTCTCCAGCTAAAAACCCTACAAAGTTAGCTTCATCTTCGCGCGCAAAACCCATTTGGTGTGCAATTTCATGGCAGGCTGTTACTGGTCTGTTTACTACGGGCATGGCATAATTAATTTGCGCCTCGCCGCTAAAAGGGTTAAAGTAGCCGGCCGTGCCCATATAATTAAGCAAGAAGGTAAATATAGAAGGTTTTACAGCAGGATAAATGCTCCGTAAAGCCTTATGCCGATGCGCCAATTGCCGCACAGCTTTTACCGCATTTTGATAAATAGCTTTATTGCTTTGGTTTTGCTGTGATGAAGTCAGTAGAGCCCGGTTGGCGTTGGTGCTGTCTATCAATAAGAGGGTAATGGTTTGCAGGCGTTCAAAAGTATAAGTGCTGTCTTGCAACGATAATATTTTGGCTGCCGGCGGCCTGAAATAGTTCATACCCCATAAAAGGTAAAAGGCAGCTATAAAAACCTGTATACCGATCACCAGTCTTAAACCAACTGAACCCGCCTGCCGATATTGCTTTCGAAAAAGCTGGCGAATGATCTTCCATAGAGATACTATGGCAACAATGATGATAGAGGTATAAAAAACATCGCCCAGGCTAAACGGAAGCCAGCCTAATAAAAGATGCCAAAGAAAGCTTATCCAGCGATACAAGCCGGTAGAGTAGTATCTCTCAGTAAAGTTGGGAAAATTGCCTGTAGTAAAAAGTAAAAGCAACAGTAAACACAAGCCGGCTATAACAAAGAGTAGTTTTTTTGTTGTTAACGTATTGCCCGGTGCGTACTTGTTCATGCAGCAAAGTAAACCGCATAAGCGTACATCTGCAATTTAAATGTAGATTATTAGAGAATGTAGCAATAAATTAATCTTCTTCTTTCAGTTCCTCCCAATAAACGGTTTCTAAAAACATGCCGTTGTTTACGGCTACCTGGGCTTTTATAATGTCAAGCTGTTCTTTAACCTTTTCTGGGTTAAGCGTTCCGTCTACAGAATAGTAATATATAATATTACCAGTTTTGCTGTTTACAAATTTATAGTGTTTCACCGGAGTTTCCATAGCTTAATGGTTTAAGTGAGCAACTGCTTAATAACAGTAACACATTAAATGCCTGTAAGTTCTAAAAGCGGTTTAGTTGCTAGGCTAATTTTGCAGGTCATGATTACTATTTTAACTAAGTTATAATGTTACCTATATCATTATTTTAACAATATAATTTAGTTAGTATAACTATTATATTAAAATTCCATCTTTGCCTTTAATTAGGCAATATGTTAAAAGGTTTGCAACGACGACGATTTTTATGGCCAGTGCTCATTTTTGCACTGGAACTGGCAGCCTATGCTCAAAATAAAGGCGACGATAAAAATTATGTTTCGGGCAAATTGCAAAGCGATCTGAATAAGGAAACTTCAGGTATTGCCGCTTCTACTGATCATCCAAATATCTTTTATATTCATAATGACAGCGGCGATACCAGCCGTTTTTTTGCCATAACACCTGATGGAAAACTGAAGGGTATATTTAATTATGCTGCAACCGGCGGCGGAACGCACGGTGTAAAAGACTGTGAGGATATAGCTGTTGGCGAGGGCCCGGAGGCTGGTAAAAGTTATGTTTACATGGGCGATATTGGTGATAATGCATCGAACAATCCACACATAACGGTTTACCGCATAGCCGAACCCCAAATACCAACCGATGCAAGCAACGCTCAAAACCTGAAAAGCGCACCCTTGTATTTAAAATACCCCGATGCACCCCGGGATGCCGAAACGCTGATGATAGACCCTGTTGAAAAGCTGCTGTACATTGTAACCAAGCGCGGCAGTGACGTAGGTGTTTATACAGCCCCGTTAAAGTTTAATGCAGGCCACACCGTTACACTCACCAAGCGCTGCGAGCTTCACTTCAGAGGTTTACAGCCATTTAAGTGGATAGTAAGCGGCGACATTAGCAAAGATGGTAGCCAAGTGATCTTGAAAAGTTACAGCCGCATTTATTACTGGAAACGCGAGGGTAACGAGCCCATTTGGCAAACGCTGCAACGCAAGCCCCGGCAGCCAGCTTACGAACAGGAAAGGTTAGGCGAGGCCGTAGGCTTTGCGCCTAATGGCAAGAGTTATTATACAGTAAGCGAGGGTGCAAAGCAACCTATATTCCACTACGCGGTACCTAAACCGTGAGTGATGTACATTGTCATAAAGCGGTAATCAATAGTTCTTGCGTGTCGCCTTATGGGCAGGCATGATTACCTTTGTTTAAATTCCATTAACAATGAAAGTACAAATTTGGTCGGATGTAATGTGCCCGTTCTGTTACATTGGCAAGCGCAGGTTTGAAGAAGCGTTAACCGCTTTTGGCCAGCAAGATAAAGTTGAAATTGAATGGAAAAGCTTTCAACTGAACCCGGCCTTAAAAACCGATACACAAATAAGCGTTTACCAATCTTTAGCCGATAGTAAAGGCTGGCAACTGGATTACGCCAAACAAGTAACCGGCCAGGTTGCAGAAATGGCATCACAGGTAGGGCTTGATTTTAACTTTGACCATGCAGTGGTGGCAAACAGTTTTAACGCACATCGTTTTAGCCATTTTGCCAAACGGCATAATTTAGGCGATGCTGCGGAAGAGCAATTGTTCATGGCTTATTTTACCGATGGCTTGAATATCGACGACCAGGACACACTGGTTGAATTAGGAATTAAAATAGGTTTAGATGCGAATGAAGTGCGCGAAATGCTGAATAATACGGAAGCATTCGCCGGTGAGGTTCGTCAGGACATCTCTGAAGCTGAGACTCTCGGCATTAGAGGGGTGCCATTCTTTGTAATGAACGACAAGTATGCCGTATCGGGTGCGCAGACTACTGATGTATTTCTAAATACACTAAATACAGCCTATCAGGAATGGGAGCAAGAAGAAGGCAACGGGTTCAGCGTAACCGAAGGGCCAAGCTGCGACGTTGACGGTAACTGTTAAACCATATATCTTATAAACAAAGAAAGGCCTGTATGCAAAATACAGGCCTTTCTTTGTTTATATCAGTTGCGTTATGCTACCATAGCGCTTGGGTCTTGTGTTTTAGCTGTGGGTGCGGTAATCTTAGTACCACGGTTTGAACGCGCAGTACGTGAAAACACAGATAGTTCGCGGTTAAACAAAAACTCGAACAACAGGCGGGTGTACGAAGTATGATAACCTAAGGTATCATAATGTCCACCTGCAAGAGCCTTAATTTTAGGCAGGTTGTTCCATGGCACTGATGGAAAATCGTGGTGCTCATTGTGGTAACCTACGTTAAGGTTGGTTAAGTTTAGGCGACCATAATAGCTTTTGGTTTCCTGCTCACCGTGGGTTAAGAAATGCTCCTGAATCCAGCGGGCACCAAGTGGGTGTAATCCTACTGAGAAGAAGAAGCTTAAAGCCAGGTAAAGTATGGCAGTCCAACCCAAGAAATAAACTACTGCGGCAGTAAATGCAATTTGAACTACCCAGTTAACCAATGTCCAGGAATCAAACAAGTTAATTTCTTTTAAACGGAATGGGCGCAGCGCCTGAAATATAGGATAGAACAACAACCACATGGCTTTACCAAATGAAGAATTATTGATCATTTTAGCTTCCCAATGGAAAGGCATATCGGCATCTAAAGCTTCAACACCCTGAAAAGAGTGGTGCTTTAAGTGATATTTTTGAAAAGAAACCGAACTTGGCAATAGGGTAGGCAGGTTAGCAAATATGCCCGACCAGGTATTGGCTACACGGTTTTTAAAGATCAAGTTGTGTGCACACTCATGTATACAAACGAACAACGAGTGGCAAGCAAATGCACCAATACCGTAAGCGGCAAGTGCTACCCAATACCAGGCTGCATCTTTAAGCAAATAGGCCGTAACCAATTGTACGCCTACGCATAATGCAATAACTAAGAAAGTGTAAGGGTTGCGACCAATAAGGTTGCGAATTTCGGGATGTAATTTAATGATAGTTTTAGTGCGGTCTTTATGCGGTTCGACCTCATCAGACCATCTGAAACTTTTTTTCTTCATACTTTATAGCTGTTACTTAGAGTAAATAAAGGTAAAACATTTTCTACGAAAATTATGACTTTTATGTTTAAGTAATGTAAAGTACAAAAAAAATCCTGCAAGTAGCACTTATAACGCTACCTGCAGGGATTTTTTTTCAAAGTTTCTATTTTATTAATTATCTATTTTTATCTCATTAACCTCATATGCAGGCGCGTTTTCGTGTGCATTTATCCATTCGCTTACGGTGTTGATCACTTGCTCATAACCCGGTTCAACGCAAATAAAATGACTTTTACCTGCAAATTTACGATAGGTTGTGCTGCTTATTTCATCTGTGTAAGCATTGGCGTTTTTTTCGCAAAGCTCATACGGAATTATTTGATCTTCTTCGCCAGCTATAAAAAGCAGTGGAACATGTGGCAGGTCAAGATCAACCTTGCCATCATCGCCCAGGCAATCACGCAATACGTTGCGGCTATCATTTGTGGCGGTTCTTTCAAATGGTTCTTTAACCTGTTCCAAAGAGAGTGTATTGGCAAAAGCTCCCTGAAATCCTTCCAGGTCCATTATAAATGGTTCATCACCTTTCAACGGGTTCATGATCAGGGCACTGTTTTTAGCGAAACCCCAATCGAGCGATATCATACCATTTGGCGCTACCGAACTTAAAGGCACGCCCAGTAAAGCCAGTCCTTCATTTACCAATATTTGTACAATTAAGCCTCCCACCGAATGACCAATTAAAATAGGTTTTTCGGTTTGGCTGGCTGCCAGTTGTCTGTATTTTTCGATAACCGTAGCCAACTTTAACTCACCTAAACCAGTGGGTGGATTAGCGCGCAAATCTGCAGGTTCGCCTTCGTGCAATGGCCACGATTCGGCTATGCAATTATAACCTTTGGCTCTAAAATATTCAACCCAAGGCTCCCAGCTTTTGGCATTCTGAAACATGCCATGAATAAAAATAATCGTTTTCATAAGTAGTTGTTAATATAAACTAACTACAAATGCCCGTGTATATTTGTTGAAAAGCATCTACAAACTATGGTTGTAAACCATTACTGGTTAATGCTGCTGTGTTCTTAACCATTGCCGGCGGTGCATGGTCAAGTATCAGTTTACTCCAGCCTTGGCGCGCATCTTTCTTGCCTTTTTTATGATCTTCCATTACCCGTTTTATGCGCAAGGCATATTGCCAGCAGGTACTTTGCCTTATCTGTAATTTCTCCGAAAGTTGGTACGAAGAGATATTGCCTTTGCTGGTATATATAAGGTATACAATATAAAATGCCTTGTTAATAGGAATGCGGTTGTTCTGAAATATGGTATTGTACAGCACCGATTCTTCGTAATTACATTTAGAGCAACGCCTGCTGTATGGTGCCCGGCCGTTCTTGTAAACTTCGTTACCGCATTTAATACAGGCAAACCCTTTAGCCCACTTAATATCGGCTAAGAATTTATTGCAAGTTTCCTGATCGGGGTATTTCAGGCTAAACTCATCAAAGGAAAGTTCGGTAGAAAGGGCACGGGCGTCGGTTACCTTTTCAATATTTGTTTTGAGCTGAATGTTGTCGCTTTCCAACAACACATTCATGCGTGTAATTTCTGATGCTTGCGCTTCCAATTGTTGATTGATGTTCAGCAATTCTTGGTTCTGCACTTCAATAACTTGCGATTGCTGAATGATCTCCTCCGATTTTTCTACCACCTCGCGAGTACGCTCATTTACTTTAATTTCCAGCTCTTTATTAATAGAGTCTTTAAGTTCGTAATTGATCTGCATTTGCCTCATGGCGGTATCCTGCGCTTTTTGTTTTTGCCTGCGCAGCAACCGAACCTGGTCGCCAATGGAGAACGAGAGGAACAACATCTCTAATACAAAGCTAAAACCCAAACTATAATTAGATACCAGCCCTGGTATAATGCGTGCAAAGCCCAGCGCCGTAATAGCTTTTAAAATAAAGCCCATGTACAAAAAGGTGTAGCCCAGCACAAAGAACCTTGCGGGTTTAAAGCCTTTGGCCCAAATAACAATGCCAGTGTAAAACGCGATGCTCAAGGGTATAAATTCTACAAATTTATAGTAGAACAAGCCCTTGTTAAACAGCAGGCAGTACAAAAAGTAAATAGTGCGCAGCACAATTACGGCGTTGATAAGCCGGTACAAGGCAGGCGCTTTTTTGCGTACATGCAACAGCTCCTTAGTAAATACCAGCGCAAAAAAGCTAAGGCTGTACAAGGCAAAACCATAGGCGTAATGGTTCCAATGAGGGGCATTGGGCCATATATATTGAAAAGCAATACCATCGGTACTCATTTCATAAAGCCCTACACTTAATATATACAATACGTAATAAAGGTATTGCCTGCGCTTAATGGCCAGGTACATTAACAGGTTATGAAAACTAAAAATAAGTATGATGCCGTAAAACAGGCCGTAAGTAAGGTACTCGGTTAATGCATAATGTATAAAAAAAGTAAGCTTACGGTATACAATAATAATATTAACCCCATCGGTGGCACGTACGTTAAAATAGCAGGTATAGTTGCCTGGGGGGAGTGGCTGCAGCTGAAATTCAAAATTCTTGTGCTTATATAAGCGTTTGTCAAAGTTAAAATCGGCGCCAGAGCGGCTGCTTACATAATTGCCTTGTGCCGTTGGTAGGTAGGCCGTAATATAGTTAGTGGTTTGATCAAAAAATTCTATAACGGCACTGTGCGACTCCAAAGATTCAGTTATATGGATATTGATCTTATACCAGTAGGAGGAGTGCGGTTCACTATCGGGAAAATACGAGGAACTGGTTTTAAATTGATGTTGTTTGTCGGCTAATTGAACCTCATTCAGGGATAAGTGACTGCCCTTTTCATGTAAAAACTCAACCTCGTTGTTGATGAATACATGCTGGTCAATTTTGCTATTGATTTGCACAGGTGCTTGAGCCCCGGCCATGTAGCTTAGTAATATTAAACAACAGGTAAAAAGATTAGTGAATAAACTTCTAATCATACGCAATAATTAAATAATAGCAGGAGATGTCCTGATAAATAACTGGTTAAAGATCATGCCTTAACAGCAGGATACAGGTTACAAAGCTACACAATGATGTTCTATATTATTATAACTTCTCTTGGTAAAATGAGGTTAATTCCTTGAATTTTCATGGTGGATTTATACCTCACCTCGATCTGTTTCGGGCTATTTATTCGCTGATTATACCTCGTTAAAATTTACAGAGGTAAATAGGCAGCCTTTAAATCGATTACATAACGGAACTCACTAAGTCTTCAAAAAATAATTCAAATTTTTACTCAGGATTTAAACGTATTAGCCCCCCCGAAAATTAAATGTATAAAACAATGCAGTTGGTTAATTATCAGCACTAAATCCAATTTGTATTTTGCGCATGAAGCGTATTAAAAATATTGTAAATAGTTAATTTACAGGGTTTTATGTATTTTGCTACTTGCAAAAGTCGTTTGCTTTTTGATATTTTTGACCCTGTAATGTAGCAGCATCCCTGTTTGCCCATTACAGTAAACCAATTAACCAACAATACAACAACTATGAGCTACTTAACAGCGTATGGCTGATGCCCGACATCAGCGTTTTGGCAAACCTGTGTTTGCAGAGATCTAACATTTCATTTATATCAATTAATTTTATGAGAAAACTATTTACGCTACTAATTTTATTACTCTCTATTCAGTGTTCGCTTGTAATGGCCCAAGTATCTGCCGTTAAAGGTCAGGTCAAAGATAAATCCGGTCAGCCTTTGCCGGGGGTAACCATTAAAGCCGATGGAACCAACAATAATTCCATTACAGATGTGAATGGTAAATTTACCATTGTGCCGGCTGTGAATGGTACACTTACATTTACCTATGTGGGCTTTGCACCGCAAACCGTACCTGTTGGTTCGCAAACGTCTATCAACGTTACCTTAACCGAAACCACCAATAACTTAAATGATGTTGTGGTAATAGGTTACGGCACACGTGCGGTTAAAGATGTAACCGGTACCATATCAAGTATCAAAGCCGAAAAGCTTGAAAACGAAAACCCGGCCAGTGTTACCGACATTATCAGGGGTAATATTCCCGGCATCAGCGTGGGTTTAAATACCTCGGCTAAAGGTGGTAACACCGGCGATTTGCAGGTTCGCGGCCGTTCATCTTTAAGCGGTAACGTTCAGCCTTTAATCGTATTAGACGGTGTGATCTACTTCGGCCAACTGGCCGACATTAACCCGAATGACATTGAAAGGGTAGATGTACTGCGCGACCCGAGTGCTTTGGCGGTATACGGTGCTCAGTCTGCAGGTGGTGTAGTAGCTATTACTACTAAAAAAGGTCGTAGCAATGGTGTTCAGATCACCATAAATGCCAACACCGGTATTGCCCAACTGCTGCAAAAGCAAAAGTATTACCAGGGCGAAGACTTTTTACGCTGGCGCGGTGACGTGGCCCGTGCTAATAACGTTGCAAATCCATACTATTTTTACAGCGACCCACGGGCATTACCCGAAGGCGTTACGCTTGCACAGTTTATGGGGTCATCAACAGGCGACCCGGTTACTGTTTATTTGCAACGCGTTGGTTTGTTTACCAATGAAATTGCCAACTACCAGGCAGGCAAAGTGACTAACTGGTCCGACCTCATTTTCCGTAATGGCCTCCGCCAGGATTATACAGCCAGTCTTTCGGGCCGGTCAGAAAAAGTGAGTTACTACATGTCTGGTAATTATACTAAAAATGAGAACCTCATCAAAGGCGGCGATTACCGGAACGCCCGTTTTCGTGTTAACTTAGAAGGTAAAGCATCCAGCTTTTTAACAGTAGGGGTTAATGCGCAATTTGCAAGCCGCGATGAAAGCGATGCAAGTACTTTAGGTGGTAATGGTGATGGCCATGAAGCCGACTGGACTCAAATTGCAAATTCATCCCCTTACGGCGATGTGTACAACGCCAATGGAACGTTACGTCGTATTGCTACCGATGATAACGGTTTAAACCAGCGTAACCCGTTTTTAGGGCAGGCATACAATCAAAACGTTGCCATACAAAACGTTTTGTTTTCAACCTTATTTGCAAGAGTTGATTTACCTTTTGGCTTTAAGTACACGATGAACTTTTCGCCGCAAATTGAGGCGTATCGTAACTTTTTCTTCCGCCCTGTTGCAAACCCTAACGAACTGGCCGGTGGTACTGCTGCACGCACGGTTGAAAGCAGGTACCGCTATAATTTAGATAACATACTTACCTGGAATAAAACCTTTGGCGTACATAATTTTGATGCAACCTTTCTCTTGAATAAAGAAAAGTACCAAAGCTGGTATACCAGGGCCGATAACTCTCAGTTGAGCCCGAGCGATGTATTAGGTTATCATAGCATTGGCTCTGGCGCACTGCCTGTTGTTAGCAGCGACGACCGTATTTACAACGCCGATGGGTTAATGGGCCGGTTGAACTATTCATTAATGAGCCGTTACTTGCTAACCGCTACCGTTCGCCGCGATGGGTTTTCACCTTTTGGGTTGCGTAGTCCACGCCAAAACTATGTATCTGGTGGCTTAGCCTGGGTATTTACGCAAGAGAACTTTATGAAAACCGATGCTCTAAATTGGTTAAACTATGGTAAGTTACGTATGAGCTTTGGCTCAAACGGTAACCGCTTATCTACAGGTACCGCCGATCCTACTTTGGCATTATCTACCCTTAGCCCAACCCGTTACCCAACCAGTAATGCGGCAGGAGTGGTTACCAATAATATAGGTGTTTGGAAAGCATCTTTACAAAACGAAAACCTAACCTGGGAACGTACAACCGGTTTAAACTTTGGTTTAGACTTTGCCGTGCTGAAAAATCGTTTAAGCGGATCTGTTGAGTTTTATCCTAACCGTAAAACAACCAACATGATCACCTCGCAAGAGCTGTCTTACGTACAAGGTTTCAACAATAGTAATAACATCATAATAGGTGGCCGTAATGGTTCAAACTCGTTAACTAACATTGGCGAGGTTACCAATAAGGGATTTGAGTTATCATTAGAAGGCAAAGTTTATCAAAGCAAAAACTTTAATTGGAACGCCGGTGGTACATTTTTCTTAAACCGCAATAAAATTGTACACCTGTATGGTGAAGTGCCGGTAGTAGATGCAAACGGAAACACCAGCATGGTTGAAGCCAATGATATTGGTAACGGTTGGTTTATAGGCAAGGATATTAACGTGGTATGGGATTACAACATCTTAGGTGTTTGGCAAACCCCCGAAGCTACCGAGGCCGCTAAATATGGCGCACGTCCCGGCGACTTTAAATTACAGGATGTAGACGGCGATTTTAAATTCACCAACGCTGATAAGCAGTTTTTGGGATCGCGCAGTCCTAAGTTCAATTGGTCGTTGCGTAACGATTTTAATTTTCTGAAACATTTTGATGCCTCATTCTTACTGGTGTCGAGCATTGGCCAGCTATCACAATACAACCAAGCTTTAAACAACCCGGGCAGTGTAGGCTACTTCCGCATGAACTCGTATGCATTACCATACTGGACACCCGATAACCCGATTAACGATTACGCCCGCTTAAACTCCGGGTCATCAGGTACAACCATCAACGTTTGGCGTAAGTCATCATTTGTGCGCCTGCAAACGGTATCATTAGGTTATACTTTCGATCAAAAACTGATCAAACGCTTTGGTATGCAAAGCGCCAAAATTTATGTGAACGCTGCAAATGCCGCTGTATTTTCTAATTGGGACCTATGGGATCCGCAAAACAACGGCCCTACACCAAGGTACCTTTCTGCAGGTGTGAACGTAACTTTTTAACCAGATTAAGAGATTGTAATTATGAAAACAGTTAATAAAAATATAATAGCCGGCCTGGCATTAACGGCTGTGTTTGTGGCTTCCGGCTGCACCAAACGCAGTGAATTATATCCCGAAGCGCCTTCAAAATTTACCCCTGATGTAACGTTAACTACACCGGCAGCTTTCAGAAACGCGCTGGCTTCCTTAAATCCAAGCTTGCGTTTTGAGTTCTTTGGTGATTCGGCCCCCTTGCTTAGCGAGTCAATTTTTACTGATGCCGCTGTTGACGGTACCACCGATAAAACTACACCCGCCCAGGATTTAAATGTGCGCATTACGCCTACAGCCAATTTAGATAGTGATGATTATAATAAAATAGGCCGTTACTGGTACGCCTGGTATTCAGGAATAAAAGATGCCAACGTTATTATTTCACGTATCGATAATGCTACCTGGTCTTCACCGGCAGATCGTAATAGCGTGTTAGCTTCAGCTTATTTTCACCGGGCTTACCGTTACTATCGTTTAGTGCATGAGTTTGGAGATGTGCCTTTGGTGTTAAAAGAAGAAAGCACCATCAATAAATCTTACTTCAGCACACAGCGCATGGTTATTTTGCGCCAGATGAAAGCAGACCTGGAATTTGCCGTGGCTAACTTAACCGATGGCAATGCCAAAGGGGATATTTCCAAAGGTGGAGCAGCTCACCTGCTGGCCAAGGTAGATTTAGCCTTGGGTTTATTTGATGATGCTATTGCGGCTTGTAACGTAGCCATCAACGGTCCTTATAAGTTAATGACAGCCCGTTTTGGAGTCAATGCCGTTGATGCGTCGAAAAACGTGATATGGGATATGCATCGCCCGGAAAACAAGGCCATGGCTACCAACACCGAGGCACTGTACGTAGTTTTAGACCGCGAAACCTTAGACGGTGCAACGCCAAGCGGATCACAAGTAATGCGTAACTGCTGCCCTATGTGGCACAACGGTACCATCTTAACTCCCGGTGCGCTGAAACCCGGTATGTCTGATGCTGTTACCGCCGAGTTTCCGCTTACTTTGTTATACGGAAGAGGTATTGGCCGTTTGCGCCCTACACCTTATGCCACCAAATATATCTGGACCGATAATACCGACCTTCGCCATGCACCCGGTAACTGGATGAACATGACCGACCTCGTGTATAATAACTCAGCTATCAAGACCAGCGACCCTACCTGGTACGGTAAGAAGCTGGAGCAATACACCCCGGCTAATGTTAATCAACGTTTTCTAAACGGTGCCAAAGATACCATCCGTGCCTGGTTTAGCTGGCCGCATTATAAAGTGTTTATCGGTTCTTCGCAGTTTGCGAGCGATAAATGGTGGAGCCCGCCACGCGGTACCAATACCGACTGGTATATATTCCGCTTAGCCGAAACCTATTTGCTGCGCGCCGAAGCCTATATCTGGAAAGGGCAAACGGCATCGGCTATGGCCGATATTAATATGGTAAGAGCACGTGCACAAGCACAGCTTTTAACAGATGCAGGTGCTGTAAATATTGGAACCGTGCTTGACGAGCGCCAACGTGAATTGTATTGGGAAGAACCGCGTAAAACCGAGCTTACACGTATGGCTTACATATTTGCCCAAACAGGTATTGCGGCTTACAATGGTAAATCGTACAACATGGCCAGTTTCTCTACCAACAACTTCTTTTATGATCGCATCATGGAGAAGAACGATTTCTACAAAAATCCTAATGTGGTAACTAACTCGGGTAACCATTACACTATTTCCCCTTATCACGTATTATGGCCTATTCCGCAACATGACATTGATTTGAATACCAGCGGCCGCATTAACCAAAATAAGGGCTATGCAGGTGCAGAACTTAATGTTCCGGCATTAGATAAAATTCAATAATTCTAAACATATCACAATTTATCTTAACGTATGCAGCGTAATGGCTGCATACGTTTTTTTAGGTAACACGCATGCATCTTTATATCCTGATGAAAAAATATTTTATAGTTCCTTTGTTAGTAGGTTGTGCGCTAACGGCAAGTGCACAAGTAAAACCTACCGCTAAAAAGCCGACTGTTAAAAGCGTAAATCATGTAACGGTTTATGTTACCGCTAAGGGGACCGATTACCGTCTTAAATCCACCGAAACCCTCAACCTGCAACCCAAAGCGCAGCCGCTCGAAACAGAGACAGTGGTATTTGTAGACCCGGCTAAAACCTTTCAAACCATGATAGGGATAGGAGGGGCACTAACCGATGCCTCGGCCGAAACCTTTGCCAAATTACCTGCCGACAAGCAACGGGAGTTTTTAGCGGCCTATTACGGTAAGGAAAAGGGGATAGGTTACACCTTTGCCCGCACCAATATTCAAAGCTGCGATTTTTCGAGCGATACTTATAGCTATGTATCAACAAACGATGTTACGTTAAAGAGTTTCGATATAAGTCACGATAGAAAATACCGCATTCCGTTTATTAAAAAAGCGCAGCAAGCGGCAGGGGGAAAGCTTAACTTGTTTGTAAGTCCATGGAGTCCACCTGCCTGGATGAAGGATAACAATGATATGCTGCATGGCGGCAGGCTAAAGGCCGAGTATCGCCAAAGCTGGGCAACTTTCTACACTAAATTTATTAAGTCTTATGAAAAGGAGGGCATTCCTGTTTGGGGCCTGAGTGTGCAAAACGAACCCATGGCTAAACAAAAGTGGGAATCGTGCATGTATACAGCCGAAGAAGAGCGCGATTTTGTGAAGCAGTATTTAGGTCCAACGCTTCGCAAAGAAGGCTTGGCAAACAAGAAACTTATTGTATGGGATCATAACCGCGACCTCATGTACCAGCGCGCCAGCACCATTTTAGAAGACCCAGAGGCTGCAAAATACGTTTGGGGGATAGGCTTTCACTGGTACGAAACCTGGACCGGCGGCGGCATGCAGTTTGAAAGTACACGCCGCACGCATGAGGCTTTTCCTGGTAAAAATCTGGTTTTCACCGAAGGCTGTATCGAAAAGTTTGACTACAACCGTTTAGACGATTGGGCATTGGGCGAGCGGTACGGTTTATCTATGATCAACGATTTCAACAGCGGCACCGTAGCCTGGACAGACTGGAACATACTGTTGGACGAAAAGGGCGGCCCAAACCATGTGGGTAATTTTTGCTTTGCCCCCATACATGCCGACACCCGTAATGGCAGTCTGCACTACACCAACGAATATTATTACATAGGCCATTTCTCCAAATACATCAAACCCGGTGCTAAGCGCATTGTAAGCTCTTCCAGCCGCGATAAATTGTTAACTACCGCTTACCTTAACCCCGATGGCAAAATTGCAGTGGTGGTCATGAACCCTAACGATGCTAAAGTTGATTACAGCTTATGGATCAAGGGCAAAACCGTCGCTGTATCAAGCTTACCACACTCTATAGCCACTTTAATGGTCTACTAATTGAATATGATAACTCTCTCTAAAATTGTGATTACGGGCACCCTTGCCTTGAGCATCACATCTTCATATGCTCAAAAAAAAGGTACGGCCGATGTTTGGCTCACCAATGCCGATCAATCTGCACTGTTTGCAAAACAAGCACAACCGCTGGTGTTTAGCAAAAATTCTGGTAACGATTCTACCATTGTGGTGGATGTTAAGCAAACTTATCAATCCATAGACGGATTTGGGTTTACCCTAACAGGTGGCAGCGCCCAACTGATGATGAAAATGACACCTGCGGCTCGCAAGGCGTTAATTCAGGAATTGTTCGCAATCAATGGCCGCAATGTAGGTATCAGCTACCTGCGGGTGAGTATTGGGGCATCAGACCTTAACGAGTTTGTGTTTTCGTACGATGATCTGCCTGCCGGGCAAACCGATCCTACGTTAGCCAAATTCAACTTAGGGCCCGATAAAAAAGATGTAGTACCGGTACTGAAAGAAATCTTGGCAGTTAACCCTAAAATTAAAATATTAGGTTCGCCATGGTCGGCACCGGTGTGGATGAAAACCACCGGCGACACCCGTGGTGGTAGTTTAAAGCCAGATTGCTTCGATGTATATGCCCGTTACCTCGTTAAATATATTAAGGCGATGGAAGCCGAAGGCATTCCCATAGATGCTATCACCGTACAAAACGAACCTCTGCACCCGGGCAATAACCCCAGTATGCTAATGCTGGCACCCGATCAGGCTCAATTTGTAAAGGCTAATTTAGGACCAGCTTTTAAAGCGGCGGGTTTGAAGACCAAGATCATCATTTACGATCATAACTGCGATAAGCCTGAGTATCCGATCAGCATCCTGAACGATCCGGATGCTAAGAAGTACATTGTAGGGTCGGCATTTCACCTGTATGCCGGGAAAATTGAAGCGTTAAGCGAGGTGCACAATGCTCACCCCGATAAAGCCGTTTATTTCACTGAGCAATGGATGGGTACTCCTGCTAATTTCAAAAGAGATATTTCCAGCCACATTACCAAACTTACCATTGGTGCCACACGTAACTGGAGCCGTACCGTTATTGAATGGAACCTTGCCGCCGACGCAAACAGCAACCCGCATACCGATAGGGGCGGTTGTTCATCATGCATGGGAGGTATTACCATTGATAAAGACAATGTGATGCGCAATCCCGCCTATTACGTGGTTGCCCATGCGGCTAAATTTGTAAGGCCGGGTTCGGTACGTATTGCCACCAATATGTTGACCGATTTGCCAAACGTTGCCTTTAGAACGCCCGATGGTAAAACGGTACTCATTGTAATTAACAACGGAACTGCGGCAAGCAATTTCAACATTAAATATAAGGGAACAACAACAAAGGCCGGTTTAGCAGCCGGATCGGTAGCTACCTATATTTGGTAACTGCAACTGATTAACTGTTTGTGCCTGAATATGATTCTATATCAGGCACAAACAGTTACTTTATTTCATTAGCCTTACTTCGTATACGTTAGCTACCGACGATTGTGGCGCGGCTTCAAATTTTACGGTCAACACTTTAGCTTTTATTGCTTCAGCAGGCAGGTTATAAAATACTTCTACAAATTTATTTTCACCTGTTCCTTCGAGAGTAACGTTTTTAAGCAATACGTTATTTACCAGTATATTAAAGTTTTTATTCTTTTCGCGGCCAAAGTAAATTACCCTGAGTTTGGTAGCATTACCGGCATCATTTTTTAAATCGTAGCTAAACCAACCCGTGGCATTTCTAAAGTGTCTGTCGGCAAAGGTGCCATTCTCCGTTTTTTCTCCTTTGAAATTATGGTCCGATTCGGGTTGTTGTTCGCCGGTGCTCACCCTGTCTACCGTTTGTGCATCAAGCTCTTGCTTAATTTTTTCTTCCGCTTTTCTTGCTGCAATAATCTTAGGCAAGTCTGATGTGGTGGTAAACGGCCAGTATACTACATAGCGCGTATCTTGCAGGGTATAAAAAGGCACCAGTTTTAGATCTTTATATTTTTCCTGATAGATCAATTTGGATGCACCGTAGTTCATGGCTGCAGTAGAAACCGGGGTTACTTCCGGCTCCATGTTTTTGGTGGCAGAAACGATCAGCGGCGCCTCGTCAAGCGGCATAAGCGGACCCGAAGCAATATGGCCCATGCGGCTGGCATCAGCATTTAATCCTACAAGGTCTTTCTTGCCCATATCGGCGGCCAATACAATTGGGCCATGTAAAAAGGCAACCCAATTAGAGCCATCGGGCAAAAACTCGGTGCTGGTATGCATAGGTAAAGTTACGGTCACAACATCGCCGGTTTTCCATGTTCGTTCTACACTTGCGTATGCTTCAGAGTCTGTTTTTATAGGTTGATCCTTGCCATTCACATTGATCTTTAATTTACCTTTTTCTACCCATGAAGGATAGCGAAAGTGCATAGCAAAGCGGCTTGGCTTATTAAGCTTTAAAGATATTTTAGAACTTTCGCTGTATGGAAATGCTGTTTCTTGCAATAGGGTAAGGCCTTTTTCTTTCCACTTAAGCGATGAAGCAATAAACAGGTTAACGAAAAGATCTTTGTTTTGGTGAGCGTAAATCAGCTCTCCATATTTACCATGGTTTTCCAGCCCGGAGCCTACGCAACACCAAAAACCTTCCTGTGGTTGCGAGTAAACTTTGTAATGGCCGGGGCGCATAGGGGTAAAATACACAAAACCACCCTCGGGCCGTTGCGAAGAAAGAATGTGGTTATACAAGGTGCGCTCGTAATAATCCATATAAGCGCCCGATGGGTTCGATAAAAACAACTCCTTGGTAAGTTTGAGCATATTATAGGAGTTGCAGGTTTCCGGTCCCTCGCGCGATTCTATCATCGACGAGAAATTATTGGCCGGGTTGAAATGTTCCTGCACACTATTACCGCCAATAGCTACTGTACGGTGGTTAACTACCGTATTCCAGAAGAAAGTTGCTGCATTGCTCCACGATGTATCGCCACTTAGTTGGGCGATGCGTTCGTAGCCAATTACTTTAGGTATTTGCGTATTGGCATGTATGCCGTTCAACGCATCTTTATCTTGCAATAGCGGGTTTAGTATGGCCTGGTGAGAGAATTTGCGTGCCAGTTCCAGGTATTTTTTATTGCCGGTAATGGCGTACACATTGGCAAAAGCCTCATTTAATCCACCATGCTCGCTGCGTAGCATCTGCTGTATCTGCTTTTCAGATAAATTAGCAGTCAGATTCATAAACCAATCGGTTAACTTGATCAGTACATCTTTAGCCGTAGCATTCCCTGCAACCGCCCAGGCATCGTACAGCCCTGAATACAGCTTATGAATGTTATACAAGGGCACCCATTTACCATTAAGCGAAAAGCTATTGGCGTTAATATTGCCTGCTTCAATTTCTTTCCACATGGCCTTGCCACCCGGGATGCCGCCAACGTACCCGTTACCGTTCTTTTGCTGGCATTTTTGCAGTTCGGTAATCATATAATCGAGTCGTTGCTTAACAACTGCGTTGCCGGTTGATGCATACATTAACGACAACGCTGACAAGTAATGTCCGCCAATGTGGCCATCTAACCCGGTGTTTTCCCAGTTGCCGTAGGAGGCTGTTGATGTTTCTATCCCAGCATCACGACGATACGGTGCCAGCAAGCGATCGGGGTTAAGCGCCAGCATATATTTCATATCGGTTTGCTGCGCCTGCTTAAAAGGGCTTTCTAATAAATGTACAGATGATAATGGAAATGCCTCCAGCGGTTTTACCTGGCTAAAACCGGTTAAAGCCGATAAAGCTAAGGCAAGTGTGCAACCAAGCTTATTTAAATGCATAACAAGAAGTTATAGGTGGTTTATAATTGTCAATTATACAATTATAGTTAAATCGATTGAAATATCCATTTAACCCATAAAATATATTTTTCGACAATATTTCGAATTAAATAATTCATTTACATCAACAATACATCTATGCGGTGAGCGTGCACCATCTTTAATTTTTCTGACCAGGCAAACACGGTAAACTGTCCGTCTTGCGATGCAACTAATGCCACGGCATCGTGCTGGTCATGCACAAATTGTGCGGCCGCTAAATGCCTGGTGCCACCATTTTGTGCCGGATGTACGCGGCTGGCTTGTACGCCTGCTACAGGTTCGGTAATAATGATCTGCCCAACAGGCACGCTCTTGTCAGACCGGGCTACCTTGGCACCAAAGGCCAGCAGATCGTATTGTTGGGTAATTACCGTGGCACCATCTACAGCAGTAAAGCCGCCGATGATATCAATAGCCTGCAAAAGCGATTCCTGCCATTCAAACTTCTTATGCTCCTGTTCCTCTTCGTTCATTAAATCGGCAATAACGGTGTATGGTGGGGTAACCTCGTATTTTACAGGGTGTACAATAGAGGTTTTCCATTCTTCCGAATTTCTTGGAACGATAAGCACCAGTCCGCCGCGCTTGTGTATACGCACAGCAGCAGCCAGTTGTAAAAGCACGTTAAACGATTCGCCCATAAAAGAGGGGAGCGACATACTGTCTAAAGAAGCCATCAACGCCGGGCACTCAGCTATTCCCATCGATTTTTCGTCAAGCACCTTGATCTGATCCCCCTGCAGCACGGCAATATTCACAAATTTACCGAAGCCGGCCAGTCGGCGGTGTTTAATTACTAAGAGGCCCGGTTCTACCACCTCCAGCACGAAGCAAATGCCCGGAACGGTATGCGTGGTTCCCCAAATATAAAGTTCATCGCCCTCATGCCAAACACCAAGGTGAATGCCCGGCTGTTCAACCGCAGGGGCAAGCTTAACCAGACTTTGCGGGGTAAGGCGTAAGCGTTGGCCAAAAATCAAAGGCTTATCTGCCTGCGAAGGTTGTAATAATGCCAGGGAAATAGCAGGGGAGTGGCCTTCCTCTCGCCTTAAGCTGGCCCAAAATGCCACATCAATTACCGCCTCAATAATGTTTGAACTAAGCGCCGTAGCCAAATCTTTTTCGCCAAGCTGGCGTGCAATAGCCAAATGTTCGGCAAAATGAGTTTCAATGGTTTCGGCCACCATGCGTGCAGCCAGGTATGACGGTTCGGAAAACATACAGGTTTATTTTAGAACAATGATAACAATGTACGGCCGCATAACAAAAGTTGTAGCCTATTGCGATGTTAATATAACGCTTAAATGATTTTTATGATCAGCAAATTAATTTTTCTGTACCTATCAGGTCTCTGATAAGATTAACTTATCGGGTAGGGTTACTTACCACCAAGTAATGTATTCGGCCAAGGCCAACTGGAATTTGGTTTCTGAGTTTGAGCATCCGCTTAGCTTTCAGCATAACGCCGAAGGTTATGGTATACAAGCCTCCGGAACGTTAAATACTAAACTTTCAGATTTGATAACTTTACAGTTACTGCAATGTATGGTAAATGGAGTACAGGAAGGGGGGTAGAGACTTGTTGTGCTTATTTAATGGTCAAAGGCCTGTAACGCTACTAAATGTCTTAACTGTGTCTCAAACAGTATACATGCCGGTTTAAAAATTAAATTTTAGCAAAAAAAAGATTTAACTGGCCAGGCAAGTAGTATTCAACCAAAACTCGTGTACAGCACTTAAGCATTTAATTAAATTATTATAGCCCATAGGCTTGGTTACGTAAGCGTTGGCTCCAAACTCAAGCGATGTTTTAATGTCCTTGGGGTTATCTGAAGTTGAAAACATAACCGTAGGCACATAGCGCAGCGCCTGGTTTTCTTTGATCCTTTTGAGCAGGTCGAGGCCAGATAAGCCGGGTAAGTTCAGGTCTATTAATATTAGCCGTGGTTTAACACGGTTTTCTGCTAAGCTATTGAGGGTTGTTAATGCCAGGGCACCATCATCTATGGTTTGCATGATAGTCTTATTGTCTATCTGGCTTATGGCGCGCTCTACAACGTCAATAAAGTCTTCGTTATCTTCAATATAAAAAATATCGGGTGCTGCCATTACATATTTCTTTTAAATGCTATATAAAATACCGTGCCAACTCCAAGCTCGCTCTCTACCCAAATACGAGCATTATGTTTCTCAATAATGCGTTTTACTATAGCCAGGCCAACACCTGTACCTTCATATTTACGTACATTATCCATACGTTTAAATAAATCAAATATACGGTCATAGTAGTTTAAATCAATACCCACTCCATTATCGCTAATAGTATAAATGACTTCGCTATTGGTCTCTCGTCCGTCAATTTTTACTTTAGGAGGATTTGATTTACTGGAATATTTGATGGCGTTGTTAATAACATTCGCAAATACCTGGCTAACCATCGTTTTATCGCCATACACAGCTGGTGTGTTGTCTACCTCAAATTGTAAATCGTGGGTGTTAAAAGCTACAGTTAAATCATTTTTCAACTCATGTATGAGGCTCTCCATTGGAATTTCGGTGTAGATAACCTCAGTTCTACCAACCCTTGAGTAATTTAATACTTCTTTGATCAGGTAGTTAAGCTTATCGGCACCACCAATTACCTTTTTCAATATCCGGCGCGCGTCTTCGTCTAAACTGGTGTTAGATTCTAACAGAAGCTCTGAATAATTTTTAATGGTAGACAGCGGCGTGCGCAAATCGTGAGATATGGTAAAACTGAAGGTATCCAGCTCTTCGTACGCCTGTTTCAGTTTCTCATTAAGCGTTCTTATCTCATTAGCCTGGCGATTAATGGCATAAACTACTTCTTCGCGCAAGCGTAGCACATTGCTGATTTCTTCCCGGTTCCAGCGGGCCGAAGTGTTTTTTACCGTTTGCGACCAAACCTCGAACGATGTTCTGGGCGATAAGTTGGCCAGGCCGTTATTGTCAACTTCAACGGGCTTATCCGGGTTACCCGCCCAGTTTATGGTGGCAATTTGTTCGGGTTTAAACCAAATCAAAAATTCGCCCATTTCCTTTGATAGGGTGCAAACCATTACACCACTGGCCAACTCGCTGTAAGCCTGCGCCGGTTGGTATATTTCGGGAAGCTGGTGGGTGTAAAAAATACGGTCTTCCATATGGTCAATAAGCCAATTAACCAATTCCTCTATCTGCTCTTTACCGGGCGTTTTGCCCAACATGGTTACCTTGTCTTCATAAATCACCGCTGCTCCCGTAGCATCGGTAATATCTAACAAGGTGGTATCATGGCCTGAAATTGCATAGGCTACGTTACCGCCGTTACGCAAAATAAGCGAAAGGCTATCGTAAGCCACATTATAGTTGAGGCTTTTTACTACGTTTTCTTCATCCTGTTTATACTCTAAAGCCGATGATATGATTTGGCCAATTAACTTAGAGGCCTCTCGTGCCTTGAAATTTATAAACCGGGGTGTATAGTTATGGCAGGCAATTAAACCCCATAGCTCATCTTTATAAAGTAAAGAGATACTAAAGCTGGAGGCCACACCCATATTCTTTAAATATTGAATATGAATAGGAGATACAGCCCTTAGTTCTGAATGGGTAAGATCAAGTGGTTCGGCCTCGCCATTAGTGCCCAGCGTTAAAATAGGCGATGCATCAGTATTTACATCAGTAATTATCCGGGTGAGGTTGACCTTGTATAATTCGCGTGCTTGCTTCGGTATATCGCTGGCGGGGTAATGTAAGCCTAAAAAAGGCTCGAGATGATCTTCTTTTACTTCGGCTATTACCTCTCCATGTCCGCCATCTAAAAACTTGTAGATCATAATGCGATCATAACCTATCAAACTCTTGATTTGCAGAGCTGCATTATCTAATAACTCATTCAATTGTTTTCCCGAAAGCATTTCGCTAACCGAGCGGCCTATTGTTTTTTGCAAATCAACGTCGTTGGCAGAGGTATTTGGTTCAAATTCGAGTAAAGCGTGTTTACCGGATTTTGAAAAAATCATGTTAAAGCTTTTCTCACGCAGATCGATGGTATAATGATTAATTGTTTCAGAACCCTTGGAGTGATGCCCTAACTGCAAAATATGATTGATGAAACCTGGCGTTTCGGCGTGCTGTAATAGCGGCTCAAACTCAGCAACGGTTTTGCCTAAAACATCTTGTGCTTTAACGTTAAGATATTGCAATACGTTCTCACTAACGTAACTAACTACGTCGGTGCTATCAAAAGCTACCAAAAAACCATGCGATTGAACCTTTCCGGGAATGTGTATAGGTTCGCGGTCGCAGTTAGTTAAGTCTACCTTATAATCAATCATTTAAATAACTTAGGATTGTGATTTGTTAACGTACATAACTACGTCTTCTTGTGGTTCCTATCTTTTACTTTGAATGTAAAATTATTAAATAGATTAACATATCACTTTATTTAATTTTAAAAATGTAGTGTTAAAACGTTTGCGAATATTCATGAGGTTGGAGTAATTGCTTGCCGAATGCTTTTTTTGTAACCGGTAGTTAATTATAAATTAATTTTGGTATTGTGTTTTTTAATGGTGAGATTAGTTTACAAGCAGCCAACATATGTTACCAGACACCGAAGAGCCCGAATTTTCTGCCGGTAGTTTCTATCAAACCGATAATCAGCTTAAGCGGTTGTTTATGCAAACGCAAAGTTTAATGGCTATTTTAAAATGGCGTGAAGGGGTGTGCGAGCTTATAAACCCCATGTTTAAAAGCTTGTGGGCAAATCGTGAGGTGCTTAATATACCTATGCGCCAAGCCTGGCCCGAGTTGGGGCATTGCTTTTATAAAAAGGTGGAGCAGGTTTTTGATACCGGTAAAACCAGGCACAGCTATGAGTATGCCGTAGATGTTAAAAAAGGAAGTGAGCCTGAGTATAGCGAAGCATTCTTTGATTTTGTATACTCCCCTTATACCAGCCATCAGGGAGATATTGAAGGGGTGATGGTAATGGGTTTTGATGTTACTGCCAAGGTACAGGCCCGGCGCGAACTGGCCGAGCAGCAATTGCTTTTTAAAGATATTACCGATGCTGCCGGCACCGCCCTCTGGACGGTTGATACCCGTGGTAACATAACCTTTGTTAACCATACCTGGATAGACTGGACGGGCAGCCCGTACGAGGCTCATTTAGGCCGCGGCTGGATAGAATATGTACAACCCGAAGACCGCGACCGTGTAATAGGCGGCTATATACGCGAAGTAAACCACAGGGCACCTTACGAGGTAGACTTTAGGGTGCTGCGCAGCGATGGTAAAACACAGTGGGTGGCCGCAACCGGCAAGCCGCGCTATTTACCTAACGGCGAGTTTGCAGGCTATGTAGGCTCGTGTATGGATATTACCGAACGGAAAAAATCAGAGCAGATGCTGAAGGCCAGCGAAGAGCGCTTTCGCAGCATTGCCGATTCGGCACCGGTGCTTATTTGGATGGCCGGGGTAAATAAACATACTACTTTCTTAAATAAAAGCTGGACCCACTACGGCAGCGAGATGCAGCTATTATCAGATAGCAGCTACCTGCAAAGCGATCTGCTGCACGAACATGACCGTGACAGGGTATTGGATACTTATACGCAAGCTTTTGATGCGCGGCACGAGTTTTATATGGAGTATCGTATGAAAAGCCGTTATGATGACCGCTACCGGTGGATAGGAATGAAGGGCGTTCCGTGTATTGGTGCCGATGGTACGTTTGAGGGCTACATTGGTTCGGGTATGGATATTAGCGCGATGAAGGAACACGAGCAAATTAAGAATGATTTTATTGGCATGGCCAGTCATGAGCTTAAAACACCTATTACCTCCATTAAAGCCTACATACAGTTATTATTAACTATTTACCGTAACAAAACTGATGATGATTTCCTGATGAAATCTTTAAACACGGTGAATAAGCAGATCAATAAGCTTACCCGGCTAATAACCGACTTGCTCGATGTTTCAAAAATGGAAACAGGCCGTTTAAGCCTCAATTGCGAATTATTTGTGCTGAATGACCTGCTCAAAGAAATTGTAGAAGAAGTACAGCATACCGCCACTCAGCACGATATTGTAATGAGTACCCCACAGCAGGTAACCATATATGCCGATCGCGACCGGATTGGCCAGGTAATTACCAACTTTTTAACTAATGCCATTAAATATTCTCCTGAGAGCGACAGGGTTGACGTTATCCTATCAATCAATAATAACGAGGCGGTTATAGCCGTGCAAGATTATGGTATAGGCATAAGCCCCGACGAGCAAAGTAAGATATTCAACCGTTTTTACCGTGTTGAAGGGCGTAACGAACAAACGTTTTCGGGTTTTGGTATAGGCTTGTATGTGGCTGCCGAAATTGTAAAACGGCACGATGGTAACGTTTGGGTAGAAAGCCAGAAAGACAAAGGGTCGGTATTCTATTTTACCATACCACAGAATTTCGAGGACTGATCTTTTTTAGGCCAACAATGCTTTAGCGCCATGTTTGTACTTTACTGATTAAAAGCCATTCAAATTAATTATTTTAATAAAATGTGTAAACAGTAAGGGCCAATTCGTGTTAAGCATTATATCATCTACTAAAAAGATAAAATATGAAAGATCAAACTAAAATTATTGCAGCGCTTTTAGTAGGTGCTGCAGCAGGTGCGGCAATAGGTTTATTATTAGCCCCCGAAAGTGGCTCTGAGCTTAGAGAAGACATTGCCGATTACGTGAACGATTTAGTTGAGAAAACTAAAGACAAAGCCAAAGTTACTGCCGACGATGTGAAAGAGTATAGCACCACTTTGGTAGACAAAGCTAAAACCAAATTTAATGGTGTATTAGGTACTTTGTCTGACTATAAAGACGAAGCAGAAGGTAAAATTGACCAGGCTAAAGCTTACGCAGGTGATGCTTACGAAGAAGGTAAATCAAAATTCAAAGGCGAAGCCGATGATTTGAATAGCACCGTTCAAAACGCATAAGCGAAAAGCATAATATAAAAAAAGCCTTTAGTGAGTTGCTAAAGGCTTTTTTTATGACTAGTTGTTATGCCGTAATTGCACATATTCATCAGCAATCATTACAAAAAGTTTATCGTTATCGCTCGATTCGTCAAAGCTTTCGAGCAGTAATTGCTCAACTTCGGTTTTACCCATATTTGCCGCCAGTATTTTGAGCATGCGGTAAGAGGTCATGTTAATATGCTCTAAAAGTTGCAGGTAAAGAATAATATCTATATCGTTTAATAACGTGCTTTGCAAGCCATATTCCTGCGGTTCAAAAGCATCTTTAAACACGGTTATAATGGGCACACAGTTTTCTTTGGCAGGTTGTGCGTCAATCAGGTCGTATATTTTTTCAATACGCTTAACCTGCTTATTCACATCTTCCCAAGTTTCGTCCAAACCCTGCTTTAACTTTTTGAACGACGAAAGTTTGTTTAAATCGGGGAGGTGTTTTTGAAGATATCTTTTACCAAAGTAAATCCGGTTAAGGTGGTGTACAAAGTGTTCTTTGATCACTTCTGAATTTGCGGGGTTAATTAAGTTTGCATCCATGCGTCTGTGAGGTGAGTGTTAAGCTTTTTTTCTTATTAATGCTGTAACAATAAAGAAGTGATTTTGTATTTAAAAAACCGTAAATTAACTGTGTTGCAATATAATTATGTAAGAGGATAATTTAGCCGACTTATATTTCCAAGCTGCCAAAAAAGAAAAGTTTTTGAAAATAGAGGCTGATTTTTTTTAATATGTATGCGATTACAGTAAGGCTTTGAGTATAAAAAATGAGATTTTAGCAACGGTAAAGCAAAGGAAAAATAAGCATTGTTAGTCTCCGCTCTTTACACCGAACTCGCTCTTCAAAACCCAATCTCTTCTAAAGCTCTTTACGCAAACGTGCCACCGGAATGTTCATTTGCTCGCGGTATTTGGCTACTGTACGGCGGGCAATGTTGTAACCCTGTTCCTTTAAGATCTCGGTCAGCTTTTCATCTGCCAGCGGATGGCGCTTGTCTTCGCCGCCAATGTGTTCTTCCAGAATCTTTTTAACCTCTTTGTTCGATACTTCTTCGCCGCTTTCGGTTTGAATTGCTTCGGAGAAAAATGATTTTAGCAGGAATGTACCAAATTCAGTTTGCACATATTTAGAGTTAGCCACACGCGATACCGTTGATATATCCATGCCAATACGGTCGGCTATATCTTTCAATATCATGGGGCGCAGGTTCTTTTCATCACCTGTAAGGAAGAACTCGTATTGATACTGCATAATGGCATTCATGGTTTTCAGCAGCGTTTGCTGGCGCTGCTTAATGGCATCAATAAACCATTTCGCCGAATCGAGTTTTTGCTTTACAAATTGCACCGCCTCTTTCATCTTTTTATCACGCTGAGAAGCCTTGTCGTAATGCTCAAACATTTCCTGGTAAGAGCGGCTTACACGGAGTTCAGGCGCGTTTTTAGAGTTCAGCGTTAATATAAGTACTCCATCGTTATTACTGATGTGAAAATCGGGGATTACCTGGTGTTGTTTTGTATTTACTTCGTTAGAGTCGCCAGGTTTAGGGTTCAGCTTTAATATCTCGTTAATTACCCCACGCAACTCTATAGAGTTCATGTTTAACGATTTTTCCAGCTTATCATAGTGTTTGCGGGTAAACTCGTCGAGGTAATGTTCAACTACCAATATAGCTTTAGTAGTAATGGGGTCGCCGGTGTCTTTTCGCCGTAACTGTATAAGCAGGCATTCCTGTAAAGTTCGTGCACCCACTCCCGGGGGGTCAAAACTTTGAATTACCTTCAGCATTTCTTCCACCTCTTCATCCTCGGCCATTACGTTCTGCGAAAAGGCCAGATCGTCGGTTAACGACATAATAGGCCTGCGGAGGTAACCATCGTCATCTAAACTACCAATAATTTGCTGGCCAATACGAAAGTCTTTATCCGCTAAAGGCAACAGATCAAGTTGCGCCTGTAAGTTTTCAAAAAAAGAACTCTGAATAGCTATCGGCATTTCTTTACGCTCTTCCTCATCGTCGCCGTTTTGGTCGTAGCGTGAGCCGTATTCGTTTACATTGTCTTCCTGCAGGTAATCGTCTATATTAAACTCGTCAAAATCATTGCTTTCCTCATTGCCAGATGAATAATCTTCATCCGGGTCGCGATCCGGATATTGTTCCTCCGGCTCGGTCATGTTAGTGAGGCTCAGGTCTTCAAGTGCAGGATTTTCTTCCAGCTCCTCCTTAATACGCGTGTCAAGCGATACTGTAGGCACCTGTAGCAGCTTTATAAACTGTATTTGCTGAGGTGATAGCTTTTGTAAAAGTTTTTGTTGAAGGTTCTGTTTTAACATAAGAGTAGACTACGCCAAAAATACATGAATAGGCGGTATTAACAAAAAGTAAATTTGAGTTAGATTATTGGTTAATGTTAAAGCCGTTCTTTTGTTTGGCTAAACAAAAATTTTTAATGTGACCGTGGAAATAGTAATTTAGCCTTATACAAACTAAATACTTGCTGCCATGTCGTTTATTAAAGAGTTTAAAGAATTTGCCGTTAAAGGCAATGTATTAGATTTAGCCGTTGCTGTTGTAATAGGCGGTGCTTTTGGTAAAATTGTAAGTTCGTTGGTAGAGGATATTATAACCCCGGCCATATTGACTCCTGCATTAAAGGCAGCAAATTTATCAAATCTTAGTCAACTGGTAATACCGGGCACAGCTATTAAGTATGGTAATTTCCTGTCGCAAATTATCTCTTTTATTATCGTAGCTTTTGCTTTATTTTTATTTATTAAAGCCATAAATCGCTTTAACAAAAAAGAAGCTGTAGCACCAACAGTAGTTCCTGCCCCAACCAAAGAAGAAGTATTGCTGACCGAGATTCGCGATATATTAGCAGCTAAAGCCTAAAAGCTTTTACGCAGCCTTCCGTCGGTAATGATGATATAACTGTTGCTTTTGTTATACTTGCTCCAATCGGGCTGGTCAAATTGCTCGCTGGCAAAAGCCGCAACGTTGATTATACGCGCAGCAGGTGCATACTTTTTAAGTTGTGCTGCTGCGCCTAACTTATCTTCGCTGTGAAAACCGCCGTTAACCTGCATTACTTTACTGCTGCTGTGGTTTTTAAGGTATTTAGCTATTGACCAGGCCATGGTAGCATCCCACAGATTTTGCGATTGATAAATTTGCATACCACCCATACCGGCATGGCCGCCCATAATTTCTACAAACTTGTTGTAATAAGCGCCTGTAGCTGTATCAACAGGCAGGGGAGGTAGGTATGCTTTAGCGGCTGCATCCAGTTGTTCCAGGCTTTTTAGCCCAAGGCGGGTAACGCGATTGGTATAACGGCTTGGCGCATTGGCTGCAATAACAGGCAGTTTATTGGCTTTGGCCAGTTCTACCAATGGCCTGTAGTCTTTATAATTTGGCCAGGCACGTGCATCACTAATAAGGTTTTTCTCACGTATCAGCCCGTTAAGATATTCGTTTAAGATAGGCTGCGTGTCTGTCTCAAACATTTCTAAAGACAATGCAGCTTTAGCCGGATGCTTTTCTGCGAGCTTAGTAAGCAAAGCCAACTCAATGGTGTGGCCAATTGAATCGTTGTGCTCTTCACCATAGAATAACACGTCGGCTTTGGCCATGTCATTAATGATGTCATCAAGCGTGGCTGGCTTTTGTGTAGCGGTGTTATATATTTTATAATTAACTTGAGCTATGCCTAAAAGAGGCAGGCAAAGCATTAAGATGAATAGTGTTTTTTTCATTCAGCAGGTATTTGAATGGTTAAATTACGGGCAAAAACTGATAAAACTAAATAGTAATAATTATATTTGATTACTTAAAAATAAACGCTAAATTTGCACTCCCGTTTTTAAGGAATAACGATTACACAACATAACAATCATGAAAAGAACGTTTCAGCCGTCTCAACGTAAAAGAAGAAACAAACACGGTTTCCGTGAGCGCATGTCAACTGCTAACGGCAGAAGAATTTTAGCTGCAAGAAGAGCTAAAGGCAGATCAAGATTATCAGTTTCTGACGAACGTCGTCACAAAGCATAATATAGGTTGCTTGCCCTATGTTAATGGGGTTGGTGCCGTTATTTAATACTTTCGGTTTACCAGTATAAGCAATAATGTACACTTTTAAAAAGGAAGAACGGCTATGTAATAAAAGGCTTTTAGAACAGCTTTTTAGTAGCGGTTCTTCCTTTTTGTGCTATCCTTTCCGGGTATCGTGGTTACAGGCAACGCTACCCGAGCCCGTTGCTGTACAAGTAGTATTTGCAGTTGCTAAAAAGCGTTATCGCCGCGCGGTTGATCGTAACCTCATTAAGAGGCGTACACGCGAGGCTTACCGTATGCACAAGGAGGAACTGTTGTATGATGCGCTACAGGAGCAAAACAGGCAAATCATTTTATCGGTCAATTACATTGGTAAAGAGATCAATGATTTTGCTTTGATGGATAAAAAGATGGTGAAGCTTTTGGTTCAATTAAGCG
The DNA here is from genome assembly GCF_014635825.1 of Mucilaginibacter galii. Taxonomy (GTDB): domain Bacteria; phylum Bacteroidota; class Bacteroidia; order Sphingobacteriales; family Sphingobacteriaceae; genus Mucilaginibacter; species Mucilaginibacter galii. The sequence continues at coordinate 105,254 of NZ_BMDO01000004.1, forward strand.
AACAAATTAATGCAAGCCATCTTAAAGTTGTTTAAACGGGCTATAAGCGCATTGTTTATTGGTTTAATTAAATTGTATCAATTTACTTTATCGCCTATATTAGGAGCTTCGTGCAGGTTTACGCCAACTTGTTCGCACTATGGTTTAGAAGCCATTCGTAAACATGGGCCCTTTAAGGGTGGATGGCTTACGTTAAAAAGAATAGGCCGTTGCCATCCATGGGGTGGTCACGGTCCAGATCCGGTACCTTAATTGTTTCTTACATGAGTTTATTGCTGCAAATAGAAACTGCCACCACGGCCTGCTCAGTTGCTTTAGTACAACAAGGAGAGGTTTTGGCTGTAAAGGAGCTTAACGAGCGTAATATACACGCCGAAGTTATTACCGTTTTTATTGAAGAACTCTTTAAGCAAGCTCAAAAATCTTACGCAGAATTAGACGCTATTGCGGTTAGTAGCGGGCCCGGTTCTTATACCGGTTTGCGCATTGGGGTATCTACCGCCAAAGGATTATGCTACGGTTTGGACAAGCCGCTTATTGCCGTAGAAACGCTGCAAGCCATGGCCGATGGAATGGCTGCCGCTATAAATGATAAGGACCTTTTGCTTTGCCCTATGATTGATGCCCGCCGTATGGAGGTTTATACTGCTTTGTTTGATGCTGAGGGTAACCGTATCCGGCCAACATCTGCCGAAATTATTGGCGAAAACAGCTACGCCGAACTGCTTAGCACACGCAAGATCTTGTTTTTTGGCGATGGCGCTGCTAAATGCCGCGAGGTCTTGGGTAAACATGCAAACGCCAGCTTTGATATTGAATTTGCCAATTCGGCCGTTTATCTTACCCAAGGTGCTATAGCCGCCTTCAACAATCAAGCATTTGCAGATGTGGCTTACTATGAGCCATTTTACCTGAAAGATTTTATTGCCGGTAAAAAGGCTGCACCGCAGAGATAATAGTATTTAATTAAAGGCTTTACGCCATGCCTTGCCTAAAGGCCCTTGTTCCCCACCATTAGAGTAATAGCTTTCCGTTTTCCAGCGCTCTATTTTCTTTCCAAATTTGAAGGAGAAGCCAAGGTAAATGCTGCCGCCCGAGTGCGACATGGTTTTGGTAATGGCGTCTTCGTTCTCACCACTGGCACTATATAGGTTCATGCTGCGGTTAAGTTGTTCGCTGCCAATAAAAAACTCAAAATTGGGTGTTTTATACATGAGTTGCAGGCCCAGGTCAAACAACTTATCCTCGTTCATTATACCACTCACAGTAGTTCCAAAACTGCCGAATTGAACATTGTTAACTAAAGCTGCCGCTGTACCATAGCCGTATACCTGCCTGGATATAATGGCCGTAGGCAAATAAGTAATAGTACCGAACTGAAACTTTTTAGCCGCCGAAAACTCAGCCCTCCCTACAATAGGTTTGGTGAAGGGTTTGGTTTCGGGCATTTTTTCTATCAGCCTTGTTAAGGCATCGCTTACATTTATTTCGCGCCTGGTAGTGTTAAGTCCTTGTATGCGGGTAGTATTATTGAATGTGTAGGTAGTGGCATTGCCTGCCCAGCGTATAAAGCCCAGGTCTTTAAGGTTGCCCTGCAAAATAATGCCGCCGGGGGCAATGTAGGTAGCACCTATGCTTCCGGCCAAACCAATATTTTTAAAGGTTGGTAATAAACTGCGTTTGCTGAATTTACCTAATTGGTAAGTACTTTGAAATATGCCTTTTAACCGCCAGTCGGCAGTGCCACCTGCCGCCGGATTGTTAGTGCCACGATCAATAATGTTCAACGCCGATTCGTCGATCTTTAAATTGTTGTAAGCTATACCCGATAGTAAGCTCAATTTGATCCCCACTGAAAAATCTTTGGTCACCTTTTCGCGGTACGTGGCGCTAAACTGGTGAAAGCTCTCGTAGAAGGCTTTGTTGTTAAATATATCCTGATAATTATTGTCAGTAAATTTTTGAATCCCGTTAAACAGGGCTACTGTTTCATCGGTTACATGACCGCGGCCATTGCCTTTAATTTGGTATGATATACCTATTTCCTGCCGTCCTCCAACGCTGGTATACAGCTTTAACATGCCTAAATACACATTTACGTTGGCTAAGGCATTATTGTATTGATTTTGCCCTACAGTAATGGCTTCGTTATTATACTTGCCTAAAAAGAGCCTCGATTTTAAGGTGTACTGGGTGTTTCCTTGCAAGTAAGTGTTAATGGTAAAATTAGGTATTAGAAAATTAAATGCAATATTCCTGCTCGAATCAGGGATAAAAGCTGCTTGAGATGGATTTTCAAAAGAATCGAACAATGTGCCTGTATTGTATTGGGCAAAACGCTGCGCATAAGCAGCAAAGCTAAACAAGCTTAGCAGGCAACAAATCAAGAGTTTAGTCATTCAGGGTATAAGCAATAGTAATTGTTAAAGAACGATAAATTTTTGTATTTGTTACCTTTATTGTAACAAGACCATTACTTGCGCACAGTGGTTGTATCGGGTGTAATGAGTTTAACGCAAAGGTTTGTATAAAACTGGTTATCGGATGCGGATAGCTGGTAAGATGCTGCGTAGTAATTTTTAAATCCGGGCTGCTGTTGGTATGCTTTTGCATAAGGCTTTTTCAATGTTTGCTTAAATACACTGCCGGCATTTTTAAAATGGATAAAGAAGCTTACATTACAGCGTTGCGCCGTTAAGTTGTTAAACTCAATAAACTCTTCGCCCTTGCTAATAAATGCATTGTTAAGGTAGTTTTCCTTGTAGTTGCTTAGTTCGCGCTGGGTATTAGCTAACACCATGTAGTTATCCATGATCATGAAATATGGCCGCCTGAAAGGTGCAAGAGCATCACCTAATAAAAATAAGGGTACCTGGTTGTAATTAAGCTGGCCAATTTCATCATTAACCATATTACTAACGTTATTAAAAAACGGCCTGAGCGATGCGCCGTTCTTAACTTTAATAATAGCCAGCCTTTCCTGAAAACGAGTAGTCACTACAGCAAATTCATTATCAATCAGGCTTTTAAATTCTTTATCTAACTGTACGCCGGTTTCCGCTTTAATTTGAGAAAACAGTTTAGATTTTTCTTTATCAAAACCTGCTTTTTGCTGCCATGCGGCCAGTAACTGCAAAAAATGTTTCATATCGTCGACTGCGTAACTGTTGCTGTACGCAGTAGTTACAGGAAACAAGTTTACGAGCGACATAGGGACAGGTTTCATCCCCGTGAACAGATTGAGATAGCTGGTCGCCTTATTTTTGTTAACGCTGGTAAAACCGTTAAACATCAGGGCATCGCTTTTATAATTGAGGCTGAGTGCCGTAGTGGCCGGTAGTAAATCTAAACCTTTCCAAAGGTCAGTATTGTCGGTTTTGTATAATTGGGCAAGTAGCGGATTAAGTTGTGAATAGTTGATATACAAACTGCTCAACAGGGTAGAGTTTTGCTGGTCGGGCAGTAAACTGAAGGCACTTTTTTCGCTGGGTTTATATTTTAAGTCTTCTTCAATTAAGGCTCGCGAAAAGCTTCCTATCCATATATTGCTGCCGCGGTTGGCAAAGAAAAAATTTTTATCGAGCGAATCTATGTGAATGCTGTAAGCCTTTTTGCCTGAAATATTAAGTGAAGATAATTTAATGTTTGCTGCGGTCTTGCTTTTTAGCCATTCAGTTAACCCTTGATCTACGAGGCTTGACGCAGGCACGGTAAGCAGGTAATCTAAACTATCGGTTGCCTGTGGATGAATAGAAATAAAAATATCTTCTGCCGAAAAGTGTTCTTTAAGCAATGGGTAACCTAACAGGGTATGACGCAAAGCATCCAGCTCTCGCATTTTTTGCTTACCGGTTATTGAGGAGAACAGTTCACTTTTGCTATAGATGTCGTAAAAGCTGCTGTCGTTATTAAACTGAAAAATGAAAGCTGCGGATGCAGGAATAGTATTAACAACCTGGTTTACCCGCTTGCCCGGAGGGTTGAGGTGTTTGAAATAGGTAAGCGTTATCATCACGGTAGCCGCTAATAAAATAAGGGTGATGATAATCTGTCGTTTCATAATTTTATAATTAGGCAAATGTAGAATTTTTACCTTGTGCCAATAAAGGAATACGTGCAATTGGTTAATTTAGCTGCATATAACCTGTACATGAATAAAAAAATTGTTGTAACTGCGGCTATATTAGGTATGGTGGCTGTTATTACCGGGGCTTTTGGTGCACACGCGCTTAAAGAGCTGGTAACTCCCAAATATTTGCAAACCTGGGGTACAGCTGTTCAATATCATTTTTACCATGTTTTTGCGTTATTATTTCTGGCAGTTCTCAATCGCTCAAGTAGTAAACTAATAAACACCAGTTACTGGTTATTTACCTTAGGCATTCTTTTGTTTTCGGGCTCGTTGTATGCGTTAACGCTCCTTAGTATTCATCCATCGGGCGTAATGAGTATACTTGGCCCTATAACACCCTTAGGCGGTGTACTGTTCATAGTCGGCTGGTTTACCCTGGCGCTGGCTGCCTGGAAAGAAAAATAACATGTTAGAATTTAATGAAACTCAACATACCGATCGAATTACGCTTTTTGCCGAGGTAATACTGCCTTTGGCTATTTCCAAAAACTATACGTACCGTGTGCCTTACGAGTTGAATGATGTGGTAGAAGTAGGTAAGCGGGTAGTAGTGCAGTTTGGCAAAAGCAAATTGTATACTGCTGTTATTAATGATATTACCGAGGTTGCTCCCGAAAGATACCAGGCCAAATACTTAATGGAAGTGCTGGACGACCGCCCCGTGGTTACCACCCAGCAACTCGACTTTTGGAAATGGCTGGCCGATTATTACCTATGCAATACCGGCGAAGTAATGGCCGCTGCCCTGCCTGCGGCCCTCAAACTGGCCAGCGAAACCCGCATCATGTTAAACCCTGACGGCGAGGTAGACCGCTCGCTGCTGCACGATAAAGAGTTTTTAATTGTTGATGCGCTCGACATTCAGCCTATACTCACCGTGAGCGATATTGTAAAACTGCTGGGGCAAAAGATCGTGATGCCGGTGCTCAAATCGATGTTCGATAAGAACATTATTCATATTTCTGAAGAAGTAAGCGAGCGGTATAAACCTCGTAAACGTGCCTACGTCAGGCTCAATCCTTTTTATCAGGATCAGGAAATGCTAAAGGAGTTGTTTGTTCAGTTAGAACGTCGGGCGCCCAAGCAAGCCGATGCGGTACTCGCCTACATCAAACTATCGCGCGAGCAGAAGCAGATCTCCAAAAATGATTTGATGGAAGCCAGCGGAGTAGGTGCGTCCATCATAAAATCGCTGACAGAAAAAGAGGTATTCTTCATCGAAGAAAAGAATGTTAGCCGGCTTTACTATGAAGATAACAGTGAGTTTGCAACTTTTGAGTTAAGCGATGTGCAGCAAAATGTTTTAGAAGATATACAAGACCAGTTCAAGCAAAAAGAAGTGGTTTTGCTGCATGGCGTAACATCCTCGGGTAAGACGGAGATCTACATCAGGCTGGTAGAAGAGGCCATTGCTGCTGGTAAACAGGTGTTGTATCTACTACCCGAAATTGCTTTGACCACGCATGTAATTGAGCGTTTGCGCAAATATTTCGGTAACGATATTGGTGTTTACCATTCCCGTTTTAATGATAATGAGCGGGTAGAGGTTTGGCAAAAAGTTTTAAACCATGAGTATAAGGTAGTGCTGGGTGCCCGGTCGTCCGTATTTTTACCGTTCGATAATTTGGGATTAGTGATTATTGATGAGGAGCACGAAACCTCGTACAAGCAGTTTGACCCTGCCCCGCGTTATAATGCACGCGATGCTGCCATCTACCTGGCCAACCGTTATCAGGCCAAAGTGCTGCTGGGTTCGGCCACACCTTCGTTCGAATCTTATTTTAACGCCCGTACCAAAAAGTACGGCTTCGCCGAGTTAACGGAGCGCTTTGGCGGTGTAAGCTTGCCCGAAACGAAAGTGGTTAGCATTACCGAAGAGATGAAACGTAAAACCATGCAGTCGCATTTTACCAGTGTGCTCATGGAAGCTATTGAGGAAGCCTTAAAAAGTAAAGAACAGGTAATTCTTTTTCAAAACCGCCGCGGTTATGCTCCTGTGCTGGTTTGCCGCGTTTGTGCTTTCACACCCCGTTGCATTAATTGCGATGTAAGCTTAACTTACCATAAAAGCAGCAGCCATTTGCATTGCCATTATTGCGGCTATAAAGAAGAATCATTGAGTATTTGCCCCGCTTGCGGCTCTACGCATCTGGAGTATAAAGGCTTCGGTACCGAGAAGATCGAGGACGAACTGCAGGTGCTTTTGCCTGATGCTCGCATTGCCCGTATGGACCTGGATACCACCCGTGCACGTAATGCTTATCAAAACCTGCTGAACGACTTAGAAGAAAAACGTATAGACATATTGGTGGGTACCCAGATGGTGGCTAAGGGGCTGGATTTTTCGGACGTAACGGTTATTGGCATCATCAACGCCGACAGCTTATTAAAATACCCCGACTACCGTGCTAACGAACGCAGTTTTCAAATGCTGGCACAGGTAAGCGGTAGGGCAGGGCGCCGTGGTAAGCAGGGAAAGGTAGTTATACAAACATACAACCCCGAGCACCGCGTAATTGACCAGGTGATTCGTAATGATTATAAGGAGCTGTATTTAACTGAGATAGAAGAGCGAAAAAGCTTTAAGTATCCTCCGTTTTACCGCATTATACAAATGGATATCAAACACCGGGATGCCGAGAAGCTGTATCACCAGGCAGAATATTTGGGCGTTGAGCTGCGCAAGCATTTCGGCGACCGGGTTATAGGGCCCGAGTATCCGCTTATCAGCCGTATCCGTAATTTCTACATTAAATCTATCATGCTCAAATTTGAGCGCGATACTATTTCCATCGTGAAAGTGAAAGCCGTTATCCGCGATGTTATACAGGAGTTTCAAACCACCAAGCTAAGCAAAGGCTGCATTGTGCAACCCGATGTTGATCCTTATTAAATCGATTGCCTCCTTAACCTGATTTGCCGTGATAATAGCTGTGTAGCCTATACAGGGACTTGCTTGATTCTATTGAATAAGAATTATTTTTACTTGGCTATTTACCAATCCATTAAATGAATGAGGGTTAATTGTTGACGGCAAATCTTCTCAAATGGTCATTTTTAGCTTAGATTTGTCGTAGAAATGGCTTATAAGTTTATAGATAATTATCGCGAAAAAGGTGCACGTAAACGGCTTGTTGAACTGCTGAAAAAGAAAGGTATTGAAGATGAGCAGGTGTTGCAGGCTATTAATAAAGTACCCCGTCATTTCTTTTTTGATGAAACTTTCTGGAATCAGGCCTATAAAGATATTGCCTTCCCGATAGGTGAGGGGCAAACCATTTCGCAGCCCTACACGGTGGCTTACCAGTCTGAATTGTTGCATATTCACAAAGGACAAAAGGTATTAGAAATAGGTACCGGCTGCGGCTACCAAACTTGCGTTTTGTTAGAGTTAGGTGCCAGCGTTTATACCATTGAACGCCAGGAAAAACTTTACGAGCGTACTATACAGGTACTGCCTTACATGGGCTATAAACCGCACTTCTTCCTGGGCGATGGCTCCAAAGGTATTGAGGCACACGCCCCTTACGATAAGATTATTGTAACTGCCGGAGCACCAACGGTACCCGAGGTTTTATTGCGCCAGCTCAATATAGGTGGCTTATTGGTTATACCTGTAGGAGACGAAAAGGAGCAAAAGATGATCACCATTTTAAAGGTTGCTGAAAACGACTATGAAAAGGTAGTTTTAGATACTTTCAGATTTGTGCCTTTAGTAGGAGATAAGGCTTGGTAGAGCTAAGAGCCAAGAAACGAGAGCCAAGATTGAAAACTAAGTAGTCTTGTTTCTTGTCTCTTATCTCTCGGTTCTTTCGTTAATTATCTCTTCATTGCCCTATCCATTTCCACTTTTACATCGCGCTCTTTCATGGTTTCGCGTTTATCAAAGGTTTTTTTACCTTGGGCAAGACCAATCTTTAATTTGGCAAAACCACGCTCGCTAATAAACATCGCCAGTGGGATAATGGTCAACCCTTTTTCTTCGGTACGGGTTTTTAGCTTTTTAAGTTCTTTTTTATTGAGGAGCAATACGCGGTCGCGTTTGTACTCGTGGTTGTAAAATGAGCCATGCGTATATTCAGATATGTGCATGTTTCGCACATACAACTGCTCGTTAATGAAAGTACAAAAGGCATCGCCCAGGTTTACTTTGCCTTCGCGGATAGATTTGATCTCGGTGCCAAGTAACTTAATACCGGCGGTATACTCATCTAATATAGCGTATTCAAAATATGCTTTTTTATTTTTAATGTAAAGTTGTTCGTTCATGGCTGAGCCTGCAAATATGCAAATTATTTTTTGGGTGCTTTTACCACCAGCACCGGTACATTTACCAAGTGCCTTACTGTATCAACAGTAGTGCCATAAATGAGATCTTTAACCGCTTTATGCCCGTGCGACCCCATGACCAAAAAATCGATAGCTTCCTGGTTTACTACTGCGGCTATCGCTTGTCCACGTGCACCATAACCAATATGTGCTACGGCATTGTAGCCCAACTCTTTTAGCGCGCTCACATACTGCTCCATATTATCAAAGTCGCTTTGCGTTTCATAATCCATAACCTGTGTGCCATGATAACGTGCACCTGCAGTTTCAACCACATGGATAAGCGTGTAAGAGGCTTTTTTGCCTCCCTGCATTAGCGCATGTTTAATAGAAGTTTGGTCGTTTTTTGAAAAGTCGATAGCTACGCCAATATGGCTATATGCAATTACATCCACATCACCAATTGCAGATGCAATACCATGAGGAATACTGGCCACCTCGGTTTGCCGCTTGCTAATAAAGGGTTTTACGAACACGTAAACCAGCAACACACCTACAGCCAAAGCCAGCGGAACAACCAGGAAGTGGATGATAAAGCCCGAATCGCGATTAGCTTCGCTCCATTTTGTGATTTCTTCAATTACCAAGCGGCCGTTTAAAACCACAATAAGTAAGGCACAAAGCCAGGCCAGCACTTTAATATACGGCTTAATTACAAAGTTGCCCATCGTTAGCTTATCCGACGTGAAATGGATAAGCGGTATCACCGCAAAGCCTAACTGCAAGCTCAATATTACTTGGCTTAGTACCAGCAAGCGGCTTAAACCGGTTTCGCCGGCGTACAGCAAGGTTAAAAAAGCTGGTATAATGGCCAGCATTCGGGTAAGCAACCTACGTAGCCATGGAGCTATACGTAAGTTTAAGTGCCCCTCCATAATGATTTGGCCAGCAAGAGTTCCTGTAATGGTAGAGCTTTGTCCGGCAGCTATCAACGCAATGGCAAACAATTTAGGTGCTAAACTGCCGAATATATTGCTCAACAATTTATGAGCATCTTCTATTTCAGCAATTTGATGGTAGCCATTTCTGAAAAATGCACTGGCGGCCAGTATTAAAATGGCGGCGTTTACTAAAAATGCCAGGTTTAGTGCAATGGTGGTATCCCATAAATTAAACTTTAAAGCACTGCGGATGCCCTTATCGCTGCGGTCAATTTTACGGGTTTGCACCAGCGAGGAGTGAAGGTACAGGTTATGCGGCATTACCGTGGCTCCAATAATACCAATGGCAATGTACAGGGCATCATTGTTCATGGCCGTTGGTAAAAAGCCCTTAGCCAGTTCGGGCAAATCGGGTTTTACAATGATCATCTCTATCAGGAAAGATAAACCTACAATGAAAATGAGCGATACAATAAACCCTTCTAAACGGCGCATACCTTTATTGAGCAAGAATAGCAGGAGCAAGGTATCAAGCATCGTAATAGAAACACCCCATATTAGCGGTAGTCCGAATAGTAATTGCAAGCCAATAGCCATACCAATGATCTCGGCCAAATCGCAGGCTATAATGGCTATTTGAGCCAGTACGTACAGACAAAAATTAACAAAGCGTGGGTAGGTTTTTTTTGAGGCTTGTGCAATATCCAATCCGCGTACAATACCCAACCTTGCGCTTAACGATTGCAATAGTAAAGCAATGAGGTTCGACATGAGCAGCACCCAAATCAATCTGTACCCAAACTGACTGCCCGCCTGTAAATCCGTAGCCCAGTTGCCGGGATCCATATATCCCACACTAATTAGGTAAGCAGGACCAATAAAGGCCATTACTTTACGCCAGCCTGTCTTATTCTCTGTTTCTACCGAGCCGTGTACACTGCCTAAAGATTCGCTGTTAGTACTCATATTGCAATCAATATATTTTTAGCCACTTCGCGGCTGATGTTCATTTCTTTATTTGTCGTCTTTAACGAAACCGAAATATCATAATCGCTTAAATCGGTTACGGTAATGGTTTCGCCTATTATTAATTGTGTTTTTTCGAGGTACTGCAAAAAAGCAGGAGAGTGGTCGGCCACACCGGCAATTATGCCGCTTTGATGCTTTGATAGCTGCAACGCCGGTTGTAACTGCTGATTGATGATTTGCCCTTTATTATTTGGTATGGGGTCGCCGTGAGGATCGTAAGCCGGGCAGCCCATAAACTCATCGAGCCGGTCTATCAATTTGGCTGAAGAAATATGCTCCAGTTCTTCTGCCATATCATGCACTTCATCCCACTTAAAATTTAATTTTTCTACCAGGAAACATTCCCATAAGCGATGCTTGCGTACAATACCCAAGGCAATACTTTCACCATTAGTAGTTAAAGTAACACCCTGATAACGTGCGTAGTGAATGAGTTTTTTATCGCTCAGTTTCTTTAGCATATCGGTTACTGAGGCCGCTTTGGTACCCAAGGATGCCGCAATATCATTTGTTGTAGCACTTTGCCTGCGCACGAGCAAATGATAGATGGCTTTAAGGTAGTTTTCTTCTGTAAATGAGTGCATTTATACAAATCTAATATAAAATTTAGATTAGCCTAAATTTTTAAACTTAAAGAATTAACTTTTGTTTATCATATTGCATAAAAAATTTTATTTTGTGAAATCCTGATATATCTTTGTAAACATGGGTGCCGAATTAGATAAGATAGACTTACAAATACTTAAAATACTTCAAGAGAACGGACGTATTACCAACCTGCAACTTTCAAACGAAATAGGACTATCGCCTGCACCTACCTTGGAGCGCGTGCGTAAACTTGAAAATGCAGAATATATTAAAAGTTACCATGCACTGGTGGACGAGGAAAAGCTTGGCCTGGGTATCAAAACGTTTATACAGGTTTCGCTCGATTTTCATAAAAGTAACACGATTGATATTTTCCTGAAGGAAATACAAAAGATCAAAGAAATTACGGAGTGCCACCACGTTACCGGTCAATGTGATTTTTTGCTGAAGGTTTACGTGCGCGATATTAAATTGTATGAGCAACTCATTATGGATAAGATAAGCCGCATCCCCGTGGTTAAAACTTTTCAGACCATGATGATCATGTCTACCAGTAAAAAAGAACCTACGGTGCCGTTGGAGTACTAATTTTCAATCAAAATCCTGATACTATTCATACGCAATGCGACCTAAAGCCTTTATTTCTTTTGTTGGTTTTGTACTACTATTGGCCGCCACATGGTGCCCTTTGCTGCGCCCGTTCGGTTTGATGAACTGGGACCTGTACGATCTGAATAAACCGTACGGCATGGTGGTGTTGTTAATATCGGTAGTAGGTATAGCCGGTATCGTGCTTAAACAATACCAGGTTGCGCGCATAGCCGCCTGGTTAAGCCTGGCCCTGGTTGTGCTGGTTTACATAGCCGCTATAATGAAGGTAAATACCACTTTTAGTTTTATCCCGTTTAAAGGCCTGGCGGGTTCTTTAGCTAAACTTATCAAATTTAAATGGGGCTGGTACCTGCTATTCCTGGGGCCGGTGCTCAGTGTGTTTACAACGCCTAAACCCGTTGCCGATAGGGTAGTCATTTAGGTACACTGCACTTATATACACTTGTTAAGAGTATGCAGGGGTATGGGTTTTGTTTCATAAATTTTATTATTAGCTTTGATTCGTTTGCAGCGTAACAGCGTTGTAAGCGCGCACTACATCATTCTTTGCCTTAAACATGTTAAAGTTAAACTTTCGTACACAGGTTTTAACCGGGTTTGCTATCTCTATTTTATTGGTTTTTATTGTTGGTATTTTCTCGTACCGCAGTATTACCCAATTGCAAAACAACCAGTTAGACGTTGAACACAGCCAGGCCATAATCACTACCTCCCGCAACGTATTGCAAGCACTTGTTGATGCCGAAACCGGTATGCGTGGTTATGTAGCAACAGCCAAACCTAAATTTCTTGATCCGTACAATGAGGCTTTACCCCAGATTAACCAGAATACCACTAAACTGGAAGCACTGATACAGGCCGACCCTGATCAGCAAAACAATGTAACAGCCCTAATTGGTTTAAGTAATCGTCAGCTCGCGTTAATGAAAACCAACGTAGACAAGCGCGAAGAACTGGGCCTTGAGTTTATGGTGGCGCACAATATGCTCATTAACGGTAAACAGATCATGGATAGCATAAGGGCTACCATTGAAAAGATAAACCTGGTTGAGAATAAATCGCTCAATGATGGTAAGATGAAGTCGGCAGAGGCTGCCAGCCAAACTATCTTTACCATAACGGTTGGTTCTTCAATTTTCCTCATTATTATTATAGTATTATTCATTTACATCCAAAAAACCTTCGAACAACAAAAGAAAATTGAAGCCGAGGTAAAGGCCGCTAATTTTGAACTGGGCGAGGTACTGGCCGAAAATGAGAATAAGAACTGGTTGCTCACCGGCATGAGTAAGTTGAGCGAAAGAATGCAGGGCCAGCAAAGCGAAAAGGAATTAACGGCCAACGTGCTTACAAAGCTTTGCCGTTACACAGGTGCTATTACCGGCACCCTGTATTTGTATAATGAAAAGGAATCAGAATTAGAATTAAACGCTTACCACGCTTTCCATAATGTTGATGCTCTAAAACATAAGATCAAGCTATCAGAAAGCTGGCTTGGCCAGGTTGCAAAAGACCAGCAGGCGGCCACTATAAAAGGGCATTTGAGCGATAAGCTGCACCTCGAAACTTCCATTATTAGCCAGGAACTGGCCGAGATACTTATTGTGCCGTTTTTCTATGATAAGCAATTAAAAGGTGTAATAGAACTTGCTTACCAGGATCAATTATCAGACCGTAACAGAGAATACATTTTAACAGCGGCCGATAGTATTGGTATTGCCGTAAATACCGCCCAGGCGCGCACCATTATGCACGACCTGTTCGAAGAAACGCAGCAGCAAGCCGAAGAACTGGAAGCACAACAGGAAGAAATGCGGGTAACCAACGAAGAGTTACTCAACAAAACCGAAATGCTGCAGGCTTCTGAAGAAGAGCTGCGCGTACAGCAGGAAGAACTGCGCACCATCAATGCCGAACTGGAAGAAAAAGCCAGTTTGCTTGAAGAAAAGAACCAAGCCATTGAAGAAGCGCGTGCAGCTATTAATGTGAAGGTAAACGAGCTGGAAACTACAGGTAAATATAAGTCTGAGTTTTTGGCTAATATGAGCCATGAGTTGCGCACACCATTAAATAGTATACTGGTACTCGCCCGCATCTTAAAAGATAATAAGACCGACAACCTGAGCGAAGATCAGATCAAATATGCCAGTGTGATATTTAATGCCGGTAACGACTTGTTAACGCTTATAAACGACATCCTCGACCTGTCTAAAATAGAATCGGGTAAGATGGATATGCAGAACGATGATGCGAAGGTAAGCGAGATATTACAGGACATGAACATGCTCTTTACCGAAGTAGCACGTAACAAGAAGATCAACTTTACCCAAACTGCAGTTAACGTTCCTAACGTTATATTCACCGATAAACATAGGGTAGAGCAGGTAATTAAAAACCTGCTGTCTAACGCTTTTAAATTTACTAAAGAGAATGGCAGCATTTCTATTGATGCTAAGCCGGGAATTGAACCTGATACCATTAGCTTCACTGTTAAAGATAGTGGTATAGGTATAGCGCCAGAAAAACAGCGGGTTATTTTTGAAGCTTTCCAACAGGCCGATGGTTCAACCAGTCGTAAATATGGTGGTACTGGTTTGGGTTTATCTATCAGTCGCGAGTTGGCCAACTTGTTAGGTGGTTCTATAAGCCTCGCCAGCCAGGTAGGCGAAGGTAGCGAGTTTACGCTTACCATACCTTTCCAAGCCAAACACGTAGCACCGCAACCTGATGATGAGCCGGTATTGCCGACAGTAGAAAACTTCAAGCCTTTGGGTAATTTCCTGCAGCCTGCTAAAGCACAGCCATTGGCACCCGGCCGTACGGAGCCCTTGGTGGTTATTGTAGAAGACGACAAGAACTTTGCCGATATTTTGCAGGATTACGCCAAAGAGCACGGTTATAAATCGGTAATGGTACATGAAGGCACCCATGCTGCACAAATTGTAAAAGAGCAAATGCCCGATGCGGTAATTCTTGACATTATGTTGCCGGGTAAAGACGGCTGGCAAATATTGAGAGAAATAAAAGCCGACGAAGCTACGCAACACATCCCTGTGCACTTAATGTCGGCAGGCGAAGCCGCTGCCAACAAGGTACGTAAAGAAGGCGCCATCAGCTTCATGAAGAAGCCCATTAACACCGAGACGCTGGATAAGCTTTTCAACGATATGATGAGCCAGAGCGGCGTACAGTTCAAGCAAATATTATTGGTTGAGGATCATGAGGCGCAAAGCCAGGCTTTAAAAGACCTGATGCAAAAACAAGGCATTACGGTTGACCAGGCATTTACCGGCGAGCAGGCATTCACCATGCTTCAGAATAACGATTACCAGTGTGTGATCCTTGACCTGAACCTGCCCGATATTTCGGGACTCGATTTGTTAGACCGTATAAAAGCCATAGAACGCTTTGCCGAATTGCCGGTTATCGTTAATACCGCTATGGAGCTGGATAAAACTTCGGTTAACCGGCTCATGCAGTATGCCAATGCCATGGTTATGAAAACCAACAAATCGGCCGATAGGCTTATTGACGAGGTTAACCTCTTTTTGCATAAGGTAAGCAGCGTACCTGCGGCTGCCAAGCCATTTACCGCGCCTAAAGGTAAAGACTTGCTCAAAGGCAAGAAAGTGCTTGTGGTAGATGACGATATGCGTAATATTTTTGCCTTGAGCAGCGCATTGCAGCAATACGACCTTTTGGTAGAAATTGCCAACGATGGTGATGAAGCCCTCGAAAAGCTGGAATCCACACCGGATATAGACATTGTATTGATGGATATTATGATGCCTAAGATGGATGGTTATGAAGCCACCAGGCACATACGCAAGCAAAACAAATGGAACAAGTTGCCCGTAATAGCGTTAACTGCAAAAGCTATGAAAGAAGACCGCGAAAAATGCCTGGCAGCAGGTGCAAATGATTACATCACTAAGCCAATTGATATGGATAGGCTTATATCGCTGATGCAGTTGTGGTTAGAGGGGTAAAATATGACTGGAGATAGTACCGAAGAAAGAGGCCTTACATCTGCGGAGATTACCGATTTGATTAACCTGGTTAAACGAATTCATGGGTTTGATTTTTCGGGTTATTCTAAAGCGTCTTTAAAAAGAAGGCTTACGCGTATCATGCAGCTTAAACGGCTGGAGTTTTATGACCTTAAGCACATGCTCATTAATGATAATGCATTTTTTCAGCATTTTTTAGAGGAAGTTACTGTAAACGTTACCGAGATGTTTCGCGACCCTTTGTTTTACAAGGCACTTAACAGCCAGGTATTACCTTATTTGTCTACTTACCAGCACGTTAAAATATGGAGTGCAGGTTGTTCAACAGGAGAAGAGGTTTACTCGTTAGCCATCCTTTTAAAGGAGAGCGGTTTGCAGTCAAAATCATTTATTTACGGTACCGATATTAACACCGAAGTATTAAAAGAAGCCAAGCGCGGCATATTCAGCTTGCGCAAGATTAAATCATACGCCGAAAATTATCAGTATTCTAGCTTACCCGGTACCATAACCGATCACTTTACCATTTTGTATGATGCGGCAACCATACATACGGAGTTAAGGCAAAATACCCTGTTCTCGGTACATAATCTCATATCCGATAATGTGTTTAATGAGTTTCAGCTCATTAGCTGCCGCAATGTATTTATCTACTTCGAGTCGCACCTGCAAGAAAAAATATTAGACCTTTTTTACCGCAGTTTGTGTCCGTTAGGGTTTTTGTGCTTGGGGAGCAAAGAAGCCATCAGGTCAGATTCGTTCAAGAAAAGGTTTAAAACCATCAACGCAAAAGAAAACATCTACCAAAAAATTGGCACTTAACGATGATATGATCAAGCGATGGCAGGAATCAAAAGTTCTGCTGCTTGGAGGCTCGGCCGGGTCTTTCAAATTGCTTTTTCGTGCCGTAAAATATTTTACGCCCAGCCTTAATAAAACGGTGATCATTATCATTCACCGGAAAAAGAACTTTTTAAGCGAGATAGAAAAACTGTTTGCCGATCATAGCCGTATGTACCTGCGCGAAGTGGGGGATAAGGATAGCATTGACAATAACACCATATATATTGCACCCGCCAACTATCATACGCTTATTGAAAACGAAGGCCAGTTTAGCCTGGATGTATCAGAAGCGGTGTGGTATTCAAAGCCATCAATTGATGTAACTTTTGAAAGTGCAGCCGAAGTATTTAAAAATAATTGTACGGCCATATTGCTCTCGGGCGCAAACCAGGATGGAGCCAACGGATTGCTTAAACTGCGCAAGCAAGGTTCGCTAACCATAGTTCAAAATCCGGCTGAAGCTGAAATGGCAGATATGCCTGCTGCCGCCATAAATTTAAAGGCAGCCGATTACATATTAAATACGGAAGAAATATTTCAGTTATTGCAGATTTAGCTTTCTGTTTCATAACTTTATAGAGTAAAATATGAGTGTTATTAATATATTAGTTGTAGATGATAGGGAGGAAAATATAGTTGCGCTGGAAGCACTGCTTAAACGCGACGATATTAACATCTTATCAACCACATCGCCAAATGAAGCTTTACGCATTGCCTGGGAAAACACCATCAGTGTAGCTTTGGTTGACGTGCAGATGCCTGATATAGATGGCTTTGAATTGGTAGAAATGCTTAAAGCAAATCCGCGTACCAAAGACATACTTGTTATTTTTGTTACCGCCATATCTAAAGAAGCCAAATATGCCGTAAAAGGCTTTGGCACCGGAGCGGTAGATTATCTTTATAAACCGCTCGATCCTTATATAACTTCGGCCAAGGTTGATGCTTTCATTCAGTTAGCACAAACACAAAAAGAAATCAGGGCAAAGAACGAAGAGTTGCAGAACTATGCTATCATGGTAAAAAACTCGGCCGATGTTATTACAACGGTAGATGCGCAAACCTTTCGTATACAATCAATTAATCCTGCCGTATTTAAAATATTTGGTTACCAGCCCATTGAGTTGCTGCAACGCAGTATCATTGATTTGGCTGCTGATGACAGCCAACCCCTATTCCGCAAAAAGTTATCTGAAATTGTGAACAACAATTTAAGTTATGCAGTGTCGGAATACCAGTTTGAAACCTTCGATAAGCGCACCATTTGGGCAGAGTGCCGTACCACTTACAGTAACAAAACTTTGTTCCTGAACATTAGTGATGTATCGCCTCAAAAAAGCTATCAGCAGGAGCTTATCAAATCAAAAGAAGCAGCAGAGCATTCCAGAAAAATTAAAGAAAACTTCTTGGCTAATATGAGCCACGAGCTGCGCACACCTGTTAACGGCATTATTGGCCTCACCAGCATGCTACGCAAAAGTACGCTCGATGATCAGCAGAAAAACGTGATCGACTTGTTGGAGGTTTCATCACAATCGTTATTAGGGGTTATTAACGATGTACTTGATATTTCTAAAATAGAGGCAGGCAAGTTTAGTATCATTCGCAAGCCCAATGATCTTAAAGGCGTTGTAAAGTCTGTTATTGACCTGCTTAAATATAAGGCCGATGAAAAGAATGTTGAGCTGATGCTCGAAATAGCGCCCGATGTACCTGAAACTATAATGTTTGATGCCCTGCGTTTGAATCAGATATTGATGAACTTGCTGAGCAATGCCATTAAGTTTACAGATCGTGGCTATGTAAAGTTGCAGCTCTCTGCAGTACAAAAACTTAACGATAACGTTAAACTCAAGTTCAGTGTAATTGATAGTGGCATAGGCATTCCATCTGACAGGCTTACCAAGATATTTGACTCTTTTGAGCAGGCCGAGCAAGATACCATTGTGAAATACGGTGGCACCGGTTTAGGACTAACCATTGTTAAAAAACTCATTGAACTAAAAGGCGGTGAACTAACCGTTAGCAGCCAGGTGGGCAGTGGAAGTGTATTTAATTTCACTAACTGGTACACAGTAACTGATAAGCCCAAAACAGTGCGCGATAACGACAGTAGTTCGCTGCGCGCGCTGGAGCCTTTTAATGAGGTGAACGTATTGGTTGCCGAAGATAACCTTGTAAACCAGTTCATGCTTTCTAAGATGCTTAAAGACTGGAACGTGAACGTAGAGATTGTTGACAACGGACAAAAGGTGATAGATAAACTGATAGCGAAAGATTTCGACCTCATTTTGATGGATACCCACATGCCCGAAATGAATGGTTACCAGGCTGCTAAAAACATCCGCGTAAACTTTACCGAGCCCAAAAGAAGTATACCCATTATTTCGCTATCGGCGGCCACGTTTGATCATGAGCAGCAGCAGGCCCTTTCGGCCGGGATGAATGATGTATTGGCCAAACCTTTTCAGCCCTATCAGCTTCATGAAAAAATGAAAAAGCTTTTGGATGCCGAAGCGGTAAAGACTAAGTTATTGGGCTAACAAAACCGTACTTCATATACTAAATTTTCACAACCCAAGACTATCATTCCCCCGGCATTCTGCCAAAGGCACTATTTAAAATTACGCTATATTTGCGCTGATGGAACTTTTGCGCCAAACAGGTTATCTGCTCAAGAAAGAAATATTGCTGGAGTGGAGATCAAAATATGCATTTAATGGCGTATTGCTCTATATCGTTTCAACTGTATTTGTCTGTTACATTGCATTTAACCTCACACCGGGCTTTGAAAAGAGCCAGGGTTATGCTGTAGTGTGGAACGTGCTGTTTTGGATCATTATCCTATTTGCTTCTGTTAACGCTATTGCCAAAAGCTTTTTGCAGGAAAACCGCAGCCGGCTACTCTACTATTATACCATAGCCAGTCCGCAAGCCATCATTTTATCTAAAACTATATACAACACTTTGCTCATGAGCTTACTGAGCGTGTTGGCCTTAGTGGTGTACATGCTTTTCTTCAATAATACCGTGGGCGATGGCTGGTGGTACTTTTTGGTGGTATTGGCCGGTAGTATTACCTTTTCTACGGTATTTACCATGGTTTCGGCCATTGCCGCCAAAGCCGGAAACAACGGTACATTAATGGCTATTTTAAGCTTTCCTGTTATCATCCCTGTAATTATGTTGCTGGTAAAAATAAGCAAGAGCGCTATGGATGGGGTAGAACGCAGCCTTACCTATGGTAATTTTGCGGTGCTCGGCGCCATCAATGTAATTGTTATTGCTATATCGCTTATACTTTTCCCTTTCCTTTGGCGCGATTAAAACCTTATTTAAGCAAGTAACGTGTTTGCTGCCTTATGCTAAGAAGTGTTAAATAGATAGCTGGTAATTGCTATTTTACATCAATAATTACGCAATTATATTACATTTACACAGCATAATTAGTCACGTTAAATAAGGCTGTATTTTGGCATGCGTATATACCTGGTTTTTCTTTTAACCTTCTTTTTTGCCGGCGTTGCAAGTGCTCAAACCACTGGTACCATAACCGGTAAAGTAATTAATGCCGACTCTAAATTACCCGTACCAAAAGTCAGCGTATTTTTAAGCAACGCCACTTATGGTACTGTTACGGCCGAAGATGGCACCTTTACGCTACGCGGGGTCAAAGCCGGTCAGTACGATTTGGTGATGACCGCCGTGGGATTTGAAGATTATAACCAGCAGGTCTTAGTGGGCAGCCAAGTTATTACCATCAATGCAACGCTTAAAACGCAGGTTATGCAGCTACGCGATGTAGTGGTGATGACCAATGCCGACTGGAAACGTAATTATGCCATGTTTTTAACTGAGTTCTTCGGCACATCGGCCTATGCCAGGCAATGCAAAATAACCAACCCGCACGAACTGACACTTATTTACCGCAAGTCTAAAAAAACACTCGAAGCCTACTCTTACGATTTTGTGAACATCGAAAATAAGGCGCTGGGCTACCGTATTCGTTTCCTGCTTAAATCTTTTAAGAGTGATAAACTAAACAATATTATTTCTTGGCAGGGAAGGATATTGTACGAGGAAATGCCGGGCAGCGCAAGCCAGAAGAAGAAATGGGAAGAGCGTCGGCAGGACATCTATTACGGATCGAACCTGCATTTTTACCGCTCGCTGGCTAACGGTAAGTTTGACCAAGATGGTTTTGTAATGCGCATACTGGCCCGAAAGCCTAATCTTCACCGGCCCGATGAAGAGTTGATTCAACGTAAGCTTGACAAGTTTCAAAGCGTTAACCGTGACTCGATGAATTACTGGCTGGACAAATACAACATGTCTAAGTACGACGAAACGTTGTACCGCTTGCCACTTAGGCCTGAGCAGGTAGTACAAAAAACAGACCGGCCCGGCCTGTATGCACTTGCCTTCCCCGAATATCTGTATGTTACCTACACCAAAAAACGCGAACTTCAAGACTTTAAAGATGTTTACCGCCCGCTTGATATGGAAAATTGGGAAACCAGCATCATCACCTTATATAAGCCTTACGTGTTGTTCGACGCTAACGGGGCAGTAGTTTCGGCACAGAGTACGTTGTACGAGGGCACTTGGTCTAAAAACAAAATAGCCGAACTGTTACCCGTAGATTACGTTCCATCGGCTGATTATACGCCGCCATATTTAAGGCAATCGGCTATGCGCCCGTAGCTACAAAAGCTATGTAAGCATAGTATTTAAAAGTAATTTGTTATACCTTTGCCGCGTTCAAATACATATGAAGTTTATATATCAGGCCTGGTGGAAAATTTTAGGGGTATTATTGGTAGTTTATACCATTATTGCCGGCTTTCTGTTTACTGTACCGGCGCTTCCTATTCTGCATGAAACTATCCGCAACGTATACTTCCATGTTCCTATGTGGATGGCTATGTTCCTGGTTTTCGGTGTATCCGTATTTTATAGCATCAGGTATCTGGCCAGTGGTAAGGAAGAGCATGACCTAATCGCCATTGAATGTGTTAATACCGGCATTATATTTTATGTATTAGGTTTAGTTAGCGGTATGCTTTGGGCCCGTTATGCATGGGGCGAATACTGGAGCAACGATCCTAAGCAAAACAGTGCTGCCATTGCCTTCCTGCTATACTGTGCTTACCTCGTACTGCGTAATGCCATTGATGAAGAGCAAAAGCGTGCCCGTATTTCGGCTATCTACAACATATTTGCTTTTCCTATAATGATCGTGTTGCTGTTTATCCTGCCGCGGTTAACAGATTCGTTACACCCCGGTAACGGTGGTAACCCGGCTTTTGGTAAATACGACATGACTAATGAAATGCGTGCCGTATTGTACCCCGCGTTTATTGGCTGGATGATAATTGCCTTATGGATTGCAACCTTACGCTACAGAATCCGTTTAATTGAAAACAAACAAAATTCCCTCTAATACCATGATCAAGAAACTGGTTTGCCTGGTTATATTTTTAACAGGATACGTATCTGCCTTTGCACAGGATGTAGAAATGGCCGATACCATGCGTAGTTCGGGTAAAATATATGTGGTGGTGGGCACCATTGCCATTGTGTTTATAGGGCTTGCCATCTATTTATTTACAATAGACAGACGCTTAACCAAACTTGAAAAACACAACGATTAGAACTTTTTTCGTTTAATACTATTGTATCATCAACTTAAACGCTTATAAGCAAATTACTGTACCAATTATTTACTCAATCAATAAATTATGGATAACATAATCATAGCAGATCAGGAAACACACTTCTTTAACGATGTGTGTACATACTTTGATCACGCAGCTCAATTTACCAAGCACGATGCCGGTTTATTAGATCAAATTAAATCATGCAATAGTGTATACCGTTTCCGTTTTCCTATACGTAAAGGTAACGGTTTCGAGGTTATTGATGCCTGGCGTGTAGAACACTCGCATCACCAGTCGCCTACCAAAGGCGGTATCCGTTACAGCGAAATGGTGAACGAAGATGAGGTAATGGCCTTAGCTGCTTTAATGACCTACAAGTGTGCTATCGTAAACGTACCTTTCGGTGGTGCTAAGGGTGGTATTAAGATCAATCCTAAAAACTATACCGTACAGGAGTTAGAAAATATTACCCGCCGTTACACGGTAGAGTTAATTAAAAAGAACTTCATCGGCCCAAGCATCGACGTTCCGGCACCGGATTACGGATCGGGCGAGCGCGAAATGAGCTGGATTGCCGATACCTATGCTACCATGAACCCCGGCCAGGGCGATGCCTTAGGCTGCGTTACCGGTAAACCCATTGCCTTGCACGGTATTGCAGGTCGCCGCGAGGCTACTGGTCGTGGTGTGGCTATTGCCGTGCGCGAGTGTGTTAACGTAGGCGAGGATATGCAAAAAATTGGCTTAACCGCCGGCCTTAATGGTAAAAAAGTAATTGTGCAGGGCTTGGGTAACGTAGGTTACTATTCTGCAAAATTCCTGACCGAATTTGGTGCAACCATTGTTGGTTTGTGCGAATTTGAAGGTGCTATTTACAACGAAGACGGATTAGATTTCGACGCTGTTTTCCAACACCGTAAAGCAACAGGTTCTATCTTAGGTTATGCCGGTGCCACTAAAGAATTTACTACCTCGGGCGAAGGTTTAGAGCAGCCATGCGATATATTAGTTCCTGCTGCGTTAGAGAATCAAATCACTATTGAGAACGTAGGCCGTCTTCAGGCTAAAATTATTGCCGAAGGTGCTAACGGACCAACTACTCCTGAAGCTGAAGCTGTATTTTATGCTAACGGTGGTATCATCATCCCTGATATGTATGCTAATGCCGGTGGTGTAACCGTATCTTACTTCGAGTGGTTGAAAAACCTTTCGCACGTATCATTCGGCCGTATGAACCGTCGTTTTGAAGAAAACTCTAACCTCAATTTAGTAAATATGGTTGAAGGTATTACCGGAGTAGCTCTATCGCCGTTGCAACGCTCTACCATCATTAAAGGAGCTTCAGAATTAGAATTGGTTAACTCAGGCTTAGAAGATACCATGATCCGTTCTTACCACGAAATTCGTGAAACTTACAAGAACAACCCAGGCATTGATACCTTGCGTACTGCTGCCTTTGTGGGTGCTATTAATAAGATTGCCGTGAGTTACCAAAACTTAGGTATCTGGCCGTAAGTAATAACTTCAAACAAATATCATAAATAGCGGTAACTAATAGTATACCGCTATTTTTTTTAGTTTGAATCAGCAAGATCGTATAGCCCAAATCGCTTCAAGAAGCAAAAGCGCCGAAAGGCGGATCAAGAAGCTGCAAAAGAAAAGGGTGCTTTTAGGTGGTGCGTTTGTTTTAGCGCTTCTTTGCTTAGTCGTATACACCGATAACGCTTATGCTAAAACTTTGATAAGCCTGCCTAAAGCGATAATTGCCGGTGCATTATGTGGTACTATATTTTCGTTGCTTTTACCCAAAGGGCTGAGATTAAATTTAGGGTCGATCACTCTATTGGCCGCCGCCTCCAGCAGTATTTTTTTTGCGCTAAATACTAATCTTGGTGATGTGAAATCGGAAATTGTAAAAGTGCCTATCATTAAAAAGTCTATTTCCACCGGACGAAATGCTGGCCCTTATGTGATCATTAAATACGATGGTTTTGATAAAAAATTGTCGGCGCGTGCACCGGCCTTTGTAGTGGCAAGTAATTATGTTTTGTTAAACATTAAAACCGGTTGCTTGGGTTATAAAGTTATTACCACCTATCAATTAGTTTCAAAGTAATCAAAAAAAGGTGTTCACGAAGCGTTAAAAAGAGTTCACGCTTTGAACTCTTTGCGTAGCATTTACGCCTGATTAGCCGACCAGATAAAGAAAGCGTTCAATAATACATAACTGCATAGCAACACTTGTGCACAAATGAAGTCTATTTTCATGGCCTTTTCTACCTGGTTGCGTTTAATCAGCATCAGGGTGTAAGAGGTAGATATAATAACGGTCAGGATAAACAGCAGCGTTAAGCCATGCAGCATATCTACCAGTGTAAAGGTGGTTGATTCGGGCAGGGCAGAGTCTATGATATATTTATTACCTATTACGGCAAACAGGGCACCCACGCTCAAACCAAACCTCGAATCAATACTGTCTACATGGATATAGAAGCACATGTAGGCAATGAGGAAGGCTACATACATACCCAGAAAAACCTTCCAGAACAAGCCCATGGCATCGCGGCCTATCACCATCCGTACTTTGTAATTGCTGTATTCGGTATGCGGTTTGGCTACGCTTTCATCGCCGAAGGCCGTTTCATATTTCTTAATGCCGGTGCTGATATTGAGGCTGTCAATATTCCATCCGCGCAGCGTAAACCTTGGGTCGAAGTGCTGGCCAAGGGTATCGGCCACGAATACCATGGCATCCGAGTCAAACTGCGAATTCTCGATAGAAAACCGCAATCGTTGCTTATCAAACGGGAAGTTGTTAATGGCCCAAGTCTCTTTCATGACACATTGCAGCTTCATCAACAGGTAAATCTTACCATTGGCACTATCAATGGTAGAAAAAGATTTTTCTACCGTTTTAGCCTGGGGTACTTCCAGGTTCTTTACAAAATCAAAGTCTTTATTTTTGTACTTGAGCCATAGCCAAAGATCAACGGTATACTCTTTGTCCTTAAAATTAATATCATGAATACTGGTAATGTAAACGCCGGTGCGTACGGTATCGGGGCCTTTGGCCTTGGCTTGTAACGATATTACCGCGAGCAGGAGCAAAATAATGTAACGTAGGAGAGGATGTTTCAAAGCAGTAAATGACTTAACTAATAACCGCATTAAGTTAGTAATGATTTTTGAAATGTGTTGCTTTTTAATCAAGAATAATTCTAAATAAGATATATCGCTTGTAATAAACCGTATTAGCTTTACGTTTTGTATTTTTGTAAATTGATTTACAGCAGGTAATATCTTCATGAAAAAAAGTTCAATATTAGGTATTGTTGTTATTGCTATAGCTATAGCCGTAATTATCAGCACTTACTCAAACACAAGTACTTATGGCTCTTTCCATGATGCCGAAAAAACGCAGGACGAGCTGCACATTGTTGGTCATTTAAACAAAGGCAAGCAATTATATTACGAGCCTACCAAAGATGCCAATTACTTTTCTTTTTACATGCTCGATAATAAAGGCGAAGAGTGCAAAGTGGTTTTTACAGGTACTAAACCACAGGATTTTGAGCGTTCGGAGCAAATTGTATTAACCGGACAAATGCGCGGCAAGGAATTTCATGCTTCAAAAATACTGATGAAATGCCCGTCAAAATACACGCAGGATAAGATAGAAACCACCGAGGCTACTGCTACAACCAAGCAAGCCAATATTTAATTGAATGGATACAGTTTTTAAAGGGGAGCACCTCATGCCGGGGCACCTTGGACAGTTTTTTATTATACTTTCCTTTGGTACGGCCTTACTTTCAACCATTAGCTATTACTTCGCTACTACCCAAGCCGATAAGTTAGACCAATCCTGGTTTCGCTTAGGGCGCTTAAGTTTTTATGTAAATACAATTTCGGTAGTGGCTATTGGCTCCTGCCTTTTCTACATTATTTATAACCACCTCTTTGAATACCATTATGCCTGGGCGCATTCATCGCGCACGTTGCCGGTATACTACATCATTTCCAGTTATTGGGAAGGGCAGGAGGGTAGCTTTTGGCTATGGACTTTTTGGCAAGCCGTTTTAGGTAACATCCTGATTTGGAAAGCTAAGTCGTGGGAAAAACCGGTGATGACGGTAGTAAGCCTTTCACAGGTGTTGTTAAGTTCGATGCTGATCGGCGTAGAAGTGTTTGGCGCCCGCGTGGGTAGTTCGCCTTTCATTTTGTTGCGTAACGCTATAGAAGCTCCTATATTTAGTCAGCCTGGCTATCTTGAGTTTATCAAGGATGGTAATGGCTTAAACCCGTTGCTTCAAAACTACTGGATGGTTATTCACCCGCCAACGTTATTCCTTGGTTTTGCTTCGATGATTATTCCTTTTGCTTATGCGGTGGCCGGTTTATGGCAGCGCAGGTATAAAGAGTGGATAGCTGCGGCTATTCCGTATGCTTTGTTCGCCGTAATGATCTTGGGTACAGGTATTATCATGGGCTCGTTCTGGGCCTATGAATCGTTAAACTTTGGCGGTTTCTGGAACTGGGACCCGGTGGAAAATGCTTCTGTGATTCCATGGTTAGTTTTGATTGCTGCCGTGCACGTCATGATCGTTTATAAAAACTCAGGTCATTCTTACTTTACGGCTACGTTACTAACCCTGTTAAGCTTCGTTTTGGTGCTTTATGCATCGTTCATGACCCGTAGCGGTATTTTGGGCGAAACCTCGGTACACGCCTTTACCGATTTGGGCATGTTTTGGCATTTGGTTATTGATGTGCTGGTGTTTTTTGCCATTATGGTGGGCTTGCTCATTTGGCGTTGGAAAGAACTGCCTATCAATAAAAAAGAAGAAGAAACTTATTCGCGCGAGTTTTGGATGTTCGTAGGTTCGGCTTTCTTAGGTTTGTCTTGCTTACAGTTAGTGGTAGTAACCTCTATACCCGTTTGGAATGCGATGTTTAAAACGCATATAGCGCCACCTACCAATCCCATTACTTTATATAATATTTTTCAGGCCGGCTTTGCATTCGTGGTAACGCTGTTTATGGGTTTCACCCAGTTTCTGAAATACAAAAAAACCGATACTACCCGTTTCTTTATTACCACGCTGGTTTATATGGTGGTTTCTGCCCTGGTTACTGGCCTTATTATTTACATTACCGGCTTGTACAAACTTAAGTTTGTATTTATGCTGGCCATGTTTGGTGCGGTTTACGGCGTGCTCGCTAATTCTAAAATACTATCAGAAGCATTAAAAGGTAAGATCAAACTCGCCGGATCGGCTGTGGCTCACATAGGGTTCGCATTGCTATTAGTGGGCGCCTTAATTGCCGCCGGTACCAGTAAAGTGGTATCACAAAACGAAACAGGTGTTATACAGGTTAAAGGTTTTGAGAAAGCTGGTGATGCCCGTGAAAACATCATGCTTTACAAGAATCAGCCTGTACAAATGGGCGATTATAAAGTAACCTACATTGGCGACTCGTTAGTAGCGCCTAACCATTACTTTAAGGTAGATTATAAAAGGTACGATGCTGCAGGCAAGGTTACCGAGCACTTTATTTTAAAGCCAAACTCGCAGGCTAATGCCAAATTCGGACTGGTTTCATCGCCCGATACCAAGCATTACCTGTTGCACGATCTGTATACGCACATTACCGCTGCGCCTATCAAGGAAGAGGAGAACATGACAGCAGGTACAACAGGCGACAGCCACGAGCACGAAGCTAACGATGATAAGAACTATGAACCGCCTGTGCCTTACCAGGTTGCCGTGGGCGATACCATTCGTTACCGCGAAGGATATGTGATTCTGCGTAGTTTGAACAAACAACCAAAGCTTCAAAATATACCGTTAACAGGTAACGATGTGGCCGTTGGTGCAGTGCTCGAAATTGTATCACACGATATTAAGTACACTGCCGAACCGGTATTCATGATCAAGGGCGGTAACAGTTTTGATTTTCCGCGTAAGGTAGATGATGCAGGTTTAAAGCTGCGTTTCTCCAAGATCATTCCGCAGGAAAATAAATTTGAGATCACCCTATATCAGCAGCCCGAGCGCTCTAAGGCTTACATTGTAATGCGTGCTATCAACTTCCCTTACATCAACTTCTTTTGGGCAGGTACTATCATTATGGTGATAGGTTTTGTAATGTCGATATTCAGGAGATCGAAGGAATTGAAAGTGGTATAATAATAATCACATAATTAAACAGCCTGCATATAGAAACATATGCAGGCTGTTTGTTTTTACCAACAAAGACAATATGCGTATAACCCTCATAGGCTCGGGCAATGTGGCCACTCACTTAGGTGCTGCCCTTAAAAATGCTGGTCACCACATTGTGCAGGTATACAGCCCCAATGCTCATAACGCTGCCTTGCTGGCTTACCATATTAAAGCCGAGCCCATTATTAATTTAAAGGATATTCACGCTGATACCGACTTATTCATTATCAGCGTAAAAGATGATGCCATTGACGAAGTTGCTGCTGCATTGGCAGTGCATCAAAAGCCCATTGCGCATACCTCGGGTGCCACAGCCTTAAAGGTTTTATTAAAATATACGGAACACGCAGGCGTGTTTTATCCGCTGCAAACCTTTAGCAAAACCCGCGAGGTAGATTTTAGGCAGGTGCCCATGTGTATTGAAGGTGCTTACGAAGATCTGTCGATAATGTTACGGCAACTGGCTCAAACCATCAGTAATAATGTGCAGTACGTAAATTCTGACCAACGTAAAATATTGCATTTAGCTGCTGTGTTTGCCTGCAACTTTCCAAACTACCTGTATCATGCCTCACAGCAGTTGTTAGCCGGTCACGGGCTCGATTTTAACTTATTGAGGCCGCTCATTATAGAAACTGCACATAAGGTAGAGCAACAATTGCCCTCCGGTATGCAAACCGGGCCTGCCATAAGGCACGATCATAAAACAATGGAGGCCCATTTGCAGTTGCTACATAACAACGAGTTAATGCAAAATATTTACACCCTGTTAAGTCAGGCTATCATCAAAATGGATGATGGTAAACATAGCGTTGAGTAATTTTGTTACTTTTGCCAAAATGGACATTTTTAAAGTTAAAATAACCTTCGAAGAAGCGGACCATGCGCCGGTTGAATTAGCGATTGCCGAAGGCGAATCGGTACTGGATGTATGCCTCGAAAACGGTATTGATCTGCAGCACAATTGCGGTGGTGTTTGCGGTTGCAGTACCTGCCATGTATACGTAACCAAAGGCATGGATAACATCCAGGAAATATCAGACAAGGAAGAAGATTTTATTGACCGCGCTATCAATCCGCGTATTACCTCGCGCCTGGGCTGCCAGTGTGTGATCATCGATGGCGACATTGAGGTTATTATACCCGACCAGTCGCAGTTTATGGGACACTAATTCAGTTGTCTGTTGCCGGTTTTCAGTTGCCGGAATCAGCAGACACTGAAAGTGAAATAGCAGACAAAAGAAAACCGAACACAGACAACTAACAACAACATGAACGACGATAAATTTGCGCTACCGATACACTGGAACGATTACGAAGACATTGCTATGGGACTTTATGAAAAGTTTGGTGATGATTTTAATGAATCGAAAATATACCGCATCCGTTTTACCGATCTGACCGACTGGGTTTTAACTATCCCGCATTTTTCCGGTAAGCGCGAGGAAGTTAACGAAGGTCACCTGGAGCAGATCCAATCGGCCTGGGTATACGAATGGCGTGATAATCAATAATTTTTAGTAGGATTAATTGAATTAATTCCTTAAAATTGTTTGATTTGATTAAATAATTACAAAAAACTTTGCTTACAAAATTTAAAGACATCACCACGTTCATTTTTGACGTGGATGGTGTGCTAACAGACGGATCGGTTTATGTGAACGATGCCGGGGAACAAACCCGCGCGTTCAACATTAAAGACGGGTATGCCCTGCAGCTGGCTGTTAAATGCGGGTATAACGTGTGCGCCATATCGGGCAGTCGTTCTAAAATTGCCATGCACCGTTTAAACAGCCTCGGCATTAAAGATGTATTTTTA
Source organism: Mucilaginibacter galii (assembly GCF_014635825.1). Lineage (GTDB taxonomy): Bacteria > Bacteroidota > Bacteroidia > Sphingobacteriales > Sphingobacteriaceae > Mucilaginibacter > Mucilaginibacter galii. The sequence continues at coordinate 135,384 of NZ_BMDO01000004.1, forward strand.
GGATCGGGTGTTAAAACTGAAACCTTTAAGGTTTACCTTAATGAGCGTGGTATTAGCCCTATGAATGTGATGTACATGGGCGATGATATACCCGACCTGGAAGTAATGCGCCAGGTAGGTATGCCGGTTTGCCCCGCCGATGCTGCCGAAGAAATTAAAGAACTTTGCGAATATATATCACCACTGGGTGGCGGCAAAGGCTGTGCCCGCGATGTAATTGAAAAAGCGCTCAAAATTCAAGGCAAATGGATGGGTGCCGAAGCTTACAGCTGGTAGGCTCTCGCTAATAGTTGATGGTTCAGAGTTCATGGGAACTGCAGCTATGTAGGTGTTAGTTCATAGTTGTTAGTTCATAGTTCATGTCTCCTGTTAGCTATGTGATGTATTAATTCCATGAACTACAAACAATAAACCATGAACCCAAATCTTCCCAAAATCATTCTTGCTTCTAAATCACCGCGCCGGCAGGAGCTGTTGCGGCAAATGGATATAGATTTCAGGATAGTACTGAAGGAAGTAGACGAGTCTTACCCCGACCATTTAAGTCCTGAAGAAGTAGCCGTTTACATTGCCGAAAAGAAAGCGAAAGCCTACGACGGTACCGTGACCGACGAAGCCGTACTCACCGCCGATACCATTGTTTGTATAGACGGTTTGATCTTGGGTAAGCCGGATGACGAAGCACACGCTATAGCGATGTTAAAGCGCCTGTCGGGCAGGGTACATAAGGTAATTACCGGCGTTTGTATTGTTTACAAAGGCGAGTACAATCTTTTTCATGATGTATCTGAAGTGTTTTTCCGTACATTGAACGATGAGGAAATTACCAATTACGTAACGCAATATAAACCCTACGATAAAGCCGGAGCTTACGGCATCCAGGAATGGGTAGGCATCACCGCCATCAAGCGCATAGAGGGCTCGTATACTAATGTGGTAGGCTTGCCAACCGAAAAGGTTTACCAGCAGTTGCTGCGTTTAAGCAAGTAACTCTAATATTTAATAAATACCGTCATCTCGAACGTAAGTGAGAGATCTTGTTCAAAATGCAAAGTGTCGAGAATCATAGGTAAACAGGTTCTCTCGTTATTACTCCTGAACGGCAAGTCAGGATTAAATGCAAAATAACTCCGCCAGTACGCCCTCTTTAAGCGAGTACGCCGACATTACAACGTTGCTTACCTCCAATTTCTGCATAACGTACTGCGTCAGGAGCGAAGCCACCACGATCATATCCACCCTGACAGGAATAATTCCCTTTGTAGCTGCCCGTTCGTCATGATTGGCATGTATAATTTGATTGGTATGCTTAAGCAACTCTTCTTCCTTAAAGTAATAAGTCTTATTTTCCTTTAAATCGAAAGTCTTGTTTTTTCCCAGTTCAATAAGTTCGGCAAAAGTTTCAAACGCACCCGAGGAGCCTATTAAGTTGCTAATGCTGTGATTGGTTAAGGCTGAATAAAGCGGGTCCAGTTGCTTGTCGAGGTATTTGTTAAGCGATGTAACTTCGTGAGGTGCGATAGGATCGGTTTGGTGAAATTTAGCCATTAGCCTGGCTGCGCCAATTTCGAAGCTTTGCTTGTAAAATATTTCATGGTTATTGGTCAGTATAAATTCTACACTGCCGCCGCCGATATCCATAATCAGGCTGGTTTCTGTGCCCAGACAGCCCGATGCTCTAACACCCTGGTAAATGTATCCTGCTTCGGTATCTCCGCTGATGGTTTCTATATGGATGCCGGTATATTGTTTAACCTCATCTATAAACTGTTGCCCGTTAGATGCACTGCGCAGTGCTGAGGTGGCTATAGCTTTTACCTTGCTAACCTTGTGCTGCTCAATAATGCCCTGGAACGATATCAAAGTATCCAAGCCTCGTTGGTAGGCATCAGGTTTAATGGTGCCTTCGTTAATGCCGCCTTCGCCCAATTTGACACCTACGTATTCGTGCTGTAATTCTTTAAAAAAGTTTTCGGCGTCGGGTTCGGCAATAAGTAAGTGGAAGGTATTTGTACCAAGGTCCATAACCGCAACGCGAGCGCCCGTATCCTCTGAAAGGGAAGTATGATTATTCTTTAAAGACATATCGGTTAATGACACCAAAGCTCTTAAAATGTTTTAAGCCCTCTTTGCGGGAGGGCTTAAATTTTATATGCAATTTCAGGTTCCCCTTTTAAGGGGAAGTGGGGACTGTTACTCTTTATAGAAGAACCACTTCACCAGTTCGCTGTAGCTGGCTTTTTTGCCGTACATTAATATACCCACACGGTAAATACGCGATGCTACCCAGGTAGTAAATAAAAACCCAATCACCATCATACACATAGACAATATAAGTTGCCACGTTGGCGGATCGAAGGGTAAGCGTACCATCATGGCTACCGGTGCCGTAAATGGCACCACAGATAGCCAAAATGCCAGGCTGCTATCAGGATTCTGCGCCAGGAAACTTACCGAAATCAAATAAGTGAACAGCAAAGGCATGGTAATAGGGAACATAAACTGCTGTGTTTCTGATTCGCTATCCACCGCCGAGCCTACCGCTGCAAACAAGGCACTGTAAAGCAGGAAACCCGTCAGGAAGTAGAACAGAAAGCAGCTGATGATAAAGCCGAAAGGTACGTTCTTTAACCCTTCTAAAAAGCCCAGCATCGGGCTTTGTGGTGCCGCAAAGTACTTGTTGGCAATAAAGCTCACCGCTAACGAAAGCAGAATCCACAGAATGAACTGCGTCAAGCTTACCAATGCTACGCCAATAATTTTGCCCAGCATCAACTGAAACGGTTTAACAGACGATACAATGACCTCGATAATACGATTGGTTTTTTCCTCAATAACACCGCGCATTACCTGCGCACCATAAATAAACAGCGACAGGTAGATCATAATAGCGCAGGCTACACCAATAACGTAAAGCGCACCAATGTTCGATTCCTTTTCATCACCGCTATCGGTCAGTTCTTTAGCACTGATAGAAATATCACTGCGGATGTTACTCAATTGTTCCGCATTAATGCCCTGGGCTACCATGTTATTATTGGTGGCAATATCATTCAGCTGGCGTTCTATGGCGTTAGAAACCGACATGTTGGGCTTCTTTTCAGAGAGCACCTGTACTGCCTTGGGCTGGCCATAAGTTTTCGGAATAAACAATACGATATCGTCTTCGTGCTTTTTGAGGTCTTTTTTGGCTGATGCCAATGGTGCATTTACTTTTTCAAATTTGATGCTTTTACCGTCTTTCAACTTGCCCGCAAAAACACCGCTTTCGTCTATCACCTTAACCGTGCGAACGGTATTTAACTCGCTGCTGTTTTTATAGATGAGGTACATTACGGCATACATGGCCAGCAATAGAACCGGTACCAGGAAAACAGTAACCAAAAAAGCCTTTTTGCGCACCCTCGACAGGTATTCTCTTTGTATAATGAGTAAAACTTTGTTCATGGTTTAGCCTATTTTGTTAACGTTTTGAATAAAAATTTCGTTCACACTGGGTATTACCTCCTGCAGGTGGGTAATGCTTACCTGCGGCAGCAAGTACTGCAACACCTCGTTCACCGATGAACCGTTTTTCAATTGAAGACGAATGCTGTGGCCTTCTTCGGTAACGGCGTCGCTGATCTCGGTGAAGGGTTCTGTGCCGTTCAGCTGTAGCTTGTTGCCGGTATACGCTATCATGAAGGTATTGCTGCGATAAGAGTTACGAATATCTTTCACCCGGCCATCCAGTATCTTGTGCGATTTATGAATGAGGGCAATGGAGTTACACAGTTCCTCCACAGATTCCATACGGTGGGTAGAAAACAAAATGGTGGCACCTTTGCGGTTCAGTTCCAGGATCTCATCCTTGATAACTTCGGCGTTAACCGGGTCAAATCCGCTGAAAGGTTCATCCAAAATGATCAGATCGGGTTCGTGCAAAACGGTGGCCACAAACTGTGCTTTTTGCTGCATACCTTTAGATAGTTCTTCTACCTTTTTATCCCACCAATCCTGTATCTGTAGTTTTTCGAACCAGTATTTAATGCGCTTGGTGGCCTCGGCATGGCTTAGTCCCTTAAGGCGGGCCAGGTAAACAATTTGCTCGCCAATAGCCATCTTTTTGTACAAACCGCGCTCTTCGGGCATATAGCCAATACGCTCAATGTGCGATTGGTTGAGCTTTTGTCCGTCGAAATAGATCTCGCCCGAATCGGGTGCTGTAATTTGATTAATGATACGGATGAGTGAAGTTTTACCGGCACCATTTGGCCCTAAAAGACCGAATATTTGCCCGCCGCTAACTTCCAAACTCACATCGCTTAACGCCGTATGGCCGGCGTATTGTTTCACAATATTGCGTATACTAAGCATATGTAAACAGATAAGGTTGCTTTAGATGATGAAATTTATTTTTAGAGAACGCTTTTAACGAAATGTTACAGATCGCCGCTTAAATCATTATCTAAATACTGCGAAGGCGAATTAAAGTATTGTTGGAACAGGTAAACAAGGTAACATTCAACTATGGCAGGTATAATATTCACTAATGCAATGGAACGAATTGATGACATGGGCAGTGCCATTTTGTAAAGAATATACGGAATAGCAGAATTTAAAATAACCATCAAAAGGATAGTTATGCTGTAAATTCTGAATGCATTTTTGAAATATTGATTTTTGATGAGGAATGACTGGACTATAAAAAAGATCAACATTAATAGATTAACTGCCCCCAAGGCTTTAAATATGTTTGGATCGGATACCCTGGAAAAACCGGCCATTAAAAATACAGCAATCATGAATGCTGAAAAAATAAAGGCCATCGAACGCCAAATGTTTTCCTTAATTAAACTCAAGGCGTGGGCAAAAAACAGCGTGATGGCAATATTCATAACAGCGCCGGTGTAATAAACAGCGTTAAGAAATTCATTGATGGAATTGTTTCCAAGCACCTTTAGCCCAATATAAGAAATAAGAAAAGATAAAACGCGAATGCAACTCAAGATGAGCACTAAGGTGGTTAAGGTATTTCGGTTGTTCATATCAAACAAGTTTACATAAATTAATACGCATAAAAAAAGCCTTAATTTTTAATTAAGGCTTTTCATTCTATAATCTAATTTATACTTATTCAAAGTATTCTTTCATACGTTCAAAGAAACTTTTTTCGTTCTTACCCGGGCTTGGTTTAAAGTTGGGTGAGTTTTGCAGTTTCTCCAGCATGTCGCGTTCTTCGCGGCTCAGGGCTTTTGGCGTCCATATGTTAATGTGTACCAACTGGTCGCCGCGGTGGTAAGAGTTTACCTCGGGTACACCTTTGCCTTTCAGTCGTAGTATTTTACCACCCTGGGTGCCAGGCTCAATCTTGATCTTGGCTTTGCCATCAATGGTAGGCACTTCAACGCTGGTACCTAAAGCGGCATCTACAAAGTTAATGTGCATATCGTAAATTACGTTGTTGCCATCGCGTTTCAGTGTTTCATGAGGGATTTCTTCGATCAAAATGATCAGATCTCCCGGAACACCACCACGTGGGGCTGCGTTACCTTTGCCGCCCATGCTTAGCTGCATGCCTTCGCTTACCCCGGCTGGTATGTTAATGCTGATGGTTTCTTCGCCACGCACTATACCATCGCCATGGCAAACATTACATTTGGCAGTAATGGTACTGCCCTCGCCGTTACAGGTAGGGCAGGTGCTGGTAGTTTGCATCTGGCCTAAAATGGTATTGGTCACCCGGCGCACTGCACCCGAGCCACCGCAGGTTTTACAGGTGCTGAACGATGATTTATCTTTAGCGCCTGTACCATCGCAGGTATTGCAAAGTACCTGCTTGTTTACCTTAATTTTCTTTTCAACGCCGTTGGCAATTTCTTCTAACGTTAAGCGAACCTTAATGCGCAGGTTGCTGCCGCGGGCAACCCTGCGGCCACCTTGCTGACGGCCACCGCCGCCACCGCCAAAGAAACCTTCGAACGGACTACCGCCGCCACCGCCAAAAATATCACCAAACTGGCTGAATATGTCGTCCATATTCATACCCTGGCCACCATAACCGCCACCACCATTAGGCGATGAAGCATTGGCCGCATGACCAAATTGGTCATAACGCTGACGTTTATCGGCCTTGCTTAATACTTCGTAAGCTTCGGCTGCTTCTTTAAAACTCTCTTCGGCTGCTGCATCGCCCGGGTTTTTATCCGGGTGATATTTAATAGCCATCTTGCGGTAAGCCTTCTTAATTTCATCTTCGCTGGCCCCGCGTGCTACACCTAATATATCGTAATAATCTCTTTTTGCCATTTTTTTATGGTTATTAGTTATTAGGTTATTGAGTTATTGATAGTGCTTTGTTCAGCCTGATCTTAACCTAACAACTTAATAACTTAATCAACTTAATAACTAATCTTAATTTCCAACAACTACTTTGGCAAAGCGCACCACCTTATCATTCAGGTAGTAGCCTTTTTCCAGTTCGTCAACCACTTTGCCTTTCAGGTTATCGCTTGGTGCGGGTATGCTGGTAATAGCCTCGTGAATGTCGGCATCAAACGGGGTACCTTTAGTTTCCATTTCTTTGAGGCCTTTTTGGCCTAAAATGTTTTTCAACTTAGATTGTACCAAAGCTACACCTTCTTTTACAGCGTTAATGTCGGTAGAGTTTTCCATGGCTTTAGCGGCACGTTCAAAATCGTCCAGCACGGTCAACATCGATACGATAACCTCTTTACCAGCAGTTTGCAGTAAATCTACACGCTCTTTGGTAGTGCGGCGTTTGTAATTATCAAACTCGGCATAAAGGCGTAAGTATTTGTCGTTAGCCAAAGCTAAATCTTCTTTCAGCTTTTCCTCGGCCGATGGAAGGTTAACTTCAACCTCTTCGGCGCTTACATTTAATTCATCTGCCAAAGGATTTTCGGCCTGCTCTTCGGGTGTAGTATTTTCCGTATTCACGTCTTTTATATCTTCTGTTGTAGGTGTTTCCTGCTTTTTATTCTTGTTAAACATGTCTTTAAAGTTCATGATAATACTGCAAATCAAGTACCTTGCCATGGCCGCAAAGCGGTCAGGCTGTCAGTATGAGGTTAAATAAATAGGTAGAATTGTCTTGAGTGAGTTGTCAGTTGCTCTGAAAAAGTTGTCAGTTGTCAGTTAGTTCATGGTTTTTAGTTCATGGTTCATAGCTGAGAACTAACGCTGCTATGAACTAACATCAATAAACCATGAACTAAAAATACTATCCTATCTGCACATCTTCTAACACCTTGCCCGATTCGCATTTGATGATGCGCGATGGGAACGTACGGATGATATGATAATCGTGCGTGGCCACTAAAACGGCCGTGCCCGAAAGGCTGATCTGTTTCAGCAACATCACGATTTCTTCGGAAGTATCGGGGTCAAGGTTACCGGTAGGCTCATCGGCCAGGATAATTTCAGGGTCGTTAAGCAGGGCACGGGCAATAACCACGCGTTGCTGCTCACCGCCCGATAGCTCGTGCGGCATTTTCTTTATCTTGGAGCGTAAACCCACTTTTTCTAATACATCGCGTATGCGTTCGGCAATAAGCTTCTTGTCTTTCCAGCCGGTAGCTTTCATAACAAAAAGCAGATTTTGCTCAATGGTACGGTCGGTCAACAATTGAAAATCCTGGAAAACGATGCCCAGCTTGCGGCGTAAATATGGAATATCTTTATTAGCCAGCTTGTTGAGATCGTATCCGCCGGCATGGCCCTGGCCGGTGTTAATGCTCAGGTCACCATAAATAACTTTCAATAAACTGCTTTTGCCTGAACCTGTTTGGCCTATAAGCCAAACAAAATCGCCTTTATCGATGTGCAAATTTACATCAGACAGTACCAGGTGTTTTTGCTGAAAAATATCAACGCCTTGCAGTTTTATAATGGAGTTACCTATCATGGGTATTACAGTTCAAGTTTTAAAATTTGTCCGAAGGGGAGGTCTTTGATAAGGCTCATAATGTATTCGCTCTTGTGGGCCAGGCCCACCTTATCCAGCGATTTATCGGGCCTGTCTACCCTGAAGTAGGCCAGCAGGGTAAACTGCTCATCGCGCAATTGCACGTAATCGGGTATTTTGGCAACGCCTTTAACTTTGATAACATACATGCCCTTCAAAAATAAGTAAAATTAAAGATTAGACAAGAATTGAAGCGTATCAATTCCGTCGGCATAGTCCCACAGGGCAGGCTGCTGGCTCTGCCCAAAATCAACCACCTGGTTGTTTATATGCACGTTTGCAACGCTCACCACACACTGAATGTTTTGGCTATGCTGTTCGAGCCAGGCTTGTGCAGCCGCTAAATCATCGTACTCTTCGTAAAATAATACGGCCAAAGGCGAGGTTAGGCGCTCATCTTCTTTAACCAACAAAAAGCCGTTATCGAGGTGCTTATCGCGGTTTACCAGGTAAATGGCTTTGTTGTAATCGTAGTTGTTATGATATTTGTGATGGTTGCCAATAGGGTGATAACTTTCTATGGCCTCAAAAAACGGGATGAAGTTGTAGTCTTTAGGCACTAACACTTTAGATACATTGCGGCAGCCAAGGCCATAGTAATCAAATACATCTTTACCCAGCAGGTGCAGCTGTTCGGTAGTTTCGTTGCCTGTAAGCAGGGCTATGCTGTTGCGGTTTTTGCGGATGATGTTGGGCACCTTGCCAAAATAATAGTCAAAGTACCTTGAGGTATTGTTACTGCCGGTGGCTATTACCGCGTCGAAGCCTTCCAGGCGCTCAATAAACTGGTATTGGTCGGCAATTTTAGGTTCGATGGTTGCTAAAAGTTGTAGGACGTATTTTATTAAACGTGCATCTTGCGATGATGCTTTGATCAAGGCAATATTGCCGCTTACCAGTACGCATAATACATCATGAAAACCCACCAACGGAATGTTGCCTGCTAAAATAAGGCCTACCTTTTTAGGTTGGTGCGGAGTAAAGTTGTAAGCGTTAAGCCATTGCTCAAGGCTCTCTTTAGTAAGTGAGTTGCCTGCGGCGGTAACCGCTTGTTGTACGCTCTCTGGTGTAAACCATGCATTGTAGTTGCTTTCCGATGCTATAATTTGCTCGAGCGTTTGGTCGGGGTGAAGCAATTGGCGGCCTAACTCAGCTAATATTTGGACTAAATATGATTTACTTAAATTTGACATATATACAGTAAGGAAGTGGAAACCCGCAAACGATTTTTTTGTTATATTTGCAAGCCTTTTACCGGAAGGCAAAGTTAAATAGAATATAAGACAATAGAGATACAGATATATGGCAATTATAATCACAGACGAATGTATTAACTGCGGAGCATGTGAGCCCGAATGCCCAAACAACGCTATTTATGATGCAGGTGCTGCCTGGCGTTTTTCGGATGGTACGGAACTGCGTGGTATTATTGATTTTGGTGATGGCAACACTTTGAACGCTGAAGAAACACAGGCTGCCATTTCTGATGATATTTACTATATCGTTCCGGATAAGTGTACCGAGTGTGTAGGTTTTCATGATGAGCCGCAATGCGCTGCCGTTTGCCCGGTTGATTGCTGTGTAGACGACGAAAATATTCGTGAAACCAAAGAGGAGTTGTTAGCCAAAAAAGAATGGCTGCACATGGAAGGATAGTAGCATTATTAAGATACAGAGGCGGCACCCTGCAAAGGTAGCCGCCTTTTTTTTGTGATAAAATTTAAGAACAGTATTATAAGCCTGTTCTATAAAGCCCTCCCTCCCGGGGAGGGTTGGGAGGGGCTACTCTTTAATCTTACTCACCATCCATACAATTAATCCGCCAAGCATGGCAATTACCCCAAACGACCACCTGATGCTCGCAGCCTGAGCAATGTAGCCCACAAATGGTGGTACCAGTAAAAAGCCGAAGTAACCGATGGTAGAAATTGACGCAATGGCCGCTCCGCTGCTCAACGTAGCCGATTTACCTGCAATGCTAAACACCAGCGGCACCACGCACGACACACCTAAGCCTACCAAAATAAAACCTAACCCAGCGGTAAGCGGGTAGGGTAGAAGTACCGCTAACAATAATCCTGATAGGATGAACCAGCCGCTAAATCTCAATAATGTTTTGATGCCGGTGCGCAGTACCAATTTGTCGCCCACGAAGCGGCCCGTTGTCATGGCTATCATGTAAACCACAAAGCCTGCAGTTGCCGTGGAGGCGCTGGCGTGTACCGCTTTTTCAAAATAGATAGCGCTCCAATCGTACATGGTATTCTCACAAGCCATGCAGGCGAATGAGATAATGGCAAATTTAAGCATGTGCTTATCGGGCAAAATCAGGAACGGCTTACGCTCGGTAGGTTGAGGCTTTTGATAGAAAGTATACGAATAAAAGTATAGTGATACGGCGCACAGTAAAATGCTAATGCTGCCCAGGTGATAGATTAGGCCGATGCCCAGCTTCACCATCAAGTAACCCACGGCAGCCCCGGCAAAACCGGCCAGGCTCCAGATACCATGAAAAGTAGTGATGACCGATTTGGTATACAACGACTGCACCCCAACCGACTGGGCATTGACCGACAGGTTGAGCAAATTACGTGCCGACCCAAAAGCGAACAGAATAATAGCGAACTGCCAGGCTACGGTAGCCAGCCCCAAAAAGAACAGAACGATGTTAAACAGCAAGGCACCAAACAGCATAATACTGCGGCTGGTGTAGTGACTTAACAAACGGCCGGTAACGGGCATGGTTAGCATTAAACCGATAGGCAGTGCAAACAGGAGCGTACCCAGTTGAGCTTCGTTCAAATGCAGCTGCTGTTGTATTGATGGGATGCGTGATGCCCAGGAGGAATAACCAAAACCGGATATAAAAAAGAAAATGGCACACCCAATACGAAGATCGCGGGGCGACCTGTTCTTAACCTCTGTCATGTGCGGCAAAAATAACAATTAAAATTTCCTATTAGTTAAATCAGGAAAATTGGATTTAAATTTTCGAGAGGTTTAAAAGTGGTTCCCGAAGTACTTTTGTACGTTCCGGGAACCACTTTTATGCATATGAGGAAAAATGAAGTTTTTTGAAGTTTTATGTAATTTTCAGATGAGAATATGCATTTTATTGAACGCCGTTAGTGCCCGGTAAGAAGTATAATTTTTGGTTACGGTAGTAGTTTAAATCGTGGTCGGGCTTTTCGTAGCTTGCCGGTATAGGCATTTTAGAAAAGCTTTGGAAGTACAAAACACAGGCATTGCGCCACCAAACAGCTTCCTGTTCTTGTATGGCCAGTAGTTGTTTTACTTCATTGTAACGGGCATCATCTATTTTGCCTTGCATTAAACTCCACGTTTTCTGCATGTTACGAACCGAGTCTACGCCGCGGTAGTAATGATCAACCATTTCCTGCCACAGCGTTTTGCCCGATGGCATGGTATGTTTCCAGCTTACATGATGGAACCAAAGCAAGTACTTTTCGGGTGTGGTTTCAATGTGCTCAAACTCATCACGAACCGGTGGAAAGTACTGAGCTACAGCGTTACTACCGGTAGAAGTACGGTCGAAACCAACCCCTGCCGAATCGGCTTTGTGGTAATAAGTTGGATTCCAGTCAGGTCGGGCCAAGTTGCCTACCCAAGGGCCGGGACCGTAGTGTGCACCGGTACCCATAATGTGGTGTAAACCAAGTGGTGTCATGTAATCAACCGTGGTCTCACGTGAGCTGAGCATCAATGCTTTAACCGGCTTAATAAAGCTATTATCCTGGGTAAAGGTCATGCGAAGCCAGTCATCCGCAATAGCCTCCGAGCTTTGTGCGGGGTTCCAGGCCAGGCGCCCAAAAGCATACCAGTTAGCCTGCGCAAAAGGGTGACCGGTCCAGTTCACATCCGAGCCTATATTAGCCACACCGGCCATACCGCTAAGTGTTTGCTTGTCTAACTGTCCCTCAATATCTTTAGCAACCGTAGAGCCTTTTCCTTTGGCATAAGTATCTGATTCTAAGGTTTCTTTAAACATAGGCGCCAAGTACACCAAGTGCGTAGAAAAGCCCAAATACTCCTGCGTAATCTGGAACTCCATCATTAGCGGCGTTTTGCGCATGGCTCCAAAAAGCGGGTGAAATGGCTCGCGCGGCTGGAAATCGATGGCGCCATTCTTTACCTGCACAATCACATTGTCACTAAACTGACCATCCAAAGGCTTAAATTCGTTGTAGGCTTGTTTCGCTCTGTCATCGGGCACCTTATCATCGTATACGAAAGCACGCCACATCACAATGCCGTTATGTGGTTTTAATGCGTCGGCCAGCATATTGGCACCGTCCACATGGTTGCGGTTATAAGTCTGTGGTCCCGGCTGACCTTCGGAGTTTGCCTTCACAATGAAGCCACCAAAATCTGGGATATATTTATAGATCTCATCGGCTTTATCTTTCCACCATTGCCTTACGCCTGCATCTAACGGGTCGGCCGTTTTTAGGCCGCCAATTTCAATAGGGGCACTAAACCGTGCCGTTAAATAGATCTTTATACCATAGGTGCGAAATACATTAGCCAAGGCAGAGGCTTTAATCAAATAATCCTTGGTAAGCGATATGGCGCTGGCATTCACATTGTTAACTACGGCACCATTAATACCAATAGAAGCATTAGCACGTGCGTAATCAATATAACGTGGGTCAATATATCCGGGCAGTTTGTGCCATTTCCAAATGGATGAGCCTGCATAACCTCGTTCAACCGTACGGTCCAAATTGTCCCAGTGGTTCAACACCCGCATTTTAATCTTCGGGCTTTCATTGATCGCAACCGATTGCAAAGATTGACCTGTTTGTAAAAGTTTAAGGAAGTTGAAAACACCGTATAATATTCCTTTATCGGTATTGGCGCCTATCATCAGGCAGCTTTTACCGTTGATATTAGCGCTTTTTATAAAATAGCCTTCATCGCCTGCTGCTGCAATATCGTTACTGAATTTGGCTACGTTAGCAGATGTTTTAGGCGTTCCAACAATGAGTGTTCCGTTAGATGTCACGCTGTTTACCAAGGCCGGTTGCAGATTTAGCATCTGCTGTAAGGCATTGGTCAGTTCTCTTTTGGCGGCTAAAAGGGTAGGAGAAGAACCATTGAATTGCATTTGTTTAACCGATTGCCGGTAATTGTTATACAATGTGCTATTTTGTACCTTATCATAACGCAGCCATAAACGGTACCCGTCTTCTGCTTTAACAAAAGAAGATGTAAGCATTGACAGGAACAGTATAATACAGGCAGTTGGCTTATTCATATTTTATTTTTTCTTTAAAGACGAATCTCTGATAACGAGTTCGGATTTCTGTATCAATTTATTATCAGCAGGCGAAACGTTTTCGCTGTTATTTAACCGGTTTATTAATATTTTGGCAGCCACCTCGCCCATGTCGTAACCTTTGTAGTTCACGGTGGTAAGGTTTGGCTCAATAATGCTTGCTTCGGTATCGTTGTTAAAACCGGCAAAAGCTATATCATCGGGTATGCGTATGCCGTGGCGCTTTAACTCCTGCATGCAACTTACCGCGCAGGCATCGTTAGTTACAAATACGCCATCGGGGCGTTTGGCCATAGCTAAAATGGTATGAGCTGCTTCTATACCTGCTTTTAAGGTAAGCTGTGTACGCAGTATCAGATCTTCTTCTACACGCAGGTTGTTGTCAATCAAAGCTTGCTCGTAACCTTTATACCTGTCGGCAGCTACGCTACTGAGCCTGAAGGCTGTAATATGGGCTATGCGTTTACAGCCTTGCTTAATCAGGTGATCAGTTATGTGGTATGATGCTTTTACGTTGTCAATTTCAATACCCGGGCATTTAGGATGGGGCCAAACCCTGTCAAAATAAACCAGCGGGATGCCGCGTTTAACAAAGCTTTCAAAATGGTCGGCATTCTCTGTTTCGTAGGCCAAAGAAACCATTAAACCATCTACCCGGTTATTGTACATGGCCTGCGCTATATTAACTTCCTTGGCGACACTATCCAGCGACTGGCTTATAATAAGGTTATAACCGGCTTCGCTCAACACCTTTTCGACACCAGCTATTACGTTAGACATAAAGCTACTATTGAGGTTACCCACTATAATGCCAATAATGTTACTCTTCTTTTTGCGCAGGTTACTGGCCAAATGATTAGATCGGTAACCCATTTCCTGGGCTGCTTCCACTACCTTCTGCTTAGTATTAATATTAACCGAAGGATGATCCATTAAGCCACGGCTCACCGTTGCTGCTGAGATATTTAACTTTTTGGCTATATCGTATATGGTTATTTCTTTTTCCGGATCCATCGTGTTGGTATGAGTATTTACAAGCCTAAAGTTATAATTTTTTAATTATACGTTGGGTTATGCGTGTAATATGCTGAATATCAACATACCATGGTGGTGCTGAACAGAAAAAAGCCGTTGATGCACAGTGTTGATGTAGGACCGTTTAACAATTGGTTGCGAAAACAAATATATAAATTACTCTTGCAATCGATTGTAAATATGGAAATTTGTTCGCAGATTTAAAAAATTTTCGGGCTGTCGAATAAAACAATCCATTCAATAAAGATACCTAAATACCAGCTAATTTATGTTGAAAAATATAATCACACTTGCAGCTACTGCGTTGTGTTTTACGTTAAACGTGCAGTCGCAAACCATACAAGCACAGGCTAATCGTATTATTACTGCCGATCTTAAAAATGTTAAGGGCGAACTCAATCGCAGTTATAATTTTTGTGTAGGTGCAGGCCGTGCCAATGAGGGCTTACGGGCCGACTGGCAACGGCAGCTGCGCCAGGCTAAGCGCGATTGCGGTTTCAGATACCTGAGATTTCATGGCTTATTGTCTGATGATATGGGGGTTTATAAAGAAGATAAAGCGGGAAACTCTATTTATAACTGGCAGTATATTGATGAGTTATTCGATTATTTGCTGAGTATCGATGTAAAGCCTTTTGTAGAGTTGGGCTTCATGCCCGATGCGCTGGCAAGCGGTAAACAAACCATTTTTTGGTGGAAAGGCAATATTACCCCGCCAAAAGATTACGCAAAATGGAATAACCTTATCAAACACTTAGTAGAGCACTGGGGCGAGCGCTACGGTAAAGTTGAAGTAGCCAAATGGTATTTTGAGGTTTGGAACGAGCCAAATTTGAAAAACCTGTTTTTTTCTGGAGATCAAAGCGACTATTTCAAACTGTATAAGGAAACTGCTAAAACCATTAAAGAGGTATCGCCAACATACCGTGTTGGCGGACCAGCCACTGCCGGTAATGCCTGGATACCCGAAACCATCAACTTTTGCTTGGAAACCAAAACGCCTATCGATTTCATCAGTACACACGATTATGGTGTAAAACAAGGATTTTTAGATGCAACCGGCACTGCCGGAACCGTTTTAAATGCAAATAAAAACATAGTACCGGATGATATGGCCAAATCGAGGCAGCAAATTGCTACATCAAAAATGCCTAAACTTGAATTGCACTATACCGAATGGAGTTCGTCATACACGCCGAGCGATCCTATACATGACAGCTACCACGAAGCTGCCTATATTCTTAATACTATCAAGCGGGCGGGTAACGTAGTCAACTCTTTATCATACTGGACCTTTACCGATATTTTTGAAGAAGCAGGTCCGCGTATGACACCTTTTCATGGCGGGTTTGGATTGATGAATTATCAGGACATTAAAAAGCCAGCATATTATGCTTTTCAATATCTCAATAAACTTGGCAGTAAAGAATTGGCAAACAGCGATTCGAGTTCTATTATTTGTGCCGATAAAAATGGAAATATCCAGGCTTTATTTTGGGATTACACCTTAGATCAGCCCAAAGATTCGGTAAACAACCAGGTGTTTTATAAACGCGATATTCCGGCTAAGGCAAAACCCGCAGTTGCCTTAAAACTTAAAGGCTTAACAGCCGGAAAGTACAAAATTGATGTTTATCAAACCGGCTACCGTGTTAACGACGCTTATGCCGTTTATTTAAATATGCGCTCGCCTTCGCAATTGAATAGGCAGCAAGTGGCCGAAATAAAACAAAAGACCAATGGTAGCCCGGCAGCATCAACCGTAGTTACAGTAACGTCTTCCGGATTAATGGAAAAAATGTTACCTATGCGGAGTAATGATGTTTACTTTCTAAGCATCAATAAAATCAAGTAGTCTACTTTTAGTAAATACGTCTTATATGATGATTCCTGATTTAGAACAAACATTCCGCTGGTTTGGCCCGTCAGACCCGGTAACACTTCACGCTGTCTCCCAAACCGGCGCCACCGGTGTTGTGAATGCCCTTCATCATATTCCCGCAGGCGAGGAGTGGAGCCTGGAGGAGATACATGTGCGCAAAGCTATAATTGAAGCCGCAGGCCTGCAATGGTCGGTAGTGGAAAGTGTGAACATCCATGAGAGTATTCGCATAGCCGGACCAAAGCGTGATAGCTATATTGAAAAGTACATTCGTACGCTTAAAAATCTATCGCAAGCCGGATTGAGCGTGGTATGCTATAATTTTATGCCCGTGCTCGACTGGACACGTACCAATCTCGATTATCGCTTGCCTAACGGTGCTTCGGCCTTGCGTTATGATGCTCCCGCTCTCGCTGCTTTTGATCTGTACATATTGCAACGCCCAGAAGCCTATCAGGAGTTTAGCGCCGATCAGCAGCAAAAGGCAAAGGCATATCTGGATAGCCTGAGCACCGAAGAAATTACACAGCTCACCAATATCATTATGGCCGGCTTGCCCGGTACCGATGATGTATTTACTATTGATGAATTTAAGGTTCATCTGAAAAAATATGAGCATATAGATTCGGCCGTGCTAAAACAAAATATGGCTTATTTTTTAAAAGCCATTATCCCCGATGCAGAGAAGCTGGGTATAAAGATGTGTGTGCATCCCGACGATCCACCGTTTTCCATTCTAGGACTGCCGCGCGTTGTTTCCACCGAGCAAGATCTGGTTGATGTGGTGAACGCTTGCCCTTCGCCCAGTAACGGACTAACGTTTTGTACCGGTTCGCTGGGGGCTAACCCTGCCAATGATTTGCCTGGCATTGTTGAGCGTTTAGGCGAACATTTTCATTTCCTGCACTTGCGTAACGTAAAGCGTGAGGCAGATGGTAGTTTTTATGAGGCCGACCACCTAACAGGCAGTACTGATATGTATGCGGTGATGAAAAACATCATTTTAGAACAGAAAAAACGCCATGCAAACGGCAGTGCAAATGTTACTATACCTATGCGACCTGACCATGGCCATAAAATATTGGATGATTTTAACTATAACACCTATCCGGGTTATTCGGTTATTGGCCGCATGAAAGGTTTGGCCGAGCTAAGAGGATTGGAGATGGGAATTAAACGTACATTAACGGAATTGTAACTTGGTTGCTTTGCAGGCATAAATATGAAACATTCAAATTTACTTGTTGGGATTGCCATTATGGCCTGTGTAAGTCTTATTGAGTGTAAAAGTTCAACACAAAATAATGTTGTAGAGATAGATCCTGTTTTTAAAGAGGTAGTTTTAAAAATCGGCAATCATGAAGTGACCCGATATGAGTTTGAAAAAAATTATAAGATTTTTCAATCTATGTATAGGCAACAACACCGCATAACTCCTGATAGCATTGCTACCAAAAGCTGGATCAGTGAATTTATTGATAAGCAATACCTGTTAGCCGATGCCTATGCTAAGGGGTACGACAAAGATAAATTTGTAGTTGAACGGACTCAAAGTATGACCAGGCTCATGATCTCACAGCCTAAAGGCCTGTTGTATCAGGAACTGGTTTCAAAGTTAGGTAATGATAATTTCACAATTCAGGACAAGCAAAAAGCACAAAAAATTAAATTAGAAGAAGAGCAGAAGATACTTATGCAACACAATGAGGAAGTGATGAAGTCCTCTGAGCAAAAGATTAATGGGATTATTTTATATAAGCTTGCTAATGATTTAAAGCATTATAAGGATGTACACCATTTTAACAAAGACGAGTTTAAAACTATGTTGAATGATATATTGATAAGCTATCAATTCAACGGCGATAAAAGAAATGTTACGGTTGCACAATTCATGGATTATTACAATATGTTGCCAGCCAAATATCCAATTGAAAATGCCGAAACAATACGTTATTACCTTGAAGGCATGGTTATAGATGATTACGACTACCAGGAAGCCGAGAAACTTGGAATCACTAAAAAGCCCGAATTTACTTTGAATAAAAGAAACTATACTAATTCATTGATTAGTAACCGTTATGAGAAAGCTGAACTTAAATATGATACTATTATAACACCAAATGAGTTCAAAACCTTATATAATAAGGAAAAGGAAAAATATATTGTGCCTGTTAAATTAGTGGCATCATTATATTATTATACTAACAGGAAAGATGCATTTAATGCATTAGTTGCATTTAGCAGGAGAAACACTACCCCATCAATACCACCTGTTACTGCAAAATTTGCAGATAAGCATACCACTATAACTGTTAATACCGCTATTGCTGATACAATTAAGAATGCATTGTACAGCCTTAGAATTGGACAGGTATCAAGGCCTATACCGGTAGATAACGGTTATGCAGTGGCTATAAAAGAAAGTGAATCGGGGCAGCGTTTAAAATTGCAAAAAGAGCTTGAACCTCTGTTTACACAACAAATTAGGAATGAAAGGCTAAGGTTGAGAAAAGAACAAGTAATTATGAGTTTGAAAAAAAAGTATAAATTACAAGATCATATTAATTATAAAAATTATTTGTAATAAAGACCGACTCCACATGGATGTTTATTACCAGTTTACGTTTAAATCTGCGCTTGCATAACCTTTAAGAAAAAATGTAGCTTCAATCCAACCACCTTGCGTACTTGAAGGGTAAACTGTACCTGATGTAGATTTAGAAGTATTTCCGTTATCCGGAACATAAGCATCTGCCTGATAGCCGGGAAAATCTCCCCACAATATAATTTCTGCAGAACTAATCTGATCATTGCTGCAGCTTAAATTAGTGTAGTAGGATATGTATCCATTTACGGGCTCTACATATGCTGAAAGCCCATCGTATACGTTATCGTTTACACCACTCGATGTAACCCTCTTCGAAGCATTACCTGCAAATGTAACTTGCGACAAAGTAATACATGTAAGTGCTAAAAATAGAGTACTAATAAGTGAAATTTTTGTTTTCGTAATAATTTTTAAGTTAAAATTGATTTAATAATATAGTGGAGTCGGTATTTCAGGTTTGTTGTGACTTTACTAATAAGTAAATTGGAACGAATGAGT
Organism: Mucilaginibacter galii; assembly: GCF_014635825.1. GTDB lineage: Bacteria > Bacteroidota > Bacteroidia > Sphingobacteriales > Sphingobacteriaceae > Mucilaginibacter > Mucilaginibacter galii. The sequence goes on from NZ_BMDO01000004.1 coordinate 154,672, forward strand.
TATAAACACGCTACCAGTCTACTCCTAAATAGTTGTTAATGCAATCGATTGCTTGAATGATTTATTTAATAGTTCTTTAGAATATATTATGGTATATCATATAGCTAAGCATTCCTGTGAATTTTTAGCTATAGAATTTATTTGAGTATCAGGTTACCAATTTGCCTGCATACTGGCAGTTAATAAGATTGACCCCATCAATATTAAAATACTACCAGCTTACTTGCGAATAGGCTGTTGAGCCGTAACCGTTTGCATACAAACTTGCTTCAAGCCAGCCACCTTGCGCTGATGAAGGGTAAATAGTATTAGAAGTGGTTTGATAATAAGCGCCGTTTTCTGGTACATGAACATGTGCATCGTAGCCAGAAATGTCTCCCCACATTACTACCTCAGCCGAACTGTAATCACTCGGATTACTGGTACAGGTTACCGTAGCAGAAAAACTGATGTAGCCATTAGTAGGCTCAACCCAAAACACATTGTTATCATTTAAATTACTGCTGCGGTTATATGATTCAAGGTATTTTGAAAAATATCCTGCATAAGCTGCTTTTACAAATGTTACGCACACAAGCATCAGCATCAAAGTACTAATAGTTAAGATTTTTGTTTTCATAATTGATTTTTAGTTAAATTGATTGTTTGTATGATGGAGTCAATCTATTCGTAATCGCGATTTTTGCTAAAAAACTTAAATCAATGGAAATTAATAGGTTATATTAGGTATGGCAATATATGTTAATTAATTTAATAATGCAATCGATTGTAATTTTTTTGTATAAATATAATATACAACAAAAAAAGCGATCAATATGATCGCTTTTTTACTCATTGGTTAATGTGTTATTTAACCTCTGCGCTGTATAACTTTTTGAGCTGCCTCAACAATAGCAGGGGCATTCAGTCTGTATTTTTCCATCAATTGCTCAGGTGTACCCGATTCGCCGAAAGAATCATCTACAGCCACGTACTCTTGCGGCGCAGGTTTGTTCTTGATCAATACCTGTGCAACAGAATCGCCTAATCCGCCTAAACGGTTATGTTCTTCGGCCGTAACCACGCAACCCGTTTTGGCTACCGATTTCAGAATTGCTTCTTCATCCAATGGTTTAATGGTATGGATGTTAATGATCTCGGCAGATATACCCATAGCTTCTAATTGTTCGCCTGCTTGTATGGCTTCCCATACCAGGTGACCGGTGGCTATGATGGTTACATCGGTGCCTTCGCTTACCATCCAGGCTTTACCAATTTCAAAAACCTGATCGGCAGGGGTGAAGATAGGCACTACAGGCCTTCCAAAACGCAGGTAAACCGGTCCGTGGTGTTCGGCAATAGCCAGAGTCGCAGCCTTGGTTTGGTTGTAATCGCAAGGATTGATCACTGTCATTCCGGGCAGCATTTTCATCATGCCCAAATCTTCCAGTATTTGGTGAGTTGCACCATCTTCGCCTAAGGTTAAACCAGCGTGAGATGCACAAATTTTTACGTTTTTATCTGAGTAAGCTACCGACTGGCGAATTTGATCGTAAACGCGGCCTGTGGAAAAGTTGGCAAATGTACCTGTGAACGGCACATGACCACCAATGGTTAAACCTGCAGCAATACCAATCATATTAGCTTCGGCAATACCTACCTGCACAAAACGTTCAGGAAATTCGTTAATGAAATCCTGCATTTTTAACGAACCCACCAGGTCGGCACACAAGGCCACTACCTTTGGGTTACGCTTACCGGCTTCCAGCAAACCTGCACCAAAGCCCGAACGGGTATCTTTTTTTTCTGTATATGTATACTTGGTCATGACCTCTCCTAAATCCTCTCCAAAGGAGAGGACTTTTATCTATTTAAGGGTGAGTAAATTGTTAATATCAATGGCTTTTATCTCTCCCCCGTTGGGGGAGTTGGAGGGGGTTAGTAGTCTCCCAGTGCTTCTTCTAATTGGTTTAAAGCCTGCTCTAACTGTGCATCGTTAGGGGCAACGCCATGCCATTTGTGGCTGCCCATCATAAAGTCAACACCAGCACCCATTTCGGTTTGCATCAGTATCATTACCGGTTTACCTTTACCGCTCAGGCTAATGGCTTTGTGTAAGCCTTCTACCACAGCGGCCATGTCGTTACCTTTCATTTCCATAACTTCCCAACCAAAGGCGGTAAACTTGGCATTAAGGTCACCTAAAGATAGAACCACTTTGGTAGGTCCGTCAATTTGCTGGCCGTTCACATCCACGCAAGAAATCAAATGGTCAACCTTATTATGCGGAGCAAACATCGCTGCTTCCCAAATCTGGCCTTCCTGTAATTCGCCATCGCCATGCAGGGTAAATACCAAACGGTCGTCGCCGTTTAATTTTTTACTTAAAGCGGCACCAATGGCAACCGATAAGCCTTGGCCCAAAGAACCTGAAGCAATACGCACACCCGGTAAACCTTCGTGCGTGGTAGGGTGACCCTGTAAGCGCGTATTTAACTTACGGAAAGTGGCCATTTCGGCTTTATCGAAATAACCCGAACGTGACAGCACCGAGTAAAATACCGGCGAAATGTGTCCGTTAGATAAAAAGAAAAGGTCTTCGCCCTCTCCATCCATGTTGAAGGATGGATCGTGTTTCATAATAGCAAAGTAAAGGGCTACTAAATAATCGGTACAGCCCAGTGAGCCGCCCGGGTGGCCGCTTTGGCAGCCATGCACCATGCGCACCACATCACGGCGTACCTGTGAGGCAATACGCTGAAGTTCAGCAATATCTCGTGTCATTATAATTATTAGGTTGTTTGTTAAGAGTTATTAGTTGAAAGAAGCGGGTTTTAAGGTGCGGAGAGCGAGGGACAAAGGGATCAAGATACACCCTCCTTAACTCCGCTCTCCGCACTTCAATACCCCGCTCTCAAAATTATTTCACCTGCGCGGCACCTGCCTCAGCAGCTTTGGCATGATCGGCCAGAAACTGGGCTAAACCATTATCAGTTAACGGGTGCTTTAATAAAGCAGTAATGGCCGATAACGGACCGGTAATTACATCAGAACCTAATTTTGCACAGTTAATAATGTGCATAGCATGACGAACTGATGCTGCCAAGATCTGAGTTTCGTAGCCATAGTTATCGTAAATTAAACGGATATCTTCGATCAACTGTAAACCATCGGTAGATACATCATCTAAACGGCCAATGAACGGAGATACGTAAGTAGCACCTGCTTTGGCTGCTAATAAAGCCTGACCGGCAGAAAATACCAGCGTACAGTTGGTTTTTATACCTTGCTGGGTAAAATATTTAATGGCTTTAACACCGTCTTTGATCATGGGTACTTTTACCACAATACGCTCATGCAGTTTGGCCAGGGCTAAACCTTCGGTAACCATTTCGTCATAAGTGGTTGCAATAACTTCGGCGCTAACATCACCATCGGTAATTTCGCAAATGGCTTTGTAATGTGCAATTACGTTATCGTGGCCGGTAATACCTTCTTTGGCCATGAGCGATGGGTTAGTGGTTACGCCGTCTAAAATACCCATATCATGGGCTTCGCGGATTTGTGACAGGTTTGCGGTGTCAATGAAAAATTTCATAATGTGCTTGTATAGTATTTAAATGTCAATATAACACTTATTTGGTTGATTTGGCAAATTTTCTTCGATGCCGTAAAAATGCAATAAATTTTAGAGCTAACCTAAATATATTTGCAATCGATTGTGAAGGTAGTTATCCACTTGATATATAATGGAAAAGCCATGTGAATAATATAGTTCACATGGCTCATATTTTTGAATTATTTATAGTTTAATCTACTTGGCCTGAAAACTCTCCGGCGGACCTAAATAACTTGGTTTTACGCTCTTATTAAAGTCAAGCACTAATTTTTGTAAGACGATGCCGGGGCTTATCATCCAAAATTTAACGGTATGCACACCGGCTTTGCTTAATTGGTGCTTTGAGGATTGGATGTTGATGCTGTTGGCAACGGACCTGTTCCACAGCCCGGGGTTAGCTTCGGCGTTTACGTAGAACACTTGTGGTTTCTCATCATCAATAGATACCGCATATTGCAGGCCCTTATTTCCGGTAAAATCAATGGTGGGAGAGAGGTAAGCATTTACTTCTACCAAACCGGTGTCGACAGTATTTACCTGGTATTGTAAATGCGGACTGTTACCGCCGGGTGTTTGCATACCTGCCGTTGCAGGAAAAGTTGTAACGCCAGACTGAGTTTTACCATAGTTGGGCACAGTGATCCATTTTACGTTCGCAGAGCCAATGGCCTTAGTGTAATGTTCTGCCTCCATAGAAATGTATCCGTTAGCCTGAACAAAACCATTTACTTTATTATCTAACGGGTTGTTATTAACCACAACATCTATACTAACCTTGCTTCCGTCCGAACCTGTGATCACCACAGGTACAGTTTGCTTACCTGCCGGTGCCTTGGTCCAGTTTACGCTTACCGTTAACTGCTGCTGCTGTGAAATACTACCGGTAGAAGGGGTGATGGTTAGCCAGGCCGGACTATTTACTGAATATTTAAATGATTCTTTTCCGCGGTTAAACACCTCTATATAATGCGCATCTTTTTGGAAAGTGTTGAACTCAGGCAAAGCCGCTTTGGCTGTTGCTTGCGGCCACCAATCGGTACTGCCTTCAATACTTACACCCATCGCCGCAGCAGAGGGGATAGTTATGGCTTGAACATCGGGAATTTTATCTACCGGTGGTTGTTGCCAGTAGGTGTAGCCAATGTGGGTTTGATCCATCATGTGGTTCCACTTGCCGCCAGCTAACTGTGTGTTATAATATTTGCTGATCTCGGCATCTTTGGCAAACAATGCTTTTACCCGTTCTGCTTTATCATTAGTTGCAGCCCGACCCTGCTTAGCATACCATTTATTTAAGGCCGCATTGTAATACATCTCATTTAAATTGGCACAGGCCTGTACCGGGTGCAATACCAGCTGATAGTAAGCATCCTTTTGATTTGCCGGGATGGTGTTATTAATTTCTTCGGCTTGTTTAAGCAATGCGTTATAATCTGTTACTACCTTTTCAAATTCCTGGTAATTGGTTAAACTGTAAGTATTGGCATCTAATAATTCCGGTTTGCGGCGTGCATTGTATTTAGTGTAGGTGTTTAAAATATGCGCAATACCATCGGCATATTGGGGGCCAAACTGCTTTTGTGCCCATAGCTTTGTATACTCGGTTAAGCGGCTGGCCGGCCATTTGTTAGGGTTCCAGGCATAATCTAAAAAGAACTCAATTGGAAATTCCATGGGCTTCAAATCGCCCACATTAACTATCCATACCTGTCGGGCATTATGTTCATAAGCCAGGTGCATTTGTTCCCAGGTTTTACTTATTTGGTTAGTGTTTAGCCATTTGTAGTTACGCGGGCCACCAACATAATCATAATGGTAGTAGATCCCATAGCCGCCTTTACGTGGTTTTTCTCCCAGTTTGGGCAGTTTGCGAATATTTCCCCAATTATCGTCACATAATAATAAAGTAACATCGTCGGGCACGGTCATGCCCTTGTCGTAATAATCTTGTACCTCTTTATATAGTGCCCACATTTGCGGGGTTTGTTCGGCAGGCTTTTTAGTCACATCTGCAATGATCTGGCGCTGGTCTTTAACTATTTTTTCGAGCAGAGAAATATTGGTGCCTTGTTCCATGGCCATATCGCCATCGCCGCGCATACCAACGGTAACAATGGTTTCGGCATTGCCCATGTTCTCAATACCTTTCTTCCAAAAATTGCGTAGTTCGTCACTGTTCTTATTGTAGTCCCACTCGCCTTTGCCGTAGCGTTTCCACTCTTGCTGGGCACGGTCCATAGGCTCGTGGTGCGATGTTCCCATCACAATGCCATACATATCGGCAGTTGAACGGTTAAGCGGATCATCATCATTAAAGGCGTTACCCCACATGGCCGGCCAAAGGTAGTTACCTTTCATCCGCAAGATCAGTTCAAACATTTTGGCGTACATCTTACTGTTAACGCCGCCAAATTTTTCTTTCGTCCAACCCGAAAAAGCAGGAGCTTCGTCATTAATGAATATTCCACGGTACTTAACTGCCGGTTCGCCTTGCGTATAACGGCCGGGAACAACATACAGTGCTGATTGCTTTTTTACAGGAACATCGGCCCACCAGTACCAAGGCGACACGCCTATTTGTGCAGAGAGGTCGTAAATGCCATAAATAGTACCGCGCTTATCGCTTCCGGCAATAACCAGGGCTTTATCTACACCCGGCATAGGGTTATTTACAGTTTGCAATACAAAGGTTTCCCACTTACCTGTAATGCCTGCGACATTAAGTTTTTTAGTTTTGATCAGTTGATCTATAACCGGGCTTTTACCTATGGTGCCAATAATAACTATGGTTTTAGCACTGGAGGTGCCATTAAGCATTTGAGGCTTAACGGCCGAAACAGCACCTATGTCGGTTTGAAGGTCTTTTGCAGCTCTTATTACGCCTTCATAATCGGTATTGCTTACCCACAACGGCGCAGCTTTACCTGCCACAGCCAATGGAAAGTAACCGGCGTTTGCTTTACTGCTGATATAATTATAATCTTGCGTAGCAAATGCAGGTTTGCTGTAGATAATGAACATTGCTGCCAGGAGAAACAGAACCTTTTTTGACAGAGCCTTACAGATTATTGTTGAATGAATAGTTCTCATAGAAAGGTATGATGTTACTTTTTAAAGTTGATAACCTCGTAATAAGCATTTTTAGGCTTTAAGTTGGTATCGAACAACAAGGGGAAGTTTTTACGACCGCGTACGGGATATTCGTCTAACCAGGTATATTGATCGGAGATGTTCCAAAACGTAACCCCAGTAACTGTTCCCTTAAACTGACGCAGTACCTCAAATACTTCTTTATACTTGGCTATTTGCCTTTTTTCCAGTTCGGGAGTGTATTCACCTTTTTCGCCGGGGCGCAGGGCGCGGCGTTCTTTTTCCCATGGATAAATAGATATATCCAGTTCGGTAATTTGAACCTTTAACCCTAATGAGGCAAATTTTTGAATGGTGTTGCGTAACTCAGCAGCGCTGGGTTCTTCTAAAGACCAGTGTGCCTGTAAACCAACTGCATTAACAGGTACCTTGGCATCAACCAGTTTTTTCATAAGCTTGTACACACGCTCCATTTTTTCAGGGCGTTCGGTATTATAATCGTTGTAAAAAAGAATGGCTTTAGGATCTGCCTCGTGGGCGTACTCAAATGCTTTGACGATAAAGTCTTCGCCGCATATCTGGTACCATAAAGAGTTGCGTAAAAAGTTTTTAGGATCATCATCTATCGCTTCGTTAACTACATCCCACGCATATATTTTACCCTGGTAGCGCTTAACCACCGTAAAAATGTGATCGTGCAAACGTTTTAGGAGCACTTCTTTGGTTACCTGTTTTCCAGTACTGTCTTTAAACAGCCAATCAGGCGTTTGCTCATGCCAGCACAAATTATGGCCGCGCACACGTAAACCATGATGTTGTGCAAAGTTGACTATTGAGTCTGCGTCGCGCCAAAAATATTGATCTTCCCTTGGATGGATAGGACCCATCTTCATCGCGTTTTCGGGTGTCAGGCTATTGTATTGCTCAAGTATGAGTTCGGCCTGCGGACCACTCAGGTGCCGTGGGGCTACAGCTACACCCATGTAGAAATACTTTTTGTAGTAATCTTTCAGGCCTTTATTTAAAGTCGGTTTTTGCGCCATTGTTAAACTAATGCACAGCACGCACAGCAACCCGGTTAAGGCATAATGCTTCTTCATAATTGGTATTGGTTAGATATTAATGCAATCGATTGCAAATATATCATGATTTTGCATTTGCACAAGTAGAGGTTAGGGACACAAGAGCTAAAACCCGCTGTCTAACATTAATGTTACTTTCCGCACGTAATAAGCATAGTTTGATTGGAAAACCGTCGTAATAACTACTTGCCTATCAGTATACCTATTGTAAACTCTAAGACCTCTATACGTGAAAATACAGAAAGTGTAAGCAATAGTGATAACTTACCTTGATTATTAAGGGTAAACGCTGTGAACTTCAATACTGACAACCGGCCGTTTTTCTCAGTAGAAGCTTACGACCTACATGGATCGTGAAAACTACATTTACAATGGTAATATTTACTTACCGATACCGTGTCAGATGGTTCTTCTGAAGTGAATTTAAGTTACGCTAAAATGCCTCACCCAAATTTAACCTGATAGAAGAGTAACCTTTGCTGAACCCGTAGTCAATAGCAATATTCGTATTCGATTTTTTATTCATTTTAACTCGTAAACCGCCGCCGCCAGCGGGGTGAAAGTAATTGAATTGGCGCGTGTCGGGCTCGTTAACTGTGGTAACGTTGGCAAATAATACGAATCCTAACAAACCATTACGGGTAATGCTTCGGCGGTATTCCGCTTCGGTATACCAAAGGCTTTGCCCGCGGTAACGGTTTTGCTCAACGCCCCGGCCCGAACGGTTGTAAAAATCCCACCCTATACTTGGTAAGCTTAGGTAGGGGGTTCCGCGGTCTAAGGTGGTCCAGTAGTAAGTCCACAGCGCCAGGGTGTTTTGGCGCACGGTATTGTGTGGAGTTAATGATATGTACTTGCGCATATCGGCATATATAGATTGCCATACGCGGTTACTGCCCAATACAGGTGAATTATAACGGTAAACTAAATTAGCGTAGCATCCTGGTAAAGGATTGATAGAGTTGTTGCGGGTATCGTACAGCAAGTTAAAGGTCATGCCCGAAGAAAAAGAATTCTGACCGTAATCCGTTCCAAATATATAACCGGATTTATCTTGCAGATCAACATCATCGTTACCAGCTTTTATACGCATATGGTAATCGAGATCATAGCCAATTCCGGCAAAAAAATAAGGTTTTATGCGGCGCAACAGACTCTGGTAAAACCGCACATATTTATAATTTACACGGGTGCGATTTTCTTCCGGCTGATTGCCACCCAAACCCCAGGTATCCTGCGGATATACCATCATACGGGTATCGCCCGAGAGAAACCAATTGTTATTGTTAAACCAAATGCTCGACCGCAAAGGTAATCCGAACCGGCCTTTTAAATTGAAGTATGGCGTAAAGGTTACGCTCGATAAATTGGTGGTTTCCTTATCGCCGAGGTAAAAGCCCGCCGTTGTGGAGGTAAGAAACATTTTGCCGCCACCATCGGGCAGGGTAGAGGCTGTTGGCAAAAATGAGAAATAGACTTTGGATGGATTTGCACTTACCACCGTGGCCGACTTAGTTTTGGGTTTAAATACAGACTTGAAAATATCTATCAGGTCTTTTTGCGCAACACTATCTGAAGAATGCCTGAAGCTTGACACCATGACGCTGTCTTGTGCAAGCACAATGCCTGAAGCGTAAACGGTCAATCCTAATATCAGTAAAAGTCTTTTAACCATCCTTTAGCGCAACAACATTTTCTGGCGGGTTTGCCGGTAATGTTTAAATTGGTTTCTACACATAATCCCTCTCCGCAAAATCATCCGTAATTAACGAAATAAAAAGCAATGTTGCAATACCATGACATTTTTTGCGTCGTTAAGTTTTAATCCTTTAAAAATTGGTGGGCAATGTCATAATAAACTTCAATTAATTCAATTCTTCGCCTTTCATGTGGCAGAAATTCCTATTCCTAGTTTCATATGAGCACTAAGACATTAGCATCACAAAGAAAATTATCTCGGCCTTAATGTTCAAAATTTCAGCCTTGACATCCGGCTTTTTAAAGGTATGGCATTTTTAACTCAAACTTTGGCCTGATAAGTGCCTGGGCTTTGATAATTCGTATTGGATCCATATTATTATTTTATAAACCTAATAAACCCGGCAGTGGCCAGGTTTAATGTAAAAGAAAAAGCGCTATATCCAGTTGGACAATAGCACTTTGAATAACTAAACTAACTATTAATTGTAAGTACCATATTTTCTATAGTACTGTTTACGGGTATGATGAGCTTTGTAGTAAGCTCTTTCTTCTTTCTCCTTTTTACGGCGGGCTTCGTTACCAATAATGTAACCACCGCCTGCTCCAATAGCACCACCAATTAAGGCTCCTTTAACGTTATGGCCAATTATGGTACCGGCTAATGCACCAGCACCACCGCCAATAATGGCACCTTTAGCTTGTGAGCTCATTCCTTTTTTCTGTTGTGCGTAAGAGATATTACTTGCACCTATAAAAAAGGTAAATATTAATCCAAATAACAATGTGGTCTTTTTCATGAGTATGTTTCTGTCTAAGTATGTGTTGCTGGTATATAGGATGCAAATTATGCGCCAAGGTTTAATATAATGTGCAAAGCTCTAAGTACGCGCGACAATTTATACCTCTAAAATATAGAACGGAAAGTCGTAACCAGCCTTAATTAAAACAGGTTTAGCCACGTTAAACACTTTTATGTTGCTATTATTTATGCGCCCTTCAAGTGTTCCGGCATGAGCATGTCCATGAAAGGCGGCAATCACATTATTCCGGATAAGCGGCTCTGCCAGGCGGGATGAACCCAGGAATGGGAATATTTCCTCTGGCTCACCTATAACCGTTGCTTTTATAGGTGAGTAATGCAAAATGGCTATCTTTTTGTCCACCTCATGTTCGCCGTCGAGCTTATTAAGGGCGCGTTCCAAGTGTAATGCCTCATCAACCGCTTCCTGCACATAAGCTTTATTGGCATCTTCGCCAAACATGGTAAGCAGGTAGCGGTCAAAACCGCCGCCAAATCCTTTAACACCCGCAAAACCTACACCGCCAATTACAATAGCTTCGCCATCAAGCACATGTACGTTGTGACTTTGTATAGCTTGTCTGATGAGTTTGTGTCTGCCTTTTTCATAATCATGATTTCCAAGTACACAAATTACAGGAATAGAGCAAGCTCTCAGTTCGTTAGCTAATATTTGCGCCTCGTCCTCATCGCCGGTATCGGTAAGGTCGCCGCAAATAATCAGTACATCGGCACGGTCCGAAACTTCTTTGAAATACTCTACCCACTTACCCTTATCGGTTTCTTTAACATGAATATCGCCTACCGCTGCTACACGGGTTACTTTTTTCTCTTCCATAGCGCTTATACAGTTATAATGGTGTACGATTTATAGTTCCAATCTTTGATATCAACGCTGTATTGGGTTTGGTCTATCATGGGGCCGCGGCATACTTTAACCTCCGGCGATGGCAAATCAAATTGCTCGGCAGCTCTCCTCAATAACTCATCATACAACCAACGTGGAATGATTTGCTGATAATCTGCCGGATATACAAATTGAAATATAACTACCTGTGATAAAAGTAGTTGCCAGTGCTGGTCTAACCTAAATAAAAGATGTTTCCAGTCTAAATTGGCACCATATTGTATAAGCAGGTGATTGATATCGGCACCATCATAGCGCTCACGGTTTTGCACATATATCTTACTCCAGATCAGATCCTCCGGTCCCAGTAGTTTCAGGTTACGGTCGAAAAAGCTGGCATCTACAGCGCGCTCAAACCAAGTATCGTCTACCTTACAAATGTTGTTTACAGTGTCAAAAATCAGGTCTATAAAGTACTCTCCTTTAAATATTTTGGCCAGCCAGCGGGCATCGGTAAACTGTGTTTCGTAGCCGCGGTCGCTAAAATATTTCATAATTTTAGGGCAATCGCTTGATTTACAGTATATATCAATATCTTTAGTGTCGCGGTAAATGCCGCTATAATGAAATATGGCAAAGGCACCGCCCAGCATAAATTCAATTCCACTGTCTTTCAGGTGGTCAAGAGCCTCCTGATAAAAGGCAATGGCGTCCTCATCTTCGTTAATTCTCATAGTTTGGTTTAAATGCCAGGGCTGTTAATTTGTTTGTTTCATATGGTAAGAGTAACAACTTTAAAGCAGTAAATCTGTTTGGAATGTAGCTTTAATAAGTACATATTCATTCATGTTTCTTTGTTAAAACTTCAAAAAACTCCATAAAACTTCATTTAAATAGATTGCGGGAACAGCGCTTTGGAAAGCTAGCTGACAGAAGTTTTTTCGTTTCTGCACTCGATTAAATTTTGTGAAAAGATATTGCAATATCATGTCTATATCGTATAATTGTGATATTGACAATTAAACCAATTGTAGCCGTGAAAAAATATTTATTAGTCCTTTTAGCCGGGATGAGCTTTAATAGCTATGCCCAAAAAACGGCCAGCATTACGCTGAGCAACGACTCGAAAGATACCATTAGCCGCCACATTTACGGGCAGTTTGCCGAACATTTGGGTCGGGGTATTTATGGTGGTTTCTGGGTAGATAAAACTTTACCCGTGCCCAAGCAAAACCGCATACGCCTTGATGTGGTGAACGCGCTGAAAAAGATCAAGATTCCTAACCTGCGGTGGCCGGGCGGTTGCTTTGCCGACGAGTACCACTGGCGCGACGGCGTTGGCCCAAGTGCCAAACGCCCTAAAATGATCAACACCAACTGGGGCGGCGTGGTAGAAGACAATAGCTTTGGTACCCATGAATTTTTAGAGCTGTGCGACCTGTTGGGAACTGAACCTTACGTATCAGCCAATGTGGGCAGCGGCACAGTAGAGGAAATGTCGAAGTGGGTAGAGTATTTGAACTTTGACGGTGCCAGCCCATTGACCAAGGAGCGTGCTGCTAACGGTCACCCTAAACCTTATAATGTTTCGTTTTGGGGTGTGGGTAATGAAAGCTGGGGTTGCGGTGGTAATATGACACCTGAGTATTATGCAGGCGAATATCGCCGATACGCTACGTACGCCCGTAACTATCCAACTGCTAAGCTAAAGCGTATTGCCAGCGGCTCTAACGCAGGCGATTACAACTGGACAGAAGTGCTGATGAAGAACGTAGGTCCGCGCAATATGTGGGGACTATCATTACACTATTATACGCTTCCTACCAACAACTGGAGCAAGAAAGGCCCGGCAACCGGCTTTGGCGAAAAAGATTACTTCAACACGCTGAAGAATAGTTTGGTGATGGAAGAACTGGTAACCAAGCACTCGGCTATTATGGATAAGTACGATCCTAATAAGCGCGTTGCTTTGGTGGTAGATGAGTGGGGCGTTTGGACCGATGTTGAACCAGGTACCAACCCGGGTTTTTTATATCAGCAAAACAGCTTACGCGATGCTTTGGTGGCCGGTACAACCCTTAATATATTTAACAACCACTGCGACCGTGTAAAAATGGCTGAACTGGCGCAATGTATCAATGTATTACAGGCTTTGATCCTGACTGATAAAGAGAAGATGCTGTTAACGCCTACATATTATGTTTTTGATATGTACAAGGTGCATCAGGATGCTAAGTATTTACCTTTCAAGCTAAATACACCTGATTACGAATACGATGGTAATAAAATACCAGCAGTAAACGTATCTGCCTCGCAAGATAAAGCCGGAAAAGTGCACATTACTTTGGTTAACTTAGATGCATCAAGCAGTATTACCGTGACCACCGAGTTAAAGGATATTATATGGAAAGCGGTAACAGGCCGTGTTCTTACTTCGGGCAATGTGGCCGATGTTAATACCTTTGCCAAACCAATGACCGTTGCACCAAAAGCTTTCAACAGTGCTAAGCGCGATGGCAACAAATTGTTAGTTACCATCCCTGCAAAATCTATAGTAGCGTTAGAATTAAATTAATTTAACCTAATTTTACCGCAAGCCCTGTTTAACATTGTTTAAGCAGGGCTTTATTATATCTATGAGTTCAATAAAGAAGCAATTACACCAGTTGTGCATAGCCTATGTGCAAGAGCGGATGAACGCTGCCCAGCAAGCCATTAACGAAGCGCAACAATCAAGCAACGACGATACCAAGAGCAGCGCGGGCGATAAATATGAAACCGGCCGCGAAATGGCTCAACAGGAAACTAACCGCAACCTTACCCAGCTTAACGAAGCCAATAAGCTGATGGTGGCGTTAAACCAGATCAGCACCAGCGGACAACAATCCATTGCCGATGCCGGGAGCGTGGTGATAACCAACAATGGTAAATTTTATCTTTCGATAAGCGCCGGGGCATTGTCTTTAGACGGCGACCCCTACTTCGCCATATCGCCGGGTTCGCCCATTGGGTTGAAGATGAAAGGCAGCAAGGCAGGGGATGAGTTTAGTTTGAATGGAAAAGGGTATAAAGTGCTGGAGATTTGGTAAGGTATTATACTGCGCAGTGTAACGTTTGTCAGCCCGAGTTTGTCGAAGACTTAACCAAGCGGCGAATGCTTCGCTAAGCTTAGAATGACAGGTCTGTGTCACTATTGTATTGAAGTTTTAGCTCTCAACTCTCTGTTAAAAACTTCATGTCATCTCGAACGATAGTGAGAGATCCTGTTCAAGATGCAAAGTGTACAACTATAATCACGAACAAGATTTCTTGTTAGCACTCGAAATGACACGATGGAAATAACTACTTACAACTTCACACCTCTCAAAAACTCTTCAATACCCATCCGTTTCTTACCTTCTAACTGGGCATCTGTTACGTTGATGTAGCCATCGGTGCAGGCAAATTTAAGATAGGTCTTATTATCGGTTAGGTAAGTGCCCGGCTCGGTATGGTGTGCTGTTATTTCCTTAGTTACCTTGTAGATCTTGAAGGTTTTCCCGTTTAGTTCGGTAAAGGCGGCAGGATAAGGGCTTAGTCCGCGGATGAGGTTGTACACCTCGTTGGTAGGCTGGTTCCAGTCAATGCGGCAATCGTCTTTAAATATTTTGGGGGCATGTTTGAGTTCCTGCCCTTCAATGAGCTGCTCCTGCGGCTGCTCGGTGTAACGGCCGCTTTCAATAGCTTTTACCGTTTTAACCAGTAAGCCCGCGCCTTTATTCATCAGCCGGTCGTGGTATTCGCCTGCGGTCACGTCGTCGGTTATCGTTATCTTTTCAACAAATAAAATATCGCCGGTGTCAATTTCCTGTTTCAAGAAAAATGTAGTTACACCGCTTTCTTTCTCACCGTTAATAATGGCCCAGTTAATAGGCGCGGCACCACGGTATTGTGGCAACAACGAGGCGTGCAGGTTAATGGTACCTTTGGGCGGCATGTTCCAAACCACTTCGGGCAACATACGGAAAGCAACTACTACCTGCAAGTCGGCATTTAATGCTTTTAGTTCGGCCAAAAATTCAGTATTCTTCAGTTTTTCGGGCTGCAGTACCTTAATATCTTGCGAAACCGCGTAGCGCTTCACGGCCGATTCGGTCAGTTTTTGTCCACGGCCGGCCGGCTTATCGGGGGCGGTTACCACGCCCACTACCTCGCAGCCTGCCTCTAACAAAGCCTCTAACGAAGCAACGGCAAACTCGGGCGTACCCATAAATATGATTTTCATAGTGATTCGAGTTGTGAGTTGTGAGTTGTGAGTTGTGAGCTACAAAAGTACATTGACTTATAACTCACAACATTCAACTCACAACCCTACTTGTATAATAAATATTTTTCACGCGTTTGCTTAAACTTGCTTAGGGCAGGTTCCCAGCTTCGGCGTATTTCATCTTCTTTCAAGCCTGCTTCAATTTGCTTGCGCAGTTGATCGGTGCCGGCAAGTTTGGTGAAGTAGGCATTAAAAAACTTCGATTTATCAGGAAAGTTTTGATAAAAGCTAAGCAGCCACTCTAAATTTAATTGCTTGCTCTTCCTCAATAAATTAGTGTCATACTTACGAAAATCGATACCAAAGCATTCTGTATTTTTTTGCGGTGGATTATCGCTCATGCCGGGGATGCTCACCGGGGTAAACGAAAACTCGTATTTACCTTTCAGTGCGGGGTGACCAACCACCTGGAAAGGGAACTGCGTGCCGCGGCCAAGGCTCAAAGTTGTTCCCTCAAAAAAGCACAAGCCAGGATAAAGTAAAATAGACTGTGCCGAGTTTAAATTAGGCGATGGGTTGACCGGTAAAGTGTAAGCCATGTTATGGCTATAATTGGACACTTTAATGATCTTGAGCTTGCATTTTACCCGCTTTTTTAACCAGCCTTCACCATTGATCATTTGTGCATACTCGGCAATGGTCATGCCGTGTACCACCGGGATGGGGTGCATACCTACGAATGACCGGAAGGCAGTGTCCAATACCGGGCCATCAACATAAAAGCCGTTAGGGTTGGGGCGGTCCAGTATCATTAACTCTATGTTGTTTTCGGCACAGGCCTCCATCACATAATGCAGGGTAGATATGTAAGTGTAGAAACGTGCTCCCACATCCTGAATATCAAATATCATGAGATCGATACCTTTCAGGTCGGCCACAGAGGGTTTGAACTTATTGCCATATAAAGACACTACCGGTATGCCCGTGCGGGTGTCTACATCATTGTTTATGGTGGCACCATCGCTTGCGTTACCCCTGAAACCATGCTCAGGACCATAGATCTTTTTTATGCTGATGCCGCGTTTAAGCAGGCTATCAACCACGGTAACTTTATTTTTGCTAATTACCGAGGTGGGGTTAACCACCATACCAATTTTGCGGCCCTTTAAATATGGAAGATATAGTTGGGTTTGGTCGGCCCCCGTTTCTATGGTAGCATTAGTGCGCGGCTCTGAGCTGTCTGCATATTGGCGTTCGCCCGGTTTTTGACCAGCTTTGCCGGTCAGCTTTGGTTGGGGTTGTCCGCAGGCAGCTGTAAAACTTAACAGCAATAGCCCTGTATACCAGGCAATGTTTTTCATTTGGGTAAATTCAAATTATGTAAATGCAAGATACGGCCCGTAGTAAACATTCGGCACGAAATCTGCATATTTGCGAAAGTACAAAAAAACTGTTTGCCTTGAATTTTTCATCCTTTATTGCTTCACGTCTTACTTTTCAAAGCAAGCGCACTTTCTCTAAGTTAATCGTGCGTATTGCCATTGTAGGTATAATGCTGGGCCTTGGCGTAATGATCTTGTCAATTGCCATTGTAAAGGGTTTTAAAAAAGAGATACGTGAAAAGGTGAGGGGCTTTGCCGGCGATATACAGATCACCAAATTCGACAATAATTTCTCGTACGAAAACTCACCTTTTATGGTGGATAGTGCATTTATAAAAAAAGCACATGCCCAGCCGCTTATTAAAAAAGTGATGCCCTATGCTACTAAGCCGGCTATAATAAAGGCCAATGGCGAAATTGAGGGCGTGGTGTTAAAAGGTGTGGATAAAAGCTATGATTGGGGCATTTTTAAAAGCACCATGGAAAGCGGCAAAGTAATAAACTTTGCAGATTCGGTTGCGGCGCAAAAACAGATCATGATATCGAGCTACACCGCGGCGCGTTTAAATTTAAAAGTGGGCGATGATTTTCTGATGTACTTTATTCAGGAGCCTATGCGCACCCGTAAGTTTAGCATCGTAGGGATATTTAATGTAGGGGTAGAGGATGTAGATAAAACCTTTGTAATAGGCAACCTTTCTATCATTCAACGCTTAAACGACTGGACCTACCGTGAGGCTGGCGGCTTTGAAGTGCAGGTAACCGACTTTGATGAGCTCAAATCTGCTAACGACCAGTTGAACAAAGTACTGCCAACTTACCTGCGTTCATACACTGTTGATGAAACATATCCCACTATATTTGAATGGCTTAAGTTATTGGATGTAAATACACAGGTAATGCTGGTGTTGATGTTGATCGTAGCGGTGATCAATATGATATCGGCCCTGCTCATCATGATCCTGGAACGCACCTCCATGATCGGTATGTTGAAAGCCTTGGGTGCAAGCAACTGGAGTATACAATCAATTTTTTTATACAATTCTGCTTACCTGATAGGCATGGGCTTGTTACTGGGCAACCTGTTTGGCTTAGGGTTCAGCTGGTTTCAGCATACCACGCACTTTTTTAAATTAGACCAGGCATCTTATTACATGAAGTTTGTACCTATCGAACTGTCGTTTAGTGATGTAGCGCTGCTTAATTTAGGTACGCTCATTATTTGCCTGCTGGTACTGCTGCTGCCGTCTATGCTGGTAAGCAAGATCTCGCCGGTGAGGGCCATCCGTTTCAAATAATCAACTACTTCTTTTTAGCCGTTTGAAACTTTAACCGCAGGTTTATACCACCCGAACCAAAGCGGATATCTTGCGAGCCCATTCCGCTTAACGGGTATTTTAAGAACGGTTCAATAATTAACCGGTTGCCTTTGGTAATTTGATAACCCATACCTAACGAGAGGTTAAGTGTACGGGCAAAATCAAAGCGGGTGAAGCTACGACTCACGCTGGCATCAGGAATAGAGGGAGAGGCTCCCAAGGCATTCAAACTGTTATCGTAACTGTAATTGTAGGTTTCGGTAATGAAAGTGCCCGAACTTAAACCAGCCGAAATATAGCTATCCGTTTTTGCAGGGTTAAATTCATATTTCAGGTTAATGGGCACATCAAGCCCGGTAAGGCTCACGTTATAAGCCGATACCACCGGCGAAGACAAAACCTTTAGCGACGAAAAACCAAATTGTGATGCCGACGGATTGGGTACGGCATCATAAGCCACACCCGATCTTGATGCGGATGCCGATGCTGCACGTACAGCATCTTGCGTTATGCTGGCCTGCACCGGTTGGCTATTATAGTTCAAGGTGTTTTTGCCGATGGCTAAGCCCGTAGATAGTTTAAAATTACCCGCTAACTTAATATCGGTACTAACACCTGCACCTGTATTGATCTGGCTTTTGCTGCCCTCGGCATAATTAAAATAGGTAGCTGCGTATACGCTGTACAAAACCTTTCTATCGGCGGCTGCCTTGGTGTCTGCTTTCTGCATTTTAGCTGCTTCTTTTTTCTGCTCGTTAGCCAGGTAAATGCTCATTTTAGATTGACCAGTGGTTTGGGCAGAGTCTGCTTTCAAAGCGGGATTGGTGTTTTGTTGGGATTTAACCGTTTGCTGTGCTAACACATCTTGCTGAATAGGCGCTGAATAATGCGCCTGTTTAAGGCTATCTGCTGTCTTAATTATATTTTTAGGTAAAGTGATAACCGTTGGTGCGCTTAATTTCGTTACAGCGTTTACTGCAAGCTGATCAGAGGATTCTACCTTATCAGGATATACATAACCATCGGGTACCCTTTCAACAGTAGGTGAGGAGTTATGAAGATTTTTACCACTTGACGCAACATACTGCTGTTCTACAGCTGGCAAACCATTATCCAAAGTGCTTTCAGTTTGATTATTTGGTAGAGTATCTTCCTGTGGCTTTGCTGATTGTTCACTTTTGTCCAGCGGTTTGTATACCGGTTTAGTAGTAACTATATTATTTTTTGTTGGTTGTGTGTAAATCCACACGCCTAAAATGCTCAACAGAAGAAATACAGCGGCTGCACTCCACCAGATAGGAAGTATACGCTGTTTCTTTTTCTCCGGGAATTTTTCGCGCAGCAACAACCAACCCTCTTCGGCAGGTGCGGTATCCTCATAGTTATCGAATACCTGGTTAATGCGGTTCTTTAATTCATTATCCAACTGTTCACTCATGGCTCTGTGCTTCTGTGGTTAATGCCTTTCTTAATTTCTCTTTGGCCCTGCTCAGGTACACCCTCGATGAACTGGAAGGGATGCTGAGCATTTCGGCAATTTCATCATGGTTGTAACCATCAATTTCATACAGGTTAAATATGGCCCGTTGCAAAGCGGGCAGTTCGTCCATTAACTTCAATATATCTTTTGCGTTTAACTGCTGTATGGCAGTGTTATGATTACCTATATGGCTGGCATATTCCATATCGGTATGTAGCTGGTACTTTAAATCTTTACGACGGCGGTCAATAGCCGTATTAATAATGATGCGGCGCATCCACGCTTTGAATGAGCGCTCGGCATTGTACGTTTTTATGGTGTTAAAAACCTTAATGAACGAATCGTTGACTACCTCCATGGCATCGTCGCGGCTGGCGCAATAACGAAGACCAACACCCATAGCATAGCCATAGTACTGTTTATACAGCACTTCCTGGTGTTTTAAGCCGCCTGTTTTGCAATGCTGTATCAGTTCATATTCGGCATTGCTTGTATTTTCAAGCATTCAGGAGGTAGTTAGCTCTTAACCCGATATTCGGATCAGTTAGCTTGTTTCTTTAATTCGTAATAATAGGTAAGGGTATCGGGCACGCTGCTTGCCGCAAATTTAAAAGTAGTACCATCATAAACATATGGGTACAGGCCGTTCAAATGTGGTTTTGGTAAAGTGGTGCTGTTAACCCCGGCAGGCACGGTATTGTCTACCCACTCAATGTACGATTGATTGTAATTGAATTTACCATAACTGCCTGCATGTTTGGAGGTATCGCCGGTGAACCTGTAGGTATCATTTACCATTTCCATGGTCACGTCAATTTTTACCGTATCCTTTATAAAACTATTTAAACTGCGGTGTATCCTGAAAAACTTACCCGCAAATTTACCTTGCGGCGGTTGCACCGGGTCGCTATCATTCGTATTTTTTATACATCCTACCGAAAGTATGGTCACACCCAATAAAATATATAATAATTGTTTCTTCATAAACGCCTCAACTTGTCTGTTGTAAGCCCATACGAAACTTGCAGGGCTATTGTAACAGCAGGCAATAAAAAATTACAGCGTTTTTGCTTCGTTCCAATAAACGTCCATTTCAGCCAGGGTCATATCCTGTAGTTGCTTGCCATTTTCGCGGGCGCGCTCCTCAAGGTGCTGAAACCGTTTAATGAATTTTCGGTTGGTCTTCTCCAATGCGTTCTCAGGGTTTATATTGATGAAACGGGCGTAATTAATGAGCGAGAACAGCAGGTCACCAAACTCGCCTTCGGCGCGGTCCTGGTCAATCACGGTATCGTCTTCAGCATTGTATTCCTGGCGGAACTCCTGCATTTCTTCCTCCACCTTTTCCCAAACCTGTGCCTTGTTTTCCCAATCGAAGCCAATGCCTCGTGCTTTTTCCTGAATACGTGATGCTTTGACCAGTGCCGGCAAAGAAGCGGGTACACCACCCAAGACAGATTTGTTACCCTCTTTCAGCTTAATTTGCTCCCAGTTGCGTTTCACATCTTCTTCATTGTTTACGTCGGTGTCGCTGTAAATATGGGGGTGCCGGTTGATCAACTTATCGCAAATACTATTGAGTACATCGGTAATGGTAAAGGCGTTGGTTTCTGAGGCTATGCGCGCGTAAAAAACGAGGTGCAGCATAACATCGCCCAGTTCTTTCTTGATCTCGTTCATGTCATTTCCCAGGATAGCATCTGATAGCTCATACGTTTCTTCAATGGTAAGATGACGCAGGCTTTCGAGGGTTTGCTTCTTATCCCAGGGGCAGTTTTCGCGCAGGTCATTCATGATGGTGAGCAGGCGGTCGAACGCAGTTAACGGTTCGTTGGCAGTAACAGGAGGAATGATTGGCATGGCAGATGTTTTAAACAAAAGTAAGTATTGATGCGATAAGGCTTACCTGGTTGAGTAAGATTGTTGGCTGTTATAAAGGCTTGGTGGCACGCAGCATTTCGCGTTTACCGGGTGCGCCGGGTGCTTTTTCCACCTTTAAGCCCAAGGCTTTCAGCATACGCTTTAAATTACCGGTGATGGCGTAAGTGACGAAAACACCGCCGGGTTTCAAAAATTGAACGGTATGGGCAATGGCTTCTTCGTTCCACATTTCGGGCTGATGGATGGAAGCAAAGGCATCAAAGTAAATGACGTCGAACAGTTGATCACTTTGAAAATTGATAAGCTGGGTATGCGCTGTTTGCAATTGAACAAATGGATTTAACCGCACACTTTGCTGCAAGGATTGCGGATAATTTTGCATAAAGTTGTTCCATAGTGTTGATGATACATATTCGTCATATCCGGTCTGTGCGATCATTTCCTCTGTTAAAGGAAATGCTTCGATACCAACATAATTAAGTTCAATCTGCTTTGCAGCACAGTACTCCGCACTTAAAAGAAAATTTAAACCTGTACCTAAACCAACTTCTAATATAGATATGTCATTTTGCTCTTTATCAGCCAGATAATACCTAAGACCGGCGTTTAAAAATACATGCTGGCTCTCCTGCAAGGCTCCATGTTTGGAGTGATAATTTTCTCCTACTTGGGCATTAAAAATGGTTTTAGAACCATCAGCTGTGGTGACTATAGACAGATTAGACATCAGCTCCTCCTAAATCCTCCCCGGTAGGGAGGACTTGCAAATCTCCTGTTTTATCACCCTCTCTACCGGGGAGGGATGGGGAGGGGTTAAACTCTACGACAACATCACTCAAATCATAAACCGGCACGGTGGTTATCTTGCTCACAATGATACTCCTGGCTGCTGCCGAACGGTAACCTGCTGCACAATGTACCACAATAGGTTTATCGGTCGGGATCTCTTGTAAGCGGCTGCGAACTTCAGGCAACGGAATGGTGAGCGCGTTTGCAAAAAGCAAACCTGCGTTGATCTCGTTCCAGTTGCGGGCATCAATAATGGTATACTGGTCGGGGTTGGCCTTAAAATCATCAAGGTCTAACTCGGCCGACTGCTCAGTTGCATTTACCGGTGATGACAGCGCGCCTTTGATCTGCTGTTCATAACCTATTTTCGCGGCACGTGCCAAAGCCAACTCCAGCTTAGTATCATCTTCGGCAACCAAATAAAAGGGCTCCTGCGGATTGATTACTGAGCCAAGCCAGGTTTCAAACTTGCCTTGTAGTTGCAGGTTAATAGCGTTTTTAATATGTCCCTGGTTAAATAAAGCTTTTGGGCGGGTGTCTATAATGACGGTTTCTGCCTCAAATTCGTCATTTGCTTTCAAATGCGGTATACCGGCCAGGCTTTGTGCAAAGGATGGTGCGCCATGCTTGTTAAGTTCTACATCGTAGCCAAAATATCGCGGTGCAAACGGCCGGTCTGCGGTTAATTGCTGCACAAATTTGAGTTCATCCATCAACTGCAATGCGTAATTTTCGCGCAGTTCGCGGCCTATGGTACTTTGCAAATCGGGGCTCATACTTTTACCGCATAACGAACCGGGCCCGTGAGCAGGGTAGACTATTACATCTTCCGGCAATTTCATCAGCTTTTGTCGGGTGCTGTGATACATCTGCCGGGCCAGGTCTTCCTTTTTAGCTGTAATGCTACCGGCTTCCTCCCGCAGATCGGGGCGGCCTACGTCGCCCACAAAAAGCGTATCGCCACTAAAGAGGGCGGTGCTTATGCCATTTTCATCTTCTACCAGCACACAAATAGAATCGGGCGAATGACCGGGCGTATTGATGGCCTTTAATTTGATATCAGCCAATTCTATTGCATCGCCTTCATCAAAGGTTTGGTGAGGGTATGTTGCACCCAATAGGTGGCTTACGTATATAGTGGCGCCTGTGGTTTCGTGAATCTCCAAATGTGAGCTTACAAAATCGGCATGAGGGTGTGTTTCAACCACACCGGTAATATCGGCCTCGTGCAGTTCAGCAAAATCATAGTACGGCTGCGGATTACGCGCCGGGTCTATTAGGATGACCTGGCCGGAACGTAAAACTGCATAAGATGCATGTGCAAGATCAGTATCGTAAAATTGATGTATAAGCATGTTGGCGCAAAGATAAGTTTTACAGTGCTTTGTAGAAATTAGTTATTGCCGCTTTTGGTCAGCATAGTGCCATCAAGCGTGGTGCAAAATTGATCTTCAATAAAAACGCCCTGCTCAAACACACACTATGCAACAAATTACGTTTATACGGGAGTCATGCCCGGATACGTTAGTAAATTAGATCAAACCGATCCATACATTATATTCACTTACTATGATCAGATACTCAATATTAATAGGCTGTATTGCTACCTTCCTTTTTGCTTCGTGCGGACAACAAATGAAAATGGTTAAAACTCCTGCGGCCGATTCGCTTGCCGTGTCTGGCGTTTGGAAGCAGTATGTAAAAGCCTTATCGTCTAAAAATACACGTACTCTAAAGCGGCTCTCTTTACCCCAAGTATATTGCCAGCCCTGCGCCATACAGGCCGGAACGGACTATGACTTGGTATCGGCTGATGCGTTTATTAAGAGCATGCTATACACCTTACCTAAAACCAGGTTGTGGACCGCCATTAAGAGTAACAAACAACGCATCCTAACCGAACGCATTAAGAATTATCATCCGCAGAATTTGAAGCTCAACGATGATGCCATGCTGGAATTATATGACGTTTGGTATGTAACGCCTGAAAGCGATAAGATCAAAGGCTTTGAAAGCCAGCGCTATGCTTTTCAGTTTGTAAAAGAGGGTGGGCAATATCGTTTTTTCGGATTAACGGCGGTGAAATAGATACGAATACTTATTAGGCTTTATAAATACATCATTTGCCTTGAGGTTTAAATGCTGACAAGTATGTGCCTGCAAATGAGGGGCGTAAAGCAGTTGATTTTCTTGCTTCTTATGCCTGAAAAGCCATTGGGGTATTAAATGTTCCATGAATAAAGGAGGGTAAATAGTGTGTTCGAGTTGATTAATTTCCCAGTACCTAATCTCTTTGGCATGCTTTAATTGCAGTTGCGTATATAATAAAGAATCGCTCGTAATAGGGTTCTCGGTGTCGGCATTGCCGTGTATAAACCATACGGGCGTTTTAGCAAGCGTTGCTATAGCCTTAAATTCGGGAATGCCTGATATGGATACTGCCGCTGCAAACAAATCAGGGCGTAAGCTAACCGAATTTATTGCGGTTGACGCACCCATAGAAAATCCTATTACATATATTTTCCTTTTATCCACGGGAAGTACCTCCTTTAAAGAGTCAATTAGTCGTAAAACGCTGTTCAGGCTAGAATCTGGCGAAGACGTTAATATATTGCTGCCATTAAGTGACACATAATTAGATGAACGTGTAGGAAATTGAGGAGCAATAACATAAGCCGGATACTTTTCCCTTACACCAGGCGTTGCCCAAAGCTTGGCCAATACACCCAACTGAGAAACATTATCTGCTCCTATTTGCCCTGAGCTGTGTAGTACCAAAACAAGGGGATAGCTTTCGCCTGACTTTACTTTGGCGGGGCTTAACAACCTATATTTAATTGTATGCGAATCAGAACTCAAGTAGGTAAAGGGGACAAAAACATCATTATTAGTGCTTAGCAAAGCTTTTTTGTATTGTTCTGCCAAAACTGTGTTGCTGTATTTTTGAATTTTACTAAAACCTCTATCACTTCGCTTAACGCTGCATGCTACATAAATTGTTTGTATACAAAATACACCAATTAAAATAAGATACCACTGTTTGTTCTTCTTCATTATAGATAATTGATATGCGGTAGGGTTGTATCGGTGCTGTTGAAATGTAGTGCCGTGCCCGTAAAGATAGAAATGTACCACGTAAACGAGACAAAGGCCACAAAAAAGCCCGACCTATTGGCCGGGCTTTGGGATTTAAAATTAGAACGGTTTGCTCTTGCAGCTTACCATATCCTAATGCGGTCGGCAGGCGCTTTATACATTTTGTCGCCTGGTTTTACATCAAACGCTTTATACCATGCATCAACATTGGTAATAGGCGCGTTGGTACGGAACTGGCCCGGCGAGTGCGGATCGGTTTGTACCTGTAATGCTAATGCTTCAGGGCGTTGTAAACCTCTCCATACTTGTGCGTAAGAAAGGAAAAAACGCTGATCGGGCGTAAAGCCGTCAATTTTAGTGGTAGACTGGCCTTGTTTGGTTTTCTTAAATGCCTCGTAAGCAATGTTAACACCACCTAAATCGGCAAGGTTCTCGCCCAGGGTCAACTTACCATTTACGTGCAGGGTATCAATAGCAGTAAAGGCACTGTATTGGTTAACTACCATATCGGCACGGGTTTTAAATTTATCGGCATCGTCTTTTTTCCACCAGTCGCGCAGGGTACCATCAGCATCATACTGGCGGCCCTGGTCGTCAAAACCGTGGGTCATTTCGTGCCCTATAACTGCACCAATACCACCGTAGTTAACGGCGTCATCGGCTTTAAAGTCGTAGAACGGAAATTGCAAAATACCGGCCGGGAAAACGATCTCGTTATTTACCGGGTTGTAGTACGCGTTAACCGTTGGCGGCGTCATACCCCATTCTGTTTTATCAACCGGTTTGCCTAAGCGGCCTACCATGTCGTTATAGCTCCAGGTACCAATGCGGCGCAGGTTGCCAAAGTAATCGTTACGGTCAATAGTTAAACCGGCATAAGTTTCCCATTTGTCGGTATAACCAATTTTTACCGTAAAGGCGTTCAGCTTTTTAAGCGCACGCTCTTTAGTTTCCGGGGTCATCCAGTCTAAACGCTTAATACGATCGCCCAGGGTAGATTTCAGGTTGTTTACCAATGCCAGCATTGATGCTTTGGCAGCAGGGGTAAAGTACTTTTCTACATAAATTTGGCCTAACAGTTCGCCTAAGCTGCCATCAACCAGGCCTACCATACGCTCATCGCGTGGTGCCTGAACTTGCTGACCGCTAAGCACACTGCTGAATTTGAACTGCGATTTTACGAAAGGCGAGCTTAAAGAACCTGCCGAACCACGTAAAATGCCCCATTTTAAATATACTTTCCAGTCTTCAACCGGGGTAGAACCCAATAACTGATCTGCACTTACCAAAAACGATGGTGAAGAAACCAATACAGTATCCTGGTTGCCCACTTTAAGCTTAGGCAGTATTTGCGCCCAGTTTAAGTGAGGGGTGGTTTTGCTAAGATCGGCCACTGCAAACTTGTTGTAAGTTTTGTTTGGATCGCGCATGGCCACACGGCTCATTTGTGCCTCGGCCAGTTTGGTTTCTATACCAAATATAGTGTTGGCATTTTTAGCAGCAGCCTCGGGAGAGCTACCGGTTAACGTATATAAATCGGTTATGTATTGCTTGTACGCGGTTTGAATTTTTACCGTACGGGCATCGTTTTTCAGATAATAATCACGATCTGGCAAACTGGTACCACCCTGGCCAAAGCCAACTACATATTTGCTTACGTTTTTAGGGTCCTGGCGTACGCCGAAGCTGTAAAGCGGACTACCAATAGCGTTGGCACGCTCGTAAACTATTTCGTTAACTACGCCATCAATGCTGTTAATGGCATCAATACGTTTTAAATCGGCCTCAATAGGAGTGAAGCCACGTTTTTCAATAGACATGGTATCCATAGCGCTTGCAAACAGATCGCCCACGCGTTGCTGTATACTGCCCTTTGTTGCCGTGGCCGATTTAGCACTTACTTCTTTAACAATACCCTGAAGTTTCTTTTTGTTATCATCGTTCAGGATGTTAAAGCTTCCCCAGCGGGTTTCTTTAGCCGGGATGGCGTTGGTTTTCATCCAGCCGCCGTTGGCGTATTCAAAGAAGTCGTCGCCGGGTTTTACCGTCAGATCCATGTTGGCAGGATCAATAAATTTTTTAGGCGGAGCCGGTTTCGCTTTCCCGGGCTTTCCTCCATCAGCCGCATACACATTTGCCGAAACGCAAAGGGCGGCTGCAAGCATCCAATTTCCGAAGTTTAATCTCATGTAAGAATCAATTGTAAGAGGTAAATATATTATTAATTACATAAATTGGGAAATTTGTAAACGCATTGTTGCCTAAAGAGAATTTACAATTCATAATGTCGATAAATGTGAATTGTAAGCTGTGTAAAAGTATTTAATTGTTGCTATGACACTTATCTTTAGATTTGTTGCACCAATATTTCAAACCGCTTATAAACCATGAATAGCATTCGTCTTAAATATATAGTGATCTTTTTATGCCTGTCAGCATTTGACGCTTTGGCACAAAAAAAGGTAAAAGTGCCGCAGGAAAAAGATATGGGTGCCTACCTGATGGTATATTTTAAGGATGATACTCATGGTTTATATATGGCTTTAAGTAAAGACGGTTATAGCTTTACCGATGTAAACAGCGGTAAGCCCATTATAGCAGGCGATACCATTGCCGAGCAAAAAGGCATCCGTGACCCCTATATTTACCGCGGTCCTGATGGGATGTTTTACCTCGCCTTAACCGATTTGCATATTTATGGCGACAAGGCCGGTTACCGCAGCACCCAGTGGGAGCGCGACGGCAAGCAATATGGCTGGGGCAATAACCGCGGACTTGTACTCATGAAATCGGCCGATTTGGTTAACTGGACGCACTCGGTTTTGCGGGTAGATAAAGCTTTCCCTGAATTGGCAGATATTGGCTGTGCCTGGGCACCCGAAATGATATATGACGAAGCTAAAAAGCGTACAATGCTTTACTTCACCATGCGTTTTGGAACGGGTAAGGAAAAGGTGTATTACACCTATATGAATAAAGATTTTACAGCAATGGAGACCTTGCCCAAGCCGCTTTTTGAATACCCGAACGGTGTGCCTTATATTGATGCCGATATAACCAAAGTGGGCAACAAGTATCATATGTTTTATGCCTCGCACGATGGAACGTCAGGAGTTAAACAGGCTGTCTCCGATTCGGTGAATACCGGCTACGTATACGATCCTAAATGGTACGACCCTGAGCCTGTGGGCTGCGAGGCTCCTACAGTTTACAAACGGATAGGAGAAAACAAATGGGTGCTTATTTACGACATCTATCGCATTAATCCCCACAACTTCGGTTTCAGTGAAACCTCTGACTTTATAAATTTTAAAAACCTTGGTCGTTTTAACGAAGGGGTGATGAAATCTACCAATTTTAGCGTGCCTAAGCATCCGGCTGTTATACAGATAACCCGCAAGGAAGCACAAAGGCTGGCCAAAAAGTGGGATCTGGATATGAAGTTTTAAGGAGGGCTGAGATTTTTTAGAGCTGTTTAGATATTAGCAGCGTTAATAATATTAATCACGATCTGATCTAACCGGGTAGTTTCCTGCTCTAAGAGGTGGGCGACCTCTTCGGTGTTCTCTCCATTTTTAAACAACCTGGATAATGCAAGGATGTTGGCCACCGGTGCGCGCAAGATGTGCGAGTGTTGCCATGAGATTTTGCGGTGTGCCTCGGCCAGTACTTCCTTTTCTGCAATAAGCTGACTAACGTTAATGGCGTTCACGAGTTTAGCTTCGCGGCCCTGGTAATTCACCAAAAAGCTGGTCACCTTTACCCAAATTACCGAACCATCGGCCTTAAGATGGTCCCAGTTGTTTTGGTCTTCAAAACTATCTAACTTTTTGCTGAGCTCTTCATGCAAGCTTTTGAGCGCTTCGGGCGGGCGAATGTCTTGAATGGTCATTTCTAAAAACTCGGCCCGGCTGTAACCGTAATTGATAATGGCAGCTGGGTTAACTTCTAAAAATTTGAGCGAATGAAGGTCAAACACCCACATGGGTAAACTATTAAGTTGAAAAAAATCCCATAAGGCAGAATCTCTGACAAGTTCGGTCATAATCATCGTATCGGCGTTAGTGGTAAGCCGTAAAGTATCGTCTTTAAAAGTTGAGTTCAATTACAATTTTCAGTCGGCAAATTTAAGTAATATTCTTGTAGGTTGTAATTGAATGCCGCTGACTTTTGCCGTATTTATAGCAAAAACGAAAATTTGCTACAATATTGCTAACGGCTATACTTACAAAGGTATCTGGGGAGGGTAAGTTGAACGATTGCTTACGGACGGTACTAAAACAACAAAGCCCGATACTTTCGTATCAGGCTTTGTACCCAGCGCCGGAGTCGAACCGGCACGGTTTCCCACAGGTGTTTGAGACCAGCGCGTCTACCAATTCCGCCAGCTGGGCATTAGCAACCACTTCCTCAGAAGCGGGATGCAAATGTATTCAAACTCTCCTTAATTCGCAACAAATATTTTTGTCTGTAATAAATATCTGCAATGCTGTTAAGGCGGTCTTCTTTAGCAGTGTCATTAAGCATCTCATAGTCAGCAGTAAGTCCTTTAAGTTCGTTGCTCAAATCATCTTCTACAGCTAATGCTTCGGCACGTATAGAGGCCAATTGTTCGGCATCATCTACCTCCATAAGCCGCTCGTTAAGGTCCATCATCTCCATTAAAAAGTCGGCGGGGAGTTGTGGTTTAGCGCCTTCGTTTACCAGTTCGTGCTGTTTTAAGATATATTCCAGGCGCTTGGCCGGGTTGCTCAGCGTTTGGTAAGCTTTATTATTGATGGTTGATATTTCGAGTATCTCTTGTTGTTTAGCCTCATCTTCGTTGGCATAAAAATCGGGATGATACTGCTTGCTTAAGGCATAAAATTTCTTTTTAAGCAGTGCCTCATCCGGTTCAAAAGACTCGGGTATATCGTAAAATTCAAAATAGTTGATCGTCATCGGTTGTCTGTTTTAGCGCGAGCCCAAATATATAGGCTAAATGGAACAGAAATAGGGCCGAAGTTGATTTAGTTTTTCATGATATTTTTAGGGATGGCTGTTTTGCTTGCCTGTTGTGCCGCAATAATTTTCGCCACATCAACCATTGGCGCAACCCAAATAGTTTTTTGATTGTTTTTAAGATAATGTAAAAGCTTGCTGTGTGCCTGAAGGTCAACATTTAAGCTATGACCACCGCCCACACCGTGGAAAAGAAAAACCAGCAGGGTATGGCTCTGCTGCGCTTGTTTCACCAGGTTGATCATGTACTCGGCCGATTGCCCGTTGATGCCGTAGCACCTGATGTTATCCAGCTTTACATTGGCTGCAGTTTGCATACCCGGGCTTACACCACGGGCACCGGCAAAATCTTTTTTCAGCTGATCGTAAAACAGCACGCCGCCGATAGAAAGATCGCCGCAAGGATAGGCAAAGGTGCGTTCGGTTTTACCGTCAATAGCTTTGAGTAAAGTATTATTCAGTCTTACTTCGCTCACAGCACGGCTCACCGTGTATTTACTGAGGTCATGGTCGGGGCTAACAAAGCTGCGGCCGGGCAGGCTGCCATCGCAGGGGTGGTACAACGCATGGTTGCCTAACTCGTGCCCGTGTTTGGCAGCCAGGCGCCACTCCGGCATGCGCTTATCAACTACCGGCGACGAGCCAATGAGGTAGAAAGTACCTTTCAATTTCATCGAATCGAGGGCTGGTATAACGTTATCCAAATCAACATCAATAGCATCATCATAGGTAAGCACAACGGCGCATTGCTTATTATTCCACAATTGTGGGCTTTGTGCGCTTGCTGTCAAAGAACAGATGGATAGTAGGCCGGCTAAAAGGATGATGTTCTTCATGTTTAAAATGTAGCTTTATGGTTACTGGCCCGGTTTGTCTGTACGGAAAGGGGAGGCTGGCAGCCCTTCTTTGTTGTATAAATTGGCACCTTCCGGGTTATCGGCCCAAGCATATCTTACATACATTGGGTTAGGTATGTCATCGCTCGATACAATGACTTTGTTGCCTTCGATAGCTGCCTTGGCCCAAACAAACTTTTTATCTGCACCGGCAATGGCAAAGTAGTTTAGCTCTCCGCCGCCTTTAGCCATTAGTCCGCTGCCAATGTTGTTAAAGGTAACAATAATACGGTTACCTTCCACCGTTGCCGATTGATAGATAGGACCCATTGGCACTACTTTAGTATCATGGTAAGCCACGCTGCGGGCTGCCAGTGCCAGGCGTTCGCCTACATCTTTTTTATTTAAGGGGTGAATGTCATTCCATTCGCCTGCATCGTAGTTTACCGCCATAGCTGTGTGAGGTACCGATAATGCCATTAACTGCGATTCCCGAAGTTCGGCCCATTGGCTTTCGGTTGGTGAATATTGCGTTTCGCCAAAATTTGGTAGTTGTGCATATACAAAAGGCAAATTGGGCTGTTTCCACTTAGCGCGCCAATCGGCTATCAAAGCTTTAAGCATTGGCGCATACTCCTGAGGCTTGCCTGTATTTGATTCGCCTTGGTACCATACTGCACCTTTAATATTATAATTAAGAACAGGCGCCACCATGGTGTTGTATAAACCTGTAGGTTCGTTTTGTGCAGAAAAAGCATTGAAATTAAAGTTACCAGAAGGTACGAAAACCTGCCCAACCTTGTACGTCCAATCGCCGCGAAGATCTATGTTCTCAGTGCCGTTGGTTAATGAATAATTTTTATCAGGAACAAAGCCACCTTTACCCGAGGTGTTGGTTATGCGCATTACGATGATGTTTTTACCAGCTTTAAGTAAACCTGCAGGTATCACGTATCTGCGGGGTGGATACTGGTAGGTGGTGTTGCCCACCAATTTACCATTAACGTAGGCTTCGTCGGCATCTATGATGCGGCCCATAAACAGCATTGCCGGCTTACCAATCATGCTGGCAGGCACCGTAACTTCTTTACGAAACCACACAACGCCGTTTAGTCCTCTGATGCCCTGGTCTGCCCAATAACCGGGCAACCAGTATTTATGCCAATTTTCTGCAACGTAAGTACTATCAAACCATTTTACGGATTCCGTCATACCTTTATCCGGCTTTTGTAAGTTCCGTTTTCCGTTGTCAACCGGTTTGGTTGGGTTTAAAAGTTTATTAAGGTAAACAGTGTCTTTAAACTGCCCAACGCGGCTGGCATATTGCGGTATGCTTTGTATACCGCTTTCACTTATCCAGGCTTGAATTGGAGTACCTCCAACACTGGAATTTATAATACCTATAGGGATATGGTAATTCAAATATAACTGCCTGGCAAAAAAGTAAGAAGCGGCACCAAATGTTAATACGTCTTTCGGGCTTGCAGCTACCCAGTGGCTTGCCGGAAGATCATCATGTAAACTCTTTACATCAGATATAGTGGGTATAAAAAAGTTACGTATTTGCGAATAGTTAGCGCTGGCTATATCTTGCGGATATTTTTCTTTAACCCGCTCCATATTCACCACCATGTTAGACTGGCCAGAGCAAAACCAAACATCACCTATTAAAACATCTTTCAAGGTAATATGATTACTTGCATCAATTTGCATGGTGTAAGGTCCGCCGGCTTTTTGGGCAGGTAGGGCAGTGGCCCATTTACCATCGGCTCCTGCTGCAGTGCGAACAGTTTTACCATTAAACTTAACAGACAGCTTTTCGCCGGGCGATGCCCATCCCCACAAATTTATTTTGGCATCGCGCTGTAAAACCATACCATCGCTCACCAATTGAGGTAAGCGCACCTGCGCATTGGCGCCAAGCGTAAATAGCGTGGTACATAATAAGGAAAGCCTGGTTACGAGTTTCATATTCAATAGATATACGGGAAGTAATTGGTTAACGAATGGCTAAAATCGTATTTATATTTGAAATACGCAATCGATTGCAATGTAAAAATTATGCGAGCAATTTAAATGAGGCGCGATCTTAAAAGAGATGTGGATTTAACTTCTAAGATCGAAGATGCATAAGTTATTATTCGCCGGTTTCCATATGTGGTGCATCAACCGGTTTTGATTGCGGCGAACCTTTTTGGCGCAGATAGATGGTAAAAAACACAATAGCTATAATTGATAAAAACTCACTTTGCCAGTTTTGAAAGGTTTCGAACCAAAAGGTAGGCTCCCCTATAAACTGGAGTGCAGTATCGGTTGGCTTGTGCATTAGTAATTGTTTATCGTTATGGTCTAACCAACTGCCGTAAAAATGCAGTGCCCAGCTTGCAAAAAACAAGATGATGAATATTAGCGAGAGCGACTGACTGTATAAATACAATATCCAGCCGCCCTGTTTTACCGGCCATGGTGCGTCTTTAGTAGCTTGTGGTTCGCGGTCTACCTCTTCAGGTTCGTCTAAACTTTTAGATTCTGCAGAGCCAATTTGCCTAAGGCTGACGGTTAGAATAACATATAGGCCCATTTGCAGGAACTCGCTTTGAAAGTTTTCGAATGTGGCCGAAATAAAATGCCCGGTATTTAAGTATTGCGCAAATTCCAGTGGTTTGCCGCCCTGATCTTCAATTTCCTGGTTGTTCTCTTTCCAACCGGTAAACGCCTGTGCCACCAGTGTGACTACGAAAAGAATAAGGAATACGATAGTTAAGCTATTGCGGTAGAAATAGGAATGCGGTTTTGAGGCGGCCATGGCAATTATATAATATTAGGTAAGTCTTGTTTAAATAGGCTATGACTGCTCAAAGCCCGATACAGAATTAAAGTAAACCTTACTCTAATTTGTTTTGACCGTCCACAAGTAAGTTTATAAAACGAAGAAAAGTCTTAATTCACCCTGATTTTGCCGCATTTACACCGCATTATTCATTTTTTGGTGTTTATATTTACTTTTCATAAATCACCCTTATTAACCTTTTATGATGGTTACTATTTTAGGAATTATTGCCGGCATTATCGTTGTGTTGTTAATTGTGGCGGCTCTTTCGCCTCAATTATAAACACCCGATGAAAAAGTTTTTTGCACCTTACAATTTGCCTGTTGGCTTAGATTTAGCCCTGTTATTAATTAGATTGGTTTGTGGTTACGCGTTCATACTACATGGCTGGGGTAAAATTCAGCACCCTATGGACTGGATGGGCCCGCAATCTACCACGCCGGGATTTTTACAATTGCTGGCGGCTGTTTCCGAATTCGGCGGTGGTATAGCCATCATTTTAGGGCTGGTTACACGCCTGGCTGCTTTGGGTATTTTGTGTACTATGGCGGTAGCAGTATACACGCATGCGTTTACCATGGGCGATCCGTTTATGAATCCTAAAGGAGGTAGCTCATTTGAACCGGCTGCAGTTTATTTTTGCGTAGCTGTAGTTTTACTGGCAGCAGGGGCAGGCCGGTTTTCATTAGACCGGTTATTATTTGGTGACCGCGCCAATTTGAAATAGTAGTTATATCAAATACAAGATCATGTTTAAACACACCAAAGCATTCAGCGGATTTTCGGTAGACGACATGCAAAAAGCCAGAGAGTTTTACGGCAATATATTAGGCATCGACGTTGAAGAATTAGAAATGCCCGGCTTGTTGAGTTTGCATATAGCAGGTGGCAGCCACATTTTAATTTATACCAAGCCTAATCATGCACCTGCAACTTTTACTATCCTTAATTTCCCGGTAGCTGATATAGCCAAGGCCGTTGATGAGTTAACGGCACGGGGTGTTCAGTTTGAGATCTATAATGAAGAAAATTTCAAAACCGATGAACGAGGCATATTCCGGGATGGCGGTCCTTTGATTGCCTGGTTTAAAGACCCGGCCGGAAATATTTTGTCGGTTATTGAACAAGCTCAATAAAATAAGAAAGGCTGCAACGTGCAGCCTTTCTTATTTAAACTGGTGTTTACTTAAGTAAACTAATGTCGGCCACCCCCGAAACTTCGGTAGACAGTTCGCCCAGCGCACCTAAATTGTAAGGAATACCGGTTTGAATTTTTACGAAATCTATTCCTTTCAAATTGACTTTTTTGCCTTGTGCATCTATAGCGTTTGCAATATCTACCTTATCGCCTCCAGCAGTGTTATCAGCGTAGCCATAAGCAAAAGCATTACTGGTAATAATACCCGAACTTGAAGTATTAATATTGGTTGCAGGTAACAACGTACCGGTTAGCGTATAGGTATTAGTAGTGATCCATTGCGGGTAGTAAGGTTGCGTGTTAAATACATTAGTCTTAACAACACCCGATCCTCCCCGGTTATCTGTCCAGCTTACGTCGCCGGTACCCGCAGTCGGGCGGGTATAGGTAATGGCATAATTACGGACAATGCCGGCTGTACCCTCGGCACTTCCGGTGAGTTCGTACCAGGTATCATCGGCCAGACCATTGTTGTTGGTATCCTGCATTACCCAAACCACGCCCGGTTCGGCAAAACCGGTAAAGGCGTTACCGTAGATCATTAGGTCTTCTTTATTGTCCTGATTAATTACGGTATGGTCGAACCCTAAAATAATGTTACCACCAAAAGCACCCAGGCTAACCAAACCCTTTGTGCCGAGTATGGTTTTAGCAGCATCGGGCGTACCAATGCCTTTGTTTATGGCCTGGCCGGGTGCCGGTGTATAACCTAATAACGTAGTTACATAGGCATTGCTTTGTGCTGTAACCGGGCGAATAGTAGCTACTTGTTCGGGCTCGGGGTTTTCATGGCCATCCTTACTACAGGCTGTTAATAAAGTGCTTGCAGCTAACAGGGTGAGTAAAAACTTATTGGTGTTGTTGAAGATAGTCATAGGTGTTATTTTTTATAGTTGTAGATAAACACGGCGTGTTGAGGCAGGCCAGCTGTTTCGAAGTTGAATTTTATTTTACCATCGGCACCAAAGCAAATAGCTTTGCCAGTTGTACTGTTGTAGCGGTTTGCATCGGCTACATAAACATCATTGTTAAAACTGTCAATTGTTAAGCCATAGAAGGTCGTAACGATCGTAGCATCCGAAATGAACTTATTTCCGATTTTACCTGTTGATAAATCAATGTTTTTAACGGTGGCGTCAGTGCTGTAGATATCGGTAGTCAATAAAGCCTTATTACCCGAGATACTTAGAACGCTATAATCATCAACACCTGTGCTTGATTGTATTTTGGTGTCGTTTGCGCTATTAATGATGTCAAGACTGGGAGCCACATTGATATAATCGCCGGTACTGATTACATACACATTGCCGGTTGCAGTGGCTGCTACTTTAAGTGGGTTGTAGGTCACCACTATATCCTTAATTTTGGTGAATGTGCTGAGATTTATTACTGATACCACATTTTTGAGACCGTTTACAAATTGAAAATGATCTGAGTTGGCTACATAAAGCTTGCCATTTGCCACCGCTAATCCTTCTAATCCTTCACTTAATGTAACCTCGCCATCAATCGATAAAGAAGCGGTATCTATGCGCCTTACCTTATTATCATAGCAAGACACATAAGCCTTATTTTGATAGAAAGCAATTGAACGCGGACAAAAGCCAGCATTGCCCGAGTTAAAAGAAATTCGTTTAATAGATTTGGCTGTAGCCACGTCCATTACGTCGACAAATGATTGGGCTGTACCTTTTATTCCGGTAATTACACAGTACATTTTACTACCATAGCGTTGTAAATCATTAGCTGTTTCGCCTAAATTACTGCCGTTTACTTTCTTATAGTAATTTTTTTGTGTGGTGCCGCTGCTAATGTCATAATAGGATATATCGCTATTATTAGAGCCGTATGTCCCTTCGCACAGCATGTATACACCTTTGGTGCTGCTAATTTCAGGCTCTTTAAAGCTGCTATCATCATCCTTTTTGCAGGAGCCTAAAAACAGGGTTAACCCGGCCAATAAAGTCAGCGCGGTTTTTGAGTAACAGGGTAACATTTTTTTCATTTGAGTACTTGATTAATATATTATTGATAGAGAAATGCGAAATGTGCAGGAATGTCTCCCGTAGTAACCGACCACTTTTTCCGGCCGGTTTTATCGTAACAATACAGCATGCCCGAGCTTACGTAATCGCGGGCATCGGTTAGGTAAATGTCTTCTGAGATGGGATCGATGGCTAATCCATACGGGGTCTTGATATCTTTCTCTGTACCGTCGGTAATAAAGCTGCGGTTAAGAAGGGTTTCGGTTTTCACATCGAGCAGGGTATAGCTCGTTTTGTTAACGCCGGTATTGTAATTGAATTCCACACTGTAGATGTAAGCCAGGTCATTATTAATGGCTATCTCGCCGGCGGGAATATCAAATTGCTTTTTAACGGCATCGGTCTTGGTATCAATAACAAAAAGCTTGGAAGATATGTTGTAATAGTCGCCGCGGGAGGTAACGTAGACGTCCCCATACTGGTCGGCAACTATATGATCAAGGTTTATGGCTACCTCTATATTTTTGATTACGGTGCTGGTGTTTAGGTCTATCACTGATACGGTGCGGTCATAATTGGATGGTGTATATCCCCCCGAATTAGCCACGTACATTTTAGTGCCTACTACAGCCATTTGTTCGGGCTGGCGGCCCACTTTAATGGTGGTTTGAACGGTTAATGACCCGGTATCTGCCACGGCTATATAGCCATCGTATGAGGTAACGTATACCTTATTTTGATAGAACTTAAGGTAACGGCAATTGGGTACCTTAATTGTGTTGATGTGTTTGGCAGTGCGCGCATTCATGACCTCTACCAGGTTTGAGCCGTTGACCGCCACATACATTTTAGCGCCGTAGATGGCCACATCGGTAGCTACATCTCCTAAGCCTAATACAATGCCTGGGTTGGTTTCGCCAAACAGGTTTCGCTTGTATATGCCGGTAGCGTAATCGTAATAATCGAGGCTGGCCTTGTTAGAACCCATATTGCCTTCGTTAACTACGTACAGGCCTTTTATTTTACCAGTGCTGCCGCCGCCTACCTGTTCCTCTTCGGAGGGGAGTTGTCCGCCATCTTTACGGCAGGATGCAAGTATGCAAAGTAGCACAGTGGTAGTAATCAGATGTAAATATTTGTTTTTCATATATTTAATAGCTTATACTTAAAGTGAAACGATAGGAGCGGCCAGGCATCGGATAGCCAATAACCACATCATAGTTTTGATTTATCAAATTATTAATCTCCCCCGAGAACTTAAGCTGACACGAGTGATAGCCCTGCAGCCACGAGGCTGAAACATCATGTGTATACCATGGCTGCACATAGTTTGCGGCGATATTGTCTTTAGCATTGTAGCGCTCACCTGTATAAATGAAGCTGTAATTAAGCTGTAAGCGTGAAACATCCAATCCCACGATAGCCGACCCGCTGTGCTTAGGCACATAAGGAATTTGACCTTGCAAGGGAGAGGAATCGGCTCCGCGCGTAACGTCTCGCGCGTTTTGATAGGTGTAGTTAACGCCTGTATGCCAGCTAAGCTTTTGATTTCCATACCAGGTAGTTTTGATGCTAAGATCCATGCCCCTAATGTCGGCCAGGCCAATGTTGAGCATCGTCCAACGGAATAAGTTGGTGGTAGGTATAGCTACGATCTTATCTTTAACGCGGTTATAGTAAACATCGCTTTCTACAGAAAGCTTTTGTAAATGCTGGTGCTCAAATAGTTTATGGTAGGTAATACCTGCATCGTATTGGGTGGTGTATTCGGGGTTAAGGCTGGTATTGCCAATTAAGGTATAGTATAAATCGTTAAAAGTGGGCATCCGGAAAATATGCTTGTAAAATCCACGCAGGTGCAAATCGTTGCTTTTAAACGGTTGCCAAATGGCCGAAAGCGAGGGTGAAAAGATATTACGGTTAGCCGCGCCGCTGTATAACTTTACCTGTTCTTTAACCAGTGTATTTAGGATGGTTCCCTGTAGCTTAAAGCGAGCGATATGATATTCGGCTGAAAAGGCGTTCAACATTGTGTAGCGCTCAGGATATACGAAGCGATATTGATCGGCATCCAGCTTTTTAAGCACGTTGTACTGAAGGTCGGTAGCCAGGGAGACATCCAGTTGCGGAACTACGTGAAACAAATTAACTGCCGATAGATAGGCTTCCTGCTGACGATACCGGTTGTCAAGGTACCCATTGATGTTGCTATATTGCGGATTGAGGTAGCGGGTAAAATCGTTGGCATACTTACCGTTGATTAACAAGTTGTAATATTTACCGGCTGTTTTATAGCTGGTCTGAATAAAAAAGTTATTGTCCCACTGACGTTCAGCGTAATCAAACCTACCCCGTACAATAGCACCCGGCAAGCCGCGGTTTGAGTGGTATAAGTAGGCCTTAACGGTCCAGGTACTGCTATCGGGTCGTGTACCGTTTAAGCCTGCTTCTAAGCGGTAGGCATCAATATCGGCGTTGGTGCGTGTGGCGGAGGTATCATAAGTTCCGTTAGTTTCCCTGAATTTGTAACGGCCGTTGGCTTTGATCCATTCGGTACTAAAACTGCCGGAAACAGTATTGCTTAGCTTCTGCTCCAAAAGCAGCGCCGGGTTGATCAATCCAAACGAGCCTGATCTTAAACTTACCCGTGCATGTGTGCGTTCATTGTTGGAAAAATGTGGTTGTTTACTTTGCAGGTAAAGTGTACTGGCAGATGCATAGGCGCGTGCCGGTTGCAACAGGCTACTTTTTTGCCCGTTGTAAAGCTCTACAGCTTCTAAGTTATCTAAGGAAAAACGGCCTAAATCGGTTTGTCCGTTTTGAGCATTACCAATAGCTACACCATCGTAAAAAACTCCGGTGTGGTTAGTGCCCAGGCTGCGTACGTTCACTGTTTTTAATCCGCCTATGCCGCCATAATCTTTCAATTGCACACCGGCAAAATAGCGCAGGGCATCGGCTACAGAAAGGCTGTTGAGGCGTTGCAGTTCTCCGCCTTTGAGTACCTGTACAGATGTAGGGGAGATATTGGGTACCGTAGCGCGTTTGGCGTTGATTTGTACTTCCTTCAAGGTACGGGTGGTATCGCTGTTTTGTGAGTTAACCGGCTTTTTAACTTGTGCTAAAGCAGGGGCATAGCACCACAGGGCCGCTGCGAAAAGCGCAACAGCAAACTGAAAAGGCAAACCATGGCCACTACGCTTTAAAGGCGTAAAAAGCACTGTTAATTTCATGTGTGTTGTGAGTTAGTTACCCCACAGCAAACCGAAAATTGTACACTACAAATGAAAAACACGAAAAGTATCTTCACTTAGCTTCAATCCACGAAAGCTATGAATTATAAATGCTCGAGGCAGGTATTCTGACTTGTTCCCCTTGATCCGTCTTCCCATGCACGCTGAGGTGCACAGTGACTAAAGAATGGACTTTGGTTTGAATAGAACTTACAGCTGCGGGACAGTTCCGGATTTACACCGGATTCCCTTTTAATCCCGTAGAGCGATGCTGCGGGAACCAAAAGCGCTGCAAAAGTAACGAATTGGTTTGTGAATAACTGACGAAAGGTTAAATAAACCCTGCGAGATTAAGCAAAGCTCAAGACCCACTTTTGCGAAGGGTGGATGTGTTGAGTTATCGAAGCAAATTTGTCTTATCGGACAACTATTACTAATTTACCCCAATTTTAAAATACGGGTACAATACAGCTTCGTGTTTTATCAAGCCGTTACTTTTATCTATCAATAGCATTAAAACTAAAGATCTACTTATGCCATCATCATTAACTATTAAAAGTTACTGTAAAACTACCCTGCTGTGCGCACTCACCGTGCTAACCATTGTAACGGCCCGGGCGCAAAGCCGCAAAGAATACCTGCTCCAAAAAGGCTGGAAATTTAGCAAAGATGAGCAGGAGGGCGCTCAAGCTAATGGTTATAACGATGCTAAATGGGAGAGCGTTACCGTGCCGCATGATTGGGCTATTGCCGGCCCCTTCAGTGGTAATAACGATATACAAAAGGTAAAAATAGAGCAAAACGGTGAAAAGGAAGCATCGGTTAAGTCGGGTAGAACAGGTGGCTTGCCGTTTGTAGGTATAGGCTGGTACAGGCTTAAGTTTAAAGTGCCCGAGTTTTCGGCAGGTAAAAAGGCAAGCCTCATTTTTGATGGTGCCATGAGCCATGCCCGGCTATTTATAAATGGTAAAGAAATTGGCTCATGGCCTTATGGCTACAACTCTTTTCACTTTGATATTACCAGTGCATTGAAAGCCGGTCAAGAAAATATGCTTGCTGTGCGCTTGGAAAACCTGCCGCAATCATCGCGCTGGTATCCAGGTGCCGGTATTTATCGCAATGTACATTTGCTGGTTACCAATGCTACGCACATCCCCGTATGGGGGAGCTACGTAACTACGCCGGTTATTGAAAAAGATTTTGCCAAAGTAGCCATCAAAACCAACGTTGAAACAGGAGATCAGGCATTTAAGCCGCTCAAGATGGTTACCATCATCAAAGACCCGCAAGGTAAAACAGTTTCAGAAAATACTTCAACCCTGACTGAAACTGATCAACTGGCTTTTGCACAAAACCTGGTGGTTAAAAATCCGCAATTGTGGTCGCCCGAAACCCCGGTACTTTACACAGCAGTTTCAAAGCTTTATGATGACGGGCGCGAGGTAGATGAGTACAGTACCAGTTTTGGCATACGCTCCATAAAGCTGGAACCCGGTAAGGGCTTTTTTCTAAACGGACAAGTGCGCAAATTTAAGGGAGTATGTAACCACCACGACCTGGGTCCGTTAGGTGCTGCCGTAAATACAGCTGCTTTACGCAGGCAATTAACCATTTTAAAAGATATGGGCTGCGATGCCATACGTACAACGCACAATATGCCAGCACCAGAATTGGTTAAATTGTGTGACGAAATGGGCTTTATGATGATGGTTGAGCCGTTTGATGAGTGGAAAACGCCTAAGGTTAAAAATGGTTACAGCCTGTTGTTTGATGAGTGGGCCGAAAAAGACATGATGAACATGATACATCGTGACCGCAACCATCCCAGCGTTATAATGTGGAGTATAGGCAACGAAGTGCCCGATCAAAGCAAGAAAGATGGAAACAAAATAGCTAAGTGGCTACAGAATATTTGTCACCGCGAAGATCCTACCCGCCCGGTAACAGCAGGCATGGACCGTTTAGACGATGTTTTGAAAAATAACTTTGCTTCGTTATTAGATATTCCGGGTTTCAATTACAAGCCTGCCAGGTATGATGAAGCCAACGGAAAACTACCGCAAGGCTTTATATTAGGAACAGAAACGGCTTCAACCGTAAGTTCGAGAGGTGTATATAAGTTTCCGGTAGAGTTTTTCAAGGATAAGCAATACGATGATAACCAAAGTTCGTCTTACGATTTTGAGGCTTGCCCGTGGTCGCAGGTGCCCGATGATGAGTTTGTAAAGCAAGATGATCTTGGATTTGTGATAGGCGAGTTTGTCTGGACCGGTTTTGATTACCTGGGCGAGCCTACACCTTACGATAGCAAATGGCCTTCGCACAGCTCATATTTTGGTATTATAGATTTGGCTGGTTTACCTAAGGACAGGTTTTACCTGTACAGAAGTCATTGGAACCCGGATAAAACAACATTGCATGTGTTGCCACACTGGACATGGCCGGGCCGCGAAGGACAGGTTACCCCAGTTTTTTGCTACACCAATTCGCCCTCGGCTGAATTGTTTATAAATGGCAAAAGCATGGGTAAACAAACCAAGAACAAAAAAGATAATCAAACCCGTTACCGTTTGATGTGGAAGGACGTGAAATACGAACCCGGAACCATAAAAGTAGTAGCCTATGATGACAACGGCAAAGCAGTTGGTGAAGAAACTGTTAAAACAGCCGGAAAACCACATCATATTGAATTGGTAACCGACCGCACAAGCATAGATGCTGATGGAAATGACTTAGCCTTTGTAACGGCAAAAGTTTGTGACGCAGCCGGTAACTTATGCCCCGATGCAACTAACCTGCTCAATTTCAAAGTAACCGGTGCAGGCAGCTTTAATGCAATTGCCAACGGCGATGCTGCAAATCTTCAGTCTTTCCAGGCACCGATGATGAATGCTTTCAGCGGCATGCTGGTAGCCGTTATCAATTCTAAAGAAAGCAAAGGTCAAATACAAGTAACTGCCTCGGCTAAAGGTTTAAAAAATGGCATGATAGCTATTACCGCTAAATAATTTCTTATCTGTAGCGTAAAGGCCCTGGTTTAAATAGCCGGGGCTTTTTGCTTTTTTATCAAATCCAAAGTGAGGCTAACACGAACAGCAGGGTAACAGTCATTACTACAGCGCCGAGTTTTAAAAATTGCCAGGCACTTACTTCTTGCCCTTCGCGGCGCAATGCCACGAGCCATAATATTGTAGCCAATGAGCCCGTCATCGATAAATTTGGCCCCAGATCTATACCAATGAGTGTAGCACTCTTCACCATTTCGGGTACATGGCCTGCCTGTATTACGTTACCGGCAATTAGCCCAGCAGGCAAATTATTCATTAAATTGCAGGCAAAGGCTGTTATTAACCCGGTTCCCCAGGTAGCGGCAGTTAGATTGGATGCAGCACTTGGCTGTAATAAGCCGGCAAGTTTTTCGGTAAGCCCGGTTTTATTCAAAGCCTCTACAATTACAAATAAACCGGCAACCAGCGGCAGTACCGCCCAAGAAACACCCTTGATTACCACCCACGGATTTTTTCGAGCCCTTAAAATTACAATGGCCGAGGTTAAGATACCCGTTACTGCCGTAGGCAAGCCTAACT
This sequence comes from Mucilaginibacter galii, assembly GCF_014635825.1. GTDB lineage: Bacteria > Bacteroidota > Bacteroidia > Sphingobacteriales > Sphingobacteriaceae > Mucilaginibacter > Mucilaginibacter galii. The sequence goes on from NZ_BMDO01000004.1 coordinate 198,653, forward strand.
GAACATCCAAAGCGGAAGAAATAAGTAAGATAATTGCCGTAGCGCAAATTCCGATCATAGCTGTTTTACCTCCGGCGGTAAGTTCAGGAATGGTTATATCGGTCTCTATGGGTTCTTGTAATTGGTTGCGCTGTGTGGCGAATAGTATTAAATAGGTGACTACAATTGATACAACGGAAGGGATGATATAATGCGACATCCAAACCAGTAGGGTAGGCATATGGTTACCGTAGATAACCAAGTTGGCCGGGTTTGATATAGGCAATACAAACGATGCCGCATTGGCAATAAATGCACAAATAAACAAATAAGGTAAAGGTTTGCTAACCCTGGCTGCTTTGACTGCAGCTGCCACCGCAGGTGTAAGCACTACGGCTGTAGCATCATTAGATAAGAAAGTGGTAACCACCACACCAACCAAATACACCAGCAAAAATAAGCGTTTAGGCGAGCCCTTTGCCATGCGGGTGGCATGGGCTGCCAGCCAGTCAAAAAGTTTTTCTTCGCGGGCTGTTTCGGCTAACAGCATCATACCAGTTAAAAACAAGTAAACGTCGGTGCCTTTGGCAACACCGCTAAAGCCATCATTAAGATTTATAAAACCGAATGCTAACAATATAACAGCGCCCAATAAAGCCCATACAACCTCGGGTATTTTAAACGGACGGATAATAACGCCGGCAATGGCTAAAAATGAAATTAACCATATATAGATGTTTGTCATGATAATTGGTTAAACTTTCAAAGTGTATATTGTTTTATAGATCGACTAATATTCTTGAATTAGTGGTTAAAAGAGGCTATGGATGTTGGTATATTTAATGTCTGACTACGATTTAGCAAGACGGAAATTGCATGCAACAATTTATAAAAAAGTAGTATCTGCTCAAGTAAGTGGAATTGACGCGGTTAAAATGGCATCGCGATTGCTTATTGGTTTGCTAATCCGTTTAGTCAATTCAAATGATGGTTATTTCATTAAAAGTAGTACGCTTAATAGTTCGTTTATGTACTTAACTAAGCCTACAGAATTTCTACAATTTGTTTTGGTAAATAGCAGGTCTTGATTTTACTTATGAAATTTTTTATTTATATACTATTCATTTTATCCTTTACCTCGATCAATGTATTTGCCCAAACAGGTAACAAGGATACCACCCGTATAAACATTGTTGACACGCTAAAAAAAGACTTGCTAACGGTCCCAGATACAGTGCAGCACCTGCGGAGTAAATTTGCATCACTTATACCACCCGCTGCACTGATCAGTTATGGTGTGGCATCGTTTTATGTGCGGCCGCTTCGCAGGCTGGATCATTATGTTTATAAAGAAGCAAATGAACATAACATAGCTACACGTGCTTCATTGGAAGATTATTTTCAAAATGCACCGGTTATTTTAGTTTACGGACTTAACCTGGTGGGCGTACACGGTAAAAATACTTTTATTGACCGTACCCTGATTTTCGTAATGTCGCAAGGAATGTTGCAATTGACTTTGAATACCATAAAGCATTCAACTCAGCGTTTACGCCCTAACGAAGGTGACCGCCTTTCGTTCCCATCGGGGCATACCGGTAACGCTTTTGCAGGGGCAGAATTTATGGCGCAGGAGCTAGGTGGAGTGTCGCCCTATTACAGCGCCTTAGGTTATGCATTTGCCACAACAACTGGTGTGTTTCGTATTTACCACCAGGATCATTGGTTAAGCGACGTAATTGCAGGAGCAGGTTTTGGTATTCTGGCTACCAAGGGAGCATATCTGTTATACCCATATTTACGTAACGCACTTTTCAAAGCTAAGGAGAATGAAAAAACTAAAGCTTCAGAAATAAAACGGAAAGAAAAGACAAATTCTTCGTTATTAATGCCATCTTACCAAAACGGAGCGTTGGGGTTGACCTTTGTTGCCAGCTTTTAATTTACAGTATATTTATAGTTTGTTATAATCCTGTATTATGATACACCGGGTGCAAAGGTTACTATAAAATGGTGCACGCTGTTGAGGTTTACATAATCGAGATTAAAGCCGTACATATCACAAATTTGTCTACTGATGGTAAGGCCTAGTCCCGAGCCCTCAGACGAAGCGGCTTTTTTAAATCTTCTGAACATATTAGTCATATCCAGTACTTCCGGGTTTCCGCTATTACTCACGTGTAATTTAAGATGGTTAAGTTCAATACTTATAAATCCTCCCGGTACATTATGTCTTAACGCGTTGCTGATTAGGTTACCAATGAGTACTTCCATCAAAAGTAAGCTAACCTTCATTGTTTTATCATCAAGCAGCCGCTCAATAACAATTTCACGTCCTGCTATTAAATCTTCAAAGTGATCAAGACTATCTTCAATCAGCGTTTTTAGATTGATCTCCCGCTTGTCGGTAATCAGTCCGTTTTCAATCTTAGCCAACAAAAGCATCGATTTGTTTAAGCGGGTGAGCTTGGTTACCGAAGCATACATATCAGTCAGCAATTTGCTTTGAGCCTTAGAGAACTCACCGGTTTGCAGAAAAGTATCCAGTTTAGAGTTAATCACCGAAATGGGCGTCATTAACTCATGCGAAGCATTTTCGGTAAAAGCTTTCAGCGCGTGGTAATCATCTTCAACGCGGTCAGCCATTAAGCTAACTGCGCTATCCAATTCCTTAAATTCATCAATATCAGATGGAACTGTTTTAATAGAACGCTTATCGGCAAGATTGAATGCTTTCACTTGCTCGAGTATCTTGTAAAATGGTTTCCATATGTTGGAGAGGATGATGCGGTTGAGGAAGAACAGTGCCGCCAGTAAAGCTGCAATAAGCCCGAGTGTAATAAGGAATATAACTTTAACAAGGTCTTCATTTTCTACCTTAGATTGAACCACTACCACCCTGTATTGCTTACCCTGCACCTTAACCCAGGTATAAAGCGCCCGCGCAGGTTCCAGTTCTTCGTCTTTAAGGTCGCGGTAAACCGTATCTGCAAATTTTCTTTCGATGGCGCTGTTAACACGTGTAAAAATTATAGCTTGGTGATTGGTGCTAAAAACGTGTGGCAAAGTGCCGTTCAGCTTAGCATAATCGTGAACTTCATGTTCTTCAACCTCAAGCGCTTTATCAACCTGCCGTGACAGTACAGCTGTTATAGCAAAATAATAGGCTATCGCGGCAACCAGCATAATAGCCGTAGTAATGGCAATTGTGGAGCGGTTATAGCGGGTAAGGAGTTTCATGCGGTGTTAAACTTGTAGCCCATGCCATAGGTTGCCTGAATATAATCATTACCGCCTACTTCCGTCATTTTTTTGCGCAGGTTTTTAATGTGCGAATAAATAAAGTCAAAATTGTCGGCAGTATCAACATTGTCTCCCCATAGATGCTCTGCGATGGCACTTTTAGATACCACCTTACCTTTATTGGCCAAAAAGTAAAGCAGTAAAGCATATTCCTTTGGGGTTAGTTTAATTGTTTGTGCATTTATCTTTACTTCTTTTGCCGAAAGTTCGATGTCTATTTCGTTAAACCGTAAATGATTATTGCCATCAAAAGATTTTCGCCGTACAATGGCAGCTACACGGGCCCGAAGTTCTGAAAGATGAAAAGGTTTGGTGAGGTAATCATCGGCTCCTAAATCAAGGCCATTAAGGCGATCATCAAGCGAGTTTTTTGCTGAGATAATAAGTATTCCATCCGTATGCTGTTCCAGTTTTAGATGCTTCAAGATATCTAAACCACTGCCATCAGGAAGGGTAATATCAAGCACTATACAATCATAACGATAGAGGTTAACTTTCGCCATGGCCGAACCAAAATTGAAAGCCGATTCGCAAATGTTGCCTTCTTCGGTAAAGTACTCTTCAATACTTTCCCGTAGCCCGGCTTCGTCTTCAATAACCAGTAGTTTCACTGTTGTTTTTAATTAAAGTTACTGTATAATTCTGGAGAAAATCTGTAAGCCTAACAATGGGCTAATATAATCATCTTGTAATAACAGTATGAAAATACAAACTACAGATTTAATCCAAATTCGACCTTGAGTTTTGCAGCCAATGAAATGGATCACTACACTTTTGCTCGCCTTGGTAAGCACTATCGTATCAGCACAAAACAAGGGAAAGATAACGGGTAAAATAGTTGATGGCAATAGCAAAGCAGCCATTGACTACGCTACGGTAAGCATATATCAGCAGGGAAGCGAAAAACCGTCGGGCGGAACCATTACCGATGATAAGGGCAATTTTATACTTGATCGACTGGCCGATGGGCAGTACCGGGTTGTTGTAAATTTCATTGGCTACCAGTCTTACACAGCAGGCCCTTTCAACATTAAGCAAAATACTGTAAATGTTGGCAGCATAAGTTTGCAGCCATCAAGCAAGCAATTGGGTGCTGTAACGGTTACGGCTAAAATACCCGTAATTGAGAACAAAATTGATAAGATGGTTTACAATGCCGCCAACGATATCACTTCTCAGGGCGGCGTAGCTTTGGATATACTGAAAAAAGTACCGCAGGTAAGTGTTGATATTGATGGTAATGTAGAGTTACAAGGTATAGCAAGTGTACGGTTTTTAATTAATGGAAAACCATCAACCATGTTTGGCAGCAGTTTGGCCGATGTGCTTGCATCATTACCTGCAAGCCAGATAAAAAGTATAGAAGTGATCACCAGTCCGGGTGCCAAATATGATGCACAGGGTTTGGGCGGTATCATCAATATTATACTAAAAGACAATAAGGTACGCGGTATTAATGGAAACATCAACTTTTCGGCCGGAACTCGTATGAATAACGGTTCAGCCAACTTGAATGTACGCAATGCAAATTTTGGAATATCAGCTTTTTTTAGTGGCAACGCACAGGTAAATACCCGTACATTAAATATTAATAATCGTACTTCAACAGATGCATTGGGCAGGAGCACCCGTTTAGTGCAAGATGGTTATAGCAATTTTAAGAGAGGCGGTTACGAATCGGGTATAAACTTTGATTGGTCGCTATCAAAAATAGACAATATTACCGGCTCTGTTGGTTACGACTATTTTAATAATCAAAACGTAGGAGCAACAGCACAAAGTCTGCAAACAAGCGGCCTGGCCGATGTTTTAAGTCAACGTAATTCGTTAAGCAAGTTTAACGCACACAGCTACGATTGGAGCCTGGATTATAAGCACAAGTTTAAAACCGACGGACAGGAACTGGAAGTGCTATACAACTCGAGTTTTGGAAAAAATAATTCGGCCTATAGTCAAAGCCAGGTTTATAACGGGCAAGCCAACCCTTTTTCAGCGTCATCGAGTAACAACCCGGGAACAGATAAGGAAACCAATATTTCTATTGATTATACTCAGCCCTTATCTAAAGAGATCACTTTTGAAACCGGTGCTAAAACTGTTTTGCAAGACATTAACAGTACTGCCGCTGTTATTGCTTACGATCCAAATTCGACCGTTTACGCTTTTGACCCCAATCAATCATACAGCCTCAAATACAATCGTAAGATATATGCAGGCTATATTTCGTTAGGCTTTACTGCGTTCGATTTTTTCGACATTAAAGCGGGTGGCCGCCTTGAACATACCGACACCCATATAGATTTTCCGGGCACCGTTATCCCTTCGTATAATACCTGGGTGCCAACGGCTGTAATATCACACAAGATAAATACATCATCAACCATAAAAATAAGCTACACCAAACGGGTAGAACGGGCCGAATACCGGGAAATAAATCCTTTTATTAACCTGAGTGATCCCTATAACATTACAACCGGCAACCCACTGCTAAAGCCCGAAATTGGTAACGTATTTGAGCTGGGTTATAATAAATCGTTAGAGGCGGGGGGCAACTTGTATGTAGCGTTATTTTCGCGTCATAACAGCAATGATGTTAAAACCTATACCAACTTTTACAGCGAATACCGTGTTGGCGATTCCGTCTACCGCAATGTATCTGTTACTAACCGGCAAAATATAGGCACCGAGCAAAATACGGGTGTAAGTATTTCGAGCTCGGTGCCTTTCAGTAAAAAACTAAATCTGCGGACTAACACCACTGTAACTGATAAGTACATTGTGAATAAAGTGTACGGCGGTCCATCAGTTAATGCAGTAGTTGTGCGCGCCAATGTTAACCTTACGTACCAGCTTTCAAATACTTTTGTGGCCGAAGCCTTTGGCAATTACAATTCGCCCATGAAAAACATTCAGGGACGTACGCCTATGTTTCTAACTTACAATTTTGCCATTCGTAAGCAGTTTATGAATAAAAAGGCGAGTGTTGGTTTTACCACCGCCAACCCATTTGCTAAATATGTAAACCAGTTAACCACCGTTACCCAAGCCGCTACCACCAACGGCCAAACCTACAACAGCTATAACTTAAGGCGCGTACCTTATCAGTCGTTCGGCCTGAGTTTTTCATGGCGTTTTGGTAAGCTCGATTTTAAGAAAGAAAAGGAGTCTGACAATACCGTTAAGCCTATTGATAATTGATGCAGAGTTTAAAGTAAGTTCTGCACTATCAACATCACCGCCGTTTGATTGCCCGTTTGAAGACTTATAAATTAAAGTATTCAAACGGGCACAATAATGCTAAATCAAACTGCGCTTGATAAATGATTTTCCTCACATTTAAGCTGTAAGCACCCGGTAACGCTTATTGCTGATAGCTACCAAACAACTTGATCAACTTATCAGGAAAGTCAGAAATAATGCCGTCTACTTTGAGGTCTGCCATTTTCTTCATGCCTTCCTCATCATTAACGGTCCAGGGCAATACCTGTACTTTAGCCTGATGGGCCTGCTCTACAAAATTGCTGTCTATCAGGGTATAATAGGGGCTAATAACCTGTGGGGTAAATCCTAACTTAGTTATGTTATCTGTAAAGCTATCTTTATTGGCAATAAGATATGATAGGGTTTGCTTTGGATATTTTTGATGTAATACCAGTAGGGGCCTTGCGCCAAACGATTGAATAGTAACTTTTTGAGCCACTTTCTTTTTGTTTAGCACATCCATTACCAGCTTAACAAAAGCCTCCGGTTGCGGGTGTTCAATTCCGTCGCGTGCAGGTGCACTCTTAATTTCCAGATTGTAATAAACCGGTTTTAAGTGATTGATCTTTATATAGCGTTCCACACTGTCAATTAACTCGGCTAACAGCGGTTTATACGTTTTCATTTTCTTCTGATCCGGGAACTGCGGATGCGGTTTTGTGCCCCCGTCATAAAGCTTAACACTATCATATGGCATGGTGTAAATTAGCAGGTTTTTCTCTTCGGCTTTACTAACAGGGCTGCCATCCGGCTTGATCATAAAATCGGCAGACATATAAGTGTCATGCGATACCACCACCTGGTTGTCTTTAGAAATTACGCAATCCAACTCCAAAGTTCTAACGCCAAGCTTAACGGCATTTATCATAGCCGGAATAGAGTTTTCGGGCATAATGCCTCGCCCGCCGCGGTGGCCTTGAGTATCTAATTTTTGCGCTGTTGCATTTAATAGCAGGCAGCAAAAAGGTAATATTAATAAAGCTTTCATATATCGATTGTGAAGTGTTTATTTAAAAAGTAAAGGTACAAACTCGGTAAGATACCTGCGCCAAACCTGGTAGCTATGCACTCCCTCGGTTTCCTTGTATTGGTGATTGATGTTTTTAGATTTAAGCCAGTCAATAAATTTACGGTCATATGGAGCCAGGTAATCGTCTTTACCTATGGCTATCCATGCCAGCTTTAATTGTTTGTTTACCGACTCATTTAAGTTTGGAAAGGCCTTATTAAAATCCGGATCTAAAAGCACGACTGCCGGACTGAACGAACCCATATAATCAAACAGATCTGCATGATTAAAGCCTACATCGAGCGATTGGCCGCCTCCCATTGACAGACCAGCAACTGCCCGGTACTTTTTGGTTTTGCCCACGTTGTATAAACCCTCCACCATAGGGATCACCTCATTGATAAGCGCATCAACAAATAGTTTTTCATTTTTTTGATACGCTTCTTTACTGCGTTGGCCTGTTGCCGGGTCAAACATCTCCGGTGCGCCATAACCAAGCGTGTTAATGATGATCATGGGTTTGGCCTTGCCCTGCGCAATTAAGTTATCCATGATAATGTTTTCGCGGCCGGCAGTTACCCATGCACTTGTTTCATCGGTTAGTCCATGAAAAAGATACAGCACAGGGTAGGGTTCTTTGCGCTTAGGGTCGTAACCGGGTGGCGTGTAAACACGCATATCACGGTTGTCACCAATAAGTTTTGATTTGAAGAAATGCTGGCTTAAAACACCATGTGGTACATCGTTCAATTCCCAGCTTAAGCTTGCCGGCCCGGGCACATGGGCCAGGCTTTGGCCCAAAGCGCGTTTAAATAAGGGTTTAATGCAAGGGTTGTTAGGGTCGGGCAAAACGGTGCCATCAACCGAAAAGGTATAGCGGTAAACGTCAGGTGCAAAGTTTTCCGAGTAGCTCCAAACCCCGCCGGTATCTTTGGTCATGAGGCGCGGTTTGGCATCATCCATAATAAGCAATACCTTTTGCGCATTAGGCGCCTGGAAACGGAAGGTTACTGCACCGTTTTTTTCAACCTGCGGCGATTGTATGTTCTTTTGTAAAGGGGCGGCTAATTGCTGTGCCTTAACCCCGGTAAGGGCAAGGCACAACAATGCTGACATAATTAACTTAGTCATTGCTTTGATAGTTTTATATTAAATTAGAAGCCGTAACGAAAGCCTAACTGAAATTGGTAAGGGTTACCGCCGGGCACAACCACACCCGCATTAGGATTAACGGTATAATTGTAGTTATTAGTGGTAGTATTGAAACCATTTAAGGCGTAAATATTAGTAGCACCCAGGTTTTTTGATACACCTCTGTTTTTGTTAAATAAGTTGGCTACGTTAAACAAATCGCCCGAAAACTCAATGTATTGTTTCTTGGTAAAAGTTCTGAAGCGTTTTGCAATGCGAATATCCCATTGGCCATAAAAGCCGTTAATACCGCCATTTCTTTCTGCTACCTTACCAATGCTCTTACGTACATAGTCTTTCAGGCTCGAGCTTACATCCGGGTTATCTAACAACTTTTGAACGGCAGTGCGGGTTGCCTGCGGTACAGCCAGGTTGTTGGGGTCAAAAACGTAAGCCAGGTCATTGGTGGCTACAAAGTCGCCATTTACGTTACCGCCGGCTAATAGCGAATATCTTGTACCGCCAATACCCGAGTAGCGGAAACCAACGCTAAAACCGTATAAACTTGGCAGTGTACCGTAAAATACTATCTTGTTGCGAAACTGGTTGTCTGAAGCTGTCATCTTGCTTAAATCGCGCGGGTCGTCTTTTACCGGCAACGCCAGTGTTGCCGAGTTGGCTACGTTACCATTATAGGAAGTATTATCCTTAGTGTCGTTATAAGTGTAGCTAAATGATACTTCGCCGTCTCTCCAGTAACGGTAGGTACCATCAAATACAAAAGCATACTGGTTTACTTTACCATCGCTGTTTAAGGCAAGCACACGGCCAATATTTTGCGTTTTACGACCTTGGGTCCAATCGGCAGCGCCGTTTCTGGTTACTATGGTAGAAGCAGGCACATATACCCCGCGGTTACCTTCATTTGATAAGGTAAAGTACGGCTGTTCAACCATGTTGGCATCGGTATACATATAGTTGTTGCGTGCCAGGGTTAAGTAGGCACTTACACCTAATCTTAAACGTTCGGTTATAAAACGGTTGTACGAAAAGTTAGCTTTATAGACTACCGGTATCTTAACATCTTCACGGTTTAAGTTGATGGTAGATAGCTTAGACACACCAGGTATGTTAAATAATTCGGCACCCGGCGATTTAGATGGGTCGGCACGGTAAAGGGGAAAGTTGGGAACCGGCACTAGGTTAGGGCCTGAGTTCGGGCGGGTAATATCAACAGCTGCCAATTTTGTTCCGTCGAAAACCATGTTGTTGATCATGGTATAATTCAAAATATCTGAGCCAAAAATACCAGCACCTAAGCGGATAATATCTTTATGCTGCTCATTAACATCCCAGGTAAATTGTACCCGTGGTTGTAATTGAAAGGTAGTTAAAGAATGATCTGTTCTTAAGCCCAGATCATTAAATACTACCTGGTTAAAATTAGGCTTGTTTAAGTAGTTGGTATAATCTGCCCTGATGCCGGCCATTACATCTAAACCTTTGGCCAGTTTGGTTTGCATTTGGGCATATAAACCAGTGTTAATAAAGTTCTGTCTTACGCTCGGGTCTTCAACCAAGGGTATTTCTCTCGCATAACGATCCGGCAATAAATTGTTAAAGTTATCTATACCGGTAAAATAGAAACGGCCGTTAACTTCACTGCCATACCTGGAGTTCATGTGGGTATACATGAGATCTGTACCGAAGGTGAAGTTGATCTTATCGGTGTTGAAATATAAATTATCGGTTAGCTGTGAAATATTACTGAAAAAATATTCGGGTGCATAACGCTGTCCGCCTAATTGCAGCGAAGTTTTCAGGGTATCTCTACCAACGATGGAGGATACATTGGATACAATTGCCCTTGGTATAGTAGCAGTTCCTTGCGGTAATTGATTGCCGGGAAGGCTTTCTAACGATGCAGACATTTGCTGAAACTTTAACTCGTTAGTTAAACGTGGCGACAAGGTTGAACGCAAGGTAGCAAGCGTACTATTGCTTTTATTACGCGTGGTTCCATAAGTTTCGTACAACGTAATAGCCGTATTATCACCAATATTTTGGTTATTCAAATCATAAATGTAGTTGTTGCTTACAGTTAACAGGTTTTTGCTGTTCAGCTGGAAATCGACACGTGCAAATAATGCCCTTGTAGTTTCTTTTTTATCGAAAGAGCCAACCTGTGGCGTAGCAGCTAAGCCATATTTACTACGACCTATATTTACAAAATTAGTTAAAGTACTCTGGCTAATACCATAACGCACTTCATCAGCAGCGCCTTGTATATCGGCAATCTGAAGTGGTCTCGAGTCGCGCTGGTTATCAAAGGCAACAAAAAATTGTGCTTTATCCTTAATGATAGGTCCTCCTAACGAAAAACCATATTGATAGGTAGAAAAGGGAACATTGCGTTTATTACCACGGGTATCGTACTTTGAAGATAACTCATCGGCTCTCATAAAGCCGAAAGCACTTCCACTTAAGGTATTGGTACCTGATTTAGTTGCTGTATTGATAGTACCACCGCCACTGCGCCCGTAAGTAACATCATACTGATTGGTAACCACTTTAAATTCGCGCACGGCCTCAATAGAGATGGAGTATGGCGAACTTGGCGCCGCTGTGCCGCCAAAGGTTGGGTTTTTTGCACTCATACCATCAATAGTGTAATTGGTGGAGGTAGCTAACTGGCCCGAAACACTACCGCCCCGGCTTAGTGGAGAAAGATCGATTAGTGAAGTAAAGTTACGCCCGTTAACAGGCAGCTTTTGAATGTTCCTGGCGTTAACCGAAGTAGAGGCGCCCAGGTTGGGGATATTGTTTTGCATACTGTTGGCGTTCACTTCTACCACATTCAGCGTATTGTTAGTTACCTGCAGCTGCACATCCAGTTTCAGTACATCGCTTAGGTTAAGCATATAGCCGCTTCTTTTTTGCGCACCATAACCTACGTAGGTTATATCAATACTGTAAGGGCCGCCCAAAGGGAGTTGCTTAAAGTTATACTCTCCCTTTTGGTTGGTTAAGGTGGTGGTATTAAAGCCGGTAGATTCATTACGCACACGAATAGTAGCCCCGGGGATAGGGTCTTTTTTGTCGTCGGTAATGGTTCCGGTGATGCCAGCTTGCGAGGTTTGTGCCTGTGTAGCCGTAGTTTGGCAAAGGCAGATCGTCAATAGTAGTACAGTAAAAAGACTGTGTAGGGTTTTCAACATATTGTTGTGCTTAATTTTTGGACGAAAGTAGACCAGTACTATTAAGCCAACACACCAATTCATTTATGCAATTGATAACAAATTAACAAATCGCTCTACTTAGATTGTAAAAAATGACCAAACAATTTATGAAGATTTAACGGATCGATAACTTTTAAAGTCATGGTATCTTAAATGATATATATATGAAAGAAAGTAACAAGATTAACAGTAATAGATGGACAGATAGTTGCTTTCATCTTTATATCATCCAATAATAGCCAAGGTATCGTCGCGTATTAATGGGAAGCATCTTGTCTATTATTTTTACCCGTGCGGGATAATTTTTGAATTAAGAGCCCGCCCGGTTAAGCTTTATTCTTTGTTGTCATTTAAACTGTACAAATTCGGCAGGACACGTTTTTGTTTTAATACAGGACTTCTTCATACCAATCCTGAGCTTTTTAGTAATGTTTAATAAACGCTGAATTAATGTTGCTGATTTAGTTTCGCAGCATATAAGATGCACGTTTCTCAGCAACTCCCCCCGGATGAAGAAAAACTTTTTCGCCTGTTATGCGAAGGAGATAAGGAAGCTTTCGATCAAATTTACAATTTGTACTGGAAACGCTTGTTTCTGTACGTAGTTAAGGTAATTAAAGATAGTGAAGCAGCCGAAGACATTGTACAGGAGATATTTGTTTCGTTGTGGTTGAGGAGACAAGAGATCACCGAACAGCGTACACTTTCAGGCTATTTGTTTACGGCGGCACGTTTCAAGGGAATTAACTATGTGCAAGATCAGTTAAAAAAAGGGAAACATGCCGACAGTCTCATCAATCATTTTAATGCATCGCAAGACGGACTGGACGACTTGATGGAGGCTAAAGAGCTCAACCTCATTATCAACAAGGAAATAGAAAAGCTGCCTCCTAAAATGCGCGATGTTTTTGTGCTCAGCAGGCGCGATCAGCTCAGCCATAAGGAAATATCGGAGAAGTTACAGATTTCGGACAAGACAGTAAAAAAGCAGATCAATAATGCTCTTAAGCATTTTAAACTGGTACTAAGCAGAGACGCTATATTGTGTGTGGGCTTAGTCATTCACTGGGCAATTTTTCTTTAACAGAGCACATTATCGTTAATTCGCCACAATTCGTAAATTTATTTTTGAAATATCTACTACCAACACCTATTTTTCGGGATATAGTTAAATGATGGATTTAAAGGGTGTAAACCAACTTCTGGAACGTTACCGCAATGGTCAATGTACTGTTGAGGAAAAAAAGGCTATAGAAGAATGGTTTGACGCCCACGCTGCAAAAGGCGATTGGGAGTGGAGTGAACCACAACAAGCCGCAGCGAGTAAACGCATTAAGAATAACATTGACCAGCAACTGTTTGCAAGCAGGCCAATGTGGCACTTATTACGTATTGCGGCAATATTGTTTTTAGTTGCGGGCAGCGCCTTGCTGTTCAGAGATAAGATTCGGAATTTCACCGATCCTGTGGTGATGCTGGAGAAAAAGGTTGGCGATGGAGAGCAATTCAAACTTTCCCTTCCCGATGGTTCTGTAGTTTTGCTAAATGCCGGTAGTAAATTTAGTTACCCCAACCGCTTTACCCAAGGTAAACGCCAGGTATACTTGTTAGAAGGCGAAGCTTATTTTGAGGTAAGCCACGATGCTGCTCATCCGTTTATTGTGACTTCTAAAAATATTAATACAAGGGTGTTAGGCACTGCGTTCAATGTAAAGGCTTATCATTATCTCAGTAACCTTCAGGTGTCGGTAACCCGGGGTAAAGTTCGCGTTTCAGATACTACCGGAATAAATTCTGCTATTTTAATGCCTGGCGAGCAATTAACTATTGACGGCCGGAGCGGCAGCATGAGCAAGCGGTTAATAGACATGCCGGCAATCACCGCATGGCAACGTGGCGGGTTCTCGTTTAATAACGATCGGTTGATTGACGTATGCGCTGCACTTTCAAAAAAATTCAAGCTTAATTTTCAATTTCGCGAAAAGGAAATTGAAGATTACCGCATCACAGCAGGGTTTGTGGCTAAAGACAACATTAACGACATCGTGAGCATACTGGCAAGCGCAAATAATCTGTTGTTTGATAGAAAGGGGCAAACGGTAACTTTTCGTAAGCAATAAGGTAAATATTTCCCAAGTTTAGTTCTCTTTAAAATATTTCAATTTCTTCTACTACCAACGGTAGGTTTCATGGATATAGCTGTGTAAAACGACAAGAAGACATTAAATGAAACCTCTTTATCACATTCTATTGCTTTTGATCTGTAGTCAGTTATTCCTGGCTACAAATTCAAAAGCTCAATCGCCTGCCGCAGTGAAGATCACACTGCAGTTAAAAAATCAAAATTTAAGAACTGTGCTTTCGGGCATACAAAAAACTTCGGGCATACAAGTTGTTTTTAATGAGCAACTAATAAAGGCCTACAATAACGTTTCTGTTAATGCAGACAACCTTCCGGTATCACAAGCCTTGGAACAAGCACTGAAAGATACCCGCCTCAGATATATCTTTCAGGCCAATAAAATTGTTATTGTAAGCAAAACGATCAATAGTGGCAAAGAAGCTGCCATCAGCGGAAAGATCATAGATGGCACAGGGCAAGTACTCTCAGGTGCAAACATAACGGTGCTTGAAACAGGTAAAAACACATTCAGCAATGTAGATGGCATTTTCAGGCTATCTGTTCCGCAAGGAGTTTATAATCTTGAAATTAGCCATGTATCCTACCAAACAAAACTCGTACAAAATATAAAATCCGGAAGCAGTGCGTTAACTATTGAACTCGCGGCACAAGTACAAACGTTAGACAATGTTGTGGTAACCGCATTAGGCATCAAAAGAGCCGAAAAAAGTTTAGGCTATGCGGTCACCAAAATTGATGGCGACGAAATTTCTAAAACAGCGCCTAGCAATTGGGTAAATGCCTTATCTGGTAAAGTACCGGGCCTTAATATAACGCGTGCCGGGGCAGGTCCGGGAGGCACGGTACGGATAACCCTGCGCGGGCAAAATTCATTAGATCTTGATAAAGGAGAACCCCTGATTGTTATTGATGGTGTTCCCGTGCTGAGCGGTATGGTAGGTAACAACGGTTTAAGTTATGGTGCCACCGGTAATACAGAACCACCGGTTGATTACGGCAACGCCCTGAGCGACATTAACCCCGAAGATATTAAGGAAGTAACTGTTTTAAGAGGTCCATCTGCCGCTGCTCTGTATGGTTCAAGGGCTGGTGCTGGTGCTATCTTAATCACCACCAAAAGCAATACCAATCAAAAAGAAAAGCTGGGTGTGTCTTTTACCAGCAGTGTAACTTTCGATGAAGTGTTACACTACCCCGATTTTCAATACGAATATGGTGCAGGTAATGCCATCAACACCTATTTTTCTTATGGTGCCAGCCCTGATGGGCCAAGTACCAATTCTACCCGTTCGTTTGGGCCGGCTTTTAATGGTCAGTTGTATTATCAGTTCGATCCGGCAACCAAAGCGAGGGGTGTTAACAGAACGCCTTGGGTGGCCGATAAAAATTATATAAAAGATGCTTTTGTAAGAGGTACCACTTATAATAACAGTCTTACACTTACAGGTGGCGATAGTAAAAATTCGGTCAGGCTTTCTTATAACGATGTGCGTAATAATTACATTTTGCCCAATACTGGCTATATGTTCAATAGGTTGGCATTTTCAAGTAACAGCAAGTTGAACAAGTTGCAGCTATCAACAAGGGTAAATTATTACCACAAGCAAAGTGATAACCTGCCGCTATCGGGTTACAACACTAATTCATTTATGTATGGGCTAATGTACCGCTCGGCCAACATTCCTAACAACTGGTACAGAGATTATTGGGATATTAAAGATGTTGATCAAAATAACTTGCTCAACCCATCGGTTGATAATCCTTACTTCATCTTGTACGAAAATCTGAATACCCTGGACCAAGACCGAATTTTTGGAAATATTACAGCAACCTATAGCTTTAACAAAAAGATGAGTTTAATGGTAAGGGGCGGTATAGATCAAAATTCATCATTTAGAACTACACGCAGGCCATATAGCAGCATACGCTTTGCTGTAGGCCGTTACCAAGAACAATCGGTTACTATGCAGGAACAGAACTACGATTTCCTGTATAAGTACGACGATAAATTGTTTAAAGAGCTTGGTCTTTCGCTGTCGGCTGGTGGAAGTATATTTAAAAACAACATAAAAAACAATACTATCACAGCCGAAAGGCTTAGTGCCCCCGGAATTTATACCTTGGGTAATGCTAAAGACCGTCCGCTGATAGTACTTGCGCCGGCAAGTAAAGAGGTACAAAGCCTTTATGGTTTGGCGCAGTTTAACTACAAAGACTATTTGTTTTTAGATGTAACCGGTCGAAATGACTGGTCGAGCACATTACCTAAAGCTAACAACTCATATTTTTACTATTCTACTTCGGGCAGTGTAATAGTCAGTGAACTGTTCAACCTGTCATCCATAAAGCCATTATCTTACCTCAAGATCAAAGGTTCTGTTTCTCAGGTTGGTAACGATACCGATCCTTACCGTACAGATTATTACTTTTCACCTTCTGAATTTGGTGGAAGCTACACCAACCCCACCACACTGCCGGGGGGTAATAACCTGAAGCCGGAAATTATAACTAACAGGGAGATAGGCGTTGACGTGAGGTTTTTTGGCAACAGGCTGGGTTTCGACTTAACTTATTATAATGCCAACAGTTCCAACCAGATCTTAACTGTTCCTAGAGAACCAGCGATAGGTTTCACCGGCCGAACTTTTAATGCCGGAATAATTAACAACAGGGGGTTCGAACTCGCTGCTAATGCCAGCCTGCTAAGCAAAGGCAGTAAATTGCAATGGAGAACAACGTTAACCTACTCATCTAACAAAAGTCGTGTAAAAGAACTGGCGCCCAATGTTAGTGAAATTATTATGGCTACCGGGCCAAGAGGCTTCATTAAAGCTATAGTGGGTGGTGCCATTGGCGACATTTATGCATCGGGGTATGTCCGTTCTCCTGATGGGCAAATTGTACATGATTCAAGAGGGCTCCCTTTAATCGACACTGAAAATATGAAAGTATTAGGTTCAGCTGTTCCTGATTTTAAGGCTGGGATACAAAATCAGTTGAACTATGGCCGTTTCAGTCTTTCATTTTTGTTTGATGGTCAAAAAGGAGGCGATATCTATTCGTTCTCAAACTCGGTTTTGGCAGGAGCCGGTAAGTTGAAATCAACGTTGCCTGGAAGATACGAGGGTATCATTGGAGAAGGAGTAGTACAAAATGCCGATGGGAGTTACCGCCCTAACGACATTGTGGCCACTCCCGGAGATTACTATAACCAGAAATACTTAAGAGATAATGCTGAAGCCAACATCTTCGACGCTTCTTTCATCAAACTGCGTGAAGTGTCAATAGAATATAGGTTCACAGCTAAACTGCTCAAAAACATAGGTGTTCAAAATGCCGCATTTAGCGTGTATGGCAGGGATTTGTTGTTATTCACCAAGTTTCCATTATATGACCCCGAAATAGCCACCTTAAACAGAAATCGTATAGAACCGGGTTTTGAAACAGGGCAATTCCCATCCACAAGAAGTTTTGGAGCTACTATTAAAGCATCATTTTAACAATTTGATATGAAATTTTTATCTAAACACATCTTATTACTCACGTCTATTATCGCTGTGAGTTTGACCTCCTCTTGTACTAAAGATTTTGAAAAGCTGAATACTGATCCGGTTAAGGTTACCAACGTAGCTCCCGGCACTTTATTAGCACCGGCACAATTTGACGGCATGTGGATAATTACCAGGAGGGCTCACCGGCTTAACAATGAATTGATGCAGTATACGGTAGAAACTGGTGCGCTCAACGACTTTGCCCGTTATGAATTTAAAGAAAATGAATTTGATGCCATTTGGTCGGGGCTTTATGTGAAGGCTAATGACATGAACGAGATGTATAAGATTGCGAAGCAGCGCAATGATGTAAATAATATGGGAGCTGCATTGGTAATGAAAACCTGGTTTGTTTCCAATCTTACCGATATGTTTGGGGATATACCTTATAGCGAGGCTTTAAGAGGCAGAGAAGATCTTGATTATCCAAAATATGATACCCAGCAGTCTATTTATACCTCCTTACTGGCTGATCTGAAAACGGCGAATGATCTTTTTAACGAAACTAAACCGTTTGAAAGTACAGACCTGATTTATGCGGGTGATGCTGCGAAATGGAAAAAGTTTGCCAACTCAATGCGCCTGCGTTTATTGGTACGTGTATCTAACAGAAGTGAAATGAATGCACCGGCCCAAATTGCCGAAATGTTTACTAACCCCACTAAATACCCGCTTATAGGCAGTAATGATGATGAGGCTATGATGAAATATACTGGTGTAAAGCCGTTCATCAACCTGTTTTTTGAAATGGCTGCAGCCGAGTTTAGCGGAAGCAGGCGAATGGGGAAACCATTGATGGATATAATGAATACTACGGTTGATGGCCGCAGGTTCAGGTATGCTACTAAAAATACGCCGGGAGCTTACGTAGGCATTCCCAGCGGCTATAATGAACAGGAAACCATTGCATTTGCCGACAACGGTGGACTAAAGACCTCTACCTTGGCAACCACATTGAAGGAAGACGATTATCCGTTTCCCATCCTTACCTGGTCTGAAGTTAATTTTTTACTGGCCGAAGCCGCATTGAAGGGTTGGATAACGGCTGATGCCCAGTCTTATTACAATAAAGGCGTTGAAGCGTCGTGGAAGCAGTGGAAATGTACTTGGGATGGTACCGCCGGTACCACCTATTTGGCCAGGTCTACCGTTAGGTTTACCGGCACTACAGCCACAATGGAACGGCTAATGAGTCAAAAATATATTGCAATGTTCTTTTCGGGCTTTGAGTCATGGTACGATTACAGGCGCACCGGATACCCTGTATTACCTATAGGACCGGCAACAGGCAACAACGGTATACTGCCCAAGCGGTTCGAATATCCGTTAATTACAAAAGCCACCAATAACGCAAGTTACACTGCTGCTGCAGCACGAATAGGTGGCGATAATTTATCAACCAAAGTATGGTGGCAAAACTAAAAAACAATATATGAAAACGAAATTATCTTTATTGAAACGCGCTGCAGCACTTATGCTGGTGCTAAGCTGCATTTTTATTTCATGCCGCAAAGAAGCGGCTAAACTAACCACCGATGTTCCTGTAAGCGGGGTAAAGAAAGCCCGAAGTATTAACATTGACAGTACGAAGTTTAAAGTGCTTTCTTACAATATTTATGAAGGTTTTAGGGGTGATACTGCACGTATAGCACAGTTTAAACAGTGGGTAGACACCCTTAAACCCAGCGTGATTGCTTTTCAGGAAATGAAGGGATTTGGACCAACCGGTTTGAAAGCTTTAGCAACCAGCATTGGTTTCAACTATTCGCTTATACACCATGTAAACGGATTGCCTGTAGCTTTGATCTCCAAATTTCCAATCACCGATATCAAATCAAAACCATCCACATTACACCTTATTGAGGCAAGCGTGCTCGATTATCATTTCTTTGTTATACACCTTAACCCCGATACTTACGAAAAACGTAAAGAAGAAATAGGTATTATTCTTGACCGGGCCAGGCTTATTCCCAGTACCGAAAAAGTGTTAATGATGGGTGACTTCAACAACATGTCGCCGCAAGATTCTTCATTTTACGATAACAACATCAGCAAGATGAATTTGGTGAGAGCTTCGGAGATCAACAACCCGGGCACGAAGATCTTAAACAATGGGAAGATAGATTATAGTACCATTCAAAGTGTAATTAATGAGGGCTACAAAGACACTTGGAAACTATTTCGCGCCAATAAGTATGACAAAAGTGCACCAACTAAACTTCGTAATCACAACAACTTTACAAGGATAGACTATATATGGATGAACAACACCTTAGTGAATAGTTATGTTGATTCATACTTGGTGAAAGACACCTTTACCGATTATGCTTCTGACCATTATCCAATGGTGCTGATCTTAAACAGATAAAATGGTTAATATAAAACCGCATCTGTTTATTGTTGCATTTATGTGCCTTGGGTTTTTCGCAGCAAATGCACAAACGGTAGAAAATCTTGCTGCCTACGAAAAAACCAAGGCACTGTTTTCGAAGAAACAAGACCCAAGGCTCTTTAAGGTGCTTTCGTACAATGTGCTGGAGGGTTTTAGGAGAGACAGCGCACTAATCAGATCTTTTCAGGAATGGGTGAGCAAAAGAAGCCCGGACGTAATTGCTTTCCAGGAGTTCAATGGCATATCAAAGGCTCAAATGGTAGAAATGGCCAAAGCTATGGGCTATCCTTATACTGTGCTGCAGAAAAGAGCCGGTTTTCCGTTGGCGCTTATGTCCAAATATCCCATTACGGATGTTGTGAAAGTTACAGAAGACATGCAGCATGGGATGCTGTATGTAAAAACAGCTGGCTACCACATCATGGTTACGCATCTTGATCCTAAAACTTATGAAAAGCGGATTATAGAAGTTGATACTTTGCTAAAGTATATAAACCGTGTACCCAAAGATGAACCACTTATCCTGATGGGCGATTTTAATAACATGTCGCCCTTAGATAAGTCTGATTATAACAACGACACGAAAATGAAACTGGTGCTTAACAGTGAGAAGAACAATGCTGATGTTAAAATAACCAGGAACGGCGAGATTGACTACACCGCGATACAAAAATTATTAGATGCCGGACTCATAGATACCTGGCGCAAATTCAATTCAACGTACGATAAAAGCGCGCCAACCAAACTGAGAAAACACCAAAATTATACCCGTATCGATTACATCAACGTAAGCCAGGCGCTCATTCCATATTTGGTTGATGCTACCCTGGTAAAGGACAATCTTACCGATACACTTTCGGATCATTACCCCATGCTGTTAATTTTAAAAAGAAAAGCGCTTTAGATGATGAGATATTTATTGATTGTACTGTGCTGTGCCCTTTATTTTGAAGCACGCGCACAAAAAGTGGAAAACCTGAACTTTACCAGTGCCAGCTCATTTACCTTAGTTGGTAAGAGTGAGGAAACTCCTAACAGGTACGACCGTATTGACACTAATAAATACAAAGGTTTACCGCCGCGAGTAGCACAGTTGCTTACCAATGCTGCCGGGTTGGCAATTTCTTTCAAAACAAATAGTTCCGTAATAGCGGCAAAGTGGTGTGTGTCAAAAAGCAGGGCTTTGCCCAACATGATGCCCACAGCACAAAAGGGGGTAGATCTTTACATAAAAAATGGAGATCAATGGCAGTTTGCTGGAATTGGGCGGGTGAGTGGTGTGTGCAATGATGAGATACTCATTAGCCACATGGACAAAGGAGAAAAGGAGTGCCTTCTTTACTTGCCGTTATACGATGTGGTTGATAAGGTGGAAATTGGTATCGAAAAGCAGGCATCCATCAGCAGCAACGAAGATCCGTTTAAAAAACGGGTTCTGATATATGGTTCGAGTATTGTGCAGGGAACAGGAGCCAGCCGGCCGGGCATGGCTTACCCGGCAAGATTATCAAGGGCAAGCGGAATTAATTTTATAAACTTAGGTTTAAGCGGCAGCGCCAAAATGGAACCTGAGGTAGCCAACATGGTGGCCGCCATTGATGCTGACGCCTACATATTGGATTGCGTACCTAATACCAACCCCAAATTAGTAACCGAGCGTACAGCCAATCTAATCAACACCATAAGGAATAAGCATAGCAGTGCACCAATAATTGTATTACAAAGTTTGGTGCGTGAAACCGGATATTGGGATAAACAGCTTGGAGCGCAGGTTAAACAGCAAAACTTAAATGTGCAAACCGAAGTGCTCTATTTACTGCAAAAGGGGATGAAAAATCTATATTTTATCACTTCCGAAAATATGATTGGTAACGATCATGAGGGCACTATAGATGGCACACACCCTAACGATTTAGGCTACGACCGTATGCTTAAACATATACAGCCTCAAATAATAGATATCCTTAACAAGCACGGCATCAAATAAGTTGTAGCGCCTACTTTAAGCAGCACTTACAGGTATTGCTTTTTATAAATACGAGCTGTAAAACTTCTTGTTAAGAGAACTTCGTAATTTTATCTTAACCTCTTGTTCATAAACAAAACTCTAATTTGCAAAAGAAATATGAGCATGCATAAACTACTATTATTATCATTTGCCCTGTGCTTTACGGGCACGTCGGCATTTGCACAATTACAATCAGCCAATCCAAACTATAAACTTGTTTCGGGTAACGACTGGGTAAAGGCCAAGAATTATTATTTGCTCACATTATTTGAACAAGATAAAGCTGTTAGTAATCTTTTATTAGCCGATTCCGAACTTTTAAAATTGATGCAGCAGAAGACAAATGCATTACATAGTTCACTTACCGAATGTAAAGATGCTTTATGCTTACCTGCACAAATTAAATTCACCGATGAGGAAATTAGCCTGGTAAGCGCACGCTTAACCGCATTATACAAGCCCGGCAATGCGTTGGATTTGCTGGTGAAAAATCAATTGATACCCTCTGGCACTTATATCATGTACGATGCGAAAACCCCTGCCGAACTTTTGATTAATGCGTGGGAGCAGGACGCAAAAGCCGTAAATTATACCATTGGTGTTTATGCCGAAGGCAAAAAACCTAATTATCCGCAAATAGATTCAATTAGTTATGATACTAAACAGCGGGCTTACTTCGCTTTGATGTACAACTGTTCAACCGAGGTAACTGATTTAATTAAGCCAGGTTCGTTATTTTTTGAACCGGCATTGCAAGCAGCATTATTGTACCTGGAAGTAAACGAGCGAAGAAATGCCGCCGACTATGAGCCTATGGCAACCACCGCCAATAAAACCTCTGCCGAACGTGTAAAGCAAATCAAATGGGCATCGTACCCTTATTCACACATCCTGGTGCCTGGTGCCGGCCCCGAAAATCTGACAACACCATTAAGCGGTGAGGGTATGCTACGCTGCAAAACCGCAGCCCGGCAATATCAATTGGGTAAGGCGCCTTTTGTGGTAGTTTCGGGTGGAAGTGTGCATCCCTATAAAACCAAGTATAATGAGGCTGTGGAAATGAAGAAGTACATGGTTGGCACACTGCATGTACCCGAAAATGCAGTAATTATTGAACCACATGCCCGCCATACCACAACCAACATACGTAACGATGTTAGATTGATTTTCAGGTATGGTATACCAATGGATAAACCCGCGCTTATTATAACTGATAAATTTCAAAATAATAGCATCGCCAATATGGAAAAACGATGCCTTAACGAGTTAAAATATGTTCCCTATAAATTGGGCAAGCGTATTTCAGAAACAGCATTAGAGTTTTATCCGGTCATCACCTCGCTGCAGATTGATGCCGACGAGCCAATGGATCCTTAATTTATTACTGAGTATTCATATGATGAAAAATTTGTGGCTAATACCAGCAGTCCTCCTGGTTTTCGGTGCAACAGCCTTTATAAACGCTGAAGTAACCACGACCATTGAACGCGAAACAACTGTCGACTCGTTGGGTGCATGCCAGGGTGTGTCTTACCAAAACGGTCGTGTGTTTTTATACGGCGACCGCGAAACAGGCATCATCCGCGAGTTTAAATTGCAAAAAGATAGTTTGACCTATCTTGGTAAAGAATATAAACTAACGCTTAAAGGTATTGATGTAATTGGCCACCCAACAGGTATCGCTTACCATTCGAGCCTTCCGGTTTTCATAGGTAATTCAATAAGGTTAAACCCCGAAGGAACGCAATGGAAGGCCGTAATATACAACGTGAACTGGAACGGCTTGCTTAAAACCGGAACGCTTGACGGCAACCTGCTTAATACCATAGAGGATGATGTATGTATACAAGGCACCCGCCCGGAGTATGTGAAATATAATAAAAGATGGTATGTAGCCACCGCCGATTATGGCGAACATGGTAACGAAGTACGCCTATACGATCCTGAAAAGCTGGCCAAATGCAAAAAAACCTCTGAAGCCGGTGTCTTGTTCAAGAAGTTTACTTGTACGCCCTGGGTACAAAACCTGCACTGGATTAACTCAAAAGGCGTTTTGGTGCTTATCCAAAACCAGGTTGAAGGGCGCAGGTGGCGCTTTACCTATGTAGACTTTGCCAAATCGGTAGAAGCTGGTAAAATGGTGGTTATTAAACAAACAGACCTTAATAACCGGACCGATGAATTGGAAGGCTTTACTTTTTTAAACAATACCCAAAAAGGAATTGCGGTAACATCTGCTCGCAAGAATAATATCAATTACACCACGACCATGTGGTAAATCAACTTAACCATTGTTAAGAGCCGTCTTTAAGAAGTACGGCTTTTTTGTTTTAAAGGATCTGATGCTAATATCTATTCGCTATCAATTAACGCCATGTTTATTTACACAAAGTTAATATAGCTAAAGTTTTCTTAATGGAAAATTAATACGCAAAGCCCATTGGCTTAAGATATTGAAGGTAGCTTTGTTGCCATAATGATAAAAAATATCTCGAAGTTTTAAATACTATTCAAGACAGGATTAGATCTTAAGCATTATTAATAAATAGCCACCCTCGCTCACAACATTGCCTATGTAAAATGTAAACAAGTTCAAACAACTCCGCACAAATACTTAAGTAATACAAGAACCGGAGAGTGCGCCAACAATCATCCGGTTCTGTGTTATTCGTTGTCAATTAACTCATTGCATAAGTTCTCAACTCTCTAATTAATAAAAGTATGAATAAAAAGATTACCCCTAATCTTTTGAAAGGTATTTTTAACAGCATATTTCTTGTATTACTGTTAATTACCACCTTAACGGCTACTGCAGCCACAGCCAAAAGTTTCAGAGCAATGCCTGTATCGGGCACCGTGTATGACGAAAATAGCCTGCCTATTGCCGGCGCATCGGTACATATTAAAAATAGTACCACCGGGACAGTTACTGATGCTAATGGTAAATACACTTTAAATGCCGACAAAGGCACTGTATTAGTGTTTAGTTTTATAGGTTACATAACCCAGGAAGTAACCGTTAGCGATGGCTCAATAAACGTAACCTTAAAACCAGAATACAATCAGCTAAACCAGGTGGTAGCCATTGGTTACCAAACCATGCGCAAAAGCGATGTTACCGGTGCTATCTCCAGCGTAAAGGCGAGCGAGCTTAACCTGGCCGCCCCAACCTTGGGCCAGGCATTGGTAGGCAAGGTTGCCGGTGTACAAATTTCGCAAACCAGCGGTGCACCTTACCAAACAACTAAAATAAGGGTACGTGGTGTTGGTTCACTTATTGCCAGTTCAGATCCTTTATACGTTATTGACGGCTATCCGGCTAATAACGATGTGTATATCAATCCTGAAGACATTGAATCTGTAGACATTTTAAAGGATGCTGCTTCGGCCGCTATTTACGGCTCAAGAGCATCGGGTGGGGTAGTTATTATAACTACTAAGCACGGTAAAGAGGGTAAAGGGAGGTTTGATTACGATGTACAGACGGGTTATAGCCAGCTTGCTAAAAAAGTAAATCTGCTTAACTCAGATCAATTTGCACAACTGGTAATTGATGGCCGCAACAACGCTTATTATGATCTGTGGACAAACGCTGGCAAAGCATGGAACGATGCTATGTATTCAGACAATAATGCTACCCGTATTGCCAATGTAGGTAACGCCGCCAGCGTGAGTATTCCAACTTATTTATACAATTCTGCTACCCAGTCACTAATTCCGCAAACGGTAAACACCGATTGGCAGGATGAGCTTTACCGTAATGCCTTTTATCAGCGTCATACACTATCATTTTCGGGTGGTGCAAACGGTGTTAAGTATTATTTAAGTGGTGGTTATCAAAACCAGGGAGGTATTATTGTTAGTTCAGGACAGGAGCGTTATAACTTTAGAAGTAATATTGATGCCGACGTTAGCAAAAGGCTTCATGTTGGAGCCAGTGCTGCTTACACTCAAAATTACAACCGCGAAATTCAGGAAGGCCGTTTTGACCACGGCCCAATTTTGGGCGCTCTAATCTACATGCCTTTCTTCCCGGCCTATAACCCCGATGGCTCGTTGGCTACCAACAGGGCTGCTGCAGAATCGGGTGCATATGGTTATCAAAGCATCGAAAACCCTGTTGCGCTGGCTACCCGCACCAAAATAAACCGTAGGGGCTACCGTACATTAATAAATGCCAATGCAAGTTACAAGATATTAAACGATCTTACTTTTAAGGCAACTCTTGGTACAACTAAGTATAACGAAAAGTACGATTACTATTTGCCTACCAACTTAAGTAACGGTGCCAACCCTCCGGGCTCGCCACAATCTATTGCAGCGGCAACCGCAGCAGCTCAAACTACCGATGTAACCGATCAACTGGCTGAGTTTACACTCAACTACAAAAAAGATTTTGGTAAAAACCATTTTGATGCAATTGGTGGTTACACCATTCAAAAAAACAGCCAGGATATTGTGAGCGTTATTGCCACAGGTTTTCAAAATGACAACGTTCCTGAAATTACAGGCAAGGGAGCCGATGCAGCTTTTTTCAGGTTATATCAGGCTAATTTAAACACAGCCACAGGTTTAGGTGTAACAGGTTTAACACCCACCGGAAAAGCAACCAATACGCTGCTGTCTTATTTAGGCAGGGTAAGCTATAACTATGACGGTAAGTATTTTCTGATGGGTACTTTCCGGGCCGACGGCTCATCGCGTTTTGGCCCTAAAAATAAGTATGGTTACTTCCCATCTGTATCTGCCGGTTGGAACCTTTCGCAAGAATCTTTTTATCATAGCTGGTTAGGCGAGCAGTCAACAGTTAAATTACGGGCCAGTTGGGGAAAGAGTGGTAACTATAACATTCCTAACTACGGCTACTTGCAATTTTTATCAAGCCCAACAGGTGTAGTATTTGGCAACACCAGTGCGGTGGTTTCGGGAACTTACTCTAACGGTATTGCCGACGAGAGACTAAGCTGGGAATCTACCTCCCAGTACAATTTCGGTGCCGACTTAGGTCTGTTAAAAGGCAGGTTATCGGCTATTGTTAACTATTACCTCAGTAACTCAAGCAATATATTGTACACGCAGCCTATATCAGCCATCTCGGGCAGTACATCTGTTTTAACCAACTTGCGTAACGCACAAATACGTAATCAAGGTCTTGACTTACAGCTTGATGGCCGTGTGGTGAGCGTTAAAGATTTTACCTTTAACTTAAGCGGTAACATATCTGTGAATCGTAATAAGGTAACTAAGTTTCCTGCAAATAACAGTATTATCATTAATGGTGCAGAACGTTCTTACTTAACTAATATAACACAGCAGGGCCAGCCTGTAGGTATGTTTTACGGCTTTAAAGTAGCAGGCATGGTAACCCCACAAAACATTGGTACTGTGGCACCATCGGCCTCGCAATCTAACCCGTTACACGTAGGCGACCTTTACTTTGAAGACACCAACAAAGACGGTATTGTAAACGATGCCGATAAAACCGTTATTGGTAACCCTTACCCTGATTTTACTTACGGTTTTGCCCTAAGCACTACTTTTAAAAGGTTTGATTTTAACGCATCTTTCAGTGGATCAAAAGGTAACGATGTTCTAGACGGACAAGATTACTACTTGTATAACATGGAGGGTTCGGGTAATAACTATGCCGATGTAGCTAACCGCTACCGTAATGCCGCACAGCCGGGCGATGGAACCGTGTTCCGTGCATCACGTGCGGGCACTCAAAGCAATAGTACCCGCCTTTCTAACTTTTACCTGCAAGATGGTTCCTTCTTGCGTTGTAACAACATCAGCCTGGGGTACTCGCTACCCAAAGCTGTTGATGCTAAATTAGGTATAAGCAATGCCCGCATTTTTGCAACGGTGGTGAATGCTTTTACTATAACAAAGTATAAGGGATATAACCCTGAAGTTGATTATAACAACTCTTCGGGCGGGTCTAACAGCACACAGCCAACCAACCTTGCCCCAGGTGTTGATTACGGCGTTTACCCGTTGGTGCGCTCTTATAACTTAGGCCTGAGAATTACTTTCTAAAGTATTAATGAATTAGAAATGAAGACAAAAATTATAACCATATCCTGCCTTACAGCTTTAACGCTGGTAAGTACTTCATGCAAAAAAAGTTTTTTAGAGCAGGTACCTCCCAACCAGGTAGAAGTTTCTACAAGCTTTCGTACGCCAAATGATGTGCTCACAGCAGTAAATGGTATCTACCAATCGTTACGCAGCAGTAACAATATTGGCGAAAACAGCGGACTCTGGACAGATGAGCGCTCTGACGACACTGGCCGTAACGACAACCAGAGTAATGCCGGTGAGCCGTTCCAATTCGGCGATTTTTCTATATTGCCAAGTAACACTTACTTAAAAAGCCATTGGGTATCGTTATATAATACTATATCGCGCTCAAATACGGTTTTAGCTAATATAGATAAGGTGACATTTACCGACGCGGCTGTGAAACAACAATACATAGCCGAAGCTAAATTTTTACGTGCGGTAATGTATTTTGAACTGGTACGTACCTGGGGCGATGTGCCGCTGGTTACTGTCGCTTTCAGCGATCTGGATGAGCTTTCTGCCAATACCTTCCGCGAAAAGCAGGCTGCCGTGTACGCACTAATTGTGGCCGACTTAAAAGATGCTTTGAATAGCAACCTGCCCAACCTGCAAACTGGTGCAGGCATTGGGCGCGCTTCAAAGGCGGCTATAAATGCCACCTTGGGTCAGGTTTGTTTAACCATGGCTACTACGCAAGATCAGGCCAATCGCCAGGCCAACCTTAACGATGCAAAAACCTACCTTTTAGCCGCTTATAATATGCGCACGTTCGGCGATTTAAGTACTATCCCGTATGCCGATGTATTTGATGTGACCAAGAAAGCAACCTGCCCCGAAATTATATGGCAGATTGTTAACAAACAAGGCGACCCAACTTACAGTTCATCAATTGCAGCTAATAACCAAGCCAAAGGCGAAACTATTAATTCTCTGAAACCCTCATCAGGCTCTGGTGGTAACGTTACACCCGATCTGATTAAAGATTATGAGACTAATGACCCCCGTATGACCTTCTCTGTAAAATTTGCGAACGACCCCATTGTTAAAGATTACTTCATCACCAAATTTCGCGATGCCAGCTCAGGTGCCTCTAATTTAGGCTACGGCGGCAACGATTGGATCTTGATACGCTATGCCGATGTAATTTTGATGCTGGCCGAAGTAAGCAATTACCTGGGCGATAGTGCCGGTGCTATTTCATACATCGACATGATACGTGCACGGGCGGGTATGCCTTCTTATGCAGTATCGGCAGCTAACTCAACTTATAACGCAAAATATCCAAATCTGCGCCTGGCAATTTTGCATGAGCGCCGTGTTGAGCTCGCCTTTGAGCATCACCGCTGGTTTGATTTACTGCGTACCTTTAGTACCGATGAACTGGTTAATTACTTCAAAAGTAAAAGCCAGGCCGATTTTGGTATAGCCAAGCTGGCCAACTTTACCACGAAAGACAGGTATTTCCCGATTCCGTTTGATGAGTATAAGCTCAATCCGGAAAAAATGTATCAAAACCCGGGTTACAGATAGATTCTGATATTCACATAGAAAGGAGGGATATAATATGTCTCTCCTTTTTAGTTATTTAAAGGCATGAAATTATTACTGTTTATT
Source organism: Mucilaginibacter galii (assembly GCF_014635825.1). GTDB lineage: Bacteria > Bacteroidota > Bacteroidia > Sphingobacteriales > Sphingobacteriaceae > Mucilaginibacter > Mucilaginibacter galii. The sequence continues at coordinate 228,349 of NZ_BMDO01000004.1, forward strand.
TTATTTTTATTTTCCTGGGTTTATGTTCCAGCGCAAACCGCCCAAAAGGTCAATACATTTTTAGGCTCTTCTGGAGATCATGGTCAAATGTCGCCTGCGGCTTCGTCTCCGTTTGGCTTGCTGAGCATTGGGCCGCAAACTTATCCAAAGCTGCACATGGGCTACGAGCATAAAGCCAAAACGTTTTTAGGCTTTACGCACAACCGTTTTGAGGGCGTAGGTTGCCAGGGTAGCGGTGGCAATATCTTAATTAAACCGTTCATTGGTGCCGATGCAGGTCAATGTGTTTTAACTAAATCGTTAGAAAGTGCTGGTGCGGGCTTTTATAAAGTTGCCTTTACCAATCATATAAAAGTGAATATTGCGGTTAATAATAACACCGGAACAGAGCATTACACTTTCCCCGAAAACTCAAAAAGGGGCTTCTATATAGACCTAAGCCATACATTGTCCAATAAATTTGTAGCCGAAGAACACCAACTGCAAAACAATGGTATAAGCGGTTGGATAGACTCGCGCACTACCTGCAATGCAGGAACTTACCGTATCTATTACGCGCTTAAATTCAATGTTCCTGTGCAAATCAGTACCCTTAATAATCATCAGTTGCTGGCCGGTACTGGTGCCGCACAGGTACAGTTAAATATAGCTTTCTCCAGCGTTGATGTGGCACACGCGCAAGCAGCGTTAAACACCAATGGTTTTGATGCAGTTGCAGCAAGCAGCCAAATAAGCTGGAATAATGTGCTTGGCCGCATTAGCGTTAAGGGCGACCCGGCCCGCGAAAAACTGTTTTACTCGCTGCTTTACCGTACGGTGCAATCGCCTTACCTGGTATCAGAAAAAGATGGCAGCTACCGTACTACCGATGGCAGCTTACAGCACACCACGGGCGAGATTTATAATGGCTGGGCCATTTGGGATAATTACCGTACGCAGCTGCCTTTGCTGGCTATGCTTTATCCCGAAAAGTACAAGTACATGGTAAACTCCATTGCCCAAATGTATAAATACGGCAAAAAAGATTATGCCACCCAGCACGAGCCCTCTAACACGGTGCGTACCGAGCATGCTATTGTAGTTTTACTGGATGCATACCGCAAAGGTTTTGAGGTTGATTTCAAAAGTATAACCGATTCGCTCGTTGCCGAGGTAGACCGCCTTGATTTTAAAACGCCCGATAAGGCACTGGAATCGAGCTACGATACCTGGGCTTTGTCGCAGATATTAAGCATTACCGGTAAAACCGAACTAGCCGCTAAGTACAAACAAAAAGCATTAGCCTATAAAAGTTACTGGAACAAGGATTTTAAAGACCTTACCAAGCCCGACGTTGACCGCGTATCGGCCCGTGGCATGTACCAGGGAACTATTTGGCAATATCGCTGGCTTGTACCGTTTGATAACAAAGGACTGATGGAATTGATGGGTGGGGAAGAGGGCTACCTGAAAGAACTGAACCGGTTTTTTGACGATGATTATTACAACCACGCCAACGAGCCCGATATACAAGCCCCGTTAATGTTTAACGCAACATCGCAGCCCTGGAGGTCTCAATACCTCGTTCAAAAATATGCGGTAGACACCGTAGTACAATACTACTTTAACGATAACAGCCGCGGTATAGACCCGTTTGTGGATGTCATTTACCAAAACAAACCCGATACTTATATTCGCACCATGGATGATGATGCCGGGGCTATGTCGGCCTGGTATATTTTTGCAGCCACAGGTATTTTTCCCGCTTGCACAGGCTGGCCGGTTTATTACCTGAGTGTGCCGTTGTTTAATGAAGTGGCAATTAATACAGGCAAAAATAAGTTTGCCATTAAAGTGGCCAACTATGCGCCTAACCACCGGTACATACAATCGGCCACATTAAACGGTAAAGCACTTAACCGAAATTGGTTAACCCACGAAGAAATATCAAAAGGCGGGACTTTGATGATTACCGCATCAGATAAACCCAACAAACTGTGGGGAACAAAAGATCAATGGATATCTAACATTGATATGCAATAACTGAACATTCTTAAATCACCTATGAAAATCAAGATAATTTTTACCGCAATTGCTTTACAAGCCGTAACCTATTGCGCTGTTGCCCAAAACAAGGTTATGGTGGTTGCCCACCGTGGAGACTGGCGCAATGCTCCCGAAAACTCCTTGCTGGCTTTTAAAAATGCGGCCGCCATGGGGGTAGATGTAGTGGAGCTTGACCTGAATAAGACCAAAGATGGTGTCATCGTCATCATGCACGATCAAACTATTGATCGTACTACAAATGGGAAAGGCAAACCTGCCGATTATACTTTTGAAGACATAAGCAAATTTGGTTTAAGAAATGGCTTAGGCCGGGTTACATACAATCATATTCCAACCCTTAAAGACGTTATGCTGGCTATTAAAGGAAAAAAGGTGATGGTTAATCTTGATAAAAGTTATCCTTATTATCATGAGGCTTATGGTATACTGAAAGAAACCGGCACGCTTAAACAAGCCATCTTTAAAGCAGAAGTTACCTATGCTGAACTGAAAGAAAAGTACCCGACTTTGATAGACAGCATTATATATATGCCCATTGTAAACCTGGATAAACCTGGTGCCAAAAAGATCATTACGGATTATCTTAATAAGATGAAGCCTTTTGCTTTTGAACTAAATTTTGGCAAGGATACTTCGTCGGTGTTAAAAGATAACCGGTTCATTACTAACACAGGCGCCAGGGTTTGGTTAAACTCGCTTTGGGCATCGCTTAACGCCGGACATGAAGATGACCTGGCGGTAGAGCAAGGCAATACCAAAGATAGCTGGGACTGGTTAATAGCCCACGGCGCAACATGCATACAAACCGACAGGCCTAAGCAAATGCTTGAATTTTTGAAAAGTAAGAAATTGCATCAATAGCGGTAGTTACACTAAGTTAATTGTTTGCTGGTCGTAATCAATTGTTACGTTAAGAAATGATCAAACTGTCTTACCCAAGTGTAACAAACTTCTGTAATTGATATCATTCTTTGGTCAGCCAATCTCAGGCAATATATAGAAGATCTGATAGCGAAGGTAGTACGTACAAGTTCAAAAGTTCTTGGCTTAGAGCCTCACCATTTTACCCAATTTAAATAGTCTTTTTTCATAGATAAAGAAAAATTCATAGTAAATATTTTAAAACAGGAATTTTAGTTGTCAAAATAGCTGATTAAAACACACCCTACCAATTCCGTGTTATTGAATACAATATTTATATCCGCTCCGTACTTATTAGTTCTAATTGAGCGTGAAATGTATCTTTAATTCTTATTGGTTGAAACCACTTCCACATTTTCTTTTCCATCTTCATCCTATATATGGTTTTTAAAGTTTATTGCAAAGCAATATCTTTCTTGCAATTAAGTGGCAAGCTTTATCACCGGCGGATGATAGGAAGTTAACCGAAGTTATAAATGTCATCCAGGCAAGGTTCTCAGATCATCTCATTTTTATTTGGGTTAGAGCCTGTTAAAGTAGCCAAAATCAAAACATAAACAATTTTTATAGGTTAAATATAAATTACTTTTCTCTATTATTAATTAAATATTCTTATGAAAAAAGAAACGGGTGCCGAACCTAAGTTCACCACCAAAACCTCGCCTAAAGCCGAACCCGCTTTAAATGAATTATTTATGGACGGCATTATGGATATCTTTTGGGCAGAAAACCATTTGGTAAAAAACCTTCCTAAAATGATCGAATCTGCAACTTCCGACAAATTGAAGAATGCTATAACTGACCATTTGGCACAAACCAAAACACACGTAACCCGCTTGGAACAGGTATTTGAAATGTTAGGTGAAAAAGTATTAGCCAAAAAATGTGATGCCATGGAAGGCCTTACAAAAGAAGGCGAGGGTATTGTGGAAAGTACCGAAGCCGGTACTGCAACACGTGATGTAGGCATTATTTTGGCTTCTCAAAAAGTTGAACATTATGAGATTGCTACTTATGGTGGTTTAACTCAACTGGCTAAAACCCTGGGGCATCATGATGTGGCCGAATTGCTGTATCAAACCCTTACGGAAGAAAAGGCTGCCGATCAGCTATTGACCGATGTTGCCGAAAGCGATGTGAATTACAAAGCATCTGAAGAAGCATAACCTTTTATTGATCAAAAATATGGCAACCAAGAAAGTTACAGATAAAGGTGTTGACGCTACAGGCGATACCAAAAAGTTAGATAAAGGTTTACAGGTGGCTAACCTTAAAACAGAAAACCTGGCCCCACATACGGCTGATTCTACCGGTGAGTTCATGACCACTAATACCGGCTTGAAGATTAATGACGATAATAACTCGTTAAAAGCAGGTGATCGCGGACCAACATTGTTGGAAGATTTTATCCTGCGCGAAAAGATTACTCACTTTGACCATGAGCGTATCCCTGAAAGGGTTGTGCACGCGCGTGGTTCAGGTGCACATGGTGTGTTTAAGGTTTACGAATCATTGGCCCCGGTAACCAAGGCACTGTTTTTAAATGATACCGAAACAGAAACTCCCGTTTTTGTACGCTTTTCTACTGTAGCAGGCTCAAAGGGCTCTACTGATTTAGCCCGTGATGTGCGCGGCTTTGCCGTTAGGTTTTATACCCAGGAAGGTAACTTTGATTTGGTGGGCAATAACATGCCCGTATTTTTTATACAGGATGCCATTAAGTTTCCTGATTTGATCCATGCTGTTAAACCCGAACCTGATAATGAAATACCACAGGCTGCATCGGCACATGATACCTTTTGGGATTTTATCTCACTAACACCCGAATCGGCACATATGGTCATGTGGGCCATGAGCGACCGCGGCCTGCCACGTAGTTACCGTATGATGGAAGGCTTTGGAGTACATACATTCCGTTTGGTGAATGCCGAAGGTGTGGCTTGCTTTGTTAAGTTTCATTGGAAACCGTTGTTAGGCGTTCACTCGGTAGCCTGGGACGAAGCACAAAATATTTCAGGTAAAGACCCCGATTTTCACCGCCGTGACCTGTGGGATGCCATTGATAGCGGCGCATTCCCTGAATGGGAATTAGGCGTACAAATTGTATCCGAGGAGGATGAATTAAAATTTGAGTTTGACCTGCTTGATCCAACCAAAATTATTCCTGAAGAATTGGTGCCGGTACAGCGCGTAGGTAAAATGACACTCAACCGTAACCCAGATAACTTTTTTGCTGAAACTGAACAGGTAGCTTATCACTTAGGACACATTGTGCCGGGTATTGATTTTAGTAACGATCCGTTATTGCAGGGTCGTTTATTTTCGTACACTGATACGCAACTAACCCGTTTAGGTGGTCCAAATTTCCAGGAGATACCAATTAACCGTCCTGTGGTCCCGGTGCATAACAACCAACGCGACGGCCATATGCGCCAAACCATTAATAAAGGTAAAACAAGTTACAGCCCTAACGCCATTGGTGACAATGATCCGCGCCAGGCCACAGCGGCCGAAGGCGGTTTTGTGACTTACCCCGAAAGAATTTCGGCCAGTAAAATAAGAGCACGCAGCAAAAGTTTCTTTGATCACTTTAGCCAAGCCAAATTGTTTTTGAACAGTCAGTCTGACCCGGAAAAAAACCACTTGACCGATGCTTTATGCTTTGAGTTAGGTAAGGTAAAGGCTGTTGCCATACGAGAGCGTATGCTGGTATATCTTACCCAAATAGATAAGGGTTTGGCAGCAGAAGTGGCTTATGCTCTTGGCTTACATATCCCTGAAAAGTTGGAAAACGAATTGAATCAAAATATCCCGGCAGATGCTGATCCGGCTGATTACGCTTCACTTCAGGTGGAGGCTTCTTTAACTAAATCAGAAGCCTTGAGCATGGCTAATACCATTAAAGACAGCATTAATACCCGTAAGGTGGCCATACTGGCTGCCGATGGTGTAGATGAAAAATCATTAAACACTGTTAAGGCAGCTATTGAAGCAGCTGGGGGTGTAACTGAGGTTATTGCACCACGCTTAGGCTTTTTAACATCGGCTAACGATGAAAAGATCCATGTAGACGAAAGCTTGCTTGGTGCTGCATCGGTTTTATTTGATGCCGTGTATATTCCGGGTGGATTAAACAGTGTAGCCACGTTAGAAGCAGATGCCGATGCGGTATACTTTTTAAACGAAGCCTTTAAACACTGCAAGGCAATAGCTGCTGATGACCAAGCCATACAGGTATTAGAAGCTACGTATTTTAGCAAAAAAATGGAAAGCGATGAAGGCGTAATTGTAAGTGGTGATGCCGCACAGCTGGCCACATCGTTTATTGATGCCATTAAGCAACACCGTTTTTGGGAGCGCGAAAAGCCCCGTAAAATTCCTGCTTAATTATCAATAACAAGCTTATAACAAAAACAGCCCTGCAAATATCGCAGGGCTGTTTTAGTTATAAGCTTGTTAACTATTGTAAAAGCTGAATAGCTTCTTCGTTGTTTTGTTGAACAGCAAGGTCAAGCACCGTTAAGCCTCTCGAATCATGAATGTTTTTATCCGCACCGGCTTGCAGCAAGAGCTTAACTAGGTTATTTCGGCCAAACATGGCAGCAAACATTAGCGCCGTGCCGCCGTTACCGTGCTGCAGGTTTAAATCGGCTCCTCGATCTATCAGCAATTTGGCAATTTCAGGATAGCCCTTAAAGGCTGAGCCCATAAGTGCTGTGTTGCCGCCCAAATCAGCTGCGTTAACATCAGCACCTGCATCAAGCAGTAACTCTGCAGCCTCATATTGCTCATTATAGCAGGCAATGATCAAAGGTGTGTACCCCTTTTCATCTTTGATATTTAAATCAGCACCTTGCTTAATTAATTCCTGTAACACAGCTTTTTCGCCTTTACGTGCTGCTGGTATAACTAAATTGTTAATAGGGATCATGCTTTTATAAATAAGATCCGATACCAATTGTTTTTATCACTGACTTTTTTCTGGACGACAAACCCAATCAACATTGAGCGTTTGTTGATTTAATTACATTATAAACATTGTTTAAAGTCAAATCTTTTCGTGCCGTGCTATCGGTTCAAGAATATTTTCTTGTCAATACCTTTTCTCACCATTATGATAAATTTAAATTTTACATAACAATAATGATCTTCATTTTATCATGTTTAAATACGATAGGATAGTTATGCATGATTTTTTGAATGCAAATTCTGTGAAGTATTTGTGACGTTTTTACGTTAAGTTAATCACAAAACATGTAAATGCTGACGAAACAACGGTAGTTGAAACAGGAGGTCAGGCACTCAAAAGCGCCTTTTTGAACAGGAAAAGCCTCTTTAATTATAAATAAAACCGCTTTTTGAAAAGTGATCCCATCAGGATTCGAACCTGAGACCTACTGATTAGAAATCAGTTGCTCTATCCAGCTGAGCTATGGGACCATCACATCAAATATTAAGGGAAACCCTAATGTTTTTTGCGGTGCAAATATGCAAATTTGGGTTGATAAAGGCAAACACAAATAGTCAATATTTTTAATAGCCTTAAGAGGTGTATATTTGCGGTCACAATAATGTCTCATGGCGCAAATTAGTCAGCTATATATTTACCCGGTAAAATCTTTGGGCGGCATTGCTTTGCAGCAGGCCCAGGTAACCAGCCGGGGCTTACAGCATGACAGGCGCTGGATGCTGATCGATAACAATAACCGGTTTCTTTCGCAACGCAGTCATGCTCAATTAGCGCTGTTTGCGCTTGCTGTAACTTCAGTGGGGATAGTGGTAACCTATAAACCAACCCACGCAACTATTACCATTCCATATCAGCCGCAAACTAACGAAAAGATAACGGTGAGTATATGGGATGATAGCTGCAGTGCAACGGTGGTGAGCGAAGAGGTCAACCAATGGTTCAGCCATATTTTGCAAATCAACTGTCGGTTGGTGTACATGGACGATGATGATCTCCGCCCGGTCGATCCAAAATATGCAGCTCCCGGGCTTATTACCTCTTTTTCTGATGCGTACCCTATGTTATTGATAGGGCAATCTTCTTTAGATGATCTGAACGGCCGCTTAAGTCAGGCGGTTTCTATGGATCGTTTTAGACCTAATATGGTTATTAAAGGTACCGCACCTTACGAAGAAGACAGGATAACTCACTTTACTGCCGGCCATATTAACTTTTACGGTGTAAAGCCTTGCGCACGTTGTGTAATGACTACCATTGATCAGGGTACTGCTATTGGTGGTGCCGAACCCTTGAAAACCTTATCCGGCTATCGTAAAGCCAATAAGAAAATTTACTTTGGCCAAAATCTTATTCATGATGGCGATGGAATAATTAAAATAGGCGACATAATTGAGGTTAAGAAATTAGGTACAGAATTAAATTTAAATAGCAACTAAGAATAAATCTACCTTTAAAACAGTTTAATAAAAATAATAATGGGGCAGGAGCCAACCAACCTGCTATTTAAAAGTTATAACAACTATGGCTAATTCTTTTGAAATTGATATACCGAGAAAAGATCACCCTATGTCGGTGATAGTACAACGCCGAGAGGATGAAAAATCGGCTAATGTTTTTGACCTGTATTATTGCGATCAGCTATGCGGCTGTATGTTTCAAAACGAAAACAGCGTGTGGATATATGAACCCCATGCGCATGCAGCATTATTACTCGATGCTGAAGAAATACAGCACCTTGGCCGCGAAATTGGCGAGCACTCTTATAATAGCTAAATCAGCATATTGTAATTATCAAACAGCATTGAACTATTTAGCAAAGAGTTTCGTACTTTAAAGTATGAGTAAAATTAAAGTACTGGCATTTGTACTGGGCATAGCTCTCGTAGTTAATGGACTAACTGCCGCCAAAGCACAATCTGCTAAAATCGAAAAGGCAACCTTTGGTATGGGATGCTTTTGGTGTTCAGAAGCTATATTTCAGCGTTTAAAAGGTGTGGTGAAGGTTGAATCTGGTTATGCGGGCGGCAATTACAAAAATCCTACGTACGAGGATGTATGTACCGGTAATACCGGCCATGCCGAAGTTGTGCAGGTAACATTTGAACCTGAGGTTATCTCTTACAAAGAGTTATTGGAAATTTTCTGGAAAATGCACGACCCTACTACGCTTAACCGCCAGGGAGCCGATGTAGGTACACAATACCGTTCCATAATTTTCTATCATACCCCTCAGCAAAAAACACTGGCCGAAGCCTACAAAACTGAACTGAATAAGGAAAAGGTTTATCCTGATCCAATTGTAACGCAGATAGCACCTTTCTCCAATTTTTACGTGGCCGAAAACTACCACCAAAACTATTTTAAGTTAAATGGCCGCGAACCATATTGCCGCATGGTTATTTTGCCAAAGGTTGACAAGCTTGAGAAAGTTTTCAAAGCCAAACTCAAACAGTAATGTGTTTTTTTAGTTGCAATATTTACACTACTTTTAGTTGTAAATATTGCCTTGCATTATAACACTAAATCATTAAGATAAATTAAATTTTTAAATTATTCACCTGGTTATAAACCTTAATTATGATCAATGAGATAGAGCGGCTTAAAGCGGTTAATCGCTTCAAGAAGTTGGATATTGGTATCAAAAAAGATTTAAATGAATTGGTAAACCTTTTAGCGCAGATATGTAATGTGCCGGTTGCTCTGATAAGTCTTATTGATGATAAAATGCAATGGTTTAAAGCCAGTGTAGGCACTGGTGATATTAATTGCAATGAGCGAGACCTGTCTTTTTGCCAGGAAACCATATTGCAGAACGATATTCTCATTGTTCCTGATGCTGTTAAAGATGAACGGTTTTCAAAACTGCCTATTGTAGCCGGCCCCCCGCATATAAAGTTCTATGCAGGTGCTCCGCTCATCACTTACGATGGTTATGCCGTGGGCAGCATGTGTATACTTCACGTAGATTCCATTGAACTATCGGAATTGCAGATAAATACAATGAGAGTTTTATCTAAACAGGTGTTAAATCTGATTGAGCTGAATTGGAGCATGCAAAGCCTGATGGAGCAAAACTTGAGCACACAGCATCAAAGAAGGGCTATTGAAGACTCGGAGATCAAACTAAAAGCTGTGTTTGATAGTTCGCGCGATATTCATTTATTGATAGGCCGCCATATGGAAGTATTGGCTTTTAATAAAGCAGCTTATAATTACATCAAAACCAATTACGGCAAACAATTAAAAACGGGGGCGCATTTGCTTACCGTTACCAACGAGGGCTTTGCCAAGATGACCATTGATAACATTGAACAGGCACTTAACGGAGAAATTGTTAGCGTAGATTGGTTGGTTAAAACTGCTGATAATGCCGCTAACTGGCTAAACATAATTTTTGAACCTGTTGAAGGCAGTAATTCAAACGTAATTGGCGTGGCTATCAATGCTACTGATATTACTTCGAATAAACTTGATGCGGAGCAAATTGAACAGCAAAACGCTGCATTGGAGCGCATAGCCACTATACAATCGCATGAGTTGCGCCGTCCGGTTGCTTCATTAATGGGTTTAATTGAGGTTTTAAAGTTAGATGAATCGTGCGTTTACAATAGTTATTACCCCATGATGGAAACTACCATTTATGAGTTAGATGATAAAATTAGGGCCATCGTAAAAGAGTCGGAAGAAACGCTTAGTAAAACGTCGGCTAACTAAACATAACTAAAAAAGGCGTTTTTTACAGTTAATTATTCTTAGCTAAAATATATACCTGATACCACACCATGGAATCTCTTCGGTAAGCATATTCACAAATGTATTGATCATTTGAGCTTTTAACTGGTACTGGTAGCGTATGTTAATGCCGCCATAACTGCTGCGTTTGGTTTCCTGTAAGGCTGGCAACCAAAGTAGCTCTTCGGCCTTGGGGTTAATATCAATATTTCTGATGTGCTGTTGTTCGTTGTGCGTTAAGAAGATAACTTCACACTGCATCTGCTCCTTAACGGCAGCACTAACCGCGGCATTTAACTGCCTGAAAAGCTCACGGTAATCTTCTTCCCAATCGCGGTCAACACCGCGTACACGGTCGTAAACTATTACGGGTGAAAAGTTAACATGCACTTCATATCCTGCTTCGTAAAAATCATTAATGGCTTGTAGTCGTTTTTCAATACTATCGGTGCGTACATCAACTAACCGGCTTACATCGGCGGGCATCAGGCTAAAACGTATACGCAGTTTACGGCCGGGGTCAAGCTCCAGCATATTGCGGTTCACAAACTTTGTGGCAAAAGTGGCTTTGGCCCGTGAGTGCGCAATGTAAAATTTAAATACATCGGCAATTCCCGGCGATATATCGTAGTCTATGGCAACATCAGAATTGCAGCCCACATCATAAGTATAAAATATCGGGTCGGTTTGATTAGGTACCCGGGGCCAGGGCTGGCTCATGACATGCTGATCAACCTTGGCCATAATTTCGTCTACGTTGGTAAAAATGGTGATGGGGTTGATCTTTTTATGGCGGTCTACATAACAATACGTGCAACCGGCAAAGCAACCATTTGCCAGGCTTGGCGCAATATAGTCTGAGCTTCGTCCGCTGTATTTAATATCAAGCGTTTTTAAACGCCCTAACACCAGCAGGTCTGACTTTGCTTTATAATGCGGAATATCTCCTATCTCGGTAAGTTTATTATGCTGCTTAACAGGTGTTGTGATTGCATTAGGATATTGTGCGGCCAGTTGCTTCCCGCGTTCATTCAAGGCATCGGGTGTACAAAGTATTTGCTTCGGATCAAAGTCGGGCATGAACTAAATATTTTCCTGCATACAGTTAATAACCATGCCAAAGGATGGATTGAATGATTGTAACAAGCCAGGTTTTATCTTAGACCTTTCGAGCCTTAAAGCAATTAATGGGTTTTGTAGAACTATAATTTACAATGTCGTATATTTTCGCAAAGTTTGAAGGAGATACAAACTCTGAATAATGATTACAAACCTTACCCGATTTCTGCTGCTACTCTTATTGTCTATGTCTGCTTTCACCGCCGGGGCACAAAAAATTCAGGACGGTAAACTGTGGCTTAATGAGGATGGTAGTAATTATTTTAAGGTCACTTTGATATCGCAGGTATGGATCAGAAATACTGATATGAACCCGGGCACCACCATTAATGGTTATGCAAAAAATAACTACACCGATATAGGCATAAGGCGGGCAAGACTCCAGGCTTACGGACAAATTGCCGACAGGGTGTTTATCTACAGCCAAATAGGAATGAACAATTTCAATTTCCTTTCCGATCGTAAAGCTGGTTTCTTTATCCACGATATTACAGGCGAATACGAGGTTGTCCGCAAGCAGCTGTCGTTAGGTGCTGGCTTAACCGCCTGGAATGGCTTAACCCGGTTTTCGGCACCATCGGTAGGTAGTATTATGGGTTTGGATGCACCGCTTTTTGAGCAAACCACAAACGATGTAACCGACCAATTTTTAAGAAAGTTAAGTGTTTATGCCAAAGGTAAATTGGGGCAATTGGATTATCGCCTGGTAATGAGTAGCCCTATGGCCGTGCAAAAATCAAATGGCTACTCGGCCGCACTCACAGAGTATTCAACATATTCGCCTATGCCTGCCAAAATGCAATGGCAGGGATATTTTCAATGGCAATTTTTAGATCAGGAAACCAACACCACGCCTTACGCAACAGGCACTTACTTAGGTACTAAGCGTGTGTTCAACATAGGTGCAGGCTTCCAATACCAGCCCGATGCCATGTGGCGTAAGGGTACCGCTATAAATGATACTATAACTACACCTATGCGCCATTTTGCTGTTGATGCATTCTATGATGCACCTCTGAACGCATCAACCGGAACAGCCATTAGTGCTTATGCCACGTATGTGCACTTAGATCATGGTCAGGGTTATATTCGTAACCAGGCTACTATGAATCCGGCCAATGGTTCCACACAACCCTCTGTACTTAATGGGGCGGGCAATGGTTATCCATCTTTTGGAAACGGCAGTTTGTGGTATGGGCAGGTAGGCTATAAGTTTAAGAACAACTTAATAGGCAGCACCACTTTAATGCCTTATGCCAGTTTACAACATGCCAGCTATGATCGTTTGGCTAACAAAATAAATTATTATGAATTGGGCACCAGTTGGCTGCTCAAAGGCCATACCTCAAAATTAACCTTTGCCTATCAAAACCGGCCAGTGTATGAAACACTGACTCCGGGAGCTAAAGCTATTCAAACTGAGCGTAAAAACAGCTTTGTAGTACAGTACCAGGTATTTTTAAACTAATTAAAAGCAGTTGCCGGCAAAGCAATCATCCCAATTGTTAATTGCATATTCGTAATGGAGCACAGCCGGTACATTAATGCTGCTGACGGTTTTCCACTCAAGTAGCTCATCATTAAACGAGGGTGCTTCTAAACCTGCGTGTAGTGTAGCTTGCGTATAAAATTGAGCTTTTTGTGGATGATGTGGCGAACACGCGTTAAAGGTATAGCCGAAGGCTTCTTGGTTTAATATGGATTTGGTAAGTGCCACACAATCTTGCAAATGGATCAAATTTACCGGTGCTTGTCCGTTGGGGACGTTGGTCTTCCCTGCAAAAAAACGCCCGGGGTTACGGCCAGGACCAACCAATCCTCCAAAACGGATGATCGCGGTTTTAAAATTGGTTTGTTTCCTAAAAAGTTCTTCTGCCTCAAATAATGTGGTATTTGATTGGCTTTGCGGTGCAGGATGGTCGTTTTCGTTTAAATCACTATTGCCGTCTGGATATACACCGGTTGAACTTATATAAATAACCTGCTGAACACCCTGCTTAATTATGGCCTTAATAAGTTGCTGTATTTTGGCTGTGTAGTCGGTTTCACCGCTTCGCATACGCGGTGGTATGCTCACTATCAGTGTATTGCAGGCGAAGAAATCATCGTTGGTAATCAGCTCTTCTGCAGAAAGTGTTAATAAATATGGTATAATACCCGCAGCAGTAATGGCATCGAAACGTGCGTTAGATGTTGTTGAACCTTTTACATTTTCACCATCCTGTGCAAGGGCTTTGCCCAATGCCATGCCGTACCACCCACAACCTAAAATGCTAATCATGCGGCTAAGTTAAAAAAGTGTAAAACAAGCTTCATCATGTTTTACTTTTAAAATTATTGCTGATAGTTAAACGTTATATAATCATAGCCAAAAGGCTTAATTGTTATAATTAGAAGGAAAGAAACATTGAAGAATATACTATTTTTTGGAGACAGCCTTACCGCGGGTTATGGCTTGCTCAACGTATCGCTCGAGTCGCTACCGGCCTTAATTCAGGCAAAAATTATGACCGACAAACTGCCTTACCATGTAATTAACGCAGGTGTAAGCGGCGAAACCTCCGCAGGCGGCTTAGCCCGAATAGACCTGCTGTTGACTAAACCAGTAGATGTTTTTGTACTGGAATTGGGCGCTAATGACATATTACGCGGTATACCACCACAAACCACCGCTGCTAATTTGCAGGCTATTGTAAACAAGGTTAAAGCGCGCCACCCTCAGGCTAAACTGGTGCTGCTGGGCATGGAACTTCCACAGTGGATACCGGGCGCTTTTGCGGGGGCATTCAGGGCGGTATTTAAGCAGATAGCGCAGGCTAACCACATGGCTTTTGTGCCTTTTTTGTTAGAAGGCGTTGCCGGGGTAGCTCATCTTAACCTGCGCGACGGGCTTCATCCAACTGCGGTGGGGTATCAAATTATTGCCGGTAAGGTGTGGCCGGTTATCCGTCCGCTGCTGAATGAGGTTGATGAAAGTTGGAAAAGTTAGAAATAATTAGCAAAAAACTTTATAAAACCTTATACATTTATAAACTATGAAATTAATAAGATTTGGCCATCCGGGTCAGGAAAAACCGGGAGTATTAATAGATGATAAACGTTATGACGTATCGGGATTTATCCCCGACTTTAACGAAACCTTCTTCGAAACCGACGGGCTCACCAAGCTGAAAGAACTGGTTGAAGAGCATGGTACTAATCTGCCGTTGGTAGATAACCACGAGCGTTTAAGCAGCCCTGTTGCGCGGCCATCTAAATTATTATGCATAGGGTTAAATTATGCCGATCATGCCAAAGAAACCGGCGCGCCCATGCCGCCCGAACCGGTATTGTTTATGAAGAGCACCACTGCCATTGTTGGCCCTTATGATGATGTGGTGATTCCTAAAAGCTCGGTAAAAACCGACTGGGAGGTTGAACTGGCCGTAGTAATTGGCAAGAAAGCCAGTTATGTAGACGAAGCCGAAGCTGCCGGGTGTATAGCCGGTTACCTGCTGCACAACGATGTATCTGAACGGGAGTTTCAATTGGAGCGCAATGGCACTTGGGATAAGGGTAAGGGCTGCGACACTTTTGCACCATTAGGCCCCTTCATGGCCACGCCCGATGAAATTGCAGAGATAGATAACCTCCGTTTGTGGTTGACCGTTAACGGTAAAAGTATGCAGGATGGCACTACAGCTAATCTCATCTTTAAAATACCTTTCCTGATTTCATACGTGAGCCAGTTTATGACGCTGCTGCCCGGCGATATTATTTCTACCGGAACACCGGCAGGAGTAGGGCTGGGTTTTAATCCGCCTGTTTACTTAAAGCCCGGCGACGTAGTTGAGTTGGGTATCGACGGATTAGGCACACAAAAGCAAACGGTTAAGGCCTACCAGGTATAATCAGTAATATTTAATATAATAGCCTCGTAATTGTTTACGGGGCTTTTTTATGAAATTATTGGGAATGTATTTCCCGGAAATTGTTAACAAATTATAATAACCGGCACTGCAAATTTTACGTATAAAAAATATATAGTAGATTTACAGAGATAATAACTGCAATTGGGCAGGAGCGAGGCTTTGATTTACGATTACACAAGCTGGCTATTTTATTGCTATAACTAATTAACACATCACAGAGCCGAATATTATAATATGATAAGTACTGATAGGCGTTTAAGCGTTGTTTATGCCTGCGATAACAACTTTGTACCTCTACTGGCGGCATCCATAAAAAGTTTGGAAATTAATTCGGCCGGGTCGCAAAAAGACATTTACATTATAGACGATGGTATAAGCGCTTCCAGCAAGCAAAAGCTGATTGAATCTATTGGTACAGCCGAAATTACACTAAAGTTCTTGCTGGTGAAAGATGTGGTTGGCAAGATCACTATTCCGTATTTTAATAACGCCGCGTTACCGGTAACCACCTTTTTTCGCTTATTTGTACACACCTTTATTCCTGAAGGTACCGAGCGGGTTCTATACCTCGATTCGGATATGATTGTGCTGGGTAATATTGCCGAACTGTGGGAAGTAGACTTTGGCGATAAGATTGTTGCTGCGGTGCAAGATCCGGGTATTAAAACTTTAGGCTGCTCATGGGGGGGGGGTGTACGCAACTATGCCGAGCTTGGCTATCAATCGGAAGATAAATACCTGAACGCCGGGTTGTTATTGATCAACCTTAAAAAATGGAACGAGTTTGATGTATGTACCAAAGCACTTGATGCAGCGGTAAAATATCAAAAGCATATTGTATACGGCGATCAGTATTGCCTAAATGCCGTGCTGGCCAACCGCTGGCTGGAACTTGACCCCGAATGGAACCACCTGGTAGATAACGAAAAGCCAGGCGCTAAGTTGCTGCACTATATTGGCAATAAGCCTATTTATACCAATTACTCATATAGTCAAAAATATAAAGACATATTTTTTGATTACCTCAATAAAACCGCCTGGAAAGAT
This sequence comes from Mucilaginibacter galii, assembly GCF_014635825.1. Taxonomy (GTDB): domain Bacteria; phylum Bacteroidota; class Bacteroidia; order Sphingobacteriales; family Sphingobacteriaceae; genus Mucilaginibacter; species Mucilaginibacter galii. The sequence goes on from NZ_BMDO01000004.1 coordinate 245,095, forward strand.
TTCAAACTGGTAGGAGCACTTACCCGCCGCGTTCGCATGATTAAACGCTTTGTAAGAAAAATAACCGGTTAATAACTAAGATAGATACATGGCGGCTAAACATAATTTTGACCGGGTAACCCTTTTAATAACGCACTATAACAGGAGCAAATCTTTAGAGCATTTGCTTAAACGCTGCGCCGAAGAGGACCTGTCTTTTGAAGAGGTAGTGATTTCTGATGATGGCAGTAAGCCCGAGCATCTGGCTCACGTAAAACAGCTGCAGGATACCTATGCTTTCAGATTAATTACTACGCCGGTTAACAAAGGCTTGGGTAATAACATCAATAAGGGACAAGACGCTGTTAAAACGCCTTATACCTTATACGTACAGGAAGATTTTGAACCCACCGCCGACTTTGCGCCCAATTTTGGTAACGCCGTTAAGTTAATGGATGCGGAAGACTGGGATATCATAAGATTTTACACTTTTCCATGGGCACCATTCCCGTATCTCAAAGATTACAAGTACAATTATGCAGAAATGCTGTTCAAATCTACATTATGGCACCTTAACCATTTAAAATTCAGGTTATACAGCGATCACCCGCATTTACGCAGATCTACTTTTCTTGAAAAATTTGGTCGTTACCTCGAGGGGCAACGCGGCGACCCAACCGAATATAACATGTGCATGCAGTTTATATTAAAGGGTGGTAAAGCGCTCATGTTTAAAGGGCCCGACCTTTTCCTGCACGAGCATGGTGCTATTGAACCTAATACCATGGTACGCAGCAAATGGAAGCTGAGTAATTCTATATTTATAAAATTACTCCGGTCGGTATACCTGAAGGGTAAGGTGGTTAACAGTACGTTGAAGCTTAATAAGCTAAGATAGCATCGTTCAGAGAGAGATTTTTTGGTAGAGATTAAAGCACTATAATTATTGCAATGCTATTTAAGTTAAAGCAAATTTTTGAAAAGCTAAAAAACCCGCACATTGTAAACCTGGTAGGCAACGCCATAATGACGGTGCTTAATACTATACAGGCGGCCATCATATTTAATTACCTCTCCAAAGAGGGGATGGGTAACTACATCATTTTTCAAAGTACTATTGGGCTGGTAGATACCTTTAGGGCTGGCTTACTCACTACTGCTTTTATCACTTCTTACGCCGGTACTTCTAAAGAACGTTCGGCCGAAGTAGCTGGTTCGGCCTGGTTTCTATCGGCGCTTATTACAGGTGTGTTCGTTTTAGTTAACGTGGTCTACCTCGTAATTCCGTTTCATATGTCAGATGGAGGTGCCGACTTGTTTATTAAATGGTTCGGTTTGGTGTTCATCATTACCCTGCCTTCCTTCATAGCCAGTTGCATAGCCCAAGCCGAACAGCGTTTCGATAGGTTGTTATACATCCGTACGGTTAGTACCGGTTTATCTATTGTTTTAGTGCTGGCGCTAATCTTTACCAAGCATCTTACATTAATGTCATTAGTGTATGCAGGCTTTATTGCCGGTGGTGCAACCAGTTTAATGACCATTGTTTTGGGCTGGTCGCGTATAGGCACCATTTTCAAGAAAACTACCGAAACCATGAAAGCCCTGTTTGCCTTTGGTAAATACAGTGTGGGTACATCATTAGGCAGTAACCTGTTTCGCAATTCAGATACCTATATCATCAACTTTATGCTGGGTCCGGGTACACTGGCTGTTTATAATTTAGGCGTGAGGTTAATGGAACTGGTCGAAATTCCGTTGCGTAGCTTTGCTGCTACCGTAATGCCTCCATTATCTGCTGCGTACAACCAGGGTAACAAGTATCATGTTATTTACCTGCTTAAAAAGTACTCAGGCTTGCTTACCATTATATTGATCCCTGTGGTAGTAGGTTCGTTGTTTTTTGCCGAAGTGGCCATATGGATCGTAGATAAAAAGTATTTGAGTACCGAGGCGGCCAACGTGCTGCGGGTATTTATGACCTTTGCGCTACTTTACCCGGTAGAGCGCTTTATGGCCCTCACGCTGGATGCCATTAACCAGCCCAAGGTGAATATGATCAAGCTGATATTTATGCTGGCTGCCAACGTTATAGGTGATTTTGCGGGCATATGGATATTTGGTAATATTTACGGGGTTGCGCTGGCCACCATATTGCCTATTATTACCGGCATGATCATTAGCTACCACTGGCTGCAGAAATATGAGAAATTTGCACTTTGGGATGTTTACAAAGTTGGCTGGCTCGAAACTAAGTTTCTAATAAGAGATAGCATGGCTATGCTGAAAAAAAAGAAGGACGCCAGTCCGCAGCAATAAAGAAATTAAAGCAAATGCAAAAATGTCATCTCGAACGATAGTGAGAGATCCTGTTCGAGGTGCTAAGTGTAACTGTTATTTCGAACAAGATTTCTCTTTAACACTCGAAATGACATTTAATATTTGCCAAAGCTATACCGTCTACCTAAAATCATATTCTCTACTAAGTTTATAGACTTTGCTGAAAGCTTTATATATTTGCTCATCAACATTGTAGCAATTAAAGCGTTAAACATCTAAATTATAAATAACATGAGTTTAAGATTAGGCGATAAAGCCCCAAATTTTACGGCACAAACCTCTGCTGGAGAAATTGATTTTTATGAATTTTTAGGCGATAGCTGGGGAGTATTATTTTCGCATCCCGGCGATTATACACCAGTTTGTACTACCGAGTTAGGCCGTACTGCCGCCCTTAAAGATGAATTTGAAAAGCGTAACGTAAAAGTGGCTGCCTTGAGTGTAGATTCGGTAGAGTCGCACTATGGCTGGATACAGGATATTAACGAAACGCAAGGGGTAGAAGTAAACTTCCCTATCATTGCCGACGAGGATCGTAAAATATCTGAAGCCTATGATATGATTCATCCCAATGCATCGTTAACGGCAACGGTACGTTCGTTATTTATTATTGCGCCCGATAAAACTATTAAATTAATCATCACTTACCCAGCATCAACCGGTCGTAATTTCCAGGAAGTTTTACGGGTGATTGATTCCCTGCAATTAACCGCCAAGTACAGCGTAGCCACACCGGCCGACTGGAAAGAAGGAGAGGACGTTGTAATTACGCCTGCTGTTAAAGATGAGGACGTAGAAGCCAAGTTTCCTAAAGGACATACCCGCGTTAAACCATATTTGCGCATAACGCCACAGCCTAATAAGTAATACTTATTAATGGCTTGTCAGTCTGAGCTTGTCGAAGACTTGTACGCTTTACCAAGTATTCTACAAGCTCAGACTGAAAGTGTAGTATGTACTCTGTTACATTGTCAATCGCTGCATGACAAAAACCAGTCGGTTACCTATCGTGCAGAGATTGCTTCGTACCTCGCAATGACGGGTTTTTATAAGACTTTGTCATCTCGAACGACAGTGAGAGATCCTGTTCAAAATGCAAAGTTTTACGACACGCATGTTCGAACAGGATTTCTCGTTATCACTCGAAATGACACGGGATTTTATTGAGAATGCTGTCATCTTGTTATTACTCGAAATGAAAAGAAGTTTAGAGCGATAAGCTTATTTACTTCAGCTCTTTTTTCATCAACAAATCGGTTTGCTTGTCGTTGCCCAGCATAAAGTCGTGGCTTCCGCAGTGGCTAAAGCCCATGCGTTCGTATAAGTGAATGGCGTTGTAATTGTGTTCCCACACGCCAAGCCAAATAAAGTCGTTATTGTTTTTTAATGCCTGGGTAAAGGCAATGTCGAGCAGTTGTTTTCCTATTTGTTTGCCTTGGTAAGCAGCGAGTACATACAGGCGTTCCACCTCCAGGCTGTTTTGATCTTTAAATTCGTTTTGGGCAGTCCCGGTATTGAGCTTTAAAAAACCGGTTACCTCATTACTAACCAGCGCAAAGTAAAAGTTGGAGCCGGGTGTTTTCAATTCGTTGGTGAGCTGTTGGATGGTAAATGACTGGGCTGCGTAAGCATCCATATCATCGGCATTATTCAAATGCCCAAAAGCAGCATAAAATGTTTCACTGCTCATGTTAGCCAACAGGTCAACATCTGCCACGGTAATAGATTGTATCTTAATTACAGAAGGAGTCATTATTTAATTATCCTCGTAACTATTCAAATTGCCCTTCTAATCTTTCCAGACGCTCTATTAAATAGCTAACACGCTTTTCTTCGCGTTTAATAAGCCTGTCTTTAAGGTAGAATATGGAAAATAAAATGTAGGCCGCGCAAACAGTATAATAGATGATTTTGAATATTAGGGGCTTGTTTTGAAATACCTCGATGGTGTACAACGAAATACCAAGGCAAAGCATCAGCGCAAACCAATAGTAAAACCTGCCATTGAGGTAAGCGCGGCGTTTTTGATATTCTTTTAAGCTGTTAAGGTAAGCGCCAGGGTTAAGCGTTAAATCATGACGCGAAATGGTGCGGTAATCGCCTATCTGCAAAACCAGATAGCTTATCATCCCGGCCAGCATCACAAATAAGCCGATATAACTCAAGCGCTGCTCAAATACGGCAAACAGGGTTAAGCCTACGGTAAACACAATAGCAATGGAGATACTTATAATTCCCCATAGTACTTTATTCTCTAATATATTTATTCCCTTTTTTATCTGTTTCAGCACATCATCCACCGAAAGCCTGGGTTGCTTTGGTTGTTCTTGCCAAACCGATAGCAGGTGATCAAAGTCTTTCATATTGGTTATATAAATCGGTTAGCCTTTGTTTAATACGATGAATTTTAACGCGAAGATTACCTTCGGATATACCCGATATTTCGGCAATTTCGGGGTAGGGCAGTTCATCAAGCACCATAGTAATAATTATCCTTTCAGATTCTTCGAGCTTGGCAATACACTTGTACAGCAAAGCTATCTGTTCGTTCTTTTCCGAAAACTCTTCCCTCCGGGTTTCGGCCAGTTGAGGAGTCAGTTCTTCTTTGGCTTGTCGTTTTTCTGAGCGTAAATAAGTTAAACAGGTGTTTACCGCTATACGGTAGATCCAGGTGGAGATCATGGCCGTGTTGCGGAACTTGTCGAGGTTTTGCCAAACCTTCACAAAAGTTTCCTGTAACAGGTCATGCGCCGCATCTTCATCGCCGGTATAGCCGTAACACAAACGGTATATCTTTTTTGAGTTCGATTCAAATATCTGCCTGAAGGCAGCATCTTTATCAGCCACGGTTGAAATTATGATTAGTTGTGATGTTTAGATTGGCGAAAGATAAGAATTGTTACAGGTAATCTTGTTTATTTATCCAGCTCAGCTTTTCATCAGCCTCTTGCACCACCTTCTCAAACCCGGCCTGGTGGTCGTATTGCAAATCCTCATGTAAAGCACCTATAAGCTTCGCTACTTTTTCCAGCTGTTTATGAAGCAGTTGACGCAGGGGTTTATAGCCTGTGCGTTTGTCTACATGATTAACGTATTGCTGGCAGTAGTAGAGCAGCAGATCTATTTCGGCTGGTTTAGAAGCCATAAATTTAGTGTGCTTGGTAATCAATTTCAAAATTTTACGCATGCTTTTAGCCGCATAATAGTAATGGGAGGGCAGCTCGTTAAACAAGGTGTCCATTTCTTGCTTGATGCCTTCTATGTAGCCATCGTGATTATTGGCCTCAAACAACAGGTAAGACAGCAGTTCTTTGTTCTCTTTTTTATATTTAGACAGGCGCAGGCACAAATCGGCCAGCTGGCTGCCGCTTAAGTGCTGTAATTCCTTTTTTATTGCTTGTAAATTGTAAGTGTTTACCCCCATACCGTCACATTAAATTTTACCAAAATTATAATTAATTGTAGCTTAGTTCCCTTAATCCGTTGCATGAAACAAAGTAAACTTACCCTTTTTATTTTTATTGCCCTGGTAGCCGGTGTTATTGCCGGTTATTTATATAACGTATATGTTATTAACGAGTATAACAATAATATAACCGTTGCCGAAGCCCGTACAAAGACTATAGATACCAGATTGGTTAAGTTAACCGATACCACCGTAACGGAGTATGCCACCCTTAAAGCCCAGCGCGTAAAAGTAGCTGCAACACGTAAAGAGAATGATACCATCCGCGAAGACAAGCTGGTTGGCTTTAGCATTTTAAGCGATATATTTCTGCGCCTTATTAAAATGATAGTAGCGCCTCTGGTATTCACCACATTGGTGGTAGGGGTAGCCAAGGTGGGCGATATTGGCGCCGTTGGCCGTATTGGGGGTAAAACCATGCTTTGGTTTGTAAGTGCCACGCTGGTATCATTAGCGTTGGGTATGCTGCTGGTTAACTTTTTTAAACCCGGCGAAACGATGCACATTCCGCTGCCCGACAGTCATTTAAGCACAGGTATTCAAAAAGCGGCATTATCCCTACGCGATTTTATCAGCCATGTTTTCCCTAAAAGCTTTGTGGAAGCCATGGCCAATAACGAGATACTGCAAATTGTAGTGTTTGCCTTGTTCTTCGGTGTGGCCACAGGTGCCATTGGCGAAAAAGGAGAAGTGGTGATCAAAGCAATGGATGCCATTGCGCATGTAATATTAAAGATAACCGGTTACGTAATGCTGGTAGCGCCGCTGGCAGTGTTTGGCGCTATAACAGCGGTTATTGCAAGGCAGGGATTAGGAATTTTGTCTACGTATGCCATATTTATTGGTGAGTTTTATTTCTCATTAATTGTGCTTTGGCTGGTTATAATATTGGCTGGGTTCGTGGTATTGCGTAAACGTGCATTAACGCTGGTTAATCGCATTAAAGATGCTATGCTGATAGCTTTCAGTACTTCAACCAGTGAAGCCGCTTATCCACGCATCTTAATGGAGCTGGAGCGCTTTGGTTGCAATAACAAGATCGTAAGCTTTGTTCTGCCTTTAGGTTACTCTTTCAACTTGGACGGTAGTATGATGTACATGACCTTTGCCTCATTGTTCCTGGCGCAATCTTACGGTATTCACTTAAGTTTTGGTCAACAGCTTTCTATGTTGTTGGTGCTTATGCTCACCAGTAAAGGTATTGCGGGCGTGCCCCGTGCCTCGCTGGTGGTTATTGCAGGCACCATCTCTATGTTCAATATCCCTGAAGCCGGTTTGGCTTTACTGATCGGGATAGATCCTTTGTTGGATATGGGCCGTTCGGCTACCAACGTTTTAGGTAATGCCATGGCCACTGCGGTAGTGAGCAAGTGGGAGGGAGAACTCAAAGATTAAAATTGCAAAGCCCGCGAGTGTTGCTCATAATTTCTGCATATGCTTATTCATGTAAAAATGACTGTATAATTAAATACAATTGGTCTATTTTTGCGGCTTTATAACGAAGCAATTTTTAGAACAAACATGACTGATAAATCAAAGAAGATATTTTTCGCGCTTACGATCATTGTTCCTATACTGGCCTACTGCTTTTACTATTATGGTATGATGGTTAAGAATGCCCCGTACCGTTTTGCAGATTTCCAGTACCTGCGCTTTGAGTATGGGTTGGGCGATAGTATGGTGAATAAGTATAACTCCAAAACCGGATTTTACCAGTACACCACCAAGAGCGGCAAATTGAAACAGATGAACATGCAGTTATCGAAAGATAACCTCCTTTACCTACACCGTAAGGCAGCCGATCTGGGTTTCTGGAACTTCCCTGAAGTTGAAAGAGGAGATACAACAGGCGATAAGAAGATCAAAACCCTGCATTACTTAATTGAGTTTGTTTATAAAGATAAAACTAAGAAAGTGCTTTTTGACCAGGACTTTGACGGCGACATTGCACTTAAAGATGCTAACATGCGCTTGATCAAGGAAATACAAAGCGTTTTAGATGAGCAAGAAGAGCATTTGGCTAAATAGCTGCCAGATAAGTATAACAAGATAAGGCTAAACAAAAAAACCATCGCTTCTTATGAAGCGATGGTTTTTTTGTTTATGCTGTATTTGCTGCTTAAAGCGCTTCAGATACTACTTCCTGCACTTCGGGAACCATGCGTTTTAGCAGGTTCTCTATACCGGATTTAAGGGTAAGGGTTGATGACGGGCAGCCGCTGCATGAACCACGCAACTCTACAGTAACCACGCCTTCGTTAAAAGATTTATAGCTGATAGCGCCACCATCCTGCTCTACTGCAGGGCGTACATAATCGTGCAAAATCTGCTGTATTTTAATCTCAGAATCGGTACCTTCAAAGTTCACTTCTTCCTGCTCAGCTTCCTGAACGGTCAGTTCCGACTCAACGGCACCTTTAACAAACTCCTTCAGTATAGGTTCAATGTCTTCCCAGTCGGTACCCTCAGTTTTAGTTACCGTTACAAAGTTGCTGGCGAAAAACACACCGTTAACAAACGAAAACTTGTATAACTCTTTCGCAAAAGTAGATTTTTCTGCACTTTCTTTATTTGGATAATCTACGCTGCCATTAATCAGCAGTTTGTTCACGATGAACTTCATAGTTGCCGGGTTCGGCGTAGATTCGGTATATACGTTGATATTCATAAGAGACTATTTTGAATTAGAACAAATTTAAACAGCTTTTTGATTTAACAATGAAGTGCATAGTCATTTTACTTCAACATGACTTATACGCCGGTGTAATTTGACGGCGTAATTTGCTTTAGCTCAGTCTTCACGGCATCACTTACATCAAGTCCGTTTACAAATTCGGCAATGCTTTCAGCGTTTATTTTTTGATTGGTGCGTGTAAGGTCTTTTAAGGCCTCGTAAGGGTTTGGAAAATTCTCGCGGCGAAGTATAGTCTGGATTGCTTCAGCAACTACTGCCCAGTTATCATCAAGGTCTTGTTGTATTGCAGCTTCGTTAAGCAATAACTTGCTTAAACCACGAATGCTTGATTTAATGGCAATAAGGGTATGTGCTACCGGAACGCCGATATTACGCAAAACGGTAGAGTCGGTTAAATCACGTTGCAGGCGCGATACAGGCAGTTTAGCGGCCAGGTGCTCAAATAATGCATTAGCTATACCTACGTTGCCCTCTGAGTTTTCAAAATCTATAGGGTTAACTTTATGCGGCATAGCCGATGAGCCAACCTCGCCGGCTTTGATCTTTTGTTTAAAATAGTTCATGGATATGTAGCTCCACATATCGCGGTCTAAATCCAAAATAATATTGTTGATGCGCTTTAAAGCATCGCAATGGGCGGCAAAGTTATCATAGTGCTCTATCTGTGTAGTGTGCTGCGAACGTTTAAGGCCTAATGTTTCGTTCACGAAATTATTTCCGAAGGTAGTCCAGTCAATAGTAGGGTAAGCTACATAATGAGCATTAAAGTTACCGGAGGCACCGCCAAACTTTGCCGAATAAGGGATGGCTTTAGCTAAGATCAACTGACCTTCTACGCGCTCAATAAATACTTCAATTTCTTTTCCCAAACGTGTTGGCGAAGCGGGCTGACCGTGAGTGTGTGCCAGCATAGGCACGGCTTTCCAATCCTGCGCATAACCTTTTAGCACGCCAAGTAAATCATCAATAGCAGGGTAATAAACATCGTGTAGCGCTTGCTTAAATGAATAAGGGATTGCGGTGTTATTAATATCTTGTGAGGTTAGTCCAAAATGGATAAACTCTTTGTAATCCTGTAAACCCAAACCATCAAATTCTTGCTTAATAAAATACTCTACTGCCTTCACATCGTGATTGGTAGTTTTCTCAATGTCTTTAATTACCTGGGCATTGCTTTCTGAAAACTGCTGGTAGATAGCCCGCAGGTTCGCGTATTTCGCTTTATTGAATGCTGCTAACTGAGGCAACGGATGCTGGCAAAGGGCTATGAAATATTCAATTTCTACCTGCACCCGGTATTTGATGAGTGCAAATTCGGAAAAATAAGGAGCCAGCGATACGGTAGCATTATGATAACGGCCATCAACAGGTGATATGGCCATAAGCGAGGTTAGCGACATAAATTAAAATTTTGCCAAAGTTAACAAAGTAGCCGGAATGTAACTTCCTTAAACAAAAAAGCTGCATCTGTTTAGGTGCAGCTTTTTTGCTGGCTTTTTAAAGTATTAAAAAGCAGAAGCATTCATTCCTTTGATCAGCTTGTTGAGTTTGTTCAGTTTTTGCTGTTGCGGACTGCCCGCGTCTAAAGCATCATAAACTAAACCGGCCGCTACAGCATACACGGCGTGGTGCAGGGCATCAATAGCTACCGATTTAGGTTCCTGCTCATTAACAGGTGGTGCAGCATCATATTTAGGCAGCATTACTAATTCCGTTGCCCAAATAGCGCCAAAATGTACAAGGGTGGCCGGTATGCCTTTTAAACCGGCAAAACCTAACAAGCCACGTACTATGCCCCAAGAGGTACCGTAAGCATAATGAATTTCGTTGTTCAATTTTTCTTTTTGGCTATCATCTGCCGGGGCAGCTCCCGTAACTTGAGAGGCCACTTTAACCGGCGCGTCGCTTGGTTCACGCTTGGTTATTTTCATTTCTATCATTTGCGATAGAGTAATGGCCGCCGTACCAGCTAAACCGGCCAGTAAACCTTTACCTATTGCGCCGGCTAATTCTCCCAAAGCATTGTCCTGATGTGTTCTCATAAGTAATTTTTATTTCGAGTATAACAACAGTATTTAATTATTGATTTAAATGATTGTGGTAAAACACATTGCCGGCTTTTGATGTACACATAATATAATTAAACCAGCATCTATGAAACTTAAAATATCAAATCCGTTTTGGCAGGCCATAAGTTTAGGCACTATAGCCGGGCTGCGTTCAATGTCGGCGCCGGCCTTAACCAGTCATATATTAAGCCATCACCAATCAAAGGGCTTGAGCCATACGCCGCTCAGCTTTATGCAAAATGACAAAGCTGCACTGGCATTTAAACTTATGGCCTTGGCCGAATTTGCAGGCGACAAACTACCTTCTACACCTAACCGTATTGCTTTCCCGGCAATAACTACGCGCTTTTTATCGGGCGCGTTGGCTGGTGCCAGCATCTACAAAGCCAAGGGGCATAAGGCATATATAGGTGCGATATTGGGCGGAAGCGCAGCTATACTATCTACTTTCGGCAGCTTTTACTTGCGTAAGGCTACCGTTAAAGGCACTAAAATTTTTGATCCTATTATTGGTGGCATTGAAGATGCACTGGTAGTAGGTGCCGGTGCCGGTTTGGCTAAAGCAGCTTAGGGTCAACATCCCGGATGGCCTGCGGAAACTTGTCTTTCAAATCTGTCCGCAGTTTAGGCAGGCTGTCCGGGTAATTTTGCTGAATAAAGCTGATCATGTTCTCGCGTATATAGCAGCGCAGATCAAATGCATCAGACGAATTTCGGGAACTCACCAGCATCCTTATCTCAATGGTATGCTCTTTGGCATCTGTCAATTGTAATACGCTTACCCTGTTGTCCCACAGCGGTGATAACGCCAGCACACGGTTAAACTCCACGCGCAAAGGCTCGAGGGGAATGGTATAATCCATATAAATGAATACGGTACCAATAATATCGGCCGATATTCTCGTCCAGTTTTGAAAAGGCTTTTGAATAAAATAGTTGATAGGCAAAATTAGCCTGCGCTGATCCCAAATGCGCAGTACCACGTAGGTAAGCGTAATGTCTTCCACGCGACCCCATTCGTTTTCTACCACTAACACGTCGTCTATCCTGATGGGTTGTGTAAACGCCAGCTGCATACCTGCCAACAGGTTGCCTAAAGAATTTTGAGCCGCAAAACCAATAATAATTCCACCTATACCCACACCGGTAAGCAAACCTGTACCCAACCTTCTGAAGCTTTCAAAACTAAGGAGTATGAGCGCTATAGTTACGCATACGATAATGGCTACCACCAGCTTACGCACAAAGCGTAATTGCGTGCGTATTTTACGTTCTTTTAAGTTGTCTGCTTTATTAAGATCGTAAATATGATACACGTAATCTTCCAGTACGTTAATTGCCCTAATGAGCAAACTGGCAAATGAAACAATAAGCAGGATGCTGATAATGCGGTCTACCAAGTTGATGTATGCCACATTCATCCGCATAAGCGGGATGGACAGCTTTAGAATAAGCAGCGGAATAAAATAAGTAATAGGTACGCTGAGGTAAGTGATAATAGAGCGAAAGAACGAATAGTCCGTCTCTTCCTTTTTTGCATACCGCTTGAGCAGGGCAGAGGTAATAGTTTTTAAGATAAGGCCTATGATAATGGCGCTAACCGCAATAATAATATTCCAAACGAAAGGCGGAAGGCTATGCGATAGTTCTACTAAACCCGGTGGCAAGTCATCTTGTGTTTTTATCATAGTTTTAGGGTGAATTTACTAAAGTAATTAAGCCCATTAATTGTTTGAAATTGGCTCACAATTACCTGTGCGTATTACAATAGATTAACGATTTGAAAGTTAATAATTAAATAATAACCAGTTATTTGTTCCGGTTCAAGCAGTTATACCAATGCTGTACTGTTGTCATCCGTAACCTGCAAAGACAAATAATTGAAAATGATAATATGTTGTACGCTATAAATGCGTTTAAAATACTTCTTTAAAGTAGAGGTGATTGTTTTAGAGTGATTGAGGCAGGCCAGGGATACTTTTCCTGGCCTGCTTTTTTGTTGGTACTAAAGCCATTAACAATGTATAGCAACTTCTATTGTTAGTGATATCAATACTATAATCCTAATTCGCCCACTGTCAGTCTGAGCTTTTCGAAGACCTGTACGCCTTGCAAGTCTTCGAAACGGAAAGCTTTACAGTCTACGCTTGTCGAAGACTTGTACGCCTTGCTAAGTATTCGACAAGCTCAGACTGACAATTCAAACGTTTGTTGTGAGATTATTAGCCCAACAAAACGTCAAGAACCTCCATAAAAAAGCCCTGATAGCAAAACTATCAGGGCTTTGTATATTCAATACCGATCAATCAGTCTTTGGCAATTGCACCGCTGCAGCTGCTTGTGGCGAAGCCTCGCGCACGTACCGTCTGATGATTAACCTGGTGCCACCGTTATACGTTACGTAGCTACCCAGCCATGCAATAAAGGTAATTACCTTATTTTTAAAACCGAGTAGCGATATAAGGTGGACAAACATCCAGATACACCAGGCAATAAAACCGCCCAGTTTAATCTTTCCTAAATCGGCTACGGCTTTGTTACGGCCAATGGTAGCCATCGATCCCAAATCGTTGTATTTGAATGGTTCGGTTGGCTTGCCTTCTACAAGGTTTACAATGTTTTTTGCTAACTGCTTGCCTTGCTGTATAGCTACCTGGGCTACACCCGGGTGACCGTTAGGCGTATCGGCAGTAATAGTAGCACCTACGTCGCCAATGGCAAATACATTCTTGGTACCCGCTACACGGCTAATCTCGTCTGTCTTAATACGGTTACCACGTACCAGTATATCTTTCGAAATACCGTTTGGAACAACGCCCATTACCCCGGCAGACCATACTACGTTCTTGGTACGGATCACACGGCCGTCTTCAAACTTAAGTTCAGTTCCATCATAACTTTCTACCTTAACACCCAGCATCAGGTTTACACCCATTTTTTCCAGGTAGCCCTGTGCTTTTTTAGAAGCCTCTTCAGACATTGGCCCTAAAACTTTGGGAAGAAAATCTACCAGGTAAACCTGCATTTCTTCTTTATTAAGTTCAGGGTAGTCTTTAGACAGTACGTGATTTTTCAACTCGGCAAACGAACCGGCCAATTCTACACCGGTAGGGCCTGCACCCACCATCACAAAGTTAAGGTAAGGTTCGCGTTCTTCGGGTGTGGTGGCAATTACGGCCTGCTCCAGGTTTTGCAAAAACATATAGCGCAGGTTTAATGCCTCCGGAATAGTTTTCATTGGCATGGCATTATGCTCAATGTCTTTATTGCCAAAAAAGTTGGTGGTTGAGCCGGTAGCCATTACCAGGTAATCATAAGCAATTTCGCCAATGGTAGTTTCCAGGTAATTGTTCTCAAGATTAACACCGGTAACCTCGGCTACGCGGAAGCGAAGGTTTTTTTGGCCTTCAAAATTTTTCCTTAATGAGAAAGCTATGGCTTCACACTCCAAACTACCGGTAGCAACCTGGTATAGCAGCGGAGGGAAAGAGTGGTAGTTATGTTTATCGAGCAGTAATATTTCTACCGGTTGTTTAGCCAGGTGTTTAGCCAGTTCAATACCGCCAAACCCGCCGCCTACAATAACTACCAGTGGAAATTTTGTGTTTTGTTTTGCATCCATATTATTTTTCACAGTTGTTGTGTAAGGTTGATGTCTTTTTGTATAACAAAAAAGGCTTCAAATGTTCTTTGAAGCCTTTTAATAAATTATAAGTTAATTCTTATGAATTGAGCTTCTTTCCACCAAAATCGAGCATAATCGGGGTTGCTACACAAATAGAGGAGTAAGTACCAAATACTACACCTACTAACAATGCGAACGAGAATCCGCGGATAACATCTCCACCGAATATGAATAGAACGATGAGCACAAAGATAACAGTTAAAGCGGTAATAATGGTACGGCTTAGCGTACTATTAATTGCTTGATTAACTACCACCGATGGATCATCGGTTTTGGCATGGTGTAAACCTAAGAACTCACGGATACGGTCAAACACTACCACGGTATCGTTAATAGAATAACCAATAACTGTTAGGATAGCTGCAATGAACGCCTGGTCAATCTCCAGTGCAAAAGGTAAGATACCTCTGAACAAAGAGAAGAACGACAATACCAGCAAGGCATCGTGTGCGGTTGCCACCATGGCACCCAAGCTAAACTGCCATCTGCGGAAACGGATCAGGATGTAAGCAGAGATGACCAGGATAGCGATGATAACCGTCCAAACAGCCGAACTCTTAATATCATTGGCAATGGTAGGACCTACTTTTTGCGAACTTAATATGGTGAATTTAGGAGACACCTTGCTTAAGCCTGTGCGTAAGGTGCTTTCTACCTTATTGTCGCCGCTTGTAGTGTTGTCTTCAATTAAATAATTGGTAGTGATACGTACTTGTTTATCGCCACCGAAAGATTTTACTTCGGTACCACCGGTTAAGCTTTGGTCAATGGCATCACGTACAGTTTCGGTAGAGGTGCTTTGATCAAAACGAACGATGTAGCTACGTCCGCCCTGAAAATCAACACCGTAATCGAAACCGCGGGTTACCATAGATACGATACCGGCCAGGATGAAAATACCCGAGAAAGCATAGAATTTAAAACGGTTTTTCACGAAGCCGTAGTTAGAACCTTTGAACAGGTTTGAGCTCCAGGCGTTTGAGAACTTGATATCCATGTTCTTGTCCAACATCCATTCAAAAATTACGCGGGTGATTAATAATGAGCAGAACAATGAAGTTACGATACCGATCATTAACGTGGTAGCGAAACCCTGGATAGGACCTGAACCGAAGATGAACAGGATTAAACCGGTTAAGAAACTACTGATCTGCGAATCGAGGATAGAAGATAAGGCATGTTTGTAACCATCGGCAATGGCAATACGTTTTGATTTGCCCAGTGCTAATTCTTCACGTACACGCTCATAAATTAATACGTTGGCATCTACCGATATACCCAGGATCAATACGATACCTGCGATACCCGGCAACGTTAACACCGCACCTAAGCTGGTTAACACACCCATCAGGAAGAAGATATTTACGAATACGGCAACATCGGCTACAGTACCGGCACTGTTGTAGTAAACTATCATGAACAATAGCACGATAGCCAAACCAACACCGCAAGAAATTAAACCATCGTTAATGGCTTCCTGACCTAATGACGGACCTACTATATCTTCAGACACGATGCGTGCCGGAGCAGGTAAACGACCGGCTTTTAATACGTTGGCTAAATCTTTGGTTTCATCTTGTGTAAAGGTACCGCTTATTGAAGAACGGCCACCGGCAATTTCATTGCTTACGTTAGGGGCAGATACTACGTTATCGTCCAATACAATGGCAATGGCGCGGTTGTCGCTTTGGTCGGCAGGGTTACCCGCAGCTTCGGCTGTAACTTTTCTCCAGGTTTTAGCACCATCGGAGTTCATTTCCATAGTTACCTCGTAGCCACCATTGGTTTGATCCATGTCGCTGCGGGCATCTGTGATAGCTTCACCGCTTAAAGCCGGGCCGTTTTCGGCACCAGAAAGTTTAATGGCAAATAACTGTAATACTTTAGTATTATTGTTTGGCTTGGCGCTCCAAAGCAAACGCATGTTTTTAGGGATAACCGCTTGTACGTCGTCGCTTTTTAATAATGAGTTTACCTTAGCAGTATCTTTAACTTCGGCGTATCCTACAGCAGGACCAGGGATTAACTGCGCTTGTCCGTTAGCACCTTGGCCAATAGCCGGACGCAGTACCGCAAATAAAGGGTTGGTTTCGGCCAGTTGATTTTTGTTTTTTAACGCAGCAGCCGAAGTGTCTTTAGCTGCATTTTGCTTAACCTTACTTAATAAGCTACCGCCTTTTTTAGCAGTATCGGTAGCTGCAGCAGGCGTAGTAGCCGGTGCATCGGTAGTATCTTTTTTACCGGTAGTTTTGTTTTTAGCAGCAATAATGCCGTTAATATTACCTAATAACTGGTAAACTTCGCTATTATCATAAGTTGCATAGAACTCCAGCTTGGCCGAACCTTGCAATAACTTACGAACACGGTCTTTACTTGATTCAGATACACCCGGTAACTCAATTAAAATACGGTTACCAGCTTGTTGCTGAATGTTAGGTGCAGTTACACCAAACTTATCAATACGGTTACGCAGAATGTTGAATGATTGATCTACCGCAGTTTTAGACTGATCGCGCAGGTATTTCTCAACATCACCGTTGCTGGCGTCAAATTTCAGGCTGGCTTGGTTTGATTGTGTAGAGAAGATAGGAGCAAGTTTACCGCTAGGGCTTATCTTTTTATACTCGCGCATAAAAATGTCGATGTAGTCTTCAGGACTTGTTTTCGACGCTACATCGGCATTGTGTAAAGCCTGGTTAAAGGTTACATCGGTGCTGTTGTTAGCCAGTGTGCGGATAAGCTCGCTTAACGAGATCTGCATGGTAACGTTCATACCGCCTTTCAAATCCAGACCTAAGGCCAGTTCGCGGTCTTTACAGTATTGGTAACTGTGTTTAAATAACGGATAAACCGGTTGTGCAGAAATAGAATCAAGATATGCTTTTTCTTTTTCAGTACTACCTTTGGCGTAGGCCCTTGCATCATCTTCAACTGATTTGGTAACCCAAGTAAACGATAGTTGATATAAGCAAACTATCGCCAACACTACGGCTAAAAATTTAATAACCCCTTTACCTTGCATGGTGTAATCTATGTGTAAAATTAATTTATAAGCTTTTTAAATTAAGACGGCAAATCTAATAAAATTTCGTAAGCGTAGCACCTTAATTAAAACAAAATAAACGCGCGATATGTTAGCGGCTTTTTAAGGTGATAAATGAGAAAGGAAACGCATGTTTTTCATCAGTTTGATGGTCCTCGCGGTCGAGTTCCTGCCATTGGTTTTTATCAATTTCGGGGAAGAAGGTATCGGCTTCAAAGTCCTGATGCACAATGGTTAAATAGATGAAATTGGTTATCGGCATAGCCTGCCGATAGATTTCTGCACCACCTACAATATCCACCTCGGCTTCGCCTTTGGCTAGTTCCAATGCAGCGTTTAATGAGTTAACCACTTCGCAACCTTCTATTTGAATGTTTTGCCGGGTAACCACAATATTACGACGGTTAGGCAGTGGTTTGCCCACCGAATCGAACGTTTTACGGCCCATGATAACGGTGTGGCCGGTGGTTAATTGTTTAAAATGCTTAAGATCTTTAGGCAGGTGCCAAAGCAGTTTATTGTTTTTGCCGATGGCGTTATTAGCAGCAATGGCTACTACGATGTTAATGTTCATTATCTTTCTGTGTTACACTGCTACAGCCCCTTTGATATGCGGCCATGGATCGTAGTTTTCCAGCGTAAAATCTTCAAATTTAAAACCGAAAATATCTTTCACCTCAGGATTGATCTTCATAGTAGGCAAGGGGCGGGGCTCGCGGCTTAGCTGTAAGTTAACCTGCTCTATATGGTTATTATAAATATGCGCATCGCCAAACGTGTGGATAAAATCTCCGCAATCTAAATCGCATACCTGTGCCATCATCATGGTAAGCAGTGCGTAAGAGGCTATGTTGAATGGTACACCTAAAAATATATCGGCACTGCGCTGGTAAAGTTGACAGGAAAGTTTCCCTTTCAACTCCCCCTTTACAGGGTCAGCAGGCTCCACATAAAATTGGAACAAGCTGTGGCAAGGAGGCAAAGCCATTTGCTCTACATCAGCCACGTTCCATGCCGATACCATGATACGGCGGGAGTCGGGATTGGTCTTCAATTGTTTAACCACCTGGGTTATCTGGTCAATTTGACCGCCATCCGGCTTTGGCCAGCAGCGCCATTGGTAACCGTAAACAGGGCCAAGGTTGCCTTCTGCATCGGCCCATTCGTCCCAAATGCGTACGCCGTTATCCTTCAAATATTTGATATTGGTATCGCCGCTTAAAAACCAGATCAATTCGTGTATAATAGATTTTAAATGTAGTTTTTTAGTAGTCACCAACGGAAAACCTTCCTGCAAATTAAAACGCATTTGGTAGCCAAACACACTGATGGTTCCGGTACCGGTACGGTCGTGCTTTTGGGCGCCATGGTCGAGCACGTGGCGCATCAGGTCGTGGTATTGTTTCATAATGCTTGCGGTTACAAATAAAATTAATCTATTTTGGCTTTCCTACTAATGTGTATAATTAGGCAGGTATATGATGCTTTTATGATTGTTTTTCCCAACGCCAAGATCAACATAGGTTTAAACATAACCCAGCGCCGGCCCGATGGCTACCACAACCTCGAAACCATTTTCTATCCGCTCATGATCAAAGATGCACTGGAGGCGGTTGAAAGCGATGTGTTGACCTTTCAATCATCAGGCATATCTATTCCGGGCGATGAGCAGCATAACCTTTGTTTAAAGGCCTACTATGCGCTCAAAAAAGATTTTGATCTGCCACCTTTAAGTATTCACTTGCATAAACACATCCCTATTGGTGCAGGGCTGGGAGGAGGATCGGCTGATGCGGCTTTTGTTATCAAGCTTATTAACCAGCAATTTAACTTAGGATTGAGCGCTGATGCAATGATGGATTACGCCCGCCCGTTGGGTGCCGATTGCGCTTTTTTTATCAACAATAAAGCGGTTTATGCCTACGAAAAAGGCGACAGCTTTGAGGATATTGACTTAGATCTTTCCATATACAAACTGGTACTGGTAATGCCTCCGGCCCATGTATCTACCGCGCAGGCATACGGGGGCATTAAACCAGCACCTGTGCAATCATCTCTTCAAGAGCTGGTTAAGAAGCCTGTAACCGAATGGAAGGCGACCATTAAAAACGATTTTGAAGATCATATCTTTAAAGCCTTTCCCATAATTCAAGAGGTCAAAGAAGAACTTTACCGGTCGGGCGCTTTGTACGCCAGCATGAGCGGGAGTGGGGCATCGGTGTTTGGGATATTTGAGAAGACACCTGACTTGGACAATTTAGCGCAGCATTTCCAGGTTTTTTACAACGTTTAGTTCAATGCTCACAAACTTGCTTCAAAACATATAGTATATATAGCGGTTCTATATAGAAATTCCCAAAAATAAGGATAGATGGCAGAGATGTATTTAGGTAAAACTACGGGCAAACCACGCGTGGTTATTATAGGCGGAGGCTTTGGCGGCGTTAACCTGGCACGTAAATTAAAACATACCCAAGTAGACGTAGTAATGGTAGATAAGCATAACTACCATACGTTTCAGCCACTATTGTACCAGGTTGCTATTGGTGCCATTGAGAGTGATGCCGTGGCTTTTCCGTTGCGCCGTATTTTTACAGGGCAAAAGGGGTTTAGCTTTCACATGACCGAAGTGCAGCAGATCAATCCCGGTTTAAATACTGTTACCACCACCTTGGGCGATATCCATTACGATTACCTGGTGGTTGCTACCGGTGCCAACAGCAATTTTTTTGGCAACAAGGAAATTGAGCGGAATACCATGCCCATGAAGAATATTCCCGAAGCTTTGAACATCCGGAGCCTCATCCTGCAAAACCTCGAAAAGGCAGCTGTAACCACAGATTTAGCCGAACGTGCCGCTTTACTCACTTTCGTAGTGGTTGGCGGCGGACCAACCGGTGTGGAACTTGCCGGATCGTTAGCCGAGATGCGGCTTAATATGCTTTGCAAAGATTACCCCGACCTGCGCCCCGAAGATATGAAGGTATACCTGGCCGAGGGTAAGCCTAAGCTTATTGCGGCCATGTCTGAACAAGCATCGGTAAAAGCTAAGGAGTTTTTATTGGATATGGGTGTCACGATTTATAATGATGTGCATGTAACCAGTTACAATGGCGACCAACTGGTGATTGATAACGGCGTTAATATTAAAAGCCGAAATGTATTTTGGGCGGCCGGAGTTAAAGGCGAAGTACCCGTCGGCATACCGCAAGACGTTGTTGTAAGGGGCGGACGTATCCAAACCGATGAAATTAGCCGCATAAAAGGCTTTCAAAATATATTTGCCATAGGTGATGTAGCCGCCATGATTACACCTGAATCGCCCGAAGGGCACCCGGGTGTAGCACCTGTTGCTATACAGCAAGGCGGGCATTTGGCTAAAAACATTATCCACCTGGTTAAAGGCGAACACACGGAGCCATTCAAATACCACGATAAAGGCTCGTTAGCCACCATTGGCCGTAACCGTGCCGTGGCTGATTTAGGTAAAATTCGGTTTCAGGGCTTTTTCGCTTGGTTTGTATGGTTGTTTGTGCACATTATGTCCCTTGCTGGGTTCAGCAACAAGTTGGTGGTATTTTGTAATTGGTTAATTAACTATTTTACAAAAAATACAGATAATAGGTTGATTATCAGGTATTATGACACGGAAACAAAAATGGTTGATCCTATTGCTAAATAAAGAATTTGCCAATTAAAGAAATTTGTAAACTTTTAGTTAATTTATCTTAACAATAGTTGATAAATGTTGTTGATACTATAATAAGTAACTAAAAATTTCAATCATGCCAACAAATTCCAATCCCGAACATAGCGAAGGGCCAGTAGCCAAAGCTATCGAACAACAGACGGCAAAGCTGCCGTCAGATCTGTTTTTATGGGCAGCCGTAGGAGCAATTGCAGCTTCTGCCGTTCTTAAAATCATGAAAAAAGACAAAGAAGCTTTATTTGTTGGTCAGTGGCCTGCACCTTTCTTGCTGCTGGGCCTTTACAACAAATTAGTGAAATTAGAAGGCAGTGAGTAAAAGCTTTTAAGTTAGATTAAAAGAATAAGCCGGTTAATTAAGTAATTAACCGGCTTATTCTTTTAACGATGTCTTTTTAGTCTCTTGGTTCTAAATTCATGTATTCGCCAATGGTTTGTTCGTTCAAATCAGCGCTGTGAGTTAACGCTTTGGCAACACTTTCAAAATCGGCAGTTGAGCGGTTCTGGCTTAGCTTCTTTTTCCCCTGCAAGTCGGTTACCAATATGTCAAACACCACTATGCCTTTAGCCATTTTAAGTTTGTAGTCTATAGGCAACGTTTTCCATTGCTTTACATAATCAGCATCATAAGACGCTATCATCTCTTCCAATGATAGTAATTGTGCCGCTTCATCGGTTACAATGCTTGCCTTGCCGTATGCATGCACGGCAATGTAGTTCCAGGTGGGAACATTTAAGGTCTTTTCGTATAACTTAGGTGCTACGTAAGCATGAGGTTCGGTAAATACAACCAGCGAAGTGTTATTGATTAGGTGCTGTGATTGCGGATTGGCAACGGCCAGGTGCGATGATAATATCAACTGATCATTTTCCAGCTTCACGATAAACGGTAGGTGGGTAGCAACTGGTACAGCATCTGCTGTGTTAATTAACGTAGCAAAGCTGTAACGCTGCATAAAGGCTACAGATTCTTGATGATCTGTTATTAGAAATGGTTTAGGTATGTACATAGAGCATTAGGTTATTATTAAATGATAACTTATATAAATAAAAATGGCCCCATTTTGTGGAGCCATGATGTGTTTTAATGTGAAAAGTTGTTGTTACTTCCTGATTTTATATACTTTCAAGCAGTTGCTTTAATACTGCCTGTGCAGCCCAAACACGATTACCGGCTTCATGAATTACTACTGAGTGTGGCCCGTCTAAGATCTCGTCAGACAGTTCCAGGTTTCGTCGGACGGGCAGGCAATGCATTACTTTGGCATCGTTAGTGGCTTCCAGCATCTGGTTGGTCAACATCCAGTCTTCATGGCTGCCGGGCATTTCACCATATGGTTCGTAAGCCGACCAGTTTTTTACGTATACAAAATCGGCCCCCGCCAAAGCTTCCTGCTGGTTGTGCGTAATGGTAGCGTTTTTTGTAAATTCTTCACTTAAAGCATAACCCTCGGGGTGTGTAATCACAAAATCAACATCTGCATGGCACATCCACTCGGCAAAAGAATTGGGTACCGCTTGTGGCAAGGCCTTAATGTGTGGCGCCCAGGTTAAAACCACTTTAGGTTGTTCTACCTTTTTAAGTTCGGTAATGGTGATCAGATCAGCCAAACTTTGTAACGGGTGTCGTGTAGCCGATTCCAGGCTGACAACCGGTACACCGCAATACTCTACAAATTTGTTAAATATGGTTTCGCTATAATCCTCCTCACGATCTTTTAAACCCGGAAACGAGCGTACACCTAAAAAGTCGACGTACTGGCCCAATACTGCCGCAGCCTCGCGCACGTGCTCTACCGTAGTGCCGTTCATGATGGCGCCATCCTGCAACTCTAAAGCCCATCCTTCCTTATCAATGTTGAGCACCATGGCGTTCATGCCTAAATTAAGCGCTGCCTTTTGTGTGCTCATGCGGGTACGCAGACTTGGGTTTAAAAAAACCAAGCCTATGGTTTTGTTTTTACCCAGATGCTGAAACGCATAAGGATCTTTTTTGAGCGCCAGGGCTTCGGTCACTAAGGCGTTAATATCGGTAACGTCGTGTACAGAGGTGAATTGCTTCATTTATCTTTCCGGTGTTCTATGGAAATTATCAAATTTCAGATGTCATTGCGAGGAACGATAGTAACGTGGCAATCTCAGTTTGATGGTTGTACATGCAGTCGGAGGTTGCCGCGCTATCGCTCGCAATGACATAGTATATATTTACGCTGGTACTTGCGCAGCTTTTAATGTTTGTGCAAAGGCCTCCAAAAACTGGTCGGCATGTGCTTTGGTTAAGTTTAACGCTGGCAGCAAGCGTACCACGTTGGGTTTAGCTTCGCCTGTAAAGATGTGGTGCTTGTAAAGCAGTTTTTTACGCACATTACTTAGTTCTTCAGGCAATTCAATACCGATCATTAACCCGCGGCCGCGTACCTCAATTACTTGCTCAAACTTTTTAAGTTCATCAATTAGGTATGCGCCAACTTCGGCAGCGTTTTGCATTAGGTTATTGGCTTCAATTTCTTCCAGCACGGCTAAAGCAGCAGCACAGGCTAAATGATTACCGCCAAAGGTGGTACCTAACATACCGTACGATGGTTTAATTTTTAGCGCTATGCTGATGGCCCCAATAGGGAAGCCGTTACCCATGCCCTTAGCCATGGTGTATATATCGGCATCTGCACCGGCAAAATCGTGCGAGTAAAATTTACCCGTACGGCCATAACCACATTGAACCGAATCGGCTATGTAAACGGCGTTGTATTGATCGCAAAGTGCTCTTATTTTTTGTAAAAAGCTGGTTGTAGCTACCTGTATGCCACCTACGCCTTGTATGCCTTCAATAATGACGGATGATATTTCATTTTCGGCAAAGGCTTGTTCTAAAGCGGCCTCATCGCACCAAGGCAGGAAAATTACATTGTCCGTTTCGTTTACCGGGGCAACAATTTTGGGATTATCGGTAACAGCAACCGCTAATGAGGTGCGGCCATGAAATGCTTTGCGGAAGGCAATTACTTTCTTTTTACCGTTGTAAAAGGAAGCCAGTTTTAAGGCGTTCTCGTTAGCCTCGGCACCGGAGTTACACAAGAACAATTGGTAATCGGTTTTGCCCGATACCTGTCCTAACTTTTCGGCCAGTTCTTTTTGTAAAGGGATCTCGATGGAATTAGAGTAAAACCCTATTTTGTGAAGTTGATCTTCTAATCGTTTTACATATCGTGGATTGGTATGGCCTATCGAAATTACGGCATGACCGCCGTAAAGATCGAGGTACTCGGTACCTTTGTCGTCATAAACCAAACTACCAATACCCTTTACAATCTCTATTGGATTTATTGGGTAAACATCAAATAGTTTCATTACACAATGAATTTAAAACGTTAGAAAATATATGTATAAATTAAAAAGCAGCGGCTTTTAAACGAAGTCCGGTTGTTTCTTCCAGTCCAAACATGAGGTTCATGTTTTGCACCGCTTGCCCTGATGCACCTTTAAGCAGGTTATCCATAATACTGATGATGAATACTTTATTGCCTTTCTTTTGAACCTGAATAAAGCATTTGTTGGTATTTACAATTTGCTTCAAATCAATGTTGCGAGTGGTAACATGCGTAAACGGATGCCCTGCGTAGTAATCGCTGTACAATTTTACAACCTCATCGGCCGACAAATCGCTATCTAAGTAAATCGAGGCAATAATTCCGCGTGTAAAGTCTCCCCTGTAAGGAATAAAGTTTACCGGTTTATCAAACGCTGGTTGCAGTTGGGTAAGCGATTCACCAATTTCATTCAAATGTTGGTGATCAAAAGCTTTATAAACCGATGCATTATTATTGCGCCAGGTGAAATGCGAAGTAGGCGCCAGGCTTTGACCTGCACCGGTAGAGCCGGTAGTGGCTGTAATATGTACTTCGCTATTTAAATTATTGCTTGCGGCTAAAGGCAGCAAACCCAATTGTAAACAAGTGGCAAAGCAACCCGGGTTGGCAATATTATCGGCCTGTTTAATGGCCTCACGGTTTAACTCGGGCAAGCCGTAAGTAAAGGAGCGGCTTTCAGTTGTCGGTTGTGAGTTGTCTGTTGCCTGATAAGAAATTGAAGATTTTTCTTTCAACCTAAAATCCTGGCTAAGGTCAATCACCTTAACGCTTTGAGGAAACGGATTCGCTTCTAAAAACTTTCGTGCATCGCCATGGCCAACACATAAAAACAATACATCTATTTGATGGGAAAGTTCACCGGTAAATTTTAATTCGGTATCGCCGAAAAGATCGGTGTGCACTTCGTAGATGTAGTTGCCGGCATTACTGTTGCTATGTACAAAAGCAATATCTACTTGCGGGTGATTAATCAATATACGAAGTAGCTCGCCCCCAGTGTAGCCCGCTCCGCCTATAATACCGGCTTTTATTTTAAAACCTCCAACCTGCGGGTTGGGGTCAGTTTCTGTTGAGTTATTCACAATCAATTCTATCGTTTTTGGTGGATGGATGTGAGTATAGTATAAATTTTAAGTCAGTTTCTGCATGGTTACTGATCCGGTGTTTTTGGCCTGGACGTATTTCTAATCCCTGTTGTGGTTTAACCAAAATAACTTGTCCATCTACAACAAATATGGCGGTGCCGCTCAGTACAAAAAAGAATTGTGTAGCATGCTCATGGTAATGCAGCTTTTCAACAGCAGTAGGCGGCATCAGCTCTTGTTTCACCGATAAAGCATCGGAGTCTACAAAATTCCAGCTGTGGCAGCCATCACCCCATGGGTATTGACTCAAGCAATTTTCTTTTGAAAAAAGCGATTCCATTTTTATTTACCGTTCACCTTGTTGTAGATCATCACCTGGTTGCCAAATATCTTGGAGAACCCTTTAACATCTTCCCCGCTCCAGGCGTTGTTCATCTCGCCGTAGGTACCGAATTTGTTAGACATCAGGTCATGGTCAGACTCAATACCGGTCACCATAAAGCGGTATGGATGTAGTTCCACGAATACTTTACCGCTAACGGTTTGCTGGGTATCGGTCAGGAAAGCCTCTATGTTGCGCATAATTGGGTCGTGAAACTGACCTTCGTGCAACCAGTTTCCGTAGAAAGATGATAACTGGTCTTTCCATGATAACTGCCACTTGGTTAACACGTGTTTTTCCAAAGTGTGGTGAGCTTTGATAATGATCATAGGTGCAGCAGCCTCAAAGCCTACACGGCCTTTAATGCCTATAATAGTATCTCCCACGTGAATATCGCGGCCTACACCGTAAGGCTGGGCAATAGCTTGTAACGCCTGTATGGCTTTAGCCGGATGATCGTACTTGGTGCCATCAATAGCTACCAGCTCACCTTTTTCAAAAACGAGTTCCAGGTTTTTAGGCTCGCTTGCAGTTACCTGGGTAGGCCATGCATCTTCAGGTAAGCCCTGGTGAGAAGTCAGCGTTTCTTTACCGCCAACCGATGTACCCCAAATACCCTTGTTAATAGAATATTTATTCTTTTCGAAATTCATTTCCACACCATGATCTTTCAGGTATTGAATTTCTTCTTCGCGGCTTAATTTCAGATCGCGGATTGGTGTCATGATTTGCACGTTAGGCACCAGAATGTTAAAGATCATATCGAAACGAACCTGATCATTACCGGCACCAGTGCTACCATGGGCCACATACTCGGCACCAATCTCTTTGGCGTAGTTGGCAATAGCCGTAGCCTGGCTCACGCGCTCGGCACTCACCGAAAGGGGGTAGGTGTTATTTTTTAATACGTTACCATAAATTAAAAAGCGTACGCAGGTATCGTAAAAGTTGGCGGTTTCATCAACCACATGGTGTGAGGTAACGCCCATTTTGTAGGCACGTTCTTCTACTTGCTTTAGCTCTTCATCGCTAAAACCACCGGTATTCACAATTACCGAGTGTACTTCCAGGCCTAAATCCTGGGTTAAGTATATGCAGCAAAATGAGGTATCTAATCCGCCACTGTAGGCTAATACTACTTTTTTCTTCATGAGTTTGGGGTAACCAAATGTATATTATTGTTAAAAGGATATAGTTTTTACGCTGTTTTTAATGGCGTTTTCAATGCGCTCTAACAGGGTAGCTTTGTGGGTAAGCTTTTTCATGCGCTCTTCATAATCGCGCTGTTTTTCCACCGGGTCCCACAGCATGGCGGTGCACATACAGTTCTTGCGTTCTTTAGAGGTTAAGATATCGTAATTCACGCAGCTGCGGCAGCCTTTCCAAAAGTCTTCGTCCTGGGTAAGTTCTGAATAGGTAACGGGTTCGTAGCCTAAATCGGAGTTGATCTTCATCACGGCCAAACCTGTGGTTAAGCCAAAGATCTTAGCATGAGGGTATTTTTTACGCGAAAGTTCGAACACAGCTACCTTAATGGCCTTAGCCAAACCCACTTTTCTGAATTCAGGGTTAACTATCAAGCCTGAGTTAGCCACAAAATCGCCATGGCTCCATGTTTCAATGTAGCAAAAGCCGGCCCAGGTGCCATCTTTGTGCAGCGCAATAACTGCTTTACCTTCCAGCATCTTGTTAGCCACATACTCGGGCGAACGCTGGGCAATACCCGTACCCCGTGCTTTGGCAGATGAAGCCATTTCATCGCATATCTGCGGTGCGTAATCGGCGTGTTGTTCGTTGGCAACTATTATATTAAAATCTTGTAAGGTCATGATTATAAAACGACTTACCGTTAAAATACCGGCTTAAAAGCCTTATGTTATTAATGATTCTGATTGAAAGAAGTTTGCATAAACTTCAGTTGGGTTGTAGTGCTGTGATGATACCTGATCAAACCCGGGGGATATACAATCGTCGTCGTGACGGGAAATTCACTAAAATACTGGAGTTCAAAGCGGCAGCAAACCGGGCAGTAGAAACTGCAGTTGCGTGCTTTTGTATGCTTTGAATGTTCATTATTTTACTGATGTATTAACGTGTATTTATTTTTTGTGCAAAGTATTCAAATAAATTTTATTTATGCAAGTAAAAAGTTTATTAAAACGTTATGGTATTGTAAATTAATTCATGGCGTAGGATCGAAGCAAATCAAAACACTTTACTTACTGGCTTGTAAAACATCTGAAACTTTTAAATACAATGCCAGAAGCCCCGCTTATATTAACACTCACATTAAACAGCGCAAGTCAGCAATACTTCAATAGTCTCCGTAAAGCCCATTTTCCGCCTGAGCGTAATTACTTGGATGCACACTTGACCTTGTTTCACCATTTACCGCAAGCAGAAAAAGCAATTACCGAAGCGTTAGAAAACTTAACTAAACATCACTCTAAAATTCAATTACAAGTTACCGGGTTAAAGAGTATTGGAAACGGTGTGGCTTTTTCTATGGAAAGTGCTGAATTGCAGCAAATACACAAACAACTACAAACCACCTGGCAGCCATGGCTTATTCCCCAGGACAGGCAAAAGCTCTGGCCGCATATCACTGTTCAGAATAAAGTAAATCCTGATGTGGCTAAACAGCTAAAAGATGTGCTGGAACTGGAGTTTACTCCTTTTGAGATTACCGGAACAGGCTTGACCTTGTTTGAGTATCTGGGTGGTCCCTGGAAGTTTATACGGGAATATGAGTTTGCAGGGACGGATCTGTCAGTCTGAACTTGTTGAAGACTTAGCAAAGCGGCGAATGCTTCAACAAGCTCAGCATGACAGCCAATTTTTTTAGTAAGCACTAATCTTAATTATACCGGTTGTAAGTCTCTTTCCAATCTTTACGCATTTCGGTAAAGCGGGCGGCTACGGCTTTGTAGAACGGCTCGTCTAAGAGCTCGAATACGCTGTTTACGCCGTCCATCAAGTCCATTTCGGTTACTTTGTAGGTTTGCTCTAAAGCGCCTTGCTCTATCTTGACAATGAATTTGCGGTTCATGTTTAGTATAGACACCTTAAAATCGGGGTGAGGTATTTCGGCAATAATTCTCATAACTAATCAAATTTAATTTTACCCTGCAGCGGGTCGGTACCATTTAAAGTGCCCCAGGCGGCAACGGGTTTAAAACGGGCAAACATTTCTTCGCTATACCAGCCTTCGCTGCGTGTCTTCTTAATAATGTCAGCGTGTTCGCGCGAGCCATAAGCAAAGGCTTTCACATCGTCCACACTTTCCCAAATAGAAAAGGTAGCCTGCCTGAAAACCGGTGCTTCGCCTATGCCTACAGAGGTAATATATCCTTTTGATTTTGCCATTAATTGAGCGGCAACATCTACATGGCTCCAAAAATTCTTTAAGCGGTTCAAATGGATGGTAGCGCGTGTTAGCACGGCAATAGAGCCGGTATAATCTTTCACGTTAGGGTGTCCAAACGGTTCTGTGCCATCCCATTTACCATGCGCTTGCAGCGGCTCGGCCAACAATGTCCAGCTTTCGGTGGTTAATTTTTTCCACCAGCCGGTGATGAAAGACCCCTGGTAAAAGCGGTCGAAATCTTCGCGGGTGTTCCAGGAGGCCAGTAAGCCCCATTGCTGCCAGTCGGGCGTTAAGTCAAAACTGCCGTTGCGGCCGCAGCCCATCAGCTTCCAAAAGGTGCAACCTTTTTGTAACATTAAAGGCAGGCGGTGCAGAGCCATAGCTAATAAAGCAAACGGTATAAAAGCTTTGCGGTAACGTACTATGGTGAGGCTAACTATCAAATTATAAATTATACGTCAATTAAACGATATGTTTAAGTTTATTTTTATTAAAGGAGTCTTTAGGCTTAGGTTATATGCTTAAATTTTATTAGACTATTTTCTTAGTAAGATAAGTGCTCTTTTCTGACTGTAAAAGCGCTAAAAAATCGTTAACTATAAATTTGCTAGGTTTATTACTGTATAATTCAATTCTAATTCCGTTCGTTAAAACAAGATATGTTATTTCAGTTTTTTTCAAAAAAGTAATTGCGACTAATACGATTGTAATGAATAGATATGCCGCCAAGTAATCGAGAGGAATGGTTGGTTTATCAGAAATATAAATTGATATAAATTCTTTAAATGATAACAATGCAAATATTATCGTTAAACATACTAATGGCATTGAAATAAAACGCTTGTTAATAATTTTATCAGTCATTTCTTCAAATGAGAAATCATGTTCAATAGACTTGAACAGATTAGAATTTTTAACCTTCAACGATTTAGTAGTTATTTCAAATACTTTCGTCACAAAAATATTTCTTTGTCGCAGTACTGTTGACATTCCTGTATTTTTACCCCAAATATAAGACATCTGCATTTAATCATGGCCGAAGATTTAAACATACTCCAAAGCAGCGATAAAGCTGCACAATACCAATCGTTACTTCCTCAAATAGAGGCGTTGCTACATGGCGAAACCGACCTAACGGCTAACCTGGCCAACATGGCTGCGGCCTTAAAAGAGCAGTTTAAGTGGTTTTGGGTTGGTTTTTATTTGGTTAAAGAGAGTCAGCTGGTGTTAGGTCCGTTCCAGGGTCCGGTGGCCTGTACACGTATCAATTTAGGCAAAGGCGTTTGCGGTTCGGCCTGGGAGCAAAAGAAAACGCTGATCGTGCCCGATGTGGAAGCTTTCCCAGGGCATATTGCCTGCAGTTCGCTATCTCAATCAGAAATTGTAGTGCCTTTGTTCAGCAACGGTGAAGTAGTAGGGGTGTTAGATGTAGATAGCGAATTGTTAGACCAGTTTGATGAAACCGATGCCCTATACCTGGAAGAACTGGTAAAACTGCTTAACTTTTAATGGAAAGAGTGTTTTTGATAGCCGGTCTTGGAGCCGACCGCCGCTTGTTTGATAAACTGGTGCTGCCCGGCTACGAGTTAATACATGCCGACTGGATTGAGCCGGAGAAGCACGATACTATACCGTCGTATGCTCAAAAGCTGATCGACCACTACGGCATTCAGACTAACGATCATGTGATCGGTGTTTCGTTAGGAGGTATCCTCACGGTAGAAATAAGCGGTTTGCTGTCGTTAAAAAATGCCATCATTATTTCGAGTATTAAACAGTCTGCAGAGATACCGCCGTATTTCAAATTCTTTCGTCGCTTGCCCGTTTACAAAATATTGCCGCACCGCTTTTATACTTCTATGGGTAACATTATCAAACCTTTGTTTGGCGATACCAAGGGTAAAACCGGTTTCTTGTTTGTAGATATGATTCGCCATACATCGCCGGTGTTTATGCGCTGGGCCATGCACGCGGTGTTGCGGTGGCAGCCTAAACCGCTAAAGGCGCCCATTCATCAAATCATCGGTAACAAAGATCTCATCTTCCCGCATAAGTATATATCAACCGCAACTCACATTGTAGAGCGCGGAAGTCATGATATGGTTTACACGCGCGGAAAGGAAATTAGTAAGATCGTCCTCAAAATTTTGAATAATGAAATTGCCTGAGTCATTTTACCTCAATAATAACGTAACCGAGGTTGCCCGCAAACTGTTGGGTAAATATTTATTCACCTGTATTGAAGGTGCAATTACCGGAGGATACATTGTTGAAACAGAAGCTTATAATGGAATTATAGATAAGGCCTCTCACGCTTATGGCAACCGGCAAACTGCCAGAACACAAACCATGTTTGCCAAGGGAGGTGTAGCTTACGTTTACCTCTGTTACGGCATACATGAAATGCTGAATGTGGTTACATCGGTAGAAGGTCAGCCTCATGCGGTGTTGATACGTGCGGTAAATCCAACCGTGGGTATTGAGGAAATGCTGTACCGCCGTAACATGACCGTGGTGAAACCCAATATTACGGCCGGTCCGGGTTCAGTAGGTAAGGCGTTAGGTATCTCACGCAAACTGAACTGCATTAGTTTTCAGAGTAATGAACTGTGGATAGAAGATCAGGGATTATCATTCACCGACGATGAAATAGCCGCAGTACCGCGCATTGGCGTGGCTTATGCTGCCGAAGATGCTTTGCTGCCATACCGCTTTTATGTAAAGGGTAATGTGTATGTAAGTAAACCAAATCGTTAAAAATTCAATCAAAAACGGTGTTCGTGGGTTAATAGTTTATCAAACTAAAAACATTGCCATGGATTACCAAAATGATTTGAAGAAACTGGAAAATATTGAACACCTGCGCGGCATGATCGATAAATCGAAAACAGCCATGCTAACTACGTTCACTGTAAATAATGGCTTTCATAGCCGCCCAATGGCTACTGCACAATTAGATGTAGAGGGTAGTCTTTGGTTTTTCACTAATGAGTTCTCCTCTAAAGTTGCCGAAATATCTCACGATAATAAAGTGAATGTTACTTATTCTAATAGCAGCGCAACTACCTATATCAGCATTAACGGCGTAGCGCAGGTGGTTGATGATCGTGTGAAGATGCAGGAGCTATGGGACCCGTTTGTGGAAGCTTTTTTTAAAGGCGGCTTAGAAGACCCTGCGCTTACTTTGCTTAGGGTAGATGTAAGCGATGCCGAGTATTGGGATAGCAGTGCAGGTGCCGTAGGCATAGCATTTAAATGGTTGAAGTCGGTTATTACCGGTACGCCCTTTGAGCCGGGCGAACATGATAAAGTTGATTTATAAAAGCAGGGGCAGTTTAATCTGCCCTTTTTTGTAATATTGACTAATGGAATATGAAAACAGCGCCGCATTTGCACAGCGGTTGGATGAGCAGGATACGCTAAGCAATTTTAGAAATGAATTTCTGATACCCCAGCATCAGAGAAAAGATATTATATACCTGTGTGGCAATTCATTAGGGCTGCAGCCTAAAGCCGCACAGCAAGAGATTGCAACACAATTAGGCGCATGGCAAAACCTGGCCGTGGAGGGATGGTTTCAGGGTGATGCCCCCTGGCACGAGTACCATAAACAGTTGCTGCCGCCGTTAGCCAATATTGTAGGCGCCTTGCCGCACGAGGTTACGGTGATGAACTCGCTTACCATTAACCTGCATTTGCTCATGGTAAGTTTTTACCAGCCCAAAGGCAAACGCTATAAAATATTGATGGAAGGCGGCGCTTTTCCGTCGGATCAATACGCGGTAGAAAGCCAGGTTAAATTCCATGGATTCGACCCCAAAGATGCCGTAATTGAGGTGTTTCCACGTGAGGGGGAAAGCACCTTGCAAACTGCTGATATTTTAAGCGCAATTGAAGAGCATTCTGATGAACTGGCGCTGGTCCTGTTCAGCGGTATTAACTATTACACCGGCCAGTTTTTTGGTTTGAAAGCTATTGCCGGTGCGGCTCATGAAGCAGGTGCTTATGTGGGCTTCGATCTGGCACACGCTGCCGGTAACGTACCTTTAGCATTGCATGATTGGCAGGCCGATTTTGCCTGCTGGTGTTCGTACAAATATATGAACTCCGGTCCGGGCGGCATTAGCGGCATATTTGTGCACGAAAAGCATCATCAAAATAAAGAATTAAACCGCTTTGCCGGTTGGTGGGGCTACCGAAACGATACGCGTTTTAAAATGATACCGGGTTTTGACCCTGAGCCGGGGGCCGAAGGCTGGCAGGTAAGTACCAGCCCTATTTTATTGATGGCGGCGCACAATGCAGCTTTGCAGTTATTTGAGCAAGCCGGTAGTATACCTGCGCTGCGAAGAAAGAGTGAACTTCTTACAGGGTACCTCGAATACCTGATCGAGCAAATCAATCAGCAACAAGGGGAGCAGCTTTTTAAGATCATTACCCCTAAAAACAAGCAGGAGCGAGGCTGCCAGTTATCTGTTATATGCAAGCATAACGGGAAGGCTATGTTTGATCACCTGGTGAGCAAAGGCGTTATTGGCGATTGGCGCGAGCCTGATGTGATACGCTTGAGTCCGGTGCCTTTATACAACACATTTACAGATGTTTATGAGGCTGCACATTACATGGCCGAAGCCGCGACCCAAATAAGCAAAGCATGATCAATTATAACCCTAAAGAGTGGTTTACTTTCTTGTTCCGCTTCCATAAATCGGACACCCTGCGTGAGTTATTTCCGCTGTTGATCGGGGTTGGCGTGTACGCGGCATTTGTAACCTGGCTCTTGCTGGATTATGTGCACCTGCCCGATAGTAGTGTAATTCATAAAACTAATGTGGTGCACACCACGCTGGGCTTTGTATTGTCGTTACTGTTGGCATTTCGCATTAACTCTGCTTATGACCGCTGGTGGGAAGGCCGTAAACTCTGGGGAAGCCTGGTCAACAACAGCCGTAACCTGGCTATCAAGATCAAGCATTTAGGTAACCAGGATGATGTGCAATTTTACAACCGTTATATTCCGCTTTATGCTGAGGTATTAAAAGACCATTTACGGCAGGATTTGAAGGGTAATTACGACAGCTTTTTAGACGACAGCAAGCATCTGCCTAACCAGATAGCCTCGTTAATGATTGGGAGGTCGTACGAGCTCAATAAAGGTGGTCAATTGAATACGGAGCAGTTAATGAGCATTAATGCGGAGTTAATGTCTTTTACCGATATATGCGGTGCCTGCGAGCGTATCAAGAACACGCCTATTCCTTACAATTACGGCGTATTCATTAAGAAGTTCATCTTCTTTTTCGTAATGAGTTTGCCTTTAACCTGGGCATTTGAGTTGCATTATTACATTATTCCCATCATCGCTTTTGTACTTTATGTGCTGGCCAGTATTGAGCTGATTGCCGAGGAAATAGAGAACCCATTTGGTTTTGATGAAAATGATTTGCCCTTAGATACCCTGGCAAGCAACATCAAAAAACACGTTAACGAAATTTTGGGATAGCCGGTATATGCTCAAAATAGCTTTCGACCCCATTTACGCACACCCGCTGCCCGAGGGCCATCGGTTTCCAATGCTTAAGTATGAGCTGATACCCGCACAGCTGTTGCATGAGGGATTGATCACTACTGATAATTTGTTTTCGCCACAGCCTCTTGATGAACAAACTATCTTATGGACGCACGATGAAAGCTACTGGCACCAGCTGCGCGATCTTACCCTGCCGGCAAAAGAACAACGCCGCATAGGCTTCCCGCTGAATGCGCAATTGGTTGAACGCGAAATACGAATTGCCAAAGGGACGATAGACGGCTGCCACTTTGCAATGGAGAATGGAGTTGCCTTTAACGTAGCCGGTGGAACCCATCATGCCGGTACTAACTGGGGTGAAGGTTTTTGTATGTTGAACGATCAGGCTATTGCAGCTAATTATTTGTTGCATAATAATTTGGCTCATTCTATCTTAATTATTGATTTAGACGTACATCAGGGGAACGGCACGGCACAGATCTTCGAAAACGAATCGAGGGTATTTACTTTTTCCATGCATGGCGCTAATAATTTTCCGGCGCGAAAGGAGCGATCAGACCTTGATATTCCGTTGCCCGATGGCGTTACCGATGATGAATTTTTGTCGATCGTGAAGCAGCAGGTGCCCCGGTTAATTGCTCAGCAAAAGCCTGATTTTATATTTTACCTGGCTGGCGTAGATGTGCTGGAATCGGATAAATTGGGAAAACTTGCTCTGAGTAAAGAAGCCTGTAAAGAGCGCGACCGCTTAGTGCTTGAACAATGCAAACAAGCCGGCGTCCCGGTGCAGGTAAGCATGGGCGGTGGCTATTCACCACAAATTAAAGATATTGTAGATGCGCATTGCAACACCTACCGCATGGCGCTCGATCTATATTTTTAAGGCCTCATCGAAGATGTAATTCTCAATGTGCTTTTTGGTTGTTATGGTAAACCGCAGGTACAATAGGATGGAAGCTACACCTAATCCAGCTACCAACCCGTACCACACACCGGTGGCACCCAAGCCTAAATAAAGGCCCAGCCAGTAGCCGAGGGGCAAACCAATTACCCAATAAGCTAAAAAAGTAATAATGGTAGGTACGTTTACATCGCCCATTCCACGTAAAATACCTAAGCCAATTACCTGTGCACCATCAAACAATTGGAATATGGCGGCGATAATTAAAAGCTGCGCAGCCACAGCTATTACCTCTACATCAGAAGTAACGATCCACGGGAGCCAACGATTGCATACCACAAACACAAGCGCAGTAACGGTCATAAAAGCCAGCACAATATGATAACTGGCAATGGCCGATGCCCGTAAATCGGTAAAGCTGCGTGCGCCAAAGTAATTACCCGACTTGATGGCCGCCGCCGAGGCAACCCCACTGGCAATCATATAAGTCATGGAAGCCAGGTTGATAGCCACCTGGTGTGCGGCCTGCTGCACGGCGCCTATTTGGCCTACCATGACCGCAGCAGCACTAAAGGCACTCACCTCAAAGGTATATTGCATAGCCACAGGAGCACCTATACGCACCAATTCCAAACAGCGCGAACGTTTGATGTAGGTCATGGAAAAATCAATAAGGTATTGTTTAAAGTTAGCCGACCTGAACACATAAATTCCCATCACTAAGGCCATCACCGTGCGGTCTATCAGGGTGCTGTAACCCACGCCGCTGATTCCCATAGGTTTTACGCCAAACAATCCCTTTACGAAAATGATCCCCAGGCAAATGTTCAGCACATTACCCCATATAGAGATGCTCATGGCCTGCCTGGTAAAACCCAAACCCTCGGTAAACTGCTTAAACGTGGTAAACATCATAAGCGGAACAATAGAGGCCGACATAAGCAGAAGGAAGGGTTTGGCCTGCTTCAATACCTCGGGCGATTGGTGCAGATGGTCGAGCAAATTACCGGCACCAAAGTAGATGAGTACAAACAATACGATGCTGAATACAAGATTGATAAAAATGCTGTTAGAAAGCAATCGGCCGCATTCGCTGTAATTCTTTTGCCCGTTAAATTGTGCTATTAAGGGAGTTATGCCATAGGCTACGCCCAAACCCATAACCAGGGCTACAATGAAAATACTATTAACCAGCGATACGGCTGCCAGTGAAGTGGTACCTGCAAAGTGCCCAACGATAATACTGTCTGACAACTGCACCAGCGTATGGCCCAGTTGCGAAATAACCACCGGCACGGCCAGTCGTAAATTTTCGCGGTAAAAGGGGCGGTATTGCTGGATAGAGAAATACATAGTGAACAATTGGACAGCAAAGGTAAGGTTATTGAAACTTTGAGGAAACCTGAATGCGAAAATTTAGAGTTATGCCGCTGTGTAAAACTCTTCCTTCTCGGTAGTATGCACCCGTATAACGCCAGATAATACGAGGTTAACCAGTATGCGCTGCGCCCGTCGGCGGCTCATGTTCAGGAGCACGCAATATTCTTTTACGGTGATACGGTCGTTCAGGTCAAGGTACTCTAACAAGGCTTTTTCCTTCGAAGAATATTCGATCAGTACGCCCTGGCTATCTTCCGAGCGTTTCAATACATCTACCACAATCTTACTGGCCAGTACGCTTTTATCTTTTATGCGGATGTACACCCACCATTTGCCATCGTCGGCCAGGGCGTAGTGTGGCTTGGTGATGCTGGGTTCAATTTCTACAACCAACACAACTTTATCGTCTACATAAACTTCTTCAAAAATGGGTTCCAGGGCAGGGCGTGCAAAAAAGTGTGCCGCACGGGTTATCATGTAGCGTTCCTCATCTTCAGATTTTACGCCTTTAATGGTGCCATCATCCAATATGCCAATCAGTAGTTTGCCCCCCTTGTTGTTGGCAAAGGATACCATGGTTTTGGCTATCTTTTCGCAACTGGTTATGGTTTTTTTAAAATCGAGAGATACCCCTTCACCCTCCAGGATCAGCCTTTTAAGATTTGCCTTATTATGGTAGTTCTGATTTGACATAGGGCGTAAAAATTTCCATCCAAAGGTCGGGTTTGCTTATGGGTACAAAACCAAACTGTTTGTATAAGTTGTGGGCATCGGCCGTTGCTAAAGACCAGCGCCTTAATCCATTTAACTCCGGGTGTTCTTTAATGTTTTGCATGAGCCACTTTGATAGGCCCTTGCCACGATAGGGTTCAAGTATAAACACATCGCAGATGTAAGCAAATGTAGCCTTATCTGTTATTACGCGTGCAAAACCGCAGGTATTATTTTCGTGGTAAATACCAAAGCAAATTGAGTTTTCAATGGAACGTTGCAGTTTCTCCTTGCTTAATCCGGCCGCCCAGTAAGATTCATACGCCAGGTAATGGTGTATGGCCTCAATATCCAGTAAGCTCTTATCTGTTGATATGGTATACCCCGCTTTTAAAAGTTGATCGGTTAAGCTCACGTTACTAATGCTTTTGGCTGATAATACAGGCGCTAATATATAACGTATGGAAGAAATTGATTGGTATAAACCGGCAAAATTTGTGGCCTAATAGGCGTTAAACAGGTATAAATGCAACTATTTTAAATACAACTTAAACAATATCAGAATAATACCTGTTATAAGATTTAACAAATATCGAAATCCTATGAAAAAGCAATTTTTAAGTTTTGCCTTTATAACGGCAATCATAGCATCAGTAGCAGCAGGATGCAGCTCTGAGCGCGCAGCAAGCGGAAGCGGTGACAGCACAGCTACCGACTCATCATCTACCATGTCGACAACGCCAACTACTACCACAACCGATAGTACGGCTCGCGACACAATGAAAAGAGATACTACCAAAACAAATCCTCCACAATAGTGGATAACGAAAAAGGGCTTCGATGATTCGAAGCCCTTTTTTTATGCTATGGTATTTATTTGCTGACTGGTTTGTGGTTTAATAAACCTCTTTCCATCATAGAGCTTACGTACTTGGTAGGTTTTCTTGTTTTGCGACTCAAAGTAGGTCCGCACATTCACCTCGGCTAATATACCCAGGGTAATGAGTTGTACGCCACCTAATAAAAAGATTAGGCCCAGTATTAATAAAGGCTTGCCGCCAATATCGTGGCCCATCAGTTTCAACACCAACAGGTAAGCGTTAATAATAATTCCCAGGAAGAAAGCTACAAAACCTACGCTTCCAAAAAGGTGCATTGGTTTTTGAATATACTTACGGAAGAACACCATCAGGATCAAATCGCTGATAACCTTGAACGTGCGGTTAATACCATATTTAGACTTGCCGAATATGCGGGCATGATGCGTAACATCTACCTGCGTAATACTGGCACCCTGTAATTTGGCCAATACAGGAATAAAACGGTGAAGCTCGCCGTATATGCCTAAATCCTCAGCTATTTCGCGCTTGAATATTTTTAACGTACAGCCGTAATCTTTAATGTAAACGCCGGTCATTTTACGGATAAGTGCATTGGCTATTTTGCTTGGAATTTTGCGTAGAAACACACCGTCCTGGCGGTTAGCCCGGTTGCCGGCTACCACATCCCAATCTTCATCCTTCAGCTTCTGCAACATAAAGGGAATATCTTTAGGGTCGTTCTGCAAGTCGCCGTCTAGTAGGGCAATGTATTCGCCTGTGGTGTGGTCAATACCGGCAGTCATGGCTGTGCTCTGCCCATAGTTTTTACGAAGTTCAACCAGTTTAATACGTTCATCGGCGTTGGCTACAATTTCTTTCTGCGTGCCGTCTTCCGATCCGTCGTCTACAAAAATTACTTCATAGTCAATAGCCGGCAAAGCTTTTCGTATCTCTTCAATAAGGGGTTTAATGTTTTCCCTCTCATTCATCACAGTTATAACAACTGATAACTCCGGCATATATCTACGATTTTTTATATAAAGCGCAAATATAGGTATTTAATGTATTTACAAATACACTACTTCACCAGCCGGGCCATTTCGGCTTGGCGCATGGGCATTTCGTCAATGGTAGAAAATAGCGTTTTTAAGGTGACAGGGCTGGTTACCCTCAATTTATCGCCGCCATCTTTACCAACTAATATAACGGTGTAGTTTGACCTGATCTTTTTATGCTTAAACATCTTGATGTCGCGGTCGCCGTAGTAAGTGTGTATTTCAATATCGCGCTCGGCTAAACCCCTGGTGTCGGCTTTAAGCGCTTGCATTTGTTCCTTTAGCGCCGGGTTGCTGGCTTTGTCTGCAAAAATGAGCAACATTCTCTTGTCGGAAGAAGTAGTGTAGGCACTCAACAGCGTTAATATTATTAATTGAAACATATTAGTTATTTAGCACAAATCGTGCCCCTGCATTAAATATATTTACTTTAATGCATCAAAGCTGTACTTTGCATCGCTCCAAAATTCGTCTAAAGCAATAATACGGGGCTTAAAGAAGGAGATCAGCGCAGGCCAGTCGTTCCTGTTAAAAATGCTGACGTTGTTAAGTTGATGATATATACGGCTCACCGTTTTTCCGTATTCATCGTGCCCGTGCAATTCCCATTCCCAGTCTTCGTTCAACGCACCGGTCAGTACTAATTTTAGCTCTTTAAATTGTTCAAAAAAAAGTTCCTGTATACCGGCATCGGGATGGGTTATTTCTATGCCAATGCTGGCTATACGGCTTTCGGCCTGCATACGAAAGTTTACATGTTTAATCCCTGTTTTGTAATTAACCCAATTAATTTTCATACCCTCTGCCGATAATTGCGGAGCGATGTACTGGCCAAAGGTGGTCCAAAAACTTTGCTTTATTTGCGATGCCTGTTCTTTTGAATACATGAGTAAACTAATACGCTATAACCGTTGTTGTTTTACAAATTGCTAATTACGATGTTTAGAAAAAATTATCACCTATGAATTTTTTACCTAAAGCATGTTTAACAGTGCTGTTACCGTTAAGCTTATTTTCTGCCATACATTTTAGCAACAGCCCGAGGGCAAACTTAACCATAAGCATTCAACCCATGGATACCATAACGCACGG
Organism: Mucilaginibacter galii; assembly: GCF_014635825.1. Taxonomy (GTDB): domain Bacteria; phylum Bacteroidota; class Bacteroidia; order Sphingobacteriales; family Sphingobacteriaceae; genus Mucilaginibacter; species Mucilaginibacter galii. The sequence continues at coordinate 285,770 of NZ_BMDO01000004.1, forward strand.
CCCTGCAAATTTATTCGACCCGCAAACCAAGCCGCAATTAGTTAGCAAGCAGTTCGCTTTTACTGAAGGCCCCGCTGCCAATACACATGGCGATGTGTTTTTTACCGATCAGCCTAATAATTCGATTTGGAAATATGCCACCGATGGTAAACTTACCTTATTTAGCAACCACACCGGCCGCTCTAACGGAATGTACTTTGATAAGCATGGCAACCTGCTGACCTGCGCCGATGAGCAAAACCAGATCTGGAGCATTGCGGCCGATGGCACAAAGTATAAAGTATTGATAAACGACTATAACGGACATAAATTTAACGGCCCTAATGATCTTTGGGTTGATGGTAGAGGCGGTATCTTTTTTACCGACCCTTACTACCAGCGCGATTACTGGACCCGCAAGCACCCTGAGATTGACGGTGAAAAGGTTTATTACCTGCCACCTGGCCAAACCCAGGCCATTATGGTTAGCGATAAGTTGAAAAAGCCCAATGGCATTGCCGGCACCAGTGATGGCAAATACCTTTACGTTGCCGATATTGGCGGCGATAAAACTTACCGCTTTACCATCGGTGCAAACGGCGCACTAACCGAACAGCAATTGTTTACAGCCCAAGGCTCAGACGGTATGACGCTGGATGATGAAGGTAACGTGTATTTAACCGGTAAGGGGGTAAGTATTTTTAACCCCAAAGGAGAGAAGGTAGGCTGGATTGAAATTGCTGAACCGTGGACCGCAAACCTATGCTTTGGCGGAAAGAACCGCGATGTGCTTTTTATTACCGCCTCTAAAGCAGTTTACACTTTCCAGATGAAGGTAAAGGGTGCAAGTAAGAATGCTTCAAAGCAAAAGTAGATTTTTGATCATATCATGCTGGTCCTGCTGAAGCGTTAGCCGCCTTGCTGAGTCTTCCACAAGCTCAGACTGACACGATTAATAGTGATACAAAAACAAAAGAGCCTTCACTACTATAGCAGTGAAGGCTCTTTTGTCAAAACTTGTCATGCTGCGCATATCGAATCATTCGCCGCCTGGCTAATTCTTCGGTAAGCTCCGCATAATATACTAATCCATTTGTGCTGTAGTTGCTGGTTTAGCTTTCTTTACATACGTTTCCATCCACTGGTATTGCTCCCACAATTTGTGCAGCAGGTTTTCGCGACCGCGATAACCGTGTGCTTCGTATGGTAAGAACACAAAGCGAACGGTACCACCAAAGCCTTTAACCGCAGCAAATAAGCGCTCACTATTAATAGGGTAGGTACCGGTGTTATCATCGGCATCGCCATGTATTAATAACAATGGAGTTTTGATCTTATCAGCATAGCTGAAAGGGCTCATTTCATAGTAAAGTTTAGGGTCGTCCCAATAAGTACGCTCTTCATTCTGGAAACCAAAAGGCGTAAGGGTACGGTTGTAAGCACCACTCTCGGCCAAACCGGCTTTAAACAGGTTGGTATGTGCTAACAGGTTAGCCGTCATAAAGGCACCGTAGCTATGGCCACCAACAGCCATGCGGTTGCGGTCGCCCACGCCCAAGTCTGATAGTTTGTTGATGGCTGCTTTGGCATTCATCTCTAACTGCTCAACAAAGGTGTCGTTAGGTTTTTTACCATCTTTAGCAACAATTGGCATTGATGCATTATCTAAAACCGCATAACCTTGGGTAACAAAGAATATAGGGCCACCCGGGTTAATGGTGATGAAGCGGTCTTTTGAACCACGAATCTGTGCGGCATCATCGGCAGAGTTAAATTCGGCAGGGTAGGCCCAGATCAATACCGGCAACGGTCCGTCTTTTTCTTTGTTATAACCTTTAGGCAGGTACAAATCGCCGGTCATATCTACACCGTCGGCGCGTTTGTAAGATATTTTTTGCTTGGTTACACCCTGCATTTGCGGGTAAGGGTTGGTAAACGAAGTAATTTGCTGGTCGGCAATTCTGAGTTTTAGATTTTTGATGTAGTAGTTCGGAACCTCGGTTTGTGTTTCCTTACGGGTGATCAAAGTCAGCTTAGCCGGGTCAATAACGTCGTAAACATACTCGTACTGACCTTCGTTACTCCGCCAAATGATATCACTCTTTTTGGTATTCAAATCAAACGTGGCCAAAAAAGGCAAATCACCTTTAGGCGACGAACCGGTTACGTTGTTCATCAGCAACTTAGTGCCGTTTTCGATAGGCATAACTACACTTCGGCCATATTTATTTTTGTTGGTTACCGGGTCGCCCAGGTTACCATAAACGTCCGTTTGGTTGCGTTCCCAAAGTTTTTCCAGTTTACCAGTAGTTGGGTTAAAGCGGCTAACTTTTGAGGTTTGTTTAGAACGTAAACCCTCGCTTACCAGCGCCAGGTCGGCAGTGCCCCATTGTATGTTACGGAAACGGGTCTCTGTTTTGAATAGTTCTTTAGGTTCGCCGGTAAAAGGTGCGCTTAAAGCATATACCACGTCATGATAATCCATTTTCTTGCGGATCAATCCACTGTCTAACGGTGCAGCCCAGGTAATGGTAGCCGGTTCGTCGTCGCGCCAGTCAAAACTACGCGGAACGTTTTGCAGGTTATCATAACCCGATGGCCTTACTTCGCCCGATGGCAGGTTGGCCAGCGTTTTAACGGTTTTTCCGGTCAGGTCGGTAATGGTTACGCTTGATGGGAAGCTTTGTGCCGTAACCAGGTAAGAGAACGGTTTGTGCAAGGTACGCATCATGATATATTTCTTATCAGGAGATAAGGTAAATGAAGCATAGATTGCCGGTTTGCCAACAGGAGTTTCGATACCGTTTTTGTTGATCACTAATTGCGAAGTACAGTAGAACTCAAACAATTTTTCATCATAAGGAGATTTGATCAAATCCTGGTAAGTAACGCTTGGTGCCGATTTTCCTAAGTTTTGCTGTACCACCGGACCGGTAGGGGTAAGCGGACGTACAGGCGCCATGGTAGCAGGTTTAACAATAACCTTATACATCATGGTGTTATTATCTACCCAGGTAATGCCGCCGCCAAAGCCGCCCATTACATTGTTTAATGGTAGTTTGTTTACTTTGGTTGCCTTGTGGGTAAGTACATTTACGAGGTAGAGGTCAACGTTTTTGGCATTGGTTTGCGTGAACACAAATTTGCTTTCGTCGGGGCCCCAGCTCACGCCGCTTGCATTAAGACCGGCTGGCAAACCTAAAATAGGGTACACTTTGCCGGTTTTAATGTTCTTTAAGCTTAAACCACTGAAAGAAATTACCTGCCTGCTGGGTGCAAAGTTGTTAGGGTTAATCCGCATACCGGCAATCCGCATTTCGGGGCGGGCAAGTTCTTCAACAGAAGGTAAGGCGTTTCGGTCGCTCAATACCATCCATTCGGCTTTCGAATCGATGCTTACGGTAGGGGTTGGTTTGGCCGTGAGCAACTCTGTCATTGCCTGCGGCGGCTTTTGGTATCCAACGGCGTCCTGGGCTTTTACCCAAACACTGGTTGATAGCAATAAGGCACAAAATAGGGTTTGTTTCATAAAGCTTATTGAGTTAATTAGCAGTAATAATGCGATGAAAGTTAACCAAAACCTCCAATAAAACCGGAAATGATTGGCTTTGCATCATGTTTTTTACAAAAAAGTAAGCGCTAACACAATATTTGCATTAACTAAGCAGTTGTAAGCCTCACCAGGTATTGTTTAAATTCGTCTTCATACAAAACTTCTGTAATAAAGCTTGCGGATAGGGCTACCTCGGTAAGTTTATGCTCATCAATATATAACCAGTTAAACCATTGCGTTTTTTGATCCTTATACTCGTACTGGTAAGTTATTTCTCCATAATATTTATCGGCCGGTAAGTTGCCATCATATAAATAAGCAATATCCGACGAGTCGAACAACAGCTGCCCGCCTTTGGCCAGCATATTTTTAAATATAGCTAATAATTTATTTAAGTTTTTAATATCGCCGGCTAAGCCTATTCCGTTCATCAATAATAGTATGGTGTCAAACTGTTCGCCGCCGTAAGTAAATATATCTTGCGTATCGGCATTTTTAACACCACGTTCCTGCATTACCTTAACGGCCAGCGGCGATATATCAATAGCTTTTACTTCAAAACCACGCTCCTGTAATTGCAAGGCGTGGCTGCCTGCACCGGCGCCTACATCAAGCACGCGGCCGCGACACTCGTTCAGGGCCAGCCATTCCAGGTCGGGCATGTCGTCTTCCTCCCTGAAGTAAGCGTCTATGGGCATGGCTTCTTTGGGACCATAGGTATTGTGTATCCAAAGTTTGCCATGCGAGTTTTTTGTGTGATGATCGTAAATAGCTTGCCCCAGTACATCTTTCATGAAGGCAAAGCTAACTATTAATCTTATTAGAGGATAATACACGCAAGCCTGTAAACCTTCATATATTTGAATTGATGATATGATAGGTTTCAATGTATATTTCTTATTGGCCGTTTTCCTGCTGACCGGCATGGTGTGTAGCGTTTGGTTTAAAAAGCTTACCGCATGGGGTGCCATTGCCGGCGGATTATGCGCTTTATTAGCTTTTGCAGGTGCCGGCTTTACAGGTATTGGCATGATGACGGCCTTTTTTGTTGCCGGTACTGCGGCCACTTCATGGCGGAGAGCCGACAAGAAAAAGCTGGAAACTACCGAAGCCGATCATGCCGGGCGTAATGCCGGGCAGGTACTGGCAAATTCTGGTGTAGCCGCCATAGCCGGGGCATTAGCTTTGTTGTTTCCGGCTTATATCAATTGGTGGAGCCTGGCCATTGCAGCCTGCTTTTCATCGGCCACCGCCGATACGCTGGCCTCCGAACTGGGAACTCTATATGGTCAACGCTTTTACAACATCATTACCTGGAAGCCCGACCAGCGCGGATTGGATGGCGTAGTAAGTCTGGAGGGAACATTTTTAGGCGTGTTGGGCAGTGTCTTAATTGCCTTAATGTATTATGCAGGTTTTGGCGGGGCATGGTACATCATGATCATTGTAGTGGCAGGTACGGCAGGCAACCTGGCCGACTCAATTTTGGGTGCGGTTTTGGAGCGCAAGGGGTTTCTGAAGAATGACGCCGTTAACTTTTTAAACACCTTAATTGCCGCACTAATTGCCATCGCATTGCAGGCGATTTTTTTTTCTTAGAACACTTTTTTATTGATCTCCATTTCAGAGGTTCAATTGAATTTCGAGCCTTGAAAAACCAGGATGTTCAGTTATCTAATAATTTGAAGTTCTATGAACTTTTTTGAAGGAAATATGAATTTATGTGTGGAACTGTGAGGCGTGGTAAATTGAAAATACATTACAACTTTCGGCTACATAATTTAATGCTTTGTTAAGTAATTTCACCATAAGGAAAATATGCGGATGTTAATGCGTATCTTGCGCACTTATTAAATACAATACAATGCAAAAAGAAGGAACAGTAAAGTTTTTCAATACCGAAAAAGGTTTTGGCTTTATCTCACAAACCGAAGACAGATCAGACGTTTTTGTACACTCATCTGGTTTGATCGACGAAGTACGTGAGAATGATAAAGTAACTTACGATGTAGAAGAAGGCCGTAAAGGCTTGAACGCGGTAAATGTAAAATTGGTTTAAATATCACTATAAATTTAACGTAAAAGCCCTTGCTGTAAAGCAAGGGCTTTTTGTTTTTAGTTCATTATGAGCTTATTAGTGTCTTGCACGGCGCTTTAACACACCGCCCGTTGCTTCTTTAATTGTACTGGTAAACACGAAAGCTTTAGGGTCAATAACGTGGATCAGGTTGCGCATCCGGCGTATCTCCAGGCGGGTAACTACGGTAAATACAATATCTACCGGGTGGCTAATATCGAAGCTGTCCTTTAAAAAACCACGCTCACCCTTGTAAACGGTAATACCACGGCCTAATTGCATAACTAACTGCTGCTTAATCACTTCGCTTTGGCCCGATATAATGGTCACTCCTGTATATTCTTCCAAACCTTCAATTACAAAGTTGATAGTCCGCGATGCGGTATAGTAAGTCAATATAGAATATAAGGCGGTAGGTAAGCCCAGTTCAAACGCTGCAATGAGAAAGATTACTATGTTTATTCCCAAGATGATCTCGCTGATAGTGAAGCTGATACGCTTACCAGTATATAAGGCTAACACCTCAATACCATCTAATGCACAACCACCACGTATGGCCAATCCCACACCAATACCCATAAACACCCCACCAAATATAGAAACCAGTAACTTGTCCGACGTTATTTGCGGATAAGGCACATACAACAAACAAAGCCCCAGGCCAATAACGGCTACCAGTGTTTTAAGGGCAAATGCCTTGTTTACCTGGTATGCACCCATAATGATGAAAGGCAAGTTTACAATCACAATGACATAAGCGATGTTAAAATGATAAAGCTCATGAAGTAATAACGATATACCGGTAACCCCTCCATCAAAAAACTTGTTGGGTACCAGGAAACCTTTTAGGGCAAAGCCGCAAAACAGGATACCTATAAGTGTATATGTTATATCAGTAAGCCAATGGGGTAGTTGTATGCCTTTCATTCAAATAAAGCTGGTGGTTTAGGATGCTTTTATCTTTCTTAAATTTTCTTCTTTTACTGCTTGCCGCAAATTTATGGCAGTTGAAGTGAAATAACGATGGTTTTCGAGAAAATTGATTTGCGTTTGTTTCCAATCTTCACTGGCGCTGATCTCTCCGGTCAACGCCAGCTCTTCATGAAGTTTTTGGCTTATGATGAAGTAATCTTCGCGCCCCAGGTAATCAAGGTCGGCATCTGCCAATATTTCTTCCAAATGGTTCTTAGGCGATTGCGGAATCTGCGTAGCTTTAATTAAGCTACAGATCTGCTCAATTTCTTCGGGTGTATACTCAAAACCGTGAAGAACTTGCCGTGCTATCCGGCACGATTCCTCTTCATGTCCTTCGGCTTTTACCGTGAAACCGGCATCATGGTATTGTGCGGCAGTAAGCAATAGTTCAGTTTCGGGTTTGCTTAAGTGCTCAAGCGCAGCAAGCCGGGCAGCAGCCTGATAAACGTCGGCAACGTGATCAATGCTGTGGTATACCAGGTGCGCAGGCAGTTCTTTACGTAGCTTGTTCATAATATAATTGCCTGACTGTTCAAATTGCATAAAGCTTTCCGCGTTTTGCCGACTAAGATATTAAATGTTTCAGTACCATGCCCGTCTAAACACGCATTAAATGGTTACAATATACCATAAACTACATATTAATAGCAGGTATTTGTTTATTAGCAAATTTTGTAGTTAATTAACCAACAAATCACTTACACCGTCACCATCATAATTTATATCCTTTAAAGCATGCATTTTTTTCCATTTTTGGCAGCCTTTCTACTTATCAGACATCTTCAACGATCACTGAAGTTTAGTCCGTTATTGCCCAAATGGAAAAATATGTTTTGGGTAGGTACAGCTACCATCGTGGTGTTATTCTTCGCATTTTTGAAAGATAAGCATGGTGTTTTAAATGATTTTGTGGGGGTTGCGGTTCTGGGAAGCTTGCTTTACTACTTATATAATGAACCCGACTTCAAACCTTTTCATTCTTACCTTTTTTCGCATTTGCCTTTGCTGGCCGCAGCATTCATAGGCGCCTGTGTGAGATTAATTAATGAGGACTTCTACGAAGATTTTTCAAGCGTTTTTCAAATTGCTATAGTAGGTGCATTTATCTGGATATTTGCACGGGTTGCCAATTCTAAAAAGCAAGACGAAGCCCTGAGGGTGGCTGCAGAACGGAAAGCAGAACTTGAAGCCTTAGTTAAAGAACGTACAGCTGAACTTACCTTACAGAAAAACGAACTGGAGCAGGCGGTAACCGAGCTAAAATCTACACAGGCGCAGTTAATTCAGGCCGAAAAAATGGCTTCATTGGGAGAGCTAACCGCCGGCATAGCGCACGAAATTCAAAACCCGCTAAATTTTGTCAATAATTTTTCGGAGGTAAGTATGGAGCTTATCGAGGAAATGGAGCAGGAACTGGAGCGCGGAGATATTGAAGAAGCTATAGCCATAGCTTCAGATGTTAAACAGAACCTTGAAAAAATTGGCTTTCACGGCAAACGTGCCGATGGTATTGTGAAAGGCATGTTGCAGCATAGCCGGGCCAGCACAGGTCAAAAAGAACTGGCCGACATCAATGTTCTGGCCGATGAATATTTCCGTTTATCGTATCATGGTTTGCGGGCTAAAGACAAATCTTTTAATGCTACACTGGTCACTAACTTTACGCCCGGCTTACCACAGGTTAACATTATTCAACAGGATGTAGGCCGTGTAATACTTAACCTGTTTAATAATGCTTTCTATGCAGTGCAACAAAGGCAAAAGCAATCGAGTTCTGATTATAAGCCTACCGTAGAGGTAAGCACTGCATTGCTGATCGGCTTTATACAGATCAGGATAAAGGATAACGGTACGGGTATACCTGATGAGATCAAGGAGAAAATTATGCAGCCGTTCTTTACCACCAAACCCACAGGAGAAGGTACAGGATTGGGCTTATCTTTGAGTTATGACATTATTGTAAAGGCTCACAACGGTACCATTGATATAGATAGTAAAGAGAACGACTATACTCAATTTACCATAAAGTTGCCCCTAACCAATTAATTTGCGCTTTTAAAGCATTTGATTGTTTAAGGACCTCCGCAGCACATTAACTTTTAATTATATTTGAGCCTCATATGAAAATATTGGTTGTTGACGACGAGGCGGATGTACAGCCGCTTTTTTTACAGCGGTTTCGCAAAGAGATACGCAATCATGAACTCGAGTTTAACTTTGCCCTGTCTGGCGAAGAAGCATTGGACTATTTGAAAGAAAAGCATTCGGAAGTTGTGCTCATTTTGAGCGATATAAACATGCCTGGCATGAGTGGTTTCGACCTGTTAACCAGGATAAGAAACGATTACGGTATACCACCGCCGCCTGTGGTAATGATGATTACTGCTTATGGCGACGAGGAAAGCTACCAACAGGCAATGGATAAGGGAGCTAACGACTTTTTAACCAAGCCCCTCGATTTTAACTTATTAAAAGAAAAACTTAAACCCTTAATTGTATAATGGCTAAAATACTGGTGGTAGATGATGAGGCCGATTTGGAATTGTTGGTTAAGCAAAAGTTTCGTAAAAAAATAAGGGAAAACGTTTACGAGTTCGTATTCGCGCAAAACGGGGAAGAAGCCCTGGAACGCGTTAAAGATCATCCCGATATAGACGTTGTACTTAGCGATATTAATATGCCGGTGATGGATGGGCTAACGCTGCTAAGCCGCCTTCCAGAAGCCAACCCTATGCTTAAAGCGGTAGTGGTATCGGCATACGGCGATATGCAAAATATACGTACCGCCATGAACCGCGGTGCGTTTGACTTCATTACCAAGCCCGTAGACTTTGCCGACCTGGACCTAACCATGGAAAAAACCATACTCCATGTAAGGCAGTTACAGGAAACCATTAAGGCTATTAAAGAGAACAACATCCTTAAAATGTATGTTGACGAGAACGTACTCAACTTCATGACACACAAGGAGTTTGAAGGTAGCCTGCTTAAGAATGAAGTGCTCGAAGCAACGGTGGTTTTCTTTGATGTATGTGGCTTTACCTCTATTACTGAGCAAATACCCGCTAATACGGTAGTTAATTTGCTTAACGGTTTGTTCGATAAAATTGTGAAAGAAATTATTGCGCAGGGCGGCCATGTAGATAAATTTATGGGCGATGCTGTGATGGCTGTATTCAGAGGAGAATACCATCTGGATAGGGCTATTGACGCGGCTCTTGCTGCCAAGGAACAATTGAGCAAAACACCTGAAATACAGGCAGGAGATGTAACTTATAAACCCGAAGTATCCATTGGCATTAATTCGGGGGAAATGGTATCAGGTAATATTGGCTCGGCTTCGCTGAAAAGATTAGATTATACGGTAATTGGCGATGTTGTGAATCTTTCGCAACGTTTGCAATCGGCAGCTAAGGCCGGACAAATTATCATTACCGAAGACGTATATCATAAAGCCAAAGAATCTTTCAGTTGCGAAAAAATTGGTGATGTGATACTCAAAAATAAATCGAAACCGGTAACTATCTACGAAGTACTGGCTTAGCTTTATTGATAGCCCTTAGCCTGTAGATAGAACAGTTCTGCGTAGCGTCCATTCTTCGACAGCAGTTCCTCGTGGGTACCAATTTCTATGATCTGGCCTTTATCAAGCACCATGATCCTGTCGGCCATACGCGCTGTTGAAAATCGGTGCGAGATCAACACGGCCGATTTTCCCTGTGTCATTTCTGCAAAACGCTGAAAAACTTCGTACTCGGCACGTGCATCGAGCGCGGCGGTAGGTTCATCCAATATAAGCACCTGTGCATCTTTCATGTAAGCACGGGCCAAAGCTACCTTTTGCCATTCACCACCCGATAATTCAATACCATCGTTAAAACGCCGCCCCAGCCATTGATCATATTGGTTAGGCAGTTTTTGCGCTAAAGCATCCGCAAGGCTTTCCTGGGCAGATTTTTCAATTAAAACCTTGTTATTAATTTCGGCGATATTGCCCACAGCAATATTTTGCGACAGCGTCATTTGGTACCGTATATAATCCTGGAATATAATGCCAAGGTTTAATCTTAGCTCTTCAATGGCATAGTCTCTAAGGTCAATACTATCAAGCAATATACGCCCTTCGGTGGGTTCGTAAAGCCGGGCTAATAGCTTAACTAAGGTGGTTTTGCCGGCACCATTCTCGCCCACCAGTGACAGTTTTTCGCCAGGGTGCAGAGTGAAATTTAAATAACGGTTGGCCCAGGCCTGGCTGTTGTGGTATTGAAAGCCCACGTTTTCAAAGGTAAAGCCCTGTTTAATAGGGTTGGGGAAAGGCAGAGGTTTTGAAGCTATAGTGATACGCGGCTTTATTTTGAAGAAGTCTAAAAAATCATCTAAGTAAATAGCACCCTGAGAAACGGAGGTAAACCTCGAAAGCACACTTTCCATTAAGGCACGTAACTGCCTGAACGAACCTGCCAGAAAAGTAAGATCGCCCACAGATAGCTTGCCATCCACCGTTTTAACGATGATGAATACATATGCCGCATAATACCCGGTGCTGCCCAGCATAGAAAAAAAGCTTCCCCAAGCCGATCTGCGTACGGCAAGCTTACTGTTATCGGTATAGAACTTATCAGACAGGGTTTCAAACCGGTCTATCACAAAACCGGCAAGGTTAAAGATCTTAATTTCTTTGGCAGTTTCATCGCTTGCACCTAAGTAGCGAAGGTAATCAAGCTCCCGGCGCTCAGGTGTTTGACTGCGCGATAACGCATAATTCTGATTATTAAAGTGCGATTCTCCCAAGAAGGCGGGTAAAATGGCTATTACGAGCAAGGCTATAAGCCATGCGTTAAAGGCTATTAATCCAGTAATAAGAAACGCCATGGAGATCATATCCTGCACTTGGCTCATTACCTGCGTAAGCAGCATGGTGCGGCCAATGGTTTGCTGGCGGGCTCGCTCCAGTTTATCGTAAAATACCGAATCCTCAAACTGATCAAGATCTAAAGTAGCCGCATGCTGCATAATCTTAACGGAAGTGTAGTTGGAAAACAGGTCGCCCAATAAACTGTCAGTCAGGTTTATCAAGCGGTTTAAAGCATCGGTTACAATAGCCAATATAAACTCCAGGGCAACAAGCTGCCATAAGTAATTATGGTTATCAAACGATGTGTTACGATTAAGCAACACAACCTCATCAACTATAAGCTTACCCACGTAAAGCAATGCCACAGGCATGGCCGAGCGCAGCAGCCTCAAAATAAAGCTCAAAAGCGTTTTAGACGGGCTGCTTTGCCACGCCAGCTTAAAAAAAGCGGGTAAATTACTTAAAGCAGCCAGCCGCTGGCGTAGGGTAAGATCTTTGGTGTTTATCTTATTTTGGGGTTGACGCATTAATTCTTCACTTGTAAAAAAGCGAAGTTATGAATCAATAGCCCTTTACTTCATTTAAGTACTAAATTATACGCAGGGTTAACAATAGGGGTTTTGTTGCGTTTGTAAGCTTCGTTTAATTCTCGAAGTGTTTTATAAGCGGGCTGGTATTGTTGAAGCGCAGCCTTACGTACCACTTTATAGCGTTAAATACATCAATTCCTTTGGTTACTGAAAGGTCCATAGTTTCAAAAATGAGCCGTGTATTATTGTCTTCGGCATACATTTGTATCTCGTTCGGATCAGGTATAAAGGAGGCCTGCTGCGAATTGTACACTTTTATTTTTATATCGGTCACTTTAGATTGTATGATCTCCAGGCATGAGTTGTCGTAGCCCTTTAATACTTTATAGTTCTCGTTTTCCATTAGTATAATACATTTATTTATAGTCTTTGATGTACAGTTATATACAGTCTTGAAAAGGTTAGTCATTACCAACGCAATTCAGTACGGTATAATTGAGTATCTGGCTATAATTGGTTTAAATGCCTGAAAAGGCATCGATAGTACTATTGAGGTAACAAATTTTGAGCCATTTTGCTATTTAAAGTATCAAACAAAAATATAAGGACGTTGTCGGTATCAAACAATTGCCGCCGCTTGAGGTCAGCTCTTACAATGATTGGTGGCGGTCTGCCTCTTAAAAGATACCCCTTTTTCCTGATCGTCAACCAAGCATTGCTGTAAGGTGAGGAGGCATCTTATTTTAATTTAACCGAACTAATAAAAGGAGAGGATAAGAAACTTAACAGTAGTCCTACACCCAACGGTATGTTACTGGTTGTAGGCGGACATTAAAATAAGGATGGTAATTGCGTGTATAGTTAAGATATTGAATTACTGGGTAGTGTAAACTACGGTAATTTTGCATATTATTACGTATGCAAACTGCCGTGTATATCTTATTCGTAATTGTACTATTAAGCTGTGGAGATGCAGGTAAGCGTAAACCGTCTTTCGAACTTACAGACTCTACAGTAAAAACCTCTCAGGTTAATACTCAGCCGGCTTCTACACTTAACACAGAAAAAAGTCAAACAATTATTAATACTGGAAATATCACACCGGCACAATTGGTAACATTTGCAAGTACATTGCAGGGCATTCCTTATAGATATGGATCAACAGACCCGCAACAGGGGTTCGACTGCTCGGGTTTTATTACTTATGTGTTTAATCATTTTAACATCAGTGTTCCGCGTAGTTCGGTAGAATATACCTCGGTTAACAGGCCAATTAACCTCAACGAAGCTAAAACCGGCGACCTTATCCTCTTCACCGGAACCGATAGTGCAATTAAGGTAGTAGGTCATATGGGCATACTGGTAGCCCAGCCCGGTATGCCGTTGTCGTTTCTACATGCTACCTCGGGGAAGGCGTACGGCGTTACCCAAACCCCTTTAAATACCTACTACATGGGCCGCTACATGAAAACCCTCCGCATTTTTCATCAAAATGATAAGTAATTGTTTAATTGACCATCTTCATTTAAACCTTCAAAAATTCTCATCTATCAAAAGTTAAAACTTTATATTTACGTTTTAAACCTGAATATAGACCAACCTTGGTTATTTACAGATCGTTAATAAAGTTATTTCTTTTTGTTGCCACCCTGTTAATTTTCTGTAAAGAGGTGTCTGCTCAGTCTGCGCCTTTAAATTTCAATCATTTATCTTTTAAAGAAGGGCTTATTCAGAGTCCTATTTCGGCTATCTTTCAGGATGATAAAGGTTTTGTTTGGATTGGGAACTGGAAGGGTTTAACCCGCTACAATGGATACGAGTTTTACACCTTTAAACATAAAGATACCGATGTACACAGCCTGAGTAATAACCGGGTTAATGCCATTTGCCAGGATGCTAACAAGCGTTTATGGATAGCTACCTCGAATGGCTTAAACAGGTACGATCCTCAAACAGAAGTTTTTGAACATATTAATATCATTAAAAGCATTAAAGGCGGGCGCAACTATATTTCGTCGGTTATTGAAGATAGCAACCGTAATTTATGGGTGGCTACCTTTGGTGGCGTTAAACGTGTAGATACACTGGCCCATGAGTTAAGAGATGTTAATGCTTTTAAACAATCGGGCGACGAAGACATCGCCAGCGGCATTACCTTCACACTTTACCAGGATCATTCCTCAACGGTTTGGGTTGGTACCCGTAATGGTGTAAAGCGCTTCAATCCTAAAACTGGTAAGGTGCTGCCCCTGCCAGCCAGCATAACCGGCAACGCTGCATTGATGGCTGCCAAAGTGCTGGTGATACGTCAGGATAAGTATGAAAACATTTGGTTTGGCACCGAAACCTCGGGCTTGTTCTGCTACGACGCCAAAACAGGCAATTGCATATCTTACCAGCACAACGACAACGACCCCAAATCGTTACAATCCGACTGGATCAAAGCCATTCTGGTACGAAACGATAACACCATTTGGGTAGGAACACGTCGTGGTCTCAGCATTTTTAACCAGAGCCAAAACAGATTTGAAAATTATACCCACAATCCAACAGACAATAACAGCCTGAACGATAATACCATATGGAGCTTTTTGCAGGACAATGCCAACGGCGTGTGGATAGGTACGTTTGCAGGCGGCATCAACATTTACTACCCGGGCAATAATAATTTCAGCAACATAGGCGAACGTGTAAGCGGCGAAATGGGCCTCAACCACCCGGTGGTTAATGCCGTTTTAGAAGACTCGGACCGCAAATTGTGGATAGGGACTTACGGAGGTGGTATTAATTTACTTAACAGAGAAACGGGTACGAGTCAGTATTTTTCAGTTAAGAGCAACCGGCAAGGCAACTCAAGCAATGGAGTAAAATCCATAGCTGAAGATGATAAAGGCAACTTATGGATAGGTACGCTGGACGGGCTTTGCAAGTTTAATAAAGAAACCAAGGCAGTTAGCTACTACAAGTTTGCCATACAGGAAGGGAAGTTAAGTGAAAATTTGATCAACTATGTATTGCCGGACACCAATGGCGTTTGGGCGGGTACCAATGGCGGTGGGCTGCAATTCTTAAAATATACCGGAGGCTATATCACCTTAAAGCATGATGCTAGTGACCCCCGTTCGCTTAGCGATAATTTCGTCACTGCCTTAATTAAAGATGTAAAAGACAATCTTTGGATAGGTACACAAAATGGGCTTAATTACTATGATAAGGCTTTAAAGCAAATTACGGCGTGTTACAAAAGGTCGGGTAAGTATCCGTTGAGCCATGCAACTATACTTAATCTGTTTTACGATTCAAAACAACGTCTTTGGGTTGGAACTGAGGGTGGGGCCCTTAACTGTTTTGATGAGCATAGCAAGCGTTTCTACACCATAGACCAAAGCCTGGGCATACATGATGAAGTTATACATACCATTGTTGAAGACAGTGCCGGAAAAATTTGGGTGAGCACCGATAATGGCCTGTTCAGAATTTATTTTAAAGATGGAAAGTTTCCGTTTACTAAAGCAAATACAGAAGTTACGCAATACACCGCTAACGATGGCTTGGCCAGTAACCAATTCCTAACCAATTCGGGAACGAAAATAAAGAGCGGCGAGTTGTTATTTGGCGGTATAAACGGTTTAACCATTTTTAATCCTAACCAGCTGCTTAAAAATAGTTACCGGCCACCTGTTGTATTAACCGGCTTAGCTATAAAGAACAAGCCAGTTGCCATTAATACCGCAAACTCGCCCTTAAGACAATCAATTACCCAATCGCGTCGAATTACGCTTAGTTACGACCAGGGCTACATAAGTCTCGACTTTGCCGCTTTAAACTATAATAATCCCGAAAATAACCAGTATGCCTACCGCATGCAGGGGCTAAGCAACGGCGAGGGCTGGCATTACGTCGGGCATCAGCACACGGCAAGTTATACCAACCTCGAGCCCGGCCATTATACGTTTGAGGTGAAGGCTGCTAATAATGATGGGGTTTGGAATAACAATCCAACAACCTTGTCAATCACCGTTTTGCCGCCCTTTTGGCGTACGTGGTGGGCTTATCTGTTTTATGTACTCAGCTTTGCATCGGTCTTGTATGTTATTATCCGGTTTTTCAGGATTAGGGCGAAGTTGGAGCGTGATCTATATCATGAGCACTTGCACAACGAGCGGCAGCAAGAACTGTATCAGTTAAAGCTTAATTTCTTTACCAATATATCTCACGAAATACGCACGCCGCTTACACTAATCTTAGGTCCGCTGGAAAAGCTGATGGATGCCACACGCGAAAACCTGAATGTATACCGGCAATTGGGCAATGTGAAGAACAATGCCGACCGACTGATGCGCCTGGTTACCGAACTGCTCGATTTCCGAAAAGCCGAGGCCGGTCATTTAAAACTCTATTATGCTGAAAATGATATTGTGAAATTCGTAGAGGAGATTTTTGTTTCTTTTCAAAATCTGGCCCTCAGCAAAAATATTACCTATAACTTTCAGTCGGTTGAAGCACCGGAGTTCATCTATTTTGACCGGGACCAGCTGGAAAAGGTATTTTTCAACCTGCTTTCCAACGCTTTTAAGTTTACCCCCAATGGCGGATGTATTAATGTTGTGATTAGCAATAGCGAAGATGCCGTTAGCGTCAGCATCAAAGATAATGGCAAGGGTATCTCCGAAAACATGCAGGGAAAGCTTTTTGAAGATTTCTTTCAGGTAGAAGATCCGCAGGCGCACCATATTGGTACGGGGATAGGCTTGGCTTTGTCTAAAAATATCATCGAATTGCACAAAGGCACTATCAAGGTACACAGCAAACCTTCGATAAATGGACAGCCCGGTGAAACGGAGTTTGCTGTATCACTTCAAAAAGGCACGGCTCACCTCGAACCCAACCGTATAGTGGCACATGATGCTGGTGGGGAAGAAGCCTCGCATTACTATATCCATTCGCAGGTAGATCATATTATAGATGATAATGCTGCGCCGGTAACGCATACACCCGGAAATACCATACTGGTGGTGGAAGATAATGAAGAGGTAAGGCAATTTATCACTCAATCACTCGAAGAGCACTATCGTATTATTCAAAGTGAAAACGGCGTAGCGGGATTGTCGGCAGTGCTGGAACAACTTCCTGATTTGATCATTACCGATGTGATGATGCCGGAGATGGATGGTATGGAACTATGCCGCCACATTAAAACGGATGAACGGCTAAACCATATACCGGTAGTAATGCTTACGGCCCGGGCCAACTTAATACACCAGCTTAGCGGCTTTGAACATGGTGCCGATGCTTACATAACCAAACCTTTCAGCTTGCAAATGCTGTTGTTACAGGTAGGCAATATTCTGGCTTCTAAGTTGGCCATCAGGCAAAAATTTAGTCGCGAGTACCTGATGCAGCCGCAAAAGTCAAACCTGCTCTCGCCCGATGAAAAGTTTCTGGGCAAGCTCATGAGCCTTATCGAAAAGCATATGGATAACTCTGAATTTGGCGTTACCGAATTGATAGACGAAATAGGCATGAGCAAGAACGTGCTCTATAAAAAGGTGCAGGCACTAACCAATCTTTCCGTTGCCGATTTCATCAAATCTATTCGCCTGCAAAAAGCCGCACAACTTCTCGAATCGAATAAATTAAGCATTGCAGAAGTAGCCTTTGCCGTTGGTTTTAACGACCGCAAATATTTCAGCAAAGAATTTAAAAAGCAATATAATCTTTCTCCATCCGAGTACCTCTCCAACAAGGGAGAAGTTCCAATGAACTAATCGTTGTTTTACTTATAATCTTCAATTCTAAGCGGCTAAAAGCTTTTAATTAGTTGCTAAAGGAAGATATTACCCCCAATTAAGGACGTTTGACACCCCTGCGCAGGCTTGTTTCCTTACATATTTGCCTAACCAAAATAAACATTTTATGATAAGATCACTTTACCCGCTACGGCGTAAGGATGACTGTATGTATACTGGCCACCTTGCTGTGTTCAGGTATGTCGGCTCCGCCAATTCCTGTTACGTTTCCAGTTATTTTCCCGAAATCAATTAACCATACATACTCTCAAATATGGACAAACTTTACAATGTAAAAGTGTTTGTTGCGGGCGTTAGTATAAGGCAAATAGGGTATAAACTCTTGTTTATGCTGTTGCTTTGTACAGGCTTTAATGTTTACGCCCAGCAGCCTATAACCGTAACCGGTACCATTAAAGACTCTAAAGGCGAGGCCCTGCCCGGCGTAAGTATCCGCGTAAAAGATTCGCAGGCGGGCACCACTGCCGATGCCAATGGTAAGTATAATGTGCGGGTTAGCGCTAACGCCACGCTCGTATTTAGCTTTATAGGCTTTGGTACGCAGGAAGTGGTGGTTAGCAGCCGCACGGTTATAGATGTAACCATGGGCGATAATGCAACCGGCCTTAACGAGGTAGTTGTATTAGGTTACAACCAGCAGCAAAAGAAATCATCGTTAACGGCAGCGGTAAGTACCGTGAGCGGGCGCGAGATATTACAATCGCCCACAGCAAACACTACCAACAGTTTGGTGGGAAGGGTTACGGGTGTTACCGCGGTTCAGCGTAGCGGGCAACCGGGCGCCGATGGTGCTGCCCTGAACGTTCGCGGGCAATCTACCTATAATAATTCGGGCGCTATTGTGGTGGTAGATGGTATTGAGCGTCCCAACTTTGGCGATATAGACCCGAACGAAATAGAGAATATCAGTATCCTGAAAGATGCGGCTTCAACAGCCATATATGGTATTCGTGGTGCCAATGGTGTAATTGTGGTAACTACCAAAGTAGGGCGTATTGGCAAACCCCGGATAAATTACACAGGTAATTTCAGCTTGCAAGGATATACCGGCATTCCAAAAGCGTTGAATGCTTACGATAATACCATGCTCATGAACGAAGGTTTGCGCAACGAGGGCCTGGCACCACGCTGGACAGACGCCGAGCTTCAAAAGTTTAAAGACGGCTCCGACCCGCTGGGCTACCCCGATGTGAATTGGTTCGATTACCTTACCCGCAAACTATATCCGCAAACACAACATAACGTTAACATAAGTGGCGGTACCAATGTAATAAGGTATGCGGTATCAGCTGGTTATTTGGCGCAAAGCGGCATCTTCAAAAAGTTTGATTCTCCGTTCGGTATAAACTCCGTGCCCGATTATCATCGCTATAACTTCCGCAGTAATATCGATATTAACCTGAGCAAAAGCCTTACTGTTAGTGTTAAATTAGGCGGCAGGTTAGAGCAAAGGTATCAGCCTGCGGGTTTAAGGGCTTCGTCTGGTAACTTTTCGTATGATAACCTGGAGGGTATGATCTCCCGTATTTTGCAAACGCCGTCTTTTGCATACCCGGTTATGCTGCCCGATGGCCGCATTGCGCAAAACGTTGACGTAGGCACCAATATTTGGAACCCCTTAGCGGTAATTACCCGCTGGGGAACCCGTAACGATGATAACAACACCGTAGAAAGCACCTTTAACCTTAACTGGAAACTGGACAAGCTAACCAAAGGCTTAACCTTTACCACCAACTTCGGCTACGATTCTTACTACACCAGCAATACCCGCCGCAACGCCTTATGGGCTGCTTACACCTACGACAGGTTAACCGGCGCAATCACGCTATCGAGCGACAGGCCGCGCGACGAACCTTTGAGCACATTGATATCTGAAAGCGGCGGTACGTTAAGAACCAACATTCAAACAGGATTTAACTATAACCGTTCGTTCAACAAAGATCATAACGTAAGTGCGTTAATATTGGGTACGCGCCAGTTGATTAATGGTGAAGGAACCACCCAATACACCATACCTCCGCGTGCTGCGCAAGGTGTATTGGGCAGAGTTACCTATAATTATAAAGAAAAGTATTTCTTTGAAGCCGATGCCGGCTACAATGGTTCAGAGAACTTTGCTAAGGGCAACCAGTATGGGTTTTTCCCGGCGGTTTCTGCAGGCTGGACCTTATCAAACGAAAACTTCCTGAAAGATGTATCGTGGCTTGACTTCCTGAAACTACGGGGTAGCTACGGCAAGGTAGGTAACGACCAGTTAGACCAGCGTTTCCTGTTTTTAACAAACTATGCAGTTACTGCAAACGGCGTGCAATTTGGGCAGGTAACTGCACCAACCAATGGGCAGGTGGTTGTATTGCCTAACGGAACGGGTACACCTGCTATCAACGGTTTGGGTAATGATATGGTAACCTGGGAAACTGGTATCAAACGTAATATCGGTTTCGAGAGTGAATTTTTCAACCACAGTTTAAAAGTAAACGTCGATTTCTTTGATGAAAAACGTTCGGACATTCTGAGCGAAAGAAGATCGGGACTTTTAGCCTTTGGTCACTTGTATCCTTCACTTAACGTAGGTAAGGTATACAACAAAGGTTATGAGGCGGAAATAGACTACCAGCGTAAGGTTGGCCAATTTACCATAGGCTTCAATACGCAGGTATCCTTTGCACGCAACCGAATTGATAATGCGGATGAGCCTGTTGGTGCGCCCGACTATCAAAAGCAGGAGGGCCACAGGGTAGGGCAGTTCTTTGGTTACAAAACCAACGGCTTTTTTACTTCGCAGCAGGATATAGATAATTCTCCAAAAATCACTTTTACCGACAGATCTATCCCGGGCGATCTAAAATATGTTGATTACAACGGCGATGGTTTGATCAATTCGGATGACCGCGTACCTATCGGCTATTCGCGCTTCCCCGAATATACTTACAGTTTTACACCTCGTGTTGCTTACAAAGGCATTTCGTTGTCGGTGTTGTTCCAGGGCGTTGCCAATGTTAGCTCGGATGTATTCTTGTCTGAACAGAACAACGGTCAACAGATGTACGAGTTCATGCTCGACCGATGGACGCCGCAAACGGCAGCCACAGCCACATGGCCAGCCATACACTCACGCTCAAGTTCGTATCCCAATTATCAATTGAATGATTTCGTTCTGCAAAACGCCTCATACCTTAAAATACGGAATGCCGAACTATCGTGGACGCTTCCATCGGCTTGGGTTAAAGCCATGAAGCTGGGTAATGTCAGGGTATTCACCAACGGGCAAAATTTAGTTACCTGGACTAAATTCAAAATGTATGTAGACCCCGAGAACGTCAATCTCTCTAACACCAGTTTCTCTAAGCAGTCGCTTTACCCATCATCACGTGTATACAACTTTGGTGTGAACATTCAATTTTAATAACCATGAGAACGTATAAAATATTCACTATAACAATTGCCGTATTACTGTTAACGCAGGTATCGTGCAAAAAAGACTTTCTCGACAGAACACCCGGTGCTACTCTGCCAGAAGATGCCGTATTTGCAGACCCCACACTTGCCTCACAATATGCCATCAATGCCTATAACTTTTTAGTTGATGATTACGTGCGCTTCAACGATCACCGCGGTACCACCTCGCAGGCATCAGACGAAGCCGTATCGGGTAACCTCGATCCTTCGGTACTTACCCTGAACCAGGGATTATTTCACGACCATTCTGAAAAGGTGGCATCGCTAAACGATATTGTTAACATTTGGAGCCGTGAGTATAACGGTATAAACATCACTAATATGATGCTATCGAAAATGGCAATAGTGCCATGGACAAACCCGCAAACCGCCATCCGTATTGAGGGCGAAATGCGTTTTCTGCGTGCATTCTTCTATTTTGAATTGATCAAACGCTTTGGCGGCGTGCCCATTTTGGACAAGGTTTATGGCGTTAATGATGATATTGACTTTCCACGCGCCAGCTATACCGACTGTGTAAACTTCATTTTAGCCGACCTGGAAAAGGCCGAAGCCCAATTGCCTCGCGCCGAAGATTTGGCATTATCAGAAAACGGCCGTGCTACCATCGGCGCAGCAAAATCGTTAAAAGCAAGAGTGCTGCTTTATGCTGCCAGTCCGCTCAATAATGAAAGTAATGATTTGGCTAAATGGTCAAAAGCTGCCGCGGCGGCTAAAGAGGTAATGGACTTGGGTACTTACGCCTTACAACCTACCTACAAGGACATTTTAAACGTTACCTCATCAACCGAGTACATCATGATGAAGGTAAGGGCAACCCGTCCTAATACCGATGGTAAGATCATCGACTTTGCACAATCGCCGGGTTCAAGCGGTCAAAACGGACAGATGAATCCTACTCAAAACCATGTGGATTTATACGAGATGACTAATGGAAAGGCCATCACCGATCCAACATCGGGTTACGATCCGCAAAAGCCCTACGCTAACCGCGATCCGCGCATGACCTGGAACGTAATTTATAACGACGAAACGTACCAGTCGCGCAAAATAGAAATGTGGTCGCAGGTAAACGCCAACGGTACCGTAACTTACGGTCGTGATTATAACGCTAATAATATTATTTACACCGCCACCCGTTATTACTGCCGTAAAATGTGGCCCGAGGTTTATATCAATAAAGTAGCCGGTGCAACTTATATTAACTTCCTGTTTTTTAGGTATGCAGAGATCCTATTAAACTACGCCGAAGCACAAAATGAAGCGGTTGGTCCTGATGCCAGTGTTTACGCAGCCATTAACCAGATCAGGGCACGCGGCGATGTAAACATGCCGGGACTGCCCGCCGGCTTATCGCAAGCAGCCATGCGCGATGCCATCCGTCATGAAAGGGCTGTAGAACTTGCCTTTGAAGACCACCGCTGGTACGACATTATGCGCTGGAAAAAAGGTCCTGAAATAGTGGCACAACCTATTTATGCCATGAATGTGGTTAAAAACGCCAATGGTTCTTTTACCTACACCAGGGTAGTGATGCCTGCCAATTACCAAAAGGTATTTAAAGATTACATGCATAGGTATCCCATCCCTCGCTCAGAGATCTACAAGAGTAACGGCAAACTTATCCAAAACCCGGGCTGGTGATCAGGCAGTTTACAATCAGGAATTTTTACAACCAAAGATCCATTATGAACTTTAGTAAATACAGATATATAGTTGCCATGCTGTGCTGCTTGCTAATGGCAGGCACAGTTATGGCTCAACGGCTCGACGAACCGGTTACCGTTTCAGGCAAGGTGGTCAACGCCGATAAACAGCCGCTGGCAGGCGTGAGCGTTTTTAAACAAGAGTCATCGCAAGCGGTACAAACCGGGGCCGATGGTAGCTTTTCGTTTAGCGCTGCACCTACAGATGTTATCGTTTTTCAGTACGTTGGCTACATCACTTTTACCAAAATTGCAGGTGAACTAACCGGAGCAACGTTAACCATGCAGCCTTCGCTTATTGAGGCAGGCGACGATGATAACGTTTATATACCATTCGGCGTACGAAAGAAAAGGCAGCTTACGGGCACCATCAGCGCTATTAAAGGCAGCCAGTTACCGCAGTTGCCATCGTCGACTTTAAACAACGTATTGGTTGGCCGTTTAGCCGGTTTGTACATTCAACAAACCGATGTTGGTCCCGGTGCTGATGAAGCAACCTTCCTCATCCGCGGCCGCTCCTCTTACAACAGCAACCAGGCACCGCTGGTACTGGTAGATGGCGTTCAGCGTAACTTTACCGATATGGACCTGAACGAGGTAGAAAGCGTAAGCGTGTTTAAAGATGCAGCTTCTCTATCGTGGTATGGCATGTATGGCGCCAACGGCATTGTATCGGTACGCACTAAAAGGGGGTCTTCCACCCGCACCCGCATCACTTTTGACGCTCAGGGCGGTTTGCAAACACCCATGAGTTTAACCCGTCCGTTAGATGCTTTTACTTACGCCAATTTATACAACGAGGCGCAGGTAAACAGCGGAGGTACGGCATTGTACAACCAGGCAGCTTTGGATGCTTACCAGAACGGCAGCAATCCAAATTTGTATCCTAACAATAACCTGGTTGATCAATTTATTAAAAAGTCGGCCCCGGTGCAGCGTTATGTAGCTACCGTGAGCGGTGGTAACGGTTTTGCCCGCTATTTTACTATGATCAGTTACTTTAATCAGGGCGGTTTATTTAAGGGAGCAAGTAACCCAACTTACGATGCTAACAATAATTTTAAACGTTATAATTTCCGCACCAACCTCGATCTGCATGTGAACAAGAACCTTGATGTGCAGGTAGATGTAGGCGGCCGTATCAACAGCTTTACCCACGCCGATGCTATTAACGCCACCATTTTAGGTTCCATTTATACCACACCGGCCAATGCGTTCCCATTACTAAATCCTGATGGTTCGTTTGGCGGTACGTCATTGTTTAGAAGCAATCCGTTAGCCTTGCTTACAGCAGATGGCAACACGACTGACTTGACCCGCAGCTTGCTGGCCACCTTAACAGCTCGTCAAAAGATCAATTTCATCCCGGGCTTATCGGCCAACGTATTGTATTCATACGATATCAGGAGTAGTTATACCTCGGGCTATGCGCAGGACTTTGCCGTGTACGAACCCGGCAGCACTGCAGGCACTTACAATTCTTACGGCACAGCAACACCGCTGGTATTTGCCAATACCGATTTCAACAGCAACGTACGCAGCAATGAGTTTTGGGGCGGCTTTGATTACGATAGGAACTTTGGCAAGCATGGCATCAATTTTTCAACCCGTTATAGCCGCACCGTAATGGCCGCGCCGGGTACGCTTGATAATAAGTCGGAGGGATGGTCTAATCGTGCATCGTACAACTACAATCAACGGTACTTTGTTGATGTAATAGGTACCTATTCGGGCTCGCAGGTATTTGCACCGGGTAAACAATGGGGCTTTTTCCCTGCGGTATCTGCCGGTTGGATCATCTCTGACGAGAACTTTTTGAAATCGGTAAAAGTACTGAACTATTTAAAGCTGCGCGGTTCTTATGGTATTGTGGGCAGCGATGCTTACAGCCTTGGTCGCCGATATGCGTATAACAACTATTTCAGCAGAGGACAAACAGGCTTCATTTTAGGAACCGGCTTCGCCGCCCCGGCAGCCACCACGCAAAACGCGCTGGCCAACCCAAACCTTACCTGGGAGAAAGCTAAGAAGACAAGCGTAGGTTTTGATACCAAGCTTTTTGGTCAAATGATTACCCTGAGCGCCGATTACTTTCAGGAAGTAAGAAGCGATCTGTTGACCAACTCGTTAATACCCGGAATCATTGGTCAGTCGGTTATACAAGTCAATGCCGGTAAAGCCCGCTACCGCGGTTATGAAACCGAATTGAACTTCTACAAAAAGATCAATAAAGTAGAGTTAAACATCTATGGTAATTACACTTATCAAAAAAGTAAAGTGTTAGCCATTAACGAAGAAGCAGGCTTACCCGCCTATCAAAAGTCTTTAGGCCATTCTATAGCCAGTGTAATGCAGGTCACTTCGGGCAGTACCAGCTATGTAAGCAACTTTTTGCAGGCCAATGGCATTTTTCAAACGGATGCCGAAGTAGCGGCTTCGCCGGTGCAGCGCTTTGCCGGTACGGTGAAAGCCGGTGATATTAAGTATAAAGATATCAACGGCGATAACGTGATCGACAACCTTGACTTTGTACGTACCGATTACAACTTTGTACCCAAAGCTTATTACGGTTTCGGTGGCTCGGTTAAGTATACAGCTTTCGATATGGCTTTCCTGTTTCAGGGTACTACCGGTCGTACTATATCTATTAACAACTTGGTTAACAGCGGCACCGCAAGCAATGGTTACCTAAGCCAGTTTAGTGTTGGCCGCTGGACGCCTGCTAACGCAGCAACCGCACAATACCCGCGCCTGTTAGTGGCCGATAGGGCAAACAATACGCAAAACTCTGATTTCTGGCTGCGAAACGGCGATTATCTACGCCTTAAAAATGCCGAGATAGGTTTTACGCTGCCTACGGCTTGGGTAAGCAAAGCCAAGATATCATCGTGCCGCGTGTATGTGAGCGGCTTTAACCTGCTGACGTTCGATAAGCTTGATGGCTTAAATATAGACCCCGAAATGCCTCAGTCGGGTTATGTGTTTGCCTATCCAAACCTGCGTACCTACTCTTTAGGTCTAAACGTGAAATTTTAACTGATCTATACTTTGAATGACATGAAAAGTACAAAATATATACTCTACCTAACCATTATGCTCATTGCTGCATTAGGTGCTGGTTGTAAAAAATACTTGGATGATGGCAGCGTTACCGAAGGTCCCATCACCGAGCAGCAGGTATGGGCTAATAATGATTATGCCCGCGGTGTTTTGAATAGCGCGTACACCATTGTGCCCGACCGTTACAACCTCGACGATAACGGTGCCATGCAGGCATCAGCTACGGATGAAGCCGTAAACTCTAACCTAAACTCCAGCATCTATACGTTTACCAATGGTACCTGGAGCCCGTTCCGTACCGTAGATGATGTATACAGCAATATGTATACCGGCTTGAGGCGTGCCAATATGTTTATTGCGAATGTTGATGCAAGTAATATAGTAAGCACTCCATCGGAGGTTGTAAAGGATGCCGATCCCGTAAGGGCATCTTACGATTCGACCCTGGCCGGGCAAAAATCAAGGTTAAAAGGGGAGGCTTTCTTTCTTCGCGCCTATTTCCACTTTGAGTTATTGGAGCGCTATGGCAGCATCGTATTGGCCACCCGTGTGTTTAATACTGATGAGGAGCTTAACCTGCCCCGCAACAGTTTCGATGAATGCGTAAACCGCATCCTGATAGATTGCGACTCTGCGATTTTGAGATTGCCGCCCTACACCGATTCCTGGTCGGCCAGTAACAAGGGGCGTGCTACGCAAACTGCTGCTATGGCTTTAAAATCGAGGCTGCTGCTGTATGCGGCAAGTCCGCAATACAATCCATCGGGCGATGTTGCCAAGTGGCAAAAAGCGGCCGATGCAGCCAAGGCATTAATAGACCGCAACCTGCACTCCATCATCAACCCTTATGTCAATGTGTTCCTGTTCGGTACGGCACCTTATAACAAAGAGGTGATCTTTTCCGGACAACCATCCAGTCGTAACGATATTGAACAAAACAATGCCCCGGTAAGCTACGACGGTGCCTTGGGAAGAACTAACCCCACGCAGGAAATGGTGGATGCTTTCGAAATGAAGACTACTGGCCGTTTAATTACCGACCCGCTTTCGGGCTACAGTGCCTCGGCACCCTACACCAACCGCGATCCACGTTTCGACCTCGTTATCCATTATAACGGCAAAACGTATAAAAGCAAAACTATCGACACTTATATAGGCGGTAAGGATGGTATTGGCGCTAACGTAAACGCCACCAAAACCGGCTATTATATGCGCAAGTTTTTTAACGATGGTGTTACCTGGAACCAGCAGAGCAATACCAGTTCGCGTCGCCCTTGGGTAATTTTTCGCTATGCCGAAATTTTGCTGAATTACGCCGAAGCCCTGAACGAGGCGCAAGGCCCTACGGCCGATGTATTGCGGTACGTTAACCAAATCCGTCAGCGTACCGGTATTGCGCTCCCGGCATTACAAACCGGCAACCTCACGGGTAACGGCTATGTACAGCCTACCAAAGAGGCCATGCGCGAGCGTATCCATAACGAACGCCGGGTAGAACTTTGCTTTGAAGGTCACCGCTTTTTTGATGTACGCCGCTGGAAAGAAGGAGCCCGTTTTTTCAATGTGCCCGTTACTGGTATGCGCATTACCCCCAACGCCGCCGGAACATTTAATTATGAGCGTTTCCAGGTGCAAAACCGGGTATTCACCGATAAAAACTACCTGTATCCGATTTCTCAAACCGAGTTGAACCGTGCACCTGCCCTAAAGCAAAACCCGGGTTATTAATTAGACTCAAAACATAACCTGCCCAAACAACAAGAACTACCACAATACACCATATGCGCAAATTACACTACTTACTAATTGCATTACTATTAGTAACCATGAAAAGCAGTATTGCACAGCAAGCACCGCTTATTCAAAACATTCAGGCCCGCAATGTGCTAAGCCTTAACGGCCGCTGGAATTACATTGTAGACCCTTACGAAAACGGCTACTACGATTACCGGCACGAAGCTTTTGATGCAACCACATCGGGCACAGGAGGTTTTTATGACGATAAAAAGCCGAAAGACAAGGGCGAACTGATCGAGTACGATTTTGATTATTCGCCTACACTCAATGTTCCTGGCGATTGGAACTCACAGGTAGAAAAGCTGGAAATGTATGAAGGTACAGTTTGGTACCGCCGCAAGTTTAACGCAGCGGTTAAACCAGGGAAGCGTTATATACTTTACTTTGCTGCAGTTAATTATGAAGCTCATGTGTACTTAAACGGTAAGAAGCTGGGTATGCACAAAGGTGGCTTCAACTCGTTTCAATTTGAGGTTACCGGAAAGCTAAAAGCAGGCGAGAACTTCATTGTAGTAAAGGCCGACAACACCCGCCACCAAGACGAAATACCCACCATTAATACCGACTGGTGGAACTACGGTGGCATAACCCGAGACGTATTCATAGCCGAAGTCCCAGATACTTATATAGCCGATTATAAGGTGCAACTGGCTAAGAATGATGCCGCGCACATAGAAGGCTACGTGCAGTTAAACGGCAACGATCTTTCTCAGGATGTTACTTTGAATATTCCCGAAGCTGGTATTAAAACTACGGTAAAGACAGATGCCACAGGCCGTGCGGTAATTAATATCCCGGTGAGAAAGATAAGTTACTGGTCGCCCGAAAACCCTAAATTGTATAGTGTAAATGTTGCTGCCGGTACTGATAATGTTTCGGATAAAATTGGTTTCCGCACCATACAGGTAAAAGGGACCGATATTATGCTCAATGGTAAATCTGTATTTTTAAGGGGAATATCCATTCATGACGAAAACCCGCTGCTGAAGGGCCGCAACCGTTCAACCGGCGATCTTAAAATGCTGCTTACCTGGGCAAAGGAGATGAACTGTAATTATGTGAGATTGGCTCACTACCAGCATAACGAGGAAATGCTGCGTTTGGCCGATGAAATGGGACTAATGGTTTGGGCCGAAGTACCTGTGTACTGGACCATATCCTGGGAAAACCCGGCTACCTATCAGAATGCCGAAAATCAGTTGACAGGGTTGATTACTCGCGATATCAATCGTGCCAGTATCATTGTATGGTCTATAGGCAACGAAACACCGGTGAGCGAGCCACGCCTGAAATTTATGGGTAACCTGGCAAGCAAAGCCCGCAGCTTAGATAATACCCGGCTGGTAGCTGCTGCACTGGAAGTTCACCGTAAGGGTAACGAGGCCATTGTGGATGATCCGTTGGGAGAGAAGCTGGATCTGGTAAGCTTTAACGAGTATGCAGGCTGGTACTGGGGTGGCGATCCATCTGGCATCACCAAGTATAACTTCAACATTAAGTATAATAAACCGGTAGTGATCACCGAGTTTGGCGGCGATGCCTTATCGGGCTATCATGCCGATGCTAACACCCGCTGGAGCGAAGAATACCAGGAAGCGCTATACAAAAACCAGATAGCTATGCTGAGTAAAATAACCGCCCTGCGCGGTATGACTCCATGGATCCTGGCCGATTTCAGATCACCACGCCGCCAGCACCCAGTGTACCAAACCTTCTGGAACCGTAAAGGTCTTATTTCCGAAACCGGTAAAAAGAAACAGGCATTTTTTGTGCTTAAGAGCTTTTACGATGAATTAGAAAAGAAGTATAAGTAGATACATATAAACTATTAATAAATAGACTATTATGTTTATATAAGTTATCTATTTATAGAAGTAGATAAACGTTTTTTTTAATTCCTAATCATGAATCACCAAGTTATGAAGAAGATATTTTTTGCCGCCATGCTTTCGGTATCCATTGTATCGGCATGTTCAAAACGTGGCGTAACCACCGATCCCACGTACGTTCCACCATTTATACAACCATTGGCAGCGGGCGTAACATTGCAGGGCAGTTTGCCTTTTCCATTCGGCGCCGCTGTAAACGTAAACCTGCTTAAAAACAATACGGCATACCGGGCATTGGTTATTAAAGAATACAATAGCCTTACGCCCGAAAATGCCATGAAACCGGCTACGCTTCATCCGCAGGAAAACACTTACAATTGGGATGATGCCGATTATTTAGTGGACTTTGCCAGGCAGAACAACAAGCGCGTACACGGTCATACCCTGGTTTGGTATAAATCGCTACCTTCATGGATCAAAAACTATCAAGGTAATACTGCCGCATGGGAAAACTTGCTGAAAACGCATATCCAAACCATCGTTACTCATTTTAAAGGTAAGGTTGCCTCGTGGGATGTGGTGAACGAGGCCTTTGAAGACGACGGTACCCTGCGTAACAGCATCTGGGTACAAAAATTGGGGCCTGATTATATTGCCCGTTGTTTTCAGTATGCCCATGAAGCAGACCCCGACGCACAGCTTTTCTATAACGATTTTGGCCATGAGTATGGCGCTACCAAGCGAACAGTCATATTAAACCTGATTAATAATATGAAAAGCCGCGGCATCCCCATTAATGGCATAGGCATGCAAATGCACACGCGCTACAACATGACCGAAAGTAATTGGACAGCCGCCATTACCACCGCCGCGCAAACCGGCTTAAAGGTGCATATATCGGAGTTGGATGTTGCGCTGAACCCCGATAATAATCAAAACCTAACACTTACTACGGCGCTGGCCGAAACACAGGCACAAAAGTACCTGTTTATAGTTAAGGCCTACAATGCCATCCCTAAAGCACAGCAATTTGGCATTACTACCTGGAACGTGAGTGATGCCGACACCTGGATAACCGGTAACTATAACCGCCCTGACTGGCCACTGCCGTTTGATAGTAATTATAACCGTAAGCCGGCGTACCAGGGCATACTTGATGGCGTTAAGTAGCCGGAACAAATTATTGTAAAATACGATGTTAAGATATAAAGTAAGAGCACTGCTGTTAAGTACTTTGATGCTGCCGTTCTTTGGCGTAAAGGCACAAAAAAAGACGATTAACCAAAGGGTAGACAGTGTGCTGAATTTAATGACGCTGGAAGAGAAGGTAGGTCAGCTCAATCAATACTCAGGTAAGGAAGTTACCGGACCTTTAAGCGAGCGCAAAACCAACCAATTGAATGACATTAAGCACGGACTGGTAGGTTCTATGCTGAATGTAAAAGGGGTTAAAGCTACGCGCGAGATACAGGCGGTGGCCATGCAGTCGCGCCTGAAAATTCCGCTGCTGTTTAGCTTAGATGTTATTCATGGTTATAAAACCATATTTCCCATCCCATTGGCAGAGGCGGCATCCTGGGATTTAGATGCCATACGTTCATCTGCCCATATAGCGGCGAAAGAAGCCGCAGCCGCAGGCATACACTGGACGTTTGCACCCATGGTTGATGTTGGCCGCGACCCGCGCTGGGGACGGGTAATGGAAGGAGCAGGGGAAGATACTTACCTGGGGTCGTTAATTGCTAAAGCGCGGGTAAAAGGTTTTCAGGGTGAAAAGCTGGGCGGTACCGATGCCGTAATGGCCTGTGCCAAACACTTTGCCGCCTACGGGGCTGCTTTAGGTGGCCGCGATTATAACGCTGTGGATATGAGCGATAACATGCTGTGGGAAACATATCTGCCGCCATTTAAAGCCGCGGTAGATGCCGGGGTGGCCACGTTCATGAACTCGTTTAACACACTTAATGGTATCCCTGCAACTGGTAACAGTTATTTACAGCGCGATATTTTAAAAGACAAATGGGGCTATAAAGGCTTTGTGGTGAGCGATTGGGGTTCCATTGGCGAAATGGTAGCCTGGGGTTATGCAGCCAACAATACCGATGCCTCTTTAAAAGCCATCACCGCAGGTAGCGATATGGATATGGAAAGCCATGCTTATATTACCAGCTTGGCTCAATTGGTAAAAAGTAAAAAGGTAGACATTAAGTTGGTAAACGATGCTGTAAAACGCATTCTGTATAAGAAATTTGAGCTCGGCTTGTTCGATGATCCGTACCGCTTTTGCAATGAAACACGCGAGCAACAGGTTTTAAACGACCCGGAGAATAAGCTGATAGCACGCGATGTAGCACAGAAATCCATCGTCTTGCTCAAAAACGAACTAAGTTTATTGCCGTTGTCTAAGACCACCAAAACTATAGCCATTATAGGCCCCCTTGTTAAAGCTAAACGTGATCTGGAGGGAAGTTGGATTCGACAATCAGATACCACGCTGGTTACCAGCCTATATGAAGGCATTCGAAATAAATTAGATAGAAACACGAAATTGATCTATGCCCAAGGGACTGATATTATGGGGAAAGATCAGAACAACTTTGATGAGGCTGTAGCCACCGCCCAAAAAGCTGATGTCGTGATTATGGTTCTGGGCGAAAGCTGGGATATGAGCGGCGAATCAAAATCCCGTACCGATATTCATCTGCCCGGCAGGCAGGAGGAACTGTTTAAGGCTATTAGTGCTACTGGCAAACCTATCGTAGTGGTACTTATGGCAGGTCGTCCGTTAATTTTCGATACGATTTCGGACAAGGCACAGTCCATAGTTTATGCCTGGTGGCTGGGTGCCGAAGGGGGCAACGCCATAGCCAATGTTTTGTTTGGCGACTACAATCCGTCAGGTAAATTGCCGTCTACCTTTCCGCGTTCGGTTGGGCAAATACCTTTGAGCTATGCAAGCTACAGTACCGGCAGGCCCATAAAAAATTTGAATGACATCAAGTACAAATCGGCTTACATCGACATGCCGAACACCCCCCGCTATACATTTGGTTACGGATTAAGCTACACTACATTTTCTTACGAGAATTTGAAGTTAAATAAGGATTTAATAAACAAAAATGAAGTTTTATCCATAGAATTTGAACTTACCAATACGGGCAAATATGCAGGGGAGGAAGTGGTTCAACTATACCTTCAAGATCCTGTTGCTTCGTTGGCCCGACCCGTAAAAGAGCTCAAAGCCTTCCAAAAAATTGCACTAAAGCCCGGCGAATCCAAAATAGTGAAGTTTGCGATTACAAATGAGATGCTGTCATTTTATAACCGCAACCTGCAATGGGTATCCGAGCCGGGCCAGTTCAAATTGATGATAGGCAGCGCTTCTGATGATATCAGGTTGCAATCGGTGTTTAGGTTGAAATAAAAAGAACTTTAAAATTTGCCATAACCAACGTGGGCCATGCGTTCGCCCATTTCTATATAATCTTCGTTTGCCTGAGGCGCCCAGGTGCCTAATCCGTCTACATAGCGGTTGTACATACAAAATGCAGCCGCTATGAGCACGGTATCGTGGATCTCATCATCGGTTGCACCCTGATTACGCGCAGCGTCAACATCTTCAAGGCTTACGTTTTTACCGCCACGCTGTACCTGGTGAGCAATGTTGAGCAATGCACGCATTTTAGCGCTAATTGGCGTTTCAGGTAAACCGGCTTTAATGTCGTCAATTAAAGGGAGTCCTAAATTTAAGTGTGCAGCAGCAGCGGCCGCGTGCGAGGTATGGCAAAAGTGGCAATCGTTCCAATAAGATACTGATGCTGCAATGATCTCCCTTTCGCCGCTGGTGAGGGTAGACGTACCCCGTAATAATGTTTCAGCCAAATCTAGCAATGGTTTTGCAGTTTCGGGCCGGTGGTTAAGCAGGCCAATAATACCCGGTAACTCCTCGTTAGTAAGTTTAATGTGTGCCATGATGACGGTTGGTAATTGGTTAAACAGCACAATGCTGTTGTCCCAAATGTAACAAGTAAAATATCAGAAGGCAATCGATTAAAATATTTTCAGATAAAAATCTTCCCTGCTTGCTTCGCTCATGAGTTTTTTTTGCAAAGTCATACTATAAGCAAAATAACTCTGGCTTTTTATTTTATAAATATTTGCTAATCTGACACATAAGCTGCGCAGCTAAACTGGCCTCATCTCTTCGATCGGCATTTTTAAGAATTCTATTTTTTTGGTTAAATCTAACCAATGATAAGCCTTGTTTCCTCACCACATAATTGTAGTAGCATCTAAACAGTCAGCCGCATCATGTTAATTCCAGGCAAATACGCAGTCGCTACCTATGCCGCGGTCTAATTTCCAAGTATAGTCGTGTACCTAATCCCTTGAACTGTTTTTCGTTTCCCTTTTGCTAACCAGCTTTTATTATCTTACATCTTTTAGGTTCACTTTTACTTGTTCTCCATTTTCCTTGATGGTGACTGCCGTTTCAATGTCTGCTTTAACACCAGTTGAGCCGCTTGCGGTACTGTAAACTGCATTGGACGAAAGAACAGCACCACTGGGATGCATCAGATAGGAGGTGCCAGACTGATAGCTGTAAGCATAATTATGTGTGTAACCAAATGAGGTGCTCAACAGATATTCTCCAGGCATTAGGTTAGTAAATTCGAAATGGCCTTTATCATCATACACTTTTGTTGTTTTTATGCAGGCCTGAACATTGGGATCTATTGGAACTTCGATCAGCTTTTTGCCTTTTCTTATCTTTTTGTTTACTTCTTTCCATTCCTCTATATAAGGCGAATTAGGAATGATGGTAACTATGGTTCCCTTGGGTGCAAATTGTGCTTTATTGAGATTCAATAGGGCAATCCCTCCGCGCGCGTGATCCCTTGCATAACTTGTACCAATGATTACACTAGTTCCCTTTTCCAGTTTTGCCAACGCCTCTTCCTTGTTGAATTTGTTTTTGATTGGCTGATAATCAAGTTCTTCGTCCACACATATCTCCCAAGTACCGCCGGCAACTGACATTTCTCTTTGCCACAGGCGGTGTTGGGCTTTATCTACCACATAGTAATAAAGAGCTCCGGTGCTTTCTTCGAGTACATTCACTAGCCAACTCTCATGGTCGCCAGTTTTAGGTGAACGGTATACATAACTTTTCACTTCTTTGATGATGTAGTTGGTAATTAGCTTTTCCGTCTTGCTGTCGTAATAAAACTCTGGGAAGGTGGCCTTATAGCCTGTTTTAAGCGGCAGAGTAGTTATTAGATGATCTGCAATTGAATAGTCGACGTATTTATCCTTGGCCTGCAAAGTTACGGGGACTTCCTTTTTTGTGCCCAGGTCGTAATATCTACCTGTAATGTTATTTCCAAAGTTGAGTTCTAAATTGCTTTTGGTTCCTTCAAGTTTGTAACTGATTGGTGCTAGTGTAGTAACGTTGGCCAACGATGTCCTTTTTCGGTACCATTTGCCATTCTGATCCTTATATTCGGATACCAGCCGGAGTTTATTTCCAGAGATGCTGACATCGTTAGTGAAAGACCCTTTTTTTGTCCAAATGGTACCTTTTACATAGTAAATTGTATACAAGGATGTACCTGTTTTCAAAAATGAGGTATTAATGTCTGCGCTTCCTGGTACAATTATCTTTTGGGCGAACGTATTGAACGCGAAAAAAGACAGGACAACTAAGCAAAAGGTATATTTCATGGCTTATGTGATTTTAACGAACAAATTTTAAATAAAAAAATTAGTAATTTGTTTTAACTCAGAATTAGTATGGCATTTGAACTTAAAATCTAAAAGAAATAAAATATAAAGTTTCATTAGGAATGGTCATGTAAACTTACCAGGGATAACCCAATACCATTCTGCTCATCATTTGAATCAATTTCTAAGTATAGCCCGTTAGGATTTAGCCTTGTGTTAGTTAATTGATTAACTGATAAGGCTAACTTCGACTACGATTTAAAAACAATTATTCCTTATAATTGTCGATCGTTTCATTCGAACGCATCTTTGCCCGGTTCGGGTCTTCGCCGGCATCGCGAAATGCCCTGCGCTGGCGGAGGAGGTCCCAATACTGGTCCAGCTTAGATTTTACAGTGTGCAGGTGTTTGACATCTTCGTCTGTAAGGTCTTCCTTGCCATATAATTCTTCTTCTTTTTCTGTCAGTTGTCTGATGTGTTCGACTACCGACTGATCCGGTTTCTTTTCCATAGTGCTTGGTTTTATTCGTTCGTTATTGAGCTTAATTACAGTGCTGATTTAGGAATTCAATTAAATGCTGTTCCAGCAAGTCTGTATTGTACTCTGCATTATCACCATTATTAGACAGTTCGATGCTGACGTCATTGACGATTAAGGTAAATACCTTGCCTTCAATAATCTCAGGAAAAGACACATTGATCACATCATACACATGGGCATACTCGATGGCCAGGTTGGTACCGAGTTTAGCATCTATATAAGTTCCGAATTCGGTTTTTAAAATACCGAATAGCTTTTCCGCACCTAAAGGGCTAACATTTTGAATGGTTGTCATTATATAATTTTTAAGGGCATTTGGGTAATGGTCCGTTCTTTAGCCAGGAGAAAGGGTAATGGATCAATTGGAGCCTTAAGGCTCCAATTGAACAAGCGTTCAACAACGTTTATGTTTGAGGGTGGCCAGATTTATTAGGCCTTAAGCCGCTATAATCAGTTATCAATGAATTAACGTTACGTACAAAAAACATCATTTATCAAGTAATTAATAGGCAAATCCTTTAAATTGGCTTTAATTGGTCCGTGGCCATTAAATTCAAACTTTACTCAGATCAGCATCTTATAATAATATACCGCCAATTCAGACTTAATTAAATGCAGTTACAGGACATTGAGTATTAAAAGCGATCTCAGAAAAAGCCACGTATTGGTATAAATATGCTAAACGCCGCTGACTTTACCGCCGAAAAGCTCAACGGAAAATTCCCTGAGATCGCAAGTAAAGCTTATGAAGACTTACGGGGTGAATGTTAATGGAAACCTTTTGCAGAAGCCCGGCCTTATGGTGTAGCTACGCTAAAATGTATTCTTGTAATTTATCATAATAAAAAAATGAATTAGTAGCTGCTGATGATATAAAAATGAAATAGGGTTTAAAGCGTTAGTGCTTGAGGAAAATAGGGAATTTGGGTTAGAGCATCGTGACTATAACAGTATTGTTGCAGGTATGGCTCGTTGACTACAAACTCTTTATTCAACACATTGGTAATGGTGGCGATGGGCCGCCCGAGTATGGTATAAAACATTTAATGACAGGCGAAAGTTGGTGGTTAAACAAGCAAAGAAGTGCATGGCTGACTTTTGAAAACATCAAAATCCCGTTTCCGTTTTCCAAACAGTGGATATGGGAAGACGATGAGGTTATAAACGTAGAATTACAAGACAGAATATTGGACGGCAACATATACTTAGGCACAGACGGTTGCAAAATAGATTGGACACTTATAGTGTCGGGGGGAACAGCGAGGGTTTGTTTGGCAAATAACTGATGTTGGTATCTCGCCCTCCAAACCAGCCATGACATTTTTGCAGTGGTTTAGTAATTGGTTAGATCATGATAAGTCTTCACAAAACCCTTTTTGGTGGAAAGACTAAGCCAGCACAACAACTCCGCACCGAGTTGTTGTAAGTAAACAGTTGAAAGACGTGCCCTAGATCACAACACTTAGATAATATAAACTTTGAAATGCTATAGATACTGGAAAAATGTGTGCTGGATTTAAACCTAAATCACATTAATTAAACTTTTAAGCTTCCGTTTGTTTTATGAATAGTCAATTTCTGTAAACAGATGAAAGGTATCTCTAATCCGTCAACACATTACGCTATGAAACAAAAACTATACTGTTGCCTTTCTTTCGCCCTAATCATCACATCTTGTCATGAAGGGGCAGGTACATCCAATCAAACCATAGTTAAGACAGACAGTACAGAAGTTGTTTCTCCAAATCCTGATAGCAGTAAGTCGGCCAAAGTAGACATCATGGCTGGGCGAAATGATGTCATGACCACAGAACAGCTATTGTCTCTGATTCGAAGGCATAAAGATGATATTGAGGCAAAGTTGCCAACTTTATCAAAAACTGAAGCTAATGACTTGTATGACAGTTATTTGAAAACAAATGAGGCGCTGGTTGCGAAAGTCATGTTATCTGAACTTAATCTACTGGATAAATTCTATAATGAAGATGCTGTAAACCAAACAAGAGTGAAGAAGTTAGGCAACTTATTGGCAAAATACGATTTAGAGTATGATGAAATTGGAGAAGGTATAGTTGAAATAAAAACCAAAAGCGACTTTTACGATAATATTTTTAAAAACTATGTTTCAGATGACTATAAAGCTTATTTAGCAATTAAAAAGGAAGAAGATAAAGTGCCCTACAGTGCTGACGCAGGGCTGCTTATCTCTTTCAAAGAAATCGGGGAGAGGGTTATTGTTTGGGAAAAACTGTTGGCACAATATCCTTCAAGCAAACTCATCGATAAAATAAAACAGCAATATCAATCTTATCAAAGCGATTATTTGTTCGGGTTGGATAATACCTCGACTATTGAATTTCAAAATTCTGAAAAGGCATACATAAACCCTGAGAATATAGAAGAGTTTAACCAGTTTATGCAAAAGTATCCGTCCAGCCCGACCAACAGGCTCATTAAAATATTATTAAAGAACTTTAAAGACGAGAATATACGCAATTTGATTGACTCTGAACAACAAAAATTGTAATGGATTGAATGCTATGTATTACGTTAGGTTCATAAAATAGCATGTTATGTATCTTCTCGATGTAAAGTTCTGGAGATAGGTACCGCAAGGTAATTATGACGACGCTTAAATAATAGGTAGGCTTACAGCACAATAAATCAGGAGCAAAATTAAAAGTATCTGTTAATGCAACAAACAGCGGGTTACAGGGAGGGGGTGAGTTCATCGAACTTAAAAGCCTCGAAGAAATTAAAAAATTATGACTTCTTGGATGCAGGCGTAAATGATGGGTTCGAGCATAAGCCCTGCACCATACTTACGCCTAATGAAGATATCCGTGAGTTTGAGATTATGCAGATGGAACGGGGCTTTACTCCCTATAAAGTGAAGACCCGGGTAGAAGCAACCATCTTTCAGTAGCAGTATTTACCTTCACTTGATTTAGTAAAACTTACTCATACAAGCGCAATAATTGAATCAACCTTTGGCTTTATACCTTATTTACCCGAACAAATAGCCGCTATAAGCGAGGCCTTTAGCTACACTTTGAAAATTATCTCCCGACCGGAGGTTCACGTGAGGCATTTTCTTGCTGAATAGTTTTTGAATAAGGCACACCTGGGAGGTGCCGCCAGTGAGGAAAAGTGTATCCACATCCCGCGGTTCAATACCATGATTGTTCATAAATGCATCCAGTGCCACCGCGATCCGGTCAACTTCTTTAGCAATAACCTGCTCATATTCATCCAAGGTCACCTGTTCTTCCATATCAATTTCCATCTGGTGATAGCTGAATAGCGCAATGTCATCAGCGGATAGCGTAATTTTGGTTTGCTCAATAGCCTGGAAGACCGAATAGCCCAGGTTGTTTTCCAACAGGGTAATCAGGTTTTTAAACTTTCTGTCCTTGCCCGAATAATGGTAATAGTTCTCCATGTCTTTTTGAATGCGCAGGCTGTTGAAGAAATTCATCTGCTCCCAGGAGCAGATATTGGCAAATAACGACTTGGGTACGGTCAAATACTTGCCTGGAGCTGCCTGGTATTGGGTATGTTTGCCAAAGTAAGGCGTCCCTTTTTCCCACATAAAAGCGGCATCCAAACTGTCACCACCAACGTAGACGCCGCCCGTTGCTATCATGTCTTTTTTGCGGTCTTTATTGCCAGCCATGGCTGGGTCAAGTACCAGGTAAGTAAAATCGGTGGTGCCGCCACCCAGGTCGGCTACCAGCACGTTTTCCTTTTGCATCAGTGTTCTTTCGTAAGCAAAAGCTGCGCCTATGGGTTCATACTGATAGCGCACCTCGGTAAAGCCGGCCTGTTCCGCGGCTTTGTTCAGCCGGTTTTGAGCCAGCGTGTCTTTTTGGGTGTCATCATCATCGAAAAATACAGGCCTGCCGATCACTGCTTTCCGGCAGTTCTCTTGTATCAAGTGATCAGCCCGTTGCTTCAGCTCGGTCAGGATGATTGCCACCAGGTCGGACGCGTTGTACCGCTTGCCCTGAATACGGGTTTCAATAAAGCTGCTTCGGGACAAAATCTGTTTGACAGACTTGATGAAACGGCCTTTCATCCCGTCGGCCAGGTAAGCGGCAATGGCTTCATCGCCTACGACATAGCCTGCGTTTCGGTCAGCAAAAAAATAAATGAGCGAAGGAATGATCAGCGTATGGGAAATCATTTGAGTTTCCTCGTTATATATGGCTAAAGCGGAATTTGTGGTTCCAAAATCTATTCCGTACAGGTACTTACTCATGGCAGTTGAAGCAAAAAGGGAACGAAGCTATCAAAAAATGTTCAGGAATAAAACAGGATTGTCTAACGTATTGAGGTACAGCGTTCAATGTGATGATTGTAAACGTTTTGCCATGCCTGACACATTTTAATATAAACGGCAATTCCTTTAATGCTTGAAATTCCGGTATAGCTGACGTTAAACCTTATCTTTACAGCCATTATATGGACTATATTCACAAGGTTAAGGCATTCGGGGAATTGAACACGAACGAACTTTACGAACTGTTACGGCTACGGAGTGAGGTCTTCGTGGTGGCACAAAATTGCATCTTCCTGGATCAGGATAACAAAGACCAGCAATGCTACCACCTGTTGCTGTTTTGCGAAGGCCAACTGGCGGCCTACTGCAGGTTGGTTCCGGCGGGTTTGTCGTATGTAGAAGTGTCAATTGGGCGGGTGGTTACTTCGCCTGCATTCCGAGGTAAGGGGATAGGCAGAAAAGTGATGGAGCTGGCTATGCAAAATTGCCTGGATCTGTTCAGCACCAAAACTATCCGTATCGGCGCGCAAACGTATGCCACTGCATTTTATGAATCATTAGGGTTCGTCGCAGAAGGCGATCCTTATGATGAAGATGGCATAGAGCATATCGAGATGGTTAGCCATCAGCATGTTCGCTCATAACAGTCATGGCATCATGTTAGCGGCTTTATAATTTTAAGGTTTTATGAAACAGCATTTGAATTTAGATGGGTTCAAGTCGGTTTATTTATACGATTATATTAAACATGCGCTCATCTGCGGCATTAATTCCACTAAATAATAAATATAGCATGATTATATTCGGCGGCTTATTGTATAAGGATGCTTAAAGTGCCTGCGTATTTAACAGCGTTCATGATTTTGCTTGGACTAGCATCCTGCCACAAGAGCCGGGTGGTTAATACCTCGTTTTACTACTGGAAAACAGTTTATGAAACCAATGCTACCGAAAAACGGTATTTTGACACCCTACACTGTAAAAAGCTATATATTCGCATTATGGATGTGAATAACGGCGACAACGGTGCTGTACCTGTATCGCCGGTTATCTTCAATGGAACACTTCCCGATTCGGTAGAACTTGTTCCTGTCGTTTTTATTGTTAATGATGTACTCAAACATCAAACACACCAGCAAATAAAAGGCTTGGCCGGTAAAATTGTATATTATGTTAATGGTCGGATCAGACCATCAGGCAGAGCATCTTACAAGGAGTTACAGCTTGATTGCGACTGGACACAAACCACCCGCGATAACTATTTCTACCTGCTTAATTGCATTAAAACCAATATTAGTCTTAAAAATAAGCGAATATCGGCCACCCTACGTCTGCATCAACTCAAGAACCAAAAAAGCAGTGGCATACCACCGGTCAATAAAGTAATGCTTATGTGTTACAATATGGGTAACCTACGCAAATACGGGAATCAAAATTCTGTACTGGAGCAAAGTGAACTGGAGAAATACGTGGGTAAAAACCTAAGTAATTATCCAATGCCGGTAGATGTTGGGTTGCCTATTTTTAGTTGGGCTGTGGTTTTCCGGCAAAAACAGTATGCTGGTATTTCCAAAAGGTTGCATCAGGAAGACTTTAGCGATCACCAAATATTTAAAGCAAATGGCGGTAACCTGTACACATTGCAAAAGCACCTTCCTCGCTACGGGTTATTGCGTGGCGATGAGGTTAGATGGGAACAGCTGTCTGCCGGCCAGCTGCTGTCTGCTGCTAACTATATTCAGAAATATATATCCTCAGATACCGTAAATATCATTTACTTTCATTTAGACGAACCTACACTTAAACACTACACTTATGAAGACCTGGAAAAAACTACTGCTGTATTTCGTTAGCATTACCGGCTTATGCCTAGTTAGTGTGGCCATCATTGTGGCATGTTCGGATGAGCCCGACCCTTACGACTATTACACTTCGTTTTTTCACCCTGACATTCAGGGCAAGAAAGATTTCGGCGCTTTTTACTTCACCGATTATCAGTTTACTTATGGCAATGAAGAACCGGCAAGCGAAGCTGCTATTAATTCGTCCGAATGGGCACAATATTTAGGCGGTAAGGTAAAAACTACTGATGTAGAAAAGATTATGTACCACCTGGACTCCGCAGGAAAAGAAGGGGCTTATCACTTTTTTGAACAAGATCTACCAGTGGCAGATAGTTTGGTAAGGAGCAGTTTTTTGTGGAGTTTGAAAGATCCTGTACATGATGCAGCCAGAAAGTATTACCAGTTTGCCATACAGGCAGAACTTTTGGGGCAATCAAATTACAATTATTGGGAACCTGCACCGCTGGATACAGCAGGGCTAAAAAATACTGCCAATGAAGCCGTACAAGCTGCAATGGCAGAGAACGACAGTTTTTTAAAGTTACGATACTTCTATCAGGCGCAGAAACTAAACCATTACGCGGGCAACTTTGCCGAGGCTAAAAATATCTACGAACAACATATTGCAAAAACTACATCGTCCAGCCATATCAAAGGCTGGGCTTTGGCATTAAAAGCTGGGGAAGATCGCCGCCTGGGAGATACTGTTCAGGCTGCTTACTTGTTTTCGAAAGTGTTTGCCAATTACCCCGAGCGCCGCTTACAGGCCTATCGCAATTATCATTACATTAATGCGCCATTTAATGAGGTTATAAAACTTGCGCACACACCTGAAGAAAAGGCTAACCTTTATGCCATACAAGGTTTTGCAAATCCTGAAATTGGACTTGACAACCTAGAAGAGGTTTACAACAATGCACCTTCATCAGCGCTGGTGGGTGTGCTACTGGTAAGAGAAATTAATAAACTAGAGGAATATTATCTTACACCGGCGCTCAACAATAATACCGATCAGTTTTATAGTAATGGGCATTTAGCTAAGTCTGAAAGACCGCAGCCTACCAATGACAAAAAATGGCTGATATGGATTGGGCTGGTGG
Source organism: Mucilaginibacter galii (assembly GCF_014635825.1). Lineage (GTDB taxonomy): Bacteria > Bacteroidota > Bacteroidia > Sphingobacteriales > Sphingobacteriaceae > Mucilaginibacter > Mucilaginibacter galii. Next base: position 328,891 of record NZ_BMDO01000004.1, read on the forward strand.
TTTTCGTTGCTGGTGCGGTAGTGTTTCTTGTGGGTTTTAAAGGGCAGTCTGGCAAGCCGGCTATTAAGATAGCCGGTGGCCTGTTAGCCCTGTCGGGCACTATTTGCATGGTGTGGTTTTTCACGCACCGGTCAAATGGAACACCCCAATCCCAACAATTACCACAAGGTAGCTTTTTTGTTGCCCTGCCCGACAGTTTGAAAAGCAAATATGATTCGCATATTGAAAAGCTACGAAGCTTTTGTACAAAACTTACAAGCGACGCCAGGTACAAGGAACCGCAAATAGGAACATTAGCTAATGCTTACCTATGTTTCATGCAGAATAAGCCAGACGATGGTATTGCTGCACTCAAGAAATTGGATGGGAAAAATCTTAGCGCAAAACTCGGCGATCAAAAGCAAATTGTAAACTTACTGTTATTGGCTCAACGCATTAAACAACTTAAAGGGGTTGATGAGGCTTCACTGCTACCATCGTTACAATGGCTTAATGCTAAAGTAATAGCAGGTGGTAAACCTAGAACAGATGTATACCCTTATACACCAGATAACAATAACCAATTTGCAATAACCCAGCGCAATTTTTATACCTATGTATTGGCGCCAGCCTACCTGCGCCAGGGTGATACCGCCAGGGCAGCCCTAGCTATGCTGAATAGCGGTCGTAATGGTATGGCGGCCAACAATTTGTATATAAACCAGGATATGCCTGATTTTTGGTTCAACTTTGTACACTCACCTCAGCTTAAACAATTAATTGACTGGAAAACTAATCGCCCAGCAAACCAATTCCTGGCGTTTTTAAGTAAGGAACTAAACCGGGTGAATACCGATAACTTGTATGAACTGTTAGGAACAATTGAGCTGCGTGAGCATCAATACCCCGAAGCCGTAACTGCGTTTCAGCAAATCAAAAACAAGAAACTCATTAATAAGGCATACAATGGGCAGGATTATTACAGTGACGGCGAAAGTAACCAGGGCGATCCTTTTGTTGTGGATATTAATGATTATCCCAAAAACTTTGCTGGCAAACGGTATACAAAACTAACGTTTGCCCAAAAGATGGCAGAATTGTGGCGCCAAACTCAAACACAACCACAAAATGCTGCGGCTTATTATCAAATGGCTAATGGCTTATATAACACTTCTACTTATGGCAATTCTTGGGGGCTTATCGCCTACACTTGGTCGGCTACCGACGTTGGCCGAAAGCTGCTTTATTATTATGACGGAGATTATATTAAAGCCTCAAAAGCTAAACAGTATTACTTAAAAGCCTTTGAGCTAAGTGAAGACCCGGAAATCAAAGCCAAATGTACCTTTATGGCGGCTAAGTGTGAGCAGAAGGAACATGAAGCCCCATCTTATGGGGATAACTATGAAACTTATGATAAACTCGAAAAACTATACACCAAACAGCTTAGGCAAAACAGCTACTTTAAAGAGATGAAGCAATACAAATCAACAGCATTTTATCAAAAAGCTGTAAATGAATGTAGCTACCTGAGTGATTTTATCAAGTCAAAGTAAGCAATCAATACTTTTATTTCAATGAAAAAAACTACTACGCCTTTATGACAACAAACATTGCGGTTTTCAAAAATCAACTTAAAAAGACGCTCATTTTGTCAGCGTTTGCAATAGCTTCAAGTATAACTGCTTTTGCTCAAAACGGAACTTTTGAAAAAAAAGCTTATGACGGAGCATACTGCGCCATTTCATTTCAAAGATCAGGAAACCAGGTAAAAGCACAAATATTTGCGTGGTGGAATTCTACCAACGCACAAACCGGTTATTACAATGGTGCCGGTGTATTGAAAAATAATACGGCTGTGCTGCATAGCGATGAAAACGAACCCGGATGCAAGGTAACTCTTAGTGTATTTCAGGATAAAGTTAAAGCATCTTTCGCCAATTGCGGTACTGACCACCTAACAGACGCATTTAACGGCCTTTACACTAAAATAACCGACGGCGTGGCCGGCGATTATGTGGTAACCACGCCTAAAGTATACTTTTACAAAACGCCTGATACCAGCAAAAAGCGTAAAACTTATGTGCTGAAAGGAGATAAGGTTACACTGGATATGGACAGGATTGCCGCGAGTAAAAAGAACTGGTTGTATGTTTATTTTATCAACAAGACCGGTAAAGAAACGGTAGGTTTTTTACCTATGTCTCAACTAAAACGAATAGAGTAATTACCTATAGTAATGCATGTTGATGTAAGCGTTAACGGACTTCCCTTGTAGGCTAATTTAAAAAAATATTATCTCGGTGAATGGCGGCAAAGCAGAGTGTATTTGTAGCGATGATGTTGGTGATCTCGTAAATGATCTTTCGATTATTAAAGGGGGAAACGTTACATGTGTAATACGATAATTGCTTAGCCATTAAAACAGAGGTGGCAATACAACAGTCCGCTGTTAGCTGCTAATAGTTAATTCTGCAATGTCTTTTGCACGCCTGCTGGCCGGGCAAGGTGCTAACACTTTTTCCAGAGTATAGCGCTTCTATGTCTTATGCTTCTTGTTAAGCCAGGTAAAATTTGGCCGTGCTATAAGATCTCCCTGCCTAACATTAACTTACCGTCTGTATTTCGCTTTCACTTTGACGTGATTAACTATACTAATTTTACATCAAACAAGTAGTTAAATACGTTTGTTCGGCATTAACTGCCTTGCAACTTCGCAAAGCGTTTGCTAATCCGATATGAAAATAGGCATTATCGCCCATCTTAAACACCCTATAAAAGCGCCTTTTGCCGGCGGTTTAGAAGCTTTTACCTACCAAGTTGCACAAAAGCTGACTGAACGAGGTCATGAAGTTATTTTATTTGCCAGTTCGTCTTCCGAAGCTTCCGGAAAATTGTACTCCATTTTAGATGATAGCAGTTATGAGCAGCAATCAGGTGTAAGGCACAAACGGCCAGATATGAGTTCGGAATATATTGCCGAGCATCATGCTTACTATCAGTTAATGACAGATATCGATATGATCGGGCTTGATATTATTTTCAATAATTGCCTGCATTATGTGCCTATAACCATGGCTAATTTAATTACTACGCCACTCGTAACGGTGCTACATACGCCGCCTTTTTACGAGTTGAAGAATGCAATTACCGCAGCAGAAAAAAAAGGAGCACTAAATTATGTTACAGTTTCTAAATGCAATGCCGATAACTGGGGGGAATGTATTGAGAACTGCCCTGTCATCTTAAATGGTATCGAGGTAGAAAAATGGGACTACTACGAAACTGGTCGCCAAGGTAACTACGCCGTTTGGTTTGGCAGAATACACCCGGATAAAGGGTTAGATATAGCTATTAAAGCGGCAAAGCTTGCCGGCTTAACACTTAAAGTGGCCGGAGGCATTGCAGACCAGCGGTATTACAAAGATAAGATTCAGCCTTTACTGGATGAAAACATAGAAATGCTGGGTTTACTAAATCATAAAGACATTAACAAGTTAATTGGCGAAGCTAAGGTATGCCTGATTACTCCGGTATGGCAGGAACCGTTTGGTTTGGTGGTAGCCGAGGCCTTAGCCTGCGGCACTCCAGTGGCTGGCATTAATGCTGGCGCATTGCCCGAAGTGCTTGGCGATGAATGCGGGTTTTTAGTGAATCCTGGTGATTTGACTGGTCTGTCGGAAGCTATACATCAGGCAGCGAAACTTGATCGTAAAAAGATAAGACAGTATGCCGAATCAAATTTGAGCATAGAAACTATGCTTACACAATATGAAGAATTATTTGAAATTCTTGTAGAAAACAAAACGAAAATAGCCAGCTAACAACCAGTGATGATACCTAATATTAAACTATCTAAGTCTAGTTTCACAGACTCTCAAGAGCTAAAGGACTGCCTTCAGCTAATAGCTGACCATGCATCACTGATAGACGATAGTCAGCTCGCGCCCATCGAAGAATTTAAGTGGCTTGCCGAATGCGGAGCGTTGAAAGTTGTGCTACCCGGGCAGGAACTGGACTTTAACCGTCCAAACTCAGCTGCGTTATTGGATTTGCTAAAACGAGTTGGTGCGGCAAATCTATCAGTAGGAAGAATTTACGAAGGGCATATTAATGCACTTTACCTTGTTCACTTATACGCCACCCCTGAACAAAAAAAACAATGGTACGATGCTGTGACTCGTGACAATGCATTGTTTGGCGTTTGGAACACGCAGAATCAGAATGGGATAGTTTACGAAAGTGATGAACATAATCTGGTACTCAAGGGTGCGAAAACATTTTGTTCGGGAGCCGCCATTGTAACTCATGCGCTAATTACAGGCAACATTAGCTCTGCTCACCGTAACGGCTGGCAAATGATCATAGTAGATATGAGAAATATTGCGGATGAACGAATAGATCGTAATACTTGGCAAACGTTAGGCATGAAGGCCTCAGGTAGTTTTACTACCGATTTTTCGGGTTACCAGGTAACCGAAAATGAATTGTTAGGAGAACCCGGCGACTATTTTGGTCAGCCTCACTTTAATGGTGGTGCTATCCGTTTTGCGGCAGTGCAGCTGGGGGGTGCAGAGGCTATAGTAAAGTACACGCTGAATTATTTGCGCTCCATGGACAGAACGGAAGACCCTATGCAAAAAACCCGCTTGGCCTCCATGATAACTGACATTACAACAGGTGACTTATGGATAAAGCAGGCCGGAAAGAATTTTGATGAATGGTCTGCAGATGCTGCTAAATCGGATGGATTAATTGCGTTTGCAAATATGACCCGAACGGTTATTGAAGAAATTGGTATACGGGTAATGAATGAAAGTAACAGGAGCGTAGGTGCACGCGGGTTGATGGCTGCATCGCCTTTAGAACGGCTGAACAGAGACTTAACCTTCTACCTGCGACAACCAGCTCCTGATGCGACCCGGCTTGCCATTGCAGATTATTTTATCAATCATAACCATTTGCCAGATGCATAACCCATTCGACAAACACGCTTTTCATCAAGCTGCGATCGCCGTAGATACTGACTTTTTAAAATCCATTACCAGTTGCTTGATAATGGTTCCGCATCCGGATGATGAATCTTTGGGCTGTGGCGGGCTCATTGCATTACTTAGGCAGCAAAACTGCCGGGTAACCATAGTGGTAACCACCGACGGTAGTCAGTCGCATCCTAATTCTGTTAAATTCCCCAAAGGGGATCGTATTGCCATACGTAAGCAGGAAATAGAAATGGCACTGTCTGTATTGATGGTTTCACCAAAAGATATTCATTTCATGAATGGCAAAGATGCTGCCTTGCCAGTTAAGGAAGATCCGGATTTCTTTAAATATAAAAACTTACTTAAGGAAATATTAGTCGGGGTTAAGCCACAACTTTGCCTGGTGCCGTATGAACTGGATCCTCATTGTGATCACCGCGCTACCTGGCAACTATTGAATTCTGCGTTAAGTGAGATAAAAAATAATGGCATTACGGTTTGGGAATATCCCATTTGGCTATATGCTTTAGCTAAGCCTGAAGATATTCCTCAACTACAAGAAGGGGAACTCAAATACGTTGAGATATCCTCATACTTACCTCAAAAAACGGCGGCAATACATACCCATGTATCTCAAATTACGCGGCTAATTGATGACGACCCCGAAGGATTCCTGCTTACCGCCGACATGATTGAAAACTTTTTGACGGGTAAAGAATACTTTTTAGAGCGGGCAACACTTCAAAAAGAGAAAACCCTTTCCGCCGATTATTTCCAGTCTTTATACCAGCAGACCAGGGATCCATGGAATTTTGAGGCCAGTGACTATGAACGGCAAAAATATCAAACCACGCTTGACTTTTTACCTGATTCGCCATATCCAAATGCGCTTGAAATTGGCTGTTCCATTGGTGTATTAACCAGCATGCTCCGTACCAAATGCAGTCACTTACTTTCTATTGATATTAGTGACACGGCCTTACAGGTAGCTAAGGAAAGACTAAAAGATTATTTGGAAGTAGAGTTTGAGGTACGAGCAATTCCGCATAATTTCCCTGATGGAAATTATGATTTGGTAGTGATGAGCGAAGTGGGCTATTATTTATCTATGCCAGATCTGTTGCTTGCTAAAGATAAGATCGTTAATAGTTTAGTACAGGGCGGTACGCTCATTTTAGTGCACTGGACACATTATGTGGTAGACTACCCTCTTACCGGAGACCAGGTGCATGAAGTGTTTTTGAAAGATGATCGGTTATTGCATAAATCCTTCACCCGTACGACCGATTACAGGCTTGATGTTTTCACTTTGATATAACATGGATTATCAAATAGGTTATTACGTCCACCATCATGGTTCAGGGCATTTAATGCGTGCATTAGCCATTGCTTCACAGCTTGATGCCAGCGTTACTTTATTAGGCAGTGGGTTAAAACCATATGAACATCTTATTCCGCAAAAGGTAACCTGTATCCATTTGCCCACGGATGTTGAAGATTATCAGGATCAGTGTTACCGTGATGGCAATGCTGTAAATGTATTGCATTATGCTCCTTTAAATGTGAAAGGCATCCGTGACCGTAATAAAATGCTGTGCAACTTCTTTGCATCATCGTTCCCTATGATTTTCATAGTGGATGTATCCGTAGAGGTCGCGTTACTGGCCAGGCTTTGCAGCATTCCAACAATTGTAATGCGGCAGCATGGTCATCGAAACGATCCGGCACATTTAGCCGCCTATCAAAGTGCTTCTTTACTAATTGCTCCTTATGCAAGGCAATTACAGTCGGGCAGTCCAACTTGGGTAGATGATAAATCGTTGTTTTCAGGCGGCTTTAGTAAGTATACTTCTGCTAAATATGCCGTTAACGAAGGGGATCCTAAACAAGTAGCCGTCATGTGTGGAAAAGGTGGTACGAGTTTGTCTTCAGCATTTTTAATTCATCTGGCAAAAAGTTGTCCATTGTATCACTTTCATGGTATTGGAGATATGGGAAAAACAGTAGCGTGTAATATAAAAAACATCACCTTACATGGTGAGCTAAAAGATCCTTTAAAATTATTAGAGAGTTGCCGTATTGTAATTGGTAACGCTGGTCATAATACTGTTATGGAAGTGGCACAACTAAACAAAACATTCATATGCGTTCCTGAGCGGCGGCCATATGACGAACAATTGCACAAAGCCGAAATGATAGCTGCTGTTCATTACGTTAACATCGTATTGCCTGCCGATCTGTATCTTACTGATTGGCCGAAATTACTTGATAACGTTGAGCATGAATCAATCAATTGGAAAGGAATGATTAATCAAAAAGCGCTATACGAAATAGCCTCGGCAGTACATCATTTAGCGGTGGAATCACTTAAAACCTGCTAGTTAAACTTTCAAATACTGTTGTGTTTCGTTCGTAGACGGCGTTCGTAATACTCTAATAGATATACGATCCCATTGAATTAAGCCTAAATCTCTGAATCTAACCAACCAGCCCTCCATAGGCCAGCACTGCCATTTACCATAGAATCTTTGCGCATTATCAACAATATCAACTAAGTGGTTAATTGGAGGAGCGTAACTGGCATGATACTGATGGTAAGCGGTTGCGTTAACACTTGTAATTTTGATTCCTTTATTTCTTGCTGCAAATGCAAAATCAGTGTCTTCACCGCCATAGCCTTCAAAGTTTTCGTCAAACCCGCCAATTTTGTTGAATACAGATTTCGAACAGGCAAAGTTAAGCGACCAAAAAAGCTCGTAGGATATTGATGATAGATTGCCTCTGATAGGGTCGGGCATACTATGTTGGTCTAAATTAGCAGGTGTTAATGGTTGAGTCACAGCATGTTTTGACAGGTAACGTACATGGCCTGATAGTAAAGCACCCATATCCCAATTTACATCATAATCATCAAGTAACGTGGGCGATGGTATACAGTCGACATCTAAGAAAACTATCTTTTCATATTTGGCGTGCCTAACACCATAATTACGAGCTGCAGCAAGCGGCATCGAAACCGGGGAATTTAACTTAACCGCATGAATTGGAAAAGGCATCGCCTTTAATTCATATAAATTTTCATTCATATGCACGATAATTACTTCAGCTGGAAGAACCGAATTAAACATCAGTCCCGCTAATGTATTATCGAGAGCCTCTTTTCTGTCTTTTACTATAGTTATAACGGATATCCCGGTCATGAGGCTATGGGCAACTCAGAAAAATATTTTCTAAAAGTTTTAATTACTTCCGAAATAGGTTGAAGTGCATTTTGCTTTCGCCATTTACCTTGCTCAAGTTCTGTCTCTACCAACTCCCACAACTCGCCAAAGTACTGACATGCGTAAAACTTTCCTTTCAACCAGGCATCGTCCAGCAGAAGTTTTTTGCTGACATTTAGTAGCTGAAGGCGATGGTCGGCAGCATCGTGCCTGCTGCGCCACATTTTTCTAAGCTCACCTTTCAACGTTGTTTTTTTGATAAGTGCCGAAAGGGGTTCAACATGCTGTTGCTGGTTTTCAAGAGTCATATTGCCCCATTGTTGCAATTGTACAGAAAAACCAAACTCAACTTTACCGGCTAGTCTTGCAGAAGTGTAAACTTTAACCTTCGGCGATTTTCGTACTTTGGCATCAATACGGTATAAGGCCTTCCTAAATTCCTCATCTTCAAGGTAGGGAATCGGCGGAATTCTTCCGGCTTTATCGTAGATAGCGCAGGTCACAGCCAGGCTAGGTCCGTAACATTGAAAATGCCTCGGCCAGGGATCTGCCATGCAAGGGTCAAGTATCGATTCAAGCCTGCTTAAATGGTAACGGTAACTTACATCACGTAAGTGATGGATTTTCGATAGCTGGGGTGTGTTTTTAGGGAGTATTCGTCCGCCGACCACATCATTGCCCTGACTAATTTCTTTCAAAATATAATGTACCCAATGCTGATCTACCTGGCTGTCGCCATCGGTAGAAACGATGATACCTTCAGGTTTGCCAATACTCTTAAACCTTTCGTAGGCTTCGTCCATGAGTAGGCGCCTTACCATACCAACATGAGCATCAGTTTTCTGCAGTTCAATTACTGCAACATGTAGTTTGAATTCGGGAAAGCTTCGTTGATATTGCGTTGCTAAATGATGGGTTTGATCAGTGCTATTATTAACTAGTAGTAAAACTTCATAAACACTTTCATCGAGTTGTTCACCATTAGCATCGACCTGAAGCCTCAGCGCATTTAAGGTAAGTATTAGACCATCTTCTTCGTTCTTAACAGGTACAATCACCATCAGTTTAACTTCTGAATGGGGAGGTTCAGTGAATAAGACAGACGGATAATTGTGAGCAAACTTCGTCAGCATTTCAAATAGATTATGCTTTTAACAGCGGTGTCTTGATTAAGTTTGAGTGAAACGTGGGAAGATGTCGATGAGTTAATCAATAAGAAGTTTCATGGAGGATAATTGGCTACATTACTCAGATATTAAATTTGGATTGTTAATATATTTGATATTAGCGAAGTTTTAAATACCGACGAATTAAATTTCATCAAATACCAGAAGATGTTGCCACCGTCAGTCTCTGCCAAACCTAATGGGGAATAATTTAAGCAACGTTTAATTTTGGGGGGTTAAGTTTTCGATTGATCTACTACCAAATGGTTCGCATTGTTTCCAAATTTTGAAGTTTCAAATCAATGAATTAAGCCCTTCGGAAGAGGGTTTAATTTATTATAATGAATTTGAATTCTTTTCAATAACTAAGCGCCTGCTATTATATATTGAAAACGGTATTTCTGTGTTTATCTTAGTTGTGCACTGCTTGTATGAAGAACTGGTGTTTGTCCGTATGTAGGTAATTCATAACCGAAAATCTATCAGATTCAAATTTCAGATCAATTCGACTCAAAGGCTGCCGAAATTCAAGTGGCGTAAGTACTATTTTGATCTTGAACAATTGCCAAATGAGTTCAGATGCTTAAAGCCCAGTTCATAGGCGATCTCGCTCAAGGATGCTTTGGAAGTCTTCAATATCTTTTTGGCTTTTTCTAACAGTTTTTTCATGGATATGTAGTCTTCCTTTTGAGAAATAAAGAGGCTTCGTGGGTGTGCTGTAATAACGCACCGAAATGCGTACACATTTGAAGTGCTTTAGTGCATAAAAAAGCAATTTCAACACTAAAATGAAATCCTGCAAATCATTGATTTGCAGGATTTTATCTATTTAAAAAAACTGCTATCTGCGGAGAGAGAGGGATTCAAACCCCCGGTACCTTTAACAGTACACCTGATTTCGAATCAGGCACATTCGATCACTCTGACATCTCTCCTGAACCTTTTTTCAAAGCGCATCAAACTTAACAATTTTCTTTCATACACAGTGCTTAACATCGACTGGCTAAACGGCCTGTCTTATTTTAACGGCTGTAATACAAGTGAATAATTTATTTTTTTCTAATTGCACGTTACATAAAGGCAATATAAATATTCATTGGCATCACTGTATTGAACCATGATGCCAATGAATATCCAGGTTATTGTTTCCAGCCTCCGCCAAGGGCTTTGTACAGGTTTACTATGGCCTGCAACTCTTGCAGCCTGTCGTTAACACTGCTTAACTGTGCGCTCAGTAAGCTTTGTTCTGAGGTTAGTACATCAGTGTAGTTGGTTGATGAACTGTAGCGTAGCAATTCTTTCGTATAATCAACCGCTTTCTCTAAGGCTTTAAGTTGTTTGGCTCTTGAGTTTTGCTTTTCTACTGCGGTTTGGTAAGCATACAAGGCATTAGACACCTCGCTGCCGGCAGTAAGTAATGACTGCTGGAAGGCGTAATAAGCTTCCTGCTGTTGTGCTTGAGCTATCCGTAACCTCGATTTATTTAGCCCTTTGTTAAATATAGGCTGCGTAAGGCCGCCAACAATATTATAAAATATAGAGTTGTCGAACAGGCTTTTGATCCTTAACGATGATACGCCACCCTGTGCCGTAATGGTTAGTGAGGGGTAAAAGTAAGCGCGTGCCACATTAGTGTTTTCAAATGCACTTCGGAACGAATACTCAGCCTGCTGCACGTCAGGGCGATTTTTTAACAGTTGCGACGGCACACCTGTTTGCAGGTTTTGGTAGGGTACCTGCTCGGTGAGCGAGGCACGTTTGATGCTGCCCGGACTTCTGGCCAAGAGAATACTTAGCGAATTTTCTGTTTCGCGGATACTGCGTTTCAGGTCGGGGATGGTTACTTCGGCTGCATAGCGGTTAGCCTCGCTTTGCACTACCGCCGCACCGGTAACAATGGCACCCTCTTTTAAAGCTTTCATCGTTTCCACATCAGTAATGCGGTTTTTTAGCGTTTGCTCGGTTATTTGCAGTTGTTTGTCTAATGCCAGCAAGTTATAATAGCTGTTGGCAATATTGGCAATTAACTGAGTTTGTACAGCACGTTTGGCCGCATCAGTTTGTAATAAACCGGCTAAAGCCTGCCTTTTTGCACTGCTGAGCTTACCCCAAATGTCGGCTTCCCAACTGGTATTTAAACCGGCCTGGTAAGTAGTGGTTACTAAATTAAAAGCGCCTGCAAACTCAGGCGGAAAGTTTAAGCCTGCTGCCGATTGTTTGGCACGCGTAGCTTGAACGCTACCGCTTAAACTCGGCAAAAACGCAGCCTTGCTTTGCTGTAAATTAGCTTGCGCTTCGTTAATGCGCTGTACGGCCGTTTTCAAATCAAGGTTTTCACGCAAACCTTCGTTGATCAGGTTTTGTAAAACGGTATCTGTAAACAACTGGTTTACGGGCAGGTTGGCTATAGTGGTAGTATCGGTAACGGTGGTGTCGCGGTACAATTTACCTTTAAAATCCAATCCCGGCTGCTGGTATTTTTTGGTTACGCAAGAGGCCAATAGCAGTGCTGCTGCCAGCACGGCATAGGCTTTCTTTTTATCTATGGTGATCATTGTTGGTGATGTGTTCAATGGTGAATGAATGCGGTTTAAATTACCTCAAGCTTTGGAGTGCTGTCGGTATCCTCTGGTGTCGGTCTGCCGCTGATACGTTCTTGCAGCGATTGGAAGATGATAAATAGTACCGGTATAACAAATATGCCAAATACAGTACCTATTAACATACCACCCACAGCACCGGTACCAATAGAACGGTTACCTTCGGCACCCGCGCCAGATGCCAGCATCAACGGCACTAAACCCAGGATGAAGGCAAACGAGGTCATTAAGATAGGTCGTAAACGGGCAACTGCACCGTTAATAGCCGCTTGTACAATGCTCTCACCTTCGCGGCGGCGTGCTACGGCAAATTCCACAATCAGAATCGCATTCTTGGCTAACAAACCAATGAGCATAATGAGCGTAATTTGCAGGTAAATGTTGTTCTCGATTTTAAAGATCCAGGCAAATAAAAATGCACCGGCCAAACCTATTGGTAGTGAAAGTAATACAGCAAAAGGCAATATATAACTCTCATACTGAGCACTTAATAAGAAGTATACAAAGATCAAACACAAAGCAAAAATGAAAACGGTTTGGCTGCCACTGGCCAGTTCCTCACGGGTTAAACCCGAAAATTCAAAGCCATAGCCTGCGGGTAACGTTTTGGCTGCAACCTCTTGGATAGCCTTAATGGCATCGCCAGAACTAAAGCCCGGTTTAGGTGCACCTGTTACCGATATGGATGTGAACAAGTTAAAACGGTTAATAGACTCAGGACCATAAACCTTGTTAAGCGTTACGAACTCCGAAATAGGGGCCATCACATTATTGGCGTTGCGCACGTAGATGTTGTTTAAGCTTTCTGGCGTACCGCGATATTGAGCATCGGCTTGTATCATTACACGGTATTGCTTGCCAAACTCATTAAAGTTGGATGCATACAAACCACCGTAATAACCTTGCAGCGTACCTAAAACCGCGTTAACTGTTAAGCCGGCTTCTTTACACTTGGCTACATTAACATCAACCTCGTACTGCGGAAAGTTAGTGTTAAAGAAAGTCGAAGCGTATTGTATCTCCGGGCGCTGACTAAGGGCCGCCAAAAACTTACCGTTCACTTCCGAAAACTTACTGATGTTACCGCCTGTACGGTCTTGTACCTGGAACTCAAAACCATTACTGGTACCAAAACCCTGTAAGGTTGGTGGCGCAAAAAAGATAATTCGCGCACCTTTAATATTACCCGTCATGCCGAAAAGCTTGCCGGTAACGCTTGTAATGTCAGAGCCTTTACCGCCTCGTTTATCCCAGGGCTTGAGTTTAATTAACATCATACCGTACGAACCGCCGGCACCGCTCAATAAACCTTGTCCTGCAATACGGGTAACCGTTTCTACCTCAGGTAATGTACGCGCTATGCTGGCCACATGGTTAACGATCTCGGTAGTACGTTCGAGCGATGAAGATGGCGGGAGCGATACGTCGCCCATGATGAAGCTTTGATCTTCGTTAGGCACAAAGCCTGATGGTGTTGTTTTCAGCAGGAACCAGAATAAAACTCCGAAAAGAGCGATACCGCCAATGGCAACCCATTTTCTACCGATCAGGAAATTAACCGATTTTTTGTATTTGCCGGTCAACGAATCAAAACCTGCATTGAAGGCCGTGTAAAAGCGCTGTAAAAACCCGCTTTTATGATGCTCACCTTCGGGATGAGGTTTCAGCAATAAGGCGCATAAAGCGGGACTTAGTGTAAGGGCGTTTACGGCCGAAATTAAGATGGCAATGGCCAGCGTTAAACCGAACTGTTTGTAGAATACACCCGCCGAACCTGTAATAAACGACACCGGGATAAAGACAGCTGCCATAACCAGGGTAATAGAAATAATAGCTCCGCTAATTTCACCCATGGCCTCGGTAGTAGCATTCTTGGCCGATTTGGCACCGTTATCTAACTTGGCATGTACAGCCTCCACCACCACAATAGCATCATCCACCACAATACCTATGGCCAAAACCAAGGCAAATAGCGTGAGCAAATTAATGGTAAAACCAAATAGCTGAAGGAAAAAGAAAGTACCTACAATAGCTACTGGCACGGCAATAGCCGGGATGAGTGTAGAACGGAAATCTTGCAAGAAAACAAATACCACGATAAATACGAGCACAAAGGCTTCAATAAGTGTATGGATCACCTTCTCAATAGATGCATCCAAAAACTCATTCACATCGAACATGTTACTGTACGATACGCCTGGAGGGAACGTTTTGGCGGCCTGGTCAATAGCAGCCTGGCAATTTTGAATAAGCTCGTGTGCGTTGGAACCTGCGGTTTGAAAAATAGCGATACCGATACCCGGTTTACCATCGGTAAGGGTATTGCTCGAGTAGCTTTGAGCGCCTAATTCAACCCTTGCTACGTCTTTAAGGCGCAGTAACTGACCGTTATTGGTAGCGCGCACCACAATGTTTTCAAACTCGGTTGGGCTTTTTAACCGGCCTTTATATTTAAGCACATACTCAAACGATTGATTGCTGTTTTCGCCTAATTTACCCGGAGCTGCTTCAATGTTTTGCTCAGCCAGGGCTGCGTTTACGTCATCGGGTATTAAGCCGTAGGTACTCATTACATCAGGCTTTAGCCATATACGCATGGAGTAATCTTGCAAACCAAATACGCTGGCTTCACCTACACCGTTAATACGCTTAATTTGTGGTAACAGGTTAATATTGGCGTAATTCTGTAAGAAGGTTTGGTCGTACGATGGATTTTTACTGTGCAGTGTAAATACCATTACCATACTGCTTTGGCGCTTACTGGTGGTAACACCAGCCTTGGTTACTTCGGCCGGTAGCAAGCTGGTTGCTTTCGATACCCGGTTTTGTACGTTTACCGCAGCCAAATCGGGGTCGGTGCCTAATTTAAAGTAAACGGTAATGGTAGCTGTACCGCTGTTGCTGGCAGTAGAGGTCATGTAGGTCATGTTCTCTACACCGTTAATTTGCTCTTCGAGCGGTACAATAACACTGTTCATGACCACCTCGGCGTTGGCGCCCTGGTAAGAGGCCGAAACCTGCACCGTTGGCGGCGCAATTTCGGGATACTGGGATATGGGCAGCGTGGTTAGTCCCAAAATACCCAGAATAACTATGATGACCGATATAACGGTAGATAGTACCGGTCTTTCAATAAATATGCGTAACATAAATATGTTTTTACGTTGAAAAGTGTAGCAGAAGCTTCATGCTTTCTGCTTAATAAATTAGGTTAGTTCTGGTATACTTTGCTGTCGGCTTGCATCTCGGGCTTAATGGTCATGGCATCCTGCAGGTTCGAGGTGCCTTCTAAAACCACGGTGTCGCCCGCTTTTACACCTGCGGTAACCACGAAGAACTGACCGCTTGCCTGGTTCATAATTTGTATTTCGGTGCTTTTTACCTTACCGCCTGCATCAACCACATACACAAAGTGTTTGCCCTGTAGCTCGTAGGTAGATTTTTGAGGAACCAGTATAGCATTGGTGAATGCTTGCGGTATGCGCACCGTAGCGCTTCCACCACTGCGAATAAGGCGTACTGGGTTAGGAAACGATGCCCTGAAACTTGCCGAACCTGTTTCGGTATTAATTAATCCGCTTATGGTTTCTACCCGTCCTTTTTCAGGGTAATTTGTACCGTCAGACAAGATTAATGATACCGGCGGAAGCTTGCTCAGTTTAGCATCGAGCGTGCGGCCTTCATAATGGCGTGAAAAATCGAGCAATTGCTTTTCATTCAGGGAAAAGTAAGCGTAAACATTACCAATGTTTGATACCGTGGTTAATGGCTGTGCTGTGTTGCTGTTAATTAAGCTACCTAATTTATAAGGAATGGTACCTACCACGCCGTTTACCGGGCTGGTTACTGTAGTATAACCCAAATTAGTTCTGGCGTTAGCTAAGTTTGCTTTGGCTTGTTTTAAGGCAGCTCTGCGTGCTTGTAAAGTTAACTGGGCAGATTCTAATTCGTAGTGGCTGATGATGTCTTTTTCAACCAGTGGTTTGGTTTTGTTTACTTGTAACTGGGCTGTGCTAACATCGGCTTCGGCACTGCTTACCGCCCCGGCGGCATTATTAACCTCTTGCGCGTACTGTGGTGCACTGATGCGGAAAAGCACCTGGCCTTTTTTTACCACCGATCCTTCGTCAATATAAATTTGTTCAATATAGCCGTCAATTTTTGGCCGTATCTCTATGTTTTGCTGCCCTTGTAAGGTAGCCGGGTAATCGCTGTTAAGCGTTGTATTTTGAGGCGATATTTTAAACACCGGGAAACTTTGTACAGGTGGGGCACCACCCGCCGGTGCGCCGCCTCCCTGGGTTTGGTTGTTACCGCAAGCGGAGAGCAGGAGTAAGGCCGAGCTTATAAAAAAAGCAGAGAGTGCCTGAGTTTTCATATTCAGATTGATTTTTGAGGATAAATACATAGGATGCTAAAGTATAGTTGATTATTTAGTTTGACAATTTTGTCAATCATTGGGTAAGAAAATTATTTAAATATCATTTTACAGATCAATTTTTTTCTCTCGATGATGAGATTTTTAAAAGCCTTGTCAGAAAGTTTGAAGAACTGTTTATAAAGCGGTGACATAACCAGCGGATAAGCCATTAAAGAAAATAAATTCATCATGAAATGTATAGGATTCATGGTTTCGATGTTGCCTGCCACCATTTCTGATTCTATCTGTTTTAGAAAAGATTTCAGCTTGGCAGTTTTGTATTCATTGTAGATAACACTATTTGCCGAATTGATCTCTGTAATGAGGAAAGTTTCCTGATAGGGGAAAGCCATAGCTTCGGTTACAAAAACGTCTATCAGGTTTTCCATTTTTTCTTTAAACGGCCGGTCGGCATCCATCACATTATCAAGCCTGCTTCCCAGCTCATCCATAGCATCTTTAAAAACAATATTAATGAGCTGATCTTTAGAGCGGAAGTAGTAGTGCAACAGCGTGCGGCTTACGCCGGCTGCATTGGCAATATCCTGCGTGGTGGAGTGTAATTTGCCCTCTGCAAAGAAGATTCGTTTTGCGGTATCTTTAATGAGTTGCTCGGTGCCTTTATCTTTGATTGCCATAATGTTTTACAAAAATGTCAAACATTAATGAAAATTCGAGGGTAGGAGATACGATTTAGCACTTTCTTAACACAAATATGAACTGCTCGTGACCAAACGCAGCTACTGGACAGCTTGTTTGGGTTTTACAAATTGCATGGAGACCGCCGTGGCCGGGCCTAATAGCAAACCTGCGGCCACATCGGTAGGGTAATGAACGCCTAAATACATACGCCCATAACTGGTGGCGCCTGCCCAGGCAAAAGAAGGGATGATGACGTACCATTTAGGATAGGCAATAGACAAAGCCGTGGCCGTACTCATGGTAGACGAAGTATGGCCCGAGGGAAAGGAATAACGGTTAGCCTCGTAAACCGGTACAATAGTTATATTTCTGATAAAAGGCCGCCTTCTCTTAGCCAAACCTTTAATAATAGCGTTGAGGCCGTAACTTACTAACGTACTGCTGGCTATATAGACGGCATTCTGACGCATTTCTTTGTTATTGCCTATTGTGCCGCCTAACAGCAGGCCCACCGGTATGGCTGTATTAATGATCTTATAATTGCGCGATAAGAACATGTATATGTTAGTTTGACCGGGGGTACGCGACTTAGCCAGATCGAGCAATACCTGATCGTCGTAGTATTGCAACGTGCGTTGGGCACTTAGTTTTAAAGGTAGTAAGAGTATGCAAAAAATTATCCAGCTGTGCTGCAATTTCATTATCTATTGATTTTACGGATAGTACAGATGAAGTATAAAGTTACAGCCATTAAACTTATTAAGTGTATAATAAACTAATTACTCAATTTGGTTGTGGCTAATTACAGCCTTTAGTCGGCAACAAAGTTAGCTTAAACCGCTACTAATATAGTTTTCTACCGGCAACGGGTAAAATCAATAGCCTTTACATCGGCACAATTTGGTAATATTGGATTTTAAAAATCAATACTTCTCAAACCGTCTGTCTTTATGAGTAGAAGAAACTTCAAGTTTGTGTTTTTTGTCCTTTGCTTATTCAGCTTCAATGCAGCAGTTGCCAAAGAGTTTACGATAGTTAGCAAGACTACCGAAACCTGCATTGTATACGATGCCAAAGGGAGCAAGCTTGATTCTATAGCCGCCTATTTATTACAGCAGGATATAAAAATGGTATCGGGCTATGTAGCTCCGGTGTACAATAATCTTAATAAAGCCAACGGTAATTGCATTATAATTGGTCAAATAAATTCTGCGCTGCTGAAAAGCCTGACGCAGGGAAAAAATGGAACCCTTGTACAACTTGAGGGCAAGTGGGAATGCTATGGTTACAAAGTTGTAAGCAAGCCCACCGCCCGCATTAACCAGGCGTTGATCATTGCAGGTAGCGATAGCCGGGGTACAGCTTATGGTGTGTTTAGCCTTTCCGAACAAATAGGAGTAAACCCGTGGTATTGGTGGGCCGATGTAAAGCCCCCCAGTAAGGCAAGTATAAGCCTAAATGTTATAGAAACAGTGTCGGCACCACCATCGGTTAAGTACCGGGGCATCTTTATAAATGATGAAGACTGGGGTTTACAGCCATGGGCTGCCAAAACTTTTGAACCCGAAACCGGCGACATTGGCCCGAAAACCTATGCCAAATTATTTGAACTTTTGCTGCGTTTAAAAGCCAATTTGATTTGGCCGGCCATGCATCCCAGCACTAAAGCATTTTACTCGTACCCCGGTAATAAAAAGATAGCGGCCGATTATGATATTGTGGTGGGCTCCTCGCACGCCGAACCTATGTTGCGCAATAACGTTGGCGAATGGAATGAGAAAACCATGGGGCATTTCAATTATATCACCAATAAACAGCAGGTTTATAATTACTGGGAAAGCCGTGTAAAAGAAAGCAGCACCAACCAGGCCATTTATACTATGGGGATGCGCGGTGTTCATGATAGTGGGATGGAAGGGGTAAAAGGGCCGAAAGAAGCGGTGCCACTGCTGGAACAAATTATAGCCGACCAGCGCGGCTTGTTCCAAAAGTATATTAACCCCGATGCTACAAAAGTACCTCAGGTTTTTACCGCATACAAAGAAGTATTGGATGTTTACGATAACGGCTTAAAAGTGCCCGAAGACATTACCTTGGTTTGGCCCGATGATAATTACGGTTACATTCAACGGCTAAGTAATCCGCAGGAACGTAAACGGAAAGGTGGCTCTGGTGTTTACTACCATGCATCTTACTGGGGACGCCCGCATGACTATTTATGGTTGAGTACCACGCATCCGGCACTCATCAGGGAAGAAATGACTAAGGCTTACGAGTTGGATGCCCGAAACGTTTGGGTGATTAACGTGGGTGATATTAAGCCTTCAGAATATAATATCCAGTTATTTATGGACATGGCTTATCAAATTAAGCCTTTTCAAAACAGCGCTTACTCAAAAATGCATTTGACAAACTGGGCAGGTAAGATTTTTGGAGATGCTAATGCAGCTGCAATCGGCAGTTTGATGTGGCAGTATTACAATTTGGCCTTTGAGCGCAAGCCCGAATTTATGGGCTGGAGCCAAACCGAACCTACTACGCCGGTAAACATGACGGCTTACAACCATTACCAGTATGGCGACCAAGCCCAACGACGGATTAACAGCTATGCTGCGCTGGAAAGTAATGCCAGATCAATTAAGTCGCTCATTAAAGAAGATCAACAAGATGCTTTTTACGAACTGGTTTATTACCCCGTGGTGGGTTCATCGTTGATGAACAAAAAGTTTTTATACCGTGATAAGGCTTTACTATATGCCGGTGAAGGACGTTTAAGTGCCGAAAACTATGCACAGCTGTCGGATAGCGCTTATAAAGAAATTGCGAAGGAAACGCGGTACTACAACGAAAAGCTGGCTAACGGTAAATGGGCTAACATAATGTCAATGAAACCACGGGATCTGCCGGTTTACCAGGAGCCCAAATTAGAGGTGAATGTTAAGCAGCAACCTGTAAGCTGGCAGGTAAGGCCCGAAGGCTATGCTATTAAAGATTCTCTTTATAACCTTATACTGCCCACGTTTAGTCAGGCAGCCGCTCAGCCATATTTTTTAGATGTTTATTTATGCAAGCCCGAAGCATTGGATTTTACAATAACGGCATCGCAAAAATGGATCAGGGTTTCAAAGCAGACTGGTAAATTGTTGCCTGATGGCAGCCAAAGCCAGCAACGTATATGGGTGAGTATTGATTGGGACAGCGTACCGAAAGATGGAAAATTACAGGGACAAGTAGTGGTTAATGCGGGTAACAGAAGCGTGAGCATTGCTGTTGAAGCCTTGCGTAACCAACTCACTGCTGATTATAAAGCTAACGGTTACATTAGCATGAATGCTGCTGATTATAGCGCAAAAACTAATTCGGTTTCAAAAAGCTGGACCGTTATTGAAGGCTTGGGGTACGCTGGCAAAAGTTTGCAGGCTGTTCCCTTCACCGCCGCAGTACCTGATACCAGCGCTTCGGCTATAAAAAATAATCCAAGCGTGACTTATGATTTCTATACGCAGGCAAGCAAGCCGGCCGAGGTAAAAGTTTACACTTTGCCAACGTTCCCGGTAAATAATAGTTTTGGGATGCGTTATGCGGTAAGTGTTGATGATGGACCGTTAACAATACTTAATTTCAAGACTGTAGGACGCAGTAATGAGTGGAAGCAAAACGTGTTAAGCAACACAACCATGCGCTCGGTAAAATTAAGTGCATTACCTGCGGGTAAGCATCAATTAAAGATATATATGATTGACCCGGGGGTAGTTTTAAACCGTATAATTATTGATTTTGGCGGCTTAAAACCTTTTTATGGGAAACTATAATTAGTTTGATATTGTGCTTAAGCTACGTTAGCGTGTTTTTCATACATCATTCGCAAAATCTCCGGTCTCATAGGTTTTGATATAAAATCGGTCACGAAAGAGTATGAACTCGATCTTGCCTTATCAGCCGGATCTATAGAGGATGAAAAAACATAAACGTAAACCGGCTTCTTAAACTGCGTATAAACCGATTCCAAATGCTGAAGGAAATCCCATCCATTAAAATCCGGCATCTGCAGGTCTAACAGGATCACGTCGGGTGTACAAACCTCTGTATCATCTTCTTGAGTCAGTAAATTGAGCATCATGCGCGCATCCGAAAAATGCGTTGCATTTGAAAATAACTGGTAGCGCTCGCACAATTTTTTAAAAATGAGGTGCTCCATGGGGTTATCATCAATCATGGCCAGGCGGCAGTTGCCCTGAGGCGTATTTTTTACTAAAGAGCTTGAGTACATAGTATGCGTCTACAGTTTAAATTCGTCAAGTACACGTTGTCAGGGGCAAACGTATAGTGCATTGAACGTAATTGTAGCAATTTACTTACAAAAGAACGCAGGTTATGTTTAAAATTTTATCAATTTATACTATATTAAACTTTTAAGAAAAACTCGTTTAATTATACCAATAATATATCATCTTCTTCAGTCACTAAACTCTTAATGATCAATGCCGAGGCCGCCTCGCTAAAATCAAGTCCCGAATAATCGGGGTTGTAACCGCCAATGTAAGGTACTGCCATGATATATATTCGGGGGTTCAGGGCGCCGTAAGCATCTACAACCTGGAAGTTATCATTGATAGCAATACCCGGAACCTGAAGATAATAGTTGCCCGCCTCATCTGTTCGTACTTTAGCCGGATCTTTTTCCTGTGCTTCTTTAGCACAATCTTCATCCTGGAACTTAAGCACGGCCGGGCTAATGGTTCTGTTATCGAGCAGTCCGCGGTAGGGGAATTTTTCGAAAGGGAAATGCGGCTGGCCTATGCTGTCTACAAAGGTGGCATAATAGGTTTCGTGCTGCTTGCCGTTTTCATCGGTGTAGCAGTAGTTTGCTCCACCCGTTGGTAATGGGGTTACTTCACTATCGTCGCCCACGGTCACCAATTCTAATACACCGGCATTATGCAAAGCCAGCAATTCTTGCGCAGAACTTTGAGGCACAAAGGCAATAACTACCGAAATTAATGGCATTAAAACTTTTTGCAAGCGTTGCATATCTTCAGCAGACAGGTACTTGGCCGGGTAATTCATGGCAAAGCTTAATACGGCCAGCATCTCTTTCCAGTAAACGGACTCCTTGCGTTTTATAGACTTTTCGGCTTCGGCGTATTCGGCTTTCAGGAGTTCAAAGGCATCCAGCTTTTCTCGCAGTTCCATTACAAAAGGCACAAAGTCTTCAATCTTCATGTCCTTAATTTGTTCGTAAAACTCCGGATCCCCATCTGCAATCTTCGATTTGAAATTTTGATCGAAAACGTAGTCAAGTGATAGAAAGCCATCGTTTTGTGCCCTGTTGTCATCAATTTCTTCTTTGCTCAGCACCGAGTCCTTCAGCAAATGCGAATCCTCCAGGTGGAAACGAACCGCCGGTAGTAGACCGTTACGTGAGTGCATCACCATTCGAAAACCAGGAGTACCATCATTCAACTTATAGCTTACCAAACCTGCCTCAGATTTAGAGAACGAACCATTGCGCCTGGCCAGCGTACGTATAGCATCAATAGCCGTAAGCGATGAGCCACGGATGGCCACAGCATGGTTGGCTTCAAAAGCCAACTTTGATGGGGGATAGGGCGAATCAAAGTAGCCGGCTACTTTTCCTTCATGCTTTACCGGCCAATTATGCCCGGTGCAAATAATTACCTGGTCGTATAAGTACTCTTTTTCGTTGTCGGCTTCTACCAGCACTTTATTGAGTGCAGGTTTATCGGTAATATTGGTTACCCGGGTATTGTAATGCACTGTAACTGCCATACCCAAGTCTTTGGCTTGTTGCTGCAGTAACTTAAATTGTGCGGTAAGGTACTGGCCAAACAGCAGGCGCGGCAAAACTTTATAGTCATTAAATGCTTTGGCATCCAGCTTAAACCGGTTAAGGGTATCCTGGGGTAGCGTTTTTATCCACTCGGCTATAGGGGTAACTATATCAGGAATTTCATTACCCGATACGTTGGTAATGTGTTCGTAGCAGGCACCGTCTTCGCTGTAAGGCATACCGGCGCCAAGCTTGGCGTTCTTTTCAAAAATATCTATGCTTAGGTCGGTACGTCCCGATTCCACAAGGCGTTTGAACATGAAAAGACCGCTCGGGCCTCCGCCTAAAATGGCAATGTGCTGGTTATTTTCCAAAGGGTAAATGTTAATAGGTTAAAAAAGTGTATATACGTTTATCAACGCAATTATTAACCAGTATTTATTATATTTTCTTATTAACAAAAATCCGACCAACACAGGCATATTCGTGTAGCACAATTATTTTACTGTCCAGCTATAATAATTGTAGTTTTAAACAGAACCTGTGTAGCCTTATTTCATCAATGGATCATTGAAGCTTTCATAGTAAGATAGGGCAAGTTTGATTGGCTTTGCCCTGGCATAATTTGTCCTGTTTTTAAATTTAAAAAATGTAAATATTTCATTTAAAGAAAGTTATTGCTGCATTTAAAATTGAAATGTAATAATTGCAATAAAATTATGGCAACAACGTATACTTATAGCCTTAAATATTATATTTGAGCTTTTAATGAGAACTATTGTTTTATTTTTCTTGTTCCTGAGTTTCCTCTTTGTTGGAAGACATTACTATGCCCATAGTAATGTGCCTGCCAGTAGAGCAAGGACCACTGTGGCGCAAACTACCGATAAAATAAAACAATTAAATTATTCTATTCTCAAACGCGATGGCGCCATTTTAAAAACACATGGCAAGGTTAAAGACGGCGACTCGCTGGTGAGTGATCTTGATGAGGATGAAAACGATTCTTCGGCCAGGCGTTACGTGCTGTTGGCCAAATACGCTCTCATTGTTGCTTATACTTTAGTATTAAGCTACCTAATTACCCGCTTAGAAGTACGTTTGCCTGTACTAAGGCATCTATCTTATATAAGCTCTTACAAGTACATTGTACAAAGAGCTATAAGAATCTGATCTGTATTTTATTGTTCAGTTGCCTGCAGGTATCACCGGTATACCTGCCTGTGCTATTGGTATAAACTCAATTAGCAATACCATGTGCCGGTTGTTTTAACGCAGCTGAATTCCCATTTCTAAGTCCAAAGAAATCTCCGATTTCCAGGTTTACAATCGCTTAATATTTTATATAAAATCATGAAGAGAATTCTCATGCTGGCAGGCTTTTTTGCCGTGCTTTATCAAACAGGCTGCACCCCTAAACAAGAAAAAAAAGAAGAAGCCGACAAGTTTACGGTTACCAGTGCTTTAAAAATCGACACCTCGTTTACCAAAGAGTATGTTTCGCAAATTAAATCGGTGCGTAACATTGAGTTGCGCGCACAAGAAAAAGGTTACCTGCAAAACATTTATGTTGATGAAGGCCAGTCGGTAAAAGCAGGGCAGTTATTGTTCAGAATTATGCCCAAGGTTTACGAGGCCGAATTACTGAAAGCACAAGCTGAAGCAAAGTCTGCCGAAATTGAAATGCAAAACACCAAGACACTATCTGATAAAAACATTGTGTCTAAAAATGAGCTGGCCATGGCTAAGTCAAAACTTGACCAGGCACGTGCCGAAACCTCACTGGCCAAGCTTCACTTATCTTTTACCGAAATACGTGCCCCGTTTGATGGTACCATTGACCGTATCCCTAAAAAACTGGGAAGCTTAATTGACGAGGGCGAATTACTGACCAGCCTTTCTGACAATAGCCAGATGTTCGTTTACTTCAACGTTTCGGAGCCTGAGTATTTAGATTATGAAACCAATACCAAAGATCGTGGCGACCGCAAAGTAGGCTTACTATTAGCTAACAACCAGCCTTTACCATATAAAGGCGATGTAGAAACCATTGAAAGCGAGTTTGATAACGAAACAGGAAATATTGCTTTCAGGGCGCGTTTCCCTAACCCAAACAAGCTGCTCAGAAATGGCGAAACCGGTAAGGTTCAAATGACCGTTCCGCTTAAAAATGCATTAGTTATTCCGCAAAAAGCTACTTACGAAATACAGGACAAAACCTACGTTTTTGTAATTGACAGCAAAGGTAAAGTGCATTCCCGCGCAATTACCATCCGCAGCGAAATGCCCGACTTGTACGTAGTGGCCAGCGGCATTACCGAAAATGATAAAATTCTGTTGGAAGGTGTTCAAAAAGTTAAGGATGATGATCAAATCAAATTTGAATACGTGTCGCCAAAGGAAATTATTTCCAACCTGCGCCTGAAGGCCGAATAGTGGTTACCTCCTAAAACAAGTAAATTCAAATGTTTAGTAAATTTATACAGAGGCCAGTCCTCTCCATAGTAATATCGCTCATTATTGTGTTTTTGGGCGTGCTGGCTATGACCCATTTGCCGGTAACGCAATTCCCGTCTATATCGCCGCCTAAGGTGAATATTACGGCTGAGTATCCCGGAGCAAACGGCGAGCTGCTCATCAAATCGGTAGTTATACCGTTAGAGCGTGCAATTAACGGTGTACCGGGTATGAAGTACATGGCATCTGATGCCGGTAACGACGGCGAGGCCACCATACAAGTAGTATTTAATTTAGGTACCGACCCTAACCAGGCTTCGGTAAATATCCAGAACAGGGTAGCATCGGTGGTAAACAAACTTCCGCCGCTTGTTGTCCGCGAGGGTGTAAAAATCACGCGCGAAGAATCGAACATGCTGATGTACATCAACGTGTACAGCAAGGATCCTACTATGGATCAAAAGTTCCTGTTTAACTTTGCCGATATTAACATCCTGTCGGAGCTTAAGCGTGTTGACGGTGTGGGTTTTGCCGATATTTTGGGTAACCGTGAATATGCGATGCGTATTTGGCTTAAACCCGACAGGATGCTGGCTTACAAAATTTCTTCGGATGAGGTAATGAAAGCCTTGGACGAGCAAAGTTTAGAAGCATCGCCGGGTAAAACGGGCGAAAGCTCGGGTAAGCGCTCGCAATCTTTTGAGTACGTATTGAAATACCCCGGCCGTTTTACCACCAAGGAAGGGTATGAAAACATTATCTTAAGATCGAGCTCCGACGGTGAAATACTTCGCCTGAAAGATGTGGCGCAAATAGAGTTTGGTAGCTCCATGTACGATATCTACTCCAACCTTAATGGCCATGCATCGGCAGCTATCACGCTTAAACAATCTTACGGCAGTAATGCCAGTCAGGTAATTAAGGATGTAAAAGCCAAAATGGAAGAGATCAAGAAAAGTTCGTTTCCTAAAGGACTTGACTATGAGATCAGCTATGACGTTTCCAAGTTCCTGGATGCCTCTATTGAAAAGGTTATTCACACATTGGTAGAAGCCTTTATATTGGTAGGTTTAGTGGTGTTCCTCTTCCTGGGCGACTGGCGTTCTACCTTGATACCGGCCATTGCGGTGCCTGTATCGTTGGTGGGTACCTTTATGTTCATGCAGTTTTTTGGTATTACACTCAACCTCATTACCTTATTTGCCTTGGTACTCGCCATTGGTGTGGTGGTAGATGATGCCATTGTGGTTATTGAAGCCGTGCACGCCAACATGGAAGAGTTTCATCTTTCGCCGTTAAAAGCTACCAAAAAGGCCATGCACGAAATTAGCGGGGCCATTATTGCCATTACTTTCTTAATGGCGGCGGTGTTTGTGCCGGTGGCATTTATGTCGGGCCCGGTTGGTATATTTTACCGTCAGTTCTCTATTACCATGGCAACGGCTATTATCATATCAGGTTTGGTTGCGTTAACGCTTACACCTGCACTCTGCGCCATGATGCTGCGCAATAACCATGGCAAGGTGAAAAAGAAGAACGGGCTTGATAAGTTTCTGGATGGTTTCAACAACGGCTTTAACCGGTTAACCGGCAAGTACCAAACCTTGCTGCGTTCAATGATTGACCGCCGTACGGTAACCTTCCTTATACTGGTTGCATTTTGTATTGGTACCTACTTTTTAAACAGCACCCTGCCTTCGGGCTTTATCCCCAATGAGGATCAGGGTATGTTTTATGCCATTATTCAAACGCCCCCTGGTTCATCATTAGAAAGAACCAACCAGGTGGCCGAAAAGCTTCAGAAAATTGCGGAGGGTATTGAGGGCGTACAATCGGTATCGTCGCTGGCCGGGTATGAGATCCTGACAGAAGGTACCGGCTCTAACTCGGGTACGTGTTTGATCAACCTTAAAAGCTGGGAAGACCGTAAAGCCTCCGTTCAGGATATTATGAAGGAGCTGGAAGAACGGTCTAAAGAAATTACCGGCGCTACTATTGAGTATTTTCAACCTCCCGCAGTACCGGGTTACGGTGCAGCCGGTGGTTTTGAGCTGCGCTTACTGGATAAAGCCGGTTCGGGCGATTATAAGAAGATGGAAACCGTAAGTCGTGATTTTGTGCGTGAGCTAAGCAAACGCCCCGAATTAGCATCGGTGTTTACGTTTTACAGTGCCAGTTTCCCGCAGTATATGTTACGGGTTGACAATGATATAGCGCAACAAAAAGGTGTAACTATTGATAACGCCATGAATACGCTTTCTACCCTGGTAGGTAGTAACTATGAAACCAACTTTATTAAATACGACAGGCAATACAAGGTAATGGTGCAGGCGCTGCCACAATACCGCGCCTTGCCCGAAGATATTTTGAAGTTGTATGTAAAAAATGATAAAGACGAAATGGTGCCGTTTTCTGCCTTCCTGAAAATGCAAAAGGTGTACGGTCTGTCGGAAATTACGCGGCATAATATGTACAATGCATCCGAAATAAGCGGTGCGTCCGCACCGGGTTACAGTAGCGGTGCTGCTATTGCTGCCATTAACGAGGTAGCCGAAAAAACCCTGCCACGTGGTTTCGGTATCGATTGGGCAGGTATATCTAAAGATGAAGTAGGCCGTGGTAATGAGGCCATATATATCTTCCTCATCTGTTTGATCTTCGTTTACCTCATCCTGGCTGCACAGTACGAAAGCTTTATCTTGCCTTTAGCCGTAATATTATCACTGCCCGCGGGTATTTTCGGCTCATTCCTGATGCTGAAAATTTGCGGGTTGGAGAATAACATTTACGCACAGGCCGCCCTTGTAATGCTCATTGGTTTGCTGGGTAAAAATGCGGTGTTGATTATCGAATTCGCTATCCAGAAACACAAGGAAGGTGCATCGGTATTAGAGGCAGCCATGGAAGGCGCAAGCGTACGTTTCCGTCCCATTTTGATGACTTCGTTTGCCTTTATTGCAGGTTTGGTGCCGCTGGTAGTTGCATCGGGCCCGGGTAAAATAGGTAACCGTACCATTGGTTCGGCAGCTTTAGGGGGTATGTTGTTTGGTACCATTTTCGGCGTACTCATTATACCGGGCTTGTACTATATTT
The DNA here is from genome assembly GCF_014635825.1 of Mucilaginibacter galii. Taxonomy (GTDB): domain Bacteria; phylum Bacteroidota; class Bacteroidia; order Sphingobacteriales; family Sphingobacteriaceae; genus Mucilaginibacter; species Mucilaginibacter galii. Next base: position 357,242 of record NZ_BMDO01000004.1, read on the forward strand.
TCGGCAGAATTGCCGAGAAACACGTGCTCGTAAAAGATGAAGAAGAAAGTCCGTTAACCGAAGAAATAGAACACAATGTATAAATTAAGTAAATACAAATGCATTGGCTTTTTCGGCATCTGCCTGGCCATTGCCAGTTGTAAGGTTCCTGCGGTAATGCAGGCCACAGAAAATAAAACAGTTCCCGGCTCATTTAATGGTAACAGCCAGGATACCACCAATACTGCTGCGCTGCAATGGCGCAGCTTTTTTACCGACCCTAACCTGGTTAACCTGATAGATACGGCGTTAAAGAACAACCAGGAATTGCTCATTACCTTGCAGGATATCAGCATTGCCAAGAACGACATCAGGGTAAGGCAGGGACAGTTGTTGCCTACCGTGGGTGCAAGGCTGGGTTTAGGTGTTGAAAAGGTAGGCCGTTACACCAGCCAGGGTGCTGGCGATGCTTCTACCGATATAGCTCCCGGTGTTGAAGTACCCGATCCGCTTACCGACATTACCGCTGCGGTTACCGCCAATTGGGAAATTGATGTTTGGAAAAAACTGCATAATGCCAAGAGGGCTGCCGTAGCCAGGTATCTATCCACCATCGAGGGAAAAAACTTTGTGCTTACCAACCTTATAGCCGAACTGGCCAGTTCATACTACGAATTGCGGGGTTACGATAGCCAGCTTGAAATTGTGAAGCAAAATATTGCCTTACAAAAAAACGCGCTGGAAATTGTTAAAGTGCAAAAGTTAGCCAGCCGTGTTACCGAGTTAGCTGTACAAAAATTTCAGGCAGAGGTATTAAAATCGCAAAGCCTGGAGTTTGATATTATGCAGAAGATCAAGGAAACAGAAAACAAGATCAATTTCCTTTGCGGTCGATACCCACAGGAAATTACGCGGGATAAGGTGAACATTTTGGGCTTAACGCCTACCGCCGTAAGCGCAGGTATACCATCGCAATTGTTGGCCAACCGCCCTGATGTGAAACAAGCCGAACTGGATTTGGTAGCTGCCAAACTGGATGTAAAGGTTGCTCGTGCGGAGTTTTATCCGTCGTTCTCTATTTCGGCTGCTTTGGGTTTCCAGGCATTTAAGCCGTCATATCTGGTAAAGCTGCCGGGTTCGTTATTGTACTCGCTGGCCGGCGATATTGCAGGTCCGCTTATTAACCGTAACGCCATTAAGGCCGAATTTTATAGCGCTAATGCAAGGCAGCTACAAGCTATCTTCAATTACGAGCGTACTATATTGAATGCTTACATGGAGGTTTCTACGCAGCTATCAAATATTGAAAACCTTGGCAAAAGCTTTAACCTGAAAGCCAAGCAGGTTGATGCCCTCACTAAATCGATAGACATATCAAACGATCTGTTTAAATCGGCCCGTGCCGATTATTTAGAGGTTTTAATGACTCAACGTGATGCTTTAGAATCTAAGCTGGAATTGATAGACACCAAGACCGAGCAGTTAAACGCTACGGTCAATGTTTATAAATCTCTTGGCGGAGGCTGGAAATAGCAAATCCATTAATAAAAAGCCCCGGCCATTTAAATGGCCGGGGCTTTTTGTTTTCAACCGGTGTTAGCTTACCTGTAAATAAACGAAACCGACTTTTTAACTTTTAAACCGCTCATGTTTTCTCCAACATAAGTAATGGTATAGTTTCCCGGAGTTTTGATGGCATAAGCCTTTAACAGGTCCACATTAGCAGAGATACTGTCTTTTGGGTTTAGCGAAAGGTAACTGCTTTCGGGTGGTGGCATAATGCGTTTGGCCATGGCACCCTGGTAGGCTACGTCTTCGCCTTTATCGTTTTTTACATCAAGGTACTTGCTTAGCAAAGGCTCAAAGGGGGTATGCCACTTGCAAAAGCGCTGTACACTGTCGGTATTGTTTTTAACGGTAAACTTCAATAGTACCGAGTCGCCTGCCTTAACGTTGGCGGGCATGCTCATCTCAGCAATTAATTCTTTGGCAGTTGTGTCGGGCATGGTTCCGGTATTTGCTGTATCAATTGAACCGGCTGCCGAATTATGACTGTTCATACTGCAGGAAGATAAGGCAGCTACGGCAGCGCATAAAAGGATCTGATAGTTTTTCATGCGGCAAAAATATAGCTATTACCCGGAAAACAGCCCATGCTCGTGTTATATTTTAGCAGAGGCTGGTGTAGGTTACTTAACATTATGGTAACATTAAAAGCGTTCATTTGCGTTGCTGCTCATTTTAGGTATAGTAAGCAGTTTAAAACTGTGGCTCATATGTTCATTAAAAGTATGCCAACAGGTTGCCGCTTTTTGGTAACCGGGCTATTTACTTTCTTGCTGTTAATGTCAGCGTTGCCGGTCCGGGCGCAAAGTGGTCAAATAAAGCAAGCGCTAACCCTGAGCCAATACCACGCCGATTCGGCATTGATCGTGCTAAAAAAGATCCACGCCGATGCGCTAACTAAAAACAACCTGGCTGTTGCCGGGCAGAGCTTGCAACAAATGGGACAGATCTGTTTTAACCAGGGCCATTATGCACAAGCGCTCGACTTCTATTTACACGCCGACAAGATCTTCGCTCAGGAAAATAATAAAGACCTGCTGGCAAACAACTACAACAAAATGGGCCGCCTAAATTACTACAATAGGCAACCCGCCAACTCCCGAATACTTTATAACAAGGCCCTTTCCTTATATCGCCAAACACGAAACCGGAGAGGGCAGGCCGAGGTGCTGGGCGATATAGGTCACCTGTTCGAAAAAAGTAAGCAATACGACAGTGCATTTTACTACCAGCGCCTTGCGCTTGATAACTACAGACAAATTAATTTTAAACAGGGATCGGCCAAAATATTTGAGAACCTGGGAAGTATTTATGAAGATCTGACCCGGTACGATTCGGCTTACGTATGTTTTGACCGTGCCAAGCGCCTGTACGAGGACGATAAAAATGGCGTGGCCAGTATTGAAGTGATCAATAACCTGGGCGATGTTTTGCGAAAGACGGGGCAATACGCGCAAAGCATTAAGCAAACACGCATAGCTTACCAAATGGCATTTAAAACAAACGACTTGTACCAATTGGCAGCCTCCAGCCGCGATATAGGCAAAAGCTACCAGTTACTCAACCAAATGGACAGCGCCTATAAATATGTAGAATTAAGCCGCCGCTATTCATTGGACGTATATTCAAAGGAAAGCCTCAACCAAACCGCTTTTTTGCAGGTTTTGTATGATATCAATAGAAAGAGCGATGAAATAGCAAGGCTCAATACCCTGCGTAAAACTAACCGTATTATTACCATTTCGGTAATCATCATTGTGATGCTCCTTATTATTATCGGCGTAGTTATTTTTAGCAGGCAACGTTTAAAAATTAGTGATCAGAAGAAGCTGGCCGAACAAAACCGTTCTATTTTTGAGGCTCAGCACGAATTAATGCAGTTGGAGTTGCGCAACAAAAAGCTGGAAGAAGAAAGTTTGAAACAGCAGTTAGAGCTTAAAGGTAAAGAGCTCTCTACACACACCTTAAACCTCATCAAAAACAATCAGCTGTTGGAAGGTATGCGCAATACGCTGCAGGAAATGGTTAAAGAAGATAAGCGCGATCAAAAACGCCAGATGCAGCAACTCATTGTCCAGATCAATCAAAGCTTTAACCACGAGCAGCAGTGGAAAGAGTTTACTTCGGCTTTTGAACAAGTACACCAAAGTTTTTTTGAGAAGTTAAAAGAGCACAGTAACGAGCTTACCTCGGCCGATATACGTTTGATAGCGCTGCTTAAAGTAAACCTCGATTCTAAAGATATTGCCAGTTTGTTGGGTATCTCGCTCGATAGTTTAAGGGTGTCCAGGTATCGTCTGCGTAAAAAATTGAACATTGAGCAAGGCGAAAATCTGTCCACTTTCATCCAGGCACTTTAGTTGTTGACGAGTGTTAATTATTGTATAGCTGGGCTTAACATTGGCTTAATGTAACGGTAATAAAACGATAATGGAGATTGAAATGCATTTCAATTGTCTTATTGTTAGGTAGTTATAATTTATTGTTCATGCTTTGTATACGCTTTATGTAACGCTGCTTCCTTTTTGTAACTGCATAAATTTCATTTGATACGGGTGCTGTATACACCTTTGTGCAAGCAATAAGCCAACTCACTATTTGTATCAAATCATTTTAAAAATGAACAAACTTTTACAGACACTTTTATACCTTTTAATTTTTGTCACTACCGCAAGTGCCACCAAAATAAAAGGGCATGTATACGATCAAAAAACCGGCGAGCCCATTGTAGGTGCAAGTGTTCGCATCGAAAAAACAAACAAGGGTACATCTACAGGTTTGGATGGCTCTTTCGAAATTAAGGATGTAGACAGGGGAGTACTAACCCTTCGTATCTCTTATGTTTCTTACAAAACGGTGATCAAAGAAATCGAGATCGCTAAAGAAGATAACCCTAAACTGGTTATCTATCTGGAGCCTGCCGGTAAAGACTTGCAGGAAGTTACCGTGGTTTCGCAAAAGAACGGCTCCACAGAACGCGAGGCACGCCGTATAGAACAGCAATCTGTACAGGTCATGAACATCGTTTCGGGCCGGGCCATCGAGGTTTCGCCCGATTTAACGGTGGCCAACGTAATTCAGCGTGTATCGGGTGTATCGGTTGAGCGTAATAGCAACGGCGATGCCCAGTATGCCATTATCAGGGGGATGGATAAACGTTACAACTACACGCTGGTGAACGGCGTTAAAATTCCAAGCCCCGATAACCAGTACCGTTATGTTCCTTTAGATATATTCCCGTCAGACATTTTGGAGCGCTTGGAAGTTTACAAAACGCTTACGCCTAATATGGAAGCCGATGCCGTAGGTGGCGTGGTAAATATGGTAATGAAGAATGCGCCCGACCGTTTACAGGTTATCGGCAACTTTTCTACCGGTTACAACCAATTATTTCTCGATCGTAAATTTATGAGTTTTGATCAATCGTCCATTAATCATAAAACACCTTACGAGCTTAATGGTCGTGCTTACCAGGCAACACCTAACGATTTTGGCAAAGGCGTGTTCGATTATAATTTAAAGGTACCGCCACCAAACCTATTAGGTAGCTTATCTATAGGTCAGCGTTTTCTGAAAAACAAACTGGGAGTTATTGTAGCGGGGAGTTATCAAAATACTTACCGGGGCAGTAACAGCACTTTTTATAACGTAAGTACTTCCGTTATTTCCGATACCAACCCTTTCGCCTCTATTGTTAACCGTAGCGACAGGCAGTTTTCAGACCATCAAAAGCGTTATGCATTGCATGGCAAGGTAGATTACCTGTTCAACAACAATAACAAGATCAGCTTATACAACGTGTATGTACGGTTGGATAATGCACAGGTGCGCGATGCGGTAACCACGAACTTTAACAACTCAATCTACAATCCACAGGCGGGTAATGCCGAGTTAACTTACACCACCCGAAGCCGTTTAACCGAGCAGCAAATTTACAATACCACCCTGCACGGCGATCACAGCCTGTTCAACAACAAGTTTAAGATCCAGTGGTCTGGCGTTTATTCATCAGCCAAAAACGATGTTCCCGATAATACGCTCATTAGCATTAACGGTTTACGTACTAATTTTGCCGAAAGCCGTACAGTATTGGTTAACACGGCGCCGGTAACACGCCGCTGGCAGCGCAATACAGATGAAGACAAAGCCGGTTATCTTGATTTAACCTACAAAGCAAATATTGGCGGAACAAACGTTGATTTTAGCACCGGCGGCCTGTACCGCGACAAACAACGCAGTAACTTTTTTAACAATTACACTTTTGCGGCCGTTAACGCTGCAACCAACTATGCAGACTACAGTGGTAATTATACTAATATAGCTTTATCGGTTACTAACCCCGCAGGTGGTGTTGCCAATTCACAAACGTATGAAGCTTACGAAAAAGTTGGTGCCGGCTACGGTATGGTTAAGTTTAATGTTCAAAATTTAGAAGTAGTTGGTGGTGCCCGCGTAGAACGTACAGACCAAGGTTATCAAATGCTTTTTCCGGCAGGCGAGTTGCGCCCAACGGGTAAACAAGTGTATACCGATGTGTTACCAAGTTTGACTTTAAAATACAAGCTGGATAACAAGCAGCAATTACATGGTGCTTATTTCAAAGGACTTAACCGTCCCGGGTTTTTTGAGTTGGTGCCGGGCGGAGCAATTAACGAAGACTATGTAGAACGCGGAAACCCTGATTTAAAACGTTCGCTTGCAGATAACTACGACCTGCGCTACGAACTGTTCCCAAGCGCATCGGAGCAATTGTTGGTGGGTGCTTTTTACAAAAAAATTAAAGACCCTATTGAGTTTACTTTCCAGGCCGATGCCACCCGCGGACAGGATATTTACTACACGCCGGGAAACTTTGGTACAGCGCGTAACTATGGTGTCGAGCTTGACTACATGAAGTTTTTTAACAAAATAGGTATTAAGGCTAATTATACCTACACTCATTCGCGCATTACCACGCCTAAAACCATGCGTAGGTTAAACTCAAGTACCGGCCAGGTAGAGCCTTACCTGGTTGACCAAACCAGGCCGCTTTACGGACAATCGGAGCATGTTGCCAACGTATCGTTACTCTACAAAGACACTAAGAAAGGCTGGGATGCACAAATAGCGGCAGCCTATACCGGCGAACGTATTAACACCATCTCTCAATTTTTAAATAACGACTTGTGGCAAAAAGGATTTGTCCAGATGGATGCCTCGGCTGAGAAGAGATTTAAACATGGCGTTACACTGTTTATTAAAGCGGGTAACTTACTTAACACGCCGGCCAAACTATTTGTAAAAGGCACCAATACTGCCGATAAAAACATTGCCGACGATGTGGTATCAAACGGTCAAACCCTCATCCGCAGCGATTATTACAAACAGAGTTACCTTATTGGTATCCGCTATAAATTATAACAAAACATTAAAGCAAAGCACATGATACACTTAAAACAAGTTATTACCGCATTAGCATTATCGGCCATTGTTTTCACCGGTTGCGAAAAGGCTAACGTTGATGTAGATACCAGTCCGGGCAATGGTACAGCCATGGGAGAGGTATCGGGCGTATGGCAAAGAGGCAGTACCCAGGTTATTAAAGGCGACGTGGTAGTGCCTGCTGGTAAATCGCTGATTATTGAAGAAGGCGTTACCATTTTGATGGATACCCTGGCAAAGCCGGAGTTTATTGTAAAAGGTAACTTATACTCTTTAGGTACCGAGCAAAACCCGGTACGTTTTACCGTGAACGAATTATATAAAACTGATGCCAAGAAGTTTGGTAAACTTTGGGGTGGGATATTAGCGGCACAAAGCTGCGCCGAAATGGTTTTAGACCATACCATTATAGAGTATGGCGGTTCTACCACTTCCGATGCGTCTACCTCGGTAAAGCAGGGCTTGTACAAAGCTAAAGCTGGTGAAAACTTGCCAGCCCTATGGTTCTCTAATGTTAACGGCAAACTGGTGGTAACTAATAGCATATTCCGTAATTTACAGGAAGATTGTACCTACATAGAAGGCGGCAAGATCATTTTTGCCAATAACGTTTTTTATACTACCGGTGTAACCGGCGGCGAAGCCATGAACTTTAAATCGGGGTGTTTGGCAGATGTAGCTTACAATTTAATTTACAGTACCAACACCAATGCTTTAAAATTATCTAATGCAGGCGACCGTTCACCGCAGGCTTACATTATTGCTTATAACAACACCATGGTAAATACCGGCTGGCGCAGGCCTACCGCTAAAGGTGGTTCTATTTGGCTGGAAGCCAGCGTGCGCGCCGAGTTGTACAACAACATGTTTGCTAACACGCGTTTTGGCATTAAGAGAGATACCAAGGGTCCCGAAGATTCACGTTCTATCATCAGCAACAATTACTACTACGGCTACGACCAAACTACGGTGAACCAGTTTCAACCGGCTACCGATATTGTTGGGGGCACTAACAACGTGAGGGGAACTGTTGCGGGGGAAAATGATCCTAAGTTTGTTAATTACCCATTGAACACGCCAACCAGCAATGCCGTTTTTAACACCGCCTGGGATTTTCACCTGCAGGCAGGCTCACCTGCTTTAGCCAAAGGCAAAACCAACTTTACCCGCCACCACGCGGCAGGGCTTGTCCTTAACGGCATCAACTACCAATCGCCAGAGCCATCTGCTTACGCGGGGGCATTTGGTGTTAAGTAATTGTCTTAATATTATAGTATTGATGCTGCGGACGGGTATAGAGCTTGTCCGCAGCCTTTTTAATTTTTAAATGAAGAAATATACGCTTGTTGTTATGGCACCGCTGGCCCTGCTATTTTTCGCTGCCGGTTGCAAACAACCTTCACCGGCCGAGCAGGCCAAAGCCGATTCGTTAGGCGCTAATGCACCCGATGTTAAGCCGGTAGTAGTTACCGAGCCGGTTAAGTTTGACACCGATGACCCGGCCATATGGGTAAACCCGCACGATCCTGCGCAAAGCCTTGTTGTAGGTACAGATAAGAATGAGGACGGTGCGCTTTACGTGTTCGATCTCAAAGGTAAGATACTGAAAGATAAAGTGGTAAGGGGCCTAAAAAGACCTAACAATGTAGATATTATTACAGGCTTAGTGCTCAACGGTAAACCCACCGACGTAGTCATTACCACCGAGCGCATGACCCATAAGCTCCGCATGTTTTCCCTGCCCGATATGAAACCGGTTGATAATGGGGGCATCCCGGTGTTTGAGGGCGAAACTGGCTTTGAGTACCGCGATTTGATGGGCATTGCCACCTATACCGCCAAAGACGGCAAACGTTACGCCATAGCCGGCCGCAAAAACGGCCCTAAAAACGGCGGCTACCTTTGGCAATACTTATTGACCGACAACGGCAGCGGCCAGGTGAAGGCCATGCTGGTACGTAAGTTTGGAGAATATAGCGGTAAAAAGGAAATTGAGTCCATTGCAGTTGACAACGAGTTGGGCTATATTTATTATTCTGACGAACAGGTAGGCGTGAGGCAATACTACGCCGACCCGGCCAGGGGCAACCAGCAGTTGTCCATATTTGGCACCACCGGCTTTAAGGAAGATCACGAAGGTATTTCCATCTACAAGCTAACCGATAGCACGGGCTATATCCTGGTATCAGACCAGGGTGCCAACCGCTTCCAGGTTTTTAGCCGAGAGGGCACCAAGGCTCAACCTTTCGATCACCGTTTGTTAAAGATAGTTCCTGTGGTTGCCCGTCAAAGTGATGGTTCGGATGTAGTGAACCAGCCGCTCAATGCTACCTTTAAGCATGGCTTATTTGTAGCCATGAGCGATGATAAAACTTTTCACTATTACCGCTGGGAAGATATTGCCGGGAAGCAATTGAAGTTAAAGGCAAACTAAACTTCACTATAAGACTGTTCAGCCTTACAAAAAAAAGGTGGTTCACCCGGTTTTGACCGGTATGTGAACCACCTTTAAAAAAATGTAATTAAATGAAGTTTTTTGAGGTTTTACTGTAATAAAACGAAATTTATTCGCCTCTTTTTAAACCAAACTTTTCTATTTTGCTGTATAAGTGACTGCGCTGAATATCAATATCATCCGCTGTTTTAGACACGTTCCAATTGTTCTTTTCCAGCTTGAATTTGATGTACTCACGCTCGGCGTAATCCTTATATTCCTGGAAGTTTTTGAATTGTTCAAAATCAGTTTGCGGAGCTGCAGCGCCCGCCGCCGGAGCCGTCATAGGAGCCGATGGATTGGCAAAAGCTTTCACATCAGCATCAGTTATAACCTTGTCGCTCAAGATAATAAGGCGCTCAATCATATTGCGTAGCTCACGGATATTACCTGTCCACGGTAACGCTTTAAGTGCTTCCAGCCCGGCATCGCTTATCTTCTTGGTAGGCATACCATACTCGTTGCAAATTTCCTCTAAGAAGCTGGTAGCCAGCAGAGGTATATCGTCGCGGCGGTCAATAAGCGGTGGCACATGTATTAAAATAACGCTCAGGCGGTGGTATAAATCCATCCGAAAGTTGCCATCCTCGATCTCTTTCAGCAGGTCTTTATTCGTAGCCGCCACTACACGTACATCTACTTCAATTTCCTTTTCACCACCTACTCGGGTAATACGGCTTTCTTGTAGCGCACGCAGTACTTTAGCCTGTGCAGAGTGGCTCATATCGCCAATTTCATCCAAAAACAAAGTACCGCCGTTAGCCGATTCAAACTTACCGATACGCTGTTTTACAGCTGAAGTAAATGAGCCTTTCTCGTGTCCAAACAGTTCACTCTCAATTAGTTCTGATGGGATAGCTGCGCAGTTTACTTCAATAATAGGCCCGTTGCTGCGGTTAGATTTTTCGTGTAACCAACGGGCTACCAATTCCTTACCGCTACCATTGGCACCAGTAACCAGTACCCGCGCTTCGGTAGGGCCAACACGTTCAATTGTTTCCTTGATCTTTAAAATACCCTGCGAATTACCCAGGATAGGGCGTACCTTAGATACTTTGCGCTTTAAAACCTTGGCCTCAGTAACCAGGCTGCCGCGGTCTAACGCGTTGCGTACAGTAATAAGCAAACGGTTAAGGTCAGGTGGTTTAGAAATAAAATCGAATGCACCTTTCTTGCTGGCTTCTACGGCAGTTTCTACCGTACCATGGCCAGATATCATGATGAAAGGAAGATCGGGTTTAATGGCCAGGCCTTCAGTTAATACTTCCATGCCATCCATGCGATTCATCTTAATATCGCAAAGTACCAGGTCGAAATCGATTTTAGAGATGAGCTGAAGTCCGTCTATGCCGTTGTCTACATCCTCAACGGTATAATCTTCATATTCTAATATCTCACGTAAAGTATTACGTATGGCACGCTCATCGTCAATTATTAATATTTTAGCCATGTTTCTCTTTTCAGTATTAGGGGGTATTTTTCGCTTGCTAATATAGGGATTTGTATAGTAAAACAAACACTTTTAAGTTTATTTGAAAAAAATTTAACCCTACAAGCTTACACCTATAGGGTTAAATACAGCGGCAAAATTATAAGCCGGGTTCTGTGCTGCCTGGCGGCAGTTTCTATCATTAATCTGTTCCGGTTATCACTAACCAGCTTAAGCGACCTACCCGTCCTGACGATACTGCTTGCGCAGCATACAAAAGCGAGCCGCTCTCATTTCAGGACCTATTTGGTCTTTCAACTCCTGAGGTTTACCGCAAACATAGTTACCTATGTAAGCCGTGAGCTCTTACCTCACGTTTTCACCCTTACCTTAATAAATTAAGGCGGTATATTCTCTGTGGCACTTGCTGTCGCCCGCTGCGAGGCGCCTTCCCGTTAGGAAGCAGGATGCTCTGTGTTGCCCGGACTTTCCTCCGCCCAACCTAAATCAGGCAGCGATAGAACGTTTTGCTTGCACAAAGATAGTTATTTGGTTATTAGGTTAATGAGTTATTGAGCTTTGGATGTGTAAGCAATGCTTATGTTGTTAAATGACAGTATTTTAAAGACGAAATGAATAGATCGAATTTAACTAATACGCTCGAAATTAAATTTATCTTTCATGCCTAACAAACCAAACAATCCGCCACTGTGTATAGCTAATATGTTGCTACCAGCTTTGAAATGCCCTTGTTTGGCTAAGTCGAGCAAAGCAAAAAGCATTTTTCCGGTGTAAATAGGTTCTATGAGTATCCCCGTACTACCTACAAAATTTTTGATAAAGTGGGTAAGGAGTGGGGTGGTCTTAGCATAGCCACCAAAATGGTACTCTTTATGTAACTCATAATTGGCTTTGATATTTAGATAACGATCAATTTCCGCACGCATAAACTCCCCGTTTTTAAACACTGGTATGGCATGAAATTGAGTTTGATTCCGGTTTTCATGCAAGCCAGTGATGATACCGGCGGCTGTTGTACCGGTACCACAAGCGCAAAATAAGTGATCGTACATTATTGGCAATTCGGCAACCATTTCTGCGCAACCTGTAACTGCTTCGGCCGACGCGCCACCTTCATCAATAAAGTAGGCGTTAGGGTCTTGGCCAAAAAATTTATCGAACAGCGCAGGTTTATCACGATAACTTTCTCTGTCAGTAAAAATTAGCTTCATACCATGCATACGGCATAAAAAAAGCGTATCGTTGTTTACTTCCTCGCCACGTACAATACCGGTAGACCTAAGGCCGAACCGTGCGGCTGCAGCAGCAGTAGCTAACAAGTGATTAGAGTAAGCGCCGCCAAAAGTAACGAGGTGATTCTTACCCTCTTGATAGGCCTTTTGCAGTATATACTTCAACTTACGCCACTTATTGCCCGATATTAACGGATGAATGAGATCGTCGCGCTTAATGAAAACATGGAGCCCTTGTTTGGCAAATTCGGGATGATGCCATTGATGAACAGGACTGAATATTTCTAAATCGAACATGAGCGAAACGTTGTAAAGCTTAATTGTAGCGCCCAACAAATATAAGGTTATGCTATTATTGTCTTCACTTTACCTGGCAGTAATATATACTATAGGCTACCCCGGAAAAATCCCTTATTTTTGCAGTAATGTTAGATGACGCCGCACTGAACGAACCTGAAGAGCAGGATTTATATGAACACCTGCGTATAGTGGTTGATAAGGGACAATCGTTGCTGCGTATGGATAAGTTTTTGATGCACCGCATCGAAAACGCATCGCGTAACCGCATACAAAACGCTATTGAATTGGGCAATGTGCTGGTGAACGATAAGCAGGCCAAACCGAGCTATAGGGTAAAGCCCTTAGACGTGATCTCGGTGGTGTTACCTCATCCGCCGCGCGATACCGAAGTTTATCCTGAAAATATACCTCTAAACATTGCTTATGAGGATGCTGATGTGCTGGTAGTAAATAAACCACCGGGTTTGGTGGTGCATCCCGGCTTTAACAACTATACTGGTACGCTGGTAAACGGCTTGGTCTATCATTTTCAGCAATTACCCACTTTACCCGGTAACGATGGCCGCCCGGGATTGGTGCATCGTATTGATAAAGATACGTCTGGTCTGCTGCTCATCAGTAAGAACGAACGCGCCATGACCTGGCTGGCACGCCAATTTTTTGAGCATACTATTACCCGCAAATACATTGCGCTGGCCTGGGGTGATCTTGAGCATGATGGTACCGTAACAGGTTACATAGGCCGCAGTGTGAACGATAGGAGGGTAATGTCTATTTATGATGACGAACAGAAGGGGAAATGGTCAGTTACGCATTACAGGGTGTTGGAACGCTTTGGATACGTTACGCTCATAGAATGCCAGTTAGAAACCGGCCGTACACACCAGATACGTGCTCATATGAAGCATATTGGCCATCCTTTGTTTAGTGATGCTATGTATGGCGGCGATAAAATTTTAAAAGGAACTACTTTTAATAAATACAAGCAATTTGTTGAGAACTGCTTCGAAATTATGCCACGGCAAGCGCTTCATGCTCAAACCTTGGGCTTTGTGCATCCTACCACACGTAAATACGTTCACTTTGAGGCTCCTTTACCTGCTGACTTTGATGCGGTACTGCAAAAATGGCGAAAATATATTACCGCCACTGTAGAGCAAAATACCTAAAACATTGTTTATCTTAATCAATTATGCCTCTTTTTGTAAATTATAATGGCCAGGTACTACCGGCCGATACTACTCTGATAACGGTTAACAACCGTGCTTTTAAATATGGCGATGGTTTGTTTGAAAGCATGCGCCTCATCAACGGAACGCTCAAGTTTTCCGATTTGCATGCCAACCGTGTGCAAATGGGTATGAAAGCGCTTAAGCTTGAAGGATATAGTTTACTGGATTCGTGGTTTTTAAAGGAAAAGGCCGAAGAACTGGCAGTATGGAATAAAACCAAACATGGCCGCCTGCGGTTCACTGTTTTTCGCGATTCGGACGGATTGTATACCCCGACCGAAAATAAATCTGCCTGGTGCCTGGAACTTGTGCCCGATGATTTTTCGGGTTACCGTTTAAATCAAAAGGGTTTAATTATGGATGTTTATACCGAAATGCTAAAACCGGTTAACTTCCTTTCCAACTACAAAACCTGTAACTCGCTTAACTATGTAATGGCAGGCTTATATAAAACCGAACACAGGCTTGATGATGTTTTTCTGCTTAATCAGCAAGGTTTTTTGTGCGAAACCATAAGCTCAAACGTATTTGTTTGGTATCAGGACCACTTATATACGCCTGCACTGAGTGAGGGCTGTGTTGCCGGAATTATGCGGCAGGTAGTCATTAATTTATGTGTTGACCGGGGTATTCCTGTTACAGAAGCACAGATCAATCCTGATATATTACACCAAGCCGAAGAAGTTTTTATTACCAACGCATCCCGTGGTATACAGTGGGTTATTGGTTATGGTATAAAGCGGTATTTTAACGGTTTAAGTAAGACTTTGATTGATGAGTTAAATAAGGTTGTTTAATCATGCTTGTATCATATAACTTGCAATAGCCGTATTGTTAGTTATGAAGGTGAAAATCTTAATTTTATTCCTATTGGTCGGCGCAATCCTGGGCTGCAAAAAAGACAAAACCCAATCTGTAGCTGTTGAGTTTAGTGGAGAAGTTAAAAGGTTGGAAGCAAGTTTTTACATGTACGGTACTCATACAATCATTAGTAACAACATAAATTATGCTTTAACAAGCAAAACTGTCGATTTAGATAAGTACCTGAATAAGCAGGTTACTTTAGAAGCAGTAAAAATACCCGGATATCCGATAGAAGGTGGGCCAGATTACTATAATGTGACCAAGGTGAAGTAGTCTTCTGTAATATTTAAAACTTGTAAGGTATTAATCCGGTAAATATTCCCAACTTTGTCTACTAATTATGTGGAGTAATAATATACTGGAAACCATTGGCAATACGCCCATGGTTAGGCTAAACAAAATAACTAAAGATATCAAGGCTACAGTGCTGGCTAAAATAGAAACTACCAACCCCGGTAACTCTATTAAAGACCGTATGGCTTTGAAAATGATAGAGGATGCCGAGAAAGATGGCCGCCTGAAACCGGGTGGAACCATTATTGAAGGTACGTCGGGCAATACGGGTATGGGTTTAGCCATTGCTGCCGTTATTAAAGGCTACAAATGTATTTTCACCAGCACCGATAAGCAATCGAAAGAAAAGTTTGACGCCTTGCGTGCTTTTGGTGCCGAGGTTATTGTTTGCCCCACCAACGTGGAGCCGGAAGATCCAAGGTCATATTATTCTGTTTCTTCGCGTTTAGAGCGCGAAGTACCTAACTCCTGGAAACCTAACCAGTACGACAACTTATCTAATTCTCAGGCGCATTACGAGCAAACTGGTCCTGAAATTTGGGAACAAACCGAAGGTAAAATCACACATTTGGTAGTAGGTGTAGGTACAGGTGGTACTATAAGCGGTACAGCCCGTTACCTCAAAGAGCAGAACCCCGCTATTCAGGTTTTGGGTATTGATACTTACGGCTCTGTATTTAAAAAATACAAGGAAACAGGTATTATGGATAAAAATGAAATCTATCCTTACATTACCGAGGGCATAGGTGAAGACTTTTTGCCGCAAAACGTAGATTTTAGCCTGATAGATCACTTTGAAAAAGTAACCGATAAGGATGCCGCTTTAATGACCCGCCAGATAGCCATGCAGGAGGGTATTTTTGCGGGTAACTCCACCGGTTCGGCGGTGGCAGGTGTGCTGCAAATGAAAGAACGTTTTAAAGAAGGCGATGTGGTTGTGATCATTTTCCCCGATCATGGTACACGTTATCTTGGCAAAATGTATAACGAAGACTGGCTGCGTGAGCGCGGTTTCCTGAAAGACGATAAGTTGACCGCCCGTGATATTATACGCAAAAAAGAGAGTGCCGAAATTGTAACCATCGATACTGAAAAGACGGTTATTGAAGCCATCAATACCATTAAAACGCTGAACATTTCGCAAATCCCGGTCACCCAGCAAGGCATGGTGATAGGAAAGATCACTGAAAGCGATATTTTAGATGCCCTGTTGGAAAATCCATCGTTGAAATCACAGCCGCTTAAAACAATTATGACGGCACCTTTTCCATTCGTTGACCTGAATGCGTCTATTGATAAGATTTCATCCATGATCAATAAAGAAAACATTGCTGTGCTGGTAGAGGATGAGCAGGGTAAGATTGAGATTATTACCCAATACGATATCATAAACGCTATTTCGGCGTAAGGCTCCGGGCACTTATGGCAGTTTAGTTATCATGTCATTGCGAGGAGCGATAGCGACATGGCAATCTCGTTGAGACCAATCACCGCGAGATTGCCACGCTAACGCTCGCAATTGTAAAGGTCAGATAATTCGGGGACAAGCTTAACTTTAAATAACTAAGTTAACTTGTTATGCGCATTAACACGAGTGATCTGACCTTAAAGCGGAACTATTTGCAGACCTACCGCC
>NZ_BMDO01000005.1 GCF_014635825.1 Mucilaginibacter galii
TCGGGGTGGTCAATTTGGCCCGGAATGCCTGGTCAGTTTGCCCCGGAATGGGGTGGTCAATTTGACGCGGAATCAATGGTCACATTCCGCCGGAATCAGGTGGTCAATATCAGCGGTATATCCACTTTAGACAGGTTTTGTCACCTTTTTGGCGGAATGGACGGGACTCGAACAATGCCGTTATCTAAATGATAATCAATGATATGTGTTTCTAAATATTCAAAAGGTAACCGATTAGGTAACCGAATGTTTAAGTCTGTTTTGATTGAGTTTGAAAAATAACTAAATCAAATATAAAAAATATAGGCGAAAGTTTCAAAATATTTTTTTAGACGTTTAACTGGTTGTTAATGGCTTATCTGCCTTGCTAAAAAATTTCTATGTTAAAGTTTGATTTCAAATTTTCAGTTCTGTATTTTTCAAAAATTCTAATAGATAAGCGAATGTATCCAAGATTGGAAACGGCAAACAGTTGGTCGGCAGTTGTAAAAGCTGCTCAAAATGCCATGGAACATAACTTGAAGTGGAAGAGCCCTATTCGTGGCTATGTTTACCGGGTGAGTGGAGTTTATCGTAACCATATAGAAGTTTTTCGCTCAAGCACTAAGACTGTTGCCAAACTAAGTAATAAATCTGTACGGAATGCGGTATTGCGTTTAAATAGTAGTGCTGGAATGGTAGCAAGAACAAAACTTTTAGATAACGTCGCCTGGGAAAGTGCTGTTACGTTTCTGCATCCAGATCTCTATTGGAGTGATGATTTTTCTCAAATATATGTGAAACACTTATCTTTAAGCATTTTCAGGCAAGAGATCGGTGGTGTATTAAGGGCTATAACTGAAGCAGATGATGACGATGGCCAAATTCAGCAGTTTGCACGTCTAGTACGGCGGGGGCAGAAGAAGTTAAGGGAAATTTTGTTAATACAATACCAAGAAAGATGCAGCATTACCGGTGTCGGCCCGTCCTATGTACTTGAAGCTGCGCATATCGAGCCACACGCTGTCCAAGGTATTAATGAGTCAACAAATGCCTTTTTACTACGGGCGGATATACATACATTATTTGATTTGGATATGTTAGCAATACATCCTGAAAATTTAACTGTATTTGTCCATCCAAAGCTTGAATCAACAGTATATCAAGATTTGGCTGGTCGTAAAATTTTGCCAAGAATCGACGGGCAGCAACCAGATACTGAAAGGCTGTTATCTCGGTGGCTTGAATACAACTGGATTTGATTCTTAACGTTATTAGAAATAGTTATTGCATTCTATTTAAGATTTCCAAGATAATGGAAGTTTGGACAGTTGGTAAGGATTCTTCATAAAATGTGGCAGCTCTAATATTAGTTAGTCTACCTTCATTATTAGGTATTTGAATCACGAATTCGGATTTTACTATCCACTTAACACGTATTGAGAGGCTTTTCCACGTAGTAAAATTGGACAACGTTAAATCTTCATCAATTATGCTGGTCATGAAGTTCTTTGTCACAATACCAATACCCTTAACACGTAACTGCCTTGAGCCCGGTGCATTTGCCTTAAGATATATAATGTCGCCTACCTTTAATGCTGCAGTTGCAACATATAAATCTTTTGCATTGGAGTAATTCCACCCTATTACGAAGTTTTCATCTCTGAAAAAATCATTTTTCTTTTCAAGCCCATCCCAATTTGATCCAGCACCGAATATAGCCATGTGATTTTATTAATTAGTTTGCTATGAAATTAGTAACGTTCAATCACGATTAAAATCGGCTAAGATACTCAGCTTTGAAATTTCTCTTATCAAAGCATGACAATATTTGGCTTCTTAATAGGTTTATCAGCATGTATTTAAAGAAGTCAAGGACTCAGTCTACAGCTTATCTAAAATCCTTCGATTTACACTACTTAAAATGTCAGCTCCAGTTTTAATTTTTCTTTAAGCATATCCCACCTTATGTCAACAAATTCTATAAATTTTGAAAATTCTGTGATTCTAGGTAAGATTTGCTTATTAAAATCTACAGGATATGATTTTATCCAGTCTTCAAATGTCTTATCACTTTTTGATTTGTTCTCGTTACTATCAAACATTTGCAAGTTTACAATGCCATTATAACACCAATTATCTGTGTAATAATTCCCTTTTTCTTGGGATAAATCAATGCCATGCTTCTTTAAACTTTTACTATTGAACTGACTCTTTGGAAAGATGTGATCTTTGTTAAAGTCATTATTCTTATAATCAAGGTGCGGATACAGTAAAGCTAAAATTGGAAATGCGTATCTATCTTCGTACGTTGTATACAAAAGATTTTCAATTGCTTCATCATCCATTGTTATCGACTTTCTTGTCTTAGATAGTGTTTTGGCTATCTTTGTTGCAGGGAATAATAGTGCACCCCTTTTTATCTCTTCTTGAACGACATCCCGAATAATTTTCAGAACAGTATCAGCCTGACCACCAAATATTCGCTTTAATAAAACGGTATGAAACCATCTTTTTATCAAATCTCTATCTTCTTTGTATGCTACTTTATTTTTAAACTGTTTAGACTTACCACTTATGAACAAATAGTGAATAATTGGAAGTAATGCATTCTTAGAAGTTATAGTTTGCTCCACATATCCGAAACTTTTTACTAATTCAATTGATTCAGCAATTGCTTCTCTAATTGCTAGCCAATTATTTTTAAACTCAATAGCATTCTCAACTGAAAAGTTTGTCACTCTAAACTTAATATCCTTTTGGCTAAAAATCAGTAGATAGGTCCTAATTATTAAATCTTTGTCAATAACAATTTCTGTCGACTGCCAAATTTCATCAATCAAGTTATTGAATTCCTCCCTTGCAGATATGGTTTTTGAACTCCAAACTGAAATGATTGTTGACATTATTAAATCTGAATACGATAATTTTTCACCCCCACTATTAATTCTAATAAAAATATTCAGAGCCTTGTCATAGTCTTGATCAGTCTCTAAATAGTAATTAATAAAATTTTTTACGTGAACGACATCAAAAAGCTTAAATAGGGTGCTGCTTATAAATTCATCATTATCAAAACCTTCTCTTTTCAAATATTGATTTAATTCAAATGTACCAGTTATTTCTAAAATCTTACCAACTTCAAACCAAGTGCTTTCGGAGACAGCTAAATCTTCATTTGTGAGAAATTTAAAATCATAAACCCGGCCATCCTCATTATCATCCTCATCAATTGATCCTTCTGTAAGGCACAGATGCAATTTTCGCGTGGGTATTGAGTGCTCATTGTCCTTCCAAGCGAAATTTTTCTTTTTATGGGCATAAGACCCTTTAAGTCCAATGTACAACGCTGTAAGCCGCTGCTGTCCATCTAAAATTGCTTCGAAATCAGCGATGGAATTTGTGTTTACTTCTTTACAATGTGTATTATATTTTTCTCTAAAAGTTTTCAAAACGCTATAGAAACGATGATTTACTTTATTTTCCCCCTGCACTTTCCACATCAATAATGATCCAATCGGATAATTACGCATTAGGCTATCAAACAATAATTCTATGTCAACAGATTCCCAAACAAACTCTCTTTGAATTGCTGGTAACAAATATTGGTTGTAGTCTATTTTCTCAATTGCCTGTTTTACAGATATAGGAGGATTGTAGCTCATTTATGATTAGGTATCGTATCTTCAAAGATATAACATATAGATAGTTTTATGATTACTGTTTTAACGACTTGTTTGATCGATCAAAGTTTAAGTTGATAACTTTTACCTATAACTATCTATTCCAACGCTAAAAATCAGTTTCTAAAGACATACTCATTTGTAAATGAGTTCTAATAGTTGACTTTAAAAATTAACGCTGATTTTGGGCGTCGTCTCCAATCTTCTGCTTCTCTATTATTAAGCGGAGATCGTGATCTGACAGTAGTGATAGTTTAAGCATTTCGTCCAATGCTATTGCTTTGTAAGTACGAGCGTTAAAAGAACTTGCAGCCATGTAATGTTGACCATCCATAGAGTTCGTATCAATTAACACATCCTCTTCAGTAGTAAGTTCCAACAACTGATCTTCAGTTTGTGTGATTATAAACATGTCATCAAAACTGAGGTTCAATTCAGGCAATTGAATACGCCACCCACGCAGCCAAGTGAAATCTGTTATATTAGGGTTAAAATACTGAAATCGCCATCGGATACTTTCATCAAGTAATAGATGCTCATCTGACCCACCGTATATTACGGGGCGGGCACCCATATCAAAAAGTTTTGCGCGATTAATTGCCACACCGAATGGGGCGTATGTTGGGTTTGAGTGGCGATTGAAGATGTCGAATAAGTTTCCCATTGATGTCAAGGGAGCTTCGGAGAAGCAAATGTGTCCTGACTTACTCATGTCCAGCAACTTGCCATCTTTTAAGATTTGTTGTAATGTAGCAAATGCATTTGCATTCTTTGTAAAATGAAATAGATAAGGTGATAAATCATTCCTTGATTCTATTATCTTGATTGTTCCAGGTGTTAATGCCATTAAATAATTGATAAGGTGTATACAATATTACAATATGATTAAGCATTTAGGAAATACAGCTGCCGGGACGAAACTGTAGCGTTAGATCTTACTAAATCTTAAACGTTGCAGCCAACAGACCTTTTTGGTCAAAGCGGTGTTTAATGAACATAGCTTGGCCCACAAATATGGGCTACATTTAACCCGCTCAATGGTAAAGAATCTTTAATATAAACCTGCAACAGTCAGCCAATTTTATAAACTTAATTACCCTCATGTTTGAGCTATTAAATTTTCATCATTAACTATCTTTAGGGCTCAGGATGTTATGTCCCTTGCGACTTTGCATATTATGACCATATTCGCAATTTGCACTAAATGAAGATTTTTAATATTAGCTGTGATCAAATTAATTAAATCCTTATGATGCAGCATAATATTAAATATTTATCTCATGAAAATAAGTCATTGTATCCAGTACATCAATAAATGTCGCTGACCTGTCCTCTTGCTGTACGGACTCCGGTTGGGGAACTACTGTATGACCAACAATTTGATGGTAACCATCGAGCATGTCTGCGATTAGTTCTTTTCGATCCGCCCAGGTGATGCCACCCAGGCCTTCACCGCCCCGGGTACTTCCTGCCTGATGAAGCAACCAGCGGTGTACCGTGCTTTCAACTTTGTTAAACAGATCGGCAATTGTCCAGTTTTCATCGTTCATCCCTTTAATAATCCGGTGTTTACTAAATTCGCTGTACCATTTGTTGGTAATGCCTGCATGGGATATGATCGTGTTTCCCCGCTGATAAGCCACCTTGAAAATATCACTGTTTCGTCTAAACAAAAAGCTTAGTGATTTTTGCATGCTGGGCCGGAACCCGGAACACAGGTAGTGTGGATAATGGAGGTATTGAATGTCGTGATTTCCCAGCAGCAACTCAAACTTCTCCGTATACTGACGTTTCAATTTGATAATATTTTCTAAGTTTAGCCGGATGGTACTGTCCGGCAAGTTCCAGTGATCAACATAGTCTCCAACGAACACAATTTTGTCATAGCGGTTGATGTCTATTTTCTGCCATACATCTTTACCGTGCAGGTCTCCAATAATAAGGTGTTTCATTTTGTAAAAGTTACAAGTTTAAAAAGTGATTTAAAAAGTTAACATGCATGACCGTTTATAAGTTGGCTGAATTAATTTGAGTCTCCATTGCCGTTAGTGATCAGCTAAGAAGAGCTGCTGACCCTGATATTTCTTCTTTAATTCCCGCATGTCCTTGCTGACCTTAGTGTCCGTTACTCTTGCATAAATCTGGGTAGAACGAATATCCTTGTGCCCAAGCATCTGCCCAACGGTTTCTATAGGAACACCATTGGTCAGGGTCACAGTCGTCGCAAACGTATGCCTGGCACAGTGATAGGTCAGGTGCTTGCTCCAGCCCATTTCAGCTGCGATAGTTTTAAGTAATTTATTAGCCGTCACATTGCTGATCTTGGGCAACAGAAAATCCTCATCCAGAATACGCGGGTAGTCTTTGTAGTAATTGATCAACCGAAGTGCCGGGCTTAGCAGCGGAACCCGTACCCGGTTGTTATTCTTTACCCGGTGGGTTTGTAACCATATACCACCGTCTTCACCTTTTATAATATCGGCAGATCTAAGCTTAACCGTATCTGCATAGGACAAACCGGTGTAGCAACTGAATAAAAACAGATCACGCACACGCCGAAGCCTTTTTCCCGACAGCTTTTTAGTGGCCAGCTCATGAAGTTCCAAACTGGTCAGGTACTCCCGGAACACCTCTTCTTTTTTAGCCCGGTAAGCGACGAAAGGGTCGCGGCTGATCCAGCCGATCTCCTGGGCGACCTTCATGATCGTCCGCAGCTTTTTAACCATATGAATGGCCGTATTAATCTTAACACCGTAATCCGTTTTCAGGTAATAGTCAAAGTCCCGTATAAACCGGAAATCGATCTGATCAAGGCGAATATCATCCGCCTGAATTTTCAACATCAGGTATTTTTTAAGTATTCGGAATACCGATGTGTACTTTTGCAGGGTACCGGGTGTATAGCTCTTACCGACCAGACCAGCAAT
Organism: Mucilaginibacter galii; assembly: GCF_014635825.1. Lineage (GTDB taxonomy): Bacteria > Bacteroidota > Bacteroidia > Sphingobacteriales > Sphingobacteriaceae > Mucilaginibacter > Mucilaginibacter galii. Next base: position 6,590 of record NZ_BMDO01000005.1, read on the forward strand.
TTGGTTAGTATGGTAAGTCCAAACCTGCGACAACATTTTAGGGGGATCAAGTTCCTCGCCCTGCATGAGTTTACGGATCTGAACGCCATGGAGCTGTTTACCCGATGCATAAAGATCCTGCTTGCAGGCATACGCACGGGCACTAAGCAGGTCAAGCCAGTGGTTGATGGAACGCGCCTCCTCCTTGTTGCCCTTGACTCTTTTTAATTTATTATCCCAGTCCTCGGGACGGCAGCGCCGTCCTGTTGACCATTCCTCGCGGGTGCCGTTAACGGTTAGCCGGATATAAATGGGGATGATGTCTTCATGTTTACCGGTGCGGTGTTTCAAATAGAGCAACACTTTAAATGTTTGGGAAATGGCTGGCGTAATCAGTTCCGCTTCGGGCTTTTTTTTTGATCCCCGGCCAGCATTTTTTCAATGTCTTCCGGCTTGTAAAAAAAGATATTACCCGCCTTATGCGCCGTAAGCTTTCCGGTAATACGAAGTGTTTGCAGAGTTCCGGACGAAATTTGCAGCATCGTACAAACATCCCTGCTTCGCAGCCATTTTTGTTTGGACAATCCCTGCACCCCCATTAAGGGCTTAAAGAAATCGAACAATTCCTTCTTGAAATTTTCCAGGTCTTTTTTAGTTAATAACTCGTCAGGACTCACAAATGATCAGATGTTTAATAGGTTAATTTATATATGTGTAGATGGCCGCAAAGCGCTAGCCTAAATCGGGTTTGCCACGATATTTTTCTTTTTTGCCAGCTCCGGGAACATCATCAAAAGATTTACTCCTAAATAATTTTCAAGGTGTGCATCTGCAATGAAGCGGTATTCGGCGATGTGGCCGACGCTCGTTTTTGAATACAGCCGAAATGCTTGATGTTCGTGAGCAGGTCTCCGTAAGTAAAGGCAGTGTAACTCTGGTAGTGTTTATTATATGTGTTTCCATAACGTTCAATTTGGTATCTCCAAAATTGCGCTATCGTGTTAGCGTACCGAACCATCAAAGGTTGTACTTTACCTAAATTCTGGTTGTAATCTACAAGATATCTATCCTTGTATGTTTATCGGTAGTACCGAAGAACTACCGATAAAACCTCACAGTTCATATGAAATGCCTCCAACCTGGGTCAATGGCCGTAAAAAGCGGATAAATCATAATAAATAGGATGAAGAATACCCCAATCATATTGAACAGCCAGCTTTATAGACCTTAAATTCCTCAAATCAGATTAATATTTATTCATCGGTAGTACCGATGAACTACCGATAAAACCTGCCAAAAGCTTCCAAAATTTGCAGAACACAATCAAATAAAATTATGGCAGCAGAAATTATAACCAAAGACGACCTAAACGAATTTCGGGAGTTACTACTCAATGACTTTAAGGCCTTATTGCAAGGCAAAAACCCGCAGGAAAATGCCAAGTGGCTCAAAAGCTACCAGGTAAAAAATATGCTGAAGATCTCACCGGGTACATTACAAAACCTCCGAGTAAACGGCACCATACGTTATACTAAGATCGGTGGGATCTTGTATTATAAGCAAGAGGATATTCATCGTCTTTTGGAAGGGAAAAAATGAGGTGGGTTTAGTAGATGGTTGAACAGGATGAGTCATTGCGCCGCTTAAACAACCGGGAGCTTAGAGCAGGTTGATTGTCAAGGGTGGTGCTGCCAAAAACAAACAAAGGCACCATTCATGTACCCTTGACGATCATCCTGCGGCGCTATCTTTGTGACTGCGGTGTGAGGTAGTTAAGTTAAAGGGCTTAATACCTACAACTGTTCCTTTTAAAATATAACCTGTGGTTATAGGAATTGTCACTGATAGCAATATGGTGGATTTTAATCAAACCTCGAATAGTGACAAAACCTAATCTAAAATATAACTCCTGGTTATAGGATATGTCACTTGCGGCGTAACCGGGATTTGATGCGGCCAACAAAACGGGCTATCCATTTATCCAAAGGATATTCCTGCCGCCGGTAAGTTTTTACCCCATACAGCAAGATCACTAATAGCAAGAACCATTCAAAGATGCCCATTCATTCAAATTACAGGTAGTTAATTAGACACTCCCAAGAGCAGGTATGTTACGAACATCGCGAGTTTCATTCCTGCACAACTGCTTAAAAAGGCTGGCCGTGCAACGGAACCCTGCGCGATAGCGCGTGGTGCAGTGAAGCGGCCTGCCTTTTTAAGCGCCTGATGGTTGGCCTGTAATCTTAATTAGATCTTGATACGTGTAAAGTACCGGCTTGCCCTTACCCGTATGCCTGACATAAATAGGATAATGTTCAGCTAACTGCTTTAGGAAGCTATCTTCAAATAGAGAAAAATGCTCCTTTAAAACGGTCAGCCGATTGTTGCTTGTATATATCCAGTTCAGCAGGTCGTCGGCGTCCACTGTGTTCATCAGATAAAAACTACTCGCCCTGTCCATAGCAAACAATTGCGTCTTACAATCAAATGGGAAAGCTGCACCGTTCAGAGCCAATGCAGCAGACAGGTAATAATGATCTTTCTGTTCTTTCAATACAAAGTACAGTTCAGGCCGTGAAGTGGAGAACCGGCACGGCTTGATATCTCTTTTTTGAATACCGGCTTTGCCTCCCCTGAACCTCAGCCGTATCGGCGTATAAGCACAAGTGTAAGCTTCGAAAGCTAATAAAGGCAGTGCCTTTTCCCAAAGCTGCAAAACAACCGCTTTGAGCGCACGATTATCTGCTACCTCTGGGTGGTATGATCTCCTGCCACGCACATTAATTAAACCATACAGTTCAGCTGCGATATTGATCAGTTGCAATTGACTTGCGGTAACATCTGCAGGCACGAAACGACAATCAAGCGGATGTTCCTCAAAACTCACCAATGATGAATTATCCGAACCGGTAGTCGCCAAACACGGTATTAACACCGGCAACTGGCAAAGCAAGTGATCCATCCTGCCATACCCGATGCAAAAGGCCATCACCTGGCGGTTGCCTTGCAACAGGTCGGCCTTGGGCGTTGCTGATGCAGGCAAACTGAACGTACTGCTGCCCCTGAATCCTACCCCAGGCCTAAATAGGTTGCCGAACTGTGGCTGTGGCTCCACGTGAATGAAACGCTTGCTGACCAATACATCCAGGTACTTACGCTGTAACTGCTCATTCGTATCATAACCTAGCCAGTAGAACTCTTTTAGGTTGAGTGTGTTCGTCCATGCCATATTATAATGCCCGATATAAGCATGTATGCACATCGTTCTATCGGGCATTCCGCAGCTACAGGCAATATGAAGGGTTTCCGGTTCCGTATGTAAATGTAAGGTCTCAGCAGACCTGCCGGATAGTTGTGCCATTACGGTGATAATTCCATGCTGATAGCTGATATACTCCACCTTGTTACCGTAGTAGAGCTTTCTCCCTTTTGGCAACAGGTAATGCTGCTCCAGCATTGTCCTTGTCAGGTGCAGTTGTCCCTCATTAAGCGGAATGGCATAAAAAAAGGTATCCACAGGCAGAATGGTCGGTTGGATTTTCTTTTTAGCCGGCATAAGGAAGTGGGTTATTGATTTCAGAGGTGATATGGATTGTTGGTGCTGCCTGGTCGGCCTCGTTCTGGTATTGCAAAATCTTAGCTAATCCTAATTCTTCGGTCACGTTAAGCAATTCTTTCACGCGGGTAAGCAGGGTATCTGCATCCGCGTCCTTAACGACATAATTCACGTTATAGCGCGTTTCGCTATAACCATCCCTGAGCAAGGCGAAAAGCCGTTTATCCTCGTCTGTCCGGCGTGGAAGTGCATAGGCAAGCTTGTCAGAAAACAAAGCGCAGTGGTCAAGCAGGCGGCTGATGTTGTGCATATCGCACTGGTAGGCAGTGAATACCCTAATTAGTGTCTTGCAGGCTTGTTCGACCGCCTGATGCAGCATGAATACGCAAACGGCATAATAACGCGTTTCAAAGCTGTTTTCGGTACCTTGCCAAAAGCCCAAGGCCATCTCATAATAATGATGGTAGCTCTTTTCTGCTTTGGCAAGCTTAGTTGCCGGATTGATGCTGTGATAATTTAGGTCAAGCCGCAAGCCGGATTTGGAATAGAGCTGCATACTATACTGGCAGGCCGTTGCATAAAACCGGCTGCCCTGGTTAACCGCATGTGTAACTGACTCCAACCCATGTACGGCAATGGTGACATTCACATCGGGATGATGGGTGTTGATGAAGTCCTGCACCTGGTGCTCCATCCGCTGGGTTTCTGTAGTGATCATCAGCAGATAATAGCGTACTGCATTATGATCATTACTGCTACCGAAACAGCTGGTTGTCGTTCGGCATTCCTCAACGCTTCCAAAACAAATGATGTACTGTGTGTCCCACTTTTCTATTAAGGCGGTAACGATCTTTTCCAGCGCACGGTAATGGCTGGCGGGTAGGGTGATTGCATGTGTTTCCATAATTGTTCAACTTTGAATACTCAAAGTTGAAGGCTGGCTATAACGTACCGTACCAAATACACTTGTACTTTACAAAGCGGTGCTTGTTTTGTACCTTTACCAATAAGCAATACATTTGACCTATGGCAGAGACATTACATATCGGACGCAAGATCGCAAGGATACGGGAGTTAAAAGGCATTAAGCAGGAAGCCCTTGCAATTGACCTTAACGTTTCGCAACAGACTGTTTCCAACTTTGAAAAAAGTGAAAAGATAGAAGATGAGGTTTTAGAAAAAATTGCCAAAGCTTTAGGTGTTGCGCCCGAGGCTATTAAAAATTTTAACGAAGAGGCTGTTATCAATTACTTCAACACTTTTAACGATAACAGTTTTACTAATGGTGCTTATAATGCTTTTAGCTGTAACTTCAATCCCATCGATAAATGGTTGGAAGTAATTGAGGAAAATAAAAGACTCTACAAGGAAAAGGTCGAATTATTAGAACGCCTTTTAGCCAGTGAGCGTGACAAAGTTGAACTGCTAAAAGGCAAGCAATAATTGCTTGCCCTCCGGCGGTCCTAAGATAAATGATCAAACTATTCGTCAGCGGCTTTCCCCTTGACATCACCGAAATAGAACTGGCTAAACTGATTGCCCCGCACGGCGATATTGCTACACTCAAAATAGTACGCGACAAGAAAACCCGTATCTGTAAGGGCTATGCGTTTGTAGAAATGGAAACCAAAGAGGGTGCAGAACAAGCCTGTGAAGCCTTGAACGGCACCCCGATGCTGGACAGGGAGCTTACTATTAAAATCTCCGAAGACAAGCCGGTTATTGCAGCGCAGTCCAAACGGTTCAGCAATACTTCCCGCACCAACCAGTCCAATATCCGTAGTAATATCAGCCAAACTTCTGAACGCCCCAAGCGGCCAAGGAAACATATCTAATCATTACTCTACCGCGTATTTGTTCTTGCCTGTTTTTGCCTCCTACGGTTTCTACCTAAGATTGCCTCATCGTCTATGTCATCGCTTATTTCAATATCAGGTATATACCCGACACCAGAATCCCGCCAATCATTATAGCGGCCAGTACCGTTATCCACTTCAGCATTTTCTGGTATAGCATCCGCTGACCCATCAGTTCTTGCTTCATTGCTGTAAGCTGCTTCGTCTGATCGCGCTGCGTCTCTTCGATCTGCTCCAGCCGTTGAAGTTGGTCCGTATAGTCGTCCTGTAGCATCTGTAGGAGATCTTTCATTGTTGTCCAACTCCGTTGTGAAAGCTGCCAGGCTTGCGGCGGTTTCGTCTCCGTATTTGTTTCTTGTTCGTTCGTTTGCCTGGCGTATTGCCTGGCCATCTCTACCTTGTTCATAGTCTACTGTCTTAATGAGTTCCGCCCATTTAAAGCGGTTGCCTAATGCCTGCCCCTTGATCTTGAATTCTCCATGGAAGTACGTGATTCCACTAACTCTCCCGGTCGATGCCTGGTTAAAAAGTAAATGAATGCCCTCTGCGTTACATTTATTTATAAAGTCTTGTAAGGATATACCCGGTTTAGACACCAAGCGTAAAAGCTTATCCTGAAGCACCATTTTATCCGAACCCTTGCGCGTTCGTTTAACCATTTCCAGTTCGTTATTGGTAGGTGCCCTCAATGGTGATCTGTTATACTGTAATTTGGGTACCTTGCTGTCTGGCTCTACGGTTATACCGCTATCTTGATCATGAGGTACAGCGTTACCTTGCTCTACAGGTACATTGTTACCCCGATCGGCTGTTACACTGGTATATTGCTCGCCTGTTATAAAGTTACCTTGCTCTGTTGTTATACGGTTATGCTGTTCATCACCTAGAGTGCTGTCTTGTTCTACAGTTATACGGCTATCTTGATGCTCAGATATATGGCTACTTAGTTCTACCGGTACATGGATTCGGTGCTTCACTCGTACAAGGTTATACTGCTGCTCTAATTGAACCGCGATAGCATCACTCTTTTTATAATTGTTGCTATCTGAAACGACCTCTCCATCAAAGGTGATGCGGTTAACCAATAAGTGCAGGTGCGGATGATCGGCATCGTGGTGCCGGAAGATAAAATACTGGTTACTGGTATAGCCGCTCAGCCGCAGGTAATCTTCTGCAATGGCTAACAGTGTTTTGTTGTCCAGTACATCGTCCTTGTGAAAGTTCAGGCTGGTATGGTAAACATACCTGTTAAGCTTTGGCCTTAGACTGCGCACGAGGTCAACCTCAAGTTTGATCATCGCCAAATCCATTGATGTAAAGTTGGTCGATAACAGCTTAGCCCTTAGATTTGGATCAGGGTGCATTAACTTATTCCAATTATACTTTAAGGCACCCATGAAGCTTTTACCGATCTTCTGACTGGCTATCATGGGTAAGCAAAAGATTAATGATTTGATGCTCCTGGCGTTTAAGGTCTATTAACAGATCCCTGATACCATAAGGAAACTTACCGCCGTTAGCATGTTTAGCCAATTGGTTAATATTGACACCGATCTTTTTCAATTCGGCGTAGGATGCCAGGTCGACCCTTGCCATCTTCACCCTGGAAAACCTGCCGTTAAAGAGTTTTGTACGGATCAGGTCGCCTGGTGTACAGCCGGTTTGATCGGCCATTGTTTGAAGCGCATCACGCTGCGCCTGGGTAACGCGGAAAGTAAAAAAGGAAGTCTTTTTTTCCGTTGTAGAAATTTTTGGCCTTGCCATAAATTCCAAAAAATTAGTTGGTTTGTAAGTGCTGCCAAGACTTTGGTCAGCTTCTAATGATAACCCCCCAGGGGGGCTGCGAAGTCACCCTCCACATATTATGATCAGCCTTTACCTTAAGGCTTTATATACTAACACCTAAGTTAGTTATTTTATTATTTATCTCCAAAAAACTTTCTTGGCTGTGCTGAACAAAGTGAAGTATAGCGGGTCCGGGTATATACCCGGCAAGGCGTTTTTGTAACACAAAAACATGCCTTGCTTATGCTATTTGCAGCGTCTATTTAACGTTAAATTTGGCTTAGGGAGTGCTAATTAAATAAAAGTCCCCCTTTTAAGTGAGATCGACCTTTGATAGCCATTAATTTTTAATTTTGCAACAATGGCAACCATCGTTGCTCTAATAACCATAGTTTACTATGCGTTGTGGATCTTTTTGACATTGAGAAAGATTCGCCGTAAGGCTAAGAGAAGGAAGAAAAGGTAGGTTTTTAAACTCCCTCCGTTGTAATGAACGGTTAATAGCCAGATCAACCCAAACTGCCTTGTGGAAAGTTTTTTAGGGGCATTGCGCAAGATGGATGCCCTATTTTTTTAAATCAACATATTATTCCCTAAAAAAGGAAAAGTTCACACTGAACTTTTCCTTAATATTTTAAAGTTATTGATAAGAGAAATTATCAATCATCTGTCCAACGCTCAGTTATTGCCCATTTAGTGTGGGCGCCAATTTCGTATTCTATTTCCTTGGTACGTTCATCAAACCCAAGTTTATCAATTAAAATTGGATCAGCCCATTTAACATATTCAGTATCGCCCGAATCGCACAATGCCTCTAAAGCATGAAGCTGGTCAGTATCCGGCACCAAATCAAAAATTTCAAAAATTAAGATTTCCTGGCAATCTAATTTTTTTGCTTTTTTTACGGGTGTTTGTAAGGTAGTAGCATATTTGTAATCGATATACCTAAAAATATGCTTGTCAACAAAAGCGGGAGTTAACAGTTCTTCACAGAACTCTCGCCATTGTGAGATTTCGCGATCTTCGCGTGAGTGAAACCACTTTATTATACTAATTACATTTTTGCCTGGCAAGGTAAACCTCAAATCATTTTTGGCAATACCGTTATCGGTTAGGAATCTCCTATCAGGTTTTACATTAAATTTTTTGAAAACCGTTTCAACTCCTGGTAGTGTTTTATAAGCACCGCCGACCAGTTGGTAGTAGTTGTTTTTACGGTTTTTCACCAGCAAATACTTACCCTTAACTTTAATTCTAAATAAATACGATATAGATAGCCGTACCTCTTGGTTCCTATACCTAAACTTTGTTTTCCAAAAAAGGCCTAAATGCTTAAGACTGTACAGCCCTTCTACAATTCCAAAATAAATGGGAGAAGATACAATATTTACAAGAATACCGGTGGCAATTGCCCATATCGGTAGGGATGCGTTCTGTGTTATTAAAATCCAAGCGATCAAGCCTATGCTTGTAATAAAAACCAGAAATTTAATTAAATTTTCTCTCATGGCTAAATAATTTTAGGGCTTGGTTTAATATCGGTAATAGTATCAACTAAAGCCTTAAAATCTAAAGCTTTGTCAGGGTAACACTTGGCTATGGCTTCTGGTATTACCTTTAAACGTAAATCAGAAAAAGAAAAGCCCAAACCATTGTTCGCTTCCGGCCCTGTTAACCTTGCCAATTCATGTAACTCAGTTTTACTTAATGATACGCCTTGCAGGTCGTTGGCAAAGAGTTGATAGCGCTCATCATCATTGGGCCTGTCAAAGGTTAAAACTATCGCAGCCCTCCTTATAATCGCTTCATCTATAAAATGAAGTCTGTTAGTAGACATGAAAACTATCGCCCGCCCTTGCAAATCTCTTATTTCATCGATCTTTTGTATTAGCGTATTGACAGCTGCTTTTTCCTCCTGGTGCATTTGACTGGTTGAGCGGGTGGTTGCTATGGCATCGGCCTCATCTATTAATAGAAAAGCAATACGCTTTTTACCAGCTTGATTTTTCAACTCCTGAAAAGCATTGTTTACTAATTGTCCCATCTCGCCGTGCAGGCCTTCACCTCTTACACGTGTACTTAGTTTTAAAAAATAACCTTCCTTACCCAAATCTCTTGTCATGGCATCGGCTATCGCAATCGCCGATGCAGTTTTGCCGGTACCCGCATCACCTTCAAGGATGATGAGCGGGTATTTGTCGGTCAAATGGGCAATTGCAGGCAGTGTTGTTTTATGGTGTTTTTCACTCCACTTTTTTAAACCCTCCTGGTCAAGCAACAATTTAAGATTTGTATAGATACGGTTGAACTTACTCTGAAAACCTATCAACGATTTGGTTTTTTCTCTGATGTCTGCGCTGGGCAGCTCGATGGTATTATCAAATATTGACATGGCTGTTATTTATAATTTTCTTTTTTAAGTTCATATCCATTACTTCCATAAAGTTGAGCACTTTGGTTTACAAGGTGTCGGAACGAAGTATCAATTGAGCTAGCAGACCAACCAATCTTAAAATCATTTACCAGCATGTATGCAGCTTGTTGATCTGCTGTTAATTGGCCCCAGGCAGTTTGGTATTCCAATACCATGCTTAATCGTGTTCCTACTATGTTGTTCCAATCATTACTTCCAGGACGTTCACCGCTTTGTGCCTTACCCTCTTCGTTTATGGTATACTTTACGGCCCTTATCACAACATCGCTGCTATTAAGTAAGGTTATACTAACTTTTTTAAGATATTTACTTTCAGCCAGTTTCAACACATCGTGTATCAGCCGTTCTGCATACTCCATTGTCCACTTATCAGTCCTTCGCGCAATCATGCGTAAATCTGCTTCAAACCCTTCAAACGTTTTTCGGATATCAATTACGGTATAGGTCTTGGTATTTGTTGTTGTATTATATTGGCTCATGATTAATCTTGATTAATGTTGAAACTTGGACCGAACACCGACTTCCACTCTTCGTTTGTACTCCCGCCGGTGTTTATAGATTGGGCATAATTCAAAGCCTCGAAAGCAAAGTCAGCTTCTTTAGCAATATCAGCCCAGGTTATGGTGTCTGTTTTTTTGCCGGCATTATTTTCATTATTAGTTGGATCGCCAATAAATACGGGTGTACTATAAACTGGTATTTGATTTATAGCCTCTTTAAACTTTATTACCGGGAAGTTAGGGCCACTCACAAACCTAAAAAAACGGATAATACCTTCTTCGATATTGGTTTCTATACCTTCATTAACATCAAGGTAAGCTACGATGAGTTCAATCATAAAGGATGTTAACTCAGGTTTAAGCTCCTTGTAATTACGCCACCATTTTAAACAGCGTACTATTGCGTTGAATGAGTTGTTGGCCTGGTATCTGTTTTTAGCAAAGGCAAGCTGCCCCTCGACGCTAGTTGTATACTTACCACCACCACCTCTTTGCGGCTGCAAAACATAACCGGCAGGTGAAGCTAATGGTACAACTGGAACAATATCAATTTCGAGCCCTGAACTGATAAATTTAATTTTAATGGATTTGGTATTACCTTCCATATCTACATCTCTTTCGATATCCTTAGTTGGGTAAATACTGGCCAAATAATCATACACAAAGTCGTGTAGTTTCTTTAAATCCTTAGCCAGGTTCGCATCACCTTCAACATAGAGTATCAGGTCGATATCTATCGGATGCTCACCTGTGTGACGCAGGATAGTGTGTTTTTTCCAAGATCCTGCAATTAAAAACTTCGTTACCCTAATGGCGTTGCGTTCGTCGTTTTTAATTTTGTCTTGCAGCTTATCCTTTAAATGGGTTAGCTGATCGCGATACTTGCCCATATTCTCTTGTTTAAGTTTGATACGATGGACAAAATTTTTCAATTCACTGTTTGTTAACTTCATTGCAGTTCTTCTCCTGTACACTTTACGTGCACCTTTTTTGGTGTTCAATAAAATCCATTTAAATCGGCAGGAACGCTCCGGTAACAGGAGAGAAGTATGAAATGATAGCCTACAGCTTATAAACCACGACAGTTTAAAATTTTTGTATGTTTGCTGCGTTACTAAAATACCGTTGTCATACTAGCATGTCAGAACCTAACGGTTCACCTGTTTACTTTGACACACTTAAAACCTGATCGGCCTCGACCCCTTTCAGGTTTTTTCTTTTATATTATCATAGTACATATTTTACGACTGGTAGCTGTAACTGCTTTTCTCCAGGTTCCAAATTATCGATATCAAATCCGCTTACAGCGTTGAACATTTTTTCAACGTCACGTATTTCCTGTTTTTTCATTTTATCGCCAATCAACAAATAGGTTGTTAATGACGCTGCACGTTCACGCGCATCAGGACTTGCTATTATTGATTTGTTAAGGTTAATAATAATGTTAACCCAATGCGGATCATTCATACTCCAGGTAAGGGTGTTTGCACGTTCTATCAGTTTATCAAGGGACAATGTTGATTTTTTCATCGCGCCAACTAAGCCTTCAATAAACGCTATCTGGCCGGCGGGCTTAAACAATAAACTGTATTTATGAGACTCCTTGCGCATATCCGAAACCGTCTCACCACTTTCCTTATCTTTAACATCTTTGAAGGGAGTAAATTTCGAAAAAAGGGTATTCCAGAAGTTATTTACAATGTTACCGGCCTCTGTTAATTCTTCGGCAGATGGCCGGTTTATGGTATCTTTTTCACTAAATTCTCGGAACCTTTCTTCTTTCTTCAGTATGGTTTGAGTCATTTCATATAGCGCGCTTAGCGTGGTAAAGCTACCGCTACGAGCTGACAAGGTATTATTACGCCAGCTTACCAAACCCTCTTCGCTCAGTTTAACATCTGAATAAAATGGGGCATCTTCGTCATAAACCAGCCTGCGGGTAACAATTGCAAATCCATCGTCTTCGCTAGTTAAAATATTATCACCACGGCTTGTTGATTTTGCATACCGGTTTACTTTATTGAATATTCTTCTGGTTTTTTCGTCGCTCTCATGGTTAATGAAGATCACACTAACTTCATCATTGGCTATTTTTTCACTTTCAGTACCTTCCACTTCTCCCTGCATTACGCTTTTTAAACCATACCACCTATGTTGCCCATCTAAAACTAGTAGTTTACCGCCATCAATAGTAATGAAGCCAATATCTTCAGCTTGACTCTTGTAAGCCCGCGGTAAGTTCATTTTAAAGTCCTTTACTAAGCTTTCAAATATTAACTCACCATCGTAAACTAATACTATGATCGAACCAAAAAACCGATCAGGTGAATTAGCTAGATAAGGGGCTATCTGATCTTTTACTCTTTTTAAGTTTGCATCGCGCTGCATCCGTTCATGAGGTGGTAGATCTTTCCACCACTCTTTATATGCTTCAGCCGGGCTTACGCCTTGAAGAAACTCACGGACAACCATCTTTGATAGAAAATACACTGTATTTCCCATTTTACCTCTTAATGCTGGTGATACTATTGCCATAACGTCATCTATGTTTGTCGCAAACTTTGTCAAAATATTAACTTGTTTGCCTGAGACAAACGTAAAACTAATAACCTGTATTTCCTAAACAAATAAATAAAAAACCCATGTTTGTCGAAAACATGGGTTTTTTATTATTTGAAAAGATGTATAATTAGCGCAGAATAGGCTTTTAAACTCAAAATATCCAAGGGGCAACGCGATCCCAAAGCAACTCAAGTATTTTCTTAGCTCTACGTTTAACCATCAAATCATTCCATTCCAAATCTTCTCCATTTAAGATATGGTTTATATGTGATGAGTAATTTGAATTTTGCAACATTTTTATAGTAGATTCAGATAACACAACTCCTTCGGATTTTGCCTTATTAGCTAACTCAATTAGTTTACCAGGGTCTTGTTCGCTCAAGTGCTTATAGTAAAGCACTTTCTCTTTCCAGCCCTTGTTGCTGGCGCTGCTATTCACCGCCGTTGGTAGCAAAGTTAAATTACCTATTGAGTGGTAAAGCTTATCCAGTTCATATAAAGTTTCGCTCCACCTACCATTGGAACTTTCCGGCGCAATATGCTCTATTGTTTGAAAGTCGGATGATTTCCATTTTTCTAGTTTAAGGAAAGGAGAAGAGTTTGGGGTGGCTGCTTTCATTAACCCGGGGTTTGATGGATCTGGAATTGTGTCATGCGCACTATTATATAATGCAAACTTTGTAACAGAAGCAGAATTATCATACCTGCAAAATACAATAGCCTTTTCAAGCCATTCTTCTTTAGTTGATATACCTTTAGCCTTTAATGTGCCGGCAAGGTATTTTTTTACATCAGAAATTTTAAAATCCCTGTGGTCTACCCATTGGTGCGGTTCAATACCAGATTTTGTCAGGCCCTTAAAAAAGCTTCTATAAGCATCGTCAAGGCCACCATTTGAATAGGAAGACCTCCAAATAATATAAAAGGCTGTAATTGCTTTAACTACATTAACAAAGTTCTTTACAGAATCCGGTTTACCCTCAACAACATTACTGTAAAAGCTAGCCAGTATGGTAATGGACATCTTATGGTTACTGTCTTTCAGGAATAACATAAGCAGTGACACAATGTCCGCATCCGATGAGCCTATTAGCACATCTATCGGCATGTTATTCTCACCTTTATAGTTATTCCATATTTCATCATAAAACTCTGAATAGTTGCCGAAGAATTTGATGAAGTCGCGCTTTGCCTCTGTGCCTGCAAGCTTTTTCTGATAAATTTTCTCAAGCCATTTTCGCTGAGAACTAAAGTGTGTTGCCAGCTTAGTACCTTCTATTGGTAACGCGAAGGAGGTAAGCAATTCGTTGGTCAACTTGCTTTTCTGTGCAGCACTTTTTAGATCGTCAAAGGCATGTTCTATTTTGCTGAAATATTTTTGTTCTACTGACCCTTTAAATTCACCACCATCTAAGTTAGCTGTGTTCACTACCAAAGGCTTGAATGTTTCAATAGCAGTTAATGGTGTACCTGTAGCGTTTAAGGACTGGAACATATCAAATGCCCAGTCATCATTTACAGGTTGGATAATGGTAAAGCAACAACGATCCAATAAATAATGGCAAACAGAAAGTATTTGAATCAGCGAAGACAATTGAAAACTGAACGATCCTTTATCAGTAAATTCCTCTATATCGATCAGCTCAATTAAAGGTGTGCGGTCATATTGCCAAATATTTTCCTGACTTATGTTTTTGATAATATCGAGGCCGGAACAAAAACCACTATCATTAATATGTGCTTCAGTTACTGTCCGAGATAACCAGGCATTGGCAATAAACAAGTTCTTACCTGCATTACTATCCTTTTCAAATTTTGGATATTCCTTATTTCTAAAAAAGTGATCTATAAACTCAGATAAATATTGAGATACCGATGACTTATAGCTTTCATTATGAGCTTCTGCCATAACCCACTTGTCAACGCTGCCGCGTATTATTTTCGGTTTGAGTGTGGGAGTGCCTCTTTTCAAGTCGACAGAAAATACATCTTTTAGTTTATCCTTCCAGTATTGGGTTATTTCGTTGATTTGATTTGTTAGTTCTTCTCTTTGCGCATCATCGAATTTTTTGATAGACTTAATTAACCGCTCCTGAGCAAGATCAATATGCTTAAATAGTAGTGCTGCTAATAAAGAAATAGTGGATAGGCGTTGTTGCCCATCAATAACTTTCTCTATTGATGATGGCAGCGCCCGGGTGTCTTGAGGCTGGACTTTGTTTTTGTCTGCTTCCGTTACGGTAATTATTGTTCCTAAAAAACGAATCTCATTTTCATCACTGTCTTCATCCTCAATAACATTCTCTACACCTTTTGAAATATCTTCCAATAATTGTTCGATATTATCACTATCCCAACTGTATTCGCGTTGATACAGCGGAATGTAGAAGCCTACTCCAGGCCGTTGGTAATACTCGAAAACACTTCGGTTCTCAGTGTTAAAAGCATTGTCTATGTTTATCATTAGAAAATTAAGGTCTGGAAGATTAGTAAATATTGGGGAAGTTAATGATTATTTTATTTACTCCTGAAATACCTTGGTTGGCGATACCGGTCAATACCTATCAAGAGGTATCGTTTTATTTGCTGTAGCAAACCGCTGTAGGAAATTTATACCGGCTTCTAGACTAGAAAAATGCGAATTCGAAGCATACCGCACGATGTTAAAATAGTTGGCAAAAGAGGGTTCTGAAACTGAGCGTTCATCAACCAAAATAATTGTTTTATTGAGGCCTAAAGCTAAACCCGCTTCAAATGCCAAACCATAACCGGAAGGATTCGACTTTTCCATATAAGCGAAAAGAATATCACATTCCTTAACAAAATGTATGTCCCAAGTAGTATAATCTACCGGATTATCAAGTCCATGTTCCCTGGGATTAAAAAAAATAAAACCATCACCCAACTGTTCTATAACTGTTTTTTGCCAGTTGCTACGGAAACCGCCGGATAAAAAAACTTTAGGTTGTTGCCCCATTTGTTAACTGTTTGGACAAATATATCGAAAAAGGTAGGCTCAAGGCAATAGCGTAAAAGCGGTTTCGCGTTTCTCTAAGCAAAAAGTAGCTACCAATCAGAGCCAGGTATAGTATCCAGAAATGACTGCCTGATTTGAAAAAATCTAACTGTACAAAACAATGCTTCGCAATAGAATGCAGCAATCCAAAACATCCTATTGTAATCGATACGTTGCCAATATGTCTTGATAGTTCGGAGCGAAACATGAACGTATAAATTTTTTGATCCGCTTCTGGGGATAAGCTCATCATAATATTTCTAACCTCCCTAAGTGAGTCGAAATCTATGGCAGTCATACCTGGAGGCAATGGTTTGTTTTTTAAAATGTCAAGTGCGTTAATGTATGTTTTACGAACTTTTGCCTCATTCTCTTTTAGTTTCAAATAAGACCGCTTCCCCATTTTACGCTCCTTCAATTCGCTATAGCCATAAATTATGTAGCCTAGGATATAAGCTAAAAAACACACTACAGGTGACATCTCATTTGTCGTGCTCGAGATTAAATTACTATGATAGAAATATTTAGGATTGATACACACGGACAGAATCAGCAACAGGTAAAGCCCAGGGATAAAATATCCAATAATATCCCAAACAAATTCTTTAAACGATTCAAAAAAAGACTTCACACCTTCCATATTTTTATAAAGTTAAATAAAGCAAGAGGCGCAACCAACGCCTTCTTCTTCATCTAAAATATCAACTAAAAATTTAGACTTATTTTTAGACCGTTCTATTCGTTTAGCATACTCATTTTTAATCTGATGTATTCTGTCTGCGGCAGTCAATTGCTCCAAACTTTCATTTTGCATCCAAGTATAACCATCCTTTTCGTACGCCATCGCTTTTTTAAACAGCTCCGGATGTTGTTCATACAACCATACCCATTCAATTTTTTGTTGATAGAAGCAAAAGAAACACCCAGAGCGGCTTCTGGCATAAGACGATTGTCTTCCGTCAACATCAAAATCAATTTTCTTATAATAAGCCGGAACACCAACGCCTGAGTCTTCTAATATTTTAAAAATGTCATCGCGTACCAAGTTATCTTCATTATCTAATAATGGAAAGTAAGCAGTATCCTGTGCAAGAGGGTAAGCAGTCGTTTTCAGATAGTCATATATAAGATAGTTGGTTTCTTTGACACCTAATTCCAATAATTGATTTAGCTTGTTATGCATGTGGTAACTAGGACTTATTGGCTTCAACAATACCTGCATAATTCGGGTTTTAGCAGATCCAAAATCCAATTGGTCAAGTGATGCGATCGTTTGCTCGATAATGTCATTAGCCAAGAACTTTTCTATTACATCCTCACTCCAAATATTTCTACGGAAAGGGAAAATAGATTGTATATTAGTTTTACGAGAAATATATCCCTCTCTGTCTTCATCACCCCGAATACCTACGTAAGATACAACTAAGTCGTTACCGACATATTTCTCAAAAGGCTCTAACTTTAATTTCTTTGTGCACCACCTGGTATTTGAAGATGGCAAAAAGCCGCCATACATCTTTAAAAAATGGTCAAAGGGATCTTCATGACTATTCTCTGCGGCCTTTAAAATAGTAATGCTTTTACCAAGATAAACTTCTAAATTACTTATGAGCTGGTATGTCTCATCAAGTTCTTTACCGGTATCACTGGAGTAATAGTCTACCTCCATTAACGGATACAACATTTTTAAATAAATAGCAAGGGCCGCACTGTCCTTACCCCCCGAAATGCCTAATACGTGCCTTACTTTACTCATGGGATAACAGTTTTTGCAAAAGTGTGGTTAATACTAATTTATTAATGTCAGCATCACCCGTCAATTTGTTTTCTAATTCGGTGACATATTGATCAAGTTGCTCTGATTTAACCTTTGGTACACGGACAATACTTTTTAGAGACATACTACCAAAGGTGTTGAACTGTATATTATAGACCTGTTCTTTTGATTCATCAATTTCAATTGCTGACAATTCCGTTAATCCGTCAAGATCCTGCACCATAGATTTAAACGACTCGTATAACACATACTCATCTTCATCACGTAAATTCTCCAACGATTTTCCGACAATAGCTTGGCAAACTGAACTTAGCCAAGCTCTATTGTCATCAAGTAATGAATCAATACGCTGCACAAATGATTTTTGCTTTTGAAGTAGGAGATGGCGTTTTAAATGCTGGTAGCGATGCTGAATCTTTGATTTCATTTCCTCGAAGCCAAGTGTGGTCTCTTCAAATAGAATATCCTGTTTTATATAATTTTCAAAACGATCAATTAACGAATCAAAGCAAGTACGTATTTCCCGGATGGCATTTTGCAAAGTATCGGTATACGTTACCAGTTCATTCGAATGTTCATTCAAATCTTTTAGCGTCGTACCAAGTGCTGTTGGGAACGATTCAAAGAAAGTGTACTCAGGATCTTTAGATTTGGAAATGGCATCCCGAATTGCCAAGGCCGGCTTACTCAAACGCAAGGTGTTTTTTGCATAGTCCGGCAAAGATCTATAGAATATTAAGAATGGCTTGATAGTCTCAATGAAGGACACATTGCCTATGCGTTCTTTAATTTCCTGGTCAAGAATGACCCTGTAACTATTAAAAATATCCAGTTTCACACCATCAATATCAAATGCTTTAACCTCAAAGTCCTTTGGCTTTTTGACCATTAACTCCAAGGTTTCTTCCGTAATATAAGGAATGAACGCATTGTCTACATACAAAGCAAAATCGTCTCTTTTCAAGAAAAGAAACGAAGGAACCCAAAAATCAATAAACCCCTGCTTTAACTTAAATGGCTCGGTAGATAGTAATTCAAAAAATTCCGTTAATGGCTTACGGTTACTCTTGGTACTGTTAAGAAATTTAACACTTTCTTTCCATAGTTTATAAAAACTATCTCCAGGTTTTAACTCAAAACCCGCATAAGTTTCATCACGGTAGGGAGCAAGGCCGTTATCTTTCAACAATGACTTAAAAATCATTTTTTCTGGCGGAAACTTATTTTCAGGAATACCAAGATCTGGTTTATCCCAATGGTTTACCAGGCCTTTAAAATAAGAGCGCTTTGCTGTGTGTATAGCTGAAGAAATTTTATGTTTGTTAACTAATTCGTTTTTAAACTTAGGTGCATCACAATAGACGTCTTTACATACCTGAGTTAGCAACTGGTTAAATTCCTTCTTAGAACTTATGGCCTCGCTGTCGTTATTCCAAAACCAGACGATATCCGTTGAACCTTTGTAAAGATTAGTTAATATATAGTGATTAAGTAGTGTTTTTTCGTGTACTATAATGCTCTCCAACTCTTTTCTAGCAACTCTATCGTGCTGATTCTCTGTTAATACCTTTTGGGTTTTTTCCAGGTCATATAGCAGTGCTTTGATCTTTTTCGCATTTTTGTAATAGACGAAAATATTGGCGGCCTTATTAACTGAAAGTTGCTTAATAATATCTTCATCCAACTGATCATTAAAAATCAGCTGTATATAACCATCAATTTCACCAATAGGCTTTATAATTGTCGGATACTCTGTGATTTCAAATTGAAAATAACGGCTGGTTCCATTGATATAGCTATATTCTTTTGCAAGCACCGGTGAAAACTCAAAGTATTTTTTTAATACAGTAGGCACATCCGTAATTGCCGAAACAGATTGATTAGCCTCAATCAGTGCTAGCTCGATATCTATTTCTGTTTCTTCAGTAAGAACATATCTTTTGCTGTGCTTCCTGTAGCGAATGATACTCTTAGAAACCAAATCTTTTACCAACTCCTCAGCATTATTGATTCCTAAGCAGTATTTAGCATAGCCGGTCAAAAAATCTTCGTCCAATATCGACCCGGCATTTGAAAAATTGTTTAATAGGCCAATCGTTTTGATGATCTTTAAATAGCCATTTAGGTTTTTATCAAACGTGTTTTCAACCTGTTCTATGGCAACTTTAATGGCAGACCACGATGCAGCGTCAGGGTTGTATTTAGAATTTAAGAATGAAAAAAAGTTATTAGTGAGATAATCGAAAACATTCGCCAGGTTATAAAATGGATCACTATCGCCAAGTTTAAATTTAGATAAGCTGGCGCTGTCCGTAGACTCCAAAAATGAAAATAATGAACGCTCGTTTTGGCCATACCGTTGCAGGGAGATAGTAAGTACATTGGCTGCCAGCAAATCGAGAGGGAATAACTTTGCGGCTATTTCCTTACTATACTCCGCTTTAAAGCCCTTGGAAGTTTCAAACAGAGATAATGCAACCTTCACCGTTCTTTTTAGTGGAACCAATGTTGTTGCTGCCGAAATGTGTTCCGCCGCAAGATAAAGCAGTTGCTCAACTGGTTCGTTAAAAGTGATCTCCTTAAAACGCCCTTTCACTTTTATCCATTCATGACGTAAGCTTTTATTAAGATCGTATGCGTAGGTATCAAAGCTTTGATGAACTGATGTGATCAAAACGATATTATATTTAGAGTTATTGGCAAACTCCGCTAACTGTTGAACAAAATAAAGTTCCTTTTCGGGTCTATTTTTTGCAGCATACTCTAAAAATTTACCGAACTCATCGATTACGATAACCAAAACCTGGTTCTTTGAACCGGCCGCTTGATAAACAGCAAACAATTCAGCAAGGATGTGATCTATTCGGTGCTTTGCTTCATTAACGCCTAAATGTTCAGCAAATACATCTATAATAGATTGATAGCTGCCTACAATTTTTAAAAAACTGCAATTAGAATTAGCAAATAATTTGGTATCAAAATGCTGTGCTTGCCCTATTAGAGTTTGCTCCAAGGCTAACAGGAACGATGACTTTCCAGTGCCATAGGATCCAATTAAATTAAATGACCTTAAACCTATAGTTATGTCATCTTGAATCTGGTCTACTACTCTTTTGGTATTCGGGGTAGCAATATATTTAAACTCCCTCGATTCGTCTCGCAGGATGTTTATAGATGGTGAAAATTGCTTGCTCATGCTTCAGATCTTTTAAATAAAGTAAAAGGAGATTCCGGCTTGTGCTTAAATTGAAGTTCTTTAATGCCAGCTTGGTCACTATAGGTAATCCAATCTTTTTCTGCGATTTGCTCGATCAATTCTAACAAAGCGTGTCGGCTTAACGCAAAAATGGCTCCTGGGCTATTTTCATCGTTCTCTAATGCATGCAAACTAATAGATGAACCAAACTGCTCATTATCTAATATACTATATAAAAAAACCTGAGGCGTGAGCGTTGGACGTTCAGCATTATTTATATAATAAATACCCTTCTGTTTAAACTTAAGTAGTTGAAGTTCTGACAAAAGACCTAGGAATGAATCCTCAGTCAATTTGTTATCTTCTGATTTATTAAGATACATTTTTTTGAACACATCAAAATCATCTCCAACCGTTTTTATATTGCTCGTTTCAAGTTTGCGGGATATGAAGGCTTGGAAATTCTCTTTAGAAAACTGAATTTTTTCTTTTCTGAACTCATTGAATATCAATGCGTAAATCGATGCAAAGTTCGTTTTGACTAATTTGTAATGTAAAAGCCAAAGACTTTGGTCGTCCTCTAAATATGGATCAAAACCTGTGTGATCTTTAAACAAAAAATGTGCAAAATCGGTGGGTTGTTCATCAAGGCCAATGATATCAAATGCTTTAAGCCAAAATTTTATTGCGGTAACCATATTCTTACCAACACCTAATGTTACAACAGCATCGCTTGCTGAAAATGAATGGCCGTTTTGAATGAAGTCATAGCCTTTCTTTAACCATAAAAGTCTGCAATGGAAGCTTTCATGTCCAGAGAAGGTATTTTTTACAGTTATTGAAGGAGTTAGTAACATATATGGACTATACTAATAATTATTAAAATCAAAGGTAATAATTGCTAATAATATTAGCAATTATTTAAGCCTATATTTCGTTAAGCAAATATCAACTAAGTTATCTGAAATAAAAATAGCTATTTCAATTGTTGAGTTGCAGATTGTCAGGATTGTAAACATGTCAATTTTCGCTTCAGTGAGGCCATATCTCGGCTTATCTTGTTCTCCTGAACTCGCGCATAAATTTGAGTTGTCGTTATTTTAGTATGTCCCAACATTTTACTAACCGTCTCAATCGGCACGTCATTGCCCAGTGTAACTGTTGTGGCAAACGTATGCCTCGCTATATGGGTGGTTAAATTTTTTTCGATACCACAGAGATCTGCAATCTCCTTTAAATAGGCATTCATCTTTTGATTGCTTTTAATTGGAAGCAATCTGTTTGTGGCGATGCATCCATGATCGTCTTTGTATTTTTCTAAGATGGCTATTGCTTGGGGGAGCAATGGCACGTTTGCGACGATTTCAGTTTTGGTTCTGCTGGTCTCAATCCATAATTCACCATCATTTCTTTTTTGGACATGTGCCGGTGTCAGTTTTTGTGCATCAACGAAGGCATAACCAGTGTAACAGCTGAAAAGAAAGCAATCCCTTACCTCTTCCAGTCGCTTAATTTTAAACTCTTTTAGCGAAAGTATGGATAGCTCATGTTCCAATAAATGTGTCCGGGATACCTTACGTGTGGTGCATTTAAAGGCCAAGAATGGATTATGAGCGATCCATTTGTTATTTACGGCAATGGTCAGAATTCGTTTTAACCGTTTGATGTAACTCATCGCCGTATTATGCTCAATGCCTTCATGAATTTTAAGATGTTTTTCAAAATTGCTAATAAAAGTAAAATCAAGCCCGTCAAGTAATAGATCTTGTTTTTTGTACTTCTTGATGATGAAGTCGCCCACCTTGCTTCTTATTGTCTTATATTTAGTTACGGTGGCTTTAACATAGTCCTTGCCTACCAGGCTTTCGATTTCCCGGTTGTGTTCATCAAACACCTCCAATAAACTCCTGCCCGGCGCATCAACCTCCATTTGACCAGTAAACTTAATTTTGATGTCGTCTGCGCTAGCCGTCTTACCGTTACGATTGAATTCCATGTAAATCTCGAACAGGTCGTTACTAACCTCATTGATATACTTGTTAGTGATACGTACATCCTCTCCGCTGCCTTTCATAAAACCTGTTCGCACATCCCATTTCTTGAGATTCAGTTTTTTTTTTAGGGAGATCTCTGCTCTTTTACCCTCCACCGTAACCCTTGCGTATAAGGGTACAAGGCCATTGTTGTCTGCTTTTGCTTTGTTCGTCCAGAAAAGGACCGAAAAACTTTTAGAATTCTTCATAAAACCATGAATTTTTAGTGACCGAATTAATACGTTTTGAACTACTTTGATTTGCTTTGCAATTCATTCAAAATCAACCAATTATGACCTATTCGGTTACCTCAAATTTAGTGAATCACAATAGGTAACCGAATAGGTAACCGAATGATCCATTTTTCTTGGTATGAAACGGGCGCTTATGGCATAAAAAAAGCGCCTAAATCATTGATTTAAGCGCTTTAGATAGGTTTTGTCACCTTTTTAGCGGAATGGACGGGACTCGAACCCGCGACCTCCTGCGTGACAGGCAGGCATTCTAACCAGCTGAACTACCACTCCTCCCGTTTGGGACTGCAAATATAGGAACTAGTATGTGCAATCCCAAAATTATTTTAAAAAAATTATGCCACAGTGCCTTCTTTAAGCTTTTCTGCATTTTCTGCAAATTGTAACGATTCCATAATCTCTTGTAAATCACCATTCATTACGTTTGGCAGGTTGTAAATGGTTAAACCTATGCGGTGCTCGGTAACACGGCCTTGGGGGTAATTATAGGTACGTACCTTGGCCGAACGGTCACCGGTAGACACCATGGTCTTCCGTTTCTTTGAAACTTCTTCGAGGTGTTTCTGCAATTCCATTTCGTAAACGCGCGAACGCAGTACCTGTAAAGCTTTATCGTAATTCTTCAACTGCGATTTCTGATCCTGGCACTGGGCCACAATACCCGTAGGTACGTGGGTTAAGCGCACGGCAGAGTAAGTAGTGTTTACCGACTGACCACCCGGACCTGAAGCACAGAACAAATCTTTACGAATATCACTAACCTGTAAATCTATATCAAATTCATCCACTTCAGGCAATACCACCACGGTAGCAGCCGAAGTATGCACACGCCCTTGTGTTTCTGTGTCAGGAACGCGTTGTACGCGGTGTACGCCCGATTCAAACTTGAGTGTACCATAAGCATCATCGGCCAGTATGTTTAGCACAACCTCTTTATAACCACCACTGGTGCCCTCGGTAAAATCCACCAGTTCGGTTTTCCAGCCACGGCGCTCACAGTAGCGCATATACATACGGTAAAGATCGCCGGCAAAAAGGGCAGCCTCATCACCACCGGTACCACCACGAATTTCAATAATGGCATGCTTGGCGTCTTCAGGATCTTTAGGTACCAGCATGAGGCGTATTTCTTCCTCTTTTAAATCGCGCTGCTCAATCAGTTCATCAAGCTCTATTTTGGCCATTTCCCTAAAATCAGCATCCTTCTCAGTAGCTAAGATTTCTTTGTTGGCATCAATGTTACTCATTATATTCTTGTAGATCTTGTATTGCTCTACAATAACGGTTAAGTCTTTATACTCTTTACTTAGCTGCGCAAAACGCTTCATATCAGCCATGGCATCCGGGCTGCTTAATTCTTCTTCAACCGTTTGCCAGCGGTCGCGTATAAGTTCTAATTTCTCTAACATGGTTTGTTATTCTCTCTTTTCTGGAAAATCAGTTGCAGTGCTTTATAGGGCACGGTAGTCCCGCTTTACGCTGCAAGTTTTTGCCACAGCCCTTGATTCCTACCCGCAAAAAGCTTTACGCTGCAATCGGGTTTAGTTAACACAGGCTTATGCAAAAAGCTAACAAAAGTACGCATTTTCAGATACATATGCAGCTACAAAATAAGGTTACCCGGTAACGGCAAAGTAAAATCAGCCGGTGCAATGTACTGCCCGCTTTCTCCATTAGTAGTTGAAGCAGGTAACAGCCCTGTGGCAAAAGCCGTGTGTTATAAGCGAAAAACTTGGACCGTAGTTAAACAGGCTTGTTGGTTGTTGTTAATGATCGATTTTATTCCTTAGGCTCAAAATACCGCAACTCCACAACGCTGTTCTCCAATGTTGCGTAAGAATTATAGTGGATCCACTCACCCAGGTTAATGTAGCGACTGCCGCCGTTTAGCGCAATATCTAACGGCAAATGGCGGTGGCCAAATATGAGGTAATCATAATATTCCGTTTTCAGCATGTCTTTGCAATAGCTTACCAGCCATTCCTGTTCGTCGCTTTTACGCTGCTCGTTGTCTTTTTGGGCAAGGCGGCTATGCCTCGACCAGTAGTTGGCTACACCAACACCAAAATTGGGATGCAGTCGCTCAAAAAGCCATTGGCAAAGCCTGCTACGGAATACTTTCTTAAGCACCTTGTACTTACCGTCGCCAGGGCCCAGGCCGTCGCCATGGTGCAGGTACAGCTTTTTACCCTGCCGCTCAAGCACCAGTTCGTCGTTAATAATGGTGGCATCCAGCTCCTGCACAAAATAGTCGAACATCCACATATCGTGGTTACCTTTAAACAGGTAGAGCTTAATGCCAAGGTCAACCAATTCGGCCAGCTTACCCAAAAAGCGGATATAGCCTTTGGGTACTACGGTTTTATACTCAAACCAAAAATCAAACACATCGCCCACTAAAAAAAGCTCGCTGGCATCGTGCTTAATGGTATCCAGCCAGCGCACAAAGCGCGCTTCGCGCTCGCGGGAGCTGGTATAGCTTAAAGCGCCCAGGTGGATATCGGATGCAAAATAGATTTTATTACGAGCGGTCATGTATGGCTCAAAAATAGGCTTTTAGGTTGAAAGGAGGAAGCGGAGTGGTAAGGTGCGGGGTGTTGGGGAGCGAAGTGCGGGGAATGAGGTAGTTTGGGATCGGGGTTATAAAGGTGCGAGGTATTAGAGAGCGGGGTTCGGGTTACCCTTTCAACAAAAAAACCCCGCAGGTTGGCCTGCCAGGGTTATTCTAAGCTATCTAAAAACGTCATTGCGAGGTACGAAGCAATCTCTGCGTAGACTAATCAAGCAATTACCTTTCGTGTGCGATTGCTTCGTACTTCGCAACAACGGCTATCTTGAAATCTTCTTTACAATATCTTAAAGCCAATGCTCAATGCCCAAAGGTTAGCACGCTGGCCGTAACTTTCGTTAATTTTAGTTAAGCCACCTTCATAACGTAAATCGGCGGTAATGTTGCCTATATCCACACCGGCACCGGCCTGAAAACCTAAAGTACTGTTCTTGTAGTTACCAAAATCGGCTATCACCGTTTTAACATCATTATTCTTACTTAAATTATATGAGTAAACAGGGCCAGCCATAGCACGTACGTTAATGGAGCCTGCGCTTAGCAATTTACGGCCTAATAATAACGGAACATTTAAAGTGGTAAAGGTAACTTTACCATTGGCGGTTGTAGTATTGCCGCTGCTGCTGCCTTCAAATTTACCGCCACGGCTGCCTAAGTAAACCTCGGGCTGTAAGTACCATGCGTTACCCACACGGGCAAATAAGCCGGCCTGGTAACCCGTAACTGATGATTCGCTCAGGTTATCGGTATTGATCTTGGAAAAATTGATGCCGGCTTTTACGCCTAACATAGCCTGTGCTTTAGCTCCTGCAATAGTTGCTACCAGCAATGCTATACTCAAAATGTACTTTTTCATGCTTTTTAAAATTTAAGGTTAAAGGGTATGATGTTTATTAAGTTCAATAGTTTAACCAAAGGAAACAGAATTTTTGTTGCCGCTGGTGCCGATGCGCTTTTTTTATATTTTTGTATCCATGGCAGAAATCAGTATCAGTAACAAAGACTGGCCCCGGGTTAAAATTAAACTCCAGCGCAAATATAATCATCTCACCAATGATGACCTACAATATAGCGAAGGCCAGGAAGACAGCTTAATAAACAAGCTGGCCCAATTGGTAAACCGCGACCGCACTTATGTGGTGTTTACGCTTAAAAAAGCGCTGGTAAACATTGATAACAACCGGCTCTAAAAATATTTAAGCCCTTCGTTTAAAACAGAAGGGCTTTTTTGTATCTTAGTATATCGAGCTACGTAACAGTGTTTTGAAGGAAATGAGCGTGAAGAATATTTACCGTAAGGCCGGCATTATAACCGGCGCAGCCCTGCTGGCTACTACCATTTGGAGTTTTAGTGATGACCTGTTCCAGATATCCAAAAATCTGGATGTTTTTGCATCGGTATATAAAGAGGTTAACCTTAATTATGTAGACGATATAAACTCGGCCAAAATGGTAAAAACCGGCGTGGATGCCATGCTCGATGGCTTAGACCCTTACACTGAGTTTGTACCAGAATCGGAGATTGAAGATTATAAGCTGCACTACGTAAGCACCCAGTACGGGGGTATTGGCACCAGTATATTTTCGCGCAATGGCAAAGTGTACGTGTCCGAAATTTTTGAAGGTTTCCCGGCCCAAAAAGCCGATGTACGTGCCGGCGATCAGATCATGAAGATCAATGATATTGAGTTGAATGCCCGCAACAGCGACCAGGTAAGCCAGCTGTTGAAAGGCAGCAAGGGCGCCGGCGTTAAATTGCTTATTAAACGCGGCGATGCCGCCCCTTTCGAAAAAAGCCTCATCCGCGAAGAAATTAAGCAGCCTAACGTATCTTATTACGGCATGATAGATGGCAACGTGGGTTACATTAAACTGGATAAATTCCTCGAAAATTCGGCCGATGAAGTGACCAACGCACTGGTTAATTTAAAAAAGAACAATCCATCGGGTATAGTGCTTGATCTGCGCTCTAACGGTGGCGGTATTTTGCAGGAGGCTGTAAAAATTGTAAACCTATTTGTTCAAAGAGACATTGAAGTGGTATCGCAAAAAGGTAAGATCAAGGAAAAAAACTTTACTTATCGTACGGCAACTGCCCCATTAGAACCTAACCTGCCTATGGCCGTGCTGGTGAACGGCCGCTCGGCTTCGGCATCAGAAATTGTGGCTGGCGCATTGCAAGACCTGGACAGGGCTGTAATTATCGGTCAGCGGAGTTATGGCAAAGGACTGGTGCAGCAAACCTTTAGCCTCCCTTACAATAGCCTGGTTAAAATTACTATTGCTAAATACTTTATCCCATCGGGCCGTTGTGTGCAGGCATTAGATTATACACACCGTAAAGATGATGGCAGCGTGGTTAAAGTGGCCGATTCATCTTTACATGAATACAAAACCCGTTCGGGACGTTCGGTTTACGACGGCAGCGGCGTTTACCCCGATTTAATGGTGAAGAAAGAAACTTTTGCCGATATTACACAAACACTTATTGGCAAACTGTTAGTATTTGATTATGCCAACACCTATCGTAACAACCACGCTAAAATAGACAATGCCAAAGCCTTTACCCTGAGCGATGCAGATTATAACGACTTTGTAAAATACCTGGCCGGAAAGAATTATACCTACAGCACAGCCAGCGAAAAAATATTAGGTGCCCTCAAAAATGAGGCTTCTAAAGATAAGCAGTTTGCCGAGTTACAGCCCGAACTGGAAGCCCTGAAAAATAAACTCTCGAGCACTAAAAAGAACGATTTGCAGGTACACAAAACCGAAATTAAACAAGTGCTCGAAAACGAGATTGCCTCGCGCTATTACTTTGAAAAAGGTCGTTACGAGGTAAACTTCAAGTACGATAAAGAAATGGGACAGGCGGTTAAAGTTTTACAAGACAGGCCGCAGGTAGCCTCTATATTAAAAGGCGAAGGCAACTATAAAGTAATTGGCAAACCCCAACTAACCCTGGCTGCCAATAAGCCCGAAAACAACGCAGACAACAATTAATTTAGCTATAATTAACTTTTAATTGTAACTAAAGAGATACATCAGTAATTTTAAACTTTAAGCCGGCGGTGCTTGTCATACTATCAAATTTTAAGATAGTATGAAAAAGATCATCATCGCAGCCGCCATTTTAGTAAGTGGCCTTGCCTTCAATAACAAAGCCGAAGCACAAATAGGGGTAAGTATTAATATTGGCAGCCAACCAGATTGGGGCCCTGTAGGTTATGACCGTGCCGATTATTATTATATGCCCGACATTGATACTTACTATGATGTACCCGCTCACCAGTATGTATATTTAAACGATAACCGTTGGGTACGTTCTGCCAGCTTGCCTGCCCGCTACCGTAACTATAATGTTTATAACAATTATAAAGTAGTTATCAACGAGCGTAATCCATGGGAACGCAACACCGTATACCGCACCCGTTATGCCAACTATAAAGGACGTCATGACCAGGTGATTATTCGCAACAGTAAGGATGTGAAGTATAAAAACCATTATACTACCACCAGAACCCGTACTGTGGTAAAAAGAGGCAACAACGGCAATGCCTTCGGTCATTATAAAAATGACAAAGGCCATGGCCATGGCAGAGGCCACAGATAATATTTAATCCTTATATAAACAGAGAAAGCCGCTTCATGGAGCGGCTTTCTCTGTTTATATAGTACAATGTGTTAGCTTATTTATACCCAACCCCCATATTAAATAACATAAAAGCCCATTTATCAGTTTCCTGTCCAATAACTTGTGCGGTGGAGCGGCCTGCGCCGTGGCCGGCATTGGTTTCAATGCGGATGAGTACCGGGGCTGTACCTTTTTGATATTCCTGCAAACGGGCGGCAAACTTAAAGGAGTGTGCCGGCACCACACGGTCGTCATGATCGGCGGTGGTAACCATGGTAGCCGGGTAACTGGCCGGTTTAAGGGCATGGTAAGGCGAGTAATGGTATAAGTAAGTGAACATGCCTTCGCTGTCTTCGGCGGTACCATAGTCATAAGCCCACCCAGCGCCTGCAGTAAACTTGTTGTAGCGCAGCATATCCATCACCCCAACAGCCGGGAAAGCTACCTTACATAGATCGGGGCGCTGGGTCATGGTAGCACCTACCAGCAATCCACCGTTAGAGCCGCCGGCAATGGCCAAAAAGTCTTTAGACGTGTATTTACTTTTGATGAGGTACTCGGCAGCCGCAATAAAATCGTCGAACACGTTTTGCTTGCGCAGTTTGGTGCCTGCTTTATGCCAGGTTTCGCCGTATTCGCCACCACCGCGCAAATTGGCTACGGCATAAATACCACCTTGCTCTAACAACACAATATTAGAGGTACTAAAAGCCGGGGTTAAACTCACGCCAAACCCTCCATAAGCATACAGCAAAGTAGGATTACGCCCGTTAAGCACCGTACCTTTTT
Organism: Mucilaginibacter galii; assembly: GCF_014635825.1. GTDB lineage: Bacteria > Bacteroidota > Bacteroidia > Sphingobacteriales > Sphingobacteriaceae > Mucilaginibacter > Mucilaginibacter galii. The sequence continues at coordinate 36,530 of NZ_BMDO01000005.1, forward strand.
TGTAGGTGATGATCATGGGCACTTTCGTACCATCTTTAGATTTATAAAATACCTGCTTGCTTTCGAACAATTCGGGATTAAACTGCACCCCCGATTTTTTGTACACCTCTGATTTGCCGCTACCTAAATCGTATTTAAAAATGGTTGATGGATACGTGTAAGAAGTGAACGAATAATAAATTTCCGTTTCATTCTTTTTAGCGCTAAAACCCGATGCCGTACCTACCGATGGTAAAGCCACCGCATGTTCCAGCTTTCCGTTCATATCGTATTGCTGTATAAGCGTGGTAGCGTCTTTCAGGTAATGGGCAAACAGTTTGACTCCTGCGGTAGATACCTCCAGCACATTTTCTGAGCGCGCTATCAGGTCTTTCCAGTTACCCGGCTGCGGGTTGCCTGCATCAACGGTAACCAGTTTATAGGTGGGCGCATACAGGTTGGTGTAGATGTAGAGTTTGCTGCCCACGTTATCAACAATGGAATGTACATTATCCATGTTGTTCACAATATTAACAATGGCACTTTCCGGCTTGCTCAAATCCTGAAAGTACAACTCGTTGCCGGTGGTAGAATTGGCGGCGGTAATAACCAGGTAGCGTTCATCCTCTGTTAAATAAGCACCTATGTAACGACGTGGTGTTTGTTCGCCGCCAAAAATAAGCTTGTCCTGGCTTTGTGGCGTGCCCAACTGATGATAGTACAGCTTGTGGTACTGTGTCATGCCCGAAAGCTGGCTGCCATCTTTAGGCTTATCGTAACTGCTGTAATAAAAGCCCTCGTTACCTTTCCAGGCAATGCCAGAGAACTTAATATCTTTCAGTGTATCGCCCACCACGCTTTTATCCGAGGCTTTAATAATTACGGCATTGGTCCAGTCAGAACCGCCGGTAGAGAGCTGGTAAGCAGCCAAACTACCATCTTGCGTAAAACTGATGCCGGCCAGTGAGGTCGTACCGTCTTTACTGAACTTGTTGGGGTCTAAGAACACCTCGGGCTGGCCGCCTGCTGTTTGGCGGTACAACACCGACTGGCTTTGCAAGCCATCGTTCTTATAAAAATAAGTGTAGCTCCCTTCTTTAAAAGGGGCGCTGTATTTTTCATAGTTCCATAGCGTTTCCAGCCGTTTGCGGATGGCATCGCGGTAAGGTATTTGCGACAGGTAGCCTTGGGTTACCTTGTTTTGTTCTACAACCCAAGCTTTGGTATCGGCAGCCTGGTCATCTTCCAGCCAGCGGTAAGGATCGGGCACTACAGTGTTAAAATATGTATCGGTTACCTCGCCTTTTTTAGTTTGCGGGTATTTTACAGGAGATGTATTCATAGATTGTGCGTAGCAAAAGCTGCAAAGTAAAGCAGCCGGAAGCATTAAACAGCTGATTTTTTTCATGGTTTGTTGTTTTAACGGCCGGGTTGCGGTTTATGGTATAAGTTTTAGCTAAGTAAATGACTTTCAGCACAAAAAACAATAGGCCCGTCAGCCTCGCAAAGCTATTTTATCAGTCAGCCACCTAATTGGTAGGCAGTATAATAGAGAAAGTGGTGCCTAAACCTAACTCGCTTTCTACCAGTATAATGCCATTGAGTGCCTCTACGTGGTTTTTAACCAGGAACAGCCCCAGGCCCTTCCCTGATATTTCGGAGCTAAATTTTTTGTAGGGTTTAAACAGATCGTCGAGGTGCTTATCCAGGTCAATGCCCACACCATTATCGGTCACGGTAATAATAGCCGATTGTGCGTTGGTAATAATATTAATGCTGATCTCCGGCGCCTTATTGCCCTTATACTTTATGGCATTATATACCAGGTTATAAAAAATGCTGTACATGTATGCCTTGTGCGATAGAATACGAAAGGGCTTATCTATATATTTGATGGTAGTCCCTGAATGTTCAATAACAGGAGCCAGATCGGCCTCTACAGAGGCAATTACCTGTACAATGTCTATACATTCGCGGGTAAGCTCAATGGCCGAATCGCCGATGGAAACAATCTTACTCAAGTCGGTGATCACGTTATCGAGGCTATTGGTAGAAGCCCTGAGCTTTAGCAAACTTTCGTCGAAGGTTTCCGGATCGTCCTTATCCATCTCAAGTAAACTAACCAGCCCGGCTATGTTGGCTACAGGCAGCCGCAGGTTGTGCGATACCACATAGCTAAAGGTTTGTAGTTCGCGGTTACGCTTATACAAATCATCGGCCAGGCGCTTTAATTCCTGCTCGCTTTTAATGCGGTCGGTTATATCTACGCCAACACATTGTATTTCGGTAGCTTCGCCTTTCTCGTCGGTCAGGCAAACACAGTCCCAGTAGGTGGTGATCATCCGGTCGTTACTAACTGGCCGATCAACTTCTAACTGAAATACTTCATTTTTGTGGCTTTTACACTGGTTGACCACATCGTATACCCTTTGGTAATGATAATCGGCTATGCTCAGCATGCTGTTTTGGCCTATTAAAAATTCATCACCATAAACCCAGGCTAAGTCCTTTTTAAACTTATCGTTCACATAGCTAAAGAGGCCTTTCAAGTCAGTACGGATCACATAATTAGTTTGCGATTCAAATATACTGCGCTGCCGGGCCTCGCTCATGGCAAGCCTGTTAATGGTAGCATCAAGCCCGTTAATAAGGCGATTAATGAGTATGGCAAGAATATAACTTAAAAACACAAGGTTTGATGAGAAAGCCGCCCAAGCACCCGAATTATATTGTGCTATAAGCGGCGAATTAAACAGCTCATAATGAATAATAACACCAAATGCTATACATATAAGTGTATTTGCCGCCACCGACCACAGCGCCGCTTTGTGAGGAAAAATTAACGAAGTAAGTACCGTAAGGGTAAGCAGATAAATAATGCCTGGTTCAAAAACACCCAGCGCAGCGATAAGAAAAATTGCAAGCGCATAAAGTACACCTACAATAAACGCCTTTTTATAAAAAACCTTCACAAACCTGTTAAATATTACTCCTGCTATAACAAGTTCGGCAGTAATATCAAAAATGGCAATGCCATACTTTTTTTCTATAACGGAAATCAGAACGCTGGGTATGAGTGCTATTAAACTTACAGGAAGAAGGTAGATGGTAAAAGTGGTAAATATTTTTTCGCGCCAGTAGCAGGTATCTTTAACGTCTACCGGGGTATCAAGCTTATAATAACTCAGTATATGGTTACTGTAACTTATCCACCACCTAAAAAGAGGGATGTTAAGCGAGCGTAGGTTAGGTATCATCAGGAACTGCAAATAAGATACCTACAATGTACAACTAATTAATGTGTACAACAATGTATTATCCCCATATAAGCTTACAACCAACTTGAGTGGCGCTTAAAAAGCCCTGTGTTTACCCCTATTCAAGCTGATTATCTTATCATATGGTGCTCAATGCACATTAATAGCATTTAAAGAAATATGAATCGGCATATAAGCAGGAATTTAAGCGCTTAAAAATTATGTAAATGTAAAGGTAGAAAAATAAAAACCCTGTAAAAAGCAAAGCCCCCTGATGGGCAGGGGGACTTTTACTAACCAATTATAAACCTAAATTATGAGAAGAGCTGTTGGGGAAGGATTCGAACCTCCACAGAGTAGTTAGTTAGCCGAAGCCAATTTCCTATGATCTCCGCCACCGGGACAAGGAGGTGTGTCTGCCAAAGTTTCACCACCCAACATTGTTTTTTTTAAAAAGAACGACAAGCAATTTTCTCATTTGCTTATTACAAACATAAAGGCTAAGTCGTTTTCTTGCAAATATTTCAACAAAATATTTGCATTTTTATTCAAATTTTAATTATCCTTGTGTATAAATATATAAATACAAATTTATGCCGCACAGAAAAGCCCAAAATTTAGAAATTGATAATTTGGATATCCAAATTTTGTCTATTTTAATGAAAAACGCTACCACGCCATATACCGAGATTGCAAAAGACCTTATTGTATCGGGCGGTACCATTCACGTGAGAATGAAGAAGCTGGAAGAGATGGGTGTGATAAAAGGTGCAAGTTTAGAAGTAAACCCGCAAAAACTGGGTTTTGACGTTACTGCATTCCTAGGCATATTCTTAGAAAAAGGTTCACAGTATAACGCAGCAGTTGAAAAACTGAAGACCGTTAACGAAATAGTGGAGTTACATTACACCACAGGCAGCTACAGTATTTTTGCCAAAATTGTATGTCATGACACTAACCACCTGCGCGAAGTGCTGAACGAGCACATCCAAAGCGTGCCGGGCATACAACGTACCGAGACTTTCATTTCACTGGAAGAATCTATTAAACGCCAGATCAGTTTAGATTAATAAAGCATAAGAAGCCCCACCTAAATCCTCCCCGGGAGGGAGGACTTTGATTTGGGCTCCCTCCCTTCCGGGGAGGGCTGGGGAGGGGTTTTTACTTAAACTTCGCCTTTAACGCTGCCAGTTTACTCTGCATATCGGTTTCGGGCTCTCTCTTATTGCGGTTAGGCGTTTGATTGCCTGATGCCGATGGCTGCGGTTTACGAACCGGGTTGTTATTGCTTCTTTCCTTTTCTTCACCCTTCATACTTAACGAGATACGCTTACGGCTGGCATCAACCTCGGTAACGGTTACCTCTACGTGCTGGTGTACTTTCAGCACTTCGTTAGGGTCTTTGATAAACCGGTTGGTAATTTGGCTTAAATGCACCAAACCATCCTGGTGAACGCCAATATCAACAAAGGCACCAAAAGCCGTAATATTGGTGACGATGCCCGGTAACTTCATACCTACCTTTAAGTCTTTGATTTCGTTCACACCTTCGGTAAAGCTAAAGGCTTCAAACTGTTCGCGCGGATCGCGGCCGGGTTTGGCCAGCTCGGCCATAATATCGTTTAGGGTAGGCAAGCCCACTTTGTCCGACGTGTATTTTTGCAACGGGATGCTCTTGCGCAGCTTGTCGTTGGTCATCAAATCGCGGATGGTGGCATTGCTGTCTTTGGCTATTTGCTCTACCAAGCTATAACGCTCGGGGTGCACACCGCTGGCCTCTAAAGGGTTGTCGGAACCCTGGATGCGCAAGAAACCTGCCGCCTGCTCAAAGGCTTTATCGCCCAGGCGCGGCACTTTCTTTAACTGCTCACGGCGTTTAAAGGCTCCGTTTTGGTTGCGGTAATCTACAATGTTTTGTGCCAGTTGCGGCCCTAAGCCAGATACATATGCTAATACTTGCTTAGATGCGGTGTTTAACTCCACACCAACGGCGTTTACGCAACTGATTACCGTATCATCTAAAGAAGTTTGCAGCTTATTCTGATCCACATCATGCTGGTACTGGCCTACTCCTATTGATTTTGGGTCTATCTTCACCAATTCGGCCAATGGGTCCATCAAACGGCGACCAATAGACACCGCACCACGCACGGTCACATCTTTATCGGGGAACTCCTCGCGGGCTACTTCGGATGCAGAATAGATAGACGCGCCGCTCTCGTTCACCATCACAATGGTAACGCCTGGTAATTGTAGGTTACGGATAAAGGTTTCGGTTTCGCGGCCGGCGGTACCGTTGCCAATAGCAATAGCCTCTATCTTATAGGTTTCAAATAAATGTTTCACTGTTTTTTCTGCCTCGCGTGCCTGCCCTGCGCCGGTATGCGGAAAAATAGCGGTATATTCTAACAGCTTGCCTTGTTCATCCAAACAAACCACTTTACAGCCGGTGCGGAAACCAGGGTCAATGGCCATTACCCGTTTTTGTCCCAGCGGTGCAGCCAGCAATAACTGGCGGGCATTTTCCGCAAACACGCGGATGGCTTCTTCGTCGGCTTTCTTTTTGGTGAGCAAGCGGGCTTCGGTTTCCATGGATGGTTTGAGCAGGCGCTTATAGCCATCGGCTATGGCCAAACGAATTTGATTGCTGGTTGAATTGTTAGACGTTACAAAAGTGCGGTCTAACAAGGCAATGGCGTCATCCTCGGGTGGTAGTATGTCGAGGTATAATATCTCTTCTTTTTCGCCACGACGCATGGCCAGTATGCGGTGAGAAGGGGCAGTTTTAACGGGCTCGGTCCAATCGAAATAGTCTTTATATTTAATACCAGCTTCTTCTTTACCCGGTGCCACTTTAGATTGAAAGGTGCCTTTATTAATAAACATGTCGCGCAGTTGCGCACGGATCTCGGCATTTTCGCTTATGGTTTCGGCTATTATATCGCGGGCACCGGCCAGGGCTTCTTCGGCGCTGTTCACCCCTTTTTCGGCATCCAGGTATTTTTCAGCCTCGGCAGAAAGGTCTACCTTGTTTTGCGTAAAAATAAGATCGGCCAGTGGTTGCAACCCTTTTTCGCGGGCTTTGGTGGCACGGGTGGTACGTTTGGGGCGGTAAGGCAGGTAAATATCTTCGAGGTTCACCATGGTTTCGGCCTCGTTAATTTGCTGCTGCAATTCGGGCGTAAGCTTGCCCATATCGGTCATTGATTTCAGGATGGCCTCGCGGCGCTTATCCAGATCGCGCAGTTGCTGTATGCGGTCGCGGATGCTGGTAATTTGCACCTCATCCAAACTACCGGTGAGTTCTTTACGGTAACGGGAAATAAAGGGAACGGTAGCGCCTTCATCTAACAGGCTAACGGTAGCGGCTACTTGTTTAGAGGCCACAGCCAGTTCCTGGGCTATTTTAATATGATGATCTATCATGTACACTATGCTTTTGCAGGGGGCGAAATTAAGGAAAACCCCTCAACCCCCTGAAGGGGGAGGATGAAATTTTTTTTCGGTAAGCTACACATTGCCGAAGTATACTACGCCGTTATTATCTTTGATGTATTAATTAATTCCCCCTTTGGGGGTTAGGGGGTATGGATTCGCACCAATTAAGATTATTTGAATTAAAGCTGGCCGAGATCTATAACCAAACGGAATGGATCCAGTACGAGATAGACCTGTCGGGCTTTATAGCGCTCTTTCCTATTGAGTTTAAGAACGATATACCTCAACGGCCCGATATGCCCGAAGATTTTGATCTAGACCGCACCACCCGGCTGGCCATTATGGTTGCCTACCGCGAGGCATTTAGCTAATGCTTAGTTTAAGCCTTTTGCTTTTCCTGCTTAAATACCGTAACCACCAAAAAGCATAACAGGGTAGTAAAACACACCACGCCCAGCGCGGCCAGGGCCACACGCCAGTTTTGGTGCAGCAGCATGCCTTTATACATACTGCGTATACCTACCACAATCATCCCCGTAAAAATGAGGAAAGGGACAATGAGCTTTTGGCGCAGGCTTAACTTGTTATTCATGAACTAAATATAGGCAGCTTTTAACACAAAACAAAGAACATTGCAGTTTAGGCCTGCAAATTGTCGCGTTTACACCAAACAGCGGTTGGCTCAGCTGTATTGTTACTTGCCGGCCGCGTCGAGAAAAAGATGGAGCAATTTAATTTTGCTGTCTTCGATAACGGCAATATCCATGCCCGATGCCACGGGTGGTTGCCCCGGTAAACCCAGCGTCCATGAAATGTGCTGCACCTGGTGGTTTACCTGCGCCGGGTGGCTCAGCTCAAACCTGAACTCGGGTGCCCATTGCGACTGCAGGGTAGTAATCAAATCGTTAATGGCCTGGTAACCCGTAATGGCCGCACCATCGTTCGACTCGTAAAACACCATGTTGGCCGCATACACATTTTCCATAGCCGCCAACCGCCTTGCCGCATCCCTGTCGTTCCAAATAACCAGTAAACTATCTTCTAAAAGCTTTGGTGTAGTTTCCATTTTCTTTGTGTTGTGTTTCCTTCAAATGTAGCAGCCTTTAAGGAAGTTAGGGTTGCTTTTTATCATTAAATGGAGGTGACGAATGTCATGTGCTGGCAGTTTTTTTGATTTACCGCAATAGTTCTTTTTCTTATAGTTAATTATGCAATAACGACGACCTCGCACAATATAATATCAGCAAGTATTATAAAGATAGAGAATCTGGAAGTTTCAAAGAGCTTGTCGATGATTAATAATACATGATTAAATAAAATCTGACATTGATTATATAGAACTTTTCCGAAGCGCCGGCACTATTATAAAATTATTTAGTACTAGTTTTTATAGTATTTTAAACTAAGTAACCAACGAGAGATATTAATTACTATTAACTATTTATATTTAAGCCCTAAACTAATTAAATTAAACATGTTTAATATTATGAAGTGGTGGCCTGGTGCGAAAAGCTATACCTTTAAATGTCCAGACGGCACTACGCGTACAATATATAAAGACATAAATGAAGCTTTCCCTTTAGCTATTCGTGATGCAAAGTCAAAGATTGATTCAGATATTAAAGCAGAAAAATTAGCTGCTGCAAAGATATCTGTTGATTATCAAACTAAAGTATCCAATATACTTTACCGGTTGAGTGATGAGAATGAAAGCTTAATGCTTAACTTTCGTACTACATATTTGGCTTTTATATCAGATCCTTGTGGGAACGGCAGTTTTCTTAAGCGTCAAATAGAAACCACTATTCATAAACAAAATCAGCTTCAAGAATTAAGAATGCAAATAAACGGCCTAACTACATTAGCTCAGTTGTGCGGAAACGATCTAACAACTGTTATGCCAATATATATAAAAATAATCGGCAAGATCTCAGGGTTTGACGATGCTACAATAGCGCAAATTGAAATTAAAAATAATACACAAAATGCTCATAGTTGGATAGATGGAGGTCAAAATGGCTAAAACTATTTGTATGGCTAGTGCTAAAGGGGGAGCTGGTAAAACGATTTTAACAGCTACTTTTGCATCATTCTTAACCGCCTTAGGAAAGAAAGTAATAGTTATAGATACTGACGCTTCTACAAATGGTCTAACGCTTATGTATCTTAAGGAGGTGCTTTTAACCGAAGAAGTATTTATTGGTAAAAGCAAACAACCTTTGGGGACCTTCGAGTTTGATGCAACAAAACACAGTCCTGATTACATTGGATTAGTTACATTACCCAATGGTGTATTATTTCTTCCAGCGGCTTTTAGATTCACCAATACCGAGGCCGCTAATCTCGAACAGTTTCGAAGTACTCTAAAAAATTTAATTCATATCTATAGTAAGTATGCTGATTATATCTTTTTAGATGCACAAGCGGGTTCAGACAATTTTGCTGCTGTTTCTATGAGCAGAAATATTTCAGATCAAGTTATTATCGTTAGTGAATATGACCCACTTTCAGCAGCTGGGATTGAGAGATTAAAGGCTTTATTTAGAGAAGATTTAAATTATGGACGAACTTGGATACTGCTCAATAAAATGTTGCCTGATTTTGTTCAGTCATTTAGTTCATTTTTAGAAGTTGCAAAATATTTAAGTCCTGTACCTTGGGACGCTGACGTTGTGAGGTCGTACGCTAAGAAAAAGTTGGCTTTGGATATGGAAAACGGAAATGATTTCACACTATCTATAGTACAAACAATGCGTGGATTACTAGGTGACGAAATCGAAAAAGAAGTTAGCAGCTGGCTATCCGAAAAGTCTGCATCTTTGAGGGAGCCAATTGATATACAAATAAATGATTTGAAAACTAATTTAGAAATGCTTCAAAAACAGAAGTTAGAAGCTCAAAAGTTAAGCTATAGAAAAAGTATGTTTTCAAATATTTCTAATATGGCTATAGTTGTAGTAGCTTTTGGAACAGCTGTTACTTTCGCAACTAAATTCCTTACCAAATTTGATACAACGGAAAGAGTAATAGTTCTAGGAATGGTGACCACCGCTTTAATAGGCTTGATAATCTCTATAATATCAAAAAGTTTAGAATTTCGAGCTAGCAAAAATGAATTAGATGATGAAAAAATTTCTTCACATATGAACTCGATGATTAGTCGCCTTGACAAGTTGGAAAGTTTGCGTTCTGGAAGTATAGAGGCATTAATAAAAGCAAATAGAACATCTTGACATGCTTTGTAAGCTTGTGCTATCGTATCAATCTCATTTGAGTAGATTGTAATTTCCGAATACTGACTAATCTGCTTATAACGCAGTCTACTAAAACTACTCCAAGTTGAATGCCCCAAATTCCCCACTGCTGGCGCACGCCTGTTGCGTGTGCTTGCTTAAGCCTTAACAATCTTACTTAAGTATAGATAACAGCAATGGGTTAATATATCACACGCAACAGGCGTGCGCTAGCTATAGGAGCTATGTTGTTATCCTTCCCCAGTGCTGGCGCACGCCTGTGGCGTGTGCTTATCTAAGCCGCACAATACTTGCATATTGAATAACAATACTGAATTAATATGGCACAAGCCACAGGCGTGCATCAGCCAAACGGCTAAATCGGCTTGTCATCTCACATTATCCAAACAAACCGGCTAAAGTTTCTTTAACTAATAGGAGCGTGCAAATCCTCTCCTTGAAACATCAGCATGAGTACTATTTTAAATATTGAAAAATTGCAAAACATTATCGACGAAACTGCAATAACCAAACTGGATGCAGGCGCATTGGTGCACAAAAAGCAGTCTGCTATTGAGTTTAACATACTTTCGGTTGAAGATAACGTGCTAACCGTTGCAACCGAGCAGGGAAAAACCAGCTCCGGTAAATATGCCAATTTAAAAACACTTGTTAAACGCACGCATGAAGTGTTCGATAACTTCCTGCCCTCATCCGTTAAGCTGGAGGTGCAGCCTACCGAATATCTCGAATCGCCGGCGGCTACGGTTACGCCCGACTGGATCAACAAAAAAATGCTGGAGAAAGAAATAAGAATTAAGCAGATCGCTTTTGACACCGGCATTGACCGCACCGACCTTTCTGCTTGGATAAATGGGTTAAGGCCCATGAGCCAGATAGTTAAAGCCTTGTTCTATTATTATTTTAACAGGTAATATGCTAACTCCCGTGAGTAACCATCCCGTCACAAATTCTTTGCACACATCCTCAAACCCTCACCATCCCCGTTTGTAGCTTATAAAGCTATTATTAAACGGCAACATTAAAAATATAAACAGACATGAAATATAGAATATTGGGCAGTACCGGTGTGGAACTTTCGGCCGTGGGTTTGGGGTGTATGAGTATGAGCCATGCCTATGGCGAGCCTAATGATGAGGAATCGGTGGCTACCCTGCACCGCGCGCTCGATTTAGGCGTTAACTTTTGGGATACGGCCGATGTGTACGGCAACGGTAAGAACGAAGAACTGATCTCCAAAGTACTCACCCAAAACCGCAACAAGGTATTCATTGCCACTAAATTTGGTTTTACCCAGGGTACCGATGGCAAGGGCATGGTGTTCAACGGCTCGCCCGCTTATATGAAAACCGCCGTAGAAGCCAGCCTTAAACGCCTGAACGTAGACGTGATAGACCTGTACTACGCTCACCGCATTGACCCAAACATACCCGTAGAAGAAATGGTGGGCGCCATGGCCCAATTGGTTACCGAAGGCAAGGTGCGTTTCCTGGGTTTGTCAGAAGCATCGGCCAATTCGGTTAAAAAGGCACATGCAGTGCACCCCATCAGCGCCTTGCAGAGCGAGTACTCGCTGCTTACCCGCGAGCCCGAGCAAAACGTATTGCCGCTGTGTAAAGAGCTGGGCATTAGCTTTGTGCCGTTTAGTCCGCTGGCGCGCGGACTGGTAACCAATACGCTAAACATTGACGAGCTTAAAGAGGGCGATTTTAGAAAAGGCCTGCCCCGCTACCAGCAGGAGTACCAGGATAATAATAGCAAGCTTACCGCAGGTTTTGCCCAACTGGCCGCGCAAAAGCAATGTACGCCATCGCAACTGGCCCTGGCCTGGGTACTGGCACAGGGGGAGCATATTATCCCTATCCCCGGCACCAAAAGGCGCAAGTATTTGGAAGACAACGCCGGCAGTGTAGACGTTGAGTTAACCGCTGCCGACCTCAAAAGCATAGACGAACTGCTGGCCCGATACCCCAACACCGGCAACCGCTACAGCGAAGCACAATTGAAACAGGTAGACCGCAGCTAAGTAATTCACCATGACCGTATGGCTTAAAGCACTGCGGTCATGGTTCAAATTCGTATTAGTCTAACCATCATTTCATCATTAGCCGAACACTAAGGGGGTATGTACGTTGTAGGTTTAACTATGCTTACCTCTTTATATTACAGCGTTTTCATACCCTTTATAGCCTATGTAGTTCCGGCTGCCATAATTTACCTGCTTTTTCACAGGTTCTATGTTAACCGGATGCCACCCCCGCCCCAAAAAGAGTTTTTATCTTCTACCATTGGAAAGGTACTGGCAGCAATCCTGGCTTTTATCATTGTAAAATTTCTTTGGACTGTAGGAATCATCCTTCTATACTAAAAAGCGATATAATGATAAATTGAATGTAATGGCGCCGAACCTGCCACAGTTTTACTAACCTTCCACCACAATATTTTATGGGCAAGGCTATAACCTGCACAATTCCATTATTTTTGCTGTAACCGAACAGTAAAACCATTTACGTGTTAGGTTTTACTACTATGCTTATAAAGAAAAGAATTTCGATCATATACTTTCTCCGCACCGTTAGGTGGGATATGCTGGCTATTATTTGTTACGCGCTGCTGGCCGGCTCGTTTGACCATTATGGCATTTTGAGCCAGGTTTCCATTCCGCTGGCGTTAACCTCATTTGCGGGTACGGTATTGTCGCTCCTGCTGGCGTTCCGCACTTCGCAATCGTACGAGCGGTGGTGGGAAGCCCGGGTGGTGTGGGGCGCTATTGTGAACGATAGCCGCACGCTGGTGCGCCAGGTAAAACTGTTTATGCCTCAAACTGCCGAAGGACTGGCCGTAGCCAAAGAGTTTGCCCGCCGTCAGGGCGTATGGTGCTTTGCCCTGGGCGAATCGTTGCGTAAGTTAGACCATAGCGATAAGGTAACGTCGTATTTTGCCAAAAGCGGCACCGATAGCGGCAACAAGCCCAACATGATCATTAACCATCACTCTGATGCGCTGGCCGCCGCCACCGAGCAGTTTAAGCTCGACCCCAACAAACAGGTACAGATAGATGCCACGCTGGCCCGCCTGTGCGATTCGATGGGGAAATGTGAGCGGATCAAGAATACGGTGTTCCCGCGGGCATACAGCGTGTTAATCCACTTTTTGATCTACGTACTCATGACCCTGCTACCCTTCGGTCTCGAAGATCAAAGCAAACTGGTAGAGATCTCATTAACTATCATCATCCCCGCGCTGTTTATTGCCATTGAGCAAACCGCCATCCTGATGCAGGATCCGTTTGAGAACCGCCCTACCGATACCCCGATGACGCAGTTAGCCAAAACCATTGAAAACACCCTGATGGAAATTGTAGGCGAACCGCCGGTTAACCAGATAGAGCCGCCTGTGTCATACTTCATCATGTAATAAAAAAAAGCACAGAAATACGCTTCCTGTGCTCAAATATTGTATCAAGTCGCGGCTTAAACGTGGCAAGCGGCTACCAGCCGCCGCCGCCTCCTCCGCCGCCGCCACCGCCAGACGAACCTCCACCGCTGCTGCCACTGCTCCAGCTCGAACTTCCGGACGAGCCTGAGGAGGAACCCGAAGACGTATCTTTAGGTGTTGGCGATACGCTAACCGAGCTGTAAAAGGTACTGGGCATACTGGTGGCAAAGGTGCGGTAAGGTATTTTATCGCCGTTGTACCAATCGGGTTCGTAATCACTTTCACGCAGTATCTCTTCAAATTTTTGTCCCCAGGCGTTTTCCAGGTCTAAGGCGATGGCGTAGGGTAAAAACTTTTCAAATACCTGTGGGGTAAGCTCGGGCGGGTTAAGCAGGTTAAGCCTATGCTCTTCGGCCGTGTTCAGGTAAAGTTTAAAGCCTTCAACCTGGCTTTGAATTTGAATACCGGCTTGTGTATATGCTGTAATACTGAGGATGAAAACCATGTACAACGCTACCATAACGCCCATCACCACAATACTTACAAACGATGCCGACTTAAGCACCACTATGGCTACGATGAGCGGCATTACGGTAGCCAGCCCTCCAAAAATAAGCATCAAGATACCTGCACCAATGGCTGCTTTTTTAAACTTTTTAAAGCTCCCTACGAGCAAACTTATGCCAATGGCTATAAAGGGCAACATGAAAAAGAAGGCAATGTAATGAGGATCGCCCACGATGATGAGGTACGCCACCAGCCCTATAAAACTGAGAACGCTTGTCCAAATGGCAAGGCCGAGGTTCTTTTTGTAATAGTCGGAAATTTTAAGCTGCGACTTAATGCTCGCCTCAAACTTACGTCGTGCTTTTACAAAGGTTTCGGCATTGGTTTCAGTGGTTTTAATAGAGTCGCGCTTGCCTAACAATTGCTCAAACAGCGCCTGCTCTTCTGCGGCCAGGTTGCCGGTATCGGCATTTAGCTTGTCAAACTGGTAGGCCTTGCGCTCCGCTTCGGGCGAGGTAATTTTGATAGCCCGCTTCACCCCCATATTAATAAGGGCGGCAGCCGTAGCTTTATCATCATAATACTTTTTATAAAAGTAACGCAGCACCGCGGGCGACCAGTTGTTGGGCACATGAAAAGTAGGCACTACTACCGGCATTTCAGGGTCGCGGCCATACTTGCGCCATAGCAGGTAATACAGCAGGGCAAAAAAGCCAATTAAAGCTATACCCGCCGTTATACTGCTATACTCGTTCAACAGGCGTTCGGCCATGCCGGGGCGCTTAATAATAAAGGGCGTAAAGGCGGCCGCCACCGTGAACCCCTCACTGGGCTGCAGGCTGCCGTTGGCCGTAAACGTAACCGACTGATCGTTATTGACCACATGGCTGCACGCCTGATTTTTAGAACCCGCCGGGCCGGTATAACACGAGGTGTTACCCAGTTGTGCACCCACCGGGAAGTGAATAGTGGCCGAAGCCTTTTCTATCTCAAAATCCCACTCGTTGCCCGTTACGTTCCAGTACAACTCATCGTAAGTATCAAAAAAGCCAACGTGGCCGCGGCTACGGTAAGTAATATCGTAAGTGTAAGTGCCGGGTTCCAGCGTGGTAGAACCGCTGCCTATGTATATCTTGCGGTTGTCGCCATCTTTCTCGGCTTTGTACTCTTCAGGCTGGCCGTTCTTTTCTACGGCTACAATTTCAAAGTCCACCTTTTTGTGGCTTCCGTAAATATCGGAACGGTACATGGGGATAAAGCGCAGCAGGCCGTGTACAAATTTATCGTTATTGGCATATATTTTAATGTGTTCGGTTACGGTAACCAGTCCGCTGCTGTCTATCCGTATGTCCGAGGCAAAGTTAATAATGCGCTCGGTGTACTGCGGTTCCTGGGCTATCAACCCTTGGTTAATATGGCCGGTATCTTGCGCGGCGGCACTAAGGCTAACTATACTGCATAGTAACCATAAAAATTTACGCATCATGAGACAAGGTTTTAAAAGGAAACGTTAGGGGTTTCGCGCTGTTGTGCATTATCAATCTCGAAGAACGTGCCTTTTTCGAACTTAAACGAACCGGCTACGATGTTACCTGGAAAGCTTTCTACCGCAATGTTATTTTCTCTCACGGTGCCGTTGTAATAGCGACGGGCCATTTCCAGTTCGGTTTCAATGGTGGTAAGCTGCGCTTGCAAATCGCGGAAGTTTTGGTTGGCTTTTAAATCTGGATAGGCTTCTACCGATACCATGAGTCTGCCTAAAGCCGGGCCCAATTCTTTTTCGGCACTGATCTTTTGCTCCACACTGCCCGATTGCATGGCCTGCGTGCGCAAAGTGGTTACCTGTTCCAGCAGTTGCTTTTCGTGGCTGGCATAGCCTTTAACGGTATTGACCAGGTTAGGGATAAGGTCGTACCGTTTTTTCAGGAACACATCAATACCGCTCCAGGCCTCCTGCATCATATTCCGCTTTTTAACCAAACCGTTGTAAAGCGACATGCCTACAACAAACACCAATACGGCAATAACAAGAATGATAATAATGATCATGGCAACGAAGTGAATATAAGGTGATTGAACAGGTTAAATATCTTATTTCAACCTGTTTAAACCATTTTTGTTTTACAACTCCCTGTTTTACCGGGGCTTGTTTGGGTGCTAATGATCATAAAAACACCAAACAACATAACGCATACAGTTTATTGCACAACTCCAAATGGTTGTAAAGCTGCAAGCTAACAATTTAAGTTAAAACGGGTTATAAGTGTTTTGACGATATGCCGATGTTAAACATAGCCGATAACCCTGTTAAAGTTCCTGGTAAAGATTTTAAACGCCCGCTTGAGGCTTTAAATTTTTTTATGGCCGATATGCAGGCCGGTATAGGCCCGTTCTTAGGCATTTTTTTGCTTGCACACCAGTGGAAAAGCGGAGCCATAGGTACGGTAATGACACTTGGCGGCATTGCCGGTGTGCTGGTTACCGTGCCGGCAGGTGCACTTATAGATCAAACCAAACGCAAGAAGCTATATGTAATCATCCCCGGCATATGTACCGTGCTGGCCTCGGCCGTTATCTTGTTTTCACAGCAGTTTTGGGTGGTGGGCATATCGCAGGTGGCAACGGCCATTGCGGGCGCAGCCATCGTACCGGCCGTAATGGGCATAACGCTGGGCATGGTTGGGCAAAAAGGCTTTAATCGGCAAAACGGACGAAACCAGGCCTGGAACCATGCCGGCAATTTGGTGGGTGCAGGCTTATCGGGCTTTTTGGGAATGAAGTTTGGGATGCCCGCTATATTTTATCTTTCTGCACTTTTCGGGGTCTTTTCCATCATCTCGGTAAGCATGATCCCCTCTTCGGCTATTGACGACCGTGCCTCGCGCGGAATGAAAGATGATGACACCACAAGCAACGCCAGCAGCTTTAAAGCATTGCTCGAATGTAAACCACTGCTGCTACTTGCTGCGGCACTGGCCTGTTTCCATTTGGGCAACGGCGCCATGCTGCCCCTTTACGGCTTAGGCGCCGCCACAAAGGGCACCGGCAGTGCCGAAATATTTGTAGCCATGACCATTGTAATAGCACAACTGGTAATGATAGGTGCATCGCTTATAGCCATGCGTATGGTAGATAAGAACGGGTATTGGTTAGTGCTGCTATTGTCGTTTTTAGCGTTGCCCCTGCGCGGTATTATTGCCGCCAGCATGAACTACCATTTAGGCTTATACCCCGTGCAAGCCTTAGACGGAATTGGCGCCGGGCTGCAAAGCGTGGCCGTACCGGGACTGGTGGCCCACATTTTAAACGGCACGGGCCGCATTAACGTAGGCCAGGGCGCGGTAATGACGGTGCAGGGAATAGGTGCAGCACTTAGTCCGGCTATAGGGGGATGGCTGGCGCAAAGCACAGGCTATCATTCGGCCTTTATAGTGCTGGGCAGCTTTGCCGTTATTTCTGTAGCCATATGGGTTTACTATTACCGCACCCTGCGCACAGCTTGTGATCAGGGTGATGACCAGTAATTTAAGCTTTGCCTGATTAGTTTATGCGGTATTCATCATTGTAGCTGCTTATTTGTAGTTTGTTGAATAAAACTTCTACTTGTGAAAAAAAATTAAAAAATTTTTCACTGCGCAAATACACTGCGCAGGAGCCCTATTTCTTTGTATCAACATAAAGAAAAAAGGAGGTTCACCATGAAATTCAACCTGTTAAGCAAATCAAGAAACCAGACCATTAACCACGCAGGTGCCAAAGCATTTAGGCTATCCCCAGAAATGGAATTGTATACTGCCGTAGTTACCTGGAGCTTAAACGATTCCTTTTATGAAAAAGACGAAGCGCGTTTAGTACGTTTGCGCAAACTGATATACGAATGCAAACCTGAGTTTGTGGGTAAGCTGGCTGTATATGCCCGTACCAAAATGTACATGCGTTCGGTACCGCTGGTATTAGTTACCGAACTGGCTGCGCTGCACTCCGGCGATAATTTGGTAGCCCGCGTTACAGATGGCGTAATTAACCGCGCCGATGAGATCACCGAGCTGCTGGCCTGCTATGAAACGCTGAACAAGCGTACCGGCACTAAAAAGCTTAACCGCCTGAGCAAGCAATTACAAAAAGGTTTGAGCACAGCCTTTAACCGGTTCGACGAGTACCAGTTTGGCAAATACAATCGCGATGGTGCCATTAAACTGCGCGATGCCTTGTTTTTGGTTCACCCAAAAGCAAAAGACGAATTGCAGCAACTACTGTTCAACAAAATTGTGAACGGCAACCTGCAAATGCCTTACACCTGGGAAACTGAGCTGTCGGCTTTAGGTCAGCTTAATTTTGACAGTGACGAGGCTAAGGCCACAGCATTCCGCGCTAAGTGGGAAGAACTGATAGATAGCGGCAAACTGGGCTACATGGCCCTGCTACGTAACCTGCGAAACATACAGGAAGCCGGCGTAAGCTATGCGCACTTTGAAAAAGTATGTGCCCGTTTAGCCGATGCCGCTGAAGTAGCAAAGGCAAAGCAGTTCCCATTCCGTTATCTGGCGGCTTACCGCGAGTTAATGAATCCGGTAGTTACCAAAGTTCCTGCCCAAAGCTTGGTTAAAAAGCTAACCGCTTTAGTGCACGGTCAAAACAAAGGTTACACCGGCGAGTTGCTGGATGCTTTGGAAAAAGCAGTACAGGCAAGCGCTACCAATATAAAAGGCTTCGGTCATGAAACCCGTGTGCTGTTAGCGTGCGACGTTTCAGGATCGATGCAAACACCGGTATCGGCTAAGAGTAAGATCTTACTATACGATGTAGGCTTGATGCTGGCCATGCTGCTGCAATCGCGTTGTAAAAATGTGGAGGTAGGTATGTTTGGCGATATCTGGAGAACGATAACGGTACCGCGTAATAATATCTTAGGTAACGTTCAGGCGTTTTATCGCCGCGAGGGCGAGGTGGGTTACAGCACCAATGGCTACCTGGTTATTCAGGATATATTGCAGCGTAAGGTACAAATGGACAAGGTGTTTCTATTTACCGATGCCCAGTTATGGAACAGCAATAATACAGCCGACCATATCCAAACCTTATGGTTGCGCTACAAGGGAGAGGTATCGCCAAATGCAAAGCTCTACCTGTTCGACCTGAAAGGTTACGGACAAGCGCCATTGCAAATATTACGCAACGATGTTCACCTGGTGGCCGGCTGGAGCGATAAAGTTTTCGAAGTGTTAGCTGCTTTGGAAAACGGAGGCTCGGCTTTGGATGCTATCAATAACATAGAACTGTAAAACCAAGTATGGGGAAGCTAACGCCCCATACTTTTAAAAAAATAAGGATGCCGTAGAAACGGGTTACTTCGCTCATGAAGGGGGTGGGCAGTGTAGCGCAAGTTATGCTGGAGGTTCGAGTCCTCACAAGCGAGCCCCCGTCCCGCGTTCGCCTGTTGCTCCTTATCACAAAGAAGGTGTCGTAAATAAGTCTTACTTCGATTGGACGCTGAGGTTGGCGGTTCGAATCCGCCCCCGCAAGGGTAGCTCAACGGGATAGAGCACAGCGCAGATTGGCTTATTGCTTTTTACCCTTCTTTTTTAAAGAAATTGAAATAAGAGGGTGCCGTATTAAAGTATTGCTTCGTTTCAGGTCTGAAATGCCGGTTCAATCCGGCCCCGTAGGGTAGTTTAAATAAAACGCAGGGTAAAGTAACTTTGAGATAGTTGCCCCTCTTTAAAAAAGGTGTCGTTAATAAGTGTTACTTCGCATCCACCGCCCAGGTCGCCGGTTCGATTCCGGCCATTGGTTTTGGCCAGTGTAGCTCAGTTGGTTAGAGCAGGAACACCGCAAGGTGTATTTCACTTATAGCCTGTTACCCTTTTTAAAATAAACTAAAATATTAAGGTGCCGTAGATATGCGCTACTTCGTGTCGCCGGTTCGATCCCGGTCTTTGGAGCAATCCATTGTAGCTCAGTTGGTAGAGCAGTTAGCCTTTTGGCTCTGCGCATATTGCTCATCGCCCTTAAGAAATAAAGAAGATGCCGTAGATCAGCGTTACTTCGCCTGTCAAGCTTTATATAAATGCTGGTTGAATATTGCTCTTCTTTAAATATAAAAAGGTGCCGTAAACAGGTGTTACATCGGTTAGAACATCCGCCGCTGGCGGAAGGTCGTTGGTTCAAATCCAGCCAGTGATTAATTTCACAAGTAATTCAGAAAAAAACACACCCATTGCTTTTTGCCCTTTTTCAAATACAAATGAAAGATGCCGTAGGCGGGTGATACTTCGCTGGTTGAAAACATGTAGTAATACATGAATCCGGGTTCGAGTCCCAATACGCACCTGCCGGTTGTTGCTCCTTCATTTATATTTATCAATAAATTTCCAATCAATGCCAATCGTAACCATACTACCGGCACTGCTTTGCTTGTGGCTTGAGGGCAAGCTTATTACAAATGGGGCAAAGATTAAAGTTTACTTCACCTGGGTTATCTTTCAAAATACGTTGCGAGCAGTTAACTATAAATTTCATTTTTTGTAGAAAAATGAAGAAATATGAAGTTTTATGGTAAAATGCTGAAGAAAAAGGTACTTATCTGCCCGTCATAAAGCCCATACTTTTAGGTTCTTTGATCTCTACGGCAAAGCCCTCAATGTACAACTGATCGTCGGTATACTTCGACCGGAGCGAGGCTTCGTCTACTTTAAAGTTCTGGATTTTCAGTTTTTGGTTGATCTCTTCAATAATGTCTTTGGTTACAAAGCTGGTGGTGGTGCGCAGGGTATCGTCTATGGTTTGCAGGGTTACGTTTTCTACTTTGTACGAAAATCCTATAGTGTTATTATTGCTCATAACTAATTGATCTACTGGTTATTTTCTTTTATCGAGCGCTACCAGTGCTATGCCGCCTATCAGTAGTATACCACCCGCATAGGGCGGCCAGTTAACCGATTTTTCGCGGTCGGCCGAAATTTGGATAGGGCCCGCATCCACAATTTTTTCCTTTTTAGTGTAAGTAAAGCCGGTCCATACCAGCATGACGGCGCCTAAAATGATGAATACAATTCCGAGGATCTTCATGTTGTAAAGGTTTGATGATAACAAGCAACGTTATTGTTAAATTGTTTTTTTAATGGTGTCCGAGACTTCCCAATCAACCAAAATAAAAATATTTAGTTAATTTCTTTAACCGGTAGTAGCGTTTTAGTTAGCACTTACGTATGGATATCTATAATACTAAAAATTTTACACCATGAAAAAAGTTCAACAATTTGTAAAAGCCAAAGCCGGTATTTTAGGGCTTGCCTGCCTGATAGCCCTGTCATTTTCCTCCTGTTTAAAAGACAACAACGATACTTACGTAGCACCGCCAGCAGCGTTAGTATCTATTGTAAATGCCTTACCCGGCTCGCAGCCGGTAGATGTGTATTTTGATCAGAACATAGCCAATACTTACTCCATCAACTACGGTAACGGGCAGGATTACGCAAGGGCTTACACCGGTAAAAGGACATTTACCTATTACACTTCGGGTACACGCCAGCAAATAAAATCGGATACAGCTACATTGGCAGCCGATAAGTTTTACACCACTTATTTAACCGGCACAACGGCACAGCCCGAAATACTGGTGGTTAAAGATACCCTGGTAAGGCCTGCTACCGGCAAAGCATCTATCAGGCTGGTTAATGTAAGCGCCGGTACGCCTGCGGTAAACCTGGTAATACGTGGTGGCGCAACCCTGGCTACATCAAAAGCTTATAAAGGCGTTTCGGGCTTTGTGGCTGTAGCGGGTAACACTACTTACACGCTTGATATTGTGCAGGCCGGAACAAGCACTGTGCTTACTTCCATTACCAATGTAAACCTGAAGAATGACTCTGTTTACACCGTATGGCTGCGTGGAGTTACCACCGCTACCGATGCTAACAAGCTTACAGCAGGTATACAAACCAACGCCTATTATTATTAATAACAGGCTATCGTTTTCTTATTTAGTTTTTAATAAATTGCTGGCATAAACCCTGCATTATGCAACGCCGCAAATTTATTACCAACAGTTTATTATCAGCCAGCGCATTGGCGCTTACGGGCAACAAAAGTTTCGCCGCCTGGATGGCACAGCCATCTTTTAAGTTTAAACCGCTGCGAAACAATGTAGGCATATTTGCCGAGCAGGGTGGCACCATAGCCTGGCTGGTTAATAAAGAAGGCATTGCGGTGGTAGATGCCGAGTTCCCGGCACCGGCCGAGCATTTGATAGCCGAGTTAAAAAAACAGTCGGACAAGCCTTTCGAGTGGTTAATTAATACTCACCACCACGGCGATCATACCGGTGGTAATATCTCGTTTAAAGGCATAGCTAAACACGTAGCCGCACATGCTAACTCGCTGGCTAACCAGCAAAAAGTGGCGCAAGCGCAAAATAGCGTTGAAAAAAATTTATTCCCCGATATCACTTTTACTACCGATTGGAAAACTAAAGTAGGCGACGAAAATATTAAAGCTTACTATTTTGGCGCAGGCCATACCAATGGCGATAGCATGATCCATTTTGAGCATGCTAATGTGGTACACACTGGCGATCTGGTTTTCAACCGCCGCTATCCCTTTGTAGACCGCGCTGGGGGAGCATCGGTAAAAGAGTGGATAACTACGTTGCAAAAGGCACAAAAGCAGTTTAACAAAGATACCCAGTTTGTTTTCGGCCATGCCTTTGACCCGGAAAAGGTAGTGGGTACCATGGACGATTTGAAAGCCATGCAGAACTACATGGAACGCCTGGTTGATTTTGTGACTTCTCAAATTAAAGCCGGTAAAACCAAAGCCGACGTTTTAACCGCCACCAGCATACCCGGCGTAACCGAATGGCAGGGCGATGGCATTGTACGCAGCCTTACCGCCGCTTATGATGAATTAAGCGTTTAATCTTGTTGGAAACGGACCTTATGCCTCAACCGGCTGCTTTCGACTGTTCACAATGCGCTCCCGATGCTGCATGCCCCAATTGCGTAGTTCTTGCAAAACCGGGTCGAGCGATAGGCTGTAAGGCATTAATTCGTATGTAATAGTTACTGGCGTAGTGTTAAAAACATTGCGCTTTACAAACTCATTCAGCTCCAAATCTTTTAATTCTTTCGATAAGACCTTTGGCGTAATATTGCCCAGCGCACGCTGAACATCCTTAAACCGTAACGGCCCTTCAGAGAGCGTAAGTATCAGCGGTAATTTCCATTTACCGTTTAATACATACAAGGCATCGCGCACGGCCGTAACGCTGGCCATGCACACTTGGCTGTTGTGTTTATGTCTGTCTTGATTAATCATTATGAATATGTTTTAAGTATCCGATCCGGATGTTGGTATCTTTTAGATAGCAAATGTAAACAGCTAGCCTACCAAATTAGTCACCACTTTTTAAAACTTGCTCAACAAAAAAGGGACTCCGGTTTCCCGGAGCCCCTCATCCTACAATCACAATCACCTATTATCTCCAGCCGCCGCCAACTGAGCGGTAAAGCTCTACAGTGGCATCTAACTGTGCTTTTTTAATACTGGCTAATTCCAGTTCGCTTTGCAATACGTTGCTTTGTGCGGTAATTACTTCTAAATAGTTAGCTAAACCATTTTTAAATAACAGGCCTGCATTACCGGTAGCCTGGCGTAGCGTTTTGGCACGATTGGCTGCAATGCTCTGTTGCTGGCTTAGTTTATCTATACGCACCAGCGCGTCAGATACTTCGCCAACTGCTACTAATACTTGCTGACGAAATTGAATAACGGTTCTTTCGCGTTCTACTTTGGCCAGGTTGTATTGAGTTTTTAGCTGGCCCCGTTGAAACAATGGCTGGGTTAAACCACCAGCCACAGTTCCAAATAAGGAAGCAGGAATGTTAAACCAGTTACTTGCCCTGAACGAGTTTACACCGCCTTGCGCCGTAATAGTTAACGTAGGATACATACTGGCTTTAGTTACGCCTACATCGGCATTGGCACGTTCTACGGCCAGTTCGGCGCTGCGCACATCAGGACGCAGGCTTAGCAGGGTAGAAGGCAATCCGGCCGATAAGGTTGCCGACACCGGCACATTATCTAAGGTGATGTTACGCACCACGGCATCCGGCAGTTTACCGGCCAGTATGCTAATGGCATTTTCCTGTATGGTAATATCCTGCTCAAATTGTGGGATGAGGCGGGCCGCGGCCAATTGTTGTGCTTCGGCTTGCTGTACAGCTAAGGAGGTTACCTGCCCGGCATCAAATTGCAGGCGGATAATACGCAGCGTACTATCGTTCAGTTTTAAGTTTTTGCGGGCAATGCCTAACTGGGCATCCAGCATCAGCAGGTTATAGTAACCCGAAGATACATCGGCTACAATTTGCGTTTGTACGGCTTTACGGGCTTCTTCGGTTTGCAGGTACGAAGCCAGGGCCGATGCCTTACGACTACGGATCTTGCCCCAAATATCGGCTTCCCACGAAACGTTGGCCGCTGCGGTATAATCCTCAATATGCTTGCTGCCCAAAAACTGGTTGAGGCTTAAGCCGTTCAAACTGTTATCGCTTGGGCGGTTAGTGGTTGCTGTAACGTTTAAGCCAACGGTAGGAATGTTTCCTAACTTAGCTTGGCTTAACGTTAACCGTGCCGATTGTATGTTTTTAACCGCTATCTGCAAATCGTTATTGCGGGTTATGGCGCTATCGATGAGATTTTGCAGGGTGGTTTCGGTAAAGAAACTTTTCCAGGGCAAGCGCGCTATGGATGTGGTATCGGTCACCGTAGCCGAGCGGTAAGCTACCGGCAAATGCTGATCGGGTACCTGTACGTCTTTAGATACCTTGCAGGCGCTCAGTACTAAGAGTACTGCGAAAAAAAGGTAATTTTTCATGATGATATGTTTAACCCCTCCCAACCCTCCCCGAGGGGGAGGGCTTTAGAAGGTATGTTTATTTATGATAAATTTTTCAAATTCTGTCATTTCGAGTGCTAACGAGAATCTTGTTCCATGATGCAAAGTATGCTACAATGCTGCTTCTAACAAGATCTCTCACTATCGTTCGAGATGACACATTAGGCTTAATGCGCTTCTACTTCATGATGGGCATTAACCGGCTGACCGTGATTATCTTTGTGTTTAACTACCACCGGTACACCGCTAATGCGTTCCTGCAAATGCTGGAAGATGACGAACAGTACCGGGATAATGAATAAACCTAACAGTACACCTGAAAGCATACCACCTGCAGCACCAATACTAATAGAGTGGTTACCTTGTGCAGACGGACCGGTGGCGCTCATCATCGGGATCATACCGGCAATAAAGGCCAACGAGGTCATGATAATAGGGCGAAGACGCGATTTTGCACCATCTAAGGCTGCGGCAATCAAACCTTCGCGGTTACGGCGGCGTTGCAGGGCAAACTCTACGATCAAAATCGCATTCTTAGCCAGCAAGCCGATGAGCATGATCAAGGCTACCTGTACGTAAATGTTGTTTTCGATACCGGCAAAGCCAATAGCAACAAACACACCGAATATACCGGTAGGGATTGACAGAATAATGGCGAACGGCAGGATATAACTTTCGTACTGGGCAGCCAGCAGGAAGTATACGAATACCAAACACAGGATGAACACCACGGTCGATTGTCCACCTGATGAAATTTCTTCACGGGTTTGACCAGAGAACTGGAACGCAAAACCAGCAGGTAATTCATCTTTGGCTACTTCTTGTATGGCCTTAATGGCATCGCCCGAACTAAAGCCCGGTTTAGGAATAGCATTAACTTGTATTGAGTTGAACAGGTTATAACGCGATGCAGTTTCTGAACCATACACCCGGGTAAGCTTTACCAGGGTATTGATAGGCACCATTTCACCTGTTTTGTTTTTTACAAATACACGGTCAATAGAAGCCGGATCGGTTTTATCGGCTACATCGGCCTGAACAATAACACGATAGTATTTACCAAAGCGGTTAAAATCAGACGCTTGTGCACTACCAAAGTAAGCCTGCATTGTTTGCAAAACGTCTTTTACGTTTACACCTAACTGGTTGGCCTTTTCATCGTTAACTTCTAATTGAAGCTGTGGATAATCGGCCTTGAAAGAGGTAAACGCATAGGCAATAGCTGGTTTTTGCATCAGCTTACCAATAAAGTTATTTGCTATACCGCTAAATTTATCCAGCTTGCCGCCGGTTTTATCTTGCAGTACCAGGTCTAACGCTTCTACGTTACTAAAGCCCGGTACGGTTGGGAAACTGAACACAAAGAAACTGCCTCTTGATATTGCTCCTAATTTACCACGGATAATATCTTGTATAGCATTGATGTCTTTGACTTCACCACGCTCCTTATTGTCTTTCAATAATACGAATACTACGGCCGACGACGGGCTATTGGAGTTAGTTAACAGGTTAAAACCCGATATTGCGGTAACAAACCTTGCAGAAGGTAATGCTCTTAGTTCACCTTCGGCCTGGTTCAGCATTTTGGTGGTGGCATCTAACGATGTACCCGATGGTGATGAAACCGCAATGGCCACAAAGCCTTGATCTTCTGTAGGAATAAAACCCGATTTGGTGGTTTGCATCATGTATACGGTGGCTATTATAATTACAGCCAGTCCGCCCATGCTCAACCATTTATTACGGATCAGGAATTTAAGGCTGCCAACGTAACGGTCGGTCATGGAGTTAAAGCTCCGGTTAAAGCCAGCGTAAAATCTTTGAACAAAGCTGGTTTTAACTACAGTACCATCATGGTTGGTGTGGTTGCTCTTTAAAAACAGCGCTGCCAATGCCGGGCTCAATGTTAAGGCGTTTACAGCCGATATTACAATGGCTATAGACATGGTAAAGGCAAACTGCCTGTAAAATATACCTGTTGAACCGGTCATGAAACCTACCGGTAAAAATACCGCCGCCATAACAAGTGTAATAGAGATAATAGCACCGGTAATTTCATGCATGGCCGAGGTAGTCGCTTCTTTAGGGCCTAAATGCTCATTTTCCATTTTGGCGTGCACCGCCTCTACTACCACAATGGCATCATCCACCACAATACCAATGGCTAATACCAGGGCAAACAGGGTTAGCAGGTTAATAGAGAACCCAAACAGGTTCATGAAAAAGAACGTACCTAAAATGGCTACGGGCACTGCAATGGCAGGAATTAAAGTAGACCTGAAATCTTGCAAAAATAAGAATACCACAATAAACACCAATATAAAGGCCTCGATCAAAGTATGCTCTACCTGGCTTATCGATTCATCCAACGCGGTTTTAGTACGGTAAAACTGGTTGTATTTGATACCTTCCGGAAAATCTTTAGATACCTTTTCCATCAGTTCGTCAATGGCTATCTGTATTTCGTTAGCATTTGAACCGGCTAATTGTATAATACCAACAGCTACACCATCTTTACCATTTAAGTGGGTTACACTGGTGTAAGAATAGGCACCCAATTCAACACGGGCCACATCTTTTAAGTGCAATACCGATCCATCGGCGTTAGAGCGCAGGGCTATGTTTCCGTATTCCTCGGGTTTGGTAAGCTTACCTTTGTATTTAATTACATACTCAAATACCTCTTTACTTCTTTCGCCTAATTTACCCGGAGCTGCTTCAATATTTTTATCCTGTATGGCGGCCATAACCTCGGCCGGGGTAATTTTGTAAGCAGCCATTTGGCCGGGGCTAAGCCAAACACGCATGGAGTAATCTTTAACACCACCAAATATGGTTGCCGAACCAACACCCGGTATCCGTTTTATTTCGGGGATGATGTTGATTTGCGCATAGTTGGCCACAAAAGTTTGATCGTATTTAGAAGGGTCTTCGGTATACAAACCAACGGCTCCAATTAAACTGTTTTGTTGTTTGGTAGTGGTAATACCTTGCTGAATTACTTCTGCCGGTAACTGGCTTTGTGCCTGGGCCACCCGGTTTTGCACGTTTACGGCAGCCCTGTCGGGATCGGTACCTTGTTTAAAGTAAACCGTAATGGCTAACGATCCATCGTTACTGGCGGTAGAGCTCATGTAGCTCATATCTTCCACACCGTTGATAGATTCTTCGAGCGATGGGGCTACGGAACGTAACACCGTTTCGGCGTTAGCGCCGGGGTATACCGCAGTAACCAATACGGCCGGAGGCGCAATATCAGGAAACTGTTGTAAGGGCAGTTTGGTTAAGCCAAGCACACCCACGATCACCAATAAGATGGAGATCACGGTGGAGAGTACCGGCCTTTCTATAAATTTCTGAAACATGACTTTAATGTTTGAGCGTTAGAATTAATTTTTAGCGATAGCTACTGCTTTTTCAGGAGCTTTTTGCGGGCTGATCTTCATACCGTCTTGCAGGTGATCTACGCCACTCAATACAATTTGCTGTCCGGCTTTTAATCCGTCTTTAACCAGGTAGTTGGTTCCGCTTTTGCCGGCAATGGTAATGGGCTGTTTGGCCACTTTATTGCTATCGCCAACGGCATATACAAACACTTTATCTTGCATTTCAATGGTAGCATCTTGTGGTACAATGGCCACATTGCTGTGTTGAAGGCTTAAACGTACTTTACCAGTATTGCCCGAGCGTAACAAACCCGAAGCATTAGGAAAGCTGGCCCTTACGGTAATAGCACCTGTAGTTTTATCGAACTGACCATCTATTACATCAATATGGCCGGGGATGCTGTAAGTACTATTGTCTGACAGTACCAAGCTAACCGGCGGCAGGTGTTTAATTTTATCCTGCAAAGTGCCACCGGCATACTGCGATTTAAAGTTGATAAAATCGGTTTCGCCCAGCGAGAAGTATACATGTACCTGGTGTACATCTGATAGTTGAGTTAACGCTTCAGCGTCGGCTGGCGTAACCAAGCTACCTTGCTTTTTAAGCAGGCGACCTATGTAACCGCTAACCGGGGCTTTAATGGTGGTATAGCCTATATTAATTTGTGCGATACCTACCTGGGCTTGCGCTTGCTCTACATTGCCCTGGGCAATTTCTTGTGCGGCTTTGGCTGCTTTTAACTGGTAATCGCTCACTACTTTGTTTTGTACCAGCGGCGTAAGTTTTTCTACTTCCAGCCTGGCATTTGATAAAGCGCCTTGTGCAGCATGTAAGCTGGCTTTGGCATTATTTAATGCTTGGCGGTAAGGATTTTCGTTGATCTTGAATAAGGGTTGTCCTTTGGATACATAGGCGCCTTCATCGGCATATACGCGATCTAAAGTACCGCTTACCTGCGGGCGTATCTCCACATTAATAGTGCCTTCAATAGAGGCGGGGTATTCCTGGTAAGTGGTTGCGGTATCAATATGTACTTCGGCTACGGGTAACGCTTGTGGTGCAGGTGCCGGTGGCGCAGCAGGTTTAGAGGCACATCCGTACAAAACTGCAAGGGATAATATGAGTGCTAATGATTTCATGATTTTAATAGAATTGGGTGATTATAGTTGTTGTAGAAGTTTTGCTTTATAATTTTTAGTGATGCTTCATGTAAAATTATCACTTACTTAACATTGATAATTTATTTAACAGTGTTAAGCTATGTAAATGAGGAAACGCGTATTTTAATGTATTCTATCACTATTTGATGTTTATTTATTTAACACTGTTAAGTAACCGCTTTTAAAAAAAGGACTTAGTCCTTTATAGAGCGAATTATGCCGCTGATGGCATCTCTTAAAACCTGCTCGCTAATACCATCTGGTACCGCTTGCCTAACCAGGTTAATAGAGATTAGTCCGTGCACTATTGACCAAAAGGTGTAGTAGCGCTTGCATACTAAATCTTCCGGCGGGTTTTCAACACCCATTAGTTTCTCAATAACATCATAGATCATGTCGGCCGGTACTTCAGCCTCCGGTATCTTGTTATCAAAAACGCAACAGTTCACTTCTATACCAAACATCAACTGGTACAATTCCTTTTCGGCAAAGGCAAAGTTCCAGTAGGTAAGCCACATGGCTTCCAGTTGTTTTTCGGGCAGTTCGTGTGCATCTCTTGCAGCCTGCATGTCTTTCGCTAAAATGCGATAGCCTTTTTTGGTCAGCTCCATCATAATGGCTTCTTTGTTGGCAAAGTACTCATAGATGATTGGAGCGGTATATTCTATAATGTCGGCAATTTTACGCATGCTTAATGCTTGCCAACCTTCTGTTTTTCCAATATGCAGCGCAGCATCCAGGATGTTGACCCTGGTTTCTTCTTTTAATCTTAATATTCTGTCTTTGCTGGCCATTTTGCTGTAAGCATTAAATCATTTAACACTGTTAAGCAAATGTAGCAACTATTTAGTTACACCGTTCCATTTAATTGTCATTTGTAAATGTTTGTAATGTAATCTGTTGGTTGTTAGTGTGTATAAGGCGGAAGACCGTTGCCGGCCAATCCGCTGTTATCCACTATCGTCCCGGTATTAGAAATCAAATTTAACAAAGGTACGGATACCCATTTTCGGCGCATTAGGGTTATCCAGGTAGCTAAAGCGCCTAACCAGGTCGACCCTTAATACTTTGAATATATTGCCTACACCCACACTGCCCTCCATGTACGGCCCGTTGCTTAACGAGTACGTAGTAGCCTGACCTAAGCTATTGGTTGGAAAGCGCAACAGCGAAGCATCGTTAGTTGGGTTATTCTCGCTGCGTACAGCGCCCCAAAGGCTTTTAAAGTTCACGACTTCGCGCAGTTTTAATTTTTTGAGCAATGGCACACGGTTAAACAGGAAGCCGTTAAAATTATGATCGACAGTTATACTGGCGTAATGATCACTTACAAACTCCTGGAAATTCATTAAGTTGAACGACTGAAACTGGAATGCATAACTCTGGTTAGCCCGGTGGATATCCAACAATGGGAACGGAACTTTGCCAAACAGGTAACCACCTTCGGTACTTACATCGGTAAAGCCTAATTGCGACAAGTAAAAACGCTTGCTGATGTTACCTACCACATTTTGGTAATTGTAATTTCCACCAATTAAGCCTTTAACACCTTGTGTATAACGTAGGGTGTAAACAGGGTACTTGTCAGGTATTGGCGTACGGTATAACTTGCCCTGGTAAAATTTTTCTTTAGGCGCATAACGCAA
Organism: Mucilaginibacter galii; assembly: GCF_014635825.1. Classification (GTDB taxonomy): domain Bacteria; phylum Bacteroidota; class Bacteroidia; order Sphingobacteriales; family Sphingobacteriaceae; genus Mucilaginibacter; species Mucilaginibacter galii. The sequence goes on from NZ_BMDO01000005.1 coordinate 67,493, forward strand.
TTGCAGAGAGAGTTCGGTGGTTTTGATCAAATTAACGTTGTTCAGTAAACCGTTTGGCAGCAGGTTTTGAAACTGCAGGGCGCCTGCCGGACTCTGGTTCCAGGTTTTAAAGCCTAAAGCATATGAGAAGTGGCTCTGGAACTCGTGTACGTAATCCAGTTTAAAGATGTCGTTATATAACCATTGGTCGTTTGCGCCACGTTTAAAGGATAATAAGAAATTGCTTTCTTGTACAAACTCCAATTCTTGCCCCGGCACCTTGGTATCGTGCTGAAAACTTGCACGGATATAACTTTGCGGGAATGAGTAAATAGATTTGTTGTTTAACGAATAGGTGGAGCTTAAAAAGTATTTAAATTTTTGGTCTTTGGTGCCGTAAGCTCCATAAGTTTCAAAATAGTAGCGTTTGCTCAATGCGGTAGTGGTACGGCCACCTAAACGTGCACGGAAACCTTCTACCGGGTTAAAGCTATAAAAAGTATTTACAGGTCCCATTTCAAACGGACCAAAGTTTTTATAACCGGCCAGAAACAGGGTAGCAATATCCATAGTGCGTTTAAATGATGGGATGGTTTGCAGGCTATCCACATTCTTATAAACACTGGCGACAATGGCATCCAAAGTATCGGGGCGGCTTTTGATCCAGTAGCTGTCATCACGCTGATCGGCGTTATTGGCTATCACCTGTGCAGGGCCGTCATATATAGTTTTAGGACGCGGAGAGTTGATGAGAAAATTGTTGATCTTCACCAAACGCTCCCCAAATACACCACCACCTTTATTTTTGTTCAAGCCAAATTCTATCTTCAAATCGCTTTGGCTTAAATGGTAACGTCCATCGTCATTTTTTTCAAATGACAGCGTAGCTTCCATCTGGCGCACAAAGTTCAGGTCTATATTTTTATTAACCGTTAACACTGCATTTTGAACAGCATAGTTGCCATCCATAGTAATATAGATACGGCCCTCGAACAGCTTAGTAACCGTGTTGCGTGGGGTAAAGCTCAGCTCAATTAACTTAGGCTGCGCATCCTTGATGGTATCGGTAATAAAGAACTTATAAAACTCAGGCGAATGATCGGCAATAGGGCTTAACAGCTGATTACTTAATAGCGATACATTGTTATCATAAATGTTAATATCCTGATACATGCGGTTAAAGTAGGTGGTTAAACCCTGGTTATCCACAAAGTTTTCATCATACTTTACCTGCTTGTTAGCCTCAATTACCTGCTTTTGCGTGTATGGAACCTTGCGGTAGTAATTTTGCGAAAGCTTTTCTTCCATGTACAATGGCAGCAATGTTTTACCCCCAATGGCGGTAGAGTCTTGCTGGCGGAACATGAATTGATAGTTCTTAAAAATCTTCTTTTGAGTAAACTTCTCGCTAAGGTTACTCAGCGAGAACACCATGCGCTCATACTGCTTGTACTCGGCGTAGTTATAGTTTTGTACTTGGTTTTGCTCTTTGTGCGCAATTACCTGGCGTATCAACTCCACCGCAGGGTTGCCCTTGTTGGTGTATTTCTTTTTCTTGGCCGATTTTACCACCACATCGCCTAACTGGCGGCTATCGGGTACAAGCGCAATGTTAATTTCTTGTTCCTTACCGGCTTCAATGTTCTTAAGAACGGTTTTGTAACCCAAGTAAGTAATACGAATCTGGTCGAACTTATCATTGGTTTTCAACGTATAACGTCCGTTAACGTCTGTAGCGGCACCTTGAGTGCTGCCTGCAAAGCCTATGGTAACAAAAGATAAGGGCTCTTTGGTTTTGGCATCGGTAACTGTACCTTTAACTACTGTGCTTTGCGCGTGTAAGGTATGCGCAGCACCTGTGAGCAGGAGCAGTATTAATAGTGTTTTAGTATAAAATTTCATGACCCGGATAGGATTTATCGTAAAAGCAAAGCTAAACCATGCTTAAAACCTGCTCATTAACATAAGTTAAGAAATGCTGTTGATATATGTCATGAGTTACCGCTCTCTTGAAACTTAGCTGGCAGCTATGATTGTGATTAACGAACAGGAGAAAACATTCTGTTTAAGTTGAACGCAGCAAAGTTGCATCAGTCAATTAGCTTTGGCAACCCGTTTTATGCGGAATTACAATCCGATTATAATTCTATTACAATTTGCTTACAAATACCCTTATATATGTTAATGATTACGGTATTTTTTTGCGAATTTGCCATATGATTTGGGAAGCCTCATACCTTTGCCTATAATTACTTTATGTTTGAGCCACTCTATTTGTATATTGAAAATTATTCGTCATTAACCCTTACACAGCCGGAGAAGGAACTGATAAGCCATACCTTTAAATTAAAAAGGCTGCGTAAAAAACAGTATTACTTACAGGAAGGAGACATAAGCAAGTATATAGGCTTTTTAATTAAAGGTGCTATGCGCATGTACTCGGTAGATCACAAGGGCCATGAGCACATCATACGCTTTGGGGTAGAAAACTGGTGGATGGGTGATTATGAAAGCTACAACATGAACACACCATCGCGCTATAACATTGACGCGGTTGAAGATTCGGAGTTGCTTGCCATATCGGGACACCAAATGCAGGAACTGATGGCTAAGATACCGGCAGTAAATGCCATGATCAAATTGTTAGACCGGCGCAGCAATATTGCCGTACAAAACCGTGTACACGCCGCCATAAGCTTAACAGCCGAAGAGCGCTATCAAAATTTACAGGAAACATACCCGGCTTTCTTACAGCGGTTTCCGCAAAATATGATCGCCTCTTACCTGGGTATATCGCCCGAAACACTGAGCCGCATACGTAAGCATAGCATGATGAGTAAGAAAGCTATATAACCTTAATGGGTTAATAATTAGCTATATTCACAACAGTAAATGAGCATGCTTGATAAATGTCAAGCTCATTAATTATTATACATCATGTAAAGGCAAGCTATAAACATTCATCTTTGTGGCGTATTATTGAATTATGAACTGCTTCAAATCTACATAAATCATTAACTCATGGCATCAGGCAAGAATAAAGACAAAGCTGGTAAAGAAAAAAGCAGCAAAGAGCGCCCCGAAAAAGGTATCGAAACCATGTTCAGGGTAAGTTCGGCCAATCACCAGCGCCTGAGCGATATGGCCGATAACAAAGCCAGCATCATGATCACCGTGAACTCCATCATCTTATCGGCCGTGCTGAGTTTACTGCTGCGCCGGTTAGAAGATCAGCCTTACCTGGCTATTCCCACCTTTATGCTCATTGCCATAAGCCTGGTGGCTATGATATTTGCCATACTTTCTACCCGGCCAAGCATCCCCGATGGTTCCTTCTCTATGCAGGATATAGAGCAGCAAAAGGTCAACCTCCTTTTCTTCGGCAACTTTTATAAAATGAGCCTGCCAGATTTTAAAACAGCCATGCAAAAAACCATGGAAGACAGCGAGCTGCTTTACGGTAACCTTATTATGGATGGCTATGCACAGGGTATTGTATTGGGTAAAAAGTACCGCCTGCTACGCATATCTTACAATATTTTCATGTTTGGCCTTATTGCCTCGGTTATTGCTTTTTTCGTAGTATCGGTGCTTAACGTTAAACACTAATTTTCTGTTCTCTCCTTTCAACCTTTATCTACATGTTCAAAAATCTCACTCTCACCATATGGTTGTTAGGCCTTGCCGCATTGGTACAGGCGCAGCGTAAAGGCAACAGTTCTGCACCTATTCTTACCGATAGCGTAACCGTTAAAGTGCACCCCTCTTATGATAGCGTGAGCGGTTTTCACCGCTGGCTTTTTGGCAAGGGCTACCGCAAGGAGTGGGGCACACCGGTTAAACTGCCGCTCATTAAATTAAGCCAGGTTAATGGCGGCTTAGTGCCTCTGCGGCAGGGTGGTGGCATGCAATCCAAATCGTTAAGGTTAAAGGATAAGGAGGGCAAGGAGTGGGTGATTCGCAGTGTGGAAAAAATGCCGGAAAAGTTGCTGCCACCAAACCTGAAAGGCACATTTGCGGTAGATTGGATAGACGATGCCATGAGCAGTCAGCACCCGTTTGCCGCCCTGGTGGTACCATCCATAGCTAAAGCCGCAGGTGTGCCGCATTCAAGTCCGGTTATTGGCGTGTTAGCACCCGATGCTGCTTTGGGCGAGTACAGCAAGATGTTTTCGGGGCTGGTAGTGTTGCTGGAAGAACGTGAACCCGAGGGCGGATCAGACAATACGCTGAAAATGGAGGCTAACCTGCAAAAAGATAACAGCAATCATTTTGATGCCAGAATGTTCTTGCGTGCCCGTATGCTCGATCTGTTGCTGGGCGACTGGGACCGCCACGAGGACCAATGGCGCTGGATAGACACCAAAACCGGAAGCGATAAATTGTACATACCTGTTCCCCGCGACCGCGACCAGGTTTTCCACATTAATGATGGTGTTTTGCCTAAGCTTTCGGCGTTGCCTTACATTATGCCTACCCTGCAAAGTTTCGATGCCGATATTAACAGTGTGCAATATGCCATTTATAAAACCCGTTTTATGAATGCCTACCCCGATGCGCAATTAAGCTATGCCGAATGGATGGCGGAAGCCAATACATTTGTAAAAGCCGAAACCGACGAGGTGCTGCAAGCCGGCCTTAAACGCCTGCCACCCGAGTTTTACAACGTACATTATAACGAACTTTTAGCCAAGCTAAAAAAGCGCCGCGATCAAATTCCGGCGGCTATGGGTGAATACTACCGCTTCATTTACAAAACGGCCGATATACGCACCAGCAACAAGAGCGAGTTGGTCACCATAACCGATGCACCCGATAAAAGCCTGCGTGTACAAATTAACAAACTGGATAAACGCGGCCAGACTAAAGAAGAGCTCATGAACCTTGTATACAACCCGGAGGTCACCAAAGAAATAAGGCTGTATACACAGGATGGTGATGATCAAGTAGTGATCAACAACACAACATCGCCCATAAAATTGCGGGTAATAGGCGCCAATGGTCAAAAGATCTACGAAGTGAAGAATGCCTTTAAGAAAGTGCAGCTTTACAGTAAGGCCGATAGCGTGAACATTACCGGTAACACCTCGCGCTTTAATTCCCATTTAAACAGCGATACCAGCAACACCCATTATGTAGCCAATAACCCATACAACGTTTGGATGCCGCTGGCCACGGCAGCCATTAATGCCGATGATGGCTTTTTGCTGGGGCTGGGTTTTAAATATACCGGTATGCAGGGCTTTCGTAAATTGCCGTATGCTACGGTGCAGCAGTTAATGGTTACGCACTCGTTTGCTACCAGTGCCTTCCGTATACGTTACAGCGGCGAGTGGATACAAGCCATTGGCAAAGCCGACCTTACCTTGAACGCCTTTATACAAGCACCCGATAATACGCTTAACTTTTTTGGCCGGGGCAACCAAACCGTACTCAATAAATTTGATGGTTACCGCAGGTTTTACCGCACCCGTTTTGATACCTACCAGTTTGACCCCGCCTTGCGCTGGCATACTGGTAAAAACAGCACCATTAGTGTGGGTCCGTCTTTTCAATACTATCACCTGGACATGAGCGATAACGCCGGTCGCTTAATTACACAAAGCAGGCTCATTAAATCGTACGATAGCCTTACCGTGGCGCAAGACAAAGCCCATGCGGGTATAGCACTTAACTTTAATAGCAACCAGCGTAATAATAACATTTTGCCTTACAAAGGTTACTATCTTAACGTGAGCGTGCAAGGCTATACAGGTTTAAACAGTTACAGTAAATCGTACCTGCAAATAAAACCTGAATTTACTTATTATCAAAAGTTAAATGCCAAGGGCACTATCGTTATAACCGATAGGGTAGGCGGCGGGGTGAGCATTGGCCGTACGGCGTTTTACCAATCTATGTTTTTAGGTGGGCAAGGCAATTTGTTGGGCTACCTGCAAAACCGCTTTGCCGGCGATCATATGCTATATAACAACCTGCAAGCCCGCATAAAACTTTTTGATGTAGCCAGCTACATTTTACCCGGTCAGTTAGGCTTAAGCGGCTTTTATGATGCCGGCCGTGTATGGATCAAAGGTGAGAGCTCCGATCAGTGGCATACTGGTACCGGCGGCGGATTGTATTTTGCACCGGCAAGCCTGGCAGTAATACAGGTATTGGCAGGGCATTCTAAAGATGGCTGGTACCCGTACATTTCGTTTAATGTGAGATTATGATAGTAGTTAGGTGGTTAAATACCTCCAAGCCCAAGAGAGTTTTGAACATCGATTAATCCCTACTTGGGGAGAGGTTCGGCAGGCTGGAGCATTGTCAGGGAGGCGTTATTCAGCCAAAATTTAAATTTTAATGTAAACTTTTGCACCCTTTACAATAGGAAAACACAGCAGCGCATAGGTTACCTACATTTATCAGTAATTTTGCACTTACTTTTCCTTATAACATGAGTATTGAGCAGTTTGCGGATAATCCTTTCGAGATCCAGATTTCTTTCCATTTATTTATTCAACACCTGGAAGAAGTAGCCCTTCAGGAAACAGGCTATGCTGCCGAGCGTGCGCGTGCGCTGCTGAAAGAGGTCGAGCCTTATCCCGAATTACGCACCGGCATTACCGAAAAATCGCAGATACACGATAACTTACCGGTTATACAGCACTTACTGGCCGATTTATTTCCGCCCTCACTAGGCAATAACGAGATCAAGGCTGTAACGGTCCCTTTTCACAGCATCGTTATTAACCAAACCCAGCGGCTAAAAAACCTGTTACAGGCTGCAGGGCCGGCTTTCGATATGACCATCCGGGATTTTGACAATCACCAGTTTTATGTGATGAGCTGTTGCCTGGTACTGAATGAGTTTTATAACACTAATCTCGATTTTGGTAAGCCCATGTTTTATGATATCCCCACCGCATCGGGCGTTATGAGGCATTACCGCATTTTATACAATGCCGATTTCTTAGATATCATCCCTACAGATAAAGCCCCGAAGTTAACCCCCGAAGATATCAACCTGCTTATCAACAATTATGATGACCTGGAACTCTGGAAAAAGAAGTTTCCGCAGGGAAGTTATATTTTGAAGGGGTTTGCCATATTAAACATGTTCGATTCCACGGTAGAAAATGCAGTGTCGGCGCTGAAAGGCACACTGATTACCGGCCTTAACGATATGGATATGGACAACGACTTTGAATCCATTTTCCGCTCCATCTATAAAATTCCCGACATTAATATTGGCTTTACCGGTTTTGATGAGGAAGAGAACCGCTTTGTTAGCGTGGCCCCGCTGCGTAAAATCAAAAGCTTTATGCTCAACAACAGCCTTGAAGCGGTATGTACCGATATTTTAGGCCCGAAATCGCACAAGGCCATTATGGGTAAAAGCGGTTTCTTTGCCATATCAGATACCAAGCAGTTTTTTTTAGAACATCCCGACAGCGAACTGGCTCATATTTTCCTGATGCAGGGCATACACAGTTTTATATTGGCCCCTGTTGTTAAGGATGGTGCTTTGCTGGGCGTCATGGAACTGGTTTCTACCCGGGCGGGCGAACTTAATAGCGTAAATGCACATAAATTGGAAGTGGTGATGCCGTTTTTGGTAAATACCATTGACCGGCAAATTACGGCTACTCAAAACCAAATACAGGCCATAATACAAAACGAGTACACGGCATTACACCCCAGTGTGCAATGGAAATTTAAGAAAGAAGCCCGGAAGGCAATAGAACTTCATAATAACCACCAGGAGTATGACCTCAAAGAGATCGTGTTTGAAAACGTATACCCGCTGTACGGTCAAATAGATATCAAGGGTTCTTCCGAATCTCGTAACATCAGCATTCAAAAAGATCTGGATAACCAGATTGAGGCTGTGATGTTCCTGTTAAAAAATCTTGATGAAGATACGGCTGCCGATATGCTGGAAAAAATGGCCGAGTTTAAAGTGTTTACAGAAGATACCACCCTGCCGGTACGTGCCGATATGGAGCAGTATATTCAGCATTATATTGAAGAAACGGTACATCCCTTCCTGAAAAAAGAATCGTCGGTAATTAGCGCTCCCGAACACATTAACATGTATTTTAATGAGCTTAACCGCGAATCGGGTACCTTTTATAAATACCGCCGTAAATACGATACCACCGTATCAACCATTAACAAAAAAATGGCTGCCCTGCTGGATGAACGCCAGGCAGCAGCCCAGCAAATATTTCCGCATTACTATGAGCGCTTTAAAAGCGATGGTGTAGAGCACAACCTGTACATTGGTGCATCTATAGCCCCAAAACAAACGTTTTTGCTCAAGCATTTTCATGAGTTGCGCTTGTGGCAGTTACAGGTGCTCTGCGAAATGGAGCAAAAGCATCACCGCTTTAAATTATTGCTGCCTTACCCGCTGGAGGTAACCACCCTTATCCTGGCTTACAGTACTTTCCTGTCTATCCGTTTCCGGATGGATGAAAAACGATTTGATGTAGACGGAACTTACAATGCCCGTTTTGAAATTGTTAAAAAGCGTATAGATAAGGCCTACATTAAAGGCAGCCAGGAACGTATTACGCAAAGCGGAAAAATTACTATAGTATACGCCAACCCTAACGAGGAGCAGGAATACAAGGGCTACATAACGCTGTTGCAAACCAAAGGCATACTCACCGGCCCGATAGAAATGATGGAAGTAGAAGACCTGCAAAGTATTACCGGCTTAAAGGCCTTAAGGGTAGCTATTGCCCACGAAGAGGTTTAAACGCTTGACAAATATCAAGGTGTTATTTTGACATCTGTCATTTAGCAGGAATGCCGTTATCCTCATATTTGTGGTGTTAAACATCAGCATCATGAACTTACTATCGCACCTTATTGCTCTAAGCCTGCCCAACGCCAACCCTGCACAGGTATCTGCAGCTTTATGCATCAGCTTGTCTTATATAAAAAAGATAATTCATTAACGACTGAATATAGCTTTCGTCCCACAGTGATGGTTTAGAATAGCGTCCAATTTTCTTTTTAGGAAAACTATTATCTTTTCAGGTGTTATACCTTAGCGTAATCAACATTATTTGTTATGGAAAATACACAAAACACCAACCAGGACCCTACCCAAAAGTATGAAAGCAACCCTATGCCTGAGCAAGATCAGGACATACCGGGTACCGAAACTGAAATGACACCTAAAGTCGATCATGGCGAAACTTCTTATAAAGGTACCGGCAAGTTGCAGGGCCGTAAAGCCATTATTACCGGGGGCGATTCGGGCATTGGCCGGGCAGTAGCTATTGCCTACGCACGCGAAGGCGCCGATGTATTAATTGCTTACTTAAACGAGCATGAAGATGCACAAGAAACTGCCCGCTTGGTAGAAGAAGCCGGCCGCAAAGCCATATTAGTTGCAGGCGATATAAGGGAGGAAGAGCATTGCCAGCTCATGATTAACAAAGCCGTTTTAGAACTTGGCGGTATAGATATTCTGGTGAATAATGCTGCATTTCAGATGTCGCGCCAGTCGTTGCAGGAAGTATCGAGCGAGGAGTGGGACCGCACGTTTAAAACCAACATTTATCCCATGTTTTACTTGTGCAAAGCAGCCGAAGAATACCTGAAGCCGGGCAGCACTATCATCAACACCACCTCGGTAAACGCGTATAAGCCACGCCCAACGCTGATTGCTTATGCTGCTACCAAGGGCGCTATTCAAAACTTTACCTCTAACCTGGCCCAGCTATGGGCCGAAAAAGGCATCCGTGTAAACTGTGTGGCACCGGGCCCTATCTGGACGCCACTGATCCCATCTACCATGAGTGCCGAAGAGGTAAAAACCTTTGGACAGGATGTACCCCTGGGCCGTGCCGGTCAGCCAGCCGAACTTGCCGCTGCTTATGTAATGCTTGCTTCAGAAGATTCGAGTTACATGACCGGTTCTACCATACAGGTAACGGGTGGTTCGCCAACGATATAATTAAGGTTAATTAAACTCCCCGTCATGCCGATGCATATCGGCATCTCATTAGAAGCAGAGCGATTAATTTGTCGTTTACTTAGCATATGAGATGCCGATATGCATCGGCATGACTGTTTTAATCAATTCACCAACTCTCGCTGGTATTTATTCCGGTACTCCATAGGCGATAAACCGGTTATACGCTTAAAGGTGCTTCGGAAGGCTTTGGTATCGGTGTAACCAACGTTATACATTACCTCGTTTACGTTTTCGCGCGAGTTTTCGAGACTCATTTTGGCGGCTTCAATTTTTACACGCTGTATGTATTCTACCACGGTATTGGCTGTTGCCTTTTTAAAGCGACGCTCTAAATTGCGGCGGCCCAGGGCAAACATCGAAGCTATTTGTTCTACCGTAATTTTCTCCTGGTAGTTCTTTTCAATAAAATCCTGGGCTTTTTTGATCGGGTCATCAGCATGATCTTTTTGTCCCTGGAAAATAATGAATGGCGATTGGCTGCTGCGTTCCATTTCAATGGCAAAAACCTTAGAGCTAAGCACCGCCATTTCGCGTCCGGTATATTTTTCTATTAAATACAAAATAAGGTTAAGGTAAGAAAAAGCACCCCCGCTTGAGTAAATACCCTGCTCATCGGTAATAATCTTTTCGGTCACCAGTTCAACCTCCGGGAACATTTGCCTGAATTGTCCCGCGGCCATCCAGTGGGTAGCACACTTTTTTCCTTTCAATAATCCTGTAGAAGCTAACAGGAAAGCGCCCATGCACAAACTGGCTACCTCGGCCCCATTACGGTGCTGATCAATGATCCAAGGAATAAATTCTTCGTTGTTCTTTACTGCCATGGTGATTTCACCGTCAAGGGCCGGAATAATGATCAGATCGGTTTTATCTACCTGTTCTAACACCAGATCGGCATTTACGGTAAACAGGCCACCGCTGATGGGCGTTTTATCGGCCAAACCTACCAGTTGCACTTTAAAAACAGGCTGCTGTCCTTTAGCCGCAAAAAAGTGGTTCACTTGTGTAAGTAACTGCCTTGACCCCTCCAAACTACCCAAAATAGCTCCCTTGGGGACTAAAATTGATATGTGCTTCATATACTCAAATCTATATTAAAGTATTGTCGTAAACAACCCCTCAAATTGCCGTAATTGACACCTGCTGAAACTGTTAACTTGTTATAAGTTTGAAGTAAAATTATAACTATGAAACGAATTGACGCTTACCTCTTTTTCGAAAACAATTGTCGCGAGGCCATGACTTACTATCAGCAAGTTTTAGGCGGCGAACTTAACCTGACAATCGTAGGCGAATCGCCTGTGGCCGAACAGCTGCCACCTGAAATGAAAGATAATGTTTTACACGGTAAGCTCATTAACGACAATGTGGTACTCATGGCTTCCGATAACTGCATGGGTGCTCCGCTCGATAAAGGCAGAAATTTCAGCTTATCGTTAAGTTGTAGCAACGAAGAAGAAGTACATTCACTTTACGCTAAATTAGCAGACAGTGGCGAGGCCGTTAGTCCACCGAAGACTGAGTTTTGGGGCGATGTTTTTGGAATGCTGGTTGATAAATTTGGCATAAGCTGGATGTTAAACTACCGCCCCGAAAAGCAATAGTTTCTATTGATGACAACATTGCTTTCAATAGAAATAAACTATACATTATTGTTAACACACTGAACTTATGAAACGGATAAATATTGTTTACTGGATTCTTACCGGCTTGTTTGCCTTCGTGATGTCTGGCTCGGCTATCCCTGATGTATTGATGTTGGATATGGCCAAGCAGGGCTTCAAAGAACTCCAAATGCCGGCATATTTACTTCCGTTTGTTGGCATTGCCAAAATGCTGGGTGTGGTTGCCATTTTAATACCAGGCAATCCACGGCTTAAAGAATGGGCGTATGCCGGATTAATTTTTGATTTATTTGGTGCCACTTATGCTATAGCAGCTTCGGGTAAAACGCCAGAAAACTGGGCACCCATCATCCTCTTTATTGCATTAGGCTTTGGCTCTTATATCTATTATCACAAAAAACTGAAAGTCGACGCATTAAGCTTAATTAATCAAAAATTGACCGGCCAGTCAACTCCCGGAGCGTTAAAAACATCCTGGACCTAAACATGGAAACGGTTGCCAACATAGTGCCTTTATTGCAAAGCGGTTGTGCGCAGCCCTATGTTGCCGTATATGTTGAAAACCCCGATCAGGAGATTAATCTTGCACTGGTCATTAGCGAGCTAAAGGACTGGCTTACCCTCAAAGGAATCAAAATTGCCGGTCCGTTGTTCTACCGCTACTACACCACTTCATGCAGTGTAGCTCACCCACATAGCATTGCAGTTGGTTATCCCGTTGCAACCGAAGTGCAGGGAAATCAACGCATACTTACAGGCTGCATCCCTCAGGGCACCTTTGCCACACTAACCCATTGCGGGCAACCCGGCGCCTTGCAGTACACTTTTGAGGCTCTGCAATGTTGGGCCAGTGAACAGGATATTGAGTGGCAATACAAGCATCATAACGGCGTACAGGTTTTGGCAGGCTGCTTTGAGTTCTACCTTACCGATCCGGCTGATATTGAAGATATCAACCAATGCCGTACGGCGCTTGCCGTGTTAATTGCCCCGCAACTTCCGGTTAGTTTTAAGACCGCTGTTTATGGGCAAGTGCGTATCTTTGCTGCATGTTTGAGGTATTCCTGAAAAAAGGTAAAGAAAAAGCGGTGCTGCAGCGCCATCCCTGGGTGTTTTCGGGCGCTATTGAGCGTGTGAAAGGCAAACCCGCCAATGGCGATATTGTGAAGTTACTGGATGCTCAAAGCCGCTTTATGGCTTACGGTTTCTATAACGATCAATCGCGCGTAGCCCTGCGTTTATTAGAGTGGGATGAAACCGTAGCTGTTGATGAAAACTGGTTTCGCCAAAAGGTAGCCACATCCGTAGAAGGCCGCGGCTATGTATTACGCGCTGAAACTACTAATACCTGCCGTTTAATCTTTAGCGAGGCCGATTACCTGCCGGGGTTAATTGTGGATAAATACGCCGATTACCTTTCGGTACAGATCTTAACGTCTGGCATTCAAAACAACATAGCCGTTATTATTGACGAATTGCAGCGTTTGTTGCAACCTAAGGGTATTTACGATAAAAGTGATGCCTCCTCTCGTGCGCATGAAGGTTTGGAAACTGCCAACGAAGTATTGGCCGGTAGTCCGCCTCCAGAACTGGTTTATGTGAAAGAGAATGGTATTACCTACGGTATCAACATAGCCGAGGGACAAAAGTCGGGCTTTTATTGCGACCAGCGCGATAACCGCCATTTACTGGCTGCTTACGTGCAGGACAAAAAAGTGCTCGATTGCTTTAGCTATACTGGTGGCTTTACGCTCAACAGCCTGCAACAAGGCGCTGCCTCGGTGGTAAGTGTTGATAGCTCGGCTCTGGCTATTGAAACCATGCGGCAAAACATTGAGCTTAACGGCTTTGATGCCGCCAAGCACACCGCGGTACAAAGCGATGTTAACAAGCAATTGCGCAGGTTTAAAGAAGAAGGCCAAACCTTTGATGTCATCGTGCTCGATCCACCTAAGTATGCACCATCACGCTCTGCCTTAGACCGCGCTTCCCGCGCTTATAAAGACCTTAACCGTATAGCTATGCTCCTGCTCAATAAAGGCGGCCTGCTGGCTACCTTTTCCTGCTCGGGCGCTATGGATATAGATAATTTTAAACAAGTACTGGCCTGGGCCGCTTTAGATGCCGGTAAGCAGGTACAGTTCATTAACCAGTTTTGCCAGCCCGAAGACCACCCTGTGCGTTCCTCTTTCCCCGAAGGAGAGTACTTGAAGGGTTTGTTGTGCAGGGTTTATTAGCTTTTGGGGAGGGCTTTTTGGAACGCTGCTTTTGAACGCTGCCTAAACCCCTCCCTTCCATCGCTCTTCCGGCCGCCCCCCAGGGAGGAAACTTTTTTAATTACTACTAAATCATCTTGCAAGTGCAGTTAATTCCCTCCCTGGGGAGGGCAGGGAGGGGTAAAACCATGCAAGTTTTAAATCACATGCCTAAGTTTATTCCCTACAATCCTGCACTCAAGCCATTGGCCCGCAAACTCCGCCAGAATATGACTTTTGGGGAAACACTATTGTGGAATGAACTTAAACAAGACAAATTCTTTGGGTTCGACTTTGACCGTCAGCGTTGCCTGGATAATTACATTGTTGATTTTTATTGTAAAGACCTCATGCTGGCCATTGAGATAGATGGACTATCGCACCACCATGATGAGAGCTTTAAAAAAGATGAAATAAGACAACTGAGATTGGAAAGCTTAGGCGTTCAATTTATCCGCTTTAGCGAGGCAGAGGTAAAGCGGGGCATGCTTAATGTATTGCGCACAATTTCAACTACTATAATTGAGTTGATTAAGGCTGATAATAGTATTAAGCTGCCGGTTAATTTTGACTTGTCGTTGCTGGATTAAGCAGCTGGCTAAACCCCTCCCTGCCCTCCCCAAGGAGGGAACTTTAGCTGCATCTTCGTCTCTTAAATTATTTAAAGAGTGGGGCCGTTAGAAAGAGCTGCAGATGGGAATCTTAGCTAAACCTTCGTCTCTTAAATTCCCTCCCTCGGGAGGGCAGGGAGGGGTTTACCAAATATTGTATACCTCCCTAACTTTCGAGAGAGTATTAGAAAATCAAAAGTATTACTTCACTACATCCTTATTCACAACCACCTTTTTTTCGCGCTTTGAGCGCATTTTCAAGTTTAATAGCTCTACCAGGATGGCGAAGGCCATAGAGAAGTAAATGTATCCTTTAGGAATTTCCTGGTTGAAAGATTCGGCTAATAATGATACACCGATCAGCAACAGGAAGCTTAGGGCAAGCATCTTTACAGTTGGGCGCTTATTTACAAAATTGGCAATAGGGCCGGCAGCCCACATCATGATAATTACCGAAATTATTACGGCACCTATCATCACTTCCACATGGTCGGCCAGGCCAACGGCGGTAATTACCGAATCTAAAGAGAAAACGATATCCAGTATCATGATCTGCACAATGGTTCCCCAAAAAGAATGAGGCTTGGCATCGCCACCACCTTCGTCATCATGATCAATATTCTCATGTATTTCGTGGCTGCTTTTATAGATCAGGAACAAACCGCCCACCAGCAAAATAAGATCGCGCCCCGATAAGGCTAAACGCTCTACCCATTCGGGGTTAGTAATATTTACAAAGTCGGCCAGGTTAATGAAGGGTTTGGTAAGCTTCATGATCCAGCTTATGGATAGCAGCAACAAAATACGGGTTAACATCGCACCAGCCAAACCCAGCTTACGGGCTTTGCCTTGTTCTTTTTCAGGCAATTTGCCTGCTTGTATGGATATAAAAATGATATTATCGATACCTAATACAATTTCGAGCAGGGTTAGGGTAGCTAATGATATCCACGCCTCGGCGCTGGTTAATAATTCCATGTGGTGAACAAATTTTTTCTTCAGGCTAAAATAAGAAAACCCTTGCCGTTATGGCAAAGGTTTTACAAATCAGTTAAAGGAGGATTAAATATTAATCAAACTTAACGTTCGCATAAGTTGATTTTATAGTAATCAATTTATCAGTATCACCTTTATTCACTTGTCCTTTAAAGTTGCGGGTTATGGTATAGCTGCGTGTGCCTTCGGCTGGTGTTGTGGTTAACACCTTTACAGCGCTCTTGTCATAATTAAAGCTTCCGGAAGTGGTGGTAACATCAAAGTCGTAATCACTTTTTACACCTAAGTTAACAGTGGTGTATACCGCTTTTACATTCACATTCTTACAGTTCTTGTCAAGTTCAGTAATTTTAATTCCATCACCGTAAACTGCGGCCAGTTCGCCATAAGATTTTAGCCTGTCAATATTAATGCCGCCATAAGTAACTTTAGCTTTTAATTTATCGGCCGTACCTAAATTTAAATTGCCATAGGTTATGCTTACATCGCCGTCGGTCATGCCACTAATTCTGGCGTCGCCGTACACTAACCTTATATCCGGATTAGTTAATTGTTGTGAAGTTAATGCACCATAAGTTATTTTTAAACTCACTTTACCTGTTAATTCAGGCAGGATAACATTGCCGTAAGTGTTGCTAATTTGAAGCTGATTCTTAGCCGGCATATACACTGTATAATTTATTTCGCTTTTGCGTGTATTACTTTTACCACTGCTAAACCAGCTACCCCAAAGGTTATTGCCACTGCTGCTATTTGTACGTTCAATATTGGTTTTAAAAGAGATGACCGAATTTTCTTTACTATCGGTTACTGAAATATTATCCAGCATCTTTTGGGCATCATCATCTTCATTAGCGTAGGTTTTAATCTGCACATCTACCTTAACTTCATTTTTAGCCCAGGTATTTACAGTTACCCTGCCATAAGTGTTGCTAATAACCAACTTATCATTACCATCAACCGAATAGCTTTTGCTGTAGGTTTTGGTTTTCTCTTTAACATCGCCACTTTTAATTTGCTCCTGCAGCTTTTTATCGTCAGAAGTATTAAAATTCAGGTTTAAGTTATTCAGCCCTTTCAAGCTCTCAGAATTAAAACGCGAGCTAACAAACAACTTTGGATCAACGTTTATACCTAAACCCTTGCTCAGGCCCGATACATCGTAATCATTGGTGTAAACCCTGACCTGGGTGCTTAACTCTTTGGCCATCTTTTTCAACTCTACCGATTTTTCTTTCAGCTTTTCGGTTTGCAGCTTGCTCATTTGCTTCTGCAGGTCGCGCATTTGAGTTTGCAGCTTTTGCATTTGCAGGTCAAACTCCTTTTCGTCTTGCGTTTTATTATTTTGGGCAAAGCTACCTTGTGCGGTGGCCAGTATGGCACATAGCAAAAGCAGTTTAGGGTTAAATATTTTTAGTTTCATTTTTTTGTCCGTTTTTAATATCGTTAAACTGTTCTATTACCTGTAATTGCTGATTAAGCACCTCGGTTTGTATTTGCAAGTTCCGGATCATTGCACGTAAAACACGTTCCTGGTTAGGGCTGGTAGCCAAATCTTTTTTAAGTTTTTTGTAAGATGCTTCCATCTTCACAATCTCGCCGCTAAACTCTTCGTAAAGCTGCGGATCGCTCTTGGTCAGTTCTTTTAATTCAGTACGTTTGGTTTCTATCAGCGAGGTATACTGCACCTGCTGTTTGGCATACTCGGGGTTAATGGAGGCCAGGTTAATACCGGCTGGTTTGCTGGTTTTAAGGTATAAGCCAAAGCCTACGCCCATAACCACTACTACCATAGCCGCTACCCGCAATACAAAGCCTAACGAAAACGTTTTATCCTCTTTTTTTTTAGGGTTTATCTCAACCACGGTGGCGGGCAATTGCTGCTCTATACGGTCCCAAAGGCCGGCACTCGGCTCCAGGTCGTCAAATTCTTCGCGGTTGGCTTTAATAAAATCTTCTAATCGCTTGCTCATTATGCTACTCCTTTTATTCTTAACACTTCGCTTAATTTTCTCTTAGCTCTCAAAAACTGTGTTCTAGAGGTGTTTTCTGTAATATTTAATATTTGTCCTATTTCTTCGTGGTCATACCCTTCTAACAGGTATAACGATAATACCACCCGGTAACCCTCGGGCAACAACTGCATGGCCTGTTTTACCTGATCCACCTTGTACTGTATTTCCTCATCATCGGCTGGTTCTTCGTCGGCAATGTTTTCCAGCTGCTCGCTTTCCATTTGCACCCAATCCAGTTTGCGCTTGCGCAGCAAATTTATAGAGCGGTTTACCACAATTTGTTTGAGCCAAAGCCCAAAAGTGGTTTCCTGCCTAAAATCTTTCACCTTTTTAAAGGCATCCAAAAAAGATTCCTGAAGCACGTCTTCGGCCTCGTCCATGCTATTCAGTATCCTGAACGCTACGTTCAGCATCGCTTTTGAATAAAGGCGATAGAGTTCATAACAGGCTTTTTTACTTCCCTGCTTGCATTCAACCACCAGTTGATAATGTTTGTCTATGTATAAGGCTTCCAAGTTGTGATCAGCTTTCAGGTTAATAGACGCAGCAAATTTTACAACGTTGCACGTATGCTAAAAATATGTTAAATAATTTGTTTGGAAGAGGTGCGGGGGGAAGAAGAGGTGCGAGGTGCGGGGGGAAGAAGAGGTGCGAGGTACGGGGAGAACGCAGGGGCGAGGATGAGGGATGGGCAAGCACAATTTACAGAATTTAATAAAGGACCCAAAATACCTTTGTCATCGAAACGATAGTGAGAAATCCTGTTACTCCATGTTTGTTGTATGCTTTGCAGCTTCGAACAAGATCCCTCACTATCGTTCGGGATGACAAGGTTTTGGGTTATCCGATGTTTACTGCTGCTTCAAAAATCCATCAATGGCCTTCACCGCGGCATCATAGCGGGGTTGGCCTATGCCCGATATTACCACGTAATTAGCCTTTAGTGCTTGCAGTTCCTGGTGCCATACCTGCATAAAATGTTCGCGTTTGGTTGGAAAGTTACGCAAGGGGTCGTCTTGCCAGGGCAGGTCAATGTTCAGGAGCAAATACAGATCGTAAGGGTGTTTGGGCAAAAGCGCTAATACTTCGGGCGGAGCCTGGCCAAACATTTCGTCGCTCCAAATTTTAATGGTGATGAAGGTGGTATCGCAAATTAAAAGCTGGTTGGCCTGCGGCATCAGCTCTTTCTCCAATTCCAGCTGACCGTAGAACATGTTAATCTCATCCTGCCACGTACAATCGGCCGTTAATGCTTCGCAATAGCCCCGGGCAAACTCGGGCACCCAAACTGTTTGGTAATGCTGCGCCAAATAAGCCGACATGGCCGACTTACCCGTGCTTTCGGGCCCTACGATGGCTATTTTAATGATGTTGCGCTGATTCATTTATGTTTATCCGTCATTGCGAGGTACGAAGCAATCCCTGCGAGGGCTTTGCGGCGTTTAACCTCTCGTGCAGAGATTGCTTCGTACCTCCCATGATGTGTTATTTGTGTCAAAGCAAATATACAAAAGTCCTCCCCTTCGGGGAGGATTTAGGAGGGGTTCTCCCTTATCATCTTATAAAACCCATCTCTATACGTTTCGCCAATAGGAATAGCCTGATCCTGTATATAAACTGTATGGCCATCTACCATCCGTATTTTATCTAAAGAGATGATATACGATTTGTGCACCCGGTAAAACGGCGGTTGCGGTAATTGCGTTTCCAGGTCGCGCAGGGTTTGGTAGGTAACCAGGCGCTGTTGGGGCATAAACACCGAAACATAATTTTTCAACCCTTCCACGTACAAAATATCATCATAGCTCACCTTTAAAAACTTGTTTTTGCTATCGCCTTTGATGAACATATAGTCGGCTTGAGGAGCGGGGAGCGGGGGAGCTTCTGGTGCGGGGAGCGGAGTAGTAGCTACTGGTGCGCGGAACGGGGAGGCTGACGGTTGCAATTGTACCTGCGCTTTTTGTGCCGCCTTGAAAAACCTGTCGAACGCAACGGGCTTCAACAGGTAGTCTATCACATCGTGCTCGTAGCCCTCTAAGGCATACTCGGGGTAAGCGGTGGTGAGTATTACCTTACATTTACTGCCGCATAGTTTCAGGAACTGGATGCCGGTTAAATCGGGCATTTGGATATCCAGAAACACAAGATCAATACCACCCTGCTGCACCTGGCCCAAGGCATCAATGGCACTGGTGGTGGTACCCACCAGTTCGAGGAAAGGGATTTTGTTAATATAATCGGCAATAATTTTTACTGCATAAGCTTCATCATCAACCGCAAGGCAACGTATCATGGGTGTAAATATAGGTCAATTGTTATTTTTTAAAGTTGCCGCCCCAGGCCGGGTATAAAATTATCAGGAAAGTTCACACTCTTGTAGGGGTAATTACCTAAACGGACAATGATGACATCATTAGCCGGATTAACGTAGATGATCTGCTGCAAAATGCCTTCGGCTTCAAACTCGGGCGATGGATTGTGAAAGTAATACCGGTTATTCCTGTTTTTATAAATGGGCTGCTGTATGCCTTTTTGCTGCTGAAACTTTACGGCCAATGCCGAGTCGGCAAAGTAGCGATAATCGGCCGCGGCCCACCACTGGTTTTTATAGCCCCGTTTAAAAAGCGTATCGGGATGGGTAGTGGTGCTTACCCAAGCCGATGATATTATTTGCTTATCCTGCCACCGGCCTTTGTTTAAATACAACCTGCCCAGTTTGGCAAAATCGAGCGCAGTGGCATTGAGGCAGCAATACGCTTTCACCATTTGTTTATCATCAACGCTCCATAAGGCATCGCTTTGCATGCCCAGGGGTTGCCACAACCATTCCTTAAGCAGCACATCAACTTTTTTGTGGGTGGCTTTCTCTAAAACAATGGCTAAAATTTGCGTACAAATACTTTGATACTCAAACTTGCCACCAGGCTCGGCCTTTAATTTTAAATGATTGATTTGCCGCTGTAACGAGCGACCGTAATAAAGCTTGGTAATTTCACCAAAAGCAGTTTCTTTATGCTCGTCAAAAGCCAGGCTGGCGCGCATATCCAGTACGTGCTGAATAGTTAAGCGGCTCATGCGTGCATCGTTCTTTACCAGGTTAGGAAGGTAATCGGTAATGGGTTTGCTGGTAGATGATATCAGGCGCTTATCAACAGCTATGCCGATCAAAGTACCCATAAATGATTTAGCTACCGAAAAACTCGGATGCAAATTGGCAGCATTACCATGACCATAATTTTCGTAAATAACACTGTCGTGCTTTATAATTACAAAAGCATCGGTATTGGTACGGTTTAGAAAATTATCTAAATAGGTTTTAAGCTTTTGATGCCGGGGATTGTCCACATCCGATGCAAAAGTGAACGGATTACCGGAAGCTTTGATAGAGGCTGATCCAAATTTATGCACATCATCAAGGCCAGGTTCCCACCATTTGAGGGCACGCAGGGTGTAACAACTGTTCAACAAAAGGCATAGCATAGCCAGCCCACCTAAGCAGGTCAAATTTTTCATGTGAGAAATAGAATTAAGGGTTAGATATTAATGTTCAGCGTAGTTTTATAGGTTTGTCCGTTATCGGATATCAAGAGCTCATGCCTGTCAGGATAAATAAGTTCCATGCGGCGGCGAATATTGGGCAGGCCCACACCGGTAGAATGGTCTTTTTGCGCGCGGCTAATTTGATTGCTTACGGTAAACATCAGCCGGTTGCCTACTACTTTCAAACTTATGCGAATGGGCCGGTCGGCATCGTTCACCACGCCATGTTTAAAAGCGTTTTCAACAAAGGGCACCAGCAGTAACGAAGCTACACGCTTGCCTGCAATATCACCTTCGGTTTTAAAATCAACAAAAAAGGTGTCTTCAAACCGCAACTGGTAAATGCTGATGTAGTTCTCTATATAGTCAACCTCCTTTTGCAGTTCAACATCTTTACCGGCACTTTCGGTAAGCATGTAGCGCATTAACTGCGATAGTTTGATGACGGCATCGCCCAGTTTTTCGGAAACAGGGTAGGCCAGCGAGTAGATATAGTTGAGCGTATTATATAAAAAGTGCGGATTGATCTGTGTTTTCAGGAACGCCAGTTCGGCCTGTATCATTTCTTCACGCAGCGATTTATTTTCCTGCTGCTGGTTAAATGCCTGTTGCGCACTCCATATGGCAGCACTCACCACCGTAACCGATACGCCGTAGAACAGGTTATCTAATAAATAATACCAAAGGTTAACATCGCCGTAATAGTTGCTTACATTAAAAAGCACCGGGTAAAGCATTTGTTCAAATAAGTACCGGATTATTGAAAATACCACCGGCACCAGGAGTAAAGCCGGTATAAGCCATAAAAACTTCCCTGTTTTCAAAAACCGGGGATAAACCAACAGGAAGCAATAGTAAAATACGCTGGCCATACTTAAGCAAAAGGAAAATTGCAAGAGCATGGTTACCCTTACATTTTGCCCACCGCCACGCCAAATGCTAATGAGGTCATAAGCCACTACCAGCAGCCAGCCGGTAACATGATAAAGTATGGTCTTTTGCTTCATGCTGTAAAACTACACAATAGCACAGGGTTAACTATTTTTTTACACCAAACCCTTATTTTCTTATGCTAACACTATTAGGCCGGTTGGTATACGTTTTCAGGCGGTTGGGATAATACAATTTACCCGCAGGTAGGTCTACTACACCTTTGTTCCATCAATCCGAAACATACCATGAACACCAAATCCATCCTTTTCATTATTACCGTTATAGGTACCCTGTTGGGCAACACCACCGTATTAAAAGCACAAACTGTTAACATTGAAGCAGCCGTAAAATATTGGGAACTCACCGATTCGCTTAAACAGAACAAACCCATTACCGATAAACAGTGGGACACGTTTATTAACCTCGAAGGCAATAAAACCTATGTGCATTCCGTATTCGATTCGGCCTCGCTGGTGGGCTACCGCCGGGCGCTCGAAATGGTTTACATGCCCAAAAACAATGCTTGGTTACAAAAAAACCTGAAAGCCAATTACTGGTATGCCATCCTCATCAAACGCTATAAAGACAAAGAAGATTCGCTGAAAACCTACCTGAAAGAAACGCTGCAAAGCCCGGCTTATAAAGAGGTGATGTATAAATACGTGTATGAATATTTGCCTAAAAAAGACCGTCACCCGGTTAAAGATCTGAAGTTTTATTACAACGCCATAGGTATGGACGCGGTATCGTACCCTAACGGTATTTTTATGAGCCTGATGGCTTGCGATAATAACGTGAAGATCAAGAACGGCATTTTAGAAGCGCACGAACTGCACCACCAACTGCGCTCGCAAATGGAATTAAAGCCACTTAAAGAAGAGCATAAAGGTTTAATGTATGCCATCCGCAGTATACAAAACGAAGGCATTGCCGATATGATCGACAAAACGCCTATGCTGGCTTCGTTCGATTCGGTAAGCATCCGCGAGTGGTTAATTGACCCGGCACCGGCCAGCATCAGGTCGGTAGATTCGGCCTTTTCGGTAACCGCAAAATCAAATGGTACCATTTTTCAAAACGACAAGCCTTACCGTAAGCTGCTGCGTTCATCGGCCGGGCACATGCCGGGCTTTTACATGGCACGCATTATGGTACGCCACGGCTACGAAA
The DNA here is from genome assembly GCF_014635825.1 of Mucilaginibacter galii. Taxonomy (GTDB): domain Bacteria; phylum Bacteroidota; class Bacteroidia; order Sphingobacteriales; family Sphingobacteriaceae; genus Mucilaginibacter; species Mucilaginibacter galii. Next base: position 90,596 of record NZ_BMDO01000005.1, read on the forward strand.
AACAAATGATCAAAACAGCCGCTAACCCTTTCCAGTTCATTTACCTGTACAACGAAGCCGCTAAAAAAGATGCCGGCCATCCGCCTGTATTTAGTGAGGTGGTTATTCAGTATTTGAAAGCGTTGGAGAAGATGTATAAGAAATAAAGAGAGCGATTAAGGCGTTTGTACTTAGACCAGCTATTAATTATCTTTACATCATGGAATCAGCAATATTGTTCGGAAATTCTAAAAAGGATCTTCAATTATTAATTGCTTTAGCCGAAAAGCTTGGTATCAAAGCCAAAATATTGTCTAAAGAAGAGCTTGAGGATTACCATTTGGGTAAGGCTATTGAAGCCGGTGAAACCAAAACTTATGTAGATACCACCTCTTTTTTGGAGTTGTTATAAATGATCGTATTAATTGATAAAACGTTTGAAAAAGACGTAAGTAAAATTAATAACAAAGCTTTAAGGGCAGGCATTAAATCACTTATCCTAAATTTACAGCAAGCCGATTTATTAACGCAAATAAACAATATCAAAAAGTTAACTGGTTATAAAGAATTTTACCGTGTGCGAATTGGAAATTACCGTATAGGGATTCGTTATACTGATGATAATATTACGTTAATCAGATGTTTGCACCGAAAAGATATTTATCAAGTTTGGCCTTAACCTGATCAACATTTATCCTTTTTTCCTACCTTAAAGGCCTAATCCTTTCGGTATGAAAAAACTTTACTTTTTCGCCCTTTCCCTATACGCTACTACCGCCTTTGCACAAACAGATGCCCTAAAGGCGCTGGTAGCCAAAAAAGCCGATGCCATGCAGCCCAAACTGGTTACCTGGAGGCGCGATTTGCATGAGCACCCCGAGCTTGGCAACCAGGAAACCCGCACCGCAGGCATTATTGCCGCGCACTTAAAAGCCCTGGGGCTGGAAGTAAAAACAGGCGTAGCCAAAACTGGCGTAGTGGGTTTGCTCAAAGGTGGCAAGCCAGGCCCGGTAGTAGCCCTGCGTGCCGATATGGATGGCTTGCCTGTTACCGAGCGGGTAGACGTTCCCTTTGCATCTAAAGTTAAAACCACCTACAATAATGCCGAAGTTGGCGTAATGCACGCCTGCGGACACGATACCCACGTAGCCATGCTCATGGGTGTGGCCGAAGTTTTATCATCCATGAAAGCCGATTTGCATGGCACTGTAAAGTTTATCTTTCAACCGGCCGAAGAGGGAGCTCCCTTTGGCGAGGAGGGCGGTGCCGAACTCATGGTGAAAGAAGGTGTACTGCAAAACCCTAAGGTTGATGCCATTTTTGGCCTGCACATTAACGCCCAAACCGAGGTTGGTAAAATTACCTACCGCCCCGGCGGTACCATGGCTGCCGTGAACGATTTGCAAATTACCGTAAAAGGAAGGCAGGCACACGGCGCTTATCCCTGGAGCAGTATAGACCCGGTGGTGGTATCGGCACAGATCATCAATAACCTGCAAACCATTGTGAGCCGCAATTTAAACGTGACCGAAAATGCCGGTGTAGTAACCATAGGCGCCATTAACGGCGGCAATCGCTCCAACATTATCCCCGAGCAGGTGGTCATGCTGGGTACCATCCGTGCCTTGAGTGCGGCCGACGAAAAAATGATGATAGAGCGCGTAAAAATCATTGCCACTAAAACGGCCGAAGCTGCCGGCGCCACTGCTGAAGTTAAGATACCCTTAAGCGTGCACTACCCGGTTACCTATAACGACCCCACACTTACCGAAAAAATGCTGCCCACCTTGCAAGCCACCGCAGGTGCCGCCAACTTGGTGCTGAAACCACCCGTTACCGGCGCCGAAGATTTTAGCTTTTACCAGGAAAAAGTACCCGGCCTGTTCTTCTTTTTAGGCGGCATGCCCAAAGGACAAGACCCGCTCAAAACCGCCGCCCACCATACGCCAGATTTTTATATTGACGAAAGCGGTTTTAGCTTGGGGGTTAAAGCATTATGTAATTTGACGTTGGATTATATGGCGGGGAAAGGGAAGTAATTTGGACTGTTGGTATGCACGAACCTACTGAACACCTGGAAAAGCGGCGAATGTTTCGACAAGCTCAATATGACAACAACTGCAATAAGTGACCTTTAAAGAACATTATGGATAAACACCCCAACGCACGTTCAGGCGTCTACGCCTGAACGTAATAATGGTGTAAGCGTCCACGCTTACGATTAAATACTATTACGCAAGCGTAGACGCTTGCACCAAAAGCATTCAGGCGTGGACGCCTGAATGGGCGACAAAAAGAAATAGCATGAAAAAACACCTACTCAAAACCGCTTTAATCTTCACCTTAACCGGCGCAAGCTACCAACTCCATGCTCAGGAAGAAGCACCCGGCGATAATAAAACGGGCGTAGCTGGTAAAACCTATACCCAGCAAATTAGTACCTTGGCCAACAAGCCGGCGGTGAAAAAAGCATTTCAAACCATCGTAGATCTGCAGCCGCAAACCCTGCAAGACCACATGCTGCTTACCGAAATACCGGCACCGCCCTATAAGGAAATGGTACGGGCTCAGAAGTATGCCGAAATGTTGAAGGCTGCCGGGGCCGATAGCGTATGGATTGATAATGTGGGCAACGTGATAGCCAAACGTAAAGGCAAAACCGGTAAAAGAACCGTTGTGCTCGAAGGTCACCTGGATACCGTTTTTCCTGAGGGTACCGATGTGAAGATCAAGCATAAAGGCGATACTCTTTATGCACCCGGCATTGCCGATGATACCCGTGCCCTGGCGGTAGTATTAACGGTGTTGAAAACGGTAGAGAAAACCGGTATAGAAACCGATGACGATGTACTTTTTGTAGGTGCCGTAGGCGAAGAAGGCCCGGGCGATCTGCGCGGCGTGAAGAATTTGTTCAGCCCGCAAGGTCCGGGCAAAATAGACTCTTATATTGCCGTAGATGGCACGGGTATGGACCGCATTGTGCACCGTGGCTTAGGGTCGCACCGGTACCGCATTACATTTAAAGGCTTAGGCGGGCATTCTTCGGGCGCCTTCGGCTTGGCTAATCCGCACAATGCGCTGGCCAGAGCCATTCATTACTGGGTGCTGGATGCCGATAAATTTGTGCGCCAGCCGGGTATGCGCACCACGTATAATGTGGGCGTAATTGGCGGCGGTACCTCGGTTAATTCTATCCCTTTCGAATCGTGGATGGAGGTGGATATGCGGTCGGAAAGCCCTGAGCGCGTAGCCGGTATAGACAAGCTGCTGCAAGCCGCCGTGCAAAAAGCTTTGGCCGAAGAGAACCAGATGAAAATGGCAGGCCCTAATTTGATCGTGGAAGTAAAAATGGTGGGCGATCGTCCGTCGGGTGTGGAAGACACCAATTTGCCTTTTGTGCAGCGGGCCATTGCTGCCACCAGTTATTTCAAAACGCAGCCTATCATGAGTGTAGGCTCTACCAATGCCAATATTCCTATTTCTAAAGGCGTACCGGCAGTAACCATAGGCAGCGGCGGCAAATCGGGCGGGGCACATGCCCTGGGCGAATGGTTTTTAGATGATAAAGGGTACGAGGCTACACAACGGGCGTTGTTGCTTTTGCTGGCCGAGGCGGGGATGGCTAAATAAGTTTACAGATGAGCAGAAAGCTGTTTTGTGTAGCCTGCTGCCTGTTAGTGGTCTTATCTGTTGCTACCAAAGGTCAAAATACGCCTGCTTCTACCAAAAACATGGTACTGGTTAATACAGGCACTTATTTTACAGGTTTAGATAGTGCCGGTGTAAGGCGTGCCATGCTTAATTACGTTTTGCCTGCTTCCTACTTTTCGCAGGAAAGACCTGCCATGAGGGTAACTGTTGCTTCTTGCTATATGGACAAGTATGAAGTAACCAATGCCCAGTTTAAAGAGTTTATTGATGCTAACCCGCAGTGGTCAAAAGATAATATTCCTGATAGTTTACACAATGGCAATTACCTCAAACACTGGGATCACAACACCTATCCAAAGAAATTAAAAAACTGCCCGGTAGTTTATGTAAGTTGGTATGCCGCTAATGCCTACGCCGCCTGGAAAGGTAAACGTTTGCCTACGGAAGCTGAATGGGACTATGCAGCTAATGGCGCGCAACAAGTGGCTGAGTTTCCGTGGGGCAATACTTCTGCAGATGCAGGCAAAGCAAACTATCTTGCATCAGGCTATAATGGTGTGGTAACTGTGGGTAAGTATAAACCTAATCCTTTAGGCATTTACGATATGGCAGGTAACGCAGCCGAGTTTTGCCTTGATACCTGGCGACAGGATAAATATGCTGAATTGGCTGATTATAAAAAGCTAACGTATCAATACTCTACTTCTGATAAGGACAAGGCTGTGTTGAGAGGTGGCAGTTGGCAAAGCCCTGCCGTAGATTTGCGTACAACATCACGCCGAAGCATTAGCAAAACAGATAGTAATGAGTTTGTTGGTTTTAGATGCGCCATGTCTGCACCTAAAAAAGTTATAAGTAATTAACAGTGGCTAACCTCCTCTTCATTTGCAGCAAAAACCAGTGGCGTAGCCCCACTGCTGAAGCATTGTTTAAAAATCACCCCGAACACCAGGTGCGGTCGGCGGGTACCAGCGACAAGGCACGCATTAAAGTGAACGAAAAACTCCTTGATTGGGCAGACCATATTTTTGTGATGGAACGCAAACATCAGCAACTGCTCCGGCTACGCTTTGCGGATCATATAAATCATAAGCAAGTGGTCATATTAAATATCGAAGATAACTACATTTATAACGACCCCGAACTTATAGAAATTCTAAAATCTTACCTCCAGGAATACTTATAAACTGCGGGTACTGACCTTGAATATCACAAAAGTGGAAAAATGTATTTTTTTGTACTTTTATAACACTTTTTGGTGGGTTTAGCTAACATAAACTATTTATCAGATTCACAAACCCTTCCCGTTTTTTCGCGTTGATTAAATAAATTTATCATCATGAAAAAGTTGGCATTTACATTCTTAGCATCACTAACCATCATATTTACGGCTTGCAACAGCAAATCTACCGGTACTACCGGCGGCGCCATGGCCGATTCTGGAGCTGCAGGTAGTTCGGGTCCGGCAGATACCAGTATGGCAGCGGGCTCGGGCGCACCGGTGGGTGTATCTACCGGCGGCTCAGATACCAGCACAACCGGCAGTAATAGCGGCGTAGCCAACCCTGTTACCGATACCACTGGTCAAAAAAGGCCATAAACGCGTTTTAATTAGCATTTTTCAAAATATCTGCTTTCATTTGCTAAAATTTTTATCAGATGGAAGCAGGTATTTTGGCTATTGCCGTTGTTATATTAATCATTGCTGTTTTCTTATTTGTAAGCCGTTCTAAGGGTGCGGGAGGCAGCATATCATTAGCTGATTTTGATTCATTAAAGACTGAAAATGAGCAGTTAAGAATAAAATTAGGCATTGCTGAAGATAGGAACAACAACGCCTCTGCCGAAAAGGAGAGCATTACCCAACTCCTTAAAGAAGAGAACCATAAGCTGGCTCAACAGCTCCAAACCATAAGACTCGAATTGGCGCAGGCCAACCAGGCTTTAGAAAGCAGCCGCTCTTATTACCAGGCGCAACAAGAGAAATTAAGAGAGCAAAAAGCTGAATTAGAGCATACCCGCCAACATTTTCAAAAAGAATTTGAGAACGTTGCCGAGAAGTTGCTGAAAGAAAAATCGCGCGAATTTTTGGATGTCAATAAAACCCATCTCGACCATATTTTAACCCCGCTCAAAGAAAATATCAAGGCTTTTGAGGATAAAGTAGAAAAGGTTTACAATATGGAAGCCGCTGAGCGTAATACACTTAAAGGTGTAATTACCCAGCTGATGGAGCTTAATCAGCAAATTAGCAGCGAAGCACAAAACCTCACTAAAGCACTAAAAGGCGACAATAAAAAGCAAGGGAACTGGGGTGAGTTTATCCTCGAAAAGGTATTGGAACGTTCGGGTTTGGTGAAAGACCGGGAGTACCGCCTGCAGGCCAGTCACCAGGCTAACGATGGTACCCGCTACCAACCCGATGCGGTGATAGATCTGCCTGATGATAAGCATTTGATCATCGACTCTAAAGTATCGCTTGTAGCGTATGACAGGCTGGTTAATGCTGAAAATGAAGAAGATAGGAAGCTGTTTGCCAAGGCGCATGTAGAGTCGTTGCGTAACCATGTGCACGGCTTATCGGCCAAAAACTATCATGATCTGCAAAAAATTAATTCGCCCGATTTTGTAATGCTGTTTGTGCCTATCGAGTCGTCGTTTAGCTTTGCGGTACAATTAGATGCCGATCTGTTTAATGATGCCTGGGATAAGCGGGTGGTCATAGTGAGCCCGAGTACCTTGTTAGCTACCCTACGCACCATTGCCAGTATGTGGAAACAGGAGCGCCAAAACCGAAACGTGTTGGAAATTGCCCGCCTGAGCGGCGATATGTACGATAAGTTTGTAGGCTTCTTAACCGATATGGATAGCATTGGCCGCAACCTGAAAAGCAGCCAGGATGCATATGATAAAGCCATTAATAAACTAAGCGATGGGCGTGGAAATTTGACCACTACCGCTCAAAAAATTAAAAACCTGGGTGCCAAGGCTAATAAGCAAATAGATGGAAAGTACACATCTTTACTACCTGAAACTGAAGATGCTGATATATAATGATATGATATAAAACTCCGTTACCTAAATATTAGGATAAACATAATGGTTGTAATCGTGTTATGATTTAATTATTACTAAATATTTGTAAAAATATACAACATGAAAAACAACACCTTATCGTTAACACTAATTGCTGTTGGCACGTTTATTAGCGTACATACATCGGCACAAATAAAAATTAACACTAAAAGTGTTAGTGCAGCGGAAAAAGGATTTAAAGCCGCTACTTTTTCTGATGCCGACGCGGCCAAATTGGCCTCAGAAGCTGTAACCTGGATGGATGCTCACAATCCGGTAGCCTCTGCGACAGACCCGTACACGGTAAGACTGAACAAAATATTTGCCAAACATCAAAATGAAGGTGGATTGAAACTCAACTATAAAGTTTACAAAGTAAAAGATATTAACGCCTTTGCCTGCGCAGATGGTAGCGTACGTGTGTTTTCATCGTTAATGGATATCATGACCGATGATGAATTGTTAGGTATTATAGGACACGAAATTGGCCATGTTGCCAATAAAGATAGCCGTGATGCGGTGAGAAGTGTATATAAAAGAGAAGCATTAACAGATGCCGCGTCATCACAGTCAGGTGTGGTTAATGCGCTTTCAGAAAGCCAGTTAGGCGCTTTTGCTGGGGCTTTATTGGATAGCAAATATAGCCGTAAACAAGAAAGCCAGGCAGACGATTACTCTTACGACTTTATGAAAAAGTATAATTATAAGGTTACAGCATTAGCCAGTGCTTTTACTAAGCTGGCCGATATGGAAAAAGGCGCAACCAGAAGCAAATCAGAAAAAATGATGAGCTCGCATCCGGATAGTGCCGAACGTGCAGCTAAAGTACTTGAAAAGGCTAAAAAAGATGGTTTGGCAGGTTAATAATTAACATTTTAATACGAGCATAAAAAAACCCGGATTACCCGGGTTTTTTTATGCTCGTATATTTTATCTTTTTTATCCGTTTTTAACATTTCCGAAAGCATTCCATCCTTGTGCTTTCAGCTCATGTACGGCACCGGCTTTCGAGATCAAGTTACAACCGGCTGCTGCCTCAGTGATGTAGCCAATAATACTTACGTCCACATCATTCTTAATCTTATCGTAATCGGCTTGTTTAATGGTGAACAGCAATTCATAATCTTCACCACCACTCAGGGCGCAAACGGTTGGGTCGAGGTTAAAATCGCGGGCGGTTTGATAAGTCATGGGGTCGATAGGGATCTTCTCTTCGTATAACTGGCAGCCTTTATTGCTTTGCTTACAAATATGTAATACTTCTGAAGCTAATCCGTCCGATACATCGATCATGGCCGTTGGTTTTACCTTAATATCGCGCAGCAAAGCAATAATATCCTGACGGGCTTCAGGTTTCAACTGGCGCTCAATAATGTAATCTTTACCTTCCAGGTCGGGCTGAATTTTTGGGTTTTCGAGGTAGATCAACTTCTCGCGCTCCAATAACTGTAAACCCATATAAGCACCGCCTAAATCGCCGGATACGCAAAGCAGATCACCTTCTTCGGCGCCGTTGCGGTATACTATATCTTCTTCGTTAGCTACGCCTAACACCGTAATGCTAATAACCAGCCCTTGTTTAGACGAACTGGTATCGCCACCAATAATATCTACATTATATTTTTCGCAGGCCAGGTAAATGCCTTCGTACAGTTCTTCAATAGCCTCTAAGGTGTACTTGCTCGACATGCCTATAGACACCGTTACCTGGGTAGGGGTGGCATTCATGGCGCAAATATCGCTCAGGTTTACCTGGATGCTTTTGTAACCTAAATGTTTAAGAGGAGTGTAAGCCAAATCGAAATGAATGCCTTCTAACAACATATCGGTAGACACCAATACCTTTTTACCATCGTAGTTTAACACCGCAGCATCGTCACCAACACCTTTTATAGTGCTGGGGTGGTTAAGCTGTATATTTTTAGTTAAGTGTTTGATCAGGCCAAACTCCCCTAACTCTTCTATATTGGTTCTATCTACGTTGTCGAACATATCCATGGCAGCACAATGATTTAAGATGCAAAAATACGAAAGCTGTTTTAATAGGTGAGTATAATCAACTGTTTATAAAAGCCCACCTTACTTTTTAATAATCTTTCTCCAAAAACATTAGAAATAAGTGTCTTACGAAAATATATTAACCAATTAAAGGTGATATTTTTATTACACTCATAAAAATTAACATTCAATTAATATTAAAACCACAAATTTGTAAACACAAAATACATGATATGAAAATTAAACATTTACTAATTTATCTTTCTGTTCCTCTTTTACTGGCCGGATGTAAGAAAGATATGAATGAAGATCCTGAAGTTATACCGCCACCAGTAGTGGTGCCGGTTGTACCTCAGCCATATAGCATTACAGAAGATTTTGAAAATGGTGGAAAAGTTTCCAGTATTGGATACGACGCTGGTGATGTAAGCTTATACACCGGGTCGTGGAACTATGACGGCGCATTAACAGGTACAGATAAAAGTGATGTAAAAAATGGTAGCAAAGGTGTCCGTATTCAGGGTACACCAAGTAATACCAAAAGAAATGGCATGCTAAGCATGAATTTTAATGTGAAACACTTAAAGTCGATCACTATTAAATCTGCACTTACAAACTTTTCAGATAAACAGAAGCCCGGACCAAACGTAACTCAGGTTTTAAAAGGATATTGGGAACTACAGTCATCAAAAGATGGCGGTAAAACTTATATTAAAGTGGGAGAAACTGTTAACCCAACAGACACGGCAATGTTAATAACCACTACTTTTCAGATTACTGATACTGCTACACAAAGGTTTAGAATAGTTAACACTTCAGAACTTAACGGTAGTAATCGTGTAAGAATAAGTATAGACGATATTACCTTTGCTGGCGTAGGAGATTCCGGCATTACGCTTTCTGATACATCACCTGATGATAGTGGTACCGGCAGTACAGGCGGTAGTACGGGCACAGCTAATACCCCAAGAGGCGTTACTATTGGTGCTGATGCTCCACCAGCTACTGGTGATAATAGTAATATACTTTTTGGTAATCCATCAAGTGCAGCAGCAGTATCTTCAGAAAATTTTTTGTTAGATTTAGGCTATTACGTAGAATCATATAGCAAAACACGTGGTACTCCAAATTGGGTGAGCTGGCACTTAGATGGTACCAATACCACTAATGCCACCGGCCGTTTAGATAACTTTGCGGCCTATAGCGGTTTACCAACAGACTTTTTTGCTGTACAAAGCAACAGTTACTCAGGTTCAGGATTTGACAGGGGTCATAACTGCCCATCTGCCGATCGTACAAGTTCAACTGCTGCTAACTCTGCTACCTTCCTGATGACTAATATGATACCACAAGCACCTAACAATAATCAAAAAGCTTGGGCAGATTTAGAAAATTATTTACGTGCTCAAGTGAATGGTGGTAACGAAGTTTACATCATTATGGGAAGCTACGGTACGGGAGGTGTTGGAAGTTTAAGCGCAACCCCTATAAATACTATTGCAAGTGGTAACGTAACCGTACCAAGCAATGTTTGGAAAGTGGCTGTAATTATACCGGCAGGCAACGGCGATTTAATCAGGGCCGGTAATACCAGCGCTGTACGTGTTATTGCAGTTAATACACCTAACACCAACAGTATCGATGCCGACTGGAAAAAATATTTAACCACTGTACGTTCAATCGAAACAGCTGTTGGAGGAGGTTTTAACCTTTTATCGGCCTTACCACAATCTGTACAAGATGTATTAGAAACTAAAGCTGACGCAGGAATTTAGTCAGACTGGTAGACATTTAGACTCAAAAAGCAAAGATAAAGACTCTATGCTACCAACAAAAAAAGAGTGACCATAACCGGTCACTCTTTTTTTTTAATACAAGTCTTTGCTTTACAAGTCCTTCTTCATTAAGTCTAATTCTATAATCCAAGCTGTGCCGATATATCCAGCATCCGTTCAATTGGCTTTACGGCTTTGGCAATAATATCGGCCGGTAAAGTAATTTCTGGCATCTCGTTTTTAAGGCACAAATAAAGCTTCTCCAGCGTATTTCTTTTCATGTGAGGACAATCGTTGCACGCACAAGTATTATTCGGTGGAGCGGGGATAAAGGTCTTTGTAGGGTTATCTTTCTCCATCTGGTGAATAATACCTGCTTCGGTAGCTACGATGAACTCTGTTGCGGCATCATTGGTGGCATATTTCAATATCCCGGTGGTAGAACCAATATAATCGGCCAGTTGCAGTATATGCTCTTCGCATTCGGGGTGAGCTAATATCTTAGCATTAGTATGGCGTTCTTTCAGCTTAGTGATCTTTTCACGGCTAAATATCTCGTGCACCATACAGGCGCCATTCCATAATACTAAATCGCGACCTGTTTTTTTGGCTACGTAAGCGCCAAGGTTACGGTCGGGCCCGAAGATGATCTGCTGATCGGCCGGCAGGCTTTCTACAATTTGTACGGCATTGCTGGAGGTACAAACAATATCGCTCATGGCTTTCAGTTCGGCAGTACAGTTCACGTAAGTGATCACCAGGTGATCGGGGTATGATTCTTTAAACTTTTTAAACAAGTGAGGTGGACAACTGTCTGCTAAAGAACAGCCAGCCTTTAAATCGGGCAGCAGTACCTTTTTGGTAGGAGAGAGTATCTTGGCAGTTTCGGCCATGAAGTGCACACCGGCAAATACAATAATATCAGCATCGGTTTTGGCAGCTTGCTGCGATAGGCCCAGGCTGTCGCCAATATAGTCAGCAATATCCTGTATCTCGCCTTCCTGGTAGTAGTGCGCCAGTATCACCGCATTCTTTTGCTGCTTTAGCTTTTCTATCTCGGCATAGAGGTCAAGCGTGGGGTCTATATCCTCTTCTGCAAAACCTTTTATATTGATTTCTTCTAAAATGTCCATTTCTAACATTACAATAAATACAATTAATTTAATTTAAATATATAAACCTATTGTTATTAAGATGTGAATTGTGTGAGTAAGTGAATTGCGTTTTTATTGCTAAACAAACTTGTTCTACTTGTTTCCACATGTTATCCACAACTCAGCAATACTAAACAACTGATTTACAGTAATACGTTTTTATTCACATCAATGTTAATAAACAATTGTGTTAATTAAATGCTTGTTTTGTGCATGTGGATTAACGTGTGGTTTCGTACTAAAACTATACCAGCAATTGGTAGTAACTTTAGTTTTTAACCCACTTTTGCACAAACCCAAAAGTTGTTAGCTTTTTACTTACGCAAAATTAACATCTTTTGATGCGGTTATTAACACAAGTATTACTTTTACACATATTAGATAGTTTTTATGACAAGAGATGTGGATTTCCTGGTTGTAGGGTCGGGCATTGCCGGATTAAGTTTTGCACTTAAGGCCGCCAAACACGGTAAGGTACTGATAGTTACCAAAGCCAGCGAAGACGAATCGAACACCAAATATGCGCAGGGCGGCGTGGCTGTAGTTGTGGATAAAAAAGAAGATTCGTTTGAAAAGCATATTGAAGATACTTTGATAGCCGGCGACGGATTATGCGACGAAGAAGTAGTGCGTATTGTAGTGGAAGAAGGGCCGGAAAGGATAAGGGAAATTATAGACTACGGTACCAACTTCGACAAAACCAACGAAGGCGTATACGACCTGGCCAAAGAGGGTGGACACTCTGAGTACCGGGTACTGCATTATAAAGATATTACCGGTTTTGAAATGGAGCGTTCGCTATTAGAGCAGATCCATCAAAACCCAAACATCGAAATTATTACGCATTACTTTGCGGTTGACTTGATAACCCAACACCATTTAGGTGAATTTGTGGATAAACAGAGCCAGGATATTACCTGCTACGGCATATATGCCTTTAATACCGATACCAAGGTGGTAGATACCATACGTTCTAAGGTAACGGTAATGGCATCGGGTGGTGCAGGCCATATTTATGCTATTACTACCAACCCGGTTATTGCCACGGGCGATGGTGTGGCCATGGTTTACCGTGCTAAAGGCAAAGTACGAAACATGGAATTTATACAATTTCACCCTACCGCATTATATAACCCTGGCGAATATCCATCTTTCTTAATATCTGAAGCGGTACGTGGTTTTGGAGGTATTTTAAAGCGCACCAATGGCGAAGAGTTTATGCAGGAGTATGATCCGCGTAAATCTTTGGCACCACGAGATATTGTAGCCCGTGCCATTGATGCCGAGATCAAAAAATCGGGTGAGGATTACGTTTACCTGGATGTGCGCCATAAAAGCAAAGCCGATATTTTACAGCATTTCCCTAACATTTATGCTAAGTGTTTAGACATTGGGCTGGATATGACCAAGGATATGATCCCGGTATCGCCGGCATGTCATTATATGTGCGGAGGTGTGCTTGTTAATCATGTGGGGCAATCATCTATTAATCAATTATATGCCTGCGGCGAATGTGCTTCTACAGGCTTGCATGGCGCAAACCGTTTGGCCTCAAATTCTTTATTAGAGGCTTTGGTATTTGCACACCGTATATATGAAGATGCTATTACCAGGTTTGAAAATCATACCGTACCCGCAAACATACCCGATTGGGATGAAAAAGGTGTACAACTCTCCAATGAAGATATTTTAGTAACTCACAACATCCGCGAAATGCAAAAGCTGATGAATGATTATGTGGGCATTGTCCGCTCTGATTTCCGTTTAGAACGGGCTATGCGCCGGTTAAAGCTATTGTATGAAGAAACCGAAGATTTTTATAAAAAAACCAAGCTATCGGTGAAGTTATGTGAGTTGCGTAATTTAATACAGGTATCATATCTCGTCGTAAAATCGGCATCGACACGTAAAGAGAGCAGGGGCTTGCATTATACTACTGATTATCCGCAGCACGCAAATGTATTGGAGGATACCGTGTTTTAAATTAATTACAAGAAGGAACGTTTTCTATTTTATTGGCTAAAGGCACGGTAAAATAGAAAGTAGTTCCTTCATTTTTTTTACTCTCAACCCAAATTTTACCCTTATTAAAGGTCACAAACTCGTGGCACATAATAAGCCCGAGGCCCGTACCTTTTTCGTTGGCTGTACCTAATGTGGTGTGGCCACTACCAAATATTTGGTTTGCATCTTTTTGATCCATACCTATCCCTGTATCTTTAATAGCTATAGTTATTTCTTTGTCAGCAGTTTCTGCACTTATTTCAACGCTGTCATTATCTCGCGAAAATTTTATGGCATTTGCTAATAAGTTTCTTACAATGAGTTTAATCATGTCGGGGTCAGCATAAGCGCAAACTGTACAGGTAGCCTTGTTAATTATGCTTATATTTTTAAGGCTTGCCTGTGTATTAAAAAGAGCAATATTTTCTTCTATAACTGTTTCTATGTTAAATGCTTGCGGATGAATAGATAGGCCATCCATTTGATTTTTTGCCCAATTGAGTAAATTATCCAAAAATATAAAAGTGTGATCTACGGTTAGCGATACATCATTAAAATATTGCTGCAAGTCGTCAGCAGATATGTAGCCTGACTTATTCAGGTCCATTAAGTTTTTAAGCGTACTTAACGGGCTTCTAAAATCATGTGATATTACGGAGTATAGTTTGTTTTTAACTGCATTTAGTTTTTCCAATTCTTCATTTTGCAAACTAATCACTTCCATTTGCGTGGTAAGTTCTTCGTTTAAACTGTGCAGTTCGCTATTAATTTCTAAGATCTCGTTCTTTTGCTTTTTTAAAAGTTCGTTCGTTAATTTTTTATGACTATTAGATCGGCGAAGTACAATAATTTGCCGGGTGGTAAGCAGTATGATTACCATGCTTAAGGCGAACACAATACCATAAAATTTAATTTTTAGCTTGTTTTTTGATATTTGAGTTGTGTTTAATAGGTTTTGCTTGTGAAGTATAATATTGTCGGCCTGGGTTTTCTCTAATGATGATAACGCTATAATTTTCAATTTATCTTCATTATACATTGAATCACGATAACTTAAAAATTCAGTTTGGTACTTATAAGCCTTTGAACTATCGCCCATGGCTGCGTAAACTGTAGATAGTGTTTTTAAAGCGTCGGCTATTTTACTCTGCGATTTTATCTCACGCGCAATAACCATACTTTTTATGGAATAAATTTTTGCAAGCGCTAATTTGTTTTGCTGGAGATAGTTATCAGCATATTGCTCATATACCTGAGCCAAAAACTCATTATCATCAATTTTTTTAGATAGGGTAAACGCTTGGTTTAAATACTTATCGGCTTGGTCATAACTTTTTGTGGCAGTTTTTATGGCTGCTATGTCTGCAAACAAATTTGCTATACCTGTTTGTTCACCTAATTTTTTCCGGATGGCTAAGCTGTGCTCTAAGTATGGTAATGATCGTTCATAATTACCCATCTTAAAGTAACAGGCCCCAATGCTATTCAGCATAAAGCCTTGACCACTAATATCATTACTTTGCTGATAATTTTTTAATGCAGTATTAAAGTAATTCAGCGCAAGTTGATAAGATTTCTTTGTCTGATAAATTTCTCCTAAATTGTTGAGGCACAAGTTAATACCATGGTTGTATTTGTTGTGTTCAAATAGTGGGAGAGCCTTTAAATAGTAATTGGCTGCCTGAACATCGTCACCCAGGCGCCTGTAAACTTCTCCTATGTTAATGTAGGCATCCGCAATACCTATCTCATAATTTATATCAGCCGATTCTTTTAGTGATATCTTAAAGTAATGGAGAGCACTATCATAATGGCTGCGTATACCCCAGGATATTCCTATCAAAATATCCGCATCAGCTACTTTTTTAAAGTTTTGAAGTTCTGCAGCTTTAAATTTAAGTTCATTAGCATATTTAAAGGTTAGCTTTGGGTCTAAAGACATGTAGGCCGAACTTAAATCAGATAAAATAGACAACTGAGAGGTGTCTGGTTTTGATTTCTTTAAATCTGCCAGTAACTCCTTAATTGTTTTTTGCTGAGCAAAAAGCGTGGTTGATGTAATACAAATAAGTATGGTTAATATGCTTTTAAAACAAAACATTTTTAGTTTATAATTTGCACACATCATCTAAAGGTTTACAGCAGAACAAGCTATCAAAAACGCTAATGGCTGTCTACGTAGTAAAATGATAAATGTTGAACAAATAATAACAATATTTAATATGACTTGATAAATATCATTATGGTAACCATGCACTTAAGTAAAACGGTTGACTTTCTAAGCAAATCGCAGTAACTAATTATCCATCAATTAACTAATTTAGTATTCTACTTAAATTTTACCAATGCCACTCATTCTTCCTGTAAACGATAAATCTCCTGCCTGGGGTAATAGCTGCTTTATTGCTCCCAATTGTACCATTGTGGGCGATGTTACTATGGGCAATAATTGTTCGGTATGGTTTAATGCAGTGATCAGGGGGGATGTAAACAGCATTACCATTGGCCATCATACCAATATACAGGATGGGGTATGCGTGCATGCTACTTATTTAAAGGCATCTACTACCATTGGTAACTATGTATCAATAGGTCATAATGCTATTGTACATGGCTGTATATTAGATGATTATGTACTAATTGGTATGGGAGCCATTGTGATGGATGATGCGGTGGTACAAACAAATGTAATTATCGCCGCGGGGTCAGTAGTATTGGAGAGAACGGTGTGTGAGAGTGGTTATTTATACGCAGGTACGCCTGCCAAAAAAATAAAACCTTTAACCGAGGAGCAGCTTGCGCTACTGCAAAAGCTGCCCCATAATTATAATTTGTATGCCAGTTGGTTTACGGTGTAGATTCTTCTTTTGGAATAACCAATGCTTCTTCCATTTCCCAGTTGGGGCGCAATGTGAATTCTTTGTCATTGTACCAAAGTTTTTCGGCGTAAGATTTAGTTCTTACATTTCCACTATCGGCTTTACGGTTCTTGTTATTATCGTAAGTAACGCGCACCATGTATTTACCAGTAAAAAAGTTTTTATAAACAATAGATGAGTTTTTAGAAATAACATCAGTTTGCAATACAACTTTTTTAGTGTCTAACACCTCAACGATATAGAATTTACTGGTGTCGGGCACAGTAACTTTGAGCGTAAGCGTACCATAGTTTTCCGGCTTATCTATCAGGAAACGCTTGTTACTCTCCTTATTTTTGTCTCCATAAATATCAGTCAAAGCTTCATCTGCAAAAGATAGTTCATACCGGGTAGCTTGTTTCCAGCGATGCTTTAATATGAGTTTTCTGGAACTATTTGGATCTTTGGTAATAGCCAGATTATTAACCGGCACAGAGTCTTCAAGGAGCTTAATTTTGCTTATATCATAAGTTTCTAAGGGAAAATTGGCAGTCATGATTAAGTCACTCCCAGGCCTTAATTTATTATCTATATTGATATTGTATGCTACGCTCAGGTTACGTTTAAAGCTCTCGTTGCGGCCCTTTCTTAAAGTAATAGTATCTACAAATTTACCGTCATCGTTAATTTGCAGTTTCAACTCATCAAAATCCATTTTACGGAAAAATATTGTAGAGGAGTCGCGGGTCTTGCTAAACTCTACGATTTTCTGAGTATCGAAATCAGCAGGAGAGTTCACTTTGATAGAAGGATTCATCAAAGGCTTGTTAAAAATCAAAGAAACCTTTCCATCGTTATCAAACCTCTTAGAGCTTACTCTGAATTTGTCTGGTACTTGTTTAAACAAGTTTAGTTCAATGCCGGTTACATCGCTTTTAACATTGATTGTGTTTTTCAGGAAAGCGATAAGTTCTACATCACTGTTATAAATTTTATCGGGCGATGTTTCCTTCAAGGCATATATGGTGTACTCACCTTCATGTAAGTTATTCAAGGCAAAATTACCAGACGAATCTGTAGTTGTATATATCGCAGGTTTCTTTTTACCAAAGAATGCTGTGTCTCTACTGGCCGGGAAAATCATTACCGTAGCTTCTTTCTCCGGCAATGCAGTTAGGGTATTGTTCACCTTGCCGGTAATACTTAAAGAATCTATTTGATCGCCTGTAGAAAAAACGTAGGTAAAGTTCTTCAATATGTTCGATTCATTGACATCGGCTAATGCTTTACCGAAGTTGAATACGTAGGTCGTATTTTTAGCAAGGGTATCGTTTAGTTTTATAACTAAGCTTCGCCCTTTTGTAATATACTCCGGTGCTTTTTCAAAAGCAGGGCTTACACTTATTTCGGTATAGGGACTGCTTAATTTAAAGTACTCATCAAAATCGAGCTGAATTTGCTTGGCCGCAAACCTTCGCGTTTTATTAGCCGGTAAGGCTTTCAAAAGTTTCGGCGGAGTGCGGTCGCGCGGGCCACCCTGTGGTCTTTGTATGCTTGCGCAGCCCCAAAGCATAAAAGCCGAAAAAAGGGCAATAATTGATAAAGTAAAAAAGGACCTTAAATTTAAAAGCATTTTAAAGCGATATAAGCGATTTTAGATGTTTTTTGAGCTATGATATTAAAATTTAAAAATAATGGCTTTAACATATATTTATTAAAGCCATTATTTCAGTGAAAACGATAAAATTGATCCAATATTTCCTACCTGGAGATGTGAACCATGAGCACCGAGATATCTGAGGGCGATACACCGGAGATCCGTGAGGCTTGCCCCAGCGTTCTTGGTTTAATGCGCATCAATTTTTCGCGGGCTTCTTTAGAAAGAGATTGCAATTGATGATAATTAAATTCGGGATTAATTTCTTTATCCTCCATTTTTCTCATCCGCTCTACGATCTCTAATTCCTTATCAAAATAACTCTCGTATTTGATTTTTATTTCAGCCTGCTCAACGGTTTCTTTATCATACGTAGAAAGCAATACTTCTAACGAGGCATCGGCCTTGCGCAGATCATCGAAGGCTACTTGAGGACGACCAAGTAGCGCAAACATTTTTACGTTTTGATTCAAAGTACTCGTGCCTAATTCTTCAAGCAGCGGATTTAATTTTGCTGCATCAACAGATTTGGTACGGGTATAAGAAACAATATCATCAGAGTTTTTTACCTTCTGTTTCACCTTATCTAAACGTTCATCACTAATCAAACCTAACTCATGTCCAATAGGAGAGAGGCGGATATCCGCATTATCCTGACGTAACAACAAGCGGTGCTCGGCTCTTGAGGTAAACATGCGGTATGGCTCTTCGGTACCTTTGGTTACCAAATCGTCTATCAACACACCAATGTAAGACTCCGAACGCTTCATGATCAACTCATGCAAATCGTGTACTTTTTGATGTGCATTGATACCTGCAATTAGACCCTGTGATGCCGCTTCTTCGTAACCGGTAGTGCCGTTTATTTGACCTGCCAAAAAGAGATTAGCAATCTTTTTTGTTTCCAAGGTCAAATCTAATTGGGTAGGAGGGAAGTAATCGTACTCAATAGCATAACCCGGACGGAACATTTTAGCTTTTTCAAAACCCGGTATTTGGGTTAATGCGCGGTACTGCACATCCTCAGGTAATGAGGTAGAGAAACCATTGACATAAATTTCAACGGTGTTGAATCCTTCAGGTTCTACAAATATCTGGTGCCTGTCGCGCTCTGCAAAACGGTTAATCTTATCTTCAATAGATGGGCAATAACGTGGGCCTAAACCTTTAATTCGCCCGGTAAACATAGGCGATTTTTCGAAGCCTTCTTTTAAAGTTTCGTGTACATTGTTGTTAGTATAGGTGATCCAGCAGCAACGTTTTTCGGTTGGGCGCTCTACGTCAGTGAAAGAAAAACGGCCCGGATTTTCATCGCCCCACTGTTCTTCCATTACGCTGTAATTTAAGCTTCGTCCATCTATACGAGGAGGAGTTCCTGTTTTCATACGGCCGGCTTCAAAGCCTAACTCAACCAGTTGCTCGGTTAAGCCCGTAGCCGATTTTTCGCCCGTACGGCCACCGCCAAAACGCTTTTCGCCTATGTGAATTATACCGTTTAAAAAGGTACCATTGGTTAACACTACAGCGTTACACTCTATCTCCACTCCAAGCGTTGTACGCACTCCACATACTGTATCATTCTTTACAATAAGTGACGTAACAGTGTCTTGCCACATGTCTAAATTTTCGGTACGCTCCAAGGCTAAACGCCATTCTTCGGCAAAGCGCATACGGTCATTTTGGGCACGGGGGCTCCACATAGCGGGGCCTTTTGATAGGTTGAGCATGCGAAATTGGATAGTGGTTTTATCGGCTATAATACCAGAGTAACCACCCAACGCATCCACCTCACGCACTATCTGTCCTTTGGCTACACCACCCATCGCAGGGTTGCAACTCATCTGTGCTATGGTGCCCATATTCATGGTTATGAGCAAAACCGACGAACCTAAATTAGCGGCAGCAGCAGCGGCTTCACAACCTGCATGGCCAGCTCCGGCTACTATTACATCGTATTTTTTAAACATCTAATCCTCCAGTGTTCCACGTGGAACATTTACAAAACTACAACTCATTACTGCCTGTTCCACGTGGAACTTTGAATAATGATAATAAGGCTACAAACGCCCATATGCTCTCTAATATTACGAAGGGCCAAAAGCTAATTAAGTATGATGAGTACCCGCATAAGCCTGCACCTATAAAATTCATCAAACCATACGCCTTGCTTTCGGGCGATATTTTCTTGAACAGATTAAGCATAAAACCTATCAATAAAATGATCACACCAACCGATGCTATGATATCTGATACCTTCATTTTAGCTTTCTTTTAGTTCGGTTAACTCTAACCAACGCATCGTTTTTTGGTCTAAATCTGCATTGAGTTTTTCAATGTCTTTAGACATATCCATAGCCTGCTGATGATCCGTAAGCGTATTCAACTTCTCTGTTAATGCAGCAATTTTAGTTTCAATAGTGCTCACTTCTGCTTCTGTAGTTTCCAGTTCTTTTTGTTCCTTGTAAGAAAGCTTGTTCTTTTTAGGAGTGGCAGCTACAGGTGCAGGAGCCGGCGCAGGTTTGTTTTTTAGCGCTTGTTTAGCTTCTTCCTGCTCTAAACGGTACGACGAATAATTGCCATTATACAAGTCTACTTTACCAGTTCCTTCTACTACAAAAAGTTGGTCGGTTAGCTTATCTAACAAATACCTATCGTGCGATACCATTAACAAAATGCCGGTATAACCGGTTAAAAATTCTTCCAATACGTTCAGGGTATCAATATCCAGATCGTTCGTCGGCTCATCCAATATCAAGAAGTTTGGATTCTTCATTAAGATGTTAAGCAGGTATAAGCGTTTCTTTTCGCCACCACTCAATAATGAAATAAAGCCAAACTGACGGGCAGGAGGGAAGAGGAACAGCGTTAATAATTGCGAAGCCGAAATGGTTTTACCATCGGCCATGGTAATAAATTCGGCTACGTTTTTCACAACATCTATTACCCGCTCATCATCCTTAAAGTTCATGCCGGCCTGGTTAAAATAACCAACAACGGTGGTTTCACCTTTTTCAATGTGGCCACTATCGGGTTGTAATATCCCAGTGAACATATTAAGTAAGGTAGATTTACCAGCTCCGTTTTTACCCGCAATACCTACACGGTCACCCTTCTTAAATACATAGCTAAAGTCGTCTATCACCTTACGGTCTCTAAACGTTTTAGTGATGTGGTAAACTTCCATAATCTTACCGCCTTGGCGAGCCGTCTTTGTGCTTAACTCAACTTTTCCGTTAGGATTATGGTTCTTTGTTTTATCTTCCAGTTCGTAATAGGCATCTATACGTGCCTTTGATTTGGTACCACGAGCCTGGGGTTGACGGCGCATCCATTCCAACTCCTTTTTCAAAAGGTTAGAGTTCTTTTGGAATTGCAGTTCGTTAGTAGATTCTCGCTCGGCTTTCTTTTCCAGGTAGTACTGGTAGTTGCCATTGTAATTAAAAATTTTGCCACGTTCAATTTCAATGATCTCGTTACACACATTATCTAAAAAGTACCTATCGTGCGTAACCATCAGTATGGTCTTATTACCCTCGGTCATTAATTTCTCTAACCACTCAATGGTGTCAATATCCAGGTGATTGGTAGGCTCGTCCAGTACATAAACATCCGGGTCTTCAATTAATAATTTGGCTAATGCTAGACGTTTTTTCTGTCCACCCGAGAGCGTATCTATCCGCTGATCTAAATGATGGATATCTAACCGGCCTAAAATGTTTTTAATTTGGTATTCATATTCCCAGGCATTAACTGCGCTAAGCTCTTCGGTAATTTGTTCTATCGCTTTTTCATTATCAGGATCGTTCTCCAGTAACTGCTCATATTTTAAGATGAGCTGTTGCTGTACGTTATCTTTATGAAAAATATAATCGCTAATAGTATGGCCTTTTTCAAAAAGCGGGTCTTGCTCCAGGTAACCCGGGCGTAAATCGCGGGCGGTAACTACTTTGCCTTCGGTAGGGTTTATTTTGCCGGATAATAATTTTAATAATGTTGATTTACCGGCACCGTTAACTCCAACTAAAGCAACCCGCCTGCCGCGGTTAATGCCTAAAGTTAAATTACGGAATAACCAGTGGTCATGAAAAGAATGACCTAAATTTTCTGCTGATAAATAAGTGCTCACGCTAATTGTTTTATATGATCTGAAGGATGTACAAACACACCCTCTTCTTGATTTAATGATTGTTTGTACATGGCTCTGGCCACCGTAGCAGCAGCAATGCTCTGATACTTTTTTAATCCACCAATTAAAAGCGGATCAATTATTTTCATAACACCTGTTGCAATACGTTCGGTTAAACGGTGCTCCTTACGGTTGCCGGTTAAAAGCGATGGCTGATAGATATGTAACGACCTAATATCAACTGCTTGTATATCCCGCTCTGTTTCGCCTTTCATTTTTGTGTAAAAGTTAGACGAGGTGCTGTTAGCACCAATGGCCGATACCAAGTGGTAATGCGGCATCTTATTCTTCAACGCAATTTGTGCAAGCTTAACCGGATAGTCGTGATCTATCTTGCGGTAAACATTCAAGTCAGGCGTCTTACTTTTGGTGGAACCTAAGCAGCAAAACAGCGCATGACCGTTAATGGCACTTTGATGTTGTTCCAGTTCGTCAAAACTAACCTGTAATTGCACCAGCTTTTTATGTTGGATAGGTAAGTGCTTACGCACTAAAATCAGCACTTCATCGTAGGTGCTTTCCTGCAATAGTATGTGAAGCAGTTCGTTGCCCACCAATCCACTTGCGCCTGCTATAACTGCTTTATATCCCATAAGTTAATTATTTGCAAAGGTACTAAACTTATTGGTGAAGGGGTAGCTGCTTATAATGGCATAGTGTATTTTTCGCGCTTATAAAAACTCTATTAACATTAAACAAAATCGGAGTATGCATGTTTATACGCTAAGTTCATCACCAATTAACAGCGTTGCTTATGTGTAAGTAGCCGGCGTTCTGCAAGTGCTTGCTGTATCTCTGATCCTGAACCCATATAACATTATACTAAAAGTTAACAGCAATTACTTAGCTACGTAAATATTATGGCAGAACAAATTATGAATTCGGGCTGGCGAAGATGGATGGAAAGCGTAGGCGACCAAACCGTGTTTTTAACCAGCTTTTTTCGCAATGTGTTTTCTGGTGGATTTGAATGGTCGGAGTTTGTGCGCCAGAGTTATGAAATTGGCTACAAATCGCTCACATTGGTAAGCATTACCTCTTTTATAATGGGTTTGGTGCTTATACTTCAGTTAAGGCCCACACTGGTTGATTTTGGTGCAGCAAGTATGCTGCCGCAAACGTTGGCTGTTTCTATTATACGGGAGATGGGCCCTATTATTACTGCTATTATTTGTGCCGGCAAAATTGCTTCAAGCATAGGAGCCGAACTGGGCAGCATGAAGGTGACCGAGCAAATTGATGCCATGGAGGTGTCGGGTGCTAACCCTGTACAATACCTGGTTGTTACCCGTATATTGGCCACCACCTTAATGATTCCGTTGCTTACCATGATAGGCGATGTTATTTCTCTATTCGGCGGTTATTTCGCCCTCAACTTTACAGATGATGTAAGCTTTACGCTGTATTTTACCAAGTGTTTTGCATCGCTCGATTTTACCGACTATTTACCGGCACTGGTAAAAACTGTATTCTTTGGTTTTGCTATTGGCTTTGTAGGTTGCTATAAAGGCTTTAACTCTAACAAAGGGACCGAAAGTGTTGGTTTAGCCGCTAACTCGGCAGTTGTAACTGCTTCATTATGGGTTTTCTTTATAGATATGCTTGCTGTTCAAATTACTAACCTGTTATTTTATTAATATGGACGAGGTAAACCAGCATAAAGAAGGTGCCGAACAGCCCTCTGCCAAAACAGATGAGGTAATGGTTAAAATTGAGCACCTAAGAAAGTGCTTTGGCAGTAAAGAAGTATTAAAGGATATTAATTTAACCTTACACAAAGGCGAGAACCTCATTGTGTTGGGGCGATCGGGACAGGGTAAATCAGTTACTATACAATGTATTGTAGGGCTTTTAACACCCGATAAAGGCTCGGTTAAAGTGTTTGGGCAAGAAGTAGCAGAACTTAGCAATGATGAGCTAAAAGAATTGCGCACCAGGGTGGGTTTCTTATTTCAAAGCGGAGCCCTGTACGACTCCATGACCGTAAAGGAAAACCTGGAGTTTGCACTTACCCGTGTTTTGAAAATAAAAGATCAGCAGGAACTTGACCAGCGGGTAAAAGAGGTACTGGAAGGCATTGGTTTACCCGAAGCAATTGATAAAATGCCATCAGATCTGTCGGGCGGGATGCGTAAAAGGGTAGGGCTGGCGCGTACATTGATTGTAAAGCCCGAAATTATGCTTTATGATGAGCCTACTACCGGCTTAGATCCTATCACCTCAAGAGAAATAAGCGAGCTGATATTGAAAATGCAGAAGAAATACAAAACCTCTTCTATCATTATTACCCATGATATGGAATGCGCACGCATTACAGGAGACCGGGTATTAATTATGAACGACGGTGAGTACATAGCACAAGGAACTTTTGAGGAACTGCAGCACTCAGAAGACGAATTTGTAAAATCATTCTTTTTAGATACGTTATGAAAACAACATCAGGACAAAAAATAAAAATAGGCGTATTTGTTTTAGTGGGATTGGTAGTCATATTTTTAGGTATATTCTTAATTGGCAGCCAAAAAAGCATGTTCAATTCTACGTTTAGCGTACATGGCGTTTTTAAGAACGTTAACGGCCTTATGGTTGGTAATAATGTAAGGTTTGCCGGTATTAACGTTGGTGTGGTAGAGGGCATCAATATTGTGTCTGACAGCTCGGTGCGTGTAGACCTTACGTTGAACGAGAACGTCAGAAAGTTTATAAAAAAGGATGCCAAAGTAAGCATAGGCAGCGATGGCTTAATGGGCGATAAACTGGTGGTCATAAGTTCGGGCGGCTCTACCAGTCGTGAAGAGGTGGAGGGTGGTGATAAACTAACTGCCGTAAACCCACTGGATGTAGATAAAATAATTAATAAACTGACCAAGGTAGCAGATAATGCCGAAGAGCTTACCAGTAATTTAACAGCTATAGTGCGCGATATTAACCATGGGAAAGGTTCGTTGGGTAAATTGTTGAAGAATGATAAGATTGCCAATGATCTGGCTACCACGGTATCCTCAGCTAAAACAACCATTGGTAACGCCAATAAAACAACCGTAACCCTGAACGAAGATCTCAAGGCAGCGCAAAGCAATTTCCTACTGAGAGGTTTTTTTAAGGGCAAAGAGAAAGCTAAACAAAAGAAAATAGATTCGGCCCGTAAGGCGCAGGAGAAGATCAAGGAAGATCAGGAAAAGCTTAAGAAGGCACAGGATAAAGCAGCTAAAAAAGCAAAAGAAGACGCTGAGAAACAGTAATATAAAGTAATAGAAAAAGGGCGCTGCACATTATCTGCAGCACCCTTTTTAAGTATAATGTCTTAATTATAATTTACTGGTGATCTCCGGAGATAATGGGGTAACGGCCGAACGGTAACGGTGTATTAATTTACCATTTTCATCGATCAGAAATTTCTCAAAGTTCCATTTAATTTCGCCTGTAAAATCAGGGTTTTCCTGGGTGGTTAAATACTGGAAGATAGGGGCAATGTCTAAACCTTTAACACTAACTTTCTCGCTTAGTGGAAAAGTTACGCCAAAGTTTTTAGAGCAAAACTCTTTGATCTCAGTATTTGAGCCCGGCTCCTGTCCGTTAAAGTTATTAGCCGGAAAGCCTACTACCACAACCTTATCTTTATACTGATCGGCCAGCTTTTGTAATTCGGCATATTGCTTGGTATAACCGCATTTTGAGGCCGTGTTTACAATTAGCAATTTTTTGCCTTTGTATTTAGACAGATTAAAGTTTTTACCGTCAATATCCTTTACTTTAAAATCATAAACTGTACTGGGTGTAGTAAACAGCAGTGTTAACATGAGCGCTAATATTTTCATAATTAAATGTTTTTAAATGATTACGAAGTAAAGGTAGCTAATGGTTTACTAATCAGAAACTTTTTATAGCCAGGTATTCATTTTCCTTTTGGGTCATCAGCTTTTTATCAGCAGGTTTCTTGTCTTTATAGCCAAGCAGATGCAATGCACCATGAATTATAACCCGGTGCAGTTCGGTATCGGCATCAACATTAAATTTTTGCGCGTTCTCCTGCGTGCGGTCTACCGAAATAAAAATATCGCCGGTTATGAAGCCCGGCTTTTCCGAATTATCGAAAGTTACAATATCGGTATAGGTATCGTGGTTAAGGTATTGCTGGTTAATTTGCAGCAAATAAGCATCGGAGCATAAAATATAATTAAGCTCACTAAGGCGATAGCCTTCGGCGGTAATAGTGTCTTTGATCCAGCGCTTAAGCTGTAGTTTGTTTTTGAGTTTGTAGCCGGTATCTTCGGTAAAAAAATGAATAGCTGCCATTTAAAATTTAAAGTGCAATTCTACCTCATTGCCACGGGTATTAAAAATACACTGGTCGGCCAGGTGCTTTAAAATAAAAACGCCGCGGCCTGTCAGTTTTTCCAGGTTTTCTTCTGCAGTAGGGTCGGGGAGTTGGTTATAATCAAATCCTTCGCCTTCGTCGGTTATTGTCCAGATAGAACGTTTAGGATCAACATCCGCATTAACAATTACCTTTTTGTTAGCATCAAGCTTATTGCCATGCACAATAGCGTTTATTGCAGCCTCGTTAAGGCAGGTCATCATATTGGCAAAAGTATCATCGCTTATCTTAAACTTGTCAGCAATATCTTCAATCAAGTTCTCAAGCAAGGTAATGCTCTCATACGTTGACGGAAGTTGCAGTGTATACAGTTCCCCTGTTGAAACACTGTTGGGTTGGATATTATTTTGCATTAAGTTGGTCAAAGTAACGTTTAATTTTTTGTTTATAGTATAAATTGAGAGCAGATGGTACTGTATGTATCTGTTCAACCTGCTTTGCCTTTAACTGCTCAAAATTTTGCAAAGCTTTAATATACCCCGGCGGCTTGTTTTTCCCTGCCTGGCTCTCCCGCTGCTTATCCTGTTCCCGTTCCTGCTCTGCTTTCTCTGCCTCCAATAACCGGGTTTGTATTTGCTGCTGTCTCTTTAACGATTCCTCCGTGATTTTCTTGTTTACGAGATCAGTCTCGGTTTGTTCCATTTCTTTAGATATTTTATCGAGATTACCCAACTTACCGGTGCCATCTTTGTTTTGCTGGCGGCTTAATTGCTGCAATTGTTGCCGTATAGCCTGCTGTTGGCGGGCCATCCGGGCCATTTGCTCACTTATACTATTACCCTGGCCGCTTTGCTCGCCTCCCGGCTTTTTAGCACTTTGGCCCTGGTTGCCCTGCTGCATCTGCTCACGCATTTTTTGCATGTTTTTATTCAGTTGCTGCTGCATCTGGCTTAACTGCGATACCGATTGCTGCTGTTTTTTTCCACCTTTACCGCTGCCTTTATTCATGGCATCCTGCAAATGGTCTAAAGCCTCGTTCAACATTAACGCCAGATTATTCATAGAGGTCATGGCGTATTGCTGGTTGCGGTTAGCCTCGGGAGTGCGGCGGTCGCCCAGGTTTTCAAGCGCCTTATCAATATGATCGTTAATGCTGGCTACTTCCTGGTTTACGGTAGCCTGTATTTGCGGAATGCGGCGGCTGAGCGCATACA
This sequence comes from Mucilaginibacter galii, assembly GCF_014635825.1. Taxonomy (GTDB): domain Bacteria; phylum Bacteroidota; class Bacteroidia; order Sphingobacteriales; family Sphingobacteriaceae; genus Mucilaginibacter; species Mucilaginibacter galii. Next base: position 118,465 of record NZ_BMDO01000005.1, read on the forward strand.
GGGTATCTTCTGCTGTTTTTAAATTATCCTTAATATCCTTCTGCTTTTGCGCGGTTGCCACATAAGCCGGATCATTGCCACTCATTCCCCTAAATGCCTGCATCACTTTTTCCTGCTCAAATGAACTGGTTACCAGTACCTTCAGTAACTCTCGTAACTGTTGCGCATTTACCATGTTCTCCTCCTGCTCGCCCTCCTGTTCATCTTGCTGCATTTTTTGTGCCATTTGTTGCATGGCTTTGGCCGCCTGATCTTGCGCTTGTGAGGCCTTTGCTCTATCGTTCTTTTGCAACTGCTGGCTGCTGTTCTCCATTTGCTGTTCTACAGCCTGGGTTTCTTTTTCTTGCTTGGTAAAATTGTTTTTTTGCTCTAATTGCTGGTTGGTTTTATCCAACTCCTGCATTGTTTTTTTTACCTCCTGAAAGTCCTGCTTTAGTTGTTGCTGCTCTTTTTGCAATTGCAGTTTATCTGCACCGGGCTGCTTGGTTTGTTCGGCCAGTTTTTGCTGCTGCTGGGCCAGTTTATTAAGCTGATTAATATTCTGATTTAATTTTTGTTCGAAATCTAATTGCTTGTATAATTCGAGCATACGGTCAAGTTCCTTTTTTAAGGACTTGTTATCGTTCTGCATTTTAGACAGTTCGTTTTGTGCTCCATCTTTTTGCTGTTTTTCGAGCATTTCCTGAAGTTTTTTGAGCATTTCCTGGGTTTTTTCGTCAAGAACTTGGTTAAACAGATTTTCCATTTCTTTCTGTTTTTCCTGTAACTCGGGCGTTTGAGGCTGGTTTTCCTTGCGCTCAAACTGGTCCTTTTTGTTTTGGGCCTGCACCTCTTTAACTAATTCGTTTAACTCTGCTTTTTTGCGCAGCAGGTCTTCTACCTGTTTCTTTTCTTCGAAGCTTAAGTTATTCTTGTTCAACAACAACTGGTTAAGCTTTTGGGCATCGCGTTCCACCTGTGCAGCCAGCTTTATGGCCGATAGCATTTTTTGTTTTACGGCCTGAGTGTTGGCATTAAGCTGCTCGTTTAATTCTTTTTCGGTTGGCATTTGTAGTGTACGCTCGGCAGACCTAACCCTTTTAGGCCCCGTTACGGCGTCATTATCAGCTACTTCGAAGTAATAGCTTACTTGGTCGCCCGGCTTAATACCCAGATCTTTCAAATCCCAATAATAAAAGAATGAAGCCTGTGTATTAGCAAGATCAGCTTTAACAGCCTTTGTTACAGCTTTAGGACCTGCACCCGATTTGTTGGTGCTGTAATGGAATGTTAACGATGAAAAGCCATGATCATCTTTAACATCGCCGGTAAAATACAGCGCTTTACTGCTTACCGAATCCTGTTTTTCCTGCACGTTAATGGCAGGCATTTCATCGGCAATAATGTTGATATGATAGCTGGCCGCTTCGCCCGGTTGAGTATTACTGGTTAAAGGCAGTAAACTATATAGCGTGTTTTTATATACTTTTTCGCTGTGTGTAAATAAACCGCTTTGTGCCAACGTTAGTTCCTGAGTCCGCTGATCTATAGAGAATTGCAGCTTGCTGGCATTTTGAGTTTGCAATAGCCACTTTACGGTGGTTCCGGCCGGAACGGTTAAGTCTCCGGCATTGTTCAGCTTTTCGGCTGGCTTATGCAGGTAGGTGGGGTAAACCAGTTCAACATCAAAGTGCAGTAACGATGGTTTTAAGTTAACCTTGATCTGATACAAGGGTGAAGTGTAACCATTAGCCGTGAAACGAAACGCCGTATTTTGCTGTAAGTTAGTAAACAGATAGTGAAAGCGCGACAGATTTTCCTTATCGAGCTTAAAGATATTGCTGCCGGTTTCGATGTATACATCAGCTGGCAGGTTGTTGCCTTCAATCTTTAGCTCTAACTTTAAATCGTTACCCTGTACGGCAGCTAAAACGGGGTTAAGCACTATAAACTTAAATGGTGCCACCGGGGCAAAATGTTGGTTGTGATGAATAAGCCGTTTAGTGCTTTCAGTTAGAACACCGGGCGCTGCAAAAGCAATAATTAAGATTAATGCAACCGGTACTGCCACCCACTTCAAATAACGTTTATTATGCTTTAAATTAATAGCTGAAGGAAAGCTGACCGGATTTAATGTATCTATCTTTTGATTAATGCTGGCCTCAATTAATTGCCTATGCCGTTCGTTTTGCTGAGCCTGCTTTTTAAGTTGTAATGTGTTTAACAGCTTGTCTCTTACCTCGCCAAAGTGCTGGCCAATAATTTCGGCAGCCTCATCATGCGTTAACGTTTTGCCTAAATTAAAATAAGCAAATAACGATGGAATAACCAGCCATACTAATAAGGTGAAATTAAGCAAGATGAAGCCATAAAACAGCAGCGTACGCAGCAGGGTATTAAAGTTACCAAAGTACTCTAAAAGCGCTATAGTGATGTAGGCAGAAAATAAACCGGCCCCTAAAAAAATAAGACCACGTAATAAATTGTTAAGGTAATACTTTCTAATAAAAGCATTTACCCTGTCAATCAGTACTGTATAATTGTCTGATGCCTGCATTCCTGAACACTAATGTAGCTAATATAATTTAAACGAAAATTTACCAGGTCGAATACTTTCACTCATGAGATTTTTACATGAGAGGAAACTTTAATGATAATTTATTAAATATACAATAATAATTACAACCCAGAGGAGTATGCGTACTTAACTAGTGTGTCAATATTTTAACTTTTAAACCAATTATTTATATTTGCTGCCTAATTTCTAATTATTAAGTAATTAATAAGTCATTAAGCAAAAAGAGATGAAGTCTTAAAAGCTTAATTTCGGGATGTAGCGTAGCCCGGTATCGCGCCAGCATGGGGTGCTGGAGGTCGTAGGTTCAAATCCTGCCATCCCGACCAATTATAGATAGTTAAATAAGATTTGAGCTTATCTTTTTAATACTTTATATAGAAGTATAACCTCTTATTAGACTCTTGTAAGTGCTTTAAGTACAATGCGTTACAGCGTGCATAACTTTCTCAAGAATACAGCGCTTTGCTTTAGTATTTGCTGTTGGGTTAAATACCGTGTTTTAACGGTTGAAGATGGGTGTTTACGACTCAGATCAACGTTATTATCTGTACTAATTTTATATAATTATTTGAGATACAGTAGCAACCAGCTATTAAATAATTAAAGTGAAATGTTACCAATAATTATACTAAAAATTAATTAGGCATATCCCGCCAAATATTAATTCAAAAATTGCCAGTTATACAATCGATTTAGTTTAACGCCTGTGCTTTAAAAGTACAGCAATCTTATCATAATTTATATATGAAAAAAGCTTTTACGCATTTGTTTTTCTATTGTTGTACGATATCTATAATTGTTGCATTGCTGGCTACGGCAACTCATGTAAGCGCCGCAAAACATATAGATAAAACAGCGCGGAGCAGCGTTTACGCTGCCGATCAAACCATTACATTTAATCCGGTAGCACCCCATACTTATGGCGATGCAGATTTCACCGTAACGGCAACTGCTTCTTCTGGCCTGCCTGTAGAATACCGAAGCAGCAATATGGCCATTGCTACCGTTAATACCAACACCGGTCTTGTACACATCATCTCCACCGGAACATTTGCCATTACGGCATCGCAGCCTGGTGATGCTAATTATAATGCAGCCAACCGTGTAAGCCAGCTGGTTACCATTAATAAAGCCGATCTTACCGTTAATGTAAATAGCCAAACCCGCTCTTATGGGGTAAATAATATTGCTTTTACCATAATTTACAGTGGTTTCAAAAACAATGATACTCAAACAAAACTTACGGTAAGGCCTACGGTCAGCACAACTGCTAATGTCCGTTCAGATGTGGGTACTTATCCTATTACTATATCAGCAGCTTCATCAAATTTCTATAATTTTATTTACGACGCAGGTACCGTTACAGTAACACCTGCCCCGCTTACTATAACGGCAGGCAATAAAATCAAAGCTTATGGTGCTGCTAATCCGGCTTTAACACTTACTTATAGCGGCTTTAAAAATAATGAAACAGCTGCGGTATTAACTACACAGGCTACTTTAAGTACACCTGTGGATGTAAATACAGCACCCGGAACCTATGCCATTAGTGTAAGTGGTGCCACAGCAAGCAACTATAGCATTAGCTTTATTGATGGTGTATTCACCGTTAGCCGGGGTACATTAAGAGTAGCCGCAGCCACTAAAACCAAGGTTTACGGTGCGGGTTCGCCGGAATTGACATATACAGTTACCGGTTATGTGTTAGGGCAAACCAGCAGTGTGTTTACCAGTCCGGTTACTATTTCTACAACGGCTACAGCAGCATCGCCGGTAGGGACCTATCCTATTGATGCCACCGGAGGAAGCGCTGATAATTACAACATTATTTACGTACCAGGCGCCTTAAATATCAATAAGGCCCAGCTCAAAATAGCAGCAGCCAGCATGAGTAAACTTTACGGTGAAGCTAATTCGGCACTTACCTACACTTATACAGGATTTGTGTTAAATGACACCGAGGCAGATTTAACGGCACCTCCGGTAATAACTACAACGGCTCAGACCAATTCTCCTGTAGGAAATTATCCCATTACCATTAACGGCGCAAGCTCAAACAATTATACCATTATATATATAGCTGGCAGGTTAACCATTAACAAGGCGCCGCTGCGCATTATAGCCGATGCAAAAACAAAAACCTATAAATCTGCAAATCCGGCGCTTACATATACTTATGATGGTTTTGTTAACAACGATACAGAAAGCAGCCTGACAACCGCGCCGATAATTGCCACTACCGCCACCACCACTTCACTTCCGGGTGTTTATCCTATCACCGTAAAAAGTGCTACCGCTACCAATTACACAATAACCTATGTAAACAGTGCCCTAACCGTTGCTAAAGCAGACTTGATCATCAAAGCTAATGATATTACCAGGTCTTACGGTACTACCATCCCTGCTTTCAGTTTTACTTATACCGGTTTTGTTAATAACGAAACAGAGGCAAATTTACAGCGCAAACCAACAGCCTCTGCCAGTGTAACTGCACGTTCTGAAGCGGGTACATATACCATTACACCATCAGGTGCAGCAAGTCCAAATTATAACATCATATATCAAACCGGTACGCTCACCATTGAGAAGCGTACGTTAACCGTTACTGCAGTTAATAAAACAAAAACCTATGGTGCTGCAAACCCTGCATTTACTTTGACCTATTCGGGCTTAGTTAACGGCGACCGTGCTCCGGCTATTTTAACCGGAACGCCTGATGTAACCACCCAGGCCTCCACGGCTTCACTACCCGGAACTTATGCCATTGAAGTAAGCGGTAACGTAACTGCCGATAATTATGCTATTGTATATGTCAATGGCGAGATTGCTGTACAAAAAGCCATATTGCGTGTTACGGCAGTCAGTAAAAATAAGGCCTACGGTCAGCCCAACCCGGCATTTACTTATACGTATAGTGGCTTTGTGAACGGAGATAATGCTTCAGCCCTTACCAATGAGCCTGAAACACCGGTAACCACCGCCAATGCATCATCGCCGGCTGGCTTTTATCCTATAACTGTAACCGGGGGTACAGCGGATAATTATACTTTCCAGTACATTGCCGGCCGACTTACCATAAACAAGGTTACGCTAACGGCTAACATAAATGCTAAAACAAAGGTATACGGACAGCCAAACCCGGCCTTAACCGCAACGTATACAGGCTTCGTAAATGGTGATGCTCCGGCAAGTATAACTACCGAACCAACATTTACCACGGTTGATGCTAATTCGCCTGTAGGTACTTACGCTATTACTGGAACCGGTGGCGTAGCCAACAATTACACTTTCCGTATTGTAAATTCTACGCTGACTATTACCCGGGCCAGTCTTAACATAACAGTTAATGATGCTACACGAGGCTACGGCGTGGCTAATCCTCCGTTTAGCTTAGCCTACAACGGATTGGTAAACGGTGATGATGCAAGCACCGCTTTTACTACAGCACCAACCATTACAACTTCGGCAACCATCACATCACAGCAAGGTACTTATCCAGTAACAGCATCGGGTGCAGTAAGCAGTAATTACACGCTTACTTACGTGCCAGGCACACTTACTATAACCAAAGCACAACTTTTTGTTAAGGCCGACGACAAAACAAAAACCTATGGCGATGCTAATCCTGCATTAACGTTAAGCTATTCAGGCTTTTTAAATGGCGACAACCAATCGGTTATTACCACGGCCCCGGTAGCCAATGTTAATGCCAATGCGGGTTCGGGTGCAGGTAACTATACCATTACACCATCCGGTGGTAGTACCTTAAATAATAGTTATGATCTCGTATATCAAACAGGTACTTTAACTATTACTAAAGCGCCATTAAATATAGCTGCACAAAACGCATCGCGCGTATACGGCGCAGCAAACCCTGTGTTTGCACCAGTATATACAGGCTTTGTGAACAGTGAAACTTCAGTTGTACTAATTGCTCAGCCGGTGGCAAATACCACGGCAACTACCAATTCTTCTGTGGGTAGTTATCCCGTCAATTTTTCGGGTGCCACTGCTGCTAATTATAACATTAGCTATACGCCGGCAACCTTAACCATAACCCGGGGCACATTAACAATTACTGCAAACAATAAAACTCGCATGTACGGTGCAGCAAATCCTGTGTTCGAATTTACTTACAGCGGCTTCGCAGCGGGCGATAGTCAGGCTAATTTAACTACGGCACCTGCCGCAACTACCCCTGCTACCACAACCAGTGCTGTTGGCAATTACGCCATTATACCTTCGGGGGCGGTTAGTAATAACTATACTATCGTATATAATAACGGAACTCTTACTGTTGATAAAGCACAGTTAACCGTTACTGCCGATAATCAAAGTAAAATATACGGTGCCGTCAATCCATCTTTAACTGTGAGGTACAATGGCTTTGTAAACGGCGAAATGCCTGCTGTATTGAGTACGGCGGCTACAGCTACTACCTCGGCTAACGCAGCAAGTGGGGTGGGCACTTATGCTATTGTGCCCGCGGGTGCGGCGGCGTCAAATTATAACTTTATTTATGCCAATGGGGTGCTCTCTGTTAGTAGAGCACAGCTTAATGTTATTGCCGAAAATAAAACGAAAGTTTACGGCACAACCAACCCGGCGTTGAGCTATACAATAAATGGATTTGTAAATGGCGATAATGCGACCGTTATAACAACACCGCCGGTAGGAACAACCAGCGCAACAACAAATTCGGGGGTTGGTACATATCCTATCAATTTTGCAGGTGCTACTGCTGCCAATTATGCGTTAAGCTATACACCGGCAACCTTAACCGTGACACCGGCCGTATTGACCATTACAGCCAACAATCAAACCAGGACATTTGGTCAGGCTAACCCGGCATTCACGTTAACTTATGTTGGATTTGTAAACGGTGATGGTGCCGCAAATTTAACCACGCAGCCAAGTGCTTCTACCACCGCTACCACGGCATCTCCGGCAGGAACGTATCCTATTGTGCCTGGGGGCGGAGTTTCGGCAAACTATAGCTTTACTTATGTTAATGGTACGCTTACTGTTACATCAACCACCGCTACCATCAACTTTGCCCTGCTACCGGCTAAAACCGTTGGCGATGCCGACTTTGCACCGGGAGCTACCAACAGTGTAAACGAACCCCTGGCGTATACATCAAGCAACCAGGCCGTTGCCACCATTGTAAATGGAAATATACACATCGTGGGTGCAGGCACAACCGTAATTACCGCGGCCTTCCCGGCAGGCAGTAACTACAACCAAAATGCGCCGGTTAGCCAGTTATTTGTAGTGAACAAAGCATCGCAGGTAATTACGTTTAACGCTATACCGGCAATTACCCGCGGCGAGAGCTACACCATACCAGCTGCTACTTCAAGCTCAGGCTTGCCGGTAATTTTGGAGGTGAAAGACGCCACCGTTGCATCGGTACGCGGATTAGTGATTAACGGCTTGCAGGTAGGTACCACAACCATCAGGGCTTTTCAACCGGGCAACGACAATTATAATGCAGCCACTACCGTGGTGCAAACCATACAGGTTATAAACAATGCCGGTAAAGCCGATCTTCAGGTGCACCTCGCCTTGTCGCCCAACGGTGATGGTGAAAATGATGTGTTCGTTATTGAAGGCATCAAAGATCATCCGGATAACCAGGTAACTGTGGTAAACCGTAATGGGGTAAAAATTTATGAGATCAAAGGCTACGATAACACCTCTAAAGTATTTGACGGCCACTCTAACATTACCGGGGCCTTACAGCAACCCGGCACATATTTCTACCTAATTCAATACCATGTAAATGGCGAAGGCAAGCGACTTACCGGAGCCTTTGTAATCAAATATTAATCACAACCTATTACTTAGATACATGATAAAGCACCTATATAAGTTGACGGTAATGTTGCTGTTAATAATGAGCAGCAATTATGCTAAAGCGCAGCAGTTTTTTAGCTACAGCCAATACATGAACAACTTAACGCCCCTGAATTCGGCTTACTCGCTTTTGGATAAGAATGGCTCGCTCAATGCCTTGGTACGCAAACAGTGGACCGGTATTGAGAATGCACCGTCCACCTTTATATTCAACGGAAATTTACCTATTGAATCTATAAATGGAGCCGCAGGTATAACAGTAATGAACGACCAGTTTTTTGTAGAGCACTTAACCGAGATCAACGGTTTTTTTGCGAAAGGTATTCAGTTGAGTCAAAACCAGTTCTTGGGCGTATCAATAAACGCGGGTATACGCCGCTATGTGGCTAACTATTCATCATTAAGCTCAACCGATCCGCAGTTCAGGAATGATGTACGCGAAAACAAGCCTAATATTGGGTTTGGCATTCTTTATTATTCCGATCATCACTATTTAGGCGTATCGGTGCCTGAATTAAGCATTCGGGATTTGGGTAATGCCTCGGCACAAAACAATAACTATTTCCGTAACCACTTTAATTTTGCAGGTGCTTACCTTTTTGGTAAAGAAGGTGACGATGTAAGGGCAAAGCCGGCTGCGCTGGCCACTTATACCAAGGGCGTTCGATTCATTATGGATTTTTCGACAACCATATATTTTAAAGAATTATTAGGTATAGGTGCAAACTACCGCAGCAATAACGAGATGTCGGGCATCATTTCTATTACGTCAGATATTTTGAAGTTAGGTTATAGCTATCAGTTTGGTACCGCAGCTAACAATTTGGGCGGCCGTTTAAGCAATGCTACGCACGAGGTAACCCTGAGCTACCGTTTTGGCCAGCACTTAGGTACCCGAAGCATTTTATAAATAATATGATAAACACAAAAGCCGGCCATAGTGCCGGTTCTTTGTGTTTATCATATTGCCTCAGAATTATAGTTAACCAGCTTTTTGGCCATCCCTTTAAATATAAAAATGTGGAAAGGGAACATGGAGGCCCAATATAATCTGCCAAGCAAGCCATTAGGCCTGAAAGTGGCTACCTGGCTCAAGAACTTTTCATTTCCACGTTCCACGATCTTAAATTCGAGCCAGGCCTCACCGGGCAATTTCATTTCGGCGTAGAGCAGCAGACGCTTGTTGGCTTTATCGGCCAGTAATACCCGCCAAAAATCTATTACATCGCCGGCAGAAATTCGGTTGCTGCTGGTGCGGCCACGGCGCAGGCCTACGCCGCCAAAAAGCTTGTCAATAAAACCGCGCATGTGCCATATCCAGTCCCAATAATACCAGCCCCGGTTGCCGCCAATGGCCCAAATGTTGTTAAATACCATGTCGCTATTGGTGGTAATAGGCATTTTAACCTTGTACTCACTGGTGCCGTTTTGTGGCACTTTAATTTGATCCATAAACCCGGTATGCAGGTAGCCGGTATTTAAAGCATCTTTCCAGCTGGATACAATAGAGTTTTGGTCTATTTTACTAAAGGCCAGCTCCAGAGCCTCCCGGTAGCTTAGGCACTCATGCGGAATGAGCTGGTTTATTTTATCGTCCTGGCATACCGTTTCGTTCTTCATACTGTTCACCAAGCTTTGCGCCAGCGAATAACTGGTAGAGGTAACAAAGTATAGCCAGTAAGATGATATTTTGGGCGACAAAAAGGGGATGGTAATGATATACCGATTAAGCTTTCGCACCTTGGCATAAGTGAGCATCATTTGCTTGAACGAAAGAATATTTGGCCCGCCAATATCAAAAGTTTGATCGTAAGATTTTTCGTTGAGCAAAACAGCCTCAAGATAGAAAAGAACATCTCTGATAGCAATGGGCTGGCTGCGGGTATTAACCCAGCGGGGTACGGTCATGACAGGCAGCTTTTCGGTCAAGTCCCTGATTATTTCAAATGATGCACTACCCGAGCCAATAATAATAGCAGCCCTTAAAACGGTTAAAGCGGCGTTACCTTCAGTTAAAACATCTTCTACGCGCCTTCGTGATGTTAAGTGCTCAGATAGCTGGCTATCGTTACTGATGCCACTAAGGTAAATGATTTGCCTGCATAGTGTGTTTTTTAATGCGTTGCTGAAGTTGCGTGCCGATGTTTCTTCCATATCAGCAAAGCTGCTTGATTGCGCCATAGAATGCACCAGATAGTAGGCCGCATCAATATCATGCGGCATTTCCTGGATGCTCTCCGGCTGCAGCAGATCGCCTGTAATTACGGTTACCCGGTTACTAAAATCGCTGTTCTCGCGAAACCGGCGTTTATCGCGTACGAGGCATACTACAGTATGGCCTTTTTCAAGTAAAACGGGAATTAAGCGTGTGCCTATATATCCGTTAGCTCCGGCTAATAATACTTTCATCTGTATACTATAACACAAAAAATGGTAAAGGTGTTATAAGTGGATTAATGAATTATGATACAGGAGCTTACCGATAGTTTAAATGGCTGCTAAAAGTGATACTTAGCAAATGGAACAGGAGTAGTTAAACAAGTAATTACTCCAGCGGTAAGGTAAAATAGAAAGTGGATCCTACGCCCGATTGACTCTCGGCCCATATTTTACCGCCATGGCTCTTTACAATTTCGGCGCTTAGGTACAACCCTATACCAAAGCCCGATATGTATTCGGTATGTTTATTATCTACCCGGTAAAAGCGATCGAAAAGCCGGTCAATGTCTTTTTCTTTAATACCCATACCTTCATCTTTTACACTTACTTCTACCGTATTGTTTACAACGGAGCTTTTTACAATAACCAGTTTGCCTTTAGGCGAGTATTTTATGGCGTTGCTTAACAGGTTAGTTACCACATTGGCTACCTTATCGCTATCGGCGTTAACGAAAATAGGGTCATGGCTTTCCAGTATTATACTATATCCCGGAACAAGCGGTGCCATTTCAGCAACCATGTTTTTCAGTAGTTCATTCAAATTAAAAGGTTGCTTGTGCAACAGTATCTTCCCCGATTCTAAGCGCGAAACGTTTAGAAAGCCGTTGATCATGCTGCTCATTTTTTTAATTTGCGTATTGGCCTTTTCTAATGAGGAGGTTAAAAAGCTATCGGTACCTTTAACCGCTTTTGCATGCAATATTTGCATGTAAGCAGTAAGTGTGGTAAGCGGGGTTTTAAGTTCGTGACTTACCATGCCTATAAAGTCGTTCTTGCGTATATCGTCGAGTTTGCGTTCGGTAATATCCATCAGCATGCCCGAATATTCAGCAGGCTCCCCATCGGCATTCAAAAATATCCTGCCGGTGGCACGCACCCATTTTTGCTCGTGAGTAATGGGGTTAGTAATGGAGTACTCCATATCACTCGGTTTACGATTTTGAATATTATCGTTTAAAGTAGTTTGCACCATATGCCGGTAATCGTCATCAACCACTGCCATAACTTCATCAAGTGAAACTTCTCGATTTTTGCTAAAGCCAAACAGGTCTTTAACAAAGTCGGACATGGTTAGCTTCATGGCAACCAAATTAATGCTCCAGGTACCCATTTTGCCGGTTTCAATAGCCTGTCGCAGCTTAGCCTCGCTTTCGGTAAGTTTGTTTATGGTATTCTCCAGATCAAGCTGCGTATCGGCCAGTTGGTTATTTACCTTCGTAAGTTCATAATTTGACTGACCCTGCCGGTTTACCGTTTCGCGTTCTGCATATAGCTTGGTTTTGGTTTCAGATAAGGAGCTTACGGCCTGTAAATGGAAGGAAATTAAATCGGCAAAGAGGGTAAACATGCCGATGACTTCAGGCGTGTTAAGCTTGGCCGGTTTAGGGTCAATGGCACAAAGGGTACCGAAAAAGGTGCCGTCTTTACGGACAATAGGCATGGAAATATAGCTTTGAAAGCCATACATAGCCGGGGTATGGTGGCAGGCAAAGCGTTCATCCTCAGTAACATGATCTATAATGACTGCATTACCGTTTTGCCTGATCTCGTTGCAAATGGTGGTTTCGAGCTGTAGTTCACCGCCGGGTTCCAGGCCAAACGCTATTTCATCTCTAACGCTACAGGCAATCCACTTTTCATCGGTTACACGGGCAACAGCAGCAAAGCCCATACCTGTGGTACGGCAAATAACTTCTAACAACTTGGGTACGATAGAAATGTTATTTATAGCTTCAACGTCTGACTGAATTTCTAACACTATTTCTGATCAATCTTATTATACAATTATACAATTATTTTGCCTTGAAATTAAAGTAGGAGTTGCAAAATTATCCATTAAACAAGCTTGCAACATTGTTTTATAAAAAGATTATGTAAGTTTGAATTAGCCTGTTTAAAGCTATTTATGCAGGCCTTACAGATGGGCCAATCATCTTTTTACCAATATTAAATTTATGACCAAACATCTCCTGATAGTTGCTATATGTTTTTTAACTATCAATTGCCGCGCACAGCATATGGTGAATGTAGGCCCGGGCTGGGCTAAAAATTCGGTGAATGCCAACATATTACGGCATAGTGCACTGGCCAGCTATCAAAACGTGCAATATACTGCGTATTACGATAACGATCAGAACCTTATTGTAGCTAAACGCATGCTCAACAGCAGCCAATGGGAGGTAGTGGTTACCCCGTATAAAGGCAATGCTACAGATGCTCACCGTACTATAAGTATAGCTGTTGACGGAGAGGGTTATCTGCATGTATCATGGGACCATCATGGCAATAAGCTGCGTTATTGCAAGAATGTTAAACCCGGTTCGTTACTGCTAACCGCCGAAATACCCATGACCGGCCTGCAGGAACAAAAAGTTACTTACCCCGAATTTTACAGCCTGCCCAATGGCAATCTGCTTTTTGTGTACCGCGATGGAGCATCGGGTAATGGCAGTATGGTACTGAACTGTTATAACGTTAAGCAGAAAAAATGGGAGCAATTGCAAAATGGATGGATAAACGGCGAAGGGCAGCGCAGCCCGTACTGGCAAATGGTAGTAGATAAAAAAGGAACGATTCATATTTCATGGGTATGGCGCGAATCGCCCGATGTGGCCAGCAATCATGATATGGCATATGCCTGCTCTAAAGATGGTGGGCAAACTTGGGAAAAAAGTACCGGCGAAAAATACAGCTTGCCTATTACACAGGCATCGGCCGAATATGCGGCTCGTATTCCTCAAAAAAGCGAACTTATTAATACCACTGCTATTGCCGCAGATGACGAGGGGAGGCCATACACGGTAACTTACTGGCGTGCAGCAGGTAGCGAAGTGCCGCAATACCGTTTGGTTTATAAAAAGAACGGAGAGTGGATAACCCAGCAAATAACTAACCGTAAAACTCCTTTTACTTTATCTGGCGGTGGTACTAAGCGCATACCTATTTCGCGTCCGCAACTGGTAATCCATTCAAGTAAAGGCATTATTAAAGCTGCCATGATCTATCGTGATATTGAACAGGGTGATAAAGTGAGCATTGCTTTATGTAACAATGTGCAGCAAGGCAAATGGACCACCCAAAATATAACCACTACCAGCGTTGGCCTGTGGGAGCCCGCTTATGATACTAATTTATGGAGCAGTAAAGGTGTTTTGCAATTGTTTGTACAAAAGGTAGAGCAAGGCGATGCCGAAACCACCAAGGATGTGCCTGCACAAATGGTATCGGTTTTGGAGTGGAAGCCCGGATGGAAATAACTCTGCATGATGAGATTGGCGCTTAAAGCACAAATATTTACAATGGACACTAACGATAAAACACCAATGGAGAACATCGAATCTCCGCAAGATTTTAGCGGATCCAACGGTTCAGTACCTGCCGAACAGTTGGAAGGTGTTCGCGTGAAAAGCTCCCTTTGGAGCTTGATCATTACATTCGGACTGTTTGTTTTTGTGCTTATTGCGGGCGGTATTTACTGGCTACTACACTAAATGTTAAAAAAAATAGTTTACAACAAGGCGTGTCTGATATCCTACCAGATGCTATGCCGGGCAAACCGGTAACGTAAACCAAAACGTACTGCCTTCTCCTAAAACACTCTCGACACCAATATTACCATTGTGCCGCTGTATAATTTCTGAGCACAGGTATAAACCTATGCCAAAGCCCGATATAGTGCCCATACTTTTGCTTTCCACACGATAGTAGCGTTCAAACAGCCGGTCAATATCCTTGGCTGCAATGCCCATGCCTTCGTCTTTAACGCTGATCAAAGCCATGCCGTTGCTAATTACACAAGTTATGTAAATGGTACTGCCACCGGGCGAGTATTTTACTGCATTACTTATAAAGTTGTTAATAACCTGGCCTATTTTATCGCGGTCGGCATTTACCATGGTTTTTACTACCGGTGCAAAAACAACATTGTGGCTGGATATTATAGCCGTTGATTCTTCTTCGGTTTCTTTAACCAGTTCTGCCATATCAAACACCTGACTGTTGATATGGATCTTGCCCGATTCAAGCCGCGATACATTGAGGAACCCATTGATCAATGTGGTCATTTTATTGATTTGGATATTCGTCTTGTCCAGCGCTTTAAGGCTAAAATCATCTTCACGCTTAACGGCTTTGCTTTGCAGCATTTGCGTAAAACCTTTAATGGATGTTAAAGGCGTTTTAAGTTCATGGCTAACCATGGCTATAAAGTCGTTTTTACGTTGCTCGTCTTTCTTGCGCTCGGTTATGTCCAAAAGCATTCCGTTAAGGCTCATAGCTAAGCCATAGGTATCAAATTGAGTTTTGCCTTTTGCTTTAACTATACGCGTTGTATTGGTTTGCGGATTCAGGATAGTGTATTCTACATCATAGTTGCCCCCTGATGCTGTGTCGAGCGCGAAGGTAATAGCCTCTGCCACACGACTGCGGTCTTCATCGGCAATAACCTCAATGGCTAATTGCAGATCCAGGTATTCATCTTTGCCCAACCCAAACCACCTCTTCAGCGTTTCATTACCTTTAAACAAGTTGGACGTGGGGTCGTAATAGAATGCACCTAACTCGCCAGCCTCGATAGCCAGGTTAAACATTTCCTGAATATGCGCTGCTTCACGGCGTTCTTTAACGGCCGCGGTAATGTCTTCCAGTACAATCAATACGCCGTTTATATTTCCTTCCGAATCTCTTAAAGGCTCATAAATAGAGTTAACAATGGCTTCTCGCAGGCCATCACCATTACGCAACATTACCTTAAACTCTTGGTTTACCTGCCTTTTACCAGTGCGGTAAACATTATCGATCCAATCAAATACAGGCTGCCCCTCCAACTCCGGACGAGCATTGCGATGTGGTTTATCCATAACTTCGGCGCGTGTTCTGCCCCAAATGTTCAGGATAGCATTGTTGGCTATTTCAATAACGTGCTCAGGACCACGCAAAACACACATGCCTATGGGCGCTTGCTCCAACACATCGCGCAAGCGGGTTTGGCTTTCAAGTAATTTAATATTCGCTAATAATAATTCTGTTTGGGTATCGGCCAGTTCTTCGTTGGTGGCGCGCAATTCTTCGTTAATAGAAGATTGCTCTTCATTTATGGCAAAAAGTTCTTCATTGGCATCCTGTAACTGGCTTTCACTTTGTTCAAGTTTTAAACGTGCATCAACTTCAGTAGTAATATCCATTACGGTACCGATGAAGCGCTGAGGCTTGTCTTGCTCATTAAAATGAACCTGGCCCACGGCGTGTACCCAACGAATTTGCTTATCATCGGTGCCAACGGTACGGTACTTTACATTGTAGCGGCCAGCTGTAAGGGCTTTGTTGTATGCATTGGCAACGGCCTTTAATGTGAGCTCGCGATCATCAGGGTGCAGACCTTCCACAAAATCGGACGTATAGGTTACCTCTTTTTGGGCAGATACGCCAAAGAGTTGTTTACACCGTTCATCCCATACCAAACAATCGTTTACTACATCTAAGTCAAATACACCTATGCCCGCAGCCTGCTTGGCCATAGCCAGTTGTTCAAGCGCTTTACGGTTTTCGGCGCTTATAATAGAGAGTTCTTCGTTTGTGCTTAAATACTCCTCGTTAAGGGCAGTAAGCTCTTCATTGCCTGCTGCCAATTCCTCAATTAACTGCTGCTCTTTAGCGCTTCTTTCCGTAATTTCTTCCTGATCTTTAAACCGCTGGGTTACATCGGCAGCGGTGTGCAACAGGCAATAGGTATTTCCGCTGGCATCGGTTATGGCACGATACTCAAAATCAAAATAGGAAGTTGTGAGTAAGCCATTGATTATAAGGCTGGCCGGGGTATCTATTGCAGTATAAGTTTTGCCCGTGTGCCAAACGTTTTTAAGCAGCCCGATAAAAGATTGATCTTTAATTTCAGGTATAGCCTCTTCGATGGTTTTTCCAACTACGCTGCGGTTTTTACCCCAAAGTGAAAGCATAGCATCGTTTGCAAACCTTATGTTTAAATTTTCAGAGTCGTATATAGCTGTGGCATCCTTAGATTGTGCCAGCACTTGGAGAAGCAGTTCATCGCTTATGGTAATAGTAGGATCGAGCATTATCAGTAAAAAGCAAACTTATCACTAAGATAGTATATTTTGTTTATACGTAAAAAACCGGGCAGCCTCGTTGTTACCGCTGAAGTACAAAACCGGGCAATTCTTGTTGTATAGTAGCATAAGTAATATGAAGTCATTGTTGCATTTAAAATTCATTGCTGTGTGTTGCTGGTTTTATGTAACGGTTTTTTTATGTTTTGTAGTACCGGAGAAAGCTTAAGGAAAAATAGCGCAGTCCCTTTTTACAGGAACTACGCATAAACAAACACACTCAACTAAACTAACCACTTTCATGGCTAAGAACGTATAGCGCCGAGCTTTTTCAACAGCTTCCTGTTTTCGCGGCGATGGATCAATCTGTAAACTATGGCATATATTACCGGCAGTATAAGCAAGGTTAATATGGTAGAAGTTACCAAACCGCCTATAACTACAATGGCCAGTGGTTTTTGGGTTTCGGAACCTATACCGGTTGATATGGCGGCAGGCATTAACCCAATGGCAGCCATTAGGGCGGTCATAACAACCGGGCGAACGCGCGATACCACACCGCCAAGCAGGGCTTCGTCTAAATGCATGCCGGCCTCAATGTTTTTACGAAATACCGAGATGAGGATAACCCCGTTCTGTATACACACGCCAAACAAAGCAATAAAACCGATACCTGCCGATATACTGAAGTTGGTATGGGTTATGTGCAAGGCTAATATGCCACCAATTAAAGCGAAAGGCACATTCATTAAAACCAGGATGGCATCTTTAGCATTCCCGAAGGTTACAAACAAGATAAGGAAGATAACCACCAGACAAATGGGTACCACATGCGCTAAAGTATTAGAGGCACGGATCTGGTTCTCAAACTCACCGTTCCAGGTAAAGGTGTAGCCATGGTCGAGCTTTACAGCTTTATCTACCTTTTGCTGAGCTTCGGCTATGGTGCTGCCCAAATCGCGGCCACGTACCGAGAATTTTACGGCAATATAGCGGGTGTTATTATCCCTGAAGATAAATGCAGGACCGGTGGTTTCTCTTATGGTCGATATTTCTTTGATGGATATCTTTGATCCGTTTAAAGTAGGCACCATCAGGTTCTCGATTTTTTCCTGGGTATCCCTGAATGGTTTTTGATAGCGTATCCTGATATCGAACTTGCGCTCTCCTTCATACAACTCTGAGGCTGCCTTACCGCCTATGGCCATTTCAATTACAGCATTGGCATCGGCAGTAGCTACGCCATAGCGGGCCATTTTTTGCTGATCGAGCTCAATTCTGAACTCGGGCTGACCTAAGTTGCGCAGTACGCCTAAATCTTCCACACCTTGAATATGTTTCAGTACACCCATTACGGCATCGGCCTTGTGGTCGAGCACTTCAAAATCGGAACCAAATATTTTTACGGCCATGGAGGCAGGTACACCGGCAACCGCTTCGGCCACGTTATCAATAATAGGCTGCGAATAATTGTAAATAATACCTGGGAACTGGCTCAGCTTTTTATCCATCTGGGCAATTAGCTCTTCTTGGGTAATGTGGCGTTTCCATTGTTTTTTAGGCAGCAAATCAACCTGTATTTGTACGTTAAAGAAACCTTTAGGGTCGGTACCATCATTAGTACGGCCCACTTGCGACAGCGTTTGTTTTACTTCGGGGAAGGTGAGCAAAATATCGCGCATTTTATTGGTTACATTAACCGAGCTTTCTAACGAGGTACTCATAGGCAATTGCGCGGTAACCCATAAGGCGCCCTCGTTCAACTGCGGTAAAAACTCGGTGCCTAAAAACTTGGCCGATATAAATGTGAGCGACATAAATGCTACCGATACTATAAGGCTTAGCTTTTGGTTGCGATAGGTAAAGCTAAACATACGGCGTATGCCATTTTCGAAGAATATAACTACCGGGTTGTGTTTTTCTTTAACGTTTTTGCGCAGCAATATGCTTGATAAGGCCGGAACCAGTGTTAAGGTGAACAATAAGGCACCCAGCAAGGCAAACCCCAAGGTATAAGCCAGCGGCGAAAACATTTTACCTTCTACCTTTTGAAAAGCAAAAATTGGAATTAAGCAGGTTAAGATAATAAGCTTGGAAAAGAAGATAGCCTTGCCCATTTCGGCACCTACGTTTTTAAACAAGCCCAGTTTGGCCAGCTTATTAAAGCGCTCCATGCCAACCTCTTTTGCCTTATGGTCGAGGGCAACAAAGATCCCCTCTACCATCACCACGGCCCCGTCTATAATGATACCAAAATCTACCGCGCCCATAGAAAGCAAGTTGGCGCTCATGCCTTTAAGGCGCAAGCATATAAAGGCAAACAGTAAGGCCAGCGGAATAATAATGGCAACGGTAAGCGTTGTACGCCAATCGGCCATAAACAAGAACACAATAACGGTTACCAGTATAATACCTTCAACCAAGTTGTGAATTACTGTTTCGGTACAAAAATCAATAAGGTTGGTACGGTCGTAAAAGGTGGAGATCTTTACATCTTTGGGTAATACGTTTTCGTTAAGGTCGGTTACCTTGGCGCGTATTTTTTGCAATACATCGGCAGGATTTTCGCCCTTGCGCATTACCACAATACCCTCAATTACGTCATTGTGTTTATCGCGGCCTACCTGGCCCAGGCGCGGCATGCCGCTTTCTTTAACTTCGGCAACGTTACGGGCCAGTATAGGCACATTGTTTACGTTTTTAATAATGATGTTCTCTATCTCGTTTATGTTATTGATGAGGCCTATACCACGCACAACAAAGGCTTGGTCGTTCTTCTCAATTACATCGCCGCCTACGTTTACGTTACTGCGGTTAATGGCATTATAAACATCTAAAGAGGTTAAGCCATACTTTTGCAATAGCGCCGGGTTAACGCTTACCTCGAAGGTTTTTTCTTCGCCGCCAAAGCTGTTTACATCGGCTACGCCGGGTATAGCTTTAAACTGGCGGTCTAAAACCCAGTCCTGTATAGCCGTTAATTCGTGGATAGATTTGGTATTGCTTTTCAGGGTGTATCTGAAAATTTCTCCTGTAGGGCCGTAAGGTGGCTCAATTTCGGGCTTTACACCATCGGGGAGCTCAGCATTTATAATGCGGCTCATTACCTGTTGGCGTGCAAAAGCATCATCTACATCATCATCAAAAATAATGCGGATGTAAGATAGGCCAAAAGAAGAAGTTGTACGCAGGTTGGCCTTTTTTTGAACTGAATTAAGCACAGTTTCCATAGGGATGGTCACCAGTTTCTCCATTTCTTCGGCACTGTGGCCCTGCCACTGCGCAATAATGATGATCTGGGTGTTGGTAACATCAGGAAAGGTTTCTATGGGCGTATTTAAATAGCTCCACACACCTAAAACAGCCAGCACTGCGGTCATGAAAAACACCATGGCCCTGTTGCGCAGCGAGAAGTATATTATATTTTTAATGAGCTTGTTCATTGCATGTTGTAGTTACAGGAATGTTTTCCTGTGTTGTGAATAATAGAGTGTGCAATTGGTGTTAGTCCTGAACCAAGGCATTGTAGAGGAGCAACTGGTTTTTAGATACCAGTTTATCTCCCGGTTTTACGCCAGACGACAAGTAAGTAGTGTCTTCTACCGATTTAATAACGTTTACCTCGCGAACCTGCAAATTGCACTTGCTTTTGTAAATCACTACATAGTTCTTTCCGCTGTCGAATACTACGGCTGCCGCAGGTATGGCCACGGCCTGGGCTGCCTCGCTGTTGCTGATGGTTACGTTGGTAAACATTTCGGGTTTTAAAAGCATATCGGGGTTAGCTAAGGATATGCGCACCGTCATCACTTTGCTATCAGGGTCGAGCACGGAGCCTACGTTGTTTACCTTGCCGGTAAATACCTTATCGGGGTAGGCCAGCGTAGTTATTTTAGCGGCGTAACCCACTTTTACTTTGGAAATATCGGTTTCAAACACGTTAGCTTTTATCCATACATCTTTCATGTCGGAGATGGTAAACAAGCTGCTGCTGTTATCGGGGCGAATAAAGTTGCCTGATGTAATGTTTTGTTCCACAATAAAACCACTGCGTGGTGCTTTTACAATTAAGGTACCGGCTGCATTGGTATTACCACCGCCGTTAATGGATATTTGCTCGCGAACTTTGCTATCGGCGGCAACGGCTTTATTGTAATTTTCTTTAGCCTCGGTATAATCGCGTTCGCTCGAAATACCGTTCTTAAACAAGTATTCGGCTTGCTCCAGCTGACGTTTGCTGATGGCCAAATCGGCCTTGGCAGAGGTAAGGTCGGAATAGTTACCGGCTACATCGGCGCTGCGTATTACGGCCAGCACCTGTCCCTGGGTAACTTTATCACCAAGTGATACATTAACTTTCATTACCTGACCGCTGGCAAACGGAAATACCTTAACTACTTTGTTTTCATCGAATGATACCTCGCCGGTAAGCTTTAATTCATTTTTCATGGATGACTCTCTGGCTGTATCTATGGTTATCATTTTGGCCAGCGAGTCGCTTACGCAAACTTGCTGCTTGGTTTCCATTGTGCCGGTTTTCTTTTCTTCGCACGAGGTTAAGCCGGCCAAAGCGGCGGCAATAACTATATATAATTTGCTTGTTTTCATTGTTGTATATTGAGATGTGTTTGTTTGAGTTATTGTACAGCAATTACATTGGTGCCTACTGCATAATTTAAGTCGGCAATGGATTTTTGCAGGTTAAGCTGCAGCTGGAGTATCTTAATTTTGGTTTCCTTGTAAGAGTCAAAAAAGTCGATAAACTCGGGCAGGCTAATTTGCCTTTGCTGAAAGCTTTTGAGCATGGCATTAAAAATCTGGTCGTACCGTTCGTAAAAATCAGTTTCATTTTTACTGAGCAGCTGCTGGCTTAAGCGGTATTGCTGTACGGCTGTATACACATCGTTTTTAACCTGCAGCTCGTTGTTCTGTAATACGAACTCCTGGCTTTGGGCTAAGAGTTGTGCCGATTTGATATTACCCTGGTTGCGGTTAAAAAATGGCAACGGTACGCTTATTTGCAAGCCTACATAGTGCCGTGCATAACTGCTGTTTTGGTCATAGCTGGCTCCAACGGTAACATCGGGTTTGGCCAAGGCTTTTTGCAAAATCAGGTTATCATTATTTTGGGCAAGGGTATACTGGTTTACTAAGTAATCGGCCCGTGAGTTTTTGGCTTGTTGGGCCAGTGCAGCAGGGTCTAAAACCGTTTCAGTTATTGGCGCCGAAATCTGTGGTATTACAAATTGTGTTTCTTTTACCACCAGTAAGGTTTTGAGTTCGGTTTGTAAATCGTTCAGCTGGCGCTCGTTCTCAACCAGTTCATTTTGCAGGTTAAACAGCAATGCTTTTAAACGAACCAGATCTTTTAATGAGGTGTTGCCCGCTTGGTAAGCTTTATCGGTGGCGTTAACCAGGCTGGTGGCCGATTGAATTTCGGTGGCATAAACCTGGCGCTGCGCTATAAGGTTAGCGGCCTGTGCAAAATCGAGCTGCAAGTTATAACGCAGGTTGCGCAATAAATCGTTAAATGCAGCTTGTTGTATTTGAGTACCGTCTTCGGCTACACGTATTTGCTTGCCCCGTTTGCCGGCCGTACGAATAAGCTGACTTAGCTGAACAAACACCTGGCCTGTAGTAGCACTGTGCTGAAAATATTGATGGCTGGCATCGGTTATGTTTTGATCGGTGGACAATACGGGGTTATCCCAAAGGCCGGCTTGCTGCTCTAAAGCCTGGGTGGCATTTACATTATATTTTTGAGCAAGTAGGTTAAGGTTATTCTCCAGGAATAACTTTTCGGCATCCTTAAAGTTCAACCGAAGAGTATCAGTTTGGCTGAAAGCTTTGGATGCGGCTGTGGTAATTATGAGTATAACGAGTATTTGAAACCCTCTTTTTATAGGAGCCATGTGCTTTGAATTATTATATTCAAAGCTATTACCACCAAATTAGACCGGCATTAAACCTACATTAGAATGAGATTAGAATTAAGGGGAAGTAGGAAAAGGGGGCTAAGGGCTATTTAGAACCGTTGATCAGGCTAAATTTAACTAAGCCAGCTTCATGAAATTAATAACGAACGAACTACCTGAAACACCGTCAGATTCTACTTTGATAGTTCCGTTGCATAAGTGGATAATTTTACCAGCTATGTATAAGCCTACACCACTCCCCGGAATATTACGGGTACTATCGGCCCGGTAAAAAGATTTAAAGATATTATCAATATCGGCCAATTTAATGCCGGGGCCTTTATCGGTTACGGTAACCTGTATGCTTTCATGTTGTGCATTAAAATGAATGCTCACCGGCTGGCCCGCCGAGTATTTGAAAGCGTTATCAATAATGTTGTTGATGGCAATATTAAGCAAGGGCTTGTTAGCGCTTATGATGAGCGCATTTTCATCTTCCGGGAAATCGGCAAACGTGAGGTTAACCATGCCGGGGCCTTTGCGGTTAAGCCAGTAGTCCTGCAGCTCCCACATCAGCTCATCCATACGCACGGGAGTTAGTACGGCCTGGGTGTAGTTAAAATCAACCTGGGCCAGTTCCATTAAGCTGGTAATAGTTTCCTGCAAATGCATAGCATCGCTCGATATAGACTGCAGTACTCGTTCATACTCCTCAACCGTACGCTGCTTTTTCAAGGCTACATCTGCCTCGCCCAAAATACTGGTTAAAGGTGTGCGCAACTCGTGCGAGGCATTACTTACAAAACTTTGCTGTAGCTCAAACGCATTTTCGAGCCTTACCAGCAGGCTGTTAAAATTGCTGATGAGTTCGGCTATTTCATCCTTGTTTTTTACATCGCCTATGCGTAAGTGTAAGTTGCTCGAGCGTATTTGCTTCATTTGGCTAATAATACGCTGTATGGGCGCCAGCGTGTTTTTTGCCAGCCACTGGCCTGCAAAAAACAGTATGGCGCTAAAAATGATAAATATTAAGATGGCAAATTTGCCCAGCCTGATAATACGCTTGCTAAAGTTACGGTCGACCGCCGAAGCCATAATTACAAAGTTTCCCTGGTTGTCTTTATAATAACGGCCTACTACCTGCCTCTTTCCTTCCTCATACTCTATATGCCCTTCTTTGCGTACCTGCTCAATAATGGTATCGCGCCAGTAAATGCCATTGGTAGCGTTAAATGCCGTTCTGTTCGACTCGTCATACACCCTGATCACCTCATCGGGCAATTTTTCAAGGTATTGCTGCTGCACCTGCAAAAGTGAGTCTTCTCCAATTTCATCGGCCTTTAAATATAGCTTGGAGGCTACCCTAACGCGGTCATAAAGCCGGTTGGTGAAATCATCTTTCGAAAAAGTAAAAACGGTGATATACACGCAAAGTAATACCAGCAATAAGGCGCCTGAGCTTATTAGCGTAAAATATAATGATAGCCTGGTTTTTATTTTCATACCAAACCTTACCGCTGTTCTTTCATAATATACCCCATGCCAATTACGGTATGAATAAGTTTGGTATCAAATCCCTTTTGTACTTTGTTGCGCAGATAGTTCACATACACATCAACCATATTGGTGCCCGTATCAAAATTAAGACCCCAAACCTTTTCCATAATGTATTCGCGCGAAAGCAGCTTGTTAGGGTTTTTAATGAAGAGCTCAAGTAATACATACTCTTTGGCTGTAAGCGCTATTTTAGTGCCGGCGCGTTCGGCGGTTTTATCCCAGGTATCCAGTTTAAGATCACTAAAAGTCAACACATGGCTAATTGCTTCAGCACTTTTATTCCGGCGTAATAAAGCCTCAATGCGGGCCAGCAACTCGTTAAAATGAAAGGGTTTGAGCAGGTAATCATCGGCACCGGCATGCAGTCCTTTCACTTTATCATCAATGGTGCCAAGGGCACTCAGCATGAGAATAGGTACTTGAGGCTGCTTCTGACGTATTTGTCCGCAAAGATCAATACCATTAATCAAAGGCAACATAACATCCAAAATAATTAAGTCATAATTGTTTTGGATTACATTGGTTAAACCGCTAATGCCATCTTTTGCCACTTGCACCTGGTACTGGTGCTCGTTAAGCCCTTTCTTTATAAAGGATGATACCTTTTCTTCATCTTCTACCAAAAGAATACTTGCCATTAACTCTAGATTTTCAACTAAGTTAACACATAAATATAATAATTGAAGTCGGGGAGGTTTATCAGGAAAACCTATGTTAAATTAAGGAAAAAGTTCGGGGAAGTAGCTGAATGCAAGTAATACCTATAAAAACGTAAAAATATGTAGTTTTTTGGCTATTTCATCTAATAATAGCTAACCGGCACTACTGGGTGGGTTTGTCTAAAGAGTAACGGTTCTCGCGGTATTCTCTTGGGCCATAACCCATGGTTTTAGTAAATAAACGTGAAAAATAAAATTGGTCTTCAATGCCAACGGTGAGGGCAATTTCGGCTATGCGCATTTGGGTAAATTGCAGGTATTGACATGCTTTTTGTATTTTAAGATGATTAAAATATTCGATAGGCGAAAAGCCGGTTTTTTTCTTGAAAACCGCCGAATAGTGGCTGACAGATAGATTTACAGAGCCTGCAAGTTCTGCCAGAGTTAAGCCCTGGTCAACGTTATCTTGCATATAGGCAATAGACTTTTCAAACAGATCTCCATACTTGTCGGGCATGCCAGTGGTTAAGCGTTCGCTAAAAATAAAAGAACCCAAATACTGCAACAACAACAGATTGATGTAGGTAAGATTTTCAACACTATACCCTTGCTCCAATGAATAATATAAGCGGTCAAAGAGTTCAATCCGCTCAGGTAACAGTTTAACGCTGGATTTATAACTATCAGTTCTTAAAAGGAGTAATTTCAATAAAGCATCCGTCTGTTTTCCTTTAAAATGGCACCAGTAAATAGTCCATGGACTTTCTTTGCTTGCTTCATAAGAATGAGTAACGCCATGGGGTATCGTAAGAAAATCGCCTGCTGACACTTTTAACTTAACGCCATTAATGGTTGCCGAGCCCTTCCCCTCCACACAATAGATCAGTATATTTTGTTCAGCTCCCTGCGCTCTTTTACGCTTATGTAGTTTCGCCTTGGGGTAATAACCTATATCGGTTAAATAGGCATTTCCAATACCCTCATCATTGCTGCAAAGTTTGTTAAGTATAATGCGCGGAATTACGATTGCACGTTGGCCGTCAAATCCATCTTTTTTAAAATGCATCTCGTTTTACCTGTTAAATAGAAATTGATGAGGTAATTAAGTTCAAATAAGCTAACGCTGAAAAATAATAAAATAATCCATATAAAAGCGAATTTTCTCCATTTGCTGGATAGCCAGAATACACGAATATTACAAAACCATTATTAACCTCCAAAGCTATAATTATGACATTTTTGATGTTTTCACAGAAAGATTTTTTCCATACCGCGTTTCATTTCAAGGGCTTCGTCGCCGGTATTCGATATTTTTAAATAGAATATTTGCTTAATTTCTTACAATCATCACTTATAAAAAAAGAATATGCAGATCGTCTCTGAAAAATATAATCATAAATACATCATTTTCATTTCCTTTATCTCTGCACTTGGTGGCTACCTTTTCGGGTTCGATTTTGCCGTTATATCTGGTGCTTTGCCGTTTCTCAAAACACAATTTGAGTTAACGGCACTCGGTGAAGGCTTTCTTACAGGATCATTAGCGCTGGGATGTATGGCCGGAAGCGTTGTTGCAGGCAGGTTGGCAGACCAATACGGCCGAAAACCAGCATTACTCATTGCTGCCGCAATTTTTGCCATGTCATCCATAGCTATGGCGCTTTCTGGCAACCTTACTATATTCATTGTCTTTCGTTTTGCTGCGGGTATTGGCGTAGGCATGTCATCAATGTTGAGTCCGTTGTACATTTCAGAGATCTCACCGGCCGCTGTTCGCGGTAGAAATGTGGCCATTAATCAACTAACGGTAGTTTTGGGGATCCTAATCACAAACCTTGTGAATTATTCGCTGGCAGATAATGGTCCGGATGCCTGGCGTTGGATGTTTGGTTTAGGCGTTGTTCCATCGGCGCTGTTTTTATTAGGCGTGTTCTTTTTACCCGAAAGCCCACGATGGCAGATGAGCAAGGGGCAGCTGGATAACGCCATGAAAACTTTTAATAAGATTGGTGGCAAGGAAACTGCCATGAAGCTGATAGCAGGAGTTGACCATCATCCGCAACAAATTAATCAATCGGGTAACAATGGTTTATTCTCTAAAGCTGTACGCCCTGCCTTGCTCATAGGTGTTACGCTTGCTGTGTTTCAACAACTTTGCGGTATCAATGTGGTATTCAACTATACATCTACCATTTTTAGTTCGGTAGGCGCAACGCTCGATCGCCAGCTATGGGAAACCGTAATTATAGGGATAGTAAATACACTATTTACCTTACTTGCCATGTGGCAGGTTGATAAACTGGGACGTAAACCGCTTATTATGTACGGCTCAATTGTGTTGAGTGTTAGTTACCTGATATTAGCTGTATTGTTGCGCAACCAGGCCCCGGCGGCATGGATATCGGTTTTTGTATTGTTAGCCATTGCCGTTTATGCAACTTCATTAGCACCGGTTACCTGGGTAATTATATCCGAAATATTTCCTAATCATATCCGGGGTAAGGCATCTGCCTTTGCCATCCTGTGTTTATGGGGTGCCTATTTTATACTGGTTTTTACTTTTCCGCTATTAGCTAAATCATTAGGGACGTATGGTCCATTCTATCTGTATTCGGGTATTTGCCTTCTTGGGTTTCTGTTCATTCGCTACAATGTAAAAGAAACTAAAGGACAAAGTCTTGAACAACTGGAATCAAATTTTTCAGCACATTAATAAGTTTATATATGCAAGTTAAAGCTTGGACAGAAAAAGTAACTATCCCAACCTACGCTGTAGGTACGCCCGATAAAAACCCGATGTTCTTCGAAAAAAGAGTTTATCAGGGTAGTAGCGGCGTAGTATACCCTAACCCGGTAATTGAGAAAATTTTTGATGATAAAGAAGACCGCGAATACACGGCCGTATACCTTGAAAATGCTTACCTAAAGATCATGATACTGCCCGAAATTGGCGGCCGCGTGCAAATGGCTTACGATAAGGTGAGAGAGAGGCACTTTATTTATTATAACCAGGTGATCAAGCCGGCCTTGGTAGGACTTTGCGGACC
Organism: Mucilaginibacter galii; assembly: GCF_014635825.1. Taxonomy (GTDB): domain Bacteria; phylum Bacteroidota; class Bacteroidia; order Sphingobacteriales; family Sphingobacteriaceae; genus Mucilaginibacter; species Mucilaginibacter galii. The sequence goes on from NZ_BMDO01000005.1 coordinate 146,563, forward strand.
ATGGATATCGGGAGGGATAGAATTTAACTGGCCGCAGCACCATCGTCCAAGTACTTTTGATCCGGTTGATTTTGATATTGAAGAGAATGAGGATGGCAGCATTACCGTTTGGGTAAGTGAGTTGGAGAAAATGTTTCATACCAAAGGGATGGCTGGTTTTACCCTGCACCCCAACTATGCATATCTGGAAATAAAGGCCAAATTATATAACGCAACGGCCTTGCCACAAACGTTTTTGTGGTGGGCAAACCCGGCGGTTAAGGTTAATGATTATTACCAGTCTGTGTTTCCGCCAGATGTTCATGCTGTATTTGATCATGGCAAGAGGGATGTATCTTCTTTTCCTATCGCTACCGGCACTTATTACAAAGTAGATTACAGCCCAGGTACCGATATCTCCATGTACAAGAACATTCCTGTTCCTACCTCGTATATGGCAGTAAATTCGTCGTTCGACTTTGTGGGGGGGTATGAGCATGATGCCCAAGCGGGAATGCTGCATGTTGCCGACCATCACGTTTCTCCGGGTAAAAAGCAATGGACTTGGGGCAACGGAGACTTCGGTATAGCATGGGACCGCAACCTCACCGATGAAGACGGGCCTTACATTGAGTTAATGACCGGGGTTTACACAGATAATCAGCCCGATTTTACCTGGATAATGCCCTTTGAAGAAAAAACCTTTACACAATACTTTTTGCCTTACCGCGAGTTGGGGCTAATTAGCAATGCCAATAAAGACTTGTTGCTTCGGGTGGAGGTACAGAAGCAGGAACTTGAGATCAAGCTTTTCGCGACTACTGCTTTGCCTCATTTAAAAGTAACCGTCAATAACGGAACTACCGCTCTTTTTGAGGTTATTGTTGCTATTGATGCAAGCGAAGTTTATAAGCACGTGTGGTCGTTAGAAGAAGAGATTGATAACGAAGATATTAACGTAATTATAGCGGATAAAAGCGGTAAGGAAATTCTAAGCCATTATTTTAAACAAGAAGAAAAAGAAATTCCAAAAGCTGCAGCCCCAGCACTATTGCCAGAAGAAATTTATACGCCCGAACAACTGTTTTTAACAGGACAGCATTTAGAACAATACAGGCATGCCACTTTTAGCCCGGTACCGTATTATGAAAGAGCATTGGAACTGGACCCTAATGATATCAGGAATAACAACGCTTTAGGTGCATGGTATCTGCGCAGGGGCAGGTTTGCAAAAAGCGAAGCCTATTTTCTTAAAGCGGTAGAGTCTTTAACTGCCAGAAATCCTAACCCGTATGATGGAGAACCTTACTTCAACCTGGGATTAAGTTACTTCTTTCAAAACAAGATGCATAAAGCTTACGATGCATTTTTTAAAGCAACCTGGAACAGCGCCTGGCAGGATGCGGCATACTATTATGTGGCTAAAATAGATATGCAACGAGGCGATTACCTCAAGGCATTAGAGCACATTAACTGGTCAATAGACCGTAATGCCCGTAACGGCAAGGCTTATATCATAAAAGTTCAGGCGCAGTATTTATTGGGCCAATTTAAAGATGCAATAGCTACTGCAGAGCAGGCTATACAAAGGGATCGCTTTAATTATGGCGCACTGTACGCACTTGCTACTAACTTAAAAAAGCTGGGCGATGTAGAAAAGGCTGCCAATACGATGGCCATACTAACGGAGCGCAGCCGTGAAACAAGCCATAATTTGATTGAAAGTGCAATAGACTACCTTGACATGCATGCTTATGCAGATGCCGCTGCCATTCTTGAACTGGCCAACAAACAAGCGCTAAATGAACCACTCATTAATTACTACCTGGCTTACATCTTTAACCAAATGCATGACATGGAGTTAAGCGATAAGTACCTGATGAATGCCAGGGAGTCTTCGCCGGATTACTGTTTCCCAAACCGGCTGCATGACATCATCATACTTAACCATGCCCTTGACCGTAACCATGAGGACGCTAAAGCTCACTATTATTTAGGTAATCTTTATTATGACAAGCGTCAGTATACTGAGGCTTTGGAGCATTGGTCTAAATCTTATTCGTTGGATGATAGTTTTGCGACCGTTAACCGAAACTTGGGTATCGCCTTGTTTAATAAAGCCGGAAATCCAGAGGCTGCGCTGGTTCATTTCGAAAAAGCTTTTTCTCTGAATAAATCTGATGCCCGGGTGCTGCTGGAACTTGATCAGTTATATAAAGTAATTAATCGCACCCCTGAGTTTCGGCTAAATTTTTTGAGTGAAAACCATCAAACGGCCATTCAAAGAGATGACCTATACCTTGAGATGATTACGCTGCATAATTTATCAGGCAATATCGAGCAAGCGTACAAGTTAATATCGGAACGTAAGTTTCATCCCTGGGAAGGTGGGGAAGGGAAAGTTTCTGCTCAATATATCAGTTGTTTAGTAGAAATGGCTAAAAAGCTCATTGTTGCACGAGATTTCTCATCAGCTATTCAATTACTGAAGCAAAGCCTTAGTTACCCCGAAAGCCTTGGTGAAGGCAAATTACCGGGAACAAGAGATAATGACATTTATTTTTGGCTGGGTCGCGCCTATGCAGGCTCAGGCAACGAGCAAGAGGCAACAGAAGCCTGGAATATTGGTGCCATAGGTAATGAAGAGCCAAGTGCTGCCGTGTTTTACAATGATTCGCCACCCGACAAGATTTTTTACCAAGGGCTTTGCTTTCTTCAAAACGGCGATGGGCAACGTGCCGCCGGCATTTTTAATAAACTGATAGCTTATGGTCAGCAGCATATGAACGATGATATTAAGCTTGACTATTTTGCAGTATCTCTTCCGGATTTGATGGTGTTTGATATCAACCTTAATGAAAAGAACAGGATCCATTGCCTGTATTTAATGGGCTTGGGTAACATTGGGTTAAATAACCGTGTTGAAAGTGCTTTTTACCTGCGTGAAGTTTTAAAGGCTGACGCTGCACATTTGGGCGCCACCACGCACCTGAGATTGATTGAACAAGATACACTCCTGAAACTGATTTTTAAAAATGAAGGACAGAGCGTTTCTTAAATTGCTTTAGAGCTGATCTAGTTAAGGAATATTGAACACTCACATTGCATCAATAATTTTTATGATGAAGAGAATCTTTCTTTTTGGTGCGTTTATGGCTATCGCTTTTTATGCTGTTGCCCAGCGAAGTCCAATTTCGCTGGCGGGTACATGGCATATGAAGCTTGACTCTGCCGACCGTGGAGTTGCCGGCAAGTGGTATAACCAGCGTTTCGAACAAACCATTAAACTTCCGGGCACACTGGATGATGCCGGAATAGGATCGCCGGTACATGAAGACACCTCTGTGCTGTCGAAAAATGTGATGCTGCATCTTGCACGCCGGGTTAAGTACGTTGGGCCGGTTTGGTATCAGAAAACCATTAAGGTCAATAACGAAATGGGTGATGCGCAGTTGTTGCTGGAGCGTGTTCTTTGGAAAACAGATTGTTGGATAGACGGACGGATGGTTGGATCGCAGGAAAGTCTTATAGCCCCTCAAACTTTTTCTTTAGGTAAAATTAAGCCCGGCAATCATACAATAACCCTTCGTATCGACAATAGGAAGCTTTACGAAATTAGCGTCAACGATTTTGCGCATGCTTACACCGACGGAACCCAAATTATTTGGAACGGTGTTATTGGCCGTATGGAAATCAATGATCATTCAGTTGCTGCCTTTGCCCAGGTTTTCATTAGTCCATCACTTATCAAAAAAGAAGCTGTTGCAAATATCCTTCTTGAGCCGCAAGAGCAAGGTAAAGTCTACCTCCAAACCCGTATTTTGCTGGACGGTAAGCTTATTAAGCAAACAAAAAGAGTGCTGTTACAAACAGGTTCTGCACAGCAGGCTAAAGTATTTCTACCGCAAGCTAAACCTTGGGATGAGTTCCATCCAAATGTATACGGTTGGGAGTTTGATCTTACCGATACAAATGGAAAGATACTTGCCAGCAGGATTGAGCACTTTGGGTTCAGAAGCCTTACCGCACAAGGCAATAGTTTACAGATCAACGGACGTCCGTTGTTTTTGAGGGGTACACTTGAGTGTAATATTTTCCCGTTAGAAGGACATCCGCCAATGGGTACTTCCGGATGGCTAAAGGTATTTGCCACGGCCAAGCAATACGGGCTTAACCATTTACGGTTTCATTCCTGGTGTCCGCCCGAAGCCGCTTTCAGGGTAGCAGATTCGTTAGGGTTTTATTTGCATGTAGAACTGCCTCTTTGGGCACTTACCGTAGGCAAAGACCATAAAACGCTAGGTTACCTGGAAAACGAGGCGCAGCAAATTATAAGCAATTATGGCAACCATCCATCCTTCTGTTTCTGGAGTATGGGGAATGAGTTGGAAGGTGACTTTGCCTGGTTGGAGAACCTGGTAAGAAAGTTAAAGAAGCAAGATAACCGACACCTTTATACCACTACCACATTTAGTTTTCAAAAAGGTCATGGTAAAGTACCCGAGCCTGCCGATGATTACTTTATTACCCAATATACCAATAAAGGCTGGGTGCGTGGCCAGGGGGTTTTTAACACCAATACGCCTGATTTTAAAACAGATTACAGCAAGGCGGTAAAAGGCACCACCGTGCCCCTCATTATTCATGAGGTTGGCCAATATTCGGTGTACCCTGATCTTACTGAAATAGCTAAATATACAGGGGTGCTTACGCCAAGTAATTTTTCTGCAGTACGCAATGATCTAAAGAAAAAAGGAATGCTGGGCCTTGCTTCTCCATACCTCAAAGCCAGTGGTATGCTTTCTGCCATCTTATACAAGGAAGAAATTGAGCGGGCACTCAAAACCCGTGGTGTTGGAGGATTTCAATTGCTCGATCTGCACGATTTTCCGGGGCAAGGCACGGCGTTGGTGGGTATATTAAATGCTTTTTGGGATAGTAAAGGAATCATTGAACCCGAAGCCTTCCGCCGTTTCTGTGGCCCGGTGGTTCCGTTATTGCGCTTTGAAAAGGCCGCTTACGTAAATAAAGAAACATTTGAAGCGACTGCCGAGATTGCCAATTATTCGGATAAAACTATCAATGATGAGTTGCTATGGACGGTTTCTTCTACAGATAACAAAATTCTGTTCAAAGGTAGTTTAGGAAAACAAAGGATACCGATAGGTAATGCAGAAGTGCTGGGTAAACTTTCTGTCCCCTTAACTGGCTTTACAAAAGCACAGCAGCTTACCATTTCTCTCAGCTTGGCAAAAAGCAATTATACAAATCAATGGAAAGTATGGGTATATCCTAACGAGCCGGAAACTACCATACCGGGCGTACATTTTACAACCGCCATTGATAGTACTATACGCTACTTAAATGCAGGTAACACTGTTGTTTTTAATCCGGATACTTCCGAGGTTAAAGGCATTGACGGCAGATTTGCACCCGTTTTTTGGAGTCCTGTTCATTTCCCGGATCAGCCGGGTAGTATGGGGCTGTTAATTGATAATAAGCACCCGGCATTAGCAGATTTTCCCACCAGCGCCTATAGCGATTGGCAATGGTGGGACTTGGTTACCCGTTCCCGGTCGGTGCAGTTAGATGGATTTAATAACCCAAGAACACCAATCATACGGGTGATTGATAACTTTTTTAAGAACAGGAACCTCGGCGTTTTAATGGAGTTTAAAGTTGGAACCGGAAAGCTTATCCTTTGTACAATGGATATCCAACATGATCTCAATGTCCGCCCTTCAGCCAGGCAGCTCAAAAATAGCTTAATGTATTACGCTGCAAAAACCGATTTTAAACCGTCACAAAATATAGCAATTAGTGAATTGTCTGCTATCATCAAGCGCCCAGCTAAAGCTCAATAGAGGCACCTTATAAACGTATTGAAGTGCTCAAATCGAGATACTGCTAAACTTTGGGCTTTCTTGTGAACGTTTGAGCAGGTAAAGAAATCCGTATTTGAACTACGGATTGGAGCAAAAACATTTTAATACCTAAATAGAATTGCTTACTAAAGGTGGTCGAACATAAGAAGCTTCAATAACTCAAATAATAAAGACCTCATTTACCTGCATTAAGCAATATTTAACAGGGCTTATTTGTGCGATGGGGAATCACATAGGCAAGTTATATTGTAAAATATTTGTTGTTATTTATAAAAGTGTAGGTACATTAGCCCACCAATTATTTAATAACGTCCTAAAATTAACCGGGTTTTTTTTCGGGTGCAATAACCTTCGTGGTAAATTTGTGTAACTAATTTTCCGGCGGTTAACTGTTGCAAGTTATTTTTTTAATTGCTTATTAATTCTTGTTCAATACATATGGATAAAGTTTTAAATGAAAGGAATTTATTAGTAAGCATTGCAAATGATGACCGTAGAGCCTTCAACGAACTTTACAAGCATTACATGCATAACCTGTATCGCTATGTATATTTCGTTTGTAAGTCAACCCCGGTAACCGAGGAGGTTGTTCAAGAAATTTTTGTCAAATTATGGGTTAACCGTTCCAATTTACCCAATATTCAATTCTTTAAATCATATCTGTATCGTTCTGCCCAAAATCAGTTAACCGATCATTTACGTCGTGTAAAGCTGGAACATAAGGCCATGGAACGTATGCTAACCGCCGAAACAGAAAGTGCATTACCCTCTGATAGTGCCATCATTTGCAACGACTTTATACAGTTAACCCGTCAGGCCATAAACCATCTACCCGCAAAACGTAAAATAATCGTAGAGCTCCGCACAGAAGATGGTTTATCGTTAGATGAGATAGCTGAACGGTTGCGGATCTCTAAATCAGTAGTCAAGAAGCAGTTATATGCCGGCATGTCTTTCGTGCGCAACTATATTCACCACTTCGACGAACTGGTTCTTTTGCTTATTTTACTGCACTTTTATAGCCGATAAAATATTAAAAATAATATTTTATCGTTGAGGGGTTCCTTAGCCTCTCTTGTTCGTCTTAATGCATATGGACGATCAGGCCCTTAACCAATTATTAGCTAAATATTCCGCTAACCAGCTCACAGAGCAGGAACACCAGCAGTTTGTTAACTGGTTAAATACGGCACCTGAAGATGAGGTGAAAGAAGCTTTGGCTAAGGCCGGGCGTCATTTCCAAAACAGCCATGAAAATGATCCGGCTGATTATAACGCTGTTTTCAACAGAATTGAATCAGAGCTTGATAGCATTGAAGAGGATAAGAATAGCTCAAACTACCACACCATGTGGGCGCGTAAGCTCCGTACCATATCGGCAGCCGCTGTATTGCTTATTGCAGCTGGGCTGGCTGTATATTTCAACATGAATAGTCCGGAATTGCGCCAGGCGCCAAAAGTCGTAGTCAAAAGAAAACCTATTGTACCCGGAACGAATAAGGCGGTATTAACGCTGGCAAACGGGCAAGCCATAGAGCTTAACAGTGCTGCCAACGGAAGGCTGGCTGTACAAAATAATTATAGCATCGTTAAGCTGAAAGAAGGCCAGTTAGCTTACAAACCACTTGCCTCAAACGAAAAGAAAGTTATGCAGGAGGGCTTTAATACCATTACCACGCCACGCGGTGGGCAATATCAAATAACTCTTCCCGATGGTACACGGGTTTGGCTTAACGCAGCCTCAAGTCTTAAATACCAAGCCACATTTGCCGGTAAGCAAAGACGTGTGATGTTAAACGGCGAAGCGTATTTTGAAGTGGCCAAAAATAAATTAAAGCCATTTATTGTAAGCTTTAATAATACCGAAGTTAGAGTGCTGGGTACTCATTTTAACGTGATGAGCTATAACGATGAGGCGCAAACGCATACCACCCTGCTGGAAGGTTCGGTTAATATAACTAAAGGTAAAAATAGCCAAACTATTGTACCGGGCCAGCAGGCTGCGGTAGGCGAAAATATAAAAGTTGCTTATGTTGATACTACACAAGTGGTTGGGTGGAAAAATGGGAACTTTACTTTTGCTCACGAAAAAATAAATACCGTAATGAATAAAATTGCCCGTTGGTACGATATCGATATCGACTACCAGGGTAATATAACGCAGGAAGATTTTGTGGGCACCATACCACGTTCAAAAAACCTGGGCGAAGTTCTGCACAAACTAGAACTAACAGGCTTATTACACTTTAAAGTTAAAGAGAGGAGGGTGATTGTAATGCGATAAACTTTACCAAAAAGTTGCGCCATCACCTAAAGAAAAAGCCAGAGTGCTGAGAACACCCTGACCTTAATTTGGCTGCAATTGACCTACTGATTATTATAAACCAATTTATAAACCAAACTTTCAAAGATATGAATTTTTATGCTCTAAACGGGTATAGGCTTCGCGCGTATATTTATAAACCTCTGCTGGTTATGAAACTCATTGTTCTCTTTTTGGTAACGGCGCTGCTTCAGTTTTCTTTAGCAAGCAATGGCCAAAATGTGACCATGAAAATGAAGAAAGCTCCTATAGAAAAAGTATTTAAGGAGATTGAGCGCCAGTCTGGCTACCAGTTTTTATATACCCGGCAAATGCTGGAAGACACCCACCCGGTAGACGTGGTATTGAATAATATGCCGCTTAAAGATGTATTAGAACTTTGTATCAAGGATCAGCCTATTACTTTTAAAATAGACGAAAAGATCATCATCATACAACGTAAAGTGCTCGCTGCAAATGTGAACGCACCTGTGCTGCAGGATATAACAGTAACCGGCCTGGTGACCGACGAAACCAACCAGCCGCTGCCTGCTGTAAGCGTTAAGATTAAAGGAGCCGAAGGGGGGACGCAAACATCGGTAGACGGGCGTTATTCGCTCAAAATACCTAACGGTAATCAAACCCTGGTGTTTTCATCTTTAGGTTACGTTACTCTCGAAGTAGTAGTTGCCGACCGCACGCAGGTTAACGTGCAAATGAAAGCCGAACTGAAGTCATTAAGCGATGTAGTAGTTATAGGCTACGGACAACAGCGCAAAGGCGACGTAACCAGTTCGGTAGCCAGCGTTAAAGCCGAAAACTTTGTAAAGGCGCCTGTGTTAGATGCCGGTCAGCTTATACAGGGTAAGGTTGCAGGTTTAACGGTAGCTACGCCCAGTGGCGACCCAACATCGGGTAGCCAGATCAGGCTGCGCGGCAATAATACCCTATTTGGTGCCAATGCCGACCCTTTGGTTATTATTGACGGTGTACCCAGCAGTTTAAAATTAGTAGCTCCCGAAGATATTGAATCTATAGATGTTTTAAAAGACGGTTCGGCCGCCGCCATTTACGGCGTTAGGGGTACTAACGGTGTAATTATTATAACCACCAAACGTGCATCGGGCCGCGTTACTAATGTAGTTGAATATAGCGGATCGGTAAGCACACAGGCTATTGCCCGTAAACTGGATATACTAACCGCACAAGATTACCGCGATCAAATAGCCGCCGGTACCCGCCTGGCATCTTATGATTTGGGAGCAAATACAGATTGGCTCAAAGAGATTTCTAACAAGTTCCCTATTACCAATGTACATAACCTCACCTTTAGAGGAGGTAGCAGCAAAACCAATTACCTGGCAACAGTAAACTACAGGTACTTGAATGGTATCTTCCAAAAGTCTAATAACTCAACGCTTACCGCCCGGGCCGACATCAATCACATGATGTTTGATGACAAGGTGAAGGTAAATATTGGCATTTTACAGCAGAACAACCGGTACACCCAAACCGGCGATGGTATTAGTTACAACGGGTATGTTTACCGCCAGGCGCTAATCCGTAATCCAACTTCGCCTTTGTATGATGCCAACGGTCATTATTTTGAAGAACCCAACAACTTTGAATATGATAACCCCGTAGGACGTTTATATGAAAGTAGCGGCTTAAACCAAAATACTACGCAAAGGCTTAACGGATCTATCACGTATAATCCAATTCCCGATTTACGTTTGAATGCGCTGGCATCCTACACTAAATTCACCTCTAACGGCGGGTATGCAGAATCTAAGTATCATATCTCCAACATCCGTGATAAGCTAAACGGCTATGCAGCCGTAGGAAGCTTGCAAAATATTGACCGCCTGGTTGAACTAACTGCACAGTATTCTAAAAAGTTGGGCGATCATAGCTTTACATTATTAGGCGGTTACCGTTACCAGGATAATAACTCATTCAGTTTTTCTGAACGTAATTATGATTTTCCTACGGATCAGTTTAGTTATTACCAAATTCAGCAGGGTCGTGGCGCTGGTCGTGCACTCGCTGACTTACTAAGCAGTGGTTACAGTGAAAATAACCTTATTGGCTTATTTAGCCGCTTAACTTATAATTATAAAGATAAATACCTGTTATTAGCCAGTATTGTACGCGAGGGCGCCAGTCAGCTATATGGTGCAAAAAGACCCTACGGTAATTTTCCTTCCGTATCGGTAGGATGGCGCATTACCAAGGAAGATTTCATGAAGAACCAGACCTTGTTTGATGATCTGAAATTACGTGCCGGATATGGTGTTACCGGTAACCAGCCAAATGGCGGTTTTAGGGCGGTTGCCTTACTGGGTTATGGTGCCAATGTTTACTCGAACGGAAATTGGATACAAACACTAATTCCTACACAAAACCCTAACCCTGCATTGCGTTGGGAAGAAAAGCGTGAAACTAACCTGGGTTTAGATTTCAGTATGTTTAAAGGGGTAGTTAGCGGTACGGTTGATGTGTACAAACGTAGCTATAACGGCTTGTTATATGATTACCAGGTGCCAAGTCCGCCCAACTTGTTCCCGAGTACGCGTGCCAATGTCGGTACCATGGAAAATAAGGGCTTAGAGGTATTAGTCAATGTTGTTCCTGTAAAAACCAAAAACTTTGAGTGGACCACCAGCTTCAACTTTTCTACCAATACCAATAAATTGATAAGCCTTTCAAATGACCTCTACAAGGCAACCAGCAATTATTTTACAACAGGCAACACCGGGCCGCCGGCCACCACATTTACCAACATTGTACGTGTAGGCGAAAATATTGGTAACTTTTACGGTTTTAAAGTTACAGGCGTAACCGCCGACGGCCGTTGGATCTATGAAGGCCGTAATGGCGAGGCTGTTCAATATGACCAGTTTAACCATGCTTTTGAAGATAAAAAGGTTTTGGGCAATGGTATACCTAAAATGACCGGTGGCTGGAATAATAACTTCCGCTACAAGGCTATAGACTTAGCGGTAACCATGCGAGGTGCTTTTGATTACCAGATACTCAACTTTCAGCGCATGTATTATGAAAACACAGGCATCCAGAATTATAACCGCTTAAAATCGGCTTACGATCCGGTGTTTGGTACAGCTGTGCTTAACGCCAACATGCCGGTAGAGTTCAATAGCTACTATGTAGAGAATGGCACTTTCTGGAAAATAGACAATATCGTTTTAGGCTACACCTTCGATCATTTGAAAAGCAAATATTTTAAAGGTGCCCGTTTATTTGTTTCCACACTTAACACATTTACCATAACAGGCTATAAAGGTATAGACCCTGAAGTGAACTGGAGTGGCTTGGCGCCTGGTAACGACAGCCGCGATAAATATCCAACTGCCCGCACATTTACCGTAGGCTTTTCTGTAAATCTTTAATTGATTTAGTTATGAGAACAAAACATATTTTATCCGGTAGCTTTTTAATTATTGTCTTTATGACAATAATAGCTTCCTGTACTAAGTTAGATGATAAAAATTATACTGCATTCATTCAAAGCCAGTTTACGCCAACCACGTCAGATGTGGCGGCACTGGTAGGTGCTGGGTACATTTACTGGCGGCCTTTAATGCTGGGCCGCAGCAATAACTCTGTATTTCGTACCAATGAAATATCGAGCGATGAAGCCGTTATACCGGCCCGCCCTAATGGTTGGGTAGATAATGGTATTTACCGTCGCATGCACGAACATAAATGGACTTCGGACGAAGATAATTCTTACCAGATCTGGAACAACGCATATGGTGGTATAACCTCGTGTAACCGGGTTTTATATCAAATACAATCGGGATTAATACCGATAACCACAGGTAAAGATGCTGTTGTAGCTGAACTTAGAGCATTGCGTGCCTCTTATTACTACGAGCTTTGCGATATTTTTGGAAGTGTACCTATTGTTGACAAATTTGATGTCCCGGCTGGTTTCTTGCCGGCTCAAAGCACCCGCGCACAGGTATATGCTTTTATAGTAAAAGAGCTTACCGAAAGCCTGCCCAATTTAAGTAAAGATAAAAGTGTGGCAACCTATGGAAAGTTTAACTACTGGGCAGCCTCAGCATTACTTGCAAAAATGTATTTAAATGCACAGGTTTACACCGGTAACGCAGCTTATACACAATGTATAACGGTTTGTAATGAAATTATAAACAGCAATTTATACAGTTTAGAGGCTAACCAAAAAAGCGTGTTCTTAGCCAATAATGAAGGATCGAAAGAAATCATATTTGCAATACCTTTCGACGATAAGTTTACACCCAATGATGCCGATGCTTTCACCCTGCACATGGAAACCCTGCAGCCCGAAAATCAGGCCACTTATAACTTTAAAAATTCGCCATGGGGAGGTATTTGTGCCATACCGCAATTCATCAGTACGTTTGATACGGAAGATACCCGCCTGAAAGAAAACTATGTTCAGGGGCAACAATATACTGCCGCCGGTGGTATATTGGTGGGTACCATAGGTGCAAGCAACGGCAAGCCACTGATTTACATCAACGAGCTTCCAGGTGTCGATCAATCCGACGAGGTGCATGGTTACCGCTTGGGTAAGTATGAGTTTCAAACCGGTGCATTGGTAGGCATGAGCAACGATTTTCCGATGCTACGCTACGCCGATATACTGATGATGAAGGCCGAATGCTTATTGCGTACAGGTGATGCCACCGGCGCAGCAACTATCGTTACGCAAGTAAGGCAGCGGTCGTTTGCCAACAATCCGGCTAAGGCCACGGTTACCGGCGCCCAATTACAGCAAGGCAGTGTTTACAATTATGGTTTACGCAACCACCTCACCTCTACAACCGAAGGCGGAGCCGATATTCAGTATGGTCGCTTTTTGGATGAACTGGGTTGGGAGTTCAATACTGAGGGCCGCCGTCGGCAAGATATGATCAGGTTTGGGGTGTTTACCAAAAAATCTTGGTTGTCGCACAGCCCTAACGGCGATTACCGTACGCTGTTAGCTATACCGCGGGCCGAAATTGCCAAAAACCCTAATATAAAACAGAATACAGGTTATTAAATATAGCTGAACATCTAACCATCAATCAACCGGTAAAGTAGTTTACCGGTTGATTTAAATAATATACATATGTATCTAAAGCATCGCCTATTGTTAGGCACCTTCTTCTTATTCAGCCTGCAGGCGTTTGCTCAATCATACCAGCGTACATCTTTAGGTGTAAAGGCCACTATTCAATCTATGAACGTGGAGGTGCAGTTTTATTCGCCTCGTATTGTACGGGTATTAAAATCACCGGAAGGGGTTGCTGTAAAAAGGGAAAGCTTATCGGTAATTAAATTGCCGCAGCAAGTACCATTGACCGTTAGCGAGCAAAATAACATAGTTACCTTAAAAAGTGAATTATCGGTGGTGCAGTTAAACCTTTCTACAGGAAAAGTTGCCTTTGCAGATCTAAGCGCATCACCGCTATTTACCGAAAAGGATTACGGGGCGCAGTTTACCCCGATTAAAGATGCCGATAACGCAACTTATGCAGTAAGGCAAGCATTTTTGCTCAATAAGGATGAAGTGATATACGGCTTGGGGCAACAACAAAACGGCAAGCTTAACCAGCGTGGCCAAAAAGTATACCTAAAGCAGGAAAACACCCGCGTATGTATTCCTTTCTTTCAGTCGGTTAAAGGATACGGTATTTTTTGGGATAATTACTCACCCACTACATTTAGCGATAATGTACAGGAAACATCTTTTGATTCGGAAGTAGGCACCTGTCTCGATTATTACTTCATGTATGGTGGAAGTGCCGATGGGGTAGTTGCGCAAATGCGCGATCTTACCGGCCAGGCACCTATGATGCCGATGTGGGTATATGGTTTCAGCCAGTCGCGCGAGCGTTACAAAACCCAGTTTGAGTTAATGGATGTGGTTAAAAAGTACAGGGCGCTTAAAATACCGCTTGATGGTATTGTACAAGACTGGCAATATTGGGGAAAGGATAATAACTGGAACGCCATGAGTTTCGACTCAACCACTTTTCCAAGGCCTCAAAACATGGTAGATAGTGTGCATAATTTAAAGGCCCACTTGTTTATTGTGTCATGGCCTGGTTTTGCACCTCAAACCAAGCAATACCAGGAGTTTAAAAGCAAAAACATGCTTATTAACTTTGATACCTGGCCACCTAATGCCAACACAAAGCCGTATGATGTTTATAACCCGCAAGCCAGGGATATTTACTGGAGCTATTTAAACAAAGGTGTATTTTCTTTAGGCATTGATGCCTGGTGGCTCGATTCAACTGAGCCCGATCATATTAATATCAAGGAAAGAGATTATGACCAGCCTACCTTTTTAGGCACTTATCGCAGCGTACATAATGCCTTCCCGCTAATGCATACCAAGGGTGTGTATGACCATCAACGTGCTACTTCTTCGGCCAAGCGTGTTATTTTACTCACCCGTTCGGCATTTGCCGGTCAGCAGCGCTACAGCGCTAATACCTGGAGCGGCGATGTATCTTCTAACTGGCCTACCTTTAAGAGGCAAATACCTGCGGCGGTTAACTTTTCGCTTACCGGCTTGCCTTATTGGAATGCCGATATAGGCGGATTTTTTGCAGGCAGCTTTGTTAAGGGCGGCGGCGCTAAAAATCCCGACTTTCAGGAGCTATACGTACGCTGGATGCAGTTTGCAACCTTTACTCCAATGATGCGCTCACACGGTACCGATATTCCACGTGAGATCTACCAGTTCGGTACCCGCGGCGATTGGGCATTTGATGTACAGGAAAAGTTTATTAATATGCGTTACCATTTGCTGCCTTACCTGTATTCAACAGCATGGAATGTAACTCATAATGCTGGTTCTATCATCCGCTCGTTGTATTCTTCATTTGGCGCCGATAAGCAAGGATATGAAAACAACACCGAATTTATGTTTGGCCCATCGTTCCTGGTTTCGCCGGTAACAGAAAAAGGATCCAAAACCCAATCGGTTTATTTGCCGGCCGGCGCTACCTGGTTTAATTTCTGGACGGGTGAAAAATATGAGGGTGGTAAAAGCATCAATCAGGAAACGCCTATAGAAATTGTACCATTGTATGTAAAAGCAGGATCTATAATTCCATGGGGTCCTGAGGTGCAGTATGCTGCCGAAAAGAAATGGGATAACTTGGAAATACGCATTTATGCAGGTGCAAATGGCGAATTTACCCTTTACGAAGATGAAGGCGATAATTACAATTACGAAAAAGGCGCTTACACCGAAACTACCTTTAAGTGGGATGATGCTCAACGCAGTTTAACTATATTGGATAAAAAAGGTAGCTTTAAAGGTATGATAGGAGGCCGTAAATTCAACCTCGTATTGGTGAAAACTAAAAACGGTGCGGGTAACCAATTAAGCAAGGCCGCTAAAGTAATTACTTACAAGGGCAAACAACAAGTTGTAAAACTATGATCCTGAAAAAACCAACTCATCGTTCATGGGGTAATTGCATAATGGTAGTTTTGTTGTGCAGCGCTACGTTAAGCTTTGCCCAGCAAAAAGATTACCCTATTAAGCCGGTATCATTCACGAGTGTAAAGCTTACCGATAAATTTTGGCTACCACGAATACGAACCAATGCTACGGTAACCATACCAGCATCGTTTTCGCGTTGCGAAAATACCGGGAGGGTAAAAAACTTTCAAATGGCGGCAGCCCGAAGCGGTAAGTTTTGCACCACCTTCCCATTCGATGACACCGATATTTATAAGACCATTGAAGGGGCCTCTTACTCACTGGCGCTAAGTAATGATGCCAAGCTGGACAAATATGTAGACTCAATGATAAACATTGTAGGAAACGCACAGGAACCCGATGGTTACTTGTACACTGCGCGCACTATTGATCCGCTGCACCCGCAGGCATGGGCCGGACCAGAACGTTGGGTTAAAGAAAATGAACTGAGCCATGAACTTTACAATTCGGGGCATATGTTTGAGGCGGCAGCAGCGCATTTTCAGGCTACTGGCAAACGTAATTTTTTAAACATTGCTCTTAAAAATGCCAACTTGCTGCTTGCCACCTTTGGCCCCGGTAAACGTGGTGTGGCGCCCGGTCACGAAATTGTGGAGATGGGGTTGGTGCGCCTTTACCGCATTACGGGCAAACAGGATTATCTGCAACTGGCTAAGTTTTTTATTGACGAACGCGGCAAGCGCAAATACGATAAAGCCAGCACCGACGTATGGAAAAATGGCAAGTACTGGCAGGACGACATACCTGTTACAGCCCAGGACGAAGCCGAAGGACATGCCGTACGCGCAATGTACCTGTACTCGGGCATGGCCGATGTTGCCGCACTTACCGGCGACAAGGAGTACCTGGCCGCCATTGACCAGATATGGAGCAATATGGTAAGCAAAAAGATATATGTGCAAGGCGGTATTGGTGCCATCCCTAACGGCGAACGCTTTGGCGACAATTATGACTTGCCAAATGCCACAGCCTATAACGAAACCTGCGCGGCCATTGGCAACGTTTACTGGAACCAGCGCATGTTCCTGCTACATGGCGAGTCAAAATATATTGACTTGTTAGAGAAGGTATTGTACAACGGGTTAATATCTGGGGTGGGTTTGGATGGTAAGTCCTTCTTTTACACCAATGCCTTGCAGATAACCAATGGCTTTACCCATAAAGAATTAGAGCCCCAGCGCTCGGGGTGGTTTGAGTGCTCTTGCTGCCCCACCAATATGGCGCGGTTCTTACCCTCGTTGCCGGGTTATGTATATGCACAGCGTGGTACCGATACTTATATTAATTTATACATCAATGGCAGCGCCGCTTTAACGATTGATGGTAAACCGGTAACCATTGTTCAGCAAAATAGCTATCCATGGAACGGTGCACTCAAATTTAACATCCAGCCAAAAAGCAAACAACAGTTTACGCTAAGGTTCCGCATCCCGGGATGGGCACAGGATCAAGCCATACCATCCGATCTGTATCATTTTGCTAATACAAAAGCGCCTTCTTATAGGATAACTCTAAATGGTAAGCCTGTAAAATACACGCTAAGAAATGGGTATGCGGTTATTACTCGTAGCTGGTTGCCTCAAGATGAGGTAACGTTGAACCTGCCCATGGAAGTGCAGCAAATAGCAGCCAGTCAAAAATTAAAAGATGACAAAGGCAAAGTAGCACTGCAACGTGGGCCCATTGTGTATTGTGCCGAATGGGCCGACAATAATGGCCGGGTAAGCAATATTGAACTGTCATCAAAAACTGCATGGGTCCCGGCATACAAGCCCGATTTACTTCATGGCGTAATGGTTTTAAATGGTGCCGCCTTGAAAAAAGACAGTGCCAGCGCAGCCATAAAAACAGGCAACGCAACGTTTATTCCATACTACTCGTGGGCAAACCGCGGCAAAGGCGAAATGATGGTTTGGTTTCCTGAGGTGAAGACAGGTAGTGGCCAATAGCATATATTAACGACATATAACAACCTTGAACAAGCGCAGGCAAACAGCATTCAAATTCATAGCAATGGCTTTGCCTGTTGTGCTGCTGCTTGTTATAGAAGCGGTATTGAGGCTGTGTAACTATGGCTACAATACGGCGTTGTTTGTAAAAGACCCCGACGACCAAACCAGCTGGGTAATGAACCCCGATGCCTCAGCCAAGTTTTTTTCCAATCCAATAAATGCGACCAAGGGTAATCACGAAAGATTTAAGATTCAAAAAGAGCCGAATACTTTCAGGGTGTTTGTTTTGGGCGAATCAACAACGGCCGGTTACCCTTATATGCACAACGGTTCATTTCACCGCTGGTTACAATACCGGTTGATGCATACTTTTCCTGAACGAAAGTTTGAGATCATCAACGTTTCGTTAACGGCTGTAAATTCTTATACCGTGCTCGATTTTGGAAAGCAGGTCATTAACTTTAAACCTGATGCTGTACTGGTATATACAGGTCACAACGAATATTATGGTGCATTGGGCATAGGTTCTACCAGCGGAATTAGTGGCAGCCGGTTTTGGGTACAAACCGTATTGAAACTACGCGAATTAAAACTGGTGCAGGCATTAACCAGGCTAATTTATAACATTCAGCAGCTGGGGAATAAACCTACCGATACGCGGGAGAATCTTATGAAACGCATGGCGGCCACCCAGGAAATCAAGTATGGATCTGTAGAATACCATAAGGGTATCGATCAGTTCAGGCAAAATATGGATGAGCTATGTCAGTTGTATTCAGACAAGAAAATACCGCTTTTGATCAGCAACCTGGTGAGTAACGAAAAGGATTTAAAGCCTTTTATCAGCGGTGCAGGACAATTGTCGGCTAATACGGCTTACCAAGCCGCAAGCAATGTTTACGGCACTGGCAACTATCCGTTAGCAAAAACATCATTCAAAAAAGCAAGCGATTATGACCTGTTACGGTTTAGAGCGCCAGGCAAACTCAATGCTATTATTGAACAATTAGGCCGTCAATATCCGGGTGTTTACATAGCCAATACTCGCAAGATTTTTGAGGAGCATTCGCCTCACGGCATTTTAGGTAGCGAAACCTTATTGGAGCATGTACACCCTAATATTTACGGGTACGCGCTTATGAGCGAGGCATTTTATCAGGCCATGCATAGCAGCAAGATTATCAGGCCAAAGCCTGAAAATGAAATGTCGTTCAAACTACTTCTAAAGCAAATGCCTGTTACCCGCGTAGACTCCCTTTATGGTGCATACCAAATTATGATGCTTAAAGTTGGCTGGCCTTTTAACACACCTATACCTAATAACTTTAAACGGGGAGACACCGAAGAAGAAAAAATAGCAGGCGCACTATCAGTAGATCGTATTACCTGGGCCGATGCCGTGGATCAGTTGTTTAAATATGATCTGAAAAGCAACAACAAAACTGGTGCCCTCAAAGCCACTGAAGCCATGTTGCTCGAAAATCCTGATAACGTTAATTATTACATTTATGCCGGTCGACTCAATTTTGAACTGGGTAATAAGCCGGAAGCATTCCTGTATTTCGCAAAAGCCTATCAACTCCAACCATCCCTAAAAAATGCGCAAAACAATTATTTGCTGTGTTTAAAGGTAGATGAACCCGAAAAGGCACTGACTTATTTAGCATTAATGCGCAGTTACGACATCCCCGCTGCACAACTGGATGAAATTGAAGCACAAATTAATCAGCTTATTAACCTGAAGCAGCAACTCAAGAACGAGCCTTTAAATTCCAGCTTGAATCAACAGATCGCCGCTTATTATCACCGGTTAAATGCCGATGAAGCCGCATCAATCTATCAGCATACATCAGATAACAATGGAAAGTAAAGTAAGCGAACTTCGCAAGTTCGGTTTTATACTGGGCTTTGCTTTCTTATTGATAACTGTTTATACAGCATACAGGCACAGGCTTGTACCTGAATTAGGTGCAGTAGCGGTGATCTTGCTTGCCCTAACGCTGGTGCACCCAAAAGCTTTGGCCCCCGTAAAATGGTTTTGGGATAATGTTGGGTTGGTACTAGGGACTGTTAACACTTATATACTGCTTTTTTTGATCTACTTTTTAATTATTACCCCCATTGGGTTAATAATGCGTTTGCTTGGCAAAGACGCCCTTAAACTAAAGCCTCAAAAGCCACAATCGTCTTACTGGGAGCAGGCACCGGTAGAAACAAATAGTTCAATGGAGCGGCAATTTTAAATACTAAACCATGAGTACACTACTTGAATTTTTTTTGTTTCTAAAGCAGCGTAAAAAATATTGGCTGTGGCCGCTGTTTATTATCCTCATAGCGCTTAGCTTACTCATGGTACTGGCTCAGGGCTCGGCACTGGCTCCCTTCATTTACAGCCTGTTCTAAATAGCTTACATAAGGTTATGTATATATTAGGGATCTCGGCTTTTTATCATGATAGCGCTGCCTGCCTGCTCTTGAACGATGAGCTGATTGCCGCCGCACAGGAAGAGCGTTTTACCCGCAAAAAAAACGATGATTCGTTCCCCGAACAAGCCGTTAAGTTTTGCCTGCAGCACGCCCAAATAAAATTGACCGATGTACAGTACGTGGTGTTTTACGAAAAGCCGTTCCTCAAATTTGAACGCTTACTGGAAACCTATATCAGCTTTGTACCCCGTGGCATGGGGTCGTTTTTAAAAGCAATGCCCTTGTGGTTAAAAGACAAGCTCTTTCTTAAAAGCAAAATAAGTAAAAAGCTAAATGGTATAGACCCCGAATGGAAGCGTTCGAATCCAATTCTATTTACCGACCATCATCATGCACATGCAGTGTCTGCATTTTTTCCATCACCGTTTAACGAAGCTGTCATATTAACTGTAGACGGTGTAGGTGAGTGGGCAACAACAACCGTTTCTACAGGCAAAGAAAATCACATAAAGCTTGAAAAGGAAATTAGGTTCCCGCATTCTTTAGGTCTGTTATATTCGGCTTTTACCTATTACCTTGGCTTCAAAGTAAATTCTGACGAGTATAAGGTAATGGGGCTTGCGCCATACGGTAAGCCCTTATATGTCAATCTCATTTACGAGCATTTGCTAAAAGTGCAGCCCGATGGATCTTTCTGGCTGAATATGGACTACTTCAATTACGGTACGGGCTTAACCATGACCAATCATCGGTTCAGTAAGCTATTTGGCGCAAAGCCCCGGTTGCCCCAAGAAGAAGTAGAGGCTTTTCATCAAAACATAGCCAGTTCCATTCAGCAGGTTATAGAGGAGGTGATGGTGAAAATCACCAGGCATCTTCACCAGGAATATGGTATAGATAGTTTATGCCTGGCCGGTGGTGTGGCTTTAAATTGTGTCTGTAACGCAGCTATACGCAAGCAATCGGGCTTTAAAAACGTTTGGGTTCAGCCCGCAGCCGGCGATGCCGGTGGTGCGCTTGGTGCAGCTTTTAGTGTGTATTACGAATATTTGGCTCAAGAAAGGTCAATTGTGCCGGGTAAAGATAAGATGCAGCAGTCGTTATTAGGTCCGTGCTATGGTACACAGCAAATACAGCATGCTTTGGCCAACGAAGGATATTCTTGTGATTCACTAACGGCTGATGATTTCTATAGACAATTAGCACAGTGCCTGGCTAATGGTAAAGTGGTAGGCTACTTTAATGGTAGGGCCGAATTTGGCCCCCGGGCCTTAGGCAGCCGCAGTATTTTGGCCGATCCGCGCATTGGGGAAATGCAAACCGTATTAAATCAAAAAATAAAGCTGCGGGAAAGCTTTCGCCCATTTGCACCGGCAATACTACAGGAGTTTGCGGACGATTATTTTGAAGATGCGGCAGTAAGCCCTTACATGCTGTTTACATTTCAGGCAAAAGAAAAAGTAAACGCGTTGTTGCCTGCGGTTATTCACGTAGATGGATCTGCCCGGGTACAAACGGTCAACGAGGAGCAGCATCCCGATTTTTACCGGGTAATTAAAGCTTTTTATGATCTTACAGGGCGCCCCGTGCTTATCAATACCTCTTTCAACGTGATGAATGAACCCGTGGTTTGCTCTCCACAGGATGCTATTCGCTGTTTTAATAATACAGAAATGGATGTGTTGGCTATCGGTAGATTCCTGGTGTTCAAATAAACAGATCGGTATATTGTCGTTCTTTAGGCATTCGGCGTTTCTAATAGCAGTGATAATTTTTTAGAGAAAGATAGTTTTGTGGTTATAAACATCTTATTAGATAAAGTGCCTGGTGCAAAGCTAAGGTGATAGTAATACTTAAGGTATATAACGTAAACTTGCAACATCCAGGTTAACTACCTAGAAACCTATAAAAACCAGATTTGAATATATAATTGATGCAAATGAAATTGAACTTCAAAAAACTTACTTTTTTAGTTGTTGCTATCGTGTTAGGTGCTGGCCAGGTGAAAGCACAAACTGAGCCTGGTTATTGGAAACTTGCCTCTAAGCCGGTTTTAGGCTGGAACAGTTGGGACGTATTTGGTACCACAGTAACCGAACAGCAAATTAAAGAACAAGCCGATGCTATGGCGGTTAACTTACTGCCGAGCGGCTACAAATACCTGACGGTTGACATTCAGTGGTATGAGCCCGAGTCTAAAGGGCACTCATATGACCCCAACGCAGTGCTTACGATGGATGAATACGGTCGTTTAACACCGGGGCTTAAAAAGTTTCCTTCTGCCGCCAACGGCAAGGGGTTTAAGCCACTTGCAGATTATGTACATGCTAAGGGCCTTAAATTTGGTATTCACATTATGCGCGGAATTCCACGCCAGGCTGTTCAAAAGAACCTTCCGGTTTATGGCACACAATCTAAAGCACAAGATGTGGCCCTTGTCAATTCAAAATGCCCATGGAACCCTGATATGTATGGGGTGGATGCCACTAAACCAGATGGTGCCGCTTACTACCAATCAATTATAAAAATGTATGCCGACTGGGGTGTAGACTTTATCAAAGTAGATGATATTTCGCGTCCTTATGATAAGATACAGCAGGCAGAAATTGAGGCTATCCGTCAGGCTATTGATAAAACCGGCCGTTCTATAGTTTTAAGCTTATCGCCGGGGGCTACACCGGTTTCGGCAGGTCAGCATGTAAGCTGGCATGCAAATATGTGGCGCATTACCGATGATTTTTGGGACAGATGGGGCTTGCTACAGGCAATGTTTGAACGATTGAATGCCTGGACACCTTACCGTGGGAACGGACATTTTCCTGATGCTGATATGCTGCCCATAGGGATCATCAATTTTAATCAGGCTACCAAGTTTACTAAAGATGAGCAATACACGCTGATGAGCTTGTGGTCTATTGGCCGTTCACCTCTCATTTTCGGAGGTGACATGACCAAGCTCGATGCCTTTACCAAAGCTATGTTAACTAATGCCGAAGTACTGAAAGTTAACCAGCTAAGCACGAATAACAGGCAGGTATACCGTGATAAAAACCTGGTTGTGTGGACGGCAGATGTACCCGGAAGTAAGGATAAATATGTAGCATTATTCAATGCACAAAGTAAAGGAGACAACATTGATTTTAGCAATGCCGATTACATAAGCCCGGTAATTGCAGGTGAAGGCAGCTCGCAGAAAGTGGAGGTATCTATAAAAAATGCAAAACGGCTCATCTTATTTGTAAAAGATGGAGGTAATGGTATTAACGGAGATCAGGCTGCTTGGCTAAACCCCGAAATAAAGGGCCCAAAAGGAACCCTGAAGCTAACGGAAATGAAATGGATTACAGCCAATGCCGGCCGGGGCGAAGTCAGGGTTAACAAAACCAGTGATAACCGTCCGCTTTTAATAGACGGTAAACAGGCTGACGGTATTGGCACTTACGCCGAGTCTACGATAATTTATGATTTGCCCGAAGGTTACGACACTTTTTCTACCACCGGCATGGTAACCCAAGCCAAGGGTTCTGTGGTTTTTGGTGTGCTTGTAGATAAGGGCGTTATTCAGCTCGCCGATAAAGCAGAGGTGAGCGTTGACCTGAGTGCCATTGGCATAAAAGGCAAAGCCAAGGTGCGCGACCTGTGGACAAGTAAAGATTTAGGCACCTTCAATGGAAGGTTCAGCCGCGAAATAGCTCAGCACGGCGGTGGATTGTATCGGGTTAGTCCATTAAAAAACTAAGCGTTCAATAGTATTTTAAGGAATGTTTGCTGTATAGACTTGTAATAGCAAATGTTATCCCGGTTATGCGAGTAGCCGGGATAACATTTTATCTGCATATATTAATAAATAGCGCGGTTAGTATTCTATCGTTAAATATATTCAGGCGTACTTTCACGATGATTACCGATTGTATAAGCTGTAAGTCATTCTTTCGAATGGACTCAACTATAAACCTTTTAAGTTAAATATAGATGTCTGTGCAGACTATATGCAAACAGAGCAACTTTGTTAATAATTTAATGAACTGTAATGCAAATTTAAACTGAATTCGTAGCAATGCAGTTTCCTCCTATTCTAATTTAATCTAACATCCAAATTCCAAAAAGGTCTTTGATTGCTGTTTTATATAGAATAGTACAAACTTCGTTCAATTATTGGACAGGTAAACTTAGGACATCCAAGAAAGTTAAGACTTCCCCTTTATAGGGAGAGATATAAGTTTTGGATGAAATGAGTGTGTATAAATTCTAACTTGTATTCTTATAAGTTGCATATTGACATGAAACCATCCATCATAACAAGTTTAAGTAATCTTTAGGTATAAATTGTTTTTTAAAGTGAATAGGGTCCTGATATAAACTATCGGGCTTGAAAACGATACCGTTAAAATATATTTTCATTTGAGCTTCAAGTCCTACTTTCCTAAATTCAAACAATGCCCGTTTGTAATTCTGTATCTCTTTTGTGTTAGCTTTTTTTATGGGAGGGCATTTGATATCCAATACTATAGAATATCGAGCACATAATTCTTTGATTTTAAAAAGATAATCATTTGAGATTGGTGACAGTAATTTATAAGCATGTTGACCATTATTTTTCGGATATTCCGGTGACCAGTTGGTGTTTAAAATACATGGAAGCTGGCTAAGGTAGTAGAAAGGCACCTTATGAATTTGCGATAAAGTGGCTTGATTGTAATTAATTATATAGTTCTTCTTATAAAAAGGTTTTAAAAAATATTGGAATGTGAAAACCTGATCAAGATTATTACCAAAAGACCCTGGCGTGATTATTAAGATGATAGTCTTTGGTAACTGATCAATATTGCGTTCTATGAAATTTTTTACCAGAATATATTGACCAGCCATTGAGATCGCTTGGTTAGTAGTCAAAGAAAAAATGTCATCGTTATAAGTGTCATTGTCATAAAGCTGTTTGCCTACACTATCGCCAATTATCAAAACCCTCACTTTTTTTCTAATCTTACTTTTCTTTAGAGAAACATATACTTCTCGGCCGTTAACCTCTTTTTCATATCCATGGGTATAATAAGAAAGAAGGCTTTGTGCCGATACCAGTGGAAATGCGATCAGGCTAAAGATCAGCAACCGTTTTAGAAAGTGATTTAAAGACATACTTTAAACTAAAATTGAAAATAAATAAAACCTTGCTTTGCTCCGGCAAAGTAACATATAAAGTAAATTAATAATATGTAGATAGCCCACCTCACCACTTGAAATCTCAATCTGTCTATAGCCAGTCCGTGTAGTTTACGTCGCTGTATCCATTCTATGAATATCAGCAGTACAATAAATTTGAACAGCATGTTGCTAAAAAGTTCCGGCTGAGTAAATAGAGATACCGAAAATATACGTGTAATATAAGTTATAGCTTGTGCAATGCTGTTAGCTCTAAAGAAGATCCATCCGATCGTTATGAGCAAGAAAGTTCCGATCATTTGCGCACCTTCTGTCAAAGAAGGCAATCTGCTACCTTCGGCAACTATAGTTGTATGCTTCCTGTTTTGGCCAGTAAGTAACAATGGAAGAAATAGTATTCCGTTGAAAAGTCCCCATGCCAAAAATGTCCAATTAGCACCATGCCAAAAACCACTTATAAGAAACATTGCCAACGTATTACGAACCTTTTGCCATTTGCTTCCACGGCTACCTCCCATAGGTATATAAACATAATCGCGAAACCAACTAGATAATGATATATGCCAGCGCCTCCAAAATTCGGCAATACTTCTTGAAAAGTATGGATAAGAGAAATTACGAACAAGTTCGATGCCGAATAACCGGGCAGTTCCCAAAGCAATATCGGAATATCCCGAGAAATCACAATATATTTGGAAACTGAAAAGAATAGCGCCAAATAGTAAGGTGCTTCCGTGGTATCCAGCAGGATTGTTGAATATTGTATTAACGATTGACGCACATTGATCAGCAATAACTACTTTCTTGAATAGGCCCCACAAAATCTGTCGCAGGCCATCAGTTACTTTACGATAATCGAATTTACGTCCCACTTCAATTTGTGGTAACAAATGTGTGGCCCGCTCAATAGGTCCGGCAACTAAGAGCGGGAAGAAACTAACGAATAAAGAATAATTGATAAAGTTAGATGTTGGCCGTGCCCTTTGGTGATAAATATCAAACACATAAGAAAGACCGTGAAAAGTATAAAAGGAAATACCAACTGGTAACACAATCTCTAGCGTCCATGCATTTATATGTACACCGGCTGAGGAGAGCGCCGTCTCTAAAGACAATGCAAAAAAATTGAAATATTTGAAAGTGGCTAAAAAGCTTAAGTTAATTATCACACTGATGTATAACCAAGCTTTCTTACTTTTATGAGTCTTCGACTGATAAATTTTTAGGCCTGAGAAAAAATCAAGCGCAGTAGAAAAGATAAGCAGAAGTAGAAATCGAGAATCCCACCAACTATAAAATACGTAACTTGCTACTAGAAGAATAATGTTTTGTATACTCAGGCGGCTTTTATTGAGCCAGTACAAAAGGAAGACAATTGGTAAAAATATCGCAAAAGCTATAGAGTTAAAAAGCATTGAGGCTTATAATAAAGGCCGAAGTTACAACTTTGGTCTCAGATATGTCGTTTAAACCATATCTGGAATAGTCTAATCAATCCATTAAAGAAAAATCAATAATTATAGCGCAAGAAAAGCAACTTGAGATGGTCTTTCTAAACCCACCGCAAACAAAAAACCCCTCAGAAGTGAATCTGAAGGGTTTATGTAGTGGGAGCTACTGGGTTCGAACCAGTGACCCTCTGCTTGTAAGGCAGATGCTCTGAACCAGCTGAGCTAAGCTCCCTTGGTTCGCTAAATTGCTTTAGCAGGGTTTGAGTTTTTCAACTCGTATATGTTGTCAGGCCTTATGTCAAACAATCAGGCTGCGTTCCCTTGTTTTGGGACTGCAAACATAGGGTCTTTTTTTATTTTGTCAAAATATTTTTCAAAAAAAATCAAAAGTGCCTGAAATGCATCTACTTAAAGTTTTTAAACATATTTGCCGCGAATAAAACATCTTATGGTTGTAGCCTGTTATCTTTTTAAATAAGAACTATTATGACCGACAGCTTCAAAAATACCACTGATGGAAAATATGAATTTACCATCAATTACTCGGAAAGGGAATTAACCTGCCATGTTGAGCGTGAAGGCGACATCTTGCATTTACGCATCGATAATAATATAAACGCCGATTTGGAATTGCGCCCCGATGGTACTGCGGTTCAAACTTCGGGGCCTGAGTTACCTGAATCGAGTATTGATTATGTACGCCGTATGGTGTTAGATGAGGGTAATATGGATAAAGGACCCGGATCGGGCATATAAGTATATGCGTGCTGGCAAGCAGGTATGATTAACGTCATTTCAACTTGTTATTTGTTCGTTTTGTGAAAGCAGGGTTTAATAGCCTTGCTTTTTTATTAAATTAAATAATATGCCGAATCTTTCCAAAGCCATTCGTTTATTACTGCTTTTTATCCTCTCTGTAGCTATTCTTTATTTTTCGGCATCGGTGCTTATTCCGCTTACTTTTGGCGGGGTTTTAGCCATGCTGTTGGTTCCGTTAAGCCGTTGGCTCGAAAACAAAGGTTTAAACCGGGCATTTTCATCAATTGTGAGCCTTTTTTTATTCGCCTTATTTATTGTAGGTCTTATTTTACTGCTTCACTGGCAAATAGGCGATCTGCTTAAAGATTTTTCAAAGTTACAGGAGCAGTTGAGCAAGCTGTTTGATCAGGTGAAAGATTACGTGCGTTCGCAGTTTGGCATAACTACGCGTCAGCAGCAGCAAATTTTGAAAGAACAGCAATCGGGCGGAATGGAAGCTGCCGCCGGTATGGCCATTGGTACACTTACCACAACGTTAGGATTGCTTGTAAACACCGTGCTGGTGTTGGTATACGTATTCCTGTTCTTATACTTCCGGTCGCACTTTAAAAACTTTGTACTCCGTTTAGTATCGGTACCCAATATGCCTTTGGCAGAAAAGGTAATGCACAAAGCCAGCCGGGTTACCCAACAGTATTTAAGCGGTTTAGGAATGATGATCGTGATGTTGTGGATCATGTATGGTATAGGTTTTACCATTGTAGGCATTAAGGGCGCCATATTTTTTGCCATACTGTGTGGTATATTGGAGATCGTCCCTTTTGCCGGAAATATAACGGGGACCTCTATTACCGTGTTAATAGCGTTTGCACAGGGCGGCAGTATTGATATGGTTATTGGCGTGCTTGTTACCTATGCCATTGTGCAGTTTACGCAAACCTATCTTTTAGAACCGCTGGTAGTAGGTAACCAGGTAAATATAAATCCACTGTTCACTATCTTAATTATTGTAATAGGGGAGGCAATTTGGGGTATTGCGGGCATGGTGCTGGCTATACCGTTGTTAGGGATGTTTAAAGTAGTGTGCGACCACGTAGAGCCTCTTAAACCTTATGGGTATCTCATAGGTACACAAAACGCAAAGGAAGATAAGAGTATCTTTAAAAAAATCTTCGGCGGTAAGGAAGAAGATTAGCCCAGCACTTCCTCCAACACTTCGTGCGAACGGATATAGCCGAAGCTTTCAATGTGCAACGCGAAATATTCAAGCAGGTGGTTAATGAGGTAGCGGCGCTCCTCATTGCTGATCCTGATAGCTACAAGATCGTCAAAACCACAACTGAGCAAGTTTCTGAAGATTTGGGTGTGTGGCGGTGACAGGTACAAGCTACTCTCGGGTTTGTAACGGACAAATACTCCGTTGTGCATATCGAAGTAATCGGCGTCGGCGGTAGTTGCCATGCCGGGATAAAAGCCCAGGTAGCGTGTTAAACCCAGTAAAAATATCAAATGAAAATTAGCCAATCCCTCTTTAAGGTTATCCAGAAGTTCAACGCTATTAAAAACATAATCAAATAAACGCTCGTCGGCCGTTTGCTGTTTAATGGCTTTATAGAGCACTTCATTTAAAAATAAGGCTATACTGCTTTTAACAACGTCGTAAGGGATGTGCGCCAACAAAGGCACGTTCTTTAATTCTTTAATACGCTGTACAGCTCCTGTATTTTTGTGATATACCACCAGGTCTAACAAATGCAGTGGTTGCACCATGTTACGGCCAATTTTTGCTCTTGGCTTTTTTGCCCCGTTGATGATGTATGATTGCAGTCCAAACTTTTCGGTAAAAACCTGCACTATTACGCTGGTGTCGCCGTAATCAGTTAGCTTCAAAACAATACCACGGGTTTTATGCAGCATGTGTTAGCAGGGTTACTATTTTGGGCAAAAAGATGATAACGCCGGTTATTAAAGCAAACAGCGCGGTAATAATCACCGCACCGGCAGCTACATCTTTTACATGACCGGCTTTTGCGTCATATCCCGGCGAGGCGAGGTCGGTCAGCATTTCTATAGCGGTATTCAAAAGTTCTACTACCAGTACCAGGGTAATGCACAGCATGATCCAACGCCATTCATCCATCGAAATTTTAAGCCACAGACCCATAAAAACGGCTGTAATAGTAGCCACTAAATGCACCCTGAAGTTTAATTGTGTGGCCGTAGCATACCTAATTCCCTTAAAAGCATAACCAAAGCTTCGCCAGAGTTTTATAAAACTATTGGAGTGTTCTGGCTTAAAGGGTTGGTTGGGCATGGTTAAAACTGAATGAACCGTGTTAGGGGCAAAGCTAAGATAAGTAATGCGTTGGCCTTGTACAAATTGCCTAAAAGCAAAAAGCCTCCCGAATTATTCCTGAAGGCTTTTTGTAGGGTTTGAAAGATGCTATGCTCTTTGCAATACATCATTAATGGTCTTCTCCAGTTCTTCCAGGTCAAAAGGTTTGGCCAAGTAAGTTTCGGCGCCGGCCTGATCGGCCAGTAACTGTATATCGCTATTAGCCGAAAAGTAAACTACCGGTATACTTTTTAAATTTTCGTCTTTTTTAAGTGTTTGCGTAGCCACTATACCGCCAACATCGGGTATCCAGTTATCCATTAAAATAACTACAGGCATTATTGGTGATACTTTTTCAGTGATATTATTGCAGTCTGTAAAAGTGTGTACTTCCCAGCCTTGTTCCTCTAAAATATATGCGCAAATAGACAAGATATCTTCGTCATCATCAAAAATGACGATCTTCTTTGCATAAGTGTTATCCATAGGGTATTATGTGTAATACAAACTTACAATATATTTTGAGTTTGAATTTTAATTATTTATAAAATTATTAACTAATTTAATCAAAAGCGGGCGTTAAAAGTTAAGCCAAAGTACGTTGGGCCCAGTCTTTAAACCGTGCAAAAGTATAGTTGGCGGTGGTAACAACTTCTTCATTTTCCTGTGAAGAGGTACCTTGTTTATCTAAGGCCTCTTTAAAGATATTCCACATGGTTTCGGTATTATCGCCGTAACTGTTAAAAAATGATAAACCTGCGTTATCGGTTAAATGAAGCTGTTGAGCTATCATT
Organism: Mucilaginibacter galii; assembly: GCF_014635825.1. Lineage (GTDB taxonomy): Bacteria > Bacteroidota > Bacteroidia > Sphingobacteriales > Sphingobacteriaceae > Mucilaginibacter > Mucilaginibacter galii. The sequence goes on from NZ_BMDO01000005.1 coordinate 177,126, forward strand.
TTACTAATGAACCTGCCACCCAGAGTAGATCCCTCTATCACATAAAGCGCTGCCATGGCCTGTAAAGTATTGCTGATAGCAGGTAATGCTGAACCTGTAGCTAAGTTTTGCAGTGTGCCGCCTAATATATTAATATCATGTGCCAGGGAGGCCGATTTGCGGCGCTGATCATAATCAGGGAAAATGCTTTTATCAAGGTACCGGTCAATTAATTTTTCCAGGCCGCCGAAGTAGCTGTAAAACAGTTGCAGCAGATCAATATAATCTTGCTTGCTGCGGATAGCTTTCATGCGGGCAACCAGTATTTTTTCTAATTGCTGATGATTGCTTAAGGTGTCTTTTTTTAATAAATCGGCGAGCATTTTTGGGTAGATAGATGTTTATAAAAGTTTGTTAAACCGCAAATAATCGTTAAAAAAGTTCAAAAAATTAGATTTAATTACCTGCCCATCCTTCGCGGTCTAAACTGCGGAACTGGATGGCCTCGGCCAGGTGTTCGATCTGTATATCGGGGCTGCCGGCAAGGTCGGCAATGGTGCGGGCAACTTTCAAAATGCGGTCATAAGCCCGTGCCGAAAGACCCAGTTTTTCCATGGCTTTTTTTAGCAGGTTTTGCCCTGCATCGCTGATCTTGCAAACCTCGCGTAGCACCTTGGTGGTCATCTGCGCATTGGCATGCATATCGGTTTCGTTGCCGAAGCGGGCAATTTGTATATCGCGGGCTTTGATCACGCGGTCGCGGATGGCTTCACTCTTTTCGGCTATGCGTTCGGAGGTTAGTTCGTTAAAATTAACCGGTGTAACTTCCACATGCAGGTCTATACGGTCTAACAGCGGTCCCGATACCTTACTCAGGTATTTTTGAACCACGCCCGGCGGACAAACGCAATCTTTCTCAGGGTGATTATAATAGCCGCAAGGGCAGGGGTTCATGCTGGCTACCAGCATGAAGCTGGATGGGTAGTCGACCGTAAACCGGGCACGCGATATGGTCACCCGGCGCTCTTCCAGCGGCTGGCGCATAACCTCCAGCACAGTGCGTTTAAACTCGGGTAATTCATCTAAAAACAAAACGCCGTTGTGCGCCAGCGATATTTCGCCGGGCTGCGGGTTGCCACCACCGCCCACCAAAGCTACGTCGCTAATGGTATGGTGAGGCGACCGGAACGGCCGCGTGGTTACCAAAGCATCGGCCGCGGCCAGTTTGCCGGCAACGGAGTGTATCTTGGTAGTTTCTAACGATTCCTGTAAACTCAGGGGTGGCATAATAGAGGGCATGCGCTTGGCCAGCATTGTTTTCCCTGCTCCCGGCGGACCGATCAATATTACGTTGTGTCCGCCTGCCGCGGCTATCTCCAATGCCCGCTTAATGTTCTCCTGGCCTTTTACTTCGCTAAAATCGCTGGCGTAATTGCACAGGCTGTTATAAAACTCCTCGCGGGTATTAACCAATGTTCTTTCGAGCGTGGTGTCGCCGCTAAAAAAGTCGACTACCTCTTTAATGTTCTCTATACCGTAAACCTCCAGGTCGTTTACAATGGCGGCTTCGCGGGCGTTTTGTTTGGGGAGGATGAAGCCTTTAAAACCTTCTTTACGGGCCTGGATGGCAATGGGTAATGCGCCTTTAATGGGCTGCAAGCCGCCGTCTAACGATAGCTCACCCATGATGATGTACTTTTCCAGCTCGTCGCTTTGCAGCTGGCCACTGGCAGCCAGTACGGCCGTGGCAATGGTAAGATCGTATGCCGAACCCTCCTTGCGGATATCGGCAGGGGCCATATTGACCACCACCTGCTGGCGTGGCATTTTGTAGTTGCAGTTCTTGAGGGCCGATTCTATGCGGAAATAGCTTTCTTTAATGGCTACATCGGGCAGGCCTACGATGAAATATTTGGTACCGGCAGCAATGTTCACCTCCACGGTAATGGTGGTAGCTTCAATACCGTAAACCGCGCTGCCGAAAGTTTTTACTAACAAGTTATCAGGGTTATGAATGAAGCTTTAAAGATATTAATTATTGCATAAATGCCGCAAGCAATGTAAACTCGGCCAAACACTTAAACGCCGTTGGTATGTTGTGTTTACTTTAGCCTTATTTATCGCCTATGAAAACCAGTGTACTATTTTATGTGCTTAGCGTTTGGTTAACCAGTGTTATCCTGTCGCCCGTAATAGTATCGCTATACATGTCGTGGGCAGAAAACTCACCTCCCGATGCCGAGCTGGTACCGTTGATGCTCATGTGGGGCGGGGCGTTATCCGTACCGAGCCTCCTTATTTTAGGGATGCTTTGCCATTACTTGGTGCACCGTAAAAACAATGTTAAGGATGTAAAAATATGGCTAACCATCATTGGCATAGTACTTACCTATGCCCCGTTTTGGGTTTTAAACGCTTTCAGCTTTGCCGATAATAGCGGAGCTACTGTATTGTTTTGGCCTTATGGCGTAACTATTGTGGCCGGGATATGGTTTTATAAGTTGAAAGGTGTGGGCGAATTGAGGACTGATGAAGCCCGGGGTTAGCAAATAGAAGCGATTGGTGCTAAAAAGTTCTTCAAACCGTTGATAAGTATATTCTGATAGTATTTTAATTTGAGATATTTAGGTAGATCTCATCGCAATTGATCTTTGTGAACATTCAACTTTCTTTACTACTTTTAGTTAGTGAAAAAAGTAACAGTATTAACCTTTAATTACAAGAAAGCTCTAACATTACTTTTTCTTCTTTTCATCACATTATCTATTAGTAAGGCCCAACAAAATCCCAATTTAGCAGGTAAGGTTATCGATTTTGAAACCCGGAACAAGGTTCCAAACGCAGTATTAGAAGTTTACCAAGGAAAGAATCTTTTATTTAGTGTTATTACAAACTTAGATGGCTCATTTGTTATTCCATCAAAATTTTGGAATGAAAACAGCATGTTGAAGGTCACAGGTATAAACTATTATGACCTGATCATTCCTGTTAAGGATTTTAAATTTAATAAAGAGGAGGGCGTTCGCCTATTAGGCGACATTGAAATAAAGCCAAAACCCATCAATTTAAAGGAGGTTTTGGTTAAAGCACGTAAACGTTACAGAGATACTACTGTTATTCCAATGTCCGATCAAGTATTTGAAAGGTCGGTAATGATTGATGACATATTTGCGCAAAAAGGGTTGTATAAAGGCAGTAATGGCCAATTATATTATAAAGGGAAGCTCGTATCAGAGATAGTTGTTAATGGCAGCGAATTTTTTGGGAAAAACAACTTGAAAGTTTATGATAAGATACCGGCATTAATACTTGATAATATTGAAGTTACAGAAACCAATATTGATAGTATTACGAATACGACGCTATTGTCTCCTGAAATCAAGGTTAATCTGAAAATCAAGGAAAAGTATAACAAAGGGAAATTTGGAAGCATTACGAATGGCTTAGGGACCAAAAAGAGGCATATGTATAACTTTGATATTTATACATATAGAAAACAGCAACAAATATCATTAGTAGGAAGTGCCAATAATATAGGTATACAAGAGAGTTTAGGAGAGCCTACGCTTGGATTTTCCGCTGGCGGAAATAATTCAACTAACAAATATTTACTTTTTACATACAGAAATGTATTAAGTAAAAAGATAGATGTAAATTTTCAGAGTAAAGTAAGTCAGGAAAACAGAGATTTTTTTTATGAGTCAGAGCGTACAGAAAAAATAATAAATCAGGTATCGACAACCCGTAGTTCTTCATTAAACAAACTTCTGAAAATTGATAATATTGAACTAAAGCTTAATTACAGGCTAGATTCATTGAACTCAATATTATATAGTACAAATTTCAATTATTCTAATAATAATCTTTTTGATAGCCTATCTTATTATATACAGTCAGTACAATCAACTAAGCAATCACTTGTTTTAAAAGAAAGGGATTCTTATAATAGACTAATATCATCTCATTTAGTTTTCAATAAAAGATTTTATAAAGCAGGACGATTATTGCAGGCTACTTTCGATAATGACTTAATCCATTATGGGGTAGGTGAGGTATCAAGCAATTCAGAAACCCAAAATAACAGTTTAATTAATGGTAGCAACTACGCTGAAAAAAAGGGTTATAGCATAGTAAGCTCGTTTACAGAACCGCTGAATGAGGATAGCTTTATGAAGTTTAACGGATTCTATAAAAAAGATGTTTTGTATTACTCGTCTAACACTGGAACAAGTTCGAATTCGCAGATTCCTACTACTATACAAAGACTAACTAATAATTACTTACAATTAGGCTTTGATCTGCAAAAAACTTTTCATAAAACATCATTTGATGGAATTGTTAATGCAATTTCTCTTAGTCGGAACATTAACTACCAAAATCGTCCGAGATTGCTAAATCTGGATATCAACCTTAAGTTTGATTATCGAAAAAATTCAAATAGAAATTTTTCTTTACTTTATAATTTGAAGCCTAATTACCCCAATATTAACCAGCTGACAAATATTAATACATCATATGATTTAATTTCGAGAATTAGTGGTAATATTGAATTGAAACCTGAATCCCAGCATCGTTTGAGTTTCAATTATAATTATTCTAAATCTGATTCATTAAAAATTTCCTTTTCTACAGAAATAAATTACTATACTTCACGTTTCGGATTTAACTCTATTATTATGCCGAATGAGGTTCAACGTATTATTATTGACAATGTTGGCCATGCCAAAGCTGGCAATATAATGATGCTTGTAGTTAAAACTTTTCCTAAAATTGGCTCGTTCAATTACAACATTAACTTTAATTATAATGAATTGCCTAATGTAGTTAATATGGCAAGGCAACAAACCAACGGTGCAACTTTAACTCAAACAATATCAACTACACGTAGCATAAAATCAAATAAATTCATCGTATCTCCTTCATTAACTTTTGCATATAGCCGGTACATTTATAATAATTCGGTACAATCGTCAGTCAATTTTAGCTATAGTGATAAGTATTCAATTAATTTAGCAAACTTCGAAGTTGGAATATTTCCATTTGTAAATGTGATAGGCGGCATAAGCAACAAAAATCTTACCTGGGCTGTAAGTTCAGAAATAAGAAAAAAGATTTTGAAAAAATATGGCGTTGTTTGGTTTAAAGCAAATGATATATTTAATTCCTTTAACTATCAATTTAATAATTTCGGGCCATCTTTTACTCAAACAGTTAGATATTCTAATTTAAGTACTTACTTTCTTTTAGGATTAAGTTATAAGTTAAATAATATTAAGTAATATTATCATAAGGGCTTGTATCCCAATTTTTTTTTATAGACATTTATAGTCAAATAAAAAAATTAAACCTATGAAAAAAATCTTATTACTTTTTAGTTTAATCCTAATTGCTTTAACAAGCTTTTCACAAATTACGCTAACTCCAAGCAAAAGTACAGTTGCTTCGGGAGAAGAATTTACTGTTAATGCAAGCGGAGAAAATATTACTGCATTCATTGGATCCTTAAATCCTAATTTTTTACGCCCAATAGAAGTTAGTCCCAAGCCTGCTGAAGGAGAAATTGACGGAGGGCCATTTACTGATGTTAAGAACTATAATGGTTCTAATATTTTGCAAACGTCTTTTAAGTGTAAACTTACAAATGGTACTCAACTAACAGATGGTACAGTGAAATTTTATGTCAGCTGTAATATTAATTCTTTAACAGGACTTTCTCCTGTAACTCTAAACATCCCTGTAATAGTGATTGTAGAACATGCATTGATTGGTAATGAGGCCAAATCCGGCACATACTACAAAAGTTGTGGCTCAGGATATGGATCAGAACCATATACTTACACTGTACCAGCTAATAAATACAAAGAGAAGACTTTAGCCGAAGCTAATGCAAAGGCAGATGCCGATTTAGCGGCTAACGGACAAACCTTAGCTAATGCTAATCGTACTTGCAAGCTTTTATATTATAGCGATGCAATGTCTGGTACCTTTACTAAAAACAACTGCCCTTCCACGTATGAACCTGGTCCGGCTGTTACGTTTTCCATTCCTGCACGAGCGAAGACTTCTTTCAATTCTGTAGCTGAAGCAAATGTATTTGCCACTCAATATTTAAATGTAGAGGGTCAAAACTATGCAAATAGCAACACCGAATGTATTGAGATAAGGAACGGCTATTTAACTACAAAAAGAAACAGTGCCTGCGATGCCACCGGAGAGGTAACAGCACCAATTTTTTTACATAACCCCGACCTTTCTACCATACCAGCAGGCGCAGGAGCATCTACCGGAATAATTGCTTACACTGCATCTACGGGAACTACAAAGGCTGCTTCTGGCTACTACAAGGGCCTGTATTCTCCAACAACTGATGGAAATTATGATAGAATATATTTTATAGATTTTAACGGAGAAATTACAGGATATACACTGTGTCAAAAACCCACTACACCAACTAATCCGGTTGGTGATGCAATTACTGTTACTTGCGGAAGGGGTTTTTCTTCACCTGGACAACCACAGGTAACTTCAATTACGTTAAAGGCTAAAACAGCTTACTCAGTTGATGTAGAAATAACAGGAGGCGTAATATTTTATAATTCGCAATCTGGTGTTATAGGTTCCGCATCGTTTACTGCAATTTTACCAGCGGGGCAAACCTTAGCAACTGAAGCTATTAATTTCACTTTTCCAAGTGGAGGGAAGTATAGGCTAACCAATGTAACTGCAAATCCTACAATGGATGGTACAAGATCAATAGTTATTAATGCGGTTTCAACTTTTTAAAGTTAGTTCACATATTTGGAAAGAGACTGTGATTTTACCACAGTCTCTTTTTGTTTAAGATAATTTAGCTCACTACAAGAATACATATAGCATTTCAGCCTGTGGTCGGTGTTATCACCGCACCACTAACTACTCCGCCTTCTCCACCCGTAACCCCACATCGCTTACCGCCCTGAGCGGATTATCGCGCATGTTTTGTTCAATTTCGAAGTGGTATTTGCCTTTGGCGGAGAAATGGTAATTGGTTTTGAAGGATACCTGGTAGCTGTACATACTGCCCGAGCCTTTACCCAACCATTCGCCGGTGGGCGAGGCCAGTTTAATTTCGTAACGGGTAGCGGTGGTTTTTTTGAAGGCGCCGCCGCTTTGGTATACCAGCACAAACATGTTGGAGTATTTATAATTGGCCGTAACCCGTACATTTAAGTACAGGTTATAGCCAACGGATGGATCCTGAATATCCACATTGTATTTTACCTTGTTGCCGTAACTCCAGTTATGGTTTACGATAGACGTGTTTTCGTCTATAATACGGTTAGGGTCGGTACAGCCGGTTAACAGCGCAAAAGCTGTAATAGCAAGTATCAACCAGGCTTTATGGGTAGCAGTTCTTATACCGATAAACAGACTGCCCATGCTATAACGTTTCTTATTAGAGTTATCCATGCCAAATAAAATCTCCAATGTCAGTCTGAGCTTGTCGAAGACTTGTACGCTTTACTAAGTCTTCGACAAGCTCAGACTGACAGCTTATATAATATTTATATTCCACCCTGAAGTTTCCTGAAAATTCGAAACGTAAGGGCAAATTATATCCAAACAGCTTTTTAACTTCATGCCTGCGGGGCTGGTGGTTGCTGGTTATTGTTTGGGTTATTAGGGTTATTGCCGCGGTTACGGTTGCCACGGTGCCTTCGGTTGTTATTGCGTTTAACCGGGGCATCGCCACCTTCTGTTCCTGTACTGCCATCGGCCGGCGGCGCTGCGTTCAATCCTTCAGGTGCATCGGTTCCCGGTGCCGGTTTAGGGCGGGGCGGGTTATTTTGCTTAGGCCTGTTTTGCTGCGGAGGTTTGTTTTCGCCCCTACTGGTACTGTCGCCTTCGGTACGCTGCTGACCAGGTTGTTGTGGTCTGCGTTCGCCACGCACGGGGCGCTCGGTGCCTTCTGGGCGTTGCTGGCCTGGTTGCTGTGGTTTGCGTTCGCCACGGTCGGTACGTTCGCCATCGGCGCGTTGCTGCGGTTGCTGGCCAGTGCCCGGCTTTTTATTGCGGTTACGGTCGTTACGGTTATTATCGTTGCGGTTATTGCGGTTACGGCTGCGGTCGTCAAGGCGGGTTAAGCTATCCTGACCAACCACGTTTTCGTAATCAAGTTTCTTAGTTTCCGGTGTTGTTATTTCGGCCGCTTCGCCCAAATCTTCAGGCAAGATGCCCTCCTTATTCATGCGCTGAATTTCCTTCACACGGGTAATTTCAATCGGGATCCAGTTTTCGGCACCGGGGTAGCTAAACCACATCAGGCGTTTAAATATGTCGGTTTTTTGCAAACGGGCATCGCCTTTTTGGGTACGCAGATAGTTCACATTATCGGGGATGTGTTTTAACGCATCCATGTAACCATCCAGCTCGTAGTTTAAGCAGCATTTGAGTTTACCGCATTGTCCGGCCAGTTTCAGCGTGTTTAACGACAGGTTTTGGTAGCGTGCCGCCGAGGTAGAAACCGTTTTAAAATCGGTTAACCAGGTAGAGCAGCACAACTCGCGACCGCATGAACCTATACCACCTAAACGGCTGGCTTCTTGGCGCATGCCTATCTGCCGCATTTCGATACGGATACGGAAAGATTCGGCCATTTTCTTGATCAGTTCCCTGAAATCAACCCGGCCTTCGGCCGTGTAATAGAAGGTAGCCTTAGTTTTATCGCCCTGGTAATCTACATCACTTATCTTCATGGATAAGTTGAGGTCTAAAGCCAGCGTGCGGGCCTTGTGCATGGTTTCCCATTCCAGTCCCTTGGCCAGTTTCCACTTATCCACATCGGCCACAGAAGCCCGGCGGTAGATTTTCTTGGTTACATCGGCCTCTTTAACATGGCGTTTAACCATTTGAGTACGCACCAGTTCGCCCGTGAGCGATACGTGGCCAATGTCGTACCCGCCGGTGGTGGTTTCTACCGCTACCAGTTCCCCATTTTCGAGGTATATATTGTCAACGTTAAGGTAAAAATCCTTACGCGATCCTTTAAATTTTATTTCGACAACCTGGAAAGGCTTATAATTCGACGGCATATCCATATGCGACAGCCAATCGTATACATCCAGCTTGCTGCAGCCATTGGTCATACATGCACCATTACTATTGCAGCCTGCGGGTGTACATCCGCCCCCGGTTGAGCAACTTCCACATCCCATAATTCAGTTTATATATATTGATTCCCTTTCGGGATTATTTTAAAGTGTAATATTTTAATAATCTGCAAAGATACATCTAAAAACAAAATTTTAGGGTTTGCATTTCGTTCCACCGCGTAATGCGCTTTTTCAAGCACTTCGCTTATAGCTTCGGCCATATCCAGCGTCATTACGGCGGCCATTTTTTGTGCCGTTTCTTTTTCGGCAGCGGGCAGGTGCACCAAATTGGCGGCACCGCTCATCATTAAACAGCACTCGCGTATATAGCTTATGCCGTAGCGGATGAAGTTCTTTTGTCCCTCGCGGCCTGCTTTGGCAATAGCCTCTACAAACTTCATCATTTCCAGCCCTTTGTTGCCGTAGCATTTGCGAAGCCAGTCTAAAAAAGCTTCGTGGTAGCTCTTAGTTTCCTGGTGAAGCATGCCTAAAGCTTCGCTCAGGTTGCCGTTGCTCAGGTAAGCCGCTTCTTCGGCCGTTTGCGCAGGTACCCCTTTTTCATTGATCAGAAAGCTCCGCACCTCGTTATAAGGCAGCGCCGGTATTTTAACCAGCTGCGTACGCGATAAAATCGTATTCAGGATCTGATCCTGGTTTTGAGCCACCAGCAAGAACACGGTATTGGGCTGCGGCTCTTCAATAATTTTGAGCAGCGTATTGCCTTCCTTGTCCAGGTACTCGGGCAGCCAGAGTATTAACATTTTATAAGCCGATTCGAACGGTTTCAAGCTTAATTTTTTTAGGATCTGATGACACTCGGCTATATTAATGTTGGCCTGTTTATTATCGGCCTGCAGGTAACCTCGCCATGTGTCCAGGCTCAAATAGGGGTTGGCCAGCAGGGCTTCGCGCCATTGTTCTATGAAGCTTAGGGCTGTGTCGTTTTTGTCTGATGCAAAGAAAGGGTAGGAAAAATGCAGATCGGGGTGAACGTATTTTTCATACTTACGGCATGAGGAACATACCCCGCAAGAATCGTAGGGTTGCTTATCCTCACACGATAAATATTGCGCATATGCCACTGCCAACGCCAAACTACCCGACCCCTCAGGGCCTAAAAACAACTGGGCATGACTTACCCTGTTCTCCTTTACGGTGTTTAATAAACGTTGCTTTACAGCCTGTTGCCCTACTATTTCTTTAAACTGCATTGGTGCAAGATAGGAAATTTTTAGTTGTGGGGTGCGGGGTTTTTAGTTGCGGGGTCTTCCTATTGATTATATGATAAATGAGTAACTTTGTGGTTGAATTTTGCCCCTCGCAACCGGCAACCCCAAACCCCGCACCTCAATGAGAATAATGGCTTTTGATTATGGTACCAAGCGCATAGGCATTGCCGTGACCGATCCTATGCAGATGATAGCCACCGGGCTGGAAACCATACACCCGAACCAGATCATCGATTATTTGAAAAAATACCTGCAAACCGAGCAAGTGGAAACCTTCGTAGTAGGTGAGCCTAAGCAAATGGACAATACACCCTCGCAATCGGCCATGCATGTGCGGGGGTTCGTGAATTTGCTGAAGAAAACTTTCCCGGAGATACCCGTACAAATGCTGGATGAACGCTTTACCTCCAAAATGGCATCGGCGGCTATACTGGCCGGGGGGGTGAAAAAAATGGGAAGGCGCGACAAGGGTTTAGTAGATACCGTGTCGGCGGTAATTTTGCTGCAATCGTGGATGGAGGGTAGGGCATTTAAATTTTAACTCCGTGGCAATGTCATCATGGATAGGCGAGGTAGCTGCAGCAGTTATGATGGGTTCTTTACCTTTTCTTTTCCCTTATAAGCCTAAAGCATATGTTTCAACCTGGCAAAAAAGGCAATTGGTTGCAAAATACAGGAAGTGGGACTGGTTATGCTTGCCTTTGCTGTTCACCGTTGTGCCGCTGATGACCTGGGTATTCGGCCAAATTTTTATGGCGCAATATCAATGGGAAATTGACGATAACCCACGAATATTATATCAAATACTCCCCGGATATGATGCTTGGTATGTGCCCGGAGTTATCGTAGCATTTGCATTAATAGGCCCGGTTATGACGGTAATTTATAGGCTGATATTAAAAGATAAGTATGCCGATTATGAACTATACAGCAACCTTACTCATGGCATTGATGCCAGGAAGATTTGGGGGGCTATGGCATTATTATTTAGCGTAGCAGCCCTGGTAACCATCTATTTCCTGAACAACTATTATATCAAGATCTGGAACTTTAAGATAGAGGTGAACGACTTGTTGAATACTAAGGCGAAAGGTTACAGTTTTAATCAGATCCAAAAAATAACTTACGTAGAATACTCCTCTGCGGGCGGCGAGGGAAGTAAGCTTGAAGAAGACCCACATTACCTGGTGCAATTTAAAGATCAATATGTTTGGAACACCCTCCCCGGGTGGACTAATGCAGGAAGAAAGCCGGAGTTCATTAAGTTTTTAAGCCTGCGGTCGGGTGTCAAAATAGATACCATGGGGGTAGAGGGTATAACTCCGCCCGTTAAATAAACATTTTTATCATTTGTTTATAAAGTACTCTATGAGCTTTTCAACAAATCAACATTGAGCCTAGCAACAAAGCTTCGCCTGGTTTAAGTACCGACTTTTCTAATGTACATTAATAATTAAGAACATGACAAAAGTTTGGTTTATTACCGGTTCGGCCCGTGGGCTGGGCCATAGCATTACACAAGCTGCTTTGGCAGCAGGCTATCAGGTAGCGGCCACTGCACGCAATCCCGAACAGCTACAAGAATTTACCGAAAAGTTTCCCGATCAAATATTGCCCCTGCCGCTGGATGTAACCAGTAAGGAGCAGATACAGCAGGCCGTAGCGCAAACCATTGCCCGTTTTGGTCGCATTGACGTATTGGTGAACAATGCCGGCTTTGGTATTACCGGTGCTGCCGAAGCTTTTACCGACGAGCAGGTGCGCAGCCAGCTGGAAACCAATTTATATGGCCCCATTGAGATTACCCGTGCGGTATTGCCCCACATGCGTCAGCAGCGGTCGGGCCGCATAGTACAGATCAGCTCTATTGGCGGGCGCATTGGTACACCGGGGTTAAGTATTTACCAGGCGGCTAAATTTGGTTTAGGCGGCTTCGCCGAATCGCTTTCGCGCGAGGTGTTGCCCTTGGGTATTCATGTAACTTGCGTAGAGCCGGGCGGTTTTCGCACCGATTGGGCAAGCGCATCAATGAGCTATGCACCGGTGGTAGAGGGCTACGAGGGCACGGTTGGCTTTGTGACCAAGTTTTTAAAGGGAGGCAATTTTGTACCCATGGGCGACCCAGATAAAGCGGCTAAAGCAATTGTGAACCTGTCTGAACATGCTGAACCGCCCGTACACCTGGTATTAGGCAGCGAAGCCAGCGCCATGCTGCAGCAAGCCAGCGAAATGCGCAAGGCAGAGTTTGAAAAATGGCTGCCTGTAAGCCAGTCTACCGATGCCGATGATGCCATTGACTTTCTGCAAACCGAAGCAGGTAAGGCTTATGCTAAGCTGAAAGGGGTAGAGTAAGCCCCTCCCAAACCCTCCCCGGGAGGGAGGGCTTTAGGATCTTGCAATTCTGCGCCTGTCGAAGATTTAGCGAAGCGGCGAATACTTCGACCGGCTCAGCATAACACGCTAATTTAAAATAGCACTTAAAAACAACTGCTTCTTAAAAGCCCTCCCTCCCGGGGAGGGTTGGGAGGGGCTTTTTTTATTACATTTGATCATCATGAGCGCATTACAGGCCCAGCCGTTACCTAAAATATTGTATTCGTGTTACCACAGCCATAGCCGCGAGGGCGAGCAGTTTGTCCCCGAGCATATCCTGAGTTTCCAGCTGGCCGGCTCCATGACTATAAATGATGGTGAGCATGAGCAGCACTTTGCCAATGGCGATATCAGGCTGCATCAGCGTAACCATTTGCTCAAATTTTACAAACAGCTGCCGCCCGATGGGGGTGAATATAAATCGCTATCAATCTATTTAGATCAGGCTACGTTGCACAAGTTCAGTAATGAGTATGGCTACACCGTTACCAAAACACATATAAACAAGGCGGTAATACCTATCAGGCCTACGCAGCAGTACAAAAGCTACCTGCAATCCTTATATCCTTACGAGCAAATTATGCAGCAGGGTAATGAAGATTTGCTGGCCCTGAAAGTGAAGGAAGCTTTACTGATCTTGCTTAAAACCAACCCCGAGGTTAAAGACATCCTGTTTGACTTTACCGAACCCGGTAAAATAGACCTCGAAGCATTTATGGTTAAAAACTACAAGTTCAATGTAAGCATGGAGCGCTTTGCTTATTTAACCGGCCGCAGCTTGGCCACCTTTAAGCGCGATTTTGAAAAGCTGTTTCATACCACGCCCGGCCGCTGGCTGCAACAGCAACGCCTGAAAGAAGCCCATCACCTCATTAAAGAAAAAGGCCGCCGGCCATCAGACGTGTATCTCGAAGTAGGGTTCGAAGACCTGTCGCACTTTTCATTCGCGTTTAAGAAAGCGTACGGCGTGGGTCCGTCTATGCTTTAACGGGTTGCAAAAGGCCTCTTTTTTCTCAAAAATTAAAATTCCTAACTTTGCGGCATGGAAATCCTCGATCCGCAACTACAAGCTTACCTCGACATGCACTGCGACGCCGAGCCCGAGGCGCTGCGGAAAATAAACCGCGAAACGCATTTAAAACAGTTAAAGCCCAACATGCTGAGCGGCCACTATCAGGGCCGTATGTTAAGTATGCTGAGTAAACTGCTGCAGCCTAAGCTTATTTTAGAGGTGGGCAGCTTTACCGGTTATGCCACCATTTGTCTGGCAGAGGGATTGGCAGAGGGTGGTAAAGTACTCACTATTGAGGCCCGGGCCGAGCTGGAAGACACCTTACGTAACAATTTTGCGCTGGCCGGCGTACAAGACCGAATAGAGCTACATATAGGTGATGCTAAGGATGTTATATTTGGATTAACCGAAAATATTTACGACCTTAGTTTTATTGACGCTGATAAGAAGAGCAATCTCGCTTATTTTGAGCTCATTATAGAAAAAACAAGACCGGGAGGTTTAATAATAATTGATAATGTTTTGTGGAAAGGGAAGGTGTATGGCGAAGCCAACGATGCCGATACCCAACTTTTTAGAAAACTAAATGACGCCATTGCTGTTAACACACAGGTTGAGAAAATAATTCTCCCTGTACGAGACGGCGTGCTCGTTATCAGAAAAAAGTAAATTATGAAGAAAATCTTACTGTTTGCCTGTTTGCTTTCTGCAACATTCGCTGCATCAGCACAAAAAAACACTTCTAAATCTTATATCGATAAGTTCAAAGATAATGCCATTCGCATTATGCACGAGAGCGGAGTGCCCGCCAGCATTATTTTAGCTATAGCCATGCACGAAAGTGCCAGCGGAAACAGCAAATTAGCCCGTGTACAAAACAATCATTTTGGTGTAAAAGGCAAAAGCCCTGTATCATATACAGGACGCAAGGCTACAGGCTCTTCCTATAAACAATACGACTCGCCAATGGATTCGTTCCAGGATTTTGCCCGTATCATGACCGAGCGTAAGCAATTCAGTCACCTGTCGCGCTCGTTATCGCATTACGATTATAAGAGCTGGGTTAAAGGTATACAGCGCAGCGGTTATGCCAGCAGCCATACCTGGGGCAGCCAGGTGTTAGGCCTTATCCGCAAATACGAGCTTAACGCTTACGATGAGCAGCCCGATAGCGTAAAGGTTGAGGCTAAGCATCAATAAATATAAAGTTAAATCATCATACCGTCATTGCGAGGTACGAAGTAATCCCTGAGTAGGCATAATTAGCCATACATAGCCCAGAGATTGCTTCGTACCTCGCAATGACGTTTTTAGTTAAATACTAAATGCAAAAAGCCTGCATCAAAAATATAGCTTACCTGTTGCTGCTCACCGCGCTTCTTTCGGCTTGTTCAACCCGTAAAAAGGCAGTGGTTATTACCGCGCCAAGTGGTACGGCACCTGTTAGCCGCACCCCTGCCACTCCACAGCGCAACCCCGAGGCGCACCGCAATAATGAGCGTGTTCAAAAAGAAAACGAGCAGACCATCAAAACCTTCACTCCGTACACTGTAGCTTCATATATTGAAAGATTTAAAGCCATAGCCATTAAAGAAATGAACCTTTACGGCATCCCGGCAAGTATTACGCTGGCGCAGGGACTGTTTGAATCGGGGTTTGGCAACGGCGAACTTGCGCGGGTAGCCAATAACCATTTTGGTATTAAATGCACCAGCGACTGGACCGGCCGCAGCTATTTTAAAGATGACGACCGCCCCGACGACTGCTTCAGGGTCTACAACAATCCCGAAGATTCGTACCGCGACCACTCCGAATTTTTAAAGCGCAAGCGATATGCCAAGCTTTTTGAGCTGGATAAGAACGATTACGAGGGCTGGGCTTATGGGTTAAAAGCAGCAGGCTATGCCACCAATCCCAAATACCCGCAATTGTTGATCAATACCATTGTAAAATACCAGTTAGACCAGTTTGACCGGCCCGAGGGCGAACTGCAAAAAATTAAACGCGAAGACCGGGTGCTGGCGCAAATCAATCAAAACATTGGTAAAGCCGCTAAAGATTCTATCATCAACAATACGCCTCTTCAAAAATTATACACCGTGGCCACGGGCGATACACTATATAACATCTCCAAACGTTTTGGCCTTACAGTAGACGAATTGAAGGCCCTGAACAGCATGGTTGATAACAATATCCGGATAGGCCAATCGCTCGTGGTGGGCAAATAAGCACACCAAATTAAACCCTGTATGTTAAATTTGGTTAAAAGAGCAGCCGGTTTAATAAAAAACTGTTATTTCTGCATCTTTTAATTGAAGAA
The DNA here is from genome assembly GCF_014635825.1 of Mucilaginibacter galii. Lineage (GTDB taxonomy): Bacteria > Bacteroidota > Bacteroidia > Sphingobacteriales > Sphingobacteriaceae > Mucilaginibacter > Mucilaginibacter galii. Next base: position 193,170 of record NZ_BMDO01000005.1, read on the forward strand.
CACGGCTCAAAACAACAAATGAAACTATGGCTCTTGCTTTTACTATGCCTTCCGGCTTTAAACGCATTATCGCAGGATAAACCTGTGGTGGGCCTGGTGTTTGATAAAACTACCAAAGAACGTATAGCCCGTGTAAACGTGCGCAACCTGCGCAACGGCCAGTCGGTTTATAATAACTTAAAGGCCGAATTTAAAATACTGGCTCAACCCGGCGACTTGCTGGTTTTTAGCAAGCAGAACTACTTTACCGACACCCTTAAGGTACAGCGCAATGCCGATATGGCCGTTTATCTTAAAGCCAGTAGCATTATACTGCCCGATGTTAACGTGCGCGATACACTGTTAAGCGCGCAAAAAAAACTGGAGGCCACCCGGCGCTACATGAGTAAATTGTACGGCGTATCGGCCAATCGCGATTTGCTGAACATTGGGCCCGGCTTTGGGGTGGGTATAAGTATTGATGCCATTTGGAACATGCTGAGTAAAAGCGGCCGCAATGCCGAGCATCTGCGCGAAATTATTGAACGCGACCATAAGCTGGATGTGGTAGACCAGCGTTTTAGCAAAGTTTTGGTGCAGCAGCTTACCGGTTTAAAAGAGCCGCAGCTCACCAGTTTCATGACCCGCTACCGGCCCAGTTACTATATGGTTACCACCGCTACCGATTATGAATTTGCCAGCTACATTAAAGGCAACCTGAAACGCTTTTTGCGCAACCCAAACATTGTGGCCCTGCAGGAGCTTAACCCCTAGTAATGGCTTATCCTATTATAATTGCCCCGTTTTTGCAGGTAGATGGTATGGCCGTTTTTCCGTTTATACTGGTTAAAAAGGCTGTGTTTAAGCAAGATGTGGTGCTCATTCGCCACGAAACCATACACCTCAAACAGGCAGCCGAACTGTTGGTGATCCCTTTTTACCTGCTATACCTGCTCAATTATATTTTGAATAGGTTCAGGTATAAAACACACCATGAGGCATATATGAACATTGTTTTTGAGCAGGAGGCTTACCGGCACGAATACGATGTGGGCTACCTGCAAACCCGCCGGTTTTGGGCCTGGTGCAGGCCCCTCCCAAACCCTCCCCGGGAGGGAGAGCTTTAAAAGACATGCGCTATTTGAAATGATATTTTAATTAAAAGCACATTTTCGTTTTATTTGCTTTATCTATGATGAAAACCGGCTTCGGATTTCTTGTCCTATTTTTGCTCACCTGTACCATGGCTATGGCGCAAACCGATAGCCTGCAACGTGCAGCAGATAGTCTGCGTGTGGTTGCCGACAATCTTCGCCGTGCCGATAGCCTTCGCCGCGATAGTATTAAGATAGACACCAACCTGCTTAACCGCTACCGTATAGAGCCACGGCGCAACGCGTTGCCGCAGCGTTTAAGACCCGTGCAAATACAGCCCGAGCTTATACCCGTTACCATGCTCGATTATAAGGTGAGCTATTGGCACAAGTACGTAATATTTGGTATGAACTTTAACCAGGCCGGCTTTAGTAATAACTGGGCCGGGGGTGGTGTAAACTCTTTTGCGCTGAATGGTAACCTTGATTATAAGATAGAATACAACAAACAGCCATTTACCTACACCAGCCAGTTAATATTACTTTACGGCCGTTCAAAAAATAAAGACCAGCTATCGCGCAAGAGTAACGACCGTATTTTTTGGGATAACAAGATAGCTACCCAAATGTCTAAAAGCTGGTTTTTCTTTGGGTCGTTGAGTTTTGAGTCGCAGTTTGATAAGGGTTTTAGCTATGATGGCAACGGTAATCGCACGCTTATTTCCAATTTTATGGCCCCGGGCTATATTACCGAATCGGTAGGTTTAGAGTATAAGCCCAATGGTTACTTCGATTTGCGGATTGGTACAGGTACGGCCCGTCAAACCTTTGTGTTAGATACGGTAATATCAAACAAAACCGGCCCTAATTACGGCGTAACCCAATACAGGACATTTAAAAACGAGCTGGCTTTCCAGGCTGTGGCGGCTTTTGATAAAGAGATTATGCAAAACCTGCGTTTAACCAGCAGGTACCAACTGTTCATACCTTACGGCCGGTCGCTCAAAAATGTAGATCACCGTTTAGATGTCACTATTGCCGCCCGTGTTAACCGCCTCATTTCGGTAACGGTAACCGGCGTAGCGTTGTTCGATAACGATACCTCGCCCAGCGTACAAAGCAATGAGAACTTAGCTTTGGGGGTATTGTACCGTTTCCCGTAAACTATTCATAAAGAACAATCACCTTAACCGGGCGCTCGGCTTTTTCTAAAGTGAGGCCAAGTTTATCTACCGCGGCAAAAATGTTGGTTTTGTCGCGCGCGTCATTACTGGTTTTAATGTCGTAGCCTTTAGTTAAGCCGGTTTCATCAATCACAGGCAGTTCCAGTTCATTGCTCAAGTAAATGTGTGCAAACTCTGCAAGCGTAATCTCTTTGCCATCGAAACCATTGCCGTTAAAACTATAGGTGCGGGTGTTGGGTGCCGATAAGGGCAGGGTAAGCGGCGCGCCAGGTTTGGTTTTTAACAGATATACCGGCATGGTGCGCATTTCGGTGCGGGCTTTTACCGGTAAATTTCCCTGCAGCTTTCGTTGCATCATAGGGTATAAACTGTCCTTTTGAGCGGCACTAACCAATAGGTCGAAACAGTAGAGCTGGCTCTGGTCGTTGTAATCGTTATACTTCTTTTTATCTATTTCATAAATAATCTGTTTAGGACTTCTGATCTCGTATGCGGTACGGTACAAGGTAATGAAGCCAACGTTATAATAACTAATGCGCCGTTTGGCATAGGCACCCATGGTGGGTACCCTGCCTAAAGACTGCTGGCCTTTCATGTAGCCACGTATGGTAAAGCTGCTGGTCATGGTGGTATCAACGCCAAAAGCATCTTTAGTGCTGTTGTCTAACCGTTCTTTGATCTTAGCATCCGAAACAACTTTTTCACCTTTTAGGAGCCTGTCGATCATCTTGGTGCTGAGAGAATCGGTGTTGACCACGGCTACTATGTTGCGCCGGGCATCAACTATGGCGCTATAACCTACCGAAGCCAGGTCGAGCATTTGGTACAGCATTTCCGATGTATCGCTGGCCAGCCATATTTTGGAAGGCCTCTTTGCAATAAATTTTCGCAGCTTTTCGGGCGAATCGTTACTTACGCCTATTATTTGTATTTGGGTAGGGTACTTATCCTGTAGCTTGGCCAGCATTTCCATTTCGGGCATACACGGTGCACACCAGGTTCCCCAGTTATTAAGGATGTACAGCTTGTTCCCGGGGTAGTGGTTAAGGTCCAGTTCTTTAACCGGTGCGTTTACCATAGGGCGGAAAATAAGGTCGGGAAAGTGATCGCCCGCTTTGAGCCGGTAGTTTTGGCTGTAGACTAAAGTGCTGAAAAGTGCAAAAATGAGCGTAAGCAGTTTTTTCATGTGTTATGGATTGATGCTGCAAAGCTGCAAATAGAAGAAAGAGGAATGTGTTATTGGCCCGGTTAACTTAGGTTATATTACGTTAACGGTCACGCTGATGCTGCCACAACCTGCTATATTTGGGGTGAATGAAAATGAGCACCCGTTACTTATTAATACTGTGTATAACTGCGGTTGCCGGGGTATTTGTGCTGCAATATTTTTGGATCAGGAATTACTATTTTGTAAACAAGGCCACCTTTGAAAAGGAAGTAAACCTGGCCATGGAAGATGCGGTGAAAAAGGAGTTTATAGTGCGTTGCGATACTATTGAGCAGCGGGTATTAAACCTGTTAAATGATACCAACGAATTCATTATCAAAAACCAATACAACATCAAGCAAAAGCGCTATTTGCTCACCGTGATGGATAAGCGCCACCCGGCCGATAGCAGCAGCTTTTTATCAGATACATTAACCAAAGTATTATTGCCCGGCGATACGGCTTACCGTAACAAAATAACACGCTACTTTGCGCGGTCGGTTAGGGTGACCGAATTGGAGAGCCGCTTTTACTTTTACCACACACAAAAGTTAGGTAAGTTTACCATGGAGCAGGTCAGGAAACTTGATTTTGACACAGCCAGGCTAAGGCCAATATTAACAAAGTTTTTAGCTGAACGGGAGATATACACCCCGTTTAAATTCTCCTTACGCTTTAAGGATAGTATTTTTAACAAGAGTAATTTTAGTACCGCACTGCTGACCCTTTATCCCATCATTACCAAAGCACATTTAACATATAAGAACAATAAAAAAGACCATTACGTTCGCGCCATGTTTATAAACCCATCAGGTTACATTGTATCAAAGCTTGGCTTTATGGTGGGCGGTTCACTGGTGCTGGTTTTAATGGTGGGCTTTAGCCTGTTTTACCTGCTGCGCTCGCTGCTGACGGAGAAAAAGCTATCGGCCATTAAAAACGATTTCATCAGCAATATAACACACGAATTTAAAACGCCCATTGCCAGTGTATCGGCAGCGGTAGAAGCACTGTCGGGTTTCAACGTGCTCGATGATAGAGAGAAAACACAGCGCTATCTCAATCATTCTAAAAACGAACTGCAGCGATTATCAACATTGGTAGACAAGGTATTGAATAGTACCCTTTATGAAAGGCAGGATTTTGCCATCCAACCCGAAAGCATTAACGTGGATGACACCATCAAGGCAATTCTCCAAAATCATACCGTAGCTACCACCAAAACGGTGCACTATAGCTATGCTAACCATAGCCATGTTCAAACCCTGCAAGCCGACCGGTTGTATTTTGAGCATGCTTTAAGCAATGTGATTGATAATGCCATTAAGTATTCGGGCAACGAGGTGAAAATAGAGGTGACTTGTACTATGAAGAGTAACCTCCTTGCTATTGCCGTATGCGATTATGGAGCTGGTATTAGCAGCGGCAACCTGGGGCTGGTATTCGAAAAGTTTTACCGGGTGCCTACCGGTAACCGGCACGAGGTAAAGGGCCATGGTTTGGGGCTGAGTTATGTAAAAAGTATAGCGGAACGGCATGGCGGCAGCTGCCACCTACAAAGCGAGCCCGGCAAGGGCACTACCTTAACCTTAAACTGGCCGGTATGAACAAACCACTGATCTTGCTGGTAGAGGATGAACCCATACTGGCCGAAATTGTGCGCGAAAGCCTGCAAACCCGTGGTTTTAATGTACTGCATGCCGATACCGTTAAAACAGCCATGCAACTTTACAGTGAGCACGTGCCACAATTGATGGTGTTGGATGTGATGCTGCCCGATGGTGATGGCTTTACCCTGGCCCGCCACATTAGGACCCATAACGTTGAGCTGCCCATTATTTTTCTCACCTCGCGCTCGTTGCCGCAAGATGTGGTACAGGGTTTTGAAAGCGGCGGCAACGATTATTTAAAGAAACCTTTTAGTTTAGAAGAGCTCATCATTCGCATTAAAGCGTTGCTCAGCCAAAACCGGCTGGTAAGCCCGGTGGTAAACACGGCACACATTACCTCCCTGGGGCAATACCTGTTCGAGTACCCGGCATCAACCTTAACACTCATGGGCAAAAAGCGTACGCTTACCACCCGCGAGGGCGAAATACTGCACATGCTCATCGGCAGTAAAAATCAGGTGCTCGACCGTAAAACCCTGTTGCTGCAACTTTGGGGCAATGATGACTACTTTTCGGGCCGCAGCCTCGATGTATTTATGGCCAAACTGCGTAAGTATTTAAAAGACGACCCCACGGTTAATATCCTCAACATTCGCGGGCAGGGTTATAAGCTTATTTACGGGTAAGGGTAGTTAAGCAGCTGGTATGATAAATAGCAGGCATAATTACACTTATTCAACTACTTAACCCAATCAACTAATCAACAAAAAACCTTAACTTCGTAACCTCAAAATAAAGCAGGAAAAAGCATGTTTGAAAATCTTTCCGATAAGCTCGACAGGGCGTTTAAAGTTCTGAAAGGACAAGGAACCATTACTGAAATTAACGTGGCCGAAACCATGAAGGAAATTAGAAAAGCCTTACTGGATGCCGACGTAAACTATAAAACCGCCAAAGCCTTTACCGATGATGTAAGGCAGAAAGCATTGGGCGATAATGTACTAACTACTATTTCGCCCGGTCAGTTGCTCACCAAGATCATGAACGATGAGCTGACCGCCTTAATGGGTGGTACCACGGCTGAGATCACTTTTCCTGCTACGCCTACCATTATCTTAATTGCAGGTTTGAACGGTGCGGGTAAAACTACTTTCAGCGGTAAACTGGCCAACTTCCTTAAAACACAAAAGAACAAAAAGCCGCTTTTAGTAGCCGATGATATTTACCGCCCCGCAGCTATTACCCAGTTACAGGTTTTAGGTGAGCAAATAGGCATCCCGGTTTATGCCAACCTGGAGAGTAAAGACCCTGTGGCTATTGCCTTAGAGGGTATTGCCCACGCCAAAGCCAACGGCAATAATGTGGTTATTATTGATACCGCCGGCCGTTTAGCTATTGACGAAGCCATGATGGTGGAGATAGAGAAAGTGAAATCCGCCGTTAACCCGCACGAGATCTTATTTGTGGTAGATGCCATGACCGGTCAGGATGCGGTGAATACTGCCAAGGTATTTAACGACCGCCTTGACTTTACCGGTGCCGTGTTAACCAAGTTAGATGGTGATACCCGCGGTGGTGCAGCCTTGTCTATCAAATCGGTAGTGAACAAGCCTATCAAGTTTATTGGTACGGGCGAAAAAATGGAAGCCTTAGACGTTTTCCACCCAGAGCGGATGGCTTCGCGGATCTTGGGCATGGGCGACGTGGTATCCTTAGTGGAGCGGGCGCAGATGCAATTTGATGAGAAAGAAGCTGCCGAACTGCAAAAGAAAATCCGCAAGAACAAGTTCGACTTTAACGACTTTTACAGCCAGATTCAGCAGATCAAGAAAATGGGTAACATGAAAGATCTGATGGGCATGATACCGGGCGTAGGCAAAATGATGAAGGATGTGGAGATTGGCGATGATGCCTTTAAGAACATTGAAGCCATCATCTCCTCCATGACCCCTTACGAAAAAGGTAACCCCGACAGCATTAACCCAAGCCGCCGCAACCGTATAGCCAAAGGTTCGGGTACCGATTTGCAGGAAGTAAACCGCTTAATAAAGCAGTTTGAAGACATGCGCAAAATCATGAAACAAGTAAGCAACCCCGCAGCCATGGCCAACATGATGCGCCGTATGCCGAAGATGTAGTTAGGAGAGAGTCAAGAACTTGATGTAAAAAACCGTCATGCTGAAATTTTCAGCATGGCGGTTTTGTTTTTTGGCGGTGGTCTAAAAACGCGGGTATAGAAGTCCAAGTACTTTGTCTCTGGTTAGTTTTCACCTCAATATTTCATTGACTTAGAATTCGAAAACTCTTATTAAACACACTGGTAGTTTTCTCATCACTTACTAAGTTTTCATTATATTAGAGCCATTACATTTAAATATTTATGAAGATCTTTAGTTTGCTTTTTGTACTGGGAATGATCTCATTTCTATCGGGTTGTTCTCTAAATTCTCCAGTATATTTTGGTTCGAAATTTACTTCAACAAATGAAGTGCAGTCGTTTTATTCTACTAAAGACATAAACAGACCGTTTGAAGTTATAGGACATATGAATGCATCTACAGGACGATCCGAGTCCAGCCAAATCAGAACGAGGCAATTAGTCATTGAAAAAGCTAAAGAGATTGGTGGTGACGGCGTTGTTTATTCTGAGCTTAATAGACAAGTTAATCAGAAAACAACTGACGATTTTACGATGAAAGTAGACGTAATTAAATTTAAGTAGTTTCGGACTATTATAGATTATCTTCCTTAGTAGTTTAAAATTGTGGAGCTACCGCAAGTGATAGTAGTATGGGCGTTTAGAGAGAAACGGGCGACCCTTTTATTGAAGTGCTGGATGATGCAATTAAGCTTATAAAAAGGATCCAGCAAACCCTATAGGATTAAACAATATTGAGGTTTATAAATTACAGATAGCTATTTTAGAGCAAAATTCATAAACCCGTACATGACCCTTAAACCCCTCCTCACCTTATTACTTATCGGTATTTCCTTTACCGCCTTTTCGCAAAATCACACCAAGTTTAGTCGCAAGGCCGATAGTCTTTATAAAGCCAAGAATTATGCGCAGGCCGGGCCGTACTACATCAAGGCTGCTGCTAATGCCGAATACGCCGCTGTAAAAAAGAACGATTATTATAATGCAGCCTGCTGTTATGCCCTGGCCGGTAAAACCGATAGCGCGTTCCTGATGTTGAATGCATCTATCAAAAACGGCTATACTAATATACAGCACATCAAAGTAGATACCGATCTTGACGTATTGCACTCTCTTGCAGCATGGCAAACCATCATTAATACGCCCGTTCCTGTCAGGGACACCGACGACCCTTATAAAGCCAAACTGGTAACTACCGACGTCCAAAACTTTTGGAAAGCTTATGACCTTGCTCAAAAAGATACGGCCAACCGTTTAGCTATCTACAAAAAATATTACCTCAACCCGGCCAGCCCGGGCATGCAAGATTACTTTGCCTACAAGGTATCATCGCTGGCTAATTTTGTGAGAGGGCACGATAAGCGGGCTAAGTTTTATGCAAGCATTCGCAAGAGTACCGAGAAGGTAGAATCGCAGAAGAAGCAGATACAGCAGAGCTTTGTTAATTTCAAAAACCTGTATCCGGCGGCACGCTTTCCTAATATGTATTTTATTATCGGCAGCTTTACCTCGGGTGGAACGGCTTCAGATAACGGCCTGCTCATCGGGCTCGATCAGGCTGCCGGTTCGGCCGACGTGAACGTAAGCGAACTCAGCCTGTGGGAACGGAATAATTTGACCGATATTGATGCCTTACCTTACCTCATGGCACACGAGCTCATCCATTACCAGCAAAAGGGAATGGGCAGCGATACTACTTTACTCAAAAGCGTTATGGTAGAAGGTATGGCCGATTTTATAGGCGAGCTTATTTCGGGCAAAACAGCTAACCCGCGTTTGCACACCTGGGCCAAAGGTCGTGAGAAGCAGATCTGGGCCGATTTTACAAAGGATATGTACCTGAATAAAGCCAGCCACTGGATTGCCAACTCTGATGAAGAAACGGCCGACAAGCCCGCCGATTTAGGTTACTGGGTAGGCTACTACATTTGCAAAGCCTACTATCAAAATAGCCCTGATAAAAAGAAAGCCATTGATGATATGCTGCATGTAAAAGATTACAAGCAATTTTATACCTTAAGTAAAGCCGATGAACTTCCTTTCTTGAAATAGATGTTCAGGTATTAGAGATAGAAAAGCGTAAATATCAGGAGATTTAAAACCCGCTTTAATAATTAAACCGCCATGCAGATGTTTCTGTATGGCGGTTTTTTTTTGTTATTCTCTAATATAAATAAATGCAGAGCGCTGCTTTGAGTTTGTACTTAGGTAAAGGAGATAAATGGCGATCAATCGTTCATGCCAAACTGCTGTTTGCAATTTGCTGATAATTAGCGAGCTATATTTTTAGTTCCCCGATTTCCTGTTTTGGGGCGCTGTGTCAACAAGGGCAGGGTGTACTATCCCCAGTGGGAAATTGAGGTTTTTGTCCTTCATTATTCGTTTAGCAATATTTCGTGTTAATTAACCTCGATTTTGATAATAAATGATGCTATTTAATGCAAAACCTTGCAAAAGGGCACTGTCGGCATTTGTATTGCCTAAGTATTAACAGATTTATTAATTAAACATACACAACAAAAATAACCCTTAATTAAAATGAAACGTACTTTTACTCTTGCCACCCTTTGCATCATTGCTGCCGCTTCTTTGTTCACCAGCTGCAAAAGCTACGATGTTGCTTCACGCTTTAATTCAAAATATGTTATAGCAAGCAGCGGGAAAATGAACGCCGAAGTTCCTGAGAATTTCGAATTAGGTTATGCCATGCTGGCCCTTACCAACCTGGCACAAAAAGATACCGCTATTGTAGATCAAAACACAGCTTACTACCACGATTTAATGACTTGGATGGGCAAATACAAAAACCACAAAAGTGTAGAACTGCTTAATGCTACACTTAGCCGCAACCCTAAACTGGTTAAAAGTTACCTTGATGGTTTATACGCTTTCCAAATGAATGGCAACCGCTTTTCACTAAAAAGCAGCTACCGTATAGATCTTAACAGAGTTGATTTTAAACGCTTTGCCATCCTGCTCGAAAAATTTCATAAAGACAGCCGCTTCCACGAGTTTTATGTACAGCACAACGGCCTGTATGCCGACATGATACAAAAAGCAAACAACCTATATTCTTTTAACGAAGCAAAAACAGTTAACGGTACTGTAAAAGGCTACCAGGTTATCTTGTCGCCATTAACCAAAGGCTACGCCGGTACTATGGAAATTAAAGGCCACGCTTACAGCGAACTGATCATCTTTCCTCGCATGTCGGTTAACGGCCGCTACTACGCCATGAAAGAAGCCATTGCAGGTAACCGTTCGGCAGAATAATTACGCCCCTAATTTTACTTATATATATCCTGAAGGCTGCCTTAATAAAGGTGGCCTTTTTTTATGAGCAGGAGTTCGAATTTATCAAATTTATCAGGCATAGATTTTGTCTTAATAAGCACCTAACAAAATATATTAACCATGAAAAGCTTTGACGAATTAAAACCCATAGCCGACGGCTACTTACAAGAATTGATTGCTAAGGATAAAAACCAATCAGAAATTGAGTTCCCCTTTGACCAGGATGGTGTAAGGTACGAAGCCAAGTACGTGCTCAACAAAGAGAGCGGTGCCTGGGATCCTGAGTTTATCAAACCTTTTACCACCGACGTATTATAATAAAATATTTGTTGATATTACTGCTATTATGTTTTAAAGCCTCCTTATTTATAAGGTGGCTTTTTTTATATTCACCTACATATGCAACCTTATACCGATCCTCAGCGTAGAACGCTGTGTTCTGTAAAACCAATTAACACGATTTAAAACAATATAATATCAAAACTAATCGGTGAATTTTAACTCAGTCTGCTTACTATCCGGCACTTCCGCCATGCACGGGAACTATATACCTCGGGCAATATTCAATAAATCCTTATATGTATCGTAAATTTGTATTTCTTATCCCGCTGTTAATTTTATTGGGAGCAGGCCATGTCGCAGCACAGATCAACAACTCGGGCGATCTTATCTTACACCAGCAATCGGTAAAGCTAAATTTAGGTAGCCAGGGTATTGGTGCAGAGTATGCTTACGGTATTGATAAAAAAGTAGCTTTGCGCCTAGGTATCAATGTTATCCCGGTTAGCGTGAACGATGCTTTTGATATTGCCGACTTTAACTCTACCTCCAAGGTGTCGGCCAAATTTACCAACATTCACCTACTGGCCGATTATACGCCGTTTAAATCGGCACCCGCTTTCAGGCTGGTAGGCGGTGCGGCTTACTTTGTTCGAGGCCGCGGAAGCATGCAGGTTCAGCCTAAAGATAATTACACCTACGGTGATATAGTTCTTACGCCAGACCAAGTAGGTTATTTGAATTTGGATGTTGACTGGAAGGGTATTGCACCTTATGCAGGTATCGGTTTATTTAAGGTAATGCCTAAGCGCCATTTTAATGTTAACGTTGATTTAGGTACCTATTACCTCAAAGAGCCCGATGTTAAAATTGTGGGTACCGGCATCCTGAAAGGGAATAACACCCAGGAAGGCCAGTTAAAAGACAATGTGAAAGATTACCGCTGGCTGCCGGTTTTTCAGCTTAACTTTAGTTACAAACTCTAAGTCTCCAATCATGAAAATCTATATAAAAAGCTGTTTTTTCGCCATATTACTGCTCTCGGTATTCTCCTGTAAAAAACCAACCGAAAACATTAAATTAGTAGTAGATACCGATATTCTTAAATATACCGCCTTTATCAGGGTTACTGATGCTGCCAACGGCACCCTACCGGCCAATGCCAAAATTACCATAAGCGGTGCCGCTGCCGATAATATTTATGAAATATCAGGCAAAAAGAACTTTAACCTGGTGCAAGGTGTGGTAACCATTGGCTTAGGCCCGGCGTTAACGCCCACTGCTTCTAATCCGGTTACTTGTACCGCTACCATTACTGCCAACGGCTACACCACGGCAACCCGAACCATTACATTTACTGCCGATAAAAGCCAGCAAATTATAAACATCCAGGTAGCAAAAGTAGGTTCTACAACGCCGCCAATTGTAGTGCCCGATCCGCCTGTTTATCCAACCCCTGTGGTACTTAACTTTATTGGCACCTGCCGTAACCGCAGCGATTTTGAGATCCGCCCGAGTGTTTACATCATGTTTCGCGAAACCGGCTCTAACCAGCCCTATCAATATTTGGGTTACATGGATAAAGGCGTTCTGAACACTACAACATTAGGACAAGGCAAAACCTACGATTTTCAAACGTCGTTTAACGGCGAAAATCTTTCAGTAACGCAAAAAATTGAACAGGCGAGCTATTCACTCACGCTGGATATGGGTAACGCCTGCAGTAATTTTTAAAGCAGAACAGGCTTGAAATAGAGCCTATAACGATATCTTGTCATATTAAAACATGATGATGTGCCGGAGTGTTCTAACTTTGCCATTGAACGCCGGTATCAACCAGTTACTGTAAACGCATTATAGTAACTGGTTGATGCTGTTCATAAGCACAACAACTCATGGAGCTTCTGCACAAATTATTAGGTAACGATATACAGGCCGGCCTGCTCATTATACTCAATCTTATTGTTATTGAAAGCCTGCTTTCGGTTGATAATGCCGCCGTGCTAGCCACCATGGTGCTGGATTTGCCTAAAGAGCAGCGCAATAAGGCCCTGCGTTATGGCATTATAGGTGCCTATGTTTTTAGGGGGGTATGCCTGCTGCTGGCCACTTATCTGGTTAAGGTGTGGTGGTTAAAGCCATTAGGCGGCTTTTACCTGCTTTACCTCGCTGTAAATTATTTTAGGGGCAAGGCAGCCGAAGAAGACAAAGGTGAAGAAGCTGTTAAGAAAGAGGAAAGCTGGATCTATAAATCGACCGTTGGTTTAGTAGGTAACTTTTGGGCCACCGTTGCCCTGGTAGAGATCATGGACCTGGCTTTTTCTATAGATAATGTATTTGCCGCCGTTGCCTTTACCGATAATGTTTTCCTGATTTATACCGGGGTGTTTATTGGTATACTGGCTATGCGTTTTGTGGCCCAGGCCTTTGTTAAACTTATGGAGAAGTTTACCTTTTTAGAAACCATTGCCTTTGTAGTGATAGGTGTTTTAGGAATTAAGCTGGCCTCCTCGCTATTCACCCACTTTTATCCAACCAGCCCAATTTCAAAAGCTATTGAAGGTGAGCGGACAGACCTTATTGTTTCCATTTTTACCGTACTGGTATTTGTGATACCGGTGGTGACTTCGCTCTTGTTCAATTTTCCTAAGCGTCATGCCATTAAGGCCAACGTAGCAAATGAAGCCGACGAAGTGCTGGATAAGAGTTAATAACAATACAGCCAGATACCAAAGAAGCCTCCGAATAACTCGCGGAGGCTTCTTTGGTAAATAAGTTTTTTATTTATTAAGCTGTAAAAGCTGCTAATGCCTTTTCTATACGCGCAATCACTTCATCTTTACCCAATAGTGCGGCAATATCAAACACATGCGGGCCAAATTTACCGCCTACCAGCATAACGCGGAAAGGCAGCATGGCATCACCTATTTTGAACCCTTTTTCGGTTAACAACGCCTTAAAGTTTGTTTCCAAGTCGGCTGCGTTCCAGTTTTCGGTTTGCTGTAATTGGGTAATGTAAGTATGAAATAATTCTGTTTTAGCGTCAGTCCATTTTGGCTTTACGGCATTCAGGTCATACTCTTGAGGCTGCTTGAAAAAGTACCAGGCATGCTCATAAATATCGTTAATTAAGATAAGGCGGTCTTTTACCAGATTAATTACCTGTAACAGGTAATCATCGGCACCATCCTCAATGCCTTTATTGGCTAAAGCAGGTTTAACAGCGGCTAATAACTGCTCATCGTTTAATTTCTTGATCCATTCGGCATTGTACCATTTGGCCTTCTCGTAATCAAATTTAGCACCGGCTTTGCTTACCCGGTCTATCGAGAATTTCTCTACCAATTCGTCTAACGAAAATAGCTCCTGGTCGGTACCATCGTTCCAGCCCAGCATACCCAACAGGTTTAAAAATGCCTGTGGTAAAAATCCAATTTCACGAAAACCTTCTGTTACTTCACCGCTTTTTGGGTCGGCCCAGGTCATGGCGTAAACCGGGAAACCCAGGCGAGCACCGTCGCGCTTGCTTAGTTTACCATGTCCATCAGGTTTTAATATCAGTGGTAAATGCGCCCATTGCGGCATCTGGTCTTTCCAGCCAAGGTACTCCCACAATAACATATGTACCGGTGCCGATGGCAACCACTCCTCACCACGGAACGCATGGGTAATCTTCATTAAAAAATCATCTACCACTACGGCTAAATGGTAGGTGGGCATACCGTCGGCCTTTAACAGCACTTTATCATCAACGGTGTTGGTATCAAACGATACATAACCGCGTATCATATCGGTAAAGGTGATGGTTTCATCCTCAGGCACCTTAATGCGAATTACGTGTGGGGTATCTGCCTGTAGCAATTGCTCTACCTCATGCTGAGGCAGCGATAAAGAGTTGCGCATGTCTAAACGGTGCGCCATGCCATATTGAAAATTAGGTACATCGGCACGTTTTTTCTCTAAATCTTCGGGCGTATCAAAGGCGTAGTAAGCATGGCCATGCATCACCAGTTTTTCGGCATACTCGCGGTATAGTGCTTTACGTTCGCTTTGGCGGTAGGGGGCAAAAGGGCCTCCCACCTGCGGACTTTCATCGGGAGTTAAGCCGCACCATTCAAGGCAGTCAACTATATATTTTTCGGCGCCATCTACGTAGCGGCTTTGGTCGGTATCTTCAATGCGCAGTACAAAGGTACCGTTATGTTTTTTGGCAAAAAGGTAGTTGAATAATACGGTACGTACGCCGCCCAGGTGTAATCCACCCGTTGGGCTTGGGGCAAAACGTACCCTCACTTGTTGATTTGACATAAGGGCAAATATAGGTGTTGAGGGGGTAAGTCCGTTAGTTGGTAAGTCCGTTAGTTATGAATTTGATATAAAGCAAACAAAACCCGCGCAGACAGCATTCACACTAACGGACTAACGGACTAACGGACTAACGGACTAACGGACTAACGGACTAACGGACTAACGGACTAACGGACTAACGGACTAACGGACTAACGGACTAATTTCTATATTTGGGCAAATCATGAGTAATCCTTACCTACAAAAAAAGCGCTGGAAATACCTGTTGCTGTTTTTTGCCCTTGTAATTGCCGGTAGTTCTTTGCTTTATACCAAGTATTTGGTGGTAAATATTGCAAAATCTGAGCGTACGCGGGCGCAGGTTTGGGCGCAAACCATGAAGCAGATATTTTCTACCCTGGATGAAGAGCAGTTGAATTACGTGTTTTTTGTTAGGGATAGCCTGTCGGTACCGGCTATAGTGACTGATGAGAAAGGTGACATTAAGTTTCATCGCGGTTTAGATTCAGGTAAAACCAATATTAATGTTGTCCCCGAGCCCGGCGCTAAAAAAGCGCCTGTATACGATCCGCAATACTTTGAAAATGAGCTAAAAATAATGAAGGCGCAGCACCAGCCCATCAAAATTAATGTGCAGGGCTTTGGTGATAATTATTGGTTTGTTTATTATAAAGACTCACAATTGTTAACCCAGCTGCGGGTGTTCCCATATATCCAGCTTTCTATTATTGCGGTATTCCTGGCCGTGGCTTATTCGGCTTTCAGTTCCTCACGTAAGTCGGAGCAAAACCAGGTTTGGGTGGGCTTGGCTAAAGAAACTGCTCATCAGTTGGGTACACCTATTTCTTCTTTACTGGCTTGGATTGAACTCATGAAAGCCAAGTTTGATGCTGAAGACGATCCGCTGATTGCCGAAATGGCCAACGATGTAAAACGCCTGGAAATTGTGGCCGACAGGTTTTCTAAAATAGGCTCTAAACCGGTGCTGGAACCACACTCGGTTTACGAGGTGATTAAAGACTTTGTAGATTATTTCAGCGTACGTGTAAGCGATAAAATAAGCTTTGAAATTACGGGTGACAGGTTTTTAAAGGCTGGCATTAACGTGCCCTTATTTGATTGGGTAATTGAAAACTTACTCAAAAATGCGGTAAATGCGATTGAGGCCCCCGGCAGTATTAAAGTAGATATTGCCGCCAGCAAGGCACGCAACCAAATTTATATAGATGTAACAGATACGGGTAAAGGCATACCACGTTCTAAATTTGTAACTGTGTTTCGTCCGGGGTATACCACGCGCAAGCGGGGCTGGGGTTTGGGGCTATCGTTAACCAAGCGTATGGTTGAAAATTACCACAATGGGCAAATTTTTGTTAAAGACTCCGAACTTGGTAAGGGAACCACTTTTAGAATTATTTTAAGAAATATAGAAGATGATAGCGATTCCGATTCCGAATCCTGATGAATATGCGCCGTTCTACGCCAATTATGTAAGCAAGGCCATAGCACAAGGCGATATATTACAAACGCTGACCCGATTACAGGAAACCACTTACAGCTTTTTTAAGAGTATTGGAGAAGATAAAGCTAATTACGCTTACGCCGAAGGCAAATGGACCCTCAAACAACTGCTAAGCCACATGATAGATGCCGAGCGGGTATTTGCTTACCGGGTATTGTGCTTTTCGCGAGGTGATGAAAATGCCCTGCCAGGCTTCGATGAGAATGATTATGTTGAACGTGCTGACCTGAGCAGCCGAACACTGCAAGATCTGGCTAAAGAGTTTAAAGAGTTGCGCGGGGCTAACTTTTATTTATTCCATGCGCTCAATAATGAGCAGTTGTTATATACCGGTATTGCCAGCGGTAAGCCGGTATCGGTAAGGGCACTGTTGTATATAACAGCAGGCCATGAGCTCCATCACCTCACTATTATTAAAGAAAGGTATATATAAACCAAAAAGCCTCTCCAGATTACCCGGAGAGGCTTTTTTAATAGTACAAAATTGGTATTTACACCAGATCTTTTTCTTCTTTATATACCGTTACATTTTTATCAAGCACCTCTTTTTTCTCAATAAGGTATGATACAAATAAACCCAGTCCTCCGAAAATGGCTATCAGGCTAAAGTAAATAGCTTCATTATGACGTGATGTTTCGGCAAAAACGGTTCTGTCTAAAACGCTGGCTAAAAATAAGCCCAGGCCGGCGCCAATTAAAAGTAACCCCCATTTAAGATTTTGGTACGGGGCCGATTGTGGTTTGTAACTGCGTGGATCCATGCCACGTTCTATCATGGCCATTTTTTCGCGCTTGTTTAAATATACTATTCCAAATATCATAGCGAATAAACCCAGATTCACTAAGATGATCATTAAAAAAGGAGATTCCATTATGTTTAAATTTTAAGTTGTTAGTTTAATGTTTCACCGCCATTGGGTGATTTGTAAACTATGACCACACAAAATTTAATCAGGTTACAGGGAGTTACACTTTTTTTGCAGATATTTTATTTGATGCGATAATCTACTTCATCAAGGTAGAAAGCATTCCCTCTGCATTTTTATTGGCCGGGTCGGTTTGCAGTGCTTTAGTGTAGTATTTGATAGCTTCTTGCTTATCACCCTTCTTAAAATAACATTGCCCCATTAACTCATATCCGTACGATGTATCGGCTGGTTTACCTTTTAAAGCTACGGCTATCGTAAACACCTTAACAGCATCGTCAAAATGGCTGCGGCGCTCTAAATATTTGCCGGTGCTTATCAAATCGCCTATTTCAAAAGAAAAGTCATACTGGTTTTGCCCGGTAGCCTTCAATTGGCGGTAAAGTGCCAGCCCGCTATCGGGGTTAGCTAAAACCTTTTCCCTTATTTCCAGGTAAACCGATTTTTTTGGGACAGTAACCACTTCGTTTTTTAGCACCGCCAGTATAGCCGATTTAATACCATGCACTTTTAGTTGCTGGTTGTTAGTCATCATTACTATGGTAATACCTTCTTTAACATTGCTGTAAAACAGCGCTTCGTAATTACTGTTAGAGCCCTGATGCTGGTGCCAGGCCAAATCATCGTTTTCAAAGCCAACCGAACCTAAACTGCTTTCTCCACCCGCAAAGTTGGCGGCCAGTTCTTTAAATGAAGCTTTGGAGATCACTTTGTAGTTGTGCAGATTTTCTGTCCATTTATATAAATCGGTAACAGGCAATCTAACCCAGCCGGTCATGGCTTGGGCATAAGGGGTTTCTACAAATTCACTGTTGAAAGCCCGTGCCATTCCTGCACCATTTAGCGGGTAATCAACTGTAGTATTGTTCATGCCACAGGGTGCCAAAATATTCTGTGTTATAAAATCGGCATATGGCAGGCCACTCAACTTTTCAATAATACGCTCCTGCAGGTATACATTATAATGGTTGTATATATAAGCCGAACCGGGTTCAAAACTCAGAGACTTCAACGCCATCAGGTTAGCTAAGATCTGGCTGTCGGTTTCGGCAGATGT
The DNA here is from genome assembly GCF_014635825.1 of Mucilaginibacter galii. GTDB lineage: Bacteria > Bacteroidota > Bacteroidia > Sphingobacteriales > Sphingobacteriaceae > Mucilaginibacter > Mucilaginibacter galii. The sequence continues at coordinate 211,788 of NZ_BMDO01000005.1, forward strand.
GGCATCGAATAAGGGTATACCACTGGTGTAGTTAATCAAATGCCGTATTTTTACCTGTTGTGCCCAAGAGGGCAGTAACGGCATGAATTTACTGATCGGGTCATCTAAACTTAACTTACCTCTTTCTTTAAGTATCATAATGCCGGTACCGTTAAACTCCTTACTAATGGAGCCAATGTCAAACCGCATATCGGTAGTCAACAGTTTTTTACGGCTGCCGTCGGCATATCCCCATGCCTTTTCATAAATGATCTTGCCTTTTTTGGCAACTAAGATATTGCCGTTAAATATTCCGCGTTGGTAAGCCACCTGCATTACAGAATCTATACGCGCCACTGTGTTTTGCTGCGCTTTAGTGTAATAAGCAAGCAACAGTAACCCAGCCAATAAAATGAACTTATACATAAACCTATTTTTTCAAAAGACACCCTTTTATACAAATAGTTACCTTGTTTGCTAATTATCGGCAATATCACTTATATTTATTACGGTAGGCTGTAACCTTAACTTAAACCGTGTAGTCATAGCTGTTGTAAGATGCAAAGCAAGCTGACAGATATTGAACTAATAGAACAAACCCTGGCGGGAAACCAGTCGGCCTATGCCGATTTGGTGAAACGGCATCAGCGGTTTGTGTTTACGCTGGCTTTGCGCTTTACCAAAACCCGCGAAGATGCCGAGGAGGTAGCGCAAGATTGCTTTATTAAGGCATACCGGTCGTTACAGTCGTTTAGTGGAAATTCAAAGTTTACTACCTGGCTCTACAGTATTGTGTATACTACGGCTATGACATTTTTGCGGAAAAGGAGATTAGACACCTCATCTATAGATGATGAAAGTAACTTGATACAGGTAGAAAACAGGAATGCTGCTTTTGAGAATAACATGGCCGAAAATAAATCGCGGTCTTATTATGTAAATCAGGCTATTGAGCAGTTAATGCCCGATGATGCTATGATTATTACCCTGTTTTATAAAGGTGAGCAAAGCCTGGAAGAAATAGCTGTGGCCTTGGGTATTGAGCCTAATAATGTGAAAGTGAAACTATTCAGGGCGCGCCAGCGTTTGAAAGAAAAGCTGGAGCGCAATTTAAAACATGAAGTTAACGAACTGATATGAAGAATATTGAGGAAGAACTGTGGAATTATTTGGACGGTTTGGGCTCGGAGCAAGAGCGCGAACGCATTAGCCAGTTGATTGCCACCGATAAAGCATACCAGCAACAGTACGAAGAGCTGCTTTCCTTTAATAACGAACTGGAGAGCATGGAGCTTGATGCGCCGCCTATGGCTTTCACCTATAACGTTATGGAAACCATACGCACCGAGGAAGCCAGTAAACCGCTGAAAGCAGCCATTGATAACCGCATTATTAAAGGGATTGCCCTGTTTTTTATTGTAAGTATATTGGCTTTAGTGGGTATGGCCCTGGCAACCACCAACTGGAATAGTGTAACTGCCGGCGGACTAAAGATGCCGGCCGACCTGCATTTGCCATCTTTGAAAAATATTTTCAACAATACGGCTTTAAAGGGCTTTGTGTTTTTCGACACGGTACTTGCCCTCTACCTGTTCGACGGATATTTGCGCCGCCGCAAACCTTTGGGAGATATGTAAAAGCTGACACTTTTGTACAAAATGCTGAACATTTTGGCAGCGACAGTGTATATTTTGCAGTAATTTAAACCCGGGCAGGAGCTAAATTAATTTGATTAGGGACGAAATAAAAGATTTTTTAGAAAAATAGACGTAGCAACACAATTTTTGGTATAACAATTGTGTTAGTGTATATGAATTGGTAAACTTACCAATTTAATTGTGATAAGGTTTAGGTTGAAAGTCCCCCGGTGCAAGACTGGGGGGCTTTTTATTTATAAGGGGATTTAAGCACAGCGCAATTACAACGAGTAAGATGCATCCCAATGCATTAAGCCATAAATAAGCTACCACCTCTTTCCATCCGCAATAAACTACTACCGCTTCGGTAATTAAGGCAGCAATAAATACAGTATTACCTTTAACGTGTTTTACATAAAACGCTACTACAAATACGCCTAATATGGTTCCGTAAATGTAAGAGCCGAGTTTGTTTACGGCTTCCAGCAAATTGCCTAACTGCCCTGCGTATAAGGCCATCAACAAGCAAACAATTCCCCAAAAAACCGTTGCCACCCGCGATGCGGTCACATAGTTTTGATCGGTTGCATTCTTGTTAATAACCCGCTTATAAATATCAATTACCGTGGTAGATGCCAGGGAATTTAAGGCACTTGCCGTTGAACCCATAGACGCAAGGAATACAATGGCAATAAGCAGCCCTACCAGGCCTTTGGGCAGGTATTTGGTTACAAAGCTCAGGAATACATAGTTGGTATCGTTAACCTCGGCTAAAGCGTTATTTTGCTTCATTAATGCCATGCCTTGTTTGCGCAGGGTATCGGTTTGGGTTTGTACTTGTTGCAGTTGAACTTGCGCTGCGTCAATTTCTTTATTGTTGTTACCGTTGAGCGCATTAATGAGCGCGTTAGCTTTAGCTTTCTTCCCCCTTGCCGCCGTTGCATATTGCTCTTCCAACTTTTGATACTCACCGGCGTATGGGCTGGCTTTAATTTCCTTAACCTCATTACGGTTAAAGAATAAAGGCGGCGGGTTAAACTGGTAAAAACTGAATACCAGTACACCTATCAATAGAATCAAAAACTGCATGGGTATCTTGATCATGGCGTTCATGAGCAAGCCCAGCCTGCTTTGCCCTACTGAGCTACCGGTTAGGTAGCGGCCTACCTGGCTTTGATCGGTGCCAAAATAGGAAAGTTGCAAAAAGAAGCCTCCTATAACACCACTCCACACATTGTACTGGTTCTTGGGGTCAAAATGCCAGTCTATGATGTTAATATGATTGAGTTTGCCGGCTAATTGCAGAGAGTTTCTGAAGCCTACACCCTGCGGAAGCAAGTTTACCACTACTACACCGGCCAGAAACATGCCGGCAAAAATAATGCTCATTTGAAGCATTTGCGTGTACGAAACCGCCTTAGTGCCTCCATAAACCGTATACACAATAACCAGCGTGCCAATAAACAGGGTAGTATAAACTACATTAATTTGGAGTATTGCCGAAAGGATGATGGAGGGTGCGTAAATGGTAATACCGGTAGACAAGCCGCGTTGCAGCAAAAACAAAAAAGCGGTTAATGCCCGTGTTTTCAAATCGAACCGCTGCTCTAGATATTCATAAGCGGTATAAACTTTAAGCTTGTGAAAAATGGGCACAAAGGTAATGCACAGCACAATCATAGCCAGGGGCAGGCCAAAGTAAAACTGTACAAAGCGCATCCCGTCGGAGTAGGCCAACCCCGGGGCCGACAAAAATGTAATGGCACTGGCTTGCGTAGCCATTACCGAAAGCCCTATATGGTACCAGGGCAAAGAACGGCCGCCCACCAGGTACTGATCTAAATTTTTACTGCCACGGCTTTTGTACAAGCCGTAGCCAATTATGGCTATTAAGGTAACAGCTAAAACAATCCAGTCGGTAAGGCTCATTTAAAGATGATGGTAATGAGCCAAAGTACAAAAATTAAAAAAACCAGCCATACGATAACGATACCGTAAAACTGGTTCCAGCTTTTTATGAATTTAGGGAGGTCTTGCCTATCAGGCGTCATGACGGCCTCTAACCAAAAACTTTAAGAATAAAGCGGCGGTCAGTAATCCTAAAACACCGCCAATGGGGATGTAAATTAAGCCTCTGTTTACTACAAAACCTACAAACAGGCCTGTTAACAAAGCAATGATATAAAAATATGAATCTAAGTTCTCTTTTTCTTCGTGGTGATGATGTGCCATAGCTTTTATGTTCTTGTGTACAAAAGTAGCTGATTAACCTTGGGATACAAAACTTTGTTCATGAGATTTGCAAAATGGTCAAATAAAAGTGCCACCCGGTCTTTTATCTATCACTTAACGCGTTACATTTGCAATGTAGCATGTACCTTAGTGTATCATCGAAAAATAAACTGCAAATAAACCATGAAGAATTTTAAGCTCATTTATCTTGCTATCATTTTACTCATGACCTCTTCTCTTTCGCTTAAAGCACAAAAACAACCAAGGGTTAATGCCAAAAAACAGGTAGAAGAAGCTGTAGAAACACTACGCAAATTGATGGTTGATCCGGATAGTGCCAAGCTATCGGCCATGGCGTCTGACAAATTAACTTTTGGTCACTCCAGCGGAAAAATTCAGAACAAGCAGGAGTTTTTACATTCATTTATAAGTGGCGATACCGATTTTACCAGCCTCGATTTTACTAACCAAACCGTAACCGTTTCGGGCAGCACGGCCATTGTGCGCCATACCTTAACCGGCGGCACACACGATAAAGGAAAAGAGCCCGGCACGGCCAACTTATTAATCATATTAGTATGGCAAAAGGTAAAAGGCCAGTGGGTATTGCTGGCGCGCCAGGCGGTAAAGCCACCGGTAGCCAGCTAAATAAAGAACATCTATAATATTATCATACAACACATGAGTGATCTATCTCAATTATTTGATCTAACAGGAAAAACTGCGCTGGTTACGGGCGGTAATAAAGGCATAGGTATGGGCATGGCTATTGGCCTGGCCGAGGCTGGTGCAGATATTATTGTGGTATCGGGCTCGGTTGAGCTGCAGGGCAGTGCTATTGAGCAACAGGTAACCGCTTTAGGCCACAAGTTTAAAGCTTACCAGGCTAACTTGAGCAACCGCGAAGGCTTATATGCGTTTGTAACGCAATTGTTGTCCGAAAACCCCCGCATAGATATTTTAGTAAATAATGCAGGCACCATTATGCGCAAACCTGCCGCCGAGCACCCCGATGAATATTGGGACAATGTTTTATCATTAAACCTGGATGCTCCTTTCATCCTTGCCCGCGAACTGGGCAAGCATATGATTGAGCATGGCAGCGGAAAAATCATTTTTACGTGTTCGTTGTTAACCTTTCAGGGCGGTATCAACGTACCGGGCTATGCAGCCAGTAAAGGAGCTTTGGGCAGCTTAGTTAAAGCGCTGGCTAATGAGTGGGCCTCTAAAGGCATTAACGTAAACGGTATTGCCCCAGGCTATATTGCTACCGACAATACCGAAGCTTTACGTAACGACCCTGACCGCAGCAAAAGCATACTGGACCGAATACCGGCAGGCCGTTGGGGCGAGGGCACCGACTTTAAAGGCCCTGCCGTATTCTTAGCTTCGGAAGCAGGCAGCTACGTAAACGGACACATCTTAACCGTTGACGGCGGCTGGATGGGACGTTAAGAGAGAGTCAAGAGTACAGAGTCAGGGGAGTCAAGAAATTAACAGGGTGTCAGTCTGAGCTTGTCGAAGACTTAGCAGAGCGTGTAATGCTTCGACAAGCTCAGCATGACAGTGCAAAAACACGTACAACTGAAAACACACAACACACAACTGAAAAAATGGAATTAAGATTTGAACATAGTAAGAAAGAAGTAAGCCGCATGACCACCGAAGAACTGCGTGAAGCATTTTTGGTGGAAGAGTTAATGCAGGCTGATGTAATTACCAAAGTATATTCACACTACGACCGCATTATTGTAGGCGGTGTAAAACCGGTTAACAATGCTGTTGAACTGGGCAACCACGAAGAGCTGAAAGCCGAATACTTTTTAGAGCGCCGCGAACTGGGCATCATTAACGTGGGCGGTAACGGCGTAGTAGTAGCCGACGGACAAACTTACGAACTGGATAAAATGAGCTGCCTGTACTTAGGTAAAGGTACCAAAGATGTCGTGTTCAAAAGCACCGACCCAGCTAACCCGGCGGTATACTACCTGCTATCGGCCCCGGCACATGCTAACTTCCCTAACCGCTTAATGACCAAGGAAGAAGCTGCACCGGTACAACTGGGCGATAGTAATACTTCTAACAAACGTACCATTTACAAATACATTCATCTGGATGGTATCCGCAGCTGCCAACTGGTAATGGGCTTAACCGTATTAGAAACCGGCAGCGTTTGGAACTCGGTACCACCGCATACCCACACCCGCCGCACCGAGGTTTACTTTTACTTTGATTTGCCCGAAAACCAGCGCTTGTTCCACTTTATGGGCGAGCCGCAGCAAACCAAGAGTATTGTGATGCAAAACCACGATGCGGTGATCTCTCCTCCATGGTCGGTACACTTTGGCTGCGGTACCAGCAACTACGCTTTCATATGGGGCATGGCCGGCGAAAACCAGGTGTACAGCGATATGGATCCGCTGGCTGTGGTTGATGTAAAATAGAGCACGCAAGTGCAATATTTTTATTTGCGTCATTGCGGTACGAAGCAATCACTTCGTAGAAAGGCAGTTCGAAAAACTATAGTGCAACGATTGCTTCGTACCTCAATGACGAAGTTTTTAAAAACAATAAAGCCGGCTAATTTCTTAGCCGGCTTCGTTTTGTGAGTTGTATATAGGGTTTAGTGATTCCACTTAAAATCTTTCGTATCAAATTCCATTTCTTTTAGTCCGCTTTCATAAAACTCGGCCTGAACAATAACTTTTTTGGCTGATTTTAGCAGGGTTAGAAACTTTTTAGGACTGTCTATGAACAGCGCATCCGAGCTGCCATCAGAAGGTTCGCTGCAAGTGAAGTTAATAGGCTTTTTATCGTCAAACCTAACTTTTACCGTTGTGCCGTCTGAGTGAGAATTGAACTGGCCTTTGGAAATACCTATTAGTACGTCGGTACTTTTAGCCATTTTTCGCACCGTAATAGTTCCGTTAGAACCGCCATCATACGGAAATTCAAAGTCAAGCTGGTTGTCAGATTCGATTGTAGCGAAGTAATTTTTCGCTGAAGTCATCTTATCAACTTCTTCAGAATACTGCCATTTGCTTTCAGCTTTAGCAGGCTCGCTACTTTCTGCTGAAATGCCTTCTTTAGATTTTGTGTCTTTTTTGGTTGAGTCGCTTGAGCTGTTCGAACTTTCGCTTGAGCCGCATGAGGAAAATAAGCCCGCCACCAATAGTAGGGTAAATACTCGTTTCATATTGTGATAAAATTTATGTCACAATAATAATTGAAAATATTATACAAACAAAAGTTTGGCGAATATTTTTAGCAATTATTTTTCTCCCTTGCTTGAATATATCGTCAATAGCTTCTATTTGAGTATTTCCCGGATATCGTCAGCCGATAGCGACTTGATAAAACTTTCCTCTGTAGTAATCAACGATCTTGCTACACTTAACTTTCGTTGTTGAAGGGCCAGTATTTTTTCTTCTACTGTATCTTTAGTAATAAATTTATAAATAAATACATTTTTGGTTTGGCCAATGCGGTGCGTACGGTCAATAGCCTGCTGTTCTACGGCCGGGTTCCACCATGGGTCGAGTATAAATACATAATCCGCTTCGGTCAAGTTAAGCCCTACACCACCTGCTTTAATCGAAATAAGGAACACCTGCGTTTTGGCATCTTCCTGGAAACGCTTAACTACCTCGCCCCGGTTCTGGGTGCTGCCATCCAAATAAGTATACCGAATATTATGCTGGTCGAAATACTGGCGGTAAATAGTAAGCTGCTTTACAAATTGCGAAAATATGAGCACCTTGTGTCCGCGGTCTAATACGTTAGCCAGCGTATGCACCACGTTCTCAAATTTGCCCGAATCACCCTCATACGTATCATCTATCATGAAAGGGTGGTTAGCTATTTGCCGTAGCTTAATTAAGCCCTGCAACACCTGTATTTGTGTTTGAGCAAAGGTGCCGTCTTCCAGGCTTTGTAATAATTCGTTACGATATTCCGATTTTACCTTTTCGTATACGGCGCTTTGCTCATCGCTCATCTGGCAATAGAACAGCTGCTCGGTTTTAGGCGGTAACTCGGTGGCCACCTGTTCTTTAGTACGGCGCAATACGAAAGGTTTAATTAAGGCCTGCAAGCGCAGTGCTTTATCTTCATCCTTTTTCTTTTCAATAGGGGTTACAAACTCATTCAAAAAGAACTGCTGGCTGCCCAGCAAACCCGGGTTGATGAACGACATTTGCGTCCACAAATCGTTTACTGTATTTTCTACCGGCGTACCGCTCAAGATCAACTTATGGCGCGATTTAAGCTGCTTAACGGCCTGGTATGATTTGGATGATGGGTTCTTGATATTCTGGCTCTCATCCAGAATAATATAATCAAAAAAGAAAGCCTTGAACAAGTCCACATCAATACGGCTGATGCCATAGGTGGTCACCACCACATCGTACTTGCCAAATACATCGGGCGATTTATAGCGAAATGCCCCCGTATGCACCATCATGCGCAAGCCGGGCGTAAACTTAGCCGCCTCGTTTATCCAGTTATAAATAAGCGAGGTGGGCATAATGAGCAGCGATGTGCTGGTAGCGCCGATAGCCTCTGCATCTTCCTTGTTCTTTTGCAGCAGGGCCAGTGTTTGTATGGTTTTACCCAAGCCCATATCATCGGCCAGGCAACCACCAAAATGGTACTCTTTTAAAAAATGAAACCAGTTATAGCCAGCCTTTTGATATGGGCGCAAGTTACCGGCAAAGTTTACCGGCATGGGCATATCTTCCAGCTCTTCAAAATCGGTAAGCTTTTGCAGCTTGCGGTTAATGGTAATGCTGGCCAGTTCGCCTTCGGCTAAATCATTAATTAAGCCTATATGATGCTTACGCAGCTTCAAATCTTTATTGCCCTCGGCAAAGTTGAGCAGGTTGCCGTACTGGGCAAACCACTCTTCGGGTATTACGGCTATTTCGCCGCTGGGTAGAGTAAACTCTTTTTTATGGTTCAGGATATGGTTGCGCAAGTCCATAAACGGAATTTGGTACGGGCCAAAATGTACCACTGCATAAATATCGAACCAGTCGTTATTCTCTTTTACCTGCAGGTCTATCTTGTTACTGCCAAACAGGTAGCGTTTTTGACCTTCGGGCTGTTCAATTTCAAAACCTGCGGCAATGAGCTGGTCATGGTGCTGGTTAAGCCATTCAAAAATCGAAAAAGAGCGGTCGGCCTGCTCATTATCGTGCTTTACTTCGAGGTTTTGAAACAGGGACGATGACGTGGTTAAACCCAAAGCCTCCAATTGTGCCAGCTTATTTTTTTCCCAGGTAACTGAGCGCTTAATGCGATGAAAAATATAGTCGTCGCCATTTCTATCAATTTTAACAGAAATGTGGCGCCCATCGCCGTAAGGGAACACATAGCCGGCATACTTAAAGTATAGCTGTATCTGCGAGATACCGCCCTGCACGTAGATGGGTTTTACCACCGGGCGGGCATCGTATTTTTCAGTATTGATGGTAAAGCCCTCGGCATGTACATGATGTTTTTCAATAAGCGGGGCTACAAACTTTTCAAAGTAAGACTGCTCGGCACTACGCGGAATAGCAATAAAGCGTTTATTGAGGAAAGGGAGTAGCTTTTTACCCTCTACATCCTTATCAAAATAATAAAGTGTATCATCCAGCATTAACCAGCCGGGGTGGTTGCACACAATCTCGGCCCCTTTAAACATAAACTCTATCCGCATGCCCTGATACTTGATGGTAGGGTAGTAGCGGATCTCGTTCTCGTCGCGCTTAAAGTGGAACAGAACGGTGGCGGCTTCGGTGGCGATATGCAGCCGTTTACCCGCCGGGTAGCCCTCTTTGCTCATCAGGAAGATCTGCTTATCATTCATGAGGCTCAGGGCCTCAGCCATTTTCTTTTCTATTTTGGGGCGGATAACCTCGTAGAGTTGATCGTTAAATACCTTGCTGAAAAATTCGTAGGGGCGTACTGGTTTTTTATGATACTTTTTAATGATATGACCCTGCTCAATATCTTCTAACAGCTTAATGAGTTTAAGGTCGGTGTCGTTAATGCAGTTAACAAACTCTTGCGCCGTATTGGTAAATAAACGCTGGTGAGTAAGCGAGAACTCGCCATTGGGATTAAGCTGAACTATGTGCGGTTCAATGATCCAAGAAAGATATTCATGGCGGGCAAACGCATAAATGAGCTGGCAAGGTTTACTGCTGTCGACACGTAGCATAGGTTAATTCAAAAAATTTATTGAAGCTACATCAACAAAAATTTCAAACCTAAACAGAATTTTAACGAATAAAAAGGAAATGAGCTTAAAACTGAAAAATTAACAATTTAATAATTGATGTTATTCTTTCTAAATGATGGACAGTAAGAAGCTATTTAATGTTATAACTAAGCATTATAAAATGCGACAGATTACTTACTGATGAAAAGGTGTTCTGCATGAACGCTTTAGAAATGCTTTTCGCAAAAAAAGATTGGTGTAGTGTTTGTACCTTGCGGGCTATGGCAACAACTGATCAGGAAAAGTACGACGCACTGCTAAAATTAACACAGGATGATTTTCAGGCATTTTTATATGACTGCGACGGCACCCTGGCCGACAACATGGGCGCCCATACTGATACTTACATACGTGTAGCCGCCGAAGAAGGCTTGGTGTTAGACGGTGCCATTATTGATGAATTTGCCGGTTTGCCCATTATTAACGTAGTAGAGCAAATTAATACCCGCTACCAAACTAACCTTGACCCCGAAGATTTTAAAGCCCGCAAATACAAAATATTTTTAGAAGAGTACATAGACCATACTCAGCCCATAGAGTACGTGGTGAACCATTTGAAAAACCATGCAGGCACAGTAAAAATTGGGGTAGTGAGTGGCAGCAGCCGTATAGCTGTTGAAAGAACTTTGAAAATATTAGGTATCTTAGATTTGGTGGAGGTTATGGTATGTGCCGGAGAAACTATCCATGGCAAGCCTTATCCCGACCCGTTCCTGAAAGCTGCCGAACTATTAGGTGTTGACCCGCAGCATTGTTTGGTGTTTGAAGATGGCAATGCCGGTGTACAGGCAGCCGAAGCCGCAGGCATGCGCTGGGTGAGGATTGATAAGGTATAAAATCAGCCAGGTAATTTACAGATCCGATCAGGCAGTATGCATTCCTGAATTTTTTGATCAAATGGATTTACATCGCTAATTACGTCTACCGGTTCAAAGAATGATAGGCCTACAAAGCGTGTATCCTGCTTGCATTGCGCCATAAAACGATCGTAGAAGCCCTTGCCATAACCTACCCGGTAACCTTGCCTGTCAAACGCTAACAGGGGAACAAGCACCATATCTATCTCCTGTGGGTCAATCGTATTGCCGTCAATGGGTTCGGGTATACCAAATGCATTAATACCCATTTGCAACTGCTCATCGTAAATATAGTGCTGCATAGTGCTGTCTGCAAAATTAGCCTTAGGAATAATCCGTTGAATGTGCGGATGCATGGCTAAAAGCCAGTTGAGCATCAAAAACGTATCAGGCTCCTTACGTGTATGAATAGGTAGAAAAAGATGAATGCAATTTACACCAGCTAAATTGAACTGTTTAAATTGTTCCAGCAAATCATGATTTAGCCGGTCGTAATCAGCCTGGGAAAGCTGATTGCGTTTTGCTATGAATACTTTGCGGAGTTCTACCTTGGTCAATTTATTTAGCTAATTTGGGTAACTGTTTATGCTACAATGTCATTGCGAGGAGCGATAGCGACGTGACAATCTCTAAGCGCTCAATCACCTTTCGCTGGAGATTGCCACGCTATCGCTCGCAATGACATGGTGTTGTTTGTTTATGATTATATATGGTTAACATAATCAAATGCAGGGACAATTTACAAACAAAAAAAGCTTCCAAACCGGAAGCCTTTTTTATATTAATGAGTTCTATTTACCCTTTTACACGCTCTATGTAAGCGCCTGTGGTAGTATCAACTTTTACTTTTTCACCCTGGTTAATAAACAACGGCACTTTTATTTCGGCACCGGTTTCTAAGGTTGCAGATTTTAGGGCTCCGCTCGAGGTATCGCCCTTAACGGCCGGCTCTGAGTAGGTAATTTCCAGCTCTACCGAAGCAGGCGCCTGTGCCATAATAGGCTCGTCGCTTTCAAAGGCGATGATCACGTTAACGCCTTCTTTTAAAAACTTAACGGCGTTACCAAACAGAAATTTAGGAACGTTAAACTGCTCGTAAGTGGCATTATCCATCACTACCATATCGTCGCCATCTTCATATAGGTACTGGTAATCGCTGGTTTCTACACGGGCAATGGTTACGTCCTCGTCGGTACGGAAACGGTATTCTACCAATTTTCCACTTTTAACGTTACGCATACGGGCCTGGTAAAAGGCACGTAAATTACCCGGGGTACGGTGTATAAACTCTTCTACCTGCACTAATTCTCCGTTGAAGCGGAGTATATTTCCGTTTTTTATTTCTGATGCTTTAGACATAATAATTTTTAGTGGTGCAAACTTAGGCACTTAAGGGCAAACAATCAAGCAGTTAATTACCTGCCGAAGTGCCTGCCGTTACCAAATCACCATCCGTGTTTAATTCAACAATCTCATAACCTAATTTTTGCAGGCCGGGTAAAATGCGTGCTTTATCGCCCACCAATAAAATGTTCATTTTATCGGGTGTAATAAATTGATTGGCCGCGGCCTTCAATTGCTCCTGGGTGATATTTTTTAATAAAGCGCCTTGTTCAGTTACATAAGTAGCCGGTAAGTTATACTCCTGTATTAATGAGATAAAGCGGGCCTTTTGCGGACCAGTTTCATAACGTAAGGCATTACCCTGACCAATTGCTTTTTTCAGGAACACCACTTCTTCGGTGGTTGGGCCGTTGGTGGTATAGTTTTTCAACTCCGTCATTAAAGCAACCAAAGCACTATCGGTTGATGGTGCACGTATACCCGAGCTAAAGGTAAACCCGCCCGAATACTTATCGGCCGCGAAACGGCTGCTGGCACCGTAGGTCCAGCCCTTGGTTTCGCGCAGGTAGGTGTTTAAGCGGCTGGTAAAATCGGTACCCAGCGGGTAGTTGGCCATGTAGGCTTTATAATAATCGCCGGTTGGGTTATACCGCATGTTGTTACCATAACCTACGCTAAACTGTGTTTGGGCTGCCTTAGGTACATCTACAAGATAAATCTTGGTTTTAGCCACAGGTAAGGCTGGGGCAGGGGTAACGAGGTTCACCTTTTTGTTAGGCAGTTTGCTTAAAAAGGCAAGCTGGCTAATTACTTCCGGCTCTTTAACATCGCCCACTACCACTACTTTTGCACCATTGGAGGTGATGTAGTTGTCGTAATAATTTTGAATATCTTTAAAATTAATATTGCCTACCGTTTTTTCGGTGCCCGACTCGGGTATACCCAGCACGTTGGTTGGGCCGTAGTTGAGTTTGGCATATACCACGTTAGCTATAGAAGCAGGCGAAGCCTTAGCTAATTTAAATGCTTCCAGGCGTTGTTTTTTAATGCGGTTAAAGGCATCCTCGGTAAAGTTAGGGCTCAGCAAACGCTCTTGTAATAAGGCCATAGTTTTAGGCAAATTAGCTTTGAGCGATTGTACAATGAACACGGTGCCATCCACATCGTTGCTAACCCTTATACTGCTTCCCAACTTCTGCAGTTCGGCAGCAAATTTTTCGGCAGTATAGTTACGGGTATCTTCGCCCATCATGGCGGTAAAAAAGCTTGATAATCCAGCTTTTGAAAGATCATTAGCATCGGCTAAACGACCGCCCGGAATAGTTAAATTCAAGGTTACTACAGGCACTTCCGTATTTTCTGAACCAATTACGTTTACGCCGGTTGGCAAAGTTTTTTTCCAAAACACAGGTGCCTTGGTAATCGGCACTGGGCCAATTGGCGGAACGGTGCCACGGTTAAAATTATCTTTAGGGCGATTGTAGGTAAGGCCTGCGTAACCGTAGTTAGGGGCTTTGTAGTTTGATGTATCGGGTTTAAAGTTATCAGTATTGGCAGCCACTACATTGCCGGTTTTAGTAAGCACGCTTAATATAACAGCGCCTTTTCCTTTAATGTATTTATTGTAGGCATTCTGCACATCCTGCTTGGTTAGGGATGAATACATTTTTAATACTTCGCCCGTTCTGTTAGGGTTGCCGGTAAGCGTTTGGTATTCGGCCAATTGTGATACTTTACCCGACACACTTTGTAAGCCATTGATAAACTGCGACTCGATGCTGCCTTTAAACTTGGCCATATCCTCATCGGTAATGCCGCGTTTCTCTAACGAATCTAAAGAGGCGCGGTAAAGTTGTTCCATATCGGCCAGGGTTTTACCGGGCAGCGGGGTTAATTGTACCACAAATTCGCCGGCTAATTCATCGTTACTGCTGTAAGCCGATGCATTTAAGGCCAGTTGCTTTTTAACCATAGTTTGATAAAGCAATGAGTTTTTGCCTTGCCCAAGTATTTCGGCCAGGCAGTCAATAGCGGCCATATCCTTGTTAAAGTTAGGCACGGTAGGGTATACAATGGCCAGTAGCGGCAAACGCGCATAGTTATCGGTATACGATACATACCTGTCGGCCGTTAAGCTCACCGGTGCAACTACTACAGGTTTTACCTCGGGGCCGCGTGGAATACTGTTGAAATACTTCTCCACCATTTTGAGGGTTGATGCAGTATTAAAATCGCCACCTATAGAGAGCGTAGCATTGTTAGGGCCGTACCAACGCATAAAAAAGTTTTTCAGATCGTTCACATTGCTGCGGTTCAGATCTTCGATATAGCCAATGGTTAACCACGAGTACGGGTGACCGTAAGGATATAAAGCTTTGCTATAATATTGCGATACCAAACCGTAAGGGCGGTTATCATAGTTTTGGCCGCGCTCATTTTTTACTGTGGCGCGTTGGATCTCAAAACGTTCCTGGGTAACCTGGCCCAGTAAAAAGCCCATGCGGTCGGCTTCCAGCCATATGGCGTTTTCGAGCACGTTTGCGGGTACGGTTTCATAATAGTTGGTACGGTCGTGGTTGGTAGAGCCGTTGTTATCGCCACCGTTGCCAATGGTAATTTTATCGTGTACGCCTTTAGGCGCATGGTCTGACCCTTCGAACATCATGTGCTCAAAAAAGTGGGCAAAGCCCGATTTACCTATCTCTTCACGGGCCGAACCTACGTGGTAGGTGACATCAACATGCACCAGCGGATCGGAATGGTCTTCGTGCAAAATAACGGTTAAGCCATTAGGCAGCACATATTTTTCGTAAGGGATAACGAGGTCTTTGCCTGTTTTGGTTACTTTTTGAACCAGTTTAGCCTGCCCGAAGGTGGTTGCACCGGCAGCAAGCATGGCAAGCGTAAGGCTTAGGGTTTTTTTCATGAATTAAATTAGCTAAGCTGCTAATTTAATGGTTTACGCGTAAGTTCTATTACAAACGGCCTGTTTATTTATAATCGGTAATGAGGAGATGGTTGCTGCAAAAACTGTATTCCTGTTCCTGGTTAGAGCCTACTATTATTAGCCGGTTAACGGCATAGTTTTGCACTAACTGCAAATACCAGTCAACCCCTTGTGTGTCTAAATTAGAGGTGGGTTCATCCAGCATTAAAATGGCCGTATCTGAGCAAAAAGCCAAGGCTAATTTGAGCCTTTGCTTCATGCCTGAGGAAAAGTATTTAACCAGCTTGTTTTTGCTGGTTTGCATGCCCAGTAGTTCAATTAACCGGGGCCTATCCATACCCGCAATAAAGGGCTTAAACTTAAAATGGAAATCGATGACTTCAGTCAGGCTAAAATCTTCAATCAATTCGAGGTAGGGTGCGGCAAGGCTAATGTGTTTAAACACATCGTCGGCATCAATAAGCGCATCATTTTGATAGAAGTTTACTTTGCCTGTTGATGGCGATAGGCTGCCATTAAGGAGTTGCAATAAGGTAGATTTGCCCGAACCATTTGGCCCCAGCACTGCATAACTATTACCAGGCTCAAACGTGTAATCAAGCCCCTTAAATATCCAGTCGCGGTTAAAGCGGCGGCCTGCATTTTCGAGGGTGATTTTTAGTTGATGGTCCATAGTCGATAGTTAGTAGTCAATAGTCCATGGTCGATAGTCCATAGCCTATGGAATTTCTTATACTATGGTCTATGGACTATTGACCATGGACCAAAAAAACTACGAATTACCAAACCCCTTCATGATACCGCGCTGCGAGCTTTGGATGAAGTTCAGGATCTCGTCGCGCTCGGCCGTTGGGCGAAAATCGGCTTCGATAATCTCCATGGCCTTGGTTACGTTGCTGTTCTTAACGAACATGGTACGGTATATATCCTGTATCTCGTTAATCTTTTCTTCGCTAAAGCCCCGGCGGCGTAAGCCTACCGAGTTTATACCTGCGTAAGAAAGGGGTTCGCGGGCAGCCTTTACATAAGGCGGAACATCTTTACGCACCAAAGAACCTCCGGTTACAAAGGCATGCGAACCTACGCTGCAAAACTGGTGAATAGCCACCATACCCGCCAGTACCACATAATTACCCACGGTAACGTGGCCTGCAATGGTGGTGTTATTAGAGAAAATGCAGTTATCGCCAATAACACAATCGTGCGCTACGTGGCAGTAAGCCATAATTAAGCAATTGCTGCCAATCTCGGTTTTCCAGTGGTCTTTAGTACCGCGGTTAATGGTAACGCATTCGCGAATGGTGGTATTATCGCCAATAACCGCTTGTGTATTTTCGCCCTTAAACTTTAAGTCTTGTGGTATGGCCGATATAACAGCACCCGGAAATATACGGCAGTTTTTGCCAATACGGGCGCCATCCATAATGGTAACATTTGATCCTATCCATGATCCTTCGCCAATTTCCACATCCTTATGGATGGTAACAAAAGGTTCAATCACGACGTTATCCGCAATTTTGGCCTGCGGATGGATATATGCTAATGGCTGGATCATGCGCTATTTATATTTTACAATTTGTGCCATTAGTTCGGCTTCAACAACTATTTTTTCGCCCACCATACCAATGCCTTTCATTTGGGCAATGCCACGGCGTATAGGCGCAATAAGGTCGCATCTAAAAATAAGGGTATCGCCCGGCAACACCTTATCTTTAAAACGGGCATTTTCTATTTTCAGGAACAAGGTAAGCCAATTTTCCGGATCGGGAACGGTATTTAATACCAATATACCACCGGTTTGTGCCATAGCCTCAATTTGCAGCACACCAGGCATTACCGGTGCACCCGGAAAGTGGCCCACAAAAAAGGGTTCGTTCATGGTAACAGCCTTTAAACCAACTACGTGGGTTTTGGTTAGTTCCAATATTTTGTCAACCAGCAGCATAGGCGGGCGGTGTGGCAAAATCTCCATGATCTGTACCGTATCGTAAACCGGCTTAGCGTTAGGGTTATACACCTTTACATGCTTGCGGCTGCGTTCTTTCTTAATTAAAGCTTTGATTTTTTTAGCAAAGGCTACGTTAGCAGCATGGCCCGGACGCGCTGCCATAATGTGACCACGCAACGGTACACCTACCAAAGCTAAATCGCCTATCATATCCAGCAGCTTGTGGCGGGCCGGCTCGTTTTGGTAACGCAGCTCTATATTGTTTAAGATGCCTTGCGGGGCAACGTCAATATCTTCCCGGTTAAACAGCTTGGCTAAATGTGCCAGCTCTTCGGCATCTACATGCTTATCAACTACTACAATGGCATTGTTAATATCGCCACCTTTAATGAGGTTATGCTTCATCAGCATTTCCAACTCATGCAAAAAGCAAAAAGTGCGGCAGCTGGCCACTTCTTTTTTAAACTCGGCAATAGAAGAGATGGTAGCATGTTGTGTACCCAAAACCGGCGAGTTATAGTCTACCATACAGGTAAAGCGGTAGTCGTCATCCAAAGGCATGGCCACCATTTCTACCTTACGGTCGGTTTCAGAATAATGTATATTGTAGGGGATGTGATAATATTCGCGGTCGGCGTCCTGTTCCTGGTAACCTGCTTCGAGCAAAGCATCCACAAACGGCATCGAGCTGCCATCCATAATTGGTGTTTCGGGGCCGTCAAGGTCAACCAATACATTGTCGAACTCAAGGCCTACCAACGCAGCCAGCACATGCTCTACAGTACTCACGCTGGCGCCATTTTGGGTAAGGGTGGTGCCTCTCGAAGTATCGGTCACGTTGTCAACGTCTGCATCAATAATTGGGCTGCCTTCCAGGTCTACCCGTCTGAATTTGAATCCGTGATTTTCGGGTGCCGGGTTAAAGGTCATGGTAACCCGTTCGCCGGTATGCAGCCCTGTACCCGATACGGCAACCGGGGCTTTAATGGTTCTTTGCTTTACGTTCATATACTTGGTCAGCTGCTCAGTGGATAATTTCCTGCTTATTGCGCAGCTCAGCAATAGTTTTTTCTAATTCGTCTATTCGTTTTTTGAGTTCGGGCAACTGGTGTACAATTAGCTGCGAACGTAAAAAGCCCTGGTAGGGTTGCACAAGCACTCCACCCCACTTTTTCCCTTCTTCTTCAATACTTTTATTCACACCTGTTTGCGCCTGTATTTGTGTGCCCTTAGCAATGCTAATATGGCCAACCACACCTACCTGCCCACCCATAATAACGTTTTCGCCAATTTTGGTACTGCCCGATATACCGGTTTGAGCGGCGATAACGGTATTGGCACCAACCTCGGCGTTGTGTGCTATCTGTATCAGGTTATCCAGCTTTACACCTTTGTGTATCACGGTAGAACCCATAGTAGCCCGGTCAATAGTAGTATTGGCGCCAATTTCTACATCGTCTTCAATAACTACGTTGCCTATCTGGCTTATTTTATTGTAGGTACCGGTAGCTGTAGGTGCAAACCCAAAACCGTCGCTGCCTATAACCGCACCTGCATGAATAATTACATTATTACCTACCACGCAATCGGCGTATATTTTAGCACCCGCAAATAAGGTTACATTATCGCCCAAAATTACATTATCTCCCACATAACTGTTAGGATATATTTTGCAATTATTACCCACTTTGGCTTCGGTGCCAATATAAGCAAAAGCACCGATGTAAGCATTTTGACCAATAACCGCCGATGGGTTAATAAAGGAGGGTTGCTCTATGCCTGTTTTGTTGAGTTTTAATGTGTTATATTTTTCGAGCAATACCGAAAAAGCACTGTATGCATTCTCTACTCTTATAAGCGTAGCCTTAACCGGCTCAGTAAGCACCAGGCTATTGTTTACAATTACCACTGATGCCTGCGTATGGTACAGAAACTGCTCATACTTAGGATTGGCTAAAAATGACAATGCACCTGCCGAAGCCTCTTCTATCTTAGCCAGCTTACTGATGGTGACCGTTGGGTCGCCTTCAATACTTCCATTCAGCATCAAGCCTATATCCTGTGCGGTAAATTGCATCGGGCAAATTTAAAGGTTAAAAGTTAAGCAACAAATTATAAACATAGTGTTAACAGGCTATATTAAATCTTTAGTATAGCAAAAGATATATTTTTCTACAGTTTTGGCCAAAGCCTCCAAATTTGAGTTGTCGCTGGCTGTAGTAATATCCTTTATCGTGCCACCTTTCATAAGTATTTTTATATCTGTATCTCCTACTTTATAAGCATTGTTACTTATGGTATCTGTAAAGACGAAATAACCGGCATCTTCGAAACAGATATGATACTTTTCCATCGCTTTTTGGCGTAGTTCTTCAACCCTAAAGGCATCAGGTTTGGTGTTGGTAATATCTACATGGTATAAACGCCGCTGTATAAAGCTTTCGCATAACCTGGCTAAAACCGTGTCGGTATGGCGCGTCCAAACCTTAACGGCCGACATTACATCCGTGTCATCCAAACAGGTAAAGGTTTCTATATGATGCTCTTCGTGCTCAAACTGTTCCTTTGTGATGCTATTGACCAGGAAATGGTTTAATGCCGGTGTAGAAAAAAGTTGTTCGCCCTTTAAAGACAGCTCCCGGGCACGCTGTAATATCTTACCCAGCATTTGCTCTCCCGAGGTTACGGTTTTGTGCAAATACACCTGCCAGTACATTAAACGGCGGGCCACCAAAAACTTCTCAATGGAGTAAATACCCTTTTCTTCTACCACAATGGTATCGTTCACCACGTTCAGCATTTTAATAATGCGTTCGGAGCTGATTACTCCCTCAGATACTCCTGTATAGAAGCTATCGCGGTTCAGGTAATCTAACCGGTCCATATCCAGCTGGCTCGATACCAGTTGATGCAGGAACCTTTTAGGGTAAGTGTCGTTAAAAATGTGGATAGCCATGGTGAGCGTTCCATTGAAAACGACGTTAAGCCGGTTCATGAGCAGGGTAGAAATATCCTCATGATCAATACCCTGTACAATGTTTTTTTCGAGCGCATGCGAAAATGGGCCGTGGCCAATATCATGCAGCAAAATGGCAATCATAACGGCTTCCTGTTCTTCGGTGGTGAGCTCCTGGCCCTTATCTGTCAGGGTATTTATGGCCAAACTCATAAGGTGCATAGCACCCAATGCATGATGAAAACGTGAATGCAGGGCGCCGGGATAAACCAAATGCGTCATGCCCAATTGTTTGATGTAGCGCAGCCGCTGAAAATAGGGATGCTCTATCAGGTCAAAAACCAGTTCGGTGGGTATGCTGATGAATCCGTAAACCGGATCGTTGATGATTTTTTTCTTATTCAAGCCTAATGCTTTATGGTTTGCAAAAGTGTTAAATTAACGTAAGCTATAAAGTATAAATTTGTTATTTTTTGTTAAGACGCTATAAATTTGACAACAAAACGGTAGGTTAGAAGTTATAATTTGAACATATATTAAGATACCATGCAAGAAACTACCATACTTTGGGCCGACGACGAAATTGATTTACTCAGACCTCATATTTTATTTTTAAACGAAAAAGGCTATAAAGTTAAAACGGTAACCAATGGATCTGATGCGCTGGAAGCTTTTCGCGCCGATTATTATGACCTTGTTTTTTTGGATGAAAATATGCCGGGCTTAACCGGACTGGAGACTCTTACCCAAATAAAGGCTATTAATGCCGATGTGCCTATCGTGCTCATTACCAAGAATGAAGAAGAGCCTATGATGGAAGATGCCATTGGTTCTAAAATAGATGATTATTTGATTAAGCCGGTTAACCCTAAGCAAATATTGCTTACCATAAAAAAACTGACCGAGAACAAGCGCCTGGTTACTGAAAAAACAACCATGGCTTACCAGCAGGATTTCAGACAGTTGGGCATGACCCTGAACGATAATTTAAGTTACCAGGAATGGGTAGATGTTTATAAAAAACTTATTTACTGGGAGCTGGAACTGGAGAAGCTGGAAGATGCCGGTATGCACGAAATACTAACCCTGCAAAAGGCCGAAGCCAACGTACAGTTTTGTAAGTACATAGAAAAGAACTATATCAGCTGGTTAAAAACGCCCGAAAATGCACCATTGTTATCGCACCAATTGGTTAAACAAAAAGTGTTTAACAAAATGGATAGCACCCCGGTGTTCTTCATTTTGATAGATAACTTGCGTTATGATCAGTTCAAGATCATTAACCCTATTATTTCAGAGTACTTCCGTATGGAAGAAGAAGATACTTATTACAGTATTTTACCTACTGCCACACAATATGCCCGTAATGCTATTTTTGCCGGTCTGATGCCGCTGGATATGGAGAAACGTTTCCCTGGCATGTGGCAAAACGATGAAGACGAAGGTGGAAAGAACCTGCATGAAGAGGCTTTTTTGGCCGATAATATTAAACGTACTTTACGTAAAGACTGCAAGTTTTCATACCACAAAATACTGAACATTGATGAAGGTCGCTCGCTGAACGATTCAGTGAATAACCTGATGAAAAATGAGCTGAACGTAGTGGTGTATAATTTTGTGGATATGCTATCGCATGCCCGTACCGATATGCAGATGATACGCGAACTGGCCAGCGATGATGCCGCTTACCGCTCGTTAACCTTGTCATGGTTTGAGCACTCGCCGTTATTAGATTTATTGAAGTTTCTTTCTACCAAGCAAGTGAAGGTAGTTATCACAACTGACCATGGTACCATTCGCGTAAAAAACCCTAGCAAGATCATTGGTGATAAGAACACGAACACCAACCTGCGTTACAAACAAGGTAAAAACCTGAACTTTAACGCCAAAGATGTATTGCACATTCGTAACCCGCACGATGCCATGCTGCCTAAGCTGCATGTAAGTTCAAGTTTTGTATTTGCCAAGGGCGATAGCTACTTTGTGTACCCTAACAATTATAACCACTTTATGAACTTTTATAACGAAACCTTCCAGCATGGTGGTATTTCGTTAGAAGAAATGATCATACCGGTGGTAACTTACGTGTCGAAGTAAAATTTGTATATTTGGGTATGGTAGTGGAAATTAAAAGCACAGATACGCCACAAGAAGTGGATAAAAAGCTTCAGGCTATTATGCAAGCAAGTGAACAGAAGCAGTTGATCGCAGCTAATGAGCGCAGAGAAAGATTGATGAAATGTTTTGGCGCCATAAAATCTGACTTAGACCCGTTAGAAATACAAAAACAGTTACGGAGTGAATGGGATTAAATTACTGGTAGATAGTAACATTGCTATCTACTTTCTTTTGGGGTATAATGATGTTCAAAAATATTTCTTTGAATCACAAACCGGCTTGTCTTTCATATCTGAATTAGAGCTTTTGTCTAACCCCTACTTTAAAGAACAGGAATTTGAAAGTGTAAGGTATCTAATATCTCAACACGACGTAATAGCTTACCAACCCGAACTAAAAGAGATCATAATAAATATTCGTTCAAAAAAGAAAGTTAAAATTCCGGATGCAATCATTGCTGCAACGGCCATTTACCTCAATGTTCCATTAGTATCGGCCGATAAAGGTTTTCATGGTATTGACGGTTTAGATTTGATTTTACATGACCCCGCCAGTAAATAATTTATCTATTGCCGCTCTTGCTGAGCTTCCTGCTGCTGCCCAGTCCTTGCTTAACTTTGCCGGCGATCAAAAAATTTTTTTGTTCTATGGCGATATGGGGGCGGGTAAAACTACTTTCATCAAAGCATTATGTGAACAATTAGGTGTAAAAGAACCCGTTACCAGCCCTACATTCTCTATTGTAAATGAGTATATGGGCAGCACTGCTCAAGTATATCATTTTGATTTTTACCGTTTGAAGAGTCAGGACGAAGCGCTGGATATGGGTTATGAAGAATACTTTTATTCGGGCAATTATTGCCTGATAGAGTGGCCCGAAAAAATACCCGATCTGTTGCCCCATCATTACATCAAAGTGAGTATAACGTTGCAAGAGCAACAAAGCAGGCTGTTCACCTTTGAAAGTATTTAACCATCGTTTGTGTAAATTTGCTTATCTTCATCAGCCTTATTGAGGGGCAGAGATTGAAATATATTGAGATATGAGTTCAGGGTTATATAGTGGATTTTCGGATGTGGCCAAACAAGCCATGATGCAACCACAGGAATCGATGCTGGAAACCAAAAGCAAAAAAAACAAGCTTTATATTGGTATTCCGCGCGAGATCTCTTTCCAGGAAAACCGTATTACCTTAACCCCGCTTTCGGTAGCCTTACTGGTAAATAACGGGCACGATGTATTGCTGGAAACCAATGCCGGTAAAGCCGCTAACTTTTTAGATAACCATTATAGCGAGCAGGGTGCACAAATTGTGTACGATATAAAAAAGGTTTACGAAGCCGACATTATCATTAAAGTAGCGCCGCCCACCATGGCAGAAATTGAAATGATGAAGCCAGGCCAGATACTCATCTCTACCCTTCAAATCTCTACCCTAAAAGCAGATTGCCTGCAGGCGCTCATCAATAAAAAAATAACCGCACTTTCTTTCGAACATCTGCGCGATGAAGGCAATGTATTGAGCGTGGTACGCGCCATGAGCGAAATTGTGGGTGCCACCTCTATATCAATAGCAGCAGAATACCTGAGCAATGTTTTTGGCGGAAAGGGCTTAATGCTGGGAGGCATAACCGGTGTGCCACCAACCGAAATTGTAATTTTAGGTGCAGGTACCGTGGGCGAATATGCTGCGCGTACAGCTATTTCTTTAGGTGCCGAGGTAAAGGTGTTTGACCCTTCTATTTACAAGCTACGTAGATTGCAGAATAACATCGGCAGCCGGGTATTTACTTCGGTTATACAGCCTATCGTATTAGAGAAAGCAATAACCACTTGCGATGTGGTTATTGGTGCCATGCGTACCGAGGATGGCTACAGTCCGTGCATTGTGAGCGAAGAAACCGTTAGCCGGATGAAACCAAATTCGGTGATCATTGATGTGAGTATAGACCAAGGCGGCTGTTTTGAAACGTCGGAAGTTACCAATCATACACACCCGGTGTTTACCAAATACGAGGTGATTCATTACTGTGTGCCTAATATTGCCTCAAGGGTGGCACGTACTGCCACTTACGCATTAACCAATATTTTTACGCCTATTTTGTTGGATATTGGCGAAAAAGGTGGTATCAACAACTTAATTTGGCAAAAGACGGGTGTGCGTAACGCCGTATACATTTACCACGGCCAGCTAACTAACAAGTACCTTGGCGAACGTTTTAACATTCCGTGTAAAGATCTTGATCTGCTTATTGTAGCTAACCGGTAGGGAAATTAATTATTAACTTTAATGGGTGTGTTGGTACCTGGATTCTCACCTTGTGAGAAAGCCGATGGAACCTCTGTAGTATGATGAAGATCGCCGTAGTGGCTAATATTTAGCCTGGCCTTTCCCTTGTCGTCTACAATTACTTTAAACAACATATCATAATCATTGTCCGAAAGCTCTTCAAAAGGCACCTCACAGTTTAGTGCCTTAATCATCGGGATCAGCGTATTAGAATGTCCTACAATCAAGGCATACTTACCTTTGTTTTCAGCAAGCACTCTTTGAGCAACAGCAGTGAGATCCTTGGTGTCGTATATCTCCGGTATTAGTTTGAGTGTGCCTGCCAGTGGCATGGCTGTATTTTGCGTGCGTTTATAGATAGTGCTGTATATATGCCTTATCTTTTCGCGTTTAAGCACCTGCGACAATGCAGAAGCACGCGATTTACCAATAGCAGTTAGGTCAGGGTCGCGATCTGCAGGGTTTGCAGTTTCTTTTTCTGCATGTCTTACCAGCCAAATGGTGGTTTTTTGTGCAAGGGCATCAAAATTGCTTAAGGATAAAGCAGCGATTGATAATATAACAACAATTTTGTTGAACATGGTTAACTGATGTTGGTTTATAAAGGTATTACTAAACTTAAAAGTACTAACATCGAACATATAATTACAATACCCCGGTCCACCTATGAAAGTATTTAGTAAAGAGTATTTAAAAAGTTTATGGAAAGTATTACTTGCTACTTTTGCAGGATTTTCGAGAGATAATGGTTTAAAGCTGAGCGCCTCGCTGGCCTATTATACCATCTTTTCAATTGCCCCTCTTCTGATATTAATACTTTCTTTGGCCGGTATATTTTTAGGCCCCGATTCAGCCAGCAACAAGCTATATGGCCAGATAAATCAGTATGTGGGCGCTGAAGCAGCCAAGCAAATTCAAGATATTATTAAACACCTGCAGTTTTCAGGTAAAAGTGGCATTGCACTGGTGTCGGGCGTTATTACATTGCTAATTGGCGCCAGCAGTTTATTTTTAGAGATACAAGATTCACTAAACACCATCTGGCGTGTTAAAGCCAAGCCTAAAAAAGGTTGGGTTAAAATGCTGCAAAACCGTTTTATCTCTTTTTCCCTCATTATAAGTTTAGGCTTCCTGTTGCTGGCTTCTTTACTGGTCAATATTATTGTAAGTGCTATTAGTACCAGGTTGAGCCGCTTTTTGCCCGAAATTACCGAACGCCTTATCGAGATCGTAAATCTTGGTGTTTCGTTCATCGTAATATCTATCTTGTTCGGTATTATCTTTAAGTTTTTGCCAGATGTAAAAATTAAATTTAAGGATGTACGCTCCGGGGCTATTTTTACGGCTATATTATTTATGTTAGGTCAGTTTGTGATTAGCCTGTATTTGAAATACTCAGCCCAAGGGTCTGCCTACGGGGCCGCAGGATCTATTATTGTATTGTTGGTTTGGGTGTATTATACGGCCGCCATACTTTACATTGGTGCCGAGTTTACCCAGGTATACGCAGAGGCCAACTGTAGCACCATT
This sequence comes from Mucilaginibacter galii, assembly GCF_014635825.1. Taxonomy (GTDB): domain Bacteria; phylum Bacteroidota; class Bacteroidia; order Sphingobacteriales; family Sphingobacteriaceae; genus Mucilaginibacter; species Mucilaginibacter galii. Next base: position 237,892 of record NZ_BMDO01000005.1, read on the forward strand.
GAACCGGCGGATTATGCCGTACATGTGCAACAAACTGAAATAGAAAGGGAAGTAGACAAGCTGCCACCTCAAAACCCTCAGATAAAGGGAGAACTTGCAGACGAAAGCAAGAAGGGCAGCTAAACCAATCGCTCATCCATTTTTATTATAATCCAATTTATTACCCGCAATATTTGCTTATAAAATACTGTAATGTTTATTGTAACTTTATGGTACCAATTATAATGCAGTGTTCCGGGTAATAGTTATATGTAGGTATCTATTATTGATACCTGTTTTGATTTGCCATTTTACTTTGGCAAACGCACAGTACTTTGCCCTGGCCGGTCATCAAAAAAAGGCACGGCTCCGCTTTCAAATGGTGCGCGATCTTATCATTATTCCGCTTTACATCAATCAAAAAGGCCCCTTTAATTTTGTACTCGATTCAGGTGTAGGCCTAATGATTATTACCGATCCAAAATTGGTAGATTCTATAGATGTGAATACTAAGCGTACCCTTAAACTCTATGGGGCCGGTAATGCAATTAGTTATGAAGCTTATGCTACATCGGCGCTGGATATTGTTATACCCGGCGGACTGGTGGGCAGATACGTTTCGGCGGCTATATTTAAGGAAGACCATTTTGGACTCTCTAACTATACGGGCATGCCAATTCATGGCTTGCTGGGCTATGAATTTTTTTCACAGCTGGCGGTAAAGCTCAATTTTTCTGATAGTACACTCATTGCTGCTGATCCGGGTTCATTTAAGCCTTTTAAAAGAGGGGTTGAGCTTCCCATTAGTATAGAGGAGCGAAAACCCTATATTAAAACCAATATTATGATGCCGGATGGCTGCCTGGCCGAACATAAGTTTATTGTTGATTTAGGGGCCACTCATCCCTTATCGTTAAATAATAAAGACTTCCACAGCGAATCAGTACAAAAATCAATTGTGGCTAATATTGGCATGGGCTTAACCGGGCCTGTTGTTGGGGTATTAAGCCGTATAAATGAAATTGATTTAGGCAAATACATGTTCAAAGATGTAATTACATCTTTTCCCGATGCTAATATTCATGTAGGTTACATCGTACCGCGCGATGGGAACCTGGGCCTGGGTTTACTTAAGCGGTTTAATATGGTTGTAGATTATAGCAAGGGTAAGATGTACCTGAAAGCCAACTACCGGTTTAAAGAACCTTTTGAGCATGATATGACAGGCTTAGAATATTATGCCGGTGGCGATGATTTGAAACGGGTTATTATAAGCCGTGTAGAACCAGGATCGGCGGGAGAGGAAGCCGGTTTTAAAGAGAACGACGAAATAACGGCCATCAATTTAAAATCAATTTCTCAATTAGGTATCATGGATGTAGACCGGATGTTCAGGTCGAAGGCGGAGCGAAGCTTAATTATAGAATACCGCCGTAAAGAAACTTTTTATTCAACTATTATAACGCTAAAGCGCCGCATATAAATAAACAGCATGCTTATTATTTTATTAATAAGCATGCCTAAGTATTTTTCATACCCTTCATTACTTCAGCTGGCTAATATTATCGTAAAAAGCGGTTTGCAGGTCAAGTAACGATCTTACTTTCAAGGTTTCGCCATAAGGGTCAAAACAAACAAAGCTCGATTTTTCAGGTTCGCTGGTTTTTGTCTTTTCTAAAAAATTAAAGGTTTCGAAAAAATAATGACGGGTTACTACCTGGTTCTTTTCATTGGTTTGCGATGAATTGAGCCTGAAACCCATTTGATCCATCCAGTTGTGTACGCTGGAGTGCAGGTTGGTGCGCATTGTGTTCATGAGGAAATTTTTTGAAGTTTGTTGCAGGTAGGTTGCTGCAACTGCATTTGTAATTTTTAATTAACCTGCCCTTGCGGCCGGCACATTAACTTCTTAAATTCGATGGTATTTGTCGCATATTTCATGCCATTAATTATACTGAATGTGTTGATAATCAATTTTATACTTAACCTGTATGATGTTTTCATAAAACCTAAATCATCAAGATTAAGTTTTAATATCAGGTTAAGCAGAGTTGCACTATTGGCAGGAACTAAGTATTGGAACAGTACAAAGGGCAAATGGCGATTGCCTGCTTGTAACAATCGTATGATTATTAATTATTTAACTAAAAGAAGTTGAACTTTGTAGTCCGATAAGTGTCATATGGTTGATTTCAATTAATAATACGCAGGTCGCAATAAGATATATGAAAAAAATTCTAATCCTTTTAGCCTTCTTTATAGGCACACTAACTTACGCTGAAGCCCAAACCGGTAGAACTGTATACGGTACAGTGGTTGATTCTACCAAGCAAACTCTGCCCGGAAGCACAGTGAAGTTAACGTCAGATCTTAATGATAATGTTACCACCTCCGTTACCGGCGATGGTAAGTTTTCATTTACAGGTATTAAAGGAACTAAGCTTAACCTAACAGTTACCTCCATAGGTTTTGAAGGATTAATTAAACATTATACCATACCGGCAGGTAACCAACCAGCCGATGTTGGCGCCATCACCTTAAAACCCGAAGCCCGCCAATTAGGTGCAGTTACTGTTGTAGGTACCACCAACCCTGTGGTTATTAAAGAAGACACAGTACAGTACAATATCAAAGCTTTAAATTTAAGGGCCAATGCAACCCTGGAAGATGCCTTGAAAAAGTCGGTTGGGGTTGATGTTGACCCAAGTACAGGTGCTGTTACCGCGCAAGGCCAGGCAGTAACCAAAGTACGTATTAACGGTAAAGATTACATGGGCGGAGACGTAACCTCGCTGACCCGTAACCTGCCGGCCGATTTAGCCGAAAACATGCAAATTGTTGATGATTACGGTGATCAGGCTAATCTTACCGGTATTAAAACTGGCGAGCCGCAAAAAGTACTGAACATTACCATACGTGCAGATAAAAATTATGGTTACTCCTTACAAGCCACAGCGGGCGACGGGCAGGATCTTTTAGCTAAAAATCAGGAAAGCGATATTAACTCTTTACCAAAACAAGAAAACCAAAACCGCTATTTGGGTTCTTTAAATTACTTTAAGTTTAAAGGCAACCAACAGATATCCATCTTGGGAAATATTAACAATACCAACCTTAACACCTTCTCTTTTGGCGGCGGTGGCGGTGCCGGCGGTAACTTTGGTGGCGGTGGCGGCGGTGGTGGTCGTGGTAATGCGTCACGTGGCTCTGGCGGCGCAACAAGCAATCAAAATGGTATTACCACTGCCCGTTCTATCGGGGGTAATTACCGCGATCAATGGGGTAAAAACCTGGCAGTTTATGGCAGTTATAGCTTTGCCGATAATGATACCTACACCACCAGTAACATCATACAACAGAACAACATCAGAAGCAGCAATGGTTCAACCATTACCAGCAACACCAATCAAAGCAGCATTCAAAACGATAACAATATTAATCACCGCTTTACCTTTAACCTCGAATACAAGCCTGATACCGTAAACTACTTAAAGGTAACACCTACACTTTCGTATGGCAAATCGCTTACTACATCCACAGAGCAAGTAGCACAGGTATCTACAGACGCTACACGTAATTTGGCTTACAACAGTACCACTTATGCTAATTCATCATCTCCTAATGCTGGTATAACTGCATTATATAACCACCGCTTTAACAGCCGTGGCCGCAACCTGAGCTTGTTTCTTACTGGCAATACCAGCAAGAATGACCAGGCTCAGAACCCTATTTATGTGTATACCCAGGGCACAACAGGTGTGCCTGCCAATCAGTTAATTGATGTAAACAGCAGAACCGATGCTGCCGGGGCTACGGTATCTTATATTGAACCATTGAGCCGCGTATCATTCTTAGAATTTAACTACGCCTACAATCGTTCATATACTACAAGTGATAAACTTACACAGAGCTTTCTAACAGGAACAGGATACACCTTTGATCCTGATTTTAGCAATAACTTCAACTTTACTTTTACTACACATCGTGCGGGGTTAAGCTTTAGGGTGGTAAAGCCTAAGTACAACTATACTTTAGGTGCAGGTTTACAGCCAGCTATATTAGATGGTAAAAACGAAAATGTGGTTAAAACACCTATCATTATTGATAACGTAACCATTATTCCAACCAATACTCATCAATCAACCGTTAACTTTGCGCCTACGGCACGCTTTGTTTATAATTTTTCACGCAGCCAAACCTTCAGCGCTTTCTATAACGGAAATAACAACCAGCCAACATTTAACCAGTTACAACCCGTTGTAGACAGGTCTAATGCATTATACCCGGTATTAGGTAATCCTTTCCTGAAACCTGAATTTCAAAACACAATATCGTTCCGTTACAATAAATTCAGCTTTCAAACAGGCGATCTGATTTTTACGAACTTGCAGTTTACCCAAACCAATAACAAGATCGTAACCAACTTAATTGCCATACCTAAAAGCGATGCATTAAACAACAATGCATTTTACAGGCCTTTGCAAAACACCAACTTAACCACCTATCAAAACGTAGATGGCTATTACAGTGGCAGTGGCCAAGTTACTTATGCAAAACCTTGGCAAAACCGCAGGTATACGCTATATCTTAGAGGTAGTGTTAGTTATACCAATAACGTAGCCTATGTAGGATCTGTGGATCCGAACACGGCCATTCAGACCTCTGAAAAGAACATTGCCAAGAACTGGAACTATACGCCCGAAATTCGATTCAGAACAGATATTACCAATGTAATTGATGCGCAGTTAGGTACCAGTTATTCTACCAACAAAACCAACAATACCATTGACAACAGCCTGACGGCATTGAATTCAAACTTTAGAACGTGGGCAGTTACACTTACCGGAAAAAACTATTTATGGAAAGACTGGACTGTAAGTTATGATTATTATCATAACAACTTTTATGGCTACCAGGTGCCGGTTAAGCCAACCAATATTTTAAATGGTTACGTAGAACGCCGTTTTCTTAAAAACAATGCGGCTACCATACGTGCCGGTGCTTATGACTTGTTAAACCAAAACAGGGGTTATACCAGCAGTGCAAGCGGTACATCAACCACACAAAGCAGCGTGAACAGGTTAGGCCGTTACTTTTTGGTAACCTTTACCCTGCGGTTACAAAAATTTGCAGGTCGTCCGCAAGGTGGCGACCAAAATGATGGCGGTGGCCGTCGTGGTGGCTTTGGCGGTGGTCCTGGTGGTGGCGGCCCTCCGGGAGGCGGACCGGGCGGACCAACTATTTACTAATAGTGAATGCATCATATAATAGGTAAATTCTCCTGCTAACTATTCTATATCTTTGGTTTATCTAAATCATAGATCATGAAGAGAATATACACGTTAATTCTAGTGCTGCTGGCAGCCGGCAGCACTATTAAAGTACAGGCACAAGGTTTAAAAATGCCCCAGGCCAGTTCGGCACAAACTATTATACAAGAGTTTGGATTAGGCAAAGTTACTGTTGCCTATTCGCGGCCTAACACTAAAGGACGTAAGATATTTGGTGGCTTGGAGCCTTACGGACAGGTATGGCGTACAGGTGCTAATTCGGCCACGGTAATTACCTTTACCGATGATGTGACCATTGAGGGCAACAAGGTTCCTGCCGGCGATTATGCGTTGTTTACCATCCCCAATGCTAATGAGTGGACTATTATTCTTAACAAAACTCCCAAGCAATGGGGAGCTTATGATTATAAACAGGCCGATGATTTTTTGCGCTTTAAAGTAAAAGCCGCCAAAACCGCAGCCCCTGTAGAAACCTTCACCATGCAGTTTGCCAACGTAAAACCTACCACAGCCGACTTAAACCTGGAGTGGGAGCGCACATCTATAACCCTGCATTTAACTACCGAGGTAGACAGCCGCATTATGGCCAGCATTGATGCCGCCATGCAAGGCGAAAAGAAACCTTACTTTGCTGCGGCACAGTATTACTACGAAAATAACAAGGATCTGAACAAAGCATTGGCGTGGATGAACGAAGTAGAAAAATCGGATCCGAAGGCTGTTTACTATAAATACTGGAAAGCCCGTATACAACTAAAAATGGGTGATAAAGCCGGTGCTGTGACCACAGCACAAGAAGGCGTCCGCTTATCTAAAGAAGCAAAGAATGATGAGTATATGCGCTTAAACGAAAGCGTAATAGCTCAGGCTAAGTAACACTATTTAATACTTTCACAAGTAAAAAAAGCTCGTTAAAAGACATTAGATGTTTTTAACGGGCTTTTTTTATCTAAAATTAATTACTTGCTGCCACACGTGGTTTAAACTGGCGGAGTATAATGAACGCAACTCCCAATAATGCAAGTAAGCAACCTGCTTTGGGCAGGTAATCGCCATGCTGGCTGTAAAAGGTAAGCTCCGAATTTAAGTTGATATCTTGCTTTAAAGCGGTTTTAACCCACCAGCTACTTTGCTTCACAATATCGCCTCGTTGGTTTATAAAGGCCGAGATACCCGTATTGGCCGAACGGCACACCCAGCGCCGGTTTTCAATAGCACGTAGTTTAGCGTAATCGAGGTGCTGATCTTTGCCCGAGGTGTTTTCCCACCAGCCATCGTTGGTAATAATAGCAATAAATTGCGCTCCCTTGCGTACCGATTGTGCCACCCAATCGCCCCAAATGGTTTCATAGCAAATTACCGGATCGGCACCAATGCCGCTTTCGGTATAAAATACGCCCGCTTCTTTCTGGCTGCCATATCCACCGGTCGAGCCGCCTAAGTGTGCAAACACCGGCTTCAAGAAACTTAATAATGAACCAAAAGGCAAAGCCTCGGCACCAGGAACCAATTTAGATTTGTGGTAAAATTGAAGTTTATCTGAATTTTCAATGTGTACGGCGGTATTAAAAACATCTACATACTGGTTGCTTTCGGGCATTAGCTGAGCTGTTAGCGTTTGGGCATCTTTATAAAATTTATAGGTAGATACCCCGGTAATGATGTTGCCGTTTTTATACTTATTTAAAAACTTCTTTACTTGCGCATACTCGGGTGTAGAGCCAAGGCGATCTTCATTAATGTCCTGCGCAATGGCTGTTTCGGGCCAGATGAAGTATTCGGTATTGGGTTGTGCCAGCGAATCGGAGAGTTGGGTAAGTGTTTGTATTTCCTGGTAGGCGGGTAAATTAAATTTGGTATAAGGGTCAATATTGGGTTGCACCACCACCACGTTCGATGGGTTTTCCTGCTCCTGGTAGTTGTAATATTGAACTAAAGAAAATCCGAGCGGGATAATTAAAACGGACACTAATGCAATTACCAGTTTTGAGCGGTAAGTCTTGGTTTGCGCCTCACGCAAACTTATATAAAGCAGGAACAAGAGAATGTTACAAGCCCATACCCAAATGGTACCGCCGTAAACGCCGGTATATTCATACCACTGTATCCATTTATGGCTTACGGCAAAACCGTTGCCTAAGGTCATCCACGGAAATTTAAGATCCCAGGTTTGGTGTAGATATTCATAGCCTATCCAAAAGCAAACCAAGGCAGGCAGTGCCCAGGCACGGCCGGTAACCAACCGCATCCTGAAGTAAAGCCAGCAGGCCGCCGCCATTAATAACGGACCTAAAGCATAAGGTATGAGGGTAATAGGGATGGCTATAAGCGGGCCTATGGTTTTCAATGAATTGTATACCCAATATATAGATAGGCTGTTCCAGATGAAAAAGCCGATAAAGGTGGTGGCAAATATGAACTGCCCTTTTTTCTTAACCGGTGCGTTGATGATGTTTTCCATCGCTATGAGCATGGGCACCAGTGCTACAAATAACAGCAGCGTGGTGTATGGCGTTGGCGGCCAGGCAATCCAAAGCAACAGCCCCGAAAATACAGCGAGTAAAAGATTTTTTTTCATGCGATACAAAGAAACGGTGGATTGGGGGCAAAAGTATGACAAAATACTTCCCGGCGTAACTTAATCAGCAGGCGTAAAAGTAAATTTATTCTTCAGCTTTTATCGATGCCGGAAATTTAAGGGTAAACTCGGTACCCGCATCCGGCTCGCTTTCAACCTGTATAGAGCCGCCTAATCTTTCTACCTGCATTTTAACCATAAAAAGGCCAATACCTTTACCTTTTACAGTTTGGTCAAAGCGTTTGTAAAGGCCAAACAGGTGGTTGCCGTATTTCTTCAGGTCTATCCCTTTGCCATTATCTTTAAAGTAGATGTGAATGCAATCGTCTTTTAGCTCAGTTCGGATATTAACCAGCGGCGGCACGCCGGGCCTATGGTATTTTATACTGTTAATAATGAGGTTTTGAAAGATGCTGTACATAAACCCTTTTAAGCTTAAAATTTCTTCCACCTCGTTAAAGTCGCATTTTAACGTAGCATCATTCTTTTGAATAATGGAACTGAGCCCTATTTGTATCTCCTTGAACAGGTGCGATAAGGATACCTTTTCTATTTTATCATTCACCTCATTGTTAACCTGCAAAATTTGGTTAAGGTCACCAATTACATCGTCGAGGTTATCTATAGATTTTGCAAGGGCCTTTAAAATATCTGCGCTTTCCTGGTCTTCGGTCATGGTGTGCTGCAACAGGGTAGACAAACCTGTAATATTGGCGACCGGAGCTCTTAAATTGTGAGAGATGATGTAAGCAAACTGCTCAAGGTCTTTATTACGCTGCACCAGGTCGAGCGTAACTTTTTCACGTTCCAGTTCTGCATTCTTTTGTGCGGTAATATCCCTGAAATTGCATACAATGGCTTTAAAGCTTTCATCGTGCAGCATATTGGTAAACACGCATTCTAACCACAAGTAATACCCTTTACCATGTAACGCACGGCAGGTTACGAAAAAAGCCTCTGCCGGCTTTTTAAGCATCTCTTTAAAAAGCAGCATAACGGCGGGCCTGTCATCAGGATGAACAATGTCAAGCGCACTGGTAACTTCGCGCTCACCTTGTTGCCAGCCATTTATGCGCTCAGCAGATGGGCTGCGGTAAAATACTTTCAGATTTTCATCTAAAAGTGAAATTCCCTCATAGCTGTTTTCGATCAGTTTTCTAAACCTTAGCTCATTGGCTATAATTTGTTCCGTATTTTGCTTTACACGCCTTTCCAGCTCGGTGTTTATCTGCGCCTGCTTTTCTTCTAACAGCTTGCGCTCGGTAAAATCGCGGGTTACTTTGGCAAACCCAATAAGGTGACCACTATCGTTATAAAGTGTGGTTAAAACATTGTTGGCCCAGTAAAGCGTGCCGTCTTTTCTTACCCGCCAACCCTCGCTCTCATACATGCCATGTTTTAAAGCTTGGTTTAAGTTATGCCTTAGCCGCTTTTTCTCGACGTCGTCATTTAAATAAAATATGGAAATATGCCGGCCAATAACTTCATCGGCGCGGTAGCCTTTAATGTGTTGTGCGCCTTCATTCCAGCTTAAAATATAGCCATTAGGATCAACCAAGTAAATGGCATAGTCCTTTACATTAGCAACAAGCAGCTTAAATAGCTTTTCATCAACACTGCCATCGAGTGGTGATTCGTTAATATTCAAAGTCAAGAGAAATAATAGCGGTTTTACGAGGATTTAAACTAATTGGTTATAGTATTAATTAAATCGATGCTATTATAAGAAATTTATCACTTATGTTTAACTGAAAGATAAATTAAAATTGGATTTGACATATTATTGCTTTCCTGCCACACAAATCACAAATTCCCCTTTTACGGGGTGGGTTTCATAATATGCTTTTACCTCATTAACAGTACCTCTAACCGTTTCTTCAAACATTTTGGTCAACTCTCGCGATACAGAGATCTGCCTGTCATCGCCCCAATAGGTGGCTATTTCGTCGAGCGTTTTTAATAACCGGTGCGGCGATTCATATAAAATGATGGTGCGCTCTTCTTCAGCCAAAAATTTGTAACGGGTTTGCCGCCCTTTTTTAAGTGGCAAAAAACCTTCAAAACAAAACTTGTCTGTAGGAAAGCCGGAGTTTACCAACGCAGGCACAAATGCAGTAGCTCCCGGCAGGCATTCCACCGGCAGGTTAAATTTCAACGCTTCGCGCACCAGGAAAAAACCGGGATCGGATATGGCCGGTGTACCCGCATCCGAGATGAGGGCAATATTCTTACCCTCCAGTAAAAACTTTACAATTTCTGAGCTCGACTGGTGTTCATTATGCTGGTGGTGGGCAAACACTTTTTTCTCAATACCAAAGTGCTTAAGCAAGGGGGCCGAGGTACGCGTGTCTTCGGCCAATATAAGGTCGGCTTCTTTTAACACCCGGATTGCCCGGTAGGTCATATCTTCGAGGTTGCCTATAGGTGTGGGTACTAAGTAAAGTTTGCCGGTCATTTTTAGTTGTATGTTGCCTGTTTTCGGTTGCCTGTTGCCTGTGATCTGTATGAGTAAGTATAACTGTCATCAATAATCTGATAACAGGCAACCGAAAACAGACAACTGATTCCCTATCTTTGCGTTGAAAAATCTTAAAAATTCAATGCTGCAAGTTAGTTATATCCGCGATAACAGGGAACAGGTTTTAGAACGTTTGGCTGTAAAAAATTTTAAACAGCCCGAACTGGTTGACGAGATCATCAGGCTTGATGATAACCGCAAGCAAACGCAAAACCGGTTAGACAGTACATCGGCTGAGGCCAATGCTGCTGCTAAACGTATTGGCGAACTGATGCGTACAGGTCAAAAGGCCGAAGCCGACCAGCTGAAATCGCAAACCGGTACCTGGAAAGAGGATATTAAAAGACTTGGCGAGGAGTTAACCAGCATTGAGCAGGAATTACAGCAAAAGATTTTAGTACTACCCAACCTGCCCCACAGCAGCGTACCTAAAGGCGTTGCTGCCGAGGATAACGAAATCGTGCTTGAAAATGGCGAAAAGCCTAACCTGATAGAGAATGCTTTACCCCATTGGGAACTGGCTACTAAATACAACCTTATTGATTTTGAGCTGGGTGTTAAAATAACGGGTGCAGGTTTCCCGGTTTACAAAGGCAAGGGTGCTAAGTTACAACGTGCTTTAATTGCTTTCTTTTTAGATGAAGCCGAAAAAGCCGGTTATAACGAGGTGATGCTGCCGCTGATGGTGAACGAGGCCTCGGGCTTTGGTACCGGACAGTTGCCCGATAAGGAAGGCCAAATGTACTTTGTAGGTCAGGATAACCTTTATTTGATACCTACGGCAGAAGTGCCTATTACCAACCTTTACCGCGATGTTATTTTAAAAGCAGATGAATTGCCGGTAAAAAACACAGGTTATACACCATGTTTCCGCCGTGAGGCTGGTTCTTATGGTGCACATGTACGTGGCTTAAACCGTCTACATCAATTTGATAAGGTAGAAATTGTACAGGTAGTACACCCCGATACATCTTACGATGTTTTAGAGCAAATGAGCACTCACGTGCAAAGCTTGCTGCAAAAGTTAGGTTTGCCTTATCGTGTTTTACGTTTATGCGGTGGCGATATGAGCTTTACGGCTGCTTTAACTTATGATATGGAAACCTGGAGTGCAGCACAGCAGCGCTGGCTGGAGGTATCATCGGTATCAAACTTTGAAACCTACCAGAGCAACCGCCTTAAACTGCGTTTCCGTAATGCCGAGGGTAAAACGCAATTGGCACATACTTTAAATGGTAGTGCCCTGGCATTGCCACGCATTGTAGCTACGCTGTTAGAAAATAATCAAACAGAAAACGGCATAAAGATCCCCGAGGTGCTGGTGCCTTACACTAAGTTCGAGTGGATTAACTAAGCATTCGGGATATTAGGTAGTTTTATAGAATAAATTTGCCTGGGTTTTGGCGATAAGCATAATTGCTTATACCGTTTTAACCCAGGCAAATTTTTAGTTTAATGAGGTGTTGATTCTTAGTCCCATTTTTATTTGAAGTCTTATTGCTGCGGACGGCCATCAGGCTTAGCATTGCCCTCGGTATTGCTGGTAGAATCTTTCTGAGGAGTGCTGCCGTTGCCGTCGCCTTTACCGTTTCTTTTAGCCGTGGTGTCATTGGTCATGGGCGAACCGGTGGTTTCGTTACCGGCATTGGCACCTTCTACCGAGTTCATGGTATCTACACTTCCGCCAATTGTTTTTGGGGCATTGTTTCCCTGGCAGGCTGCAAACGATGCGGTTATTAACGCTAAGGCGGCTATATTTCTTAAGATTTTCATAGTAGTTATTAGTTTATAGTTTTTGTTAAACAGGTGCGTTTGGCTTAATGTTTTGTTGAAATGTGTTTAAGCAGTTCGGGGCTTGTGCTTAAAATAGTAATTTTGCGTTTAATTAGCTCCCGCATATGTACAGTCGGGCCAGCACCAATAGTAATTTATGACGCAAAATCCTATCAATAATAAAACCTGGTTCTGGCTCTTTTTCTCGTTGCTGGTAGCCTACATTTTTGGGTTGTTTGTGCCGCTCATGAATGAGGATGCCTCGCACCATGCCAACATAGCCCTGCACATGGTGCAAAACCACGACTATGTGAACCTGGTTGATGACATGGGTAAAGACTACCTGGATAAACCACATTTGCATTTTTGGTTAACGGCATTGTCATTCAACCTATTTGGCGTAAATACCATTGCTTATAAAATACCGGCCTTTTTAGTAACCATATTAGGTTTATTCTCCACGTTTCGCTTAGGTAAAATATTGTATAACCGTAATGCCGGTTTAATGGCGGCGGTAATTTATGCCAGCGCACAGGCGCAATTTTTAGCTAATAATGATGTACGGATGGATGCCCTGCTTACAGCCAGCATCATATTTGCAACCTGGCAACTGGTGGAGTCGGCCATGAGTACGGCGCGCTGGTATAATTATGTGTTAGCCGCCCTGGGGCTGGCTATGGCTTTTACCACCAAAGGCATGATTGGGTTTGTAATGCCTTGCGCCGCATTGTTCTTTTGGCTTTTGTATCAGCGCAACTGGGGTAAAATGTTTAACTGGCGCTGGCTGCTGGTGTTTGTGCTGTGGCTGGTGTTTATTGCTCCCTGCGTGTACTGCTACTATCTGCAATACGATCTGCATCCCGAAAAAGTAGTACGCGGTATGACGAATGTATCGGGCGTAAAGTTTATTATGTGGCAGCAAAACTTTGAGCGCTTAGAAGGTAAGCATTGGGGTAAAGGACATAAAGATTACTTTTTCTTTTTTCACACCTTGCTTTGGGCATTCCTGCCGTTTTGCCTGCTTACCTATATAGCGTTTTTCGATAAGGTGGCATTCTTTTTCAAAAGTCGCTTTGCTAATCTCAAAAACCAGGAACTGTTAACGGCAGGTACAATCGTTATTATATTTGCCATCATTTCCTCGTCGGGGTACCAATTACCGCATTATTTAAATATCCTGTTTCCGTTCTTCGCTCTTATTACGGCCGGCGTACTATGGGCCAAGTTTGAACAACATCAGGATAAGACACTTAATATTTACTTAAAGGTGCAGTACCTCGTCATTGCTATTGTAGCGGTGTTATTATTGCTGCTTAACTTTTGGTGTTTCCCGGTTCATTCTTCGGCGGTTGCGGGCGTTTCGTTAATTGTACTGGCGACTATGGTTTATGTGTTTATTAAGGAGCGTGGTTTACTGACGCGCTTGGTGGTGCTATCAGTGCTCATGGCCTCGCTTACCAATGTGCTGTTAAATGGTAACGTTTACCAGCAGCTGCTCAATTACCAGGGAGGTATTGGTTTAGCACAAGTGGTTAACCGTAACCATATTCCTAAAGACCGCATCTTTAACTTAGATTTCCATAGTTCGGGGTTCAATTTTTATACACAGCATCTAACCGGCTTTACCAGCATTGATGAAATTAAGGCCAAACGTGCAAAGGGCGAATCCGTATGGATTTATACCACGGCAGGAACTAAAGAATTGATGGAAAAAGCCGGCCTCCAATTTGAAATGGTGTACAGCGATACCGATTTTGGCGTTACCCGCCTTACCAAAGAGTTTTTAAACCCGGCTACCCGTAAGCAGGCCTGTAGTACCGATTATTTGTTGAAGATAAAGTAGAGTTCATGGATCATCGTTTGAGCCCCGTTAAAACCAATCAACCATCATCCATCAACTATGAACTAATATTCTACTTGACTAACAAAAAAATATTTCTTACATTTGTGCATCGAAAGAGGGGACCTGTGTCCCCTCTTTTTATTTATCAATCAAATTTTTGTGGAAATGACTACTGTTGAAAAGAGAGCAACAGAACTGGTTGAAGAAAAGCTGACCGAAAAGCCGGGTGTGTTCTTAGTAAGTGTTAAAATGCACAGTAACGGCAAACTCATCATCTTAATAGATGGCGACAATGGCCTGGGAATAACCGACTGTGTAGATGTAAGCCGCCATGTGGGCTATCACCTTGAAGAAGAAAATGTGGTAGACGAAGCGTATAATCTGGAGGTATCATCGCCTGGTATTGACATGCCGCTTACGCTGCCCCGGCAATATGTTAAAAATGTGGGCAGGCAGGTAGCTATTAAAACTACCGATGGCCGCATACATGAGGGTAAGCTTTTGGCCTTTAACACCGACCACGTACTGATTGAAGAAACAAAAAAAGAAAAAGGTAAAAAAGCGGAGCTGGTGGAAAGCGCCATCCCGGTAGATACTATAACAGAAACCAAAGTTTTAATATCGTTTAAATAAAGATGAGCAATATTAATTTAATTGATTCCTTTCAGGAATTTAAAGATTTTAAGAACATTGACCGCCCAACCATGATGAGTGTGTTGGAGGACGTATTTCGTAGCATGATCCGTAAAAAATACGGTAATGACGAAAACTGTGACGTAATTGTAAACACCGACAATGGTGACTTGGAAATATGGCGCACACGTAAGGTAATGGAAGACGGTTTTTCGGAAGACGACGACCTAGAAATTGAAATTGCCGAAGCCCATAAGTTTGACCCCGATCTGGAAGTTGGCGATGAGTTTGTTGAGCAGATCACTTTAGAAAGCTTTGGCCGCCGTGCTATTTTAGCTGCCCGCCAAACGCTGGTATCTAAAATTTTAGAGCTTGAAAAAGACGAGATCTTCAAGAAATACAAAGACCGTGTAGGCGAGATCATAACCGGTGAGGTTTACCAGGTGTGGAAAAAAGAAACACTGGTGCTTGATGATGAAGGTAACGAGTTGTTACTGCCAAAAACTGAGCAAATACCGGCCGACTACTTTAAAAAAGGCGACAGTGTAAAAGCGGTGGTACATAAGGTAGATATGATGAACACTAATCCTAAGATCATCATCTCACGTACGGCTCCTGAGTTTTTACAACGTTTGTTTGAACTGGAAGTGCCCGAAATTTTTGACGGCTTAATTACCATCAAGAAAATTGTGCGCGAACCTGGCGAGCGTGCTAAAGTGGCCGTAGAGTCTTACGATGACCGTATAGACCCTGTAGGTGCCTGCGTAGGTATGAAGGGCTCACGTATACACGGTATAGTGCGCGAATTAAAGAATGAGAACATTGATGTTATTAACTATACCAATAACATTCAGCTTTATATACAAAGGGCATTATCGCCGGCTAAGATCACTTCTATTAAGTTAGATGATGAGCGCAAAACTGCCGCCGTATATTTAAAGCCCGATCAGGTATCGCTGGCTATTGGCCGTGGTGGTCATAACATTAAGCTGGCCGGTAAGTTAACCGGTTACGAGGTTGATGTGTACCGAGAAGCTGATGTACATGAGGAAGATGTGGATATTGAAGAGTTCTCGGATGAAATAGATGGCTGGATTATTGATGAGCTTAAACGTGTTGGTTTAGACACAGCAAAATCAATTTTGAGCCTGAGTATTGGCGAATTGGTGAAACGTACCGACCTGGAAGAAGAAACCATTAAAGATGTTTTATCAATTCTGCAGGCAGAGTTTGAATAAGCTGAATATATGCCGATAAAAAATCGTAAATTTGCGTATAATAAGCGGAGTAAAAAATAATAAATGTCAGAAGACAAAAGTATAAAATTAATAAAAGCAGTAAAAGAGCTTAACATTGGTATGGGTACCATTGTAGACTTTTTAGCGTCTAAAGGCTATAAAGTAGACAAAAGTCCTATGTCGTCTTTAAGCGGCGAGATGTATAGCACCTTAGTTAAACAGTTTGCTGCCGACAAAAGCATCAAGGAAGAAGCCAAGCAGATCAACATCGGAAAAATCCGTCGTGATGAGCCTGGCTTTGTGCCTGAAAACAAACCGGCTGAAAATAAGGCTAAGGAATTTGAGCGTGAAGAGATCCTGATAAAAAATGCAGGAAACTTTGCTCCGGCTCAACCCGCCAAGCCTAAAGAAGCTGAGAAAACCCCCGAACGTACCGACGGTTCGTTACCGGGTGTAAAGGTTGTAGGTAAAATTGACCTTAATAACCTGAACAAAACTCCTACAGCGCCTGCAGAGAAAGCTGCTCCGGCAGTAGTAGCACCTGTGCCCGAAGCAGCTAAACCTGCCCCCGCGCCAGCTCCTGAACCGGTAGCACCAACTCCGGCTCCAGTTGCTCCGGCACCTGCGCCAGTTGCTCCTGTTGAAAAAGCGCCAGCCCCGGAACCTGTAGTAGCCGCTAAACCGGCACCAGCTCCAGAGCCTGTAGTACCAACACCTGCTCCTGTTGCGCCAAAACCGGTTACTCCGGAGGTTAAAGCACCAGTTGCACCCGTTGCTACAGCGCCATCAACACCGGCACCAGCACCTGCTCCTAATGTACCCACAGTAGCTCCTGAAAATGAAGTGATACGTGCCAAGGCCGATCGCCTTACAGGACCAAACGTTGTTGGTAAAATTACATTACCGGTAGAGAACAACCGCCGTGGTAACGGACCGGTTGCTTCTTCATCAAATACCGATCATAAACGCAAGCGTAAGCGTAAAGAAAATGCGCCGGGTCAAAACCCTAACCAACCAGGCCAACAAGGCGGGCAACAGCCAGCTCAGGGTCAGGGCGGTCCGGGTCAGCAAGGCGGTGGCGGCTACCAGGGCAATCGTCCGGGTGGTGGTTACCAGGGCAATCGTCCTGCGGGCGGTGGCTACCAGGGTAATCGTCCTGCAGGTAACAATGCCGGTGGAAGACCTGCTTTTGGTAATCGCAATGCACCGGCAACTCCGGGAGCACCTAAAGAAGAACCTACAGAAAAAGAAATACAAGATCAGATCAAAGCTACACTGGCCCGTTTAAGCGGTGCCGGTAAATCAGGTAAATTTGCACAACGGGCTAAGTTCCGTCGTCAAAAACGTGATGATGTAGCTGCAACAGCCGAAGAACTGGCAATGGAGCAGGATGCACAATCAAGAGTGCTGAAAGTTACCGAGTTTGTTACGGCTAATGAGCTGGCCTCATTAATGGATGTATCGGTTACGCAGATCATCTCTACCTGTATGAGTTTAGGTATGTTCGTGTCCATTAACCAACGTTTGGATGCCGAAACCCTAAGCATTGTGGCAGAAGAATTTGGCTACCAGGTTGAGTTTGTAACGCTGGCCGATGAGGAGATTAACCTGGAAGAGGCAGATGCCGAAGGCTCGCTGATTGCTCGTGCACCTATTGTAACCATCATGGGTCACGTAGATCATGGTAAAACATCACTACTCGATTTTATACGTAAAACTAACGTTATTGGCGGCGAGGCCGGGGGTATAACCCAGCACATTGGTGCCTATGAAGTAACGCTGGAAGATAAACGTAAAGTTACTTTCCTGGATACACCGGGTCACGAGGCGTTTACCGCCATGCGTGCACGTGGTGCCCAGGTAACAGATATTGTTATCATTGTTATTGCAGCAGACGATAGCGTGATGCCGCAAACGCGTGAGGCCATTAACCATGCCCAAGCAGCCGGTGTACCTATTATATTTGCTTATAACAAAATTGACAGACCAGGCGCAAACGCTGATAAAATTCGTGAGCAGCTATCGGTTATGAATATTTTGGTTGAGGAATGGGGCGGTAAATACCAGTCGCAGGAAATATCGGCCAAAACAGGTTTGAATGTAAACTTGCTATTAGAGAAAGTATTGCTGGAAGCAGAAATTCTTGAACTTAAAGCAAATCCTAATAAACGTGCCATAGGTACTGTAATTGAAGCAGCCTTAGATAAAGGCCGTGGTATTGTAACTACCGTATTAGTACAAGCAGGTACGCTGCGTGTGGGCGATCCGATATTAGCGGGTAGCTACAGCGGACGTGTTAAAGCGTTAACTAACGAACGCGGTATGCGTGTAAGCGAGGCAGGCCCATCCACACCGGTACAGGTGCTGGGTATGCAAGGCGCACCTACAGCGGGCGATAAGTTTAACGCACTGGAAAATGAAGTGGAAGCACGTGAAATTGCCAACAAACGTTTGCAATTACAGCGCG
Organism: Mucilaginibacter galii; assembly: GCF_014635825.1. GTDB lineage: Bacteria > Bacteroidota > Bacteroidia > Sphingobacteriales > Sphingobacteriaceae > Mucilaginibacter > Mucilaginibacter galii. The sequence goes on from NZ_BMDO01000005.1 coordinate 256,212, forward strand.
AGCAAGGCTTACGTACGCAGAAACACATTACACTTGATGAGATCGGTCGTCGTTTGGCTATCGGTAACTTTAAGGAACTTAACATTATTGTTAAGGGTGACGTGGATGGTTCTATCGAAGCCCTGTCAGATTCATTATTGAAACTCTCTACCGACCAGATACAGGTAAATATCATCTCCAAAGCGGTAGGTCAGATCTCTGAATCAGACGTATTGTTAGCTTCGGCCTCAGATGCGATCATCATCGGTTTCCAGGTACGTCCATCAGGAAGTGCCCGCAAGCTGGCCGAGCAGGAGCAAATCGATATCCGCCTGTACTCTATCATCTACGATGCCATTAACGAAATTAAGGCAGCGATGGAAGGTATGTTGGCGCCAACCTTTGAAGAGAAAATTGTGGCTAACGTTGAGATACGTGAAACCTTCAAGATCAGCAAAGTGGGTACCATTGCAGGTTGTATGGTGTTGGATGGTAAAATTAACCGTAACAGTAAGATCCGTATCGTTCGTGATGGTGTAGTAATTTACACAGGTGAGTTAGCTTCGTTGAAACGTTATAAAGACGATGTAAAAGAAGTTGCTACCGGCTACGAATGTGGTTTAAACATCCACAATTTCAACAACATTGAGGTAGGCGACATTGTTGAAGCTTACGAAAACGTAGAGGTTAAACGTAAATTGTAATTACAATTATAAAATACGAAGGGCTGCTATTCATCATAGCAGCCCTTTTTCGTTTATTAGCAATGAAGCTTATAGGTTACAGTACTGCCACGTCCTCCGTTTTCCTTACTGCCTCCTGCTCCAGAAAATAAACCAGGCGCTCATGCGGGTTAAAGCAAATTACATTGCGTAAATAAGCCGATGGGCTCATGCGGTTGAATAAAAGCGAAAATGCCGGTGCTTTTTCTTCAAAGGCGTAAATATTTGGTTGGATCAATAGCTTCATAAGCAAGACACCGCTTTCCCAGTTCTTTAAATAAATGTTTAAACCAGTCAGGGTGTTCGTGAAATACAGCTAATGGTTTCATAATATTTGGAATGAAAAGCAAAACTTTTCTTAAAAGTAAAGTGGTTCTGTAAATGTTAACTAAAATTAAAGTTTGCCACCTGTTACATTTAGTATAGTAAGTACGTATATTACAGCACTAAACATTATCACCAATGATTAAAAAGCTACTTGCTTTAATTGTAGGTTTCGGCTGCTTTTCTGTTGCGTATGCGCAGAATCCAACTGTCGATACAATGGCATTTACGCAAAAAGTACGCTATGCTGTAGATTATTATAATCGCAATATTAGTGAGCAATCAGAAATCTACAACGGTACCGAGTATAATTTTCTCCCTCGTGCTACTAAAGGCTCTCCTTATCTTGAAGACCGGTTTGAATTTACGAACGCCAACATTAAGTACAATGACACCTGGTACAATGATGTATCTATACTATACGATGCTTTTAAAGATGTTTTAGTGGCAACTCAACCTGTTAACCAGGCTCAGTATATTTTGCACAAAGAGTACTTAGCCGAGTTTTATTTGTTCGGTCATCACTTTGTTCATTTGAACGCTATGAGTAGCGATAATGCAAGCATAAACGATGGTTATTACGATCAGCTCTATGCGGGGAAAACAGTGGTGATATGCAAATATTCAAAGATTAAAACGGAGACAGTTACCGCGCAAGGTATTGAAGTGGTTTTTGATGATAAGCAAAGTTTCTTCATAAAAAAAGGTGCCACTATTTATAGTGTAAATAGCAAGGGTTCGGTACTTAATGCCTTTAAGGATAAAAAGAAAGAACTGAATACATATCTCAGTCGCAATAACATTGATTATAAGAATAATAAAGGTTTGGCAATTGCCCGGTTGGCCGCCTACTATGACCAGATAAGCAAATAAACATGAAGAAACTATACCTACTTTTTTGCTGCTTATTTGGTCTGTCAACCTTCGCAATGGCTCAGCAGCAGGGTGCTAAACTTATTGATGTTAATTTACAGCAGGCAACCATAACCCAGTTTGTTTCAGAACTGGAAATCAAAACCGGCTACTATTTTTATTACGAGGCCAATAAGTTTGACAGCCTACGTGTTACCGTTCAACTAAACCAGGTAACCCTCAAAACTGTGCTGGATGCAGCCTTCAAAAATACGCCTTACAACTACGCTATTACGGCGCAGCAACAGGTGTTGCTAACTAAAGGGCTTACCATTCAAACGCAGCTTGCCGCAGGCTTTTTTAACAGCAAGCCTGTTGTGCCGGGTGCAAAAGCAGTCCCCGTTACCACTGATTATACCGTGGCGCTGGCCGAAAAACAGGTGGTAGAAGCCACCTCCGAGAATAAAACCTATGAAATAGGTATCAAGGGAGCATCAAAAACAGGTACGGTAACGTTGGCCGGTTATGTGAGGGACGTAAAGTCGGGCGAACCGGTTATTGGTGCCAGCATATATATAGCCGCTCTTAAAACAGGTATTGCTACCGATCAGTTTGGTTACTACTCCCTCAACTTGCCCAGAGGGCCGCATATATTATTGGTGCGCGGACTGGGTATGAAAGATACGCGCCGGCAAGTGGTTCTAAATACCGATGGCAAGCTGAACATTGAAATGCAGGAGCAGGTAACCACGCTGAAAGAAGTAAAGATATCGGCAGAAAAAGTGGCTAACGTTCGTAGTGTAGAAATGGGCGTTAACAAAATAGATATTACCACACTTAAACAAATACCGGCCGTTTTTGGCGAAGCTGATGTGTTGCGGGCCGTATTAACATTGCCCGGCGTGCAAACCGTGGGCGAGGCCAGTACCGGCTTTAACGTACGCGGTGGCTCGGCCGATCAAAATTTGATCTTACTTAATGATGCCACAATTTACAATCCATCGCACTTCTTTGGCTTCTTTTCGGCATTTGACCCTGATATTGTAAAGGATATTGAGCTCTATAAAAGCAGTATCCCCGAAAAATTTGGCGGGCGCTTATCATCCATCTTAGATGTAACTAATCGCGAGGGCAACAAAAAGAAATTTACCGGCTCGGCAGGTATTGGTTTATTAACCAGCCGCTTTAATATAGAAGGGCCTATCGACTCTAATAAAACCTCCTTCATATTTGGCGGACGAACTACCTATGCCAACTGGCTGCTTAAGTCTTTACCTAAGGAATATAAAAATAGTCGTGCTACTTTTTATGATTTAAGCCTGAATATAAGTCATCAGATCAATGAAAAGAACAACCTTTATTTTAGCGGCTATTACAGTGCCGATAGTTTCAGGTTAAACAGCGATACTTCTTATGCTTACGGTAACCGCAACGTATCGTTAAAATGGAAGCATAATTATAATAACAAGCTATACAGCGTAATAACAGGTGGGTATGACCGCTATCAATATAATGTAGGCAGTTCGTTAAACCCGGTAAATGCATACAAGTTCAATTTCGATATAAGCCAGATCAACTTTAAAGCTGATTTTAGCTATTTTATTAATCCTAAGCATACGCTCTCCTTTGGTTTAAATAGTATACGTTACCAGCTTACACCAGGCACCAACAAGCCGGTGAGCAACGAATCATTAATCGTTCCTGAAAAAGTACCCGGCGAGCAAGCCCTTGAAAGTGCTTTATATTTAGGCGATAAATTTAACGTTAGTGAAAACTTCTCCATTAACATGGGGGTGCGTTATTCCTTGTTTAATTACCTGGGCCCGCAAACAGTTAACAACTATGCACCTAACCTCCCGCGTACTACCGTTAACCTGCTCGATAGCACTACCTACGGCAGCAACAAGTTTATTAAAACCTACGGTGGCCCCGAAATAAGGGTTTCGGCACGTTATATTGTTTCCGAAAACTTCTCTATAAAAGCCGGTTACAACACGCTTAGGCAATACATCCATTTACTATCTAACACCACGGCTATATCACCCACTGATGTATGGAAGCTGAGCGACCCTAACATTAAACCGCAGTTTGGCGATCAGGTTGCTTTAGGCTTGTATAAAAACTTTAGTTCTAACACCATAGAAACATCAGTCGAGGTATATTATAAAAGGCTAAAAAATTACCTGGATTACCGCAGCGGTGCAGTACTGGTGCTCAATCAAAATATAGAAACTGACGTACTATCTACCCGTGGCAAGGCTTACGGTGCTGAGTTCATGATTAAGAAAACCGCAGGTAAATTAAACGGCTGGGTAAGTTATACCTACTCCCGCACCTTCCTCAAACAAGACGACCCTAATGCTGGCGAGTTGATCAATGGCGGCGCCTATTACCCGGCCAATTATGATAAGCCGCATAGTTTCAATTTAATTGGTAACTATCGTTTTACACACCGTTACAGCGTATCGTTAAATACGGTATACAGTACAGGCAGGCCGTTAACGCTGCCGGTTGCTAAATTTTACTATGCCGGTGCCGAACGTGTGTTTTATTCGGAGAGAAATCAGTACCGCATCCCTGATTTTTTCCGCACCGATTTTTCTATCAACATAGATGGAAACCATAAAGTGCATCAGCGTTTTCACAATTCGTGGACGGTAGGCATCTACAATGTTACCGGCCGCCGTAATGCTTACTCAACTTATTTTGCCCAGGAAGGTGGCGTAATTAACGGATACAATCTATCTATTTTTGCCAAACCATTCCCATTCATAAATTATAACATCCGGTTTTAAGTAGCCGGTACACATAGCTGTTTTAAAGATGAAAAAACATAGTTATTTATTCATTTTACTCATGATGATGGGAGCATTCGCTTGTAAAGAGCGTTTTAATCCACCCGAAGTAGATACTAATTTGAACTACCTGACAGTAGAGGGATTAATTAATACCAGTGGCGTAGATTCAACTATTATAAGGGTTAACCGAACAGTTAAACTGACCAGTAAGGTAGCCATCCAGCCCGAGCTGAAAGCCATATTAACCATTGAAAGCAATGATAATTTGGTTAAACGGACTTTAGTTGAACGGAGTGGTGGAATTTACTATGCCCTACCTTTTGCCCTGGATGCTACTAAGCAATACCGCCTGAGAATTAGAACCTCCGGAGGAAAAGAATATCTTTCGGATTATACCGAGGTTAAAGTATCGCCACCAATTGACGCTGTAGGGTTTGAAGCGCAAACTAACGGTGTACAAGGACTGCAAGTTTATACTAACACTCATGATGCCACTAACAAATCGAGGTATTATAAGTGGGATTTTGTGGAAACCTACAAGTACAACACCAATAACTTTTCTTCATATATCGTTGATGGCAGATCAATAAGACAAAGAAATCTGCCCGGCGAGGATATCTATTATTGCTGGCGTACGATCAATTCGAGCAATATCGTATTGGCATCAACCTTAAAACTTACTAATGATGTGGTTGCCAAAGCGCCTATAAAAAAGATACCTCCGGGCGATGAAAGACTGGGTATAAGGTATAGCATTATTGTAAACCAGCAAGTTTTAACTAAGGATGCCTTTGACTTTTGGGAGATATTAAGAAAGAATACAGAGCAAGTAGGTAGTATTTTTGATTCACAGCCGTCGCAATTACAGGGTAATATTCATGCGGTGAGCAATCCTGCCGAAATTGTGATTGGATACATCAGCGCAGGAACCATACAACGTAAGCGGATATTTATTGATGCGGGTGAAGTGCCTGTGGAGTTTAGGTACAGGCGCTCAGGAGCCTGCCCGGTAGACACAATACTGCCTAAAGATTATGCTTCAACATTTTATTCGGGCGGGCAAATCCCTTTGGATGCGCTTACTGTACCACCCTCGCCTACGCCTATAGCCTACACAACATCTTCAACCGGCTGCATAGATTGCCGGCTTAGGGGCACCAACATTCAACCTGCTTTTTGGCAATAATTATTACGACAACAATGCAGAGATCTTTAAGATATATTTTAGCAATCACTTGCTTTATGGCTTTGGCCGGCTTGCCTGGTGTGGCGCAGGTTTTGCCCGAGGTAAAAAGCCGTTTTGATGCTTACCAGCGCACGGCGTTGCAGGAGAAACTATATGTACATACCAATAAGAACTTCTATTTAACCGGCGAAATACTGTGGTTTAAAGTATATAATGTAGATGGAAGTTTTAACCGCCCGTTCGATATGAGCAAGGTGGCTTACGTTGAGGTGCTGAACGCAGATCATACACCGGTAATGCAAGCGAAAATTGTGTTAAAGGACGGAGTGGGAAGCGGGTCAATATACGTTCCGGCGGCTATTGCCAACGGAAATTATACCTTTAGGGCTTATACCAGCTGGATGAAAAACTTCAGCCCTGAATACTTCTTTGAAAAGAGCATTACCATAGTTAATGCACAAAAGTCGCCCGAGGAAGCGGTGGTAGTAAATAACAAAGCAGATGATGATGTGCAGTTCTTTCCCGAAGGAGGCCATTTGGTTAAAGGGCTGAACGGTAAAGTAGGGTTTAAAGTAACCGCAACCACCGGCAAAGGTGTACCCGCGTTTATGGGTGCCATTGTTGATCAAAAGAACGATACCGTTGTCCGTTTTAAACCGCTTAAATTTGGTATAGGGAGTTTCGATTTCTTACCGGTTGCAGGGAATACTTATAAAGCCGTTTTAAAAATAAACAACCAGCAGGTTATAAAAAGTATCCCTGCCATAGAAGAGCAGGGTTATGTAATGCAGGCCAGCGATAAAGGCAGCAGTTGGGAAATTAACGTACAAACAGCCGGTATTCCTGCTGAGAATGTTTATTTATTGGCCCACAACCGGCAGGTAATTAAACAAGCGCAGGGCGCTGTTTTAAACAATGGGCAGGCCACGTTTACGCTGGAGAAGAGTAAACTGGATGATGGCATCAGCCATATTACATTGTTTAATGGCAGGCAGCAGCCGGTATGTGAGCGCCTGGTTTTCAAACGCCCGGCAAAAAAGCTGGTTATTAATGCGCAAACTGATAATCCTGTTTATGGTACACGCAAAAAGGTGGGCTTGGATATTGAAACTAAAAACCAGAACCAAAGTCTGCTGGCGGCCAATTTATCGGTATCGGTTTTTCAGGCCGATTCGTTGCAAAATTTAAATGAGCAGGATATTGCCAGCTACTTGTGGCTAAGCTCCAGTTTGCGGGGAGCCATTGAAGGAGCAGGGTACTATTTTGAGCAAGGTGCCGAAAATAACGAAGCCCTGAACAATTTGCTTATTACCCAAGGCTGGCGTAATTTTGAATGGAACAAGGTATTAACCGGAAAGCCTGAAATTAAATACCTTCCCGAATACACTGGCCACATTGTTACCGGTAAGTTGACAGATGCAGCCAACGGTAACGCGGCCAAAGGCATTACGGCTTACCTGGCCATACCCGGAACGCGCGTACAACTGTTTCCTGCCCGCAGCGATTCAACGGGTCGCTTGCTTTTTAATACCAAAGATTTTTACGGGTTAAGCGAAATGGTGGTGCAAACCAATATGCAGTACGACAGTACCTACAAAATACAGATTACCAACCCGTTTGCAGAACAGTACTCGGCCACTACACTTCCGGCTTTTAAGTTAAATGAGGGCATGCAATCTGCCCTGGAAACCAACAGCCTGAATATGCAGGTGCTTAATGTATATGCCGCACCCAAACTCAGGCAATTTTACGATCCGGGCGTTGACAGCGTTGCCTTTTTTGGCAAGCCCGATAAATCTTATCTACTCGATAATTACGTACGCTTTACCACGGTTGAAGAAGTGCTACGCGAATACACCTCATGGCTAACCGTTGCCAAAAGGCGGGGAAGGTTTAAAGTAACCATGTTTAACGAGGTAAGGCTCTTGGAGGATGATCCGCTGGTGTTGTACAACGGTATACCCGTATTTGATATGAATAAAGCTTTTGCTATTGACCCGTTAAAGGTTAAAAAGCTGGACGTGGTGAATACACGTTACTACTACGGCCCGGCCCGTTTTGATGGGATGTTGAGCTTTACCGGTTATAAAGATGACCTGGCCGGCTTTGAAATAGATCCGCGTGCTTTGGTCATAGATTATGAAGGCTTGCAGTTGCAGCGCAAATTTTATTCGCCGGTGTATGATACCGAAGAGCAGCGCAGCAGCCGTTTACCCGATTTCAGGAATGCCCTGTACTGGCAACCCGATGCCTTAACCAATGCCCAGGGAAAAACCAGCCTGTCGTTCTACACATCAGACCAGCCAGGTAAATACATAGGTGTAATTCAGGGTTTAACCGCAAACGGCGAAGCCGGGAGTAGGTATTTTACTTTTGAGGTTAAAAAGTAGAATAGTTCTGCGCTATCATGTCAGTCTGAGCTTGTCGAAGACTTGTGCGCTTGGCTAAGTCTTCGACAAGCTCAGACTGACATTACTCCAAAATGTCATTTCGAGTGTTAACGAGAAATCTTGCTCGAACCTACAATAATGATTACGTGCAGGATCGAACAGGATCTCTCACTGTCGTTCGAGATGACAATTTGAGTTTTTAATGTTGTTAGTTGCAGTATTTAGCCAAATAAGTATCTGCTAAACTGCTACCCGTATCACGGATGAATTTCCAGTCCTTGCAGGCGCCTTCTTTGTCGCCTTGCTTAAGTTTTTGGCTGGCCTGGTCAAGCAGGTCTTTCCAAAGGTCCTCATCAATGCCTAGCTCTGTTTTTAGTGCCTGTATGGTGCCTTCTTTTTGCTCATCGGCTTTGCCGGCACGTTTGTTAATGTAGTAGTTGGTTACCGCGTTTTCCAGTTCCTGGCGCTTTTGATAGGCTGTAATGGCTTCATTCATATTCATGGCACCGGTGGTACGTTTCTGGCATTTCACATAATCTGGCCTGAAACGTATGGGTAAAACAACTCTCACGGCATTATTGTATCCGGCAGGTATTTGCCATTTGCCCGAAGTTAGCTTAACTACCCTTAGAGCTTCATCATCCAAATCAATACCGGGGCCCTGCTGTACACGGGCATCGGTAACTTGTCCGTCGGGACTTACTAAAAAGCCTACCTGTATGGTTGCTTCAATACAGTTCTGGCTCGAAAATTCGGGATAAATAATTTTACCGGCAATAAAATTATCGAGCGCAGTTTGCCCGCCTTTAAAAGTGGGTTGTGCCTGTGCCACGGTAAAAAAGGCAAGGCAGGTAAATATGATGGAGGTGATTGCTTTTTGCATTTTAATTCAATTACTTAATTAAAACGCTAACAGTTAAATCAGATTATAGTTGCGCCCGAAAACTTTAAAATCAGATCAGGGTCGGGGATGTTTTCTTGGTATTTTTCCCGTTCAGAAAAACGGCAAACGCCCGGGTAGTCGCCAGTCATTCCCTGCATATCAAACATTAGCTGAAAATGCAGGTGTGGGGGCCAGCTACCGTTCTCTCTTTCGGTGCCAAATGCGGCTATCTGCTGGTCTTTAGCAACAGGCTGTCCTACTTGCAGGTGGCTTAAGCTATCTGCGCTTAAATGGCCGTAAAGGCTGTATAAAGGCAAGCCATCAAGGTCATGCTGCAGTATAATAGTAGGGCCATAATCGCCAAAACGATCATTGTTTTGAAAGCTATGGACAGTGCCATCTAAAGGCGCATAAACCGGCGTACCGGCTGCCGCCCAAATATCCATGCCCAAATGCAAACGGCGTGGTTCTTCGTTACTGGTATCAAACAAGGCACTTCGGGCATATAGGGTGCGGTGCTCCATATAACCGCCAATACCATAGCGGCAGCGGTTTTGCATGAGTTGGAGGTTAACCCAGTTACTAAACCTTGCGGTATCGGCAATGCCCTCGGGCGATAGCTCGCTGTTGCTTGCCGTAAAATTGAACTGAAGCAGCCGGTCTGTAGAAGTATCAAAATCTACTACCTTACCAACTTCTTCAGGGTGCTTAGCTATATAATTGGCCAGTTGCTGGTGCCTGTTCATGTTATTGCTCTTCGTCGGGCTGGCGTGGTTCTTTGCTTATTTTATCAAAGATCTTGTCCATACGTTCTACGTACTCATTGGTATCATCCACAAAAAATTCAAGCTGAGGTATAACCCTTACCTGGTCTTTAATACGGGCGCCTAATTTATAACGAATTTCGTTGGCGTGCGATTTTACAATTTGCAACGACTGCTGCACATTAACATTATTAAAAAAGCTCAAAAACACCCGGGCAATAGCCAGATCGGGCGTTACACGAACTTTAGTTATGGTAACCAGCGTGTTGGGTAAGTAATTCATCCCTTCACGCTGAAATATAGCGGCCAGGTCTTGTTGTAAAACACCGGCAAATTTTTGTTGACGTTTTGATTCCATAATGTTTATTTAAGGAAGGTGAAAGGTTAATGTAAAAAGCTTAAAACAGTTAATTGGTTTGCTCGCCAGCTTGTTTTTGACGTGCTGTTAACTATTAAAGCGTTGTATTAACCTATTAATTGCATAAGTCTTGCGGTATTTCTTTGGTAATTTTTAATACTTTTTTTACTACCAGAGTGCTGTCATATTCCGAACCCATGCCATCATCTTTTGATGCTATTTTGTTGCCCTCTACTTCAATGTAAACAGGCTCGTAAGGTTTCTCAAAATTCATTTGACTGTATTTGAGCTCTAATTGCGCCGAACTATCGGCCACCCAATATTCATGAGGGTCATCGCAGTTCTTAAATGATTTTGACTCCGGGCCAAAGCTGTACAAACCCTTAAAAACCTGGGGCGAGTCCCCCTTTTTTTCATTGCGGTTGCAGGAGCAGCAAAACACTACCAACAGCATCAATCCAAATTTCGAAGCGTTATACCACATGCTGCAAATTTATAAATCCTGTTTAATTTCGTCTAACCCTTTTATGCTTAATCGCGCGCTGATGCCCGATGCAATAACAGCGATACCCGTTACGGTGAAAAACACCAGGAAAAAGTCTGATACCTGCATATCTACCGGGTAGGCATCAATCACCATCATTTGTCCGCCCATTTTTACCAGGCCAAACTGCTGCTGCAATACGCAAAATATGAGCCCCACAATAATACCTGCAATGCAACCTACAATAGAGATCATCATACCTTCGAAAAAGAAGATGCCTTGTATCAATGGCTTGCCGGCGCCTAAGCTGGTTAAAATAGCTATATCTTTTTTCTTATCCATCACCAGCATGGTTAACGAGCCAATAATGTTAAATATGGCAATAATGAGCACAAAAGTGAGGATCAAGAAAGTAAACCAGCGCTCGTAATTCAGTGTTTTATAGAGTTCGGTATTTTGCTGATAGCGATCTTTCACGGTAAAAGCTTTGCCCAGTTTTTCCTGGATTGCTGCTTTCTGCTTTTCAACATTAGTGCCCGGCTTAAAATTAAGCTGAAGCGATGATACATCTTTAGGCTCGTCCAGCAAATCACGCGTGAAGCTAAGGGGGACGATAATAATGTCATCAAAATCCTGCTGGATGGAAAACACACCCGATACGCTGATGGGCCGCCGTACAAATTCATCTTCGGGGTTAATGGAGTTGACTACTTTACGTCGAGGCGAATAAATTTGGAGCGACGACAATTGGTCATTTATATTAACCAGTAAACTGTTTTGCACCGTGGCTCCAATAACCGCATAGGGTAATTCGTTAGCATTCAGGGTAAACGAACCACTGCGTATCGTGCTGTCCAGCTGTTTGTTCTTCAAAAAATCTTTACTTACGCCGCGTACCGTACCAATAAACTGCCGCGAGCCATAACGGATCAACGCCTTTTCCTGCAGTACTTCCACATAAGAAAAAAGCTGGTCGTTTTTGTGCAGACTTTTAAAGTATGCCGTTCCGGGGTCGAAGGTTTTGCCTTTTACCGGTTCAATAATGAGTTCGGGCGTAAAATTATTGTACAGCGACAAAATCACCTTCTCAAACCCATTAAACACCGATAAGATAATAATTAATGCTGCACTGCCCACAAATACCCCCAGCATAGATATACCCGAAATAATGTTAATGGCATGCATCTTCTTCCTCGAAAAAAGATACCGTTGTGCTATGTAAATGGAGGTGTTCAAATGGGGTGCGGGGTTTTGAGGTGCGGGATCGGGGAGGTATAAGATTAATTGATTTGGTCTTTGTGATACTTAATGAAGCCGGCAAGTAAAATTCTTATTCTTTTCAGCTTTTCCAACAGTATACTTAACTCTTCTTCATTAATAAAGTTTAAGTCGAGCGAAAGATACAATTGTGTTTCCAATTCAAAAGCCGAACCTCTTGCTATATACAAGAACTGCATAGAATCTTTTATAGTATTGCGGCCACATCCTTCGGCAATATTAGAAGGAATAGATATCACAGAACGCTTAATTTGTGATTGCAAGCCGTAAACTTCCTCTTTAGGAAAGTTACGAACAATCTCATAAACCATTTTCACCAAGGCCCTTGATTCCTTCCAAACTTCTAAATCTGTAAAATTCATTTATTATACGTTGATCTATAAATTAATCACAAGTTCTTATAACCTTTGTCCCATTCTTAAAACTTCGCTCTTTTCAACCCCGCTCCACACACATCCTTAAACCTCGCTCCCCGCACCTAAACACCCTCCGCTCCCTAAAAAAACGGATTTGTCTCCCGCTCGTAGCCGATGGTAGTTTCGGGGCCGTGGCCGGGGTATACGGTGCAGTCTTGCGGGAGGATGAATAATTTCTCTTCGATGTTTTTAAGCAGTTGGGCCTGGTTGCCTCCGGGGAGGTCGTAACGGCCTATGCTGCCTCTGAAAAGTACGTCGCCGCCGATGAGCAGGTTGTCGGCTTTATCATAGAAACACAGGTGTGCAGGGGAATGGCCGGGTGCAAATATCAATTCGAGGGTAGTGTTGCCAAAGCTAATGCTGCCGGTTTCGGGCAGGTAAACTTCGGGCAGGGGCGAAAGCTCGTAGCGGATGCCCGATTGCTGTGCCCATACCGGCGTGGCTTGCATAACGACCAGTTCACCTTCATGAAACTGCGGCTTAAGGCCATACTGGTCGAATACAAACTTATTGCCGAGTATATGATCGATGTGGCAGTGGGTATTGAGCAATAATACCGGCTTTAACTGATGCTGCGTAATAAAGTTGACCACCGCGTTTTGCTCGGCAGCGGTGTACATACCGGGATCAATAATAGCGCACTCGCCGCTATTATCATACAACAGATACGTGTTTTCCTGGTAAGGATTGTTTGGGAATGCCTGGATAGATGCCATATGGCAAAGGTACTAAAAAGCCCTGCGGCCTTTTAAAGGGGGGTGATGAATATTTATTATTGAAATTTATAATACAACAGTACAAATGCTCCGTAGGAGCTGCCTGTTTGTAAAAACTAATAGGTGTAGCAATTGTACCTCGTAAGATGTTACCCTTAACTATTTGTTAGGTGTAGCACCTACGGCACAAATGTTGATCTAATATATTGGCTATAAACAGGTAGCCCTGTGGGGGTATAATATATCCAACCTCATGGTAACAATCTCCCTTTAGGGGCTCCTGGAAATGTGGTGCTCCACCTGAAACTCTTGATCAGCACCGCCATATCTTTCTTTACAAAATCGAGCACTGGCTGTATAGAATCCAGTCGGGGCTGGGTGTTGAAGTAAAGAGCCCCGCGCAGGTAATGATGAGTGCTGTCGGTTAAAAAGAATTGTGCCGATGATGCTGCATTACCGTCAATGGTATAGTAAATGCCGTACACCTTGCGGTCGGGGTAACGAATGATGCCTTCATCAATAGAAGTGGCTTTCACGGTATGTTTAAAGGCAAAAGTATGCGCATCTTCAATTAACTCGTTGAACACTTTTTTAGACGTAACGGGCTGATAGCTCAGGTGCAGGGTGCCCTTAAATTGGGGCAGCTGCAGGTTTATCCAACAGGGTTTGGCGCCTTTGGCGTTATCGGGCTCTACAATGGCATAGGTTGGATAAGTGAACGTGTAAGGGCAATCGGCCTTGTATTGGCGGTATGTTCTTTCCGGAAAATAAATACGTGCGTAGCCCCTTGGTTTAGGTGAGTAATCGGGCTCGCTGCTGCAAGCGTAAAGGCTTGTTAAGGCTATAAATAAGCCCCAAATACCAGCTATGGATTTTTTTCGCGATCGTTCCATATCTCCCATGATTTTTCGGCTTGTAATACCAGCATTTCTGCGCCATTCTTAATTACGGCGCCTTGCTCGCGTCCTTTTTGCAGAAACAGGGTTTCTTCGGGATTGTAAATTAAATCATATAGTAAATGCCCGGGTGCTATGGCCTCGTAAGGTATATCGGGGCATTTATCAATGTTAGGCGCCATGCCTAAAATAGTAGTATTGATAATGAGCTGGTACTGCGAAATAATTTCGGGAGTAAGGTCTTTATAGGTGAGCCTGTCGCCGTCCGACTCGCGCGATACAAATCTGCTGTAAATGTTCAGTTTGCTCAGCACATGCTTTACCGCCCTCGAGGCGCCGCCCGTGCCCAATATTAAGGCCCTAACGTGCTGTGGCTGCAACAGGGGTTTTAACGACATTTCAAAGCCGTAGGCATCGGTATTAAAGCCTTCCAGCCTGAACTCTTTATCTTTGATCCCTACTTCGCCAGCAAAAGCAGCTGCAATGGGGCTTTCGGGTGTTATACGAATGCAATTTACGGCGTCTATTTCCTTAGCGTCAGGGTGCACATGATCGAGGTAATACATTACCCCTATCTTATGCGGTACGGTTACATTGAGCCCGCAAAGACCGGGATTAGCTTCCAATAGTTCGGGCAAATCGCTCAGGTTTTCGAGCTCATATAATTGATACTCGTGGTCTTCAATGTTTTCCCGCTCAAATTTTTCGGTAAAAAACTTTTTAGAAAATGAATGTGAGAGCGGATACCCGATTAACCCGTATTGTTTCATGGCTACTAACGATCAATAGTTTTTGCTAAGGTGCCTATTTATCAGTTAACAGTCAATCGGTATTATTGATTTAAAAAATGGTCGAAAGTATCGCTTCGTAAACCCAGGCGCAGCGTTTCCAACGGAATCATATCGGCAGGTGCAATATTGCCTAAGTTAACGTTGCTGCCCAGTAGCTTAATAAACCAAACCTGCTGTGCTTTTTGCGGTGCTTCCCATATAATGGTTTCAGCCGGTATCTGGGTCAGTATCTCATCTATCAAACCCTGCCTAACCTCTCCCGAATCCCGGTAAATACCTACATTCCCGCTTTCGCGTGCTTCGGCAATCACCTTCCACGAGCCGGCTTCCAGTTCGGCTTTCATGAGTTGGATCCACTTGTAAGGCGCAAAGATCTTTTGCACATCTTTAGAACCTACCTCAGATATTACTGTTACCTGCTTGCTCAACTTGCTGATGTATTCGCATTTAATATCGTGTTCAATAGTAATAGAGCCATCCGAAACTTCGGCATATTCCAGTTGAAAGGTATCCAGCATGCGGCAATAATCTTCGTACTGATTACGGATGATGAATGCCTCGAACAAGGTGCCGCCAAAGTATACCGGTATGCCTGCTTCGCGGTACAGTTTAAGTTTATCCTTCAAGTTAGGGGTTACGTAAGAAGTAGCCCAACCCAATTTTACAATATCTGTATAAGCACCCGATACTTCTAAAAAGTCTTCCACCTGGCGAAGGCTTAAACCTTTATCCATCACCATGGTCATGCCGCTGCTGCGGGGTTTCTCGGTGCGCTCGGGTATCTGGGTTAATGTATAATTCATAAAATTGGCAGTTGGTTATAGACTATAACTAAAAGTTTTAATGATGCAAATATTAGAATAATAATGAGGTTTAAAGGTGCTTTTGTGTAATATTTTGAATAAATCTAAGGTTGTATTGCTCTCAATTTACTTAATTGAAACAAAAATGTTACTACGTTCTTGATAGGGTAACAAGTGTATACAAATGAATATTGATCAGAATAAAACAGAAAAGGAGCGGGACAATAGCCTGTATTTACAACGGATATTTATGGGCATTGGTGCCCTGGCATTGGTAGTTATTGTGATATTGATTATCAGGGTTGCATTTAACGTAATGCTGATGGTGTTGGCCGGTACCCTTATAGCCGTATACTTTAACGGACTTGCCGATGTAATTGAGCGCCGTACGCCTTTGGGTAGGCGTGTTTGCATGTTAATATCTGTTATAGGTACATTTTTGATCATTGGGTTGATCTTTTGGTTTATGGGTACCAAAATACAGCAACAAGTAAATGCCCTGAGCCAGGATTTTCCAAGGTTGGTTTCCAAGTTAGAAACGCAGGTAAGGCAATTGCCTATGGGTGCTAAAATGCTTGATAATGTATCGGGCGATAATTCTCAGAAAGTGATGAATACCGCGCAGAACTTCTTCCGTACCAGTTTTGGTGTACTGGGCGATATTTATATTATCATCTTCTTGGGCATCTTCTTTACGGTTAGTCCATCGCTATACAAGAACGGCATTATAAGGTTAGTACCACGTAAAGGACAACCTAAGGCCCGCGAAATAATTGACCGCCTTAGCCAGGTGCTTAAAGGCTGGCTTAAAGGGATGATACTTGCCATGATCCTTATTGCCGTACTTTCGTTCACAGGGTTAACTATTATAGGTATACCTATGGCGCTGGCACTGGCTGTAATAGCCGGAATACTCAACTTTATACCCAACTTTGGGCCTATTATGGCCATGGTGCCCGCCGTTTTACTGGGTTTGGTTGATAGTACGCAAACAGCCATTATTGTAGCGGCGTTGTATATTCTTATTCAAACGCTGGAAAGTAACGTAATTACGCCTACCATACAACGCCGGATGATTAACCTGCCGCCAGCCTTACTTATCATTAGTCAATTACTAATGGGTACTTTATCTGGTGCGTTAGGAATTATATTGGCTACGCCTACACTTGCCATTATTATGGTGCTGGTAGAAGAGCTTTACGCTAAAGAAAACAACCGGGAAGATATTGAAGCGGTGACTAACTAATTGTTAAAAACAATTGATAATAATAACGCCGGGCAACTGGTAAGTCGACCGGCGTTATTGTAACAGAATACAGCAGGTATTAGATATCTATACTATTGATGCCTTTTTCAAGTGCTGTATCTTTAAATTGAGGCATGTTTACGCCTTCAACACGGTAGGCGGTAATGTCTGTCATCCCTAAAAAGCCTAATACACTTCTCAGGTAAGGTTCGGTAAAATCATATGCTTTCATGGCGCCTTCGCTGTAAATGCCGCCTGTAGAAATGGCAAGGTAAACCTTCTTGTTCTTTACCAAGCCTTCAGGTCCGTTTTCAGTGTAACGGAAGGTGATGCCTGCACGGGCAATATGATCTATCCAGGCTTTTAGCGTAGAGTGAATGCTAAAGTTGTACATAGGCACGCCAATAACTATAGCGTCGGCATCCTGTAACTCAGCAATAGCGTCGTCAGAGTGCTTAACGGCTTCCAGCATCTCTGGTGTACGGCTTTCGGCCGGGGTAAAGAATGAGTTCAGGTGTGCTTCTTCCAGGTGAGGGAAGGGGGTTTTAATCAGGCTGTGGACCTTTACAGTACTTTCAGGATTGGCAGCCTGTAGTTTTTCTACAATGGCGTTGCCCAGTTTTATACTGAATGATGCCTCACCACGCGGACTTGATATGAGATGTAATATTTTCATTTTTTTGTTGCTTTTAATGTTTAAGCAAACGTAAGCAACCATTGTTTCAAAAACACGCTGCTATCCTAAAGGAAACCGGTATCCTTTGGGATAGCGTGCAAAAGAAACCTTATATAAGTACCTAACAAAAAGGCCAAAACTTATGGTTTTGGCCTTGATACGAAGTATTTCCATTAACGTGTATACCGGTTTATAATATCCAGTATCACTTTATTCTTTTGTAATTGAGGCAGGTAATCAAACAAAATGTAATGCTTATCCGGGTCTGATGTTAAGGCCAGTTCCAGGTTAGCCAACGCTTCGTTATAATCGCCTTTGGCAAATAGGTAGGCTACCATACGGTAGTATAGTTCGGCTGCTTCGGGGTTGTTTTTAATGGCATTGGCAATTACCTCAGTAGCATCTACCAAGCGTTCCTGCTCATACAAAATGGAGGAATAATCCAGCCATGCATCCACATCAAGCGGATTTAACTCTACCACCTTTTCGTAGGCTATTTCCGCTTCGGGCAGGTGACCAAGTTTATACTCTGCGTCGGCAATGGCAAACCAGTAATCGGCGTTAAGGGCATCTATATCTAAAGCCTTGCGGTAAAAATGCAGGGCCTCAAAGTAGCGCTCTTCAAAATCGAGCGTTACGCCAATACCAAACCAGGCATCAGCCAGTTTGCTGTCCATCCGTACCGATTTTTTGTAGAAAGACCGGGCCTCGTCCATTTGCTCCAGCTTTTCGTAGCATTCGCCAATAGCGCAATAAGTATCGGCATTGGGTTGTTCGTACTCAAAAGTTTGGCGGTAAACCTCAATGGCTTCAGCATATTTTTCCAGGTTAACCAGGGCGTTACCTTTGTTAAAGTAGGCTGAGGCAAAGCTGTCTTTAATTAAAATGGCATAATCGTAAGCATCTATAGCTTTTTCAAAAAGGCTCAGTTTAGTAAAGGCATTACCCAGGTTATACCAGGCGGCATAGCTATAAGGCTCATTATCTATATACTGCTGGTAAAACTGTATGCTCTCCTGCTGATTGTCTATCACATCATAACAAAAAGCCAGTTCGTACAAGGCGTCCTGGTTTTCCATATTTTGTTTCAGGCACTCTTTGAGGTAATGAATGGCCTGCTCATAATCGCCCATGTTTTGGTAAACGTAGGCTATGTGCAGCAAAATATCGTCGGTTTCTTCGGCCATATTCAAGGCCTTCTCGTAGTTTTCGAGTGCCTCGGTGTAGCGGTCCATACTTTCGTACAAGTTACCGCGAATTATATAAATATCTGCGTCCGATGCTTCTAACAGCGCGGCTTTATCCAACGCGGCAAAAGCCTCGTTAACCTTGCTGGTAACTACTAATAACTGAGCTTGTTTTATTAAGAACACCGCGGCAAAGGGGTGTTGGTTTTTTGCGTATTCTACTACCTGCAACGCCTTGGTGGCATCATTCTTTTCTATATAATAATCAATAATGTTCTCAAATGCCTGTGCATCAAAAAAGTACTGATCATGATTGCGGATCATCTCCTCATATCGCTCTACCGAAAACTTGGGGTCTTCCGTAAAACCAAATTCATATTCATCTTCCATCTGATCGTATTTTACAACTATAGCTTCAATATAAGCAATTTTGGCGGATATCAAAGCTGCAATTGAGTTCAAATTACAACTATAAGGTACGGTTTAATAATTTAGTTTTCAACATTGAAGCAATGTTAACATTTAAAAATGCAACTAATTGATAATGAAATACAATTATTCGGCCAATAATTACAACCTGCTGCCGACCCAAATGTATAGGTTTAAGTGTTGCGTAACACCATACAAGGGTTGCAAGTTGGCTCATATTTCCTATAATTATTAAACGTTATGCGCATTGCTTTGTTATTGCGTGGCCGGTGTGGGATGTTTTATAACAATTATTACATCAAATAGCCGTTAACAAAACAATTATTTATATCTTCTCGAACAATTAATCTATAATGAACATATACGCTAAATACCTTTTATCTTGTACAATTAGCAGTGCTTTACTGGCAGGCGCACAAGCTAATGCTCAAACTGCCCCTAAACCGGCCGAACCCGAATTGCCAAAGAACTGGCACGCCATGGATCTTAAAACTCAGGGTTATTTTGGCATTAGTCTTAACAAGGCCTACTTAGCTTTAAAAGGCAAAAAGAGCAAACCGGTAGTAATAGCTACCATAGATAGTGGTATTGATACCGCTCAGGCAGATTTGAAAGCCGTGCTGTGGAAAAACCCTAAAGAAATACCGGGTAACGGTAAAGATGACGATGGTAACGGTTACATAGACGACATACACGGCTGGAATTTTTTAGGCGGCCCCGGCGGTAAATGTGATTTTACCGAAACCACCGAAGAGGTGCGTGAATACAACCGCTTAAAGGGTAAGTATCTGCAATTAACCGAAGCCACCGCTCCGGATAAAAAAGAGTTTGCCTACTGGCAAACCGTGCGCACCACTTACGATTCTACCTTAACTAAATCGAGCAGTGAGAGCAAGCAGTTATCGCAAATGATGAATGTGCTTATGATCACCAGCGGTTATGTGAAAAAAGGGTTGAACTTGCCAGCTAACGGTACCTTTAAACTGGCCGATTTGGACCGCCTGAAAAGCGCCAATGACACTTTAGCTCAAAGCAAAAACGTATGGACTTACTTTTTTACCGAAGAAGGCCCGACTTCTACCAACGATAAAATTATTAAAGAACTGAGCGAATACCTCACCAAGCTTAACAACGATATTAACCCCGACCTGGAAGCCCGCCAGCGCATTGTAGGCGATGACCCTAACGTGTGGGATACCAAGCCTTATGGCAGCGGCTTACTGAAGTTTGATGATGCATCGCACGGTACGGGTGTAGCCGGACTAATGGGTGCCGTACATGGTAATAAATACGGTATCGACGGCGTGGCCGATAATGTGCGCATTATGGCCATTAAAGCGGTTCCTAACGGAGATGAATACGATAAAGACATAGCCAAGGCTATTAGGTATGCAGTAGACAACGGCGCCAAGGTGGTAAACATGAGCTTTGGTAAGAAGATATCGCCTCATAAAAAATGGGTTGACGATGCCATTAAGTATGCCGGCGAGCATGATGTGCTGCTGGTACAAGCTTCGGGTAATGATCACTTGGATGTAGATGTTAAACCGGAATTTCCGAACGATATGTTTGAGGATGGAACTACCGATGCAGATAATCTGCTAAGCGTTGGTGCATCATCGGCCCGTAAGGGTGAAAAGCTGGCCGGCGATTTTAGTAACTATGGTAAAAATAATGTAGATGTATTTGCACCGGGTGTAAAAGTAACCTCAGTTGATAAAGACGCTGAGTTTAATACGGCCGATGGTACCAGTTTTGCATCGCCTATTACAGCTGGTGTTGCTGCCTTGCTGCTGGAGTATTATCCTGACTTGAGTGCTAAACAATTGAAGCAAATCATCATGCAATCGGCTAAACCATTAACCGGTACTATGGTGTTTAAACCGGGAAGCACTACCGAAAAGGTTGATTTTACCACACTAAGTAAAAGCGGAGGCATAGTAAACGCCTATGAGTCGGTTATTTTAGCAGGAAAAGTTAAAGGCGAGAGGAAAAGATAAGAAACCCCTCCCAAACCGTACCCGGGAGGGGGGCTTTTGAATGATAATCTTGTAATACTAATAAAATTTGGAAAGCGGACTTAGTTCCGCTTTTGCATGCTATTAATCTACCACGTGCGGCTTTGTGTAGGCCCAGGCCAGTGCTTTAAGCATGGTGGTGGGCTTGCCGGTTAAGTGGGTAACCTTATTTTGAATAATGGAATGCATATCCAGGTTAGGGTAATTGCGGTTTTTCAGTTGCTGCACCATTCGCTTGTTGGGCTCAATCATTTCCGGGGTTTCTAATTCGCCTACTTCAATAAACACATGAACAGGAAGATCTTTATGGCTGGCCGCGTAAGCTTTCTCATAATCAAATATCTTCCCGTTATCATAAGCTAAAGCCGGACTACCGATCAGGATATTTTTGAATAATTGAGGCTTTTGAAATAAAACATAAGTAGCAAATAAACCACCCATAGAGTATCCGTAAAGCGTGCGGTTACTGGCATCGGCTTTATAATTCGCACTTATGTAGGGGAGCAGCTCCTTTTCTATGAACGGCAGGAACGCACCGGCGCCGCCGCTTTTAGGGATGCCGGTAATGGCGCTGGGTGTAAAATCCTGGTTGCGCCGGTTGCCGGGTGTGCCTATGCGGCCACCATCGCCAATGGCAACTACAATAGGCTCAGTTATGTGGTATTCGGCCATCAACAAACCTAAATACTCTAAGGTGGGTGCAAAATCATTAGCGCCATCCACTACAAACAGTACCGGGTAGGGCGTCTTTGATGTTTCATAACCATCGGGTAAATGAATGTCAATTTCATAATCGGCTTTAGCATACGCCGAATGCATTACCTGGTGCTGCGATTGAGGAATGGTAACCAGTGGTAAGTGTTGCGTTTGTGCATTGGCATAACGCACGCTCAAGAAGCTGTAGATAACGCCAAGCAGTAATAATGGTTTAGTGAAATTGGTTGTCATAAATGCAAGGTTTACAGATACTAAGGTAAATTAAAATAATGGTGCGGCAACGTAAATTGTAGCCGCTATTTGTTTGCGATAGTGCTGTATTTGTAAAGTTTTTATAAAACAACGCCTGTGCGTTAGTTTAAGCGGTAATTACTTTGCCAAGCCCGTTGTTTTTAACCTGCCATTAATTATATTTGCCACGGAAAATTTTCATTTTTAATAATATAATGAGAGAAATACAATTCAGAGAAGCGCTTCGTGAAGCAATGAACGAAGAAATGCGTAACGACGCGAATATATACCTGATGGGTGAGGAAGTTGCCGAATATAACGGTGCTTACAAGGTTAGTCAGGGCATGTTAGATGAATTTGGAGCCAAACGCGTTATTGATACGCCCATCTCTGAGCTGGGTTTTGCCGGTATAGCTATTGGTTCGGCCATGAACGGTTTACGCCCAATCGTAGAGTTCATGACTTTCAACTTCTCGCTGGTGGCTATTGACCAGATCATTAACGGCGCTGCCAAAATGATGAGTATGAGCGGTGGTCAGTTTTCGGTGCCTATCGTATTTCGTGGCCCAACCGGTAACGCAGGTATGTTAAGCTCTCAGCACAGCCAGTGCTTTGAAAACTGGTATGCCAACTGCCCGGGCTTAAAAGTGGTTGTACCATCAAACCCGGCCGATGCTAAAGGCTTATTAAAATCAGCCATTATTGATCCTGATCCGGTTATTTTCATGGAGTCGGAATTAATGTACGGTGATAAAGGCCTTGTACCTGAAGAAACTTACTACACCCCAATAGGCAAAGCTGCCGTAACCAAAGAAGGTACTGATGTTACCCTGGTAGGCTTTGGCAAGATCATGAAAGTGGTTAACGCTGCTGCTGCCGAATTAGAAAAAGAAGGCATCAGCGCCGAGGTTATTGACCTGCGTACCGTTCGCCCTATTGATTATGATACCGTAATTGCATCAGTTAAGAAAACCAACCGTTTGGTACTGGTTGAAGAAAGCTGGCCTTTAGGTTCTATTGCAACCGAAATAGCTTTCAAAGTACAAAAAGATGCATTTGATTATTTAGATGCTCCTGTATTGCGTATTATGGGCGGTGACGTTCCATTGCCTTACGCACCTACTTTAATTGCCGAATACCTGCCTAATCCTGAGCGTGTAATCAAAGCTGTTAAAGAAGTAATGTACGTAAACAAGTAACCAACAACACATGATATAAAAAGGCCCGCTAATTAGCGGGCCTTTTCTGTTTTGGGATATTTGGGTGCGAAAAACACAGGTCTGTCAAACCTTATGCTTTAAAATGCCTTATAGAGCAGACTGTTTAGCTTTATCGGGTTAAAAAAGTATTTTTGTTACGCCTGATAAGGTTAAGTCACACTGTAGTATTATGTTCGGATTATTTAGTAAAAGTAAGAAACAGCCCCAGGAAACCTTTGATTATGATTTCGTATCGGTTGATATGCACTCGCACGTGCTGCCCGGCATTGATGATGGCGCCCAAACGGTAGAAGATTCAGTCGTGCTGATCAGGGAAATGATGGGGCTGGGTATCAAAAAAATAATTGCCACGCCGCACATCATGGCCGATTATTACCGTAATAATGCCACCACCATTAACAATGCCCTGCACCTGCTTCAGGAACACTTAAAAGCCGAACACATAGACATCAAAATTGAGGCGGCGGCAGAACATTACTTTGACGAGTTTTTTATGCAGCTGATCGACAATGACGAGTTAATGCTGATTAACGATAAGTATGTCTTGTTTGAGCTTGCCTTTACCAGCAAACCGCCAAATCTTATACACACCATCCAAAAAATAACCGATAAAGGTCTCATTCCAATCCTGGCGCACCCCGAACGTTATCCTTACCTAACGTTACAAGAGGCCGAAAGCGCGCGCAGCTGGGGTTGCCGCTTACAAATGAATACGATTAGCCTAACCGGCTATTACGGCAAAGGCGTTAAAATTAGTGCCGAGGCATTGGTAGATGCCGGCTTAGTCGATTTCATATCGAGCGATATGCACCATCCGCGCCATGCGCAAGCCTTTAAACATGCGCTGCAAACCACTTACCTTAAAAAGTTAAAAGACGAAGGCAAACTACTTAATCAGGAGCTGCTATAATAAATAGCTGATAATTAGTAACCCCCGCATTGCGGGCACCGTATAAACCTTCATTAGGTGACTGATTATTGGTATTAATGAAGGGTTTTATTTCGCTCATATGCGTGCTTTTGCTGTGTATAGCCAAAGGCGCACAGGCCAAAACATACGATATTAACAATTATGGTGCAGAGGCCGATGGTAAAACGCTCAATACATTTGCCATAGAAAAAGCGGTTAACGCCTGTACTCCCGGCGATACAGTACTGATTCCCTCAGGGCGGTATTTGACTGGTACTGTTCATCTCAAAAGCAACATCACGGTATATCTTGAAAAGGAAAGCGTACTCATAGGCAGTACACGCCTTACTGATTATGAGGGTAATGGTTCCACCGGCTATCACGGCATTTTTTATACAACCGGTGCTCAAAATATAAATATAGCCGGCCAGGGAATTATAGAGGGCAACAGCCAGGCATTTCTTAAACCGGCTGATTTAGTTGCTTTTACTGATACAGCATTGATAAGGTATACACGGCAGCAGGGCAAATATCGTAGCGGACTTACTCCACCGGCTTTGATTGCTCCCAATAATCCGCAAAATATATGCTCATTTATTGGGTGCAAACGTATATCTATCAGGAACATCAGCCTGCTTAACGCGGCCGGGGCTGCAATGTGCTTTGTGGCCTGCGATGGAGTATCGGTATCGGGTGTTACTATCGAAAGCCCGCTTAAAGTGGTTAATGTTTCGGGTATTGTTATAAACGGTTGCAAACAGGTTACCATAAAAGGTTGCGGCATACGCTCGGGCGGAGATGCTATATTGATACACGGATTTAGCGAGGGGCCGGCACAGGTTGTTCCATCGCAAAATATTGCTATCACTAATTGTGCTTTGCAGTCGTACTCAACGGCTATTAATATTACCGCCCTAAATCAGGCTTCAGTTGTTGGGATTAAGGTAAGCCAGGTTAACATCATGCCTTCGGGCAGAGGCGTAGGGCTTTTACTTCGCAACGCCGGCTCGCTCGAAAACATGAATTTTAACGATCTGTACATCGAAACCAAACTGGGTTACGGTAGTTGGGAAGTAAATGGCGAACCTATTCATATGTCGGCCGTTGCAGGTACAGATTCTGCTAAGCTGGGTGTTGTTAACGGCATTACTTTTAATAATGTTTTTTGCGTTAGCGAAAACCAGATACTACTGTACGGCTCGGCGCAAAGCATGATAAAGCAGGTGCAGTTTAATGATGTGGTGCTTCAAATCAAAAACAGCGCTTATAATAATGCAATGGGCGGTAATGTAATGCTATGGGGCAACGCCGATAAAAATGCGCGTTTGTTTGCCGGCAATATACCGGCTATTGCCGCCACTTATGTAACCGGTTTAAGCCTCAACAATATGAAGATTAGCTGGCCGGATAGTGCTTTGCCTCCTTACTTTACAGCAGGTATCCGAATCAGTAATTTTAAAGATGTAAAAATAAGGCGATGCTTGGTAAAGGCTGCCTCGCCAGGTGTAAATACACATGCCATAGCTTTACTTGACGGTAGTATGGCCATAGTTGATGCAGGCGATGTAAGCCGTACCCGGGTGCAGGATAACAAGCCCGTAAAAGGCGGCTTAAATCTCGCAAATCAAAAAACGGTACGTCAATAATTGCGGTTGCAGAAGCTTTCTGGAATCGATATAAATTAGATTTTTATTAACACCTTATTCAAAAAAACAGGTAGTTTGGTATAGTAAATCCAATTACCTTATGGAAGACCAGAATAACGGTTTCTTAGCTGATGATAACGATCAGCCGAAAGAAAATCCAAGAAGAAATTTCCTGAAACAAACCTCCCTGCTTACGGCCGTAGCATTAACGCCGGGCGTAGCAGTAAAGGCTGCCGAAAATCACTTCGACGAAAAAGTGGCTGCTGCTTTTGAAAAGCTGCCGCTTAATTTAACGGTGAACGGCACCGCCCATAAATTATCTATAGAACCCCGCGTAACCCTGCTCGATTTGCTGCGCGAACAACTGGACCTAACCGGCACCAAAAAAGGCTGTGATTACGGTCAGTGCGGTGCTTGTACCGTTCATGTAGACGGCCACCGCGTAAACTCCTGCTTAACTCTGGCCATGATGGTTGACGGTAAGAAGGTGACCACCATTGAAGGCTTGGCCAAAGGCGACCAATTGCACCCTATGCAGGAAGCCTTTATAAAACACGATGGTTTCCAATGTGGGTATTGTACGCCGGGGCAAATCATGTCGGCCGTGGCTTGTGTGCGCGAAGGTCATGCTAATTCGGAAGGTGAGATCAGGGAATATATGAGCGGTAACATTTGCCGTTGTGGCGCTTACCCTAATATTGTGAACGCCATACAGGAAGTAAAGAACGGAGGACAACAGGTATGAAGCAGTTTCAATACATACGCCCCGCCACACAGCAAAGCGTATTAGAGGCCATAGCTAAACCCGGCACCCAAATCATAGCCGGCGGCAGCAACCTGGTGGATTTGATGAAGCATGGTGTAATGTCGCCCGATAAACTGGTAGATATTAACAAACTTCCGCTTCGCGGCATTACTCCTGCCAAAAGCGGTTTGCATATCGGTGCATTGGCATTAAACAGCCAGGTAGCGGAGGATAAACAGGTAAAAGAAAAATTCCCGCTGTTGTCGATGGCATTGAATGCAGGTGCATCGGCACAATTGCGTAACATGGCCACCGTTGGCGGTAACATGATGCAACGTACGCGCTGCCCATATTTTTACGATACCTCCATGCCTTGCAACAAGCGCATCCCTAACTCAGGTTGTGGTGCGCTGGAAGGCTTTAACCGGATGCATGCCATCTTTGGTGCCAGTGATAAATGTATTGCCGTGTATCCTTCAGATATGTCGGTAGCGCTGGCTGCGTTAGATGCAACGGTATTAATTGCCGGTCGTAAAGGACAACGACGTTTGCCTTTTACAGACTTTCACCGCCTGCCGGGTAACACGCCCGAGATAGATAACAACCTGGCTAAAGACCAATTGATACTGGCGGTTGAAATACCTGATAACAATTATGCCAAGCACAGCTACTACTTAAAAGTGCGCGACCGTGCATCATATGCCTTTGCGCTGGTATCGGTAGCGGCTGCGCTGGATATTGACAATGGAACTATCCGCGGTGCTCGTTTAGCAATGGGTGGTGTGGCACACAAACCATGGCGCTTAACCGAGGCCGAAAAATCGTTAGTTGGCAAACCGGCTAACATGGCAAGTTTTGAACAGGCTGCACAAATTGCTATGCAAGGCGCTAAGGCGTATAAAGACAATGCGTTTAAACTACAGTTAGGCCCCGCTACCATTACCGAAGCTTTACAACATGCCGCAGGTTTAGTCTAACCCATTATCACCATGAAAGAAGAACAATTACTCAACATACCTGGCGACTATACTGACGGCATAGACCGTGTAGATGGCCGTCAGAAAGTAACCGGTGCTGCCAAATACTCGGCCGAGTTTAACCTGCCGGGTATGACCTATGCGGTGTTTGCTACCAGTAACATTACCAAAGGGTCTATTAAAAGTATAGATACCAAGGCCGCCGAACATGCACCCGGTGTACTCAAAGTAGTGACGCATTTAAATGCGCCTAAGCTGCCGGGTTACGAAACTGGTAAAGACCCCAGCAAACCGGCAACCGGTGGTGGTCCGCTAAAGTTATTTGTTGATAACAGCATCAAATTTAACGGCCAGCCTATTGCCATGGTAGTGGCCGATAGCTTTGAACGCGCTACCTTCGCGGCATCGTTGATCAAAGCCGAATACACAAAAGAAGCACATAACACCGATACGGCCAAAAGTTTGGATAAAGCCGCTACCCCCAAAGGCCCGCGCTTTTCCGATTACAAACGCGGCAACCCCGACGATTGGAAAACGGCCCCGGTAAACCTGGAGGCCGAATACATACTGCCTACCGAGGTGCATAACCCCATGGAGCTAAGTGCCATTGTAGCCAATTGGACGGCTGCCGACAAAGTAGAAGTATACGATAAAACCCAAGGTGTAAAATCTACCCAAAATGCCATTGCGCAAGCATTCAAGCTTCCGCCCGAAAACGTGCATGTAACCACCAAGTTTGTAGGTGGTGCCTTTGGTAATGCCCTGCGTACCTGGCCGCATGAAATTGCCGCAGTAATGGCCGCACAATTGGTAAAGCGCCCCGTAAAACTGGTGTTAACCCGCGAGCAGCAATTTAACTCGGTAGGGTACAGGCCTTACACCTGGCAAAAAGTAAGTATAGGCGCTACCGCCGATGGTAAATTAACGGGCATTATCCACGAAGCACGTGCGCAAACTTCCACTTTTGAGGAGTTTACCGAGGGTACCGTGAATATGACCCGCTTTATGTATGCTTGCCCAAGCGTGGGTACTATCTATAAAGTTATCCCGGTGGATGTGAACACCCCAACCTGGATGCGTGGTCCGGGCGAAGCTACGGGTTCTTTTGCGCTTGAATCTGCTATTGATGAACTGGCTGCCAAACTTAACATGGACCCCATTGAGTTGCGCGTAATAAACCATGCCGATACCGACCCCGAGAACGGCAAGCCTTTCAGCTCTAAGAACGTGAAAGAAGCTTACCAGATGGGAGCGGATAAAATTGGCTGGAAAAACCGTAAGAACAAACCTGGTTCAGTACAGGAAGGTGGCTGGCTGGTAGGCTATGGCATGGGTTCGGGCGTATTTGGCGCTGGCCGTGGCCGTGCCACCGTAAGAGCTACTATGCAGTCTAACAGTACCCTGTTGATACAAACCTCGGTGACCGATATCGGTGTAGGTACAGGTACCGCCATGACGCAGATCGCATCAGAGGTGTTTGACAACTACCCGATCAAAAAGATCGTTTTCGAACTGGGCGATTCATCGCTGCCGCCATCGCCAACACAGGGTGGTTCTATGATCACCTCAACCGTAGGTGGCGCCGTTCATGATGCCTGTACTGCCCTGAAGCAAAAGTTTCAGCAGGTTATAGGTAACGGGGGGACAGATAAGCCCGATTATGCCAAAGTGTTGAAAGAGAAAAACCTGCCGCAGTTGGATGTGGAGATCACCTCTTCCGGCTCGTCAGAAATGCGTAACTACTCGGCCTACTCTCACTCTGTACACTTTGTGCAGGTAAAGGTACATCCCAAAACAGGTGTGGTTAAGGTGAGTAAAGTGGTTTCCGTAGCCGATTCAGGCCATATTGTAAGCCCTAAAACAGCCCGTAGTCAAATTGTGGGTGGTGCCATTGGTGGCATTGGTATGGCTTTAATGGAAGAAGGCGTTATTGACCACCGCTACGGGCGCTATGTAAACGCCGACCTGGCCGGTTACCACGTACCCGTACATGCCGATATTCCGCAGATTGACACCCTGTTCGTAAACAAACCCGACTTTAAAGTGAATCCGATGGGTGCCAAAGGTATGGGTGAAATTGCCATCATTGGTATGGCGGCAGCCGTAGCTAACGCCATCTATAATGCTACCGGTAAACGCCTGCGCGAATTGCCTATTACGCCCGATAAGGTGATGATGGCGTAGTTCGGCTAAATGCTATTGAAGGAAGAATTTAACAAATTATCATATAAGGTTGGCGCGGCATAAATTGCAGTGCCAACCTTATTTCATTAATAACACTTATAACGTCTGATGCAAACCAAACGAAATTATTTAGCCTTAGGGCTGGTGCTGGGCGTTGCTACCGGTATCGCCTCACGCAAGTTCGTGATGTGTGTATGTATTGGCGTAGTTGTAGGGCTGATATTAAATTTATTGCAGGCGAGAAAGAAAGGCGGGGAGCGCTAAGCTATAAAGTAATAAATTCAGATATAAGGAAATTGTTGTACAGCTTTTTTTGACTATTATGCTCATTAAGGTATAAACAGTAAAGTGTAACCCATCCATTTACTTTAACCTCTTGCCTAAAGGCATCAAGCATTTGTGGTTGTAAGGACATCCATATTTTCCTGGAACCCACTTGAAATAGTAATTCTGATCCTAAAAGCTTTTCGAAATTGTTAGCGCTTGGGGTAGAAAGATTGTTTACATTTTGCATTGATCGGGCTACAGCGGTATCGATAGACCTGGTTTTTCCAAGATACTTTGCTTTAAATCTGTATTTATCAACTCTGAAATAATATTGGGGTATATTAGGTTGTTTTTCTACACTATCTGCATATAGAGTTTCGCTTTTCAGCATTTCGTCCAAGTTTACCTCAGCATACGATTTGTTCCATTTTGCCCAAATATCTTCGCTGCTTTGAGCGTAAAGATTACAACTTAAAAAGAATAAGATTACTGCTGTAAAACACTTTTTCATTAGCTATTTAAAAAAACAAATATGAAGCTCTGCCATAATCTTATCATTAGAGATTTATTAACTAATCAACCTATAAATACTCCTCAAATTTCTGCCCAGTTCTTTATAATCCAAACCGTAACCCACCACAAATTCATTTTCAATTTCAAAGCCTACATAGCGTAGTTCTTCAATAGATATTTCGAGTTTGCCGGGCTTAAGCAGTAAGGAGCATACGCGTATAGAGGCGGGGGAGTGCAGCTTTAACTTTTCTATCAGGTAGCTCAGCGTATTACCCGTATCTACAATATCTTCCATGATTACGATATGCCTGCCGCTGATGTCAACGCTCAGGTCTATATCTTCACGTATTTTGCGGGTGCTGGTGGTGCCGCCATAATAGCTGGCCAATTTGGTGAAGGTAACTTCACACGGTATGGTTACTTGCTTAATCAAATCGGCCACAAATAAAAAGCTGCCGTTTAAAACGCCTATAAAGATCGGCGTTTTGCCTTCATAGTCGGCGTTGAGCTGTGCGCTCATCAAATTAATGCGTTTGGCAATGGCTTCTTCTTCAATGAGCGGCTCAAAAGTAAGGTCGGCAATTTTCATGGTCATTATCAATTAATAACGATAGCAAAATGTGGACGGGTTGCGTAAATACATTTTAACGGCTCAGCCCCCGTTTTATATACAATAATACATAATAGGTGTGTATTTGCCTCATTACAAGTCAATATAAATTAGCTTATCTTTGCCCTTTCATGATAGATTACCAGGTACACACGCTTGCCAACGGCATACGCCTGTTATACAAGCATTCACCATCCAATATAACGCACACCTGTTTTTTAGTTAATGCCGGCGCACGCGACGAGCCGCAGCAAAAAGACGGGCTGGCCCACTTCATCGAACACCTGCTGTTCAAACAAACCGAGCGCCGCAGCACCAACCAAATTCTTAATCGTTTAGAACTGGTTGGCGCCGACTTAAACGCGTATACCACCAAAGAATACACCTGCATACACGCCTCACTGCTGAAACAGCACCTGGAACGCACGCTCGATCTGTTTGAGGACATCCTCTTCCACTCCACCTTCCCTCAAGAAGAACTGGTGAAAGAGCGCAGCGTGATATTGGATGAGATAGCCTCGTACCAGGACCAGCCCGAAGAAGCCATTCAGGATGATTTTGAAGGCTTGCTGTTTAAGGGCCATGCGCTGGGCAATAACATTTTGGGTACCGAAGAATCGGTTAACCAGTTGAACCGTGATGATATAGCCGGTTTTATGCAGGCTACCTACAATACCCATCAAATGGTGTTTGCCGTCATAGGCGATTACGACTTTAGCAAACTCATTAAGCTTACTGAGAAGTATTTGGGTACGGTGCCCGAAAATACTAGTACCAAGCACAGGCAAAAACCGGGCAAGGTAAAAGGGGAGATCATTACGTTTGAAAAACCCATCTCGCAAACGCATGGCGTAATTGGCAGCCTGGCTTACGATTCATCTCATCAACATAAAAGTGCTTTACTGCTGGTAAACAACCTGCTGGGCGGCATGGGCATGAGCAGCCGTTTAAACCTCGAGATACGAGAGAAACACGGCATTGCCTACACCATAGAATCTAACTATACCCCGTTAACCGATACCGGTATATTTTCTATTTACTTTGGTACCGATGCCGAAAAGGCCGAAAAAGCCATGCGCCTCATCCATAAAGAGCTCAAAAAGCTGCGCGATAATAAACTGGGCACCCTGCAACTGCAGCAGGCCAAGCAAAAGTTCGTCGGGCAAATAGCACTGGCCGAAGAAAACCGCCTGAGCCTGATTATCTCCATGGCCAAAAGCCTCATTGACTTCAATAGCATTGATACGCTGCAACAGGTGTTTGATAAGATAGAAGCCACCACAGCCGAACAGGTATTAGAAATAACCAACGAGGTATTTGATAATCAAAGCCTGATTACGCTGTTGTTTGAGCCAAAAGAAGAGCAGGAGTAACTACCGTTAACTATTTATTTAAGGTATTTGGTGTAACCTAACTGTTTTGGTGGTGGTCATAAAAGGAAATTATAATATGATACGTAAACTTACCTTATTACCTTTTATCGCCTTGCTTTTCTTTGGTCAGATCAGCTCCGCCCAAACTTTTAATAAAGCCAAAATGGACAGCCTGTTTGATGTTTTGGAAACAAACAATAAGGCGATGATGAGCATTGCCATTACCAGAAAAGGCCAGCCTTTGTATAGCCGGGCTATTGGCTATAGTTGGTACGGGCCGGTAAAAACACAGGCCAACACTAAAACCAAATACCGTATTGGTTCTATAAGTAAAGTGTTTACGGCGGTAATGATCTTTCAGTTAATTGAAGAAGGAAAGCTGCAACTCACCACACCCCTTTCAAAGTACTATCCAACAGTACCTAATGCTGCCCGTATTACTATTGCACAAATGCTTAACCATAGCAGCGGTATACACAGCTTTACTGCCGATAGCGGTTACACCTCATGGCTTACTCAAAAAGTAACACCAGCCACTTTGCTGTCTAAGATGATGCCCGCCGAGTTTGAGCCGGGCACACAGCATAAATACAGCAACAGTAACTTTGTGCTATTGGGTTATATTATAGAAAAGTTGGAGAAAAAACCTTATGCAGCAACTTTAAAAAACCGTATTACTGGTAAGATAGGTTTAAAAGATACTTACTATGGAGGCAAAATTGTAGCTGCTAACAATGAGGCTTATTCTTACAACTGGCAGGGCAATTGGGCACCCGATACCGAAACCGATATGAGTATACCGGGAGGTGCAGGTGCGCTGGTGTCTACACCGGCCGATCTGGATAAATTTATGGAGGCCTTATTTGCAGGTAAGCTGGTTAGCAGGGCAAGCTTAACTCAAATGAAAACCGTTGAAAAAGGTTTCGGCATGAATTTGTTTGTTTTCCCCTTTAAAGGTCACACTGCATATGGGCACGATGGTGGTATAGACGGTTTTCGGTCGCAGGCGGCATACTTTCCTGCCGATAGTATAGCTATAGCTTATACGGCTAATGGTGTAAATACCAATCTTAACAATATACTCATTGGTGTGCTTAGTATTGTTTTTAACACGCCGTATACCGTACCCGATTTTAAAACCACCCTGTATAAAACGGAAGAACTGGATAAGTACCTGGGCGTGTATGCCAGCACTCAAATTCCGTTAAAAATTACGATTACAAAAAAAGATGTAGTGCTGGTTGCGCAGGCAACGGGCCAATCGGCATTTGATTTAGATGCAGTTGCCAAACACCAATTTAAGTTTGATCCGGCTGGTATAGAAATGGTTTTTGACCCAATCAATAGTCAAATGACGCTTAAACAGGCAGGCAGAGAATTTCTTTTTACCAAAGAAAAGTAAAGCGCGGAGATTTTTAGGCTGCGAAATGACGGTGTGATAATTATTTATCAAAACTCTAAATTTTCAATCAAAACTTAAATCCGTAATTTTGCAATATGAAACTGCCTATTGTAGCCTACGGCGACCCTGTTTTAAGAAAAAAAGCCACTGATTTTGAACCCGACGAAATAGCCGGTTTGAAGCAATTGGTTGCCGATATGTTTGAAACCATGTACAATGCCCGTGGTGTGGGTTTGGCTGCCCCGCAGGTAGGCTTATCTAAACGTTTATTTGTCATAGATGCTTCTCCTTTTGATGATGAAGAGCCTGAGTTGAAGGATTTCAAAAAAGCATTCGTAAACCCGCAAATTTTAGAAGAAACCGGTGAAGAGTGGGCCTTTAACGAAGGTTGCCTGAGCATACCCGATGTGCGCGAAGATGTTTACCGCTGCCCGGTAGTGCGCATTTCTTACTACGACGAAAACATGGTACAGCAAGAAGGCACGTACAAAGGCTTGGCTGCACGTGTTATTCAGCATGAGTACGACCATATTGAGGGTAAACTGTTTACCGATAAGCTAAGTCCTCTGCGCAAACGTATGCTCGAGAAACGCCTGAACGATATATCGCGTGGTGTGGTTAAGGTAGATTATAAAATGAAGTTTCCGGCCGTTAAAAAAGGCAGATCATAAAGAACCCTTATTGCCTAAGACGCTTGAAAAACAATAATAACTGATGAATAAAATATGTCATTGCGAGCGATAGCGTGGCAATCTCATTTAGACTGATCGCAGTGAGATTGCCGCGTCGCTATCGCTACGCTCGCAATGACATTCTAAGTTTTAAATAGATCTGAGCATTTTTAGTAAATGCATGGTGTACAAAAAAATCCCCTGATTGCTCAGGGGATTTTCTATTATTTGTAATTTGTATTACTTAGCTTTTGCGTAAAGCTCGGCTACGTGGTTCCAGTTAATTACGTTCCATATAGCGGCTAAGTAATCCGGGCGTTTGTTTTGATATTTAAGGTAGTAAGCGTGCTCCCAAACATCAATACCTAAAATTGGTGTACCTTTTACCGCAATTTCAGGAAGATCCATTAAAGGGTTGTCTTGGTTAGGGGTAGAAGTAACAGCCAGTTTTTTATCGGCATTAACTACCAACCAAGCCCAGCCCGAACCAAAGCGGGTTGCACCGGCTTCGTTCATTTTGGTTTTCAATTCGTCAAAAGAACCGAAAGTGCTCTTAATAGCTTCGGCTAACTCACCTGTTGGCTGACCACCACCGTTTGGCGATAATAAAGTCCAGAACATAGTGTGGTTAAAATGACCACCACCGTTGTTGCGTACTGCAGGCGGGAATTTTGAAATGTGTTTAACAATTTCTTCGATGCTGCTGGTTGCCTCAGGTTTGCCTTCCAAAGCCTTGTTAAGGTTGGTTACATAAGCCTGGTGATGCTTACCATGGTGAATTTCCATCGTAGCTTTATCAATATGCGGTTCCAGTGCGTCGGTAGCGTATGGTAACGCCGGTAATTCAAATGCCATATGACTATTTTTTAAGGTTAATTAAAGATGTGTTGTTGCAAATATAAAGCGTTGGCTATCATATTTGTTCAGATTAATGTTAAGTTTTTGAGCGTTTGCTCCTGAAAAAGTCGCGAACCAGCTCGGCGCACTCATTTTCGCGGATGCCGCCGGTAACTACCGTTTTAGGATGGGTGATCTTTTGGTTCAACCGGCCAAAGCCCAAACGTGTATCATAGGCTCCAAACACAATTTTGCCTACCTGGAACCAGTATGATGCCCCAGCACACATCACGCAGGGCTCCATGGTGACGTATAAGGTACAATCTTTTAAATACTTACCACCTAAAAAGTTGGTAGCCGCTGTCATGGCCTGCATTTCGGCATGGGCCGATACGTCGTTCAACCGCTCGGTAAGGTTATGCCCCCGGCCAATGATCTTGCCCTGGCAGGTTACAATGGCACCAATAGGGATTTCGTCTTCGGCGTAAGCCAAACGGGCTTCGCGCAAGGCTTCATTCATAAAAAAGTCATCGGGCGATACCGATGTTTCGTTGTCAAAACTTATAAAACGCATTAAATGAGTTTGCTTCCGTTAGGCACAGGCCTTTCTACGGTGGTTAATACAATATCGCCATTCTCGTCGGCCAGGCCAGTAACTAAAAACTGCGACATAAAGTTGGCTATTTGTTTTTCGGGAAAGTTGACCACGCCCAATATTTGCCGGCCAACTAATTCCTCTTTGGTATAATGTTTAGTGATCTGCGCGCTCGACCATTTAATGCCCAGCTCGCCAAAGTCTACCTTTAACTGGTAGGCTGGCTTGCGCGCCTTAGGAAAATCCTGCACTTCTACAATGGTACCGGCGCGAAGTTCCACTTTTTCAAAATCGGCCCAGGTAATGGTTTGCATGGCGGCAAATATAAAGAAGCCCCTCCTAAATCCTCCCCAGGAGGGAGGACTTTATATTTTAATCTGCTTTTTGTTGATGGTTAATTTCTTTCAACTTTCGCTTAATTACCCTGGCGGCTTGCGTGTACCCGCCATCGCTGCCGTCTACAAAATGGATGTGGCCGTCTTTCATATCGCGTACATAACACGACATTACCGAGGCGCCGCTTACATGCAAACCGTAGATGATTTCGCCAGCGGTTTCCAATTCATCTAAGTATTGCTGCAATGCTTCGCGTTGTTTTACATTGCCCGATATTACCGTATTAATTTTGCCGTCGATAACCAAAGTATCCGACATCTCCACCAAGCTTTTAAGGTAGGCCTTACCTTTTTTGGTGCGAAAGTAAATATGTCCCAATAAGTTTACGGCCCAGGTTTGCAGCAGATCGAGCCATTTGAACTGGCCTAAGCGTGTGCGCATTTCTAAACCTATGCGGTTAAATGTTGTTACCAGCTTTAAGCGCGATACGGATATAGGCTGCCTTTTTCGGTGCGGACCGTACAATGCCTCTATTTGCTTCATTACCTTGCTAAAGGCAGAAGCCTGCTGTTTATGATGAAGGGCTGCAACAAGCAGGGTAACTACTTCTTCCTTATCTTCCGGTGGGGGTATTTTATCCCAGCGACATTGCATACCAGTAAGATCTAATACACTATCCGTACCATCATGTCCCGATAGCAGGTAATCATCGCCCTTAATAATTTTTTCAGCATAGTTTAAGCCGTTACCCAATACAACGGGAATGTTGAATGATCTGGAGCTTTTGTATTTAGCCATATGTAAATGATAGCCCTGCTCGTAAATTTTCTTTACCGTTACCGTGCCGGTTCGCAGTTCAAGGTTAAAGTTTTCAAAAGTGCTGGCCTTGTATAATGCCAATACCTGCATAGCCTTGTTAATTAAGCATTCGGGAACTATGAAGGTTGCACCATCTCCCCCAAAAAAGAACGGGATAGTAACCTGCATATCAAAAGCAAGGTTAAGCACTGAAACAATACTGCCGGTAGCAATAAGGTTTACGTTTTGATGGCTACCACCTAAAACCGCTTCGGTCGAACTTTTAATATCAGTTATGATCACATGCCAGCTGGCAGGAACAGTGCTAAAATGCTCTTCATTCAATAGCAGGTCGCCCAGGGGTAGTGGACTAACGGGTAACTGGGTATAAAAATCCTGATCGGGCGTTAACATTTGTTCGTGTGAAAAGCTAAGAAGTTTCGATGTCACAACATACGTAAAATCATGAGTAATAAGTTGTCAAAGTTATGCGTTTGCTTTACTGCTGTAACAATATAGCTTACCTATTGTTGCCTAGCTTATATTTGTAAAATGCCTGCCGACACTCAATACCGCAAGATCATCCATATAGATATGGATGCGTTTTACGCATCGGTAGAGCAGCGCGATAACCCGGAGCTGCGGGGTAAGCCTTTGGTGGTAGGCGGTTTGCCCGAGGGGCGGGGCGGTGTGGTGGCCACCGCTAGTTATGAGGCGCGTAAGTTTGGTATAAGGTCGGCTATGTCATCTAAACAGGCTTTGCAGTTGTGCCCGCATGCGGTATTTGTGCGGCCAAGGTTTGCGGTGTACAAGGAGGTGTCTAAACACATCAGGGAGATCTTTAGCAGGTACACCGATTTGATAGAGCCGCTTTCTTTAGATGAAGCTTACTTGGATGTAACGGAAGATAAGCTGGGTGTAGGCTCGGCTATTGAGGTAGCACAGCAAATTAAGCAGGCTATCCAGGATGAATTGAATCTTACGGCTTCGGCGGGGGTATCTATCAATAAGTTTGTGGCTAAAATAGCTTCGGATATTAATAAGCCTAACGGGTTAAAGTTCATCGGCCCATCGGCGGTAGAAAGTTTTATGGAGCAATTGCCCGTAGAAAAGTTTCATGGCGTGGGCAAGGTTACGGCCGAGAAGATGAAGAAGCAAGGCTTACATACCGGGGCCGATCTCAAAAAGTTGACAGAAGACGAACTGGTGAAAAGCTTTGGCAAGGTTGGCCGGTTTTATTACCAAATTGTACGCGGTAATGATAACCGTCCGGTGCAACCCCACCGTGAAACTAAATCGATGGGGGCCGAAGATACCTTCGCTTATGACCTCACTGAACCGGAAGAAATGCACACCGAACTGGACAAGATAGCCCAAACCGTGGCCGATCGACTGGCCCGCTACAACCTCAAAGGCCGCACGGTTACTTTAAAAGTGAAATACAGCAGTTTTAAACAAATTACCCGTAACCATTCGCTTACCCAGCCCTTAGGAGATGCAGAAACTTTAAGCCGTATTGCCAAAGAGTTATTAGCCGCTACCGGCCTGGATGAGGTGAAGATACGCCTGTTAGGTATATCGGTATCTAACTTTGGAGAACTGCAGTCCAAACCTAAAAAGGACGATGCGCCCGAACAGTTAAAATTATTTTAATGGCTTGCTTAATACTCCGGTAACAAGGCTTAGTTATATTGCATCGGTTACAAAAAAACTTTAAGCCGCCGACGCAGTTGTTATGGCACTTAACCTATGATAAAAATTCGATATTCACTCCCCGCGCTTTTACTCGCCCTGCTTGTTACTAATTTGGTGTATAGCCAACCGGCCCGTACCTCCATTGGTATAGGCGCGGGCATAAATCGTCCCTTTAAAAGCGGTTATGGCCTTGGGCGCGATAGGGTGTTACAGGCAAACATCCGCCTCAACAATAACCTGGCTTTAATGCCGCTGTTAGGTTGGGAAACCATAGCCGGTGGGAAAAATATTAATGATAGATCGGGCTTCGACGCCGGGTTTCTTAACCTGGCCGCCAAATACTTTGTAAGCAAAAACGTGTTTACGTATGCAGGCCCTTCGGTGTATGTGGGTGGCAGCGATGGTGGCGTAGTAGGCTTGGGAGGCTCTGCAGGTGCAGGCTACAATTGGAATTTAGATGATTACAGCAGTCTTGAATTTTCGTTACGGGCCGATGCCTTACCAACCCACCTGCAGGCCGGTACATTAATAGGCTTGCGCGTAGCCTACCAGTTTAATTTTAAGCCCTGGTAATAAATACATCTGCTGCAATCTCTTAACTTTGCCCGCATGCAGATCTCTCCCGAAATTGAACAACGGCTGGCATTATTGCAGCAAAAGTATGAAGCCATGGGCCAGGATATGGCCTCGTACCTGGATGGTTTGCTGTATGCCGATTTTTTAACGTACTGGGACTACATTAACCTAGATACGCTGCTAAGCCTGCAAAACCCTAAAACGCCATTCCCCGATGAAGAGATCTTCATTATCTATCATCAAATTACCGAGCTTTATTTTAAGCTGGCGCTGAATGAGTGCAAGCAGATTGCGCAGCACGAAGCCCTGACTGCCGAGTTTTTTACCGCCCGCTTACACCGCATTAACCGCTATTTTGAAGCGCTGACGCATTCGTTCGAAATTATGGTGGATGGGATGGAGAAGGAGCAATTCTTAAAGTTTCGGATGTCGTTACTGCCGGCCAGTGGTTTTCAATCGGGCCAGTACAGGATGATAGAGATTTACGCAACCGACTTTTTTAACCTCGTAGCCAAAGACAGCCGGGAAGCGCTTGCCAACGGCACTGTGAAGGAGCAGTTTGAAGATATTTACTGGAAGTATGGTGCCACCGAACTATCTACCGGTAAAAAAACGTTGACACTGAAGCAGTTTGAAAAAAAATACGCCAAAACGTTTGTCGATTTAGGCGAGAATTTAATTAATACCAACTTTTACGCTTTATACCGCAAGTTTAAACAAGCCGGAAAAGCCACCGAGGCGCTGGCTACTGAGTTGCGGCACTTAGATACTAATGTCAATGTAAACTGGCCGCTATCGCACTATAAATCGGCTGTGCGCTACCTGCACCGCGAGCCCGAGGAGATCAGGGCCACGGGCGGCACCAACTGGCAAAAGTA
Source organism: Mucilaginibacter galii (assembly GCF_014635825.1). GTDB lineage: Bacteria > Bacteroidota > Bacteroidia > Sphingobacteriales > Sphingobacteriaceae > Mucilaginibacter > Mucilaginibacter galii. The sequence continues at coordinate 296,589 of NZ_BMDO01000005.1, forward strand.
TCTGCCTCCGCGTTTTCAAAAACGCATTTTTTATCCTTCTTTATGGACTGATGTACAAAAAGAAGAATGGGGTAGGGCTTGGGTAAAGAAGGTGCTAAGCGAGGTTTAGTTGTTCAAACTATAATCCACCTGTCAGTCTGAGCTTGTCGAAGACTTAACCGAGCGGCGAATGCTTCGACAAGCTCAGCATGACAAGCGAAATTTAAATAAAGAAGGACGGTTATTTAACCGTCCTTCTTTATTTGTAATCTATACTCCTAAAAGATATAATTCGTACTCAAGAAATTACTATCATGCTTGTTAATGATCTCGTTCAGCAATTGCTTGTTGGTATCGTTCATCTTGGTAGCTACCAGTGAGCGAATAGAGAACGAGCGCAGGGCATCGTTAACAGATAACGTACCCTCGGCACTGTCTTTACGGCCGGTGAATGGAAACACATCAGGGCCGCGCTGGCACTGGGCGTTAATGTTTACACGGCTTACCAGGTTCACGAACGGATCGATTAGGCTGGCAGTTTCCTCGGCGTCGGTACTAAAGATACTTACCTGCATACCATGCGGCGAATCTATCTGGTATTGAATAGGTTCCTCAATAGAATCGAAAGGCAATACCGGGATAACCGGGCCAAACTGCTCTTCGCGGTACAGCTTCATTTGAGCGTTAACGGGGTAAACTACCGCCGGGAACACGAAAGAGGCTACCGTTTCGCCGCCGTTTTCGTTTACCACACGGGCACCGTTGGCAATCGCATCATCAATACACTCTTTTAAATAGGCCGGTTTGCCGGGTTCGGCTACCGGGGTAAGGTTTACACCTTTGGTCCACGGCATGCCGTATTTTAGTTTGGCAATGCCTTCGCTCAGTAGTTTCAAAAACTCATCGGCCACATCTTTGTGCACATGGATGATTTTGATGGCTGTACAACGCTGTCCGTTATAAGACAACGAACCCAGAATACACTCGGCCACAGCAATGTTCAGGTCGGCACTTTTGGTGACGATGGCGGCATTCTTGGCATCCAAACTTAGCACCGCACGCAGGCGGTTAATTTTAGGGTGACGCTTTTTTAAGTCGTTAGCCACCTTGCTGCTACCAATAAAGGCCAGCACATTGATTTTACCGGTAGCCATTAAGCCCGGGGTTACATTGGCACCACGACCATACACGGTATTCACCACACCTTTAGGAAAAGATTCCTGGAAGGCGCGTAGTAAAGGGTAGTGAACCAAGGTGCCATGTTTCGGCGGCTTGAAAAGGATGGTGTTGCCCATGATAATGGCCGGGATCAACGTAGTAAAGGTTTCATTCAACGGGTAGTTGAAGGGGCCCATACATAACACCACACCAATAGGCGAACGGCGGGTTTGTGCCACCACACCTTCGGCAATTTCAAAACGCGATGACTGACGGTCAAGATCCTTCAACGCATCAATGGTCAGGTTAATATATTCAACGGTACGGTCAAATTCTTTGGTAGAGTCGGCTACAGATTTGCCAATTTCCCAAACGATTAATTTGATCACGAGGTCGCGCTGTTCTACCATTTTGTATACGAACTTTTCAAGGCACTTAATGCGCCCGTCAACGCTCATGGTGGGCCATTCGCCACGACCATTGTTATATGCAGTTTCTGCGGCGGCTAAAGCCTCCATAGCCTCTACTTCGGTACCCAGAGGGTAGCTGCCAATCAGTTTGCGCTCCAATCCCGTTGGACCGGGTATACATATCGGCGAGTAAACCTCGCTTACCTCGCCATCCCATTGCTTCATCTCGCCATTACTTAAGTACTCGCGCTGATGAATGGGCTCAATACGGTATTCCTCGGGGATTTGACTTTCCTCAACAAATAAGCCGTTAAGCTCGTCTTTAAAACTCATGATAATTGTTTAAGATTAATATTTGTGTTCGGGTTGTTAAAAATGTCTTATCGTCATTGCGAGCGATAGCGAAGCAATCTCTGCATGCCAGATATACGCTTGATCAGTCCCCGCAGAGATTATTAATGAGTTAATTGTTTCCAATGGCATTAATGAGCTCCCTACGGTCGGTTGTCTTCGTGCCTCGTAATGATGAGGTATTCAATTATAACTCAATAGGCTTCATACGCGGAACCAGGCTCTTCATTACTACCCATGCAATTACATAAGCAACCGCACAAATAACAAACATGATTGAATAGCCGGTTTGAATGTGTCCCTGCTTTTCGTAATAATCGAACAATAAGCCACCGCCCTTACTTAATAAAAATGAGCCTATGCCGCCGGCCATACCGCCAATGCCGGTAATCGTGGCAATGGCTTTTTTCGGGAACATGTCGCCCACGGTAGTAAATATGTTAGCACTCCAGGCTTGATGGGCCGATGCGCCAATAGCAATTAAACCTACGGCATACCAATAGCTGTACTGGCTTAAGTAAGGCGTTAACAGAACGACTAACGGAAACAATGCGATAATAAACATGGCTTTCATGCGGCCGGTATACGGATCGTAACCTTTTTTAATAAAATAAGCCGGAAACGCCCCGCCACCTATAGAGCCGAACATGGTAGTAGTATATAAAACGGCGATAGGTAAAGAAATTGCTGTACCCGTCATATTATATTGTGCCTTAAAGTAGGCAGGCAACCAAAACAGGAAGAACCACCAAACGCCATCCGTCATGAACTTGCCGAAAGCAAAGGCCCAGGTTTGTTTGTAGGTTAAACATTGGCTGTAAGTAAATTTCTTGCCATCGTCTTCGCGTTCTACAACTATACCTTCGTTACTCAGAATTTCGTCGCTGTGAATGTATTCATACTCAGCCTGACCTAATTTTTTGTTTTTAGAAGGCAATTCATAAAATATTAACCAGAATATTAACCATATGAAACCCAGGGCACCTATTAAAATGAAAGCCCATTTCCATCCGTACATTTCGGCAATCCAGGGTACTACGATAGGCGCTAATATGGCACCTACGTTAGCGCCCGAGTTAAATATGCCTGTGGCTAAAGCACGATCTTTTTTAGGGAAATACTCGGCTGTGGCTTTTATAGCCGCCGGAAAGTTACCCGATTCGCCTGCGGCCAATACCGTACGGCCTAAAGAAAAGCCCAATATTTTACCGGGAATTAAATGAGCAACGGCATGCAGCATAGCCCCTAACGACCATAAAATGATTGACCAGGTGTAACCCATTTTGGTACCCAGGTAATCAACCACACGGCCGGCAAACAACATCGAAAATGCGTAAGCAAGTGAGAACACCCCTACAATGGTTCCGTAATCGCTGTTGGTCCAGCCAAACTCTTTAGCAAGCGTAGGTTGTAGTAAACTTAATACCTGCCTGTCAAGGTAGTTAATGGTAGTAGCAAAAAACAGCAGGGCGCAAATGGTCCAGCGGTAATTACTAAATTTGACGTCTTTCATTTCTTTAGGTTCGGTTGGTTATTATCTGCTGGTTTGCACCAGGTTAATGGCAGTTTGCGTGTCGGTATATAACTGGTCGTATAATTTTCCTTCTAACACTTCTTTGCTAATAAGCTTACTGCCCATGCCCACCGCACAAACACCGGCCCTAAACCAGGTAGAAATATTGTTAGCTTCTAACTCCACCCCACCGGTTGGCATAAATAACTGGTCGCGGAACAGTTCTTTAATGGAAGACAAAAACGCAGGACCCAAGATGTTGGCCGGGAAAAGTTTGATCAACGCTGCATCATTGCACTGCGCGGTGTAAATTTCGGTAGGTGTCATACAGCCGGGTATCCAAAGCATGTTACGGTCGTGCGCCATTTTAGCCACCTCGGGGTTTACAATGGGCGATACCAGGAAATCGGCACCGGCATTAATAAAGGCATCGGCATCGTGTACCGATTTTATAGTGCCTATCCCCAGGTGCAAATCGGGCATTTCGTTTTGCTGCAGTTCTTTTAACTGCTTAAAGTTTTCGAGTGCGGCCTCGCCGCGGTTGGTGTATTCAAATACACGAACACCGGCTTTATATAGTGTACGGGTTACCTCTACGCTTACCTCGGCATCTTTATAAAAAAACAGGGGCAACATGCCCTGCGTAACTATACTATCTAAAACTTCTTGCTTGGTTTTCATTTAATAATGGCTTCTTGTATAAATTCAACGCTGCGGTTGGTGGCATCGCTGTTCACGAATAATTTGGTAAAGGCGGCCGCGGTGGCAAAATCAACCGTTGCCTGCGGATCAAAGTTGTTGTAAAATCCATAGATTAAACCGGCCATATAGCAATCGCCGCTGCCTACTTTGTCTATAATAGTTTCGGCCCGGTGCTCGCCCGAAAGGTACACTTTATCGTTCGTATATAAAACGGTGTAGTATTCTACATTAGTGTTATCATCGGCTGTAAATCTAAAGGTATTGGCCACCGCTTTACATTTAGGGAAAGCTTTGATGATGGCTTCCGAACTGTTTTGTGCTTCTTTAACATAAAGGCTTTTCTGGCCCGATTCGGTTACCAGTTCTTCTACCTTTACACCCAGCATACGTTCGGCAGCCCAAATGTTACCCATAATGAGGTCGCAATACTGTGCCAGTTCGGGCATTACATCAATGGGCTGTTTGCCATATTGCCACAATTTAGCGCGGTAATTCAAATCTACCGATATGGTAATGCCTTTGCGTGATGCCGCTTCCAGCACTTCTTTACAAACCTCTGCCGCATTTTGGCTGATGGCTGGGCAAATAGCACTGAAATGGAACCAGGTAACACCCTCTAATACTTTATCCCAATCTACCATACCCGGGGTTAACTCGGCAAAGGCCGAACCTGCACGGTCGTAAATAAGGGCGTCGTTTTTTAGATCCTGCCCTTTGGTTAAAAAGTAAAGGCCAATGCGTTTACCGTGAAAAAATATGGGTGAAGTGTCAATATCTTTTTCCTGCAAAAAAGAAATCAGTTGGTTTGACATACCGTTTTGCGGCAATGCGGTAAAGTACTTGGAAGGCACATCCCAAAGGGCTAATGCCGTGGCTACGTTAAGTTCGGCACCACCCACAAACACGGGCAGGTTGTTTTCTTGCAGCCAATCGCCGCCGGCATCGGGCGTTATGCGCAAAAGCAGTTCGCCAAAGTTTAATACCGAGCCGGTGCTGTAATCTTTCGTTAAAATTTCACTCATTCTTAAGTGATGTTATTTATGCTGTTATTTCGAGCGTTAACGAGAAATAGCCTCTCCCCAGCCCTCTCCGGTAGAGAGGGGGTTTAAAGTCCTCGCTACTGGGGAGGATTTAGGGGCTTCTTTCAAATCATTCGAGATGACAATTGATATTTATCGTTCCCTTAAAATGGGAAATAATTTTTTGCGTTGTAATGGCAAATGTCCTGCACTATTTTGCCTGTCCACTCAATATCGTTAGGCAGTTCGCCGTTCTCTATATCATCGCCAAACAGGTTACACAATAACCTGCGGAAATACTCATGACGAGGGAACGACAGGAAGCTGCGCGAATCGGTCAGCATACCAATAAAGCGGCTCAGTAAGCCCATATTACTCAAGGCATTCATTTGCCTGATCATACCATCCTTCTGGTCCAAGAACCACCAGCCCGAGCCAAACTGTACCTTGCCGGCAACCGAGCCATCGTTAAAGTTACCAATCATGGTAGCCATTAACTCGTTATCGGCAGGGTTTAGGTTGTAGATGATGGTTTTGGCCAGCCTGTCTTCAGTATCCAATTTATTCAGGAAAGTAGACAGGGCACGTGCCTGGCTAAAATCGCCAATGGAGTCAAAGCCGGTATCGGGGCCTAATTTGGTTAACAAGCGGGTATTGTTGTTGCGCAAAGCACCCAGGTGAAATTGCTGTACCCAGCCTTTTTCATGATCCCAAACGGCAAAATGAAACAGCATGGCCGATTTGAATTTCAGGATCTCGCCCGGAATTAAGACTCCCCCGGCACGTATCTTACCAAAAATGGTTCTAATATCTTCGTCGGTAAAGTCCTCGGCATAAATTTGCTCCAAACCGTGGTCAGATACCGAACAGCCGTTGGCCGCAAAGTAATCATGGCGGCTTTTCAGCGCTTGCAGGTAGCTGTCAAAATCGCCGATGCTTACGTTGGCTACTTGTTCAAGCTTGTTTATGTAATCATTAAGTGCTGCGGTATCATCGGCATTCATGGCCTTATCGGGGCGGAAAGCCGGCAAAACTTTTACCACATCGTTTTGGGTAAGTTGCTGATGGTACTCGAGGTTATCCAATGGATCATCGGTGGTGCAAATGGTTTCCACCTTCATTTTTTTAATGAGCGATTGCACCGAATACTCGGGCGACTGCAACTTGGCGCTGCAATCATCATAGATTTGCTTGGCTGTTGATGGCGATAGTAAGTCGTTCACATCAAAATAGCGCTGCAATTCCAGGTGCGTCCAGTGGTATAAAGGGTTGCGCAGGGTGTAAGGCACGGTAGCTGCCCACTGCTCAAACTTTTCAAAGTCAGATTTGCCGCCGGTAATGTAGCTTTCGTCTATGCCGTTGGTACGCATGGCGCGCCATTTGTAATGGTCGCCGTAGAGCCAGGCGTGAGTTAAGTTGTTAAAGTTAAGATCGGCCGCAATTTGATCTGGTGGCAAATGGCAATGATAATCTATAATAGGAAGATCTTTGGCGTACTCGTGGTACAGGCGCTGCGCAGTTTCAGTTTGCAGCAAAAAATTCTCATCTAAAAACTTTTTCATAGTCAATGCTGGCGGCTTTAAAGCAGCCTGTATTCAATAAAAACTGCTGTTAACAGTTTGGTTTATAAGTTTAGCACCGGTAAACGTTAAACACAATTGCTAACACCCCGATACACAAACTAAATAATAATTATTGAGTAATTGAAAGAATTTGCTTTTGAAACAGCATTAATACCTGCAAAAACTTACGCAATCGATTGTCCTGCTTATGAGTGTACTTTTTACACTATTTGTTAGAAAAGATGGACGACATAAGACACTACTTTATAGCTTAAGTAAGTGAACAACGCCAGGAATAATAAAAGCACCAATACAATGATAACCAGTGTGCCGGTACCGCTTCCCTGATACTTGCCTTCTTCGTAATGCTTTTTAAGGAGGTTAATGTTGCGGGTATTGGCTTTATAATAGAAATCGAAGACGGTGCCAATAAGCGGAATAGCACCAATAAGTCCATCAATGAGCAAATTGAGCATCATTAAAATGAGCACTTTGCGGCTTACCCCGTTTTTGGCCATGGTAAGTACCAATGCGGCGCCCACTAAAAATCCGGCGGCATCGCCTGCCACCGGGAAAAGATTTACGATAGGATCTAACCCGAACTTAAACTTGGTGCCCGGAACAGTAAATTGATCATCAAACAGATGCGCAATACGCTCTACCCATTTAAGGCGGCCGGTAAGGATAACGGGTTGTTGGTTTTTTATAGCCATGATGCTTGAGGAATAACCTTGAAAGCAGGCAATGGTTTTGCGTTGATCCTAATGCTAACTAATTTATACTTCACCTCATTTACTGCTACTCAGTTTACCTGTAATTTATTTTCTGTTCTACAATACTTTCAATTTTGTTATTGATAGATATGTGTTTAATGGTCCAGTTCTTGTGATCGTCAAATTTAACATACTTAAATTTATAGGTGTCGGTTAGTCTGTTGTCTTTAAAGAGTTTATAACCAGTTATCAAATTATCATTGAACGAATAGGTTGTTTTACCACTTAACTTATTTTCATTTGTGAAGTTAGCAGCTTCAATTGCTTTATCGTTTTCATTCATTTTATATTTTGTAAAGGAGTTTAAGCTGCCATCACTATTATATTCGTTACTTTGCGTAAGGCGCCCTTCATCAAATGTGAATTTAGTTTTCGATGACAACTTACCTTCATTGTTGTAGTTGTTTATTTCAATAACTTTTCCATCCTCGTTATAAATATATTTTGATCCAACTTTATTGGTCTTTCCATCTAATATTGAAATTCGCTCTCCTTTATCATTGAATTTAGATAATGTAATAAATTCACTTTTAGTGTTATATTCTGGGCCAAGTACAGTATCAAGTTCTGGGTCAGGAAATGATGTGTAGATTTCTTTGTAAAAATTTCCTTGCTCATTGACTTCAATTACGTCAGTGGTTTCTAATCGCCCTTTCGAAACCACCCCAAATTTTTCTTTAGCGACATACTTCGTTTCTGTTATTTTAATTATACTTCCATTAAGCCCTTGTTGACTTATGTCGTTTTTTTCATTTGATGAACAAGAAGCGAACAGAGCCAGGAAAAGAATAAATAAAAGTGGTTTCATATTTTGTTATGGATTAAGCGATGAATATATACAAATGGAGTCCAATTATTCAAACTCATCTAACCATCTGAAGATTATTCAAAATCAAGTTAGCTAAAACCGTTCTATGAGATGGTTGTATAAATAGTTTAATTAAAATTACCTGTAATGGGTTAACTGCCTAATTGAATATGAGCAAATCCATCCCGAATCAATACAAATTCATTAAAGTAATTATATTTTTTTTAACGTTTGTTTGTATGCTTTTGGTTGCCCCGCTTGCCCACGCGCAAGACTCCACCAAAACGCCAACTGATTCGGCACAAACCATCCCCGATACTTTACTTTTCCGCATCCAAAAGGCACAGGCCGCTATTACCGAAATTAATGCCACCAACAAAAGAGGGTATGGTATTGATAACATCCGTACCGGCCTGGCCGAAGTAAATAAAGACATAGCCCCGGTAAAAAAAGACCTGGATATGGCGCGCAAGGTTATCGACTCAAAAAGCCTGCTGAGTTACAACCTCATCTTAAAAGATGCCTTAACTAAGCTAACCGACTGGCGTACGGCTTTATCCAAGTACAATAACAACCTACAAAACCTATCCGAAAAAGTAATAGAACTCAGCAACGATTCGGTGCTGATGGTGACCGCCAGAGATACCACCGAAAAGCGGCTTTACAACAAGCAACTGGTTGATATAAAGCTGCGTTTGCAAACCGCGGGCAAAATTACTACGGCCAAGCTCGATACCATAAGCCGCCTGCTGGCCGATGTTTCGGCCTCGTACTTAACCGTTACCGATCTGCAGAATGTAATTAACGACAGGCTGCGCCAATCAGGGCAAAATGCGCTGAGCCGCGAGTCGCCTTACATCTGGTCAGCCCCGGCAAAGAACGAGGATGGCAGCAGTATTGGCGACCTTATCAGGACGTCGTACAGCGGTCAAAACAAGATATTGGGTTATTTTATCGACTCCACCTGGGATAACCGCATTCTGCTTTTCCTGGCCGGGTTGGTCTTCTATATCTGGGTTTACCGTAATTATAAAGGTGCCCGCAAACCCGAAAGTAAGCAGCAATTAGGGGAGTTAACCTTTACTTACCTTAAGCCTTACCCCATACTGGCCACGCTTATGGTGATGCTGAACCTAACGCCGCTTTTCGAGCCCGATTCTCCCTCCATGTACATTGAGCTTACACAGTTTTTACTGTTGGTGGCCGTTACCATACATTTCTGGAAAACACTGGCCAAAAGCGATCTCAACTACTGGCTCCTTATTGTAGCCCTATACGTAGTTATTATTGTAACTACCAGTATGGTACACGATGCCATATGGATGCGTTTATTATTGATGGCGCTCAACTTTGTGGCCATTTATATTGGGGTTTACTTCTACAAAAAGCTGTTAAAAGCTAACATTGCCGAACGGTTAATAAAGCCCATCATCATTATTTATGTAGGGCTAAATGTGCTTTCTATTGTGCTCAATATTTTTGGCCGCATTAGCTTAGCCAAGGTTTGCAGCACAACGGCCGTTATCGGGCTTACGCAAATAATCGGGCTGGCGGTATTTGTTCAAACCCTTACCGATGCCCTTGAACTGCAAATTAAAGTAAGTTCGTGTAATAACGGGTTGTTCTCGCGTATTAACCTGGCTAAAACCCGTGCTTCGTTCAAAAAAATACTTTCTGTAGTAGCGGTAATTTTGTGGCTGCTGGTGTTTTTAATTAACCTGAGCATTGCAGGTGGCGTGTTTGCTTTACTGCATAATTTATTGGTTAAGCAGCGCAGTTTTGGCAGCGTAACCTTTACCCTGAGCAATGTGCTTTTCTTTGGCGTAATTGTTTACCTGGCTAATATGTTGCAAAAACATATAGGCGTGCTGTTTGGCGAAAGTAGCGTAACCTTCGATGAAAAAACGGAGCACAAAGGCTCAAAGCTGGCGCTGATCAGGCTTATCATCATTATTATTGGTGTGTTGCTGGCTGTTACGGCATCGGGTGTGCCTTTAGATAAGCTGACCGTGGTTTTAGGTGCCTTGAGTGTGGGTATTGGTTTAGGAATGCAAAACATCGTGAATAACTTTGTATCGGGCATCATCCTTATTTTTGAAAAGCCTTTTCGCATAGGCGATTATGTAGAACTGGCCGACAAAAAAGGCAAGGTGCAGGATATTGGCATCCGCTCCAGCAAAATGCTGACCCCGCAGGGTTCGGAGGTGATCATCCCTAACGGCGACTTGCTCTCTGGCCGTTTGGTGAACTGGACGCTGAGCAACGATTATCTCAAAGCAGAAGTTATCTTTAAAGTGCCTGTGGATACCGACCTAACGGCTATCAGTAAAATTATTGAAGAAGAAATAGGCAAAACCGATAATACCGTTAAAAATCTCCCACCCGAAATATTGGTAAATACCATTGCCGCCGACAGTGTGGAATTAAAAATACTGGTTTGGATAACCAATATTTACAGCGAAGCAAGCTTTAAAAGCGATCTGCTCAAAAAGCTGTTGCCAAGGTTTAAAGAGATGCAGGTGAAAATTATGTAGTTTTAATCCTGTCATTTCGAGTGCTAACGAGAAATCTTGTTACTCCGTGCATGTTGTTTATGTTGCCATTCGAACAAGATCTCTCACTATCGTTCGAGATGACAGGGTTCGTAAAAAAAACGTCATTGCGAGGAACGAAGCAATCCCTGCGGAGAAAAGTAGCCCACCACCTATCGTGCAGAGATTGCTTCGTACCTCGCAATGACGGGTTTTTCAAAAAGCATGAGGTAAAAGCCTTTATAAAAACTTGCGCCTCTTTTTATACGGCTTAGGCGGTTCAATGGGTTCAGGTTCTTCTTCGGGGCCTAACTCCAGCGAATCGTAGCGGCGGGCCATTTTGGCCACACGTTCCTCAAGGCTTTCCATAGTTAGTTTTTCGCGCAGGCGGTCAACCATAATGGGGAAGGCAAAAGGAGTGGGGCGGTCAACTGTTTTAATGATGATCTCCTGGTGCTGTATACGCTGCAGGGCTTCGCGCAGCCTGAACTCTTCCAACTGGAAAGCCAGCGCCTCGTTATAAGCCTGCCTGATGAGTAAGTTGTTGGGTTCATATTCCCTGAATACATCAAACAACAACCCGGTGCTGGCTTGCAAATGCCTGTTCTTTATCGGCTGACCGGGATAGCCTGTAAATACTAAACCGCCAATGTGAGCAATATCCCTGAAACGGCGGCGGGCCATTTCGTTAGCGTTCAGGCTATTTTGAATATCTTCTATAAGGTTGTGAATGCTGAAGAGGTCTTCTTCCAGTGCTTCCATTAAGGGGATGGGTTCATCCGTAAGCAACTCGAAGCCATAATCGTTCATGGCAATGCTGTAGGTGGCTTTCTTGATCTTGGCAATACGATAGGCCAGTAGCGAAGCCATTCCCTCATGCACTAACCGCCCTTCGAACGGGTAAAAGAACAAATGATGTCCATCGCGCGATTCAAATGATTCTATCAGCAGGTCGGTCTTTTTAGGTAAGTGCGACAGTTGCTCCTGCATATTAAATAGCGAGCGCAGAGCCACCACCTCTTCGTCTTTTTCGAGGTGGTGAGCTACCTCGTCCAGCTTTTCGCGTAACACTGAAGATAGCTGCGATGATAGCGGCATTCGTCCGCCTGCCCAGCTGGGGATGATTCCCTTGGTTTTGTTCGATTTTTTGACAAAGGCCGTCATCTCCTTCAACTGCACAAACTCCAGGCTGCGGCCTGCAAACCAAAAGGTATCGCCTGGTTTAAGGCGCGATATAAACCCTTCTTCAATAGAACCCAAACTGCCGCCATGCAGCATTTTAACCCGCAGGCTTACACTGCTGGTAATGGTACCAATGCTAAACCGGTGGCGCATAGCAATGCGGCGGCTGTTTACCTTGTACAGTCCGTCTTCAACTTCCACCTTTAAAAACTCATCGTATTGCGATAGCGTGGCACCTCCGGTAGTTATAAACTCCAGCAATTCGCCAAACTCGCTCTCGCGCAAATCGGCAAATGCATAAGTGCTTTTAACTTCTTTGTATAACTGATCGGCCCTGAAGCCATCGCTTACCGCCAAGGTAACCATGTATTGGATTAACACATCAATAGCCAGTAATATAGGATCGCGGCTTTCAAAATTGACGTTGGTAATTGCCTGTTTTAATGCAGCACCTTCCAATAGTTCCAGCGAATGCGTTGGGATAAAATAAGCTTTAGATACCGCGCCCGGATGGTGACCGCTCCGCCCTGCACGCTGCATAAAACGGGCTACCCCTTTAGGGCTGCCCACCTGCACCACGGTATCTACCGGCCTAAAATCGACACCTAAATCCAAACTTGAGGTACAAACTACCAGTTTTAAAGCACCCTGGTGCAGGGCGGCTTCTACCCAGTTGCGTAACTCATTATCCAGCGATCCATGGTGCATGGCCATGATGCCCGCATACTCGGGGTAATTATCCAATATAGCATGATACCAAATTTCAGATTGTGCACGGGTGTTGCAAAAAATCAACGTCGTCTTGCTGCCCGCCACAATCTCCATTACCTCAGGTAATAGCTTCAATCCAATATGGCCCGTCCACGAATAATTATCAATATCCTTCGGGATAACCGACCGTATATCCAGCTTCTTGCTGATGTTGGCCCTCACCATCCGCATCCTGTCTTTCGGAAAGTTATTACCCAACAATACCTCGGCCGCCTGCTCCAGGTTACCAATGGTTGCGCTGATACCCCAGATTACCCCTCCCCAGCCCTCCCCAAAGGGGAGGGGGTTAACTTCAGCACTGGTTCCAGGCTCTTCGATACTGCCTTTGTTTAACAATGAAACATTGATCTGCTCCAGTACGCCATCAAGATTGGTCAGTACGTCGTTGTTTGTAAACCTAATTACGCGATAACCCTTTTCATTCAAATAAGAGGTTCGCTCTTTATCGAGTATATATTGTTCCGATTCAGAATGATACCCACCATCAACCTCAATTACCAGGTTCTTTTCCAAGCAAACAAAGTCGGGTATGTAATTACCTACTAAATGCTGCCGCCTAAAGCGGTAACCCAAATTTTTTCTTCTCAAATGTTGCCACAACACATTTTCTGCCTCAGTTGGTACTTGGCGCATTTGTTTGGCATTGTCAATATTCGTATTCCAAGTCAACGCATCCGTAGTATGATACCCCGGGTATGTATCCTGCACAGGCTCTTTTTGTACAAGCTTCTCCAAGAGATTTTCATCCCCCCCTCCTTTGGAGGGGGCCGGGGGGAGGTTCTTCAACCTCGACAACCCCAACTCCACCTGCACGCCACGTTTGGTGCCCAGGAGTTCGTGCCATTCGTCTATCACCACCACTTGCAGGTGCTGAAACATTTTGGGATAATCTTTTTGGGCCAGCATGAGGTGCAGGCTTTCGGGGGTGGTAAGTAGTACTTCGGGTAGTTTTTTGCGGAGGGCCTGCTTTTCGGCAGCAGAGGTATCGCCCGTGCGGGTGCCTATGCGCCAGGGGAGTTCCAGCTCGTCGCACACTTCCTGCATAGCCTTGCGGATATCGTTGGTCAAAGCTCGCAATGGCGTAATCCACAACATGAGCAGGCCGTTGTTTTTGCGCGTTTTATAAGTGTCGGGGTACTGGTTAATGTAGCCTACCAAAAAGGGAAGAAACAAGGCAAAGGTTTTACCGCTGCCGGTAGGTGCGTTAAGCAAGCCCGAATAGCCGCCCAAATAGGCATCCTGCATTTCCTGCTGAAACGGGAACTGCTGCCAACCTTTTTGTTTAAACCATTTACCAATAATTTGCTGCCCTTTGTTGCTCATTAGATGTATACTACAAAGCAACGGTATTTTAGTTGCATGCCGAACAGTAACGGGGTTTGAACTGTATATAGTATATATGCGATATTCCATCATCATTTTAGCCTCCATGGGTTTAATGGCCTGCAATCAATCACCTAAAACAGGTGAAGCTGTTGATACGATAACTACTCATGCGCCAGATACGGTAAAGCAAGAGAGCGATACCACTGCAGCAAATAAACCGGTACCCGCCGATAAACTGATTGTTCCGGGTAAAGCCATAGGGCAAACTGCATTGGGCGAAGATGCCGCCGAGGTGTTTAAACGCTTGGGTAAACCCGATGGGGGCGATGCGGCCATGGGCAAAGCTTTATCTATTTGGTATGCCGGGCACGATACCACCGGCTATCAAACCATGATTTATACGGGAAGGCAAATGGGCACGCAAGATGACGTTGCCCGGGTAAAGCAGATCAGGGTGACATCCCCTTGGTTCATGACTGCGGAAGGGATTCATAATGGTTCAACATTGCAACAGATCAGTAAGGTGTACGAGGTTAAAAAATCGGCTACGTTTACGCTGAAAAAAGAGGCTTATGCTATTTACCGGTCGGCTAAAGGCATCGCTTTCGAAATTGACCCGCAGGAGATATGCAGGGGTATTATCTTGTTTGATGCATCATCGCAGCCGGGACAAATATACCTGCCGTTTTACAATGATATGAAGGTGGTTGAATAAAAGGAGGGCAGAAACAGCAAACTGCCTGCATTTTGAAATTATTTATATTAGAAGCATAAAATCACAGCAAATGCGCGTAATGGTACTGGTAAAAGCTACGGAAAGTAGCGAAAAAGGCTTTGAGGCAACGGCCGATACGCAGGAGTCGATGGAGGCAATGGGCCGGTTCAATCAGGAACTGATAGATGCCGGTATTATGAAAGCGGGCGACTGCGACGGGCTCACGCCATCTTCGCAGGGCAAGCGCATTGCGTTTGATGGTTCGGGGCGAACGGTTATTAATGGACCTTTCCCTCATCCGCGCGAGCTGGTTGCGGGCTACTGGTTTTGGGACGTTAAAGATATGGATGAAGCCGTTGCCTGGGTAAAACGCTGCCCTAACCCCATGCCGGTTCCCAGTGAGATTGAAATAAGACCGTTGTACACGGCAGAAGATTTGCGTTAGTTGTTTTATTTAACATACAGTTTATTAGTAACTTGTCAGTCTGAGCTTGTCGAAGACTTGTACGCTTTACTAAGTATTCGACGGGCTAACATCCAAAACAACTTCTTTGCCATGTTGAGCTTGTCGAAACATTCGCCGCTTAATCGGGCCTTCGATAAACTGACAGTTTAAAATTTGTGAAGCCATTAAACCCCATTAACCCTTTGCGTTACTTTTTTCACATTGCCTACATGGGCACCCATTACAACGGCTGGCAAAAAAACCCGGATGCACATAGCGTCCAGGCTGTTTTGGAAAAAGCATTGAGCCAGATCTTAAAAACGCCAACTTACATTGTAGGCTGTGGCCGTACCGACGCGCATGTACACGCCAGCCAGTTCTTTTTTCATATGGATGCTGAGGAAGGCTGGGATTACGACCTGCTTTTCAGGCTCAATAAATTGCTGCCCGATGATATTGCCGTTTTTGACATTATACCCATGCCGGGACTGCCGCATGCCCGTTTTGATGCCATTCAACGGTCGTACAACTACTTTATCCATCCCTATAAAGATCCGTTCTTAAACAAGGTAAGTACCCAATATGCTATTAAAGACTGGGATGTTGAGCAAATGCAGCGGGCAGCCAGCCTGTTGCTCCGCTATAACGACTACCATGCTTTTTGTGCTACACCCGATAAAAATGAGCATACCATCTGCAATATTAGCGCAGCAACAATATTTACCGATAATACCGGCGATAAACTGAGGTTTTATATCTCTGCCAACCGGTTTTTAGGCAAAATGGTGCGTACGCTTATGGGTAAACTCATAGATATTGGCACCGGGAAATTAAGCGTTGACGCATTTGAGCAACACCTTATAAACCCCTTGCTGCCGCAGGAAATAAAGCCCGCTTATCCGCAGGGCTTGCATCTGAGCAAGATTACTTACCCCTATTTAGATTTGGCCCCCAAAAGCATTTTTAGCCAAATGTTGCTGGGCGAGGCCAGTGCATGGAAGAGCGTTTAGATCTTCACTATAATGCGGCGCTTGTACATGATCCATAAAATGATCATCCACGCCAGTACGAAAGCAATAGCCCAGGCCAGCGAGGCATTAATGGGCGAGAGAAAATTTTGAAAAAAGACTTTGTAAAGGGCGCTGCCTAAACTCATATCTTCACCCTGAAAGCTGATCTGTACTTTGTTTAATGTGCGCGCCAGTAAGCCTGATGCTACGTATACCGTAATCGCATTAACACCATAAACTACCAGTGGGGTGGTCCATTTTTTATAACCCAGTACATCAACAAAAAAGTAGAACAAACTAAATACGATCAAAGCTATACCACCCGTAAACAATACGTACGAACTGGTCCACAAAGCTTTATTAATAGGGAAGGAGGCATTCCACCACCAGCCTGCACCAGCAAGCACTATGCCTGCCAGCAGCATGGCACCCACCTTGGTGCCCTCAATCATTTCCTTGCGTTTAAGCCAGGTACCGGTGAGTATACCCAGCAATGTGGTGCTCATGGCAGGCAATGTACCCAGCAAACCTTCGGGGTCCCACGTGCGCGATTGGTTCCACAAGTGGGCTGGGGTAAACAGCAGGCGGTCTAACCAGGCACCTAAATTGGTTTCGGGTTGTAAACTGGCCTGGCCGTAGCCGGGTACCTGTACACGGGTCATGAGCAGGTAGTAACCGATGAGTATCAGGATGAATAAAGCAGCTTGAATGCGGTAATCTGTTTTAACATAAATTAACCCGCAAAGCAGGTATACCAAAGCGATGCGTTGTAACACCCCCGGAATACGTACAGTGTGGAAATCCCAGTACCAGTATAGCGCCATAAATAATCCCAGTCCAAAAATAATGGCTGCCCTGCGTAGTATTTTAAGCATTAATTGGCCATGATCGGCCTGGGTTTGCTTCTTGGTTTCGAGTGCGAAAACGGTAGATACCCCCACAATGAACAAAAAGAACGGAAAAACCAGATCGGCCAGTGTGCATCCGTTCCACTCGGCATGTTCTAAGGGTTTGTAAATGTGCCCCCAATCGCCCGGGTTATTTACCAGGATCATGAACATGACCGTTAGCCCCCGAAATGCATCGAGCGAAACCAGGCGGGAGGAAGTTTTTTTGCGACGTGGAGCCATAGCGATGCTTAAATATAAGCTATTGTTTGTAGCAAACAATTTTTACCTTTAAACTTATGCTGAACGCTAACTTACAAAAGTTATTTACAATTGCTCAAAAACCCGAGCGGCTCATTATCGGCCTCATGTCGGGCACCTCGTTAGACGGGCTGGATATTGCGCTATGCCGTTTTACAGGCAGCGGTTTCGACACACGTTTTGAATTATTAGAGTTTACTACTGTACCTTACACCGATGCTTTAAAGCAAGACGTTAAGCATGTATTTGCCCAAAAACAGGTAAGCCTGGAAAAGCTGTGTTTACTCAATGCCAGTATAGCCACCCTGCATGCCGATTACATTTTGCAAGCCCTGCAAAGCTGGAACTACAAGCCAGAAAATATTGACCTTATTGCCAGTCATGGTCAAACTATTTACCATGCCCCGCAGCGCTTGCACGGGCAAATGGGTTACCCCAATGCCACCCTGCAAATAGGCGACGGCGACCATATTGCGGTAAAGACTGGCATCTTAACCCTTAGCGATTTCAGGCAAAAGCATGTTGCGGCAGGTGGCGAAGGTGCACCGCTGGCTTTATATGGTGATGTGTTGCTGGGCAGCCATCCCACCAAAAATCGAATACTGCTTAATATAGGTGGCATTGCCAATTTAACGTGGCTGCCAGCCAGTAAACAACGCATTATTTGTACCGATGTTGGCCCCGGCAACACGTTGATAGACCGCGTATGTCAGCAATATTTTAATCAGCCTTATGATGATGGCGGGCGCTTAGCTTCCGGCGGACAAGTACATCAACCGTTACTGGAGGAATTGCTTAAAGATGCATTCTTCACCCAACCTGCCCCCAAAACCACCGGCCCCGAATTGTTCAGCGCCAGCTATGTACAGCAAGCGCAGCAACGGTCCGACGCCTTAACCATTTCGCCTCAGGACCTGCTGGCCACTTTAAGTGCATTTACGGCCGAGGGCATCATCAGGTTTATTAAAGCAAACATCAATATCCAGATAGATCAACTGCTTCTAAGCGGCGGCGGGGCTAAAAATAATTTTATCGTTAACTATCTTCAGCAAGCGTTTCCTAAGGTTGAGATAGCCGACACTGGTACCATAGGCATTAACGCTGATGCCAAAGAAGCTATTTTGTTTGCACTGCTGGCTAACGAAGCGGTGGTGGGGGAGCCGATAGCTACTGGTGATAACCCGGCAGTGTTGATGGGGAAGTTTAGCTTTCCTCTATAAAAAAGAAAGGCTTGCCAATCGGCAAGCCTTTCTTTTTTATTATAAACCCCGTCATTACGAGATACGAAGCAATCTCTGCAAAAGCTGAGCGAGCTGTTCATGTCTCCGCAGGGATTGCTTCGTACCTCGCAATGACGGGTTGGGATATGGTAATGAGAAAAAGATATTGGGCAAGCAAGCAATTATCCGCTCCCCCGCACTTCTCAACCCCGCTCCCCGCAACTACTTTCCGTCTGCTTTCAATCCATACTTTTCGCTGTAGCGTTTGTACAGTTGTTTGTGCAGGTTATCTAAACTAATGGCCTTGCCTACAATGTAAGCGTTCTCCACGTTCAGGGTCAGCATGTCCAGGGCATCGCCGGTAGAGATAAATAACGTGGCATCCTTACCGGTTTCTAAAGTACCGGTCGTTTTATCAATACCTAGAATTTTAGCGTTGTTGAGCGTGATCATGGAGATAGCCTGCTCTTTAGTTAAGCCGTAGCCAACCGCTTGCCCGGCCTCAAAAGGCAGGTTGCGCTGGCGCCAGAAACCAATGCCGGTTAAGCCGTACATCACGCCGGCATCCTGCAACAGGTGGGGTAATTTGTAAGGCAGGTATACATCATCCTCGTCTTTAGCAGGCAGGGTTTGGGTTTCTTTGATGATCACCGGTACGTTATTGTCTTTCAATACATCGGTTACCAGGTAACTTTCTTTACCGCCTACAATAACGGCTTGCACGCCAAACTGCTTGGCAAAGTTTACCGCCTGGATAATCTCCTTGGCACCATCGGCATTAATAAACAGCTTTTTAGTGCCGTTAAACAAGCCCACCATAGCAGCTAAACGAACGTTGGTAACCGCAGGCTTGGTTTCGGCATAACCTTTGGCTTGCGAGAACAGGCTGCTTAACTCGTCAATGGCTTTTTGAGCACGTTCGGTGGGAGATTCCTGCGAAGCGCCCGGTACTACGAAGGCACGACGGCGGCCACCGCGGTTAGCTACCGGCCAGGTTAAGTGGATGCCGATGTCTTTTTTATAAGCTGCATCTTCCCAGTTCCAACCATCCAGCATCATTACTGATGATTGACCCGGTATGATACCGCCCTGCGGGGTAGGCTGTGCCAGCAAAACGCCGTTAGAACGTACGGTTGGTATAACCTTCGAATCGGTATTATAAGCAATGAGCGAGCGTACATGCGGGTTCAATTCGCCGGTTTCGGTTTCATCATCCGTAGCACGGATAGACTCGAACTCTACCAAACCCAAAGAAGTTATAGGGCAAATAAAGCCCGGGTAAATTTGCTTGCCCGATGCATTTACTATAGTAGCGCCGCCAGAATTTGGCGCAGTGCCTTCGCCAATGGCGGTAATTTTTCCTTTATCAAAAGCAATATAACCGTTGTTAATTACCTTACCGTTACCTACGTGGATTGTGGCACCTGTAATAACAATAGGGCCGCTTTGCGGTTTAGCCGGCATTATATTGGCCTGGCCAAACGCGAGGACTGCCGTAAGCATCAATCCTCCAAAACTTAAAAAGAAGCCCCTCCTAAATCCTCCCCGGGAGGGAGGACTTTGATTAACTCCCTCCCTTCCGGGGAGGGCCGGGGAGGGGCTTTTTAATGACATGGTTTTTTTGGTGAATATATTTTTCATTTCTGTTAACTTATTATTGATGAGACTGAACGGTGGTTTGCTTCATGTGGTTATAATCATCGGCTACGATGTACGCATCTTCTTCAACATCTTCACACTGGTAAGAACGCGGACGTTGAAACGCAGGGCGCTGGGTAGCGTTACCACGACCTTTAGACTCAATCATTTTTTGAATAATGCGGCCTTCATCGGCTTTTAAAGCTTTTTGGCTGTCGGCATCTTTAGCATAATCCCAGTAAGGGATACCGTCTACATAAGTTTTTTCGGCAACGGCGTAAATAGATAGCGGGTTGGCCGACCATAATACTAAATCGGCATCTTTACCTGCTTTCAAACTACCAATGCGGTTATCCACATGCAGCATTTTAGCTGGGTTAAGGGTTACCAGTTTCAGGGCATCTTCCTGGCTCATGTTGCCATAAGTAACGGCTTTGGCAGCTTCCTGGTTAAGGCGGCGGGCCATTTCTTCATCGTCAGAGTTAAAGCCGGTTAATACGCCAACCTCGTGCATGAGCTTACCATTGTAAGGGATAGCTTCCGCAACCTCGTACTTGTAAGCCCACCAGTCGCTAAAGGTAGAACCGGCAATTTTGCGTTTCTGCATCCCGTCGGCCACTTTGTAACCTTCTAAAATGTGAGTAAAGGTATTGATCTTGAAACCCATAGAGTCGGCCACGTGCATGAGCATGTTAATTTCCGATTGGACGTAAGAGTGGCAGGTGATAAAACGCTTGCCATCTAAGATCTCCACCAGGGCATCCAACTCCAGATCCCGGCGGGTAGTGCTGCCTTTGGCGGCACGGGCGGCTTTGTATTCTTTAGCGCGGGTAAAGGCATCAATATACACCTGCTCTACACCCATACGGGTTTGCGGGAAACGTACATTGGCATTGCCAAACTGCTGCGGACTGTTCTTTTGGGTAACGTTTTCGCCCAGGGCAAATTTTATAAAGCCATCGCTGCCTTCAAATTTCAACTGTTCGGGCATTACACCCCAGCGGTGTTTCATCAATTGGGTTTGGCCGCCAATGGCATTGGCCGAACCATGCAGAATGTGCGAAGTAGTAACCCCACCGGCCAGCTGGCGGTAAATGTTAATATCTTCGGCATCTATTACATCGGCAATACGTACTTCGGAGGTTACCGATTGCGTGCCTTCGTTAATACCGTTTGATGCCGCAATATGCGAGTGTTCATCAACAATACCAGCCGAGATATGCTTACCTGTAGCATCAATAACCTTGGCGCCACCTGCCTGCAGGTTTTTACCTACGGCTTTAATTTTGCCGTTCTCTATCAATACATCGGCATTTTGTAAAACACCTTCTTTTTCGTTGGTCCAAACGGTAGCATTTTTAAATAAAGTTGTTTCGGCTTTAGGTAGTACCACGTTGCCAAAAGCTGCAAAAGGATAAACCACCGGGCCAACCACAGGAGCTTTAGCGGTTTGCTCGGCACCTGTAGTGCCAGTTGCACCTGCGCCACCACGGCCGCCGCGGCCACCAAAGCCGCCGCCTGCCGGTGCAGTACCGGTATAAGTAGCCGTCCAGTTAACAGAACCACCATCGGGAAGTACACCGGTACCACGCATGGTAACTGGTGATAACGAAGTAATATAGCCGTTTAAACGGATGTTGCCCGAAGGCTTGTTTTTAAGATCGAAGTACAGGCTCACCAAATCGCCGGTGCGTACAATGGTACCGGTAGTGCGGGTGCTATCGGCACCGCTGCGGTTAATGTTGGCCGTGTAAGCGCCGGGTGTACCGCCAATTACTAAGTTGGTATTGGCAAAGCCGCTGCCGCTTAAGCTATAGGTACCGCGCAGATCGCTTACGTCCATTTTACTTACTGCAAATTTTTCGCCCTGTACCCAGGTTTCGTAAATGGTGTTATCGGCCTTAAATAAGTTGCCTGAAGTAATAATAAAGTTGGCCATTTTGCCTTTAGCAAGCGTGCCTATCTTATCGCTAACGCCTAACATCGAAGCAGGTATTTCGGTTAACGACAGTAAGGCTTGCTTTTCGCTCAAACCGTTGGTGATAGCGGTGCGCAAGTTGGTCCAAAAATCGCGGGCGTTGGTTAGGCCATTGGTAGTTAAGGCAAAGCGGATGCCTGCTTTTTCTAAAGTGGCCGGGTTGGTTGGGGCCAGTTCCCAGTTTTTCATTTGGCTGTAGCTAATGTTGCGGGCATCCAGTGCATCTTCCACATCATAAGCGGCCGGGAAATTTAAAGGAACAATAAAGCTGGCGTTTAAAGCCTTTACGGCATCTATTCGCTGGTATTCTTGTCCGTCGGTTTTATAAATATAAGTTTTGCCAAACTCCCTGGCTATTTTATCGGCACGGAGGATGCTTTGCACATCGCTCACCTCAAAAAATTGCGGCAGGGTTTGGGTGCGGTTAAACTCGGCTAACGAAATATTGTACTCTTTGCTTTGTCCTTTATACCAAAGGGCATCATAATAAGTTTGACGGATCAAAGCAATGCTGCCCATTAACGACGATGGGTAGTTGGTAGCGGCAGTACCCTTGCTAAAAGAGTAGTGTGCAGCAGCCTCGTCTTTGATGATCACCTCATTATCGCGGGCATCGGCCAGGCTTAACACGGCCGAGGTGCCACGGGCAATACCATCCTGAATTAAAGATTGCACGGCAGTAAAGCCATTACGTTTCATTTCTTCGGCACGGGTGGTGTTTACATGGAACATGTTCTTCACGTTCACATCGGGGCGAATGGCCTCGTTCCAGCCGTAAGGGCCGTTCTTGGTACTAACCGGAACCGATACACGGTTAAAACCGCCACCGCCTGCACCGGCAGTACGCGGAGCTTCGGGAATACCGTAAGTGGTAAAGGCATCAATTAATCCGGGGTAAATGTATTTACCTTTCAGGTCAACAGTTACATAACCCTTGGGCACGGTGCCACCGGCGGCAACCGACTCAATTTTGCCATCTTTAATAGTTAAGGTGCCATTATTAATGGTTTGAGCCGCGCTCACCACAATAGTGGCATTGGTAAATGCATATTGCCCCGATCGTACGTCCCAAGAGCCATTTACCGGGAAAGTTTCCTGGGCGTAACTCAAATGAACCATGAAAAGGGCAAAACAAGCGAGTAAAAGTTTCTTCATTTTGCAGTTTTAGTTAATTTGGCTTAAATATATTTAATAAAGTGGCTATAATAATGCGAGGTTGACATTATTATCGGGTTTGTTACATCGAAATTAAGTTTGCTGGCGATTTTTAACACTTAAACTTAAAAACAATGTCATTGCGAGCGATAGCGTGGCAATCTCCTACGCCCGGTAACATAGCATAAAGAGATTGCCACGTCGCTAACGCTCCTCGCAATGACATTTAGGTACTGGATATTTTATAAAAGCGTCATTGCGAGGTACGAAGCAATCTCTACACTACAGGTAAACCGCTTGATTAGCCAGCGCAGGGATTGCTTCTTTGTCGCTCGCAATTGTAAAGGTCAGATAATTCGGGGACAAGCTTAACTTTAAATAACTAAGTTAACTTGTTATGCGCATTAACACGAGTGATCTGACCTTAAAGCGGAACTATTTGCAGACCTACC
>NZ_BMDO01000006.1 GCF_014635825.1 Mucilaginibacter galii
TATCAATAACCACTTTTAATAACTAACTTTGAAAACGCTTTTACAGCTCTCGCTGCTATCGTTCGCCAGCTAATCGCCTGGTCACTTTGCCACGGAATTAGGTGGTCAACATCCCCGGAATATCAAGGCAGGTCGAAAATCTTAAAAGGACTGGCGATTGCTACGCCTAAAGATCTGCCCTTACGTAATTTCATTAAGTGTAACCGATGTCCAAGAATGTTAACGGGGAGCGCCTCAAAGGGTCGTAACACCTACAGAGTGTATTATCATTGCCGCTCATCATGCGGAATACGATACAAGGCAGAAGATGTCAATAACGCTTTTATGGATGAACTGACAATGCTGCTGCCACGTTCAGGTTATCCCGAATTGTTTGTCGTTAGTATTGCCGAAGCCTATAATAACCAGCACCGCGCAGTAAAGGAAGAAAGCGACGAATTAATCAGGCTGATTGGCGATGCCAATAGAAAAGTGGACAATGCACGGGAGCTGTTGCTCTTGCATGAGTTGGAAGCGGGTGAGTACCGGAAAATAAAAGAGGAGAACGGTTCGACAGTTGCTCGTTTGGAGATGCGGCTAAATGAAGTAAACGTACAGAAGTCGACTCATGTGAACATCAAAAAGCTGGCTCAAATGGCTGTAAATGCACTTTGTGAGGTGGACAAGCTTTATGATATTGCCAGTATTGAGGCTAAAAGGTATCTAGTAGGTATTTTGTTCCCTGAAAAAATGACTTATGTGGAGGGGGTATGTCGAACCGGAAAACTCAACCGGGCAGCCGAGTTAATATATCTGGAAAACAAAGAGTTACGGGCAAAAAAATGGGGCAAAAACCTCGTTTAAAGACTTTGCCCCATAAAGGGTAAATGATGGGGCTCGAACCCACGACCCTCGGTACCACAAACTCATGGCACTCTATTCTAATATCCTATACTACAGCAACTTGACTATCAACACGATTATTCTGTAAAACATTTGTAAAACATAAGCATGAAGTACTGCCATGTTGCTTACATATGATAATCGGTGTCAATTAATCAAATATAGTAATTTATTGTCTTTCTAAGCTTGGTTAACAAGCCTAAACAATTCTTATCAAATTTTTCTTTTCTCATAATGGAAATCAATGAGTCAGAAAAATCCAAATCTTCGCCAGGTGATCATTTAGCCAATGAACGTACTTTTTTGGCTTGGATCAGAACAAGCATAGCCATGATGGGATTCGGATTTGTAGTGGTCAAGTTCACTTTGTTCATCAAACAGTTATCGCTGGTCTTGACCGACAAGGTTGTTTTGCCTGGTAAAGGATATTCTTCGATTATCGGAGTACTTCTGGTTGCCTTGGGGGCACTAATAGCGCTATTCTCGTTCATCCGGTATAGGATTACCGAGCGGCAGCTGGCTGACAAGAAGTATGCGCCATCTTATATGCTTACTATGTTAGTCACCATTACCATTGTTATAATCAGCGTGCTACTCATCATCTATTTGTTGCCAGGATTATAGCGAGCGTTTGCCTTATTGTATTTGGCAATGCAATATTGCTGTTACAATCAAAAACGAATGTAAAATCTATTCAACTTTAGGCGTTAAATAAGTTACTAATCAATATGCAGCGGATGCAGGTCTATAAATTAATCTTGTGTATAGCGGCGATGATCTTCATCGCCAAGCCGTTCATGGGATATGGTTTGTATGAGCAGTTGCAGAACAATAGTCAAGAAAATAGCATGATCGTCAAGATTTTCGCTAAGCGCAAACCTGAGTTCTTAGAGGAGGCAATTACAAGTGCGGTTGCGTTTCAAGCGCTGATAAAGGAAAAGAGTCAGCAGTTTATGCTGACGATCAGTGCCCTGCTTCTTTCCGTATTTCCAATTTTCATCTGTTTAAGTTTATTTCGTCGCCGGAACGTCAGCCTGGGTCCGCCTCTTCTGAACAGTATCGACCCTATCTATCTACTGACCTGCAGACTTACTATCTGATATTTTCACTTGTCCGTTCCCTGCGGATAAACTAATTCTTTGCTGTCACAGCTGCGCTGTGAACTATTCTATTTTTATATCATTTTAGTATTTAATTTCGATGCTACGTTTTAAACATAGCTGGTGCCTGGCATTGTTGCTACTGGCAACCAGTTCGCTCTATGCCCAAGTCCCCGCTCAAAGCATTACCCTCAAAGACCTCCTAAAACAGGTAGCCCAAAATGCGCCCACCTTGCTTACCGATTCGTCGGCTATACTAATCAAGGAGGCACAAGCCAGAGAAACCGGATTTAACTGGCTTCCAAACCTAAAGCTAAACTACCAAGCCGACATCGGTACGAACAACAATACCGGAGGCCCTTATTTTGGATTCGGCATTGTTCCCTCCAATAGTCGCGGAGTACGCGATGAAAGTAATACTACTGCCGTCTTAACCAACCTGGGAATAGCCGCCTTCGATATGGAGGTCTACAACTTTGGCGCCTATAAAGCCCAAAATATAGCAGCCGGTTCGGAAGTTGCAGTTCAGCAAAGGCAGTTCGAGACCTCCAAATACAATCTCCAGGCTTACACGATCGATAACTATTTGCAGCTGCTTCGCCTACAAGAGTATCTCACTGTGCAATTGAGAAATATTGAACGCAACCAAGAGATCAGACGCTCGATCAGGGCGCTGGCGAAAAGCGGTATCAGGGCCGGCGTAGATACCAGTATAGCCGAGGCGGAGCTTTCCAAGTCCCGGTTGAACTACATTGAATTAAAAAACCAAGCCAAACAGGTCCAGCTAAAATTGTCAGCCATCAGCGGCATGCCATACCAAGCTATTATTCCCGACACTACAGCAGAAAGAAAGCTGTTTAGCCAATCAGCCGAACGCAGACTATTCTATGCAGACACGACCAATCACCCAATTATCCGCTACTATCAATCCTTATACGAAAATAGTTTGCAGCGGGAAGATTTGGTTAAGAAAAGCTACAATCCTAAAATCTCCTTACAGGCTGCTGCCTGGG
This sequence comes from Mucilaginibacter galii, assembly GCF_014635825.1. Classification (GTDB taxonomy): domain Bacteria; phylum Bacteroidota; class Bacteroidia; order Sphingobacteriales; family Sphingobacteriaceae; genus Mucilaginibacter; species Mucilaginibacter galii. The sequence goes on from NZ_BMDO01000006.1 coordinate 2,996, forward strand.
GACGCGCGGCAAGTCTCGACGCCAATAACAACTTCACCAGCCTGCATAACGGATGGGGTTTCCAGCGGCAAAATTATTTGGTCGGCGTAGGAATTTCTTACAATCTGTTCGACCTGAAACGCCGACAACTTAAGCTCAATACGCAAAAGATCACCTCCCAATATACTATGCGCAAGCTTAATGAACAAAAAATCCTACTGGCAGCAAGCGCCTCACAGGCAGATGCGAATGTTGGTACCGCACTCGAACGCTTGCAGGAAATACCCAAACAACTGACTGCAGCCAATGCTGCTTACCGTCAAAAATTCTCCCTGTATAAAAGTGGACTTACCGATATTATTGAACTTAATGCAGCTTTAGCCTTGCTTTACCGGGCAGAAGTTGATTTTATATCAGCAAAGTACAGTTACACACAGGCCCTTTTCCAAAAGGCAGTGACCGAGAACCAAGTCAATACCGTTATTAACCTTTTAAATTAATCTAAGCTATGTCCATGGTTACCTCTGCACTGAAAAGGCCGGTTACAACAGTGATTATCACGATCAGCCTGTTGATATTTGCCGTACTCAGCGCGATCAAAATCCCTATCGATATTTTCCCTCAGCTCAACATGCCGACGATGTATGTGATCGAGTCTTATGGCGGTATGTCACCCCAGCAAATGGAGGGTTTCTTCTCTACCCGTTTGCAGGATCAGTTCCTATACGTCAACGGGATTAAAAGCATCACCAGTAAAAATATACAAGGTCTTACGCTATTAAAGCTCAGCTTTTATGAAGGGACAGATATGGGTGAAGCCTCTGCACAGGTGGCGTTACAGGTGAACAGGGCAATGAAGTTCTTCCCACCTGGGGCTTTGCCACCGCAGGTGCTGCGTTTTGATGCCTCCTCCTTACCTGTAGGGCAGCTGGTGTTATCCTCCAAGACACGCAGTTTGAAAGACATTTACGATCTGGCCACTACCCGTGTCAGGCCGATGTTCTCGTCCGTAGCCGGATTATCCGCGCCACCGCCGTTTGGCGCAAACAGCAGGTCGGTCATCATCAACGTCGACCCGAATAAGATGCGTAGCTACAGCCTCACACCTGATGAGGTAGTTGGTGCGCTGGCTAAATACAACGTCATGTCGCCATCCGGCAACCTGCGTATGGACAATACGATGTACGTAACTACCATGAATTCATTGATCGGGCAGGTAGAAGATTTTGGAAACATCCCCGTGATCAGCAAAAACGGCAGCCCTGTTTTTGTTAAAGATATTGCCAAAGTATCCGATGGCGCTGATGTGACGGTTAGTTATGCGCTCATTAACGGCAAGCGTTCGGTTTATATTCCTGCGGTAAAAACAGCCGATGCGTCCACATGGGCCGTGGTACAAGCCCTTAAAAAGAAGTTACCCGACATTCAAAGCTTACTGCCGGATGATGTAAAAGTTTCTTACGAATTTGACCAGTCTGTTTTCGTGATCAATGCCGTCGAAAGTCTGCTCACCGAAGGTGGACTGGGCGCTATACTTACCGGTTTGATGGTATTGCTTTTTCTGCGCGACTGGCGAAGCAGTTTGATCGTGGTCATCACCATTCCAGTATCCATCGTCATTGGAGTAATGCTGCTAGGCTTTTTTGGCCAAACCATCAATATTATGACATTAAGTGGATTAGCGCTGGCCATTGGGATTCTCGTCGACCAGGCAACGGTTACGATAGAAAACATCCACCAGCACCTGGAAATGGGGAAATCAAAAAAACTGGCTATTTATGACGCTTGTGAGGAGATATCCTTCCCACTGCTGCTCATCCTGCTGTGTATCCTGGCCGTGTTTGCCCCGTCGTTTATGATGTCTGGCGTGCCAAAAGCGATGTTCCTGCCTTTATCATTGGCCATCGGGTTAACGATGATCGTTTCCTATGTGATCGCGCAAACGTTGGTTCCTATCCTAAGCAACTGGATGATCGATGCTTCCCAATATCAGCACGGCCATCATGGCCAGCTGCATGCACACGCGGGTGAGGCACTGGATCACCGGGAAGAAAAACAGGTTAAAACTCATCTTGGGGCAGAACAGGAACATCCTGAAAAGAACGACCTGTTCGAGCGGGTAAAAATGCGCTTTATGCATATTATTCAACGGTGGATGCCGAATAAGCGAATGATCGTCCCCGTTTATCTGGTTGTAGTCCTGGCTTTAGCATTAGGTGGTTTCCTTATTATTGGAAAAGACATGATGCCTAAACTCAATAACGGGCAATTTCAGATCAGGATCAAAGAGCCTGACGGTACCCGCCTGGAAAGAACGGAGAACAAACTCAAGCAGGTATTGCAGATCGTTGACAGCACATCTAACCATCATGTGGCGATCAGCTCCGGGTATGTAGGTTTGATCCCCAGTAGTTATGGGGTAAGTAACTTGTATGTATTCAATACGGGTACCCACGAGGCGATCCTACAGGTAAATCTGGACGCCGACTACCACGTAAATATGGATGATTTCAAGGAAGCGCTGCGTAAAAATATTACCTATGCCATGCCTGAATTGCGTGTCACTTTCGAACCTATAGATATGACCGAGAAAATTATGAGCCAGGGTGCTGCTACACCTATTGAGGTCACGGTTGCCGGAAAGGACATGGCGCAGATAGAGGCGTATAGTAATAAATTGGTAGCTAAGCTGAAGAAGGTAGATTACCTGCGTGACGTGCAGATCAATCAGCCGCTGAAATTCCCGGTGGTTAAAATCACGTTGGACCGCCTCAAACTGGCCCAAATGGGTTTGAGTGTGAGTGAGATCTCGCGCTCAGTAACCGCCAGTACGTCATCGAGCCGCTTTTCGGAAAAGAACCAATGGCTGGATGAAAAAGCATCCAACACCTACCAGGTACAAGTACAGATCCCTGAATATGTAATGAACAACATGGATGAGATCAGGGAGATCCCACTGGTGAAAGGACAAAGCAGTCCTGTGCTTGGCGATGTAGCTTCGTTCAAGACAGTTTATGTGCCAGGAGAATATGACCGCATGGGACCAAGGCGTTATTTGACGGTTAGTGCCAATATCCATCATAAAGATCTGGGTACGGCTACCACTGCGGTACAAGCCGCCGTAGATTCATTAGGCACCCCGCCAAAGGGTATCGTTACCCAGGTACAGGGTATGTCGAGCTTACTTACCGATACCTTATCCAGCCTGCAAAATGGTCTGATCTTCGCGATCCTGGTGATTTTCCTATTGCTCGCCGCAAATTACCAGTCGGTAAAATTATCACTAACCGTACTATCAACCGTTCCGGCGGTGGTGTTGGGTTCCATAGCCGCACTGCTACTCACAGGTTCTACCCTTAACCTGCAAAGTTATATGGGTATGATCATGTCGGTCGGGGTTTCAGTGGCAAACGCTATACTGATCGTCACGAATGCAGAAAACCTGCGCCTGGACTACCGGGATGCAACCAAAGCTGCGGTAACCAGTGCATCCATCCGGTTGCGCCCCATTTTGATGACAAGTATGGCCATGATCGCGGGGATGATTCCTATGGCATCAGGTATGGGTGAAGCAGGTGAACAATCGGCCCCATTAGGCCGTGCCGTAATTGGAGGGCTGTTTGCATCAACTATAGCAGCACTTTTTATATTGCCATTAGTGTTCGCCTGGGTCCAGGGAATGACTACCTATGATTCACCATCACTTATGCCCGAAAAAACAACCAAAGAAGACCTTATCTTAAATCATCAGTAAGCATATGAAACTTAAAATAATTATTGCCGCAGCAATTGCTGCTTCCCTATACAGCTGTTCAGGTTCAGAAAAACCGGTGGATATGACTGCGGAAAAAAAAGCCTCGAAAAATAAACTTGAAACCGGTATAGTATCCGAAAAAGCACTTTCGAGCTATGTACGTTTACCCGGACAACTAAAGCCTTTCAATGAGGTGAACATCTTTGCCAAGATTAATAGCTTTGTCAAACAGATTTATGTGGATCGCGGCTCCGTCGTACACAAAGGGCAGTTATTGGCCGTGCTGGAAGCGCCAGAAATGGCATCACAGGTACAATCTGCCAACGCACGATTATTGCAGGCGCAGGAATCAGCGACTGCCAGCCGGGAGAAGTATCGACGTTTAAAGGAAGCAGCCAAAGAAGAAGGCGCCGTTTCGCCGTTGGACCTGGACAATGCCCTATCCAAAATGAAGGCTGATGAAGCCGTCGTGTTGTCCGAGAGATCTACCGCCACATCAGTTAGGGACATCCAATCATATTTAAACATCCGCGCACCCTTCGACGGCATGATCGTCCAGCGCAATGTTTCCGCCGGAGCCCTCGTAGGGCCTGGTAAATCGACAGATCAGCCAATGCTGGTCTTGCAGGATACACGCAGGCTACGCCTGGAAGTAATGATACCGGAAAATTATGTAGATAAGGTCGACTTAAAACAACAGGTTTCCTTCGTTTTCAATGCCTTACCGGGAAAAGACAATAAAGCTTACATCAGCCGTTCTGCGAACGCTTTAGGTACACAGCGATCTGAAGCTATCGAGGTAGATGTGATGAATAAAGATCAGCGGCTAAAACCCGGGATGTATGGCGAGGTTAAAATCCCTATTGTTTTTGGCGCCAAATCGCTTTTGGTTCCGAATAATGCGATCGTCAGATCGACCGAAAGAGAATATGTGATTAAGGTAAAAGATGGAAAAGCAGTGTTTGCAGATGTTAAAGAAGGTATTGCAGGTGAGGAATTTACTGAGGTTTTTGGTAATTTAAAGTCAGGGGACCACATCGTATTACATGCGGGAGATGATACCAAAGAAGGGCAACTCATTCCACTAAACAGGTAAAGATGCCAGCTGACGAAATAACCATAGAGTTTGCAGGCGATCTGAGCCTGCAACTCATGATGACCTATCGCTCGTTACATTACTTATTCAATAAGTTCCTGGATAACGCAGAGCTGGCACAGCACTACCAATTATTGTTTATACTAACGAGGATGGGCGGATGGGCTACTCAAACTGACTTAGTCCGGTATCTGAAGGTCGGTGAATCAACCACGCGGGCTTCGATCAATGTATTAGAAGAAAAAGGCTACGTGACCAGGGAGAAACACAACAAGCATAATAGAACGCATGTTATCAAGATGACACGAAAAGCAGTAACCGCGATGACCAGCTTACGAGATGCCATGAAAAATGTTGAACTGGTTGCATTTCGCAATCTTAACGAAGACCGTTTATTTTATCTTTGGTCTACCTTGATAAAGATCAACAAAAACATTGAAAAGAGCTTTTGAATCAACGCTGTTCCTGAACAAGAACAGCGTTGATCCAGCTTTTTGATTAATATAGTCCCTGATTGAATTTTGCAATGGCTGCTTTAGGGTCAGCAAAATAATCGGCATATTGCTGGGCGGCTTCGCCAACAAAAATATCATAACGGTCTTCTGTGATGCCGTTATAAATATCTTCGGCCGCTACCTCCGGTGGTAATCCATGTTGCTCACCACCCATATCTTTAGTGGCATCTGTGTTGATAAGTGATGGCATCACCTCAAAAATTTTAATATTAGTGTCTGTTGACAGCGTTAAACGCAATGCCACAGAATGAGAATGCAAGGCAGTTTTAGCATCCGAATAGGTTGGTAAAACCACCAGCGGATGAAATGCCACGTTAGATGTAAGGTTGACAATGGCTGCTTCAGGTTGTTTTTTCAATAGCGGTAGCAAAGCTTCAATTAACCTAACCGGCGCGAAATAATTGGTCTCAAACTCTTGCCTGGCTTTGTCAACAGCGTTTGCACCTTCACCCAATTTGTATACGAAGCCTACTCCGGCATTATTGATTAATACACTCAGATCATTGTAATCAGCTTCCAGCTTTGCAATCAGGTTATTAACCGCGGTGGCGTCAGTAACATCACAGGCAATATAAGCAGCGCCTAATTCATTTGCTGCTTTGGCTAACTTTTCTTCATTACGACCTGAAATAATTACTTTATTACCTTTTTCAATTAACAATTTAGCTGTTGCATACCCGATACCGGAACCACCACCGGTTACCAGTACTGTTTTGTTTGTAATGTTCATGATTTCTATTTGTTAATAATAATATTTAAATTTGCTTGCTATTTGCAAGTAAACAAAGGTAAGGGTAATTACTTGCAAATAGCAAGTGTTATTTAACATTTTTATGTCATGAAAGAAATTTTGCACCGATCTGATTGCCCGATAGGCTATTCATTAGATTACTTAGGCGACAAATGGGTACTTTTAATCTTAAGGGATCTGATTTTTACCAATAAATCGAGTTATGGTGATTTTCTCGCCTCTGATGAAAAGATCGCTACCAATATTCTTGCCGACCGGCTTAAGCTGCTCGAAGCAAACGGCTTTATAAAATCTACCGTATCTGCGGAAAAGAAGAACAAGTTTATCTACAGCCTTACAGAGAAAGGCATCGACTTGATTCCGGTAATTATTGAGCTGATGATTTGGGGGTCAAAGTATGATTCACACGATGTAAAGGACGTGGTCAAAAAATTGGAAAAAGACAAGGAGGGCACCATAAAGCAACTCCGGGATAAGCTATCAGCACGCATCAATAGCGATGTTCCTTCGGGTGAATAACGTAATTTGAGATAAATACGGAAACGCCATGCATTTGATAAGTTCGTTTCAGTTGCCAGATCGCCGCGTTCAACCTGATATATGCCGCGTTCAAGGCTTTCCCCTTTATATTAAGCAAGTTAAACTGTTAGTTTACCTAAGTTATTAAAATGGTATATGAAAAAATTCATGTTTATCGCAGCATCGGCAATTATCATTGTGTTGATATCCCTTCAGTTTTTCAGGCCGGAGATCAGTCATCCACCTGTAACCGGAGATTTGCAGGCGCCAACAAATGTAAAGGCTATTTTGGTGAGGGCTTGTTATGATTGCCACTCTAACCAAACTAATTTGCGCTGGTATGATCAAGTACAGCCTGTATATTGGCAGGTAGCCGAGCATGTTCGCCAGGGGCGTAAGGGTTTAAATTTTTCTAATTGGGATAAGTTATCTCCAATGGACAGGAAAGGTAAACTGTGGGAAGCTGTAAATCAGATTGAACAAGGTGCTATGCCTATTAAAAGCTATGCATTTGTACATACCGATGCGAAGGTGTCAAAACAGGATTTAGAAGTTCTGAAAAACTATCTGATCGGTATGGTACACGAAACGCCCGATGACACCGCAAAGATACATGCCCGTAACAAGCAATTACAGGCTAAGACCAACCAAACTCAGCAAAACCTGCCTGAGAGCTTAAATGGGATAACTTATATTCCGGATTACAACAACTGGCAAGTGATAAGCACCTCAGACAGATTTGATAACGGCACCATGCGCGTAATATACGGCAATGATGTTGCTGTAAAAGCCGTTAAAGAGCATCACATTAACCCATGGCCCAACGGTACAATTTTCGCTAAAGCCGCCTGGGACAAGCTGGAAGACAAACAAGGCAACGTGACTACCGGCGCATTCAAGCAGGTGGAGTTCATGATCAAAGATAATGTGAAATATCGGACAACCAATGGTTGGGGCTTTGCGCGGTTTAAGACCCCTAAACTCAAGCCCTACGGCAAAGACGGTATGTTCACTACAGAATGTATCAACTGTCATAAACCAATGAAAGATAACGACTTTGTTTTCACCTTTCCCATCAAAAACTAACCATGAAAGTGATATTCAAAATTCTGCTCGCTTCCCTTGCTATATTCAGCGGTTGCAAGCCTTCGCCCGGGGCAGATGTATTAATCAATCAGAAAGCATCCTTGCCAGAAAGCTTTAAACTTTCAGAACTGCATCAAAAGGTAATTACTTCCTTTATCAATAATCGTAAACATACCACGAGTATTTTATATGGCAATAATCAGGCGTATGCCGCAGCAAATGGAGGTACGTCAATTAGAAGTTCAGGCCAATCGTTTACATTGGTAACCTGGCAACAGCAGGATGACGCTCATTGGTTTGGCGCACGCATACCCGGAGATCTGATCTCGGCAGAAACACTCCATTTGGCTGATTCCTGTTCGCGGATTATTTATCATTACCAAAAGTTTAAAGGCAAAGAATTAGCTAAGTTAGCCGATACAACAGGAAACGCTGCCCGTGTGAAATTCATATTATCGCAACAAGCGTCTATTATGCCATGATTTTTGAAAGATACATACGGCCTGAAAGCTCCAGGGTATTCGCCATTTCACCAAGGGTGATCTGGCTGTCTGCCCTTTTTATGGGTATACTGGCTTCCATTCCAAAGATATTGCAATTACAGGTAAGCCTAAATGAAGTTATTGTAGACTGTATCATTGCTTTCTTCTACTCACTATACGTGTGGTTTTATAACTTATATACCCTCCCGAAATACACCAACCAAGCAATTACCACCAAATTTTTTGGAGCGCGTTTGACCAGGAGCCTTATACTTGGTGTTTTGGTTATGGGCATACTGGTCATCATTAATCAGCTGTTATTTAAAGACCGTTTAATTGGCGCCATGATACTGATGTACCAGTTTAGAGGGATCTTGATCAACCTGACCATCTACATGTTCATATACCTGCTTTACCAAAGTTATAAGAACCAGCTCATAGCCATAGAACTGGAACGTACAAAGGCCGACCATCTGGAAGCCAGGTACGAGCTATTGAAGCAACAGGTTAACCCACACTTCTTGTTCAATAGCTTAAACACGCTCAAATCTATGGTGGAGATCGGTGATGCGCATTCGGCAGATTTTATCGTGAAGTTATCTGACTTTTATCGCTTTTCTTTGGAAACCCGGCAAAAAGACGTTGTATCGTTACAGGAAGAACTTAAAATATTAGAAGCCTATTTTTTCCTCATACAGGCACGCTTTGAAGATGGGGTATCCTTAAAAATAACTATCTCGCCTGAACATTACAAAGCTATGATTCCAACGTTCACCCTTCAATTATTGGCAGAGAACGCTGTGAAGCACAATATTATTTCCATTGATCAGCCATTGCAGGTGAGCATTAGTTCTTTAGCAGATCGGATCATCGTTCAGAATAATTTGCAGTTGAAAAATATGCCGGAACCTTCAACCAGGATTGGTTTGGAAAACATTAACCAACGTTACCTGCACTTAACCGGACAGCCCATAGAGGTGATTGCCGATGATCGATATTTTACAGTAAAACTTCCGGCTTATGAATATCCTGGTCATTGAAGACGAGTTGAAAACGGCGAGGGCTCTGATTAAGCTAATTGAAACTGTTCGCCCGGGAAGTAGAATAGATGGCCCTTTGCAACGGGTGTCATCAGCGGTTGATTTTCTATCATCGCACCCCTCTCCCGATCTGATCTTTATGGACATTCAACTCGCAGATGGTTTATCGTTCGAAATCTTTGAAAAGATAAAAGTTGAAGCGCCGGTCATATTTTGTACTGCTTTTGACGAGTATGCCCTTAAAGCATTTAAAGCCAATGGTGTCGACTACATTTTAAAGCCGTTCTCAGAAGAAACCATTAAGGCCGCTTTTGCTAAGCTCGAAAAAATCGGCAGCGCTTTAGGAGCCCACTCCGTACCAACATCTTTAATAACGCAACTCCTTCAGGCAAACCAGCCAAAAGCCGAAAAACAAAGTTTTTTGGTTTTTAAGAGTGGAAGCTACAAAACGGTGCCCATTCCTGATATAGCTTACTTTTTTATCCGCAATGAACAAACTACCCTGATCACGTTTGAAGGCGAGATGTTTGGTATTGATCAATCCTTAGAAGAAACGGCTAATCAGTTAGGCGACAAAAGCTTTTTTAAGCTAAACAGACAATATCTGATCGCCTTTAAAGCCGTTAAGGAAGTTGAACACTATTTCGCCCGTAAATTATTCATCAAACTTACCGTGCAAACAGAAGAAAAGCTATTAGTTGGAAAAGACAAAACAACAGCCTTCCTGCAATGGCTTGAAGAGCGTTAGGTTATCAATGATAGCGGCATTGGAACCCCCGGGTCGCGGCCCGAAGTATTACGATAAATCTGCCGCCACTTAGGTTATTCCAACTAATCGGCCCTTCCACCAGCGAGCGTTATAGGCATCAAGCCAGGTGCATGACCGCGTATAACGCAGAACCGCTGATCGCTATCCAAAGCACAATGGCCTGGATCATGGGTTTTAAGCCTACTGCCGCCAATACCTGCCGGGATAAGCCGGCACCAATCAAAAATAGTGTTAAGGTTAAGCCTGCTTTGGCCGCTGCAACCATATAATGGCTGATGCCGGCTACGGCATGTATATAAGTATTGGTAATCATAGCAAGCACAAACAAACCTATAAAGTAAGGGACGCTGATCTTTTTGGACTTGTTGTTAAAGATAAAGGTAGATAGAAAGGCTACCGGTATGATCCAAAGCGCCCGCGCCAGCTTTACGGTAGTCGCTACCTCCAGCGCATGCGGCCCATATTTGCTCGCCGCGCCTACCACCGAACTGGTATCATGTATGGCAATGGCGCACCATAAACCAAACTGTGACTGGCTTAAATGCAAATGATGACCAATCACCGGAAAGATGAATAACGCAACAGAATTCAGAATAAATACGCAACCTAAAGCAACAGAAATCTGCTTTTCCTCGGCCTTGATAACCGGTGAGATAGCTGCAATGGCACTGCCCCCGCAGATAGCTGTTCCGGCAGAAATTAAATAAGAAGTTTTCTTTTCAATACCGAGCCACTTGCCCATCAGATAACCGGATATCAAAGTACAAGAAATGGATGCGACCGTGAAGAGGATACCTTCTTTACCTGCTTGCAGGGCACTGTGTACATTCATGCCGAAGCCCAGCCCTACGACCGAAAATTGGAGCAAAATATGCGTTGCTTTATGGTTCAAATGCAGGTAAGGATGTCCCGTACACTGCGCAATGATAAGTCCCATAAGTAAAGCAATGGCAGGACTCACCAGTGGGGAAAGGCACAGGGCGATGCATGCCATGAAGATAATTTTGCGTGACGGTTCACTGACCTGTAATAATAAACCTTGTCCTTGATGGGTAAATGGATAGTTTGAAGTTGCCATACGTTTCTTTTGATATCCAAAGGTCTATCAGAACGCCGGTCAATTTTCATCATCAATTTGAATGATTGATAACTTTAAGTTATGGATTTTGTACCTCTCTATTGGGGGCGGTAAGCCAGCGCAAAGCGTATGAAAAGTTCCACCAGCGAAGTTGGCTGGCCATGAGGCTGAATAAAATAGAATGGCCGCACCATTGACAAGTCTTTCACGTCGATAATTTTAAGAGAGCCCGTTTTTAGTTCGTTGATGATCGATTGTACCGACAGGAACGCAAAACAATTGCTGCTTTGCAGATACGATTTGATGCTTTCCGTGCCGCCCAGCTGCATTTCCGGCTGGAGGTCAGAAAGCTTAAGGTGCAATGGTTTGAGTGCGTGGGCAATGACATCCAGCGTACCTGATCCCGGTTCGCGAAGCAGCATCGGTAACGATTTTAGTTCGTCGGGTTTGATGGTGTCCTTTTTGACTAAACTATTGTCAGCACGGCATACCAGTACCAGTTCATCCTTTAAAAATTCCTGGTAGCCGATCTGCGGGTTGCGGTGTATACCTTCTACAATGCCCAAGTCGATCTCCTTTGCGAGCAAAGCCTCTTCTATTTGCTCTGTATTGCCGGAGATCAGCTTGATCTGCACTTCTTTAAACTTTTTGCGAAACTGTGCCAGTACCGGAGGAATTACATACTGCGCTACGGTATTGCTGCCGCCAATGCGCAGGATGCCTGCATGCTGCTTTACCAGTTGATGCATGTCAAAATCCAATTCATTGTAAGTACCGCTAAGCTGCTCCGTATATCGTAAAAGCAAGGTACCAGCCGGTGTCAGGCTAATCTTTCTATTGCCGCTTCGCTCAAACAGTGTAGTTTTGAAGTGCGTTTCTAGCTCCTGGATGTGTTTAGTTACAGCCGGCTGGCTGATATACAATTCTGCAGACGCCTTAGTAAAGTTAAGCCTTTTAGCAACAGTGTAAAAAACCCGAAGACGGAAATCAAGCATACCGCAAAACTAACCGGAATAATTTAAATTAAGTTGAGGAAGTAATTGAAATAATTTCAACCTTTAAACTCTTATAATTGTGTTATCGAACTAGTGGCACTTCAATTAGCATGGTAACCGATCTTAATTAAAGGGCAGCCCTTTAGTAAGCAATTGAAAGGTTCCTGTTTAAATAAGTAATGAAGTTGTAGGCTAAAGAAATAAGCTTACCGCTTCGCCCATATCCAGCACCTTTACCTTGCCAGACAATGCCTTTTGCAGGATGCTACTGCCAGCCGCACTACGGTAACCACCAGCGCAGTGTACGACCACAGATTTGTTGGTCGGAATTTCTGCTACCCTTTCCCGCAACTCCGGCAAGGGAATAGTCAAAGCGTTTTCAAATAAAGGATGTTCTCTCACCTCGGTGCTATTTCGCATATCAACAATTGTATAATCACCCTTATGTGCACTGAAGTTTTCTACATCAAAGTTGCCCGTGAATTCGCTTCCCCCGTCAGAAACGAAAGCACCGCCAATAAATTTCTCATAACCTATTTTGGCTGTGCGGCGGATTAAATCCCTCAAAACCTGTTCATTTTCTGCCAGCAGATAAAATGGCTCCCCCGGAGCAATAATGCTGCCCAGCCATGTTTCAAACTTCGCCCCGTTTTGAATATTAAGTGCACCCGGCAGATGCCCTTGCTTGAATTGCTGTTGCGGCCGCGTATCCACGATGGCCATATTGGCATTCAGTCGGTGCGGCTTTTCCTGAGGAACAGTCGCTATAGCTGCCATGAATGCTTCTGCACCCTGTTTGTTAAGATCTACATCGTAGGGAAAATACTTAGGAATAAACGGCTGGTCTTCCAGCAGCGCTTGTATAAATCGATCTTCCGCCATTTCCTGCAGAGACCAGTTAGCTGATTTTTCAGCACCTATTGTACTTTCGGTAGCATCACTCAACGACTTGCCGCATAAAGTACCTGCGCCATGTGCCGCGTATACGAGTACCTCATCATTCAGAGTAGCCAGTCTGCGCAGTGACCGGTACATCGCAGCTGCCAGTTCTTCTCTTTTTACAGTCAACGTTCCGGTGGTCTCCCTAAGATCAGGCCGGCCGCAGTCACCAATAAATAAGGTGTCACCTGTAAAAACGGCTACATTTTTTCCTTCATGTTCTACGACTACAGAAATACTGTCCGGCGAGTGCCCCGGCGTATTCCAGGCCTTGAGCCTGACCTTTCCCAGGGTAATAACATCACCATCATCAAATGTCTGATGCGGGTAAGCGGCTTTGACCAACTTTGAGCTGTAAATCGTCGCCCCGGTAGTTTGGTGCAGTTCCAGGTGACCGCTTACAAAGTCGGCATGGGGATGCGTCTCAATGATGCCAGTAATTTGCGCATGCTGTTTGGCCGCATAGTCGAGGTATGGCTTAATGTCCCGGGCAGGATCAATCAATATCATGCTACTTCCCCATTCGCTTAGAATAGCGTACGAAAACTGGGATAGATTTTCATCAACAAACTGTTCGATTTTCATTGGATTATTTTAATGAGTGCTATTGCATTTGGGAGTTGGTGTGTCAAGTGGCTTACCTGATCAATGCGGGAGCTTTTCACGGAGCTTTCCGTATAACCAGGTGCCTGCAAGGGCACTTAGCAGGGTTACGATCGTGACCAGATAGCCGCTGCTAATCTGTGCGAAGATCGGCCCCGGGCAAGCGCCGGTAACGGCCCAGCCAAAACCGAAGATTAGTCCACCATATACATTTCCCCAGTGGAACTTTTTGTCCGGAATAACGATTGCTTCTCCCTGAATGGTTTTCAGGTGTAAACGCTTAATTAACAAAACAGAGATCATACCGACAGCAATGGCACTTCCGATAATGCCATACATATGAAAGGACTGAAGACGAAACATTTCCTGAATGCGGAACCAGGATAGCACCTGAGACTTGACCAGGATGACGCCGAACAGCAGCCCGGGAAGCAGATATTTCAAATTTCTCATAGTTATAGGAGAAGCAGGTAAGGTAGAATAAACCAGGTCATTAAAAAGCCGCCAAGCATAAAGCAGCACGTAGCTACCAGTGACGGCCACTGCAGGGAAGAAATGCCCATGATGGCGTGTCCTGAGGTGCAGCCACCTGCGTATCGGGTGCCAAAGCCCACCAGAAAGCCGCCCAGGACCGTAAAAATGAATCCCCGCAGCGTGAGGAGTTGACTGAAACTAAAGATGTCCTTTGGCAGCATTCCACTGAAATCTCTTACGCCATGGGCCTGCAGCAAGGCTGCGGTTTTCGGGTTAATGGCTACCGGCCCGGGACTGGATAAGTAGTAAGTGGCCACAAATCCGCCCAGGATAATGCCGGCCATAAAAAACAAGTTCCAGCTTTCTTTCTTCCAGTCATAATTGAAAAAGGGTATCCCTGCAGGCAGGCAGGCGGCACAAATGTGCCGGAGTGAGGAAGAAATACCAAAGGTTTTGTTACCCAACAAGAGCAAGGCCGGTACGACCAGGCCGATCAGCGGCCCTGCGATATACCAGGGCCAGGGTTGTTGAATGTATTCGATCATATATTTATTTGATTTAATTTGAGGATAGTGGTGATCAAAATAAAGGTACCCATACCTAAAACGAACCAGCCGAAAGCAGGCTTCAATTTCTCATTGGCGAGGTACCTGCTGAGATAGGTTCCCACAAGGATACCTGCGATAGCGAACGCTGAAAATTTACTCAGAAAGTGGTAATTCAGCCCGCTTTGCCTGGTCAGATCACCAAGGAAGCCCGAAAGGGAGCTGATCGTCATGATAGATAGTGACGTACCGACCGCCTTTTTCATACTTAGCCCGGCCAGAAACACCAGTGACGGAATGATCAGAAAGCCGCCGCCAACACCTACAAAACCGGTTATCAAGCCAACAAGTAAGCTTTGCAGGATGAGCTTGGCATAACCAGGCTCTTTTTTCTGTGTATGGAACTGCTCAGGTCTGCCCTTGATCATCGAATAGGAGGCGGTCAGCATCAGTGCACCAAAAGTGAGCATTAGCAACACCGGTTTTGAAAGTTCGAAGGACCCAACATGGAACAAATGCTGTGGTATGGCCGGCATGACCCACTTTCGCATGATAAATACAGCGATCAGGGAGGGCAGGCCAAAAATCAGGGTGATCGTCAAGTCAACGTTGCCTTTGCGATAGTGGCTAAATGTGCCTGTCAAACTGGTGATACCAACTATAAATAGAGAATAACTGCCAGCCACCAATGCGTCCATCCCGAAGAGGTAGACCAGTATGGGTACGGTGAGAATCGAGCCGCCGCCGCCGATCAAACCCAGAGAAAGTCCGATTAAAACTGATGCTGAATATCCTATTAGTTCCACGTTGTTTAAGATTGTGAAACAAAGGTAGGCTGGTTAACAACCGTTAAACGGTGACTTATGTTACAGAGCGGAAATAAGGCTCACTTTATTTCTGGATAAGGTGACCATTTGCCGTTTTTCCATCTGCTTTAGCAAGCGGGAGATCACTTCCCGGGTCGTACCCAATTCCTCGGCTAATTGCTGATGGGTGATCGTGATGTCCTTTGAACCATAAATGGCCGACTTCTTTTTCAGCAGTTCGACGATCCGGTCATCCAGCTTTTGGAAAGCTACGGCATTGATGACAGACAAAAGTTCTTCAAAACGCCGGTGATAGAGTTTAAATATGAAATCAGCCCATTCAGGATATTGCTTGACCCATTCATTGGCTTTGACAATAGGCAGCATCAGGACCTCGGCATCTTCTTCTACAACTGCCCGGACTTTGCTCGTATCGTCATGTATACCGGCCAGAAAAGACATAATGCAGCTTTCACCGGGTTTAATATAATAAAGCAGGATCTCTTTACCGTCTTCATCCTCGCGAATGACACGAATACTGCCAGACAGGACAATAGGCAACGAGCGGATGTAACTGTTTGATTGTACCAATACCGTTTCAGCCGGCAGATTCCTTCGCTGGCTATGGGCAGTTACTTCATTTGCTAGTGTTGTACCGAAGAGTTGCATTTACGAAGATAGGAACATAGTAAACAACGTCTTGTTATCTTAATGACACAACTTTTAAATGTATCAAGTTATGTTATTTAGATCTAATTATGCCTACCAATGAAGGAAAATCCTTTAATAACTCTTCGTACTTTTAAACAGGTGCAGAAGTGGTCAAGAAATTCCGACTTCATACTAGACAATATTACTGACTTGTGATTTGATCAATAGACTTTCGACAGTGTTCTTTTGTGAGGCGATAAATTGCATAGCTACCCGGTATCATAGGCAGGATGGCCGTATACATGCCTGCAAAATAAAACCGCCCTGTTGTCTTGTAATAGTAATTTGGCATGTTCTCAATCATCGTTCCTTTGATGTCCTGACTAATAGTGCTGGCTATTGCCGGGTCGATACCGGGGCGAATCAACGGAAAAATAAAATGCGTGAATTCGGCTATACCGGGACCAATAAAAATAAACCAGGCAACAAAGCCCGCAAGCGGTATTTGCCTATAAAGGCCATACGTGGTCAGGGTATATAAAGCAGGGCCTACAAGGGCAAAGATCATCAGGAAACTGCGCTCGCTCCATGGAATGGCAAACAAGCGGCTCATGGCCGGGCCGAAGCCGGTTAAGTATTCTTCGGTAATATGAATTTGCAACGCGGCAACGGTAAATATAAAAAGCGGTAAGATCAGGGAGGGTCTAACAGGATTGTGCAGGTAAGTAAAATACCAGAAAATAAAGGCGGTAATGGCGGATCCCCCGACAATGATGACGGGTGGCCATCCGATTTTCTGGTAACCGATTATTGGTGACAAAGTGCAGAACAATGCGGCTATAATTAAGCTGAATGTACGACTGAGTTTTGATGGGGGCATAATTTGAAGATGAGCTGCAAATCTTCAAACAATAGATGATGTAATTTTTAACAAATGATAAATAATCACTTTTTAGCTCTGATACGGCTCAGTGATACCTGTGTAATCCCCAGATAGCTGGCCAGATCACCTAAGCTTATTCGGTTAACTAACTGGCCGTTCAATGCTAAAAAGTGAGCGTACCGTTCCCCTGCATTTTCTTCCAGCATCTCGCTGACGCGCTCCATCATATTCATGGAAGCTTGCGTGACTAATTTTCGTAAAGCGCGTTCGGCGCTGTGATTTTCATTGCAAAGCCTGTCCAAATCTGTTTTGGATATGCAGGCAACGGTAGTTTGCTCAAGTGCGAGTACATCATAAGCCGAAGGTGACTGCTTAAAATAGCTGTCAATAACCGTTACAATGCCGTTTTCGGCAAAGAAACGCATAATGAATTCCCTCGTCTCATTTGTGAAACAAATTTTGACAAGACCTTCTTGAATAAAAAAAATATAACGGCATACTTGACCCTTTTTGAGCAAGTACTCGCCTTTTTTGAACTTCTTCAGTTTAAGGTAACGTTGAATCTCCTGATTTGCGGTCTCATTCAGTTCGGCAAGTAGGTTAAAATTGGTGTACATGTCGTGTAGGTATTATTAGAGGAGATTCACTGTATGATTTTACTTACATGGCTTGCGTCGGTTAACCCGAACTCAGCGGCGATCTGTTTAAGGCTATAATTACCGCTATCCAGCCTTTGGTGAATAATCTTTTTGCGATAGTTACTTATGTAATCCCTCAGTGTAATGCCTGTATTTCTTTTAAAATAGGGCCCAATATAGTCTGGTGTCGTATTGAAATGCGATGCCATAACCCGGGACTTAAGCTTGGCGGGGTTATAAATATGTTTATGCACATAACAAAAAACGGCTTGCATGTCTTTGCTGCGATGTGCTGCTACCTTTAACTCCGGCATGTTGCGTTGTAACAATGCGGCCAGCGCCAGTACCTGAAGCCAGATCAATTGCTCGTTGGAAAGGAGGTCTTGTTTTAAAGATAGTATTACATTAATGACCGATTCAGCAGTGAGCTGATCGGCTTCGTTTAAATGAAAACCGGCTAAATGTGTTTCCCGGCTTTTAATCAAATATTCCAGTTGCTGCAAACCAAAGGACGAACCGGAGTTGACCTGATGGATATAGGCATCTGTGAATTTTATAAATATAAATTGGGTACGCTCCGCGATTTCAAAGAAATGTTCCTCATCAGGGCCTACCAGGAAAATTGCTGAGCCATTATAAGTAATCTCATTCCCGTTGATATGGTGTACACCGCTTCCCTGCCGGATCATGATGAGCTCAAAATGATTGTGTTTATGAACCGGATGCTGCCAGACAGCTGCCTCAAATTCCGAGATCGCCAAAGGCTGAAACTGTTTGTAACGCTTCATGTCGGAAATATACAACTATATAGTGTTGTTTTACAGAAAATCCGCCTGGCTATAGCTCAACTTTGCTCCTGTTGATCTTGATCAACGCTTTACGAAATTAATTAAATACATTCCCATGAACACAACAACCGTTAACACCGCGCTCGTAGTGGGTGCCAATGGTGTCATTGGCACTAATCTTATTCATTATCTTTCATCCTTACCCGGCTGGGATATTATCGGGCTGTCGCGCCGAGGTGGCCAAAACACAGATGCAGTCAGGTATATTGCAGTTGACGTGCTCAATCCTGAAAGTTGCCGGTCACAACTGCAATCGCTTACAGCCGTCACCCATATTTTTTATGCTGCGTACCAGGACCGGCCGACCTGGGCCGAACTGGTGCCGCCGAACCTGGCAATGCTGGTCAATGTGGTGGAAACGATTGAACCTATCGCTCCAAAACTTCAGCATATCAGTTTAATGCAGGGCTACAAGGTATATGGTGCGCATCTTGGTCCGTTTAAAACGCCTGCTAAGGAAAGTGATGGAGGTCATATGCCGCCGGAGTTTAATGTTGACCAACAGGACTTTCTGGAAAAGCGGCAAAAAGGTAAAGCATGGAACTGGTCTGCTATCCGCCCGTCGGTTGTTGCCGGTACGGCGTTGGGTAACCCGATGAACCTGGTTATGGTGATCGCCATTTATGCGTCGATGTCCAAAGAACTCGGCTTGCCTTTGCGTTTCCCCGGCAAACCGGGTGCATATGATAAATTACTCGAAATGACGGACGCGGGCTTACTGGCCAAAGCAACCATCTGGGCGGCTACAAACGAGCAATGTGCTAACCAGGCCTTCAATATTACGAATGGTGACTTGTTCCGATGGAACGACTTGTGGCCTAAGATAGCCAGCTATTTCGGGATGGAAACCGCAGCGCCCTTGTCTATGTCTTTAACAACTGTAATGGCCGACAAGGAACCTTTATGGAAAAGCATACAGGAGCAATACGGATTAGCACAGCATACCTATCAAGAGCTTTCCTCCTGGCCATTCGGTGATGCAGTTTTCAGTTGGGATTATGATTTCTTTGCCGATGGAACGAAAGCTCGGCGGTTAGGCTTTCATGAGTTTATTGATACCGAGCAAATGTTTTATGGCCTATTCGATGAACTGAAAGCAAAAAGAGTAATTCCTAATTAGCGGAGCCTTGTTTAGATAAGCAAATAAGAAGCCTTTACAATACTATAAAGGCTTCTTATTTTGTTAGCTTAATAAGTAAGCTTTTGTCCCTGCCAGCCTGTGGTGCGAAGGAATTGTTCCCAGCTCAGGCTACCCGGGTTTATCTGACGGCTCCAAAACAGGTTACGATCCTTTTTAAAGTAACCATACTCAACAGCGTACTCGGCCATACCCAAAATCTCTTGTACTAATAAGTCATTCGAGCTAAAATCTGGGAAATGAAGAAGGAAATCTTCCCGTGTGTATGCGGAACTGTATACCGCTTTTTTGCCGGTGACCCGAACGAAAGTATCGACCATTTCCTGAGGCGAGATCATCTCGCCGATGACCGGCAAGGCTTTACCTGCATACTGATCTGGATGGGAAAATATCTCCAGCACTGCCGGCCCGGTAGCGGTAAGAGGATCAACAAATGGGGCACGAAAATCCTTTGGTAAATAAATTGGAAATACCAGCGTATCACCTTCCATTTTAGGCGTATAAAACTCCAGCAAATTTGTGTAAAAGAAGGCCATATAGATAAACGAACTTTTGATGGGAAGTGTACGGATGTATTGTTCGATCCGCGCCTTATCTGTAAAATGAGGTGCAAACTTCTTCCCACCAGTAATTTCGTCGACGTTTTCCAAGCTGCTGAATACAAGGTATTGTACTCCCGCTTCAACTGCGGCATCCGCAAGCTGCCTACCTAGTTCCGTCTCGTACAAGAGTGGCGGGGCAATGCCCGGCGTCATCAAAAAAACGCCGTGTGAGCCACGGAATGCTTCTACGTAATCTTTATGGTACCCTAAATCCAATGGTAAGTTCACCAATTCAGCGCCTTGTTCCACAAAATTACGCGCCTCTGGTGAATCAAGCCGGCGAGTAATACCGCGAACGCGATAACGTCCGCTTTGTAATAACGTACGCGCAGCGCTTTGCCCCTGCTTGCCTAATACGCCGACGATTGTAATAAGTGGTTTGTCATTTTGTGTGCTATCCTTCAGTTTATTGATGTCATGTACCATGTTTGATTTATCTATATAATTGAACTATAAAAAGTATAGTTGCAAACGTATTGATAGCTTGATATATTTGCAATAACTATCCATTTGGATAGCTTGATTAAACATAGCTATGCGCATAGAATGTCAAAATGATTTTATAAAAGTCAACCAAAAAGTGTATCCCTGTACCGTGAGTGTTGCTATGGACCTCATTGGCGGTAAGTGGAAAGCGGTTATTCTTTACCACTTAAAAGATGCCAATAAACGCTATAGTGAGCTTAACCGGGAAATGCGTAGCGTTACTGAACGCACACTCAGTTTGCAATTGAAGCAATTGGAGGAAGATGGTTTAATTTCCAGACAGGTATATGGCGACAAGCCGCCGATCAAGGTGGTGTACAGCTTAACCGACTTTGGTAAGTCCTGCAGACCCCTACTTGATGCAATTTTGGGTTGGGGCAATGAGGTTGCCGCACAAAAAGGCGAATTTGTTGGTCACCCCTTTTTAGACTAGTGTTTTACATGTAAAGGTTCTACCTCCTTCCGTGTGAAGGAATTTCCATGGTTTTTTAACATAAGTATTCTTACTATGATTTTCATAAGTGTTTAGCAAGATAAGGTGCCGTCCTGCTATGTTTACTTTTAACGATGTCTGCAGGTATTCCTTCTGCAACGATATTACCGCCAGCTTCCCCCGCTCCCGGCCCGATGTCGATTACCCAGTCGCTGGCAGCGATGACGTCCATATCGTGTTCAACCAATATTACCGTATTTCCGGCATCAACCAGCCGGTTTAGTTGAAGGAGCAAACGCTCCACGTCGGACGGGTGTAGACCGGTGGTAGGCTCGTCCAATATGTAAAGCGTTTGGCCGTTTTGGGCACGTTGCAATTCGGTCGCCAGCTTAATACGCTGCGCCTCGCCGCCGCTTAGTTCGGTAGCGGGCTGTCCCAGCCGCAAATACCCTAAACCTACCTCGCGCACCACTTCCAAAGCACGGCTAATAGCCGGTTCCTCATCAAAAAAGCTGGCTGCCTCATCAACCGTGAGCCCCAATACCTCTGCAATGTTCTTATCCTTATACCGCACCTCCAATGTTTTGGGATTGTAACGGGTACCACCGCAAGTTGGACAAGGCGTGTAAACACTTGGTAAGAACAGCAGTTCCACCATAACCATCCCTTCTCCTTCACAATGCGGGCAGCGGCCTTTTGCCACGTTAAAAGAAAATTGTCCGGCGTCAAACTTACGGGTTTTGGCCATCTGCGTAGCTGCGAACAGCTTGCGTACATGGTCGAACAAACCTGTATAAGTGGCCAGGTTTGAACGCGGTGTGCGGCCAATAGGTTTTTGATCTACCACCACCAGTCGTTTAATGCTTTTCATTCCGCTAACGATCTTACCGCCCAGCGTCTGCACTTCCGATTGCTCCAGCGGGTCCTCATCCTTATCAGCAGTAATATCGACTTGTAACCCTAACTGTTCTGCTGCCAGTTCCACCAGTACCTGGCTAACCAGACTACTTTTACCGGAACCTGATACACCGGTCACACTGGTTAACACACCTAACGGAAAGGATGCGGTTAACTCTGAAAGATTATTCCGGGTAATCCCTTCCAGCTTCAACCAGTCTTTAGGTGTTCTTGGTTCGTTACTATTGCTAACCACATTATCGTAAACATATTGGCGGGTTAATGATTCCTTTATGTTGCGCAAGCCTTCCGGTAAACCACTGTACAAGATATGCCCTCCTTTTTCACCTGCAGCCGGACCAACATCCACAATCCAGTCGGCATGGCGAATCACATCTATTTCGTGCTCTACCACAAATAAGGAATTGCCTGCAGCTTTCAATTTATCCAGTGCCCGCAATAGCGCCTCGGTATCCGCCGGATGCAAGCCTGCCGAGGGCTCGTCCAACACATAGACCACCCCAAACAGGTTAGAGCGGACTTGTGTAGCCAGCCGCAGGCGCTGTAGTTCGCCGGGAGATAAGGTTGGCGTGCTTCTTTCAACGGTGAGGTATCCTAAGCCCAAATCCAGCATAACCTGCAACCGTGCAACAAAGTCTTCGGCTATGCGCTTGGCTACCTCAACTTTTTCGGGGTAAGCCGTTTCTATCTTTTTTAATGCAGTTGCTTCGCCGGTGGCATAGGGTGCAAATATCGTTGCCAGCTTATTCAGTGCAAGCCGGGACAATTCGGCAATATCATAACCCGCAAACTTTACCGACAAAGATTCCTGCCGGAGGCGCTTACCTTTACAGAGCGGGCATTCGCTGCTGATCATATATTGTGAAACGCGCTTTTTCATTAATGCGCTTTGAGAGTTGGCAAACGTATGCCGCACATAGCGGCGCGCACCGGTAAAGGTGCCCATATAATCGGGCTGGCGTTTGTTCTTGATAAAATTTTTAATTTCCTCGTGCGAATAGCCCGAATAGACCGGTACCACAGGCTGTTCTTCGGTGAATAAGATCCAGTCCCTGTCTTTTTTAGGCAAGTCTTTCCAGGGCACATCAATGTTGTAACCCATTGTGGTCAATATATCGCGCTGGTTTTGCCCTTGCCAGGCCGATGGCCATGCAGCGATCGCTTTTTCACGGATAGTAAGCGTATCATCGGGAACCATCGTTTTTTCCGTGATCTCGTAAACGCGGCCTAAACCATGGCATTCTGTACAGGCACCTTCGGGCGTGTTGGGTGAGAAAGATTCGGCGTAAATGATGCCTTGTCCCTTGGGGTAATCGCCGGCACGGGAATAAAGCATGCGCAATAAATTAGACAAGGTGGTTACGCTGCCCACAGAGGAGCGGGTGCTTACCGCGCCTCGTTGCTGCTGTAAGGCCACCGCCGGCGGCAGACCTTCAATTTCATCCACTTCCGGGATGGCCATTTGATTGAACAAACGCCGGGCATAGGGCGAAACCGATTCCAGGTAGCGCCGCTGCGCCTCTGCGTATAAGGTACCGAAAGCCAGCGAGGATTTCCCTGAACCGGAAATGCCTGTAAATACCACCAATGCATTGCGCGGAATGTCCAGGTTTACATTTTTGAGGTTGTGCTCACGTGCGCCGCGTACTTTCACAAACCCTGTAAATTCCGTATCAGATTTAGCCATGGATTTTAAACGGGAAAAGGCAGCCTAAGTTTGAAGGTAAATTCAAGAATGAAATTTTTTGAAGCCACTCTTCAATTAACTTTCCTGAAATTGATAATCAATTAGCACGCTATACACCTACTGGCGGAAATTATCATACAGACCGGAGGCATCATGTTGTTTAACAACAGTTAGTCTGAGGATGTTTACTCTTGCTTCTTTCGGTTTTTAGGTTTCGGAGAAGCTCCGTTAATTATTACATCCCTCCAGAATCGTCTAGTTTACTTTTTTAAATGCTCACGTACCGCATCGGCGGACGTACCTACCGTGTTAACAGCCGCAACTAATTCTTCTTCGCTTACACCGAGCTGCTGGATCCAATACTCAACCTCGTAATTTTCATGATGTTGATCCTGTCCCGGTCCGGGCTTCCAATGTTTTGTTTACTGTCCATTGTAATGTTTATTTTGATTTGATTGCGAAATTGATTCCGCTAATGTCTTCGCAGCCTTTGAGAAAGCGCTCCTGGGTTCCTTCATCTGACGCACCACTTAAAAAATTCTTTTCCCGCTGATGATAAAAATACCTTCCACTCACTTTTGTGGCAACATCTTCACTAACTGCCAGCCAGGATTGTGTCTCGGCACCTTTTTGTAAGTTATCAGGGGCATTGGGTCCACCCATCTTGGTGGCTACCCAGCCGGGTTCAACCGCGTTAGACAAGACATCAGGCCAATGGCGGGCAACAGCCAGCGATAGGATCAGGTCATGCAATTTAGAATCGGCATAAGCCGCATACCCGCTCCACCTGCGCTCTTTCCAAGTTAGGTCCTTGAGACTGACATCTCCTTGCGTATGCAGACCGGAACTCATATACACCAGCCGTTGTGGCTGTTTGATGAGGCAGGTCAGGACATAAGGCGCCAGGCTGTTCACTGCAAAGACGGATGGCAGACCGTCCGGTGTATTGCCACGTCCCTGCTCTTGGTAGCCCAAGGCAGCATTATGTATGACCGCATCAAATGCGCCTAATGCATTGACGTCTCCAGCAAGCTTTTTCATTTCCGCGATGACTGACAGGTCTGCACTTAATACCGTTTCTGCTCCTGGAACTGCCGCCATCGCTTCCCGGCCACGTTTTTCATTGCGGGCGTGCAGCACGACCCCATGGCCCTGCCCTACCAGTATTTTGGCTGCCATCTGTCCTAGTCCGTCGGCTGAGCCGGTAATGAATATTCTTGCCATAAAAAGATTAACAATTTGGAGCGCTGAGAGTTCGCATTTCCCCCCTTAAAATTCATGGTGAATTCACAAACGTTTACCATCTTGCAGCATAATTAGCTTATGAGAAAATATTCATTTTTATCCGGCGGCATCCTTTTGGCCGCTTTAGGTTTGGTCTCTTGGGGATTTAAAGGGCACCGCGCTGTAGCCACCATTGCACAACACCATCTGACTTCCAACATTGCTTATACCGTTTCGGCTTACCTGAAGGGGGAACAGATGGAAGGAGTAAGTACCTGGGCCGATGAAAACCGTGATCCCAAAACAGCACCCTGGCACTATATTAACTTACCGCTAGGCCTTTCGCGGGACGCCTTTGTCAAAGCGGTACAGGAAAGCGATAACAACGTGTATTCCGCCATACTCAAAATGGAATCGACGTTAAAAGATGTGAACGCGTCTGCGGATGCTAAGAATGAGGCGTTAAAATACCTCATCCATTTAGTTGGTGATGCGCATCAGCCGATGCACGTGAGCCGGAAGGAAGACAAGGGTGGCAACACGATCCAGCTGCGCTTTGACAATAAAGGAACTAATCTGCACAGCTTGTGGGATAGTAAACTGATCGACCACGAAGGATTAAGTCAGGAAGAGATCGTGAAGACTTATGATACGGCCACACCGGCTGAGATTAAAAAATGGGAAGCGGACAGCCCGATCGAATGGCTGTGGGAAAGCTACCAGATCACCACTGAACTATATGCGAATGCCAAACCGGGCCAAAACATTGACGAGATCTATTACCAGAAATATATACCGGTGATCCGCAAGCGGATTGACCAGGCTGGTATCCGCCTGGCTGGGGAACTGAACCGGGTTTTGGCCGGTCAGAAAATAACTGCCGTTAAAGCTCCTGCCCCTCCTACCCCGGCTGTAACAGCTATAACGACAACCGTCAAACTGGAGGAAGTCAAAAATTATACAGGCAAGACTGTAACCGTTAGCGGCAAGGCGTTCAGCAGTCGGGATATCGGCAGTATGGTTTTGGTCAATTTAGGTGCAGCCTATCCCAACCAGTTACTCACGTTGGCGCTAAAGGGAGAGGCCAAGGCATTAGGTAGCAGCATTGAGGGTAAAGAGGTGACGATCACCGGTCAGGTCATCGATTATAAAGGCAAGCCGGAGATCATTATTACCGATCCGGCATTATTGATTGTTAAGTAACCACCTAAAGCAGCAAGTAAAGTCCCAACTATTATTTCAAATTAAAAGCTATCGGGCTGACCGATGCCTGGTAGCTTTTGATCTAACTGTGCCCAAACCGAACTTGATCAACAATTCATTTTCAGAAATTAGCAATTGCTCGCCTATTTCAAACCTTAGGTATTGCCTTTGTCAGTTTTCATCAGTTAAAGTAGTCCTTCATAGAGAATTAGGTTCTTAACTACTCTGGCCAAGATAAGGCGCGAGCTGATCAATTTTGGTGAAAGAACGGATACGCGCTAATCTATTTGCATTCGCGTCATAATAAACCTCCACATAGAAATTTTCCAGGCTGTAACACTGGATCCAAAGGCCGGCTTCCCTCCGGTCACCCAGAAAGGTCCCTTTCCAGACTGCTGCATACTGCTCAGCTTCGTTCATATTCAGGAAATCGTAATGGGTGATCATCATTGCAAAATAGGAATTATTTGACAACACGAAAAGTCAAGTTCACCCTTGCCTGCATCGTCCTGGCGGATTTAGCGATCCGATGCTCCCAGTTTTCCTGTAAGCCCGCTTTCATTAACAAAAAGGAACCATGTTCCAGCTTTACTGAGTAATGTTCTTTATGGTTGTGTTTGTTACGTATGTCAAAACTCCGTACCTGACCAAAGGAAACCGATGCAATCACTGGATTCCTGCCCAATATCTCTTCCTTATCGCTATGCCAGGCCACTGAGTCATTACCGTCCCGGTAATAATTCAGCAGCACACTATTGAATTGAACCCCGGCCATAGGTTCGACCAGTTCTTTGATCATCAGCAGTTCGCGTGTCCACCTCAAAGGAATGGTCTTCTTTAATGACTGGTAGTCGTACGCATCCGGATCACCGTACCAGGCGGTCAGGCGTGGCGTGACCACTTCTTTGGTATACATCATTCTTACCTGTTGTTTCCAGGGTGTCTCTTCAATGAATTTTTCCAGAAATTGCCGGCCGATGAACGGCTC
This sequence comes from Mucilaginibacter galii, assembly GCF_014635825.1. Lineage (GTDB taxonomy): Bacteria > Bacteroidota > Bacteroidia > Sphingobacteriales > Sphingobacteriaceae > Mucilaginibacter > Mucilaginibacter galii. The sequence continues at coordinate 30,126 of NZ_BMDO01000006.1, forward strand.
GATCAGTTTCGGGATGTACTCCAGGTATTTTGTTGGCAATCCCTTACTTTGCCCGGCTTCCGCAAATAACGCTAGTTGTTCCATCTTTTTACTTTTTCAAATGCGCTTTGGCTTTTGGGTATTGATCCGTTTCGTACCAGGCCATTACCGGCCGGTCTGCCGGAAAGCCAAACTCTGCACGGTAAGCTTTTCGCTCTTTAGTAAAATCCCACCAGCGTTTGCTTTCGTCTTTATGCTCAATATAATGAACCAAAAGCCGGTAAGAATCTTCCACACACGGATCAGCCCAGCAACCGCAATGCTTTTCATAGGCATCGAATAACTCAACCGCACCTTTGCCTTTCAATTGCTCCAGTGCATAGTACCCCTGGGCAATCAGTTCCTTCGCAAAACCGATCCCAAGCGACGGGATACGCTGAAATTCAGCGAGCGCCGATAATTCTCGGGCACGTTCCGGCGAAGCCTTCAATAACGTCGAGATCTCATCCGGTGCATAGTCACGCAGCGCTTTCAAGCTTATCTTGCGTTCCTTCAGTTGTTGTTTTTCAACAGCAGTCAGCTCCAATTCAATATTCTTTTTCATAGAGGCCTCTGATCAGATTATCCATTTCCTTATAATTTCCACTGATTGATCCGGCTATGTGTTCCTGCTCATCAATGTTTAGTGCCGTACCATCATAGATCCAGTTACCATCAGCATCGAACAAAATGCGTCCGACATCGCGTTCCTGCAAAGCATCATAAAGCTGATAGCCGTCGCCCTGATCCGGAAAAATGCGGACCCATCTTTCAGCGCTTGTTTTGGCAGTTACTGTCTTCTCCTCGAACAACTTACTTTTCATTAAAACAAATGTGGAGAAAAAATTGTAAAAAAGCATATAAAAATACTAAAAATATTAGCATAGATTTGTGGTTCCAAAAATCTGACAGGCATGGTACCATTTAATTTAGAATTCGAATTTAAGGAAGGTCAGGTAATCGGCACTGCCGAACAGCTGGATCAATTGACTGATACAGTAGGCTTTATGCGTTATCAGATTGTTGCCGGTGAACGGCGGTCAGTCATCTGTATGAACATGGAAGAGGAGCCGCCGACGCCCGTAACTGTCCCCGATGCGGAAAATCAGTATGAAGCTATTCATTACCCCGAACAGTTGTCAGATTTCGATGAAGATGAAGTTTTTACCCCCGAAGAGGTCGGCGCGATCGCAGCAACAATCAAAGCATACAATAGCAGCCGTGCGTTGAAATTTGACCAGATGCATTTCGACTTTTAAAAATGGCAACCATGAAAGCAACCAAAGAAGAGATCGTCAGCAAGCTCCGGCAGGATATGCTCCGCTGGGAAGGTTTCCGCCCACCAAAGCCCGGCGCTGACAACGACCTGGGGCTGGGCCCTGTAGCGGCCGCTTTTCCCGATGGTGTATTCCCGACCGGTGCCATTCATGAGTTTATCAGCAGCAAACCGGAAAGTACGGCAGCTACCGGCGGTTTTATCGCGGGATTGGTTCAGAAGTTATTGCTCAGCGGCGGTGCCTGTTTGTGGATCAGTTATACACGGCGGCTCTATCCGCCTGCGCTCAAACTGTTTGGTGTTGACCCTGACCGGGTAATTTTTATTGATGTGCCTTTGCAGAAAGATGTGCTTTGGGTGACTGAGGAGGCCTTGAAATGTGAAGGAGTGGCCACGGTGATCTGCGAAACCAAAGACCTGAGCTTTATGGAATCGCAGCGTTTACAGTTGGCAGTGGAGAAAAGCCATGTGACCGGTTTCGTGCTGAGAAAGGATGTGAAGAAGGTGAACACGACCGCCTGTATAACGCGCTGGCAAATCAGCCCGGTGCGTAGCCAGCTCCGAACCGGCATGCCCGGCGTCGGGCATCCACGCTGGCAGGTAGAACTGGTAAAAGTCCGGAACGGCAAGCCTGGTAACTGGATCATCGAATGGAAAAAGCAAAGTTTCCAGACCATTATCGCACCTCGAATCATTGAACCGGCCCGCCGTTATGCCTAAGCGTTTTGCATCCATATGGTTCCGGCGTCTGCTTACCGATCAGAAAGCGATCCGCCAGCCTGAGCTGAAAGGGAAGGCTTATGTCTTTGCCGAACCGGATCATGGCAGAATGCTTATCACCGCGTTAACGGATGAAGCCCGAAAATTTGGGGTCACGGAAGGAATGACCGTGGCAGATGCAAGGATCATAGCCCCTGACCTGCAGGTCTTTGACGGCATACCAGGTCGCAACCTGAAATTGCTGACCGGCCTGGCAGAATGGTGTTTGCGATATACGCCATACGTCCAGCTGGATCCACCGGACGGTTTACTGCTGGATGTGACGGGCTGCACCCATCTGAAAGGAGGCGAAAAAGCGTATTTACAGGAGATCGTGTCCCGGTTGAAAGCGGCCGGTTATCATATCCGTCCCGCGATTGCCGATACCATCGGTTCCGCCTGGGGCGTCGCCCGCTTTGCGACCTCCGGTCTCATTGTACCAGAAGGTGCGCACCGGAATGCACTGATGCCTCTCCCCCCTTCCGCGTTGCGGTTGCCTGCTGACCTGCTGATCAAACTACGCAACCTGGGTCTGCACCAGATCAGCAGTTTCATCTACATGCCCGATTCGGTATTGCGCCGCCGCTTTGGCAAGAACATGGTCTTGCGTTTAAAACAGGCACTTGGCCAGGAAGCGGAATATTTGTTCCCGCTCAAAGAACCCGTTCCTTATACCGAACAGCTGGCTTGCCTGGAACCCATCAAGACAAGGCCCGCCATCGAGATCGCATTGAACGACCTGCTCGAAAGATTATGTAAACGGCTTTATGGCGAAGGCCTTGGCCTGCGTTCGGTTTTGTTCTCCTGGTACCGGATCGATGGGAAGAACGGTAACATTAAGATCGGGACCAACCATTCCAGTAACCGGGTGCCCCACCTGTTCAAACTGTTTTTCATCAAGATGGACACGGTTGCCCCCGGAATGGGTATTGAATTATTTGTTCTGGATGCGCTCAAAACAGAACCTGTGAGCGACAAACAAAGTGAGATCTGGACATTGAAGGGTGGCGCAGATAACGAAGAAGTGGCGGAGCTGCTTGACCGGGTCGCGGGACGGATCGGGAGTGCTTACATTCAACGTTACCTGCCCGGCGAACATTACTGGCCGGAACGCACACCGAAACCTGATCCGGATATTAAAAAAGCACCCGAAAGCGAATGGCGAACGGACAAACCGCGGCCGATGCAAATACTTGATCAGCCGGAACCAATAGAGACAATGGCCCTGACACCGGATTATGCGCCCAAACTATTTATCTGGAAAGGAGAGCAACATCTCATCGTCGGTGCCGATGGACCTGAACGCATTGAGCGCGAGTGGTGGGATGATCCGGGCGAGCACCGGGATTACTATATCGTCGAAGACGAGGCCGGAAGCCGTTACTGGCTTTTCCGTTCCGGGCACTACAACGCAGAGAATAATCAGCACTGGTACTTACATGGCTTTTTCGCATGAGCTACGTCGAACTACAGCTGACCAGCAATTTCAGCTTCCGGCGTGGCGGCAGCCATCCGGAGGAGCTCGTCGACCAGGCGGCCGACCTGGGCTATGATGCCATCGGAATTACCGACCGCAATACTTTTGCCGGTGTCGTCCGTGCTTACCAGGTGGCTAAAGACCGCAACATCCGGCTGCTCCCTGGTGTGCGTCTGGACCTGCTCGATGGCCCCAGCCTGCTGGCCTATCCCACCGATAAGGAAGCCTATGGCCGGCTTTCAGCCTTACTGACGCTCGGCAACCTACGTGCGGAAAAAGAAAAATGCTTTATCTCCAAAAAGGATGTTTACCAGCACGCGGAAGGCAGCTATTTTATCATCATGCCGCCTGATAAGCTTACACAGGACTTTGAATTCGAGTTCGTTTTTCAAACGCATGTACGCGATTACCAGCAGTACCTGCCTAACCTGTATATAGCCGCTACCAAATACTATACCGGTGATGATGCCAAGCGCCTTTTCTTACTCGCGGAACTGGGCGTACCACTTGTTGCGACGAACGATGTGCATTACCATGATGTGTCCAGGCGTGAACTGCAGGATATTCTGACCTGCATCCGGGAGAAGTGCACCATTTTCAATGCTGGCTATAAACTGCACCAGAATGCCGAGCGGCATCTTAAAGAGCGAGTGGAAATGGAGCGTTTATTCCGTAACTATCCGGAAGCGATCGCTAATTCACAGGTTATTGCGGATGCCTGCCGATTCGACCTGAAATCGCTGAAATACAAATACCCCAGTGAACTCACGACAGAAGGCCGCACGCCTCAGCAGCAACTGGAATACCTGACTTGGAAAGGTGCTAACAACTTTTATGAGAACAATGTACCACCTAAGGTCAAAAAAGCAATCGAAGATGAACTGGAGATCATTGCAGAACTGGATGTTCCAGACTATTTTCTCACGGTAGAAGATTATGTGACGTGGGCACGCGGACAAGGGATCCTCTGCCAGGGCCGTGGATCAGCCGCTAATTCCGCCGTGTGTTTTGTACTGGGCATTACCTCGGTTGCCCCGGATAAATCTAACCTGTTATTTGCCCGCTTCCTTTCCAAAGAACGCAACGAACCGCCGGACATCGATGTCGACTTCGAACACGAGCGGCGCGAAGAGGTGATCCAATATGTTTACAACCGCTTTGGCCGCGACCGCGCAGCAATCCTGCCGACGGTTTTTATGCTGCATTATAAAGGGGCGGTCAATGACGTTTCCCGTGCCATGGGACTATCGGTAGATACTACTAAAACACTATCCGATGCTTTCGGCGAGCTTTCTGATGAAGAAATAACCGCTGAGCAGGTCAGTAAATTGGGCCTTAATCCCAAAGACCCGCACCTGTTGAAAGTAATCGAACTGACTTCGCAGCTGATCGGCTTCCCCAGGCAGTTGGGCCAGCATACCGGGGGCTTTGTCATTACCGACGGCAAGCTTAGCGACCTGTGCCCGATCTTCCATGCCCGGATGGAGAACCGCACGAATATCGAATGGAACAAAGATGATATCGATGCGCTTGGTTTCATGAAAGTGGATGTTTTAGGTTTAGGGATGCTCACCTGTATTCGCAAGGCTTTCGACCTGGTGAAGAGCCATTATGGTGAAACACTTACCCTGGCTAACATCCCGCAGGATGACCCGAAGGTTTACGAGATGATCACAGAAGCCGATACGCTCGGCGTTTTTCAGATCGAGAGCAGAGCCCAAATGTCCATGCTGCCCAGAATGAAGCCCAGCTGTTTTTATGATTTGGTGATCGAGGTAGCTATTGTCCGGCCGGGACCGATCCAAGGCGACATGGTGCACCCCTATATCCGGCGAAGGAATGGTGAGGAAGCCGTAGAATATCCATCCGAAGAGATCCGTTCAATTTTGGAACGGACACTGGGCGTGCCTTTGTTCCAGGAACAGGCGATGGAACTGGCTATAGTGGCTGCCGGGTTTACGCCGGGCGAGGCTGACCTGCTGCGCCGTACCATGGCGACCTTTAAGTTCAATGGCATGGTCAGCAAGTTCGAGCACAAATTGATCAGCGGCATGACCTCGCGCGGCTACAGCGAGGAGTATGCCCGCCGTATTTTCAGGCAGCTGGAAGGATTCGGGAGTTACGGTTTCCCGGAAAGCCATGCCGCCAGTTTTGCGCTCCTCGTCTATGTATCCTGCTGGCTGAAATTCTACTACCCGGATGTATTTGCTACGGCCTTGCTGAACAGTCAGCCGATGGGATTCTACCGGCCGGCACAGATCGTACGGAATGCCGAGGAACATGGTGTTAAAATGCTGCCGATCGATGTGAACCGATCGCAATGGGATAATACGTTGGAAACTAAACAAGGCCGATATTTTGCCATACGCCGGGGCTTCCGGGAAATCACCGGCATTCGCCAGGAGGAAATGGAAAAACTGATCGCCTGCCGGGTTAAGCCATATACCGAACCACACCAGCTTTGTGATGCCGGTGTGAGCGTAGCGACTATGGAAATACTGGCGAATGCCGATACTTTCCGCTCGATGGACCTGGACCGCAGGCGTGCACTCTGGGAAGTTACCGCCCTGCATGACCGGCCTGTACAATTAATGAAGGGGCAGCCGTCTGAAAGCTTGCATGAGCCTGAGGTCTGTTTACCCGAGTTAAGGCTCTCCGAACAGGTGGTGCAGGATTATGCAACGACTGGTCTTTCGATCAAGGGTCACCCATTGACCTTTATCCGGCATACACTTGAACTGCTGCGCATAGTTCCAGCACAGGAAATTATACAGGCCGAGAATAAAACGACAATTAAAACGGCTGGACTGATCCTGATCCGGCAACGACCAGGGACGGCTAAGGGCGTATGCTTTATCACCCTGGAAGATGAGACCGGGACGACCAACCTGGTGGTTTTTCCCAAGATCTTTGATCAGTATCGTAAAGAGATCCTTCGTGCGCGCCTGTTGATGGTCGAGGGTGTTGTGGAACGGACGGAGGTGACGCATATCATCGTGCGCAGAATATTTGACGTGACCAAACTACTGGGCGATCTGACCGCTGTTCGCAATGAACAGCAACCGGTGCTCACCTTATCCAGGGCAGATGAAAAAGCCGCACCTTTTATTCCAATGGATAAGCCGCTAAAGACGCAGCAGCCTGAGGACAATTTCCATAAAGGAAGAAATTTCAAATAAATTAACTGAACAGATCACCCTGCTTGTTTATCCTGGGCGGGTAATAAGCTGGGATTGTTTCTCCAGCCAGAACCATTTCCTCCTTTTGATCGGACAATTGCTCCAGTTCCATAGGCCAATGATTAAATTTCAGTTCTTCTGTATCGATGAAAGCGGTATCGATCGGTGCCAGTTCAGGATAATCCAAAGGTGTAGCTTCCAACGTCGTCCGGTAATTACGGTCAACCGTACAAAAGTCCAGCAGCCTGGAAGGGATCTGTGTCCTGGCAATCTGAGAGAGACGTTCTTCACTTGGTTTCTCCATGAGCCATTCCCAGGCCAGTTCATCGGTTAAAATGGCCGGCATGCGTTTTTTGGAATTGTGGATCTGCGACATTACCTGATTGGAATCCGTAATACCGAATGCTACGGTTATCACGAATTGGCTGGTTTCCGGATCCAGCCACTCGTTATAAAGCCCTGGCAAGTAGAAATATTCCTGGCCTTTTAAACTGATTTGGTAGGGATATTTGATCATTTCCTTGAGCTCCTGCCCTTTCTTGCCAATTTTGGGGACATGACGTGATTCTACGATACCGGTTGATAACACGAGGCAACGGCGGTTCTTAGCCGCATCAGCCCACATCGAGCGATCGCCATTTTCTTTCACGAATAGGTTTTCCGACTTGAAATTGAGTGTGGTATATTTAGCACGAAAGATATTGGCTTCGGTCCGGGTCTTCACAAAGCCGGGTACATAACCCCATTCGGCCTGTACGATGTCGAAGTCCTTTCCGTTAGCTGAGGGAATCAAAATCGCGCAGGGCGCGTAATTGAAACCATTATGTACGCCAACGTTCAGAAAGTTATATCTCTTGATCGCTTTCTCTATGCCTTTTAACCGAATAGATTCGGCGCGGGTAACTTTTTGTCCGTTGTAGTAGCACATAACTGGTTCCTCCTGTATTCACGAATATAAGCAGCAATAACCTTGCCTGCAAGTTCCGCTTCTTCCTGGCGTCCTTCGGGAACCGATGTCCAGAACTTTTCGCCGTCCTTGTTCTCCGCAATAGTAATATTTAACGGCTGTTTACTTCCGGGTTGAACGACATGAAAAATCTTAGCGGATTTGATCAGGTGAACGCTTACGTTTACCATCCGGCCGTTCAACTCAACCTCGAATAAATTAGGATCATCCATGAATGCAATACTACTAAAATAATTAGTAAATATTGAAGTTTTCGCTCCTTCCGAAGTGGTAAGTTGAACTGGCCAGTAACCATTTCCAAAAATCAGAGCGCTGGTGATGGCACCAGCTAAATGTATGGATTGATGAGGTCAGGCTATGTTCTATGGAAAAAATTAGGGATAAGTATAATATGTAGCTATTTTTATCCCCTATGAGCTCAGCGGACAACAATCCCATCACCTTATCAGAACTTGCGGGGCTGGTCAGGGAGCTCGTGGATCAGGCGCTGGGAAAGCAGTCTTTTTGGGTAATCGCTGATGTGGCTAACCATAACCAGAAAAATGGACGGCATTATTTTGACCTGATCGAGAAGGATGCAGCCGGTATCGCCATCATTGCCAAACTGCCTACGCGTGCCTGGGCGGAAGGTGCTCAAAAGATCAGCGCTTTTAAAACGGTGACCGGGCAGGCTTTTACAACCGGGCTAAAGGTATTAAGCCTGGTGAGCATCTCCTACAATCCGGTTTACGGCTTACAGCTCACACTGTTGGATGTGGATCCGAATTTCACCCTGGGCGTGTTGGAAAAGCAGCGGAAAGACACGCTCCTCCGATTGGTCGCAGAGAACCCGGAGCTTGTACGGTTACAGGACGGATTTTATGTGACTTTTAATCAGGGACTCCCCTTACCTAAGGTCATTCAGCGTATTGCGGTCATTTCCTCAACCGTCTCTGCAGGCCTGGAAGATTTCCAGCACACCTTAGACAATAACGGCTTCGGATATCGTTTTGAGGCAGATATCTATTATTCTTATGTCCAGGGAGAAACGAATGCACAATCTATCGTAGACCAGTTCATCACCATCTATAAATCCGGGATCAGCTATGATGCGGTCGTGCTTATTCGGGGCGGCGGTTCACAAACAGACCTGCTGATCTTCGAGCAATATGGTATTGCCCGGGCAATCGCCCGGTTCCCTATACCCGTCCTGACCGGCATCGGTCACCAGAAAAATGAGACGATCGCGGATCTGATGGCCCATACGGCACTCAAAACGCCGACCAAGGTTGCTGAATATCTGGTGGCACATAACAGGGCTTTTGCAGACGAATTGCTTTCGCTTGAAAAAAGCATCCTGATCAAAACGCAGCAGTTACTGGCGCGGCACCACCACTTATTATCAGCCAGGAAGTTTGAGATCAGCATGATCTGTGAAACGTATCTAAACCACCATAAACGGCGGCTTCAGGACAAGAGCCAGGGCATTACGCGGCTCGGTCAATCGTTGCTGATGGCTCAACAACACCGGCTTCGCCTGTTAAGCAGCGGGATAACCGGCCGCGCTCAGCTGGTTTTGTATGGTCACGAACGGGATCTGATGCAGCAGCGCACAGCGATTATACAGCAGGTCAAAGGTTGCCTGGAAGACCTGGGAACAAGCCTGGCGCGTTACCAGTCGGAACTGGAACTGATATCCCCGGAACGCCTGCTCAACAGGGGTTTTGCCCTGATCAAAAAAGGAGGAAAGATCATTAGCCGGGGTGATCAGTTAGCGCAGGGTAATGAAATAGCTATTATATTAGCGGATCGCGAAATTAAGGCGACGGTAGACGAAATCAAAAATTATGACGGAAGAGAAGTTAACCTATGATGAGGCGTTCCAGGAACTGGACGAAATTCATAGCTCACTGGTGAAGGGGGAAGTTCCGGTAGATGTGCTGGCTGAAAAGCTGAAGCGTACGGCATTTTTGGTGAATTACTGCAAAGACAAACTGCAGGGTGCCGACCGTGATGTGAGTGCGATCATTAGTGAAATGGAACAGGATAACGGGAAGACCAACACCAACATTTAATACACCGTGATCACGGCAACGCTGTGGTCTTTTCACGATCAGGAGCCGGTTTGGTTCTGATCTGGAAGTAACCTTACATAAAAAAGCCTTCCCACACTCGCTGCAGGAAGGCTTCAACCTAAACCTTATCACAATTAGCAGGCTTAGTGGCCTGCCTTTACAAATTACGTAAGAAACGGGGAGACGGATTGTCTTTAGGGCGTCATCTCATCAGGCAACGTATATTTAAACCCCTTATCTGACAAAACTCTGTTAGTGTATACCTCCCTTTAAATGCAGACAGGGTAATTCCGATCTTCCTGACCATATCGGGCAGCGTTAACCCCGGTTCATAACGAACGAGGACAGCGGCGATGTCCGCAAATATCCCGAACCGATTTCCCGCAATGCAAAAGTGCCTTTTCCGCTATACCGGCCGCAGGATCGTAGCTGGTAAAATACTCTACCGCTGCGGGTTTAGGGTGCAGTCATCGGGAAGTTGTTCTTCAGGAACGAGGTAGCTCTAGGATGATTAAGGTCATTGAAGGCCGTGATGAGGTTTTGGAGCTGAATGAGCCGCAGGGGCTTTGCCTTAACGGTAGCGGCTACGTGGCTGTGCACGCATATAATCGCGAAACATCGCCTGTTCGAAGTGTTTTTTAGAAGCATCCCGTTTGAGCCGGCGATGGTAGCGCCAAAAGAACAATGCCCATACGGCCAGGACTACGCCATAGCACGGCCATGGGTTTCCCTTACCCAGGGTACCCCATAGGGCAAGTGTGGAAACAACAAAAGTAGCGATCAGATGCAGGAATGTTCTCATAACGTTTAGTACTTAAATTTACTAAATTTTTTAGTTCTGCGCAAATATTTGTCAGGCATTTTTAAGCCTTTAAAATCACCTGATTCTCTGAAAGACGGGAGAACCAGCACAAGCTAAGCTGATTGCCCATATTTCAACTGGTCTAAAAATGTGGAAGCGACAGGCGGTTTTCGGGTCCGTATGCCCATCCGTAGCCCGAAAGCCTTTTCAAAAGCATACAAGCTGACCTGCGGAACGGATAGGATGCGCATCTGTGTTTTCATTTGAATACGTACATCATCCCCGGTCAACAGCAGCCTGGTGTCCTGCCCTTTCAAACCGGCGGCCACTTTAATATCTGTTAGGGCACCCAGCAGATCATTACCGAAAACGAGTGTGAATTTTCGCTTTTTGAAGTTTTGCCTGATCCATTGTAACTGGGCCATGCCGGGCAGGTTGCCCGTTGCGATAAACGACAAGGTATCCCGCCGGGGGTAATGGCCAGCATGCAAAGTCAGAAAGGCTATCGCTTCCATGACAGAATGGGTGATCACCACTTCTGAGGCGGAGCGGTTCCCGCCCAGCCACAGGTTCACCGTAGTAGGTACCTTATGAAAGCCCGCTGCAAAGATCTCCTTTGCACCACCATAATCAAAGACGGTCTCTTTTTCACAGTCAAACCAGGCTTGCAGTGCCGGGGGCACCCCAAGCCTGGTCAGCAATTCGTTCATTAACGAGACATCCGGTTAACGGTTAATGCTTCCACATTTAATGAACTTGCCTGCTCCTCCATATCGGTTAACGCATTATGATAACCGGCGCTAAGCTTTTCTGCCTGCTCGTCATGTTTTTGATTGAACAGAGCATTCAGTCCCTTGTACAGGGCATAGCTTAAACCACCATCGATCAGGATTGAGGCAATCAAAGCGAGCTTGTTCGCCCTGATCCCCTGCGGGTCAATGGCCGTATAAGCGAACCGGGTATGATCGGGCAGTTGTACTTCTTTACCTTTACGAAAAGCCTCCTTCTGGGCAGGGATCAAAAACTCGCCGTTCACCATATCCGGAGCCAGTATCCTGGCGGAATCCGAAATGATGAATTCACGGGTATCTGCATCAAATTCTACAATCAGCTGTTTGTGACGACCGGTTCCGTCGGGCACAATTTTAAGCAAATTGGCAAACTCCCCTTGCTGTAATTGCCTCGCTTCATCCCCTTTCAAAAACTCCGGCGCAACCGCTTTGCGGTAGACCGGGTGAATGAGCAGGTTGACCTTACCTTTGGCATCGGGCTGCAGCGATAATTTGGCATCCATGGATTTGATCCTGATGTTTTCGGCTTCGAGGTTGCTGAGTTGCAGCAAACTGGTGCGCCCGCCGGACAGCAATGCTTTCAGATCATCAACATTTAACAGGAGCTGGCCACCTGCGGCCAGTCCGATGGTTTCCAGATCCTCCATGGGGAGTTGCTGCTCTTTAAATTTTCTGAAGTTCATGGTTTATCTTCCTCCTCTTGAATAAGTTTGCTGCTGGCCTTCCTCCTGCTTCTGTACTTCGGCGACCTGCAATGCTACCGGGTTGTTCTTAGCCTCCAACAGCTTGCCGTAAAGCGCATCCGTAGGTTTGAGCTTGAACTTCTCCCCGGTATCGGCTTTTTCCATATCCAGCGTTTTACCCTTTTTGTCCAATACGTTGTAGATGGTATTATTGTACACGATGGCATCGCCTTTGGCCAGGGCAGTGCTTACGGTGGCAGCTTTATCCTGGGCCACTTCCCGCTTTTGGCCTGTACCTAATATGGTATTGGCGATACGCTGTGCATCCTTAGCTACGCGGGCGATCTCATAGGGTTCCTCCTTAAGCATCTTAACCCAGTTCCCGGTGTACGCCTTGTGCGGACCGAAATCATGGCCGAGTTTGATTTCGCCGCCGATGATCATGGCCGCCATGGCAGCACGGAACTCTTCCCTCGCATACTCGGCTGAACCGAACTTACCTTCCATCGGGCGTTTCTGACGGCTTTCGTGGCCCGTCCAATGGGCAAGCTGATGGATAGCTACCTGGTAATAGGCGGTCTCGCTGGGGAACTGGTCCTTCTCGGGCATGAAGATAGCATCCCTTTTATGGTCATAGTAGGCTTCCTGTCCGCCATCAATGATCACGGCTTTACTGTTTTTAAGCAGTTTTTCCGCCTTTTCGATGGGCGAGAGCGTTTGTCCTTCGTTTTGTTTGGCGAGGTATTCCGCTAAAGGCTCAATTTTATCGATCTGCGAGCCGTTGAATAAGAAAGCCACCCCTTTCTCCGGCTTCTCGAATTCTACCAGTTTGGTCTGGGTCACGCCGGCCTCGTCCGTAATTTTGGAGCCGTCCGGCTTACGGATGGCCTGGATGTCGCTGGTCTTTGGGAAGGTGATCATTGTTCCTTTGGAATCCTTCTTGACGAGGTAACCAGCGAAGCGGGCAGCTTCAGCGGTCATCCACCTGGGGTCTTCATGTCCCTTGAGGGAAAGCGCCAGGGCATTAAGCGCACTGTAGCCCTTGCCGGTCGTCGGGTTGATGGGCTTAATGAAAGCAGGTTGTCCGTTTTCCCTCACCGGCTGCTGGAACGGCGAGGTACCTGCGCCAAGGGAAGCAATGATCTTATCTGCCACCTGGGCATAAAAAGGTTTATAATTTTTGGATTTTTCCATGATGAATAATGGTTTGATATAAGAATTGTAGAGGATCGATGTAACGATCCCGGTAACGGATACTTAAATGAAGGTGTTCGCCGGTTACCCGGCCGGTCGCGCCGGTAATGCCGATAGCCTCACCCGCCTTGACTGAATCCTGCTGACCGATAAAGACACGGCTCAAATGTCCGTAGACGGAACTAAGCGCGCCATGCTGCAACCGGATATGAATGCCCAGTCCGCCATCATAACCGGTATAGGTCACCAGCCCATCCATAATGGCATAGACCGTATCCCGGCGGGCGTGCAGGTCAATGCCTTCGTGAAGCTTACGGGTACCGGTCAGCGGATGGTTACGGTAGCCGAAGGCAGAATTGAGCCGGAGGTATTTCAGGGGAAGGCAGACCAGGCACAGGCTGATCAGCAGTTTCATCGCGTGAAGGCCTTGTTCAGTTCAACACTGCGGTTCTGCTTGGGCGCTTCCAAAGCACGCGCCCAGGTGCCCGGGTTATCCCGTGCAATTTCTAATGCCTCCCAATTCGCTTTAGGCGTCTCGCGTTCTTGAAGCAGCATAATTTTATAGAGCGCTTTAAAATCGTTGGGCGCCATGGCAGATCCATTCGTCATCAGGTCATTGAACACCTCCTGTTTATCTTTCAGGCGAAGCAGTTCTGCGGGATGATAGACGGCATTCTGTCCGTTTTCAAAAGCCACGTATACTTCGTGGTTCAGGTCACGGTCATAGTTGACCATGGCGATCTTGCCCTGATTTTGCAGGGGATCGTTCTTCAGTTCAGGATGCACCATCACCAGGGTGGCGTGCAAATTGTCGTTGTTCATAATTAAAAATGAATGATGGTTCGGCCGATGCAGGCAAGCACCGGCCATTGGTTATCGCCCGGTCTTCAGGCCCCTGCCCAGTTTCAGTTTATCTTCGATACTGATCAGAAAGGCGTTGCAAAGCGAAGGATATTGCAGGGCAATCTTAAAGGCTTCCTTCTGGTAGCCCGAGTCTGCTGCATAGATTTCCAGTAAGGCCACATTGGTGATGGCATTCATTTCGTATTCGTTCAGCGTAGCACCATGATCTTCGATATATTGAAACAGCGCATCGGCGTTTTTCAGCATCAACAGGTCGGCAGCGCCATAGACGCGTATTTTCACATCGTCGAAGCCGATATAGAATTCGTTCCAGTTGATAATGGCATAGGTAAGGCGCCCGATCTCACCGCCCCTCAGACGCGGGTCGTCAGCCAGTGCCGGATCGACCATGATGTAATCCGGCAGGTTGAATAGTTCTTTTTGGTTCTGCATTAAGTTCTGTTAAAAGTGGTGGCAGGTGTTTCCGGGGCAGGCGGTTTGAAGGCCAGTACCATTTCCTGAACCTGCCGGGTAATGCGGTCATAGTTCTGCCGCAGCTTTTCGTCGGCCTTTCCGCCGAAATCATAATAAGTGGGCAGGGGTTTGTAATTCTTTTCCTCCTCCCCGATGGCCTTCATATCGAGGTTGATCCGGCAATTCACGGCGGATGTTTCAAATTGCCCGGTATAAACTTCCTGTGCATCGGCCGCGATGACGCCGACCATTTCCCCGGCATTGAGGGACGCAATTTTACCGGCCGGAATGAGTGCCTCTAACTTTTCATTAAGGGACGTAGAGGTCTTATTACGGTCAATGGACAGCCCCTCCCCTAACTGTTTGGACTTACCGAACAGCCGTTCGAGCCATTCCAGCGTTTCCTTGTTGCGAACGGAGCCGGAAAGGACGTTGCCGATCACCGCCGTGATGGTCGCTGCGGTGTCCTTGCCATATTGCTGATTGAACTGCGGCAATTCCTGTAAGCCCATAAGCACGGCCACTTTATTACTGCGGGCGGTCGCGATCAGGTTTTCCACCTTATGCACGAACAACGTGGGCACCTCATCGACGATCAATGCGGAAGGCAGATTGCCTTTGGTGTTGATCAGCTTGGTCAGGCGGTTAATAATGATGGAATAACAGGCCGAGTTGATGTTCTGCGTATTCGGGTCATTGGCCAGTACCAGAATACCGGGATTCCCCTTCGCCGAAATTTTCAGATCAAAATCATCACCCGAAAACACCCAATACGTTTCTTTGGTGGCCAGGCGGCTGATAAAGATCTTGAGCGTGCCGATCTGTCCTTCGAGCTGGTCGAATGCCTTGGCATTGAAGGCCGTCATAAAGGGAGATAACAGGGCCCGGAGTTCCTGCTCCGAGGTCAGGGTATTAAATATTTCCTCGTAAGAGCGGTTCAGCAGCGAAAGCACGTGCGGCAGGCTCGAATATTTACCGCCCTGGTATTTGCTCATAAAATAGATACAGGAAGCTAAGAAATTGATAGCCGACTGGGTGAAGAACTGATCGCTCCCGCCAGACTTGTCCCCTTTTTTGAGTGCCTCAACCAGTGCTTCTGCCGTTTCCGAAGCATCCGCCAGCGAGCGGATATAATCTGCCCGCCAGGGGTTGATGCGCCTGCTTTTCTCCACCTCGTTCAGGTTCAGCACATGAAAGGTGTAACCCTTCATCTTACCCTGACCACGGGCCAGTAAGTAGTGATAATAAGCGATCTGACCAAGGTCGGGGAACTTAAAATCATAAAGACAAACCGCGAATTCCTTGGCAATCAGCTGCCGGATAAAAGGGTTGACGATAGAAAAGCTTTTACCTGAGCCGGGGGTACCAATGACCATGGTGCCGCGAAAGACATTACAGATATTGATCCACCCATGCCGTACCTTTTTGTCGAAGTAGAACAGCATCGGGATATTGACCGAATAGGGCGTTTCCTTCTTCTGAAGCGGCTGCATAAAGCTTTCCGCCTCCGAATTCTTTTTACCCGTTGGCTTAAAAAATAGTCATCCAGACAAAACTTACCCACCGGAGAACCGCAAAAGGCAGGAATGCAGACGAACGAAAGCCTGCCCGGCTGAGCAAAGCGGCGCGTGGCAGGCGAAAGTGAAGGCGAAATGAAGGCGTTTTGAAAACGTTGGGCAGGTCAATCTTGCAGCGCAGCTAAAGTTTGCCTGGCTTGATGAGAAGCATCAGGAATAACAGTGGTTGCCTTCGATAAAAGATTTAGCGTATAGCGTGGCCTGGTGGAGATTCCGCATGGCTTGACCATACCATTCCGTAGGATTTAGAGCACCGATTTGTGTAATCTGATTTTCAATTTAATTTTATTCAGTCAATAAATTAGCCTGGTCAAAGTGTTGTGGAATCGATTAATTACATTCCCGGAATGAGGTGGTCAATGGCCTCGGAATTTCCATCTAGTTTGTCCTACTTATTTTAGTTTGTCAAATTCTACAAATTCATATTCTGGGGAGCTTTCCAGTAGTTGCCTGAGAATGGAACCATGTCCATTTCCAAATATGACTAAAATCCTATCTTTTGAACTTTCGGTTATTCCTTGAAGGTTTCTGAATATCCGCAAATTTCTACTGTACCAGTTCATAGCAAGCGCATCTGCACCTCTTTTATGATTTAATTTGAAATCTCCTATTAAATAGGCTCCGTGCCCTGCCTGGTGGTAACTTCTCGAATTGGTATGTTTAAAATAATCAAGCAAATTTAGTCTTAGCCGCAATTTGTCGTCGTAGGCATACCATTCTTCATATATCTTACTATAAGGGTCATCGCTTTTATAGTCATAATCTTTGAACAGGTTTTTAACGTAAACCGGGTCTAACTTTCCTGGGTCTGATACCAATGGAACATCGTCAATTGCATAGATCGTATCTAAATTGAGTTCATCTGCAATCCGCAGCCCGAGCTGATATCTTTCATCACGTTCCATTCTGTATGCACCCTTTTTGTAATCCCTTAATTTTTCAGTCGGCTCCCATTTCGGAAAAGCCTCAATGGCGATTTTTGTAGGTTTGAATCTCTTGATATAGTTGACCAGTTCTGTAACTTCTTTTTTTCTGGATTCAGAAAGCACATCAACTTTGTTACTATCGGCAATAACATGGGCATCTAATCCCGGATAGTGAAAATGAAAGGTTCCAACGAATAATACCTTTACCGGCTTTGGAAAAAACGACGACAGCGGTAATATTTCGGATTTATTCTGTGCGAAAGCCAGGGAAGCGCTAAGTAAAAATAGGGAGAGAAACATTAATTTCTTTGAGTAGGCATTTTTCATAATAATCATCATGTTTATCACTATAAGACAATGTAAAAAAGGAAACGCTGCATGAAACGTCATTTAAAAGAAGGCAGCACTTGCTACAGGAGAAGGCATAGTTAAAAACAGGTAAACTATCAATTATAACATCGATTTGGTTTGCCTTGTCCTATTGCTGAAGGTAGTACCTATAGCCTTTCTTTCCTTATTAGAAAGGTTTCAACAGTTTGGCTTTGAACAGCCGAACACGGCACTGGGCTACTTACCCTTTTTATTACTGCCGACTTGTTTAGTTCCAATGGTCGTATTGTCAACATCAGGCAACTAATTTTAAAGCAGTAACCTCATTCACTTAGCACTGAAGATCATAATATCAATCAGCAGTGATGTTTTGGAAATCTCCCTGTGTCCATACCTTTCAAGTACTTTGATTGCTCGAAAGGCAAATTTAAAAATGGGTGGTATGGAACCTCCTACTAATGCATTACAGATAATGTTCCGAGGTAAAAAGCTCGAATTTATTAATGTAACTGGGTTGATATTGCACGGAAAATTCTATTTCGGCTCAGAAGGAAACTTGGAATTTAATCATTGTGCAGTTGATAACCTTAAATGCCGTGAACTGGACATCCCTCGTTTGTCTTTCGAAAACTGTTCAGTTCGCAATATTCAAATTGCCAATTCAGATATAAGTGGCTGGCTTTTCGTTACAAGTTTAGTCAGCGGTATAATCTCAGATAGCAAGCTGTTTCATTTTCGTGTATATGGTAGAAACTTCACACCCACCTTTGTAAATAGTGAGTTAGACGAGTGGAAGGTCATTCATAACGGTTTGCATCATGAAGAAGATTTTGAAAAAACCTATCGGACTTTGTCCAAAGCAGCAGATGATTCTGGTAACAGGAAACTTGCCGCCGATTATAAAATAAGGGAACTTGATTTTATCAGAGAAAAGAAAAAGGGGCTTGACCGGTTTTGGATGACGCTAAACAGAGCTTATTGGGGATATGGGCAGAAGCCATTTCAACTCATCAAAGTCTCACTAATCTCCATTTTCTTACTTGCAATTGTCTACTCATTTTTCCCATCTTCATTTGCGAATAATGCGCTAGCAGGCAAAAATTATTTCGCGGTTCTTTTCAATGCATGCTATTTCAGTATCGTGACCTTTACAACTCTTGGATATGGTGACCTAAGTCCTATAGGTGGTCTAAAGATACTCGCAGCAATTGAAGCGTTATTCGGAGCAATCACATTAGGTTTTTTAGTTGCAGGATTGACAAAAAACAGTTAATGAATTTAACGAAGTTTAACCACGAACTCACCCCCACACAAGTCCCCTTCAGCCGTATGCGTGCGCAGGAACTGCCAGGTTAAGCGGAGCGTACGGTCGGTTCCGGCCTGCGGATGGGTATTCGGCAGAAGGGGGCTTGCGGTGCGGCCCGGGATGTGGTGAAGCCATGCAGCGGAGCAAATGCCTGAACCTGATCCCGGGCATGGGGCAGAATCAGGGATAGCAGCGGCATGTGTGACTTGTTGTCCGTGAGTAAAGTAAGCGGACATTACAAATGTTCTTTGTAATAACTGATATCTGGTGAATGGAAACACCATTCCATCTATTTGAACAGATGAAAACACTTTCCTCATTTATGCAGGTGGCATCTGCATGAGTGCAGCAGGGAAGAAAGCAGGTAAGAATGGAATCTGACATTCAATCCTTTGCAAGTGTAGAGGTATGCGTAGGCAACGAACCTATGTTTGAATCACCGTCACGATCAACAAGCCTACTCAGATTACTCAACCACGGT
Source organism: Mucilaginibacter galii (assembly GCF_014635825.1). Lineage (GTDB taxonomy): Bacteria > Bacteroidota > Bacteroidia > Sphingobacteriales > Sphingobacteriaceae > Mucilaginibacter > Mucilaginibacter galii. The sequence goes on from NZ_BMDO01000006.1 coordinate 49,263, forward strand.
TGTAAGGCTTGCCCAAAATGGGAACGGTTACAGGATTGATGGTTATGTCGTCCATCGATCGTTCAAACAATTGTAATCCGGTGAAGAATAGGACGCTAACCCTTAGTCAATTAAGACCATACAGATAATCGGAACAAGGTAATCTTATTAAGGCTCTGCAATAGCAGAGGGAAGCCATCCTTATGCCTTAGTAAGAAGAGATTGGTTAAAAAGCAAATGCCTTTGGGAAAGCCAAAGGATAAGCAGACGTACCCACGACGTTAATGATAGATTTAGTAAGTAGCAACTTAAGACGATGAACACGGCAATACGACCGATGTATGAATGGAACACAATTAACTGGACGAAGGTTCAGCGTAATGTTTTCAAGCTGCAAAAACGGATTTATCAGGCAAGCATGCGCGGAGATATAATATCTATGCGAAAACTGCAAAAACTGTTATTGAAATCTAATGCCGCCAAGCTATTGGCGGTTAGGAAAGTAACACAGGACAATCAAGGCAAGAAAACAGCGGGTGTTGATGGTGTAAGAAAACTAACGCCGGTGCAGCGAATGAAACTTAGCAACCAAGACTTATTGGAAGCAAAGGTTAAACCAACGCGCCGAATATGGATTCCGAAACCAAACAGCGATGAAAAACGCCCTTTGGGCATACCCATTATGAAAGACCGTGCTGCATAGGCATTGGTTAAATTAGCCCTTGAACCCGAATGGGAAGCGAGGTTTGAACCCAATAGTTATGGGTTTAGGCCTGGTCGCTCAGTCCATGATGCTATTGAAGCAATCTTTTTATCAATCAAAAGTAAGCCTAAGTATGTATTAGATGCCGATATCGAGAAATGCTTTGATAAAATCAGTCATGAAAAACTGTTAACAAAGTTAAATACCATTCCCAGCCTAAGAAGATTGATTAGGGCTTGGTTAAAAGCCGGGGCGTTAGAGGATGATGTATTTAATCAGACTGAACAAGGCACGCCGCAAGGCGGTGTAATTTCTCCACTATTGGCTAACATTGCATTACACGGCATGGAACAAATCGTTAAAGAGAAATTCCCTGTTCGTGGCGGCCCAATACTTATTAGATATGCTGATGATTTCTTAGTCTTTCATAAAGATCTCGCGGTTATAAATCACTGTAAAACAGCTATAGAATTATGGCTTGCAGATATTGATTTAAATCTGAAAGAGGAGAAGACGAGAATTGCACACACCCTACTACAGGATGAACATGGCAACCGAGGATTCGACTTTTTAGGTATGCACATTGGCCAATACAATGTTGGCAAAACACATACAGGAAAAAGCAACTACGGAAAACCTCTCGGCTTCAAAACTTTTATTAGGCCATCGAAAAAGTCTCAAAAGAAACAACATAAAGCCATACAAAACATTGTACGCCGCAACCGTACAATCGAACAAGAACGCCTGATAGAACAACTTAATCCTGTCATTAGGGGATGGAGTAAATTTCATTCAACAGTTGTATCAAAGAGGGTGTTCAGTAATATGTCACACAAGTTGTTTCAATCTTTGAGGCGATGGGCGAATCGAAGACACCCGGATAAGACCCAGACTTGGGTAAATCGCAAATACTGGCGATTGGAAACCGGTCGTTGGACATTTGCTGCTCGTAAAGGGAAGCCTCTTAGGCTCTATAGTGAAACTCCAATCATCAGGCACGTCAAAGTTAAAGAGAACCGCTCACTATATGATGGTGACTGGTCTTATTGGGGCGCAAGGCTTGGTCGATACCCTACGTTATCAAACAGAAAAGCCATGCTTTTGAGGAAACAAAAAGGTCGATGTTCAATATGCAAATTGCAGTTTACGTTAGGGGATGATATGGATACCGATCATATTATTCCTTTGCATTTGGCAGGAAAAGATATATGGGCTAATGTGCAATTATTGCACGCTCATTGTCATGTCACCAAAACGAGGAAAGATAGCTTGCTTCATATAAATGATTAACGGACGAGGAGCCGTGTGAAGGGAAACTTTCACGCACGGTTTTGAAGACCAGCCGTAGAGGCGACTCTACGGCTGAGTTTAATCCTTCGTCAGAAGATATAGCGTATAGCCCGCCCGCAGGGGATGCCCAGTGCTACTATCACGTGGAGGTTAGTTCCAACTCACAGCCAATAACGTTCATGCAGCAATTGAACAGCAACCATTTTATGGCAGCAACCGATACAGGCTATAGACTTTCAAGGAATTACCGGGTAAAAAGGTACACCAACAACCAGAGCAACAAAACCCCTAAGGCAAAAACCACTTGCTCCCTTTTCCGGTTCCCTTTCCCTTTTTTCTTTAAAACCATGGTGAAATCAATCATTTATGCATTGATAAAAGTCGGAATAGCTATACAACCAACTTACGAGTACTTGAATTAGTCAAATAAAAATACAAAGTGTGGGTTTATAAACCAACACTTCTAAACAGCTAATAAACAATTTTCGCTATCGAATACGGTACATGTATAGCGAAGCGCAACAAGAAAATCTGGTTAAATTCGGCAAGCACCTGGAAATGCTGCGGAAACGCGAAGGACTATCCTTTCGTAAACTGGCGCAGCGCTGTGACATTGACTATAGCAACCTCAAGAAATACGAAAAAGGAGAAATTAATATCTCCTTACTTACCCTGATCGATCTGGCTAGTGCATTGGGTGTTACTCACCAGGAATTGATGGATTTTTGACAGGTTAAATATTCTCCTTACTCCCCGTAAAGTTTCTGCGACAAATAAGAGCTAATTAATCAAAGGAATTAACTGATCCCAAATTAGATGTTATCTTTTGTACAAATACCTAATCAACAGAGAACTCCACCAAAACAAATTCTTACAGATAACGTAAAAATCGGCAACTAATAAATTTTAGTAATTTTGATGGTTGTTATTTTACATATTCGTTAAATATTCATTTAGTAAGGATTATTCATATTTGTGATGGTAATGAATTAAACCTTAAAAGAAGCATTTCCCTGCGAGCTTGGATTTATATCATTATCTATATTATCCAACTTTAACTAATTAACGTACTATGAGCCCGTTATGTTCATTACTTAGCCGTTTAGCTTAAAGCTGGTGAATTGCTTTTTTTAAAATTCAAAATCACACTAATTCATTGATGATTTTTTAGCCAATCCTATTGTTGAATTGGCTCTTAAAGCCAGTATTTTGAAAAAACATCTTACTTGCCTTCTGGCATCAAGTTTATTTTTGACGGCAATCTTAACATCTTGCAGCCGCCATGTCCCAGCTAACAACCCAAATTTCAGTGAAAAACTGAAGATAATCGACAGCTTGGTCATAGTGGGACAGAATGAGATTGCCATTCGTCTTTTAGACACATTAAGATCGGCCATACCTCCGGAAGATCCGTTTATCTCCGAGTATTACTGTTACCAGTCCTCTCTTGATTTCTTCGGGCCTGATCATGGTAATACCTACGCGGACAGTGCACTAGCTTACTTTAAAAATTCCTCCCGTAAGTCATCCTATCCGGGAAATTTCAGACAGGCGCTTTTTATCAAGGGAGACGCCTGTTTTAAAAATAAAAAGTATCTGGCGGCAATAAGTTATTATGCCCAGGCCAAAGAACTCAAAAAGGCGGGCGATTGTGATGATGGTGATCTTGCAGTGAAAATAGCAGGTGTTTATTACGAGCAAGGCAATTACCGCATTGCGGCAAGATACTTTATCGAGAAGTACCAGCAGGTAATTTCATGTCCTTCTAATCTTACGCCTGAAAAAAAGTTTATCACACTGCAAGCAAATCTTAACAATGCCGGCTTCTCTTACGAACGGGCAGGTTTATTGGATAGTGCTATGTTCTATTATAGAAAGGACCTTAACCTTATTGACAGTGCTGATCGTCTGAATTTAGCGGCCAAAAGAAATATAGATGCCGCCCGCTCCGTGGTCTTTGATAATCTGGGTGGTGTTTTTATTCAGCAAAGGAAGATTGATGCGGCTGTTAATTACCTGTCCAAAAGCATTGACCTGTCCAACGAGGAAACCAACCCTACAAAGGTAACGACCTACATCAAGCTAGCCGATGCCTATGTAATTTCGGGGAAATTAGACATGGCAAAAGCGGCATTAGACCATTGTGTCTTGCTGTTGAAACGTTACCCGAACGACGAATTCAATGCCAGGCGGTTTAAGGTGCTGGCTGCTTATTTGTTTAAGCGGAACCTGCTAAGCGAAGCTTATAAGGTTCAAAGCCGCTATATGCACTTGCAGGATTCACTCGGCCTTTCAAAGTCTGAACTGTACAAAACAGATATTGCCAGGCAAGTGAATAACCTCCAAGAACAGGCCAGAGTTTCGGACCTGGAACAGAAGGCAAAATACCGGAAGCTATATCTTGCCGTCATCAGTGCTGCCCTCCTATTTGCAACCATGATTATTATACTCATTGTACGCAGTCTTCGTCGTACACAAAAAGCCAGGGAAAATGCAACGATCCAAAATCAAAAACTGGAACAAGCGCTTGCTGAGCTTGAGCGGGTCAACCAGAACTATATCAAGATCATGCGAATTATGGCACATGACCTTAGAAACCCGCTCGGTGGCATCAGTGGCCTTGCGCAATTACTGCTTGATGATGATGAGTTAAATGAGGAAAGCCGTCATATGCTCAGGCTGATCGAAACTACGAGTATCCATTCCTTAGAAATGATCAATGAATTACTTAAATCTGATCTGGGCGACAGCGGACCATTGCAAAAGGACCTAACTGACCTTAATGCCTTACTGTATGAGTCTGTTGAGCTATTGCAATTTAAAGCCAATGAAAAGGAGCAGCAAATTAGTTATACCGGCAAATCGGGACCGGTAATGGTCAATCTTCATTATGAAAAAATGTGGCGTGTAATTAACAATTTGGTTATGAACGCCTTGAAATTCAGCCATGTGAAAGGCACTGTTGAGGTGGCTTTACTGCAAAAAGAAGATCATGTAATCGTGACTATAGCGGATCGGGGTATCGGTATTCCTGAAAAACACAGCGAATTAATCTATGAGATGTTTACGCCCGCAAAAAGAGTTGGCACTAACGGAGAACAGCCATTCGGCTTAGGATTATCGATTTCTAAAAACATTGTGGAACGACATGGTGGAGAGATCTGGTTTGAGAACCGAAGCGGTGGCGGTACTATCTTTTCAGTGAGGCTTCCTATATAACATCCAAGTATAACGGAAAGCTGAACGAAATGAAAACTGTTTCCAAAACATTCGGTCTAAATTATTAGGTAGCAGGTGCTATTTCGCGTGATATTCTGCTGTCAGCTTACCTAAGTTAGGCAGCAATGTGCAAACGAAATAAATTTGGCTATACTCGTCAATGACGAATGCCGGTTCAATTAATTAAAGACCGCACTAATCGCGATATGGAACATTTAACACACGAAGTAGGTAATGTTATGTAATATTCCTTATATGGTGGATTAATCAATCCAATTGTTTTTCAAAAGTTAAGCGCCTGCTTCTTCAGGGCAGGCGCTATATTAACTAAATTATTAACTGAAAGAACGAAGAAGTCTATTAAAATAATGCTTACTTACTTGCTTCCGGCAGTAAGACCATCCGTATATAATTTTTGCCATTGAGGTATTTATTAGCTATTGCTTTGATATCCGTAGTGCTTATCTTGTCAACCTCCTGAACATATTTATTTGCATCGTCAAGCGGTTCTTTATTCTGGATCTGGTTAACCATATAACTTTGCCAAAAGTTGTTGGATTTTAGTTCTAGCTCAATGGAGCGCTGCGTTTCTGCTTTGAATTTATCCAGGTTAACTTGTAAAGGACCGTTATTTTTAATTTTATTAACTTCATCAAGGGTAGAGGCAATTAATTTCTCAACATTTTGAGGGGCGCAGCCAAATAATACTGATAAACTGAACCTGCCCTGTGGTAATTTGGTTGTGGTTGCGCGAATGCTGGGCGAGTAAACCCCTCCTTCTTCCTCCCTCAAACGCTCTATCAATCGTATCTGGATAGTTTCCTTCAGGGCATCCATTTTCATATTATTAGCTAAGGAGTAGTCAAACAATCCCGAAAACACCAGTATCACGTTGGCTTTGGCCTCTGTCCCTTTATAAACCGTCTTAGCTATTTGACCTGCGGGAATATTTATATGCAGATCTTTAGCCTCTTCTTTTTTATTACGGGCAGGCAGGCTGGCGATATATTTCTCTAGCAAAGGCTTTATTGCTGTAGTATCGATGCTGCCTGTAAATACAAAAGTAAATCCTGAGGCATCGGAAAAACGTTCTTTATAAATAGCATATGCCTTATCGAGGTTAATCTTATCCAGTGTGGCTAATGTTTGAGGAGCCCTGCGGACGTTATGACCCGACATCACCGCAATAACCGTATCGTTGAAAACACTTGCAGGGTCATTCTGCCTGTTTGCCAATGCTGCCTTGGCACGTGAGATATAGTTTTTAAACAAGATGGTATCCTTGCGCGGCTGGGTAACGTACGCATACATCAATTGCAACGCCTGTTCCAGACCGGTAAGGTTGCTGCTGCCACTAATACTCTGCTGGCGTTCGCCAATAGATGTGCGAACACCAAATTGCTTACCCGACATATATTTTGACAACGCAGCATTATTGTAATTGCCCGCTCCAAAGGACGGAATGAGGTTGGCTGCGTCGGCTGATGGAAAATCAGCATCGCTATACAGTGAAGTGCCGCCCGCCGATATGCCGCTAAACAAGATCTGGTCGTTCCTGAAATCAGTGGGTTTCAACAAAACTTTAATACCATTGCTTAAAACTAAGGTTGTAATATTAAGTGTTCTATCGTATTGTGTTTTAACAATCTTTCCAGGTGCCGGTGTTTTATTTAACAAACTTAAAGTATTTGTTTCTTCGTGATAAGCCGTTAAAGTCTCACCCTCTACTGACTTAATCCAGCTCATAAAAACCTGTTGCGAGGGAAAAGATCCCTTTTCTTTATCAGGGCCGGTAATGAGTACGTCCCTGCCAGTTCCTTTAATAATGGTTTTAATATAAGCATTCAAATCGTCAGCCTTTATTTTTGAAAGTTCATCTTTAACCAGTGTATATTCGAACTCTATGCCCGGCGATGCCGTACCATGTAAAAAGTATTGTACGTATTCATTTACGTAGCTGTCAGACCGGGTTTTGTTTTTTTCTTTCAAGGCCGCCTCTGTACGATTTAAATAAGTAAGTTTCGCACGTTCCAGTTCATTAGTTGTAAAGCCATACCGTTTTGCCTGTTCGCTTACGCGCCATGCAGCTTTAAAGCCTGTTTCTAATTCTCCTGGTTTAGGTGTTACCGACACGGAGTAATTGTCCAGATCAGCTAAAAAGCTACTTACCCCACCTCCGGCACCCAAATAAGGAGGGTTAGCCTGACGTTGCAAATCGGCATACCTTTCGCCTAACATCCTGTTCATCAACTCGCGAATAATGAACTCCCGGTAATTTGCTGCAGTATGTAATTCCAATTTTGGCAGCTTGATCGTTACCTCTGCGCGTGTAGCGGTAACTTCCGGGTCAGTAACTACAATGAACTGATCTTTCCCGGTAAGCGGGATTTTAAATATTGGCCTTGGCTTTTCGTTTTCGGGATTTTTAAGGTCACTGAATTTCCCCTTAATAGCTTTCTCCATGGCATCTACATCAATATCACCTACCACGATGAGCGCCTGCAGGTTGGGCCGATACCAGTCATGATAAAAACGTTTGATGGTTTCAGGCTTGAAATTATTTAATACTTCCTCTGAACCTATCGGCAAACGATTAGCATAAACAGAGTTGTTTAACATTATCGGGAAATATTTGATACGCATTCTGTCCGCTGCACCTTTTCCAAGGCGTTTCTCTTCCAATACAACGCCGCGCTCCTTGTTTATCTCGGCCGGGTCAAGTGTGGCATCCTGCGCCCAGTCACGCATGATCTGCAGACCGTTCTGTACAATTTCGGGCTTGTCCGAAGGAAGAGGTAGCTCATAAACAGTTTCATCAAAACTCGTATATGCGTTCAGGTCGGCACCGAACCTGACCCCAGTTTTCTGAAGATAGTTTACCAATTCGCTTTTAGGAAAATTTTTGGTTCCGTTAAAGCTCATGTGCTCCATAAAGTGAGCAAGGCCCTGCTGGTCATCATCTTCTAATACCGAACCTACTTTGTTGGCCAGATAAAATACCACCCGGCTTTTAGGTTCCTCATTATGGCGGATGTAGTAAGTAAAACCATTAGGCAGTTTCCCGGTACGCACAGCCCCATCAAAGGGTAAGTTTTGTCCCTGGCTCGTGTAGCACAATACCGCTGCAATGGCTGTGGAAAAGATTTTTTTAAAGTTCATGAATTTAAGAATTGAATATTTTTTTGTTAGGCTATTATTTTGTTTCGGACGTAGTCCCTCTGATAATTTCAAGGATACCCTCGTTTTCTATAATCATCATTCCGTGCCTGTCGGCGGTTATACCTTCTGTCAGGCGGTAAGTATATCGCGGAACAGAACCTTCCATGACTGTTGGCAGGTAGGTGAACCGAAAGTTCTGGCATCTTTCCCTTAGCGCTTCACCCACTTCAACAATGTGGGTAGAGATTATAAAGAAACAGTTGCGGTTATTGGAAAATGCTTCGGTTATACTCAATGTAGCATCATACGCATCCTTGACGTTAGTACCCTTAAAAAGCTCATCGAATATGACGATCAGGTCTTTATCTGCTGCAACTTGTTCTGCAACAGTTTTCACGCGCATCACTTCTGCATAAAAGTGGCTGTAACCCATTTCCAGATTATCAGAAACATTGATAGAAGAGAATAACCCGTCTTTTACGGAAAAGGTCATCTCATCCGCAGCGACCGGAAAACCCATATGTGCGAGGTAAAGGCTGATCCCAAAGGCCTTCATGAGGGTTGATTTGCCTGCCATATTAGCCCCTGTAAGGAAAATAACATTCCTGCTTTCATCCATGGAAAGAGAATTCCCTATTGCGTTACGCACCGTTGGATGAAACAGCCGCGAAACTGATAGAGTATTGCTATGTTTTGGCAATGCTGTTGCATAGCAGAACCCCATCCGGGACGCTACGTTAGCTACGGCTATATATACATCCAACTGAAACAGTAATTCCAGGAGTTGATTCATTTGCTCATGTAAGCGAGTACGTAACAAATGATCATATTTCACTATCTTCAATAGGGTAAGGTTAGCAATGCCGGTTTCCTGCTTAAGCCAAATCAAATCTTTGTTATTAAAAATGGTCTTTACATTTTCGATCTGTTGCTTATACTGGCTTTCTTCAACAGGTAGCGTTGCGGCAAAGGCACTGAAGCGATTTAACAGTGCTATAGTTTGGCATACATCGTCGTTAAGCAGTTGATAGGCGGTATCCTGCGCTGCTATTTGCATGACCTTTTTTGAAATAACACCTATGCCAACTGCCAGCCTGTTACTATTGCTGCCGGAAGCCAGGTAATTTTCCATGATGCCAAACTCGGCCTGTGTAAACGGAAACTGAATGTTATTGCCGGTAAAATATTTAAAGATGCTGCTGCGCTTATTGATAGCGTCGTAATCTGTAAGCGGGTACTGAAACATTTCGTCCATCAGCTTTCTGCCGCCTGCTGTTATCACCTCATCAAATAGCCGCGAAATCGAATTATTTTTATGCCTGCCCGGAATATTCAGGTCGTTCAGCGTTTGTTTATCTGCAAAAAAACTCATTATACTGCTTTTTTATTTTTGCGGCTACCAATAATTTCCAAGATCCTTTCATTGTTAATAATGATCATTCCATGCCTGTCGGCAGTAATGCCCTGCTTCAGTTTGTAGGTATATACCGGCGAATTTCCTTCCATAAGCGTAGGCAGGTACACAAAGTTGATGTTGCTGCAATCTTGCCGCAACACTTCCCCGGCTTCTATAATATGGGTTGATACGACGAACATACAGTTGCGCTTTTCGGCAAAGGCCTTCGTAATGGCAATTGTGCCTTCGTAAGCGTCTTTTACGTTGGTCCCTCTGAACAGCTCATCAAAAACGACAAACAGTTTTTTGCCCGCACCCAACTCTTTGGCTATCTTTTTAACCCGCAGCACTTCCGCATAAAAATGGCTGTTGCCGCTCCCAAGATCATCAGGTAGGTTGATAGTGGTAAATAAACCATCCATCACCGAGAATTCCATTTTTTGGGCGGCCACCGGAAATCCCATGTGGGCCAGGTAAAGTGCTATGCTTACAGTTTTCATAAAAGTTGATTTCCCTGCCATATTAGCCCCGGTTAGAAAAACAACGTTATTATGAGGAGTGATGTCAATGCTGTTAGCAAGGGCATTTTTAACCAAGGGATGGTAAACACCGGCCAACTTTACGGAGTACTGTTCGCCTGTTAAAGCTACCGGGAATACATAGTTAAGTTTAAACGCCACTTCTGCAATAGCTATGTATACATCCAACTGGTAGATACAGCTAAGCAATTTTTTTATTTTAAAACCGAAGGTAAAGCGTAGCAGGTGGTCTAAGTCTACTATTTCCCTGTGGGATAGTTTATCTATTCGCTTCAGGGCCACCAGCGGAGATATGTCGGGATCAGTCAACAAGGCCAACATTTGCGCCAGGTCCTGATCATAAGGGGTATTGAATGCCGAAGATCCAATCTCTTTTACAAAGTTATTCAGGGTATGCAGAAGCGTAACGATAGCTATTATGCCGTTGTATATTACTTTATAATCACCATCAGCAGAAATCAGATTGCCTATTTTACGACCGATGTTGTTCTCATCGTGCCTGAGCTTAGTGCGCTGATCGGTCATAGCCATATAAATCTCGGCACTATCAAGCAAATCTGTTTTAAATGGAAACTTGGCCTGGATATTTTTGAAGTACTGAATAGTTGCGCTTCGGTTATTAATAGCCTGGGCGTCACTAAGCGGGTAGAGGAACATCTGCTCCAGTATATCTGCGCCACCTTTAGTATAGGTGTTGTTATACAGACCGTATACCGAATCGGTGCCGGGCTTGCTTAGGATTTTCAGGTCGTCGAGTGTTTGTTTATCGGTATTAAAACCCATGGAGTTATGTCTAATTTTTAGAAAGCGGTACAGGGAGACAGTTGCGTCTCAACAGCTCCCTGTATCATCCACCTTATTTTCTTCTTCTTTTAAACAATACGATGGCACCCATTATCGTAATAAGAGCTGGGATGACCGCCTTGCATAGCCACATTAACCCCGTTATTTGCCCGCGGGATATTTTGATGTCCATGTCCCTTGCCGGCGGACGACTCACATCGCTCGGGAACGCCCCGTTGCTGAACCACCTGAAAAGGCCTTGCAAATAGTATTCATTAAACCTGCTTCTTGGCCTCGATATTTCGCCGTTGCTTGCAAAATCCGCATCGCCTGATACGACTATGCGCTGCTGTTTTCCATTAATCACTCTGCTAAGCGCTACGCTAACCGGGAAGATCCCTTTTTCATCGCCTTCTTCTGGTTTAAAACTCAGGTCGGCAGTTGAGAGATCAAGCGAACCAACATTAACGGGCGCATGCATATCAGCAGCAGTTGCCGGATCCGCAGATGCTGCTATCAATCCACCGCCGCTAGTTAAAGATTGTACTGCACCTTTAGCATTGGCGGGAGCAGTTTTCTCTTTTATAGTACCAGGAGCAAACACTTTATTCCAGCCACCTGCCGAGCTCATTAACAAAGGAGTAGCTTTAAAACCTCCGGAAGGGTCATATTCGATTGCAGCAGCGCCCTGAACTACTACAGGAACACTACCTTTTTGCATCCTTGCCAGGTTTGAGTCTATGCTGGCAGCCTTTACATTTAGTTGGGCATTGATCAAACCAGGTGTAAGTTTTCTATCCGTTTTAACTAATATTCCACTCTTCAACCGGACGCCTAATTGCTGCAGTAAAGGGTTAAGTATTTGCTGTCTGCCCGGTTCGCCTTCAATCAGCATGTTTCCGCCCTTATTAATGTAAGCTGTAAGTTTTGCCAATTGCTCGGGGGTAAATGGAATGGTCGGGTCTCCAATCACGAGGATGTCGGTTTTGCCTGGGATGTCCTTTATGTTAAGGTTTATCGTATCAACATCAAAACCTTGATTTATCAGTGCATTACGACGGGTTTTTAATGCGCTTACCATCTGGTAATCCCGGTCTACCGGGCTGTCAGTGCCCCGTTCTTTGTTTCCGGTTATAAACACCACCTTTGAGGCCGGCGTTACTAACCTCTTCAAAGCGGCGTTCATCTCCGCCTCACTTGCATAGGGATCCGACTCGTTCATAAAAAAACGCAGGTAGGTACTTTTGCCCTGATATTCCAGTTTCCTCACCAGCAGGAAACCTTCGTCTGTAAGATCGATCTGTTTTTTTAATTCACCAGGAGGCATAAACCGATCGCCGTTAATACCCATAGTTGTTGCCGACTGGTCGGCAATTTTGTCAACGTTAGTTACTCCTTTAAGGAGGGGATTGAATTTAAAAGTATAATAATTGCTATCAACCGGCTTTTGATAGTAGTAAACATATTTCACATTCATTCCTGGTATAAAACGCTGATAATTTTCCAACTTGCCCAAATCCGAATTTCTTGATTGCGGCAAAACTTGATAAAGGTTTGGTGCCAGCATATTTACATAAGTTGTAACCTTTAACGGTCCATCAAGCTTTCTAGCAATTTCCTGGCTCGGCTTAGCAATGGTAAGTGATTTGAGATCGGTAGTATCCAGATAACCCGTTAACATTGGTCTGGATGTAATATATCCAAGCGTTAAAGCGACAGCTGCCAGCGCTACATAACGACCAACCTTAACCGTCCAGGGCTTTAGCTCCCTTTCTGTTTTCAAGCGCAGTACGCACAATGATAAAAAGGATGCGATGATGATGAGGTAGTAAAATACATCTTTGGTAGTAATCAGCCCTGCAACCATCTTTTCGGTACGGCCCGATATAGAAAGAAAATAAGTAAGGTCACGCACAAAATCATATTCCTGGCCTAAAGAACCAACATAGCGCATTACTGCAAATACGGCTAGTGTACTGATTGCTGCCACCACTTGGTAGGTCGTAAGGCAAGACATAAACAGTCCGATGGCGGCATAGGTGCAAATCAGCAGATAAAGTCCGATAAGACCTGAACAGATCAGCCCAAGATCGGGATGAACAATGAAAAGAGAGCCAATGATTCCGAATATCGCCAATACAGCGATGAGCGTTAACCCGTATCCTATTATAGCAAAGTATTTACCTAATATGATCTCCCTTAGTTTTACCGGCGATGACAGCAAAAGTTTGATGGAACCACTGCTGGTTTCCCGGCTCATAAGGCCCATAGTCAATATGGGCAGATACAGGTAAATATATCCCTGCATTGCGCTAAACAGACCCAACTGACCACTGAAGAGGGTGCCGGTGATGGGCAAGGTTTGGTAGCCTAAAGATAGTGTGGTACGCGTTTGTTGCAGGTTATCTAAAAAGGTGATTCCACACTGGATCATGAATATGGTGAGCACCAGCCAGGCCACCGGCGAATAAAATAGAATGCTCAGTTCTAACCTGGCTATTTTAAATATTTTTCTCATTTATTATCTATTTGATGTTTTGTTGGATAATTGTGCAAATACCTCATCAAGTGAGCCTTTTTCCAGCGTGATCTCTTTGAGCTCCCAGCCTTTTTGCACACTCATGGTGATTATTAGTTTCGATATATCCGGAGAGGTATTAAAGCGCAGTCTGATGCTGCGGTCATTCAATGGATCTACACCGGTAATGCCCGGTATAGCGGCCAATTCCTCCGTAGGTGGCGGGTTATCCATGAACACCAGCATGGTGTCCGGCATAATATAATTGTTAAAGGCGTCCATGGTGTCGGCAAATACCATGCGGCCATTTTCTATCATTCTGATGTCCCGGCATATGGCCTGCACTTCCGACAAGATGTGTGTTGAGAATATTACGGCGCGTTCTTCGGCAATTTCTTTGATTAATTTGCGTACTTCCAATATCTGGTTAGGATCCAGGCCATTAGTTGGCTCGTCCAGCACCACCAGTTTGGGCTTGTGTATAATGGCCTGAGCTATGCCCACGCGCTGGCGGTATCCGCCGGAAAGATTTCGTAGCAACCGGTTGGCAAAATGCGTAAGTCCGCATTTCTCCATCACTTCGGCAACGGCCCGGGCTATGTTACGTTTATCAATATTACGGATCTCTGCGCAATAAGTCAGGTATTCATTAACCGTAAGTTCCAAATAAAGGGGTGCATTTTGCGGCAGAAAACCCAGTAGTTTTTTGGCTTCCTCGGGTTGTTGTCTAATATCTATACCATCTATATAAACATTTCCTTCAGTTTGGTTGAGCACTCCGCATAAAATGTTCATGGTCGTTGATTTACCTGCGCCATTTGATCCCAACATGCCAAGAATACCGGTTTGGTCTATCTCGAAATTAATATCGCGAATGGCCCAGTCCCGGCTGTAACGGTGCGACAGATTTTCTATTTTAACGATGCTTTGTTTCACTTTTATAAATCTTTAATGTATAGTTTTCCAGTCCGGAATGGTTTTACGACCATTCCGGTGGCATTTTTCCTCGGGTTATGAATCCTTATGGATTGTTCACCATTCCCGGATTTTGAATAACATAACTTGGGGGTAAGCGTAAGGTGAGCCTGTTCGGTGTCAGCGTATAGGTAGTTGCTTGCGTGGCATCAGTGTAAAGAAAGTGCTGTGCCGCTGGCTGGCCTGAAAATATAGGATCAGTTGACAGGCGCCGCATATCAAACCAACGATGTCCCTCCACAGCAAATTCCCTGGTCCTTTCATCAATTATAAATTTCACTAACGCAGCGTTATCTGTTTTCGCACTTGCCGGAACAGCAGCTTCGGCAGGTGGAATTCTGTGCGTACGCAATGTTGTAAGATCGGCCACCGCGCCGGAAATATTTCCTGTGCGGGCTTCTGCTTCGGCCTTTAACAAAATCAGGTCGGGCAACTCTACTCCAATGCGGATGAATTTAAGGTTGCTCCGTTGTAATCTGCCACCAGGAATCAATGTCTTTTTGTCCGATCTCAGTTTAGTATAAAATTTTAATCTCCAGTCATTTGCAGAAAATAGTCCGATTGTTTTCGTCGGTATAGTTAAAAAATCTGTCGGAAACTGGTTGCCACTATAGGTGCCGGCGAAAGTGAACACTGCCCACAAGGATTCTTTCGTGTCAGTTGCGTTTGTAAAGGGCGAATTCGGGCCGCTGTAAGGATCGATAGGCAGGAACGATCCGCCGGAACTCATCGTTACATTATAATCATATAAAGTTGGTGCATCCTTCATTGCAGCCATATCAGCAAATGCCTTATTGAACATAGTTAGGGCGTCGTTATACTTTCCCATGAACAGGTATAATTTACCAAGCATCGCCTCGGCAGCACCTTTAGAAACGCGGGTTTGCACAGCAGGCTGGACAGGCAAATTATCAATGGCCTGCGTAAGGTCACTGATCATGAAATCATAGGATTCCTGGACGGTACCCCGGTTAAACGTAGCAACAGTTATATCCGCATCTTTAATGATAGGAAACCCCGGGTCTGAAGCAGCTGAACTTGCATTATATGGCTTAGTGAAAAAGTTTACCAGTTGAAAGTTAGTGAACGCCCGCTGAGCCATAGCTTCAGCTTTGAGCTGCAGTTTTTGCTGCACGGTCCCACCTGTTGAACTTGTTGCCTCGTTGATAATCTTATTGATGGTATATAGATTACTCAATAAAAACGACATGAACTGAGCTCTGCTTGAATTGCGATCATTTGGCTGATCGACCACCGTAAAGACATCTGCCTCCCATTGAAATAATGACCGTGCGCCCGGATAGGCATTACGGGGTAAATTATAAGCATAAGCTTCGGCTGAAACCTCATCACCCATAAGTGCTGCAGGTGTATAAATACCAACGTTTCCTCCGCCAAGCATATAAAAATTAGAACCGTTCATTAACTTGTTATAATCGTCGTAGGTCACAGCGACAATGTTTCCCTTTGGTACTATTTCCAGGAAGTTCTTTTTGCAGGATCCCAATACCAGCGCGAAGAGGGCAAAGGTGGCTGCTGTGACATAGTTATATCTTTTCATCATCTGATTTGTTAGTGGTTAAAAATTAATGTTTGCACCCAGCGTAATCGTGTGTTGATTAATTGGCATAATGCGTGCACCGCCGTAAAAGGCATTAGGATCCTGGAATTCTGGATTAATGCCAAATTTATTTGCTTTCCAAAGTAAAACGTTGTTAAGCTGCAAGCGTACTGATGCGCTTCCTACCTTTAATAAGCGTAATACTCCTGGAGAAAGATCATAACTTAACGACGCCTCATTTAACTTGAGGTAAGAAGAGCTTACTACATTAATATCTGCAGCAGTATAAAACTGGGTGTTACGGGCGCTGCTGTTCTCTACTGATAAATATCCGGGTATATCAGTTGTTTTTTCATCACCGGGCTTTTGCCAGCGTTCCAGAAACTCAACATTTAAATTTCCGCCCAAATTGTTGGAGGTACTGATAAAGCCATTGTAAGTCGGGTTCATATCCCTGCGCATTTTCCCACCCAGGCTGTAATACATATTTACAGCAAGCCTGAATTGCTTGTACCTGAAATTATTGCTGAAACCACCGTTTACTTTAGGAATGGTAGTTCCCATGTATATCAGGTCATCACGTGTTGGTTTATTGGGATCGGACGTAAATGAGCCGTCTTTTAAATATACCTGCGGGTAACCCAGATTGTTCAACCCGGCATATTTATAGGCAAAAAGCGAATTACGGGAATAGCCAACAACATATGCACCACTTATTAAGTATGAAGGAGCATTTTGTGAACTGGTAGGTATTTCATATTCAACAATCTTATTCGTATTGCGGCCCAAAATTAGGCTGCTTTGCCATGTAAAGTTCCTGCTTGTTACATTTGTACTGTTCAAGGTTATGTTGATCCCATTGTTCACTAGCTTGCCGATATTTGCGGTTGAAGAGGTAGACCCTGTGAAAAAATTAACCGGAGAGTCGCCGAGCAAGTCGATTGTTTTTTTGTGATAGTATTCAACAGAGCCGTAAAGGCGCGATTGTAAAACGGCGAAATCAACGCCAATGTTAGTGGTATGGGTAGCTTCCCAGCTCAGCTTGCTATTCCGCGCACCTGATAACCGGTAAGCAGGGCCGCCGATAAGGGAATAGAGATAGTTCGTCTGTTCTGCGGATAATACATCATAAACTGTAGCGCCACCGGCATATGGTGAGTTCCCCATCACGCCATAGGTACCGCGAAGGGCAAGCGCATCAAGCCACTTAACACCCGCCATAAATGGCTCGTTTTTAACGTTCCACTTTAAGCCAGCACTATAGGCAGGCTTGTTTTGGGCAGATACATCGCTACCGAACAAGTTACTATGGTCTGTTCTCCAGCTTGCATCAATGCTGTACTTATTGTTTAACGTGTAGCTGGCCAGTGCAAAGTAAGAACTGTATCTGGTTGTAGTTTCATCTTCTCGAAATGGTTGATTTACGAAACCGCCAAAGCCGCCTATCGTGCCGAACACACCTTGATTTAATGTATAATAATCCAGTAAAGGATACGTTTGCAGTTGTGGATCATAGCCATAAATTGACCTTGTGCTTCCGGTGCTGAATAATTCGTTCGCTTCCTGTCCGCCTTGTAAGGATAGCAGGTCATTACCGCCTCTGCCAGAATAGTTATAAGCCAATTGGTTGCGTACTGTCCAGCGACGCTGGTTATTATTAGCGGATTCGTAGTACTGGCCATCCACCGGGATAAGATATGTCGGTGGACTTCCTGCAAAGGCATTGTCCAGCAATTGCTTACGGTAGCTAAATGCTTTATTGTCCTGAGTAGAAATCATTGATGTTGGCGACACAGAATAGCCGTAGGTACCCAGGTATTTCAATCCTTTCCATAACCTTACAGATGCATTACCTACCACATTTACAGCGTAGGTGTTGGATTTTCTTCTCTTGTAATCTAGCTCGTCAAAAGGTTGGTAAGTCCCCAGGTCGATACCACTTTGTGCAGATAAATCTTTAATAACATCCGGAGTCCAACCTGAGAGGTAAGGTATGTTGATAGGGTTACCGTTGGCATCGTTAAACAACTGATAAGGTAATACATCAGCTCCAAGGCTGAGTCCGCTTTTAGATGAACTGGTATTGTTAGCCAGCTGTGTTGATAAAGAGAAGGAAAAACGATCGTTAGGTGTAAACGACTGGCTAAGGTTTATTTTATAGGCGCTGTTACCAGTGCCAATGGCCGAAGATTGCGAATTAGCGTACCCTAAAGAACCATATACGGAATAGGTACGTGTACCTCCGGAAGCAGAAAGGGTATGATTCGTAGTATAGGCATTACGGTAAAACAAATCTTTAACCTGACTTGAATTATCTATTCTTGCCATGCTATCTAACTGCGCACTTGCAGTGGCTGCTGATATCAGTCCCTGCTGTTGATTATAAAGCACCTGCAAGCTTGGAGCAATAGGCCCGTAAAAATTGTATTGGCTGTTGATTGATCCATAGTCGTAGTTTACCGGATCAAATAGTTGCTTTGCTACATCAATATACTGGCTGCTGCTTAAATATCTTTTGCGTGCATAATCAAAATCAGGCTTGCCTTCAAAATTAATGAATCCATTATAGGCAATTTTTAATCCTTGATTTTTGGCACCCCCTTTAGTTGTCACTACGATCACCCCGTTCGCAGCTCGTGCGCCCCATATAGCAGCAGCGGCAGCATCTCTTAATACGGTAACATCTGCAATGTCGTCAACGTTTACTACGCTAAAATCTGGTACAATAACGCCGTTTACTACATATAAAGGTTGCGAATTTAATCGAATGGTGTTTTCACCCCTTATTACAGCCCTTTGTGTTTTAGCTCCTGTGGTCGGGTCAAAGTCATAACCGTTTGTTAGCCCAATAGGCGTAAGAACTAGTCCTGGTATCTGCCCCTCCAGCCTGCTTATCACATCGAGCGAGCTAGAACGATTTCCGAACACATTCATATCTGGCTTCGAGAATGAACCTGTAGCACGTTCCTTTGATAATGTTTGATAGCCGGTCTGTACTCTAACTTCAACCAGTTGCATAGTGTTGCTATGCAGCACTATATTTTGAAATGGCATTTTCTCCGTAACCTTAATGATCACGGTTTTATAGCCGATGTACGATATGCCTAATTCATCCCCAACTTCGGCATCGAAATTGAAACTCCCCGTATTGTCAGTCATGTAGGTTAAGTCGCCGGAAGTGGCTGGTGCCTTTGCTTCAGAGGGAACCAGCATACCTTCACTACCACCAACCACAATAGGAGACGTAGCAACTAAGGGTTTAGCATTACGCGTAGGCTGGCCTTTGGCCTTTTTGACAAAAAAAACCGTAGCGCCCCTAAGCGGGTTACCAGCCGTGTCGGTTATAATGCCTTTCACCGGTATAGAAAATGATAGAAATGATCTGATTTTTTCTAATACTGATGGGGAGGCTGGCTTCAAAATAACGGTATTACCAATTATAGAATAGGTAGCCGGTAAACCGGTAAAACATGCGTCAAGTGCTTTTTCAATAGACACGTTATGTACGCTTACATTTATAAAGGGGACTTTTAATTTATCCTCATCATAAATAAAATTATAACCTGTTTGCTTTTCTATTTTTGACAAAACCTTTTCTAAAGGCGAGTGTTTTTCAGAAAGAGTTACCTGACTAAAACTTTTTGCACTTACTTGTAAAAAACCGATCAGGAGCAGTAGTGTTGACAACTTCATAATTCTAAGGAGTTGTTTAAGGTTAGGCCATGCCAAAGGCATGGCTATTAAAATAGCACGAAAATTCATTACATTTGTGATGTTTGGATTAATACACTAAACTCAGTTCAAATTTTGTTTTTCCCGGTAACGGGAAGGGTTAGTCCAAAATCTACCGTGGCTGTGCGTCAACACATCCGCGGTTTTTTATGGCTCCCTTTTGCGGCTATCGCTGTTGTCGTAAATAATTGGCCATATTACTCTGGATTTTGGGGTTAATAGTTTAATTAATTATTTCTTTATTTCTGCAGGACAGTGATCTTCTTGCCCTCGGCTCTGAATTTTATACCTAATTTGTTAAGTATCGTTAACACCTGCGATGCATTGGATGCACGCTGTACTTTACCGGTTATCGCTACATCAGGAACTTCGCCCTCATAATCCACTTCAACATCATACCACCTTGCAAACTGCCGCATTACTGTTTGCAAGTCGGCACGTTTAAAACGAAAAAGGCCATTCTTCCAGGCTATGGTGGTTTCTACGTCCGCGTCGTTCACACTGATGGGAGCAGTACCGCTAATCCGTGATAGCATGGAACGCTGACCGGGCTTCAACATAGCGGTTTTATCAGCATTCGATACCTTTACACTCCCTTCCAGCAAGGTCGTGGTAATAGTCCCTTCATTTGTATACGCATTGATATTAAAGTGTGTACCAAGCACCTCAACCGTTTGCCCGATACTGGTGACTTTAAATGGCTTTGTTTTGTTGTGTGCAACTTCAAAATAGGCCTGTCCGGTAAGCTCCACTTTACGGTCTGCACCGTTGAAAGCAACAGGATAGCGCAAGGATGAATGTGAATCCAATGTAACTTTGGTTCCATCGGACAGTGTGAGTTCATAGGTTCCGCCAGCTGGTGTAGCAATCGTATTTTGCTCCTGAACGCCTGGATCAGCAGCCTGACGGAAGTTGTAAACCACTTTTCCGTCCGCTGTTTTACTAATGGTAGCATTACCCTGCTTAGCGACCTGGCCGTTTTCCGCATCAGTTAACACTATCTGCTGGCCATTGCTTAAAATTAATACCGCCTTATTGCCACCCGGTTTAGCAATACGTGAAATTTCATTAATGACGTTGCCTTGTTTTATTTCCTGATACTTTGATAGGTAAATACCGACAGATAGAAAGGCAAGCAGCATAGCAGCAGCGGCTACGCGGTACCAGGTACCTATGCGTTTAATCTTCGCCCTATTAACAGGAAGATTTTTCCAAATGTTATCAAGGTCGCTCTGTCTTTGATCATCGGAAAGTTGCGGTATGTCTTTTTGTTCAAATTGTAAATACCACGCTTCAATCAATGCTTTTTCGTTATCCGAGGCATATCCTGCATTGTATTTCTTTATTAATTCAGTAATTTGTTGATCTGTCATATATAATTTTCAGATTTTCATCCTTAATTATATACATGACAGGAAAAGGGAGAGGTAAGGGGTAGATGAAAAAGAAATAAATTTATAATTATTTAAGATTTAGTTCATTAATCTATAATCTACTTATCAAAATAATGTAAGCAATTAGACCGAGGCGAATTCTTAGAACTTTCAGGGCATTTTTTATCTGCTTTGTTACAGTTTGTTCCGAAATACCAAGTTTTTCCGCGATTTCTTTATGTGTTAAATATGATTTTCGACTCAATTCAAAAACTTCCCGCATTTTTGAAGGAAGGGCAGCGATTTCTTTATCTATTATTGCACTAAATTCGTTCTGTCGTACCAAATGATCAGCTGGTGGAACAAAATCTTTAACAAACGCTGATAAAGAATCCATGTATTTTGATTCAACAATGCGGTGTTCGATAATATTCAGAACCCTGTTACGTATCGACGTGTACAAATAAGCCGATAAGGTAGTGTTTAAAAAAATATCTTCGCGTTTTAACCACAAATTGGTGAAAAGGTCCTGCACTATATCGTTGGCTGCGTCTCTATCACCTAATTTTTTGTAAGCATGTGTATGCAATAGCCACTTATATCGGTTGTATATCTCAGTATAGGCTTCTTCGTTACCTTCGCGAAGCAAGGAAATAAGAACATCATCAGTAGTCGCGACCAGAGAAACCAAGTTTATTGAATTAAAATAATCCTAAGGTAAATAAAATATCATAAAAAAATCTTCTCGTTATATATTCGGCATTTAAACAATGTCTGTTACTATCTATTTTATTTAAATCAGCACGCTTATTCCTATTTATCTTAGTATAGGGATCATAAGCCAATCAATCCTCTCTGCTACCTCACACATTTGCTTTATAGCTTCAGTTTCTATCTAGTAATAGCCGATAAATACATGCCCGTTTTTCTTTCTATTATTATAAACCCAACACTCCTCTTTAGCTTACGCACAGATTCTCGTAGATTGTTAAACAAGCTACTTATATGAAAATACACTCGACAAATTTTTTAAAAGCGTCACAAATACGTCACAGAGTTTTTTAGACTGCATTTTTAAAAATATAAATAGAAGATATAATTTTATAAATGAGCCCTTGAAAATCCAAAAACGACGTTTTGTGATTAATTGTGTATTGAATGACTTCTTAGTTCAGCTGGTAGAGCATCTGACTCTTAATCATTTCATCCTACTAAACGCTATTTCTCACGAAATTATTAAGTGAGGAATGATACCACTTTCTGTTGAACCTCATCAATAATCTGCCAATCAGGCGTTATATAGATATCGGTAGTTTTTGTGGTTTGGTCTACGTGATTAAGAGCAAAGGCAACATCGTCCTTAGAAAATCTACACTGGTTTCGTGCAATACTTCCAAATGAATGGCGAGCACAATACATAGTCAATGAAGTAATACCTATTTCATCACCAATTACTTTTAATCCTTTACTTAAGGCTTTATTAAAATTATTAGAATCTGCATATCTTATAGGAAGTCGATTTATATACTTAAATAAGATGAGAGCTGCCTGGGGAATGAGTGTAATACTGATAAACGCATTGTCTTTTCTTCTTGTCTTGGTCTTTGACCTATTGTAGTTAATTCTGCCCGCAACAATTGAGGAGTTCTTAATCCCGTAAATGTCCTTTGCGTTCATACCACATAGGTAAAAAGACAGCATGAAAATATCTTTAGCTAATTCAGCACGCGAACCAGGAGTGCATTCAAACCTGCGAATCTTATTGATCTGCTCAATGTTCAATGCTCGTTTCCCAGTCATCGGTGCTTCAGCAATTTTGTATTTTTTAAATGGGTAATGCTTGATTCTAATCATCCCACGATCCTCATCATTAAACTTATCCCTCGCAGCATTAAAAAGCGTCCTCAGATCACGCATATGATTATGAAGACCTGAATCGGATAACCCTTTACTAATGTAATTGACTTCTTTACCAAATTGGTTTTTACGTTTATACCTCCTTTCTTTTCGTAGGTACTTTTCGTAATCAGGTAACATAAGCACATTTATCCTTTCTATTTCAACTATTTGAGTGTTGAAATAATCGCAAAGGCTATTTGTAACGGTTGCCAAAGGGTAGGCAGTGCCATTGCGGCCTTCATTTTGCAATTCACTGATATATTGCCTCGCAAATTCTATAAAATCAATAACACGGGTTTCCTCAACTTGAGTGAGCCGATCAGCCAGATCCTTTACATCAAGGTGTATGAGCAGGTGATCAAGATCCAGTAGCTTTTTCCTGTAAACCGCAACATCATTAGAAATCACGGAAAGCAAAAATTTATCTTTTACTGTAAGGTCCTTTTTGAGTTGTTTTTCATCAACAAAATGGTTGGTGTTGATGTAAGTTGTTTTTCGATTGTGAGTCAACCGGTACTTAATATTGTAAGTACCATCCTCTTTTTTGTGGTGTTTGAGAACCACTTCCTTAATTGTTGCCATAATGACGAGTCCGTTGTAAAACATTTGTAAAACATTTTCGTCAAGTTGAGCAGATTTTCGTGTTTAACACAACGCATCAGTTTTTCATCTGACGAACTTTGTTTTATTGAAAATCTGCCCCTAGGGCATAAAAAAAGCCCTTTTACTACTGTAAAAAGGCTTTTTAGAAATGGGTAAATGATGGGGCTCGAACCCACGACCCTCGGTACCACAAACCGATGCTCTAACCAACTGAGCTACATCTACCGTGCTTGCTTGCGGGTACAAAAATAGAAATCTTTACGCTGTTTGCAAACCCTTTTTTTAAATATTTATTGCTGGCTTCAAAGCGGCCATTTTCCTATCATTGCATTTAATTTATGATCGAAATTTTTACAGACGGTGCCTCAAGCGGTAACCCCGGCCCTGGCGGCTACGGCGTGGTGCTACGTGCCGGCCAACATTATAAAGAATTGAGCGAGGGTTTCCGCAAAACAACCAACAACCGTATGGAGTTGCTGGCTGTAATTAAAGGCCTCGAAGCGTTGAAAGCTCCGAACCAGCAGGTCACTGTATTTTCTGACTCAAAGTATGTTATTGATGCTATTGAAAAACGCTGGTTGAACGGCTGGGTAAACAAAGGCTTTGCCGGTAAAAAAAACAAAGACCTGTGGCTGCGCTATCTGGAGATAAGCAAACTGCACAACGTTCGCTTTAAATGGGTAAAGGGCCATGCCGGTCATCCTGAGAATGAACGCTGCGACCGCCTGGCCGTAGCCGCCTCACAACAGCGCGATCTGTTAGTTGATTCGGTATTTGAAATGGAATCGGCGAAAGGAAACCCCTCTTAAGTCCTCCCCGGAAGGGAGAACTTATCTTACTGCTCCCTCCCGGGGAGAGCCAGGGAGGAACTCTACTGTATAGTAACCACACCATCAAAGTTACGCTTGGTAACCTGCGGTGAAAAGCAAGCCAGCATTTCTTCGGCTTTTTCTACCATATTGGTTGATCCTATCATAATGGCCGAGCGCTGGTGCAGTTCGGTAACATCAAGCTTTAAAATACGCTCATAACCGTTGCTGGCCTTGCCACCGGCTTGCTCCACAATAAATGCCATTGGGTTACACTCGTACACCAAACGCAGTTTACCGTTAGGTGCTTGTGCCGTAATGGGGTACATAAATATACCACCTTTAATTAAACTGCGGTGCAAATCGGCCACCATGGAGCCGGTATAACGTGAGGTGTAAGGGCGGCGGGTTTTATCGTCTTCTACCTGGCAATATTTGATGTATTTTTTGATACCATCGGGAAAGTGGGTATAATAACCCTCATTGATAGAGTAGATGTAACCATCTGCCGGAATTTGCATATTAGGGTACGACAGGCAGAACTCCCCTATCGATGGATCTAAAGTAAATCCATTAACACCTTTACCCGTAGTGTAAACCATCATCGTAGAAGAACCGTAGATCACATAACCAGCAGCAATTTGCTCGGTACCGTTTTGCAACACATCCTCTAAAGTGGCCTTGCCCCCTACCGATTTGCGGCGAAATATAGAAAAGATAGTCCCCACACCAACGTTCACATCAATGTTTGACGAACCGTCTAAAGGGTCGATAGCTACAATGTACTTGGCGTTTTTAGATATTTCAGAATCTATGTAAATGTATTCATCATTCTCTTCGCTTACCACAATACAGCACTCGCCACCACTTTGCAGGGCGGCTATAAATTGCTCGTTGGCGTAAACATCCAGTTTCTTCTGACCTTCTCCCTGTATGTTGGTGGTTCCGGCTTCACCAATAATATCGGCCAGCCCGGCTTTGTTAATTTCGCGGTTAACTATTTTGGCTGCAATGCCAATATCACGAAGTAAACGCGACAGCTCACCCTTGGCATAAGGAAAGTCGGCCTGCTTCTCAATGATGAATTGTCCTAAAGTTTTTACTGCTTTCATAGGCTTAGTGTATTTATTACATAGTATTTTTTAGTTCTATGACCTCCAAGTTATGAATTTTTTTTCCAGTTATGCAAAATTTCATCAACGTTTTTACTTTGTGCCATCCCTGTTTTCCAGCCGCTCCGGGGTTTAAATGAAAACAATTGATCTTTTTATCAAACATTACTTTTAAGATATG
This sequence comes from Mucilaginibacter galii, assembly GCF_014635825.1. GTDB lineage: Bacteria > Bacteroidota > Bacteroidia > Sphingobacteriales > Sphingobacteriaceae > Mucilaginibacter > Mucilaginibacter galii. The sequence goes on from NZ_BMDO01000006.1 coordinate 75,094, forward strand.
AGAATGCCCGCTAATGAAAAGCCCGGGAGGCTTAGTGTAAATAGTACGCTTTACGACAGGGCTATATTTATCAGGGTAACCACCAATGTGGATCATCCATACATCCACATCTTCACAATTAAACCGTAGGTTTTCGGGGTATACCTGTCGAATGTCTGTACCGTCTATATTTCCGTAAACACCGCGTAGCGGTTTAAAGGCGGCCAGTTGGTCGGCCAGTTCGAGGGTACCAAAATCGCCGGCATGCCATATCTCATCACAATCGGCAAAATATTTAAAAACAGCATCGTCCAGATAGCTGTGCGTATCTGAGATCAGGCCAATACGGGTCATAGAATTTAAGAATCAAGGGTAAAGAATATTAGAATACAGACAAAAACAGCGCTACTAAAATATAGTCAGGAAGTCTTTTAATACGGTTTGATAGTCGTTACTGTAAACTTTCGGCTCGTTATATATAATTAAACGCTCCTCAATAATTTCTGTTTGCTGATGGCCGAGTTTCAGTATCTGGCGGTGAGGGACAGAGTGCGGGTACGACAACACATAAACGATGTGCTGAACGTATAGCTGCTGTATGATAGCTAATTCTTTCACCAGCGTAGCAGTGTATGTTGGTAAAATAAGCCATAAACTACCGCTTTCATGCAAATGCCCGGCACATCCCTGTATCAGTTCTGAAAAGAAGCTATCACCGGCGTGTTTGGCCATCGCTTTACCCGCCCCCGGCGATGGCAGCGACTGGATGTAAAATGGCGGATTAGAAACGATGAGATCGTATTTCAATCCGACATTTGCCGTAAAGTAGTCTTGGAAACTTTGCGGGTAAAGCGTTAACCTGTTTGCAAAAGGAGAATCTATGAAATTACTTTCAGCGGTTTGAGATGCGGTTGTATCAAGTTCCACAGCATCAATTTTAGCTATGGGGAAGCGCTGTGCTAACATCAGCGCAATAACGCCGGTACCTGTGCCAATATCCAGCATGTTAGCCGCTTCACCTTTAGCCAATGCACCTAATAATACGCCATCGGTATTTACCTTCATGGCACAGCCGCTTTGGTTTACATTGAATTGCTTAAAGCGGAAGATAGACATGAGCGATTAAATAGGTTGTCTGTTTGGTGTTATCTGTTGTCAGTCTGAGCTTGTCTAAGACTTAACAAAGCGGCGAATGCTTCGACAAGCTCAGCATGACAAACCTAACAATCTCCACTCACCCCTCATACAACTCCAACGGCAAGCCATCGGGGTCGGCAAAAAAAGTGAAGCGCTTTTGGGTGTACTCGTCTATACGGATAGGTTCGGTTGTTACGCCGTTAACCTGCAAGTGTGCTACGGCATCTTCAATGTTATCCACTGCAAAGGCCAGGTGACGCAACCCAGTGGCTTCGGGTCTTGACGGACGGGCAGCAGGATTGGGGAAAGAAAAAAGCTCGATCTGGTATCGGCCTGCAATTTCCAGATCGAGCTTGTATGATTGTCTTTCGGAGCGGTAAACTTCCTGCAATACGGTTAAACCCACTATCTCCACATAAAAATGCTTGCTCTGCTCATAATTAGTGCAGATGATAGCTACGTGGTGTATGTGCTTTAACCCCAGCATTTACTCACCTAAGGTTACGTGCAGTACGTTATCGTAAACCAATTTAATATCGGTTACATGGCCGTAAAGTTCTTCATCTACGTTCAGGAAACCGTTGGTAACATTACCCAGCATAGTATACTCAACCTCACTGGTAGCCATCATTTCGGTAAAGCGGTCTTGCTCTTCAGGAGATACACTTACCACTACCCTGCCCTGCGCTTCGCCAAAAAGGAAGGCATCTTTACGTATCTCCACATCAGTAGCGATATCAAAGCCTAGGCCTAACGGCATAGAAGATTCCAGCAAAGCAATGTACAAACCACCATCGGCCACGTCATGGGCAGAGGCAATTACCTTATGCTTAATCAGTTCTTTAACCAGCTGCTGCATATCGTATTCCTTATCCAAATCGAAATAAGGCGCAGGTGAAGCAGCAATTTTATGGTAGGAAGCTAAGTATTGAGATGAAGCAATGTCGTTCTGCGATTCGCCAATGAGGTAGATAAAATCACCCGGCTGTTTAAAGTCGGCCGTCATGATGTTATCAATATGATCGAGCACACCCAGCATACCAATAGTTGGCGTAGGGAAAACCGGACCATCATCGGTACTTTGGTTATAAAAGCTTACGTTACCGCCGGTTACCGGGGTTTCGAACTTGCGGCAGGCTTCGCCCATACCTTTAATGGCACCCACAAACTGCCAGAAAACTTCGGGCACATAAGGATTACCAAAGTTTAAGCAGTTGGTAATAGCCACCGGCTCGCCGCCAGAGCATACAATGTTACGGGCAGCCTCAGCTACGGCAATAGCACAACCCTTTTGTGGGTCGGCATTTACATAGCGCGAGTTACAGTCAACCGTCAGGGCAATAGCCTTATCAGTACCTTTTACGGCAACTACGGCAGCATCGCTCGGACGGTTGGTGGTCATGGTGGCGGTGCCTACCATGCTATCGTATTGATCGGTTACCCAACGTTTGGATGCGATGTTTGGATGAGCTATTAAATGCTCCGACACATCAACCAAATTTTCAGGTACAGGTACGTCGTTTATATTAAATTTTTGATATTCCTGATAGTAAGCAGGCTCGCGGTATTCGCGTTCGTAAACCGGGGCACCACCGCCCAATACTAAATCATCGGCAGGTACATCGGCAACTTTCTCGCCGTTCATGAAGTACTCCAAACGCTTGGTATCGGTAACTTCACCTATTTGCACACAGTTCAGGTCCCATTTATCAAATACGGCCTGCACTTCTGCCTCCTGTCCTTTCTTTACCACAATCAACATACGCTCTTGTGATTCTGACAGCAAGATCTCAAATGGCTTCATGTTTTCCTGGCGGGTTGGTACTTTGTCTAACCAAATTACCATACCATGCTCGCCCTTGGCCGACATTTCGGAATTGGAGCAAATGATACCGGCAGCGCCCATATCCTGCATACCTATTACGGCACCGGTTTTTATCACTTCTAACGAAGCTTCTAACAATAATTTTTCCTGGAACGGATCACCTACCTGTACGGCCGGCAAATCGTTCACCGAATCTTCAGTTATATTTTTAGAGGCAAATGCCGCCCCGTGTATACCATCTTTACCTGTTGATGAACCTACGATAAATACCGGGTTACCTACGCCGTAAGAAGTAGCAGATACCATATCCTCGGCCTTTAATATACCGGCCGACATTGCATTAACTAACGGATTAACGTTATAGCATTCATCAAAGAATAACTCACCACCAACGGTTGGAATACCAAAAGCATTGCCGTAATCGCCAATACCTTTTACCACGCCTTTAATTAACCATTTGGTACGATCAAGGTTAATGTCGCCAAAACGCAGGGAATTTAACTGCGCAATTGGGCGTGCACCCATGGTAAAAATATCGCGGTTAATACCACCAACACCGGTAGCCGCACCCTGATAAGGCTCTAAAGCCGAAGGGTGGTTATGCGATTCTATTTTGAAGGCACAGCCAATACCATCGCCCAGGTCAACCACGCCTGCGTTTTCTTCACCGGCTTTAGCCAGCATGCGGGCGCCATCGCGCGGAAGGGTTTTTAACCATTTAATGGAGTTTTTGTACGAGCAGTGCTCGCTCCACATTACCGAAAAAATAGAAAGTTCGGTAAAGTTAGGAACACGTCCAAGGATTTCAATAATGCGATCGTATTCTTCGGGCAGGAGGCCTAAATCTTTGGCCGTATCAACGGTAGTCAGTTCAATTTGCTCCACAATGTTGTGTTTTGATGGATGGATGCGCAAAATTAGAAAAATGCACCGAAAGCAGGTGGTTTAATTTTGATTTGTAGTAATTGTTGTATGCTGTAATTTTATCACACTAAAAGTATACCCGTTGCTTTAATTTGATACTATTAAGTCATTGTTATCATTACCGCTTATAAATGACCATCGGTTTGCCTTGGTTCTCCAATCAATGTTACTTTAGATCATTGAAGAAATCAACCATAAATTGAAGATTATCTTCTGAAAGCATGGCATCCACCAACTGCATCGCCTCGTTTGTTGCCAGTGAAGTTCGGTTGAGCATTTTCTTTTCAAACACTGCTATTGCCTCTTGCACGCTACTGCTATTTTTTAAAAAAAACGCTTCATGCAAATCAACTGCATCCAACATGGCTTGATTAACACCATCTCCCGACGGCGGTGTTTGGTGTGCTGCATCGCCCAGCATAGTTAAGTTGACAAGAGATGTCCAGGTTTGATTTGAAGGATAATAGTACTGCGGGCGATGAACGAAATAAGATTCATCCGTCGAAAATATTTCGTGCCAGTGATTACTCCAATCGGCATAGCATTGTTTAAACCAGGTAAAAACTTCCTCTTTAGTATTAAAATTAATGCCCGGAGCTATTACCCAGCTTTCACTTTCTTTGGTAATGGTGTAAAAAGAAAGTGAGCCTTCACCCTTTGCACTCAATACGATGGTTTTTCCGTTCCAATGTGCAAAAACTTTACCGCCATTGGTTAACTTCCATAAACCGGGCGCATTCATTGCAGCGTTATATATATTCCCTTCAACAATGGTAGAACCCGAGTATATACGCGGAATGTGGGTTATATATTTTCTGATTTTTGTATTGGCACCGTCTGCTGCGATTACCAGGTCGGCGTAGGCGGTAGTGCCGTCTTCAAAAATCATGTTCCAGCCCTCACCCATTGCTGTCAACTCAACAAACTTCGCATTCCAAACCATCGTGCCAGCCTGCAACGAAGCAATGAGCAGGTCACGAAGGGGACCTCGATCAATTTCGGGCCGCGCATGCTCATCATTTAAATTAATTACGGGTGCTTTGTTTTGCTCAGTGTAATAAACCACGGCGTTATTATCTACAATGGTCACCCTTTCTGCACCCGGGCGATAATGTTTTTCAAACTCATCCATTAATCCACACGCTCTCAGTGCTTTTAAACCCGATTCATAATGCAAGTCGAGGGTTGCTCCTTGCTGGCGAAAATACTGGTCAGCGTCGCGCTCATATACTTTTACGTTCACTCCCGTTTGCTGTAAAAGCCGGGCCAGCGTAAGCCCACCAGGACCACCACCTATAATGGCTACTTGTTTATCTTGCAATAACATGTTTTCTAAATTTACTTGTTTGTTAATTACCAGCAAATTCTGCATATATTTATAATCAAAATAGCTGCTTCCGCTCATAAAATAGTCGTAAATGAAAATTTCTATTACCGATGATGGATCGGGCATCACAAAAGAGTTTGCTCGGGCAATAGGTGCCACAATTTTGGGCCGCTTCGTAAACATCCCTGAAAGTAAAGGGTCGGGCTACCTAACGGGCTTTGCCTGGGGACGAGATTTGCGAATGATGATACGGAATTACCACCTTAAAGAAGATGTTTTCATAGAACGCACAAATGAGCTGGCTGAGGGCCAGGAAGATATCATTTTCTTACTAAGCGGAATATTTCCTTCGCCTATACATCCGGAAGAAGAACTATTGCCCGAGCAGGCAAATATGGTAATTTGCAGGCATGCGGTGTCTTCTATTATAGCTATGCCCCGTAATACCGCTTTCAAAAGCGTAACTATAGCGGCTTCAAAGCATTATTTGCAACAGATGTTTGCACACATAGAGCATCCGGTAGTTAGCAGTGTTTTAGAAGCCACGAATAATTTTATATTTGAAACCGGCATCTCTGCCGAAATTATTACCACCGCAAGCGAAATGCTATTGCGCCCGGTTCCGGAAAGCATGGAAAGCCAGTACTGTAAGTTGAAATGTAAGGAACTGCTGTGTCATATTTTCACTCTGCTAATGCAACAGGACGCTATACCCTCTGGCAATATGCACATTAATGACATTAAAGCCATTTATGCTATAAAAACCCATTTATTGGCATATTTACATGAGCCGCCAAATGTGAAAGCCCTGGCAAAAAATGCCGGCATGAGCGAACCCAAATTAAGAAAACTATTTAAACATACTTTTGGGAAGGGCGTGTTTGAATATTACCAATTTGCGCGAATGCAAAAAGCCGCACAATTACTGAGAGAAAAGCGGTTAAGCGTGGCTGAGGTGGGTTACCAAGTAGGATTTACCAACCTTAGTCATTTTTCGAGGGTTTTTACCCAGCATACGGGTAGCAAGCCCAAAAGATACTCTTCTAACTAAACCAGGATATTTTAAATATGAAAAGCCATCCTATGCTTAGGATGGCTTTTCATATTTAAAATTGTATAAACAACTATGTACTAAATACCTTCGGTACCTGGTTCATGACCAACCATACGGCCGGTGGTGCGGCCTAAATTACGGCTGCTAAAGTCGGTTTTAGGACTTCTTTCTGATGGAAACTCATGCTCACGCGGCGGCGTAACATCAGTTTGCTCACTGAAATTAGTATCGTTACCTTCTTGAGGTGTAGTATATTCCTGCTCGCTTGGATAACCTAGATCTTCATTATCGGCTTCTTCGCGCTCAGGTATTTCGTCAGGATCATTAGTGCCGTCGAGGTCAAGAGGTTCATCCTCATCGTCAATAGATGCTCTCAACGGATCGTCAACAATATCTTCGTCCTCATCCAGATCATCGTCTTCGTCATAATCAGGCACCACATCGGCATCCAGATCATCATCTTCTAACTCATCATCGTCCAGATCCAATTCATCATCGTCATCCAGATCCAGATCGTCATCATCTTCTAAATCTTCATCGTCAGGATCAGGTGTAGCTGCTCTCGACAATCTATCGCGATCCAGTTCGTCTAAACCAGACTGGCGGCGCGCTTGGGTAGGTATCTCCTGTTCCGTGGTCCAGGTGTCTTGATCAAATGCTAACATAGGATTTCTTTGTTTATGTGTTGTATGAATAACCTTGAATAGCGAACGTTTGTTTTTAATGCAACATGAAAAAAGTTAACTCAAAGTAGTTATGCACATTACATCAGTTCACTATCATTCTTTATATGATAAACCTTATAGGCCATGTAAAACAACAGTATAGCAGGTATAAAATAGAGGAAAGCCTCACTAACCGAAACCTGGCTGTAAACGGCAACTAAACGGTATGCAGCAAGCAGCAAAGCTACTATAGCTCCAACCAGGTAAGCATAAAAAAATTTTGGACTCATGATGATAAACTATGTATCGAGTATAACCTTGCTATGTAATTTAAGTTTCATTTAGGCCAAACACCGGTTTGGTTAACTGCAATTATTGTACCTTGCCTTTCACACACCTGATTAATTTGAATATGCAAAACTGGGAAGATATATATTTAGAAGCTGAAGAAGCTATACGTAACGCTAATTATCTGCAAGCTAAACAACTGCTGGAAAACATTATTTTAGAGGAGCCGAGCACCGCACAAGCCCACAACTCTTTAGGCTGGCTTTACCGCACCCAATTTGATGATTATACCCGCGCCGAAAACCACTATAAAGCCGCCATTAAAAGTAACCCACAATATCCGCACGCTTATATTAACCTGATCGTTCTGTATACCAACCTCGAAGAGTGGGACAAAGCCCGCGAGGTTGCCGACAAAGCTATTATCCGTCCGCTGGTTGATAAATCATTGATCAACTACAGATTAGGTATTATTGAAGAATATGCTCAAAACTTCGAAGAAGCTATTAACTATTACAAGAAAGCCATTAAGCTTTGCCTGAATTTTGACTCGATAGAAGACTATAAACGCGCTATTGGAAATTGTGAATATAAAGCTACTTTGTAAGAATTAGAGTCAAGAGTACAAAATCAAGAATATAGAACCTTCAAGGTTCACATAATTATCGTCAAACAACATAGGCACCCATGGTGCCTATGTTGTTTATATTCATTTATCTGGATTCTTGACTCTACAATCTTGACTCTTTTTTAAACATCATTGCTCCTAATGGTGGCACGGTAATACTAATAGAGTTATCCTGTCCGTGCCAGCTTTGCGCATCTGATTTTAACGGTAGGGGGTTATCTACACCACTGCCCCAGTATTGCTTACGGTCGGAGTTGAAAATCTCTTTCCACTCCCCGGCACCGGTTACACCAATGCGAAAGTCGTAGCGAACTACCGGAGTCATGTTGAGCACCACCACTACATCGTTGGCGGCATCGTGGCCCTTACGGGCATACACCAAAATAGAATCATTAGCATTACCGCCATCTATCCATTGAAAGCCTTCATGGCTAAAACCTTTTTCGTACAAAGCAGGCTCGTTGCGGTAAACATGGTTAAGTGCTTTTACGGCTTCCTGCATACCTGCATGGCAATCGAACTGGGTTACCCACCAGTCTAAAGGTTTATCAAAGGCCCATTCGGCATTTTGCCCAAACTCCGACCCCATAAACAGCAGCTTGGTACCGGGGTGGGTAAACATATAACTATAAAGCAGGCGCAGGTTGGCATACTTTTGCCAATCATCGCCCGGCATTTTAGTTAACATCGAACCCTTACCATACACTACCTCATCGTGCGAGAACGGCAGCATAAAGTTCTCATTAAAGGCGTAAATGAGGCTAAACGTTAGCTCACTATGGTGGTATTTACGATTGATAGGGTCTTGTTTGAAATAATTGATCGTATCGTGCATCCAGCCCATCATCCATTTCATACCAAAGCCCAATCCGCCGGTATAAACCGGGCTACTTACGCCTTTAAAGGATGTAGACTCTTCGGCAATAGTTTGTACATCAGGAAAGTTGCTGTACACGGCCATGTTAAACTCTTTGAGGAAATCAATGGCTTCGAGGTTTTGGTTGCCACCGAAAATATTAGGCTCCCATTCGCCATGCTTGCGCGAATAATCGAGATACAGTATAGAGGCCACACCATCTACCCGCAAGCCATCGGCATGGTAACGGTCAAGCCAAAATAAAGCATTGCTAATAAGGAAGGCTTTAACCTCGTTGCGGCCGTAGTTAAATATATAAGAGGTCCAGTCGGGGTGGTAACCTTTGCGTACATCCTCATGCTCATACAGGTGCGTACCGTCAAAACGGTAAAGCGCATGCGCATCGCCCGGAAAGTGCGAAGGCACCCAATCCAGTATTACGCCTATGCCCTCGTTATGGAAGCGTTCTATAAGCTCCATTAACTGTTGGGGCGTACCATAGCGTGAGGTTGCCGCAAAGTACCCGGTTAACTGGTAGCCCCAGCTTGGATAATACGGATGCTCCATAATGGGCATAAACTCCACGTGCGTAAAGCCCATCTCCTTAATATAAGGCACCAGTTTGTCGGCTATCTGGCTATAGGTTAAAAATTCGTCGGGACTTTCGTTATTACGTGCCCACGAACCCAGGTGCAGTTCGTAAACCGAATAAGGCCTGTCTAAAGCGTTGTGCTGGTGGCGGTTATCCATCCAGTCCTTATCCTTCCATTCGTAGTAAGTATCGGCCACAATGGATGCCGTTTGAGGTGGTTCTTCCCAACGCAAAGCAAATGGATCGCCTTTTTCCAGCAGTTCGCCGCTGTTAGAACGGATAAAATATTTGTATACTTCGCCATTGCCAATGTGCGGTATAAAACCTTCCCATATACCCGAACCATCCCAGCGATGATTAAGCGCGTGGCTGCCTTTGTTCCAGCCGTTAAAATTGCCTATTACCGAAATAAACTGTGCATTAGGTGCCCAAACGGCAAAATAAGTACCCACAACATCCTTGTGAGTTACCACGTGCGAACCCAGTTTTTCGTAAAGTTTAAAGTGCTTTCCACCTTTAAACAAATCTATATCAAAGTTGGTAAAGCGGCTATAAGCCTCAACCGGGTTTAGTGTTTGAGTTATGGTGACTTGGTCAGGGCTTTCGGGTATTAGCAGCAGGTTACTCGCTTCTGTTTTGTTGGCACCAGCTGTCTTTTTCTTCTTGGCCGCAATATTGGTAACCAGTTCATTTATAGATGTTTCGGCCGATGCAGTTTCGGCCGGCTTTGGCTTGCGTGTAGCTGCTTTGGTAGTTTTAACCGGTGCAGCTTCAGGAAATACAGCCGGCTCGGAGTTACTTTTGGCCGATGCGGCTTTTTTAGTTTTTACCGGTTGTGATTCGGGAAAAGGCGCAGCCTGTTCGCCCGTTAAGTTAGTTGTAGCTTCAACGGCAGTATTGTTGGGCTGGGGTTTATTGGTTTTTTTGGCCATAGTATAGGGTAGTCTTTTACAGACGGTAGATCTCGAAGCTTGCAGACTAAGCAATATGCCTGCAAAACAACATTGGTTATTTTAAATAAGGCAACACTACTTTAGCACTCCTTGTTTTAGCTGCTTACAATAGTAGCAAAATTTTATCCATCCCTATCGAAACTATTTTTGAGCTAAACTTATAGGAAGTACTCCAAGCTAAGTGATCTTGAAAGTTAACCAGCGTGAGTTGTAACTAACTGTACCCGCTTCACAAATCTTATATTGCGTAATATTAAAAATTGTGCAGCGTAATGGAAAAATCGAACGGCTATGAAGGCGTGGCGGCTACTTTTATCAATGGCAGAGGGAGAAGCATTGAGGGCATAGGCGTATCATCTGTTTATAAGTGGGTAAAAACGCTGCCCCCAAACTCTACAGTGTTAGATATGGGTTGCGGAACTGGCTTGCCAATTACCAAAGTTTTGGTTGATGCGGGAATGGACGTTAACGCAATAGATGCATCGCCATCGTTGGTCAAATCTTTCCGGAAAAATTTTCCCGGTATTCCTGTTGTATGCGAAGCTGTAGAAGATTCTTTACTGTTTGAAAAGGAATTTGATGCCATTATTGCCTGGGGACTACTATTCCTGCTACCTGAGGAAATACAGCAGAAAATAATACAAAAAGCAGCCAAGGCTTTAAAATTATCAGGCAAATTCTTGTTTACCGCACCACATGAACAAACTGCCTGGGTTGATGCAATGACCGGCCAAAGTTCTGTATCGCTCGGCGCTAAAAAGTATAAAGAATTATTATCTGCATCGGGATTGATTATAACAGAAGAATTTACCGATGAAGGTGAGAACCATTATTACAATACTGTAAAGATCTGACAGGATATTCTCATCGTAATCCCAACTTCAGCATAGTGAGTAATATTTACTACCCTGTCCTTGAAAGGAGCGATAGCGACGTGGCAACTGCACGCATGTTTATCTAAACGCATGAGGTTACCGCGCTATCGCTCGCAATAACATATTAGGGTATAGCCCTCCCCTTTGGGGAGGGTTGATAGGGTTTACAATACCTCTATGTGTTTAAAGTTCTTAGTAAACTTAAATTGTAATACTTTTTCTTCCTCGTTAAAGGCAAACTCGGTTATTTCTTTACCGTCGGCAATGATCTTGGCGGCTTTGAAAGGTAAACCGGCTATATGGAAATGGTAGTTTTCGTAACGCGGGGTATATAAACCTTCCATGCTTTGCAATATGGTCATGGAAGTATGCTTGCCGCTTACCACAAATTTCTTTTCAGAATAGATGTCCTGCTCGTAGGCAAAAGTTTCACCGTAATCTTCAAAGAAGAAAGAATTGGCCGGGGCATCACTGTAATAAACATTCAGCTTCACCTCTTCTATTTCTTTTTCGCCTACGTACTGCATTACCGGGTATTCGGGTATTACAGAACCGGCTTTCACAAACAGAGGGATGGTTTCTAACGGGGTAGCCACTTCTACTTCCTTGCCACCCTCAACCAAGGTATTTTCCCAGTAGTTGTACCAGTTGCCCTTAGGTAAATAAACCAAGCGACTTTGCTGGCCGGGCTCCATGACAGGGCATACCAATATCTTATCGCCGTAGGTAAACTCATCCTGGCGGGCCTGGTTATGAATTTGATCTTGCTCCTGCATTACCACAGGCCGCAGTATAGGGAAACCATAACGGTGATGCTCCCAAAAAGTAGAATACAGGTAAGGAATTAAACGGTAACGCAGTTCGATAAACTTACGGTTAATGGCCGTAAAGGGCTCTCCAAAGCTCCAGGGCTCGCGCTCCTTGGTATCTCCGGCCGAGTGCGCACGCATAAACGGAGAAAAAGTGCCCATCTGAATCCAGCGGGTAAAGAGTTCGCCATCGGGTTCGCCGCTAAAGCCGCCAATATCGGTACCGCAAAACGGTATGCCCGACATAGATAAACGCTGGCACTGCACGTTACCCAAACGCAAATGCTCCCATGAGGCTACATTATCGCCCGTCCATACTGAGGTAAAACGCTGCACGCCTGAGTAGCCTGCACGGGTAATGGTGAACGGACGCTTGTTTTTCATCAACTTCCGCATACCCTCGTAAGTGGCGCGTACCATTTGCATACCATATACATTGTGCGCCTTGCGGTGTGACCCACGGAAACCATCGTACTGGTGGCGCACATCATCGGGGAAAGTACCTGCACCGAAAACGGCCGGCTCGTTCATATCGTTCCAAACGCCGGCTACACCCATTTGTACCAGTTCATCAAACAGGGTTCCCCACCATTCGCGTACCTCAGGATTGGTAAAATCGGGAAACTGGCAGCGGCCCGGCCATACGTGGCCTTCCATAAAATAATCGTCGCTGCGGCGGCAAAAATAGCGCTTAGCCTTACCCTCTTTAAACACCGAATAATTGTCATCCACACGAATACCCGGATCGATGATGACCACCGTCTTGAAACCATCGGCCGCCAGTTCTTTGATCATCTTTTTAGGATCAGGGAAATACTTGCGGTTCCAGGTAAAGCAACGGTAACCATCCATATAATCAATGTCCAGGTAAATACCATCGCACGGGATCTGATTTTCGCGGAAACCTTTAGCCACCTTCATCACCTTCGATTCGGGGTAATAGCTCCAGCGGCATTGGTGATAGCCCAGCGCCCAAAGCGGTGGCATGGGGTGTGTGCCTGTTAACAAGTGGTAGCGTTTTACCACATCCATCATGTTAGGGCCATGTATGTAATAATATTGCAATTCTCCGCCATCGGCCCAAAAACTGGTTTTACCCCGGTCTTCGGCGCCAAAATCAAAGTGCGCTTTAAAAGTATTATCAAAGAAAATTCCGTGTGCTATCCCTTCGTTCAAACTAATGTAAAACGGGATGCTGCGGTAAATGGGGTCTTGGTTCCAGGCAAAAGAGTAAGCATCGGTGTTCCAGTTCACAAAGCGTTTACCGCGTAAGTTGAGGTCGGTTGGTTTATCGCCCAGGCCGAAAAAAGCCTCTTCGGTATGGCAAACCTTGGTACCAAAAACGTAGTAGCCGCCAAACTGTACATTTTCTTCCCAGTGCATTTGCACGGCATCGGCGCTGGTTATGTGGTTTTGGCTATCAGAAAAAGAGATGAAAAAATCCTTTTTGCTGATGTGGCAGTTGACCGTATTGGTAGATATGCGGTACTCGTTAGGCTCATCGTGCAGGTGAAAAACGGCTATCTTATGCTCATGCTTAGGCACGGCGTAAGAAAATTCCTCTAAAAAAACACCATGAGGTGCCAAACGCACACGGATGATCTCGTCGGTTACCACCACCACCTCTACCCTGGCTTCGCTGTCGGTAAAGTAAAAGCGGTTATCCTTTTGCTCAACGCTGGTTGGCGCATTCAGATACTTTTTGACAATGGGCTTTAAGCCCAGCACAGGATTGTTAACGTGTTGAAAAATCTCCTCCTCCTGTTCAATTAATTTTACAGCAGGCGATTCAGGAACCGGTGTTGTTGAGGGTATATTTTCTTCCATTTAAATTAATTAGTGAGCATTAGCAAATATTAACCCTAACAGTAAGGGTGTAATCAGGTATCAAGTTTCAACAATTAAACTATAATTGCAGCGCTTAACCATACGTTGGGCTGTATACGCAACAACTGCCCGAAAAGTAGAAAGAAATTTACCAACTGCGTAAGTTTTTTTAGCTTTTTACGCATTTAGCGTATTTATAACCAATACAATGCTGTTCAATTTTCACCAAGGTCAAATCGTTCAAATTCCGTGGGCAATTATCATCTTTATTTGTGCAACCACGTTAATATTTGCTATTTTCAACGGCGCCCTTTAAACGGGCTCAACCTTATGCTAATATCACAATTTCTGAAGGCAAGCGGCATGACCCTAATGCTTAAGCTCTACCTGTTTTTATGCATGCTGATGCAACTTTCGGCACCTGCATATTCGCAAAATAAACCCGGTTACAGTTTGTTATGGCGCATTAGCGGCCACGGTTTAAAAAAATCCTCGTACCTGTTTGGTACCATGCACGTAAAAGATAACGTGCTTTTGGCTTCAGCGACTCGGTGATGCTCGCTTTGCAAAAAAGTGATGCCTTTGCCATGGAGGTACACCCCGATACGCTGCTATATACCATGTACGATGCCATGAATAAAAGTGATAGCGGCAAAATAGAAAGTATGCTGAGCGATGAACAGTATAGCCAGCTCTCTAAACGTTTTGAAGAGAAGAATGGGTACGAGATGGATAAGCTTAACCCGCTTTTGATAGAAAACCTCATTGCCAAAGACCGCTCAAAGCCCGGTGATAAAGTAACTTTTTTGGATGCTTACCTGTATGCCGTTGCTAAAACATTGCATAAGAATGTGCTGGGTTTGGAACCGGCAGCAGACCAGCTTAAAGCACTGGAGGCCAAGAACGACTTGCAAGACCGTATAGAATCATACCTGGATGATGCCAATACCGAAGAGGAAGACGAGGCGCTGAACGAACTGACCGAACTTTACGCAGGCGGTAACCTGAACCTGATAGCTAACTACCTGGACCATAACGATGCCTTTGATGCAGAACTGGCCAACCGCAACACTGTAATGCTGAACAGCATGCTGCGTTTTATAAAAACCGGCAGCTTGTTTACTGCCGTTGGTGTAGCGCACTTGCCCGGAAATGACGGACTCATTGCGCTACTGCGTGCGCAGGGTTACACCGTAACACCGGTAACCGCCGCTTTTACCGGCGTGGGCGATACCTATAAAATAGATCAATCAAAGTTTGTATGGGTGCCTTATACTTCTAAAGAAAAAGGCTTTAGCCTGGAGATGCCCGGCCGCCCCATGATGCATAATATGGGCGATAGCATTGTTAAAACCGCTATAATTTATCCTGATATGGTGAGCGAAATCTGCTATTCGGCTTACTCCATAAAAATGGCGGCCTCATTTACCAATACCAATGTAAATGAAGCCCTTAAAAATGCGATGAAATTATACAAGGAAACAGAAAATATAAAAATAAGCAATGAAAAAGAAGTAATAGTGAACGGCCTGCCCGGAATGCTGTTTGTGCATAAAGCGGGCAATACATCGCTGCTTATGCAGTTTGTGATACAAAATAGCCGCCTATATTGCCTTTACACCAATAATAAAACCGGCATACCTACCGATGCCGAAAAACGCTTTTTCAACTCGCTTAAAATATTCAAAGTAGCCGAAAAGCCGGCATTGCCCTGGATAACATACAAAAACCCGCAAGCTGCCTTTTCAGTATCTGTACCGGTGCAGCCCCAGGCAATTGACAAGGAAGTACCTAACCCAAATACCAAAGTAGGTACACCTTATATGCTTCACCTCTACGTAGCTACCGACACTAAAAATATGGTTAACTACCTTATGCGGTATAATGATATGCCCGCCGGTATGTACATGCAGGATAAAGAAGCGGCGTTTGAAAGCATATTTAACAGCCTTAAAACCATGGGTACTTTTATTGGTAAACCCCTCAAGATCATGAAAGATGGCTTTGAGGGCCGGGCGGCAACGATGAATGTAAAGGGCTTTTATGCTGAGGTAAAGATGTATATGCGTGGCAACCGCCAGTACCTGCTGTTGAGGCAAAACTCAACCGCTAACCCTATTACCATTGCCGATAACTTTTTCGAGTCGTTTAAATTTTTACCTTACGACGAGGCGCCTGCTTACGCGTACAAACCAGCTGATGAAAGCTACAGTTTGAGCCTGTTTAACGAACCTAAAGTAATAACCAATAATAATTATGACGGCTATCTTAAAAATTCGGTAATTGCCATGTCTACCAACCCATCATCGGGTGCGGTACATTTTGCCGAGCAGGCTACACTTAGCCCTTATTTTAAAGCCAGCCATGTAGATTCTGTTTACAGCAAGATCACTAAAAGCTTGATGGAACGTACAGACACGCTGCTGAAAGTAGATACCATTACATTAACCGGCGCAAAAGGACGCGAGTTTATCACCCTCAATAAAAACACTAACGAAAAAAGACGGCACCGCCTGTTTGTAGACAATGGCACCATGATTTACCTCACCGGCTTTATGAATGCCGATGAGATCTTCAGCACGGCCAGCAACCGGTTTTTCACATCTTACGTTCCTTTAAAGAAGGCACCTGCTTTTGATCTTGGCAGTTCTAAAAGTAAGATGATACTGCAAGACCTGCAATCTACCGATACGCTTACCACCAAAAAAGCCATGGGTGCCCTGAAATATTACGATTTTGAGCAAGCCGATCTGCCGCTGATCTACACGGCTTTAAAGAAACCCTACGCCGACGATACCTTGGAACGCGGCACACGGTACCAGATCATTAAACTGCTTACCAAAATACATGATGATACCACCCTTGGCGAGTTAAGCAACCTCTATCGTTCTAATAGGTCTAATGATACCACCCGGCTAACCGTGCTCAACTACCTTACCGAGATTGACCACCAAAAAGGCTATGACGCCTATCTCGACCTGCTTACCAAAGGCCCGTATGTAAAAACGGTGGACAACTACGAGGCATTTTCATCCCTGCAAGATTCGCTCGCCTATACGGCAACAAATTTTGAGCGTTTGGTACCGCTGCTGGAGCATACGCCTTACCGTTACCAGGTACTATCGTTAGCTAATGATCTGTTAAACGATGATAAACATCCGCAATATGCACAACCGGTAAAAATCCATTACAAAACGCTTATTCAGCACCGTGATAAAGATTTAAACACCTACTTAACCGATACCAGCGCAACCTCTTATAACACCGGTGTGTTTTATTACCTGCAGTTAATGAAGAAACTGCCCGGCGATGCAGCTGCAGACCCATTTACGGCAGCCATTGTCAAAAAAGGTAAAGATGAGCCACGCCTACTCAATGCCGTGCAAACCCGTATTGCTAACCGCTTGCCGGTAGCGTTACCGGTTGTAAACACCTTGTTAGACAGCCTTTATACCCGCTTTGAAATTATGGAAGCCTACAGTAAAGTAAATGAACTGAGCAAGGTACCCGCCAAATACCGCACACCTGCCGAGTTTGGCCGCGTATGTATGTACAACTACGTGGGCGGAAACTCGGAAAGCGAGGAATATCCTCAAAAAATAAGCCTGTTAGGACCGGTATTATACAAAGGCAACACATACTACGCTTACCAGTTTACCGACCCCAACGATGAGGAGCAAAGGAAGCAGATAGGCGTTTACAAACCTGCCAAAACTGCCCCTGGCAAACTCGATTTTGAAGATTACCACTGCTACTCGGCCTGGGAAACCAAAAATGTGAACTGGCGATTGCAGGCACAAAAATTAATTACCGAATGGCTAAAGGAGGGGAAAGGCAAATAACAGTTTAAGTGAATGCGTTTTTTGTAAAAACCGCCTTTAAAGAATCTCCAGGGATTTATAGCTTTGCGGAGCCTGAACCTGCCTTACTTAACACGTATTCGGTTTCGGCAATAAAAGGTTCGATGGGGTTGGTTTTGTTAAAATCGGCCAGGGTAACATCCGTTGTGCTATGGCTGCTGGGTTTTTGAAATTTGAGCCGCACGTCGGTACCGCTATAAAGCCCGTTGTAGGTTTTACGCACAATGTTAAACCCTGCAAAGTTGGCTAAAGCGTACCTGCTTATGGGCAAACCTAAATAATACACAATTACCTGCCGTGCCGATGTATCAAATATTAACCGCTTGGTAAACGCAAATACCATGAATACAAACCCAACCGACGTGCCAACCGCCAGAGCTTTATCTCCTCCTGGGTTAGTAATTACAGTATACCATCCGTAGCAAGCACCTAACCCAAGTATAATAAGCCCCGGTAGTAATTTAAGCAGTCCACCTGGCTTTAAAATATAGCCTTGCGGATGCTCGGTATAGTAGTTCAATATCCCGGCTTCAAATAAGACTTTACTATTGTAAACCAGGTTAGCAGCTGGCTGCAATGCCAGCATCTGGCGTATGGCAGGCAATACCACCTCCTCAAATTCGTGCTTGTCCTTATCCTTCTCGCCCGAAAACGACGAAGAGATCCGGTACCCCTTACCGTAACGATCGGCCAGGGCTTTGAGGTAGTAGCTTTGACCCATACCTATTTTCAGTACAATATCGCCTGCTTCGTTAAACTTTAGTAGTGGCTTGCGGCGAAAAATGGTTTGACGGTAAATGGTATGATCGGCAGCGTTAAAAATTATCTGCCTGCGGCTATACGTAAAAAACGGGATGCAAGCCAGTATAAAAGGCATCACAATAACCATCCCCTTCATATCGCTTGCAGTAATATTACTTATGTTGCCCTCAACAGATAGTAGGGTAACCATTACCGGCATCAGCAAAAACATGACGATAAAAACGATACCTACAGGCGCTAAAAATGCTAGCGGGCGCGTAACAATTTGTTCCTTACTAATTTGATACGACTTTGCCATCTTGCTGTTTTTTTAGATTTCTGCGTTTTACAGCGCCAATGATAAACATGGCTATCACAAACACAGGCAACAAAAACATGAATGGGTTATCTACTAACCGTCCAAGCAACGTGATACGGGCATCATTCCAACTGTGAATATCCTTATCTACCAAAAGTTTGTTATTAACCGATAACCTGAAAATGGTAACCTCCCGCTTATCGTCCATAATAAAACGGTTAATGGCTTTGAGCACACCATTTTCGCGAGCCGATTGCAGTTGGGTCTTTAATACTTTAACATCAATATTATCACCTTTATTGATCTGGCTGGCCAACTCTTCTGTGTCCTCAGCCCCTCCTACCGGCAACCGAAGTTTAATAGGCTCATTGTTGACCTTAATAAAGAGGTACGACATGAGCACCATATTATTCTGCTTTTGTTGCCGCTCCCAAAGCTCGTTAACCACAAAGCGCTGGGTGGTAAAGTCGGCTTCGGTACGCCCGGCCATTTCCTTATTGGTGTCTTTCATACCATTAAGTATTAAAAGCGTTACCCCGGTGGTAACTATAAATACAATAACTATGATAAGGATTATTTTTTTAGCCATGGTTAATATGAGGTTGAGGCATTATAACACGTAATAGTTTACAACTACAAGGGTTAACTATAAAGAAATCAAGCTCAAAAAGGTTTGAGGCACATAATATTAATCTTGTTATTATAAAAAAGAAATAACCGGCAATAGTGAGATAAAAATCAGCTGATAGTATCTAAAAGATATTTATTTACATAGTCCGTATTTGCCGCGGAGGAATCGAAAAGGGACGATGTTTTGTGATCAAATTAGAACTTTAATATAAGTCCCTGCATAGCGGGCAAAATAACCGGTAAGGCCTGCGTCGCATCAGCAGTTACATAAGGTGTACCGCTCAGTAGGTCAGTAAATTCAACATTACCGTTTAACTTAAACTCATTTAACAAATCATCCGGAAGCTTAATGTTAATATTTTGCTCGTGCCGGTTAAAGTTTACGGCTATTAAAACCCGCTCCTGAGCCGTGTAGCGCAGGTATAGGTAAAGCCTTTCGTTAAAGCCTTCGCTGTGTTCGTTGGCTATCATCAACTCATAAAACTTCCCTTCGGCTATAGCCTGGCTCTGCGCCGATATATTAAGCAGCCTGCTGTAAAAGCTGCGCAAAGCTTGCTGGTTTTCAGTTAATTGTCCGCCATCAAAAGCACCACCGTTAACCCATTTCTGGTGTTCGGGCACGCCGCAATAATCAAAAATACTGGTACGGCCATCTGCTCCGCTAAAGCCTTCAGCCTGTGTGGCGGGTTCGCCTACCTCTTGCCCAAAATAGATCATTACTGGTCCCGTAGCCAGGGTAGCCGTTACGATCATGCCCGGTACGGCCAGCCAGGCATCGCCGGCAAAATGGGGCGAGGCTATGCGCTGCTCGTCATGGTTTTCCATAAAGCGGAGCATACGCTCGTCAAAGCCGCGGCAATGGTTGTTCCAAACATTGTTAATTTGCCAGGTACTGGCATCAGGCTCGTTACAAGTGAGGCGTTTCAGGGCATCGTATAGGCCCACTTTATCATACAGGTAATCAAACTTACCACTGAATAAGTAATTGGGATACTGGCCGGTTTGGTAAGCCTCGCCTATGAAGATGAGCTCCGGATAGCGCTGTTTCATCTGCGGAATAATCCAGGCCCAAAACTCTGAGGGCACATATTCTACCATATCGCAACGGAAACCGTCCACACCCTTGGCTGACCAATAGCACAAGATATCCAGCATTTTTTGCCATACGGGTGGTATAGGGTCAAAGTGCATATCATAGCCCTTGCTAAAATCTACCCCATAATTGAGCTTAATTGTTTCAAACCAGTTGTTGATGGATGGGCTTGCGGTAAAAACATCATCGCCCGTACCCTTGGCCGGGTTTTCATTAAACTTGCCGTCCTTCAATGGACTTGCAAACTCATCGCCCCCGGGATTATAATCCTGCGGAACAGTAAATGGCTGGCCTGGTATGTAGTAAAAATCATTTTGCGGACTATAAGCCTTCGTCAAATCATCATCCTCTCCAAAATCTTTCACCCCCGCCGGCTTTGCATCCGAATGATATGTCCGCGCTACGTGGTTAGGCACCAAATCGATGATCACTTTCAACTCCTGCTGATGGGTACGCTCGATCAGTGCTTCAAACTCGGCCATGCGGTTGGGCACATCAACGGCCAGGTCGGGGTCTACGTCGTAATAATCTTTAATGGCATAGGGCGAACCGGCCGGGCCTTTCACCACATCGGGGTCGTCGGGTGTAATGCCGTAAGCCGAATAGTCGGTCATGGTGGCGTGTTCAATAATGCCGGTATACCAAATGTGGGTAAAGCCCATGCCTTTAATTTCGGTAAGCGCCTTTTCGGTAATTTGGTTAAACTTACCGCTGCCGTTTTCTTCAACAGAACCGTAAAACTTGTTGGTTGTATTGGTGTTGCCAAATAAACGGGGCAGCAACTGGTATATGATGAGTTTATGTTTTGTTGATGACGACATAGTATTGCAGCAGCAATTATACAAGAATTTGGTTTTGCTCAGCCACATTTTTATTGCGACTCAGTATTTATAAAAACAACGTAACTTGCATTGCTATGGCTGGAGCTAAAACAATAAGTACCCGTTTTTCATTCAATGGCTTTAGCTTACCTTACCCGTTTAAACATTTCACAGCCTCTGTTCATATCAATATGAAAATTCTTCGTGCTATATTTTCGTTAGCCTTAACCCTGGCACTCATTTGGGCCTTGCAAACCAAGTTTGGAGTGGCACCGCCATTGGGCAAGTTTTTGAATCCGGCCACAGGTTTTTGGCAGAATGCCGAAAGCAAGAACCTAATCAAAGACGAAGAACTCCATTTAAACGGATTAAAGGATGAAGTGATCATCCGCTATGATGAGAACCATATTCCGCACATATTTGCTAAGAACGACCACGACTTGTACTACGCCCAAGGCTATATCACCGCTACCGACCGCCTTTGGCAAATGGATATCCAAACCCGCAGTGCCTCGGGCCGGTTGGCCGAGGTAGTGGGCGACAAAGCCTTGGAGATAGACCGTTACCACCGCCGCATGGGTATGGTTTACGGTGCCGAAAATACGCTGCGCGGCATGATGAAAGACCCGCAAACGCGCACATCTATATTAGCCTATACCGAGGGTATTAATGCCTATATCCGAAATCTAACCATCCGCGATTATCCCATCGAGTACAAACTATTAGATTATAAACCCGAGGAGTGGAAGCCCATCAATTGCGCACTGCTGCTTAAGCTAATGACCGAAAACCTGGCGGGCGGATCGGACGACATGGAAATGACCGCCACACTTAACAAGTTTGGGTTGGCAGTTACTAATGACTTGTTCCCCGATCAGAACTTCCAAAAAGAACCTATTATCCCGGCAGGAACCAAATGGAGCTTTAAGCCCTTGCCTGTACCGCAACCATCGGCAAGCTTTAAGGCTCAACTCAACGGCAACCTCAAACCTGCCGGTAAGGTGGAAGGTATTGGCAGTAACAACTGGGCCGTGGCGGGCAGCAAAACGGCCACAGGTTATCCCATACTGGCTAATGACCCTCATTTGCATCTTACCTTTCCTTCCATATGGTATCAAATACAGTTAACTGCGCCGGGGGTGAATGTGTACGGCGTATCGCTACCCGGATCGCCTAATGTGATCATTGGTTACAACCAAAAGGTAAGCTGGGGAGTAACCAATGTAGATGCTGATGTATTGGACTGGTATCGTATTAAATTTAAAGATGCTTCGAAAAACGAGTATTGGTACAATAATCAATGGAGAAAAACTTCTAAACGTATCGAGGTGATCAATGTGCGGGGAAAACAACCGGTTACCGAGACTGTAATTTACACGCACTTTGGCCCCGTTGTATATAATGATGATGCACAAAAGCCCGAAAAGGCGCCGAACAATGTACCCGCCGGAACCGCTTTACGCTGGATAGCTCATGACGAGTCGAACGATGTACGTACCTTTTACCTGCTTAACCGCAGCCAAAACTATGCTGATTACCGCAAAGCACTCACTTACTACACTGCGCCAGCACAGAACTTTATTTTTGCCAGTGCCGGTAACGATATTGCCATTACACCCAACGGTAAACTGCCCCTTAAATTTAAAGAGCAAGGCAAGTATGTATTAGACGGGACAGACCCGGCCAACGAGTGGCAGGGATGGATACCGGCCGACCAGAACCCAACGGTTAAAAATCCGCCGCGTGGTTTTGTGAGTTCGGCCAACCAGGAATCTACCGATAACACTTACCCTTATTATATCAACTGGCAGTTTGGCTCCTACCAGCGTGGACACCGCATTAACACTCGTTTGGTGGCCATGAACAAGATAACCGTAGATAGTATGCGGCTGTTGCAAACCGATAATTACAGCGTAACAGCACGCGATATACTACCAACACTGGTCAGGCATCTCGACTCCACTCAATTAGACGATACCCAGCAAAAAGCCCTCCGGCTGGTAAAGGCATGGAACCTCCGTTATGATGCCGATGCCATAGGTGCCAGCATTTTTAACAACTGGTGGCTTAATGTATACGATTTGACATGGAAAGACGAGTTTGATGGCAAAAATCTACGCCTTCCCTCGCGCGATCGTACCATCCAGTTGCTCTTACAGCAGCCTAAAGCCAAATGGTTTGATGATGTAAAAACCGCTACTCCCGAAACGATAAACGACGTAATCAGCAAAGCATTTAACCAGGCGGTTGATCAATTGGTTACCCAACATGGCAAACCGGGTAAAGCCTGGCAGTGGGGATTAGTACGACCTACCGAAATAGACCATTTAGCCAATTTACCCGGCTTTGGTTCGGGTACTTTTGCTTCAGGTGGCGCAGGTGGTACGGTTAATGCCATAGCGGGTGGTAACGGTCCATCGTGGCGTATGGTGGTGCAAATGGGCCCGCAGGTAAAAGGCTATGGTATTTACCCGGGCGGACAATCGGGCAACCCGGGCAGTTTTTTTTATACCAACCTGCTGCAAACCTGGAAAGACGGACGATTGAACGAATTGCTGTACTTAAAATCGGCTAATGAAAAATCGAGGCGAATTAAGAGCAGTTTAGTTTTAAAACGATAAATTAACAACAATGTCATTGCGAGGAGCGATAGCGACGTGGCAATCGCACGCAGGCAAATTAACGCGTGCAATTGCCACGCTATCGCTCGCAATGACATGATTATAAAAATCTATTAAAAGTGCTTTTCTTCATCATATTCATTCTCTGTTTAGCTACCAGTTACATACTGCCCTGGTGGGCTATATCCATAATTGCATTTGCAGCCGCCCTATATGCGGGTTACCGGCAGGCACAGGCATTTTGGTCGGGCTTTGGGGCGGTATTTTGTGTTTGGGTAATTATTGCGCTATTCAAAAGCATACCCAACAATCATATGTTGGCTACCCGGGTAGCTGCCCTATTTGGCGCACCGCATTGGCTGGTACTTTTAGGCGTAACTGCACTTATTGGAGGATTAGTAGGCGGTACGGCGGCACTGTCGGGGCTGTATGTGAAACGGGCAGCCCCCTCTAAATCTCCCCCGGGAGGGGAGACTTTAAAGAAATAAATTTTAAAAGCCCTCCCTCCCGGGGAGGGTTGGGAGGGGCCTTACAAACCCTTCAAAGCACTCTTCAATTCTACTACAGGAGCCGAAGAACTTTTGCCGGTTTCGAATATCTCGTGTGAAGTAGTATTCGATCCGTAAAAATTGGCGTTGGCCGATTTGTCTATAGCCAGATTTGAGCCATTGACGCTGATACCGGCAAACAAGCCACGGCTGCGAGAGTAGGAATACACCTCAGCTTCTAAAGTATGGTCGGTGCTGGCAGTTGAGCTACGGCCAACAGGTCCGGCGGCGGCAGAAATATCACCTCCAATGGTAAAGTCGCCGTTTTTTACCTTGGTCAATACGCCTTTGTGCTTAAACACCAACACTAGGTCAACCGACTGTACACCTATCTGGAAACCAAAGCTACCACCGGTCAATGTGATGAATACCGGATTGCTCCAGCTACCATCGGGCAGTTTAACAACCGCTACGCCTTTACCGCGTTTACCGCCAATACCAAAACCGGCATTGATCATTTTAGGAATAATTACCAATCCTTCACTTTGCTTGAGCAGTTCTTGAGGTATACTTTCGTCGGAGTTTGCAAAAGTGGTAACTACCTTCGTGGCATTTTGCAAACGCTCGGTTTCTTTACTTAGCTCGGTAGCCGAAACCAGGATGAGCATAACACTCATTAACGCAGGAACCGACAATAATTTTAACATTTTCATAGTCATAGATTTTTGTTGAATACTATTCATTACTAAGATCAACCAAGGGTGCAAATGGTTTAACATTTGTTTTATTATTCAGCCCAGTGTTAAATAATAGCAATCAATACCAATTTTAACGGGAAGGGCACTGCTCTTATTATCTTTGCAGTATGCAGAAGCCGCAACAGCAGCAAATATTTTCAATTAGTAGTCTCGCTCAGTTTAACGAGGCCGCCTTGCAGGTATTCAGGTATCAGGCCCTTAACTGTGCAGTGTACAAGCAATTTATAAACGGCCTGAACATCGACGTGGCTACGGTAAATCAACCGGATCAAATACCCTTCCTCCCAATCGAATTTTTTAAACAGCATGAGGTAGTAAGTAGTGATGATGCTGCCGAAATTACCTTTACCAGTTCTGGGACAACAGGCATGATTACCAGCAGCCATGTAGTTACCGAGGTAAGCTGGTACGAGCAAAGCTTTAGGCGGGCATTTGAGCTTTTTTACGGTAAAGTAGAAAACTACTGCGTTTTGGCGCTGCTCCCTGCATACCTTGAACGTGCAGGATCATCGCTGGTGTACATGGCTAATGATCTGATCAATCAATCCAATCACCCAGACAGCGGCTTCTACTTATATAACCACGAAGATTTGCACCAACAGCTGCTTAAACAACAGCAAGCCGGTACACCTACCCTGCTTATTGGGGTAACCTTTGCCCTGTTAGACTTTGTAGAGCAGCACCCTATAAACTTCCCTGAACTGATTGTGATGGAAACCGGCGGCATGAAAGGCCGCCGCAAAGAAATGATCAGGGAAGAATTGCACGAGATACTTTGTAGTGGCTTTGGTGTGGAGGGCATCCACTCCGAATACGGTATGACGGAGTTATTATCGCAAGCCTACTCCAAAGGGCAAGGCATATTTAACTGCCCACCCTGGATGCAAATCCAAATACGCGACCCCAACGACCCAGTAAGCAACATAGGCCACGGCAAAACTGGCGGCGTAAACATTATTGACCTCGCTAATATAAACTCCTGCTCTTTTTTAGCCACGCAAGATTTAGGCAAGCTTTATGAAGATAATTCCTTTGAGATATTAGGCAGGTTCGATGCATCAGACATTAGAGGGTGTAATTTGCTGATAGCGTAGACCCCTTAACCCCCTCTAAATCTCCCCCAAAGGGGGAGACTTTGAAAACGAAGCTATTAATAAGCCCTCCCTTGGGGGAGGGTTTGGGAGGGGTTTCGCAAGACACTATTTATTGTTACTTTTGGTACAAACAAGATATATAAATCTTATATGATCGAACATTTTTTAAACGACCAGCAGGAACCCAAAGTGGTTGAAAAAGTATACTCCCGCTTAAAAGAGTTACTGCCCGCAGGCGAAGAAACTTTATATATAGCCGTGCAAAAAATGCCGGTGGTGAACTTACAGCCCGATTCTATCGTGGTTACTAACCGCCGTATTCTCTTTTTCTCTTACGCCAACCTTGGCCTTTCTATTAAGTTTGTTGACTTTATTTGGAAAGACATTGCCGATGTAAGCATGAAAGAAGAGATTATTGGTGCAGTGTTTACCATTAAGACTACCAAAGGTGCCGAAATGGGTGTTGATTACCTGCCTAAAGTACAGGCTCGTAAACTATACCAGTTTTCGCAGGAATGCCGCGAAAACGAGCGCAAACGTGAGGAACTGCAAAGAATACAGCACGCACCACCGGTAGAAAAACCCGTAGAGCAGCTTTTTGCTCCAAGGCCTGTGCCTGTTGAAGCACCTGCACCGCCGCAACCACCAACGCCAACCCCGGCTCCAGCACCCGAACAGGCAAAGCCTGATGAACTGACCGAGAAGCTGAAAAAATTAAAAATGCTTTTTGATAACGGATTGATTTCGCAAGAAGAGTATAATACCAAAAAGCTGGATTTGCTGAGCGATTTTTAGGTATTTAGCAAAATTAAAACTTCATGTCATTGCGAGCGATAGCGTGGCAATCGCTCGCGTTTAGATAAGCATCCTTGCGATTGCCACGTCGCTATCGCTCCTCGCAATGACATAAAATATAATTTATAAAGCAATAAAGCCTCCCATAACAGGAGGCTTTATTGCTTTATACCTTTGCAAGGACGGAGCAATAAGTTAACTAAACTATTATTTAACCAGCTCGCCCGGTGCATTACTCCGGCCTTGCAAAAGCTTTGCGTCCTTAAAAGTTGAACGATACCTTCATGGTCATCATGCGGCCAGGTAATTGGTAAATACTATTAGTGAACGCATTGGCCGTTAAGTAAGGAGCGCTGTAAGTTTTGGTATCTAACATATTGAGCACGTTGAGTTCCAGGTCAACCTTTTGTTTATCGAGCTTGTACCGGGCCGAAAAATCGGCGAAGGAGTAGTTCAGATCATCGCGCAGGCTTTGGCCGGTGTAATAATGATCGCCCGATAGTTTTAGGAATAAGTTATTCAGCGGGTTATAATAAATAGCGGCCTGGTGCTGCAGCTGCGTAATCTGCGAGGAGCTGGAATTAGCTACCGACGACCGGCTGTTGGTACGGGTAGCATACAACTTATAACTGAAATTTATTTGATTGGAGATCTTGGTTTCGGCACCGACCGTTACGCTATTGGCAATGGTGCTGTAAGGCAGCAAAACGCCGTTTAAAAACTGGTTGAGCTTATTGTTAGACCAGGTATAGCCACCGCTAAAAGTGGTATGTAAAGGATATACATACTTACTCATACTTCCATTTATCGTCCATGTATTCATACTGTTTTCAAAAGGTAATACAACAGACCTGTTAAAGTTATCGGTAAGCAAGCGCGAGGTAATGTTGTTTTGATTGATGTGATTAAACGATCCGCTTACACCCCAAAAAAACATTTTCATGGCTTTGCGGTAGTTGTAGCCAATAGCCGCCGTTTGCGTTTTGCGTTCAGTCAAATCGGCGTTATTAGCGTTTAACGAACGGTAGCTGGTTAAAATATCGCCCCGGTAGGCTTGGGTAATATCGCCAATGCTATTACGGTAATTATAGGATGCACTGATGAACTGCTCGGCACCGGTATTGTACCTGCCCGTAAATTGCGGATCAAAGAATAGCCGGGTAAGTGATTTATCTAAGTCATATAAACCATCTGAATAATTAATATGCTGCAGACTTAACGGCAGGTTAAGCGTTAGCTTGAGCTTTTCGCCGGGCATATCAAACCCAACAGAACTGTACACCTTGCTCTTGAACCAATCGAGATTGTTAACCGAATTATTAGTAGCCAAAACCTCGTTTCCGTTAGCACTAACCGTAGTTAATGCCGAATTTAGGTTTTGCGATTGCAAACTAAAACCGGCCCGGTACGACTGGGTGATCTTATCGCCCGGCCGTTTAAACGACAGGTAATTATTGGTGAACCAGGTAGGTATGTTGGTATTTTGTACCAGCTGCGTATACGGCTGCCCCTGGTTAAACACCGGCTGGTACTCGTACCCGGCACCAGGCAGCAGCACCCGGCTTTCGGGATTGGTGAGGCGGTTAATGTAAGAGTATGCCTCGTAAATACGGCCTGCCTTGGTAGTTTTCATGAGATTAAACTCGTTCGAAAAATCGAGGCTACTGTTCTTCATGTTCTGCGCAGATACCATAGCATTGGTGGTTAAGGCCGAAAATGATCCGTAATGCTGATAGTCGGTCAGCAAGGTATTGTTGAGGTAATAGTTTGACCGGTTAATGTTGAGCGTAGCCTGCGCATGAATAAGATCTGGGCGGCGGCGGTTATCCTGCACTTCCGTATAACGGATGGTATCGCCCGGTAGGTAGGTTTCCTGCACCTTGTAATAATTTTGCAGCTGCCTGTCGTACAGGTAAGATACATTGGCTTTCAGCTGCACCTCTTTTTGCAGGTTAACCAGGTTATTTAAATTAACCAATGCCGATTGATTGAACAAATACCGGTTGGCAGGCAGGTTAGGGTTGCCCGCTGCCCCTAATGATAACAGGTTACCTGGCTTATCATTATCCAAACGGCTTAAATAGCTCGATATATTATGCGAAATCAAATCATTTTGCACTTCGTTACCGGTATTGTTTCCTTTCAGGTAGTTAATGGCTTTGTATTTATCCTTAAACATCATGGCGTTAACATTGCCATCATACTTTCCGGGGAAACCGCCACCTACATTCCCCTGCCCTACCATTTGTATAGCCGCATCCTTTTTAATGGTGAGGTTAAGGGCTACATCATCGCTCACTACCTTATCGCGCAGCATTTTTACCGGCTGGTAGTTTTCCATGATCTGCACCTTGTCAACCACCCCGTTAGGGATGGTACTGGTGGCAATGTTATACTTATCATCCAGCAGGTTATCGCCGCCAATGTTCAGGCTCGAGATAGCCTTGCCGTTGTATTTGATCTTGCCGTTGGCATCCACTTCTATACCGGGCAGCTTTTTGATCACATCGCCAATTACCCTATCCTGCGGACTCGAAAAATCGGCCACATTGTAGTTCAGGGTATCGCCCCTTACACTGAGGCGTGGATTTTTATTCTTCACCGTAACCGCAGCTAACTGGTTGGTAGTACTGCTCAGCGTAAAATTATATGGGGCCGATAAGCTGGTAATATTCTTGCTTTGCTTTTTGAACCCTACCGAGCTTATCTCCACCCGCAGAGCATTTTTATCAGCATCGGCCGGGATGGGCAAATTGTATACCCCTTTATTATCGCAGGCGGCAAAGGCTACAATTAAATTACCGCCCGTCATGAGCTTAGCGTTGGCATAAGGCACCACCCTACCCGTGCTGTCTGTTACTGTGCCTTTAATAGTTTGGGCAGTTGTAGTTTTAGAAAACAGGAAGGCACAGGTACAGATGATAGAGGTTATGATAACCCTTATCATTTTTTCTCAGGTAATTCGAGTGGGTTATTCATAACCGCCGCCTTTGCAGAAGCGCCCGATGATTGAATATTTACACTGGTTATTCCATTTAGTCCGCCGCCCGTTGAGGAGGTCGCACTGCCACGTATCACAGTGTTGCCGCCCATTTGCGCCTGCATAGCTGCCATCTGCATTTGCATAAATGCCTGTGGGTCTTTTCTACGCAACTCGCGCAAATCGTTTACTTCTTTGGCTGTGGCTTTAATACCGTTTTTAGGCAAGGCAATAATATTCGCATTCTTAGCACCATCGCTTATGTCTCCTATAACAATGGTGCGTCCCGGCATGCTTGGCGCTGGCTCTGCTGCCAGTGCGGCGGCCTTAGGGTCAACCTTATCTAATCCTTCAAATTTAAATACTACCTCTTTCCGCGTATCGTAAGCCTCCACAATTAAACCGGGCAAACCGTTTAACTTCCATGGACCGGCACGGTAAGGCAGATCAGGGCAAAACCAGGCTGTGTAATCTCGGCCCTTAAAATGAGTAGTTGCTTTTTGGCAAGATAAGCCGCTGAAGTTTGCCGTATCAGTGCTTATTTTCCAGGTCATGGCCGGCATGCTTTCCTCAACCAGGTAGCTATTGCCTACCACATCTTTGGTGATAAACTTTTTATCGTTAGGAAATTGGAAAAGCTCATTTACAGTTCCTAAACTACCGGGCGATTTAAAAGTTAAATTAGTACTTCCGGAGTTCATCTGCTCGGTAAAACTTTTGCGCATTTGCTCCTGGCGCATTTTGTAATCGTAGCTCTTATAAACGCTGGCATTACGGCCAATAAGCAGCACCATGTTTTCTACGTAAGGCGTATCGCGCTTGGTGGTATCGCGTATGTGGCTAAATTTATAATGAACAATTGCTTGTGCGGTATCGGCTTTTTGTGCTTGGGCAAACGCAGCCGAAACTAAAGAGAATGCAATGGTTAGATAAGATTTAAACTTCATATTGATAAAATTTGTTGGTTTGTTCTATTGTCACCCAGTTGAAGAATGACATGAACAAATATAACTAATTAATTAGTTATAAAACTAACAAGTTAGTTATTTAACAAATTTTAACAGGCTAAGTAATTTATCTGCCCCGTCATTGCTGAGCGGTAGCGAAGCAATGACTGATTCTCAGCTTTTCAAACCCCTCTTATATCAACCGTTCATCAAAAGTAAAGGGCTTTACCTCTACAATGCTCACTGTGTTAATACCCACATGTGCAGGATTAAGCAGGTAGTTAAACTCCTCGCTTACCACAGCCGATGGCACTTTTAGTAGTAAATGTTTTCTGGCTTTTAAAAAGGCGTCGCCCATAGTTTTCAGGCGGGCAGGCTCGGGGTATTCCTGCCAGTTGGATGGAAGCTTGGCCATATCGAGCACCTGGATATCATCTGGCACCTCAAAAGTAGCCTGGCAAAAATCGGCAGGAATCAATCCGGGAGGCAAGTGCACCAACACTTCCAGCATAGCAAGCGCACGCGAGGAAGCCATGTACACCATAGGTTTGCCTATGCTGTTCCAGCGGCCGCCGTACAGGCGGGCACCAGTACCGCTCAGGTCTTCAATATAAGTGCATTTAGAGATACGGTAAAGCAGCATATTTAAGCAAACACACCATGCTCTATGCGGCCCAGCTCACGTAAAACGAGGTCAAAGCCTATAGAGGTATCTAAGAGAGAAACAGGGGTTTCATTTTTGAATACGTGACCTGGAGTTTTCATCCAAAGCTTGAATTTATCCATAGAACCAAAAACCTCTTCGCCACGGGTATACAGGCGGGCCAGTTCTACGGCCTTTTCGGCATACTCGGTTTTAAGTACGGTATCATCTTCATAGCGCTGTAAGGTGCGCTCGCTCATGTGCATAATACCGGCTAACTCTTGTAAAGTAAGAGATATTTTTTGCGCCAGCGTGGTTAATACCTTTTTAGGTAAACCCTGCCGTGCTAAACGGATAACGTCAAAATCAGAAGATGGCTTGGCCGGGTTTACACCAGTAAGCAAATGATAAAATGAGGTTACACTATCTGTGGTGATATAAGCCGCCATAGATTCATGAACTTCATTTTTAATGATATGTTTTTTACTGTACGACATTTGTTCAAATATAAAACACTTTTGTCGTATTTGCAAATTATTCGGCAATAATTAAGAAGTAGTTCTTCTTTCCTTTTTGCACTACTAAGAATTTGTTATTTATAAGGTCTTCAGCTGTATAGGTAGCCTCCGGCGATGTAATCTTAGTTTTGTTAACGGCTGCTCCCCCACCCTGTATCATCTTCTTAGCTTCACCTTTTGATGCAAATACCGCGGTTTGTGCAGCTAATAAATCCAGCACGTTTACACCTTGCTGCATATCGGCTAACTGTACTGTATAGTTAGGTACGCCTTCAAAAATACCCAGCACTTCTTCATTGGTCAATTCGCTTAAAAACTCAATGCCAGTGTTGCCAAACAAAAAGTCGGACGATTGGATAGCTTTTTCATAAGCAGCCTCACCATGCACACGGATGGTAATATCTTTAGCCAGCGTTTTTTGCAACGCGCGTTGATGAGGTGCCGCGTCATGCTCAGCTTCCATCGCTTCAATGGTTTCGCGGTCGAGCAGGGTAAATATGCGGATGAATTTTTTTACATCCTCGTCTGTAGCGTTGAGCCAGAACTGGTAAAATTTGTATGGTGATGTCTTGGTTTCGTCCAGCCAGATGTTGCCACCTTCAGATTTACCAAACTTAGCACCGTCAGCTTTTTTAATTAGCTGTGTGGTTAAAGCATAAGCCTCACCTGCATCCTTACGGCGGATCAGCTCTGTACCGGTAACAATGTTACCCCATTGGTCGCTGCCGCCCATTTGTATTACGCAGTTCTTGTTTTTCCACAGGTAGTAAAAATCATACCCTTGTATCAACTGGTAACTAAACTCGGTGAACGACATGCCGCTGTCGCCGCTTAAACGGCTTTTTACCGAATCTTTGGCCATCATGTAATTCACGGTGAGGTGCTTACCCACATCGCGGATAAAATGCAGAAAAGAGAACTCCTTGAACCAATCGTAATTATTTACAATTTCGGCACTGTTCTCTCCGCTGTTAAAATCCAAAAAACGCTCTAACTGGCTTTGAATACCTTTTAAATTTACGGCCAAGGCATCTTCAGAAAGCAAACTACGCTCGGCCGATTTACCCGACGGATCGCCCACCATACCGGTTGCACCACCCACCAGCGCATAAGGCTTGTGCCCGGCGCGTTGAAAGTGGATCAGCGTCATGATGGTGGCTAAACTACCCACATGCAACGAATCAGCCGTTGGGTCGAAACCAATATAGCCCGAGGCCATACCCTTGTTCAGCAGTTCTTCAGTTCCGGGCATAATATCGTGCAGCATGCCCCGCCAGCGTAATTCTTCAACAAAACTCATTTTATATCATTTAAAGGATGGCAAAGATAACAGATTAGCGGAAAGTAGGAAGTAGCCCCTCCCAAACCCTCCCCGGGAGGGAGGGCTTACATTGCGAGGAGCAATAGCGACGCTGCAAACCACATGCATGCTATATAAACGCGTGCGATTGCCGCGCTACGCTCGCAATGGCTATCTTTTAGGACTATCAAAAAGCCCTGCCTCCCGGGGAGGGTTTGGGAGGGGCTTAATGATGAAACCCGAACGACACGCCCGCCGCCAGTCCCACGGTAAAGTAGGCGTAACTGTCCTGAAAAAATATATTATAATCATCTTGCCCGCGGTAACCGCCACCGGCCATAAGCGCTACATTTTTCATAAAAGGGAACTGGTAATAGTAAAGCGCACTAATATTTAATCGTTTAGAAACACGGGTAAAGCTATAATTACTGTACTTATCCAAGATGTACTGCATATCTACCTGCAGGCGCATCCAGTTGTAAAAACTGCGTTTTTGGCTATCTATATCATCAGCGCGTGCACGCGACAGGTTATACATCCAGCTACCGTTAAGGCGGGCAAAACCATACTGATCTTTCAATGCTTTGGCATAGCCCAGGCCCACCAGCGCAGCATGCAACTCCAACCCTACACTTTGGTATTGATTGCTGACTAAATTCTTATAGTCTACCCGCTTACCATGCGTATAAGTAAGGGTATAAAAGTTAGTAGTAAACTTACCGGTATCGCGATTAAAGCTGCCATTGGGGTTTAAGGTAGGCCCTTTAACACCGTTAGAATGGTGTGAATAAGCCAGCGACAAAAACGAAGGCTTGTCGTAATTACGGTTGAGCCTGAAATACAGCGTACCTCCCGGCATATAGCTGGGCGACTTTACCGGCGCTCCGGAAGCATCGAGCAAACGCAGTTTTACCCTTGGGTTAAAAATAAACGCAAAGCGCGACTTAGGCGTACTGAACACCACAAAGTTACCCACCAGATCGGCCACGAGACTGGTCTTTAATACATTGCCATACTCATTACCAAAAGTAGAAAGCCGGGCATTTTGCAGGTAAATATCATCAAACATTTGGTTGATGATTCGCGTGGTTTTCACCTTATCTGTAGTATCGGGTAGTTTTATTGAAGAATCTTGCTGTATACTGCTCCTGGCCGTAAATGCAATGCTCAACAGCAAACAAATCAACAAAAACAAACACTTATTATGGGTCTTAACGGCAGCTATAAACATACACCATATACGCTAACATTGCGTCTGCGGTTTAAGCTTATTGCGATTCTCCAGGGCTATTACTATCCATACAATTTTAACAAAACAGTATTAAACACTTTAGCTATATCATTTTAAATAATCCATTACATCTTTAACTTTAAACTCGGGGCTGGCCTCGAAAAGCTGTTTTAAAATGTACATGTGTGTAGCTCCATAAATTATCAATATCCGATCGTTTTTACTATCAACAATGCGCTGCACATTGGAGTAAATACGAACGTTGCGGTTAAAATACCTGGTAATAAACCCGTCGGCACCAATAGGCTCTGTATTACTGCCCCGCTTGGTGGTTACCAGCCACCTTCCTATTGCCCTCGCCTGCTTTTGAGGCGAATTTAAGTAGGCCAGATATTCATTCAGCGGAAGAAAGTACGCCAGTGAATCCTGAAACTGCTTTTCTTCATGATAAGGCTTATCCCAATAGGTGAATGAAGAATCGGTTTGATCGCTATACTATCAAAAGTAAGCACCGAATCGGCCTTGCTTAATTTAAAACGGAATACCTGAGCGTCTATAGCATAGAGCTTTACGAGCTTAAGCATTTTGGCCAGGCGAAAACCCAGTTGTACACTTTCATCGGCCAGCTTAACCAATTTACTGTTAACCAGCGTACCGGCGCAATATGCGCGAAAAAGCGAATCGTAGTAAGGCTGCATTTTAGGCGACACCTCAATAGCAATCTTGGTAGGTTTGAAAGTTGCCAGCCGGTCTGCCAATTTTTGCACCTGCTTTTGCCTTTCGGCACTTAGCATATCAACCCGGAGATTGGCCGGTGTGGTGTTGGCATCTACCTGTTCGCCTGCAAAATGAAAAACGCCTAATAATAAAACCTCTGGTTTAGGTTTATTATCTTCAAAAATCTCTGCGTTCCGTTCAACTGCTTGTTGCAACCTTGCCTTTTGCGCATAAGCCGTTTGGCTGATCAAAATCAGGAACATGAGGTAACGTTTTACAAGCATGAGCGTATCTTTTTAATGACAAGACACCAAATAACTTACAATGTGACAGGTTACAATTCATGCACGCCATTGATATCAATTTTTTTCCGGCTACAACAAAAGGCGGTTTGGCTACACTGGCTTTTAATTAGCTGCCGACCTTTACACTACATTCAAAACCAAAAAACATGAAAATAGTAGTAACAGGCTCGCTGGGCAACATCAGCAAACCATTGGCCACTGAACTTATTGAAAAAGGCCACCAGGTAACTGTAGTTAGCAGCACTCAAGAGCGTAAAGCCGCCATTGAAGCATTAGGTGCCACAGCAGCCATAGGCACCATGGAAGATACCGATTTTTTGACACAAACTTTTACCGGGGCCGACGTGCTGTATGTAATGGAAACCCTGGCCGGCAACGCATTTTTTGACCACAACGTGGATGTGATTGAGGCCACCACGCAAATTGGGCGCAACTATAAAGAAGCTATTGAGCGCTCGGGGGTAAAAAAAGTAGTACACCTGAGTAGCATTGGTGCCGACACAGGGCCCGGACTGCTCCGCTTTCATTATAACGTAGAAAACATACTGCGCGAACTGCCGGCCGATGTCTTCATCAAATTCATGCGCCCGGTAGGGTTCTATTATGTAATGTACCAGTTCATCCCTATGATAAAACAGCAGGGTGCCATTTACTCGAGCGATGGCGGCGACCGCAAAACGCCCTGGGTATCGCCTTTAGATATTGCCGCGGTGATAGCCGAAGAAATAGAAAAACCATTTGAAGGCCGCCCTATCCGCTATATTGCCAGCGATGAAATCTCGCCTAACGATATTGCCCGGATATTTGGTGAAGCCATTGGCAAGCCCGACCTGCAATGGATCCAGATTAGCGATGAGCAGATGATGGACGGCTTAATTACCGCAGGCATGAAGCCGGAAACAGCCGAAGGCTACGTGGCCATGAACGTTGGCGTGCGCGATGGCAGCCTGTACGATGATTTCTACAAACACAAGCCGGTATTAGGTAAAGTTAAACTTATCGACTTTGCCAAAGATTTTGCCGCTGCATATAATCAAAACCAGTAAATTGCAACATGCCCGATACTTCACCATTTAAGATCAGCACAATCTCTGCTTTCCATAAGCTGCGCGGTTTGCCCAAGCCGCAGCACCCATTAATTAGTGTGGTGAATATTGAAGACGTAGTGATGCCGCCGGTCCCTGTGCAGGGAACGGCTGTGTTCGACTTTTATGCGATCTCCATTAAACGGGCCAGCAATGTAAAGTACAAATACGGCCAGCAGTTGTATGATTTTGATGAAGGTGTGATGTTTTTTACGGCCCCGGGCCAGGTTGTGGGTATTGAGGCAAGCGAAGAAGTAAAACACTCGGGGTGGATACTACTCATCCATCCCGATTTTTTGTGGAACACGCATCTTGCTCAAAATATCCGCAAGTACGAGTTTTTTGATTACGCAGTGAATGAAGCGCTGTTCCTTTCGGAAAAAGAAGAGCAGATGATTACCGATATTCTGTTATCAATACAACAGGAATACTGCGCTAACATAGACAACTTTAGTCAGAACATCATTATTTCGCAGGTAGAATTGCTCCTCAACCATTCAGAACGCTTTTATCATCGCCAGTTCATCACCCGTAAAAAAGCAGCACATGGCATATTGGAGCGTATGGAAAGACTGCTGGACGATTATTTTAATAGTAACGAGTTATTACAGAAAGGACTGCCAACGGTAGGATACATTTCCGAATCGCTCAACATATCGCCCACCTACCTGCGCAGTTTATTAAACGTGCTAACGGGGCAAAACACACAGCAACATATTCACGACAAATTGATTGAAAAAGCCAAACAGAAGCTTTCGTCCACTAATTTATCAGTAAGCGAAATTGCTTATGAGCTGGGCTTTGAGCACCCGCAATCGTTCAGCAAGCTGTTTAAAACCAAAACCAACTATTCACCTTTAGAATTCAGGCAATCGTTTAACTAATAATGGTGATAGATCTAAAACGCTTCGTTCAACCCTAAAAAGAAGCCGCGCGCGCCATATTTACCAAAAGCGTAATCCAAACATAAATTAGTGCGGGTGGCTTTATTAAATAACACTCGTAAACCGCCGCCGCCGCCGGGCTGCCATTGTTCAAACAGCTTGGTGCCCTGTTCGTCATTGGCAGTTTGCATGTGGAAGAAGGTTACCCCGCTGATAAATTTATTGCGGGTAATAGGGAAACGATATTCTACTTCGGAGTAGTTGTACTGCGTGCCTTTGAAATAGCCCACCGTATATCCCCTGCCGCTGCGGAAACCCGGGTCTTTGGCCGTTCCGGGCAGTTCAAGGTAAGGCAAGGCGCCGCTTACCAGGTACGAACCCCAGTTCCAAAAAGCAATTACATGCTCCGGGTTACGGCGCGACAAACTGAAGTATTTCCTGAAATCTGTAGTAAACTGCATTGCATTCTTCGTACTTCCCATCCAGGTTTGATTTGTACGGAAACCAGCATCGGCATAAATACCTTTGTAGGCGCGGTTTTGGTTATCGCGTGTGGTGTACTGCACATTAAAAAGCAATCCGTTGGCATTATAACTGTCACCATTAAACCCATAGCGCTGGTTATAAATATTGTAAGGCGTAAGGCTGGTGGTCGATCGCCTGTCTTCAATACTCTTCCTAATATCGAACGATACACCTGCTCCTACAAACAGGTTTTCGGCAACTTCTTTATAGGCCTTCTCCCTGAAATTAAAATAAAGTGAATTGAGCACATACGCCTTACGGCCAGGGTTGCTCAACGCAAGGTCGGCCTCTGTTTGTCCCGAAGCCTGGCCAATACCCAAGCCAAAATCGGGCGTAACGGTTTTGGCGGCTACAAGGCTACCCTGAAAGTTCCACTTGTTGCCTGGTGTGAATATATTATGGTTGAGGTAAAAGTAGATGATGTTCTTGGTAGTGATGGAAGCCGATGTTGCCGCTACCGACATAATGGTTTTTGGATCACTACCCAGCCTTACCCCCGCTACTGCTTTAATACCTATTTGTGAACCAATACTTGGGTTGGAGGCCACATTGGGAATAATGGTGATCCCCGAGCGCTTCTTCAACGAGTCGGGTTTTTTATTAGGATGAAATATAGCCTGGAACAAATCGCCCACGTCGTACTGCTTATACAGTGTATCGGCAGGCTTTAGCTTACCTCCTTTTGCACGCAATGAGTCTCTTTTAAGCGAATCGGTGGGGCCTGCTACCTGCGCCTGCAAGTGGCTATTTATGCCAACTCCCAGCAACAACACGGCTAATGCTGCAAACTTTTTAAATAGTGCGCTATAATTTGCTTTGAATACCATGAAGTAAAGTTTAAACTGATAATGCATCAGCCATAATTACGTTGGAACCTTTGAATATTCGAAAATGTTTTAAACGGCAGTATTAATGCGCCGTAAACACAACGTTATAGTTAAGGTATAATTTCGCCTTGTACAAAAAATGGTGTATTTTGCATTACCGCTATATATGAATTTTTTGTCGCACTACTACTTTGATCGCCATACGAGCAACTGCTACCATGTTTTAGGAACAGTACTGCCCGACTTGATCAAGAACGCCGACAAAAGCACCATACTACACCCCGAAAAGTTAAGCTACCCGTCCGGACCGGCTCATCACATTTGTAACGGCTGGCATAAGCATTTGGAAGTGGATCGCCATTTTCATAATTCAGCCTTTTTTAAAACGCACTCGCACGAGCTTAAACTCCGTTTACGCGAAGTAATTACAGGCTCGCCCGTAAAACCTTTCTTTTTAGGGCACATTGCTCTAGAGCTTATTTTAGACAACCTGCTGCTCACCACCGTGCAACTTACTGCCGATAGTTTCTACGCACATTTAGATTCCTGCGACCATGAGGCTATCACCGATTTCCTGTTACGCAGTGGCATGAAAGACCCGGCTGCCTTCATCAGGTTTTTTGAGAAGTTTAAACAGAACCAGTACCTTCACACTTACGCCCAAACCGGGCAGGTAGCCTACGCACTCAAACGTATTTGTATGCGCATTTGGAACAACCCATTTACCCCCGAACAGGAAGAAAGCATGAACCAGGTCATCATTCAATACCGCGAAATCTTAAAAAGTAATTTCATGAGTATTTTTGAAGAAATAGCTACATTAATGGTGTAAATCTGAAGTTTTCTATTGTGCCTCGATGCCCGTTAACGGCAGGTCTTTTTCATGTTGCAATTCCCTCGCTGCCGATTTTTTAAACAGCATACCAAACACAATAGCCGTTAACAAACCGGCCACACCCTGTATACAAAGTATGACTCTTACGCTGGCATAATGGCCGCCCAAACCTACTAAAAAGCTACCCAGCGGCTGCATGCCCATAAAGGCCATTACGTAGTAACTAATTACCCGGCCGCGCATTTCATCGCTTACGGTGGTTTGTACAAAAGTATTGGTGGCCGCAATTTGCATCATGGCCCCGGCCCCTGCCGGCATAATGAATAGTAGCGCAAGCCATATATTATTACACCAGGCAAATATGCCCAAACCGGCACTGAACATGGCGCAGGCAAAAACAACAATGCGTTTAATATTGCCCGTATTTTTCAAGGTAGCCATATAAATAGCGCCAATAAGCGACCCTAAACCCGATACACTATTGAGCATGCTGTAAGTACCCGCATCGCCATGAAATATGTCTTTGGCAAAAACCGGCATCAATGTACTGTAAGGCATTACAAAAAAGCTGGTACAGGCCATCAGCAGTATCATGAGCTTAATATCATGAGCTTGTTTTAAGTAATTATAGCCTTGCTTTAGGCCTGCCCATACGCTTACGGTTACTTTTTTAACTTCCATCGAGGGCAGCTTCATGAACAGCAATGAAGTAATCACCGCGATGAAACTCAACGCATTCAGTAAAAAACATATACTCGTACCTACCGTGGTTAACAGTATGCCTGCCACAGCCGGCCCAACCATGCGGGCCAGGTTAACCATAGACGAATTGAGGGCAATGGCATTTTGCAGATCATTTTTATCCTCAACCAACTTAATCATGAGCGACTGCCGCGAAGGTGTGTCAAAAGCGTTAATTACCCCTAACACAATGCTCAAACAAATAATAGCCGGCATACTATATATATGCAGTATGACCAGCGTAGCCATAACACTGGCCTGTATCATGGCGGCTATTTGAGTAGTTAATAAGATTTTATAACGGTTATGCCTGTCGGATATAGTTCCGCCGTAAGGTGATAACAGCAGTGTTGGAATTTGACCGGCAAAGTTAACCACACCCAACATCAGGGCCGAATGCGTGGTGCTGTAAACCAGCCAGTTGATAGCTATACGTTCCATCCAGGTACCAATAAGCGATATGGATTGCCCAACAAAGTATAGCCGGTAATTATAGTATTTTAATGAACGAAAAGTGGTAGATAATGCAGACATGAAGTGAATATGCAGATGTGTTGATATGCAAAATGTGCAGATGATGTACATACTACAAACTGTGACTAAAGCGGTTTTATTTTTATTAGTTCAAGATACATCTCAAGGCATCAAATGACTTGTAATTACTTCTTGTTTGTACATCATCACATCTGCACATCTGCACATATACATATTTAATATACATACGCTTCAAAATCAGTCTATAACATTATATTTTATTTTTATATAAGAAATATTTATCCGTACCTTTGCAGTCCCAATTAATTGGGAAAAGGAGACAAATTATTTAATGGCAAAAAAACAAGAAGCAGAAAAAGAATTAAAGTCAAAAGAGGCTGAATTGGGTACAGTTCCGGCTTTTGCAGAAAAAGAAAGCATTGAGTCAGAAGCTGATTCAATTTCTATTGATGAGATCAAATCTCAAATCGCAGCAGTTCCGGAAGATTTTGACTGGGATGCAGATGAGAAAAAATTTGGTAACTACAGCGATGCAGACCGCGAAAAATTAGAGCAAATGTACGATGGTACCTTCAGCTCAATTAATCAAGGCGAAATCATCACTGGTACTGTAGTAAACATCAACAACAAAGACGTGGTATTAAACATCGGCTTTAAATCTGATGGTATGGTATCATTGTCTGAATTCCGTGATACACCAGATCTGAAAATCGGTGACACTGTTGACGTGTTCGTTGAGTCGCAGGAAGATGCTAACGGTCAGTTGGTACTTTCACGCAAACGCGCTAAAACACAAAAATCATGGGAGCGTATTAACGATGCATTGACTAACGATGAGATCATTACCGGTTTTGTGAAGAGCAGAACTAAAGGTGGTTTAATTGTAGATATAATGGGCGTAGAAGCCTTCTTACCTGGTTCACAGATCGATATCAAGCCTATCCGCGATTACGATGTGTATGTAGGTAAAACCATGGAGTTCAAAGTTGTTAAAATCAACCACGAGTTTAAAAACGTAGTGGTATCGCACAAAGTGCTGATTGAAGACGATTTAGAAAACCAAAAAATTGAAATTGTTGCCCGTCTTGAAAAAGGTCAGGTATTGGAAGGTACTGTTAAAAACATTACTGATTTCGGTGTGTTCATCGATTTGGGTGGCGTTGACGGCTTACTGCACATTACTGATATCTCTTGGGGACGTATTGAGCACCCTCGTGAAGTATTGGCATTGGATCAAAAGATCAACGTTGTTGTTCTTGACTTTGATGACGAGAAAAAACGTATTGCTCTGGGCTTAAAACAATTAACTCCTCACCCTTGGCAAAGCCTGGATGAAAACATCCAAATTGGCTCACATGTTAAAGGTAAAATTGTTACCGTTGCTGATTACGGCGCATTCCTTGAAATTACCCCTGGTGTTGAAGGTTTGATCCACGTATCAGAAATGTCATGGTCACAAAACCTGCGCAATCCTCAGGAATTCCTGAAAGTTGGTGACGAAGTTGAAGCTCAAGTTTTAACTTTAGATCGCGAAGAGCGCAAAATGAGCTTAGGTATTAAACAATTAACGCCAGATCCATGGCAAAACGCTGCTGAACGTTACGCCGTAGGCACTCAGCACATTGCTACCGTTAAGAACATGACCAACTTTGGTGTGTTTGTTGAACTGGAAGATGGTATTGATGGTTTAATTCACATCTCTGACCTTTCATGGTCTAAAAAAGTTAACCATCCTAACGAGTTTACTAAAGTAGGCGAAAAATTAGATGTAGTAGTTTTAGAACTTGATGTTGATAACCGCAAACTGAGCTTAGGCCACAAACAACTGGAAGAAAACCCTTGGGACACTTTCGAAACTATCTTCACCGTTGATTCTATCCACGAAGGTACTGTGTTGAAAGTAACTGATAAAGGTGCTGTTGTAGCATTACCTTACGGTGTTGAAGGCTTTGCGCCAACCAAACACTTGGTAAAAGAAGACGGTAAAGCTTTGAAAGCCGAAGAAACTGCCGAATTCAAGATCATCGAGTTTGGTAAAGACAACAAACGTATCGTTATTTCTCACTCACGTATTTGGGAAGACCTTCGTTCTGAAGCCAGAGTTCAAGACTTTGAAAACCGTAAAAAAGAAGCGAAAGCTGCTACAAGCGCGGTGAAAAAAGTAAAAGAATCTGTTGAAAAATCAACCCTTGGCGATTTAAGCGTTCTTGCTCAATTAAAAGAGCAGATGGAAGGTGCTGAAAACAAAGCACGTAAATCTAACGACGAGAATTAATCATTAAATACTTTCTCTTTTAAAGCCCTGTGCCTCAAGCACGGGGCTTTTTTTTGGGCACTTTTATTGCTACATGTGTATCAAATTGTTTTAATTTACGTAATAACAATAGGACAATTGTTCTAACCAGAGGCTGCAAGCCCCTTGAAATACTTTTTTACTAAGAAATATGCTACGTACCGGCGACCAACTTTATAACCCTCTGACCAAAAAAACATTCATTTTTTTGTTAACTTCACAAGACACTAATGGTGAGTTTTTAAAAATAAAATGCATTGCCGATGTTGGCAGTAAACAACGCAGTGGTTTTGTTCATAAGCATCCGGCGCAAACCGAGATCATCACCGTACAATCGGGTAGTATGATGACCATTGTGAACGGCAAAAAAGTACGTTATGATGCCGGCGAAATGTTGGTTATTCAGCCAGGCACCTCGCACCAATGGTGGAATGCCAGCAAGAAAGAAGAACTTAATATTATTAGTGAAATACGTCCTGCTTTAAAAACCGCTGAAATGTATGAGTCAGCTTGTTCATTTGCTCAAGCCCGCCATGCCGCAGGTAAAGAAGCCCCTACTCTTTTACATCTTGCCGTGATGCTCGATTATTATGGCGATCATTATGTTATTGCAGGTCGATGGACCCTTGTCAAAAAGGCGGCATTTAAGGTGTTGGCTGCTATTGGGCGTCTTAAAGGGTACACACCAGAGTGGCATTCAGAACCTATCATGATATCAAATTCCGCAGCTTAAAGCCACATTGATTCAGTATACGCTTTTTAACCATAAACTATTCTT
Organism: Mucilaginibacter galii; assembly: GCF_014635825.1. GTDB lineage: Bacteria > Bacteroidota > Bacteroidia > Sphingobacteriales > Sphingobacteriaceae > Mucilaginibacter > Mucilaginibacter galii. The sequence continues at coordinate 119,157 of NZ_BMDO01000006.1, forward strand.
ACGATTAAATACTATACAATAGTACCCCAACAGTAATCAATCTAAAATTCGCTCATATACAGCAAAAAACCTATTCAATCAATAAGTTTAACAAAGCTGATTAGTTCGGGAGGCTGAAGTTTATCTTTTTAAGTAGCCTGTGCTACTTTAGGCATAGCCTGCTATAAAAACTTTTTATACCTTTGCCCAAACCTACTGAAACGATGCAGAACCTGACGTTGCTTGATGGGCCAAAATTCCAGATCACCATACAGCGCCTTTGCCGGCAATTAATAGAAAACCATAACGACTTTGCTAATGCTATATTAATAGGTATACAGCCCCGGGGCATTTATCTGGCCCGCCGCGTGGCCGAAGAGTTAGGAAAAATATTAGGCAAGCCCGTTTTACAGGGCGACTTAGACATTACCTTTTACCGTGATGATTTTCGTAGACGCGAGGGTCCTTTGGTACCCAACCAAACCCGTATAGATTTCATTATCGAAGGGAAGAACATTATTTTAATGGATGATGTACTGTGGACAGGCCGCACCATACGTGCCGCTATGGACGCTATGCTGGCCTTTGGCCGCCCTGCAAAGGTAGAACTGCTCACTCTGGTAGACCGTCGCTATTCGCGCCATATACCCGTTACAGCAAACTATACTGGCATTGAGGTAGATTCTATTGCCTCACAAAAGGTAGTTGTTAGCTGGAAGGAAACTGATGGGGAGGACAAAATTGTGCTGTTATCAGAAGCACAATAAAAGATTTCGAATTTCGAATGTTCAGTTTCGAAATTTGAGATCTTAAACAGTATAACATTGAATAGTCAAAGCTGCTCATTATAGCAGTTCAATATACATTCGAAATTGAACATTCGAAATTCGAAATAAACATGGGACTAAGTACACGACATCTATTAGGTATTAAAGATTTAAATCCACAAGATATTCAGCTGATTTTTGAAACTGCCGATACTTTTAAAGCAGTGATTAACCGGCCTATTAAAAAAGTACCATCCCTGCGCGATATCACAATTGCCAACATTTTCTTTGAAAATTCTACCCGTACTCGCTTATCATTTGAACTGGCTGAGCGCCGATTATCTGCCGATACGCTAAACTTTGCAGCGTCATCTTCTTCGGTTAGCAAGGGAGAAACATTGATCGACACCGTAAACAACATTTTGGCCATGAAGGTTGATATGGTGGTGATGCGTCACCCTTATGCAGGTGCTGGAGTGTTTCTTTCCAAACACGTAAAGGCACAAATTGTAAATGCGGGTGATGGTGCACACGAGCACCCTACACAGGCATTGTTAGATGCCTTTTCTATCCGCGAAAAACTCGGCGATGTAGCCGGAAAAAAAGTAGTAATCGTGGGTGATGTACTTCACTCTCGTGTTGCTTTATCCAATATCTTATGCCTTAAACAATTAGGCGCCGAAGTAATGGTTTGCGGCCCTACCACGCTTATTCCTAAATACATTGGCTCGTTGGGCGTAAAGGTGGAACATGACCTCAAGAAAGCCCTGAACTGGTGTGATGTGGCCAACATGCTGCGCATTCAACTGGAGCGTCAGGATATTAAATACTTCCCTTCCCTACGCGAATACACAATGCTATTTGGGTTGAATAAACAAATATTGGACAGCCTGGATAAAGAGATCATTATTATGCACCCCGGCCCCATTAACCGTGGCGTAGAAATTACCAGCGATGTGGCCGACAGTAAGCAATCTATTATCTTAGATCAGGTGGAGAATGGTGTGGCTGTACGTATGGCTGTATTATACCTTTTAGCCGGACAGAACTAATTTTTAATAAACTATGAATTTCAGGTTATTACATGATTACGTATTAAAAATTGAACCTGAAAAGGAAAAGCCGGGCCGCGTGAGGCTTATTGTAAAGCAGTTAGGCAAGGAGCTGGTATGCCGTAAAGAAAGCATCAACCCGCTGCTCGATTTTGTTTATGGGGGCGATGCTCACTTGTTTAAAGGCAGGTTACAAATTCAGAAAACCAAGAACGCCATTAGTATTTACATGAATGGCGATATCATAGGAACTATTGAAGCCAGGGTAATGGCTGATGGGTTGGATAAGCTGTAGTAACACTACTACTATAATGTCATTGCGAGCGTAGCGTGGCAATCGCACGCGTACAGGTAATGAACGCGTGCGGTTGCCGCGTCGCTATCGCTCCTCGCAAAGACCCCTTTTTTACAGCATCGTGCATATTTATTCCTCCACTTTTTCGCCCTTTTTAGCAGGCTTATCATTCACCGGCTGACCGTCCCGTATCTCATCAGTGGCTACCTTCACCAGCTTGTCGCCTAAGTGAAGGTCTTTGCCGTACACCTCAACCACGTCTTTACTTTGAATACCTTTTTGTACATCAATCCACTGCGCACGGTGTTGAGCGTCTACACGTACCACAAATACTTTTTCGGTGGATTGTACCAACGCAGTTTTAGGGATAACGAAAGTACTATCATGCGATTTCAGCGGCACGTTCACTTCGGCATACATACCCGGCAATAAAACCTTTTTAGGGTTCTCTACGTCCATTTCAAGGCGTTCTGAACGTAGTTTAGCATCCAGTGCACCTGCAGCGCGTTTAATTTTAGCCGTAAACTGCTGATTAGGTATAGCACGAACCGTAAAACCCACTTCTTCCTGATTACTTAACGAACCTGTGCTTAACTCAGGTACCGAAATAACCAAACGTAGTTTCTTTTGCTGCTGAACCACAAACAAAGGCAGATCAGAACCTTTACCACCCGGACCAACGTATGCACCCATGCTGGCATTACGCTCGCTCACTACACCATCAAATGGGGCGCGTATTTGAAGATATTGCAGGTTTGAGCTTACTTCCTGGTAGACGGCTTTGGCAGCTTCCACGTTAGCCATATCGGCCTTGCGGCGGGCATCAGCCTGCTCTATATCATTTTGGGCAATGGTACCCGGCGTTTTAGCGGTATTAAACAACCTCCCATAGGTGGCATTACTGGCCAGGTAAGTAGCCTCCTGCTGCTTAATGCGCGCACGTGCCGATGCAAGCTGTGAATTAATTTCGGGCGCTTCTAAAATAATCATGAGCTGGCCTTTATGCACTTCAGAACCTACATCAACCAGGTAACGTTTTACATAGCTATTGATTTTAGCATACAGGGCTACCTGCTGGTAAGGCATTAATTCGCCCGGTACCTGCAGGGTTGATGCCAGCTTACTTTTTTCCAGGCCAAACGTTTCTACCGGCGGCACTTCAATGTCGGTTTGCTCTTGCTGTGCACGCTGTTGATCGGCCTTGTCCTTATCATCCGAATGGCAGGCGCCTAAGGTTAATACGCCGGTTAAGCCAAGTAGTGAAATGGCAGTGGTTATGTTACTTTTCAAATTCTTCATATTGACTTTCAACAGCTAATATTATATCAAATTATTGCATCGCGTTGAAACCTCCTCAGAGATTGCTTCGTACCTCGCAATGACGAGTTTTTTCTATTTATTTCTTTTTCCTCGCTCTCCGCACTTATTAATCAGCACTTTTAATATGGTGCAACGGCACATAATATTTACTCTGCTCATCTTCAGGATCTAAAGATGCCGATTGCGTGGTGGTTTTACCCTGCACCCAGGCAAATACCAATGGCAATATTAATAAGGAAGCAAAAGTAGAAAAGAACAAGCCTCCTATTACCGCACGCCCCAACGGCGAAGTTTGATCTCCCCCCTCACCCAAGCCCGAAGCCATCGGGATCATCCCTACAATCATGGCCAAACTAGTCATTAAAATTGGGCGCAAGCGTAGTGCAACCGATTCTCGTGCCGATTTCAAGGCATCACCGTTAATCATGCGCAGTTCTTCGGCGTTGGTGATTAATAACACCGAATTGGATATAGCCACACCAACCGCCATAATCATACCCATGTACGATTGCAGGTTAAGTGTGGCACCGGTAAACTTCACCAACAACAAAGAACCCAAAATTACTGCCGGAACGGTGGAAAGTACCACCAGCGATACCTTGAACGATTGAAAATTGGCCGTAAGCATTAAAAATATTACCAGGATGGCTATCAATAAACCGCTTTGCAAACTACCCAAGGTATCATCAAGGGTTTGGCTAAGTCCGCGGGGCTCAATAGTTAAACCACGGGGCAATTCGCCTAACGATTTAATTACTTCTTTTACATCATCCGTGGCAGTACCTAAATCCTTATCATTCAAATTTGCTGTGACCGATATGGTGGGAATGGCGCCAATGTTATCATTCTCGCCATAAGTGGTATCCATTTTTATACTGGCCACATCGCTCAATACTGGTCGGCGCTGGTTGGCCATAATGGGAATTTCCTTAATATCGTTCAAGCTCGACATTTGGTACTCGGGTACTTGCACCTGCACGTTATAACTCAAACCCACTTTTTCATCTAGCCAAACATTCTTTTCGGTAAAGCGCGACGACGAGGTTGAGGCTGTTAACGAGCGTGAAATATCGCCTACGGCGACGCCTAACTGTGCCGCACGTACCCTATCAATATCAATGTTAATAGACGGATACTTGAATGACTGGCCAATTTGCACATCGCGCATGTACTTGATCTCATTAAGTTTGCGCAATATTTTGTAAGCATAAACCACATTTTGCTTTTTATTCTTGCTGGATATGCCGATCTCTACAGGTGTGGGCGAGCCCTGGCTTAAGATTTTATCAGTCAAATCAATAGGCTCAAAAGACACCTTCACATTAGGCATAGCTTTATGTATCTCGCGCCGGAAACTTTCTTTCAAATCGTCTAAGTTGCCGTCATACTCCTCGGTCAGTGCTGCTTGTATAACGGCCTCTTGCGGACCTGCCATGAACAAATATATGGGACTGGTTGAAAACTGTGAGGGGTGCGTACCTACAAAAGACGAGGTCACAGCTATTTTGTCCTTCCCTACCAGTTTCCCTAATATTTTAAGTGCATTCACCGTCATGGCTTCAGTACGCTCCAAACGTGTACCGTCAGCTCCACGCAGCCTTACCTGGAAAGTGCCCGAATCAACCTTAGGCAATACATCGCGGCCTATGGTGGTGAACAGCAGTAAGGCCAAGCTAACAGAAACTACAATATAAATCAGCACTATCCATTTGCGTTTGGGTAGCATGGTATCCATCCAGCCCATAAAGCGGTGACGAAACTTGTCGAAACGGGTTTCTTCTGCGCCATGATCCTCTATGGCATGACGGGCCGATTCTTCTTTCAAGTCATGGTCATCGTCCATCACAAAGTCTTTCTTTTCATGGTCGTTCTTCATAATCCAGTTGGCCAAAATGGGTACGAACGTTTGCGATAACAAGTAAGACGTGATCATGGAGAAACCAATTGCCAGCGCTAAAGGCAGGAACAAAGCACCCGGGATGCCTTTCATGGTAAAGGCCGGCGCAAACACCGCCAGAATACAGAACAGGATAAGCAATTTAGGGAAAGCAATTTCCTTACAAGCATCCCATATAGCCAGCGCCTTGGGCTTACCCATAGCAAAATGCTGGTGTATGTTTTCAATAGTTACTGTAGATTCATCTACAAGAATACCTATAGCCAGCGACAGCCCGCTCAGCGTCATGATATTAATGGTTTGATGAAATAACGACAGGAACAAAATGCCCGATACTATACAAGTAGGTATGGTCAGGATTACGATCAAAGCACCGCGCTTATCGCCCAGGAAAAGCAATACCATTAAACCGGTAAGCACCGCGCCAATAGCACCCTCTTCGGCCAAACTTTTCACGGCGTTAATAACATAGGTAGACTGGTCAAACACGTACGACAGCTTTACATCTTCAGGCAGTAAGCTTTGAAAGCGCGGAATAGCTTTCTTCAGGTTTTGTACCACTTCCCAGGTAGAGGCATCGGCCGATTTGGTGATGGGCAGGTAAACCGAACGTTTGCCGTTCACGAGGGCATAGCTGCTGGTAATATCTGCACCATCTTCAACCGTGGCTACATCATGCAGAAAAACGGTTTGTATACCATTACGATATAAGGGTATGTTACCAAAATCCTGCACTTTTTTAATGGAAGTATTGGCAGGCGTTAAATAGTTTAAATCGCCTATACGTACGTTACCTGCAGGCGAGTTCAAGTTGTTTTCGCGGATGGCGGTCACAATTTGATCGGGCGTGAGGTTGTGCGAACGCAATAAACTGGGGTCTACCTTAATTACCACCGAACGCGTATTACCGCCAAACGGTGCCGGAGATACCAGCCCGGGTACCGAGGTAAATGATGAACGTACGTATACGTTGGCCAGATCGAGCAGTTCGTTATTACTCCGCGTAGGACTGGTTAATACCAACTGCCCTACCGGCAGTGTAGAGGCATCGAATCTTAGAATGAACGGCGGCTGCGTACCCGGCGGAAATATGGCCTGCGCCCTATTGGTATAACCCGATACCTCGGCCGCGGCCTGCGCCATATTGGTACCCTCGTAAAACGATAATTTTATTAAGGTTAAACCCTGTATGTTGCGGGTTTCGATGCTCTTAACACCCGATACATACAACAGCAAGTTAACATACTGCTTACCAAAGTAAGATTCCATTTGGGTAGGCGTATAACCACCGTATGGATGGGACACGTAAATAACCGGCAGGTTTAGGTCGGGGAAAATATCGATCTTGATACTCCTAATGGCATTGAGCCCGAAGAAAAATATACCGGCTACAAAAACCAGGATAGTGATGGGTTTACGAAGTGCAAATTTTATGAGTCCCATTTAAATGTATTTCAGCAGATGAGTAGCTTAAAAGTTATTGATGAACAGGTCAAAATCGCCGGTTGAGGCAGCTTTGAACAGCAGAGCCTGCCATACATTATTGTAGGCAATGTAATTATTGGTTTCGGCTCGGTAAAGTACATACAACGCCTGTGTAAAATCGGTAATGGTAGCTAGTCCGTTTCTGTAGAGCGTTATTTTTTGCACATAAGCATCATTTGCCGATTTAATTTGCACCGGGGCCTCCTGTGCATTTTTAAGCGCATTACCTATCCGCGTTTCGGCCAACACCTGTTGATTTTTCAGCTGCTGGTTAACCAAGTTATATTCGTCCTGGTATTGCAGCGAAATGTATTTTTGCGATTGTACCTGGTATTTGGTTCGAAACAAACTGGTAAAGTTCCAGCTGGTGGCAATACCAATGATATAGTTGAACCGCGTTGGGTTAAGTGCATCAATATAACTGCCGTTATGAGCCACCGGGGTATTAATGGCCGGTGCCAGTGTAAACCCAGACCCACGACCTTGAAAAGTTCCTATTAAAGAAAAAGTAGGCAGCGCAAATGTTTTTTGGTACCGGGCCTGCTCATCGCTCACCTGTATACGATCTTTATAATATTGAAGCACCGGGTGATCTTCCTGTTTAATTGCTGCTACCGGGTTAGGCATATTTGGATTTCTCACCACAAAAGTACTGTCGAGCACAAAATCGGCGGGTGGGATAGTGTAGCCCAGGTACTGCGACAGTTGATTCACCTGTTCCTGTTCGTTTTGCCGGGCATTGGTCAACTGAATTTTAGCATTAGACACTTCGGTGTTGGCAAAGGAAGAATCGACACCTGGGTTGAGGCCATTTTTTACACGGGCCACTACCACGCGGCGTATTTCGAGTGTACGGTTTAAATTATCCTGCTGTACTTTAACCAGGCGCTGTGCAGCCAACACGTTCAGGTAAGCCGCTGCTATTCTGATCTTATGCTGAAACTGCTGTTGACCTAAGTCTGCCTCATCGCGGTTAACCACACGTTGCTGTACCTTAACGCGCTCTGTGGCACGGCCAAAGGCAAAGAAGTCCCAATTAACGTTGGTAAGGTATAGCGAGCCGAAGGCAGAGTTCCAGCTTTGCTCGGGCAATGCCGGGCCAGACGAAGATACCGCCAAACCCCTATACCCTATTAGGGGACCATTTTGACCATTAATAGTACCGTAAGAATTTTGTGCGGAAAAATTAAGATCGGGCAGGTACTCTGTACGGGTTTCTTTCAGGTAAGATCTTGATGAATTAAGCTGATTTTTTTTAGCCTGTATGGCCGGATAATTTTCTACGCCCAATTGCACAGCCTCCTTCATGCTAAGCGCAATTGTTTCCTGAGCTATAACAGTATGAGTAACCAATAAAAATGAGCTGCCGACAAAAAGGACAATTAGTAATCTTTTAATCATTAGGAAAGAAAATTACGATAGACAGAAGCAAATGTAAGTTCTATTGTAAAAAATAAAAGTTTTAACAGCTTTTATTTATCAATGTAAAAAGAATGTTGCCTCGGGCAGACGTTACCATGACAATATGTAAGCAGTTACTTATTTAACTGCTCGATGATAGCTAGCTCAATGAGATCTATAGTATTCAGCTTCGCGAATTAAACTTCACTATACCCACGAGAGCATTATATACTTACTTAAGTATTTAAATTTATATCGAAACACGTAACTATAGATTAAAGCTTAGAGCAACTGTTCAGCGACGTCTTTACCGCTTGTTAACGCCGCCTCTACTGTACCCATGGCAGGGCCCTGATACATATACTCGCCGGCAAAATACATAGTTTCACCAATAGGCTGCTTGAGCAGTTCTAAGGACTGAGCCGTGTGTATAGTGTCGTAAGCGTAAGATCCGTAAATGTAAGGATCGGCCGTCCAGTTGGCTATGTGCGATGCTATCAGATGACCTTTTAACCAATCGGCACTACGGTTAAAAATATTAGCCAGCGATTGTAAAGAGTGCTGCAATATTTCTTCGGCAGGCTTATTTGCCCAGTCTTTAGCTGCGGGACCGCCCAGCCAACCGGTTATCATGGGTGAATGCTGCGGAGCTTGTGTCCACCAGGTAGGTATAGCTTCTTCAGAAAACAAGAAGCCCATTTTTTTTAAACTTTGATGGGCCAGTTCTTCGGTAACATTATCTTCCCAAAACGTTTCATTGAACTGCAACAAAACCTTAATAATGGCGCCAAAGCCCATGTTTTGCAGAGCTTGCATTTGCGGCTCAATGGCCGGCTCAAAATGTATAAAGCCTTTAGCTGCTTTTGGTGCCTGCCAAACGCCAAGCGGTATTGCGAAAATAATTTTTGAAGCTTCGTAAATCTCGCCGTCGGCAATAATGGCTTTCGCCTTACCCGCCGACCATCTGATTTGGGTAACGGGAGCATTAAGGTATATGTGGTTGCCAGCCTCTTTAATAGCAGTAACCAAGTAATTTATTAGCCTACAATAACCACCCTCAATGCGGTGTTGGGCACCTTCATCTTCATTTTGCCACTCGCTGCGTAAAGAAAGGGCGCTCATACGCGCAGGATCGCCCGTATCGTACCCGGCTGCATACCGCCTTACCGATTCCTTTAAGTCTTCAAATTTTACATCGGTAAAGTGCTGCTCCAAAAAATCATTTAACGTCATGTCGTCATGCAGCGCGTTAAGCTGTTCCATGAGCAGCGGCCAGCTTTCTATAATCCCGGCATCTTTGGTAAAGGTGCCGTTACTGTATTGCCACATTTCGCCCCCGGCAGGATAGTATGGAATATTAGCATCTTTTAATAACCCCAAGGTGACGGGCAGATCGCCGTGCACAAACTCGGCTCCTAACTCAGCATGATTGAAAAACTGCGTATTGTCCAGCGTGCGTATGCGGCCGCCAGTACGGTTGCAGGCTTCGAGTACGGTTACTTTCTTGCCGGCTTTGCTAAGCGTGTAAGCCGCCATTAAACCGGCAGCACCCGCGCCCACAATGATTACGTTTGTGTTTTCCATAAAGTGTAGATGCTGCAAGTTAAAAATTCCTGTTTTAATTAATGGAATTTGTTTCTGCACAACAATATGGAATAACAGGCAATGCAAAAAATGGATAGAAGCTGGTAATGATCAGTAGAGAAATGAGAAAAAGATCACAACTTTATCGTCAAGCCATCATAAGCTAACGCTATACCTTCGGGTAGCTCTGCCGAAACATCGACATGCTTACCCAAACGATGGCTAATGTGTGTAAAATAAGTGGTTTGCGCACCTATTTGCTTAGCCAGTGTTACGGCTTCATCCAAAGTAAAATGCGAAATATGCGGCTCCTTTTGCAAGGCATTAATTACCAGGATACGGCTGCCTTTTATTTTTTCCATTTCGGCAGGGGCTATGGTTTTTGCATCGGTAATGTATGTAAAATCCTTGATACGAAAGCCAAGTACGGGTAAGTGGTAGTGCATAACCTCTATAGGAGTTACTTCAACAGGGCCAATACTAAAAGGCTCGGGGCCTATAGTATGCATATGGAGCTGAGGTATGCCGGGGTATTTGTATGCGGCAAAAATATAGGCAAACTCGCGCTTTAAAGATTCTTGCACACGGGGCACGGCATAAATATCCATAGGAGCCTGCTGTATAAAGTTAAAGGCTCTGATGTCATCTAAACCTGCGGTATGGTCTTTATGCTCGTGAGTAAACACTACGGCATCCAGGTGTTTTACACCGGCACGCAGCATTTGGTAACGAAAATCGGGCCCCGAATCAATAGCGATCACTTTACCATCTGTTTCTATTAAAACAGAGGTACGCAGTCGCTTATCGTGCTTATTAGTAGAGGTACATACCTCGCACCCGCAGGCAATAACGGGTACGCCCTGCGATGTTCCGGTTCCTAAAAATGTAATGGTCACAGCTGCAGTTCAGTTTGTTTAATAGATTGAAAAAATGCCAGCTGCTTATCATCAAGTGTTTTTACATCAACTTCCAACTGCCTGATGAGTTCTGTTAACGACTGTATCTTGCTTTCCAAATTTGAAAACTTATTGACCACAATCATGCGGCTGTTTTGCAGCAGGCAGGCCCCGGTTTTAAAATTACCTTTTTCATAACGTACCTTGTAGCCGGAACACTTAAGTAAGTTTTCCAGTTTATCGAGCGTATGATTGGTATTGGTAAGCATTACATTCAAAAGTAATAAATCTATCGATTGTTGGTAAGCGTTTAAAATTTTATCTCACATTTGTAACATAACAACGCTGGTTTCCTCTTAATAGCGTATTGCACATTAAACCATATCATGAAAAAAACCACTACCGTTTTCCTTGGACTTTTAAGCTTTCTACTGTTTACCTGTACTCAAAATGCCTTGGCACAAAGCAAGGGTTTGCTTTGGCAAATAACCGGTAATAATATAAAAGAGCCCACTTACTTGTACGGCACCATACACATGTTCGATACCTCAATGTATCAAATTCCTCAACCAGTGCTTGCCAAGCTTACACAAACCAAACAAGTATATTTTGAGCTGGATTTTGGCAAGATCAATCCTATGGAAATGATGAAATATGCCTTGGTTAAAGACAGCACCGAGCGCTTGGATAAGCTGCTGGATTCGGCTTCGTTACAAAAGTTCAGGGCTATTGCCAAATCATCGGCCATGCTGCAAATGATGGGCGATAACATGTTTAGGTTAAAGCCCATATTTTTGACCACTATGCTGCTGAATAATGGAAAATCGGTAGCTATTGATATGGAAATGTATAACCGGGCCAAGCAGCTAAAAGATAGCATAGGCGGCATTGAAACCGTTGAGGAACAAATGGGTGCTATCAATGCATTATCGGCAGCCACTCAGGCTCAAATGGTGAAAGAAATGCTTAAAACTTACACCAACGCCGATGATGCCATTAAAAAGCTGACCGGTATTTATGTTAAACAGGAGACCAGCACTTTATTGGCCGAAATGAGTGACGGAGCACCAATGGATGCCGCTTTTAACGAAGCATTACTTATTAAACGCAACATCATTATGGCCAGCCGCATTGAGAAACTGGTTGGCCCCAAAAGCACCATGATAGCCGTTGGAGCCGGACATTTGGGAGGCGAACAAGGCCTAATTGCCTTATTGAAGAAAAAGGGCTATCACTTTAAAAATGTGCCTTTTACGTTTGTGAAAGCTCATTAATTTTTATTGCAACGCTATCGTACAACAACTGTACGAAAATGAACAGTAGAGTCATCCATAATTATACAACACCCTAAAAAACAACACCTTAAAGCGTGGCATAATATTATCGGCAAATTGGGTATAAATCTAATTGGCCGGTAGATCATGATCAGAAATTATTATAAAACTGCCTTACGGAGCTTACTAAAACACAAGGCATTCACCCTTATTAATATTTCGGGGCTGGCCATTGGTATCAGTGCGGCCATGATCATTTACCTGGTGGTGCAGTATGATTTCAGCTTTGATAAATTCCACCAAGATGGCGACCGAATTTACCGCATTGTATCTAATTTTAACTCAAAGGACCTGCTTGGTTATAACTCCGGCGTACCTGCACCTTTAGGGGAAAGTGTACGTGCCCAGGTAACGGGGCTTGAGCAGGCAGCACCGTTTTTTATCTTCGACCATGATGCACATATTAGTGTACCATCATCAGCCTCGAACCCCCTGTTACTCAAAAAGCAGAACCAGATCATTTTAGCCGATGATGCCTATTTCAAACTTATACGCTATCAATGGCTGGCTGGTTCACAAAAAAACGCATTGGCCAAACCTTACCAATTGGTGCTTACGGCAGCGCGGGCACAGCTTCTTTTTCCAGGTATTAACTCTGCCAATATTATAGGTAAACAGGTAATTTATAATGATAGCCTCAAGGTTACCGTATCTGGTATAGTTGCCGATCTTGATCAAAACACCGATTTTACTTTTCAGGATTTCATAAGCCTTTCATCAGCCGATCATAACCCCGGAATACAAGCCGATTATGCCAATAAAAACTGGAACAATACATCAGATGTAAACCAGTTATTTATCAAAATAAGTAAAGGCTCTTCTTTGGCTTCGGTTCAAAAACAAGTTAACGCAATTTACCAAAGTCATAGTGAGAACAGGGCTGGGTTTAAAAGCCAGATGTTTGCCTTGCAGCCTTTAAGCGATCTGCATTTTGATGCTAACTACGGCAACTTCAATCAGCGTATTGCCAATAGAAAAGTATTGTATAGCCTTTTGGGCGTAGCGGCATTTTTGTTGCTGTTGGGCTGTATTAATTTTATTAACCTAACTACTGCACAATCAGCCTTGCGGGCTAAAGAAATTGGCGTACGCAAAACTATTGGAGGCACCCGCAAGCAACTCATCAGTCAATTTTTAACCGAAACCTTTTTGCTTACTACTGTAGCTACACTGCTATCGGCAGTAATGGTATACTACCTGCTTAAGTTGTTTTCGGGCTTCATTCCAACAGGTATTACCTACTCAATGCTGTTTACACCCGGTACCGGTTTATTTATTATACTGTTGTTAGCTGGTATTACTTCACTTTCGGGCCTGTACCCGGCGCTGGTCATGTCGGCCTACCAGCCTGTACAAATTATTAAGAATCAGCGTACAGTGAGTGGCAAGGGCAACACTCAGTATTTACGCCAGGGCTTAACCGTTGTGCAGTTCGTTATTGCACAGGTATTCGTGATGGCTACCTTGCTGGTAAGCAATCAAATTTACTATTTGCTGCATAAAGACCTTGGGTTTGACAAAGATGCAAAGCTGTACTTACGCACACCTTATAGCCAGGTAAATACCAACCACCAAAACGTACTTCTAAATAAACTTAAGGCTATACCGCAAATTAGTTTAGTTAGTTTGGGTACCGATCCACCGTCTTCTCGGGGCACCATGTCTACACACATGACCTATAAAGATGGTAAGAAAGAAACAGAAAGCATTGTATATTTAAAGTTTGGAGACGAAAATTACTTTAAACTTTACGGTTTGCAGTTATTGGCCGGACGCAGCCCCGAAAAACGGGACACACTCAAACGCATTGTAATTAACGAAACGTTTTGCAAAGAACTGGGCTTTCGTAACCCGGCAAACGCGGTTGGCAAAATGCTTGGTTCTAACGATACCGGCAAACCCGTTGAAATTATTGGTGTGGTTAAAGATTTTCACCAGCTTTCGTTACATGCGCCTATTATGCCTTTGGCCTTGGGTTATGGTGATTCACCTTATCGAAATATGGTAGTACATATAGGCTTGGGCAAGCAAATGCAGGGATCTAGCAATTGGCATGAGGCAATTATGGAAATTGAAAAAGTCTGGAAGCAGGTGTATTCCCAAGAAGACTTTGAATATACCTTTCTTGATGAAAGTGTAGCCAGCTATTACACAAGCGAACAAAATACGGGTAAGTTGCTTAACTGGGCTACAGGTTTATCTGTATTCATAAGTTGCCTGGGTTTACTGGGGCTGGCCATACATACAACCACCCAACGTACTAAAGAAATAGGCATACGCAAGGTTATGGGAGCTACCATAGCGCAAATCGTATCTATGCTGAGCCTCGATTTTGTGAAGCTCATTATTTTGGCATTCATTATTGCGGCACCTATTGCCTGGTATGCTCTCAATCAATGGCTTCAAAATTTTGCTTATCATACCTCTATAAGCTTTTGGCTGTTTGCCGGAACCGTTGTTTCAACTGTTTTGATTGCCTTGTTAAGTATGAGTACCCAAACCTTGAAAGCTGCTATGGCCAACCCGGTTAAGAGCCTGCGTAGTGAATAATAATTAATTCTACAACGTCAGCTATTCAACCTAAAAAACACTTGTCATGATCAAAAACTATTTTAAAACTGCTTTCAGGAGCTTGTTAAAAAATAAAGCCTTTACGCTTATTAATATTATTGGGTTGGCCATAGGCATTAGCGCCGCCATAGTTATTTACATGGTGGTGCAATACGATTTTAGCTTTGATAAGTTTGAAAAGGATGGTGAGCGTGTTTACAGAGTAGTATCGGCTATTGCCTACCAAGGAGAGGTAAGCCATAATTCAGGCGTACCTATTCCCTTATATAAAGCCATCAATTCAGTAACAGGAATAGAGCAACCCGCTCCCTTCCGTATTTACAGTGAAGATGTACGCATTACAGTTCCGGCACCTAATACATCGCCCACAATATTTAAAAATCAGGAAAAGGTAATTATTTGTGACGAAGCTTATTTCAGGCTTTTTACCTATCAATGGCTTGCCGGGTCGGCCGCTACAGCATTTAACAATCCAAACCAAGTGGTGCTAACGCAAAGCCGTGCAAAGCTGTACTTTCCCAACCTCACGCCGCTACAAGTTATTGACAAGACGGTAATGTATGACGATTCGCTCAAAATGACGGTTTCGGGTATAGTAGCCGACATTAAAGAGAACACTGACTTGACATTTCACGATTTTATTAGTTTACACACTATTGATCACTTTCAAGTTCAACCCACAGGTGGTGATCTGGATGGAGGCTATCATGAGGATAGCTGGGGCAGTACCTCATCTTACAATCAACTGTTTATTAAACTAAAAGATCAAAGTTCGACTCAGCAAATCGAAGTTCAACTTAATGCCTTAATACTCCGCAACAAAAAAGACATTAATGCGGGTGAAACACACAAGTTTGTACTACAGCCTCTTAATGATATTCATTTCAACGCTGATTATGATAATTTTGGACAGCGGGTGGCTAACAAAAAGGTGCTCTTTAGTTTACTGGGCGTGGCTGCATTTATACTAATATTGGGCTGTATAAACTTTGTCAATTTAACCACAGCCCAATCGGCGCAACGCGCACGTGAAATAGGTGTGCGTAAAACTATTGGGGGCACACAACAACAGCTTATTGGACAATTTTTAACCGAAACCTTATTACTTACTATTGTTGCAGCCATTATTTCGGCGGCTTTATCTTATTACTTGCTAAAACTTTTTTCGGGCTTTATACCTGCCGGGGTTAGCTATGCACAAATGTTTACGGTCGAAATGCTTTGCTTTATCGTGATACTCATCATTACGGTATCGGTTATATCAGGGTTATATCCGGCGATAGTGATGTCTTCCTATCAACCGGTACAAGTTTTGAAAGGTGCAGGATTGGCAGGTGCAGGAAAAGTCGGTTCAGTAAATTTACGCAAATCGCTCACGGTGCTGCAGTTTGCAATTGCGCAGGTTTTTATTTTATTTACCCTGCTGGTAAGTAACCAAATACGTTACTTGTTGAATAAGGATTTAGGTTATAAAAAAGATGCCATACTTTACATCCGTACACCGCAAAATAGTGTGAAAAGTAATTTAAAACAGGTGTATTACGACAAGGTAAAAGCTATGCCACAGGTAGAGGCCGTAAGTATAGCCAGCGATGCTCCGTCGTCCCTAAACAGCCACTCTACAACATTTAAGTATAATAATGGTAAAACGCTGCGCGAAACCGACGTTGAACTTAAGTATGCCGACCCTAACTATATTAACGTTTACCAATTAAAATTACTGGCCGGCCGCAACCTACAGCAGCACGATAGCACTGGTGCCTATATTATTAACGAAACTTATCGCAAATTTTTAGGTTTTAACAGCCCGCAGCAAGCTATTGGTAAAATGGTAGAAGTTAATGATAAGCAAGAACCGATTATTGGGGTCGTGCCAGATTTTTATCAGAAGCCGTTACAGTATGCTTTGAAACCGGCAGCACTATGCTATACAGCAGGCAGCAGGCACATGCGTACCCTAAACATTGCTTTAAAGCCCGAAGTGCCGGGTTCTGACAACTGGAAAGCGGCCATAGCTAAAATGGAAGCCGCATGGCACGAGGTTTATCCTGAAGAAGAATTTGAATACCGCTTTGTTGATGAAAGTGTAGCCCGCTTTTACAAGGCAGAGCAGAACATTGGTAAATTACTGCAATGGGCTACTGGAATTTCAGTTTTGATCAGTTGCATGGGCTTACTGGGGCTGGCTATATTCACCACCAGCCAGCGGACTAAGGAAATAGGTATACGTAAGGTTATGGGAGCCAGTGTAACCCAGATCATAGCACTGTTAAGTACCAATTTTATAAAACTTATAGTAATAGCTTTTGCCATAGCAGCTCCTATTGCCTGGTACTTTTTACACCATTGGTTACAAGACTTTGCCTACCACACCACAATTAATCCTTGGATGTTTGCCATTACCATTTTAGCAACTATTTGTATAGCGCTGCTGACTATGAGCCTGCAAACTGTTAAGGCTGCCATGGCCAACCCGGTTAAGAGCCTGCGTAGCGAATGAAGTTGCAGGGGTTTATATTATGTGGAGCGGAGGTTTTCAAAACAGACAGCAATTTTGCGGGCAATCCCATAATTACCTCCGCTCCTTACAACTCCTAACCCTCGCACCTATCACAATCCCATATTCAACAGATCCTGAAAGCGTTGAACATATTGGCCAACGTGTACGCCATCCATTAAGGCATGATGCACATGAACAGACATGGCCATTATTTTTTGACCGTCCACATCGGTTATACGCCCGAAGCTGATCTTGGGTACACTTTCTTTATAACTGAACATGCGCGCATGCGATATAGAGGTAAAGTTGATCCAGGGCAAGGTAGAATAATGAATTACGTTTTGCCCTGAGGTTGAGGGCAATAGCTCGTTACTGCTTTGCACACGGCCTATTTCCTGCTCAGCACCTTCCAAAAATATCTGGAAAGATTCGTGATAATTAATGTAAGAAAACCCGAACGTTCCGTTGGGGCGGTTTATCGTGGCCGATGCATGAACATCGTCATAAACCATTACCTCACCATCTTCTATACGGTAACGGAAAGGTTCGGTAAGATTAGCTGCACCTAATGATTGATACAAGTAATAGATGAACAGAGAAACCCCGGCAGCTTTGGCATGCTCATAGGCAAGTGTTACATCAACGTTTACGGTAACGCCAAAATAGGGTTCTTCAAACTGATTGAAAAATTCAAAATGCTGCTTACGCGGCCAGGTTGCTAAGTCGAGCTTGTGTTTCATAATTATTATAATCTTTACGGTCCTGCTGTTGAGCAAAAACCGTCAGGGCTACAAAGATTTAGAAAATTACAGAACTTTTTAGCAGCCCTTAAATAATTGTAGCAGCGGCTTTCTCATGGTTATAGTATTCTTCCAACTCTTTCAACCTTGTTACCTGCGTAGGCCGTGGATTGATAAAGGTTCGTACTTTTTTTACCAGTGCGTAAGCATCATCATAAGTTAAACCAGTTTTTAGCAGATAAGCTATGGTCATGGTGGGCCCTCGCCCTAAGCCCTGCCTGCAATGAATGTAAACTTTTCCGCCGTTCTTTATTTCCTGGTCGACAAAATCAGCACCTTGGATTAATACTTCCATACTCGGAGAGGTATTGTCTTCAGTAGGCAAATGCAAATAATGAAAGCCTTCGTACTGCGCCTCGCTATATATTGAGTGCATGCGCATGTTAATGATAGCCGTTACGCCCAAGGCCTTCAACTTTTTTAAGCCCACCAAATTATACTGGCTTCCTAAAAAGAGGTTTGCCGTAATCTGGCTACGCTTAAGCATAGGCCTGCCTGCAATCAACCGGTAAAAATGATCGGTTGTTTGTTGTAAGAATATAATAACCAGTCTGATCCAGCTTTTAAGTTTATGCATTGGTTTTGGAATTTTGCGGCACTAATATTTTAATGGCCGCAGGAGCTACTTTAATGTTTAACACACGTGCAGTTTCTTCGTAATCATCGCAAATAAAATGCTGTTCGTGCTCGGTAGTTATGGTCACTTGTTTACACGACCAATGCTTGATGGCATCAGTGTCGTTTTGCAGCAGCGTGCTTCCCGCGACTTTTAGCAGTGAAACGAAATCAGTGTCTTTAAGCAATATAACATCAAGAAAGCCATCTGTAATACTGATGCCCGGCTGTAAATCAAAATCGCCTATACCTATATTACCCGAGTTTGTTACCGTTAGGGAAACACCGCTTTCTTCTATAAGCTGACCATCAATTTCGAGCCGGTATTTTATGGGTTCAGCATTGGCAATATTTTTAATGGCTGTTATTCCATAAGCCAGCTGACCGATGTTGTCTTTAAGGTTACGGTCTGTTTGCAATATCATATCGGCCATAATGCCCAAGTTAATGCGGAGCAAAAAAGGGCGATCATTCATCAGCCCCATGTCCATGGTCTTGAATGAGGCTTGCTCGCTAATCAACAATTGAATAGCTTCCTTTGTATCAATGGGTATGGCTAATTCCTTTGCCATTACGTTGGCGGTTCCACCGGGTATTACGGCCATTGGCATTGTCGTACCAAATATTGCGCTGGCTACCTCAGTTACGCAGCCATCGCCGCCGTATACGGCAATAAGATCGGTTTTGCCAATTAAAGTATGCGCAGTTTCGCCGGCACTTATGCCCCTTTTAGTAATCGTAACATCCCAGTTAGTGTCTGAATGATCAAGAACCTGGTTAATATAAGATAGGATAGGTTCTTCATTACCCGATGCAGGATTGATAATGAAATGAATATGCTTGAATTTCATGAAGATGCAGCTGGAATTGTTGTTATTGCTAAGCACAGCTTTACCTGTACATCATATACTTAAACGTTAACACTCGGTTCTGTCAATAGTTGAGCAGTAAGTATTAACATTGTGTAAAGTATATGGCACAACCAGATGTTAACGCATGAAAGGATGTTAAGAAAGCGACGTAACATTGTAGTTAGTTATAGCGCGATGTACTGCAGCACTTCCTGTATATGGGTTACACTCTTAAAATTATCATGCTCTACCTGGTTTTCCACCATTTCGTGCACCCAGGTAATATGGTAGGGTATGTGTATGGCGTGCCCACCAATATTAAGCACCGGCAAAATATCCGACTTTAAGGAGTTGCCCACCATTAATAATTCGTTGGGTTGGATATCGAGGTGTTTAACCAGTTTCTGGTAACTGGCGTCATCCTTTTCGGACATTACCTCTATGTGGTGAAAATATTGCAGCAGGTTTGACTTTTTCAGTTTGCGCTCCTGATCGAGCAGATCGCCCTTAGTGGCTACTACCAGCCTGTATTTATCTTGTAAAGATTGCAGCACCTGCTCTACGCCTTCCAATAGCTCAATGGGCTCGTTAAGTAGCTCCTTACCTAAAGCCAGTATCTTTTCTATGGCTTGAGTATTAATTTGTCCGTCCGTTATTCGCAACGCTGTTTCTATCATCGACAGTACAAAACCTTTTATACCATAACCGTAAAGCCCTAAATTGCCAATTTCAATTTTCAACAGTTCGCGCTCAATGTCATGAGTGGGCAAAAACTCACTAAAAAGGTTGCAAAACTTTTCTTCGGTGCGCCTGAAATAAGGTTCGTTTACCCAAAGCGTATCATCGGCATCAAAGGCAATAACTTTAATATTCATCATGAACAATTTGTTGGCAATATTAAGAAATACCCTTTATTTTTTGGTTAATGCTATGATAACTACTATAACGGAGTCAACTTTTATGAAAACATTGCTTTCCACAACTTATAAGAGTACCTTTGTATTGAAGGCATCATCTTGATGTTGTTGTTTTCATAAGTAAAATTAGATTAGGAACCGGATAGCGAGTATCCGGTTTCTTTATTTTTTAAGCAAGCGTGAATCAACTAGTAACTACTTAATTTCTTTTGCAAACCGGGCTTCCATATATTTCATAACCCGGGTAGCCGTTAATCCATGCAGTAAAATAGATAGCAGAATAGTGAACATTACTATCGTCCACAATTCGTCGGCATGTGGAAATTTAGCCTCTTTAAAAGCATAAGCCAAGTAAAATACAGAACCCATACCTCTGATACCAAAAAAACTGATCACCCATTTTTCAGTGGAGTGCACTTGATTGCATGATGCTAAACTTAAATACGAAGTAATGGGTCTGACCAATAATAAAAACATCAAAGAAAACATCACCATGGGCCAGGTTAACCCGCTTAGCACACCGCTTAGCAAACTCCCGCCAAACAAAATAAGCACAATAGCCAGCATAATGCGCTCGCTTTGGTCTGTAAAAGCATGCAGCTTATCATGATAGTTGTGGCCAACCTCATAATTCCTAAGTGTAAGGCCGGCTACAAAAACAGCTACAAAACCGTAACCATGCAATAATTCGGCAATGCCATAAACCATTAAAGTGAGCGATAATGCTACAAAACCGTCGCGGGTTTCCAGCACATTAAATTTATCGCTCATGGTAAACAGGATGTAGCCCAAAAGTTTGCCAATAAGGAAGCCAACAGCCAGGCCAACTACCATACGTAAAATCACATTGTAACCGAGCCATTCCCACAAATTAACATCAGCACTTCCACCCATATGGCATATAGCTATAGCCAGCAATACAAAGGGAAAGGCCAGGCTATCATTCATGCCGGCTTCGGCTGTTAGAGCAAATTTGGTTTCAAACTTTATGTTTTCATTAGGCGGCCCAACCTGCACGTCAGAAGCCAATACAGGATCTGTTGGGGCCAATACCGCACCCAGCAGCAACGCCGACGCGACACCTAGGTTAAAAAAAGCATACCCTAACAGAGATGCTACGGCTATACAACCCACCATGCCAATGGTTACCAGCCGTAAAGGACTTTGCCAGCTTTTCCACTTTAGCGGGCGGTCTATTTTTATAGCCGTACCCATGAGCGAAATAATGACCACCAGTTCGGTTAAGTGCCCGGTATAAGTAAGGTTTGTTTTAGGATTAGCGGCTGGCAGCAAATGTGGAAAAAGCAGGTAAATAAGCATACCGCCCAGTGTGTATAATATGGCATAAGAAACACCAGTGCGCTTAGTAAAAGCAGGCATCCAAGCCATGCCCAAGGCAGCTATACCAATTACGCTGATGATAACAATATATTGATCCATGTGTAAAATAAGGACTCACAACATTAAGCGTGAAAGGTAAACGGTAACTGTAATGACGCGCAATCAGAATTTTATATACCGATAGCTCAATAAGGTAAAAACTGAACCCCGTTTTTGTTTGCCATATCCTCACACAAAAGCACCTGTTAAAACGTTTACATTTGCAAGAAAAAATGCGTACATTTGCGCCCTAAAAATCTATTTGAAAAAGATATGAAATTATCTCAATTTAAATTCAACCTACCCGATTCACTGATTGCTCATAATCCGGCTGAAACCCGTGATGAGGCTCGTTTAATGGTGTTACACCGCGATTCGGGCAAAATTGAGCATAAAATATTCAAGGATGTTTTGGATTATTTTGATGATAAAGATGTAATGATCCTGAATAACACCAAAGTTTTCCCTGCCCGTATGTACG
The DNA here is from genome assembly GCF_014635825.1 of Mucilaginibacter galii. Taxonomy (GTDB): domain Bacteria; phylum Bacteroidota; class Bacteroidia; order Sphingobacteriales; family Sphingobacteriaceae; genus Mucilaginibacter; species Mucilaginibacter galii. The sequence goes on from NZ_BMDO01000006.1 coordinate 141,282, forward strand.
GTAATAAAGAGAAAACTGGTGCCACTATTGAAGTTTTTTTACTCCGCGAATTAAATAAAGAATTACGCTTATGGGACGTGTTAGTTGACCCGGCCCGTAAAATTCGCGTTGGTAATAAGTTATATTTCGGTGATGATGATCTTTTGGTTGCCGAGGTGGTTGATAACACTACATCGCGTGGCCGCACTATACGCTTTTTGTTTGATGGCACTGATGAGGAATTCCGCCGTAACGTGGAGATCCTGGGTGAAACTCCGCTGCCTAAATACATTAAACGTAAGGCTACCGCCGAAGATAAGGAGCGCTACCAAACCATTTTTGCTAAAAACGAAGGTGCTGTTGCAGCCCCTACTGCCGGTTTACACTTTAGCCGCGAGTTAATGAAACGCCTTGAACTTAAAGGTGTTGAATTTGCCGAGGTTACCCTGCACGTAGGCTTAGGTACTTTTCGCCCGGTTGAGGTAGAAGACTTAACCAAACACAAAATGGATTCAGAGCAGATCATCATCGAGCAAAAGCAAGCCGATATTGTGAACCGCGCTATTGAACGTAAAAGCCGTGTTTGTGCCGTGGGTACAACATCAATGCGCGCCATTGAATCGGCCGTATCGGCAAATAAAACGCTGAAATCGGTTAACGACTGGACCAGCAAGTTCATTTTCCCGCCGTACGATTTCAGTATCGCGAACTCTATGATCACTAACTTTCACACACCAGAGTCAACCTTGTTAATGATGGTGAGTGCCTTCGGTGGTTATGAAAATGTAATGAATGCCTACGAAGTTGCAGTAAAAGAGAAATACCGTTTCTACAGCTACGGCGATGCCATGCTGATGATATAAGTTTTTTGTTGATCTGAACTTTTCTACAGCAATGATATATCTTATAAAACGCTACCGGTAATCGGTGGCGTTTTTTATTAGCTTATATTTGCTAAATTTTTCTAAGTATGTCAACGTACGATCCTGCAACTTTCAACTTACAACGTTCAGCTAACACTCAAAAGCGTTTTGCAATTATAGTTGCAGGTGGCTCCGGCTCTCGTATGCGGTCGGCCGTTCCTAAACAATTTCTGTTACTTAATGGCTTACCAGTGCTTATGCATACCATGCAGGCTTTTCATAACAGCCATCCAAAGCCTCAAATTATTTTAGCGCTGCCCCAAAACTACCATGAATATTGGATACAGTTATGCGCCGATTATAAGTTTGCTCTACCCTACCAACTGGTAAGTGGTGGGCATACCAGGTTTCATTCTGTAAAAAATGCATTAGAATTAATTCCAAATGATGCCTTGGTTGCCATACATGATGCCGTACGTCCGCTAATCAGTTCAGCAATTATTGAAGATGCCTATTTACAGGCTACCAAACATGGTGCGGTGGTAGTAGCCGTAAAAAGCAGGGATTCAATAAGGCAATTAAAAAGTGGGGAAACTAAAAGCTTGTTACGTGATGAGATCTACCTTGTACAAACACCACAAACATTTAAAGCCAGCTTATTAAAAGAAGCCTACGAACACCCATACCAGGAAAGCTTTACAGATGATGCCAGCGTGGCAGAACAAGCCGGTTATGCCATACATATTGCGGAGGGCAGTTACCAAAACTTCAAGATAACTTTTCCTGAAGACATCGCCATTGCTGAATTATTAATGAAATAAAAAAAGCCTTCCAGCGCTAACCGGAAGGCTTATGTTGATCATGTTAAATTATGCTCTGCGGATAACCTTAAGCAAAATAACGATGATTGCAATTACCAGCAAAACGTGGATAATTCCACCATCGCCAAATGTGCCCAGGCCGTGGAATAAGAATCCCACTACCCAAAGAATGATTAGTATTACCGCGATCAAGTACAATAAATTTCCCATGATTTGTTTTTTTAAGTTAGATGTTAGTTAAGTTATGCTCTACGTATAACACCTAATAACAGCGCGATAATAGCAATTACCAGCAACACGTGGATAATGCCACCATCACCAAATGAACCCAGTCCATGGAATAGAAATCCTACCACCCATAATACGACTAATACTACAGCAATTAGATACAATATGCCTCTCATAACTTTAATTTTAAAATGTTTTTCGTTAGATAAATGTGTTTAATATTTACTTAACCAATACCACTCCAAAATGTTGTTAAAAAATAAAAAAACCTGCTTTAGGCAGGTTTTTTTATTTTAATACTCGTCTTCATTAAAGAAGAAATCATCCTTTGTAGGATAATCAGGCCATATCTCTTCAATATTTTCATAAGGTTCGCCATCGTCTTCCAAGGCCTGTAAGTTTTCTATAACTTCTACAGGTGCACCCGAACGGATAGCATAATCAATCAGTTCATCTTTAGTAGCAGGCCATGGTGCATCTTCCAGATGTGAAGCCAATTCAAGAGTCCAGTACATATGTTATAATTTTATTGTTGGGTTAATTATCACTTTTTTGCAAAAATATAATATTTTTATATGGTTTGTCAAATTATTTTTTCGATAATTTGTCACAATCTCGGTATCCATTTATTCTCTTCCAGATGCTGCTCCTGCCCTGTTTTACGTGCTAACATAAACAGGTAATCGCTCAACCTGTTTAAATATACAATAACTTTTTCATCAACAGAGCTTTCCTCGGCTAATTGTACCGTAATACGCTCGGCCCGGCGGCAAATACATCGTGCAATATGGCAATACGATACATCATTACTTCCACCCGGCAAAATAAAATGCTTTAAGGCAGGCAATAACCTTTCCATTGCATCCATCTCATTTTCCAATAGGCCAATGTCTTCCTGCTTTATATCCGGCAATACCATCCCCGGTTTATCTGGGTCAGCGGCTAATGATGCACCTATGGTAAACAGTCTATCCTGTATTTGTTTTATAATTTGTTTATCGTGTTGTAAAATATCCTGACAAGCAATTAAACCCAGGTACGAATTCAATTCATCAACAGTGCCGTAACTCTCTATCCGGATATGGTACTTGGGTACTCGGCTTCCTCCAATGAGCGAGGTCAAACCTTTATCGCCGGTTTTAGTATATATCTTCATATCCTGTGCAAATAAATAATTTTAATAATAATTTGATGCACTGTTAATAATTTTTAATGTTTACCGCAAATCCATAAGCTATGAAAACCACCCTATTTATAAGCAGATACAATAAAATCATAATTTTCATAGTCGGCGCGTCGCTGCTGCTGAGTTTTAGCTGTGGGAACGCAGTAAAAAACAAAGAAAATGCTATAGAAAAAAAGTCGGAAAAGCCGACAGTTACAGCAGCCGGTTTAATTACCGAGAAAATGTTTAACGAGCTGTTCCCACAACGTAATAGATTTTACACCTATCAATCTTTTATCAAAGCAATTAAAGAATTAGGCCAGGTTAAAATAAAAGTAACCCGCCGTGCGGTGTCGGTTTACCAGATCATTAGAACCGATAAAGCTACCGGCAAAGATTCTGTTGTACGCCAGGATGTTGATTGGAACGAAGCTTGGGCCAAAGCAAAACCCGACAGCAGCTTTGAGGTTGACTTTGGAAAGTTTTGTACAGAAAAAGATGCTATTACCAATAAGAAAGAACTGGCGGCCTTTTTTGCAAATATAGCACACGAAACCCGCGGTGGCACCGATGACACCTTTACCGACGGCCTGATGTATATTCACGAAAAAAACACATCGTTGCCTTATGTTGCCGAAAACGATGAGTATCCTCCCGTTCCGGGCAAAAAGTATTATGGCCGCGGACCAGTACAATTGAGCTATAACGGCAATTACGGCTATGCGGGCGATTGTATTTTAGGCGACGACAAGATATTGCTTAACAACCCCGACCTCATAGAAACCGACCCGGTGCTGGCTTTTAAAACGGCTATCTATTTTTGGATGACACCGCAAACCCATAAACCATCGGCCCATAATGTAATGGTAGGCGTTTGGCAGCCCAAAGCCAGCGATAAGGCTAAAAGACGCGCACCCGGCTTTGGTATGACCATTAACATTATTAATGGTGAAGTGGAGTGCAATAAAGGCGAAAATAATTACAGCATGAAAGACCGCATGAAATTTTACCAGTACTTTTTAGGCAAGTTAGGCGTACAGGATAGTGCCAACTGCTCATGCGGTAAAATGCAGCCGTATTTATATGGCGTGAATGAGTAAGAAGGAAAGAAACAAGAGATAAGAACCAAGAGCCAAGAATCGACTGTAAATAAGAAAGCCGCAGACACAATTTAATGTCTGCGGCTTTTTATCTTGTATGTTACTTACTCTGTTACCAGCACCCCATCGGCCATAATGGTCACATCCTTTTTAGGCTTGCTGATCTTGGCTATTTCTTTTTGGCTTTTTCCGGCGTCTGCCGCATAGTGGCGTAAACGTTCAACAGAGGTTTCGCTTACTTTAGCGGCTCCTTCAATCACTACTTTTTTACCAACAATATTTTGCGGCATAAAATACGCGTAATCTTTAAAACGTACCATGATATCTTCACCGTTGGCTTGTTTCAGTTTAATGAAGCAGCCTTTTTTGGTGCAAACTTCGGTAACTTCGCCGGCAACTTTCCCTGTATAAATCGTATCTTTTTTTAATTCCTGGTTTAAGCTTGCTAAGGTAATCGCCTTATCCTTTGTTACTGCCTTGCCATAAGTTACCCCGGCAGCAGCAGGTTTAATAGCACTTTGTTGTGCGTAAGTAGTAGCAGCTAATAATATAGCGGCTACCCATAAAGTTAATGCTTTCATATACAGTTTATTGTTGGCCTAAAGGTATTAAATATTTAAATATCAGTATTCATATTTTACAGTAAGACTTATCGATCAGCATTTTAATAAAATGGGATAAATTGAACTTATTGTATCTACTCCGTAACCCCGCTCTCCAAACCATACTCTCCGTTCTCCATCCACCCTTTACCCTCCGTAAAACGAGCGATCATCATGGCAGCAACCGTATCGCCGGTGGAGTTTAGCAAGGTGGCCATAGGGTCTACCAATGTGCCTATGATCATGGCGGGAGGTAATGCCTCGGGCGGAAAACCGTACGCAGCAATAAACAGCAATTCGCCCACATAGCCACCATTGGGGATGCCCCCCTCAACCACGCTTACCAAAACGGTCATGGCCAGGGCCAATAAAACAACATCGGCACTGTTAAAGCTTTTGCCAAACAAGGCAAACACTACCGCCATTTTAATAATAGACGAAATACTCGAACCATCTTTATGGAGTGTACCACCTAACGGGATGGTTACATTGGCTATTACATCGGGGATGCCTATCTTCTTGGCAGCATCCATATTGGCAGGTATAGTAGCAATACTGCTACAGGTACCTACTGCCGTGGCCGAAGGAATAATATTATTACGCCAAAACTTTTGCATCCCCTTTACACCTCCGGCTATGAAAGCATATACGCTAAATATTACTACAAAATAAAAGGCACCAGTAGCATAATACAACCCTAACGACCGCGCATATGCACCAAACAACTGCGGCCCAAAAACGCCGACTTGGTAAGCAAAGTAAGCGCCTAAACCAACCGGCCCCAGTTTCATAATAATGATAAACACCTGCTTAAACACCTCATTACCACCATGCAAAAAACGGGTAAAAGCTGTACCCTTTTCACCACTACGCAAAGCAGCAAAGCCAATAATCACCGAAAATATGATCATGGCCAACATGCTTTTGCGCGATAGCAACTCGTAAAATTCGCCTGTAGTAAACAAGGCGGTAATTTGGTTACCTATTGGCTGCGGGTTAACTTTTTCAGTAAGTATAGCGCCGGTAAGCTGTTCATGAACCGGAAACAGCCACACGGCTATCATGGTTAGGCAGGCAGCTACAATCACCGTTCCCAAAAAAACCAGGCACATCACTCCCATAATGCGGCTAAGCTTTTTACCCGGCTCCAAGCCTGCTATGGCCGACGATATAGCGAAGAACACCAACGGGATAACGGCTGTAAACAAAAGGTTTAAAAAAATATCGCCAATGGGTTTGAGCACTTCTATCTTTTTACCTAATGCCAGCCCGGCAACACTGCCGCATAAAATGCCGGTAAGCAGCCAAATAATGCCTTTATAGTTCTTGTAAAAATTATTCATGTCCTGTTGCTAAATGTAGTAAAAAGCCTTGGCTTAGCCTTTGGGTGTTTAATGATAATTGCTTTTCCCAGTTTCCTGTAATAACAAATATTTACGAGGGCCATTTTTTGTTAATTTCGCCATAAGCTATAGCATTATGAAAAACATCTACCTTGGCATATTACTCGCATTAATTAGCTTAAACTCATCAGCTCAAAAATGGAATATTGAAAATACTCCAGGGCCTTCAAAAAAGGTGGCTATTACTACCGACGAAGGCACTTGGATGAATGTAGATGTTAGCCCCGACGGCAAAACCATAGCCTTTGATTTACTTGGTGATATTTATACCATACCCGTAACCGGCGGAAAAGCAACCTTGCTAAGCGGCGGCCGTGCATGGGATGTGCAACCGCGCTTTAGCCCCGATGGTAAAACTATTGCCTACACCAGCGACCACGATGGTGGCGATAACATTTGGATTATGGGAGCCGAGGGCGCCGGTAAGCACCCGGTAACAAAAGAAACCTTCAGGCTATTAAACAACCCTTACTGGACACCCGACGGACAGTACCTCGTGGCCCGCAAGCACTTTACGGCTTCGCGCTCTTTAGGTGCAGGCGAAATTTGGTTGTACCACAAAAGCGGCGGGGAAGGCGTTCAGTTAACCAAGCGCAAAAATGACCAGCAGGATGTTGGGGAACCCATCGTATCGCCTAAAGGAACGTATGTTTATTGGAGCGAAGACGTAACTCCCGGCCCAAATTTTCAATATAATAAAGATCCTAACCAGGGCATATATGCCATTAAACGTTTAAACCGTCAAACCGGGCAAATAGAAACGGTAAACGGCGGCAGCGGTGGTGCATGCAGGCCACAAATATCGCCTGATGGTAAGCTGATGGCTTTTGTAAAACGGGTGCGTTTAAAATCGGTGCTATACGTTCATAATTTGAGCACCGGCGAAGAATACCCGGTTTATGATGGCCTTACCCACGATCAGCAGGAAACATGGGCCGTATTTGGCACCTACCCTAATTTTAATTGGACGCCCGATAACCAGCATTTGATATTTTATGCTAAAGGTAAAATCTGGAACCTTGACATTACCACGCTCAATGCCGTAAATATTCCATTTGAGGTTACCTCGCAGCAAACCATTACCGAAGCTTTGCATTTTCCGCAAAAGGTATATCAGGATGAATTTACGGTACGAATGATACGCCAGTTAACCACATCGCCCGATGGTAAGCGTGTTGCTTTTAATGCAGCCGGTTACATTTATATTAAAGATTTGCCCAATGGCAAGCCCGAACGTATAACCACTACTGCCGAGTTTGAATATGAACCATCTTTCAGCCCCGATGGCAAGCAACTTACTTACACCACCTGGAGCGATGAACTCAAGGGTTCTGTCAATACCATCGACCTGGCTACCCGCCATGTAACACGCTTAACGGCAGACAGGGGTTTCTATTACACACCGTCCTTCAGCAACAAAGGCGACAAAATAGTTTACCGCAAAGGTGAGGGAAACGATGTGCTGGGTTATGCCTTCGGTAAAAATCCGGGGATTTATATGGTGCTGGCAACCGGTGGCGCGGCCCAATGTATTCTTAACAATGGTATCAGGCCGCAATTCTCGGCAGATGACAGCAAACTTTATTATCAAAGTACCGAAGACGGCAAGAAGGCTTTTAAGGTAATTGACCTGAACAGCCCGGGTATGGCGCCTAAAACGCTATACACCTCAACCTACGCAACACAGTTTACACCCAGTCCTGATGGTAAGTGGATGGCTTTTACGGAACTATACAACTGCTACATTACGCCGCTAACTTATACCGGCACTGCGCAGGAACTTACGGCTACTAACAAGGCCCTGCCGCTTACCCGCCTTACCCGCGATGCCTGCACTTACCTGCATTGGAGTAAAGACAGCCAAAAGCTGCTCTGGACCTTAGGACCCAAATACTATACTCGCGACATTCGCACCACATTTGCTTTTATTGACAATAACGATAAAATAATTATTGCCGATACAGCGGGCATAGATATAGGCTTAAGGTTAAAATCAGATCAACCCAGTGGCAAAATAGCTTTCACCAATGCCCGCATTATAACCATGAAGGGCGATGAGGTAATTGAAAAAGGGACGATTGTGATTGACCGTAATGTGATCATGGCTGTTGGTAAAGATGTACAGCCTCCGGCCGATGCTAAAGTTTACAATGTGGCTGGTAAAACCATTATACCCGGTTTAATAGATGTGCACGGACATTTGGGCGTAAGCCCCGACGGTATTTCGCCGCAGCAAGACTGGCATTACTTTGCTAATTTGGCTTATGGTGTTACCACCTCACACGACCCATCAAGCAACACGGAAATGGTGTTTAGCCAATCGGAAATGTTGAAGGCCGGCCGCATGGTTGGTCCACGGGTTTACTCCACCGGCACTATCTTGTATGGTGCTGATGGCGACGTTAAAGTGGTGATCAACAGCATTGATGATGCACGTTCCAATCTACGCCGGTTAAAGGCTGTAGGTGCATTTTCGGTAAAAAGCTATAACCAACCCCGCCGAGAACAGCGGCAGCAAATTGTAGAAGCAGCACGCGAATTACAAATGGAAGTGGTACCCGAAGGCGGCTCTACATTTTTTACCAATATGAATATGATAGCCGATGGTCACACCGGCATTGAGCACAACATCCCTGTTTGGCCTGTTTATAAAGATGTGAAAAGCTTTTGGAACGCCAGTAAAACGGCCTATACACCCACACTTATTGTAAGTTACGGCACCCAGTTTGGCGAAAACTACTGGTATGACCGCAGCGAGGTTTGGAAAAATGAGCACCTGCTAAGTTTCACCCCTCCGGCCATTATTGATGCCCGTTCACGCAGGAGAACCACCTCAGAATATGGCGACTACGGACATATTGATGCAGCAAAAGCAGTTAAACAAATTGCCGATGGCGGCACCAAAGTTAACTTGGGAGCTCATGGACAATTACAGGGCTTAGGTGCTCATTGGGAGCTTTGGATGCTGGGTCAGGGTGGCTTTACCCCTATGCAAGCTTTACGCAGTGCTACTTTAAATGGCGCCGCTTACCTGGGCATGGATAAAGAAATCGGCTCATTAGAAGTCGGCAAGCTGGCCGATTTGGTAGTACTTAACCAAAACCCTTTAGATGATATACGCAACAGCGACCATATTAAGTATGTAATGGTAAATGGCCGCTTATACGATTCGGACTCGATGAATGAAACAGGAAATAGCGAAAAGCCTCGACTGCGCTTTTGGTGGCAGCTTAACCGCGGCGATATGATGAATATGCCTGTTGGGAATACGGAAACCTATTTATTTGGTAGCGGCGACGGAGAAAATTAATGACAACGTTTATTAGCTGCTTAGAAAATGATAGAGCATGACTATACCTTCAATTTCAAAAAATGGCGTGAACTTATTTATTAGCTTAACTATGATATAAAAATGTCTTTAAACAGATTTACAGAAGCACAGGCTAAAAATTACGCTGATGCTTTAGCCGAAATTAAAAATGGCAAAAAGAGTACGCACTGGATGTGGTACGTTTTCCCGCAAATACAGGGCTTAGGCAATAGCGAGTTTGCACGATTTTATGCTATTAAAGATATAGAAGAAGCAAAAGTATATTTAGCGCACCCGGTTTTGAGCGAACGGTTAATTGAGATCAGTAAAGCCATGCTGGAACTGGACGGCAACGATGCTTATGCTATATTGGGTAGCCCTGATGAAATGAAATTACAATCGAGCATGACCTTGTTTTCGCTGGTGCCCAATGCCGATCCGGTTTTTGATGAAGTTTTGCAGAAGTATTATCATGGCGAAAAAGATTCTAAGACTTTACGAATACTTTTGAAGTAGTGCTTTACCGCACTACTTCAAGAGTTTAAAAGCCGTGCAGCAACCATTCATAGAACGCCGGAAAATCATCGTGCCACTGCTGTTCGTTATGGCCCGCACCCGGTATAATTTGAATGGATACCTGTCTTTCGTTAGCAACTTTGCCTTTAACAATTTCTGCCATGCCTTGCATATCGCCTACCATATCTTCACTCTCGGCATCGCCGCAAACAAAGTAGAAGCGGGAGTTGGTAAGCGTATCTTGCCCCAAGACAAAGGCATAAATATCTTTGGCTAACCAAAAAGCAGGCGAAAAGACACCGGCGTTACCAAATACTTCCGGATGCTTTATAGCTGCGTATGCCGTTATCAAGCCTCCCATAGAACTGCCTGCAATAGCAGTATGCCGAGCATCTGCCTGGGTACGGTAATGAGTATCGATAAAAGGCTTGAGGGTATTTACTAAAAAATCCGTGTAAGCATCACCTTTCCCTTCGCCATGCTCTTCCGAATCATAAGGACAATATTCGTTTATGCGACTTTCCTCGCCATGATCTACCGCTACTATGATACAGGCGTTGTGGTAAAAACGTTCATCCATCACCTCGTCAACTGCCCATTCCTGGTGACTCGCTGTATACTGGTCGAACAGGTTTTGACCATCGTGCATGTATATGACGGGATAATGCTTGCCAGAGTGCTCGTAATCGGCCGGCAAGTATAGCCATACTCTTCTATCGGTTTGTAGTTCGGGCATGTTAAAATGCTCGTCTAAAATTTGTACCTGAGGGCTTGCGGTGTGTTGCTGTTCATCAGCTTGTATATACTGTTCTTGTTCGGTTTCCATTATCATCACTTAGATGCAGCAATGAGCAATAGCCTTGCCAAACTTGAACATTGAGTAAAGTATCACGTCTCTTCTATACGGAATAAATGCCTAAGGCAATAAGATATTTCTGTTGAATTATATAAACCATTAAAATAACAAAAGGTCGATAGCAAGCTATCGACCTTTTGTTCATGTGTACTAAGCCGGTTAGCGGCTGCTAATGTCGTTATAATCCAAATCAGTGGCACCGGTATAAATTTGACGCGGGCGACCAATTGGTTCTTTATTTTCTTTCATTTCTTTCCATTGGGCGATCCAGCCTGGCAGGCGGCCTAAAGCAAAAAGTACAGTGAACATATCGGTTGGGAAGCCTAATGCACGGTAGATGATACCCGAGTAAAAATCTACGTTAGGGTAAAGCTTACGCTCTACAAAGTATGGGTCTTTCAGAGCTACTTCCTCCAAACGTTTGGCAATTTCCAACACCTCATCTTGTACACCTAAGTTCTCTAATATATCGTCACAAGCTTTTTTGATGATCTTGGCACGTGGGTCAAAGTTTTTATAAACACGGTGACCAAAGCCCATTAAGCGGAAAGGATCGTTTTTATCTTTCGCTTTATTTATCCATTTATCGGTATCGCCACCATCTTCTTTAATTTGCTCCAGCATTTCTATAACAGCTTGGTTAGCACCACCATGCAGCGGTCCCCACAATGCAGATATACCAGCCGAAATAGAAGCGTACAGATTTGCATCCGAAGAACCTACGATACGAACGGTAGAAGCCGAGCAGTTTTGTTCATGATCGGCATGCAGTATCAGCAACTTGTTCATGGCGCTTATCACCACCGGGTTAATTTCGTACTGTTCAGTAGGCTGACTAAAAGTCATGTACATGAAGTTGGTAACGTAATCAAACTTGTTCTTAGGATAGTTAACAGGATGCCCTAAAGATTTTTTATAGATCCAGGATACAATAGTGCTCATTTTAGCAATAAGCTTGTGTATTTCAAGGTCAACAATCTCAGCGCTTAAGCCGGGCTCTAACGACTCGGGGTTGAAAGCAGCCAACGCGCCAATTAATGAAGACAACTGCCCCATAGGGTGAGATTTTGACGGAAAACCATCAAAAAACTTCTTCATGTCTTCATGAACCAGTGTGTGACGGTTAATTTCAAACTGAAATTTATCCAGTTGTTCTGTTGTAGGCAACTTTCCATAAATTAGCAGGTAAGCTACCTCAATAAACGTTGATTTTTCGGCCAGCTGCTCAATAGGATAACCACGGTATTTTAAAATACCCTGCTCCCCGTCTAAAAAGGTGATGGCACTTTTGGTGGCACCTGTATTTTTATAACCAATATCTAAAGTAATGTAGCCGGTCAGATCGCGAAGTTTGGATATATCCAGTGCTTTTTCGTTTTCTGTACCTTCTATAACAGGCAAATCATAAGTTTTATCACCGATTTTTAGTTGTGCTGTCTCCGACATAGAAATAATTAGTTGTATCCGCAGCAAATGTAAATAAATATGCCATTAATCATGTTTGCGGATGAGGTTTATCACGTAAAAATTACCCTAAATTAATAGAATAAACAGGTAATTGTTTGCTATTATTTTACAGTACACTACGAGGCTACTGTTGTAATTATGGTTTACTTAATCTCTTCCTTCACTTCACCGCACTCCAGCATCTCATCACCGTAATAAGGGTTCTTAATTTCTTTTTGTGCCGAGAGCCAGTAACCGCCTTTACCCTCATTAGTCATAGGGCAATACGCCACATAAATAGGCGATTGCGGGTTTTTAATACCTTTTACCAACGGTATTACATCTTGGCTTACCTGTAAAAAAAGTGTGCGTTGAGATTTAATATCATTAGTGGCAGCCATTTTAGTAGCCAGTTCTTCTGCTTCCTTACAACCCTTAATGGCACTAAGCGTTTGGGCAAGGCTATCTGCCGATTGCTGCACTGCTTTGCCATCGGTTTTAACCAAGTGATCCTTCACTTTAAGGTAAGCGTTGTATACTTTGGCGGTATCGGTAAGTTGAGCGTTGCTCGTAGCATCTTTAGTGTCGGTTATGGTTTCGCTTTTTTTGCCTGATGGTTGGCAAGCGCTTAGTAATGCTATGACACTTATAAAAAGATATTTTTTCATGGTAGCTGAAAATGATTAATACTTGCTAAGGTACTAATTTGAGACGGATTGCGAAATTAGCCTACCTGCAATGCCGCTGTAAAGGCGTCTGGCTCATCAATACTTAATACTATGCTGTTAACTATTATAGGGCTGCGGTATAACCTGCTTACTGTTACCGGTTGTTTAAACCTGAGATAAAGGTTAGCGCTACTTTTGATGATTGCGCCTTTAAAACAGTTCTCTTCCGGCTCATAATCATAGCTGAGTTTGGTGATCGTTTCAATATTCCCGAGGCAGGTGTGCGCACGCCATCGCATACCTGTACGCAGCAACAATTGTTTTTCCAAAATAAGCACCGGGTTTTTACTAATAGCAACCATATCGGCCAGCAAGAACAACATTCCATAAGCACTTAAAGCACTTACTATAATTGCTGCCTTAGCGCTATATTGCATTAGCAGCAAATGAACGGCAAAAAGTTCTACCAACATTACAAATAGCAGCACACCAAACAAAGCCATATAACCGGATTCCCTGTGCGTAGTGAAACGCTTTGCCCCAAGTGAAACAAACGTGCTTTTCATCCACCAAAATAAGCCGAAACGTAAAACCGTTAACTCACAAGCCAGCATGCGTATGGTAAACGTATTACCAAGTACTGCAATTATGCTTTGCTGCATATGATAAGCCCCATCTGGCAGTTCAGTTTGTAAGCGCTGGTATTCTTGCCTTATCTTGTTGAACTTTGATATAGCATAGGCAATAACAGCCAACTCCACTAAAACAGAAACTTTACGTAATTGAAGTACGTAGTGCTGTTGTTGCAGGGGCAGCACCATATAAGCCACAGCACTACAGCATGTAAAAACCAACAACAGTTTCCATATACTATACTTAAAAGGCTTGATGATTAAATAGTAATAAGCAACCGGAAAAGTGATTAGCATATCGGCCAGTAAACCGTTGGCTACGCTGTTTCGCTTAGGTACGCTAATGCGATGTAGCATATATGACCCGCCCACAAATAATAAGATAGCAAATAAGGCAATGATAAATGCATTTCTTTTGTGATTTGATTGGGGATGCGTTTGTAAAGCCATGATATGTAAAAATAGTTTTTTTATGGCTACTATTAAGCCTAACACAAAAAAGCCCTTTAGAAGAACTAAAGGGCTTAATATTTATTTTACTGCATTTATATTACCATCTGCCGTGGCCGCGACCGTGATGACGGTAATGTACAACCCTACGAGGACCATAGTAACCATAATCGCGACGCACAATTACCGGACGATTGTAATAGACTTCTCTTACCGGATAACGGCGATAAACCGGGCGCTCAACCACTACTACACGTCGTGGTTCGCGATATACGGGTCCGCTATAATAACCGGGACTACCAATATTGATACCAATATGGCCACTTACCTGTGCCTTGGCGGCGCTAAAACTCATCAGGGATACTATAAGTGCTGCTAAAAATGTAATCCGTTTCATAGTCTTGTATTTACTTTGTTAAAAATAAACGCTTTCGCATTGTTTGTTATATAGGTAAGACGATGAACTTTAAAGATGGTTTAGCACAACCAAACTACTTTTTACAACTTTTATGTTAGTAAATTAAAAATCAGCACATTGAAAATACATTTAACATTTCTGAAACGTTAATGAATTATAAAAAATATTGAAAATTTATTTAGATAGGCAGGGTATTTAACTACAAGGGTCGCAGTTAATAATCATGGCATTGTAAAACAAGGATATCTTTATCCGTAACAATTATGCCCAAACATTTAGCCTTTAGAACGGCTGAGAAAATTAAATAATACGAGTGGGTTAACCACTGGGGACAATTACAAAAAACACCGGAATAATAATATCCCGGCGTTTTTTGTTATATGATTAGCTCCAACGACCACCGCCGCCACCGCCACGGTTGTTATCTTTAGAATAGCCACCGCCGCTGCCGCCACGACTTCCGCCGCCGCTGCCGCCACCATAGCCACCGCCACCACGGTTACCACCGCCGAAGCCGCCACCACCACCACCACGACGATCACCGCCGCTGCTTGGTTTTCTTTCTTCAGCCTGGCTAACTGCAATGCTTCTGCCGCTAACTTCAGCACCATTTAAGCCAGCAATGGCTTTCTGGGCTGCTTCGTCATCAGGCATTTCAACAAAGCCAAAACCTTTGCTTCTACCGGTTTCTCTGTCAGAGATTAATTTCACTGAGCTTACCTCTCCGTATGCTTCAAAGAGTTCTTTTAAATCTGCTTCCTCTAAGCGATAAGGAAGGCTTCCTACAAAAATGTTCATCAATTTTTAAATTACAATTTTCAAGCATGGTTGCTTAACAACGCAATTAACATAAAAATTTCTGTATTTGTTCATTATTTGTGCTTATAAAAAAAATAAATTTTAATTATCAATAAAATCTCCAATTTATGTCCTTTTTGACATTCAAAAACCCTTAAATAATAGGTTCTTAACAAGTAATTTTTGTGCTTTTAACAATTATATAATTCAAATTAAAGCATAAATACAGCTTTGTAAACTTGTTAACTGCAGAGCTAATCCCTCCTACTCTATTCTTCTACTAAAATTCCCTTACATAAAATTACAACTTAATAATTAGTTGTATAAATAATATATATATTAGGTGAAAAATCTATTACGCTTATTAACAATGGTAACGATCAAAAAAACAATGCTGGTTTGTGCATTGTCGGCAGTTTGCGCTATGCCAGTAATGGCACAAAAAGCTGCGGCAAAAAAACCTGCTGTCAAAACACCGCCGGCACCTGTTAAGGTAACTTCTGTAGAAGGTATTACCGAATACAAACTGGCCAACGGTATGCGCGTGCTCCTGTTCCCCGATCAGTCGAAGCAAACCGCTACCGTAAACATTACCTACCTAGTAGGCTCTAAATTTGAAAACTATGGTGAAACCGGCATGGCCCACTTGCTGGAACATATGGTTTTTAAAGGCACACCAAAGCACCGCAACGTTCCGCAGGAACTGAATGCCCATGGCGCCGACTTTAACGGAACAACCTGGTTAGACCGCACCAACTACTACGAAACCTTTACGTCTAACGATGAAAACCTGAACTGGGCGCTCGATTTAGAAGCTGATCGTATGGTTAATTCTTTTATTGCTAAAACTGAGCTGGACAAAGAATTTAGCGTAGTACGCAATGAAATGGAATCGGGCGAGAATAGCCCGCAGCGCGTATTGAACGAGCGCGTAATATCAACCATGTTCTTATGGCACAATTACGGTAAATCTACCATTGGTAACCGTGCCGATGTTGAGAAAGTACCTATTGACCGCTTACAAGCCTTTTACCATAAATATTACCAGCCCGATAATTCGGTGTTAACTATTGCCGGTAAATTTGACCAGACGAAAACGCTGGCTGCCATTAATCAAAAATTTGGAACTATTCCTAAGCCGGCACGCGTATTACCTGCCAACTATACGGTTGAGCCAACGCAAGATGGTGAACGTATGGTTACACTACGTCGTGTAGGCGATATTCAGGCTATTAGTGCGGGTTACCACGTACCATCGGGCCCTCACCCCGATACTCAGCCATTAAACGTGTTAGTGGGCTTACTAACAGATCAGCCTTCGGGCCGTTTATATAAAAACCTTATTGAAAGCAAAAAAGCGACCAGTGTAGGCGGAGGCGACTATGAAACCGCCGATCCGGGTGTGGCTATATTTGATGTTGATGTTCCTAAAGATAAAAGCCTGGATGAAGCCAAAGAGATCTTGTTGAACACTATCGAAAAATTTTCGGCCGAGAAGCCAACTGCACCCGAGGTTGAGCGTATTCGCAACAAGCAACTTAAAAACATTGAACTTGCTTTAAACTCATCACAAAATGTGGGCTTAAACCTGAGCGAGTATATTGCCCAGGGCGACTGGCGCTTATTATTTTACACCCGCGACCAGTTGAAAAATGTTACCCCGGGCGATGTGGTACGTGTGGCCGATAAATATTTCAAGCCATCAAACCGTACCTTAGGCGTATTTATCCCAACCGAGAAGCCAGACCGTGCCGAAATACCGGCTACGCCAGATCTGGCCGCTATGCTAAAAGGCTATACCGGTTCTCAAACCATTGCCCAGGGCGAAGCATTTGATGCCTCTCCGGCCAATATTCAAAAACGCTTGGTTACTACTAAAGTAGGCGGCATTACGCTAAATATGCTTACCAAGCAAACCCGTGGTGAATCGGTTATTGCTACCATGAGTTTTTACTTTGGAACCGAAGCTGCATTGCAAAATAAGGGCCTTACGGCTTCTTTAACTGCAGCCATGCTAAATAAAGGCACTAAAAGCAAGACCCGCCAGCAAATACAAGATGAGTTAGACAGACTTAAAGCCCGCGTTGGTTTTGGTGGCAGCGCTAATAATCTTTCGGTAAGCATTGAAGCTAACAAGACCAACTTCCCGGCGGTATTAAAATTGGTTTCAGAAATACTGAAAGAAGCAACATTCCCTGGCGAAGAGTTGGAAAAATTGAAGCAACAGCGCATAGCAGCGGTTGAGCAACAACGCAGCGAGCCTACAAACATTGCAGTAAATGAACTGCAACGTTACATGAATCCTTACGCAAAAACAGACCCGCGTTATGTTCCAAGCATCGACGAATCTATAGAAATGACTAAAGCCGTGAGTGAAGGCGATGTAAAAAGCTATTACAAAGATTTCTATGGCGCATCTAATGGGTACGTTTCTATTGTCGGAGATTTTGATGCTGCACAGGCTAAGAGTTTAATTACCCAGGAGTTCGGTAGCTGGAAAAGTCCACAAGCTTTTTCACGCCTTATACCTAAACGTAAAGACTTTGCCCCGCTAATCAAAAACATTGAGACACCAGACAAAGCCAACGCATTTTTCTTCGCTATTCAACCTTTGCAGATAAGCACTAAAGATGCCGATTATCCTGCACTTTTAATGGCCGACTATATTATAGGTGGTGGTGCTTTGAACTCAAGGATGGCTAACCGTATCCGTCAAAAAGAAGGTATTAGCTATGGTGTAGGTTCGGGCCTTTCAGCTGGCTATTTTGATCAGAACACCGGTATGGAGCAATTTTACGCCATATATGCCCCTGAAAATGCAAGCCGCTTAGATGCTGCCTTTAAAGAGGAAGTTGATAAAGCTGTTAAAGAAGGATTTACCGACCAGGAAGTGGCCGAAGCTAAAAAAGGTTACCTGCAATCGCGCAGTGTTAGTCTTGCTCAAGATAACGCATTGGCAGGCACGTTAAATACTTACGCTTACTATGGCGAAAATATCGCTTTCTGGCAAAAGCTGGACGATGCTGTTAGTAAATTAACTACCGCCCAAATTAATGCTGCTGCTAAAAAATATTACGATAGCAGTAAAATTAGTATTATAAAGGCAGGCGACTTTGCCAAAAAGAAAGCCGCTGAAGCTAAATAATCATTATTTATTAATACCAAGCCGCAGTTATTTACTGCGGCTTTTTTTATGACTGTATTTTTTCACATTAAAATTGTTAGAGCTATAAAGCGTAAGAAATCAGGTTTTTAAACAACTGTTTGAATTAAAATTTCATGGTTATTCATTATCATTGTGATACATAAGCAGCTTGCTGTAACTGTAGAATTAAAACATTATTGAATTTAAGTTATATTTGCAGCCAAAATATTGAGTAAAGGTGAAGATTGTAGTAATTGAGGATAACCCCGACATCAGTGAAATAATGGATTATATCCTCAAAGACGACGGTTACGAAGTAATCTCCTCTGAAGATGGCACCATTGCCGAACAGTTTAGCGAGATAAAACCCGACCTTGTTTTAATGGACGAATTATTGCCGGGAAAACGCGGCAGCGAGTGGTGTAAGTACATTAAAACCGATCCAGAACTAAAGCATATTCCTGTGGTACTGGTTTCAACCATGCCTAACCTCGAACAACTGGCAGAAAAAAGCGGCGCCGACGGCTTTGTTGAAAAGCCATTCAACATCAGCAACTTAGGCCGTATTATCCGCTCATTTTCTGAAAAACAAGGAAAATAAGAAAATCATTTACCGTAATAAGACACAGGATTACGATTGCTTCATTTGATAAATTATCAATTTCACATAAATTTTGTTTTTACTAACAAAACGCATGGTGCTGGGTTTACTATAACGAATATTCAGCCAACACTATGAAAATGATCAAAAACACTTATCAGCACATTGCTATAATACTGTCTGTATTGAGTTTATGCACAGCCTGCCAAAGTTCGGCAAAGAAAAACACTGGCGGCGACACTACGCAAACCAAAGGAAAAAAAGGAAAGATTTCTAAACGCACCCAAGACGGCTGTTACCTGTATACCAGCGGCAATAAAATGCAAGACACCCTATATGTACAGTTACATATTCAGGACAACAAGGTAAGCGGTAAAATGACTAACGAAATTTTTGAGAAAGACAGCCGTAAAGGTACCTTAACCGGCACCATGAACACCGATAAGAGCATTAATGCCATATGGGCCTTTATGCAGGAAGGTGTTAAAGATACCATGGCAGTTGAATTTAGGTTAAACCATACCAGCTTACTTCAAAAACCGCTGAAAGCCGATGCAGCTACAGGCCGACAAATAACAGATCATGCTGCACCTTATTCCATTGAATTAAAGCCTACAGATTGCAATAAATAGAACAAAGCACTTTAAATAGCACTTTACAAGATATTTAAAAGACATAAAAAGCATAATCATTTAATGATTATGCTTTTTATGTATATCCTTAACTAAACAAAGCTTTTTAATCTCCGATTTCTTGATCACGAAGGGTGAATATTTTAAGCGGCCGGCAATCATTTCAGTAGTATTGTCGGAGTGGGCAATCACTTCGTCGTCTTTATCGGTAGCTAATAGGCGCTTGTACATGCGGTAATCGCCCCATTCAATGTAATAAACCTCACCGGGCAATATCTTTTTGTCATGGATGATTTTTAACGCCACCCAGCAACCATTCTCCAGGTAGGGGTACATAGAGTGCCCCCATACAGGCAAGGCAAAGTCGCAATCTTCAATGCCAGGGAAATACATATGCCCTACCGGCTGGGTATCGTTTATATCGTTATACACCTCAACACCCGAGGCAGTGGCAATTACCTCGTACATAGGTATACCTACAAACTGCTTTTTCACAGGATCATTAACCCTCGATACAGAT
Source organism: Mucilaginibacter galii (assembly GCF_014635825.1). Classification (GTDB taxonomy): domain Bacteria; phylum Bacteroidota; class Bacteroidia; order Sphingobacteriales; family Sphingobacteriaceae; genus Mucilaginibacter; species Mucilaginibacter galii. Next base: position 161,435 of record NZ_BMDO01000006.1, read on the forward strand.
TTGCCATCTAAATATTCTTGAAATTTTTCTTTAAATATACGAAGTTTCTCTGTATCAATATTTTGCCTGCTCTTTATTATTTCTGTAATTGAGCTGGGCGAGTTAAAACCCAACGTTTCAGCCAGTTCTGCATTATTACTAAATGCCTTTCCTTTAAGCTGATTGTACAGTATAATAAACTCCAAAGTTTCCGGGCGTACAGTTTTAATTTTACCGATCTTCTGCTGACTGTCCATACACGAATAAATAATGTTGATAACTTTCTTTACTTAAATACAGATATTTCTTTATATTTGTTCTGTAATAATTCAAAGAAATACAAAAAAATTGAATTATGCAAATCAGAGATCATTTAGAGCTAATTATCAATAAAAAATTGTAAAACGGAAATATCATATTTTATAAAAGATGCACCTTGCTTATTCATCACTCCGCAACATTAATGAAAACGACCAATCCAACAAACCATCTTTTACTAAGAAGGCACGACAGCTCCGATACCAGGGCTACCAGGCGGCCTGCGAAAAGTACCAGAACGAAATAGCGACTATTCAACAATACCTTCCCGGTTGGAAACCTGCATTTAGGTAGCCTTACAGATAGCTATTAGTTACAGCATAATCATCTGCTAACCATTACTAACCACACAATACTTATTCAACATGATAAAGCTTAATCAGAAAACACGTAACCAGCTTTGGTGGCTCATTATTTCGGTAGACTATACCTATAGCCGTATTGCCATTGCCGACCATGAAATTAACGGGCAAACCCTAACCTTGTGGTTGGAAGACAAACAGGATTACAAAAATACGTTGGATGAATGCCTGCAGCTTCACATACCGGTTAGCCATTTAACCAAACTTATTAAGGCCGAAAACATGAACAGCTATGAGGGAACCAAGATGCATCCTACCAAGAAGTATGTTTACACTACTCAAATTCCTATTAGCTCGCCCATGCATTGGTACACTAATGATGCCAGTACCACAGAGCAACAATGGGCGAGAGAAGCCTTGTTGAAGAGTATTCTTACACAATTGGTAGAAACCGAAACGTATAGTTACGAATTAGATTTTTAATAACTATGCCAATTGGCAACAGTATCATAAATCCACACTTTGGGTGCTTAACCGTTTTTCGAAAGCCATGAAAAGAAGTCCGGGCTTTTTATGCAAAGTAATTTCACCACCCAAACTGTAGCCTATCTTTAAAAATAGATTTTGCATAAGCCTGTTTACCGTATTGGTATCTAAACGGATGAGATCAACACCTTGTTCTCGCGCCACTACTTCGCACTGGTGCAATAAGGCAGCAGCAATACCCTTACCTTGAAAATCGGGGCTTACTGCCAAACGGTGTGCAACCACAGCAGGCTCTGTAATGTCCCAGCCTGGCACCTGCGCATATTCAGGCTCTTGCTCATTTACAATGGCAATTACACCAGCTATTTGACCATCAAAGTCGGCTACCCATAACTGTCCCTTATGCACGTCATTGGTAAACACCTCATCATTAGGGTAAGTATTATCCCATTGCAAATTGCCGGCGGCCTGCATTACAGGCACTACCTGCGCCACCAGTTGGGTAATAGGCCCGATATCTTGTAAAGTAGCTAAACGTATGATCATGTGGTCAGTAGTCAGTAGTCAGTAGTCAGTAGTCAGTAGTCAGTAGTCAAATTTGCTAAGCGGAATGTGGTTTTAATAAATGCAATTGATTTATGTACAATATACAATGCCCGCACCCCGATCCTCACACCTCAAAGCTAAAACTGTCCCTCTTCTTCCTTAGCGGGGCGGCCAACTTCAACCAGTTCTTCGGTGTGTTCTTCGGCCTGTTGCGCGGTGGCATAATTAAGTTTACGAAAGCGCCATATAGCAAAAGCAGGTTCCTGGAAACGATTGATGAGTTTAAAGAATTTTGGGAAATTATGTACCTCCTCGAGCAGTACACCAGTCACAATGCCGTTATTATCTAAGATCTCGCGTAGGGTATATTCTTTATCTTTAGTAATCCAAATTTCAAAATCGCGACGGATCTCTTCAGCTTTATCGGCGTCAATTTTATCGTTAATGCAAATTACTTTATCTCCGGGTCTCATATGTATTGCAAAGGTGGCAATTACTTTATTTGTTTCAGAATATAGGCGACAATTTTTTTATGTCTTAGTTTTTCAACTTAAATCCGTTCGACACACGACTGTTTACAAACAACAAATTGCTAAAAATATTTGCATTTATCAATTATTTTTACTACTTTTACACTCTCCAATATGCCAATCGGCACTCCTATCATAATGAAGCACAAATACATTTTATTCAGCAAGGTTGAACAGATCAGCCATCGCATTGCCGACTATTTTAAATGGATAGAAGGCGAATACCATACTCAACTATTACCATTTAAGCCTACGGCTAAAAGCCCGCCCGAAATGCGCGAGCAAAAGGTTTGGGATCGCGAACCACAGCCCCCTACCCTCAGCGGTTTGGCTTTTCACCTTGGGTTCGATAGCCTGCAAGCTTTTGAAGCTTACGAAAAAAACGGCCGTTTTGCGGCTATAGCCCAGCGGGCACGGCTCAAAATTGAAAGCGAGTACGAAAAAATGCTCCACCATCAACCAGCTACCGGCGCCATATTTGCCTTAAAAAGCTTAGGGTGGATGGAAAAACAAACTGTCAAGTCGCCCGAGTTTACACCGGCCGAATCTACCCTCAAAATAGAGATCATACCCACAGGCCCGGCACCGGCATCTTGCGAGCAGGATGTAAAAGTTTAACATGAAAACATCGCTACTTTTTCAACATAATTATGAAGCCAGCCACCATGTAGTTGTAAACCAGGGAGGTACCAGTTCGGGCAAAACCTATGCTATAGAACAGGTACTATTTACACTGGCCTGCCAAAATACCCGCCAGGTTATAACCATTGTAGGGCAAGATATACCTAACCTCAAAGCAGGCGCCATGCGCGATGCGCAAAGCATTGTGAGCCACAGCCCTCACATACAAAGCATGATCCGGACATTCAATAAATCTGACCGGGTATATGAGTTTCACAACGGCTCCATTATTGAATTTAAGAGCTATGACGACGCCCAGGATGCCAAAAGCGGTAAGCGCGATTACTTATTCGTAAACGAAGCCAATGGATTTAGCTGGGATGTATACAACGAACTGGCCCTGCGCACCCGGAAGCGAATTTTTTTGGATTATAACCCCAACGCCGCATTTTGGGTACACGACAGGCTAATTGGCAAAGAGGATGTACAACTGCTGATCTCCGACCACAGGCATAATCCGTTTTTGGATGATAATACGCATCAAAAAATAGAAAGTATACGCAACGAGGATGAAGAACAGTGGAAAGTTTATGCCCGCGGTTTAACCGGAAAAGTGACGGGCCTTGTATTTACCAATTGGCTGCTGTGCGATGCCATACCGCAACAGGCCAGGCGCCTGGCTTATGGTTTAGATTTTGGCTATACTAACGACCAAACCGGTTTACTGGAAGTATACCTGCAAAACGGCGAACTATGGGTAAATGAACTCCTTTATGAAACCAGCCTTACTAACCAGGATATAGACCAGCGCATGCAGGCGGCAGGCATCAGTAAAAACACCGAAATTGTGGCCGACAGCGCCGAGCCCAAATCAATTGAAGAACTGCGTAGATTAGGCTGGAATATGGCCGGTGCTCAAAAAGGCGGCGACAGTATTTTAAACTCCATAGACATTTTGCGCCGATACCGCATCAATGTTACCCGCCAGAGCACTAACTTGCGTAAAGAATTGAGCCGGTATCAATGGAAAACAGACACCACGGGCAGGCCCCTAAACGTACCTACCGACACCTGGAACCACCTGATTGACCCTTTGCGTTATGTGGCCTTGAATAAGCTCAAGATCAGCTCTACAGGCAAAATGCGCTCACGTATGCCATGGAAAGCACCAGTTGTGCAACAGGATGATGTAATGGGATTGGCGTAAGGCTGTTCAAAATTTAATGTCATGCTGAACTTGTTTCAGCAACCCACGCGCTAAGCTGCACATCTTCCTTAACAAGTTTAATAGTTTTTACCGTCAACTTTTCTGGTGGGATGCCGAAACAAGTTCGGCATGACGGTGAAACTTTATCATCCTAATGAACCATTGAATCAACCCATGATCCAAAAAAAACTAAAAACAACAACAGGTAGCCTAACGGTAGCCATACCTACCAGCCTTAATGAGCTTAAGTTAGGGCAGTTAATGGCCATGCAGGCTACCGAAAACATGACCGACCTGGAGGCAATCCATATCCTATCGGGCATCCCTCTGCAAGAATTGAAGCAGGTACAAAGCTATGCCGAACTGCAAGTTTTTAATGAACAGGTTTTAGCACTGGCCATCGAGATCAAACAGCTCTACAACAGCGAAGCCATACTTGAAACGGTTACGTTTAAGCTAGATGGAAAGCCCAAAAAGGTAAAAGTGATGAGCAACCTGAGCGTTGAACCTGCCGGTGCTTTTATGGCTTCGCGCGATATTATTGCCGAAGAAATAAACCGGCACATTGCGCTGCATGGTCAGGACAACTGGCAGGAAAGTTTCAATCCGTCGTTACAGGTTTGCAGCCAGGTATTGGCCCAATATTTTTATACCAAGGTAACAGGGCAGCCTTATGACGAAGAACTGGCCGCCGCCTTTACACAACAGGTTGAGCAATTGCCCATCACTCAAAGTTTACCCATTGCTAAATATTTTTTTTTGAACTTTCCAAGCTTATCGAAACCGAAAACCGGCTTTTGGCATCGCCTGTATCGGCTTTGGAACAGCGTGCTGGCATACGTGAGTTTGAAACTTTCCGCTATATCAACACCGTTAATGCCCTAGCAGGCGGCGATGTAACCAAGTGGAACCTCATCCTTAACCTGCCCTATAACCGGGTACTCACCAAGCTCCTGCTCAACAAAACCGAAGCCGCCTTTCAAAAGCGCTACACAGAATTACTGCATGCGCAGAAATAGTTCATAGTTCATAGTTCATAGTTCATAGTTCATAGTTCATAGTTCATAGTTCATAGTTCATAGTTCATAGTTCATAGTTCATAGTTCATAGTTCGAATTGGCTTTGCGATGCATTGTTTGAGTTTATTCATCATTTGCACATCTGCACATCAAAAAATCTGCACATTAAAAAATCTCCTTCATGCCTATACGCAATCAAATTTATAATATAACGCAAAGCCTTACCGGTGCGCCGGGCTTTATTTACGGTACCGCTAACGAGCTTAACCGGCTGGCCGATGATGAAGCCTTTCCCTGCGTGTTTATGTACCCCTTGCCCGGTATAGAACTGTCGCCTACCATTAACGGATCGGTAAGTAATAACTTTACTTTAAACCTCGAATTTCTGTTTAATACAGATTTTGATCAATACACGGCCGATAACGAAGTTTACGTAAGCCGGGCATTAAAGCTGGCCAATGAGTTTTTAGTCAAGGCATCGCGGTACCAGGAAGGCCCGTCGCGCTACTTCAAAGTAATGGCTAACAGCAAGGCTAAGTGTGTGCCGGTTTATAATAAATATGATGTGAATACCACTGGTGTAAGCCTCACACTCAACTTACAGGCCATGGGCTTCGAAAGCTTCAATTAATCATTTTAACTAACTATCTATTAATATTAATCATGCCTAAGTTTGCATACATAAATGAAGTAAAGCGTCGTCCAATAAGAGCGGGGTTCAGCATAGCACCGGACATTGAAGTCAGCGACAATCAGCCACAAGTCCCATTGTCGGGCTATCGAATTTATGGTGATGTTTACATTGAAATTAAAGATGAAAATGAACAACCTGTTGCTGGTGATTATCTAACAGTAAAATATCAGACTTATTACGATGGAGTAGCAGCGGGCATACAGACAGCTACCGTCATAGGCACGAATTATCAAATAGGGCGTAATGTCTTGTTGGAAGATACGAGCATGTCTCCACTCCCAGTTTTTGGTGCTGATATCATAGGCGATGTAATGGAGAATAATGGCGGCTACATACCTCCTCCAATTTACGACGCGGCGATAAGCACGGTTACCATCAATCAAACAGAAAGTGGCTCAGGACGAAAAGATGGGCAAATTACCGTTATAGCAACATCCAGTGCGGGCAACATTCAATATAGCCTGGATAGTGTTAACTGGCAATATAGTGCTACTTTTTCAAGCTTAGCAGGTGGCGGCTATATAGCATATATCAAAGATGCTATAGGTGGTACGGCTTCCAAAAGCTTCAATATAGAAACGGTAGCCGGTTTGCTTATTGCCGACCCCACGGTTGAAGTAGGCAACGGTAACCTAAGCCGTTGGAGCGCCGCCTTTAACCCCATTGTATTCACCTATCAGCGCCGCGACTTCTACATCAGCGACACCTATGCCACCGCTTTCGGACAAAATACAACGTTTGTTATCAATGCCTCGTTAAGTTCAAACACAATAAGCGTTACCTCCGGCGATATGGTTTACATAAACACCGGCGACTATGATGGCGTTTACAAAATTGCGGGTGTTGACACTTACAACAATACGATTACCATTGACGTAGCTTACAGCAGCCCCGCGAATAAAACAGGATTTATTAACATCAATAAATTTAAGCCATATTACCAGGTTAATACCCAAATTGAATACGAGGATCCTATTACATTAAAAACAAACACCATCACCTGTACCCATCGCCCCAACTTAAACGGTGTTGTAAAGGCCGATATCTCCAGTTTTTTGCAAAGCCTGTTACGCGCTAAAGACGATAGCAACTTTACCCGGATAAACTTTCGCGATAGCAATTTGAGCGCCAGCTATAAAATAAAATACGCTGAGGTTTGGCAAAACCCTGCTACCGGCGGTAAAGCAGGCGATGTTTACATAGATGCAGGCAAGCCGTACTACGTCATGTATTCGGCCCGGCAATTAGGAGATACCTTTGGTGGCAACATGGCGGCCTACGTACCCTTCAAAACCGTAGACGGCGCAAGCCGCCGCGCACGCTGGATCACTGATTTTGCCGAACCGGCTTACAGTACCGGCTACCCCTTTGATATAGGTTTTATTTACGGTGAAGAACTGGCCGGGCTTGATGTTTATGTAGAGATTACCCCGTTAGATGTTAACCGTAATCCGCTACTGAACAGTATACAAGTAAGTTACCTGCTTAACGAGGACCGTTCGTTTTTGCTTAACCAGGATAGCAGCAAATTGGTAATTAAACGGCTGGAGATCATTAACAAGCCAATTACCCAAACCTTAGCACGCTGTGTTGGACTTAACCGCTTACGCATCAACACCGAATTTAGTGAGCAGGCCAGCTACTTTACCCTTGCCCTTAAGTATACATATTCCGGCAATGTTACACATACCATTACCCAAACACAAACCGTGAGGATTGATGATGCGGTAAACGATCAATCGGTTTACCTGCGCTGGATAGGCTTGAGCGGCTCATGGAACTACTATCGTTTTGTTTATAACCAGGAACTAACTTTAGATGTGCAGAATGCTGTTATCGTAAAAAACCACATCCTCGACTGGGCCAACCAGGATGCCACTGAAGACGTGATCAGTAAAAGCGCCGGGATGAAAATGAAGGTTATGGCAGAGGATCTGTCGGTGGCCGATATTAAGGGGCTGCAATCCATCAAGTATTCGCCTAAAGTGCAAATGCTTGTGAACAAAAACCCGGTTAAATGGCAAACCGTAGTACTCAACACCGCCACCTTTGCCGAGTATGAAACCCGCAACGGTCAGGCCCCCTTCAGCGTAACCTTTAACCTGCCGGCACTTAATATACAAACGCAGTAGAGGAGCGGAGTTGTTGGGTGCGGGGTGCGAGGAGTATGCATAATCTCGCTCTTTAAACCTCGCTCCCTAAATCCTCGCTCCCCGTTCTTCGCACCTCGCTCCCCGCACCTCATAACACGTAACCACCCTATGCTTCAACTCTTCATTAACGACAACCTGGTCGATTTAACCGACGATAGCCCCATTGCGCTTACCTTTCAAATTAATAACCTGGCCGAGGTTAAGAACCAGCAGGGCAATACCAGCAACCAGTTCAAGCTGCCCCTCACCCAGCGTAACCGTCAAATTTTGGGTTTCCCCGATGAGGTAGCCTTTACCGATGATAAGCCTTATCAACAATACACGGCCAAAATAATGCAGGATGGTTTAGAGATCATTCCCTATGGCCAGGCTGAACTTAACAGCGTTGACGACAGTACCGCCAGTATCACCGTACTTTCGGGCAACGTTGATTTTTTTGATGGCATTGAAGGGAAGATATACGACATGGGCGATAACACCACAGACCTAGGTAGGCTACAACTATGGAAGCCCTATGAACACGCCTGGACTATAGACAATGTAGTGGCGTCGCAAAAGCACACTTACCAAAATGGGTGGATATGGCCTGTGGTTGATTACGGCACCCTGCCCGATTCTTTCAATGGACAGCCAACTGTTGATGTGCGCAACCTGCGTCCTGGTTTTTTCTTACGCACGGCAATGGAAGTAATGCTGAAGCCCGGCGGTTACACCTTAAATCCCGAGAGCTTTTTACTGCAAGATGATCTGTATAATAAGCTCATCATCCAGTTCGCTAATGATAATTTTGAGCACGGCCCTGATTATGATAACAGTAACAGCAATTATTCGCTCATAGCGCAAAGTACTATTTTACAGGGCTATCAGTACAAGCGAAACGGCGCTAATGAAGACCTTCGCTTTAGTAACCTCGTTAGAGGTAACAGCCGTATTTATAGCTTACCGGCCAGCGCTTATATAGCCACAGCCGAACTCGACGTAACCATTACCCTGCAATACGGTATATTTTATCAATCTGAAAAACCGGATGGAGCAGTTACCATTTCCATTAAACTGGTTAACAATGCTGATGGACAAGTTAGTTCGCTGGGTTCCATCAGGCACGGATCAGACAGGGTGCCTAAAGATGGCAAGTACTTCCAGGGCGAAATAAGCGGGCAAACTATCACCGTTAATACTTCTCTCAACGTTGGCCAATCGGTAAAGATAGCTTATGACATAGAACAGGCAGTTAAAGAGAAAGTTTATTTTCACATGCACCCTGGAGCCACCTTTACCGTTACCGATAAGTTAGGCAACGTACTCTACGGACAGCAGGTACAAGCCGAACGCATTTTGCCAGACCTGGCCATTAAAGACCTATTGAAAGATACCCTGCAGCGTTTCGGCATTATTTGCCAAACCGATAATACCCGCCGCATGGTTACCATGGCATCGCTGCGTAATTTGGTCAACAATATCCCTCAGGCTAAAGACTGGACCACCAAATGCCTTAATCAAGGCAAAAACATAACATTTCAGCTGGGTGGCTATGCGCAAAATAATTTTTTAAAATACAAGGAGGACGAGAACGTGTTGCCTCTTAATTTGGCCAACGGGCAAATTACCGTCAACGACCGAACCTTGCCTGCTAGCGGCACCTTGTTCGAGAGTCAGTTTGCGCCAACACTTAACCGGCCCTATATTGGCGGCACTATAGCTCAAATTAACAAGGTAGAACCCGGCAGCGGTAATATAAATTTTAGCGTAAACACCCAGCCACGCCTGCTTATACATGATTTGGTTGATTTGCGGAGCCTGGGCCGCAGCATTAAGTTTACCGATGGCCTCGGCACCGACCGTGTAGTAAATGATGTGATATGTACACCCTACTTTGATAAACCCGGCGGTGCACACAGCCTTATGTTTGAAAAGCTGCGCGAGCAATATTACCCCGAACTGGAGAAGATACTGTATCACAGTAAGAAGGTAGTGCGTTGGTTTTTACTTACCCCACGCGATATTTTAGAACTTGACCTGCTCATACCCGTTTACCTGCAGCAAGACGGCGCTTACTATTACATCAATAAAATTGATAGTTGGCGTAAAGGGCAGGCTACCAAGGTGGAGCTCGTAAAGTTGGGGTAACCTAAACTTTAGTTTATTTTTCAAGATACTTGTAATTTCTAAAGTTGAATTTTATATTTACCAATAAAATTAGCAATATAAGTGAAAACAATCCTTACCTTATTACTTGTATCAACTTTAGCTACATCTGCTTTCGCACAAGACAGTGCAACTGTAGAACGTAACGAATACTTAAAAGTTAAACAGAACCCCTGTAATGCTATAGCAGAAAAATATGATGAATTTGAGCAAATTAGGTATGTATACACTTCTTTTGCGCCTACAAGCTATGAAATAAAGCAGTCAATTAAAAACGGTAATAAATTGCCTATGTATAATTGCAATCTTATAAAGGCGACTGAAAAAGGGAAAGTATCTTTCTTATTAAATTTAACTGCTGATGCTGAGGATGAAGCAGATGACAATAATGGGGTAATAATTATATTAAAAAGTGGAAAACGGTTAGTCAAACCAGCTCAATTGGTACAAACAGAGACCGAAAACGATGTGACACAACGTAAATCCATGATTCTTCTTACTGCTGCTGATATTGCTTTATTAAAAACATCTCCGATTCTAAAGTTTAAACTATATGATACGGCAGTTGATAATATAGAACCAGATTCTCGATATCAAGAATTTTTGTGTCTTTTTTCCAGAAAGTAGTTATATCAAATCCTATTAAAAGTAAAATCGTTGTTTTACATTTTTCTAATCAGCCACTCGAGGCTTAACAATTCAGCAATCATTTATATGATTGCTGAATAACAATAAGATCTACATACCGATAATTCTATTTTTAAATTTAACCAATTATTACACTTGAATTACCGCCTCTAAAATATGCCATTTGGCATTTAATACATACTATGAGTACACTTAATCTATCCGAAGGAAACCTATCCGAAATAACTAAAGAGATTACCGCACTTGAAAGCGAAGCGATTAAATTGGCAAAAGCCATTGCCGATATTGTTAAAGAAGAAGAAGAGCTTATTAAGAATGGCAAGAAAACTACTGATACGCTCAAGAAGAATGATGACAAGGTAAAGGCTTTAAGCAAACGATTTGACGATGTAAATAAAAAATTAAAGGACTTTAATAAAGCCATTGACACTGCAGGCAAAAATGCAGAAGGCAGCGAATCAAAACTGTCAAAATTATCTGAGGAGGGAAAGAAACTATCTACCTCTTTAAAAGACGCTTCAGCAAAGGTGAAAGAACTGAGTAAGTTTTTGAAAGAACTTACCACTAACCACACCAAAAACAAAAAAGCAGTTACCGATAATGCTAAGGCCTATGATGCTTTAGCTAAAAAGGTAGATGCAGCCAATAAGAAGCTTAAAGAAAATCAGGAGTTAACTTCTCAAACTGAAGGCAAATCAAAGCCCGAAGGTGCTAAAAAGAAGAAATCTGCAAAAACTAGTGATGAGGATGTAGCAGACGCCGGCAAACAAGACGATTTAAAAAGCAAAGAGCTTGATAAAGACTTAAACACTTTAAGCAAGACCCAAGAGAAGCTCTCCGAGAAAACAAAATCAAGTATAAAGTCCTTAAAAGACCAAGCCAAAGCAGAGGCCAACAGTTCAAAAACAACGGATGATCTAAAGAAGTCTGCTGACGAATTAGGCGAATCAGTAACCGAATCTGCTGAGAAGAGCAAGGAGAGTGCTGATGGTATAAACTTTTTTGATGAAGCAGGTAAAGCAGTTGATAAAACCTTTAATGACCTTGAAAAAAGCAATACCGATTTTGCCAGTGCTGTATCAGACGTAACCACGGGCTTTAACATGATGCAGTCGGGCTTTGATGTGGTCAAAACCGGGTTTACAGGGATAGGCAGTGCTATAAAAAGTTCTGGTTTATGGCTCCTACAATTGGTGCTTGAAAAGGTCTATGAATACTTTACTAAGAACAAGGAAGGAATCAAACAGTTCCAGGGTGGATTGGCTGTAGTTCAAAAAGCAATAGCGTTTGTAAAAGACACGCTTAACTCCATAAAAGCTGTAATTATCGATGCTGTAATGCACCCAGTAGATACCGCTAAAAAGATTTGGGGAACATTAAGTGCTTTCATTAAAGACAAATTTTCGATATTCTCAACCATTGGCAACAATATTGGGAACGCCTTTAAGCACCCTGGCGAAGCTGTAAAGAAGATTTGGAATGTGATCATAGATAACTTAGTTAGCCGCTTTAAAGGTATAAAAGTCTTGTTAGAAGGTCTTTTCCACATGGATTTTAAGAAGATGGCAGATGGTGTTGTGCAGATTGGAACCGGAGTAACCAATATAACTGACAAAACAGCTAAGGCAGTGCAAACATTTAAAAAGGGGGTTAATGAACTATATGATGATGCGGGTAAATTAGTCACAAAGGTGGTTGATGGCGCACAGAAGACTTATCAGGAAGGTCATGACAGGCCTCCCAAATTAGGAGCAAAGCCACCAGCAGGAAAAGGAACCAAGACGTCATCGACCAAAAGCGCAAGACGTACTGGCAGTAAAAAGTCTGAGGGTGATACTGTTGTTAATTCAAGTTTGACAGTAGATATTATTGGGCAAGACTCGAAAGAGATCTTGAATAATTATAGCAAAAACATTGAAGCAACAAATAATTACTTTAAATCGCTCAAGGAGAAACGGAACTTATCTACTCAAGAAATTCAAAATGTTGAAATAGCACATCAAACTGCACTGAAGCAAATAACTGAAAAATTTCAAAATGAGGATGTAAAGAAGTTGGATGAATATGAAGCTGAGTTATTAAAAATTAGTAAAACAGCAGGCAAAAATGCTAAGGAGTTAGCCTTGCAACAGTTAGAGGATGAATACACAGCTAAGATAAGCGTTATTGATAAACAAATTGCTGATGCCGAAGCCCGCAAAGCCGCCACAACTGATGCTCTTGCTAAAGGTGCCGAAGACGCACTTATAGCTCGCGCCAAAAACATTAAAGCCACTCTGCAAACTAAAAAAAGTAATGACGAAGCTGACATAAACCAAACCTCTGACCAAAAAAAGCAGCAGGATGACCTGCAAACCGGCATAGACCAAGCTCAAGATGGCGGCCACAGCATAAAAGCCCTACAACTACAAAAGCAACTATTAGAAGCCCAGCACACCGCAGCTATTACAGCAGCTAAAAAGAACGGCGACGACGTAGTAAAGATAGAAGCCGACTATGCAAAAAAGAAAGCTGACCTCGAAAGTAAATTGGTAGCTTCCAAGATACACGCTGGTGATAAATATATTGATGCTGTACTTAAAAATGCAAAAAAGGATTCTGCTATTTACAAAGCTGCATTTTTAGCAAAAAAAGCTACTGCCATTGCTGATGTAATTATGAGTACTAAGACGGCTATAATTGAGTCGTTTAAAGGTTATGCCGGTATGCCATTTATAGGTCAGGCACTGGCTATAGCACAAGGAGCATTCATTGGCGTGCAAGGAGCTATGTCCATTGCCGAAATTGCAAAACAAAAGCCCGGCTTTGCCCGGGGTGGCCACTATACGTCTGACGGTCGTGGCGCTATTCTACCCGGCTATAGCCGTACCGATAACACCAACGCTTACCTGCGTTCGGGCGAGGCGGTGGTGGTGTCGGAGGCTATGCGCAACCCTTGGGCGCGTAACCTGGTGAGCGCTATCAACGTGGCACATGGCGGTCGCGATTTTTCGGTGCCTAACGCAGGGCGGGGTTATGCCATAGGTGGTATATTTACCGATGGTGGTAATGCTAACCGGTATTACAGTCAGCCTGTAAACGACCAGAAGGATTTGGCCAACACGCTGGCTTACCAAATGATCAATAACTTCCCCCCTATTTACGTAGATGTGAAAGACGTAAACAATCAGCAAAACATTCTGGCGCAAACGGTTGATAGGGTAAATTTATAACCCCCCAGCCCCCTGAAGGGGGAGCAGAAGTCGCATATTTCACCATCTTCTTCCTCCACACTAATAACCTCGCACCCTTCCCTCCCCACTCCTCAAAACCCCGCTCCACGCAACCACAAACAACTTCAAACCATGAATATTCAAACAGCTAACCACCTGTTTAGCAACGGCACCTTGAGCGAAATGTACAAGGCAGGTTTTATCACCGAAAAATTTTTTAGCTATCGTGAAATTTATTTGTGGGTACATTCACAAATGGAAACGCGTAAACTAAGCAAGAACAAGGCAGTAATTGAAGCCCAAGGAAAATTCCAGAAGGATGAACGTACCATTTGGCGCGCCATCAATAGTTTTTCGGGTACTGACACACTTGTGTCACCACTTTAATAAATTATTATTAGCACCTTTGAACTATGCCAATCAGCATATAAAGCAATGTGTAAATGTTGTAATGAGTGATTGAGTGAGTATTAGCTAAAAAAGGTTGTTCGACCTACAAAAAAACGACTACTGACACACTTGTGTCACCACAATCATCCAGAAAGTTCCCGATATTTGAATTGCCAATCAAAAATCTTTCCTGAACCCGAATTCACAGGATTTAAGAAATAACAGAATATCCCTACCCGTTTGAGAATTCTGGCCATTCCATTAATTCTTAAAATTCCGGTTCAAACAAATTCCTCAACGCCATTTGCACATCTGCCCACCCGCACATTTTCACATCAAAAACCTAACTCATGCCTTACAAAATATATCTATACGATACCGATCAGGATGGTATCGGCTCCGGAACGCTTTCGTCGGCCTACGTGCAACAGCAGTTGCAGGTGGCCGGCGGTCAGGAGGTGGAGCTGCACATTAGCTCGGCCGGCGGTTCGGCCTTTGATGCCATTGCCATTTACGATCTGTTAAAGAAATATCCCGCCCGTGTAACCACCTACATTGATGCCCTGGCCGCATCAGCAGCATCAATTGTAGCCATGGGCGGGCACCACATTGTGATGAGCAAATACGCACTGCTCATGATACACAAACCCATGGCCGGTAACGGTGGCAATGCCGACGAGTTACTGAAAGATGTACAAATGCTAAACACTGTACAAGAGCGGCTGGCCAGCATCTACACCGATAAAACGGGACTGGACGAGGTAACCATTAACAGCCTCATTAACGCCGTAACCTGGATGACGGCCGACCAGGCACTGGCCCTGGGGTTTATAGACCGTATTGATGATTATCAAACCCCTATTACCAACAGCGCCATTTTGCAAAAGTGCACCAGTACCGCACCGGCCGTTTACCAGCGCTGCATCAACAAAATATTACTAAACAAAAATCAATCACCCAACAAACAAATGAACATGCACAACACCGATCTCGTGGACAAAACCACGCTGGTTTTAAACAAGATGATGAACTTTTTTAAGAAAGTGATGAACAAGCAAACCATGACCGACAAAGGCCCTTTGCACCACACCACCGAACTGGAGCCCGGCGCCGAAGTATACAACAGCGAAGACATGGAAGAAGCCGCCGCAGATGATGTGTACACCACTGCCGAAGGTGATGAGGTAGCTGTTGAAAAAGGCAAGGTGAAAAAGATAACACCGGGTGGTGAGGAAGCTGCAGAGAGTGAGGAAGAAGAAGTGATGCAAAAACCTAAAAGTAAAATGAAGCCTCACGAAGTGCAAAACCAGGTAGCCACCCTTAAAGCGAAACTACATGCCCAAAATGCCTTGCTCATTGAAGCACGCACCGCCTTGCAAAATGCCCAGTCACGCTTACAGCAAACCCATACCCAGGTAAAAAACGAGATCAAATCTACTTTCACCCCCGAAGGTTCAAAGCGCAGTAACAAAGCACAAACTGAAACTCAACCGTTCTTTGCACCACAATCCACCATTGCTAAAAACGCGGTTAAACAAGCCGTAGATAGTAGCAAGTAGTTAGTATCGAGTAGCAAGATTTACATTCTTGAAATCGTTCAAACTCATCTTTCCAAACCCTTATTACCTTTTTGATCCTGTAGTTATCTTCTCTTGATACCTGATACTAACTACTTGATACCTCTCCATAACAAACTAAACAATCTTAATGGCTCAATTTACCTTTACCAACAACACCTATGCCGGCGAAGCGCTGGCCGGGTTTATGGCTAGCACTTTGCTCGAGGCCGACTCCGTTAAACGCGGACTATTAACTGTAATAAATGATGTAAAATCGAGAAAGATAATCCTCGACGTAGACGACGACGTTAAACTGCAGAACCCATCGGGCATGTTTATCGATCAGGGTACTACCGCCCGCCAGGATGAAACCTACCTCGACCCTGTTACCTACGAATTCATGAAGCAGGAACAATGGGATAAACTGGTGCAAAGCTGGGAAGCCCAAAGTTTAACACCGGGTGCCTTCGGCGATTATGAAGGCGTGGTAGACCTGTCGGACTTTATGGTGCAACGTTACCTTACCAAAATTCAGATCGCTAACGAACGCTTGTACTGGTTGGGCAAATCGGCCACGCAAGAAGCCACTTTTACCGCAGCGTTTAAAGGCTTACTACCCGCCATAGCAGAAAGTACCGGCGTATACAAAGTTGGTTTAAGCAAAGCACCTACTTACATGTCGGCCTCGGGTATTGATGCCAATGGTGTAGTTACCGTAACCAGCACTACCACTTTAACCGATGGCGACGTTATTACAGTTTCGGCAGCAACCGGTACCAGTAAAGACACCACTAATGGCGCTCCGGGCGTTGATGTGGCAGCCCAATCCTACTTTATTAAAGTGTTAGGTGCTACAACTTTTAAATTGGTGCGTAATTACAACGAGATCAACACCCGTAAAGCAGCAACATTTACCGGTACATCATCGGTAGCCAGCATTAGCTACGTTAATGCCAGCAACGTTTTGGGTGTGTTAAGCAGCGTATATTCACAGTTAGATCCGGCAGACCGCAGTCAGGAAGACTTTAACCTGCAAATTCCATTACACATTGGTTATGCTTATGCACAAGCACAGGCTAATAATGCTACTAACGTGTTAAATGCATTTACCGACAAAAAGAAGATGGATTACCTTGGTATGCCGCTTCAATTGATGAACCACTGGCAGGCAAATACCATCCTGGGTGCGCGTTCTACCAACCTGTTCCTTGGCGTTGATTTGCTGGGCGATGCTTCAGAACTATCAACCGTTTACATGAAGCCTTACACTAACGACAATGTGGTGCGCATGAAAGCCCGTATGAAAGCCGCCGTTAACTTTAAGTTTGCCAACGAGCTGTTTTACCTGTCGGCTATTTAAGTAGCAAGTAGTTAGTATCAGGTATCAAGATTAATCTGCTCTAAATTCCTATCTGCCTTATCATCATTACTGCTATTAAGCGGTTCCCTTATTCTGCGTCCCCTTATCAATAATTTTTGTCTTGATACCTGATACTCATTACCTGATACTATTCTAAAAATCACTCATTAACATAATAACTCATTAACTATCCATGCCAACATCCATTTATAATAAAATCAACGCAGGCTTCAGCCTTGCCACTGCATCGCCTGTAACTTCAGGCATCGAAGATGTGATCTATATCTTTAACGAAGACGATATCAAGATCACTTACAACACTACCAATCCGCTCATTATTGATGATCTGGAAAAGGTAGGATCCGGTAAAGTATACAAATTTGAAGGAACCAACAACAGCTTCAACGCCATGAGCAAACTGGCCAAAACACAGGTTGGCCCACGTTACACCGAAGAAATTGACTTCAACATTGCCGGCTTATCGGTAGATATTAAAGGTCAGTTACGTGCCATGGGCTACGGCCGCGTTAAAGCCATCGTGATCAATAACTTTAAAGAAAGCGATTCATCTGTAGAACTGTTCGGCGCCGTTACCAGCCTCATCCTTACCGAAGCGGAACGCAATGCAGCCGATGAGGCTTTAGAAGGTGGTTACAAACTAAAGTTAACCAACCCCGATAAACTGCGCGAGCCATTTCCACCACGTTCTGTATTTATTGGCGACTCTGGTTCGCCAAGCTACGCGAGCACTATTGCTGCCCTTGAAGCATTAACCGCAGCCTAATTGGGTAATAGGTTATGAGCAGCGGGTTGCGGGCAATCACAATTTCAATTTCTATAACCAAAACCTCACCTCGCAACCCGCCACTCTAACCAAGCAACTACATCAAATGAAAACCTACTTACCACAAATTGAGCGTCGTATAAGAGTGCGCCCAAATCAAACTTTTGGTATACTTAATTACGACGTTGATAACGCTTACCCGCAACGTATGCTGGAGTTGGTGGCCGCCTCCCCTACCGCCAAAGATTGCTGGAACAAGCGGGCTAAATTTATAGGCGGTAACGGCTTCGAAGAAAAAACACTGGGTAAGAAGTTAGTAAATGATAAAGGCTTAACCCTGGCCAAGCTGCTTAAAGCTGTAGCTACTGATAAAGCACTCTTCAGCGGATTTGGCATTCATTTGAACTATAATGCCAACTATCAAATTGCATCGGCGCACTACGTTAAGTTTGAAGACATCCGTATGGGTAATACCGATTCCTTAGACACTGCTAACCAGTATGCCATTTACAATGATTGGGGCCGGAAGAGTTGGAAGCATGTAATGCGCTCGAAGATCGTATTTATTGATCATTACAACCCTGACCCGGTAGCTATTGATGAACAGGTAGAAAAGGCCGGTGGTTGGGAAAACTACAAAGGTCAACTGTATTACTTTAACCCTGAAGTGGAAGATTATCCGTTAATTGAAGCCGACAGCGTTTGGGAAGATTTTGAAACTGAAGCCGGCATCAAAACTTTTAATAACCGCGAGGTTACTACCGGCTTTTTACCTTCCACAATGCTGTTTATGCAGGCAAGGCGAGAAGAAGCCGACAATAGTACGCCTAACGCAGATTTGCTGAATGGAAGCAACTCGCCATCACAATTAGAGAAAGACCTGGGTGCATTTCAGGGAACCAAAAGTGCGCAAAAGATCATCGTAATTGAATACGAGGATGAAGCTTCCAAACCCGAATTTAAACCTTATGCTATTCAAAATAACGATAAGTTATTTGAGGCCACAGAAAAATCGGTTGAAGCACGAATTATCAAAGGCTTCTCGGTTCCGAAAGAATTGATCAACGCCGAAAAATCATCTGGCTTAAGCAATGGAGGTGAGAAAAAAGAAGCCATCCGTGAGTTTAATGACAATACCGCACCCGATCGTTTAGAACTAAGCGAGGTGTTTGAAGAACTGTTCAGCAACTTCTGTCAAAATTTAAACCCATCAGGTAACTGGAACATACTACCGGTACCCGGCAATGTGGCCGATGATAGCGCAGGTATGACTGCCGGCACCAGTATTAACCAAATACTCTTATCTGCCATCCCTAGCGAAAACAAGATAGCCATCCTGGTTCATGCATACGGCTTTAAACAAGCCGAAGCAGAGGCCATGACCGCTTAATTTCTCTCCTTTCCCTGTGAGGGGACAACACAATTATATCATGACCGACAATCAAACCACTACTCCCCTTTCAGGGAATTGGGGGATTATTACGCCCGCCATTTTCCAGCAATTTGAAGATATATCTATCAACGTTAAGCCCGAACGCCTGCAGGTTTATATTAAAAAAGCTCAGGAATTAGACCTGAAGCCCTTTTTAAGTTACCCACTTTACTACCAGCTTAACAAATATTTTGAAGCCGACGGTCAAATGAAAACCGACACGCCACAAGTCTACAAGAACCTGGTAAATGGCTGCGAATACACCGACAGATCAGGCTATATCAGCAGGTACGAAGGGCTGATTCCAACTTTAGTGTACTTTACGTTTGCCCGCTTTATTGAAGGCAACGGTGTGCACTATACAGCCACCGGTCCGGTAATTAAACAGTACGACAATGCACAGGCTGTGAGCACGCAAGATTTAACCCGCCTGGTACAGCAGCAACGCAGCGTAGCTAATGCCCACGCCAATGAGGTTGAAAAATTTTTGCAAGATAAGCAAAACGATTACCCGCTATGGCGCTACAACGAGCGCAATAAGAGCGCTCGCCAATCTGGCCCACGTATACGCAGTGTTGATCGTACCAACTTTAATGACGTGACGGGGATAGCCGAGATAGACAATTTTTTACCCTTAGATATCTTCTTATAAACTATGCCCGATAAAAAAATAACCGAATTACAGGTAGCACCACCCATTACAGGCGACGATATAGGTATCTTAGTTAATAATGGAACTGATTACCAATATGCTTTTAGCCAATTACTGAGCTACATATCACAAAACATAGCCACCGGTTGCAACGTAACTTTTGTAAGCACTGTACCACAAAACAACACAGGCAAAAATTCAGACGTTGCTATCAACATTACCACTGGAGCTTTCTATCAAAAGCAGGTTAACAATTGGATAAACACTTATACTCTACCGGCCAGCAGCACTTCCAATGGTAGCGGAATTACCTACGGGTTAGGAGAGCCTAATGCCTCCAGCGGGCAAATCAACGATACCTATATCAATACTGCAAATGGAAGGTTCTATCAAAAAGCAACCGCCGGTTGGCAGCAGGTATTTTCTATGCTCAATGGACCCACAGGCGGCCCAGGCCCAAAGGGAGACACCGGACTGCCTGGCTTAAACGGCAAAAGTTTATTGAATGGCCTCCTCGATCCTTCCAATCAGGCCACGGGTGTTGATGGCGACTTTTACATAAACACCAGCACTTACACCCTATTTGGCCCTAAGCGGAATAGTGATTGGGGCAGCGGAACCGTGATAGTCCCCATTGACTTTGACTTGAAGGCGGACAAAACTTATGTTGATAGGCTTATAGAGGATTCTGGCTTCATCAAGTCTGATGATATAGATCAAGGGCTTACTATTACGAGCGAAAAAAAAATAAAGCTTGACCTCGAAAGTAAATCCTTGATTACTCCAACCCTTTCAGTTACATGGTTGCTGCACAAAGCTGATGGTTCTGATTACATGAACCCAGTAAGCAGCCTAAAGGCATTAACCGTCGACAAAGGGGTAAAAGCCGACTTAGCCGCAAAGTACAACTATCCGGCACCATCGCCTGTTCAGTCCCTGCCTCAACCCCAAACAGCTGGTGGTTTGTTTGCCGGTACGCCCTTTCCGGCGGCTAATACACCTTCGGGTACCGTGCCCCTCAACAATATTGTTGCAGATAGTACTTACAATGTTACCTTCGCAAAACCTAAAAGTGGTTTAATAGTCGCCGGCTCACAAGTTGCATTTCCAACCGGTAATGATACAACTTCAGATAGTGCCTCCATTGCATTCAGAGGCCGGGGATTTTTAATTTCAGCAGCTGATCTTACTTTACAACAAATACAGGAAAATTATAATGCCGGAGCCTTTCAGGCTTCCAGGGCGCGAACGTTCAATAGTGTCACCGCCGGAGTAGGTAATTTTATCTGGTATATCTATGATGCTGCATTAGGCGAATACACATCTATTATTCTTAATGGCGTTGAAGCATATTTCACAGCTTTTGCATTCCAGTCAAGAGTAACCATTGTTAACAACGCCGGTGTTAACACCTCACTAATCATTGGTCGTTCAAACGCACCTAATGCATTTACTAACGTTTCACTAGCCTTTTCATAATGTTATATTCAGGAGACGAAAAAAGACACAACAACCCCGATCTTGCTTATGTTGATGCCGATTTTATAAGGGGTGGTGGTAAAGTTACCGCAAACCTTCAAACCCTACTGACAGACTTTAGCCAAAAGGTCGACCAATTGAAGCAATACATAACGGTTGTCTATGTAATTAGCGAAAAGCAGGTCTACCGTTTAAAGGACGTTAATCAGATCAATAATTTGAGCGTAGGTTGGCAGGTTGATATAAACGTACTACAAGGCCCTAAAGGCGATACCGGTGCAAAGGGTGATACAGGAGCAAAGGGTGCCGATGGTGCGCCCGGCACAAAGGGTGATACAGGAGCAAAGGGTGCCGATGGTGCGCCAGGCACAAAGGGCGATACCGGTGCAAAGGGTGCCGATGGTGCGCCCGGTGCAAAGGGAGATACGGGTGCAAAGGGTGATACCGGCCCGGCTGGCCCTGTCAGCATTGCTACCGATACGGATATGCAAACAGGTACCGACAACACTAAAGCCGCAACCCCTTTAGGTGTGAAAAATTGGTGGACGTGGGTTAAAGGTGCACAAATGTTGTCTGACCAAAACTACACCCAAACGGAAAAAAGCAAGTTGGCCAAAATAGTGACCGACTTTACCGTTGGCTTTGCCTCACCGCGTAGTATTACGGAGCCTGATTACTTCCGTAATCAAACCGTGATCAAGGAGGTGGTTTTGAAAAATGCCGACACTTTTTCTTATTCTATCAATGACGGCCAAAGCTACATTA
This sequence comes from Mucilaginibacter galii, assembly GCF_014635825.1. Classification (GTDB taxonomy): domain Bacteria; phylum Bacteroidota; class Bacteroidia; order Sphingobacteriales; family Sphingobacteriaceae; genus Mucilaginibacter; species Mucilaginibacter galii. The sequence continues at coordinate 183,716 of NZ_BMDO01000006.1, forward strand.
CGCCCTCACTACCGCTAACCCCAGCAACCTATATTACCATACAGGCCGGAACATGGGTACGGTGGCGCATTAAGTTTTCAGCTAACCAGGTTAGCGCATCAGTTAACCTTCTAATACAATAACAATGATTATTCAATTAAATGCAACGTTGGTGTGGGACACCGAAAAACCAATTTACCTGCAAGATTACGAAGTGCAGGAAGCCGTTGGAGCAGCAATGAGTGATGAGCCTGTGAGCCGCACTACGGAACCCTGCCGGGATGGTAACAGCCGTGTGCTTAACGAGCAGTACACTTTCTTCAATGGCCTTTTAAGCGTTGATTATATCTACAATTTCCCGGCCTCATCTAAAGAGTGGGCAGGTTTAGAGGACACTATTTATACTTATCAAGATGGCAAATAATTTTAGATATATTGTACCGGCAAATCAATATAATGCAATTTATTATGTTAGCAAGGCGGGTAATGACAGTAATGCAGGGACAACTCCCGATGCTCCAAAGGCCACTATGTCAGGGGCAATCACAGCAATAAGCAATCTTAGTTCTAACGTAGCCGCGCTCATTATTGTGGGCAGTGGTACTTATGAGGAGGCTTTTCCGGCTACATCAAAGATGGGCAGCGGGTCGAGAATTGTGGCGGACGGCAACGTGGTTATTAGGGGCAACGGTTCTAATAATCTCAATGCAAGTGTTGGTGCACCTATATTCGACGGTTTAATCATCGAAAATTATGCATCTATATCGCTAAGGGCGGGGGTAGTAAATTGTTTGATAAAAAATATTCCTACAATAAATGGCACTTCGGGTTCAATAAATCAAAACAGTGTGTTTGTTAATTGTGCCATTATTAACTCATTTGCTTACAGTTATTGTATATGCATTGATTGTACATTGTTGGCAGGTAGCGCAATTAATTGTTATTTTAATGGCAACTGTTATCTGACCGTAAGCATGATCGGGATGTCGGTGGGTAACTTCGATTATAACCACATCATGGGTTATATCCGGAATACCTCATCGGGTACGTATAAAAACCTGACCGACTTTAATACGGACTTTCCAACGTACAATACGCACAGTCTTGTACCTACGCTTTCGCCACGGTTCAACAGCGTGCCCCGGTTGGATTTTTCTTTGCAGTTTGATAGCCCTATGCTAAACGCAGCAAGTGATAACACCAAAAACATAGGAGGTACTTTGTTTGGTAATCCATACGTAGCGCAAACCGCACCTGAATGGCAGGTAGCTAACGGAGCTGTAATTTCAGTAACCGATGGTACTCCTGACCTTGTTATATCCGGTACAGATCTATCAATTGCCCCGGGCAAAACAAGGGGCATTATTACTTCGGCACCTATGCGCATAGCACTTAACCCGGTGCAAATAGAAAAAATGCAGTATAACGGCCTGTTACTCTTTAATAAAAGTTTAGCGGGTGGAAGTGGCACGAATGTAAACGTGCCCGACAGCAACGTATTTGCAGGGGATAACACTACTGGAGGAGGTAACCCCGACCGTTTAAGCTATGAGATGAGGCACACTGATAACGACCTTATGCCAGGTAGCGATGTGGATTGGCTAAACAGCGGTATCACTGCTCCCGGTAATTTTTTAAGGTACGAATGGAATACTAAACCAATTTTTGACAATGCCGGTTATGGCAACGGCAGCGCCTCGTTTAATCCCAATGGTATCACTTCGCCCGTATCCGCCGTATGGATTCAACTGCGGGTAACACTAACTAACCTTTCAAGCAATGTTTAGTGTAACCGTATTTACAAAGAAGGCTGAAACAGTGCAGCCGATTAGGGGCTTCAAGGGTATTGGTGTGTTCTATACCAAAAGACAGACACTGGAGATAGCCACCGGCTTCAAAGGTGTAACGGCGCATTTAGCTGCACCTGGCGGGAGTACGAGTAAGATTGTTCACTATAGAATATGTGAGCAGCAGTAAAAAAGCCTCATCAATTTAGTTTTTATCTGCCTTACCTTTTAATTTACACCTTAAGATATTTCGCCGCTTTGCTGGATAACGAGCGTTGGCCCCACCCTTGGGCTTATTTTTAAAGAGGCGGCGATAATGCACCACCAATGTTGCCACAAGTCAGATTATAGCCGCGCATTCCTTCTCTAAATAGCGAAGTTCAGTTCCTAGTAATTCATGTCCAAATAAGCATCGAAGGCGATGTATGGAACCATGCATTTGTGAACGAACGGACAAAGTAAGAGTTATACCTCTGCCATATAGAAAGCTGTCATTTCAAATATTTGTTGATTTTTGGTTGCCATATAACCTCAATCAAATATGAAGAGCCGATTAGAAGTAACAATTTCAATGGTATTTCGATGAAAAATGGTACTGGTATATGAAGTTGTATTAAGATTGGAAAATGAAGTATGTATATGCTATAAGAGATTGGCGCTACCTTAATAAAAATATCTAATCTGCTTACTAAAATTTTCGTCGCTTTAGTTAAGTATATTACCGATAGTAAGCAAATGAAGGCGAAACAGAATTGACGCAAAGGCAAAAATGGGTAAGATCCGAGGTCAAGTACCTTCGTGCTCGAGTAATTAAACCACCAGTTAACAGCTAGTAAAGCAATAAATAATACATAATATATAATAAGCGTTTTACAGCGTTTTAGTGTCCGATCTCCAAAAAAGTACTCCGCCAACTCTAATCCTGTCCACCATAAGATAAAGTGTGCAAAAACCAGTAGAATGTGATTGGGGAAAAGTAAATAAATACCAAAACTTAGCAAACTAAATACTCCAACTATATGAACCCGACGTTTTGTATTTTTAATTGCACGAAAAATAAAAGGGAAAATTAGATAAAATATCCACTCATAAGACAGTGACCATAATGGCTGGTTACCTAAAAAAGGATTTACTATATTACCGGGTGTTCGTCTTTGATCCTGAAGAAGAAAAAGATTTCCCAAGAATTCGGAGAGAGAAATATCTAAGCTTTGATAGATAGCGATGGAAACGATAATAGCACAAACAAATGGAAAATAAATTCGCCTAAAACGCCTTATGAAATAATCTTTCAAGTTTATATCACTTGATTTTAACGTTGAATAAAAAATAACGAATCCAGATAAAAGGAAAAAAGTTGTTACAGCTTCAGTCCCAAATTTGAACAGCGAATCGAATATTGGGTTAAGTTTATTCCATAAAATCCAGTGACCAACGGCCACGTAAATGCTTGCAAAACCCCGTAGCGACTCTAAAGCATTAATCTTGTTTCTTGACATTATTTCTATAATTAAAGCGTACTTATCAAGACTGTAGTGCGTCAGTGAGTAAGGTGAAACTGCGTGCCAGCTTATTAACCCTTAATAGCTTTCTTTAAAATTCTTAAGTAGGACCGTCTGATATTCCAGGCTCTCACAATGTCTGCTCGTGCAGTCGAGCCATACTGCTTAGCCCACTCGGCCGTGAGGTAGCTTTGCCAAGTTCTGTAGCCTTTATGGAGAAATTTAGCTCCGATGTCCCAAGGCTTTGGAGAACCTACATAGTGTAAGATCATCTTATCAGCAACCACAGGTCTACCCTTATCTGCATACCAGGGACAATTAAAAGACTTAGGCAGACTTGCGAAGCTTCTGCTAAAGAGTGCATTTAATATAGTTTGATCAACTGCCGCTAGTTTTTCTGAATATTGCCTGGCTACCTCTATACATTTATCTTTAATTTGGTTTTGGCGCCAATATTCCAAGTTCATCAACAATACACCTGAATTGAAATAGCGATCATCAGGCGACAGATTGAAGTCTTCTATGAAAAACTTATTTTCTAAAGCATATTTGATTTGAGCACCTGCCACAGCACCAATGGCTGTATTCTCTAACTTAACATCTTTTAGAGTTAATACATCTAATTCAACCGCTAAGTCCGCGTCAAGATATAAAACTGAATCCTCTTTTAATATCTCTGGTAGTAAAAGTCTTCCATAGGGTGTCCAATCGCCATGGAGCGAACGAAAAGAACCAAAATGAGCAACCGGATCAAAGTCTATACAATGTTGCTTACCCTGAAATCCTTCGTTTGCGAGTAGCTGTTCAATATTGCTCTTATCTTCCTTCAATAAGCCAGCACATAAAAACCACAAAGTTATCTGCTTCGAATCTGAACAGTTGCGAATTAATGAGGATACGGTAACACCTAACCCTATTAATGCCAGGCGGTTGATACAGAAAGCAATGTTCATATATTAAATTATGATGTGATAAATCCCAATCGGCATATGCCACTAAAATATATAAAATTCATAACAATCATTGATACTTATTATGGAACAGAGCAATTTCATTAAACATATTTGCCAACAAGCAATATCCGTCTGCAAAAATACAAAACTCTTTCCCTCGCTAATGATCGCTCAGGCATGCCTGGAAAGCAATTACGGCAGATCGCGATTATCAAGTTTACACCATAACTATTTTGGTATAAAAGCAAGCGCTGGCTGGAAAGGTGATAGTGTTATCTACTCCACTCAAGAATACGTACACGGTAAAATTATAACTGTTAAACAGCCGTTCCGATCTTACTCCACCTTAACCGACGGCTTTGCCGACCGTGTAAGATTTTTACAGGTCAACAAGCGCTACACCATAAACGGAGTTTTTAGCAGCCCAACACCCGAAGAGCAGGCCAAAGCATTTTTAAAGGCTGGCTACGCTACAGACCCGGCTTACCCTCAAAAGCTCATTAGTATCATTCAAAAATACAACCTCAAACAATACGACCTGTAATGCAAAACACCGTCAAATACCTATATCACTACTTCAACTATAAGCCTCAAATAGGCATCTTATCTGCATTAACGAGTTATGTAATTGCAGTAAAAGGTTTACTCCTTACCGATGAAACTTTAAAACTTGTTGCTGCAATATCTTCCTGTGCAGGTTGTGTTGTGGGATGCGCAACTGCATTGTCCTGGATAGTTAGAGGCGTTATTGGAGGTATCAAGATCTATCGACAATTTAAAATTAAATCTAAAAAGCAATGATAAAAATCCCAATCTGGTTAAGAAAAATCTGGAAAGCTATTCAATCTTTATTTAACCACATACCCGAAGAACTCAAAGTAGCAATTCATACCGGTGTACTAATCACCGAAAACATCAAAACATTTGTTGACTCACCGGTAGCAGACATTATAACCCTGTTAATTCCTGGAGAAACGGATGACCGCATAAGAGTAGTTCTGCGTAAAGCTATTCCACAAATACTAATACAATTAAAATTAGCCGACAGTTGTTCCGAAATTAACAACCCGACCGAACTAACGAGCTGCGCGATAAAAACGCTCCAAAGTTTAACCGGCGACCTAAAGAGTGCTTTCCTTCACAATCTTTCTGTATTAATAGCCCAGGTAGCTGCCGATGGCAAATTAACCTGGCAAGACGGAGCATCCATAATGGAGTGGTATTATCAAAACCGCTTTAAAACAAATTAAGTTAAATTGATTTTGCGGGGTTCTTTCTGCTTATTCTCGACCATGTGAAGTTCTCGAACCGGTCTTTTTGTTTTAAAAACCAGTATTCATAACCATAATAACTTATTGAAGCAACCGAGTAAGACGTTATAGCAATCAATGCTAGTATCACAATGAAAGGTTGCCCTTTAAAATATTTTTCAACTGCAAGAATACATAATGGATGGAATACATATAAACCGTAGCTTATCTTGCCGGTATAAGTTAATATAGATGACTGGAAAAACCTATTAAGATAGCTTACAGTAGAAACGAGCAGGCTGATCACACACATATAGAATACTGAAATGAAAGGCAATTTCAATACCTGTATAAAATCATTCCCCTCGCCTTTAAATAAGGCCCAATTTGTTATAAGCAAAAGCAAGGTGGCCGCCATTATGTATAAAGTTTGCCTAACATTTATCCACTTATTCCGCTCATTAAGCGCCACAAATCCACCAATTGCCAGGCAATCCATTGTAGTAAGTGTAAAGTAAAAAATGCCTGCATACCCCATATTAAGCATGATAATACGCGTAATAATGCTGCCTAATACAATTAACCCTATAGTACGCAGCAACCACTTCTCAGAGAGAAAATAAACCACAAACGGCCACACCAGGTAAAAATGTTCTTCAACAGCTAAACTCCAAAAATGATTAGGCCCTGTTAAAGACCATTTAAAAGTAAAGCCTATATTCTGAAGGTACACCCAAAATGACCAGCTTTGTGAAAACGGGACAACTTTTCCGGTAGTAAAATAAGGAACGACTATTACAAAAATTGCTAGCGCAAGATAGTAAAGAGGAAATATGCGTAAACTTCTACGGATGTAAAACTTCTTAAAGTAAGCCTCTTTATGTTTAGATATTAACAGAATACGGGTAATCAAAAATCCTGAAAGCACAAAAAACAAGATAACCCCTGTTTGTCCAAAATTACCTGCTTTATATAGGATGCGGGCAACAGCGTCATTACTTATTCCCGATTGTTTAATGTGGAATAAAACCACCATGATTGCGGCCAGGCCACGTACGCCGTCAAGTTCTTTGAAATATTTTAATTGCATATACGCCTTAAATATAAGGAAATACTTCAAAATACGCTTTCCATGTAGATTATACAGCTCTTTGTAACCTGTTAATCAATCATAATAAGCCAAGTCCCTAAACATCTGCAACCTGTTCGGGCACAAAATTGATGTCGGTAGTTTGATTAAAAACTACATAGGCACGTTGCCATGGATCAGTTCCTAACAAACGCCATTTATGCCCGCTGCCAGTTGTATCTTGTGCAATAAGCACTTCGCCCGGCTTTAAAGTGAAGGTTTGTCCCTGGAATGTGGTAAACTCCAAGGTTCCTTTTAAATTTATAACAAATTGCATGGTAGGCGCAGGATGCCAGTCATAAACTGACCCTGGAGGTGATTCCTGAAAACGAATAGATTGAGCGCGGGTAATTACAGCCTCAGATACGTTTCCTGTTTTGAAATATGAGTGCCCGTCTTTTGCGGTGTATAGTTGGTACGCTTTGATCATAAACGCAATTATAATTTATTATTTGGTGACAACTTGCGATTAATTAAATTTATATCATCTCTAAACATTGTATCTAAAGTAACTGTTTGAGTACTATGAACAAAGCTGATCAATCTTTCAACGACGAATTTAAACCCGTTGCCCCGCCAGAAGCTTACCATCCTGAAGCCAGTTGGCAAGATAAGGTACTTTATGCACTTGCACAATTAGGCGAAGCTACAGCACCCGACGTAGCTGCCAAACTTACCGAATATGAGCCGGAGGAAGCACCACAGGTATTACATCGCCAGGCTGAACAAGTTTTAATGAATTTGTACGAAAAGGGTTTAATTAAAGGCGCTGAGCAAGATGGTGAGGTTAGCTACAACCTAAGCAAAATTACACAGTCCAACACAGGTGGAACCGATCCTGACTTGTTGTAATAAGTTTTTAAAGAAAATAAAAAGAGCCTTCAAAATAATTTGAAGGCTCTTTTTGTGATCCCGCTGGGATTCGAACCCAGGACCACTACATTAAAAGTGTAATGCTCTACCAGCTGAGCTACGGAATCATTTTTATTAAGAATACGCTTAGTCCTGGAAACTAAGCTTTATTTGTAGTTAGCATAGTACAGCCTTCTACTTTTAAATTGAAAAGCCTTCTGCAAATCAGAAGGCTTTTTTTGTGATCCCGCTGGGATTCGAACCCAGGACCACTACATTAAAAGTGTAATGCTCTACCAGCTGAGCTACGGAATCAACTCTTATCATTTCCGATTAAAGTGGTGCAAATATAGAGTTTATTGCCTTTCCCTGCAAAAGTTTTTCAATTAAATTTACATGTTATTTTAAGTAGTTAATTATCAGAAACCTATAACTTAAATATAGCTATTCTACCTTTATCACCGGCCAACAATACCAGTTTTCCTTTCTTAGATCTTTGACAAACGTTATAGCTTCCCGCGTCAACCGGCTTCCAATTAAGCCCGCCATCATAGCTTACGTTACTACCTGAGGTGCCGGTAGATAAAAAGACCTTACCTTCAATGTAAGTAACACACGATTGGTACCCGTTAGGCATTGTAGCCGCGAGATGAAAATTACTTCCGGTTATTTGTTCTCCATTATAGTAGCACGCAATTGAATCTCTATTCTTATCGTTACTATAATTACCTCCTACTAAAACAGTTTGTCCACCACCTGTAGCAACCGAGAAGCCACCTTTACTGGCCTGACCCTGAGCCAAAGGCATAGTAACTGGATTCCAGGTACCAGCCTTAGTTCTATACAGTAGTCGGGATACGCTTCCACCTGTTAAAACAACGGCATTAGCTTTTTTATTGACGATATAAACCGAAGTACCGCTTGCGGCGAATGCAGCTTCATTTTTTAATGCATCAGGTCCGGCAGATTCCTCAGTCCAGGTTTTCCCGCCGTCCTTAGTTTCCAGCAGTAAAAATTTCCCATTGATGGGATCTCCCATAGAAATACCGTGCATCTTATCATAAAACGCCAATCCGTCTAAAAAATAGGTTTTATCATCTTCTCGGTAACAAAGCTGCCAGCTTAATCCTCCATCTGTGGTTTTTAAGATCACAGCAGGCGTACCCGAACTCATAATAATAGCTTCTTTCGCAGAAAATGCTTCAATATCCCTAAAATCGCTTTGCTCAAACCCTTTTACTTGTTGCCAGGTCCAGGTTTGTCCTCCGTTTGTGCTCAAAGCCACATGTCCCTTGCTTCCGCTCACCCATGCTACCTTTTCGTCAACCACTGATAAACCTCTAATACTGGTGCTCCTGCTTTGCTCTACAATGCTTATAGTTTGAGCGCTTAGCGTATCAACGGCCAGCAAAATCGAGACAAGGAATATAATATATTTCATTTATGGCTATTTAACGCGTGTCCAAACTTCAGATCGGCCTAAAAGCGAGATACCTATATAACCCCGTATTTTTAACTTATTTACGTTCAATGTCATTTTACAGCTGTAGTCCTTACCGTTTTTAGGATCGTAAATATTACCGTCTTCATAAACGTTGTCGCCGTCAAATTTAAAGTTCTTTAGAATCTCAAGTCCTAAGATAGGGCGGCTTTGCAGGTTTTTATCCGGGTTGTTTCTGTCTAACTTGGGCTTGTCGGTAGCTTCATCGTTTGGAGATTTGAGCCAAACCAGTTTGCCATAGTACAAGTTACCTTTCTTATAAATTTGTATCTGCCCTTCTCCGCTCGGGTTTATCCATTTACCTAAAACAGCGTCAGCATTCTGCGCAAGTGCAGGCATAACATTTAACAAACTGTAAAGCAACAGCAAAAAACTCATTCTTTTCATCATCATATTTATAATTAGTTACCCGAAAGTATCAGGTATAAAGCACTATAGCAAAACACTAATAAATTTTATTTTTTATTGATGCCATTTATCATAATCTGCTATATTTGCAGCCCAATGCTGATAGCGGTTACAGCAGTGTGTATCGAAGAGTAATTAGTTCGATTTCATGCAGGCTAATCACAAATAATAGCCCAGGTGGCGAAATTGGTAAACGTTGCGGTCTCAGAAGCCGTTGAGAATTGTCTCTTGAGAGTTCGAGTCTCTCCCTGGGCACATTACCGTCAAAGCTTTGAAAGTTTTGATTATTCGCCAAAAAGTTTAAAATAGCACTCTTCATCAAGTGCTATTTTTTTTGATAATGATTTTAAACAGAAATATTCGCTGTTTAATGACAAGTACCCTGCCCAGGTGGCGAAATTGGTAGACGCACCATCTTGAGGGGGTGGCAATCGCAAGGTTGTACGAGTTCGAATCTCGTTCTGGGCACATTTGAGAGACTAACTCACCGGTTAGTCTTTTTTTATTTCTTCTATTTTAAATCTCCGCCTTTTATCTGACCTTCTTTCGCATCATATAATGTTGAAGGGATCCCTTGTTAGGATCATTATAAGTATAACTACTGATCAGTTGCCAGCCCTGCTTCGACATGTAATTCAGCGCATCTACCAATGAAGTCATGGTATTCAATGCTTCATTATCGGTTTGCTGATCATAATTTGTACCCGACTCTTTCCCAAAATCAATTAAAAGTTTGATCTTACTGCTAAAGTATTGAGGTGATGCTATCACAATGCAATATTGCTCAACCGCGTAACTGTTATCTTCCATATAGTTTTTTGTATAATTGTTTAATTAACATAAGCTACTTACAAAATACAGACTTATATCTGGCCGCTTCAAAGTAAGCTATTATTAATAACCAAACAATAAATCCTGTTAAATCGGGGTTTATGTAAAAATATGTTAAACCTACACCCAAACTTAGGCTGGCAGGGTTTGGCATAGTATATTTACCGCACCAATACTAACTGTTTTAAATGATATACCGTTACGTTATTACCCTTTTACTCTTTGTCGGCTGCTATTTACCTGTACGGGCGCAAAGCGATAGTATTAGCCTCAATACTTTAATTGAGCGGACCGGCAAAATGAACGCCGCCAGGCCCATTGAAAAAGTTTACCTGCATTTTGATAAGCCTTACTATGCAGTTGATGATACCATGTGGTTTAAAGGTTACGTTAGCGATAACTTTCACCAGGCCTCACAATTAAGCAAGGTACTTTATGTTGAATTGATGAACAGCCGCGATTCGCTGGTAAAAACACTTAGATTGCCTGTTAAGAACGGAGTAACCACCGGTAGTTTCCCCCTGCCCGAAGGCTCTTACCGGCAAGATAATTACCACATTCGTGCTTATACCAAGTGGATGGTAAATTTTGATGCCGACTACTTTTTCAAAAAAACGATACTGGTGGGCAATGCTATCGAAAAACAGGTAAATACCCAAGTATCATTCACTAGAACGGGCAGCGAAAAGTCGTTACAAGTTACCACCCGGGTAGTATATAAAGACATGGATGGCAACCCGCTATCTAACAAAAAGGTAAACTGGGAAGTATCGAGCAATGTTGATGATGTAGCTAAAGGCCGCGGTACCACCGATCAGTCGGGTGCGCTAACCATCAGCTTTACCAACAACAAGCAAATTGATTTAACAGGCGCCAACATTGTTGCCATTATAGATTTAGGCAACCGTAAAACCGCAGGCAGTACCATATCGCTCAAACCTGTTTTAGGCAACACTGATGTTCAATTCTTTCCAGAAGGTGGATACCTGCTTACCGGAGTACGCGGCAAGGTGGCGGTTAAAGCTTTAGCTGCCAGCGGGCTGGGAACTAACTTTACAGGTACCATAACCGACAATGCAGGTACAGTGATGGCTAATATATCTTCGCAACATGCAGGTATGGGTGTGTTTATTATTACTCCGGAGCAAGGCAAAACTTATAAAGCTAACATTACATTCGCTAATGGAACTAAAGGCACTTATGACCTGCCTAAAACACAGGACGCCGGTTTTAATGTAAGCATAAACAGCTTAGAGGGCGACAATCTAAGTTTAAAACTTTCGGCCAGTCCTGCTTTTTTTGCAGCCAATAAGGGCAAAGCATTTTACCTTATTGCTCAAAGTGTGGGCACGGTGTGCTTTGCAGCACAAACAGTGCTTAAAGAACAAGTTTACTCTGCCGTAATTTCGCAGAATAAGTTCCCTACAGGTGTAGTACAGTTTACGCTGCTGTCATCGGCGGGAGTGCCTTTGAGCGAACGCCTTGTTTTCATTCAGCATAAAGATCAACTTAACCTAAGCCTTAGCAGCGATAAGCCCTTATACGGCGTACGGCAACGTGTTAAATTAGCAGTTACGGCTAAAAATAAAACCGCACCGGTAGAGGGCGACTTTTCTGTTGCAGTAATTGACGAAAGCAAGGTACCAGTTGATGAAGACGCAGAAACAACAATTTTATCCAGCCTGCTGTTGACCTCAGATTTAAAAGGGTACGTAGAAAAGCCTAACTACTATTTCTCTAAGATCAATGAGAAAACAGCATCAGACCTGGATATATTGATGTTGACCCAGGGTTACCGTCGCTTTACATACACTGATGTAATTGCAAATGCATTACCGCAGGTGACATACCTGCCTGAACAGGGAATTGAGATAACCGGCACACTACGCACACTTAATGGCATGCCGGTTAAAGGCGGAAACCTGCGTATGCTCATCCCTAACCGCTACTTTTCGGCCAATGCGGTAAGCAATCCCGAAGGACAGTTTAAATTCACAAATCTTACTTTTACAGATACCGCCAAAGTTGTCATCACTGCCAAAAACAACTACAATGCAAAAAACCTAATGCTGATGATAGATGGCAGCACCTTCCCTGCTTTGCCTAAAAACAAGCTTTACCCTGATGAGGAAACTAATATTGACAGCACCATGCATTCTTACCTGCTCAACAGCAAAAAGCGCTTGGGTAGCATGCAGCAAATTAAGGAGGTTATTGTAAGGGCTCCTACTCCTAAAGGACCAAGCCACACTGATTACCCCGCGTTAACCGGTTTAAGTATGATGGCCGACCACACTGTAAACGCCGATCAGCTGAAAAGCTGCTCTACTCTGCTTTTATGCTTACAAGGCATGCTGGCAGGTGTTACTTTTGAAAACAACAACTTTTACGTTAGCCGCGATTATAATCAGGGCAAAAAAGTACCGATGTCGGTTTTTGTAAGAGGAATGCCGGTTGATGTAAGCTACTTAGCCAGTTTAAACGGTGCCGACGTAGAATCTATTGAAGTATTTTTGAGGGATGAATTAGGCTTGGTTAATAACGCTTATCAAACCAACGGTGTCATCGTAATTAATACGAAAGTGCCCCCCAAAGGCACTAAAATTAGTTTGCAAGATTTGCAGGATATGATACCACAACCCAACGTAGTAAACTTTACACCTATGGGCTACAATATTTCGCGCGAGTTTTATTCGCCCAAGTATGATGTACCTAAACCAATAGGCGTTGATTATCGCAGTACCATTTACTGGAATCCGCGCGTAAGCACAGATAAAACAGGCACTGCATCTTTAGAGTTTTATAACGCTGATGGCAAGGGCTCCTATCGTGCGGTAATTGAAGGCTGGGATAAAGATGGCAACCTTGGCCGTTTTATTTACCGGTATAAGGTACAGTAACCCCACTCCGCCCTCCCCAAGAGGGAGGGAGCATTAATAACATATGATAACCAATAACCTGCAACAGCTATACGGCAACATCGACATATACCTGTTTGACCAGTTGCTGAAAGGCACTTATAACGGTTGCCATAATGTGCTTGATGTTGGCTGCGGTGGTGGGCGTAACTTGGTATACTTTTTACAAAACGGTTTTGAGGTATATGGTGTTGATCCTAACCCTTAAGCGGTAGAGGCGGTCAAAAATTTGTCTGCCACTTTAGCACCTGCAAACCCGCTACAAAACTTTATTGTTCATCTCGCCGAAGACATGCCGTTTGCAGATGGTATGTTTGACCTCGTAATTTGCAGTGCTGTGCTTCACTTTGCACAAAATCATGAGCATTTTGACAGTATGCTCCGCTCAATTTGGCGGGTGATGCACCCAGGAGGCTATTTATTTGTCCGGCTGGCCTCAGACATTGGCATCGAGAATAAAGTGCAGAGCCTCGGTAACGGCCGCTATCTTTTACCCGACGAATCTGAACGCTTTTTGGTAAACGAACATACTTTGTTACGCTATACCTATGAATTACAAGGCCAATTGCACGAGCCCATTAAAACGACGAATGTGCAGAACTTACGTTGTATGACCACTTGGTGCGTTCAAAAGCTATGATCAAGGCTACGTATTTGCGCTTTATAATCTGTCGGCAATATCGCTTCCTTAACCAGCCAGTCCAACTTAATTAAACGGGTAAGCTTATAGCCCCATAAAACCGGTTTCAACAATGCAAATCTGCCTAAGCCCAATAGTTCCCTAACCTGCGCAGGTACGAGCAATGTTTGCACCTGCTTCATAAGGTGGTAACGCAAAAAGCCTAAGTGTTTTCGGTATTGCTTGTACAGGTCAATGGTAAACGTGCTTTTTAAAAAGTTATCTTGCAGTTGCTGTGCACGTGCTATTTGCCATTGGGTATAGTTATGCGGTAAACCGCTAAGTTGCATACGTTGTCCCATTCTATAAAACACATCATAAACCTCTTCCTTTTCATCGTTAGTTAAATCCCGCTCAAGTAACTCAAAAGATCGTACAGAATAATCTATGAGCAAGTATAGAACATCTCTATAAGCCCAGTCGGGTATTTGTGCGCCACGAGCAGCTTCTACCCCCTGGTGTATTGCTGTTATCTGATCTATAGCCTTTAAAGCTGCTTCATGCTCCGAAAACAGGATACGCTTGGAGTATTCTACGGTAGAAAACAAACGGCCTAACGGGTCGGCAGGTAAACGACCTGTAAAATAAAGCCAATCTACCGCCTTGTTAAGTGCAAACTCGGCTGCGGCACCTGCAAAAATAAAGAGAACCGTATCAGCCTTACCCCATATCTTTCTCACAATAGAACCTTCGTTCACAAAAAATTTCATACAATTATTTAACGTTTTTCGCTACAAATTTATTGGTGTTTTAATCTCTCACTAAGCCAGTTCGACCAAGAAAGGCGTAGTAATTTGATTGATGGTTTTTTGGTATTTAAAATTCATCTTTCTTAAAAATCCGGCAAACGTATTACCGCCGGCCTTAAATAATTTTTTATGTGCGAACCATACCACCAGCGAAGTAGCAAAAAAGAAGCACTTGTAAAAAGCCTTACGCCATACTTTGCCAAAAGAAGACCGGTTATCAAAAATGACAGCCAGCCGCTCGGTTTGAAAGGTAATGTGGTAAGCTTCGTCTATCAAAATATCGGTGCATATTTGCTGCAACAACTCGCATTGGGTGGCATCTTTAAGCGCCTGATAAAATATCTGTGCGGTGCTTTCAATAATAATAACGGTTAGTGTCCAGGCTTCCATACTGCTGCAAAAATGCCTGAACTTACGAAATGCCGAATCGCCCAGATCTTTTTGAATACGAGGCTGATTAATGGCATCTAAATACATCCCTAAATTGTTGCCGTGCTTCTGCTCCTCTTTTATAAACAAGCGGACGGCATCAACATAATCAGAATCCCTTATACGCCAGGCATAACGCGTAGCAGCTTTGATCAGGTTCTCCCCTTCCGATGTTTCGCCTAATTGCCAGGCTTGAAGGGATGGCAGTATGGCGGCAATTTCCTGCCGGTTATGGCAGGTTTTAAATTCCAGTTTACCCTTTGCTTACGGGCATTCATGGTGAAGTAGCTAATCCAGCTTTTACTTGTCTGCATATTTTTAATATTAAAAGTACTTTCAAATACAAAGTAAACTTAAATAGGTTACCATTCCTAATATTATTTTCTCTTCAAGCTCTTTATTTCTATTATGTCGTGATTAGCCCTTAGTTTGTCGCTTACACACATGCCACAGCTTATGTATGTGCCGTATGTTTGCTATACATAAATTTCAACACCACATGGCTACTCAAATCTTTTTAAACCTTCCTGTTAAGGACCTAAACAAGTCTGTCCAATTTTTTATAAAGCTGGGTTATACCTTTAATGCACAGTTTACCAACGAAAACGCCACCTGTATGATCATCAGCGATAATATTTTCGTGATGTTGCTGGTTGAGCCGTTGTTCAAAGGTTTTACTAAGAAAGAAATCACCGATACGGCCAACGGCAACGAGTGCATCATTTGCTTATCGGCCGATAGCAGAGCCCATGTAGACCTCATGGTAAGCAAGGCTATTGAGGCCGGCGCAACAGCACCTCACCCACCGCAAGATCACGGCTTTATGTATGGTCGTGATTTTATTGACCTCGATGGCCACCTGTGGGAATACGCCTGGATGGATCCGGCTCACCTTCAAGCATAAACATACAACTACTAACGAAAAGGTCTTCTTAACAGAAGGCCTTTTTCGTTATCTAACATGCCTAAAGGGCACTGTTACCTATGTAGGCCCCGATACCGATGATGGTGCTTTGGGAAAAGCAGTGCTGCGCCGGGTTTACCAGCAAGCCGGCATCCCTGTTAGAGAACTTCCTGAAGGTGTAATTTTAGAATGGCGCGATGGCTTTTGGGTAGGCGTAAATTATTCGGGTAAACCATATACGGTTGCCCTGCCTGCTAACGCAAAGATACTGATAGGCCAAAAAGTATTGAAACCTGCTGACGTGCTGGTTTGGAAAGAGTAGGTAACCAAAATTTATAACAACCCGATTATTCGATTGCGGATGATCGGGTTGTTATCCATAACTTGTCTATGTATCGCCGCATCCTTAGTTCACTCTCATTTTATTTCTTCTTACTAACACATTATATCCTTTTTAACAGTTGTATTATCGGCTATTGCCAGTTACTGCTATGATTGTTAATTATACTAATAAAGGATGGGAGATTGTTACTCAGCGTGCCCACGGACTATTGGCCGCGCAGATAGCCATGCACTGGGCCGTTAAAGAACGTCCGCAGCGCTGGACAGAAACCATACTGGCTATTGCCGAGCATGATGATGCCCGCACCGAACTGGAATCGGATGAGTTGCTTACACCACAAGGCGGCCCTCTTAATTTTGATATGCAGTTGTTCAACCCCGATCATTGCAGGTTAATGTTCAATAACTCCCTGTCAAAAAGCAGGTACATTGCGTTGTTAACCTCCATGCATATGGTGTTCTTGTTTAAAAAAGAAGAAGGCACTAACCCACTGGTTAAACCATTCCTAAAAGAACAGGAGAAATTGCAAAAACAATGGTTTAAAGAACTTAACATTGAACCAGATGAAGCCAAGTGCATCTATCATTTATTAGAGTGGTGCGATGCATTTTCGCTGCTGTTATGTCGCCACGAAGTACAACCCGAGGAGCGCACTATTGAAATTAGCCAGGGCCCCGATGGCACAACCTATCATCTCCTCTCTAAAGGCAACCAGCTAACCGTTACTCCCTGGCCTTTTGAGGATAGTTCCTTTAAGTTAAGATTAGAGAAACGCATTATTCCGCAATTACAATTTAAGGATAATGAGGATTTTAAAAAGCAGTTTTTAGCGGCCGAGGTTGAGGAGAAATGCTGGGAGTTAAGAAAGAAGTAATAAAACAAGGTGGTTTAATTTTTATCTCGAACGATAGTGAGAAAAACTGTTCAAAATACAATGCTAACAATAGCATTGACAAACAAGATTTCTCGTTATCACTCGAAATGACAGCGTTGAAGTACTTTGACTATTAAATTCCTAACACCTGCTTTAACTTCACATAACCCGCCTTACTCACCGGGATACGCGCACCCGATTTGAGGATGGCCAGGTGAGCGTCTTTTTCATATGGGTCTATACGGGTAATTTGCGAGATGCTTACTATATACGAACGATGCACCCGGGCAAAATGCCGTGGATCAAGCGTTTGTTCAAAAAAGTTCATGGTCTTGTTTTTAAGGAATGAACCTTCGGGAGTGAATATGCTTACATAGTCATCGTCTGCTGCCAGGTACTCTATATCATGCACAGGAATTATCTTCACTTTTGTGCCGGTTTTTACCACTATACGCTCATGCTGGGCGGGTGATTGTGCCGCGGCTTCTAACAGAGCTTCGGTTGGTTTAGGAGATGGCTTGCTGCCCGCCTGTGCTAAGTATTTTTCGATGGCTTTGTTAAAACGTTCGCGGCTAAATGGTTTTAACAGGTAATCAACCGCATGGGTTTCAAATGCTTTAATGGCATACTCATCAAATGCGGTGGTGAATATGACCTGGGGCGGCTGCTCCACGAGTTCCAGCATCTCAAAGCCGTTGATCTTAGGCATTTGCACATCCAAAAAAATAAGATCGGGTTGGTGCTGTATAATGGCTTTAATACCTTCAAAACCATCGCCGCATTCCTGCATTACTTCAATTTGTTCAGTAAACGCTTGTAAATACTCCAGCACTACCATTCGTGCCAGCGGTTCATCGTCAATAATCAGTACACGTTTCATGCCTGCGGAATCTTAATCATGATGGTAAATATATCATCATTTAAGTAAGTTTCCACTAAATCGTTACGGGCAAAAAGCAAATAAAGGCGGCGTTGTATGCCCCTGATGCCAAAACCCGTACCATGTTGAGGGCGGGCAGTTTGCGGGTCGTAAGGATTTTGCACCATGACCACCAGGTACTTATCCTCAATTTCGGCACGAATGCTGATAGTTACCTCACCCGTAGTATCGTACAAACCAAACTTAATAGCATTTTCCACAATAGGCTGCAAGAGTAAGGGAGGCAGCATAGCTTCGTGGCAATGATCATCGCAACTAATTTCGGTTTGCAGGCGGTGGCCAAAACGTACTTTCTCAATGTCGAGGTATAGGTTGAGGTGCTGTAATTCTTCGCTTAAAGGCACCTGTTTTTGATCGTCCTTTTTAAGGGTACCACGCAAAAAGTCAGATAATTGGTGAATCATCTTCCGGGCTTCATCGGGCTTAAAACCTATCAATGCGTTGATAGAATTCAAGCTGTTAAAAAGAAAGTGTGGCTGTAATTGCTGGCGCAGGTTATACAACTCTGCATCGCGGGCCAATTGTTCAGCCTCGGCCTTACGTTTCTCATTTTCCTTTTGATCTTGCTGCACATACCATATCAGGCTTATCATGGCCATCCAGCCAATGGCTAAAAAGCTGGTAAAGAACCGCAGCGTGAGCGATTGCAGCAAAAACACCCGGTGTGCCTGACCCAGGTTTAAGAATGGCAGCGTCCACCTGATGGCCAATGTGCTCAAACAAGCTAAAACCACACACCAAATAAGCAGGTTAATGTAGCTCCCTTTGCCGGGCTGGTAATAACGCAGGTTATTATCAATTAACCAGCACGATGCCGCCAATGGCACTACACTTACTGCACTATCCATGCCTGCAACGTACCACTCAAAGCCAAAGCTATGCAAAATATAGGTTTGCAGTGCCGCCCAGGCCAGTCCACCTATGGCGAACACTATGCCCAAACGGCTATATAAAGTATATTGTGCAGACATGCTATAGGGAGTGGTCAGTTATGTAAAAAGGTTTAGGTTGAAAGTATTTTAGCTTACCGGCCAGGCTAAAAAGCCAATAACTGCCGATAAGATGGTGTAAATACTAATGATGATCAAATACCAGTTCATAATTCAAAAATTTTATGGTTAAAAACTACGGACATCTACGCCGGCAAAAATGGAGGTGCCTTTCAGTATCAATACCTTATCGGCACTTTGTGCGCCGGCGTTGCCAAAGCGTTTATCGTCTATACCGGCAAAAACAGCAGCCATATCCGAGCGTACCTGCCAGTGCGATGGTACTACTAACTTGGTTCCGCCAAAAACCTGGGTTATTTCTATGGTTACCACGCCTTTAATATCAGCGTTGGTAAAGTCTATCTCGGCACCGCCAAAAATATTCACGATCTCGCCTCCCTTAAAGTCTTTAGACATGATGATCCTTTTTACACTGCCGAACACAGCCACGGCATCAATATAATCGTCGTTCAACGTAGCCTGCCTAGGTTCGGGGGCTACGTAACCATCGGGTTTAACGGTATAATCGGCTTCCGGAACAAAAGCGGCATTGTCGGTAGTAAAAGGATCAGCAGTAAAACCGCCGTTTTTTTTCCAGGGTTGATGCTGATTATTGCGCCTTACAATTAACCAAAGCCCTAAGGCAATGATCACGATTGGAAATATGAATGAACGCAGATCGAACCAGGGTATTAAACGGCCCGACAAGAAAACTACACCAATGAGAATCAGTATAAAGGATGTAGGCTTTTTAAAGTCGTGCTTAATACCCGTGAACACACCTATTACGATGAGCAGCATGGGAAAACTAAAAATCCAACCTGGAAAAAAGAAGAAATCGAACTGGCGCAGCAGCAATAAGCTACCTACGGCAAGCAGTATTAAGCCGGCAAAAACTTTTCCGTTGTTGCGCGGCTGGTGCGGATATGATGGTTGTATACTCATGACTCTGTTAATAATGATGTAAATGTAATGGAGAACTTACAGCCAGCCTACGGTTATATGGCAACCGGCTATAGTAAGTCGGTAAACGGCATGGTTTTGTCGGTGAAATAATTTGGAAATTGTACAAAGTGATTTTCAAACCCTGGAATTGAGGCTTGCTATTCCATAGTTCAACTATAAAAGAAAAGGCCTGATGTGATGATCAGGCCTTTTCTTTTATACTTCCGGTTCTTGCTGGCTGAGGCAGTGAAAGCTGCCCAGGCCCCAGATGATATCGGTAGAGTCGATACCAACAACCTTACGGTCGGTAAAGCATTGCTGTAAAATGTCTAAAGCTTTGTCGTCGGTAGCGCAGCGATAAGTTGGCACTACAACGGCGGCATTACTAATGTAAAAGTTAGCGTAAGATGCCGGTAGCAACTGGTCTTCATGGATGACCGGCGTAGGCATAGGCAGTTCAATTACATTTAATTGTTTGCCGTTAAGCAGGCGCATGGTTTTTAATGCTTGCAAGTTCTCCTGCAGCAGTTGGTAGTTCTCGTCGTTCTTATTCTCTTCAACCACGGTAACCACGGTATCTTCGTTCACAAAACGGGTAATATCATCAATGTGGCCGTCGGTATCGTCGCCAATTATGCCTTCGCCTAACCAAAGCACCTGCTCCACACCGTAGTAGTTATGCAGGTATTCTTCAATTTGCTGCTGATTTAAATGCGGGTTACGGTTTTCGTTTAACAGGCAGGCGGTAGTAGTTAACAAGGTACCCTTCCCGTTAAATTCTACTGAGCCACCCTCCATCACAATACCGGGATGATACACCGGCAAGTTAAAGTGCTCGGCAATGCGGGTAGGAATCACATCGTCCAGATCAAACGGTGGATACTTGCCTCCCCAAGCATTGTAGCCCCAATCAACCACCACTTTACTTTTGGTTTCCTTGTTGATGAGAAAAGCCGGACCGTGATCGCGACACCAGGCATCGTTGGTGGGAAAATCGTAAAACTCAATGCGGTTCATATCCACACCGGCTTTAAGTAAGTGTGTTATAGCCGAATCCTTCAATTGCTGACTGCCCACGTTAATACGTACCAGTTCGCCTTTGGCTACTTCTTTAATAAAAGCACAGTAATGGGCATAAATGCGCTCTAACTTGCCCGGCCACGAAGCCTCTTTATGCGGCCAGCTTAACCAGGTAGCGGTATGCGGTGCCCATTCGGCGGGGAAGGTGTAGCCTTGTGATGCAGGGAAGTCCGTTTGTCCGTAAGTCCGTAAGTCGGTCTGGTTAGTCATTGTCAATTATATAAATGTCATTGCGAGGAGCGATAGCGACGTGGCAATCTCTGTGCGCTTGGTTACCGGGCGTCGGAGATTGCCACGCTACGCTCGCAATAACATGGTTTTTTAGTTTTTTAAATTAATCCTCGTCAATTAAACGTTTGGTGATAGGCTGATAAGTATCAATCCTTCTATCGCGCAAAAATGGCCAGTGGGTACGGTAGTGATCTGTCTTATCTAAATCCAGTTCAATGGTGGTGGTTTGTTCATCATGATGATCGCCCTGAAAGATGACTTTACCGAAAGGGTTAGACACGAAAGAACCACCCCAGAATTTCAGTCCCACTTCTTCGCCTACCCGGTTTACGCTTACTACGTGTACGCCGTTGGCAATAGCGTGCGAACGCTGGATGGTTTGCCATGCATTGTATTGCTCCGTATTGGTATCTACATCCTGAGTTGATGCCCAGCCAATGGCGGTTGGATAGAATAATATTTCGGCACCCATTAAGGCAGTGATACGGGCAGCTTCAGGATACCATTGATCCCAGCAAATCAATACGCCTATTTTGGCAAACTTGGTATTAAATATTTTATAACCTAAATCGCCCGGAGTAAAGTAAAACTTCTCATAGAAACCCGGATCATCCGGAATATGCATTTTTCGGTATTTACCCAGATAAGCACCATCGGCATCAAGCACGGCAGTAGTATTGTGGTATAACCCTTGGGTACGCTTTTCAAATAAAGAGGCAATAATAACCACGCCCAACTCAGCTGCTACTTTCGATAGCTCATCTGTTGACGGGCCGGGAATAGCTTCGGCCAGTTGAAAATTATCGTAATTTTCTTCGTCGCAAAAGTACAAAGAAGTAAAAAGCTCCTGCAAACATACAATCTGCGCACCCTGATTAGCGGCTTCACGTACCTTTTCAATGGCTTTTTCCAAATTTTGCTGTTTATCAGCCGTACAGCTCATCTGTACCAAACCAACTTTAACTTTACTCATGGGCTATAAAATTTGCCGCAAAAATAAGAATTGTGTAGTGAATAGTAAGTAGTGAGTGGTTGAATAGTTAGCAGCCGGCAGTTTATTACATTTCTATGAATTGACTTTTTAGCTTAAATAGTTACACGTCTGTTACCAACTATTCAACCACTCACTACTCACATATACAACGAATTTTATAATTTTGCCAGCAAATGACTGATTCGGAAACTCTTCCAAAGCCCAAAAACTGGAAAACAACCCTATGGAGTGTTACCAAGATTGTGCTTAAAATAGCCTTTACCGGCGCATTGCTTTATTATATCTTCAATAAGATTGATATTCAGAAAGTAAAGTTGCTGGTAGCACAAGCCAACCCCTACTGGATTATTGCTGCCATTGTATGCTTCTTTGCTTCTACCATAGTTTCGGCATCGCGGTTATTAAGCTTTTTTAAATCTATTCACCTGCATCTCGACTGGCGCTTTAACCTGCGGCTTTACCTGCTGGGCATGTTTTATAACCTGTTTTTACCCGGCGGCATTGGCGGCGATGGTTACAAGATCTACCTGCTTAACAAGAGCTATAAACTGCCTGCAAAAAAAGTATTTTGGGCTATTTTGTTCGACAGGTTAAGCGGCTTTTGGGCAATTGGCTTTATAACAGTGATACTCATAGCCTTTTTGCCGCAAATGGGCGTACATATAGCCATCCCCTTGGCTATTTTTGTAGTAGGAACTATCGTTTACTATGTTGTAGCTAAAAAGTTTTTTAGAGAGTATACCAATCACTTTTTTGAAGCGCATGGTAAGGCCATTGTGGTACAATCGTTACAGGTGTTAACCATTCTACTGGTGATGGTTGGTTTACACCACGAAACTAAGTTTGCACCTTACTTGTTCGCATTCCTAATGTCGTCGCTGGCAGCAGTGGTGCCATTTACTTTTGGCGGTTTGGGTGCCCGTGAATTTATCTTCAAGTACGTTATAGCCGATATTTTTCACATGAATGATGAACTGGCGGTATTTCTGAGCTTATCGTTTTATGTTATTTCGGCCATTGTTTCGTTAACTGGTGTTTATTATGTTTTCCGCGAAGATAAATTACAGGAAGGCTTACCACCGGTTGAAGCAGATGAACTGACCTAAGGAACATATAGCAATTAAGGCTGGTGTGAAGTTTTAAAAACTGCAATTTAGAATGTATCAAGAAATCTTGATACTACAGCCGATAGACGCGGTATAAGGTTCTAATGAAGATCTTTCATTATCTTTCGAGATGATAAATGAGTTATGTGATGAGCGATTTTGATGATTTCAACAATCCGCAGGTTGCTGCGCTGCCCCGGCATTTAAGGCAGTATATTGTTCCGCAGCAATACAGCCGTTACACCGCTGTAGACCAAGCCGTATGGCGGTATGTAATGCGCCAAAATTACAGTTACCTAAAAGATTTTGCCTACTATCCTTACATACCCGGCTTGCGCAAAGCAGGCCTCACCATTGAGCGCATTCCCGATTTGCAGGAAATGAACAACGCGCTTGGCCGTATTGGCTGGGGCGCGGTTACGGTTGATGGCTTTATACCTCCCGTTGCATTTATGGAGTACCAAGCCTATAAGGTGCTCGTTATTGCGGCAGATATACGCCAGCTTCATCATATAGAATACACACCCGCACCCGATATTATCCACGAATCGGCCGGGCACGCCCCCATTATTGCCGAACCCGATTACCACGCTTATTTGAGCTACTTTGGACAAATAGGTGCCAAAGCTATGTTTTCGGCACAAGACTTTGAGTTGTACGAAGCCATACGCCGCCTCTCTATCCTCAAGGAAATGCCCGATGCCAACGGAGATGCCATCATAGCCGCTGAAGAGCAGGTTGCATGGTGCCAGGCCAACATGGGCCAACCCTCTGAGATGGCCCTGCTTAGCCGCCTGCACTGGTGGAGCGTAGAATACGGGCTGATTGGCACATTGGAGAACCCTAAGATATACGGTGCCGGCTTACTTTCTTCTATAGGCGAAAGCGCTACCTGCATGAAACCGGAGATCAAAAAGCTATGGTATAATATTGATACCATTAATTACACCTACGATATTACCCGCGAACAACCCCAGCTTTTTGTAACGCCCAGTTTTCAAAATTTAATTGACGTGCTTGATGAATATGCCAATACCATGTCTTTCAGGGTGGGTGGCATTTATGGTTTAGAAAAGGCGGTAAACAGCATGAATGTTTGCACAGCGGTTTACAGTTCGGGCTTGCAGGTGTCGGGAGTATTTACGGGTTTTACTGCTGGCAATAACGATCAGCCTTTATTTATTAAAACCACGGGCCCTACGGCCCTGGCGGTCGACAACACACAGTTAGATGGTCATGGTAAGAACTATCACAAGGATGGCTTCAGTTCGCCCGTGGGTAAAATAACCGGTTATGATAAACCATTAGAAAACTTTACTGCAGAAGAATTACAAACTGCCGGATTGATCTTACACCATACGACCGTTCTCAAATTTGAAGCTGGCATTGTCGTACAAGGCCGGGTGGAAAACATACTGTCGCAAAACAGCCAAATACAGCTCATTACCTTTACCCAATGCACTGTTACAAATGCAAAAGGACAACTGTTGTTCGATCCTTCCTGGGGAAATTATGATATGGCCGTTGGCGAAAAAATAGTATCTGTATTTTGTGGCACTGCCGATAAAGACGCATTTGAAAACGTCACCTATAAATCTACGATAGAAACCTATCATGCAGCATATGATGATGCTACCTTAAATTTGCAGTCTGTTTATCAGGAGGTGCGTAACATTAGGGGAAACCAAAGTGGCTACGATGCCTTAACCGGCTTGTGGCAGCAGTTACAAACTAAATTTACTGATGATTGGTTATGTTCCCTGGAAATATTAGAACTATTACATCAGGAAAACATGAATCAGGAATTACAAAAATCTATAAGCGGATTTTTGGCAAATAAGGCAGCAAAACAATTAGCATTAAGTAAACTCATTCAGGATGGCCTTGCGCTGATAGCTCATCCTATTGAGCAAGATTAAATTTTAAGAATCAGAATTTTACCATGAATATCATTATCACCGGTGCCAGCAGCGGCGTAGGCTTCGAGGCCGTAATTGAGCTATGTTTGCAAAACAAAAACTATAAAATTTTGGCTTTGGCCCGTTCGCAAGATAAGCTTACCCGCCTGCTCGAAATTGCCAAAGGATTAAACCCCGATTGCGTACTTTACCCTGTAACCTTTGATATTGTACATGATGATTATGCCGGGCTGCAACAGTTCGTCAACATGCATTTGGATGGACATATAGATATCCTTATCAACAACGCCGGGGCTTTAATTAACAAGCCTTTTACCCAAATGGGTGAGTTTGATTTTGTAGAAATGCTGCAAAGCAATTACCTGGGCCATGTGCGCATGATCCAAAATATGTTGCCTCAAATTAACAATGGCGGGCACATTGTAAACATTGGCAGCATGGGCGGCGTTCAGGGAAGCGTAAAATTCCCAGGCTTGGCAGCTTACTCGGCCAGCAAAGCAGCACTGCATACTTTAACCGAATGCCTCGCCTTAGAACTTGCCGACCGCAAGATCAGCGTGAACTGCCTGGCTCTGGGTTCGGCCCAAACCGAAATGCTGGAGAAAGCTTTCCCCGACTACCAATCGCCCGTAATGGCTTTTGAAATGGGTAAATACATTGCCGATTTTGCTTTAACCGGTAATAAATTTTTCAACGGTAAGGTGCTGCCCGTAGCGGTAACTACGCCATAAATACATTACTTATCGTACAGGTTACTTAAAGAGATGATAACCACCCGTTTTCTAAAAAACAGGTGGTTAAGTATTATTAAATGCATTTTTAACTATTTTAGTGCATTAACTCTCACTTAAGTAATCTCATGAAAAAACTATTACTTGCTTTATTCACCTTTATTATTGCGCAAAGCAGCGTTTTTGCACAGCAGCACCTACTTTGGATGCAGCAGCCCAGTCTATCGCCCGATGGCAAATGGCTGGCTTTTGAGTATAAAGGCAATTTATTCAAAGTTCCCTCTGCCGGCGGTACTGCCGTGCCGCTCACCATAAACAGCGCCTATAACGGCTACCCTATATGGAGCCACGATGGTAAAACCATTGCTTTTGCGAGCGACCGTTACGGCAATTTTGATGTGTACACCATGCCTGCTGACGGCGGTTCGGCTACACGTCTAACCTTTAGTTCGGATAAAGACATACCCTTTGATTTTTCGCCCGATAACCAGAAAGTGTACTTCGGCACCGATCGTCATGATATCTATACCTCGGTACGTTTTCCTGGTAATGCCTATTTTATGAAAATGTATGTGGTGCCTGTAAAAGGTGGCCGCAGCATTATGTTTAACTCCGCAGGGACAGAGTACGTGCACTTCAACAAAACAGGCGACAAGTTTATTTACCAAGACCGCAAGGGTTACGAAGACCCATGGCGCAAACATCACACCTCGGCCGTTACGCGCGATATTTGGGTATACGATGTACCTCAAAAGTCTTACACCAAAGTTTCTACTTACGTGGGCGAAGACCGCGAACCGGTTTGGGGCAGCGGCGACAGCTTTTATTACCTGAGCGAGCGCAACGGCAATCAAAACCTTTACAAATCTTCGTTAGCCAATACAAGCAGCATCACCCAGCTTACCACTTTTACCAAAGATCCTGTGCGCAATTTGTCGCGCGCCGACGATGGCCTGATGGCCTTTACGCAAAATGGTGAATTATTTACTTTACGCGAAGGCGGACAACCTCAAAAGATCAACATTAGCCTGAGTGCCGATTTCAACGGCGACCAGGTACAAAACATGCCTGTACGAGGAGATGCTACCGAAATTGCGGTATCTCCAAACGGCAAAGAAGTAGCACTGGTTTACCGCGGCGAAATTTTTGTTACTTCGGCCGATGGTAATATTACTAAGCGCATTACCAATACGCCTTACCAGGAACGCATGGTACAATTTAGCCCTGATGGCCGCACGCTGATGTACTCAGTTGAAAACGCCGGATCGTGGGATATTTATAAAACCACGCTATCGGTTAACTCAGAGCCTTACTTTTTTGCGGGCACAACCTTAAAATCGGAGCCTGTGGTGAATACGGATAAGGACGAATTTCAGGCCGTATTTTCGCCCGATGGAAAAAAGATAGCTTATCTGGAAGAAAGGAACATTGTAAAGGTGTATGACCCTGCCACTAAAAAAACGGTAACCGTTTTACCGGCCGGCGTGAACTTTTCATACTCAGATGGAGATCAGTATTTCTCCTGGTCCCCCGATAGCAAGTACCTGCTCATTCAATCTGAAGAAGGCGCCTTTGGCCGTAGTGAAGTAGCCTTGGTTAAAGCCGACGGTACAGGTCAGCGCCTAAACTTAACCGAAAGCGGTTTTGATGATGGGCATGCGCAATGGGGTTTAAATGGTAAAATGATGTACTGGTTAAGCGATAAGCTGGGAATGAAAAACCTGTCGAGCGGCTCGCAAACTGATATCTATGCTATGTTTTTCGATCAATCGGCCTGGGACAGATTCCGCTTGAGCAAAGAAGATCTGGACATCCGTAAGCAGGAAGAGAAACGCGATTCGCTGGATAAGGTTGCCAGTAAACCCACCAAATCTACCCCAGCTAATGCCAAAACACCGGCAGGTGTTGCGCCTTATGCTTACGAGCCAAACTTCAAGAACCTCGACGACCGCGTTATTCGTTTAACTGTGGGCTCGGCCAGTATTTCTGATGATGTGCTTTCTAAAGACGGCGAGAAACTTTTCTATCTGGCCAAGTATGACAAAGGTTACGACTTATGGCAAACCATGGCCCGTACCAAAGAAACCAAAGTATTAGCAGCACTGAATGCCAGTGGAGGATCTTTAGAGCTAACGCCCGATGGTAAAAGCCTGTTCGTGTTAGCCAGCGGTAACGTAATGAAGGTAAACGTTGAGGATGGCAAAATTACGCCGGTAAAGATCAACAGCACTATGGATCTGGATGCCGCTGCTGAGCGTAGCTACGTGTTTGAGCATGCCTGGAAACAGGTAGGCAAAAAGTTCTTCGACCCTAAATTGCAAGGTGTGGATTGGAACTATTATCATACCGCTTACGCCCAATTTTTACCGCACATTAATAACAACTACGATTTCCAGATCCTGCTAAGCGAACTGCTGGGCGAACTCAACGGCTCACATACCGGCGGACGTTACTCGCCGGTATTCCCTAACGCAGATCAAACCGGTGCTTTAGGTTTACTGTATGATCAAAGCAAAGGCGGCAACGGGTTGGTAGTGACCGATATTATTACCGGCGGCCCCTTTGACGTAGCCCGTACTAAAATGAGAAAAGGCTATGTGATTGACAAAATTGATGGCGACGCCATAACCGACGATTCCGACTGGGCAAAACTACTTAACCACAAAGTTGACAAGTATACCCTCATTAGCTTCCACGACCCTAAAACCAATACCCAGTACCAAGAAAACGTAAAACCGGTTAGTCCGAGTTTTGAGCGCAGCGTATTACTATACAACCGCTGGGTGAAACGCATGGAACGCATGACCGACAGCCTGTCTAACGGCCAAGTAGGCTATGTGCATGTTCAAGGCATGAACGATCCAAGTTATCGTGTAACTTTCGACAAAGTATTAGGTAAGAACTATGGCAAAAAAGCGCTGATCGTTGATACCCGCTTTAACGGAGGCGGCTGGCTGCACGATGATTTGGTGACTTTCCTGGGTGGAAAGAAATATATGGAGTTGCGCCCGCAGGGTCACCCCACTGAAGGTGGCGAGTCTTTAGGCAAGTGGAACAAACCAAGCTGTGTACTCATGAGCGAGGGCAACTACTCTGATGCCTTTATTTTCCCCTGGGCTTATAAAGAATTGAAATTAGGTAAGCTCATTGGTATGCCGGTGGCAGGTACCGGTACCGCCGTATGGTGGGAACGCCAAATAGACGGCACGCTGGTTTTCGGCATTCCTATGGTATCAACCTGGGGTATTGGTGCCACCCACCCTACCGAGAACGCCCAGGTAGAACCCGATATTAAAGTGCAAAACGATTATAATAAGGTACTTTCCGGCGAAGATCAGCAACTGGAAACCGCGGTTAAGGAGATGTTGAAAACGGTGAAGTAACACCCCTCCCAACCCTCCCCAAAGGGGAGGGCTTTAAAAGATAAGTCATTTTAGTATATTCGGAATAACAACTTCCTCTAAACAAGAAAAGCCCTCCCCTTTGGGGAGGGTTGGGAGGGGTGTTACAACAAATCAAACCCAATATCTTTTCTAAAGTACTTACCGTCATAATAAATACGGCTGGCATCCAGTGTGGATTGTTGCAGGGCGGTAAACAGATCATCCTGCAAAGAGGTAATGGCCAGCACCCGTCCGCCGGTAGTAATTACATCATCCCCTTGCATACCTGTACCCGCGTGGAAAGCGATGGAACCACGTACGTTATCTAACCCGCTAATTACTTTGTCTTTCAAATACTCGCCAGGGTAACCACCTGCTACGCAAACTACGGTGGCCGCAATTTTGGGCGAAATGGAGAATTGCTTTTCTACCAAATTACCTTCTGCTACGCCCATCAGTAAATCAACTAAGTCAGATTCTATGCGGGGCAATACGCTTTCAGTTTCAGGGTCGCCCATGCGGCAGTTGTATTCAATGGTGTAGGGGTCGCCATCACAATTCATCAACCCTATAAAAATGAAGCCTTTGTAAGGTATGCCTTCTTGTTTTAAACCTTCTACGGTAGGGATCACAATGCGCTCTTCTACCTTTTGCATAAAGGCGGCATCGGCAAATGGTACGGGAGATACTGAGCCCATGCCGCCGGTATTCAAGCCTGTATCGCCCTCGCCTATACGTTTATAGTCCTTGGCTTCGGGTAGTATTTTGTAGCTGTTGCCATCTGTGAGTACAAAAACCGATAGCTCAATGCCTTGTAAAAATTGTTCTACTACTACTTTCGAACTGGCTTCGCCAAATTTTGCTTCGGTCAGCATTTCTACTAATTCCTGCTGTGCTTCCTGTAATGAAAGGCATATTAAAACGCCTTTACCCGCAGCCAATCCATCCGCTTTTAAAACTATGGGTAAGCCTTGGGTAGCCAGGTAAGTTAAGCCATCCTGCAAAGTGTCGCGCGTAAACGTGCGCGATGCCGCTGTAGGGATGTTATGACGCTGCATAAACTGTTTAGAAAAATCTTTGCTGCCCTCTAATTGTGCGGCTTCGCGCTGCGGACCAATTACCGGGATGCTTTTCAGTTGTTCGTCATCCAAAAAGAAATCATGAATACCTTTTACCAGCGGTTCTTCGGGTCCAACCAAAACCAGGTTAATCCCGTTAGCCAATACAAAAGCTTTAATGCCTTCAAAATCGGTAACCTTCAAATCAACGTTGGTACCAAACTGGCCTGTACCGGCATTACCGGGTGCTATAAAAAGTTTTTCGCATTGCGGGCTTTGGGTAAGTTTCCAGGCAAATGCACTCTCGCGGCCGCCCGAACCAATTAACAGGATATTCATGGCGGTAAAGATAGAATTTTTGAGTAGCAAGTATCAAGTATTTAGTAGCAAGATTAGGTGCTTATATCACCGGTAAATGTCTTGATACTTGCTACTAAATACTTGATACTCCCTGCAAATTTCCTACCTTTACCTGCCATAATGGCCTTTACAACCTATTGGCGCAATTGTTGGTTTAGACGGAATATATTTTATTGAACATGTTAGGATTTATTAGTAAGCTTTTTGGAAGCAAATCGGAGCGCGATGTTAAAGCCATCCAGCCACTGGTTGAAAAAATAAAAAGCGAATTTGCCAAGCTCGAAAATATCAGCAACGATGAGCTACGGGCCATGACCATCAATTTTAAAGAAAGAATTGCACAGGGTTTGGCCATCATTGATGAGCAGATTGCTGCCATTAAAAGTGATATAGAAACCAATCTGGATATGGATGTAAATGCCAAGGTTGATTTGTATACCCGTATTGATAAGCTGGAAAAAGATCGCAATAAGGAACTTGAAGTTATTTTATTAAATATATTGCCCGAAGCTTTTGCCGTAGTTAAAGAAACAGCAAAACGTTTTTCGGCAGGCAATGGCATTGAAGTTACCGCTACTGAATTTGACCGCTACTTAGCCTCTAAAAAAGGTAACGTGGTACTTAAAGGTGATAAAGCTCACCACAGTAGCACCTGGAAGGCTGCCGGTAACGATGTTACCTGGAACATGGTACATTACGATGTTCAGTTGATAGGTGGTACCGTACTGCACAGCGGTAAAATTGCCGAGATGGCCACAGGTGAGGGTAAAACGCTGGTAGCAACACTACCTGCTTACTTGAATGCACTTGCCGGACAAGGCGTACACATTGTAACCGTGAACGATTACCTGGCACGCCGTGACTCGGAGTGGATGGGCCCGTTGTACGAGTTCCACGGTTTATCGGTTGATTGTATTGACAAGCACGAGCCAAACTCTGAGGAGCGCCGCAATGCTTACCTGGCCGATATTACTTTTGGCACCAACAACGAGTTTGGTTTTGATTACCTGCGTGACAATATGACACGCACACCTGAAGAATTGGTACAGCGCAAACTGCACTTTGCCATGGTGGATGAGGTTGACTCCGTGTTAGTGGATGATGCCCGTACCCCTTTAATTATATCAGGCCCTATACCTCGTGGCGATGAGCACGAGTTTTATATGCTGAAACCACGTATAGAGCGTTTGGTGAATGCACAAAAAGCATACATCAACACTGCTTTAAACGAAGCTAAAAAACAAATTGCCGAAGGTAAAACCGGCATTGATGATGGTGGTTTAGCATTATTGCGCGCGCACCGTGGTTTACCTAAGAGCAAAGCCTTAATTAAATTTTTAAGTGAGGGCGGTAACCGTACCGTACTGCAAAAAACGGAGAATAGTTACATGCAAGACCAGGGCAAGGATATGCCTAAGGTTGATACAGAACTGTTCTTCGTTATAGACGAAAAAAACAACTCGGTAGAACTGACCGAAAAAGGTATTCATCTGATCACCGCATCTGGCGAAGACACTAATTTCTTCGTGATGCCTGATGTAGGTACCGAAATTGCCAAGATTGAAAAATCAGACCTTTCTGCCGAAGATAAACTGGCGCATAAAGATGAACTGATGCGCGATTTTTCTATCAAGTCTGAGCGTATACACTCCATTAACCAATTGCTAAAAGCCTATACCCTGTTTGAAAAGGATACCGAATACATCCTGGATGAAGGTAAAGTGAAAATTGTAGATGAGCAAACCGGCCGTGTATTAGATGGCCGCCGTTACTCTGATGGTTTACACCAGGCTATTGAGGCTAAAGAAAATGTGAAGGTAGAAGATGCTACCCAAACCTTTGCCACCATTACGCTGCAAAACTATTTCCGTATGTACCACAAGCTTTGCGGTATGACGGGTACTGCCGTAACTGAAGCCGGCGAGCTTTGGGAAATTTACAAACTGGATGTGGTAGAAATACCAACCAACGTAAAAGCCCAGCGCGATGACCGTCAGGATTTGGTATACCGCACCATGCGCGAAAAATATAATGCCGTAGCCGAAGAAATTGTAAAACTGACCGAAGCCGGCAGACCAGTACTGGTAGGTACTACCTCAGTAGAAATTTCGGAGTTACTAAGCCGTATGCTGAAACTGCGTGGCATCAAGCATAACGTACTGAATGCTAAGATGCACCAGAAAGAGGCCGACATTGTGGCCGAAGCTGGTCAGGCAGGTACTGTTACTATAGCCACCAACATGGCCGGTCGTGGTACAGATATTAAGCTTGGTAAAGGTGTTAAGGAATCGGGTGGTTTAGCCATTGTAGGTACCGAACGCCATGAATCTCGCCGTGTTGACAGGCAGTTGCGTGGTCGTGCCGGTCGTCAGGGAGATCCGGGTTCTTCACAGTTCTTTGTATCGTTGGAGGATAACCTGATGCGTTTATTCGGATCGGAGCGTATCTCCAACCTCATGGTGCGTATGGGTATTGAAGAGGGCGAAGTAATTCAGCACTCTATGATCTCTAAATCTATTGAGCGTGCGCAAAAGAAAGTAGAAGAAAACAACTTTGGTATACGTAAGCGTTTGCTGGAGTATGATGATGTGATGAACTCACAGCGTACCGTAGTTTATGCTAAACGTAAAAACGCCTTGTTTGGCGAGCGTTTGGAAGTAGACATCAGCAACACCATTTACGATGTGGTTGAGGATGTGGTTACTGAGTACAAAGAAGCTAACAACTATGAAGGTTTCCAACTGGAAATGATCCGTTTGTTCTCTGTTGATCCGGAAATTACCCAGGAAGAGTTTGCCGCAGCTAATTTGAATAACCTGATAGAAGGCACCTCAAACGTAGTAACCGACTTTTACAAACGTAAAACCGAAGCTATATCTGAGCAGGCTTACCCTGTTTTGAAAGATGTATACGAAACCCGCGGCGAGTACGTGGAAAACATTGTGGTGCCATTTACCGATGGTGTACACGGTATACAGGTAGCCGTTCCGTTGAAAAAAGCAGTTGAAAATCATGGTTTGGAAGTGTTCAAGTCTTTTGAGAAGAACGTAACCTTGTACCTGATAGACGATGCATGGAAAGAGCATTTGCGTGAAATGGATGAGTTGAAGCAATCGGTACAAAATGCCGTTTACGAGCAAAAAGATCCGCTGTTGGTTTATAAGTTCGAAGCATTCCAACTATTCCGCCAAATGCTGGCTACGGTAAATAAAGAATTGGTGAGCTTCCTGTTCAGAGGTGGTATTCCGGTTCAGCAAGCTCCCGAAGAAATTCGCGAAGCCCGTCCTGAGCCTAAGACCGATATGCGCCAAATGCGTATGAGCAAACCTGAACTTGATACAGATGGCACTGTTATACAGCTTGAGGATCAGGAACCACAAAAACAAGTGCCCGCTAAAGCCGAGCAACGCATTGGCCGTAACGACCCCTGCCCTTGCGGTAGCGGTAAAAAGTTTAAAAACTGCCACGGCGCGTAAGGAGTTAATCAAATAAATACAATCGTATCATTGCGAGGTACGAAGCAATCCTATGTGCAGGCAAACAGCCTTAAAAGCGCATATTGCTTCGAACCTCGCAATTGATGTTATAAGAGGTAATGCATAAGTTCAAAAACACTAAATATGGTCAGTCTGAGCCTGTGGAAGACTTAGCCGAACGCATAATGCTTCGACAAGCTCAGCATGACATTTTTTTTAAATTAACTTTTATTACTTATGTGTTGATACTTTTCAGCATACAGGTTAGCCATGCCCAAACTGCACCCACCCGCGGCCATTTAGAGATTATTAAGGATTCCCGCATAGATTCTCTCATTGCTCATCGCTATACCGTTGGCAAAGGTGGTTCAAGCCGTACAGCCAGCAGCAGTATATCGGCATACGGTTACCGTGTGCAGTTTTACAGCGGACCTAACCGTAAGGAGGCTTTTAATGCGCAGAACCGGTTATTGCAAATGCATCCCGAGCTGCGGACTTACATCAATTACAAGGAACCCAACTTTAAAGTAAAAGCAGGTGATTTTCGTAGTCGGCTGGAGGCTACAAAACTCATACAAGACCTTAAAGGCATATTTTCCAGCCTGTTCATCATATCCGAAAGAATTAATCCGCCGAAACTGGCCGATCCAAATACCACCCCGCAATGATCAAAGAACAAATACAAGAGCTTTCTCAAAAAGTATTTAACGATGTAGTGGCCAACCGCCGTCATTTGCATGCACATCCCGAATTATCATTTAACGAGGTAGCCACCTCGGCTTATGTGGCAGCCAAGTTAGATGAACTGAACATCCCTCATGTCCGCATGGCCGATAACGGTATTGTGGGCTTGTTGAAAGGGAGCAAACCATCCGACCAGGTAGTTGCCCTTCGTGCCGATATGGATGCCTTACCTATTCTGGAAGCTAACGACGTGCCTTACAAATCGACCAATCCTGGCGTAATGCATGCTTGTGGTCATGATGTGCACACTTCTTCATTATTGGGTACCGCTACGATACTAAGCAATTTGAAAGATCAGTTTGCCGGTACTATTAAATTTATATTCCAGCCTGCCGAGGAGAAATTGCCCGGCGGTGCAAATTTGATGATACAGCAGGGCGTGTTAGAAAATCCTAAGCCCCATGCGGTATTAGGCCAGCACGTAATGCCGTTGATTGATGCCGGCAAGGTAGGTTTCCGTGCCGGTAAATATATGGCCAGCACCGATGAGATTTATGTAACCGTAAAAGGTAAAGGCGGCCATGGTGCGCAACCACAACAAAATATCGACCCGGTTATTATTACCGCCCATATGCTTACAGCCCTGCAGCAGGTAGTAAGCCGCTTTGCCGACCCTAAAAGTCCGTCTGTATTATCGTTTGGTAAAGTGATTGCCAATGGGGCTACCAACATTATCCCCAACGAGGTTTACCTGGAAGGCACTTTCCGTACTATGGACGAGAAATGGCGTAACGAAGCACACATCCGCATGAAGAAAATGGCCGAAGGCATTGCCGAAAGCATGGGTGGCAGCTGCGATTTCAACATCGTGCGTGGCTATCCGTTCCTCATCAACGAAGAAAAACTAACCGCCTCCGTACGTGGCCATGCCGAAGATTACCTGGGGAAAGAGAACGTATTAGACCTCGACATCTGGATGGCAGCCGAAGATTTTGCCTATTACTCGCAGGTAGCCGACAGTTGCTTTTACCGCCTGGGTACCCGCAATGAAAGCCGTGGCATCACATCAGCAGTACACACCCCAACTTTTGATGTGGAAGAAAGTGCGTTGGGTGTAAGTACTGGTTTAATGGCTTACATGGCGTTGAAGCAATTGGGTAACTGATAAAGCAACAATAGGAAACAAAAAGAGCTGCTAATGCAGCTCTTTTTGTTTAAACCTCACTTTTCATCTTTAACTAACACCTCAGCGAGTTTTACATCCAAAGCATCGCCGCGCAAATTCTTGGCTATCAACTTCCCAGCAGGGTCAACTAAGAAACTTTGAGGTACGGCTTGTATACCGTAAAGCTTAGCCACTTGATTATCCCAATATTGCAGGTCAGACACCTGATACCACGCTAAACCATCAGCTTTAATAGCACTCAACCAGGCTTCCTTCTTTCTATCGAGCGATACGCCAACGATCACCAGATTTTTAGATTTAAACCTGTTATAAAGTTTCACCAGTGCCGGATTAGCTTGCCGACAGGGTACACACCAGGAAGCCCAGAAGTCAATCAGCACATAACTACCCCGGAACTGACTTAAGCTCAATAGATGGCCATCGGCATCGGTTGATGTAAAATCAGGCATGGTGTTACCAATAATTACATTTTTCATTCCCTCCAGTTGCCGGCCAAATTTCAACCCGGCAGGACTTTGCTTTAAGCTGTTGCCCAAGAGTTTAAATAACGGTTCTATGGTTGTATAATCGTACGTAAAGGATAATCCTTTTACCATCCTCAGGCTTTTGGCATCGTTTGGATGTTTAACAATGTACGAACGAATGGTATTAACCTGTGCCGTGTCTTCGTTTGCTGTTAATACACCAGCATTACAGATAATTGCATAAGCACTCCACAAGATTATGGTCAGTAAAATATATTTCACAGTAGTCATAATTAAGATAAAAGCAAAACAGGCATTACTTTTTAAAGCAATGCCTGTCTTATTATTATTGATAATTCAACGGTTATTCTTCAGCTTTCACTTTTTCTTGCTTAGCCAACACTTCGGCCAGCTTGGCATCCAACGCATCGCCGCGCAGGTTTTTGGCTATCACTTTACCGTTAGGGTCTAAAAGGAAGTTTTGGGGGATGGCTTGTACGCCGTACAGTTTGGCCAAATCGTTATCCCAAAATTTAAGGTCAGATACCTGTGTCCATTGCAAGCCATCTTTGTGGATAGCGGCCAGCCACTTGGCTTTGGCATCCGGGCGGTCTAACGATACGCCTAAAATGGTAAAGTTGCGGTCTTTGTATTTGTTAAAGGTGCGTACCACATTAGGATTTTCCTGGCGGCAAGGGCCGCACCATGATGCCCAAAGATCAACCAGCAGGTATTTACCTCTGAACGATGACAGTTTCACCATAACGCCATTGGTATCGGCCATGGCAAAATCAGTAGCGGTAGCGCCAATGGCTACGTTTTTCATACCGGCCAGTTGGGCAGCAAACTTTTTACCGCTTTCGCTATCTTTAATTGTGGGCGACAAGGCGGCAAATATCGGTGCTATCTCGGCATAATCTGTACTGTAGGCCAGGTTACGGATGAGGTTTAAACTGATCAATGATTTAGGATAGGCTTTAACAAACTTCTTGCTGATCCCGTCAGACAGTTCGTCAGCTTTCTTATCCATTGCATCCATCTCAGCCTTAAACTCGGCCGATTCGCGCTGGGCTGGCGTGGCCGCTTTACGCTTGGCGCTCATGGCAGCATAAATATCGTTCACCGGCTTGTTGGCCAGTTTATAAGCTTCGTTCTCTATATTGGTTTGAGTACCTCCTACCGTAGCTGTTTGCATAGAATCAACCGCATTCTTAACGGTAATTACACCCGGTTCCAGGTAAATTTGCTGATAATCGCGGGCTTTGCTCATGCCGGTACCGGCCCTGTTCATGATCAGGTAAGCCTGGGAAGGTATCTTAGCAGTTTCGCCTTTAAACTCAAATTCACCATTTTTAATGGCAACCGAATCATCAATGGTTTTGCCATCTTTACGGTACTCAAGGTAAGCCATTGCAGGGGTGCTTACCGCACCTACTTTTCCTTTAACGGTGAAAGCTCCGGTCGGGGCCTGGGCCATGGCGGCTAAAGGCAGGGCGGCCAATAATGTAAAGACTGCTTTTTTCATATATTTTTAAGTGTATGTAAATCGTGTATTCACAAATCTAATATTGTAAAACGTTAAATCCAACAGCTAATCAAGCTTTTATCAATATTAAAAAAAGACTACCAAATAAGTAGAATATTTTACGCAATTATAAATATTCATGCTTGGAAAACTGGCAGCCCCTTTCTATTTTTTCTGATGCACTATCCAATTCCCTTAAAAAAATCATAAATTGCAACTTTACTAAAATACATCGGGCCATGACCACAGAAACCCTTGACATTAAGATAACTAAAGCCGCACAATCGCGCCTGGCACAAACAGATTTTAGCCAGCTGGTGTTTGGCCATACTTTTACCGACCATATGCTGGTGGCCGATTATGCCGACGGCGAATGGAAGAACTTTGAAATTGTACCTTATGGCGAAATTGGCCTGAGCCCTGCTATCTCGTCTTTACACTACGGACAAGCGTTTTTTGAAGGCCTGAAAGCTTATAAACATCAGGATGGCCAGGTATCGGTTTTCCGCCCTGACAAGAATGCAGCCCGTTTTAATAAATCGGCACAGCGCCTTTGCATGCCCGAACTGCCCGAAGAGATGTTTATTCAAAGCATTGCAGCTTTGGTAGATGTAGAGCGCAATTGGATACCTACAGCAGAAAACCACGCTTTATACATTCGTCCGTTTATGTTTGCTACCGATCCGTTTTTGGGTGTGGTGCCATCAAAAACGTACAAATTCATGATACTTACCTGCCCGGTTGGGCCTTACTTTACTAAACCGTTGCGTGTTAAGTTTGAAACTAAGTTTACCCGCGCTGCCGAAGGTGGTTTTGGTTACGCCAAAGCAGCCGGTAACTACGCAGGTGCTATGCTGCCTACCCGCCGTGCCGTTGAAGAAGGCTTTGACCAAATGATATGGACCGATGCTAAAGAGCATTTATACGCCGAAGAAATGGGTGCCGCCAACGTGATGTTTTTTATCGACGGTACGTTAGTAACCCCCTCAACCCGCGATACTATTTTAGATGGTGTTACGCGCGATACCGTAATAGCCATGGCTAAAGACTGGGGCATCCCGGTGGAAGAACGCCGCATTTCTATTGCGGAAATTGTGGAAGGCGCTAAAAACGGCAAACTAACCGATGCCTTTGGTGCCGGTACCGCTGCCACTATTGCCCCGGTAGGTTCGTTAAATTACGAAGGTGAAGAGTACCCGCTAAGCGACCCTGCCACCCGCGAGTTTTCTAACCGTGTGTTCAATACCCTGAACGACATTCGTTATGGCCGTACGGAAGACACACACGACTGGAATTACATGGTGTAAATGACCACATTCCCCAAAAGTGGGAGTATAAAAAATAATCAGGCGCTTCTTTTCAGAAGCGCCTGATTATTTTAGATCATGTCATATCAAGTATTAACGAAAAACCATGTTACTCCTACAACATGGTTAATTACAATATCCAACAAGATCTCTCACTATCGTTCGAGATGACTTCTAATATTTGACTATTCCTCTTCTTTCAGGGGCACAACCATAACCGGTACATCAGCATGACGTACCACATCTTCGGCTACGCTGCCCATTAGCAAGCGGTCGAAACCACTGCGTTTGTGGGTGCCAATAATGATAAGGTTAGCACCAAAAGTGGCGCTGCAATTAATAATACCATCGGCACTCGAACCATAATCGGTATATTGGGTAACCTCCATATCGGTGCCATATTTAGCAATGATGCGGTTAAGCAGGCTATCGGCAGCTTGGTTTTGGGTTTCCATCAGTTCAACACTGTTAATATCGGCAGCACCTTCAAAGGGCATCCCAAAACCGGTATCATTTATTGGCGTAACTGCAGCGGGGATAGGCTCCACAATACTTACTATACCCACCGAGGCATTTAGTTTACGGGCCAGGTCGAAACCATATTGTGCGGCATGATCGGCATACTTGCTGTCGTCAATACCTATCAGTATTCTTGTAATATCCATATTTTAAGGTTTTATGGTGTGTAATTAATAACAGTTGAAGCGTAA
Organism: Mucilaginibacter galii; assembly: GCF_014635825.1. GTDB lineage: Bacteria > Bacteroidota > Bacteroidia > Sphingobacteriales > Sphingobacteriaceae > Mucilaginibacter > Mucilaginibacter galii. The sequence continues at coordinate 223,892 of NZ_BMDO01000006.1, forward strand.
TATGTTTTTTATCCACTCCAATACTTCAAATTATACAGGTGTACGGGGGCTATGTTTAAATAATATTTGTCCTGAAACAAAATTTATCCGTCAAATAAACCGGTTCAATGATGGTTTACTACCACTTATCTAAAAAAATATTAATTCTGATTAATCACTTCTAATTTTACGCCATGAAACCATTACTGGTGCTTTTAAGCGTTTTTGGGCTAAGTTGTTTATTCACATATTATTATACAGGCTGGAGTACTGCAAACTTGAGGCAGAGCGGCTGCGTGGCCATGGCCGCCATGATGGCCTTTACATCGGTAGCTCATTGGGTGTTTTGGCGCGGCATGATGCTGATGATACCCAGTATTATTCCTTATAAAAAAACCATGGTGTACTTTACCGGTGTTGTAGAGCTATTGGCAGCGGCCGGCTTACTGCTACCGGCCACAAGACTTGTAACGGGCATTTTGCTCATCCTGTTCTTTATAATCATTCTCCCGGCAAATATCATAGCCGCCAGGCAGCATATTAACCTGGAAAAAGCAAATTATATGGGCAGCGGCCTAAATTACCTTTGGTTTAGGGTGCCCTTACAATTATTTTTTATAGCCTGGGTTTACTGGTGTGCGTTGTAGTGCTGCCATTATATGCCTATCGTACACATCACTCTCACCATATTAAGCACCATGCCATATCTTCAACCGCCGCTCTTCGGAACTAAATGCAGGAGCAGTCAATTTTAACACTATTAATCCTGTAACAAGCCAACAGCATCTTTTTCGGTACCCAGGTAGCTCCAGCGTAAACCTTTAATGTATTTATTGAGTGCCTGGTTAATTTGGGCCGGCGTTACGTTGTTGATCAAATCGGGCATGCGTTCGGCATACATATAATCGCCCATAACTTCAGCAGTGCCCAGGTTGCCGGTTACCGCTTCTGAGCTTTGCTGTTTCATATAGTTGGAGGTAATGTAACCACTTTTCATATCGCGCAGGCCGGCATTGGTAAGCGTAGAATTTTTAATACGATCAATACAGTTGAGCATTATTTTGGCGGCTTCTTTTGGGTTTGTAGTACTTACATACATCATAGCATAAGGCATTTGCTGCATTACAGAATATGCACCCGGTGCGTACGACAGGTTGTACTTAGTACGCAATTGCGAAAAAAGAACACCACTCAACCCGTTAATTCCCATACGAAACGGCACATAATCGGGGCTGCTCATTACCGGTGCATTCATCATAGCGTTTAAATAGTTGGTGGCGATGTCGCGCTTTTCGGCCAGTATTTTTTGCCCTTCCCATTGGGGTGCCTGGTATGCGGCCGGCTGGTATGGAGCTTCGGGCAGGTTGGCAAAGGCAGCTTTCACTTTTTGCTCCAACTGCTCACGGGTAATTTTACCGGCTACCACTAAAAACATGCGTTTTTTATTCAGCAGTTTATAATAGTACGCTCTCAGGGCATCAGCGTTCAAGGCCGATACTGCTTCTTCGGTACCATCGGGATCATAAGCGTAAGGTGTGCCTTCAAAAGCACCTTTCATGGCCAGCTTTTCAATACGATCGTCGGGGTTGGTAGCGCTGCTGCCAATAGCGGCCAGCAGTTTGGCTTTAAGCAGTTCTACCTCGCCGGCTTCAAACGAAGGTTCGGTAACGGCGCGCGAGAACAGGTCCCATCCAAGGTCAAAGTATTTGGCTACACAGTTGAGGCTAATATTGCCATAATCGTAAGTTGATGAACCACCAATATTAATGTTGTAGTTATCGGCCATGTCTTTAAACGTGTTGGCACCATACTTTTTTACACCACACTCTGTAGTGGCTTTCAGGGCAAAGTTTTCTATACCTGCCTGGCCGGCGGGGTAATTGGTATTGCCGCCACGGTAATACATACGCACGCTGATCACTTCTTTGACGGTGGGTTTAAATATCACCTTTAAGCCGTTTACCTCAAACGAGGTAGTGGTTAAAGTACTTACACTTTCGGTAGTTTGGGCTAAAACAGGCAGTATGCAGGTGGCCGCTATAATTAGGGTAGCAATGATTTTTTTCATGGAATTTAAATTATTTAGAAGCTACAAATTCGGCCGGTACCTGTGAACGTAATTGTGGGTTAACCAGTAAGCCTGCGCAATAAGGTTTGTTCTTGATGTACTTGCGCACATACTCCTGCAAATTGGCCCGGCTAACTTTTTTCAGGTTTTCCTGGTAAGTGGTAAAATAATCAATGGAAGCAGATGCCCACCAAAACGAAAGTGTTTTCACAAAATCGGTAGTTACCTCGGCCTCTTCCGTTTGCCTGATGCCTAATTTGAGTTTAGCGGTTTCAATTTGCTCGTTGCTTACATAATCGTCGGCATCAAACAAGGCTATCTGCCTTTTTACCTCGGCCAGACACTCGCTTATTTTTGAAGGATTAGGCACCACAAACAGCGTAATAGGCCCCGAATGGCTCAACGTTAAATAACCAATATTGGCCTGTAATGCCAGGCCCGATTGCACGAGCGACTGGCTCAACCGCGATGAGTTTTGATTCAAGATATATGAAAATACGTCGGCAGCATAAGTGGCCGGAATATCGGTGCGGGTATCGGGCCCTATCCAGGTAATTTCGAGTACCGGTACCTGGGTAAGGTTAGATACCACAAAGAAGTTATCAATCTTTTGCAACGGCTTAATCTCCGGGATAGGCCATTTTTTAAACGGATCAAAGTCCGACGATTTCCAGCTGCCATAAATAGCGGTCACCTGCTTAAAAACATCTTCATGCAGTACATCGCCGGCTACGGTAAGCAGGCAATTGTTAGGATAATAATATTTGTTCTTGATAGAATCCATTTGCGCAGGTACGGCATTGCGGATCACATTATGGTTACCAATAGGATTCTTGCGGCTGTACAGATCGCCCCACAAATGGCGATCCATAGCCTCGCTCAACGCATAACCCGGGCTTGATTCCTGACGCTGAAACTCCCCATCTACCACAATATTCTCGCGGGCCATTTCCTTGGCATCAAACTTAGGATAACGGATGGCAGAGTTCATGAACTTCAAACCATCCTTCAAATTAAACTTGGGCAGGGTAAAAAAGTAATCTACGTTTTCAAACGTGGTAGAACCATTAAAATCTATACCCAGTTCGCTTACGCGATCCATGAATTCTTCCTGGCTTTTATAATCTTTATTAGCTTTAAAAAACATGTGCTCATACAAATGGCTTAGCCCGTTGAAGGCCGGCGTTTCGGTGTAAGAACCGTTTTTACTGGTAATCATAACGGTGGCCAGGGGCACGCTATTATCTTCTACCACCAATACATCAAGTCCATTGGGCAACTTGCGCAAAAACATATTAGCAGGCAGTTTGCTTTGCGCCTGCAGACCTGTAGCTAAAAGCAAAAGCAGGCTAAAGAGCAATAAAAGTCTTTTTGTCATAAGGTTCAAATAAAGGGCTTAAGCTAAATAACATTATTCATTTATAAAACTCCGGGCAGCACAAAGCCGAATTTTAACTTTTGAGTAATGCCATTCATTTAGAGTTGAACGCTGACCGCGTATTTAATAATATATGCGCTCATGCACAGGCAAAACTGAAATGCCTACATTTGTACTATGAAACATGAAGAAGTAGTTGCTGCGCTTAAAACAATTGCCGATACCCAAACAGCAGCAGGTATAAGTAAAGATGACTTGCAAGACCTCAAAAAGTATAACCTTATAGACATTGATGCAACCGAAAAAGTTCCGGTTTGTACCTTAACCAAAAAAGGAAGGGTTATGCTTAAAGCCAATTCAAAAGACAGCAAGTAGGCAAAACTTTGCGTGCTGCTTACCCGTACTTTATAAGCGAGCAAAGTTTGTAACGTAACCATTACCGAATTTTAACGCACACATTCTACTGAAAATAGTTATTTTGGGCAGTGTATTTAATCCATACACTGCTTTTTTATGCGCTCTAAAAAATTTCAAGTCCTGCTTAGCGGGTTAAGCCTTTGTACTGCGCTAACGGCATCGGCCCAAACAGGTAACTTAAGTGCAGCCAGCTATACAGGTTACGTAAAAACTTTAGCGTCTGATGCTTTTGAAGGCCGCAAGCCTTTTACCCGCAGCGAAACCAAAACCATTAACTACTTAGAACAGCAATTTAAGGCCCTCGGCTTGCAGCCTGGTAATAAGGGCAGCTACTTTCAGCCGGTACCCATGGTGGCTATCACTACTAACCCTGCTGCTAATATGGCCATTACAGGGCCCGACAGTAATTTTGAACTGGAAGGCTTGAAAGATTATGTATTGTGGACACGCCAAACTGCACCATCTATTAACCTTAACAATGAGGAACTGGTATTTGCCGGTTTTGGTATTACCGCACCCGAGTTTAACCACGACGATTATGCCGGGCTTGACGTAAAAGGCAAAGTGGTAGTAGTACTGGTGAACGACCCGGGGTATTATGATGCCCAACAGTTTAAAGGTAAAACCATGACCTACTATGGCCGCTGGACCTATAAGTATGATGAAGCTGCCCGCCATGGTGCAAAAGGCTGCTTAATTGTACATGATACCGGCCCGGCTGCCTATGGCTTCGGCGTGGTGCAAAACAGCTGGAAAGCAACCAAACTTTACCTTGACCCGCGCGGACACGAAAGCTATAAATGTGCTATTGAAGGCTGGCTAACCCTGCCCGCCACAGAGCATATCTTACAGGCCGCGGGTACTAATTACAAGGCCTTGTTAGCGCAAGCCCTGCGTACCGACTTTAAAGCCAAACCTTCGCCGCTTAAACTGAGCACATCTTTAACGGTGGCTACCGAGTACAAGGAATCGCACAACGTGATAGCCAAAATACCGGGCAGTAAAAAGCCCGACGAGTGCATTATTTACTCTGCACACTGGGATCACCTGGGCATAGGCAAGCCCGATGCCAAAGGCGACAGCATCTACAATGGTGCAGGCGACAACGCCACGGGCACAGCCGCGTTGCTCACCTTGGCTAAAGGCTTCAAATCCATGAAGACCAAGCCCGATCGTACGATCATCTTCCTTTCGGTAACGGCCGAAGAGCAGGGCTTGTGGGGTTCGGCCTATTATGCCGAAAACCCGGTATTTCCGAAAGAAAAAACCGTGGCCGATATTAACATGGATATGCTGTTTCCCTACGGTAAAACCATGGATGTATCTTTAATAGGCGCAGGACAATCGGAACTGGAAGATTACCTGAAGGATGCCGCCAAGCAACAGGGCCGCTATGTAGCTCCAGAGCCGGATCCATCGAAAGGCCTATATTTCAGGTCGGATCATTTCAACTTTGCTAAAATAGGCATCCCCGCCCTGTATATAGAAACCGGCATAGACATTCCCGGAAAAGGTAAGGCCTACGGCCGACAGCTACAGGATGACTTTACCACAAACATATACCACAAACCGGGCGATGAATACAACGCCGCCACATGGAATGTAACCGGCACCCTACAAGATCTGCAATTGTTGTTTTCGGTTGGTAAAAAACTGGCTTACTCCAGCACCTTATGGCCTAAATGGAAAGCAGGCTCGGAGTTTAAAGCTATCCGCGATAAGTATATGAAATAGATATAGAAGATGAAGGCCGGGAACTATTTCCGGCCTTTTCTTTTTGCTGCTGGCTGCAAGAACGAATAAAAAATATCACATATAGCCATACCAGCCCTTTAACCAAAAAGAACAGAAAACCAACCACACCAATACGTTTAAGCCATTTGATCATGAGGAGGATTGTTAAGCTTGACAAAGGTAACCACTAAACGCAAGATCAGGTAACAACCGTCACTTTGATTGAACAGTGAAATAACTAAAAAATCACTCTCTTCGAAGGTTGGTCCAACCCATATTTACCCGGTCCGTGAACCATCTGTTACCAATGAGTAAATATGTAATTTTGTGAAGAAACATGAAGATTTATGATAGAAATCCGTAGAATTTCTAAAGTTACTTTTTAGCTGATTTCCCCAACATTAGCTCTTTAATAAACTTAACAGGGGCACTGCCATAACTCAAAAATTTCTCGTTAAATTCCTTCACCGAATACTTGTCGCCCATCTTCTTTTTGTAAGCATCGCGCAGGTCTACTATCTCTTTATAACCTGTATAATAGCTGGTAAGCTGTACACTGCTTACACTCACACGTTTCCACTTTCCTTCGGCTTCGGCTTGTTGTTGAAAAGCTTCGCGGGTAAGCAACTTAATGGCTTGTTCCTTACTCATATTATTGCAATGCACGCTATAATCGAGTATGGTATTGCACACCGAGCGCAGGTTCCATTTATACCACATGAGGCGCATTTCGGGCTCATTGTTGCCGTAACCGGCATCCAGCATCATCTCTTCACTGTAAACGGCCCAGCCCTCTATCATTGCCCCATTTTGTAACACCGATTTAATAAGACTTGGCGTTTTGTTGGAATAAACTAACTGCGTATAATGCCCCGGTATAGCCTCATGAATGCATAAGATCTGCAGCAGGTACTGATTATATTCCCGCAGGTAACTCTCCGCACGTTCTGGTGCCCAGCCAGCTAAACTGCCTACGTTAAAATAGGTATTGCCACCCTTGTCATATGGTCCCGGCGAACTTACCGATGCTCCTGCTACGCCCGCCATGTAGGCAGGTTCCTTACGCACTATTAAGGGTTTGCTTGCATCCTGGGTCAGCAGATCTTTAGCTTTTACAAACTCAGTTAACTTAGGTATCAGCTTCTCAATAGCCGGTTGAAACTCTTCGGGTTTAACATGTTTTGTAGATAAGGTGTCTATTATTTTACCGATCAACTCTAACGAATCTTTAGGCATAGGTTGCTTACCAAAGTACTTGGGCCATAGCTGCTTGCTAAGCTTTCCCATCTCCTGGTGCAAAAACTTTTTACGTTCGGTTGCTGCATTAAACACTTGTTGTGCCGTAAATGCCGGCTGTATCTGATACTTAAATTTATCCTGGTACAATTCCTGTCCTAAGCGGAAACTCCTTGGTTTAGTACTTTTAATGTTGGTTAAAAAAGCAGTGAAACCCTTGATCGCATCAACCGATAATTTGGCACGTACAAGCATAAGTTTCTGTGTGGCTGCCGGTATCTTGCTTTTCTTGAGTGAGTCTTCAAAATCTTTATCAAATACGCCCAAACCGCCATTCAACTGATCGATAGTAAGGCTCGTGAGTTCGGGGACCGGATTTTTGACCTGCTTCTGCGCTTCTTTATAGTAGGCAGGTATGTTATTCATCTTTTCGTAGAAGTTCCGCAGGCGCTTATCTAAGGGGGCGTAATGTTCATTCAAAATGTAGGCAAAAGTGCCTATTACGTTGTAAGTATTAGGGTTCCACTCCCAGGCCTTGAGGGTTTGCAGGTTCCACTGCATTTCCTGCAACTCATTCTGGATAAGCTGGTAATCAATCTTTTTACTATCTGAAAGAATATTAGGATCGTAATGAAGCAGCGAATCTGTTTCAACCTTCGTAAAGCTGATCATCTTTTGACGCTGCGATTCGGAAGGCACCAGCAGCAAGCTATCATACTGATGATAACCGGTTTGCGTGGCACGGTCGGGTTCAAGTTTCCAAAGCGCTTCCAGGAAATGGTTGGTATAGCCGGTAAATGCTGCCTCGTCCTTATTCATTTCGGCCATGCCGCCGCCATCCTTTTTACAGGCAATAAGGAAGAGGGCCAGTACAACTATAGCTGATAATATTTTATTGATCACGTGTTAAGATGCTTGATGTAGATGCTATAAACCTACAAAATTACCCTCATAAATAGTAATTATCTGCAATATATGGAACCAAGCGACACTTGAACTGTTACTCAATAAAAGATAATTATGCCCAACAATAATCAGATACTAACCGACGAAATAACCCACCTCCTGAACGGTGGTAATGCTCATGCAAAACTTGACGATGCCCTGAATGGCCTGCCTGCCAACCAACGGGGCGAACGCCCCTACGACCTGCCGTACAGCATATGGCAACTGGTGGAGCACATCCGCATTGCACAATGGGATATGCTGGAGTTTAGCAAGGATGCCAGCCACCAATCGCCTAAATGGCCGGATGAATACTGGCCTAAAGAACCGACACCACCTAACGAAGCGGCCTGGAACGCAGCCATTCAACAAATTAAAAATGATTTAAATGAACTGATCGGGCTGGTAAAAACCGGTGATTTGTATACGCCCATACCACATGGCGAAGGCCAAACCCTGCTACGCGAAGCCCTGCAGGCGGCCGATCATACGGCTTATCATGTGGCCGAGATCATTGTATTAAGGCGATTACTGGGCAGTTGGAAAAATTCCTGAAATTTCAGGAAAGTTCCTGTAAATTATAAAAAAGCACAAAAAACCTCAAAAAATTAGAAATGAACTTTACGTCAAATTTTTGGAGTTAATTTGTCAGTTCCGGCGGTAAAAATTTATAGCGAACCAAAATCTTGAAAGTAAAAAAGGACACCTATTGAGTGTCCTTTTTTTGATTAAGTTTTTTGCTATTTTAAACTCTTGATGAAGTCTACCACGGCGGTAGTAAGTTCGGGTTTAATGGGAAGGTTGGGCTGGTTGTAGGTAGCCATGTTGGCCGCCGTGGCTGCCGGTGCTTCTTTGAGCACATAGTTCATACCAGTGATGGTTACCAACCTGGCGTCCGATTTCACTTTCTTCAACTTCTCTGCATCAGCTATGCTCACTTGCACGTCGTTAGTGCCCTGGATAATGAGTACGGGTATTTTCAGTTTCTTGATCTCCTTCATGGGGTCAAAACGCATCCAACTCATGAGGTAAGGCTGCACGCTTACCCGGGCCACGCTGTACAAGGCAGGGTCTACCTTGTCGTAAGTTTTTCCGCGGCGCATGCTATCGGTAATGGTTTTAAAGCCTTTGGTAATGTATTCGGGCTGAGATTTCAGTTGCTCGGTCATGATCTTATCGCCGGTCTGGCTTTCGCCTTCCACCGAAATAAAGCCGTTAACCGGCTGACCGGCCGAGGCCAACATACCCACCAGCGATCCTTCGCTGTGGCCTAAAATAATCACTTTAGAAAAACGCTCATCATCGTGCAACTGGGTAGTCAGTGCTACGGCATCATCCACGTAATCATCAAAGCGCAGTTTTGATTCTCGGGCGGCATTTACCGTTTCGCCTACCAGGCGTTTATCGTAACGTAAGGAGGCAATGCCATTTTTAGCCAGGGCTGCCGCCAGTAGCTTGTATGTATCGGGGCGCTGATTTAATTTGGGCTTATTACCGTCCCTGTCGGTTGGGCCAGACGATGCAATAATGAGCACGATGGGCACTTTACCGCCGGCTTGTGCGGGCAATGCCAAGGTACCCCGAATAACGCCGGATAGGGTTTTTAACTCAAAAGGGGTTTCGTTGGTAGAAGCGTCGGCCGTGGCCGTAGCAGGTTGCGCATCAGCTTTCAAGTTATCGAAAAGCAAACCACTGATCTTGCCGCCCGCGTTTAAGCTGATCTTCATGGCCAGGCTCGACTTTTGAAAATCGGCCTTATAAGTGGCCACACTGCTTTCCATGCTTTGATAAGTTGCCTTTTGCAAACCACCCAGCTGGGTTTGCAACTGCCCCAGCATTTCGCGGTTCTTTTGCAGCGGCATTTGTGTTTTCACTTCGGGGGCAAACATACCAAACACACTATCGGCTTGGTTACGGTTGTAGTAAAACATAAATTTGTTTAGCGCCTGGTGGTAAGCCGCAGGTTCTGACGCCTGTGCAAAAGCACTACTAAAACTTATGAGCAAGGTTAATATAGCGAGTATTCGTTTCATTCTAAATTATTTCGGTTGCAAATATAACGAAATATAGAAGCCCCTCCCAACCCTCCCCGGAAGGGAGGGCTTTAAAAAAACTTAACTACATGTCATAGGAGCGATAGCGACGTTGCAATCTCCAACGACAGGCGACTAAGCTTAAATAGATTGCCACGCCATCGCTCGCAATTGACACATGACCGGGAAAGCCCTCCCACCCGGGGAGGGTTTGGGAGGGGCTTATCCTGCATGCCCTGTTAAAGCACTTGCTATGATAATGCCTAATACCAACAGACTAATTGCCGTATAAAGCCAGTCTTTTTCTAATAAAAAACCAATTAATGAGAATAGTACCCTGATTACAGGGGTGGCAATGAGTAATATAATGCCAGCTTGTATAATGGCGCGGCCGCGCAGGGTGAGTATGCCGTTCCATATACCCGAGGGACTGTGCACAAAATCGGGTACGCCTACAAACTTGCTGTAACTGGCGGTTTCGCCGCTATGGCGGTACCAGTAAAAGCATCCGCCAATAAAAACAACCGACATAGAGATGATGACCCCTAAGCGCAGTACCCAGCCTATGATTTGCTGTATGTCTAAGTCGCTGATCTTTTTCATAAAGCCCCTCCCCAACCCTCCCCGGGAAGGGAGGGCTTATTTTTATTTTTATAATTTATAATAATACAACTTTGAATTAACCCCGCTGCTGTTCAAAAGCCCTCCCTCCCGGGGAGGGTTGGGTGGGGCTATATCCTATGATTTAACCCGTTATAGATCATTTGCCCTGCCAAAAAAGTGACGATAACTGCAAACACCCAACGCAAGCCTTTTGACGAGGAAGCTTTTACCAAAATTTTTGAACCGGTGAGTGCACCCAGCAACACCCCTATCACCACCGGCATAGATAAACCCGGGTCTATATAGCCGCGTTGCAGGTAAACCACAGCGCTGGCCGCGGCCGTTACGCCTATCATGAAGTTACTCGTGGTGGTAGATACCTTGAAAGGGATGCGCATAATACCATCCATAGCTACCACTTTTAACGCGCCCGAGCCTATGCCCAGCAAGCCCGATATAACGCCGGCAAACAGCATCATGAAAAAGCCGCCGCCTACGTTTTGCACACCATAACTTACGGTTTGATCGTTTACCGGGTAGCTACTGTTAAGCTTCAGTTTTTCGGCCCATTGGCTTTTGGGTGGATGAATCTGTTCCTTTTTAGGTTTTAACGACATGAAGGCCGAAAAGATAAGAATGACACCGAAGATAACTGCTATTACACTGGTTTGAATATGCAAAGCCAGCATGGCACCGGCCATGGCGCCAATGGTGGTGGCAATTTCGAGGAACATGCCTAAACGAATATTGGTAATACCTTCTTTAACATAAGCTGCTGCCGAACCTGAGGAAGTAGCAATAACTGAGATCAGGGATGCGCCAATGGCATAATGAATGTTAACGTTGAGCAGCAAGGTAAGCAGCGGTATAATTACCACTCCACCGCCCAGGCCGGTTAACGAGCCTACCAGCCCTGCTACGTACGAACCCGCCAAAACAATTAGTGTAAGTACAGCTACCGACATAGGCCCTCTTTTGTTTAAGGCGCTAAATTATTCAAATATCTTTTGGATGCGGTAGTTTTATAAAAAATGAAGTCGTGGAAAAGGTGTTAATGTAAACGCCGTAAGGGGTAACTAATTATGTTAACGAAATAGTTACCCCTTACGGCGTTTACAATATCAGGCACTGTTTGTACCTGTATCTATTATTTGCTCAAATATTCATGCAAATCGTTCAAAGCCTTTTCCCAGCCTTCCTGGTGAGGGTTTATCGACTCGTCATCTAAAAAGTTTTCCTGTACTACTTTTAGCTTACTGCCCTCGCCATCGGCAACAAACATAATGGTGAGTTCATGCTCGCTTGGTTTAACCACACCCTCGGGTACGGTCCAGTTCCAGCTATAGGCCAGGCGTTCGTTATCTTTAACCTCGTGGTATTCGCCGGTTATTACCAGCGCGGTCTTACCATCGCCGGCTTCAAACTCATATTTAAATTTACCGCCTTCTTTTACATCAAGCTCTACGTTAGTAAGCTTATGCTCCGACGGATGCCACCATTGCTTCAAATCATCAGGCGTTATCCACGCCTTATATAATTCTATTACGGGTACAGAAAAATCTTTCTCTGCACTTAACCTCGTTGCTGTATTTTCCATAGCGTAAAATTATTTTCTTTTAGCAATACATATTACATGCCAATAATGAAATGAGCATTCCATAAACTTAAATTTGAGTACTTTTGAAGTCTAATTAGCATCTACCATTCATGGGTTACCGTAGCTTACAATCTTGCATTGCCGATCTTGAAAAACATGGCCGCCTCATACGCATTAAAGAGGAAGTAGACCCTTATTTGCAAATGGCCGCCATACACCTCCGCGTGTATGAAAATGAAGGTCCGGCTATTTTATTTGAGAATGTAAAAGGAAGCCAGTTCCCGGCGGTGAGTAACCTGTTTGGTACACTGGATAGGTCACGTTTTATTTTCAGGGATACACTTGACAAGATCAAGACCCTGGTTGATTTAAAAACCGACCCCATGAAAGCGCTTAAACGGCCTTTTAGTTATGCTAATGTAGCCCTTACGGCCCTCTCGGCCCTGCCCATGAAAACCGGCAAAAGCGCCCCAATCAATTTTGGCCGCACGCAAATAAGCGCCCTGCCCCAGGTGGTAAACTGGCCTATGGATGGCGGCCCCTTTGTGACCATGCCGCAAGTGTATACCGAAGACGCCGACAAGCCGGGCATCATGAACGCCAACCTGGGCATGTACCGCATTCAACTGGGTGGCAATGAGTATGTAATGGACCAGGAAATTGGATTGCACTACCAGCTCCATAGAGGCATTGGCGTGCATCAAACTAAAGCTAATGCCAAAGGGCAGCCCCTTAAAGTGAGCATATTTGTTGGTGGCCCGCCATCGCACCCGGTAGCAGCCGTAATGCCGCTGCCCGAAGGTCTTTCAGAAATGACCTTTGCCGGGGCTTTGGGCAACCGCCGGTTCCGTTATTTTTATGATGCCGAAGGCTTTTGCATATCGGCCGATGCAGATTTTGTAATTACCGGCACCGTAATGCCGCACGAAAATAAGCCCGAAGGCCCCTTTGGCGACCATTTGGGTTATTACAGTTTGCAGCACCCTTTCCCGCTCATGAAGGTGCATAACGTGTATCACCGTAAAGATGCCGTATGGTCGTTCACGGTGGTGGGCCGCCCGCCGCAAGAGGATACCAGCTTTGGCGCATTGATCCACGACATTACAGGCTCCGCCCTGCCCTCAGAAATACCGGGCTTACATGCCGTTAATGCCGTTGATGCGGCCGGTGTGCACCCGTTATTGTTTGCCATAGGCAGCGAACGTTATACCCCGTATTTAAAAGAACGCCGCCCGCAAGAGATACTCACCATTGCCAATCATATTTTAGGCAAAAACCAGCTTAGCTTAGCTAAGTACTTGTTTATTGCAGCCAAAGAAGACGACCCTGCCTTAAACATTAATAATATTGAAGCATTTTTAAAGCACGTGCTGGAACGTGTTGACTTAACCCGCGACCTGCACTTCTACACCCGCACTACCATTGATACTTTAGATTACAGCGGCAGCAGCTTAAACAGCGGCAGCAAAGTAGCCATAGCTGTGGCAGGCGAAAATAAACGCGAATTATGGACCGAGTTACCGGCCAATTTTAGCTTACCACGCCCATTCAACATCTTTAAAATGGCAATGCCGGGTGTATTGGCTGTTGAGATTCCGCAGTTTATTCATGAAGATGACATTGCCGATGCTCTGATTATGCTGGATGATTATGTAAAAGATACCGACCTTACCGGGCTACCGCTAATGGTGTTGTGCGATGATGCAGGTTTTACTGCGCAAACCATCAATAACCTGGTTTGGGTAACCTTTACCCGCAGCAATCCATCGCATGATATTTACGGCATCCGCAGCTTTACCGAGCACAAGCACTGGGGCTGCCATGGTCCGCTCATTATTAACGCCCGTAAAAAACCGCACCATGCGCCTGAATTGGTTAAAGACCCGGCGGTGGAGAAGTTTGTGGATAAAATGGGTGAAAAGGGTGGTAGTTTGTATGGGGTGATATAAAACTCCGTTGTCAGTATTTGGAAGAACTGGTTAAGCGGCGAATGCTTCGACAAGTTCAGCATGACACATGCGAAAGTAAAAGTAGCTAACCGTGTCAGTCTGAGCTAGTCGAAGACTTAGCAAAGCGGCAAATGCCAAGTTTGTACTTTCAAATTAGTCTGTGCCCTTTTAGGATTGGGACGTGCTTTGCCTCACGGCAGTGGATGCTACTTTTCTTTTATACAAAAGAAAAGTAACCAAAAGAAACTTAGCGAAGCGATCTCATGAACACCAAAAACAAATAATTGTGAATAAACTTGCGGCTACGTTTATTTGCTACTTGATGCTGTGGTTCTATTAGGGCTTGTGCTAACCGCAAAACACTGATGCCGCGGAAAAAAGAATTTGGGTAGTGCTCTTTGTCTTAGAATAACTTTATACCGCCCGTACAGGCGTCCACGCCTGTACGTATTCTGGTGTAAGCGTCCACGCTTACGTTACCGCAATCAGTTTCGCAAGCGTAGACGCTTGCCCAAAAAGCATTCAGGCGTGGACGCCTGAATGGGCGATTTGAATTGAAAATTGATAACTTTTAAACCAAAAACGTCATTGCGAGGTACGAAGCAATCTCTTCAAGATAGGTAAGCCGTCGACTTTTCTACGCAGGGATTGCTTCGTACCTCGCAATGACGTATAGAAGCTTAAAAATACAGAAAGCCGATTCATGTGAACCGGCTTTCTGTATTTTATTCTTCTTTTTTCTTTTCTTTAACAATCACGAACACATCCTCGTTTGCTTTTTTCATGAGGTATCTTTCACGGGCAAATTTTTCGAGTTTGGCCGGATTGGAAGTCAATTCGTCAAGTTCTTTGCTTACCTGGGCAGTTTCTTTGGTGTAAAAGTCGCGTTCCTGCTCCAGCTTGTTCAATTGCTGGCGCTGCTCATACTGGCTGTACAGATCATTTTTGTCGAAAAACAACATCCAGACAATAAATACTACGGTTACCAGGAAAAACTTATTCTTAAGCAAGTCTACGGCGCGTTTCATATTCGGAACTGATTTGAAATTCATCATAAATGTATGCGGAATTATTGAATTTGACAAAGTCTCAAATTAACTTTTTGGGGCCGGTTTGCCCGAGCCTGATGACCTGCGGTTACCGCCGCCACCACTACCACCGCCAAAGCTGCGCCTGTTGCCGCCGCCGCTATTGCGACTGCCATCACTCGAACGGCCATTACGACTACCACCGCTACCTTGGTTTTTCATTTCTTCCTTAATACGGTCAACGCTGTTCATCTGCTTCATGGGGTAAGGATGCGCATCGTTTACCGGAATGGAAACAGCGATCAATTTCTGAATATCCTTCAAAAACTCTCTTTCCTCATGGTCGCAAAACGAAAACGCAATGCCGCTGGCACCAGCGCGGCCTGTACGGCCAATACGGTGTACGTAGGTTTCGGGCACGTTAGGTAACTCGTAGTTAATTACGTGAGTCAAATCATCCACATCAATACCACGGGCGGCAATATCGGTAGCTACCAATATACGGGTAGTACGGTTCTTAAAGTTGCTTAAAGCACGCTGACGTGCATTTTGCGATTTATTACCGTGTATAGCTTCGGCAGTGATGCCTTCGCGGATGAGGTCTTTAACCACCTTATCGGCACCATGCTTGGTACGGGTAAATACCAGGGCAGTTTTAATGTTTTTATCTTTCAGAATGTGGGTCAGCAGATTTCTCTTTTCGCCTTTATCCACAAAATACATTTCCTGCTGTATAGTTTCGGCGGTTGATGATACCGGGGTAACTTCTACCTTTTCGGGCTTGTTCAAAATGGTATCGGCCAGTTGCTGGATTTCTTTAGGCATGGTAGCCGAAAAGAACAGCGTTTGACGTTTTTGCGGTACTTTGGCAATTACTTTTTTAACATCGTGCACAAAGCCCATATCCAGCATACGGTCGGCCTCGTCTAATACCAAAAACTTAACCTGGTCAAGGTGAACATATTTTTGGTTCATCAAATCGAGCAAACGACCGGGGGTAGCTACCAAAATATCAACACCACGGCGCAGTGCTTCAGTTTGAGGGTTTTGCGATACACCACCGAAAATTACCAGATGCTTTAAACCGGTATGACGGCCGTAAGCTGCCAAACTTTCATCGATCTGGATGGCCAGTTCGCGGGTTGGGGTTAAAATAAGTGCCTTAATAGTTTTTTGCTCTTTATGCTGAGCACGCTCATTGTAAAGGATCTGTAATAAGGGGATAGAAAATGCCGCAGTTTTACCAGTACCGGTTTGCGCGCATCCTAACAGATCTTTACGATCTAATATGATAGGGATTGATTGTTCCTGTATAGGGGTGGGTTGAGTATATCCCTCGGTTTTTAGCGCTTTAAGGATAGGCTCAATTAAATTTAAATCTTGAAATAACATGTAATGTAACTAACGTATATGTAAAGCTGTACGGACTGCACAGTATTATGATGAGTTTAGCAACCCGCGATTAATTATGCGGATTGGTAGCACAAAGATACGTTTTATTTAGATACAAAAAAAGCAGGCGTTTTAGGCCTGCTTTTTTGCTAATTCTTTTTCTCGAACTGATAGATGGAATCCATCCCCGTGCTGTCGCTTGCGTTTACCTTTAAATCGGTAATAAGCCCGGTATCAAGTGCATATACCCAACCATGCACGTGCAGTTCCTGGCTACGTGCCCAGGCACCTTGCACGATGGTGGTTTTGCATAGATTGTTAACACCTTCTATCACGTTGAACTCAACCATGCGGTCAAATTTTGTTTTTTCGTCGGTTATGGCATCCAACTCGGGCGCATGTTTTTGGTAAACATCTTTAATGGCGCGCAACCAGTTGTCAATTAAGCCAAACTGTTTGTTACCCATGGCAGCCTGCACCCCACCACAGCCATAGTGGCCAACAACAATTACGTGTTTTACTTTAAGCACGTTTACTGCATAATCGAGTACCGATAGCAGGTTAAGATCGGTATGCACAACTACGTTGGCAATGTTACGGTGTACAAATATTTCGCCGGGGTTGGTGCGGGTAATTCTATCGGCAGGTACACGGCTATCGGCACAGCCAATCCATAATACGGGAGGCGTTTGGCCGTTAGCCAGCTTTGTAAAAAACTGAGGATCTTCCTGAAGTGCTTCTTCAACAAATTTCTGGTTACCCTCCAACAGGCTTTCGTAGCTAATGTGGCTGGTATCGTGAAGTTCTAAATTACTTGGCTTATTGTCCATAAGTGACTGTTTTGGTTACTAAAAATTAAATATAGAATATTTATTCAGCAGCAAGAACTAAACACTAAAAAGCCTGGATTGTTCCGGCTTTATAATATAGCTCTGCCAGTGTTTTCTGGTAGCCCGAAATCATGCTTTCGAGCTTTATACGCATATCAATTAACTTGGTTTCCCGGCTGTTGATCAGGAACAGCGTACTTTCGCCCAATTCAAATTTCTGGTTCTCGCCCTGTAACAGCAAGTTTTGATTTTTAACGCTCTGCAACTGTACGGTTAGCTGCGACTCGTAAGCCTGTAAGTCGTTATAGGAGGTGCGGATGTTGTTACTGACTTCGCGGCCCGATTGCTGCAGATCGAAATCAATTTCCTGCCGCTTGATCCTCACTTCGCGGAGCTTTCCACGTTCGGCACGTAAAAAGAGCGGGAACGCAAACTCCAGCCCTATTTTATGATTGTTCCAGTTGAAATCGTAATTATCGGGCACGTTGCTCACCAATGATCTACGGCTGGACAGCAACGAGCCGCTGATGTTGATCTTAGGTTTGAGCATTTCCTGGCGATATGCCCTTTCAACATCAAGCTGGCTGCCCTTGGTACGCAGTTTTACCAGTTCGGGGTGCTGTTGTGCGGCCCGGCTCACCAATGTATCCAACGCTAATTTGCCCACATGCTCCACATTACCATTTAACCTTTGCGGAATGGCATCTTCCGGCAGCTCAAGAGGGTTGCCCTGATCGTTCCATAAATGGTTAGAGAGAATGAGACGCGCATTTTGCAACTCCACCTTATTTTTTTCGAATTGTATCAGGCGTTCCTGTACCGTAACATAAGCCTCAACCGAATCGATAGACGCCTTATCACCAATAATGGTTTGCGTACTTACCGCCTTAAAACGGCGCTGTGCAAGCTCAACACCTTCGCGGGTTAAAACCAGTTGGCGATAGGCATAATACCAGCTCCAGTAATCTTTGGCAATGGCATACCATGTGCTGTTAATTTGCTTCACCATTTCGGCCTCGGCATACTGCACCATAATTTTCGACTGCCGCAACGTGCTGCGCCTGGCATCAATAATTAAACCCTGACCAAGCGGTATACTCAAGCCCACACCCGTTAAGCCCGATAGGCTGGTATGGGTTTCGGGGTTGGTATAATAGCCTACATTACGGTCGTAACCAACCTTAAGATCGGCACCAGCCAGCCACAGGGGCACTTTGAGTTCGCTGGTCCAGTGGTTATAATATTCGGAGCCGCCAAATAGCTTACGCCCAAAGTTAGCTTTCAAGTTAGGATCAAAATACCCTAATGATTGTAGCACATTGGCGCGGGCAGCATCGGTTAGCAAAGCGGCCTGCTTTATAATGGGATGATATTTGAACACCATCATCTGCAAATCTTCAAGCGCAAAAACCTTAGCCGTATCGGCGATAGGCTTGTTCTGTGCATTTGCTGTATTTAAGCAAACATATAGTAACCAGAACAGGGCACCTATATGATAGCGAAATTTCTGTTTCTTCATATATAAATTCTGTTCTTGTACTATTTCTTATCTTTTTCCTTGTCTTTATCGGTATCAGGCTCTTTCTCCAAACTTGGCGGAAAACCGTTTAACTGACGCCATATTTCGTACCATACGGGCACACTGCGCAGAATAATGCGGCCGTAAACGCCCGACCCCTGGCGCAGCTGCGTAGGCCATGGCTCATCTTTTTTAGGCGTTGGCGTTTCCTGCTTAACCAGCAAACGGTACTTGCCGCCCGAACTGCTTACCTTATCAATGGCAAACACACGGCCTGCAAACGTACCCACCGCTACCGATGGCCAGCCCGAAAACTGGATGGAAGGCCAACCCTCAAACTGCAGCCTTACGGTGCTGGTATCTAAAACCAGCGGTACATCCATGGCGCTTATGTAAATTTCGGCGGCTACCAGTGGTTCTTTGGGTTGCAGGGTGGCTACGGCCTCACCTTCTTTAATGGTTTCGCCTATACCGGCCTTGAGCGTTTTTACCACGAAGCCGCTTTGCGGAGCTCGCACTACATAAAGACCCCGCCTGAATGATACGTTGGCAATATCGTTGCGCAGTTTGGCAATTTCGCCCTGTACGCTTGCACGCCCGGAAACGGCCGAACCAAGGTCTGATTGTGCCTTAGCTAAAGTTTCCTGGTATTTAGCCTGAATATTATCAAGCTCGATACGGGCGTTAATTAATCCCTGCACCGAGTTATTCAATTTATTTTGCTGCCCTACTACCTTGGCCCGGTCTTCCTGCAACTTAAGCCTGCGGGTTTCAATATCGGTTAGGGAAAATAAGCCGTTACGGTAACCGGCTTCGTAACGGGCTAACCGTGCTTTGCTGGTTTCATAAAAGTTTTTGACGGCAACCAGGTCGGCGCTATCAATATCCACGTAGTTTTTTGCCTGCTGCACCTTATTTTTTGCCGCATTCAGCTGAAAGCGTAAACCATTGGCAAGCGCCTGTATTTGTGCATTGGTGGCTACTATTTTTTGCGCAGCGGCGGTTTCGCTACCGCGCTTGGCATTAAGCTGCTCGTTCAACCGCGTGGGCAATTCGGGGTCAAAGTAAGACTGGCTGGTTTCTGACAGTACCAGTATGGTATCACCCTTTTTCACTTCCTGCCCTTCGCGCACGGCCCAATGCTCAATACGCCCGCCAATTTGATTTTGCACGTTTTGCGGGCGGTCTTGCGGCCTTAAGGCGGTAACCGTGCCACGGCCCGGTATGGTTTGTCGCCATGGCAGTAACAGTATAATAATAAATACAATGAGTACGCCTAACAGCATGCGGCCCAGTAAGCGTGCTCCTTTGGCAGGTAATATCTTTTTAGCAGATTCTACAGAGAGCTGCTCCCAATTTTCGAGCTGCTCTAAAAATTTAGGTTCCTTCTTATTCATGTTTGTGCTCCTGATCATCTAATTCTAAATCGGTTACTACAGCCAGTTTTTCGGCACCGGTGGCCATATCAAATACGGTGTTCATGTTGGTCATCAGTTTTTCGATAGCGTAACTGATCTGCACAATAATTACCTCGGCAGCCACAAACTGACCGAAAGACATTTGACGCAACACCACAAAATAAGACCCTAACAATAAGAGGCCGCCCATAAGCAGGGTGCGTATGGCTACCCCACTGGCAAAAAAGCGTTTAAGTATAGAGAAGTGACCGTTACGTGCATCGAGGTATTTGGCAGTAAGTTCGTCGGTTTTTTGAATGATCTCTTCCCGCTTTTCGCCACTTTGGCGGTAAGGCTCCAAATCGGCAGCTACTTGCTCTAAGTAAGCTACCACCTCGTATTTGTATTCAGATTCTTCGATGCTGGTATCAACCCCCGGCTTAAAATACAACCATAAAATAAGGATGATAGAAAGGATAACCAGTATACCAAAGGCGATAAAGAACGGGTGATAGAACGATAGTAAGATGGCACTGAAGAATATTTGTACCGCCGCCGCTACAATATCAACCAGTAGTTTGGTTAATCCTTTTTGAATGGTAAGGATATCAAAAAAGCGGTTAACCAGTTCGGGGGGGTGCTCCCCTTCTAAGGCTTGCCTTTTAATGCGTGGCAGCCTGAAAGCAAATTCTAAAGCAGTTTTGGCAAATATCTTTTGCTCCACAACTTCTACTAAAGAGAGTTGGCCTATAAGCAGTAACCCGCCTATAACAATGCCCAGTAATATTACCGCAATAAGTACATAGGTAGAACTGTATAAGGCACCGTTTGAGAGCAGGTTGAATACGGCAGTGGTACCAAGGGGCAGTGTGAGGCCTATAAGCCCGATAAGCCCTGCATAAATAAATATATAATTGATGGTTGAACGCTCGTAATGCAAAATACGAACAAGTCTTTGCCAGGGGGTAAACGTTTCTTTCTGGTGGTGATTTTTCATTTCTAATATTTCGTGGATCTGCGCTGCGGATATGGTGAAGCCTGGCCTGCGTAAACAGGCGGAGCTTTTTCACCATGACTAACCATATGGCCGGCCTGGTAATTCATATCATCCTAAATTTTAATGTTGGCCTTCCTGCGGCAAAAGCTGTTTAGGTGGCCAACAATTGTTTAAGCCATGGGGCAGTTATACGATATACGCGGCAATCAAATAAATGCTTCGTTTGTAAGCGTAGATGTAGCATCAACTCACAAAAGTTGATTACCATGCGTTTTAGTACAACAGGTAAGAAGAGTTTAAAGGCATCCGATAGTTCGCGTTAATGCATATAAAGGCATTAAGCTCCCACTTTAATGGCGACAGCAAAAGCTGCCTATCTTTTTAAAGAAAATACGGTGGCTTTAAACTATACGGCTATCCGGAGGCGGGGTAGGCACCGAAAAGTAGTGAACGGGCTGGTAAAGCTCGTGATTGATGCAACGTATTTTAGCTTTTTGCACAAATACAGGTACCTGCACGGGGTGGTATGTCCATTGAATATCCTCGTCGAAAAACTTTTTATCCTTACCGGCATCCTTATCAGGATCGTCTTTTTCGTTCTTGGTTTCCTGCTCCAACTGCATAATTGCAGCGTTAACAGTTTTATTATTCATGGCTAAAAACACAGGCGCTACCGAGATGATCATCTTCGAGATAAAGATCATCATGAACAGTATACATACAAATATTTTATTTGCCCTGATTTTCATTTAGCTGCAATGATAAAACTTTTTTAGTAGATAAAATTCGCATTTTGCCATAAATTACAAAGGTTTAACAAATTCTAACGCAAAATTAATATTGGATAACCTGCATATAGAACAAATAAGACCCGAGCTAACCTGGCGATTGCGCCAGGAGGTTTTGTACCCATCCGAACCACTTTATGCTATGAAAATGGATGAAGACAGCCATGGGCTTCACTTCGGTGCATTTTATAACGAGCGGTTGGTGAGTGTGGTTTCATTATTTCAAACCGGTAACAGTTTTCAGTTCAGGAAGTTTGCGGTATTGCCAAATATGCAAGGGAAAGGCGTGGGGAAAGCGTTGCTGCAATACATCATTGGCTTTGCCAAAGTGCAGGGCGGCCAGCGTATATGGTGCAATGCGCGGTCTACCGCTGTAAAGTTTTACCAGAAAGCCGGCTTTGTAACCACCGGTCAAACTTTTTCTAAACAGGGCTTCGATTATGAGATTTTCGAATTACTGCTAACGTAAAAGAGCCGGTAAGTTCCCACACAAACCGGCTCTGCTAAACTATTAACTACTAAAAATTTACTCAGCACAAAACAACATAGTTGATATGAACTTTATATTAACACATTAATAAGTTTAAGCCTTCTGAAATCTTTAGGAGCGTGAAGACATTAATTATAAGTTCATAGTGCATTCCCTTAAGGGTAGCATTTGGGAGGGGCATTGCTTTTTATATATTTGCTACCAGTACTTTATAAGTTTAGAAATAAAAAATGACCGAAAATAATAACGAAAATAAGCCACAACACATTTCTGTGGTTAACGAAACATCGCTTTCATTCTTCGAAAAATACATTAACAACCCCTCGCCTACCGGTTTTGAGTGGAAAGGCCAGGAACTTTGGCTTGAATATTTAAAGCCATACATCGACACGCACTATGTAGACAACTACGGTACCGCTGTGGGTATTATTAACCCGGAGGCCGAGTACAAGGTAGTAATTGAGGCTCATGCCGATGAGATTTCATGGTTCGTAAATTATATTACCAGCGATGGTTTAATTTATGTGATCCGCAACGGCGGGTCTGACCACCAGATTGCCCCCTCTAAAAAAGTAAACATTCATACCGATAACGGCATTGTAAAGGCAGTATTTGGCTGGCCGGCCATCCATACCCGCCAGGGCGGCGAAAAAGAAGAAGCCCCTACCCTGAAAAACATTTTCCTGGATTGCGGCTGTATATCTAAAGAAGAGGTGGAAGCCATGGGCATACATGTTGGCTGCGTAATTACTTATGAAGATGAGTTTTCGGTACTGAACAACCGCTACTACATGGGCCGTGCCTTAGATAACCGTGCCGGAGGTTTCATGATTGCCGAGGTAGCACGTATGTTAAAGGAGAACAACGTTACCCTGCCTTTTGGCTTATACATTGTGAACGCCGTACAGGAAGAAATTGGCTTGCGCGGTGCTGAAATGATAGCCCACAAAATAAAACCGCACGTGGCCATCGTGACCGATGTTACCCACGATACGCAAACGCCGATGATTAACAAGATTACACAAGGCGACCTGGCTTGTGGGCGCGGACCTGTTATTTCTTATGCGCCTGCCGTGCAAAACAATTTAAATAAGTTGCTGATAGAATCGGCCCAGAAGGCAGCCATACCTTTTCAGCGCCAGGCCTCATCGCGCTCAACAGGTACCGATACCGATGCCTTTGCTTACTCAAACGATGGCGTGCCTTCGGCCCTGATATCGTTGCCACTGCGTTATATGCATACTACGGTAGAACTTATCCATAAGGAAGATGTGGATAACGTGATCAGGCTTATTTATGAAACTTTGTTGAATATTGAAGCCGGACAGGATTTTCGCTATATCAAATAAATAAACAATAAAATTAACACATTTATAATACGTATTTTAAGCCTTAAAAGGCATATTTAATTATATTTACACCACTATGAAACCTACATTATTAATATTGGCCGCAGGTATGGCCAGCCGCTATGGCAGCATGAAACAGGTTGATGGCTTTGGCCCAAATGGCGAAACCATTATTGATTACTCAATTTACGATGCCATTAAAGCTGGTTTCGGTAAGGTAAGCTTCATCATCCGCGAAGAATTTTTAGATTCTTTTAAAGCTATTTTTGAGCCTAAGCTGGCCGGCCGTATTGAAACTGATTATGTGTTTCAAAGCTATGACCTTACCCAGTTTGGTATCGACAAAACTATTGAGCGTGCTAAACCATGGGGTACTGCCCACGCAGTATTAGCTGCACGTAACCAAATTAATGAGCCTTTTTGCGTAATTAACGCTGATGACTTTTACGGTTACGAAGCATTTGAAAAAATGGCCGAGTTTTTAACCACCGAAGTAGCCGATGATAATTACTCATTAATGGGTTACCAGGTAGACCGTACGCTTTCTGACTATGGTTCGGTATCGCGCGGTGTATGTAAGGTAGAAGACGGTAACATGGTTGAAATTAACGAGCGTACCGAAGTTTACTTTAAAGACGGCGATGTATTTTATAAAGATGGTACCGGCGAACACCAGTTACCTAACGATACCCGCGTATCTATGAATTTCTGGGGCTTTACGCCGGCAGTATTTAAACAAAGCGAAGATATGTTCAAACGTTTTGTTGATGCTAATGAGACCAACCCTAAAGCCGAATTCTTTATTCCTTTAGTGGCCGATGAGCTGATCAAATCGGGTACTGCCAAGTTCAAAGTGATCCCGACCGGTAATAAATGGTTTGGTGTTACTTATAAAGAAGATAAGCCCATTGTACAAGCCAGCATTTCTGAACTGGTAGAGAATGGTACTTATCCTGCCAACTTGTGGTCATAGTTGCCTAACCGCATAAGCATAAAAAAACCGCTTCAAATGGAGCGGTTTTTTTTATGCTTATGTTTATCGTTTAAAGCTGAACATTGTTAGTTGCATTGTCTTGCGAAGCAGTTCCCTCAAATTTACTTTCGCAGGCAAACCCAAACAGGCAGCGTTCTTTGATCATGGTGGCCACTTCATCAGGTACGAATTCCTCCCATCCCGGTGCACCTTCCTTAATTAATTGCATTACTCTATCGGTTTGTACATGCAGGTTTTTCTCGCTGTAATCTTTAATATCGGCTACCTTGTCATTTACGATAAGATACTCAAACAGGTCTATTAAGTGTTTGGGCGGGGTAAACTTTAGCCCTGTTAATATTTCACCGTTGTGATAGGTTGGGTAAATAAAAAGCTTCACCTTACGGCTAAACAAAGTGGCAAACGATTCGAGGATACCACCCGGTAGGTCGGTGTAATGCTCTTCGGTAAATATGTATTCTAAGTTAGGGTAACCCACTACTACGCCCATTTTCAACTTAGTGATCTTAGACAGGTAGGCCACCAGCTTATAGTACTCATGAAAATTTGAAATGAGCACCGTTTGCCCAAGCGAGCACAAGATGTCTACCCTATCGAGAAAGTCCTTTTCATCAATCTCAGCGGTCAGGTCGGCATTCCTTTCTTTTAAGGCTTGAAGGGTAAGTTCGGTAACTACCTCAACCTTGGTTTTATCAACGTCGGGTTCCTGTAAAAACTGCTCAACACCCCGGTTAAGCATATCCAAATGCACATTGATCAACGGGCGGAACCGACCGCGCACTACCACGATATGCTTTTTGTATAAAATTTCTGACGGCTGGATGTTCTTACCATCTGGCCCGAATAAAGCAGCATCTGAGAAACCATATTTAACGAGGTGCAGGCTCATGAGGCGGTTATCCACCTTATCAAAACCCGGCCCTTCAAAGCGGATCATATCTATCTGGATCCTGTCGCGCGACAAGTTATCCATCAAGGAAAGCAGGAATACCGGCGGCACATGGTTATAATAAAAACAGGCATACATAAGGTTAACCCCTAAAATACCCACAGCCTCCTGCTGCTGATAGTTCTCGTTATCGAGCAGTTTTACGTGCACTACCACATCGTGCGATACGCCGTTGGGCTCCAGTTGAAAACGAACGCCCATCCATCCGTGACCTTCATTGGTCTTATGATAGTTAAGGGCCGAGAAAGTACCCGAGAAAGCAAAAAAAGTGGTTTTATCTCCGCGTTGCTGGGACAGCCGCTCTAATATAAGCCCGTACTCATGATCGAGCATAGAGATCAGGCGCTGTTCGCTCACGTAACGTTTAACCTGCTGTGAGCCGTAAATGGCATCAGAAAAAGTCATATCGTAAGCCGACATGGTTTTGGCAACCGTGCCTGCCGCTGCCCCTGCTTTAAAAAAGTGAGCTGCAACGTCCTGCCCGGCGCCAATTTCGGCAAACGAACCATAAATTTTTGGATCAAGATTTATAGCAAGCGCTTTTTGCTTTGTACCTATATCTTTGTTGTGAATATTATTCATGAAATATTATTCTTCGTATAAAAACTAACCCAAAAATGAAGCCTAAAATTGTTTCACAGGCTAAATTATCACTGCGACAATTTAAGACCATGAATGGGTATTAATTACAATTATCAGGAGCCGCTAAGTTAAACATTAACCACCACCTGTGCGTGTAAAAGTTACACTATTGTATATAACACGGACCGTTTTACGCTTCAAGGGTTTAACAAAGCAGCCGTTTATTTGTTACAAAGTAAGTAGCCAAACAGGTTGCTCATGGCATATACCGGTTAAATGGCTCAAACACGCAAAAAACAATGGCAAAAGGTACTCCTCGTTATATCGGGTATAGTTGCCGTGCTGCTGGTGTTAGGCTTTTTGCTGATCAATTCTATTGTTACGCCCATTCTTTCTAAAAAGTTAAAGAGCGCGGTCTTAAAAGGTAGCGACAGTTTGTATCATATAAACTTTAGCAAAGCCGAACTGCATCTCATCAGCGGCAAAGCCGAACTTTTCGATATTACCCTGACGCCCGACAGCCAGGTTTACGAACAGATGAAACAGCAGGGGAAAAATCCGGGCTATGTGTTCAAATTGCGGGTTAAGCGTTTGCTGATCTCCGATGCGCACCCCTTCAAATTATATTTTAAGAAAGAATTACAAATAGGCCTGATTACCCTCAACAATCCCGAGGTGCAAGTAAGCAAGTATGCCCAAAAGCCCGACACCACTAAAAAAGATGAGCGCACACTTTACCAAAAGCTATCAAAAAGCCTCAAGTATATCAATGTAGGCATTATTGCTCTGAATAACGTTCGGCTTACTTATAAAGACTATACAGGTAAAAAGCCCGCCGTTTACACACTAAGGAACATGGGCCTGAAAGCAACCGACCTGCTTATAGATTCGGCTACGCAAACCGATACCTCACGGACCTTGTATTGTAAAGACATTACCACCCAGCTAAATAACTTTAGCGGCACAAGCAAAACCGGCTTATACAAGTACGCCGTAAAATCGGTTAAATTATCTACCCAAACCGCTAAGCTAACCGTTACAGGTATCGATCTGCAGCCGCTCGCTTCAAAAACCTTTTTTGCCCAAAGTAAAGACGACCGCTTTATGCTGCATCTGGACAGTTTAGAACTACATGGTTTCGATTTTCAAACCTTTGGTAAGCAGCAAGACATTGATGCAAAAAAGGTAATTGCAAGTAAAGGTAGCTTCGAGGTTTACAGCAACCCCAATCCCCCCATTTTAACTGCCGACAGGCTGGTTACGTTTCCGCATTGGCTCATTAGGCAGGTGAAAACCGGCATCAATGCAGATACGGTACAAGTTAAAAACATCAAGGTTACTTACAAGGAGTACAACAAAAAGATAGCTAAAACCGGTGCCATTTGGTTCACTAATACCACGGGCCGTTTTTATAACATTACCAATAAAAAAGACCGGCTTAAAAAAAACAACATTTGCACGGCTAAGCTTAGCACCTATTTCATGCAAACAGGCAAACTAAGCCTGACTTTCCACTTTAATTTGAACGATGCCACCTATAACTATAGCTACCAGGGCCACCTTGGGCCAATGGATATGCAGGCGGCTAATCCGGCGGTAATGCCGCTGGGTATGGTCAGGGTAGATTCGGGCAAAGTAAAAGGTCTCGACTTTGACATTCACAGCACGCAGAAAACATCAACGGGTAAGGTTACTTTTTTATATAATGACCTTAAAGTGAGTATGCTTAAACCCGGCGCCAATCAATCTTATCAGAAAAAAACATTGCTTTCTTTATTTGCCAACGGCTTGGTCATCAAAAGTAACAACCCCGATAAAGCCGGTACTGCGCCGCGCGTCGCCAATGTTGTGTTTGTACGTCCGGCTAACTACCCGTTTTTTCAAACCGTGTGGAACACACTACTAAGCGGTATTAAAAAATGTGCCCTGGGTAAAGCCGAGCCCAAGGATGCTAAAAAACCGTTGACTGATAAAGAAAAAAAGAAGCAGGAAAAGGAACTAAAAAAGGCGCGAAAGAAAAAAGAGAAAGAAGAAAAGGAACATCAAAAAAAGCTGGAAGAGCAAGCCGAAAAGAAAAAGAAGAACGATTGACAGTTTACTGTAAATAATGAATACGGGTTTTAAAACCAACGTATCATACCTGCTGTTGTTACCTAAAGAAAGTTATATCTTTACCCCATTAAATACATAGTACTTGTCGTCATTAACACCTTGGGCTGTTTTACGCTGCTCATTGTGGTTCAAAATATCCCTTAGCTCATGAATGATGAATTTTACAATCATCTTTTAAACAAACCCGATAGCACTAAGGCTATCCCCTCTAACACGGTAATTGCCGACTGGGCATTGAGTGTGATTAACTTATTATACCCGCAGCATTCGCGCAACCTGTTTCATACCCTTAAAGAAATAAAGCAGCATGCCTTAAAACTGCAGGAAGAACTACTGCAAATTATTGGCACCAGCAGCGATTATCCTTACAGTTACAGTCAGCATTTGGCCGCCCAATTTTTTGACGCGCTACCCGCACTTTACGAAACTTTAAATACCGACATACAGGCCATTTATGATGGCGACCCGGCTGCTCGCAGCGAGTTTGAGGTTATCCGTACTTACCCTGGCTTTTACGCCATTTGCTTTTACCGCATTGCACACCTGCTAAATACGTTTGATTTGCCGTTGGTACCGCGCATTTTAACGGAGCATGCCCATTCTAAAACCGGTATAGATATTCACCCGGCAGCAACTATAGGCGAATATTTTCATATAGACCACGGCACGGGCATTGTTGTGGGCGAAACCACCACCATAGGCCGTTATGTAAAACTATACCAGGGCGTAACTTTAGGGGCTTTAAGCGTGCACAAAAACCTGGCAGGCAGCAAACGTCATCCAACGGTAGAAGATGGCGTGGTTATTTATTCGGGCGCTACCATTTTGGGGGGCGATACCGTAATTGGCCATCATAGCGTAATTGGCGGTAACGTGTGGCTTACCCAAAGTGTGGCACCGCATTCAACCGTTTACCACACCCCTACCATCACGGTACAAAATATTACACAAAACATCTAAAAATTTACAGACTATGGCAGGCATTATTGATTTGATTGGCAACACGCCAATGGCCGAGCTTCAGAAACTTAACCCTAACCCAAAAGTGAAGATATTTGCCAAACTTGAAGGTAATAATCCCGGCGGCAGTGTAAAAGACCGTGCTTCGCTCAACATGATACGCAGCGCTTTAGAGCGTGGCGAAATTACGCCAGGCACCAAACTGGTAGAAGCTACCAGCGGCAACACTGGCATAGCCCTGGCCATGATTGCCAGCTTGTTTAACCTGGATATTGAATTGGTAATGCCATCTAACAGTACCCGCGAACGCACGCTTACCATGCAAGCCTACGGCGCTAAAGTTACTTTGCTGGATAATATTGAGATTTGCCGCGACTACGCCGAAGAAAAAGGTGCATCAGAAGGCTATTATTTACTCAACCAGTTTGCCAACAGCGATAATTACATGGCCCACTATAAAACTACCGGCCCTGAGCTGTGGCGCGATACCGAAGGCAAGATCACGCATTTTGTGAGCTCAATGGGTACCACCGGTACTATTATGGGTTGCTCAAAATTTTTGAAAGAAAAAAACGCCGATATTCAAATTGTGGGTTGCCAGCCCACCGAGGGTTCATCCATACCGGGCATACGCCGCTGGCCGGAAGCCTATCTGCCAAAAATATTCGATCCAAGCCGGGTAGACCGTGTTATGGATATTTCAGAAGCTGAGGCTACGCAAATGGCACGCCGCCTGGCCAAAGAAGAAGGCTTGTTTGCCGGCATGAGCAGCGGTGGAGCCTGTTCGGCAGCTATTAAGTTAGCCCAGGAGTTGGAAGAAGGCATTATTGTTTTCATAGCCTGCGACCGCGGCGACCGTTACCTGAGCAGCGAATTGTTCGGGTAACCGCTATTAAATAAAGCTTTTATTGAACAGGCCAATCATGAGGTATTTCTGCCTCGCGCAGCGAATTGAGCTTATTAATTTTAATGCGCTTGTGTTCAACTTTAGTCTCCTCGCCATCAATAGTCCCGGAATTAAACACAGCTTTTCGTGTAGAGAAATTATAGTCATTGTCTTCCATTTTATTTCCGCTAACGCCGGTGAGTGTAGCGCCAATTAAATAAAAGTCGCCTTGCTGATAGCGGTATTTGTAGTATGAATGTTCGCGCACAAATTCGTAGTTAATGTTTAACACCCGCTTGGCTATAAAAATTTGGTCAAAGGCATCATTAACCATACCCACCTCGCCATCGCGCAAAATAATGGTGTTATTTTGCAAGGTTAGTCGGTAGCCATTGCCCACTTTAAATAGTATAGCCAGTATCCGCGGATGCCCGGTATTCATCACACCATCCGGGCGGCGCTCTTTTATCGCTTTCGCATATTCTATAACTACGGCGGCATCGGCGACACCATCCCCATTTAAATCGCCATTAGCTACTGATTTTATCTTCCAGTTAGCAGGAACAATGTCTTTAACCGAGTTAACCGACTTATGAAGTGCCGGGTAAGAAAACCCCTGCGCTATGGCACCGGATACGGTAAAGGTGAGAAATAAGATAGCAATTAATGTCTTCATGTTCATAGCGTTATAAGTTAGCAACGTTGGTTAATATCTTTAAAACCAAGCATTCTTAATAGTGTTCAAGCTTTTAAGTATATATTTACTCATCACACTAATACACCGCCAATGGAGTTCAAAATATTAGGGAACACTCAAAATGTAACCCAGCAAGCCAATAAGCTCATTATCTCTTCTGCCGAAGCCGAAGCCCATATCACCATTTATAGCGATTCCATAATCCGTATAAATGTAACTAGGCAGCCGCAAAATAATGAACCCTCGTTTGCCGTAATTCAGGAGCCACAATCTAAATTAACTTATCAGGATGATGATAATGAGCTGGTAGTAACTACTGCTGCACTAACTTTGCTTGTTAGCAAAAATCCGTTAAGGTTCGCTTTTTACACACCCGACGGACAACTGCTGAGCCGCGATGATGAACGCTTTGGCGTAACCTGGCAAAACAGCCAGGTAATTAATTACCGCGAACTCCAAGGAGACGAAAAGTTCATAGGCCTGGGCGAAAAGGTAGGCAACCTTAACCGCAGGGCCAGTTCATTTGTGAACTGGAACACCGATGCACCAGACCATACGCCCCTTACAGATCCGCTGTACGAAACGTTTCCATTTTTTATAGGCATACACAGCGGCCTTACCTATGGCTTGTTTTTAGATAATACGCATAAAAGTTATTTTGATTTTGGCGCCTCGTGCGATGACCAGTTTATGTGGCTGGGTGCCGATGACGGCGATTTGAACTATTACTTTTTTGGAGCACAAACCGTAGCCGGCATTATTGAAGATTATACCTGGCTAACCGGCCGTATGGAAATGCCGCCACTGTGGAGCCTGGGTTACCAGCAATGCCGCTGGAGCTATATGAGCGCACAAGAGGTGCTTGATGTAGCTTCTAAATTCCGTGAAAACAACATCCCTGCCGATGTAATGTATTGCGATATAGATTACATGGAAGGGTTCAAAATATTTACCTGGAATAAAGAAACCTTTGCCGAGCCTAAACAATTTATTGATAAGCTCAAAGCCATGAACTTTAAACTGGTAACCATTGTAGACCCGGGCATTAAGGTAGAAAAAGGCTATCAGCAGTATGACGAAGGTGTAGAACGCGGTTACTTTGCCACCTACCCTAACGGCGAAAATTATATTGGCGAGGTTTGGCCCGGCCGCTGCCATTTTCCAGACTTTTTTAGGGAAGATGTACGAGAGTGGTGGGGAGCCGCCTTTACTGCACTTACCGAGCCCGGTGTAGAAGGTTTTTGGAACGACATGAACGAGCCTGCCGTTTGGAACCAAAACATGCCCTGGATAGTGAAGTTTGGCGATAAATTTATGCCAGAGGTACGTAATGTATACGGTATGATGATGGCCAAAGCCACCTACGATGGCACCCGCAAGATCTTAGGCAACAAACGCCCTTTTGTATTGACCCGTGCGGCATATTCAGGCACACAGCGTTATTCGGCTGTATGGACGGGCGATAACACAGCCACCGACGAACACCTGCTGTTAGGTGCACGTTTGGTTAACAGCTTAGGCGTAAGCGGTATGGCTAATGTGGGTGTAGATATTGGCGGCTTTAGCGGCAATCCTACCCCCGAAATGATGGTGCGCTGGAACTCTTTGGGTACTTACACGCCTATGTACCGTAACCACTCCATTAAAGATTCGGAGTTTAGGGAGCCATGGCAATATGGTGCCGACAACCTGGAGCTGATCAAAAAATCGATAGAGGAACGGTACAAGTTACTGCCTTACCTGTATTCTTCGTTCTATCAAACCAGCCAAACCGGTTTGCCGGTTTGCCGCACATTGGCCATTGATTACACGCATGACCATAACATTTACCATGAAGATTACCAAAACCAGTTTTTGTTTGGCGATGCTTTACTGGTAGCGCCGGTAATAAGTACCGAGATTACTGCCAAAGTATACTTGCCTCAAGGTAACTGGTACCGTTTAAGTACCGACGAAGCCTTTGATGGCGGACAGGAATACGTAGTTGATGCTCCTTTAAATGATTTGCCGGTATTTGCCAAAGCCGGTGCCATTATTACCCAACAAAGCGTAAAACAAAGCACCCAAGATAAGGGCGATGGCATATTGGAAATCCATATTTGGAACGGCACCGAGGCAACAAGCTTCGTTTACTATGAAGACGACGGCGACACCTATGACTACGCTGAAGGAGCCTATCACAAACGTTTAATTATATTCGACCCTACCAAGAAGGTCATGATCTTAGATGCGGCAGAAGGTAGCTATACCTCGCAATATGATAAGGTACAGGTGGTATTACATGCTTTTGCCGATGCCAAACTATTAAGCCCTGTCGGCAACAGCAATGATGAAATTGTGATATACTATTAAGAATTTCAAACATCAGTTACCGGAGATAATTTTATACCTTATCTCCGGTAATTCAATTTCTTTCCGGGTAAGCCAATTTATCACACATGAAATATAGTTTCTTTATTTTATTGTCTTTCTTAATTCAGTTGGCTTCGGCACAAACCAAATTGCCTGTCATAAAAGCCACCTCAAGAAATGTAAACATTAATGATGGCAGGATATTTGAAAAGAACGCATGGGGACTTTCGCCCGAAATTAAACCCGACGTTTACACCGCCGACCGAACCCGGAAAACAAAATGGGTAACCTTTTACACCGACATTGATTCTATTAGGGTAAAAGTAAAACCCGGAAGCAAGACTAATTTTGTTGTACTGCTAAACGGTAAAGATTCATGCTTTACACAAATAGCAAGCGCTATTCCCCCCGAAAGTAAGTCCTCCGGTATCATCACCCATGACACCATTCCCTTTACGCTAACGGCTTATAATGCCATTAAATTAATGGGTATTATTAACAATACCGATACGTTGAGCTTTCACTTCGATATAAGTTCGTTTGGCTTTCACATTACCCGCGATGCATTGCTGGACAGAACCCAACTCGTTGCCAACAAAGCCGATGTTTTGGCCGGTAAAGCCAAGGCTAACTATAATAAGCTGAATAAAGTAAGCAAGCTGCAATTTGCCAACACCGTTTGGAACAACCCCACCATACTTCCCTCTAACTTAACTGCTCATGAAATGGATGGCCGCATAGGCTGGACTGTTTTTGAAGGCAAACAGGTGGAAGTAGACTACGACCGCAGCCTGCTCATTGTTCATTCCAAACCGGTTAAGGTACCCAAAGGCTATGTTAAGGCACCTATTGTTTTCATACGTTCGCTGCCTTGCATTAAAGGCACCTTTGATATTCAAAACAAAAAGTACACAGGCTACTTTGCCATGGATACCGGCTCGGAACAAGCTCTTATTTTAGACAGTACCTGGAGGGCAAGGCAAAACTTCCCCACTAACCTGCCGCTCATTAACTCGTTCACCGTGAGAGATGCCAACGGCAACAAGTATGAAACTAAAATGGTAATAGCACCTAAACTTACTTTCAATAACAGCACATTTACCAACATCCCCACACTTTTAACGGGTACTATCACCAATGCTAATTCGGAGATAAACTTTTTAGGTAATGATTTTTTTAAGCGCTTTAACACCATCCTTGATTTTAAGAATGATGTGATCTATTTAAAGCCGAATAAGCTGAAGAATGTGAAGTACAGGGTGAATTCTTAACACTCCCCAATAGCGTTAATGTCAGTCTGAGCTTGGCGAAGACTTATACGCTTTACTAAGTCTTCGACAAGCTCAGATTGACAGAAGTCTCACTTTATAAATTCGACTACAACAAAAAAGTCCCTCTACAATTACAGCAGAGGGACTTTCTTTATAGGGTTAGCTTATCTTATAAAACTGCTGATTTTACAGTTTTGATGATACGGGCAGCTACTTTGTAAGGATCGGCAGCCGAGTTAGGGCGACGATCTTCCAGGTAACCGCTCCAGCCTTTTTGTACAGTGTAAAGCGGGATGCGGATAGATGCACCACGGTCAGATACACCATAGCTGTAATCGTTTATAGAAGCAGTTTCGTGTTTACCGGTTAAACGTAATTCGTTATCGGCACCGTAAACTTCAATGTGCTCTTTAACCACGGGGCGGAAAGCTTCTAAGATCTTTTTGTAAGTTTCTTCGCTTGCGGCAGTACGTAAAACTGTGTTAGAGAAGTTAGCGTGCATACCCGAACCATTCCAGTCTAAAGTACCTAATGGTTTGCAATGCCAGTTGATTGAGACACCATAAGTTTCGCCTATTCTTTCTAATAAGTAACGGGCAACCCAAATTTGGTCACCTGCTTCTTTAGCGCCTTTAGCAAAAATCTGGAATTCCCATTGTCCGGCAGCAACTTCAGCGTTAATACCTTCTACGTTTAAACCAGCATCTAAACATACATCTAAGTGTTCTTCAACAATGTCGCGGCCAAATGCGTTGTTAGCACCTACCGAGCAGTAGTAAGGGCCTTGCGGACCTGGGTAACCACCTGCAGGGAAACCTAATGGTTTATTGGTTTCAGGATCCCATAAAAAGTACTCCTGCTCAAAGCCAAACCAAAAATCGTTATCGTCATCTTGAATTAACGCACGACCGTTTGATTCATGTGGCTCACCAGCCGAATTCAAAACTTCGCACATTACCAGGTAACCTTCTTTTCTTTGCGGATCAGGGCAAATAAATACTGGTTTTAAGATACAATCTGAAGAACCACCCGGTGCTTGCTCAGTTGACGAACCGTCGAAGCTCCAGTTTGGACAATCTTCCAGTTTACCTGAAAAATCTGCCTCGATTTTAGTTTTACTACGTAGACTTTGGGTTGGTTTGTAACCATCCAACCAGATGTACTCTAATTTTGCTGCCATTTTTGTAGGTTGTTTATCAATTAAGGGAAAGCTCCCGTTTAAATTTGCTTTTTGTAATATTTAAGGGCTAATATAAAACTTTCCGCATCAAATCTTTAAAAATCTTACCAAAAGAACAAACTTTATTTTAAAATAACCGTAAATACCTCATTTTAATTTTGAGCATTTTTCAAAATTTCCATCAAAGTAAGTTAGTGTTAAATAAATAATCTTTTATTGTAAATAAAATTACACCGATAAAGAAACACTTGAGTGTATTTAAAACGACAGCATATATGGTTAACAAGGTCAGCTGAAGACCGCCACTATTATTGTTGTGCTGTATTTGTCTAACACCTGGCAACGCAGGTCTACTCCAAATTCTCTGTAAAACGTTTAGTTGATGTAAGAGATGCAACTATAATACTTTTGATATATTGCACGTTAATTGACCCTCATTATGCCAACTGAAAGCTTCTACAAGTTTAAAGATTATGACCTTTGGTTAAGGGATGGATTTTTAATGCCTTTTGAACTCCTACTGTTCGAAGACCTTCAAGCAAAGTATGGTGAAACAGATCAAGAAATAAATGAATTTAAGGACTTAATCGTAGAGAACTCTTTGCTTAGATTCATAACAGGAGATATGCTATGCATAAACTTTGATAAAGCGCTAATCTCCGGAAATACTTTGCAGAGATTGATAAAATCTACAGAAAGTATTATTGAAAAAATTGTAAATGATAAAAATTCACTAACTGCTGTACGCATCAATGAACTTCTTACTAAAGCCAAAAATTATTCAATAGAAAAAGGCAAAAGTAAAATAGAAGATTATCCTGATATTTTGGATGCAGGGTATGAGGATGAATTGCCAATTAAAAATTACTTACATGCATTTTATCTTATTAAGCTGCTCCTAAAAGGAGAAATTAAAGATTCAGATAGAAATTTTTTGTTAGTAGGTGATTGACTAAATCAATATCTCATATTTGCAAATACGACTTGGCTTACCGGTGTTGCCATTATGCCATTCCTATTGATGCTTGACTAACTAATAAGTTACTTATAATATAAAAGCCCCTGACATTACTGCCAAGAGCTTTTATATTATATTTGAAAAGCTTAGCTTACTTCACTTCTTCAAAATCAACATCGGTAACAGTATCGCCACCTTGTTGTGCATTAGCACCGGCATCAGGACCTGGTTGTGCTCCTGGTTGGCCGTCGGCAGATGCTTTGTACATATCTTCTGAAGCTGCAGCCCAGGCAGTATTTAACTCTTCTTGTGCAGAGTCAATGCTGGCAATATCTTTAGAAGCATAAGCAGCTTTCAATTTCTCTAAAGCCGATTCGATAGGTGCTTTTTTATCAGCAGGTACCTTATCTCCGTACTCTTTCAATTGTTTTTCAGTTGAGAAGATCAGGGCATCAGCACCGTTCAATTTTTCAATTTCTTCTTTTGCTTTTTGGTCAGCATCAGCATTAGCTTCTGCTTCTTCTTTCATCCTTTTGATCTCAGCATCAGTTAAACCTGAAGAAGCTTCGATACGGATCTTTTGCTCTTTACCCGTTGCTTTATCTTTGGCAGATACGTGTAGGATACCGTTGGCATCAATATCAAAGGTAACTTCTACCTGTGGTACACCACGTGGCGCAGGTGGAATGCTATCTAAGTGGAAACGACCCAAAGTACGGTTTTGAGCAGCCATAGGGCGCTCACCTTGCAAAATGTGGATCTCTACCGATGGCTGGTTATCAGATGCGGTTGAGAAAGTTTCCGATTTTTTACTTGGAATGGTTGTGTTAGATTCGATCAAGCGAGTCATTACACCACCCATAGTTTCGATACCTAATGAAAGTGGAGTAACGTCTAACAACAATACATCTTTCACCGAACCATCTAACACACCACCTTGAATGGCAGCACCAATAGCAACTACTTCATCAGGGTTAACACCTTTTGAAGGCGCTTTACCAAAGAATTTTTCAACAGCTTCCTGTATTGCAGGGATACGGGTTGAACCACCTACCAGGATAACTTCGTCGATATCTGAAGTGCTGTAACCTGCATTTTTCAAGGCAGTACGGCAAGGCTCAATAGTACGTTTGATTAAGCTATCGGCCAGTTGCTCAAATTTAGCACGGGTTAATTGCTTAACCAAGTGTTTAGGCATACCGTCAACAGCGGTAATGTATGGCAAGTTAATTTCGGTAGTTGCAGAGCTCGATAACTCAATTTTAGCTTTTTCAGCAGCTTCTTTTAAGCGTTGTAAAGCCATTGGGTCGCGGCGCAGGTCAAAACCTTCATCACTCTTGAACTCATCTGCCATCCAGTCAATAATAACCTGGTCAAAATCATCACCACCTAAGTGAGTATCACCATCGGTAGATTTTACTTCGAACACGCCATCACCTAGATCAAGGATTGACACGTCATGAGTACCACCACCGCAGTCAAACACGGCAATTTTCATATCCTTGTGTGCTTTGTCCAAGCCGTAAGCAAGGGCAGCAGCAGTAGGCTCGTTTATGATACGGCGTACTTTTAAACCGGCAATTTCACCAGCTTCTTTAGTAGCCTGACGCTGAGCATCGTTAAAGTAAGCTGGAACGGTAATAACCGCCTCGGTTACTTCGGCACCTAAAAAGTCTTCGGCAGTTTTCTTCATTTTCTGAAGAATCATGGCAGAGATCTCTTGAGGAGTATATTTGCGGTCGTCTATTTCAACGCGCGGAGTATTATTATCACCTTTCACTACTGAGTAAGGCACACGCTCAGCTTCTTTAGTAACCTCGTTAAACTGGTTACCCATAAAGCGCTTAACAGAGTAAACGGTTTTTGTAGGGTTAGTGATTGATTGACGCTTAGCAGGGTCGCCCACTTTGCGTTCGCCATTATCAACAAAAGCTACTACAGATGGTGTAGTGCGTTTTCCTTCGCTGTTGGCAATAACTACCGGCTCGTTACCTTCCATTACTGCTACGCAGGAGTTTGTTGTTCCTAAGTCGATTCCAATGATTTTAGACATATGATTGATTTTTCCTTTTTTATTAATTTGAATTAACAATCACTATTTATCAAGGGTTGTGCCAACGTTATGTTGGCAGTAAATATTGTGAAAGATTAAGTTCGCAACAATATTTAGTCAGGACAAAATACGGCCATGGTGACAGGTTGGCAGAAACAAGCGCCTGTCTTTTGATGATTGACACCTTGTTGTGTTATGACGTATATAAAGTTGATAAGGCTATTTATTAACTTATTAAAAGACGGACTATCTTCTTACGGCTTATGCTTAACTTACCTCCATGTTTTATATTGACTCGGACCGGTTGAAATTAATACCATTGCAGCACGACCAGTTATTGTTACTAAAACGTAGCAGATATGAACTGGAGCAACAAATGGGGCTTAATCCCTCGGCGATGGTTATAGATGCCTATTATCAAACGGAGAGTGAAGAGGCGTTGTGTAACTTCTGGATTCCTTATACTAAGGATTATCCAGACTTATATCATTGGTATACCAACTGGCAAATTATCCTTAAAGACATTAACACCGCTATAGGCGGCATTAGTTTAGGTGGCTACCCTAATGATTATGGCGAAACTACTATAGGTTACCTTATAGACGAAAAACAACAGGGCAACGGTTACGCTACCGAGGCACTGATCAGATTAACTCAATGGGCATTTCAATTCAGCATTTTGAAGTCCATTCAAGCCGATACACTTACTACAAACTTTGCATCCCAACAGGTTTTACAAAAGGCAGGTTTTAAGTATACGCATTCGGTAAAAACTACAGTATACTACCGGCTACCAAAGCGTTTATAAATGTGGGTATAAAGTTTTTCGTGAGGAATAGTATCTTGCAGTTGTTATGCTTGAACCGCTAATTACACACATTCAAAAGTTTGTACCGCTTACGTTAGATGAGCAAGGGGTGTTACAGCAATATTTTGATTATAAAGAAATCGATAAAAAGCATTACCTGTTAAACGAAGGCGACACATGCAAGGCGCAATACTTTGTAATTGAAGGTTGCTTACGCATGTATTTCATTAAAGAAAACGGTGTGGAACAGATTGTACAGTTTGGTATTGACAATTGGTGGCTGAGCGATTATAGCAGTTTAACCCTCCACACACCCTCGCAGTTTTACATACAAGCCGTACAGCAAAGCAAGATCCTTGTATTAACGCAAGATAAGCAGGAGGAGTTGCTGGATAAACTTCCGCAGATAGAACGTTATTTCAGAAAGGTTTACCAGCGGGCTTACGCTGCGGCACAAATGCGCATTACATTTTTCACCGACCTATCGGGAGAAGAAAAGTATCATCACTTTGCCAGCCGTTTCCCCGATTTTGTGCAGCGTGTGCCTCAATATATGCTGGCTTCCTATCTGGGTTTTACACCAGAGTTTTTAAGTAAAGTACGGGGCAAGAAACACTGATCTCGTTTCTTAATTATGATTAAGATTTTGACGTAGCAGCTTGTGCACCTTTGTAGTGCCGGCAAGCTTAACATTTAAAATATAAAAAATTAAAATCATGGAAACCAGAATCAACATCAACGAAATAGACCAGGCCGCTTACAAGGCTATGTATGCCTTGGAAGGATACATACAAAAAAGCGGCTTAGACAAAAACTTATACGAACTTATTAAAATACGTGCTTCGCAAATAAATGGCTGTGCCTATTGCCTTAACATGCACACTAGAGATGCCCGTAAGTTAGGCGAAACCGAGCAACGCATTTACGTACTTCCAGCTTGGCGCGAAACCAACTTTTTCACCGAAGAAGAGCAAGCGGCATTGGCTTTAACCGAAGAAGTAACCAATATACAGACGCATGTATCTACGGCAACCTATCAAAATGCCATCAAAGTTTTAGGAGATCAGAGGACCGCACAGGTAATCATGGCCGCTGTGACTATTAACGCCTGGAATAGGATTGCTATAAGTACGCATTTAATGCCGGAGTTGGAGAAATAGAAACTCTATAACTTAGAATTAACATATTGAGAGTATTACTATTCTCTTTCCCTTGAACAAAGGTTAAATTAAAGAATAAACAAAAACGGCCTGCTCAAATGAGCAGGCCGTTTTTGTTATTGAAGTAAGTCGAGAATTACTCGCCTTTTTCTGCGTTGTCTTCGTTTTTAGCAGGAGCTTCCGGAGCTTCTTCTACAGCTGGTGTAGCAGTAGCTTCTGGCTCGGCTACAACAGCATCATCAGCTGGAGTAACTTCGGCAGCAGCAGCAGGTGCAGCACCTTCAGTTTTAGCAGCGCCTTTACCACCACGACGTGAACGACGGGTTGTAGTAGCAGCAGCAATTTCTTTACCACCGTAAACAGTATTATAATCAACCAACTCAATGATCGCCATTTCGGCGTTATCACCTAAACGGTTTTCTAACTTGATGATACGAGTATAACCACCCGGACGGGTAGCCACTTTCTCAGCAATTTCGCGGAACAGGATAGTAACCGCTTCTTTGTTTTGCAGGTAGCTAAATACAGTACGACGTGAGTGCGTAGTATCGCTTTTTGATTTGGTTACCAAAGGCTCAAAATACACACGAAGTGCTTTTGCTTTTGCTAATGTAGTTTGAATGCGCTTGTGCAGGATAAGCGATGAAGCCATATTTCCCAACATTGCCACGCGGTGGCTTTTGGTACGGCCTAAGTGATTGTGTTTTTTTCCGTGTCTCATTTGTTTGTTTGTTTCGCACGTGCATACCGTTGGGCGGCTGTTGAAGTCAAGCCCGCGGAATTATGCCCTCGCTTATTATAATATAATGAAGGCTTGAGATGCATTGCTAAAGTGGAAGCTTAGCAAATTCTCCCAAACCTATTATCAGAGGATTACTCCTCGTCTAATTTGTATTTAGACAGGTTCATACCAAAAGATAATCCTTTTGATTTAACCAGGTCCTGAATTTCGGTTAAAGATTTTTTACCGAAGTTTCTGAACTTTAACATATCGGCTACATCGTAAGATACCAAGTCAGCAAGGCTGCGGATATCTGCTGCTTTTAAGCAGTTTAATGCACGTACTGAAAGGTCAAGGTCTACCAATTCAGTTTTCAGGATCTTACGCATGTGTAAAATTTCCTCGTCAACTTCTTTGGTTTCTTCTTTAGCCTGAGCTTCTAACATCATGTTCTCATCAGAGAATAACATGAAGTGTTGGATCAGGATCTTGGCAGCTTCTTTAAGCGCGTCTTCAGGATGAATAGAACCGTCAGTAGCAATATCCAAAACTAATTTCTCATAGTCAGTCTTTTGCTCAACACGATAGTTCTCGATAGTATATTTTACGTTTTTAATTGGCGTATAGATCGAGTCTATAGCAATCACACCGATGTTAGCATCAGGGTTTTTATTTTCTTCGCTTGGAACATAACCACGGCCTTTACCAACGGTTAATTCCACCTCTAACGTAACGGCATTGTCCATGTTGCAAATAAGCAACTCAGGGTTTAATACCGAAAAGTTGTTAGAGAATTGCGTAATATCTCCAGCTTTGAAGCTATCCTGTCCATTGATGATGACAAAGATCTTTTCTGAATCACCAGAATCACCAGTTTTTTTGAACCTTACTTGTTTCAGGTTAAGGATGATTTCGGTAACGTCTTCAACAACACCTTTAATGGTTGAAAACTCATGCGTTACACCTGAAAAACGTACCGATGTAATAGCATAACCTTCTAATGATGAAAGTAAGATACGACGTAAAGCATTACCAATGGTTATACCGAAGCCTGGTTCTAACGGACGAAATTCAAACGTGCCTTCAAAGTCGGTTGACTTCTGCATGATAACCTTATCGGGTTTTTGAAATGCTAAAATTGCCATTTATATGCTTTGTTTATTGTTTACTGATGGGGGTAATATGAAACCACGAAAATGACTGACAGAATATGCCAATCATTTCGCAGTTCGATATCGTTAATTATTTTGAATATAACTCGACGATTAAGTTTTCCTTAATATTCTCAGGGATCTCATCGCGGTTAGGGTAGTTTAACAGTTTACCGCTCATGTTAGCAGCATCCCACTCAAACCAGCTATATTTATTAACTCTTTGGCCAGATACTGAAGTAGTAATGGCTTCCAGTGATTTTGATTTTTCGCGTACTGCAACTACATCACCTGCACGTAAAGTGTATGATGATATGTTTACCACCTCACCATTAACAGTGATGTGTTTGTGACCTACCAACTGGCGGGCAGCAGAACGGGTTGGAGCAATACCTAAACGGTATACGGCGTTATCTAAACGAGCCTCTAATAATTGAAGCAAGTTAGTACCGGTAATACCTTCACGGGCAGAAGCACGGTGAAACAGGTTTTCGAAGTAACGCTCTAATACACCGTAAGTGTATTTCACTTTTTGTTTCTCCATCAGCTGTACTGCGTACTCTGATTGTTTACCTCTGCGTTTTGACACGCCGTGCATGCCAGGAGGGTAATTTTTTCTTTCTAACACTTTATCAGGACCGAAGATCGGCTCTCTGAATTTACGTGCAATTTTGGACTTGGGTCCGGTATATCTTGCCATTTTGTTGTGTTTTTAAAGTATCATGCAGCCTGTAGCTACAGAATCTTAGCTTTAAAAAATTAATTAATTAAACTCTTCTTCTTTTTGCAGGACGACAGCCGTTGTGTGGCAGTGGAGTGATGTCTCTGATGGTAGTAACCTCGATACCTGAAGTTTGCAGAGTACGGATAGCTGATTCACGACCAGAACCGGGGCCTTTTACAAATACTTCAACTTTACGTAAACCTAAATCGTAAGCTACTTTGCCGCAATCGGCAGCAGCTTGTGAAGCAGCGTAAGGGGTATTCTTTTTAGAACCCTTGAAACCCATTTTACCGGCAGAAGACCATGAAATAGCCTGGCCGCTGTTGTTGGTTAGGGTAATAATGATATTGTTGAAAGTAGCGTTAACATGAGCCTGACCTACAGCCTCTACAACTACAATACGTTTTTTGGTTACTTTTTTAGCTTTAGCCATTTTTTTAATTATTGAATTAATGAATTACTGGAGTAACGAATATTCCGGACTCATTAACCGTTTGATAATTTTATATTCCTAATGATCTTTGAAGATCATTAATCAATTACTACTTAGTAGCTTTTTTCTTGTTAGCAACAGTCTTACGTTTACCTTTACGGGTACGTGAGTTGTTCTTAGTACGCTGACCACGCAGAGGTAAACCTTTACGGTGACGGGTACCACGGTAGCAACCAATATCCATTAAACGTTTGATGTTCAATTGAACTTCTGAACGCAAAGCACCTTCAACTTTAATTTCGTCGTTGATGATACCACGAATAGCAGCTAACTGATCATCTGTCCACTCTTGAACCTTAACATCATAGCTAATGCCAGCCTTATCTAAGATAGTTTGAGCAGTTGAACGGCCTACACCATAAATGTAAGTTAGACCAATCTCTCCTCTTTTGTTTCTTGGTAAATCAATACCTGAAATCCTTGCCATATTTGTTTTTTGTTTTAATGAACAACCGAACGGCGGGCCACCGTTGTACGGATAGTTCTAATGTTTTTAATTACCCTTGACGTTGTTTGTACTTAGGGTTCTTTTTGTTGATTACAAAAAGCTTTCCTTTACGACGGATGATTTTGCAATCAGCGCTACGCTTTTTGATGGATGCTCTAACTTTCATGTTAATTATTTATATCTGTAGGTTATTCTGCCTTTGGTTAAATCATATGGGCTCATCTCTAATTTCACTCTGTCGCCAGGTAAAATTTTGATGTAGTGCATACGCATTTTGCCCGATATGTGTGCAATAATCTCATGGCCGTTTTCCAGTTCTACTCTAAACATTGCGTTAGATAACGCTTCCCTTATAGTACCGTCTTGCTCAATCGAAGATTGTTTAGCCATATTTTACTGATTATTACTTAATTATCCCGTTCTAAATCGGGATGCAAAAATAAAAAATATTTTTTACAATATTTAATTATTTTTCGCTAAAACTTCTTCTATGTATGAAAATGTAGAAAGAACATCGGCCTGGCCCTTTTTAATGGCTACCGTATGTTCATAATGCGCTGATGGTTTGCCATCTACGGTTGAAAC
This sequence comes from Mucilaginibacter galii, assembly GCF_014635825.1. Taxonomy (GTDB): domain Bacteria; phylum Bacteroidota; class Bacteroidia; order Sphingobacteriales; family Sphingobacteriaceae; genus Mucilaginibacter; species Mucilaginibacter galii. Next base: position 268,705 of record NZ_BMDO01000006.1, read on the forward strand.
GGTCCAACCGTCTTTCCAAAACTTAACACCGGCTTTACCTGCATTAATCATAGGTTCGATAGCAATTACCATCCCCTCTTCAAGTTTTACACCCGAACCACGTTTGCCATAGTTAGGCACTTCAGGCTTTTCGTGCAGCTTAACGCCAACACCATGGCCTACCAATTCTTTTACCACACCAAAACCATGACGCTCGGCATGTTCCTGTACAGCATAGCCTATATCGCCTACGCGCATACCAGTTACCGCTTTTTCAATGCCCTTAATCAAGCATTCCTGCGTTACACGCATTAGCTCTTTAGCAGTATCACTTACTTCGCCAATACCAAAAGTATAGGCCGAATCACCGTAAAAGTTATTGAGGATCACACCACAGTCAACCGAGATCAGATCTCCTTCAGTAAGTACATGCTCTCCGGGGAAACCATGAACTACCTGATCGTTGAGTGAGATACACAATGAGTTTGGGAACCCATGAAAGTTAAGAAAGGCTGGCACCCCTCCGTTGTCACGGATATAGGTTTCTGCCAGCCTATCAAGTTCTATTGTTTTAACGCCGGTTTTAACAAGCTTTGCTACTTCGCCCAAGGTTTTAGCAACCAGTTGGGCACTTTGGCGAATAAGCTCAATCTCTTCTGCCGACTTAAAAATAATTTTCGACATTCTTAAATTAGATAGCCGGTGGTACGGTACCTGCAGCTGTAGGTACAGCCGTACGTCCCTTTACTCTTCCGGTTTTCATCAGGCCATCGTAATGACGCATTAATAAATGGCTTTCAATTTGCTGTAAAGTGTCTAACACCACACCTACCAGGATAATCAATGATGTACCACCAAAGAAACGTGCAAACTGGCTGTTGATGTGGAACATATTAGCCAGTGCCGGTATAATGGCAATAATAGCTAAGAAAATAGAACCGGGTAAAGTAATGCGTGAAATCACAGCATCAATAAACTCGGAGGTAGCATTACCTGGTGCAACACCCGGTATAAAACCACCATTCTTTTTCATATCATCCGACATTTGTTTCGGATTTACAGTGATAGCCGTATAGAAATACGTGAACAGGATGATCAGGATAGCGAATACCAGGTTGTGTAACCATGAAGTATAGCTCGATAAAGAGATCAGTACGCTGTTAGAAGCTATGTTAGGGAAGAATGAAGAAATTGTAGCTGGGATGAACATTAATGCCTGGGCAAAAATGATAGGCATAACACCTGCTGCATTTACTTTCAAAGGAATGTATTGACGTACACCACCGTATTGTTTGTTACCAACTATACGTTTTGCATATTGAACGGCAATTTTACGGGTACCCTGTACTACCAATATAGTAAACATGATCACACCTATTAATGCCAGTATCTCCACTATAAACACTAATGGACCACCCGAAGCATTTTGACCGCTAACACGTGAGCTAAACTCATCAATGATAGCTGAAGGCAACTGGGCGATTATACCCACCATGATAATTAAAGAGATACCGTTGCCAATACCTTTATCTGTAATTTTTTCACCTAACCACATTACAAACAATGTTCCTGCTGTTAACACAAACACCGAAGTAATGGTAAACATACCTGTACTTAAAGCCGGGTTAATAGCATTAGGTGTTATTTGCGAACGTACATAACCTACGGCTTGCGCTGCGGTAATGGCAATTGTCAAATAACGGGTCCACTGGTTGATCTTGCTGCGGCCACTCTCCCCTTCTTTTTGCAATTTAGCAAAGTAAGGAACTGCAATACCCAACAACTGCACCACGATAGATGCAGAAATGTAAGGCATTACGCCTAAAGCAAAGATAGATGCACGTGAAAAAGATCCACCGGCAAACATATTAAGTAAGCCCAGCAAACCTTCTTTTGATGCCTGGTTGTTTAAAACGTTGGCATCAACACCTGGCAAAGCCACGTACGAGCCTACACGGTATATTAAAAGAAATAAGAGTGTGTTTATAATACGCACTCTTAAATCCTCAATTTTCCAAATATTGGATAATGTGGTGAAAAAATTTTTCATTTAAAATTACAACTTTACAATTGAACCGCCGGCAGCTTCGATAGCTTTTTGAGCCGTTGCAGAAAATGCATGTGCCTGAATATCTAACTTAGCTGTTAACGTACCACGACCTAATATTTTAACCAGGTCGTTTCTTGATGCTAAACCATGCTCTTTCAACGTATCAAAGTTAATTGTACTTACTGAGTAGGTATCGGCTAATTGCTGTAAAGCATCCAGGTTAATACCGTTGTACTCTACACGGTTAGGGTTTTTAAAACCAACCTTAGGTACACGGCGTTGTAAAGGCATTTGACCACCTTCAAAACCAACTTTACTTGAAGTACCTGAACGTGAACCGGCACCTTTGTGACCACGTGTTGACGTTCCGCCACGGCCAGAACCTGTACCACGGCCAATTCTTTTTCTATTTTTAGTAGAACCTTCTGCAGGCTTAAGATTACTTAAATTCATAACATTAAATGTTTTCTACTGCTACCAAATGATTAACTTTTCTAATCATGCCAATGATAGCAGGATTAGCTTCAACTTCAACGCTATGGTTAATTTTCTTTAAACCTAAAGCCTCAACAGTTTTTTTCTGGCGCTCACTTCTATCGATCACGCTCTTAATCTGTGTTATTTTGATTTTTGCCATGACTGATTATCCGTTAAATACTTTACCTAAATTAACGCCACGGTGCTGAGCTACGGTATAAGCATCGCGCAGTTGCGCTAAAGCCGATACAGTTGCTTTTACCACGTTGTGAGGGTTTGATGAACCTTTAGATTTTGCAAGTACGTTATGTACACCAGCACTCTCTAATACGGCACGCATCGCTCCACCAGCAATTACACCGGTACCATTTGCAGCTGGCTTCAAGAAAACGAAACCACCAGAAAATTTACCAATTTGCTCGTGAGGTATAGTGTTGTTAATGATTGGCACTTTTACCAGGTTCTTTTTAGCATCATCAATACCTTTGGCAATTGCCTCAGTAACCTCTTTTGCTTTACCTAAACCGTAACCTACTACACCGTTCTCATCGCCTACTACCACAATGGCAGAGAAGCTGAAAGTACGGCCACCTTTTGTTACTTTGGCAACGCGTTGTATGCTTACCAAGCGGTCTTTTAATTCGATCTCGCTTGTTTTAACTCTCTTTATATTTATTGTTGACATTACTCGTTACGGTTAAAAGTTTAATCCACCTTCACGTGCACCTTCGGCCAGTTGCTTAACACGGCCATGATACAAGTATCCATTTCTATCGAAAACTACGGCTTCGATACCAGCTGCTTTTGCTTTCTCAGCAATCAGTTTACCAACGGCTACTGATTGTTCGCCTTTAGTGCCTGTAGCAGTAAAATCTTTTGATAAAGATGAAGCTGATACTAAAGTTTTGCCGGCAACATCGTCAATAATCTGTGCGTAGATGCCTTTGTTGCTTCTGTACACTGACAAGCGCGGACGTTCTGCAGAACCTGAAAGACGCTTTCTGATTCCTTTTTTAATTCTGTCTCTTCTTGATAATTTACCTGTCATGACTATTATTTCTTAGATGCTGATTTACCTGCTTTTCTTCTTAACACTTCGCCAACAAACTTGATACCTTTACCTTTATATGGCTCAGGAGCACGCAGTGAGCGGATTTTGGCAGCAACCTGACCAATTAACTGTTTGTCAATAGACTCCAGGATAATGGTAGGGTTTTTACCTTTTTCAGCAGTAGTGGATACTTTAATTTCTTTAGGTAATTCAAATACATAGTGGTGAGAGAAACCTAACACTAAATCTAATGTATTACCTGTATTGGTTGCACGGTAACCTACACCAACCAACTCTTGTTGCAAAGTATAACCAGTGGTTACACCTGTTACCATGTTGTTGATTAATGCACGATACAAACCGTGTAATGCTTTATGACGTTTTTGATCGGTCGGGCGTACTACTGTTAATACACCATCTTCTTGTGATATAGAGATATCACTGTCTATCGCCTGCTCAAGCTGACCTTTAGGGCCTTTTACGGTTACAATATTACCTTCATTAACGGTAATAGTAACGCCTGATGGGATAGTAATTGGGGCTTTTCCTACTCTTGACATTTCTTAGTTTCTCCTTACAATTAATAAACGAAACATAAAACCTCGCCGCCAATGTTTTGTACACGGGCTTCTTTATCAGTCATTACTCCTTTTGAGGTAGACAGGATAGCGATACCTAAACCATTTAATACTCTTGGCATAGTAGCTGAGCCTGCATACTTTCTCAAACCTGGTTTGCTGATACGGGTTATGCTGCGGATGGCAGAAACCTTTGTCACGGGGTGGTACTTCAACGCTACTTTAATGTTTCCCTGAGGACCATTGTCTTCAAATTTGTAGTTAGCGATGTAACCTTTGTCGAAAAGCACTTTTGTGATTTCCTTCTTCAGATTTGATGCAGGAATTTCAACAACCCTTTGGTTGGCTTTAATAGCATTCCTTACTCTGGTAAGATAATCTGCGATTGGATCTGTATTCATTATATGAAATTATGATGGCGGTTTCCTTCGCCTTCCCGGCGACGACCTTCCATCGGTTAAAAATTCTTTTGTATTAGCAATTACACGTATATGTTGCAAATTGCCGGCCGCAAAGGTAAGAATTAAATTCTCATCCTGCAACCGGCAATTTATATACCTGTAAGGCTGATTATTACCAGCTTGCTTTCTTTACGCCGGGGATCTTGCCAGCTAAAGCCATTTCACGGAATGTAACACGTGAAATACCGAACTGACGCATGTAACCACGTGGGCGGCCGGTAAGCTTGCAACGGTTGTGCAATTTAACCGGTGATGATGCTTTAGGCAATTTATCTAAACCGATAAAATCACCGGCAGCTTTAAGGGCCGCTCTTTTTTCAGCATATCTTGCTACTAATTTGGCACGTTTTACTTCGCGTGCTTTTACACCTTCTTTAGCCATTGTTTACAGGAGTTTGATTTTTAAATGGTAAACCAAATTGTTTAAGCAATTCTAATGCTTCAACATCATTTGTTGCCGAGGTTACAAAGGTAATATCCATACCTTGTATTTTATTGATCTTGTCAATATTAATCTCCGGAAAAATGATTTGTTCGGTAATACCTAAAGTATAGTTACCTTTTCCGTCAAAACCTTTATCGTTAATGCCTTTGAAGTCACGGATACGTGGCAATGCTACGGCAATTAAACGGTCAAGAAACTCGTACATGTTGTTATCGCGTAAAGTTACACGTACACCAACCGGCATACCTTTACGTAATTTAAAGTTCGAGATATCTTTTTTAGATTTTGATGCTACTGGTTTTTGACCGGTAATTGTGGCCAATTCAGTAATGGTAGTATCAATCAGTTTCTTATCAGTAGTAGCTGCACCAACACCTTGGTTGATAGCAATTTTCTCCAATTTTGGAACCTGCATTACGCTTTTGTACTGAAATTTATCTTTCAGTGCGGTGCGGATCTCCTCTTTGTATTTGGATTTTAATCTTGGAACGTAAGACATTATTTAATTTCCTCCCCTGATTTTTTTGCTACTCTAACTAATTTACCGGCATCATTCAATTTACGGCCTACACGTGTAGTTTCACCTGTTTTAGGATCAACCAGTGCAAGGTTTGAAATATGAATAGCGGCTTCTTTCTTAACGATACCACCGTTAGGGTTAGCTGCATTTGGCTTAGTGTGTTTAGATATCATGTTGACACCTTCAACCACTGCACGGTTTTTATCTACGATGATTTCGGTAATTTTACCTTGCTGACCTTTAGAGTCGCCGGCGATAACCTTAACCGTATCTCCTTTACGGATCTTTAATTTAATTTTCTTTTCCATTGTTACAATACCTCCGGTGCTAATGAAACGATCTTCATGAATTGTTTTTCACGTAGCTCTCTTGCAACCGGGCCGAAGATACGTGTACCTCTTGGCTCATCCTGGTTATTTAACAAAACAGCTGCGTTATCGTCGAAACGGATATAAGAACCATCTTTACGACGGATTTCTTTTTTAGTTCTAACTACTACGGCTTTAGATACAGTACCTTTTTTTACGTTACCCGATGGGATAGCGCTTTTCACAGTTACTACAACTTTATCACCAACAGAGGCATAGCGTTTAGCGGTACCGCCTAATACGCGGATAACCAACACTTCTTTAGCGCCGCTGTTATCGGCTACGGTTAATCTCGATTCCTGTTGTACCATCTTATTTAGCCCTTTCTAAAATTTGAACTAATCTCCAGTTTTTATTTTTACTCAGCGGACGGGTTTCCATAATCAATACGGTATCACCAACACCACAAGTGTTAGCTTCGTCATGAGCCATGAACTTGGCAGTTTTGTTTACGAACTTACCATAGATCGGGTGTTTTACTTTCCGCTCTACTGCAACCACGATAGATTTATCCATCTTGTTGCTAACTACCAGTCCGGTACGTGTTTTTCTTAAATTTCTTTCTTCCATTGTTTCGACGCTTAAATTATTGCTGTTCAGAAGCTGACGCCGCTTTACGCTTGGTTATTTCTGTATTTAAACGAGCAACCTCCTTACGTACATTTTTGATACGGATAGGATTCTCAATGGCCGAAACTGCATGGGCAAATTTCAGTTTGGTAAGATTAGTTTTCTCCTCGCCAAGTCGTGCATTCAACTCTTCAGTTGACAGCGCTGATATTTCTGAGCTTTTCATTGTTTGTGAGTTTTTGAGCGGTGAGAGGTAAGTTGGATGCTTACGTCACTCATCTTCTTATTATTAATTATTATTGAGGTTACAGGTTGTAAGCTTTTACAAGCAACTCACAACTTACAACCTGCAATCCACTATGCTTCTACGTAATCTCTACGTACTACAAATTTTGTTTGTACCGGCAGTTTTTGAGCGGCCAGGCGAAGTGCTTCTTTAGCAACTTCCATAGGCACACCTTCTGCTTCGAAAATGATCCGTCCGGGGCGTACAACCGCTACCCAGTATTCCGGAGCACCTTTACCTTTACCCATACGTACCTCTGCAGGTTTCTTAGTTACGGGTTTGTCAGGAAATATCCTGATCCACACTTGGCCTTCACGTTTCATGAAACGTGTTACAGCGATACGTGCAGCCTCGATTTGACGGCTGGTAATCCAGGCCGCTTCAAGGGTTTTTACGCCGAAAGATCCGAATGAAAGCTCAGCTCCGCGAGAAGCTACTCCTTTCATCCTGCCTTTTTGCATCTTTCTGAACTTCGTTCTTTTTGGCTGTAGCATTTTATTAGCTTTTAATATCTAAACGATGTCTGTCTCGACTTTGATTAATTATCTGTTTCCACCTGGGCGTTGACCACCCTGGCCACCTGGACGGCTTCCGCCTTGTCCACCGCGGTTACCACCACCCTGGCCTGGACCACGGTTAGCACCACCACCCTGACCTGGACCACGTTGGTTATTACCACCTCTGCGATCACCACCACCGCTGTTGCGACGGTCGCCACCACGTTGGTTATCACCATACGCTGCTGCGCCTTCTGGGCGTCCACCTCTGCCGCTTGCGCTGCTGGTTGAACCAATGTTAGGGCTCAGGTCACGTTTACCGTAAACCTCACCTTTACAAATCCATACTTTAACACCTATTTTACCATAAGTAGTTAAGGCTTCGGCCAGTGCATAATCAATATCAGCACGGAAAGTATGCAAAGGTATTCTTCCTTCTTTGTATTGCTCGGTACGTGCCATCTCAGCGCCACCTAAACGGCCTGAAGTCATTACCTTGATACCTTCAGCACCCATTCTCATGGTTGAAGCTATCGTGGTTTTCATTGCACGACGGAAAGAGATACGAGCTTCTAATTGCTTAGCAATACCTTCGGCTACTAACTGAGCATCTAATTCAGGACGTTTGATCTCAAAAATGTTGATCTGTACGTCTTTCTTAGTCAGTTTCTTTAACTCTTCTTTGATCTTATCTACTTCCTGACCGCCTTTACCGATAACGATACCCGGACGGGCAGTGTGAATAGTTACAGTGATGCGTTTTAACGTACGCTCAATTACTACTTTAGATACGCCGCCTTTAGCGATACGTACCGAAAGATATTTGCGGATTTTTTCGTCCTCAACTAATTTATCGGAGTAGTTGTTGCCACCGAACCAGTTAGAATCCCAACCACGGATGATTCCTAAACGGTTACCTATTGGATGTGCTTTTTGTCCCATTGTTAATTAGTTGATTTCAGTTTTACTATCCACAATTAAAGTAACGTGGTTTGAGCGTTTACGGATACGGTACCCGCGGCCCTGAGGAGCCGGACGCAGTCTTTTTAACTGACGGCCACCACCCACTGAAACTTCTTTTACATATAATGCGCTATCGTCAATGCTTTTACCTTCGTTTTTAGCTTCCCAGTTTTTAATAGCTGATAACAATAATTTCTCAACGCGGATAGCGGCTTCTTTATTGGTAAACTTTAAAATGCTAAGTGCTTTAACTACGTGCTCACCTCGAATCAAATCTACCACCAGGCGCATCTTACGCGGCGAGGTTGGGCAGTTTTGTAATTTGGCAACCGAAGCTCCTCCTTGCTGAGCTTTCTCCTGCTCTTTGCGCTGTCTGATTAAGACAGACTTTTTGATTTTTGTTGTTGCTTCCATTGCCTGTTATTTTTTCTTTTCTGCGTGACCACGGAATGTACGGGTTGGGGCAAACTCTCCCAGCTTGTGACCCACCATGTTTTCTGTTACATACACAGGGATAAACTTGTTACCGTTGTGTACAGCAAATGTATGACCAACGAAATCAGGAGAGATCATGGAACGTCTTGACCATGTTTTTACAACCGATTTCTTGCTTGATTCATTCAAGGTCAGAACTTTTCTTTCCAGGTTATGATCAATGTAAGGTCCTTTTTTAATCGAACGTGCCATTATTTCTTCCTTCTTTCTATGATATAACGATCAGATGTTTTCTTTTTGTCGCGGGTTTTGTAGCCTTTAGCTAACAAGCCCTTACGTGAGCGTGGGTGACCACCTGATGAACGGCCTTCACCACCACCCATAGGGTGATCGACAGGGTTCATTGCAACACCACGAACGCGTGGACGACGACCTAACCAGCGCTTGCGACCAGCTTTACCTAACACTTCGTTAGCTTTCTCGCCGTTTGATACGGTACCGATAGTAGCTAAACAAGTTGACAGGATCATACGGGTTTCGCTTGAAGGCAATTTGATGATGGCATATTTACCATCACGAGCCGAAAGCTGAGCGTATGTACCGGCAGAACGGGCAATTGTACCGCCTTGGCCTGGGTTAAGTTCAATGTTATGGATGATAGAACCTAAAGGGATGTTCTTTAAAGGTAAAGTGTTACCCACCTCTGGAGGTGAGCCAGCACCTGAAAGAACTGTTTGACCAACGGTCAAGCCTTCTGGAGCTATCATGTATCTTTTCTCGCCATCTACAAAATGTAAAAGGGCAATACGAGCCGAACGGTTTGGATCATACTCGATAGTTGCTACCGTTGCAGGTATATCAAACTTATCGCGTTTAAAGTCAATTATACGGTATGATTGTTTGTGACCACCACCTAAATAACGCATGGTCATTTTACCAGTGTTGTTACGGCCACCTGATCTTTTGTGAGATACTACTAATGATTTTTCAGGAACATTAGTGGTAATATCAGAGTTATCAGCACCTACCCTGAAACGGGTACCCGGTGTTACCGGTTTAAATCTTTTAACTGCCATCTCTCTTTATATTGTGCTATAAAAATCTATTGTTTCACCATCCTTCAAAGTGATGATCGCTTTCTTAAATGTGGCGGCCCTTCCAGACACAACACCAGCTTTAGTAGAACGACTTTTCAATTTTCCGGCATATTTCATGGTATTTACTGCCGTAACAGTTACACCATACATTGCTTCAACTGCTGCCTTGATCTGAATTTTATTAGCTCTTGGATCAACTTTAAAAGCGTAACGGTTCAGTTTCTCAGTAAGCAGAGAAATTTTTTCAGTAAGTAAGGGTTTTCTTAGTACTTCCATGATTACTTAGCGAATGCTTCCTCCAGAGTTTTAACAGAACCTGTAGTTAATAATAACTTACCGGCGTTCAACACATCATAAGTGCTTAACTGATCGGCAGTAATTACCTTGGCTTTTTTCAAGTTTCTGCTTGATAAATAAATATTGTTGTTAGCAGCTGGCAGCACCAATAAAGTTTTCTCGTTGGTGAGGTTTAAATCAGCAACCAGTTTAATGAAGCTTTTGGTTTTTACAGACTCAAAAGTGAAATCTTCTAATACTACTATACTGTTGTCCTGAGCTTTGTAGCTAAGGGCTGATTTACGTGCTAATTGTTTAAGCTTTTTGTTCAGCTTAAAGCTATAGTCGCGCGGTTGAGGACCGAATACACGGCCACCACCGTTAAACAAAGGTGATTTGATGCTACCCGCACGGGCGCCACCAGTACCTTTTTGTTTATGTAATTTGCGGGTTGAACCTGCAATTTCGTTACGTTGTTTCGACTTGTGTGTACCCTGACGTTGGTTAGCTAAATATTGCTTAACGTCTAAGTAGATAGCGTGATCGTTAGGTTCGATTGCGAAAACCGTATCAGACAGTTGCACCTTGGCACCTGTTTCTTGTCCTGATACATTTAATACGTTGATTTCCATCTTATTTATCCACAATTACAAATGAACCCTTAGCTCCTGGGATGGAACCTTTAACAACAATAAGGTTTTGCTCTGCAAATACCTTCACTACCTCAAGGTTTTGAACCTTTACACGTACGTTACCAGTTTGACCCGCCATGCGCATACCTTTAAATACGCGTGATGGCCATGATGAGGCTCCTAATGAACCCGGAGCACGTAAACGGTTATGCTGACCGTGAGTTTGCATACCCACACCGCTAAAGCCGTGACGCTTAACAACACCCTGAAAACCTTTACCTTTTGAGGTACCAACCACATCCACAAAATCTCCGGTAGCGAAAATATCTACGGTAACAGTGTCACCAAGAGCTTTTTCGTCTTCGAAAGTTTTGAATTCAACCAGTTTACGTTTTGGCGTAGTACCGGCTTTTTGGAAATGACCTTTTAAGGGAGCAGAGGTGTTTTTCTCTTTCTTCTCATCATATGCCAGCTGAACAGCTGCATATCCGTCTGTATCAACAGACTTAACGTGAGTTACCACGCAAGGGCCAGCTTCGATTACTGTACAAGGAATATTCTTCCCTGCTTCATCGAAAATGCTGGTCATTCCTACTTTTTTACCAATAATTCCTGACATTTTCTTAATTTGTTTGTTTTGCCCATCGAAGCAGTAGGGCTTCGTTCAAGGCATTTTCCCTGTTTAAGGGAGGGCAAAGATAGGAATTTTTAATTATGCGTCAAATAGTTACATAATTATTTTTCAAAGTTTATCTGATTAATTATTAACACTATACAAACATGATTTTACTGCTTGGGTTGTTGAATCATGCTGCGTCTTCCCAACTGCTGCAATGCACCAAAAATTTATAAAGCGGGCAAACATTAGTCTGAGATAATTATAGAGTTTATAAATTGACATTTGTACATATTAAAAAATCATATTTTGGCAGTAACATCAAACCTATTACAAACATGAAACTTTTAATTAAACACTTTTATTTCCCTGTAAGTATATTATTTTCAATAACATACATTTCATGCAACCATTCTTCAAAAACAACTAAACAAAGCGTACCATCTCCTGTAAAGGAACCGGTTAAAGCAGCCGATACCCACTGGGTAGGTACATGGGAAAGAGATGATAGATTTGACGGCGCATCACTAACAGTTACCCGTATAATTAAAGATTCTATTGAATTTAACCTTTGGGCACAAAGCGGCGGACATACCGGCGAGATGGAGGGCAAAGCCTATATTAAAGGTAACGTAGCATATTATGAGCCCACCGAAGATAAGGCATGTAAAGCAACTTTCACCTTAATGGCCGATTCGGTTATTGTTAAAGCCAATGGCTGCGATTCTTACACTGGTATAGGGGTAACCTTTGACGGGAAGTATACGAACTCCAAAGCACTTGCAAAGACCAGTAAAAAAAGTGAATTGGCATCAATGAGAGTGGTGCTGACCGCCAGTGAAGATTCTGTTTTCAGGAAACTGGTTGGCAAAGATTATCAGACGTTTGTAAGCTGCACGCAACTCACTTATGACGGTGACAACCTGGATGCCGAACTGCAAGCCAAAGTAATTTCGGGAGCAGTAAGAGGCCTATTTACATCAATGGAAAATATCATCATGATAGATTCGACCAAACATATTTGGGCAGCTGTTATTGAGGACAGTGAGCGGGTGAATTATTATACGAACGATAAACAATACGCAAATAAACTACCAAAAACCATCGAAAACTGGCGCCAAACGTTTAAAGATTATCCGGTAATATATAAATCAAAATAACTGCTATCCCTTCATTAATCGCCTGATCATGTCTGCGCTTTGCTTTTGACCTTCGGCTAACCTGTCGCTAAAAAAGGCTTGTACCTGGTTAAAGTGCTTTTTATAACCTTCCATATCGCCATAGTTGATGATAGACGACCACTCGCGCACGGCAGAATGGAACTCCAGGTCGTCGCCCCTAATCGACTTATCATATAATGCTGTTTGGATGGATTCCTCGAGCAGATCTTCGTTTTTAAATAAATACTCGGCAATACCCAGGCGCAAGCGGAATGGCGGAGTTTGCCCTATCAGGTTATCGTACGGGTTAACACCTAAATGGTACCAGGCATCAACCATACTCAATATACTTAAGTGAGAGTTTGGACGACGCTCAGCTGCACTGCCATGAAAAGCAAATTCGTCCATTACGGCATCGTTGAGCATAATGGGTTTGCGGCTTTCATGAAAAACAAAGTCGCGCGCTTTGTAAAGGCGCTCCCTGAACGCTTTTTCTTCCTCTTGAATCATGAGCTTGAACAACTCGGACTCCGACTTCGCATAACGCTTAACCTGGTGCCGGGCGTAAGGATTGAGTATAGCCAACCCTGCATAAACGTGAGCCTTGTAGCTAAAAATACGCAGTGTAATCAAGATCTTAACATTATCTATCCCACCCAGGTATGAAGCATTTTCCCAGGGAAAGAAACCTGCAGCGGCCCAGGCGGTACCCATGCTCTCGAACCCTACGTGCGTTACGGCCTGCGTATCGGCTACGATATGGTCATGCTCCTGGTAATCGGCCAGTTCAACAATGTCTGACCCAATGGAGGTAAACAGATCGAGCATACGCTGATAGGCGGCATCATCTGCACGGTAACGGATGAGGATGAGTTTTTGTCCCGCAGGTTCAAAGCCACCGCCATGCATGGCATGAAAGGTAACAATCTGTGCATCGGCCGGCAGGTATTTATCAAATATGGCTATTTCGGGATGCTTAACGGAGGTTTGTCCGGCTATAATAGCACCATACTTAGCCGAACCGCTGCTTTGAGCCACTACCTCTTCCATCCTATCGGCTTCTACCGAGTAAATGAGCAAGTCGCTTATTCGTGCCACTTGCTTGCTATCATCTATAAGTTTTATTCCTAATGGATCTAACTCTTCTTCAAGTGCAGCACGGTTTTGAGGCAGGTCGCAGCCATGCACCGTGTAACCGGCTTTAGCAAATGCTTTAGCATAAACCTTGCCCATATCGCCCAAACCTATAATTCCTATCAGCATATTCAACTTTATATGAAAATAACCGCCCTATTCGCCTTTATGTAAGTAAGGCCGTTATCATGATTATAAGGTGGTAAATGTAATACTTGCACTATACCCAAACAATAAATGGGAAGCATTAAATCTTATTTACCCTAAGCATAATTGGCAGGTCTAAATTTAATCGATGTTTTTTCATTCTAAATATGACATATTAAATACAGTTGCGTTTATTTGTAATTACTAACTACTTGTTGTATGAATAAATCCGTAGCATTAAAGGCTTTAATATTGGCGATAACCCTATCAGGCACTGTTGGCATGGTATCGGCGCAAGACTCGGCCAAAAAGGCAAAGCCGGCTATTGCCAAGCCGGGGGCCAAACCTACCTGGACCAGGCCTGCAACAGATTACAGAACACAACCCCTTGCCGGTCAACCGGCAGCTCCAGTGAATACAGATAAGAGCCTCAGTGGTCAATATCAATATGTAGCCTCGAAGGTTTATAATTACCAAAAACCACCTTTGGCGGCATTTTATAAAAACGTAACCGACTCATTACGAGCCGAAAGAAAGAAGTCAAGAGAATTACAGCAAAAGCTATCGGCTCAAGGCAAGACCGTAGCCGGATTACAGTCTGACGTTACTGCGAAAGAACAAAGTCTTACCGAATCTAATGCCAAAGCCGATGCTATTAGCTTACTGGGCATACCAGTTACCAAAACATTATACAACACTATTATGTGGGGTTTAGTGATCGTGTTTGGTGCAGTGGCTACCGTTGTTCTGCTACAATCGGGCAGTGCAAGGCGCGAAGCCAAATACCGTATTAAACTATATGAAGAACTGGACGAAGAGTACAAAGCCTATAAAGTGAAAGCTAACGACAAGGAGAAAAAACTGGCCCGCGAACTGCAAACCGAACGCAACAAAATTGATGAACTTTTAGGCAGAAGTTAGCATTTTCGGCCGCAAATAACCGCATTAAAGTGTGGCAAAACTTCAAAAAACTCCATATTTATTCATTTAAATAGAAATGGACTTTTTAAAGAGTTATTTAGGTAGCACGATGTTGCCGGTGATTTCATAAAAACAAAAAAGCTGCTTTAGGGCAGCTTTTTTGTTTTTATGAGTAGTGCTTTTTACTCGGTGCGTAAACTCTTAACCGGGTTGGCCAGCGCTGCTTTAATGGCTTGGAAACTTACGGTAAGCAAGGTAATACTTAATGCTCCAAAGGCCGACACGGCGAAGATCCACCAGGAGATAACCGTACGGTATTCGTAGGCCTGTAGCCATTGGTTTAGAAAATACCAGGACACCGGGCCCGCTATGAAACAAGAAATTAATACCAGCGATACAAAATCTTTAGAGAGCATACTCCACAGGTTGTACACCGATGCACCCAACACCTTGCGCACCCCTATTTCCTTGGTGCGCTGCTCGGCTACGAAAGACGCTAATCCAAAAAGGCCTAACGAGGAGATGAGGATAGCCAGCACGGCAAAAAAGGTAGCCAGGTTGCCAATGCGCTCTTCGCTGTTAAACTTGAGTGCATATTCGGTATCGGTAAATTTGTAGGTGAAAGCATTATCGGGACTGATCTTTTTAAACGCCGCCTCGATTTTAGTGAGTGCAGTTCTTACAGGCATACCCGGTTTAATTTTGATGATGATCACATTAGCCCAGTCATAGTTGAGCATAAACACAGATGGCAGCACCGGTATATACGGCGACTCCATGATCATATTTTTCACCACACCCGTAACGGTAAGCGGCTTATCGTTATACTTTATAACTTGCCCCAATGGGTTTTTAAAGCCCATTAATTTTACGGCGGCTTCGTTCAAGATCACGCCCGATGAATCGGTAGCAAAACTGCGCGAAAAATCACGGCCTTCTTTAATAGACCAGCCAATGGTGCTGCCATAATCATGTGTAACGGCTATAGTGCCTAACACGGGTATGGCATCGGGGTCTTTGCCTTTCCATTCAAAACCTATCTGGTTGCTGCTTATCGTTGTTGCCGGACTTGAGGATTCGGCCATGTTTTCCACCGCACCCGTTTTAAGCAGGTCGGTACGTAGCGCGTCATAATGGCCTACCAGCTCGGGTGTGTTAATTTCAACACCAATCAAACCTTCGCGCTTGTAACCTACCGGCCGGTTTTTAGCATAGTTAATTTGCTGGTATACAATAATGGTTCCTATAATTAAGGTAACAGATACCGTAAATTGTATAACCACCAATACCTTACGCGGCAGGGCTGCAAAACGCCCTGCTTTAAACGTACCTTTAAGCACTTTAACCGGATTAAAACTTGATAAGTATAACGCCGGATAGCTTCCCGATACTAAACCGGTTAATGCAGTAAATGCTAAAGCCGCCAGCCAAAATACCGGGTTCAACCAGGGCAAATGTATTTGCTTGTTTGATAATTGGTTGAAGTATGGCAAAAATAGCAGTACTAAGATGATGGATAACACGAACGCCAGTAGCGCCATCACTACCGATTCGCTTAAAAACTGGGCTATGATCTGGTAACGCAATGAGCCTATTGATTTACGGATGCCTACTTCCTTAGCACGTTTCTCTGACCGGGCGGTACTTAAATTCATAAAGTTAATGCAGGCTAACAACAATACAAAAACACCTATGATACCGAACAGCCATACAAACTTGATGCGCCCGCCGGTAACTTTACCATCGGTAAAGTCGTTATACAAATGCCACTTAGTCATGGGCTGCAGTTGCACCTTATCCTCCCCCGCTACCTCATGAGGCGTAGCAATCTCTTTGATCTTTTTGTTAATACTTGCAAAATCACCCGCATGGTTCACTTCAGCATAAAGCTTTACACTGTGACTATTCCAGTTGCCTGCCAAATCTTTGATCCAGGGTTCTATCTCGGCAAACTTATCCCAGGCATTAAATATTTTCACCTCATAAAAAGAGGTATTGTAAGGCATATCTTCAAATACCCCGGCAACTTTAACATCCACCTTGTTATTAATGCGTATGGTTTTATTAATAGGGTCGGCATTGCCAAACAAAGCTACCGCAAGCGACTGCGCAATTAACGTAGACGATGGATCTTTTAATGCGCTGCGACTGCCTTTCAGCATCTTAATGGTTAGCATTTCGGGAAGGTCGGGCTGTGTCCATAGTCCTATGCTGCTTACGCTTTTATCGCCTGCTTTAAGGCTTAAGGTTTCGTTCCATGAAGTTAATGCCTGCCTTTTTATATCATTAGGATACTTGGTATGCAACTCGGCTGCCAACGGAACGGCAACTGCATCGTGCGTAGTATTATGTCCGCTAAAAACCTGCGTAATTTTTACCTGGGCTACCGTCTTGTAATTATCGTGATAGGTATCAAACGATAACTCATCCCATATCCATAAGCCAATGAGGATGGCTACGGCCATACCCAGCGCTAAACCCAGCACATTAATAGAAGAATACACTTTATTCTTGAGCAAATTGCGCCAGGCAATTTTAAAGTAGTTTTTGAACATGTGTTGTAAGATTATTTTACCATGTTGTTAGTAACCAAGATAATGCCTTTCATATATATAACTAACAATCAATATTTTACAACAAAATCCATAGCATACAGCGTCCGCTTTTGATACAGGTACGTGCGCTTCCGCACATGGTTATCCTTGTTTTCTCAGATTCAAATAAAGCACATAATGTTCGGTATCAAGAGAACATCTCAGCATTTTGTTAAAGGATGTTAAATGAATTTACATAAAGCTTAAAATACGATAGTTTTGAGCAACAGGCTGTTTACTCAGGTCTCAAACTTAAACCCTTGCCTTCATTTATGAAACACTCCTTTTTTCTTCCGGTGCTGGCCTTGTGTATGCAGCCTTGCGTTTCAAATGCACAAAATGCTGTTGACCCACAAATTGCACGGGTAGAAAAAAGCCTGATTGGCCCAACACATACTAAGGGCTTTACAGGGTGGGCACTTAAGGAACGAATGGCCCATTACCATATTAACGGCCTGAGCATTGCCGTTATTCGTAATTACAAAATAGCATGGGCAAAGGGTTATGGCCGGGCCGATAAGGAGCAGCATTTACCGGTAACGCTTCAAACCCGTTTCCAGGCAGGTTCTATCAGTAAATCGGTAAATGCGCTGGGCATACTCACCCTGGTGCGCGATGGCAAGCTTGCTTTAGATACCGATGTAAACCACTACTTAAGCACGTGGAAACTGGCTCAAAGTGGAGGTTCAAAAGTTACTTTAGCTAATCTATTAAGCCACACGGCCGGGCTCAATGTATCGGGCTTTAGCGGTTATACGGCCGGGCAGCCCATACCGTCGGTACAACAGGTACTGAATGGTGAAAAGCCCGCCAACTCGCCACCAGTGCGTATGGTAGAAAAGCCTGGCACCGGCTTTGCCTACTCAGGCGGCGGCGTAACCGTAGCTCAACTTATAGCCATGGATGTTACCCACCAGTCCTATGAGCAACTGATGGATGAAAGAGTGTTGAAACCTTTAGAGATGAGCAACAGTACTTTTGAACAACCTGTTGTAAAACCCAGGGCAGCAGTATTAGCTTCGGGCTATGATGAAAGCGGCCGCAAATTTAAAGGCGGCAACTATCACTTTTACCCCGAGCAAGCCGCCGCAGGCTTATGGACCACCCCTACCAATTTGGCTCGGTTTATTCTTGCGATACAAAAGGCTTTTGAAGGTAAAGACCCCGGCATCATACCACAAACCCTCGCCGCTAAAATGCTTACGCCCTTTATTGATAAACGTGCCGGTTTAGGTGTTTTTATAGATAGCTTAAAAGGGATGGACTATTTTGGACACGACGGGCTAACCTACGGTTTCAGGAGCCTGTACTACGGTAGCCTAAAAGGCGGCAACGGCGTAGTAATTATGACAAACTCGGTAAGTGATGGCCTTATACCCGAAATTGTGAACAGCATTGCCCGGGTGTATAACTTTAAAGGGCTGTATAACTCGGTAGAAGAAAAGAACAAGATAGTAAGCCAAACTATATTACAGAGCTACGTTGGCCGCTACCAGCTTGCGCCGGGCATGATCCTGAACATTTACCGGCAGGCTAACCAACTGCTGGTACAGCTAACCGGCCAAAGCAGTATCCCCATTTTTGCCGAAACAGACCGCAAGTTCTACATTAAGGTAGTAAACGCGCAACTGGAATTTGTAAAAGAGAAAGGCAAGGTTACCAAAGTGATCTTGTACCAAGATGGGGCTGCCAACATTGCACCAAGAATTAAATAGAAAGCTTTCTCTTCATTTGTGAGCTTTACTTGTGGTTGGCGCTGTCATCAACACATAAACGGTTGCTTTTCAATTGAAAAGTTAGTGACTACACTAAATTTTTCGCTGAAGTTTAAGGCCCTTATTATACCTTAGAGCCGATATTAATTTCATGTTGCGTTTAAATTCATTATCATTCGATGAAAGCTTTAAAATTTCTTGTTGCATTTGTAATTGTTGCGATCCTCATGTTTTCATTTTGGATTTACAGATCTTTGCATTCCCCTCACGCACACAATAAGAACAAGCAGTATATACAAATTCCACATGGCTCATCGCCAGGCCAAATACTCATTAAGCTTACTTCTGAAGGAATTATTTCCAGTGAAATTCCGCTGAAAGTATATTTGAAAATTACCGGTACCGGCAACAAGATGCAGGCGGGCGAATATTTATTTAACTCACCAATTACACCGCTTGAAGTACTTGGGGAGCTGAACAAAGGAAAACTGCGGACTGTGAAATTTACCGTTCCCGAAGGTTTTACCCGCTTTGATATCGCCAAGCGAATAACTGAGCAATTTCCGCAAAACCAACCCACGGGCGAAAACGGGGTACTGAACCTTATGGATGATGTTTCGCTCATTAAAGATATAGCTCCGAAAGCTAAAAATCTGGAAGGCTACATGTATCCAAACACTTACGAATTTCCACGCTCTGTTACCACCCAGGCTATAATCGATAAAATGGTGGCAGAATTTAAAAAAGTTTGGAAGCCGGAGTATACTGCCCGGGCGTTAAAACTCAATATGACGCCGCACCAGGTGATAACCATTGCATCGCTTATAGAAACAGAATCGCGATTGGACACAGAACGACCTGTTATAGCCTCTGTAATATATAACCGCCTTAAAAAAGGCATGCCGCTTGGGATAGACCAGACTGCCGTATACATAGCAAAAATGGAAAACCGCTGGGATGGAGTAATTAATAGAAGTGATTTGGAGTCAGACTCTCCTTACAATACCAGAAAGGTTGTAGGTCTTCCTCCGGGACCAATTTCGTCCATTTCTGAAAGCTCAATTAAAGCGGCTCTTCATCCGGCCAGCACAAACTATATTTACTACGTCTTAAACGTAGAGAAAAACGACAAGTCTCATAAGTTTTACGCAACAGCCACAGCTTTTGAACGCGGAAAAGCTGCCTATCAAGCCTGGCTGCAAAAGGAACGCAGATAATAGATCTAAACAATAATCAATCCATCCTTCAACCTGTGGCCGGCATTATCGCCACACTACTTAAACATGCTTTTCTGTACTTAAAGGTGTGGAAACATCATTCTTAGGTTGAATGAGCGCTTAATCAACATTATTTAATTAACTCGTTTGAGTTCTATGTGAACGGTGGTATCTCCAACGACAAGAAGTGTAAGATGATCTTTTGCTGGTAAGTACTTGAGTTCAAGGTCCAGTCCCTTTACATTTCCGGACAAGAATTCACCCTTCTTGTTATAGGTTAAAATAATCCTTTCGGCTGCATCTGATACTTTACTCACGATATACTGGTTACCTTTTTTACGGATCAAAAACCAATCTTTCTCATAAGACAGTTTCTTGTTGGCAGGCTTCCACTTGCCCACAAATTTGTCTTCAACATGCTGGTAGCCAAATAACAGCATAAAATATAGCGAGCATGTCAATATTATTCTCATCATTTGTTTAATCCTCCCATTTTAACATTTGCTTCACAAACATATCTTCAGCTTTATTGCACTAAGCTTTAGCTATCAAAGCTACATAAAGCTGATCAGGCGCAGTAAATTTTTCAAAAATTATTGCAATATATGGCCACGTAAAGCCTACTAAAACTTCGCTCAATAGCTGAATAATTACTCATTAGCTATAAACAAATTTTGTTTTTGATAGTTAGAAGCTATTCAACTTAACCGCTTCTTTAATATGTTTTTTTATTACCAGATACGCAATCATCCTCACAAAACGGTAGCTGTTCCGGAAATTACCTGCCCGCTTTGCCATACCGCAGGCCATATGGAAATGAACTTTATGCAAAAGTATGCCTGGGTATTTGGGCCAATTGCCCCGTCGGGTAAATTTGCTATGGCATTTTGCGACCATTGTAAAAACCACGTCCCCGCAGTAAGATGGACGGATGAGATGGACACTGTGTTTCAGCTTCACAAAAGAGAATTAAAAACCCCGCGCAGGTTATACCGTGGTTTAATTGTTTTCCCGCTTGCCATGGTTGCAATTGTTGGTGCTATAATACTGGTTACTAAAGTTAAGGGCAATAAGCAGCAGGGTAACCAGGCTTTGGTTAAAGAAGCTATTGCTCACCCGCGTAAGGGCGATATTTTCCAAATCAATCAATCGGATGGGACGAATACCAACTACACCTATTTTAAGGTGGCCAGCACCCGTGGCGACAGCATTTACATGTACCCGTCGACCGTTCACTTAACCGATATGAAAGACATGAAGCAATGGGATGAAATTCCGGTTGCAGATGATGCCTATGAAAAAACGCCCATAGCTTTTTCAATTAAACAGGCACAAACGTCGGACATGTTTATGTACAATACGCAGCCGACACAGTACGGTATTGTATGGAGTTTATATCGTGACGGTCAATTATATAAAAAATATTAACCATGGCTTTAGAAGAGAACAAGAACCGGAAAATGCAATTTGGCAACCCCTATGCCGATTATGAGTATTACGGAAAGCACTCAAAGCGCACCTGGCCTTCTATGGTAGTGGGCTTATTGTTTGGAATAGGCCTTTGCTATTTTGCCTGGTACCGCTGGCACGAAATTAACATGGCCGAAGTTATGGGCGGCACGGTATCATTAACCAGCATTGAATGGATTCTGTATAAGGTAGGCGGTAAATGGATATTGAGCGGTATACTATTCTTATGCGGGGTTGGCTTTGCCTACCTGGGCGTACATAACTATAGACGACTGGAGAAAATGAAAGTGGAAGGGTGATAGGTCTCCTGTGGTCGGTGTTATCACCGCACCACTTAGACGGTTTACCTGTCGCTTTGAAGGTTGGTGATAACACCAACCTTAGGCTGAAAACTTGTCATATCGAACGATAGTGAGATATCCTGTTCGGGTGTGCATGTTGCAGCCTTTTAAATAGTTGCCAGATTTCTCGTTATCACTCGAAATGACAAGGAACACCTTACCTGTCATATCGAACGATAGTGAGATATCCTATACAGTAGATAGGTTGGCTACGCGCTGCTCGTACAGGATTTCTCGTTTAGCCTGTGGTCGGTGTTATCACCGCACCACTTACAAGGTTGGTGATAACACCAACCTTAGGCTGAATGACAATGAACACCTTACCTGTCATCGAACGATAGTGAGATATCCTATACAGAAGACAGGTTGGCTACGCGCTGCTCGTACAGAATTTCTCGTTATCACTCGAAATGACACAAGTGCTTCCTGACGCTTGAGACTGTCTTAATGGCGACACAAAACCCTTTAAAAAACAAAAGGCCACCTTTTACAAGGCGGCCTTTTGTTTTTGTATCTTCCGGTACTATCACACTTTGATTTCAACTTCAACACCGCTTGGCAATTCAAGTTTCATCAACGCATCAACAGTTTTAGAGTTAGAGCTGTAGATATCCAATAAGCGCTTGTAGCTGCAAAGTTGGAATTGCTCACGTGCTTTTTTGTTTACGTGCGGTGAACGCAACACTGTAAAGATTTTCTTTTCAGTTGGTAAAGGAAGCGGTCCGCTAACGATAGCGCCGGTTGGCTTTACAGTCTTAACGATCTTTTCTGCTGATTTGTCAACCAGGTTGTAGTCGTAAGATTTCAGTTTAATTCTGATTCTTTGGCTCATTATTTTGTTTTTGTGTGATTTCACCGATTAAGATGATTTCACTGATTTGTTTGGTAACCTCTGTAAGAGCTATTTATTACAGTTGGTTGGTTATTTAGTTATTTTGCTACTGAGTTATTAAGTTAGGACAACCGGAGCAATCAATAACCTAATAACTCAATAACTAATTCATTTACGAATTTCTCTTACCTTTAGCTTTAGCAACTACTTCTTCTTGAACGTTGCGTGGTGCTTCTGCATAGTGGTCAAACTCCATGGTTGAAGTTGCACGGCCCGAAGTAATGGTACGTAACTGAGTTACATAACCAAACATTTCAGAAAGAGGCACGGTAGCTTTAATTACCTGTGCACCTGCGCGGCTATCCATACCTAACAGTTGTCCACGACGACGGTTCATATCACCGATCACGTCACCCATGTTTTCTTCAGGAGTTAAGATCTCGATTTTCATGATAGGCTCCAGCAATACCGGTTTACATCTTGGCAATGCTTCACGGTAAGCCATCTTAGCAGCTAACTCAAACGATAAAGCATCTGAATCGACCGCGTGGAATGAACCATCAATTAAACGAACCTTTAAGCTGGTTAACGGGTAACCTGCCAATACACCATTCACCATAGAAGCAGCAAAGCCTTTTTCTACAGATGGAATAAACTCACGAGGGATTGAACCACCGCTGATTTCGTTCACAAACTGTAAACCTTCTTTACCTTCATCGTTTGGTGATAAGATAACCTGGATATCGGCAAATTTACCACGACCACCGGTTTGTTTCTTATAAGTTTCACGGTGCTGTATAGTACCGGTGATAGACTCTTTGTAAGCAACCTGTGGCGCACCCTGGTTAACCTCTACTTTAAACTCACGTTTTAAGCGGTCCATGATAATATCCAAGTGAAGCTCACCCATACCCGAAATAACGGTTTGGCCGGTTTCTTCATCAGAGTTAACACGGAAGGTTGGATCTTCTTCGGCCAATTTACCTAAAGCCATACCTAATTTATCTACGTCGGCCTGTGTTTTAGGCTCAATAGCTAAACCGATAACCGGCTCTGGGAAGTTCATAGATTCCAGAATGATCGGGTGTTTCTCATCGCACAGGGTATCACCTGTTTTAATATCCTTAAAGCCTACTACCGCAGCAATATCACCGGCACCTACGTTAGGGATCGGGTTTTGCTTGTTAGCGTGCATCTGGAATATACGTGAGATACGCTCTTTATTGTCTGAACGCATGTTGTGTACATACGAACCTGCATCTAAGTTACCTGAGTATACGCGGATAAAGCATAAACGACCTACGAAAGGATCGGTTGCGATTTTAAACGCTAACGCTGCAAATGGCTCTTTAACATCAGGCTTACGCAGAATTTCTTCGCCGGTTTCAGGGTTGGTACCAATGATACCTTCCACATCCATAGGTGAAGGCAATAATTCCATCACGTAATCAAGCATGGTTTGTACACCTTTATTTTTGAAAGATGAACCGCAAACCATAGGAACGATCTTAGCATCTAAAACTGCTTTACGTAAAGCGTCTAATACTTCACGCTCAGTAATAGTTTCAGGAGCATCGAAGAATTTCTCCATCAGGCTCTCATCATAATCAGCTACCGATTCGAGTAATTTTTCTCTCCACTCAGTTGCTTCTTCCAGCATATCATCAGGGATAGGCACTTCGGTAAAGGTCATACCTTTATCATGCTCATTCCAAACAATACCACGGAAGTTAATTAAGTCGATAACACCTTTAAAGCTTTCTTCAGCACCGATAGGTAACTGCAAAGGCACGGCGTTACTACCTAACATACTCTTTACTTGTTTTACAACATTTAAAAAGTCGGCACCAGAGCGGTCCATTTTATTAACGAAACCTATACGGGCAACGTTGTAGTTGTTGGCAAGTCTCCAGTTGGTTTCTGATTGTGGCTCAACACCATCAACAGCAGAAAACAAGAAAACCAAACCATCCAGTACACGTAATGAACGGTTTACCTCAACGGTAAAATCCACGTGACCAGGGGTATCAATAATGTTAATGTGGTAATTTTGGTCTCTGTACTTCCAGTTTACGGTAGTAGCAGCCGAGGTGATAGTGATACCACGCTCCTGCTCCTGAGCCATCCAGTCCATTGTAGCAGCACCTTCGTGTACCTCGCCTATTTTATGGCTAACGCCCGAATAGTAAAGAATACGCTCGGTAGTAGTGGTTTTACCGGCATCAATGTGAGCGGCAATACCAATGTTTCTTGTATATCTAAGATCTCTTGACATGTATGTTTTATTGAGTGAATGAGTAAATGAGTGAATGAGCGAGTATTTAAACTCCTCTATTCACTCACTCACTCATTCAAAATTCACTCATTATTTTAGAAACGGAAGTGAGAGAACGCTTTGTTGGCTTCAGCCATTTTGTGCGTATCTTCTTTTTTCTTCACGGCAGCACCTTCACCTTTAGCAGCTGAGATGATTTCTCCGGCTAATTTCTCCATCATGGTTTTTTCTCCACGACGACGGGCATAGCTGATTAACCATTTCATACCCAAAGCAATTTTACGCTCCGGACGAACCTCGGTAGGTACCTGGAAGTTAGCACCACCCACACGGCGAGATTTAACCTCAACAGCAGGCATAACGTTATTCAACGCTTTTTTCCAGGTTTCTAAACCGCTTTCGCTAATTTTTTTCTCAACAATATCAACAGCGTTGTAAAAAATGCCGTATGCGGTAGATTTCTTACCATCATACATCATGTTGTTTACAAAGCGGGTTACCATCACATCGTTAAAACGAGGATCAGGAAGAAGGATTCTCTTTTTTGGTTTCGACTTTCTCATTGTTACTATCCTCCTTTAATTATTTCTTTTTGCCTTTAGCAGGTGCACCTTTGGTTGCTGCTGCAGCCTGACCTGGTTTAGGACGTTTAGTACCATATTTAGAACGACGTTGGTTACGACCGGCTACGCCCGAAGTATCCAGTGCACCACGGATGATGTGGTAACGTACACCTGGTAAATCTTTAACACGACCGCCGCGGATTAACACGATAGAGTGCTCCTGCAAGTTGTGACCTTCACCCGGTATGTAGGCATTCACCTCTTTACCGTTAGTAAGGCGCACACGGGCCACTTTACGCATTGCTGAGTTTGGTTTTTTAGGGGTAGTGGTGTACACACGGGTGCACACGCCTCTTCGCTGTGGACAGCTGTCCAACGCTGGCGACTTACTCTTGTCGACCATAGCTACTCTACCTTTTCTAACTAATTGTTGAATAGTAGGCATTTCTTCCTTTTAATTATTACTGTTTTAACCTTATTTTAAGGACTGCAAAAGTACACACTTAATTTTTGATAATCAAGTGGTTGAAGAAAAGTATTTTTGGGGATTAAGTCAATTTTGAGTCAGTTGGTTGTTAGAGCATTAAATTAAGACTAAAGTCATACCTTTGATTAAGTATTTAATACGATATGCCAAAAGAAATATCTGAACGCCCTAAAGTTTATCTTTCCAAAGTACATCTTAAAGGGTTCAAATCAATAGAAGATGTAACTATCGATTTTAAAAGAAATTTTAACGTACTAATTGGTAAAAATGGCTCTGGAAAATCAAACTTAATTGAATTGCTATTCAAGGCAATTAATTTTAACAGAAGTAGAGATAAAATTTCATTTGAATTTGCTAAGATAACACTGTTATCAACCGATAACCACTTTTTCAGTTTCGAATTAGAGAGATTTTTGCGAAAGAACAACTTTATTAATAATGATGAAATTGATGATAGAATTGGAGTAAAAGAAAGGTTTCTAATTGATGATACGCTTTTAATAGATGATCTAAATAAATACTCTGTCAGAAAAAAGATTGAATTTAATGGCAAAAATATTGCCTACTCGCACAACAAAAATATCCTTATTTCTAAAATGGGGTATCAACCAATATATTCTCTAATCATTAAATTTAATTCCCCTGAAAAATTAGATTTCATCAACGCTCCAGGTTCTTTAAAATATGATTTTGATGAAATTGTCGGCTTCTTAGATTATCCTGAAAGCATGAACTTTTTTACACCTATTATATTGGAAGTAGAATCATACTTTGAAGCACTTGAGGAAAATGATATAGACTTCAATACAATTAAGGTGGATGATATTTTAGATAAATTTAGAGTACAAGGCTCCATC
Organism: Mucilaginibacter galii; assembly: GCF_014635825.1. GTDB lineage: Bacteria > Bacteroidota > Bacteroidia > Sphingobacteriales > Sphingobacteriaceae > Mucilaginibacter > Mucilaginibacter galii. Next base: position 295,719 of record NZ_BMDO01000006.1, read on the forward strand.
TTAGAAAATCTTCAATTATATTCTCCGGTTGAAGATGTAAGATTTAGTCCTAACATGAATTTATATCATAATGATAACAATCTCATCGTAGATAATATCCGAATAGAATTTAAAGTAAATAATATTTGGATGCCTTGGTCTCAGTTATCTGATGGCACAAAACGATTATTTTATATCATTGCTGAAACCACTTACTCCAACGGTTTGGTATTAATTGAAGAACCTGAGTTAGGAGTTCATCCTCATCAATTCAATCTTTTAATGGACTTTTTAAAGACTCAATCAGAGACAAAACAAATAATCATATCCACTCATTCTCCAAAAGCCTTAGACCATCTTTCAAAAGATGAATTAGACAGTATATTAATTGCAAGTTACGACCTGAAAAAGGGAACTCAAATTAGACATTTAACAACTACTGAAATTAAAAAAGCAAAAAAGTACATGAAAGAGGTTGGCTTTTTTAGCGATTACTGGATGCTTTCAGATTTAGAAGAATGATAAGAGTAGGCCTTGTAGGAGAAGATCCAAATGATACAGCTTCAATAAAACACCTTTTAGAGAAGAAGTATTCCAACAAAGTAAAATTTCTTCCATTGGCACGAAGAATAAGAGGAGATCAATTAGAAAGTGCTAAATTGAGGAAAAGTTTACCAATAGAATTTACTGAAAATAAGTGCAGTTTTGTTATTTACATTAGAGACTTGGATGCTTTTGAATCACAAAGCGCCAAAGTTCAAGAACGAAAAAGATGGTTCAAAAGCTTAGATTCCGTAATCAATAACAAGGGTATATTGCTGTTAAATATATGGGAGTTAGAAGCGCTAATACTGGGTGATATTGATACTTTTAATAGTATCTATAAAATCAATCATAAGTTTTCAAGTAACCCCATGCTTCAAGACAAGCCTAAAGAGCTACTTAAGCGTATAACATCTCATACTAATAAACAATATAAAGAAGCCCACTGTCCTGAATTATTTAAGCTATTAGACATTGATAAAATTGAGAAAAGCTGCTTGTGCTTCAAAAATTTCATTGCTGATTTCGAAAAAAAGCTAAAGAAGCCTTAGTAAAATTCTGCCACTTAGTTAACGATTTTGATTACCACCAAAAAAGCCGCTTAACCCAACAGGGCTAAGCGGCTTACCTCAAATCAAACAATCTACTGTTTATACTTTACTGGGTTTATTATGTTTTAATTCCCCTTTGGCATGACGGCCTTTAAATATCTCTTTCATTTGCGCTTTTTGGGCATCGGTCAATGTGGCTACAAAAGCTTTGCGGTTAGCTTTGTTTTGTACTCTGTTTGCAGCCATTACTTCCTTTTGGGTAGAGGTTAAGGTAGCGGCCAGTTTGGCTTTACGTTCTTTACGGGGTACGGCTTTATCGGCCAGGATAGCTTTTTGCTCAGCTGTTAAAGTAGCTTTGAAAGCCTTTGCCGCTTCTCTGTGCTTTTGTTTGTTTTGTTTCAGCATAGCTTGCTGGTCGGCGGTTAAAATAGCTTTAAACTTACCTTTTGCATGGCCGGCTTGGGTTTGTGCATGAGCGCCAAATACAAAAGCAGATACCAGTAAGGCAATTAGGGCGAGGGATTTCATTATCTTTTTCATGTTATTTTCTGTTTATTTTAATGAATAGATAGAAACCGGAACCAAAGGTTTAAGTAACATTTTTGTGCTAAACAACTGACTATTTTTTGAATCGCAATAAAACCGATTAACACTCATCACCAAAACTGCCATCGGTTACCAAGTTTCATCAAACGTTTAAATAAGATACTAACAAGGCAATGATAGAAACTCGCTATCATTGTCAGTACAGTTCCTAAATCTTAACTGAATAAACTGTACTTGATATAGAACTGAGTTATTAAATAGCGAACGGAAACAAACCATCCTGAAATTTAAAGCGTTATTAATTCATGCTCCCCATATGGAAGTTGTTAACGCAGGTACCAAAGCCAATGACTACCACTAAAACAGCGCCCAAAAACCAGGCCCAACGCTTAGTTACCAATGCTGTTACAGTAGATACCAGGCCATGAAACAGGGAAATAAAAAAAGCAACTACACCTCCTTCCTGGGGCTCAACTGCGAGGCACATCAACGTATATAATATAAAAACGCCCAGATTTATGCCTAAGATGGCAATATCTGACAGTTGCTTTTTAGGTTGAATAGGCTCCATTACATTACCGGTATTTCGTTTCGTAAGGTTTCGAGGTAAGCTGCTTTATCATCCCGGTAAAAGAGGTTCATGGTTTCGAAGGGGATAATGTTCATATCCTTATTTACGATGTGCACGCACGATTTTTTGATGGCGCGCACATCAAAATTCTGTGCATCAATAAAGTTCATAATAATAACCCGGAATAAATTGTCATAACTCAACCCCGGCGCATCAATATCCGGCAGGCAGCACATGATAGATTTTAAGTGCTCTTTAGCAACATCTACCGAATTACCGGTACTGAACATGTGCAGCAAATGGCTTTTCAACAACTCGTCCTGCTCATAAACAATAGTATTGCGCGAGTTATCCAGCAGGTCGTTCGGGTCTATCATCCGCGTAAGCGGGAACACACAGTCGCCCAGTTTAAGGGCATAACCCATCACCAGCGCATCGGGGTTACAGGGCACAGGCAGTAAGTCGGCTGCGGTAAAAATATCGGTTTGCTCTAATATGGCCGTTCGTACTTCGGTCATGGTATAACGGTCTGTTGCGGGGTTAAAGTTTTCTAACCTGCCTGCCTGTTGGGTGGGTTGCAGGGTAACGCCCCTTACACAACGCTGCTGCAAGCCGTATTCTATAATTTTACCTATCTCATCGGTGTTTAAACCCTTTTGCAGGGTAACCACCAGCGTGGTAGACAGGTTGTATTTATTCAGATTTTCAATAGCTTTGCTCCTCACCTCACGCAAATCTTCGCCACGTAATTGCTCTAAGGCTTCTTTCTTAAATGAATCAAATTGGAGGTAGATCTCAAAATCGGGCGCGTAAGTGGCCAGTCGTGCAACAAAAGCTTCGTCTTTAGCTATACGAATGCCGTTTGTATTTACCATCAAGTGCTTAATGGGTTTGCGTTTGGCAATATCCAGTATTTCAAAAAATTGCGGGTGTACCGTGGGCTCGCCACCGCTTATCTGCACTACATCGGGCTCACCCTCGTTGGCTACAATCACATCGAGCATTTGCTCAATCTCTCCCAGCGTGCGGTGGCGACCATAATGGGGCGACGACATGGCATAGCAGGTTGGGCAAGCCAGGTTGCAGCGGTCTGTCACTTCAATAACGGTTAAGCAAGAATGCTGTTCATGGTCGCGGCACAGGCCGCAATCGTACGGGCAGCCGTAATGGGTAGCCGTATTAAACTTGAGCGGCATTTCGCTGCGCTTGGCATAATTGCGGCAGTTTTTGTAGTATTCAATATCGGTAGCTATCAGCACTTTTTCAAAGCCGTGAAAACGGCAGTTCTTGTGCATGTATACCTTATCATCCTCAAAAACTATTTTAGCATCAACACGCCTGAGGCAGGTAGAGCATAAACTAATAGTAAAATCATAATATACGTACGGACGCTCAGGCATAAGCTTTCAGGTTTTTAGATGGATATAGAATTACTTTGTAATAATAAGCTAAACCCGCCAAACTTGCTAACTGCAATACCGATAATCCGAAATTAAACACAAAGCCGGGCTTTATAAATTCTATACAAAAGCGAAAGATGAGGTAGCCTACCATCAGGATCTTAAACCTGGCTCCATTAGCCAGTTCGTATCTCTTCTCTAAGCCTGCAAGTGCCAGCCAAAGCAACACCCAAAACAGCATTTCGTATAAACTGGTAGGGTGCCGGGGCACGCCATCGCCCAGGTTAATGGCCCAGGGCAGGTTGCTGGGGGTGCCGTAGGTGCCGTCGGTCAATCCTGCTAAAAAACAACCTGTACGGCCAATAATCATACTTACAATGATGGGATAAACCATCAAATCGCCGGAAGATACGGTTACTCCTATTTGCTTTTTGGTAAGTTCGACTCCTAATAAGCCGCCAAGTAAACCGCCTATAATAGTGGTATTGGCCATAAAGTACATCCAGTCCATTTGGCTAAGCTTTTGGGGCTGCTCTAAAATACCCAAACAGTGCGACCCTAAGAAAGCGCCTATGGCAGCACCCACAAAAATGATCATGCGGTGATTGTCGCTAATGGTATCTTTCTCGTTTTTGCGCAAATATGTGTAGTACCTGTAGCCTGCGGCATAGGCGATGGTTTCGCACAAGAAATGGATAGAGATTTCGGACTTACCGAGCGGGATATTTAGCGGAAAATGCAAAACATTATAATGAGCTACTAAAGTAAATACATCTTAGAAATAAATCTCATTATTTTTTACTTGATAATTAATCTTTATGTATAACCTTAATTAACTGCAAGTTAAGGCATTTTTGATAGCTTAATATAAATTTTTTTCCTATAATTTTGCCGATTAATTTCGTTGCTAATTATACCGATTATCATAACGCTAACTTTACTTGATAACGCCTTTTACACTTTTAAAACCCGCACCCATTTGCGGAACAAACTGCCTGCAAACCCATGAGCACCTAAACGGTGCACCTAAAGCCAACCTGGCTAACCAGGCAGCCGACTTTTTTACCAACCTGTTTGATACCAGCAGCTGGCCCCCGCGCTGGCACTGTGGCACCTGGACAGATTTTCATGGCTGGGTTTACATCATATCTGATATAGCCATTTGGGCATCTTACTTTTTGATCCCGGTATTGCTCATCAGGATGGTTACCAAACGTAAAGATGTACCTTTTCTCAAAATTTTTTGGCTGTTTGGTGCCTTTATTATCTTATGCGGCACCACACACTTAATTGATGCTGCCATTTTTTGGTGGCCGGCTTACAGGCTAAGTGCCTTGTTACGTTTTTTAACCGCTGTAGTATCTTGTGTTACCGTATTTGCTTTATATAAAGTGCTGCCTGAGATATTTTCGCTTCGCTCCGTGGCCGACCTCGAGCACGAAATTAAAGAACGCAAAGCCATAGAGATCAAATTGGAGGCCCATGAAATTGCTCTTAACAATTCTTTGGAGCTACTGTCGCAGCATAACCAGCAGCTTAAAAACTTTACGCACATTCTCTCGCACAATATTCGTAACCACGCCAGTAATATAGCCCTGCTTACAGAATTGCTAGATACGAGTTTGATGAATGAAGACGATGCCGATGTGATACACAAAATCAAAAAAGTATCTGACGGGTTGAATACCACGCTGAACGACCTTTCGGCAGCGATAAAAATACGTGAAAGTGTTTTGAAACCCGAAAATCTGCACTTTAAAGCCGTTACCCAGAAAGTTATCAGTATACTTGACACTGATTTGAACATTAACCGTGCTGTGGTCAATGTAGATTTTAAGGTAGAAACGGTTAGTTTTCCAAGTATCTACCTCGAAAGTATTTTAATGAATTTAATATCTAACAGCATCAAATACCGCAAAGAAGACACACCTCCGCAAATAAATATTCGTACATATAAAAACGAAAACGGGCATACGGTGTTGGAACACGCAGACAACGGCGTAGGAATTGATTTAGCCTTACACGGAGATAAGATTTTTGGCCTTTACAAAACATTCCATCAAAACAAAAACGCCAACGGGGTAGGTTTATTTTTGGTTAAAAACCAGGTAGAAACTCAGGGAGGGCAAATTATTGCAGAAAGCCAACCCAACCACGGCACTACTTTTAAAATAATATTTAATGAATAAAATTGATACTTTATGTGTTATTGATGATGACGATATATACACTTTCACCATCAGGAAAATAATTAAGATTGCCGACGTTACCCACAACACCATTTTTTTTGAGAATGGTAAAACAGCCATCGATTACTTCAACGAGCGTAAGCACGACGCAGCACTTTTACCTGAACTTATCCTGCTCGACCTGAACATGCCCGTGCTTGATGGATGGCAGTTTTTAGATAAGTTTATTGAGTTGAAACCCGTATTGCAAAAACAGATCACGGTGTACATCGTAAGTTCATCAATAGATGAAAGTGATTATAGCCGGGCGGCCTCTATAGAACAGGTATCAGACTTTTTGGTAAAACCTGTAACTGTAAATCAACTTAAAGAACTGGTTATTAATTTAAATTAACCGTAAGCCGGTTCAATTAAATCCCACAAGTTACCATACAGATCTGCAAATACGGCTACGGTGCCGTAGGACTCTTTGCGTACAGGGCCGGTAAATACAATGCCCTGTTGCTGCATGTGCGCATAATCGCGCTTAAAGTTATCAGTGTATAAAAACAACGCCACGCGACCGCCGGTTTGTTTACCCACACTCCGGCGCTGCGCAGCTGTAGCCGCCTTGGCCAGCAGTAAGCAGGTTTGGGCCGAACCCGGCGGGGCTACACGTACCCACCGTTTGGTATCGGTAAGCGCGGTATCTTCCACCAGCGTAAAGCATAGCTTATTTGTATAAAAATCAATGGCTTCATCATAATCATGAACAACCAGGGTTACCAGGGCAATAAACTGCTTCATGCGTTGCTATTTCTGTATGTGATCTTCATATAACCATTCAGAAATTAAAGTTATTAAAACACTTTTAGAGCGCCGGGATTTATTTTAAACCGGGAAGAGAAGTGCGTGCAAAATTGCCCCGTTTATCTACAAACTTTCTTTAAACAATAGAGTTGATAATATGAGGGAATTAAAACACTAATGTCGGCTATATTTTTTTCTATTGATACGGATATGCCTATTATGGTAATACCCGATACACAGGCTCATGCCAACGGACATGATGTAATAACTTATACGTATAGTGTTTATAGAGATACCAGCGCAAGCAACCCGGCGCTGGAACGCAGCAAAGAAAGCGAGCTGCACTTACAAAAACATACTGACCCTAACTATATGGGCTATATTACCTTCGAAGACCCGGGCAAGCTATTCACTTATACGGCCGATGGTAAACAGGAACTTAGTTCGGACCAGGTAGAAGAGATCATTGAACAGATAAGCCATTACCGCGACAACCCAAGCATGTGGCGGCATTTACATCAATAATTAATTTACAAGAGCTATGGAATACCAGGTAGGCGATGCCGTAAGTACCCCAAGGGGCAACGGTTACATTAACGATATTATAGACGACCAGGTAATTGTTGACCTGATAGATGGCGACGATCACCGCGAAATGTTTAACAAGGAAGATATAGCACCGTTACCGGAGTAGCCCCTCACAACCCTCCCCGGGAAGGGAGGGCTTTGAGTACTTATTTAAGAGATTTCAATGTTTTCTAAATACTTGTAACCGCTGCCCGTGTTCAATAACAGAACCTGCTCTTGTTCTTTGATCCAGCCGGTAGCTTTTAAATATTTAAAGGCCTGCCAAAGGGCGGCGCCTTCGGGGGCTATGAGCATACCCTCGTTACGGGCTATTTCTTTAAGAGCTTCGCTCATTTGTGCATCGGGGACAGACAGTGCCGTACCCTCACTGTCGCGCAGTACCTTCAAAATAATTTTATCGGCGTAAGGCTTAGGTACCCTAAGTCCGTTTGCTATGGTAAAGCCTCCATCTACAAACGCCGAAGAAACTTGCTCACCATGAAATGCCTGCACAATGCCGTTGCAGCTTTCAGATTGCACGGCTACCATGCGTGGGCGCTCGTTGCCAATCCAACCCAGTTGTTCCATTTCGTCAAAGGCTTTCCAAATGCCTATTAAGCCTGTGCCGCCACCAGTTGGGTATAAGATCACATCGGGCAGTTGCCAGTTCAGTTGCTCGGCAATTTCGTAACCCATGGTTTTTTTGCCTTCCAAACGGTAAGGTTCTTTCAAGGTAGATACCTGGAACCAGCCATTGGCCGTGGCCTGCTCGTTAGCCAGTTTGCCGCAGTCGCTAATGTTGCCGTCTACCTCTATCAGTTCAGCACCATACAGCCGGCACTCATCTTTAAATACCTGCGGGGTCAGCTTTGGCATATACACTACTGCTTTAATGCCTGCACGTGCCGCAAAAGCCGCCAATGCGCCACCTGCATTGCCGGCAGTTGGCGTAACTATGGTAGTAATGCCTAATTCTTTTGCTTTGGATACCGCCGCGCCAATACCACGCGCTTTAAACGAGCCTGTTGGGTTGCCTGCTTCATCTTTCCACAGCACCTCGTTACTACCTGCCATGTGCTTTAGGTTAAGCAGCGGAATAATAGGTGTAAAGCCTTCGCCAAGCGTTACAATATTCTCGGTTTCCACTACCGGCAAAAATTCTTTGTAGCGCCACATGGTAGCTGCCCGGCCCTTCAGGCTTTCCTTTGAAAACCCACTGCTCAAATCGTACCTTGCAAATAACGACGACAAGCAATTCACATCTTCGCAAACCGTACGTACCACATCGGCACTATAGGTTAACCCGCAGGCAGGGCATTCCAGGTGAGTGAATAAGGTTTCGGTATGCGTGGCTGAATCAACAGATTCGGTATGAATGTGAAGCATCAATGTATATTTAAATAATGCGGACTGTAACTAATTCGTAAGGCATAACAAACTTAGTTAATTATTGAAAGGACAAGTGCAACAATTTTGTATAAAAGCCCCTCCCAACCCTCCCCGGGAGGGAGGGGTTCAAAATGTATATTTATTATAAGTCTCCCCTCCCGGGGGAGATTTAGAGTGGGCTTCTACCGGGGAGGGTTTGGGGGAGCTTTTGTCAAATGAAAACATAAATTTAAAATAAAGTCTACTACTTCTATGTACATTATATATATTTGAAATATAATGAACGAACAATTAGCCCACACCACCGGCACGATGTGCATTTGTTGCTGCTACAACAACAGCAAAACGAGGCTATTATAATTTATCAAACATAATTTATACGCCTCTTCGGTACTAACTGTAAGAGGCTTTTTTGAATAACCACAGCACATGCAAAGTTTCAGAACCGAACTGGAGAACCCGATAGTGGAGAAAGACATTATTGACCTGGAGAAAAAGATCAGGGCTTTCCGTGAGGGTAAAATACACGACGAAAAATTCCGGAGCCTGCGCCTGGCACGTGGCGTTTATGGCCAGCGCCAGCCGGGTGTACAAATGGTACGCATTAAGCTGCCCTTTGGTAAGGTAACCTTTAAACAAATACTGCGCATTGCCGATATAGCCGACGAGTACGGCAGCGGCAACCTGCACTTAACCACCCGCCAGGACATACAGATCCATTATGTAAGCCTTGACCGCACACCCGAGCTTTGGGCTAAACTGGAGCAGGATGATATTACACTGCGTGAAGCCTGCGGTAACACCGTACGTAATGTAACCTCCTCCCCTGCTTCAGGCATCGATCCGCAGGAGCCCTTCGATGTGTCGCCCTATGCGCATGCTACTTTCGAGTACTTTTTACGTAATCCTATTTGCCAGGAAATGGGCCGTAAGTTCAAGATCTCCTTTTCATCGAGCGAGGCTGACACGGCATTTTCGTATATCCATGATTTAGGCTTTATACCTAAGCTGCGCGGCGAAGAGCGCGGCTTTAAAGTATTGATGGCCGGTGGCCTGGGTGCACAGCCTGCCATAGCGCATGTGGTAGAAGAATTTTTACCCGAAGACGAGGTAATTCCCTACATAGAAACCATCATCCGCGTGTTCGACCGCCATGGCGAGCGTAACAACCGCAACAAGGCGCGCCTTAAATTCCTGGTACAAAAAATTGGATTGGAAGAAGTTTTGCGTTTGGTCGCCATTGAAAAGACAGCCAACAAGGTTAAAACTTACAAAATTAACCGCGATGCCGTGCCACAACCTGTGCCACCAGCATCCGGCAGCTTCCCCGCTCCTGAAATTGCTAATCCTTTAAAATACGAGCAATGGTTAGCCACCAACGTATTTGAACAAAAGCAAACCGGCTTTTATGGCGTATATGTAAAAGTGCCCGTAGGCGATATTCATACTCCCGAAGCAAGAAAACTGGTTGAAGGCATCCGTGGCTTAGTAGCTGATGAGATTCGCATTACCCAAAACCAGGGATTATTATTAAAGTATGCCCGTAAAGAAGCGCTACCTGCCTTATTTAATACGCTTAACGAACTACAACTGGCCGAGCCGGGTTTCGACAGCGTGGCCGATGTAACTACCTGCCCCGGTACCGACACCTGTAACCTGGGTATTTCCAACAGCATGACCTTATCAAAAGTGCTGGAGGATGTAATCTATAACGAATACGAAGATTTTATTTACAACCGCGATATCAAGATCAAAATAAGCGGCTGTATGAACAGTTGCGGCCAGCACGGGCTGGCGCATATTGGTTTCCATGGCAGCAGCCTAAAGGCCGATAAACGCGTATTGCCATCGGTACAGGTACTTTTAGGCGGTGGCACTGTTGGCGATGGCGCAGGCCGCGCAGCCGATAAGGTAATTAAAGTACCGGCCAAGCGTGCTACTCATGTATTACGTGCAGTGCTCGACGATTATAAAGTCAATGCTGTAAGCGAGGAAACCTTCCACAGTTATTATGATAGCAAAGGCAAAGACTATTTTTACCAATTACTGAAACCACTGGCCGATTTAACCACCCTTACCGAGGATGAATTTGTAGACTGGGGCCACCAGGAAACTTTTGCTACCGCCATTGGTGTGGGCGAATGTGCCGGTGTGGTTATTGACCTGGTAGCTACGTTATTGTTTGAATCGGAAGAAAAGCTGGGCTGGGCCAAAGAGGCTTATGCAGATGGCCGATGGGCCGATGCTATTTACCATAGCTATAACACCTTGGTGAGCAGCGCCAAAGCTTTATTGCTCGATAAAGGCATTAACAGCAGCACCCAAACCGGCGTAATTAAAGAGTTTGATTTAAACTATGTAAATACCGGGCTGGTCAATCTGCCTACATCATTTAACGATCTGGTTTTGCAGATCAATCAAAACGAACCCTCAGAAGCTTTTGCTACAACTTACTTGCAAAGTGCCGAAGAATTTTTAAACGAAATGAAAGCGAACAGAGAGGCGCTTAACGTATAATGATCGTAACCACAGAAACAAAACAAACCGTTAAGGAACCAAAGATCACCTTAGTTGGTGCAGGTCCCGGCGATGCCGAACTCATTACCATTAAAGGGATGAAGGCCCTGCAAACTGCCGATGTGGTATTGTACGATGCCTTAATTAATGAGGACTTGTTAAGCTTTGCCCCTGCACACGCACATAAAGTATATGTAGGCAAACGCTCCGGCGATCATTCTTACTCGCAAGAAGCGGTGAACCAGTTGATGGTGGATTATGCTATTAACTATGGCCATGTGGTACGCCTGAAAGGCGGTGACCCCTTTGTGTTCGGTCGTGGTTTTGAAGAATTGGATCATGCAGCCTCTTACAGCATACCGGCCGAGGTTATTCCAGGTATATCCAGCTCTATTGGTGTACCGGGCCTGCAGCAAATACCCGTAACCCACCGGGGTTTAAGTGAAAGCTTTTGGGTAATTACCGGTACTACTACCAACGGTAAAATATCTAATGATATATATGCCGCAGCACAAAGCAAAGCCACCGTTGTGATATTAATGGGCCTGCATAAACTGGCCGAAATTGCCGAAATATTTAAAGCCCAAGGCAAACACCGCCTGCCGGTTGCCTTAATACAAAGTGGCTCTACCGTCAACGAAAAAGTAGTAGTGGGCATTGTAAATACCATTGTTGAACTGGCCGAAGAAAATAAGGTAAAAGCACCGGCCATGATGGTTTTTGGCGATGTGGTTTCGCTGCATCCGAAGTTTCAACCCATCCGCGAATTTTATGACATCCTTGCCCAGGAATAATCATATAACGCCCATAGCAGAGGCAGAAATACCACAAGGGAACCAGTTGTTCCCGGTATTTTTGAAACTGAACCAACTGCATACGGTGCTGATTGGCGGGGGTAACGTAGGTTTAGAAAAACTTACCGCCCTGCTCCAAAACAGTGAGCAAGCCACCGTAAGCATTGTGGCCGAACAAATATTGCCCGAAATTTATGAACTAACCGCCAATCACCCGCAGATCAAGATCACTCAAAAATCTTTTTCAGAAAATGATCTGGACAATGCAGATATCGTAATTGCAGCTACGGCCAATAACGTATTGAATGAGCAGATCAGGCAAGCTGCCCATGCACGCAAGCTATTAATTAACGTAGCCGATAAGCCAGCCCTTTGTGATTTCTATTTAGGTTCCATCGTCAAGAAAGGCGATCTTAAAATTGCTATTTCCACCAACGGCAAATCGCCCACGGTGGCTAAAAGACTTAAACAGGTACTGGCCGAAAACCTGCCCAACGAGTTAGATACCACCCTACAGCAGATAAGCGCCCTGCGCAATACCCTCACCGGCGATTTTGCCAGTAAGGTAATAGCTTTAAATAAGGTTACCGCCAGCCTGGTTGACCCCAAGCCGGTAAAAAAGAAAAATTTCAAATGGCTTATATGGGGCAGCATCATATTTGCATTAGCCGTAGCCCTAACCGCCCTATGGTATAACGAGCCGGGGTTTAGAATGTATGCGGAAAACATTCACCCTACCTTCTACTATTTCTTAGGTGCAGGGTTCGTATTTGCCATGGTTGATGGTGCTATTGGCATGTCGTACGGCGTTACCTCAACAGCGTTTTCTTTGTCTATGGGTATTTCTCCCGCTTCGGCAAGTATGGCGGTGCATTTGTCCGAAATTATGAGCAACGGCATTGCCGGCTGGATGCACTACCGCATGGGTAATGTGAACTGGAAGATGTTTAAGTTACTCATCATCCCGGGCATTATAGGTGCGGCAGTAGGTGCGGCGCTTATCTCCTCTTTGGAGCATTATGCCATGTATACCAAGCCCCTGGTATCGGTTTATACGCTTATATTGGGGTCGGTTATCCTATCCAAAGCTTTTAAAACAGCTAAAAAGAAATCGGCCGATAAAATTAAGCGAATCTCCTTATTGGGTTTAGGCGGAGGTTTCATTGACGCTGTAGGCGGAGGCGGTTGGGGTTCAATCGTGTTGTCGTCATTAATTGCAGGCGGCCGTCACCCACGTTTTTCATTAGGTACGGTTAAATTAACCCGGTTTTTTATAGCCATGATTGGCTCGTTGGTATTCCTGACCATGCTTAACGGTGCCCCCTGGAGTGCTATTGCCGGATTAATTATAGGCAGTGCACTGGCAGCGCCTATTGCAGCACGTATCTCCAACCGTATATCGGTCAAGGTAATTATGGTGGCGGTAGGCATAATTGTAATACTGGTAAGTGTAAAAAGCATTGCCGGTTTTTTAATGAAGGTGTTATAAAATGAATAGTACAATAATTGAAGATATAAAGCAACAAACCACCGCCATGGCCCCTGGCAGTGCACTGGCCTGGCTGGCTGATGCATTTAAGGGTGAGATCGTGTTTTCGACCAGTTTTGGATGGGAAGACCAGGTGATTACCCACATGATCTTTTGTATGAACTTGCCCATTAAAGTTTTCACGCTGGAAACCGGCAGGCTGTTCCCCGAAACTTACTATGTTTGGAACCGTACCATGGAAATATACGGCAAGCCCATTCATGCTTACTACCCTAACAACGAGCCGTTAGAAAAAATGGTGAACGCCAAAGGTCCAAGCAGTTTTTACGAATCGGTTGATAACCGTAAGGAGTGTTGCGGCATTCGTAAAATAGAGCCCTTAAAACGCGCGTTGAAAGGCAATAAGATCTGGATCACGGGCATCCGTGCCGAGCAATCGCCCAACCGCGAGGATATGAACCATATTGAATGGGACGAAGGTAACCAGTTGGTTAAATTCCACCCCATATTTGAGTGGAGCCTGGAAGAAGTTAAGACATATATTAAGAATAATAACATACCTTATAATACCCTGCACGACCGTGGCTTTCCAAGCATTGGCTGTCAGCCCTGCACCCGCGCCGTACAGCCGGGCGAAGATTTTAGGGCCGGGCGCTGGTGGTGGGAAGACCAATCTAAAAAAGAGTGCGGGTTACATTCGGCACAAGAGATCATTACAGCAAAATGAGTAAACAATCATTGGATTACCTCGACGAACTGGAGGCAGAAGCCATTTATATATTACGCGAAGTAGCCGGTCAGTTTGAGAAACCTGCCCTGCTTTTTTCGGGTGGAAAAGATTCTATAACGCTGGTACGTTTGGCCGAAAAAGCATTTCGTCCCGGTAAGTTCCCCTTCCCGCTAGTGCATATCGATACCGGCCATAACTTCCCCGAAACTATCCAGTACCGCGATGACATGGTAGCCCGCTTAGGCGAAAAATTGATCATTGGCCATGTACAGGATTCTATAGACCAGGGCAAGGCCATAGAGCAAAAAGGCAAAAACGCCAGCCGAAACGCGCTGCAAACCGTTACCCTGTTAGATACCATTGCCCAACATGGATTTGATGCGTGTATAGGCGGTGCTCGTAGAGATGAGGAAAAAGCCCGCGCCAAGGAACGCATCTTTTCGGTACGTGACGAATTTGGCCAATGGGATCCTAAACGACAGCGCCCCGAGTTGTGGAACCTGTATAACGGTAAAATACACAAAGGCGAAAACGTACGCGTGTTCCCGATCAGTAACTGGACAGAACTTGACGTTTGGAACTACATCCGTCGTGAAAATATTGCCCTTCCGTCCATTTACTTTGCGCACGAACGTGATTGTATTACCCGCAACGGCCAGTTGATGGCTGCTGCTGAGTTCTTAAATATGGATGAAGAGGACGTAATTAACCGTAAAAATGTACGTTTCCGCACTGTAGGCGACATGACCTGTACTGCAGCTGTAGAGTCGGATGCTTTTTTGATCGATGACATCATCAATGAGATAAGCGCCTCCAAAATAAGTGAACGCGGTGCCCGTATGGACGACAAAGTTTCGGAAGCAGCTATGGAAGACCGCAAGAAGGGCGGCTATTTTTAAACCCCTCCCCGGCCCTCCCCAGTAGGGAGGGAGTTGTAAAACTCATTAATAACCTTGTCAGTCTGAGCCTGTCGAAGACTTAGCAAAGCGGTTAACGCTTCGACAAGCTCAGCATGACACAGGCTCCTGCTAAAATTAAAAGAATATAATCACTCATAAAAGAGTATGGAAATATTAAAATTCATTACCGCCGGCAGTGTAGACGACGGTAAAAGTACGCTAATAGGCAGGCTGTTATACGACAGCGAATCTATCCTGGCCGACCAGTTGGAAGCCCTGCAACGCTCTAACCGTAAAAACGACGATGGCACTATTGACCTGGCTATTTTAACCGATGGCCTTAAGGCCGAACGCGAGCAGGGCATCACCATTGATGTAGCCTACAAGTACTTTCAAACCGATAAACGGAAGTTTATCATTGCCGATGCTCCGGGGCATATTCAGTATACCCGTAACATGGTTACCGGTGCGTCGAACTCTAATTTGGCTATCATTCTCATTGATGCCCGCAAAGGGGTTGTTGAACAAACCATCAGGCATTCATTTTTGGTATCGTTACTGTCTTTACCGCAGGTAGTGGTCTGTATCAATAAAATGGACATGGTGGATTATGCTGAGACTACTTTTACCCAGATAGTTGACCAATATAAAGCGTTGGCTCTCAAGCTTAACCTGCAAAATGTAACCTATATTCCGGTGAGTGCGTTGAAGGGCGATAACATTGTGCATGAGTCGTATAATATGACCTGGTACAATGGCAAAAGCCTGTTAGAACACCTGGAAACGGTAGAAATACCGGTGGATGACAGTAGCGCCCATGCCCGCCTGCCCATACAATGGGTGGTACGCCCACAAACCGAAGAACTGCACGATTACCGCGGTTATGCCGGCCGTATTTCCAGCGGCAGTTTTAAGGTTAATGACCAGGTTACGGTGTTGCCATCAGGCTTCAGCTCTACCATTACCAAGATAGAACTCCTTGATAAACAATACACTGAGGCGGTGGCAGGCCAATCCGTAACCGTACATCTGGCAGATAATATTGACCTGAGCCGTGGTGATATATTGGTAAACAGCGCCGCCCACCCTCAGGTGTCGCAACAAATTGAGGCCGATCTGTGCTGGATGGATACACGTGTGCTGGACACCTCGCTCACCTACCTCATTCAGCATAACAGCAAGGTTACCCGCTGCCGTGTGCAGGAAATTCTTTACAAGTTCAATATCAACACCTTAGACAAAGTTTACGAGGAAGATTTTAAGCTGAACGATATTGGTCGCATCATCATCAAAACCGCGGATCCGCTGGCTTTTGACCTCTACCAGGACAATAAAGCTAACGGCGGTGCCATCCTGATCGACAGCCGGACCAACGTTACAGTAGGTGCTTTGATGCTCCGTGCGTCGGCCGAGTAATAATTTCGACTATAAGTTTAAGAGATTAAAGCAGGCAAAAAGCCTGCTTTTTTGATTCATAAAAGTTCATGCAACCCCATATAATTTCATAAAAACTTTAAAAAAGTACATTTAATTACTTTTTGCGGCAATCAGGCTTTGGCCGGTGACGCAAAGGTCTAATAACACGCACTCGCGGCAATTAGGCTTGTAATGAAAGCATAGTTTTTGTCCGTGCCGCATCATCACCTGGTGATGGTCGAACACCTCTCTGGCGGTGAAATCGGGCGGCAGTAAATTTTCCAGTACACGGTTGGCCTTGCCCTCTCCTATTTTGTTTTCGATGATGCCTAACCGAACAGCCACCCTGAAATGATGCGAATCTACCGGCAAGGCTTTACCACGCAGGGTACTGAACGAGATCACAGCAGCGCTCGACTTAGGCCCCACGCCGGGCAACTCTTCCAGCCATTGGCGGGCGGCGGTTACTTCCATACCGCCGATAAAATCCAGATCGAGCTTGCCCAGCTTTTCGCTGATCAAACGCAATACTTCTTTAACCCGCGGCGCTTTTTGTTCGGGCCAGGTGCAGGGTCCGAGTTGCGCCTTAATATCATCTACTTCAGCATCACGAACGTTTTCCCATGAGCCGAATCTATTACGCAGATTTTGAAACGCCTGTGCCGAATCCCGGTTCTTGGTGCGGTGCGATAGCAGGGTGGTTACCAGTTCGCTCAGCGGGTCGAGGTCATGGAAGTAGGTTATAGCGGCGCCGTATATTTTGTAAAGGCGGTGGTGTACTTCGAGGACGAATTCTTCTTTGACAAACATGTGTTGATAAAAGCTGATTTAGGAGAAACTTGTTTTGCGATTCTGCTTTCTATTCAGTTATATAAAGTGTGTGCGTTTGAACTTCGGTTTGTGTTGGAGAACTCACATCGTCTCGCTCATTGCCGCGAGAGGCTACTTCTTTCGTCTTAGCCACAAAAGAAGCAAAAAGGCCAAGCCACGGCAATCCCTACCCTCGCTAAAGGCCAACACCCGGCCGGGTGCCGTGGCGGGCCCATGCTTCTTTTACCATCTCCTCCTTAAAACATATAGATTGGCTTTCAAATGACTTGGTTTTTTCAATTCCCTCCCTCGGGAGGGCAGGGAGGGGTTTCACGAAGCGCTCACTAATCAAACGTATTAACCCATCCCCGGCAATGAGGGGACAAAGTAAGTTTAAACGCATTGAACCAAATTAAAAATAACACCAAATCTTGTGCTATCGCCCCAAAGGAACAACGAGATTATTTGACAAAAAAGGGAAGCCAAACAGCTTCCCTTTAGTAATAAATCTTCCCTACAAAGATTATTAAAGCAAAATTTTATCAGCGTTACAATGCGTACCGCAGCGTAATTCCAAACGTACGCTGGTCACCTAACACGGCAGCATATTGGCCGGCATTGCCACCCGCAGGCAGTAGTTGCTCAAAATAGTTTTTGTTAAACAGGTTGCGGCTCCATATATAGGCCGATACACCATGAGCCGTACGGAAACCGGTACGCGCATTGGTAAGCGCATAACCGTCAATGTTCAGGTAGGCCGATGGCGACGGGCTTGACGAGAATGACGAACGGAAATATTCATCAACGGCGAAGAAAAACTTGGTATCGTTGCTGATGTATTTAGCGGCGGTACTAAACTCGCCGCCAAAAGAGCCGGCCCATTTTGAAATGCCAGGTAGCGCACTTCCCGAAATATCTTTGAAGGCTACCTGCTGACCATTCACGGTTAAACCGGTTTCTTCAAGCGGTAACGGCGCATTGGTAAACTTTACGTACTTGGCATTGGTATAGGCTGTAGCTGCATTAAAGGTAAAGCTTTGGCTGGCCCTGTAGTTACCATCAAACTCCAAACCTTTTACGTTTACCTTATCGGCATTGGCTATGTAACCACGGTTAACACCTAACTCGGGCGATTGCACGTTGGTTTGATAATTCTTGATATCAGAGTTATGGTAGTTAAGGTTAAGTATAAGATTATCTAAAGGCGTGGTTTTAACACCAAACTCGTAATGCTTGGTTTTTTCGGGTTTAATAACCGCCAAGCTCAAATCGGGGGCAGTACCGCCAACTACACTGGGCAGCCCGGCCACGTTAACGCCTACCGGTTTAAAACTGGTTGAGTAGGTGGCAAAAGCGTTAATGCGTTTACCTGGGCGATATGCTGCCGTTAGTGAATAGGTAAAATTCTTTTCGTCGGCATCGGCTGCGTATTGCTGGCTGCTGTAAACACCGTTCTTAATTTTTTGCAGTTCGGCTTTTACTGCGGTACTGTAGCTGCTGGCTGCAATATCTATACCTCCGCGGGCCACACGGTTATAATAAACATCTTTATTATCGTAATTGATACGCACACCGGGTAAAAGGTGGAAGCTTTTAATCACTTCCCAATCGGCGCTGGCAAAAGCGGCGGCGCTTTGCGATTTAATAGAGGCATTGGTGTAGATACCGTAACCCTCTAATAAACCTGGTGTAGCCCACAACTGATCGTTGGTTACACCCGGCGTGTTGGCGTTGTTGCCGGTAGAGCTTTTAGCAAACCTGGCCTGTGCCGAGCCAGACTCCTCGGTGCCGGTAATTTTAACATCCTGGTTAATGTAGAACAAGCCCACCACACCACTTAATTTCTCAAAAAACTGACCCGCATAACGTACCTCCTGCGACCAGTTTTTATGCTTGGCCGGGTTTTGCGACTTAGCCAAAACAGGCAAGCCGGTAAAATCGCGGTCGTTTGATGGGTCCCAGTTCCAATAGCGCCAAGCGGCGGTAGAGGTTAGGGTACCCGGGCCAATCTTAATATCGCCGTTTAACGAAACGCCACCCAACTGGTTGCCCGATCGCCATGGTGTATCATGGTCAATTACCCGGTCAAACGCGTTAAGGCTGGGTAAGGTGTAACCCAAATCGGCCGTTATGGCGTTAAACTGGCGATAAGCGGCACGCTTGGTAGGCACCACACCGGCAACTACCTGGGCATAACCGTCAGGTTTTTGATCGGTTATATCGCCGGCAAGGGTTATGGCTACTTTATCAGAGGGTTTGTAAAGAAACTGTGCGCGTCCGCCCAAATTATTTAAATCGTTGGTGGCGCGGCCGGTGCGTATATTATCTACCAAACCATTACGCTGCGTGCCCGAAAATGATACCCGTGCTGCAAGCGTTTTACTCAACGGACCCGATACCGAGGCTTTGGCCTGTATATAACCGTAGTTGCCAAAGCTGGTTTCGAAAGTGGCTTCGGGTGTAAAACTGGCTTTGCGGGTAGTAATGCTTATAGAACCGGCACTTGCGTTTTTACCAAACAAAGTACCCTGCGGTCCGCGTAAAACCTCTATACGTTCCAGGTCAAGAAAATCGAGCGTGGCAGCCGCCGGACGGGCATAGTAAACACCATCCACATAAAAGCCCACACCCGGATCCAAACCATCATTAGTAAGGCCAAACGGTGAACCTATACCACGGATGTTGATACCCGTGTTGCGGGGATTGGAAGTATACAACTGTACCGAAGGGATGAGTTCTTTAACGCGGTTTACGTTAAAAGCACCCGCCTGGTCAATCTGCGCACCGCCAATTACTGAAATGGGGATAGGTACATCCTGATTCCTTTCTATCCGCCTGCGTGAGGTTACCACAATTTGATCGAGCATGGCATTTTCTACCAATACCAATTCCAGGGGTTCGCTTTGAAACTTAAATACCTGGAAATCCTGCGGTTTAAACCCTACAGAACTTACCTGCAGGTAAAATAGTGGTTCTTGTTTAGTCTCGATGCTAAATTCGCCATTGTCATTGGCGCTGGTTCCGGTTTTAGTGCCGCGTATAATTACTGTGGCATGGGGTACCGAGGTACCATCGGTACGCTTTATTACCCCTTTAATGGTATGCTGGGCAAACGCTAAGCCCGTTGTGAGCAGGAACAGGAAAAGTATAAGGAACTTCTTTTTCATAATATTTTTAAGGTTGAGATTGAATTGAACATAGCGTAGCCATGAACTGGCCAAGCCGGTATACGTAAAAATGAATTTTAGAGAGATTTAAAGCGTGACTTTACGCTTGCGAAAATGATCAACAGCAACAACAGGCAGCAGGAAACTGCATAGAGATCTTTGAGATTATAGTAAGCTTTGAGTAAATAATATACATAGTCTACCGATTAAGTAGACAAATATATTTTTACTCGGCGATATATCCTAATATTTGTGAAATTTATGTTAACAAGAGGTCGTCCATTGCGCTCTATATGGTGGCAGACATGAATTTCGAACGCTTCATTAAACCCCTCCCTACCCTCCCGAGGGAGAGAACTGAATACTTTTGTTTTATAATTCCCTCCCTGGAAGGGGTGCGGTTGGATAGTGTGTTGGCAGGGAGGGGTTTGACACGTATGATTTCGAACGCTTCGAGAAACCCCTCCCTACCCTCCCCAAGGAGGGAATTGAAACTTTTGTTTTTATAATTCCCTCCCTGGGGAGGGGTGCGGCTGGATAGTGCGGTAGCAGGGAGGGGTTTGACACGCATGACTGGTGATTCGCTTTGAGAAACCCCTCCCTGCCCTCCCTAGGGACTACGGTGTACCTATATCTTTGAATAGGTTCCAGCCGTCTAAGACATCATAGAAACGTTGTAGTCCTCGCCATATCGTTGTCATGCCCGGTGGTTGTTGTGAACGGTAGCCTTTCCAGCCTC
>NZ_BMDO01000007.1 GCF_014635825.1 Mucilaginibacter galii
GTTCGGGGTGGTCAATTTGGCCCGGAATGCCTGGTCAGTTTGCCCCGGAATGGGGTGGTCAATTTGACGCGGAATCAATGGTCACATTCCGCCGGAATCAGGTGGTCAATATCAGCGGTATATCCAGCCGAAGGGAAGCGACCTCGATAATTTATCTATTTTGCCAACCTGTGGCACCAAATTCTATAGCTACGAGAACGGTGATTGGACAAAGCTTTATGCCGAAAACTTTACGGATGAACAAAAACAAAAAATAGAAACGTCGTTAAAAAAGGCCGTTGATGAATCTGGTTTCAAAGCAGAACAGACATGGGGCGAGCAAATTGAAGACCGTGACAGCCAGATCACTTTTTCTGCCTTAGGCCAAAAGGCTCCGCTGGAACCCAAAAAAGGCTGGGACCCTGATTTTAAAAAGAGAAAAGAGATCAAATTGCTGTTAGAAAAGATGATCCCCGAGTTCGCAATCAACCTGGGTGGTGCTACATCTATTGATGTTACCAAACCAGGTATAGATAAAGCTTACGGAATGCATAAGCTGGAAGAAGTGCTTAAGATCAGCATCTCGGAAATGCTTTTTTTAGGTGATGCACTATTTGAGGGTGGCAACGACCATCCCGCAAAAACCACCGGTGTAGACTGTATTCAGGTGCGTGACCCGGAAGACACCAAAATCATTATCCAAACCATTATTACCTGCCAAAAATAAAGATATGCAATCCTTAAAATTGAAACGCCTGGGCACTATTATGGAGCCTGATATGAATAATCCCATGGAGGCAGGCGGCGTATTGAATCCGGCGGTAGCAAGAGGAAAAGATGTAAATTTGTATTTGTTCCCGCGTATGGCAACCAAAGATAATTATTCCCGAATCGGGATCGTTAAAGTGCTGTTTGACGAAGTGGGAAACCCAAAGGGTGTGGAACGCCTTGGTGTTGCGCTCGAACCGGAAGCGGACTACGAGAAACGACCTGATGGCGGCGGCGGTTGTGAAGATGCCCGTATAACTTATGTGGAGCCTTTGGAGCGTTATATTATGACCTATACCGCGTTCTCCCCAAATGGCTCAAGAATTGCTATGGCGCAATCTAACGATCTCTTCCATTGGGAGCGTTTGGGTTTGGTTCACTATAAACCTTATGAAAACATCGATTTCGATAACGTAAGTAACAAAGATGCCTGCGTTTTTCCCATGCAGATACCGAGCCCACATGGACACCGTGCGTTGGGCATGCTGCATCGCCCGCTTTTTCCAGGCACCTCGCCCGAGGAAAAAGCGGCACACCCCTGGGACAAAGCTGTACAAGAGCATAAGGAAAGTATTTGGTTATCCTATTGCCACATTCACCCGGAGAAACAGGCAAGCGAAAAATGGAACCCTGCTGAATTTACTTCACACCGCCCGCTCGCTGTGCCTGTTTTTGATTGGGAAAAAGTAAAGATTGGTTCTGGTACACCTCCGGTGATGACAAGGTTTGGTTGGATGTTTTTGTACCATGGTGTTCATGCAAGTGGGACTCCTGAAAAAGAACAATTGATCTATTCTGCAGGTGTAATGTTTTTATCATCAGATAATCCTTATGATATTGGGTTCAGGTCATTTGAGCCGATATTGACTCCAACACTTCCCGAAGAAAAAGTCGGGGTGATTGCTGATGTGGTATTCCCAACTGGTATTGACCAGCGGGCTGATATCGGTATGCCTGATCGATATGATGTTTATTATGGGATGGCCGACAACCGGATCGGAGTTGCGCGCCTTGACCTTCCTCAAAGTCTGGAATGGCTATAAATTTTGCATGAATGAATAAAGTAAATGATTTCCTTCCACGCAGTGTATTAACACTGTTCTTGATGTTCCTGATCTTCGGCGGCTTGTATTTTTCAGCTGGTTTTTTAACTCCAGTTGCACTGGCAGGTATATTGGCTATGCTTTTTCTGCCTTTTAGCAGATGGATGGAGAAAAAAGGCATGAACCGTACAGTTGCGGCCGTGATATGTGTGCTGACCCTTATTTTGGTCTTCGCCGGCTTCCTTTATTTAATCAGCTGGCGGGTTTCTAACTTGCAGGCAAACCTTGATCAGATCGAGCAACAATTCAATAAATACCTGGGGCAGGCACAGAACTACGTTAACAATAGTTTTGGTGTGTCCAAACAGCAGCAGGATCAGATGCTGAAAAAGCAAGGGTCATCCGGTGCAGGGAGTGCAGCTACTTATATTGCAGGATTTGTAGCAACCTTATTAGGTTCATTAACTACAACGGTATTGTTGTTGATCTATATGTTTCTTTTTATCAATTCCCGGGCACATTTTAAAAAATTCATATTAAAACTAGTAAAACCCGAAGATCAGGTAAACACAAAACAATACATCAATTGCTTTCTTGAGACAGACAAGGGATTTTTGTGTTGCTCATTCCAGTGCTGGTATATAGCCAAGAACAAGCAAATATGATTGGTAGTAATATGCTTGTCATTCACTGCTCTTACTGTAAAAGCTGTTAAATAATCTTTTGTGCACATCACATAACTTCTCCTTCGCCAGTAAGTAATTTTTTGATGTCTGAGTTACTGTAAAAAACAGTACCGCCTATCTTAGTGAATTTGATCTTTCGGTTTATTCGTAGGTTTTGCAAAGTCCCTGCTGAGATGCCGAGTAAATCCCTGACCTCCCTGCTTTTAAGCCATTGCCTCTCGTCTTTTAGCTGAGGTTGAATTAAGGAAGTTAATTCCTTTAACAAATCGGCTTTGAAAGCCATTAAATCTTCTTTAGTAATAATTTCTATTGATGCCATAGTCATTGACAGTACAGTAAATAAGTGTATTGATGATAAGCAGAACTTTAATCTGCCGACTATGGAAGAGGGTTGCAGTAAGAAGATTTCTCACTGGCGATTAAGCAAATATACTTAGTATAGGAAAACTAATCAAGTGCTATTCCAAACTAATAATTAAATTATTTACAATTTGATCTGCGATTGAGAAACTATAATTCATTGTAGAATCAAATTACTAAAACCAAATAAGTGATCAAATTAGTTGCATCGTTTTATTTTAAACGAGACAAAAAATTTAATTATTCAACAATGAGTCCGTTCTTCATAAATGAACGAACTCATTGTTGAATCAAAGCGAAAATCTAAAGCATTGCCATTCGAAAGGCTTAATATGGTCAACTCATTAATAAGTTACTGATGGTAATTGTAATATCAGCTATTTTTAATTCAGCGAGTATTACTACTAATAGCATCGATTCAGTCATGACTAATTAGAACAGACTCGTTTTACCATTCCACTTTTGTCTAAGCGAATGCATATCGTCGCTCACTCTCTTGTCCAAAATTTTTGCGTAATGCTGCGTGGTTCGCATGTTCTTATGTCCAAGCATCTTTGATACACTTTCAATAGATACACCGTTGGACAAGGTAACCGTAGTTGCGAATGTATGCCTTGCAATGTGGTAAGTCAACGTTTTATGAATGCCGCATACATCCGCAATCTCTTTTAAATAGCAATTCATTTTCTGGTTACTTAATACAGGAAAGATTAAACCGGAGTTGATGCATAGTGGGTTACTTCTGTACCTCTCAATCAATGAAAGCGCTGGTGGAAGGAGAGGTATCCTGGAATCGGTATCAGTTTTTTGTCTGCTTGTGTAAATCCATTTTTCGTTGTCAAGCCCTAATACGATTTCTGAACGTTTTAATTTTTTAACATCTGCATAAGCCAGGCCAGTATAACAGCTAAAAAGAAATATATCTCTTACTTGGGATACACGCTCACTAACCAATTTTTTGTCGCCAGTATTTCAAGTTCTGCACTATTTAGAAATTCCCTTTTAACCTCATTAACCTTGTTCTTATACTTTGCGAACGGGTCTTTTTCGAGCCATCCATTGGCGATGCAGATCAAAATGATTTTTTTAAAGTTTTTCAGATATTTAACCGTAGAGTTATTGTTGCAATTTCTTTGTGAACGCAGGTAAAAGTCATAAGAAGTGATAAATTCGTTATCAATCTTTTTAATATCTATATCAGTCAAATTGTACTTCCAAAGTAGGAAATCCAAAGTATGCTTCAGGCTTGTTTCATATCTGTCGAATGTACCCTTCGAATACTCCTTCCCAACCAAATCAGCAATTCTTTGATTATGCTCTTTAAAGATCGGGATTAAGGACTTAATATTAGCAGGCTTATGGCCGCCTAATAACATTGCTTTTAATGTGCTTGCGGTTAATGGTTCTTGTTCTTCCATCATTTTCCTGTGCACCTCATAAACCTTTTGTTCCAAAGTTTTAAGATAGACATTTAGTGACCTGATCGCTTCGGTCGTACCGACTGCTTTCTGACCGGCCGCATTCCATTTATTAGGTTCTACCAGTCTTTTAGTGGAAATTTCTATACGCTCACCGTCTATGGTCACGCGCATAAAAATAGGAGCGGTACCGTTAGTCGTTACCTTGGACTTCTTTACATGGAAAAGTACTGCAAAAAATTTGTTCATCACACATCGCTTAAAGTGAATAAAATTAATTAATTATCCTGCTTAAATCAAGATGTTCAATGATTGAACATCTTGATTTACAGCAATTTATAAGCTAATTCGGGACCTTTAGGGGAGACCTTGAAAAAGGTCCCTAATAGGTCACCAGAATTCGGCGATTATTTGATTGTTTTTGCTACTTCGTTAAAGCAAAAAAGGCCGTAAAACTTAATTTTACGGCCTTTTAATGCTATTTGATTACTAAATTGCGGAGAGTTAGGGATTCGAACCCCAGGACCCTTTAACAAGTCAACAGTTTTCAAGACTGCCGCAATCGACCACTCTGCCAACTCTCCGGGGACAAAAGTACAAATCCGGGGCGAATTGGCAAATTTAGAATGCACTTTTTTTGAAGTTTTTTAAACGCTCATTTAACCTGTTTATTATCAATACATTAATTTAATGCACCTGCTTAATTTTGTTGGATTTGAAGGTATTTACGCGTGGTTTTACAATTTTTATGCTCCTTTTGGAGAGATCAACACTCGCGTTGAGCTCAAATCCGATCAAAATAATGAGCGAATTGAGGTACAACCAAATCATCATCACAATAAGTGTACCTATGGAACCATAAATTTTATTGTAGGATGAAAAGTGATTGATATAGTAAGAAAAGCCTAACGAAGTGAGCACAGCTAAAGTGGTAGCCAGAATAGAGCCCGGGCTCGAAAATTTCCAGCGGCGCTTATGAGCAGGACCGTAGCGGTATAGTAACGATACCACCACAAAAAATATAAGTACCACAATAACCCACCGGGTAAGCGCAATGAGCCATAACCAAAGGTGCCAGGAAGAAAATACGTGCAACTGCAAAAACTTAAGCAGCGCCTGTCCGGCAATCAAGATGGCAATGGCAAACAGGAGTGAAAAACTAATAACCACCGTTAAGCCTATAGAAACCATACGGCGCTTTAGCCAGGTGCGCGACTCCAATATTAACGATGATTTGTTAAAGGCCTGCATGAGGTTGTAAACGCCGTTAGAGGCAAAGTACAGCGCCGAAGCAAAACCAAAAGTAAGGAGCTTGGTGTTTTGGTGTTTTACAATATCATCAATAGTACTTTCAAAAGCATCGTAAGTGTTACCAGGCAGTATGGTGGCTAGCAGTTTGAGCAGCGTATCCTGAAAATGGGGGATAGGCACCATGGGAATAAGTGTAAACAAAAAGATGGTGGCCGGGAACAGGGCCAGCATGAAATTATACGCCAAAGCCGATGCCCGGTTAATAAGCGAACTCTTCTTCAGTTCCCCGAAAAAGAAAACGCCAATGGTATATAAGGGCAGCGGCCGAAACCCCGGTAAAATAACGGATTTGGTCCACTCCAGAAAACCTCTGTAGATACTTAGTTTGAGTAAAAAGCGGTGAAGCCAATCCATTGGCCAAATTTACTCAAAATAGGGCTTCACTTTATCTAAAAATTCTTGCGGGGGCAAACTTGGGCGGTTACGCTTCATATCAATAAACGCCAGCAAAGTTTCGCCTACATGAATAAGCTCTTGTTTTTCATTAAAGAGCTCATAATTAAAGTGGATTTTTATCGCCGGCATCTTTTCCATGGTTACTTTGATGCTGATCTCCTCGTCGTACAAAGCAGGCTTCAGGTACTTACACTTCATTTCAAGCACAGGCATCATCACACCCACTTCTTCCATCCAGCGGTAAGTAAGGCCTAAACTGCGCAGCATTTCTACACGGCCTACCTCAAAAAATTCGGCATAGTTGCCGTAGTACATGTAGCCCATTTGGTCTGTTTCGCCGTAGCGTACGCGTACTTTAGTGGTGTGTGTAAACATTATTTCTTAATTCCTCTCTCGTTCAAAGCCTGCTGAAAGCGGTGTGCATTAGCCATATGTTCTGCTACGTTGGTGGCAAAATTATGGTAGCCCGAAAAATCTTCTTTAGCGCACATGTAAATGTAATTGTGCTGCTTGTAATTTAAAACGGCTTTCACGGCGTTTACCGATGGCATCATGATAGGTCCGGGCGGCAAACCGGTATTTCGGTAAGTATTATAGGGCGAAGGTGTACTTAAGTATTTGTTGAGTACACGCTTTATGGTAAAATCACCCGTGGCAAAAATTACGGTTGGGTCGGCCTCCATTTTTATTCCTCTTTTTAAGCGGTTTAAGTATAAGCCTGCAATGGTAGGCATTTCATCATCGTGCAAAGCTTCTGCATCAACCACCGAGGCTAAAATAGAAACCTGGATAGGAGTAAGGTTAATGGCAGCCGCCAGTTGCTTACGGGCTGGGGTCCAAAAGTTTTCATACTCCTTGTACATGCGTTTAAAAAACTGTTCGCTTGTAGTGTTCCAATACATTTGATAAGTATTGGGCATAAACATGGTGTACACGTTTTCGGTGGTGAAGCCGTATTGCTCCACAAATTTGGCCGAATCGAGCAGACTGATAATGGCCACAGAATCGGGCTCAATTTGCTTCGATATATAACCGGCAAACTGCGTTTTTAAACGCAGACCGCGAAACTTCAGATCAACCGGTTCTTGTGCGCCGGAGGCCAGCATGTTAATGAGTTTGCGGTTGCTCATGCCTTCCTTTAAGCGGTACTTACCCGGCTTAACGCGGCCTACATAATTCATATTATGCGCTGCCCATAAAAAGGTAGTAGTGTCTTTTACGATGCCTTGCTCGCGGATGGTTTGATACACATCGTTAAAGCCGGCTTCAGAATGTATGTACAGGTATTCTTGCTTATCGGTGACGTTGGGGCCAAACCACCGTAGGTAATATACCACACCGGTAATACCTAATGCCAAAATCACAATAGCAACTAAGGCAATAATAAACTTCTTAAATGTGCCGCCCGACGACGGTTTTTGATTATCCATATAAGTAATATTCTATCTTATTTTTTATTCCCCTCTTGAGAGGGGCAGGGGTGTGTTTCTCTAATAATTTGCATATTATCATCTTTGTCATTTCGAGTGCTAACGAGAAATCTTGTTACTTCTATTACTACAGCTATGCAAGGCTAAACAGGATTTCTCACTATCGTTCGAAATGACAATCAGTATTTAAAGAACTCATCCGCCTAACCTCCGCAAAGCCAGCAACCCACCTTTTAAATTGCGCGTATGAGTATAACCGTTTTGTTGCAGAATTTGTTGTGCGGTACGGCTGCGTAATCCGGCCTGGCAAATTAATATAATCTCCTCGCCTTCATCAAACGGTAATTCATCAGGCTCCTGCGTTAGTTTACCTAAGGGTATATTCTCTCCGCCAACATTGTGCGTATGAAACTCAATAGGTTCGCGTACGTCAATAATGGATAGCTTTTCTCCCGCCTTTAAACGTTCATGAAGTTCTGCCGCGGTTATATCAGGGCTGTTGCTGTGGTGGCTCGGGTTGTGGTTCATCCGTTTTTTTGCCTTGGGAAACTGTTAAATTTACGCGGGTACCAATACTGGTTTTAGCGGTAGAATCGGTGCGCATAGGGTATTGCGATACGACGACGAGGTTGGTAGAATCGGTGATACTGCCTTCATACGTAATAGTACCCATACTTAAACCGGCACCGCGTATAGCAAAACGTGCGGCATCTAAATCCTGGTTCATCAAATCGGGGATATCAACCTCATTAGCGCCTGCACCATCACCTAAAATTAAACTAACAGTTGAACCTTTTGGCAGCTTATCGCCCGTTTTAATCACATGTCCCTGAAAGTTAACTTCCAAGATACGGTCGCGCGCAATGTCTGACCGGTAAGTGGTATCACCCACTTTGATGCCTGCGTTAGATAATACAGCCAGTGCTTCGCGGTAAGTGCTTTGTTCCAGATCGGGCAAGCCAACCAGCGGTGCCTGGGTAATAACCATGGTTAGGTAAATGGTACGTCCTTCTTTAACGTTGGTACCGGCATCAGGGTCTTGCTCAATAATGGTTCCGGGGGGCTGGTCTTGCACGTAAACCGAGTCTATTTGGTAACGGAAACCCTGTTCTTCGAGCATGGCCGTAGCATTTTGTACGGTTAGCCCTTTGAGCTTGGGTACAGGTATGCCCGAATCGTGGCGGGTATAATAGCCTAAACTTAAATATGCAATAAGCACCACCGCCAATACCGAACCTATAGCCGCCAATAAATGGTTTCTAAAATCTTTAGTTTTAAAATAAGTCCAGAGTTTACTCATTGCGGCTGTAATAGTATAAGCGTTTGGGGCTATCAAACATAACTTAATATTTCTAAAGTTTCAAAAAGCTGCGTTTGTGTAGCAGGGGGCAAAAGTAATAAGATTTATTAAGGTTTGATAGTATTGAAAAGCTAACCCAACTGTCATTTCTAGCGAGAGCGAGAAATCTTGTTCGAGAAGTCAAGTGATTAGTAATCATTCGTGCGTTTTGAACTTAGTTTGGTGCTGGTTAACAACCTTCGTCTCGCTCATTGCCGCAGAGGCTACTACTTTTGTCTTAGCCACAAAAGTAGCAAAAAGGCCAAGCCAGCGCAATCCCTGCCTTTGCCCGCAAGGCCAACTCCCGGCCGGGTGCGCTGGCGGGCCCTCGCTTCTTTGAACAGTAGCTTATTTCATGCAAAGCCGTTTAGTCTTTTTTAATTCCCTCCCTCGGGAGGGCAGGGAGGGGTTTAATGAAGCGGCTCACCAACCGTATCTGTTAAACCCCTCGCTAATGAAGGAGGTATTTCAATTCTGCTTTTCAATTCCCTCCTTCGGGAGGGCAGGGAGGGGTTTAATGAAGCGACTCATCAACCAGACTTGCAAACCCCTCCCTGCCAATACACGTACCAACCGCACCCCTCCCCAAGGAGGGAATTGTTACCACCATTTACTCCTTGAAGAGGATCAGGAAGGTCCTTCGCAATCCTCCCAGCTTCGGCCGAAAGCGGGGCAGCACTCGGCGGCCTTGAGCGCAAAGGCAACGGGCCTTTTAAATTTGTATGTAGCGCTGGCCATGTGCAGGCGAAGCCACAGGCGCAAATCTAAACAGCCCGTGGTGCTGCACGGCTTTGCAGCGCAATGGCCTTGTGCGAAAAGAAGCATAGCGGAGGTGACTTGATTATTCACTGTTGTTTGTTTTCATAGGTGTTCATGAGGTCGCTAACGCTTAGTTTTTGGTTCTTTTTATCAAGAAAAAAGAAAAAGGCATCTGCGGCCATAGCAGACAAACTATCAACCGCTAAAACACATATTCAATCTTTGCGCTTATTCCTAATATAATATCTTTGCACACTATTATGAATATGACCGCTCAACAAATACGCCAGGCGTTCCTGGACTTTTTTGCATCTAAAGGCCACACCATTGTGCCATCGGCACCTATTGTGGTAAAAAACGACCCTACGCTGATGTTTACCAACGCCGGGATGAACCAGTTTAAAGATGTTTTTTTGGGCGAAGCGGCGGCAAAAGCGCCACGCGTGGCCGATACGCAGCGTTGTTTGCGGGTATCGGGTAAGCATAACGATTTGGAAGAGGTAGGGGTAGATACCTATCACCACACCATGTTTGAGATGCTGGGCAACTGGAGCTTTGGCGATTATTTTAAGAAAGAAGCCATTGACTGGAGCTGGGAATTACTAACCAGCGTATATGGCCTGGAAAAAGACCGCCTGTACGTAACCTACTTTGAGGGCGACGAAAAAGAAGGACTGGCTAAAGACCAGGAAGCATACGACTTTTGGAAACAATACGTAGCGGAAGACCATATTTTACCCGGCAACAAAAAAGACAATTTTTGGGAAATGGGCGAAACCGGCCCTTGCGGACCATGCTCGGAAATACATTTTGATGGACGAACCGATGAAGAAAGAGCCAAAGTATCGGGAGCGGAGCTGGTTAACAACGACGACCCGAATGTAATAGAGATCTGGAATAACGTATTCATGCAGTTTAACCGCCTGAAAGATAGTTCGCTGCACCCTTTGCCTGCCCGCCATGTTGATACCGGTATGGGCTTTGAGCGTTTGGTGCGTGTGCTGCAAGGCAAAACATCTAATTATGATACGGATGTTTTTATGCCACTGATTGAGTTCATCAGCGATAAAAGCGGTAAAACATACTATCCTGAAGCCCTCCCTCCCGGGGAGGGTTTGGGAGGGGCTGACTGGAACGAAGCAGTAGCCATGCGTGTAATGGCCGATCATATCCGAGCTATCAGCTTTGCCATCGCCGATGGACAATTGCCATCTAACAATAAGGCAGGCTATGTAATTCGCCGTATTTTACGTAGGGCAGTGCGTTATTCTTATCAATATTTAGGTTTCAAGGAACCCTTCTTAAATCAATTGGTGCCTCTGCTGGCTGAGCAGTTCAAGGGTGTATTTGATGAGTTATATAGCCAAAAGGACTTTGTACAGAAGGTAGTTTTAGAGGAAGAGTTTGCTTTCTTGAGAACATTGGAATCAGGTTTACGGAGATTTAATACATACTTTGATATATCAAATGAACAAGGTATTGTAACACATATAGATGAAGACATTTCTGAGCATGTAAAAATAAAAAGGGAGAACATTGAATCCCGGAGAAACGGAATAGTCAGTGGCAATTTTGCTTTTGAATTGTCTGATACGTTTGGATTTCCATTAGACTTAACAGAACTTATTGCACGTGAGAAAGGATGGACAGTGGATGCCGAAGGTTTTCATAAAGCGCTCGAACTACAAAAATCTCGTTCCCGTGCCGCCACGGCCATTGATACCGGCGACTGGATTCTGCTGAAAGAAGATGACACCGTAACCTTCACTGGTTATGATGAAACCGAAACCGTAGCCCATATCATCAAATACCGTAAGGTGAAAGCCAAAGGCAAGGAGCAGTTTCAACTGGTGCTGGATAAAACACCTTTCTATGCCGAAAGCGGCGGACAAGTGGGCGATACCGGCGACCTGATCTTCCCTGATGGCGAAATTGTCAAGACAACCGACACCAAAAAAGAGAACGGCCTCATTGTTCATTTTACCGATGAACTGCCCGAAAGCCTGGACGATGCCCTGACCGCTTATGTAGACCCGGAACGCCGTTTTAACATCAACAATAACCACTCGGCTACGCACTTGCTGCACGCCGCCATGAAACAGGTGCTGGGTAGCCACGTAAACCAGAAAGGTTCATTGGTAAATGCCGATTACCTGCGTTTTGACTTTTCGCACTTTAGTAAAGTAACCGAGGAAGAACTGGCGCAAATTGAAATCATCGTTAATCAAAAGATCCGTGAAAACATCTTTTTAAAAGAAGAGCGCGATGTGCCATACCAGCAAGCTTTAGATAGCGGCGTAACTGCCCTATTTGGCGAAAAGTATGGCGATTTTGTGCGGGTGATAACTTTTGATGATAGCTTTTCTAAAGAGCTTTGCGGTGGTACTCACGTAAAAGCTACTGGTCAAATTGGCTACTTCAAGATCATTAGCGAAAGTGCCGTTGCGGCCGGTGTTCGTCGTATAGAGGCTATTACCGGTGCCGGTGTTGAAAAATACATCAACGAGCAAAGTCAGTTAGTGCATCAGTTAAAAGAACTGTTGAAAAACCCTAAAGACATTGCCAAGAGCATTGAAACGCTTTTAGAAGAGAACAACCGCCTGAAAAAAGAAATTGAGAAAGCGGTTAATGAAAAAGCATCAGGTTTAAAAACAGAGCTGGCCCAAAAAGCAGAAAGCGTTAACGGCATTAACTTCATTGCCCAAAAAGTAGCCTTGCCCAATGCCGAAGCCATTAAAACGCTGGCCTATCATTTAAAAGATGTGGTAAATGATCTTTTCCTGGTTTTAGTGGCTGATATTGATGGCAAGCCTAACATCACCGTCATGGTAGCCGAAAACCTGGTAAAAGAACGCGGCTTAAACGCCGGTAACATCGTGCGCGAACTGGCCAAAGAGGTACAGGGCGGCGGTGGCGGTCAGCCTTTCTTCGCCACAGCAGGAGGGAAGGATGTAAGCGGATTGGATAGAGTCTTGGAAAAAGCCCGTGGGTTTTTGAGTTAGAGATTATACATTCAAAATAATTTAACAGGCCGTTGCACAAATGTAACGGCCTGTGTTTTTTATAACTATTCGCAGCCTAAACAGACCACTTTCACCAGAAAGAGGAAAAATGAAGTTTTGCGTATTTTTCTGAAGTTTTTGAGTGCATTTTTGAAGGTTATTGAACATGCAGAGTTATTACAAAGAAGTGATACAGCAAAGTTTGGTATTTGCTACCTTTGACCATCAAACACGAATACATGGATGCTGAACAACAACTAAGGGTCTTACTCAATGATACCCGTTTAGCTGAAGATCTGAAAAACATTGCCCAAAAAGTGCTTAACCACCAGCGTATCACTTTTGAAGAGGGCGTTACCTTATATCAAAAAGGCGAACTCAGCTACCTGGGTGTTCTGGCCAATTACATACGCCAGGAACGCCACGGCGATAACACTTACTTTAACCGCAACTTCCACATAGAGCCTACCAACCTGTGCGTTTACGACTGCAAGTTTTGCTCGTATTCACGCCTTATTAAAGAGCGCTCCGAAGGATGGGAGTATACGATGGAAGATATGCTGAACATCGTTAAACGCTATGATAACGAGCCAGTTACCGAAGTGCATATTGTGGGTGGCGTATTACCACAGTACGATATGGCTTTCTACCAGCAGCTGTTTAGTTCTATCAAGGCACACCGTCCCGAGTTGCATGTCAAAGCTTTAACGCCTGTAGAATATCACTACATCTTCAAGAAAGCCAAGATAGATTACGCCACTGGCATGCGCCTCATGAAAGAATCGGGATTGGAGTCGATGCCGGGCGGTGGTGCCGAAATTTTCCACCCCGAAGTGCGCGACCAGATAGCTAAAGACAAATGTACAGGCGACCAATGGTTGCAAATACATGAGGAATGGCATAAGTTAGGTATGCGCTCAAACGCCACCATGCTTTACGGCCACATTGAAGAGTACTGGCACCGGGTAGACCACATGGAGCAATTGCGCCAGTTGCAAGACCGTACTGGTGGTTTTCAAACGTTTATCCCGCTGAAATTCAGGAACAAAGACAATCAAATGTCCAACGTTAAGGAAACTTCGGTAATTGAAGATTTACGTAATTACGCCATAGCCCGCATTTACCTGGACAACTTTGACCACATTAAAGCTTACTGGGCCATGATCAGCCGTACTACGGCTCAGCTATCGCTCAACTTTGGCGTAGATGATATTGACGGAACTTTGGATGACACCACCAAAATTTATTCTATGGCAGGAGCTGAAGAACAAACTCCCGGCATGAGCACTAAAGAATTGGTTGAATTGATTAAGCACGTTGGTCGTCATCCTATAGAGCGCGATACGCTGTATAATGTAGTGACCGATTATATGGACTACCAGTTTGCCAATGAGGTTAAGCCCCAGTTTTACAAGCTACCGGTTATTAATTAAAGCATGATCGAAAAAACGCTATATATAGTCCGCCATGGGCAAACCGATTTAAACAAGCAAGGCATAGTACAAGGCCGCGGTATGGATACCAACCTGAACGACGAAGGCCGTTTACAAGCCAATATGTTTTACCAGGGTTACAAGGATGTACCATTTGATAAGATCTATACATCCGAACTCAAACGTACCCAACAAAGCATTCAACAATTTATAGATGCGGGTACACCTTACCAAAAACTTTCGGGCTTGGATGAGCTTGCATGGGGAGTGCATGAAGGTCAGCCAAGTACGCCTGAAACCAAGTCGGCTTTTATGAAACTCATGAGAGAATGGACCAGCGGCAATCTCGACATCAAGTTTGAGAAAGGGGAGAGCCCCAACGAGGTTTTGCAGCGTCAGAGAGAGGCACTGAAAACTATTATGAGCCATCCGGATGAAAAGAATGTGCTTATATGTATGCACGGCAGGGCCATGCGCCTTTTTTTGTGCCTGCTTACCAATCAGCCGCTTACCCAGATGGAGAAATTTCCGCACCAAAACCTGGTCTTGTACAAAGTAACATATGATGGCAGCCGGTTTGAGATAGCCGACTTTAACAACGCCATCCATTTGCAAATTCACTAAGTTAATTTCTTGAAAAAGATCAGAATATCGGCAGTTAGTTATACTAACACCAAACCTTTTCTATACGGTATTCAGCATACCGATATAATAAACAAAATAGAGTTAAGCCTGGACATGCCTTCAGATTGTGCTCAGAAACTGATAGACGATGAGGCCGATATTGGCCTTATTCCTGTAGCTGCCATCTTAAGTTTACCTCAATGGCACTTGGTGTCTGATTATTGTATCGGCGCTGTGGGTGCAGTAAACTCAGTATTCATTTTTAGCAATTGCCCAATTGAGCAGGTCAAAACGCTTCAGTTAGATCCCGAATCAAGATCATCGAATAATTTGGCAAAAGTACTGCTTAAAAATTATTGGAAGATAGCGCCGGAATTTATAGTAAACGCAGCTAACTACGGTACGCTGAGCAATGAAAATGCTGCATTTGTACAGATAGGCGATCGTACTTTTGGTAAGGCCGATAAATATCCATACGTGTATGACCTTGCTGCCGAATGGACCAATTTTACGGGCTTGCCGTTTACATTTGCGGCTTGGATAGCCAATAAACCAATTCCTGAAGAATTTATTGCTGAGTTTAACCAAGCCTTACAATATGGCCTCGACCATCGCAACGAGCTATTTGAGGAAATGACCATGCGTTCGGATTTTGACCTGAAAGACTACTTGCTTCACAAAATCGACTACCCGCTTACCCAACCTAAGAAAGAAGCTTTACACCTATTTTTAGAATACATCAAATCTTTGTAAATTACATACATCGTAAATTTTATTAGACTTTGTTATCAACTTAATATATTAAACATTTTATACTTAACATATTCATAAAATAAGATTATCAAATGAGCGGTAATTTTAATTTGTTAAAATTTAGCAGCATATATTATCAAATTATCATAAAAGTTCAAATTTATTTATAATATTTATATCTGTGACGTATATTTGTTGCGGATTTAAAATTAGGACATAATAAAATTTGAATATCATGAAAAAGTTAACCTTAATCGCCTTAGTTACTTTATTAAGCTTCGGAGCTTTTGCTGCTGATGGTGTTAAAAAAATTGATGACACTGATAAAGTGTCAAGTTATGTAATGCGTCAGTTTGAAACCGAATTTGGTGATGCAAAAGATGTTACCTGGACTGTTAACGAAAACTACAACAAAGTAGAATTTACTGCTGATAACGTAAAGATGGCTGCATTTTACGATGCAAACGGTAAATATATAGGTCATACAGAAGTTGTTACTTACAATGCTTTACCAAGTGCCGCCCGCAAGCAAATTGCCCGCGACTATGAAGGCTTCCATGTAAAAGAATTGATTCGCTTTCAATTTGCTGATGCACCAACATCTGCTTTAGCACGTTTAACTGCCATCAGCATTTATGATGATGAGGTTTACTTTTTAAGTCTTAATAAAGCTGATAAACAAGCTACTTTGAAAATCAGCCCGTCATCTTCTGTTGAGATACTGAGCAAGAACTAATTAACGCTTCAATAATATAATACAGCCGCACCAAAAGTGCGGCTTTTTTTGTTTCAAAAATTGCGCTGTTAGCGCTAATGGCTATAAAAAGGCAAACAACTTAGGATTTAAGTGCTTTATATAAACAGGGGACTTAAACCATTTACTATGTCGAAAACAATAATTGTGGCCAACCGGCTCCCTGTAAAAATTCAGGAAAGCAATAACGAATACCATTTAATTCCCAGTGAGGGTGGATTGGCAACCGGCTTAGGTTCGGTTTATAAAAAAGGAGATAACGTTTGGATAGGCTGGCCTGGCCAGGTAATAGAAGATGACAAGCAGGAGCAAATAGCAGACCGTTTGCATGACCTGAGCTTGATACCGGTTTACCTTACACGCGATGATGTAAGCGAATTTTACGAAGGTTTTTCTAATGATGTATTGTGGCCGGTGTTTCATTATTATGCCTCCACATATACTACTTACAAACCGTCGAACTGGGATTATTACCAAAGCGTAAACGAAAAGTTTAAAGAGGTAGTGCTGGCAAATGCCGAACCGGGCGATACCATCTGGATTCATGACTACCAGCTGTTATTGCTGCCATCACTCATCAGGAAAGAGCGTCCTGACGTGGCTATCGGGTTCTTTCTTCATATACCTTTTCCGTCGCATGAAATGTTCAGGCTTATTCCCTGGCGTAAAGAATTACTGGAGGGTATGTTGGGCGCCGATCTTATAGGCTTTCATACGTTTGATGATGTGCGCCACTTTCTAAGTTCGGTAACGCGTATATTGCCCACACCTGTATCATCAAACGTGGTTACCTGCGGCGAAAGATCCATCGTGATAGAATCTTTCCCTATGGGTATAGATGCCGAAAAGTATGCTTCGCTAACCCAACAACCGGCGGTACAGCAGCAAGCAGAAGAGATTAGAGACATCTTTAAAAATAATCAGTTGATCTTGTCTATCGACCGCCTTGATTACAGCAAAGGCATACTTCAGCGTTTACAGGCGCTTGAACTACTTTTAGAAGAACATCCTGAATATATTGGTAACATTACGTTATATATGCTGGTGGTACCATCGCGCGATAGCGTTCCGCAATATATGCACCTGCGCGACCAAATAGATAAAAAAGTGGGCAACATTAATGCACGTTACCGCACCATTAATTGGACACCTATAAGTTACTATTACAGATCTTTCCCCATAGAAACCATTGCTGCGCTATACAGTGCTGCCAACGTGTGTTTGGTTAACCCAATGCGCGACGGTATGAACCTGGTGAGTAAAGAGTATGTAGCTACACGCACCAATAACGATGGGGTACTGATATTAAGTGAAATGGCAGGTGCATCTCACGAATTAATTGATGCACTGATCATTAATCCTAATAATGTTGTCCAGGTAAAAGATGCAATTATTGAAGCGCTGAACATGCCGCTTAAAGAACAGCAGCAGCGTATGAAACAAATGCGTGCGCTGGTAACAAAATTTAACATAAACCATTGGGTAGCCCTTTTTATGGAGCGCCTTAACGAAGTAAAACTAATGCAACGATCAATGCAAACAAGGCATGTACATTCGGCTACGGCGCAATCTATTGTTAACCGTTACCATAATACCAGTAAGCGCATTATCTTTTTAGATTACGATGGCACCCTGGTAGATTTTAAGCCAACAGCTGATGAAGCTACACCCGATAAGGAGCTTTACAGCATTTTAGCCCAGTTATCTGCCGACCCTAACAACCACTTGGTTATTATAAGCGGACGTAAACATGAAAATCTGGGCGATTGGTTTGGCGATAAAAACATTTATCTGATTGCCGAGCACGGTGCCTGGTTTAAACAGCAAGGTATGGAGTGGCATAAAATAAATGGCCTGTCTACCTCATGGAAGAAAGACATTATGCAAATTTTTGAAAAGTATGTAGACCGTACGCCGGGATCGTTTATTGAAGAAAAAACCTATTCGCTGGTTTGGCATTACCGCAAAGCGCAGCGCGGCTTGGGCGAGTTACGTGCCAATGAGTTAATGAACACCCTGAAGTTCCTGGCAACAGATAAAGGCCTGCAACTTCTTCCCGGCGATAAAGTGGTGGAGGTGAAGAATATGGAGATCAATAAAGGCAAGGCAGCCCTGAGTTTAGTGGAGCAAAGCGACTATGATTTCATTATGGCTTTAGGTGATGACTTTACGGATGAAGACCTATTTAAATCACTGCCAGACAGCTCTATATCTATCAAGATTGGAACCGGAGCTTCAGCTGCTAAATTTTATCTCAACAATCCTAAAGAGGTGAGGGGCTTATTGAAAACAATGAGCGCTAACGTACCCGTGCTTTAATTTGATAATAAGAAAAAGGACTGATCTTAAGCAAGATCAGCCCTTTTTTGTGCTCTATATTTTACAAAAATATTGGGCGATCTAATTTAGCGGCAATACGGTAAGCTGCATTCATCAAACCTACGTGGCTATATGCCTGCGGGAAATTACCCCATTGGCTGCCATCTTCTTCGGCAACATCTTCGCTAAACAGCAACAGGTGATTAGAGTATTGTAAAATGTTCTCAAATTCGCGTACCGCATCGTCCATGCGGCCTACACAGGCCAAAGCCTCTACATACCAAAACGCGCAGATTAAAAATGTAGTTTTAGGTTTGCCAAAATCATCGGCATGCAGGTAGCGGTAAAACAAGCCTTTAGGTGTTTTCAACTCTTTTTCTAATGCAATTAAATGATCTTTGGCCCTGTCTGATGCCGGGTCTAAATAATTCATCAGTATGAGTTGCAGTGTGCTTGCATCCAGGTAGCTGCTGCCGGCAGCGTTGGTGTACACCTTACGTTCGGCATCGTAGCAGCTCTCTATATGCTCGGATGCTCTTGCTTTCATAGCCAGCGCCCGGCTAAGCAAGCCCTCGTTCTCAATAGTACGGGCCATTTTTTCGGCAGCACAGGCACCTGCCCATTGAAACAGGTTACTGTAGCAATGAATATTAGCCATATTACGGAACTCCCATATACCGGCATCTTTCTCGTCAATGGTACGCTCAATCTTACTTAACAAGTAGTCAACCCAACGGGCAGAATCTTTACGTTCATCAAAAATGAAACGTTGATCGGTATACAACGGCAGTACCGAAACCATTACTTGTCCGTAAATATCATTTTGGATGTGCTCTGAGGCTTGGTTACCTATACGCACAGGCTGGTTGCCCTCGTAGCCGGCTAAATCAACCGTAAATTCCTCAAGGTCTTTTTTACCGGTAATGCCATACAAGGGCTGGTACCTGAAATCTTCAGAAAAAGAAAGATCGGTTACGTAATTGAAATACTTTTCCATTTCTTCAAAATGGCCAATATGGTTAAGCGAACTTATTACATAGTACGTATCGCGCAGCCAGCAATAGCGGTAATCCCAATTGCGACCGCTACCCGGCGATTCGGGTAAACTGGTAGTACTCGCTGCTATGATTGCGCCGGTATCTTCATACTGATGTATTTTTAAAGCCAGGGCCGAGCGTATAACGTATTGCTGGTAAAACCCTGCAATGGAGGAGTGTTTGATCCAGGTGCGCCAATATTGTACCGTTTCGCGTAAAAAGCGTTCGGCTGTGCTGGTAAGGGGTGCTTCCAACGGTTCGCCGTAGGTCATCACCAGGTATTTACAATCGTTAAGCACAAATGGCTGCTCGTCAAAAACGTAACTGATAGGGATGTTTGTGGTTAACCTGATCTTTTCTTCGCCACCCAAATACTGAATGTGATTGCTGCCACGGTTTACATCTAATTTAACCGCGCCATATTCTGAAACCGGCGCACACTTTACTTTAATACGCGGCGAACCATCTAAAGCTTCTATTTTACGAATGAACATGAGTGGTTTGTAGTAGCGTTGGTGCTCCTGAAAACGGGGTGCAAAATCGGTTATACGGTAACGTCCGCCTGCTTTTATCGTAATTTCGGTAATAAGCACGTTGGTATTTTCGAGATAGTATTGATAAGAAGTATATTCACCTTCGGGCAAAATAGAATACTCACCGCCTTTTTCTTTATCCAGCAATCCTCCAAAAATAAAAGTACTGTCAAAACGCGGCCAGCAAAGCCAGTCTACATTGGTGTTTTTATTAATATGGGCTAAAAAATTACAGTTCCCGATTATACCGGTGTTATACGTATGCTTCATTTAATCAATATTTAGAGGAGCGGTCAAGTATGCATCCAAATCAAAGCAACAACGTTTTAAAGTTAATGTTGTAAGAAAATGAAGGATAAATACTGTTAAATTTTCTCAAACGGGCTATAATTATAACGCAATATGAAAATCGTTGTCCTTTAAAATACGTCCTTATAATTACCACATAAACAGACAGTTGAGCGGTTTAATGAAAAAAAATAAAATATTATTGTATTATTCTAAAATTTATATATTTGGAGTAAAATATAGCCTAATTTACTGTTACCTGTCTGA
Organism: Mucilaginibacter galii; assembly: GCF_014635825.1. Taxonomy (GTDB): domain Bacteria; phylum Bacteroidota; class Bacteroidia; order Sphingobacteriales; family Sphingobacteriaceae; genus Mucilaginibacter; species Mucilaginibacter galii. The sequence goes on from NZ_BMDO01000007.1 coordinate 20,500, forward strand.
ATGTTAGCATTTCGAGTTTCAGTTTACTATTACAATCTCTTATAAACTTATACAATTAATATTATGAAAACTGGAAAAATAAAATGGTTTAATACTCAAAAAGGTTTCGGCTTTATTATAACCGAAGAAGGAAAAGACCTGTTTGTGCATTTTAAAGATGTTCAGGGCGGTGTAAACGCTATAAAAGATAACGACGACGTTGAGTACGAAGTTGAAGAAGGCAGAAAAGGATTACAGGCTGTAAAAGTTAAAAAGATATAATTACCCGTTATGGTTATATAAGCCCTTGCATTAGCAAGGGTTTTTTTTTGCCCATTATTTTATATTAATTAGCAATTGTTAAAATCAAGCAAACGTGACGTTAAGTAACACCACAACCCCTAAAGCCAAAAACGTAATCTTCCTGGTCATTGTAGCATCGCTGGGCTACTTTGTTGATATTTATGACCTGCTCATATTTTCCATAGTGCGTGTAAAAAGCCTGCACGACATTGGCGTGAGCGACGCAGATATGCGCACCAAAGGAGAATTCATCATCAATATGCAGATGTTTGGCTTGTTATTGGGCGGCATTCTTTGGGGCATCATTGGCGATAAACTAGGCCGCATTAAGGTTTTATTCGGTTCGATACTGCTTTATTCGCTCGCCAATTTTGCCAACGGTATGGCTACCAGTTACAACATGTATGCTTTAGTGCGGTTTGTTGCGGGCATAGGCCTGGCCGGCGAACTTGGTGCCGGTATTACCCTGGTGAGCGAAACCATGAGCAAAGAAAAGCGTGGCTATGGCACTATGATCGTAGCAGTAGTAGGCTTGTTAGGTGCGGCGGCAGCAGCTACCGTAGCACAATATGGCTGGCAAAAGGCTTATTTTATTGGCGGTGGCTTAGGTGTGTTGCTGTTATTGCTTCGTGTGGGCACTTTTGAGTCGGGCATGTTTAAGCAGGCAGAGCAAAGCAACGTAGCTAAAGGAAACTTCATGATGCTTTTTAACGATAGAAAACGCTTTGTTAAATACCTGTGTTGTATTTTAATTGGTATGCCGCTGTGGTTTGTGGTAGGTATCTTAATTACTCAATCGCCCGAGATAGGTAGAGAACTTGGAGCCCTGCAACCACTAAGCGCAGGTACCGGTATTATGTATACCTACATAGGCCTTTCTGTTGGTGATATGTTTGCGGGTTTGTTTGCACAGTTGACCAAATCGCGTAGGCTAACTATGCTCGTATTTCAATTAATGTCGGTAGTTAGCGTGCTGGTTTACTTAAATGCTCACGGCATAAGCCAGGGACAATTTATTGGCATTTGCTTATTCATCGGCTTCTTTATAGGGTACTGGGCTACATTTGTTACTATTGCTTCAGAGCAGTTTGGTACCAATATCAGGGCTACAGTAACCACTACCGTCCCCAATTTTGTACGCGGTGCACTCATTCCTATCACCTTGGGTTATGAGTATTTTGTAAAATATTTTACAGCCCGCGGTTATACCAATAGTATTATTTTAAGTGCCTATATAATGATGGCTATAGTGACCATTATATCGCTTATTGCCTTAAGCCGTTTAAAAGAAAGCTTTGGCAAAGATTTGAACTACGTTGAACATAACGATGGCGAAACCGGTCGGTTAAATGTAGCATCTGAAATGAACGTTTAACATTGCGCACAATTTTTGCACATTTGTGCCAATGATAACTAAAGAAGAAATAGCAGCTGCCTATCAGCAAATTCAGGACGAAATTTGTGTAAGCCTGGAAGCTGCCGATGGCGCTGCACGCTTTGAAGAAGAACTTTGGGAACGCGAAGGTGGTGGTGGTGGCCGCACGCGTATTATTCAAAACGGCAGCGTACTCGAAAAAGGTGGCGTAAATTTCTCTGCTGTAGAAGGTAAACTGCCCGATAGCGTAAAAAAAGCGCTAAAAGTTGAACAAAGCGATTTCTTTGCCACGGGCGTTTCCATTGTAATGCATCCTAACCATCCTATGGTGCCCATCATTCACATGAATATCAGGTACTTTGAAATGCCATCATCTTTTGATGAAGGACAGCCATTGCGCTGGTTTGGCGGTGGGATAGATCTCACGCCTCACTATGTGATCGACGAAGATGCCCGTTATTTTCATCAGCGTTTAAAAACTATTTGCGATCAATTTAACGCCGACTTTTATCAGCGCTTTAAAACCTGGGCCGACGATTATTTTTTCATTAAACACCGTAACGAAACACGGGGTATAGGCGGCATATTTTACGACCGTTTAACTGCTACCGATGAACTAAGTTGGGAAAGCATCTTTGAATTTTCTAAAGCGCTCGGCCGGTCATTTGCCACTACTTATACAGAACTCATTAAACGTAACCGCTTTAAAGAGTTTACACCCGAGCAGCAGGAATGGCAATACGTACGCCGCAGCCGCTATGCCGAGTTTAACTTGGTGTATGATGCCGGTACCAAATTTGGGCTGGAAACCAACGGGCGAATCGAATCTATTTTGATGAGCTTGCCGCCCACTGCAAAATGGATCTACAACCACGAGCCGCAAAGCGGGAGCGAGGAAGAAAGAACTATAAGTTTACTGAAGAAAAACATTAACTGGATATAATTTACAACATGGTAACTGGAAAATTAGGTTTAGCAGCTGGCATCCTTATCTTATCTGCAGCGTGCAATAATTCGGGCAGTTTAGAGGGCAAGTGGCAATATGCCGGTGGCACTTACAATGGCAAAAAAGAAGGTGGTACCGATGGTTACCAACTGCAACGCACCTATACCGGTAAAAATTTCGAGGCGTTCCTGATAGAAGGAGCGAGCGAGCCACAAAAGTATCAGGCAGGCGATTATAAACTCAATGGCGATAGCTGCCTGGAGACCGAAACTTTCAGCACCCAACCCTCCAAACTTACTGGTGTAGCTGTGCACTACCAATACAAGCTAAAAAACGATACACTGATTTTTTCAGGTAAGTTGCCCACCGGAGTACAAGTAGAAGAACACTGGACCAAAGTAAAATAGCCTAAAAACTTTGATATTTTATTGCTCATGCAATTGCTTGCAGAGTGTTTCTCAACACCCCTAAATGTTAGTAAAAAGACACTGATTCTTACTTAAAATTCGTATCTTCGCAAGTCAAATTTTTCGCATCAACCTGAATATTTGAGCAAGATTTTCTCACATAAAAACTGAAATGGCTGAAGACAATTCACAGAACGAAGACAGAATCATTCCTATAAACATTGATGAAGAAATGCGGTCGGCTTACATTGATTATTCAATGTCGGTTATCGTATCAAGAGCACTGCCCGATGTGCGCGACGGTTTAAAACCCGTACACAGACGCGTATTGTTCGGTATGCTTGATTTAGGATTAGCCAGTAACAAGCCCTATAAAAAATCGGCCCGTATTGTGGGCGAGGTTTTAGGTAAATACCACCCGCATGGCGATTCCTCGGTTTACGATACCATGGTACGTATGGCCCAGGACTGGAGCTTACGCTACCCACTGGTTGAAGGACAAGGAAATTACGGATCTATTGACGGCGACAGCCCTGCGGCCATGCGTTACACCGAGGCCCGTATGCAAAAGCTGGCCGAAGAGATGATGGCCGACATTAATAAAGATACCATCGACTACCAGTTGAACTTTGATGATTCATTGGAAGAGCCGAGCGTATTGCCTGCTAAAATTCCCAACTTGCTTATTAACGGTGCATCGGGTATTGCGGTAGGTATGGCCACCAACATGGCGCCTCACAACTTAACCGAAGTTATTAATGCCACCATTGCCTTAATTGAAAACCGCGATATTGAGGTTGCCCAATTAATGGAACATATTAAGGGCCCCGATTTCCCTACAGCCGGTATTATTTACGGTTATGAGGGTGCTAAGGATGCTTTTGAAACCGGACGTGGCCGTATCGTTTTACGTGCACGTGCCGAAATTGAAACGTTTAACAGCGACCGCGAACGCATCATCGTTACCGAAATACCTTACCAGGTAAATAAAGCCAACATGATTGAGCGTACGGCCGAACTGGTGAACGAGAAAAAGATCGAAGGTATTTCTACTATTCGTGATGAATCGAGCCGTGAGGGTATCCGCGTGGTTTATGAAATTAAACGCGATGCCAATGCCGCTATCGTACTCAACAATCTTTACAAATACACTTCACTTCAAACCTCTTTCAGTGTAAACAACATTGCACTGGTTAAAGGCCGCCCAATGCTGCTGAACCTGCGCGATATGATCCACTACTTTGTGGAGCACCGTCAGGAAGTGGTGGTACGCCGTACCCGTTACGAGCTTGCCGAGGCCGAAAAACGTGCCCACATCTTAGAAGGTTTGCTGATCGCTTTAGATCACCTGGATGAGGTTATCCGCTTAATACGAGCTTCATCAACTCCTGAAGAGGCCCGCGACGGTTTAATGACCCAGTTTGGCTTAACCGAGATACAGGCCCGTGCTATTTTGGATATGACCCTGCGCCGTTTAACCGGACTGGAGCGTGATAAAATAAAAGATGAGTACGCCGAATTGATGAAACAGATAGAATATTATAAGTCTATCCTTGCCGATCCAGTTTTGCAGATGCAGATCATCAAAGACGAACTACTCGAAATTAAAGAAAAATACGGTGATGAGCGCCGTACCGAAATGGTACACTCAAGCGCTGAGATGATGACCGAAGACTTCATTGAAGATGAAGATGTGGTGATCACTATTTCGCATGAAGGTTATATTAAACGTACGCCGTTAACCGAGTATCGCCGTCAGGGCAGGGGCGGTAAGGGTGCATTAGGCAGCAACAGCCGCGATGAAGACTTTATTGAGCACTTACTCATTGCGTCTAACCACAACTACATGCTGTTCTTTACCGAGGCAGGGCGTTGTTTCTGGTTAAGGGTATTTGAAATTCCGGAAGGCAGCCGTACATCAAAAGGCCGTGCTATCCAGAACATCATCAACATTCCTAAAGAAGAAAAGATCAAGGCTTACATCAAGGTGAAGAACCTGAAAGATCAGGATTACCTGGAGAATAACTTTATCATCATGTGTACCAGTAAGGGTACCATCAAGAAAACTTCTTTAGAAGCTTATTCTCGTCCTCGTGCCAATGGTATCAACGCTATCAACATTAACGATGGTGATTCTCTATTGGAAGCAACCTTAACTACCGGTAGCAGCGAAATTATAATGGCGCTGAAATCGGGCCGTGCTATCCGCTTTAACGAGTCTACCGTTAGACCAATGGGACGTACCGCAACAGGTGTAAGAGGTGTTACTTTAGAGAATGATGCCGATGCTGTTGTGGGTATGATTGCCATCAACGATTTAGAGACTACTATACTGGTGGTTTCTGAAAAAGGATATGGTAAACGTACCGATGTTGAAGACTACCGCGTAACCAACCGTGGCGGTAAAGGTGTTAAAACCATCAACGTTACTGAAAAAACAGGAAAACTTGTTGCCATAAAAGATGTTACTGATGGTGATGACCTTATGATCATTAACCGCTCGGGCGTTATTATACGTATTGCCATGAACCAACTGCGTACCATGGGACGTGCAACGCAAGGGGTGAGGTTGATATCGCTTAAAGAGAGTGATGAAATTGCTTCGGTAGCTAAAATTGAACACAGCGAAGAAGAAGAATTAGAACAGGCCATTGAAAGCAGCCTCGACGTAACTGGTACCGATGTTGGCACCGAAGATGACGATAGAGAAGCATTAGATGATGCACCTGAAGACACTGAAAACGAATAATATATGAAGTTAAGCCGTAAAATCATAACACTGGTTTTATTTGGATTGTTTACCGCACCTTTAACCGGCTTTTGCCAATCAGAAGCATTAAAGGTTGTGGTAAACAACCTGGCTTATTATAAACAACACTCCGAGCTTAAGTACCTGGCCAATGCCAAAAAATCGGTAGATAGTTTGATCAAAACCCGGTCAGACTCTTCCAGTTTAGGTAAGAACATTTATAAGGCTATCGTTTACTCCAGCATAGCCTACATAGATTCTGCCAACAAGCTTAACCAGCCCGACAACTTCTTTGATCAAACGGTTGCATTGGTTAACAGGCTTGCCGCCAGCAAAAAGATCTATAAATATCAAACTGAGCTCAACTTTTCCAAGCGCTGCCTGGCCAATGTATTTATACGTAGGGGATTTGACCAAACACGGCACTTAGATTTTAATAAGGCGGTAGAATCATTTGAAAGTGCACAAGCTTATGCACCAAATTTTTCTCAGATCAACGCTTATATTGCTTACGCTAATACCCGTGCGGGACGCTTACCCGAAGCTGTTAAATTTTATAATACGCTCATTACTGCAGATAGTGTAAAAACGGAGTACGTTATTGCAGCCAGCAATATTTACAAAACCATGGGCGATACATCAAAGGCGCTTGATATACTGCAAAAAGGCCGTAGGTTTTTACCGGCCGACAAAAGCCTGATGCTGGAGGAAGCCAACATTTATAATAATAAAAAAGATTACCGTTCGCTGGAACCTATGCTAAAAGGACTGCTGGATAGCTATCCTAATGATGCAGAGGTGTATTTTATTGCCGGTAATTGCTATGATCATTTAGACCAGGCAGACAGGGCAGAGTCATTGTACCTGCGTTCCATAGAGCTCAATTCATCGGGTTATGACCCGGTTTATAACCTTGGTTTATTGTATTTAAAGCGCAGCGCAAACAATAAAAATGCCGCTGATGCCGAAAAAAACAGGCTGGTTGCTGCCCAATGGTTGCAAAAGGCATATGAAATGGCACCAAAAAACGTTAATACATTAAAGTTGCTGCAGCTTATTTATGCAAAAAATGGCAACGAAGACCAACTGAACTATATAAATTATAAATTGCAACAATTAACTAATTAGAAATATCTATGAAAATTAAGTTTCTTATCGCAGGTACGATTGGCCTGTTCTCATTATCGGCCTATGCGCAGAAAGGCGAATTATCCACGGCCCAGCAGGAGTATGACAAGTATGAAACACTGCGTCAAAACAAGTCAATGGCCACTATGGCTTCAACCAGTATCAATACTGCAAAAGCCTCGATAGACAAAGCATCGGCAAACGAAAAAACTGCTGCTTTACCACAAACCTATGCGTTAAAAGCGGCTATTTACAGCACCTTAGCTTATAATGATACTGTAGCAACCACATCAACACCGTTATTTACAACTGCCAGCGAAGCGTTAAAAAAAGCTAAAGAGGCTGATGCTAAAGGTGAGTACAAAAGGCTGATCGATGCCTCTAATCAATACCTGGGTTACTACCAGTTGAATAAAGGCGTAAAGGAGTTTCAGGCTAAAAAATATGAAGATGCTTACAAAGCATTTGATTTTTACCGCAGTGTTTACCCTGAAGATACTACGGCCATTTATTACAGCGGTTTAGCTGCTGCTAACTCAAAAAATTACCCGGTTGCTATTAGCAATTATAAAAAGCTGGTAACTACTAACTACAGCAGAAGAGCAGATATTTATTCTGACCTTTCTAACATGTACCTGATGCAAAAAGACACTGCAGCAGCGCTTGCAGCTGTAGGAGAGGGCGTTAGTAAATTCCCTGCCAATGCATCGTTACGCGGTCGTGAAGTTGAAATTGCTTTGCAGCAAGGTAAACAAGCTGAGTTTGTAGATAAAATTCAGGCTGCTATCGCTAACGATCCTAAAAACAAAACCTTATATTTTTATTCAGGTATTGCTTACGGTAAAATAGCTGATGCACAGGCAAAAATTGCTAAAACTGCTAAAGATCCGGCTGCAAAAGCTGCTGCACAAAAAGCTGTAACCGATAACACTGAAAAAGCTGCTGACGCTTACAAAAAAGCAGTAGAAATTGATCCTGCTTATTTTGAAGCTAACCTGAACATGGGTTACATCTTAATGACATCTGCAGTTGAAGATTTCAATACAGCTAACAAAATGCCAATGAGCAAGCAGAAAGAATACAATGCTTTAATGGCTAAAGTAAACGCTGCTGCCGACAGAGCAAAGCCTTACTTAGAAAAAGCTGTAGAATTGCAACCTAAAGATCAAAGTGCTTTAGGCAACTTAAGAAATTACTACATCATCAAAAAAGATAATGTGAAAAGCGCTGAGATCAAGAAAAGACTCGACGCTGCTCAATAAATAAAAGAGGGGTTCATAATTGGAACCCCTTAATTTTAAAACTTCTATTTAACATAATGTTAATTATGAGAATAAAAAAACAAAATTTTCGGCATTGTAAATTGAATGACCAACAAAAAAGCCCTGCTAATTGCAAGGCTTTCGTTATTGGGAATTATTGTTTTATTTCAAAGAAGCATTGATGGCTTTGGCCGAATCAAGATGCGTCATTAATTTAGGAATACTTTTTTCGGCCAAATCATTTAGCGCTTTATTCGTATTATTCGTGGCATCTTTAAACATATCAACTACTTTGCTATGATCTTTAACCATCATTTGCATGTAGGCTTTATCAAATGCCGGTCCCGATAGCTTAGCCATATTGTCTATCATCATTTGATGATCAGGGCTCAGCGTATCGGTAGCCGCTTTTAAAGTCACATATTTATCTTCAGCAAGTTTAGCAATATCTTTATCCATGCTGCTATGATCTGCAATCATCATTTTAGCAAAGTTGATAACACGCGGGTTTTGCGATTTTGATTGTGCTACAGTTGCCGCCTTAATTTCGGTCATACCAGCCTCGTGAGCACCTTTGATAAAACCCATGCCTTGGTCGTCTACCAAAGTCTTTTCGTTAAAATTCTTCGCCCTTTTATTGTCATTACAGGCCATAGTTGATACAGCAAGCAAAGCAATTGCACTTAAATAAAGTATGTTTTTCATTTTGTAAACAGATGAAGTTTGCAGATAATTATTTTAATAACAATTAAATGTTAAACTGGTTTACAAAGCCTGCTATTAATCTAAAAACAATACTCCTTGCTTAAGCTAAGTTACGCCCTGCGTTCACAATACCATAAACAGTACGTATTACCAACTTGCTGTACGCGCTTTTTAACTCTTCATCTTCAACGCTCTTCAACTTTTGCAATGCATAGTGCTGTACCACTACCAAAGGTAAAATAATACGCTCACGCATAGCGATGGAACGTTTCTCTATCGGGTATTCCTGCATCAGTTCCTGGTTGCCGGTCAATTCCAGCAAAATATTTTTGGTCAGATCGTATTCTGCTTTTAACTGCTTCCAAAAATCACCATAATGCTCGTCATGCTCCAAATGGGCCGTGATCCTGAAATCAGACTTAGACATCGACATCATACAGTTATCGATCATAGTTTTGAAGAAACCTGAAGATTTATAAAGGTCTACAGCGTTCTGCCATTTGCCGGTATCTTTGGCTTTTTGTAAGGCCGAACCAACTCCGTAGAATCCGGGTACGTTTTGTTTCAGTTGGCTCCATGAGGTTACAAAACTAATAGCCCGCAAATCTTCTAATTTAAGCGGTGCACCGGCATTGCGTTTGGTTGGCCTGCTGCTGATGTTGATGTTTGACAATAATTTTAGCGGACTCAAATTCTCCAGGTATTCTGTAAATAGCGGATGTTTGCGTAAAGCAATAAACTTCTCATAGCTTTCATCGGCCATGGTAGTGATCAGCTTTTTGTGTTCTTCGTCCAGAAAATCGCGGTGATTTGGATGAAGTGCAGATGTTACGCCGGCATTAACCAGCTGTTCAATATTGTATTTTGCCGTATCTATAGATCCATATTGTGAACTAACTGTTTGTCCTTGTATAGTTAATTGAATATCGTCATTCGCAATTTCTTTACCCATAGCCGCGTAAAAACGGTGGGTTTTACCGCCGCCACGTGCCGGTGGTCCCCCTCTCCCATCAAAAAACGCAAGTTCTATGTCATACTTTTTAGTGATTGCCGTTAGTTCCACTTTAGCCTGATAGATAGACCAGTTAGCCATCAAATAGCCACCATCTTTAGTACTATCAGAGAAACCCAGCATAATCATTTGGCGGTTACCACGCTTCTTCAGATGTTCTTGGTAAAATGGATGCGTATACAAGCGCTCCATTACTTCGGCTGCGTGTTTAAGATCGTTTACAGTTTCAAATAGCGGCATAAAATCTATGGTGAGGTTTTCCTTTTTCCAGCCGCTCCATAAAAACAAGTTCATTAGGATTAATATATCCGATGCCTGCTGGCAATTGCTGATAATGAAACGGTGACTTGCCTTTTCTCCATTTTGTTGCTGTATTTGATGCATTAAACGAATGGTACACAGCGTATCGTTAATCATCGGGTCCATACCCTTTTTTTCTCCCTCTATACAAGGATAATCTACCTCATTAAAGCTGATGAGTTTTATTTTTTCGTCTTCGCTCAATTCATCAAACCCTTTTTTGGGCAATCCATTATTCAGTTCAGTTTGTTCCAGACCATACTGAAATACGCTACGGAGCACCCGGCTATCCTGACGTATATCTAACCCGGCAAAGTAGCAGCCGTATAATTTTACTTTGAGCGATAGATCATCTATAATATCTAAAAAGATGCCATCGTGATCTTTAACCAATGTGTCTTTAATACCATCCAGCAAATCAATCATTTCCTGCTGTAAATTACCGGCTTCGGGCTGTGGGTTAAAGGCGTTGAGATATAACAAGTCGCCCAGTTTCGCCATTGGCTCTTCCACCCCTCTGAAAGTTATCCGGCGCTTCAAAATGCGATAATCGCGGTAATAGCACCTGAAAATTATTTGACGCAAGGTGGCGGCAACTGTACGGGTAGAATCGGTACGCACGTTGGGGTTCCCATCGCGATCACCACCGGGCCAAAAGCCTAACTCAAATATCTGGCTGGTGAGTTCCTGCAAATCGAACTCCTCGTTTAAGCGGGTTTGAATGCCGGCCAGCGCATAATAAAACACATGTTCCAGGAACCAGATCAGGCTAATAGCTTCATCAACCGGCGTGGGCGATGTTTTATTGAAGAAGGGAGTTTTACCTAATTGTTGTAGTAAAAGGTTAACCGTATTGATGTCGTTAGTTTTTAACGCTTCAATCAAATCGGTCATAATGGTTAACACTGTGCCAGGATAAAATTGCGTAGGGTGCGCCGTTAATACCAAGCGTAACGAGAAGTTTTTCAGCTTCTCCCTAATCTTATCGCGCATTTCGTCATCGGCCGAAATTTGCTGTAACAAACCTTGAAGTGTACCGCTATCATCGGTACGGCTCAACTTATTGAACGATGAATCTTCAATGGCATCAAACAATACTACCTGCCTTTCAATATATTGTATGAAGCGAAACAGGCGGTTAACTTGTTCGCGTTCATCCACGCCCGGCACATGCTCATCAAAAAATGATGTAATAATATCTGAAGGTGATTTAAGCTGGGCTACCCCCTTTTCACAATGCGATGCGAAGAAAGGAAGCAGTATACCAGTATCTTTTACCTGGTAAAACGGCAGCGTTAAAAATAAGCTATTATACAATTCAAAACGGGTAACTACTTCTTGGGTAAACGTAGTTTCGCGGTTACTGGAGTGTTGTGGTGCGGGCATAGTTAACTCGGTAAATTTTGCGTTAAACACTGTTATTGCTTAACGGGGTTAAAATACGCATCTTATGTACAATTATTCAAACTAAGGTGATAAAATATAGTTATTTGGTAGACTATTTAATAATTGTGTAACATGCTGCGGCAATTATATATTTTTGCATCATAGCGCCCATCTGTTAACAAGCCAATGTCTGTTCAAACCCGCGAAATAAAAAGCTTTTTTTTTAGCCAGTACTTTTCTGATGGACTGCGCATTAGCACCGGGTTATTGCTTCCGGCAGTGCTATTTGCACAGTTTGGAATGCTGCAAACAGGCATCACCCTCTCGCTTGGTGCAGCATGTATGAGCGTAATTGACAACCCTGGCCCTGTTATTCATAAGCGTAACGCCATGCTTATTGGCAATGCGCTCATGTTTATGGTTATTGTAGTAACCGGTTACGCCCGCCTTAACTTGTGGACGCTGGGTGCTGAGGTTACCTTACTTTCTTTCCTTTTCTCGTTCCTGGTTATCTATGGCAACCGTGCTGCTGCCATTGGTACCGCCGGCTTGCTGGCCATGATTTTTGTGATGGATAAAGCCATACCTCGTCCGGATATTTTTCAAAATGCCTTAACTGTACTTTCTGGCGGCATATGGTATATGCTCATGAGCCTGGTTTTTTTTGGCATACGCCCCTATCGTGCCGCACAGCAGGCTTTGGGTGAAAATATCAGCGATATTGTGGATTTTCTGCGCATTAAAGCCGATTTTTATTTACCCGAAACCAGTATTGAGGACAATTACCGCAAGCTGGTATCTAAACAGATACAGGTAAGCCAACACCAGGATGCCGTGCGAGAGCTGTTGTTTAAAAGCCGTTTGGTGGTTAAAGAGTCTACCAATTACAGCCGCATGCTGGTGCTTACCTTTGTTGACCTGGTAGACTTGTTTGAGCAAATTATGGCCACGCATTATGACTACAGTCACATGCGCGAACAATTTGCCAAGACCACCATTTTGGAAGATATAGGCCATCTATTGCATCGCATGGCTAATGAGTTGGATAATATTGGTTATGCGGTGCTATCCAATACCTCGTACCGTTCTATAGATAACTTTAATGCAGAATTAGAAGAGCTGAAAGCAAAAATGGATGCCATTAGTGCTGATGAGCATACAGGAAGCGTTTTGGTTCTAAAGAAAGTACTCATTAACCTGCGCGATCTTAACCACAAGATCATCAGCATACACCGCTACCACAAAATAAGATCTTCTAAAAAGCAGCGGATCGAAAAAACGCCGGAAGTGGAATACGATAAATTTGTAGCCCACCAGGATTTTTCGCCAAGGTTGCTTTTAGATAACTTAACGCTTAAATCTACCACATTCCGTTTCGCGCTACGGGTGTCTTTGGTTTGTCTTACGGGCTTTATCATTACCAAAAGCAGTGCGCTGCTGCATTTAATAAATGCCATTACGGGTCACAAAATCGCTTTCGGACAGCATAGCTATTGGGTGATACTGACCATTATTGTAATTATCAAACCTGCCTTTAGCCTTTCCAAGCAACGCAACTACCAGCGTTTAATAGGTACCATTGTAGGGGGCGCTGTAGGTGTGGCTATCCTTACTTTTGTACATAACGATAATGTGCAGTTCATTTTTCTGGCGGTGCTCATGATTGGTGCTTATAGCTTTGTCAGGGTAAATTATGTGATCAGTATTATACTGATGACGCCTTACGTGCTTATCCTTTTTCGCTTTTTGGGTGTGGGGCACATTAATATTGCTGAGGAACGCATTGTTGATACCATCATCGGGTCTGTTATTGCACTGGCAGCTAACTATTTTATTTTCCCTACCTGGGAGTCAGATCAAGTGAAGCAGAGCTTGCACGAAGTATTAACGTCGAACGTAAATTACCTGGTTAAGATAGCTGAAAGCATTACCGGCATACCAGTAAGTGTTACCGAATATAAGCTGGCGCGTAAAGATGTGTACATTAAATCGGCCAACCTTTCGGCCGCGTTTGAGCGCATGACTTCTGAACCCAAAACAAAGCAACGTAAAAGTAAAGATGTACATAAGTTTGTGGTGCTTAACCACATCCTGTCATCTTATGTGGCTACCATGGCATCGGCCATATCAGGTAAAGGTATACAACGCTCAAGCGGCGAAAATCTGAAGTTAATTAAACGAAGTATTGTTATTTTGAATGATGCCGCTAAAAAGCTGGGCGGCAAAGCCATAGAATTCAGTGCTGAAAAACTACCCACTGAGCAACCTGAAGCCACTCCTGCCACCGCCGATGATAACCTGATCAAAGAACAACTGGGCTTTATTCACAAGATAAGTACCGACGTGGCGAAAATCAGCGATAGCTTTTTGGAGAATGCTTCTTAAATCTTAATAAATATTACTTCATTGCGAGGTACGAAGTAATGACGGCTTTTAATGTCTAAACCGTACTCTATAATAATTCGTTAGCCAAATTAGCCAATTCGCTCCGCTCGCCTTTTTGCAGGGTAACATGCGCATATAAAGGGTGGTTGCGGGCTTTATCAATAAGATAAGAAAGGCCATTACTTTCCGCATCCAGGTAAGGGGTATCTATTTGGTAAATATCGCCGGTAAAAACCACCTTACTATGCTCTCCTGCCCTCGATATGATGGTTTTTATTTCGTGCGGTGTAAGGTTTTGCGCCTCATCTACCATGAAAAATATTTTGGTTAGCGTGCGGCCACGTATAAAGGCCAATGGTGTAATGGAGATCTTATCGGTAGAAACCAGTTCGTCTATTTTATGCTGCATCTTTTCGTCGCCTGCAAACTGATCTTTCAAAAATTTCAGGTTATCCCAAATGGGTGCCATATAAGGGTCTATTTTCGATTTGGCATCGCCTGGTAAAAAGCCAATATCTTTATTAGCCAAAGGTATGGTGGGCCGGGTAACATAAATTTGCCGGTAATGCTTACGCTGTTCTAATGCACTGGCCAAGGCCAGCAGGGTTTTACCGGTACCGGCATTGCCCTGAATAGTTACCAGCTTAATGTCGGGATTTAACAACGCATGCAGCGCAAAAGCCTGCTCGGTGCTTCTGGGTTGTATGTTAAAGGCCGATTGTTCCCCTAACTTTTGCATTTCACCACGTTGCTGATTGTAAAAAGCAGGGATGGCAACTTTCTTACTTTCCAATGTATAAAACATGTTGCCACCCGGTGGCGTAATGTTAAACTGATCGATAGATAACGTTTGCTGCTTATTAAGCTGCGATAATGTTTTTTCGGGTATTTTGTTGAGTACTGCTCTGCCTGTATACAGTTCTTCCAGGTTTTTCACCTTGCCGGTTTCGTAATCTTCGGCATGCAGGTTAAGGGCTTTAGCTTTCAGCCGCAGGCAAATATCTTTAGATACCAGCACCACCTTCTTAGCCGGGTTTTCTTCCTGCAAATTAAGTGCAGCGTTAAGGATGCGATGATCTATCTTGTTATTGCCAAATATAGCTTCGGCATTGGTATGCGATACTTTGTCTATAATTACTTTAAAACTTCCTTTTTGCTTGCCGTTTAGCGGTAACCATTCGGTTAGCACATGGTTTTGCGAGTAATTATCCATAAGGCGGATAAAGCCCCGGGCTTCGAAATTGCGCGTGTCATTACCGGTCTTCATGTTATCCAGTTCTTCCAACACCTGGATAGGAATGGTAACATCATGCTCCTGAAAGTTTTCAAATGCATTATGGTCATACAATATAACCGATGTATCCAGCACGAAGATTTTCTGGGTTTGCTTACTTGCCCTGCTCTTAACCTCTTTACTCATGTAGGGTAAAAATAGTTATTTTACGGTATAAGCAATTAAAAATGATGAGTTGTTGTTTGGTTTAGTTAGAGCGTATGGGTTGGCATGGAAAATACTGCATGCATTTATCAGCCAGATTATTTATCAGATTTGGCTATGAAAAACCTGGCAGGCGTAAAGATCTTCGACGAGCTCAGACTGACAGCTTTGTATTTGCGTTGCGCTTGAGCGTTGCTAAAGAGCTGCAAAAGCCTCAGCGTTTCTCCCTTAGCAGTTTGAATTTGTAATAGACTTAGTAAGCGCATATGTCTGCAACAAACTCAGACCGACAGCTATATATTTGCGTTGCGACTGAGCATTGCTTTTAGCATTGCAAAAACCGCTTTAAACAACAAAAACGGAAGCGCCCACGTTTAAGTTTCTTCTTCCGTTTTCTTAACTCCTAACTCCGGCCGTAGCCAGCTTCAAAAGCATTAAGTACGATTTAATGTGCATTTACCGAACTGCTCTCTGTTACCGCTTATACACATAACTTGCGTTCTGTCCTTAGCGCTTACTCCTGCAAAGTCCATTACCGTTTAATTTACACTGTTCTCCGTAAAGTACGGTGGTAATTTTGGTAATACCTCTTTTAACTTTTCAAACAAACCCTATACAACACTCGCATGTCTTAAAGTTTTTGTATTGATGTTAGAGACTTCCCATGATCTTTAGCTCCTCCGAAAATTCGCCCGATTCATTTTCCGTATCCCAAGGCTGTCAATGTACGTCGTTCTTAACAATACTAAGATAGCATCCTATACAATGTGTGTCAAGTAAAAAATGAAATTAATTATTAACAAGTTGTTAACCAGCTATATAATTTTATTAACAGCCAAATATATTCAATATGCTTAATGGATAGCTATTAACCATTAATTTATCAGAATAATTAACAACCTACTTGTTAACAGTTACTTACCTTATTTCGGTTTTTAATTATTGCTTAAAAGCGTAAATCATCTATAAGCAAATAACTTTCTTTTAAAAGAATTTAATTTGTCAGGCTGCATGTGAAGAAAGATTCAGCACTCTTATTGTTCTTTAGTCGACCTGCCGATATGCATTTTGAACAGGATCTCTCACTATCGTTCGAGATGACAGCATTTTTATTCGGCTTTCTTGTATCATATTTTCTCCGTTAAAAAACGCCAATATCTTTTAGGAATGTGCCGCATGTGTAATTTGGTGTTTTTTCGGGCAGGGATGTTTACGCTCTGGAAATAGTTCTTCCACAGGTTTTGATACAAGCCTTCATCTTCGGTATAGGTTGATATTACGTTATCGGGCCGGGAGGTGGAGAAATCGAGTGCGATGAATTCGACAGCGTGCAGGTTATAAAACAGGCCATAATTGCGTTTCATATCATAAATAATCCATTTTTGATCGGTATACCGGTCTTTAAAGTGTTTTGATAGCAGCGGCAAAATGTTAAAATCAGGCTCAATGGCCGAGTAAAAAGTTTCATCCTGTAGTTTTTGAAAGCGGATAAATGCTTCCATCCTGTGTTTTTCACGACGGAGCATGCGCACCATCTCTGCCACGCGCAGCACGTATTTGTTACCGTAATCTTCTTCTACATTTTGGTTGGTATCAATAACGTAACGTATATAGCCAACTATTACAGCATCCTGTTCATCCATACCGGCCATGTGTACGGCATATAAACGCTGTAACGCTCCTGCTGAAAGCTTTTTTTGCAGCCCCTGCAATACACGACCGGCACGCGTTTGATCGGTAATTACCTTAATTACATCTTCAAACAAGGCCGTACTTAGCCACTCCCCTTTCTGAATTTTTACATGCTGTAACTTGTGGGTATAAATTTCAAATACGGCTGTGAGTAAGCCCTCAAAGGTTCCGTCGTAAATTAAGGTGGTCATGCTTAAAATAGGTTAAGTTGTGTTACCGAATTTTTTAAATACTTGCTTTGCGATTGTGACAAGATGTATTGCTTAATGGCCGTACCCGTCAAATCGCGCCGTTCAAACCTGGGGCTATTACAGGTAATAAAATATTTAGCGCGGTTAAGTGATACGCCTATCTTTTTTAGCTGGTCCCAGTTGAGCTTGCCAAATTTGCGGCCGCTTACAATTTTTTGCGCCGAGAGTAACCCAATACCAGGCACACGTAAGATCAACTGCAGATCGGCCGTATTAATATCAATAGGAAAAACATGCAGGTTGCGTAGTCCCCAGCTTAACTTAGGGTCAATATCCAAATCGAGCAGCGGGTTATGGTTATCTACAATTTCGTTCACCTTAAAGCCGTAAAAACGCATGAGCCAATCGGCCTGATAGAGGCGGTTTTCGCGCACCATAGGTACACTGGTATTTAATGCCGGCAGGCGCACATCGCTCAAAACAGGTACATAGCCTGAGTAATAAACCCGCTTTAGGTTGAAATTTTTGTAAAAATGATTAGCAGTATGTAATACCTGCAAATCGGTTTCGGGTGTTGCACCAATAATTACCTGCGTGCTTTGACCAGCTGGTGCAAATAGGGGTGCTTTTTTAAATAAAGCTTTTTCTTCGGTACGCTGTATAATCTCATTTTTGAGGAAACTCATAGGCGCTATCATATCCTGCCGGTTTTTTTCGGGGGCTAATAGTTTCAGCCCCTCCTCAGTAGGCATTTCCAGGTTAACGCTAAGCCTATCGGCATACATGCCTGCCTCGCGCATGAGGTCATCGCTGGCGCCCGGAATGGTTTTTAAATGAATATAGCCGTTAAAGTTATGCTCTGTACGCAACTTTTTGGCTACGCGCACCAGGCGCTCCATGGTAAAATCGGCATCCTTAAATATGCCCGAACTTAAAAACAGTCCCTCAATATAATTGCGGCGATAAAAATTAATGGTCAGATCAACCACTTCCTGTACAGTAAAAGCGGCACGCTTAATATCATTGCTCTTGCGCGATACACAATAAGCACAATCAAAAATACAATGATTGGTTAATAATATTTTAAGTAAAGACACACAGCGGCCATCCTCAGTATAGGTATGGCAAATGCCGTTACTCGCGTTACCTAAACCACCATTTTCATTCTTTCGCTTGCTCCCGCTCGATGAACAAGACACATCATACTTGGCAGCATCGGCTAATATGTTCAGCTTTTCCGTTATCCTTACTTCATCCATGGCAATCAAATTTACTAATATTTTTAGTATTTCAAATAACATGCCAGTAAAACTTTACACAACCTGAGGGGTTAACCCTAAAATTAAAACGCAATGGAAAAAGTATATACCGCAGTGGTAACTGCAAAAGGAGGCCGCGACGGTCATATTAAATCATCGGATGGTGTAATTGACCTGGATTTGAAAAAGCCGGTTGAAATGGGCGGACAAGGCGGCAGCTACACCAACCCCGAACAGTTATTTGCAGGTGCATACGGCGCTTGCTATCTTGGTGCGCTTGGCACTATAGCCAAACATGATGGTGCCGACGTAAGCGAAGCCACTGCCGAAGTGCACGTAAGCTTTAATAAAGATGAAAACGCCTATGCCCTATCGGCCGAGTTGCATGTGCACATTCCGGGCTTAAGCCTTGATGAAACACAAAAGCTGGCCGATAAAGCACACCGCGCTTGCCCTTACTCCAAAGCGGTAAGAGGAAATATTGACGTGAAGGTGTTAGCGGTGTAAATATTAGAGACAAGAACTAAGAAACAAGAGCCAAGTTAACATACGAGTTCCGGCAATATCTTGTTTCTTGGTTCTCAGTTCTTGTCTCTTACGCTTATTTAGCCTTAAACAACCCGTATTTCAAAATACAAAATATAGCCCTTACGCCATCTTTCCATCCTATTTTTTTACCTTCATGGTAGGTACGGCCGTAGTAAGATATACCTACCTCATAAATTCGAATGTGTGGTATGCGGGCTATTTTAATGGTAATTTCGGGCTCGAAACCAAATCGCCTTTCGGTTAAGCTAATGGCCTGTATCATTTTGGTATTGAACAGCTTATAACAGGTTTCCATATCAGTTAAATTCAAATTGGAAAACATGTTGGAGGCGAACGTTAACCACCGGTTACCAATGGTATGCCAAAAGAACAAGATACGGTGCGGGTTACTGCCCATAAAGCGTGAACCATAAACCACATCGGCAAAGCCATTAACCACCGGCTTTAAAAGGTCGTTATATTCAGTAGGGTCATACTCCAGGTCGGCATCCTGAATAATCAGGTAATCGCCCGTAGCTTTGGCTATGCCGGTATGCAGCGCCGCACCTTTACCTTTGTTTACCTCGTGCTTAAAATACTGGATATTGAAGTCGGGGTTGGTTTGCTGGTAAAGGCGAATAGCCTGCTCGGTATCATCGGCCGAACAATCGTTCACAATAATAACTTCCTTTTGAATATCGTTAAGCAGTTGTACCGCTTTAATCTTATCCAGGATGAGGTGAATAGTGCGGCCCTCGTTATATGCCGGGATGATGATGGATAGCTTGTTGATGATCATAGGCTCTGTTGTAAGTAATCGGCTAAAAAAGTTTTACTGCTTTTAAACGTATTAAACTACTTTAATAGTGTAACATATTATCCTTGCTCATCGCCACTTACACCGCAAAAGTAACACGATTGCCCGTAACATTAATAAAAATGCGCTATTTTAGTATTTGTTTTAACTGATAGCCCCGCAAAATGCTCGAAAATTTGGACTGGAATAATGTGATGGTGATTGATATTGAAACTGTGCCTCAGTACAGCAGTTACGATCTTTTACCCGAACATTTTCAAAAACTTTGGGATAAAAAAACGCAGTACCAGCGTAAAGAAGAAACCGCCGAAGAGTTTTACCGTAATGCGGGCATCCAGGCCGAATTTGGTAAGATCATCTGCATTTCGGCGGGTATGTTCACCAAGGGCGGCGGGTTCAGGGTAAAATCCTTCGCCTCACACAACGAGGCTGAAATATTATCGGCCTTTAGCGAAATGTTAAAAGGCCGGCCAAATAACCTGATCTTATGCGGTCATAATGCTAAGGAGTTTGATATCCCTTACATCTGCCGTCGAATGCTGGTCAATAGCATCAAGTTACCCGAGCAGCTTTGCATAACGGGCAAAAAGCCCTGGGAGATATGTCACCTGGATACCATGGACCTGTGGAAGTTTGGCGACTACAAAAACTTCACATCCCTATCCTTACTGGCGGCCGTATTCAACATCCCAACACCTAAGGATGATATAGACGGCAGCATGGTGGGTAGCGTGTATTGGGTAGATAATCAATTGGACCGCATATGCATCTATTGCCAAAAAGATGTAGTGACCACAGCCCAACTTCTCAAACGCTTTAAAGGCGAACCGCTGATAGCCGATGAACTGATCACTATTGTGGAATAACAATTTTAGTAGTTAACCAAGGCTTAATCTCCACCCTAAAACCACTTTCTAATTTTTTGTACTTTTATGAAGATTTACGAAGATTTGGTGAAGAATTTTGTACTTTAATATAAAATCTGAACGTGCTAAAAGTAACTGATCTGCGCATACAATTTCGCACTGCTGATGGCTGGTTCGATGCCGTTAAAGGTATTTCTTTTGCTATTCCTCAAGGCAAAACGCTGGGTATCGTAGGCGAATCGGGCTCCGGGAAATCGGTTACTGCATTGAGCATCATGCGTTTACTGGATGTTAAGCAAACAAAAATTACCGGCGATATTATATTCGACAATATTAATATTACCCAAACCGCCGAAAAAGACATGCAGGCCCTGCGCGGCAACCGCATAGCCATGATCTTTCAGGAGCCCATGACCTCGCTAAACCCGGTGCTGACCTGCGGAAGGCAGATAACGGAGGCCATCCAATTGCATTGTAATTTAAGCAAGGACGCTGCACGCGCCGAGGCCATTAATCTGTTCAAAGAAGTACAACTCCCTCGTCCTGAGAGCCTATTAGATAGTTACCCGCACCAACTATCGGGCGGCCAACGCCAGCGGGTAATGATTGCCATGGCGTTATCCTGCAACCCCGAACTCCTGATTGCCGACGAACCTACCACGGCCCTGGATGTAACTGTACAAAAGACTATTATAGATCTATTACTTAAGCTAAAAGCAGAGCGTAATATGAGTCTGCTGTTTATATCGCATGATTTAGGCGTAGTTAGCCAGGTAGCCGATGAAGTTTTGGTGATGTATAAAGGCAGTATTGTAGAGCAAGCCACTGTAAAAGATATATTTAATAACCCGCAGCACCCCTACACTAAAGGATTACTTGCTTGCCGGCCTGCTGCTCATCAACGGTTAAAAGCATTACCCATAATTGCAGATTTTTTGAAAATAGAGCCAGACGGCCACTTAGTCAGCACCGGCTTAACACTAGCCGAGGTTAACAAGAATTTTGCCTACCCACTACCCGAATTAGAAAATCATAAACAACTGTTGTACAGAAATAAAGCACTACTTGAAGTAAATAATTTATGCACTTGGTTTCCAATAAAATCCGGCTGGTTTACTTCGAATAAACAGTATATTAAAGCAGTTGATGATGTAAGTTTTGAAGTGTATCCCGGTGAAACACTTGGCTTGGTAGGCGAATCGGGCAGTGGTAAAACCACTTTAGGCCGCAGCATTTTAAGGCTAATAGAACCTACAGCAGGCAGTATCGCTTATAAAGGTACTAACCTGCTTCAATTGAATACCAATGACTTACGGCGCATGCGCCGTAAAATACAGATCATTTTTCAGGACCCTTACTCCTCTTTAAATCCTCGCCAAACCATTGGCGAACTATTGATGGAGCCTATGCAGGTGCATAACCTACATCAAAACAATGCCCAGCGAAAGCAAAAAGTTATGGAATTGCTCCAAAGAGTAAATTTGCTTCCCGAGCACTTTAACCGCTATCCGCACGAGTTTTCGGGTGGGCAACGCCAGCGGGTGGTTATTGCACGTGCTTTAGCCCTGGAGCCAGAATTCATCATTTGCGATGAGTCAGTTTCGGCGCTTGATGTTTCGGTACAGGCACAAATACTTAACTTATTAAAGCATTTGCAGCAAGAATTAGGATTGACTTACATTTTTATTTCGCATGATCTATCGGTAATTAAACACATATCCGACCGTATCATGGTTATTAATCAAGGCAAAATTGAGGAGATTGCCGATGCCGACGAACTCTATCATAACCCTAAAGCTGCTTACACTCAAAAGCTTATTGCATCAATTCCTCAAATTGCAATTTAGTATTAGCAATTCAACATTATAAGCACTGTGTTGTTATGTTGTGGAACGCTCTTGTACCAACCCGTTTAATTAACATAGGTTGTGTATATTAGCACCATACTGATACCAAATGTCAAAGAAGAAAAACATAAATCCTTCGGTAAACCAAGTACTTACCCAGCTTGTGCTGGATGTGTTTGAGCAAAACGGAAGGGAAGCACTTAATTATAAACAAGTTGCTGCCAAGTTAAATATACGCGAGCCCGAGTCGCGCGAAACTATACTCGAAATTTTAAAGGAAGAAGCGAAGAAAGACATACTGCAGGAAATATCGCCCGGCAAATTCAAAGTACTTGAGCTGAAAACCTTTGTGGAAGGCAAAGTGGATATGACCAGCGAAGGTTCGGCCTTTATTGTGACAGATGACGAGTTTGAGAACGATATTTTTGTTGCTCCGCGCAAATTGCGTAATGCCTTGAATGGCGACCGGGTTAAGGTTTATGTTTATGCAAAAAGCAAAGGCAAGCGCAAGGAAGGTGAAGTAATAGAGATCATTAAGCGGGCTAAGATGGAGTTTACAGGTATTGTAAAGCTTTCGGAGCGTTTTGCTTTCTTTGTGCCAGACGACCGCAAGATGCTGCACGATATCTTTATCCCATTAGGGGACTTGAATGGGGCCAAAAATGGAATGAAAGCCGTTGCTACCATTACCGACTGGCCACCTGAAGCCAAAAATCCTATAGGACGTATTAAAACCGTTTTAGGTGTGCAGGGCGAAAACGATACGGAAATGAACGCCATCCTGGCCGACTACGGTTTCCCGTTGAGTTTTCCGGCTGAAGTTGAACGCGATTCAGAAGAAATATCAGATGTAATTACGCCCGAGGAAATAGCCAAAAGACGCGATTTCAGAGACGTGCTCACCATTACCATTGACCCATACGATGCCAAAGATTTTGATGATGCCATATCTTATAAAAAGTTAGAAAACGGCAACTTTGAAGTCGGCGTACACATTGCTGATGTAGCACATTATATCATCCCCGATTCGGAACTGGATAAAGAAGCATATGATCGTGGCACTTCGGTTTATTTGGTAGATAGGGTAATCCCTATGCTGCCCGAACGACTTTCTAATGGGTTATGTTCGCTGCGACCACATGAGGATAAGCTATGCTTTGCGGCAGTTTTTGAGTTGGATGAAGCCGGGCATGTTTTAACAGAATGGTTTGGCAAAACTGTTATCCACTCCGACCGCAGGTTTACTTACGAAGAAGTACAGGAAGTAATTGAAAACAGCGAAGGCGAATATGTGGAGGAGATACATCAACTCAATGCTTTAGCCTATAAGCTACGCGAGCAAAAGTTTAAGAATGGTGCCATAAGTTTTGAGAGTACCGAAGTTAAATTTAAGCTCGACGAAACAGGTAAACCTATCGGCGTATTCGTAAAAGAACGCAAAGATGCGCATAAACTGGTTGAAGATTTTATGCTGCTGGCCAACCGCAAGGTGGCCGAATTTGTAAGCAAAAAAGGCAAAGGCAAAAAGAAATACACTTTTGTTTATCGTGCACACGACGCGCCTAACCCCGAAACCTTAGGTAACTTTGCCCAATTTGCAGCGCGCTTTGGTTATAAGATCAACATGAAATCGGATAGGGAAGTTGCCCGCTCGCTAAACCATTTAATGGCCGATGTGGAGGGTAAGAAAGAGCAAAATGTACTTACTCAACTGGCTATCCGGTCTATGGCTAAAGCGGTATATACCACCAAAAGCAGTAGTCACTACGGCTTGGCGTTTGACCATTACACCCACTTTACCTCTCCCATCCGTCGCTACCCCGATGTAATGGTGCACCGTCTGTTATTACATTATTTAAACGGAGGTGAATCTGCTAATGCAGAACATTACGAGGCGTTATGTAAACATAGCTCTGAAAAAGAAAAAAAGGCTGCTGATGCGGAACGTGCTTCGGTTAAGTACAAACAGGCCGAATACTTAAAAGATCATATCGGCAGTATATACAGTGGTGTTATATCGGGCGTAACAGAATGGGGTATGTATGTACAAATTACAGAAAACAACTGCGAGGGAATGATACGCCTGCGCGATATAGCCGACGATTTTTATACCTGGGATGAAAAGAACTACGCAATCATAGGTCAGCGAAAAAAGAAGGTTTACCAGCTGGGTGATGAAATCCGAATCAAGGTAAAAAACGTAGATCTAACTAAAAAGCAAATCGACTTTTCGCTGGTTCAAGACTAATTGCATCAGGCGAAGCATTTTATGAATACAATTAAAGATTTACAAATTCTTATTGAGGATGCAGTAACTAAACTGCAATATCCCCTATATCCGGCTGAACTTTATGAACCCATTACCTACATACTTTCTGTAGGAGGAAAACGCATGCGCCCTGCACTGTTGCTCATGGCCTGTGATCTATTTGATGGCGATGTTAAAGCAGCAGTTCCACCTGCTTTGGCTATTGAAGTGTTCCATAATTTTACGCTGGTACATGATGATATTATGGATAATGCCCCATTAAGGCGCGGCAAAGTTACGGTACACGAAAAGTGGAACCCTAATGTAGCCATCCTATCAGGCGATGTAATGCTTGTGGAAGCCTACAAGCTCATGATGCAGGTTGAAACTACTGTCCTGCGCCAAGTGCTTGAAGTGTTCAGCAATACTGCTGTAGGCGTTTGTGAGGGCCAACAGTTTGATATGAACTTTGAGCAGCAAGACCAGGTACAAATTGATGATTACCTGAATATGATTCGTCTCAAAACCGCCGTTTTATTAGGCGGAGCTTTAAAGATCGGGGCATTGATAGGTGGTGCCAGCCCGGTTGATGCGGACCTGCTTTGTTCTTTCGGAGAAAAACTTGGTACAGCTTTTCAACTGCAAGACGATATTTTGGATGTTTATGGGGATCCAGACAAGTTTGGCAAGCAAGTAGGTGGTGATATTATCGCTAATAAAAAAACTTACCTGCTTATAAAAGCATTAGAACTTGCCGGCCCGGCAGAAAAGAAAGAACTTGATCAATGGCTTACAGCAACCGATTTTAGCGTAACAGATAAAGTTGCAGCGGTAACAGCGCTATATAATCAACTCGATGTAAGACAATATGCCGAACAAGCTATGCAAGAGTTTGCTGCTAAGGCTTTTGACGCCCTTGATCAAATAAGCTTGCCCGAAGACCGTAAACAATACTTGCGAGATTTTGCGGATGGGCTAATGGTTAGAGAAAAATAGCAAGAAATTGTAAGTGATTCTTTAAGAGCACAAGTCAGAGCAAAACTTAAGTTAAAACCTATTTATGGAAGAGTCAAAGTTTGATGATGAGATTCACAAAGTAAAAGTTGCTGAATTTGTTTTAGCACCTCCTGTTATTAATTTAAAAAAGATGTTTACTACTATCAGAGATAACATAAAATCTCCCGAAGAGATTAATGCTTCTGGTGTCACCGGAACAGTCGAGGTTAAATATACCATTGAAAATGATGGTACGCTTACTCAATTTGAAGTAGTAAGAAGCCTCACTCCTGAAACCGATGCTGAAGCATTGCGTGTAATTAAACTCTTGCCAAAATATGAGCCTATCAGTCAACAACCTGGCGAACCAACTACTAAGAGCAGATCATCGATAATACCAATAACGTTTCCATACCAGTCGCCATTTGACAAGTAACATAACGAAAAAAGGCTTACATCAAATGATGTAAGCCTTTCTTATATTTTAAGTGTTTCTAAAATTACTCAGCTACAACTTCTTCACCTTCAGTAGCAGTTTCAGCCTTAGGAGCTTCTTCTTCTACAGCTGGTGTTGCGGCAGCTTTCTTAGCTTTACCGTTAGTTGGGGCAGCAACTTCTGCAGCTTCTAATTGTACATTTACAACAGGAGCAGTTTCAACAGCTACATCAGCAGTTTCGTAAGGTAACACCGATACATATGAACGGTTATCAGCTTTCTTTTTGAATACTACCTGACCATCGATCAAAGCGAACAAGGTATGATCGCGACCGATACCTACGTTAAGACCTGGGTTATGACGGGTACCACGCTGACGAACGATGATGTTACCGGCAATTGCTACCTGACCACCAAATATTTTGATACCTAAACGTTTACTATGAGATTCGCGGCCGTTTCTGGAACTACCCGCACCTTTTTTGTGAGCCATTTTTTAATATTTTATCGAAACTGTAAACAGTCCCGCGTTAAACCTTCAATTATAATGTGATGCCTGTAATGGTTATTTTAGTGAACTGCTGGCGGTGACCATTTTTCTTTTTGTAACCTTTTCTTCTCTTCTTCTTGAAAATAAGAACTTTTTCACCTTTAACATGAGACACGATCGTAGCAGATACTTTAGCACCTGAAAGGGCACTACCTAACGAAAATTTACCTTCGTTTTCAGCTAACAATACTTTGTCAAATTCAATACTAGCGCCCTCATCTCCCTGCAAGCGGTGTACAAAGAGGTGCTGGTCTTTTGCAACTTTAAATTGCTGTCCGGCTATATCTACTATTGCGTACATTGTTTGTTAATTAAATTGTTTAAAAATTTGAGGTGCAAATATATGAATTGCTTTTTACAATTACAATTGCCCTAATATTATTTTTGGCTGGTAAAATATACCTTTCAAACAGCAGGTTATAATCTATTTAAAGAACCTGTCTATCATTGAAAGCATCTCGGCTGTGATCTTGCCATTGGTAGCTAAAAGCTCGCGACTGTTCAATACCTCTTCCCCACCGCTGAAGTTAACCACATCTCCCCCAGCCTGCTTAACGATGACTACACCTGCAGCTATGTCCCACGGATTTAAATTGTATTCGTAAAACGACTCAAACCGTCCGCAGGCAGTGTACACCAAATCTACTGCGGCCGAGCCCATGCGACGTAAGCCATGGCAGCTTTTCATTAATTCGCTAAACAGGTTTATATATTGCTGCTGCTTGCTAAAATCATAATACGGAAAGCCGGTTGCCAGTAAACTATCTGCTATAGTTGGTGCATTACTAACTTTGATCTCGTTACCGTTTAAATAAGCAGGCGTATCTATGCTGGCATAAAAGCACTCATCCAAGTTTACCTCGTATACTACACCTGCCACCAGCTTATCTTTGTCCTGCAAAGCAATACTTACCGAAAATACAGGCAACCCATGTATAAAGTTCGTAGTTCCATCCAACGGATCAATGATCCAGTTATAACGTTCTCCAACCTTGGTGGTCGTTTTTTCTTCTGTGATAAAACCTGCCTCGGGCAGAATTTTTTCGAGCGATGCTACTATTTTTTGTTCGGCTGTTTTGTCGACATAAGAAACCAGATCGTTCAGGCCTTTGAACTCGATGCGGTCTGCACTGAAACTTTTACGCTCCTGGCGAATAAACTCACCTGCTTCTTTAGCAACCTCGGTGACTTGATTAGTTAGATTTTGCAGCATGATTACGTAACGATAAGTTAAACGAAAATATTTTATGAATAAAATAACTGGCTAAAAACAAGCTTAATGCAGCAGTGATACGGGCAACGGGCGGCGCAAAATTCAAATAGCGAATAAAGAGCTTTAATACTTCGAGATTGGCAAAATACCCAATGAACGCCACCAGGCCAAACCGCATTAATTGCTGTGCAAATGGCAACCGTGATTCGGAGAACACCAGGTAACGGGTAATAAGAAAGTTTACTAATACGCCAAGCGAAAATGACACAATTAACGATAGTGCATGATTACTGGTAACATGACCTAAGATAGTGTAGGTCTTTTGAGTGAACACAAATCCATCAAAAAAGTAGAATGCCAGTATATCTACCAAAAAGCCTGTACCAGCCGAAAGCAGGAAGCGGGCAAACTTGTTTTGCAGAATGCGCTGCCAGGTAGAAGAGTTAGCCATTAATACTGCTGTGTTCGGCATCGGCAGCAATGGAAGGTTTCTTGCTACGTACGCTCACGATCATGATAATACCGGCCAAAACCAGGAACAACGAGATCATTTCGGCCTGGGTAAACGAAATGCCTGCTACTTCATAACGAGTATTTACCCTGATGAGTTCGATAAAGAAACGCTCAACACCGGTAAGTATAAGGTAGATACCAAACATCATTCCGGGTGTTTTAAGCTTGTTGCGAAGGCTCCATAAAAACAGGAACAATAGCAGACAAGCCACCGTTTCATAGAATGGCGTAGGATATACAGGTAGTTTTAACTCGTTACAAAATTTGCCTACGCAACCCGGAATAAAATTACCCTGATCGGCACCGTTAACGTTGTGCGGGTATTTGAAAGACCACATCCAATCGGGTGCCCAGCTTAACCAGTTAGGTTTAGCATCCAGGTTAGGAATGCCCCAATCGCCATCGCCGGCCATTTGGCAGCCAATACGGCCAACCGCATAGGCCAGCATCATACCCGGGCCACCAATATCAAGCATGGTTAAGGGTTTTATACCGTGCTTATTAGCAATGTAAAGCACTGCTGCGCCACCACAAATTAAACCACCGTAAAAAGTTAAACCGCTTAAACCTATGAGCATGCCCACAGGGTCGGCCATAAACTCGCCCCAGTTTTCCAGGGCATTGAACAGTTTAGCACCGGCAAAGCCCCAAATGGCAGCCCAAACCAATATGCTTCCCATTAACTCGTGCGGATGAACCGTTACTTGCTTAGTAACGGGTTCAGCCAGTTGTTCCTTCTTTTTTTCGTAATAGGCCCAGTAAGCAATAAGCGCTGCACCTATGATACCTCCCAACAAGTTACCCCTGCTGGATAGTAAAAACTCCTGCGTATTTTGAATGAGCAGGCTATAGTTCAATACAGCATCAACCAACTTATAGCCTAACAGGAAACCAAATATCCCGTTACCTATGAGCTCTCCTGCCGATGCCGGCTGGCCCACAGTTACAGTTTGCTGAAAAGGGTGAACATACCCTAACTGCTCCTTACGTTTAAACTCTTGTGTAAAAGCCCAATACCCGGCCATAAAGGCCAACGCCACAAAAAAACCAAAAGTTTGAATAGGCAGCGGTGGTATATTTAACCCGGTTAAATAATGAAGAAGGTCGGATATGGTTGGAAACATCAGGTAGTAATTTGCAGCGAATATAAGCTTAATGCACTAATATTTCTTCGCTTTCGGTTATTTCAACGTCGCCGTCGGCGCTTATAGCGGTAAGTTTCACGGTCTTTAGTTCGTTCACCAATATGGGGTCGAACTTGGTTTTCACCTTTACATAATTACGCGTAAAACCGTGCATAATACCTTCGTTACTTTCTTTTTCAAACAACACCTCAAACTCTTTACCTAACTGAGAATCATAAAAAGCACGGCGCTTTTTATCAGAAAGAATGTGCAGCATCTTACTTCTGTCAGCACGGGTAGATCCCGGTACAACGCCAGCCATTTCGGCGGCTAAGGTTTTTTCACGCTCAGAGTATGTGAACACATGCAGGTAAGACACATCTAAATCGTTCAGGAAGTTATAGGTATCAATAAAGTCTTCTCGCGTTTCACCGGGGAAACCCACAATTACATCAACCCCAATGCAGCAATGCGGCATCAGTTCTTTTATTCTGGCTACCCTGTCGGTATACAATTCGCGTTTGTAACGCCTGCGCATTAAGCTTAGAATTTTATTGGAACCTGATTGCAACGGGATATGAAAGTGAGGCACAAAGCGCTTTGAAGTGGCTACAAATTCGATGATCTCATCGGTCAATAAATTTGGCTCTATTGAAGAAATGCGAATGCGGTCTATACCTTCTACTTCATCTAATGCCTTGACCAAATCATAAAACTTATCATGACGCTGGCCATCACGTATACCAAAATCGCCCAGGTTTACACCGGTTAGCACGATCTCTTTTACACCCGATGCGGCAATTTCATAAGCCTGCGCTACGGCGCTTTCAATGGTATCGCTCCGGCTTGCCCCACGGGCCATAGGTATGGTACAAAACGTGCACGAATAGTCGCAACCGTCCTGAACTTTTAAGAAAGTACGGGTGCGGTCGCCAAAGGAATAAGAGGATACAAACTGATTAGCCTCAGATACTGGCTGATTGAATACGGCTGCCTTGGTCTGCTTGGTCAAATCGGTTAAGTGATCAACCAGCTGAAACTTTTCTGCAGCCCCCAAAACTAAATCCACACCTGGTATTTCGGCAATTTCCTGCGGTTTCAACTGAGCATAGCAACCTACTATAGTTACATGTGCAGCGGGAGAAATCTTAAGCGCTTCTTTTACGATCTTCTTGCATTTCTTGTCGGCATTCTCGGTTACCGAGCAGGTATTAATCACAAAAATATCGGGCATATCAGTAAATTCAACCGTCTCAAAGCCAGCGTTATTGAGCAAGCGCCCCAACGTAGAAGTTTCGGAGTAATTGAGCTTACAGCCAAGCGTATAAAAAGCTACTTTCTTATTCATTATCAGCCGGCAAAGATAAGAATTTTGATTGAGTAGTAAAAAACAGCTATTACGATAAGCTTTTATAGAATTGTTTTAATGACGGTGCTATGGCTTGAGCGTGTAACTGAACACCTCTTTTTGCCAAACACCTTTCTTATCCCTTTCGTCTAAAACGACATTCATTTTTGATGGGTTTAAGCGCTCGTAGGAGAGTTTCAGGTTTTTATCAGGCGATTCAAAAACGACTTTAGATTTTGTCAGGGCAATGAGTTTATACATCAAAGGCTTGTCTTTTTCTTCCCACCCTATATTTCCGGGATTAAAGTGGCGCATTTTCATCACAGGCAATCCGTTAGTTTGCTCTATGACTACAAACTCGTAAAAAACAACTTTGCCATCTTTTACGCAGCGGTAACTACTCACCATATTATCGCCCATGGGCGGTCCCCAAAATTCTTCCATGTCACCCCATTTGTGTTTCAAGGTCCAGATGCCCGACATGAAGGACAGATCTTTTACTTCGGCCTTAATGGTTTGAGCATACCCAATAGCCACTATGAATAGAAATCCAATTAAGAGTAGAAGCTTTTTCATTGCTTAAATATAATTGCTTGTTTTAGTTTTCGCTCCACCGGTAGGTGTCTTGCTCCAGCCCTATCAAGTCTATTACCCGGTTCACAACCGTCATGGCCACTTCTTCAACCGTTTTTGGTAGGCTGTAGAAAGATGGTACTGCCGGACAAATTACACCACCAGCCTCGGTAACGGTTTGCATGTTACGGATTTGGATGAGGTTCAAAGGCGTATCGCGCGCTACCAGTATCAGCCTGCGTCGCTCTTTCAGTATTACATCAGCAGCACGTGTGATCAAATCATCAGATATACCACCGGCTATACGGCCCATTGTACCCATAGAACAGGGAATAACCACCATGGTATCGTACCGGGCCGACCCTGATGCAAAGGGAGCCATGAAGTCGTGCTTGTCGTAAAATTTAAACGGAAAGTCTTTGTAAGTTTCGTTTCCTAACTCAAACTCCCAAACCTGTTTGGCGTTGTTAGACATTACCACACCAACATCAGCAATCTGGCTTTGAAGGTGTTGTAGCTGCTGAAGCAATTGTTGAGCATAAATTGAGCCACTGGCACCGGTAATAGCAACTACGATCTTCTTTTTCATACGGTTGATTAACAGAACAAAGCTAAAAAAGTTAGAGCATAAAAAAGGGTCGAATAACTTGTACCCGACCCTACATCTACCTATGAAAAACATGCCCTTTTGGAGGGCATTACAAATGTAATAACTCTTTTTTAATTAATAAAATAATTGAAGCTTATTTTATTAGATTTTTTTCTATGAGCGTTTGAATGATTCCATCGGCCATGCCCACGCTAGGAACATATATCTGCTTGATATTGGCCCACTTCATTACGGTAGTATAAATTTCGCAGGCAGGTATAATTACATCCGCCCTATCCTGGTTGAGCTTCAGTACATTAATGCGGTCTTTTAACGAGTAAGACGACAAGTAAGAGTACAGTGATTTCAATTTACTATAACTCATTGGTTCCCCGTCTTTTTCATTGCTCAGCTTAAATAGCTTATTGATATTTCCACCGGTACCTACGCCATAAATATCTTTGAATGCTTTAGTATGTTTGCGTACAAAATCCTGCATTTCTTTCCAGGTTTCATCCTTGTCCTGATTATCCAAAATACGGATAGTTCCGATGTTAAAGGATTGTGAGGCTACGAGTTCACCATCTGAAAAAAGCGTGAGTTCTGTACTGCCCCCACCCACGTCAATGTATAAATAATTCTTACTTTCATCCAGATCTATACCGGTATGGCTGGCGTAAATAATACCTGCCTCACGTTCACCGTGAATAATTTCGAGGTCAAGGTTAGCTTCTTCTTTAATGCGTTTAATAATCTCGGGGCCGTTCTTAGCTTCGCGCATGGCAGAAGTAGCACAAGCCATATAGTCGTTCACCTTATAAACATCCATAAGGTTTTTAAAGGCAGCCATAGTTTTTACCAGATCGTTAGCCTTGCGGTCGGAGATGTGCTGCTCCAGGAACGCGTCATCACCCAGTCGTAAGGGTACACGAATTAAGGTATTCTTTTTGAAAGTATAAGTACCGTCGTTGTCGGTAACATCGGCAATGAGCAGTCTTACTGCATTCGAACCTGTATCTATTGCGGCGTATCTCAAGGTGTAGGTGTATTTAGTTGTTTCAAATATTCATAAATTTCTACCTGTGCACGGTGTTGCATATCTGTATGGGTGCGGTGGTATTTGTTCGTATTGGTTTTGTTGATCTCGCGAGATTTGGTATTGTCTTTAAGCTGAATGTTCACCATATCTTTGATCTGCTTGTGCAAAGCCGGATCATAAACTGGGAAACCTGCCTCCACCCTGTTATCAATATTACGGGTCATAAAATCGGCCGAGGTTAAGTAAATGATCTCATTACCGCCGTTGGCAAATATATGTATCCGTGCGTGCTCCAGGTATTTATCAACAATACTAACTACCTTGATGTTTTTACTAAATCCTTCAACGCCGGGTACCAGGCAACACATACCCCGTATAATAAGCTGAATTTTGACGCCTGCATTGCTGGCTTCATATAATTTAGCAATCAATTGTTCATCGGCCAGGCTGTTCATCTTTAAGATCATGTAAGCCTGTTTTCCTGCTTTTACATTTTTTATCTCGGTTTCTATTAAGCCGTAAATAGCCGGGCGCGAGTCAATTGGCGATACGATCATACTTTTCATACCCTTGGGCAACGCTCCCTTGTTAATGGCTCTGAACAGATGTACTAAGTCGTCGGTGAGTTTTTTATTGGCAGTGAGTAAAGTATGATCTGCGTAGATCTGCGCTGTTTTCTCGTTAAAGTTACCCGTAGATAAGCAAGCATAATAAGCTGGTTTACCTTTTTCCATACGGGTTACCATGCAAATTTTAGCATGTACTTTATAGCCGGGTATACCGTGCAATACCTTAATGCCCTCATCTTCCAGTCGGCGGGTCCACTGTATATTGTTTTGCTCGTCAAAACGGGCTCTTAGCTCAATTAAGCAGTTCACTTTTTTACCGTTTTGAGCAGCGTTAATAAGCGCATGCATCACCCTTGAGTTTTCGGCCAGGCGGTAAACCGAAATATTGATCTCTACCACTTTAGGGTCTATGGCAGCTTCGCGCAGGAAGTGAATAACGTAATCGTAACTTTGGTATGGCGTGCTGATAAGGTAGTCTTTTACAGCAATTAACCCCATCAAACTCTTACCGAATGATAAGCCATCAACAGACAGGCTTTTAACGCGTTTATACTCCAGTTCGGGCCCGCCTACGTTAGGGAAGTTGATAAAATCTTTAAAGTTATGGTAGCGGTTGCCTGGTATTAAATTTTCGGCACCTAAGTTCAACTTTACCAT
The DNA here is from genome assembly GCF_014635825.1 of Mucilaginibacter galii. Lineage (GTDB taxonomy): Bacteria > Bacteroidota > Bacteroidia > Sphingobacteriales > Sphingobacteriaceae > Mucilaginibacter > Mucilaginibacter galii. The sequence goes on from NZ_BMDO01000007.1 coordinate 54,930, forward strand.
AAGCTGGCTAACCATATCTGCTGGCATTTCAGCATCATATAGCAAACGCATAGGTTTACCTTTACGGCGCTTTTGCAAGCTCTTGGCAAGGGCATCAATAAACTTTCCGCTTACTTCTTTATCCAAATCCAGTTCGGCATCGCGCGTAAGCTGTATAGAGTAAGCCTCCATGCTGTCATACTCAAAAATGAAAAAAATATCTTCTAAACTGTACCTGATAATGTCATCGACCAGGATAATAAACTTCAGCTGATTAGTTTCGGGCAGGATTAAGAAACGAGATAAATTACCTGGCAATTCAATTAAAGCCAGCCTCGTTTTTTTACCCTTAGTTAGCTTTACAAAAAAGTATATGGCCCGGTCGTGCAGCTCGGGCATGGGCATAGCATCATCCAGCATGATGGGCACCAGTGTAGACAGCAGCTTTTCGCGGAAATGCTTTTTCACGAAAGCACCACGCACTACGTTGAGTTGCTTTTCGTTCAAAAGAAATATTTTTTCCTCGGCCAGCTGTTTAACAATAATGTTTTCGTAGAGGTTGTTGAATTTTTTTTCCTGCTTTACTACCAGTGTCTTAATTTGGTTCAGTATCTTTTTAGGATTGTAACCTAATAATGCTTTTGATTTCTCATTCAAATTGGCCAGCCTCGTGAGCGTAGCAACCCTTACACGGTAAAACTCATCGAGGTTGGAAGAAAATATAGCCAAAAACTTTACACGATCAATCAGCGGTACGGTTATGTCGGCCGCTTCTTGTAAAACGCGGTCGTTGAAATACAACCAGCTTATTTCGCGATTGATCAGAGGAATAGTTTTATGAGCCATAGATTGAACACAGCATACAATGCATGTGTATGCAAAGCTGCCTATTTAGATGTTAAGATAATATTAACTTAAATATTTTTAATGTGTTTGTTAAAACCTTTTAACATCGCATACCTTTGCAAAGTAAATAATAAACACATCACCCTATGCCATCTTTTGATATAGTAAGCAAAATAGACGGGCAAACGCTCGATAATGCGATAAATACCGCTAAAAAGGAAATTTTGAACCGTTTCGATTTTAACGATTCGAAAAGCACGGTTGACCTTGACAAGAAAACCAACTCCATAACTATTGTTACCGAAAATGATATGCGCCTAAAGGCCATCCAGGATTCTATTATCAGCCGTATGGTGAAGCAGCAGTTAGACCCCAAGGCACTCGACTTTGGAAAAGAAGAATATGCTTCGGGCAACATGGTACGTAAAGAAGTTACCATTAAAGAAGGCGTTGACAAAGAAGTTGCCAAAAAAATAGTAAAGAAAATTAAAGATAGCGGACTAAAAGTTCAGGCCAGCATTATGGATGACCAGGTACGCGTACAGGCCAAAAAAATTGACGACCTGCAAGCCGTAATTACACTTTGCCGAGGCGAAGATTTTGGCCAGCCGCTGCAATATATAAATATGAGGAATTAAGTACTTTTCTGATGAAATTTTGAAGAATTAGATATTTTTTAGTAATTGCTATTGAAGATGAAAAGCAACATCGTTATTGAAAAGAAAGAGGCCGCTCCTGTTATGGAAGCGGCCTTTATCAAACTAAACCAACGCTAACTTATGAAAACGTTCTTCAATTACTTCACCTCAATTTCGCGGGCTTGTAATTTGGCTTCTTCTTTTTTAGCAACGGTTAACTTTAAGATACCGTCGGTATAAGCAGCCTCAATTTTGTTTGGGTCAACACTATCGGGCAAGGTAAATGACCTGCTAAAATTTTGGTAACCAAATTCTTTTTTGCTGTAGTTTTTAGCTTCAGCAGTTTCGTCTTTTTTCACTTCTGCGGCTACGGTCAGCAAGTTTTTATCCAGATTAATTTTAAAATCTTCTTTCTTTAAACCCGGAGCTGCCAACTCAATATCAAAGCCGGTTTCTGTTTCTAAAATGTTTACGGCAGGGGTCTTATTTACAGTCGCACGGTTTACAAACTGGTCATTCAAAATTGAATCAAACACGTCAATAAAGCGTGGGCCTGCAGTGTTTCTTCTTTGTCCGTTGTTAAATTTCACTAAAGTCATTTTTATATCCTCCAAAAAGTTTCTTTTATTTATTTTCGTTGAGATATGTACAAGCGTTATACCAATGTGGTATTTCTATATTTACAATGACATTGTGTCGCAAAATATAAATCACATCAGACAATCTGACATCTAATGACTGAAAATTTAGCTAATTACAAATACAGAACATTTATCCCTATCCGTTTTTCAGATATTGATGCCTACGGAAATGTAAGCAACACCATATATCTTACCTACTTTGAGATTGCCCGTTTGAGCTATTGGAAAGAAATTGTAGAGTGGGATTGGGAAAATTGCGGTGTTATATTAGGCAGATCTGAAGTAAATTACCTTAAACCTATGACCGTTAATGATCAAATTGCCTGCTACCTGCGCACATCGCGCATTGGTAACAGCAGCTTTGACGTGATGTATGTGCTTGTAAAAATGACACCCGAGGGTGAAGAGATATGTACTACCGGAAAATCGGTTTGCATTAGCTACGATTACAAAAACTATAAATCGGTACCTATTCCTTTACGTGAGAGACAGCGTATGATTGAATATGATGAGCCGGGCCTTATAACCAACACTAATTAATTGTTGGTTATATAAACCGTTATACCCGAGGCAGCAACTTTACCTTTGAGCGGAGGATTTAATTTTTTTACCTCTACTTCCAAGGTATTTATGTAAGGAAACTGTAAAATAATGTCATCGGCAATGCCCTGTGCAACAGTTTCGAGCAACTGTTTCGGAATCTTCATTGCCGATTGGGCTATCTCGTACAAACGCTCGTAGTTCAGCGTATTGTTCAAATCATCATTGATATTCACTGACTTCGGTTCAAAGCAAGCTTCTACATTTACCACAAAGTAGTTGCCAAGTATTTGTTCTTCTTTATAAAATCCGTGACGTGCAAAAAACTCGGCACCGTATAAGCTAACTTTAATCATAAAACGTGTTGAGCATGATTTACAGGATGCCAAAGTTAAGGCGAAAAACGCAAGCGGTGAATACTTGTAAAAGTATTTTTGATAATTTATCTTAAACTAGAGATTTTTTTTCATGAATAAGTTTAATATTGTGGAACTAATTAATCTAAATGCGATTTCATTACTATCGTATATTACCTTCTACGGCGCAGTGTTTACGGGCTACTTTAATAATTCTGTTAATTAGCGTTGCAAGTTCGTGCCGCCAAAACATCAGTAAATCCCCCGCCGCAGAAGCAGCTTACAACACCGTTTTAGATTCGGCAAACCACCTTTTTGATAGTGGCCGCCAAAGTAAAGCTGTTCAGTATTTAAACTCAGTTAGTTCCAGGTTCGAAAACCTAACTTATAATCAAAGAGCCACTAACCTTACTATTCATTACAATTATTATTTCCACATTAAGCAAGACAACCGAAAAGCTATATACTATGCCGATCAGTTACTTGAGCTTGCCAAAAAAGCTAGCAATCAGGAAGATCATGCATCTACCTACGGGTTGGCTAAGTTTTACAAGGGAGATGCGTTATTTAGGGAAAATAAGTATAACGAAGCTTACTTAAATTATTACCAGGGTAAAATAGCCAGTAGCCAAAGCAAAAAATTACAAAATTGCCTTTTGAGCGACTATAGCTACCACATGGGAATGATTTTGTATAAGCAAGAGCATTACCGTATGGCTGCCGGCTATTTCAGAACAAGCTTCGACGAACTTGGAACCTGCGAAATAAATTTCCGCGTTTTTTATCGCGGACAAGAGGTGTTAAATAATGTGGGGATTAGTTACAATAATATAAACGAATTAGATAGTGCTCAGCTTTATTTTGACAAAGCGCTCGACTATATTAATAACCCACCTAAAAAATTTATAGTTGCAGATAGTTTACTAAGCGCTGCCAGAGGTGTAGTATATGGCAATAAAGCCTCGGTATTTATTAAAAGAAAACAGCTGAACCAGGCAAAAGTGCTTCTTAAACAAAGCATTGCCATTAATTCGCAAAAGGGATTTGATAACAACGATGCAGTGCTGTCTGAACTCAAACTGGTGCAATTATATGAAAAGCAATTGCAAGTTGATTCTATGTTATTGGTACTTAATAACATAGAACTGCAGTTAAAAACCATTAAGAACGACGATGCCGCTGCTGAATGGAGCCGGTTGATGGCCAGCTACCATCAGCGAAAGAACCAGTTGCCCGAGGCTATAACTTATTTAAGAAGATACAATACGCTAAAAGACACTATTAATAAAAAAATGCTGGCACTTAAAACCACCGATATTACCGGCCAGCTAAAACGTTTTGAACGCGATTATGAATTTAACCAGTTAAAGAAAACCAACGAGTTGAAAAACTTATACCTGATTGTTGCAGTGGTTTTTTTCATCATGGCTGTCATTATTTTGCTGCTTATTTACTCCAACGGATTAAAAAGTAAAAAGATATTGAATACCATGAGCGAGTTGAACCGGGAGATCCATTTTAAAAATATTGACCTCGAGAAGACCATGCAAAAACTGGAGATGAGCAGCCAGGAAAAAGACCGTATTCTGCGCACTGTTGCGCATGACCTGAGAAATCCGATCGGCGGTATTGCGGCGCTTTCGAGCACGGTGATTGAAGAAGAAAGTTGTACGCCAGATCAACAAACCTATTTGAGTTTAATTAAAGATACCGCCTATAACTCTTTGGAGCTTATTAACGAGATATTGGAGGCTACCAATACCAATCAAGATGTTATACAGAAAGATTGGGTTGAAATAAACGCTGTTATAACCAATAGCGTAGAGCTACTGCGTTTTAAGGCTGCCGAAAAAAACCAGGAAATAAAGCTTAACGTGTTGGATAAACCGGAAGAGACGCTGCTTAGTCGCGAAAAGATTTGGAGGGTGGTAAGCAACCTTATCAGTAACGCCATCAAATTTAGCCCCGTAGGTGCCGAAATACAGGTTAGCTTAATCAAAATGGGGGAAGACATAGAAATTACTGTAAAAGATCATGGTATTGGTATACCCGAGGAGGTGAAGGCAACGGTATTTAACATGTTTACCGAAGCCAAACGTCCGGGTACCTTAGGCGAAAAATCTTTTGGCTTGGGCCTGTCTATCTGCCGCCACATTATAGAGTTACACGGCGGAAACATTTGGTTTGAAAGCGAGCAGCAAAAAGGAACTACCTTTCACGTAAAGCTCTATAAGGTAACCAAAACTGCATAGCTTACCTTAAAAACTCTTTATACCAATGACCTGAATTTTTGATAAGACGCTGCTGCGTATCAAAGTTAATATGCACTAAGCCAAACCGTGGACGGTAACCCTCGGCCCATTCAAAATTATCAGTAAGCGTCCACACAAAGTAACCATTTACGGGGCATCCCTCCTGCTTTGCCTTTAACATTTGTTCCAAATTATCCTGCATGTATTGAATTCTCAATGCATCATTTATAACACCATTATCTATCGTATCTTTAAAAGCAGAGCCATTTTCAGTGATATAGATATTTTTCACATTAGTGTAAGCACTGAATTTTTTGATCACTTCATACATGGCTTGCGGGTATACTTCCCATCCCATCTCTGTCAAAGGAACATTACGGGTTTTAGCTTCAACAAGTTTAGCTCCGATATAAGGTGTAAAAAAGGACGATTGTACAATTTCGCGGGTATAATTTTGAATGCCTATAAAGTCAAAATCAAAAGCCAGTTTCTGTTCGTCGCCCTCCTGTATGTATTTGTTAAGCTTTTGCAGTACAGGTAAATCTGCCGTCGGATAGCCTAAACCTAAAAGAGGCTCCACAAATAAACGGTTAATGAGTACGTCGGCTCGTTTGGCCGCTGCTATATCGTTAAGTTTCGTGCTGTAAGGTTCAATGTAAGAACAGGAGAAAGTGGTGCCTATATGTGCTTGAGGCAATAAGTTTCGCAAGGTGCGTGCACCCTCAGCTATACTGAGCGTAACATGGTGAACAGTTGGCAAAAAGCTTTTTAAGCCCGTACGGCCAGGCGCATGTATGCCTAAAAAGTAACCTGCACCGGTAAACACAGCCGGCTCGTTCATAACCATCCAGTGTTTAACACGGTCGCCAAAGCTCTTAGCGCAAATGCCGGTGAAGTTAGTGAACCATTCTATAGAATCGCGATTTGCCCATCCGCCTTTATTTTCTAAAGCCTGGGGCAAGTCCCAATGATAAACTGTTAACCAGGGTTCTATTCCCTGCTTTAAACAGTAGTTAATAACGCGGTTATAATAATCTATGCCTGCCTGGTTAACAGTGCCGGTACCATCGGGCAGTATGCGCGACCAGGAAATAGAGAAGCGAAAGTTGAAGATATTAAGTTGCTTAATTAAATCAATGTCCTGCTCATAGCGATTATAAAAATCGCAGGCGGTAAAAGCATTTTGATTTTCGTGTACTTTACCTTTTCTCTGGGTGAAGGTATCCCAAATGGATAAACCTTTGCCGTCGGCATTCCAGGCACCTTCGGTTTGAAACGCAGCGGTAGAAACGCCCCAATAAAAATCGTTGCCAAAATCTTGCTTCTTAAAAGCCGTATCGTGATGAATATCCATTTATATATGCCCAACTAAGCCGGGGACAAATTGTTCAAATTAAATGGATTCGAGCAATAATATTTGCAATTATCCATCAATGGATAAAAGACGATCTGAAGCTGCGCAGCATTAACCAGTCTTTCATGTTCACCAGCAGCGTTTCAATAACATGTAATACTTTCATAACCGTAACTTGTTTAAACCAAGCTACGGTTAGTATATGAAGTTATAATTAACTTAGTATTATATTTCAGAAACCTGCAACTGCTCCTGCTCAAGGTATACACTTTGCACCCTGTCGCGCAGATTATAACCCGATGCCATCACCTCACCATAAGCACCAGCTGTTCTGATGGCAATTAAATCGCCCCGGTGCGACTCGGGCAGTGCCAGATCGGTGCGGAAACAATCGGTACTTTCGCAAATAGGACCAACAACATCATAGTTGATGGTGGCATTAGATACCAATTCTTGTTTTGTAAGGTTTTCAATATGATGATAAGCCTGATACAACATAGGCCTGATTAATTCTGTCATCCCGGCATCAAGTACTAAGAAGTTCTTTTTCTGCCCATTCTTAACATACAGTACTCGCGAAATAAGAGAGGCACTTTGCGCCACTAACGCCCGGCCCAATTCAAAATGAACCTCCTGCCCTTCTTTAACGGTCAGGTTGTCGGCAAATATTTTGAAGTAGCTTTCAAAGTCGCAAACCGGGTTTTCATCCGGGTTATAGTAATCTACGCCTAACCCCCCGCCTACGTTTAAAACTTTGATGGGCATATTTTGATGTTCGAACCAATTGTGCAGTTCATTCACCTTTTCGCATAACTTTTTAAAAACATCGAGGTTGGTTATTTGCGAACCCACATGAAAGTGGATGCCTGTAAACTCCAAATTAGCACAATTACGGAGGGTAAATACTACATCTTCTAATTGCCAGGTATTAATACCAAATTTGTTTTCCTCAAGCCCAGTGGTAATATAGTGGTGGGTATGCGCATCAACGTTTGGATTAATACGAATGGCCACTCTTGCAGTTTTACCTTTAGCACCCGCCAGGTCGTTGATTACCAGCAGTTCCTGCACCGATTCTACATTAAAGCAAAAAATATCGGCATCCAAGGCAGCATTAATTTCACGGTCCGATTTACCTACACCAGCAAATACCACCTTACCTTTATCAAAACCATGGGCAATAGCAGCCTTCACTTCATTACCGCTAACGCAGTCGGCCCCCATACCGGCAGCCTGTACGGTTTGCAACACACGGGTATTAAAGTTAGCTTTCAAAGCATAATGGACATGGTAGCCATAGGCCGATGCCGCATTTTGGCACTCTGTTACAGTTTGCTGTAAAAGGTTGAGATCGTAATAGTAGAAAGGAGTTTCCAGTTGATTAAACCGGTCTATGCTGGCTTTTGAGAACATGGCGTAATATATAAAGCGACATGCTTTAAGCACGCCTAAAATCAATTAAATTAAGGGCTTAAAATTAAGCTTTACATATTAGTATAGCTAATGGTGTATGAAATAAATTGCTGATCAATTGCATTCTGATTTTGCTGACTATATTTGTTTTACAATCCCTTACCATGAAAGATTATTTTCTTAAACTGCTTAATTACGACAAATACTCAAATCTACAGCTTACAGACCTATTGTTTTCTGCGAATGAACCGCAAAATGCTGTTGGACTGATGGCGCATATCATATCAGCTAAGCAAAGGTGGTTATTGCGCTGCAAAGAACTGCCGCCTCCCTCCGATGCCTTGTGGCCAGATTGGCAAGCTGCACAATTTAAATACCTTATTGAAGAAGGACACCAGGCATGGGTTGCATATGTAAGTAGCTTAACTGATGATGACTTTAAGCGAATCATAAATTATCAAAACATGAAAGGCGAAACCATGAACGATACACTATCTGATATTTTAGCCCACCTTATTAATCATGGCACCCATCACCGGGCGCAAATTGGCCAGTACCTTAAGTTAGCCGGTGTAGAACAATTGCTTGTTACCGACTATATTTTTTACGTACGCCAACAAACACAACAATAAAATATGGGCATTTGAATACTAAGTATTAGTTTTGCGCCAATGTTTAAACGCTCTGTAGCCTTACTGCTCATTTGCTTTATGATAATCGCTAATTTCACGCGGCTGTTTATCTATGCGGGCTTTGAGGTGAATCAAAAGTACATTGCCGAAAAACTTTGCGAAAACCGTGATAAACCATGGCTTAACTGTAATGGCCGCTGCTACTTAATGAAAAAAATTAAGCAGGCCGAAGAAAAGGAACGGAGTGCCGAGCGCCAGGTTCAAAAAAATCTTTTCCAGGATGCCTGTTTTCCCACAGCTTTCGCTTTTAAGTTTCACGCGCAACTATTGCAGCTTTTCTCCGAAAATTACCTCCTTATGCAACCTCAGCAAGTAGGTAAATCTTTACTACGCCCTCCCCGGCTTGCCTAACTTTCTATTCTTACTTTTTTATTGAGGTGTTCTGACGCGGTTATTCGTTTTCATAAAATTTAGCTGAATTCGTTAGCTGATTATTGATGAATGCGCTTGCTTCGAACGTCTGACTAAGTTGCTTTTCAGTGCTGCAAAAATTCGTGATTGCAAATTATCACAATAGCAATGCATATCTGTAACTTCTAAAGTATTTGGCCGGAATAATTCGGGCATCAATATTTCCTCAATAAATCAAATTCAAAGTTTAATTACCTCACCGTAAAAGCAGGCACTATGCCTTCATTTTTATATGCAAAAAATTTTATTGCTCCTTCTACTATTCCCGTTCACTATTTACGGGCAAAATATGATACAAGGCACCGTTACCGATGCCATAACCCACGAACCGCTACCGGGTGTTACTGTTAGCAGTGCCGACAGTACATTTAAAGCCGTTACCACCACCGACCGCAAAGGCCGTTTTAACCTGCAAAATACCGGCAAACTTCGAATTTTTATGATGGGCTACAATGCCTTAATTTATGATGCAAGCAGCGCAACGGGTCCAATCAATATCAGTCTTTCCCCTTCATCAGTAGATTTGCAGCCCGTTGTCATTTCGGCCAGTCGCGAAGGACAATCGCGCGCCAGCGCACCCATAGCCATCAGTAAAATCAATTCAGTTCAAATTCAAGACACCAAGGCTACGGCTTTGTACCAACTGCTCAATAAAGTTGCCGGCGTGTATATGGTAAACCTGGGGAACGAACAACATACCATGGCTATACGCCAGCCTATTACTTACAATGCTTTGTATTTATACATGGAAGATGGCTTACCTATTAGGCCTACCGGCATCTTCAACCACAACTCGTTATATGAGATCAATATGAATAGTGTAAAAGATATTGAAGTGATCAAAGGTCCGGCTTCATCATTATATGGCAGTAATTCCATTGGAGGTGCGGTTAACTTCATCACTCAAAATCCACCGGTGGGCTTTGCCGGCAATGTGCAGTTGCAAGGTGATAATTACAAATACCGGCGCGTAGATGCTGACGCTGGTTTTACATCGGGTAAATTTGGTTTGTACGCCGGTGGTTACGTTGCTCATCAAGAAGATAGCTGGCAAGATTACTCAGACTTTGATAAGTATTCGGCTAACCTAAAATCCACTTACGATTTTAGTCCCTCTACACGGGTCATTACATCGGCTGCGTATAACTATTTAAACACCCAAACACCCGGCAGCTTAGATAGTATTCGTTTTTACAGCCGCAGCTATGGCAGCAACCAACGCTTCACTTACCGCAATGTAAAAGCCTTTAGGGCCAGTACGCGTTTAGAACATAACTGGAGTGAAAAGAGCAACACGTTTGTAACGCTGTTCTTCAGGGCAAATTCAACAGCGCAACTGCCCAGTTACTTTATTTCAGACGTGCGCGACAATACAGGGAAGTACATGAGTTCGAACGGACAGGTGAATGACCAGCGCTTTCAAAGCTATGGTTTATTGGCGCAGCACCGGGTTGATTTTGATTTCCTGCATTCGCGCCTTATTGCAGGTGTTTACATGGATAATAGTCCGAGCTCTTTTTATGCCCAATCGTTAAATATACAAAAGGATCTAACCAAAAATTACTATACCAGCTTTACCAACATAGGTACCTATATAGACGACTATCGCATAAAGTTGTTCAATACTGCAGCCTATGCGCAATATGAAATAAAACCGCTTGAACCTCTGCGCATAGTGATGGGTTTAAGGTATGACAGGGTACACTACAATTTTACGAACGGTTTGCCTGCAAGCAATACCAAATACAAGCAGCAGCAAACCAACAATTTCAATATTGTGGCGCCAAAGCTGGGCTTAACTTACAATTTGGGTAACCACAAAGGTTTGTACGCCAACTACAGCGTAGGTTTCCAGCCACCCGAAACAGGCGACTTGTTTAGTTCGCGCCAGCAAACACCACTTAAGCAGGCTACCTTCAATAATTACGAAGTTGGCGGCTGGTTTAGCGCTTTAAATAACAAGCTTTATACCGAAATTAGCTTGTATGATTTAGAAGGGCGGAATGAAATTATCAGTCAACTATTGCCCGATAATACAACGCAGAACCAAAATGCAGGCGCTACCCGCCATAGAGGTGTTGAGTATACGGTAGCCTATTTACCTGTGCAACAACTCACGTTAAGGTTTAGTGGTACAAACGCTCTGCATACCTACAAAGAATATAGCGAGCTACGCACAAATTTCAGTAACGGACAAACATCTACAATGGTTTACAACGGCAACCGCATGAGTAATGCACCTACCTGGATAGCCAACAGCGAAATCACTTACAAACCTGCTTTTTTACCTGGTTTCAGAATTGCGCCCGAATGGCAACACATCGGTTCATACTACACCGATCCGGCTAATACCAAGACGTATAGTGGTTACGATATTTATAACCTGCGCCTGGGATACAATTTTAAATCCAATATACTTAAAGGTGCCGGTATATGGTTTAACGTTTTAAACTTTACGGATAAGCTGTATGCCACTACGGTTATAAGTAACCAGTATGGAGATACCTATAACGCTGCACCTCCACGTACTTACACGCTCGGCATCAGTTATTCATTCTCAAAAAACTAATGATGGAGATCAAAACACAGGAAAAAACAAGAAAGCGTAGCTTTTACAAATGGCATCGCATATTGGGATTAATAAGCCTGGTGCCAGTCATCTTTTGGACCATCAGCGGGTTATCGCACCCTTTCATGTCTAATTGGTTCAGGCCTTTTATTCCGCAGGAAGTTTTTAAGCCGCTTAACCAGCAACAAATGGCGCCCAAGCTTACCTTACAAGAGGTGCTCGATAAAAATCAGATCAGCCGATTACGCAATTTTGGTTTAATTAATTTTGACAAGGGGACCTTTTACCAGGTCTTAGATGCCGACAGCAGCTACACCTATTATTCCGCCAATAACGGCAATGTGCTTATCAATGGTGACCAAAAATACGCCACTTACCTGGCGCGCTATTTTACACAAGATTCCACATCAGCCGTTAAAAGCATAACCATACAAAAAACGTTTGATGGCACCTACCAGCCCATAAACCGCTTGCTACCCGTATGGAAAGTTAGCTTTGATAGGCCCGATGGTATGGACATTTATGTGGAAACCAGTCAAAGCCGGCTCGGTACATTTAATAACAATACCCGAAAAGCTTTTTTGTGGATATTCAGGCAGTTTCATAACTGGGAATTTTTGGCAAATGCCGGAGGAGAGAAATTTCGCATTTGCGTATTGTTAGTAGTTGTTACGTTGATGTTGGCCTCGCTGCTTTCAGGAATCACCGTCTACGGTTTATTCTGGAACCGCTTCAAGCAAATTCAACAAAAACGAAATGCCAACGGCAGCGAAGACAAACGTTTTATACATCGTTTCCACAGGCAGTTAGGGCTTATTGTTTCGTTTGTAATGCTCACCTTTATAGTAAGTGGTGGCTTTCATTTATGGGTTAAACTACAGAATATGCATACTGACAGTAAACCATTTAAGCAGCTTATAAAACGCGATCAGTTACAACAAAGTAATCTTCGCCTTACATTACCTGATAGTTTAATTAAGCATGTAAGCCTAATCAGTTTCAATAATAAAGTATATTATCAGGTTCAAAAGAAGAATAAAGAGATAGTGTACTACGATGCAGCGAACGGCAAAGAGTTAATCAATGGCGATCAAGATTTTGCCGTTTACTTGAGCAACTACTACCGAGGCGGCAACAATAACGGAAATAATAATCAACAAATTAAAACAGAGCTCATTAAACAATTTACCAATGAATATGGCTTTATTAATAAACGCCTACCAGTTGTTAAGGTGAGCTACGCTAACCAGGAAGATTGGTACGTTGAAACCTCATCGGCTAAGTTAGCCACCAAAGTGGCGGGCTTAGACCGTACCGAAGGCTTTTCTTTTATCTTTTTACATAAATATTTTGGCATGACCTGCGCCGGTAAAAACATACGCGATATAGTGAGCATGCTGGCAGCAGCAGGTGTTTTAGTTGTATCTTTGTTTGGTTTTGCCGCCTTCTTAAAAAATAAATAACATGAAAAAACTTATAATTATCTGTTCAATGGCTGTGTTTGCCTCATGCGGACAATCATCTACCAAGCAAAACCCGGCAAGTAAACCTACCGGCAAAACCACCTATACATGCACAATGCACCCGGAAGTAAAATCAGAAAAACCGGGTGTATGTCCAAAATGCGGAATGGACTTAGTTGAAGTAGAACGTTAATTTCTTTAAGCATTTAATGAAATGAAGATATTTAAAAATTTATCTATAGCTCTTATGGCATCGGCCTTTTTACTGAGCGCCTGTACAGACACAAAAAAGCAGGAAAAAGACGCTTTAAACGAAGTGATTAAAGTTCACGACGAAGCCATGGCGAAAAGTGAGCAGGCTATAAAAAACAAGATGTTACTGGATAGTATGGGTAAAGCAAACACCCCTCTGCAAAAAACTGATATTAATACGATTATAAGCAATTTGACAACTACTGATAAGGCTATGGAGGATTGGATGCACCAATTCAATGCTGATTATACAGGTAAGACCCATGAAGAAGTTATGCAATACCTTGCCGATCAGAAAAAGAAAGTACGCCAGGTAAACAACCAATTAGCCGCTGCTGTTAATCAATCCAATCAATTTATAGCGATACATCAAAAATGAAGTTTACACTTTTAAGTGCCTGCGCTCTATTATTATGGAGTTCATGCTCATTCAATGATAAAATCAATGCCGTATTACCCATTTATGGCAGCCGCGAGCCGGTCACCAAAACGGTGAACGGCAAGCAGGTAACTGATACGGTATACCAAACCATTCCCGATTTTGAATTTGTAAACCAGTATGGCAAAACCATCAATCGTAAATCGCTTGATGGCAGCATCTACGTAGCCGATTTCTTTTTTACGAGTTGCCCATCCATTTGCCCTATTATGCACCGTAACATGCTTAAGGTTTACGAAACTTTCAAGAATGCGGCAAACGTGAAAATTCTATCGCATAGCATAGATCCTAATCATGATAGTGTTCCGGTTTTAAAGAATTATGCTGATAAATTAGGAGTAACCGGTGATACCTGGTGGTTTTTACAAGGCAAAAAGGAATCGACTTATAAACTGGCCGAAAGCTACCTCGTGGCCGTTCAGGAAGACAGCAAAGCTGCAGGCGGGTTTGTACATTCGGGTTACTTTATCCTTATAGATAAGCAGAAACGTATCCGCGGCACTTACGATGGCACCAAGCCCGAAGATGCGGATAAGCTGATCGCTGATATTAAAACACTGCAAAATGAGCCGCAAAGCATGATAGCCCAATGAAAGCAACCATCATAACAATGCTGCTTACAGCAATCATTTGCATGGTGTATTCGTGCCAAAGTGAAGACCAGATTGAATACATGCGTTATTATACAGCAGGTCAGGACCTCTATAAAACCAAGTGCCAAAACTGTCATGGTGCCCAGGGCGAGGGCTTGGCGGCACTGATACCGCCGCTTACCGATAGTATTTACTTAAAAGCCAATAGCAACAAGTTAGCCTGCTATGTACAAAACGGATTGCAGTTGCCTATACTGGTAAAGGGCAAAGCCTTTAATGGACAAATGCCGCCGGCCGGCCTTAGCCCTATTGAAATTGCCCAGGTACTTACTTATGTCAAAAACTCGTTTGGTAACAATATGGGGTTATACAACGTAGAGAAGGCTAATCAGGATTTAATTAATTGCAATTAGCATAATTGAGGTCAACGTTATTCTTTATTAGGAGTAACGTTGGCTTTTAATGTTAATCAATCAACATTTGTACTACAATAATTCCTCATGTAACGTTATCTACGAAACCTCTAATACCCCACTCCTCCTTACCTCCTTACTCCGCTCAGCCTCAAAACTTATCAACAATTCCTGAAAGTTGTTGCAATTGCTAATTATATTAGCAATTTTTGAGTCATGAATCAGAACTCCCTTCAAGCCCGGACAGCGGCACGCGTGCTTTTTGTGGATATGGATAGCTATTTTGCACGGTGTGAGCAGCAGGTTAACTACTGGCTGCGTGGCCGCCCGGTTGGCGTATGTGTTTATACCGGTCAGTTTGGTTGCGTAATTTCTCTTTCCAAAGAAGCGAAGGCCATGGGGCTTAAAGCTGGTATGCGTTTAAATGAAGCCATCAAGGTTTGTCCCGAACTTATCCCTATTGAAAGTAACCCGGCCCGCTACCGCGAGTTTCATAAAAAAATCATCCATGTGCTTAAGGAATACTGTCAGGATGTGGTTCCTAAGAGTATTGATGAGGCTATTATCAACCTCAATAACTACGAGCACCTTTACCCTGATCCCACCGTATTGGCCGAAAAAATACGCCGGGATATTTTTAACAAAGTTGGCGACTGGCTGAGCTGCTCCATCGGTATTGCTCCTAACGCTTTTTTAGCAAAGCTGGCCTCAGATCTTGGTAAGAAAACCGGCGGATTACTCCTGATCACGCCTGAAAATATTGACCAGATACTGGAGCCGCTTAAACTTAAAGACCTCCCCGGCATTGGCACCAACATGGCTTATCGTTTAGAGCGAGGTGGCATTATGAACCCGCTCCAAATGCGATACGCCCCGCCCGAACGGCTAAAGGCGCTGTTTAAAAGTATTGAAGGCATATATTGGCACTACCGTCTTAACTTTATTGAAACTAATATTGTGGCTCATGATTACCGTGGCATGCAGGCGCAACGCCAAATTTCGGGCGATAAGCGGCAAAACATCGCTTACATAGACCAACTGTTCATGACCTTGTGCCTCACGCTGGAAAAACGGATGGTGCGTCACAAATTTTATTGCAAAAACATTGGCTTTACTGCCCGCTACGAAGACGATAGCCGTTGGGACGATGCCTTCACCATTAGCACACCCATACAAGATGCGGTTAGCCTCATGCAAATGATACGCATCCGTATAGAAAAATTTGAACGGTTAAATAACACCGGACCTATCATGAACACCCGCATAACCAGCATGCGCGTAGGCGTAACCGATTTTGTAGATAACGGCGACATGCTCTATAGTCTGTTTGAAGACATGGATCAAAAGCATACTGCCTTAAAGACCATGCACGAAATCAAAGACAAATTTGGCCCCACAAAACTCGTTCGCGCCATGGAACTTACCGAAAGCCAGGTAGTAAAAGACGTTATAGGCTTTGGTTCGGTGAAAGATTTGAGCGAACTGGATTATATGTAGGGTTTCTTTTCTCTTAATAATAACATTTTGTCTTCATTGGTAATTCGATAATTGCTTAAATACTTGCTTGCGATAAACCGTCGTTAATCCAACGCCAACTTTCGGCTTCTCCAAACTTGTGTTACCAAAAACGAAGCTGTGAGCCCTATCCACAACCAGTACTTGTATTCAAATGACCAATAAATAAAGATCGGTGCAATAATGCACCACTCAACCAGCACAATGTATAAAGCGCTCCGGTTCATGGTGGCGAAAAAAATAGCATCTAACAATAATATTACGACATAAAATACAACAATCGGTATAAGTCCGTAAGTCAACATCAGGAAAGGTGCATTTAAAAGGATTTTCGTTATAAATGGTTGCCATTGATTCGTTTGCAATACATCTAATACAGCAATGGCAATCATGAACAACTCAATCACCACATAAAAACCGGCTAAATGAAACCAGTTAAACCTTATGACACGCAGGTAGTTGGAATAATTGATCAATACAAATTCAAAGCTAATTACAAAAATTTATGAATATGCCCGATTTCCGAGTTTATGGTGGTATAACACATGGCAATACTAAGTAAGAAAACTTACGATTAAATTGAAATTTACTTACTGTATCAACCGTTTCATCAAACACAGCGGATTGTTGTGAGTAGTACCACTAAGCTTACTCAAATTTACATGTACGATTTCCCCAACCCAAGGTCGACTTAAATTTAATCGGGCACTGTTTATTGTAATAACTGTTTGCTGTAAATATAATAAGATGGGTATCAAATAAAATACATAAGGCCTAAAGGTCTTCTTAACACTTGATAGGTTATTAAATAAGATTAGCGGATTGTTTCCCCATCAGCTAATCAAAGTTGTTCTAAACAAGGCCTACGCCAATGTCCAATCGGGCCTTTCGAAGTGGCAGGTATAACCATAAGGATATTTTTGTAAATAATCTTGGTGTTCTTCTTCTGCGTTCCAAAAGTCGCCGGCCGGAAGTACTTCCGTCACTATTTTACCCGGCCATTTGCCCGAAGCATCCATTTCAGCAATCAAAGCTTTGGCAATGTTTTGCTGGTCCTCATTTAGATAAAAAATAGCCGAACGGTAGGATGCGCCTATGTCATTACCTTGCCGGTTGCGGGTTGTAGGGTCGTGTATCTGGAAAAAATACTCGAGCAGTTTACGGTAAGAAAGAATAGTAGGATCAAATTCGATTTCGATACCCTCTGCATGGGTACCATGATTGCGGTACGTAGCGTTAGGTACATCGCCGCCGGTGTAGCCCACTACGGTAGATGTAACGCCTGGCTGATGCCTGAATAATTCTTCAACGCCCCAGAAACATCCACCAGCTAAAATTGCTTTTTCGGTATTCATTATGATAGTTTTAATAGTGCAAACTTAACATTCAACGGTTAAAACAGTTTTTTTATATTATTGCGTATGTAAACCGTTAGTCAAAATTTGAATAAATAAAATTAGATTGATGTGATGTCGAATGTTAATTCACATTAGGTTCGTAAGTTGTAAGAAATGTATAAATTAAAGCGTTCTATTTAAGAAGTATGATTAGCGTTAATTAAGATGTGTGGCAGGGTAAAATTCAGTAACAGCACCGAAACGGCACGACGCCTTGGCGTTAAAGATAGTGATACCCCTCGTGATGGTGATGTAAACGCATTTGCCTTTAAAGGGACTTATATTTTTGGCCTGGCCGATAAAGCTCCCGACACGCTGCGCCACTTTCACTGGCCGCTGGTTCCATCGTGGTGTAAAGAGTATCCTGAATTTACTACCATTAATGCCCGGAGTGAAGACATGGATATAAAGCCTGCTTACAAGCACCTTTTAGGCAAAAGACATTGCATTATTGCTATTGAAGGTTTTTATGAGTGGGAGCGCACCGGCGAAAAAAGACCGTTTTATTTCAGCATGGCCAACGGTAACCTCATGCTACTTGCTGGTTTGTGGGATTACAATACCCACCTTGACGAACCCGTATTGAGCTGCACAGTAATTACACGCGAACCAAACCTGATCATTGGTGAAGTGCATAACCGCATGCCTGTAATACTAACAACCGAGCAAGTGGAAATATGGTTAAACACAGAACTCCCCTACGCTCAACGAGCCGAAGTTTTACAACCCATAGAGAACAGCGCATTACTTAAATTAGAGATTGGTAAAAGTGTAAACAAAGCTGGCAACAAATCGGCTGATTGGTTTGAAGACCTGGGCGATAGCAAATCATGCTTACTGTTTTAAGGCTTTATGTTGAGTTGACTTTGCTTACCGTTTGATCGGCCGGAAGTATAAACATCCAAATCTTTTTTTAATACTTTTTACAGGTACCTTTGCAAGCATTGCCTTACTTGGGCTAAATAACTGCCGCCAAACAAATTCAGGTGTAGTAATATTGGGTATAAGTTCCACAAGTCGAGCCGCTGTTGCCAACCGTTCGCCATGGGAAAGCTTTCCTGATAGGCCTCGTAAAACTCTCGGCCGAAACCGCCAAACAGTGTGGTCATGGCTATATCAAACTCCCGGTGCCCGTAACTTACCGCTGGGTCAATAAGGTAAGGTTTCTGATTAACACTAATTAAGTAGTTGCCGCTCCATAAATCGCCATGTAATAATGCCGGAGCTTCTTCTTCAAAAAGTTCCGGCACCACTTTATACAATCTTTCAAATGCTTGCTCATCTTTCAAGTTTAGCAGTTCTTTACTCAGGGCTAATTTAACCATAGGTTCTAGTCGCTCCTCATTAAAAAAGCTTGCCCAGGCATCATGCTTACGATTGCTTTGAGGCAACGAGCCCATGTAATTATCGGTATCAAGACCAAACTGATTTGCTGTGTGCCTGTGCATTGCGGCTAATTGCTGACCCAGCAATTTTGAAGCAACGGGCTTAGCCCTGCCTGCTTCTATCCATTCTAAAATTAAAAAATCGTCTTCTTCAAATTCATCCAGCAAAATAGTCTTGGGTACTGCGATAGTTTGCGTTTTACTTATGGTAGCTAATCCGGCGCTTTCACAGGCAAACATATTTGGGTAGGCATCTTTGTTATTACGCTTCATCATAAAATCGCCTGCCGTGGTATGCAGGCAATAAGCAGCGTTTATACTGCCGCCACTTACCGAGGATACGTGCTTCAGTTTCAAATCGACATTTAAAACACCGTTTAAACGCTGCTCTAAATACAAAGTAAACTCCTTAGAAATTGCCATTATCCGAATTTAGGTATTTCATAGTCAGCATTACAATTTATCCGCTTAAAAAGCTATTTTTGCAGCTTCAAATGAAGCACATACGTAACTTTTGTATTATAGCGCACATTGACCACGGTAAAAGTACCCTGGCCGACCGTTTACTCGAATACACCAAAACTATAACCGCTCGCGAAGCGCAGGCCCAGTTGCTCGACGATATGGACCTGGAACGTGAACGCGGCATCACCATTAAAAGCCACGCCATTCAAATGGATTACGTGATGGATGGTCAGCCTTACGTTTTAAACCTAATTGATACACCCGGCCACGTCGATTTTTCTTATGAAGTATCGCGCTCGATTGCAGCCTGCGAAGGCGCCTTGTTAATCGTAGATGCATCGCAAGGCATACAGGCGCAAACCATATCCAACCTTTATCTGGCCTTAGAGAATGACCTGGAGATAATTCCGGTGTTAAACAAAATGGATCTTCCGGGCGCTATGCCAGAGGAAGTAAAAGACCAGATTGTTGACCTGATAGGCTGTAAACGCGAAGAGATCTTAGCCGCGTCGGGTAAAACCGGTATGGGTATTGAAGAAATTTTACGTGCCATTATAGAACGTGTTCCGGCACCGGTGGGTGACCCTGATGCGCCGCTTCAGGCCTTGATCTTCGATTCGGTGTTCAATTCTTTCCGCGGTATTATTGCTTATTATAAAGTAGTGAACGGCGAAATCCGTAAGAACACTAAGGTAAAATTTATGGCTACCGGCAAAGAGTATATTGCCGATGAGGTAGGTACTTTAAAGCTTACCCAATTACCAAAAGACGTCATAAAAACCGGTGATGTAGGTTACATTATCTCGGGTATAAAAGAAGCTAAAGAAGTAAAGGTTGGCGATACCATTACTTTGATTGAACGCCCTGCTGCAGAAGGCATACAAGGATTTGAAGAAGTGAAACCTATGGTATTTGCCGGTATATACCCGGTTGATACTGAAGACTACGAAGAGCTTCGCGATTCGATGGGTAAATTGCAGTTGAACGATGCTTCGCTGGTATTTGAACCTGAATCTTCAGCTGCGTTAGGCTTTGGTTTCCGTTGCGGTTTCCTGGGAATGCTGCACATGGAAATTATCCAGGAGCGTTTGGAACGCGAGTTTGATATGACGGTAATTACTACCGTTCCCAACGTATCTTACATTGCGCATACTACTAAAGGGGAGCCTTTTCCGGTAAACAACCCTTCTGACCTGCCCGATCCAAGTAAACTTGATTACGTAGAGGAGCCTTATATTAAAGCCAACATTATTACCAAGGCCGAGTTTGTAGGCCCGGTAATGTCGTTATGTATTCAAAAGCGTGGCACTATCGTAAACCAATCATACCTAACATCTGACCGGGTGGAGTTGATCTTCGAGATGCCTATGGGCGAGATCGTGTTCGACTTTTATGATAAGTTAAAGACCATTTCTAAAGGTTATGCTTCTTTCGATTATACGCAGATAGGCTACCGCCAAAGTGATCTGGTGCGTTTGGATATCCGTTTGAACGGCGAACCCGTTGATGCATTATCCTCATTGATTCACCGTAGTAACTCTTACGATTTTGGTAAAAAGATCTGTGAAAAGCTGAAAGAATTAATTCCCCGCCAGCAATTCGAAATTATAATACAGGCTTCTATCGGTGCTAAAATTATTGCCCGCGAAACGGTAAAGGCTTTACGTAAAGACGTAACTGCCAAGTGTTACGGTGGTGATATCTCCCGTAAGCGTAAACTGTTAGAAAAACAGAAAAAAGGTAAAAAACGCATGCGCCAGGTTGGTAACGTAGAAATACCGCAATCGGCATTTATGGCGGTATTAAAATTAGATTAATTGACTTTTATAGATGAAGGACGAAGGGCAGAAACAAGTCTTTTGTCCTTTGTCTTTTAATCCTTCCTCTCCCTATGCAACTACTCGACGGAAAATACGTATCTGAAAAACTGAAAGTTGAAATAGCTGAACAAGCAGCAGAATACCTGACCAAAACCGGCCGCAAGCCACACTTAGTGGCAGTGTTGGTAGGCCATGATGGCGGCAGCGAAACTTACGTAGCCAGCAAAATGCGCAACTGCGAAAAAGTTGGCTTCAAATCAAGTCTGGTACGTTATGAAGATACCATTACCGAAGCTGAGTTGCTTACTAAAGTAGCCGAGCTTAACGCCGATGCCGATATTGATGGCATTATTGTACAACTCCCGCTACCCAAGCACATCGACCCTGAGAAAGTAACCGAGAAGATAGATCACCGTAAAGATGTGGACGGCTTTCACCCGGTAAACTTAGGCCGTATGCAGCGCAATTTGCCTTCCTTTATCCCTGCTACACCTTACGGCATTACGTTGATGCTGAAGGAATACGGAATTGAAACAGCCGGAAAACATTGCGTGGTAGTTGGCCGCAGCAATATAGTGGGCTCGCCTATGAGCATATTGATGGCTCGCAACGCTCAGCCCGGTAACTGTACCGTAACCATTTGCCATAGCCGCACACCCGATATTAAGAAGTTTACACTGGATGCCGATATCCTGATCGTTGCCATTGGTAAGAAAAACTTCATCACCGCCGATATGGTAAAAGAAGGTGCCGTAATTGTAGATGTGGGCATGAACCGTGAAACGTCCACGGTAACTAAATCAGGTTACAAGCTATATGGCGACGTTGACTTTGAAAATGTTGCTCCAAAAGCTTCCTATATTACCCCGGTTCCGGGCGGTGTGGGTTTAATGACCATTATTGGTTTGCTTAAAAACACATTGGCTTCGGCTAATCGTGAGGTGTATCCTGAAATTTAGACGTTGAGTTTAATTTTTGAAGAAGCTATCATTCTTTTTAACATTTAAAATGATAGCTTCTTCAACTTGAATGTGCTAAAACCTATTCCTGAAATTTTCAAAAAAAGATTTTATCTCAACATAGATACCATCATCCCTTTGCTCCACAGCATAAGTACGTATAAAATCATTTTGACCAAGGTCGCCCCTCCCTGTGCTTAAATTGTATTTGTAACGGTGAAAGGGGCACACCAACTTTCCTTCTTCACACCGGCCTTTACTTAGATCGGCTCCGGCATGCGGACAGGTTGCGGAAACTGCATAAAGCTTTTCATCGGCTTTAACCAAACAAAGCTGCTTGCCACCCGCAGTTACTTTCATTAAAAAAGAAGTCGAAAGGTTTGCTGCGTCTGCAACCTTATACCATGCCATTCTTACTAAAAATCTATTTCTATGTTCATCAAATTAGGGTTTTTGATGAGCTCGTCCATATTGGTTTTCAAAGTCACCTGCTTACGGTCGGCCGATAGAACTGCTTTCTTATTATCTATCTTTTTTACAGGACGGGCAAAATTAAGCACTACTTTATAGGGTGTTTCAATCAACATGGCTTTAGCCATGGCAAAGGTAGATTGCGTTTTCTTCAAAAACTTGTTAAATTTTGCCTTATCTATTAACCGTATAAATTTTGTATTGGTTACCTGGTAAGCATAACAATCTTGTCCGGCAATCAATTGCTGAGCATTAAACATATTTAGCGTACCGCGCTTGCTTCCCTCCTGTTCGTAATTCGCTAATTTAGACATCCGCTGTAAATAGTATTCCAACTCTGAAGGGCTGTTGGCTTCATGGCGTATACTCACATTCATCAAATTACGTTTGAGGTTCATATTAATGGCCAGATTGCTTCCCTGCGCAAGCTTCACTTCCTCTTCGCTCATTTTATTTTGGGTGCTATCGGGCAAGGCACTGTATAGGTTCATTACCGTGTCTTTAGCCATGGCAAATTGCGGAGTGGCCGCCACCGAATCAGAAAGCAAATTATGTAAAACGGCAACAGCTTTGCTCATGTCGAAGTCGTAGATAACATCGCAAGTACCATTGGCCTTAAAATTATAGCGCTCTACAATATCTACACATGAAGAAAGTGTGCAAGCTACCATAAGAATAACACAAATGCTGATTTTTTTCATATGGCTGATTTGCAAGTAATTATACTAATTAATATTTGCAAGATAAAGTTTTAATTTAATAGTAATAAACACTTAACTGTTGCCAAACTTTTAGTGTTTACTTGCGTAAAAGCAGTGTATGTTAACTATAACTCAACTTATATTGTTTAGATTACACAAACGAAAAAGAATCAATAGCTAACAGTAGTTGCAAAATATAATAATTAAGCTTTTTAATATACCAGCATTTCTTGCATGATTATGTAAATACCTTATTTTAGAGACACGAGCACCTTTTATGAAACTTTTGAGTTTATGGATTTTACTTTTGCTTACCCTTAAAGTAAGTGGTCAAACTAAACAATATAGTACCACCAATGCCGCTGCCGTAACCTACTATCAAAAAGCCAGTGCCTTTTTAGACCGGCAAGATAAAGCCAACGCTGTTGCGCAATTGCAAAAAGCACTCGATGCTGATAAAAATTTCATGGAAGCCCATGCCCAACTTGCCGACCTGTTAAAAACATTAGCGCAGTACAAAGAAGCGGCAGAGCATTACCGCCAGGTTATTGCACTTAGTCCCGATTTTAGCCGGGGTATATACCTTAAACTTGGAGATCTTGAAATTACGCTTGCCGATTATACACAGGCAAAAATTCATCTGGAAAAATATATCACTTACCCTTCGCTTACTACCGAAAACCGATTTTATGCCCGTAAGCTAATTGCCGACTGCGATTTTAGTATGGATGCTATTAGTAAACCGGTACCTTTTAAACCTATAAATTTGGGTCCCGAAATTAATTCCGCAAATGATGAGTATCTGCCGGTTTCAACTGCCGACGAGGGCATGCTGATATTTACCCGTAAAATTTTAAACAACGAAGATTTTTACAAAAGTGCAAAAATTAACGGCCAATGGACCAAGGCCGCATATTTAAGTAAGCAGATTAACACTGCCGAATTTAATGAAGGTGCACAATCAATATCTCAAGACGGTAAATATCTGTTCTTTACCGGCTGTAACCGCCCCGACGGTATGGGTAGATGCGATATTTATATAACACAGAAAAAGGGAGACGACTGGAGCAAGCCTTTTAACCTGAGTGCACCCATCAACAGTTCGGGCTGGGAATCGCAGCCATCTATTAGTGCCGATGGGCGTACATTATATTTTGTAAGCAACCGTAAGGGTGGCTACGGTGGTTATGATATCTGGAAATGCCGGGTGACCGAAAAAGGATGGTCGGAACCCGAGAATTTAGGACCCAAGGTAAACACCGCTTACGACGAACAATCACCATTTATACACCCTGATGATAGTACACTTTACTTTTGCTCAAACGGCTGGCCCGGCTTGGGAAATAAAGACTTGTTTGTAAGCCGGTTAGATAAAGCCGGAAAATGGCAAAAGCCCGAGAACATGGGCTACCCCATCAATTCAAGTGGTGATGAAAATGGCATGAGTATCACCACCAGTGGTGGTTATGCTTACTTTGCATCCAATACATTGAGTGGCTACGGAGGTTTCGATATTTATATGTTCGAATTGCCAGTAAAAGCCCGTCCGCATGCGGTAACCTATGTAACCGGTTCAGTTATTGATGCTACTACCCGAAAGCCCATGGAAGCATCAGTAGAAATCGTCGACCTGGCCACCAACCAACCGGTTTATCAAAGTATGACCTCTACCACAAAGGGCGACTTTTTAGTGACACTCGTTACAGGCCGCAATTATGGCTTAACAATATTCAAAAATGGCTACCTTTTTTCATCCGAAAATTTCTCATTAGCCGGCCAAAAATCCAATACACCCTTTAAAATTGAAGTGCCATTAAACGCTATAGAAATAGGCAAAACAGCTATCCTGAAAAATATCTTCTTTGATAGTAATCGCTTCGACCTCAAGCCCGAATCACAATCGGCGTTGCAATATTTGCTCAACTTTATGGTTATAAATCCAACGGTAAGCATAGAAATTTCTGGCTATACAGATAATTTAGGTAACGATGTCATGAACCAGAAACTGTCGGAGAATAGGGCTAAGTCTGTTTACCAGTATTTAATTAATCATGGCGCTAA
This sequence comes from Mucilaginibacter galii, assembly GCF_014635825.1. GTDB lineage: Bacteria > Bacteroidota > Bacteroidia > Sphingobacteriales > Sphingobacteriaceae > Mucilaginibacter > Mucilaginibacter galii. The sequence goes on from NZ_BMDO01000007.1 coordinate 80,555, forward strand.
AGCGATTAAATTGCAATATAAGGGCTACGGTAAGCAGTTACCCGTAGCGCCTAACGCGACCGAAGACGGACGTGCTAAAAACAGGAGAACCGAATTTAAAATAACGGCAAAGTAGTCAGGGTTTCTTCACATTAATGAAACTCTCATTATAAACCACACCATTGGGGGTTATGCCCTGCACAACAATGCGAAACTTACCTGTAATATCACTGGTGTAAAAAGACAGTTCACTATCCTTAACTGACGTTATAGCAACCAAATGTTGCCAGAATATAGTAGAAATATACTCGGGCTGTGACGGGTTTACCACCGCATAATCAGAACCGTAAAATTGCTTGGACTCATAAATTCCTGCAAATGTTTTTACATTCGAGTCATCCTCTGGTTTACCTCCGCATCCTAAATATACTCTACCATTATAAGATGCCCCTATAGTAGGTGGCCTGTTGTCGAATTCAAAACGATGATTAGGACAGTTAAATACATTATAGCGGCATACATAATCATTACAGCTATTAAAATATAACCGACCACCATATAATGAGTTGTCTTTAGTTGATGTAACTTTTACCGCCTTCAACTGTATTGCTTTTTCCAACCCTTTGATCACTACGTTTTCTGAGCTTTGAGAGGTAGGCTGTAGCTCAAAATTTTGAGACTTTAACGCATAGCCAAGTTGTTGATTAAGCTTGCTGTAGGGGTTATTGATCCTAAGGCGGTAACCGTCATTGGCATTAATCATGAACCGTAGAGGCTTGTCTTGCGAATTAATCAAGTCTTCGTTTCTAAACGAAAGGTCACCTTCCGTATTTGTGGTTAAGATCATACTCGAAGAATCGCGCAGAAGCATAAAGTTCATGGGCTTTTTAAGTGCTTTCCCCAGTTTACTCACCCTTCCTGTAAACGTTAATGAAGTTTGGTTTGTAGCAGTATCTGTCAGTTTAGTCTTTAGTAGATCGGTCCAGGAGTATTTGCGCCATCCCTTAACCAACATCACGCATTCAAGGTATTCTTTGTCATCTGTATTTAAACCAAGGTAATTTTCTTTTAAGGGTAAACTACCCAAGGCACTTTTTAAATACAAATAACTCTCAATGTTGTTACTTTTCTTAAGTTCTAAGCGATTATCTTGCACGCAGGCTACAGACACATAACCAACTTTAGATAAGCCGTTTTGGGTAAACAATCGTAAGTTCAGCCTTACTTTTTCACGTGTATTGTAAGTTTCTTTGTTGCTTTTTACCGAAAACAACTCCCTAAGATCATGATGTGCGAAAAAGATGCGCTCCGCATAGGGCCGGCCGAAGCTATCGGTAAGAGTTACCTCTGCTAACCCTTTTGGAATTTGACCCAATGCCACCTTAACTTTCCGGGGATACGCAACATTCACCTGTACGGGTACAGTAGAGAAGTGTTGCTGGTAATCATGTATATGTAAGTAGACTATGCCATTATAGCTACTACTTAGCTGTAAATTCAGGGTGTCGTTAACTACAGCTTTAAACATATTCATAACCAAACCCTGCGGCAACGACTTAGGTAATTGGTAAGCGGTGTCACTAAGTGCAGGGTAGTTAAGAAGTTTAATCTTATAAATAGCGTTGGCTACAGGCCTTAGCAAAAACCTGCCCATGCCGTAGCTATCCGTTTCTATGGTATCGCCGGGTTTATTGTTGCAATAAATTACGCCGGTTGCACGTATAGGTTGACCTTCACTATTTTTGATTTCCCAACCCACCTGCGATAATAAATTATTAACCAAGCTGCCTCCCTCTGGGTAAAATCTTACTTTTAAATGCTTGTTAACTTGTGGAATAATTATATGCAGATATTGGCTCGACAGCTTATTCTTAATCTGAACCTTTACAGCACGTTTGTCCACCGGCACCTTAATCGTGTATTGCCCGGCCTTGTCGGTCTTTGCCTTGCCTCGGGTGATTAACGTGTCATTTCCTATGAGGGAATAGTTAATCGTAGCGTTAGCAATTGGTAAATAATCGGTTCCGTTTACGTTCACCAGTACATCCCTGCTTATACCCGTTATGATCGAAGAGGTGTCTTTTAACGATAGTATGGCTTTAAAGTCTGGCTGGGCGGTTGTTTTTATAGTAACTGGCTGGGTAAAAAACACTTCAGGCTTTTGGTTAACCATACGGTTTGTGTATACCATGAAAGTGTAATTACCCTGTGGTACAGAGTCGGGCAAGAAAAGATTACCGAAGCCAATACCTTCGCGCATTAAAAACCTTTCTTCCATCACCACGGCGTGATCAGTATCATTGATCAGACTTATAGACAACGTATGATGCAATTGCGGCGTATTGCAATTAAGCAGGTAGGCTGTAAACCAAACATTTTCGTTACCACTGTAAAGCGTTTTATCAAAATGCACAAATAACAGTGATGCCGGATGCTTTTGCTGGTATAAAGATAGCTTACGCTGTATGGTATTTGATAATACGTTTGCTGATTGAGCAATCGTAACGCCGGGTTTGCCGATAATTAAACAAACAAGTATTGCAAGGTGTAGCAGTAACTTCTTTTGTATATAACTTTGCAGCATTTGTATATTGTACTAGGTTACATTGGTTTGTAACTGCAAATTATACAAAAAAAGGAACCCAATTTTGGATTCCTTTTACAAATATCGATGTTGAAATTAATTTCCTAATTCAGAGAAAAACTTAATGCGCATCAACTGTACTTCCTCGCGGGTGTAATCATTCACACCTAAGTCCATCAGTGCATCATCTATAGAATCAACCTCGGCGGTACGGAAATAATCGTAAACTTCGTCCTGCTTATCCTCATCAATTACCTCATCAATGTAGTAGTTAAGATTGAGTTTAGTACCTGAATTTACAATGATCTCAATTTCGTGCAAAATTTCCTCATAGGTAAGTCCTTTAGAAGCAGCAATATCTTCTAAATTTAAATGGCGATCGATATTTTGAATGATGTAAACTTTAAGGGCCGACTTATTAGCCGCGCTTTTGATCACCATATCAACCGGACGGTCAATATCGTTATCCTCTACATACTTCTTAATCAGTTCGATGAAGGGAGCACCAAACTTAGTAGCCTTACCGGCGCCCACACCCGAAATTTGCTTTAGCTCTTCGGTGTTTACCGGGTAGTGCGTACACATTTCTTCGAGTGATGGATCCTGGAACACCACAAACGGCGGCAAATTCTTTTGCTTGGCAACTTTTTTGCGCAAGTCTTTCAGCATTTGCAATAGCTGCGTATCTAAAGCGCTTCCACCCTGCTTAGGTCCGTCTTCCGAATCGTCATCATCGGCAGATTCCATCGGCTTGTTCAATACAAACTTAATGCTGTACGGATTATCTAAAAAATCATGCCCTTTTTCGGTCAGCTTTAACAAGCCGTAGTTGTCAATATCTTTTGAAAGGAAGTTGTCTAACAAAGCCTGGCGTAACAAGGAATTCCACAAGTTACCTGTTTCTTCGCTACCCGAACCAAACACATCCAGCAAATGGTGCTCGTAATGATGCACATTAGGGTTGTGCTGTCCCATCAATACGCTTACAATATGATGGTCATCAAACTTATCGCCTAACTTCTTTATTAAACTTAATGCACGGTGTAACTGTGCTTCGGCATCGAAAAATGTACGGTCGCCTGCGCAGTTATCGCACATGCAGTTACAGTTTGATGCATCATAGTCTTCACCAAAATAATGCAAGATCTGCTTACGGCGACACACGGCCGATTCGGCATAATCAATTACTTCTTTTAATATCTGGGTACCAATTTCCCGTTCCGACACCGGCTTGTCTTTCATGAACTTCTGCAGTTTATCTACATCTTTTTCAGAGTAGAAAGCCACACAGATACCTTCGCCACCATCACGACCGGCACGGCCTGTTTCCTGGTAGTAACCTTCCATACTTTTGGGTACGTCGTGGTGTATCACATAACGTACATCGGGTTTGTCTATCCCCATACCAAAAGCAATAGTTGCTACAATTACATCGGCATCTTCCATCAGGAATTTATCCTGCGTATCGGCCCGTACCTTAGCATCTAAGCCTGCATGATAAGGCAATGCCTTAACACCATTCAATTTTAGCGCCTCCGCAACTTCCTCTACCTTTTTACGGCTAAGGCAATATACAATACCCGATTTTCCCTGATGTTGCTTAATAAACCTGACGATCTCTTTAAGCACGTTACGCTTGGCACGTACTTCGTAAAAAAGGTTTGAACGGTTGAACGATGATTTGTAAATCGTTGCATTGTTCATTTGCAGGTTCTTCTGTATATCGTGCTGCACTTTAGGCGTGGCCGTAGCCGTTAACGCGATAATGGGAATGTTTTCGCCCAGGTTAGTTATCACCTGGCGTATCTTGCGGTATTCAGGACGAAAATCATGACCCCATTCTGAAATACAATGCGCTTCATCTACCGCCACGAACGACAGTTTATTCAATCGCAAAAAATCAATATTATCCTGTTTGGTTAACGATTCGGGGGCTACGTATAATAGCTTGGTTTTACCAGCCAGCACGTCCTCTTTTACCTTGGCAGTTTCTGCCTTGGTTAATGAAGAATTTAAGAAATGGGCTACGCTGTCTGAATTACAAAAGGCTCTGAGCTGATCTACCTGATTTTTCATCAGGGCAATAAGAGGTGAAATTACGATGGCTGTACCTTCAGTCATTAAGGCCGGAAGCTGGTAACACATGGATTTACCGCCGCCGGTGGGCATGATCACAAACGTATCGTTACCGGCCATTATGTTGGTTATGATCGCTTCCTGTTCCCCTTTAAAATTATCAAAACCGAAAAAATTCTGCAGGTTATCAAAAAGCGACTTTTTTGTTTCAATCATTATTTATGTTAGAAAAATATGAAGTATTTGCTTTTATATTCAAAATAACAAAAAATTACAAACATCAGCCCGTTTGAGATCAAAATATTGAACTCAGATGATGTTAGGCATTTATTAACTTTGTTGTTTAATAACTAAATATACCTAAAATTTATTATAAAAGCCAATAATTTTTTACAATTTTGGCCGTGTGTCGTAACTTCATCACATACTATACTTTATATGAATAAAAACTATTATGCCATCATCATGGCTGGTGGTATCGGAAGCCGCTTTTGGCCTATTAGCCGCACCGCTCACCCCAAACAATTCATAGATATTCTTGGTACCGGAAAAACGTTGATCCAACATACTTATGATCGCTTTTTAAAGATTTGTCCTAAAGAAAATATTTTCGTTGTTACCAACGAGATCTATACCGATTTAGTTAAAACACAAATACCAGACATGACCGATGCACAGATACTTACTGAGCCGGTTATGCGTAATACTGCTCCTTGTGTGGCATACGGTTGCTACAAAATAGAAAGCCTTAACCCCGATGCAGTTATCGTAGTGGCACCATCAGATCACCTGATTATGGACGAAGCCGGTTTTGTGAACTCCATAGAAGCATCGTTAAAAACAGCAGCAGATCATTCTTGCCTGGTTACCCTGGGTATTATGCCTTCGCGCCCCGATACCGGTTACGGATACATCCAATATAACGATAACGTAATTGATGAAAAGTTTCATAAGGTGAAAACGTTTACCGAGAAACCAACGCTTGATATTGCCAAAACCTTTATTCAAAGCGGCGATTTCTTGTGGAACGCCGGTATTTTTGTATGGTCGGTTAAGGCTATAGTAAGCGCATTTGACAAATACCTGCCCGATATGCATGAGATATTTGCCGAAGCACGCAGTGTTTACAATAGTGCCGATGAAAAACCACACGTACACAATGCTTACCAGCGCTGTACCAACATCTCTATAGATTATGGTATTATGGAAAAAGCCGACAACGTTTACGTACTTCCGTCAGAATTTGGATGGAGCGATTTAGGCACCTGGGCTTCGGTATATCAACTGGCCGATAAGGACTATGTAGGTAATGCTGTTATCCCTGCCGAAAAGGTGATCATGTACGATTCATCTAATTGTATGGTAAACGTACCGGGTGAAAAACTGGTGATCATTAAAGGCTTGCACGACTACATTGTAGTTGAATCAAACAACACATTGCTTATTTGCCCTAAAGAAGACGAGCAAAATGTGAAGCAAGTAGTAGCTGATGTGAAGCAAAAGTTTGGAACGAAGTATATTTAGTGTTTAGTTATTAAATTAGATTAAGTTATTGGTTTGAGGTTAAGCGCAATCAACCTAATAACTTAATCAACTTAATAACTAATTATTGTCGCTGCCTTATTGCCTCATACAAAATAACCCCTGCCGAAACCGAAACGTTTAACGACTCAATTTCACCGAACATGGGTATTTTAGCCAGGTAATCGGCAGTACGAATTAATTCATTACGAATTCCCTCATCTTCAGAACCCATTACAATAGCGGTGGGTGCGGTATAATCGGGTTTATAAATATAATCATTCGTTTTCTCGGTACAGCACACAATTTGCAAACCCGATTCCTGTAAGAATTTAACGGTTTGCACAAAATTATCATGACGGCAAACGGGTATCTTGTATAAGGCCCCAGCCGAAGTTTTCACCGCATCGGCATTAATTTGAGCCGAACCCTTACCCGGTACAACAATGGCATGTACACCGGCGCACTCTGCCGTACGGGCAATTGCACCCATATTTCTTACGTCGGTAACACTATCAAGCACCAAAATTAACGGCACCTCTCCCTTTTCATATATCTCGGGAATAATATTTTCGATTTTATGATAAGTGATTGGTGAAATAACAGCTACCGCACCCTGATGATTTTTTGGAGTCATGCGATCCAGTTTTTCAACAGGTACGTATTGTGCCGAAATCTCATACTCAGCCACCACTTTTTTCAGTTCCTGATATAGATCGCCGGTTAACCCACGTTGTATATATAAAGTTTCAACTTCTTTGCCCGATGTAATGGCTTCAATAATAGCGCGAATTCCAAATACAAATTGGTTGTTATTATTATTGCGCCTGGGTGGGTAACTGCCGTTCATTCATTTAAAATAAGGCAGCAAAAGTACGCATAATTAGCTTGATTAGGCTTATCTTTATATCTGCAATTCGGCTTATACAAATAAGAATCGGGATTATTAAACACTATGCTGTTAAATACTTTTAAACATGCAGCGTTGGTAATTCCTGGTAATGTGTTGGTGAGATGAAGTGGTAATTTGTATATTTTTGTTGACGATGATTTTTGAGAATAATAACCGAACCAATAACGAACGACGTACTAAAAGCTATACCAGTCCTGCAATTACCGCAGGCAAACTCCCCCCACAGGCCCGCGACCTTGAAGAGGCCGTTTTAGGGGCTTTAATGCTCGAAAAAGATGCATTATCATCTGTAATTGACGTACTTAAACCAGAGGTTTTCTATGTAGAAAGCCACCAGAAAATATTTAACGCCATACGGGTATTGTTCGAAAAAACATCGCCGGTTGATATCCTTACTGTGACCGCCCAACTGCGTATGCAGGGTGAACTGGAAATGGTAGGCGGCGCATTTTATATAACCGAACTTACCAATCGTGTAGCTTCGGCAGCTAACATTGAATATCACGCGCGTATCATCATTCAGAAATTTATTCAGCGCGAACTGATCCGTATTTCTACCGAGGTTATTAATATAGCTTATGAGGACACGACCGATATTTTGGAATTATTGGACAAGGCCGAAAAGAACCTTTTTGATATTGCTCAGAATAACCTACGTCGCGATTCGCGCAAGATGGACGACCTGATGCAGGAAACGCTGAAAGAAATTGAAGCGCTGAAAGATAAAACCGACGGCTTAACGGGTATTGGTACGGGCTTTACTGATCTGGACCGCATGACCTCGGGCTGGCAAAAATCTGACTTGGTCATTATTGCGGCTCGTCCGGCTATGGGTAAAACGGCTTTCGTACTAACCTGCGCCCGTAATGCCGCGGTAGATTTTAATAAACCTGTGGTGGTTTTCTCGTTAGAGATGTCGTCGGTACAGTTGGTTAATCGTTTGATTTCCGGTGAAGCCGAAATTGAGCAGGAAAAGATTCGTAAAGGTAAAATGGAGGAATGGGAATGGCAGCAGATCCACTCTAAAATTGGTCGCCTGGAGGCCGCGCCTTTAATTATTGATGATACTCCCGGCTTAAATATTTTCGAGTTCAGGGCCAAGTGCCGCCGTTTAAAATCGCAGCACGATATTCAGTTGATCATTATTGACTACTTACAGCTGATGACAGGTAAAGCGGATGGCAAAGGCGGTAACCGTGAGCAGGAAATTGGTAGTATATCGCGTGCCTTAAAAATGGTAGCTAAAGAATTACAAGTGCCGGTTATTGCGCTATCGCAATTAAGTCGAGCTGTGGAGAGCCGACCGGGTGGTTCTAAAAGACCAATGCTTTCAGATTTACGTGAATCGGGTTCTATTGAGCAGGATGCGGATATGGTGCTTTTCTTATACCGGCCTGAATATTACGGCTTAGAATTTGACGAGGATAACAACCCAACCAAAGGTGTAGGCGAGGTTATTATAGCCAAGCACCGTAACGGCGAAACCGGAACCGTACGCCTGAAATTTGTGGGTAAATATGTGAAGTTTACAGATTTGGAAACCAGCATGGACAGCTACATGCCCCCATCTGGTGGTGGAGGCGCTTTTGCGGGCTTAGGCCCATCCCAAGGCTTCGACAGCAATCCAGGCAATATCATCATCCGCCCGTCGCGTATGGATGATATGGAAGATGAGCCGCCTTTTTAATGAAGTAATGTATAAAATTTTTCGTCATTTGTCATCTCGAACGACAGTGAGAGATCTTGTTTAGCAAGACGGGTTGACTACCGAGCCGTTTTGAACAAGATTTCTCATCATCACTCGAAATTACATTGATAAACTTAAAATATTAGTCCTAACACTACGCCTATCAAAATCACGATGGGCGTTTTTATTTTAGTGAAGTATAAAAGGCAGAACGCACCGGCCATAATAAGGTAAGCCATCCAATTGGTGCCAAATGGTGCTACCAGCAAAATAAACGCCGTAGCCATAAAACCTACAGCCACCGCATTAATACCGCTTAATGAGTTACGAATGCGGGTTATCTTTTTCAAATCTTCCCAAAATGGAACAATGAAAAGGATCAAAATTAAGCCCGGTAAATTAATGCCAATTACAGCTACTAAGCTACCTATGATTTGTCCGGCTACACCATATCCCCTATTGCCCAATGTTATGGCACCAACAAATGAAGTAAATGAAAAGGTAGGCCCCGGCAGCGCCTGTTGTAATGCATAACCTGATAAAAACTCGGCATTGGTAAGGTAGTGCTTTAACTCAACAAATTCGGTGTACATGAGTGGTACCAGCACCTGCCCTCCCCCAAAAATAAGGATGCCGTTGCGGTAAAAATTCTCAAATAAACGCACCGGTAAACTAAAAGGAGATGTACGGTTGATCAAAGCGCCTAAAGCTGCAAAAAATAATAAAATACCAATAAAATAACCTACTTTTTTGGGGTTTACATTAGCATACAGCCTGGTTCTTAAAGCGTCTTCGGTGGGCTGTGTTTCCAGCGCCGAAGAAATTATGCCACCCAGCAAAATAAGTATCGGGAATGCATAAGGATTTTGCAAAATGAGTGTCGCCACTAATGAGCCTATGGAAAGATAAGCACTTACCTTGGTTTTGATGAACTTTTGCGCAAAAGTAACCGCTGCATAAGCTACTATTCCTACTGCCGCCGGGCGAATAAACCGCAAAACTGCTTCGGTTTTACCGCTGGAAGCAAACGTTTTGTAACTAATGGCCGCTACACACATAATAGCTGCCGATGGTATAACCCAAATGAAAAAGGTGATAATAGCCAGCCTTAAACCTCCTACCTTCCAGGCTATACCAATGAGCGTTTGGGTGGATGAAGGGCCGGGTAGTACCTGCGACAACGCATTCAACTCCATCAATTCCGACTCGGTAATATAGCCGCGCTTCTCCACAAATTCGCGCAGTAAAATTGCCACGTGCGCCTGCGGACCTCCAAATGTTGTGAAAGTGTACACCAGGGCATCGCGCAAGAAGAGTAATTGTAGCTTAGTCAATTCTTAGTCTTATGTGCAATTTCAAATTTGCAGAGCCTTCATATTTACAAATTAATAGTCTTCGTCATCATCATCGTATAAGCCTGCAGCTTGGTTATAAGCCGATTGCAGTTCAGATAAGGCATGATTATCACGCTTTTGCCGGGTGATGGTCATCCCTTGCTGATATATCTTTAAGGCCTCGTCCTTACGTTGTAAGGTTTCGTATAATTTTCCTAAATGGTAATATGTGCCCGTGTAATTAGGGTGGTTTGCAACCAGGTTTTCAAAATATTGCAAGGCTTTATCTACCTCGTTCAAGCGCAGGTACTCGGTTGCAAGGGCATATTGCAGAAACTCATCATTAGGTTCGCTCTCTAAGAATTCGAGCAGTTTATGTAAGCGGTCTGTCTGCATTTTAAACTATGTATTTTTTAATTATTTTTGTGCCAAGCCCCGGTAAATTAATAACTGAATAAGCCGGACGGCTGTTACAAATGTAGTGTTTGGCAGCTATTGCATCAACCTTATATTAGTCTGTTACGTTGTTTAAGCATGATTTTTAAATTTATCATGTATCTCTCAACAAACCTGCTATTGTGGAGTTAATGATGTAACACAATTTTTAGATACTATTGATTTGCGGCATAAATAATGCTGTAAATCTGCTTAAATAAGGTTTTTGGTGTGATGGGTAATAACATGAAAAAAATAAAGCTCGACATTGTTGGACTTTCTTACAGTCAAACACAATCGGGCGCTTATGCTTTGGTATTAGGTGAAGTTAACGGTCGCAGGCGACTGCCCATTATTATTGGAAGTTTTGAGGCACAGGCTATTGCCATCGAGATCGAAAAAATGACACCCAGCCGCCCCCTCACACACGATCTTTTTAAGAGTTTTGCCCAGGCTTACCATATAACTGTACAAGAAATTATTATTTATAACCTGGTTGATGGCATTTTTTATGCCAAACTTATCTGTTCCGATGGTAAAAAATCAGCAGAAATCGATGCCCGTACCTCTGATGCCATAGCCATGGCCGTGCGTTTTGATTGTCCTATTTATACCCATGAATTTATCCTTTCTACCGCAGGTATTGTTATTGAAGGCAATGATTTTGTTTACCTTGAAAACTTGACTGAAGCAACAGAAGAAAAGCCAAGCAATACTGGTACGGCAAGTTATAACTCGCTAAGTATCGATGAATTGAAAACCAAATTGCAGGAAGCACTTACCGAAGAAGCTTACGAAAAAGCGGCTAAAATACGCGATGAACTAAACAAACGTAAAGCTTCGTAAAGTCAGCATTCTTCACCATACCCTGCTATTCCAACTATTTGTTTATCAAATCAATGATTTACAGCAACTTTGCGGAGATTATCTCTGCGGGGCCATAAAACCATTTTATAGTTCCTCATTTCGCATTATTTCACTACTTTCCGTTTTTATTTAATTTAATAATTTTAGTTTAAACCGGTTACTGTATGAATATTAAGTTTCGCTTAATACTAATGAACATTATGCAATTTTTTATATGGGGAGCTTGGTTGCTTACTATTGGTGCATATTGGTTTCAAAATAAACAGTGGTCTGGTGCGCAGTTTGGTGCCATATTTTCTACCATGGGCATATCGGCGATATTTATGCCTGCCCTCACCGGTATTATTTCCGACAGGTTTATCAATGCCGAAAAGCTTTACGGCATTATGCACATTTTAGGTGCGGTGGTGCTGTTTTGCTTGCCCTTGGTTACCAACCCTACTACATTCTTTTGGGTAATATTGCTTAACATGGTGTTTTATATGCCAACACTTTCTTTATCTATCACCGTCGCTTATTCTGCATTGAAAAACAGCAACCTGGATGTGGTAAAAGATTATCCTCCTATCAGAATATGGGGCACCATAGGCTTTATTGCTGCTTTGTGGACGGTAAGCTTAACGCATAATGAAACCTCTGCCAACCAGTTTTACATTGCATCGGCAGTGGCATTAGCATTGGGTATCTACTCGTTTAGCTTACCTAAATGTCCGCCGTTACTTAATAAAACCAGCAACAAAGATTTTGTTAGCACCTTAGGTTTAAATGCATTCGCACTTTTTAAGACGCCCAAATTCGCCATATTTTTCACCTTCTCTATGCTATTAGGTGCAGCTTTACAATTGACGAACGCATATGGCGATACTTACCTGCACGACTTTGCAAAAATAGAAGCCTATAAAGGTACGATAGCGGTTAAGTATCCGGCTATCATTATGTCTATATCGCAGATCTCAGAAACGTTATTCATCTTGGCCATCCCTTTCTTTTTACGCAAGTTTGGTATCAAATACGTTATGCTTTTTAGTATGCTTGCATGGGTACTTAGGTTCGGCTTATTTGCCTTCGGCGATCCGGCTAATGGTTTATGGATGATCGTATTATCGTGCATTGTTTACGGTATGGCCTTTGATTTCTTTAATATCTCGGGCTCGTTGTTCGTAGAAACGCAAACCACCCCCGAAATACGTGGAAGCGCACAAGGATTGTTTATGATGATGGTGAATGGTTTCGGTGCTTTATTCGGCAGTTTTGCCAGTGGTATTATTATAGACAAGTTTTACACTCTGCCCAATCAAGCCAAGGATTGGCATGGCATCTGGTTGTTCTTTGCCGGTTATGCACTGGTAATAGCTATTATATTCCCCTTCGTATTCAGGTACAAACATAATAAGGCTTTAGAACATGCTATACAACATGCCTAAGTTTTTATAAACTAAAAAAGCATCAGGAAAACCTGATGCTTTTTTAGTTTATGGGTAAATTATTTAGAAAGAGAATAAACGATATGCCAGGGTTAAATTAAACAAATTCGCTCTCACGTTAGATTTTTCAACGCCGTTATCTATTTTATTTAAACCTAATTCATAACGCAGATCAAGCGATACTCGCTGTACATCCAAGCCAACACCAAACTGCCAGGCATAATTTTGATCCTGATATCTTAAACGGGTGGCGTTGTTAAACGCGTCTCCTATGCTTTGATCCTGACTTGTAACAAATGAAAAAAGCGGACCTGTATTCAGGCGTGCGCCTACTCCTAAAAGGCCAATCTTGGTACCTACTAATATAGGCACATCAATACTTTTAAAATTTGCAGTGTTGGTAGCTGGAACACCGCCGCTTTCACCTTGAAATTTTACATTTTTACTGGTATAATATATCTCTGGTTGTAAATGAATGCCACCCGCACCAATGCGTGCCCAAAAACCGCCCAAGAAACCGGCGCGGTTGTCGCTGCTCAAGGTATTACTGGTAGAGAATGAAGAAAGGTTGGCCCCCGCCTTAACACCAAAACTTACACTGGGCAATAACTGTGCACGTGCCGATACAGCCGTACACAAACTGATAGCTAATAGATAGAAAAATTGTTTCATAACGTTAGAGTTTATGAAAGCTTAACAAGAAAACAATGCTTTTGTGCTAAACAGCTACAAAATTCATCATGAAAGTACGCTTAAAAAATTAAACTTCCTTTGTAATACTCCAAAATTTTGGTGCGGATGTAGTAGTCGTAGCGTGCATTGATCAGGTTATTATTTGCCCGGTCGAGGTTGTTTTTGGCAACAATAAAATCAACCGAATTGAGCACACCGGCATTGAAACGTATCTCGGCAGTACGAAATGATTCTTTAAATGCATCAACCTGTTCGGTGAGTATCTGGTAGCGGTCGTTTGCCGAGATCATATTAATGTACGCTTGCTCTATACTTTGCCTTAACTGTACGCGGGTACTCTCTTCTACATATCTTGCTTCGGAAAGATCAATTTTAGCGAGTGCTACATTGTTTCTCTTCTGAAAAGCATTTAAAATAGGGATCTGCAAACTTATACCGGCCTGCGTATTGTAATTATTTTTAAATTGGTCATAATAGCCGACCCTTACACTGCCAAAGTTTTGATTATAGGCATACACAGCCTGATTACCGGTTGGGGTTTTGATATATGACCCGGTATTAACTTCTGCCGAATCTATTAAAAATGATCTCCTTGCCGCGCTTGAATAGCGTGTAGCCAAACCACTATATAAAGACAAGGTGGGAAACAAAACACCCTTGGTCACCTTAACTTGCTTTTCAGCACTTTGACGCCTTAACGTGGCGGCCTTGACCAATGGTAAGTTTTGTATCGCCGAGCTGTATACCTGCTCGGCGTTCTCAGCAAACTTACTGGCCGGCAATTCGGCAGCACTTAAGCGCTGTACGGTAATACTGCGAGTATAGGGTACGTTCATTAACAGAAGCAAATTAAGCTTCGCCGCTTCGAGTGTATTTTTAGCATTAATTACCGTAAGTTGATCGGTAGACTGCTGCCCTTTTACATCATAGTAGTCCGACGGTTTTACAGCACCGTTAACGTTCATTACCTGTAAACGCTGCAATTGCTGCTTCGAAACCTCTAATTGATTATTAGCCTGAGTAAGCAGGTCGGTGTTATTGATTACCTGCAAATATGTGGTAATTACGTTAAGCGTAATATCATTTTTAGCTTGTTCAAAATCCATCTTGCCGGCCTGGTAGGCCAGTGCCGTACGTTTTATACTATTTTGTATGGCCATACCGTTGAACAAAACCAAGTTGGCATCGGCACTGTAATCGGCCGAAGTTATTTGCTGGTTAAGGTAGGTGTTGGTGAAAGGATCCAAACTACGACCGGTACTTATACCATGATTTATACCACCGTTGAAAGTAGGCAGCAAATTAGCGCGCTGCTGTTGCCAGTAAACGCGGCTGCGTTCCATATCTAACTCGCTGCGTTTAACGGTTAAATTGTTGTTAATAGCAATTTCGATACATTGCTGCAGGTTATAAACCGAATCGGTACTTTGACATTTACCTTTCTGGCAAAACAAACAAACCGTTAAAAATATGATTATGTAACGCATTGTAAATTACAGAATGATGGATGAGTCAATTTTACCATCCAAAAGATTAATAATACGCGAACCATATTGCGCGTTTTTTTCAGAATGTGTAACCTGTATTACGGTTACGCCGTCTTCTTTATTTAGCTTTTTAAACAGTTCCATAATTTCTTCACCTTGTTTGGAGTTGAGATTGCCGGTAGGCTCATCGGCTAAAATGAGTTTGGGTTTACTGATCAATGCGCGTGCAATGCCTACCAACTGCTGTTGTCCGCCGGAAAGTTGTTCCGGAAACAAATCTTTTTTGCCCACAATGTTAAAGCGGTCTAAAATATCGGCCACCAAGGCTTTGCGTTCGGCACTTTTCACATCCTGATAAAGTAATGGAGTTTCTATGTTTTCGTAAACCGTAAGCTCATCAATCAAATGATAAGCTTGGAATACGAAACCTATATTTTGTTTATATAAAGCCGAGCGTTGCTTATCTTTAAGCTGATGTACCGGCTCGTTGAGGAAATACTGATAACCTTCCGACGGCTGATCTAACATGCCAATGATATTTAACAAAGTAGATTTACCCGACCCGGATGGTCCCATGATAGAAACAAATTCGCCTTGGTCTACATCGAGGTCTACGCGGTTAAGCACATAAGTTTTGGCTCCGCCTGATGAATAATATTTTGATATTTGCTTGAGTGATAACATCTACGTTCAAAGATTATTGATTAAATTTTTTAATTGATATACACTTTATAATATCAATTCTATACCAATACTATAAACAATTGATAATAAAGCGCTTGGGTGAATTACACTAAAGTCTTCCGTACGCTTCTGCAACAAACACTGTGCGGTTGTGATACAATGTAATTGTGCTTATTCGCTTCGTAGACTTTTAACCGGGTTGCTAACCGCCGCTTTAATAGCCTGAATACTTACCGTGGCAAAAGCAATGAACAAAGCCATTAATCCGGCCGAGGCAAACATCCACCATTGCATGGTAATACGGTAAGCAAAACCTTCAAGCCAGCGGTGCATAATATACCAGGCAATGGGAGATGCTACCACTAATGCCACCACCACCAGCTTCAGGAAATCGGCTGAGATGAGATTAACCAGGCTGAATACATTGGCGCCCAAAATTTTGCGAATACCAATTTCTTTAATACGCCGCCGGGCGGCAAACATTGCCAGCCCCAACAAACCCATGCAAGCAATTAATACAGCAGTGAAGGCGGCCGCAATAAAAATCTTTCCTAACTGGTACTCTGTTTTATATTGCTTGTCATAAACTTCATCTAAAAACGAATAAGAAAATGGTTCGCCGGGAAAGTTTTTCTGATACAAGGACCTTATTTGTTCCATTTTAGTGCTCATGTTGGCAGTCTCCATTTTCAGGGTAAAAAAGCCATCAGCTACCGCAGGTAAAAAAATCATAGGTTTAATTTGTTCATGTAAACCCAAATGGTGGTAGTCTTTAACTACACCTACTATCTCGAAATCGTTATTCCATTTAATTTTCTGCCCTATAATGGCGTTATTATCATTATATCCCAATTGTCGTACAGCAGCTTCGTTGAGTACCACTTTTTTAGTTTTGGTCCAACCATGCGCTAACATGGGCAGCGTAAAGCCGGTACCATATTTAATGTTGATGTCGTAGGTCTTGAAAAACTGATCATCCACAATGAGCATGGCATAAGATTTCTTATCATCGCCGGGGTTGGCGTTAGATTTAGTGATACCAGCAGTCGAAAAATTATACCCTTGCCCCGGTATATTATTTGAAGCCGAAAGTTGCTTTACAAAGGGCAATTGCCTCACCTCATTTTCAAAAGCAATAGAATTATCTCGTTGCGAACTATTTATGATTGATGGCCCTGTAACAGCCAGCCGTTGTTCTACCTTCATACCTAAATCTTGGTTCTGCATGTATTGAAGTTGCTCGTATAGCACAATAGTAGCTATGATAAATATGATGGAAGTAACAAATTGAAATACCACCAAACCTCGCCTAAGTGATAAACCGCCAACCTTAAGAAACGCTTTGCTCCTGATGGTTTTTAACGGATTAAATGAACTTAATACCCAGGAAACGTAGCCACCAGCCAGCAAAGTGCCGCTGATAATAAGTGTCGCTCCACCCAGCCAAAACCAACCGGCATTCAATACAGCTAACGATAATTGTTTCTCTAAAAAGCTATTATAGGCAGCCTGCAGCATAAGAACCATTAACATAGCCACACCCAAACTTATAGTAGTAAGCACAAAAGTTTCGGTTAAGTATTGCAAGGTGAGCTGCCCCCTGCTGGCGCCTAATACTTTACGCACGCCAACTTCTCTGGCGCGGTTAAGCGCTTGCGCAGTACTTAGGTTTATGTAGTTAACCCAGGCAATAACAATGATCAGCATAGCTACGCTTAAGAAGGCAATAAGCAGTAATAAACTACCATAAGTTTGAAACTGGTAACTAAAGCCCGGTGCAATATGCAGGTTTTGAAAGGGCTGTAAACCCACATGATCATTCTTACTATCTGGTTTTAATTTATGCCATAAGTTAGTAGCCTGTGCCGAAATCTGGCTTAAATTTGCATTTTCGTTGGTAAGTATGTATAAGTAACTATACTCCGAACCTAAGCCTGTAGGGTCGGCCCAGTCGTTACCATTTCTAAGGGCAGCACTTTCAAGGGTTTTGTAGGAAAGTAATACATCCGCTTGTATATCAGAATTTTGAGGCATGTCCTGGTAAACACTCGTTACCGTATAGTCGGTATTGCCAAACTGGTTGTTAACCTGAATTACCTTGCCTACGGCATTTACGTTACCGAAATATTTAATTGCTGTTGTTTTAGAAAGCGCCATAGTTTGAGGCTCATTCAGCAAACCATTGCCTTGGAGTACCGGGAAGGTGAACACTTTTAAAAACTGCCCATCAACGAAGGAAACCCTTTCTTCCCGAAAAACATTTTTGCTCGCGCCTGTATTGATACTCAAAACTCCGCTACCTACATTCTCGCCAATGCGAACAACCTGCTTTATACCCGGCACATTGCTCTTAAGCGTTGGACCCAAACCCGGTGGTAAGTAATAATTGCTCTCTCCTGTTTTGTACAAAAACGACAAGCGGCTCAGCTGGTTAAAATTTTGATGAAAGCGGTTAGCATTCCACTCATAGGCCACATACTCGGCAATAAATATAAAAACAGTAAACCCTAAAATTAACCCAAACATATTTATTGCCGAGAAAGCCCTGTTTCTCCACAAGCTCCTAAACGCAATTTTTAAATGATTTTTAAACATGATATGGTTATTGGGTTATTGGGTTATTGGGTTATTGGGTTATTGGGTTATTGGGTTGAATTATTCCTTAAGGTAATGTTTACTATTTTCTGGCTTTATATTCAATTATGTGAACTGCCTACTCGCTCCGCAAACTTTTCACCGGGTTGGCCAATGCTGCTTTAACCGATTGAAAGCTGATGGTAATAAAGGCTAACAGAATAGCCAGCAATGTGGCCAATGCAAATACCCACCATTGTATAGTAATACGGTAAGCAAAGCTCTGCAGCCAGTTGTTCATTAACCACCACGCTATTGGGAAAGCTATTACAGAAGCCAGCAAAACCAGCTTGACAAAATCCATAGATAGCAGCAACACAATACCACCCACGCTCGAACCTAATACTTTACGGATGCCAATTTCTTTAGTGCGTTGAAGCACGATCATGATAGATATAGCAAGCAGGCCGATACAAGAAATAACGATAGCAATTACAGCCCCGCTCACAAATATTCCAGACAGGCGACGCTCATTTAAATACTGACGCTCGGTATTTTCGTTAATCCAGGAGCCTTCAAATTCGGTGTTTGGGTATTGGCGATTCCAGCTCTTTTTGATGGCATCGTAAGAAGCAACCAGGTTACCCGGCTTTACTTTCACAAAAATATAGTTGATCTCGTAGTGCTTATCCATCGTAAGCGTTAAGGGTGCAATATCTTCATGCAACGAACGGAAGTTGTAATCCTTAACGATGCCTACCACCTGTACTTTGGCCACTGAATCGTACATTGGCACGAAGGAACCTAATACATTTTTAGTACCCAATTGCCTGGCCATGGTTTCGTTAATAATTACTGCCGTACTATCGCCCGCAAAGTCGGGGTTAAACTCCCTGCCTTCAAGTAATTTAATGTCAAGCGTCTTCAGGTAGTCATAGTCTACCCGCTGTATATGCGTACGAATTTCCTTATCACCAAAATTGAAGCCCAGTATAGACGAACGTGATGAGCCATCGTTACCCCGGCCCATATTCATGTAAGCACCGGTGACCGACGCTACTTCCGCATGGTTTTTCAGTTCGTTGCGCATCAACTTTAAAGCTTTTTCTCCAATCAGGCCACCACTTACCGGTATACTGAGTACCTCAGTTTTGTTGTACCCCAGCGGCTTATTTTGCAAATAGTTAATCTGCTGCCAAGTAATTATGGTGCAGATGATCAATAAGGTTGAGAGTGAAAACTGAACAACCAGTAAGGTATTGCGTAGCTTTCCGGGTTTAGTACTAGCCGTATTACCTTTGAGTACCGCTACGGTTTTGTAGCGCACCATCATTAAAGCCGGATAAAAGCCCGCTATGGCAGTAACCAGCAAGAAAAGTATAATTATACCGAAAAGCGTAACCGGGTCTAATAGCATTGAAAGGCTGATGCGGCTTTTAAAAATGGCTTTGAATTGGTTAATTAATGCCATACAGAGCAACAAGCCTACTACCATCGAAGCCAGGCAAACCATAATGGTCTCAATCCAAAATTGAATCAGCAACTGCCCTTTACTTGCACCCAATGTTTTACGCACGCCAACCTCACGCGATCGGGTAAAGCCACGGGCCACCGAAAGGTTGATAAAGTTTATACAGGCTATAATGAGAATGAAGCAACCTATAACTATAAGGCTTACAGGGTAGGTTTTGTTTACCGGGTTACCTTCTACGCCGCCCAGGTTCGTAGCAAAGTGGTTGTTTGAAAACGGAGCAATGTCTAACCAAAATATATCGCCCTTTTCGTTGGGTTTGGCACCGTCTTTTTTTAATATTTCTATAGATGGTGCAAAGTGCTTCTTTACAAACGGAGTAAGCTGGCTGGTAAAGGATGCGGGGTCATAACCGTTGTTGAACTCAATCATGGCAATATGGGTACGGTTTTCCCAGGCATTTATATTAGCTGCATAATTTGGGTAATGCTCAAAGCGTACCAACAAATCGAATTCAATACTCGAGTGGCGCGAAATATCTTCTAAAATTCCGGAGACGATGAATGGCTGCTGTACATTATTGATGTTCAACAAAACGGTTTTGTTGAGCGCAGGCTCTTCACCAAATAAAGCTTTTGCCGTGGCCTGTGTTATCACTACATTATTTAATCCAGAAAGAACGTTATTTTTGTTTCCCTCAATAAGTGGAAATGTGAACATCTTCAAGAAGTCTTCATCCACAAAGTGAAGGTTTTCATCCAGTTCTTTATTACCATACTTAATGAGTGCACCTGCATCAGCACTACGCGTCATATACTTTACCGCCGGATACTCTGCCTTCAATGCCGGGGTTAACGGTTCGGGTACCGACGACGTTACTTCTGCGCCTTCGGCTCGGTTAGATACGGTGTATATTTGATAGATATTATCAAGCTTAGTATGAAATCTATCGTAGGTAAATTCATAAAAAACGGTGAGAAAAATGAGCGTACAGCAGGCAATGGCAACGGCCAAACCCACAAGGTTCAAGAGGTTAAATACCCGGCCTTTCCAAAGGTTGCGCCAAGCTGTTTTAATGTAGTTTTTTAACATAGCGCTGTGTTTTATTTAGATGGTACCGGGCCTATACCTAACGAATCGGTTACGCGACGAACAATTGCACCTTTTTGCGGCTTTGACAAGCCTTTTACTTTAAAATTCCGGTTATAATTTATAGGCTCGTTATTTATTGTTCCGGTAATGGTGATGGCCAAAGTGTCATTATGTTCCTTCACACTTGAATGTACCGAGCTGGTAACTGATCTTGAACTTGAGTTTGCCGCGGGTGCAGGTGGAACTGAGGGATTGTTGTGCCTGTTCATGCCTAACGAATCGGTGTTTCGGTTCAACATAGCGTCTTTTTTCTGCTTATTCATACCGGCAACATTAAATTGCCTGTGATACTGAATGTTTTTACCACCAGATGTGCCGCTAATGTTAACGGTTAGTGTTTTGCCATCATCATCTATATCCTGATGAAGCGATTGTTTGGTTTTATGCTGCGCCATTGCTACTAAGCTGCAGGATGACAATAATAAGGTTGCTATAAATTTCATGTGGTTTTGTTTTAAGAATACCTACACTAATCAAAGCGCAGGTATTGTTGCTTAAGAATTGTGATAAGAGTTAAAGGTTATAAATACTTATTGATAGATTTCTAATTAAACGTTGCTTATATACGGCTGTATTGAGAATGGTTGAATTCTTTACGGCTGCATAAACAGTTTTTATTTAAAAACTACATCATTATATTTTCGACAACCGTATGGCCATCTAACAGGCGGATGATTCGGTGGCTATAACGGGCATCATGTTCGGAGTGGGTAACCATGATGATGGTAGTTCCCTGCTCGTTCAGGTCGGTAAGCAATTCCATTACCTCGTTACCGTTGCTGCTATCGAGGTTACCGGTAGGCTCATCAGCCAAAATCAACTTAGGCTTGTTAACTACGGCGCGGGCAATGGCAACACGCTGTTGCTGACCACCCGATAATTGCTGCGGGTAGTGGTTGCGGCGATGCATGATCTGCATTTTAGAAAGTACTTCTTCTACCCGCTCTTTGCGCTCTGTTGCACTTACGCCGGTGTAAATAAGCGGAAGTTCCACATTTTCGAATACGGTAAGTTCATCTATTAGGTTGAAACTTTGGAAAACGAAACCTATGTTATGCTTACGCAGATCGGCACGTTTACGTTCATTAAATTGCGCCACCTCAATATCATTGAATAAGTAGCTGCCACCATCCGGATCGTCAAGCAAACCCAAAATGTTCAGCAATGTAGATTTACCACAGCCTGATGGCCCCATAATGGCTACAAATTCGCCCCTATTTATTTCGATGTTAAGCTTATTTAACGCCACCGTTTCTACTTCTTCGGTGCGATAAAATTTTTCAAGGTTAGTTATTTTTATCATATGGCCTCCTACCCGCAAGGGCTTGTATTATTGACGTCCCCAACCCCTCCAAAGGAGGGGCTCTGAAAGCTTGTGAATATTTAGTTATATTTTATCTAATTTATCTTTAATTCTCCTCCCCTTTGGGGAGGCCGGGAGGGTTGTTCTATTTCAGCACCAACTCCTGCATATCATTATAATTTTCGTAACTTGAAGTTATCACGCGGTCGCCTGGTTTTAGGCCCTGCATCACCTCGTAGTAATCAGGATTTTGTCTACCTAATTGAATATCTATCTTGTAAGCAGTCTTACCATCCTCGCTCAGCTTAAATATCCAGTTGCCACCGGTTTGCTGGTAAAAGCCGCCTTTAGGTACTAACACGGCCTGAGTTTCATCACTCAAGGCCAGGCGTATTTGCAGGCTTTGCCCTTTGCGCAGGTCTTTAGGCACGGCGCCCGCAAACTGCATATCTACTTGGAAACGGCCGTTACTTACTTGTGTAAATACCTTTTTAATTTTGAGCTTGTAAGTTTTATCGCCAAGGGTAAATTCGCCCATTTGTCCGTTAAACACCCGCGTAATGTAGTGCTCATCCACATCAACCCTTACTTTGAAACCCGACAGCACATCCAGCTGGCCCAGGCGGCCGCCTTTTTGTTTGCTCTGCCCTATCTCTGCATCTAATGAAGTCAATTGGCCATCTACCGGAGCCCTTACAATCAAATCGCCCACTTTTTTGCGCATGAGTTCTAATGTAGATTTCATATGTGCATAAGATTCTTTTGACTGTTGCGTTTGCTGGTTCATAGCGGTAGAATCCTGATTCAGTATTTGTGTAGTTAAACGTTTACGTCGCATGGCATACTGGTAGTCGTTCTCCGATTTCTGGAATTCCTGCAAACCAATGGCTTTTTGCTCATAAAGGCGTTTGTTAAGTTTGTAAACGCGATCTGCTTCTTTAAGGCTGCTTTCTACCTCGGCCATTTGGTTGAGTTTGCTAATGGTATTTTGCCGGGCATTATCGTGCGATATCTGCATTTGCGTTAGCACGTTAAATACGGCGGTTTCTTCGTTAGCCAAGCTAAGCTCCAGATCGGTATTGGCCAGCTTTAGGATAGGCTCGCCGGCTTTCATAGTGGCACCGTCTTCTACAAAAAGCTTTTCAACCCGCCCGCCTTCCACAGCATCTAAGTAAATAGTAGTAATAGGCATTACAATACCGTTCAAGGGTATAATTTCCTGGAATGACCCTTTGGTTACGTTACTTACCGTAATGCGCTCAGCATCCACATTAAGCTTGCTCTTGCCCGATGTTAGTATAATGCTGCCTGCAATGAGCGCTACCAATACGACAATGCCTGCAATGGTCATTACCCGTTTGCTGTTCCACGCTTTTTTTTCTATTACTCTGTCCACTTAAATTGATATATGTTTACAGGTAATATATAAACCTTGTGCCATATTGCAATTATCTGATAATCAACAATATAAATAACAACTTTTAGATTCAACGTGCGCTTGTGTTACAACAACTGTACGGTAACGATACACTGTACTAAATGTTAATAAATAGAAGCCGGTTGATTAGCAATAAGTTATATTTTTGGATAATCAATTGCCTGTTTCAGGATAATTGAAGCATATAGCCTGCTTACTATGGCCATATGAAAAGATTCAACCTGCATATATACTCATGATACTAAAAAAAGCAACAGTAATGGTTGTTGATGATGATACAGATGTACTCACGGCGGTGAAGCTTTTGCTGAAACCCGAAGTACAGGAAATCATTACCGAGAAAAACCCCGAGAACATCAATTCGCTACTTACCCGTAACCAGGTAGACCTGGTATTGCTCGACATGAACTTTAACAGCACCATGAACACCGGTAACGAAGGTATTTACTGGCTGCGTAAGATAAAGGAGTGGAAACCTAATGTTTGCGTAATCATGATTACCGCTTATGGCCACATAGATTTGGCCGTACGCTCGCTCAAAGAGGGTGCAAACGACTTTGTGGTAAAGCCCTGGCACAACGAACGGCTGATTGAAACGCTGAAAGATCTTTTAGATAAACAGGAAGGCCCAAAAAAGCCAAAAATATCTGTTAAAGGATCGGCAGGAACCAGTACCGCCATTTTGGGCGAAGCAGAGGCCATGCAGGATATTTTTCATAAAGTGAACAAAATTGCCCCCACCGATGCCAATATTTTATTGCTGGGCGAAAACGGTACAGGTAAAGATTTAATGGCCAAAGCCATTCATGAGCGGTCGTTACGTGCCAATAAGCCTTTTGTTAAGGTAGATGTAGGTGCCTTGACTGATACCCTTTTTGAAAGCGAGCTCTTTGGGCATAAAAAAGGCGCTTACACAGATGCGCGCGAAGACCGCACCGGCCGTTTTGAAGAAGCCGAGGGAGGTACACTGTTCCTGGACGAAATTGGTAATATTACCCTTCAACAACAAGCTAAGTTGCTAACGGTATTGCAAAACCGACAGGTTACCCGGCTGGGTACCAACAAGGCGGTTGATATTAACATCAGGCTGATATGCGCTACCAACATACCACTACAAGAACTGGCCAATGAAAATAAGTTCAGGAAAGATTTAATCTACCGTATTAACACGGTTGAGATCACCATGCCGCCGCTGCGCCGCCGGGTGCAAGATGTACCTTTGCTGGCCCGTCATTTTGCCAAAATTTATGCAGCCAAGTACTTAAAACCATCGGTTGATTTTAGTAATGCGGCTTTGCAAAAACTACAGCAATATAGTTTCCCCGGTAATGTTCGGGAGTTGCAATACACCATAGAACGTGCCGTAATTATGGCCGATGATGCGCTTTTGCAGCCTGATGACCTGATTTTTTCATCACTCGAAAACAGCATTCCCGAAACGTTGGAATCAGCAGATAATGTGCCTTTAAGCATGATGGAAAAGAATGCTATTTTAAGAGTTATTGAAAAGCACGGCGGCAATATAACCCGCGCTGCCAAAGAACTGGGTCTTACCCGTACTGCCTTATATCGCCGACTCAACAAGTATGATATTTAGAACCTACAAGTGGCAGCTTTTGCTGCGTGTATTTATTTTGTTTGGTTTGCTTTGCGTTGCGGCTTATGGGCTTACCAATCGAAATATTATCTATAGCGTTATTTCAGCTCCATTTGTTATATACATGATATATAGCATCATATCGCAATACAATAAAGTTCAAAAAGAGGTTCAGGAATTTGCAGAGGCTGTGCAGTATCGTGATTTTTCGCGCCATTATGCTATACAAAGCGCACCTGCTAATGTACAGATTTTACGTAAAGGTTTTAATGACATTAACACCACCTTTAAAACCATCAACCGCGAACGCGAAACTCAATATCATTACCTGCAAAAGATATTAGAACTGGTAGGCACGGGCATCCTTTCATATGACCAAGAAACAGGCGACACAGGTTGGGTAAACGAATCCTTCAAAAACCTGTTAAACATTCCTTATTTAAAGAGTATTCACTCCCTGGCCAAACGTGATGAAGAGCTTTACCGGGAAATCATCGCACTAAAATCGGGCGATAGTAAGGTGGTCACCTTCGTGCAGCAGCAACAAAAAGTAAAACTTCAATTGATGGCAAGCGTACTACGAAGCGAAGACAAGGTTTACAAACTGGTAGCCCTGCAAAACGTAAGTGATGCTATGGACGAATCGGAATCTAACGCCTGGTCGAAGTTATTGAACGTGATGACGCATGAGATCATGAACTCCGTTGCACCTATCTCCTCACTGGCCGATACATTGAAAAACCGTATTAAAACTTTGGATATAGCTGCCGGTAACGGGTTGGAAGATTTGGAACTGGGCATGGAAACCATTAAGCGCCGTAGCGAGGGCCTATTAAAGTTCACCGAAAGCTACCGAAGCTTGAACAAGATTACCCGGTTAGAACTGCAAAAGGTTTCGGTATATGATTTATTTGAGAACCTGAATACCCTGATGTTGCCTACCCTGGAGAAAAAGAATATTGAACTCGATATTATTCTTCGGGAAATAAACCTGACTATCGAAGTAGATGTAAACCTGTTAGAGCAGGTATTAATTAATCTACTGGTAAACGCTATTGAAGCTGTAAAAGAAATGCCAGAGCCCATGATCACACTTTCGGCCGAGGTGCAAGCCAATCAAAAAACGGTATTGAAGGTAAGCGATAATGGTGTGGGCATGTCGCCCGAGTTAATGGAAAAGATCTTCATCCCATTTTTTAGCACCCGTAAAACGGGCAGCGGTATTGGCTTAAGCTTATGCAAGCAAATTATGCTAATGCATAAAGGGAACATACAGGTGCAGAGCACCGAAGGTAAAGGCACTGTTTTTATCCTGCAGGTTAATTAATTTTGCATGATGAACATTCTAGCCATATGTGGCAGCCTCCGCCCCGAGTCATCTAATATGACTATACTGAAAGCCGTACCACAGTGGTTACCCACAAAAATTCAGTATCACATCTACGACCATATTGGTAAGTTACCCCATTTCGATCCTACGTTAAATCATGAAGACACCCCCACAGAGGTTAACCGCTTCCGCCAATTGGTTGCTGATGCCGATGGTATCATTATTTGTTCACCCGAGTATGCCTTTGGTATTCCAGGCTCGTTAAAAAATGCTTTGGACTGGACGGTATCATCAGGAGAATTTAACGATAAACCAGTAGCGGTAATCACGGCATCATCATCCGGTGAAAAAGCGCATGAAGCATTGCTTACAGTGGTGAATGTTATTACTGGACATGTGCCTGCATCGTCTGCTTTGCTTATCCCTTACATTCGTACTAAGGTGGCTAACGGAACTATTACTGACGAAGAAACAATAGTAAAATTGCAAGCTGTAATAGTATCATTATTACACCATATGGCTGCATAACTGCCAATTTGACAAGTAGCACAAGTTTGGAACAAGCCTTGTTATATGCGGTTAGCAACTTAACATTAATCCATTTAAAAATTTAATTATATGCAAGAAAAAGGAACGATTTCGATTCATACCGAAAACATTTTCCCCATCATTAAGAAATTTTTATACTCTGATAACGAGATATTTTTGCGCGAACTGGTGTCTAACGCTGTTGATGCCACCCAGAAAATTAAACGTTTAGCATCTTTAGGCCAGTACAACGGCGAGGTTGGCGAACCGTTGGTGGAAGTATCTTTCGACGAAACTGCCAAAACCATCACCATATCCGACAACGGTTTGGGTATGACCGCCGACGAGATCAAAAAATACATTAACCAGATAGCCTTTTCGGGTGCTACGGAGTTCATGGAAAAATTTAAGGAGGCCAATGATGCTAATGAGATCATCGGTCGCTTTGGTTTAGGATTCTACTCTGCCTTTATGGTAGCCGATCAGGTAGAAATTCAAACCCTTTCTTACCAGGATGGCGCTGAGCCTGCCCGCTGGATTTGCGATGGCAGCACCGAATTTGAAATTAGCGAAGGTAGCCGCACCACTCGTGGTACTGATATTATACTGCATGTAAATGCAGAATCGGAAGAGTTTTTAGATAAGAGCCGCTTACAGCAGATACTGGATAAATATGCTAAGTTTTTACCGGTACCAATTAAGTTTGGCGAACGTACCGATAGCGTACCCGATGGCGAAGATGAAGAAGGCAAGCCTAAGTACATGGACGTACAGAGCGATAACATCATCAATGAAACCAACCCTATCTGGACCAAGGCTCCCTCTGAATTAAAAGATGAAGATTACCTGAGCTTTTATAAAGAATTATATCCATTCTCTGAAGATCCTTTATTCTGGATCCACCTGAATGTTGATTATCCGTTTAACCTTACCGGTGTATTGTACTTCCCTAAGGTGAAGAACGATTTCGATTTTCAACGTAATAAGATCAAATTATTCTCTCGCCAGGTATTTATTACCGATGAAGTAAAAGACATTGTTCCTGAATTTTTAATGTTATTGCACGGTGTGATCGACTCGCCGGATATTCCGTTGAACGTATCGCGTAGCTTTTTACAAGCCGATAGCAATGTTAAAAAGATCAATACCTACATTACCCGTAAGGTAGCCGACAAGCTTAACGACCTATTTAAAGCCGACCGTAAAGCTTACGAAGAAAAATGGAATGACATAGGTCTGTTTGTTAAATATGGTTACGTAAGCGACGAAAAGTTTAGCGAGAAGGCTAAAGACTTTGTGCTTTTAACTAATACTGCTAAAGAAACTTTTACCCTAAACGAGTATAAGGAAAAAGTAGAGCCTGTACAAACTGATAAAGACGGACAGTTGGTTTATATATATACCAACGACCCCGACAAACAGGATACATTCATTCAGTCTGCAGGTAAAAAAGGTTACGATGTGTTGTTGATGAACTCTCCTATTGACAATCACTTTGTAAGCCACTTGGAGCAAAAGTTGGAAAAAACTTCCCTTAAGCGTGTAGATGCCGATGTAGCGGATAAACTCATTAAGAAAGACGATGCTCCCGCTACCGTTTTAACCGATGAACAAGTTACCCAGGTAAAGGCCGTATTTGAGAAAGCCATTACCAAGCCAAATTACAAAGTCGAGCTGGAAAGCTTAAACCCGGAAGAACTGCCGGTAACTGTAACCATGGACGAGTTTATGCGCCGCATGAAAGATATGGCAGCCATGGGCGGCGGCGGAGGTATGGGTTTTTATGGTAACTTCCCTGATAGCTACAAGGTAGTTGTTAACGGTAACCACAAACTCATTACCCGTATATTAGAAACAGGCGATGAAGCCACGCAGTCTCAATTGGCCAAGCAAGCCTTTGATTTAGCCCTGCTTTCGCAAGGTTTATTGACTGGTGCTGAGTTGACTGAATTTGTGAACCGCAGCGTTAATTTGATTTAAGATATCATAGTAAAGTTAAGATAAATTTTATCTCAGCATTGAAAGCCGTTGTTAAACCAACGGCTTTTTTTGTGTCTAATAGTTTAACTGTTTTTCCAAACAAACTTTATATACTATTGCTTATTACTAAGCACGTTAAGTGTTTTTCTTAAATTGTATCCATGAAAAATATCAAGAATCTTATACTAATTACCGTTATTTTGGCTGGAAGCATTTTTAGTGCAGCAGCTCAAGACACCACAAGGAAAACTACCCGCGAAGAGCGAAGAGAAATTAAAGCAGCCGATGTTAAAAAGCTGATCAATAATAAGCGCTTTGTGTTTAAAGCTCAGTATGCAAATCCGTTAGGCGGCGGCTTTACCTCGTTGAACGGACGAATGATCAACATATCGCCGGATGGTACAGGCCACATATATTTGAATTATAATTATGACGTTAAAATACGACCAGACTCTGTTATAGCCTACTTACCCTATTACGGTCGCACAACTTTTGACGCTAACTACGGCAATACTACCGACAACGGCGTAATGTTCACTTCCACTAAATTCGGTTATACTTTTAAAGCCGGTAAGAAAGGCAGCACTGTTATTACGATAACGCCTACTGACGCTAAATACAACCGTAAGATGATCTTAGAAATACAAGAAAGTGGTATAGCTCAACTACAAATGATAATTACCAACCGCAATGCGATCTCGTATGACGGATACATTGAGGAGAAGTAATTGTGTATTATTATTAAAGCTGGTACGTTTATCTTTTTTAAAGCATTAGTCGCTTAACTAAACCTTAGACAGGCTGACATTATATAAAGATATTTAATCAATTGTCAGTCAGAGCCCGTCGAAGACTTAGCCACATAATAGTTTTCGACATGCTTAAATTAAAGGGTAACGCAATTATGAGTATGTCCTACTAACCTTGATGCCGCTTTATCTTAATATTTATAAGCTTTGTCGTAGGCGTATTACTCTTTTCTGCAACACTACCAATAGGAAACAATACGTTAGTTTCGGGATAGTAAGTAGCGGTACAGCGTTCAGGAATATTGTAAGGTACCACCAAGTATAGATGCGCCTTACGCTCCTGCCCTTCAAAATTAGAATATAAATCAACCTTATCGCCAGCTTTAAATCCTGCTTTCTCTACGTCTACCGGGTTCATGAAAATTACACGCCGTTCATTATGAATACCACGGTAACGGTCTTCTAACCCATAAATAGTCGTATTAAACTGATCATGGCTACGAATACTGGTCATCATATATTCATCTTCGGCCAGTTGATGTTTGGGTAATTGAGTTATCGTAAACTGTACTTTACCGGGTGTTTCATCAGTTTCAAAAACACCTGTGCGCGGCGCGTTAGGCAAATAAAAGCCGCCCGGCTTACGCACACGTACATTATAATCATCAAAGCCGGGTATCACATCCTCGATAATATCTCGTATATGGTCATAGTTTGACGAATACATATCCCAGTCAACAACCGATCTGTCGCCCAAAACAGCTTTAGCCATTTTACAAACTATTAAAGGTTCGCTCATCATCTGGTCAGATACCGGCGGCAACATTCCTTTCGATTGCTGTATCACGCCCATAGAATTTTCGCAGCTTACAAATTGCTGTACACCATTGATCATGTCTTTATCACTGCGGGCAAGCGTAGGCAATATTAGCGCTTCTTCACCATGTATTAAGTGACTGCGGTTTAGCTTAGTAGATACATGCACCGAAAGTTTCAGTTTACGCATAGCTTCGGCTGTATAAACCGTGTCCGGTGTAGCAGAAAGAAAGTTTCCGCCCATGGCAAAAAACACTTTTAGCTTTTCTTCTTGCATGGCCCTTATGCTGTCTACCACATCGTAGCCGTGTTCGCGAGGCGGTTCAAAACCAAATACTTCCTTCAGTTTATCGAGTTGTTTTTCATAGGGCTTGTCATAAATCAACATGGTACGGTTACCCTGTACATTACTATGCCCTCTTATCGGGCATAAACCGGCACCGGGTTTTCCAATGCTTCCTTTAAGCAAAACTAAATTGACAATTTCTTTAATGGTGGCTACACCGTTGGTATGTTGTGTAATACCCATAGCCCAACATATGATAATGCGGTTTTTGTGCTTTAAAATTTCTGCTGCCTGCTGAATTTGAGATAGCGGTATACCCGCAGCATTGGCTAAATCCTGCACATTGTGTTTTTGCAGTTCATCAACAAACTGATCATAAAAAACAGTGTTGTTGTTGATGAACTCATGGTCGAAAACTTTTTCCGGCGTTTCTTTCTCTGCTTCTAACAACAGCAATTCTATGGCTTTAAGCAACGCCATGTCGCCATTGATTTTAACCTGTAGGTATAGATCGGCTAAAGCAGTACTCAAGCCCATCACACCTTTAGCACTCTGCGGGTTCTTGAAAGCTATTAATCCAGCTTCTTTCAGCGGATTAATAGCGATGATCTGCGTACCATTTTGTTTGGCTTTTTCCAGTGCTGTCATCATACGCGGATGATTTGTGCCTGGGTTTTGCCCCATGATGATGATGACATCCGTATCATAAAAATCATTCAGGGTAACGGTACCCTTGCCTATCCCAATGGCTTCGGCCAGCGCCACGCTCGTAGATTCGTGGCACATGTTAGAGCAATCGGGCATATTATTGGTACCATACTCGCGCACAAATAACTGGTATAGAAACGACGCTTCATTACTGGTGCGGCCCGAAGTATAAAAAGCGGCCTCATTGGGTGAGCTTAAACCGTTCAGATGCTCGGCTATCTTCTTAAATGCGCCATCCCAGCTTATAGGTTGATAATGTGTCCCGCCTTTGGGCAAGTAAACAGGCTCAGCTAAACGGCCATGCTTGCCAATTTCCATATCGGTTTGCTTAGCAAGGTCGGCCACAGAATTTTTTGCAAAGAATTCGGAGGTTACTTTTTTCAGCGTCGCCTCTTCGGCCAAAGCCTTAGCCCCGTTCTCGCAATATTCTGCCACCGGCGAACGGTCGTCATCCGGATCGGGCCATGCACAGCTGGAGCAATCGAACCCTGTCTTTTGATTCATCCGGAACAAGGCTTTAAAGCCTCTTGTACCCGACTCCTCAAAAATATCGGCCATGGCGGCGCCCACGGCAGGCATACCTGCTGCCCATTTTTTGGGTTCG
Organism: Mucilaginibacter galii; assembly: GCF_014635825.1. Taxonomy (GTDB): domain Bacteria; phylum Bacteroidota; class Bacteroidia; order Sphingobacteriales; family Sphingobacteriaceae; genus Mucilaginibacter; species Mucilaginibacter galii. Next base: position 112,775 of record NZ_BMDO01000007.1, read on the forward strand.
GTAACCTTCAGGTCAAGCAGTCCTTCAGGGTTTTCGGCGCTGGGCAGTTCGGTACGGTCGCTCATGATCTTTTATCGGCTAATGGATTGGGGTAATTATCGCTCTGGTCCTCGTCTACGTTCTCTAAACAAGTAAAATCTTTTTCTATAAGTATATGCAAGGGGCCATCGTGCACTTCCATCCCTACTTTTTCGGTGCCTGTCCACTCATCGGCTATTGACTCGGGTACCAGCACGGTAATGAGATTAGTATGCAGGGTAGCCCTAAAATCCGGCTCGGCGGTACATTGAAGAAGATAAACTAAAGACTCCTCTCCTATGGTAACCTTCTCCTTAAAAACGCCTTCATGAGCAAATTGCTCTACTTCACTCCGGGTTAAGCGGTAACGCAACGAATTTTCTCTCAAACGTAATTTCATAAACTATAATGCAGTTTTAATGCGGTGAGCCGCGGTATATATATTAAACCGCTGCTGGCGCAAAAAGCCAACCAGCGTTATATTAAAGTCTTGTGCCAACTGCACAGCCAAACTTGATGGCGCGCCAATAGCAGCTATAATGCTAATACCTGCCATAGCCGCTTTTTGTACCAACTCAAAGCTTATACGCCCGCTTAACAGCAATACCTTATCAGCAATGGGCAGCCATTTTTTATTGAGTGAAGCGCCTATCAGTTTATCAAGCGCATTATGGCGGCCTACATCTTCGCGTAGTTCAAGCAGCTGGCCATCTGAAGTAAATAAAGCAGAGGCGTGCAAACCACCGGTGCTGTCAAATACTTCCTGATGATGGCGGAGAGTGTAAGGCAATTGGTATAAAGTATCGGCTTCTATACTGAACTCATGAGCACTCGTGCCAGCATAAGCACTCACGGTGCGTATGGCACTTATAGACGATTTACCACAAACGCCGCAACTGGAGGTAGTGTAAAAGTTACGGTCGGCTTTACCTAAACTAGGAACCACGTACGGTTGTAGCTCAATACTAATAACGTTCTCACGGTTTTCAGCACAGGCAATAAACGCGTGTTGAGCAGTCAAAACATCTTCCTGATTTTTGATAATGCCTTCGGTAAACAAAAAACCAACAGCTAATTCGGCATCGTGGCCTGGTGTACGCATGGTTACCGCCACATTTTGTGTTTGCCGGTTATGCACCGGGCCGTAGGTCAACCGTATCTCCAAAGGCTCTTCTGTTGCTACTGCATCGTCTGCACAAGCATCGTCTACACCTTGAGTAACTTTAGTAATAGGAACGGTATAACTGGCATCAATTAACATGTATAAATATACAAATCAGCAACCATGTTTGTTCTGTGGCAACACACTACTTACAAATCAATTACACACCCTAATGGAGTGGGTTTACAGCACACCTTTAAGTACTGTCCAAACGTTGCTAGCCACAATTTTCGCTCCCTCTTCTGTCGGGTGAATACCATCGGCCTGGTTAAGTTTGGCAATACCACCTACTTTGTCTAACAGAAAAGGAACCAATGTCATATTATTTTTTGCTGCCAATTTGGGAAATATAGCCTTGAAGTTGTTAACGTACGTGGCACCCATACTGGGCGGTATTTGCATACCGGTTATCACCAGTTTGGCATCGGGGTATTTTGCCTTTACTTTATTGATGATGGCTTGCAGATTCTTAGTCGTTTCGCTTACCGGGATGCCACGCAGACCATCGTTAGCACCAAGCTCCAAAACAAATACATCAACTTTTTGCTTCAGCACCCAATCAATACGGCCTAATCCCCCGGCACTGGTTTCGCCGCTGTTACCGGCGTTTACCACTTTGTAGGGTAAGTTAGCGGCTTTTATCTTTTCCTGAACTACGCTTGGGTAAGAATTGCTCGCAGGATCATCCAAACCATAACCGGCAGTTAGGCTGTCACCAAAAAACAAAACCGTTTTGGTAGGCTTTGGCTTGGTCTCGCCTGAGCCACCATCTGCAGAAGTATCAACTTTATCTTTCTGCTCTTTACTTTCGCAAGCGGTAAAGCTTAGTAAGCCGCTTAAAAGTAAAAAGGCAGCTATTTTATATTTTATCATTACTTAATTTATCATTTACGTATCCGAACGCAAAACTTCCAGCGGCGGACGGTTAAGTACGCCACGGCTGTTCAGCAATCCTATTATAATGGTTAACGCAGCCGTTAGTCCAAACAGTATCAGCGCCGGTATATAATTAACCTGGAAAGGTATTTCAAAATTATATTTAGCCAGCAACCAAGCTCCACCTACTGCAATTAAAATACCGGTCAAAGCGGAGAGCGAACCCAAAAACAGATATTCTAATGCCGTAATGACTAAAATTTGTTTGCGGCTACCTCCCAGTGTACGCAGCAAAACACTTTCTTTAATACGCTGATATTTACTAATGCGTACCGATGCTATTAATACAATAATACCTGTGGCAATGCTAAAACCGCTCATAAAGCGAATTACATAACCTATCTTATCCAGTATTTGATCTAATATGGTAAGCACCAATCCTAAATCAACAATAGAAACGTTGGGATATTGCTTCACAATGGCTTGCTGATATTTAGAGGATGCCTCGCCCGAGGGTACATGAGTTAGCAATACATGAAATTGCGGAGCTTCTTCTAATACGCCGGTTGGAAACACCACCTGGAAATTAGTTTGCACCTTATTCCAGTTTACCTTGCGCAGGCTGGCTACATAGGTGTTCATAGGCGTGCCTTGTACGTTAAACACCAGTTTATCTTTCAACTTAATATCTAAGCGGCGGGCCATGCGTTCGTCTACCGATACAGGTATAGCAGCACCTTCTTCTGCCTTGCCTATCCACTTACCTTCGGCAATTTTTTCTGATGAGGTTAGGTAGTCGCGGTAAGTAACCCGGTATTCGTAACCAAATGCTTTGCGCAGGTTATCGGCAGTACTGTCTTTGGGTAAGGTAGCAGCTGTTTTATTGTTAATTTGATCAAGTTTAATGGTTACGATGGGTACCTGCTGTATCACCGGCATTTTATATTTCTTGGTGATATCCAGCACGCCTTTTTCCTGTGCAGTTTGTATATCGAACAAGATCATATTAGGCTGGTTGCCGCTGGCCGATAATGTTACCTGCTTGATAAGCATAGATTGCATGAAAATAAGCAAACAAATAAAAGCCGTACTTAAGCCAATAGATACCATTAATATAACCGTTTGATTATTGGGCCTGTATAAATTGGCGAAACCCTGCCTCACCAAATAACTCCATGATGCTTTCATCAGCAGTTTAATAAGCCACATCAGCACTAACGCCATCAGCGTAAGGATGAGAAACGCAACCAGGATGGCTACGGAGAATGCAATACTCGCCTTCCAGTCGTTCAGTTGCAGATAGCTGAAGCCAAGCATAAAGCCTAAAATGAGCAGGTATACCAACCAACGCAAAGGATCGCGGCCTAAGCTGACGTTCTCAAAGGCTGACCTGAGTGTATTTAGTGGCGATATATTCCGGATGCTGATGAGCGGCAGCATGGCAAACAATACAGAAATAATGATACCCAATACCACACCCTGCCCAAGTGCCAGCCATGAAACAGATGACGTAACCGAGAACGGTAGAAAATCTTTCAGCACCATAGGCAGCAGCTGTTGTACTAAAGTACCCAAGGCCGCCCCAATAACGGAGCCAATCAATCCGATGCCTGCAATTTGTATGAGGAAAATTAAAAATGCTTCGGAGGCTTTTACACCAAGGCAACGCAAAACGGCAATAGAAGCCACCTTTTCGCGCACGTAAATTTGCGTGGCACTGGCCACGCCAATGCAGCCCAACAGTAAGGCAATAAAACCAACTAACGATAAAAAACGGTTTAAATCGCTGAAAGCACGCCCGGTATTTTGTTTACGGGTTTCAATGGTTTCGTAATGGAGGCTACTTTTATCCAACTGTGCATCAAGCTTCTCTGCCAGTTTATCTACATCTGTACTTTTATCAAATTTGTAATAGAAATTGTAGTTGATACGGCTGCCTTTGTCTACCAGTCCTGTTTTTTCCAGGTACTGCATGGGGATGTAAACCACTGGCGCTATACCTGCCGAAAGACCGGTTTGGCCTGGCGCCTGGTTAAGCGTACCAGCTATTAAGAAGGTTAAGTTTCCAATTTTAATAGAGTCGTTTAGCCGGGCTTTGTATTGCTGCATCAAGGCGGCATCTACTATGGCATATTGCCCTGTGCGGAAACTTTTTGATGCGCTGACCGGCGTGGTTTCAATGTTACCATAGTAAGGAAAGTTTCCTTGCAAGGCACGTATTTGCACCAGCCGGGTATCGCCGCTCTTATTAAAAAGCACCATTGAAGCAAAGTTCCGCTCCTGCGAGTGCTCGGTTCCCAAACTGTCTAACATCGGCTGCAAATTTTTATCTGCAGGCTTGTTGCCCGAAATTACCAGGTCGGCACCTACGAGGGTTGCCGCCTGTGAGTTGATATCCTCACGTAAATTATAGCCAAAAGAATAGATGGCTACCAGTGCCGCAATGCCTAATATAATGGATGATACAAAGAGAAACAACCGCGAACGGTTGCGGCGGCTATCGCGCCAGGCCATTTTGAAGAGCCAGCTCCATTGTACCGACCTTTTCAGGTTAGGCGTGTTGTTGTATTCGGTACTCATTGGGCAATAGCAGTTTTTTCGTCGGCTACTAATTTGCCGCCTTTAATTCTTAATATGCGTTGTGTTTTACCTGCCAGCTCCAAATCGTGGGTAACCAAAATTAAGGTAGTACCGGCATCTTTATTAAGGTCGAATAGTAGCTTTTGTACTTTCTCACCGGTTTCGGCATCCAGGTTACCGGTAGGTTCATCGGCAAATAATATCTTGGGCGCGTTGGAGAATGCCCGGGCAATAGAAACCCGCTGCTGCTCCCCTCCCGATAGTTGTGTTGGGTAATGATGCCCCCTGCTGGCCAGCCCTACTTTATCAAGCAGATCTAAAGCCCGTGCACGGATATTTTTCTCGCCCCGTAATTCGAGCGGAACCATCACATTTTCCAGTGCCGTTAACGTAGGCAATAACTGGAAGTTTTGAAATATAAAGCCCACAAACTGGTTGCGCACCTGTGCGCGTTTGTCTTCACTCAAATTATTGAGATTGACACCGTTTAACACAACGCTGCCTAACGTTGCCCTGTCGAGACCGGCACAAAGGCCAAGCAAGGTTGTTTTGCCGCTGCCCGATGGGCCTACTATGGCATTAGCCGAGCCGGTTTCTATATTGAAATTAATATCGTCGAGCACTGAAAGTGTTTTGCCTGCACTTTTATACGTTTTGCTCAGGTTGGTTATATCGAGTATGGTTTCCACTAAAATTATTTTGGTTTTACTTTATAGACTTATGTAGCCCGGATAAGTTACAACTTTTAGCCCTGTAAGTTTCTTCATGACACAGAAAACATAATTTTACTTCTATTAAAATGATAGATTTAGAGGATAATTTTAAAAACGCAGAGCAGTTGACAGCCAAAGCCGTTTTAAACCTGCTACTGGATGCGAATTTTTTAATATCATTGTACTTCGAAAAGGGAATTTATGCTGTCTAAAAAGACTAAATATGCCATTAAGGCGCTTATTGTATTGGGGAAGAACAAGGACAATCCTCCCATGCAGATTGCGCAAATTGCGGAGTTGGAGAAGATCCCTAAGAAGTTTTTAGAGGTTATTTTGCTTGAACTACGCAAAGCTGGCTTTTTATATAGCAAGAAAGGCGCTGGTGGTGGTTATGCCATAAATAAGGACCCTAAAGAAATTTTCTTGGTAAGTATATTGCGCATTACCGATGGCCCCATTGCCATGGTACCCTGCGTTAGTCTCAACTTTTATCACCGTTGCGAGGAGTGCCATAACGAGTCTACCTGCGGCATCCGCGCTATGTTTTTAGACATCAGGGATGCGACGCTTAAGATACTATCAGAAACCAGTATTGCCGATCTTATTGACAAAGAGGTGAACCTGAGCGATTCTGCCTTGATCGGTTTGTAGCCGCAACGAGCTTGGCAATCGCAAACGTCTAAATAACATTATAAACTGCCAGAACGAGCTTGTTGAAGACTTAACAAAGCATACAGAGTCTTCGACAAGCTCAGACCAACAGCTTGTTAACTACCATCTTCAACCGGTAGTAACATATTTGTTTCCTACTATTTTACTAAGCTTTCTTCTTTCCTGCTTATCTTAACGGCATGAAAAAACACCTGGCTTTTATTACGCTATTTTTCATTGGCGGTTCGGCTTACAGTCAGCAAAAAATTAAAACGTCTTCTTACTACCCGCTTGCGGGCAGCTGGCAAACACAGACCCCAGCACAATTAGGACTAAACGCCACGGCAATACAGCAAACCATCAGCTTTGCGCAGGCACATGAATCAAAATCGCCTCGTAACGGTGAATTGTCACAACACCAAAGCTTCGGTAAAGAACCTTTCAGCGAGCCCGTTGGTCCGCTTACCGAACGCGGAGGCTCATCGGGTGTAATCATCTATAAAGGCTACCTGGTTGCACAATGGGGACAACCCAACCGTGTAGACATTGTGAACAGTGTGACTAAAAGTTTCCTATCGTCATTGATAGGTATTGCGGTAGACCGCGGACTTATTCACAGCACCATGGATACGGTGGCTAATTACGTGCCGTTTGTAGAGCCTTATAATCTTAACATCAATACCGGTGGGTACGAAGCTTCAAAGGCAAGCCTGATCTATCCGTTTGCATCAGAACATAACCGTAAGCTGACCTGGGAGGTGATGCTTCGCCAAACCAGCGATTGGGAAGGAACTTTGTGGGGCAAACCCGATTGGGCCGACCGTCCGCAAGGCGATATAGAACAATACCAGCAACGTAAACGCAACGAACCGGGTGCCGTTTACAAGTATAACGACGTGCGGGTAAATGCACTGGCGCTGGCTGCTACTTCGGTTTGGCGTAAACCCTTGCCACAGGTGTTAAAAGAAAACTTAATGGACCATATAGGTGCATCAACCACGTGGCGGTGGACGGGCTACCGCACGTCGTGGATTGTGCTTGATGGTCAGCCTGTGCAGTCGGTTAGCGGTGGCGGACACTGGGGCGGTGGCATGTTCATGAATAGTTTCGACATGGCCCGCTTTGGCTTACTAACCTTACGTAAAGGTAAATGGAACAACCGGCAAATTATTAGCGAACAATGGGTTAAGCAGGCGCTTACTCCTACCACCGCCAACACGGGCTATGGCTATATGAACTGGTTTTTGAATACCGATAAAAAGCTACTCCCTTCGGCCCCGGCAAGTACCTGGGTGCATATTGGCAATGGTACCAACATGATTTATTGCGACCCGGAGCATGATGTAGTGATGGTAGTACGATGGATAGAAAATAAGGATATGGATGGCGTAGTGAAGAATTTACTGGAGACATTTAAAAGGTAAATTATGGCATTATAAACAATTCATTTTCATAATAACTAAACATTTTTCTTTACAGGTAGGTTAAGCCTGTATGAAAAAGCTTTTTATTTACTTAACCATAGCAGGCGTTACCGGAATGGTAACCTTTGCACAAAACAGCTATGCCCAGCAGCAACCTAAATTGCAGCAGGTATATGCCGATAACACTTATCAGTTTACAGGAGTGGCTGTATCGGCCAAGAACCGGCTCTTCGTGACCTACCCGCGATGGTCTAAAACTTATAAGTATGCCGTAGTTGAAGTAATGCCCGACGGCACATCAAAACCGTTCCCCGACGCGGCCATGAACCAGTGGCAGCCCGGACAGGATGGTATGAACAAGTGGGTATGCGTACAAACCGCCTATGTAGACGACCAAGATTATTTATATATTGTTGACCCTGCCGCTCCTATGCTGGCGAAGGTTGTGGGCAACAGTGCTAAGGTTGTTAAGTTCAATTTAAACACTAATAAAATTGAAAAGATCTACCGTTTTACCGGCACCATTGATAACAGCAGCTACCTGAACGACATCAGGGTAGATACCCAAAAGCAAATAGCCTACTTAACTAACTCGGGCACAGGCGGCATCGTAATACTGGATTTAAAAACCGGCAAATCGCGCCAGGTACTGCAAAGCCATAAATCGGTAAGGCCCGATCCAAATTACAAATTTGTGATCGACGGCAAACAGTTGATGAAGCAAGGTCAGCCCGCGGTGTTTAACTCTGATGGCATTGCTTTAAGTCCCGACCGTAACTGGTTGTATTACAAAGCTATTAATGATAAGAAATTGTACCGTATTAAAACTGCATCCTTATTAAATGAAAAGCTTACACCACAGCAATTAGGCGGCGAGGTGAAATATTTAGGTGAAGTAGCCAGTACCGACGCGATGATCTTCGATAAAAAGGGCAACCTGTATTTAGGTGATATGGTAAATTACCGTATGATTCAGATTACGCCCGATTTAAAATCGCATACCTGGTTTAAAGACAAAAGCCTCATTTGGCCCGATACCTACTCCATTTCTAACGACGGTTTTATATACATCACCACCTCCCAAATACACAAACAACCCGACTTTAACAACGGCGTAAACAAACGCACCGAACCGTACAAGGTGTTTAAAGTAAATCTACCGTAAGTAAAAGAGCCAAGAACCAAGAAGTTGATGATATACCTTACCGTCATTTACACTTGTTTCTTGGCTCTCTTGTTTCTTGTCTCTATTAGTCACTCTGAGTGAAACGGATTAAAATTCCTCTGCGCTATTTCCATCCCGGCGGCGCGACATACGGTTTTGTTGCCGTATTTAAAGTTGATGGTGTCCATGGCTTTATAAAGCTTGATCTGTTCTTCATTGTCTTCAAACAGGTTAATCTGGTAACTGCCCGTGCATAACTGGCTTAGCTTGACACCTATGAGCCTTACCGGCCTGTGCTGGTTCCAGGCACGTTTAAGCAGGTTTTTAATGCCCGGGATCAAAATGTGCTCGGCCGAGGTAAGCGCTATTTTTTCCTGCAGGGTATGTGTATCAAAATTGGCATAGCGTATTTTGATGGCCAGGCAGGAAGCCAGTTTACTTTCACTTCTTAACTTGAAAGCCAGTTCCTCGGTCATCGAAACGAGCAAAGTTTCCAGCACTTGCCTGTCAGCCGTATCCTGGTGAAATGTATGTTCGGTAGACATCGATTTCCGCTCGCTATACGGTATGATCTCACTGTCGTCTATTCCGTTTGCCTTGTCCCAAATGTATTTTCCAGCCTTACCAAAAACGCTTTGCAAAAATATAGGGCTTGCCCTTTGTAGGTCGGCTATTTTTTCGATGCCGTATTGGTAAAGTTTTTCGCAGGTCTTTTCGCCCAGCATGGGTATTTTGCTGATATTAAGCGGCGCCATAAATTCTTTTTCACGGCCATGTTCAATGCGCATTTGTCCGTTGGGTTTGGCCTGGTTGGTGGCCATCTTAGCTACCGTTTTACAGGATGCCATTCCGAAAGATATAGGCAAACCGGTTTCACGTATAACCCGCTGTCGCAGATCGGTGGCTAACTGGTACGGGTCGTAAAAGCGGTCCATGCCGGTAAGATCGATGTAAAACTCATCAACAGAAGTTTTTTGATAAAGCGGCACCGAATCATGAATGATCTGCGTTACCTCGCGTGAAGCATCTGAATATCGCCCATGGCTGCCATGCAGAAATATGGCATGCGGGCACAATTTATACGCCTGCTTACTCGGCATGGCCGAATGAATACCATACTGACGCGCCTCATAACTGCACGATGCCACCACACCCCTGTCTTTCGATCCTCCGATAATCACCGGCTTTCCAATTAAATCAGGATTCAAACGGCGTTCTACCGACACAAAAAACGAGTCGAGGTCAATATGTACAATATGCCTTTGGGGTATCACAATACAAATGTGAAAAAAATAAATTATAAAATACTAATTTTATTAGCATTTTTGACGAGTAAAATTTATAGATATGATTAAAAGATACCATTACCTGTTTATCTTGGAACCAAAAGATCCTGTCATTAGATATGTTGCCTCATGTAAAGCATATGTAAACACGCTCATTGGAAACTTTGATTCTCAACATTCCAAAGCTCATTTAACAATATGGGATGATAGCAATACGCATCCATACGCGATGGAAGTATATATCTCGAAAATACAATCCAAAATCAACAATTTCCCACCAGTCGAACTTAAATTAAATGGATTTAGCTCCTTCAATAACGAGGGCTTGAAGACAATATTTGTAGCTATTAAAGAGCTAAATGATACCGACAATTGGTTTAAAGAATTATACAGCCTTCTTGGTAAGCCAGAACGGAAGCCACACATCACTGTATGTAAAAGCTTGAACGATATCCAATACAAGCTCTTATGGGAGGTATATAAAAATAAAAACTATGTAGATAGTTTTATTCCAAAGTGCTTAACAATCCTTATGTTGGACGCATATGACGCACATCCTAGATGGCAAGAATATAAAAAGCTACCCTTTACAGGGGGTATCTACTCCAGCAAATTAACACCGATTTGTTTATAAGTGTGTCATGGAAAGCTACAACGACTACCTTTTCCTTCTGCAGCCGTCAGATCCCGTTAAACAGCAAATTGGGCACTGCAAGGTTAAGGCTACCGATTATATTGGTATTTACCCGGGTATGAAAGCTACGGCTCATGTGAGCATAACCGACCTTACCCGGCAAAAGCCATACGTCATCAAATCCCTAGTCGACTCGGTGCGCAACAAAGTTTCAAGTATGCCTGCCGTAACGCTGGAGATCGATGGCTTCCAATTCTTTATTCATAACGAAGAGTACATGACCATTTATGCGTCTATTAAGCCAACCCATAAAACCGATAACTGGTTCATGCTCCTCAAAAAGCAGTTGAATTGCAAACGCAACATCACGCCTCACATCACTGTTACCCGCCATATTCCGGTCGATTCGTTTTACAAATTATGGCCCAGGTTACGCCTATTTCCTTATAAAGACACTTTTACGGCCGACCGGCTAACCATTTTAGAGCGCGAAACCTTTAAGCCCGATGCTAAATACCGCATTTATGAAGAACTGTACTTTGAAAATACGCTGAAGTATTGATACCTATCCATTTTATTAAATTGATGTTCAATCCCTTAACAACAACTTTACATTTCATTAGTCCGAAACCAATAATTTTTCTACTTTTGTGACGGGTAAGTCTTTTACGACCAGCTCCTCTTGAACTCCCCCAGGGTGGGAACGCAGCAAGGGTAGAGAGTTGAGCGGTGCGATAAAAGTAGCTTACCCATTTTTTATGCCCAAAATTTTCCTTTCAGGGCATTTATCTTTCAATTTCTTTCATTTAAGCAATCATTACCGGGCCGAGTTTGTTAGTTAAGCAAACCATTAACCATGCAGGTAAAACAAGAAACCAACGAAGATGAAGGCGTATTCTTTTTAGAAGAAAACGGACAAAGACTGGGCGAAATGCGTTACGCCCTGATAGATGGCAACGAAATGGAGATTTACCATACCGAAGTTGCCGAAGATCAGCAAGGTAAGAACCTTGGCAAAGAATTGATTGAAGCAGGCGTAAATTATGCGCGGAAAAGCCACTTTAAAATTGTACCTTCTTGTACATTTGCGCGGGCTACCTTTGCCCGCAACAAAGATTACCGGGATGTGCTGGCTTAATTAATTTAACACGATGCTCGATTTATTGATTATTGGTGGTGGCCCTATAGGTTTAACCTGCGGACTGGCAGCTCAACGAGCCGGCCTCAGTTTTGTGATCCTTGAAAAAGGCACGCTGGTAAACTCGCTCTACAACTACCCTACCACCATGACCTTTTTTTCTACCTCCGAAAAACTGGAAATTGGCGGGTACCCTTTTGCCACTACCCATGTTAAACCCACGCGTGCTGATGCTTTAGAGTACTACCGCAGGGTAGCTTTAAATAATGAGTTGCCGTTGCGTTTATTTGAAGAAGTAACCGGCATCAATCAAAATAACGACTTCTATACGATTACCAGCAGCAAAGCCACTTACCAGGCAAAAAACATCATCATTGCAACCGGTTTTTACGATATATCGGTCAATTTGGATATTCCCGGTGAAGACCTGCCTAAGGTGAAACACTACTACCAGGACCCGCATTTTTACACCTTACAAAAAGTAGTGGTTGTGGGCGCCAGCAATTCATCGGTTGATGTGGCGCTGGAAACCTATCGCAAGGGTGCCGAGGTAACTATGGTTGTTCGTGGCAGCGAGGTTAGCAGCCGGGTAAAGTATTGGGTACGGCCCGATATTTTAAATCGCATTAAAGAAGGTACCATCAAAGCTTACTTCAATTCGAGTTTAAAAGCTATCCGCGAAAACGAGGTGGATATTGAAACACCGGAAGGCATAATAACTATTCCGAACGATTATGTAATGGCCATGACGGGTTATAAACCCAATTTCGATTTCCTGTCAAAAACCGGCATCAAGCTTTCTGAAGACGGAAAGTTTATCCCGCAATACAATCCCGATACCATGGAAACCAACATGCCGGGTATTTACCTGGCCGGTGTGGTAGTGGGCGGCTTAGACACGCACTTGTGGTTTATTGAAAACTCGCGAGTTCATGCCGAAATGATACTGGCTGATATTTTAAAGAAAAGAGCAAATCTTTAAAAAACCATTGTTATTTCGTGTGCTAACGAGAAATCTTGTTTAGACCTGTAAATTAGCCGACCTGTAATTTCGAACAGGATCTCTCAGATCGTTCGAGATGACAATTGCTAATCTGATTAAACAGTCTTTAAGTTTTCCTGAACCGGGGTTACCGTAACAATAGTTTTGTTAATCGCTTTTGATTTCATCCACTCATAACCGCCAAATAATACGGCTCCAAATACTGCATCAGCCAGAAGCATGTTGCGTTCGAAAGGTATGGCCATCAATAAAGACTCGCCATAGCCTAATAAACCTTTATCATAATAGCTGCTGTACAACCAGGGCTCAATATCAGTTAATAACCAATGTACGGCTACACCTGCTAACGAAGCCAGCAATACGTTAGTTACGTTCACTTTTTTAATGAGACCGCCAATCATAATCATGATAATGAGGCTGGCATATAACCACAATGAACTGGTGCTAAACCACGTTATTTGTGAAGTGTACAGGTAATTGATAAAAATATTGGTAGCAAAAAGTGTTACTACCGAAACCAATCCAGCTTTCCATTTATCGGCAAAATAAGTACCGCTAAATATAGCTACAGCCCCCATTGGCGTAAAGTTGCTAAGCAACGGAAAATAAAAGCTTATTAAACGCATAGCGCCGGTACTTATAACAGATACGAGTATAATGAGCAACAAGGCAGGAATGGTAAGCTTAATTTTTTTTACAGACATTTTGGTATAGAGTATGACGCAAATTTATTAAAATATCCATAGAGTTACCTCTTGTAAATCGAACATTGTTTTAATGTTTGCTACCGTGGATATATGACAACGCTCTTTTTTATGCTCCATAGTAAAGTTAATTTCAGATTAGGAAAACTTTAACCTGATACCGTCTGTTCAAATAATACCTATAAAAACAATGTTATGACAACAGATACATTAGCAAAGAAACCACTGATTGAAGGTTTAACCGATGGAGCCATTAACCTGGAATGGCCTGAACGTTATATATCCATTGCCGCAGGCGTGAAAATATCTTTATCAGGTATTAAGAATATATTTTCAAGTCCGTTTACCAGCATTTTAAAAGTTGGAGCCGGCGGTTATTTAATTACCCGAGGCCTAACCGGTCATTGTGAATTATATACCCAATTAGGAAAGAACAGCACTGAGCCGGTAAATGTTAATATCCGTTCTTCGTTCACCATTAATAAGCCCCGCCAGGAGGTTTACGAGTTTTGGCGTAAGTTGGATAACCTGCCTAAGTTTATGAAGCACCTTGAATCTGTAGAGGTTTTAGATAGCCAACGTTCGCACTGGGTATTAAAATTACCTGTAAATGTAACCACCGTAAGCTGGGATGCTGAAATTGTGAACGACGAACCGGGTTATGCCATTGGTTGGAGTTCGCTGCCGGGATCAACCATTGACAATGCAGGTAAAGTACAATTTAAAGATGCCGAAGATGGCAGCGGTACCCTTGTAGAAGTGGTGATAAGCTATACCCCTCCCGCAGGTGGTGTGGGCACAGCCTTAGGTCATGTGCTAAACCCATTATTTAAAAAGATGGTAGACGAAGATGTGCGCAACTTTAAACAATACATGGATATTGAAAGCTCAGAAAACACACTGGCAGGTACAAGCGCCGGCAAGCCGCATGCTCATAGTGCTATATTGTAAAAATATTGCAATGCTAATTTTGAAGCCCTGTCCTATCCGGACGGGGCTTTTGTGAATTATCCAATTTATTTTTGTTTATCGTAAAGAAAGAGATAACATTATGTTTTATAATTATCATTTCAACTGTTCGCCAATTTCCAAAGTTGAGTTGTAAAAACCTTTCAATAATATCTAGTAATAAGAAACCGCTGATTTACTAAATAAACTTATATCGTTAAAAAGGTATCTAAAACAAGATTTTAATTTCTCCTTTAAGTTCCAAATGAATGCCGTGTACCTATATTTAGATATGAATTTGTTTAATATTTTCAAGAAGGTGAGTAAAAGCTCTTTCAAACACAACCCCAAAGAGCAACTGCGCCTTGTGTTGGAATACATACCTGATCACTATAAAGATCAGCGGCAATATATATATGCTGTTGATTTTTTTAAACGTGATGAATGGGCATTAACTCTTGAAAGTTTAATTGAGTTGACTATAGAAACAGACCACTACTTTTCAGAAAGATTTTGGGAAATACTTGCTGACACTGCCGAAAATATGAGCATGATGAATTTGTCAGCCTATTGTAGAAAACAAATTGTCGGTAATCAACAAGAATTAAAGTCAAATATACCGTTTGGATGGACGACTGAAAAAGTTGATGAAAAACATTTTAAACACCATATAGTGGAAAAAGTTAAACGGCAGTGGACAATAGATAGACATAAAAAGGATAATGTAGAATCGTTATTAACGAAAGTAGACGGCATCTATCTAAAGATGAATGGCAGAACGGGCACTTTATACATTATAGATAAATGCCGCTTAACAGAGGTAGATGTTGAGATTGGCGTGACCAGCAGCTTAATTTTATTTTTCGAAAAAACAAACTATTGGATGCTGCCTTTTAGGAAGATATTAACGGTTCAAGAGAAGCAAAATATCAGAACAGCAATAAGTCTTTGGGCATCAGATACAAATACAGCTATTCAATTTGATGATTATCACGTATAAACGTATATGTAATCAAACAAAAAACCCCACTCAAATTGAGCGGGGTTTTTTGTTTGCTTATGTAAGAGGTTGCTTAGCTAACAACGGCATCAACCACAGCTTTGAAAGCTTCTGGGTGGTTCATGGCTAAATCGGCTAATACTTTACGGTTTAAACCAATTTCGCTGGCGTTTAACTTACCCATTAATTGTGAGTAAGAAATACCGTATTGGCGTGCACCAGCGTTAATACGTTGGATCCATAAAGCACGGAACTCTCTTTTTTTAGTTTTACGGTCGCGGTAAGCGTACTGTAAACCTTTTTCAACTGTGTTTTTAGCAATGGTGTAAACCTTGCTTCTTGAACCATAATAACCTTTTGCAAGGTTCATTATTTTTTTCCGGCGTCTTCTCGACGCGACTGCATTGACTGAACGTGGCATTTTTTTTTGCTTTTTTGGTAGTGAGTGTTCCGTTAAGGAAACTTTGCGTACTCGAATACCTGGTTAAAAATTAATGAATTACTTTCCGATACAAAGCATACGTTTAACGTTACCCATGTCGGCGTCAGACACCATGCTGGTGTGGCCTAAGGCACGTTTACGTTTTGTCGACATCTTGGTTAAGATGTGGCTTTTGTATGCGTTTTTTCTTGCAATTTTACCGGTTCCAGTAAGCTTAAAACGCTTTTTTGCACTGGAATTGGTTTTCATTTTTGGCATAACACTTATTTGTTTTTATTCCTACGCTTCCACAGCGTATTATCTTTAATCAGCTCACGCCGAAACTTAGTCAATTATTTTTTAGCCGCTTTAGGACCAACGATAAGGAACATACGCTTACCTTCTAATTTAGGCAATTGCTCAACCTTACCCACTTCTTCTAAAGCCTGGGCAAACTTCAATAATAAAATCTCACCTTGCTCTTTGTAAACAATGGCACGGCCTTTAAAGTGCACGTAAGCCCTTACCTTTTCGCCCGAGGTTAAAAAGCTGATGGCATGCTTCAATTTAAAATCAAAATCATGATCATCTGTATTAGGCCCAAAACGGATCTCTTTAATTACCGTTTGTTTAGCATTGCTCTTAATCTCTTTCAGCTTTTTCTTTTGCTCGTAAATAAACTTGTTATAGTCAATTACACGGCAAACAGGAGGAACAGCGTTTGGAGAAATTTCAACCAGATCAAGCTCCTGCTCCTGGGCAATAGCCAGCGCTTCACGTGTTGGGAAAATTCCTTGTTCAACGTTATCGCCCACTAAGCGCACTTCGGGTGCTTTAATGAAGTTATTAATGTTATGCTCTGCTTCCTTTTTCTTGAAAGGAGGCCGCGGACCTCTGAAATTCGGTTTGTTTAAAGCCAAGTTATACGGTTATTTCTTTTATTAATTGTTGTTTAAAATCTTCAATACTAATACTTCCCAAATCGCCTGTACCATGCTTACGAACAGAAATCGTGCCATCGGCAGCTTCTTTTTCGCCTACAATCAGCATATAAGGAATCTTTTTGACTTCAGCATCACGTATCTTTCTGCCTATCTTCTCATCTCTGAAATCAATCAGCCCGCGAATATCGGAATTATTTAGCTCACTTAAAAGTTTTTTTGCATAATCCTCATACTTTTCAGATATAGGAAGTATCACATATTGCTCGGGCGATAACCACAGCGGAAAGTTACCTGCACAATGCTCAATTAATACGGCAATAAACCTTTCTAACGAACCAAACGGTGCACGGTGGATCATTACAGGGCGGTGCTTCAAATTGTCGCTGCCGGTGTATTCCAACTCAAAACGTTCGGGCAGGTTATAATCTACCTGTATGGTACCCAATTGCCACTTACGGCCCAAGGCGTCTTTCACCATAAAATCGAGCTTTGGCCCGTAGAAGGCCGCTTCGCCGTATTCAACAACGGTGCGCAGTCCTTTTTCTTCGGCAGCTTCTATAATAGCACTTTCGGCTAAAGCCCAATTTTCGTCAGAGCCAATATACTTAGTTTTGTTCTCCGGGTCACGCAATGAAACCTGTGCAGTATAATCTTCAAAGCCAAGGGCCGAAAATACATAGAGTACCAGGTCAATTACTTTTTTAAACTCATCTTTAACCTGGTCGGGACGACAGAACAGGTGGGCATCATCTTGTGTAAAGCCGCGTACACGGGTCAAGCCGTGCAGCTCGCCACTTTGCTCGTAACGGTAAACGGTACCAAATTCGGCAAAGCGTACCGGCAGGTCTTTGTAAGAGCGTGGTTTGGTTTTATAGATCTCGCAGTGGTGCGGGCAGTTCATGGGTTTTAAGAAGAACTCCTCTCCCTCCTGCGGCGTTTTTATAGGCTGAAAGCTATCCTTACCATACTTTTCGTAATGGCCGGAAGTTACATACAAGCTCTTGTGGCCAATGTGCGGCGTAATAACCTGCTCGTAGCCTTCCTTAACCTGGGCACGTTGCATAAAGTTAACCAAACGCTCGCGCAGCGCTGTGCCTTTAGGTAACCATAGCGGCAAGCCCATGCCTACCTTTTCAGAGAAAGCAAACAGCTCCAACTCTTTGCCTAACTTACGGTGGTCGCGCTTTTTAGCCTCTTCCAGCACACGCAGGTACTCGGTTAGTTCGCTGGCTTTAGGAAATGTTACGGCATATATACGGGTTAGTTGCTTGCGGCTTTCGTCGCCACGCCAGTAAGCACCGGCTACATTCATCAACTTAACCGATTTAATAAAGCCGGTATTAGGTATATGCGGTCCGCGGCACAAATCGGTAAAATTACCCTGACGATACAAAGTAATGGAACCATCCGGCAAATCTTTAAGAAGATCGAGTTTGTACTCATCATCCTTTTCGGTAAAATAGCTGATTGCTTCCGCTTTACTGATGGGTTCGCGAATATACTCCGACTTGGTTTTGGCCAGCTCTATCATCTTATCCTCAATCTGTTTAAAGTCGTCTTGAGATAAGGTGCGGTCGCCAAAGTCCACGTCGTAATAAAACCCGGTTTCAATAGCCGGACCAATACCAAATTTGGTACCCGGATAAAGCGCTTCTAAAGCCTCGGCCATTAAGTGAGCCGATGAATGCCAGAAAGTTGATTTGCCTTGAACGTCGTTCCAGGTTAAAAGCTTTACGCGGGCGTCTTGCTCAATAGGACGGCTGGCATCCCACACCGTGCCATCAACCTCTGCGGCTAACACGTTACGGGCAAGACCCTCAGAAATAGATTGTGCAATTTGCATGGATGTGATTCCTTTGTCGTATGCACGAACGGAACCATCGGGAAGTGTAATGTTAATCATCTACAACTATGATTTAGTGTTCTGAAAAAAATGAAAATATACAATCACCTACAACAGTGATTTTCGATTGGGTACAAAAATAGAATTATTTACCTGAACAGGAATTTTTTTGTAGGTAGACGAATAGACTTCTTATCCACATATTTTTCAAGTGATCCGAGGCTTATTTGATCACTTTATGCCGTCTGCATTGCCCGATATGACTTTCTGAGGAAATATGAAGTTTTTTGAAGTTTTATACTACTTTTAAGTACTTTATTGAACATACTTTCAGGCACTAAAACAGGGTCTATAATTAAATATTTCCCCAGCCATTGGCCAGCACATCGGCTATATGAATGGTTTTAATTGGCAGCTTATTCTTATCTATATAACCCTGAAGGTGCAGCAGGCAGGAGGCATCGGTAGAGATGATATAATCGGCTCCTGCGGCCAGGGCGTTATCTACCTTTTGCTGCGCCATAGCCGATGATATGGCATCGAATTTTACGGCAAACGTGCCGCCAAAGCCGCAGCAGGTTTCGTTATCTTTTAAGTCAACTATCTCTAAACCATACACTTTAGATAGCAGTTGACGGGGTTCATTCTTGATCTTACACTCCCTCAACCCGGCGCAGCTATCGTGGTAAACTGCCCTACCTTCCAGCTCGGCCCCAAAGTAATCGAATTGCAAGATATTGATCAGGAAGTCTGAAAGCTCATAGATATTACCCTGTACAGCACGGCATTTATTATGCGATGTGGTATTGGTAAACAGGTCGTTATAATAATTACGTACCATTCCCGTACATGAAGCCGATGGCGAAACAATGATGTCTTCATCTGTAAAATCATTTAAGAACTTACCACCTACCGC
Organism: Mucilaginibacter galii; assembly: GCF_014635825.1. Classification (GTDB taxonomy): domain Bacteria; phylum Bacteroidota; class Bacteroidia; order Sphingobacteriales; family Sphingobacteriaceae; genus Mucilaginibacter; species Mucilaginibacter galii. The sequence goes on from NZ_BMDO01000007.1 coordinate 132,201, forward strand.
CTTGGCTTCATCCCAAAAACCCGCATTAAAAGCCGGCTGACCACAACAGGTTTGCGCCGGGTTAAAATTAACCTCACATCCCGCTTTCTGCAGGACCTTTACTGTGCTAAAAGCAGTATCGGGGAATAGCTGATCAACAAAACACGGTACAAATAATTCAACTTTCATGGTGGTAATAACAGTTACGCCGCGCTAACCGGTTCCAGTGCCTGTTGTTTCTGCGTATTTAATAACATGAACAACAGCAGTAAACCTGCAATAAAAAATATGGTTAGCACCAATGCCGAGTTACGCATACTGTTTGTAAGCGACTCCACAAAACCAAAAGTAAACAATCCTATAACAATAGCCAGCTTTTCGGTGACATCGTAAAAGCTGAAATATGAAGCCGTATCGGGGATATTTTGTGGTAAAAATTTTGAATAGGTTGAACGTGAGAGCGATTGAATGCCTCCCATCACCAAACCCACCACTACGGCTAACAGGTAAAATTGTGTGGAGGTTTGTGTGAAATAAGCCGCCACACAAACAAAAACCCAAATCATGACCACGCCTATCAATACTTTCACATTCCCGTATACGGCAGACAATTTTGACATTAACGCAGCACCGGCTATAGCCACTAATTGAATAATTAGTATGATAGCAATTAGGCTTTCAGTAGGCATTTTAAGCTCTTTAGCCGCAAAACCAGTAGCTACAAGCATAACCGTTTGTACACCCATAGAATAGAAAAAGAAAGCTGATAGGTATTTCTTTAAAATTGGATTAGACTTAATATTTTTCCATACTCTCGCTAATTCTTTAAATCCACCGCTAATTACGTTTTGGTGTTGTGTTCTATTGTTAGGCTGACCTTTGGGAAGTTTGAAAAATGGAATTTGCGCAAAGCCTAACCACCAGATTCCTACCAGCAGGAAAGATAACCGGGGAGGAAAGGAAGCATCGGTAATGCCAAACCATAATGGCTTCATTACAAATACGAAACATATAATCTGCAACAATACACTACCTACATAGCCATAGGTAAAACCCTTAGCGCTCACGCTATCTTGTTTATCTAAAGTAGCAATTTGCGGTAGGTATGAATTATAAAATACAGCACCGCTACAGTAACCTATGGCTGCAAGCGCAAAACATAGCATTCCCAGCTCCAGCGTATCAAGCTTAAAAAAGTATAATCCACAGCAAGCCAAGCCGCCAAGCCAGGTAAAAAGCTGCATATAGCTTTTTTTGTTGCCCTTATAATCGGCTATGGCAGTTAAAATAGGTAGCATGAGTACTACAATAAAATAAGCAACTGCCAAAACGTAGTTAGATAGCGCCGTATTCACAAACTGGTGGCCTAAAAACATCACCCTATCTCCATTACCTTTTGTTGTGGTAATAGCTGTATAATAGGCAGGAAATATAGTGGAGGTTATAACCAAATTATAGGCCGAATTAGCCCAATCGAACATAGCCCAGGCACGTATAGTTTGAGGATTGTCTTTGCTTTCCATGTATTGGCTAAAAGTATGCAATTTTACAACAAATTCTACTCCTCTAAACTGCCTATTAAGCAGCTAATCTATTAAACATTATTTGGTGAGGAAAGTCCTAAACTCATCTGCAAATAGCCGTCTATTTACAAACTCTTATTCTGATTGACTTGGCTCGATTATCAAAAAACTACGCTATTCATTTTCTATAGCAATTAAAATTGACTAAAAATTAATTATTCACATTATTTGATTTACTAATATTTTTAGCATTATTTTGTGTTTCATTATTCAAATGGAAACATTCTATATAGATGCGGAACTCAGCCGGGGATTAACCCGGATACAGGTAGATGAAATACAGCCTGAACACTGGGATATGCCTGCTACTCCCCAGTTTATGATCGAATTTTACATGCATGGCAGTGGTTTCATGACGTTAACTATTCAGTTAGAAAGTGGCATTTGGTATGACCGGCTTACCCGCTTATCAGAAGATGATTTACAACTACTTTATTATGAATTAGATCCCAACCACGCCTGGGACCCTAACTATCAATGTCCGTTAAGTAAAGCTGAACTAAAAAATATTGGTATGGTAATCAGTAATTATATGGTTACCTACCTCACTATTTATATGGGCGCTTTTATTCCACAGTTCCGTACACCCACTTTAAATTGATGGCCAATGGAAAATAAGAAAGCTATTGTTAATGAGCTACAGCAAAAAATTCTTCAATGGGAAGGCTACAAAGCTCCGGTTGCAGGCGTACGACCTTTGCTGGGACTCGGACCTCTGGAAGCTGCTTTTCCAAACGGCGTTTTTCCGGTAGTGGCTGTGCACGAGTTGATTTGCGCCTCAACTGAGCAGGCAGCATCAAGTGGTGGCCTGGTTACAGGTATACTATCAGTATTAATGCAAAAGGGTGGTATTTGTGTGTGGATTGGCCGTGCACGGCGCATATTTGCCCCATCATTAAGTCTTTTTGGGGTTGAACCTCACCAGGTTATTTTTATAAGCCTGATTAAAGACAAAGATGCACTTTGGGTTATGGAGGAAGCACTAAAATGCGGAGGTTTAACAGCAGTAATTTGTGAAGTTAAAGAACTTAGTTTTAAACATTCGCAACGTTTACAATTGGCTGTTGAACAGAGCCGTGTTACCGGTTTTGTATTGCGCAATGAGATGGCCAAACTTGATTCTACCGCCTGCACCGCTCGCTGGAGAGTTAGCGCAATGCCCAGTGCCGATATGAACGGACTACCAGGTTTAGGTTATCTGCGTTGGCAAATAGAACTATTGAAAGTACGGAATGGGCAGCCGGGTAAATGGACATTAGAATGGCAGAATGGTAATTTTATATCAGTTGAAAAGGAATTAGCATTAGTAGAAAGGAAGGTAGGTTAAGTTATGCAAAAACGATACATGGTACTGGTGTTTCGTCATTTACTAACCGACGAACTAGCACTCAGAAGGCCTCAATTAAAAGATGTGCCCTTTGTATTAGCGGCTGCAATAAAGAACCGCATGGTAATTACTGCCTCAAGTCCACTAGCCGAAGCGCAAGGAGCTTTTACCGGCATGGCTGTAGCCGATGCAAGAGCCGCAGTACCGGAACTACTTGCGATAGATGATATACCCGGAAAAAATGCAAAGTTGTTACGCCTGCTGGGCCTGTGGTGTATACGTTATACCCCCACAGTTGCCATTGATATACCCAACGGCCTGATTTTAGATATTTCAGGATGTGCTCATCTTTGGGGTGGCGAGCGAAATTACTTGAAAGAAATTGTTTTAAAACTACGCAATGCTGGCTTTGATGCACGGGCGGCTATTGCCGATACCCTTGGTGCCGCTTGGGCAGTGGCACATTTTGCAAAGGTATCTCCTATTGTGGCCAGTGGTATGCAAGCTAAAGCCATTTCTGCTTTGCCAACAGCAGCACTACGCTTGGAAACCGAACTGTTATTAAAGCTTCAAAAACTGGGTTTTCGCACCATTGGCCCACTACTTTCCATATCTGCAACAGTATTACGCCGCCGCTTTGGCACAGTTCTCTTAGTTCGTATAAACCAGGCTTTGGGGAAAGAAAATGAGGTTTTGACGCCTATAGAGCTACCTGTTGCTTATATGGCACGCCTCCCTTGCCTGGAGCCTATCCGTACGGCAGTTGGTATTGAGATCGCTATAGAAAAATTATTATCAGAGCTTTGCCTACGCCTGCAAGATGAAGGAAAAGGCCTGCGGAAAGCCAACCTAAAATGCCAACGTATTGATGGACGCAAAGTACAGGTTAGCATAACCACTACCAAAGGTTCACACAGTGTTTCACACTTAATGCGCCTGTTTAAACTGCAGGTAAGCAAAATTGAGCCAGCGCTTGGAATTGAACTATTTTTACTTGAAGCCCCACGGGTAGAAGATATGGAAACAGTTCAAGATCAATTATGGGCTGAGCCAAAAGGTCTGGCAGATACGGACTTGGCCCAATTACTCGACCGAATTGCCGGGAAAGTAGGTGCAGCTGCAATTAAACGCTATTTACCTTCTGAACATTACTGGCCCGAGCATTCTATTAAAAAAGCAAACTCACTTACCGAAAAACCTACTACTGCCTGGCCAACTAAACCCAGGCCAATAAGCCTGTTAAGCCCTCCAGAACCCATAGAAGTAATGGCATTGGTGCCGGACAATCCCCCTAAAATGTTTATCCATAAGGGCAAACGTCATCAAATTACCAAAGCCGATGGGCCTGAGCGTATAGGGCGCGAATGGTGGCAGGACAGTGGTGAACACCGGGACTATTTTGCCGTAGAAGATAGTGAAGGCAGGCGTTACTGGTTATTCCGTTCGGGGTATTATGATGGCGGCGACGCTCAATGGTATTTACACGGTTATTTTGCTTGAAACAATGCTATGGATTACGCAGAATTACAGGCCACATCAAACTTTAGTTTTCTACGAGGCGGCTCGCACCCTCATGAACTGGTGGAACAAGCGGCAGCTTTAGGCTATACGGCTATCGCCGTTACCGACCGAAATTCTTTAGCAGGTATAGTGCGGGCACACATGGCGGCTAAAGCCAACGGCATACAATTTATTCCAGCCACCCGCCTTGACTTAATGGATGGTACCAGTTTGCTTGCCTATCCAACCAGTATCAAGGCCTACGGGCGTTTATCAGCCCTACTCACCAAAGGTAATTTGCGTACTGAAAAGGGCAAATGCGAATTATACAAAGCCGATGTTTATGCACACCACGAAGGACTCTTATTTATCGCCATACCTCCGGATAATTTAGGCAATAACTTTCAATTTGATAGTAGCTTTAAGAGTGATGTGATAGAATACCGGCGTGAGTTTGGTGGTAATCTCTATATAGCCGCATCATTCAATTACCAGGGCCAGGATGCAAAGCGTATGTTCCGTTTAGCAGAAATGAATATTCCTTTAGTAGCTACCGGTGATGTGCATTACCACATTGCTGCACGCCGTGAGCTACAAGATATATTAACCTGCATCCGCGAGAGATGCACTATTCACACTGCGGGCTTCAAGTTACATCCCAATGCCGAGCGCTTTCTGAAAGACCGGAACGAAATAGAACGGCTATTTCGGCAATATCCTCAAGCTATAGAGAATGCAAACCACATTGCCAATGCCTGTAACTTTTCGCTTGATGAACTTAAATACCTGGAACCGGAAGAGCAAATAGTAGATGGACTCACAAGACATGAACGGCTTGTGCAACTAACCTGGGAAAGAGCAACAATATGTTTTGGAGAGAGTATACCCGAAAAGCACCGTAAGCAAATTGAGTTTGAGTTAGCCTTTATTGAAAAGCGCAAATTGGCCTGGTACTTTCTGCGTGTTTATAACAAAACTCAATTTGCCGAAGATATGGGTATCCTGCACCAGGGCCGTGGTTCGGCGGCAAACTCTACCGTGTGTTTTTGTTTAGGAATTACTGCAGTAAACCCGGCTAAATCCCGTTTGCTATTTTCCCGTTTTATGTCAGACGCCCGTGATGAATGGCCCGATATTGATGTGGATTACGAGCATGAACGCCGGGAAGAGGTAATACAATTTATTTACAATAGCTATGGCCGCAACCGGGCAGGCATTGTGGCTACCGTAACACAAGAGCGTCACAAAGGCGCTATTCGTGATGTGGGGAAAGCTATGGGCTTATCTGAAGATACCATTAAGCGCATTGGCGCTACAATTTGGGATTTTTATGAAGAAGGCTTTGATGAGCAACGCCTGCGCGATCAGGGATTAAACCCTAAAGACCCGCTAATCTTAAAAGTACTTCACCTTACCTGTGAACTTATGGGTTTCCCCAGGCAGTTAGGTCAGCATACCGGTGGCTTTGTAATTACCGAAGGTGAATTATCTGACTTTTGCCCTATTTTGAACGCGCGAATGGAAAACCGCACACAAGTAGAATGGAATAAAGATGACTTGGAAGACCTGGGTATCCTTAAGATTGATGTACTTGGTTTAGGGATGCTCACCATGATACGTAAAGCTTTTGACATGGTACTACGGAATTATAATAAAAGCTGGACACTTGCAACTGTCCCGCAAGACGACCCCTTGGTATATGATATGATTTGCCGGGCAGATACAATTGGAGTATTCCAGATTGAAAGTCGTGCGCAGATGACCATGTTACCCCGGTTGAAACCCCGTAAATTTTATGACCTGGTTATTGAGGTAGCCATTGTTCGTCCAGGCCCAATCCAAGGTGATATGGTACACCCATATTTACGCAGGCGTAACAATGAAGAACCGGTATCCTACCCCTCTAAAGAACTTGAAGAAATTTTGGGACGTACATTAGGTGTACCGCTATTTCAAGAGCAAGCAATGGAAATTGCTATAGTAGCCGCAGGCTTTTCCCCTGCTGAAGCCGATCAATTACGGCGGAGCATGGCTTCTTTTAAAGCCAATGGCAAGTTGCACATGTACGAAAAAAAAATGGTGGAAGGGATGCTGGCCCGGGGTTATGAAGAGGAGTTTTCCCGCCGTGTTTTTAAGCAATTACAAGGATTTGAAGGTTACGGTTTCCCTGAAAGCCATGCAGCTTCTTTTGCACATCTCGTTTACATCTCCTCCTGGTTAAAATACCACCACCCGGATGCTTTTTGTGCAGCATTGCTCAACAGTCAGCCGATGGGGTTTTACCAACCGGCACAAATTGTGCGCGATGCACGCGATCACGGCGTGCAGGTATTACCGGTAGACGTAAATAGTTCGGAATGGGATAACACATTGGAAATTAAAAATGATAAGTACTACGCCGTACGTTTAGGTTTTAGGCAAGTTAAGGGAGTTAAAGAAGCAGACATGGAGTTACTTGTTGCCATGCGTAATAACGGTTATTTACATATAAACCAAATACGATCGGCCGGTGTACCCGAAGCTGCACTGGAAAAACTGGCAGATGCAGATGCTTATCGTTCATTAGGTGCAGACCGGCGGATGGCTTTGTGGGAAGTTAGCGCTCTTGGCGACCGGCCTATAGGTCTTTTTGATGGTCACCTATCAGAAACTGTATTGGAACCAGATACCCCCCTGCCAATTATGACCCGAGGCGAACATGTAGTACAGGATTATATTTCCACTGGTCTATCTTTAAAAAACCATCCTATTGAGTTGCTAAGACCACAATTAACCAAAATGCATAATATTCCTGTAAGGGAATTTGCAAAAAAAAAAGATGGTGATTTTGTAAGTGTAGCCGGCTTAATTACTGTGAGGCAACGGCCAGGAACAGCTAAAGGAGTATTATTCATGACCCTGGAGGATGAAACAGGATCAGCTAACTTGGTTGTTTGGCAATCACTATTTAATAAATACCGTAAAGAGATTGTACAATCACGGCTGCTAATGGTTACTGGGAAATTACAAATAGCCAATAATGTTACGCATTTAGTAGTACAACAATGTTTTAATCTTACCGCTTTACTGCGAAGTTTAACAGAAACAGAACTACCTCAAACATTATCAAGAGGAGACGAAACTACAAAACCTGTTAACTACGACGGTCGCTCAACCGCACCTCCTGTATCCACTGAAAGTGCTTTTCATAAGGGGCGGAACTTTCATTGATGTAGTTATTAGGTTAGCGTCTGATTATATTGTTAGCGATGCTAATACCTCGCCACAATAAGCCAACCAATAATGTTTATCGGATGATAATACTATCAATAAAATTAAAGTGTGTCTCCGGATGTGTCCCTATTGCAAAAAAGCAGCCTTAAAGGGCTGCTTTTTATGATTGTGCGGAAGAAGGGACTCGAACCCCCACGCCTCGCGGCGCCAGATCCTAAGTCTGGTGCGGCTACCAATTACGCCACTTCCGCAGTTAGGATTTTGAGAGGGCAAATATAGCGTTTAATAATTATTTATAAAATTTAAAAAGCATTTTGTATATAAAACAGGCTAAGCGACTGAAATGCAAGCTGATTAAATTTCATTATTATTAGAATGCGTTCTTATCTCCTCTGATAGTACCCCAAAATGTCAAGAAAATGATCTTCAAGTCTAACAGGAACGACCAGTTTTCAAGATACCAAACATCTGCTTCCACCCTTTCAAGCATATCTTCAGTAGTTTTAGTTTCACCACGCAACCCATTTACCTGAGCCCAACCGGTAATACCAGGTTTTAAGAAATGACGCACCATAAATTGATCTATTAGTTTAGAATACTCTTCAGTATGTTTTAACATGTGCGGCCTTGGCCCTACAACGGTCATATTACCCATTAACACGTTGAAAAACTGAGGCAATTCGTCGAGGTTGGTTTTACGTAGAAACGCTCCAATTTTGGTAATTCGGGCATCGCCCCGGGTGGCTTGCTTATTATCAGAATCTTTATTAACCTGCATACTTCTAAACTTGAAACAGTTAAAAGCTTCGTTGTCGCGCCCTGAGCGTATCTGCACAAAAAATATAGGGCCGGGTGAACTTAGCTTTATGGCAATAGATAGTATAGGAAACAACCAGCTAAAAACAAAAAGAATGATGAACAGAGAGAATACAATATCGAACAATCGCTTAAAAAAACGATTCAGCATATTCTCTAACGGCTCGGGCCTGATAGAAATTACAGGGATGTGGCCAAAGTTTTGCACAAACGTTGGTTTATGCGTGTAATAAAACTCTGGTACTAATTTGAAGCGAATTAAATTTTTATCTGCATCAAGCATCAGCTTCTCAATCTTCTTCGCCTCGGAGTTTGGTAACGTACAAAATATCTCGTCTACCCTGTTATCCTTAACATATTGTATGCACTGCTCAACCTCACCTAAGTAAAGACTATCATCAATATCCTTATCGTCATCGTCGAATATGCCTAATATGCGGTAGCCGCGTTCAGGATTAGAGGTGACAAAATTATACAGATCGGTTCCTATACGACCGCCGCCAACAATAACGGCCTGCCTGAAATCGGTTAACATGGCGCGGTCTCCCCTTCTTATAGCCAGGAATATCAATTTCCATATACCCAAAAGAAAACCGAACATGGCTAAGGCGTAAAACAAATACTGCCTGGTAATGGAGTATGCCTTGGTACCGATTATGATTAAAACAGTGAAGCAAATTAAGCTTACAAAAAGCATGTAAGTTTTAAATACGCCACGATAAGTTTTGATTGAATCTTTATTGAGCACCTGCTCGTAAAGGCGGGTTATGTTTGCAGAAAGCAACCATATAAGGTTAAAAACCAACACTATAGGTAAATAATTTTTATTATTTATCCAGATAATGTATGACTTATCTACAATTAAGTAAGCCAATATCATACTTACATTTAAAATCAAATAATCAACAGAAAGATTAATTGCTTTAATAAAAGTAGCGTATCTATGACTCATATATTGTAATAACCAGGTAGTCCGTAAAGCATGCTAAACGGTTTGCTAAATTAGCAGATATATTTGAATTTAGCACTAAAAAGTTACAGTGCTCGACAGTTAAATTGGATATTATTGTTATCGCTTGAATGTAGTTGTAATTCAGAAATTTGTTAATTAGCATCATCAAGCGCACTGCAGATAATGTGACCTATCAAGATATGCATTTCCTGAATACGGGCAGTAACGTTAGAGGGCACAACAATATTAATATCGCAGCAATCATTCATCTTACCGCCATTATTTCCCGAAAATCCTATAACCTCGCATTCTAACTCTTTAGCTTTGATCAACGCTTTTAACACATTGGCACTGTTGCCGCTTGTAGATATACCAATAACTACATCCCTCTTTACAGCTAACCCTTCAATTTGTCTTTCAAAAACACGTTCAAATCCGTAGTCGTTACCAATTGCAGTTAAGGCAGAAGTATCTGTAGTTAAAGCAATAGCAGGAAATGACTTCCGGTTTTTCACGAAACGGCCTACAAATTCTGCAGCAATGTGCTGCGCATCACTTGCACTCCCGCCGTTACCAAATAATAACACTTTGTTACCTCTGTCTATACAGTCGATAATTATTTTGCAGATCTGCTCTATCTGATCATTAAGCTGTATTAGTGATTGTTGCGCGGTAGCAATATGTTCATTAAACTCTTGAGTAATCTTTTCAATCATATAATATTATAGTCTTATGTAGGCGATAGTTGCCCAAATAACGGGAGCAAATTTATCGGTAATATATCGAAGTTAAACATTAAACAACGTTTTGTGTTTTAAAGCGAATACTTTACATCGTAATTACTCTAACGGCATTACAAGAGCTCCATGCACCGCTTTTGTTTTTCTATATTTGTTGCACTTTATTTATGAAAAAACATATACCTTCTATTCAAGCAGCTGTTGTGCTTATCTCGTTAATTACGCTGGTATTTTGCTCAACTACTACCGAAGCTCAAGTTCAGTATCAACCTTATAGCTATCAGTTTTATCAAAAGTTAAATGATTCAGCTTATTCTACAAAAACTCGCTTTCATACATCGATAAAGCCATTTTTATTAGACGATTCCGTTTTAACAGCAAAATATAAAAGCTTGATGAGCTATGGAGTTGACACGCTTAATCATCATAGCTGGGTTCATCGTAAATTATTCGATGAGCATTTGATCGATATTAAGAAGCCGGATTACACATTTTTTGCTGATTACTTACCAGACTTGGTTATTGGCCGCGAGTTTAAAGAGTCGCGTACTACTTGGCTAAACACACGTGGCTACCAGGTGGGCGGTACCGTAGGTAAAAAATTTTACTTCTATTCGAGTGGGTTTGAGAATCAAGGTGTGTTTGCCAATTATATGGATACTTACACTAATCAAACGGGTACAGTTCAAGGCCAAGCCTATGACCGTACTTATGGTACAAAGAGAACAAAAGACTGGTCTTACGTTACTGCTTTGATTTCATATACCCCGGTTAAATACCTCAACATCGCCGCTGGTCATGATAAAAACTTTATTGGTGATGGGTACCGTTCTATGCTATTGTCTGATTACAGCTCGCCGTATTCATTTCTAAAACTAACCGGCAACTTGGGCAACGTAAGTTACATGGTAATGTGGAGCTACATGCAAGATCCAAGTTCTCCTAAATTGAGTTACGAAGTAGGCAACCGTAAAAAGTGGGGCGTGTTTCATTACCTTGATTGGAACGTAACCAATAGATTGTCTTTGGGCTTTTTTGACTCTGTGATTTGGGCCGACTCTGACGACCAGGGACACAAACGCGGATTTGATTTCACTTATGGAAACCCAATCATCTTTTTAAGACCGGTAGAAGCCAGTAACGGATCACCAGATAATGCAATGATTGGTTTCAACGGAAAATATAAATTGTCTGACCAAATGACAGCTTATGGCCAATTTGCTTTGGATGAGTTTGAAGCAAGTAATTTCTTCTCCAACAAAGGGAGTTCAAGAAACAAGTATGGCTGGCAAATCGGTATTCGTGGCGCAGATGTATTCAACGTTAAACGACTAAACTATTTAGTAGAATATAATGGCGCAAAACCCTATACCTACAGTCAGGCAACTTCAATAATTAATTACGCCCAGCAAAATGAACCGTTGGCACATCCATGGGGCGCTAACTTTAAAGAAATAGTTGGCTTATTGAATTATAGCTACAAGCGCTTTGATTTTTCTGGACAAGTAAACTATGGCCATTATGGGTTGGATGCGAATGGTTTGAATTGGGGTAAAGATTTATTCAAATCATATTTAACACCCGCAAGGTTTGATGGCAATCCGGCGGATTTCGGCACGCGTAGTGCGGCAACAACTTCGGGTAACTTTATTGGGCAGGGCGTTACTACAAACATGTACTATGCAGAGGGTAAAGTTGCTTACCTTCTTAATCCAAAATACAATTTGAGACTTGAAATAGGAGGACTATACAGAAGAGAAACTAACAGCTTATTTAAAGAAAATACTACTATGTTGAGTATTGGCCTGCGCAGCTCGTTCAGAAGTCTATATAACGATATTGCAAGTTATAAGCTACGTTAAAATAAAGAAAGAGTTGATTGATAAATTTAAATCAACTCTTTCTTGTTACAATCGTTAAACCAATCATCAATTGCCTCCCTTAAGCTATACTTAAGATGAAACTGAGATTCACTTAACTTTTTGCCAGATATGTTAGTAGATATCATTAATTTTTTCACACGATCTGGATGTATTCCATTGATCTTCTTACCAATTATACTTCCTGTATAATAAAGCGTAGACGCTGCTAACTTAAGTAGCGGAGCAGGCACTAATATTTGCGGCTTGTTAACTTTTGTTACTTCAGCCATAATTTCACAAATTTCCTGGATTGTTGGCGCAGGATAATATGTAAGATTATATGTATCTACACCTTTAGATGTATTATTAGCAGACGCTTCATAAAGAATTCGTACAACATCTTTGACATATACGGCAGCTTTTGTGGTGTCCTTCCTACCAGGATAGAAGAAAAAGCCTTTTTTCATTGATTGATAAAGCCTCGTAAAATTCCCCCCTTCTTGCTTTCCAAAAACTACCCCAGGTCTAACTATGAATAATTTTCTGTTAGCAGGATCTTCTGCCTGCCAAACCTTATGTATATACTCGGCAGTCAACTTGGAGATGCCATAAGGTGTATTAGGCATCGGCATTGTCGTTTCAGATTTTAAGTCTTCCGATGGGCCATAAGGCGCTATGGAGCTTGTGAATATTATAGTATTTATATGATTTTGCCTTGCGAAGTTGCAAATATTTTCTGCACCTAAGATATTAGTCTCAAAATACTCCTTATCAGCATGCCCGGGAGTTGTGTGTACTGCCGCCAAATTGTAAATAACTGAACCAGACAAATCTGGCAAGTCTATGGAAATTGGTTTCCTTACGTCTAAATAAGTAAATTCGTTGTGTGCTTTAGCGGCTATATCGTAACTAAGAACATTTCCGTTTATCTGTTGAGCAGATATGTATTTGGTAAGATGACTTCCAATGAAGCCGGCTCCACCAAAGATTAAATAATTCATTTTTTTATTTTTAGCAGTTCAATTTAGCATTTACAAAATTTAAAAATTGCTCTTTAAATCTCTCCGAACTAAACTTTTCCGCATGTTTTCTAATAACTAATGGGTCAAATTTCGATTTATTCGTTTCAAACTCAGACACCGCTTGTATAAGGGAATCTGATGTTTGTTCTTTGTAAAATACGCCCGTAATTCCATCTATAACCGATTCTAATACACCTCCCTTGCCAAATGCAATTACGGGTGTACCACAAGCTTGTGCTTCAACTGGCACTATACCAAAGTCTTCTTCTGCTGCAAATACAAATGCCTTAGATTTAGACATAATTTCTTTCAATTTGTCAAACGGCTGAAAACCCAAAAGTTCAATATTCGCAGAAGCTAATTTCTTTATTTTTTTGAAGTCTGGGCCATCACCTATAACGATCAATTTTTTATCAGGCATCTTAGAAAAGGCACTTACAATCAAATCAATTTTTTTGTACGGAACCATTCTGGAACAGGTAAAGTAATAATCTTCTTTTACTGTTTCCAAGGTAAAGTCCTCTACTGCAACGTTTGGATATATGGTTTTGCTTTCCCTGTTGTAAACTTTTTTTATCCTTTTGCCTATGTAATCTGAATTAGATAAAAAGTGGTCTACCCTGTTTGTACTTATAATATCCCAGGTTCTTATCCTATGTAAAAGGTATTTTGCAAGAGCACCCTTAATTCCTTTATCTAAACCAGACTCTCTTAAGTATTGGTGATGTAGATCCCATGCATAACGTATTGGTGAATGACAATAACATATATGAAGCTGATTTGAATTCGTTAATACACCCTTTGCCACTGAATGAGAAGATGATATGATTAGATCGTACTCCGAAAGGTCGAACTGTTCGATAGCAAGAGGAAACAGCGGAAGGTAAGATCTCCATTTTGTTTTTGCAAAAGGAAATTTCTGTATAAAAGAAGTTTGCAATTTGTGAGAGTCTAATCCAAGGGCTTTAACAGTTTCAGGAATAGCTACCAATGTAAATAAATCCGCATCTGGATAAATTTTTGATATTTCCTGTACAACTTTCTCTGAGCCTCCAACAGTGGTTAACCATTCTTGTATAATAGCTACTCTCATATTAGCGTTTGTAAATAATCATGCGTAAAATTATAATTTCGAAGATGTAGCCGTTCATGAACCTAATTAATTTGTAAGTCAAGATATTTCACCGCTGATGTAGAAGACAATGTATAAGACGATAAAAACCAAAAGAAAGCCATAACTGGAATTAAAAGCATAGCTCCATCAGAAGCGCATATTATAACATAAATTAGTATTCCCCAATGAGTGTTATCTAATCTTCTATTTTGCGGATATCTATATAAAGTAATTAAAGGTGAAAGTATGTAAATGACAAATAAAATTAATCCTACTAAACCGAAATTTGTTAACATAGAAGCATAAACTATTTCTGTAATACCCTGAAATTTTGCAGCACTAAAAAGTGTAAAATTATCTAGTATACTTAACTGATGCGCTCTACCTCCTAAATCTTTATCAGTTAAAAAATTCAGGTCCAAGTTCATGAATTTTAATAATAGAGGCACAATTAATATTACGCCTATAACTGTAAGTCCTAAGGTTATATACCCCTTAATGTTTTTTAAATTTTTTATTATGATTAGTAATAAAAAAATGATCATTCCAATCCATACGGTTCTGGATAAAGTTAACGCAAGCGCTGCAAAAAATAGAATCTTAAAAATTTTTTTAGGCTCTTTAGCTATATAAAAGGGCGTTAATAATAGCATGCAGACTCCATATATATTACCATTATTATACGTAGAGGTTAGTTTCATTAAATCGCCTCTCAAATTGAATTTTTCATCAATATGACCGTAGTCTGCAATGTTTACTGTTAAATAAGGAATTTCAAGTATTTTTCCCGTTAGTATTTTTTGTACAAAGAGTGCTAAGCCAAACACAATAACAAATCTTAGGCACCATAAAAATACCTTATCATAATAGGGCGTATTATAAATTTCATCAATTGCCGAATTGAAACACATTAGGCAAATTATTGGCATAACAAGTATACTCAATATATAGGACGATAGAAAACCACCCAAATTACTATCAAACGTACTAAAACACAAACTGATACTCGAATAAAAAATAAAAGGCAAACATAAAAGCAAGCACAATTGCCTTTTTTTAGAGAACTTAAATTGAAAATTATTTAAACATAAACGTATCATAATAAATGGCAATGCTATTAGAAAAAGCATATAACCCCAGGTAAGCGGAATCTCTCCTATCTTAAACCCTCCTTTAGGAAAAGCAAGCAAAAAGATTATGGTAATAACAGCGTAAGCTTTTTTTAAACCCTTCATTTATGAACCTTACCTTAGTACTATAGTCACTTCTCTATACACCATTTGTCAATTATTTCTTTTGCATATATTTTCTTACAAAGCGATATACAATTGAAGAACGATTACCGAAGATAAAATTTATATAATATAATGTTTTTGGTACTATATGATCAAATAACCCTAATTTGGATAATTCTCTCCTTAACTCTTTAAGATTATGCTTACCCGCTGTAGCATTCATTTCGAATATGTGAAATGATTGCCGAACTGTAAGCTCCCTTTTAAGTGGACTATATAGGTCAATTCCGTAGACTGCTCCCACATCCTTGCCTATGTTCAACACTCCCTTCCACATGCTTGTCCTCGCGCTCGCTGAATATGCCCCAACAGAATGGTTTTTAGCACCGGCCTCCCCAAATAATGGCGGATTACCTGCCCTTCCACCTACGGTGGGTTTAGCAAGATAACCTATTCCATTAGTGCAGTACGCATGACTTGCCAAATATATCTGGTAGTATAATGTTCCATCATATTTATTAGTATGCAAAGGCTCTGCCCAATTTTTGTTGACAATTAACCCTCCTACAAATCCGGCAACTCTAAATAATAAATTTGCAGGCATTTCATTATTTATTATAACTTCATGATCAAAAAACCTTGATATTCCTAAAGGTTTATTAATGTCGGTATTGAATCGGATAAATGGTCGGGAAATCATAGCAACGTTAGGATTTCTTAAACAAAATTCATTTATAATACCAATTCCCTCTGGAAGTAATAAGTCATCGTTACCAATGAGTATTACCCATTTAAAAGAAGATAACTGTATTAACTTACGTATGTTGGCATCATATCCTAAATTGATTTCGTTTTCAATATAATTAAATTTACATCCCTTTGCTTCAAAAACAGGCGCCCATTTATCTCCTATAACTTTTAGTATACTACGCTGTTTGGAGTAATCTTCACATATGATTACTTCATCAGGCAACTGGGTTGAATTAATTATAGATGTTAGTAATTCTTCAAATTCTTCAGGTCTGCCGTAACTTGGAATTGCAATACTGTATCCTTCAGGGACTATCATTTAAATTTTATTCTATTTATAAACTTTTTATTAATTTGGCTGGAACACCTGCAATAACCGAATTTGGTGGAAAGCTCTTAGTCACTACAGCATTTGCACCCACTATTGAATTTGCACCAATAGTTAAATTGGGCATTATCGCTGCCCCTTCTCCAATCCAAACATTATTCTCAATAACAACCGGACCTTTTGAAATCACAATTCGCTCGGAAGGAGGTATCATTATTGATTGTGCCGATACTTCCCCATGATAATGATCTGTTATGAAAACCCTGCTTGCCAACAAAACGTTATCGCCGATAACAATTTTATTTACACAGCCTATATGACAATCATAGTTTATAGAAACATTATCTCCAATAATAATTTCTGGTGTATAATAATTATTGTTGTGTCTCGTATATGCTTCCATCCTTAGCCTGGAAAAAGATGAAAAATTATTACCGATAGTAATATTCTCAAGGCCTACATAATCAAATGATGGTTGGATGCTGAAACTATTGCCGCATTTTTTTAATGAAAACTTGATCCAGCCCGAGTATATATAAAAGCCAAAATGCTGTATAACTTTTATAAGTAATTTAGGGAAAATAAGGGCAAGGATTAAGCCTAAAAAATTTCCAATAAATTGGAAAACTGATTTGAGAAAGCTCTTGTTCATTAAATTAACATTTTCTTAACATAACCAAGCATATTCCTCAATATCAAATAAGATATGTGAACTTTACGGCTATTGCTGTAATACTGTATATTGTTAACATAAGACTTTATGATTGACGCCACAATCTTCTTTTTATGTTTGGGATTGCGACACATATTTAAGTCATGAACGCGATACAAGGCTACTGTTTCGTCTATAAATAGAAGAAGCTCTTTCCCTATTACATGTAAATAAAAGTTTAAATCTTCGGCAAGTATATTTTCCGGGTAAGGGCCAATAACATTATAAACCTCTTTTTTTGCCATCATAACCGGGCCAGGAACAGACCATTGTTTTATTACACTATCTTTTAGCTTCTCGTCTGATAAATAATTGGCTTTATCACCATGATACAAATCCACTATAGCACTTTGCAAAATTATCTTACTTTCTGAATCTATTACTTGAGCGTCACCTACTACAACCAGTTTTGAAGTGCCCTGTAAAGACTTTACTCTGACTGAAATGCTATAAGGTGTTAGCATATCATCGCTTGCCAATAACGTTATGTAACTACCATTAGCCGTTTGCACTAGCTCGTTAAGAGTTTTTGCAAGTCCTCTGTTTTCTCTATCGGTAAATAATATGGGCACACTAGAAGAATTGTCATCAATCCATTTACGAATTACTGAAGCTGATTCATCTGTAGATCCATCATTAATTACAACAATTTCAATATTTTTATAATCATTATTTATTACACTATCTAAACATTCCAAAATGTAAGATTCGTGATTATAACATGGGATGATTACTGATACTAAAGGATTAATATTCATATTAATTAAATAACGTCTTTCTAAAAATCATTAGCATTAATAAGAAATACATGAAGTAGCTAACAGCAAACGCTATTGTAATGCCAACTAAACCGAATGAGCGTATGCAAAAATAGCCAATTACAACGTAGCATACGCTGAATCCAATTTCAGTAATAACATAAATTTTTGTCATTGACTTTGCTACTAACAAGTAACCCAAAAGCCAGGCTGCAATCTTAAAAAAGTCTCCAAGTAACTGATAGAAAAAGAGACTTTGCATATTTATAAAGCTTTCAACGTATAGAATACGAATTATTATAAACCTCATGAAATAGATTATAACGCAACTAACAAATACAGCTGGCATTATAATCTTGTAACCATTTAGTATCTCATTTTTCAAATCCTTATCTAACAATAATGATGATAGCTTTGGAAGATAATAAGTTCCTAAGGAAGTTGTTATGAGGAGTAGATAACCATCTGATATACGCATCATCCCCTGCCAATAGCCTGCCGAATCAATCCCCAATTTGTTAGCAATTAAGTTTCTTAAAAATATTTGCGATACCGGAACTGTTAAGGCTGTTACAATAGCCATTAGGCTAAAATGGGATAAGCTAACCGCAACTTTTCTATCAAATGGCTGATTGAAATACGACCATTGAAACCAATCGCTTTTCAAGATCATTGCTAACGTAACAAAGAAAACTATTGATTGAGCTAATACCAATGCGTAAATTGCACCTTGCAGTTTAAAATAAAATACTAAAATAACTGTAAACAATAAGCCTATAATGCTTCCAGCGGTGTTTATTACTGTGAAAGATGATATTTGCTTTTTCCCGTTTAGAATTGATATCAGAAGAGAATTGAGTGAATATAACACAATTGTTATACCTAAAACCTTTATAGGCATACTATAAACTTCTGAACTAAATAAATAATTTGAGATATATGGCGATAATATTAGCAACACTGCTCCTATAAGGAAAGAGCAATACAAGCTAATTTTAAATGAGGTGCTAAAAAGCTTTTGTAATTGATCCTTGTCACCATCAAACTCCGCGGTATATTTAATTACCCCATTATTGATAGCCCCGTTAGCAAAAGTTAATGCAATGGCAATAAAATTTGTAAATTGACCAATAGTGGCAACACCCGTAGCACCTGTAAAAACGGCTACAGCTTTATTGGCTACAAAACCTGCTGCAATACGGACAACTGTAATAATTGCCGAGAAAAAAGACGTTTTTAAAAGTTTCAAATTATTATATTATAGCACACTAGCATTTCAAATTAATTACACTGTAATAGTTCTATGTTTTTTGGACAAACCATTGACATTTTATATGCTATAACTCAACGCAAAAGGCTAACATTTAATGCAGTAAAGGTTAATTGTATAAACACTTTGCTACAATTTTTCATTTGGTGTTAATTATATTACTCCACAATAATTATGTGCATATTAATTAACGGTTAATATGCATTTATTACCTCAATTACCTTCTTAACCTCATCATCAGTCATTACGGGGCTTAGAGGAAGGCTGAGTACTTCGTTATGGATCTTTTCACTTATAGGATAGCTCAGATGGTTCCATTCTTTATAAGCATGTTGCTTATGTGGTGGTATAGGATAGTGTATAACTGTTTGAATATTATTATCCGTTAGGTATCTTTGAAATTCACTTCTATCTTCAACTCTTACTACAAATAAGTGCCACACATGTCCATATTCATTTGCAACTGTTGGTAAAATAACTTTACTGTTATTAATTCCCTTTAAATATCTATTAGCTACACTTCTTCTTACTGATGTTTCATCATCCAGCGCTTTTAGCTTAACGCCTAATAACGCAGCTTGCAATTCATCAAGCCTACTATTGGTGCCTTTATAGTGGTTTTTATACTTTACTTCCGAACCATAATTTAGTAATGCTCTAATCACTGTAGCTAATTCGTCATTATTCGTGGTAATTGCTCCAGCGTCGCCTAAAGCACCTAAGTTTTTGCCAGGATAAAAGCTAAATCCGGCAGCATCTCCAAAATTACCAGCTTTTGTGCCATTAAAGCTCGCACCATGCGACTGAGCACAGTCTTCTATAATAATTAAATTATGTTTCTTCGCGATAGCAACAACCTCTGACATGTTACACAATTGCCCGTACAAATGCACCGGTAAGATAGCCTTAGTTTTTGAAGTAATTTTTTCAGATATAAGCTTTGGATCGATATTATAAGTAAATATATCTGGCTCGATCAGAATTGGCACTAAGTTATTCGCCGAAATTGCCAGTATACTCGCTATGTAAGTATTAGCAGGGACAAGAATTTCGTCTCCATCATTGAAATACCCTAATTCTTTATAAGCGCGTATTATTAATATAAGTGCATCTAAACCGTTGGCAACGCCAATTGCGTGTTTACACCCGCAATATTTCGCAAATTCAGTTTCAAAGTCACTAACTTCCTTTCCAAGGATGTACCAGCCTGAATCTAATACTCTTTTAAAAGCTTTATCAAAATCAGCTCTATATTTATCATTTAATTTATGCAGATCAAGAAACTTTATCATCTTTTACCAATTTTTCATTTTGAAACTTATACTTTTCGTTAGATTTTTTGTCAACAAAATCTAAATTCAATAATACTCCATCAACAGTAACGTAGCCTCTATGCGTGGCTGGATTGCCATACCACACAGTAAAAGGGGCAACACTTTTTGTAACAACACTACCAGCTCCAATAAAGCTGTACTCGCCAATTTCAATTCCGGCTATAACAGTTGAATTTGCACCTATACTTGCACCCTTCTTTATTAAGGTACGTTTTAAATCGAATCCTGTATTTACAGACTTTGATCTTGGCACCATATCGTTAGTAAATGTAACGTTGGGTCCTATAAAAACATTATCCTCAATATGTATCCCATCCCAAATCTGAACGCCGGGCTTGATAGTAACATAATCTCCTATTATAACATCGTTTTCAATTAGACAATGACAATTAATTTTACAATTATTACCAATCACTGCGCCTTTTAAAATCACAGCATATTGCCATATCAAAGTATCGTTCCCTATGTTATTAGATTGAACATCAGATAAAGCATGTATCATTTAATCATTTTTTAAATGTAAAAACTGAGGGTAATCTCTGATGTAATCTTTTTCATCATATTTTTCGGATGCTAAAACTAATAGTACCGAACCTGATGAAAAATTAACTAAATCACGCCATATACCCGGTATAATGTACAACCCGTAATTAGGCCTGTTTAACGTGATTGTTTTTTTGTTTTTACCATCATCAAGTACAACATCAAAAGAACCGCTTACTGCAATTATTAATTGGTATAAATTATGATGAGCATGCCCACCCCTAGTTTCACCTCCTGGTACATCGTACAAGTAATATACCCTCTTTATTTCGAAGGGTATATCTGTAAGTCCATTCAAGGGTGTGATATTCCCTGCTCTATTGTGTATTTTAGGAAACTCAATTACATTACAGTTATATATTGTTGACTTCATTTTTTAGCAAAATAGGAATAATCATATTCATAGTCTTTATTACTATACGGTTCCGAAGCAACCACGAAGGCTAGTGAATTTGTCGAAAAGTTTTCCATGTGTCTCCATATTCCATTAGGTATATATAAGCCATAATAAGATCTATTTATTGAAAAACACTTCTTGTTAACTCCATCATCCACTACCACATCTAGGCTTCCAGACAAGGCAATGATTACTTCCTTATTATTATGGTAACTGTGACCACCTCTTACTTCACCACCAGGCACATCATAAATCCAATAAGTACGTTTTATACTAAAAGGAACGTGATTGTCGGCTTCGAGAAATGAAAGATTCCCTCTTTCATCAATAATCTTAGGAAGAGTAATTAATTTAACACTATCAATCGACATTTGAATTTGGCGTTATAATTAAAATAAGCGTTTCCATAAAGATTTATCTTGCTCCAAATCATGACCATATGCCTGGCCATATGCAGAAAAACCACCTTTTTGGGCAGGAATATCGTTTACAATAAGATATAAATTTTTTACTTTACCATTTTTTAAATCATTAACAATAGCTAATTGTGATTTATATGTATAACCCTGTCTAATTACATAAAAAGTCAAATCCGAATATTTTTCTATCATTAATGCATCCGTAACTAATCCAATTGGTGCACAATCAACTATTATGTAATCAAATTCTACCTTTAAGTAATTAATCAACTTCTCTAGTTTACCATTTTCCAACAGCTCTGCAGGGTTAGGCGGTATCGGCCCTGAAGATATTAGATAACAATTCTCATTAAAACTTAACGGCTTCAACAATTTTTTGTAATCAAAATTTTCATCATCTGATATAGCATAGTTTGTATATCCATTATCATTACTCAAGCCCATGCTTTCAGATAGCTTAGGTTTTCTGAGATCCATTTCGAGAAAAACAACCCTCTTGTTTGTAAGAGCTAATGCGCTGCCAATATTCAAGGAAAGAAAGGATTTACCTTCACCACTCATACTCGATGTGAAAAGTAAGACATTGGATTTAGATGAATCTAATACGAAATGAAGGTTGGTTCTTAAACTTCTAAATTGTTCAGATATTACAGATCTGGAATTTACACCTGTTACTAAGCTTTGTTTATCACTATTATGTCCAATTTCACCTAAAATTGTAGCATTGGTCGCTTTTTCTATATCACTTTTAGAGCTAATTTGAATATTAAATAATTCTTTAACAAATAAGAATAATGCCGGTAAAAGAATACCAATAACCACGCCCATTAAATATATAATAGATTTTTGGGGCTTAAATGGAGAAAAATCGCTTTTGGCAGTATCAATTATTCTTGAGCTCGATATAGTAGAATTCCTAGAGATTGCAGTTTCTTCCCGCTTTTGAAGCAGAAATAAATATAGTTCCTGTTTTAAGTTTTGCTGACGAGAAAAATCTAGATAATTACGCTCTTTACCCGGCAACTCTTTTAACTGGCCTGTGAATCCTGAATTTTGTTTTTGTAACTCTGACTTTCCTAATTGTAAGCCCTTTTTATAGGTTTCAATGTTATTTAATAAGTTTATACGAGAATTGTCTATCTGCTGATCTAAGTTTTGAATTACTGGGTTACCATCTGTATAGGATAGCGTTGCTTTGTCTCTACTACGCAACAATTCATTGTAAGCCACAATTCCCTGACCAAAAGACTGGTCGGTGGAATTTATCAGGGAACTGGGTATAAAATTTTTATTTTTGGGATTGCTTAATGTACGTTCAATATCACTAATTACAGTCAATTGCGTTTCTTGCTGAGTTAACTTATCGTAATAATCACTCGCACTAGTAACTAACGCTTTAGATTGTTCACTTATGTTAGCTATATTGTTTTCCTTTTTATATTCCTCAAATTGCTTTTCAATGTTGTTTAGTTCTTTAGAAACTAACACAATTCGAGAATCAATAAATGCCATTGTACTATCAGCTATTTGCTTGTCATTTTGCAAATTTGATTGCAGATAAATCTGCATAATCTTATTTAATATAGCCTCGCCTTTCGCCGGATTAGAGTATATAAGGGAAAGATCTATTGTTGTTGCTTGCTTGTCAGATAGAGCGACAC
Organism: Mucilaginibacter galii; assembly: GCF_014635825.1. GTDB lineage: Bacteria > Bacteroidota > Bacteroidia > Sphingobacteriales > Sphingobacteriaceae > Mucilaginibacter > Mucilaginibacter galii. The sequence continues at coordinate 155,716 of NZ_BMDO01000007.1, forward strand.
CAAAATTTTTGGAGAAATCTAATACTGCTGCGTCAGGTGATTGTATACTGATTTCAAATTTAACTCCTGTCTTGAGTGCTGGTTTGTTACGTAATAATAAATTGTATTGATTTAGTTTAATTACTTCACCAAACTTTGCATTAAGTTTAAGATTTTCGTTAGAATTTGAAATCGAAAATCTGTTGCCAGGTAAAATTTCAATATCATAAGTTCTATTTACTATTGTATCCGCTTTGTAGGCTATGCTTACATTAAAAGGAGCGTCTTCAAAAATTTCATTAGCTTTTAGGCCAGTTTTTAAATACGTCCGTATATTTAGTTGCATTGCATCAACTGTTTTTTTCATTAAAGTTCTAGACTTTAACACTTGAATTTCGTTGTCGGCACTGCTTTTAGCACTAAATAACGATCCAACATCACCACTCAAAGTGCCACTAACTGCACTTTTGGGACTATTTTTTTCATCAACAACAAGTATTTTACTCGCTACAGACCAACTTGTTGCTGCAAAGTAGGCATAGATGTAGGCTAACATTAAGCAAAAAAATATACTCAATAAAAACCATATCCAATTATGAAGAATTTTGGCCAAAATCTGCTTAATATCAATAGTATCCTCCTCTACAGGTTGACTATTATTTGTATGTAACTTAGGGGACATATAGGAGTTAAGTTCTTTTCTTATTTAGTGCTTATTATAATTGCCAATAGAGAAACCAGAGAGGCTGTAATTGCTGTTATAATTGAAATATTACGATTTTGAATAGCGTCTGATGCAACTATTTTGGACTTGCTTGACTCAACATAGAGATAATCGTTTTGCTTTAAGAAGTAATAAGGAGAATTCAACACTTCACTCTTACTCAAATCTAATCTAATCAACTGTCTTGAACCATCATCATGCTGTCGTATTAAAACAACATTCTCACGTTTACCATAAATTGTTAAATCGCCAGCTAATCCCAGAGCATCTAAAATGTTTACCTTCTCGTTTGATACCACATAAGTGCCTGGTTTTGATACTTCACCCAGTATAGTTATCTTAAAATTAGCAAAACGTAAATTTACAGTAGGGTTTTTGTAATACTGCGCAGCTTTTTCTCTAATTAGGTTACGGGCTTGTTCAGATGTTAAACCTGATATCTTGATCTTACCTAAAACAGGCATTTCAACATTTCCTTGATTGTCTACCAAATAACCGGCTATAGTTTGTCCACCGGTACTTCCCGTCGAAGTTGCTCCTATTGCTGAATTTTGAACATTACCTTGCGTTAAGGTTTGAGTAGCTGCAGGATCGACAGTTTGTATATTGATGGATAAAATATCATCAGGTAATATCTTAGGTTCAGTATACTTTATATCTGCTAAGCGAGTAACAGCCGCAGAGTCGGGAATATCTTTAAAATATTTAACATTTTTAATGGAAGAACAAGAGGTGAATATAAAAGGAAGATATAAACACACACACCATTTCAGGCTAAATCTCATATTTTTCAAACGGAGTGGTAATTGAATTTTAAAAACAAATCTTTCCAAAAATAGAATGTTTTTTTTAATAATCTGCATGAGTGGATTGTATTTGCATTAAGACCGTATTCGATTTCACTTAATTAGTTATAGAATAATTCGTTGAGGATATAATTAATATAAAATAAAATTACTTAGATATACAATTCATCTCAATAAATATGACCTTGATTATAACCTGCCATTGACCAACTTATTATTTATTACACTCTTAATATCGTATAAAATGGAATTAGATTTTCTCTTCAACATTTCATAATCAAGTTTCAAAAATTCATCATGTGCAACGGCTAATATAATTGCATCATATTGGCCATTTAATTGCTCAAATTTATTGCAAGGGTGTAATTGATATTCGCGCTGTACTTCTACTGGGTCTGCCCAAGGGTCGTAAATATCGCAACATGTGTCATACTCATTAAGTGTTCTCACTATATCTACCACACGCGTATTGCGAACATCGGGGCAGTTCTCTTTAAAGGTAAAACCTAAGATCAGAATGTTGGCTTGCTTTATGGCAATGTTATTCTTGATCATCAATTTAACAACTTCCTGGGCAACGTAAGTTCCCATACCATCATTAATACGGCGACCGGCTAAGATAATTTCTGGATGGTACCCTACCTCTTGTGCTTTTTGAGCCAAATAGTAGGGGTCTACTCCTGTGCAATGCCCTCCTACTAAACCTGGTTTGAAGTTTAAAAAGTTCCATTTGGTGCCGGCAGCTTCTAATACTGCCTGCGTATCTATATGTAGTAGATTAAAGATCTTTGCAATCTCATTTGCAAAAGCAATGTTTATATCTCGCTGGGAATTCTCAATAACCTTACAAGCTTCGGCTACTTTAATGCTTGGCGCTTTATGAGTACCAGCTTTGATTATGGATTTGTATAAATCATCAACAAAGTCAGCCACGTGAGGAGTTGACCCAGAAGTTACCTTAATAATATTGGTCAGCGTATGCACCTTGTCGCCAGGGTTTATACGCTCAGGAGAATAACCTGCATAAAAATCTGCATTAAACTTCAGGCCAGAAACTTCTTCAAGTATAGGAACGCAAACTTCTTCGGTTACACCCGGATATACGGTGGATTCATAAATCACCACATCGCCTGTTTTCAATGCTCTACCTACTGATTGGCTTGCTTTAATAATCAGGCTAAGATCCGGACGGTTATGTTTATCTGTAGGTGTGGGTACCGCTACAACATAGACGTTGCAGTTTTGCATCTGCACTTCATCTGCAGTAAAATAAAGGCCTGTTTGTTGACTGGCAGCGTTTTTCGTATTTTGCAGAAATTCAGATGTGATTTCGTGGGTACGGTCAAAACCGCTCTTGAGTTCGTTAATACGATTTGACGATTGATCGAAACCCACAACCGGATATTTGGTGGCAAACTCCACAGCCAGCGGAAGGCCCACATACCCTAAACCTATTACGGCAATAGAAACAGCATTGTGCTGCGGCAATGCAGCGATGCTTTGGTTTGAAAGATCAAACATTATTATGGAGTTCTCAATTAGTAGATAGCCTGCAAATGTACAGATAATTTCTGAGCCGCGTCGAAGTGTTTTTATTCACACTCCCCCGCTCATTGATTTGCACGAAACCAATTTGATTGAATTTTGTTCCAGTTCAATATCGAAGTAGAAAATTAACGCTTCATAAACAATCGATTAAATTAAAGTAAAACAGAGTTAGTGTATTTTTTACATCAAATTGTTTTTTTTAAAAGCAAGTAAATCCTACTTTTAACCCAAACAAATTATAAAGTAAGCCTATGAAATTAATTGCCGACGGCGGCTCAACTAAAACCAACTGGTGTTTAGTAAATGATGAGGGTAAAAAAGTATACTTTAATACTGAAGGTTATAATCCATATTTTGTAAGTAAGGAATACATCATAGAGTCTTTAAACAATAATCTGCCCGAAGATCTTGACCGCGCACACCTTACCGAAGTAAATTATTATGGTGCTGGTTGCTCAACCGCCGAAAAACGCAAAATAGTTCAGGAAGCGATGAGCATTGTGTTTACTAATGCGAAAGTTAATATAGGTCATGATTTGTTGGCAGCCGCGCGTGCATTATTAGGACATAGCGAAGGTTTTGCTGCAATTTTAGGAACAGGTACTAATACCTGCATCTATGATGGAAAAGATGTACTCCATAATATAGACTCTGGCGCGTATATATTAGGCGACGAAGGCAGTGGTTGTTATATTGGTAAAAAGTTATTGGTCGATTACCTCCGCGGCTACATGCCGGAAGCCGTACGTAAGAATTTCTGGGAAACTTATCACCTAACTCCCGATGATGTTAACGAGCAGGTTTACTCGCAACCTCTGGCCAACCGTTTTTGTGCTGGCTTTAGCAAATTCGTGTATGATAACAACGTTCACCTCGAATATACACGTAACTTGGTGAAGACTTCATTTGAAGATTTTTTCCGCAACCTGGTAACCCATTATCCTAACTACAAAAACTATTCATTCAATTGTATTGGTTCTGTTGGCTATAACTTCAGAAACGTATTGGAAGAAGTGGTTACCGAAAATGGCATGAAAATGGGTACCATTATTCGCTCGCCTATAGATAACCTTGTAAAATACCACTTAGAACTTGCACCAAGCCAGTTATAAGCAACAGACTATAAAAGAAAAGCGCTTTGACAAAATCAAAGCGCTTTTCTTTTATAGTATTATCGATATTGTGGTGATCGACTTTAAACATCAACACCCAGTTCGTTTTGAAATATCTTGCTGTATTTACGCCTGTCAAATTTATATAGCTTTGCAGCCCTGAACGATACATTTTTCTGTTTCTCATCCAGTTCTTTCAAAAAGCCATAACTCAGCATCTTTTTCCTAAAGTTACGTTTATCTAACTTCTTATTTAATATGGCCTCATAAAGTTGCTGAAGCTGGGTAAGTGTAAATTTTTCGGGAAGTAATTCATAAGCAATAGGTTGATAACTCAGCCTGCGACGCAATTTATTAAAACCTGTTTTAAAAATTTCAGTATGATCAAATGCCAGTTTAGGCAAATCATTAACGGTGTGCCACAAAGCTTTTTTTGCTAACTGACCAGGCTTTAATTCCTTTTGACTATCGATGCGTATCAATGCATAATAAGCAACGGTAATAATGCGCCCCCGGGGGTGACGGTGCACATCTCCAAACGTATGAAATTGCTCCATATGCAAATCATCAAGGCCGGTTAGCTCATGTAAAATACGTTCTGCTGCCTCTTCTATACCCTCATCGTTTTCTACGAGGTTACCCGGTAAGGCCGGCCAGTCTTTAAAAGGCTCATCATTCCGCTCAATTAGCAAGATCTTTAATTCGCCGGCCTCAAAACCGAAGATCACGCAATCGATAGAAAATTCAGACTCAAATTTAACCAGTTGTTCCAAGACTCCGTTTATAAAGGTTTAAATGATATTTCTTTAGTGTACAGGTGAAGTAAATACTTGTTAAACCTGCAAATGCAAGTATACATTTTTAAACATAAATCGATACAATTTTGTAAAAATTGACGCCTAAAACAGAGGCTTGTAACCCCGAAAAATACACTGGTGTAATTTTTACACAATAGCTACGCTACTTTAGGGTAATAAGCCACCAAAGTTGTTATATTTGCCCGCCCACAAAAGCTATACAAACCTATGGTTGCAGTTATTTATAGCGGATCTAATTATGCAGACTGGCGTTTGGCCGATAAAGGCCGCACGGTGGCCTCGTTTAAAACCAGCAGTATAAACCCGTTTTTTAATAACGAGAAGCACATTTTGCAACTGCTTAATAAGAATATAAACCTTATACACCACGCCGAAGAAATTAAACGCATTTACTTTTTTGGTGCGGGGGTTTTAAATAAGAATTTAAAAGAAGCGGTGAGCAATAGCTTATCATCATTTTTTAAATATGCTAAGGTACAGGTAGATCATGATATGCTTGGCGCCGCAATTGCCTGTTGTAAAAGTGAGCCAGGTATTGTGTGTATTTGCGGTAGCGGTTCTAACGCAGCCTGGTTCGATGGAAAAAAAGTCAAGCCTAACAATTATGGCTTAGGATATATTTTAGCGGATGAAGGTTCGGGTAACTGGCTGGGTAAACAGTTGATTAAAGCTTACCTAAACGAAACCCTGCCCGACGCTTTGCACAAAAAATTCATTAAGCGCTACGATGCTGACCGTAAAACGCTTTTAGATAAAGTTTACCGTCAAAGACAGCCGGCATTGTACTTGAGTTCGTTGGCCGATTTTTATAAAGATAATCAGGATAATGAATTTCTGCAAAACATCATTATAAGCGGCTTTGAGCAGATGATTGATACTTATGTGGTGCCCTTAAAAGAACAATACCCCGAGGCCGGTATACACATGGCTGGGTCTGTGGCAGCAGGTTTTAAACCATACCTTGAAAAAGCCGCAGCAAATTCGGGCTTGGAAATTGCTTACATACTAAAAGAACCTATCAATAATTTATTAACGTATTATTCTAATAAAAATTAAAAAACGATGAAAATAGGAATTAACGGATTCGGCCGTATTGGTCGTTTAGCTTTCAGAGCCGCCATTACCCGTCCGGGTGTTGAAGTAGTTGGTATCAACGATTTAGTTGAGCCAGATTACATGGCTTATATGTTAAAATATGACTCTACCCATGGTAAATTTGATGGTACAATCGAAGTTAAAGATGGTAACCTTGTTGTAAACGGTAAAACTATCCGTGTAACAGCAGAAAAAGACCCTGCTAACCTGAAATGGGGTGATGTTGGTGCTGAAGTGATTATTGAGTCTACTGGCTTATTTTTAACTCAGGAAACTGCTCAAAAGCACATTGATGCTGGCGCTAAAAAAGTAGTGATGTCGGCCCCGGCTAAAGATGATACCCCTACGTTTGTAATGGGTGTTAATCACAAAAACCTTACTGCTGGGAACACTATCGTATCTAACGCATCTTGTACTACTAACTGCCTTGCTCCTATTGCTAAGGTATTGAACGACAGCTTTGGTATTGAAGAAGGTTTAATGAGCACTGTACACGCAGTTACTGCTACTCAAAAAACAGTGGACGGCCCATCGGCTAAAGACTGGAGAGGTGGCCGTGGTGCTTACCAAAATATCATCCCCTCATCAACTGGTGCTGCTAAAGCAGTAACTTTAGTTATTCCTGAATTAAAAGGTAAATTAACTGGTATGGCTTTCCGCGTACCAGTAGCCGACGTATCGGTGGTTGATTTAACAGTAAAATTGAAAAAAGGTGCATCATACGAAGCCATCAAAGCTGCAATGAAAGAAGCCTCTGAAGGTGAATTGAAAGGCATTTTGGGTTACACCGAAGATGAAGTAGTATCGGAAGATTTTAAAGGTGATGCACGCACATCAATTTTTGATGCTAAAGCAGGTATTGCATTGAACGACAACTTCGTTAAAGTTGTATCTTGGTATGATAATGAGTGGGGTTACTCGAACAAACTGATCGACTTAGTGGAAGAGTTGGGTAAGTTCTAATCCTTCAAATATGTATAAACATAAAGAGCTTGGCATAATGTCAGGCTCTTTGTGTTTCTGACCAATCTTTATTGTCTATCACTTTAATAGACATTTTTACCGCATAATATTTAAAAAATCACTATAATAGTCCCCACGCAATTAAAAGCGATGTTACTGTTTACTATGAAACCGTTATACATTATAAAAATCGGGGGCAACGTTATTGACAACTCCGAGAATTTGTACCACTTCTTAAAGGACTTTACAGCCTTAGATGGTCACAAGATTTTGGTACACGGCGGTGGAAAACTAGCAACCACCATCTCCGAACAAATGGGCATTGAAGCTCACCTGGTTGATGGCCGCCGTATTACCGATATTGAAACCTTACGGGTTGTCACGATGGTCTATGCTGGTCTAATAAACAAAAACATTGTAGCCCAGTTACAGCGCTTTGGCACCAATGCTATTGGCTTAACGGGTGCCGACGGTAATTTTATAAAAGCCGCCAAACGCCCGGTTAAAACCATTGATTACGGTTTTGTGGGCGATTTAAATGATACATCGGTAAACGCTCAAAACATAAGCAAACTAATGGAAGCAGGCTTCACTCCTGCTTTTTGCGCCCTTACACACGATGGCGAAGGCCAGATGCTCAACACCAATGCCGACACTATTGCTTCTGCGCTGGCGGTGGCTCTTTCGCCCCTTTACGAAACTACGTTAATATACTGCTTCGAGAAGAAAGGTGTTTTAAAAGACATTGATGATGAACAATCACTCATCCAGGATATTGATCCTGCCCGCTACGAAGAGTTGAAGAAAGAAAAAATCATCCATAGCGGTATGCTGCCAAAGCTTGATAATGCCTTTACCGCTATTGCCTGCGGTGTAAAAGCAGTTATTATAGGTCATGCCCAGGAATTAAGTAAAATTCGACAGAACCAACCATTTGGTACACGATTAAGTAAATAACCATGAACAGTAAAATTGCCATTTTAGGCAGCGGTAACATTGGCTTGTCATTAGCCAAGGGTTTAATTAAGGCCAACAAGTATGAGCCTGAAGAAATTATCTTAACACGCCGCAATGTAGCTGCCCTGGCCGATTTGGCCGAAGCCGGATTAATTACCACGGCAGACAATGCACATGCAGTAAGTGAGGCTGGTATTGTAGTATTAGCTATACTTCCTCAACAATTAAATAAGCTTTTAGACGAAATAAAGCCGGCTATTGATGTTGATAACCAATTGTTTATATCGGTAGTATCGGGTGTTAGCTGCGAAGATATCCGCAAACAGTTGGGATTAAATGTACAGGTAGTGCGTGCTATGCCTAATACCGCCATAGCCATTGGCCATTCTATGACCTGCATTGGTACTGATACCGCTTCGGCCGAAAATATGCAAGTGGTTAAATCTTTGTTCGATACGGTAGGCATCACTGTTCAAATTAATGAAGAACTCATGACCTCGGCCACTGCCCTATGCGCTTGCGGAATTGCATTCTTCTTACGCTCTATACGTGCTGCATCGCAAGGTGGTACCGAAATTGGCTTCCATGCCCACGATGCCTTAAAAATGGCTGCCCAAACAGCCAAAGGTGCCGCCGACTTGTTATTGCAACTGGCCTCACACCCCGAGCAGGAAATAGATAAGGTGACTTCGCCAAAGGGGTGTACCATTGCAGGTTTGAACGAAATGGAACACCATGGCTTTAGCTCGGCACTAATAAAGGGCATCAAGCTATCGGCGGAAAAAGCCGGTGCGCTATATAAGAAAGAAGGATAGTCCGTAAGTCCGTAAGTCCGTAAGTCCGTAAGTCCGTAAGTCCGTAAGTCCGTAAGTGGGAACAAACTTATATATTTGCCGGGTTTTATAATTATCAATTTTTGCGAGCCAGGTAGCTGTAAGTATTTTCTTAATGTCTTACCAACTCCATAACATAATAACTAAAATGTTAACTGTAGAAAAAATAGGCGGCACCTCTATGAGTGCCCTGGGCGATGTAGTTAAAAACATCATCCAGTATAATCGTACCGGCAATGAGTTATATAACCGCATATTTGTGGTGTCGGCATTTTCGGGCGTAACCAATATACTTTTAGAAAACAAAAAGACGGGCGAACCCGGTGTTTATCACCTTGTTGCAAGGCAGCAGGATTTTAAAGAAGCCCTTTACAACCTTATTGTTAAATTAAAGCAGCTAAACCAACAATACGATTCATTAGGTTTAGATGTTGCTGTTGCTGATGATTTTATTGAGAAGCACGTGCGTCATGCCGAAGGTTTTTTAAACAACCTCACCGGTATCCTTGCATCGGGCTATGTAAGCACCGAGGGTATCTTACAGGCTGCGAGAGAGATCTTAGCGTCTATTGGTGAAACGCATTCTGCCTTTGTATTTACTAACATTTTGCAAAACATGGGCATTAACGCTACACTGGTTGATCTCAGCGGTTTTCATGACCATGAGCCTTATACCATTGATGAGCGCATTAAGCAGGCTTTTAAAGACATAGACTTTGCCAACACTATCTGTATAGCCACCGGCTACACTAAAGGAACCGAAGGTATTATGCGTGAGTTTGACCGCGGGTATTCTGAAGTTACTTTCAGTAAAATTGCCGTTGCTGTAAAACCGCAGGAAGCCATTATCCATAAAGAATACCATTTATGCTCGGCCGATCCTATGCTGGTGGGCGTTAACAACTGTTTCCCTGTGGGCTTTACCAATTACGATGTAGCCGATCAACTTGCAGACGTAGGTATGGAGGCCATTCACCCGAAGGCATCTAAACCTTTGGAAATTAATGCTATAAACTTAAGAATCAAAAACACTTTTGAGCCCGAACATCCCGGCACTTTAATTACCCGCGAATATGTATCGCCCGAAAAAAAGGTTGAAGTTATTACCGGTACCAACAAACTGGTTATGGTTGATATTTACGACCCATTAATGGTGGGTAATGTAGGTACCGATTTGCATATTATGCAAATATTCGCGCATCACAATGTGAGCTACAACTTTAAAGCTACCAGCGCCAATAGCATCTCTATTGTTATCTGGGAAAAAGATTACACCGATAATCTGTTCAAAGAACTTCAAACGAACTTTGAAAAAGTATCTGTAGAAAAGGTGGCTATTGTGTGCCTTATCAGCTCCAATATGGATCAGCCGGGTTTATTGGCTAAGGCTGCTACCGCTTTAGCGCAGGCTGGGGTGAATATCAAAAGCGCAGGTTTTGCCTTAAGACAAGTAAATATCCAGTTCCTGGTTGAGCGTCAGGATTTTGATACAGCCGTTATTGCTTTAAACAAGGCTATGGCGTAAAGCCGCTTACAAACAAATTTAACAAAGCCGTATCTGCGTCTGTTCACAACGCTGATACGGCTTTTTCTTTTTGGCATCTAATTAAAAAATTCCCCAAAATGCCATAAAACACCTGATGGGTCATGTACGAAGCATTCTCTTCCCCAGGCTTCTATCCTTATCGGTGTTAATTTTACCGTTGAATATTTCTCTGTCAGGTTTAAGGTGATGAGATGATTCCAAAATTCATTCACATTTTCAACCTCCATAAATAACATCGTGTTGTCTATCCAGTCTTTCACATAAGCGTCTTGCAAGTAAAACCCTAATTTACCTGTTCTGAAAAGCGACATGTTATGAGAGAGCACAACTTCTTCAAAACCTAAATCTCGGTAAAAGCTTCTGGAAATCTCAAAGTTCTGAGCACCTACAAAAGGCCTGATAGATATTACATTTTGTTCCATAACGTTTGTTTAATCGTGTCTTCAAAAATAAGAAAGCTGGTGCCATAAAGCGCTTGATCAAAATCAAGAACCGCGCTTGAAAAGTCTTTCACGTGCTCTGCTTAAGGTTTCGGGTGCTATTTTTAAATATAAAGCTATTATTTGCAAAGGAAACTTTTGCAATAGTTCAGGCTTATTATCAATAATGAATTGATACTGCTGTAAAGGAGAAAGCTTATTATCGTAAAAATAAAGCCTTTGCTTTGCCTGTGCCATGATCTTGTTCATCTGAAAAAACGCAGGTGATTTAGTTATTAAATAGTGTATAGATTCTAAACTAACTTCAAGCATTGTGCTTTCTGCAAAAGCAGCAATCTCAACATCAGAAGGCCTTTGTGATACAAAGCTCTGGTGGTTAAAAAACCATTCGCTTTCCAAATGAAGGTCTATGACGCTATTTGCAGTATGCTGGTATACCGCGCCTTTTAAAAGATAAAAAACTGATTTGGCTGTTTCACCCTGAGCAGTTAAAACCTCCCCTCTTTGTGCCACTTTAACTTTCACCTCTCTTTTAAAAAGCATAATCTCTTCATGAGTATAGGTACCTGTTGATCTTAGAGCCTGGGCAAATTCAGTATATTTTATAGGGTAACTTGGGTCCACAGTAAACATAACTTTGGTAATAATACATCTAACTGATTAAAAAACAAAAGGCACCCTCTTTTACATTGTAACTTTTTCATAGCCAACTTTTATTTAAGTAACTTTTTACGCACTTTTAGTACAATTAAACAACAAACTAAACTCAAATGCGTAAAATTTTACTGTTAAGCTTATTTTCGGCTGCCGGTATGAGCGTTTTTGCTCAAAAAGCATCTAAAAAACCGCTCGACCATTCGGTTTACGATAGCTGGCAAAGCGTTGCCAACCAAATTGTATCCAACGATGGTAAGTGGATAGGTTATGTGGTACGTCCACAACAAGGTGATGCCAACATGGTAATCCTTACCGCAAAAAACACGGGCAAGCTGACCATCCCACGGGCGGATACTGCACGTTTCACCAGCGATTCTAAATATGCAGTATTTTTGATCAGACCGCCGTATGCAGTTACCCGCATGGCCCGCATTAAAAAGAAACGCCCGGACGAAATGCCTAAAGATACCTTGGCATTTATGCCGCTTGGCAGCACCGCAATGACCAAGGTTGCAGGTGTACGCTCGTTTAAATTAGCCGACAAGGCACCTGTTATGGCCTACCTGGCGCCTTCAGACACGGTTAAACGTGCCCCTGCTGGCGATACCTCACGTCGTGCGGTTGCCAACACCATTGCCCCGCCAACCCGCGAAGGTGCTGACCTTACTGTTAAGCAATTAGTTACCGGTAAGCAGCGCACCTTTAAATATGTAACCGATTATCAATTAAGTAAAGACGGTAAGTTCCTAGCCTATGCCGTTACCGCTCCACGCCGTTCAAAAGACGTGCAATCGGGTGTTTATTTTTATGATATAGAGAAGGATGCCGTTAAGTCAATCAGCAGTGGCCGTGGTACATATAAAAACCTGGTGTTTGATGAAACAGCCAAACAACTGGCGTTCACTGCCGAAAAAAACCCGGAAAAAGCACAAGTAAAGCCTTTCAAATTATATTACTATAACACTTCTAAAGATAGCGCTACTGCTATTGCAGGTCCGGGCATGGCGGGTATAACCCAAAAATGGTCGGTTAGCGGCGACGGACGTGTTTATTTTAGCAAAAGCGGGAGCAACCTTTTCTTTGGTACTGCGCCCATTCCAAAACCTGCTGATACCACTTTGGTTGATTTCGAAACAGCCAAACTCGACATCTGGAATTATAAAGATGAGTACCTGCAGCCTCAACAGCTTAAAACCTTGCAGCGCGATCTGCGTCGCAGTTACCTGGCAGTAATACACCCGGCAGAATCAGATTTAAAACTGATCCAACTGGCCGATAAATATATTGAGAACATCTCTCAGCCTATTGGTAACGATTCGCGCTACGTATTGGGTACTACCGATACCGGTACACGCGTACAAGCCCAATGGGAAGGAAGCGGCAGCCAGGAAGCTTACCTTATTGACACCAAAACCGGCGAACGTAAAAGAATTATTCCGCGCACTAAAGGCCGATTCCAGTTTTCAACCGGTGGTAACTATGTGATTTGGTTCGATTCGAAAGATCAAAACTATTATACTTATAGCCTTGCCACAGGCAGTAAAGTTAACCTCACCAAATCTTTAGGTGTTAAAATAGGCGAAGAAGACAACGATGTACCTGATGATGCAAACGCATACGGAGTTGCCGGTTGGACCACAGGCGACAAAAATGTGCTGGTTTATGATCGTTATGATATCTGGAGTATAGATCCTTCAACCGGTGCAGCTAAAAACATAACTAATGGTACCGGTCGTAAAAACCACCTTATCTTCCGTTACCCTATGCCGGGCGGCGGCGGTCGCTTTGCTGCTTTGATGGGTGGTGTTGATGAAGATGACCGTTATATTTCTACCAAGAAACCATTATGGTTGTTAACCCAAAATGAAGATAACAAGCAATGGGCTTACTATAAGCAATCAATCGGCTCAAGCAAGGCCCCCGAAAAAATTATAGGTGGACCATTCTCTTACGGTAGTTTAACCAAAGCTAAAAATGCTGATGTATATATTTATACTAAACAGAGCTTTGATAAATCGCCAGACCTATACGTATCTACCGATTTAAAAAAAGAAACAAGGCTGAGCGCTATTAACCCGCAACAAGCCGACTATAACTGGTTTACTGCCGAGTTAGTAGAATGGACTACGCCTAAAGGCTATAAATCAAAAGGTATCCTTTACAAGCCTGAAGATTTTGATCCAACCAAGAAGTATCCTATGCTGGTATACTTCTACGAGAAAATGTCGGAAACTATTTACGGGTACAAAACCCCGGCTCCTTCTCCATCGGCTTTGCCTATTGCTTACTTTGCAAGTAACGACTATTTGGTGTTCGTACCCGATATTAGTTACGAAGTTGGTCACCCTGGTCAATCGGCTGTCGAATTTATTAATTCCGGTGTTGAATCGTTAAAGAAAAACGCTTGGGTAGATGGCAAGCACATTGGTATACAAGGCCAAAGCTGGGGTGGTTACCAGGTAGCTTACTTAATTACCCAAACCGATATGTACGCTGCAGCATGGGCCGGTGCTCCGGTTGCCAACATGACCTCAGCTTACGGTGGTATACGTTGGGAAAGCGGTGTTAACCGTCAGTTCCAGTATGAAAAAACACAAAGCCGTATTGGTGCCACCCTATGGGATAAACCAAACTTGTATATAGAGAACTCTCCTATTTTCCAGTTTCCTAAAGTGCACACACCGGTAGCGGTAATGAGTAATGATGCCGATGGCGCCGTGCCATGGTACCAGGGTATTGAAATGTTTACCGCTTTACGCCGTTTAAACAAACCGGTTTGGTTGCTGCAATACAACGATGAAGCACACAACCTGGTTCAACGCCGCAATCGTAAAGACATCACCATCCGCGAAGCACAATTCTTTGACCACTTCCTGAAAGGCAAACCTATGCCGGTATGGATGGCCACAGGTGTTCCTGCTGTTGACAAAGGCAAAGACTGGGGTTTAGCCATAAGCGATGAAGCGAAATGAGTGATTGAGTGATTGAGTGATTGAGTGATTGAGTGATTGAGTGATTGAGTGATTGAGTGATTGAAACTCAAAAATGATAAAAGGTGTTTTGAATTTGATTCAAAACACCTTTTATCATTATATAACTCGTCATTGCGAGCGATAGTGAAGCATCTCTGCTTAGACTAATCAAGCCGTTCGCCTGTCGTTTATAGATTGCTTCGTACCTCACAGCAAAATAACGTCGTTGTATTAAACCCACTTAACAATTCACCATACAACCACCAACTTACTCCAAATAATAATGCCTAATCTGGTTCAGCCGTTCATCCAGTTCATAAACCCAGGGCGTGGCAGTGGGTATATCCAGTTGCGCTACCGCTTCATCACTTAAATTATCAATATATTGTACCAATGCCCGCAAACTGTTACCATGTGCGCATATAATTACTTTTTGATTTTGGCGCAATGCAGGCACAATGCTTTCATGCCAGAAAGGTAATGCGCGGGTCATGGTTTCGCTCAGGTTTTCCGTCAGCGGAAGTTCGCGGTAAGTTAAATCATTATAACGCAGGTAATGTCCGGGGAAACGCTCATCATCTTCAGTGATAGCAGGTGGATGCTCTTTTGGGTCGCGCCGCCATTTGTGCACTTGCTCTTCACCATACTTTTCAATGGTCTCCTGTTTATTCAATCCCTGCAGTGCACCATAAAACCGCTCATTCAAACGCCACGACTTTTGTACCGGTATCCACATCATATCCATTTCTTCCAATACGATATGCAGGGTTTTAATAGAACGTTTAAGCACCGAAGTAAAGCCTACATCAAAAGTGTAACCGTGCTTTTTCAACAACTGCCCGGCATGCCTGGCTTGTTCAACGCCACCTTCAGAAAGGTCTACATCCGTCCAGCCGGTAAAGCGGTTTTCTTTATTCCAAGTGCTTTCTCCATGTCTTAATAATACCAGTTGCTGTACCATGCAGCTATAACGGTTAAAGCTAATAGCGGTTTGTAATTTTTTTGCGGATTGCGCATGATTAGATTATATTGCAGGCACTAACCAATTATTAACCATTTTTTTATGATTCCAACTACACCTGCTCCTGTGGTGGTAAAGGATGGCATTGCCAACCCGGCACCGCTGGGCCTTTGCGCCTTTGGCATGACCACCGTTTTATTAAACATTCACAACGCCGGTTTTACCGAGCTAAGCTCTATGATACTGGCCATGGGTATTTTTTATGGAGGTACAGCGCAAGTAATTGCGGGTGTTATTGAGGCAAAAAAGAACAACACTTTTGGCCTTACAGCTTTTACCTCTTATGGCTTTTTTTGGCTGTCGCTGGTGGCGCTTATTGTTATGCCTAAATTAGGTTGGATGGAACCGGCCAGCAATGGCTCTATGGTAGCCTACCTGAGTATGTGGGGCTTATTTACCTTTTGTCTTTTCTTTGGCACACTGCGTTTGAACAGGGCACTGCAATTTGTATTTGGTTCGTTAACTATATTGTTTGCACTGCTGGTTTGGGGCGATGCCTCTGGCGAAGCAGGTATTAAACACCTGGCTGGCTATGAAGGCATTATTTGCGGTGCATCGGCTATTTATACCGGTATTGCTGGCGTTTTAAACGAAGTTTATGGAAAAACGGTATTGCCAATTGGCACAATAGAGCCTAAGTAAGTACATAATTACTATGTTTGCAGCGTGAAAGATTACAAAAAGTACTATACTATTGGCGCTACTCCCGAAGAGATCTATGCGGCCATTACCAACCCGCTAACTTTAGAATTGTGGACGGGTGAGCCTGCCGTTATGTCAACCACACAGGGCACTGAATTTGACTTATGGGGAGGTAGTATTACCGGGAAGAACATTGAATTTGAAGAAAATAAAAAAGTAGTGCAGCAATGGTACTTTGACGGGCAAGAAGAACCATCAATAGTTACTATTAAGCTTCACGATAATAAAGGCAGCACCTCTGTAGAGTTGCGCCACAGTAACATTCCTGACGAAGCTTACACAGATATTGTGGATGGCTGGAACGATGTGTACTTTGGCAGCATAGCCGAATTTTTTGAAGGATTTTAAGAAAATTTTTTTATCGATAATAAAAAAACCCCGGTCGAATATCTCGACCGGGGTTTTTTATTTTAATAGGCTGATCTACTAGTATAAAGTAAATTCAACACGACGATTTTGCTGACGACCTGCTGCGGTAGCATTGGTAGCGATAGGTTGAGATTCGCCATAACCAGTTGCTTCGATACGTGATGCATTTGCACCTCTTTCAACTAAGTATGCTTTAATTGATTCTGCTCTGTCTTTAGACAATTTCAGATTCAAAGCATCAGAACCAGTATTATCTGTGTGACCTGCAAGTTTCAGGCTAAAGTTTTTGTTCACCAATAACTCAGCAACACGGTTTAAGCTGGCGAAAGATTTTTCGCGGATGGTAGCTTTACCTAAATCAAATTCCAGGTTAGCAATGGCATCTTTAACTACGCGTTTGTCTTCTTCGGTTACATAAACCTTAGTTACTGGAGCCGCTAACGGACAACCAGAACCATCAACCTTAGTACCGGCCGGAGTGTTAGGACATTTATCGTTGATATCAAATACACCGTCACCATCGCTGTCAGCTGTTAAGCGGGCAAGGTTTGAATTGGTAGTATTTAAATCGTTACGTAAACGATCGTTCTCAGCTTTTTGCTGATCTAATTGATTTTGCAGCATACGCTCGGCAGTCATATACTCAATACGCATTGAGTTTACAGGGTTGTGCGTAGCTAATTGTGGTTTGCTGCGTTTTCCTAAAGCAAACTCTAAACCTGCGTGAGCATAAGAAAATTTATCGTTGTTGCTGCCTAAGTTAAGTCCGTCAAGGTTGTCGCTTTGTACAAAGTTAACCTGGTAACCTAAATCTAAGTTAACGCCAGGTGCAAGGTTCACTTTTAAACCTGCTCCCAATGGAATGTAAAACTGTTGGAAATCATCTGTACGTGCATTAGGTGTTGATGAACCTGAGTTTGCATACAATGAGGTGCTGTAGTTCATGCTACCACCACCCACGGTAAGGTAAGGCTGCATAAAGCTTTTGTGGTTCTTCCAGTTGATGTTGGCTAAGGTAATGTTAGCGCTGATATCTACTGCATATTTGATTTTAGTTTCAAAGCGCTCATAAGGAGTTACATTTGAAAATGCAGGTGTGGTACCCTCTACATGTCCTCTAAAGAAGTTAGCTTGTAAGCCAAATGAATGTAAGATTTGTTTTTTAATGTAACCACCGTAACCTAAACGTTCGTTTGGTGTTTTGTAATCTTCATGTCCTCTAAAGATAGTGTAAGGCGACATCATACCAGCGTGTAAACCTACAGACCAAGTGCGGAAGTTTTCACCACCAGAAAATGGCTTTACATAATTGGTAGTGTTAATCGTAGTATCAGCAGGAGTTTGTGCAAAAAGTTTGCTACCTATTACCACTCCAGAGAGTAACAAGCCAGCTTTTTTTAAATTTAATTTCATGTTCTTCAAATATGATGTAAAACGTAGGGACGCTATTGTCCTAATTACTTACGCATCCACATAGGCAACATTAGTGCCAGTAATATTTTTGTTACAAATAGTAGTTTTAATTTTTTTAATCAGAACTTAACTTTTTGATAGGATTTGAATTGATAAGTAGTTCATAATCTACGTATAGGCTCAACGTTATCTACAACCAGCTTTAACGTTAAGTAAATAAAAAAAGCCGTCATGTAACATGCCGGCTCATTTAAATAATGTTCGTTTAAACAGACAATTGCACTAAGCCATAACCGAAATCATGGTCAGCGCAGGATTTATAAGTTTGGGATCGCCCTGAGTTTGTATCTCCTCTCCTGCCTCTTCAGCAGTCATAGCTTTAGTAAATAATTTCCAGGCCACACCTGTGGGCATAGTTACCATAGCCGATGGCTCGGCCATGGCCATATTTTTTACAAAACGCCATCCAGAAAATGTTTTTTCAATATACCACACGCCGCCGCCGTCACCGGTAATTTCTACCTTAACCAAAGCGCCGACAACCGTATCTAAATCTCGGTAAGCATGAGGAAGGGCACGTAAGAAAGTATCTATGCAGGGATGAAAGAACTCGGTGGTCATAAGTACATGCTGCACCCCGATAGCTTCACGTATTTGCTGCTGATGATGCCATTTCTCGGTATACTCACGCGCAACATGAAACCAGTTTTGCGACTCGGTTTCGCCTGCCCAGGCTACCGGAAACAAAGCCGGCTCAAACATATTAAGCTGATGCAGGTAGGCATTAAACTCGCGCCCCGTAGTCTCGAGCATCTCGATCAGAATTTTGGAACTGATGCGTTTGTATGCCAACACCCATATCGTATTCAAATCGTTTAAATACATTACCATTTCGCGGTAACTATTAACGTTTAACGGCGGATCGCCCTTGTAATCATCGCGCGCAATTGATAGCATACGCAAATTGCCATCAAGTAAATGAGCGGCAATATCTTTTACTGTCCATTGTTTGGACAGTGTTGGCATATCCCAGTCATCGGGCGACAGGGATTTCAAAAGCTCGATCAACAACTGATCGAGCTTTTGAAATAAATGTAATGTAGGTATTGGAGCAACCTGGTTCATAACAAGACTAACTACCCTACACTTTTTTCAAGCGCCTGACTGATATCGGCAATAATATCATCCACTTTTTCCAAACCTGTCGAAATACGGATCAATCCGGGCGTTATACCCACGGCGGCCCGTTGTTCATCTGTCAGTTTGGAGTGTGTGGTACTTGCCGGGTGCGACGCTATGCTGCGCGAATCGCCCAGGTTAGCCGTTACCGACAGCATTTCTAAGTTATCTAAGAACTTCCGGCCGGCTTCTAAACCGCCTTTGATTTCAAAACATAATACACCACCACCCTGCGTCATTTGCTTCTTAGCAATCTCATATTGCGGGTGTGTAGGTAAGAAAGGGTATTTAACCCAACTTACGTTAGGATGGCTTTGCAAAGTTTCGGCTACCTTTAATGCATTTTCGCAATGGCGCTGCATGCGTACGTCTAATGTTTCTAAACTTTTACTTAGCACCCAGGCATTAAAAGGTGATAATGCAGGGCCGGTATTTCGGCAAAACAAATAGATCTCTTTAATCAAATCGGCACGGCCAACAATAACGCCGCCCATTACCCTGCCCTGTCCGTCTATCCACTTCGTAGCCGAATGCACTACTAAATCGGCACCATAATCCGTTGGGCGCTGCAACAAAGGTGTGGCAAAGCAATTATCAACATTTAAAATGAGCTTATGCTTTTTAGAGAATTGCCCGGCCCACTCCAAATCAATAATCTCTAATTGCGGATTGGTAGGTGTTTCCAGGTATACCATTTTGGTATTGGGCTGTACGGCTGCTTCCCAGGCTTCTTTATCATTAGCCGGTACCAGCGTACAAGTAATGCCATATTTAGGCAAATATTTTGTAACTACCGTAAAGGTGCTACCAAATACCGAACTACAGCACAAAAGGTGATCGCCCTGGCTAAGCAACGCAAACATCGACGAAAAGATAGCGCTCATACCTGTTGATGTAGCAAAACCTGCCTCTGCATTTTCCAGGGCGCACATTTTGGCTATAAACTCATCAACATTAGGGTTACTGAAACGGCTGTAGATATTAGCCTCGGTTTCATCTGCAAAAGCAGCACGCATGGCTTCGGCTTCGTCGAAGGTGAAGCTGCTGGTTAAGTACAATGGCGTAGAATGCTCTTGCTGAAGCGTTTTGGGCGAACGTATGCGGATAGCCTTACTAAGCGGATCTAAATTATCTGTAGACATGGAAATGTATATTATAATGATGAATCGGCCGGGTGAATGATCACCTGCCAGTTGATAGCGGCACCAGCCTTTTCAAGCGTGGCAGCTACCGAACAATATTTATTGATAGACAACTCGGCAGCACGCTTGGCTTTGTCCTCATCAATGTTTCCTTTTAAATGAAACTCAATAGTAATGTTTTGCCAAAGTGAGGGCTCCACACCTGCTTCGCGGTCGCCGCTTATCTTCATGCGGTAATCTAATACCTCCTGACGTTGTTTCTTCAGGATGCTGATCACATCAATAGCCGAGCAACCACCTAAGCCCATCAGCAGCATTTGCATGGGGCGTACACCGTAGTTTTGTCCGCCGCTTTCGGGGCTGCTGTCCATTTTAACGGTATGGCCGTATTCGTCATTGGCTTCGAAGCCGTAATCGCCGCTTACGCGTATTAATTCAATATTGGGCATATGCTTTAGGATTATTAAAAAGCTAAATTATTATTTTGAGTTGAAACTTTTGTTTACGCAGTATAAAAATGATAGTTTTAGCAGCATTATCTTAACTCTTGTTGAATAATCGGGTCTTTGCATTATTGTCAACCATAACTATACTGCTTAAAGCTAAATACATACCACACGCATGGCGCTCAATTATATCTGGATAGGCTTATTCGTTATTGCATTTTTTATTACCCTGGGTAAGCTGATCTTTTTGGGCGACGTCGACGCCTTTCAAACGCTGGTAAGCGGCTTGTTTGATTCTACGCAGACTTCTGTAATGACCATTGCACTACCCCTGGTTGGCACCATGGCGTTCTGGTTAGGCATTATGAATATTGGTGAAAAGGCCGGCGCTATCAATTTCCTCTCTCGCATTGTAGGCCCGTTCTTTAACCGCTTATTTCCGGAGGTGCCTAAAAACCACCCGGCTACCGGCCAAATGATGATGAACTTTTCGGCAAACCTGCTGGGACTCGATAACGCCGCTACTCCGCTGGGACTAAAAGCCATGGGGAGCTTGCAGGAACTTAATCCTAACAAAGAAACGGCCTCCAACGCGCAAATCATGTTCCTGGTGCTGCATACCTCGGGGCTAACGTTATTACCCATAAGTATTATTGCACAGCGTGCCATTTTACATGCTAAAGATCCTACCGATATTTTTATCCCCTGCATTATTGCTACTTATGTAGCTACCATGGTAGGTATGCTGGCTGTGGCTATAAAGCAACGTATTAATTTGTTCGACGGCGTGATAATTGCCTGGCTGGGAGGCTTAACGGCTTTTATTGGTTTACTGGTTTGGTACTTTTCGGTGTACCTGTCTAAAGAAGAAATAAGCACCGTATCTAAAGTAGCCAGCAACCTTTTGCTGTTTTCTATACCTATTACCTTCATTTTAGGAGGATTATACAAAAAGCTGAATGTTTTCGATCTTTTTGTGGAGGGTGCCAAAGGCGGTTTTGAAACGTCAGTGCGTATCATACCCTATCTGGTGGCTATGCTGGCAGCGATCAGCGTGTTCCGCAGTTCGGGTGCGCTTAACTACATTGTAGATGCGTTTAAATGGGGATTTACCTTCCTCCACGTTGACACCCGCTTTACCGATGCCTTACCGGTAGCCTTCATGAAACCACTGAGCGGTTCGGGTGCTAAAGCCATGATGCTGGACACCATGACCACCTTTAAGCCCGACAGCTTTGTGGGCCGACTGGCTTGTATTTTCAATGGCTCGGCTGATACTACTTTCTACATCGTAGCCTTGTACTTCGGTTCGGTTGGCATCAAAAAATCACGCTATGCCATACCCATGGGATTGCTGGCCGATTTAGCCGGGGTTATTGCCGCTATATTTGTAGCTTACTTATTCTTTGGATAGTAAATAACACCTATTAACCCTCTTATTATTAGTAAGTTTACGCATATTTTTAAAGAAAAACACTTTCATCATAAATAGCCTAACTTAAGTTTTAAATTAATTATTTAATTAGAACATTTAGAGTTGCTCATCGTAAAAGGGCATATAGGTGTTATTGCACATACTTTTTTATACGATATCAGTCTAAATGGTTAAAACTTTTACCCGATTATTTGTCAGAGGCTTATTATTTTGGTGTTGTTTGCTGGGTGGTATCCAGGCTTTCGCTCAAACTGTTACCATACGCAACGTTGATCCGGGGCCTTACGGGCTGGGTTCGAGCATCTCGGCCGAAATTACTGTTGATGAATCGGGTGGCCGCATGGGCCTGACAAACAGGTATGATCTATATCTATCAGATGCGAACGGAAATTTCGCATCGCAAACATTGATTGGTTCCTTCTCAGGCTTTTATACTGGATTTGTAAATGGAGTGTTACCTAATACTTTGGCAGCAGGCACGGGTTACCGCGTACGTGTTCAATCAACGGCACCTGCTATTGTAAGTGCACCATCTAATCCATTTACGGTTACCACCGATCCTGGCGTTAAGGCAGTTGCAGCATCGCCAACCACTTCATCAGCATCTAATGAGGTATTTGGTTCTTGTGCCGGCGAAAACGGTAACCGTTATAGCCTAAGCAGTACCTTAAGCAGCAACCATACGGTTACTGCTACCTTGTATAACGACATGACCCGCCAAAGCGTAGGCGGTACTATTAATGTAGCTCCGTTGGGGCAAACACCCGCCTTGCCCGCAGCAAGCTATACGGTATTGGTTAAAGCGGTAAACAGTAATGGTACTGTTGGAACCAAGTCGTATTTGCTTCTTAACAATAAAGTTTTAATCAATTTCGGATCAGAAAATTCGGGTGCCAGGTGTTTACAAAACGGACAGGCAGAGGTTAATTTTAATGTTGACATTACCACTGCACGTAGTATAGAAGCCAACTACCCTGGTACTGTATACACCGCTACATGGGGCGATGGAACCAGCCAGAATTATACGTTTGCCCAAATTAAGGCAGCGGGTGGTATATTAGTGCATACCTTCTTAAAATCATCGTGTGGTGCAAAAAATGCGCAAGGTAATATCACCAATCAATTTTTGGTGAGATTTAGTTTGGTTAACCCTTATTGCCCTCCATCATCCCCAGACAATGCCGTATCTTTCTCTACAAACCAGGCGGTACTACTTCCCCCAAGAAACGGTATTACCGGCCCTACCAAAATATGTTTAAATACCGAAGCTATATTCATCAACTCCTCCGATCCCGGTCAATCGGCTACTCCGGGTAATAACGCAGGTTGTAAATTTAACGATGCAACTTATTCCTGGTATGTAGATGGTGAATTAAAAGCCATTGGAAAAAAGCTTACTGATAGGTTTCCATGGACCTTTACTACCCGCGGCCCTCATACAGTTAGTATAGAAATGGAGAACAGCCAGAGTGAGTGTATTGCTCCCAGATTTAACTTGGACGTATGTGTACAAGAAGCACCTAAACCTGAATTTACCCTTCCTGCTACGGCTTGTATAGGTTCTGGTACGATAACCCCGGCCGATCAATCTGTGCTTGATAATATCTGCAGCGATAACTACACTTATAAATGGACAGTTACACCAGCCACTGGTTTTACTTATGCTAATAGCACCAATGCCGCCAGCAAAGCACCTCAATTTTTATTTAACACACCCGGCAATTATTCGGTTTACTTAGAAATCAGCAATACATCGTGCGGAAGCTTTAAAAGCACCACCAAACAGATAGTAGTAACCGGCACACCGATGGCCACGTTATCGGCCGACTTTTCGTTGTGTGGCAGAGGTCAAACCTTGACTTTCGACGCAACCACTGGAAGCCTGACACGCACCATATTAACTGGTACGGTAACCCCGCAAGCCAACACCTACCAGTGGACGATTAACGGTCAGGGAGGCATTGCAGCAGCCATTTTCGCTAACGGCACAACGGCTAACAGCCAGTACCCGCAAATTACCTTTCCTGCATTTGGCACTTATGAGGTAACCGTTACACACACCAACAACTGTGGCACCGTAACCTCAAATACGCAACGAATTACATTTAAAGAAGCTCCGACGGTATTGGCCGGGCCCGATCAAGTTATTTGTCCCGGTACCACAGCTCAGCTCGATGGGCAAGTAGTAGGCAACTACAACACACTTACCTGGAGTACCAGCGGCACGGGTACCTTTAGTGATCGCAACGCACAAAAACCTGTTTACACGCCAAGCGCGGCCGACAGAACTGCAGGTAACGTAGTGCTCACCCTATCGATCACCACTTCCCTACCCGGCGATTGTGCTACCATAGCCGACCAGGTACAGATCACCATTAATCCAACAAACACATTAACCAGCACATCTGCAAAAACTATATGTACAGGCACTTCGGTTAATTATTCGCCTGCTTCTACAGTAGCAGGAAGCACATTCAGCTGGTTAGTAACGGTGAACTCATCAACGGTTAGCGGCTTTAGCCAATCAGGTACAGGCGATATCCTGGATGTGCTGACCAATTCATCGCCTACCATCAATGGCACCGTTACCTACCGAATTACGCCAAGGGCTAATGATTGCGATGGCACCCCGTTCAACTTTACGGTTACTGTAGCACCAAAGCCACAAATAACGCTAACTGGCCCTGCTGGTAATACCATCTGCAGCGGCTTAGCTAGCGGCATACAATTAAGCTCTACTGTTGCGGGTACACGATACACCTGGACGGTTGATGTTACCGGCGGGGTAACCGGTGCTACTGAACAAACCACACCTATTGCCGCAACAGGTATAAACCAGATACTTACCAACAATACCAATACAGCTGCTACGGTTACTTATACAGTAACGCCCGTAAACGCCAGTTCGGCCGATGCCTGTGAAGGCGCACCGCAAACCATTACTATTACGGTACAACCAGCCGTTCCGGCAGCTAACGCGGGTACCGATGCCGTGCTGTGCAGCCAATCAAGTTTCCAGCTGCAAGGTAATGACCCCGGCACAAATTTCAACGGCACCTGGACAGTTACTTCGGGTCAAACCGGTGTTACTTTCGCTAACGCAAATCAATTTACCACCACTGTAAACGGGTTACAGCCCGGCCAAGTATACACCTTCAGGTGGACCATTACCGGAGCAGCGCAATGTACTGCCCAGTTTGACGAGGTGAAGGTGACCAATAACCCGCCTATTGCAAATAACGTAACTACGTTACCTAATCCTACCACCTGTGCGGGTCAAAACGTAACAATAAACGGCAGCACGCCAACCGGTGGCAGTGGTGCCTATACTTATGTTTGGGAAAGCAGTTTAAACGGTACTACATGGACTACCCTTTCTAACCAAACAGAAAAAGACCTTAACATTGTGATTGCCGAAAGCACTTACTTCAGGCGTTCGGTAAATTCGGGTGCATGTACCGATGATAAGAGCAACGCGGTAAGGGCCATTGTGCAACCGGCTATCTCAAGTAATACGATTGATGCCGGGCCTTTTAGTGTTTGCGTTAACAAATCGGCCGGGCAAATAACAGGAAGTAATCCGGCCGGTGCCGATGGCAATTTTATCTACCAGTGGCAGAGCAGCAGCGATGGTGGTAACACCTGGAGCAATATTAACGGTGCTACACAAATGAACTATACTACGCCGGTGTTAATTGCCGATATTCAATATCGCCGTGTGGTAAGTTCAGCATTATGTAATGGCGTACAAAGCAGTACCAGTAACGTTGTTGTAGTTAAAGTTAATCCTAATGCCAAAGCCGAATATACCTGGACGGCAGATGCAGGCTGCATTCCCTTTGTAATAACGCCACAAAATGTAAAGGCAGTGCCGTATCCAGATCGTAATAGTAGTTACACCTGGTATGCAAATAACCAGATTATAGGTACGGGCATAACATTCCCAGGTTACACCATTTCGGTTGATGGTGAGTCGGTAGAGATCAAGCTGATGGCAACTAGTCAATTCGGCTGCGAGTCGAAAGTATTTCCTCATATTTTCACCACCACAAAACAGGTTAAAGCTGCATTTACACCCAATGCAACGCAGTATTGCGGCACATCAACTATTCCCTTCGCCAATACATCAACTCCACTAAGTAGCGGTACTTATACCTGGAACTTTGGTAACGGCCAGTTCTCTAACGAAGTGCAACCACCTGCTGTAACTTTTGCTGCTGATGATGCCGACGGTACTGATAAAGTTTATAAAGTATCACTGATTGCCCAAACTACCTGTAGTATTGATAGCATGGTGATGAACATTACCGTTAAGCCCACCAAACCTGTACCACGTTTTGCACCACGCTCTACCTCAGGCTGTGCGCCATTTACATTGGTCATAGATAATATAACTCCAGGTAATAATGACCGCTACCTGTATCATTTGGTAGATGCAGCCGGTAATGATGTGGTTGTGCGTACCGTTACCAGCAAAACGCAGCAAAGCATCATAATAACCGATGAAGGTAATTACAGTGTTTACCTTGAAGCTATTAACACCGGTTGCAACACAAGCGGCAAAAGCACGGTACGGAGCATTCAAGTAACCGCACGTACGGTAAGTGCAGGCATAGCCACTTCAAACCCTCCGGGTGACAGAGTTGGATGTGCTCCCTTCTCGGTAACCGTATTAAACCAAAGCCAGGGTGCAAGCTCATATTTATATGAGTGGGGCGATGGTACTTCGCTGCCAACCAATAGCAACAGTCCTTTACCGCATGTATATGCAAACCCAGGAGTCTACAAAGTAAAATTACATGCCATTAATACTTGCGGCGAAGCCATAGACTCATTAACCATTACGGTAAAACCTAAACCGGCACCTGTATTTGCTCCCGATAATTCGACCGGATGTAATATGCTTACCGTGAACTTTACCAATACCACGCCTATTGATCCGGGTTCGCAAGCAAGCGATTATTTATACAGCTGGAACTTTGGCGATGCCAGCTCAACATCGGCTAACCCCAACACATCAGATCAGCGTACGCCGCCCGCGCATACCTTTAGTTATTTGGGTTCACCGTATACAGTGAGTTTAACGGTGACCAGCAGGGCTACGGGCTGTTCTGAAACTACCACGCGTACTATTACGGTAAATTCACCTGCTATCGCTAATTTTAGGGTGAAGCCCGATAGTGTGATCACTTTTCCTAACTACTCTTTCTCGTTCGAAGATCAAAGTACCAACGGGCCGCGCAGCTGGCGTTGGACCTTTGGTGATGGCAGCGGATCGACCCAGCAAAACCCTACTCATACCTATGCCGACACAGGTTTATATAAAGTCACATTAATGGCCACAAATCAGTTTTGCGGTTCAACTAAAGTACGCTATGTACGTATAACCGGAACACCCGGACAATTGTACCTGCCTAACGCCTTTACCCCTGCCAGCACCAACCTCGAACTGCGGACTTTCATGGCCAAAGGTTCGGGTTTGCGCGAGTGGCACATGCGGATATTTAACAACTACGGTCAGCTGGTTTGGGAAACCACTAAGCTTGACTCACGAGGTGAACCTTTAGACGGCTGGGATGGCACTTTCAAAGGGACACCGGTGCCGCAGGGTGTATACATATGGCAGGTAGAAGCCAGCTTTATCAATGGTAACGAGTGGAAAGGGATGTCGTACAACGGCTCGGCGCCTAAGCGTACCGGAGTAATACACGTCATAAGATAATATAAATGAATAAGATTAGATACTATGTACTAAGTGCGGTGATGATGGTGTTGGCGATGAATGTTGTAGCACAAGACCACCAGTATTCCCAATTTTTCAATTCGCCGGTCTACCTTAACCCGGCACTGAATGGCCAATTTGAAGGCGATGTGCGGGTGAATATGATCTACCGCAATCAATGGTCGTCGCTACCAGGCGCACTCACTTACATGACGGCCTCTGTTGATTATAACATCCCTAAGTTTGGTGGCGGTGTGGGTTTAATGTTTACCCGTGCTAACGAGGGTACCGCCTACTACTTGCGCAACAACCTGGCCGGTATATATTCTTACAGTGTAGGATCCGATGACTTTGTATTGTCATTTGGTTTGCAGGCCGGTATTGGTAACCGTACTATTGACCGCAGTAAACTCGTTTTCGGCGACCAGATAGACCCACGCTTAGGCTACATCCCCGGCACCACTTCGGCTGCCGATTTAGGTGACCTCAATAATAAATTCTATTTTGATGCCGGTGCCGGCGTAAACTTAGTTGTGGGTAACTTTATGGGGGGTGGTGCCTTGCAACACATTAACCGCCCCGACCAATCGTTTACCGGGGCAACGGCCAAACTGCCCATGCGCGCTACAGGCCATTTAAGCTACCGCTGGGATTTAAACCCTTATGATAATTACACCGAGGATGAGAAATCGTATGTTATACCATCGGTAGTTATGTACAAACAAGGGGCATCTACATCGGTTAGTGCAGGTATGCAATACAAGCGCCGTGCAGTAAATGCGGGATTATGGTACCGCAGCGGTGGTCAAAGCGGTCCGAGTGCTTTCGTGGTATCTTTCATTTTCGACCTGTTTATTAACCGCGACGGTGGCGAGAAGTTGAGGTTCGGTTTAAGCCACGATGCACCATCATCCAAACTTAATTACAGTAACACCAGCGGTACTACAGAGGGCAGTTTAGGATATGAAACCACCTTACCATCGCGCAATAGTTCGCCTAAGTTTCAGGGTGCACGCCGTTGTTATGACTTTTATTAAGGGTTGCACTGTCATTGATACTGCTTCTTACTTTGCATCTTGCTGAAACTAATTGCAAAGTATCCCGTTAAATCCATACTTTATAAGATGGATACTGAAACTACTTCAATAGCACAGGCCAATGCCCGCATTGCCCGGGCAAAATATCAAACCATTGCTGGCAGCGGCCAGCACTCAATTATTATAGATGAACCGTCTGAAATTGGCGGCGGCGATACCGGCATGAACCCTTTCGGTCTGCTACTAAGTAGTCTGGGCAGTTGCACCGTCATCACCCTGCGTATGTACATAGACCGTAAAATGTGGGTGGTAGATGAGATTAGTGTTGAACTGGAAGCCTTTGCCGTAGATGGCGGCCACCTTATTCAAAGCAAATTAGATTTTAAAGGCGATTTAACTACCGAACAAATTAGCCGCCTGTTAACCATAGCCAACTCCTGCCCTATACATAAAGTGTTAGCAGGTAACATCACCATGGAAACTGCCATTGCCTGATTAAAGACATCTCTTAAAATAAGAAAGGTGCGCAGAACTAAATCCCCGCACCTTTCTATTTATTAATTTTCAAAGCCTTAACGCTTCAGTAGCATTTTGTAATGCCTGATGCCGGCTTCCTCAAATTCAGGGCCTGTTTTCTCGAAATTGAACTTTTCATATAAGCTTACAGCCTGTATCTGGGCGTGCAGATATACATAGTTTGCATCGGCAGGCAAATCGGCTAAAACAGCTTGTACAAGTGCCTGCCCCACTCCTTTTCCTCTGAAATCTTTTTGCACGGCAAAGCGCTCCAACTTGTAGCCCTTATCGGTTTTACGCCAGCGCGATGCCCCGGCAGGTAAGCCGTCAACGGTAGCTAAAAAATGGGTCGACTCGTCTTCAAACTCCCATTCCAGTTCGGGCGGACAGTTTTGTTCGCCTACAAAAACCTCGCGGCGTATGGCAAATACCTTATCCAGGTCAGTTTGCTCCGTTACTTTCTGCACGTTTATTTTTTGATTCATTAATTTTGTCTGTATTGGTTTTTGTCCGTTGTGATTTATGCTGATGGTTGAAGTTTGCGGCATCAATAGTATGGGTGCAGCCTAAATTATCCTCACTCTTAGCTAACTGCGATAATTTAACATAGTATTTATGAATTTGCTCCAGTTCATGTTCGCTTAGATCTTCAATGTTAACCATGCGGTTGCTGGCACCTTCCATGGCAGCAACAAGTTCATTCAATTTCAGATGTACCGCTTTTGAGTCTTTATTTTGCGCCTTTTGAATTAAGAATACCATTAAAAACGTAATAATGGTGGTACTGGTGTTAATTACCAATTGCCAGGTTTCAGAATACTTAAACACCGGGCCGCACATAGCCCAAAGTACCACTACGCCTGCAGCCAATAAAAATGCACCTGAGCTTCCGGTGGCGGCGGTTGCCCAATTCGCAAATCTTTCCATTAATCCTGTTTGTTTCTTCGACATGATCAGCTTTGGTAATTAAACATCAAAAAAAGCGTTAGTGCCTTTTAGGTACTAACGCTTGTAACAAATAATTTATATAACTATTATAACTTACTGTTCACATCCAAACAGTTCAAATCGGCAAATGCCTGGGTTAAACGCTTAACAAAGGTTTCTTCGCCTTTACGTAACCAAACACGCGGATCATAGTATTTTTTGTTCGGAGAATCTTCGCCCTCAGGGCTTCCGATCTGCGCTTGCAGGTAACCTTCTTTAGATTTATAGAAATCTTTAATACCTTCCCAAAATGCCCATTGCATATCGGTATCAATATTCATTTTAATGGCACCGTAAGAAATAGCCTCACGAATTTCTTCCTGACTTGAACCCGAAC
Source organism: Mucilaginibacter galii (assembly GCF_014635825.1). Lineage (GTDB taxonomy): Bacteria > Bacteroidota > Bacteroidia > Sphingobacteriales > Sphingobacteriaceae > Mucilaginibacter > Mucilaginibacter galii. The sequence continues at coordinate 186,472 of NZ_BMDO01000007.1, forward strand.
CACCATGGAATACGAAATTTATCGGTTTCTCTTCGGTAATATTGTGTTTTTGCTTTAAATGCTCTTGTGAGTTGTGTAAAATAACCGGTTGTAATTTTACGTTGCCCGGTTTATAAACACCATGCACGTTACCAAAAGCCGCAGCTACGGTAAAACGCGGACTAACTGCCGACAGATGCTCGTAAGCATAAGCAACTTCTTCGGGCTGGGTGTATAAGCGTGAGCTGTCAACATCGCTGTTATCAACGCCGTCTTCTTCGCCACCGGTAACACCTAACTCAATTTCAATGGTCATGCCCATTTTGGCCATACGCTCTAAGTACTTAGCCGATATTTCGATATTTTCTTCGATAGGCTCTTCAGAAAGATCGAGCATGTGCGAAGAGAATAAAGGCTTGCCAGTTTCAGCAAAAAATTTCTCACCATGATCTAACAGGCCGTCGATCCAAGGTAACAGTTTTTTGGCAGCATGGTCGGTATGTAAAATAACCGCAACACCGTAGTGCTCGGCTAACAAATGCACGTGCTTGGCAGCCGATACACCACCCAAAATGCAGGCTTGCAATTGCGAATTATCTAATGATCTACCGGCGTAAAATTGCGCACCACCGTTAGACAGTTGGATAATAACGGGCGAATTAACCGCCTTGGCTGTTTCCATTACCGCATTAATTGAGTTGGTGCCAATTACGTTCACTGCAGGTAAAGCAAACTGGTGCTTCTTAGCAGCTTCGAACATTTCCTGCACCTGATCGCCGTGCAAAACGCCTTTATAACTTTTTAAATCCATATGCGAGATTAGTTTATTGTACGAATGTATAAATTTTATGTATTTGAAGACAATGTATTCTATATATTTTACCAAGAAGTGTGTAATTTTTACACTAACTGGTATGCTTCGAATACAAAAGGGCCAACAATTAAGTAAGAATATTTTCGTTTATTTGCAGTCTGATTTTGATCAATGAAAGATATAGCAATGGCGTGGTTTAAGAGAGAATCTAAAGGAATTACTACTTCTACCGAAGATAAAAAAGAGGCCCCGGATGGCGTCTGGAATAAGTGCCCTAATTGTAAAAGACCGCTACACTACACCGAGCAAGTTGAAAACCAGTACGTTTGCCATTACTGCGGCTTTCATTTGCGTATAGGTTCAAAAGAATACTTTTCGGTATTGTTTGACAACAATGAATTTACCGAACTATTTGCCAACCTGCGTTCTGGCGATCCGCTTGAATTTGAAGATACCAAAAAATATAAAGACCGTTTAAAAGACACCATTGCCAAAACTGGCCTTAATGATGCCATACGCGCAGCACATGGTTTAGTAGACGGCCAGCCTTTGATGGTAGCCTGTATGGATTTTAGCTTTATCGGCGGATCGATGGGATCGGTAGTGGGCGAAAAAATTGCCCGTTCTATTGATTATAGCATCGCTAACAAAGTACCGTTCCTCATGATCTCCAAATCGGGTGGTGCCCGTATGATGGAGGCTGCGTTTTCATTAATGCAAATGGCCAAAACATCGGCTAAACTGGCTCTGCTGGCACAGGCAAAAGTACCTTATATATCCTTACTAACCGATCCTACCACGGGTGGTGTTACGGCATCTTACGCCATGCTGGGCGATATTAATATTGCCGAACCAGGTGCACTTATAGGCTTTGCTGGTCCGCGGGTTATTAAAGAAACTATTAAGAAAGACTTACCTAAAGGCTTTCAAACTGCCGAATTTTTACAAGAGCACGGCTTCCTTGACTTTATTGTTGACCGTCGCGAGATGAAAGAGAAATTAGCCTCGTTTTTAAAGATGATGGTTCATTAAAATAAAATCAACTGTCGCCATTGCGAGGTACGAAGCAATCACTGCGTGATAGGTATACAAGCAACTTTTCTACGCAGAGATTGCTTCGTACCTCGCAATGACGATTTTTTAGCAAAGCAGGAAAGCCCCATAACCGGGGCTTTCCTGCTTTAACACCGTAGCCGGTTCGCTCTAAAACATCACCAACCGCCAATCCAAAAAAATCCTACCTTTGCCTGCTCATAATCCTTCGTCAATGACACTTTTTGAACAGATACAACAAAAGCCATTTTTCATATTAGGGCCCTGCGTTATGGAAAGCCAGGAACTGCTTTACCAAGTTGCCGAGCAGGTAGCTCGTGTCGGGCAGCAGTATAATATACCGGTGGTTTTTAAATCATCGTTCGATAAGGCTAACCGTACATCGGTAAGTTCATATCGTGGCCCCGGTTTGGAAAAAGGCCTGGAAATGCTGCAAAAAGTAAAAGAGCGTTTTGACCTGCCGTTAACTACCGATATACACGAGAGCTACCAGGCCGCCATAGTCGGCGAGGTAGTTGATATATTACAGATCCCTGCATTCTTGTGCCGCCAAACTGATCTGTTGGTTGCTGCTGCACAAACGAGTAAAATTGTAAATGTAAAAAAAGCACAGTTCCTTTCCGGTCAGGATATGTTTTACCCAGCCCAAAAGGTAATTGAAGCCGGCAACAACCAAGTCATACTAACCGAACGTGGCAACATGTATGGCTACAATAACCTGGCGGTAGATTTTCGCAATATTTATGATATGAAGCAATTTGGCCACCCCGTTTGTATGGATTGCACCCACTCGGTACAACGCCCGGGCGGTGCAGGCGGCAAAACCGGTGGCGACCGCACCTTCGTACCCATGATGGCTTTAGCCGCCAAAGCATTTGGCGCCGATGGTTACTTCATGGAAATTCACCCCGACCCCGACAACGCCCTAAGCGACGGCCCTAACATGGTGAAATTACAGGATCTGGATAAAGTAATTCAATCGCTATTGTAGTGAGTATGCTGTTGTCGGTTGTCTGTTATCAGTTGCCTGAGGCCGGTAGACAGTATACTTAGCCTAATCGAACAGGAGTCAGAAAACAGACTTCGGACAACTGACAACCGAAACTAACAACACACAACCCGAAACAGACAACAATACCATGCAAGACATTGCCAGAAGAGTATTTCAGGATGAGATAGCATCGTTGCAGGAGGCTGCGGCTTTAATTGATGTGCAGTTTACCCAGGCGGTTGATGCTATATTGCAATGCAAGGGCAAACTTATCATTACAGGTGCCGGTAAATCGGGGCTTATTGGAAAAAAAATATCGGCTACGCTGGCCAGTACCGGTACCTCCAGCTTTTACATGCATCCTACCGAAGCTTTTCATGGCGACCTGGGTATGATAGGGCATGATGATCTTATTATCCTGGTTTCCTACTCGGGCGAAACTGATGAGGTGATCAAGCTTCTACCCTTTTTAAAATGGAATAAGAACCCTACAGTAAGCATAACCGGCAACCCGGCATCAACTATAGCCACCAACACCGATCATCACTTAAACGTGCATATTACGCACGAGGCTTGTCCGCTCAAGCTGGCTCCTACTTCATCAAGCACCGCTACGCTGGTGATGGGCGATGCTTTGGCTGTGGCCCTGATGGAGGCACGTAAGTTTCAGCCCGAAGATTTTGCGCGCTTTCACCCCGGCGGTAGCCTGGGCCGCAAATTGCTGGTTAAAGTAAAAGATGTGATGCGTACCGATGTGCTCCCGTTCATCGGGCCCGACGTTTCTTTTACCGAACTATTACTGCGAATGTCTGAAGGCCGCTTGGGGATGGTGATTGTAGGCAATCCAGGCTACGTGGAGGGTGTAATAACCGACGGCGATTTGCGACGTGCCCTAATGCGCAACCCCGATACCTCTACCCAAACAGTAAGCACCATTATGAGCCACAACCCTGTTATTATACCCGGTGAGGTGCTAATTCATGAAGCCGATGAATTAATGATGGATAAAAAAATAACCACGATACTGGTGGGCTCTCCCACAATGCGTACAGTGAGCGGCATTTACCAGATCTATACCCGTTAGGCTTAATCGAGCTAACAAAACCTGCCTGTAACTGTTATTATCGTATTAAAATTACGGTATGGATAAGCATCTGGAAGATAACGAGAAGAAAGAGATATACAACGATTTTAAAGAGCTGGTGAATATGCCTGCATCAGCCATTGAAAAATGGTTGAAGACCGATGAGTCAAAAAAAGTTGGCTGGGACAGCGGCGATGGCGAATCTGTAGGTCACAAATCCGGCGAAAAGATCATCAGTATACTGCGCAAAAAGAAAGATGAGTTACAGGAAGCCGACTACAAGCATATGCAAAAAGTAGTAGCTTACATTAAAAGGCATTCTGCACAAAAACCATCAGGCAATGTAGCAGATACCAACTGGAATTATTCCCTCAAAAACTGGGGACATGATTATACCAAAAAATAATATCCTTTAACACTAAAGTATCACATACCTGATCACCGCTACACAGCAGATTACCAGAAAGATCATACCTTGCATTTTTTGCTCAATTGTTAAATTAGTCAGATTCATATTTGTTGAGGTTTGATAACAAATATAGGCCTGCGTTAAAATTTCGCAATAGTTGGATGCATTTTTAGGAAAAATTTAGGGAATTAATCGTGTTGCTAATGTTTCGTTAGAAAACATTAAGTTTTGTTATGTATATAACATTAATTTTTTGTTCAATTAACATCTTCCATCACCAATTTGCGACTTACTGATAGTTTAAATACCCCAAAAATACCGTTAAAACACTCTTTATATCTAAAATTGGTTCTCTACATTTAATTAAAATTCAAATTACATTAAGAATTCTATCCCTATGATCATACAATCAGTCAATCCGTTTAATGGTGAAGTTATAGCAACTCACGAAGCTCATACCCACGAACTGGTAGCACACAAAATACAACAAACGCATACTGCCTGGCTAACCTGGCGTAATAGTAATGCGGAGGATAGGTCGGGTTTACTTCATAAACTTGCCGCCATTTTGCAGGAGCGAAAACAAGAACTGGCCAAGCTAATGGCATTGGAGATGGGCAAGCCAGTTAAGCAAGGTGCCAGCGAAATTGAAAAGTGTGCGGCAGTGTGCACCTACTACGCAGAAAATGCTGCCCGGTTTTTAACAGAACAGTTAGTTGAAACCGATGCTACCAAAAGCTACATTACTTTTGAACCCATTGGCGTTGTACTGGCCGTTATGCCCTGGAACTTCCCTTTTTGGCAAGTGTTCCGCTTTATAGCACCGGCACTGGCTGCCGGAAATTGCGGTGTTTTAAAGCATGCCTCCAACGTGCCGGGTTGCGCCCTGGCCATTGAGGAAATGGTAGTACAGGCCGGTTTCCCTCCTCATGTTTTTCAAACGCTGCTGGCCGGCAGCAATATGGTAGATGCCATGATAGAAAACCCCTTAATTAAAGCGGTGACTTTAACAGGCAGTACACAGGCGGGAATAAAAGTAGCGCAAAAGGCAGGCTCGGTACTAAAGAAGACGGTGCTGGAGTTAGGTGGCAGCGATGCATACCTTATTTTAGAAGATGCCGACCTGGAACATGCGGCTACCACTTGTACCGATAGTCGTTTAATTAACAGCGGGCAAAGCTGCATAGCCGCTAAACGTTTCATCGTAGTTGCAGAAGTTGCCGAAAAGTTCACCCAGTTAATGCTGGATAAAATGAAAACCAAACGCATGGGCGATCCGTTAAGTGCCGATACAGAAGTTGGTCCGCAAGCCCGGCAAGATTTGCGTGATGAATTGCATAAACAAGTACAGGCCTCTATTGCTGCCGGAGCAAAATGCATTTTAGGCGGCACTATTCCCAACGGCGAACGAAACGCCTTGTACCCGCCAACTTTACTCATTAATGTAACTAAAGGCATGCCCGCTTTTGACGAAGAATTGTTTGGGCCGGTAGCCGCAATAATAACCGTAAAAGATGAAGAGGAAGCCATAAGCGCCGCCAACGATAGCATTTTTGGATTAGGTGCGGCAGTATTTACAAAAGATATGCAACGTGGCGAACGCATAGCCGCTACGCGGTTAGAAGCCGGTTCGTGCTTTGTTAACTCACTCGTAAAATCAGATCCACGGTTACCGTTCGGCGGTATTAAACAATCAGGTTATGGCCGCGAATTGGGAATGTTTGGTATACATGAGTTTGTAAACATCAAAACGGTTTTTGTTAAATAAGCAGGCAGCTTTGTATACAATCTTTTATTAAAGGTTTGGCACTTTCATCTTTTGCTTCTTTATATGAGTAAGCAATTATTTTAAGAACTAAACTGCAATAATCACAAATCATAACCAAAATGAACTTTGAACTAATATTTGAGGAACCACAACTATGGGGACTTAGGGGAGATCCGGTTTTATGGCAGGAAATGAAAGAAGCAGCCATAAAAAAGGGTGAATTTAAAACTGAAATAGAGTTTTCAGATTTTTTAAATGCAGTTTTTAAAGAAATCACTGAAAATAAATTAGTTAGTAATAAGATCTATTATGTGAAAAGATTAGACACAGGAGGAATGTCCAGAGGACGTGTTGAATGTGATTTTTGGATCAAGTCCGGCTTTCCCCTGCTGATAAGCAGGTTTAACTTGTTGAACAAATAATTTAATGTGCCGAGTTTATCACTGTTCTTAAAAGCAATTCGATAAATGTCGGTTTCGCATACACTTCAAAAAATGCTTTGAATTAAAGCAAATTACACATTATAAGAACTTTTATATTCATAAAATCAAGGTGATGTCTTCTATAAGAAAAACCTAATCAATTGGTCTATATAAATTATGTATATATTTGATTTACAATATAATTTAACCATTAGTTAACTAAACGATCACAACATTATTATCCTTTTACCTTAACCTGACGATGCATATTTCGGCCAAAAGACTTTAAAGCTTATCTTTGTAATTGATATGAGTAAGCACGGTAGAATTTTAGTAGCCATGAGTGGTGGAGTTGATAGTTCGGTAGCAGCAATTATGCTGCATGAACAGGGCTACGAGGTTATCGGGCTTACCATGAAAACCTGGGATTATGCCTCGGCAGGCGGTTCGTCTAAAGAAACCGGCTGTTGCAGTTTAGACAGTATTAATGATGCCCGAGCTTTAGCCGTCGGTTATGGGTTCCCGCACTATATATTAGATATACGAAGCGAGTTTGGCAATTACGTTATCGACAATTTTGTGGATGAATACTTAGCCGGCCGCACCCCTAACCCATGCGTATTATGTAATACCCACATTAAATGGGAAGCTTTACTTAAACGTGCCGATAAGCTTGACTGTGAGTTTATTGCTACAGGGCATTACGCTAATATCCGCCAGCAAGATAGTGGCCGTTATGTAGTGTCTAAGGGCAAGGATGAAAATAAGGATCAGTCATATGTATTGTGGGGCGTATCGCAGGAAAATCTGGCACGTACCCATTTCCCATTAGGTAGCTTCAGCAAACCTGAGATTAGGCAAATGGCCTTAGATATGGGTCAGGCCGAATTAGCCGGGAAAAGCGAAAGCTACGAGATCTGCTTTGTGCCTGATAATGACTACCGCGCCTTCCTGCGCCATAAAGTGGAAGACCTGGATGAGCGTGTTGCCGGTGGTAATTTTGTATTGGCAGACGGCACAATTGTAGGTAAACACAAAGGTTACCCATTCTATACCATAGGTCAGCGTAAAGGCTTGGGTGTTGCGTTTGGTCACCCTATGTTTGTTACACAAATTAACCCTACCACAAATACCGTAGTTTTAGGCACACAAGATCAACTGGAACGTAAAGAAGCATGGGTGCGTAATCTTAACCTAGTTAAGTATGCAAGCATCACTGAGCCTTTGGAAGCGGTTACCAAGATCCGTTATAAAGATGCAGGCTCTACAAGTAGCATAGTGCAAATTGGCGAGCATATGAAAGTTGATTTTCACCACAACGTATCGGGTATTGCCCCGGGTCAGTCGGCCGTGTTTTACGAAGGTAACGACTTGCTGGGTGGTGGCTTTCTCATGTAGTTTCCTACCTCTGCTTTAATGAGGTATTTTAAACATTTCTGAAGTTTTACGGTATAAAAGTATACATTTATGCAAAATGCGAATTTTGGTTTCGCGTTTGATTGTGTTTATTTGCAAAAAAGAAAAAGCGTTTAATGGCTAAAAATTTACTCATAGTTGAGTCACCGGCGAAAGCCAAAACGATAGAAGGTTACCTGGGCAAAGACTTCACCGTAAAATCGAGTTACGGTCATATCCGTGACCTGGTGAAATCTGAAGATGCCATAGATATACCCAATAACTTTGCACAAAGGTATGAGGTACCTGCCGATAAAAAGCAGATTGTTAGTGAGTTAAAGAAATTAGCTAAAGAAGCCGAAATGGTTTGGCTAGCATCCGATGAGGACCGGGAGGGCGAAGCTATTTCCTGGCACTTATTTGAAACCTTAGGCTTAAAAGAAGATAAAACCAAGCGCATTGTTTTTCATGAAATTACCAAGCCTGCTATTATTAAGGCTATTGAAAATCCGCGCAAAATAGATTATAACTTAGTTAATGCCCAACAGGCACGCCGGGTATTAGACCGCTTGGTGGGTTTCGAACTTTCTCCGGTATTGTGGAAAAAAGTTAAACCTTCCCTATCTGCCGGGCGTGTACAATCGGTAGCCGTGCGTTTAATTGTAGAGCGCGAGCGTGAGATCAATAAGTTCAAGGCTGAAGCTGCTTTCCGTATAGTAGCGATATTTGGTAAAGGACGTGAGTCTTTCAAAGCTGAACTGCCCGAACGTTTTGCCGAGCAGGAACAGGCCGAGAAGTTTTTGAACGACTGTATTGATGCAGCGTTCAACGTTAAATCCTTAGATACACGGCCAACCAAGCGTTCGCCGGCAGCACCTTTTACCACTTCTACGCTGCAACAGGAAGCCAGCCGTAAGCTGGGATTTTCCGTTTCGCGTACCATGTCGGTTGCCCAAAAGTTGTACGAATCTGGTAAGATTACCTATATGCGTACCGATAGTGTTAATTTATCTGAAACGGCTTTAACCGCTGCACAACAGGAAATTACATCTGCCTACGGCGATAAATATCACCAGTTCCGTAAATATAAAACCAAATCGGCCAGCGCACAGGAAGCGCACGAGGCCATCCGTCCTACCTACTTTAATGTACATACCGTTGATGGCGATAATGCTGAAAAACGGTTGTATGAGCTGATCTGGAAACGTGCCATTGCATCACAAATGAGCGAGGCACAGTTTGAAAAAACCACTGCTAAAATTGAGATTTCCACCCGGAAAGAGGATTTAGTAGCCAACGGCGAAGTGATGAAGTTTGACGGCTTCTTAAAAGTTTACCTGGAATCGAGCGATGAAGATGAGGACAACACCTCGGATGAAAATAACGCTATCCTCCCTCCTTTAAACAAAGGTCAGTTGCTTGCTTTGCAGGAAATGACTGCCACCGAACGTTACTCCCGCCCACCGGCACGTTACACCGAGGCCAGTTTGGTAAAAAAATTAGAAGAGTTAGGCATCGGCCGTCCTTCTACTTACGCACCAACCATCTCCACCGTACAAAACCGTGGCTATGTAGTTAAAGAAGAACGCGAAGGTAAAACACGTAATTATCGCGTACTTACATTAAAAGATAAAGCAGTTAAGCAGGAACAGAAGACTGAAAATACCGGTGCGGAAAAGAATAAGCTATTTCCAACCGATATTGGCGCTGTTGTGAATGACTTTTTGGTACAGCACTTTAAAGGCATAGTGGATTTCCATTTTACGGCTAATGTTGAAAAGCAATTTGATGAAATTGCCCAGGGCTTAACCAATTGGACTAACATGATCCGCACGTTTTACACGCCTTTTCATGAAGGGGTACAAAACACTATTGAAACGGCTGATAAAGCCCGTGGCGAACGCGACTTAGGCATTCATCCCGAAACCGGTAAGAAGATGTCGGTACGCATAGGCCGCTATGGTCCCTTTGTGCAAATTGGCGATAGCGACAATGAAGAAGAAAAGCCTTTGTATGCCAGCCTGCGCACGGGACAGATGATCGAAACCATTACGCAAGAAGAAGCCCTGGAATTATTTAAGCTTCCGAAAAAAGCAGGTGAGTTTGAGGATAAAGATATGACCGTGGCCATAGGTAAATTTGGTCCGTACATTCGTCATAATAGCAGCTTTTACTCGTTACCCAAAGGTTTAGACCCAATGACGGTGACCGAAGAGCAGGCGATAGAGATTATTAAGGAAAAACGTATTAAAGATGCCGAGAAGCTGATCAAAACGTTTGATGAGGATCCGGAAATGAAGTTATTGAACGGACGCTGGGGGCCTTACATTGGGTACGGAAAACTAAATATTAAGATTCCTAAAGGTAAGGAGCCATTGCAACTGACCTTTGAAGAGTGCAAAGCCCTGGCCGATGCCATGGAGAAAGACACCAAGAAACCGGCGGGTAAAAAAGCGGCCGCAGCCAAGCCTGCTGCAAAGAAGCCGGCGACCAAAACTGCAGTTAAAAAACCAGCTGCAAAAACAACAGCCAAGAAAAAATAAAACACACGCCCGGCAACGGGCGTTTTTTAGTTATGATAAATGATTTGCCAAAAAATATTGTTGAAGACATTGCAGTAGCCGTAGCGCTTGAAAAAGAAAGCGCCGAAAGCAAGATATGGTACGTGTATCTGATCAACCTGAAAAATCAACCGATAGAAAACATATTAATTACCTCTAAGGGTTATGGTGAAAAAGATGGCGAACAGGTAAAGACATCTACCCTTCGCCATATGATGCCCATCATTGAGGGCAACTCTACCGCCTTAATTGAACCTATAGACGAGCAAACATTTGGTCTAAATAACGAGTATTGGGTGAGCTATTATATAGGACGCGATATCTATGACAAGAAGTTCATCTTCGTGCCCGAAAGTATTGTAGAAGGTAATTTTATAAAGTTACCCGTTTTGAATAAAGTTGGCGTAATGATTAAGTAGACGTCATTTTCACCTCTGCTTCCAAAAGCAAACAAGAAAGCCTCAGCAATTTTTGCTGAGGCTTTCTTGTTAAAGAACACAAATACTATGCTTCCAAATATTCTTTGATCTCTTCTGCTTGATTAGGCCTGCCATTTTTGAAAGCTTTACGTGGCGTTAAGCCAAGTAATTCAAACATGGCCATATCTTCATCAAAAGATGGATTAGGCGTGGTCAGTAGTTTCTCTCCGGCAAAGATGGAACTTGCTCCTGCCATAAAGCATAACGCTTGTTCTACTGTGCTCATTTCAGTTCTACCCGCAGACAGGCGTACCTGCGTACGTGGCATAACAATACGTGCAGTTGCTATCATGCGCACCATATCCCAAACAGAAACACGGGGCTGCTCGGCCAATGGTGTACCGGCTACAGGTACCAATGCATTTACCGGAACCGACTCAGGATGCTTAGGCAGGTTAGATAATGTTCTTAGCATCGAAATACGGTCTTCTACCGTTTCTCCTAAACCAATAATACCACCGCTACAAACCGATATTTTAGCCTTACGTACGTTTTCTAAGGTTTGCAGGCGATCGTCGTAAGTACGTGTGGTAATGATGCGCTTGTAATCTTCCTCTGAGGTATCGAGGTTGTGATTATAAGCGTACAGGCCGGCATCAGCCAAGCGCTGAGCCTGTGCTTCGTTTAGCATGCCTAAGGTGCAGCATACCTCCATATCCAGCTCGTTAACGGCCTTCACCATCTCAATCACCTTGTCAAAGTCGCGGTTGTCGCGCACTTCGCGCCAGGCAGCGCCCATGCACAAGCGAGATGCACCTCCGGCTTTCGCCTTTTGGGCAGCGGCTACTACTTCCTCTTTAGGCAGTATAGCATGTACGTTTACGCCGGTTTGGTAACGGGCAGCCTGCGGACAATAAGCACAATCCTCAGGGCATCCACCGGTTTTAACCGATATTAATGAACTTATCTGTACTTCGGCATAATCCTTATTTTCGCGGTGAATAGTTGCTGCCCGATAAATCAGGTCGAGCAGCGGGGTATGGTAAATTTCTGAAATTTTTTCTTTTGTCCAGTCGTGTCTTACTTCAGTCATATAATGTTGTAAGTTAATGGTGGCAAATTTATAATAAAAGCTTTGTTGCCAACCATAAAGGCAGCAAAAAACCTATACAATCTGTAAATGTAGTGATGATGATAGAGGAAGCCACGGCAGGATCAATACCTACCCTTTTCAATATCAGGGGTATAGTAGCACCTGTTAAACCGGCAACTATAACGTTACCCGTCATGGCTAAGAACATTACGAGGCCTAATATAGGGTTAGCATCGTACCACATAGCCACTCCGGCTACAATTACTCCGTTAGTAGCACCATTGGTCATGCCAACTAAAGCTTCTTTCAGCACCGTCATGTAAGCTTGCCTGTCGGTTAGGTCACTTAAAGATATGCGCCTCACCGTTACAGCCAATGCCTGGGTGGCTGCATTTCCGCCCATACCGGCAATAATGATCATATAAGCCGATATGATTGGCAATTTAGCTGCTGTATCTTCATAACTCCGTATAACCGAGGCTGCCAGGAATGCCGTGGCCAAATTGATGATTAACCAGGGCAAACGGCTCTTTACCGCATCGCGCCAGCCCCCGCTCAATTCTTCATCTTCAGATACACCCGATATTTTTAGAATATCCTCAGTATTTTCTTCCTCCATTACGTCGATAATATCATCTACCGTAATGCGGCCCAGCAAACGCATATCATCGTTTACTACGGGGATACTGGTTAGGTTATATTGAGAAATGAGTTTGGCAACTTCTTCCTGATCCAAATCGGCTTTTACATAAACATAATCTTTTTTAACCAGTTCCTCAACCCTAACCATGGGGCGGGCTTTTATAATATCTTTAATGGAAAGTATACCCAACAACACATCAGCATCGTCTACGGCGTAGAGCGTATAAAACTCCTCCATTTCTTCCGACTGCTTGATGATCTCTTCCAGTGCCTCGTTCTTGTTCAGTTTACCGTTAACCTTGATGAGGTCGGTATTCATCAAACCGCCGGCGGTATCCTCATCATAACTTAATAAGGCCCGGATGTTGGTGGCATCTTCCTGGTCAATCTCCCGCAAAATATCCTGCTGGTCGCTTTCGTCCATCTGCGATAGCAGGTCGGTCGCATCATCGTAGTCGAGTTCTTCAACAATTTCAGAACGCTTTTCGGAGGTAAGGTTAGCTAATAATTCTGCTGGATGATGCTCTTCATCCATTTCGGAAATAACCTCGGATGCCTCCTCGGCAGGTAGAATATTGATGATCCGTTCGCGCTCATCAGGTTCAAGCTTTTCGAAAAGTATAGCAATTTCAGACGTATGGTATTGCTGCAGAACTTGTTGTAGTTCGGCATCACTTCCATTAAGCGCAGTTTTAATACGCAGCAGGTCTGACTTATCAATATCAAAAGATTGCATACATGCCCAAGTTACGAAATAACAGGCAATACGGCACTAAAAAAGGGTAATATTGCTATCACCCTCCTACTAAAAATCGCTATTTAAATACTTTATGTTGTTAAGCTACTTTTTTAAGCTTATATGAGGTATTGTCATGATTAATAACCAGTTCGTCCTGGTCAATAGATTCGATCATGATCTTACGCTCGCCCAGGCGATCGTAGTTGTGAATAAGCAAATAATAGCTGTCATCGTTCTTGATTAAACGAAAAGGCGAAACGATGGTACCCGCCGGCTGAGTTTCTTTAAAGAATTTGATTTTTAGTAAATGTTTAACAAAGTCGAACTCGAACCTCCTCTCATTTTCGAGATAGATTCCAATTGGCAAGCCGTTCATGATATTTCTTAGGTTTGATGTAAATGATGTACCAGGTTAAGCATTAGTTACATTAAACGCAATAAATTAATTATTAATTTAATAAACATTTCAATTGCTAAAACGATATACAATCTTGATATCACTTAAACCGTTTAAACGGCTAATGGTTTGGTTTACACTACCTTTTCTAACAGAAATTTCAAAAACACATCGGTTATCTGCCTCCTGATTAAGTATGTTTATACCTTCTTCTTTAATGAGCTTCATTACGGCGTTCATTTTCAAATAATCAAACTCAATACTATAAACATCGCTGCTCACCTTTTCTATGATTTCCGACAGCTTCAAAGCCTCTTCTGCAGCCGTCTTGTAAGCGTTGATTAAACCTGGAACACCCAAAAGTTTTCCGCCGAAATAACGCACCACTACAATTAAAACATTGGTTATATTTTTAGATAACAAGACATTTAAAATTGGCCGGCCGGCAGTACCGGACGGCTCGCCATCGTCATTCAATTTAAACACAGAGCGGTCAGGACTTAACCTCAATGCCCAACAATAATGGTTTGCCTTTGGATGTGCCGACTTAAGCTGACTAACGAGCGGTTTAACATCAGCTTCGGAAGCTATGGGATAAACGTAGGCAATGAGTTTGCTGCCGCGATCTGCAAATGTTGCTTCGGCGGCTTTAGCAACAGTAAGGTAAGTATCTTCGAACAACATAACTATTTGGAAGCATAGGCTATCAATGCAATGGCTATTACAGCCAGCACTATGCCTACCTTATGTAATACGCCCAATTTTTCTTTGAAAACGATAAGCCCAACCAAGGTACCAACGCTAATTACTCCAATGTTCATAGCGGTGAATACGGTAGATGGATTGCCGGCCAGCGCAGTATGTGCTTTAAGGTAGAACAGAATGTTACCAAAATTAAAAAGCCCCAAAATAAAGCCAAAAAAGATATGCCTGAACATAAAGCGCTTTTTCTTAAATTGAATTTGATATGCCGAACCAAGCAGCGAAACGCCAAACGCTATCAGGTAAACAATAAACAACGAGGCCGTGTATGGCGCTGTTTTGTTAAGCGCCATTTGCTTAAACAGAATATCAATAGTACCAAAACCTAAAAATACACCCAGCAGGTACATCCACGTATTGCGGTTGCCTTGGGTAACCACATGCTTTTTTTGCCAGGGTATTAAGCAAAATATTGCCACGAAGCCTACTGCAATTCCAACTATCTTTAAACTTGTAAAATGATCGTTGAACAAAAAGACGGCTGCAGTTAATGAAAGTAATAATGATAGCCGCTGGGCAACATCTGTACGTACTATACCGGCACTACGCACGGCCGATGCCATAATGTAAAATATGGCTGGCAGCAAAAGGCCTAATAACAGGTAAATATTTACAGGTGCTTGGGTAACGCTTTTGATCTGCGGTTTTAAGAAAACCCAGGTTAAGCCGGCTGCAATGGCGTAATTCCAGGTTATGGCCTGTACCACGTTTATTTGATAGCGTTTGGCCATTTTGAGCAGTATGGAAACCAGCACACTACAGCAAACACTTAAAAATATGTAAAGCATTAAAGGTTCTATTGGTTGTAAATAATCTGCAATCGATCTTGTCCTACCTGGCTTTCCTGCGTGTTATATCCAAAGCAAACAGGCGCCCTGATTCCTGCCGGAAGCAGCGTTTCGCCGGTAAATATACGCGCTTCGTCCCACAAACCTGCTTCAATAAAAGCATTTAATGTGTGCGCTCCGCCTTCTATGATGATTGATTGAATATCCTGCAGATACAGTTGAAAAAGGATGTATTGAGGCACAAAGCGTTCAAAGTCTTCTAAGGCAATGTATTTAGTTTTATCGTTGATATCTGTTTTAATGGCGTTAAACACAAAGGTTTCAACCGAATTATCAAACAAATGCAAAGTGGTGTCTAATTGCAAATTCCGATCTATGACAACCCGCTTGGGCGATTTACCGGGCCATAGCCGGGTATTTAATTGAGGATTATCGATGCGCGCCGTGTTCTTTCCAACTAAAATTGCGTCTTCCTGGCTGCGCCATTGGTGAACCAGTTTTTTAGCTTCAGGGCCGGTTATCCAATGCTGAGTCCCATCGGCAGGTGCAAAATAACCGTTAGCCGTTTGAGCCCATTTCAAAATAATATAAGGCCGCTGTTTTTGTACGCGGGTAAAAAAACGCTTATTCAAGTTGCGGCACTCTTGTTCAAATACACCTACAATAACTTCTATACCAGACTGTTGCAGTTTTTCAATTCCTTTACCATCTACCTGTGCAAATGGATCGCGGCAACCAACCACTACCTTGGGGATTTGGTGTTTAATGATCAGATCGGCGCAGGGAGGCGTTTTACCATAGTGTGCGCATGGCTCAAGCGATACATAGATGGTGGATTGCTTAAATAGCTCTGCTGCATTTGGATAGTTATCCAAAACCTGGTTCACGGCATTAACTTCGGCATGTGCCTGGCCATATTTTTGGTGATAACCCTCCCCTATAATCTTATCCTGATGCACAATAACGGCGCCTACCATAGGGTTTGGGCTTACGTTACCAGCACCCAAAGCAGCTAACTCCAGGCAGCGCTGCATATAAATTTCATGAATTGCCATCGCACAAAAGTAGCTTTTATGTTTCTTTGTTGTATGAAAACGGTTAAAGATGCTTTTGATGTGTTTAAGACAAGCTTGGCTGAGATATACACCGCTCCCGAGGCAGAAGCTATTACCAGCCTTGTAATCACTGAAGTAACAGGCCTCAGCAGGGCATCGGTCAGAGCCTTTACCGAGACGGAGCTTAATGTAGTGCAAAGCGAACGCCTACTCACTTATTTAGACGACCTAAAGACCGGCAAACCCATACAATATATTTTAGGCCATACCGAGTTTTATGGCCTACCCATTGAGGTAAATCCATCGGTGCTTATACCCCGGCCGGAGACGGAAGAACTGGTGGAATGGATCTTGCAGACCATACCACGAAACAGCGGATACAACATCCTCGATCTGGGTACCGGAAGTGGCTGTATACCTATTGTGTTAAAATCAAAATTAATTGATAGTAAAGTATTTGCAATAGACATATCACCCTCAGCTTTAGAAACTGCTCAACGTAATGCAGCCGTTAACAAAGTGGATATTACGTTTATCGAAGCTGATATTTTAAGCCTGAAAACACCTGAAATAACCGGTCAGAAATACAATGTTATTGTAAGTAACCCACCTTATGTAACCAATGCCGATAAGCTGCAGATGCACCGGAATGTGACCGACTTTGAGCCTCATACTGCCCTGTTTGTACCGGACCATGACCCGCTGTTATTCTACAACGCCATAGCCCAATTCGCTACCAATCAACTGGTGAAAGGGGGTAATTTATTCTTCGAAATCAATGAAAGTTACGGGGCGGAAACGGTTGACATGCTCGTCAAAAAAGGTTTTCAGCACATTGAACTGCGGCAGGATATGGCAGGTAAAGACCGAATGATCAGGGCGATTTTGCTTTAAAAAGTTACTTAAAAATTCATATTTCTTCAAAAAACTTCATATTTCCTCATGTATTGAAGTCCTTAAAAACGTTTGAATAAAGTAGGGAAATTTCAAACAAAAGTTAGCTCCTGGGGTGATATTGGATGATGGTGCTCTTCAAATAATCCCGGTCCAAGTGGGTGTAAATTTCGGTGGTGGTTATGCTTTCGTGACCCAGCATTTCCTGAACGGCGCGCAGGTCGGCGCCACGTTCTATAAGATGCGTAGCAAAGGAATGCCTAAAGGTATGCGGACTTATCTTTTTCTTCAGCCCTATCCGCGTAGCCAGTTGCTTGATCAGCATAAAAATGAACTCGCGGGTAAGCCTGGTACCTCTGCGGCCTAAAAATACGATGTCCTCCTCGCCCTTGTTAATTTTTGCATGTACCCGGCTGTGCTCCAGCCATAATTGCAGGGCTTTGATGGCGGTGTGACTAATAGGCACCAGCCTTTCTTTATTGCCTTTACCTGTTACTTTGATAAATTCAATATCCAGGTACAAATTAGAGATCTTGAGCTCAGTTAGCTCCGAAACACGCAGGCCACAACTGTACAGCAGTTCCAGGATGGCTTTGTTACGGGTACCATCAGGTTTGGAAAGATCAATGGCGGCAATTAGCTCATTAATTTCTTCATAGCTCAGGGTATCGGGCAGTTTACGCGTAATGCGCGGAGATTCTAACAATTCAGAAGGGTCGGCGCTGATCATATCCTCGATCAGCATAAATTTGTAGAAGGATTTTATCCCTGAAAGAATACGTGCCTGGGTTGAGGGAATCATGCCCAATTCGTTTATCCACTGTATAAACTCACGCAAATCATCCAGCACAATGGCATTTGGTTTAAGCACAACAGGCTTACTTTCAGCAAACTCTCTCAACCTACCTATATCTCGGCTATAGGCTTCAATAGAGTTAGCCGACAGCGACCTTTCGAGCTTTAAATAATTTTGAAATCCTTTAACTGCCGACTGCCAATCCACCCTGTTTTAGTTTTAGTGTTTTTATAGTTAAGTTTGAAGGGTAACAACCACTTGGCTGCTGCCTTTAATACAAAGCAAATAACGGCTTAAATAGCTACATCATTACTTATTAAATTATCCTGATGAAAATACAGATCATCAACGGGCCAAATTTAAACCTGTTGGGCATAAGAGAAAAATCTATTTATGGCGATGCCAGCTTTGAAAGCTATTTTACCACACTGCAGCAACGTTACCCCAACCATGAGTTAAGCTATTACCAAAGCAACAAAGAGGGCGAACTGATAGATAAACTGCATGAAGTTGGTTTTGACTTTGATGGCATCATTTTGAATGCAGGCGCCTACACGCATACCTCTATTGCTATTGCCGATGCCATTGCGGCCATCAATACCCCGGTTATTGAAGTGCATATTTCCAATGTACATAAACGCGAGTCGTTCAGGCATCACTCCTATCTTTCAGCTAATTGTAAAGGTATTATTGTGGGTTTTGGGCTGGATGGGTACAGGTTGGCGTTGGAGAGTTTATTTGCATCTTAAATTTATGACTTCAATGAGTCCGAAGTAGTCTTTCCCTTTGCCCTCAAGATGAGCTCCCGACCAGATGCGCTGGCTAGGCCGACACCTATTTTTAAACATTTAAAATACAACGTAACATAGTGCGCCTCTAAATCCCTCCCTTGGGAGGGCAGGGAGGGGTTTAATGATGCGACTCACCAACCTTCGTCTAAACCCAAGCCAGCCGCCCCCCTCCCCGTGTGAAAGAATTGAAAACCAACAACTATTTTTTCCAAAGAGATTTGGCGCACTTTAGAAGCTTTTACACAACCTAAGTCAAGCGCTTTTCGTATATAACCGTTATACACTCATCAACTGATACTTAGCTGCTGCAATGCGTAAAAATTTCCTAATCCGGATACTCACTTTATCTTTTTTTATAGGTCTTGCTTTTTCTACAGAAAGCCAGGCGCAATCCAAAACCAAGCGTGCACGTACAGTAAGCGATTCACTGCGGGCGGCCATACTTCGCCGCGATTCGATGATGAGGTATTACCGCACCTCTGATACATCGACCAATAATTTACTTCAACGTATTGAGTATTATACACTGTCTTTCAACCAAATAAGCACAAGGCTGGGTAAAGGACTTGACACTACGGAGATTAGCGCACAACTGCCCCGAACCGAAAAACTTAACACCGTAGTACGCAATCTTATTGTGCGCGACAGGTCGGGCACGCTACGTTACCTCTACGCCATTCGGGATATTTTAAACAAGCAGCAAGACCGGCTGGATATTTGGCAAGACAAGCTCAAAGAAATTAACGAGAAACTGGCCGATATAGACGAGCAAATAAACCAGATAGGTAAAGACTCTATATTTCGTATTTTCCCGGCCGATAGCACCCTGCGTCTTACCTTTTTACAGCAGCGCAGCAGTATAGAACTTAAAGCTCAAAAGCTCGACGAGCTCAACAAGAAAGCCTTATTGCGTATCGGACTGATGCAAAACCGGGTAACATCGGCTTACATATCCATCATCGAAGAAAAAGATCTTATTAATACCAAGATCAGGAATTTTAGCATTAACTCGCTTAATTGCGAATATGGCTACATATGGGCTATGACACCTGCCCATGGCACCACTTTCGTTTCATCATTTGAGCGCACGCTGAACATGAATATGCGGCTGTTTAATCTGCTCAACGGCGAATCGTACATGCATTTAGTGAGCTTAATGATTTTGGTTGGGTTCTTTTGCTGGGTATTTTTTAACCGCCGCAAGATCATCAAAACTAAAAAAGGCGCTAAAGATATACTCGAGCAAACCAATTACATTTCTATTTACCCGGTGGCGGTGTCGTTCCTTGTCGCATCGCTCATTATGCCTTACTTGTACGACCAGCCGCCGATGGTATTCCTGGAAAGCATTTTTATAGTGACGATGATTTGCTTGCTTTACCTCACCCGTAAAACTTGTCCGTTGCCGCCGTTCAAATACCTGCGCCTGCTATTTTGGCTTACGGTGGTGTTCAGCATCAGCAATTTATTTATAGAGGTATCTAACGTAGACCGTATCGTATTTTTGTTGCTTACCGCAGCTACCGTTTGGATAACCTATCGGTTTGTGAATCAACTTGACACCACGCATGAAAGCTATATTCCTTACAGCCGCTTTGCTTTATGGGCGCTTATTGTTTTAGAAGTAATAGCATCGGTACTCAATATAGCAGGGCGCTTTAGCCTGTCTAAAATTATTGGGGTTACGGCACTTTACAACTTTTGGTTGGCCATTAGCTTATACTACTTTGTGCAAATATTGGTACAAAGCCTCTTTTTACAGTTGGAAGCCAATAAGGTAGATAAAGACAGCATTAGCTCTTATCTTGATTTTAAGTTACTACAGGGCAAATTTAAGAGCATTATCAATATCATAGCAATTGTGATGTGGGTGGTTATCCTGCTCCAGAATTTGAGTGTAGAGGATGGTGTTTTTGATTTGGCTGGCAGTTTCCTTAACCAATCGCGTAAACTGGGTGGCACATTGTTCACCTTTGGCAGCATTATTATTTTTGTGGGCGTTATTTGGTTAGCCAGCATATTGGCACGTGTTATTACTTATTTTTATGATTTTGCAGGTCAGCATAGGGCCACCACTTCGGCTCAACGTAAAACGCGTACCTCGCTCCTGCTCATTCGTATCGGCATTTTCAGCGTCGGCTTTTTGCTGGCCGTGGGTGCATCGGGTTTTCCGTTAGATAAGATCACCATCATTATTAGTGCCCTGGGTGTGGGTGTGGGTTTCGGTTTACAAAACATTGTAAACAACCTGGTATCGGGCTTGATACTGGCTTTTGAAAAACCGGTGCAGGTGGGCGATGTTATTGAGGTGGCCAATCACTCGGGCACTATTAAAGAAATTGGAATACGTTCGAGCAAAATATCAACAGGTAACGGTGCCGAAATAATTATCCCTAACGGCGATTTGATATCTCAGCACGTAATTAACTGGACGTTAAGCGATAATAACCGCCAAGTTGAACTTTCTATTAGTGTAGCTCATGGTTGTGATGTTGACCAGGTAAAGAATATTTTAAGGAAGGTGATGGCATACCGGGAAGATATTATGCT
The DNA here is from genome assembly GCF_014635825.1 of Mucilaginibacter galii. Lineage (GTDB taxonomy): Bacteria > Bacteroidota > Bacteroidia > Sphingobacteriales > Sphingobacteriaceae > Mucilaginibacter > Mucilaginibacter galii. The sequence continues at coordinate 207,874 of NZ_BMDO01000007.1, forward strand.
AAATCCCGAGCCGATGGTGTTCCTGGATACACTAACACAAACCGCTGTTAACTTCAAGGTACAGTTTTGGGCCGCCGATATTTCCATGTGGCAGCAGCTAAAGAGCCGCGTGTTGTCCAGTATATATAAAGCGTTTGAAAACGAGGGCATTGAAATGCCACCACCTAAGCAAGAGGTTTTTGTACAGCTCCCCAACTCCGATGCGCCTACCCCCGAGGGAACCACGCCACCGGCTAATGAAAATCCTTTGAATCCAAATCCGTAAAGTGTGTTTTCTTCTTCACAAAAAACTGGGTCACGATACTGCGTTTGTACAAGCCAGCAAGGTTCGGGGACTTAGGGGTATTTAGGGTGCGGGGTGCGGGGATTTGAGGTGCGGAGTGCGAGGTTTCGGGGTGCGAGGTGCTGCCGTTTATTTGCGATACGTCCGTTACAGAACCTCGCTCCTCTTTCTTCACTCCAACTACTTCACTCCCCGCTCTAAAAACCTCGCTCCCCGCACCTCGAAACAGGCTTCTTACAAAGCTTTGATGGGCTTTGCTTACGGCCCAGGCATCTTTGCGTTTACCTTCGCCTAAAAACCGTAGGAGGGCTATCAGATCGAGCCACATGCGCGTGCCTATTACCACGCTGGCACGCATGGCAGGCATATTTTTTTTAATAAGCCAAAGATTGTTGCGAAAATTGAGGTAAGTTTTGAATGGATTTTCGGTATTAAGCGTGCCGCCGCCTACGTGGTACACGGTAGACTGGGCGCAGTACATGATCTTGTAACCTATATTCTTCAATCGCCAGCACAGGTCAATTTCTTCCATGTGGGCAAAAAAACGCTCATCAAAACCGCCGGCCTCAAACCAGCAGCTACTGCGAATAAACAGCGCCGCGCCCGATGCCCAAAATATTTCGCCCGATTGTTCGTACTGTCCCCTGTCTTCTTCAACCTCGTAAAATAAGCGCCCGCGGCAAAACGGATAACCCAGCTTATCTATATAGCCACCGGCTGCGCCTGCATGCTCAAAATAATTTTTACGGTCGTAAGCCTTAATTTTGGGTGCGGCAGCAGCAATAATGCTATCACTTTCCATCAGCTGTATAATAGGCGCTATCCAGTTGGGAGTAACTTCAATGTCGGAGTTCAGCAGTATATAGTAATCGGCCTTCACCTGGTTAACTACCCGGTTATAACCGCCGGTGTAGCCGTAATTTTCATCATTTTGTATTACGGTGACCTGGTTAGTGTACCGCGATCTTAAAAACTCCACCGAACCATCGGTTGAGCCGTTATCGCCCACTACAATCTCCAGGTTTGGCCAGTTTGATTGCAGTACCGAGGGTAAAAATTGCTGTAAAAATTTAAGGCCGTTCCAGTTTAATATAACAACAGCAACTTTAGGTTCATTCATTACTTTATATCGTTGGCTTAAATTTCCACCTGCGGTGAGACCATAGCCAATATTGGGGTTCTTCTCTAATTACATTTTCAAGGTACTGCACATGCGCGTTAGTGATCTCGTACTCGGCAGTAAGCTTGGGGTTATCAAACAAAGGTACGAATGTACACGAGTAATAACCACGTTTTACGCGCCTTACATCACAAAAAACCACCAGGCTATCGGTAGCTTTGGCCAGCTTTTCAACACCTAAAAATACGGCTGTGGGTTGGTTTAAAAAATTGGTAAAGTACACGGCTTCCTCGCGCGATGGGGTTTGATCGCCGGCCAGCACCGTAAACGTCACCTCATGCCTGTGCGACACAATTTTGCGAAAGGTATTTTTCATGGGTACCAAATATGCGCCAAAACGTGTACGCAGGTTATAAAAAAAACGGTCAAATACCTCGTTAGACAAAGGCTTGTAAGCAATAATGCAGGGCCGCTCGGTAATTAAACCCATGCGCAGGCAGCCGCTTTCCCAGTTACCATAATGCCCAACTGCGCCTATAATACTTTTACCTTTTTTAAAAGCGGCGTTATCCAGCATTTGCCGGTTCTCTATTCGCACCCTTTTTATTACCTCTTCTTGAGAGAGGGTAGTGAGTTTTATAGTCTCCACAATTAAATCGGCCAGGAAACGGAAGTACTTCTTTTCAATGCTTTGCCGCTCTGCCAACGACTTTTCGGGAAAAGCGTTGGCCAGGTTTTGCTGCACCACTTTGCGGCGGTAATGCGTTACGTGGTAAAGTAAAAAGAAGAGCACATCGGCAATGAGGTATAATATAAAGTAAGGCAGTAAGGAGACCAGGTATAGCAAACCGACACCTAAGCTGGAAAAACCTTTCTTTATCATTACTTTCGCAGAAACATTTAAAGCACAAACATAAAGAATTTATATGATGGAAAAAGGCGCCCTCTTACCGCTCTTTTATTTACCCCCGGTAAGTTATTTTAAAGCCCTGAACCAGTATAAGCCCAATATATTGATAGAAAAGCACGAGCATTTTCCTAAGCAAACATACCGCAACCGGGCCAACATTTACTCGCCCGATGGTGCGCTTACGCTGGTGGTACCGGTGGTAAAAGGTTCCAAGGTGCATACCCCAACTCATGAGGTAAAGATCAGCAACGATTTTAGGTGGCAGCGTTTACACTGGATGAGTTTGGAGTCGTGCTACAGGCGGTCGGCCTATTTTGAGTTTTACGAAGATGGTTTTGCTCGCTTTTACCAGCAGCGGTTTGATAACCTATTTGAATACAACCAGGAATTACTGACCATGATTCTTAAGTTTTTAAAGATGCCCATACCATTGCAGTATACCGATGAGTATCACCGCGAATATCCGGAGGCTACAGACTACCGCAATGCCATCCATCCTAAAAAAGACGCGTTGGTTGAACAAAAACCCTATTTTCAGGTTTTTGAAGAGCGCAAGGGTTTCCTTAAAGACCTGAGTATAGTAGATCTGCTGTTTAACCAAGGCCCGCAGAGCATCAATTACCTGTAAATAAATGACCGCCATAGATTATAAGCGCGTAAAGCTGCACCGTCGTACCAGCAACGTAGGCGACAAGCCCGGTACCATTCGCGTGCCTGAGGGTGCCCTGAAACCACGGATAAAAATATATTCTTACAATGACAAAGAGCTGGTAAAATCGGAAGGTGAAAGCATAAAAACCATCTTAGATCAACTCGGCCATTGCAATGATCACACGCATTGGATAAAGATAAATGGTTTGGGAGATGCTGCATTGATTGAAGAAATTGGCGAGCGACTCAACATTAACGACCTGGTGCTTGAAGATATTATGAATACGCATCAGCGTTCAAAATTTGATGAATTTGACGAATACGTGTTTGCCACCGGCCGCCTTATAACCTGTAACGATAAATGCGATCTGGATAATACGCAGCTATCGGTTATCGTGAAAGATAACATGGTAATTAGTTTTGAAGAAAACTATGAGCAAAACTTTGAAGGTCTGGAAAAACGTATTAATGTAAATAAAAGCCCTATCCGCAATTTAGGGCCGGGCTTTATTTGCTATGCCCTTTTTGATACCGTGATAGACTGGTATTTTGTGGCGCTTAACCAAATTGGCGAAAGCATGGAAGCCATTGAAGATCGTATTTACGAAAATGCCAACAAAAGCATTATGTACGATACCCAGCACCTCAAGCGTACACTTATTGTACTGCGGCGCGCTGCCTGGCCAGAGCGCGACAAGATCAACGACATGATCCGCACCGAAAGCCCGCTCATTACTAAGGAAACCAAAACTTACCTGCGCGACGCATACGACCACTGTATCCAGATCATTGACCTGATAGAAAGTTATAAGGAAATAAGCGCCAGCAACATGGATTTGTATCTGAGCATGGTAAGCAACCGCATGAACGAGATCATGAAGGTGCTCACCATTATATCGGTCATCTTTATCCCGCTAACCTTTGTGGCCGGCGTATACGGCATGAACTTCGCTCCTGCCGACCCGCATACGAATAAATCACTCCCGCTAAACATGCCCGAGCTGTATGAACCGCATGGCTACCTGTATTGCGTAGGCATTATGGTGTTCATTGGCTTAATACAACTGTTGTTCTTTTGGAAAAAAGGCTGGTTTAACCGGCTTTAAGGCAGCTTCTTAAAGAAGCTTGACTTTGTATGCGCCGCTTTGTTGAGTCTTCGACGGCCCTAACAGGTTTCTTTTCCTATTTTTGAAACTCCGGCTTTAACTGTGCTTTCATAGCCTTACGCATCTTCATGATCTTCGGCTCGGATACGGCGGTCAGGTAGTCGTTATCATTATAATGCAACCTGTAATAGCCCTGATGATATTTCTCTGCGGGATAAAACACCTTGAAGGGTTCTACCTGGGTTACTATTTTGCTGGGATAGTGTTTTGATGTGTTCACCTTGGCAATTACCTGCTGCAATGTCTGCTTTTCTTCGGGTGTACGATAAAAAGCTATGGAACGGTAATCGGTACCGGTGTCTGGTCCCTGGCGGTTAAGGGTAGTAGGGTCGTGCGCGTAAAAGAAAGCTTCGGCTAAGGTGGCGTAGCTTATTTTCTTAGGGTCGTAATAAATTTGTACTGTTTCAGCGTGGTTGGTAGTGCGGGTGCAAACTTCTTCGTAGGTAGGGTTTTTGGTATTGCCGCCTGCATAACCAGATACCACCCGGTTAACGCCGCGCAGTTCCAGCATGGCCTCGCCCATGGCCCAAAAACAGCCTCCTCCAAAAGTGGCTACAGCTTCACCAGCCTTGGGCTGGGGCAGCGCAGCAAATTGATTATTTTTACCGGGTTGTCCGTCAGCGCAGCTGCAAACCAGCAGCATTAACGCCAGATAGGTGATGATCTTGTTCATACCTATACATACGTAAACTACAGGCGCTTAGTGTTCACCGCATTCTTTACCGAATGTAAAATTGACGTGAGCCCGTTGATCTTGATCTCATAAACGGTGGAGAGCATCATGCCTAATTTACCGGCAGGCATACCTTTGCTGTGCATCCACTCAAGGTAGCTCACCGGTAAATCGCACAATAAAACGCCCTTATGTTTGCCAAAAGGCATGGGCATTTTTATAATTTCAACTAAGATCTGGCTATCTGGCGTTACTCTTTCCACACGGTAAAGGTAACAATATACTTACTTACTATTTGACCAAAGTGCGGGTAACCGCAAAACCGGCCAGCGCAGCCATTAACCCAACCACCACTTTAAATTTAGTGGTAGACTTAAATGGAGGCACGTAATAGGTACCTGTTTCATCGGCTTCGGCTGGTTTATCTGTATAGCGCCCTCCCGATGGTATGGCCAGCTGCTCAAAGTTATCGGCCAAATTACGCAGGGCTTCCTGCAACTCGCGACCACGCATTACCGGTCCGTGCCCGGTGGCAGCTATGCGAGGTTCCATATAGGCCAGTATTTTTACTGATGCCTCTGCAGCCACCCAGTCGGTAGTCATATATCGCGGCGGACCCGATATATGCTTAATGTTGCTCAATGCCGCCACGGCCGACTCGGGCTTGGTGGTTACAAAGGCGTCGCCTACAATCAAGGTTGTGTTAAGCGGTAAAAATAAGGAAATATGACCCGGCGTGTGCCCCGGTGTATGGATCACCTTCCATTCAGGCAATTGAGGTATTCCCTCTTCCATATCAATAATGCGCACGTTCTTGCTGATATCCAACGGTTTTTTACGGAAAAATACCGACATCAGCGACATCATGCCCTCGCCCACGGTTGGGTCGGCAGGCGGGTAAGATGATTTTCCTGTTAGGTATGGAATTTCCAGCTCGTGTGCATAAACCGGTACATCCCAGTGTTCAAGCAGTTCTTCCAGGGCACCGGTATGGTCGGAATGCGCATGGGTAAGTACAATAGCCGTAGGGCGTGCACCGGGTCCAAATATAGCTTCGGCCATAGCAATAATGCGCTTTGCCGAACCTTGTATACCCGCATCTACCAGCACCCAGCCTTTCGGAAAACCACGGCGGTTAGCCACGATGTATACGTTCACAAACAATAGGCGCATGCCCCAAACACCTTGGGCAACCTGAAAATATTTAATGTTTTTATTAAAAAGCATAGATTATAATTGATGGTTTAATAACATCTGTTTTTAGATAATAGTTTTTCCAAATACTAAAGCCTTGTCACATACCTCTTTTAAAAAAACAATTTTAGCCCAACATTATTATCTGTATAACAACTTTCAGTAACCTTTATTAACTAACAATCATGGAACAACAATTTGATGCAATATTAACCGGTTCAGACAGCCAGATAGAAGGCGTGGTAAATACGATAAGTCAATCGGGCTACAGCGAGGCTTATGAATTCAATTCTATTGACGGTACCCTCAACCTGGTAATTGCCCGCGACACTGATGGTAACTGGATACGCATAGCAGGCAGCGAACCTTACTTTGCCGGTTGGGTTGATGAATTGGTTGAACAGATCAATAACCCCGAAACAAACAATACAGCCATTACTTTCGACAATGAATAAAAGAACTTTAGGTAATTCTGATATCAGCATAGCGCCATTTGTATTTGGCGGCAATGTGTTTGGGTGGACTATTGATGAAAAAACTTCGTTCACGCTGCTTGATGCCTTTGTGGATTTAGGTTTAGACTGTATTGATACAGCCGATGTTTACTCGCGCTGGGTACCAGGCAACAAAGGAGGCGAATCGGAAACCATTATAGGCAGCTGGTTGAAAAAAACCGGCAAGCGCAACCAGGTGGTTATTGCAACAAAGTGCGGCAGTTCGATGAACGCCAGCGACCCGAGCAAGAACCTATCGAAGCAATACATTATTAAAGCCGCCGAAGATTCTTTAAAGCGCTTGCAGATAGATCATATCGATCTGTACCAGTCGCACTACGATGATCCAAATACACCGGTACAGGAAACGCTGGAAGCATATGAACAGCTAATTAAGGAAGGAAAAGTGCGTGCTATAGGTGCATCTAACTTTAGTCCCGAAAGACTTAAAGAGTCCTTAGATACGAGTGCCAACTTGGGGCTGCCTGCTTATGTCAGCTTACAGCCAGAAAACAATTTGTATGACCGCGAAGGTTACGAAAAAGCCTTGGAGCCACTTTGCCGGGAGAACGATTTGGGTGTGATTACCTACTATTCGCTGGCCAGCGGCTTTTTAAGCGGCAAATACCGCAGCGAAGCCGATTTGCACAAAAGCAAGCGCGGTGCGGGTATCAAAAAGTATTTAAATGAGCGTGGTGAACGTATTCTAAAGGCATTAGATCATACAGCGCATAATTACAGCAGCACACCTGCGGCAGTGGCTTTAGCATGGGTTATTGCCCGCCCCGGCATTACAGCACCCATTGCCAGCGCTACCAGCGTAAGCCAGTTACAGGAGTTAGCACAATCGGTATCATTAAATTTACCACAAGAGGTTATTAATGAACTAACAGAGGCAAGTGCTTATTAAAGCGTAAGCATATAAAACCGTTTAATAAACAGAAAGGGCCGCTTTGACAAGCGGCCCTTTTTTCAATTGAGAAATATATATGATGGAGTGGTTATAGTAACCCGCTGTATTAATTTCCGGCTACCTGCATGCGGCCGCTTTCCATGGCATTTCTGCTAAAGTGCATACGGTCGGGCATGTTGTCGCGGCCATCGGCACCCCGGTTTCCGCCACGGTCGCCGTTTTGTCCGGCAGGGCGGGTGTCACCGCCACGGTTTGGCTGCCAGTTAGTATTGCTATCGCGGCTACCGTTTTGGTTAGATGGCTGGCTGTTTGAGTTAGATGGCTGGCTATAACCACCGCCCTGGCTATTATTGCCACGGTTTGGCTGCCAGTTGGTGTTGTTATCGCGGCCGCCGTTTTGGTTAGATGGCTGGCTATAACCTCCGCCCTGGCCATTATTGCCACGGCTTGGCTGCGCATTGTTGTTGCCATTATTTCCGCCTTGCTGTCCGCCCCAATTTGGGTTGTTACCGCCCTGGCCTCTGCCGGGTTTATTGGCGTCATTACGGTCGTTGCCCCTATCGTTGCTGCCATTCCAATTACCACGATTATTTCCCCTATCATTATTACCGTCGTTATCACGACCCCAGTTTCCACGGTTATCATCGCTGCGGTAACCGCCGTTGTTGCGGTTTGGCTGCCCGTAGCTGCCGCGGCCACCGGCATTGTTTGAATCGTATGGCGATGATGGTAAACGTCCGTAATTTCCGCGGTCATCGCGGCCTTGCGGTCTGCCGTAGGCATATTGGTCGTTACCCCAATTTCCGCCATGGTTACCATTGTACTTATTGCGATAATATTCGTGGTTAGCATACGGACGCTGAGCTCTTACCTCGTAACGGCGGACAGTGCGCCAGTCGTAATCATGGTAACGGCCGGGCAAGTAAGCGGCGTTAACCCAACGGCCGCCTCCATCCATATAATAGTAACAGCGCTCAGGTACCGAATAGTAGGCATCTACCTCGGGCAGGTAATAAAAATCATCGTACACTACAGCCGGGGCAATAGGTTTATGAAGATTGATAACCAGCGGCCCAATACGTAAACCTACGTTAACGCCAACTTGTGCTGCAGCATTTTGAGTAATTAAACCGCCTGCTGCTATGATGATTGATAAGACAAACTTTTTCATTTCTCGTTAATTTGCAGGTATGACATTAATTAAAGAGCCAAGGTTTAAGGCATCTATTAATATGTTTGTTGCAACATATAGCAATGCAAATGGTACAGGGTTTTGTATCAAAATTGTTGGCTTACGTATGTTGGCTATGCAAACGGAAATGTGTTAATTTGAGTACAACAATCAGTTATGAAATCTAAAGCAGTATTTTCTACAATTGTACCTATGCTGGCCGTTGCCGGTATGCTCTGGTATGGCTCTGGTATTAATAGCACAAGTGCAGTAGGCGCCGATGCCGATAATGCAGGCTTAAAGCTTCCGGCAGGTTTTGGTGCTTTAAGGGCAGCCGAAAATACAGGCAAAGCCAGGCACATCAGCGTAACCCCGGCCGGCGATATCTATGTTAAACTGGCGCGGCCTAAAGATGGCAAAGGCGTTTTGTTTTTGCACGATACCAACGGCGATGGCAAGATGGACGAAACGCAGGGCTTCGGCAACTACGGCGGCACAGGCATGTATATTAAAGACGGCTACTTATATGCCTCTTCTAACAGCGAGGTTTTCCGTTACAAACTGAACGATAAACAGCAGGTGATAGACCCTAACACTCCTGAAAAGATTGTGACTGGACTAATCGAGAAAAATCAGCACGAAACGAAATCATTAGTATTGGATAACGCGGGCAACATCTACGTAAATGTGGGTGCTTATTCAAACTCCTGCCAGGAAAAAGACCGTACTCCGGGTTCCATGGGCCAAAAGGGATGCCCTATTTTAGATTCGGCAGGCGGTATATGGCAATTTAAAGCTGATAAGCTTAACCAAACTTATGGCGATGGTGTACGCTATGCTACCGGTTTGCGCAATGTGGTTGGGTTAGACTGGAACCAGCAAAACAACCAGCTATTTGTAATGCAGCATGGCCGCGACCAACTGCATGATCTTTTCCCTGCTATGTACACCACACAACAATCGGCCATTTACCCTGCAGAATGCATGTATGCCCTTAAAAAAGGTGACAATGCCGGCTGGCCTTATATCTATTACGATCAGGATCAAAAGAAAAAGATCCTGGCACCTGAGTATGGCGGCGATTCTAAAAAAGAAGGTATGCCAGAGGCTATTACACCAGCGGTTGCTTTCCCTGGCCATATGGCGCCAAACGGTTTGCTTTTCTACACCGGCAGCCAGTTCCCCGAAAAATATAAAAACGGTGCCTTTATTGCTTTCCACGGTTCATGGAACCGTGCACCCGAACCTCAGGCAGGTTTCTTTGTGGTGTTTCAGCCGTTTAAAGGTGGCAAGCCTTTTGGCCAGTACGAAGTGTTTGCCGATGGCTTTACCGGTTCGCCAGAAAAAACAGCCAGCGGCCGCGCTGACCACAAGCCATGCGGACTGGCCCAAGGCCCCGACGGTTCTCTATACGTGAGCGACGATGTTAAAGGCACCATTTACCGCATAGTTTACAACAAAAAATAATGAAACGTTTTACACTCATATGCTTAACGGTGTTAACCGCAGTTACCACTTACACTACGGCGCAAAAAAGCCCGGCAAAAAAAAAGACTGCTACAAAAGCCACACTGGCAGCCGCATCATCTTTAGCTAACGGTAAACTGGTGTATACGCAAAACTGCCTCAGCTGCCACCAGGCAGATGGCGGCGGTGTATCAAACATGAATCCACCGTTAATTAAAACCACTTATGTACTGGGCGATAAAATACGCCTGGCTAAAATTGTGCTGAATGGCTTTAGCGAGAAAGTAGAGATCGAGGGTGATATATACTCTAACATTATGCCGTCGCTCAACTACCTAAGCAACCAGCAAATTGCCGATGTACTTACTTATGTACGCAGCAACTTTGGCAACAAAGCCAGCGCCGTGACTGTAGCTGAAGTAGCAAAGGCAAGGACTGGTAAATAGCCTTTTGCTAACGGCTGACAGTTCATTAAACCCCTCCCTGCCACCACACCGGCAGCCGCACCCTCCCCAAGGAGGGAATTTTATCAAGCTGCTTATAAAATGTAAAAAATAAAGGTCCCTCCCTCGGGAGGGCAGGGAGGGGTTCACAAAGTGCCCCCTCTTCTATTTACACCACAAGCGTCTTGCCCTATTGCCATTATCTTGTTTGAAATTCATAACTTTGATACATGAGCACTAAAGAAACTTTACACCAGTTCTATAGCCAGCATGTCGAAACAGTGCCTCAGGGGCAATTTAACGTTTTCAGGATAGAAGACTTTGGCTGCGCACGCACTTACCTGCCACCTAACCGCCGCGATTTTTATAAAGTTTCGTTTGTTACCCAAACCGAGGGCATCCTTTCTTACTCCGATAAATCTATTCATATTAAAGGCCCCTGCTTAACTTTCACTAATCCCATGATTCCTTATTCATGGCAACCCCTAAACGATACACCTTTGGGATACTTTTGTGTATTTACTGAGGATTTTATTGACAGCAGCCTGAGGAACGGCAGCTTAGCCCAATCGCCATTGTTTAAATTAGGCAACAACCACCTGTTTATTCCCCAGGAAGATAAGATCCCTTTCATCACCGGTATTTACGAAAACATGCTTGCCGAAATGCAGTCGAGCTATGTAAATAAGCACGAACTGGTAAAAAGCTACCTTCAAATTTTAATGCATGAAGCGTTGAAAATGCAACAGCCCGATCATTACTACCAAGCAGGTAATGCTTCGCAACGCATAAGTGCTTTGTTTATTGAGTTGCTGGAGCGCCAGTTCCCTATTGATTCTCCCAGCCAAATCATCCGCCTTAAAAATGCTAACGAGTACGCCACGCAGTTGGCCGTTCATACCAACCACCTTAACAGGGCTTTAAAAGAAACTACCGGCAAAACCACCAGCGAGTGGATAGCCGAAAAAGTTATCCAGGAAGCTAAAGCCTTGCTGTTGCACAGCAGTTGGGATATCGCCCAAATTGGCTATTGCCTTGGCTTTGAACATTCATCCAACTTTAACATTTTCTTTAAAAAAGAAACCGGGCACACGCCTAATCAATTCCGTAAGGAGGCTGTTTCCATTTCATAACATCTTGTTTGATTGGCATAATTTCACACCTCGCCCACACGGTATCTTTGAAACATAAACAGATACCAAAATGATACAAACCAAAGGATATGCAGCACAAAGTGCTGAAACAGATTTAGCGCCCTGGAATTTTGAGCGCCGCGAGGTTGGTCCGCACGATGTTTTGATTGACATTAAGTACTGCGGTGTTTGCCACTCCGACCTTCATAACATTAAAAACGATTGGTTCCCGGGTGTTTTCCCGATGGTACCGGGGCATGAAATTGTGGGAATAGTTTCGGCAACCGGCGCACACGTAAGTAACTTCAAAGTTGGTGAACGTGTGGGTGTAGGCGTGCTGGTAGATTCGTGTAGGCACTGCGACGAATGTAACCATGGCCTTGAACAAGCTTGTATGATAAGCCCGGTACTTACTTACAACAGCATTGGGCATGATGGTGCACCTACTTATGGAGGCTACTCCAACAACATTGTGGTTGACGAACGTTTTGTGCTTCACGTTTCGGACAAGTTGGACTTTGCCGCTGTTGCGCCGTTATTATGTGCAGGCATTACTACTTATTCGCCCCTACGCAACTGGAAAATTGGCAAAGGCCACAAACTGGCCGTAGTTGGTTTAGGCGGCTTAGGGCACATGGCCGTAAAGTTTGGCGTGGCTTTCGGTGCCGAGGTACCATCCTGAGTACATCGGCTAAAAAACAGAAAGATGCGGAGAGCTTAGGCGCTCATCACTTTGTGGTAACCACAGATGAAGCACAGGTTACTACGGTAAAGAATACATTCGATTTCATTATAGATACCGTTTCGGCCAAGCATGACCTGAACCTGTACTTAGGAATGCTTAAAACCAACGGTACCCTCATTTGCGTTGGCGCACCGGCCGAACCCTATCAAATTCATGCCTTTTCGCTTTTAGCCGGTAATAAAACCATAGCCGGATCTGGTGCGGGTGGCCTTCCTCAAACCCAGGAAATGCTTGACTTTTGCGCCGAACATAACATTACCTCGGATATTGAGCTAATAGACATGGCAAACATCCATGATGCTTTTGACCGCATGGTGAAAGGCGATGTACGTTACCGTTTCGTGATAGACCTGGCCACGTTGTAACAATAACAAACCTTTAACACAACAAGGGCCGGTTCAATATTGAACCAGCCCTTGTTGTTTAGTGAATTAATTGGTTATATCGCTTTAGGCGAATAAATCTTAATTTGTCCATCATCTTCACTGCTTACTACCAGCAAACTTCTTTTGGTAGGGCTTTTTGCAGCAGGGATGATAAGCACACCTTCAGGGGCATCGCCGCATTTAAGCAGTTGCAAAAACACAGGCTTAGTTGGCGTAGTGATATCGTAAACGGCAACAGCATCTACCCTTTCCATACCTATAAAGGCTACCATTTTATTTCCTATTTTGCCAATGGCCATACCTTCCGCTTCTACTGATTTATCATCGCTGCGGTTATCATCGTAATAACCTGCGGCTACCGTTTTAGCATCAAGCTCGTTTTTGCTGTCGAATATCTGCGTACCATCTAATCCGTTCCACACACTGAAAGAACGTGCGCCGAAAGAATACAAGGCGTCGTAATCGCCGTCACCGTCAATATCGCCCAAGGTTTTGGTTACGTTTAGGCGGCCTAATTGGGCATCCTTTTTCAGGTTAGCGGCATCAGGAAAAGCGGTTGGATCTAAGGTCAGATTTTTTACGCGCTCGGCTTCTACAAAGGCCGTATACTCACGGGCATCACCCTCGTTAGCGGTGAACAGGTATGGGATATTATTCGATGTAAAAACTGAAATAGCATCGGGCATGTAAATGCCTTTCACATTCCATTTGGCGGGCACGCCTACCTTATCGTCTTTATCGCTCGGATCAATTTCATTACCGGCTGTGCTATAATCTTTAAAACCCAGCGGAAAGATGCTGGTGATAGTTTTAGAAGCCAAGTCAATTTTTGCAATACCATTATTTTCCTGTAAGGTCACCCAAGCAGTTTTCGAATCTTCTGATACAGTAATGTATTCCGGCTCAATGTCTTTTAGAAAATCATTACCCGGGCCAAAAATGCGGAAACCTTTAGCAGCCAAAGCAGCTTTTTGCGACACAAAAGCCGAAAAATCTATGGTAGTTACCGCGTAATTGTTATCTACCGAAATAATAGAAACCGTTCCGGCAGGGTCATTGGTGTAAGCGGCATTGGGTTCTCCCTCGTTGGCGGTCAAGATGAATTTACCATCGGGCGAGTAAGTTACCATATCGGGCAAGGCACCAACGTTAATCACTTTTACCTCGCTGTTATCGCTCGTATTAAACACCGCTACTTTACCGTTGGCTTGTTTATCGGTAGATTCAATAGCCGCCGCTAATTTACCGTTGTATACAGCAACGCTATTCACCGCACCACCGTAAGGCTGCATCTGGATAGACGAAATTACTTTCATAGCAGCCGGGTCTTTAAAATCAACCACGTCGATCTTGTTTACCGTGCCGTTATTTACCACGAACAAACGGTTAGTAACCGGGTCAAAAGCTGTAATTTCGGCGGCACCAGCGTCGCCAATATCTATAGAGCCCACTTCAGTAAACGTCGAAGGGTCTTCGTTTACCTCAGCTGCGTTATTTTTGTCCTTTTTACAGCTAACAAAGCCGGCTGCCAGTAGCACCAATAGTAAATAGTGTTTCATACGATAAATGAGTATTGTTGAAACTGCAAAACTATTAAGCCATTGTTAAGCCCTATGGTAAAGTAAATTAAGTGTTCATTAAATTATAACCGTTAGTGTAAACTTTAAAGCGCCGCCTCTGTAAAGAGACGGCGCTTGTATTAAGCTAAGCTATACCTAAATGCAGCCGAGCGTTGCCGTTTAGCTTCCAGCCGTTCCAAACTTTCATCAATATATTGCAATGCCGATTTGCGTGTGGCTATTGCATAGGCCTGTTCATAGTAGGTGTGCGCCGCTGTAAGCTTTTGATTTTTTTCGGCCTGCTTGCCAAGCAAAATATAAACGTTGCATTGGTCAACACCGGGTGTTTGCAAAGCTTTGCTACCGGCCGCCTCTAGTGCCTTTTCCATATTTAAAAAGGCAAGCAGTTTCAGATAATGCACATACACATCTGGAAACGCCGGCTCCAATTCGGTGCAGGTTTTAAAACAATAACCAGCCTGCTGGTAATCTTTTAATTGGTAATAGTACAATAAACCCAACTGGTAATATGCCCGGGCATACAAAGGTTCGGCAGCTATAATTTCATTAAGTAATTGTAGGCTTTTAGGAGTTTCGCCATACTGGTACTCCTCCACTGCCTGTAAGTACTTTTCATCAATAGTATAATAAGTGTCCATGATAAACGATAAATGGAAACCGGCTCAATAATAATCCGGTTGTAATTCAATAAAAAATGATTTGAAAGGTTCTGATCTAAACACGATCAGCATGAAGGCAGGAAAGCTATTTAACGGCAAAACCCTCCTGCATCAGCCCCATGGGCCGCGTAAGTAACGCTTGGCAGAAATGATTTAGAATTAGCATTGTTAAAAATTTGCACAAATATACAAATTTCAATTAACAAAAAAAGATGAGGTAATTGCCCCCGTATAAAGGGATTAGTGTAGTATGTGATTACCATCCCGGTAAGCCAAAGTAATTTAGCGCAACCGGAATGGTAACCGAGGCAGATTTTTATAAAATGATATAATTAACTGGCTAAACCAAGGCTGGTTAACGCAGACGGAACCTGTGCAGCTGCCATGATAGGCATATTTACATTTACACCTTCAATTACATAGTGGTCTTTTAATTCTTTTTCGCTTACAATTACGCTAAAATCATTGAATTTAACGCCGTCTTCATAGGGGTAAACGGTATAACCACGTTTATCGGGGTCATAACTGCCAAGTTCAAATATTTCTTCGTGTTTAATGCCCTTAATTTTAGCGCCTTGCACTAATTGGTAAGCATCTTTGATTGGTGCAAATTGATTGTTTTTCATAGATACACCTGCTAATACAATTACTTTGCCATTATTGGGGTTAACTAACTAAACCATTCAAATAAATCATTTTGCGTTAAATTTAATTTTTTTTCGCTCGAAAAATCTTTGATCACTTTTCCTTCGGCCATATGAATAAGCCGGTTACCATGCGTGTGCGCATCTTTTAGGTTATGAGTGATTAAAATAGCGGTCAGTTTAAAATCGGCAATCAGCTTATCTGCGGTTTCCATTACCAACCTGGCCGATCGGGGGTCTAAAGCTGCGGTAGGTTCATCAAGCAGTAAAATCTTGCACTCGTCCATCACACTCATGAGCAATGTTAACGCCTGCCTTTGTCCGCCCGATAGCGTGCCCATGGGTTGCATCAGTTTGTTCTCCAAACCCATGTCAAGCAAAGCTATCTTTTCTTGTACCTCCTTCTTAAAGACATTATTTGTTCCAATGCGCAAACCCTTGCTTTGCGTACGTAATGCAGCCAGCCTAAAGTTATCCAGAATGCTCAGATCGGGAGCAGTTCCACTTAAGGGATTTTGGAAAACACGTGCTATCCAGCGGCTGCGCTGATAGTCGTGCAGGCGGGTAACAGGATGGTTATCAATTTCTATAATGCCGCTACCTGGCAACGTACTACCGGCAATTAAGTTAAGCAGCGTGCTCTTGCCCGAACCATTGGCACCAACAATAACCACATAATCCTGAACCGAAATGGTTAGGCTTAGATCTTCAATGGCTTTTACCTCATTGGCTTTGCCTCGGTTAAATGTTTTGCTTATGTTCTCCAGCTTAATCATGACTCCTGAAAGATAAACGTGGCAAACTAACAATTAACAGCACCAAAACAGCTGTAACCACTTTAAGCAAATTAGGATTTACCCCTACGGCTAACGTTACGGCAAGCACCAGTTGAAATACGATGGTTCCGGCTAAAACCAAGAGCAAGCTGCCCCAAACCGAGGTAATGCGCAACCAGCCTATAAGCGTTTCGCCTATAATAACAGATCCTAATCCAATAATTACGATACCTACGCCCATGCTAATATCTGCAAAGCCTTGTTGTTGGGTAATGAGGAAACCGCTTAAAGCGGTCAGGGCGTTTGCCAAAGCCAACCCGATGATCTTCATACGGTCGGTATTTACACCCAGTGCCCTGATCATGGTTTCGCTGTTGCCCGTGGCACGCATGGCTATACCAAAATCAGTTTTGAGCAGGTAGCCTATAAAACCTGTAAGCACAGCAACAATGACCAGCAGTATGATAAACGTATTCACATTTACATCGGCGGTAAAATTCAGTACGTTGAAAATAGATGCCGTACCAATAAGCGGCAAGTTAGAGCGCCCTGCAATGGTTAGATTCACAGAATATAATGCCGTCATAACCAGGATTCCCGCCAGTAGTGCGTTTATCTTGAGCTTGGTATGTATTAAGCCGGTTATGGCTCCGGCTAATCCACCTGCCAATAGTACTACCACTATGCTGATGTATAGTGGGTAGGCGTGCGTAAGCGTAACGCCTGTTACAATACCGCCTAAAGCATAGCTTCCATCGGTAGTTATATCGGGGATGTTGAATATTTTCATGGAGATGTAAATACCCAACGCAATGCCCGAAAAGCATAGTCCCTGTAATAAAGCGGTGAGGTAAAAATCCATAACTATTTTACAGCCTCAAAGTTTGCCGGTATGGTTACGTTGTATTTTTTAGCCGCAGCAGCGTTATAAACCCGTTTACGCACCTTTACCATTTCGGGCTTTAAACCATCGGTTTTATGTGTTTTTAAATATTGTGCGGCCTGCACGCCCGATTGGTAACCCCACTGATAAATATCGGCACCAAAAGCCGCCACCGCACCACGCTGCACCAAACCGGCTTCGCTGGTAAAAATGGGAACATTTTTTTGCTCGCAGCTTTTTAAGATGGTTTCAAAGGCTGCAAACACAGTATTATCGGGATTTGCAAAAAAAGCATCAATATTTTTATCTAATAGCGATTGCGTAACCAGTTGCGCCTCAGCCGATGAATTGAGCGGCAATGCCAGCAAGGTCACATTTAGCTTACCTGCCAGTTCCTTAATACGCTGCATGGCATCGGCCGACTGTGGTTCCGATTGGTTATAGATCATTCCTACCACCAGTTTGCCTTGCTTGGGTTTCAATAATTTAGGGATCAAAGAAAAAGAAGTATCAATGTAATTGAGGTCTTCTACCGTACCAAATAAATTGGCCGGCGCCTTGCCCTGCGCATCTAATAAATGTGCGCGCTCAGGCGTAGGCGATACCATCATAAAAATAGGAATGGTCTTGGTTTTTTGCGATGCCGTAACCGATGATAGCGTGGTACTGGTGGCCAGCAGGTCTACAGGCTCAGATACAAAATAGTTAACAATCTGGGTAAGCGTGGGTATACTTCCCTGCGCATTTTTATATTCTATTTTAAGATTTCCTTTTTGTTCGCTAAAGCCGTTTTTGGCCAATGCATCGGTAAAACCGGTTTTAGCCTGGGCAATGGTAGCATCCTCAAAAGCATCAACAAATCCCACTACAGTTACATTTTTATCTTTTTTGGGCTTACAGGCTGTAACACATAACAGCACTATAAATATGAAAAGGTAAGAGTTGCGCTTCATTGTACTAAAGTAGTCAATTGTGAAGTATAGCCACATATACTTTTTAATAAGCCCCCATTTTTTACTTCTAATTAACTAATTTCGCCATTAATGATGTCCCTGTCTAAACTTCCGCATACCGGCACCACTATATTTTCTGTAATGTCGGCCCTTGCAAATGAGGTTGGCGCAATCAATTTATCTCAGGGTTTTCCTGATTATGATTGTGCTCCTCAGCTAATTGACCTGGTTACCCAAGCCATGAAAGATGGCCATAACCAGTACGCACCTATGCCTGGCCTGCTGCCATTGCGTGAGCAAATTGCTTACAAAACCGAGAAGCTGCACGGCGCTGTTTACAACCCCGATACCGAAATTACCATTACGGCAGGGGGCACGCAAGCCATTTTTACGGCTATTTGCGCCGCTATACATCCTAATGATGAGGTAATAGTTTTTGAGCCTGCTTATGATTGTTATGCCCCTGCCATTAAATTGATGGGCGGCACGGTAAAATCAATGGAGCTGGAACCGCCCGACTATCGCATTAACTGGGAAATGGTGAAAAGGCTCATTAGCAACCGTACGCGAATGATCATTTTGAATTCGCCGCACAACCCAACGTCTACCATTTTGCATGAAGAAGATATTAAGGAGCTGGAAGCGCTGGTAAAAAACCGGGACATTTTGATCTTGAGCGATGAAGTTTACGAGCACTTAATTTTCGATGGACAAACACATCACAGTATGGCCCGTTACCCCGAATTGCAGCAGCGCAGTTTCATCGTATCATCATTTGGCAAACTGTTTCATACCACCGGCTGGAAATTAGGGTACTGCCTTGCCCCTGCTGCCATGACCGCTGAGTTCCGCAAAATACATCAATATATGGTGTTTAGTGTGAATACGCCTATGCAGGTAGCTATAGCACAATATTTAAAAAACGAAGAGAGTTACCTTGGCCTTGCAGAACTATTTCAGCAAAAGCGTGATTATTTCCGCAAAGGACTGGCGCAAACCCGTTTTGAACTGCTGCCATGTTCGGGTTCTTACTTTCAATCGGTGCAATACAATGGCATAAGCGATGAAAAGGATACTGATTTTGCCATGCGCATAACCAAAGAGTTTGGAGTGGCTTCTATACCGGTATCTGCGTTCTACAGCAAAGGCACAGATCATCATGTGTTGAGATTTTGCTTTGCCAAAAAGCAAGAAACGTTAGATAAAGCCGTTGAAAGATTAATTAAGTTGTAAATTTTTAGTTAATTGCAGCAGTACAAGCTCCTGTATATAACCAGTTTATAAGCCGTTTCCTATGGATAATTTGAAAATTACTACCTATCAGGGCTATCTTTTTTGGGAAAATATTGACAAAAACCTGCAAAATATTTCGTTGCGGTTATCGGGCATACGCACCAATACCGACCTTATTGTTTTGCCCGAAATGTTTAATACCGGCTTTACCATGAATGCCGAAAAGCTGGCCGAGCTCATGAATGGTAAAACCATGCAGTGGATGCACACCACGGCGCAAAAATTTGCCTGCGTAGTAACGGGTAGTTTGATCATCAGCGAAAACGGGAAATATTATAACCGGCTCATATGGATGCGCCCCGATGGCACTTTTGAGAGTTATGATAAACGCCATTTATTTGCTTTAAGCAATGAGCACGAAACCTACACGGCAGGTACAAAAAAGCTGTTGGTAGAATTGAAAGGCTGGATTATTTGCCCGGTAATATGTTACGACCTGCGTTTCCCGGTATGGCTGCGTAATGTTAATGAAGTTTATGATTTACTGTTGGTAGTGGCTAACTGGCCCGAACGCCGCTCCCTGCACTGGCGTACCCTTATACCGGCCCGCGCCGTAGAAAACCAAAGTTATGTAATAGGTTTAAACCGTTTCGGCTACGATGGTAACGAGGTTTTTCACTCAGGCGATTCTATGTGTATTGACCCTAATGGCAAGGTGATCTACTACAAGCCAAACGAAGAAGACCTTTATACCTTCAGCATTAATTACGAAGAGCTTGAAAAAACGCGCCGTGCCCTCCCCTTTTTAAAAGATGCCGACGAATTTACTTTAGACGAGTAAGTTGTGTATTCCTAATTAATATTGCGCTTTCATATTAAACTGCTTATTTTGCATAAAACCAAGTAGTTTATATTCCTATGTTCATTAAATTAGTTAAGCAAGCGTCGTTCCTATTATTGCCTTGTTTAATCCTCATAGCTCCGCCAAACGCATCTGCTCAAAAAAAGAAAAAAGACTATACGCCGTTAGTTAACCCTTTTGTAGGTACCGGCGGGCACGGGCATACGTTCCCGGGCGCTACCGTTCCTTTCGGTATGGTGCAGTTAAGCCCCGATACTCGTCTAGAAGGTTGGGACGGATGCTCGGGCTATCATTATTCTGACACTACCGTTTACGGTTTCTCGCATACGCATTTAAGTGGCGTTGGCATCCCCGATTACTGCGACATCTTATTTATGCCTACCGTGGGCGTACCCCGCCTGCAAAACACCGATTACCGTTCGGGCTTTAAAAAGGTAAACGAAGTGGCTTCGCCGGGTTATTATAAAACCACGCTCGATAAATATAATGTAGAAGTTGAACTCACCGCTACCCAGCGCGCCGGTTTACATCAGTACACTTATCCTTCTACAAATCAGGCCAATATTATCATAGATCTTAAGCACCGCGATAAAGTTTTAAACTCCTGGATTGAAGTGGTGAACGATCATGAGATCAGGGGTTTTCGCCAGTCGGAGTCGTGGGCAAAGAATCAGTACGTATATTTTCACGCCAAGTTTTCTAAGCCTTTTAAAACTTATGGCATAGCGTCGAACGATGTAATTCAGCAAGGCAAACAGCGGTTGGATGGTACTAACATTAAAATGTTTATACAGTTTGACGACCCAAAAGAGGTATTGGTAAAGGTGGGCATATCATCGGTAAGTGCCGAGGGCGCCCTGAAAAACCTGGATGCGGAGATCAAAGATTTTGACTTTAAACAAGTTCAAAAGCAAGCTAAAGCCAGTTGGAATACCGAACTATCTAAAATAGATGTAGAAGGAGGCTCGCCGCCCGCACCGCAAGGCCAGCAGAATATGAACAACCCATACGGGTATGGTTACAACAATGCACCAAAGCGCAGCGCTCCGGTTGTTGATTATGGAAAGGTAAAGCAGACTATTTTCTATACCGCCTTGTATCATACCATGATGGCACCCAACATTTACAATGATGTTGACGGGCAATACCGTGGTTTAGACGGGCAAGTTCACACCGCGCAAGGCTTTAACTATTATACAGTTTTTTCGCTATGGGATACCTTCCGTGCCGAACACCCGCTGCTTGCGCTGATTGATAAAAAACGCACGCTCGATTTCATCAAAACTTTCCTGGCCATGTACGATCAAACCAAGGTATTACCAGTTTGGCCGCTGGCATCTGATGAAACTTTTTGTATGATAGGCAACCATGCTATCCCCGTTATTGTAGATGCTTACAGTAAAGGAATCCGCGATTTTGATGCCGGTAAGGCCCTTGAAGCCATGAAAGCAAGCACCAGCCGCAACCAGTTTGGCCTGGCATCGTACAACCAAAAAGGTTTAGTAATGGGCGATGAGGAAAATGAGTCGGTATCCAAAACCCTGGAGTACGCTTACGACGACTGGTGTATTGCCCAAATGGCTAAAATGATGGATAAACCGCAGGATTACACTACTTACATTAAACGCTCGCAATACTGGAAAAACGTTTACAATAATCAAAACGGCTTTATGCAGGCAAGGGTTAACGGTAGCTGGTATACGCCCTTTGAGCCTACCGAGGTCAATAATAATTACACCGAAGGTAACGCCTGGCAGTATAGCTTTTTTGTGCCGCAGGATGTAGAAGGATTAGCTACGGCCATGGGCGGCATGCAAAAATTCGAAATTAAGCTGGATGAACTATTCACGACTAAAGCAGCGCTAAGCGGGCGCGAGCAGTCGGACATTACAGGTTTAATTGGCCAGTACGCACACGGTAACGAGCCCAGCCACCACATGGCTTACCTGTATAATTTTACCGCCGATCCCGAAAAAACGCAGGTGGTGGTCAACAATATTATGCGCACGCAGTACAGCAATAAGCCCGACGGTTTAGCCGGTAATGAAGATTGCGGGCAAATGTCGGCCTGGTATGTGATGAGTGCTTTGGGTTTATACAACATTGCACCCGGACAGCAGCAGTTCCAGGTGGGTTTGCCGCAGTTTGAAAAAACTGTAATCAATTTAGAGAACGGCAAAAAGTTTACCGTATTAAACTCGGGCACGGCGGTAAGCCTGAGCAATACTTACCTGCAAGGCATGAACTTTAATAAAAAGCCTTACAGTAAGTTGTTCATAGATTATAAAGACATAGCCGATGGAGGTGAGTTTGAGCTTTTTACCGGAAGGCTGCCGAATAAATTATTTGTACAGGAACTGGAGAAGCCGGTATCGCAGGTAACCGACTCGCTCATTGTACCTAACCCCTGTTTTATTAGCACAGCTCAAACCTTTAAGCAGCAAATCTTTGTGGCTATGAACTGTGCCGACCCGGCTGCTAAGATCTATTACACTATGGATGGCAGCTTACCAACCAACAGATCAAACAGCTATACCAATCCCATCGCGCTTTATGGCACCACAACACTCAGGGCCATTGCTATTAAAAATGGCGTAAGCAGCTTTGTAAACACCGGAACATTTACACTGCTAAAGGGTAACAACAAGATATCGCTCACTAACAAATACCTTCGCAACTATGCAGCCGCAGGCGATGAAGCGCTGATTGATGGTCTTTACGGCACCAGCAACTGGCGCATGGGTAATAACTGGCAAGGCTACCAGAATAACGATCTGGAAGCTATTGTTGATATGGGTCAGGTGAAAACGGTAAAACAGGTTTCGCTAACCACCCTGCAAGATACCCGCGCCTGGATTGTATTTCCAAAAGAGGTTCAATATTCGGTTTCTGACGATGGCAGAACATACCGCCAACTAGTTACGGTGAAAACCAAAGTAGGCGTAGACAGTATGTCGCCGCAAACAAAGGCCTTCACCGCAACTTTAAATACTAAAGCGCGCTACATTAAAGTAATTGCCAAACAGTACGGTCCGCTTCCTCAATGGCACGAGAGCAAAGGCAGCCCATCGTACATCTTTGCCGATGAGATAAGCATACAGTAAGCCCCTCCTAAATCCTCCCCGGGAGGGAGGACTTTAAAGAAAGACCATACAACTCCCTCCCTCCCGGGGAGGGCTGGGGAGGGGTTGACGGGCTTACTCCTCCTCCAGCATGCTTTTAATTTCGCCTAACTTTCCGGCTTCATCTTCGGGCAACTTAGGGTATTTGAGATCGAGCTTTTTGAGCGTATCTACAATAATGGTAGAGATGGCAATTCGGGTAAACCACTTTTTATCGGCAGGGATAATGTACCAGGGTGCATCTTCAGTGGCTGTGGCATTAATGGCATCTTCGTAAGCTTCCATATAATCTTTCCAACGTTTGCGTTCCTCAATGTCGGCAGCAGAAAACTTCCAGTTTTTAGAGGTATCATCAATACGCTTCAGAAAACGCTCTTTCTGCTCGTCTTTAGATACGTTCAGGAAAAACTTAATAACCACCGTACCGCTCCGGGTAATGTGCTCCTCAAACGAGCGAATGCTGTCGTAGCGTTTTTTCCAAAAGCCTTTATCCAGATCTTTTTCACTTTTAATACCCGGTATATTTTCGTTCATCACATAGCTGGGATGCACTTTGGTCACCAATACGTTTTCGTAATGCGAGCGGTTATGTACCCCTATGCGGCCGCGTTCGGGCAAGGCCTTGTAATGCCGCCATAAAAAATCGTGATCATACTCTTCGGCGCTGGGCTGTTTAAAGCTGTAAACCTGGCATCCCTGTGGGTTAACGCCCGATAAAGTGTGCTTAATAGCGCTATCCTTACCAGCTGCATCCATGGCTTGAAATATAATTAACAGGCTGTATTTATTAGCGGCATACAGACGGTTTTGCAGCTCGGCAGTCTGCAAAACCAGGTCGGCTAAAATGGTTTCAGCATCATCTTTTTTGTATCCTGAAGAAAAAGAAGTATCAAAGTCTTTAAGGGAAATTTTCTTGTCACCAGTAATTTTAAAATTGTTAGTTATATTTTGCATAGATAAAATAGATTTGTACGATGTTAACTTAAAATTTAGCTGCAAAAATTCCGTTATTGGTATTTGTTTGCCAGCTAAGCGTTAACTGTATAACTTACAACTACATCCAATGTTTAAAAGTGTCCGCATAAGATTTCTACGCTACCTGCTTATCTTTATATACTTTGTTATCATTTTCCTGTGTTCTATAGAACTTAATTTCATGGGGGTTTTTGGCTACTCGCCTGATTATAAGGATATAAAAAATCCAACCATGTCGGTCTCCTCCGAAGTTTATACCGCCGATGGTAAATTATTGGCCAAGTTTTACAAAGAAAACCGTTCTCCAATTGAGTATAAAAATTTATCGCCTTACCTCATTAATGCACTAATTGCTACCGAAGATGTGCGCTTTTATAAGCATAACGGTGTAGATTACTATGGCTTTTTAAGCGGTTTAATTTCTACCGCCAAGGGTGACAGGCGCGGCGCGAGTACGATTACGCAGCAGTTAGCCAAAAATTTATTCAATACCCGTAAGAGAAAATCGCAAGGCTTCATCAGGCATATACCGGTTATACGTACCATTGTTTACAAATTTAAAGAGTGGCTTACTGCCTTTAAAATTGAACATGTATATAGCAAACAACAAATTTTAACGCTGTATTTTAATACCGTGCCTTTCGGCAATAATTCTTTCGGTATAAAAACAGCTACCCTAAAATATTTTAATAAAACACCCGATAACGTTACCCCAGCCGAGGCGGCTACCTTAATAGGTATGCTTAAGGCTACCTCTACGTATAACCCCATTCGTAATCCGGCTAAATCTATAGAACGTCGTAATACGGTGTTGAGCCAAATGGAAAAGTATGGCTATATTAAGAAGCCGGTTTACGATACCAGCGTTACCAAACCTATTGGCTTAAACTTAAGCCATGTGGAAGAAGAAGGTCAGGGCGATTCGTACCTGCGTGCCGCTGTAGAGAAGTGGCTGGACAAATGGTTAAAAGCTAACGACTACGACCTGTATGAAGATGGCCTGAAAATTTATACTACCATTGACTCTAAACTTCAGCAATATGCAGAAGAAGCCGTAGCCGAAAAAATGAAGATGCTGCAAAAGCGCTTCAACAATATATGGCGAGGTAAAAACCCATGGCGCGATTCTAAAGGGAACGAAATCGTAGATTTCCTGCTGAAAGCCGAGCAGCGTCTGCCTATTTATAAATTGCTGGTGAAAAAGTATAATGGTGATACCACGCAGATCAATAAATACTTTGAAGCCCCTAAGCGCATGAAGGTATTTACCTGGAATGGCGAACAGGATACGACATTCTCCAGCGTGGACTCCATTAAATACTACACCAAATTATTAAACACCGGTATGATGACCATTGAACCCTCAACCGGTTACATCAAAGTTTGGGTAGGCGGCATCGACAATAAGTACTTTAAATACGATCACGTAAACCAGGCCAAGCGTCAGGCAGGCTCTACCTTTAAGCCGTTTGCATATCTAACGGCTATTGACCAAGGCCACTCCCCCTGCGATAAATTTACCGACAAACCGGTGTCTATTCCTTACACCGAGGATGGAAAGCAGGAAGTTTGGGAACCTAAGAACGCCGATTTCAATTTCTCTTACCGGGAAATGTCATTACGTTGGGCTATGGGTAAATCGGTAAACTCCATTACCGCACAAATTACCCAGGAGGTGGGTTGGGATAAAGTGGTGGAATATGCGCATAAATGCGGTATAGAAAGTCCATTGAAAGCAGTTCCATCGGTGTCTTTGGGTTCAAACGATGTTTCGGTTTACGAAATGGTGCGTGCTTACAGTACCTTCCTTAACAAAGGTGAAAAAATTGACCCGCTGTTGGTAACCCGTGTAACCGATCATAACAATAACCTTATTACCGAATTCAAACTTAAATCGACCCGGGTTATAAGCGAGGAAACTGCCTGGTTAATGCTCTACATGTTCCGTGGTGGTATGGAAGAACCGGGAGGCACCTCACAAGCACTTTGGGAGTACCCTATTCTCTGGAAAAAGAACAGCAACCAAATTGGTGGTAAAACCGGTACATCATCAGATTATGTAGATGGCTGGTACATGGGAATTACCAAAGACTTAATTACAGGAATTTGGGTAGGCGCCGATGACCGCAGCGTGCACTTCAATTCATCAGAAAGCGGCGAAGGCTCGCATACGGCGTTGCCAATATTCGGGTCTTTTATGGAGAAAGTATATTCTGATCCAAAATCGGGTTACACGTATGGCCCGTTCCCTAAGCCATGGAGTAAAATTACCAAACCTTACATGTGCGAGTCGCCACGAATATCGAGAGACACTTCTTCGGCAACCGATAGCTTATCGGCACCGGCAGATAGCGGCATTGTGGCCCCACCAGATACCAGCACCAATAATAATCAGTAAAGTATAGGCTTTGTAAAGCTTTATTTAATAAATTTAACCTCAACGTTTTCTAATTAATATGAGTAAATTTTACTTCACGCTAAGTAAAGTCCAAAAGCTTTTGGTGTTGCTGGCTATTGTGATGAGCGCGTGCTTATTTTCACAATCGGCTAAGGCACAGTATTTCGGGCAAAACAAGGTGCGTTATAAAAACTTGAAGTTTAAGGTTTACAAAACCCCGCACTTTGAGATCTACTACTACATGAAGAACGATAGCCTCCTCAAGCGTTTTGCACAGGAGAGTGAGTTGTGGTATACGTTGCACCAACAAGTTTTCAGGGATACTTTTAAGCGCCCCAACCCTATCATTTTATATGCCGATCACCCCGATTTTCAACAAACTACCGCCATTGACGGCGAAATTAGTGTAGGTACCGGTGGTGTTACCGAAGGTTTGAAAAACCGTGTGGTAATGCCCATTATGGAAACCAACCAAACCACCCGACATGTTTTGGGGCATGAGTTGGTGCATGCTTTTCAATACCATACCTTGCTGGAAAGCGATACAACCAGCCTGGGCAACCTCAATAATTTACCACTGTGGATGATTGAAGGGATGGCCGAGTATCTTTCTCTGGGTAAGAAAGACGCCTACACGGCCATGTGGATGCGGGATGCCTATTTGAATAAAGACATCCCCAGCATACGCGACCTAACCGAAAGCAGCAAATACTTCCCCTACCGTTATGGTGAGGCTTTTTGGTCATACTTAGGGTCTACCTATGGTGATACCATTATTGTTCCCTTCTTCAAAAATACGGCTCGTTTTGGGTTGGAGTATGGTATAAGGCGCACCTTTGGTTATGACGATAAAACATTATCCAACCTATGGAAGAATTCTATTGTAAATACCTACAAGCCGTACTTACAAGACACAGCTCAGATTCCCGTTGGTAAACGCGTAATTGATAATAAGAACTCCGGCGAAATGAACGTGGCCCCGGCCATTAGTCCCGATGGTAAGTACCTCGCCTTCCTGTCTGAAAAAGACCTTTTTTCCATTGACCTGTTTTTAGCCGATGCCCAAACGGGGCGAATTATAAGGCGGCTCACGAGCAAGACCTCCAATACGCACATTGATGAATTTAACTTTATAGAATCGGCCGGCGCATGGTCGCCAGATGGGAAGAAGTTCGCCTTTAGTATTTTTAGCGGTGGGCGTAACCGTATGCTGGTGGTATCGGTGCCAAGTGGCAGGGTGCTGAATAATATTGCTATGGGCAAGGCCGAGCAATTTGGTAATTTAACGTGGTCGCCCGATGGCAATATGGTAGCTTTCCAGGCCCTTAACAACGGTAACAGCGACCTGTACTTATATAACTTTGCCACCAAAGAAGTAAAGCAGTTAACCAACGATAAGTATTCAGATTACCAGCCAAGCTTCTCCCGCGATGGTAAGACCATTGTTTTTACCAGCGACCGCACCACATACGATGCCTCAACCTCGCAAACCATTACCTTTAACTTGGCCGAGTATGACTTGGCCACAGGCAAGGTAACCGATATTAAAGTATTTGACGGGGCTAACAACATGAACCCGCAATATTCGGCAGATAATAAGCAAATTTATTTCCTGTCTAACAAAGATGGTTTCCGCAATATGTACCGGTATAATAAAGCTAACGGCACTGTTGAACAAATGACGGAACTGTTTACCGGTATATCGGGCATTACGGAGTTCTCTCCTGCCCTGAGCGTATCGGCTAATGACGATATTGTTTACTCCTACTATCGCTCTCAAAAGTATGCGCTGTACAACGCTAAGGCATCGGAGTTTAAACCAAAAACCGTAAGCAGTACCGAAACTAACTTTGATGCGGCTATGCTGCCACCACCCCGTGCAGTTGGGGTAGATCTCATCAACTCTAACCTAAACAACTTTTTATCTTACCAGCGTATAGCCACCGATTCTATCCGCGGCATTCCGTACCGTCCGCAGTTCAAGCTCGATTACCTGGCTAGCAGCGGCGTTGGATTGGGTGTAGGTATTGGTGCAGGAAGTTATGGTGCAGGTATATCAAGCGGTGTGCAGGGCGTATTTAGCGATATTTTAGGCCGCAATCAAATTTACGCCGGTGCATCGTTAAACGGCGAGATATACGATTTTGGAGCACAGGCTTTTTATATTAAGCAAGATGGCCGCTGGAACTTTGGTGCAGGCTTATCTCATATTCCTTATCAATTTGCAAATTATAACGTAGTACCTAATAACTATGATGTTACGGTAACCAACCCCACCACCAAACAGCAAACCACCAAAACTGTAACCGGTTTAGAAGAGCGCTACGATATTATCCGTGTGTTTCAGGATCAGGCGACTGCCTTTACTTCTTATCCATTTTCGCGTACCACCCGTGCCGAACTTGGTGGTGGTATATCGCATAGTTCGTACCTCGTAACACGTTACAGTACTTATTATGACACCTTGGGGCTTCAACGAAGTAACGTTGAACGTAACCGTATCTCAAACAGCGATTACAATAAAGACCCCAACCGTATAGCCAACCTGCAGCCCTTTACCCTACTTCAAGTGAGCGCGGCTTTAGTGGGCGACAATTCTTACTTCGGTATTGCCTCTCCGCTGAGTGGCTTCAGGTACAGGTTACAGGCCGAATATGATTTTGGCTCTTACACATTTTTCTCCCCTACCGTAGACCTGAGAAAGTATGTACGTTTAAAGCCGGTTACCCTGGCTGGTAGGTTTAATATGTTTGGCCGTTTTGGTAAAAACGTAGATAACAATGCACTTTATCCCTATTTTATTGGTTATCCATTCCTCATCCGCGGTTATGAAAGTCAGAGCTTTTATAATAATACCAGTACAGCGGCAGGTAATGGATTTACGATAGATCAGCTTTCAGGGTCACGGGTTGCTGTGGCTAATTTTGAGGTGCGCATACCGTTTACAGGTCCCGAAAAATTATCGGCCATTCCATCAAAGTTTTTGTTTACCGAGCTCAACTTCTTTTTCGATGCCGGTTTAGCCTGGAACAAAGGCAGCCAGATCAAATTTCAGCGGGCACCCGATCTTGTGGGTTATACCCCACTGATAAACCCTAATACCAATAAGCCCGTGCTCGACCCCGATGGTAAGCCTGTTCTTGATGCAGTTTATAACAACAATCAGCGTGTCCCTGCACTAAGCGTAGGGGTATCAGTTAGGGTAAATTTATTTGGTGCTCTTATTTTGGAGCCTTATTATGCTTTTCCATTTAACCGCACCGATGTTAAAAAACCGGTATTTGGCTTAAACTTTACACCGGGTTGGTAAATGAACTACCCCCATAAAAAAAGCGGCATAAGCCGCTTTTTTTATGGATTGCAAACACCTTTATATATTAAAGGTTATAGTAATTAGCTATGAAAAACATATTTTCCATTTTCCTCGTGTTAGCCTGTTTCACTGTAGCAAAAGCACAAAACGTAACTCCTCCTCGGGGTTCGTCATTTCAGGATTCTGTGCGGTCAGAAAACTCTGACGGCGGCAAGGTGATTTTGGTGAATGGCGAAGCCATGAACACGGCTAAAGACTTTATCGAAAATTTAACTTCATCTAAAACGCATACTATTTTCCTGGCTTCATTACGGGCGGCAAGTTTAGTGGGCACATTTAAAAGCCGTGGCCCTCTGACCGTATTCGTACCATCAGATACGGCGTTTACCCAAAAGCTCGGCAAAAAACTTGATACCCTGACTAAGCCAGCCCATAAGTACGAGCTCATCAACTTGTTAAGCTATCACGCCGTACCCGGAAACTATACCGCAAAAGAGTTGAACAAGCTTATCAAAGACGGCAAAGGAGAAGCCGCATTGCTCACGCTATCGGGCAGTAAACTCATAGCCCGCATTGACGAAAACCGCAACATCGTTTTATACGACGAAAACGGGGGAAAAAGCGTTGTAAGCCAGTTTGATATTAAGCAAAGCAACGGAACTATGCATTATACTACACAGGTTCTTATTCCAAAAGACAGGGCATTGTAAGTCTTTGGCCTGCCAAAAACTATAACAGTTTATTTTTCGTTCATTAAGGTATGAAAAACCTGATGATTATTATGTGTGCAGCATTGTTGAGCTGCATGCTAAGCTGCGAAAATAGTAACGGACAAAATAAACAAGCCAAAAGCACGTTAAGCAAGCCCGCAGCCGAATGGAAAAAAACATTGACCGCCAATCAATACCACATTATGGTGGAAAAAGGCACTGAACCTCCCTTCCATAACGCGTATTATAACAATCATGAAAAAGGAGTATATGTGAGCGCTGCCACCGGCGAGGTCTTATTTACTTCCGACGATAAATTTGAAAGTGGCACCGGCTGGCCAAGTTTTACCAAACCGGTTAGCAACAGTAAAGTTACCGTTATCAAAGATGCCGATGGTGAGCGTATGGAAGTTGTTGAAAAAAGCACAGGTTTGCACCTGGGCCATGTTTTTGACGACGGACCCGAAGACCGCGGCGGTAAAAGATTTTGCATGAACTCAGGCGCCCTGAAGTTTGTTAAAAAACAATAGAACGCTTAGCCGTTCCTAAAGACGGACGCAGATATGGCCTAACACGCATATTGTTTTCCGCTTTTAAACCAATGGTCAGATCTATCCAGTCCGGATTAACAGATCTGATCATTTTTTCTTTTTGGGCCCTGGTGAATGTGCTCATCGTTTTGAAGCGCTCCATGGCCTGCTCTTCGGTATTCATCTCCTCAAAATACACCAGTCGGTTTAATTGCTGCGCTTTGTCAAAAAACAACGTAGGCATATCGCAATAAAACTGAAGCGTTTTTATCATATCAGTACAAAGACCAACGTGCAGATTTGTACGGTTTCTGTCGGTTATGATATAGATATAGTGTTTCATTTGATAATAAATTTTGCTAAATGAAATTATGTTACTAACTTTATGAGCATAAATTTACTAACAAATTTAGTAATTCCAAATTTTATGTCAATTATTTCAACAAATATTAAATTCCTTAGAAAGAAGAAAGGTCTTACACAACAGCAGTTTGCTGATGAAATAGGCATTAAACGCTCTTTAGTGGGTGCTTATGAAGAAGACCGTGCCGATCCAAAATACGATCTGCTAAAAAAGATAGCATTGTATTTTGAAATCAGCGTTGATGATTTTATTAATGAAACCATCAACGAAAAATGGGCACCTAAACCTAAGGGAAATCCGGCCAACTTACGGGTGCTGAGTATCACTGTTGATAAAGAAGACAACGAAAATATTGAAATGGTGCCGGTAAAGGCCAGTGCCGGCTATTTGAACGGATATGCCGACCCTGAATACGTAGCACAACTACCTAAATTCTACCTGCCCATGTTTAAGCAGGGTACTTTCCGGGCCTTCGAAATTAAAGGCGACTCCATGCTGCCCCTACAATCGGGTACTGTTATTATAGGTGAGTATGTGGAGAATTGGGCCGATGTTAAAGCAGGCGATACTTATGTAATATTATCGAAAACAGAGGGTGTAGTGTACAAGCGTGTAGGTAACAAATATCGCGACAATAAGAAATTGAAATTGCTTTCTGATAATACAGCTTACGAACCGTACGAAGTGAGCGGCGAAGATATTTTGGAGATCTGGAAAGCCAAGGCATATTTATCTACCCAGTTGCCAACACCAATGCCTGAACCAAGTATCGAGAACCTGACCAGCATGATGTCCGAGATGCAGAAATCGATCTCCAAGTTGCAAAGCAACAATTAAGTTACATGTTGGTTATTAAACCATTACCAAATATCTTTATCAAAAACTAAACAAACTTAGAAGTATGAAAAAGATCTTAATGTTATGCTGTTTCGTTTTAGGAATCAGCGCAGTTAGCTTTGCCCAAGGTGGCGGCAGACAAAGAATGACTCCTGAAGAACAAGCTAAGGGCCTTCAAACACAGTTGAAACTTACGGATGATCAAACATCAAAAATTACTGCTATTTATCAAACGCAAGCCAAATCAATGGACAGCCTAAGAACTGCCAGCAACGGCGACAGACAAGCTATGATGAGCGCTTATCGCCCAATTATGGAAGCTAATAACGCTAAAGTTAAAGCCTTGCTTACAGCTGAGCAAAAAGAAGCTTTTGACAAAATGCAAGCTGAAAGAATGAACAGAATGCGCCAGGGTGGCGGCGGCGGTAACCCTCCACCATCACAAAAATAATTTATAAAAGAAGCGGCGATGAGCCGCTTTTTTTATTTTAGCACAAATTTTTAAAGTTGACCGCGCAAGAATATTTACAACAAAAGCTACAATCAAGGCAACAATTAAATGCCTATCGGCAATTACAGCCCGAAAATGGACTGGTTGACTTTTGTTCTAATGATTATCTCGGCTTTTCAAGATCACCGCTACTAAAAGCGCTTATCAGCGAAGAGATAAGCAATCACCCCTCAGCTCTAAATGGTTCAACAGGTTCCAGGCTCTTAGCCGGTAACACCCGTTACGCAGAAGAACTGGAACATAACATAGCCACTTACCATCATGCGCAAGCGGGTTTACTCTTTAATTCTGGATACGATGCTAACCTGGGCTTACTATCATCTGTACCACAGCGTGGCGATACCGTTATACACGATGAACTGGCTCATGCGTCCATCATTGATGGTATTAGACTAAGCCACGCCAAACGCTACAGTTTTAAGCATAACAATTTAGATGACCTGGAGCAGAAATTGAAGAATGCGCAAGGTTTATGTTATGTGGTTATAGAAAGTGTTTATTCCATGGATGGCGACCTTGCCCCACTGATATCTATTGTTAACCTGGTAAACAGCTACAACGCCGCCTTAATTGTAGACGAAGCGCACGCATTTGGCGTATTTGGTAAAGGATTAATCAATCATCTTAATTTAGAAGACAAAGTATTTGCAAGGGTGATAACCTTTGGGAAAGCCTTAGGTTGCCATGGTGCCATTGTGTTGGGCAGCGATGAGCTCCGCCAATATCTCATTAACTTTGCCCGCTCGTTCATTTACACTACGGCTGCTCCCTTCCACAACTTAGCGGCTGTTAAAATGGCTTATCAGTTATTAGAAAAATCGTCACCTGTAGTCAACACACTCAAGTTTAATATTGAGCTCTACAATAATTTAATGGGCGATGCTGAGGCACTATTGAACACCGGGGCCATTCAAACCTTGACGATTGGCGGCAACGAGGCAACAAAAGCAATAGCAGTGCATTTAAAGAATCATGGATATGATGTACGCCCCATCTTAAGCCCTACTGTACCCACCGGCACAGAAAGGTTAAGAATTTGTTTGCATGCGTATAATACAACAGAAGAAATTGCCGGACTTGCCGGCCACATAAAAAATTCTATCAATGGCAAATAAACCACCTTTGTTTGTAACCGGTATAGGCACCGATGTGGGTAAAACCGTAGTGTCGGCCATATTAGTTGAAAAGCTCAAAGCCGACTATTGGAAGCCCATTCAATCGGGCGATTTAGATAACACTGATACCATGAAGGTGCAAGCCCTCATCTCCAATCCAATCTCTAAGTTCCAACCCGAAGCCTATCGGTTAACACAGCCCTTTTCACCACATAAGTCGGCAGACCTGGACGGCATCGCCATTGATCTGAATCAAATAATGCTACCTCAGACAGATAACCAACTTATTATAGAAGGCGCAGGCGGACTCATGGTACCCCTAAATAACCAGCATTTTATTATTGACCTCATTCAAAAATTTGATGCCGAAGTTGTACTGGTTGTTAAACACTATTTAGGCAGCATAAACCACACCCTCCTATCACTCGAACTTTTGAAACAAAAAAAGATCAAAGTGAGAGCTTTGATCTTTAATGGGGATAGTGATGAATATGCGGAAAGTGCAATAATATCACACTCTTCTGAAATAAGCACATGTCGTATTAAACGGTCTTTGAAGGAGGTTGATAAAGCCTTTATATTAAATGAGAATTTAAACAATAATACCTTTAGGATATAAATAAAACACCCGATATCATTACTGACGTCGGGTGTTTTGTTAGCAAAATGATGATTAATAACCTGGATTCTGCTTTAAGTTTTTATTAAAATTGAGCTCAGTCTGCTCGTAAGGAAGATTAAATTTAAAATCCCCAGCGGCTAAAGTAGTAAATAGCGGTGCAGTTCCGGTTCCATCGGCTTTATCACCTTTATTAGCACGTTGAACTGGTAAATTCAACCGTTTTAAATCCCAGAACCGATCACCTTCAAACGCTAACTCCAACCTCCTTTGCAGTAAAATTTCATTTAAAAGTGCAGTTCCAGATAAAGCATTATCCGTCGCAGCCACGTATCCCGTGTAGCGGTTGGATTTTAGCAAAACTAAATCGGCAACAGCCCCTGCAACGTTGTTGCTTCTATAATAAGCTTCTGCTCTACTCAAAAGAACTTCAGCAGTTCTCAAAACTTTCGCATCAACTACCCCAACAGGTGTTCCTGGTCTACCAGCATATTTTATAACATGGTTATAATTAACTGCAGAGTATGGACTCGTCTGAATATAGATAGTCTTTCTGATATCATTGTTAGCAAACAACTGGTAAAAGTTATAATCTACATTATATTCAGATTTAATTCCCTGACTAACTGTTTGATAATAATTTACACCTTGAGCATTTAAGTTGTCCAAGTTTGTATTTTTTACTTTAAATAATACACCTGCATCTGTTGCATCAGTCCAAATGCTACCAAACGTTGTAAGCGAGCCTACGTTAGGTGTTGTACCTAATGCACGATTAGCAGCTGCAATACAATTTGAATAATCACCTTTATACAAGTAAACCCTAGATAATAAGCCGGCAACTGCAGCTTTATTCAAGCGACTAACAGTGTTGCTTGCAGAGATAGAATTATTAGCATTTATTAAAGTTTCTGCTTGCGTAAGGTCAGCAATAACTTTGTCATAAAAACCTTTTACTGGTTCATTAGCTGGTGTAATGGTTGCATCAGTTGTAGTTACGTAGGGAACAGTAAAATCAGCATCACTTGCGTTTAGATAAGTTTTACTGTATACCCTGCTCATATCAAAGTATACCAATGCCCTTACAGCAAGAGCCTCACCTTTTGCGTTATTTTTGAAAGTTCCATTGGGAAATTTCTCTATATTCTCTAATATAGCATTCGCACGCCTTATAATGCTATATCCGCTACCAAATAATCCATAAGTGTTTGTGGCTGAGTAACGATACTCATAATAGGGATTTTTTAAACTTTGTCTGCCTAGAGTGTTAAGTACAAGATTGTCAGACAAAACGTCACCTAAAATATTCCAAATCCCGTTAACAAAATAGGAAGTCGAAGTGCGCAAACCATTATACATGCCATTTATATCAAATGTAACGTCAGTTTCGCTCCTAAATGCTTGCTCAGTAGCAACTTGATTATAAGGATATAAATTTAATTTTTCCTTACTGCAACCGGCTATTAGTATAGCACTTAGCGCAGCTGTATATATTCTTTTGTTCATAAAAATTTACTTTTTTCAATATTAAAATCTAACATCAATACCAAAAGTGTAACCTTTAATTGGCGGGTAACCGTACAGGTTAAAGGTTCCAGGATAGTCTGTACGTTCGTTATTAGAATCACCAACCTCTGGTAAACCTTTAAATTTCGTCCATACTGCCAAGTTAGTACCTTGAGCAAATACTCTAATACTCTTAACTTTTAAACGATTGGTAAGTTTGTTATTTAATGTATAACCTAAGGTAACATCTCTTAAAGTTACATAATCTCCTTTCTCAAGATACTGATCGGAATCATGTACTGTAGCTTGAGTAGGGTCTAATGGATTAGGATAAAGAACTACGTCACCGGGTTTTTTCCAATAATTAGAAGCCTCAGTAAACTGATTAGATTGGATTGAACTTCCGTTAGAAGTAGCGTCTTGCAAGATTTGGTTGTAAATGTAATTACCACCGGAATAGTACAGTCTAGCAGAGAAATCTATTCCTTTGTAAAATAAATTAGTTCCAACCGTTCCATAGTATTTTACATTTGGCGATTTACCATTTAATAACACCTCTTGACCACTTGGGTAAGTTTCGGTTTCGCTACCATCACGGTTATAATAAACAGCTTTACCATTAGCAGGATTCACTCCTTTATAGCGTGTTAAATAAAACGTTCCTATAGGCTGTCCTACAACAAGTTGACCAAAACCAGCGGATGAAGCTAAACTTGCATTATCTACATAAAGTTCAGAAATTTCATTGTCATTGTGTGTATAATTCAACGTTACATCCCATCTAAAATCTTTCTTGCGAATTACGTTACCTGTAACTGCAAATTCTACACCGTAATTTCTAACTGCGCCTATGTTACCTGTGTATGAAGAAAAACCAGTTGTTTGTGAAACCTGAACCTGATATAACAAGTTCTTATTGTTACGCGAGTAATAATCTATCTCACCAGTTATGCGACCGTCAAGAAAACCGTAAGTTAGGCCAATGTCTTTAGCATAGGTTGTCTCCCAAGTAAGGTTTGGATTTGCCAACCTTGCCGGTACAGCAGCGGTTTGATCATTGTATCTTCCAGTTAATGAATAAGTACCCAAAGCTTCATAATTGCCTATGTTGTTGTTACCGGAAGTTCCGTATGAACCTCGTAACTTCAAGTCAGTCACCCATTCAGGCAAAGTAAAAAACTTCTCTTGTCTTAGGTCCCAACCCGCACCAACGGCATAAAAGTTCGCAAATCTAACATTGGCACCAAAACGTGATGAACCATCACGACGTCCACTTAAATTAATTGAATACCTTTTGTCGAAATCATACTGTACTCGTCCGAAGTAAGATATCAAAGCAAACTCATTTATAGACGTAGTTGCAGCTGTAGGAGTTGCAGCGTTTTCTAAAGTAGTATAGTCTTTAGATGGAAAACCTCTTCCGGTTGCGCTGAGGGAATAAAGGTTGCTTTTATTATATTCCGTTCCAGCTAATATGTTAATATTATGTTTATCAGCTATAGTTTGTAACCAATTAGCTGTGTTCGTAAATGTATAGAAAAAATCTTGTTGAATCTGGTCTTGCTTTTGGTTATAGCCCAATATGCTAGCTAAGTTTGAACCAGGTTGTAAATAAGATTGATATTTCAATGTGTTATAGTTAATACCATACTGACTTCTCAATAATAAGTGTTTGAAAAAACGAGCTTCTCCAAAGAAAGTTCCGAATTGATTTAATCTGTCGTAAGAAACAGGGTTGTTAACGGCTCCTTCTAAAGGTGAAAAGCCGTTAGACAATGTGGTATTGTAACTACCATCTGCATTGTAAACCTGCTCGTAAGGGTTAAAGAAAAACAATGCACCATACGAATTTTGTGAATTATATGCCTCACGCACTCGATTATCATGGGTCTGGGTAACACCAATGTTTGTACCTAATTTAAACCAGTCTTTTATTTGATATTCGACATTTAACCTACCACCTTTTCTTTTAAATGTTGAAAATCTTTCAACACCTGGATAGTCACTGATGTTACCTGATAAATAATATTTAATCTTATCTGCACCACCAGATAATGCTAACTCATGAGTTTTTGTAGTCGCATTTTGCAATAAATAATCTCTCCAATCGCCGGCACCTCTGCTTATAGCTAAATTCCATAAGTCAGTACGTTGAGTAGGTGTCAAAGTTGTAATATCAGTACCAGCTGGATATCCCCTATTTGTAATCATAGTATCTATCGTACCATTAGTAAAGCCCAATTCATACTCGTATTGCAATTTCTCTTGGGCATTCATCAAGCTAACATTTTTGAGCTTCTGTGCTTGAGTTTTACCATACTGAAATGAATACCTTACTGTTGGAGCCCCAGGACGACCTTGCTTTGTATTTACAACTAATACACCGTTACCAGCACGAGAACCGTAGATAGCAGTGGCATCAGCGTCTTTTAATACAACAACGTTTTCAATATCATTAGGATTTAATCCATTATAAGCAGTGGTGGAAACTTGAACACCGTCAACAATTATTAATGGTTCTGATGACGCTGTGATCGATCCAGTACCGCGAATTCTAATGTAAGCGTTAGCACCTGGTCTACCGCTTGACCCTGTAACCTGCAATCCTGGAGCAGTACCTTGTAAAAGTTGAGTAAATGAAGCAATTGGTTTTTGCTCGACTTCCTTACTTCCAACTATTGATACAGCACCTGGCAAATCTTTTCTTTGCAGTGATTGATAACCAGCTGATACTACAACTTCATTTAGTGATCTTACATCAGACCTTAATGACACTGTCACATTATCAGTTCCCGAAATAGATACTTCTTGAGTGACAAAACCTACATAATTAATAACTAATGTAGTTGCACCTGTAGGAACATTCAGTGTAAAATTCCCGTTTGGATCGGTTTGCGTTCCGCTGGTAGATCCTTTAACGACCACACTAACACCAGGTAAAGGCTGCCCGTCATCGGCGCCAGTCACTTTACCCGTAATCTTTCTGCCTTGCGCAAATGTGTTTGATACAACACATATACTCAAAGCCAGAAGAATAAGTAGAATTTTCTTCATTTGTAAATTGTTTGAGTTAATAAAATAGTTTTCTGGAGCGAAAATTATAAATTATAAATCTATTATCCTAGGTATTTGAAAAAAAATGTTGTTAATGATAAATATATGTTAACAATTAAGTTAAATATACTAATTAATGAACACAACCTTAATCTCGTAAGAGTTAAATTTGACATTACTGGCAAATGATAAGTATAGAAACTAAATTTCCTATCACTATAACACTTCAAGGTTGTAATTCACCAACTAATGACCTACATTATTCAAGCGTTTGTATTTACATACGTTCTGGAACTTCAATACCTAATAAAAGCATAGCTTTAGCAATAATTTTTGCCGTAGAGGCAGACAAATTCAACCTAAAAGCCTTCAATTCTTCATTTTCGGCTTGTAAAATTGATTTTTCGTGGTAAAATTTATTGTAAACCTTGGCCAGTTCGTAAACGTAGTTGGCAATAGCGGCGGGATTGAAATCTTTAGCTGCCTGATTAACTGTTTCGGGATATTGACTCATGGCAATGATGAGGTCGCGTTCTACGGAGTCGGGTTCGGTAATTGTTGAAACTACAGTGACCTCTCCTCCCCTGCTCATTACAGATTTGATCCGGGCATGGGTATATTGTATAAACGGACCGGTATGACCTTGAAAATCTACCGACTCGTTAGGATCGAATAACAGGCGTTTTTTAGGATCTACCTTTAATAAGAAGTATTTGAGTGCGCCCATACCTATTATATAATACAGGTGTTGTTTGTCTTCTTCAGCAAAATCGGCAGTTTTGCCGAGCGCTTCTGTTTGTTCTTTGGCAGTGGCTTCCATTTCGCTGATGAGGTCATCGGCATCAACAACGGTTCCTTCACGCGATTTCATTTTTCCGGAGGGAAGATCAACCATACCGTAAGACAAATGGTACAATCCCTTAGCCCAAGTCTTACCCAATTTTTGTAAAATCAGAAACAACACTTTAAAATGGTAATCCTGCTCGTTACCTACTACGTAGATGGACTCGTCCATGCCAAAGTTGTCATACTTCAATTGCGCAGTACCTAGATCTTGAGTGATGTACACGGAGGTACCATCGGCACGTAACACAAGCTTCTGGTCAAGTCCTTCGTCGGTGAGGTCTATCCAAACAGAACCATCTTCCTTTTTAAAGAATACACCTTTAGCCAGTCCTTCTTCAATAATATCTTTACCTAATAAGTAGGTATTCGATTCGTAGTAGTACTGATCAAAGTCGACACCCAGTTTTTTGTATGTTTTTGCAAAGCCATCGTAAACCCAGGTGTTCATGGTCTTCCAAAGATCAATTACTTCCTCATTGCCAGCTTCCCACTTTTGCAGCATTTGCTGGGCCTGCAATATTAGTGGTGCCGATTTTTTGGCTTCTTCTTCCGTTTTACCCGCCGCCTTTAATTCTTCAATCTGAACTTTATAAGCCTTATCAAACAACACGTAATATTTACCCACCAAGTGATCGCCTTTCATGCCCGAAGATTGTGGAGTTTCGCCATTGCCAAACAGTTGCCAGGCCAGCATCGATTTACAGATGTGTATGCCACGGTCATTAACCAAATTAGCCTTAATTACTTCATAACCTGCCGCCTTTAAGATCGCAGCAACCGAGTAGCCTAACAGGTTGTTACGCACATGGCCCAAATGCAATGGCTTATTAGTATTAGGCGATGAATACTCTACCATAACCTTTTTGCCGTTAGGCGCAGCTATACCAAAATCCTCTTTAACTACAGTCTCATTATAAACAGCTAACCAATAGCTATCAGCAATAGATACATTGAGAAACCCCTTGATAATGTTGAAACCCGAAACTTCTGCAACATTTTCTTGCAGGTAAGTACCAATTTCCTGGCCGGTTTGCTCGGGCGATTTACGGGAAAACTTGGTGTAAGGAAAAGTCACTATAGTTACCTGTCCTTCAAACTCCTTGCGGGTTTGCTGCAGGTTAACATCCTGAGGGGTAATTGTTGTGTTATATAATTGTTTAACAGCTTGTATAGTAGCAGTAGTAATAAAGTCCATCTTACAAAATTAAATAAAATGCCTTAACCTGCTGTCATTAATTGAATGGTTTAATAACTTTGAAAGCATCCTATTATATATGACTCTAAATTCTGACCAGTTAAAACTCAATGTATCCTCTGAAATTGGCACCCTTCGTGCCTTACTGATCCATAGTCCTGATAGCGGCCTCGGCAAAGTAGTGCCCTCCAAAGCGCAGGATTGGCTTTTTGAAGACATTGTGCATTTAGATACCATGCGCAAAAATGAGTATGATTACTATGTAAAGTTACTCCTCTATTTTTTAGATGCTGATAAAATTAAAGGCAGATTACACGAGATAGACGCTCCCGAAGCCGAACGCAACTTCTATAAGCCAGACCATGCTGATTTTTATGCATCTGACAAGGTTATAGAGATACAAACCCTACTTGCGCAAATATTGGAAGACCAGGGTATTCGTGAGAAATTAACCGCATCTGTTTGTGCCATAGAGAGTTGCAATTACCGTTTACAACAACAATTGAACAATACACACCCTGTTGAGTTAGCTAAAATATTTATATCGGGCTCTTTAGGAAAGGATCAGATGATCTTTGCCCCTATTCCCAACCTCATTTTTTCGCGCGATATTGGTATTACGATTAATAACCATATCCTCATAAACAAGCCGGCAAAAAAAGCCCGGTCACGCGAAACATTGCTGGCTAGGTACATACTGTTCAATCATCCTGCGTTTGCCAACTATCGTGATAATATCCTGGAAATTACAGAAAGCATACAGCATTTTTTACGCCCGGGCAAAGACCAGGACGATAAAACTACTTTGGAAGGTGGTGACGTAATGGTAGTTAGCAGTAATCATGTCATTATTGGCTGCAGCGAGCGTACGTCTTTAAGCGGAGCCCACGAGGCTATCAAATTACTGTTTGAGAACAAGGTTGTTGAGAAAGTAACCGTACTTAAAATTCCGCATAAACGGGATTATATGCACATAGACACCGTTTTTACCCAGGTAAAGCGTAATGTATGGGTTGTTTTAGGGTCATTGGCCAAGGCCGATACTTCGACCAAATCGGAGGCAAACCCGGTGAGTTGGTTCACCGATAAAAAGTCAAAAGATCGTACAGAAATCGTTCAATTTATTGCCGGGCAAGATCAACCTCGTATTTTTGATTGCATTGAAGATTTACTTAGTAACATAAGTATCAATGACTTACATAGTACCGACGAAACCAAATTCATCTATTCTGGCAATAATACTTTCCCGTTTGATGCACGCGAACAATGGACCGATTCGTGCAACCTGTTAGCACTTAAAGAAGGCGTAGTTTTAGGATATGACCGTAATGACAAAACCGTTGAGGCCTTTAAGCAAAGCGGTTTCAACGTAGTTAAAGTGGCCGAATTACTGCAGCAGTTTGAAGACGGACAAACTACACCGGAAGCCCTGCAAGACACTTTGATATTAATGCCATCTTCAGAATTATCGCGGGCCAGGGGCGGCTTTCATTGTATGAGTTTGCCGCTGTTGAGAGACGAAATTGTGTAATTCAATTCAAAAAAGTACGCTGTACTTCAGAATATTTCCAAAAAACTTCATAAAACCTCAAAAAAGTAGATTGCAAAATTAAGCCGTTAAAAAAGAGCAAACCTTTTTTAAAATACAACTATTTAAAGTTTGATGAAGAACTAAAAGACCAAGTGATGAGCCAAACCACATCCAACATATTAATGATCCGCCCGGCCAGTTTTGGCTTTAATGAGCAAACGGCAGAAAGTAATGCCTTCCAGAAAAACAACTCCAACCTAAAGTTGGTACAGGAAAAAGTTACTCAGGAATTTAATTCCTTTGCCGATCTGTTGAAAAGCAAGAGTTTGGATGTCACCGTAATTGATGACACAGCCGATCCGCAAAAACCTGATGCCATTTTCCCCAACAACTGGGTCTCGTTTCATGATAATGGTGATGTGATCCTCTACCCTATGCAGGCAGAAAACCGCCGTTGGGAACGCCGCGAAGATGTAGTGCGCAAACTGGAGCACCGTTTCAAAGTGAACCACATGATTGACCTGAGCCGCTTTGAACTCGAAAACAAATTTTTGGAAGGAACAGGCAGCATGGTGCTTGACCGGGAAAATAAGATAGCCTACGCCTGCCTGTCGCCCCGTACCAACGAGGAAGTATTAAACTCATTTTGCGACTACCTGCACTATACCCCGGTTACCTTTACAGCTACCGATGCGGCCCGGCAAGCCATTTACCATACCAACGTGATGATGTGCGTAGGAAGCAAATTTGCGGTTATTTGTTTGGATAGCATCCAAGACGAAACTGAAAAAGAAACCGTGATTGCTTCGCTGAATATGACCGGCAAGGAGATCGTAGGTATTACTCTTGAGCAAATGAACCACTTTGCCGGAAATATGCTTGAAGTGCAAAACACCGGGGGGGAAAGCCTATTAGTCATGTCTAAAAGCGCGCATCAATCATTAACAGCCGAACAAGTGGCTGTCCTGGAGAAGTATACCGAAATCGTTTCGGCCGACTTGACCACGATAGAAACCATCGGAGGCGGAAGCGCACGTTGTATGCTGGCCGAGGTGCACTTACCGCGGCAAGTGCAAGAATAGTGGTAAAAAAATTACTGGTGTTAACTCAATAGATTATTTCAGCTAATTAACAACAGTTTCAAAATATTGCCGGATGTAGCGTACTGTTGCACCTACTCCATCTTCGGCAGCTAATTTTTTGCTTACCAAAACTGCATTATTAGCTATTTCTGCATCATTATTTAAGTATTTAACAGCCTTAGATAAACTCTTCGGGGTCATTTTACGCCATGGTAAATGCAAACCAATACCTTTTTTAGAAATCAATTTTCCCCATATGGGTTGATCTACAAATAAGGAAACTACTATTGACGGCACACCGGCCGTAAGTGCAGCCGTTAACGTACCTATACCGCCATGTATAACCACTATTTTACACTTTGGAAATAACCATTGATGGTTAACCCCCGATACTATGAATAAATTAGGGTGTTTTGGAAGGTCGGGTATTTTTGACCAACCGGTACATAGTAAAACCCGTTCCTGGGTTGAATTTAGCAGATAAGTGATAGCCTGCATTAATTTCAAAGGGTCTGGCACCGGAATACTTCCAAAACCTATATATACTGGTTTAGCTCCTTGTGCTAACCACTTATTTAATTGATCTGATGCATTATCAAAAGTATTTTCTGATCGCTTGAGGCTATCCAACATTAAAAAGCCGGTTACAAGGTGGTGTTCTTCCCAATCTAAAGGTCGTTTAATTAATTCTTCACTAAAGGCATGTAAAACCGGGACCCTGGCATCCGCTATCCTTTTAAAAACCGAATGCTTGCTCAATGGCAAGCCTATTCTACGCCTAAATTCATTGATATCGCTTTTAGCAAAGTGCCACATTATTCGATAGAAAAGCTTGTAGGAAAGCTTATTAAGCCAAGCTAAATTAGGGAA
This sequence comes from Mucilaginibacter galii, assembly GCF_014635825.1. Classification (GTDB taxonomy): domain Bacteria; phylum Bacteroidota; class Bacteroidia; order Sphingobacteriales; family Sphingobacteriaceae; genus Mucilaginibacter; species Mucilaginibacter galii. The sequence continues at coordinate 252,791 of NZ_BMDO01000007.1, forward strand.
AGGCATACCCGGTACAGGAAAAGCATTGGTTTCAATCACGGGTGGGTTCAACTGTAAAATAATCATTTTTAGGTTTAGCCTCTCAGCTGCAACACTAACCGTGGTAGCGCCTACATTGTTCGCCACAATGGCATCAACCAAGCTGCAGAAACCTATAATACTATCAAATAACTCCGAGCGCCTATTTGATAGGGAGTTGAAGAGAAACTTAATGAATGCCAAATTGTTACCCGACTTAATTATCTTTTCGCATTCGGGCGAATGCACAATCTCCTCGGCATTGCCAGCTACCGGGTAAAAAGAAATTTTAAAACTTTCTACAAAATCTTTAAAATTTTCAGGGGCTGCCAAGGTTACATTATAACCTTCGTCTGTAAGCCTTAATGCCAATGCAATGTAAGGTTGCACGTCTCCTCTTGAGCCATAAGTAAACAAGCCGATGTGCATAGATAATAGATATTAATTCGGTTGAAAGTTATATATCACCTTGACTATAGTTGAGTTGGTATTATCTGAACATTTTTACCCGGCTTGGCATAGGCAAGGCGTTCGAGCGGTTGTGTGGTATAATAACTGTCTAAACCAACTACAGTAACCGTGTCTGCTTGTGTATGATCTACAAAGCCGTCGCTACCTATCAACTGTTCATCTGCTAAAATATGGACGATCTCACCCACAACGATGGTTGTTCCGTTGGTAGCCATATCTATTATTTCGCGCAGCTTTAAGCCTATTTTAATGGTCGATTGCTTTACGAACGGCGCCTTAAAGCCGTCTATGTAATCGGCTTCAAACCCACACGCTTCAAACTCCGACACACCTGAAGGGTAAGTGGCGCTTGCCTGGTGAGCCTGTTTATAATAGTCGGTCACCACATTGTTCAGTGTATATACTCCCATTTGTTTAATGTTAACCAAGGTATTATTCTCCTCACGCTGCGGCCTTAATACTAATCCTAAAAGCGGAGGATTAGCTCCTAAATGAAATACCGAATTGACAAGGCATAAATTGGTAACGCCGGCTTCGCTTACCGTGCCCAGCAGCTGCAGGGGTTTATAACCGGGTATATTATTGATCAATGTGGTACGGAAACGCTTTTCCATATCCTGTATAGCTTTGCTGGTAAATTCTTTCATCTGTGGCAGTTTAACTTATAAAGTACAACACTAAACCCAAGTCTTGTTATGCTACCAATGTAATGCAAAGACGGGATACTTCGCATTAAAAACTTTGATCTTAATAAATCGGCGCGATAAGTTCAAATTGAAGGCCTAATCACCAAATCGAACTCCTTTAAATGCTCGCCTGTTTAACAAACATCTAACTTATTGCAGACCAAAATTTTAAACATAATACAGGTCAATCGTTCCCGGTAACGTTTGCCCAAATAATTATGGATTTACAACTGATTTATTCGATAGTTAAATTTAACTTGCTTAATAGATAACCAATTCAACCAATTTTCTAAAACCAATTATTATGAAAAAGCTGATACTAATTTTAGTAATAGGCGGAGCTTTGCTTAGTTGCAAAAAAAATGAAGAAGCCGCCAACACCAATCCTTTAGAACAAGATGTTGCCACCAAACAAACCCTGGCCAGCACAACAGTTACTACAGAAAGTGCCCTGAAAACCGCCATTGCCAATGCCAAGGGAGGCGATGTAATTACGGTAAGCGGCACTATTAAACTCACCAGCACGCTTCAATGCTTAAAAAGCGGCACCTCAAGTTCAAAGATCAACTTTACAGGTGGCACGCTCGATTGCTCGGGCATATCATCGGGCTGGGGCGTAAAAGTGAACGGCAGTTACTGGAACATTACCAATATGACCATTAAAAACGCTCCAGATTGCGGCATTGTATTTCAGCAAGGTGGCTTTAATTATGCATACAAGTTAATAACCAATAGCAACGGCGATTCGGGCTTGCAGGTTTATAACGGTGCACACGATAATAATATCAGCTATTGCCAGTCGGCCGAGAACTATGATACCGCCAATGGTGGCGAAAATGCCGACGGATTTGCCTGTAAACTATCGGCCGGAAAAAATAACAAGTTTGATCATTGCACGGCCAACCACAACTCTGATGATGGATGGGATTTATACGGACAACCTTACACCGTAACCATTACCAACTGCACAGCAACCAATAACGGTTATGGCGCCAGCGGCGATGGCAATGGCTTTAAATTAGGAAGTGCCGGCCAAACTATACCTCATACCGTTACCAATTGTGTTGCCAATTACAACAAGGGTTCGGGCTATGATGGCAATGGTAATACCGGCCACATTACCATTACCGGCAGCACCGGTACTGGTAATACCAAAGCATTATTTTCACGTATTTATTAATTAACTAATTAGGTTGGTTATCTGTAGCAGCCATGAGTTAACGCTCATGGCTGCTTTTTTTACTTGAAAAAATTTAAAAAAGCATGGAAATAAAAAAACACCACCCTGAATGGATGATGCTTCCTTGTTTTAAAGTAAGTTGACAGGCCAAAGGTTTGAAAGCTTTTTTGAATTTTTCAGAAAACTATTCTCAACCGCAAAACTACCTTTCTCTTCCCCTGCTTTCAGCCTTTGAACCTGTGCAACTATCTTAACTAAACTAAAACTATCTTTTAATACTCAAATGCGCTCACGGCGTCCTTGCTCTCGAGCATGGAGTGGCCCATTAAAAACTCATCTACCTTGCGGGCGGCTTCGCGGCCTTCACTAATGGCCCAAACCACCAGTGATTGGCCTCTGCGCATATCGCCGCAAGCAAATACCTTGCTTACATTGGTACGGTAAACACCTTCTTTAGCTTTAACGTTCTTGCGTTCGTCAAGCTCCAGTCCGCCTTGTTCAATCATACCTGTATGTTGCGGGTGCACAAAGCCCATAGCTAAAAACACCAGCTGACAAGGCAGTTCGCGCTCCGAACCGGGCACTTCCGCAAACTTGATGGGACGGTTCATCACATCCAGTTCCCAGCTTACATCGGTCACTTTAAGCGCGCGTAGGTTGCCGTTCTCATCACCTAAAAACTCTTTGGTGTTTACGCCCCAGTGGCGTTCACAACCTTCTTCGTGCGAACTGGTTGTTTTTAACAGCATGGGGTAGTTTGGCCATGGCATATGTGGTGTACGCTGTTGCGGCGGCTGCACCATTACCTCAAACTGACGCACCGAGTTAGCACCATGACGGTTGGATGTACCTACACAGTCAGAACCGGTATCGCCCCCTCCTATCACTACAACGTCCTTACCGGTAGCTAAAATATCCTCGGTATCGAAAGCGCTGTTGCCAACCCGTTTGTTTTGCTGTTTTAAAAAGTCCATGGCAAAATGAACCCCTTTAAATTCGCGGCCCGGTATGGGCAGATTACGTGGTATGGTTGAGCCACCGGCTAATACCACTGCATCGTTGTTGCGCTGCAGTTCTTCCAGGGTAATGTCTTTACCAATTTCGGTGTTGCATTTAAATACAATACCATCTTCTTCCATTACCTTTACGCGGCGGTCTATCACCCATTTTTCCAATTTAAAATCGGGGATGCCGTAGCGTAACAGTCCTCCCGGGCGGTCGTCGCGCTCGTAAACGGTTACGGCGTGGCCAGCCTTACTTAGCTGTGCCGCGGCTGCCATACCTGCTGGGCCCGAACCTATCACCGCTACTTTTTTACCGGTTTTGATGAACGGCGCACTTGGCTTAACCAGGTTTTTGGCATAAGCAATCTCAATGATATGCTTTTCAATTTCCTCAATAGCTACGGGCGGTTTGTTAATACCCAGCACACAGGCCGATTCGCAAGGTGCAGGACAAATACGGCCGGTAAACTCAGGGAAGTTATTCGTAGTTGATAAAATATCGTACGCTTCTTCCCAGCTATGGCGATACACTGCATCGTTAAACTCGGGTATTACGTTGCCCAGCGGGCAACCCGAGTGGCAAAACGGAATACCACAGTTCATGCAGCGGGCCGATTGTTCGTTAAGTTTTTCTTCGTTATATAAACCAACAAACTCGTTATAGTTCTTCACACGCTCCTCAGGCGCTTTTTTTGCGGGGAGCTCTCTGTTATATTCCTGAAATCCGGTAGGTTTTCCCATTTCTGTTATTATCCGTTAGTTATTAAAACTTCGTTTCAATAGTTTATTCACCTGAGATTACTTAGGCCAAATCTTCTTGCCATTAGGTAGAAAAACAATGGCATTTGACCGGGTAAAAAATGAATTTTTAAATTCTATAGTGGTTGTAAAATCCTCTAATTCAAGCATCAATTTCATTAACACTTGTTGTCGGTTTATTCCTTTATGAAAACTTACTGGCAATCTATAGTATAGGTTTTGGGGGGTGTATTCAATCTTTACGAAAGAATCATCGCCTTTAACATAAGTATTCACCCCAGTTAAACAAAGCGTATAATCATTTGTAGATTCAAATAAGTCAACGTTATACTTAGTAATCGCCTTTTTAGGTTTATTACTGTTACAGATATTTACCAGCCAATCATGTAACGTTTTAAATTGAGACGTTAAATTAAGTGGTGGCGGTCCTATATCATCTTCGGTAACCGTATCCTGCCCATATATCACTACAGTTTTCACAGCCTTATTTTTATGTTGTTGCCCTTGCGCCATAAATGGAAATATCATGAACAAAATAACAAACCATCCTGTATCCAACAGACCTAACTTGTAACCTTTTACCTTTTTTAAAATCACAACAACTTAGCTGATGGTTTGAACTTCTTGTTGCAGCAACACTCTCTTGTATTCTTTAGGGAATACCTTAACAAAGCTCAGCGATGCCGAAGCCCAGTTGTTAAGTATTTGCTGTGCCAGCTTACTGTTAGTTAAATTAATGTGCTTTTTAAGCAGGTTAATAATTTGCTCCTCGTCTTGTGCAGTTAGCGGATCGAGGTCTACCATTTCGGTATTGCAGTTGCTTGCAAAATCATTATCAGGGTTGTAGATCCAGGCAATACCACCACTCATACCAGCGGCAAAGTTGCGGCCTGTTTTACCTAAGATCAACGCACGGCCACCGGTCATGTATTCGCAACCATGGTCGCCAATACCCTCAACTACTACCGTGGCACCCGAGTTACGTACGGCAAAGCGTTCGCCGGCCATACCGCGCACAAATAACTCACCCGAGGTAGCACCGTAAACGGCCACGTTACCAATGATAATGTTGTTTTCTGAGGTAAAAGTGGCTTCTGCTTTTGGATAGATAGCCAGTTGTGCTCCAGATAAGCCTTTACCCACGTAATCGTTAGCCTCACCCTCCAGTTCGAATGCTATACCTTTGGCTGCAAAGGCCCCAAAGCTTTGTCCGGCCGAACCTTTAAATTTAAAGTTGATCGTGTTCTCTGGCAATCCGGCAGAGCCATATTTCTTCGAAATCTCATTAGACAATAAGGTGCCAACCGTACGGTCGGTATTCTTTAACTCGAACGAGGCAAAAACCGGGGTTCTGTCGGCCAAGGCAGGCTGTGCAGTTTCAAGCAGTTTCCAATCGATGATATTATCCATACCATGATCCTGCTTTTCGCTATTATACAAGGTATTGCCTTTGGCATTGGTAACCGGATGTAAGATGCCCGAAAGATCTACCTTTTTAGCTTTCCAGCTTTCCAGGTTATCTTTTACGCGTAAGAACTGTACGCGGCCCACCATTTCCTGAATAGTACGGAAGCCTAACTCGGCCATAATTTCGCGCATATCCTCTGCCAAAAAGCGGAATAGATTTACCACATGTTCGGGCTTACCGCTAAAGAGCTTGCGCAGGTCGGGGTCTTGCGTGGCCACACCCACCGGGCAGGTGTTTAAGTGGCACTTGCGCATCATGATACAGCCGCTGGCAACTAACGCTGCAGTGGCTACCCCCCATTCTTCTGCACCCAGTAGAGCAGCAATTACTAAATCGCGGCCAGTTTTCATCTGTCCGTCGGCCTGCACAACCACGCGGCTGCGTAGTTTGCTGCGTACTAAGGTTTGATGAGCTTCGGCCAAACCTAACTCCCACGGTAAGCCCGCATGTTTAATAGAACTTATTGGCGATGCCCCTGTACCACCATCGTATCCGGCAATTAAAACCACATCGGCATGGGCCTTGGCCACACCTGCGGCAATAGTGCCTACACCGGCTTTTGATACCAGTTTAACGTTGATACGGGCAGCACGGTTAGCATTTTTTAAATCGAAAATCAGTTGCGCCAGATCCTCAATAGAATAGATATCATGGTGAGGCGGCGGCGATATTAAACCCACACCCGGTGTAGAGTGACGGGTTTTGGCAATCCAGGCATCTACCTTGTGGCCGGGCAGCTGTCCGCCCTCGCCAGGTTTAGCACCCTGCGCCATTTTAATTTGCAGCTCATCGGCATTAGTCAAATAGTTGGATGTTACCCCAAAACGCGCCGATGCAATTTGCTTTATAGCCGAACGCATTGAATCGCCGTTTGGCAAGGTTTCGTAGCGCATTTCATCTTCGCCACCCTCGCCGGTATTGCTTTTGCCGCCAATGCGGTTCATGGCAATGGCCAGCGTGCTGTGCGCCTCGTGAGAAATAGACCCGAACGACATAGCACCTGTAGCAAAACGCTTCATAATGCTTTCGATAGGTTCTACCTCGTTAATATCTATAGCCTCACGGTGATGCGTAAAGTCCAGCAAGCCGCGAATGGTGTAATGCTTTTCGGTTTGCTCGTTCACTAAACGGGCATAGTTCTTATAAACCTCAAAGTTATTGGTGCTGGTAGCATGTTGCAGCAAATGCACTGTTTGCGGGTTAAACAAGTGAGCTTCGCCGCGGCGTTTCCATTGGTAAATACCACCTTCAGGCAATAATTTCACTTCGCCTTTAGAGGTAGTGAAACCAAATTTGTGTTTGGTTAAAGCTTCGCGGGCAATTTCGTCTAAGCCTAAACCACCAATGCGGGTAACCGCGCCACAAAAATAGCGGTCTACCACAGCTTTGTTCAAGCCCAATATTTCAAACTGCTGTGAACCATGGTAAGATTGCAGGGTAGAAATTCCCATTTTAGAAAAGATCTTCAACAAGCCTTCATTAACCGATTTTACGTAATTTTTATGCAGGTATTTAATATCCAGGTTGCTTTCCAAGCTACCGTTATTCTTCAACGTTTCAATGGTGGATAACGCCAGGTAAGGATTGATGGCCGTAGCACCAAAAGCCAGTAAGCAGGCAAAATGATGTACTTCCCAAACGTCACCGGCTTCTACTACCAAACCTACCGCACCACGGCGGCCAATTTTAACCAGGTGATGGTGTACGGCAGAAACCGCTAACAACGAAGGAATAGCGGCGTGTTCCGAATCCAGCGCACGATCGCTCAGGATCAATACTTCAAAACCATCATCTACCGCATCTTCGGCATAACGGCACAGGCGTTCAATACCCTTTTGTAGGCTACCCGGCTGACCATCCGCCTTAAAATAAGTTTGCAGCGTTTTAGCATGAAACAAGCCGGTATCAATACTACGCAGCTTTTCCAACTGGTGGTTACGCAGGATAGGATGTTTAAGCGCTACACAATGGCAGTGCATCTTATCTTCATCCAACAGGTTACCATTGTTACCGATGAAGGTAGCCAAACTCATAACCAAACGCTCGCGGATAGGATCTATCGGCGGGTTGGTTACCTGTGCAAAAAACTGCTTAAAATAGCTTGACAGGTGCTGAGGCTTATCGCTCAACACGGCTAACGGCACATCGGTACCCATAGAACCGATAGGCTCTTTGGCGTCGATAGCCATAGGCTTGATGATGCCGTCTATATCCTCGCGGGTGTAACCAAAAACCTGCTGGTAACGGAAAACCGACTCGGGCGACAGGCTGGTGAAAGCAACACGCGGCGCAGGCAGGTCTTCTAAACGGATTTTATAATTTTCTAACCAGCGGCCATAAGGCTGGCGCGAAGACATTTCTTGTTTAATCTCTTCGTCGGTGATGATCTTATGCTGAACGGTATCGATCAGCAGCATTTTGCCGGGTTGCAAGCGACCTTTATATAACACGGTTGCTTCGTCGATAGCCAGTACACCTGTTTCTGAAGCGGCGATAACGCGACCATCAGTAGTTACAGTGTAACGCAGCGGGCGCAGGCCATTACGGTCTAACAGTGCACCTACCAGTTTACCGTCGGTGAAGCTAATAGCTGCCGGGCCATCCCATGGCTGCATAATAGTGGCATGGTACTCGTAGAATGCCTTTTTCAGCGGGTCCATCTGCTCGTTGCCATCCCATGCTTCGGGGATCAGCATCATCATTACATGCGGTAATGAACGGCCGGAATGTTGCAATACCTCAATGATGTTATCCAAACAAGCCGAATCCGACTGGTTATTGTCTATCACCGGCAATATCATATCCATTTCCTCACGACTGAAATAAGCCGAGGCTAATGATTTTACGCTGGAGAAAAACCAGTTTAAGTTACTGGTTAAAGTATTGATCTCGCCATTATGCGCAATTAAGCGGAAAGGCTGTGCCAGTTTCCACGAAGGAAATGTATTGGTAGAAAAACGAGAGTGTATTACCGCGAAGCCCGACACAATGCGTGGATCGGCCAAATCAGTGTAATACTGGCGTAATTGAAAAGTAGTAACCTGACCCTTATAAATAATGGTTTGGCACGAGAACGACGGAAAATAAAAATGTTCTGTAGCGGCAGGGAACGTTTCGTTTACCGTTTTATTAATGTAACGGCGTAACACGAAAAGTTTACGCTCAAAATCTTCGGTATTGTGAATGTGCGATGGACGGGCCACAAATACCTGCTCCACATCGGGCTCGGCACTGCGGGCAGTTTCGCCAATTACCGAAGAATTGATAGGCACCTTACGGAAACCTAATAAGTTGATGCCTAACTTTTCGGTGGCATTTTGAATTATAGTACGACAAGCTTTTTTAAGCGTAGAATCCTTAGGAAAAAAGATCATCCCCACACCGTATTCACCTAACTGCGGCAAACTCACCTCAATATCCGAACACTCCTCCATCAAAAACTCATGCGGCAGCTGAATTAAGATACCGGCACCATCGCCAGAATCCGGATCGCAGCCACAGGCACCCCTGTGCTCCATGTTTTCGAGCATGGTAAGCGCATCATGAATAGTTTGATTGGATTTACTGCCGTTAATATTGGCTATAAATCCGGTTCCGCAGGAGTCGTGCTCAAATTCGGGCCTGTATAAGCCTTGCTGTTCACTTTCTGTTTGATCCATGTTTAAATTAGATATTATATTTTGGGCTATTTGTACGAATATACTGTTTTTAGATTTTAGACAAAATAAAAATTGCTTTTTTATCATTTTTCCAAATATAATAGCAGCAAGACAATTGAAATTTCATTATTTATAAATCGAAAACAAATTTAACCTCATCTATTTTGAACCATTCTAAACAAGAACATACCTCGCGTTTTGAACGAATAGGTTATCTTTGGCGTTCACCTTAATAAGCAATGCAAGAGAAAAATAAAGCTGTTTTTTTAGACCGCGACGGTGTATTAAATAAAGAACTGGGCGATTACGTGTGCCGGCTGGAAGATTTTAAAGTATTGGAGCACAACTTTGCCCCGCTTAAAAAATTGCAAGACCGTGGGTACCTGCTTATTGTAGCCACCAACCAGGGCGGGCTCGACAAGGGATGGTACACCGAAGCACAACTGGCCGAAATGCACCAGCACCTAAAAGATACCTACGCCGAGCATGGCGTTACCTTTACCGATATATATTACTGCCCGCACCATCCGCTGTTTACCGGCGAATGCGATTGCCGCAAACCCAAACCCGGCCTGCTGCTGCGCGGTATTGAGGAACATAATATAGACCCCGCACAATCCTATTTTATTGGCGACCGTGACCGCGACGTTGAGGCCGGCCAAAAAGCAGGCGTAACCGGTATCTTAATTAACAGCGACCAGCCGATTGGCGAAGTGCTGCACTTGATAAAATAGTAGTTGCAATAGAGTCAAGAGTACAGAATCATGAATACAGATAAAAAACATCTACAGTAAAACCTTTGCCACATCAAGGATGTTACTCAAATCTTGAATCTGTACTCTTGACTCTTGATTCTAAATTTATATATTTGCCGCAGCTCATCAACAAATTAGCTATAAAATGAACGGTTTAGTTTTACATCATTTGCATATGCACCATCGCCCCCTGTGGCGATAATAATGATGTATGTTTCTACGTGAAATAACAAAACCTCCGTTTATTTATAGTTTAATACCCCCCAACTTGTGAAAACACTTAAAATTGCTATCCAAAAGTCTGGACGGCTCAATGAAAAATCTGTAGAGCTGCTTAAGAATTGCGGCCTCAATTTCGAAAATTACAAAAGCTCTTTAATATCTCCCGTATCCAATTTCCCGTTAGAAATTCTGTTTCTGCGCGATGATGATATCCCTGAATATGTACAGGATGGCATTGCCGACCTGGGCATTGTGGGCGAAAACGTGATACAGGAAACAGAAGTAGAAGTTAGCTACCTGCAAAAATTAGGCTTTGGCAAATGTTCGCTTAAAATTGCGGTACCTAATAATACAAACATCGAAACCGTGGCCGATTTAAACGGTCGCTCCATCGCCACCACCTATCCAGTTATCTTAAAGAAACACCTTCAAGAACTGAATATTGATGCCGATATCCGTACCATTTCGGGTTCAGTAGAAATATCTCCGGGCTTAGGTTTAGCCGATGCTATATGCGATTTGGTATCTACCGGCGGTACGCTAAAAAGCAATGGTTTAAAAGCCTTCTCGGATGTAATGAGCAGCGAGGCAGTACTAATTGGCCGTAAAGGTTCTGAAAACGAAGATCTGATTCAGGAACTTATTCAGCGTATACAATCGGTATTACGGGCCAAGGAAACAAAGTATGTAGTACTAAATGTGTTAAAAGATAATTTAGAAGCTGTAATTGCATTATTACCGGGCGTTAAAAGTCCATCGGTAGTGCCTTTGGCCGAAGCCGACTGGGTGGCGGTACATACCGTAATCCCCGAGCGCGACTTTTGGGACCGTATCAGTCAACTGAAACAAGCTGGTGCCCAAGGCATTGTAGTAATGCCTATTGAAAAGATCATATTGTAGAACCCCAAGCCCCCCAGAGGGGAGCAGAAGTTTTATAGACATTGTCAGTCTGAGCTTGTCGAAGACTTAGCCGAGCGCATAATGCTTCGACAAGCTCAGCATGACACAACGGATAATATTAAATATGGTAAAGGTTTATAATTATGCCGATTTAAGCGCCGAGGAAATTAAATCCTTGGTGCAACGCAATGTTGACCCGGCCAACGAGATCCGCACCGTAGTGGAAACCATTATAGGCAACGTACAGCAACACGGCGACCGTGCCTTGCTGGAATATGCTCACCAGTTTGACAAGGTAGTTTTAGATAAACTATACCTCGACAAAGCCGAACTGGCCGAAATAGCCACTGCCCTGCTGCCCGAACAAAAAGCAGCATTAGAAGTAGCTTACCAAAACATCTATAAATTTCACCAAACGCAGTTAAAAGCCGAAGACAAGGTAGAAACCATGCCGGGCGTTACCTGCTGGCGCGAATTACGACCTATTGAAAAGGTAGGCTTGTACATTCCGGGTGGTACGGCAGTGTTGCCAAGCACTTTTTTAATGTTAGGTATTCCTGCACGCATTGCCGGCTGCCACGAGTTAGTAGTTTGTTCGCCTCCGGGTAAAAATGGTAAGGTGAATGCCTTTATAGCCTACGTAGCACAGTTGCTTAATATAGACCGTATTTACCTGGCAGGCGGAGCACAAGCCATTGCCGCTATGGCTTACGGCACCGAAAGCATTACCAAGGTAGATAAGATATTTGGCCCAGGCAACCAGTTTGTTACTAAGGCCAAAACCATCATTCAATCCACCACGGTTACGGCTATTGATATGCCTGCCGGTCCGTCGGAAGTATTAGTGATTGCCGATGGAACGGCTAACCCTGCTTACATTGCTGCCGACCTGCTGGCACAAGCCGAGCATGGTATTGACAGTCAGAGCATCTTAGTAGCTACCTCAGCCGAGATAGTTGATAAAGCCATTTCAGAATTAGAAAGGCAATTAGCCATTTTACCCCGTGCCGAAATTGCCAAACAAGCCATCGCTAACTCCTACGCAGTTATCGTAAACGACTTGAATGATGCGATGGATTTTAGTAACATTTATGCCCCTGAACATTTGATACTGGCAACAGACAACTGGCAACAGATAACCGACAGCATTATCAATGCCGGTTCGGTATTCTTAGGTAACCAAACGCCCGAAAGTGTGGGCGATTATGCCTCGGGCACTAACCATACCCTGCCAACCAGTTCTTATGCTAAAGCTTACTCGGGCGTTTCTGTAGATTCATTTGTGAAAAAGATCACGTTTCAGCATTTAACGCCCGAAGGGTTGCAAAATATTGGCCCGCATGTAGAAATACTGGCCGATTTAGAGGGCTTGCATGCGCATAGAAATGCGGTGAGTGTAAGAATGAGTCCCCTAACCTCTTAACTGGGATAGGATGTTTTCTGAATAGTATGTCAGTCTGAGCTTGTCGAAGACTTAGCAAAGCTTACAGGTCTTCGACAAGCTCAGACTGACAATCAGTAACAAAACGTCATTGCGAGGCACAAAGCAATGACGAATAAAAAAACGATCATGTTCGACATCAATAATATACTTCGATCAAATATAAAAAACCTCAAGCCCTACTCCTCCGCACGCGATGAGTTTCAGGGTGAGGCCAGCGTGTACCTGGATGCTAACGAGAATGCCTTTGGCTCTCCGCTGCACACCAGCTACAACCGCTACCCCGACCCGATGCAATACCAGGTTAAAATGCGCCTGGCCGAAATTAAGGGCGTTCCGCCACGCAACATCTTCTTGGGTAACGGCAGCGACGAGGCTATCGATATCCTATTCCGCAGCTTTTGCAACCCGGGGGTTGATAATGTAATATTAGTCCCGCCTACTTATGGTATGTACGAGGTATCGGCCAATATTAATGATGTGGAAACCCGCAAAGTGAATTTGACCGATGATTACCAGCTGAACCTCGAAGGCATAGCCGAAGCCATCGATAAAAACACTAAGATCATCTTCGTATGTTCGCCCAATAACCCTACCGGTAATTCTATCAACCGCGATGATATTGAAACTTTGTTAGCTAACTTTCAGGGCTTAGTGGTGGTTGATGAAGCTTATATTAACTTCAGTCGTCAAAAAACTTTCATCCAAGAACTTACCGAGTACGCCAATTTAGTGGTGTTGCAAACTTTGTCTAAAGCTTGGGGACTGGCCGGGCTACGGGTGGGTATGGCTTTTGCCAGTGAAGAGATCATTGAGGTGATGAACCGCGTAAAACCTCCTTATAACATTAACGAGGCATCGCAGCAGTTGGCTTTAGAGGCACTGCAAAATACGGAACAGGTAAACAACTGGATTAAAGAAACTTTGGCCGAGCGCGATAAACTGGTACTGCAACTCAAAGAGTTTGATTTTGTGGTTGATATTTATCCGTCGGATGCTAACTTTATATTAGTGAAAACTACCGACGCCAAAGGCATATACACCTTTCTGGTAAACAATGGAATCATCGTGCGCGACCGTTCTAAAGTAGAACTTTGCGAAGGATCGCTCCGCATTACCGTGGGTACACCGCAAGAAAACACCATCCTCATTAATACGCTAAAGAATTTTAAATGAGCAATCTGAAAAAAGTATTGTTTGTAGACCGCGACGGCACCATGATTAGCGAGTGTGCCGATGAGCAGATAGATTCGTTCTATAAACTCAGATTTTATCCCGGTGCCCTAACCTACCTACCGCGTATAGCCAAAGAAATGGATTACGAATTGGTAATGGTCACCAACCAGGATGGCTTAGGCACTATTAGCCATCCCGACGAGAATTTTTTACCGGTACATGACCTCATTATGCAAACTTTTGCAAATGAAGGAGCCCATTTTGAAGCTACTTTTATAGACCGCACTTTCCCGGCCGATAATGCCCCTACCCGTAAGCCTGGTACCGGTATGCTTACCGCTTACCTGGATGCAGAAAAATACGACCTGGCTAATTCATTTGTTATAGGCGACCGTTTAAACGATGTATTGCTGGCAAAAAACCTGGGTGCTAAAGCTATTTGGTTGAACGATGGCTTAGGCATGGGCGCTAAAGAATTTACCACCGATGAGTTAAGCGCCATTAACGCCACCATAGCCATCAAAACTACCGAGTGGGAAAAGATCTATGAGTTTTTGAAGGTAGGCAAGCGGGTTATAGAACATCAACGTACTACTAAGGAAACTGATATCTATATAAAAATAGACCTGGATGGTACCGGCGAAGCCAAAGTAAACACCGGACTGCACTTTTTCGACCATATGCTTGATCAAATTGCACGTCACGGAAGTATCGATTTAGAAGTTACTGCCAAAGGCGATTTGCACATAGACGAGCATCATACCATTGAAGATACCGGCATTGCCCTGGGCGAAGCCATGGCCACGGCCTTGGGCAACAAACGCGGCATTGAGCGCTACGGTTTTTGCCTGCCTATGGATGATTGCCTGGCCCAGGCTGCCATTGATTTTGGAGGCCGTAACTGGCTTATGTGGGAAGCCGATTTTAAACGCGAAAAAGTGGGCGACATGCCAACCGAGATGTTTTATCACTTTTTTAAGTCGTTTACTGATGCCGCCAAATGTAACCTCAATATAAAAGCCGAAGGAACTAACGAACATCACAAAATAGAAGCTATCTTTAAAGCTTTTGCCAAAGCCATTAAAATGGCCGTAAGGCGCGATGTAAACAATATGGTTTTACCAAGTACGAAGGGAGTACTTTAGGAGAGAGTCAAGAGTACAGAGTCAAGAATCAAGATTAGAAAAAGGTCTGTGTTCATGACTCTGTATTCTTGATTCTAATACAAATTATGATAGGAATCATCCGTTACGGTGCGGGCAATATATTCTCGCTTACCTCGGCATTAGACAGGCTGGGCATAGCCTATGGTATGGTACACACCGAGGCCGACCTAAAGCAGTGTGACCGTTATATTATTCCTGGTGTTGGCCACGCCGGCGCTGCTATGAAAAAGCTGGAGCAAACTGGTTTGGTACCGGCCATCAAAGCTTTACAGAAGCCTACTTTGGGTATTTGTGTAGGTATGCAGTTGATGACCGCTTATTCTGAAGAAGGTGATGCTAATTTGCTGCACATTTTCCCGAACAAAACGTTAAAATTTAAAGACAGCGAGCACTTTAAAGTTCCGCATACGGGCTGGAACCGTGTACATCAGGAAAAAGAAAATCCTTTATTTGCAGGCATTCCAAACGATGCACACTTTTATTACGTACATTCATACTACATTGAGTATAGCGATGCATATACTTTAGCCTCAACCAATTATACCTTACCGTATTCGGCATCAATTTGGCACAACAATTTTTACGGTGTACAGTTCCACCCCGAAAAATCGGGTGTGTATGGCGAAACACTTTTAGCTAATTTTTCAAAAATATAACGCATGTATATTATTCCAGCTATCGACATTTTAGATAAAAAAGTGGTTCGCCTTCGCGAAGGTGATTACGAGCAGGTAACCCGTTACGAGGTGAGCCTGGAAGAAATGATCGAACGCTACCAAGCCATCGGTACCGAGCTTATTCACATCATAGACCTAAACGGCGCCAAAGGCGATTTCAGCAATCAGCAATACCTGTTCGATGTCATCAAAAAAACCGATATGAAAATTCAATACGGCGGTGGTATCCGCAGTATCGAAAAGGTACAGGAGCTTACCGATGCCGGCATTGCCCGCGTTATTGTAGGCACACAAGCCATCAGCAATCCTACTTTTTTAGACGAACTAAGCAAAGCCATGTGTGGCAGCAGCAAATGTGCCGACAAAATTGTGGTGGCTATTGACGTGCTGGATGAGGTGATCAAATACTCGGGCTGGATGGAAAGTTCACCTATTAAATTAATTGACTACGTAGACCGCTGCCTGCATTTAGGTTTTTATCGCTTCTTGTGTACCGACATTAATAAAGACGGCAAACTCGGCGGCGCAGGCATCGAACTTTATGAAAAACTGCTTGATCACTCTCCTTTCATTAAACTCATTGCCTCCGGCGGCGTAAGCTCCATGAAAGACATTGAAGACCTTAACCAGATTAAGGTAGAAAGTTGTGTGGTAGGTAAAGCCATTTACGAAGAGCGCATTACCATTGAGGATGTAAAAAACTGGAATTTGAAGTCATTGATAAGCATATAAATAATGCCTCAAAAATTATGTCATTTCGAGTGCTAACGAGAAATCTTGTTCGAGTAACCTATCGCCCGAACAGGATCTCTCACTATCGTTCGAGATGACAGATGTTTATAAATTTAATTTTCGTTGGAAAACAATCAGCAAACTCATATTCCTATCACCGGGGGGTTAGCCAAGCGCATCATCCCCTGCCTCGACGTTAAAGACGGCCGTACGGTAAAAGGCGTCAACTTTGTTGACCTGCGTGATGCAGGCGACCCCGTGGAACTGGCCTGGAACTACTCACAGCAGGGCGCCGACGAGTTGGTTTTCCTGGATATAACAGCCACACACGAGAAACGTAAAACGCTGGTAGAACTGGTTAAATCTGTAGCCCGTCAAATTAATATCCCTTTCACCATAGGCGGTGGTATTAACGAAATTGCCGATGCCGATGCGTTGCTGAACGCAGGTGCTGATAAGATCTCTATCAATTCGGCTGCGGTGCGTAACCCGGCTTTGATTGATGAGTTAGCTAAAGCATTTGGGGTACAGTTTGTGATTGTGGCAGTGGATACACGCCACGTAGCTAACACCAACATCGTCCACTTAAACGGCGGCCGCATAGCTACCGACAAAGAAACCCTAACCTGGATCAAGGAAGCGGAAAGCCGTGGCGCAGGCGAAATACTGCTTACCTCTATGGATCATGACGGAACCAAGGCGGGTTTTGATAACTCGTTCTTAAAGGTGGTGAACGATGCGGTGCGCATTCCGGTCATAGCTTCGGGTGGCGCGGGTAACAAGCAGCACTTCGTTGATGTGTTTGAGAAAACAAACGTAGATGCAGCACTGGCAGCTTCGGTGTTTCATTATGGAGAAATTTTGATACCGGATTTAAAGGATGTACTACGAGGACATCAAATAGAAGTAAGATAAAATAATAACAATGTCATTACGAGGAGCGATAGCGACGTGGCAATCACACGCAGATTAGTATAAACACGTGCGATTGCCACGCTAAGCTCGCAATGACATTTTGATAAATTAATAAAATGCAAATAGATTTCACCAAATCGCCAGACGGACTTGTGCCGGTGGTTATACAAGACGAGCAAACATTGGAAGTGCTGATGCTGGGCTATATGAACCAGGAAGCTTACGACAAAACCGTTGCCGAAAAAATAGTTACCTTTTACTCCCGCTCCAAGAACCGCTTGTGGACTAAGGGCGAAACCAGTAGCAACTACCTTCATTTAAAAAGTCTTCATATAGACTGCGATAATGATACTATCCTGATCAAAGCCAAAGCTGACGGCCCTACTTGCCATACCGGTGCCCGCAGTTGCTTCGAGACTGCTTACAACCAGAACTTTATTTTAGAGTTGGAGAATATAATTCAGGATAGGTATGAAAACCCGGCAGAGTCATCTTATGTAAATAAGCTTCGTAAAAAGGGCTTAAATAAAATTGCTCAAAAAGTAGGCGAAGAAGGAGTAGAAGTGGTAATTGCTGCTTTAGCCGAAACGGAAACTGACCTAATTAACGAAGCGTCTGACTTGGTGTTCCACCTGTTGGTTTTGCTACGTGAAAAAGGATTAACCTTAGAAACCATTGCTAAAAACTTAGAGCAACGCCATACGCCACAACAACCCGAAGATGGAGTTGCCCATAAACACGGCAGCTAATTTTAGGAAGTTAGCTATTAACCAGATTACCCACCAATAAGGAATTTGATTTAACCTTATGCAAGTAACTAAAGCCTTCGAACTTACAGGGCATCAAAACCCCATTTTTGCGCTCGAACTTTCGCAAAAGTCGGGTATCCTGTTTAGTGCCGGTAATGATAAGGGCTTGGTAGAATGGAGCCTGGAGCAGAAAGCTTTTATTAAAGTAATGTTCCCGGTGCCTGCATCAGTATATGCCATACATTGCCCCGTAGGTTACCCGCTGATGTTTGCCGGGACGCGTAATGGTGATGTCTTGGTGTTTGATTTCATTCAGCAGAAAATCATTGCCACTTTAAAGCAGCATACGAAACCTATCTTTGATATTAAATCGGCAATTGACAAGCAGGAATTGCTGGTAGCGTCTGAAGATGGCACCGTAAGTATCTGGAATTTGAATACGCTGCAATTAGTCCATGCCATAAAAGTTTCGGGCGACACCATTCGCAGCATCAGTATATCGCCAAACGAAGAACAGGTTGCTTTTGGTTGCCGTGACAATGCGGTGCAGATTTACAACCTTACAGATTACAGTCATTCAAACACTTTGAAAGACCATACGATGGCCGTGTTCTCCGTGCAGTATTCACCTGATGGACAGCACCTATTATCGGGTGCCCGCGATGCACAGATCAAGGTTTGGGATACCGCTACATTTACTTTAAAGCAAAGCATCGCCGCACATTTATTTGCAGTAAACCATATCCTCTTCCACCCTACCGAACCTTACTTTGCCTCGGCCAGTATGGATAAAAGCATAAAGATTTGGGGTGCCGATGATTTTAAACTCTATAAGATCATCAGCCGCGAAAAAGGCTTTGCCGGTCATCAACTATCTGTAAATAAACTTGCCTGGAATGGTAATCAGCTACTATCAACCGGAGATGATAAGCGGATTATTGCCTGGGATGTAAGCCCCTCCCAACCCTCCCCGGGAGGGAGGGCTACATGAAAATTTACGTCTTAATCTTGACCGTCGATAGAAAAACACTTGCCATATTTAAAGCCTCCCTCCCGGGGAGGGTTGGGAGGGGTTTACATATACCGCTTAATAATCCGCAGCTTATGAGTATGTTTCTTTAATTCCTCCGAGTAAATGCCCTGCCCATCTATATGATCAATTTTTACCCGGCCTGAGGCATGGATAATTTGCTCGTGGTTCACCATAATGCCCACATGTACAATGCGGCCTTCGTTGTTATCAAAAAAAGCAAGGTCGCCTGCCTGTGCGGCAGGTAAAAAGTCAACCACAGTGCCCTGCCCAGCCTGCTGGCTAGCATCGCGTTTGAGTTGTAGGCCATGCTGTTTAAAAACCGTTTGCACAAAGCCCGAACAATCTATTCCAAAATGTGTGCGGCCTCCCCATAGGTAAGGTGTGTTCAGGTAAGACATTGCAGTAACTAACAGATCTGCATTCGGCTCTCCAGCATCGTTTACACCAAACACCTCATTGCCTATCCAGCTACTGCCATTTTCGTAAAAAGGCAATGTACTGCCAGCTGATAGGTATAGTAAACTATTATCGCTTTGCCTATTAGCTATGGTCACCGGCTGTGTGGTTAAAACGGCTATGTGCAATTGCAGTTCAAGATAATCGTCGTTGTTTAGCGGTATCACTTGTACCCGGCTAATCCAGCCTTCGTATTCATCGTAAGTGGTAAGCACTTTTACCCACTTTTCCTGCCATTCGGTAATGAGGTATGTTTCGCCAAAAAGTATTTGCGAAACCAGCTCGCTGCGTTCGCTGGCCTCGGCCCTTAACGGAATAATTGATAATGTAGCTATACCATATTGCATACCCAAAGTTAGAACATTTTTGTCGCTGTTAACAAAACCTTATTTTTACCGGCGTATTAAATAGCATCATTTTGGAGCACATTACCATATTAGGATATCAACCACATTTGGCCCCCTATTTTAAATCAATTAACATTGCCTGGATAGCACAATATTTTGCTGTGGAAGAGCATGACCTTAAACAATTGGAAACGCCTGAAGAAAGCATATTGAAGCCGGGCGGAGCCATATTGTTTGCACAGTATGATCATGAAATTGCAGGTACCTGCGCTTTAATTAAAACCGGCGAAAATGAATATGAACTGGCCAAAATGGGTGTAGATGAAAAGCACAGAGGCAAGCAAGTAGGTAAGGCACTTTTAGTGGCCGCTATTAAAAAGGCCAGAGCATTAGGGGCAACTAAAGTATGGCTTGGATCGAGCACTAAGCTACAGCCAGCATTGCGGCTATACGAGCAATTTGGCTTTCAGCACGTACCTCTGCAACCATCGCCTTACGCCAGGGCAGATATACGAATGGAACTTAACCTGGTTTAAATAAGAAAGGGGATGCTGTACAGCATCCCCTTTCTTATTTATGATATGATGGTTACCAAAGCAAGGTATAAAGAGCTATCAGTATTCCGCAGATAAGTAATGAACCAATAGCAAATGCATTGTTGGTTTTAAACATACTTGCGTCAACATCAAGTCCGTTAGTTTTCTTGCCCTTAGCTGCATCAATAGTACTGATGATCCACATACCAACGATACAGATAATGAACACAAAACCCATACGGTCAAGGAAAGGAATTTCAAACAAGCCGCTATCTTTACTTTTTACAGCAAAGCCATAAGGATAAAGGAAGGAAAGATCGGCGTACTTCGGAAGAAATTTGAAAACAACCGAAAATATAAAACCACCAATGGTTGCGAATAATGCAGCGTTTGAAGTTGCTTTTTTCCAGAAGAAGCCTAAAATAAACATGGCAAATATACCCGGAGATACAAAGCCTGTGTACTCCTGGATAAAGGTGAAACCACCTTTTTTATCGATACCTAAAAACGGCGATATGATAACGCCCAGGATCATAGCTACCACTACGGTAATTTTACCTACAGTAACTAACTTATAATCCGGAGTTTCGGGTCTTAATTTCTTGAAGATATCTAAGGTAAAGATTGTAGCAATACTGTTTGCCTTACCTGCAAGCGATGCAACAACCGCTGCTGTTAACGCAGCGAATGATAAGCCTTTGAAGCCGGCAGGAAGCAGGTTTAACAAGATCGGATAAGCATTATCAGCATTTTCAGCAAGGCTTTTTTGAGCACCGCTGTCAAACACATGATCTTTGTATAACACGTAAGCGGCAATACCCGGCAATACCACAATTAAAGGCATCATTAGCTTCAAGAAAGCTGCGAATAAGATACCGGCACGAGCTGTTTTAAGGTTAGCACCCAAAGCACGTTGTGTGATGTACTGGTTACAACCCCAATAGTTAAGGTTTACAATCCACATACCACCCAAAAGAACGGTTAAACCAGGCAAATCAATAAAGCTTGGGTTATCTTTTTTCAATATCATGTGGAAGTGATCGTTAGCTTTCTCGCTCATGATCTTTAAACCGTCAATAACGCCCGATGAACCATTGTGTTCAGCAACTAAGCTTACGGCAATGTAGGTAGTTACAAGTCCGCCTAAGATGAGGAAAAACACCTGGATAACATCGGTAAAACCAATTACCTTCATACCACCCAAAGTGATAATTACCGCAAAGAATGCCAGGGCAATTAAACAAACGGTAAAGTTGATACCCGATATGCCGTTTACGGCAATGGCACCTAAATAAAGGATGGAGGTAAGGTTTACTATTACGTATAACAACAACCAGAATACTGCCATAATCATAGCCACAGTGCTATTGTAGCGCTGGTGCAAAAATTGTGGCATGGTAAATATCTTATTACGCAGATATACCGGTATAAAGAATACAGCTACAATAACCAGGGTAATTGCCGCCATCCATTCGTAAGCAGATACCGCTAAACCCATGGTAAAACCGTTACCGCTCATGGCAACAAATTGCTCGGCAGATATGTTCGAAGCTATCAAAGATGAACCAATGGCCCACCAGGTTAACGAACCTTCGGCCAGGAAGTAATCTTTTGAAGTTGCATCGGCATTACGCTTTCGGCGGTATACCCATAAGCCATAAATGGCCACGATCAGGAAGTAGATTATGAAAACAGCATAATCTCCCGTGGTTAATTGTTTCATCTTTTATTTAACTTGGATTAATTGGTTTAACTGGCAACAATTATATAGAAATATATCGGTTTATCAAATTTTTGGGTGTCCACTTTTGGGTACTTTTTGTACATTATACACTATTAATGTTCAACCTTACAGCAGAAACAAAAAAAGGTTAGCCAACATTCATTTTATGAACGACTTGTACGCTATAAAAACAAATTGGCTAACCTTAAACCGTCAGGTTTGCTTAAGCAGACTATATGTAACGGTTAATTAAGTTCTCAAGGTATTCTTGTTTACCGCTGATGGTTGCTGGCTCGCCATTTTCAACAGCATATGCACGCAGGTCTTCAAGCGTTAACTTACCTTCTTCAAACTCCTTACCTTTACCGCCATCAAACGATGAATAACGGTCGGTAACAATTTTGGTATAATCTGATTTCTGCAGAATTTTATCGGCAATGATCAACGAACGGGCAAAAACATCGGCACCACCAATGTGAGCATAGAACAGATCGGCCATATCGGTTGAGTTACGACGAATTTTAGCATCAAAGTTAATACCACCGCCTTGCAGCCCACCTGCACGCAGTAATACCATCATGTACTCGGTTACCTCGGTAATATCATTAGGGAACTGGTCGGTATCCCATCCGTTTTGGATATCGCCGCGGTTAGCATCTAATGAACCTAATAAACCTGCATCGGCAGCTACCTGCATTTCGTGCTGGAACGTGTGACCGGCCAAAGTAGCATGGTTAACTTCAAGGTTTAATTTGAAATCGTTCATCAGGTCGTATTTCTGCAAGAAAGCCAAACAAGTTGCCGCATCATAATCATACTGATGTTTGGTAGGCTCGCATGGTTTTGGTTCTAAGAAGAAGTTACCAGTAAAGCCGTTTTTACGGGCGTAGTCTTTTGAAGCATGTAAAAACTTGGCCAGGTGCTCCTGCTCGCGTTTCATGTTGGTATTAAGCAAGCTCATGTAGCCCTCTCTACCACCCCAGAAAACGTAGTTTTCGCCACCTAAAGCAATAGTTGCATCTAAAGCAGCTTTAACTTGTGCCGCACCATGAGTTAACACATGAAAATCGGGGTTGGTAGCCGCACCGTTCATGTAACGCTTGTGCGAAAACAGGTTGGCAGTACCCCATAGTAATTTTATACCGCTGGCTGCTTGTTTCTCTTTAGCGTAATCAACCAGAGTTTGTAAACGGCGGTCGTTCTCGTTAATGTCGTTACCATAATCAACCACATCCACATCATGAAAGCAGTAGTAAGGCAAACCTAATTTGGTAAAAAACTCGAACGCAGCATCCATTTTATCTTTGGCGCGTTCAACAGCATCGGCCTTTTCGTCCCAGGCAAAATTATGGGTAGCACCACCGAAAGGATCGGCACCATTACCGTTAAATGAATGCCAGTATGATACGGCAAATTTGAAATGATCTTTTAATGTTTTACCCGCTACAACGAGGTTTTCGTCATACCAGCGATAAGCTAATGGGTTATCGCTCTCCGGACCTTCATATTTAATTTGGTCTATGCCTTTAAAATACTCTCTGTCTCCTGTTAAAATACTTGCCATTATTTTGTTATTAAGTTGTTAGTTTATTTAATTGTTGTTTGAACCTGAATTTTAAGAATTTAGCGAATTAACAGAATGCCCGTACCTTCCAATTCTTAACTCCCGACTCTGTACTCTTGAATCTGTACTCTTGACTACTTTTCTCTCGCTGCTTCTTCTATGGCCTCTTCAGCTATTAGTTGCTTCTCAAGTAATATCTTCCATTCCTGGTACACTTGCTCAAAATTGTTGCCGGGTATAGGTTCAATTACCTGAATTTTTTCCATACCGGTAAAGGCTTCTTCGGGCGAGTTAAAAATACCGGCACCTATACCGGCGCCTAAGGCTGCGCCCACGCTGCCATCGTTGTTGTAAAGCTCTACGGGCACGCCTGTGGCATTTACAAAAGTTTGTGCAAACAGGTCGCTCAGGAATAAATTAGCCTTACCTGCACGAATAACAGTTGGTTTCATGCCATTCTCGCGCATAATATCCAGACCGTAGCGGAAAGCACAGGCTATACCTTCTTGCACCGCACGGAAAATGTGCGATTGGTTATGAAGGTTTAAATCTATATGGTGAAAGTGTACGCCTACCAGTTTGTTGTTCAACATACGCTCTGCGCCGTTGCCAAAAGGTAATATGCGCAGTCCGTTGCTACCTTCAGGAACCTGCTTGGCCAGCTCATTCATTTGCTGATAGCTAATGTTGGCGCCGAACAGGTTTTTGGCCCAGCGGTTGAGGCTGCCGGTACCGTTAATGCACAAAAGTATACCCAAACGCTTTTGCGCATCGGTATGGTTAACGTGAGCAAAGGTATTTACACGAGATTGCTGATCGTATGCCAGCTTATCGCTCACACCATAAATTACGCCCGATGTACCTGCCGTTGCAGCTACTTCGCCTGGGTTAAGTACATTTAGCGATAAAGCATTATTTGGCTGATCGCCCGCTTTGTATGCTACAGGTATGCCGGCTTTTAACCGCAAGCTGCTTGCTATTTCTTGAGTGATGGTGCCGTGAGGAGAGAATAACTCGTTCACTGTTGGAATAAGCGCTTCATCAAAGCCGAAAAAGCGCATCACATCCTCTGATAAACCGTTCTCTTTGAAATCGTAGAAAATACCTTCAGATAAAGCCGATTTTGAAGTAGTGATACTACCTGTTAGCTTCATGGCGATAAAATCGCCCGGAAGCATGATCTTGTCAATCTGTGCATAAATTTCAGGTTCGTTAGCCTTTACCCAAGCCAGTTTAGCGGCGGTAAAGTTGCCCGGAGAATTTAACAGGTGCGATAAGCTCTTTTCTTCACCAATGGCTTCAAAAGCTTTATCACCATATTCTACCGCGCGGCTATCGCACCAAATGATGCTGTTACGCAACACCTGCTGATCTTTATCAACCAATACCAAACCATGCATCTGATAGGCAATGCCAATGGCCGCAACATCATCAGGGTTATAGGTACCCTTGGCATGGCACATTTGGATGGCCTGTTGCGTTTGCTCCCACCACATATCGGGCGATTGCTCTGCCCACCCTAATTGCAGCGAAATAATGGGCGACTCGGTATCAGGAAACTGCGCCGACGCCAGCGTTTTTTGCGACACCGCATCAACCACCGATACTTTTACCGAGGATGTGCCAATATCAATACCTAATAATAACATGCGTATGCTTATAATTAATCTTAAACTGGTGGTTAGTGTACCAATTGGTTAGAATCAAAAACGAAGTTAAACTTTATTTTTGCGCTTTTGCAATCGATTGTCAAAGATAGTTTGATTTTGTTACCAAGCAATAGTTAGTGTAAAAAAAACACATTGTTAATAATTGATTATTACTTATTAACCTTTGCCAAATAAGCAGAGAAAAGCACTAAAAACGTGGTTAACAATACGCCTAAAAATTAGCCGGAAAAGTTTAGGTTGATATAAAAAAGCCCCTGCCAATGTTCAAAATCAGCTTTTTGAAAATAGTGCAAAACTTTTTTGCGTGCAAAACATTCATTTGGATATGAAAATAGATAGTTTCCCGGGTAAAGCATTTCCCCTAGGCGCAACCAGTACAAGCAAGGGTGTAAACTTTGCACTCTATGCCCCAAATGCTACTAAAGTTGAATTATGCCTGTTTAAAACAACAGAGGATGAAATAGAATATACTAAAATCAATATAACCGATTTTTCGCACTCTATATGGCACGCCTTTATTCCGCACTTAAAGCCGGGCCAGTTGTATGGTTACCGCGTACACGGGCCTTATGAGCCCGAAAACGGATTGCGCTTCAACGCTAATAAATTATTGATTGACCCCTATGCTAAAGCAATTTCGGGTACCATCAACTGGCACGATTCGCTGTTTAGTTATGATGTTTACAGTGAGGATAAAGACCTAAGCTTTAGCGAAACTGACAGTGCCCCGTTTATCCCTAAGAGTGTGGTGGTAAACCAAAAGTTCGACTGGGAAGGAGACTGTCCTCCGGCAACGCCTTATCATAGCACTGTAATTTATGAAACGCATGTTAAGGGCTTTACCAAACTTCACCCCGAAATTCCGGAAGAAATCAGAGGTACTTACGCGGCATTGGGTCACCCGGTCACTATCGAATATCTCAAAAACTTAGGTATTACCGCTATTGAACTGATGCCGGTTCATCACTTTGTGTCAGACCGCCATTTGGTAGAGCAAGGATTAACCAACTATTGGGGTTACAATACCATAGGCTTTTTTGCTCCGGACGTACGCTATTCAAGCAGCGGCACCTGCGGCGAACAGGTGAATGAGTTTAAGCAGATGGTGAAAGAACTGCATAAGGCAGGTATTGAGATTATATTAGACGTGGTATATAACCATACTGCCGAAGGTAATCAGCTTGGCCCCACCCTATCGTTTAAAGGTATTGATAACGATGGTTACTACCGCCTTACCGAAGACAGACGTCATTACATGGATTATACCGGCACGGGTAATACCCTTAACGCCAACCTACCCAATGTGCTGCGTTTAATTATGGATAGCCTGCGTTACTGGATCACTGAAATGCACGTGGATGGTTTCCGGTTCGATTTAGCGTCTACCCTGGCGCGCGAGTTGCATGAGGTAAACCGTTTAAGTGCCTTTTTTGATATCATTCACCAGGATCCTATTATCTCTCAGGTGAAACTCATTGCCGAGCCATGGGATGTTGGCGAAGGTGGTTACCAGGTA
Source organism: Mucilaginibacter galii (assembly GCF_014635825.1). Lineage (GTDB taxonomy): Bacteria > Bacteroidota > Bacteroidia > Sphingobacteriales > Sphingobacteriaceae > Mucilaginibacter > Mucilaginibacter galii. Next base: position 279,614 of record NZ_BMDO01000007.1, read on the forward strand.
GGTAAGTTTCCGCAAGGCTGGGGCGAATGGAATGGTAAGTACCGCGATTGCGTGCGCGATTACTGGCGCGGTGAAGATAGTACGCTCGCCGAGTTTGCGCAACGTTTTACAGGCAGCGCCGATCTTTACCAGGATTCGGCCCGTAACCCAACAGCCAGCATCAATTTCATCACCGCACACGATGGTTTCGTATTGAATGACCTGGTAAGTTACAACGAAAAGCACAACGACGCCAATGGCGAGAACAATAACGATGGTGAAAGCCACAATCGTTCTAACAACTACGGTGTTGAAGGCCCAACCGATGACGCTGAAATCAACCGCATCCGTAAGCAGCAGCAGCGCAACTTTTTAACCACGCTGTTCTTGTCGCAGGGGGTGCCTATGTTACTCTCTGGCGACGAAATAAGCCGTACGCAAGGTGGTAACAACAACCCTTACTGCCAGGATAACGAAATTTCATGGACCAACTGGGAAACAGCCGATAAAGATCTGCTGGCCTTTACCAGTAAATTAATCCACTTCCGCCGTAAGCACCGTATTTTCAGCCGTAAACGATGGTTTCGAGGAGTGCCTATTAAAGGCGTGGAAGATATTGCCTGGTTCTTGCCCGAAGGCGACCAATTAAGCGATGAACACTGGAACCATGATTTTGCAAAATCTTTAGCTGTATTTTTAAACGGCCGTGCTTTACGTACCCGCAACGAGGTTGGCGAAGCTATTATTGATGATGGATTCTATGTGATCTTCAACGCACACTGGGAATCAGTAGATTATAAATTACCTGATGCCGTATATGCAAAAAGCTGGACCAAGATCATCGATACTGCCGAAGAAGAAGTAGCCGATACCGAAACATACAATGCGCATGATGTAATCCCTGTTGCAGGCCGCTCTATAGTTGTGCTGCACCATCCTGTAATTTATGAACAAAGTAATGAAGACAAATAAAGGTCGTTCCGGTATTAGTATAAATGGCAATAAGGCGTCCATAAGATTATGGGCGCCTAAGGCTAAAAATGCTTTCATAAAACTGCATGAAAGTGGCGAAAAATTAGCTTTAACTTCAGAAAAATACGGATACTGGACGTTAGATACCGATCAGCTGAAAGACGGTAGTTTATATCAATATATCTTGGACGATAAAGACCCACTACCCGACCCTGCCTCGGTGAGCCAGCCCCAAGGTGTGCACGGACCATCGGAGGTGGTAGACCTTAACACTTATCAATGGACCGATGCCGACTGGAATAACGTAGCATTAGAAGATTACATTATCTACGAGCTTCACACCGGTACCTTCACCCCCGAGAGCAACTTTGCCGGTATAGAAAGTAAGCTCGACTACCTGGTAAGTTTAGGCATCAATGCTATTGAGATTATGCCGGTAGCTCAATTTCCCGGCGGGCGCAACTGGGGGTATGATGGGGTGTTTCCGTACGCAGTGCAAAACACTTATGGTGGCCCTAAAGGTTTACAGCAATTGGTAGATGCATGTCATCAAAAAGGTATCGCCGTTGTACTCGATGTAGTGTATAACCACTTAGGACCCGAAGGCAATTATTTTGGCGAATACGGGCATTACTTCACCGAAAAGTACAATACCCCCTGGGGCAATGCCATAAACTTTGATGACGCCGGCTGCGATGCCGTACGCGAATACTTTATTGAAAACGTGCTGATGTGGTTCCGCGACTTTCATGTGGATGCCCTGCGCATGGATGCCGTACATGCCGTTAAGGATTTTGGCCCTGAACATATATTAAGCGAAATTAAGAGCCGGGTTAGCGAACTGGTTGCCAAAACCGGCCGCCAGCATTACCTTATTGTAGAGTGCGACCTGAACGATACCCGCTTTATCAATCCGCAAGATAAGGCCGGCTTTGGGATGGACAGCCAATGGATAGACGAGTTTCATCATGCCCTGCGCATAACCGCAGGTGGCGATCAAACCGGTTATTACAGCGATTTTAACGGTATTGCCGATCTGGCTAAATCATACAGCGACGCTTATGTATACGATGGACAATATTCTCCTCACCGTGATAGAAAGTTTGGTGTAAAAGCCACCGATAATCCGGGTAAGCAGTTCATCGTATTTTCGCAAAACCACGATCAGGTGGGCAACCGCATGCTGGGCGAACGCAGCAGCGAACTGTTCAGCTTTGAGATGCAGAAACTGATGGCCGGTGCTGTGTTAACCGCCCCTTTCCTGCCTATGCTTTTTATGGGCGAAGAATACAGCGAGCCGCACCGCTTTATGTATTTTGTGAGCCATACCGATCCAGAACTGGCCGAAGCCGTACGCAAAGGCCGCAAAGCCGAATTTGCTGCTTTTCATGCACAAGGTGAAGCCCCCGACCCGGTGGCCGAAGAAACTTTCATCAATTCGCAATTGCAATGGAATTTACCTGAGCAAGGCGATCACCTGGTGATGCTTAACTTTTATAAGGCATTAATTGCGCTGCGAAAAAAACTTCCTGCCCTGCACCATCTCGACCGTAAACATGTAAAAGCATCAGCCAACGAAGAACAAAGAACATTGATCTTACAACGCAAGCACCATGTGCAAGAAGCGGTAATATTGATGAATTTTTCTGTTAACATACAAAACCTATCTTTACCCGATACGGCACAAACCTGGCATAAACAATTTGATTCGGCCGATGTGCAATGGAACGGTCCGCGGGCAGCAGCAAACGCTGCCGAAGGTGGACAAACCGTACCAGTACAACCCGAATCCTTTTTAATATTTATTAATGAATAATCCTGTTGCTACCTACCGTTTACAGTTTCACTCGGCCTTTACGTTTGATGATTTTGAGCGCATTATCTCCTACCTGCAAAAGTTAGGCGTAAGCACAATTTATGCTTCACCTGTATTTGAAGCCACACCCGGCAGCACACACGGGTACGATGGTGTTAACCCACACCGCATCAGCCCCGAAATTGGCTCCGAAAAGCAGTTAAAAGCGCTCAGCTCAAAGCTGAAAGGCTTGGGCATAAACTGGCTGCAGGATATTGTACCCAATCATATGGGGTTCCATCAAAATAATCCATGGTTAATGGATTTGTTGGAGAAAGGCAAGCTATCCTTATACGCTACCTTTTTTGATGCCGTGTGGACAAGCCCGCTTTTTAAAGACGAGCAAATTATGGTACCTTTTTTAGGTAGCCCGCTTGAGGAAGTCATCAGCAATAACGAGTTAAGCATAACTTACCAGCCGCAACAGGGGCTGGTGCTTCAGTATTTTGATAGCTACTACCCATTAAGTGCAGCGTCGTATGCCGGTATTTTAGAAGCAGCAGGTACCGAAATGCCCGAGGCTGTTCAGAAATTGGTTAAACAGGTTAATTCGTTACAACAAATTACCGAGGCAAGCAGTTGCGCCCTAAAATGGGCCGCCTGGAAGCAAAAACTTGTAAAAGCCTTAGCCGACGAAAGTGTTAAGCAGTACTTTGATGCCTGTTTATCAGCAACGAACAACGATAAGGAAAAGCTTACTCAAATAGCCAACAACCAGGCATACCGCCTTTGCAATTACGAAGAAACCGATCATACCATTAACTTTCGCCGGTTTTTTACGGTGAACAGTTTAATTTGCCTGAATATACAGGATAAAAGGGTTTTTGATCATTACCACCGGATGATTAAAACGCTGGTAGAAAACGGCGTGTTCCAGGGTTTGCGAATAGACCATATCGACGGTTTGTATGATCCGGCCAAATATCTGGAAAATCTTCGCCAAATGACCGGAGAAGACACGTACATAGTGGCCGAAAAAATATTAGAGCATGGCGAAGACCTCCCTTTGCAATGGCCGCTGCAAGGCACCTCGGGTTATGATTATTTAGCACAGGTAAATAACCTTTTTACCAACCAGGCAGCCGAAAAGCGATTGACCAAGTTTTACCAGGAACTGGTGAACGACGATCAGCCTGTACAGGAACAGATCTGGCAAAAGAAGGCAGATATACTTTCGCAAAGTATGGGTGGCGAACGTGACAACTTATATCATTTATTTAAGAAGCTCCGATTAACCGACAAAAAGATACTTGAAGGGCTCGATCCCGAAATGATCAAAGCTGCCATTGGCGAACTCCTGATCCACTGTCCGGTTTACCGTTACTATGGCAACCAATTTCCGCTTCAAAATCAAGAATACGAGGCGGTAAAGCAGCTCTTTAAACTGGTTAAGAAAGCTAAACCCCAATTAAAACCGGCATTGAACCTGCTGGAGATCGTATTGCTGGAAAAACCAAAACTCAGCAATGCCGATTACAACCAGCGCGCTTTACAATTCTATCAGCGTTTAATGCAGTTTAGCGGCCCGCTAATGGCTAAAGGTGTGGAGGATACGCTGATGTATACCTACAACCGTTTTATTGGCCATAACGAGGTTGGCGATGCGCCTGATGCTTTTGGCAGCGGCACCAAGGCCTACCACAAATTGATGAAGAGGCGCCAGAAAGAATGGCCGCTGGCACTTAACGGAACATCTACCCATGACACCAAACGTGGTGAAGATGTACGCGCCAGGCTGAATGTTTTAACCGACCTTTCTAAAACCTGGATCAAGACCGTTAAACAATGGCGCGAACTTAACGCCGGCTTAAAGCAAGACAATGCGCCCGACGTTAACGATGAGTATTTTATTTACCAAACACTGGTTGGCGCACACCCCATGCCCGGCCAGCCCAACGATGATATAGCTAACCGCTTACAAGAATATTTAACAAAAGCCCTGCGCGAAGCCAAAACTAACTCTAACTGGGCAGCGCCAAACGAGGCCTACGAGCAGGCCACGTTAAACTTTGCCGAGGCGTTATTAAATACAGACAGCGAGTTTTGGAAGTCGTTCCAGGAGTTTCAGCAAAAAATTGCCGATTTCGGCATTGTAAATTCCCTGGCGCAGGTAATGCTTAAATTTACCAGTCCCGGCGTGCCCGATGTGTATCAGGGTTGCGAACTATGGGACTTCAGTTTGGTTGATCCTGACAATCGCCGCCCTGTTGACTATGAGTTACGCAACCGGTTACTGGATGATGTGGTTAACAGCACTCAACATCCGGCTGAACTAACCGAGCTGCTATGGCAAAACCGTTACGACGGGCAAATAAAGCAATGGCTTACTTATAAACTTTTCCAGGAAAGAAAACAGGCAGCAGAACTTTTTGCCAAGGGCGCATACCTGCCATTGCAGGTAAAGGGTGCGTACCAGGATTATGTGATGGCTTATGCAAGGCACTATCAAAACAAATGGTACATTACCGTGGTTGCGCTCCGCTTAGCCGAACTTTGTCAGGAACAAGGCAAAAGTATTGTTAACTTAAAATGGAAAAACACACGGGTTATCCTGCCAACGGAGGCACCGGCGGCATGGCAAAATATACTCTCGGGCGATGATGGTAAGCTGACAGAAAACAGCATCAGGGTAAAAGAGTTGTTTAAGCAACTGCCTTTAGCCCTGCTCAAACTTGAGCAGCCCGGTAATAACCGCGGCGCAGGTATATTAATGCATATTACCTCGCTTCCATCGCCTTTTGGTGTGGGCGATATGGGTCCTGAAGCTTATAGCTTTGCCGATTTTTTAAGCCGGTCGGGGCAAAAATATTGGCAAATACTGCCCCTCAACCCCACCGGGCCTGAGCAAAATTATTCGCCATACAGCTCGGTAAGCAGTATGGCAGGCAATACGCTGTTGATTAGTCCGGAGCTTTTAGTAGAGGCCGGTTTATTGACCAACGACAACTTAAAGCCTTTGTATTTACCCTCGAAAGAAAAAGTAGCTTATAAAGACGCTCTGGAGAATAAGAACCAGTTGCTCAACATTGCTTACCATAATTTTAAGCAAGGCGGCTTTAGTGCTTTAAACCGCAAGTTCGATCTGTTTTGCAGCACCGAAGCTTATTGGCTTAACGATTTTGCCCTCTATATTGCGCTTAAACAACATCACAACAATCAGCCCTGGTATGAATGGCCTATGGATTTTCGTCAGCGAAAAACTGCCGCTTTGAGGCGCTTTGCGGTGCAGTTTGATACCGAAATAGAACAAGTAAAGTGGTTGCAATTCATATTCCAGGAACAGTGGAGCGCGTTAAAGGCTTATGCCAATGTGCTTAACATCCAGTTATTTGGCGATCTGCCTTTTTATGTAAGCCACGATTCGGTTGATGTATGGGCAAACCCCGACAGCTTTTGCCTGGACAGCGAAGGTAAGATGACCGGCATAGCCGGTGTACCACCCGATTACTTTAATGCCGATGGCCAGCTTTGGGGCATGCCCGTTTACCGCTGGGACGTAATGAAAGCCAAAGGCTACGATTGGTGGATTGGCCGCCTGCGTAAGAACATGCAATTGTTCGACCTGTTGCGCTTAGACCACTTCCGTGCATTTTCGGCTTACTGGGATGTGCCTGCAGGCGAGGAAACAGCCAAGAACGGAAAATGGAAACCAGGACCGGGCAGCGATTTCTTTCAAACCGTTCAAAGTGCTTTAGGAGAGCTCCCCTTTGTGGCCGAAGATTTGGGCGATATTGACGCGCCGGTATTTGCCCTGCGTGAAGAATTTGACTTCCCGGGCATGAAAGTGCTGCAATTTGCCTTTGGCGATGAACTACCAGACTCCTTATACATTCCGCATAACTACCAGGAAAATTACTTGGTTTATACCGGTACACATGATAACAACACCACGGCGGGCTGGTACAATACCGACACCAACAAAACTGTTAGGCGCCAAATTGAGCAGTACACCGGTCAAACCGTTAAAGCCAAAAACGTTCATGAAGTATTGAGCCGCGTGGCTTATGCCTCTACTGCTAAAATTGCGATGCTGCCCATTCAGGATGTAATTGGTTTAGATGAAAGCGCAAGGATGAACAACCCTGCCTCAGCCAAGAACAACTGGGCCTGGCGATTACTACCGCAGTATCTTACCCAGGATGTAGAAGAAAAGTTGCTGGAGTGGACGAGATTATATAACCGAATATAGGCCTAACAATAATTAAACTATGTCATTGCTGTAAAGGTCAGATAATTCGGGGACAAGCTTAACTTTAAATAACTAAGTTAACTTGTTATGCGCATTAACACGAGTGATCTGACCTTAAAGCGGAACTATTTGCAGACCTACCGCC
>NZ_BMDO01000008.1 GCF_014635825.1 Mucilaginibacter galii
ATTACAACTGGGAAAGGCCACATCAAGGTATAGGCGGTAAAAAACCTATCGAAATGACCACCCTAAACAACATATCTTAAATCATCTGTTTGTCCTCGAATTACTAAACCCTTACAGCAATGACATGATTAAATGTTGTTCTGTAAATTCCGGTACAGTCAAATTCAAACAAAAATCACATATTTGCCCATTAGTAAAATCACAAATACATCTGTGAAATCACCGAAGTAATCTGTGAAATCAAAATCAATCAATCATGGCAGGCAATTCTTTCGGACAACTATTTAAGATCACAACCTTTGGCGAATCGCATGGCGTGGCTATAGGGGTAATTGTAGACGGATGTCCCGCTGGTTTAACTATAGACTTAGATTATATTCAAGCTGAACTCGACAAGCGTAAACCTGGCCAATCTAAAATCACTACGCAACGCAAGGAAGCGGACACTGTGCAAATTTTATCAGGTACCTTTGAGGGTATGACCACTGGTACGCCCATAGCCATGCTCATCCCAAATGAAGATCAGCGTTCTAAAGACTACGGCCATAATACCGATGTGTTTCGCCCATCGCACGCCGATTATACTTACCACCACAAGTATGGCATTCGCGATCATAGGGGCGGAGGGCGTTCATCGGCCCGCGAAACGGCTGCACGGGTGGCTGCGGGTGCTATTGCAAAATTGCTGCTGAAATCGCAAGGAATTGAAGTTCTTGCGCATGTTAGTAGTGTGGGTAAGATTGAGGCGCCAAACATCAGCATCGAATCGGCCGAAGATTTTATAGCTATCCGTGAAGCAAATATTGTACGCTGTGCCGACCCGGCAACGGCCGAAGAAATGATAGCCCGGATAGACGAAATACGTAAGCAGGGCGATACCATTGGCGGTAAGGTAAGTTGTACTATTACCAATTGTCCGGTGGGCTTAGGTGAGCCCGTATTCGATAAACTACATGCCGATTTGGGTAAAGCCATGCTGAGCATTAACGCCGTACACGGTTTTGAATATGGTTCGGGTTTTACCGGCAGCGAAATGCTGGGATCGGAGCATAACGATATATTTATTAAAGGTACAGAAGAGCAGGTGAAAACCATCACCAACTATTCGGGCGGTATACAGGGTGGTATAAGTAATGGCATGCCTATCGAATTTAAGGTGGCTTTTAAACCTGTAGCCACTATTATGACCAATCAAAACACGGTAGATGCCGAAGGCAATGCCGCCCAGATTCAAGGTAAAGGCCGCCATGACCCTTGCGTTGTACCACGCGCCGTGCCTATTGTAGAAGCCATGGCCGCACTGGTGCTGGCCGACCATTGGTTGAGGAATAAGACTGCTAAATTGTAATTAGCTTTACCAACATGTTATTTCAAGGTACGAAGCAATCTCTGCACGATAGATAGCGGCCTGACTAATCGACGCAGGGATTGTTTCGCACAATAATGACGGTGATTCATCAGTGAGAAAAGCTTTGTTAGGCTTTCCTTCGGTAAGCCAGCGACAGCTTATTATCCTCAAACAACACCTCCGGTTGCTTTAACCATAGCTGCATTCTTTCAATCATCCTACACAACTGCTCGTCGTTCAACTGGCTAATGGCGGTTTTTGACTTGTCAAGATGATTATACCAAATATCGCTGAATAGCCAGTCTAATACAATTCGGTTGAAGCAATGGTTGTGGCGTACAGGTTGGGTAAACGATGCTGGTAACACTTCGTTTAAAAGTTGCCTGTATCTGTTAATAAGGGAAGGCTGAACTGCCATTTACTGTAATTTGTTATAGGCTGAATAACATTACTGCACTCATGGCTATCATCAGTCCGTCTTCAATAATGGTTACGGTACTCATAGGTAAATTAAATACGGCACCTAAGCAGGCACATTTAATAGCCTTTTTGTTAAGCACGCTTTTCAGTACGCCAATAATGCTAACTACCATTACCAGTAAAGTAACAACGTTGGTTACTACCGGGTTAAAGTTGGCGGCATAAGCAATGCCTAATCCCAATTCGATCAACGCATATATATATCCCCATGCTTTAAACCTACGGGCAATCACATCATACATGGCGTAACTATCGGCAAAGCCCTCTAAATTTAATAGCTTAAAAAAGGAGAACACTAAAAAGAAGCCGGCCATAAATACCCGCATAGCCACCATTTCATCAAAGCCCAGTACGGTAGAACCAGCAATTATGGAAACGGTGAACACATAGGCAAAGATGAGCACAATAGGCTTATAAGTTTCAAACCACGATTTGGATTCGGCTTCCATATTGCTGCTAATGGGGCTGGCTATGGCATGTGCATCGGTTAGCTGGTATTTAGGGTAGTCTTTTAAGGCCGCTTGCAACGTTGGCGTGTTAATGTGTTTATCCATTTCCACGGTTACTTCGCCATTGGCTAAGTCTACAATCGCCTCTTGCACATGCTCTACCTTGCCCAAAAGGTGCTGCACTTTATATTGACAACCGGAACAGGTCATTCCGGTTACTTGATAAGTATGTTTCATAACTGTATTATTTATATCACAAAGATACAGCCGTTAAGCCCTGTAACTTTATACAATTTGGATATGATGTTTCGAAATTTACAGTTCCTATATATTGCGGCGCTTATTGTCTTTTATATGCTTAAAATGGCTGGGCGTTAATCCTGTTTCCTTTTTAAACTGGCTGCTCAGGTAAGCTACGCTGCTATAACCCATGCGATAGGCAATCTGACTTAGGGTAAGTTCATCATAAATAAGCAGCTCTTTTACTTTTTCTATTTTTTGGCTGATGTAATATTTCTCAACAGTAGTGCCTTCAGCTTCAGAAAAAAGGTTGCTTAGGTAATTATAATCATAATGCAGTTGATTGGCTAAGTAGCTGGAAAGGTTGACCGTTAACGTATCATTGCTGTGATGCACCAATTGTATGATGACGTTCTTGATTTTTTCTACCAGCCTGACTTTGCGGTCGTCTATCAACTCAAATCCTAAATGCCTGAGGCGACCGTTTAACGCTTCTAACTGTTGATGATTTAATTCTTCTTCAATTGTTACCTCGCCCAACTCAATTTGCTGCGGATGATAGCCGCTTTGCTGCAACTCGTTTTCAACGGCAAGCTTACAGCGGTGGCAAACCATATTTTTGATGTGTATTTTCATAGAGATTGAGTAGACGGGAGCAAATTATCAAATAGTTGTTTAATTTTAAGCCAAACCTATCATGCTTACATCACAAAAAATTTCTGCTAAAGCATATGTGCCTTTTATCGGCTGCTTTGTTGCACTAAAAGCTTTGCTGTTATTGCTGGCTATCAATCACTTTGGTTTTCACCGAGATGAAATGCTGCACCTGGTTTTAGGCAATCACCTGGACTGGGGCTACATGGAGGTACCGCCGTTTATTGCGTTACTGGCTAAAATCAGCACTACCGTGTTCGGCTCATCGGTAGCGGCGGCCCGTGTTTTCCCCGCCATAGCCAGTGCCTTAATGGTATGGTTTACCGGCTTATTGGTAACAGAGTTTGGCGGGAGACGCTTTGCCATAGCGCTGGCTTGTTTGTGCGTTATTTTCTCTCCTGGAATGGCAGCAAGTGGGTACCTGTTTCAGCCGGTGGTGTTCGATCAATTGTGGTGGTTAGTAGCTGCCTATTTATCAGTTAAGTATGTGAATACCAATCAGCCTCACTATCTGTATTGGTTAGGCGCGGTAATAGGTTTAGGCTTGCTTACGAAATATACCATGGGCTTTTTTGCAGGGGCCTTGCTGTTAGGTATGTTGCTTACTCCTCAACGCGGGCTTCTATGGCGCAGGGAGATGCTGATTACTATTGCAATTTCTACCCTTATTTTCTTGCCTAATGTCATTTGGCAATACCTGCACCATTGGCCGGTGGCTACGCATATGAGTATGTTGCAAAAGCAACAGTTAGATTATGTGAAACCAGCCGATTTCATTATACAACAGTTTTTAATGCACGGTGCCTCTTTTATAGTTTGGATTACAGGATTAGGCTACATGCTCTTTCACAAATCGCTTAGTAAATACCGCTTTTTAGCCTTTGCTTATATATTGGTGTTCGCATTCTTACTAAAAATGAACGGCAAGGCTTATTACCTGCTGGCGGCTTACCCTATGCTATTTGCCGCTGGCGGATACGGCATATCAACTTTGTTAAAAAATTACCTGCTCCGTTTGGCAGTTCCTCTGCTTTTAATACTACCCAATTTACTTCTGCTTCCTATAGCGCTGCCCATATTAACACTTAATCAAACCCTTGATCTTATTGGGTATTACCGCCGGCACGCACATTTTATGCGCTTTACAGTGACCTGGGAAGACCAAAAACAGCACCCTCTCACTCAAGATTACGCAGATATGTTAGGCTGGGATGAAATGGTTGCTAAGACCGCGGCTGCTTACCGTGCCCTGTCACCAGAGCAACAAAAGCATACTGTAATTTTTGCCGACAACTACGGCGAAGCCGGTGCTTTAGCCACTTACCAAAAGAAATATAATTTGCCCCAGGCAATTTGCCTGAACAGCAGTTTCGCCCTTTGGGCACCGGAAAGCTTGAAGGCAGATTACATCATTTACGTAAGTGACGATAACGATGTAAGCGACTTAAAGCCAGTGGTAGAAAGTTATAAGAGGGTAGGTGGAGTGGACAACAAACTTTCCCGTGAATATGGCACCGGCATCTTTTTAATTAAACACCCTTCGCCGGTGTTAGAAAAGATTTACAAGCAACACCGAAGTGAAAGCAGGCTCGAGGGTTCAAAAGATAAGTGATTCCTGTTTGTTGATGTCAGTCTGAGTTTGTCGAAGCCTTAGCAAAGCGGCGAATTCTTCGACAAGCTCAGCATGACATTGGATGTTACTTAGATAGTATAAACCCAGCCTTCTCAAAATCATCCCAAAATGCTGGATATGATTTGTTAACCACTTCAGCATCTTCAATTTCTACCTGTGGAATAACCAATGCAAGCGGGGCAAAGGCCATAGCCATTCGGTGATCCTCGTAAGTCTTTACGGTCATACGTTCGGGGATGAATTTATGACTACAATCTAATTTATATACCATACCCTTTTCGGTGAGGCGTACGCCCATTTTTACTAACTCATTTTGCAAGGCAGCAATGCGGTCGGTTTCCTTAATTTTAAGGGTTTCGAGGCCTGTAAAGGTTGCATCATGACCTAAGGCCGCGCACACTACAATGAGCGTTTGAGCCAGATCGGGACACGATTTAAGGTCGAATATCTTACGGATGATGGGTTTAGGCTCTTTTTTCAAATAAACACCGCCATCTTTAAATTGGGAGGTGATACCAAAATTGGCCATCAATTCGGTAATTACGCTGTCGCCTTGCAGGCTGTAAGAAGTCAGGCCTGGTAGAAATAATTCGGCTTCGTCGGCCAGGGCAGCAACAGCATACCAGTAAGAAGCAGCGCTCCAGTCGGGTTCTACCCAAATATTTGTTTCCTGGAACTCCTGCGGCGCAATGCTGATGACGTTATCGGTCCATTGATGCTGAATGCCGGCTTGCTGTAACATACTCAAAGTCATCTCCACATAAGGGCGGGAGGTCAGCTCACCATCGATATGTAGATTTAATCCTTTGGGTAGGCTGTTTGCAATCAGTAATAGTGCTGTAATGTATTGGCTGCTTATATCACCTTTAATGGTAATATTATCAGTCAACTGCTCAAAACCACCTTTTATTTGCAGGGGAGGGTATCCTTCGTTTTCAGCATAGCTAATGTTAGCGCCTAAAGTTCTTAGTGCATCAACCAAAATGCCGATGGGGCGCTGTTTCATACGCTCGGTGCCGGTTAGCAGTACTTCGCCGTTTTGCAAGGTGAAATGTGCCGTTAAAAAACGCATGGCTGTACCTGCCGGACCAATATCGGTTGTCTGTGGGCCGTTGTCTGTTGTCTGTAATGGGTTTTCACCGGTAACTGACAACTGAGAACTGGCAACATTTCTTAATATTCCCGCCAGGGTTACCGCATCGGCAGCATCAGATACGTTAGTAACCTTTACCTTTCCTTTGCTCAGCGCTTCAATAACCAGTGCCCGGTTGCACTCGCTTTTGGAGCCGGTGAGTTGAATAGTGGCGTTTATTTTTTTGTTGTTACGGCTAACCGTTATGTTTTTTGACATGGAGGTAATGGAAATTAAAGAAATGTCATTGCGAGGAGCAATAGCGACGTGGCAATCTCATGCGCTTGGGTTACCTTGCGTGTGAGATTGCCATGCTACCGCTCGCAATGACATAAAGAAGTAGTACTACTAAGAATGCGTTAACTGCTCCTGAACGGGGGCATTACCCTGACCTTTATTCATAATTTCGGTTTGTTTACGGATAGATTCGCCGTGAATCAATTCTAAAAGTTTCTCGGTAAACTCCGGGTTTAAGTTAAGTGCTTTACCATAGTTGGTGCGTTTTTGCAAAATTTCATCCCAACGGTTCACTTGTAAAATAGTAATGCCGTTATCCTTTTTGTAGTTACCAATTTGTTCTACAATTTTCATGCGTTCGGCAAGCTTGGCAATTACCAGGTCGTCAATTTTATCAATGTTATCGCGAAGGTCGGCCAGTTTATCTTTTACATCTTTGTTAACTACCTCCGGCTTGCGCAGAGTAAGGCGGTCAATCAGTTCAACTAAAGCAGCTGGGGTTACTTGTTGTTTAGCATCGGTCCATGCTACAGACGGGTCAATGTGCGATTCTATCATTAAACCCTGCATATCCATATCCAAGGCTTTTTGCGACACGTATGGAATCAGCTCGCGATTACCCGAAATATGGCTTGGATCGCAAATAATAGGCAATTCTGGCGCATGGGTTTTCAGGTTGATGGCCAAATCCCACATCGGTTCGTTACGGAATGCTGTTTTTTCGTATGATGAGAAACCGCGGTGAATAGCCGCCAATTTGGTAATGCCTGCATTGTTAACGCGCTCTAAGGCGCCTATCCATAAAGAAAGATCAGGGTTAACCGGGTTTTTGATCATTACCGGAATATCTACGCCTTTTAATGCATCGGCAATTTCTTGTACGGTAAATGGGTTAGCGGTTGAACGTGCACCTATCCAAAGGATATCTACACCACCTTTTAGAGCTTCCTCTACGTGTTTGGCGGTAGCTACTTCCACGGCAGTTGGCAAACCGGTTTCGGCTTTTGCACGTTTTAACCATTCTAAACCAATACTGCCAATACCTTCAAACTCACCAGGGCGGGTACGAGGTTTCCAAATGCCTGCGCGCAGGGCGGTTACTTTACCAGTAGCTGCCAGCAAATGCGCAGTGGCTACCAGTTGTTCTTCGGTTTCGGCGCTGCAAGGACCGGCAATAAGCAGTGGTTGGGCCTTAGCAGTTATCCAAGAGCTAAGCGGCTGTATTTTAAGATCAAGTTTCATATTTTTGTTAATAGTTCATGGTTGATAGTTCATTGCCATGAGGGTGATTGAATGTTTTTAGTTTATGTTATTTACTGTTTTTCTTTATGATCCATTAACTAGGAACCGTTAACCACGTCTTCCATATACCGCTCATACTCGCCCAGTATATTAAAATTTTTAGTATAGTTAAGTATCTGCCTTACGGCTGTGTCGTATTGGCTGGGCTGGTTCCACTCAACATCCAGGTAGAAGTTGTATTCGTTGCGTTTACCCAGCACAGGCATGCTTTGAATTTTACTCATATTAATTTCCTGTTCGGCCAGTACATTTAAAACCTTGGCCAAAGCGCCTACTTCATTGCTCACCTGGAAACATAAAGAGGCTTTGTTAGCCTTAACTTGTTTAGCGTTTTCGTGGCTGGTAAAGATCAGGAAACGGGTAAAGTTCTTTTTATTACTTTCAATACGGCGCTCTTTTACTTCAAGTTCGTATATGCGGGCAGCAAGGCTGTTGGCAATAGCGGCCGTATCAGTCAATTGCTCCTCATGTACGCGTTTGGCGCAGGCAGCGGTATCGCTGCTTTCCACTACTTTAATGTGCGGGTATTCATCCATAAAATCAATACACTGGCGTAACGCAATGGGGTGAGATATTACCGTTTTAATATCTTCAAATTTAACGCCGGGCAGGGTTAAAAAATGCAGCTGTATGGGCAGGTAAACCTCGCCTACAATAGGGAAGTTGTAGCTCATTAACAAGGAGTAGTTAGGCAGTATGCTGCCGGCAATGTTATTTTCAATAGCCATTACCACATAATCGGCTTCTTTATTCTTCAGTGCCTCGAACGTTTGTTTGAACGAGCCACACTCTACCGTTTGTATATCGGTACCGAAATATCGGAAAGCCGCCTCTTCATGAAACGATGCGCGAATACCCTGTATAGCCACCTTTGGCTGTTGATTTTTCATAAACCGCTGTTAAACAAAAAATCCCGGTCTTGTTAGGCCGGGACTTTCTGATTTTGTATGTTTTGTTAGTGCATATCAGGCCCGGCTCTTACTGCTAAAGTAAAAGTAATAGAAACCGAAACCGAATGCGCTGTTGTTGATCATTGTTTTTTGTTGGTGTAAATTTACAAGTTAAAATTAATTTGTCAAGAGAAAATTTTAAAAAAGATGCGTAAACCAAATTTTATTTTTTTTCGTGACTTATTGTAACTGTTAGTTTCTTGCAAATTAAGCAATTGCTGTTATTGGTTAAGTTGCACTATAAAGTGCGCGATTAGTTGTGGCAAATAATTATATATAATTACATTTAAGGCTCTAATTGATCAATGCCCAAGATTAAATCCTATTTGTTCCATATATGGCACAGCCTAAATGGTTCTGTGTCACAGTTTCCGCTTACAACGCGTATATTTCATTCAATTTGCCTCATATCTGTGCTGGCACTTGCTTACAACGTGCCGCTTAATTATATGGTGGGGCTGCCTTGGGTGGCGGTGGTAAGTGCATTAGTGGGTGCTTTATTTGCAACGTTATACTACCTGTCCAGAGTAAAACGCAAAACCATGCTGGCTATGCTTATCTTTTGTATTGCGGGTGATCTAATGTTTATAGCGGTGTTCTTTCTAAACTCAGGCATAAACGGCCCAACCGATATTTTCTTTATATTAACTATGGTCATGATGGTGGCTATTGTGCCTGTAAGCCAGTACTGGGTGTGGGTTATTACCAATGTAATTATCGTTTCGGGCTTGCACTATTTACAATATTCTTTCCCTGAATTAGTACCCAATGCCTATCATGAAGAAGTTAACCGTTATGTAGATATTACTTCGGCTTACTTTACGGTAGTGGCGGTTGCGCTATTCAGCTTTTACCTTATAAGGCGTAATTACGAGTCGGAACGTAAATCGGCCGAACAGAAAACCGCAATGATGCGGTTGCTCAACGAAGAGAAGAATAAGTTGTTTTCGATTATATCTCATGACCTGAGGGCGCCGCTCAGCAATATTCAGAACTACCTCGAACTGCTTACTGTGGTAGATATTAGTGAAGATGAGCGTTTCAAAATAAACAGTGATTTGTTGCAATCTACCCGCAGCACACTCGATTTATTGAACAACGTGCTATCGTGGTCTAAAAGCCAGATGCAAGGCTTGTCGTTCAAGCTATCCCCCTACAATGTTTATCAGTTGTTGTCGTCGCCAATGCTGCTTTTTATACGGATTGCCGAGAGTAAAAATATCAGGTTGGAGATTTCTATAGATCCAAAGCTGGAAGTTGTTGCTAACGGCGACATGCTTCAACTGGTTATTCGTAATTTAATTAACAACGCCATTAAATTTACAGCACCCGGCGGACGCATTATTTTTAGTGCGCAACGACACGATGATTTATGTCACTTTATGGTGAAAGATAGTGGTACCGGCAAGCCTGTGAAACTTTCTACAGACATCTTTTATCTTAATTCGGACTCAACAGCCGGTACATCTAACGAAAAGGGGGTAGGGTTAGGCCTGGTATTATGTAAAGAGTTTACCGAGGCGCAAAATGGCCGGATATGGTTTGAATCCGATTCGGTAAGCGGTTCAAGCTTTTTTGTACAGTTACCTTTGGTAAGTGAAGAGGAAGTAGTAAGGATGGAAACACTGTTTACGCAATAAGCAGGGTTCCCATCCACTATAGTTTAAAGTCCCTTATAGTAACTTAGGCTCTGGCAAAGCTCTTCTTCAGTGCATATGTGGTCTATGCTGCACTGACCAATTTTGTTAAGCAACGTACAGTTAATTAAACCGTTCTGATTCTTTTTGTCGGTTTTCATCAAGTTATGCAACAAGCTGTAGCAGGAATCATCTATTTCATATTTCGGATACAGACCGGTTAGTACCGTGCTAATCTCGTCAAGTTCTTCGGCGCTTAAACCGGCTTTTTTGTGCGAGAGCCAAGCTTCGCAGATCATTCCTATAGCTATGGCTTCGCCGTGAGTTAAATGTACCTTGTCATTTTGCAGCGAGTAGGTTTCTACTGCATGGCCAACAGTGTGCCCAAAGTTTAAGCACTTACGGAAACCTTTTTCAAAAGGATCTGCCACTACCACCTTGTTCTTAATAACTACTGATTGATACACCAACTCAGCCGGTGGTGCTACACCTATATTTTGCACTTTCAATAAATTCCAGTAGGCGGCATCTTGTATTAAACCATGCTTCAGCATTTCTGCATAACCTGAGAGAATTTGCCTTGGTGGCAGTGTTTCTAAAAATGCGGGCTCAATAAATACTGCTTTTGGTGAGGTAAAGGTGCCTAAGATATTTTTCAGATTATTAAAATCAATACCGGTTTTACCACCTACAGATGCATCTACCTGCGAAAGCAGTGTAGTGGGCACCTGGACGAAATCTATCCCGCGTTTATAAACAGAGGCCGCAAAGCCCCCCATATCGCCAATAACCCCCCCACCTAAATTGATCATGAGCGCATGGCGGTCGGCACCAAAATCAATCAGCGTGTTCCAAATGCCTTCACAAAATTCAATGGTCTTGCTTTCTTCTCCGGCGCTTACTTCAATTAAATCATAATTATCGGCAGCGCTCAGGTACATTTGCAGCAGCGGCAAACAATGTACGCTTGTATATTCATCTGTTAAAACAAAGCAACGTGAATAATTGCCTTTTTCTATTAAGTTAACCAGTTCGGTTAAGGTATCGGTAAAATAGACGGGGTAGTCTATACTATTAATCGTATCCATAAAAAATTAAATCACTATGATCTTTTTCGAGCGAAACTCAACTACATCGCCTTTTTTTACTTTTAAGCGTTTGCGGTAATCAACTTCGCCATTGTACTTTACTTCACCTTCGGTAACTACAATTTGCGCTTCGCCTCCGGTGTAAACTAAACCTGTAGCCTTTAACAATTGTATTAGAGGGATAAACTCGCCGTTTAGTTTAAATTCGATCATGATTTGACAAAAATAAACTATTGAAGCAGAAAATGAGTTATATAGATTGAATTTCTAATTTTGCGCAATGTTAGCTGAAAATAATTCCACTCAGCCCCATAGGGGTAATTTATCTTTCGAAAATACAGAAATAGCCTTTCGTCATGCCAATAATGCCGATTTGAATCGCGCGTATTGGTTGTTTAAAGCCATCAATAATAATTTTTTAGTGAAGATAGGGCCGGGCATGACCAACTTTGCCTTGAACATTGGCCTGCCCATAAAAGGTGTTATTAAGGCCACAATCTTCAAGCAATTTTGCGGTGGCGAAACTATTGCTGAGTGTGCCGGTACGATTAAAAATTTGCAACAAGGCGGGGTAGGAACTATTTTAGATTACTCCGTAGAAGGCGAAGAGCATGAGCATGTATTTGACCATACGCGAGACGAAATTATACGCACTATTGAACGTGCCACTGGTGATGCGGCCATACCGCTTACTGTTTTTAAAGTAACTGGTGTAGGGCGTTTTGGGTTATTAGAAAAGCTGGATACAGGGCAAAGTTTAACTATTGCCGAAGAACAAGAATGGCAGAAGGTGCAGGATAGGGTAAAAGCTATCTGCCAAAATGCATTCCAGGCTGGCATACCGGTTATGATTGACGCCGAAGAAAGCTGGATTCAAAAGACCATTGACCATTTAGCATTGAGTATGATGCAACGATTTAACCAGCAGAAAGCTATTGTTTATAATACGTATCAGCTTTATCGCCACGATAAACTCGCATCGTTAAAACTTGATTTTGATTTATCCCGTACCGGAGGCTTTTTATTAGGCGTAAAAATTGTACGAGGTGCCTACATGGAAAAAGAGCGTAAAAGGGCGCAGGAAATGGGCTACCCATCGCCCATACAGCCCAATAAAGCGTCAAGTGACCGTGATTATAACGAAGCCGTGCGCTTTTGCGTGAACAACGTAGAAAGCATAGCCATGGTTGCCGGTACTCATAGTGAAGAAAGTTGCCGTTTGCTGGCCGATCTGCTGGACGAATTGAATGTTCCGCATAATCACCCTCATGTTTATTTTTCGCAATTATTGGGCATGAGCGATAACCTGAGTTTTAACCTGTCTAATGCCGGTTACAACGTAGCTAAGTATGTACCTTACGGACCCGTAAAGGCGGTAATGCCATACCTGTTTCGCCGTGCGCAGGAAAACACTTCTATAGCCGGCCAAACAAGCCGTGAACTTGGCTTAATTAGTAAAGAACGTAAGCGCAGGGGACTGTAAAGTTTCCCAGTTTTCCAACATATCTTCGGCTTCATTTAATCACTTGCATATGCTTACCAAGCATATGCAAGTGATGTATTTTTAAGCTGGATATTTCACGATGCACTTTTACAAGTTCTAAAAGTGGACTTTCTAAATTAACCCTTCACGTTGAGCAAAAGCCTGAATAGTGTCTGGGGCGGTCATCAAGAATGTTTGTATACCCAGAGCCTTGGCTGCTGCTAAATGTTGCGGACTATCATCTACGAACAAGGTTTCGGCCGGGTTAAGGTTATTTTCTTTTAATACTTTCTCAAAAATTGCAGGCTCCGGTTTGCGCATTCCGGTAAAGTGCGAGTAGTACACTTTCTCAAACAAGTGGTCATTGTTGTCGAAACTATATTCATCTTTAAGATACTTCATAATGTAACTGAAATGAATTTCATTAATGTTGCTTAACAGAAAAGTCCGATATTTCCCTTTTAATTTGAGCAACAAATCATGGTTTCCATCGGCAATTCCAATCAATATACTATTCCATGCTCCGTCAATTTCATTGTCGGTGAGCTCTGGGTTTCCACTTTTTTCGCGTATGCGGTCACGAAACTGACCCGCAGAAATTTGTCCGCGGTCAAAAGCATCAAAGATGGGGTCTTGCTGTAAATGCCCATAAAATTCATCTACATTACTGATACCCAATTCCTTTAAAGACTGCTGTACACGGGCAAAATCTATGCTGAAAATAACGTTACCATAGTCGAAAATGATGTTTTTAATATTTTGCATATTGTGTTTGGCTATTTGCCCGCAAATATGTAAAATTGCACCCGGAAACAAAACAAGTTCCTGCGCCTATAGCTCAGTTGGTTAGAGTAGAAGACTCATAATCTTTTGGTCCCTGGTTCGAGCCCAGGTGGGCGCACAAGCGAGAGAAGCTCCTTAGTATAACTAAGGGGCTTTTTTTATGCCTTAATCTGCGTATACAAGCTGTAAATGCGGTTTTTGAATTGAATTAATTAAATTAAGTTAATGGCATAGCTATAATACTACACTGTTGCAAGTTACATAAATTGTTCAGCTTGGTGCTGTTTGGCGCATGGCTTGGCGCACTTTTTGGCGCATACTGACCCGTTCTAATGGAATTGGCTGGTAGTCGAACTGCCTATCGTCGGCAGTACTCTTTTCAAGGGATTGTGTACTCATGATACTTATGTTGTTTAGTTAATAAGCAAACACATAGGCTAAGGAGCTAACTAAGTCAAGGAGGAACGGAATAAATGTAAGGCGGTGCGTAGGGTGGTGTTTATGCCGTAGTTCCTTGAAACGTGTTGTTCCTGTTGCCTAACTTTGCGTTAATCACTGAACAACACCCCCTTCCCATTGCCAACCTTATATCCTCGTTAGAGTGCTATCAACCTATAAAACAAACACTCATCATCTGTATCTTTCACATCAAATCAGTACCTGACTTGTACCCTAGTTTGGTAACGCCATTTCAACAATTGCATTAACCAGTAGGTTCGACTTGTCGTGCAGATGCGCGAACGTACTCCTTTTGGTAGACACGATCTTGGTTTAAGCAGGCAAATATTCTTAGTATGATTTTGTAACGGACGGCGTTGAGGACAGACATCTTAGATTTGCCTTCGTCTTTTGTTTTCCGTTGATAATATGCTTTGAAGTCGGATTGGTAGGAGATTGAAGAAATAGCACAGATATGTAAAAGGGTCTTCACCCGCTTGTTTGCTAAGGATGATATCTTAGCCTTTCCGACTACAATACCCGACTCATCTCTGAAAGGAGCTACACCAGCATATGATGCATACTTCTTTGGATCAGTAATGTCCTTGTATTCATTTGTCGTGATGATGATTTGAACTGCTGTAACTGGCCCTACACTTGGCACAGATGTTATGATTTCAAATAAGCGCTTAGTTCGTTCGTCCTCTTTAACGGTGCTTATGATTGCTTTATCAACCTCGTCAATGTCGTTCTTTAATGCCAACATGCTATTGCTACATAGACTCGTCATAGTGGTGACAATTGCAGGGTCTAAAAAGCCGGTTTGTTCCTTGAGTGGAATACGTATGGCATGGCTTAAACCGATTAATCTAAACCTAAGGCTTGAGAGGTGAGCTAACTTGTCAATGATGGGTCTACGTTGTGCCCACAACCTCGCTTCTTCCTTAGTTTTGTACAAGAAGGTTGCAATACGGATGGCATCCAGCTTGTCGTATTTGCCTCTCATCTTACCCAAAGAACTTTTTATATGCAAGGCATCTTCTAACACAACATTTCCTTTGAAGCGCTTCAACGCATTCAAAAGGTGACTGGTGTAGATACCTGTTTGTTCTAGTCCGAATAAAGACTTTCCAATTGTGAACTTGGGAAGCTGCTTGATGTCCTTAAGGAAGCTTCGTATCGCTTTAAGTTCATTTGGAATTACGGTATGGCTTACTAACTTTCTACCGTTCATAACTGCGCAATCAAGCTTATCACGCGATACATCAATACCGATGAAGTAAGAATACTTCTTTGCTATATCCATTGTCTAAAGGTTCTATGAAACAGGTCGGTTGAGATTAATCCTTTTGACAGGTCTTGTAACCTAGCGCAGCTAATAATTCGCTCAACCTGAAATATATTCAACAAGTAGGTACCGTCAGAGCTTTGATTCCATTTATAGGCCTTGATGCCTGGAACACGGACTAAGCCTTAGTTGAGGTCACTACGAGTTACCTAATTCCAACGACCTGTTTGGTATATAACAAATTTCTGAGCAGCCTGTTCAAGGCTAGCTACCCCTATGGCAATAAATATTATTGATGACCTTACGGGTTCAAACGGCCCATCTCGCCAGTGTTGTACTAATTCTTACTGCTTGAGGTTATCAAGCAATTCCATGCTTTTCGATTTACGAATACAGTGTATTCGCATTGCGAATGCAGTGCGTTCGTATTGTATAACGCTGCTTTGGTGGGCTTGTGGTAAGCAATTAGATGCACTTTGGACAAGCTTCTGCAATGAATAGCATTTGTTCTACAACCTCTGTAACGCAATAACGCCAAGCTGTGAAGCCTGGCGTTTGTGTTTAGTTTTTTGGCGTTACCTTCTTAACAGTTGACTTGTTTGCCTTATAGCGCATATCGGCTGTTCCATCTTTCTTAGTAGGCCCTACAACTGTAGTTGAACTACTGGCCTTATTTTCTTTATAACGTTTATCAGCTGTACCGTCCTTCTTAGTGTGTGCCTTAGTAGTCGTTACTACTTGGGTGGTTTTCTTTGTCTGTGCCTGAACTAAGGCTGTACTCATGCCTATCATTAGCATGGCGAACATTGTAAGTAGCTTCTTCATATCAATGGGTTATAGTGAGTGCTAATAACAACTTGACAGAAAGATTTGTTCTAAAGCTTTGAACCGATGCCGTGAAACACCAAGCTACGGAGCCTGGTTTGTTAATCATATCAACTAAGCCTGAAAGTTCGACTAGTTACTAGTGTTCGGATTTAAGTTCTTGAGAGTAGAACTTTCCGTCTCCCTTCTGCCAGACTCAGCTAAGAGCGTTTCCAAAACGTAGTTCTTTAGAGTATCCGTGTTAAAGCTCTCTATCTCGCTCTTAACTGTTTCGTAAGCTTGTTCTACCTTAGTGATGTAGCCTTCTGCCGTATCTTTCAATTCCTTAACCAGGGTTTCGTTCCCCGTAATTGACTTGTCAGTCAAATATCTAAAGCGTAAGTTGTTTGCTTCATCTATCCATGAATTACGGCCATCAACAGGTGTCACAGCTTCAAGTAGCGATTTGTCGCCACTCAATGGTACTGTGTAACTTACAGCATTAAGCTGGTCACCCGATTTATATCCGCTACCAAAGGGTGTATCACCGTTTCGAACAGTATGAATGCCGCTTTCTACCTTGAGCTTATCCCTTTCAACTTTTGGCGCCTTAATCGAAGAGTGTAGGCGCACAGTTTCTGCGAACTGCGTATCTTGTAGTTGTTGATTGTTTGCCTGCTTGATCATCCGGCTAGCATTCCCTTTCGCGGCCCTGTATGTAATATCTAGATTCATAAACTAAGTATCTTATGCTAGTAAAGATAGTTAGGCACAATGGGTATGTCAAACGAACATGTTCAAATTACAATTGACAGACGCAGGTAGCTTGAAACAGTTATAAGCTAAGGTATTCAAAGCCGTTGTTAGCTGCAATAGTAAGAAGTGGTTGCAGTTGCTCCCTATACCGTTGCTTGGCGCGGTTGTTATTATTAGTAAACATGGTGAGTTCAGGTAGAATGGTTAAGTAATCCTCTAAGTACTTATTCTTAGGGTTAACATGCTGCACGATTTCTATTGCAGTAGCCTGTAGTCTGTAGAATGGCTCAAAGTAAGTGTCTAGCCTAGGTAGCTTGTCGCTCTTACTACAGTTAAATGCTATGTCGGCAGGTATAAGATTCCATATAAGATCGTGAGCTACGAACGCAAATGGAACGAAGTGTTCAACGGCGTAGTCGCCAACAGTTAAACGCTTACCTGTATATATGCAATCGATCGAGCCGATTTCATTTATTACCACGTTCCAAAAGTTCACGCGCTGATCTCTTAAACTGTTTCTTAGCGCTGGCCTAATGAGTTTACCTGCTATGTCAGGTACATTAGGGTTCTTAGTTTGCAAGTAAAGCGTAAGATTCCAATAGCAGAAGTCTTTCAACACCCTTGCGTTGGTTGTAAGGTAATGAATCCAGTTAGGATTGATCGTTAGGCTATCATTACTCAATGAGTATAAGCAGTCA
This sequence comes from Mucilaginibacter galii, assembly GCF_014635825.1. Taxonomy (GTDB): domain Bacteria; phylum Bacteroidota; class Bacteroidia; order Sphingobacteriales; family Sphingobacteriaceae; genus Mucilaginibacter; species Mucilaginibacter galii. The sequence continues at coordinate 17,401 of NZ_BMDO01000008.1, forward strand.
TTAAGGTAGTCGTTAGACCCGCTATAAATCTCTACTCTATCTGCTTTAGGGAACCAAGGCGCTAAGAACCAATGAGGCACTTGGCTATTGAAGTAATTAAGCTCTGCAACCGTTGCTTTGTTATCGGTCTGCATCAGTCGCTCTTTAACCACCTTTAAATTAGCATCTACTTCCATTCCCTCGAAATCAATAAGAGCTTCAATCGCCCTTTGAAGCTTGTCTTGCTTGCCGAACGACACATGGAAGTAGTTAACCGTATACCAGGCGTTTGAAACCATACCAGCAAATAGTTCTCGCTTGCTTATGATAGTTAAACCACTCTCGACAGCTTGTAGGATAGATAAGAACCAGTAGAATTTATAGGTTGCTGAGGTATTGTTGAAGCAAGCAGCAAGTCGATTAACTGATAGGTTTTCGTGCTTAGGTAAACTCATTACGTTTCATTTATGCCGTATGGAACAGGCGCTGTATTATCGGTTCTAGGGCAGCTCCTGCGATTAAGCTTATCACGCTTACAATGGCAAGCAACCAAGGCGTTTCGTTCACTACATTAATAATGCCTACTAGTGAAGTTCCATAGATTGTTTTCCAATCTACATTTACTTTAAGCTCTCCTACTTCAGTTCGTTGGAAAATGCTTTCGATAACGTCCACCTTTTTCAAGGTAGACATATGAAGCTGAAGGTATTGTCTATTGTCAAATGCTGTTGCTTCCTCTGAACCAGTTAAAGCGTTTATCGTACTTATGTTATTACGCTCAGCCAAGTTCAGTAATCTACCCTTAGGCCTATTTGCTTCATAACCATAGGTGTATATAAGCCCAAGCATTCGAGGAAAGTCATACTTGCGGTCATCATCAATATCAAATGTATCTCCATTCAAGATACGCAAGCGATTGTTGATAGCTTCAAATCCATAGTTTGAATCTCGCATATTCCAGTGAATCCATCTATAACCTGAATGCCTCTTGACGAACGTTGAGAATTCAGATAGCATCGCAACTTCTAAGGTATCATAGTCGCCGTCACTAAGACTGTCAAAGCCTTGACGAGCGAATTGAGCCTGTAAGTGGATGGAGAACGAAATTGTTTGAGCTGTACCTAAGCTCTTAATACAAATTGACGTAACTCTTGGCGTTCTACCATGTAAGGTTACAAAGGATTCGCAGGAATAGTGGATAATAAAGCACCTGCTTTTATCCTTAGCTAGCTCTGCAAACGACGCTAGCCCCTGCTTCCTCTCTCTTAATCGTGGTGAATTGAATATGCTCATTCGGTATGTATCACTACGAATGTAGACAATTGGAGGAACACTTTAAGCTTGGTGGCTTAGAACAAGCTACCTTGGACACCATTAATAGACTGCGAAGCTCTTACGGGCTCAAATGGCTTATTAAACTTAGTTGCAGCTTTCTTAACAGGCTTAAGCCATATGTAGCTTTGCTCAGGCTCTTCAAACTCAACATAGTAAGGCATATGGTAACTATTAACCAATGTGGTTTGCACCTTGTAGCCTCTGTAGAAGTCATTACTTAATGAGTTCATATGGGCTATTTCACCCTGTAAAGAATTAAGCAGCAGGTTAAGCAAAGCCATCTTGCAGCAAGTAATATCAAGGTCTGCACCGTAAAGCTTAAGATGCCTGTTGATCTTTGCTGCACTAAGTAGCATCCTACCACTACCACAAGCACAATCAGCAACGCTTTGTCCATCTGTAGGATTGCCTACGCTCATTATAGCCATCATATCGCACATTGGCTCAGGTGTAAAGTACTGGCCGTTGTGTCCGTTACTTATTGCTTGCATATATAATTCACCAAGTGGGTCACAAAAGCCCTCTGACAGTTCGCCTACCAACTGTATCAGCCTTACTAGTTGGTTTACTTTGGGATGGTTGCGGTATGTATCGAAGGCTGCTTGTTGACTTGCGGTATCAGGATATTGTTTAAAGGGGATGAGTGTCCAATCTAACAAGTCTGTAAACGCTGTGTGTAGCGATTGGCCGTAAGCGAAGCATTCGAACTCTTTAAGTAGTTGTCTAATGTCTGTCATTGCAGTAAGTTTAATCCGAGGAAATTCTCGAACAGGCGAACCGCTGAACAGACGCACTAAGGCAAGGTGGAGATTGAGTAATTGCTGGAGGCTCCATGACAATGGATACCCAATTACGATATACTACCTTGAAGCGTTAGCGACTATGTGCGGATGGGAGGCTAACTTTGAGAAGAGAGTAACTCAATTAAAATAATAACGCCAAGCTTATCAGCTTAGCGTTTAATTGCAAGATTGTGTGACTTGCGTTTAGGCTAATTAGTAATTTGCAATCAAGTCATTCACCCTCTATGCGTTTGCAATGGCTTCGGCAGCAACATCCAGCTTAGAAAGATACACATCAAAGAATGTCGAACTGGTTGTAGACGTTGGATCAACAGCGAATATCACACTGGATACAGTGGCACCAATCACCCTTGTGCCTAAGAGTCTTGTCGCCAAAGCATCTAGCTTAATACTGGTCGTAGAGGACATGTGTGCTGCAGAATTCCTTACCGTTTTCAAATCCTGTAGGTCAGATGTCAGCGAGTTAATGTTTACTTCAAAGGGATTACCCGGATCAAAGTAAATTCGTGAGAGCGCTACTACTACATCACCACGGGTCCAATCGACGTACTTCTGTGTACCTATTAGCATATCATTTGCATGCACTTCATCTCTTGGTGATGCGTGCCTTGCAATTACAATCCCGTTAATGGACGCAATCCCCAACATGTATTTGTTAAAAGCACTTTCCAAAAAGGATTCCCATGCTATAAACACCTTTAGGAATGCCGAGTCAGTGATGAATTCACGTTGATCAGATGTCAGTATGTAATGGCCTGTTGCGGGATCAGTCTGAAATGCAATACTAACATAGGTCCTGATAAGGGTAATAGATGCTCTAAAGCTATCAAGCGACACCTGTAATGACATGTGACTATGATAGTATCAGGTCAATAAGAAATTCTGTTCGTCGTGTACGTACAGTTGTGTCAGTTGTCGCTCTACGGCTATCTTCTAAGAACTCGGCTTCGCTAGCTTTAAGCTGAGTAGAAGCGTCCTCGGAAAATATAATGTTAATTCGCTCAAGCTTCGAAGCTATCTTAGGGTAGTCATGAGGATCAATTGGTACGACAGGCCGATTAATGTTACGCAGTCCGTGCTGTAAATGGTAAAGAGCAGTAAAGAGACTATAGAAGATATGAATTCTCCTAAACTCCGTTGAACGCAGGTCTGAACCGAACAATCCTTTAATGGTATCAATCGTCGTTACGAAGTCCTCCTCTAATACTTCAGGTAAGGGGTCAAACGACTTCTCGAAAGTTGCATAATATGGCTTGATCTGCTTTTTACTCTTGATTCCTTCTATCATAGCAATTAACAAATCAGCTGTTAGAGTTACATCCCCCATCCTTAAGACTTCGGCATCAGTAAGTATCTTGTTTCGAATCCAAAATTCATGGAACTGATGTGCTACTCTGTCAGCAAGTGTTTTAAAAGGGCCGAAATGATTAGCGTTCAACTTCTCTTGGTCGTTCAAGGTCACCGAATAAGAGTTAAGTCGACTAAATATGTCTAGTACTTCAGCGTCAGGCATGTTCACCAACAAGTCAGTTGACAACTCGTAATTTAATAGGAAGCCTTGTATATCAGGATCCACCCTGTCTAATTGTGAGAAGTATAGACCTCCATATAGAGGATGGTGCTTTTTACTTATAACAAACCCATCCCTTAAGAAGGAAAGTATCGTCCGTAGTCGTTGTTGACCATCCACAACCTCCCTTATAGACTGCCGTGTTTGAATATTAAGCTTCTGCCTAATAAACACCTTTGGTATCGGCTTGCCTCTTATGATTGTATCCATAAGAAATGAACGAGCGGTATCGGTCCACACGGATCTACGTTGGAACTTTGGATTTAGCTCCAGTTGATTGTTATTTGACCATTCAAGGTAGTCGTTTATGCTATAGGTTCTGCTATCGAAATTCTTCATTCACTAACGTGTATTTAACAAAGATAAATTTAATTCTCGACTAGGAAAGAAGCGAAGCCGCCCAGCGAGTGGAGTTCGGGTCTGAGTGGAGGCAGTACGTTAGTACGACCACTCAGTATGCTTCCACAAGCAACTGGCGCTGCTTTTGACTTTGGGTGGTGCATGGGCATTCAAAAGCCGTGACAGTTGGGAAGCCCGAATGACCAGCAGGCGAGCAAAATATAGGGGCGCGACTACCTTTTTAAAGAGTGTAGTGGTAACGTAACGTGTAAAAAGATAGGGGCAGCGACCGTAAGTAATGACTTTGCTCAAACATCAAACGGTGTGACAAGTCAGCCGTAAGGATGGTGAAGCGTAACGTGCTTGAAAAGCTTGTTAAGCGTAACGCAACTTGGCGTACGGTTGTGATGAGCTTAGGTAATGGATTACACCTATCTTCCTGCGATAGCACGGTGGAACTACCCTAAAAGATCCAGAGCATCCCTTACTCGCTTAAACAACTCTTCGAGCTAATGGATGCTCAGGTTCTGACCGTACTGGCACTACAGCCCCGATTTTTTTTCGGTAGCAGTATCCCCTTCGCTCTTATAGTTCTTGATGTTAGTAATTCCTTGTTTGATAAGTGTATCAAGTAAATCATTCAATGGTAGTCTGTTTCGGCGTGCTTTTTCAAGTGTGCTTATGCAACTAGGTAATCCACTTAGCTCACGTTGAGCAGGAGTTAAGCCCAATGGCTTTTTAGCGTGGCCTTTAATTGCCGTCTTCCTGAGCTTTGATGGTTTAAGTTCAAATCCATAGCTTTCAAATAGCCGAGAGAGTTGAATGTTAACGTGGTTGTCCAGTTCCGCTACCTGTACATCACAATTAACAAAGGCATATGAAGCAATCCAGCCTTCTAAGGCGTTGCTGACCTTTTTAAGCGCTTGAAACAATCCAACTTTCTCATGTGGGTAGAGTGCATTGCAATCTTCTCTGCATGCAAGGGTTTTAAGCTTTCCAACTATGCTAGCTACCTTACCATCTTCTACTGTAAATGAAGTTCCATCAAACTTGATTGATAAGAAGTTAAACTTGTGCTGACGAGGGTCTTTGATCATACTGGCTTTCTCTCCTTCACCTTTAATCTCTCTTAGAGGATGTAGAGTTAATCCAAGCTTGCCCTCAAGCTCTTCCTTAGCTAACTCATAAGCACTTTTAGCATCATCAATGCTCTTACAGAGTATTATAAAGTCATCAGCATATCTGACCATCTTATATCCACCTTCAAGCATTCGCTGGTCAAAATCACTTAGGTAGATGTTTGCCAACAACGGCGAAAGGGCATTACCCTGAGGAATGCCATTCTCAGAGTCCTGGAAGTATTTCTCATAAACCTTCTTTGACATTAACTCTTCTACGTTGCTAAGCTCTTGCTTAAGAGCACCGTCTAGGAGCTTGTCAATCGTAGTGTCAGGTAAAGCAACCTTAACTTTTTTTAAGACATCTTCCGCAACTACGTTGTCGAAAAACTTTACGATATCAGCTTCAAGGATGTATTTGTAACCCATTTTGTAGTACAAACCCAATTGAACTATAGCATGCTCGACACCGATCTTGCTTTGATAAGCGAAGCTACATTCGTTACCTAACTTAAAAGTTTCTGAAAGTAGCGCTTCCAGACGTATCGCTAATGCCTTATGAATGATTCTATCTTGTATATCTGGTATCCTAAGTGGCCTTAGGTTGTTAAGTCTTTCTATTTCTGCATCCGCTGCATTTAGCGCAGTTGCTGGCTTACCTGCCTTCTTAGATAGTGTAGCACCTCTAACTGCGGAAAACTTAAAGGTTCCATCAACAAGGCTCTTAGATAGGCGTTCCAAATGCTTGTCTAAATGGGTTGCGAAAGATTTGATTGTAACTTGTGAAGGTCCCCGTGAACGTTGGTTGCTCTTGTTCATAAGCCTCCACGCGTGTCTTAATGAGTCGACTGAGGAAATTTCAGATAGAAGATCTGGTTTAGAAGTCATTTTGTATTGAGTGCGGGTTCCAAGCCTGTGCAGCTTATGCAGGTTGCATTCTGAAATGCCGGTGTGAGCTTGTCAAACACAGTAACCCTATGAACCACCTGATACTACGCCTGCCACACTCGAAGGCATCTGCCATTAGTGGGACGAACTCGTTCAGCGAAGGAATTGCGTTTGAGCCGAGAGCCTGGCTCTCTCTCACGTTTATTGTTTTTTAGCGTTCATCGTTTTTTCGGCTCGGCATATACTGCCCTAAGCAAAGATGCGGTTTTTTCGCAGTCTTGCAAGTTTTTTGAAAATAGTTGAAGGCCGCCCCTGCATCCCGCCCTTTAAAAGTCCCAACTCCACATTTACGGTTACCCTCAACCTGCAAATAGATGTGTCATTGAATAAGCACAGGTGTGAGCTTGTCAAACACAGTAACCAGATGAACCACCTGATACTACGCCTGCCACACTCGAAGGCATCTGCCATTAGTGGGACGAAATCGCCCCTCACCGACATGTTCAAATATAGTTAAAGGGTTCTTGACCTGCAATGTATGTGGATAACTTTTGGTTTACCACACTTGCCACCACGGCTTCTTTTTAGGCTGTTCAAGCACTTTAACAGTAAGCCGACTTACATATTCGTCTGCGTGCCAAACGTAGACTGTCCTTAAGTCTATGTTATGGGATTCCAAGAAACGTTCTGCAAACCCATCAAGCAACTCACCCCTAAACTTCATCCACCACCAGTTATGTATCTGCGCGTAGTCCTTGCTATGTTCAGTTAGGTTATCCAAAACAAGGGTTGAGGTTTCGTCTTGCGCTTTAACAGCACGGTAGATACCGGCTTGCTCTTTAATTTTCCCCAACATCTCTAAAAATTTATGCTGTACCTGCTTCCGAACATCAAGGCTTAGCTTATTTATTGGTATGATCGTCCCATCTTTGCTTCGCAGCCGTTCAATCAAATCCTTATAGGCCGAAAGCTCCTTCTTGCTGTAAGTAGTACTTACCCTGTAAACTAACACGGCATCAAATGTGAGAAACACATCCGTAGTAAGTGCAATGAAGCGGTTGTGCTTCTTGTCGTAATAACAATGCTGCTCGGCACCCTCTAAAGGAACAATCAGCGCGTCTATCAACCAACGTTTGTAGTCCTGTGGGAAAGGTTGCATAGCGTTAAAGATAAGTCTTTACCCTGTAAAGAAAGAGCCTGCCATGTGGCAAGCTCCTGTGTGATGTTGTTGTTGCAAAATTTAGTTGACAACCTTGTATTCATAAGTCCATGAACGGTTTTTGGTGCCTGTACCTACCTTAGTAATTGTTGTAGGGTAACCATTGCTGTTGTACTCGTAAACGTAGGTATAGCTGGTGCCGTTTTCGTTCATAGTAACCGGGTTGTTCGGCCCAGGTGCATAGCCTAATCCTTCTTCTTCTGTGTTTACTCTAAAGTAAATCCAGTTAGGTAAAGCACTTATTGGATTGTGCTTTGTGTCGAATGTGAGATAGTTATCTGTGTAGACATAGCCGTTTGGTCGACCTGTGGTATATTCATTGGCTACCTGCTTTGTGTTGTTGCCATCACTGTTATAGGTAAAGAGTATCTCTACTTCGTTTGGTGTAAACCACCTTGTTAACTTGCTTCCGTCATAAGTCAATGTATGCTCGGTAGGCGATATGCCGCTGGCCTTGTTAAAAGTGAGCTTGCTAATGTTGCTACCTGTGTAGGCTGCCACCGAGTTTACGAAATCACCGTTGTTGTAGTTGGTATTAGTGATGGTAGAACCTGTTAGCTGGCTCGAACTGTTGTAAGCGAACGTATGTGTTTCTTTAAAGGTTGATACATTGCTGTAAGAGTAGATGGCTGCTTGCAGTAACTGTTTGCCGTTGTAAGTGAACTCGGCAAGCGTTTTACCAAAGTCCTGGTCGCCTTTGGTGTTGTTGGTTACTTTTGTAAGCAGTACTGTCGGTTGGCTTGAACCGTTTTCGTCAGGGTTCGAGTTAGCTTTTTTCGAACATGAGGTTACGAATAACGCTGCGCATAGCAGCACTGTAGATAAGGTTTGTTTCATCTGTTTTATGGTGTTAAGGGTATCTAAAATTGATTGTCTTGAAGCTTTAGCGCTTAGTGTTCTCATCTACAAATGAGGCTATCGCTGCATTGAAAACTGATTGGCTATGCCCTTTTAAAGTAATAAGCTGCTGTATGGTTCGCTCAGCGAACTTAGCCTCCAGTACAAATTTGTTACTGTCGTTCATTTCCCTTGGATCGCTGGCGGTCGTTATCATGATGCTTACAACGTTGTAGGGCTTTATCAAGGTAAACAGCTTGTCTGTTTCTTCCAAATAAACTAACAGCCGTGCAGCCTTACCAAGTATGTGGGGTTCATTTTGATAGACTGTAGTAACGAACTGTCTTCGGATATAGGATTTATCCAGTTGTAGTATGAGGACAAAGGGTATAGGGCTATCGAAGCGCCTGTTCCACATTACAACAGGTTCAAACTGTTGTTTTAAACGGGATTGAGTAAGGTGTTCGCTCAGTTCAATGGTTAAGCGTTGCTGCTTCTGTTCGGCAGTTTCTGTAAATTCAACGGGCATGTGGTTGGGTTGAGTACCGAAGCAGTCCTTGAACGGTGGGTTATAAATGCGATAAGCGCAAGGACTGAACTCAGTTTGCAGCTTTTGAGGCCCTTGGAAAGCCCACGCAACAACAAACGAGCCAGCACCCTCACGCTTATCGCATGGGGCGTTGGGTCTCATCTGTTCTAGCTGCGTTTAAAATTTCCAAGGTTCCAAAAGCAAGAACAAACAAAGCTTACGCTTATATTATCTTAAATGTATATGTGTAGGTAGATGGTACTGTCTATGTGTTGCCTCCTGTATTGTTTGAAAACAAAGTTAAGCAGTAGAACAATACGTTAAGCTACTCTACGCAACTTTCTTTTGATAGGTTTAGGCTTGTAAGCTATCTGTACGAACCTGTGTCGCTTAATTCGGCTGTCCTCTAAACACTCGTATAGGTCTGAGCAGTCTGTATGTATCTCATTGCAACATACGCTTCCTTCGATATTGATGCTGGTGCTGTTGGCAGAAGTTAAGCTATAAATTAGTCTGAGGAACTGAGATATGATATTGCCAAAGCCACCATTATCGTTGTATGCCTCAAAGCCGAAGTTGATTTCTAGCGTTTCCCCATCAGCGTAAACTAAGCATAGGTAACAAAGTGGATTAACAAACTCATCGACCTTGACATTGAACCCCGGTTGCTTTCCTTCGGAGTGAACAAGCGTATAGCGTAGTTCGTCATGTTCTATTGTGGCAAGTAGGGCCTTCGTCTGCTTTAAGATTTTAAAGTAAGCCTTGCTTACCTCATCATTGTAATTTGGTGTCTGTGTAGCGTTTCTCATAGCGTTAAAAATTATTAGATGGCTTAAAATGAAAGAAGCCTGGTGCTACTGCACCAAGCTTCTGCTTGTTGTTTTATAAGGTGGGATGTTATCCCTGTAAAGAATAAAAGTGCTTCCTGTCCTGCACTTGCTGGACGTTCCTATAATAGGTATCGAAGTCGGGCTGTAGCTTTATTTCTTGAAGCTGCTCCTGTACAAAGAACTTGCTAAGCAACTTGCGGATGGCTACCTCTTGTGGGCAGTTGCCGAAGGCGTATGTCACTTGGTATTCTGTAAAAGGATCGCATTCGAGATACCAGTAAAATGTCGGTGTAATGAAGGCGTACAGCGCTAATTTCGACTTAGCTCTCGAACGCGTAAAATCAAGCTCGAACGCATGACCGTCAGTTGGTTTTAAGAGGGTCTTTGCTTCGACCAGGATGCCTCGATAGTCACCTGCAATGATAGTGTTGCGTTGCTTTTGGTTAAGGTTGGATTTACGGTACCGAATGTTATGTAACATTGGTGAGCTGTGTTGTGGGTTTGATAGCATGTTTTACAGGTTGATGGTTTGACATTCGGGTTGATTTACAAGGTTGAAGCAATGTCGAGCAATGCGATTAAGCTGTATTCTTTACAGGTTGAATTGCTTCGAATGCAGTAAAGGCAGATTGTATAGGTAGCACACTCAAATTATGGAGCGAAGCTCTTTTTTCAAATTCGAAGGCTGTGAGCCTGAGTCCGCGTCCGCTAAACAATTTACTTTCCGGCACAATTTAGGCGGGGGTGATATCAAGCTCTGGTTCCACGATTGAGAGCCACAAATGATTTCTGTAGGGGGCGTACTTAAAATATAAAGCTGGTATTTATATAGAAGGCCGGGGGGTATTGTTTAAACAGGTAGGGGGGGATTGGCGATTAACGCTTGATAAGTCTATTGAAATTGCAAGACTCAAAGCATATAACTTGCTAAGTAGTCAATCTTAGCCACTAAACACTGTAACTACAGCCATATTATCGTTCAAATTGGTGGTTAGTAAGTGTTAAGCGTTGAAGGCAGTGTTCATTGCGTCCTCATGTTAACGGTTGTACATAGACTACCAAATCTATTTCCTCTCAAATACATTTTCTTGTAAATTCCCTTACCAAGTCAATTTTCGATTATGAGAGGAAATGATAGGGTTAAATTTTTAGGCAGCAACCTTAAGATTGAACTGCATACCCAAAATCTGAAACCCATTCACGTCTTCTCCTTGCATTTTGCATGGATGGATTTGAAATCTGCCTTGCTCCGCTAACTGCGTGGCTTCTGCTTTTCTTATTTTACCGTTACTGTCCCTGATGTTCAATTTCTCATAGATGGCTTGTAGCTGGGCACTGATAGACACTCTAGAATACTTTTGTCCAGTCTTAAAAGTATGTGATAGCAGCTTTAACAACTTGTGCTCTGATCGCAAGTTAGATGCCACTATGACTTCCTGAGCAACCAGTTTGCAGTTGTACTTTAATTCTTCAAGTTTGCCACTGTCTAAGAATTGCTCGGCTTCATAGGCAAGTGGGTTTCGAGCTTTAATCTCATCCTCGATGGTTTGACCTAAATGAAAAACCATTGTCGTAGCCTCAAGGTCCTTATAAGCTTTCAGTGCGTCAATATCTTCTTTAAGTATAGTTGCTTTTGATTTACGTTTCATGTTTGTTGTAGTGTCAAGTTTAGCTCTTGAGCTTTGAACGTCTACATCGAAGTAGCCCGCTTCCCACTCTTGTTTAATAAGTGCAAGGTTGTTATAGATCTCATTGCTGTATGACTCATTTACTTGTTGGTCAAACAGTTCGTAACTGAAGGTAGGGTGACCTGTATGCTTATCTACATTTGCAAAGTGTCTAACACGGTCATCAGGCTTAGGCTTGTTTCCTGTTAATTCGCAAAGCGATAGATACTCAATTGTTTGGCTTATAAGTAGTCTTGCTTCGTCATTGTAGCTGTTCTGAAGGTCGGCTAGTTCTTTCCGTGGGGCATTAGAATGATGATGATTAGTTAGATGTATTACCTGCGCAGGCTTATTTCGTAAGCGACCAACGGCTTGCTTTAACTTCATTGCAACAGACACTTTTGTATGTGGCTGATGTATATCTGTCACAACAATGACGTTAGCGTTTTCATCGTTGATGTCTATTCCCTCAAAGTATTTGCAAGTATAGAAATTGACCTTGCTTTGATTTGCCTTACTTGGAAGTTCATGATAGTACTTGTTGAGGTCACCTAGCTTATTCATGTTCGCCTTGTCTTCGTCATCCGCGCAATAGATGCTTACATCCGTCAGCCCGGCTTGTTTAACGCATTTAGCAATTCCCGTAACAGAGTTGAAGTAAATATGGAGATTGCCTTTTACCACATTACTCTTTTGTAGAATGTCGTTTATCGTAGCGTACACGCTAAGGCAATCTACTAAAGTTATCGTGCCTAGCTTTTCTGTAAAACGGATCTCGTAGTAGTCTAATGCCTGAAATTTGGGATTGCTAAAGTGGTAGGGCGTAGCTGATATTATTGCTTTGTGATCGAACTTCCAAAAGTAATCGAAGGGTTTGAGTATGTTCTCTCGGAACACCTCAGTAATAAAAGTGTGGCACTCATCTAACATGAGAAACCAACCCTTGATTACCTCGTCGTACATTTTTACATTATCAATCGCCTTTATAAGCCTTGAAAAGCTATCAGGCGTTACCATGATCTTTTGACTTGGCCGACGTTTAGAAAGTTGTTCTTCTATTGCTGGTTGTTTAACATTCCCATCAATGATAAAGAGTTCCGGATGGTCTTTTGCTTTGCAATGTAATATCCCTCTTGTAGGTGCAACTATGATTGAACAGCGCAGCTTGTTCAAAAGTTCTAAGGTTGTTCCACCTATACCGCATCTGCCCTTGTTAAGAAAGGCATTTGAAGGTATGGCTTTAAAGATTGTATCTAGGTAAACGTTGTTGGGGATGCTGTAGTAATAATAGTTCTTGTACATTTCAGGTGTGCGTAATTGAGTCGCTGAGGAATATCTGAGTGCCCAGGTTTGGGCAGGATGGCTATCTGGTCAAAATCGGCGTTTGAGAGGAAAGTTGAATGCATAAAAAAGACCAGTTGCAACGTGGCCTCTTTTATTCAGCTAGCTATGCCGACCTTGAAATGTATTTAAAGATACGAAAAAAATATGGCTTTGCATAGCTCAAAACATCATAAATTGGCGCTGCCAGTAGCCTTGTCAGGCTATTATTTTTTAAACGATGGCTTGTGAATGTAAAATACTCATCCTATATTTGCATCAGCAACTCGGTTGTTGTTTTACAAACCACTTTAACAACCTTCACAGTCGCAAGGTCACTTTGAGCAAGTCATTTGACCGAAATAAACCACAATCAATGGAACCCCTGTCATTCGGGTTGAATGGACGTTGCTGTTTACGTTAAACAGGTTAAGTCTACTTGATCAATGCCTTGTAGCACTCGTTCTTTACCTTCTTGTGAATTAGCCTATAGCCCTCGGTTCGTTGGCTTAATGTGATTTCAAATCTGTATTTGGAACCAGCTTATGCTAGTTGGTTTATTGGCCTGACTATAGCTCAGGTTTATTTTAGTCGTATCCATATGGAAACACCTAACGACGGCTCAAAGCAGCCAATCAAAAAAACAGTGATGTCAAATCTTAAGTCAGGTAGACTACAGATACTCACTGCGTACTTTAAAGAAAGTGCAAGCACTTTGTTAAGCTTAATACCTTCAAGGGGCAAAAACGATTTCGACGACATCATGAGGCGTGTAGATTTTCTGCACAGAGCTACTGGTATTGACAAACAATACTATGTAGCACTTACAGATGCTTTCAAGGGAAAAGGATTTACCGATGCTAACAATGTTGCAAAAACAGTCTGTGAACTTAGGCAAAGGCTTCGTCTACCACGCTTTGCAGCGAAGACTGCTTTGAAGCAATCAGTCGAAGACTTGAACCTTGTTTTTTTTGTCATGAAGAAGATGGAGAAAAACTTAGCTGGCAAAGGTGAACCAAAGTTTAAACCCGAGTTCCCACTGCTTGTAGTATAACTTAATAAGCCCACCTGTTATAGGTGGGCTTTCTTTGTTAAAAGTCCAGAGTGGGTGCTGCTTCTTTCAGCTCTTCACTGTTGAACTCTCCAAGGTTGCGTAGATACTTTAAAGTCACCATAATAGTAGAATGACCTAGTAGCTTCTGTAGTAAGTATACATCTTTCGTTCTCCTAAACACTTCTACTGCTGCTGTATGCCTGAACGAGTAGATAGTTTGTTTCTTGTATATGAGCTCCTGCTTGTACATCTTCTTCCAAGCTCTAGTCCACTGAGTGTTGAAGTAAGCATCGTTGAAAGGTTCAGATCGTCCTGTAAATATGTTATCATCAGGTTTCAACTTAGTGAGTATAGGTTCTAGCACGCTTTGGGTGTATTCAGGTACATAAACCACCCTTACTTTTCCACCTTTGTTTTCACTGCCCGATAAGTGAATTTCTGTATTGGCTTTTTTGAAATGCCTCTTGGTTAGCAGCCTGACCTCTTCATGGGGCCTAAGCCACGAGCCATAAGTCAACAAGCAACATAAGTATACGTTAGGCTGATTAATCTTCAGGAACTCTAAGATAGGTTTCAGCTGCTCTTTTTCATATGAACGATGCAATGTAGCTTTGACCCTCATGCGTTCCGTTGACTTTATTGCAGGCAGAGCGTGACTTATAACCTTCCCTGCACTAGAGAATAGTACCCCCAGGTCTCTACGCTTATCCATGTAGTAGGTTCCTGATGATTTGAACCTTGATAGGAACTCTTCGATACGTATAGCACTTATCTCTGTAATTGCCCCGCTAAGTTCGCTTGTACTAAGGAACGTGGTAAACTGGCGGTGAATGTTTCGTAAGTTCCTTTTATAAGTTTTACTCAGGTCACCTATAAGCTTCTTATCAAGGGCAGATTGGAGAAGCTCTCCTGTTGTTACCGTTGTATTGTTTACAGGTGTCTGCTCAACTGTCACCACGGCTTTTGTAGCGGGATAACACTTGTTGTCTAAAGCTTTGTGTAGCTCAAATTGCAGTTTCCGTAACAACCTGTTTCGCTCTTCAATTGAAGGGGCTCTGTTAGGGTTAAGCATCAGGTCTAAGCTCTTACCATTGTACTCACGTATTCTTTTACCATCTAGGTAGAACGTAACGTAAGAGCGAGTTTCTAAATTGTCACTAGCGACGATCTTGGGTTCTGTAAACATTTCTTGGCGCGTCTTTGGCGCAGTTGACAGCTGATAGGTCGAAAAACGGCCTCTACATGTGCTCAGTTGGTTAGAGGTGTAACACTCATAATCTTTTGGTCCCTGGTTCGAGCCCAGGTGGGCGCACTTCAAACCTCTTCGTTAACTCGAAGGGGTTTTTTTGTTTTCAGGCTTAGTAGCTGTTTTGTGCTGAAATTAGTTATAAAAGCATTTTTTAATCTATTAATTGTTTAATTGCTTCTTTAGTTTGTTAATTGACGTTTTGTGATTTCTACTTTGTTATATTGAGTTTAAGTGAATTTGGCGCGCTGATGAGTACTTATAAAAAAGATAATTATTTAAAGACAACAAGATACTGAAACGAATAGTTAAAAAACAAAATCTGTCCTTTTGCGATGGGTTCAAGACCATTGACACTGCAAAATAATATTTTATTCAAGCTTTATCTTAAATAGAGTTGAAGACACACTTTTCAGTGCCTTCAATTTTAAAGGTTTTTTAAACCTCAATGTAAAGAAATGGTAGTTTGAAATAGCGGACGCATTGCTGTCCAAATCTTATGTCATAAGGAGGAAGATTTGAATCCCTCCGGCCATCAGATACACGGCAATCATTTCGGCATCGTTATACATTTGATCTATTTTAAAAGCAGCATATAAACTGTCCTGATATTCTTAGTCTTTGTAATTATCATTTCTATATGCTGTGATTTCAAATAAAGCGTACGAAATGAGTTTTCGCCCTAACTTGTTAAGACGGCAATGCTATTAAGAATGTAGTCTTCACAGATTCTCTCTAATGATGCAAATTTCTCTTTTTTAGCGTACTTCAAAATTACGGACCGCTATACCAGTTTCGGCTACAAACTAACCTGATTCGGGCACATTCTTCACCTCGTTTGTCAGGACCTTTACATCATCAAACAAAAATAAATATGAAAAAGATCTTAGTCATCGGTGCATCAGGGTTCATTGGCGGTTATTTAACCCGTGAATTAGTTGCGGAGGGATTCGCTGTACGTTGTATGGTACGCAACCCGGATAAAGTAAAGGAACTGGCCGGTATTGACTGCGAAATTGTTAAAGGTGATTTTACAGATTCTGCATCTGTGCAACAGGCGCTTGCATCTATAGATGCCGTATATGTTTCCATTCATACCTTGGCGCCTCAGCATAAAGATACTGCAGACCAGGAATTTATGGACATTGAAATGAACGCCCTGACCAATATTGTGGAAGGCTGCAGGAAACATGGTGTGCGCCGCCTGATCTACGTTACTGCTTTGGGCATTTCTGCTGATGCTAAGGATGCCTGGACCGCTGGCCGTTGGAAAACACAGCAATATCTTTTGAACAGTGGTTTGGATGTGACCGTGATCCAGCCGGGCATGATCGTAGGTATTGGCGGGCAGGGCTTTAACATGGTACTGGCCAATGCTCAAAAAAGCACCGCTTTTGTAATCGGAAACGGCCGTAACAAGTTTCGTTGCATCGCCATTGACGACTTGGTTTATAACCTGATAGGTGTTTTAAGTGAACCGAAAGCTTATGGACAGTGTTTTGAAGTGGGCAGTGACGATATTTTAACAGCCGATCAGTTGATAGATGAAGCGGCGGATGTGGTAGGCCACGCTCATCCCGGGAAAGTGCATATTCCGTTAGGCCTTTTACGCTTTGCTGCGCCATTGATCGAGCGTATAGCCAGATCACCAAAAGGAGCTATTAAAGGGGCACTGGGCGGATTAGGCGCAGACATGATCGGTGACCCATCAGCGATCAGGAAGCTATTGCCGCGCAAACCGCTATCCTATAAACAAGCCGTAGCCAAGGCGGCGGAAAATAAATAAAAATAAATAGTCAACTTGCATCATGGAAAAAAGCCAGCCATACCTGATAAAAACGATCAGCGATTTTCATAAGATACTGGGAGCACCCGCACCTGAGCATCCGCTGATCAGTGTTGTTAACATCAAACCGTTTGAGCATATACCGGCAGGTATAACGGGTAGTGTGATCAATGGTTTCTACAACATTTCTCTTAAAAGGGGGTTCAAGTCGCCTGTGAAGATCAAATACGGGCAGCAATCGTATGATTTCGACGATGGTGTACTTAGCTTTATGTCGCCCGGCCAGATCAGTGTTTTCGATCCGCAGAAATATGCAAGTCTCGAGCAATCAGGCTGGTTGCTGCTTTTCCATCCCGATTTTCTTTGGAATACGCCTTTGGCTAAAAAGATCGGTCAGTATGGCTTTTTTGATTATGCAGTTAATGAAGCTTTGTTCCTTTCAGATAAGGAAGAAGCGACGCTTATGCAGATCATTGATAATATCAGGCAGGAGTACCATAACAATATGGATAAGTTCAGCCATGACATCATCATCACCCAGATGGAATCGTTGCTGAACTATTCGGACCGCTTTTATCAGCGCCAATTTATGACCAGAAGGAAAACCAGTCATGAGCTATTGGATCGCGTAAACGAAAAGCTTGTAGCGTATTTCAATGACGCCAATGCCATGAATGGTGGATTGCCCACCGTTACTGACCTCGCGGAGCATCTTCATGTATCGCCCGATTATTTAAGCGGACTGCTGAAAACGCTCACCGGGATGACCGCGCAGCAGCATATACATGAGAAACTTATTGAAAAGGCTAAACAACAGCTTTCTGCAACAAAGCTGTCCGTAAGCGAAATTGCCTATCAACTGGGCTTTGAGCATTCACAATCTTTCAGCAAGCTATTTAAAGCGAAAACCAGCCTTTCACCCTTAGCGTTCAGGGCTAAATTCAACTGAGCGGAATATTATTGATAACCGTTATGACGAAAGAAGCCTGGTTATGGATTTCGGTTAAAGGTCAAGCACGGTCTATAATAATTTTCTGGTTTTTACCATAGGTTAAATCTTATACGAACAAGATGGTGTAAGTTTGAGATAGGCAACTCTGAAGATTTAAAGCATTGCAGGAACTGTTATTTATTCCTTCATAAATATCCGGCTTAAGTTTGGAACGGCCTTGCTTGAGCATATCTTACCGTTAGGTCCGCCGATTTGTATTCACTCTTTATCCTAAAAATGGCTATGACAATCACAGGTTTGGCTATGCTGGGCTAATGTGTTAAGCGGACATTTGTTATAAATAAAAACAAGAAAATGAAAATTATTATAACAGGGTCTTTAGGACACATCAGCAAGCCACTTGCTCAGGAGTTAGTTAAAAAGGGCCACTCGGTAACGGTAATCAGTAGTAACCCCGACAAAAAAAAAGATATTGAAGCCATAGGCGCGATATCAGCCATCGGTTCAGTTGAGGATGTCAGTTTTCTGGCAAAGACATTTGCCGGTGCCGACGCGGTTTACACTATGCTGCCGCCGTTTAAATTTGAGGAAAACCCCGATCTTGATGCAAGAGAAGAAGCGCGCCGGATCACATCCAATTATGTCGCGGCTATCCAGCAATCGGGCGTTAAAAAGGTAGTTCACCTCAGCAGTATAGGAGCTCACACTGATAAAGGAAACGGATTGCTTGCCTTCCATTATGTGGCAGAGCACGTGTTAAAGCAGCTGCCTGCAGATGTAACGATCACGTTTATGCGGCCGGTGGGTTTCTACTACAACCTGTACCAGTTCATGGATATTGTAAAAGGTGAAGGTTTTTTGAAAGGTTTTGTAGGGCTGTTCCTTACGCTTCGCCACTACGGTTTAACTGGTTTGCTGCAAGGGAAAAAGGGGCTTATTGTATCCAATTATGGTGCTGAAGACAAAATGCCCTGGGTTTCACCAGCAGATATTGCAGCTGCCATATCAGAAGAACTGACATCGACTTCTAAAGGGCGCAAGGCACGCTATGTAGCCAGCGAAGAGCTGACCTGTAATCAGATTGCAAATATTCTGGGAACTGCTGTTGGTAAACCTTATTTGAAATGGGTAACCATCAGCGACAAGCAAATGCTGGATGCGCTACTGAAATATAAAATGCCTTTAAGCCTGGCGAATGATATTACGGAAATGAATGCCAGCCAGCGGAATGGCGGGATCTTATTTGAAGATTACTACAAAAACACACCGACTATGGGCAAAGTAAAAATGAAAGATTTCGCTCAGGAATTTGCAGCCGTTTACAATTCGAAATAGGTTAGATTAGTAAAGAATATGGAACCCTATCAAATGAAAACCATCAGCCAATACCATCAGGTTTTGGGGATAGACAAACCGGAACATCCGCTGGTAAGCGTCATCAGCATGGATGATTTTAAACCACCGGCAGAAAACAGACGCATAAGCGTTGTATTTGATTTTTATGTCATTTCGCTGAAAAGGAATTTTGAGGGTAAGATCAAATACACCTATGGACAGCAGTCCTACGATTTTGATGAGGGCGTGATGTTTTTCCTTGCGCCCAAGCAGGTGTTTTCATTTGATGCCGATGATGATTATAAAAATTCAGGCTGGATGTTACTTATCCACCCGGATTTTCTTTGGGGTACTCCGCTGGCAAAAACGATCAGGCAATATGAGTTCTTTGACTACTCGACAAATGAGGCACTTTTTCTTTCCGGAAAAGAGGAGACAACTATTGGCAGTATTGCCCAGTTGATCAAACAGGAATATCATGCCAACATAGATAAGTTCAGCCAAGGCCTGATAGTCGCTCAAATTGAGCTGTTACTTCAGTATTGTGACCGCTTTTACAACCGCCAGTTTTTGACCAGGAAGATCAGTAGTCATCAGATCCTGAACCGCGTGGAAGAAATGCTGGAGGGATATTTTAACAGTGATGACCTGATCCAAAAAGGATTACCAACCGTACAATTCATTGCCGATACTTTAAATATATCGCCAACCTATCTAAGCGCATTGCTAAAAGCATTGACCGGCCAAAGCACACAGCAACACATCCACGAAAAACTGATCGAGAAAGCGAAGGAAAAACTATCCCTTACAGACTTGTCGATCAGCGAGATCGCCTATGCTTTAGGTTTTGAACACCCACCTTCCTTTAGTAAATTATTTAAGAGTAAAACCAATCTTTCGCCCCTGGAGTTTAGGGCTACATTTAATTAAACACATCTATTATTATGATCGACTTTTTTGCTGTTTTAAAATCCAGAAACGAGCCCTTGTTTTACTTTGGCCTAATCTGTCTTATCAGCGCTGTTTTCGTGTTGCTAATTGCTAAATTTAGCGAACTTCAAATAAATGGGGTTAACACCTGGTATAAGCCTTTTAAATTCGCTTTGTCAATCGGGATATTCAGCTGGACAATGGGCTGGTATACCGGGTATCTTGAACTGCCTGGCCAGGTTAGCACCTATAGCTGGACAACTATTTTACTATTGGGGTTCGAGTTGTTTTACATTACTTTTCAGGCTGCCCGTGGTCAGTTGTCTCATTACAACGTCAGTTCATCGCTTTATACTTCGCTTACCGCGTTGATGGCTATTGCTGCTATTGCCGCCACGTTGTATACAGGCTATATCGGTATCTTATTTTGTACAGGAGAATTCCCCGAGTTGTCCGGCTACTACCTGTGGGCTATTCGTATAGGCATATTTTTGTTTGTCATTTTTGCATTCGAGGGCGCTATCATGGGCGGTAATGGTTCACATAGCGTTGGCGGTTCGGGAGATGGCGATGGTTTACCGTTGCTTAACTGGAGCCGCAAATATGGCGATCTGCGTATCGCCCATTTCGTGGGAATGCATGCTTTGCAGGTATTACCGCTATTATCATGGTACGTATTAAATAATACGTTGGCCGTCAAAATTGCAGGTTTGTTGTATGGATGTTTGGCTGTTTTCACTTTAGTTAGTGCATTAAAAGGTAGCCCTTTAATAAAATACAGGAAAATGAAAGTTGCGCACTAATTGAAAAGGTGTAGTAAAACAAGCATAGATACAAATATGAAAACATCGGTAGATTTTACTGTGAACAGGATAGAAACATTTAGTGATGGGGTTTTCGCTATAGTAGTTACTTTGCTGGTTTTTGATCTGCACTTTCCACACATCAATAACCCAACCAATGAAAACGTGTGGGCCGCCATTGTAGCAACTTTGCCTAAATTATTATCTTGGGTCAACAGTTTCCTGATCGTCTGCGTAATATGGATGAACCATCACCGGTTTATGCAGCAGGTTAAAAGCTTTGATTTTGGGTTATTTTGGATGAATAACCTTTTATTGCTTTTCACTTCGCTGTTGCCATTTCCCACCAAATTATTAGGGGAATATCCGGGTAATAACGCAGCTACTTTTTTTTATGGGTTATGCATGTTTCTTCCTACTATTATTTTTCCATCAATGGGTTTTTATCTGGTCAGGCATGAACATTTGCTTAAGGGAATTCCGAACCAGAAAATCTTGATTAAGGTTGCAAGGCTGCGCGGTTTTTACGGTCCTGTCATTTATTTAATAGGCGCTGGATTAAGCTGGGTCAATAGCTGGCTTGCCGTTGGCATTTATACTATAATTTCCATTTATTTCGTTTTCCCAAGAATTAAACTAACAACTGATTAAGCAAAATATGATTTTAATTACATTACTTTAATATCTACTACTGACATGGGGTTGTCATCAGCTACAAATATCTTTATCGCAACAATCAACTTATAAATATTATAGAAGCGAAAAAACTTAATATAGTGCCTGAGCACTACACCACAGTAACACAACTTGGATTATTTCTCCGTCCTCAGCCAAATTAATTGAATTTTTAAAGGTTGCTTTTGATGCGGAAGAGATTCCTCACAGCAGAATTACAAATGAAGAAGGAACTATCATTCATGTAGTTATAAAAATTGGAGATGCCTTAATTATGCTTTTTGATTCGAGAGAAGGCTGGCCGCCGACCCCAAGTTTTCTAAATTTATACGTCGGGGATGTTGAGGGATGTTCATCAAAATCAATTAAGCTTGGGGCTAAATCGGTAACTGATATGACTGCATTATGGTTTGGAGAAAAGGTTTGCAGGATTATCGATCTATTTGGAAATTTATGGTGGATAAATCAACGTATAGCAGAAATTGATTTTACCAAACCAGAGGAAATTGGAAGAGTAGCTTCTACTCCGGAAGCAGTACAAGGTATTGCATATATTCAAAGATCTTTGGATGAAGCAATAAAATTATTGAATCTTTTTTTGAAAACCGATGAGCATTATCTTCTAAAGTTGTGGTTCTGGCTAATTACAAAATACAACCAAGGTTTAAGAAACAGATTCTGTTGGTTTGCTATACATTACAATGAACAGCCTGATTCTGACGTTTTATCGGCAAGTGTAAACAGTTAATATAATAGGTTATAGAACAGACAGTAGGCCTGATTTAGCCCACAAAGCTGTTGTATGCTTCAAATACAGTTCCTGCCGTTTGTTTCCATCAGCTGAGTTCCTTAAAGCACACACATAATCTACTATGGTAGTGTAGTGGGTTGATAAAAGGTCTATTTGCCCCCTGCTAAATTTTCAAAAACCTTTTTATTAGGTGCCATTGCGATCTGCATCGTTTTTTTTAACCTATGCATCAGTAATAAGCGATTTTGCCTACTGATTAAATAAGCCATCAAATTACCGCAAGTAATGCGCAACTTTTTTTATTGGCTATGCATGTTTTTACTTCTATTTTTTCAATGTGCGCTTGCATATGCAATTGATCTTACCACATCGCCCTTAGCTTAGGGTACAAGCACAACCTTGCCATAAGCGGTCCGCGATTCCGCCAATTTCATAGCATCTGTAATTTGATTTAGCGGAAACCGGGCAGCAATTTGCGGTTTAAGCACTCCACTGGCCAGCAAAGTAGTGAGCTCTGCAAAAGTTTCTCTTAGCTGCGCTTGAAAAGCTTCAGTGCCTTTTCCATCCCAGATGTTATAGAAATATGCTTTACGGCCATTAGGCAAAATGTTCCACCAACCTAACTGTACCAACACTTTTAAAAACGGGATCAAAACATTACCGGCATCCTTTAACGCCGAAGCAATGGCATAACAAACCAGCACACCACCCTTGGCCAGCAGGCCGAAAGACCTCGCAAAACTTGATCCACCCAAATGGTCAAAAACTGCATCTACACCGCCGGGGGCAAGTTGGAGCACGCTGTTGGCTAAATTAGTATCGTTATAATCTATCGGTTCAACGCCTTGTGCACGCAATGTTTCATGGTGACGGGGTGAAGCAGTTCCAATTACACGGACGCCGGCATAAAGCGCCAGTTGCGTCAAAATGGTTCCGACGCCACCATTGGCACCGTGAACCAGGATCGTTTGTCCACGCTTGATCTGCGCTTTGCCGTGCAGCATTTGCCAGGCTGTAATACCGTTAACAATTAACGTTTCCACTTCCAGCGGATCAGTCGCTTCAGGAACAGGTAGCAGGTCGCCCGCAGAAAGCAGCACATAGCTTGCCCAGCCGCCAATCTTCGTCATGGCAGCCACACGTTTGCCTATCAAAGCTAAATCAACGCCGGGGCCTGTTGCAACCACCGTACCAACCAAGTCATAGCCTGGAACAAAAGGAAATTTAGGCTGCTCATAATACCTGCCGCGGCGCATGGATTGCTCGGCAAATGCTATACCGCTGGCTTCCATTTTTACAACTACCTGCCCGGCAGCAGGGTTATCTAATACGCGTGTTTTGAGTAACAAGCCTTCCGGCTCAACGATGCCCGGCATGATTACTTCTGTCGTATTAAAGCTGGTTTGTTCTAAAACTTTAACTTCTTGTTGATTTTCGGTATTACCTGTAGTATTGTTTTGATCTTTTGTAAGTGATTCCATTTTTGCTGCTGTTTATTGAATGAACAGTACAAATGTATGGGGGTATGATAGCAGGAAATTGTAAGAAAACGAAATGGCTGGTTATTGTCCTGCCTAAATGCCTTCAGGCATAAGTGGGTTAGGATTGCGGTGGGTAAGTATCAGCAACTACGCAGAAACTGCCATTGTTTAAATTTTTAATAAACTGCTGAGGCGCCAGGCCTAAGAAATATTGAAAGTCTTTGATCAGGTGGCTCTGGTCATGATAATCATGCGTGGCGATCAAATCAAAAATGTCTATTTTTTGATCACTCCGGTTAAGGATGTAAGCAATAACTTCTTTAAAGCGCAAAAAGCGGAGCAATTCTTTAACAGAATAGCCGGTATGCTTTTGAAACTTTAATTGGATACTTCTTTCGGAAAGCCGAGTGTCAGCCGCTATGGCCTTTACCGGATCAACACGTGGGTTGAAAAACTGGGCAAGGTTACTAATCACCGTTTGCAGTACCTGGTCATTTTCTTTGAGTAAGCCCAGGGCTGACTGCTTCAATAGATCCACTCTTTGTTCTGCCGTGTGTAGCGTCGCTAATTTCTCCCAAAGACTGTTAAAACGGTCATCATCGGTTAAAATCTCTGCACTCGGCCCTTCCGGGCCAGTAAGTCCTCTTAAAGGCATATTAAACAAACGCTGAAAGCCGTTAAATTTAAAGTTAACAACCAGTCCATCTGACCCGGGCAACAGTTCATAGTTCAGCATCTGCCGCAGCGGGCCTATTACGGCGGTACGCTTGATCACTTTGGTGTTTAGTGGATTATTGTGAAAGGAAATACGTACTGGTACTCCAAAGTTATATATCAGCATCATTTCCAAATTGGGACAAACATGCCTGGTGATAGGTTCTTCTTTTGATGGAACAAACAGGTGATAAAAGCTGGTGATCACCTCGTCTAATGGTGGATCCACCAAAAATAATGCTTCGTTTATATCCGTTTGTTCCATTACTTCTTTCGTTTTCTTACAATACCAGGTTTCGTTGCCCTGCTATGTTTGCTTCATCAAATTTAACGATTTGATGAAGCCCTTTTAATATTAAAAACAACAAAAATTAATTTAAAAACTATGAAAACCACCTGCCTGCTTAACTTCCTGTCACTGGCTTTGGTAATAGCCTGCAATTTTGAATTTTCAGATATTCCTTATTTTGACGGTGTAATTCTAAATGCGTATCACAACTCATTAGCCTTTCTAAAGCTTCTTTTTAAAAGCTTAGCTATTTAGCCTTAAAGCATTGCATTTTGATTGCACTCTATCTTTAACGATAATGGTATTAAATGTCCAATCAAAAGCTGGAAAAGGACTAAAATTGCTTTCCATACTTAACATGCTAACCAAATGGTCCGAAAATCGGAATTATAAACAGCAGAATTTGGAATAGTTTAAACCCATAAAATAATAATGAATTATTTAAGATTTAATTAAATCTTAAATAAAATGTGCTTTGGGTATTAAGCTTGGTTGGATATTTTATTGGTACATGTATGACTTTGGTACTTGGCATGGCAGAAACCTTGTGGATTTAATTGAATTAATTTTACATATAACTTTCTGTAGCATCTTTACCATTGATAAGCTAAAGGAGGGGTAAGCGGTTTTAAGATAGTAAACACCTCTATTACCCTCATACCAACACGCAATCAATCTATAAATATGTTAATCTGCCAGCGCAACTTGTACATGGGTATTAACCCGGGCTTGTTTTTTAACTAAAACAAAGGCAAATAATACACCTATTATTGCCATCAACATTCCTACTAACGATGGGGAAGCATAGCCAAGACCCGCAGCAATGGGCAGGCCGCCAAAAAAGGCCCCAAGGGCATTACCTACATTAAAAGCGGCCTGCGTTATGGCAGCGCCAAGCATCTCTGCACCTTTGGCGGTGTTGATCATTAATATTTGTATAGGGGAGGCCAGGGCGATGGACAAAGCGCCGGCTATAAAAGTAAATAGTAATGATATGACCTGGTTACCCGAAAATAAATAGATACCTAACAAGGTAACGGCCATAGCCACCAGCAACCAGGCGCATGCCACCGATGGTTTGAATTTATCGGCAAGGCGGCCGCCAATAATATTGCCTACTACCATGCCGAAGCCTGCCAATATTAAGATCCAGGAAACACTGCCGGCAGAAAAGTGCGATACCTCCGTCATGAGTGGTGCTATATAACTTATCCAGGCAAACAAGCCGCCTGTGCCAATAGCAGTGATCAGGATAACTAACCAAACTTCTGCACTTTTAAACATCTGCAACTCGGAGCGAGCATTGCCACTTCGTATAACCGGTAGGGTAGGCATCCATATGGTCAGAAAAAACAGGGTGATTAACCCAATAAATGCTACGATACCAAAAGTATAGCGCCATAAGAAATGGTGGCCTACCCATGTTCCCAACGGAACTATGGCCAGGTTGGCTATAGTAAGCCCGGCAAACATCATAGATATAGCCTGCGCCTGTTTACCCTTTTCGGCCAGGCGACTGGCTACAACGGCACCCACACCAAAAAAGGCGCCGTGGGGTAATCCTGCAAAAAAGCGGGCAATGAGTAAGGTAATATGCGATGGCGCAAAAGCCGAAACGGTATTGAATAGAGTAAAGATAGCCATTAGCGCCAGCAACACTTTTTTTGGCGGATAGTTGCTGGTCATCATCACCAAAAGGGGAGCACCAACCACCACACCCAATGCGTAGGCCGAAATTAAATGGCCCGCGGTAGGTATGCTGATGTGCAGGTTTTTAGCAATGTCGGGCAACAAACCCATCATTACAAATTCGGTAGTGCCAATGCCTAAACCGCCAAGCAGCAGTGGGAACAAACTTTTCTTCATGCCTTTTTAAAGTTGAGCAAAGGTAGAAATTCATAGACTGTAGTTTTTCCCGGTAGTGTAAAAATTACACCAAGCCTTGGGTGTATGCGTTAAATAGTTTGAAATTAATTATGATTCCAAGACCCAATTAATTAAATTTAACTCTATGAAAGATATTTTTGAACGGCTAAGAGGCGGCGAACTGGTTAGGCTGACGGACGCTGAATTTTTTAAAGTAGACGAAGTGGTCAACCGTACATTGGCATTGTCACCCTCGCTAAACGCTTCAACATCCGTAGATGAAGTAAGAACAAAGCTCGGCGAGATAATCGGCATGCCCCTTGATAAAAGCGTTACCATATTTGCGCCGTTTTACACCAATTTTGGCCGTTTCATTAATATAGGTAAAAATGTATTTATTAATCATGCCTGCTCATTTTTAGATATGGGTGGCATAACCTTGGAAGATGATGTGCTTATTGGTCCAAAGGTAAATCTCATCACAGAAAACCATCCATTAGCGCCTGCCGAAAGGCGGGGTATTGTTGCCAGGCCAATCCTAATTAAAAGAAAAGCATGGGTTGGGGCAGCGGCCACTATTATGCCGGGTGTTACCATTGGCGAAAATGCGATAGTTGCGGCGGGTGCGGTTGTTACACGCGATGTTCCCGATAACACCATTGTTGCCGGTGTGCCAGCCAAGATAATAAAGAACATAGATACCCTTTAAGCGGCTTTCAGTTGTTAGCTGCAAATGAGTAGGTTGCATTGCTGCTGTTACAGGAAGTATTCGTATATCCCCACCACTTAAAACCTACAATCATGGCTGCAAGATTATCCTTGCAGCCATGGTTATTGTCACTAATATGTTGATGTAATTATTGATATTGATCTAATTGTAAGTTACTTACCCGCTGGTGGAACAACTTTACTTAAAGGGACAACACTGTTTAGGTATACTTCGATATTGGTATAACCTCCTCCGTTTTTTGCAGTTAAGGTTGCATCTGCGGCACTTTTAGGGTTAAGGCCTTTCTTTATTTCGTAAGTGTCGGGCATGCCATCGTTATCGCTGTCCTTGTAGGGAGTGCCTTTGTACTCGGGGTAACCGCCTACCTGACTTGGATCGGTAATGATGCCTTGCTTATAAGAATCATCGGGCAGGCGGTGCTTGATGTATTCTTTACCGGTACTGTTGGTGGTGCCTTCCTTGTAAATAATCTTTCCTGTTTTAACCACTTGCACAACCCGGCTGTCAACGGCGTCGCGTTTGGGCAATGTAGCTCCAACGTTTTCCAAAACATAATTATAAGCATCAGCGGCCGAAAGCATCTTCACTTTAGCCATAGGGAAGGGCTTGTTTGATTTTATACTATCGGTATAGCGACCTGCGTCTTCCATATCTTCTATCTGGATACCGCCATCCCAGTTGTTTTTGGTTACGCGTTCGTTACCGTCCATAATATTGCCGTTGGCATAAACACGGCCATACAGTTTCTTCTTGTCCTGTGCACGGCCAGCTTCCGGCTTCAAAATACGGTGACCTATGGGCTTATCTAAAGGGGTTATTGGGCCGGGTTTAAAGTAATTATTAATGAAGTTGAAAAACGATTCGTTGTCGCCACCGTCGGCGCTACGGTTCCACCAGTTGAAAACTACATTGTTCACAAAGCCAAAATCGCCGTACATACCAACAGATGGGTTACGGGCTATGTTATTGGCCCACAGGTTGCGCATAAAAGTACTGTTTAAACCGCCAATGGTGCTGCCAAACGCATGGTTATAAGTATCTAAGGCCTCCGAAAAAATGGAGTTTTGAATGGTGACGTTTACGGTAGGCAGCTTTTGTTGTTTGGCGCCATTACGATCGTATACGTGGCGGTAAATAGACATATTCTCATCTAAACCCCAGCTTGCCGAAACGTGATCTATCATAATGTTTCCCACCGGGTTACCACCCAAGCCGTCGTCGCGGCGGGCTACATCGGTTGCTCCGCGACGGAAACGCAGGTAACGCACCACAACATCATGCGTATTTATCCAAACAGATTCGCCGGCAATGCAAATACCATCGCCCGGTGCAGTTTGGCCGGCCAGGGTAATATATGGTGCACGAATAATGATAGGGCTCTTTAAATGTATAATACCTGCTAAGTTGAACACCACAATACGGGCGCCGCCTTGCTCACAAGCTTCACGCAAGGTGCCGGGGCCGCGGTCGGCCAGGCTGGTTACCACGTATACTTTGCCACCCCGCCCGCCGGGAGTGTAAGCACCGCCACCTTCGGCACCCGGAAATGCAGGAATCTTAGCCTGCGGCAGATCTGATGGTTTGGCGGCCCAGGGCACATAAGGTTTGCCGTTCTTTTCATCGCGTTGAATAATAGGCAGCGCTTTTTGCCAGGCCATATCAGAAAGCCGCTGCTCTTTAGCCAAAGCCGAATCTGCTACGGCCTGTACGGCGGGTGGTATAATGGGGTATTGCGCCCAAACAATTTTAAAGCTGGTTAAAATGGCAAAGGCAGTAATGCCTAAAATGCGTTTCTTCACAATCATGGTATAGTATATAACGGATACTTAACAGAGCGATTGGCTTATCATAGCCAACCCGGGTAAACAGAGTTTATATTATTGGTTTAATGTTCAAATATCAACAGATAAGCCCGCGTTACATTGCTGCATTTTTTCCATTCTGTGTATGATGTTATCAGTTGCACGCCAAACATTGTAAATTTATAGTTACGGTTAGCCTGTCTGTAATGCTTTGTATTGTAATGGCTACCAGCAAGGGTTTAATTAACGATGCTTGCTGTGTGGCCAAATTTCACCCATGAGGGCAACACTAAGCGTATATTTGGCTTGAAGATAATTTATCATAATATCAGGATAATTAACTATAATTAAATCTTACAGAATTTTTATCCCTTTGATGCACCAGTTGACCATGCCCAACCAGCTATAAGTAATAAAACTTAAGCAAAGCAGTTTTTCTATGAACAGGATTTGCTTATCAGGCCCATGAAGCCAACATTGAATATATGAAGATATTAACATGCACCACCCCCGGCCAGTTTGCGTATGCTGAAGCCGATAAACCGGTTCTAAAAGCCGATCATGCCATTATTCGCATCAAACGCATAGGCGTTTGCGGAACCGATTTGCACGCTTTTCGCGGAACGCAGCCCTTCTTTAGCTACCCACGAATTTTAGGTCACGAACTATCGGGCGAATTGGTAGAGCTCGACAATGCTCCCGGTTTTGAGGTAGGAGAGGCGGTAACTTTCATTCCTTACTTTAATTGCGGTGTATGCGTGGCCTGCCGCTCGGGTAAGCCCAATTGCTGCGTAAACATACAGGTTTGCGGTGTACATGCCGATGGGGGCATGGTAGAATACCTACAGGTGCCTTCATACTCGCTGGTACATGGCGAGGGTTTAACCTATGATGAATTAGCCTTGGTAGAACCATTGGCCATTGGTGCACACGGCATCCGCAGGGCAGGAGTAGAGCCCGGCGAGTTTGTGCTGGTGATAGGCGCAGGCCCTATTGGCTTAGGTACCATAGAATTTGCACGCATAGCCGGCGGTAATGTGATAGCCATGGATGTAAGCAACGACCGTTTAGCCTTTTGCCGCGAAAAGCTTGGCATACAGTACACTATTAATCCGTTGGAAGGTGACGCGGTCGAACAGTTGCGGGCTATCACCAATGGCGATATGGCCTCGGTAGTGGTTGATGCAACCGGTAACCTGAAAGCCATTAACGGTGGCATAGATTACTTGGCACACGGCGGCCGTTATGTGTTGATAGGTTTGCAAAAAGAAGCATTTAGCTTTAACCATCCGGAGTTTCACAAACGCGAATCGACCCTGATGAGCAGCCGCAACGCCACCCGCAGGGATTTTGAGCACGTGGTAACCAGCATGAAACAAGGCTTGGTAGACCCTAAAACCTACATTACCCACCGCGTATATTTCGACGAGGTAATTAGCCATTTTGAAAGCTGGCTCAACCCCGAAACACAGGTGATCAAGGCTATGATCGTGAATGAGTAACACCCCTCCCTGGCCCTCCCCAAAGGGGAGGGAAATAAAAGAGGTAGTTGCCAAGCAAATGCCACTAAAAGACGCGGGGCTTCCAGCGCACCCGATCATGAGCTGGCCTTGTATGGTGGCAGGGATTGCGCTGGATAGGCCTTTTGGTTCTTTTGTGGCTATGACAAAAGAACTGGCCACTCGCGCGGCCAAGAGCGAGACGAATTAAGTTCATTAGCAATGACTAACGTTAAAGGGCGCTGAACCTACCAACCGGAGATTGCCACGCTATCGCTCGCAATGACATGATGGAGACAGCGCAGTATGCGTCCGCAGAGATTGCTTCGCTATCGCTCGCAATGACGTTTTGCTAATATATAAACCAAGATAATGAAGAAGACATTCATCTGCCTCGTACTAACCCTAACTATCGCTATCAGCCAGGCGCAAACCAAGCCCATGCTGAGCACTGATAAGTTAAAGTTTTACGTAAACTCTTTTAATAAAATTGATACCGAAACGGTGAAGAACTACGTCACCAATGATCAGGCTTTCGACTGGTTGTCTAAAAACGTTCCGCTGTTTGAGTGCCCCGATACCACCATCGAAAAAATTTACTATTACCGCTGGTGGACGTTTCGCAAGCACCTCAAGCAAACACCCGATGGCTTTGTGTTCACCGAATTTATTACGCAAATGAACCACGGCGGTAAATACAACACCATCAGCAGCGCGCTTGGGCATCACATTTATGAGGGCCGTTGGTTACGCAATCCGCAATACATCAACGATTATATTAATTTCTGGCTCTTAATAGATCCCAAAACGCCTAAGCCGCATTTACATAATTTTAGCAGCTGGATGCAGGATGCGGTGTATAATTATTACCTCGTTAACCAAAATAAAGGCTTTGTTAAAAACCTCGTACCCGCGCTGGATGCAGATTACCGCCTTTGGGAAACAGAAAAGCAGTTCCCCAACCAAATGTTTTGGCAATTTGATGTGAAGGATGCCATGGAAGAATCTATAAGCGGAGGGCGCAAGGATAAAAACATTCGTCCAACCATTAACAGTTACATGTATGGAAATGCGGTTGCCTTATCGAAAATGGCAGCATTATTTGGTAACGATACTTTGCAGCGTAGATATTCAGCTAAAGCCAAACAGCTAAAGCAATTGGTGCAAGACAGCCTTTGGGATGAAAAGGCCACCTTTTTCAAAGTAAAGCAAACAGCTAAAAATCAACTGGCCGATGCCCGCGAAGAATTGGGTTACATACCCTGGTACTTTAACTTGCCCGATGACAAAGCCAAATATGCAGAACAATGGGAACAATTAACCGATACCACCGGCTTTAAAGCGCCTTGGGGAATTACCACAGCCGAACGCCGTCACCCGTTGTTTCGCACACATGGCTCGGGGCATGGCTGCGAGTGGGATGGAGCTGTATGGCCTTTTGCCACCACGCAAACGCTGAAAGGCTTAGCTAACCTGCTCACCGGGTACAAGAATAAAGATGGCATGTCGGCCCAGGTGTTTTATGATGAATTGCACAAATACGCCGCATCGCACCAAAAACGTGGCCTACCTTACCTGGGCGAGTACCAGGATGAAAAAAACGGCTATTGGTTAAAAGGTGACAATCCGCGTAGCAGTTATTACAACCACTCGGGCTTTGCCGATTTAGTGATTAACGACCTTGTAGGCCTCAAACCTCGTAGTGATAATAAACTGGAACTTTATCCGCTCATCCCTGAAAACCAGTGGGATTGGTTTTGTTTAGACCAGGTTTTATATCACGGCAAACTATTAACCATACGCTGGGATAAAACCGGTAACAAGTACAAACAGGGTAAAGGGCTACAAATTTTTGCAGATGGTAAAGCGATAGCAAACAGCAAAGAGTTAAAACATATTGTGGTTAAAATGCCGTAAAGTGTATCCGTTTATGGTAAAATGCTATAACACCATGAAAAAATATTATACATTTTTTTCAAGCCGTAAACATAGATTTGGAGCTGTAAACCAATATAAACATTTAATCTGTTGTTAAGCTGTAACTGATGCTGTGGCGCAAGCTATCAAGCAATAAGTTTGTATACAACTCTGTTAAATTGTTATTTAAAGAACAAATATGGCCCAGTTGCGAATACGCTTTTTCATCCAATGCTTTTGTTTATTACTGCTTAGTGTATTTAAAGTTCAGGCTAATTCGGCACCGGTAAAAACTTTTACCATAGTAATATCTGCGTCAGCTCATCCCCGTATTGGGTATGGTGCGGTGCAAATCACAAAAGCGCTTACTTCAAAAGGGTATCAGGTTAAACTGTCACATCAAATGTCACCAACGGCGGCATCGCCTGTTATTTTAATTGGCCTGTTGCAAGATGCCTTGGTTAAAAATGCCATTAATAAGTATCAGGTCAAACCATCGGGCCAGCCGGGTAAAGAAGGCTTTATTATCAATTCGGCTAAAAATAATGTCATTATAGCCGGTACCGATAATTCCGGCGCCCTTTACGGCGCTATGGAGCTCGCCGAACGTATCAGCACGCAAGGTAAATTGCCCGAAAACCTGAATATAACCGATAAGCCCGAAATGGTAATGCGTGGCGCTTGTGTGGGAGTTCAAAAACCGGCGCTGCTTCCCGGTCGCGGTACTTACGAGTACCCTTATACCCCGCAAAATTTTCCCTGGTTTTATGATAAGGCACTATGGCTGCGCTATCTCGATTCGCTGGCATCCAATCGTATGAATGCTTTGTATTTGTGGAACGGCCATCCTTTTGCTTCGCTGGTGAGGGTAAAAGAGTATCCTTATGCGGTTGAGGTTGATGAGGCCACGTTTAAAAAGAACGAAGAGATTTTTAAGTTCCTGACCGATGAGGCCGACAGGCGGGGCATTTGGGTTATACAAATGTTTTACAACATCATTGTATCTAAACCTTTTGCTGAAAAAAACAACTTAAAAACACAGGACCGTAACCGTCTCATCGTTCCCATCATTGCGGATTATACCCGCAAATCTATCGCAGCTTTTGTTCAAAAGTACCCACATGTTGGCTTAATGGTTGCCTTGGGCGAGGCCATGGAAGGTGTAGGGCAGGATGATATTGACTGGTTCACCAAAACCATTATTCCGGGGGTAAAAGATGGGCTGAAAGCTTTGGGTAAAACCGAAGAACCACCCATTGTATTGCGTGCACATGATACCGATGCGCCTGCCGTAATGAAGGCCGCGCTACCACTGTACAAAAACCTGTATACCGAAGCCAAGTTTAACGGCGAAGCATTAACAACTTATACCCCACACGGTGCCTGGGCCGATCTGCATCGTACCCTCAGCCGTATAGGTACCGTACAAATAGAGAACGTACACATTTTGGCCAATTTGGAACCTTTCCGTTATGGGTCGGCCGATTTTATACAGAAATCGGTACTGGCTATGCACAACGTTTATGAAGCCAATGGCTTGCACCTGTATCCGCAGGCTTCTTACTGGGACTGGCCATACAGCGCCGATAAAGCCGATACCCGTTTGCTACAGTTAGACCGCGACTGGATCTGGTACAAAGAATGGTCGCGTTACGCCTGGAATTGTCACCGCGACCGCAATGAGGAAGTTAAGTATTGGGGTAATCAACTGGCAGCCATGTACGGCTGTACGCAGGCGCAGGGCGAACAAATACTGAAAGCCTATGAAGAATCGGGCGAAATTTCGCCACAGATCTTGCGCCGTGTAGGGATAACCGATGGTAACCGCCAAACCATGACCCTGGGTATGCTGATGGCACAGTTTACCAATCCCGAAAAGTTTGGCCTGTTCAGTTTGCTATATGAGTCGGAAGCACCTGAAGGCGAGATACTAAGCCAGTACGCCGAAAAAGAATGGAAGCACCAGCCGCATGTAGGTGAAACCCCTGTCGATGTAATGAACAACATTATAAGCTTCGGCAAAAAAGCCGTAACCGCTATTGATGCGGCGGCACCGGGTATCACCAAAAACAAGGCAGAATTTAACCGGTTGAAAAACGATATGTACTGCTACAATGCCATGGCAAACAGCTATGCTGCAAAGATCAAGGCGGCGGTATCTATCATCCGTTATAAGTACACCGACGATATTGCCGACCTGGAAAAGGCCGTGCCCGACATGGAACGCAGTATAGATTATTACCGCGAACTGGTTAAACTAACTAAAGACAGCTACCTTTACGCCAACAGCATGCAAACACGCCAGCGTAAAATACCGGTGCCAGGCACCGATGGTACCATGAAAACCTGGGCCGAACTGCTGCCGGTGTACGAAAAGGAACTGGCGAACTTTAAGAAGAACATAGACTCGCTAAAATCGCCCGATGCGAAAGCTAAAAAGGCCAAACAACAAGCATTAACTAATGCCCAGGTAAACATAGCAGCAGGTTATGCTGGGAGTTATACCATAGTTGAAAATGCACGTCCATTTGCCGATACCGCTGCAACCATTAGTGGTTTTGCCAAAGAGCTGCAAGGCTTAAAGGCAGTGCAATTAGACCGTGCCATGCAAATTAAGCAAGGCACCGCTATTACTTTTACCAATGCACAGCCGTTGAAAGTTTTAGTAGGCTACTTTAACAAAGGCGGCTTTATAAACCCTGATACCTGGCATTACGCCTTAGCTCCACAACTGGAAATTGACGCCAGCGCCAATGATTTTGGCCAGGCTGATGTAAAGCTTTCAAACGGTATATTGATCCCCGGTCAGCCATCAGTAAACATACACACCTACAGCTTCAAAGCTGGAACAAACACATTGACCTTGCCTAAAGGCATTGCATTAGTGCTTGGCTTCATACCCGAAAGTGAACCCATTCCGGTATACGATGCCGGCTTGAGCATGACGGGGAACATAAAAGATTTAAGGTGGCTGTTTAATTGAGAAGAGATGCGCTGGTTGAGGGAAAAGCCGGAGCGGGGGAAGGAAGTATTGGGTGGAAAGAAAGCTGTGCTGTCAGTCTGAACTTGTCGAAGACTTAGCAAGGCGTACAAGTCTTGGACAAGCTCGGACTAACAGCACATAAAAAATACTATCACGTTGTTACATGGAACGAAGCAATGCCTGTGCCGACAAGTAGAGAAAAGAAAAGCCGGAGCGAAGAGAGTAAGACCGAAGGAAGAAAGAAGTTGAAAACCTGATGCTATTGGCATATTACAGGAAAAGCATTAGCTTTAATACACCGTTTTCAAGCGGCATCAGAACTGTTGCGGGCAGCACAAAGCAAGTAACAGCACAAATTTAAGTAGCAACAGAACGTAGCCGCAAGTTTTCTTTTTGGTGCTTTTTCTTTTGTATAAAAGAAAAAGTACATCCACAGGTAGTGGTGCAAGTACTTAACCAATCCTAACCGGGAACAGAACCAACGTTAAAGCAGAGAATGAAAAATCGATACACAAGACAATCAATTATAGCATACCTAACATGCTTAATAATATTCACCTGCACCAACCTCTTTGCCCAAAACAAACTCTGGTACAACAAACCTTCCCAAAAATGGACAGACGCCTTACCCATTGGTAACGGTCGCATAGGGGGTATGATCTACGGCGGCATTGATACCGAACGACTGCAATTTAACGAACAAACCCTGTGGACCGGCGCACCCCGTGAATACCAGCGGGAGGGCGCCTATAAATACCTTCAGCCCATCCGCCAGCTCATTTTTGACGGCAAACAAAAAGAAGCCGAAGCCCTGGCCGAAGCACACTTCATGGGTCGCAAAAGCAATGAAGATACCTACGAAACTCAAAAGGCCGCCTGGTATAAAACGGTGAGCAGCGTTAAAGCACCTGCGGCAGCTAATTTTAACGATGGAAAGTGGAAAAGCATAACACTACCCACTGAAAAGGGCTGGGAAATTGTACCCGGCTTTGAAGGCATGGATGGTGCCGTTTGGTTTCGCACCACGTTTACCTTGCCTGCCAACTGGGCGGGTAAAAATGTGGTATTAAGCCTGGGCCGTATCCGCGACAGGGATTTTACCTTTGTGAATGGTCAGCAGGTTGGGGCTGTGGATGGACAAGACTACCGTCGATACGCCGTACCCGCCAAACTGCTTCACACAGGCAAAAACCAAATAGCCATACAGGTTATCAATTACAATGATAAGGGTGGTTTAACCAGCAACCCGCATCAGTTGGCTGTTTACCCAGAAGGTTATGAACCGGTAGATATTAAAGGCGGGATTATAAGTAAAGACATAAATGATGTTGCCGTTAACTCAAATACTGGTGAAATTGTAAAAGTTGTAAAGCTAAATGGCGCTTGGAAATACTGGATTCAAAACGATAACCCACCACAATTCCCCCGGTACAATGCCGATTACCAGCCTTTTGCCGATCTGTACCTGCAGTTTGCCAAACAAGGTACAGTTAGCAATTACAGCCGCGATCTGGATATCAGCAACGCCACTGGTCATGTTAGCTATAGCGCTTCGGGTGTAAAATATACCCGCGAGTATTTAGCCAGTAACCCCGACCAGGTGATGGCCGTACACTTAACGGCTGATAAGCCGGGGAAGATAACTTTCAACGCTTCATTAAAAACCTTACATCAATCAGTCATTACTAAAAGAATTGATGCACACACTTTGGCTTTGTACTTTAATGTTCGCGGCGGAGCTTTGCGTGGAGTGAGTTATCTGTATGCAGATGCAAAGAGGGGCAAACTAACGGTAACCAATCAGGGCATCAGCATTACCGGTGCCGATGTAGCTACGCTTTATTTGACCGCGGCTACCAACTTTAAAACTTATAAAGATGTATCGGGCAACCCGGAGGCATTGTGTCAAAAGGCTATAAAAGGCATCCGAACTAAAACTTATGCGGCTGTAAGATCGGCGCACATAGCCGATTACCAAAAGTATTACAACAAGTTTGCCATCAATTTGGGGAAAGGTAAAAATGCTGAGTTACCTACGGATGAGCGCATCTTGAAATTTAATAATACTGATGACCCATCGCTCGTAAGCCTGTTTATGCAATACAGCCGCTACCTGCTAATTTCCACATCGAGGCCGGGCAGCGGTGCAGCAAATTTACAGGGCCTGTGGAACGATTCACTTACTCCGCCATGGGGCAGTAAATTCACCACCAACATTAATTTGGAGATGAATTACTGGCCGGCCGAAATGCTCAATCTGTCAACTTGCACGCAGCCGCTGTTCAACATGGTAGAAGATTTGGTACAAACCGGAAAGCAAACCGCCAAAGCACATTACAACATGCCTGGCTGGGTGCTGCACCACAATACCGATCTCTGGCGTGGCACTGCGCCGGTTAACGCCGCTGATCATGGCATTTGGGTAACCGGCGCTGCGTGGCTGAGCGAAAGTTTGTGGGAACATTACCAGTTTACGCAGGATAAAGCTTTTTTACAAGCGCGTGCTTACCCAACAATGAAAAGTGCCGCTGAATTTTTCGTCAACTTTTTGGTGAAAGATCCTAAAACCGGCTACCTCATTAGCGCGCCTTCTAATTCGCCCGAGCATGGCGGCTTGGTGGCCGGGCCAACCATGGATCATCAGATTATTCGTGAGCTGTTTAAAAATACCGTGGCAGCCGCCCAAATTTTAGGAACTGATGCCGACTTCAGCAAGATATTACAGGAAAAATATAGCCAGATAGCACCTAACACCATTGGCAAATATGGCCAGCTACAGGAGTGGACGGTTGATAAAGACGATACCACGGACAAACACCGCCACGTATCGCACATGTGGGGTGTACATCCGGGCACCGATATTACCCCGGCTGATACCGAATTAATGAAAGCAGCCAAAAAATCGATGTACTATCGTGGCGACGAAGGCACAGGCTGGAGTTTGGCTTGGAAAATTAACATCTGGGCACGTATGCGCGATGGAAACCATGCTTATAAAATGCTCACCATGCTGCTTTCACCTGCCGATGCGGTGCCTAACCACGAAAAGGGTGGTATCTACCATAACATGTTTGACGCTCACCCGCCGTTCCAGATCGACGGTAACTTTGGCGGCGCGGCCGGCATTGGCGAAATGCTGCTGCAAAGTCAATTTGGGAGTTTAGAATTACTGCCCGCCCTGCCTTCGGCGTTACCTACTGGAGAGGTGAAAGGCATCCGGGCACGCGGTGGTTTTGTGCTAAACATGAGCTGGAAAAATGGTGCCTTGCAACAGGTAGAAATTACCTCAGATGCAGGTAAGCCTTGTACTGTAAAGTACCAGGGAAAAGAGATAAAGTTCGATACACAAAAGGGCGGCACTTACAAGCTCAATAGCGAACTAAAGAAGATATAAGATAAAGAATGGTTTTTTCTAAAAGCAGCAAGATTAGCACTAACTTAAGTTTCCCAGCTGGAGAGGGGGTAGCAGGGTCCGTGTATTTTGCACAGGCCGGGGTTAGGGGTTTGTTCCTACTGATGCTGCTTTTTGCCTTTTCTATCACCAAGTTAGCTGCACAAACCACCACAAGGCATGAAGTTTTGCTCAACAGCGGCTGGCAAATCGTTGCCGATGATAATAATTCGCAAGCTTATAACGGTTTCGAGCAATCAAATTATCCAACCAAAAACTGGAAATCTGTTACGGTACCTCATAACTGGGATCAATACGAAGGCTATCGCCGTTTAAAGCATGGTAACCGTCATGGTTATGCCTGGTACCGCAAAAATTTTACGGCAAGGCAATTAAAGGCTGGGCAGCGTTACTTTTTATGGTTTGAAGGGGTAAGCTCTTATGCCACTGTTTGGCTTAATGGTAAACAAGTGGGCAAACATGCTGGCGGGCGTACTTCGTTTACTTTAGACGTTACCGATGCCATTAAATTGAACCAGCCTAACTTGTTAGCCGTAAGGGCCGACCATCCGGCTAGTATTCAAAACCTGCCCTGGGTATGCGGCGGTTGCTCTGATGAAGTTGGCTTTTCAGAGGGCTCACAGCCTATGGGTATTTTCCGGCCTGTGCACCTCATTGCCACTAACCCGGTACGGATTCAGCCGTTCGGCGTATACATCTGGAATGATAGTACGGTAACCGAGAAATCGGCCACGTTAAACCTCGAAACGGAGGTGAAAAATTATAGTACAACAACAAGCCAGGTAACGGTGGTCAGCAAACTGACTGATGCACAGGGAAATACAGTATCTGCAGTGAAAGGGCAGGTTACTTTACAAGCAGGTGCACAAATCACTGTAAAACAACAATTTGCAAAGCTTAAAAACGCGCAGCTATGGTCGCCGTCAAAGCCTTACCTGTACACCTTACATACGCAAATCATCCAAAATGGTAAACTCACAGACGAGGTAGTTACACCTTACGGCATCCGCTGGATCAAGTGGGGGATGGGTATTAATGGTGACGGCCGGTTTTATGTAAATGGTAAGCCGGTTTTTATTAACGGTATGGGCGAGTACGAGCACCTTATGGGTAAAAGTCATGCCTTTAGCAGCGAGGAAATTAAGGCACGGGTTATGCAATTGCGTGCCGCCGGTTTCAATGCGTTTCGCGATGCGCATCAACCTCATAACCTCGAATATCAGCAGTACTGGGATAAATTGGGCCTGTTATGGTGGCCGCAATTTTCGGCGCATATATGGTATGATACGCCAGAGTTTAAGGCAAATTATAAGGCTTTATTGGTCGACTGGATCAAAGAGCGAAGAAATAGTCCCTCGGTTACGCTTTGGGGATTGGAGAACGAAAGCAAGCTGCCCGAAGCCTTTGCCCGCGAGTGTACCGAACTCATCCGAAGCCTTGATCATACCGCTTCATCGCAACGCAAAGTAACCACTTGTAACGGGGGTAAGGGTACCGATTGGGATGTACCCCAAAATTGGACCGGTACCTATGGCGGTAACCCGCTAACTTATGGCGAAGACCTGAAGAAACAAATATTGGTAGGAGAATACGGTGCCTGGCGCAGCCTCGAATTGCATACCGAAGGTCCGTTTCAGGCCAACGGACCAGTAAGCGAAGATCGCATGGCGCAACTTATGGAAACTAAAGTGCGCCTGGCCGATTCGGTTAAAGACCAGGTAGCCGGGCAATACCACTGGCTGCTCTACTCGCACGAAAACCCCGGCCGCATACAAGGTGGTGAAGGTTTACGGGAGTTGGACAGGGTAGGTCCCATTAATTACAAAGGCTTATTCACCCCCTGGGGACAACCGCTGGATGTGTATTACATGTTCAGGTCTAATTACGCACCCAAGGAAACCGACCCTATGGTTTACATCGTGTCGCACACCTGGCCCAACCGCTGGCTGAAACCTGGTAAGAAGGATAGCATCACGGTTTATTCTAACTGTGATGAAGTGGAGCTGTTTAACGGAGAGCGAACCGTTTCGTTGGGTAAGCATAAGCGCCGGGGCGGTATAGGTACCCACTTTCAATGGGATGGCGTCAACATCCAATACAATCAGTTATATGCAGTTGGCTATGTAAACGGCAAAGCAGTAGTGCATGATGAAGTTATGCTAAACCATTTGAGATCGGTCGCGGGGAAGGACGTCGCGAGGAATAATGTTGCGAAGAGCGACGTTGTAAACCCCGTACCCCGCACCTCGCACTCCGCAACCAAAACCCCTGCACCTCACTACCTTTACCGCATTAATTGCGGCGGCCCGGATTATAAAGATCACAACGGCAACTTTTGGTTAGCCGACAGGCATTTATTCGATGCTAAAATATGGGGTTCTAAATCCTGGACGGATGATTTTAAAGGGATGCCGGCATTTTTCGCAAGTCAGCAACGTACATTTGATGAAATAAAGGGAACCGCCGACGCTGCGCTGTTCCAAACTTTCCGCTATGGAATGGATAAACTGAAGTATGAGTTCCCCGTTCCCGACGGGCAATATCAAATAGAACTGTATTTTACCGAACCATGGTACGGTATAGGTGGTGGCAATTGCGAAGGCTGGCGCTTGTTTGATGTTGCGGTGAATGGCAAAACGGTTATTAAAAATTTAGACATTTGGAAAGAGGCAGGTACAAACACTGCTTATAAAAGAACGGCGACTGCACAGGTTACTGGCGGCAAATTGGTGATTTCATTTCCTAACGTTGCGGCAGGGGAGGCTATCATTTCGGCCATTGCTATCAGCACAACCAATCCAAAAGCAGTTGCTGCACGGGCATCAAAAGACATCATTCAAAACTTACAGGCACCACAGGGATGGTCGGCCAAAACCTGGCTGGACCTTGGCGATGAGGCGTACGCCAATGCTGCGGACAAAATAATCAGCCAGTTACCATCGCCCTTATTTGGTGCTGAATGGATCCAAACCGCACCTGCAACAGCACCAGCACAGTTTACATCTGGCGATAATGGCAGTTTATATGTTGGTATGGATGCAACCGCCGATAAACGTCCGCAATGGTTAAAAGATTATGAAGTGACCGGCTTAACGTTGCATATTAACGATCAGGCTTTACCGCTTTATCGTAAGTTATTCAAAAAAGACGAAAAAGTGATTTTGGGTGAGAACGTAGGCAACATGATGTACACCGTAGCGGTGCTGCCTGCCGTAACTTTAGAACCCGCCACCGACTTGCGCAAAACCATAACTTACCGTGCCGATAACGCCGAAATAAAAGGCAGCGGTGCGGTAGCCGATACATTGAGCGATCGTAAGGTGATTCGTTTTACGCAGCCATCGGGCAGTAGTGTGGCCCTGGCTATTACACCGGGCGTGGCCAATCTGTATGCTTTACGTATCAAATATTACAACTTTACCGGTAAACCATTAACTGCTAAAATGCAATTGGTAGCGGCCGATGGTACGGTAATGAAAGAAGAGGCATTAACCTTTAAAACGGTGGTCAAAGGTAAATCGGGCACCTTGGCCACCACAACAGGTACCAGTATAAACGCCGGTAATTATAAAGTAGTAATCACTGCTTTGGATGCGCAGGACCTAAATATTTCGGGCATCGAAATGCAATAATCATTAAGGAATTATATCATGAAAATATTTTGCTTTTTATGTTTGCTTATACCCATCCATGTTTTAGCACAGGGGCTTGGCGTTAGCAATTTGCAATGCGAGTACAAGGCCAATGCACAGGGTGTTGACGTAGCTGCACCCAAATTAAGCTGGCAACTGCAAAGCAGTGGTTACAATATTATGCAAACGGCTTACAGGGTTTTAGTGGCCGATAGTCGGGACGCATTAAGTAAAAACCAGGGCAACCTGTGGGATTCAAAAAAAATTAATTCATCTGCCTCTATACAGGTATTGTACCAGGGCAAGCCGCTGCAAGCTGCAAAAACTTATTACTGGAAGGTAATAGTGTGGGACAATCAGCAACACACCTCGGGCTGGAGTAAGCCTGCGCAATGGCAAATGGGCCTGTTAACCAAAGCTGATTGGAAAGGTGCGCAATGGATAGCCTACGACAGGCTGGAGGACAGTGCGCGTATTGCACCACACATCCATTTACGCGGCCCAAAAACCCTGGCTCCGGCCAATGATGTACTTCCGCTGCTGCGCAAAACGTTTACGATAAGCAAATCGGTAAAAAAGGCCACTATGTACATTTGTGGTTTGGGCCATTTTGAGTTGAGCATTAACGGTGTTAAAACCGGCGATCACTTTTTAGACCCTGGCTGGACCGATTATGACGACCAGGCTTTGTACGTGCCTTTTGATGTAACCAGCCATTTAAAACAAGGTAGCAATGCCATAGGAGTAATGCTGGGCAACGGTTTCTATTATATTCCGCGCGATAAACGATACCGTAAAATGACAGGCGCCTATGGCTATCCTAAAATGATTTGTCGCTTAGTTACAGAGTATACCGATGGTACCACAGAGAGCGTAATAAGCGATCAAAGCTGGAAAACCACGGCCGGGCCAACTACCTACAGCAGCATATACGGTGGTGAAGATTATAATGCCAATCTGGAGCAACCCGGCTGGAACAAGCCCGGCTTTAATGATGCCGGTTGGAAGAAAGTGTTGATCGTTATCGGGTCGCCCCGGCTTGATGCACAAATAGCCGAGCCTTTGAAAGTATTTGAGCAGTTTGCTCCAAAAAGCGTAAAAACGCTTGGCGCAGGTGTAACCGGCCAATATAGTAAACCTAAAGACAGCACTCAGAAGCAGCAGCAAGTGAAGAACAGGGTGCTGTATGATTTTGGTCAGAATTTATCGGGCATTGTACAAATCACCGTAAAGGGGCATAAAGGCGACACGGTTCGTATTTACCCGGCCGAACTATTGGCCAACGAAGGCACCATCAATCAAAAAGGTTCGGGCGGTCCGCATTATTATGACTACGTGCTCAAAGGCGGCGGAGCCGAAACGTGGCAACCGCGCTTTACCTACTACGGTTTCAGGTATGCGCAGGTAGAAAATGCAGTGGCACAAAACGAAAGTAATCCTCGAAATTTGCCTGTAATTACGGCTATCAAAAGCCTGCACACACACAACGCGGCACCCCAAATTGGTAGTTTCAGTTGCTCTAACGAACTATTTAACAAAACTTATACGCTAATTGACTGGGCCATGCGCAGCAATATGGCCAGTGTGTTTACCGATTGTCCGCACCGCGAAAAACTGGGCTGGCTCGAAGAAGCGCATTTGGTTGGCAGTTCTATCCGTTACGCTTACGATATTGCCAACCTGAGTCGTAAGTGCATTAACGATATGCGTTATTCGCAAACCCCCGAAGGACTGGTGCCTGAAATTGCACCCGAATTTACCAATTTCGGCGGCATCTTTCGCGATTCGCCCGAGTGGGGAAGTAACGCTGTGATCTTGCCATGGTACGTTTACCAGTGGTATGGCGATAAAAAAGTATTGGCCGATAGTTACCCCGTGATGCAAAAGTACCTCGATTATTTAGCAAGCAAGGCAGATAACCATATTCTTACCCAGGGTTTGGGCGATTGGTATGACATTGGCCCTGCGGATCCGGGATTATCGCAGAACACCACTAAGGGAGTTACGGCAACGGCTATCTATCACTACAACTTACAGATCAT
Source organism: Mucilaginibacter galii (assembly GCF_014635825.1). Taxonomy (GTDB): domain Bacteria; phylum Bacteroidota; class Bacteroidia; order Sphingobacteriales; family Sphingobacteriaceae; genus Mucilaginibacter; species Mucilaginibacter galii. The sequence goes on from NZ_BMDO01000008.1 coordinate 61,734, forward strand.
GAGCAAAATAGCGCGCCTGTTAGGGAAAAATGCTGATGCCGCGGGTTTTGATAAACTTGCTGCTGCGGTAAAAAAATCTTTCAATGCCACGTTCTACAATGCTCAAACGCACCAATATGCTACTGGCAGCCAAACATCCAACGCTATGGCCGTGTACTGTGGTTTGGTAGATGCCCGCGACAAAGATGCGGTGATCGCCAATATTGTGAAAGATATACGCAACCGCAACAACAGCTTAACCGCTGGTGATATTGGCTACCGCTACCTGCTCAGGGTGCTCGACGATGCCGGCCGCTCAGATGTAATATTCGATATGAACTTCCGTGATGATGTGCCTGGCTATGGTTACCAACTGGCCAAAGGTGCCACCGCGTTAACAGAATCGTGGCAGGCGCTGGCGGGTGTATCTAACAACCACTTTATGTTAGGTCACATTACCGAGTGGTTTTATAGCGGGTTGGCAGGCATACGCCCGTCAGGTGATGCAGTTGCCTTTAAACAAATTGAGATCCGCCCAGAGCCGGTAGGTAATGTAACATCGGCACAAGCCACTAACTTGTCGCCTTATGGTACCATCAGCACCAGGTGGGAGAAGAAGAGTAAGGCGTTTAAACTGGATGTAGAGATTCCGGCTAATACCAGTGCTCTGGTTTATTTACCGGTGGCGAAGAACGCCAAACTAAAATTAAACGGCAAACCGGTTTCCTCACACAGCTATGCCAATGGCAAGGCCTTGGTCAAAATAGGTTCAGGCATCTATCATTTTATAGCTAATTAAAAGTGTCGGCATATGCAGGAAAGGGAGACAGCCGTACCTCAATAACGATGATTGAAATTACATGAAGAAATATGAAGTTTTATAAAGATATAAGTAACAAAAATCAATTTTTAGGAGTCAACTTTTTATTGGTTTTGATGCTGCTTTTGGTCACCGGTGTAAGCGCCCAAACCGCTAAAAAAGAAGTTTCTCAAAAAGTGATGCAGCAAATTTATGAGGAAGTTAAAACACCACATAAATACGGTTTGGTGCTTACCCCGATAGAGAATAGCAAAAAGATGGATTGCCCTACGGTGTTTCGTAAAAACGGCCAATGGTACATGAGCTATATTATTTTTGATGGCCGGGGTTACGAAACCTGGCTGGCCCATAGTAGTGATCTGCTTAACTGGAAAACAACGGGCCGCATCATGTCATTTACAGACACCACCCAATGGGATAGTAACCAAAAAGCGGGCTACGTAGCCCTGCAAGACCCTAAGTGGGGCGGAACCTACCAATTACAGAAATATAATAACAAGTACTGGATGTCGTACTTCGGCGGCAATACCCAGGGTTACGAAAAGGGACTGCTATCCATCAGTATGGCCTATACACAGCAAGACCCCGGCACCGTTCACGAGTGGAAACGCTTGGGCAAACCCGTGCTCATGGCAACCGATAATAATGTGCAATGGTGGGATAACCATACTCTTTATAAAGAAACCGTGATCTGGGATAAGAAGAAATCGCTTGGTCATCCGTTTATTATGTATTATAACGCCAATGGCGATAGCGTGAACAAAAAGCGTGGTGCCGAGCGCATTGGGATGGCTTTTTCGGATGATATGATAACCTGGACACGTGCAAAAAACAACCCTGTACTTAATCACAACATAGGTATTACCGGCGATCCTTATCTTCAAAAAATTGGTGATGTTTGGGTAATGTTTTATTTTGGTGCGTTTTGGAAAGACAAAGGTGGGGCGTTCAACAGGTTTGCGTGCTCGTACGACTTGGCCAACTGGACCGAATGGAACGGTGATGATTTGATTAAGTCGTCGGAGCCCTATGATGATATGTTTGCACATAAATCGTGCGTGGTGAAGTATAAAGATGTGGTATATCATTTTTATTGTGCCGTAAATAAGGCCGATCAGCGGGGCATAGCTGTGGCAACCTCCAGGGATATGGGCAAGAGTAAGCTCAGCTTTGTAGCGCCGCCACCGCCAAAAGTAAAGAAGAGTTAAAGTATTAAGGATCTGATATTCATGAAGTTGAAGTGGTGTAGTTTATTCGTGTTGATGGTGTTGAATTTGGTCATAGCAAAGGCGCAGATCAATCCGAGGAAAGTAGAGTTATTCAACAGCGACTGGAAATTTTACATTGGCGATGATGCTAAGGCTAAAGACGAAAACTATAACGATAGCCAATGGCGCCAGCTAAGCCTGCCTCATGATTGGAGTATTGAAGGTGCTTTCAGCGAAACTAATCCGACCGGTCAGGCCGGTGGTGGTTTGCCTGCGGGTATAGGCTGGTACCGCAAAATATTCATGGTGTCGGCTACCTCACAAAGCAAAAATATTTTTATAGACTTTGATGGTGTGTACTGCAATAGTGAGGTTTGGATAAACGGGCATTACCTGGGCAAACGTCCTAATGGATATATCTCGTTTCAATACGATTTGACGCCTTTCCTGCATTACGGTGCCGAAAAAAATGTAATTGCTGTTAAGGTTGATAATTCTGCACAGCCAAATTCGCGCTGGTATACCGGTTCGGGTATTTACCGTAATGTATGGCTAAGTACAACTGCCAAATCCTACATTCCGCAGTGGGGCACATTTGTTACTACGCAGGTTAACATCAAAAATGCCATCGTGCGCATGCAAACCCTGGTGGTAGTTCATCAGGAGGGGCTGCGGGTAAAGGCGTCAGTATATGCACCCAACGGCGAACTGGTCAACTCGATAATTACCCCCATTGAAAGTGCCGATACGCTTGCTACCATTCAGCAAAATATCATTGTTGGCCAGCCAAAACTATGGTCGGTAGATAAGCCCAATCTCTACAAAGTTGTATTGCAGGTATTATTGGGTACTCAGGTTATAGATAAATACCAAAGCTTTACCGGTATCAGAACGTTTAATTTTGATAAGGACAAAGGCTTTTCTTTGAACGAAGAACCGATGAAGATCAAAGGCGTTTGTATGCACCATGATTTGGGCGCTTTAGGGGTTGCCATAAATGTAAGGGCTATGGAACGCCAGCTCCAAATTTTGAAGGCAATGGGCTGTAATGCCATCCGTACGGCACATAACCCGCCTGCTCCTGAGTTTTTAGATTTGTGCGACCGCATGGGCTTTATAGTGATGGATGAAGCCTTTGACATGTGGCGCAAAAAGAAAAACAAACAAGATTACTATCAATACTTCCCCGAATGGCATAAACGCGACCTGGAAGACCAGATCAAACGCGACCGCAACCATCCGTCGGTCATGATGTGGAGTATCGGCAACGAAATACGAGAACAGTTTGATAGTACAGGCATTATCCTTACCCGAGAGTTGGTGGGTATAGTTAAAAGCCTGGACAATACCCGGCCGGTAACTTCAGCATTAAGCGAGGCCGACCCAAAGAAAAATTTCATCTACCAGTCTGGCGCACTTGATGTGTTAGGCTTCAATTATCACCCGGAAACCTACGCCGATTTCCCAAAGAACTATCCCGGGCAAAAGTTTTTAGCATCAGAAACCGTATCCGGTTATGCCACGCGGGGCTATTACGATACACCTACAGACAGTACCCGCCATTGGCCAACAAGTTCAAAAGCTAAGTTAACACAAGGCAACCCCGAATTTGCCGTTACTGCCTATGATAATGTGGCCGCTTATTGGGGTGCCACGCACGAAGAATACTGGAAGATCATTAAAAAGTATGATTTCCTATCGGGAGAATTTGTATGGTCGGGGTTTGACTTTATTGGCGAGCCGGTTCCTTACCCTTGGCCGGCACGCAGTTCTTATTATGGCATAATTGATCTGGCAGGTTTTCCTAAAGATGTGTACTATATGTACCAAAGCGAGTGGACTACCAAACCTGTGTTACACCTGCTGCCGCATTGGAACTGGGAACCGGGTAAAACCGTAGACGTTTGGGCTTACTACAATAATGCCGACGAAGTTGAACTGTATCTTAACGGACGCTCATTAGGCATCAGGAAAAAGCAAGGTGACGACTTGCATGTATCCTGGAAAGTGCCCTACGAAGCCGGAACATTGAGAGCAACCTCTCGTCTGAATGGTAAAATTGTGCTTACCGAAGAAGTAAAAACTGCCGGTGCCCCTGCACGTATTGAACTGGTGGCCGACCGTAAACTCATTAAATCAGATGGTAATGACTTGTCGTTTGTTACCGTGCGCATTTTGGATGCCGCTGGTAACTTAGTGCCTAACGCTGATAATCTCATCAATTTTATCATTAAAGGAAAAGGCATGCTGGCAGGGATAGATAACGGGTCGCAAAATAGTATGGAATCATTTAAAGAGCCGCATAGAAAAGCGTTTCATGGCTTATGCCTGGCAATTGTACAGGCCATGCAAAGTCCGGGTGCAATTACCTTGACAGCGCAAGGCGATGGATTAAAACCGGCTACGGTAATCATCAGGGTGAGATAAACTTTATTGCTACCGGATAAGATGTTATAGTAGATAGCCAAAATGCTATATAATAGCGTGTTCGCTATCTTATAGTTTTGTTGTGAAGGGAGTAGCTATTCATTGCGCTGCCTGCCAATAAACCAAAATACATCTGATCTTGAACCAATGAAGAGCTTGCCAACGCTTGACCTTGCCGTTATTTCCATTTACTTACTGGCAATGCTATTGGTGGGCTTTTACTTTTCGCGCAAAAATAAAAGCGCCGATCAGTTTACCAAAGCATCGGGCAGTATACCCGGCTGGGCGTTAGGTATTTCTATTTACGCTACATTTTTAAGCAGCAATACCTTCCTAGGCGTTCCCGGTAAAACTTTCGGCACCAACTGGAATGCTTTTGTCTTCAGCATCTCCATGCCGTTGGCCGCTTGGATTGCTGCCAGGTATTTTGTGCCATTTTACCGTAATACCGGCGAGATTTCGGCTTATACCCACCTCGAACACCGCTTTGGTGCCTGGGCACGTACTTATGCCGTTATTTGCTTCCTGTTAACTCAACTGGCCCGCATGGGTTCCATCTTTTTCGGTATAGCGCTAAGTCTCCAGGCACTTACCGGTTTTAGTATGAAAATGATTATCATTAGTATGGGGATCTGTATCATCATTTATACCGTACTGGGCGGTATTGAAGCCGTTATATGGACCGAGGTGGTGCAAGGCATCGTAAAAACGTTTGGCGCGCTGCTCATTTTGTACATCATTATTACCAATATGCCGGGCGGTGTAAGCAAGATAGCGGAGATAGGCGGGAGGGATGGTAAATTCAGCTTAGGCAGCTACCTGCCCAATTTTAAGCAATCTACCTTTTGGGTAGTGTTGCTTTATGGCTTTTTTATCAATCTTAATAATTTTGGTATGGATCAAAACTATGTGCAGCGTTACCATACGGCCTCATCATCAAAGCAAGCGGTAAAATCTATATGGTTATGCGTATGGTTGTATGTACCTGCTTCATTGTTGTTTTGCATCATTGGCTCCGCATTATATGCTTATTACAACATCCACCCCGAATTAACCGAAGCCATCCGTCACCAGGTAGCTGTTGAGCGGTTGCCGGGTTCGGCATCGGCCATGGAAATTGCTAAAACTGCCGCAAAACTAAAACCTGAAGATTATGGCGATAAGGTAATGCCCAACTTTATGGTTACAAAAATACCGGTAGGGCTGGTAGGATTAATTGTTTCGGCCATACTTTCGGCAGCTATGAGTACCATAAGCTCGGGCATGAACGCATCGGCTACAGTTTTTTCGGAAGACATCTACAAACGATACATTAACCAACATATTACCGAAAAGCAAAACATGCGCCTGCTACATTGGGCAACTACCATTGTTGGTATAGCCGGTGTATGTGCAGGTGTTGCCATGATAGGGGTAAAGAGCGTGCTGGATGTGTGGTGGCAGCTCTCAGGTATTTTTGCCGGTGGCATGCTCGGCTTATTCCTGCTGGGCATCATCAGTAAACAAAGCCGTAACCACGAGGCGTTTATAGCTGTTGTTATTGGCCTGTTGGTTATAGTCTGGATGACGCTTTCTCCGTTGCTGCCCGAAAATTACGCCGCCTTACGCAATACGCTTCATCAAAATATGGTAATCGTAATAGGCACACTAACCATCTTTTTAACCGGGATATTTATTACTAAAATTAAAAGAGGCTTTGCACCTATTACGCCGCCTGTCTCTGAATTATAAAGAACTACCTATATATATAACTACATGACAACTGCCCCAGCTTCCGCAAAAAAAGGTTTCATACCTGTTATGCTAACGCCTTTTACCGATACTGGCAAGATTGATTTTGATGCACTAACCTCGTTGACCGAATACTATTTACAAGCCGGCGCTTCTGGGCTGTTTGCCAACTGCCTGTCGAGCGAGATGTTTGAGCTGGATAATGAAGAACGTATTGCCATCATTAACCAGGTAGTAAAAGCTACTAACGGCACTGTGCCCGTGGTAGCTACCGGAACTTTTGGTGGCCCTGTAGAAGATCAGGCCAATTTTGTAAAAGAGGTTTATGACACCGGCGTACAGGCCGTAATTGCAATTACCGGCTTGCTGGCCGGCAATGACGAGTCCAATGCCGTATTCAATCAACGGGTTGAGCAACTGCTGCAACTTACCGATAATGTACCCCTTGGTTTTTACGAATGTCCGGTGCCTTATAAAAGAGTGCTTTCTGCCCAGCAATTGCAGCAGTTTGTTTCGACCGGCAGGGTTATTTACCATAAAGACACCAGTTTGGATATAGCACAAATTAAAGCTAAAATTGAGGTTACACAACCTTTTAAAAGCTTTGGTTTGTATGACGCGTACATGGCGCATTCAGTTGAATCGTTAAAGGCAGGTTCGGCAGGGTTGTCTTGCATACAAGGCAATTACTTTCCCGAACTTATAGTTTGGTTGTGCAACAATTACAATGATGCGTCTTTGGTGAAAGAAGTAGATCTGGTACAACAGTTTTTAGTTGATCATATGGATGTTATGCACGATGTGTATCCGACATCATCGAAGTACTATTTACAAATGCGAGGAATACATATATCCACCTTTATGAGGCGCGATGTGGGTGATTTCAACCTGAAAAAAAAACAAGGTATTGATAAGCTGTACCAAAACTACGAGCGTTTACTACAACAAATTCAAATAAATCAGGTAAGCATTTAGCACTTTCTAATCAATGTCGGGTTGAATAAGTCCGCAGATACGATTTCCTCTTAGTAGTGTATAATATTACCTTTTAACGTTTTAATGCTTTTGCATGATTTAAGCAATTAAATTATTTAATCAATTACGCTTTTGCTTTAATATTATCAAATTACTAACGATGGTGAAGTGTCTGACAATTATGATGTCGAATTATAATGAGAATATCACCATGAGGGTGTACAACTTACACCAAAAGATGGCTTGCGTCATTGATAATATCCTACAATAAGTTGATAAAAAGCTGTAAAAAAACGGTGATGTGATAATTGATATTTGTGTACTAACCAGTTGGTAAAGCCATACATTTTATAAATCGATTTTTTCAAAAGCATCATAAATTACTTAAATAGGTTTTTTAGCGTGTTTGCCCCGAAAGAGTGTTTTAACTAACTCCTTGTTAGCACTTTCGGGATGCCTCAATTGATTTGTAAAATAACTAAAACACTGGTTGGTTTATATAGAACTATGTTAAATACAAGCAGTAATAAGCAAATTTTATTAGTTGCCAGCGGCGATCTCCGTTTATCGGCCAATCAAAATTGTTGGGCCGCACAACAGGAAATGGAAACCCTGCTAAATGCTGCTGTTGAAAAGCAAGGCTACACCGTTAAACGTGCACATACCTATGATGAGCAAAAACAACACGGTTTCATTGATTCCCAGAAAATGGGAATTGAGGTATTCCGCAACCTTGATCCTCATCAACCTATAATAGTGGCCGAAAGTGTTTGGCAATACACCCACCATGTTTTAGCTGGTTTAACTACTCATAAGGGCCCCATTTTAACTGTTGCAAACTGGAGCGGTACCTGGCCCGGCCTAGTTGGCATGTTAAACTTAAACGGCTCGCTAACCAAAGCCGGCGTAAAGTACAGTACCCTTTGGAGTGAAGATTTTACCGACAGCTTTTTTACCGAAAAACTTACCCAATGGCTGCAAACCGGTGCGGTTGAACATGATTTAAGCCATGTAATGGATTATGATGCTGTGAGCATCCCTGCGGCAGATGAAGAAACTGGTAAGGCATTTGGTGCAAGACTTAAACACAATAAAGCCATAATGGGTGTGTTTGATGAGGGCTGCATGGGTATGTTCAACGCGATAGTGCCCGATGATCTTTTACATGCCACGGGCATCTTTAAAGAACGTTTAAGTCAATCGTCCCTATACGCTGCCATGCAGCAAGTAACAGACAATGAAGCACAACAGGTGCTCAACTGGTTGTTGCAAAAGGGGATGAAGTTTAACTGGGGCACCAATCCAGAAACAGAACTTACCGAGGCGCAAACCCTGGAGCAATGCAAAATGTACATTGCTGCTCTGCGCATAGCCGATGAATTTGGCTGCGATACCATAGGTATACAATATCAACAAGGCTTAAAAGATTTAACCGCCGCCAGTGACCTGGTAGAGGGTTTGTTAAATAATCAAGACCGTCCGTCGGTGTATGCTGCCGACGGTAGAGAATTGTATGCAGGTGAAGCTTTACCACACTTTAATGAGGTAGATGAATGTGCAGGTATCGATGCTTTACTAACCTACCATTTATGGAAAGAACTGGGCATGCCCGGTGAAACCACGCTGCACGATCTTCGTTGGGGCGAAAACTTTAGCGGAGATGGTATTGATGATTTTGTTTGGGTATTCCTGATTTCGGGCGCAGCACCGCCGGCGCATTTTATAAACGGCTACAAAGGCGCATCGAGCGACAGGCAGCCGGCTATGTATTTCCGTATGGGAGGGGGCAGCCTGAAAGGGATCAGTAAACCCGGCCACATTGTTTGGAGCCGGATATATGTGATGAACAACGAACTGCATTGCGATTTAGGCGTAGGCGAGTCGGTGTTATTACCCGAGGCCGAAACACAACGCCGCTGGGATTTAACCACACCGCAATGGCCTATTATGAACGCTACGTTGAAAGGCGTTTCGCGTAACCAATTAATGGCACAACATAAAGCCAACCATATACAGGTAGTATACGCTACTGATGAACCCAAAGCACATCAGGCTTGCCGCATAAAGGCCGCCGCCTTGCAGGAATTAGGCATAAAAGTGCACTTCTGCGGCGATGTGAGTTTTTCTACTTCTAATAACTAAGACATAACCATGAAAAGGATAGCACATATATTATTTATTGCAGCCCTGTTTTTTAAAGTAGTGCCTGCTATAGCGCAAGACAATACCTCACCGGTAGAAAAAGAAATGGCCTACCGTAAAGTGATCTTTGAACGCTCGGCCAAAATAGTGAAAGGCTTAAACCCTACAGACTCTACCAAGGCTTTACTGGTTACCGATATTATTGCCAGGCAATACCGCGATCTGAATGATATTTATCTGCTTCGCGATAACAATAAGGCAACCATTAAAGCCGAAACCGGCGACAATAAAGAAGCCGCCGCCGCTAAACTTAAAAAACTGGATGAGGAAATAACTGCCAAAATCGATAAGCTTCATCCAAAGTATTTAAAAAGTTTGGCCAAAGCCGGTTTAACCCCAATGCAAATAGACCAGGTTAAGGATGGCATGACCTATAACGTGCTGAATGTGACCATGACAGCTTACAACAGCATGATGCCTAACCTTACCGAACCGCAAAAAGCCCAAATTCTGGCATGGTTAACCGAAGCACGCGAACATGCTATGGATGCCGAATCATCAGAGAAAAAACATGGCTGGTTTGGGAAATATAAAGGCCGCATCAATAATTACTTGTCAGCACAGGGCATTGATATGAAGAAAGAAGAGGCTGCCTGGATGGCCCGGCTTAAAGAAGAGAAAGAAGCAAAAAAGCAGTAAGTGAAACACACATAAATAACATATATATGGCTTAAACGCAATTGTCCACCATCATTAGAAGAAGATAAACCCAATTAAATAAATCACAACAATTAAGAGATGAAGAAATTTTTACTAATCTTATTGCTGTCTATAATTGCCGGATCGGTGTTTGCCCAAACGCGCACCATAACCGGTATCATTACCAGCAGCGATAAAAACGAACCGCTTGTAGGCGTAACTATCCAGGTTAAAGGAGGCACGGCAGCCGCACAAACGGACGTGAACGGAAAGTATAGCATCACCGTAACTAACACCCAAAATGTGGTGCTTATGGTTAAATACGTAGGTTATGCGTACCAGGAACGTACCCTGAGGGTAGGCGAAAATAACTTTGACGCCAAACTGGTACCCTCGGCCGAAACCAACCTGAACGACGTTGTAGTAGTAGGCTACGGAACTCAAAAGAGAATTTCATTAACGGGTGCCATCGCAACGGTAGATACCAAACAAATTCAGGATATTCCTGCAACAGACCTGGCATCTACATTACGTGGGCAAATTCCCGGGCTTGGTGTATCTGGTGGTAATGCACGGCCTACGTCTAACTCAACCACCTTAACTGTTCGTAACCCAACGATATTTAACGGTGCTAATAATCCTGGGCCGTTATTTATTATTGATGATGTATTCCGTGATGCGGCTGCATTCAATAATCTCGACCAGAGTGAGGTTGAAAGCATTTCTGTTTTAAAGGATGCTGCTGCAGCTATTTATGGTATACAAGGTGCATATGGAGCCATTGTTGTAAGAACAAAAAGAGGGAAAAATAGCGCTCCTAAGGTGAGTTACAACGGCGCATATGGAGGTTCTACCGCTGTTAAAATCCCTGATGTTTTATCTGGTGGTCAAATGGCGCAGTTTTATAACGATTACAACGCAACTCCGATCATTGCAAACAATCAAACCATTGATGATCGCGGTTATGTAAGCCCGCTTACACCCGGTGGTGCCCCTACAAGAAATTTGGCTTATTATACTCCCGACGAGTTAGCCTATTTTAATAATCCCGATAACAATACAGATTGGCTAAGAAAGGCTTTTAACACTGCAATAACGCAGCGTCATACGCTAAATGTAAGTGGCGGTAGTGATAAAGTTACCTATTTTGCAAGTTCTACTTACACCAGTCAAAATTCAAACTTTGCCGGCGTTGGTAGTAACAGGTGGACCTATCGTGCCAGTGTTGATGCCAAAGTAGCAAATGGCTTAAAGGTTGCTTTATCACTCAGCGGATCTATAAATAATTCCAAGATCAGGTACTTCAAACAAGGTTCCGAAAATCCGGATAACGATTTCAGAACCTTACTTACGGTAGCGCCGTGGACTCAATATTTCATTAATGGAAGAGCCGCGTTGCCTACAGGGCCGCAAGGTAACACGGGTAGTAACGTGCTTCAAAATTTTAACTACTTTCAAGCGGTAGAGGAACTAAATGATTATTCATTAACCAAGCCTACCGTACTTAACATCAACCCAACCATTACTTATGACGTTCCGTTCGTAAAAGGGTTGCGTTTATCTGCCAACTATAACAGGCAAATTACCAACACATTTTCAAAACAAGTTGGAACCAGTTACACGCTTACGCAGTTTGCCGGTTTGGGAGAAAATAACCACATTCCCGGCGGCGCAATTCTGAACGCCGATTTAAAGCAAAGCAATGGTGATCTTATCCGTTTCAATCCAAGTTACGCAAACGATTACCAGTTGACTACTACGGCATCATACAGTCGTAAATTTGGTAAGCATGACATTACGTTTTTAGGTTTATACGAGCAACAAGAAAAATTTCGTGAAGGTATTGAAGCATTTGCGAACGGTGTTTTGCAGGGAGGTTTTGATAACCTGAACTTTACCAACGGAGCACAAAATGTTAATCAAGCCAATGGCTTAATTAGTAATTACGGTCGCCAGGCTGTTGCCGGTCGATTGAACTACAGCTACGATGATAAATATTTGTTTGAAGGTGTTTTCCGTGCCGATGGTAACACAAACTTTGCACCGGGTAAAAACTGGGGATACTTCCCTGCATTCTCGGCTGGCTGGGTTGTGTCGCAAGAAGGCTTTTTTAAGGACAATGTTAAATTCATGAATCTGTTAAAGGTGAGAGCATCGGTTGGCTTTTTAGGAGCCGATAATACCAAGCCTTTTCTTTATGCAGAAAACTACAACTTTGGTCAAACCGGAAAATCTGCAGTGTTTGGCGGCAATAATGATCGCGGACTGGCCATTTACCAATCTGTTGCATTGGCCAACCCCGATGTGCGCTGGGATAGTGTTAACAAGTACAACTTAGGTTTTGATATGCAGTTCTTAAGGAGCCGTCTATCTTTGAGCATAGATGGTTATCTCGATCATCGTTACAACGGTCTCGGCAGCTTAACCTCGTCTACGCCATTGGTTGTAGGAGCAACTGTTCCTATTGAAAACTTTGCTGTAGGCAATAACTTTGGAACAGAGGTTTCGGCCACCTGGCGCGACCGTATAGGTAAAGATGCAAGTTATTATGTTACAGCAAACTTTAGCTGGAGCGATAATAAAAACATCAGGATAGATCAGTCTGCCGGTGTTGCCGGAACGTATCTTGACGGAATTAACCGCTCAAGTGATATGGGGTTGCTTGGATACAAATATGCCGGATTTTTAAGAACACAATCAGATGTTGATGCATGGATGTCAACTCATCCTGGCTATACCCTTAATAATATTGCGCCAAGACCCGGTATGTTAGTGTACGAAGATGTAAGAGGTCTTAAAAATGCCGCTGCACCTGGTGGTTACAACGCTCCGGATGGTAAAATTACCGATGCCGATTTAGAATATATCAAACCCAAATCAAGCAACCATTACGGTGGCGCATTAAATTTTGGTGGTACTTACAAAGGAATTAGTGTACAGGTAATTACTACGTTAGGTTGGGGTGGTGCAAGCATGCTTGAGGCCGATGCACTTAACCCGTTGGGCGGTGCGTTTAATGGAAACGGTACTGTTCCTTTGCAAAACCGTCCGTCTTTTTGGGCTCCGGGTAATTATTGGACTTACAGCAACACAAATGCTTCTTTGCCAAGCCCTTACTATGTTGGCAGAAACGGTATGAATGATGTGACTTCTGATATTTGGCTCGAAAGCTCGTTCCAATTCCGCATGACGAATTTGAATGTATCTTACGCATTGCCTAAAAAATGGGCTACTAAAGTTGGTGTAAGCGATATACGCGTATATACTAACATCGTTAATCCCGTCAACTTCTACAATCCGTACGGATGGCGCGATCCGGCAACCAATTTCCTTCAATATCCTTTAGTTAAATCTTACACTTTCGGTCTAAATGTGGGCTTTTAAAAATAAAACGATGAAAATCAATTATATAATTTTAGCAGCGTTTGCAGGAACGGCGTTGTTTTCAAGCTGTAAAAAAGTGCTTGATAAAGTTGATGAAGGCAAAGGTACTGCCGGTCAGGTTTACAGTGACTCTGTTTTAGCCAAACAGGCGGTAGATTATCTTTACGGCCAAAACCTTCCAACTTGGGGTGGTAACGGTGCCGATGGTGGTACAATACCAGTTTCGTTAACTGGCCTTACCGACGAAACCACCGGAGACAACAGGTTTCTTCAGGGAGTGGCTACCAGCGCCGACGAGGGTTCGATAGGCACATCTAATACGAACTCTAACTTTTATGGTAAGATGCGTATTATTAACACCTTCATAAGAGATTGCCGTGCAGGCTCATTACCAACCGCGCAAAAGAACAGATTTATAGCTCAGGCTTTATTCTTCCGGGCATTTAAATATTTTAGCATGGTACGCGTTTATGGTGGTGTTCCCTTAGTTCTTGAACCACTCTCTTCGGTTGGTGAGGATAACAAAGTTGAAGCGCAGCAGCCGCGTGCCACTACATCGGCTTGTATTACACAAATAACAGCAGATTTAGATTCAGCAATTAAATATTTGCCCACGAAGTGGCCTAACGCCAATGACTGGGGTCACATCACCTCCGGTGCCGCTGCAGCATTTAAAGGCCGTGTTTTGCTTACCTGGGCAAGCCCTCAGTTTAACCCGGCCAGAGATCAAGCCCGGTGGCAGGCAGCCTACGATGCCAGTACGCAGGCAATTACTTTGCTTAATCAAGGTGGATTTGGTTTGTTTGTCTCCACAGGATCTTCGGGAGCAGGAGGTGGTACAAACGCTTATGCAAATATGTGGTTTACCGAAATTAACAACCCCGAGGCTGTAATGGTAACCGGTTATAACACCAGTATTGCAGACCAAGCCAGATACACTAATACATATGACAAGTCGGTACGCCCGGCTTATTTAGGTGCAGGTTCCGGCTCTTCTCAACCTACATGGGATTTTGTAAGAAATTACCTTATGAAAGATGGTAAAGACACCCTGACCTCTAAGTACGGTAAATCGGCCGCGGGCGGTTACAGCCTTCAAACATTTTGGAAGAATCGCGACCCACGCTTTGACTGGACCATTGCCTATAACGGATGTACCTGGCCTACATTAGGCGTATCTAACTACAGGCTTTGGACTTATATTTATTATACCAAGGCAGACAGATCAACCTTTGCTTCAACCGAAAGCTCAGGACAAACCAGTACAGGTTTTTATTTGAGAAAAGCAACCAATGCCATTACTAATGCAAGTGACCTGGCAAATAGTGGCACCGACTGGATGGAAATCCGCTATGCTGAGGTATTAATGAACCAAGCTGAGGCAGCAGCCGAAATTGGTCGTTTAGGTGCAGGCCAGGAAGCTTATACCAATATCATTGCCATCCGCAAGCGTGCCGGCATTGAGCCTGGTACTGATAACCTTTACGGCTTAACCGCAGGTTTAAACCGCGATGACATGATAAAAACGATCATGAACGAGCGAGCAGTAGAGTTTGCGTATGAGGGTAAACGTTTTTGGGATCTTCAGCGCAGAAACCAAACGCAATCGCTACTTAATTTTGAAGGACGGAAAGCCCGTTACGGTATTACAATATCTTTAAAAACTGTACCTGCAACAGACTATGCTAAGGCTACTCGCGACGCAACCAGCATGGACGACCTCTACGCCAATACTTTTGATGTAAAAGTTAACAGGAAACTTGACACAAAATATCCATTGAATTGGCAGAGTAATTATGTTTTCTTTGGTATACCGCCGGCAACCATCACAAATAACCCCGCTATTATCCAAACAAATGGATGGGATTTAGGTGGATTTGACCCATTAAAATAAATGGTATTTGTCACAAAGAAAAGGGAAGTAGAAATACTTCCCTTTTTTGCTTTTGTATGATTTTAACAATTTAGGAAATAGGCCATGTTCGCCTAAACTACATTAAAACGCGCTCAATGAGTTATTTAAAGCCATTTATTGGCTAAATGTAACAACTTTGCTATAACTGTTAAATATAGCTTTATTTAGGGGTAATGGTAATATGCTATACTACTTTGTTAACATTTTATATAATTTAGTGTAGCACACATCGCATATTTGGACAAGAACATTATATAAAACCTGATATTACCTAAATATCCCTGTTCGTAATTAAAATCAAAGCTGCTGAATATTGCAAGCCGGATAACTGGCGCGCACTATAGCTTTTTTGATAACAACATTAAACGCTGAAAAATGAAGAAAAAGATTCCGTTGCTTTTGTTAGGTACTGCATTTGCACTTGCTAAACCGGCATTTGCGCAATACCCTCAAATACCTGCTGATATTAAGTCGCAAAGCGAAGCTATGATGAAGGAAGCCGAACGCAAGTCTGATTCGGCCTGGAAAGTTGCTTACAAGGCCGTTGATTACGATATGCGCCACGGCAAACCTTACATTCCATGGGCTGCACGTCCTAACGATTTGCCTCAGTCTGATATATTGGCTTTCCCTGGTGCCGAAGGTGGCGGCGCACATTCTTTCGGTGGTCGTGGCGGTAAAGTTTATGTAGTTACCAGTTTGGCCGATAGTGGTCCGGGTACTTTACGCTGGGCTTGCGAGCAAGGTGGTGCACGTATCATTGTCTTTAACGTATCAGGAATTATCCGCATTAAAAGTCCTTTAATTATCAGGGCACCTTATATTACCATTGAAGGGCAGTCGGCACCAGGAATGGGCGTTTGCGTAGCAGGCGAATCGGTTTGGATTAACACACATGATGTTGTTTTACGTTATATGCGTTTCCGCCGTGGCGAAACCAACGTAGGCCGTCGCGATGATTCTTTGGGTGGTAACCCCGTGGGTAACATTATTATCGATCATTGCTCTACCAGCTGGGGATTGGATGAAAACATGTCCATCTATCGCCACATGTTTGATCCGGGCGATGGTTCTAAAGAAGAAAAATTAGGTACAGTAAATGTTACTATTTCTAACTGTATCTACTCCGAATCCTTAGATATCTGGAACCATGCTTTTGGCAGTACCACCGGTGGCGAAAATAGCTTACTGGTGCGTAACCTTTGGGCCGATAATACCGGTCGTAATCCATCAGTAGGATGGAACGGAATATATAACTTCGTGAACAACGTGATATTTAACTGGGTACACCGTTCAATGGATGGCGGCGATTACACAGCTAAGTTTAACATCATCAACAACTACTTTCAACCCGGACCGGCCACACCTAAAGATAACAACGTTGGCCACCGAATTTTGAAACCAGAGTCAGGCCGTTCAAAATTAAAAGAACGCGTATTTGGTATGGCGTATGTTAACGGAAATGTAATGGAGGGTTACCCTAAAATTACGGCCGATAACTGGGCTGGTGGTGTACAGGTTGACGAACTGCCAGATACCGGTCCGTATAAAGACTACATGAAATGGAACAAGCCATTCCCGATGCCTTCCGTAAAAATTTTGCCTGCCAGTGATGCCCGTAAATTTGTGTTAACCAATGCAGGTGCCACGCTTCCGGTGCGCGATGCTGTTGATACCCGCATTGTTAAACAGGTGGTTACAGGTAAAATTGAATATAAAGAAGGAGTGGAGTTGCCTAAAACACAGTTCGAGCATCGCCGCTTACCTATCGACTCTTACAAGATAGGTATCATTACCGATCCAAGCCAGGTTGGTGGTTATCCTGATTATAAAGGTACGCCTTATAAAGATACCGATAACGATGGTATACCAGATGCCTGGGAAACAGCACATGGCTTAAACCCTAAAAATGCTGCCGACTCGCCTGCAATGGCTAAAAACGGCGGCGGTTACAGTAACATTGAGGTTTACCTGAACACGCTGGCTGTTAAAGGCGAAAAAAGCCCGGCTTCGGCTAAATAATTTTAGAGATATAACTATCAATATTGTATTGAAAAGATATAGAAAACTTTTGGTTGGTTGCATGTTAGGGTGCATGTGTATGCATGCGCCCGCATGGGCCCAAAATAAAAAAGCCAAACCTCAGCCGCCGGTATCGGTGGAAAAAGATGGCAAACTTATTTATGCTGCCAACGCTAAGAGTGATCGTATTCCCGATTACTCTTATTGCGGTTACATGGCATCTGAGCAAGCTATACCCAACGTGCCTGTTAAAGTGGTAGTGCCCGTAAAACCGGGCGATGCTACCTTGCGCATACAGGCTGCCATTAATTATGTAGCTGCATTGCCTACAGGCATAAATGGTTTAAAAGGCGCTGTGCTTTTAGAAAAAGGAACTTATGAGATTGCTGGTAGTTTAAAAATAAATGCTTCGGGCGTGGTGCTTCGGGGTAGCGGTATGCAAGCTAACGGCACAACGCTGGTGGCTGCCGGTACCGACCGTGAAACATTCATCCGCGTAGCTGGTAAAGACGACCGCGTATATGGCGATACCATTAAAGTGACTGATGCTTACGTACCCGTTAATGCAACCACCTTTCATGTAGCTGGTGGGAATTTTAAAACCGGCGACCATATCAGCATTCGCAGACCCAGCACCAAAAACTGGATAGATACTTTAGGTACCGATCACTTTGGTGGCGGCATTACCACCCTTGGCTGGAAACCCGGCGAACGTGATATTATTTGGGATAGAACCATTACGGCTGTATCGGGCAATGCTATTACCATTGATGCGCCCATCACTACTGCTTTAGATGCAGCTTTTGGTGGCGCGACTGTTACTTCATACAAGTGGGCCGGTCGTATACAAAAAATAGGTATAGAAAACTTACGTTTACAATCAGCTTATGATACTACAAACCCTAAAGACGAAGCCCATCGGTGGATGGCTGTTACCTTAGAGAATGTTAGCGATGCCTGGGTACGCCAGGTAACATTTGAGCACTTCGCTGGTTCGGCCGTTTTTGTACTCGAAACTGGTAACCGCATCACCGTACAAGATTGCAAAGCGTTAACGCCCATATCTGAAATTGGCGGCCAGCGCCGTAATACTTTTTGGACGATGGGAGGCCAAACACTGTTTCAGCGTTTATACAGCGAGCAGGGATTTCATGATTTTGCCGCGGGTTACTGTGCGCCTGGGCCTAATGCCTTTGTACAATGCCAGGCGTCGCAATCATACAGTTTTAGCGGTGCTATTGACAGCTGGGCATCGGGCGTTTTGTTTGATGTGATCAATATAGACGGACAGGCACTTAGCTACATGAACCGTGGACAAGACGGCCAAGGTGCCGGTTGGACAGCGGCCAACAGTTTATTTTGGAATTGCAGCGCCGCCCGTGTAGATTGCTTTGCTCCACCCACCGCTCAAAACTGGGCCTTTGGTACCTGGGCACAATTTGCCGGCGATGGTTACTGGGGCGATTCTAATAACTCCATCGAGCCTCGCAGCTTTTACTATGCCCAGCTAAAGCAACGTTTAGGCAGGGATGTAGCCCAGCAAGCCGATATTTTACACATCGAAACCGATGCATCAAGCAGTCCAACAGTTGAGGTTGCGGCTAAACTTACCGCGCAAGCCGTAAAGCCGGCCGTTACCATAAGCGACTGGATAGATGAAGTTCCGCAGCGTAATCCTATCCCTGTCAATCTATCTGGCGTAAAAACTATTGATCAGATTGGTTTTAAAGAACCAACTGCCGTTGCAATGGCTGGTGGAATGAAAGTAAGTAATGGTTGGCTGGTGCGTGGCGATGCTGTGTTAAGCGGTATGCGCCAGGAAGCGCCCTGGTGGAACGGCTCAATTGAACCGACGTTTCTTAAGAAGGGAGCAAAGCCCGCACTTACTCGCTGGGTACCGGGCCGTACGGGTACCGGTTTAACCGATGATTTAAGCGATGTTGCTAACCAGATGCAAAAGGAGCATTTAGTAGGCTTTGAGCAAAATTATGCGCTTTGGTACGAACGTCGCCGTGACGATCATGAACGTATCCGCCGAATTGATGGAGATGTTTGGCCGCCGTTTTATGAAGTACCTTTTGCCCGCAGCGGTAAGGAAACCGCCTGGGATGGCCTAAGCAAATATGACATTACCACTTACAATAAATGGTACTGGAACCGCCTGAAACAGTTTGCCAGTTTGGCCGATCAAAAAGGGCTGGTGCTCATCAATCAAAATTATTTTCAACACAATATAATAGAAGCCGGTGCGCATTACGCCGATTTTCCGTGGCGACCGGTTAACAATATCAACAATACCGGTTTCCCTGAGCCTGTGCCTTATGCTGGTGATAAGCGCCTGTTCATGGCCGAGCAGTTTTACGATGAAACGCACCCGGTGCGCCGTAAACTGCACCAGGCTTTCATCCGTCAAAACCTCGATAACTTTGTGGGTAATAACGGCGTCATCCAGATGATAGGGGCAGAGTTTACCGGTCCGCTACATTTTGTACAGTTTTGGGTGGAAACCATCCAGGAATGGGAAAAAGAAAAAGGTAAAAAAGAAATCATCGGCCTGAGCACGACCAAAGATGTGCAGGACGCTATCCTGGCTGACCCCGCACGGTCATCGGCCATTGATGTAATCGATATCCGTTACTGGCACTACCAGGCCGATGGTAAGGCTTATGCACCAGCAGGTGGTCAAAACTTAGCACCGCGCCAGCAAGCCCGTCAGTTTAAACCTAAGGTAACCTCGTTTGAGCAGGTGTATCGTGCCGTGCATGAGTACCGCGAAAAATACCCGGCTAAAGCAGTGATCTATTCGGGCGATAGCTTTGACAAGTTTGGTTGGGCAGCCTTCATGGCTGGTGGCTCGTTGCCTAACCTGCCTACAGGCGTTAATCCAGCTATGCTTGTCGATGCCTCATCTATGAAAGCCATTGAATTAAACGGAGCCAAAGATCAGTGGACTTTAGGCAACCCGGCTAAAGGTTATATCATATACAGTAATAATACTACCGTTACCCCGGTTACCTTAGACCCCAACGCTACTTACCAGGTTAGCTGGATTGACCCGAAAACCGGTAGCACATTGGCTGCGCCTAAAAAAATGAAAGCCTCAAAATTTACCAACTGGAGCAGTGCAGCTAATGGTCCGGCTGTATTATGGCTAAAACGTATTTAATATCATGCTTAAAAAGATCACCTATATAGTACTGCTATTAGCGACTGTTGGATTAGCTTTTATACCGGTTAAACAGGCGGTGTTACCTGGTATTAAAATCTCTGAAAACAGCCGCTATTTTACTGCAGATAATAAGCCCTTCTTTTGGCTGGGCGATACCGGCTGGCTGTTGTTTTCCAAACTGAACCGCGCCGAAGCCGAAAAGTACCTGGAAGCCCGCCGTAGGCAAGGTTTTAACGTGATACAGGTTATGGTAATTCACGATATTAAAGAGACCAATTTTTATGGCGACTCGGCACTTGTAGCCAGCAACATTGCCAAGCCAAAAGTAACCGAGGGCAGCAACCCTGCAAGCGCTACTGAATACGATTACTGGGACCATGTAGATTACATAGTTGACCTGGCTGCTCAAAAAGGTCTATACATGGCACTGGTGCCGGTTTGGGGCTCGGTGGTAAAGTCTAAAAACCATGATGTTCCTGCTGATAAAGCTAAAGTCTACGCCGACTTTTTAGCCAAACGATACAAAGACCGCAGCAACGTGATCTGGATGAACGGTGGCGATATTGCCGGCAGCGACAGTACCAAGGTTTGGAACACCATTGGTTCAACCTTACGTGCTGAGAACCCCGACAAACTCATCACATACCACCCGCGCGGACGCACACAATCATCCACCTGGTTTCATAACGAGAAATGGTTAGATTTTAACACTTTTCAATCAGGTCACCGTACTTATGCACAAGATACGTCTAAAAAGGACTTGAAGTATGGCGAGGACAATTGGAAATATGTAAACGTTGATTACAACAAAACACCCGTTAAACCTACGCTGGATGCTGAACCGTCTTACGAAAAAATACCTTACGGCCTGCACGATGTAAAGCTGCCCCGCTGGAAAGCTGCCGATGTGCGCCGTTATGGCTACTGGTCAGTTTTTGCCGGAGCATGCGGTTATACGTATGGCAATAACGATGTAATGCAAATGCACAAACGCACCGATAAAGGCAGCGCTTACGGTTCTAAAGAATACTGGTACCAATCCATTAATGATCCCGGTGCTCAACAGATGATCTATCTGAAAAAGTTGATGCTATCGCGTTCGTATTATGATCGCATGCCCGATCAATCTTTAATTGCAGGCAAGCAGGGCACTCGCTACAATTACCTGCTGGCTACCCGTGGAAAAAACTATGCCTTTGTTTACACTTATACAGGTAAAAAGTTCGTCGTAAACACTAATAGCTTACCCGGTAATAAAATTAAATCATCGTGGTTTAACCCGCGTACGGGAGTAATTACTGCCGGTGTAACGCAAGCTAAAACTAAAACCATCAGCTTTAACCCGCCGGGCGAACCTAAAAACGGTAACGATTGGGTGCTCATATTGGATGCTGTTTAATAGGATAGGGAGCATGGAAACCGTTAATAATAGAGCCAGACCGCACATGTCATTGCGAGCAATAGCGCGGAAATTCCAGTGCGCTAATAATCAGCGTAAAGAGATTGTTTCGTCGTTATCACTCCTCGCAATGACATTTTTAATGGCGTTGTCAATTACCTCATGCACCACCAAAAGCGCCTACCTGTTCACGTCTTTTCACGAACCCGCTAACGAAGGGCTGCGCATGCTGTACAGCTACGATGCTTGCCACTGGACGGATATGAACCACATTTTCCTTAAACCCGAGGCGGGCAATCCCAAGATCATGCGCGACCCATCCATGGTGCAAGGACCCGATGGCACGTTTCGTTTAGTATGGACAACCGGCTGGAAGGGTGAGCAGGGCTTTGGTTACGCCAGTTCAAAAGACCTGGTTAATTGGTCGCCGCAACAGCATATTAATATTATGACCACCGAGCCAACTACCGTAAATGTTTGGGCACCCGAAATTTTTTATGATGATGAAGCCAAACAGTACATTATTGTTTGGGCATCCACCGTTCCGTTCCGTTTCCCCAAGGGTCAGGAGGACGAGAACAATAACCACCGGCTGTATTACACCACCACTACCGATTTCAAAACCTTTGCACCGGCTAAGCTTTTTCTCGACCCGGGTTTCAGCGTAATTGACGCACAGATATTGAAGCGTGGTCATGAAGATTATGTGCTCGTCATGAAAGACAATACCCGCCCTAATCGCAATATACTGGTAGCTTTTGGTACAAATCCATTAGGGCCTTACAGCAATTACAGCAAGCGCTTTACCGAACCATTTTCAGAAGGGCCTAATGCCGTAAAAGCAGGTAAAAACTGGTTAATATATTACGACTCATACCGTCTAAAAAAATACGGTGCTATGCAAACTACCGACTTCAAAACGTTTAAAGATGTATCAAACCAGGTCATCATTCCCGAAGGGCACAAGCATGGCACCATACTCAAAGTAAGCCGCAAAACGCTCGATCAGCTGAGGAAGAGCATAGGCCAATAAATTACAGCAACTACCCATGAATAAATATACTAAGCTCCTTTATATCTTAACCGTTTCCTGCTGCTGGCAAAATGCCTCCGCACAAGACACTGTGCGTTATACAGGCAATACAGTAGCCAATGTCGATTATCATCACGGGCAATTGAGTCCGGTAATTGGCGTACACAGCAGGCAAATTTTCCGTGCCAATCGTGAGCATCCCGAACAAGCCGATGGCTTTGGTTTTACTTACAACCATGCGCCTATGCTGGCTTACTGGAACAAGACATTTTATGTAGAATACCTGAGCGATAAAGTAGGAGAGAGCGTACCACCAGGACAAACGTTGGTTTTAACCTCTAAAGACGGTAGCACCTGGACCAAACCCCAGGTGGTTTTTCCGCAATACAAAATTCCCGACGGTACCACCAAAGAAGGCAATAAAGGCGTAGCTAAAGATCTCATATCGGTTATGCACCAGCGCATGGGTTTTTACAAATCTAAATCAAACCGTTTACTGGTACTTGGTTTTTACGGAATAGTGTTGGACGAGCACGACGACCCTAACGATGGCCAGGGCATTGGCCGCGTAGTGCGCGAGGTATTGCCGAACGGTAGATACGGCCCCATCTATTTTATTCACTACAATCCAAAATGGAACGAAAGCAATACGTCGTATCCGTTCTATACTACCAGCAAAGACAAGGGTTTTGTACAGGCTTGCGATGAATTGATGGCTAATCCGCTCATGATGATGCAATGGGCCGAAGAAACCGACCGTAAAGATCCTATTATCCCTCTGCATAAAGAGTATAAGGCATTTAACTTTTACCACCTGCCCGATGGCCGCGTAGTTGGGTTATGGAAAAATGCACTTACGGCCATTAGTAAAGATGGCAAGACCTGGCCTAACGCTACCCGTGCACCGCGCTTCGTAAACGCAGCGGCTAAAATTTGGGGACAACGCACCAGCGATGGTAACTACGCCACGGTGTATAATCCATCAGAGTACCGCTGGCCGCTGGCTGCATCAGTAAGTAAGGATGGTCTGAATTATACAAACCTGCTGCTTATTAACGGCGAAATTTCGCCTATGCGCTATGGCGGCAATTATAAATCTTACGGACCGCAGTATGTGCGTGGTATTGAAGAGGGAAACGGCTTTCCGCCCGATGGCAAAATGTGGGTTACTTACAGCATGAATAAAGAAGATATTTGGGTGTCATCTGTCCCTGTACCCTTAACCGAGATTGCCACCGCACATGCCAACGAAGATTTTAACCAACTGCCTGCCGGCCGCGAATTGGACAAATGGAATACTTACAGCCTGCAATGGGCACCTGTAAGCATTGAAAAAGCGCCCGATGGCAGCAAAAGCCTCACCCTGAAAGACTGGGACCGGTACGATTACGCTAAGGCCGAACGGGTAGTGCCCGAATCTAAAAAGCTGGAAACAGAATTTACCATAACTCCGGCACAAAATAGCAACGGACAATTGGATATTGAATTTCAGGATGCCAAGGGACAGCCCGGTATTCGTTTAATGTTTGATTCTACGGGTACTTTCAGGGCTAAATCGGGTTATCGGTACAAAAACTTCATGAAGTATGAGGCCGGTACAGCGTATACCATTAAGCTGAAACTGAACACCGATACACGCTTTTACACCATGAACGTGAACGGCAAGGAACTTTCGCCTTCGCTGATGTTTGCACCGCTAACCAGTGTGAGCCGGGTGGTGTTCCGTACGGGCGATGTACGCCGTTTCCCGGATGCCGATACACCTACCGATCAAAGCTACGACCTGGCCAAACCCGGCGAACCGGTTAAAGAGGCAGCATTCTACATTAAATCGTTCACTACAAAGGCTAATTAATGTTTGTTAAACATCATAGAGTATTAGGGCTTGCGCTGGCTGCTTGTTTAAGCGCCCTAAGCAGCAATGCTACCGTAGTGTTGCCCAAAATTCTGGGTAACAACATGGTGCTGCAGCGTAACCAGCAAGTACCCGTATGGGGTAAGGCCGCTAAAGGCGAAAGGGTGACAGTAAAGTTTGGTAAGCAAACCAAAACCGCTATGCCCGATACGGCCGGCAACTGGAAAGTTTGGTTAGCGCCTATGCCTGCATCTGCCAAAGGCGAAAGTTTGATTATCTCGGGTTCTAATAAGATCGTTCTCACCAACATATTAGTAGGCGAGGTTTGGGTATGCTCGGGCCAAAGCAATATGCAATACGAAATGCGTAAGAACAGTAAGGTGAACCGGCCCGATACCAGTACGGCAAACTCGCCTATTGATGAAGTGGAACGTGCGCATAATCCATCCATTCGCATTTTCCTGGTCGACCGCAAACGCCAGTTAAAACCTGATTCCACGCACAGCGGCTGGAGCGTAGCGCAAGATTCGGCGTTACGCGAATTTTCTGCAGCAGGTTACTTTTTCGCCAAAAAATTACAGGCAGAGTTAAAAGTACCCGTAGGAATGATCTCTGCCGCAGTAAGCGGAAGCCGCATTGAGCCCTGGATAGATACCACGGCTTACAATGCCGAACCTTATTTTAAAACCATTAAGGTAAGTGCCGATCATGGCAAGTTTTATTATCCCATGATAAAAACCCTTGCACCCTTTGCCATTAAGGGCTTTTTATGGTATCAGGGCGAGAGTAACGTAGATGAACCCCTTAACTACATCTACAAAATGCAGGTGCTCATTAATAACTGGCGCAGCCTGTGGCAAAACAAAAATTTGCCGTTTTACTACGTACAGTTAGCGCCTTACTTAAACTCTAAAGATCCAAAGTTTACTAACGAAACCTTGCCCCAATTTAGGGAAGCGCAGGCGCAGGTATTAAAAATACCGCATACGGGCATGATTGTAACTACCGATTTAAACGATGATTTAAAGAACATCCATCCACCCTTTAAATGGGAAATTGGCCGGCGTTTGGCGCTGGTAGCGCTGGCTAAAACCTATGGTTTCAAGATCGAATATTCGGGCCCGGTATATGCCGGTATGAAAGTAGACCGCGACCAGGCTGTGTTGAGCTTTGACCATGTAGGTAAGGGTTTAATGAGCAATAACGGTAAGCCATTATCACATTTTATCATTGCCGGGGCCGATAATAAGTTTGTGCCCGCCAATGCCATGATTGTTGATAACCGGGTTATGCTTTCGGCACCATCAGTTAAAAAACCGGTAGCCGTTCGGTTTGCCTGGGATGAAGCTGCACAACCCAATTTTTATAATAAAGATGGTTTGCCTGCCATGCCATTTCGCACCGATAATCCGCTAAATTATCAGCCAAAAAATTAAATGAGGATCACATGCTTTGCCATATCATTTTTTTGCATGCTTACAACAGCTTGGCTAAACAGCTATGCACAGCAAACGCAAAAGATGTACTTGTCGGGCACTGGGAGCGATCATACCGTTCAATGGGATTTTTCCTGTTCGGCAGGCCGTAACTCGGGTAAATGGACAACCATACCTGTACCTTCCAACTGGGAGCTGCAAGGCTTTGGCAAATATAATTACGGCTGGGCTAAAGATAGTTCGCGCGGTAAAGAGGTAGGGCAGTACAAATACAAATTCAAAGTACCGGCAGCCTACAAAGGCAAAACCGTGCAAATTGTATTTGAAGGTGCCATGACCGATACCGAGGTCAAGATCAACGGTAAACCGGTAGGTCCAATCCACCAGGGTTCTTACTACGCTTTCAAGTACGATATATCTGCGTTGCTTAATTACGGCGGCAGTAACATGCTCGAAGCCACCGTTGCCAAACACTCAGCCAATGCATCGGTAAACGAAGCTGAGCGTAAAGGCGATTTCTGGATCTTCGGCGGCATATTTCGCCCGGTGTATTTACAAGTGTTACCTGTTCAACACATAAGCCGGGTATCGTTGGATGCACAGGCCAATGGCCATTTCAAAGCTGATGTATATATAAAGAATGCACCTGCTAACAGCATGGTATTGGCGCAAATTTTCACCTCCGGTGGCCAATCGATCGGCACACCAGTAAGTATCAAAGCCGATTCATTAATTCATCTGCAAACTAAGATTACTTCGCCCAAACTATGGTCGTCCGAAGCACCTAACCTGTACCGCGTTGATTTTACGCTAATGCAGAACGGCAAAGCTTTGCATGTAATCAGTAAGAAATTTGGGTTCCGCACCGTGGAGGTTAAACAGCGCGATGGCGTGTACGTGAACGGCACCAAAATGAAGTTCAAAGGCATCAACCGTCACTCGTTTTGGCCAACCACAGGCAGGGCCTTAAGCAAAGCGCGTAGTATTGAGGATGTGAACATGATCAAGGATATGAACATGAACGCGGTGCGCATGTCGCACTACCCGCCCGATGATCATTTTCTTGATGTATGCGATTCATTAGGACTTTTTGTAATGGACGAACTGGCGGGGTGGCATGGTCATTACGACACACCTACCGGTACCAAATTGGCCAAAGAGATGCTGGAGCACGATGAAAATCATCCGTCCATCGTATTTTGGGCCAACGGGAATGAAGGCGGTCACAACGAGGAACTCGACCCGCTGTTTCGTAAGCTGGATCTACAGCACCGTCCGCTGGTACATCCCTGGGAAGATTTTGGCGGTTTTGATACGCAGCATTACCGTGATTTTAACTATGGCATTGGCAATTACGATAACGGCCACAGCATTGTAATGCCCACCGAGTTTCTGCATGGTGAGTACGACGGAGGCCACGGCGCAGGTTTACAGGATTACTGGGAAGCCATGTGGCGTAACCCGCTTTCGGCCGGTGGCTTCCTGTGGGACTTTGCCGACCAGGGTGTGTTACGTACCGATAAAAACGGAATAATAGATACCGACAAAGATCATGGTCCCGATGGTATTGTTGGCCCATTTCACGAGAAGGAAGGTAGTTACTTTACGGTGAAAGAGATCTGGTCGCCCGTATATTTTGAGCGTACCGAAATTGCCTCGGGTTTCGATGGCACTTTCCATTTGGAGAACCGCTATAATTTCACCAACCTAAGTCAGTGTACTTTTACCGCCAAGCTGGTGCGCGGTGCCGATGTTTATGGCAAAACTAAGGCTGCCGAGGTAAGCATTGCCATTGCATCGCCTAACATTAAACCCTTTGAAAAAGGCGAGCTGAAACTCAACCTACCGTCGGATTTTAAAAGTTACGACTTCCTGTATATCACCGTAACGGATAACCATCAGCGCGAATTGTTTACCTGGAGCTGGCCTATTACCCGTCCCGAAAAGGTAGCCCGCAAGTTGGTAGTTAAATATGCGCAGGGGCAAGCGACCATTACCGAAACCGATTCGCTCTATAAAGTTACGGCTAATGGCATTAACCTGTCTTTTAGCAAAACCAGCGGTCTGCTGCGTAAAGTAAAAAATGCCAAAGGTGTTATTCCGTTTAACAACGGGCCCATTTTGCAGGAAGGCCTAACTAATTTTAAAAGCTTCAGTCAGAAAATAGAGGGCAAGAACGTAGTGATTGAATCTACCTATGACCGTAAAAGCAGCTATAATACTCTACAATGGACCATCTATCCATCGGGCTGGGTGAAAATGAAGTTGCGCTATTTCCCAGGCGATTACTTCACCAACTTTGTGGGCGTCAACTTTTCCTTCCCCGAAAAAGAGATGAAGGGTGTAGAGTACATGGGCAGCGGCCCGTACCGGGTTTGGAAAAACCGGATGAAGGGCACCCGATTAGGTATTTGGAAAAAAGATTACAACGACACCGAAACCGGCGAAAAATGGTTGTACCCCGAGTTTAAGGGTTACCATGCTAATCTGTACTGGGTAAAATTTAATACCACCGGCCAGCCCTTTACCGTGGTGGCTGAGGATGAAGATACTTTTTTACGGCTATTTACCCCGGCACCTAAAGATGACCAGTGGCACAATTACGTGGTGAAGTTTCCATCCGGTGATATTTCGTTTATGCAGGGGATAAGCGCTATCGGCAACAAAACCTTAGGAGCCGAAGATACCGGCCCCATGGGTATGAAGAACATTTTTTACGATTATGAAAAAGAGCCTAAACGCGCCAAGGAGCTGAACTTGTACTTTGATTTTTCCGGAAGATAATAATGAGAATATTTAAATATATAAAGCATTTTTCAGGGGTTTTAGTGAGCATTATGATGCTGACTGGCTACGCCTTTGCCGCCGATATTCAGCTGCAAAACCTGCGCTGTGAAATGTTGTTCAATCCGCAGGGAATAGATGTAACGGCACCCCGCCTGAGCTGGCAGCTCACGGGCAGTGGCCGTAACATTCAGCAAACGGCTTACGAAATTCTGGTAGCTTCATCGGCAGCCAAACTGGCCGCTAACCAGGGCGATCTGTGGACGTCGGGAAAGGTATCTTCCAACGAATCAATCATGGTAGCTTATAAAGGAAAGGCGCTAAAAAGCGGTACTGCCTGCTACTGGAAAGTGAAAGTATATACCAACAACGGCGTAAGCAGCTGGAGCGCACCCGCCAAATGGAGTGTAGGTCTGCTTAATGCCGCCGACTGGAAAGCCAAATGGATAGGTTACGAAAAAGGTTTCCCTTGGGATAGTATTGCTAAATTTTCAAGACTTTCGGCCCGCTACTTCCGAAAGGAGTTTACATCGGCAGCAAAGGTAAAAAGGGCAACGGCTTATATATCGGGTTTGGGTCACTATGAATTGTATCTCAACGGTAAATACATTGGCAACGAGGTACTGACCCAAATGCCAACTGATTATAATAAATCTGTACAATACAGCACATACGATGTTACCGCCGATGTTAAGCAGGGCAAAAATGCCATTGCCAATGTGTTAGGAAACGGGCGTTACTTTACCATGCGCCCTATATACAAACCCAAAAAAGTAAAAGAGTTTGGCTTCCCCAAAATGCTGCTGCAACTGGATGTGGAGTATGAAGACGGCCACCACCAGTTAGTCATAAGCGACCAAACTTGGCGTATGACCGCCGATGGCCCGATCCGCACCAATAATGAGTACGATGGCGAAGAATATGATGCCACTAAAGAACTACCCGGCTGGAATAAGATCGGCTTCAATGATACCAAATGGCTGAAACCGCAGCTAACCCCTGTACCAACCGGCAAGTTAGTTGCCCAAATGAGCGAACCCATCAAGGTAATGCAAACCCTGAAGCCACAAAAGTTGGCGGAGCTTAAACCCGGCACCTGGATTATGGATATGGGCCAAAACATGACCGGCTGGATCAAGCTGAAAGTAAAAGGCAAACGCGGCGACAAAGTAACCCTACGCTTTGCAGAAACCCTGGAAAAAGACGGCAGCCTGTATACCGCCAACCTGCGCGACGCTAAAGTAACTGACACCTATGCCCTTAAAGGCGGTGCGGAAGAAACGTGGCATCCGGTATTCGTATTTCATGGTTTCCGTTATGTAGAAATTACCGGCTATCCCGGCAAACTAAAAGAGAGTGATTTTGTGGGTGAGGTAGTATACGATGCACTGGCTACCATCGGTGAGTTTGAAACATCGAACGCTACTATTAACCAGGTTTATAAAAATACATGGTGGGGCGTCGCCGGTAACTATAAAGGCATGCCCATTGATTGCCCGCAACGCAACGAGCGCATGCCCTGGCTGGGTGATAGGGCCACCGGCTCATTAGGTGAAAGCTTTATTTTTGATAACCAAAAGCTGTATGCCAAATGGTTGAACGATATTGAAGAAGCCCAAACACCCGAAGGTGCCATCCCCGATGTAGCCCCGGCTTACTGGAACTATTACAGCGATAACATGACCTGGCCCGGCACATACATCCTCATTGCCGATATGCTGTACAAGCAATATGGCGATGTGCGCCCAATTGAAAAGCATTACCCTTCCATGAAAAAATGGTTAACCTACATGCAAACCAAATACATGAAGGATTACATCCTCACCAAAGATAAATACGGTGACTGGTGCGTTCCTCCCGAATCACCGGAGCTCATTCACGCTAAAGATTCATCGCGCACCACTAACGGGCAACTCATTGCTACGGCCTACTATCACCGTATGTTGTTCCTGATGAAACGCTTTGCCAAAATGTTAGGTAAAGAGGATGATGCCAAGGCTTATTCGGCGTTGTCGTTAAAAATTGCGGACGCGTTTAATACCAAGTTTTACAACACGCAAACACAACAATATGACAATGGTACGGTAACTGCCAACTTGCTGCCGCTATACTTTGATATTACCCCGGTAAATAACCGTAAGGCAGTATTCAATAACATAGTGAAGCGGATAACCACTATTGATAATAACCATATTGCCACCGGTGTTATTGGTACCCAATGGCTCATGCGCGGCTTAACCGAATATGGTCGCCCCGATTTAGCCTACCGCATTGCTACCAATAAAGATTACCCAAGCTGGGGCTACATGGCCGAGCGTGGTGCCACCACCATATGGGAGCTCTGGAACGGTGATACCGCCAATCCCAGCATGAACTCGGGTAACCACGTGATGTTACTGGGTGATCTGATCGTTTGGTATTATCAAAATTTGGCAGCCATTAAAGCAGGGATAAACCAGCCGGGCTTCAAACAGGTGATAATGAAACCTATAATGACCAATGGATTAGACTTTGTAAAAGCCAGTTATAAAACGCCATACGGAATTGTAAAAAGCGAGTGGAAAAAAGACAAAGATTTTACCTGGAACATCACCATTCCGGCCAATGCTACGGCGCTTATTTCAATTCCTGCAAAATCGGTTGATGGGATTACCGAAGGAGGAAAGAAAGCGGCCGAAGCGGAAGGACTAAAGTTTGTAAAAATGGATGGCGATTATGCTGTTTACGAAGCAGGGTCGGGTGAGTATAAATTCAAATCGGTATTTTAACAACGGGAGGGATATGAATATTATGGGTCGATTTTCTTATATATTTTTTGGATTACTGTGTTATGCCGGTTCAATCCGTGCGCAAACTATAAGCAACCCCTGGCGTTCGGGTATTGTTACCGATGAGTTTATTTACGAAACAGCGCCCTACAAAGAATGTCATTCGGCCACCATTGCCGAAACACCTCAAGGTTTGGTAGCATCGTGGTTTGGCGGCACCAAAGAGCGTAACCCCGATGTATGTATTTGGGTGAGCCGCAAGGTCAACGGCAAATGGACCGAAGGTATCAATGTGGCCAACGGCATACAAAACGATACACTGCGCTATCCATGCTGGAACCCCGTGTTATTTCAGATCCCTAAAGGTGATTTGATGTTGTTTTACAAAATAGGACCAAGCCCCTCTACCTGGAAAGGCTATTTAAAAACGTCAAAAGATGGTGGCAAAACGTGGTCGGCCCAGCAGGCTTTGCCCGAGGGTTATTTAGGTCCAATCAAAAATAAGCCGGTATTGATAGACAAAAACTTGTTTTGTCCAACCAGCACCGAGGGCAAAGGCGGCTGGCGAATCCATTTTGAAGTAACGCCCGATTTTGGTAAAACCTGGAAACAGGTTGAAGTAGCTAAAGGGCCTGATTCTTTGGAAGGTATACAACCCAGTATTTTAAAATATAAAGATGGCCGGCTGCAAATTTTAGCCCGCAGCCGTAACCGCTCAGTATTGGAGTCGTGGTCTGCAGACCAGGGGATGACCTGGACGGCTTTGGCAAAAACTAAGTTGCCTAACAACAACTCGGGCACCGATGCCGTGACCATGAAAGACGGCCGACAAGTGTTGGTATACAACCATGTGCTGCCGCCAGGCAAACTTGCCAAAGGTGCCCGTACACCGCTGAACGTAGCGGTTAGTAAAGACGGAAAAACCTGGTACGCAGCTTTGATTTTAGAGGATTCGCCCATTAGCCAATATTCCTATCCATCGGTCATACAAACCGGCGATGGTATGCTGCACTTCGTATACACGTGGCGCCGCCAACGCATTAAATATGCCGTGGTTAATCCTAAGAAGATGAAATTGGTGGAAATTAAGAACGGCGAATGGCCAAAGGTTGAAGGGTATACGCTGCCGGAGATTAAGGGTGAAACGAAGGATTTGTAGCCCCCAGCCTCCTAACAGGGGAGTGGGAGTTAAAAATAGCAGTTTTTAATAACTACCAGGGCAATGTAACACTATATGTCATTGCGAGGAGCGATAGTGACGTGGCAATCCCATTGAGATGGGTTTGGAGGAGATTGCCACGCTATTGCTCGCAATGACATATTTATAAAATTAAAATGTTAAACTACATCAAAATAAGTCTGATCAATACATGTCTCCTCATAGGAGGTACCCATGCTTTTGCTCAAACCAATAATTCAGATAACGACTACAAAAAGCCACTAAAACAGGTACTTGCCGAAATACAGGATAGGTTTCATGTGCAGGTAAAGTACTCTGAAGATATGGTGAAAGACCGCTTTGTGCCTTATGCCGATTGGCGCTATAAACCTACCGCAGCCAAAACTCTGGCGGCGGTTTTAGCCCCTTTAGATATGAAGGTGAACGAAGAAGGACCTAACGCTTTCAAACTAAAATACTATGAGTATTCGCGCATAACGCCCGAAGAAGGTCGTGAAAAGCTGGCTTACCTGTCGTCGTTTTATCATGATAAAGCCAGTTGGGAGAAACGAAAATACGACCTGCGCCCGTGTATGTTGCAGGCGCTGCAATTGTCGCCCATGCCGGCCAAACCTGCGTCCAAACCTATCATTACCAACAAGCGGGTAATGGATGGGTACACCATTGAAAATATTGCCATTGAGACCTTACCGGGTGTTTATGTATGCGGTTCGTTATATAAACCTTTGAAAATTAAGGGTAAAATACCGGTAGTGCTTTGTCCCGACGGGCACTTTGGCGATGGCCGCTACCGTGCCGACGGACAGTACCGCTACGCCACGCTGGCCCGTATGGGCGCTATGGCTATCAGTTATGATCTGTTTGCCTGGGGCGAATCGCTGCTGCAATTCAAAGGTGAAGATCATCGCCGTAGCTTAGCCATGACGGTGCAGGCCCTGAACAGTTTCCGCATACTCGATTACCTGCTGTCGCTTAAAGAAGCTGACCCTAACCGCGTGGCCATTACGGGCGCTTCGGGCGGGGGCAGCCAAACCATGTTGATTACCGCGTTGGATGATCGCATTAAGCTAAGTGTACCAGTAGTGATGTTATCCAGCTATTTTTCGGGCGGATGCCCCTGCGAAAGCGGTCAGCCCGTGCACTTGTGCGGCGGCGGTACCAATAACGATGAACTGGCCGCTATGGCTGCACCGAGGCCGCAACTGGTCATATCTGATGGGGGCGACTGGTCTGCCAACGTACCCGACACAGATTTGCCCTACCTGCAAAAAATATACGGCTACTACGGCAAACCCGAAATGGTTCAAAATGCACATTTTCCTAAAGAGGGGCACGACTACGGCAAATCTAAACGACTGGCTATGTATGACTTTGTGGCCAGGCAGTTCAAGCTAAACATCAACGCTGTAAAAGGCGCCGACGGTAAGGTGGATGAAAGTAAAGTAACTATTGAAAAATTTCCGGCGCAATACGTATTTGGTGCTAACGGTGAAAATTTGCCTAAGAATGCGATACATGGGTTTGGGGAGTTGGAAAGGCTGTTTGCAAAGTAAGAGCCCTTCTTAAATCCTACCTGGGGAGGGAGGACTTAAAATGAGAGGTGGAAACATAACCAACTTATCAGTCTGAGCTTGTCGAAGACTTAGCAAAACGGTGGAATGCTTCGACAAACTCAGCATGAGATACCGCATTAGATAGGAGCGGGTGAGGTGCTGAAACAAGTCTTACATTACAGGAACAATATTATAACAAAGCTGTCAGTCTGAGCTTGTCGAAGACTTAACAGAGCGGCGAATGCTTCGACAGGCTCAGCATGACAGAAGAACAAAAACAATATGGAAACCATTAAACAAACACGGCGCAATTTTATCGCCCAAACTGCCTTACTAACCGGCAGCTTCATGCTGGTCCAAAGTAACTGGGCATCGGTATTTGCAGGTGCGGCCAAAGGGCAGCGGTACAGGGTAGCCGTAGTGGATCTGATGATTTTGAAACGCCAGAAGTTAGGCGCTTTTCAACTAACCAAAGACATTGGGGCCGATGGCGTAGAAGTAGATATGGGGGGCCTGGGCAACCGGCCAACTTTCGAAAGCCAGTTGGCCGATCCTGCCATTCGACAACAATTTTTAGATAAAGCCAAAGAGCTGAACCTGGAGATATGTTCATTGGCCATGACCGGCTTTTTTGCACAATCGTTTGCCAAACGCGATGGTGTAGACCGTATGGTGCAGGATTGCATCGATACCATGAAAGCCATGAATGTTAAGATAGCTTTTTTACCCTTAGGCGTAAACAGCGACCTCACCAAAAACCCGGAACTGCGCCCCGCGGTAATTGAACGCCTGAAATTAGTTGCACCCAAGGCCGAAGCTGCCGGTGTGGTTATTGGAATAGAAACATCATTAAGCGCAACGGACGAGGCTAAATTGCTGGATGAAGTAGGCTCAAAGGCTATCAAAAGCTATTTTAATTTTGCCAATGCCTTGGATAACGGCAGGGATGTAAGCGAAGAACTGAAAATATTAGGCAAGAAACGCATCTGCCAGATTCACTGTAGCAATACCGACGGCGTTTGGCTGCAAAACGACCCAAAAATAGATTTAAAAAAAGTGAAGAAGACCCTGGATAAAATGAAGTGGGAAGGCTGGCTGGTAATAGAACGCTCGCGCGATGCCAAAGACCCGCGCAACGTAAAGTGGAATTTCAGTGCTAATACGGCGTATGTGAAAGCGGTGTTTCAGGGGTGACTTTGGTTTATTAATAAAATGTCAGTCTGAGCTTGTCGAAGACCTGTGCACTTTGCTAAGTCTTCGACAAGCTCAGACTGACAAGCCAATTTACAATTTTTCATAAAGTGGTATTGCGTGCGGTTGCCACGTCGCTATCTCGCGTAATGACATGATAGGACTAATAAAAATTAAAAGATACTGTCATCTCGAACGATAGTGAGAGATCTTTTCCAATAGTTAGGTGGACAACTCGTCCCCTTGAAAAGATTTCTCGTTATCACTCGAAACGACAAAGACTAAGTAATAAACGAATGCAAAACGCTTTACGCAAACTACTCTTCTTTCTGTTGATAGTAACCCTATCAGCAAGCGTAAATGCTGCAGATATATTTGTATCGCCGAAAGGCAATGATGCCAACGCAGGTACCCAAGCTAATCCCAAAGCAACATTAAACGCCGCTTTACGGCAAGCACGTGAAATGCGGAGGCTAAACGATCCTGCCATAAAAGGAGGCATCCATATCATTCTTTCGGGCGGATTGTATAGCTTACAAGAGCCGGTGTTCATCCGTCCCGAAGATTCGGGCAGCGAACAATCACCCACCTGGATAGAAGCCGCAACTGGTGAAAAACCTGTGTTAAGTGGAGGGGTGGCTGTTAACGGCTGGGAGAAACTGGGCACTAAAGTGCCCGGTTTACCATCAGCGGCACAAGGTAAAGTTTGGATTACGGCGTTGCCTCAATTTGAAGGTGCACAGTTACAATTCAGGCAGTTGTGGATAAATGGCGCTAAAGCCATCCGTGCACGTGAAACAGATAACGATAATCAGATGAACCGGATACTGGCGTTGGATAAAGTTAAGCAGGAGATGTGGATACCAACGCCTGCGGTGAAATTACCAGCCAATGCCGGTCAGCTTGAAATGGTAATCCATCAAATGTGGGCCATTGCTAACCTGCGGGTAAAAACTGTTACCACCGAAGGGAAGCGCACTAAACTAACCCTTCATCAGCCCGAAAGCCGCATTCAGTTCGAGCACCCATGGCCACAGGCAGTTATTGATAAGGATAACCAAATGAATGGCAACTCCGCTTTTTATTTGGTAAACGCCATAGAGCTCTTAAACAAACCGGGCGAATGGTATGCCGATAGCAAAACCAACAAACTGTACTACTGGCCCCGTGCAGGCGAAAACATGGCTATAGCAAAAGTAGTTGCCCCCGCTTTGCAAACACTGTTGAAAATAACCGGTACCATAGATAGACCGGTAAGTTATGTGCACGTTAAAGGGATTGGTTTTGAGCATGCTACCTGGCTGCGCCCATCGCAACAGGGGCATGTGCCGCACCAGGCCGGTATGTACATGACCGATGCGTACAAACTTAAAGTGGCAGGTACGCCCGAAAAGAAAGGCCTGGAAAATCAGGCATGGGTTGGTCGCCCTGCGGCGGCGGTTGAAGTAACTTATGCCAACCATACCGGTTTTGAAAATTGCCGCTTTGAGCACATGGCTTCTACCGGGCTCGATTACCAGCGTGGTACGCACGATGACGAAATTAAAGGAAACCTGTTTAAAGATATAGGGGGTACCGGCATCCAGGTGGGCGTTTTTTCCGACGAACCTGTCGAAGTGCACCTGCCTTACAACCCAACCGATCTGCGCGAGGTTTGTACCGACGAGCGCATCAGCAACAACCTGGTGACCGATGTTACCAATGAAGACTGGGGATGCGTAGGTATTGGCGCGGGCTATGTTAAAAACATCAGCATAGAGCATAACGAGATCAGCGAGGTATCATACAGCGGCATTAGCATGGGCTGGGGCTGGACGAAGTTGCCCAATGTAATGAGCGGTAACAAGATAATAGCTAACAAGATTCATCATTATGGCAAGCACCTGTATGATGTGGCCGGTATCTACACCTTATCCGCCCAACCCAATTCGCTTATTGCTCAAAACGTGGTAGATAGCATTTATAAGGTTCCTTACGCGCACGACTTGCACCATTGGTTCTACCTGTATTGCGATGAAGGGTCGTCTGAATTCACAGTAAAAGACAACTGGTGCCCGGCCGATAAGTTTTTGCAAAATGCCAATGGTCCAGGTAACAAATGGACTAATAATGGTCCGCAGGTAGCCGTAAGCATTAAACAAAACGCAGGTTTACAGACTAAATATCAACAACTTTTTAAGTACCGAAATGCTACCGGCAAGCCATCCGCCATTAACTATATAGGCTACGATGCCAGAGCCGATAAGCCGCAGGTGATAGAAATTGTAGGCGCTGATGATAAAACGCCGGATGTGAGCAAGATCAAAGATTTGTGCATTCGCAATGGCATCCCTTCATCGGCTATTTATGGATGGAAGAACAGGGTAACTATATTTGGTTACATCCCCGGTGCCGGGCGCATCAAAAAGCAGTTGCAGGAAATGTTTACCGGTGCCGAGGTGAAGCTTTATGATAGTCCGTTTTACGTGTTCAGCAACAAGGAACATTGCGGTAACACGGCTCAAACAGCAACCCAATGGGACAACATTATCCTTACCGCTAACTTGATGGCCGACCCTAAAAAACAGCAGCAGTATTTGGACTATCATGCCACCCAGTTTCAGAAATGGCCGGAGGTTGCCAAAGGATTTTGCAATGCCAGCTTCCAGCAATTGCTGGTGTTTAAAAGTGGTCGTCAGCTCATGCTCATCATCAGCATCCCCAAGGGTGAAAACCTCGACAAGCTAAACCCTAAAACTACCGAGAACAACCCGCGGGTGAACGATTGGAATAACATCATGAAGCAGTACCAGGAGGGGGTGAGCGGCACCAGGCCCGGCGAGGTTTGGGTGTTTATGCAGCCTGCGGAAAAATGAAGTTTTGAAGTGGTTTTTTGAAGTTTAATGAAGTTTTATAAGGAAACCTGAACAAAGAATTATGCTAAAAATAGGAATATTAGGATTGGGCGAGGGTCGCAGCACCATGTCGGCGGCGTTGCAAAGTGAAAAATGCGAGCTGAAAATGGTATGCGACCGCAGCCTGGACACCTGCCAAAAACGGGCGGAAGAGTTCAAATTTCACCAGTACACGACCGAGTATCAGGACATGCTGAATAATCCGGAGATTGACCTGATAGCCATTTATACGCCCGATCATCTCCATGCCGAACATGTAAAACAAGCCTTGTTGGCGGGTAAGCATGTCATTTGTACCAAACCTTTTATTGATGATTTGAAAGATGCTAACGAATTAATAAGTCTCTCTGAATCAACCGGTAAAAAGGTATTCATAGGGCAGAGTTCCCGGTTTTTTGAACCTGCCAAAAGACAGCGTAAAGACTTTGAAGCGGGCTTAATAGGTGACCTGATCACCATTGAAGCCGAATATCATGCCGACCACCGCTGGTTTCTGGAAAAGCCTTGGGCGCTCGAACAAGCGTTTAAATGGCTGTACGGCGGTTTGAGTCACCCGGTTGATTTTGTTCGTTGGTATTTGCCTAATATAGAAGAAGTTATGGGTTATGGTATGATCAGTGCCAACGGTAAAAAAGCCGGGTTGAAGAATGAAGATACCATGCACTTTATCTTTAAAGCAACCGATGGTCGTATTGCGCGTGTAAGTGGTTGTTATACAGGCCCTACGCAACCTGCCCAACGCGATAGCGGTATGAGTACCATACTGCGAGGTATCGAAGGTGCCTCGCAAGCCGATTACCACGAGCTACGCTATGCCATCACCGATAAAACCGGTGAAGAAAAGATAGTACAATGGGGCGATAAATATATCAAGTATTATTTCCGTTTTGAGGGGCAAAGTCATCATGCCGGTGAGTATCAAAATTACATAGAATATGTAGCTGATTGCCTTGAAAGCGGCCAAACAGCGTATCCTGATGTTAAAGAGGGCATAGGTACAGTCGCCTTATTGCAGGCTATGGACCGCTCGTTAAAAATCGGTAAACCGGTTAAAATCAATGATGTTTTGACAGAATTTGGCCTGGCCATTCATACATTATAAGCCTGAACTTTACCAAGCATGGGGAACATCGCACAGCATCTTACCACGTTAGACTATCTTATTGTAGCTGCTTATGTGGGCATACTTCTTTTCTTAGGTGTACAGGCCAGCCTTAAAAACCGCAAACGCGGCGATGATGAGACACTGTTCCTGGGAGACCGCTCGCTGGGCTGGAGCAGTATCGGCTTTAATATGTGGGGGACCAACGTTGGTCCATCTATGTTAG
The DNA here is from genome assembly GCF_014635825.1 of Mucilaginibacter galii. GTDB lineage: Bacteria > Bacteroidota > Bacteroidia > Sphingobacteriales > Sphingobacteriaceae > Mucilaginibacter > Mucilaginibacter galii. The sequence continues at coordinate 101,626 of NZ_BMDO01000008.1, forward strand.
TGGCTTTTGCCGGTGTAGGTTTCAGTACGGGTATAGTGGCTGTTAACTTCGATTGGTATGCTTTTATATTCTTGATGCTGCTGGCACTCATTTTTGCACCACGTTACCTGGCAGCTAAAGTGAGTACCATGCCCGAGTTTATGGGTAATCGTTACGGCGATTCTACCCGCACCATTCTGGCTTGGTACGCACTTATAAAAATACAAATTTCGTGGCTCTCATTAGGTTTATATGCCGGAGGTACGCTGGTAAGGCAAATACTGGGCATCCCTATGTGGCAATCGGTAATTGTACTGGTAGCGTTTGCAGGGTTGTTCACCTATATGGGCGGGCTTACCGCTATTGCTAAAGTGAATGTTTTTCAGATGCTGCTGCTCATTGTAGTATCGGTTATGCTTACCGTGCTGGGCGTTAATAGGGCAGGTGGTTTATCGTACGTATACAAGCATGTACCCGGCCATTTCTGGAACTTGTTTCACCCTGCATCCGACCCTAATTATCCGTGGTATGCCATTATGCTGGGCTATCCCGTTGCGGCTGTGGCCTTCTTTTGTACAGATCAGTCGATGGTGCAATCGGTATTGGGCGCTAAAAACCTGGAACAAGGCCAGTTAGGTGTTAACTTTATCGGTTGGCTTAAAATACTATCGTTGCCGTTATTCATCTTCACCGGTATACTTTGCCGCATCATTTTTCCTGATTTAAAAGACGAGAACTTGGCTTACATGACTATGGTGACCAACCTGTTCCCTGCGGGTTTGAACGGCTTGGTCATCGTGGTGCTTATAGCCGTTTTAGTAGGTACTATAGGCTCGTCCCTTAACTCGTTAAGTACGGTTTTTACCATGGATATTTATGCCGAGCGTATCAATAAAAAGGCTACTAACAAGCAACTGATCAGCGTAGGCCGCATGTCTATCATCGTGGGCTGTATATTATCAGTAGGTGTAGCCATTGCGTTGGACAGTATTAAAGGACTCAAGTTTTTTGATGTTTTTCAGTCGATATTAGGCTTCATTGCACCGCCATTGTCTGTTGTGTTTTTGCTGACAGTGTTTTGGAAACGTACCACACGCTTGGCTGTTAATACGGTATTATCTGCTGGCTCGGCATTTAGTTTAACGGTCGGCATCTTGTACTTATGGGTTTTTCCTAAAGCTGAGTATCATTTTTGGCCGCATTATTTAATGCTGTCGTTTTACGTTTTTGCTTTCCTGATGGCTGTAGCTGTACTGGTTTCTTTGTTAGATTGTAACCCTAAAACATACATTGCTGGTGAACACGAAGAACGGGATATGCCTAAAACATCATTAAAGGTAAAAATTGCCTGGGCACTGCTAACATTGGTGATGATAGTCCTCTACATCATATTTAACGGACATTAATTATGAAGAACTTAATACAAAACACAAATAAAAATGTTATTGCCAGGAGTGATAACGACGTGTCAACCTCGTCGCATACCGATATAGCTGAGAGAAAGATAGGTTTTAAAAGTTCTCCCTTCCGGGGAGGATTTAGGAGGGGCTTCCTGCTTTTCTTCGCTCTCCTTTCCCTCTTCGCCCCCGAAATTAAAGCGCAAACCAAAGCCACCTGGATTTGGTACCCCGGCGATTACGAAATATGGCTAAGCAATAAAATGCAGAACCGCCGTACCGAGCGCGGATCGTTTTTTCCGCCATTCTGGAAACTGGACAGCCATTATGTTTTAACTGACTTTCATAAGGATTTTAACCTATCTGCACCCGAAGAAGCGGAACTGATGGTAGAGGGTCAGTATAACTTAAAAGTTGATGGAAAGGCTTTTTCAGGCTATCCTAAACGCATAACCTTACCTGCGGGTAAGCACCGCATCAGCCTTAAAGTATATAACCAGGGCAGCGTACCTGCGGTATTTGTGAAGAGTGCGAATGTGGTTTCGGACACCTCGTGGAAGGTGACTTATGAGGATAAGGAATGGATAGATGCTTCAGGTAAAACGTCGGATATATCAGCTACACAGTATGTGCCTGCTGGTGCCTGGAACTTTAATGAAGTTACCTCGCTACCATCACAGTTTCACTTACCAACTAAGGCGCAGAAAGCGGTTACTACCGATAAAAAAGCACATTCTATTTTTGTTGATTTTGGTAAGGAAACCTTTGGTTTTGTTAAGCTGCACAACGTAATAGGCAAAGGTAAGGCTACCATTTACTATGGCGAATCGAAAGAGGAAGCCATGAGTACCGATGGTGGCGAACTGGTGGATCAACTGGAGATCAACCAGCCGCAAAACGGCGATATTACTTACGATGGTTCGCGTGCATTCCGTTATGTAAATGTGGTTTATGACGATGCGGTGAGCATGGATGAAGTATCCATGCTGTATGAGTATTCTCCTGTGGAGCAGCGTGGTAGCTTCAAGTGTTCGGACGAGCAGATTAATAAAATTTGGGAGGTATCGGCCTATACTATGGAGTTGAACACCCGCGAGTTTTTTATTGACGGCATTAAACGCGACCGCTGGGTATGGTCGGGCGATGCTGCGCAGAGCTATTTAATGAACTATTACCTGTACTTCGATTCGCCTACGGTTACCCGCACCATAAGTGCTTTGCGTGGTAAAGACCCGGTGACCAGCCACATCAATACCATTATGGACTATACTTTTTACTGGTTCATCAGCATTTATGATTATTACCAGCATACGGGCGATAAGACATTCATTCAGCAATCGTACCAGCGCATGCAAACCATGATGGACTACTGCCTGGCGCGACGTAACAAAGACGGGTTAATGCAGGGCCTAACCGGCGATTGGGTATTTATTGACTGGGCTGATGGCCTGAGCAAGCAAGGCGAAGTAAGTATTGAGCAAATGCTGTTTTGCCGCAGCCTGGAAACCATGGCTTTATGTGCCGATATTATGCACGATGGTAAAGCCGCCGCCCAGTACAGCTCACAGGCAAAAGACTTAAAAGAAAAGCTGTTTACCTACTACTGGGATGCACAAAAACACGCTCTGGTGCATAGCCGCATGAACGGTAAACCTACTGACAACGTGACCCGTTACGCCAATATGTTCGGCATCTTCTTCAACTACTTTACCGAAGCCCAAAAGCAGGAGGTAAAGAAATATGTGCTGATGAACGATAAAATTCAGAAGATCACCACCCCATACATGCGCTTTTACGAACTGGAAGCCCTATGCGCCATGGGTGAGCAGGATTACGTTCTGAAGCAAATGAAAGATTACTGGGGCGGGATGCTAAACCTCGGCGCTACCTCATTTTGGGAGGAATACAATCCCGATAAAAAAGGGGCCGAGCATTACGCCATGTATGGCCGTCCATTTGGTAAAAGCCTTTGCCATGCCTGGGGGGCCAGCCCTATTTACCTGTTAGGTAAATATTATTTAGGTGTAAAGCCTACCGGTCCTGGTTATCAAACTTACTTGGTTGAACCTCAATTGGGTGGACTTAAATGGATGGAAGGTACGGTGCCAACACCTAACGGTGATATTAAGCTAAGTATAACCACCTCGCAAATTAAACTCAGCGCAGCAACCGGTATAGGTACCATCCGTGTTAAAAGCAAAACCAAGCCGGTTTGCAGCAATGCAACGGTTAAAATGGTGTCGGCAGGCTTGTACGAAGTTAGTACACAAAAGGGAAAAGATTATACAATAAAATACACCGCAATTTAAGCAAACTTGCATATTAAGACCGCCGGTTCAAGCGTCCACGCTTGAACTTAAAGCAGGTGTAAGCGTCCACGCTTACATTAATCATAAGCGTAGACGCTTATACTAAAATGGTTCAAGCGTGGACGCTTGAACCGGCGAAGGAAATGCAAAGAATCATAACAATCAAAAGTATAAAGCCCTCCCTCCCGGGGAGGGTTGGGAGGGGATTTTGCGTAGGGCTTCTTTTTATAATGCTTCCGGGTTCGTTATTTGCTCAACTGGTAGATAAGACTCCGGCAGCAGTGCCTAATGCTCCAGCAGTATTTAACACCGAACCATGGGAAGATCCGCTGGTAAGCGGCATAAACCGTGATGCTTCACGTGCTACGGCTTACTCGTTCAGCAATGTGGCCGATGCCTTGCAGGGCGACCGTGAAAAATCTGGCCGGATGCTGTCTTTAAATGGCCAATGGGATTTCACCTTTGCCGAAAACCCGGGTGCTGCGCCTAAAGATTTTTATAAGAGCCGCGTAAGCGGATGGAAGAAAATAACCGTACCCTCTAGCGTGGAAATGCTGGGTTATGGCAAGCCGATTTACAAAAGCGCAGTATATCCTTTCCGCCCAGTTAACCCGCCGCATGTACCGCTGGATGTGAATGGCGTTGGCAGTTACCAGCGTACCTTTACCTTGCCTGCTAGCTGGAAAGACATGAATGTCACCCTGCATTTTGGCGGCGTAAGTTCGGGCTTTAAGGTATGGCTCAACGGTAAGTTTTTAGGGTATGGTGAGGATAGTTTCCTGTCGTCGGAGTTTAATATCACCCCTTACTTACAGGCCGGCGAAAATATCGTATCGGTGCAAAACATTCGCTGGAGCGATGGTTCTTTTTTGGAAGATCAGGATCAATGGCGTTTAAGTGGTATCCACCGCGAGGTGATGTTGCTGGCCGAGCCTAAATTGCGCATTGCCGATTTCTTTTACCAAACCAAGCTGGATAAAGATTATAAAGATGCGCTGTTAAGTATTCGTCCACGGATTGAAAATCTGACCGGTAAAGCCATTGCGGGTTATCAAATTAAAGCCCAATTGTTCGATAAGAACAAAAAACAGGTATTGCAAAAACCTTTAACCCGCAGTGTGGAAAGCATTATCAATGAAATCTATCCCAGGTTGGATAATGTGAAGTTTGGTTTGCTGGAAACCAAGATAACCAACCCCGCTAAATGGAGCGATGAACAACCAAACCTTTACATGCTTACCCTATCGTTAGAAGATAGTACCGGCCATGTGCTGGAAGTAAAAAGCTGCCGATTAGGTTTCCGCAGTATTGAGTTTTCAAAAATGGATAGTAAGTTGCTGATCAACGGCAAAGTGACTTACTTGTACGGCATTAACCGCCCTGACCATCATGCTGTAAAAGGTAAAGCGCTATCGCGCAAGGATATTTTAAACGATGTGCGAACTATCAAGCGCTTTAACTTTAACTGCATCCGTACCAGCCATTACCCAATGGATCCGTATCTGTATGACCTTTGCGACCAGTATGGTATTTTAGTAATAGATGAGGCCAACCTCGAAACACATGGTTTGGGCTCTAAACTGAGTAACGACCCGCAGTGGACCAGCGCCTACCTTGACCGCGCCACCCGTATGGTGATGCGCGATAAAAACCACCCGAGTATTATTATGTGGAGCCTGGGTAATGAGGCCGGCCGGGGACCAAACCATGCTGCTATGGCCGCCTGGATTCACGACTTTGATATTACCCGCCCTGTACATTACGAACCGGCCCAAGGCACCCCGCAAGCCGAAGGGTATATAGATGTGACCGATGCGCGTGCCCTCAAACCTAATGATCACTCGCACCGCATTCAAAACCCCATAGATGAGCCTTATGTAGATGTGGTGAGCCGAATGTACCCCGCCCTTTACACTGCACCCTTGCTGGCCAACCAGCCCAACGGCGATACTCGTCCTATATTCTTTGTAGAATATTCGCACGCCATGGGTAACTCCAACGGTAACTTAAAAGACCTGTGGGATCAGTGGCGTTCAACCAAACGTGTAATTGGTGGTGCTATTTGGGAATACAAAGATCAGGGGTTGCTGAAAAAAGATTCTGCCGGAACGGAGTTCTTTGCTTATGGTGGCGATTACGGTGAAAAGTATTTCGATAATTTTACCATTAAGGGAACCGTAGCATCCGATGGTCGGCCTAAAGCGGCGATGTTCGAATGTAAGCATGTTTTTCAGCCGGTGGTAAGCCAATTGGTTGATGCTGCCAGAGGTTTGGTGAAGATTGCTAACCGTAGTGCTGTTCAATCATTAGCTGGTTACACTATGCTGCTGCAAGTACGCGAAGATGGACGTGTTATAGTAACCAAAGCTTTACCGGCTATCAGTTTAGCTGCTGGTAAGGACACGGTGATCAGCATCAAAGCATACTTGCCATCATTAAAAGCAGGGCATGAGTATTTAGCCGATATTCATTTCAGCTTAGCTAAAGATGAACTATGGGCAGCCAAAGGTTACGAAATAGCCGCCGACCAGTTTGCATTGAATGGTTTGCCAGTTACCAAATCATCATTTAACAAAGGTGTGGTTGCATTAGCAGATAATACCGACACTTATACCTTAACCGGTAAAGGATTTAAGGTAAGCATCAACAAACAAAACGGCGCATTAAGCTCCTATATCTATAACAATCAAGAGCAAATATTCGCGCCTTTGCTGCCGCATTTCAGCCGCCCGGTAACTGATAATGATCATCGTGGCTGGAAAGCCGATCGTAAATTAAAGCCTTGGTTTAAAGCCGTACCAGTACTTAAAAACATCAAGGCTGATAAGCAGGCTAACGGCTCGGTAACCATCACCAGCAACTACAGCCTGATCAATGATAGCGCCGCTGTTACCGTAATATATACCGTAAATGGTATGGGCGTTATTAAAGTAGAGCAACAATTGACACCCAAAGTTAAGGGCTTACCTAACCTGCCTAAAGTAGGTATGCAAGGCGGCATTAAACGCAGCTATGATAACATCAGCTGGTACGGCCGTGGGTTGATGGAAAACTACATCGACCGTCGCAGCGGTTTTGAAGCAGGTATCTATAGCCAGTCTATAACAGATTTTATGGAAAACTACGCCGTTCCGCAAGAAAACGGTAATCGTACTGATGTGCGCTGGATGCTCCTGGCCGATAAACAGCAAAACGGCTTACTGGTAGTGGCCGATAGCTTGCTGAGCATGAGCGCCTGGCCTTATACCGAAGCCAACATCGTAGCCGCCAAACACACCAATAAACTGAAAGATGCCGGTTTCATCACCTTGAATATTGACTTAATTCAAATGGGCTTAGGCGGCAACGATAGCTGGTCGGATGTGGCAGCACCGCTGGATATTTACCAGATACCCGCCAAGCCGTATAACTATAGCTTTTACCTGTATCCGTATAAAGGGAGTGTGAGTAGTGTGACCGGTGTGGTTAGTAAAGTGAAGAATTAAGAAACAAAATATAAAAACCTGTCATTTCGAGTGATAACGAGAAATCTTTTTAAGTAAGTAGCAAACCTGAAAGTTCGAAAAGATCCCTCACTATCGTTCGGGATGACAGGTTGTAATAATCGGTAAACCAAACCAATGAAAAAACTCATTCCATCCCTACTGCTTTGCATCATTTGCCTGGGTTCATCTATAGGGGTAACGCAAGCACAGGTTCGTGGTAAAGTAATGGCCAAAGTCGATCTGGAGCAGTTGTTCAAACATCCGCCTCAATCGGCTAAGCCCTGGGTGTTTTGGTACTGGATGCAAGCTGCCGTAACCAAAGCTGGTATTACAGCCGACCTGGAAGCCATGAAACTGGCTGGTATGGGCGGCGCTTATTTAATGCCTATTAAAGGTGTAGCTAACCCGGCCTGGATAACCCCGCCTGTTGAGCAGTTGACCCCCGAGTGGTGGGCCATGGTTAAGTTTGCCATGCAGGAAGCCGACCGTTTAGGTCTGCAAATGGCAATGCACGATAGTGATGGTTTTGCGCTGGCCGGTGGCCCGTGGATAACACCCGAACTCTCCATGCAAAAAGTGGTATGGAGCAAAACCTTGATTAAGGGCGGACAAACATTTAAAGACACCCTTCAAAAGCCCGAAAGCTACAAAGGTTATTATAAAGACATTGCCGTGCTGGCTTATCTGTCACTGCCCGGTTCGGGCATCAGTACTAAAAATATAACGCCTCAAATTGCCAGTAGCGTAGAGGGTGCCACCAATGTGCAGTTCTTAGCAGATCCAAATAACAAAAAGAATTTCATCAGTGCCGACTCCTGCTGGATGCAATTAACATTTGCTGTACCGTTTACCTGCCGTTCGCTGGTTATTCGCAGCAACGCACCAAATTATCAGGCCGAGCGCCTAACCATTGCAGCGAGTAATGATGGTAAAACGTTTCGCAAAGTTATGCAATTACAAGCCCCCCGGCACGGCTGGCAAGATAACGATGCCGACATCACACAAGCTATTAGGCCAACCACTGCTAAATACTTTAGGTTTATATATAACAAAGAGGGCTCCGAACCCGGTGCCGAAGATTTGGATTTTGCCAAGTGGAAGCAATCGCTCAAAATAACTGGTATTGAGTTATCTTCCGAACCTCGCATTCACCAATACGAAGGTAAAACGGGGGAGGTGTGGCGTATTAGCAAAAATTCTACCACCGAGCAGTTGCCCGATGATTTGTGTATCCCGAAGGATAAGATCATCAACATTACAAATAAACTGGACGCCAATGGCAGGTTGAATTGGGATGCACCTGCCGGTAACTGGACTATATTACGCATTGGTCATACCTCTACCGGTCATACCAATGCTACAGGAGGTAAAGGTGCCGGTTTGGAGTGCGATAAGTTTAATCCTGATGCTATTAAGCTTCAGTTTGATAGCTGGTTTGGCGAAGCCTTTAAACAGATAGGCCCTGATTTGGCTAAACGTGTGCTTAAAGTTTTTCACGTAGATAGCTGGGAGTGCGGCAGCCAAAACTGGTCGACCACATTTGCGCAGGAGTTTCAGCAGCGTCGGGGGTACAACCTAATGCTTTACCTGCCTGTTATGGCCGGCGTGCCAGTAGAAAGTGCGGCACGATCGGAAAAAGTATTAGCCGATGTACGCCAAACCATTGCCGAATTAGTGGTGGATAAGTTTTACGGTACCATGAGCAAATTGGCTCACGAGAAAGGATGCACCTTTAGCGCCGAAGCGGTAGCGCCAACCATGACCAGCGACGGACTGCTGCACTACAGTAAAGCCGATATTGCCATGGGCGAATTTTGGCTGCGCAGCCCCACACACGATAAACCCAACGATATGCTCGACGCCATTTCGGGCGGGCATATTTATGGTAAAAATATTATCCAGGCCGAAGCTTTTACCGAACTGCGTACCATGTGGGATGAACACCCGGGCATGTTAAAATCTCTGGGCGACCGTAACCTGGCTTTAGGGGTGAATCGCTTGGTTTTTCATGTAAATACGCATAACCCTTGGTTAGATAAAAAGCCCGGTTTAACATTAGATGGCATAGGCCTGTTTATGCAGCGCGATCAAACCTGGTATAAGCCCGGCCGTGCCTGGATTGAATATATACAACGCTGCCAGGCACTGTTGCAACAAGGTCACCCGGTAACCGACATTGCCGTATTTACCGGTGAAGAAACCCCAAGGCGCTCATTATTACCCGATAGATTAATACCTACGTTTCCCGGCTTGTTTGGCGCTGAAAAGGTAGCCCGTGAAAAGGAACGCTTAGCCAATAAAGGCTTACCCATGCGTACCATACCTATTGGTGTAACCAGCGGCGCAAATATGCTGGATGCCGATGCTTTGGTGGATCCATTACATGGTTACCAGTACGATTCCTTTAATCTCGATGCCCTGATGCGTTTGGCTGTTGTGAAAGATGGTCGAATACAACTACCGGGAGGTGCCAGTTACAAGGTGTTGGTTATTCCTGGCCATACGCAAATGCTGCCCAATGGTGCCGTTATTTCGCAAAAGGTGGTTGACCGTTTAAATGAGTTAATTGCTCAGGGCGCTACTATTATTTACCACCCTGATGCTGGTCCTGCGTTAAAACAAACAGGTAAAGGCCGCCTAATTACCGGGCCATATCAGCAAGGCGACCTTAGTAGTATTGGCTTATCCAAAGATTTAACGGCTGTTGATGCGTCAGGTAAATATGCAGGTAATATTGCCTGGAACCATAGGACTACAACAAACGAGGATGTTTATTTTATTTCCAATCAACTTAATGAAAAGCGCACGTTTCATTTATCCTTGCGTATGTCTGGAAAAATTCCAGAGTTGTGGGATGCAGTAACTGGTGAAATGCGCGAAGCAGCAGGTTGGCAGGTGCAAAACGGTCGTACGGTGTTACCTGTTAACTTAGAGGCTAATGGTTCGGTGTTCGTGGTGTTCAGAAAAACAGGTGTAGCCAATCTGAAAAAAAAAGAGCTTGTATTCCAGTCTGTACAAACGCTGAAACCGGATTGGACAGTAACCTTCGATCCAAAAATGGGTGGCCCAAAAGCACCGGTTAAATGGACCGCATTGCAGGATTGGAGCCAGTCGGCAGATACCACTATTAAATACTATTCGGGTACAGCTATCTACGATCAAACGTTTACTTACAAACCTGGCAAAGAGCAATCGTCTATTTATTTGAATTTAAATAAGGTTGATGACATGGCCGAAGTGTTTGTAAACAACGTTTCCTGTGGTATAGCATGGACGGCTCCTTACCGCGTTAACATTAGTAAAGCTTTAAAGCCAGGGGTAAATCAAATATGCATAGCCGTTACCAATACTTGGGCCAACCGCCTTATGGGCGACCATGCCTTACCTAAAGAAAAACAAATAACCTGGACCAACGCGCCTTACCGTTTAGAAGGTAAGGAATTGCTTCCTGCCGGATTAATTGGGCCAGTGGTGATTGAGAAAAGTAATTAAAAAAACAAAATTGTCATCTCGAACGATAGGGAGAGATCTTGTTCAAGATGCGAAGTATACAACCTGTATGTTCAAACAAGATTTCTCGTTATCACTCGAAATGACATCATAAGTTATAATCGTAGTTGTGATGAGAAGATTAATGAATTTAGCCTGCGTAAGTGTGCTGTTGCTGGTAGCCAATTACGCCATTGCCCAAAACAAAGCCCTTGTAAATACTTCTGCAAGTCCGTACGCAAAGCTGAGCAGTTTGGATATGGGTAACGTTACCTGGACCAAAGGTTTTTGGGCCGACCGTTTCCAGATTTGCCGCGATACCATGATCCCTAATTTGTGGAAGGTTTATACCGATCCGAAGGTTAGCCACGCTTACAAAAATTTTGAGATAGCTGCAGGATTGGATACCGGATTACACTCGGGGCCACCGTTTCACGATGGCGATTTTTACAAGCTGTTTGAAGCCGTGGCCAGCATGTATGCTGTTACACACGACCCTAAGCTGGACGCACTGATGGATAAAACCATCGCCGTGATTGCTAAAGCGCAACGGGCTGATGGATATATTCATACGCCCACTATTATTGCTCAAAAGAATGACCCGAAAAATGCCAAAGCCTTCGCCGACAGGTTAAACTTTGAAACCTATAATTTGGGTCACCTCATGACCGCCGGATGCGTACATTACCGTGCTACGGGTAAAAAAACTTTGCTCAACGTAGCTATTAAGGCTACCGATTATTTATACAATTTTTACAAAAAAGCATCGCCCGAACTGGCGCGTAACGCTATTTGTCCGTCGCACTACATGGGTGTGGTAGAAATGTACCGTACCACGCGTGATCCCAAATACCTGGAACTATCCAAAAATTTAATCGATATTCGTGGTTTGATGAAAGATGGTACCGACGATAATCAGGACCGCGTCCCATTCCGTCAGCAAACTAAAGTAATGGGTCATGCCGTGCGTGCCAATTACCTGTTTGCCGGCGTTGCCGATGTGTATGCCGAAACAGGAGATACCACATTGATGCATACGTTGAACCTGATGTGGGACGATGTGGTTAACCGAAAAATGTATGTAACCGGTGGAACGGGTGCTTTATATGATGGTGTATCGCCAGATGGGACTTCTTACAACCCGGTAGATGTGCAAAAGGTACACCAGGCTTACGGGCGCGATTACCAGTTGCCCAACTTTACCTCGCACAACGAAACCTGCGCTAACATAGGCAACGTACTATGGAATTGGCGCATGCTGCAAACCACCGGCAACGCCAAGTATGCCGATGTGATGGAATTGGCTTTATACAACAGCGTGCTCTCTGGCATTAGCCTAAACGGTAAAAACTTTTTATATACCAACCCCATGAGCTATTCAGACGATCTGCCGTTTACTCAGCGCTGGTCAAAGGATAGGGTGCCTTATATCAGCTTGTCAAACTGCTGTCCGCCGAATGTGGTGCGCACCATTGCCGAGGTAGCCGATTATGCTTATAGTGTATCTCACAAGGGATTGTATTTTAACCTATACGGTGGTAATGTATTGAATACGGTTTTAAAAGATGGTTCTAAGCTAAAGCTTGATCAGCAAACAGAATACCCCTGGGACGGTAAAGTGAATATCACCTTGCAACAGGTTCCAGCCAAGGCTTATTCATTATTTTTAAGGATACCGGGCTGGTGTAATGGTGCAAGCTTGTCTGTAAACGGACAACCTATTGATGCCACATTAACGACAGGTGAGTATGCGGAAATAAACCGTAAATGGAAAGCGGGCGACCGTATAGAACTTAACCTGCCTATGCCGGTAAAACTCATGGAATCGAACCCTTTGGTTGAAGAAACCCGTAACCAGGTAGCTGTAAAACGCGGCCCCGTGGTGTACTGCTTAGAGTCGGTTGGTATGCCTAAAGGACAGAAGGTATTTAATGTGGCTATCCCGGTTAATAACGATTTAAAGCCTGAGCTTATTGAAATAGAAAATAGCCCGATTATGAGCTTAACCGGCAAAGCCGACCTCAGAAATGAAGGCAGTTGGACTAACCAGCTATACCGTGAAGTGGGCACAAAAACCTCGAAAGTAAATATTCGTATGGTACCTTACTATGCCTGGGGCAACCGCGGCCATGTAGATATGGAGACATGGATACCGTTGGATAGATAGTAAATAATTCATAAAAATGCCCTAATGTCATTTCGAGTGCTAACGAGAAATCCTGTTCATGATGCAAAGTGTGTAACTTACCATTTGAACAGTATCTCTCACTATCGTTCGAGATGACATTTTTTTATAATTCAAATAGTTCTAATAGCCGTACGTGCTTCCATTCATATAAATTTTTTAGGTTTGAGGCAATGGAGCATGTATTAGATAACCCGGCATGGAATGCTTTAAATACTGGTAATAAAAACTTATCGTTAGGCAGCGAAGAGGTTAAATTTTTTGATGAACAAACGTCGCCCTTTGCCGGAATTAACGAATACACGGAAGAAGGCTTTCAGCAACTTTATAACTTATATACCGGACAAAGCCCCAAAGTAGTTATCCTAAAAGAAGAGATCGCCATACCTCAGCCCTGGATTAATTTAAGGCATATGAAATGCCTTCAAATGATTTACCATACTGGAGAGGCTCCGTTGGCATACCAAAGTGGGCTAATTGTTCCACTAACAAATGAACATGTGCCCCAAATGCTCGAACTTACTGCTTTAACCAACCCCGGGCCGTTTGCTTTAAATACCATAACTTTCGGTCACTACAGCGGCATATTCGACGGTAGTAAACTGGTTGCCATGGCTGGCCAGCGTATGAACCCGCTGCCTTATGCCGAAATTAGCGCCGTTTGTACTCACCCCGATTATACAGGGAAGGGATATGCCAAACAATTATTGCTTCAACAGGTAAATCGCATTATAGCAGCCGGCGGTGTTCCATTTTTACATGTATTAGATTATAATGAACGGGCTATAAAAGTTTACGAGTCTTTAGGCTTTGAAACCCGAACCGAATTACACTTTTACGTTATTCAAAAACAGGTTTAAGTTACATGCTGCCTGGAGATTTGAAGGACATGGTAAAGGCAAAACGCTCTTCTTTAAAATTAGAAGCTTATTATTTCAAGTGATAACGAGAAATTTTGCTTGTACGTACAATTCGTCTAATTTGAAATTAAACAAGATTCCTTACTATCGTTAGAGACAACAATTAAACTACAAAAGAATCTTAGTTTTAGAAAGCTACTTCAACATATTCACCACATCCTGCCTGCGGCTTTCGGGCCATACCTGCAAATTAACAAGTTTTCCATTTTTCACAGTAGCTTCAACGGTTGTTTGGTAGGGGGCATGCAGCTTAAAATGTACATCCCAGGCTTTAGGCCAGGCAGGTAGCAGGTAGATCTTTTTGTCGTTGGTTTGCAGCAGCATTTCCTGTAAGCCTATCATGCCGGAGCCACCCCAATTGTGGTCTGGTGTCCAATCAAAACCCGGTCCCCAAAATGCCGGGAAGCGCCGGCCGGAATCTTTTAATTTTAAAAGCGTTAATTCGGCAGCGTCATTCGTTAGTCCAAGGCGAGCGGCAAAAATATTATCTTGTTTCCAGCCTTTGCTACTCCTGAACTTTACCGCCAGCGTATCATATTTCCAAGTGTTGATGGCCACGTCCAAATCAGGTTTGCCAACACCATACATTCCCCAGGGAAATACCGGGTACATTTGTGTAGTCTCAACGTTATTAACCCTTTCCCAGCTTTGCGCAGGTGCAATAGTTTTATGCCCGTTAAACTCAGCAAAGCTAATAGGAGGTATGCGTTGAAGCATTAATACCCAGTTACTTCTTTTTGTATCACTCAAGTAACCGGCAGGCAATTCAAGCAAACTGGTAAGCACCGTTTTGAGCGCAACAATAGTAGAAGTGGAGTTGTAAGCCATCTTGTACGTTTCGCCGCCCGAACCGGGGTAGAGCACCAGGTGTCCCGAACCGTCAAGCGCTTTACTTCCGCGGTTGTGGGCCAGGTATTGGTAATGTTCGTTAAAAAAGGTAAGGCAGCTTTCAATAAACGGAATATATGGTTTTATATCTTTGCCGGCATAGCGCCCGGTTTCGAGCATCATGTAACAAAACTCCAGCACTGTGTCCCATTCATATTCCAGCCAGGCATTATATTCCATGCCTTTATCATACCCTGTGGGACGTTTCCAGCCGTATTCGGTTACGTTGGGCAAGCCAAAGTTTTCTAACTGTTCGGTAAAGCTGGCACCAGGATGATTCCAGTAGGTTTTTGTACGGAGCTCTGCATTATGTAAGGTTTGTAAGTAAAAGTCGAACTGCGGCTTCATTAAATCCCAATCTCCGCTTTTAAGCATAGGCCAGTACACCAGTCGCTGGTTTTGCGCAGTCATTAACCCGCCGCCCCAGTTACGAAAGTCGGGCGTAAAATTAGCTGTGGAATCTGTAAACTGCGGATCGTAGGTGAACAGACCACCGTTGAATTTAGTTGGGTACTTTCCTAAGGCGTTACAACCCAGCATATAACGAAACAGCTGATAATTGCGGCCAGCCTGCCAGGCTTCCGTTTGGGCAGAGTCGGGATTGATGTAAATAAAGCTCCTGTTCCAATAGTCTTTCCACCAATTTTGCGTTTTAACTGCTGCGGTTTTAGATTGTTGATTTGCTGTGGTAATTACCGCCTGCAAGCCTTCTTGCCAATCGTCAAGCGTATGAGCTTGCGCAGTGTGCAGGTAAACTCTAATATTCTGTTTCTTTGAGGCCGACCTGCTCTTCAGCACCCATCCCTTAAACGGCGTACCCAAATAGATTCCTTCATAACTGCCCGAAGCTTGCATGTTATCCCCTTGCATACTACCACCAAAAGTTAATTGTTTAAGTGGATTGAACAACTGTGATTTTACAGCAGATAAACCCTCATGTGCCACCGTAGCATCAAAAACCGTAGTGTCTTGGTTACGGTGATAAAACTGGATGGTATTGTTCTTAAATTCTATCTCATCTTTACGGGTTTTAATGTCGGGACGGTTCGCCCACTTCCAAGAACCCTGGTTATTTTCTTTACCCTTGGTTTGTCGGTCTTCATTACGCCAGCTTTCAAAGGAGGCTTCTGTTATTATTGATCTGTTGCTATTTACTTCTATGTTTATCAATGGGTTAAATACATCAACCCAAACCTTTATTATAGCTTTTATCCCGTTGGCGCTTCCCTCAACAGCAACTGCACCTGTTTGTAATGACAGCTCCTGTTTAAAATATTTGCCTGCAAAGGGATTAGGATATAGTTTAACGCGCACCCTGCCTAATTTCAAGAATGTATTATTTTCATCAAACGTGCCGCTTTTGCTGACGTAAAATAGCAGATCTCCATTTTCTACCCACACGTTGAGTCCAATATCTCCACCACCACAAGGCATCGATTCCCCCGAGTTCTTACTGGAAGTAGTCCATACAATGTTGTTAGATTTTAGCTCTGCCGGTTGTGCTTGCGTATTTTGCCGACACCATAACAGCAAAACGCATAAAATCAATACTAAACGTTTGATCATATTTTGGATAGGTTATACGGCTTACTATTAATTTTTCAAATACCGGCGCTTGTATTCTGCAGGAGTAATGCCTTTTACTTTCTTAAAGTGGCGGTAAAAGTTAGATACATTGTGAAAGCCGCATTCAAAACATATTACTTCGGTAATTAATTTGTTTTCGACCAGGAAACGGCAAGCGTGGCTTATGCGTATCTCAATCAAAAAGTCGTAATAGGTTTTGTTGGTCATTAATTTAAAGTAGCGGCAAAAAGAAGTCACACTTAAATTGCTCAAAGCTGATATCTCTTTCAGGGTGATGTCGCGCTTATAGTTTGAGAGCGTGTAAGTGTAAATCTGGCTTAACCGGGCATCGTCCATTTCGCTCGGTTGCTGAAAAGCGTTCAGGTTGTTTACAATAGGTTTATAATCTGTGGTTTCGGCCAGCTGCTTCAAAATCGTCAACATAATAATAAGGCGGTCAAGGCTACTGGCTTCCACACCCGATCGCATTAAGTCAATTACCCGCTCTTTGGTGGCACCGTTGATGATCATGCCGCTTTTAGCTCTTTCATACAGCTTATTTATAAGGTAAGCTTCCGGCAGCGTTAAAAGATCCTTACCTAAACAGGTGGGTAAGAACTGAAAAACTATGGCCTCAATGTTAAGGCCGCTGTTGTGGTGGTAATATTCTTCGCGGCACCGCCAGGCGTGGGGTAAATTCTGACCGAGCAAAATTAATTCGCCCGACGAAAAATTGCCGATATTGTCACCAATAAAACGCACACCCTCACCTTTGATATTGTAATGCAATTCCAACTCGGGGTGGTAGTGCCATATGTTGCCAAAGTTTGGCTTAATATCGTGCCTGATGCTGAACGAACTTTCTGACTCTCCTGATAATTTACGGTAAATGGGCTTCATGGTAAAAGCAAATAATTAGTGCTTTAAATATAGAAATACATTATAAAAATTATAACATATATTCCTTTAAAACCAGTGTTAATTGGATATGATGGTAAGATGGTACCAATTATAGAAAAAATGCTATAATTTATGGAAACGCTTTTGCGCTAAGTTTGTGCATACACAATCCGTATTAAACCAAATTAAATTAGCGTCTGCATGTACAATTATTCCGGTTCGGGTATACTGAAAAGTAAATGCTGCAGCAAGATAAGTAAGTAACATTTATGGCTGCAATGCAGAATTTAAAAATTCACTTTCCCGGAAAACTAATTTTCGGCAACGGATCACTTAACAACCTGGCCGATGAAGTTTTGCAATTGGGTTGTTCACGTGCTTTAATTATTACTATCGAGCCGCTGCTACCGCAATTGCAAGCGTTTTTAAAGCAGTTAAAGGATCATAACATAACCACCACTATTGATACCAGTATAGTTCAGGAACCAAGCTTTACTGATTTTTATAATTTACTGCAACGCGTGCAGCCCGTCAACCCCGACCTGGTGATAGGCATAGGCGGTGGCAGTGTGTTAGACATCGCCAAATTGGTAGCCGCACAATTGGATAACGAGCAGACCATACAAGAAATTGTGGGAAACGGTTTGCTGAAGCAACGCAATCAAAAGCTTATTTGTGTTCCGGCCACTTCGGGTACGGGTAGCGAGGTATCGCCCAATGCCATATTGGTTGATGATGCCGACAATCAGAAAAAAGGAATCATCAGTCCGTATTTAGTGCCCGATGTAGTGTATATAGACCCCTTGCTCACCATAAGTGTACCACCTGCTATTACCGCAGCCACCGGGCTCGATGCTTTAACCCATTGCCTGGAAGCGTATACCAATAAGTTTGCACAGCCATTTATAGATATATATGCGTTTGAGGGAATGCGGTTAATTGCCGCTAATCTTACGCAAGCAGTACATCAGGGAAGCGACACCGAAGCACGCAGCCAGGTTGCTATGGGCAGCCTGTTAGGTGGGTTTTGCTTAGGGCCGGTAAATACAGCAGCTGTACATGCATTGGCTTATCCTTTGGGAAGCATGTTCCACCTGGCGCATGGACTGTCTAACGCCTTGCTGTTGCCTTACATCATGGAATTTAACATTCCTGCGGCTCCAAAACGTTATGCCGATGTGGCCATGGCTTTAGGATGTAAAAAACAAGCCGACGACACAGATACAGCAAAGCTTGGGGTTAAAAAGATCCGGACACTCATAAAAGATTGTGGCGTACCTGCAACATTGGGGGAGGTGGGTATCCCGCGGGAGGCTATACCGCAAATGGCCGGGGATGCAATGAAGATAACCCGGTTGCTTAATAACAATCCGCGCGAAGTTACGCTACAGGATGCCATTGATATTTATATGGCAGCCTATTAAAAGTTTCGCTCAGGCATAATGCAATGTTCCCTAATTAATGAGACTAAAAGGTTAAATGAATATAGATAAGAAATTTAAAGGTAATGTAATACCGGTGGTAACGCCGCTCACGGCTCAGTGTACGTTAGATACTGAGGCTTTGGAGCGGATGTTCTATAACCTGATACATCACAAGGCATCCCCATTCATTTTGGGGACCACAGGCGAATCGGCATCGTTTTCGGTAGAGGTAAAGAACGACTACATTAAGCAGGCGCTCAGACTAAAGCCTGCTGATGCCGTCTTATACGTAGGTATATCCTCAAACAGTATTGAGGAATCGGTTGAAATGGCTAAACGCAGTTTTGATGCAGGTGCCGATGCTGTGGCTGCAACCCTGCCTACGTATTACAGCCTTACCACCGACCAAATGAAAAGGTATTTTACCGAGTTGGCCAACCAGGTTACAGGGCCTATGCTCATTTATAACATACCGGCCACCACGCACATGTCTATACCGTTGAGCTTAATTGATGAATTGAGTTACCACGAGAAAGTTGCCGGCACAAAAGATTCGGAGCGTAACATGGAACGGCTTACGCAATCTTTAAAATTATGGGCTTCAAGAACCGATTTTAGTCACTTTGTAGGCTGGGCTGCACAATCTGCCTACGGACTGTTAAATGGCAGCGATGGTCTCATCCCAAGTACAGGTAACCTGGCACCCGAAATTTATTGCAGGTTAGCCGAGGCGGTAGAC
This sequence comes from Mucilaginibacter galii, assembly GCF_014635825.1. GTDB lineage: Bacteria > Bacteroidota > Bacteroidia > Sphingobacteriales > Sphingobacteriaceae > Mucilaginibacter > Mucilaginibacter galii. Next base: position 120,907 of record NZ_BMDO01000008.1, read on the forward strand.
AACAACGATGCTGAAGGAGCGTACTACTACCAGCATCAGTCGGATGTATTGGGTAACTTGTACCAGTCGGGCCGTTTACTGGGGCAATCGTTAGCGGCTTTAAAAGCGTTGATGCAGGAAGTTGGATTATGCCGTTCTACCATGATGTCGCCCTTACAGGAGCTTTCGTCGGTTGAAAATAAAACACTCGTTAGTGATTTTTACGAGTTGATAGAAAAAGAAGGAATTGTACTTAATAAATTAAATCATGCCAGATAAACCCATTATAGGTATTACCATGGGCGACCCAGCAAGTATAGGTCCCGAAATTGCCGTTAAGGCACTGTTAGATGAAGAAATCTATACAATATGCCGTCCGTTTATTGTTGGCGATGCCAGCGTGTTTGAGCATATTATTCAAAAGCTTGGCTTGCAGGCATCTCTAAATGTTATACACGAGGTAAGCGAAGCCCGTTTTAATTATGGCGTGATAGATGTTTACGATTTAAATAATGTAAACCTTGATGAGTTGGAGTTTGGCGTGGTATCGGCTATGGCGGGTAACGCAGCTTTTGAGTCGGTTGTAAAAGTGATAGAACTGGCTATGGCCGGCAGTATTGATGCAACCGTGACCGGTCCGCTAAATAAAAAATCGATGAACGAGGCCGGGCATCATTTTGCGGGGCATACAGAAATCTACGCGCAGTATACCGGTACCAAAAAGTACGCTATGCTGCTGGTAGAAGATAACATGAAAGTGATCCATGTATCCACGCACGTATCGTTGCGTCAGGCTTGCGACCTGGTTAAAAAAGACCGCATTGTAGAAGTTATTGAACTGCTGCATAACGGTTTGATAAGTTTAGGAGAAACCAACCTTAAAATAGGGATTGCAGGCTTAAACCCGCACGCCGGCGATTCGGGCTTATTTGGTACCGAAGACGATGAAGAAATACTACCGGCGGTAAACCAAGCCTTAAAGCTGGGTTACGATGTAGAAGGCCCCGTGCCTGCCGATACACTTTTTTCCAAAGCCGCCACGGGCAACTACGGTGGGGTAGTGGCCATGTACCACGACCAGGGGCATATTCCGTTTAAGCTTTCTGGCTTTAAATGGAACGCCGAGAAAAAGCAAATGGATAGCGTGAAAGGTGTTAACATTACCATGGGACTGCCCATTATACGCACTTCGGTTGATCATGGTACCGCTTTTGAAATTGCGGGCAAAGGCATAGCCAGTGCCGATGCCATGACACTTGCCATCAAATCGGCGGTACAGCTGTCAAAAAACAGGATAACTGCTTAACTAAAATGATAGCCGTAATTGCTGATGATTTAACGGGTGCGGCCGAAGTAGGAGGAATAGGATTACAATATGGTTTTACCGTCGAAATAACAACCGAAGTAAATGTAGCCTCAACCGCTGATTTGCTGGTGATCAATACCGATTCCAGGTCAAAAGGTGAGCCTGAAGCTGTAATTGCAGTGGTAAAGGCATGCAAGGCCATTAAAGCATTGAATCCGGAGCTGATCTATAAAAAGATCGATTCGGTAATGAGGGGCCATGTACTTGCCGAGCTTGAAGCAGAAATGGGTATACTGGAAAGGACTGCGGCGCTCATCATTCCGGCTAACCCTCATTTAGGGCGCAATTTTGTTAATAACACTTACCTTATTAATGGCGTTCCGGTGCACCAAACATCATTTGCCTTTGACCCAGAATTTCCGGTTAGCGGTTGCGAAGCGGCGCAGATGTTAAGGGCGCGTCATCAGCCCGTTGAAGTGCGGAAACATACAGAACTACTACCCAAGAGTGGTATTGTGGTAGGCGAAGTTGAAACTGCTGATGATCTAAATAGTTGGTCAACATCTATCAATTCAACCCATTATTTAGGCGGTAGTTCGGGGTTCTTTTCTGCTTTGTTGAAGTCGCTTCCGTATGCATCCTCGCAAAAAAACAGCAATTACCGCCTTGGTAAGCCAGTGCTTTTTGTGAGCGGCACTACCTTTAATGTAAATACCGGTAAAATAAAAGATTATCATCAGGCGGGCAAACCGGTGAGTTATATGCCGAAGGCTATCATGTACGGTCAAGATGCTGCGATAGAGATTATTGATGTGTGGGCGGCCGAGATAGTTAATTTGCTGGCTCAACATGGCAAGGCTTTAATAGCCATAGATCAAAATATGATGCCCGATGCTAATGTTACTGCATTAGTGCTGCGCCGTAACATGGCTGCAGTAGTAAAACAGATTTTTGATAACGCAAATATTGAAGAGCTCATCATTGAGGGAGGATCAACAGCAGCTGCAATTTTAAGTTCGCTAAATATTAATACGTTATTTCCGGTGCAGGAACTTGCACCCGGAATAATAAGAAGCAGGACTATGTATCCTCAAAATATACATGTTACTTTGAAGCCGGGCAGCTATCCATGGAGTGAGAAGCTATGGAGTTTTTAAGGCCGCCCCAATACTAACCAATTGTAAAATGACTAAACCTATGTTAGGTGTAATTGATTATTTAATAATCGTTGCAGTGCTTTTAACAACGCTACTCTTAGGGTTGAGGTATGCCAAAAATCAAAATACAACACAATCATACTTTGCCGCCAAGGGGCGGGTTCCTGCCTGGGCCATTGGTATGTCGTTGCTGGCCACGCTCATTAGCAGTGTTACGTTTTTAGGTTATCCCGGCGAAGGCTTTTCATCCAACTGGATACTTTTGGTGCAGGGCTTAATGGTGCCCATTGTATTGCTTGGCACTATATGGTTCATTGTGCCGCTTTTCCGCAAGGTCATAGGCCTAAGTACTTATGAGTACTTTGAAAAACGGTTTGGCCTGGTTGCCCGCTATTACAGTTCCATAGCCTTTGTGCTACGGCAATTTGCAGGTATGGGCACGGTGTTTTTCCTGCTGGCTGTGGCTTTGAATAAAATGACCGGTGGTAATATGTATTTTATTATTGCCGTGGTTGGTGCTATCATTATTGCCGTAAACCTGATGGGTGGCATTGAGGCCGTAATTTGGTTAGATGTTTTTCAGGGTTTCATGCTGTTTGCCAGCGGCATTATTTGCCTGTTGGTACTAATATATTCCATCAAAGGCGGTTTGCCCGAAATATGGAAGGTGGCATCGGCCGGTAAGCGAACTGGTTTTGGGCCATATGATATTGATTTTACCAAGCTTACATTTATTGTAATGGCTATCAACGGTATGTTTTACGCCATACAAAAATACGGTACCGACCAAACTGTGGTGCAACGTTATTTAACCGCAAAAACCGATAAGGCGGCCATCAGGGCATCTATCCTCGGCATATCGCTAACAGTACCCGTATGGGCTTTATTCATGTTTATTGGCACCTGCCTTTATGTTTTTTATAAGCAACATGCACTGCCTTCTGATACCAATCCTAATGCTATATTTCCTTACTTCATCATGACCCAGCTGCCCACCGGTGTTGTTGGGTTTATATTAGCAGCTATGATATCGGCCGCTATATGTAGTTTGAGCGCCGATTTGAACTCGCTTGCCGCTGTAGGCGTTGAAGATTATTATAAGAAGCTTTTTCCTGACAAAAACGATGTGGCTTATTTAAAAAGCGGCCGCTTAATGATATTGTTATCGGGCCTTTTAGCCATGGGGATAGGCTGCATTTACGTGAATATTGGTAACGAAGGCATCCTGGGAATCATCTTTACCTTGTACGCCATATTTTCGGGTGGTATTGTTGGTATATTTTTGTTGGGCGTTTTTAGTGCAAGGGCCAATAGCCAAGGTATAAATATCGCCATTTGCGTATGTATTGTTTTTACGGCATATGCTTTTTTAACCTCTACACCCATTGGTGTAGGCGAGCATAAATCGGTATTGCTCGATATGGGTAAGTATAACTTTATACATAACAAACTCATGGTAGGCGTGTATAGCCATTTGGTGGTGATAGGCGTGGGGTATGTGGCGAGTTTGTTTTTCCCCAAACCCGTATTAGATCCAAACTTACTTTACAGCGGCCGTAACGCTTCCACAACCGCTAATTAATTGAAAAAGATAGCTGCGGTTACGGGGTTAACATTACCTTAATGTTTGATTTATATCTTCGACCAAACTATCTCGAAGGCGAATTATAAGTCTTCGGTTAAAGTAATATAGGATATGAAAATTAAGATGTTTTTACCGGCTTTAGTACTGCTTTTGCTGACTTTCAATGTGTTTGCTCAAACCTTTACTGTAGGCACATTTAACCTGCGTAATGCTAACCCGGCCGATACCGGTAACCTTTGGGTTAACCGTGAGCCGGTTGTGGTATCGCTTATCCGCTTTCATGATTTTGATGTGCTTGGAACGCAGGAAGGTTTAAAAAGCCAGATAGAAGACCTTGAAAAAGCAATGCCCGAATATCAGCGGTATGGACTTGGTCGCGACGATGGTAAAGATAATGGTGAGCATTCTGCCATTTTCTTTAAAAAAACTAAATTCAAATTGTTGAACAAGGGGGATTTCTGGCTTTCTCAAACACCCGAAAAGCCATCATTAGGATGGGATGCCACTTGTTGCAACCGCATTTGTTCATGGGTTTACCTGCAGGATGTACAATCAAAAAAGAAATTCTATTTTTTTAATGTTCATTACGACCATCGGGGCGTTATTGCTCGTGAAGAAAGCAGTAAGCTGATCCTTGATAAAATAAAAACGATTGCTGGTAAAGAAGCGGCTGTTCTAACCGGCGATTTCAACGGCGACCATACCAGCAGCTGGTACCAAAAGGTTGCAACATCGGGCTTACTAAAAGACACTTATCAAGGTGTTGAACACCCATATGTACTTAATACGTCTTTTAACGGCTTTGGCGCATCTGTTAAACGAAATAACATAATTGATCATATTTTTACTACCGGCGCTTTTTCGGTAACCAAGTGGGGCGTTTTAACTGATACCTATCATGGCAAATATCCGTCAGATCATTTCCCGGTATTAGCTAAAATAGTATTACGCTAATACTGCTTTACGGTAACCTTAAACACAAAAGGCTAACAGATTTCAATTGATCTGTTAGCCTTTTATTCGATGAGGATTATGGAAATTTTGGTTACAGCTTTACTACCATCGCTTTACCAGTATAAACAACGGTTTTATCGGCCTTGTTTGTAGCGGCGTTGTCGGCACCATGCGCATCTTTAACTATGGTTATGCGGAATGTACGTTTCTTAAGCATCCCTGGGAACGAGCCTTTGTTGGCAGATATGCTCAACTGGCGGGCTTTATCATTCCAACTTAATAGGAAGGATGCAAACTGACCTTTCTCATAGTTGTAAGTATCGTTAGCATCCTCGTAAAAGCGGAATTCGCCGTTGGCACCGGGATATACGCGTAGTTCAATATCATTAGCTGGTTTTTCGGTTGCGTATTGCATAACCGGACCTATTGGGATTATAGACCCTGCTTTTACATACAATGGCATGGTTTCAATGGGTGCTTCAGCATCCAGCGTTTGTCCGCCAGTGTACTTTTTGCCGGTCCAGAAATCATACCAGGCAATTCCTTTTGGCAGGTATACGCTCCGCGTACTTTTACCCATGCCCGCATTGGTGCCGGTGTACAATTGCTCGGTTACAGGGTTAACCAGGAAAGCTGGCCCGAACATGTACTGGTCGGGTATGTTATGCACGTTAGTATCGCTTGCAAAATCAAAGGCAAGCGAACGCATGAGCGTGTAATTTTCCTGCGTTACCTTACCGGCCAGCGAATAGATATAAGGAAGTAAGCGGTAGCGCAACTTATCATATTTTACTACGATGGAACGGGTCTTTTCATCCCAGTTATTGGAGAACAAAGCACGTTCGCCTTTACCATGAATACGGAAAATTGGGCTGAATGTGCCGAACTGAAACCAGCGAGTGAACAGTTCGCGGTTCTCAGGAGTAGACCAGTCGGGTGCGTGCCAGTCATAATGGTAACCGCCAATGTCTGATGTCCAGTAGGGAATACCCGATGCACAAGCGTTAATGCCCTGCGGCACCTGGCTTTTGAACGCCCTGAAGGTACACGTAATATCAGACGACCATAACGTAGCGGCATTGCGCTGCTCACCGGCAAACGATTGGCGAATGAGGAAGAACGCACGCTTATTAGGCATGTCACGGCGCCAGCCTTTATACAGCCCTTTAGAGTGTTCTAATGAGTAAGTATTAAAATAATCAATGCCCTTACCTACCGAAAAGTTGGCTTTGCGGCGTTCATCAAGCAGTGCGCCGTTATCGGGTTCGCATTGGTCTACCCACCAGGCATCCCAGTCGTAACGTTTTACCAGGCTGTCGCGGGCTTGCTGCCAGTACATTTCACGCGCTTTTGGGTTATGGGCATCGTAGTAGGTGTCAAAAGTATGGGTTACCACATTGTCCCAGGTAATGCTGGTGAGGTAACCGGCTTTATCAAGCGCATCGTAATTAGGGGTGCCTTTACCAAACACCGGCCATATAGAGATCATGGCATGAATGTTAGCTTTGTGCAGCTCGTCTACCAATGCTTTGGGGTTTGGGTAACGCTCGGGCTTCATGACATGCGAGCCAATAGGCAACGGATCCCAGTAATACCAGTCCTGCACAATAACATCTACCGGGATGTTCTTATTGCGGTAATTGTTTTTCACGCCAATGATCTCATCTTGGCTTAAATAACGGTCTTGCGATTGAAAAAGCCCAAACGCCCATTTAGGAAACATAGGCGCCTTGCCGGTAGTGTTGCGATACAGATCAATGATACGGTCGAAGCTTGGCCCGTAGAAAAAGAAATAGTCTACCTGTTTACCGCTTTCAGACACGTAGCTGAATTGCGTGTTATTCTCTTCGGCGCCAAAAAAGTTTGATGCCGAGTAATTTTCCCACATTAACCCGTAACCTTTGGTAGAGAGCATAACAGGGATAGCGCCAGTAAGATATTTGATGGCCATGTCCTGATTACGGCCCTTGTAATTGATAGACAGAGTATCGGTGGGATGGCAGCCCATGCCATACAAGCCTTCGTCCGCAGGTGATTTGAAACTGGTGCTGCAGCTATAAGTATCGATACCTGCTACAGTTTGGCTTTGCATGCTTTTACCTGTTTCGGCAGTTATCATATGGCCTTTCAGGTCGGTGTAAGTAATAGCATCAGTTTCTTTATTGACCACAACTTTGAGGCGGGATGTAGTGATAACCACATTTTCGCCGGCTTCACTTACCGTAAAAGCACCGGGCTTGCCAAACTTATTGTTTACCACCAGCGAGTTAAAGGTTGGAAAGTTGTCAAGTGTGGTATATTTCACTTCTACAATATCGGCCTGGCAAACGCGTATTTTCAGAAGGCCTTTGTTGAGCGTAAACTTCACGCCATCGGTTTCTTTTTGATAACGGCTTACTTTAGCCCAGCCTGGCTGCCACATTAGCGCAAATACCAATAACATTGCCCAGCGGCAATTTAGCTTCGTCATTTTAAATGCTTTGGTTAAAATCATTTCATAATTGGTTATAGGAAGTTCAATCGATTGTAAGACGTTAGTTTAAAATATATGCCCCATAGTTTTAAACGCGCAGCACGCTAAAAACTTTAATTGCAAACGGTTCAAATTCTGGATCATCCAGTTACGAACAATTAAATTTAATTTAAATAATCAGGTTTACAGTGCAGGAACAGTGGCCTGTATTCGCCATCGTTTAACTTTACCAAATATTAAGAATTGTAGCGATATAAATTATATCCGAATAAATATTTTTATCAGGCGCCCAATATCTTTTTCATATGCTACCTGCCTATCAGGAACATTTTTCTAAACAGTATTGAATATTACCCGTTATTGCTTCACAACCCAATCACAAAATAATAGTTATATGAAAGCTGCCAAACTTATATTTCTTTTCTTACTCACCTTATCCTCGTCAGGTGAGTTGTTTGCACAAAAAAGTGCAGAAGCGTCAGATGTTTTAGCCATACGCCGTGAATATCAAAAAATCAATGCTATGCCATTAACTAAAAAGCATTATACCTACGAAAGCTCAGGATGTGCCGACGGTGGCGTGGTAGACTACTTTCTTAACAATAGGCAAATTGTAAAAATAACCGAATCTGGTGCAATAGGCGATGGAAGTTGGGTAAATGAATATTATTACAGCAATGGCAAAGTGATCTTCATCTTTGAAACCACGGTTGGAGGACCGGCTATTGGCAAAATCACGAAAACAGCAGACCGCTACTATGTTAAGAATGATCGCCCGGTGCGTGTGATGGAAGGTAGTAAGATAGTGCCGGTTAATAGCAGGGCGGTGGAAATTATTAAAACCGCCAATAAAATTTATAAAGCCTACATTACTAAGGATTTTGTGGCCGCGCTTTGTAATTAATCAGCATCTTTAAATTAGTATATGAAATCATTTATTTTAGTTATAGTCTTATTTATACTTACATCGACAGGCTTCTCGCAAGATAAACCTGTGAGGACCGGTGTTCATTCATTTACTATTCAATGGATAGGCTATAACAACGGCAAGCCCGGTACAGTAACCATTAAAGCTATAGGTAATGGCGTTTATAGCATTGAGGGTGAGCAACGTAACAAAAAGAGTAACGAGTATGTAACCATTAAGGGAACATTTAAACCGGTTGGCAGGGAGCTTTTATTTAACGGTAAAATAGTTTCTAAGGTAGAATTAACTAATAACGGTCAGCCGTGTACACTTGATGGTGCTGCCGTTTTCAAAGCCTCGGGTGCGCGCAAATACTGGCGACTGCAGCAAATGGTGAATTGCGATGGTGAAACTACAGATTATATTGATATCTTCTTTTAGCAGCTATTAGTAATGAGGCGCCCTGTATAACTACTTAGCTAATTTCAAAGCACTATCAACTTCCAAAACCTAATACAATGAATCGAATATCTTTAACCATACTGTGCATCTTACCGGCAATACTGTTTAATGCTTGTAAACATCCCGACAAAAAGCCTGCTATTACCAAGATAGCAGTCGTTAAGCCGAAAGACACGGTTGCAGTAACTTCATCAACAGCAAATGTTAATGCAACCGATACCACAACTGACGAATGCCCACGCGCAGTATCAGAACCTGTAGTTAAAAAATCGGTGTTCCCTGATGCTACTTTCAAGCTGGAACCTGATCACCGCACGGGAATTGAAACACTCACACTGGCCAACGGTGATAAACTGACCATTAAACAATCAGGCTGTGAATATTTCACGCTTACTTTCAAGTTTGAAACATCCCGCTTCGTAGCCGACACAACCAATATAGCTTATTGGAGCAATGCTACCCTTATGCTCCTGCGCCAGGTTATTAAGGGTCTTGATACGCCGCTGGAAATGGAAAACGCTTTAGCCAAGCTTTCTGCCCGTATAGAGAATGCAAAAACAGTTAAAGAAGAGCAGTTATCACTGAATGAGGATATTGATTTCGGCGGTCCCGATCCAAGGCAGTATTTAACAATAGAGCGGGTTGGTAGGTTAGCAGAACAGCGTTATGTAATTGAAGTAAGCGTAAGTTACGGACCAATGTAACGGAGATTTTAAATTTCCATGATCTGGTACAGTTCCTCTACGAACCGTTCAATATCTGCGCTTTTTTTCAGTGATATAATTGTTATAATATCCTGCTTGCCATTTTTACCCGCCACCTCAAAATAGAGGTTTACGTCGGTACCTATATAAATAAAATTTAGAGATCTGCGCACCGTTTGTATACCTGCAAAAGCGACGAAGTGATGGCTTCGGTTTAAAAATTTTGCCAGCCCGGTTCTGCTGATGGTTTTGGTTGTGGTATTTAAGGCAATTTTAGTGTAAGCTGCATTGAAGAATATTACTGCCAGGAAAACCGTGAAAACCACAATAAATACTTTGGCTAATATGCCGTTAGTTTCTACATTAAGTAAAACAATGCCGATTGCTAAAAAGAACAGGCCGAATATAATAGCCCCGATCTTTTTATTCTTAATAGTGTAAGTATCGCCTTGCTGCGTAAAAAAACGGAACGAAGTAATTTTTTCTTTAACGTTGTCTGCAGGTGTATCATATTGGTCTAAATAACCGTGTATAATAGGTACAGCTTCCTCAACAAAGGCAATGGCATTAGGATCATCGGCTTTGGTGTACCCCGAAGAAACTATAATGCCTTTACCAAACCTTGAGTTTTTTTCAAAAAGACGGTAGTTATAGCTTCCGGCCATATTACTTACCGAATTAATACCCTGCAATTTCGAAAGAGGGATGGTGTTTACCGGTATAAAACCCATCAGCATTTTGCGCATACGTGCTTTACCCAGGTCAAATTCTATGTAGGTGGCAGCAAAGCCCCAAAATAAAACTACAATGAGCAGTAATAGAAGCACAAATGGTAACGACTCACCTATACCAGCATGTTGGTAGTTCATGTAAATGAGCAGCAGTCCTGTAAATAAAACAGCAATAATGGCTGTAAATAGGTAAAATACACTGTATGGGTATACCGTTACGCGGTCGGTTTCAATTTTCCAGCGGGTTTTAGAAATGCTTTTTAATGACATGGTATAAAGTTGAGTTGCAGTATTTAACACCATAGCAGTATTGTGGTTTGCGGTAATCTGCAATTGCGTATACCAAAACATTTTCGGGGTTGTTTGTTTACAAAAACAATTACTATACACCCTTTTCAATTAATGATGCGCAAACTATACCTCTTATCACTGTTATTAAGCTTTACAAGTCTTGCAGTTTTAGCCCAGCCCGAAATGCCGGTTAATGTTCCAGCCGCTTTAAAAGGCTTCATCCCTAAAGGCTACAATGCACTCAATATTACCAAAGGCGACCTTAACCGCGATGCCTACCCGGACGCCATCATGATCTTGTATAAAGATGGTGAAAAACAATCCTCTGATGTAATTGACCATCCCGAAAAAAGGCCCCTGCTGGTGCTGTTAGGCAAACCAGATAAAACTTACGCCCTTGCTGCCCGTAGTAACAATGCCGTGTACTGTATAGATTGCGGCGGACAAATGGGCGATCCGTTTACCTCCGTCACCATTAAAAATGGCTATTTTTCAGTGGAGCATTATGGTGGCAGCGCCTGGCGCTGGACGCGAATTATTACTTTTAAATATGCACCTGCAGAAAAAAAATGGTTCTTGTTTAAAGACGGCGGCGACAGCTTTCATGCTACCGACCCCGAAAAGGTAAAAACCGAAGTAAAAACAGTTAAAAATTTTGGTAAGGTGCCTTTTGAAAAGTTTGATATTTACAAAGAGCAGTAATTATTAAATTGATTAACCGGCAGTTATTTTAGAAAATCCCCGTTGTTTTCTACCTTATAAAGGTAAACCAGGAGTTAATATAGTAGCTTAAATTTCAATAAGATAATAATCCTATGCCGTATACATCATCATTAACAAAACCTAAACAAGGCAATTACTGTTCAAACATAAGCTATGGCTAAAGATATTAAAGCAGTACAATGCCCGCATTGCGGCAGTATTCATAAAACAGAAACCAAGCCCGATTTTTACCGTTGCCTTAATTGCGGAACAGAATACTTTTTGAATAGCGATGATGTACATATTTACCACCACCACAACCGCCCGGCAGGTTACAGCTCTTCGCCGCCGGTAAACAGCCGGTTGCCGCTTTATATACTCATAGGTGCGGTTTTTTTTATTGTGGTGGTTTACTTTGTCAGCATGCTTTTTCAGCCAAAAAGATCAAGTACAAATACTTATTATACCAACACTACGTATAAAGCACCACGTTCATTTTACAGCAGCTTTGTTTATACCAATACGGTAACCGGCGAGCCTGTTTATTTACGCATGGGCACCGATTATATTGATAAGGGTAACAACCATGGAGAACAAGAACTGCATGCACAATTTAACAATGCCCTCAATGGCAAACTCATAACCGACCGCATTATTACAGATGATGTACAACGCAAAAACCGCTGCTCGTTAACATTTAAAACCTACGCACCCAACATGATATACGCTATTGGCTGCAATAATACCTTACTTGCGCTCGACACCAGGAACAACGATATTAAGGACGTTACTCAGGAGGTATTTAAAAGCTTTTCGCAGCTAAGTTCGGGCGTGGCCAGGTTAGATTTTGATTATTACAAAGCCATTATCAAAGTAATGAACAACGAGGGGGTGAGCTACTACTATTTCCCAACTCTTAAAAAACTGGTACAAACCGAGGCGCAGTCTACCGAGGTATACCGAAAAGAGTTTAACCCACATTATTTTGAATTTGGCTATAATGGCAGTTTTTTTGATGATAACAAGGTTGACCAGTTACTTGAAGTAAGGGTGGATAAAAAAACTGACGATAAGATTAAGCGCGATCTTACACCCGGCAGAAAGTACTTTAACCCCAATATTCTTTACCAAGATGCCGATAATTTGCTTATTGTAGTTAATACCACTGCAGCTGCCGATCCGCCCGTTTCTATTCAGCGTATTAATGTGCATACCGGCAAACTGGAGTGGGCCTTACCACCCGATAAGTATTACCTTTCATCTGCTACAAAATGGAAGCACGGTTTTGCCATCGAATACCGCAAGAATGAACAAGCTGATTATGTACACGGTGTATTAGTGGTAGCTGATGATGGAAAGCTGGTGAATAACTATCAGCTTGGCCGTACCGAATAAATATGAACAGGCACGTAATTTTACCATAAAATTAACAAATGGGTTTTACCGATTTTTTTAAAGAGCAGTTTGCCGCAGTAATAGAGTGGAAAAATCAACCGCAGGAATTACTGTTTTATAAATATCCTTTCAAGAGCGATGAGATAAAAGATGCCAGTAAGCTTATAGTAGCCCCAGGGCAAGGTTGCATACTGGTTTATCAGGGTAAAGTTACGGGTGTGCTACAACAGGAAGGCACCTATACCTTGCAAACAGATAACGATCCTTTTATTACCACCTTGTTTAAACTGATGCAGGGCTTTGAAAGCGAGCATAAGTTAAAAATATATTTTTACCGCAAGGCGGCCGTGGTAAACCAGGGGTGGGGTACATCTACCCGGGTAAAGTATGAGGAGCCTGTTTACAAATTCCCGGTTAGCCTGGGTGCTTATGGTAATTATTCTTTTATCATTACAGATGCCACTTTGTTTTTAACGCAGATAGCCGGCATGGCAGATGCCTATACCACTGCACAGGCGCAAATGCTCATTCAGTCGCGCATAGAACAGCAGCTTACCGTAACACTGGCTACCACCGCTTTTGGAGTTTTGCAAATTGACAGCAAGCTAAACCAGCTGGCTGATGAATTAAAGGCTCAACTAAACGGCACTTTTGCGGAGTTGGGTTTCCAGCTTGCTAATTTGCAGGTACAGGGCGCATCATTCGATCAGCAAACCCAACAACAGATCAATCAAATAGCCAATGCGCGAGCCGGTAAGCTGGCAGCCGAACAAGCCGGGTTAAATTATACTGAAATGGAAAAGTTGCAAGCCCTGCGTGATGCCGCAAGTAATGAAAGCGGCACTGCCGGTGCAGGCTTGCAAATTAACTTGGGTAATAGTTTAGGAAATTCGTTTGAGCAAACCTCACCCAAAACCGGAGATGAGCCGTTTGATGCTGTAACGCAGCTGCAAAAGCTTAAAACGCTTTTAGACCAGGGAATTATTACCCTTGAAGAGTTTGAAGCGAAGAAAAAGCAATGGCTGGATAAGCTCTAACGTTCATCAATTAATTCTTTTTAAGGCCGATAACGGCATAAAGCCTGTGGTTTCTTTATCCGCTTTGTTCATGTACGAAACAAATACCCAATTACCCGTGTTGGCAGCCATGTTTTGCATATCAAGCGTAACTTTGTCGCCTTGAACTACATAGGCCTTAAGTTTACTGGCTGTGTTGGCAGCTTTATAAAAATACGCTTTAGATGCTATCACCTGGTAATCGCCAGCTACGGCATCACTAATTTTAGTGTAAGTTCCATTAAAATCTTCGGTAAGATGATCTGTTGAGCATTTTGAAAATGTAGCTTTAATTTTCCCCTGCACAAGGTGTAACGTTACTTTGCACTCAGGCTCATTTTCGTCACTTTTTAAATAAACAAAATCATTTTTTAAGGTGCCTTGGCCAAAGTAGCTACCTGTTTGCGAGTTTGAAGAGTTCCACCAGGTGAAAATTTCTGCCTTAACCAAATTACCTGTTTTTTGAAACGAAATAACACCATATGCGCCTTTGGTGGCATTTCTTTCGTAAGTGCCGTTTTGTGCAAGTACGGGTAATGTGCTTAGTAAGAGCAGTGATAATAACAGGTTAATTTTGCTTAAGCAGGTTGATACAATAGTTGTGTGCATATAGATTGAGGTTATGTTTAAAAGCTTGAAACTAATGTGTGGTGAAAAACAATAGCATCTGTTACAATATTAGGTAGGTAGCTATCTGTACCTTACATCAAGAATAGTTTGTGTGCGACCATTAGAATAATAAGGAGAGGTGCTTGTGGCAGTAGACTTGAGTACATCGTTAATATAGACCTTGCCTGTTGCAGTCGCCTTGTCGCCATTAAGCAAAAGGTCTACATACAAGATAATGCTACTTTTCTGATCATCAGTAATGGTGACTTCCTTTTTCCATGTACTGGTGCTGTAAGTATCAAATAGGTAAGAACCGCCTGAACCTGCGTAAGACACTTTGTTATAGGCCGGAGAAGTGAACGCTTCGGCTGTGCTGGTAATTTCGTAAGTGATCTTAATTTTATTTTCGACAGGAGCGGGTTCCGGATCGGCGGGCTTGGTTACCGGGGTTTCTTCGGGGCTCTTTTTGCAGCTTAAAATAGCTACCGCAATAAATAAAAAGCAAAGTTGCTTAACAGACCGGTGTTTTGTTATCATGCTTTTTATCAACAAGCACCTACCCAAGATGTTTACAGAAAAGTATACGTGTAATGATAAAACGCTGTTAGCTAATTAAACCGCATGCAAAAATAACAAACCGGTTCTAAGTACTCGCTTTATGCCTCAAGTGCTTGAGCAGATGCGAAAACTTACTTAAATTAACGAAAGAAGATCTACAAGTATATATTCAAAAGTTTAAGAAAGCAGGTCTATGATCTTCAGCATGTTCATGTCCAGTTCCGAAGGTTGAAGAATAGCTTCGTGCAGGGGAACATAAACAATATCGTGATGCCTTACGCCAACCATTTCCTGGGTGCGTCCTTCCATGAGGCCTTCTACCGCAGCAACGCCAAAACGGCTGGCCAGTACGCGGTCTGTACAGCTTGGATGACCACCGCGTTGCATATGCCCCAGTACCGATACACGGGTGTCATACTGCGGAAATTTTTCTTTAATAATACGACCAATTTCAAAGCCGCCGCCAATTTCCTGTCCTTCCGAAACTATCAATATTTTGGAGCTCTTATGGTGACGGCTGTCTTCCAGTCGCGCAAAGAGTGGTTCTAAGTTATTCTTGATTTCGGGGAGCATTACGGCTTCGGCACCTGCGGCAATACCCGCACGCATAGCGATCATGCCCGATTCGCGCCCCATCACTTCAACAATAAATAAACGGTCGTGCGATTCGGCAGTATCCCTGATCTGGTCTACAGATTTTAACACCGTGTTTAGCGCCGTATCGTAGCCTATGGTAAAGTCTGTGCCTTTTAAGTCGTTATCTATTGTAGCAGGTATACCTATTACAGGGATGCCAAACATATCGCCAAACTTGTTGGCTCCGGTAAAGGTACCATCGCCGCCAATGGCCACTAACGCATCAATACCAAAACGTTTTAACTGGCGGTAAGCTTTCTGTTTGCCTTCATCGGTACGGAACTCTTCGCTTCGGGCGGTCTTAAGAACGGTACCCCCGCGATGAATAATATTCCCTACCGATTTTAAGGTCATGGTATGCATATCGCCGCTAATCATGCCCTCATATCCTAAGCGGATACCGGTAACTTCAAGTTTGTAATACAAAGCTGTTTTAACAACGGCCCTGATGGCAGCGTTCATACCCGGCGCATCGCCTCCTGATGTGTAAACTCCAATATTTGAAATGTCGGTCATATCTTTCGTAGTTGATGTGCTCTACCTCAACAGTAAAGCCGGATTTGATGTCATAACTATGATAACATCTATCCCTTTAAAAGCGGCGAAAGATAAGAAAACTTAGTGTTTATTTTACACTTACGGCAAATTGTTTTTAGTGGTTAATGGAGGTCTACTTAAACCCATGGTGTAAAATTAAATTTGTAACCGGGGGAAGTGGTCTCAATAAAGCTTCCGGGGAAAAACCAAATGGTAACCCATTGAACAAAAAAATGTCAGGGATAAAATCAATTATCTCTGACATCTTGTTCCATCAAATCTTATTTCTTAAAATCTAATTAAATGAAGAAAAATGTATTTTAAGCGAAGAATTATGAAGAAAAGTAAGGAATTCCAAAATTTTTAAAAACCCTGAAAATACCTATTAATGATAGCTTAATTCTGATTGCTGATCCAGGCATTTCTTGATGGTTGCATACATAACCTCTAAGTCAAAAGGTTTGGCAATGAACGCATTAGAGCCGTAATCGCCTAATGATTCTAACACCCTCGGGTAGGCCGACATTAAGACTACAGGTATATGCTTGGTTAAGGGATCAGTTTTAATGTGGTGACATAATTCGCCACCATTAATTCCAAAAAGAAGGTAGTCTAAAAGTACCAAGTTAGGTTGATGCTCTTTAACTAACTGTAAAATATCCTCGCAGTAATTATAAGTGGTTACTTTATAGCCTTCTTCGGTAAGAGCTTGTTGCAAAGCGTCTAAAATATCCTGGCTATCATCCAGGATGAGTATATGGTTATTCATGTGTTGCGTTATAATTGGTGCCATATAAACAGACAGCATAAATAATTGTTTTTACCTGCAAACTTTTCAAATACACCCCCAAGATACGTTAAACGCGGTTTTAGCTCATCATATATCACTACCTTTTACGGTAAAAGTATACTCTTGAACCATAGGTAGTTAGTTAATGCACCCACTATAATTACAACATCTTGGAGAAGAAAAAGCATGAAATTAAACCCGGGTTTTATTATTGCTCCCGGGTTTAAATTATTAATATTTAGCGTTTCCAGCCACCACCTACTGAGCGGTACAAGTTAATAGCACCTATAAAAATATTCTTTTTGGTATTGGCCAATTCCAACTCGGCATCCAGCACGTTGCGTTGGGCGGTAATGATTTCCAGGTAGTTGGCCCGGCCTACCAGGTACAAATCATTAGCTACTGATACGGCATTGTTAAGTGCCTGTACTTCCTGTTGTTTGTGCTTGTACATCTGGTTATAATTTTCGATGCTTTTAAGGCTATTTAAAACTTCCTGGTAGCTGCTTAGTACCGTTTTTTGATAACCGTACAAGGCTTGTTTGCCTTGAGCCACAGTGCGTTCGTAATCAGCTTTAATAAGCTTTCGGTTAAATATGGGTGCGGTAATACCGCCTAATAAACCATAGGCAAAAGACCCGGAATTGAACAGTAACGATGAACTAAATGCATTAAAGCCTACATAAGGTGATAAAGTAAGGGCAGGGAAAAAAGCCGCATGAACTGCCTTAATATCGGCGTTCATGGCACGTAGTTCAAATTCTGCTTCCTGTATATCGGGCCGGTTAAGCAGTAGCTGTGAAGGTACACCGGCTTTTAATACAGTAGGAAGCTTCAATGTGCTTATTGATGTATCGCGAGGAATGGATTTCGAGAACGTACCAGTTAAGAAATTCAACTGGTTCTCGGTTTCTGTAATCTGTTGCAGGGTTTGATATTCAAGACCTTGGGTACGCTCAAGTTGTGCTAAGAATTGCTGAACAGCAAGCTCTGACGCACGGCCGCCCAGTTTTTGTAGCTTTATTATCTCCAAAGCATCCGTTTGTAATTTTATATTCTTTTGGATTACCCTTAGCTCATTATCCAGGGCAAGCAATTGATAATAAGCCGTAGCAATTTGAGCTGTAAGCGAGGTGGTTACCATTTTATATCCGCTTTGACTGGCCAAAAAACGATTGAATGCCGCACGCTTACGATTACGTAACTTACCCCATAGATCAACCTCCCAGGAGCTGCGAAAACCCAGGAAGTAATCGGGCGTTGGGTTAGGAATGCGCTGCCTGTCGGTAATGTTGGGTGATAGGTTGGTGTCATAATTGCCGACACCGTTCATTGTATAATCACCATATTTCTCCAAACCGGCATTGGCGTTAAGCGTAACCGATGGTAGAATTAGCAACCCGTTGTACTTCAAATTAGCATTAGCTATTTCTACCCTTTGTAGGGCAGTAAGAACATCTAGGTTTGCAGCCATGGCGGTATCTATCAAACCCAATAAATAACTATCAGCAAAAAAATTGGAGATACGCATAGCTGCAATATTGGTCGAATCGGCAGCGTTATCGCCATAAGTAGTGTGCATATTGTCAGGAGGAGCAACCTCAACTGTTTTGAGGCTGCTGCATGCCGTTATTAAAAACAGCAAAAGAACTATATAGGTGTGAACTTTATATTTAAACATAAGCAGTATAATTAGTGGTAAGTGTTTTCCAGTTCGGGCTCTGGCAGGGCCGGGGCTACATCATCTTTCTTTTTTGACTTGGAGAGGCTGGAGAAGATCACATATAATCCCGGAATAAGAATTAAACCGAACAATGTACCCAGTAACATGCCTCCGGCTGCAGCCGTACCAATAGACCGGTTACCCATAGCACCGGCACCACTGGCAATACACAGTGGCACTAAGCCTGCAATAAAGGCAAAGGATGTCATGAGTATAGGGCGCAGCCGTGACACAGCACCGTCAACAGCGGCCTGTAAAACGGTTGCACCATCACGTTCGCGCTGCACAGCAAACTCCACAATTAAAATGGCATTTTTCCCCAGCAAGCCTATCAGCATTACCAGTGCTACCTGTGCGTAAATGTTGTTTTCAAGACCAGTGATCTTCAAAAAGAAAAAGGCACCTAAAATACCCGTAGGCAAGGATAATATAACCGCCAAAGGCAGCAGCAAACTCTCGTATTGTGCTGCCAGCAACAGGTATACAAACACTAAACATATAATGAAAATGTAAATGGCCTGGTTGCCCGAAAGGATCTGTTCACGCGTCATGCCCGACCATTCAAATGAGTAT
This sequence comes from Mucilaginibacter galii, assembly GCF_014635825.1. GTDB lineage: Bacteria > Bacteroidota > Bacteroidia > Sphingobacteriales > Sphingobacteriaceae > Mucilaginibacter > Mucilaginibacter galii. Next base: position 140,034 of record NZ_BMDO01000008.1, read on the forward strand.
CCTTTAGGCAGTTTTTGAACGGCTATCTTCTTTATAGCTTCAATGGCATCTCCGCTACTGTAGCCGGCGCGTGCATCGCCGTTGATCATGGCCGAGGTATACATATTGTAGCGGGTTAATTGCTCTGGGCCATAAACTCGCTCCATTTTTATAAAGGTGGAAAATGGCACCATTTCGCCATGATTGTTCTTTACGTACAGTTGCAGAACATCTTCCGGCTTTGACCTGTACTCGGGCGAGGCTTGCACCATTACCTTATACATCTGCCCGAAACGGATAAAGTTTGAGGCATAATAACTACCCATCAGCGTTTGCAGCGTACCCATAGCCTTATCAATGGTAATACCCTTTTTAGCCGCCATTTGCTGGTCTACTGTAATGAGGTACTGCGGAAAGTTAGGATCGAAGCTTGAGAAGGCATTAGCTATGGCAGGCGAATGGTTAAGTGCCTTAATAAATTCATTACTTATCTGCGCCGTTTTCTGCAGATCACCTGTACCGCTTTTATCTAACAAGCGTATTTCAAAACCGCTGGAATTACCAAAACCAGGCACAGTAGGTGGCGGAAAAAATTGAATAGAAGCGTCGCCAATATTTTTGGTGCGCTTGGTCAATTCATCAATAATATCCTGCAACGATTCTTCACGTTCATCCCAGCCTTTCAAGTTTATCATGGCCATACCATAAGAAGCACCTGCAATTTCGTTCACTAAGCTGTAACCCGATAGGGTAGATACCGACTCTATGGCTTTGATATCTTTGGTCTGTCGCTGAATTTCGCTTAGTACTTCCTCAGTACGTTCAACGGTGGCACCGGCAGGGGTGGTAACGTTAACGTAAATCATCCCCTGATCTTCGGTGGGTATAAATCCAGTCGGCAGTATGGCGCTCATACCCCAGGTTACTGCAAAGAAAAATGCCAGTGCAATGAATGTGATAATTCGCCGACCGGCAATTTTGCCAATTAAGCCGGCATATTTGTTTTGAACCGCATCGTACCGCTTGTTAAATCCAGCAAAAAATTTATCAATGAAGCCCTTTTTGTTACCATCCTGATGTTTGAGCATAATAGCACAGAGTGCCGGCGTTAACGTTACCGCATTAATACCCGATATTACGATGGCAATGGCCATGGTTAGCGAAAACTGCCGGTAAAATACACCAACCGGTCCATCCATAAATGCCACAGGCACAAACACGGCCGACATTACCAACGTTATGGCCACGATTGCCCCGCTAATATCTTTCATAGCACTTATGGTGGCGTCCATGGCGTTCATGTGCTCCTCGTTCATTTTCACATGTACTGCCTCTACCACAACGATCGCATTATCTACCACAATACCTATGGATAGCACGAGTGCAAACAGCGTAAGCAGATTGATAGAGAAACCGAGCATCTGCATAAAAAACAACGTACCTACCAAGGCTACAGGTACGGCCAGTGCCGGGATAAGAGTAGACCTGAAATCTTGCAAAAAAATGTATACTACAATGAATACCAGAATAAAAGCTTCTATAAGTGTGTGTAAAACTTCATCAATAGATGCGTCTAAAAAACGCGAAACATCGTAGTTTACATTGTAGGTCATGCCGCTGGGAAATGAGCTGCTTTTAAGCTCGGCCATACGGATTTTTATATTATTAATAACATCGCGTGCGTTAGAGCCCGGGCGTTGCTTTATCATAATTGAAGCCGAAGGGCGGCCATCCGTTTTGGATACCATGCCGTAACTTAGCGAGCCAAATTCTATGTCAGCCACTTCTTTTAATAACAACACCGTGCCGCTTTCATCGGCACGTATTACAATGTTTTCGTATTGTTTAGGCTCAAAAAACTTGCCGGGGTAACGCAACACATATTGCAGCATTTGGGGTGCCTTGTCAGAGCTTTGACCGGTTTTACCTGGTGCCGCTTCCACGTTTTGGGCACGGATGGCTTCAATAACCTCATCGGTCGATACTTTGTAAGCCATCATACGGTCGGGCTTTAACCATACTCGCATCGAGTACTCTTTGGCACCCATAATTTCGGCACGGCCTACGCCGTCAATACGCTTAAGCTCCTGTAGAACATTAATATCGGTAAAGTTGTAAATGAACTTTTCGTCCATAGCTTTATCCGTACTCATAATGTTGAGGTACATGAGCATACTATTAACCTCTTTTTCGGTGGTAACGCCGGCTTTAATTACCTCTTCGGGCATTTCATCAATAATGGTGGCCACCCGGTTTTGCACGTTTACCGCAGCTTGATCGGGGTCGGTGCCCACCTTAAAGTAAATTTGAATCACGGTTAAGCCATCGTTGCTGCAAACCGACGACATATAGGTCATGCCGGGTACTCCATTGATGGCGCGCTCCAGCGGAGTGGCTACGGCTTTTGCACAAACCTCAGCGTTGGCACCGGTATAATTTGCCGTAACAGTGACCGAGGGCGGTACAATATCAGGGAACTGGGTAACCGGTAGCGTAAATAAAGCCAGTATACCCAGCAAGGTTATAATTACAGAAATAACAAGCGACAGAATAGGCCGCTTAATAAATACATTGAACATGATGTTTCAAGGTTATATCAAATAATAGCCACCTGCACAAATAATGGCAGGTAACACTAAGACAGAAAATAGCTTGCCCGAAGATTTTACTTCAAGGCTAATTTGGGAGTTTCTTTAAGCATGTTGGGCTTTATAACCATGCCGTCGCGTGCGCTTTGAGCACCTTCAAACAAGATCTTATCGCCGGCTTTTAAACCGTCTTTAACCACATAATACTGCGAGAAACGGGTAAGCGGGGTAAAGCTTTGCATATGGAGCTTATTATCGGGCCCCAGCGTATAAACATAGCTTTTATCCTGAACCTCGAACACCGATTTTTGCGGTATCATTACGGCATCATCTAATTTGGTTGTGATATAAATTTTACCGCTGGCACCATGGCGCAGCAGTTTGTGTGGATTGGGAAACTTTGCGCGCAGCGCAATTGAACCGGTAGCTTGTTCTATCTCGCCTTCAATGGTTTCAATAGTACCGGTGTGGCTGTAACTTGTACCATCAGAAAGCATTAGTTTCACCGTGTTGTTGGCATCGTTAAGTCCTTTGTTTATGCTACGCTGATATTGAAGATATTCGTTTTCGGGGAAGCTGAAATAAGCGTAAATAGTACTGATGTCGGATATACTGGTAAGCAGTGCTCCTTCATCAATTAAACTACCTCCTTTTAAAGGAATACGGTCAATGATACCGTCAAACGGTGCCCTAATAATGGTGTATGCAATATGGTTTTGTGCGCTTTGTACATTGGTACGCGCTTCGGCAATAGTGGCTTCATCGGCCTTAAGCTTTGATTTTGCAACGTCCAGTTCGGATGGAGCCAGTACATTTTTGCCTACCAGCATTTTTACACGGTTTACCTCAACGCGGGTAGCTACGGCGTCGGCCTCAGCATTGCTTAGTGCGGCTTTGGCACGAGCAAGAACTACGCGGTATTCTTCGTCGTTTAGCTTAAATAATATTTGTCCTTTGCTTACAGGTTTACCTTCGTCTACATATATTTTTTCGAGAAATCCGCGCAAGCGAGAACGTACTTCGACGTTTTTATGCGCTTGTATATCGGCCACATATGCCGTTTGAAGGGTGGTATCTTTGGTTTTTATGGTTATTACGGGTAGCTCCAGGGTATCCTGGCCGGTTGTGTTCTGACTTTTGTTTGACGAGCAGCTGCTTACTAATAATGCAGCGGCCACAACCCAAAGCCAGCTATGAACACGTTTTATTTTGATCATGATGATAGATGTATTCTTAATGTAACTGAAAATTTTGCCATACGGCAATACACATTAGGCACTTAGGCTTATGTATGTAAAAAAGTTAAGGAAGAATACAATCAAAATGGGCAGAGCCGGAACAGGAAATTATAGTAAGAGGGTAATAACGCAATACCAATAGAGTAGTGGTTTACCTTGGCAAGAATAGCATTTTTTAAGTGCTGATAATAAAAATAAAAGTTGGGTGCCGGTACAAATACATTATTATTTGCTGAGCGGCTGCGAACATACCTGCGCTGATGTTTAATTCTATGAAACTTGGTTGCAGCATCATCATCGTTATCTACAAAAGATTGAATAATGCAATCGGCCCAGGTGTTAACTTTTACACAAGTATCTTGTGCAGATGCGCTGTGTTCGGAGTTTGCAAAATCGGCAGGACTACTCGCATGAAAGTACGTAACTGAATTTATCAGCCAGAACGACAATAGAATATGTATCCAATTTTTAACCATCAGTTACAACAAAACTAATAAATATAATAGAAAAAGTGTTGAATATGTGCTTTTTTGATAACAAAAAACACAAATAGTTGCTCAATTTATTTTATGTTATTGCTTATAATGTGCGGGTTATCAAGTTAGTGTCTTGTCGAAAGAAAATAGTAAGAACAGATTTCCTGTCAGGAGCGAATATATTGTAAACTTTCCTTGTTGCGCTCCTCAAGATAGTGTGGCACAGGTACCTCTGCAAAAGGTATTCAAAGATTTTAGATCGTGTGTCATTCTTTTATCTTTGCCTTAAATTTAGTATTACTGTGATCAACGTAAATAACATCTCCGTTTCATTTGGTGGAACCACTCTATTTAGTGATGTAACTTTTCCAATAAACGAGAACGATAAAATAGCCCTAATGGGTAAAAACGGTGCAGGCAAATCAACCATTCTTAAAATCATTGCCGGTGCTGCCAAACCCACTACAGGTAATGTAACCGGCCCCAAAGAAGCGGTTATTGCTTACCTGCCGCAGCATTTGCTCACCCAGGATAACGTCACTGTTTTTGAAGAAACCATGAAAGCTTTTGCAGAAGCCAACCAAATGCAGAAGGAGTTGGACGAAGTGAATGAACAGCTTAACATTCGTACCGATTATGAGAGTGATGAATACATGAAGCTGGTAGAAAGGGTATCTGAATTGAGTGAGAAAGTTTACACGGTAGAGGAAACCAACTACGATGCTGAGATTGAAAAAGTACTTAAAGGACTTGGATTTGAGCGCAAAGACTTTGGGCGGCAAACATCGGAGTTTTCGGGCGGATGGCGCATGCGTATCGAGCTTGCCAAGATTTTATTGAAGAAGCCAGACCTTATTTTGCTGGATGAGCCTACCAACCACATGGATATTGAAAGCATCCAATGGCTGGAAGAATTTTTGATCAACTCGGCCAAAGCGGTGATGGTAATTTCGCATGATCGGGCCTTTGTAGATAATATTACCAATCGTACCATTGAAGTAACCATGGGCCGTATTTATGATTACAAGGCTAAATACAGCCACTATCTGCAGTTACGTGCCGATAGGCGTGTACACCAGTTAAAAGCTTACGAAGAGCAGCAGCGCTTTATTGCCGACAATCAGGAATTTATAGACCGCTTTAGAGGTACCTATTCTAAAACGCTGCAGGTACAGTCGCGCGTAAAAATGTTGGAAAAGCTGGAAGTAATTGAGATAGATGAGGTAGACACTTCTGCGTTGCGGTTAAAGTTCCCGCCTTCACCACGTTCGGGACAATACCCGCTTATGGTGGAAGATCTGACCAAAACCTACGGTGATCATATTGTATTTAAAAATGCATCCATGGTTATTGAGCGTGGAGAAAAGGTAGCTTTTGTGGGTAAGAACGGCGAGGGTAAATCTACCATGATCAAAGCCATCATGAATGAGATCGAATTTGAAGGTAGCCTTAAGGTTGGCCATAATGCCAAGATAGGATACTTTGCCCAAAACCAGGCCGCCCTGCTGGATGAAAACCTGACGGTATTTGAAACCATCGATCAAATTCCATTGAGTGACGGCAGTTTGAAGATCAAAGATCTTTTGGGCGCTTTTATGTTCAGTGGCGATGATACTACTAAAAAAGTTAAAGTATTATCGGGAGGGGAGAAGACCCGTTTAGCCATGATCAAATTACTTTTAGAACCCGTTAATTTGTTGATACTGGATGAGCCTACTAACCATTTGGATATGAAGACCAAAGACATTATTAAAGATGCGCTGAGAGATTTTGACGGTACATTGATCTTAGTATCTCACGACCGCGATTTTTTAGACGGGTTGGCAAAAAAAGTTTTTGAATTTGGCAACAAGCGCGTACGCGAACATTTTGAAGACATCAAAGGATTTTTGGCCTACAAGAAAATGGATAGCCTGAAAGATATCGAAACAAGTTAAGCATCCAACGGCTACGTTACTGATGATGTTTCGTTAGCTGTTAGCTGCTTAAATGATATAAGTCAAATTTCTATTTACGCTTTTGCTTTTTAAATGTTCTAACACCTGCGGTGTTTACTTTAAGAATATTGCCCTTGCTGTCAAAATTTAAGCTGTCAAGGCAAAGTTGCCTTAATACATAAGCTTCTTTTTGCGGATAAATGCGGTGGTAAAGGATGTAGTATTGCCCGTTTTCTTTAAAAGTAGTATGATGCCCTGGACCGATAATCGTACTATCGGCAGATGTTTTCAAGATGAGCCTGTGTTCATCCTCTTTAAACGGACCAAGCGGCGATTTGCCGGTAGCATAGCCCACTTGGTAAGTGGCATCAATTGCTTTACCTTCCGAAAACATGAGATAGTATTTGCCCTGACGCTTCATCACATGCGCACCTTCAAAAAAGTGAGTGGGTGTAATATCGGCAGGCTTGCCATCGAAGGTATACATGTCGCTTTTCAACTTGACGGCAATGCAGTGCCCGTTTATCCAATTATATCCCGACCCCCAGTATATGTAAGCTTGTCCATCGTCGTCAATGAAACAATCGGGGTCTATGTTATGCACTTCAGGGAAATCGGTCACCTTAACTAAAGGGGTATTGTCGGGCTTGATATTTTTCCATGGACCTGTAGGCGAATTGGCAACACCGCCCCATATTTCGCTGCCAACAGCCACATACATATAAAATTTAGCGTTCTTTTTTACTACCGATGGTGCCCAAACCATCGAACTTTTTGATGTAGGGCTGGTGCATGCAGCTTTAGTTGGCCAGTTCAAATGATGCTGCTTGAAAGTTATAAAGTCTTTGGTTTCAAATACTGCTAATTCGTTACCACCCCACGGGTCAATAGTAGCATATATAAAGTAGCTACCATTATTTTTTACAATAGTTGGGTCGGCATAGTAACCGCTCATGATAGGGTTACCAATAATTGATTTTTGTTGCGCAAAGGAAAATGTACAGCTACAATAAAGTAATAGCATGCATAGCGAAAGAAATTTGCTCATAAATATTAACAGTAGTAAATATTATACTTAAATAGTATGGCTACAATAATAGCATTCCAATGTCTAATTACAACCAGGGAAATCCAGCTAAATCCTAATTTATTTCAAATCTGGGATATTAAAAAGGTAATAGCCTGCCAGATCTTATGACAAGCTGTTAATATGTATGAAAACTTCATTAGTATACCAAAAACTAATAGTTTTACACCCTAAGATACTATTGATACTTACCTAATAGAACATGAGTTTACAAAATATGCTTAAAAGCTATGTTTTCTGCGTTTGCCTGTTATTAATCGTTTCGCCCGCTATAGCGCAAAATTTGGTGAAGTATGTGCAACCTATGGCTGGTACAGCAACTGCTACCACTACATCAGCTTTAAAACACGGCTCGGAATTGGCCAGATACGCTAATACCATACCAGCAGCCACCGTTCCGTTTGGTATGACGCAATGGACCCCACAAACCCAAACCAGCGAAAGTAAATGTATCCCCCCCTATTACTATAAAGATGATGAATTTTACGGCCTTCGCGGATCGCATTGGTTAAGCGGATCTTGCACGCAGGATTATGGTAGCTTTAGTGTTATGCCAGTAACCGGTAAGCTAAAAACAACAGGCTACGGCGTAAAGTTTAAGCATAGTGATGAAGCATCGGCCCCGCACCTATACCGCATAAACCTCAAGCAATACCAGGTGAAAGCAGCGGTTACCGCTACCGAACGTTGTGGCATGATGCAATTTACTATGGATAAAACAGATAGCCTTTACCTGCTCATTAAAGCCAATAGCGATTACCATGAAGGCTATGTAAATGTGGATAGCAAAGCTGGTGAAATATGGGGCTACAACCCGGCTCACCGCATTTACCAGGGCTGGGGTAAAAGCGCAGGTTTCAGCGGTTATTTTGTAATAAAATTTGAGAGAAGCTTAACCAAAGCCGGTACTTTTTTAAACGAAAAATTATTTAAGGCCGATAGTATACATAATAACGACGGTGCCGGTATTTATGCCGGCTTCAAGCTCAATAAAGGTGAAAAGCTTACCATCCGTATAGGTACATCATTTACCAGCGTTGATGGTGCACGTAAAAACTTACAGGCCGAAATTCCCGGTTTTAATTTTGAAAAAGTTGCAGCGGCAACCAAATCTAAATGGGAAAAAACGTTAAGTCAGATCAATGTTTCGACCACTAATGAGCGAGATAAACGCATATTTTATACCGCCTACTATCATGCTGCACAACAGCCACGTTTATTTAGCGACGTTGATGGTAAGTATCCCCGCTTTGCAGGCAATTATCAAATAGAGCAAGTTAAAAGCGGTGCCTACTATGATGATTTTTCTATGTGGGATATTTACCGTGCTCAAATTCCTTTATTTGAGATACTGGATCCATCATTCGTTAACAACTTAAGTAAGTCGCTTATCTTAAAAGGACAGCAGGGTGGATGGATGCCCATATTTCCATGCTGGAACAGTTACACTTCAGAAATGATAGGTGATCATACCACATCTGTTATTAGTTCGGCTTATTTAAAGGGCATTACCGATTTCAACGCTGATGATGCCTATAAGATATTAAGACGTAATGCTTTTGATATACCTGTTCATCATGCCGATTATGTTGAGGGCAAAGGACGCAGGGCCTTGGACAGTTATTTAAAATATAAATACATCCCGGTTGAAGACAGCGTGCTGGATGCGTTTCATAAAATGGAACAGGTGAGCCGTACCATGGAGTATGCATATGATGATTACGCTTTGGCTCAATTTGCCAAAAGCCTGAAGAAACAAAAGGACTATACCGAGCTAACCAAGCGTTCTAAATATTATGCCAACGTATTTGATGCATCGAGCGGGTTGGTACGCGGCAGGCATGCTGATGGCAGTTGGGTAACACCTTTCTTACGTGATCAGAAAGAGACTTATATTACCGAAGGCACAGCTCGGCAATACACGTTTTATGTACCGCATGATGTGCCGGGACTGGCTAAGCTAATGGGAGGAAGTGCTAAGTTAGAGCAAGGTTTAGATAGTTTGTTTACTTTAGGCGAGTACTGGCATGGTAATGAGCCCGGTCATCAAATACCATTTATGTATAACTTTACGCCATCGCCGTGGAAAACGCAGGTAGCTGTTCGCAAGATATTAGCGGCCGAATACAGTGATGGGCCCGGAGGTTTGGGGGGCAACGACGATGCGGGGCAAATGTCTGCCTGGTATATGTTTGCTGCCATGGGTTTTTACCCGGTAAACCCGGTATCGGGCGAGTACCTGTTATGTTCTCCTATATTCAATAGTGTGACCATCAAACTGAAAAACGAAAAAAAATTCGAAGTGTTGTGTCACAAGGCCAATGTAAGATCAACTTATATCCGCGAGGTAAAATTAAACGGCAAAACAATGTCAAACAGCTATATCACCTACCGTAATATTATGAATGGCGGCAAACTTGACATTTACATGCAGGATTCGCCTTATAAAACTTGGGCTAGCAAACCTAACCAACAACCAAAGGTCATAACCCAATAACAGTTAAAAATGAAATTAAGATCATCGTTAACAACAATAGCTCTTTGTTTAATAACCTTTGCAACATATGCTGCAAATGAAAAAAAACTATTAGCAGATACTAATTACAGGAAAGACTTACCGCCCGAAATTGAGAACCCTGAATGTATAGGTATTAATAAGTTACCTGCACATGCCACTTTAATGCCTTATGCTAATTTAAAAGAAGCATTAACAGCTAATCGGCATGCATCAAGCTATAGTCGCAGCTTAAATGGCAATTGGAAATTTAACTGGGTTGCCTGGCCAATTGACAGACCCGTTGATTTTTACAAAACCGATTACGACGTATCAAAATGGAAAGATATTGCCGTACCGTCTAACTGGGAAATAAAAGGGTATGGTACTCCATTTTACCGCAATATTGGTTATACTTTTCAAAAGGATTTTCCAAGGGTGATGAGTACTCCACCAGAAAAATATACCGCCTTTAAAGAGCGAAATCCGGTGGGCAGTTATCGCCGCGATTTTGAGGTTCCGGCCACTTGGAAAGGCGGACGCATTTTTATCACCTTTGATGGCGTAGATGCCGGATTTTTCTTGTGGGTTAATGGCAAAAAGGTTGGTTACAGCGTAAATAGCCGCAACGCAGCCGAATTTGATATTACTAAATTTGTTAAAACCGGTAAAAATATGCTGGCTGCTGAAGTATACCAGTATACATCGGGAAGTTACCTCGAAGATCAGGATATGTGGCGTCTGCATGGCATTTTCCGTAATGTTACCTTATGGAGTAGTCCAACCCAGCACATTCAGGATTTTATGATAAAAACTGACTTGGATGCGCAGTACAAAAACGCCGTAGCCAATATATCAGCAAGCATCAAAAACTATGGAAGTAGTGCAATTGGTTCACAATCACTGGTTGCATCCTTATACGATGGTAACAGGCTTATCACAACTGCGCAGGTAGCTCTAGGTTCAGTTAAGCCTGGCGGTGAGTTGCCTGTCAAGTTAAATTTCAAAGTAAATAGCCCGCTTAAATGGACTGCCGAAACGCCTAAGCTATATACAACAGTACTCCAACTTAAACAAGGCAGCAAGATTATTGAAACTGTTTCCACGCGCACAGGCTTTCGGGAGATTGAAATTAAGGGAAAGATATTCACGGTAAATGGAGTGCCCATTAAGTTGAAAGGCGTAAATCGTCATGAAAACTGGCCCGAAGTAGGGCATGCAGTAACCGAGGCACAAATGATACGTGATTTGGAGGTGATAAAGCAAGGTAATTGCAACCATATCCGTACCTGTCATTATTCTGATGATCCGCGTTGGTATGAGTTATGCGACCAGTATGGTATTTATTTAGTGGCCGAGGCTAATGTGGAGTGCCATGGCTTGCGCAATCGCTTTAACGAAGATTCCACCATAAAAGCAGCCATAGTAGACCGCAACGTGGCTAACGTTCAAAGTTTCAAAAATCATGCATCGGTAATTATATGGTCGTTAGGTAATGAGTGCGGCACCGGTGGAAGTAATTTTTTAGCAGCACTTAGAGCTATAAAAAGCATTGATAAAACGCGCCCGACACATTATGAGGGCTTTGGCGTGGGTGCACAAAACCCTGCCGATCTGGATAGTAAAATGTATTCGCCTATTCTACCTTATGAAAACCCGAGTGCAAAGCAAAAAGTACTGGCTTCGGTAGAGTTTACGGCGACAGATAAAAGCCTGACCAAGCCTTTTTACATGTGCGAATTTGCCCACGCCATGTTTAATTCTATGGGTTCGTTAAAAGAATATGGGGAGGCTATAGATAAATACCCGTCTCTTTTAGGCGGCGCTATTTGGGAGTTTCAAGATCAGGGTATATGGAACAGGCGTGACCCCAACCATCCGATACTTGCTTTTGGAGGAGGTTTTGGTGATTTCCCGAACGATCATTATTTTATTCATAAAGGCGTAGTAGCATCAGACAGGTCGGCTAAACCGCATTATCCGGAAATGAAGCACGTGTTTCAATGGATAAGTGTAACGGCTGAAAACCTGCAAAAAGGAACGTTAAGAATTAGAAATAAATTTCAGTTCATTAGCCTGAATGGTTTCAAAGCAAGCTACACCATTACCAAGAACGGCGTTGCCGAATCTTCGGGAAATATCAACATTGATAACATCTTACCACTTACAGAAAAAGTGGTTAACATTCCCTACAAACCATCAACATTTACCCCGGGTGCTGTTTATTATTTGCGGCTGTCTTTTGTACAAGCCAATGACGAATTGTGGGCCAAAAAGGGTTATGAAGTGGCTTCTGATCAATTTGAGCTGCCGGTAAGCAAAGTGCTGGTAGCAGCGTCGACAACAGCAATACCGCCCTTATCTTATAAAGATGCCTATGGTAACATTGCGGTAAGCGGAAAATTATTCAGTTTGCTATTCAACAAGGCAAACGGAGCCATAAGCAGCATTACCAATAATGGTGTAGAGGTATTGCAAAAAGATGGTGGCCCAAAACTGCACCTGTGGCGTGCACCACATCAGGAAGACGATATTTACGCCAACAAGGGGTGGGATAGCACTGGCTTAAAACAGTTGGTATGGAAACCCGCCACCATTACCGTAAAACAAATATCTGCCTCGCAAGTAAACGTAGCTGTAAATTTAGTTGCTAAGGGTAAAAATAACTTTACGGTTAATCATAACGTAGTCTATGAAATATCAGGCGATGGAACTATTAACGTGAACAACGATATTAAAACGAATGCTCCTGACTTAGTTATTGCCCGCTTGGGAGTTCGCCTGTTTCTTAACAAATCGTTTCAGCAGTTTAATTACTTTGGCAGAGGGCCGATGGAAAACTATTCGGACCGTAAAAGCGGATCGGATGTTGGCCTGTATGGCAGTACCATAATGCAGCAGTTAACTCCTTACGAAAAGCCAATGGAGTGCGGTAACCATGAAGATGTGCGCTGGGCTTCGGTTAAAAACAGTACGGGTAACGGGTTCAAAGTGTTGGCAAATGACAATGTAATACAGGTTTCGGCATTGCCCTACAGTGATGAAGAACTGGCACGCACCGAATACCGTATGGATTTACCGGAAAGTACCGCGACAGTATTGAATATAGGTTACAAAACTTTGGGTGTAGGTTCAAACTCATGTGGCCCAACACCAATGCCACAATATACCGTTACCGCGAAGCCTGCTTCATTTGGTTATACTATTAAACTATTTCATTGATCTTCAACATGTCTATAAAGAATTTTTGGGTTAGATATAGTGTGTTATGCGTTTGTTTGTTATGCATAACGAGCATTCACGCCCTTGCACAACAACAAGGGATTTACAATATTGTGAATTTTGGCGCAGTAGCCAATTCCCAAAACGATAATGCCAAGGCAATTCAAAAAGCTATTGATGCAGCATCGGCATCAGGTGGTGGAAGGGTTGTGGTGCCCGCTGGTGGCGTGTATATGGCAGGGCCTTTTGACCTAAAATCGAACATTGTATTTGAAGTTGAGGTGAACGCCTGGGTATTGGCCAACCCCGACGAAAAAATTTACACGAAGAGCGCGTTCCGAGATAATAAGGGCGAGGGAACTATTTGGATTGGAGGCGAAAAACTACAAAACGTTACTATTTGCGGTGCAGGTACTATAGACGGCAATGGTATCAGCTTTATGGGTGCCGAGCTCGATGACTCGTATGTGCTCAAACCATTCCAGGTGATTGATCCGCGTCCGCACCTGTTAACCATTGTGGGCGGTAAAAATATTCGTATCCGCGATCTCACTATTCGGAATTCTGCTTATTGGACGGTTCACCTAATTGGTTGTGATGATGTGGCCATTGATAATATTACCTTGCTCAACAGTCTCAAGGTGCGCAACAGCGATGGGATAGACCTTGACCACAGCAAAAATGTACGCATCAGCAATTGTTATATAGAATCAGGGGACGACTGCATTTGTCTTAAAAACAGGCGTGAGTATGAAGAATTTGGCGTTTGCGAAAATATCGTGGTAAGCAATTGTACCATGACCTCGCGCTCGTGTGCCATTAAGATAGGGTCTGAAAACATGGACCGTATTAGCCACGTGCTCATCAATAATTGCATCATCAAGAAAAGCAACCGCGGTATCGGCATTCAAAATCGCGATGAAGGAACTGTAAGCGATGTGATCTTCTCCAACATTATAATCGATTCACATTTATTTTCGGATGTATGGTGGGGCAAGGCCGAGCCTATTTATGTAACGGCCTATCGCCGGGCTAAAGGCAATAATAAAGATGCCGGGTGGCGTTTTCCGAAAGGGCAAACCGAGGGAAGAGTTGGAGCGGTTAACAATATTTATTTCAGCAATATAAAATGCGTGAGCGAAAACGGCATCTACGTAGGTGGCGAAACTGCAGAAATGGTTTCGAATATTGTTTTCGACGGAATAGATATCACCCTAAATAAGACTACTGCCATAGCCGGTGGCGTATATGACCGCAGGCCAAGCCAGGTAGAAGGATTACTTAAGGTGAATACGTCAGCATTTTATCTTGATAATGCCAATCATATAAGAATCAGCAATAGCTCGGTTAAATGGGGTCCAGATCGTCCTCCTTATTTTGGAAAGGCAGTTGAAAAAAAACAAGTGAGTGATTTAAAGATAGATCACTTGAGCGTAGCGCCTAAGCCTTAATTTAGGAGCAGATCGTTAAGGGGGTTAGAATAATACTGCATAATTATCTTTCGCCGGTTTTAAATTATATCGCATCTGACTGCTGGTTGCAATATTTAATGGGTATTATAGAAACTGATGGGTTTGGCAACAGTTCTTTGGCTTTCGGATTTTCAATTGGAAACTTTTATTATAGCATAAAATTTGTCATTTCCTGTTTCTACTTAAGATCAAACCCTAATTCACCACCGAAGTCGCGTTGCCTCCTCTGCCTATCGTATCGAATACACGAAATGATATCTTGCCTTTAACTTTGATTGGTTCTGTATAGATTTTACTTGATGAAGTTGGTTCGCCGCCATCTACTGTATAACGTATAATCATACCCGGAAACTGATTATTAACCTTCACTAAACCATTTTCAATTAATGCACCTGCGGTGGGTATGCGGTATTGAAACCCGCCGGCATAGTGGTTTAACCGGGGGAGTTCTTTTTTAGTCAATACATTGCAAAAAGTTGCCCAAGCTGCATCGTACATCAATTTGCTTTTTTTTTGATCAGGCTCCGTTGCCCATTCAGGGTCTTTGGCCCATGCTCTTTCTGCAAGGCCCAGTAGCTTTGGTAAAAGCATATACTCCATTCTAGCGGGGCTCCTGGCTGTTTCACTCCATAACTGACCTTGTATGCCTGCTATGTTAGCTCTTCCTTGCTCGGTTAATGCTTCTTCTTTAGCTAAAGCAGCGGTAGAATACTCGTTCCCCATGGCATTTTGAGTAGTATTTTTAAAGTAGTTATAAGGGATGAATTTGAAAGGCTTATCAACGTCTGTAAATCCGCCCCAGTAATAGCCGGGTTCCTGATATGACTTTTGGTAAGCCAGGTCAAAATACAGGTTAGTAACGCACGATAATATAACCGGATAGCCCGCATTGGCCAGCCTGTAAGCCAAATCTTCGGCGCCCCAGCCCAAGACATTATTCCATACATACATGTGGAAGTTTTGGTCGGCAAAATCGGTATTGGGTATCTGCTTTCTGGCACCGTTAACAACCACTTTTCTTAACGCCGCTTCTTCCCAGGCTGAAACATAGAGGTTGCGTTTTTTTAAAATTTGATTTACTTTTTTGAAGTAATAGTACCACAGGTCATCTGTTGTTTTAACCTCGGGCGATGTAGCAAATATTTTTTTAGCAGCGGGCGATTTTGTCCACACACCGGCGGGAACTTCATCGCCACCAAAATGAATAGTTTTAAGAGGGGCACCCGCTTCCTGATACATTTTAATAATATCATCGGCAACGGTGGTTATAAAATTATAGGTGGATGGCAGTGATACGTCAATAACGTTATCGTTCCAATGCTGTACCGAGCTGTATACCGAACTATCATTATAATCATGCAGCAGGTAGCGTTCGGCCTCAGCCATGTCACTGCCTTTAAACTTATTATAACGGGCATCCATTGATTTTATGGCGGCTCTTGCATGTCCGGGGCTTTCAATTTCGGGTATTACCGTGATGTGGCGTTCATTAGCATATTTTAATATTTCTATAAAATCGGCTTTGGTATAGTAGCCACTGCCATAAGGGTTATTAACATCAGGGCCTGATGCATACGCCGGTTGTAAATGATCTGTATTGGTTTCTGTATGTCCTCTTTTTGCGCCTACTTCCGTTAATTCGGGTAAGGTAGGTATTTCAATCCGCCAGCCTTCATCATCATTTAAGTGAAAGTGCAATGTGTTTAACTTGTACAAACTCATTAGATCGAGCACCTTTAGCACCTGCTTTTTAGAATGAAAGTTACGGGCTACATCCAGCATTAATCCGCGATATCCAAACCTTGGTTCATCAGTTACCAATACACCGGGTACCGTAATACTTTGCATCTTACCAAGCCATGCCTTGCCCGGTAATAGACTTTTTAGTGATTGTATGCCATAAAAGGCTCCTGCGCCGGTGCTGGCCGTAATTACAATACGATCAGCATTTACCTGAAGCTCATATGCCTCGGGAGCCATGTCTGCTTTTTTATTTAAAGAGATGATCTTGCCCGGTTTAAAAACGGCGCTTGAAGACGGCACTTTAAATAGTAAGGCCAGCTCTTTTTTAAGATAAGCTGCTTCCTTGCCGAATAGGGCATCGGCTAAAACCTGGGTATGGCCATTTAAATGAAACGGTAAACCACTTTTTTGAAAGCTTACCGGCGTAGGAAAAATTCTGGGTAACTGATTTTCTGGAAGATCTGTAATAAGTTCATTTTGTTTATATAATGCCTCAGGTGTAACTACGGGTATCTCATCCGTAGCTAAACGTTGTAGTTGCCGTGGTTGCGTAGAAGGCACTTGGCTAACTTTGGTAATGGTAGTAAAAGAGCCGGGCTTACTGTCGTCTTCATAGTAAAAACCTTCAGGCGCATCGGTTATATTTAGTGCCCAGGCATTGGCAATAAGAGGAATTTGCACCGAATCATTTGCAGCCAATCTTTTAAAATTGGATTTAGGCGACATACGAAAATAGTCACCGTTGATATGCTCAATTTTTACCGGACCGGCTACAGACTCTTCAACCACTTGCCTTGGAAAGGTGAAGTATATTTTCCAACCCGTGGCCGGCATTGGCTGTTTGCCGGTGTTTGTTATAGTTAATGCCGATTTAAATTGTGGTTTGCCGTTATAACTGTTCTGCAAAACTTCCCACTGTATCTTGAGGTCTGCAGCGTTAAATGTATTAACCTTTACCTGAGCCCTTACTAAAGCTGTTAACGATAATGTTAAGATTGTTAAAGCAATTGTTTTTTTCATGACCACTGGTTTGTACCGGTTAATATTATACTATGGCTTAACTGAATAGGGGCGGTCTTGTTGTAATTTACCCCAGTTTAAATTTGGTTTATTCCCCATCTCAAATACAAGCAGTCCGCCTTTCAGCAAATCGGCATGTGTAATGTAAGACTTAGTATAGCTTTTACCGTTTAATGTTACCTGTTGAATATAGATGTTCTTGTCGCTATTGTTATGGGCTACCATACGGATAGATTTTCCTCTGGCTAATTTTATGTTAGCCTCATTAAACAATGGGCTGCCAAATACATAATTGCCATTTGACGGGTTTAGCGGATAAAAACCCAGTGAAGAAAATACATACCACGACGACATTTGTCCCACATCTTCGTTACCTATAATGCCATCAGTTTTGTTAGTGTAGAAGTTTTTTAAGATGTATCTTACTTTTTGGGCAGTTTTCCAGGGTTGACCGGCGTAGGGGTACATATAGGTAATATGATGGCTTGGCTCATTGCCATGCGCATATTGGCCTATTAAACCCGATATATCGTTAGAGGCCTCGGCACCCATGTTGCCCTTTGCAATAAACAGCGAGTCGAGCTTTTTAATAAAGGGTTGTTCGCCGCCTTGTAAAGCTATCAAACCCTCTACATCCTGGGGTGCCAGCCAGGTATATTGCCAAGCGTTACCCTCTGTATAATCATCTTTACGGTGGCGCGATTCAAAAGGGCTAAAAGGCGTGCGCCATTCTGTTGCCGATAGTCTTCCACGCATAAAGTGTGTTTGCTTATCAAAATAGTTTTGGTAGTTTTTACCACGTTTGCTAAAATATTGATAGTCGGCTGTGTTGCCCATCTTTTTGGCCATTTGGGCAATGCTCCAGTCATCAATAGCATATTCTAACCCCATGGCTACAGACTCTACCACACTGTCTGCAGGGATATAGCCTAACTTCTTTACAAAGTTTAATCCCAAATCGTCGCGCATGGCGGTTGCCTTTACTGCTTCATAAGCCAGCTTAGCATCAAAACCTTTAAAGCCTTTTAAATAGGCATCTACTACAATTGGCACGGCACTATAACCTACCATGGTGTTGGTTTCGTTACCCATAAGGTGCCACATAGGTAGTTTGCCTTGCTGCTGATAAATAGCCAGCATAGAATTAATCATATCATTAACCCGCTGGGGCTGTAAAATAGTGTAAAGCGGATTAGCAGCACGGTAAGTGTCCCATAATGAAAACGTGGTTAAGTTAGTAAAGCTGGCTTTAGGGTAAACCTTTTTGTCTGTGCCCAAGTAATCGCCATTATGGTCATTAAAAATGGAAGGTGCAATTAGGGTATGATACAATGCTGTGTAAAAAATAGTCTTCTTGCTCTCTTCAGCAGTTTTTATTTCCACCTTTTGCAGTTCTTTGTTCCAGGCCGCATCTGCTGCTGCTACCGTTTTATCAAAGTTCCAACCGGGTAGCTCGGCTTTAATATTGGCCAAGGCGTTAGCCGTACTTACGGGAGATATGCCTACTTTAACAAATACTTTTTCGCCTGCGGTGGTGGCAAAGCTTAATACGCCCTTTACTTTTCTGGCTTCCAGCTCGGTACCTGTTTGTACTGCTGTACTATCATAAACTGAAAAGTTTTTTATCTTTTTTGAAAACACCGCAGTAAAGTAAATACGTTGGTCTGCGGCCCAGCCCGCAGAGTATCTGTAGCCGGTTATCGTGCTATCATTAACCTGCCTGATAGCTGTTTTTATTGGTCTGTCCCAACCTATGCCTTCTTGTAAGTCGATTATAATATTTGACTGGGCAGATTTAGGGAACGTATATTGATGAAAGCCCACCCGTTGTGTTGCTGTTAATTGTACGCCAATATTGTAGCGATTTAATTTGACAGCATAGTATCCCGGCCTGGCAGTTTCTTGCTGGTGACTGAACGTGGATACATAACCACTTTGCATATCTTTTAAGGTGCCCTTACTAACCTTTACAGGGCCGGTGGTGGGCATAAAGGAGATATCGCCTAAATCGCCAATACCTGTGCCGCTTAAATGTGTATGCTGAAAGCCAACAATAGTAGAATCGGAAATATGGTAGCCTGAGCACCAATCCCAGCCTTGAGAAATATTGGTAGGCCCTAATTGTACTGCGCCAAAAGGTACGTTTGCGCCCACGAAAACATGGCCGTGAAAGCCGGTGCCGATAAATGGGTCAACGTATTTTGTAAGGCTTGATTTTGGCTTTTGCTGACTAAAAACCGGTTGCGTTACCGTGAGACCGGTAAATAAAACGGTTGCCGCCAAGAATAAATTATTTACAGAGGTTATAATGGGTATTCGCATAGTAATGGCTTAATGCAATTGGTTAATTTTAAAGCGTAAAATTTCGATAGATTCTTTTTGGCGGGATATAATAACATACATATATCCATCTTTAACTAACGTATGAGGATAGCCGTATTGGCCACCTTTCCATAGCCCTTCTTTTTTTAAATGGTACACTTCATCACTTATAATGTAATTGTGGTTAAATAGCTTGCCATCATCTGCAACACTTATTATAAGTGGATTGCGGTCATAATGGTGCAGCGTATCTGGTATACCTACATAATAAACTTTGCCGTTGGGCAAGTGCCCAAAATGGAATTTACTGTCGTTATCGCTAAATGCGGTTTCTACAGGTTTTGACCAGGTTTGGGCATTATCTTTACTCTCGGTAAGCCACAAGCGGCCTTTCCAGCCCTGGCCGGTAACGCGTAGCAGCATGTGTATTTTGTTATCGGGGGTTTGGTAGAATGACCCCTCGCACAGCGGTGGGAAGCCATTTACCTTGGCGGGTGCATAAAATGTGGCAGAATTATCTTGTTTGTATAAATCTCTCGCATAAAAGCTATTGTATTTCCACACGCCAACGCCAGAAGCATCATCGGTATAAGGAAACATGAAGTTGCCGCTAATTAGCAGGCGCCCGCTTTGCAGCCTTTGCGGGCCATGATTGGGTATTAGCGGAACATGCAGATCAATAGGCTTGCTCCAATGCACACCATCGGTAGTGGTTTTTGCCCACAGCTTAGTTTGCGTACGGTGTTTGGTATATTCACCATAATAAGCAACCAGGGTGCCCTTATGTTCATACAAGCCGGCAGCTGTTAATACATTTAAAGTATCGTTTGTTGTGGAAGGGGTTTGTAATACTTCAGGGGCCGACCAATGCTTAAAATCTGTTGATGTGGCATATACTACCCGTTGACCGGGCGAATCTTCATCTTTAAAACCGTTTGACCATAATGCTATAAGTTTTCCTTTGAAACTTATAATAGCCGGATGATGGGAGTACAACCACGAAGTATCATTGGGCGTAAATATCATACTGCGCTCAATTTCTAGCTTAGGCAAACCTTGCGGCGTATGGTAAGTATTCTTAATAGCTGGTTGCTGGGCATAGGTGTTTATGTAACAAAAACCTATTAAAATTAAACTCAACAACCGGATGCTTTTCATGTGTTATACTGTATTAAATGCTGTTCCTATTTTTCGATCAAGCCAATTTCGGCCGCGGTTGCACCATTGCCATTAATTACATGCAAGGCTTTAAACTTAACAAACCGTACGTTAACCTGCTGTTTAAACTCAACTATTTGCTCAATAGGGTTAGATTTAATGTTAGAGAATTCGCCCTGCGCAACCTGCTGCCAGTTTTCACCATCGTTACTGGTGAAAAAGGCATACTGGTCAACCAACCCTGCCGTCTTTTTGTCCTGGCGCGGCAAATAGGTAAAGCCTTTTAAGTCTGCCGCCCGGTTGATGTTTATAACTAACTCGGCTGGTAAAAACTGTTGAGTTGTATCGCTTTGCAGGGTACTCCATATGGTGTTGGGGTCATCATCTATAGCAAATGGTGCTCTTGTGCGTGCAGCGTTTTGACCAATAATTACTTTCCAATCACCCTTACTTAAGTTAAACTGACGAGTGGATACCTCGCTTTGCTGGTTGCCATCAATAGCTAATGCCTTTACTAAGCCACCGGCAGGTAAACTGATAGGTTTAATATAAACAGGAGATCTTAAATTTGGTAAGCTGCCGTTGAGCGTGTAGTGAATAGCAGATACAGGCGCACCGGTAGCAATGCTCACGTTACCGGAAATATCGCGCTTAATTACCGGCGCTGTTAAATGAATGGGTTCTTTATATAATCCAAAGTCGCTCAATGCAATGCACACCGGCGATTCGGTTATTTTTAATCTTACTTTATTTGTAGTAATATTTTGTGGCAAACGGATTAACCTGTTAGCTCCTATGCTGGTTGCTGATGCAATTTCTTTCCAGCTTCCGTCCATCCATGCCTCTACTGCAAAGGCACGAATGCGTTGGCCAAGCTTTATGTTTTCGCGAAGGCGAATAACGTTGAATGTTTTCTTACCGGCTAAAGTAAGTGTCAATTGAGGGTTCGTCACCTGGTCGTCTGTAGCCCAGTAGGTATATCTGCTTTTGTCAAAAAGGTTTTGAGGGCCAAAGCTTTTTGAGCTTTTTGCCCGTACATTGCTTGCCGTTAGCGTTGCTCCTGCTGCCAGGTTAGTGGCAAAAGTTTGTTTCAATACTTGCCCGAATTTTTGCAGCGAGGTTACATCTTCGGGATTAAGTAAGCCTTGTGGGTTGGGCGATAAACCCAGGTCTAAATTAGCACCCCGGCCAACGCTATTGTAATACAAGTTAAGCAATTTGTAAGGCGACTTTACCTGGCTGTTTTGGCTTGCATGGTAAAACCAGCCCGGTCTTAACGATACATCGCACTCTGCCGGCATCCAATGTTTACCATTTAAAGTGCCTTCGGTGGCCAGCTCATATTTCGAATATCCGTTTGCGGGTTGTTTGCCGACATCAGGTGCTTCAGGATCATAGGTTGCCCAGCAGGTTTCGCCGGCATAGCCTTCTTCATTTCCTACCCATCTTACATCAGGGCCAACATCGCCAAAAATAGTAGCGTCGGGCTGCATTTTTCTGGTAATTGCCCAAGTACTATCCCAACCATAATAAGTTGTCCGGTCAATTTTGCGTACTTCACGTGCTCCGCCATAGTAGCCATCACCGCCGTTAGCACCATCGTGCCACGAAATAAATAGCTTGCCGTAACGGCTATACAATTCTTTTAGTTGCCTGCGGTATATTTCCACATACTCCGGCTTGCCGTAATAAGCGCTATTACGATCCCATGGAGAACAATATAGCCCCATCTGCATACCCAAGGTTTGGCATGCCAGCTGGTAGGCTTTAACCATATCGCCTTTGCCGCCTTTCCAGGTACTCTGGCTAATGTTGTGTGGGGTTGTTTGAGTTGGCCATAAGCAAAGACCGTCATGGTGTTTAGCCACCACTACAATGCCTTTAAAGCCACCTGCTTTGGCTGCGCCTACAATTTGCCCGGCGTCAAATTTAACCGGGTTTATAAGTTTAGGATCTTCATCGCCGTAGCCCCATTCTTTATCTGTATAGGTATCAACCCCAAAATGTATAATGCAATACATTTCCATTTCATGCCAACTCAACTGGGCCTTTGACGGAAGCGCACCATATGGCTTAGGCGCTTTTTGAGCAATAGCGCACATTGCAGATAGAGTGCAAAAACTAGACAATAGCAGTTGTTTACGCATAATTAATGTTTTAACCAACTGTCCGGAACTTCGGCAGGTTCAGAACCGTTAATACTGTACTTAAGCTTCAGCGTATAGCCACCGCCGCCCTCTACAAAGTTTAGTTCAATGGGCTGCATTCCTTTTTTTAACGCAACCTGCCCGCTTTTTTCAATAGGGCCGTGCCAGCCATCATTGTTTACCACTTCGCGTTTGGCAATGTTAAGTATGCCACCATCATCGCAGGTTAAATAGAAGCTGTAGATGCCATCGGCAGGAACGTTTAAATAACCTTCATACCTTAAGCCAAAGCTTGGAGCCTTAACAGCCGTCGGCACCACAACGCTGTTTACGGTAAATACCTCAGTAGCTTTAACCGCAGCCATTAACTTAGAGCTTTTGTACGAGCCCGGGTAATAACTGCATAACAATCCGCTTTCAACATTGGCTTTAGCTTCGGGTTGGGCCAGTGTTTGTTTAGTATAGTTTAAATTATATACATCGCCCGCGGTACCATTACTTTTAAAAGCAGCAAGCCTTATGTGCACTGGCTCTTTAATAACAAAGGGTCTATCCAGCACCTTAGCATTTGCATTGGGCAGGCTGCCATCGGTAGTATAATGTATGGTAATATTTTTCAACGAGCTTTTTAGGTCCAATACGGTTTCATCGGTAAATACGTTTTGCTCTACCAAGCCCTTAAAATCGGGCAGGCGATAGTTGACCTTTAAATTGTTCAGGCGTTCGTAATGTTCTTGTAAGCGCTGTAAATAAGACGTGTAGCTGGCTTTGTCGGTCCAAAGGTTTTCGGCCAGGGCAGTCATACGGGGCATGTACATATAATCGGCCCTGTTTTCGCTCGGTATATATTCTGTCCATAAGTTGGCTTGCGCACCTATGATGCCCTTTGCTTCGTTAGCGGTTAAACCGGTGGGTATAGGGTTAAAATGATATACATTGTATACAGAGTTTTGATCTGGTGGGGTGTCAAAGTACAGCGGGCTACCCGGTGTCATGATTACCTGATTGCCATTTTTGGCAGCTTCAACCGGTGCTTTGGGCACCCATGAGCGCCAGTACATAATTAATGCGGTTTTGCTTATTCCGCCTTCCAGAATTTCGTCCCAACCAATAAGCTTACGGCCTTTGGCGTTAAAGAATTTTTCCATGCGGTTAATGAAATAGCTTTGTAATTGAGCAGTGCTGGTAATACCTTCTTTTTGCATCAATGCTTTACAAGCATCAGATTGTGCCCAGGAGCTGCGGTCTACTTCATCGCCACCTATGTGAATATATTTGCTTGGAAAGATGTCCATGATCTCGGTAAATACATTTTGCGCAAACTCGTAAACCTCTTCGTTGCAAGGGCAAATAGGCGTAGTAAACAGTTTACCCCACTTGTTTTGACCATTACAGGTTAAAAACGGATACGAGTTTATAGCCGCCATCATGTGGCCGGGCATATCAATTTCAGGAATAATATCAATATGGCGTGCTGTGGCATAAGCTACCACATCTTTCATTTGCTTTTGAGTGTAAAAGCCGCCGTAAAGAGTTTTACCATATTTTTTTATGATGTGTTTGGGGTCGATAGCCATATCAGGATTATCGGCCGATTTTTTTATACAAATAGAGTCCTGGTTGTTAAAAGTACGCCATGCACCTTCTTGTGTTAATTTTGGATACTTTTTTATTTCAATTCTCCAGCCCTGGTCATCTGTTAAATGCAGGTGAAACTTATTGAATTTATAGAGGGCCAACAGATCAATAAACTTTTTAAGATAATTTACTGAGAAAAAATGACGCGAAACATCGAGGTGCATGCCGCGCCAGGCGTAAGCGGGAGCATCTTCTATGTTAACCGATGGTAAGCTTAATGCACTGAAAACGCCGGTTTGCTTACCTTCAATACCTGCTGGTAATAGCTGCCTAACCGTTTCAACGGCGCGAAACATTCCGGCTCCTCCCTTGGCCCATATCGTAACCTGCTGCGGTGTAATAGCCAGGCGGTACCCTTCGGCCGCGGTGATGGTAGAATCGTTTACTAAACGAATAGTGTTATTTGCCTTTGATGTACTGCTTACTGCTAGCTTATTGCTAAAAATGGCATTAAGTAATGTGCTTTCATTTTTATACTTAGAAGCAGCTACAATAACGGTTTTAGCATTTATGATAAATGCCCCATTACCCGCTACAAGTTTTTGTGGATACGGAATGATGAGGTAACGTGCAGGCTGTTCCTGAGCATTTACTAATGTACTGCTTACCAAAAAAAGGAGTAATGCGACCAGTAGCCTTAAATTGAATGAACTCGTAATTTGCATAATGCCTTTATAATTATCAAATGTTTTGATTTAGAATGCTGTGATCTAACGCTTGTAGTTCATGGTGGCCAGATTTAAGCTGGTCAAAGATCACTATCTCGTTTTTGCCTTTTTTTAACCATGACGCCGGTACGTAAAGCGTTTGCTGCGGACCAATTTGCCAGTATTTACCTAAGTTGTGGCCATTCAAAAAAACAAACCCTTTACCGAAAGAATGCATATCAAAATAGGTATCTGCCACCTTGCTTAGGTTGAATGTACCTTTGTAAAGTACGGGTTGTGTAGCTTTCAAAGCCTGAGAATTAAACTTGAAGGTTTGTAAGACGGTAAAGGGCAAGCGGTACATTTTCCAATTATGCACTACTGTATGGTTTAGGGTAACATATTGTGTAATGCCTTGCCTGTTATCGGTTAGAAAGGGGCCATAGTTTATACGTCCGTTATTTTCAACCAATATGTCAAGGGTGACGCTTTTATCAATATTCTGCAATAGCAGTGAGTCTTGTTTCAGGCGACGGTCAAGTGCGCCTATTCGTTTGCCGTTAATGTACACAATGGCAAAATCGCGGAGATCTTTAAGCTTTAACAGCCCGCTTTTGGCAATGGTTGTGCGGTATAATACAAAGCCATAAGCCTGGTTAAGGTCTTCAAAGCACAAAGGTGTTTCAGCTATGACTGGTTTTGGCAAATAATTAAACACATTGGCATAACCGGTTAGTTTTATATTGCTAATGGCTATAGAAGGCTTGTTTTTAGGTACCGGTGGTAGTTTTTGGCCTGCAGGTAAGTGTTTGGTAATTACTTCTCTAAACTTATAATATTTTGGTGTGGCATTACCAGCTTCATCAAGTGGGGCATCATAATCGTAACTTGAAACTTGTGGCGCGTATGGATTGCTTTGATTCATGTTAGCACCATTCATGAAATCTCGCGTGGTACCGCCATGAAACATATACATGTTAATGGAGATACCTGCTCTTAAAATTTTATCCAGCTTTTTTGCCGACTCATCGGCCGATACGGTCGCATGCTTTTTGCCCCAGTCGTCAAACCAGCCCGGATACCATTCGGCAATGTAATAAGGCCCTTTGCCGTTATGATATTTGTTAATTAACTGCTTTACTTGCGCCGGGTCTTCCAGTCCGTTTACCGCAGGCAAATAGCCCGGCAGATAACCTTTTGGCATTTGGTCGGCGCCATCGCAGGTAAACAATAAGCCATCAAAGCCGGCATTACGGAAAATTTTGCGGTTAAGATCCATGTAACTCTTATCGTCGCTGTAAGAGCCATATTCATTTTCAATTTGGATCATGAGAATATTACCGCCATGCGTTACCTGTAAGGGCGCCAGTTGTTTAGCTAACTGGTTAATATACCGTGTGTAAGCGCCAATAAATTGAGGATCCTTGCTCCGAACTTTTAAAGTGCTGTCTTTTAGCAGCCACCAGGGGTAGCCTCCAAATTCCCATTCGGCACAGGCATAGGGGCTTGGCCTGAGCACTACCCATAAACCTTCTTGCTGCGCGGCCTTCACAAATTCGGCAATGTTGTTATTGCCCGTAAAGTCATATTTGCCAGGAACTACTTCATGTGCATTCCAAAAAACGTAGGTGCCTATGGTATTTAGCCCCATGGCTTTTGCCATCTTCATTCTATCGTGCCAGTATTCTTTTGGAACACGTGCACAATGCATTTCGCCAGAAATCATTTGGAAGGGCTTACTGTCCAGCATGAAGGTAGAATCGCCTAAGGCGAAGGTGTGGCTGGTTTGTGCTACTGCTTCTTGATTGCCTAGAAGCAGGAATACGACACTTGCGCAGCTAAAGAGATAATTTAACGCTTTTTTCAAAATTAGCTATTTAACAGGTGAGGAGTTTGTCGATAGGTTTTCCACAAAAACTCTCCAAAAATGGTGTTTGACCATGCAAACCAACTCCGGGTAAAGTCTTCGGGACGATTTTTATTAAACGACTCATGCATAAAGCCGGTGCCGGCATGGGTGGTCTTAAGCATGGTTATGCATTGTTTAATTTCCTGCTCATTAGTGCTGGTTAACCCTCTGCTTATGATACTTAGCGGCCAAATCATATCGGGCTTGCCTACATGAGGACCGCCTATGCCTTCGGCAATAGTGCTTTTGTAGAAAAATGGATTGCTATCTGATAATACGAAGCGACGGGTATTCTGATAAATAGGGCCCGTTGCTTTTACCGCATCCAGATAGGGCAGGGCAAGTAGACTTGGAATGTTGGCATCATCCATGAAGCTGTGATTGCCAAAGCCATCAACTTCAAAAGCGTAGATATTACCAAACTGCGGATGGTTATAAATTGCATGTTTTTGCAGCGCCTGTTCAACCTCGGTGGCCAAAGCCTGAAGGTTGTTAGCCAGTTGTTGCTCTTTTAATACCTGCATTATTTCGGCAGCTTGCTTTAAGCTAACTACCGCAAAAAAGTTGGAGGGTATTAAGTAAGGATATATGGTGGCATCATCGCTGGGGCGAAACATGGAACAAATTAAACCTGTAGGTTTAACAGGGAAACCATAACCACCTATTGGCAAAGTATCGGTAGGGGTATGGGTATTCCGCTGAAAATGGTACGGGCCACGGCTGGTTTTACGTTGCTGTTCTATAAACGTATTTAAGATGAGCTTGATGCTGTTTTTCCACTGGGCATCAAATAGGGAGGTGTCGCCGGTATTTTTATAATAATGGTAAGCCAAGCGTATAGGGTAACATAACGAGTCAATTTCCCATTTACGTTCATGAACACCGGGTTTCATGTTAGTGCTATCGGTTTTCCATTCACTTACCTTGCTCTCGTCTTTATAAAAAGCATTGGCATAAGGATCTTTTAAAATACATTGTGCCTGACGGTTAATAACCCCAGCAACCATTTGCTGTAATTTCTTGTCTTTCTTAATTAGACTTAAGTAGGGCCAAACCTGGGCCGAACTATCGCGCAACCACATGGCGTCAATGTCGCCGGTAATTACGTAGGTGTCTGGCTTGCCTGGATTGTTTTCAAAGAAAACAGTAGTGTCAAGCGTGTTTGGAAAGCAGTTTTCAAAAAGCCAGGTGAGCTCCTGGTCTTTAACGTTTAATTTAAAGTCTTTAATGGCATCTTCAACAGCCTTGCTGGTAAAATTTCGTTTAGCCAAAGGCGGCCTGTTACTCACTTTATCAGCAGCAATTGCTAAAACCGATTTGCTTAAAAATAAACCGGTAGTTAGCACTCCTGCCTTTTGTATAAAATCACTTCTCTTCATCATGTATCTGCTTAGAGCCAGGTTTATTGTACTGCTTTAGAACTTATATTGTACAAATGCCTCCATTGCTTCATATTCGGCAAGGCCTAATTGATTATAGCGGTTAGCCGTTTCGCGGTTTCTGTCTTCGGCCCTTACCCAAAACTCGCGGTCATCATCACCCGGGAATACCGGCGTATCTTTTTGCGACTGATGTTTGAAGATAGCATGACGCTTACGTAAAACTTCTTGAGGCGAAAGCGGTACAGCCATTTCAATTTCATGGGTTTCAAACTCATGCCAAGCACCGCGGTATAACCATAGCCAGCAATCTTTCACCCATTCTTCGGTTTGTTTAAGGCGTTGCAAGGCTGCTAAAATTATATTGAAGCAAACTACATGCGTACCATGAGGATCGGCAAAATCTCCGGCGGCAAATATTTGATGGGGCTTAACTTTTTGTAAAAGCTCCATTGTTAATTTGATATCTTCTTCGCCTACTGCGCTCTTTTGGGTTTTACCGGTTTCGTAAAACGGCAGGGCCATAAAATGAATATGATCATCGGGTATGCCCGCATAGCGGCTGCCTGCAATGGCTTCTGCTTTACGGATAAAGCCTTTAACATTACGTATCTCCTGCGTATCTATCTGGTTGGGTTGTTTGTTTTTCATGAAGCTGGTCATGTCTTCATAAATGGCTTTAAGCTTGGCACTGTCATCGCCAATGCTATCGTTAAAGTCAATGGCAAATTCTACATAACGCAATACATCATCGTCCCAAACCGCCGTGTTACCCGAGGTTTGGTAAGCCACATGTACATCATGACCTTGGTCTACCAGGCGAATAAATGTTCCACCCATAGAAATCACGTCATCATCGGGGTGTGGTGAAAAAACAATAGATCTTTTTTGGGCAGGCAGGGCACGTTCTGGGCGCTGCGAATCGTCGGCATTGGGTTTTCCTCCCGGCCAACCGGTAATAGTGTGCTGTATCTGATTAAATATGTCGATGTTAATGTTGTACACCGGGCCTTGCTCTACCGCCAGCTGTGCCATACCGTGGTTGTTATAATCTTCTTCGGTAAGCTTTAGCACTGGTTTGCTTAATTTACCAGCCAACCAAATCACCGCTTTCTTTTTAAGTTGATTGGTCCAAATGCAGTCTTTTACAAGCCAAGGCGTGTCAAAACGCGTTAACTCCGATGCTGCGCCTTCATCCAACACAAACTCTACCTGACCGGATAGTTGCAGGTAGGTAGCCGGTACTTCGCCAGAAATTTCGCCTTCTACGGCTTTTTTAATGATAGGTGCCTTTTTTTGACTCCATGCCATTAAAATAATTTCACGGGCTTTAAAAATGGTACCTATACCCATGGTAATAGCCTTAGCCGGTACTTTTTCTTTACCGCCAAAGTCGCGTGAGGCATCGCTGCGGGTTAAATCATCTAAGGTAACCACCCGGGTGCCCGAATTTGGTGCCGAACCAGGCTCATTAAAGCCAATGTGGCCGGTACGGCCTATACCAAGTATTTGTAAGTCTAACCCGCCTAACTGCTCAATTTGTTTTTCGTAGTTTAAGCAAAATGCAGCTACCTCATCTTTGTTGAGCGTACCATCGGGGATGTGAATATTTGCAGGATCTATGTCTATGTGGTTAAACAAGTTCTCCTTCATAAAAGTCACATAGCTTTGGGCAGCATCGGGCTTCATGGGGTAGTACTCATCTAAGTTGAAAGTGATCACATTTTTAAAGCTCAAGTTCTCCTCTTGGTGAAGTCTTACCAATTCCTGGTAAACCTTTATAGGAGTTACTCCGGTAGCTAAGCCTAACACGGCAGGTAGTGCACTATCTTGTTTGCTCTTTATTAAGCCCGCAATTTTTCTTGCTACCTGTTTTGATGCAGTTTGCTGATCGGGGTATACCGTTACATGTAGCTTTTCGTAACGGGTTTCTTCTAAAAGATTTAAACGTGACATGAATTTTCAGATATGTAGGTGATTCTTATTGGGTATTGGTGAACTATAGTTGCGAGATTTAGGCGCTTACTAGTTAAGTTAATTTTATACAGTTATAAATCGTATTTATGATCTATATGAGGTTAAACTCAAGTAGTGAAATAATATATAATTATTTGTACTCTATTTTTAAACCTGCAGCCTGTTTTAACCTGCTATTTTTTTGTATGCTTTCCGGAATGCTAAGATCAATACCGTCAGAAACTGGTGCCCATTTAATGTTTTGTGCCAAGCCAAGTAAGGTTACTCTTTTTATACCTTTTGCATTGTTGAGCTTGACATGAAGTTGGGCAGGTATAGTAACCATTTCTGTATCACTTAATAAGTAAGCGTAAATTGCCTTTCGATTTTTTGACTGTGTAAAATAAATATTGTTATCTGAATAAGGAGCAATAGACCGCGAGCCATAGATGCCTTCGCCATTTATTTTTATCCATTTTCCTATACCTTCTAAGCGTTTGTAGGCTTCTGGGTCCCAATCCCCTTCAGGGCCAGGGCCAATATTCATGAGCAGATTACCACCTCTTGATACGATCTTAATAAGCAGCTGTACAATTTCTTTGGTAGACTTGTAGTGATCGCCCGGAACATAGCTCCAGGAGTTACCCATAGTTATGCAGCTCTCCCATGGATGATCGAGCGGCTGAGTTGGTACTTCCTGTTCAGGCGTTGTATAGTTTTCGTAAGGGCCTGCAACTGTACGGTCAACTATAATTAACCCAGGTTGATTTTGCCGGGCCATGGCCGCAATTTTTGGCATATCAATATCTTGGTTAAACTTAATATCGCGCTGCCAAACAATGGTTGTGTCTATTGTTTTGCGCGGCCTAACCCATCCGCCATCTAACCACAAAATATCAACACCACCATACCCGGTCATGAGTTCCTGAATTTGATTATAGGTAAACTCTTTAAACTGGTTCCATTTTTCGGGATATTTAGCCGGGTTATAATTAACGTTACGGTCTTTAGGTGGAAAGTATGGCCACCAGTAATAAGGCGAGTGCCAGTCGGGCTTAGAAAAGTATGCGCCGATTAAAAAGTTTTGCTTCCTGAAAGCATTAAATATCTCCTTGGTAACATTAGCCCGCGGGTTAGATGCAAAAGCAGTTTGAGGATCTGTAATCTTATAGTCGGTTTGCTTGGTATCAAACATGGCAAACCCATCATGGTGCTTGGTGGTAAACACCATATATTTCATTCCGGCATCGTTAGCAGCCTTTACCCACTTTTCGGGGTTGAACTTTTGCGGATTGAAAGTTTTTGGTAAGTTTTCGTAAGCTTGCTTGTACTCATTATAATTAGCACCATACGGGCCTTTGCGTTGAGTCCAGCCTTCATCTTCCGGACAAATGCTCCAGCTTTCTACCACACCCCATTGGCTGTAAGTGCCCCAGTGCATAAATAGTCCAAACTTAAGATCCTGCCAGTTAGCAAGCTTTTTTTGCACCAGTACATCTATGGGTGCCTGGTACTTTTTAGAAACTTCGTGTACCTGTGCCTGCACATTAAAAGCCAAGGCATAAATAAGCATTACTGTTAAACTGAGTTTAGTACCGGATGTCATGCTACTGAACATAATTATATATTAAAGATCAACGGATAACTCTTTTTTTAAAGCATTCATCTTTGCTTGCAAAGGCTTACCTATATTTTCTACAACCAATGCACCACCGCCGATAATTTGAGCTTTACTGTTTAAATTAGATACCAGCAGTTCGGTGTCATGCGCCAGGCGCGGAATACAATGCTCGTTTATAGCTTGCTGAATAGGGGACAGCCACAATTTACCCACCATACTGCCTATGCCACTCAATACGATTGATGCCGGGTTTAAGATGTGAATAAGTATAGCAATGCCTTGCCCAACGTTGTAAGCGGCTTCCGAAATCAGCTTTACCGATAATACATCGCCTTTTATGGCTTCTGTCATTATCGCATTGGCATCAATTTCCTCGTAACTGGATAGGCTGCTTATCTGACCTAAATTAAGCTCGGCTTTAGCTTTACCAATGGTAGCTATAAATGATGCTTCGGTTTCAAGGCAGCCATGTTTACCGCAGGTGCAAAGCTTTCCGTTCTTAACTAATGGGATGTGGCTAAATTCGCCGGCTAAACCGCTATGCCCCCTGAATATTTTACCATCCATGATCATACCCAAGCCAATACCCCAACCCAGGTTAACTATCATCGCATCTTTTTGATGCATGGCAATACCAAACTTTAATTCGCCCAGGGCTATTGCTGTTGAATCATTTTCTAAAAACACCGGCAATAGAAGTTGATGTTGCAAGTAATCTACCAACGATTGGCCCTGTACATCCAAGAAAGTATAATTAATACCCTTAGCAGTGTCAATAAAGCCTGGCATAGTTAAGCCCAGGCCTAAAATTTTGTTTTTTTCTATAGCCGAACTCTTAACGTAATCGTTGATAAGGTTAAATAAAGAATCAACTTTTAAAGTAGCAGTATTAAGCTGATGTTGAGCAAGCGCTGTGATAAAGTTATTGTTCATATCCATAAACACCAGTTGCATACTATACTGATTCATGGCTACTGATAATATAAAATGCGTATCAGTAATTAGGGAGTAGTGCAAAGGTTTACGACCGCCACTTGAAATAGCATAACCATTTTCTTTTACATAGCCATCGGCAATTAACTCATTTAGAACCTTAATGGTGTGAGGTATGCTTTTACCAATGTGAGCACTTACTTCGGTGCTTGTTAAAGACTCATTATAATATAAACTTTTAATGGCTTTAGCATTCGTATTCAAAATGGAGGACTTTATTTCGGGCATTGCAGATTTTATATTTTACATAATTAGCCATTTTTAATAAATAAAAAAGACTTTTTTAAATTTTTAAAAAGTTTTTGCTTTTCAGAGAATTAATAACTTATTTTAGACAATCATTTTAAATTAAACTTATCTATTCTTAACATAAGCCGCTTTTAAGGTTGTAAAAATGAGAATTTCATACCGAGAAAGCATTTACAAACTTAAAATGATAAATAAAGAGCTTGTTGAATTAGCATTTCAACCATTTAGCGTTTCGAAGCAAGTTATCAAAGTATAAAATACACCTTAAGAGCAGTAAGATGAAAGACGCAATACCTTAAGCCTCATTAAGTCGACACTCCTATATGTCGATAATGCAGTGATGATTATCATCACAAAAATTTTTAATTATTAAACTCAATCAATGTATTAGTATGAAAATGAAATTTTACCAAAAAGGTATTTCGCGCAAATATGGGTCAACGATGCTATCGTTAACGACGGGCCTCGTATTTGCGGGCGTGTTTCTTGTAAAAACTGATGCTAAAGCGGCTGTAAAAGCACACTATGGCAACGGTCTTACAATAACTAAAGCTCTTAATAAAACATCCTTCGCCGATATAAACATTTCGGGAACAGTAATGGATGAGAAAGGCCAGCCGCTTACAGGCGTTTCGGTCAAAGTGAAAGGTAGTAGTGCCGGCACTATGACCGATCCGAGCGGCGTGTTTAAAATCACTGCTCCGGAGAATGCAACTTTGGTGATATCTTATATAGGTTATCAATCTAAAGAAGTGCCAGTTGGTGGTAAAACATCGATTTCGATAACCTTAACCCCATCGTCTAACAGCTTAAATGAAGTGGTAGTTACCTCATTTGGTATCAAGCGTCAGGCACGTGCGGTAGGGTATGCAACAAGTACCGTTACCGGTAAAGAAATTACAGAAGCAGGTGCTACAAACTTTGGTTCAGCCTTGTACGGTAAAGCTGCCGGTGTGCAAGTAACTACAGCTCCTGGTGGCGCAAGCAGCGCTGTTAACATACAAATACGTGGTCTTACATCTTTAGGATTTCAACAGCAACCTTTATATGTAGTAGATGGGGTTATCATCAGAAGCGAAAATCAATATGGACCAAATGGTAGAAACAACGGCGGGTTTTATGATGATCAGCGTATTAGAGGTAATGGTATATTAGATATTAACCCGCAGGATATTGAGAGCCTTAATATACTTAAGGGTGCTGCAGCGAGCTCTTTATACGGTTCTGACGCTAATGCCGGTGTTATTATAATTACTACAAAAAAAGGTTCAAAAAGTAAAGGTCCGCAGGTTGCCTTCAATTATGTTGGTACCATGGAGCAAGCCGCTTTTATGCCCAAATTTCAAAATGTTTATGGCCAGGGTTATGACAGGGCTACAAATTTAGCTGTGGGGGCGACAGAAGAAGGTTGGATTCCAGATGCGGCATCGCCAAACGGTGTTAGACCCAATTTTAGGGCATATGCCAACTTTGGTCCTAAGATGGAAGGACAGCAAGTGCGTTGGTGGGATGGATCTATTCGTTCTTACTCTCCACAACCCGATAATTATAAAAACATATTCAGGAATGGTTTTAGTTCTCAG
Organism: Mucilaginibacter galii; assembly: GCF_014635825.1. Classification (GTDB taxonomy): domain Bacteria; phylum Bacteroidota; class Bacteroidia; order Sphingobacteriales; family Sphingobacteriaceae; genus Mucilaginibacter; species Mucilaginibacter galii. Next base: position 174,892 of record NZ_BMDO01000008.1, read on the forward strand.
GCAAATGTTTCCTTATCAAACCAAACTGACAATGCTGATTATCGCATTTCGGCATCAAGGCTTGATTATAACAGCATCCAAAGAGAATCAAACCAACAGAGGAATACCTTTGGCTTAAACAGTGGTTTAAAATTAAGTAAAACGGTTAGCGTAGACATTGTTGCAAACTACGTAAACACTTTAACGCATAACAGACCATATCAAACGAACAGGTTAGCTCAGTCATTTGACGGGTTTTTCGGACGTGAAGAAGATATGAATCTGATATTAGATAAATATCAAACTTCTCAAGGATATGCATTTGTACCGTTCAATCAAACTGCACGCAACCCAAGTGAGGCATTCGTTTTTAACGTACGTCCTAATTTGTACGATTACTTCTTTACTACCTTAAAAAATACTTACGATGAAAATGAAAATCGTTTATATACAAGTGCTACCTTAAATTGGGATGTTTTAAAGCACTTAAGGTTTAGGGGACGTATTGGTCAGGATTATACAGGCAGAAGTGTAGAAGAAAAAGGTTACAATCAGTACCCTGTAGCGTTTAATCCGGTAAGTAACAGTACTGGTAATTTTAATGTAAGCACGGGTATTTATTCTGTTGTGTATGGAGATGCATTATTAACATATTCTGATAATCTAACCAAAGATTTTAATTTCTCGTTAAGTGGTGGTTTCACATCGCGCAGCGAACGCTATAAAGATGAAACTTCGGCAACAAGTCAAGGCTTAGTTTCTGAAAACTTTTTCTCGTTGAATAACTCTTATGGCTTGCTGAATACGACTTATACTCGTCAGTCATTTTTAAAATATGGCTTTTTTGGTATACTTAACTTAACCTATAAAAACTATCTATTTTTAGAAGGTACAGTACGTCAGGAATCGGCTTCTACATTACCTCCAAAAAACAACAGTTACTTTTATCCATCGGTAAGTGGCAGCTTTGTATTTACCGACGCATTTAAAAATAGCTTACCTTCTTTCTTATCGTATGGTAAGTTAAGAGCGTCTTACGGTGTGGTGGGTAACCCTGCTGCCAATTACAGGGCTAATGTGCTGTATGCACAAACCTCGTTACAAACTAATAACGGTTCAGTTGCCCAAGTTTCTATACCCAACTCCAATTTTGGTAACAATAACCTGATGCCTGAGAAAAAGCATGAGACTGAATTTGGTTTAGAAACAAGAATGTTTAACGACAGGTTTGGCCTCGATTTTACCTATTACCAAAACAGGATTAAAAATCAAATATTGAGTTTACAGGTGGCACCTACAAACGGCCAGTCGAGCCAAATTGTAAATGCAGGAGAAATTGGTAATACAGGGGTTGAAATAGGATTAAACGGTCGTCCATTGGTGGGCGCTTTTAAGTGGCAAACCCGCTTAAACTTTAGTAGGATCCGCTCTAAAGTTTATTCTTTAGAAGGTGTTAGCCAGATTGTTTATGCCAATCTAGAAAACAGCGGTATTCAAATCGTAGTTAAACCTGGAGAAGATATAGGTAATATTTATGTTTATCCGGTGGCTACTGATAATAACGGCAATAAAAAAGTAGATGCCGATGGATATTATATTATTGATAAGACTTACAAAAAGGCCGGTAATATTTTACCAAAAATCTCTGGTGGTTTAACAAATACATTTGATTACAAAAACTTCTCCTTAACTGTTTTGACCGATTACCGCTTTGGTGGCAAAATAGTATCAACACCACTTAAGTATGGTATTTCGGCTGGTATGTACGAAAGTACTTTACAATATCGTGATGCTGAGCACGGTGGTCTAAGCTATTATATAGACGGTACTAACTACGTGCAGGTTGCCAGCGGTGCAACAGCTGGCCCTGCCGGTCAAAAACTTTACCATGATGGTGTGATATTACCAGGAGTAAACGCAAATGGGCAGCCAAACACTAAGATATTGGATGCTGCTTCGTACTACTTTAATTCATTTGCAGCAGGCAGCGATGAGTCTTTAAACGAAGAAGGGGCTATTTACAAAAATAACTATATTAAGTTAAGAGAATTGACATTAGGTTATACATTACCTAGAAGCGTTTCAAGCAAATTGCACGTAAGCAATGTAAGATTTTCGTTGATAGGAAGAAACCTGTTATACATTTACAGAACACTTAAAAACCTTGATCCGGAAACTTTGATTGGTAGTCAATGGTATAGCCAGGGTGTTGATAACGGATCTTTACCGGCAACACGCAGCTATGGTGCTTCTCTAAATGTTACCTTTTAATAATTAGCCATCAAATATTTATAATGATGAAAAAAGTATTTATAAACATAAGCTTGCTACTTGTGCTGTTTGTAACATTCAGCTCATGCAAAAAAAGCCTCGAAAAGCAATTCAATAATCCGGAATTAACTTCACAAACCAGTTTGTCTACATTGTTTACCGCAATGTTAAACAGCGACAGGGTTAGACCTGCCTATTGGAATCAGCGTACGTATTTAATGCCGCACGCAGCAGTATATTCACAAACGGCTACTTTCGATATTGGCAATACCGTTTACCAGCAAAATGATAATTATACCGGTAATTACTGGTCAGATTTTTATTATCCGGCTGGTAATGGCAGTGGGCCCATGGCTATTTACAGAACAATGGAAAAAACGTTTAATGCATTACCCGCCGCCGAGCAGGCAAACCAACAAGTATTTATGCAGGCAGCAAAAATATTCTTGTATGACCAAGCTTCAAAAATGATTGATGCCTGGGGCGATATTCCGTTTACTGAAGCTGGAAGCCTTGAAACAAACAACGCTATTAAAGACCCTAAGTTTGACGATGCCAAAACGTTATACACTACTTTTATAGCAGGATTAAATGATGCAGCAACATTTTTTAAAACTGCAAGCTTACCTGCTAATGTATCCGCATCTTTTAGTAAGCAGGATATTTTGTTGACCGGCAGCACGGATAAATGGAGAAGATATGCTAACTCTATTCGTTTGCGTATGCTCATGCGTACTTCATTTGTAGATGAAGCTACATCACGCACCGCAGTAACAACCATGCTAAACAATAGCGCAGAATATCCATTAATAGATGGTGGAGGAAGTGCGAGTTACTCACCTGCAAGTAATGATGTTTTGTTACAGCCGTTAACTAACTATACCAATACACCGTTAAGTGCATTAACTGAAATTAACAGTTACTCTGCGCCCGATTACATGCTAAATACTGTAATGGCACCGGCTAATGATCCGCGCATACCAGTCATATTCGATAAATATGGTCAAACTGCCGGAGGCAAATTTACGCCTAACCCAACATATAAGGCAATGCCTATAACGTTTACTGCAGAGCAACAAACCACCGAGCGTACAAAATTTGCCATCATCGATTCAACAACATTCTTGAATAACTCTAAACTGCCGGGTATTGTAATTACTGCTCCGGAGGTTAACTTTTTAAAGGCCGAGGCGTTTGAGCGCTGGGGTTCAAGTGCATCTGCTGCTACAGCTTACAACACTGCTGTTGCTCAATCAGTATCATTTTATTATTACCTGAATAGCATTTCGCCAAGCGGTGTAAAAGTAAGTGCACCATCGGCTGCTGATGTAAATACCTTTTTGGCGGCACCAACTGTTGCTTATACAGGAACGTCGACCGATAAACTGGCTAAAATATGGATTCAGAAATGGTTGAATTTCGGTTTACTACAGGCCGACCAAGCTTGGTCTGAATACCGCCGCACCAAGTATCCGCAGCTAACTTTTGTCGCGCAAAACTCAAATTTCCCTTTACCTCCAACCAGGTTGATTTATCCAAGTGTTGAAACGGGATTCAATACGAACTACGGCGCTGTTAAATCTAAAGACACACGCACCACCAAAATATTTTGGGATGTAAAGTAGTTTTTTCATGATCTAAAAAGCCAGTCTGTAACCACAGACTGGCTTTTTAATTTAATTACCTGTAAGCTAATTTTTGAAATAGTAATTTAGCTTTCAATTCTATCATCACGTTACTTCTCCTTTAGTTGTATTAACCATAGGAGTACTGCAAACCTCAATGCATACTTATGATACTTTTATTTCCTGCAAAAAAAATCACTTTAAAGGCCATTGGTGCGTTTGCGTTCACGGCAATTAGTTGTTTTAGTTATGCACAAACTCTGCCTGTTTACAAAGATGCGCGGCAACCTTTAGATACCCGGGTAAAATCGCTGATAAGCACTTTAACGCTGGAAGAAAAAGCATCTTTACTGGGTTACCGGAGTAAGGCAGTCGACCGTTTGGGTATACCGGCTTACAATTGGTGGAACGAGGGTTTACATGGCGTTGCGCGCGCCGGCGAAGCCACTATTTTTCCGCAGGCTATAGGTATGGCAGCAACTTTTAATGAAGATTTAATACAACAGGTGGGCGATGTCATATCTACAGAAGCACGCGCCAAATATAACTTGGCCATACAGCAAGACCGACATTTGCAATACATGGGTTTAACGTTCTGGTCGCCTAACATCAATATATTTCGCGATCCGCGCTGGGGCAGGGGGCAAGAAACTTATGGGGAGGATCCATTTCTTACATCGCGCATGGGCATAAATTATGTAAAGGGAATGCAGGGTAACGATCTGTTGCATCTAAAAACAGCTGCAACCGCAAAGCATTTTGTGGCACATAGTGGCCCCGAAGCAACCCGCGATGAATTTAACGCCTTAGTAGATGAAAAGGACCTGCGTGATACTTACCTGTATGCTTTTAAAGCATTAGTAGATAATCATGTTGAGTCGGTAATGACGGCTTATAACAGGGTAAATGGGGAGCCAAATTCGACCAGTGATTCTTATCTTAAGAATATTCTTTTAAAAGAATGGGGCTTTAAAGGGCATGTGGTTACCGATTGTGGCGCACTTGATGACATTTACCTAAGGCATAAAACCATGAAAAATGGTGTTGAAGTAGCCGCCGCCGCCATTAAAGCTGGTATTAGTCTCGATTGCTCATCTATATTGCAAAACCAAGTTATTAAAGCCATAAAACAAGGTTTAATAACGGAAAAAGAAGTGGATAATGCTTTATCCAAAATTTTAAGAACCGAATTTAAGCTTGGCTTTTTTGATGATCCTAAAAGCAGTAAATACGCTTATTACGGAGCCGATAGCATAAGTAATTCATCGCACATTGCGCTGGCCCGTAAAGTTGCACAACAGAGCATGGTGTTGCTAAAAAACAAAGACAATGTTTTACCACTCAAAAAGAGTAACTATAGCAGTATAACAGTTTTAGGAACAAACGCGGCATCGCTTGATGCATTAGTAGGTAGCTATCACGGCGTTAGCAGTAAAATGGTTGATTTTGTGGAAGGCATTACCGCTGCAGTAGGTTTGGATACCCGGGTAGAATATGACTTGGGGAGCAATTATACCGATACCACCCATTTTGGTGGTATTTGGGCAGCTGGTAACAGCGATGTAACCGTTGCTGTAATTGGCTTATCACCCGTGTTGGAGGGTGAGGCTGGAGATGCATTTTTATCGGCTACTGGTGGCGATAAAGCCAACCTCAGTTTACCCGTAGGTAATATCGCCTTTATGAGAGCCCTAAGAAAGGGTGTGCCCAACAAGCCCATAATTGCAGTGGTTACAGCAGGAAGTGATGTTGACATTGCAGCTATAGAGCCCTATGCCGATGCCATTATATTAGCATGGTACCCCGGTGAGCAAGGTGGTAACGCACTTGCCGATCTGGTTTTTGGCAAAGTATCGCCTTCGGGCCACTTACCTCTTACTTTTTATAAAAATGAAACCGACCTGCCTGCTTATGATAGCTATGCCATGAAGGGTAGAACTTACCGTTATTTCAAAGGGGCGGTACAGTATCCTTTCGGCTTCGGCCTAAGTTATACCACATTTAACTATGACTGGAAAGATGTGCCAAAGCAAAAATATGTGTTAAAAGATAGCCTAACTTTTTCTGTTACTGTTAATAACACCGGTAAAATTGATGCCGATGAAGTTGTACAAGCCTATATACAGTACCCAAACTTAGAACGGATGCCGGTTAAAGAGTTAAAAGCCTTTAAGCGGATTACGGTATCGCAAGGGCAACAGCAAACAGTAAACTTAACAATACCAGTCAAAGAACTGCAAAAGTGGGATATGAAAAGCCATAAGTGGCGCTTGTATCCTGGTATCTATCAATTGCATGTAGGCGACAATTCGGCCAGTACTAAACTTACTAAATCTTTTACCATAGCTCAATAGATTGAAAGACAAGAGGCCGTTAAATAATGGGCTCTTTGTCTTTCTGGGTTAACATATACTTTCTGTAATGCTAATTAACTCTTTTACAATATTAGAGTCTGTATTGTCAGTTTTAAGTTCCTCCTCTTCTGTGCCCGCTTTTACATCTCTAAAAGTATTTGGTTATTAAAAGTGCGCTTAGCTGTGGTATTCTTTTGAACCGGTAAGTTAAATAAGTTGCCTAAAGTTTTTAGGACGGGGGGCCTTGGCCGTCAACGCTGAGGTTAATGAATTAGCGCATATTTCAAGGCGTATCATTTGTTAGTTTTAATAGATGCTTTGTCCTTTAATTAAAGTGTCCTGTTTTTCTGAATTACAAACAGCGTAAGAAAATCCTTTTTGTATGGCATAAGCACCATACTCGCCTTTTTTATTCAGCGCTAAAAAGCCTACTTGCAGGTTTTTTGCTTTTTCTGGGTTCTTTTTAATGATACGGTTAACGGCTTCTTTACACGCGTTTTCGGGTGTGTAACCTTGTCGCATTAACTCAACCACCAAAAAGCTGCCTACATTTCTTATAACTTCTTCGCCTACACCTGTTGAAGTTGCACCGCCCACTTCATTATCAACAAAAAGACCGGCACCTATAATGGGGCTGTCGCCAACGCGGCCATGTAACTTAAAGGCCATACCGCTCGTAGTACAAGCGCCAGATATATTTCCTGCTGCATCAAGCGCCAGCATGCCAATGGTATCGTGATTATACTGATTGCCTGGAAGTTTTTGAGGCGTGTAATACTTATTCTCAACATTGATTTCAGGCTGATACTTTGAGGTTTTTAGCCATTCCTGCCACGCTTTCTTTGATTCATCATTAAGCAGTTGTTTCTTTTTGAACCCATTCTCAAGCGCAAATTGGGTAGCACCTTCGCCAACAAGCAGCACATGTGGTGTTTTTTCCATAACCATACGTGCTACCGATATGGGGTGATCAATATATTCCATAGCGGCTACCCCTCCGCAATTACCCTTCTCGTCCATAATACAGGCATCAAGGGTTACATGACCGTCGCGATCGGGGTAACCCGAGGCTCCAACGCTATGGTTTTTAGGGTCTGCTTCAGGAATTCGTACACCGGCTTCTACCGCATCCAATGCCCTGCCACCTTTAGAAAGCACTTTCCAGGCCGCCTGGTTAGCCGGAATTCCGAAATCCCAAGTAGAAATAACAATTGGATAATTTGAAGCGGATTTAAGTTCAATGGTTTTTCCAAGTGCATTAACACCCAATAATATTCCAGATGTACCTATGGTACTTTTCAGCAAAAACTTGCGGCGATTTATCATTATATGACTCTTGATTTAAAAGCTTGAAGATAAGGTAAAGCATGTATTTAAAGGCTATTTTTTTTAGAAAAACGCCTTAAAGTGCATGATTTTTTGAAATCCTTTTTCGTCTATAGCGAAAGTATTGGCAGCTCCTTTTACGATAAAGCAGGTATACTTAAATATATCGTCTTTATGTAAAAGGTATTGCCGCTTATGGGGGTTTGTCGGTTTAAAATACTCCTTTTATATCGGCTTTTCAGCTGGTAAAAGCACTACGTCGGAAATATTTTTATGCAATCAAACAGTGCTTCACATTAATAAATCTCTCAGGTATTCAAACTTATTTTATGCAAAGAAAAGCCTATAAAGTTTCCTTTATAATAAGTTTGCTTTCGATTCTGATGTTCCACATTATTTACATTACAATTTTGATTGCAAAATAGCGCCATTTTCAGATACTTGCAATGTGTGAACAACGCCACATTTTAGTGCAAAATTATTTTTCTGATGGCCCACAGGAAATTCAAAGCAGACAGGAAAATCAAAGTTTTTGACTTTTTCCATGACAACGCTTTGCAAGGTACCTCCAAACTCTTCGTCAGCATCGTCGGCTTTTAATTTAAAACCACCAACAATAAGCCCTGCTAAACCTTCCAATTTTTTGCTCCGCAAGAGGTTATACATCATACGGTCAATGTTATAGAGGTATTCACCGGTATCTTCTATAAAAAGTATCTTACCCTTTGTGTTAATGTCTGATTTACTCCCGGTTAAACTGGCAAGCAAACTCAGGTTTCCACCTATTAATGGTGCTGTAACTGTACCCAAGCGATTAAAGCTGGAGGGTAAGGTTTTGTAAATCATACTATCACCCACCAGGGCTTGCTTAATAGATAAAATGTTGTCTGCTTGTATAGGTTCGGCTAACGACCAATTAACAGGAAAACTATTGCACATTTTACTGTGTATTGTAGCTAAATTACAATTGCTGTGTATATGGTTATGTAAAACTGTAATGTCGCTAAATCCAATTACCCATTTAGTGTGTTGCATTAATCCGTCAAAATTCAATTGATCTATTATACGTACCACACCGTACCCACCTCGTGCACACATTATGGCTTTTATATGAGGTGCATCAAGCATATATTGCAAGTCGGCCGTCCGTTCTTCGTCAGTACCGCCTAAAGTAAAGTGTCTTTTGCCTACAGTTTTTCCGATCTCAATGTTAAAGCCCCAGCTTTCCATTAATTCAACGGCAGGCCTTATGGCATCGGCAGAGATATAGCCTGCCGGGCAGGTAATACCTATGCAGTCGCCTGTTTTAAGGTAAGGTGGTAATTTTATCTTCTTATTGTAACTAAGCGACGACTTGCTTTTAATTGATGATGCGGCAATTGTTAACGGTATAAACGAAGCGATAAATTTTTTACGGTGCATAATAAAGCGGTATTCTACAGGTCTGTTAAAACTTTATCTTAAAGCTATGCCTATAAGCGAATGTTGGAATGCTATATTTTTAATGAAGTTAAGTTTGTATTATCGAAGCATTACCAATTGTTATAATTCTTTTAACGTAACTTTTTTGTACGAAAATAGGCATTGTTTGTATTTTTAATTAAAAATAAGCAACTTCATAGGCAAATTGCTCGACAGAATTTAATTTTTTTTAATAATTTAACTCAATTAATAGCTATGAACAGCTAATAGTATATTTAGTTAATATTAACACAATCAGTAATATATCTCATCTCTTATTATAAGGGTTCACCAAATTTAAAATAGAATATTAACTTAAAAATTTACCATTAATCTTAAAATTAAAAGCGAAATCAACAATAATCATTCAAAGCGCTTTTTTATAACACGTCCGAAATATATTAACCATTCATGTATGAAGAAACTTTTACCGATTTTTTTATTTCTCTTGTATATTGGGCTTACACATGTTGAAGCCCAAAGTCAAACTATTACAGGAAAGGTAACCGCTGCCGACGACGGACTTCCTTTACCGGGTGTCACCGTTAAAATTAAAGGTGCTGCCGGAGGTACTCAAACAAGTATTGATGGGGGTTACCGAATTACAGCCAGCCCTAACCAGGTAATTACCTTTTCATTCGTAGGTTACCTAACGCAGGATCAAACTGTGGGCACCTCTGCTGTTATCAACGTTCAATTAAGCACAGATGCAAAGAGCTTAAACGAGGTTGTGGTTACAGCATTAGGCCGTACCACCCAAAAACGGTCGTTAGGTACCTCGCAGCAAACGGTTAAAGGTGCAGATATAGCCGGCACCCAGCGTGAAAACTTCATTAATTCCTTACAAGGCAGGGTAGCAGGGGTGGAAGTTAATAGTTCTTCCGGTGTTCCGGGAGCTTCTACCTCCATTACCATACGTGGCGTTAGTTCTATAAGCGGCAGTAACTCACCGTTGTTTGTGGTTGATGGCTTACCTATCGATAATAAAACATTAAACACCACAGCATTAGTGTCTGACAATAGTGCAACTACAGCTTTTAGTAACCGTGGTGTAGATTTCACCAACCGTGCATCTGACATTAATCCCGAGGATATAGAAAGTTTGGTGGTGTTGAAAGGTCCTGAAGCTTCGGCTTTGTATGGTATTGATGCCGCCAACGGTGCCATTGTAATTACCACAAAAAGGGGTAAACCGGGAGAGGGAAGAATTGATTACAGCAATAGTTTCAGGCTCGAAAAGCTACGCACAAAACCCGAAATTCAAAACACTTTTGGCTTAGGTACCAATGGTGTGGGCAATACTATTTCATCGCTATCTGGCGCGTATGAATATTTTGGTCCTCAATATCCGGCCGATACTAAGTTTTATGACAATGTTGGTAATTTCTTTCAAACCGGCTTCACGCAAAAACACAACCTGGCTCTTTCGGGCGGTAGCGATAAGGCTACATACCGGATTTCCACTTCTTATACCAACCAAAACGGTGTTGTTCCGGGTTCACTATACGATCGTATTAATGTTACTGGTGCTACGCAGGCTACTTTAAACAAATGGATGAAGGCCGATTTGAGCATGAACTATGAATATGCCAATAACGACCAGCCTTTAAAAGGAAACATAGGACCGTTAATTGGTTTGCTCGACTGGCCTCAAACGGATGATGCTCAAAACTTTTTAACCCCGTCAGGAACCAGGCGATACCTGGCCTTAGCTCCGGGACTTGTGGCTACCGAGGTTGACAACCCATACTTCAGCATCAACAAAAACATCAATAACACTAAAAACAACCGTATCTTCAGTAACCTGGCTTTAATTATTACGCCGGTTAAATGGCTTAGTTTAAAAACCAATGTAGGTATAGATGCCTATAGTAACCATTTAGTGCTGGTTAGGCACCCCGAAAGTCGTGCGGGATATTCAAGAGGCGGAACTATAGATGTAGCTAATGATAATACCCGCAATTTTAACCTGCAAAACATCCTGAGTTTAACCACTCAAAAATTAGCTAAAGATCTTTCCATAAGCGGTTTTGTCGGCTATTCTATGCAAGACCTGAAATCGACCATTGATGCCGGTTTCGGTGAAAATTTCTACGACCCTAACTTTGTATCATTAAATAACACGCTTAGTACAAGCAGGGGTAATAAAACTACGATTACGCAGCGTCGGTTGGCAAGCTTTTTTAGTCAGGCATCCTTAAATTACAAAGATTATTTATACATAACCGGGACATTGAGAAACGACCGGACATCAACTATACCAATTGAGCGGTATTCTTTCTATTATCCGGGTGTTTCGGGTAGTTTCGTATTTACCGATGCTGTTCCTGCTCTAAAAAAGTTTTTTACATCAGGTAAACTTCGTGCGGCTTACGCAGCTGTTGGTAAAGATGCCAGGCCCTACGCTTATGAATCTTCTTTGGAAAGCAAAACAACGGTTGGCGGAGGATATGGCTATGGCCTTACCGGTCCAAATCCAAACTTACGGCCAGAGTTTGCAAAGGCGTTTGAGTTAGGTACCGAACTTAGCTTTTTAAATGATAGATTAGGATTAGACTTAACGGTATACCGGAAAACAACTACCGATCAAATTGTAAACGACATACGTGGCAGTTATGCAACAGGGTTTGTATTATTTAACTTGAATGGTGCTGCAACGCTTAGTAAGGGTTTAGAAATTACCTTGCGTGGAGATCCTATCAAGAGTGAAAACTTTAACTGGAACATTCTTGCCAATTTTGCGGCAAACCGAACTATCGTAAAATCTTTACCTAACGGTATACCCGAATCATATGTTTCTGATGCTAATTTGTATGCTAACATACGTACCGGTAACATCGTTGGCAATTCCACACGTGGTATAACCGGGCAGTTCTATTTGCGCAATAATAACGGGCAGCTCTTAATTAACCCCGGTACTGGTTTACCCGTTCGTTCTACTTTGTACACCAATAACGGATACGACCGTAATCCGAAATTTAGCATAGGTTTAACTAATACATTTAGTTACAAAGCATGGTCATTAAACTTCCTGCTCGACATTAGAAAAGGTGGAGATGTATTAAATGCCACTCAGCATTTCTTAACTACCGTAGGTTTAAGTACCCTGACTGAAGATCGCCTGCAATCGCGCATTATTGGTGGTGTACTACAAGATGGTAAAGAAAACAGCGCTAACCCAACAGTAAATAATATCGCTGTTACCCCATACTATCAAAACGGCTACTACACTAATATGAGCGAGGAACTGTTTATCGAAAAAAACATTAATTGGATAAGGTTAAGAGATGTTACTTTGAACTATGCCTTACCGACCAGGCTCATTAAAAGGCAAAAATTTGTTAAAACAGCCAGCGTGTTTGTAACTGCAACAGACCTGTTCCTGATCACAAATTATACCGGCCTCGACCCCGTAGTAAATGGCAATACAGCCGCTGTGGGTGGTTCGGGTGCAGTAGGTATTGATTATGGTAACTTCCCAATTCCTTTGGGTTTAAATTTCGGTATCAGAGTAAGCTTATAAAAATAACATAATGAAAAAGATATATATATTAATAGCCATATGCCTTATTTCGGCAAGCGGTTGTAAAAAATACCTGGATGTTAATACCAACCCCAATGCACCTACATCAGTAACAGCAAATCTGTATTTGTCGCCCATTTTAAGCTGGATGGCAACAGGCCCTGTTTACGACGGCCGTCAAATAAGCCGTTATATACAAAACTTCACACTAACGAGTTCGAGTAATTTGACTTGGGATCTGCAAGGCTACGATTTGCCTCCGTCTGACAATGGCGGTATGCTTTGGCGCACCGTTTATGTTGACCATGGCCAAAACCTATTAGATATGACCAAAAAAGCCGAAGCAGAGCAGCGCTGGGACCTATTGGGTGTAGCGCAGGTAATCAAGGCTTGGGATTGGCAGAATTTAACCGATATACATGGTGAGATTATTATTAAGGAAGCTTTTACGCCAGATCCCACCAAAACATCATTCAATTATGATACACAAGAATTTGCTTATGACGAAGTACGTCGCTTATTAAATTTGGCTATAGCAAACCTTCAGCGTACCGATGGCGCTGTTGATGCAGCATTTTTAGGTAAAACAGATATTGTATACAAGGGTGACAGATCAAAGTGGTTGAAGTTTGCTTATGGACTGCTGGCCATTAACCTCAATCATTATAGTAATAAAACATCTGTGTACAATGCTGATGCGGTGATTGATGCGGTTAACAAATCATTTGCGAATAGTGCTGATGACGCTGCTGTTAAATATACCGGTGTATCAAATGATGACCGTAATTTTATTGGTCCAACGCGCGATAACTATACCTCTTACCGCCAAACAGCATTTATAACAGCATTAATGGACGGGACACAATTTGGTGGTGTGGATGATCCTCGCAAGAAGCGGATGCTTTCCCCTTCGCCCGACGGTACTTACAGGGGGTTGGTTACCGGAAGTGGTATAACGGGTATTGCTACCGCGCAGCAACCCTTAAACCTGGCAGGTTATGCCGCCATACCCGTGGTTGGCTCGCCCACTAAATATCTGTTTGACGATAAAAGCAGGTACCCGATCATGACCTATGCCGAATTGCAATTTATAAAAGCCGAAGCGGCCTATAAAAAAGGGGACAGGGCAACAGCCTTAGACGCCTATACCAAAGCGGTATCGGCACACATAGACTATGTTAACGCAACCAACGCAGATATTGGCGGCACGCCCACGCAAATTACACCAGCAGAGAAAGCAGCTTACCTGGCTTCACCAAACATATTACCAACTGCGGCTAATTTGACCCTTTCGCAAATTATGTGTCAAAAGTATATTGCACTTTGGGGCTGGGGCTTTATTGAAACCTGGATGGACCTGCGCAGATATCATTACACAGAGCCTGATCCTGTTACAGGTAACCAGGTATTTTTAGGCTATGTATTTCCTACTACCTTATACGCAGATAATAGTGGAAAGCCTGCCTATCGTATCAGGCCTCGTTACGCATCAGAATACGTATGGAATATACCATCATTGCAGAAGATAGGTGCTTTAGAGCGTGACTATCATACCAAAGAAATGTGGATTACCCAGAAGTGAGCTTTAATCTTAATTAAATGAAAAAACTACAAATAGTGTTAGTAGCGTTGCTGCTAACAACACTTTTATATTCGTGTAAAAAAAATGGTGTACAGGTTATTGATCAAAATATTGAAGCCGGTAGCCCCCAAATCAAATATTTTAATTTTGGTGTAAACGCGCCTTCCGTAAATTTTTATGCAAGCGGAACTAAGGTTTCTGCTGCCTTGAGTGCTACCGGTACAGAAAGTACAAGCGGAGTTAATTCAGGGGGTGTTTACCCGGCATCAAATTATAGTGTATTAAAAGCAGGCTCCTATAATTTTGAAGCCAGGTTACCGTCAACAGCAACAGCAGATCCTGATCTTTCAATAACATCTTTAAACGGAATTGTTGAGGCTAACAAAATCTACACCCTTTATTTATGTGGCTTGTACACCAACAAGAAATCAGATGCTTTTTTAATAGAAGATAAGTTGCCGGCGGTTGATTACAATGTAGCTTATGTCCGGTTTGTAAACACCGTTCCTAATGCCACGTCAAATTTGAGTTTATACGCGCATAACACCTTAGCAGCAACAGGTGTTGATGTATTGGTAGCAGAAAATGTAGCTTACAAAGGCGCTTCGGGCTTTGTGCCCGTGCCTGTTGGTACCTATGAGTTGTTTGCCCGGTATCCATCGGCACCTACCGTCAATGTAATATCGCGCAACGGTACCAGTTCTGTTGCATTTGTTGGTGGTAAGATTTACACTATTGGCTCACGAGGAGATATTACAGTCACCGCAGCCACTGCTACCAACCGACCCCAGTTAGACAATACCTCAAACAGATAAGTCGCTAACCTAAAGCCTGGTTAACCAGGCTTTAGGTTAATATAGATTCCATTTTTTAATAGAGTTAAGCGGATAAGATAGTTAACAAAAGTTCCTTTAATAGGAACTTTTTCCTTTATATAGCCTATCTTTTAAAATATAGCTTCATCACCATCCAATGTGATGCCTATTAATTTAAGCTCATTATTTCTAAATAACTGTATTTTTACATGTGCCACCACGTAAGACATCACCCGGACAATTGCTCAAAAAAAGAGAAGTGGCTACTTCAAAACCTTCGGCTAAATCTAAAATTTCAAAAAACAATAAGGCTGTTAAAAATATTGGGGCTAACGTTTTTCGGTGGAAAGTTATTGCTATCACTGTATTGCTCATTTTATTATCGCCTTTCTACTATGGCTATATACTTAAATTCTTTGCTTCATCCTGGCGCTGGGTTAGCGATTTAGGGTCATCGTCGCATTACCGTACTTATCAAAGTTTTGGCATACGTATACCCACACGTTACCATATACATGGCATTGATGTTTCTTACGCGCAGGGTAAAATAAACTGGCCCAAAGTAAAAGCCATGAAAGAAGATCATATACACATCACCTTCGCTTTCATTAAAGCAACAGAGGGTTTGCTTACTGTTGATCCGTACTTTAAGCGTAACTGGCGCGAAGCACCGAAAGTAGGTATCCGTTGCGGCGCTTACCATTTTTTCAGGCCGAAAAAAAATGGCCTATGGCAGGCTCGCTTCTTCCTGCAAAATGTTAAGATCGAAAGCGGCGATTTGCCCGCCGTGGTAGATATTGAGCGTTTGGACGGCGTGGCGCCAGCAGCTATGCGCAACCAGTTGCACAATTTTTTAAACCATGTGCAAACTAAAACACATGTAAAGCCCATTATTTATACCGGTTTAAGTTTTTATAAAGATTATTTGGAAGGCTATTATGACGATTATCCCCTTTGGATTGCCCACTATAACCGTGAAGAGCTTAAAGCAGGCGCAAATACCAACTGGTGGTTTTGGCAGCATTCAGAAACAGGGAAAGTAAATGGGATAAATCATGCCGTTGATTTTAATGTGTTCAAAGGCGACAGTTTACAATTTGAGCGTTTCTTGATGAGGTAACACCTGCGTTAAATTATTAAGGTAGTAATGAACAAGTTGGTCAACTCATTTTGATTAACCATTGCAGCAATACAAGCCTTTACTTAGTTTTAGACTGATATTATGGAACAGATACTGTGTATAGCTAACTTTTAGTCCTCCTTCAACAAAGTAACTGGCACTACCACAGTATTATTTCAACTGCTTAGTATTTGAGTATGAAAGTGATTATAGCAGAAAAACCATCAGTAGCACGCGAAATTGCAAGAGTATTTGGAGCTACAGTTAAGAAAGACGGTTATATAGAGGGTAAAGGTTATACATTTACCTGGGCTTTCGGTCACTTGTTGCAACTGGCTCCCCCGCAAGAATATGGTTATTACGGCTGGAGCGTTCAAAACCTACCTATGCTGCCTGCTAAGTTTAAACTCTCTATCCGTAAAGTAAAGAGTAAAGAGGGGATGGTAGATGATCCCTCGGTGAAAAAGCAGTTGGATACGATAAAGTCTCTTTTTGATGAGGCAACTGAAATTATAGTGGCTACCGATGCCGGGCGCGAAGGTGAGCTTATATTCAGATACATTTATTACTACCTTAAATGTAAAAAGCCTTTTAAGCGTCTATGGATATCTTCGCAAACCGATGCCGCAATAAAAGATGGCTTTAAAAACTTAAAGCCCGGAACCGATTACGATACACTTTTTAACTCTGCCCATTGCCGTTCACAATCTGATTGGCTGGTGGGCATGAATGCTACACAAGCGCTTAGCCTGTCATCGGGCACTCGTTCGGTGCTTTCTTTAGGGCGGGTGCAAACACCTACACTGGCCATGATCTGTTCCCGCTACCTTGAAAACAAGAACTTTGTACCGCAAATTTATTTCCAGGTAGCCATACAATTAGATAAAGACGGACAACTTTTCCGGGCTATATCTGCCGAAAGTTTCAAATCCAAGGAAGATGCACAGATCATACTGGATAGGGTAGAAGATGTGACCGGAGGCTTTGCTAATGGAGGTCATATTTTTAGCGTAGAAGCAAAGCCGCGCAAAGAACCACCGCCGCTTTTGCACGACCTGAGCAGCCTGCAACAAGAAGCTAATAAGCGCAAGGGCTTTACAGCCGATCAAACGCTTTCCTTGCTGCAAAACCTTTATGAAAGCAAATTGGTAACCTATCCTCGTACCGGCAGTCGTTACATCGGCGATGATGTATTTGCCGGTGTGCCAACCTTGATCGAAAAATTTACCGGCCATGCCGACTTTGGTAAGCAGGCAACTTTTTTATTGAGTGCTAAATTGAACAAGCGCAGTGTAAATGCAAAAAAGGTAACCGATCACCATGCTATTTTGCCCACAGGCGAAAAAGCGTACCAGCTAACGCCCGATCAGCAGGCCGTTTACGATATGGTAGTTGGCCGTATGCTGGAGGCTTTTCACCAGGAATGCGTAAAGGAAATTACAAAAATAGTGGTACAGTCTGGCGCTAAGTTTACAGCAAGTGGTACGGTTATTAGCTCAGCCGGTTGGCGGGCGGTGTTTAACGAGGTTGACGAAGAGAAAAAAGATGAAGAGAATACCTCGTTACCTAAAGTTAAGAAAGGAGAGGATTTACCGATAACCAACAAGGCAATCTTAGAGAAGCAAACTAAGCCTAAACCCTTTTACAACGAAGCATCTTTATTAAAAGCGTTGGAAACTGCGGGTAAAGAAATTGATGATGAAGAACTACGCTATGCCATGAAAGACAGTGGCTTAGGAACGCCGGCCACACGTGCTTCCATTATTGAAACACTAATTAAACGCGACTACATTAAGCGTGAGAAAAAGAATCTGATACCTACCGAAACGGGCTTGTCTGTTTACGGTGTTGTTAAAGAGCAGCAAATAGCACAGGCAGAACTAACAGGCAATTGGGAAAAGCGCTTAGAAGAGATACGTTCTGGTGCATCGGTGACTGAATTTCAGCAGGAAATACAAAATTATACCCGCGCCATAACACGCGAAATGTTAAAAGCAGGCGCCAGTTTACGCGCGCCAAAGATTGTTATGTAAACGCTATAAAAATGATATCTCGGCATACCTTCATAAATCTGCCTTTTTACATAACTTATTATCCAGATTAGATCTTATTTTAAGGGAACATAACGAGAACAGCCGATTTAGACATTTCCTTATAAACAACTAATTAGATACACATACATATAATTTTGAAGGGGTTGCTACGGTTCAATAGTTATTATAAAACTAAGTTTTAAGGTTACCTGAACTTAATAAAATAATAGGCTTTAACTGAACCAATTCTCACTCCCTCCTTTTGCGAATAATCAAAACTCATTTCCTGAAATTGTACTGTTACCTCAAAGTTTGCTTTTTGCTGGGTTAGCCTAAGCATTTTTTGCGGAACTGCATATTTTTTATCTAAGCCTTGTGGTGTGTTTGTATCCTCGTATGCTTTCATAATTTCGGTTTGCTTTGCCAGTTGTGTTGCAAGATCTTTAGCAGAAAATTTAAATTGGGTAGTACCAATATTGAGTATCATGTAATTCTGATCAAAATCATCATGCTGCTTAACTACATATCCCGCCACGGTATCATTTTTTAAAGAGTCGGTATAAGGATCTTTAACCATCATATAATCGTACCCTTTTATTAAGGATATGCCTTCTTTAGCATTGATATAATAATTGGCAAGAATGCTATCTTCTAATTCGTCTTGCGTGTAATTCTGCCGGTACTCATAGCCACCCAAACGTAAATAGCTTTGTAGCCACGCAGACCGTGTCCAGTTAAAGCTATCATTGTCGGCCATATCGTAATTGCTATTCATGTTGTAATCCTTTCTTAACGAGTCGTTTATATGCTTTAGGTTAACATTTAACAGCGACTGCATAGCATCAAAATCATAGTGTTTAGATATATAAACTAGTGTACTGGCCATACGTACAGCTACAAAAGGTTTAACTTTATTTTCATTAATAGGTTGCAGTTTATTATGGCGTACTGATTTTGCCTTAATAAAGAGATCTAACAACACGGACTTTTGAGAACGTAAACTAATAGCCGTTGCGCTCAACGGACCATAAACAACCAGCATAATTACCACAAACAAAGAAATTGGAATGACTTTGATGTTCGCCTTTTTATAAATTAGAAAATATACGATCAAAAAAGTAAGCCAAATAGCAAGGGCAATTATAAAATAGCGGTATTGGGTAATGCCATAACTATTTATCCTTGTGGTAACTGCCAAAACCAATAAGATGGTTAAGGGAAGCAAAAACAGGTAAAAATATTTACTGTAAACCTTAATCCATCCGTTATCTTCCTGTTTACGAATAGGGTAAATCAGTAGCAGTGACAGCAGGCCCACACCGGCGTAACCCAAAATCAATGCAGATACAGAGCCTTTTGGCAGTTGCCACTCCACTAAAATTTTTGCCTCGTAAGCCAATAAAATAACCAGGTAAATAATGGCCAGCGGGACCAGGACGTATTGAATAAAAAACTTTAATCCTTTTGGATATACAAACTCTGCTTGTACAAGCTGCGTATAGTTGGAAAACCCAGCCAAAACAAACATTGTATTGAACAAGCCAAAAGTTACTATCCATATCTTATAAAGATTACTCCAATCTAACTCAAACCCAAATAACGAATTTACAGCGCTGAAAGCAGCTGTTAAACCTAAGGCCAAAGCCAGGCTGTAAAGTATCCCCAAGAGTAAGCGGCTTAATAGAGCCCGGTTAAACTCCCAAAATGCTATTGTATTATTAGCACCTGTGAACCCGGCAAAAGAAACAAGCAGGTGCGAAGCCAAAAATATCAATACAAAATGAACAGTATCTTGAGGGTGTGTGGTTGGCCTGAGCGCAAACAAAAGGCTTATGGCTATTAAGGCGGCGAAACTTTTTAACAACAACTTTTTGGAAAGTGAAAATGCCTTGCTTTGTACAAAAAGCGTGGTAGCGAAGCTAAGCGGTAAGCCAATGGCACTCATCATTAATATACGCCTATTCCAATTATTGCTGATGTATCCATCCAAATACATGTTAGAAAGACCAACTGCCGCAAGTGTCCCAACCACCGTAAAAGCAAATTCAAAAGGAAAGCGTTTAATAGTGTCTGTTATTTGCCGGTAAAGAAAGGTAGCAGATGGTAATTGCTTCATATAGGTTAATATTTTAGTTTAAATTTTAAGGGTAGCATAAGTTTTAAGACTATTAAATTGGCAGTAGCTAAAAGTCACTTCCATCAACTATCGCTCAAATGTAAGTTAACTCATGCGGTCAAAATTATGGTGTTTACTGATGTGTAGTTAATACTTGTTGAGTTATGAATTAAATAGAAAGCATAAGAAATTCGCCGTATGCTTTCCAAACATTAAATGCAAGTGCAAATGACAAACAATACCAAATAATGTCTATCTGCTTGCTCAATCTAATTAAGAAGACAATAATAAAGAACAGTGGGCATGTTGAAATATAAAGCAGGAAAAATATGGCGACCATTTCAAATATATCGTGATGGTTATCGCCTAATAATAGTGTAATTATAAGCTGAAAAATCCAAACAACAACAGGCAAAACCAAGCAGAGCAACCACTTGAACCCAAGTTTAATTTGAAGCTTTTTGTGTAAAGTGCTAAGATAGTTTTTCACTAAAAGGAAGACCATGCTTATCATACACAATATCAACACTCCAATCTGGATACCTTTGTTTCTAATGGTATCTGTGCGGGTATTAATGGTATTAGATGAAACAAGCTTATCGTCTTTAAATTGTTGAATTTGAGTACGCTCTCCATTGATAAATTTCACTTTAGTTACCAAGGCACTACTCGTGTCCCCAAACGTCCAGATTGAATCTTCGATCCCCTTTTTGTAAAATCCTTCAATAATTGTTTTTTCACCTTTTTTACTGACAAATTTACCATCTAAACGTCCGCCGTTAAATCGTAAAAAATCGTTCCCATGCGCCGTTCTTAAGGTTATAGAAGTCACTTTTCCGGCAGTCATCAAGGATTTAATTCCTGGAACAATACTGAAAACGTCTTCGTCAAGGTTTCTAATCACTAGGTTTTTTTGATAATCGTCATCTTTGGCGGCCTGTTTTGAGCTATACAGTTGGTTTACCTTAACTACCAGCAATGAGTCAAGATGGTAAAATTTAAAGTCTTCCTGAAACGAATTAGAGTCAGGCACAACATTAGTTTTGAAAAGTACATATTGCGGTTGATCAAAGGATTGAACATATCTTGGTTGGCTGGTTGCACAAAACGAAAAAACTGTTACAACTGCTATGAAATAGGGGCCCGCATGCCGCAATAACCTGTTAGCATCGGTGGTTTTCCACTCTTTATTTAGGCTCAACCAGGCTAAAAATAAAACAGGTAAAGCAACAAGGTCAGAAAGATCAACTGTTCGCTGGATATTGAAAAAGTATGCGCTCACAAATTCAATAACTGTAGATGCGTATTCGCTCTTCCAATAGATGAAAAGTATTCCGCTTAAGATAAATACCCACAATTTATACCGGGGGAATAATGCAGACCAAAAAATAGGGAATATAAATAATCCGCATAGATCGGATAGTTTGCCGGTTAGCGTGTTATGAAAAGCTGCTTTTAAAAAAAAGTCGTTTACTATTAAAAGTAAGAGGCAAACTACAAATGGCAATGATACCAAAGGTTTAAGACGATTATGCATAATACTACTTAAATCTGCTTTTTAGTTAATACCCAAAAGCAGATTTAGTAACCCAATGGGTTAAAAGTATCTTTTCGGCAGTGTTAAAAATAAACTCAAAGCTACAACTGTGTTTGTTCGGTTATATGCTCCGGCAGGTTTTGGATAAGGGTCTTAAAAATATAACAGGAGAGTCTTATATGGGTATTAGCGCACTTTGGCTGCTTAACGTTTATCTGTTATTGACTATACGGGCAAAACATTCACGGTGTCAGTTGTTTATAATCACAAAATCATAGTATATTTTATGAAATTTTGGCCTTATTTATCTTTCATAGTAATCCTGCAGCTATCGTTATCTAAAGTAATGGCACAAACGCCCAAATTGGTAGTTACCGTACCCGCAAATCTTAAAGGCTTTGTTCTTAAAGGATATGACGTACTTGACCTTACCAAAGGCGACCTTAACCGCGATAACTACCCTGATGCCATTATGGTGTTGTACAAAAAAGGGGAAGAAAAAACCTCTGATGTTATAAGCCATCCGGAAAAACGGCCTTTACTAATATTAATTTGCCAACCCAATAAAACCTACAAGCTTGCTGGCCGAAGTGAGAACGCCGTTTACTGTGTTGACTGTGGTGGGCAAATGGGCGACCCATTTACCGGAATCACTATCAAAAATGGTTATTTTTCGGTAGAGCATTACGGCGGTAGTGCGTGGCGATGGACTCGCATTGTTACTTTTAAATACTCGGCCTTAGATAAGAATTGGTTTTTATTTAAGGATGGAGGGGAACGTTTTTATGCAATAACGCACGAAGAAGTAAAAACAAAAGTTAGCACCGTGAAAAACTTTGGTAGGGTACCTTTTGAAAATTTTGATATTTATAAAGACAAAAAATAACCAAAATGAAAAAAAGTAATTTAAACATGGTATACACGCTGCTATACTGGTTGGGTATCACATTGTTATTTAATAGTAATGCTATAGCACAGCCTGCAGGCACTACTAATTTTTATTCCAATATCAAGGGCTATAATCTGGCTTCACTCTGGCATGCAGATAAGCTGCGGCTAATTAGCCTTAAGCGCACTGACCCTTTCCCTGAACCATACGGTATTCTTGGGAAAAATAACCAGCGTTTTTATATACACTATACTACGGTAACTAAGGATGCAACAAACCCTTACCTCTACAAGGTGGAGGGGAAGACCCGTACAGGCAACCAGGTGCGCACCTTTACCGGAACAATTACCGTAAAACAAGCCGGTATATTTAAGCCAGGTAATAACCCTTATGCACCCGAACCCTACAAAGGCTACCGGCGGGGAAAATTGGTTGGCCAAGTTGTACTAACCGAAGCTAATACATCTGTAAGCAGTACAATAACCGGTGAACTTACTACCGATTTCTGCATTAATTCACAAAACCAGCTTTTGTATGATACTTTGGACTTTGGTATGGATGGGTATGCAAACAACAGTTTCACCGGTCTTTATAAAGCCAATGGCAGTAAGGCTACACAAAAGCTCCATTATGGAGATTACGACATTACAGGTTCCGAATTTAGCGATGAGGGTGGTATTGCCGTTCCATCTCAATATGAAAAATATGGGTGGAAAAGCTTTGTGGATGCCATTCCCAGTGATTTGCGCCCGGCCAGTAAAGCTGCCATTGCCGAAGAGAAACGCCAGTGGTGGAAGTAATCGTTTGATTCGTTTAACGAACACTCTGCTTTTACCATCCTATCCGAAATTATACCTATGCGTATACCAGCGGATATTTAGTAAAGCTTGTCTTACGGGGGCAGTTTTATTCTCGGGTATTATTTCTCTCTTGGTTTGTTACCCGGAATTTTACACATTATAGGAGCGATCTAATAGTTTAAGAGAAAATATTAATCATTTAAGGACCAGTTGGATATTCCGGAGCCATTGATAAAAACGTTTCGGAAACTCGTTAAGAGTATTCCGTTACACTTTGACCATGCTAATTAGCTGATTAAAATTAAAAAATATTATTCAATACACAACTCATTGATCTGTGTGCACGGAACAGGATGGTAAAGGGTTCCGGAATGTCCAGGTAAGGAACCAAACCTTACTGAGCAGGTAATTATCATTAAACACGCTGGAGCAGATCATGCATTCACAACATTGCCCGTTCATGGCAGTCTTCGCTTTAGAAGAGAACAACTTTTTTCCGGTAATATCCGTATACAAGCTGTAGCCAATAAAATTCGCTTATTGGGGTATATATAAGCCATCAAAAGAATTTTTTCACCAGCACAAATCACTATAGCAAAGCAAATATGTCCGAAAAAGAGCGCGATAGGTTAGCTACCGTTAACCGTTTTTTGCAGATGAAGATTACCAACAAGGATGAATTGCAACAGATAGTAGAACTGGCTGCTAAAATTTGTGAAACACCTATAGCCATGATCACCTTTATGGATGATGAAACACAGCATATAAGGTTCAAAATGGGTGCCGAAATTCAAAAAGTGCCCTATCAGGATACATTTTGTCAACATACTATTTCACAGAAAGACTTGCTGGTAATTACTGATGCGCTGGCAGATGAGCGGGTTAAAGAAAATCATTTTGTAGTCAATAAGCCCAGTTTGCGTTTTTATGCTGGAGCAACGCTCACTACGCAGGACGAACATAACATGGGTACACTGTGCGTTTATGATACTCAACCAAAGGTTTTGTCTTCTCTTCAGGAAAAGATGCTGCTACGGCTGGGTAAACAAGTTATGCGATTGCTCGAATTTGACGCCAGCCTTCAGCTTTTAAAAGATCAGTACGAATCTTCCATAATGGAAGAAACCAAACTCCGCTCATTCTTCGAAAGCTCAAGCTCATGCCATTTGTTACTGGATAAAGAATTGGCTGTACATTCTTTTAATAAAGCAATGGTTAACGTTTTACGTAGTGTATATGAAATTGAACTTGCAGAAGGCATGCCAATGACCGATTATGTAGAAACTGAATTTTTAGATGAATTCAAAAAAAACTGCCAAAGCGCATTGCTGGGAGAAATTGTCAGCGTCGACAGTTTAGTAGATTCGCCTATAGGGAAAATGGCTTGGCATCTCACCTATGAGCCGGCTCTGGATGCCAGCGGGGCTATTGTCGGTGTTTCCTATAGTGCTACAGACATTACCCAAACCATGCATCATAAAAAAACAGTGATCGATCAAATGGAGTCTTTTCGTCAGATCGATCGCATTTTATCAGCTGAACTCCATCAACCACTTGATGCTGTTATGGAAGCAATGTCATGCCTCAAGCAAAAAGGTTATCCGGCCCATATAACAGAATTTAGTTTTTTGGAGAAGGCATTTGATGAATTATCGCAAAAAAGAAAAAATATTTTTTAGCAGATCAGCGTAACATCTACCAATACGATGTTGCCGATATATTTGATAGATCCTACATGTTATGCCTTACGAAGAACTGAAACGCCTTGAAGCTGTACACCGTTTTTTGCAAATCCAAATCAATAAGCAGGAAGAATTTGAAGAGATCTCTCAACTGGCTGCGGATATTTGCGGGATGCCTCGTGCTATGATCACATTAATTAGTGAAGAGACTGAATTTATTTTATCGGATAATAAATTTGTCGCCAACTCCGGAAGAAGTGAATCTTTTTGTCATTATGTATTGGAAAGCGATGCTGTTATGGTGGTCCCGGATGCTCAGGTAGATATCAGGCTAAAAAATTATGCGGCGGTAAAAAAGCAAGCAGGAATTCGTTTCTATGCAGGAGCGCCATTGACCACACATGACGGACAACGGCTGGGTAGTTTATGTGTTATTGATCAAAAACCAGGTGAGTTAACCCAGCTACAAATGGAAATGCTGAAAAACCTGGCCAGTCAGGTGATTCAATTACTTGAATTTGAGAGTAATCTTCACTTTCTGAAACTTCAATACGTGGAAGCAAAGAAAACAGAATTGAAGATGCGGTCGTTTTTTGAGAGTGTAGCCAGCAGCCATCTGTTATTAGACAGGGACCTAAAAGTAGTTTGTTTCAACAAAGCTGTCAAGCTCCTTATAAAAAAAGCTTACAACATTGATATGCAGGTAGGAATGGATGTGAAGCAATTTGTTCACGCAGCATACATGGCTGACTTTGTTGAGCATTGTAGCAGGGCTTTAGCAGGGGAAAGCATTCGTCACGAACGTTTATTGACTTTTGCTGATGATTCGGTGTGGTTTATGCTCAACTACGATCCAGCTCGGAACAATGATGGCGAGATCATTGGTGTTTCTTATAACTCAAGTGACATTTCCACGAGAGTAGGTTTTCAACTTACTGCATTAAATCAGCGATCACGGCTGGAGCATCTCGCTTATATGCAATCGCATGAGTTTCGCAGACCTGTTGCAACGATTCAAGGTTTAGTTAATTTACTGGAAATGGAAGGATATGATGAAACATATCCTGAATTAAAGATCATTAAAAATCAAATGAATGAAATTGATACAAGAATTGGAAAGATCGTGAACCTTACCGTTGAGAAGTAAGTTCATACTGCGATTATGAGTGAATTTACCCTAAACTAACATAGCAGAACAAAAAAGCAGATCAAAGAAACTTGGTACCTGACGCGTGTTTACTACACCAAAGCTTTTTATGGCTACAGGTCAATTATAAACCTGGATATTCTTACTCATACAATTTTTTTGGCTTGATAAAGTTATAGGCTGTTAAGCAATCTCTGAAGAATTTTTTTACATATGATCTTACGTCACCGGCTTGTTGGCAAGGCATGATAAGTAGTTTCTTCAACCATGTTGATTTGTTCATGCAAATTTTCATTTCTACTGGGTGTAAGGTATTCCAATCTACACTAGCCTAATGTAAGGAAAAAACGTAATTGCCAATTTTATTCAAGCGTAAACGATATTACAGCTTCACACTGTTGATGTATTCAAAACTTTGCCAAACGTCAACGAAATCGTCAGAAATAACACAAAAAAAATCGCTTATAAAGCATAAAAAAAGCTTTTGTGTGAAGCAATAACGGCGACATCATTTCCAATATTCTCAACACTATGAATTAGAATACGAAACGAAATAATCGAAATTTGATTTAAGGAAAGTGCTTATCGCCCTTTAATACATTGGTTGTAATTGCATCAAAATGATAGAAGTTTTTCACTGGATTCGGATAATTTTCCTTTAGCACTTTAGGTAGCTCCGCAACTGATACAGTTTCAAAACCGATACCGGGGTTTTTCCATTCACTTTGGTTTATATACTGATTACCTGCATCCTTAAGCTGATGATTTACTTTTAGTTTACCCCATGCGTATGCGCCAATTAATAAAGTAAAGGCTATACCTACCGAAAGGTTCGACTGAGCATTTTTTATATAAGTCAAATAATGACCATATCACTTAAATTGTGCGGTGAGGGTATATCTTGGTCTGCCGGTTATTGTAAAATCAGAATCCCCTTATTTAAGGTTACGGTATCATTGAACTACAATTCCAGCACTTCCTCCAGCTTTGTAACAGCTCATTATTAACCGGTTTTGGTATGGGTATAAACCACATTTAATTGACCGCGCTTGGCCAATTCAAAATAACCACCTTTAGCTTTTAAATTCAGGCTTTATGAAAAGAATGAAGATTAGTCAAGATAGGCCGATATCATTTATTTCTCCAACACGGAAACGCACTTCCACAAGCTTTTAAATCGTTCAAAATTATATTGTGCAAAACATTTATTTATTATTAACGTTCATACTGTATGGAAGATTTACTTAAGCTTGAGAAACAGATCTGTTTCCCGGCCTATGCGTTTTCAAGAAATCTCACTAATCTTTACAGGCCAATGCTTGCCGAATTGGATATTACATATCCCCAGTATTTAGTGTTGATGATCTTATGGGAGCACAAACAGCAGACCGTTAACCAGTTGGGCGAGAAGCTGTACCTGGATACAGGAACGCTCACGCCATTGTTAAAAAGACTGGAACAAAAAGGAATGGTAAACAGAACCCGGAGTAATGAAGACGAGCGTGTGGTAATGATCTCTTTAACAACATTTGGTACTCAATTAAAAGAGAGGGCAGAACACATCCCGATGGAACTGGTAAAATGCCTGAATATCTCTATAGAGGAGCTTCTGCAGTTGAAAGGATTGTTAAACAAGATGTTGAACAAGTAAATGCACACATCAAAAATACAAAACGCTGCCCGGGTCATTTTAGGTGCTTTTTTAACATTTGCAGGTGTAAGTCACCTTACTTTTAACCGTTCAGAATTTTTAGCACAGGTACCTCAGTGGTTACCTGTTGATCCGGATGTCACAGTAATACTATCCGGAATTGCGGAGATCAGCTTAGGTTTAGCGCTCATTTTTGCACTTAGATATAAAAGATGGGTCGGCATTACTGCCGCTGCCTTCTTTGTACTGATTTTCCCCGGCAACATCGCACAGTATGTCAATAAAGTGAATGCCTTCGGTCTTAATACAGACAATGCAAGGTTAACACGTCTCTTTTTTCAACCAATCCTTATTATATGGGCACTATGGAGTACCAATGTGTTCAATAAGAAAAATTAACAATTATATAATTAAGAAAATTAAAAAATGAAAATTCTATTTGTAGTAACATCACATGATCAATTAGGCGATTCGGGCAAAAAAACAGGTTTTTGGGTCGAAGAATTTGCTGCTCCCTATTACAAGTTTGCCGATGCTGGTTATGAAGTAGTGGTAGCTACGCCTAAGGGCGGCCAGGCGCCTATAGATCCCAGCAGCGAAGCACCTTCGGCACAAACCGAAGCTACCCAACGGTATTACAACGATACCAAAGTGCAGGAGGTTATTGCCCACACCCACAAGCTTGCCGAAATGGAAGCATCAAACTTTAATGCGGTGTTTTATCCGGGTGGTCATGGTCCGCTCTGGGATTTAGCTAATGACCAGAATTCGGCAAAACTGATTTTAGACTTTTACAACAGCGGAAAATTAGTTGGTGCGGTGTGCCATGCGCCGGGTGCGTTTAAAAACGTAAAGTTTGAAAATGGAGAATCTTTTGTAAAAGGCAAAAACGTAACCGGTTTTTCAAATACAGAAGAGGATGCCGTAAAATTATCGGACATAGTACCCTTTTTAGTAGAAACTGAAATGAAAAATTTAGGTGCTAACTATAGCAAAGTGGCAGACTGGGGTATACACGTGGTAGAAGACGGCTTGTTGATCACCGGTCAAAATCCGGCATCGTCTGAAAGTGTTGCCGAAAAAATGATAGCCCGTTTAAAATAATTGTTCACTAAAGACTATAAAGATGAAAACCTTATATACTGCAGATGCAACTGCAACCGGAGGCCGCAATGGCCATGTAAAGAGTGATAACGGCGTATTAGACGTTCAGGTTAGAATGCCAAAAGCACTTGGTGGTGCCAATGACGATTACACCAACCCCGAGCAATTATTTGCGGCAGGTTATTCTGCCTGTTTTGATAGCGCCCTTAACCTGATTATAAAACAGGAAAAAATATTAACAGGAGATACTACCGTAACTGCAAAAGTAAGCATTGGGCAAAATGATGCAGGTGGTTTTGGCTTAGCTGTAGCATTGAATGTAAACATTAAGGAAATAGATTTGGATAAGGCTAATGAACTGGTAAACAAAGCCCACCGGGTATGTCCGTATTCTAACGCTACCCGTGGTAATGTTGAAGTGAAACTAGCTGTTACTAATAATTAAAAATTCACAGCGGGGCTTAAATAGCATTAAGCCCCGCTGTTATAAAACACTATCAAATGTCATTAATAGAAGATTTAAAGTGGAGATATGCCACTAAAAAATACGATTCAACTAAAAAAGTAAATCAGGAGGATATTGATAAAATAGTAGAAGCTGCACGTTTGGCACCTACTTCTTCGGGCTTGCAGCAGTTTCGTGTGTTGGTGGTTTCCAACCAGGAAATTAAAGAGAAGCTTGCGCCAAGCTCGCTTAACCCTGAGGTTATGGTAGACTGCTCTCACGTATTGGTTTTTGCCGCATGGGATAAGTATACCGCCGAACGGATAGATACTATCTATAATCGCATTACCGACGAAAGAAACCTGCCGCGCGGAAGATTTGATAGTTATACCGATAAGATAAAAAATCTTTATTTGAATGAAACTCCGGAGGAAAACTTTGAACATACGGCCCGCCAGTCGTACATTGGGTTTGCAATGGCCATTGCCGAAGCTGCCGAGCTTAAGATAGATAGTACGCCGGCAGAAGGATTCAACAATGCCTTAGTTGATGAACTGCTTGACCTCAAATCATTAGGACTGAAAAGTGTAACTTTATTATACTTGGGATACCGTGATGAAGCCGGAGATTGGTTAGCGTCAATGAAAAAAGTTCGTAATCCTGTTGAAGAATTTGTAATTGAATATAAGTAGTTGTTAATGGGCAACCCGGTAGGAGATAGGGTGTTTATGTCGATGCCTTTTTGCAAGGTGCTTATCCACGCTCTTGTGTATAGAACGCGGGTATTCATATCAAAGCTATACATAATTTTGTGTGTCTTGTTGACCCCAATACTTTTTACGGAAATAAAAGCTAGTTGACTAACGCTATTAACGCAGCAACATCAACCAATGATACCAAACTAAACGTGCTGAACAGCGGGAGGACATTGTTTAAAACAAGCTCTTTCAATGTGACAACGGCCGGCAAAAATGTTTACACATATTACCTTACAGACCTGAACCGTACTGCTAATGCTGCCGATATTTTCAAGAATGGTAAGTACTATAGTATTTCCATAAACCCACTATTTCTATAATTACTGACTTTTGGGTGGGTATTAATGCCGTCAACAGAAACAAAACTCATGAATAACTGGACTTGTCCAACTTGTAAATACATAATCAGTTTTGAAAGAATATCAAGAAGTACTTGGGTAAAAATATGGTTATGCTGGATACCTTTACAGAGGTTTATGTGCTACAGTTGTAAGCGTAGCTATTATGTGCTTAAAGGTAGATAATTTAAAACACTATCAGGTATGGGTGGTATAGTGGCTTAAATACTATTTTGCGTTATAATAGATATTTGGTTGTGAAATGTAATGTAAGAAGTGGTTGCGCAGCATGATGTCGACGAAAATTATGTTGTAAATCTCTTGGTTGTCATCTTTGCATTCGCCTTTTTGGTGTTATTTTTAATTACAATTAAAAAATTGCGCTATAACTATGCTCAACGAGTGTTCGTAACATTACCTCAAATGCTTCTCTAATCAATGCTTTATCGGGCCTTTGGCACGAAAAATTTGTGATCAGTAAATGATTACGCTGAGGCTTATAACAACTAATTATCGATGTAATTAGCATGCGTTTACAAGTACTTTCAGTTTTTGAAAAATGAATTTAGTAATTTGTTTATATCAAATTTATGTTAAAGCAACCTGTAAATCGGTTATTTGATAAATGCATCATTCCATCATCGCCGTTGTTCTTCCTTTTTTGGGAGAGGTACAACTGAGCGGTTACCTGCTGTTTGTTTTCTTTTTATGTGTCTTAGCCGTCATAGGATTTGAGTTTGTAAATGGCTTTCACGATACGGCAAACGCAGTGGCCACAGTAATATATACCAAAGCGCTTAAGCCGGTATACGCTATACCGTGGTCTGGTGCATTTAATTTTTTAGGCGTGTTTTTGGGTGGTGTTACTGTTGCAATGGGTATTCTTAAACTGGTACCCTTAGATAAGCTCATGACCTTGCCCGTTAGCGTAGGTGCCTGCCTGGTATTGGCAGTATTGTTAGCTTCCATTATCTGGAATTTGGGTACCTGGTATTTGGGCATCCCGTGTTCTAGTTCGCATACCATGATAGGGGCAATGATTGGCGCGGGTTTGGCCTTTACCTGGTATTATAACGGCCCGGGCGTAAACTGGGAAAAAGCTGAAGAAATCGGTTCATCGCTGGTGCTTTCTCCAATCATTGGTTTTGGGGCTGCCGCTTTACTGATGCTGTTTTTAAAACATGTTACCAAATCACATGCGCTGTTCCATATCCCATCCGGCGAAAATGATCGTCCGCCTATACACATCCGTTTACTGCTCATCACTACCTGTACGTTGGTCAGCTTTTTTCATGGTAGTAACGACGGGCAAAAAGGCGTAGGCCTGTTTATGCTTATCCTCATTGCTTTTATGCCGGCTCACTTTGCAGTTAATCATCATATTCCTAATGCAAAGGTTTTATCCGAATTGAATAGAACCGAGCAGGTGATCACTAACGCATTAAATTCCGGCACCGATCAAAAGAATGTTTTACTGCAGTTAAATAAGGCGCTCGATCAAACCCGAGCTTCGCTCAAAGCAAAAAGTGAAACTGATGTTGCTAAAACTTACAGCTACCGTAAACAGGTAGAAAGTGTAATTAAAGATATAAGGCTTGTCATTAAAAATGAGAAAATAAAGTTTTCGCAAAAAGACCGGGACGTACTAACCGGAGCATCGAACGAGTTGGAGCATGTGACAGACTTTGCGCCCATATGGGTAATTGCCATCATTTCGCTTTCGTTAGGCCTGGGCACGATGATAGGCTGGAAAAGAATTGTAGTGACCATAGGCGAGAAGATAGGTAATGAACACCTGAACTATGCACAAGGTGCCACCTCCGAAATTGTGGCGGCTTCGACCATTGGCCTGAGTACCGCCTTTGGCCTGCCGGTGAGCACCACACACGTACTATCCAGCGGTATAGCCGGTGCTATGGTTGCTTCGGGCGGCAAGGGTAACCTAAATAGCAAAACCCTTAAAAATATTGCCCTGGCTTGGGTATTAACGCTGCCCGTTGCCATCGTTTTAGCAGCATTGCTGTTTATGTTATTTCATTTGTTTATTTAATAATTATTGAAAGATGAAGCAAATACTTGTTGCCACCGATTTTTCGCCGAGCGCTGCAAACGCCATGGAATATGCCATGAAACTGGCCGTGCTGCTACAGTTGGAAGTATGTGCCATTCATGCCATCCATCCTACCGAAGGCATAAACAACAGTACTTACAACGCTATTTTTATTGAAGATTACTACCGAAATAAAAGGGAAG
The DNA here is from genome assembly GCF_014635825.1 of Mucilaginibacter galii. Taxonomy (GTDB): domain Bacteria; phylum Bacteroidota; class Bacteroidia; order Sphingobacteriales; family Sphingobacteriaceae; genus Mucilaginibacter; species Mucilaginibacter galii. Next base: position 207,701 of record NZ_BMDO01000008.1, read on the forward strand.
CACTGAAAGGCTGGGTCGCCGTTTACAAAGATACCGATGAGTTTAAAAAAGTAAAGGTGACCACACTTTGCGATGTTGGCTTTCTCAAAACAGTTATTACCAAACATATTAGCAATCATACAACAGAGTTGCTGGTAATGGGCATAACCGGATCAACAGGCATCAGTGGCATTGTGGGCAGTAATGCCAGCATGATGGTAACTAAGGTAAAGACGCCGACACTCATTATTCCTTTAGAAAGTAAGTTTCCGGAGAAACCAACCATAACCTTGGCTACCAATTATGGAACTAAATTATCTTCTAAAGATGTAACTGCTCTTAACGAAATGATTAAAGCCTTTAATTCGGAGCGAATGCAAGTATTGTACGTAGAGGAAACATCGGATGCCATACATATTCAAACCGGCGAAGACAGAATAAAAGAGCTGATACCGAATGCCACTCTTAATTTTAATTACTTAAAAGACAGTAGCCCCCTCAGCGGCATAATAGATTTCGTTGATAAAACCGAAACAGATATTTTGTGCCTTGTAAAACATCATCACAATATTATTTACCGGCTGTTTAACCGCAGCACTATAAACCAGATCATGAACCTTACGGTGAAGGCTATTCTCGTTTTACATGAATAATAATTCAATTTATTTAGGCTAATTTATCAGTGAACAATAATGCAAATTATTACAACGAATAATATCTGCTGGAGCATTTAAGTATTAAAAAACATTAATCAAGTAGAAACAGATTTTTAGAATCTCAGCACTTATTTAAATTGTAATGAAATGGATTTAAACATTGTTACACTGGAAATAACAGACCATATTTCGCATTTTGATTATTTCGAACGCCTTATCTCAAAGAGATCGGATTATAATGGTGCACTTTATGAGGATATAAATAACATCAGCAACAAGTATAAGGAACATCTTGCCGAGCACTTTGCCAAAATAGATTTCTACGATGCAGAAGAACAACTATTACCATTGTTCGAAATAAGTGTCTTAATTATGCATCAGATTGCAGTTATAAAAGCAAAAGATATACATACTTTAATCGAGGTTTTAGAAAAAGATGTTAAGAAAATAAAGAAGCTTTACAAAGCTATAGGTAAATCATAATGGATAATCACACGGCCCTTTAATGATTAGTATCTTGAAGAGCAAACACACCTTCCTGGCATTAGCCTTTTCCTGTGTCAACACGGCTTTATGGGCACAAAACTTAACTGCTAACCGGATGCATAGCCACAACAATTACAAGCAAAATACTCCTTTTCCACAAGATTATTATGCCGGCGCAGGGTCAATTTAGGCTAATTTTTTTTGTTAAACGGCAAGCTATACGTGGCGCATGAACGTAAAGAAATTTTGGAAGAACGTACCCTCGCAAATCTATATTTAAAGCCGCTGGTTGCTATGTTTAATAAAAATAATCAAAGCGAAAAAAGTTACATCAATAGTACAGTCAGAGATGTAGGGTTAGAATATCAATACATTATTCGTTATGTGTGGTAAAAGCGGTGATCAAAAAAATCATCTCGATCTACGATATCAATTATCCATACTGGCTATGCAAAGGCAAGCAGGTGATGATATAGTTCCGCTTAAGATGTAAGTCAACCAGTTGCCCGATTCCTAATGTTAACGAAAATTTAAGAAAGGGTGATGATAAAAACGAATTGTCATTATTCCGGTTTAAAGGTTGAGACAATAACGAACAGTTCTTCTGTCGTAATTTGAGCGGGCTTGAGGAACTGTGTTGCTATTTGTTGATCGGATATGGTGATTTGAAACTGTGGTTGTTTTGACCTATACAGAACCGTCGTTAAACACATGATCTTTATAGTCACCAATATAGTAATCATAGCCCGCCATTCTGATCAAGATTTCAACAATCGCATAAACGACAAGCTATAATTATCCATAGCCGCAAAGTTACACCATTGTTAAGAATTGTTTTATAAATGATATAGTAACAGCAATTCTTACCTGATGCTCTTGTTGCAAAAAGCCATCAACTAGTGCGCAAATAATTAATCCTTACGCCTTTTAAGAGTTAAATCAACTCATAAGCCTTTGTTAAACTCGCTAAAAGGCTTTCAATGTGAATCGGTTTTGACAGGTAATCGTTCATTCCTACACTCATGCATTCCTCTTTATCTTCGGGCATGGCGTTAGCCGTCATGGCAATAATAACAGGTTGCCTGGTATCGCTGCTTCTAATCACTTGTGTTGCTTCGAGGCCATCCATCTCGGGCATTTGAATGTCCATCAGTATCACATCAAATGGACGGAGTTCTATTAAAGACAAGACCTCAAGGCCATTGTTTGCCAGCATGGGCTCGTAACCCAGCTTATTCAATATTCTTATAATAAGCTTTTGATTGATCATATTGTCTTCTGCAATCAATATGCGTAAGGGCTTATGTTCTCCCAACTCTCGGTTTAACTGCCCCTGGGCGGGCGGGCTGCATGGAATAGCTATCTCGCTTTGCTGAAAAGCCGACTGCATTACTTTACATAACTGCTGTTGTTTAACCGGCTTGGTAAGTACAGATGTGAATAGGTTGGGGAATTTATATTTGGCATCATCTCCGATAGAACTGAGTAGAATAACAGGTGCATGGACATCCTTGCTTCTAATCACCTCGGTTAGCTGAACACCATCCATATCTGGCATCTGCATATCGGTTAGTATAAGATCGAAGCGCCGGGCTTCGAGTAAATTAATTGCTTCACGGGCAGAGGCAGCCATTACTGGGTGCAGTTTCCATTGTTCCAATTGCAGTTGTAGTATCCTGCGGTTGGTTTCATTGTCATCCACCACTAATACTCTTTTGCCATCCTGTCCGCTCATGGTGGAAGCCTGAAAAGTTATGGTTGGCAAGGTGCTTACTTCCGTCCGTATGGTAAAGTAAAAAGTTGTGCCTTTACCGAGCGCGCTTTCAACAATGATTGTACCGTTCATCAATTGGACCAGGCGTTCGCTTATGGCCAAACCCAAACCGCTGCCGCCGTATTGACGTGTGGTGGAAGAGTCGACCTGTGAAAAAGCTTTAAATAATTTTGATAATTTTTCCCTGGGAATGCCAATACCGGTGTCCTTGATCTCAAAAGTGAGTTCCAAATTCTTTCCAGACTGGTTGGATAGGCTTATGCCTAAATAAACCTCTCCCTGGCCGGTAAACTTAATGGCATTACCCACGAGATTAATTAATACTTGTTTCAGCCGCATGCTGTCTCCCTTTTGTTGCAAGGGAAGGCCATGGTCTATCTGGTAGATGAGATCAATTCCTGTTTGCGCCGCTTTGCCCGCAAACACATCCATCACTTCTTCAATAACTTGACGTAAATTGAAATCGTGCGGGTCCAACTCTAGTTTTCCCGATTCTATTTTCAAAAAATCAAGTATATCGTTAATTACACCAAGCAGGGTTTCGCCGCTGCATTTAATAGTCTCTACATATTCAGCTTGCTCTGTGTTTAAAATTGTTTCATGCAGCAGGCACGCCATACCCAAAACACCGTTCATAGGAGTACGTATCTCATGGCTCATGGTAGCCAGAAACACGCTTTTGGCCCGGTTCGCTTTCTCAGCTTCTTCACGTGCTAAGTGTTCCTGTTCTTTTTGTGAATGTAGCTCTTCGTTAAGGGCCTGCATTTCTTCAGATTGTGCTTGCAATTCCTCATTCAGGTCCTGTAATTCGTCTTTGTGCTTACTTAGGTTGCTGATATAAGCTGTAAGCGTGTTTTTTAATAGGCTGAAGTCGTTATTCAACTTTTCAATTTCAATGCTGTTTGGCCGGAAACTTTTTTCTTTGGACAAATGCCGGATTGTACTAAAATCAGAATTAATAAACGCTGACATACGTTTATTAAGTTCCTTAATATCATAAGTCAGGTAACGTGTTAAAAAAGAGCTTAAAGCGGTAATTCCCAAAAGCAATAAGGCAGAAACGCCGATAAGAAGATAATTGAACCGCAATTGCAGCCGACGTGTTTCCCCGGCAACTCTGTTCTCAGTGAAGGTATACTGCTTTTCAAACTGGTTAATGTAATATTGTGTTCGTGGCGCTACACCCTTTGTTTGATTAACCCCTAACATATTAGTGTGTTTAACAAATTGCTCAAAATATTCTTTATAACTTTTTAACGCATGGTAGCTTTTGCTGTTTTTGGGTATTTGCTCAAGAAGGGATTGGCTTTGCGTAAGAAAAAGACTTACGTATTCGGGCTTTCCTCTAAGCATATAGTCTTTTTCGTGGCGGCGTAGTTGTAACACTGTGCTTGTAGATATAGAACTTGAGTCTTCCATCCAATGTGCTTGTCTCCTCATCCTGCCCTCAAGACCATGGTCTTCGAAGCCTTTGATAAGATAACCTGCCTTCAACTCCCGGCCCAAGGCCCGGGTTCGATTGCTTAAACTGATCAGGCTATCTAAAGGCTCGTCAAGTTGGAGATGATTTTGAATTGCTTGCTGCTTTAAACTGATAAGTTGCTGTTTGATGTTAAATTGAAGAGACAAAAATTGGTCAATATCCTTTTGATTGCCGGTTCGGTAAAATTCGGCTCCATGAAAACCTGAAATCATGAAGTTTTGGAGTGAAGTATTGCTCTTTAAAAACTGCGTTTGTATCTTTGAAAGATCCGAAGAAAATAGCCTTAATTTTACTTGCTGATTGTTGATTATCAGGTAAGTGATTATCCAAGTTAGGACGACGAGCAGTAGAGAAAAGAAACTTAAAAGGAGTCTGGCCTTGAAAGATTTAAGGAATGGGATGTTTAGATAGTTCACAGGCAATTTTACGCAACAATAATCCTGTGGTTGTTAACACAACATTAAGCTTTGTTTAAAATGCCAGGGTTTAATTAAAGCGATAATCTAGAAAATCGCTCGAATCCATAAAGAATGAAGTCTGGCATAGCTTCCTGTCCTACGCATCCAAATTATTATCCCGGAGAGCCCGTGATAAAGAGCATAGAATTTTTTGAAATAAGACGGTGTAAAATAGGGGGCTAATTGTGGTTGCAAGGTTTAATCGGTTATTAACATCGCCGCCTTGCAGCAGGCGCTTAAGGTGATTTTTGATTAGCTGCCAATTTAAGTACAATTTGCTAATGATTAGGTAACCTGCTGTTATTTTTTATTTAAGTTGTAAAGTCGATATTTACCTGCATTATTACGTATGCAGGTATTGATCATAAATAAATTAAACTTAAAACAGCATGGCTAACCGCCGTAAATTTTTGCAATCGGGTATTGTAAGCCTGGCCGGTATAAGCTTATTGCCGGCCGTAAATGCATTTGCCGATAGCTCTAATACTTCAACATCGTCTCAAAAATTCAAGTTGCGCTTTGCCCTGGCATCCGACGGGCACTATGGGCAGTCCGATACCGATTTTGATGGCTTTTACCTTAATCTTATCAGTTGGTTAAGCAAGGAGCATCAGCAAAACCACCTGGACTTTGTGATCATTAACGGCGACCTGGTACATGACCGGCCAGACCTGTTAAGTAAGGTAAAACAAACCTACCTGGATAAGCTCCCGGTTAAATACCATACGCTGCCAGGTAATCATGATTTTGCCGATGCAAAACTTTGGAAAAACGTATTTGGCTATGAAGATAATTACACCCTGGAGTTCAGCGACATTGGTTTTGTTTTAGCTAACACGGCTGATACGAAAGGTAAATATGTATGTCCCAACAATAGTTTCTTGAAGGAGTCTTTTGAAAAGTTTAGATCTAAACGCATGGTATTTGTGGTACTACATATACCACCACATCAATGGCTGCCCGAGGAAGAAAAGATATTTGTAAACTGCCGGGAAACCGTTGAACTATTGCACGCTTATCCTAATATCAAAGCCTGTTTTCATGGACATGACCATTCGCTGGACGGCGTACGTTATACAGGTAAATTACCTCATTTTTTCGATTCGCACTTTGGTGGTAACTGGGGTACCGATTATAAAGGATACCGTATCGTAGAAGTTAGTGATGACGATCAGATTTTTACTTACCAGGTTAATGCAAGCCAAAACCCAAGGTTAAACGCCAGCAAAATCTGACAGCCTATGGCAAAAAAGATTCTATATGCCATTCAAGGCACGGGTAACGGGCACTTAAGCCGCGCTATGGATATTGTGCCTTTACTAAAATTGAAAGGAGAGGTAGATGTTTTGGTAAGCGGCAAGCAAGGCGATTTGAAGCTGCCTTTTGATGTTAAATACCGTTGCCATGGCATGGGCTTTGTGTTTGGCAAAAGCGGAGGGGTTGATTTTTGGAAGAGCTTTCAAAAGGCTGATACTAGGAAATTTATCAAAGAGATTAACCAGCTGCCGGTAAATAATTATGATTTAATTGTTTCAGATTTTGAACCGGTATCGGCCTGGGCCTGCCATTTTGCCGACAAACCCTGCATAGGGTTAAGCCATCAGGTAGCAGTGCTTAACAACCAAGTGCCCAAGCCCGACACTACCGATCTGCTTGGCAAAATGATATTAAAGCAGTATGCACCGGTTACGGCTCAGTATGGCTTTCATTTTAAAGCATTTGGCCACAATATTTTCACACCCGTAGTAAGGCAGGAGGTACGCGAACAACCAATCGGGGAAAAAGGCCACTACACCGTATACCTGCCGGCTTATGATGATGAGCGTTTGATCAGGAAATTGGTTAAATTTAAGCATATAGAATGGCAGGTGTTCTCCAAGCATAATAAAAAGCCGGTAGACTATAAAAATATAGCCATAGAGCCGATTAGTAATCAGGCGTTCATTAAAAGTATGGCCTCGGCGCAAGGGGTGTTGTGTGGTGCCGGTTTTGAAACCCCGGCCGAAGCTTTGTTCATGAAAAAGAAATTATTGGTGATACCTATGAAAAACCAATATGAACAGCAGCTAAATGCCGCAGCGCTTAAAGCGATGGGGATGCCGGTAATTAGGAGCTTAAAAACCAAACACGAAAGCACCATACAGCAATGGCTGGATAGCGGAAAGATCATAGAGGTACACTACCCCAATCAAACGGAGGAGATACTGGAATTGATCATAAAAGAACATGCTCATTAAAAGATGTTATAATTAATTTATAACCCACGCCGTTCCACTATAATTTCGTGTTAGCTATTTACCAAAGCATCAATTTTTAGGCGATGCACTTTTCAATCATTAGTCTCCTTAATTCAACTCCCTGAAAATCAGTTAAAAGTTTCGACTTCTGTCCGCTTCCTTTGTTATATCTTCAATTTTGCGAGAGCTTTACTTCTAAACTTTAAAAATTCGATAATATAGGTTTGCTTCCAGGTTCGAGTCCTGTTCGATTTGATCTTATAAAAAGTGAAAGCAATACTGCATAAAGGTTTTCACTTAATCTAAACCTAAGAATGCATCTTTGTGCTCCTTTGCAAAATTGAGAAAGGAACGGGGTTGATGATTGGTCAGTCGGAAAACTTCTTCATTAAGGTCTTGATCATGATTCTTGGCAACCACTTCTGCATATTGTTCAACGAGACCATTCGCTAACCATCGAGATGCTCCAGTGACCCGCAATAAAACGCGAAAGAACAATGAAGGTAAATTTACATAGCGAACTTTCTTGCCTGTGGCATCTGCTATTTGCGAAGCGATCTCCTTCATGTCTAACGTTTCAGGGCCATTGAGATAGTAGGTAGCTCGTTTGTGATGATTTTCTGTTAAAACATGGTAAGCAACCCTACCTATATCCTGCGCATCAATATAACCCACAAGCCCACTGCCGCCAACCTGGGGTAAAAAGCCTTTAGAGATAGGTTTAGTCATGGTCAAAAAGTTTTGCATAAACGCAGTTGGTTTGAGTATGGTCCAGGCTATACCAGATGCACGAAGGTGGTGATCAATATGCGCATGAGTCTTAGCCCATGGCACTGATGACCTCAAATTCGCATCTGACGCAGAAACTTTAACGATGTAAGCTATTTGTTCTTGTTTCGCCACGTCAATGGCATTCATTTCACATTTAAGTTGATTCTTAGTGGGTGGACTGACCAAAAATAGACAAGTACAGCCTTTCATAGCCGATCTCAAACTTTCCGGATCTTCAAATTTACCTAGAACGGCTTCTATACCTTGTTTACGGAAGTTTTCTAATTGATCTTCTTTTCGGCACATAGCACGAAATGGCTTGTTATTTTCAGCTAATAATTGACATAGCTTTTGCCCAATAACACTGGTTGCTCCGGTTACTAAAATCATAATTCTATAGTTTTATTGATGTGTTAATTTTTTTATCTGATGTATGCCTCAGGTACTAAGGCTCGTATAGACATACCTCACTATTATTTAAAATAAAAATGACTAACAGTCACTATTCAATAAAAAATTTAGCTTTTCATTCCAGCCACCAAAATTTCCGAATAAAGTTTAAGCAATTCTTCTCGTTGAAGCTTCTCAATTTCCTCGATAAACACCTTTTTTGCTTCTATAAAATTCATCAAACCCATACAGCTTCCCCAAATCATATAAGTACAGTAGGAAGGGTCTAAATCTTTTTTAATTAAGCCTGCCGACTGGCATCGTATCAGATGTTCAGTAAAATATTTCTTCAACTCCAAACTTATACTTAAATAGCCCTGAATGTTACTGTGGAAGTCAGGTCTTTCCATGTAAATAAATAGCTCAAAATATTTTGGATACTTTAAGTAGTATTTATAAAATGCCAAGATTAATGCCTGTAAAGCTTCCAACGGCTCGTTTTCTTTTTCCACCGCTGCTTTAAAGTAGTCAAGCAAAATCTTAAGTGCTTTAACACTCATCTCCGCAAGCACATCATCCTTACTTTTATAATACTTATAGATCGTACCCTTGGCAACACCCAAATGAGCAACTACCTTATCGATCGTAAAATTCTGAGCACCAGCATTTGTCAACACATGATCTGCTGCATCAATAATTTGTTGCTCTCTGTGTAATTTGGGAAGATGTTTAGTTTTTATACCCATTAAGTGACTAATAGTCATTATAGGACATCTTTAATTAGAATTTGTTTTTTAGTTTTAAAAAAATGGTTTTTCTGGCTTATCGCTTCCAAAAAGCAATATAAAGTGCGGAGAGCTAGGGACGACAATCGAACACCTTATGCCGTTATTGATGTTTTTAGACGGTTTGAAGATATAGTGTATGAAGTTGATTATTAATTGTTTGCATAATATTTAGTATGCTGCAATTTATTGAATTTCAAAATGTACAGGGTGTTCGAATTATTGAATTAATTCACTTTAGGTGTGTATTAGGCATTTAAGTGGAGCGAAAATCTGACAATAATTTCCCCTATCGAACACCCTAATCTCCGTTGATGCAATGTGTAGATAAATAACGCAAGACATAAATAATTTGTGGGTTAGACATTCCGGCTTTATTGACCTTGCTATTCTTTGCGAATTTGACTAATAAGTTATGATGACAGATATTAATTTTTTAATTTCCAAACCACCAAGTTAGCATAGTCATAGTTTAACGGAACGCTATAACTCTCTTCTGGAACACTTTGATTATAATTTTTTAGATAGGGAGGGAGAAGAGTGAACGGGAACTGATGTAGGAATGATATCTTCATTTACTGTATGTTAAGTTACCTTGTTATCAAGTACTTTACGAGCCAGGCAAGAGATTTTATGACTCTAAATCGTCAATTAGATTTACGATTTTTTCTCAAAATCCAAAGAAGTTTTACTAAATAACCTTCTGATTAACAGAGAAATGGTCGACCCCGTTTCCGTAATGAGAAAAAAAAATGCTTTAAAAGCTTACCGCATTAAAAATGATCAAATGTTCTGTCGCCCATTCAATCTGACCGGCCAAAGTTTCAAGTTTTTGACGCAGTGCGTCTTCCACTTTATATTGAGGAAGAAGTAACATTTTAGGATATCGAGTATCTTCACGCGGAAAGGTTCGGGGTGATTCGCCAATGATTTGACTGCCGTTGTATTTCCTAAAAATAGATCTGTATAACCTTCCAACATAAAGCTTAATTAATTAAAATCGAAAAGCGCTCGCCGCACGGGATGTAAGTTAGGTGCAATTGCAATTTATTTGATAACCTTTACATCAAATGTTTATTATGTTGTTTTAGACTATGCCTGAACGTGCTTGATAAATTAAATACTAAACAGGTATTCATCAACTACGATGAATACCGGCTTACATTTGAGGAAAGGTATTGCATTAGCCAATCATTCCGTCGCCCATATAGCCTAAAATGTGACCGTCTTCTGCACTTACACGTATCAATTTGCCGGTTTTGTTAAATACCAGCTGGAGGCCGTGTTCTATCTCCCAATCACATTCGCAGCTCAGTAGAATATATAACTGGTGCTCTTCGTACGGTTCGCGGCTTACATAAAGCTTATTGTAGCGCACGTAATTCCAGATCTCTTTCGGGTCTTTAATGTTCCATAGCAGCTCATCTTCTTCGTTATAGCCTATCATCTCTAAATACTCCATACAGTTTTTGTATACGTGTTCCGATGCAGCTAAACGATCGACTTCGCTGAGTGCCATAAATTTACTAATAGCTTCATCCGCTTCAGCGGTAAATGCTTCATCTTCGGCCGGGTTAAGGTCGAGATATATAAACTCTAGTTCCTGCCCGTCCAAATACGGGATAACTACCGGCGCCGACTCCCACCAGTCCTCGAACTGTTTGCTTTGGTTAAGGGCGCCTATAACAGCCGATTCCACTTCGGTAGCGGTAATAGGCTTAAGTTTGAAGGTATTCACCGCATTTTCCAAACGCTCAAACGCCGCCATTTTAGCGGCTTCATCAATCGGCGTGAAACTGTTCAGTTGTTGTTGGAGTTCCCACATATTGGTTTTACGGGTCATCTCACGAGCCTTTATGGTAAATACCGGCTTGCCTGTGTTCTCATCAACTTCTACGTCCACCCCCGTGTAGTCTAATCCTAAAGGCAAGTTAAAATACAGATAGCTGGTGGCATCATAATAAGCCATGCACATGCGGTAGGTGTTCAATTGATGATTAGGATCATCCGGATTACAATTTAACGAAGGGTGATACCGGCGTATTATTACCAGCACATTGCTTTCCTTATCGGTACCTGCCAGCGGGTTTTGCAATGCGTATGCTTTGATACGTTCCTTTTTATTTAAAAGAATATCGTTATTTGGTTTTTCCAATTCCCATCCGTTCATTATATTTTTTTTAAAGTATTATTTAGATAGTGCGCAATGCAATTGTTGAAATATAACATATTGATAATAATTGATTATTTGCCTTTTTAAGCTAAATAAGACACCATCGTAGCGTAATAGTATTTACGAATTTAGAGAAAAATTCAAAATAAATTTAAGGTAATATATCACACAAAAGCAGGCTGTCTTTGGTTAGCTTATCGTTAAAAATTCGATTTTTAGGGCTCATTTTTATGATTAAAGTATATAAATTAAGTGAAGATCAATTATCATCTGCAGCAATTCGAATCATTAAAGCGGCTGTTAAGTTAATGGTAATTGTTTTGGTTTTGGTTAACGGATATTTTCTTGGATGCCTCCATCTTAGTTGGAAATATGCCCTTATTGGTAGTGCAGTATGCGTACCGGCATTCGGCTTGGCAATACTGATTGGATATGGGTTGCTCAAACAAAGTTATAAGCATTACAGAATTGTATTGGATGATGATGGTGTAGAATTTTACATGCCTCCTAACGATAAAAAAATAAAATGGGAAAATTTGTCAAAGCACCTAATAAGTAATGGCACAATTGAACTTCACGATACGACCAAGTCAGCATTTTTCCGTTGGTTAACGGGTGAAGGTAATATCCAAATTATTCCGGAACTGGAGAATTTTGATGACCTGTGCACGACTATTGACATTTATATCAATAAATTCAGCGTATAATTCGACATCGCGTAGTCATCAAAATGGTAAACTATAAAATACATATTACATAACAATATTTACCCATTTGCCTGGCCACTTTATTACTTACAGCCTATTAATATTGAAAGAATGCATAATTTAATCAACCTCAGCTTAAGTTAGTATCACAACCATCCGCAGTCAAGGATGATGATTTAGTAGTTCAACTGATAATAAATCTTGATGAGGCGAAGCGCAAGGTGTGCAGGTGGAAAAAGACAGTAATGGATAAAGATATTTACAAATCTATATAGAAACTCCTATCACAGCTAAGGACCCTAATTATTAAGTTAAGGTACCGGAGATTACGGCGACAACCTGGCGATTATTTATATTTTGCATTCCATAAAAACTAGCAGATCAGTTTTTTACGACGATATGCACGACATGCTAATTCCGTTTAATCAATGGCGACAGCAAATGCCGCCAGACAAGCGTTAATCCGATAATAAAAAAGATTAATTTAGTAATATCACTTAAGCTTGTGGAACATTAGGGAATTTATCTTCTATTCCATATTCCTGAGCAAGATCCAGCAAATAGTAACCGTAAATAGTGGCTTGACTTATATTGACCACAACTACTATAAAACGATGTTCGCTATCTGTTGGTAGTAAAACATGGTCATAAGTTGCATTACCATTCCTGTAAACGCATGCTATCAATTCATTTTGAAAAACATAAGGCGAAACAACTCTATTTTGCACTAGTAAGTTAACATATGGCCATATATCAACCACCGGTTGCGCCGTAGCCGTCACAACCAGCATAGGGCTATTGAAAGTAGTATCATATTCTTGGTTGCTGAGCAGACGAATCATTTATCATCAACGCTCACAAACCACATTGGTTTTAATGGTTGGGTTGAGATACATAGCAAACAACTGTAATTATTCAGGCAAACTGTAAGCGCAATATCTGTCTTCACTAACAATTTGCAGCTGCAATCGTCATATTCTTTTTGTCGTCTCCGTACTGGCCTGGTAAGTTAAATGGCTTTCTCACAATTTAAACCACTCAGATCGGGCACTTTTCATTTACAATTCAGTGGCTCACTTCCAGTCCTCTCACGCCAGTTAAAGCGCTAATAAACCGTTAAAATGGTATTTATAGTATATAAGGCTACCAAAAGGCCAGAGCCGTTGTAAATACGTTGTCATTAAGGGTACTATGGAAGGCATTGATAATTGTCTCTAAATTAAGAATAAAATTATTAGCCGGATTAAATTATCAACAATGGACAACCTTGCAAAATCAATGGTAAAACGGTCTATGGCGCTTCGGGAAAAAGGAAATATTGGCGTATGCAGCAGATGCTGAACTGTGATAAAGAAACTTCAATGATCAAGTCATATCCTTCGTACTTTAGCTTTGTAGTTCTTACCGTTTACCGGTCAATTACCGAATGCTCATTAATAGCTTTCATGGTTGAATTATTCAGTTTTCAGATAATCTATAATCAGACTTACCCAAGCACGCGGTTTCAATTGTTATTAGTGATCCCTAAATGGTTTTTTAATGCAACTGCTATAGATAGCGCAAATTTATAATATTCAGGTCCTGGGTTTCGCCATGCAAATTCACCATTGGCTTCAAGCATTACCACTTCTCCATATGTCTGCTGCAAATGTATATCCTCCGGCAGAACCGTATATATATTACCCGCCTGATCTACTTTAGCTAAATAGGTTGTATCGTCTAGTAAAAAAGATATGTTAAAGTTTGCCATAATAAATTATTGAGCAAGCAATTTATTCCAAAATTTTGAAATCAAGAGGTTTTTGCGTTAAGAAATCGTTATGATTATAATTCCGGATAGGTAAGAGTCCGATCTGGCTCAACTTGCACCATCTTTTAACAACCGTTTTATTGACCTTGCGTATACTGTGCCATTAAAAACTATTTACCTCTTTATGCTACAGCTTTTTTAAAACATTCCTGATTTAATTTGTTTCACTATACGTCATTTGTTACTATTATTTTTATTAACGGGCATTAAAGCTTATCAATCATAATTATCCTCATGAGCAAATTACCTGAATTTTCGTGTTGTAAATATTACCTATTGTTTTGCTTAGGATTCGTCACTTTAAGCTCATGCGATCATTCGAAGCAGGGTACAAAGCAGCACCCGCCAGCCGTAACGACCGATTGAATCTGTAAAAGCCTGCCCGACTAATTGCAGGTCCGTGTTGCGTAAAAGCTCCACACGGGCCGAAACCAGCGGCTGCTTGGTATCCGCAGCTAATACTTTTCCGCTGATCCTCGTTTGTATGTTTTGCGGTTGGCTATTGGTTTCGATGAGAATATTTTGATCTAACTGCCTGAAGCTGAAGCCTCGATTATGCAGCAATTCAAAAAGTGTCCGTTCAATGGTACGCCGGGCAGGTGGCAGGTTCAATTTATCTAACTTATCCACCTCTGCCTTACGGTAAAAGAAGCGCAGGGTAGTTTGCTGTTCAATTTGTTTAAGCGCGGTCGTTAATTCCTGCTGGTTCAGGCTTACGGTTACTTTTTCAACAGTCATATCCTGACCATGTGTTGGCACTGCCAGCAGTAGCTGCAAGGTGGCAATGAGCAAGGCGGTGATGAGGATACTGACGCGCATGAATTGTAAAAAAAATAATTGGTATTGCTGTGATTTAGTAAAACCGGAGGCATAATACCATCCCGGTTCCTGCTTTTGTGCAGAAAAATTCATAATTTTAAAAGTTTTAAGTGATTGCCAAAATGATTTAAAACATTCCCGGTTAGCCGGGTCGCCTGCGGGCCGGTTGCAGCCGGCTTGCAGGTTTTTGTTTTATGAAGCTTTCTCCGCGTGGCAGAAAAAGCCTGAGGTGTTCTTGTTTTTCCTTTCTATAAGCTAATTGAATTAATTGCAGCCCTTCCCATCTATGCTGATGCTGCCATCTGGGTGATGGTCATAATGCGCATTATTAAATGCGCAGATCACTTTTAATACTTGGTCTATATTTTTGCCGCTTAATGCACTGCCCGAAAAGCGGCATGCTCTTATTTTATCGTTATTGAAAGTGATCTTTACATTAAACCGTTCTAAAAGTATCTTTGCCGCTTCCTGGAAAGTGATATCCTCAAAACGCAGCTCGGCAGATTGCCAGGCAATAACCCGGCTTGCATCCACCGAGGATTGTACATGTAAATTAGTATGCTTGTTATAACTGATCTGCTGGTTAGGGATAATCAAACCTAACAGGCGCTTGTCCTCGCTGACACTTACTTTACCACGGGTAACCGTAACAATAATCAGCCGATCATTTTTAATTGCTTTAATATCGAATGCGGTGCCCAGCACTATGGTTATCAAACTACCTGTATGTACAATAAACGCTTTGCTGGCATCATGCTTAATATTAAAATAAGCTTCGCCTGTTAAAAACACTTCACGTGTGGTACCATTAAACTTTTTAGGGTACTTCAACTCCGAGCCGGCGTTTAGCCAAATCTTACTGCCGTCACTTAATACCACTTCCTTTTTTTGATTATCAGCGGTTTGCATAGTGGTTAGTTGAATAGGATTACGCCAGTTTTGCAGCGCGGCACGTTGCCAAAATAAGCTAAAGCAAATTATTAGCATTGCCGCACCTGCCGCAATCCGCCACAAAGTCCGGCGCGGATGTATATGGATTATCGGGGTGTTTTTTCCAATGGTTGATTCTACGTCGGCAAATACCTGGCCCAGCCATTGCTTGCGTCCTGCTATATCCATGCGTTCCCATTGGTTGTCGGGGTTTTCATGGTTTGCTAACCAGTTTTCGACCCGCAGGTTTTCTGCTGCAGAAGTTGCCCCCCGGGCGTAGCGCTCTAATAAAATGGAAATATCCTGACGGCTCATACCTGTTGATTTTAACAGTTGTCGGTTGAGGGCCGGCAGAGTACCAAGAAAAGTGAACTATTTTACTTATTCAGCCAATCCATCATTAAAGCCAGGATGCCTAAACCGGCAATTGCCTGTCGTAAGTGCTTTAAAGCAATGCTTAGCTGGTTTTTTACGGTTTGTTCGGAAAGGTTAAGCTGCTGGGCTATTTCCGTAACAGACAGGTATTCATTACGGCTTAGCTGGTAGATCAGTTTTGTTTTGGCGGGTAATTGCTCCAGCGATTGATCAACTAATTGTTGCAATTCTTTTGCGTCTAATTGTTGTTCAACACCATTGGCTTGCGGTTCTGCCAAGGCCTGCAGCAAAACATCGTATTCTTGGCGAGTAACGTTACGCCTGATCTTATCAATGATCTTATAGCGGATAGCTGCAAAAAGAAAAGATCTTAAATTATCATTTACCGTAAGTGTGAACCTGTCTTCCCATAGTTTAACAAACAGGTCGTGCAAAACATCGCGGGCATCATCCAGATCGTAAAGTTTCGAAGCTGCAAAACCAGCAAGGCTTTCGGCATAGCGTTTATAAATCTCGCTAAATGCCATGCGATCACCATTCTTTAAAGAATGAACTAATTCCTGATCGCTGAGTTGGTTTATCGCCGACATCTATATTTAGCGAAGATATGCTTTAAAGACAATTTGGCAATTAGTATCACACGTTTTAGGCTAAACCAAATTGATAAACCAATCACTAATCAGTGGGTATATTAGTTAAACCCATTACTGGGTAAAATTGGGCGTATTCGGTTTGGTTGCCGGCGGAATAAGCATCATGTCAAACTTCTGAATCTAGGATCGCATGGCTGACGATAGCTTGATCCTACCAGACCAACTGTCCTATTTTAATTTACTCAGATTTATGAAGCTCCGGGAATATTGATTGGTATATTTTAACAGGTTAGCATCCTCCGGATCAAGCAGGTCAAAAAGCTTGCCCCGCGCGTCAATTCGATACCTGGCAAAAGAAATTACAGAAAAGATTTTAGTCCGATTAAACTGAGAAAGCTCGTAGATCAGATTACCCAGCTCTTGAAACCCGCTTGATCTAGTTCCCCTGGCTATGTGTACAGAACCTATTTTGACAAAGACTTTAAGTAGCGCATCTTTTGCTTCGGCTATTTTATAGTTGTCTGCAAAATTGGTTTTCATGTTTTCTACTCTTGGATACCAGTTATTTTTGATTTCCTGCTCATATATCTTCTATGATGCTATCTGTTCAGCTATGATTGACCTTGCCCGAGCATTAGTTGCTGCAATTTCAAAAAAAGATTTGATGGCTTCTGAACGAAGTAAACTGCCCGGCAGGTTATATGACTTACGGACCCTGTCTTTTTGGTATTCGGTCACAGCAAATTGATAGGCTTTTTTATAACTTTCACTTATTGCGGGTGTCTTTTTTGACATGCTGTAAAGTTCATCCAAAATATAAAGGGCTGAGTTATAATTTTCGAAATCCAGGCCCCAAAGCTGAATGCCATTGTCTAACGCTCTGTTGGCAAACTGTTCTTCTTCCTTTCCCTGAAAAAAACCAAACGGAACACCATTGAGGGAAGGATAACAAATGGTGTTAAAAGCGGTTAAAGATTCCTTTTTACGGTGTATGAAAGTCAGTTTCCCCGCAGTAACAGTTCCAATTTCAAGCACTAAATATTTATAATTTTTATTTGCTAAGTAAGGCATAAGCACTATATAATGCACTTTAAGCATAAATTTTAAAAGACTTACGTATCCCCTTCTTCTGAGTGTCTTGTCCTGATATAGCTTGTCACAATCTTAAAATCGTATTAGGACAGAAGCTTTCCACATGTCAGAACCAATTATCTGATGAAGTCATTATCAACAAAAAAGTATCGTGCACATATCCTCCCTTTATTTACGACGCTTTTCGATCAGAACTCATTATAGCATCCACATTTCCAGGATATTCTTCCGTAATCGCACTAACTTTATTTAGAACGGACAGCTCTTGGGATGAGAACTTGATATCTAATGCCTTTAAATTATCTGTCAGTTGGCTGATTTTGGTGGCTCCGATAATGATTGAGGTAACCACGGGCTGATGCAGTAACCATGCTAAGGATAATTGAGCAAATGAACTGTTCTTTTCTTCAACCATTGGCTTCATTGCTTCAAAAATAGCTTGCAGGCGGTCGTGGTTTATAAACTGCTGTTTAAAATTATCAATTCTACCGGTTCCTTTTTCTTTAGCATCTTTTTGATACTTGCCAGTTAGCCATCCGCTTGCTAGCGGGCTCCACACTAGCAAACCTACATTTTGATCTCTTAGAAGCGGAACCATTTCACGTTCTAATTCCCGGCCGACAATGGAATAATTTGCCTGCAACGACGCAAACCTTTCCAGCTTATTATATTGTGAGTGGGCCAATGTTTTCATGAGGTTCCAGGCAGTCATATTACTGGCCCCTGTATAGCGCACCTTGCCGCTCTTGACCAGGACATCCAATGTTTCAAGAGTTTCCCCCACAGGGGTTAATGGGTCAGCACTATGGATCTGATACAGGTCTATATAATCTGTTTTCAGTCGTATTAAACTTGCTTCCACTTGCTGAATAATGTGTTTTCGGGAAAGGCCCCGATCATTAACACCGTTGCCCATACCACCTCTCACTTTCGTTGCAATCACCAGATCATCTCTGTTGATTGACAGGTTTTTGACGGCCTGTCCGATCATTTCCTCAGATAGTCCTTCTGAATATACATTGGCCGTATCAATGAAATTAATACCGTGTTCCAGGGCCACCTTAAATTGTTCGTCTACTGCCGCTTGGTCTAAAGTTCCCATAACCTTGAAAAAACCTTTGCCACCATAGTTCATGGTGCCCAAACCGATCACAGATACCTTTAAACCCGTGCTACCTAATATTTTATAGTTCATGTTTATTAATTGAAAGATTGCCTGAACTCCAGCGGAGACATACTGGTTTTATTTTTAAACAGTTTATTAAAGGATTGCGGAAACTCAAATCCTAACCTGAATGCGATTTCGCTAACAGACAAGTCGGTATTAGCCAAGATATCCTTTGCTTTTTCGATGAGTTTATTGTGGATGTGCTGCTGCGTATTCTGCCCGGTTGTTGCGCGCAGCATATCACTCAAATAGCTTGCAGATACGTTGAGTCCTTCAGCTAAATTGTTAACTGTTATTAAGCCCGTCGCTGAACTCTCTTCAAAATGATCTGCTAACTTTTTCTCAAACTTTGCAAGCAGGTCATTATTTGCCATTTTTCTGGTTACGAATTGCCTGTTATAAAACCTGTTGCAGTAATTCAATAGCAGATCCAGGTTTGATACGATGACATCTGCGCTAAAATTGTCAATCCTGGATTCGTATTCATTTTGAATATTCCGTACTAAACTCTCAATCAGTTTTTCCTCTTCGTCGGAGAGGTGCAGTGCCTCATTAACATCATAAGCAAAGAAGCCGTAGTTTTTGATGGACTTACCTAAGGGATAATTTCGGATCAGGTCCGGATGAAACATCAGTGACCAGCCATCATTATCTCTTTCATCCCCCTGATCAACAGCGATAATCTGGCCGGGAGCGGAAAAAGTCATTGTTCCATTATCAAAGTCGTAGTAATTGCGGCCATATCTTAATTGTCCCTGAAAACTTCTTTTAATGGAAATATTATAGAAGTTAAGCAACATGCGATGAATACCGCCTGCGGAGGCAGGTGGCTCATGAGCATGATTGATCAAGGTGATAAGCGGATTCTTTGGCGCGGGCAAAGATAGTAACCGGTGCACTTCTGAAACGGAATTGATGTTTTTGATGGGCAAATCTTGCTTACTCATGATTATAATTAATATAAACAGAAAAGCCCGGAATTACTTTTCTGTATAGAGGGTTTATAATGCGTACCTGTCTTCTATTTGAAACCACCGGACACTTCAATAAACTGGCCGGTAATTATAGCTGAGTCATCAGAAGCAAGAAACACGGCCATTTTTCCTATATCATCAGGCTCAGCCATGCGTCCCATGGCACTTCTAGAAACCATTTGTTTGATTGCGTCTGATTCTGCGTCTGCGCCCAATTTTGCCACTCCTTCGGTGAATACACCGCCCGGTTGAATGGCATTGACCCTGATCTTTTGAGGCCCTAGTTCCTGCGACAAGGCCCTGGTAATAGCGTCAACTGCACCTTTGGAGGCTGCATAAGCTACGGAATAAGGTTCAGGCCGGGTACTGGCGAAGGAACTGATATTAATGATACTACCACCTTTACTACTGATCAATTTTACCGCTTCCTGAGTGGTAAGTAGAATCCCTAAAACGTTGATATCAAAAATCCTTCGGTAAGATTCTTCAGTAAACTGTTCTAATAATGCAAACTCGTAAATGCCGGCATTGTTTACCAGTACATCAAACGCGCCAAATTCTTTTAAAGTCTCCTGGAATAATCTCACCACATCCATTTGCTTTGACATATCACCTTGAATTGCAACAGCTGTTCCACCAATTTCTCTAATTCCAGCTACAACCTTGTCAGCACTTTCTTTACTCGATGCATAATTCACAACAACTTTTGCACCTGACGCTGCCATCTGTTTTGCAATTCCAGCACCGATGCCCTTGGAGGCACCTGTTACAATGACTACTTTATTCTCTAATTTATCGCTCATCTTACTTTGATTTTGTTAACTCAAAGGTCTGGTGTTAATAATGGATAAAAGTATCCAGACCAAAGTTAGTTGTGTCCAAAACAAGTGTAGCATGTAATGTGTGGATAAACCACAGCTAATTGATCCTGCTTGGCCAATTTCAAAATGACCACCTTGAATGCTTAAGTTCAAGATTTTAAGAAAAGAAAGAAACTTGGCCAAGAGTGGTCAGTACTACTGGTGTATCCTGGCAGGGAAGAAGTATAAGAAATTAATAAGGAGAAGAGGCTAATCAAGGATATTTTTCATTGCGCCGACCGCTTCGCTAAATAAGAGTTCCTAAAATCTTTTTGCCGTTGCCTGCGGCCCGCGCTCGCTGCTGTATCTGCCTCCGGCAGGGTGCCGCGGTGATCGCTAACGGTATTACCCTTCGGACTCTTGAGCCAAGTGTTATAGATTCGAGTCTTGAACCCGCTAGTAAAAACGTCGATTTCTAACAAAAAAGGCGGAGTTTGCTTTGGGCAAACTATTAAGTATAATTCTAATAATTGATGAACAATGAGATAGGCAATGAATAACAAAATCACCTTCAACTCAAAACCTTCAGAAAGTCACCCTAATGAACAGCTGATGCTCTAGAGTATTCAAGATTTTCAAATGCTTTAAAATATGCAAGCTACTTTAGCCTGCCACCCTCTGCTCGGTTCAGCGAGCTGAAATTATAACATGCAGATAAGGAATTGTAAAGCATAATTTCGCTTTCATAACGATGTAATTAGTTGGTTTAATATCGTAACTTTACTAATCCAATTATAAAAAGATCTTTATTATTGATCATATGTATAGCTATTGTAGGGTAAGACTTAGAATAATAACCTTGGTTTGTTTGTGCTTTTGCCAGATATTCATGGTTCAAAGAGTTTGTGCCAATAATTACTCTGATAGCTTAAAGCACGTTTTGGACAATGTCTTAGATCATAAGCAGGTTTATGATCAAAAAAATCTTGCAAAAATAAAACAGATTAAAGGAAAATTAAATTCAAAGGAACTTTCGTCTGCACTCAGATACCTGTTGTATAAGCAATTGTTCAATGCCTACAAATCTTTCGTACACGATTCAGCTTACGTTTATTGTAAGCAGTTAAATAGCAGTGCCGGTTTGCTTAAAGATGCTAATAAAATAAATGAAGCCCGAGTTCAAATGGGATTTGTATTGGTTTCGGCAGGCCTGTTCAGAGAAGGGTTAGATACGCTGAATACAGTTGACTTAAAGCACCTGAACCCAACCCAGCGTTATGAATACTTGTTTTTGAAAGCCAGAACCTACTTTGACATGGCCGATTTTTACAAAATCAAGTATTTTTATAACCGGTACTATACACAAGGGCAGCTCACATGCGATACTATTATCAAGCAAGCCCCGGCCGGCTCTTATGCTTCTTTATCTGCAATCGGATTAAAATCCATACGTAACGAAAATTTCAAGGAAGCCTTACAAGCCTACCATAAAATCCTCAAAATATCACAATCTTTTCAGGACAGTGCAATTAATTTAAGTTGTTTGAGTTATACGTTATTCCGTTCAAGAGAGAAGGATATGGGCCTTTCGGCGTTACTGCAGGCAGCTATTATTGATATTTCGCATTCTACCAAAGAATCGGTAGCCTTAACCAACTTGGCCAATCACTTCTATGAAAAAGGCGATACTAAGGCCGCTTTTAATTATATCAATAATGCCATAGCTGATGCAAACTATTACGGTGCCAGACATCGGGAGGCAGCTATCAGCAATATCATGCCGCTTATTGAAAAGGAAAAGATCAATGGCATAGAAAAGCAGAAGCGATCGTTAATGATCTATGCGTCAATCATCACCTTGCTGATCGTTATCGTGATTGTATTCGCTTTTATTACTTCGAACCAGCTTAAGAGGCTCCGAATCGCCGATCAGCAAATTATTAATAAAAATAACGACTTAAACGCAGCCAATGAAGCTTTGACACAGGTAAATACTACGCTGGATACGGCAAACCGTTCCTTATCAAAAATGAATGCAAAGCTTGACGAGGTAAACCTGATCAAAGATGAATACATCGGGTACTTTTTCAACGTTCACTCCGACTACATCGAAAGAATTGACCGGTTGAAGCGGTCCATCGAAAAAAACATTAAGGACAAAAGCTATAACGAAGTATTGCATACCCTCCACAAACTGAATACTAATATAGAGCGCGATAACCTATCACACAGTTTCGATAAAGTATTCCTGTCTTTATTTCCCAATTTTGTGGAAGACTTTAATGCCTTATTTGACCTGAATCACCAAATACACCTGAACGATGGTCAGTTACTAAATACCGAACTTCGCATTTTTGCCCTGATCAGGTTAGGAATTGATGATAATGAAAGCATAGCCAAAATACTGAATTACTCGGTTAATACCATTTATACTTATAAGACAAAGGTTAAAAACCGATCATTTATCCCGAACGAAGTATTTGAAAATAAAATCATACTCATCAAAGCTGTCAAGGAGTTTGCTGATCTGAGTTGAAGCCGTATATTATAATCAAAATTCTTGCAATTTGTAACGCCAAGCACCGATGTCTAGCGGTCGCTAATGACTCTGCGTTGATATAATAACTTTTAATTTTCTATATATTCTATTAATGGATTCATACATAAGTATCTGCTAATTAGATTATTGATGGTTATTTAGGTAGGCTATCTTTAATATCGCTCTTCATACTATTTGCCGCAACCCACCTGGCTCTCCTACATTTGGGCATGGCTATGATCTAAACGTGGCCGAAAGTTTTTTACCAATTAAACCATTTTTAATGAAGAAGATTTACTTGTATAAGTATGGCCTTGCCATGCTGTTCCTGATGTGTGCAATACACTCTTTTGCACAAAACACTTTTACCGGAAAGGTGCTTGACGAAACTAAACAGCCCTTAGTGGGAGCAACGGTGCGTTCTAAAGAAGGTAGCCAGTCAACGGTTACTGATGTAAACGGGGTTTTCAAGCTCGTTAATGCTGCGGCAGGCCAGATAACTGTCACTATTACCTTTGTGGGGTATGATGTTACTGAACAGGTGTTGAGTCCGGGTATTAATGCCACCATTCAACTTAAGCCAAGTTCCCGTAATCTTAATGATGTGGTTGTCGTTGGATATGGAACAGCCCGTAAATCCGATCTTACCGGTTCAGTCTCTAATGTAACCAGTAAGGATTTAAACCCCGGGCCGATCACCAATCCTTTGCAACAATTAGAAGGCAAGGCCGCCGGCGTAGATATCACGCAGAGTGGCAGTGAACCAGGCACTGCCCCAACGGTACGCATACGTGGTATTACTTCATTGCAAGGTGGAAACGACCCGTTGGTGGTCGTGGATGGCGTTCAAGGCAATATGGATCTATTTAATCAGGTGCCCCCCAGCGAAATAGCGTCGGTAGACATCTTAAAAGATGCATCGGCCACGGCCATTTATGGTTCTCGCGGTGCACCGGGTGTAATCATCGTTACGACTAAGAAGTCCGCCGCAGGTAAAACTTCGGTAGAGTATACTGAAAATTCATCTCTCGATGTAATTGCCAAAAAACTACAGTTTTTAGATGCAGCGCAATGGACGCAAGAAGCCAATTCTTTAGGTGTGGATGTATCGGCTAATCATGGTTCCAATACCGACTGGTATAATTTGCTTACCCGCAATGGTTATACTCAAAACCATACGCTGGCATTTGGCGGCGGTGCCAACGGTTTCAATTATCGTGCATCTTTAACGGCTATTAACCAGAGTGGAACGGTTATCAATTCTAAATTCAGCAACTACATTGGCAGGATTACCGCAACACAAAAAGCGTTGGATGATAAGCTTACACTGACCATGAATTTGAACAGCGGTACGAATTACTATACCTATAGTCCGACCGGGGTAGGAAATGCTGCTTTTACCTCTAACCTGATCACACAGGCTTATGTGGCACGGCCGACCGACCCGGTGTATAATACGAATGGAAATTATTATGTAGACCCGAATGTCTTTCAATATAGTAACCCCTATGCAGTTGCACAAACGGTGAGTAACAACAACCAAATCAATAACCTTTTTGGCAGCCTGAGAGCTGACCTGGAGATCTATAAGGGATTATCCGTCGGTTGGTTTGGCAGTTGGCGTAAAATTGATTCAAATAACGGTTACTATGCACCCGCCGCTTCAACACTAACCAGTGCGGTAAGTTATAACGGCCAGGCACATATTAACAATGCACATACCGATGAGAAGTTAATGGATATCAATCTGGGCTACAAACGCGACTTTGGTGTTAATCACCTGGATGCTGTTTTGGTTTATGAGTGGCAGCAGCAAACCTACAATGGTAGTTATTCAGCAGCACGGGGCTTTATTAATGATATTGCAACTTATAATGCCTTACAGTTGGGCACCTTGGCAAATGCCCAAACAGGCGATGTATCGTCATATAAAAACGACAGGAGCCTGATCTCATTTTTAGGCCGGGTTAATTATAGTTATAACAACCGTTATCTGTTAACTGCCAGTTTCAGGCGCGATGGTTCAACCGTATTTGGCGCAAATAACAAATGGGGAAACTTCCCTTCTGCATCACTGGCCTGGCGGATAGATCAGGAAGATTTCATGAAAAGTCAGCGTCTATTCAGCAACCTTAAGTTTCGGGTGGGTTATGGTGTGACCGGTAATCAGCAAGGCTTATTTCCTCAAAACTCAATACCCTTAGTAGGGCAAAATCCTACCAGTCCAACGGTATATTTTGGAGGAGCACTGATATCCAACTATGCACCCAGCCAAAATGCTAATCCCGATTTAAAATGGGAAACTAAAAAGCAAACTAATATAGGTGTAGATTTCGGTTTTTTCGGCGACAGGTTAACCGGTACCGTGGATGCATTTACATCTAATACGGATAATTTGCTGTATAACTACACGGTTCCTTTAATCGGTCAATTTTTGACCAATAGCATTATTGCTAATGTGGGTAGTTTACAAAATCGCGGATTAGAGCTAACCTTAAGCTACGATGTGATCAGGGGTAAAGACACCAGGTTAACCCTTGCGGGTAACGGAACATTGTTGAAAAATAAAGTATTATCCTTAGGTGGTAATATACAAGGGTTTGATGTGGCTACCGACTACGTAAGCTTAGGCTCTAACGCATATTTACAGGTTGGAAAGCCGGTAGGATCCTATCGTATCCTCCAGCACCTGGGGAAAGATGCCAACAATGCAGAAACCTACGTGACGCAAAATGTAAATGGAGTTCCTGATCTGAGCGACCGTAGTGCAGATAGGGCAGATGCAGGACAATCGTTGCCCAAATATACATATGCATTTACCCCAAGCTTTACCTATAAAAACTTTGATGCCTCAATGGTTTGGCGTGGTTCGGGTGGTAATAAAATTTACAATGGGGTGCGTCAGCAATTTAGCATTCTGCAATACATCGGTAAATCAAACGTGCTGCAAAGTGCTATACCGCTGGGTATCGAATCGGCCCAATACAATTCAGACCTTTGGTTAGAAGATGGTGACTATGTAAGATGGCAAAACCTCTCCATAGGTTATAGGTTCAACCTGACCAAGGTTAAATATGTTAACGCCCTGCGTTTATCAGTGACCGGCCAAAACCTTGCTCTGATTACTAAATACAAAGGTCTTGACCCCGAATTGGTAGGCTCAAACCTATCGGGCGGCGACTACGGTATCTATCCACGTACCCGCACATTCTCCGTAGGGTTAAATGTTATTTTCAAATAATAATGATCATGAAAAAGATATTAACTGTCATTTTTATAGCAAGCCTTGCTGCCGTTAGCTGTACCAAGGTTGACGAAAATGTATACGACAAATACGAATCTAATGCATTTTATGCCACGCCCGCAGGGGCCGATAATGCATTGGCTACCGTTTACGGTAAAATTTCCGGCACATGGGGAAGCAATTTCGCCGGTCGCGACAACTGCTGGTATGATCTGAACAGCTTTGCAGCTGACGACCAGGTAATACCCCACCGCAATACCGGTGACTGGCAACTTGATTTTGCCCAGTTGTATACTCAAACCTACCAGCCAAGCCTCGGTCTCATCAATAACACGTGGAACTGGCTATATTCATCCGTTTACAGTGCTAACGTTGCCGTGGCTCAGCTTACTTCGGCAAATGCCGCCCCCTCTAAAATTGCGGAGGCAAAAGTTTTACGTGCATGGTTCTATTACCTGCTGATAGACGATTTTGGCGATGTGCCCTTTTATACGGATAATAACACTGATGCTTCTAAAATAGCGCAAACTAAGCGGGCAACCATTTATAATTTTATCGTATCGGAACTCAAAGCCAACGTTGACCTGCTCTCTGAAACCAAAGGAGGTGCTTATTACGGACGTTTCAATAAGTGGGCCGGCTATATGTTTATGGCGAAAGTTTACCTTAATGCGGGTGTTTATACCGGTACTCCTGCATGGCAGGAAGCGCTGGATGCTTGCAATAAGGTAGCCTCCGGTGGATTTACCTTGCACGCTGGTGGCGCTAATACAGCCAGCCCGCTGGGGTATTCTTACTTCGATCTCTTTGGTGATGTATGCCCTGATGATGAAACCATCTTTGCATTATACCTAAAAGAAAACATAGTCAGCGGTAATATTTACGGCATCAGAAGTTTAAACAGTGCCAATGGAAATGCGCTTATAGGCTACAATGGCTGGAACGGAACAATTATCCTCAACCAGTTTTACAGTAAATTTAGTGCGAATGATATTAGACGGCAACAGTTTTTGGTTGGACAGCAACCTAAAGGTGGCACGACTTATAACCCTGTTGTTTCGTCACTTATCTCCCCAGGTGCCGCGCCCGATGATGGAATCAGGGATATGAAATTTTTCCCGGCAGCACCGGTTGATGCCAGTGGTGCATCCAACGATTTTCCGATTTACCGCTTTGCAGATTTGCTTTTAATGCAGGCCGAATGTAATGTGCGTTTAGGTAACCCGTCGGCAGCTTTGCCTTTTATTAACCGGGTGAGAGCACGAGCCACACTGGCAGATTTAACTACAGTAACGTTGGATAACGTTTATGACGAGCGGGGATTTGAGCTGGTATTCGAAGGACATCGCCGCCAGGATATGATCAGATTTGGCCATTATCAAGACACACGTGAATTTGTAACTGCACCGATCCCTAAAACGCGCGAATTATTTCCAATTCCAGTAAATGCGCTTAATGCAAATCCTAACCTGAAACAAAACCCTGGCTATTAATCCTGATCATGATGAAAAAATTAATATACAGTTTATTTTTCCTAAGTATTCTTGTTAACACTGCCTGTAAAAAAGATGCGGTGCTAACCACGCTGCAGCCGGTGTCTTTCGGCTCATCGTTAACCGCTTCTGTTGCATCGGTGGCACTTACTACTGCTAACGATACCTCCTCGGTATTAACCATGTCGTGGCCGGCAGTAGTTTACCCGGTTAAAGCATCGGTAACTTACACGCTTCAGGTGGATGTACCGGCCGATACATTAGGCAGCAATGCCTGGGCGGGTGCAACCAGCATTGCTGTAGGCAAGGATGTTTTAAGTAGAGCTTACAAAGGAACCGACCTCAACGAGCTATCGATGAAGCTGGGCCTTACAGCCGGTACACCAGGAAAGTTGGTGTTTCGTGTACAGGCATATCAAGACCGGTATACTTATTCCAAAGCAGTTGTTGTAAATGTAACGCCGCATGCGTTGGTAGTTACCTATCCGCTACTCTACGTTCCTGGCGATTACCAGGGGTGGAACCCGGCAACGGCACCAACAGTGGCAGCAAGCGTGCTTCCCAAAGTTTACGAAGGTTATATCAACATACCTGCCGGTGGTAGCAACGAATTTAAGTTTACCAATGCCCGGGATTGGAACCACATCAATTATGGTTACGGTGGCAACGGAATGCTTACTACCGATGGTTTGGCGGCCGGCGTAAAAGTGCCAGGTGCCGGTTATTATGAGCTTTCGGCTAACTTGAATAACAATACCTGGACATACACTAAAACCACCTGGTCTATATTAGGTGATGCCACACCTGGGGGCTGGACTACTGATACCCAGTTAACCTATAATGTGGCCAACCAAGTTTGGACGGTAACTGCCGATATGTTATCAACCGGCTCATTCAAATTCAGGGCAAATAACGCGTGGGTAATTGATTTTGGTTTAGATGCCAATGGTAAGTTGGCCTACGCTGATAGTCCTGTTTATGGCTTCAATGCAGCTATTAACAATATCACAGTACCAACCAGTGGCAACTATACCATAACGCTTGATTTGCACGACCCAACCAATTATACCTACAAGCTTAAGAAAAACTAACTATCAGGCAGTGGAAGCACTGCCTGATTTACATAGAACAAATATGAAATTTTTAACAAAAAGCCACCTGATCAGGGTGTTGTTATTCTCGGCCATCACTGTTTTTAGCTTCTGCAAAAAAGACAATGATCAGGCTACTGATACATCATACCCACAATACGGTACGCCCTATGCCAGCGTACCTGAAACACAGGATGTTACGATTTACCAGGTGAACCTGAGAGCGTTTAGCAACGACGGCAATCTGAAAGGCGTAACCGCCCGTTTAGATTCTATCAAGGCCCTGGGCGTAAATGTAGTCTACTTATTACCGGTTTATCCGGTGGGTGTGGTAAAGTCGGCCGGTGGTTTGGGCTCGCCTTATTCGGTTAAAGATTTCAAGGCCGTGAATGCTGAATTTGGCAACATGGACGACCTGCGTGCCTTGGTGGATGCCGCTCATGCCAAAGGTATGGCCGTCATGATGGATTGGGTAGCCAATCATACCTCTTGGGACAATGCCTGGATTAATGAGCACAAAGACTGGTACCAGCAGGATGCTAA
Source organism: Mucilaginibacter galii (assembly GCF_014635825.1). Taxonomy (GTDB): domain Bacteria; phylum Bacteroidota; class Bacteroidia; order Sphingobacteriales; family Sphingobacteriaceae; genus Mucilaginibacter; species Mucilaginibacter galii. The sequence goes on from NZ_BMDO01000008.1 coordinate 237,071, forward strand.
AGGCAACATCGTATCGCCATCAAACTATACCGATGTGGCGCAACTGAACTTTAACAACCAGGCTATGCGCAACGCTATGATTAATGCCATGAAATACTGGGTTTTTACAGCAAATATTGACGGCTACCGTTGTGATTTTGCAGACAATGTGCCTATGAACTTCTGGAAGCAAGCTATTGATGCACTGCGCGGAATAACCACACATAAATTAATTATGTTAGCCGAAGGCACGCGTACCGATCATTCGAAAGCGGGCTTTAATCTGGTTTACGGCATGAGTTATTACTCAACGCTTCAGAGTAAAGTGTTTGCCAATTCTGGTTCGGTAACCCAGTTGCAGGATGTAAATGTAACTGAGTCTGCCGCCTTGTTACCAGGCACACAACTATTGCGATACATCACCAACCACGATGTATACAGCAGCGATGGAAGCCCTATAAATATCTACGGAGGTAAGACCGGCTCCATGTCTGCATTCCTGGTAACTGCCTACATGAAAGGAGTACCCATGCTTTATACAGGGCAGGAGGTAGGCACCGTACGCGACCTGAATATTTTTTACCGCAATCCAGTGGACTGGGGAACTAACGCAGATATGAAAGCGGAGTATAAACAAATCCTCAATTTCAGGAAAAATAGTGATGCGGTAAAGAGCGGCCAACTCAGCCAATTTAGCAGTGATGATGTTGCTGCTTTCACTAAATATACTAATACACAGAAAGTTTTGGTTTTAGCCAACCTGCGCAACAAGGCGGTAACGTACACTATGCCATCTGCGCTAATGGCATCAGGATGGAAAAACGCGTTTACCAATGTTGCCGTTACGTTAAACACCCAGGTCTACCTGCAACCCTATCAGCACATGGTTTTAACTCGGTAATCAATAATAAACAGAAGAATAATTCAGGCCGATTTTTCAACCGTAATCATGAAAAAGTTTCGCATATGTACAGTTTGCCTTGCGCTTTGCTTAGTAAGCATAACAGGCATTTCTGCGCAAACAGCTATAAACCCACCTGAAACTGAAATCTCAAACGGTATCATCCATGCCCGGCTTTACCTGCCCGATCGGGTCAGTGGCTACAATCGCGGCCCCCGGTTTGATTGGGCAGGTATTATATATGATTTGAAGTACCAGGGTCACAGCTTTTTTGGAAAATGGCAGGATACTTATAGCCCCACCGCACATGATTCTGCCATGGGGCCGGCCGAAGTTTTTGATCCTTTAGGCTTTAATGAAGCGAAAGCAGGCCAGAAGTTTATCAAAATAGGTATAGGTGCGCTGGTTAAAGCCGATGATTCAGCCTATGACTTTATGAAATCGTATGACATTGCCAATTATGGCAAATGGAAAACCAAAGTTCAGGCTGACCATGTTCGGTTTGTTCAGGTGCTGAAAGAAGCTGAACATGCCTACAAATACCAGAAATGTGTGCAGCTCAAAAAAGGCGAGCCGGTGATGCTGATTACACATACCTTAAAAAATACCGGGAAGAAAAGTATTGAAACCGCTGTTTACGATCATAACTTTTTTGTAATTGATGGAAGTACTACAGGGCCCGGCTCGGTGGTTATTTTTCCTTTCAAGTTGAAAGAGAACGTAACTGGTATGAGCGACTATGTTAACCTTACCGGTAACCAGCTGCAGTTTACCAAAGAGTTGAGAAACAAGTTTGTTTCTTTTCCGGATCTAACACATGGCGAGAGATCGGTCTACGCTTTTAATGTCGAAAACCGGACAACCGGGGCAGGAGTAAAAATTACCGGCGATAAACCGATAACAAAGCTGGCCTTCTGGTCGTCCTTAAAAACATTTTGCCCCGAACCTTATATTAACATCAGCATCAAACCCGGACAAGAATTTAGCTGGACGCTTACTTATACTTACTACACTATTCCACATTAAACTGCATTTATACGCATCTTTTTTCTAAAATATTATGTTTAAATATACCCTGATCATAGCGTTTAGTTTTTTAGGTATTATACCACCACTTTATGCAAGTGTGACGTACCGCCACATTGCTGATAAAAGTAAACTGGTAAGCTACCCCTTACCGGCGGGTTTACAAGTCAGTGAAAACTATAAGGTTAAAATAAACAACACAATAGTAGCCACAGAGCAGGTGGGTAGCGGTGGCAGAGAAAACTTACATGCGGTTAATTTTTCGTGTGCCGGGCCGCAGGTTATTATCATTACTGCCTCGGCACCTATAACCAAATATGCCATCCGTCCAAAGAGTCGTAACATTAAGGCGCAAGTGAGGGGTAGAGTGCTTACTTTTACTATATCAGGTCCCCAAAAGTTGTATTTGGAGATAAACGATCTGCCCGATCTAGCCATTTTTGCCAACCCATTGGAAGCCAACGAGCCGGGAAAAGGGGATGAAGGTGTAATATATTACGGTCCCGGTGTGCATAATGAAGGGAAATTGATCCTTAAAAGCAATCAAACACTTTATATAGCGGGCGGCGCGGTGGTTAATGCCGATTTGCGCGGAAAAGACTTAAGCAATGTTAAAATACTGGGTAGAGGTATACTTAACGGAAACGTACGAATTGCAAACAGCGCCAGCATAACCGTAGATGGTGTATTTATCCGCAGTACCAACGGTTGGACCAATACGCTGATTGATTGCCAGCACACCATTTACAACAATGTAAAAGTCTTCAGTTACAAATCGGTGTGGGGGATAGATGGTATTGACCCGGTATCCTGTAAAGATTTTACCATTACCGATTGTTTTATTCGTACAAGAGATGATTGTATTTCCATTAAATCTATGCCTCGCTTTGGAAACGATACGGTGAAGAATATCAATACCGATTCTATCTACATAGCTAATTGTGTACTGGTTGGCTGGGCTCATGCCGATGGCGTTACCCTGGGCTTTGAACTGCAAGGTGGCCTCGTGCAAAACATTTTGGTTAAGAACTGTGATATACTGGCATCCGGCGGACAGGGCAGAACCGGAGGCCACTCCGGGTTTAGCATTGTGTGCGATGGCCCGTCGCTGGTTCAGAATATTCGTTTTGAAGATATCCGGGTAGAAAACAAGATGGAATACAAAAACCTGGAATTGATTGTGACCGAGGGCAGACGTTATGGAACCGCAGGCCCTGGTAATATTAAAGGCGTTTATCTGAAAAATGTCAGCTGGCAGAATGCGAACAAGCCATTTGTGATTGCCGGTGTGCCCGACAATTGGGTAGAGGGCGTTGTGTTTGACCATTGCACTTTAGGAGGAAAGCGGCTTTCCGGCTTCAAGGATGGCGACTTTCAGATGGAGTTTGCAAGAGAGGTAAAGTTCATTTCAGGAGACAGGAAATGATAGCTGCGTGCTGAATAGTGGATCATATAAATTCAATATAATTTTGATTAAGTTTTCAATTAGGTTCTAAATATTATGAAAAAAAGAATAGTGCTGTTGGTATGGTTAGTCATACTAGTTTGCCTTAGGTCACTTTATGTAAGCGGTCAAACCTTAGTCATGACCCAGTATGGAAAACCTTATACTGGCGTTCCGGATAAGCGTGATGTTACCATTTACCAGGTGAACTTGCGTGCGTTTAGCAAAGAGGGAAGTTTCCAAGGGGTTATAGCCCGGTTGGATTCTATCAAGGCATTAGGAATAAATGTAGTTTACTTAATGCCCATTCATCCTGTAGGCGTATTGAAAACGGCAAACTCACCCTATTGCGTAAAGGACTATAATGCGGTTAACAGCGAGTTTGGAACCTTGGATGACCTGCGTAAGCTGGTAAACGGTGCACATCAAAGAAAGATGGCTGTTTTGTTAGACTGGGTAGGTAACCATACCTCCTGGGACCATGCTTGGATTACTGCACATAAAGATTGGTACAAGCAGGATTCGACAGGAAAGATCATTAGCCCCAAGGGATGGAATGATGTGGCTCAGCTTAATTTTGATAATCTGGACATGCGCCAGGAAATGATCAAAGCAATGAAGTATTGGGTTTACGTCGCCAATATTGATGGTTTTAGATGTGATTATGCCGACGGTCCACCAGCAGATTTTTGGAAGCAGACGATTGATACACTAAGAGAAATTCCTGCCCATCATTTATTGATACTGGCCGAAGGTAAACGGCCAGCCAATTACCAGGCCGGTTTTGATTACAACTTTGGATTTACCTTTTTTGAAAATCTTGAAAGGGTTTATAAAAGAGGTAAGACCGTTAAGATAATAGATAGCCTAAACATTAAAAACTATGATGGTGCTACCGGCGACCAGCAAATTGTACGGTATTTGACTAACCATGATGTTAATGGTTCAAACGGATCGGCAGTTGAGATCTTTGGCGGGAAAAAAGGCTCGATGGCTGCCTTTGTGGTAGTGGCCTACATGAAAGGCGTGCCTATGATCTATAACGGACAAGAAGTAGGTTTGCCCTACCGGTTGGTATTCCCCTTTACTTCTGCAAAAGTGGACTGGACCCTTAACCCCGATGTAACCGCCGAATACAAAAAGATCATTGCTTTCCGAAACGCCAGCACAGCCATCAGGAGGGGTAAGTTAACCTCTTATACTACGGACGATGTATGTGCCTTTATTAAAGAAAACAGTGGTAAAAAAGTGTTGGTAATCTCTAATTTGAGAAATAAGAATATTGCTTTTAAGGTACCCGCTACCTTACTTGAAAACAGATGGAAAAATGCCTTTACCAATGCCAAAACCAGTTTAGCCGGCACTATCAATCTCGAACCCTATACTTATATCGTTTTAAAGAATTAGTTCAATCCTTGTGCATTTTCCCTATTTTAATTATATGAAAATCAGTAATTTATGTTTATTTATATTAACTTTAGTTACTATAAGGGTATCTAAAGTCAATGGACAATCAAGCCCTATTGTCAGTTTGGGCAGCATTAAACAAGCCGATATCAAAGGTCAGCAGGTTTTTATACAGACCGAAAACGGATTTGGCGAAATTTCAGTATATGCACCTAATATCATAAGGGTACGCCTGGATAATAGACCATTTGGTAAAGACATTTCGTTTGCCGTAATCGCTAAGCCTCAACAGGTAAAAGTCAGCATTGTACAAACCGGCACTGAAATAAAAATCACCACCGACTCGTTGGAAATGCGTGTTAATAAAAGTCCGTTCGCGGTAGCGGTTTACACACCCGATGGTAAACTGATCAATGAAGATGAAAAAGGCTTGCAAACCTCCTGGGCCGGCGAGGAAGTAACCAGCTATAAAAAAATGCAGGATGGCGAGCGCTTCATTGGTCTGGGCGAAAAAACCGGCAATCTGGACAGGGCGGGTAGCGGTTATACTAACTGGAATTCTGATACCTACGGTTACCATACCGATCAGGATCCTATTTACTCAACCATCCCTTTTTATATAGGCATTCACCATCAACTTAATTACGGTATTTTATTAGATAATACTTTTCAGTCCGACTTTAACTTTGGCGCCAGTAATAACCGATTTTCATCTTTTGGTGCTCGCGGCGGTGAAATGAATTACTATGTTGTTTACAATAAACGGCTGGCCGATATTATTACTTCATACACATGGCTTACCGGTCGTATGACTATGCCGCCACTCTGGAGCCTGGGCTACCAGCAAAACCGTTACAGCTATTATCCGGAAGCTGAAGTAATGCGCATTGCACAAACGCTGCGTGAAAAGCAGATCCCGGCCGACGGTATTACCCTTGATATTCATTATATGGACGCTTATAAACTGTTTACCTGGAATAAGTCACGTTTTCCAGATCCCAAAGGCATGACCGACCGTTTGAAAAAAATGGGGATTCATACCACGGTTATTGTGGATCCGGGTATTAAAGTAGAAAAAGGCTATGGTGCCTACGAGCGTGGTATGAAAGAAGATGTGTTCTTAAAATATGCCGATGGTCAACCTTATACCGGGCAGGTATGGCCGGGCTGGGTCCATTTCCCTGATTTTACAGGCGAAAAGGGACGGGCCTGGTGGCGTAACGAGATACAAACATTTGCTAACGACGGGGTTTCGGGTTTATGGAATGATATGAACGAAATTTCTACCTGGGGACAGAAGATGCCAAACAATATTTTGTATAATTACGACGGTAAAATTACTACGAATCAGGAAGGGCGCAATGTGTTTGGGATGCAAATGGCTCGGTCCAGCTATGAGGGCATGCGTGCTGCCTCAAATAAACGACCTTTTATATTAACCCGTTCGGGTTATGCCGGCTTGCAGCGCTATACAGCAATATGGACAGGTGACAACCGTTCTGAAGATGATCACATGCTTTTAGGTGTGCGTTTGATGAATAGTTTAGGGGTAAGTGGTGTGCCGTTCACAGGTATGGATATTGGTGGTTTTACAGGTGGCGCAAGCACGGCCTTATTTGCCCGGTGGATGCAGATAGGTGCCTTCATTCCATATTATCGTAACCATACCGCAATTAATACCCGTTCGGCCGAACCATGGGCTTATGGAGAAGAGGTGCTTGAAATTTGCCGTAATTACATCAGCTTAAGATACAAGTTACTGCCTTACCTGTATTCCACATTTTACGAAGCCACTCAAAACGGCTTGCCGGTAATGCGTACGATGGCAATTGATTATACACATGATCCCAGAGTGTACGATACGCAGTTTCAAAATCAATATTTTTTCGGTAAATCGTTACTAGTGGCGCCGTTCGAAAGTAATAAGGCAGTGGCCAAGGTTTATTTCCCTAAAGGAACCTGGTACGACATCTATACAGGTAACATTGAAACTGGAGATCAGGATAAGTTCGTCCCCTTATCCTTGAATAAATTACCTGTGTATGTCAAGGAAAGTAGTATCATCCCGATGCAGTCGCTGGTGCAAACAACCATGCAAAAGCCTACTGATACCCTTGTTGTCAATGTTTATAAAGGTAGTGTGAACAATTCATTTGTATATTACGAAGACGACGGTGAAACTTACGATTATGAAAAGGGAAATTACTATAAACGAACGATCAGTTATGAGCCTATTTCCAAAACTATATCTTTTGGAAAATCAGAAGGTACATTTCAATCAAACTTTAAGAAAATTAAACTGGTATTTCATGGTTTCGGTTTAATTAGCAGCGTAAAAATCGATGGGCAGACAACCGCCGTAAAAGACGAGTTCTTATCTTTACTTACGCCTGTTTCGAAGTTTGATCCTCAGGGCCAATCTAATCAAGCTGAAGGCTATTACGTTAAAACGGTGATTATCGAATCTAATAACAGTGTATTAAAAGTAACGTATAAGTAGTATGCGCAAACTTCATAGGATAAAACACGGAACTAATCTTTATTTATAAATCAGGAGCTGGGCAAAGAACAAGAGATGCTTCACTCCGTGGAGGAAAAATGGATTCGTGGCGAAATAGCAAAAGACACTTATGAGCGGTGGTATTCCACTTACAGCAGGAATATAGTAATGTTGAAAGGGTTCATTGAAAAGGCTCAAAAAAGCATGGATAAATCAACCGAGGTGCTGGAGCGCAATCTATCAATTGAAAGACATCAAAGCAATTTATGTTAGTGCCAATACTATTCAGAAGAGGGAATTCGTAAAGCAGGTGTTCGACAGCAATTTATACTATGAAAATGGCATCTATCGAACACCTACGATGATGCCAACCATGGCACGTAACTCATTGATAATGAAGAAAAAAGGTTTGCTTGATTTTCATAAAAAAAGGGATAACTTTTCAGTTATCCCTCACAGCGGAGAGTCAGGGACTACAATCGAACACCTTTTGCCGTTCTTAATGTTCTTGGATAGACTGACGATATAAGGTATGCTATTGATTAGCAATTATTTGCATAATATTTAGTAAGCCACAATATATTGAATTTCAAATGTACAGTGTGTTCTAATTGTTGAATTAATTCTTTGTGGGTCTGTATTTAGGCTTTTCAGTAGAGAGAAATATTGACATTATTTGCCCCCTGTCGAACACCTAAATCTTCGTCGATAGAAGCAGTAAATAAATAGCACGAGACGCCGATAATTTGTAGTTACTCATTATATAAAAAATGCATTAAGTTTTCGAGTTCATTTAGCTTTATTTTCCGTCTTCAAAATGCGCTGTGGGCCTGTTATACCACAAAAGGCTGAAGCTGATCTTTCTTCACGAAATCGATGGCGGCCTGCCCATGCTTTTGCGGATAGCAGCATACAGGCCATAGTAATATAAAAACAAGTGGTCTCCAAATTAAAGCTATCATGGGACATACCAGTTAGTAAGCAATACCAAGTACGGATTAATTATTAGTGCTTGATGATATTCAATAACTTAAAATATGTTTTTACTCATTTTACTGCGTACTCTACTCCTCAGACTTGTAATAGGTTATCGATGCACATACAGAAGAGAGGTATTAATTGCGATTAGGTATAGTTTTTGTCAGCACATTTCGATGCCGCTTTGAAGCGGAAGGAAAAATCATTTGATGTATTATTTATTTTTATCAACTCTTGTTTTAGCTACAGATGTTGCAGCTATCGTGGAAACTTTGTATAATTAACCACCATTTGAGGTGTGGTAAATCCGTTAACCGATCAAAATAGCAATTGGACAAATACCCGCAAAATAGTTTTGTGCAATTAACATTTGAATACCGATGAAAAGATTTTCAACCATTTGCCTATTGACTGTTGCTTTTTTTGGAGTAATTACCCTATTAACTGCGAAGGTTGAAACCCCTTTTGACGGAGACGACACCTATGGCTTTCCATTGACATTTTTTAAAAAGTTTGGAGGGATGACCTTTCCACATCCTTCAGTCGAAAGTGAAACCTACTATTTACCGCTCTTTGTTGATGTTTTAGTTACGTTCGTATTGGCGTTTGTTATTGGAAAAATCTATAGGAGATGCATAAAAATTGCGGACAAAAAAGAAGCTCATCACCATTGACGATATAAAAGAGATAAAGAATGAGGAAGTTAAATACTATAGTTTTATTTACTTTCTTTTTTATTATACAGTCTTGCGATACAAAGACGAAGCAGGGTAAACAAACGACAAAGAACATACCCGAGGATCAGGAATCAAATACTAAATCAAGCTTTACCAACAAGTTAAAAATTCCCATGCCTACCCATGAAATTGTTGACGAATTTTATGAAGCTATTTTTGCGAATGATAATACCAAAGTCCGGGAAATGCTCGAAACAAAATTTCCGGCTAATTATGAGCCAAATAATAAAATTTCGCCCTTAGGCGCTGTGATTGGTACATCCGACAACTTATACCTGGCAAGGTTACTGGTTGAAGGGGGGGCAAATATCAATGGAAAAGAAAACCCACCTGTTGTTTGTTGTTCAGAATACGGAAGGTTAGAGATTTTGAAATATTTAGTGGAGCGTAATGCCGATATCAAAAATAACGAAGCCTTCAATAAAGCGGGATTTCATCAGTTTTATGAATGTGGGAAGTTTCTGCTGCTGAATGGGGCAAATCAGGAAAAAGGAGATATCAGAGGTAAACTTTGGTTCTTTGAACAGGCGGTGACTAAATCAGACTACGATGTACTCCATGCGCTCCTCCTTACAGAAGACGAACTGAATAACAACAATTGTGATGGCGAGACAGCACTAATCATTGCAATAAAACAGAACAACATACAGATGGTCTCTTATCTAATATAGAAGGGTGCCGATAAAAATAAAAAGGAGACGTTTGACTGTGGAGATGATATCTATTACGGTAAAACACCACTCAAAATAGCTATGGAAAACGATTATAAAGACATTGTTCAATTGATCAATGCGTCTTAAGTCAATGATACGGAATACTACTACTGCTCGAAATTGATGATCCTGTTTATTGACTTACTTACATTAATGGTACTGACATCCAGAAGATCGAAATTTATTTTTCCTGTTTTTGTTATTCTGAATTTTGTTTACAGGTGAGTGGTGATTGAAAACTGAATACGGAGAACAGGTACCGATTTTTGGAATAGGAGAGCCCTCATCCGCTTTTATACTGGCGACTTATATTATTGATGAAGAAGCTACGTATGTAAAAACTAAAAATCCAAAAAGCTGTTAAATATCAGTTTATGATTTACATAGGTCTAACTAAATATATTATCTCGTTAGATGTATAAATAATAACCCAACTTAAAAAATGCGTACTTTAATTATACTCTTGGTTTTCGGATTAACATCCAAAACATTTGCACAGACAGGGAAAGTTTTCAAGGGAACTTTAAACAATTCAATTAAAATCACTCTCTATTTGAAGGATTTGGAGAAAGGAACAAATGCCGATCCTGTTATCGGCGCCTATAAATACGATAATCAAAAAGGATACCTTTTACTGAACGGTTATAGAAATACGCGCGGAAATATCATTTTAATCGAGCAATCCACACCAAATTTCTCGGGTATTTTTTTCGGATTATTATCCGTAAATCAGATTTCAGGCAAATGGACAAGTGCTAACCAGATGTTAAGTTATCCATTTAAAATTGTGGCTATAACAGCTGATAAAGCACAAATAAAACAATTTCAAGACGCAATTACTAACAAAGCGAATGAATTTAGAAATTACTAGTAAAAACCATAGACTGGATATTCTGACGCCATTGATCACCCTATTCTGAAATTACGATCAGTTGATTCCAAAACACTTTGACCAGATTAATCTCTTGATAGTCAATTGGATTTTGTTTTACTATCTACACAACCTGATGGTCTAAATCCTTCTTGCAGGTTAGTCATATCTATATTATTTATGCAGTATCCACATCCAAGCAAAGCCCATGAGGGTAAATACCAGCATTCCACTGCCTGCGGCCAATAAGCCTACGCCGATAAGATAGGGGTTATGGTATTGTTCTTTATCTTTTTTCATCATATTTAAAAAGGCACATAATGCCGCTGGTCAAACAAACAAGCAAGCAGTAAAACCGCTATATCCAATATTAGTAGTATCAGGATGGCGATGTCGGGGGTTTGCATCTTTTTTGGTAATAAAAAAACAGGCAGGCTTGCGCACTGCCTGTTTAATTGTTTGTGATAAGGAATTAGATACTATGAGCTAAGCGGATATTTTCGGCAAGCATCGGGTATGCAGGTCGCTCTATCGAAATCTCCTTTTTCAGTTCTTTCAATTTCCGGCTGAGGTACTGCACTTTTACTTGGCTGAATAATGCTTCATAAGCACTGATCTGCCCAGACAGTTCCTCCAGCAAGCGTTCATAGTTGCTGTGCATGTCTTCCAGTTCCCGGCGGTACTCCACAGTTTGCTGTATGCAGGCAAATTCCACTTGTTCCCTGCTTAGAAGTATTTCCATTTGAAGCAGGGCATCTATCAAATGCACATGCTTTGCCTTATTGATGCCCTGCATTGGTTACCTAAGCTTAAAAGCCAAATTCAATTTTATTCAATACGATAGGTGCCTGTAGTTGCCAATCTGGATCTGGCCCTTTACGTGTGCTATAATTTTGAATAAAGAAATTTGGTTTAGCAAGCCAGGCGTTTGCTTTTGCCTCATCAGAACCTGCTGCAATTAATTCTGCCTTTGTTGGTACAGTATAGGTGAAAGTATAGAATTCTCCGACTTTTTTATATTGCTCGGATGTCTTCAACAGCTTTTCTATCACATTTGGGATGGAATACGGATAAGCACCATCTGAGGGACTTCTTGGGAGTATACCAATCTGCAGGTGATCGACGGCCTCATTAAAAACATTAAGATTATAAATATCGTTACTTCCTGTGCCCATATCAGCCTGAACCAGTTTGTCCGCCTTGCTCCCTGCAAACGTAACCTTTATCGTTTTTACGCCTTGCAAGTTGGTATAGTCAGTCACAAATGTGGGGGAAGTAGTGCCTTGCTGTGATGCTTGAAAGATGTATACATAATCCCTGCTCGCGGTAGTGAAATTTCCGTCATATAAATTACCAGGATATTTGAAAATATTGCCCTGTGCCCAGTAGTGCCCAAATGCAGTCGTAAAATCGCCGTCACCTATATACTTTGGCGCGTCTGGATTCCAAGATGCAATGTTTTCAAAATTTTCTGTCAGTATCCGGGTGACAGCACCGATGGTTACATCATTAACTTTACGGATATCGATTCGCACAGTGCTGCCGCTGATGCGAACAATCCCTGTGAGCACACTTACACTTACTGGCAAACTACTACCGGCGAATGTTGCACCCGTTAGCACCTGTGTAGAAAGTTCACCAGATGCGTCCTTAACATTCAGCGTGCCGGTAAACTTTCCGTTTCCACCGGTCATTTCTGTTGCTGCAATTTTAACCAGTGTTCCGTTCAATGCTGCTTTGTTGGCCAGCACATTTGCAATAGTTGTTTCTTTTGCTGTAATGGTTCCGGTACCTGTTTTTTTAGCATTGGCGGCGGGGATGTTTTGTAACACCACTTCGCCGTCAACCTGTGCAAGTGTTTGGTTGGAAATTGTTACTTCTACTTCATCGTTAACTGCGAAGGTCTGTGCCGCATCAAACGTTACGACAATACCCGGCTTGTCGGAAGCTTCCTGCAAGATCACCGTTTTGCTATCGATGTTTTTTGCGCTCACATCCGATATAACGATACCCTTGATCTTTTTTGAATCCGGTACTTTTACAGATGCGCCGGTACTTAAAGCCTTAACTTCGGCAAAGGTCATCGATTTTACTTCTACCGGAGGAGTTGGTTCCGGATTGGTTTTGTCTTTTTTACAAGCTGCCATGCTGCACGTTATCATAAATGCTAGCAGGATGTGTTTAACTGTACTGTTCGTTTTCATTTTTTAGTTGTTTTTATTTTAATGTTGATCTGATTCTTGGGCAAAGGCATAGCCTGACTACCCTGTTTTGATAGTTATTTGTGTGTGAAATTTATTTGATTTTGTTTTAGCCCGGCCTGTTAGTAACTCCTCCTGATTACTGCATGCAGATTGTTATTTATGCTGATGGTTTCGTTTTTAACGCTTCCGTCCGCATTTTTACCGGTGACTACCTGCCGCTGCTGGTCGGTTCGGAAACCCGAGATCACTATGGTGTAATTTCTGCCAGCGTCAAACGGCACCCCGGTATCAAACTTGACACCATTGGCCGTATTACTTAGCGAAAAGCGAATTAAACCACCGGTGGCTAAATCATCTGTACCAAAATATTGGTAAGATGAATACTGCCCAAAGGTTAATTCTCCGGCTTGCGTACCGGCCAAATCTCCGTTGAGTTTTACCAGGTTGCAAGAGAGCGTTCCGGCATCAGCACTAAGGTGTATAAACCGGATGCCCGTTTTTCCGTCAACAGGTTTCCGATCATCCGGGGCCACCACCAGTTTATACTTTACATTGGATCCATCTGCTGCCATTGCATCGGCTACGTAAACTGCATTAAAACTTCTGCCACTGGTCTTTATAATTGTATCGAGCACAATTTTATTGTTTACATCAGTTAACATCAATCGGTGGTCGCCAGCTGCATAACGGGCATAGTTAATTCCCGCATTATTTGGTTGCGGATAGTCAAGGCCATTTAAATAACCAAAAGAGAAAAAAGGAAATGGATTACTTGTTTCTGAAGACACAGGCCTGGATTGTTCCTTAAACTGATCAACATACAATGCTATAGCCATTCGTCCTGGTCCGTATGCGGTTTCCATCACATCTGAGGCACTGTGAAAATTGATCGCAACGTCCTGCTCGTTGCCAGGCAGTACTTCGTTCACCTGTTTTTTACAGGCAGCTAACGATAGCATAATGCACGCACCATAAAGTGTTTTGTTCATTTTGCTGCGGCAACGATTATGTGTATTTTTAATTATTTTCATATCACTACTGTTTATTGTTCCTGAGTTTTAAGCAGGTAAGATTTGCCATTGCTCGTAGCGTATAAATTACCTTCCTCATCATAATTCAACAGTTCATCCCCGTTGCGAAAAGCATAGGTACCACTGCTTTGGTTAAAGGTGCCGGGAGCATAGGCATAAGTACGCTGATCGGCAAAATCAAAAACTACCCATTTTGGAAATCCAAATGTTTGAGCACCAGCCTGAAATAGTAAGACTTGCAAACGCCTGCCTGGTAGTGGCAAATAACCAAAAGTTTGATTAACGTCTCTGCCAGTTCCCATATTGAATTGCAGGCTTGAAAAAGGGCCCAGAACATTAAATTTCGAGCCTGTACCCGCACGGTCACTCGTGGTAAAATCGTTCAGTTTAACCCGTGCATCCAGATCATAAACTTCAATGATCGCAGTAAAATCCACCGATTCTTCCATTACATACAACAGCTTTTCATCTGGGCTGAAGCGAAGTGTTACCCCAGTATTGCTAAAGGGACTGCTTGTTCCTGGCATCCCGGCATAAGAAGTTCCGCCATATATGAGATTTTTGTAAAGGTATTTAATGTTGTCATCGGCTTTACTATAGCGTGCTATAGCATCCGGTAGAGTGCTGCCATTACTGCCATCGTTTATCCCAATGCCCAAATACACATTTCCCTTACTATCAGGATATATTTCGGATATGATCATTTTAACAGCATTCACCGATCCTTCATAAGGAGCAGCGATGGTTTGTGATTGGTTTAAAACCGTCAGTTGTTTACTGTTGAGGTCTATTTTTCCAAACACATAATTAGTCCCTGATGTACGCGCAGAAAAATATAGACTCTGACCCATCGGGTCTACTCCGCCCGCCTGAAACTTGGTTATCGCAGCGCCTCCCGGTATTAATGCACCCGAAAGGTCGTACAGAATAGTTTCCTGTCCGTTTTTATTAATCTGTCTCAAATCTTTATTCACCGCCGAGTAATAGTAAATATCGCCCTTACCATTTTGGCAGTTCAGAAATATGTTTTGACTGCCATTGTTAAAAGTCTTTAGCACCGTGCTTGTCAATTCATTATTAAAACTTCCGGTGCCTCCAGGTGTAAATACATCTATTGCCGCGCCTAAAGTTGTGTTATCACCACTGATGATTTTTACTTCTTTTGCTTTTCCGGTCATTTCATTGGTTATAATGATAAAAACCTGATCGAGAATATTGCCGAAACCATCTTTTATTTTTTCGATTTTCACTATTGGTGCAGGCTTACCGCCAATGGCAATCTGCAGCTTGTTTTCCGGGTAAAGCTTACCTGTAATCGCTAAGGTGTCGCCAACAATATAGGCTGGCTTATAGGTGAAATTTTTAGTGTTGTCAATTTGGGGCAATGCCTGTAATTTGTTATAGAAGTTGTCGGCCTTTTTACAGGCCTGGAAACTTAACATCACCATGGCACATGCCATAATCAGCTTATTCCTTAACTTGCAGTATGGTTTATATTTGTTCATTATTTTTTTATTAAAATCCATAAGTGAAGGTTAGCAGGAAAAAGCGGCCCGGTTTATAGTCACTGGATAGCAGATCACCCTCAAAGCGGGCAACTTTGGCCGTCCCGGGCAGCGGAGTTGGATAAGATACTGTTGCCTTTTCATATTTGTAAGTAAAATTTGCATCTTCAGCCATTTGTACCGAGTTGTTCAGCACATTTTGAATACTTAATTTGGCTTGCAGGCTCTTCACTATCCGCTGGCTTAGTGAAAAATCCAATTGTTTACGTGTTAATTCTATTAAGCTGGCCTGGTCACCGGGGTAGGCAGTGATTGGTCCGTTTGCTGCTGTCGCTGCTTTACCTACGGAAGCTGCATAAATCCGCGGGCCAATTTGGTTGTAGGTTATAGATAATTTGGTGCCTGCGCCTGCATTTTCGTAATACAAACCTACATTTGCAGAGTAAGGCGCTTGTCCCTGCAATTGACGATCAATGGCCGGATCATACAATCCACCAGAAACACCTTGATCTGTTTTTACACGTGTTGCCTTGCTGTAGATATAAGAACCGTTGGCTATGATAGATAGATCACGGAAGAATTTAAACGGTATAAAGTCGAGGTTTTTGCGGATGTCTATCTCCGCGCCATAAACTTTGGCCTTGTCGGCATTAATGAAACTAATTGTCGATGGACCGGAGAAAAATAAATCCCGGTAAATGATCCGTTCGATAGGGTTGGTGATCTGCTTATAAAATCCGCCCAGGCTAACAGATTCACCTTTGGCATTGGCGTTGGGGTACCACTCCATCCGCAAGTCGTAATTATTTACAGTTGCAAATACCAAATTTGAGTTACCACGCACCGTTTGGTTATTAATATAGTCCAATTCGCTGTAAGGGGAAAGTTCCCTAAACTCCGGGCGGTTGAGGGTTCTGCCATAGGCTGCACGGAATACAAAATCTGTATTGGGGCGGTAGCCAATATTTAGTGAGGGCAAAAATTCTGTTGATTTTAAGTCAGCTAACACAGGTGCGTTTACGCCGCCGATATTACCAAACTGTGGCGCAATGGCTCCCGCTACTTTTTGGCGATTGTATTCTACCCTAACACCGCCATATATATCCAACTTACCATTAAAAGGAAGCAAACTGGCGGCAAGGTAACCGCTGTTATTTTGCTCGGTTGCGGTATAAGCATCTGATCCGCTGGTACGGTCAAATACTTTAAGCCCTGTTTTATTGTCGCGCAGATATTCGGGGCTCCAAAGCTTGTCCAAATCCTGCTGGTGCCAAAACACAATGTTGTAATCCATATTTGGCACATTAGCACCAATATTTGCTGAAACAGCATCGGGATAATAGCCTGAACTGTTCAAGTCGCCTTCATTTACGGTATATACTCTGCGAAAAACAACCCGTTCCTTCCACTGTTGATAAGTACCTGCTTTCAGGGTAATCCACGGCTTTAGTTTATACGTGTAATCCGCTGACCCGTTGTAGACCTTTTCATTGTTACGGATCCAAACCCTGGAAAGGTGACCCAGATCTATTGCGTTTCCAGACCCTTCGCCAATTTCCTCACTGCGAAATACCGGAACCCAGCTTTGTTCGTAATTAGCGCCACTTGGAAATCTACCATCATTGCTTATGTTATTTTGCAAATGGATGGCGCGCTGATCGGGTATGTCCAGTTTACTATAGGTGTATCCTGTATTCCAGTCCAGGTTCTGCTTGCCTGCTTTTCCAAAATAATGGCTGCCACCTATGTTGCCGCTGTACAAAAAGCGTTGCGAGTAAGAAAGGACGATGTCGCGCAGCTTCCTGTTGGTTTCGTTGCCGGCTGTGTTTCTGGGTTCCTGCCATATGCCATCCATATAAAACTGGTTTGTTCTGGAATCGCGTAGAATAGTTGACGACTGACCCTGCTGTAACAGGAAGTTTTTAAAGTATAACTTACTGCTGTCCCTTAGACTGTAGGTGAAGTTTTGCAGCAAGCTTAATTGGGCCGTTTCAGTATTTTGACTTTCATTGCTGATTCGGGATACCGTAGTCCCACTTGTAAGTTCGGGCGTAGCCGGATAGGTAAGATTACCCTGTGTGCGGTCAATATCCAGGTGTAACGGCTCGTTTTTGTAGCTCAATGAACTGAGGACAGACAGCGTTCTGCCAGCAACCTTAAAACCATTATAGTAGTTGGCCGTTAGCTGCATGAGTGGTAAGGCCGTCTTTTTTCCATAGTTTAATATGTTAGAAAAATCCTGCGCATATTGTTTCTGGCTCAAGGTTGCCTTGGTAAAGTCACCAAATCCAGGTACGCTCGACGGCAATTTCCTTGTCCCGTCGTCAAATCCCAGGAAATCAAACTTACCGCCCTGGTAGGTCAGGAAGTTTTTGTTAAAGGTTGTATTCTCCCGGTAACCGGTTTGGAACTCAATATCGAAGTGCTTTACGTTCTTAGCATCTTTGGTAAAGATCTTTACCGCACCGCCGGTCATATCACCTAATAAGTCGGGAGCGGCAGATTTGTAAACCAAGATCCGGTCGATGATCCGGCTTGGGATCAGGTCTAACGAGAAGGCACGGCTGTATAGCTCTGTAGACGGCGCGATGTTGTTGTTTAAATACGTTAAGTTGTAACGTTCGTTCATCCCGCGGATAATGATAAACTTATCATCCCGGATAGTTACGCCTGCAATCTTACGCACCACCTCGGCCGCATTACGGTCGGCAGACTTGCTAATCTGCTCGGATGAAATACCGGAAACGACCGATTGTGAGTTTTTGATTTCAGCTACGACTTGCCTATCTGTTGTATGTGAAACAGGTGCGCGGACTTTGCGGGTACCGCTCACCACCACTTCGTTAAGCGCGTTGGAACCACGCATTTTTACGTCAAAGCTTTCCTCTTTGTCGCCTTTCACTTCCACCTGTACGGTTTCTGTGGTAAAGCTTATGTAAGTCACCTTCAAGGTATACTTACCGGCAGGAACATTGCTGAACTTGTAGTAGCCTTCGTTATCAGACTGCATGCCTTTGCGCAGTTCTACAATGTAAACGGATGCACCCGGGAGGGGCTGAGAACTCTCAAATTCAACAATCCGGCCTTTAAGGGTGCCGGGGCCTTGACCGGCGGATGCGTTTGGGCTTTTCAAATCAGGCATGATGATGACCTTGCCTTCAACAATTTTATAGTTGTGTCCGGTGTCTTTCAGTAACTGATCCAGTATGGTAGTTAATGGTTGTGCCGAAAATTTAGCTACCGGTGCTTTCTGTGCCATCAAGGATTTGGCGTTGTAAGCAAAGGGGATGTCGCTCTTTTCCTGAAGCCTTTTTATGGCAACGTCAAGTTGTTCTTCATTGAAAGCAATGGTTATTCGCGCAGTAGATTGTGCTTTAAGATGGTACGGCGTTAAGCTGAGGCATAAAAAAGTTACGATAATTATACCGCGTAACCCTCCCGTTCGGCCTT
Source organism: Mucilaginibacter galii (assembly GCF_014635825.1). Taxonomy (GTDB): domain Bacteria; phylum Bacteroidota; class Bacteroidia; order Sphingobacteriales; family Sphingobacteriaceae; genus Mucilaginibacter; species Mucilaginibacter galii. The sequence continues at coordinate 255,817 of NZ_BMDO01000008.1, forward strand.
TGTATTGCAAAAAGCCGCGTTGTTGAAATTTGATCATTTGTATCTGGGTGTATGTTATTTTATAGTTACCTGATTACCTTTACGGGTGTATTGCATACCGTTCACTGAACTGATAATGTTCAGTACCGACTCCAATTTATCCTTCCTGCTGAATGTGAATGAGTAACTTCCGTCCAATACATCGGGATCTGCCGATTGGATATGAACAGCGTAATACTGGTCTATTACGTCGGCGAGTTCGTTGAAGGAAACAGACTGCAGCAAGATGTTACCGGACATCCACGCGGGCAGCGCTTCATTGTGGGTGGTAAGGGATAGCTTTTGACCGGAATATAAACCTGCATTCAATCCCGTGTTTTTGGTCAAGGTTGCCAGCAGCGTATGACCTGAAGTTATCTTAACTTTCCCGGTCATTACCCTGATCTGGTACAAACCACTTGACCGCAGCGTACGGATATTGAAGCTTGTTCCTACTACGCTGGTGTTGATTTTTTCGGAAGCGATGCGAAACGGCCGGCCGGGGTCTTTGGCTACTTTAAAAAACGCCTCACCACGAATCAGTTGGACCAGGCGGGAGGTGTCGGAAAATTTTGATGGATATTTAAATGACGATCCTGAATTCAGCCAGACATGTGAGCCGTCATTTAAAACAACTTCTCGGGTTTGGCCTGCAGGAACGGTAACAGACAGATAATTGATCTGTCCGGAGCGGCTACCCGGTCTATTAATAACATAAAGTAAACTTGCTGTTGCAATAAGTATTACCGCTGCAGCTGCCGACCAGTAACGGATGAGCGCAGGCTTGCCCGTCGGCCTTTCCGTACCAGCTTGGATATGTGCCCAAAGGTCGTCTTTAGCCCTTCGTCTTTCAAAAGGGGTTTTGAAACCGGCCTCTGCTTTATCCAGGTTGTCATACCAGTCGTTGATCTGTGACCTGTCATCGACGGAAACATTGCCGGAAAGATATTTTTTGAGTAGTGTAAATAAATTTTCGTCCATGAGTAAATCTTACTTCTACTCATACGGCAAAAAAAACACCTGATCGTCCCGACTGTTTTTACGAATTAATGTAATGGTAACATGCTTAATGTTTAATTAACATAATGAGCACCGGTAGCCAAAGGTCATATTTGGTAATTAACGATTCCCGCAACCGGCCTACACCTATTGAAAGCTGGTTTTTAACTGTCTTTTCAGCAATGGATAGTCGGAAAGCAATTTCAGAGATTGATAACCCTTCCTTGCGGGAGAGGTTTAAAATTTCTTTCATGCGCTCGGGCAGTGCATCTATCTCATCATCCAGGATCTGCTCAAGTTCCTTTGTTTCCATGGGTAAATGAGGCAGTACAGAGAGATTTTCGTCGTCTGTTACGTCCTCACCATCTACAAAGGCATATTTATTTGCAGCTACATAATGGTTAATGATCTTGTATTTAAGCGCAGCAAAAATGTAAGATCTAAAAGATCTTTTAAGATTGATCTTTGCTGCATTATTCCAGATGTAAATAAAAAGATCCTGTACAATGTCTTTTGCATCGTCTTCAGAGCCTGTTTTTTTCCAAACTAATGTATACGCTTCTTCCCAGTAATTATCGAACAAAGACTGGAAGGCCGCATGGTTACCTTGTTTTATTGAAGTAAACAGCTCTTCATCGACTGGTGCTAGCTTTTGCGACATTCATTTCAATCTAAAATCAACAAGTCGTTTGGCTTATGCCGAAACGATGGTTCAAAAGTAGAAAGTTTTTATTAACTAATCATTATGGTAAAGTTATGGACTCGGAGCCCAGTCTCTAGACGAAATTGATGCTCAAAGCCTAAGTAAAGTGCATTTGCAGATATACAAAGGCCTGATTTATATTACTGAAATTACTTATTACCAAGATTAAAATGTTGAACTTTGCATCAAAAACAATTTATCTGTGTATTTGTCTAATATAAGGGTCTGATGATCAGCGCTGTCTATTAACCTTCTAAAATTTATCGTTATGGCTTTCAAAGCAAGATTAAATTTTTCGGGCAAAGAGTACGATGTACTTAATTGCTGTTATGCCCTTAACCGCGATGTAGACTCAAAAGGACGCCCGTCCTCAGGTGTATATGGCGGCACCATTGACATTGAAGTAGAATCAACAGAAGATACCTCTGTGATCGAATTGATGGTAAACAATCAGTATAAACCGCTAACCGGCACCCTGCTGATTAAAAAATCAGAAGAAGATGCAAAAATGAAAGAGCTGACATTTGAGGACGCTTACATTGTAAAGTATTCTGAAGGTTTGAACATCATAGGCGATACCCCGATGAGCTACAAATTCACCATATCTGCGCGTAAGATAAGGCTGGGCAATGCAGAGCATGTGAATGACTGGCCGGGTGTTACTGCCTGATCGTTCCGGGTAAATTGGTAAATTAAGGAGAGGATATATTTCCGTTCAATAAAAAAACGAAAGGCGTATAATCTCTCATACATCTGTTAAAAAACAAGTCATCGTTTACCGAAATTACCATGGTGTTTACCATCTTTTCTTCATCATATAAAATTCATTTTCAGGCACTAATAAAATTCGTAATGTTAGCCCAGATTACCTCAATATTGATTTATTAGAGAGTGAACAGGTAATACAAACTCCTTTTCTGTACTATCTCACTTCTGTCCTTGATAAATAAACAAATTACTTTTAACGATCTAAGGAAAAGTTCGGTGAATTTGTAAAAATACCCTCCTTTGCCAGGCCTGTGGATGCGCCCTACATCTTAACATCATATAATTAGAAAGCTACCCCTGGCGTATCTATGACAATTGAAAGCGAAAAAACTGCCTGAAAGTATTGAAAACCGTATTACAAATTGAACTTTTATCCGCTACGATATAATGTCAAAATTACTAATTAAAATAAAAGAATTTGCAGCTCATGGCGGGCTTTCGGCGAAAAGGATCGGGGCCGCAGGACATGAAATGCTTACCAACAGAAAGTGGCAGGTTCGTGATTGCAAAAATTGAAAGACACATTAGCTATGGAAAGTATGCGTTATGGTCGGACATTTCATGGGGTGCCGGTTTAAAATTTGTAAATGACGTTACGCATATAGATGCTAACAATAGAGGCCTATGGCAAAAGCTTACGGTTTATCGTCCTATTTGGTTAACGACTTACAAAAATGAAGCTGCTATTAAAAAGCTATTTTAGATTATTGGGCATTGATTGGCTTTGCTCATTACTCCGACAACTTAATTGCTTTATACGGAATAAAAACACCTGATAAGTGGCTGTTTAATGATTTTGGACACGTATCTATCAAATATTCTCGGGATAACAACTATTATAGTTTTTTAAATACAAAAGAGCATGTACTTGGAGACATTATACAAACTATTCCTGGCAATGAAGCTATAAGCCATTATAACTACACGCAGCAAACGGGACAAACAAAGTTTATGATTAATTCGCCAAGTTCGCACGGATGCATTCACATAAAACCTGATGATGTGGATACAATGCTCTCTTCCGGCTATTTGAATAAAGGGCAGACGGTTGTTGTACACGCTTATAGCGAAGCGGTCATACCTGGAACCATTAAGCTTGACAGGTACACTTTAGGAGGTTACGAAGCTCACTTCTTTCCGGGATTGTTTAAAATCGGAATATATAAGGTTGCTTAGTCAACAGCAAATAATAGTATAACAAGACCATTTTATGCATCATTAAATTAAGAGATAGCCATTATGGAAAACAAATTAAAAGTAGACATCACTATCGAGGGTACCCCTATAAAGCACTTCTCTACATTTACACTTGATCAGCGTTTTAATGAGCACCACACATTCCAACTGAGTTTTAATCATGATCAGATTGAGAACACCAACAATATAACGCTTGAAAAATCAAAGGATTTTATTGGTAAAAACCTTACCGTGCAATTTGGTAGGGGTGAAGATTACGAACATCAGTTTACTGGGAAAATCACCAAAGTAGAAATAGCGCAAAGCCACGGTTTTCAGGGCGACATTATTATCAGTGGCTTTAGTCCGAGTGTATTGATTGACCGCGGCCCTGATCTAGGATCTTATTTGGCCAAAGATCTTAAAACAATATTACAAAAGGCTACTACCGATGCACCACAAAATGATCTAAGTTTTAATTTCAACCCCGCCTACACTTCTAGGATCGATTATATTATCCAATACCGGGAAAGTGATTTCGATTTTATTAATCGCCTTTCCGCCGAGTATCATGAATGGTTTTATTATGATGGTGTTAAACTTAATTTTGGCAAGCCTGTTAAGTTAGATGACGTAGCACTCGTCTATGGAAGAGACTTGCACAGTTTGCAATATGGTATGCAGATTGCGCCGCTTAATTACAGAAAATTCTCATACCATTCGCAGCAAGATGAATTGCTAAGTCACAACCTGCAGGGGGTAAATCAGGGTCACCAGACTTGTCGCATGCTATAGCTGCTTCCAACCAGGTTTATAGTAAAAAGTATAGTGAACCTTTGGATGTAAGGGTAAATTCGTAAAAGGAAATAGACACCTTTGTAAACGATGAACACAAGGCACTTATATCAGAATTAATATCCATTCTAGGTAGTGGCGATAATCCAAGGGTTAAATTGGGCTGTATTGTTAGTATTGGTACCAGCATGCGCGTTGACACAGGTTTCCAGGTACAGGATTTTGGTAAGTTCCTGGTAACATCGGTTTTACATCAGTTAGATGGCCTTGGGCATTATCATAATACTTTTCAGAGCGTGTCAGCTGATTCTGAAAAACTCCCGGTAAGGCACGTACATAAGCCATCGCCTGATATGCAGTTAGCCACCTTAGTTGATAATGACGACCCTCAAAAACAGGGGCGTATTAAAGTACAGTTTAAATCGCAGTGTACATCCAATGATCCAACAGAGTGGCTAAGAATTGTTAGCCCAAGCGCTGGTAACGATGATCAGGGTCAGAACAACCGTGGCTTTATGGCCATTCCCGAAATTAACGATCAAGTTTTAGTTGGTTTTGAACAAGGTAATATTGCCCGCCCGGTCATAATGGGTAGTGTTTACCATAGCAACAATGGCGATAGCCAGCAACAGGTAGGCAATCATTTAAAAAGTATAGGCACCAGAAGCGGACACATCATTGGATTCGATGACAGCCCGGGCATACAGGGCATTACTATAGCAGACAGGAAAGGTAATGTAATACTTATCAATACTTTTGATAATAGTATGGAAATTACCTCATTGGGCAATATGACATTAAATGCCAAAAATCTAAAGATCCGTGTTGAAGAAAATATGGATGTACTGGTAGGTCAAAATAAAAAGGAAATAGTTAAGGGGGATATGGAACAGCAATCACAAAACTTGAAGCACGATGTGATCGACAGCAGCACGCAAACCACAGGTAAAAAGTTTCAGCATTTATCTGGAGAAACCACAATTGCAACAACTCAGGGTAAAATGATACTAGACGGCACAGGAACAGTAGTTATTCAAAGCAAAGACCGTATTGATTATGGAGAATAGTGTAGCAATTTCTGGGTCTGTTGTAAAACGATCCTTACCCGGCAAACTCAATTATTATATTACAATTAGCAACGGCTTACGCACTATTGATGATGAAAGTATAATGAGAGTAGAAATGCCCTGCTCAGTTAGTATGACTAATGTTAAAGACGATGCAGATGTGTATGAACTTACCTTTGGTAGCCTAATTATTAATGGGCACGAGGACGGCGAATACGATCAGTGGGAATGGCTTTACGCTAAAATTTTCAGCATGAATAACGTGTTGTTAATCAAAACCGATACCACCGGTAAAATCACTAGGGTAGGCGAAAAAACGGAGATTGTAAAGCGTTGGAAAGAGGCACGCGCCGATATATTGGTAACTTTTGACGAAGAAGAGTCCGAGGCAATAGTAAGCACCATGGACAAAGAGTTTGAACAAAACTTGAAGCAGCTTTATCATAATGATACACTATTAAACTTTATATTCAATGATATCTACCATCAGTATAACCATGAGCCGGTAGCTACACCTAAAACGTTACTTAAACACTTTGGGCCGGTTGAAGTACCCATTATTGAATATAAAAACTTGATTGATGCTAACAGTAGCGCTAATACTTCAGTTGTTAGTATTAAAGCAACAATATTGCCCGATCAATTAGATCTGACAGCAGTAAACGATTACTTGGCAAAGGTTAACCATTTTGAGTCGGATGAGGATAGTGACTATACTTTTCATTACGAGGGCTTATACAAATTTACATACGGATGCGAAAGATAGTTATATCGAAGAGGCAGAACTAAAAATAAGCGGCAGTTTTGGCGAATACTTTGAGAAAGTAGGTAATTACCATATTAAACTACAGGCAAATGGGTAGGTTATATATTTTAGATCGGGCTTGTGTACTATGTTCATTAGGAACATCTCCTGGTAAGATAAAAGTTAATTCCCAACACAAACTATACATACAGGGGAAGCTTAAGGTTATAGATGCTGATAAATTAATTGAACCTAATTTTATCAGTTGTAAGCGCTCGCCTGACCAGCCTGCGTGTACGCCTAAATTAAAAAAATGGCAGCTTACCAGCCGTAAGGTGACCATGGGAGAAAAGAAGTTTGTAATGAACGATTCTACTATTGAGTGTACGTATGGTGGTTTAATAAAAATACAGGATTCATTGCAGCGCACGCAGGGCGCAGGCAGTAATAGCAAAATAATTGAGCAATTATCAGACACGGTGCCGCTGGTGCCCCATAAGCAACCTGCAAATAAATGGCAATAGTATAAAATAAAATTTATGCCAAACGGAACCTCAGGTACTATTAAGGTACGCCCGCAATTTTTAAATCCGCCGGCGCAAGGCAACATGCTTTTGAAACCGGAGTATAGAAGCAAGCCTCCGCTTTTGAGCCAGCCGCAACAAGACAATGTTCTTCTTACACCGGAGTATAGAAAAAAGCTGCAAAAGCAAACTCCGGTACAAAGCAGCACTTACGTCTATAATCCGTCGCGCAGATTTGTAGGAACTGGTGGCTTGTTGTTACAACCGCAAAAAGGTAGTCCTGATTTTAAAGGGCACATCATTTTTGTTAATGGCAATATCGGCAGCGCGCTGCACAGTACTGCAGGTGTAATTAACTCCCTGCGTGACAAGGTGCCTGAAGAAACACATACCGGCAAACGTGGCCAAAATGTAAATGAAGGCCAAAGTGGCGAAGGTAATTTGACCGATTCAGAAGATCGTTACTCTCAGAAGCAGGCTGATATCGACAAAAAGAAAAAAGGTTCATTATCGAATTATGCAGCAAAAGTGACAAGGTACACCATATCACCTAGTTTAATTACTAAAGATGTTCTTGATAGTGCATTCTCATATTCAAAATATGAACGGTTTATAGGATATTGGAATGTTGAATCTAACAATTATAAGTTTACAGAAACTTATGCTGATTATTTTGATGCCAAAGGTAGCCAGCATTTCATAAACGGTTCTCACGGTTTGCAGTCAAAAGCGCCTCACCGTATGCAACATGGCATTGCACAAGGTTATGCGTGGGCTCAAGCAAATTTATCCACCATTACCAAGGAGGGCTATGAAAAAAACAAGAAATTTGCCCCATGGATGCCACAACCCAAGGATGAGCCCATAACTGTAGTAATGCACAGCCAGGGTAATGCTATGGGTTTAGGCGTTGTAAGTGGTATTGGAAAGTATCTATCTGAGAAGGGATGGGATAAAATGGGCCTTAATTTGGTGATGCTTTCCGTCCATCAGAATATGGCTTTGAATAGCGCAACCTATGCTAATTACAAACGGGAGAAAATGGATATGCTTGCTCACGAATATGTCTTGAACAAGTTACCCGGAATATATTCTCAGGATAAATTGTTAACCCCGCAAGGCATTAATGAATTTGCCCCCTCTATATTTGGAAATTGGGATGGTGTCAAAAAACATAGCGTACAATTTACATTTGCGAATGACCGCTTGGACGTAGTTACCCGAATGGGGGATATACCGGGTATGCTGAATGCTTGCGGATCAGAGATCAAAACAGATGTAATGCCTTTCCATATTTCCAATGGCATAGCTCATATGCATGAGTACTTTTTGGACAATTTATTTGAAGTTAGCAAAGTTGATAAGGGAGTTGTAGTTGTTAATACTAAAAAAACGAAATCCTATCGCCACCTGGTTTCAAATTTTATGGCCAGGTATAAAGAATATCACCTCAAAGTAGCTTTTTACGCGCTAAATCCCAAAGAACGTTATTTCACAAGTTCAAACCCTTACGGCGGAAGTTCAACTACTGATTTTTTAGAACAGCATAAAAACAACCTGGTTTCGGCTTATGGAGAATTGTGGAACGTAGAGTTAAGCGTGCATGGCGCACCTGTTAGATGGGGCTTGCAAAAAAACATGTTAGGCCCTAATTGGACAAGCAAAAGCATTTTTGAACTGGTAAAAGAAAAAGGGAACAGTATATACTACAGAAAAGCTAACAAAGGGGCTCCGTTAGCAAATGTGGGTGATGTCTATCGTAAATAACAAGAGTGCCGGATCAAATGACAAAGTTTATTATTTTAAAGGATTTAAAAAGTAATCTAAGGGCTTTTGGAGCTTGGATTTTAAAAAGAATGGAGACGCGGCATCGGATATCTGTTTTCTTATTAACTGTACTATCCTTTTGTTCCTGCAACGGACAACTTGCTGACAAAAATTCCCGGTTTTTTGACAAAGACCAAGATATATATATAGCAGGTGACGAAAACAATACCGCCACTTACTGGAAAAATGGCGAGGCTGTTCGTTTGACCGACCTTAACAACTTTTCACATGCATCAGGTATAGCCGTTTTTGGCAATGATGTTTACGTATCGGGCTATAAAACAAATAATAAAGATGCTGTTTACGAGTCCGGTTCTTCTCAGCATACAGTAGTAACAGATTCTAAAAATAAGGTTCCCCAACGAAATGGCACCATAGCCGGTTACTGGAAAAATAAAAAATTTATGGATATAACGGATGGTACCGTTAATGCCGAAGCCTCTTCTATTGCAGTCATAGGTAATGATGTTTATGTGGCGGGCTACGAATGCGATGGGCAAAAGGCAGCGTCCGGATCGGATGATTTAAATAATGCGGTAGCCAAATATTGGAGAAATGGGCAACCGGTGGTTTTGACAGACGGCATTAATGTGGCAAGAGCTACATCTGTAGCAGTAAAAAATTCCGACGTGTATGTAGTCGGTTATGAGCAGTTGGGTCAGAATCAATCAAAAGAACTGCGTTATTGGAAAAACGGAAAACGAATCAATATCAAAATTGATAAGAACATAGGCCATGGCTCTGATTATTCTGAGGCATATTCAGTTTTCGTAGTTGGAAATGACGTTTACATTGCTGGAGCAGAATCAGGGCTGGCCACTTATTGGAAGAATGGCAACCCGGTTAAATTAATTGACCCAATAAAAAGTCAGCCCGGGCAAGTGGATAATATAATAGTATCAAAGGCAAGTTCAATAGTGGTTAACGGAACAGATGTTTATGTAGCAGGCACACAAGATACACTTGCCTCAATGAATACTGTTGCTAAATTTTGGAAAAATGGAAAGCCTCTTTCTTTAACGCACGCACCTGAGGATTTGAAAAGCAATGTATTTATTGCCTTAAGCGGTAAAAATGCTTGTTTGGCATATAGTTTAGCAGATAAATCAGATAAACGCACTGCAAGAATCTGGAAGCATGGCTTAACAAAGATTTTAAGTGACAAGGTAACTGAGGTTAACGCATTAGTCATTGTAAAACACTTATGATCAATTTGTACCCTAATTGATATAATAATCAGCTTCACGTATCCCGGCGTTCTCATATTGATTTTGTTTGAGCTTTCGCTGTTAATAAAACCATTCCAAATCCGGCGCAAATAAGAATAGCGATGATGTGGGGAAGCGCCTGTAAAACACTGGTGTAACTTTTGCTTAGTACGATAAGCATATCGTTGATTGGGATCATTGTTCCGGCAAGCAAGGTTATTCCCAACGCCCGCCTTTCCTTTAAAAGCACAAAAATGCAAATGATCAGCCCGGAGAAGATGTCTCTGATTCCTTTGATATAGTCAAAAGAATAGTCGCCATGATGGTTGAAATGTATGCCGAATGCGGCTGTTGCAGTCTCCGGAGCGAAAAAGAAGCGTGCACCGAGAAAGATCATTCCCAGGCCTAATACAAACGCGATCGTATAAGAAATTTTAGTTGTCATGATAATTTGTTTCAAATAATTAATGACACAAAATTATCAGGCCGGCGGCCGGCTTTAATGCACCTGGGTTAACAAATCAAATTCGGTTAAAAATTCTTTTACGTATTCGGCTCAGCGATTGCGGCTTTACGCCAACAAATGAGGCGATGTGATATTGGGAAATCCTTTGTTGCAGATCAGGGTGGTTTTTTAGAAACCCTTCATAACGCACTTCAGGGCTTTCCGTATAAAAGGAATTGATGTCTATCAGCATTTGCAGAAAAACCGCTTCCACTGCAATTCTGCCATAGCGTTCTCCTTCAAGAACTTTAGCATAGAGTATTTGCAGGTCACTGTATGATATTACAAAAACATGGCTGTCTTCCAAAGCTTGTATGATTTTTGAAGATTGCCTTTGCGGAAGGAAGCTTTCATAGTTGCTTACGTACTGATTTTCCTGAGAGAAGGCATATGTCTTTTCTTCACCATCGTGATTGATGTAGTATCTCATCAAACCTTTGGCAACAAACCCGACATGTTTGCAAATTTGACCGTCAGCTAAAAAGAAATCACCTTTTTTGTATGTTTTCTCTTTAAAAAGTGAGCTTATAATATCTTTTTCTTCGTGGCTTACCGTGATAAGCGATTGTATATTTGAAAGTAAGCTATCTATCATTGTATAATTTGCATTCTGCCATTTTATTTAATGGGAAGAAATTTTAAAGTATAAATTTTCTTTTGCAACTGCAAAGGAATAAGCAACCATTTGAATGGCAGATTAAATTTCTTTACGATTGTTTACGCATACTTAGCTTCACTTTTTCCCTGTGCTGTTCACCCCAGGCGCTAAGTTCGCCCAGAACATTTTTTAGAGTCCGGCTATAACCGGTCGCCTCGTAAATAATGCTCACCGGGGTAGTTGGGTACACTTTACGACTGATAAAATCATTTAACTCCAGGTCCTTGAGTTCTTTAGCTAAGACCTTGGCGGATATGCCGCTGAGTTCCTGCTGGATCTCGTTAAAACGTTTAGAGGATTGCACCAATGAAAGGATCAGGGCCAGTTTCCATTTACCATTCAGGACATAAAGCGCGTCGAGGACGTTTTTAAGAGAATTCGCGCATTCTACCTTGTTCGGAAGAGGTTCATTTTTAATGACTTTCATGGAGGTAAAGGTAAGCACTTACCCCAATGTAAGCGCTTACCTTTGGGTAACTACTCACTTTTTGCCAGTTGGTAACCCTAATTTTGCCGGTATGAAAAATATACTTTATTTGAAATCGAGCCTGCAGGGTGAAGCTTCCTACAGCAAAAAGCTGGGAGATGAGATCATTGAAAAAATAAAGATCAAATATCCAGGCAGCACGGTAGATGACCTGGACCTAGTTGAATCCGATATCCCGCATTTGAAGCCCCAAGTTTTAAAAGCGATGTTTTCCCTTGAGCCGGACCAGGCAGCTATTCAGCTATCGGATGCTTTGGTTAAACAATTATTCGCTGCGGATATCATTGTGATCGGTGCTCCGCTGATCAACTATACTATCCATAGTGCGCTCAAAGCCTGGATCGATCATATCACAAGGGCGGGGATCACTTTCGGCTATAGCGAAAACGGTCCTGTCGGCAAGGTCACCGGCAAAAAGGTTTATGTTGCCATGTCTTCCGGCGGTGTGTATTCAGAGGGCCCTGGTAAAGCCAATGATTTTGTGGCCCCTTACCTTAAAGCTTTCCTTGGCTTTTTAGGCATGACCGACTTAACGGTTTTCCGTGCCGAAGGATTAAAAGTACCGGGCATAAAGGAGCAGGCCATGGAGAAAGCTGTAAACAGTATATCGATCGACTGATGGAAACACTAAACAACTTCAAAAATTTCACAGATACGCTTGCCGTGCAAAGTGTGCGGATGCCTGTATTATTCACCTCGCACGGCAGCCCGATGGATATACCCTTGTCTAAAGAGGAGAAACCTTTTTGGAACAGTTTGTTTGAACTGGGAAAAAATCTGCAGCACAAATACGAAATCAAGGCCGCTCTGATCGTGTCGGCTCATTGGTGTACGCAGGGCACATTTGTCAACATCTCACCACAGCAGACACAGATCTACGACTATTACGGCTTTCCGGATGAATATTATCAGGTAAAATATCAGGCAGCGGGTGCGCCGGATATTGCAAGGGAGATCAAAAGGATCATTCCATTTGTAACAGAAACCCCTGAATGGGGGTTGGATCACGGTGCCTGGCCCATGCTGATGCACCTGTTTCCAAATGCTGATATCCCGGTTTTTCAAATGAGCATTGATTATCATGCTGCACCGGAGTATCACTTTCAACTGGGCAGGCAGCTCAAGTCGTTACGTGATAAAGGGGTCTTGATCATCGGCAGCGGGTCGCTGATCCATAATTTAAGCTTGGTCAGGCAACGTTTCGCGACCGGCGATATGACCCCTTTTGGCTGGGAGGCCGAATATGATCACTGGATCAAAAAGGAAATTGACCAGCGTAACTTCGACAGCATTATCAATTACGGCACCAGCCACGCTTTGGGTAAGCTGGCTGCACCCACACCGGATCATTTTGTGCCCGTGCTATACAGTCTTGGCCTTATGGCCAACAAGGATGAGGTTAGGCATTTTTATGAAGGTGCTGCCAAACTGCCGGCTTTCAGCGAACGCAGTTTTATAATGGAAGGCAATTAAAATCTCAAATATTGGAATCACGAGGGACGATAGGCTCGAACCATTATTTTTGCGATACACCCAGTTTAGGAGAGGAGAGGGAGAGTTCGGAACCGAAGCTGTAACATATTGACCTTAAGCCTATATCGTTATTTAAAATATGCGAACTCCATGAATGGTGTGCCTGATTTTTTTTAGCATGTTATTGCGTTTAATAGTTTTCGCAAATGCTTAATTTCTGATACAGATGTGTTGATGAGCATAAGTTGCTAGTGGATAATACCTTGAGAAACATCTAGGGATATTCAATTACATTGACTGAGTTTTCTAAATTATTGTTCTGAAACCTTTCTTGTGGTTGGCTAAATCAAGTCGGGTATTTAACCGATAAATCTAAAACTATAGGTGGACCCTTAGAATGCACGTTTATGAGTCAGTTTTGTATCCTGCCACCGATAGTTTTTTCAAGTGAAAGGCTACATTGTCCCGCTGCACTTTGGCATAATGCTCTTCAGTAGTAGACACTTTGCTATGACCAAGCAGGTAGGTGGCAATTTCTACAGGCACATCATTGTTCAGTAATACGGTTGAAGCGAACGTTTTCTCGCTACATGGTGGGTCAGATGCTTGTCAATCCCGGCTTCAATAGCCAACTCCTTTAGATAAGCATTGAGTTTTTGGTTGGAGATCATCGGCAGTAATGAACCTGATTTACCTGGATAGCCACGCGACCTTAAGATCTCCAGGGCGACCGGTAGGAGTAAGACCGAGAACCGTCGTTTAGTTTTCTGCCTGATCATTTCGATCCAAAGCATTCCCTGATCAGCCATCACCAAATGCTCATGCCTGAGTTGCATTAGTTCATGATAAGCAAGTCCTGTATAGCAAGAAAAGAGTTTCCTGGGAATGGCAAGGAATGGTTACGATGGGCAGAAATGAAAGCTGATTGGTATGACCCCAACATCGAATCGTACGATGAATTACTGGCCGATGTCGATAGGAATACGCTAGATCAAATTACTTAAAGAATCAGGTATGATCTGCAGGAACATAATGCTTATCTTTGTTTTTTGGCCAGCAGCAGGTCTTAGCGAAGCGCTAATTTTCGTTGCTGTTTAGCTTAATTATTTCATCAATTGGATAATAATGACCAGTGAAGTCGGTCGATGAGGATAATATACGAGTACCAATTCTAGTTTAAATAGGATTTAAGAAATTGAAAAGTCGCTTCGTAATTCAGTTTGTGATCGCTACTTTAAAATGGCGAAAAACTGGCCACTTTATCTACGACCTATTCTTGATGTCTTCACTTTTCCGTGTTGAATAGCATTGCCTATGCACCACTCGATCGTAAGTGCTTTAACTGCGCGCGGAGCGAAGGAAATCATATTTACTCAAGTTTTCGACAGGACCAATAGAAACTGCGGCAACTCGTCTTAACAGTAATTATTCATGCGTGACCTGTTAACACCGATCTCTACAACGGATAGTGTCCGCAAAATAAAATCTAACCCTTTTTAGCCGCACAGGTACGCTTGTTTATTTGCTTGCCAAACTGATTGTCGAAAACAACACCTAATTTGGTAACAAAATGTTTTATCCATGTAACTTTGCGGATCGAGCCACTTGCTATGTCACTTTATCATTTTACGCGATTAGATACTTTCCTGAACTATATCCTGCCTTCGGGGACATTAATGTCTAACAGTCTCGCTCTGATGAACGACCCGCGGGAGGCCCATGACTGGACCTTCGGCAGTACCAACGTGCCTTATGAAAAATTATTCCCGGCTTATTATTCGGATCAAACGCATATTGATTGTCAGTTCAGGTTCGGTAAAATGGTGAAAGACAGGTTTCAGGTCATTTGTTTCTCAGGCGCACAACGGAAGGGCTGGGATAACGAAATGATGTGGGCCCATTACGCGGACCGGCAGACAGGGGTCTGTCTGGAGTTCGATGAAGAAGCGTTGAAGCGCTCGATTGACGAAAATTTTCCGGGGACACGCTTTGAGATTCAAGATGTGAATTATGAGCAGCAGATCAGAAACCGCGATGCTTGGGTTTACTGGGATGAAAGCGTACCTCAAGAGCAAAATTTGACTAACTTTTTAGAACAGCTGAGCCGAAAGGTGACTTTTTATAAATCTCACTTTTGGGAGAAAGAGGACGAAAAACGCCTGTTGTTTCTTAACCACACCAATCGCCTGTTCGTACCGATCCTTAGTGCTTTGAAAGCGGTACATATTGGCTTGAATATTCCTAAGAAGGAACACGAGGCCATATTTCAGGCAGTTAAGGAGAAGGGTATTAAGTTATATGTCATGGTTTATCAAAGTAACCGCTATGAACGCTGGAACCTAAGTAAAAAAGAGGAGCAATGGTGGACGTCTAAAGATTGAAGCAGCAGGGGGGAACTAACCTGCTTTCCCTACTCATTACGAGCTACCTCTGATAGATTCCTGTTGTTGTCAATTTCTGATTTCCTTAGTTATCAGCGACTCAGGGCCGTTATTGTTATGATTAACATGGCGAACAGGAATGTAATAGGATATTTCACAGGCTTTTAGCGCCAAGGATTAATTTTTCGCTTTCAAACACGTTACTTTGCGTGCATGTTCAGGCCTTTACCTTTTCGATATGCCCTCGTGCTGCTGTTTTTGATGGGGGCATGCAAGAGAACGGATCCAAAAGACACTGCGTTTTATTACTGGAAAACCACATTTGACTTAAGCGCCAAGCAAAAAACGCTCCTGCGAAAAACTAATACCAAGGCAATCTACATCCGCTACTTTGATGTGAAATGGAATGACCTGCACAAACGTTCTTATCCTGAGGCGGTGGTGCGCTTCGATCAAGGCGCATGTCCGCTTCCGGTCATCCCCGTAATTTATATCACCAACAAGACCTTTGAGAAAATGCCAAAGAACGGTATTGACAGCTTGGCTTTCAATTGTGTGAAGCTTGTCACGCAACTATCTTCGCAACAAAAATTCAGACCCGTGAAACTACAGGTTGACTGCGATTGGACGTTGAAGACCCGGGATGCTTATTTCACCTTCCTGGCTGCCATCAAAAAAAGATCGAAATGTACTTTGGAAGCAACCATTAGACTCCACCAGATCAAATACGCGCACCTTACAGGCGTGCCGCCGGTAGATCGGGGCGTGTTGATGTTTTACAACATGGGAAAGCTGAATGCCAATTTGAAACAAACCAACTCTATCTATAACGGCGAGGACGCCGGGCACTACCTCCGTCATCTCAAGGCATACCCACTATCACTTGACGTAGCTTTACCTATATTTTCATGGGCGATTCAGATTCGCAACGGGCGAATGATCCAGGTGTACCAAAAGCTAGATCGTATGAATCTGGAAAATTTAAATTTCGAGAAGCTGGCTGTGACGGAGAATGCGTTCCGTGCGAAAAAAAGTTTTTATCTACTAGGAATCTATATCAAACAAAATGATATTTTTAAGGTGGAAGAGACCAATGCACAGTCACTTGAAAAGGCCGCCAGCCAATTAGCAAAAAATCTACCCGAGGACTCGAAAAGAACCATCATTTATTATGAACTGGCCAATATTGATACGACAATTTTTAGAGCAGAAACCATTCGCCAGGTTTCTGCTTGTTTTTAGCATTTGCACCATTTGCCTTACCGGTGTTATATGGGCATGTTCGGATTCTGGCGAGACAGAGTACTCGGTTTTTGCGCCGGAGTACTTTGTGAATGAAAAATATTCTCCGTTTTTCTATGCCAGTGATGTGGTCTATTACAGTGTCGGCTACGCAGAAAGCAGTAACACCCAATTCAACTCGATCGTTTTTGTTGAATGGGATACCTATTTTAAGCAGAGCGTCCCCTCAACTAATTTGAAATACCTGCTTTTTATATCAGGCGTGAACAGTATCGATTCGGTTGACCACTATGTTAACGGTCTATCACAATCGATCCCTAAAGGCTTTACTGATACCGCTAGAAGTTCGCTTACGGGTAAAAAAGCAAAGCAATTCTTCGATTATCTTAAACTGGCACGGGAATGTGAGAGCTATGCTGTTAATGATGATTGGAGTTCATGGGATACGGTGCGGCGTCATTATGCGAATGCTGATCTGGAACCGAGATTGTTGACCGCTTTCCATAGTGCTAAGGACAGGTTCATCAAAGAACGCCTCTGGTTCCAATTAGTCAGATACTATTTCTTCAGCGGGGATGCAGATAACAGCGACCTTGTGGTGAAGATCTTTGATCAGTACAAAAATAATTTCCCACATGACCTGATGTGGTACCGGTCGCTGGGCTATGTAGCCGGGCATTATTATGCGGCGAAAGATTTCGCGCGGGCCAATTACCTGTACAGCTTGTGTTATGAATTTAGTAATAACCTGAAGATACCAAGTTTTTGGAGCTTTCATCCGCAGGAGGAAGCGGATTGGGAACAAACCTTAAAACTAGCGCGGACCAAAGCAGAGCAGGTAACCTTGTGGCAAATGCTGGGTGCTCAGCAGGATGCGGGCAGGGCGATACGGGCGATCGCACAGATAGACCCGTCTTCCGAAAAACTTGACCTGTTGCTGAGCCGGCTGATTAATAGCCGGGAAAGTGTCACCCAACCAAGCGACTATTATGGCAATCCCGATACGGTCCTGCAAAGTGATGACCTCGATAAAAAGGTTGTGGAGGAGCTGGCTCAGAAAGGCAATACAGCCCGTCCGTACTTCTGGAATCTTGCAGCTGGCTATCTGAATTATCTTGATAGTAACTATACGGCTGCTGCTGAATTTTATGCGAAGGCTAAAAGAGAATTCCCAGGGAACGACACTTTGGTCGTTGCTCAAAGTAAAGTCCTCGATATCTTGCTACAGGTCGGAACCCTGAAAAAAATCGATGGCAGCGTCGAAAGCCGGTTGATAGCGCCTTTGAATTGGCTTGCTGACCTCGTTGCACAACGCTCAAAAGTTGAAAACCTGCGATTTGCCAATGCCGTAGAAGATTGTACCGCTCGCCTCTCGCGGTTATACCTTGAGCAGGGCGACCCGGTCAAAGCGGTATGTTTTAAAAGCAATACCGGAAGTGAGGTGTACCAGAACAGTGTCAGAACTGATGCCTTGATCGCACTCTTGAAGAAAACCGATCCCACACCGTTCGAGAAAGTAATGCTTCGTTATTATCCTTATTCGTTAAATGACCTTTACTATCACCAGGCATTAAGGTTAGTCTATTTACAACAACCTAACGCGGCACTCCATTTTTTGGAAAAACGCTCTGCTAAGGATACTCCGCTTTATGGAAACCCATTTAATAGCCGGCTGATTGATTGTCATGACTGTGATCATGCTGAGCCACAGAAGCAAAAATTTACGCCGCTGAAGTTTGTGCAAACACTGGCCAATATACAAGCTGAAATTGGTAGGGGCAAGCAGGTATATCGAAACGCATTTCTTGCCGCAAATGCTTTCTATAACATTACTTATTATGGCAATGCTAGGCTGTTTTATGAATTCGACATTGCCACAGGTAGCTCTTATGGATATGTCGATCCGGACTCTTTGGATCATCAATACTATTCGATGTCTGCTGCCTTGAAATATTATAAGTTGGCTTTGAAATATGCAACAGGTGAGGAGCAGAAGGCCCGCTGTACTCTTATGCTGGCGAAATGCGCACAAAACGAGATCTTTAATTTGGCCGACTACGACGAGGTAAGACCAGCGATACTCATGGATATTGCGGTTGACAACGCTGCGCTTAAGCGATATTATGGCTACTTCGATGAACTGAAGGTAAAGTACAGCCAGTCGGCTTATTATAAGGACATCATTAAAGAATGTGGTTATTTCCGGATGTATCTAAAACAAGATAAGCCGCTGGAAAGGGGAAAAAAAAATGAAATGCATTGATGAAAAGGTCTATAATGCGTTCTCAGCTGTATCTGCCTCCTGCAGGATGACGCTTTAATTGCTGAAGGTAACTCCCTCCGGGTTCTTTGCGTGTCGGGATCGCACTAAAAGGTTGGCTAATTTAGTAAGCTGAACCATTGTTATGTTGAACTTGCTGCTCTTTCCTAAATCATGAGTATTTGGCCACTTGCAGCGATTTAATAGCAAAAACTCCTGCTGCTAAACATGCCCGAGCCACTCGAAATCAGGCATAAGATACCTACGGATGAGAAAGTAAAAGACCTTTACCAAATGCTCATCAGCTCAGGTCATTTTGATGACCACGAACTCGGGGGCGCTCAGTTTAAATTTTTAAGCGGTATTGCTGACAGTTAACAACCAGAATGCTTAGACTGGCTAACTACCGGCTCCCCAAAAATGGGGTTCGCGATGAATTACGGTTCCCATATCGATCTTGAAAGATTAATCGAACAATTATACCAAAGGCACATTGACTACGTCGTTGCCCAGGATGATAGAAAGGCGCAGTTCTTGAGATACTTGGAATTTTTGATACAGAGAGAATCAACGGTCGCATTTCGCATACGAGAAGCGATTTATTGACTGGTAGTTTCTTTGATCGACATGCACCAGGCGAATGATTGTTTGTGATTAGGATCATTGCCGGAGGGCAAAAATGAATAGCAGCTTCATCAATCAAGCTCTCGGTCATCTTGTACCAATCCAGGGTAGCTGAGAAATATCGATGGTATCCTCCTTTTTTTCACTGTAAATCTTCAGGAAAAGGACGATGTCTTCTTATTTTGCTCGTATCTCGCTTATTCAAAGTGACAAAATAAAACCTCACAAATCAATCCATTATTGGGATACTTAAACTAATGAAGTCAAAATCGTGGTTGCCTTGTGCCAAAAACAAATTACTTACCCAAAAGACGCGGATTGCAGCTTTTGGGTTAAAGTATCCGTGCATACTCCAGGCATTAGCTATCTTAGTTTTTAGTCAGGGCTTTATACAATTTTTTCATTTTTTTTGCATCCCTCTCCAGTTTATCGACAAGGTCATGTATGTCGCTCGATTTCAATTCCTGGATTTTCGCAGTAATCTCTTTGCTTATCTCAGGCAATGGCCTGACGAAGTTGTCGGCGTTATAAAACTCAACACCTGAAAAAAGCTTCGTCAGGTGATCTTTACTTTTGTTTTGGATCCTGAGATGTTCGTCCTGTTGTTCAGAGGCGGCGCTAACCGCCTCTGACACCAATCGGTTGTAATAATCAAAATGAATTATGTGATCTGCAATCTCCAGCGTTACAATATTAAAGTCCATAAATATTCATGTAATAGGCTTCAAAGATAGATAAACTATAGTTACTGATAACATACTGGCCTTAACCGACCGAAAGTTTACAGATATCTACATTGGACTTTTTGGCTGGAGAACATCGTTAACAGATGATGTTGGTATAATCTTTTGTTAGGGTCGATAAGTGCGCAGCAAGCTTATCAGATTTTAGACCTCATTTTAAAAACTAAGCTTAGAGGGATTGATGTAAGCGATTAAATAGTTCTGCTTATACAGGTGTGCGATCACTTTTGACGGCCGGATGTAATCAACTTAAGCATCTTATGAAAAATTTCGCTGTTTTGGTAAGTGCCTGTAAAATTCTCCGCTCCTGGTCCATAGGCAAAAACCGGCACATTGACGCTGGTATGGTCGTTCGTGCTAAAGCCGCCCAAAACCATGCCCTGTGCAGTTGAAGCATCCAGCAAGGTCAGGCCACCGGTTTCATGGTCGGCGGTAATGATGACCAGCGTTTCACCATCCTGATCCGCAAACTTTAAGGCTTCGGCAATGGTCCGGTCAAAGTCATGCAGTTCGGTTACCACATAAGGCAGGTCATTGGCATGTCCGCCATAATCAATCTGAGCACCTTCCGCCATAATAAAGAAGCCTTTTTTGTTAGATGATAGCAATCGCAAAGTTTGCAGCAGCGACTGGCGCAACATATCACCCCGGCCATCCTTTATTGGCCGGGTATCGGCATCGGGTAACAATACCAGTTGCTTGCCGTCTTTGCCATTTTCAAGTTCATCAAGAGAGGTGTTTACCTTAAATTGCTTCGCTTTCAACTGATTCATCAACGCTTTATCTGGATTATTGAAAAAGCTTTTTTGATTCGAGCCGATCAATATTTCAACCTTGCTTTGTAATAGGTTGGCCGCAATAGCAGTCGATGATGAACGCTCGGTATTATGGGAATAAAATGCAGCAGGGGTAGCATCTGTAATATCGCCGCTACTGATGATACCGCTCTTAATACCGTAATGCGACAAGGTATCCGGAAGATTTTTAAGGGGTCTGCCTTGGGCATCTACTCCAATGTAGCGATTATTGGTTTTCTCTCCACTGGCCATAGCCGTTGCACCAGCGGCCGAATCAGTATTGTCGGAATTTGAGGCACGGGTTTGCGAAAAGCCGATATAACGGCATTGCAGCATGTTTAACTGCCCGTGGTTAGCCGTAAGGCCGGCCTGAATTTGTGCGGTGCCCATGCCGTCACCAATTAACAGGATTATGTTTTTTACTTTCCTGTTTCCACCGTCGGATTTATAAGTAGGCTGATAAACCGGGTAAGGTTTAGGGTTGATGAATTCAAGCTTTTTGCGATTTACAAAAAAATCATGAACCTGCTGCGGATGATCGGTATTGATCCAGTCGATACCCAGCTTTTCCAGTTGTATCCAGGTGTTCGGGCTATCCTGTGTGGCCCAAAATCTAAAGGGTTTATGCTGCGCATGGGCAGCATTAATAAGCGTTTTTAACTTTAGCGAATCGGCCGATGTAGGCGTGCCTTTACCATTCCAAACCGTATAGCTGCTTAATTCATCACTGATCATAGCAATTTGCTTTAGCTCACTTGCGCTGTAAACAATATTCGGGCGACCGTCGTAATAAATATAGTCAGGGTACTTACCAAAATTAGTGGGGGCAGGCATACTGCCACTCAATACCAGCTTTACCGTGTGCTTATTGGCAGGATCATTGAAAATAGCCTTAAATGGTGCCAGTTCTTTAATAAGGGCTGGTATTACATGCTCATGGTCTTCCTTGATGTCAACTACCAGTTGCAATGTATAGGAGGTATCGGCATATGGCCGGTTGCCGTTCTTTTTAAAAAAGGCGACCAGTGGCTTTAGATACAGGTCGGTAAGTGTGCGGTCTTCAGTAATTTCCTTACGCTCGTGTGCCACGTACAGCTTGCCGTTCAGCAAAAATACATCGGCTTCTATAGATCCGGCTCCGGCATAATAAGCCTGCAAAAAAGGAATATTTTGCTTATAATCATTATGACTGTGTGACCGGTTGGCGGTAATGGTTTGCGCACCTACTGTTGTTGTAAGCAAGCAAAAGGCCAGTGCTACCAAGGTGTATTTGTTTTTCAAGGCTTTCATTTTAAAAAAAGTAAAAAGGTAGCGGGTTGAAGAATGTTTGCAACCCGCTGCCTGTAATGTTTTACCAGCCGGCGTTTTGCTTAATAATGCCGCTGCTTCTGTCAATTTCCTTTTGCGGTACGGCCCAAACATGATGAACTGCCGGATTGAAGGTACGTGCAGGCCATATTATACTGCCGCTAAAGCCATGTAGTGGTTGCGCATAAGCCGCCTGCGCATCGCCCCAGCGCACCAAATCGCGGTGACGGTCGGCCCATTCACCGGCCAGTTCGCAACGGCGTTCTTTTTTCAAGTTGGCCATGGTTGCGTTTTGCAAAGGTTGCGATAAACCGGCCCTGCGTCTAACCATATTTATTTCAGCATCTGCGTTTTTACCCTGCATTAAAGCTGCTTCGGCTTTTATAAGCAGTATTTCGGCATAGCGTAATAGCGGTACGTTTAGATCAGTGGTAGGGTGGTCACCATTGGAGCTAATGTGCGTGCCTACCGGGTTTGCGTAGCTGAAAGGTTCCATATATTTGTTAAACTGATAACCCGAAAGGCTGTTAACCGAGCTGTAAACCGTTTCGGTTCCAAAATACATAAATTTATCACCAGGTTTTAAAATGGTAACCTCGCGGCGAACATCTCCTGTTTCAAATGCATCATACAATTCTTTGGTGGGCTGATAGTATCCCCAACCATTGTACTTACCCCAGCCCTTGTTTTCGAGCATTACACCTGGTAACATGGTGCCCCAGCCACTTGAACCTTTAGCCGTACCAACAGCCGACCAGATATACTCTGTGCTATAGTTGTTTGCCGCTTTAAATACATCGGCATAATTAGGAAGTAATGTTGATATTCCGGGGATGTTGACCACCTAATTCCGTGGCAAAGTGACCAGGCGATTAGCTGGCGAACGATAGCAGCGAGAGCTGTAAAAGCGTTTTCAAAGTTAGTTATTAAAAGTGGT
>NZ_BMDO01000009.1 GCF_014635825.1 Mucilaginibacter galii
AGGCTGGAAAGGCTACCGTTCACAACAACCACCGGGCATGACAACGATATGGCGAGGACTACAACGTTTCTATGATGTCTTAGACGGCTGGAACCTATTCAAAGATATAGGTACACCGTAGTCCCCAAGGAGGGAATTTTAGAAGGCTTTACGCCAGTTTCTGAAACGTCCTCCACCACAGGTCAGGCATTTCGCCGGATATGGCCGTGGTATAATCTTCGTAGCGGCAAGGCACCAGGTGATAGCGCTCGTTAAGCGAACCGCCTGTTGGGTATGGCACCTGCATCCACCAACGGTCAGATTTTTTACTTTTTACAAATACAATTTCGTGCTCCTCATGCCTCAGCGTTGTTTTATACACCAGGTACTGCGATTTGGGCTGCAGCGGAAAATCTTTTTTGCGGTTATAAAAGCCGTCGATAAAATACCATATCATTTGAGCCAGCAGCGTGGCCGTTTGTCCGTTACTGTCGTAAGCCGGGTTAAACTCATAGAAACCTATCGAGCTCAACTTGTCGTTAAACCCTGCGTAGCGGCACATCTGGCAGGCTTCTTCGCCATAAAAACCGTTAGGCGTGGCATTGGCATTGCCCATAGCGTCTGACGAACGAATAGCACCCATATCAAAACTAATGGTGCTGGCATTGCGAATAACAGGCTCTGATACGTTCACGTTACCCATCAGCTCGCCCAAGCGGTGTACATCAAAAAACAAGTTGTCCATTACGCGCAGGCTATCCTGGCTTACAAAATAGGTTTGATAGCCCAGGTTGCTATAATTGAACAGGTAATTGGGTTCGTGTAAGAATATTTTGTTAAGGTACGATTGTGAGGTGGTGGCATCATCTTCCTGCATTTCGGCCTGCTCATCGAGGTCAAAGTGCGAATCTATGACCACCAGGTCTACCTTTTGCTCCATTTCCTCGTAAGCGAGGTACTGGGCGTAAGTAAGGTCTTGTCCGCCGCCTAAAATCAGGGCAACAATGTCTTGCTTCACCAGTTCGGCAATTACCGTTTTAACGGCAAAATAGGTATCGTTTATGGTAGCTCCCTGGCGTATGTTGCCCAGGTCGTATATTTTAGAATGGTAGCTACCCTCGTTTAAGCGGTATAGCTTCTCGCGCACGTAATCAGGGCCCAGGGCACAGCCTGCATTCCCTACGGCATTGCGGTCGTCCTTTACGCCAAAAATTACCAGATCGGGCTTTTGTTCCAGGTCGGGAAAATATTGGGTAAAGGCTTCTATTTTGTTACCCAACTGGCTCTGCTTGTAACCTTCGCCGGGTATAATTTGGTTAACATCAACCGGGGTAAAGAAATCCGCTAAAGACATATCGCTGCTTACAAAAGCTCAAATATCCATTTTTTAAATTAAATTGCGCTGTTTTTGTAAAACTTACCCTCGTTAAATGATTCTGGTTACCGGCGCAACAGGTTTCTTAGGTGCTGTACTGGCCCGACAGCTGGCTGCGCAAAATATATCTATCAGATGTATTAAACGCAGCACATCGGTTATTCCTGATATATTGCAGCCTTACAGCCATTTAATTGACTGGCGCGAAGCTGATATACTGGACGATACAAGCCTGCAGGATGCTTTTGAGGAAATAACAAAAGTATACCATTGTGCCGCCTGGGTATCGTTCAAACAGGCCGATAAAGACCCCATGATTCATACCAATGTAAAGGGTACGGCCAATGTAGTAAACTTGTGCCTGGAGCAGGATGCGCGCTTAGTGCACGTAAGCTCAATTGCCGCCATTGGCCAGGCCAAACCGGGACAGTTGATCACAGAAAAGAATTATCTGGAAGAAACGCCTGCCAATAACATTTACTCTATATCCAAGCTGGAAAGCGAAATGGAAGTTTGGCGTGGTATAGCCGAGGGATTGGATGCCGTTATTGTTAATCCCTCTATTATTATTGGCCCTACCGCAGGCACCGAAGGCAGCGGCAAACTATTTGAAACGGTACGCCGGGGATTAAAATTTTACACCCGGGGCAGCTGCGGATTGGTAGACGTAGAAGATGTAGCCCGGTGCATGGTAACTCTCATGGAAAGCGACATTACCGCCGAACGTTACATCATCAATGCCGAGAACTGGAATTATAAAGACCTGATGGAAACTATTGCCGGTTGCTTCGACCAAAAGAAACCGGCTACCGAAGCCAAACCCTGGATGCTTGAACTGGCCTGGCGCGGTGCATCTTTTGTAGCTACTTTGACAGGAAGAGATCCATCGCTCGATAAAATATCGGCACGTGCCGCCACTGTAGAACAGAATTACGATAACAGCAAAATCATCAAAGAAACCGGCTTTAGCTTTAAACCGGTGAGGGAAAGTATTGCAGAGGTTTGCGAGGCGTTAAAGGTTAATTAAACCTTGTCATTTCGAGTGCAAACGAGAAATTTTGTTCAAGGCAGCCGGTAGTTAACCTGTCTTGATAAACAGGATCTCTCACTATCGTTCGAGATGACAACGAGTTAGTTTTCAGTAATACTAACTTATACTTCTTTTATATTCTATTGCGGTAAATCAGTATCTATCTATGAGATGCCGAAACAAGTTCGGCATGACTGCACACCGTCTCCTACTTCAAACTCTTCAACACCTCGGCACTTAGCAAACCCGTCCAGAGCATGTACATTTTACCTGATGGATGCAGCCCGTCTGCGGCTACCAGGCTTGGGTCGGCAATGGCTTGTTGTGATATGGGGGTAATGTCGGTATAACTAACGCCTGCCTTCTCACTCTCTTCTTTGTTGATGGCATTGTACTGCGCAATTTCTTTGGTAATCTGCATCACGTCCTGCCCTTTGGCAAAGGGTGTTACTCCCCAGTTGGGTATAGATAGAACGAAGACGTGCTTTTTGTTGCCGTTGGCATAGCTCAAGGCTGTGTTTAGCAACTGCACAAATTCGGTACGATAGGTATCAATATTATAATGACGGTATTGGTTGTTTACACCAATAAGCAGGGTGACTATATCAAACTTACTCTTGAGATTTTGATTATTGATCTCGCGGATAAGTTCGTCGGTGGTCCAGCCGGTGCGGGCAATGATGGTAGGCTTACCTACGCTGTATTCCTGCTTATTGAGAGCCGATGCCAACTGGTACGGAAACGATTGATCGGCCGGAACCGATTCGCCAATGGTATAGGAATCGCCCAGGGCCAGGTACGTAAGCGTTGTTCCATTGCCTACAGGCGGCGCAACAATTGGGATTACGGGTGTGGTTACAATAACGTTATCCATGTTTTTACTGGAGCAGCCCGTGAGGGCGGTTATGGTGAGTATTATCAGGTTCCACTTTTTCATCCTATCATCTCCATACCAAAAAGTACGGAAATATGATGTTTCAGGATTTCTTTCACTTCATTTAAATCTACCGGGTGGCCCAATTCGCGCTGCATAGAGGTTACATCTTTATCATCTATACCGCAGGGGATAATGTAACCAAAGTAGTCGAGGTTGGCATTTACGTTAAATGCCAAACCGTGCATAGTTACCCAACGGCTGCAACGCACACCCATGGCGCATATTTTACGGGCGCGTTCGTTATCAGCATCAAGCCATACACCGGTATAACCGGGGTAACGACCAGCCTTGATGCCGTAATGGGCCAGCGTAAGTATCACTGCTTCTTCTAAGGTGCGCAGGTAGAGGTGTATATCAGTAAAAAAATTGTCAAGATCTAAAATAGGATAAACCACCAGTTGGCCTGGGCCATGGTAGGTAATATCGCCGCCACGTTTTATGGGGTAATAAACGGCCTTCTTCTCTTTCAAACCGGCTTCATCCAGCAATAAGTGGTCGGGCGTGCCGCTGTTACCTAAGGTAAATACGTGCGGGTGCTCACAAAAAACAAGATAGTTGGGCGTTGGTATTTCTTCCGGAGCCTCTTCTCCGTCCACAACGGCCGCTTGCCGGTTGCGAATTTCACCCTTCAGTTTAACCGTGGCATTGAACAGTTCTTCCTGCCGGTCCCAGCCCTGCTTGTAATCTGTTAATCCCCAATCCTGATACTGTACGTGTTTGTTCTTCATAAAGCCCCTCCTAAATCCTCCCCGGGAGGGAGGACTTTTTTATTAAACTCCCTCCCTCCCGGGGAGGGCTGGGGAGGGGCTGCTTTCACATACCCCAACATATAATCTTCGTACTGCATATAATCCACTCTAAAATCAAGGTCTACTTCACCTTTGTGCAGGTTGGCATTCACACTCCCCTCTTCGGCAAAGCTGAATGCCTCCAGCGCAATATTATCTAAAAATGAAACCTCTTTTTGGCCGTAACATTTGTAAATGGCTTCCTTGGCACACCAGCACACATACAGGTAGGCAATTTTATGATGCGGGTCAATTACCGTACGCTCGGCCGGGCGCAAAAACTTGGGCGCTATGCGCTCTACCTTTTGTTTGATCTGCTCTATATCTATCCCCACGGGGCGGCTTTTGCTAATCATAACCGCGGCGTAATCGAACGAATGGCTTAACGATATATGGTAGGGTAAATTAACCAGGTAAGGCTTGCCGTGTTCGTCTATCTGGCAATCAATATACTCGCTGGTATCTAACATGGTGCGTAAAAGCACCCGGGTAGCCAGCCAGTGCAAATGGCGTTTACCGTTGGCCAATTGCTCTACAAAAGCCTTTTCATGCTCGTTGAGCTGTAGCTGGCTGTACAGGGCATCGGCCTCCTCCTCAATGCGCCAAAGGGCAAATTCGGTGTCGGGGTCTACCTGTTTTCTGAATGCAATGGCCATAAATAATTTACAAAAGCGGAGCGCAAAATTAGCTTAAATAATTATAATTTAGGCGGTGTAACCCGTCACCCGAAAATGATTTTATCAGACAAACGTATCTTAGAAGAAATTGAAAAAGGCCATATCATTATTGAACCTTTTAAGCGCGAGTGCCTGGGTACAAACTCTTACGATGTGCATTTGGGCAAGTACCTGGCCACCTACCGCAACCGGGTATTAGATGCCAAGGTACATAATGAAATAGATTCTTTTGAAATACCTAAAGACGGCTTTACACTGCAACCTGGCACCCTGTACCTTGGCGTAACGGTAGAGTATACCGAAACACATCAGCATGTTCCTTTTTTGGAGGGAAAATCGAGCACGGGCCGTTTGGGTATAGACATTCATGCCACCGCCGGTAAAGGCGATGTAGGCTTTTGCAACACCTGGACGCTGGAAATTTCGTGTGCACAGCCTGTAAAGATTTACGCGGGAATGCCCATTGGCCAGTTAATTTATTTTGTAGTAGAAGGCGATATTGAAACGCTCTACAACACCAAAGGCAACGCCAAGTATAACAATCCTACTACAAGGCCTGTAGAAAGCATGATGTGGAAAAATAAATTTTGATATTTAACGTATAAACTTAAAAATAAGCGTTTTAATAAAGCATAATCTGCGTTATAACGTTTATGCTTTAAGCAAATAAACATCTGCCCCATCACCATGAATTTAAAGAAGCTTTTTGCCGGCGTTTTCGTAATGGCTGCCCTTGCCGTGGCCTTTGCTTTCATTACACCTGAAGATGACCCTATCCAAAAGATCGTAGCCCAGCTGGAGAAATGGACAACCGATCATCCGCAGGAAAAAGTTTACCTGCAGTTAGATAAACCCTACTACGGCGTGGGCGATAATATTTGGTTAAAAGCCTACATCACCATTGGGGCCGAGCACCGGCTATCTGCCATTAGCGGGGCTTTGAACATAGAACTGATCAACGACCAGGATTCGGTAAAACAGTGGATCAAACTCCCGGTAACCAGCGGTATAACCTGGGGCGATTTTGCACTTAGCGATACCCTGCAGGAAGGTACTTACCGCATACGCGCCTATACTAACTGGATGCGCAATGCCGGGCCCGAATACTTTTTCGAAAAATCCATTACCATTGGTAACGCCGCTACCAATAACGTGTTTACCAAAACATCTTATAAATACAGCAAAGTAAACAATGCCCAAAAGGTTGATGCAGTGATCAATTACGCCGACCTGGACAACTTACCTTATGCAGGAAAAGAGGTAAGCTACGCCGTAAAAGTAAACGACAAGCAGATCCTTAAAAGCAAAGGCACCACCGATGCCCAGGGCAATCTCTCTATTAGTTTTCTGAATACCCAGCAGGCGCCGCTTACCTCGGGCATAATTGTTACCAATATTAAGGTTGATGATAAAAAGACCATCAACAAAAATATTATCCTTAAAACTACATCGGGGCAGGCCGATGTACAGTTCTTTCCTGAAAGTGGCAACCTGGTAAATGGTGTACGTTCGCGTGTGGCGTTCAAGGCTGTTGGCCCTAATGGACTGGGTGTTGATATTAAAGGCATGATTACCGACAATAACAACGCCGAGGTAGCCCAGTTAACCACCCGGCACTTGGGCATGGGCGTATTTGCCCTTACGCCCGAAGCCGGTAAAACTTATAAAGCTCAAATTACTTACCCCGATGGCTCGCAAAATACTGTAGCCTTACCTGCTGCGGCCGAACAGGGTTTTGTAATGACGATAAACAATGCAGATACAGCAAAAATTAATCTGCGGGTTACGGGCGGTGCAGGCACTAATGCTAAAGACAATTATATCGTTGCCCAATCGGGCGGGGTGGTGTGTTATGTGGCCCGCAATAGCGGCGGACAAAGCACTTTTAGCGCGTTAATTCCTAAGAATAAATTTCCATCGGGTATTGCACAGTTTACGCTGTTTACAGCTGCCGGCCAGCCGTTGAACGAGCGTATTGCATTTATACAGCGTGATGCCGATATGCTTACTGTGAAAGTGAGTGCAAGTGCGGCCACATCGGCCCCAAGGCAAAAAGTTAAAATAAACCTAAATGCAGCCAACAGTGACGGTAAGCCTGTGGTGGGTGTGTTTTCGGCCTCGGTTATTGATGAATCGAAGGTACAAACCGATGAAGCTGCCGAAACTTCCATCCTGTCGCACCTGCTATTAACTTCCGATTTGAAGGGTTTTGTAGAACAGCCAAACTACTATTTTACCAAACCCAACGAAAAAACCAATGCCGACCTTGATGTGCTGATGTTAACACAGGGCTACCGCCGCTTTGAATGGAAATCTCTACTGGCCGATCAGATACCGGCACCTGCTTTCCAGGCCGAAAAAACGCTGCAAATATCAGGTACGGTAAAAACTTTGGGTGGTAAGCCTGTGCCCAACAGTAAGGTAATGTTGTTTACTACGGCAGGCGGTACTTTTATTTTAGATACCGTGGCCGATGCGCAGGGCAAATTTGCCTTCAAAAATCTGTTGTTTAAAGACAGTATAAGGTTTGTGATACAGGCACGCACAGCTAAAAACAGCAAGAACGTAGAAATTACGCTGGATAATCTCCCCAGCCGCTCGGTGGTAAAAAACGTAAGACCGCAGGATGTTGAAGTGGGTGCCGAAGCGTTGAACGCTTACCTGAAATTCAGCAAAAAACAATACGACGAGGAAGCTAAATACGGACTGGGCAATCATACCATTTTACTGAAAGAAGTTACCGTTACCGAGAAACGAAAATCGGCCCTTACCAATTCATCAAATCTTAACGGTGCAGGTAACGCCGACCAGGTAATTACGGCCGACGTATTTGAAAAGATAGGTTGTGCCACCATTGATCAGTGTTTACAAGGCCGTTTGGTAGGCGTAATTTTCAGAGGTGGGGTTCCGTATTCTACCCGCAGTTTTAACACGCCTATGCAAATTATATTAGATGGTGTTTATGTAGAAAGCGACTTTTTGCTCAATATATCACCTTTTGATGTTGCCAGTGTTGAAGTTTTACGCACCATTGGCAATACAGCCATTTATGGAAGCCGCGGCAGCGGCGGTGTGCTGTTAATTAACACCAAACGCGGAGGAGATTATAATTATAGTGCCGCTAACATTTATTCGCCGGGCATAATTACCTATACCCCTAAAGGCTTTTATGCTGCCCGCCAGTTTTACGCTCCAAAATATGACGACCCTAAAACCAATGTAGCCATTGCCGACCTGCGCACCACCATACACTGGGTACCTAATATTATTACCGACAGCAATGGCAATGCCTCTTTCGAATACTTTAACGCTGGCACCAAAGGAACGTACCGCGTGGTAGTAGAAGGCTTAAACGATGAAGGACATTTGGGCAGGCAAGTGTTCAGTTACCAGGTGCAGTAGTGCTCTGAGTTATTCTGGGTTTAAGAAATATCGTCATTGCGAGGTACGAAGCAATCCCTGCGTAGGCTAATCAGATGTAGAGATTGCTTCGTACCTCGCAATGACGGGATAATATAAAAATTCGCTACCGCGAGTTTAGCGCAACGTAACTCGTTGTAGTACTTTGGCTGAAGTTATAAACTTCGGCCAAAGTACCCACAAACTGGAAGCTTGCGGAAGCGCAGCTTGCCAGAGCATATTTTTTACTTATTCAAAACGTCTTTAAGTTCTACAACCTTAAAGCTTTCGTCTAAATCTATCAATTGCTTGAACAAAGCTATATGGCCCGATCCTAACACCACCACCACCCTTTTATCTTTACTTTCGGTAAGTTTTTGCACCAGCGAGTACATGTACAGGTTACGTTTGTACCATACATCAACCACATCGGCACCTTTGAAGTTATTAAGCGCTCCGGCACGGTTAAACAAAGTAACATAGGCTGAATAGTTAGCCTTACGGTATTCGGACGTGTTGTTCATCAGCAACAATTGCGTAAGGGTATACTTTTTACGCCTTGCATTTTCTGCGGCTTCCAGGGTTTTTAAGCGGGCAAATATTTCGTTTTTTAAAGGGGTTTGGCCGGCTTTGTCAATAGCCACCATCATGCTATCGAATGGTAGATCCATTTTGACATCAATACCGTAAACTCTTGGCGTATTACCTTTTTTTGCCGCCCTGAAAGCCAATTGATAAATTTCATTTTCTCGCTCTGATGTTTGTTTGGGCCAAATTTGAAGCAGGTAATCGTACAACTGGTTGCTTTTATATTTTTCATACAGCGTATCAAGCTTGCCTTGGCTGGTGTAAGGCCATTCCACAAAAAACTTATCGGCACCAAACTTGCCAATCTTGTTAGCCATAGTTTCAAGTTCCTGTTGCACCGCCGGGGTCATCACATTAAACTTATCTGTTTTGGCCAAATCGGCACCGGGGTTTTCGAAATGGAAAGTACCTATGATCAATATTTCTTTAGGTTGACTTACGGCATTGTTTTGTGCTTGCGCCTGAAAAGCAACCAGCAAAGCGAGTAATAAGAATTTAAGTTTCATAATTGTGATATACGTGTATAGCTATGACAGCATTTTTAAGGCATGCGTTACAAACATATCAAATTAAAGATGGCAGTTAGTGATAATCGTGCGTTCAAAGCCGAAAAGACCAATCACTAATTCCCTGCCGACAAATAGAACTTAGTCCAAAAATCTTCTGACTTAGATAAGCTGCTGCGATCTATAGCCTGGCCGCCGCCCATATTACCACCACGGCCCATACCACCGCCCCGGCCACCACGACCGCCGCCACCGGCCATGCCACCGCCACCCATGCCTCCTCTACCGCCGCCGCCCATACCGCCACGGCCACCACCCATACCACCTTCGGGTCTGTCGGTACCACCATTAGTACCCGATGGACGGGTAATGCCGTTCACCTTAAAGTTGAAAGCCCATTCGCCTTTGGCAATATCGGCGGCATCAAAAAACTTGAGGGGAATGGCCGCCTCGTAAACCATATTACCATCGGCGTCGTAATCGAGCGCAGCTTTAAAACCGTACGAATTGGTGGTGGTAATTATGTCGTAATCAATATCCTTAAAACCGGTCACTTTCATATTACGCAGCTTGGTGAGGTGTGCTTTGCGTATTTCTTCGCGGTCAGCTTCGTTTGGTTTCTGGCCGCCTTGTTCATCGTTTACGTGTAGGCGGTTGCCCAAGGCAGGTGTGCTGGCAGGGTCTGATGCCGGGAAGGTAAGGCTGTAGATTTCTTTCTTTTTTCCCTTGGGATTAATGCCCCAGGTAAGCCCGGCCCATAGTATGCGTTCCTGCTCGGTGCGATCGTTAAAGCGCATAGCGAGGTACAAATACTTCCCATCATTGGCTACGGTATAATACAGCTTCTTTTCCTCATTATAATAGCGCAGGCTATCGCCCCATTCTTTAAGGTTACCATCAATGGTTACCGCACCGGCTGGCTTAAACAAGTGATCGTTGGGTTGAGGTGTGGTTTGCGCGTTTGCGTTTAAAGCCATGCTACCAAGAGCTATGGCAACGCAGAGGTGAGATTTTTTAAGCATGTGATGTGTATGGTAATATTAGCGTTGAAGATTTGATTTACACAGTATTAATGTGGCCAATTTGAATTTTAAAACCGCAATAACACCGTTTTATTGTGCCTTTTAAGTAACTTTGCTGTTAAACTAAGATATGCCCACCGAAGTACAGGAAGAAACGCTAACGCTTGAAGAGATACTGGCGAGTTTAAAAGAAATGCACCGCCTCATCTTGTGGAATGATGATGTGAATAGCTTTGAGCACGTGATCTACTGTATGATGAAATACCTGGATTATTCCGAATCTCAATCAGAAAAAATTGCCTGGAAGGTACACAACGAAGGTAAATGTGCCGTACTCGAAGGCTCCTTCACCGAAATGGAAGTTTACCGTAAAATTTTACAGCAAGAAGGCCTGACGGTATCGGTGGATTAAGTTGGGCTGGGGATTTGGAGAAGAAGGACTTAGGGAAGAAGGACTCGGGGAGAATGGACTTGAAGAAGAAGGAGTAAGGACATGGAGAAGAAAGATCAAGGACTTCATCAATACGGCAATCCAACCACCTGTCATCTCGAACGATAGTGAGAGCTCCTGTTCAAGTGACAGGTCTACTTAGCAATCTGTCATTTATTAAGTAGTAAAACTTCACAATTCCGGTGCTTTACTTTATCAGGCTTAAAGATGCCAGTCTCTACTGCAACACTTTAACTATCTTTCTTCGCTCCTGGCTACTCCGCAACCTGCTTTTCCTCTACTATTATCAACATTCCGGCAAACTGATCGGGATATTAATAGCCAGTCCACCATCGGAGGTTTCTTTGTATTTGGAGTTCATGTCTTGCGCGGTTTGCCACATGGTTTTAACCACGGCATCTAAGCTTACGCGGGCATTATCGGGGTTGCTTTGCAGGGCTAACTGTGAGGCAGTGATGGCCTTAATGGCACCCATGGTATTGCGTTCTATACAAGGTACCTGCACCAGGCCGCCAATAGGGTCACAGGTTAGGCCAAGGTGATGTTCCATGGCAATTTCGGCTGCCATGAGTACCTGCCTTTGCGAACCGCCCAGGCACTCGGTAAGGGCAGCGGCAGCCATAGCCGATGATACCCCAATTTCGGCCTGACAACCACCCATAGCGGCCGATATGGTAGCACCTTTTTTGAAGATACTACCCACTTCAGAAGCAGTAAGCATAAACTGAATAATGCGGTCTTCGCTGTAACCATCGCAAAAAGCAATGTAGTACATCAACACCGCAGGAATAACACCGGCAGCACCATTGGTTGGCGCGGTAACTACCCGGCCAAACGAGGCATTCTCCTCGTTTACGGCCAGTGCAAAGCAACTTACCCAATCTAATGTGTTTTGGAACCCGTTACCGGTTTGGCGTATCACGTCAATCCACTCGTTAAAGTTATGATAGCTGCGGTCGCCGGTAAGCCTGCGGTTTAGTCCGGCAGCACGGCGCGCTACGTTGAGTCCACCGGGTAAGTAGCCGGTGGTATGGCAGCCCCGGTAAATACATTCTTTCAATACACGCAATATCTGGAGCAGGCCTTCGCGGGTCTTAGCTTCTGGGCGCCAGGCCAGTTCGTTCTCTAACACCACTTCCGATATCTTCAGACCGGTTTTACGGCACCAGTGCAGTAACTCGTTAGCGGTTTCTATTGGAAAAGGCAGGTCTACCTCGGCGCCATGATTATGCTCGGCTCCTTCTTTCACCACAAAACCGCCACCTATAGAATAATAAGTTTCAGATATAGCCTTACCTGTACTCAAAAACGCCTGGAAGGTTACCGCATTAGGGTGAAAGGGCAGGCTTTGACTGTACAAGAACATCAGGTCATCGTCTGTATAAAAGCTGAGGGGCTGCTGTCCGCCTAAAACAAGTTGACGGGAAGTCTTGATATCTTCAATGCTCGAATCAAGCTGGTCTACGGCAAAGGTAACCGGGTCGTGCCCGCTTAAGCCAAGCAGGATGGCAATATCGGTACCGTGGCCCTTACCGGTTTTGGCGAGCGAGCCGTAAAGCAAAATTTTCAGTTGAACAACATCGGCAAGTACCTCTTGCTGTTGCAGGCTTTGTACAAATTGCTGCGCTGCCCGCCATGGCCCCAACGTGTGCGAACTCGACGGGCCAATGCCAATTTTAAAAATATCGAATACCGAAATTTGCTCCCTTTGCATGTCGTACAAATTTACAAATCACAAATTTGGCAACGTGAGGAATAATGTAATTAATTGGAAGTTTTTAAAAGAAATCTGTGGTTTTATGAAGAAACATGAAACGGTTTGAGCGGCGTAAACCCGGCTGAAACATCCCACAGGTTGGAAAACTTTTTAGAAAGGTAATACCCTTAGAAACACGAACGGCCACCTTTTACAAGAAGTGGCCTATGTTAATTGAAAAAAATTTGATCAAATCTAACTGAGTTGACCTTTATTATTTCAATAATATATGATGTGTTTAAGATATGCTTAAGACATCAAGCTAACAAATATTTCAGGAGCATTCATGTTTACCCATGCGATAATCCTTGTTTGCAGCTGTTTCTTTTTCTGGGTAATGTGTTTCATAATACTGACTAATACTCAAATGGTATGCCTATAACCCTGAATATTTTATTTGCTACAAAAATAAATCATATCATGCATGAATTTGTCATAAGTTAATCATTTGATTAACTTAACGTAACTTTAAATGTCATAGAAACGTAGTTGTATAGTTTTGAAAACAAGAAACCCTGTCTAAATTTATGGACAGGGTTTCTTTATTAATATTATTTAGAACAGTGCGGATATTACATCATACCACCCATGCCACCCATTGGAGGGGCACCTGCACCTGCTTGTGCATCTTCAGGATCATCAGCTAACACACACTCGGTAGTTAACAACATGGCTGAAATTGAAGCAGCATTCTCTAAAGCTACACGAGATACTTTAGTAGGATCGATAACACCAGCACCAATTAAGTTCTCATATTTATCGGTACGTGCATTGTAACCAAAGTCGGCAGTACCTTCTTTAACTTTTTGCACAACGATTGAACCTTCGATACCTGCATTTTCGCAAATTTGACGTAAAGGCTCTTCAATAGCGCGTTTCACAATCTGGATACCGGTTTTTTCGTCTTCGTTCTCAGCAACAATATCAGCAAAGGCTTCAACTGCACGGATGAAAGCTACACCACCACCAGCTACGATGCCTTCTTCAACGGCAGCGCGGGTTGCATGTAAAGCATCATCAACACGGTCTTTCTTTTCTTTCATTTCAACCTCGGTAGCGGCACCAACATATAATACAGCCACACCACCTGATAATTTAGCTAAACGCTCTTGCAGTTTTTCCTTATCGTAATCAGAGGTAGTGGTTTCAATTTGCGCTTTGATCTGGTTAACACGGCCTTTAATAGCTTCGCTTTCGCCAAAACCGTTAATGATGGTAGTGTTATCTTTGTCGATAACGATCTTCTCAGCAGTACCTAAGTAAGTAAGATCAGCGTTCTCTAATTTATAACCTCTTTCTTCAGAAATAACAGTACCGCCGGTTAAAGCAGCAATATCTTCTAACATGGCTTTACGACGGTCGCCAAAGCCTGGTGCTTTAACAGCAGCAACTTTCAGTGAACCACGAATTTTGTTAACTACCAAAGTAGCTAAAGCTTCGCCATCTAAATCTTCGGCAATAATTACCAAAGGTTTGCCTGTTTGAACTTGTTTCTCTAAAATAGGAAGCAATTCCTTCATTGAAGAGA
This sequence comes from Mucilaginibacter galii, assembly GCF_014635825.1. Classification (GTDB taxonomy): domain Bacteria; phylum Bacteroidota; class Bacteroidia; order Sphingobacteriales; family Sphingobacteriaceae; genus Mucilaginibacter; species Mucilaginibacter galii. Next base: position 14,037 of record NZ_BMDO01000009.1, read on the forward strand.
TTTTTTTGTCGTAAATTAAGATGTAAGGGCTATCAAGCTCTACTTCCATTTTATCGGCATTGGTTACAAAGTACGGAGACAAGTAACCACGGTCAAATTGCATACCTTCTACTGTTTTTACTTCAGTTTCAGTACCTTTTGCTTCTTCAACAGTAATAACACCATCTTTACCAACTTTAGCCATTGCATTTGCAATCAGGGTACCGATAACTTCATCATTGTTAGCCGAAATGGTAGCTACTTGTTTGATCTTGTTATTATCGTCGCCTACGGCTTGAGATTGTAATTTAAGGTTAGCAACTACAGCTGCAACAGCTTTGTCAATACCACGTTTCAGGTCCATTGGGTTAGCACCGGCTGCAACGTTCTTAATACCTGCGGTAATAATAGCCTGGGCTAAAACAGTTGCAGTAGTAGTACCATCACCGGCAATATCAGCAGTTTTTGAAGCTACTTCTTTTACCATTTGAGCACCCATGTTTTCCAAAGGATCTTTTAATTCGATCTCTTTAGCTACAGTAACACCATCTTTAGTGATAGAAGGTGAACCAAATTTTTTGTCGATAATTACGTTACGACCTTTAGGGCCTAAGGTTACTTTAACTGCATTAGCTAAAATATCCACACCACGTTTTAAAGCGTCGCGTGCTTCAACATTGTATTTAACTTGTTTTGCCATTTTCTTTTTTTGTAATGATTGAATTATTGAATGTGTGACTGATTGAATGCTTTTGAATGAATTATTCTATCATTCGCTCCCTCAATCCTTCTATCCTTGCTTATAATATACCGTAGATGTCAGACTCTCGCATCATCAGGTATTCTTTACCTTCAATGGTAATTTCGGTACCACCGTATTTGCTGTATAAAACAACATCACCTACTTTTACAGTCATAGGCTCATCTTTCTTACCATCACCTACAGCTACTACAGTTCCTTGTTGAGGTTTTTCTTTAGCAGTATCCGGAATGAAAATACCAGACGCAGTCTTTTCTTCGGCAGGAGCAGCTTCTACTACTACCCTATCACCAATAGGTTTAATGTTTAATGACATAATTATAAATTGTTATAATAATTGAGTGTTTGCTTGCTATTGAACACTAATTATGCCAATGCGCCTGCTGACACCCTTGGGCTGTTGTATTGTCAGTATTAAATTTTCTGCACTGCAACCAAATAAACTTCTGTCAAACTGAAAGCAATGACAATGCCATGATGACATGCAGTACTTCACTTTCTTTCCTCGAAAAGCGCATGTAATAAATGCTACATATCGGAAAATCTATCACACAAAAAAGCCGATTGAGAAACTCAACCGGCTTTGATACCTTATTAACAGTATAATATTTTAATTATTTCTTAGCAGTATCAACAGGCTTGGCAGCACCAGGCATAGTCATTGGCGCAGCGGCCGGGGCATTACCGCTTGGTTTTGATGCTTTTTGAATTTGATCGCGAACGGCAGAACTTCCGGTATCGCTGGGACCACCTTTAATAGCTACATTGATAGCTAAAGATAATACCATTAAAGTAATGGCTAAAACCCATGTACCTTTTTCTAAAATGTCGCCGGTTTTTTGCACACCTAATAACTGTGATGAGCTTGAAAAATTTGACGATAAACCACCGCCTTTAGGGTTTTGCACCAACACAATTACGCCTAATAACAAGCAAACCAGTATGGCAACAATGATTAATACTAAGTACATCTTTTATGTTAATTTATTTTCTTTTGTAAAATTTCAATCTGGCTGGCAAAGTAACGTCTTTTTTCCGGATTTTTCAATATTAAAATTTTATATGCAGCAATAGCTTTTGAGTACAGCATTTGGTCGGCATAAATGCGGGCCAGGGTTTCGGTAATAAGTTCTTCCTGGTCTTCAACACTGTTTTTAGCTTTGTTTTCACTATCCAGTTTATCACCGCTTGGCATGCGCATTTGTGGTTCTTCCTGTATAAAACGTTCTACTATTTCTTCTTCTTTAGTACGCTCGTCCAAAACTTCTTTTACACGGTCATCTGCAACATCAACAACAGTTCCCTCATTAGCTGGAGGTTTAGCGAATGGTTGGTATACCCGGCTGTGCTTGTTCCTGGTTTTATCTAACCACCATAAAAAGCTATAAGGCATTTTGTCATCATGGTAACGGGTTACGCTACCTTCTTCTGCTGGCTTGGCAATAGTAAAGTGAGGCTTTTCTTTAGGTAAAGATTCAGGCTCTACTACTTCGGGTTCAATATGGTTCCTGTCGTTAAAAGCTTTATCGAATATAAAATAATCGTTGGCTGCTATGTTTTCGATAATTAGCTTTTGCGTTTCTTCCATCGGCTCTTCCCTAAATATGGGTGGAGCAAACTTAACATCTTCGGCCGTTACTGAATTTTTTGGCTCCGGCTCAACTATTGGCTGCGGTATTTTCACATCACCCGCTGCTACAATAGCAGGCTCCGACTGTATGGGCAACACATCGGCGGCAGACGTAACTACTTGTTGGGCTAAGGCAGATCTTTGCTGTGGTCTCTCTTTAAAAATAATTTGTATGGCATTGACTACCTGCAAACTTTCAGTGGCTGTTACAACTTTGTGAAGCAGATGGCTGGTGCCAAACCAGGCCGCAGCTTTATTAACATTCGTAGCATTACCCGAACGGGCCTGCACAGCATGCAATAAACCGCATTGTGGAAAACTGTACAACAGTGCTTGCAACTGATCTGTCTGCGTGTCGGTTAACTGGGCCGAATAACCCTGAAGCACTTGGCTAAATGACTGTTTAGGATGATGATTATCTTGTTGCACGTGGTTGAAACTACTAAAATGATTACCAGTTAGCAAAAGCTTTATTAAAAATATCTTCAGTCAACTGCTGATTAATAATCCTGATTAGGTTTTGCTCTTGTGAGTTAACATCGCCCGTGAAATCGGTATAGCGCGAAAACGACTGCTCAAAATCGGGCGATACCTTTTTATCTTTATTATTAGTGTATTTAACACTAACTGTTATTGTTAAACGGGTAGCCGTAGCCAATGGTGCCGTATTATTATTCGTGGCCTGTACCGATACCGGCGCATAACTAAACCCGGTTATAGAACCTTGTATAACTGCATCGGCCTCGCCACGCACAATGCTTAAAGGCGATTGCGAACGGATGCGCTCCTTTAGTGCCTCGGTAAACGTTTGGCTCAAGTTACTTACCACCAGCGGAGCCGTATTTTCAAAAAACTCCACATTAATGGTTTTCATACCGGGTGGTATGGAGGCTGCATCTAACCTTATACTGCACGATGAATACACCATGGCGCAAACCACGATAATAAAGCTCAAGAGTTTTTTCAGCATTATAAATTCAATTCTTTAATTTTTCTATACAGCGTACGCTCCGATATCCCCAACTCATGAGCGGCCAGTTTACGTTTGCCTTTATGCTTTTTCAACGCCTTACGTATCAAGTCCGACTCTTTTTCTACCAGCGACAAAGATTCTTCTACCTCCTCCGCATGCGGCGTAATCAGCGCATCACTATTGCTGTGCGTATTAACAACGGGCTGTTGAATGGTAAATTGTGCCTCCTGCTTCGCGGGTAGTTCAATATCGTGATATAATTGGTTCAGCGTTTGTGTGTTGGGGGTGTAATTGTCGCCTGTGCCTGCGTGTTCAATAATTTCGGCTACCAGCTTCTTTAATTCTACCATATCGCGCTTCATATCAAACAGCACTTTATACAAAATATCACGCTCCGAGAAATCTTCACGTTGTTGATTATCTAACCGCATAGGTAAGTTACTGCGGCCTGCCTCCTGTGGCATATAAGTTAATAAAGTGGCGGCGGTTATGGTACGATCGCGCTCCAAAACTGCTAATTGCTCGGCCAGGTTTTTTAACTGGCGCACGTTGCCCGGCCAGCTATAATTCATGAGTACTTGCTGGGCACCTTCATCCAAGTGCAAAGCTGGGGTACGATATTTATCGGTAAAATCGGCCGAAAACTTACGGAACAGCAGGTACACATCTTCTTTCCTGTCGCGCAGGGGGGGTATACGCAATGGCACAGTATTTAAACGGTAGTATAGATCCTCGCGGAACTTGCCTGCTTTTACCGCTTCATAAACATCCACATTGGTAGCGGCAATAACCCGCACATTAGTTTTTTCTACCTTTGATGAACCTACACGAATGAACTGCCCCGACTCCAGCACGCGCAGTAAACGCGCTTGGGTACCCAGGGGCATCTCTCCTATTTCATCTAAGAAAATAGTGCCGCCGTTTACCGTTTCAAAATACCCCTTACGCTCGCCAACGGCACCGGTATAAGCCCCCTTTTCGTGACCAAAAAGTTCTGAATCGATGGTTCCCTCAGGGATGGCACCGCAGTTTACGGCAATAAAAGGCCCGTGTTTACGCGGACTTAACTGGTGAATAATATGTGAAAATGCCTCCTTACCGCTACCACTCTCCCCGGTTATTAATACCGAAATATCTGTAGGCGATACCTGATTGGCAATATCTATAGCCCGGTTAAGCAACGGCGAATTACCGATGATACCAAAGCGTTGTTTAATTTCTTGTACGTTCATTTTTGAAGTAGAATATAGAGCACAGAATCAAGAATCCAGACTTTTGCTTGCATCACTCAATATGTATTCTCTAAAAGAAAACAGCATTCTTTGTATTTCCTCTGTTAACGACAAACACTCATTTAAGATTTTATCTTCTCCATATTTCCTCCGTTGACAAATTAGCAGCTGTGTTTGCAATTCATAAGATGATGATATAGAAGTTGACAAAAACTCTGCAAAATGCAAATGGGTTCTCTTGCCCGAACCTTCAGCTATGTTTGATGGTATAGAACAGGAACACCTATTAATTTGATCTATTAAATTATACCTTTCTGTTGCAGGTAAAGTTTTACAATATTCAAAAGCAAGATCTGTTAAGTCCATTGAGCGCTGCCAAACCTTCAAATTCTTAAAATTGTGTTTCATTCCTGCAGCTTTCTGGATTCTTGACTCTGTACTCTTGAGTCTAAATTATCTTTCCCATTAAAGTTGCAGATGTACATCTTTCGGCCAAAACATAAGCATACATGCCCGGTTCGTACCCTTCTTTTATTGGGAATACCACCATGGCGTTTTGATCGCTGCGGCCGGCGTAATCGTTTTTTGATTTTTTGGAGAAACCTTCTATCAGCACTTTTTGCACTTTGCCTAACTGGGCTTGCATTCGCAAGTGTGAATGTTGTTGCTGTTTAGCTACAATCTCGGTTAAACGACGGCTTTTCACCTCGTCAGGAATATCATCGGCATAACGCTTGGCGGCTAAGGTACCCGGGCGCTCAGAGTACATGAACATATAGGCAAAATCGTATTGCACATAGTCCATCATGCTTAGGGTTTCCTGGTGCTCTTCCTCTGTTTCGGTGCAAAAGCCGGTAATAACATCGGTTGATATAGCACAGCCCGGTATAATACGGCGGATGGCATCAATACGGTTGATGTACCACTCACGGTCGTAAGTACGGTTCATTAAGTCGAGCACACGGCTGTTGCCCGATTGTACCGGCAGGTGAATATACTTACAAATATTATCATGATCGGCAATGGCCTGCAATACCTCATCGGTAATGTCTTTAGGATGTGAGGTAGAGAAACGTACACGTAGCTCAGGGCTTATGGCAGCCACCATAACCAATAGTTGGGCAAAGTTAGTAGCCCCTCCCAAACCCTCCCCGGGAGGGAGGGCTTTTGAAAAGTCTGGTTCTTTTTCTTCTAACAAATAAGCCTCTAACTCCCTCCCTCCCGGGGAGGGCTGGGGAGGGGCAGCCTGGTTGTATTTATACGAATCAACATTTTGTCCCAACAAGGTTACCTCACGGTAGCCGCGTTCAAACAGATCGGTACATTCTTTTATGATAGATTCCGGATCGCGGCTACGCTCGCGGCCGCGGGTAAAAGGTACCACGCAAAACGAGCACATGTTATCGCAACCCCGCATTATAGATACAAACGCGTTAATGCCATTACTATTTAAACGCACCGGGTTAATATCAGCGTAAGTTTCCTCGCGCGATAGCAGTACGTTCACGGCACGCTGGCCGCTGTCTACTTGTTCTATCAGGTTAGGCAAATCGCGGTAAGCATCGGGGCCTACAACTACATCTACCAGTTTTTCTTCCTCTAAAAATTTAGCTTTCAGGCGTTCGGCCATACAGCCCAGCACGCCAACCACCATACCGGGGTTGTTAGCCTTGGCTACCTTAAATTCTTTCAGGCGGTTACGTACGCGTACTTCGGCATTTTCGCGAATAGAGCAGGTATTGATAAAGATCACATCGGCGTTGGTAAAATCCTTAGTGGTTTCAAAACCTTTATCCAGCAAAATGGAAGCAACAATTTCACTGTCCGAAAAATTCATGGCGCAGCCATAACTTTCAATATATAGCTTACGGCCGTTATTTTTATCAGGGGTTTGCTCCAGCATCAACGCTTCACCTTGCCTGCTTTCATCATGTTGTTTATCCGGAATTAGCAAATCCATCATTAGTCAAAATTAAGTTTGCAAAAATACACAAAATTTAAATACTTGCGTGACAGATTGGCAGTAATTAAAAAATTGACTTTGGCTTGTTATGATGGCCATTACACGTAAACTGGGCATTTACGCAAATAAGTTTTCAATATCAACTCAAATAGCTATTTTGGTAGAGTTGTAACGCCAACAGGTTACACTAACCCTATTAATTTTGATAAACGAAGGCTCACAGGACAATGACATCCAAATTTTTAAAACATAAGTGGCAAAAAGTACTGGCCGCTGTTTTATTAGTTTTTTTGCTGTTAATTACGGTTGTTGCTTATTTTATAAACAGGCACTGGTCGCCCATATTGGCCGATAGGGTTAGGAATGCGGTACTAGCAAGTTCAGACAGCTTGTACCATGCTAACTTTACGGATGCCGAACTGCATATTGTGCAGAGCAAACTGGTGATCCACAATTTAACCTTAACCCCTAACCAGGCAGTATACAAGCGTTTGCTAAAGTTAGGGATTGCCCCCAATAACCTGTTCACCATCAAAGTAAAACGCTTGGTATTCAAGAACATACATCCGCTTAAGTTATACTATGACCGAAAATTAGATATTGGACAAATTGTTTTGAGCGCACCTGAATTGCAGATAAGCTACGCGCTGAATCACAAACGCGATACTATTGTGGGCAGCCGCCTTAACGCCTGGCAACGCATTAAGGGTATGCTAAAATCGGTACATGTAAAGGAAGTAATGCTTAACGATGTAAAGTTTACTTACAAAGATTACTCAGGAAACGAGCTCAATATATCGGAACTGAAAGAGATGAACCTAAGCGGTAAAGAACTCCTGATTGATTCCACCACGCAAAAAGACTCATCGCGTTTTTATTACTTTAAGGATATACAGGCCGAAATCAATAATTTCAGCCGGCCATCAGACAATGGTTTATACGAGTATAAAATTAAGTTGCTGCAATATTCTACCTTAACCTCGCAACTCAAGGCATTTGGTGTAGGCCTTATTCCCAAGCCCGATTCTGTTTTTATTAAACGCGGCATACGTACCTGGTTCCATTTTGATACCGATACCCTGCAGCTTAACGGGTTCGATTTTAAGACCTATAATAAATACCGCTTGCTGCATGCCTCCAAACTAATGATCAAGCGAGGCAATTTTACAGCATTTGCAAATCCGGCAGGAAAAGCCCGCAAAGGCAACCGCTTGCTTACCTTCCCCAACGTGGCTATACACCAGTTGAAGAATGATGTTACGCTGGATACCGTACAGTTAAACCGCATCCATATAACGTACAAGGGATATGGAAAAAAATCGCACAGGCAGGGCATGGTATCTTATAATAATACCAATGGTTATATCTATAACATCACCAACAACGCTGCCGCCCTGCAAAAAAACAACCTTACACACATAAAGCTTAGTTCGTATTTAATGGACAGTGGTCCTTTACAAGTTGAGTTTACTTTTAACCTGACGGATTCGGCAAGGAGTTATAGTTATAAAGGCAGCATTGGCCCAATGGATATGGGCAAGTTAAACAAAGCGGTTATGCCTTTCGCCCTTGTGAAACTTACCTCGGGCGAATTGGATAAATTAACTTTTGACATTAAAGCCGACCGCACTGTATCTAAAGGTAATGTTACGCTCTTGTATCACGATTTAAAGATCCACGTGCTCAAAATGGATACCGTTCAGGATATGTACCGGCACCGGGGTATGGCGTCACTTTTTGCAAATGCCTTAATTGTAAAACGCAACAACCCCGACACGCCGGGCGGCACACCCCGAAGCTATAATGTGACCTACGTACGTGAGCCAGATACCGCCTTTTTCAAAACCGTATGGAAGACACTAGCCAAAGGCATTAAAGCCAGCGCCGGCTACGATGAAGCGATGGAGAAAGAAGTAAAACGCCACATAGCCCAACGCCGGGCCGATAAGTTAGCCCGCACAGAAAAAAGAGAGCTGCGTAACAGACGAAGGAGTATACACAGGCGCCGTTAGTAGCATATTATTTATACTTATCAACTGCCATACTTCTATTGAAGTTGGTGGTGCCAACACAGTCTGCATTTGGCGGGCAATTATATGTTAATGATAGAGTGCCTTTTTTGTTATCAACAGAATATTGAGCAGTCACATCTACACTTTGCACTTTAGTTAGGCTGCTTTGCGGAACATACTCATCCGTACTATTTTTGTTATAGCTCTCGCCGTCATATAAGAGAATTGTTTGATTTTCAATCTTAAATCTGCCGCTGGATATTCCGCTATAGCCTAATAACAAAAACGTAGCCTTATCATGAATGCTGTAAATATGGCTATATGAGCCATTGGTGTTAAACTGAAATTGTTCAACAAAATAGTTCTGGGTAGTTGTATTCAGTGTACGCCTATCCCAATACCCGGCTATCTCGTTAATCTTGCTACTGCTATCTTTATCTTTTTTACAACCTATCACCAAATAGCCGCAAATTATTACCAGTAAAAAAATGAACTTTTTCATTATCGAATAATTTAAATTGATACAGCTATTACGCAGTAGCAAATACTTATGTAACAGTCACTTTGAAATTTACTGCAACATCAATTTCAAATTGATACCAAAGTTGGTAAAAGCTGTATTGAAGGTTTGCGAAGTATAAGGCCGGGTAATGTTCGAATCGTAAAATATATTGAAATTAAACCGCTGATTGATCACATAATCAATAGACGGGCGAATGGTTATGTTCTTTGCACCCGACGATATCTCCGCAGTCTCTACATCGGCACGGTAAATCACGATCTTATTATCGCGCAGGGCAAAGTCTATCTTAAAGTTGATGTCGTTCTTCAGCTTAAAGTTATTGAACAGGCCGAACGGGAAATGGAAATCGCGCGTGCGGTAACCGAAACCAAACACCATGATGTTTTCATTTTGCTGGGCCAGCTGACTGTTGAGCAAACTCAGGCTCAGCGTACGACTTTTGCGATATTCGGCATTTACCGTCATACTGTTTTTAAAACGCACATCAACCCCTACCAATGGCACAAACTGCTCAAATAAAGTTACCTGGCTAAACTGGTAAAAAGGCAGGAAATCGCTATTCACATCGCGCTCGGCAGGGCCTCCATTAACTTCCCGGTAACGGATCAATGAATTATAACTATTTACGCTATAAGTAGACCGGTAACCATGCCGCAGGTCGAACGAATCGAAAAACTCTTTCAGCCAACTCACCCGGCTTAAACCATTATAAGTAACCTGCCAGTTAGGGATAGGTATTTTAGGGAAACTATTCAACTTAACACTGCCCGGATCTTTACCGCCATAAGCAGCCATGAACGAGCCCACCAGCACATCCTGCTGGTTTGGTCCGTAACCGTCACGGTACCCACTGGTTGCTGCCCCGGCCGAATTAGGGTTTTGGGCTCCCAGGCGCTGCGATATAACCTGGCGGTTATCCAGCAATGCCTGAAAAGTACTTGAATAGTTGTTAATACCTTTATCTTTACTGAAAGCCGTACCAATAGACATGTAAGATACGCTGTACGTACCCGAGGTTATAGGGCTTAGGTTGTCGAAGCTATTGGTAGCCGCGTTATATTTGAAATTAGTTTGAAAATTACGATCCTGCGTACGAAAAGCAGTGAGCTCTATGGTCAAATCTGGCAAAGGCCTGATGGTACTGCGTAAATTCAGGTTTTCGCTCAGCGTATTTACATACAATTGATTTTGCAGCGTATCAGTACTTAGCCATCCGTTTATCGCGGCGCGCTGGCGTATATCGGCCTGGCTGCCTAATAAGAAACCTATACCCGGCGCATTGTAGCCAAAATCTTGTCCGCCGAAAGAGGTGGCAGGCAGGTACCCCGGCAGGTAAGTACCATCGCTGCGGGTATAAGTGGCGCCTACGTTTTTTATACTGGTAATGAGTCCTGCCAGAATGCCGCTTTTCCCGTTATTGCTGCGCAGAGCAGCAAACTTATTGTACAGCCCGGTAAAATTCAATGTTGGATTTATTTGTACAGAACGTGAGTTTTGAATAGTGTTACCTACGTTAATGTTGGCATCATCGATAGCAAACTTGGGCTGTGTTTGCCAGTTAAAATTGGTGCTGTAACGGGCTATGGTGCTTACCCAATCTAAACCCGGTATTTTGTTAATAGGAACGGTGTAGTTAAAGTTAATAGTGTGGTTGTAGTTTGTAGTACGGCCAAGGCGCTTAAGATTTTCCCACAGCGTATCGCGCTTTAAACCGTTTACCCGGCCGGCCGGCTCGTCAACTACCGAAAGGTTGGTGGCATCAATGTCCATCTGCAACGATTTAGTAATGTTCCAGCCTATGCCGTAAACCCGGGTAATATTAAAGTTCTTATTAAATGTGGTTGAGGGTATTGGTAAAAAGTTCTCTGGGTCGTTGTTGCGCAAGGTATTTTCTGAATAGAACCTATCAAAACTGATAGCAAAATTTAACCTCGAAGGCAGGATACTGAAGTTTACATCTTTTAACAGGGACAGCATATTACTTTTGATTACCTTTTCTAAGGGTGTGTAATATTTAGCCTGGTTAAGATAGTTATAAGCCAGTGCAACTTTGTAGATCTTTTGATAGTCGTTCTCTGTTACATAATCATGATGTTCATACTCCGAATAAGCATAAGTACCCGTTAAATTTTCTACATCCCACACCTTTACCGGGGCCGATGGGTTGGTTTTAGCCTTGTGAATGTTAGTAAAGTTTATGCTTTTACGCATCGTGTAGTCTTGCGCTATACGCTTAATTTCATCACGCTTTTCGTCAGTTGGGGCATTGCGCAGGCTTTCCTTCAGTTCTACATCGGGTTGTGCCGGGTTGTACTGCGGCATGGCCACCTGTTGCGATAGGTTTACATACATTGGGATGTGCATGCCCGTTTTAGCCGGGAACAGCTTACCTAATTCCATGCTGCCAGCCACATCAAAAGTTTGATTATCGCTGCGGCTGCGCTCGCTTACCCGCTGCTCAATGGAACCAAATCCTATGGTAGTTTTACTTCCGGCCAGAGTAATATCAGCAAAATCGGCCAGCTTCGCGTTCAACCTTGCGGTGGCAGCCCAGCCACCACGCTGGTCAAAGTCGGTCAGGCGCAACTCGTTAAACCACACCATAGCATTCTTATCAAAACCACCTGTTGCCTTATAGGGATTACGAACACCCAGCATAATGGCGCGTAAACGGCTCAGATCGGGTTGTCCTTTAATGGTTATTTTGGCGTTGCCATCAATTACAGTGAACGGTACAGCTATAGAACTTAGCTGGCCGCTGGCTATGGCATTGTCACGCGCCAACTTTGCCCGGGTTAAGGCGGCCAGTTCTAAATCAATATTATTAGCCTCCGGCCATATAGCACCCGGATCGGCAGTGCCTGGTCGTGTTATCTTTAATGGAATTTCGTACTCATAATAACTATCCTGATAATCCACCCCTAAACGAATGAAAGCACTCAGATCATTATCATTCAGCTGATCGCCCTCGGCGTGTACAAACATTTGCAGGCGTTTATAAGCCCGCAAATCGTTATAAAATGTGCGGTAAGCAGCACGCGAGTAACCGTTACGCAGGTTAATTACATTCAGAGCTAATGACTGTTCGTTTAACCGGGTATCGGTACGCAAGTTGTTATAATCACGTTGGCGCTCAATACCCGGCGGCAATACGTAAGGTATGGGGCTACGGTTACCATTGGCTTCCAGGTTTACAGCCTGCACGTTCAATGTCGACCCATCGAGCGGCGGATTTACCAGCGCCGGATCGGCTATTACTTTGGTGGCGTTGTTTTCTACGTTGTAAGTGCGCCATTCGCCGCGTACCAGTTGCAAGGTACCCATCCGCAACACAGCAGTATCGGCAAAGTTGGTCATAAACATACGCATGTAGCGGATGGCCTTAAAATCCTGAATATTCCCTTCTTTAGAGGTATAGGCAGCAATAGGCACCCTGAACTGGTACCAGCTAACATTTTGCGTAGTACCATCGGCCAGGCGTACAGCCGAAGTCACTTTATCATTAATATAATTCTGACCGATCACCATGTCCTGCGGACGCACTGACACTTTGTATTGGAAATATTCATCGGCCTGGCTCATACTGTTATCGCGGTTCAGGTCTTCGCCATCGGGCAGTGAAGTGGAGGCTGAAGTAGAAATACCCAGTTCGGCCTGCGATTGCTCGGCCGTTTTAGAGTTGCCCTCGGTACCGTTATAACGACTGTAACGCTGCAAAATACCAGCACGGTTCTGGTCTAACTGCGGTCCCTGATAATATTGGTAATTATCTGATGAAGGGTCATTAGCCAGCGCCGTGGCAGCTTGTGGCGCCAGGGTATTGCGTACCTGATTTACAAAAGGGGCAAATTTAGTTTGCTCACCTGCATCATTCAATCCATCTAAACCAATATCCTGTAAACGGCGGGCATCTGGGTTACTATCAAAAGCATTAATTACAGGTTGCAGCCGTGGCACACGGCCCCATACGGTTTCATCGGTTTGGGTAGTGCCGCCATCGGGGGGCAAGCCATTCTCTACCGACTTACGGCCATCTTTCAAAATGTCTTCCGAAACGCTTCCCAGGTTAAAATACAGGTCGCCACCCTGCGAATTGGGTTTGTAAATGAACGGGTCCATCAGCCAAAACTCAATGTACTGTACGTTTAACGATTCAAAATCATTGGTTTCCAACTTACGGAACAGCCCCCCCCAGCGGCTACGCGGGTTTTGCATCGTACCATCAGGATTAACACCTGTAGTAGCATAGTTATACTGACCACGTACGTTTGGATAAAAAGCCAAATCGAGCGTAGGTAAAATTAACGGCTGCCCAGTAACAGATTGGCGATAAGGCAGCACTTCGGTTTCTAAAACCTGCCTTACGTAATGGTTCGACAGATCGGAACGGGTTAAGCTAAAGGTAGAACTGGAATTATAAAATATAGGGTCGATGTTGTAAAACGCCAGTCGTGCCCGGTTGTAACCGTAGCTCAGATCATTAAACAGGCGCGATTCGGGAAACAGCTGCGGTGTTCCCGATATTTGCCAGGCTAAAGCACTTTTCAGGTCGATAATGGATTGGCTGCTTTCAAAATCATCAAGGTAAGAAGTACCATTTTTAGAGCCGGCAAAATTGGTGGCGCTGGGGTTACCCGGCATTAACCGCGCTACCTCACCCGAAAAGTTAATGTACGATGGCACTTTGGTGTTAATGAGTGGCAAGCGGTCTACCAGGCGTGTTAACCAGCGCGACTCGGAACTGTAACTCACATCGAAACCCATGATCGTGTTGGAAACAGATTCTTCACCAATAATCTGCTTCTGCGTAAGCGGTTGTTCGCTTAAGTGCATTATGGTACCGCCCAAAGCCAGGTTAGGGCTGGCATGATAATCGAACCGCGAACCGTACAAGGTTTTTTGCTGGATGCCGAACAATTCGTTATTCTCAATATTTACGGTAAGCGGCTGACCGGATTGTAAAAGCGACTGATTAAGTACACGAATACGGCCAATGCTGTAGTCTACCGTATAATCGGTACCCTCCTGCAAACGCAGGGCCCCTGCATTCACCACTACCGAACCTTGTGGAATATTTACGGCATTCAACTGAAACTCGGAACCCGACTGCGAAGAATACGTTCCTTTGATGACGTACCGGTTGAGTTGCGGAAAAAACTGTTGGGCAATGGTACGTGTACTATCATATAAGGGTTGATACACATACTTGTTCCTGAGATTTTGTTCTGTTGAAGTAAACCTGCGAGCCAGATCGGCCCCAAAAGGCTCTACTACCGGGAACATAATACGCCCGTTTTGCGAATCGATAGTGATGCCTTCCAAAAAGTCGAAATAACCATCGCCCTCTGGCAGGCGGTCGTTCTGCTGATTCAGTGTATCTAAGTGGGTTAACTGCAGCCAGCGTTTGCCGGTAATGCGGCTACCTTCTTCAATATTAAATTTCTCCACACTGGCACGCTCATCCAAACGGGCGATGGCCAACCTGAAGTTTAATGAACTTACCTGATAAGCACCTAAAGAATAGATATTCTTCATCATCAGATCCCAGGTGGGCAGGTTAGTTTTCAGTATCTCGTTCTTTAACAACTTTACATATAGAGCCCTTGGATTGGTGGCATCTACCGGGATATCGTTAGAGAACTCCCCTACCTGGTACTCTACCCCATTATAAGTGTAGCGGAAAGCAACTGCCAGCACCTCATCATTATTAAGCGGGTAATTTAAAGAGATATAACCCAATTGCGGATGCAGAGTAAACTCCTTGCTGGTAAGCTTACGGGCATAAGGCAGCTTGGCAAAGTTATCGGTAGCGCCCGATGCCTGGAAAAAATTGGCTACATCGTTAGAGTTGGTTAACCGCCCCTGGTTAGGCAAACCAAATAACCGGGTAAGCAGAGAATTGGATTGCTGTGTAAAACCCGGGCCCACAAAACCGGCCGGTAATCCTGAAAAGCCTGCACCGCCCTGTACCTGCGTGGTATTATAGGGCTGGTTTTCTCCCAGATCTAATAAACCTATGATATCGCGCGAATCGGTGGTGGTATTGGTGCGGTTAGTGGTCCAAACCTCTACACGGGTAACTACTACGTTGGTGCTGATGAGCGGGATGTTGGCCAGTGCCCTGTTATAATTATCCCTGAAATATTTTGCCAGAAAATAATGGCGGTTGGCTTCATAATCGGCCGCGGTTAGGCGGAACTCTCCCTGCTGCGACCCATTGGTAATGGTGATGGTACGTGCCTGTGAACGTTGCTGCGAAAAGATGCTGGTTACATCCAGTTTGCCAAACTTTAACTTGGTTTTCAACCCGAAAAGTGCTTGACTTCCTCTAATGAGCGAGGTATTAAGCGGCATACTTACGGTACCGGCTTCTATCTTTTGAATAATCTCGTCGGGGTGCCCGGTATAGTCGAGTTTTACCTGGTTTTCAAACTGGAACTGGGCATCGGTATTGTAATTGGTGGCAATCTTCAACTTATCGCCAATAGCACCCGTAATATTCATTTGGATGCGCTGATCGAAGTTAAAGTTGAACTGCTTGCGCTGACGGGTATTGAACAGCGGATTTTGGTTGCTGTTTACCTGCCCGGCAAACACCAGCTGCGCCGAACCCTGCGGACGGATATCGATCACATTACTACCAAAGATTTGCTCGAACGTACGACTGCGAATTTTGATCTGCGGTATAAAGCCCGGCTGCTGCGACTGGTAGGCATAGTTGTCGGTCAATTGCTTAAAGTACTCCCGGCGGTTTTGCTGCTGGGTTAGCTGCAAATATTCAACAAATGTTAAATACCGCGGTGCGCGGTACAGCAAGTTGCCCACCCGCTCAATTAACACATAACGGTTGGTAGAGGCATCGTACTCAATGGTACGCGTAAGGTTAGGTGGATCGGTATCGAAGCGTCCTTCCCGCAGCCTGTAATTTTTAGATTTCTGGCCCTTGTAAGGCACCGTTATTTTTACTGAATCTTTGGCAATAGCAGGCCTTACCTGTGCAAAAACGGAGTTAAAACCGCTGCAAACAGATAAAAATAAAAACCATAGAAAAAACTTTACGGTAAATATTTTGGCCAAGCGTACAGTTAAAATTAAACGGTTAATTATAAGCTTTTTAGCGCAAACTTTATCAGTTGTTCTACGGTTAAAGTACCCGTGTTTTTACCTATTTCGACATCCAATACTTTCTCAGCAGCATTGCGGGCAAAACCAAGCATTACCAGGGCCGATAATGCTTCATCTTTCACGGTATTGTTAGCCGGCATAGAGATCAAGGTATCTGGGCCGTCTTTCTTAAGCTTATCCTGCAACTCTAAAATAACACGCTGGGCCGATTTAGGACCGATGCCTTTGATGCGCTGTATTTGGGTAACGTTACCCTGTACAATTGCAGCCTGAATTTCTTGTGGCGTAATAGAAGACAGCATCATACGGCCGGTATTAGGGCCAATGCCCGAAACGGAGATCAAATGCAGAAACAGGCGTTTTTCGCCTTCTTCGTAAAAACCATAAAGCGTGTGGGCGTCTTCTTTAACATGCATCCAAACATGTAACTTACAACGCTCGGCATCGCCTATTTTAGAGAAGGTATTTAAGGAGATGTTTATATGATAGCCCACGCCACCAGCATCAATTATCACATAAGCCGGACTTTTGAATGCCAGCTTGCCATCAATATATGCGTACATTTTTATTCGATATTGCTATAATTTAGAGATCAAAGATAAGTTTGATTGTGAAGAGAAAGGTACTAAAATTTTGGAGTTCACGGGTACAAAAAAACTTGCCATTTATTGAATCAGGCAATTTGACCTTTTACGGTCAAAATCCCATTAGGTTTCATCAAAACCTTCAATAAATGGCAAGCTATAATTATTTATCCGTAGCTACTATTGCGCCTCCTGGGCTTGCGCTTTTTGCTGCGCATCAACCACGGCAATAGTGATCATGTTAACAATTTCGCGCACGGAGCTACCTAACTGCAACACATGCACCGGCTTTTTCATACCCAGTAAAATAGGCCCTACCGCCTCAGCCCCGCCTACTTCCTGCAATAGTTTGTAAGCTATGTTACCCGATTCGAGGTTAGGGAAAATCAAGGTATTTGCCGGCTTACCGTTCAGGGTAGAAAATGGAAAATTGTCGCTTAGTAAATCGCGGTTCATGGCAAAGTTAGCCTGCATTTCACCATCTATTACCATATCGGGGTATTGCTTGTGCAGTATTTTTACGGCTTCGCGTGTTTTTTCAGGAACCTCGCCCTCGTTAGAACCAAAGTTAGAGTATGACAGCATGGCTATGCGCGGACTGATGTTGAACTGTTTAACCGAACGTTCTACTAGTACAGTAATATCTACCAGGTCTTGCGTGGTTGGGTTAACGTTCACCGTAGTATCGGCAAAAAACAACGGACCTTTCTTGGTGATCATCATATACATACCGGCTACCTTAGCTACACCCGGCTCGGTACCAATTATTTGCAACGCCGGTTTAATGGTACTCACATAATTTTTGGTTAAGCCCGATATTAATGCATCGGCATCGCCAAACTGCACCATGCTGGCACCGTAATAGTTACGGTCGCGCATCATTTTTTTGGCTTCGTATAACGTTATACCACGGCGCTGACGCTTTTCATACAAGAACTGTGCATATTCTTCCTGACGTTCGCAAGGAACCAGCGTGTTAATAATCTTCACATCATCCAGATCGAGCTTATGCTCGTCAATAATCTGGCGTATCTTTTCGGTATTACCTAATAGTATAGGGATAGCGATACCCTCTTCTTTTACAATTTGTGCTGCACGTAATATCTTATAATTATCGGCTTCGGCAAATACTACGCGTTTTGGCGCTTGCTTGGCTTTGCCGCTCAGGTTACGCATCAGCTTATCATCGGCACCTATGCGTAAGCGTAACTGCTCGGCGTAAGCATCCCAGTCGGTAATTTGTATACGGGCCACGCCAGAATCTATCGCTGCTTTAGCTACCGCAGCAGAAACCTCGGTGATCAAACGCTGATCCATTGGCTTCGGAATAATGTAATCTCTTCCAAAACGCAGGTTAGTGGTATTATAAGCTAAGTTAACAGCTTCGGGTACGGGCTTGCGGGTAAGCTCGGCAATGGCATGCACCGCCGCAATCTTCATTTCCTCGTTAATGGCAGTAGCACGAACGTCTAATGCGCCACGGAATATATAAGGGAAACCCAATACGTTGTTCACCTGGTTAGGATAATCGCTGCGGCCGGTAGCCATAATAATGTCTTCGCGAGCGGCTACTGCTATATCATAAGCTACTTCAGGTTCGGGGTTAGCCATAGCGAACACGATAGGGTTTGGTGCCATGCTTTTCAGCATATCGGCATTAACCAGGTTACCGGCAGAAAGACCGATGAAAACATCAGCATCCTTCATACCATCGGCAAGGGTTACTATACCGGTACGGTGGCTGGCAAACTCCAGGCGGATTTCATCCAAGTCGGTACGATCGGGCGTAATTAAACCGCCAATGTCGAACATTAACAGGTTTTCTTTTTTCACACCTAATTGCAGGTACATTTTGGTACAAGATACTGCAGCAGCACCCGCACCGTTTACCACCAGTTTAATTTCATCCAGCTTTTTTCCCTGAATTTCGCAGGCATTCATCAGCGCAGCACCAGATATAATAGCCGTACCATGCTGATCATCATGCATTACCGGGATATTCATCTCGGCTTTTAAGCGCCGTTCTATTTCAAAACAGGTTGGGGCCGATATATCCTCAAGGTTTACACCACCAAATGTAGGCTCAAGTGCCTTAACTATATTAACAAATTCATCAACATTTTTGGTGTTCAACTCCAGGTCAAACACATCAATATCGGCATATATTTTAAACAATAAGCCTTTACCCTCCATAACCGGTTTACTGGCCTCGGGGCCAATATCGCCCAAACCCAATACAGCTGTACCGTTACTTATAACGGCTACCAAGTTACCTTTGGCTGTGTATTTATAAACATCGTCGGTATTGGCGGCAATTTCGCGGCAAGGCTCGGCCACACCCGGCGAGTAAGCCATGGTAAGGTCGCGCTGCGAATTAGTGGGCTTGGTTGGAACTACCTGTATCTTGCCGGGACGGCCCTTAGAGTGGTAATTCAGGGCATCTTGTTTGCGTTTATTGGTATTCATCTTCTCTAAATCAGGTGGGCAAAATTACAATTCCTTTTTAAACTGTTGCACAATTAGGTTGATTATTAATGGAATGGATGGGAAAGCCTATTGTATACCATCATTTTAGCGAACCAAACCGACCGGATAACTTATTTTCTATGTTTTAATTCCTCTTCACAAAAGATTGCCTGGTTACTACTTCTTTACCTGTTACGTCTTTAAACTTAGTTAGATAGATAAGCTTTTTATTCAGTATCAGTATTTCCGCATATGGGGCATGGTGTTCAAACTCTGGAGGCATAATCAGTTTCTCTCCTTTGATGTTAGCTTTGTAGGCATCAGCACTTCCCCTGTCCTGCATTTTGCCGGTCCAGTCGTTTATAATAACATACCCATCTTTCTCAACACCTATAAGTAATTGTCTACTGGTTTTTCTATCTATCCAAAAGCCGCTAAATAATTTATCGGCTTTCTTAATTTCGAGCGATGTTTGCGCACTCACCTTGGGAGCTAACCACAAACAAAAGATCAAAAGATATACAGCGCAAATAGTAAGCTTCTTTATAATATTCATGAATTTACAAGTTAGATACAATAACAAATCTGTTAACTATTTCAGTACTTAAACATTACAACGTCTGTTAAGAAACGAGAAAGCCACAGTATGTATACTGTGGCTTCTTTTTTATAATTGGTTATGTTTATTACTTCACCATAGCCAACTCTTTACCGGCTGTAGCAGGTTTGCCGGTTGCCAAATTTGGAGCCGAAAGCATCAACTTTTTACCGGGTGTAGCCTTGTTGCCACGAATGTTATTCCATATCCGCAGGTCTTCTACATCGATACCATACTTGTCTGCAATACCACTCAACGTTTCGCCTCTTTTAACAACATGCTGCGTTTTTACTTTTGATGTTGTGGCGGCAACATTGTTATTAGTAGTTACTGTTGTTGTCTCATCAGCAACAGTAGCATAAACAGGTTGCGTATTTCTTTCGGTAATGGCATCGCCGTTTAAAGCGCTGTATAATAAACCATATTTTTCTTTACCTAATTGCGGGATAACTACACGGCGCGGGGCCTTGGTAGTTCCGTTCACAATTCGTTTGGTATATGCCGGGTTAAGGAGAGCCAGTTCGTTGGCGTCAATGTTTAACACACGGGCTACGTTGTTTAACGATACGAATTTGTTTACCACAACCGTATCTGTAGTTAAGTTCATATTGCAAGCCTGCGGCATAATGCCATGCTGGTTGTAATACTTCATGATGTAAGCTGTAGCAATAAAAGCCGGTACGTAACCGCGGGTTTCTGAGGGCAAATATTGGCGAATAGACCAAAAATCAACCGCATTAGCCTGCTGCATGGCGCGTTCTACACTGCCTTTACCACAGTTATAAGAAGCAATGGCCAGCAGCCAGTCACCAAATTCCTGGTAAGCATCTTTTAGGTAAGCAGCAGCTGCATAAGTAGCTTGGATAGGATCGCGGCGCTCATCAACATAGTTATTTACGTTAAGGCCGTAATTTTTGCCGGTAGCAAACATAAACTGCCACGGACCGGTTGCACCTACACGCGATACGGCATTAGGATCGAGCGATGACTCTACGATAGACAAATACTTAATCTCATCAGGAATACCAGCTTCACGAAATGCCTTCTCATAAATAGGGAAGTAATATTTAGACAAACCCATAATACGAGGTATATCACCCCGGCGGGAGCCTGAAGTATAAGCATTGATATAGGCCTGTACAAACTCGTTATAATCTAAGGGAACGTCTTTCTGCATAGAATCCAGCCGGACCCTAAAAGCAGAGTTTTCGTAAGCATTTTGTTGAATTTGGGCAGCTACCGGTGCAGGAAGAATGCGCTTATAGCTTTGCAGGTAATTTTGCCCTGAGATTTGTTCTGCTAAGGTTGTATCTAAAACCGGCTGCGCCAGGGCTTTGTAAGATTGCGATGCAACGACGCAAAGAATGATCGTAAATAGTTTCTTCATTATCAGGGATTACAGGTAATGGCTTGTGCGAAACTTTCCGCAGCAACTAATTTATTAACTTTTACGCAAACCCACAAAATAAGTTGCAAAATTTAACAACTCGGCTTCGTTAAAGGCTTTAGTAGTAAGCTGCAACCCTAACGGTAAACCCGCACTATTATTCTCCATAGGCAGCGAAATTGCAGGTATTCCGGCCAATGAAGCCTGTACGGTAAATATATCTTCCAGGTAAGTAACTATCGGGTCTATATCCTGCCGCCCTATTTTAAATGCAGGCTCAGGAGCAGTTGGCGTCAGTATAAAATCAAATTCCTTTAAGATCTCATCGGTGCGTTCTTTTATAAGGCGACGCACTTTCTGCGCTTTTGCATAGTAGGCATCGTAGTAACCGGCGCTTAGCACAAAGGTACCCAGCATAATTCTACGCTTAACCTCGGTGCCAAAACCTTCTGAGCGTGAACGCTTGTAAGTAGTAACCAAGTCTACTGCATTAGGACTACGATATCCATAATGCACACCATCGTAGCGGGCCAAGTTTGAAGATGCCTCAGCCATGGTGAGAATGTAGTAAGTAGGAACAACATAATCCAGATACTCGAATGATACCGGTTCAACAGTGTGCCCATCTGCCTTGAGATCTTCAATGGTTTTAAGCAGGGTGGCTTTAACTTCGGCATCCAATCCCTCACTATCCAGCACCTCTTGCAGGTAAGCTATCTTCTTTTTACCGCTTGATGGTTGTAGATTGCTGTATGCTGCCACTGGCTCGCGCGAAGCTGTACTGTCATAATCATCGGCACCGGCCATTATTTCGAGCAATAGAGCCGCATCTTCAACAGATTGCGTAATTGGTCCCGGCTGGTCAAATGAAGATGCGTAAGCAATAATGCCATGCCTGGATACGCGGCCATACGTAGGTTTTAAACCTACCACACCGCAAAAGGATGCCGGCTGACGGATAGAACCACCAGTATCGGTGCCAATAGCGGCATGACACATACCGGCCTGTACCGCCACTGCCGAACCGCCTGATGAACCTCCGGGAACACGGCTTTCATCGGCCATGTTTTTTACCGGGCCAAAGTAAGAGTTCTCATTAGCGCCGCCCATTGCAAATTCGTCGCAGTTACAGCGGCCTATGATAATGGCATCTTCGGCAAGCAAACGTTCTACTACCGTTGATGAAAATATAGAAGTAAAGTTCTCGAGTATTTTTGAGGAAGCCGTAACCTGATGGCCTTTATAACAAATATTGTCTTTAATAGCTATGACCATTCCGGCCAGCCTTCCTGTGGTACCAGTGACTATACGCTCATCCAGTTCTTCGGCTTTTTGAATCGCCTCCTGTTCGAACACCTCGTTGAAAGCTTTGAGGTGGGCATATTGTTTAATGTTATGGAGGTATTGTGTTACCAATTCCTTAACCGTAATAGCACCGCTTTGCAGGTCGTGCTGTATTTGTGTTAAGGTGTTGTAATTTTTAGCCATAGAGCGCTAAAATAAAAAAACTTATCAGTTGATAATAAAATATTACCCGCTAATAAGTTTTATAATTTGAAACTACCGGCCTACCGTATCCTATTACGGATGCACGTTGGTTGTATCTTCCGTGGTTGGACGGGTTGTAGATGTGTTAGTAGTGGTGGTTGTAGTATTGTCCTTGTTGCTTGCGTCTTTGAATTCTTTAACGCCCTGTCCTAATCCTTTCATTAGTTCAGGAATTTTGCGTCCTCCGAATAATAATAACACAATAACCAGGATAATAATAATTTCTGGTGCGCCTAATCCTCCCATGATGATGATCGTTTATTTATTTTAATATTCTTTTTTAACTGTAGAATCGTGTTCTGTATGGCCGGGTTCTTCACTGGCCGTTGTAGTATTCGTTCCTGTTTCAGTATCTGAATTACGAACTACAGGCTCCGACGGTTTTTCGTCGTAGTTATTTATCTGATTATGTATCTCGCGCTTCACTCCTTCTGAGGCATCTTTGAAATCGCGGATCCCCTTGCCTAAACCTCTTGCGAGTTCGGGCAGCTTATTACCCCCAAATAATAAAAGTGCTACAAAAAGTATCAGGATCATCTCAGATGAGCCGATGTTCAGGAATAACAGAACCGAACTAAGCATGAGTAATTATTTAAAGGTACAAATATATACAATTATAACTTCACAATGTTCCAACTTATTGTGGAGCAAGCCAAGTTTTAGGATTTACAACCGCATCCACATTACGCACTTCAAAGTGCACCATGGTTTCGCCGGTGGCCGGGTCGGTGGCGGCAGTGCCTATGGTTTGGCGGGTGTTAATTTTTTGCCCGCTGCTTACGCTTACCGAGCGCAGGTTGAGGTAACCGGTAAAGTATTTACCATGACGAATAATAACCAGGTAAGTACCACTGATATCAACTACGTTACTCACCTCGCCATCAAACACAGCCCTTACGGGCGAATTAGCCGGCGTGCGGATATCTATCCCTTGGTTATCGTTACGGATGCCCTCGGTGTAGTACACGCCAAAGCCTTGCACAATTTGCCCGGTGGCAACCGGCCATGGCAGGCGGCCTTTATTCCCCAAAAAGTCATTAGACAATTTGGCTGCCTCGGGGGTGGACGATAATACTTCCGAATCGGTTTTACGAACAATGGGTTTTGGCTTTGCAGCGATGGCAATCTCTGCGGCCGATTTATTTTCGGCACGGGCCTTTTCGGCAGCAATAGCCGCTAAACGCTGCGCTTCGGCACGGGCTTCGGCCTCGGCTTTACGACGCGCTTCGGCAATTTCACGACGCAGGGCCGATGCAAATTGCTGATCAACCTTTTTACGTTGGGCCAACAAGGCTCTTTGCTGCTTTTTAAGTGCCCCTTCCTGTTTAGATAAATCTTCGGCTACGGCAACCTGGCTATTACGCTCTTTGCCTAAGGTTTCTTTTTCTTTTTGCTGCTCCTGTAATAAGTTGCTTTTTTCGTTCTTGGTACGGTCGAGCTGATTTATTTTTACATGCAATACCTTCTGTGTGCCTTGGATAGATTGCGCCTGGCGCTCGCGGTAATTACCAAATTGCTGTAAATACTTTAAGCGCTTGTAAGCCTGGTTAAAATCTTTGGCGGCAAACACAAACATCAGTTTATTATAGGCACTTTGGTTATGATAGGCAAACACGATCATGGCCGCGTACTCTTTTTTTAGCTGATCGAGCTGTTCTTGCAGGGTATGTACCGTGTTGGTATTTTCGTTGATCTGGCTGCTCAACAGGCGAATTTCGGAGTTTACCGTGTTGATCTTTTCTTCACGCAAACTAATTTGCGCTTTCAATATATTGAGCTGCTTAAAGGTAGACTTCTTGTTGTTCTGCGTTTCCTGTAACTCGCGCTTCAGGCTTTCCAACTCATTGGTTAACTCTATGCGCCTGCGCTTTAATTCGGCGCTGCTTTGTGCACGGGCACTAAAGAAACCAACTGTTAAAACGAGAAGTAATACAATTTTTACAAATTTCATCCGCCCAAAAATATTGATTTTAATTGGCAGGTTCAAATCTGGCCGGAATACTAAACGGATATTCTAATACCTGGTTAAATTCGGTACGGTTATATTCCAGTTCGGCTTGAATACTTTTGTTCTGTACAACAGAATTTATACTGATCTGAGAAGGAATAATGCGACCGTCGGCCTGTATAAACTGACCATTGGTTACCTGTAACGATTGCCTTGCTGCTGCATTGGCAAAACTGGTGCGGGTAACTTTAAAATCGGCCCCTATCAATAAGTTATAAACCAAATTTTGCAAGCTACCGCTTATGGTGGTATTGCCACTGGCAGCGGTTTCCACCTTACTATTCTCATTAAGCAATTCGGTAATGGCATTACCCACCAGCAGCGACTCAACCGTTAAATAATTAACCTCGCGGTTGGCATAAGTATACACATAGCTGAAAGGTTTTTTAATGTATACGCCCTGTATACGGTTAATTACCTGAATACTATCGGGCGTTATTAAGGCACGGGCCACTTCAATGCCTAAAAGCGCGGTGATAGATACCCATATTTTTTTACCATGCTGTATGCGGATATTCAGCGTAACATCATTGCTCTTGCCATCGAATGTCAACTTTGTTTTGGCCCGGCCCGAAAAAGTGTTAAACAATACCTGCTTCGACTTAATAGCAGTAATTTTAGCCAGTGCTGGGTTTACGGTTGGCTTGTTAACAACGGCCGAGTCGGCCTTGCGTACAACCAGTTGCTTTTTTGCCTTACAGCCAAATACAGCCATTACGCAAAAAGCAATCAGCAATTTATTCAATATATTTCTTCTCATTTATCTTTCTATCTAATAACGGCGATTTGGCGCCGTATTCTTTTGCCTTTTTCCAGTTTTGAACAGCAGCATCGGTATTGCCCAGGTAAAACAGGATATCGCCATAATGCTCTGTCTGCGTTGCGCTTGCGTCCTTGCCATGTTGCAGCGCCTTTTCTATCCAGGTTTTAGCATCGGCATACTTTTTTTGCCTGAACAGTATCCATGCATAAGTATCTTCGAACGAGGCCGTGTTTGGCTGAATATCGATACTATGTTTAGACAATTGTGCGGCTTTTTCCAACTGCTCTCCACGTATAGACAGATAATAGGCGTAGTTGTTTAATGTGTAAATATTATCGGGGTTAAATATCAAAGCTTTATCATAAGCCGCGTCAGATTTTGCATTATCTTTCAACTCGTGGTAACAATCGCCCAGGGCGGCATAGCTTTGGGCCGACAAATCTTTATCATCCAGTTCTAAAGCCACTGTATTCTTCAGATAACCTAATGCCTTGGTGGCATCTTTCTTTTGTAAATAAGCCACACCCACCAGGTAATTCATCCATGCCTGGTTAGGAAAAAGCGATAAGGCATTCTCGCCATCTTTAATGGCATCGTCTAAAGCATTATCACCCAAATCAAGCCTTACTAACTGCTCGTGCACGGCATAAATTTCGGGGTTTAACTGCACCGATTTTTGGTAAGCTGCCTTAGCTTCTTTAAACTTATTGTTTTGCGCCAGCATATCGCCGTAAAGTGCCTGCGCCTTGGCATCGTTGGGGTGAACGCCAACCGCAATACGACTTAACTCCAAGGCACTGGCGCGGGCATTAGGGTCGGGGAACTTAGGGGTATAGCCCAGTATTATGCGCACCTTTTGGTCTATATCCAACGCAGGCGATGAAAAGGCCAGCTGCAATTGTTTATAACTGGCTTCCAGGTCTTTTTTAGTACGATACGTATCGGCCAGGGCCAGATGAATCATCCCATCGTCGGGTTTAACCTTCTCACCGCGTTGCAGTACTTTAAGGGCTTTATCGGTTAAGTTATTGGAGTTATAAATTTCGCCTAACAGCAGATAATATCTTACCTGGTCGGGATTGTTAACCAATAACTGCTCAACTTCGCCAGCGGCCAAATCTATTTTGCCTTGTTTTAGATAGATTTTTTGTCTGCTTGCAACCAAATCGTCGGTTAAGCCGGTCAGTTGTTCTAAACGTGTGTATACTGCTAATGCTTCATCATACTTTTGCTCCAGCATAAAGGCACTGGCTTTGTCAAAATAGTAATCGGTCTTGTTGGGATTAATGCGAAGCAGTTCATCAAAAACATGCTGTAATTTGAGAATATCGTTAGATTTTTCGTAGCTGGTAGCTAACGAAACCCAATACCATTCGTTATCGGGTTTCAGGGCCACAGCACGTTCCAGCAACTTTTGCGCCTCGGGCTGGTTATTCTGAAGCTTTTGCAAGCTCGAAAGCTCGTACATGGCGGCATCGTTACGGGAGTCTAACTGCAGCACGCGCGCAAACATCTCGGCAGCGCCTTTTTGGTCTTCAATGGTTTTACGGCGCAGGGCTTCAAAATAAATTTGATTAACGGCCAGGCTATCGGCAGATAGAACTGGCGTACGCCCCGGAATAATAGCCGAATTACCTCCACTGCCCTGAGCAAATGTCAAAGCCGGTGACAGCAACAATCCTAAACACCAGTAACCAAATTTCATGTTTTTAAATTATACCACGCCTGTGTGCCCGTAACCACCCATACCACGCGATGTTTCGTTTAACACTTCCACCTGCTCCCACTGTACTTTCTCATGCTTGGCTACCACCATTTGTGCAATACGATCGCCCACGTTGATCTCAAAATCGGTGTCCGAAAAATTGATAAGCAATACTTTAATCTCTCCGCGGTAATCGGCATCAACCGTACCGGGCGAGTTAACAATGCCAATACCATGCTTAAACGCTAAACCACTACGTGGGCGTATCTGCGCCTCAAAACTTTCAGGCAATTCTATATGCAACCCGGTAGGGATGAGTTTGCGCTCCATAGGTTTTAGCACTACGGTAGCTTCTACATCAGCACGCAGGTCCATACCAGCGGCATGCAGCGTTTCGTAAGCGGGCAGGTTATTTTTAGAGTTATTGATAATGCGAATGATCATTGTTTATTTTTTAAGTATAGCCATTATCTGTTTACGTTCGGCCATAAAAGCAGCACCTGCAAATAAAACAAGCAGGCCGTTACCTATCAGCAAACTACGGTGAAATACGCTAAAAGATAAAAATACGATTATGACGGAACTTATAATGTAGGTTAAGTTCTTTTTGAGATTATAAGGGATAGGATAATTTTTTTGCCCCCAGATGTACGACATGATCATCATACTGGCATAAGCTGTTAACGAGGCCCATGCCGATGCCATGTAACTATACTTGGGTATAAAAACAACGTTTATAACGATAGTTAACACTGCGCCTACACTGGAGATATATAGTCCGTATTTAGTTTGGTCGGATAACTTATACCATATAGATAAGTTCATGTATATACCTAAACATACATAACCCAACAGTAACAACGGCACCACATTTAAGCCAGACCAATAAGATTTTCCTACAAAATACTTCAACAACTCAATGTTAGCCATTAGCCCCACAAATATTAGTGCCACGGCTATGATGAAATAGTTCATAATTTGAGCATATGTACCGGTTGCATTCTTATTTTTTGCCTGGCTAAAAAAGAATGGCTCGGCACCTAATCTAAACGCCTGTACAAAGAGGTTTAAAAATATAGCTATTTTAGCACATGCCGTGTAAATACCAACCTGACCGCTACTTATACTCTCGGGCAGTAGTTTACCTAAAAGCAGTTTATCTGATGTTTCGTTAATAATAAACGAGAAGTTAGCTATTAATACAGGCCAGCTGTACTTCAGCATTTCGCTGAGCATGGGCTTATCTAATACCGGTCGCAGTTTTAGCAGTTCTGGCAGTAACATTAAAAATGTCACAAAACTTGCTATTAAGTTCGACAGAAATACATAACCGAGCCAGCCAGGTCTAAAATTTGCGAGCAAGAAACCTGCACCAGGCAATTGATGGTTAATTATGTAAGGTAGGCCGACAATAAAAAGTAAATTCAAGCCGATGAAAATAAAGATATTCACCAGTTTAAGCATCCCATAACGACCCGGGCGTCCTTCGGCACGTAGCTTAGCGAACGGAATTACACACCAGGCATCAATAACTAATATACCTATAAAAAAGCGGGTATAATTTACATAATCCGCCATAGATGTATGTCTATCAATTCGTATCCATGCTGTTATTGGCTTTACCAAAGGCAGGGTTACTAACAGAAACAATACCGTTATAATAAAAATAGCTCCAAAAGAATTGTTGTATACCTTTTGCTTACTATCAGAATGTTTATTAAGATACCTGAAATAAGTGGTTTCCATACCGAATGCAAGCAATGCATTAAATATAGAGGCCCAGCTAAACATGTTACCAAATATGCCGTAAACACTCGGTGAGTAGGCGCGGGTATATAAAGAAGTAAGAAAAAAGTTTAATGTACGGCCCGCTACGGTTGTTAAACCATATACTGCGGTTTGCCCGGCAAATTTTTTAGCAGTTGACAAGTAATATTATTTAAATTGGTTTTATCTTCTTAAAGAATAAGTTATCGGGCGTTCCCGTTGGGCTCGGGCTATCCGCTTATACGCCTGCAGGCCTTAGCCACGGGCCGGTATCAGCTTATACCCCTAACGCATTTGGAGTAAATTTCAAGTAACATATATCCGGCATCTCTTATCCCCGCACTCTGTACTCGTTACTCTACTTCTTCACCACTTCAAAATTACGATAGTTTTTAATTTCACCCTCTTCGGTGGTTACCAAAGTTACACGAGCCGGATCCGGGCCTTCGTTGCACCACTCTACGAACATGTCCATCAGCATAGGTTCGGCTTCGGCTTCAATAAATACATCGCCATTGGGCTCGTTGCGTACAAGGCCACGTACGCCTAACTGGTCGGCTACGGCTTTAGTGGTGGCACGGTAAGACACACCCTGCACTTTACCCTGCACGGTTATATTTAAATGCTTGATCATAACCCTTAAATTACTAAATGCAATTATACGGGTTATGATTAATTAAGAAGAGATTAAAGTAAACGTTTTACCTGCGTATCAGGCGTGATTTTTAAGCCATCTAAACCTGTGATCAAGTTTAAGCCTGGCTTTTTACCGGCTTCAAGCGAACCGTAATCATCGCTTATACCTAAAAATTTAGCACCGTTAATGGTAGCCCACTCCAACAGTTTAGCCATAGTTATGGCCGGAAAATGCTGCTGTATGGTACGCATTTCGCTCAAAATGCAGAGCTTGGCATTAGAAGCCAAACTATCGGTACCCAGCGTTATATTAAAGCCTTCATCAACAAAAAGATCAACTTTTGGAAGTTTACCCTCGATGTATAAATTGGCATTAGGGCAAAAACACCAGTTTATTTTACGATCAAAACGCTTTACAAAATAGATATCTTTTAAATTGGTACAAGTATTATGAACCAACAACACCTGCTGCCTGTTACTGATAAGCGGTATAACCGACTGTATAGAATTACGTGCCTGTGGCTTAAAGTAGCTTATATCCAGGCTAAAGCTCTCGTACATCTCTAAAAACTTGCCGTTTTTATAGCGATAAAACTTATTCTCATCCTCGCATTCCTGATTGTGCATGCTAATGAGGTTCTCGTTAGCATCGGTGTGCTGTTTTAAAAGCTTAAACAGGTCTTTAGATACAGAGTAAGGCGCATGTGGTGTAAGCGAGGCAGAGAGTGGTTTGAATTGTTTCTGTAGTTCTACCGCCGTTTGAAATGTTTCTTCGGCCCTTTCGGGTATGAAGCTGAACATTTCAATAAAAGTGTGATAATATAGCTTGCTATTTTGCTTAACCGGTAAGCTAAGCGCACTATTAGAAATATCGCCAACGGCTACTATTCCGTTGTCATACATTTGCTGGTCGGCACGAATGGCTGCATCGGCTATGGCATCGTTATCGCCTGCTCGCAATTGCTGTATAGCTTTAATAAAATCAACTAAACCTGTACCCTGTGTAGTTTTTTCGTGAAGGTGAGATAACTCTACGTGACAGTGGGTGTTTATAAAACCGGGGCAAATTATGCCGTTTAATTGTTCAACCTCAACATCGGGTTGGGCATGGGTGCTTACAGATATTATCTTACCATCGTCATCAACAGTAACTATTCCATTTTTTACTGGATCGGCATTAATAGGAAAAACGTAATCGGCTCTAAAACTTTTCATTTAAATGAAATTTATCTATCTATCTACCACCCCGGCACTAATCTGATACAGAATGTATCTATAACAACATTGTACAATTATATAACGACTTTGTAATACAATTAACTTAAAGTTGTTGTTTTTTAATTTTACAATTCAAAAACGTAGCTGCAAATATAGGCCAACTAAATTTAACTATCTTTGTATTGTGAACGCAAATAATAGCAAAATTGATATCCGTAGCCTGAGTTTAGAAGCTCTGCAGCAACACTTTACCAATCTTGGTGAAAAAAGTTTCAGAGCCAAGCAGGTTTATGAGTGGCTTTGGAAAAAATCGTGCTTTTCATTTGAGGACATGAGCAACATTTCTAAAGAACTACGCAAAAAACTGGATGAAAACTTCGCTATAAATAACGTTGTAATAAATAACTCACAGTTTAGTGCGGATAAAACTATAAAAAATTCTTTTAAGTTGCACGATACCCACCTAATTGAGGGTGTTTTAATTCCAACCACCGAGCGTATGACGGCTTGTGTTTCATCGCAGGTGGGTTGCAGCCTTACTTGTAAATTCTGCGCAACGGGTTACATGGACCGTAAACGCAACTTAAATCCCGACGAAATTTACGACCAGGTAGTGTTGCTTAGCCAGCAAGCGCAACAAAATTATGGCATTCCGCTTACTAATATCGTTTACATGGGTATGGGCGAGCCCTTGCTTAACTATGCTAATGTACTTAAATCTATAGAGCGCATTACTGCCGAAGACGGGCTGGGCATGGCGGCTAAACGCATTACCGTATCTACTGCAGGCATTGCCAAAATGATTAAAAAGCTGGGCGATGATGAGGTAAGATTCAATTTAGCCCTGTCGTTACATGCGGCTAATGACATTAAGCGTAACGAAATCATGCCCATTAATGAGCAAAACTCGTTAAAAGCTTTGGCCGAGGCGCTTAAATACTATTACAGCAAAACCAAGAATGCGGTTACCTACGAGTACATTGTATTTAACAACTTTAATGATGAATTGCAGGATGCCGTAGAACTGGCTAAATTTTGCAAGCACATACCTTGTAAGGTCAATATCATCGAATATAACCCTATTTCTTTTGCCGATTTCACCAATGCAGGCGAGGATAAAATAGATGCCTTTGCCGCTTATTTGCGCAAACAAGGCGTTATTACTAACGTACGCCGCAGCCGCGGTAAAGATATTGATGCCGCCTGTGGACAGTTAGCCGTAAAGGATAAAGCCAAGGAAGAAGTTAAGAATACAGCGCCAGTTGTACAGGCATTGGTATCTTAATTTGCCCCGACTTGCTTTTGTGCGCTTGAATCTGTACTCTTGATTCTATATTCTGTTTAAGCATGAACCTGCGTACCGGTTACCTGGCCAATTTTTTAAATCTCTTATTTCCAAGGCTTTGCCAGGCATGCAGGGCTAATTTACTGGGCACCGAAGAACTTATTTGTACGGCTTGCCTGTATAACCTCCCCTATACCAACTTCCACAGTCAGCCCGATAATATGGTGGCCCGCCAGTTTTGGGGGAAAATTGATTTACAGTATGCATACGCCCTGCTTTACTTTGAAAAAGGAGGTGAAGTACAGCACCTCATGCACCAGTTTAAGTACCAGGGCATGCAAAAAATAGGTAATAAATTGGGGGAAATTAGCGGGCTACAATTATCGCAAAATACTCAATTACAACAGGTTGACTATATTATACCAGTTCCACTTCACAAGAGCAGGTTGCGCGAAAGGGGTTACAACCAAAGCGCTAATTTTGCACACGGATTGGCGGCTAAATTGTTGGCCCAAGTAGAAGAAAACAACCTCATCCGTACTGTTAAAACGGCCACACAGACCCACAAAAGCCGTTTTGCGCGGTTTGAGAATATGCAACAGGTGTTTGCCCTTAAGCACCCGGAGCGCCTGCAAGACAAGCATATTTTGTTAGTGGATGATATTATTACCACAGGCTCAACTTTAGAGGCCTGCGCGCAGGAGTTGTTAAAAATACCAGGGTTGCAGCTAAGTATTGCTGCTATGGCTTACGCCGTTTAAAATGGCAAAAACGGCTCATATAAGTTCATAATATTTCGCCGTTTCATCAAAAAAGTACAAAAAACTTCATATTTCCTCATTCGCTTTTGCTTGCAAAATTAGAAAATAAAAATTTCTTAATAATTAATGAAACTTTTATAGAACACTCCCGTACAAGTACCCGGAGCGTTTGATCATAATTAATGGCAGGAGTTTGCGATAAGTTGCAGCTCCTGTTTTTTTATGCCAAATTTTATTGCTTTTGGTAACGGCTTAATT
This sequence comes from Mucilaginibacter galii, assembly GCF_014635825.1. Taxonomy (GTDB): domain Bacteria; phylum Bacteroidota; class Bacteroidia; order Sphingobacteriales; family Sphingobacteriaceae; genus Mucilaginibacter; species Mucilaginibacter galii. Next base: position 47,218 of record NZ_BMDO01000009.1, read on the forward strand.
TATCGTACAGATTTTTAGGATCGAAGGGTTTCAGGATAAAATCGTTCATACCCACTTCTTCAATCTGATCAAGCTGGTTGCTCAACATCGATGCTGTTAAGGCTATAATAGGTACCTTGCGGCAATACTCATCATCTTTGCCGCGTAACAGCTGGGTAGCTTCCAGGCCGCCCATTTCGGGCATATGAATATCCATTAATATTACATCGTAATTATGATTGGCAACCGTTTTTTGGATAGCCTCTAAGCCATTCTCGGCAAAATCGGCAGTAACGCCCCATTTCTTGAGTACCTTATTAATAAGCAAACGATTGATCTGGTTGTCATCAACCACCAATACGTTCATCTTCAAGCCAATTTCGGCAGCATTATCATTACTTACAGCTGTTTGATCCACTTTTTTAAAGGTTATAGTAAACCAGAAGGTTGACCCCTGGCCAAGCTCACTATCTACGTTTATACGCGAATCGTGCAGCTCAATTAAACTTTTAGATATAGCCAGTCCTAAACCTGTACCCCCGTATTTACGCGTGGTATCGGCCGAGGCTTGTTTAAAAGATTCAAATATAGTATTTGTTTTGTCAGCCGGGATACCAATTCCGGTATCAATTATGGCAAAACGTATGCGTACTTCCTGGGCGCTTTCTTCAATTACCTTTAAATCAATGTTAACCCCACCTTTTTCGGTAAACTTAACGGCGTTGCTAATAATATTCAGCAGTATTTGCACCAGCCGTGTACGGTCGCCTAATATGTATTTTGGCAGTGCGTCATCTATACTCTGGCTAAGATAAATACCTTTCTCGGCCACCTTGTACTGCAAAGAGCTGGTAATACTCTGCACCATCTCACGCAGGTCGAGGTTAATTTTCTCGAGCTCTATGTTACCTGTTTCTATTTTGGTAAAATCGAGCACATCATTAATCAGCGTCATCAGGTTCTCGGCCGAAAACTTAAGTATATCAAGGTTCTCTTTTTGCGACTCAGTAGGATTATCTTCAGACAATAAGTGCGACATGCCGATCACCGCATTCAGCGGCGTACGTATTTCATGGCTCATTACGGAGATGAACATATCTTTGGCCTTGTTCAACTGCTGCGCTTCTTCTTTGGCAGCAATAAGTTCACGCTCGGCCATTTTCTTAGAGGTAATGTCAATGATCACCTCAATATATTTATTCACCTTACCGGCTTCATTCAATATCACTGAGTTAATGACCGTGATCCACAGCGGCTGACCATTTTTGCGGTAAACCAGCAAATCTACCTCAAAAGATTGCTTATTCTTTGACAACTCGCGCGATTGTTCGATGATGCTAGTATCCGTCAATTCCCCTTTCAATACATCGCCCAGGTGGTTACCATAAACATCCATAATGCCGTAGCCGGTTATTGCCTCAAACGCCGGGTTTACCCATTCCACGTTACCCTCAGCATCGTTAATAATAACCCCGCTTACTGTACTGCTGGCTACTAACGAAAGCATGGTAAGCTGCTCTTCGTTCCTTTTACGCTCGGTTATATCTACGCAAACGGTAATTTGCCGTTCCAATGTTCCTTCTTTATTAAAGAACGGACTATTGGCCAAATTTACCCAGTAAGGTGTTCCGTCTTTTTTATAGATTTGAAGTTCTACCTCGTAAGGCTGGTTTTCGGCATAGGCAATTTTTGCCTTTTCATAAACACTCAGGTCTGTATTAGCTCCAATGAGAAAATTACCAAATGTTTTGCCCTTTAATTCTTCGAGCTTATAGCCCAGCGTATTTTCGAGCGCCTCGTTCATCCAAATAATCCGGCTATCGCGGTCGCGTATAACCACACCACTTGGCGATTTTTCTGAAGCGAAGGATAAGATCTCCACATCCTTTTCGGCACTTTTGCGGGCAGTAATATCTGTAACAATTTTTACATATTTTTCGGCCTTGCCAGCACTGTTGAGTATGGGCGAATTAGTGATCGAAACCCACATGATGTGGCCTTCTTTATGCTGAATTTTGATCTCTATTTCGAAAGCCTTACTTGTCTTCAGCATTTCGTCAACGTGGCTGCTAATGGCCTGGTCGGCATAATCGCCCATCAGGGTAAGGCCCATACGTTTGCCCTGCATATCGGCCAGTTGGTAGCCGGTTATGCGCTCAAAGGCTTCATTGGTCCAAATTACCCGGTTTTCGGCATCGGCTATTACCACACCGTTGCTAACTTTACTGGCCACCAGCGAAAGCTGCTCTAACTGCGCCTGCACCTTTTTTTGTTCAGTAACATCACGGCCGCTGGCGTACCATTTGCCCTCGCGGTTTATTACCGTCCAGCTAATGCACTTTTCGGCGCCACTTTTAGCCCTCACACAGGTTTCTATTTCAAAAGCCCTTTTTGACCGCAGGCCGCTTTCAATTTGCTGGGCAAACTGGTTACGGTCCTGGTTTACCTCAAATTCCCACAATGAACGGCCTATCAACTGCTCGGGCTTATAGCCTAAAACAGTTTCAACCGTGTTGTTAATAAGTTCTATTTTAGAAGTTTCGTCGGCTATGTAGTGGATTTCCGACGAACTGTTGAAGAGCAGAAAAAACTCTTCGTGGCGCTTGAGATTTAGTTCGAGCTCTTTTTTTTGCTTGCGTAATGCCAGGTGCGATATCACGGCGCCAGCCAGCGTACGCAAGGCATCGCGCTGATCATCGGTTAATACCTTTGGCTGCTGATCAAATACACATAGAGTACCTAAGCGGTATCCATCAGGATCTATTAAAGGAGCGCTGGCGTAAAACCTTACACCCAACCCTCCTTTTACATGTTCGTAGTCATGAAACAGTTCGCTCAACGTAGCATCGGGCACTTCAACCAATACATCATCCATAATGGTGTGCTGGCAAAAGGTTTCGGCGCGGGGCGTTTCTGAAAGGGGCAAACCAACGGCAGATTTGTACCACTGTCGACTGTTATCAATAAAAGAAATGAGTGCAAACGGGGCCTGACAGATATATGAAGCCAAACGCGTAATGGCATCGTACTCCGCTTCCGGAAGGGTATCCAGAATATCGTAAGTATGCAGTGCCTTTAAGCGTTCGTCTTCATTATCAGGAACAATGCCCCGTGTTATTATCATTTCAATTTTAATGTTGTTTAGCTGTAAAGCGGAAATTTCTCCGTTAACGCATGAACACTTTTACGTACTTTCTTTATAGAAGGTTCATCTTCCGGATTTTTTATTACCGCGTCAATCAGTTCGGCAATTTGCTCCATTTGCTTCTCTTTCATACCGCGTGTGGTAACCGCAGCGGTACCAATACGGATACCCGACGTAACAAACGGCGATTTATCATCGTAAGGCACCATGTTTTTATTCACGGTAATATCTGCCTGCACCAAAGCATTTTCGGCTGCTTTACCCGAGATGCCTTTGTTACGCAAATCAATTAATATCAGGTGATTATCGGTGCCGCCCGATACGATTTCGTAACCCATATCAACCAAAGCCTTAGAAATAGCCTGTGCATTGAGTTTAACCTGTACTACGTATTTTAAATAGCCATCGCTCAATGCTTCATGAAAAGCAACGGCTTTAGCTGCAATAATATGCTCTAACGGTCCGCCTTGCGTACCTGGAAAAACAGCCGAATCTAACAAGGCCGACATTTTTTTGACCTCGCCTTTAGGCGTTTTTAACCCCCATGGGTTTTCAAAATCTTTACCCATCATAATCATACCGCCACGTGGGCCGCGCAGGGTTTTGTGGGTGGTAGTGGTTACAATATGACAAAACGGAAGCGGGTCTATTAATAAACCGCGGGCAATTAAGCCTGCCGGGTGCGAAATATCGGCCAGTACCAGGGCACCAACTTCATCGGCTACCTGGCGTATGAAGGCATAATCCCAATCGCGTGAGTAGGCCGAAGCACCGCAGATGATCAGTTTTGGTTTTTCGCGCAGGGCAACCTCGCGCAGTTGTTCGTAGTCAATTAAACCGGTATCTTTTTTAACCCCGTAAAAGAACGGTTGGTACAATTTACCTGAAAAATTTACCGGCGAACCATGAGTTAAGTGACCGCCATGCGAGAGGTCGAAACCTAAAATTTTATCTCCGGGGTTTAGTATAGCCAGCATTACGGCAGCATTGGCCTGGGCACCTGAGTGCGGCTGCACGTTAACCCACTCTGCATTGAACAATTGCTTGGCACGCTCAATAGCTATGGTTTCAATTTCGTCAACAATTTCGCAACCGCCATAGTAGCGTTTACCGGGTAAACCCTCGGCGTATTTATTGGTGGCAACAGAGCCTGCGGCTTCCATTACCTGCTTGCTCACAAAGTTTTCTGATGCGATAAGTTCAAGGCCTTCTTCCTGGCGTTTCTGCTCATCATCCAGTAGCTGAAATATTATTTTATCTTTTTTCATGATCTTTATAAGGCGCCTAAGTTAATCAAAATCAATGGGGTGTTTTGGGCGCAATCCAAAAATTATTATAGCTTACCCCTATTTGTATGTCTATTAATTCTTGCTGCAACATCTCTAACATGGCCAAAAAGTTATAGATAAAATGTACCCGGTTATCTGAGTTTTTAACCATGGCATCAAAATCTAACCGGCCGTTAATACGAAGCAAATCATCAATGGCTTTTTTTTGCTTTTCAATAGTATAAGGATACTGCACTACGGTGTGGGTAACCTCTTCGCTGCGGGATAAAAAGCGACGGTTTACCCGCTCGTATACCTGCATTAAGCGGTATAGGGTTAAGTCGGCGAGTTCTTCGCCGGGCATTGTTACTGCCTCAATACCGGCCAGTTCTTCGGCAATGTTGCCACGGCGTTCCTGCTTCAGGCGTTCCTCTTCCAGCGGGCGCAGCTGCTCGCATATATCTTTAAACTTTTTGTATTCGATGAGTTTACGAATGAGGTCTTCTTTACTGTCGGCCTCGGTTTCGCCATTTTCGGCCTCGTAGCGGGGCAGCAACATTTTGGCTTTGATGCGCATGAGCGTAGCCGCCACAAAAATAAACTCGCTGGCCAGCTCCATATTGAGGCTGCTCATCTGGTGAATATAGTCGAGAAAGTCGTTGGTGATTTGCGAAATGGCTATTTCATGAATGTCCAGTTCATCGCGTTCTATGAAGAACAACAACAGATCGAAAGGGCCTTCGAACTGCGGTAAGCGGATGGCGAAACTCTCATCAGACATGCTAATTCAAAGATAGTGATTGTGTGTTAAGACTTTGTCTAAATTAACAGTCTGTCAATGCACACCAAATTCAAGTATTGTCATTTCGAACGGTAGTGAGAAATCCTGTTCGAGCGGTTAGGTGCTGGTTAGCTCGGTTAGTGCGTTTTGAACCTTATTTTATGCTAACGAACAACCTTCGTCTCCTCTTGGCCGGAGAGGCCCATTACGTTATTCACATATGTTTGTTTTTTTATGGTGTTCATGAGATCGCTACCGCTAAGTTTTGTCTTGATACAAAAAGTAACAAAAAAATCAAGACAGAAAAAAGCTTCCCCGCACAAGGCCCACGCTGGCCCCCTTTTCTGTCAGGCCGATGCTCTTGTTCGCGGGGTGAGTGTTCTTTTTAATTCCCTCCTTGGGGAGGGCAGGGAGGGGTTAGTGAAGCGTTCATTAATCATACGTGTTAAACCCCTCCCTGCCCCAACACAAGCCAGCCGCACCCCTCCCCGAGGAGAGAATTTGAAAAATAAGCCGTGTAGCACAATAAAGCCCTCCCCTTTGGGGAGGGTTGGGAGGGGTTATGCTGCCAGCCTACCCATAACCGGCTCCATACCTTGCCTGCGTTTGTAAAGTACAAACAAACCCGTAGCCAATATCCCCACTACCCCTTCTACACAAACTGCACCGCGTGGGCCTAATTCGTTGGCTAACCAGCCTATGAGTAAGCTACCAATAGGGATCATACCTTGGTAAGCCATTACATAATAACTGATAGCTCTTGCTCGCATGGCAGGTATTGCGTGGGTTTGTATATAGGTGTTTATGGCCGATGTTTGCGCCATCATCCCTACACCGGTTACTACCATGAACAGTAGGGCTAAAGGCAACTGCGGGGCGTATGACAACAGCAGCACACTTGAGCCAAATATTAAACTGGCAATAATGATGATGCGGGTAATGTGCTTATCGGTTTTCAGGGTAGCCAAATAAACGGCACTAATTACTGAGCCTAAACCTGCGGCGCTTTCAAACCAACTGAACGTTTTAGCATCGCCGTTAAAAATATCTTTGGCAAATATGGGCATCAGTGTATTGAACGGTATAACGAACAGGCTGCTTACACTAAGCATAATAATGAGGCTGCTCAGGTCGCGGTCGCCCGATACGTATTTGAAACCGTCCTGTAATTCGTACCAGATACTTTTTTGCGGTTTGCTGATCACCACCGTATTCAGTTTCATCATAAACAAACAGGTGAGCACCGGGATGTAGCTTAGAAAGTTACCGAAGAAACAAAAGTCTTCGCCAAAAGTACTCAGCACTATACCCGCAACAGCCGGACCTGCTATACGGGCAAAATTGGTCATGGTAGAGTTAAGCGCAATGGCGTTGGGCAGGTCCTCCTTCTTATCTACCATTTCCACCATCATCGACTGCCGGCAGGTAACATCAAATGCATTAATAATGCCCTGCACCAAACTCAGCCCTATAATAGCCGGAATGTTGTAAAATTTAAACAAGATCATGAATGCCAATGCTCCCGCCTGCAACATAGATACCACCTGGGTAATTAGCAATATGCGGTAACGATTATGACGGTCTACCACGCTACCGGCGTAAGGGGCCAGCACCAACGACGGTATTAAACTTACAAAGCTCACCAGTCCTAACAATAATGCCGAACCGGTTAGGCGATATACCAGCCAGCTAACGGCCGTTTTTTGCATCCAGGTGCCTATAAGCGATACGGACTGACCATAGAAAAACAACTTGAAATTACGGTATTTAAGGGAGCGGAACACGTTCATGCACTAATCTGTTTTCTGCAGTATTTCAGGGGAGATCTTAATGCAAGACTATTGAAATACTTTACGCTACAAATATCGGCCTTAATGATACATTTGTAAAATAGATTGTTTTAATGATATTGATTAGTAAAACCGATTGATTATGGAGCTACGACAACTGCAATATTTTGTAAAAGCCGCCGAAACGATGAACTTTACCGAAGCAGCCGGGGCCGTATTTATTACCCAAAGCACACTATCGCAACAAATTAAACAGCTGGAAGAAGAGTTGGGCATGCTGCTATTTGACCGCATTGGCAAACACGTACGCATTACCGAAGCCGGGCATGTGTTTTTAACCCATGCCCAAAAGATTTTGCGCGAGGTGCAAAAAGGCAAACAAGCCATTTCCGAATTAAACAACGCTGCCACCGGCGAGTTAAACATTGGCGTATCCTACGCCTTTACCTCGCTCCTGCTGCCTGCACTGGCACCTTTTTCAACCAAATACCCGGGCATCAAGATCTTTATTACCTATGGTAACCCCGAAGAACTGGAGAAGAAACTCCGCCTGGCCGAACTGGATATGATCCTGGCTTTCCACAACGAATCAGACGATGAAGACCTGGAAATGCAGATCCTGTTCAGCTCTACCATCGTAATGGTGGTAGCCAAGAGTAACCCGCTGGCCAAACTGGAAAAGATAAGCTTAAAGGAACTGGCCGAACAGGAACTCATATTGCCCGGTAAAGGCTTTAGTTCCCGCGAGTTTATAAACCAGTTGTTTTATAAAAGCAAGATCAGCCCCAACATCAAGATAGAGATGAACGATGTACATTCGCTGTTATCACTGGTGCAAAACGGACATTGGGCCACTATTTTAAATGAGAAAGCCATTTTTGGTTGGGACAAGGTAGCCGCCGTTCCTATTGCTGGCAAAGAAATCAAGCGGCAATCGTACATTCTTTGGCAAAAGGGCGTTTACCGTAAAAAGGCGGCTATCTTGTTTATTGATGAACTTATGCGGGTAATGAACGGCGGGTAAACGTTAATACTTATCCAGGATGTCAAACTGCGGTGTATTTTTCTTTTGCCAGTCGGGCATTTTGTTAAATACCGTGTAGTGTATGTACTTATTGCCTTTGTCAATGCCGGGCATAATAAGGCCTATTACCTTTTTCATGGCATCATGCTCTTTCTTAACGGCCAGGGTATCGTTCAGGCTCACTTTGGAAATGTAATAGATGTTAGGCATTACACCTTCATCGCGGTTCTGCGTAAATATTTTGATGATGGCAGGCTTGGTAGGCAGTTGTTTAACTACTATAGGGAAAGTATAAGCGTTATCTGCTTCCTCGCCAATTTTGGAGTAAAACTCATCCATTTCTTCCTGTTCATCATACCGCCAAAGTACGCTGGGTAGTGCGCATGAGCGTGATAGCTGCATAGTGGTCATGGCATTTACGAGGTAATGCTTGTCATATTCCTGCTGTGCCTGTTTAAATAGCTCAGGGGCTGTTTTACCGCCTACGGTGTAGGGGTTCAGCTCCAGGTCGTCTACTTTCCAACCATATTTGTATTTGTTGTAAACGGCGGTTAGCAGCCACTTATCGCCATGATATTGTACGGTAAAAAAGGCTAAATACCTTTCGCGGGTAAGCGGGTTATAGCTTATGGTATAGCTGTTAATGTCATACTTAAATGACTTCACCGAAATAGGATCAGGCGTGGGATGCACCATGTAGTATTCATCCAGCAAATAGTTTTTGCCTTCGCGCATACGGATGCTGCACAGCTCTATCTGCCTGTTCTTGCCGGAGCTCTCTAAAAACTCCCGCGACATGATGTTTTCCAATTGTGAGGTATTATTACTTTTGAGTGCGCCCAGCAATTGATCATTAAGTTGATGAAATTCTGCCCTGTGTTTGGTTGCTATCTTATTGTTAACCCAGGTACCCGGCGCTTCTTTGCAGCTTTGCAGAACTGTCAATAATAAAACACATGCACCAATTTTAATTAGTATCGGATTCATAAATATTGAAGGCTACCCAAATGGCCTGGGGAAAATTAATTTAAAAACAATGTAGTTATAAAAAACGCAAAATAACATTCAAAAAAAAGCCGCACCTTTTAAAAAAGGTGCGGCCTAAACACTTGTCTTATTTTAATAAACTTGCTTTACTCTGCTTTCACCGGCACCGTAATAAAAGTTTACAACTTTTTTATCGCCTTTATTAGTTATCAAAAACGTATTTGCAACGCTTATATTAGTTGCCGTATTTACTGAATTTGAAGGGTTTAACGTATATAGATTAGAATATGTATCGTAAAGATTAGCTTTCAATATACTTCCTTTAGCTCCTTCTACTAAAACACCTGCATCGTTTCGTTTAAGATGAACATAGCCATTTCCGCCTTCAGATGAATAATAGTATGCCAGCTTTCCATTACTACCTATAATTCCGGTTAACTTCGGCGCCGTTTCAATAACATTTCCTACTACGTCAACCAATTCTACATCCACCTTACTATTTGGTGTGTAAGTAAATGCGTTGTAGTCTATATAGTTACCATTGTTATTATAGGTGCTGGTAACATTCAATCTTTCTACCTGGTATTTGCTACCTGTTGCAGATAAAAGCACTTGATTGTTTGAATAATATCCATTGCCCGAAAGGTATAAAGTTTTACCTGTAACATCGGGCGCAAACTTAAAGTATATAGTATTAACTGCAGTTGGAACCGGTGCTGTAAATTTATTTACGCCAAAATAGGTTTTAATGGTAGCAACTCTTGGCAAGGCAGCAGGAAACGTGGTAGCGGCATCATCTTCCGTTGCATTAACAATAAGTTTTTGATCGGCGGTAACCTGTTCAAAAGACAGTGTGTAGCCATTAGGCGCTACAGGTACTTTAAGAGAATAGGTACCGGTTGCAGTAGTGTAAGTTGGAAAATACACGGTATATGCACCAGACGGACTGGCAGGTATACTGGCCGAAGCTGTTACTAAAACATTTGCGCCTACTTTTTCGGGTGTTGTATTGATTAAGTCGGTTTCAATGTATAACGTACCTGTAATTTCGTTGGTTAAATCTGCCGTGTTCCACAACTTGGCCGTACCAACAAGCAGGTTTTGCTGTAGAATTTGTGTTGCTGCATACCCTGTTTTGGAAATTAAAAAAGGAGTGGTTGGAAACAGATACAATGAAGAAAATGTTGCAACGCCTTGTTCGTTAGTTTTTGCTGAAAAAATTTTCCCTTCTGAAGAAACAGTTACATCAGCAGCTGCTACAGGTGCGTTAGTAACTACGTCAACAACAGTTACACTGTAATCTCTTTTTCTATCGGCCGCAACATTTTTTTGAGTCAAACTATCAGTTAGTTTAAGCTGGGCAAGTGTTGCTTTATTAATTAGTTCCTGCATAGCAGTAGCCCCCTTCTGTTTCAGTGTTTCCAGTTCAATTTCATGCTGATATTTTTGGTTCAATAGCTCTACCTGGGCGGCAATAGCATCTTTCTCGTTAAAAGAATCTTTAGAACAGCCTGTAATAGCAATAGCAGACGCTATAATTAGGATAAGAGTAAGTTTAGAATTCATATTTATATGTGTGATTTATTTTAAATACGGAAGGTAATTAAGGTAGATTAGTTGATAGACATGATGACACCAACTTTAGAAACAAAAGAGTTTGTTCTGATATCGCTACCGAAACCAACTTTTTCCATGTACGAGTAGTTTTCTCTTGCCGGAGTTATTCCCGCTAAGTATCTGAAATCTAACAGTAATTTAAATTTTAATGTAAGAGGTAATTTTACATTAGCACCTGCTATCCAGTTATATCTTGAGCTTTTAAATAGGCCTTCTGCACTTTGCGAGCCTTTAACTGTAGATATAATATCTTCTCCTGGAAGCAGATCACCGGTTTTCTGATAGTTTTCTGTCACATTGAAAGCGTAAGCATAACTTGCACCTGCGTACAAGGTAGGTTTCCAGCTTTGCTTAATGTTGAAGGTATAATTAACTAAGAGTGGGATCTCTAAGCTATTGAGTTTGTAAGAACTGTTTTTAACATTCTTCGACTCAAATGTTTCGGGTAAGCCTAACCGGGTATCATCTTTAAACCTGATCATTTGCCCGCCTTGTTGTAAATAATTAGCTTCCAATTGTAAGCTAAACCCTTTATATAGCGCATAATTAACTGACAAACCACCCGTGTAGCCAGTATTTTGACCGGTTTGTGGCTGGCCTTCGCTAAATTTATTTAAAGACAAACCACCTGCTAAGCCTATTTCAAACTTAGTTGAATTACCAGAAATCTCGTTTTCAGATCTTGTCTTTTTTACGGGAGTTTGCGCCTTTAACGGCGTAGCGAAAAGAATAGCAAATAATAGCGCCAGCGTAACGGCATAGCTATTTTTAAAAACTTCACCGCTAAGTGACGTTTTAATAGGGCGGAAGTACATTATGTGATAAGATTAGTAGCCAGCTAAAATACTGTATCTACTTAATAAACTTAATTTTAGTCAAGTAACTTTTTAATTACATTGATATTAATTAAACATGTTATCACCGTCCCTTTATTAAAAACAAAGCATAGAAAAGATTGTCAATAAATATCAACTAAAATAGCTTACTTTGTAAGTTCATTATCCGTATTAATGTCAATGCAAGTACCCGCCGGCGATTTACTCCAAAAAATAAACTCACCATCTGATTTAAAGCAATTTAGCGAAGATGATCTTGAGCAGATATCGCAGCAGCTGCGTCAGTATATTATTGATGTGGTATCGGTAAATGGCGGCCACTTTGGCGCCAGCCTGGGCGTGGTAGAGCTTACCGTAGCCCTGCATTACGTTTTAAACACTCCGTACGATCAATTAGTGTGGGACGTTGGCCACCAGGCTTACGGACACAAAATACTAACCGGCCGCCGCGACAATTTTCACACCAACCGTATGTACAAGGGCCTTAGCGGCTTCCCTAAACGTACCGAAAGCGAGTACGATACGTTTGGCGTGGGTCACTCCTCTACTTCAATTTCTGCTGCGCTGGGTATGGCTGTTGCTTCGCATTATAAAGGCGAGAAAGACCGCCAGCACGTGGCCGTTATTGGTGATGGTGCCATGGGTTCGGGTATGGCTTTTGAAGCGTTGAACCATGCCGGTATTGCCAACAGTAATCTGCTGGTGATCTTGAACGACAATAACATGTCGATAGACCCTAACGTGGGTGCATTGAAAGAATATTTTGCCGATATAACCACATCAAAACCTTATAACAGCTTTAGGGCCGATATTGGTTATGTGCTGTCTAAAATATCGGCAATTGGGCCAGATGCCTTAAAATATGCCAAAAAGTTAGAAAAAAGCATTAAAGGCACTTTGCTTAAACAAAGTAACTTTTTTGAGGCTTTAAAATTCAGATATTTTGGCCCCATTGATGGTCATGATGTAAAGCATTTAGCCAAAGTGTTGCGCGATCTGCGCGATATTCCTGGCCCTAAGCTTTTGCATTGCGTTACGGTAAAAGGTAAAGGCTATGCCCTTGCCGAAAAAGACCAGACCAAGTGGCATGCTCCCGGTTTGTTCGACAAAATTACCGGCGAGATCAAGAAAACTTACTACGATAAACCACAGCCGCCTAAATACCAGGATGTGTTTGGCCATACCATTATTGAACTGGCCGAGCAAAACCCCAAGATCATGGGTATTACACCGGCCATGCCTTCAGGTTGTTCGTTAAACCTCATGATGAAGGCTATGCCCGATCGTGCTTTTGACGTGGGTATTGCCGAGCAGCATGCCGTTACTTTTTCTGCTGGATTGGCCACCCAGGGTTTGGTGCCGTTCTGTAACATTTATTCCAGCTTTATGCAGCGTGCCTTTGACCAGGTAGTGCATGATGTGGCTATTCAAAAACTGAATGTGGTAATGTGCCTTGACCGTGCCGGTTTTGCCGGTGTTGACGGACCCACGCATCACGGTGCCTATGACCTGGCGTATATGCGTTGCATTCCTAACCTGGTAGTTTCGGCTCCCATGAATGAGGAAGAACTGCGTAACCTGATGTATACTGCCCAGCTGGAAAACGCCGGTCCGTTTGTAATACGCTACCCGCGTGGTAACGGTGTAATGGTAGATTGGCAACGCCCCATGAAAGCCCTGACGGTAGGTAAAGGCCGTAAAATAAGTGACGGTGAAGAACTGGCTATTTTATCTATTGGTGCCATAGGAAACGAAGTGGTAAAAGCCACTGCCGAACTAAACAACGAAGGCTTGTACCCTGCCCACTACGATCTGCGTTTTGTAAAACCTTTGGATGAGGCTATGCTTCACGAAGTGTTTACCAAATACAGCAAGGTAATTACCGTGGAAGACGGCTGCCTGGAAGGCGGTGCCGGAAGCGCCGTATTAGAGTTCATGGCCGACCATAAATACAACGCCGAAGTAACACGCCTGGGTATCCCTGATGCGGTAATTGAACACGGCGAACAGCCCGAACTATGGGCCGAATGTGGTTTTGATGCTGCCAGCATTATACGCACCGTAAAAAACATGGGCATTACGCAAAACAGGCATATTATAGCTTCTTGAGGGAGAATATAGAGTTAGGAATTTACGCTGCATTAGCTGCTTGATAGGTCTTCGACGGGCTCAGACTGACACCATCCACCAACAACATATTTGTCATGTTGAGCTTGTCGAAACATTCGCCCCTTGGTTAGGTCTTCGACAGGCTCAGACTGACACCACCCCCAACAATATTTTTGTCATGTTGAGCTTGTCGAAACATTCGCCGCTTGGTTAGGTCTTCGACAGGCTCAGACTGACACATAAAACAACACCTTTGTCATGTTGAGCTTGTCGAAACATTCGCCGCTTGGTTAGGTCTTCGACAGGCTCTGACTGGCACCATCCACCAACAACATCTTTGTCATGTTGAGCTTGTCGAAACATTCGCCCCTTGGTTAAGTCTTCGACAGGCTCAAACTGACACATAAAACAACACCTTTGTCATGTTGAGCTTGTCGAAACATTCGCCGCTTGGTTAGGTCTTCGACAGGCTCAGACTGACACCACCCCCAACAATATTTTTGTCATGTTGAGCTTGTCGAAACATTCGCCGCTTGGCTAAGTCTTCGACAGGCTCAGACTGACAAAAGTTGGTTAAACGCCTACCCTTACCACCGTCTGCCCAAATCTCAATACATCGGGGTTTAAGTCGAGTTGCTGCATTACTTCTTCGTCTATATCAATTACTACGCCTTTTTCAAAAGCTCCCTTGCCGCTAAATTCTACTTCAATACCATTTTCCTGAAAGGCTTCGCGGATAAAGTCTCTTGTTGTAATTTCCAAATCACCTGTGTTAACATCCAGGTCGGGTACGAGCAATTGCTTCGACTGGCCTTTTACAATTTGAGCGATGGCACTTTTGATATCATTTGCAGACATAGGCACAATGATAACATTTCTTCATAATACCTCAAACTCAATTCTATTTACCTACCCTATTCAAGGAATGATCATAAACAACAAAGCCTTTCACTCTTTTGAGCGAAGGGCTTTGTTTCTTTCTCTAGCTACTCGTAAAAAAGTAATCTCCTTTAGTCTAACAGTGAACTTTTCTTTCTGCTCAAGATCTTCATCAGGTACTGGCCGTAACCACTTTTTACCAGTGGCGCTGCTATTTCTTCCAACTTGGCAGCATCTATGAAGCACATGCGGTAAGCAATTTCTTCTATACAAGCTATTTTAATGCCCTGACGCTCTTCAATTACCTGCACAAACTGTCCGGCCTGCATTAGAGAGGTAAACGTCCCTGTGTCGAGCCAGGCCGTACCACGGCTTAGTATAGCCACTTTCAATTTACCACGTTTAAGGTATTCAATATTTACATCGGTTATTTCATACTCTCCGCGCGGCGAAGGCTTGATGTTCTTAGCGATCTCTACCACATCGTTATCGTAAAAATACAATCCCGGTACGGCATAATCAGATTTTGGTTCCGTGGGCTTTTCTTCAAGAGAAATAGCATTTTGATTTTGATCAAACTCAACCACGCCATAACGTTCAGGGTCGGCTACCTGGTAGGCAAACACCATACCGCCTTCAGGCTCGCTGCTTTGTTGCAACAGGCGCGAAAGGCCATCGCCATAAAATATATTATCCCCTAAAATGAGGGCAACTTTATCGGTTCCAATAAAATCGGCACCAATTACAAAGGCCTGCGCCAGCCCGTTGGGTTCTTCCTGTATAGCGTACTCAAAACGGCAACCAATGCGCGAACCATCGCCCAGCAGTTTTTTAAACTGAGGCATATCGTGCGGGGTAGAAATGATCAAAATTTCTTTGATACCGGCCAGCAATAAAACCGACAGCGGGTAATAGATCATTGGCTTATCATAAACAGGCATTAATTGCTTGCTTACTGCTAATGTTAATGGATGCAGCCTGGTTCCTGAACCACCGGCGAGTATTATTCCTTTCACAGTATTATGGTTTAAATTTTTTGTTCTTATGTCAGCCTGAGCTTGTCGAAGGCTTAACCAAACGGCGAATGCTTCGACAAGTTCAGCATGACACGTGTTAGGTTAAGCAATGAGAAGGTTTCCTCGCTATGGCACTATATTTTATACCCTCCTAATATAGAAAACCTTTTTTAAATACCTGCCAATTTATCTTCCAGTTCCTGGTACCACTCTGCACCATACTTGCGGGTAAGGGGTTCTTTTAAAAACTCATGTACATGCACCTTAAGCTCGGAGCCAAAGCTGCAGGCAGGGCTGCATATATTCCAGCGGTCGTAATGCAGCACGTCAAACTCGGGGTAGTTAGTGATACGGATAGGATATAAGTGGCACGAAATGGGCTTGCGCCAGTTAACGGCACCCTGCTCCCAGGCTTTTTCAATAGCGCATTTAGTAATGCCGTTTTCCCAGGTTACATAGGCGCATTCTTTGTTGGTATCTACGCACGGCGTGGTGTAATCGTCTTCAAAATCGGTTACGTGTGTACCCTCGCGCTCAATGGTGGCAATACCTTTGGCGGTCATGTATGGTTTTACTTTGGGATAAATCTCCTTCAGTATGTCCAACTCATCAGCAGCTAAAGGCGCTCCCGAATCGCCTTCGAGGCAGCAGGCACCTTTACACTTGTTAAGGTTACATACAAAGTTTTCGTTAACAACATCTTCGTGTACCAGTACACTTCCAACTTCTATCATTTAATAAATTATTTCTTTATAGGGTTTAAAGGATATTTTAATCCTTTAGCACTTGTCAAATCCATTTTTACACTGCCCACTATCAGTTCAACGTTGGCTTTCACAGGTATGCGGTTCTCGTCGTCAGTTACCCAAAGGTAAAGCTTACTGTTCTTTTTAAAAATGCGGCCGGGTATAATAGTAGGGTTAAACTTAAGGCAATTAAATGTACCTAAAGAGCATTCGGCCTTTTCTTTACCCATGTAGGTAATGCCCAATGATTGTATAGCGTCATCCAAAAAATAGCGCAGTTCAAACTTATCGCCTATCTTCAATTTAGATACATCCAGGCAACGGGCAAAGTAATAGGCCGAAGGAAAATCGAACACTTTACCGGTAAACGGGTATTCGCCGCTGTTGGCTTTTATTTTATGGGTTTGGTGATTAAACTCCACCCTGTCGGTATGCTTGTATTTACCTTCGTGCCGGTCTTCTGTGTAAAGGTAAGGCAGCAGGGTGCTGCGGTCAATATAAGTTTCGTACCGGTTACGCACTTTATAAAAAACATCAAAAGTACCGGCGGTTTTTCCATCGGCAATGATGTGCCATGCCGGGCGGCCTTCAAATTTAGTGTCGGTATCGGCTACACGCAAATGTGCCTCGGCACCGGTAAACCAGCCATATTTAAGGCGGTAACTAAGCTCTTCTCCCGCTTTAAAGGTTGGTTCGGCAATTTTGATAGGTTCTTGAGCTTGGGCAGAAGCATAAAATAAGCTTAAACTCACTGAAAATAAAAGAGCACGACATCTTGTAAGCATAAAAAACATGGTATGATAACCTACAAATGACTGCACATCATAGTATAGGTTTAACATACGTAACGAGATTGCCACGCTATCGCTCGCAATGACATGTTTTTTAGCTGGCATGGGCTGTTAATCTTTTCTCTTATAAATAGGCACAGTTGAGCAAGGCTCGCCAAACATTAAACTTTTAGCAACAGGTGTTAAGCGCTTGGTAAGTTCTACGTAGGCCGATGTGGGTACCGCAACATCGCCGCAACCTTTGAGTACAATACGCTGGTCGCGGTATTGTTCAAAGTCGGCTTTGGCTATAGATTTTTCGAACAAAACGGTTTCCAATACTTCTTCGTTACCAAACACCACTTCTTTGGCGTAAGGTGCCAGTCGGTTGGCCAGCAGCATATAGGCCCAGGCCGGTACAATGGCATCGGCAGTGCAGGTCACCGCTACGTTCTTGCCTTCGTACTGCGCCCAGTCATGGGTTTTCACAAACTCGCGAAAATCCTTTTCGCGCAACATGAGGCCCATAAACAGGTTATCCTTAATATCGTAAACCACCCGCTCGCCCTGCGGATAAAAGCTGGCCGGGTCTAAGGTTATTAAACCGCTTTGTGCTACTTTATTTACAAACGTTTCCTGAATATCCATGGCTCTTAAAATAAAAAATCCGGAATAACATAACGTTATTTCCGGATGTAAAATTACTTTAAATTTTCTTATAAGAATTTGGCGCGGTAATCTTTTACATTAGCCTTATCTTTCAATGCATCAAACAAACGGTTATCTGCTTGTTGCAATAAGGTCTGGCTAATTTGCTGTTTCTCACGCACTGTATTGGTTAATGCAGGCGGGTTAATAAAGCTATCTAACGATACTACGTAAACACCGTTAGCACCATCAACAGGCTTAGAAATCTTTTTAGGCTGCATACCAAACACGGTACCAATTACCTTGTACTCTATTGATAAACCAGGAATAACCGGGTTGGCAAATACAATGTTTTCTACCGGTACTGCTTGTGCACCTGCTTTTTGTGCTACCTGCTGTATGCTCGATGCACCGTTAACAGCACCTTCCAGTTTGCTGTGCAGTTGTTTAGCTTTTACCTGAGTTAATACCTGGGGCTTAATTTGCTCTTTAACATCTTCTAAAGCTAATTCACCTTCGGGCTTAATCTTGGTAAGGTGAGCAATTACATATTGGTCGCCCAAGGCATATACCTGGTCAACCAGGTCGCCTTTTTCGGCTTTAGTGAAAGCCCATTTAACCAGCTCACGTGCGTTATCTAACCCTGGCAGTGCCGAGGCTACACCATTAACATCGTTAGCTTGTTTTACAGGTAAGCCTGCTTTTTTAGCTTCCTGTGCAAAATTATCTTTGTTTACGTTACCCAAAAATGCTTGTGCTTTGGCATAAGCAGCAGATGAGGTTTTGCCGCTGGCCGTTAAAGGCTTATCAACAATGGCCACTTTAGCTACTTTAGATGAACCTTTTTGGCTGATGACGTTGATTAAGTGAACACCAAATTGTGAGGTAACGATCTTCATATCGCCGGGCTTACCGTTAAAGGCAACCTCCTCAAATGCTGGCACCATGGCACCACGGGCAAACGTACCCAAATCGCCACCTTTTTCGCCTGATTGCTTGTCTTCTGAAAAGTTTTTAGCGAACTCGGCAAACGGACGACCGCCTTCGATCAGTTTCTTAATGGAATCAGCTTTAGCCATCGCTTTATCAACACCGCCTGCTGTGGCAGGATTAATTAAAATATGACGGGCATGAACCGAATCAGGACCTACGCGGCTATCAACCAGCTTGGCTACTTTATAGCTTCCGTTGCTTACATAAGGACCGTATACAAAACCAGGAGCGGCGGTAAACATTACCGAATCTAACTGAGGCTCTAACTGGCCTTTACGCTGATAAACCAAAGGAGCTTTAGTTTCAGAGTTGATCTGTACAAACAAAGAATCGTTAGTGCTGCTTCTTAAAGCAGGAATCAATTTCACCATTTGCTCCTTGATCATCGCGGTATCTTCTTTAGACGGCGACGCGTTAAAGCTTACGTACTCAAAGTTGCGCAGTTCCTGTTGGTTTTTGAACATTGCTTTGTGCTCATTGTAATAAGTTTGATAATCATCATCGGTTAAAGTAACCTTATTATCGGGGATAGAGCTGTATGGCAATTGCACGTAAGTAAATTTAGCCAGTTTGCCTTTTGCTTCGTAGCTGTCTTTAGCTTCCAAAGAGTTTACGTATAAACCATTGTGCACTAAAGCAAAGTATTTTTCGCGGCGGCGCTGCTCAATTTTAGGCTCCATAAAGGCAGTCCATTGAATTAAGCGATCGTCGGTTGGTTTAGCGTTTTGCAATTCGCGCAAAAAGCCGTTCAACCTTACCATATCCAGCTTACCTGTTTTAGGATCGCCAAAGTATTGTACAATTTGAGGATCAGGATTTGGTCCGCTGATCATCGATTGAATTTCGTCGGCACCAACGGCAACAGCTACCTTATCCATCTCCTTGTTCAGGATAACGGTACTGATAGACTGGTTCCAGGCATTTTCCTGTACATATTCTGTTATTTGCGGGGTTAAAGAAGTTTGACCCGATTGCTGCATGAAGTTTTCGGTGCCTTGTTTCACCGTTTTCATGTAATCATCGTAAGCGATCTTTTCGCCTGCTACCTCACCCAGCGTATTGCGATCGCCACCCATGAACGATTTACCGTACGTTATTACTTCGCCTGCAATAAAAGCAAAAAGCGCCAAACCAATAATGGCCACCAGGATGGTGCCCATGCGTTCGCGCAAAAAACTCATTATACCCATAAAAACCTATAAATAATTTTAACTTCTTTTAAAAGAGGGCGCAAGATACACTTTTTCGTAAAATTCTGTGAAACAAAATTTATTGTCCAAGGTTTTGATTAACTGGAATTTGCCCGGTGGTATTTCCCATGGTCCAGTGCGACATGGCCTGGTCGCTTTTGAAGTTGGTGCCGCTTAAAAAAGTACCGTCGGCAAAGGTTACCTGCACAGGTTTATCAGAGTGATATTCCTTCTTCACCATATCCATGATCAACTCGTCAGACTTAAAGGTTTCGCCCTTGGCATTAACGGCCACTACATTTTTGCGCAGTTCTATAATATTTTCGTTGGAGCGTTGAATGCCATAATCGGCAGTAAGCACGCTCGATTCTTTCATAAGCGAATCGTACTCCACCACTTTCAAGCCTTTGGGCATCTCTTTAAAGTTTTTGTCGAGATATTCTATCATTAGCGGTGAGGTTAGATGCACCTTCACTAAAGCATCCTCGCTCATTACCACGTCGAGCCCGGTAGTGCGGTTAATAGGCTTGCTTACCTCTTGCGACGATATTTTTTGAATGGCTTTCAGGTCGTTTTCGCAGGCACTCAGCATGGCCACGCCGGCTAAAACAACCAGCAACTGCCATTGAATGCGCAAGGCATTAAATACAGGTTTAATCAAACTTATATTTTTGGAACCAGGTATCATTCAGCGTAAAGCCTATATGAAATGAAATAATGTTTTCTTTGATCAGGCTATTGCTCAGCGTACCGCGCACACCATACTCGGCAGCAAGGTTTATTTTATAGAAAGCACTTCCGTTACGAGGTAATGGCAAACCCAAACCTGCGCTAACGCTGTATTGCTTAATATCGGTATTGTTAAGCCTGATGTTGGTTTTATCGTAACGTACACCCAAGCGGTAATCTATTAACGCAAGGTAGCTGTGTATAGCGTTGTTGTTTGGCGTAAACTGACCACCCAGGCTATAGCTTTCACTATTTTGCAGATTTTGGTTAACTCCGCCAATGGTCAGATCGGCCCAGTTGCTGCGGCTGTAATCAGCACCGATGAGGTATTTACCATCTTTTTGTAAAGAGATACCTACCCTGTTCATCATCGGAAGCTTGATCTTTCCATTGCTGATCACCTGGTTAGACAAGGTATCTAATGCGGCATTATCACTACCATCAGTGGATGAGGTGGTGTACTGGCTTATTACGTTGCTTATTTTAGAGTTCAAGCTGTTGCCTGCAGAACCTGAGTATCCGAACACCAGGTGTTTAGATTCGGCAAGGTCAAAGCTAAGCTGCGCGCCGTAATCAAAATTGATACCGCCTACGCCGTTACTTTGCTCGTTGCGTGAGTTTAAGAAACCACCTTGTAATGCAGCGACCTCGGTAGAACGGAATTTACGCAGGTTACCAAAGATGTAAGATACGTTACCGCCTATTGATAAGTGCTTGCCAATACCGAAACCATAACCGGCGTAAGCTTTAGAAAGACCACCGTCGCCGCTGTAGATGTAACTCACCGCGTTGGTATCTGCCGGGCTGCCCGAACCAAAGTTGGCTGCGGTTTGGCGATAGTTATATCCCAGTTCTGTGTAAGGCACCAAACCAAAACTTATGGCCGAATGTTTGGTTACCGGCGCTGCAAAGTTAAAGTGACTGAGCCTGAAATTGCCGTTAGGTTCGCCCTTTGTGTTGCCTTGTTTTAAGGTGGATACGTTACCATAAACGCCTATATCAATAGTGGTTAAGCTTATAGTACTGTAAGAAGCCGGGTTAAGCAGATTAATAGTGTTGTAACCGCTTATTTTGTTAATGGCTGTTGATATGCCACCCATGGCACGGGTTTGCGGCAGCAAGCTGGTGTTTAAAGTACCAAGACCATACTGTGAATACGGAGAGCTGGTGGTTGCCGTAGACTGCGCCATGGCACCCAAAGCAAATACGGAAAGTAAAAAAGTAAGTCCTGATCTTATATGTTTAATCATTATGCTCTTGTATAGCTGCGTTTAATCCTATCAGAACCAGGTGGGGTTCCGTTTTTATATAGCCGGCAAAGATGCTATTTTTCAGCACAGTATCCAAAAAAACACTATCGCCGCCGGTAAGTATGATATTAGGGTAAATACCCTCTTGTATATAATTTTGTATAAAGCCCTGCACCTCGTATAAAACCCCGTTTTGCACGCCCGACCGTATGGCCGTAGCGGTATCATAGCCGTAGAAGTTATTGAAGCCCGCATCGGCCGTTACCAATGGCAGCGCGGATGTATAATATTGCAAAGCTTTATAACGCATATTTAACCCGGGCGATATACTGCCGCCGTAATAATTTGCACCGGCATCTACACCATCATAGGTAATACAGGTACCGGCATCAACAACCAAATTATTGCTTTGCGGGTATAGGTGCCGGGCACCTAAAATGCCTGCCAGCCTGTCGAGCCCCAGCGTTTGCGGGGTGCGGTAGTGGTTTTGCAGGCTACCGGCCATAGTACGCTCAAACCGGGTTAAGGTTATTTGCTCTGCCAAAGGGCCAAGCCAGCCCTCCGACTGCCTGTTTACGCTGGAGAATACACCATCGGTAATTTGATATTTGGTGATCAACTGTTGCGGTAAGCTTTCATCCAAAGTGTCAAGCTGTCCTGCTTCAATCAAATTAGGGCCATCAAATACCGCTATTTTGACCGATGTATTACCAATATCAATAACCAGCCTGGCCATCTCAGGCTTTAGCCATATTCAGTATCGATTCAAAGATGGCCAGTCCGTCTTCATTTGCCAGCAAAGTATCTGCGGCACGCTCAGGGTGTGGCATCATGGCAAATACATTGCGCTTAATGTTACATACACCGGCAATGTTCTCTAACGATCCGTTAGGGTTAGCTTCGTCGGTAATGTTACCGGCCTCGTCGCTATAACGGAACAAAATCTGGTCGTTATCTTTTAATGATTGCAGGGTATCGGCATCGGCAAAGTAGTTACCCTCACCATGGGCTATAGGGATCTTTAATACCTTTTGCTCGTCAATTTGCGAAGTAAGCAGTGAGTTTTGCGTTTGTGGTACCAGGTAGGTGTTACGGCAAATAAACTTACGCTGTTTGTTGTGCAATAAGGCTCCCGGAACCAAACCGGCTTCGGCCAGTATCTGGAAACCGTTACAGATACCCATCACGTATCCGCCTTTGGCTGCAAACTGAATAACCTCCTGCATAATAGGCGAGAAACGGGCAATAGCACCCGAGCGCAAATAATCACCAAAAGAGAAACCACCCGGAAGAATTACCATATCAACACCTTTTAAATCATGGTCTTTATGCCAGAGGCGAACCACCTCCTGACCCATAATTTTTTCAAGAACGTAGATGATATCTTCGTCGCAATTAGAACCGGGGAATATAACTACACCAAATTTCATGATACAAAGCTAATATAACAGGTTGAACCTGAACGAATGTAAAAGTTAAAAATTGTTAAACTGGAAGTAAATTATGCTGGCTATGAGCAAAAAAAACAGTGTTTCGTACATCCAGCGCTTGGCCGCGTACAAAAAGTAGTAAGCAAAAAATATAGCAACAGGCACTGCGCACAATAGAAAATGACTCAACCCAAATTGCGGCCGCACGTAAAAAGACGCAGCAGCAATTAACACGATAAAAAATAACAACTGAAATGCCTTACGAATAAGCACGTAACTTTTAAAGAAGTTTTCCTGGAGTTTAAAGGTACCCAGCAGCAGAATGATGAACACAGGAATTAGCAGCAAGAAATCGTATTTATCCAATACCTGTGGCATGGCAAAATTAGAGCCTAAGGGCAGCCATATCTGGTGCAGGTAAGGAAGCCTGTCGTTCAGATAATAAATTACGCCGATAAAAAAGAATACGGTAATATAACCAATTAAGCTGGCCGCCCACTCGCGCCAGTCGAAAGGGCGTAGAATAATAAACGCTACCCAAACCGCCAAAATTAAATAGGTGCATGGCAGGTAAATGAGCGAACCGGTGGCTACCAGCATACCGGCATCAAATGCTAAAGATTTAGAATCTTCGGTTTTATAGAGTTCAAAGAGTTTAAACAGCAGCCAGATAATAATGAAGTTACACAGCAAAGGTGCACTCAATACCAAAAATTGGGTAAACAAGCCCGAAAGCACCACATACATTAAAGCGGGCAAAAAGCTGGGCCGCCCTAATAAATTATAATGATTGATGAGGTAATTGATCAACACTGCTTGCAACAGCACTACTACCCCTGCCAAAAATACGCTCATCTCGGGCGAAAGGGCGCCTACATTGAGTGCAGGGAACAACAGGCTCACGAAAGGCTCGGTTAATTGCAGCGGAATAGCCGAAGGTGCAAATAGTACATAGCCTGCCCGTAATATAAATAACAGGACAGCCAGCCATATAATATTCAGCGGATTAAACCTCCGGAAAATGTCGATCATGCTTGCCTTGGTTTCAGGGGGCAATATTACAGAAAATGTTTAAGGTTAAACAGCCTGCGGACGGGTATATTGCTTTACCAACTTTTCTACGATCTGCGCGGTTTCGTCCGGGAAATCTACCTTTACCCGGTGATTGCTTTCTATCCAGTTGTTGATGTGGAGTATAGCATGTGCATTAATGGCATTGATTACCGGCACTCCCAATTTTGATGCTGCAAGGGCGTTACATTGCTGCTCGTACTGACCCGTCATGGGTACCATCATTACCTTTTTTTGCAGATACATGGCCTCGGCGGGGCCTTCAAAACCTCCGCCGGTGAGCAGGCCCTCGCAAGATGCCATGCTTTCGTTAAAACGCAGGTTATCTATGGGATAAATATGTATGTTACCGGTTTGATAAGGTGTTTTTTGCCTTTTAGAAAATATATGCCAGGGCACATTAGTAGTCTGACTTAAATACTTAACCAGGGTTTTATCATCATAGGCAGGTAAATACACGGTATAGTGGCCGGCATTGGTAGGCTGCAAACTACGTATTTCGCTGCGGATAACGGGGGTATGTATAAAATCGTCATACCTGTCAAAGTGGAAACCCACATGATGGGTGGTAGGCGAATAATATTTAAACAACCACTCGGCGTAATTCCACCGCTTAGGCCGCGGCGTATTGGGCGACACAAAGGAACATTGGTGACTCAAGGATACCGATGGTATTTTTTGCACCCTGCAGGCCCAGGCACTTACGGGCTCAAAATCATTAATGATGAGGTCGTATTGGCTCAGGGGCAAATTGTGCACATCGCGCCAGAGCTGCCATAAGTTCATGCGCTTGTAAGTAGCCCATTTATCTACTCCTCCCCTTTTACCAAACACAAAGCTAAAGCCATGAAACTGGTGCTTCAGGGGTTGTGAAAGTGCTACTTCGGCCTCGGTACCGCTCACCAGCAAATCAAGCTCGCCGTATTGCTGCAAAAGCGGTACAATTTCGCGGGCGCGGCTTATATGGCCATTACCCGTTCCCTGTATGCCAAATAGTATTTTCATTTGATTTGAGCAGAAGTTGCCTTGCAAATATAAACGGGTTTTGCATTAATGCACTTAGCCGCCCATAAATAATTAGTTGTGCTCGAAAATGAGCGTTAAACAAAAAGGGATAAGCCGTGAGCTTTATCCCTTCAAATATTCAATTACAAGCAGCGCTTACGCTTTCTTTTGGAGCGTTGTACCTTTTTTATTTTCGGCATACACTGCACCACCCAGTACTAACACCAGTAATATTGAACTGGCTAAGGATATACCTTCGCCGGTGTAGTACGAAGTTGGATGGAAAACAAATTCGATTTTATGGTTACCTACCGGTATTTCCGCAGCACGCAATACATAGTCGGCACGGAAATATGGTTTTTCCACACCGTCGATCAGCATCTTCCAGCCTTTATCATAGTAAATCTCCGAAAACACAGCCGTTTGGTTAGATTGCGAACCACTTTCATAAACTAAATGATCAGGATTGTAGCTTACCAGCTTAATGGTAGCAGCCTGGTCAATAGAACGGGGTTTGTTATCGATCAGGTTTTTGTAACTCTCATCAACAATGGCTTCGTTCTTTGGATCGAAACTGCTGATCGCCAGCATTTCCTCATCGGCGTTCTTCGCATACTTTATACTCTTTACAAACCAGGCATGGCCGCAGGCTGTAACATTGGCCGACATTTTTGCGCTTTGATTTTTTTCGTCGGTAGTGATAATATACTTGGTGTTCAGCATATCAAGCACATCCTGGTTCATGCTCTTGGTAAACTGGTTCTCGATCAATTCCTGATAGCGCTTCAACTTTGCCGCATGGTAACCACCAATGCTTTTGTGGAAGTATGAAGTATAGGCGTTGGTGAACGGATTACCGGTCATATCCAATACGCGGAAATCAGGGTCGGTATCGCGTTTGATAAAGGTATCAACCTCGCGCTCCCTGAACTGGCCTTTCAGATCTTCTTTGGCCACAAAGTTTTCATCTTTAAGGTAACGTTTATCAACACCCCACATATCTACCAGGGTTATAAGCAAGAACGCTAAAGAGGCTACGGTAACGTTGATCTTTTGCTTGATAAGCGCCCAAAGCAAGCCGAAGGCAAGGGCAATAAATATGAACGAACGGATAGCATCGGCACGTGCAATAGAAACACGGTCTTGCACCAGGGCGTTGGCAATGGCGTTGGCAAAAGAGTTATCGCCGCCGGTCATTTGCGTTAACTGACCTACAAATTCCTGGTGATTATCGGCTTTAAAGCTCAACAAGGCATCAGGCAATACAATCATCAGCAGGGTTAAACCGCCGGTGATGTAGAAAGCAATTTTAACGCGGCTTAGTACAAACGCTTTATCGGTGGCGGTGATGATTTCCTGGATAGCCATAAAACCCAGTACCGGGAAACATAAGGCGGCAACCACCAATATAGATTCTACCGTACGGAACTTGTTGTACAGCGGGAAGTAATGAAAGAACAGATCTGACAAAAAAGGCAGATTGCGGCCAAACGATAAGAAGATACTCAGTAACGTAGCACCCAGTAACCACCATTTTAAGCGGCTTTTTACAATGAGTAAGCCTAAGACAAACAGGAAGCAAATAGCAGCACCAAAATACCACGGCCCACCAATGATAGGCTTATCGCCCCAATACAAAGGGAACTGCTGCGCTACGCCGGCTGCCTGGGTTGGGTCTACCTTTTCACTTAATAGTTTTACCACTTTAGAATCAGCGTCTTTTGGACCGCTGCTGTTACCACCGTAAATGTTGGGCACCAAAAAGGTTAAGCACTCGGCTACACCCTGGCTATACTGGTAAGCGTATTCTTTATCCAAACCATTTGAGGGCTGCGTGGTGTGCTGAGTTAAGTTTGATTTACCACGGATAGACTCGTTACCATACTCATAACTTGTCCATAGCATGGCTGCATTAACAGCAACCGCCAGCAATGTTGAAAGCGCCAGGTAACCTACCGGTTTTAAAAACGCGGATAAATTTTTAGCTTTAATGGCATGGTATAACTCAATACCCACCAAAATAAAGATGGCCAGCATGAGGTAATAAGTCATTTGGATGTGATTGCACCTGATCTCCATAGCGAGGAACAGCGCCGTTAAGGCCGACCCCAGCAGGTATTTTCCCCTGAGCGTTAGCAGGATGCTGGCCACAATAGGTGCAAAAAACGCGATAGCCAACGCCTGGTTGGCGTGCCCTGCATCAATAATAATAAAGTTATAGGATGAAAATGAGTAGGCAATAGCGCCAGCTGCGGCCAGCCAGGGGTTTAATTTTAATACGCAAAACAGGAAGTAAGCACCCATCAGGTACAATAGTACCGTATCTACCGGGTTAGGAAAAACAGCTTTTAAAGCCGAAATAACGTAAGTAGTGATATTGTTAGGGTAAGGCACCCAAATTTGATAAGCGGGCATACCGCCAAACATGCTATTGGTCCATAAAGGGGCTTTACCGGTTTGCTCCTTTACGTCCATAATTTCTTTCTGCATACCCTGGGCCTGCAGCACATCGCTTTGGAAGAGCGCTTTACCTTGAAATACAGGGGAGAAATAAACGAAACAAATCGCTAAAAAAAATCCGAAGATGGCAAAGTGAATGCCATTGCGCTTAAACCAGTTACTCATTTATCTGTAGGGAAAAAATTATTCCCCAAAAATATAAAAATGAGCGATAATAGAAACGATTAGTTTACACGGGTTTACCCAAGTTGCAATGCAAGCCCACAACGCCCAGCAAATAATAGAGTAGGGCTAAGCCCAACATGCTTAATCCGTAGATGATCTGCGTTCTTTTTTCGCTAAACTCATCGATGTTGCGCTTAATGGTGAAATAATTATAAACGGCCAAACCTGCCAGTACTATCCATAAAAACCAATGCACACGCTGGCAATTTACTGAGGCCTGCACAGCTATGGCAAAAACGATATAGTTGGCGGTAATTAACGATACCAGCGATTGCTGGCTGTAATTACGATCTCTGAATAAATTTTCGGGCGGTTTCATAGCACTTATTTTACTTCCTCGTAGTCAACAAAATCACCTTCATTATCTGGGATGGTATTTTTGGGGCCGGGGGGTACAAAATCAACTTTTACCTTACCCTCGGCTTGCCTTGGTGGTTGCTGCTGGTATGGTTGGTTGTGCTGCTGCGTAGCTTTGTTTACCATGCTCTGAAAAAGCATAGGCAAAAATATACGCGCCAAAGTGCGTATAAGCCATAGTACACAAACGGTGATGATCAGAAAACGTATTAATAACATTTGATGAAAATTTGACTACAAATATAAGTTTATAACGGATAAAATGTTTGGTTATGATAATTGCCCTTGTTAGCAGGGTGTAAAATCACTTAATAGCCTTGCTGATGGCCTTTGCCCAATATGTGCCCAAAGCCATATCTCCAGGCTTATTAGGGTGCAGATAAAAAACACCGTCTAAGCCTTTCTCGGGCTTGAGGTCCGTCTTATAATGTTCTTCAAAATACTGATATGCTTTTCGGTCGCCTTTGAAAACATGACGCGGGTGGCTCCTTTTAAATGCTTTCACCACGGCATCGATTTCGGGCCAGTAAGATTTTAGCCTCAACTGCCCTTCTTCCATATAAGCAGCACCGCTGTTGTGCGTGTTGTTGCTATACCAAATGGGGTAATTGAGCACAATTTTGCTGGAGGGGTAGGCGGCGAGCAAGCTATCAGCAATGGTGGTTAAGTTGGCGCGGTAATTTGCCGCACTAACCGGCGAACCTGTGGGGCCTTTAATCGCGCTATCATTAGTACCCAGCATTATTGAGAAAACCAGCTGAGCTGTACTATCACTATAAAATTCATTGGCAGCGGCTTTTACTTTAGGGTAAGCCTTATGGGTAGCCGGTAAAAAATCGACCGTGGTAAAGCCGCTTACACCCTGGTTAGCAACCTGAATTTTTTTAAACAGCTGCTTCTCATTCAAGTAATTGCCCGCGTAAATAACCGGCGACTGGTCTTTAGCCATAGTGCCATGAGTAATGCTGTCGCCAATAAACACAATGTTGATATTCTCCTGCTTATCAAAACCAAAAGAGCTTAAAAGCAGTAAGAGCACTATTGCAGGGTAAGCCAATAATTTATTCATAGCACCTGCAATATTAAAACTTTTCGGTCATCATTTTTTCGAGGGCAAACATTTCGTCACGCAACTTGGCGGCTGCGAGGAAGTCCATGTCTTTTGCTGCAGCCATCATTTCTTTCTTGGTATTTTCAATAGATTTCTTTAGTTCCGGCTTGGTCATGTATTGCACAATAGGGTCGGCAGCCAGGGTAATTTCTGCATCTTCTACGTAAGCCTTTTGTGTCCCCCCTTTGAAGTCCATAACAGAGGTTTGCTCTAAAATAGCCTCACGCGATTTGCCTACCGTTTTTGGCGTAATACCATGCTCCAGATTATAAGCGATCTGTTTTTCACGGCGACGGTCGGTTTCTTCCATGGTTACGCGCATACTTTCGGTAATGGTATCGGCATACATAATTACCCGGCCCCTGTCGTTACGGGCGGCGCGGCCAATGGTTTGTATCAGCGAGCGTTCCGAACGCAGGAAACCTTCTTTGTCAGCATCTAAAATAGCTACCAGCGATACCTCCGGTAAATCCAAACCTTCGCGCAATAAGTTGATTCCTATCAATACATCAAACTCACCTAAACGCAGGCCACGTAAAATCTCAACCCGTTCTAAAGTTTTTACTTCCGAGTGAATGTAGCGGCATTTGATGCCCAGGCGGTCCATGTATTTGGCCAACTCCTCGCTCATGCGCTTGGTGAGCGTGGTTACCAAAATGCGGTCGCCCATTTTAATGGTCTTGTCTACCTCATCCAGCAAATCATCCACCTGGTTAATAATAGGGCGAATTTCAATCAGCGGGTCTAACAATCCCGTAGGGCGTATTACCTGCTCTACCACTACCCCACCCGATTTTTCCAATTCAAAATCGCCGGGGGTGGCGCTCACATAAATGGTTTGCGGGGCCAGCCGTTCAAATTCTTCAAAGTTTAACGGACGGTTATCCATCGCCGCAGGCAAGCGGAAACCATATTCTACCAGCGAGATCTTGCGCGATCTATCACCGCCATACATAGCCCGCACTTGTGGCACGGTCACGTGACTTTCGTCGATCACCATGAGGTAATCATCCTGAAAATAATCCAGCAAACAAAAGGGGCGCATACCCGGCTTACGGCCGTCAAAAAAGCGAGAATAGTTTTCGATACCCGAGCAGTAACCCAGTTCGCGCATCATTTCCAAATCGTAGTTCACTCGTTCTTCGAGGCGCTTGGCTTCCAGGAAACGTTTTTCGTCGATAAACTGCTGCTTGCGCATTTCCAGTTCTTCCTGAATGGCCCAAATGCTGTTGGTAAACCTGTCGCGCGGTGCCACATACAGCGTAGCCGGAAACAACACCATGCTTGGCATTTTCTCCACCGTTTTACCGGTTTGCGGGTCAAAACTGCTTAGTTCCTCAATATCATCGCCATAAAAAGAGATACGGTAAGCATAATCGAGATACGCCGGATAAATATCCACCGTATCGCCTTTCACACGGAAAGTACCACGTTTAAAATCGGCCGTAGTGCGGGCATACAAAATTTCGACCAGTCGGTGCAAAAAGGCATTACGACTAATGCGGGTACCAACGGCAAACTTGAAAATGGAGTTGGTAAAATCTTCAGGGTTACCCATACCATAAATGCAGGAAATAGACGACACCACAATTACATCTCTGCGGCCCGACATTAATGCCGAGGTAGTACGCAAACGCAGCTTCTCTATCTCCTCGTTGATCTGCAGATCTTTTTCTATATAAGTATTTGAGGAGGGAATAAACGCCTCCGGCTGGTAATAATCGTAGTATGACACAAAGTAGTTCACCGCATTTTCGGGGAAGAACTGCTTGAACTCGCCATAAAGCTGCGCCGCCAAGGTTTTGTTATGGCTTAATATTAAAGTAGGGCGCTGCGTTTGTTCAATAACATTGGCAATGGTAAAAGTTTTACCCGAGCCGGTTACACCCAGCAGCGTTTGGTATTGCTCACTTTCTAAGCCGGTAACTAACTGTTTAATGGCTTCAGGCTGATCGCCGGATGGTATATAATTAGAATTGATCTTAAAATCCATGTAGTATAAAGATACGAAAAAACAGCAACCCCTTTAATGAAAAATACTAAATTTGATAGCATTGCCATAAATATGATAAAAACGTTTTTAATATAATTATAGTTTGCCATTCTTAAAATGAATACATAACTATGATTAAAACGTAGTCGATTATTCTATATTTACAAAGACAATAAGCCAATTGAATGCATAGTTTCAACACACAAACTTACCATGTAAAGCTAAAAGATAATTCGACTTATAAACCATGGTCAACTGACAATGCAGAGCAATATGATACCGTTTACTTCTTTGATACGGAGTACCGCCCCACCTCAATGATTGCTATCGAAGTTTACGAGTATGATACATTATTGAAGAAGGTGTTGGTTGGTGCAACAGGAGGCGGTACGCGTGTTAGTGAAACTTCTTTTGTTTATGATGAAGACAGATTAGTGATGTGCTGTTGCGACACATTATTTTGCTTATCTATTCCGGAGTTAACATTGCATTGGAACACTCAAGCCGACATGGCGACTTGTTTTCAAATATTTAAGTATAAAAGCGATTATATAATACATGGTGAAATGGAAGTATCGCGAGTAAGTCCTAATGGCCAAATTGTATGGAGTCAGGGAGGCGCGGATATATTTTTAACATTAGATAGCAAACAGGATTTCAGAATTACCGATGAAGGTATATTTGTAACTGATTTTGAATACAGAAAATACCATTGGGACTTTGACGGAAATTATTTATCGAACTAACTCACTATCCATATGCTTTTCATCTTAAACGAAACCAACACCGTATGCAACCAGTACCTGGCTGAGCTGCGCGATGCTCAATTACAGCTCGACCGTATGCGTTTCAGGCGTAATTTGGAACGCATTGGCGAAGTGCTGGCCTATGAAATAAGCAAAGGCCTAAATTACGAAGCGGTAGAGGTGCAAACACCTTTAGGCGTAGCACAGGTAAATATAATGGCTGAACAGCCGGTATTATGCACCATACTGCGGGCCGGACTTCCGTTTCACCAGGGATTCATGAACGTGTTTGACCAAGCGCCATCGGCTTTTGTAACGGCTTACCGTAAGGTAAAAAAGAACGGCACTTTCATAATTCAGTTAGAACACATTTCCACACCCGACCTGGACGGCAAAACGCTCATCATATGCGACCCTATGCTGGCCACCGGGCAAAGCCTGGTGCAAGTATGTAAAGAACTAATGGGCCAGTACCAGCTGAAAGCCTTGCACATAGCCGCCGTAATTGCCAGCACCGAGGGTGTAGAGCATGTACGCGCCAACCTGCCGATGGCCAGTTTATGGATTGGCGCCGTTGATGAAGAAATGACCACCAAATCTTACATTGTACCCGGCTTGGGCGATGCAGGCGATTTAGCGTTTGGAGAGAAGGTATAGTCCTCGATTGTTAAACCGGGAAGGGTGATTAAACTTGCGCTTCTCCCTTTTGCTTTACCAATAACTTATCTACCGTAAGTGTACCCCCTTTCAGCTCTTTAATAACTATACGTTTGATACCCACCCGGCCTATGGCTACTACGCCTATAGCGATAGCGCCAACTGCTATGGCACCCAATGCAAAAGCACCCAGCACCGAGGCACCAACTGCCGATGCACCTATGACCCTTGCACCAATAGCTTCGGCACCAATGGCTTTAGCTCCTGTAAGTTTGGTTATTGCGTTTTGAAATAGTTTCATAATGATGGATGATATGTATCATGTGAAACGTTTAAGCGGAATAAGGGTTTACTAAAATTGGGTTCGCTATTTTGCCGATGAATAATTATTTCTGAGTGTGAGCCGAAATAACAATTTTTGTATCATTAACTCCGAAAGCGAACACCATACCTCCTGAAATGAAAAAACATATCTTCTTCGACCTCGACCATACCATTTGGGATTTTGACCGCAATGCCGAAGAAGCTTTACACGAGTTGTTCGTATTGCACAACTTAGAAACTTTAGGACTATCATCGGCTGCAGAATTTATTGCTACTTACACCCGTAACAACCATGCCCTATGGGCCGATTATCACCTGGGTAAAATTGACAAGGAAACGCTACGCCAAACCCGCTTCAGCAAAACCTTTACCGATTTAGGCCTGCCGCCCGACGCTATGCCGGTAGCCTTTGAAGATGCCTATGTAAAGCTGTGTCCTACTAAAACCAATCTTTTCCCGCATGCGCACGAAACACTGACCTACCTGCAAAATAAATATACGCTGCACCTGATCTCGAACGGGTTCCGCGAATCGCAGGATGTGAAGCTTGCCGGTTCGGGACTGCTCAAATACTTTCAGCATATCATCATTTCGGAAGAAGTAGGGGTTAACAAACCACGTCAAGGTATATTTGACCACGCCCTCAAACTGGCCGGGGCCACCAAAGAAGAAAGCATCATGATAGGCGACAGCCTGGAAGCCGATATTTATGGCGCATTAAATTTTGGTATGGATGCTATCTATTTCAACCCACTTCATGCACCCAAACCGAATGATGTGCCGGTGCAAGTACATAGTTTGGACGAATTAACACGCTTGTTATGAATATAGCCGAAGAACACCAAAAGATCAATTCCGCGCTCGATGAGTATCGCCAATGGTTGGATGAGATACCCGACGAGCAGTTTACCGAAACACCGCCGATAGGTGGCTGGAGTTATGCCGAGGTGTATTCGCATATTATGCAGGCTAACCTGGGTTCGTCTATAGCGGCCGAAAAGTGCTGCCGAAAAACAGGGGTTATTACTAGTAAGGGGCTAAACCTGAAAGGAATGATCGTGTTTTTACTGGGGCAGTTTCCACCCGGTAAACGGAAAGCACCTGCAGCTCTGGACGCTATTACCAAGAAAATATCTAAAGAGGATGCGCGTAATCTTATTATAAAACTACGCAAACGGGTAGACGAAATTGCACACCTGGCAGGGCATGCACCCGAAGATAGCAAAGTAGCACATCCCGGCCTGGGCATGCTTACGGCTGCGCAATGGATCAAATTTATCCGTATGCATACCCGCCATCATTTAAAGCAGTTAAGCAACATTCAAAAAAGTTTTCCACATAAGTAACTATCGTACATTTAACAGAGTCTTAACAGTGAAGTAATTTAAATACCTGACTTTTATCCTGTTATTATGAATATCGAGTTTCCATACCTGATAGTTACTGGTTTACTTTTGTTACTCGCCGCCTTTTACCTAAGCCCTTACGAGCTGAGTGTAAAGGAAGATGATGAAGACGAATAAACCCTGCAACTACGTTGAGTTAACCTTTATTTTGACGTACCTGCCCGCAGGTGCCCTGATAACGCTTTACGTTTAAAAACCCGTAATGGCCAAACGCGACGTTAATATTGTAGTGATCTCTGATGTGCACCTGGGCACTTATGGCTGCCAGGCTAAGGAGCTGCTACGCTACCTCAAAAGCATCCGCCCCAAACAAGTAATTCTTAACGGCGATATTATCGACATCTGGCAATTCAGCAAATCGTACTGGCCCGAATCGCACATGAAGGTGGTGCGCCGACTGCTCAAATTTGTGACCGAAGGCATTCCGGTTTATTATCTTACCGGCAACCACGACGAAATGCTGCGCAAGTTTGCCGATTTTAACCTGGGCAAATTTCAACTCCTTAATAAACTGGTTTTAGACGTTGATGATAAAAAAGCCTGGATTTTTCACGGCGATGTATTCGATGTTACCATGCAGCACTCTAAATGGCTGGCCAAATTAGGTGCCGTAGGTTACGATACATTAATTATCCTGAACAGTATGGTTAACTGGTTCCTTACGACACTGGGCAGGCAAAAAATGAGTTTCTCGCAAAAGATAAAAGGCAAGTTTAAAGATGCGGTAAAATTCATTAACCACTTTGAACAAACCGCGGCCGATTTAGCGGTAGATAAGCAGTACGACTATGTAATTTGCGGCCACATCCACCACGCCGATATCCGCACCATTAAGGCTACCGATGCCCCCGGCTCGGTACTCTACCTTAACTCTGGCGATTGGGTAGAAAGCCTCACCGCTCTTGAATACCACAAAGGCAACTGGAGCATCTTCAAATATAACCCCGCCGACTTTGCCAGCGAACCCGACGAAGAAGATAAAGCAGACACCGAAGATTTGAATAATAGCCTGGACATAAAAGTACTGTTAGAGAAATTTAAAGTGGAAACGCATTAAAATTTCATGCCTAAAGCAACTCCCAGAAAGCGCAGGGCTGCCAGCGCACCCGGCCGGGAGCTGGCCTTGTGGGCAAAGGCAGGGATTGCGATGGCTTGATTTTTTTGTTACTTTTTGTATCAAGACAAAAAGTAATGGGCCTCTCGCGGCCAAGAGCGAGACGAAGTAACTTTAACAGCACTAAACAAAGTTCAAAATGCACAAGCTTATACTGAGATTGCTTTGTACATCGCAATGAAGATTCTTGTGTATTTAATCGTTAGTCCGCCTATTTAACAACCAGTACCAACCCAAATTAAAAGCAATAACCGCATGGTTAAACACCGTAGGTAACAACCCGTAATGCTTGCGCATAATGGCAAAGCGCTCTTTCAAACTTTGCTGATGCCTTTGTTTAGACATGCCTCCCACCAAATATTTGGCAACATACCTGTGCACGTTCACGATCTTTTCAGCCTTTTTGGCGGCGTGCAATATCCAGTCAATATCGGCGCTTAGTTCATACTGCGTGTCATAAGGCTGCGTTAGCGAGCGCTTAATGTAAATGGCCTGGTGGCTAACACTCATGCCATATTTAAAATGGCGCCAGGTAAACTGTGTGGGTGCTTTATGGCGGCGCTGCCCTAAGCTGTTACCTACCTCATCAATCATTTCGGTTTCGCCATAGTAAATGTCGGCATCAGCGACTGTGGAAAAAACCTGCGCTACGGTATCGGGTGCATAAAACTCATCGCCTGAGTTCATAAAGATCACGTAATCGCCGGTGGCTGCAGCCAGCCCTTTGTTCATGGCATCGTAAATGCCTTTATCCTTTTCGCTAATAAGGGTTTCTATCTGGCTAGTGTATTGCTGCACAATCTCCAGCGTACCATCGGTAGAAAATCCATCAACTAAAATGTACTCAATGTTGCTGTAAGTTTGATTGATGACCGATAACATGGTACGCTCAATATGGCGCACGTTATTGTACACTATGGTAATTACACTCAACTTGGGCTTAAACATTGACCCCTCCCGGCTGCGCTTTTTCCACTAACTGGTTATATAATTGTATATGCTTTTGGGCAATTACAGGCTCGGCAAATTTATCCATCACCGTTTGGCGGGCCTGCTGTTGCAAGGCGGTAGCATTTTCGTGGTTAATGGCCCACTCCATACCATCGGCAAAGCTTTTAGCAGAACGGTATTCGGCCAGGTAACCGTTTTGCAGGTGCTGCACCATATCGGGTATGCCACCAGTGGTAAAGGCCACCACAGGCGTACCGCAAGAGAGACTTTCCATTACGGTATAAGGCAAATTATCTTCGAGCGATGGAATCAAAAAAGCATCGGCAGCGGCATAGCACATGGCCAGTTTAGCATCATCATTAATAGTACCTAAAAAACTGGTTTTGAAAGAAAAATCGGGCACATCCTTCGCGTTGCGGTTACCAAAAACCACCAGTTCTACCTGTTGCGCGTTTACGCCTAATCTTTCTTTCAAGAGCTCTAAGCTTTCCAGCAAATAGCTTGTTCCCTTGTGCATATCCTTACGCGATGGCATAAAGCCGGTCAGGAAAATGAATTTATCTTCGGGCAAACCTAATTGCTTTTTAGCTTGTGCTTTATCAGTTGGTTTAAAAATATCAGTTTCAAGGGTGTTAGGTACCTGTAAGGCAGGCTTATCCTGCATCAAACTACTCATCAGCACGGAGCTCAGCATCCAACTGCTGGGAGCTACTATATTAAACTTCAACTGCTGGTAAGCCTCGTGTTTTTGTGCCCATATTTTGTGTGAAGCATCGTCGGCATCGGCTTTCTTCAATAGTGGGCAATGGCCGCACTGGCGCAAAAAATGATCGCAGGTATAACGTACATGACAGCCGCCAGTAAAGGCATTGCTGTCATGAAAGGTCCACACAATAGGTTTATTCAACTTGGCTAACTCGGCCAAATGAGCAGGATTTAAAAAGCTATGGTTTACCCAGTGCAGGTGTATCACGTCGGCCGCCTTTACATCGGGGTGATGAATTACCGACCGGCCAAACCATGTAAACGAAAACGGTGTGCGTTTCATGGGTTTGAGTAAACGTTTGGCCAGCAAACGCTCTACCACAATGGTAGCTGCCGTATAGGCTTTTTGAATTGCCGTACTGTTAAACGTTAACACCGACGGGTTTTTGCCAAACTTATAGTGCACAATTACTTTGGAATTAATATTTTCGGCAAGCAATGCGTTGTTTAGCCGCAGGCAAGCCCTGCCGGCACCGCCGTTACCATCATAAGTGTTTATGTGCACTACATTTAGCATGTTTCAAAAATACATTTTATAGCACAGCAATCTGTTAAAACCATCATATGAAAAAAATTTACGCTGCATTTTTTTTACTCTCTGCCCTTCCATGCTGGTTGTATGCTCAACAACCGGCCAGCTACTTTACCGCCTATCCTACCTTAACGCCAGATGGCAACACAGTGATTTTTAGCTACGAAGGCGACCTGTGGAAAGCTGATCTCAAAGGACAGTCGGCCATGCGCTTAACGGCCATGCAAGGTAATGAAACCAATCCGCGGGTATCTCCTGATGGGCAATGGCTGGCGTTTTCGTCTAACCAGTTTGGCAACAGCGATGTTTATGTAATGCCCATGGCTGGTGGTGAAATCAAACAGCTTACCTACCACGAGTCGGGCGACGAGGTTGACAGTTGGAGTTGGGACAGCAAATCTATTTATTTCACTTCGGGCCGGTATAATAGCTTTGCAGCTTACAATGTTCCACGTACCGGCGGCACCCCTGTACGCGTGTTTGATAATTATTTTAACACCATACACGGCGTGGTACCACACCCGCAAACCGGCGAACTGTTTTTTGGCAACACCTGGGAAAGTTACCGTTTTCCGCAGCGTAAGCACTACAAAGGCGATTACAACCCCGACATACAATCGTACAACCCCAAAACCAAAGCCTACAAACAGTACACTAAGTGGATTGGCAAGGATTACGGCGCAACCATAGACAGCAAGGGTAATATCTACTTCATTTCTGACGAAGCCAACGGCGAATACAATCTCTATACCTTCGTCAACGGTAAAAAAACCGCACTAACGCAATTCCCCACCTCTATTAAGCGCCCTTTTGTAAGTGCCGATGGCCGCAAGGTGGTATTTGAAAAAGACTACCAGCTGCACGTTTACGATGTAGCTACCAAGCAAACGCAAAAGCTAAGTTTTGGACTGGCACGCAACAATGTACTGCCCAAAGACCAAGAGTTTGACATTGCCGGCAAAATAGAATCGGCCGATCTTTCTGCCGATGGTAAGAAATTGGTCATGGTATCGCGCGGCGAATTATTTGTAAGCGATGCCGATGGTAAGTTTGTTCGCAAAATTGAGCGCAACAGCGGCGAACGTGTTACCGAGGCTAAGTTTTTGGCCAATAACCGCACCGTAATTTACACCCAAACTTTAGGCGGTTACACCAACTGGTACACAATCCCTGCCGATGGCACTGCGAAACCCAAGCAACTCACTGCCGATAAACGCAGCAACCGTTTACTCAGCATGAACAAAGCCCGTACCCAGGGTGTGTACCTGAGCGGCCGTGATGAAGTACGTATCATCGATTTAAAATCATTGGCCAGCAAGACCATTGCCAAAGATGAGATCTGGGGATTTCAAAATTCGCAACCTCACTTTTCGCCTAATAGCGAGTATGTGGCTTACACGGCGCACCGCAACTTTGAGCAGGATATTTTTGTTTACGATGTGCAAGGCGGCAAAACCATTAACTTAACCAACACCGGTGTCACCGAGTCAGAACCTTACTGGTCGCCCGATGGCAAGTATCTATACTTTACCTCGTCGCGCACGCAGCCCGAATACCCGTATGGCTCAAAGGATGCGCATATTTACCGCATGCCGCTGCAAAAGTTTGATGAGGCTTTCCGTTTGGATAAATTTCGTGACCTGTTTAAGGAAGAGAAAAAGCCGGATGCACCTGCGGTGACGGATAAAGGCAAATCAAAGAAAGGTGCGGCCAAAAAGCCAATATCTGAACAACCTGTACCGAAGGCTCCTGCCGTTATGGTGATCAACACCAGCGACATTATGAAAAGGCTGGAACGCATCAGTCCTGATTTTAGTAGCCAAAATTCGCCCTATGTGATACAAAAAGGCGATAAAACCTTGGTTTATTACCTCTCTGCCCAAAATGAAGGCAAACCCGCCGTTTACCGTACCACCCTCGAAAACTTTGAGAGTGCTAAAACCGAAAAACTGGCCGGTGCCGATATTTTTGGTTACGATATTTTAAACGGCGGCGATAAGTATTATCTGCTGGGCAGCAACGGTAACTTGTATAAGTTAAATTTAGACCAGAATAAGATAGATAAGGTTGAATTAAGCTACCGTTTTAACCGCAACCTCGAAAGTGAGTTTAAGCAGATGTTTGACGAGGCTTGGGCCGGCTTGGAAGAAAACTATTACGACGGCAATTTTCATGGCGCCGATTGGAACAAGATACATGATGTTTACGCCACCTACCTGCCTTACCTAAACAACCGTGCCGACCTGCGTTTACTGCTAGAAGATATGCTGGGCGAATTAAATTCGTCGCATATGGGCTTCAATACCTCGGGTATGGAAGAGCGTACCAACCTGCGCTACCGAACGATGGAAACCGGTATTGTGTTTGACGATAACGACCCGTACCGCGTAGTACGAGTACTTAATATGAGCAATGCCGACCGTACCGGAGTTAACTTAAAAGCCGGCGACAGGCTCAAAGCCGTAAACGGTGTAACCGTTGATGAGAAACAGGACCGTAACTATTACTTTACCAAACCCTCGCTGGATGAAGAGATAGAACTAACTTTCGACCGCCAGGGTACGGTAGTTACAGTAAAAATCCATCCCGAAGCTGCGGCCCGTTTCAAAA
The DNA here is from genome assembly GCF_014635825.1 of Mucilaginibacter galii. Taxonomy (GTDB): domain Bacteria; phylum Bacteroidota; class Bacteroidia; order Sphingobacteriales; family Sphingobacteriaceae; genus Mucilaginibacter; species Mucilaginibacter galii. The sequence continues at coordinate 87,732 of NZ_BMDO01000009.1, forward strand.
CCAATTTGTACGATGAATGGATAGATAATAATCGCAAAGAAGTAACCCAAAAAAGCAAGAACCGCATTGCTTACGCACACATGAAAGACATGTCGACAGGTGCGTTAGAAACCTTCCTGGAAGATATGGTGGATGATGCGTATAAGAAAGATGCCCTCATTCTTGATTTACGATATAATACGGGCGGCAACGTACACGATGATGTATTGAAATTTCTATCGCAGCGACCTTACCTGCAATGGCAATACCGCGGAGGCGAGCGTACGCCGCAACCTAACTTTGCACCGGCGGCTAAACCTATTATTTTGTTGGTAAACGAGCAAACCCTGAGCGATGGCGAAATGACCGCCCAAGGCTTTAAAGCTTTAGGCTTAGGCAAAATTATTGGCACCGAAACTTACCGCTGGATCATTTTCACGAGCGCTAAAGGCCTGGTAGATGGCTCGAGCTACCGCATACCAGCCTGGGGCTGTTATACCTTAGATGGTAAAGACATTGAAAAAGAAGGTGTGAAACCCGACATCTATATCAAAACCAGCTTTACTGACCGGGTGAACAACCAAGACCCACAACTGGATAAAGCCATACAGGAAATTATGAAGCAATTGAAATAAGCCCCACCCCTCCCCGGGAGGGAGGCTTGTATGAAGATTAAAAAAGTCCTCCCTCCCGGGGAGTATTTAGGAGGGGCTTTATTTTATTTTTATTTTCTTTGCAAGCTAATGAGCAACGAACTCACCGACCGAAAATTTTGGGCTAATTACTGGGAATCTAAAACCGACCTGGCTTTTGCTGTACCGGTTAATTACACTTTTCACCAGTTGTTTAAAAAGCTGCTGGCCAATAAGAATATTAAAACAGCTATTGAATTAGGTGGCTTCCCGGGCTATTATGCCATTTTTTTAAAGAAGTATTTCGGGCTGGACACCACCCTGTTCGACTTTTATGTGCACCAACCCGTACTAACCGAGGTATTAGCCGCTAACCAGCTTACCACCGGCGATGTAAAAGTTATAGAGGGCGACCTATTTAAACATGAGCCACTGCAGCAATACGACCTTGTATTATCTTGCGGATTGATAGAGCACTTTCAGGATACCAAAGATATTATTGCCCGCCACCTGCAATTTTTAAAACCTGGCGGCACGCTCTTTATTACACTACCCAATTTTACAGGCCTTAACGGCTGGGTGCAGCGCACCTATGATATGGATAATTATAATAAGCACAATATCGACAGCATGAACCCCGCACAGCTTGCCGCTTATTGTAAAGAACTGGGCTTACAACAGGTTGAAGCTTATTACTACGGTCATTTTTCGCTCTGGCTGGAAAACATGAAACAGCAAAGCGGCTTTACCAGAGGTTTCTTAAAAGCCTTATGGTTTGCCGGTAAAGTGTTTACTAAAGCGGTGCCGATGGAAAGTAAGGCACTATCGCCTTACATTGTTTTGCAGGCAACAAAGTAATGTAGCTTTACTGCTTTAAACGCTTTAAACCTTCTTTAGCTTTTTGCTCGATGCTGTTTTCCTGCTGATGGTTTTTAAAGCCAATGGCCATATTATAATAACTGATCGCATGGTTGCTATCTTTACGCTGCTCATACAAGTTACCCATCTTTAAGGCCGACATGGGCGCAAAATAATACGAGGTACCTTTGCCTGTGTTAATAGCCTGCTGATAGGTAACCAAAGCGTTACTATCTCGCTGCAAGGCATCATATACCCGGCCAAGGCGGTAATAGTACTCGGCTTTGTCGTGTACGGTGGAGTAATTATCAGCGTTTTTATCTTTCAATAACGCCAGGGCCTTTTCATACAAGCCTCCGTCAAACCAAAGGCGGGCACGCAGCAGGTTTGGGTTATATTGCGGATCAGCAATTTCGGTTAATGCGCGCTTATCTTTTTCGTTATAAATGTACCCTTTGGTTTTGGCTAATTGGGCAAAGGCTTCATACCGCTTAATGTTTCCATCCAGCAGGGCATCCCAGGCCAGGTGCAGGTAAGTATCTTTAATAAAGTTTACCCCTTTATTGGTTTGCAAAAACTTGTTAAAATAATTGTTGGCCGTATTATCCAAAATATTCATTTTGGCAAGGCCGGTGAGGTAATCGAGGTATGGGTAAGGTTGGTATTCATTACCTTCGGGGCGTTTATCAAAATATTTTATAGCCTCGGTGCTGTGCCCTGTACGTAGCGCTATATAACCTTGTATATAGCTTTTGAGCAAGCTACCGTTATCCATACGGGCAGTATATTGCTGCATCTTGGTATAAGCCTGCGGGTCGTTAACCACATCGGCTTGCAGGTAGGTGGTATAAAATACCGCCTCGTCGTAATACATGGCATAGGCAGATTGCGGCAAACGGGCGGTTACGCTTTGCAACAAATTTATACCGTTACTAATATTGCCCTTAATACCAAAAACGTTTAATACACTTTTCAGCGTGCCATCGGGCAAGGCGCCTAAAGCTACGGTCACTACCCCTAAAGGAATATCATCGGGCAAAAACGCGGGGAACTTTTTCTGGTTATCGTTTAACAAACGGTAGGCTCTATTAATGGCAAAACCTGCGGTGGTATTATCGCCAAAGCGGCTGTTGAGCAAGGCCCATTGTAATTGTACCTGCGCCAGCGCAAAGTTGTAATAGGGCGATGCTTTATCTTCATCCTCCAGCTTATCTAACCTATCGGCTTTGTTTCCTTTAAGGCGGTCGTAATCACTTTTACTTTCGGTGCTTAACATCCAAAAGTAATCGTAATAATTATCGAGCAATAGGGCATAACCATTTTGCGGATGGGTGGCCTTTTCGCGGTCAATTTGCTGGCGTGCGGCCGAAAGCTTAAAGCTGAGGATATTTTTATACGCCTGTATACAATTGGCGTTCACGTCAAAATTAGCACTGGCTTTAAAGCTAATGAGCAGAAGAATACTTAACGGAAGAAAATATTTTGTCATTACAAAAAAGGCGCCTTTTAGGCGCCTTATATCATTTTTATTAAAGTTGATTATGCAGTTTGCTCTTCTTCAACACCCATTTGCTCGTCAACCAAAATACGGCCGCAGTGCTCGCAAACGATAATTTTTTTACGCTGACGGATGTCTGACTGGCGCTGAGGCGGAATTTGGTTAAAGCAACCAGAGCAAGAATCGCGCTGAATAGTTACTACGGCCAAACCGTTCTTAGCGTTTTTACGCAAGCGGTTGTAAGCAATTAGCAAACGTTCTTCAATAGTTGGGATAGCTTTTTCGGCCTGGGCATTCAATTCGCTTTCTTCTTTTTCAGTTTCGGCGGTAATAGTACCTAACTCGGCTTTCTTGGCGTCCAGGTCATTTTTACGACCTTCTAAATCGGCAAGTGCCTTTTCGTAGATCTGGGTTTTTGAAGAGATCTCAAAACCAAACTCACGTATCTTTTTCTCACTCACCTGGATATCTAAACCCTGAATTTCAATTTCTTTCGAAATTGCATCATACTCACGGTTGTTTTTTACCTCGTTAAGCTGAGTTTCGTATTTTTTGATATTGGCCTGTGCATCACGGATCAGGTTTTTGCGGGTTACAATATCATCCTCTAAATCATCCAGTTCATTTTTTATTTTTTGGATGCGGGTTTCGAGGCCGGCTACATCATCCTCCAAATCAGCCACTTCCATAGGCAACTCTCCTCTTATCTGGCGAATTTTGTCTATTTTAGTGTGAATTGTTTGCAGGTCAAATAAAGCTTTCAGCTTCTGTTCTATGGTTTGTTCCATCAAATAAAATATTTTATGGGGTTTGTATTAATTTCTGTTAAACGGACGGCAAAGTTACTAAATTTTTTCTGTATTATTTCATACAATAAGTGCTGGGTAAATTGCTCACTTTCAAAATGTCCCACATCGGCAATTACAATTTTATCTTCGGCATCAAAAAACTCGTGGTACTTGTAATCGGCCGTTACAAAAACATCGGCACCAGCAGCTATAGCCTGCTTTAACAAGAAGCCGCCTGAGCCACCACAAACAGCCACTTTTTTTACAGGTTTGCCTGTAAGTTGGGTGTGGCGTATAACCGCTGCTTTTAAGTTAGCTTTAACACTTCCCAAAAAGTCGGTTTCGCTCAAGGGCATCTCTAACTCCCCTATCATGCCCGCGCCTACCTGCTGGTACTGGTTGGTTAAAGTGTATAAGTCGTAAGCCACTTCCTCGTAAGGGTGATTGAGGAACAAAGCCATCAATATCTTACTTTCCAGGTGAGCCGGATAAATGGTTTCAATACGTGTTTCGGCTTCGTGGTGCTGCTCGCCGGGCTGTCCCACATAGGGGTTGGTATCCTGCCCTGCCTTGAAAGTACCCATACCTTCGGCGTTAAAGCTGCATTCACTGTAATCGCCAATGTTACCGGCGCCAGCTTTAAACAAGGCATCGCGCACAGCAGCCGCATGGCTTAAAGGGACGTAGGTAACCAGCTTTTTAAGGATGCCGTTTTTGGCAGAGAGTATGCGCGGATTTTTCAATCCCAATACCTGGCAAATGCGGGCGTTTACCCCATCCATTACGCTATCTAAATTGGTGTGAATAGCATACAGGGCAATATTGTGCCTGATGGCTTTTTCTACCACGCGTTCTACATAGGTTTTGCCGTTAAACTTTTTCAAACCTTTAAAAACGATAGGATGATGCGATATAATGACCTGACACCCTGTACGGATAGCTTCATCAACCACAGCTTCGGTACAATCTAAAGAGATGAGCCCCTGGGTAATTTCCTGGTTGCCGTTGCCTACTATGAGGCCCGAATTATCGTAATCTTCCTGGTAAGCCAGCGGTGCTATACTTTCCAGGTAAGTAGTTAGTTCGTTAAGTTTCATCAACCCCTCCCCACCCTCCCCGAGAGGGAGGGCTTTTTGAATATCTTTAAATTATTATTAAATTTTAAGTCCTACCTACCAGGGAGGATTAGGAGGGGTTTACATACTGCTCATCTTAGCAATATTAACACTCTCGTAAATCATTTGGCGATTATAATCATCGGCCAGGCCTTTGTGGTTAATCAGATCTACAATAGTGCCTATGAAACAAAATCCACCGGTTAAAAAATAGATAATACCCATGCCCACCTGGCCTATAATAAAGCGTTGTATGCCTGCAATACCAATAAAACCCAGCAATGTAAATATAAGTATATCCTGTGCAGATTTCCGTTTGCCGCTATAGATCATTAAAAAATTGCGGTGTTGCGCCTCGCTCATGTTGGCGGTAGCTTGTTGAAGGTAGGCCATCTCTTCGGGTGTGATTCCCGAAAACGTGGCGTAATAATTAAACTCCATGGTCTTTTAGGTTAAGTTCCCTAAAAGTAAACATTTGCATTAAGATGAGGCTATAAATCCTGTAAAAAATAATGGCCAGTGCCGGTAGGCCCAACCAGTGTGCTTTAAAAGAGGCATGTAAATTTCCATGTAAAAGCCAGCTGATGGCATGGCCTATTCCGCAACCCGGGCACCACGTAACGCCCAACAGTTTAAAAACACAAAGTGAAAAATGGATTTGGGAAGCAGGATTGAAAATGGCTAACGACAGCAATGCCGTTAGCCAAAATATGAGTTCAATATTTTTCTTTAAGATTTTAATCAACACTATGGTTCGACTTGTTCATTAATAACAAGGTTGCAGCCAGTGAAGATAACACACCAATAAGCAAAGCACCAAATAAACGGCCCGAAAAATCGCGGGTGTTGTGTTCTACCTCTACGTAATTCACGTAGATAAATCCGCCGAAAGCAGCTATGGCTCCGCCTACCAGTAATATTTTAAAGCTTTGAATTAAGCCTTCGAGGAAGCCCATTTTACCGCCAAGGTCGTGGTCGCGGTAGCTTTTTAGCCCCAAAAACAAGCCTAATACTGGGATGATAATTGAAACGTATTCGATAGGTGCAACCTGATCGTTAAAAGTAGTATAACCGGCCCAACGCATTATAAACAGCCATAAGCCGCTTAAAATACCTATGATTATTCCGGATGCAAGTGCGTTTTTCATTGTATTTCTTGTTTAAGTTGGTATAATTAGTATCGTTATATAGGGTAAAAGGAATATTGCAGTCGATTTGTTTTAGAACGGAATCAAGAATACAGAGTTAAGAGTACAGAATAAGTCATATTGACCTGCCATCGTCTGTATTCTTGACACTGTACTCTTTACTCTCACCTCACGGCATCTTTTTTGCTTATCTTTGCACTGTTTTGAATATTCGCGATATTTTAGAAAGATATAAGGCCGATCAGCGTTTAACCACGCTTGCTCAGGCATTGAACAGTTCCAAAAACCCAAGGGTGCAATTGCGCGGACTAGTTGGTTCGAGCGATGCTGCCATTGCGGTAGCTTTGTACTTTTTACAGCACAAGCACCAGCTTTTTATTTTACCCGACCGCGAGGAGGCCAGCTACTTTCAGGCCGATATTGAAAACCTTACCGGTAAAGAGGTTTTGTTATTCCCATCGAGTTACCGCAAAGCGTTTGAGTTTACCCAGCCCGATAGCAGCAACGTGCTGGCCCGCGCTGAGGTATTGAATGAATTGAACCACTCTACCGAGTATGGACAGATCATTGTTACCTACCCTGAGGCCGTTGCCGAAAAGGTGATTGACCGCTCCTCGTTAGAAAAAAACACGCTCGAAATATCAGTAAACAACAAACTGAGCATTGATTTCATCAACGAGTTTTTAGTAGAGTATGACTTTGAACGGGTAGATTTTGTTTACTCGCCCGGCCAGTTTTCGGTGCGTGGGGGTATTGTTGATATTTTCTCTTTTTCGCATGATCTACCTTACCGCGTAGAGTTTTTTGGCGACCATATAGAATCCATTCGTACGTTCGAAATTGAGAGCCAGCTATCGGCCGAAAGGGTTAAATCGGTGACCATTGTGCCTAACGTACAATCTAAGTTTCTGACTGAAAATAACATCTCCATATTAGAGTATGTAGAACGCGATACCCAGGTTTGGATACGCGATGTACAGTTTACGCTTGATGTTATTCAGGAGGGCAATAAAAAAGCAACCCAGCTATGGAAAGCGCTATCGGCCGATGAAAAGAACCAGAACCCCGATTGGATAGACCCTAAATATGCTTTTACTGATGAGAAAATGATTGCCGACCAACTGCACGATTTTGCAGTAATTGAGTTTGGCAAGCAGTTTTTTTACACGGCCGACCATAGCATTAACTTTGATATCCGTCCGCAGCCCTCTTTCAACAAAGATTTTCAGCTGCTTATTCATAACATCAAGAATAACGAGGCTGAGCATATTGAGAACCTGATCTTTACTGATAGCCCAAAACAGGTAGAACGCCTGTATGCCATTTTTGAGGATCTTGATAAAACGGTAAAATTTACGCCGGTTAATGTTTCCATTCGCGAAGGTTTTATTGACCGGGAACAGAAACTGGCCTGCTACACTGACCACCAAATATTTGACCGCTACTATAAATACAAACTGCGTAAGGGTTACCAGCGCACTCAGGCTATAACACTGAAAGAACTACGCGAGCTTAAACCAGGCGATTACGTAACCCATATCGACCACGGTATTGGCAAGTATGCCGGCTTGGAAAAAGTAGAAGTAAGCGGCAAAATACAGGAAATGATTCGGCTTATTTATGCCGATAACGATTTGTTGTATGTGAACATTAACTCGCTTAACCGCATCTCTAAATTTAGCGGCAAAGAGGGTTCGGTTCCTAAAATGAATAAACTGGGTACCGACACCTGGGAGCGGTTAAAAAAGACTACAAAAAAAAAAGTTAAAGACATCGCCCGCGACCTGATCAAGCTTTACGCTATCCGTAAAACTAAAGAGGGTAACGCTTTTTCGCCCGACAGCTATTTACAAACCGAACTAGAGGCCAGCTTCATTTACGAAGATACGCCCGACCAGGAAAAGGCCACCAACGACTTCAAGAAAGACATGGAGGCCCCGCACCCTATGGACCGGCTCATTTGCGGCGACGTAGGTTTTGGCAAAACAGAGGTGGCCATCCGTGCAGCGTTTAAAGCCGTTGCCGATAGCAAGCAGGTAGCCGTACTGGTGCCTACCACCATTTTGGCAGCCCAGCACTACAAAACCTTTACCGACCGATTAAAGGGCTTCCCTTGTAATGTTGACTTCATTAACCGTTTTAAAACCAACAAACAAATTAAAGACAGCCTGGCCAAACTGGCCGAGGGTAAACTGGATATCATCATTGGCACGCACCGCCTGGTAAGCAAGGATGTGAAGTTTAAAGACTTGGGCCTCATGATAATTGATGAGGAGCAAAAGTTTGGCGTAGCCACTAAAGAAAAGCTGAAAGCTATGCGGGCTGATGTAGACACCCTCACGCTGACCGCCACCCCAATACCCCGTACCCTGCATTTCTCCTTGATGGGTGCGCGCGATCTTTCCATTATATCTACCCCGCCGCCTAACCGCCAGCCGGTGGTTACCGAGTTGCATGTATTTAACGACACGCTCATTAAAGACGCTGTAGAATACGAGATTGAACGCGGTGGACAGATCTTTTTCATCCATAACCGTGTAGCCGACCTGATGCAATTAGGCGGCATGATACGAAAACTGGTGCCTAAAGCACGTATAGGTATAGCCCACGGTCAGCTGGAAGGCGATGACCTGGAAGATGTAATGCTGAAGTTTGTGAACCATGAGTACGATGTACTGGTGGCTACCACCATTATCGAAGCTGGTTTGGATATTCCGAATGCCAATACCATCATTATTAACCACGCCCACATGTTTGGCCTGAGCGATTTGCACCAAATGCGCGGACGCGTAGGCCGGAGTAATAAAAAAGCATTTTGTTATCTGCTGAGTCCTCCGCTGTCTACCCTGACTTCGGAAGCCCGCAAAAGACTGAGCGCCATTGAAGAATTCAGCGATTTAGGCAGCGGCTTTAACGTAGCCATGCGCGATCTGGACATCCGTGGTAGTGGTAACCTGTTAGGTGCTGAACAAAGCGGCTTTATTGCCGAGATAGGTTTCGAGATGTATCATAAGATTTTGGACGAAGCCATACAGGAGCTGAAGGACGAAGAATTTAAAGAAGTTTTTCAGGATGAAAAGCCACGGCCGTTCATCAGTTTTACGCAGATAGATACCGACTTGGAGATATTGATCCCTAACGAGTATGTAACCAGCTTAACTGAGCGTTACAACCTATATGCAGAGCTCTCCAAGCTGGAAAACGAAACCCAACTCATAGCCTTTGAAAAACAATTGACAGACCGCTTTGGCCCTATCCCGCGCCAGGTGAACGATTTGTTCGACACGCTGCGCCTGCAATGGCTGGGCAAAGCGATAGGTTTTGAAAAAATATCGTTGAAGAAGAACGTATTGCGTGGTTATTTCATTACCAACCAGCAATCGGCCTACTTCGAATCGCAGGCGTTTATGCAGGTGCTCAACTTTGTAAAGAACAACCCACGCCGGGTGAATATGAAAGAGGTGAAGAATACCTTGCGTATTAGCGTAGAGGGTGTAACCAGTGTAGTGCAGGCGGTAGATATTTTAAGCGAAATCGGCGTAGGTGTCCCAGCTTAATTATTTGAAGCGTATTTAGGGTAATTAGCTTTGTGGTCATTTAAACTATTTAACCTTTATTTTAACTCATAAAAACAAGAAAGCCCCAACTGTAAAGTCGGGGCTTCTTGTTAAAATATAGAACAGCTTGATAGGACTGCTATGATTGATGTATTAATATTGCCATAAACCCAGCTCCCAATCTAACAAAGATTTTTTGACCTTTTCAGATTCGTAAAGCTTGTCTATACCTTGGGCGTAATCCTTTATACGCTCGTCTTTAGGGTTTGAAACCTTAACTACCACACTGGCAAACAAGCGCTTCATAAACACGTCGTCGAAACTTAAGCCGGTGGCATCGTTATTACGGCTTACGGCTTCTTTCGTGGCCAATACCTGGCGTGCTTCGGGGAAATATACCCAAAATACCGGCTGGTAATCAGCATCAATGCCGGCCACTTTAAGTTTCATTAAAGGAGCAATACCAATAATACGTGGCTCAAATACCGAGCGTTGCTTATCAAATACCCAATCTTCCTTCAAACGAAATCGGATTACACTGTCTGGGTTAAACTCACCAGCCTGCATGGAAGAACCAATTTTATCGCCATTGGCGTCAAATTTATCAACCACGCTACTATCAGCTAAACGGGCCTTTGCTTTACCAGGCGTTAGCGGCACGGCAAAGCCGTCACCGCTTGGGTCATCTTTACTTGGATTAGGGTCGTATGCAGTTAACTCGCCAGCTTCTACGGCTTCCATCAGCACGTCAATTAAACGCGATTTTGGCGAGGCCAGGTACTGGTTCATTTTTTCACGCAAATCAATTTCGCGCCAAACACGTTTGGCATAAATAACGTCAGCTTCGCGCAGGTTAGCATAAGGAGTTACGCGGGCACTTAATATGTTGGCCTTTTTAAAGTAGCCATCCATAGGACGCTCAAAAGGTTTGGCTTTTTTAGCTGTATCAACCACCGGTTGCGCATTAAAAGTGGTATTAGCCACATTATTTTGCGCGGCAGCCGCTCTACGGTTTGCCGTGGTGGTACGCTTGCGCGTTGTACCTCTTTTTTGAGCATAAGTGCCCAAACAAATTAAACTCAATAGCCCCACCACAAAAATCTTCCGTCTCATATGTGTTTATTAATTTGCTCTGAATACAATATCATCAAGTCCTCTTTGAGAACCATCAGGACCAACAGCTATAATGTTGGTAAATGCAACTACAGTACCTGGTGTAATGGCAGCCATGGCAGCACGCATTTGGCCAGATAATTCGCCACCGCTGGTAGATACCAAAATAGGATCCTGACGCGGGCGCTGAACAACCAGGCTAAAACGGGTTACGTTAAACTTAGCATCAAACTCAAAGTTATCAAGCTTGGCAAATAACCTATCTTGAGCCTTTAAATTTGCTGTAGCACTGCTGCCACCGCTTTTACCACCAAATACTGCTTTAGGATCGGGGATACGTTTAACACGGAACTGCGTAGAACCCAGCGTTTGTGTTTTACCCGGAGAAGCCTCGCCCGAAACAGTGATGTTAACGGTACCCGGAGAACTAACACGGGCGGTAAAAGAACCGTTTGAACCGCTGATAGAACCACCGCTCATGCTTACCCTTAACTTATCTTTAGGGATGCCCGGAGCCGATACTGATAATGGATTAGATACGCCAATGTACAATACGTTCATTTTTTCGGCAGCAACCGTAGCCGATGGTTTAGCCACCTGGTACTGTTGAGGCGCAGTTTTGTATTCTTTCATAGTACCGTCGTTTTGTCTTACACGGATGGTACCAACCCAGGTACGTACACCTTCGCCGCTGGTACCAGTAGAGTAAGTACCACGGCCTTCGGCTACCTGTAAACGCGAACCGTTTACCATAATTTCCGGGTTAGATTTAGAATCTGAAGCTGTTAAGAAAACTTCGGCTTTGTAAGGCTGGCCTGCAATAATGTAGCTACTTGGTGCCACGGCAACCGCTGCAAACTTATCAAGGTTAACTACCGCCTGGTCTACTTTACCCAAGATCTTTTTAACCACTTCCGATTCGGCATTCTTGGCATCGGCCTGTACTTTGTTCAAAGAGGTCATGGCAGCACCCATAGGTATACCATCACCAAAATACGCTTGTTCCCAGCTTAAGCTTGTATTACCTGTTTTGCTTTTTGGAGCATCTGCAGATAAGGAAAGTTTGGTAGCGGCTCTTTCTTTAGGATCGAGCAGGGCCAATAACTTTTCGCGTGTTTCGTCAATTTTAGCACGAAGCTCTGCCGCTTTTTTACCGTTGATCATTACTTCTGATGAAATATCAAGATCATCACGTTTTTTATAATCATCGGTAGCTTCGTCTATACCGCCTGCTTTTTCGGTAAGTATTGCTTTTAAGCTCTCAATGTAGTCATCAAGTTGTTTAGCAATGGTACTTGCCTGTTTAGCCTTATCGTAAATAGGCTTTGCCCTTTCAGGTTGCTCTTTAAGTTTGGTTTTTTCAAAAGCATCATAAGTGTTATCGATACCGGTTTGAACGTTCGATTTAGATGCCACCAAACTATTACTTATATTCTTGAATGCATTTAACAGGTTATCGGGCACGTTTAGCGCCACCAAACCTAATAGTACCAGGTAGAGGATGCCAATCATCCGCTGCCTTGGGGTTTCTTTACCTCCAGCCATGTGTCTTTTTAGTTAATTTAAATTAATTGTGAAAAAGTTAATTAGTTAAATTAATTAAGCACGTGGTTGGTTCATGGCAGTTAACATGTTGCCATAAATTGCGTTTAATGAACCTAAGTTTTTAGCTAAGCGGCCAACTTCTTCTTTAAACGCTTTAGAATCTTCTAAAGACTCGTTGAAGTTATTCATGGTTAATGAAAGGTTCTGGTAGAACTTGTTCATTGATTTTAAGTGAGCACTTGAATCTTGTAATTCCAGTTCGTAAACAGCGTTTAAGGCCGATAAATTTTTAGCCAGGCTGTTTACCTGATCGTGGTAAGCTTTTGAATCGATGTTAGAGTTAGCCATTTCGTTAAGGTTAGCCGAAGCTTTTTCGAAAGAAACGCTAAGGTGATCGTAGCTTGCGCCTGCGGCTTTTACTTTGTTGGCAAATTCGGTAGTTGCCGCACCGGCATCAGCCACTTTTGAAATGGTAGATACTTTATCGCTGAAGGTTCTTAAACCATCGCCCAGGTTACCGATAAGCTCGGGGCTTATTTTGGCATCAGCCAGCATTTTGTCTAAAGCAGCAGTGTGGCCAGTATTGGCTTGTACCGGTGCAGTTACTCTTTTTACCGGTTCGCCTACATAATCGTCGGCCAGTTCAGGGTAAGCTTTAGTCCAGTCAACCTCGGTAGTTTCAGGTTGTAAACCTAATATAAGAAATAGAAAGGCTTCGGTTAATAAACCAACGGTAATCAGCACCGAGGCATAAGGAAAATGTTGAATTTTAAATAACAAACCGATAATAACCACACTCGCACCTATGGAGATAATGTTACCGATACCGAACTTTGATTTTTTCTTGCCAGCCATAATTAATTTGTTTTTGTAGTGTTAGATGTTATGTTTATTTGAGAGTTTGATTGTTTGTTATCGTTTGTCGCGAAAATCGCGTCCTACGAAATGCGATACCAGGCGGAAACCGATAAATGATTTAGCGGTGTCCTGAAATTCATAACCACGGGTAGAGTTCTGTAAAAAGTAGCCAATATCTTTCCACGAGCCGCCGCGCACTACTTTACGTTTAAGTACTTCCGGGTCGGTTGCTTTAGCATCGTAATTAAACGTAGGCGACATATCGTGAACGAAAGTAGAAGCCGATTCATCAAAGGCAGACAGCGTCCACTCCGATACGTTACCGGCCATGTTAAACAAGCCATAATCGTTAGGGAAGTACGAACGCACATTTACGGTGTAAGCGCCGCCATCGTCGGTGTAGTTACCACGACCAGGTTTAAAGTTAGCCAGTAAGCAGCCTTTAGCATTTTTGATGTACGGACCACCCCATGGATAATCGGTACCAATACGGCCACCTCGTGCGGCATATTCAAATTCGGCCTCGGTAGGTAAGCTGTAAGGCAAACGGTGAGGCTGTTTTAATTTATCTTTATAAGCATCGTTATAACGTGAGCGCCAGATGCTGTATGCACGTGCCTGACGCCAGGTAACGCCCACTACCGGGTAATTTTGAAAAGACGGATGTGAGAAGTAACCTTCTACCATGGGTTCGTTAGCTGCATACGAGAAATCGTTCAACCAAACCAGTGTGTCAGGATAAACGGGCACAGTATCGCGGTAGATAAAATCAGACCGCTTTTTAGTTTTATCAAAACGCTGATCTGATGCGGTGCGTAACTGCATGGCTGCGTAATTGTACTTCAGTTGGCTTACGTCAACCTCGTTACGGTCAAATACACGGTCATCGCCCTGGTAGTACATACCATCAAGCTTACCTGCATTGGCGCTTTGCGCTTTTCCCTTTCCGTTACTGCGCCAGATAGGGTTCTTTTTTACATATTCCCAATTGATGTACTTGCGACTGGTGGCATTAGGATCGCGCGGTTTAACGTAGTATTTATCATCGTTAAGGTAATTGGTGATGGCAATAGAATCGCGCACCCAATTAATAAACTGATGATACTGACTATTTGTGGTTTCGGTTTGATCCATAAAGAATGGAGAAACCGTAACCTGTTTGGTTTGTGCTATTTGTGCAAAGGTTACGTCCTGGTCGGTTTGACCCATTAAGAACGAGCCACCGGGAATATACACCATGCCTGCGGGCAATTCTGCCCTGAACGGCCTATTGCGTACGCCAAGCACTTCGCCCCTGTCGCTTGTATTACAACCACTCCAAATCCCTCCAACTAACAATAACAAAAGAAAGTAACGTGTATTCATGCTTGTTGTATCAATTCTATCATAATTTTCCGTCGTCTAATATAATATTGCACGCTGTAATCTTCCCGAAATATTATTACACAATGGCATAAAATTTTTCGTGGCAATTACAACGCATAGCGTTTATGCGTACACCAGCGTAAAATACTAAATAACAATAAATTATCAAGTAGTACAGGCTTTATACGTGAAAAATACTGCTATTGTTTCGGGATTAACGCAAAAAAGAAATTTACTTATTGGCTTGTTTAATGTACTGCTCAATGGCCATAGTCATTGATGGTGCACCTGGTGTAGGGGCCGGAATATCCAAAATTAAACCTGCATCTAAAACAGCTTTGTGCGTAGTTGCACCAAAAGCGGCAATGCGGGTATTATTTTGCTGAAAGTTGGGGAAGTTTTGGTAAAGTGACAGAATGCTCGATGGACTGAAGAAAGCAATGACATCGTAAAACACCTCGGCCAAATCGCTCAGGTCGCTGCACACAGTGCGGAAAAGCACTGCAGGCGTAAAGTTGTAACCGTTTTCGGTCAGAAACTTCTGCGTTTCTTCGGCGGCTACGTCAGAACATGGGTATAAGAATTTTTCGCTCGAGTGTTTTTTCAAAACCTCAGCAAGGTCGGCAGCGGTTTGCTTGCCAAAGAAAATTTTGCGCTTACGGTACTGAATATACTTTTGAAGGTAAAGAGCAATAGTTTCTGAAAGGCAGAAATACTTCATATCCACAGGCACCTCAAAACGCATTTCTTCGCAAATACGGAAAAAATGATCGGCAGAGTTACGGCTGGTAAAGATCACGGCGGTAAAATCGGCAAGATTAATTCTTTCTTTACGAAAGTCTTTAGCAGGCACACCTTCCACATGAATAAAAGACCTAAAATCAATTTTCAGGTTAGCCTTCTTAGCCAGTTCAGCATACGGATTTTTATCGTTCTCAGGTTTGGGTAAAGTAACCAATATACTCTTAACCTTTTTCTTTCTATCTTCCAAAGTAAATCTTTCTAACTACCTAAGTTTCTAATTGTTCAGCGCCTTAATTAGTATTAAAACGGGGCAAATTTCGAGGGCACAAAGATAGGTAAATAAATAAAATTTATGAAATCTTATGCTCGAAATAATATTTACGCTACTGCGCAAATATTGCCATACAAAAATCACCACCACAAGCAGCAATGCCAAGCCTAAAATAAAGGGTATGTATTGCGCGGCTAGCAAGCTAAAACATAACGATACCGGTAAAAACACAAATGTGATATTAAAGTAGGTTAGGTATAAAATAGAAATATACTCCCCCACCAACCGGTTAGCGTTGAAAACAAATCCTAAAAATTTTAAAATGAGCAGCTTAACGGCAAATAACGCAATAATCAGAAAAGCAAATGAGCCAAATAGCTGTATCCCGCTTATACTGTAAAATACCTCATAATATGCCGTAAGCTGGTATAAAAATAAGCCAAAGGTAAACCCGAACAGCACAAACAAGCCCAGGAAAGTCCATGAATTGAGGAGATTTTCTTCTTTACTTACTTGGGAGAGAATGCGGTTATTATAAAATGACTGCAGTACGTTTTTAATATCCTTGCTCATGGCCCGGTTAAGCAAAGCCATATATACCAGCAAAATAGCGATGATGGCAATAACCCATTGGTCGCGCGTGCGACGGGTGCTGCCTTCGCTCATTAAACTTTTAAACCTACCCGGCTGCTTGTAAAAGCCATACTCGCGGTAAACCTGGCTTTTATACATACTGTCTAAAAACTGGTTATGCCTGAGGGCGTCGGGAGCTTTCACGTAAATTTTAGCTAATGAATCGCCGATGAAATATTGGCGGTTAGCCAGTGCATTGGCCACAGAATCGAGCACGGTTTGTGCGGCCGATGGCGGCTGATAGTAGCGGTGACGTGGTACCGAATCGGGCTGAACAAACGAGTTAGAGTCTGCGGTTTGGGAATACCCCTCCATACAGCTTAAACCAAATAAAAAAAGCATGAATATAACAGTACGCAGCACTATGCAAAGATATAAAACCCACCCGAATTAAATAAGTATAACATTTTGGTAATCTAATTATAATCATGACTTATTGTGGGTTGGCAATATGACAGTACGTCGAAGCTTGCCAATTTCATTATTGAATCATCAGCCGTATCTTTGCATCAACATGGCCGGCATTTACATTCATATTCCTTTTTGCAAACAAGCCTGCCATTACTGCGATTTTCATTTCAGTACATCGCAGCAGTACCGGCCAGATCTTGTACAGGCGCTGGCTAAAGAAATAGCCCTGCAAAAACATTATTTAAACGGAGCTAACATTGAAACCATTTACTTTGGTGGCGGTACCCCCTCATTGCTCGAAGCCGGAGAAATCACTTTTTTGCTCGATACTATTGCGCAACATCACCCCATAAGCAGTAATGCTGAAATTACATTGGAAGCGAACCCCGACGATTTAACCTCGCAGAAAGTTCAAGACCTGCGCCAAACGCCGGTTAACCGCTTTAGCATTGGTATCCAGTCTTTTTTTGATGAAGATTTACAATGGATGAACCGTGCGCACCGCAGCAACGAGGCCGAAACTTCGGTTAAACGAGTGCAGGATGCGGGTTTTAACAACATTACCACCGATTTAATTTACGGGTATCCGCTACTTACGCACGAAAAGTGGGAGCATAACATGAGTACGATGTTCGATCTTGAAGTACCGCATATTTCGGCTTACTCTATGACGGTTGAACCGCGGACGGCATTGGCGGCCTTCATTAAAAAAAAGCAAACGCCACCGGTTAACGACCAGCAAAGCGCCGAGCAGTTTACCCGTTTAATGGAGCGCATGCAGCAACAGGGATTTGACCATTATGAGATTTCAAATTTTGGCAAACCCGGCCACTATTCGCGCCACAATTCTAATTATTGGATGGGGGTACCCTATTTAGGTATTGGCCCCTCTGCACACGCCTTTAACGGCCAGGCCAGGCAATGGAACGTGGCTAACAATGCCCGGTATTTAAAAGCACTGGCATTAAATGTAATCCCTGCCGAGGTAGAGCAACTGAGCACCATCAACCGGTTAAACGAATATATTATGACCTCAATTCGCACCATCTGGGGGTTGAATTTAGACAAATTGGAGGTTATCGCTTCGGGCTCCTCTCCTATTATGCTCAAAAATGCCCGGCAGTTTTTAACCAGCAATTGGCTTGACCAACAAGGGCGAACGCTCGCGCTTACCCAAGCTGGTAAACTATACGCCGATCACATTGCCGCTGAACTTTTTTTCGAAGAAGAATAGTTATCTACTCATTTACAACAATTTACACTTTTCGTACTCCCAAAAGCGCTAATTGTGCTTTATTAGCTCATGGTGAAAACCAAGCACAAGCGTTTACCGTAATTGCTACCAAATAACACTAACTATCATGAAAAAATTATTTATCGCGGCTTTTGCTTTAGTAGCTATGGCAACCGCAACTAACGCACAAACCGTAATGGTGGGTGGTGCCCCAATGTACCCAACCAAAGATATTGTAGACAATGCTGTAAACTCTAAAGACCATACCACATTAGTTGCTGCTGTTAAAGAAGCAGGCCTGGTAGAAACTTTAAAATCGACAGGTCCGTTTACTGTATTTGCTCCCACTAATGAGGCTTTTAATAAACTGCCCGAAGGTACTGTTCCAACGTTGCTAAAACCTGAGAACAAAGCCATGTTAACCAAAATTTTAACCTACCACGTAGTATCAGGCCGCGTTAGCGCTGCCGACCTGGTAGCTAAAATTAAAGCAGGCGGTGGTAAAGCCGAATTAAAAACCGTTAGCGGTGGCACTTTAACCGCCATGTTAGATGGTAAAAAGGTTTACCTGGTTGACGAAAAAGGCGGAAAATCTTGGGTAACTATTGCCGATGTATTCCAAAAAAATGGGGTTATCCATGTGGTGAACACCGTGCTCATGCCTAACTAAGCTCTGCACATTTTTAAACTTAAGTATAAAAGCCCGGCTGCCAAGAGCGCCGGGCTTTGCTGTTTTTAAACAGAATTGCTTATGAAATAAAGTTATTGGCCACCCTGTTTAAAATTGGTTAGTTTTGTATGTTAATTTGTCGTGAAAATATGGGTTTAAAATTATCGCCGATTGATAGGGTTGATACAATTACTAAAGAGGATTTCATCAATAATTATTTGAAGCCGCGCAAGCCGCTGGTTATCCGTAAGGCTACCGAAACTTGGCCTGCCTTACAAAAATGGACTTTTGAATACTTAAAAGAAGTAGTGGGCGATCAAATTGTGCCGCTTTACGATAGTTCAAAAGCCGACCCGAGCAAAGCCATCAATGCTTCTGCAGCCGAGATGAAGTTTGGCGATTATATTGATTTGATTCAAAAAGAACCTACCGATCTGCGTATTTTCCTTTTCGACCCCATTAAACATGCTCCTGCCCTATTAGAAGATTACCGATCGCCTACCGATTTAATGGGTGGTTTTTTAGATAAGTACCCTAACATGTTTTTTGGTGGTGCAGGTTCGGTAACGTTTCTGCATTACGATATAGATTTAGCGCACATATTCCACACCCATTTTCATGGCCGCAAACATGTAATCCTATTCGACCAAAAATGGAGCGAGCGCCTCTATTGCATTCCTTTTGCCACTTATGCGTTAGAAGATTACGATATTGAAAATCCCGATTTTGCAAAGTACCCCGCCCTTGACGGTGTTGAAGGACAGGAGACCATCTTAGAACATGGTGAAACCCTGTTTATGCCAACAGGCTTTTGGCATTGGATGAAATACCTTGACGGTTCATTCTCCATATCGCTGCGCGCCTGGGATAAATCATGGGGTATTAAAGCCAAAAGCTTATACAATCTCACCATTCAGCGCAATTTTGATAGCATCCTGAAAAAGAGGTACAAAAAGCGTTACATGGATTGGAAAGAAGAGCTGGCGGTTAAACGGGCTAACAAAGCGTTAGTAGCGGGCGAGCCGAAGTGAGTTGTGAGTTGTGAGTTGTGAGTTGTGAGTTGTGAGTTGTGAGTTGTGAGTTGTGAGTTGTGAGTTGTGAGTTGTGAGTTGTGAGTTGTGAGTTGTGAGTTAAAGGAAGTTACTTTTCACCTAAGTGGTTTTTATTTTTCGTAACTTGTTAAGCAATTTACTTCGGACTTCGGACTTCGGACTTCGGACTTCGGACTTCGGACTTCGGACTTCGGACTTCGGACTTCGGACCCTACCTGTGCTTTTCCACCCCAATTTGCTCGCAATATTCAAAAACAGGGCAGGTTGAGCATTTGGGCATATTGGCGGTACAATGATATTTGCCAAAGGGCATCAACAAGCGGTTAATGTCTATCCACCTATCTTTAGGCACTTGCTTTTCAAGCGCCAGCAAGCTCTTCTCCGGTGTTTTGGTTTGCACGTAGCCCCAGCGGTTTACTACCCGGTGCACATGGCTATCAACACTAACGGCAGGTATCTTGGCGGCAATGCCTAAAGTAAGATTGGCACATTTAGGGCCTACACCTTTCAGTGCGGTTAGTTGTTCATAATTTGCAGGTATGTTACCATCATACTGTTCAATTACAGTTTGGGCAATACCCAACATGGTAAAGGCTTTTTGTCCGTTGTAAGATGATCCGTATAGCAAACCTTCCAGTTCTTGTGGCGATAATTTTAATATTTGTTCGGGTGTACGGGCCTTACCAAACAACCGCTGCGATACCGGTATGGACACTTCATCTAACGTGCGGATAGAAATGATACAGGCCAGCAATTGCTCAAACATGGAGGTGTAGCCTTCGTTATATAATTGAACCATAGCCGCCTTGGGGTATTGCTCCATCAGGCGGGCAATGCGGCTAAGCATCTCTTTAATATCATAAGGCGTTTTAGCTGATGCCTGCATTCATCTATAACCGCTTATTAAACCCAATGTTTAAACGGTCTATCAATTATGATGAATGATCGGCCACCACTTTCCATTCGCCTTTAATCTTGCGCAGCAAAAGTGTAAAATAACCGCCAGGCGCATCTTTATCCCTTTGCAGGTGCCATGCGCCTAAAACAAAAGCGTTGGTCTTGTCCAGCAATTCAATTTTTAAAATATCAAAACCCAGTTGGCCCATGGCAGCTTTATCGGGGTAACCTTTCTTATAATTATCCAGTGTGGTTTGCCAGCCATACTTAGGGCCGCTTTTACCTACAAACAATAACGAATCGGAGTGCCAGTAACCCTGCATGTAAGCTTCAAGGTCGCCATGGTTCCAAGCCAGGCGTTGCGTTTCCAAAAGGTTTAAAATGGCCTTTTTATCTTGTGCTTTGCAAAGAAAGCCACATATTATTAAGAAAAATGCAATTATTAACTTCTTCATGACTTAAAAGTACACAAATTAGCCACATAAAACTTTTAGCTTTGCAGCAACATATACTGATAAGTTAAAATATGAGCAACCAGGTGTTATGCTATGGCGAAGTTTTGTGGGATACCTTTGCCGATGGCAAGCAAGTTGGCGGCGCCCCGCTCAACGTAGCCCGGCAATTAATACAACAAGGCGTATCTGCATCATTGGTTAGCCGCATAGGCAACGATGCGCTTGGCCGCGAATTACAGACCTATTTAACCGGGAACAAACTGGCATCGTCGCTAATACAAACAGACAGATCGTTACCTACCTGCCAGGTAACCGTTCAACTTGACGAAAAACAGCAGGCCACCTACGTTATTCCAAAACCTGTTTCTTGGGATAATATTAAATTAAAAGATGACCTGATTGAAGAAGCCAAACAAGCAAGCGCTATTGTATTTGGCAGTTTGGCCTGCCGCGAGCAAGCCAGCCGTGCTACACTGCTCAACCTGCTTACCGAGGTAAAAGTACCTTTGCGGGTATTTGATGTAAACCTGCGCCATCCGCATTATAACTCTGATATTATTGAAACGCTGGCTGCAATTTCTAACGTTGTCAAGATGAATGAGGAAGAGGCCGATCTGCTCATCCGAAGCAGCAGCACATCGTTAAAAGACAAGATCATTGAGTTCCAGAAAAAGTACCATACCAAAACCATCTGCGTAACCCGTGGCGAAGATGGCGCCATAATTTGGCATGATGATAAATTTTACGAGCATCCGGGTTTCAAGGTACAAGTGGTAGATACCGTAGGCGCGGGCGATGCATTTTTGGCAACGCTGGTAAATGGTTTACTAAGCAAGTTACCCATAGGTGTTATTTTAGAAAGGGCGTGTAAAATTGGTGCTTACGTAGCCAGCCAAAGGGGAGCTAATCCTGAGCCCATGGCAAAATAGAGGCAAGATATTAGAACCAAGAGCCAAGCAATAAGCAGGCAGTAATAAAACAAACCTCTTCTCTTGGTTCTTGTCTCTTAGCTCTTTCTTCTCTCTTTGTCATTTCATTCTGTTAATTCCATAAATTCCTTCAATTACGGTTTAGGCAACAAACTTTAACCAATAAATTTCCGTTAATTTATTTCAAAAGAAAGGTATAACCATGCGTGGTTTTGAGTTTTCCAAATACTCGCCCAATGAAGTTCCGAAGGGCGGGTTTGAGGAGTTGTTGAAATTATTTTTAGAACTGCTCAATTATACAGCGGGCGATGCAGGCGAAGCCTTATCGTGGCTGAACGAATTGGACAAGCAATATAATATTACCAATGACGATTATGGCATGGGTGATTTTATTGACGAGTTGAAGCAAAAAGGCTATTTAACCGAGGATAACGAAAAAGGGAATTTCGATATTACGGCTAAAACCGAGCAAAGCATCCGGCAATCGGCCCTTGAAGAGATCTTTGGTAAACTGAAGAAATCGGGTAAGGGAAACCACCGCTCGCCGCAATCGGGCCAGGGTGATGAAAAGAACTCAGAGCGCCGGGAGTTTGAGTTTGGCGATAGTTTGGATCAGATAGACATGACCCAATCTATCCACAATGCCCAGGTAAATCATGGCATCGGCGATTTTATGATGACCGAGCGCGATTTGGAAGTGGAGGAAATGGATTACAAAACCCTCACCTCTACCGTTCTCATGATCGATATTTCGCACTCCATGATCTTGTATGGAGAAGACCGCATTACCCCCGCTAAAAAAGTAGCCATGGCGCTGGCCGAACTTATCCGCACCAAATACCCTAAAGACACTTTGGACATTGTGGTATTTGGGAATGATGCATGGCCAATTACGCTTCAAGATTTGCCTTACTTACAAGTGGGCCCTTACCATACTAACACTTACGCCGGTTTAGAACTGGCTACCGATTTGCTTCGTCGCCGTAAAACGCACAACAAGCAAATATTTATGATTACCGATGGTAAGCCAACTTGTTTAAAAGAAGGCACCAAGTATTATAAAAACAGTATTGGCTTAGATCGAAAAGTGGTAAACAAAACCCTAAATATGGCGGCCCAATGCAAACGGTTAAAAATACCCATTACCACATTTATGATTGCCCGCGACCCGTACCTGCAACAGTTTGTGCGCAAGTTTACCGAAACTAACGGTGGTCGCGCATTTTACAGTTCGCTAACCGGTTTGGGTGAATACATATTTGAGGATTATATTAAGAATAGAAGAAAGACGGTAAGGTAAGCCCCTCCCAAACCCTCCCCGGGAGGGAGGGCTTTAGATGAGCATTACTGATACAAAGACAACATATTAATATTAAAAAATTAAACCAATGCCCTCCCTCCCGGGGAGGGTTGGGAGGGGCTATGAGCACTTTATTAGATATAAAAACACTCGGCGAATTAAAAAAAACCAATTACCGCAGTCGCTCGGTTAAAGAAGAATTAAGAGAAAACCTGATAGCGCAACTTCAAAAAAAAGAAGGTGGCTTTGAAGGTATCATTGGTTTTGAAGATACGGTAATTCCTGATCTGCAAACCGCTATCCTGTCGCGCCATAACATCTTATTGTTAGGGTTGCGTGGTCAGGCTAAAACACGTATAGCCCGCTTAATGGTAAATTTACTGGACGAGTATGTACCCTATATTGCCGGTTCCGAGTTATTTGACGATCCATTGGCACCAATATCCTGGTTTGGCCATAGTGAGGTAGAAGCCAAGGGCGACGATACACCTATTGCATGGGTTCACCGTTCTGAACGTTATACCGAAAAACTGGCAACCCCTGATGTTACCGTAGCCGATTTAATTGGCGATGTTGATCCTATCAAAGCAGCTACCTTAAAACTAACTTATAGCGATGAGCGTGTGATCCACTTTGGGTTGATTCCACGTGCACACCGTGGTATATTCGTTATTAACGAATTACCCGATTTACAGGCCCGTATACAGGTATCATTATTTAACATTTTGCAAGAAAAAGACATCCAGATTCGTGGTTTCAAACTGCGTTTGCCTTTAGACCTTCAATTTGTATTTACGGCAAATCCTGAAGATTACACCAACCGTGGTTCTATCGTTACACCGCTGAAAGACCGTATCGAAAGCCAGATTTTAACCCACTACCCTCGTACGGTTGAAATTTCGCGTCAAATAACCCAGCAGGAAGCTTTGCTTACACCTGAGCAACGTAAAAATGTAGAAGCCGACAGCCTGGTGAAAGACATGGTAGAGCAAATTGCTTTTGAAGCGCGTAATTCGGAGTATATCGATAAAAAATCAGGTGTATCTGCCCGTTTAACCATATCGGCATACGAAAACCTGATCAGCAATGCCGAGCGCAGGATGTTGATCAATGGCGAGAAAACCACATCGGTACGTATATCCGATTTCTTAGGAGTAATCCCGGCCATTACAGGTAAAATTGAGTTAGTTTACGAAGGAGAACTGGAAGGCCCGGCAAAGGTGGCTAATATCCTCATCGGTAAAGCCATCAAAACTATGATGCTGCAGTTTTTCCCAGACCCGGAAAAGGCTAAGAAAAGCAAGAAAGCTAACCCATACAGCGAGATAACCGGTTGGTTTGCAGCTGGTAATTCTTTAGCGGTATTGGACGAATTGCCATTGGCTGAGTATAAAAAAGTATTAAACTCCGTTAGCGGCTTAAAAGCATTGGTTAAACAACTGCACCCCGGCGTAAGCGAAGCACAGCAGTTGTTACTGATGGAGTTCGTGCTACACGGTTTGGCCGAGTTCTCTCAATTGAATAAAGGCTTCCTGGATAATGGCTTTGCCTTCTCCGACATGTTCGACAGCTTGTTTAACATGCAGCCGGATGAAGATGAGGATTTAGGCGACGATAGATATTAAATAAAAGCCCCTCCCAACCCTCCCCGGGAGGGAGGGCTTTTTGAAGAATAAGTATAAACCCCCTCCCTCCTGGGGAGGGCCGGGGAGGGGCTACTATAATTACTATGGAGGGACAAGCCCCTACTATATTTTTGATATGCATCGGCCTCTTACTGGCCGATTTTTATATTATTAATGGCCTGCGCGAGGGTTTAAAAAAGTGGCGCTTTATACAGGGCAAGTTTTTCCTGTTAGCTTACTGTGTAGTATCGGGCTTGCTAACTGCTGGGTTAATAGCCAGTATTTATATTAAATTCAGCGTTGGTTTTAAAGGGGCAGTTCTACTGCTATTCTTTTTACTGCTCTTTTGCAAAGTATGTTTCCTGCCCTTTATTTTGGTAGATGATGTACGCCGCTTGGCTTTATGGTGGGCACGTAAGCGCCATAAACCTGAGCCCGAGTACCCGGCCAGCCAAACCAAGCCTACAGATATTTCCCGTTCCGAATTCCTGCTTAAAGCCGGGCTAATTGCCGGCGCCTTGCCTTTGGCCGGACTTAGCTATGGCATTATTAACGGCGTTTATGATTACCGCATTAGGCGGCGTACCCTGTATCTGGCTAACCTCCCTAAAGCCTTCGACGGATTAAAGCTTGGACAGCTTTCTGATATTCACTCGGGCAGCTTTTACAACAAGAAAGCTGTATTAGGTGGTGTAGAAATGCTGATGGCCGAAAAGCCCGACCTGATATTTTTTACCGGCGACTTAGTAAATACCCTAAGTAACGAAATGAATGGCTACCAGGATATTTTTGCTAAGGTGAAAGCTCCTTTGGGCGTCTACTCGGTATTAGGTAATCACGATTATGGCGACTACGCCTGGTGGCCCGATGCGGCTTCTAAGAAAAAGAACCTCGACGCTTTGAAAGCCACCCATAAAAATATGGGCTGGGACTTATTAATGAACACCAACCGCCGGCTTAAAGTGGGTGGCGAAGAAATAGGTATTTTAGGGGTTGAAAATTGGGGGGCATTGAGCCGTTTCCCTAAATATGGCCGCATGGATGAAGCGGTAAAAAACACCGACGACCTTCCTGTTAAATTATTGCTTTCGCACGATCCTTCACACTGGCGGGCACAGGTTTTGCCGCATTACCCGCAAATAGATGCCATGTTTTCGGGCCATACCCACGGCATGCAGTTTGGCGTGCAAACCGAGCATTTTCAGTGGAGCCCTATCCAGTTTGTATATAAAGAGTGGGCTGGCTTATACAGGCAAGAGCAGCAGCAATTGTATGTAAACGTAGGTTACGGCTTTTTAGGCTATCCCGGTAGGGTTGGTATACTACCCGAGATCACTATTTTTGAACTAAAATCAGGAACTGACCCCAAGTTAAGTTAAAAAATTAACTGCTTGTTAAGCATTTGGGGTGGTATGATGCTTTAGTTCTTCATAAATTCACACTATTCAACTCAAAATCAAAAGCCTTGCTTATCATTGTATAATCAATGAAGAAATTTATCAGGGCCGGTTTTGATGCTTTGCTTTTCAGCAATGTATTTATGGCACTTTGTGCCGTAGCACAGGGGCTGGTAACTTTTCATATTATTGGTGTAAAACCCATATTTTCGGTATTGGCATTACTATTTGCCTCTACCCTGGGGCTGTATAATTTCTGCATCCTTATCATCAGGCCAAAAGAGCCGCAAAAATCTTCATATCGCCGTATACGCTGGTTTTTCGGTTACCACCGGCTCATGGTAACCATTACCATTGCTGCGCTACTATCTTTAATACCTCTTTTTTTCCTTTTAGCCAATTCTTCAAAACTGCTGCTCATTGGATTGGCCGCTTTATCTTTTGGTTACGGGTTGCCATTGTTCACCAAAAAAGGGCAAAAATCAGGATTGCGCAATGTGCCTGGTTTAAAACCTATTTTGATAACACTGGTATGGACGTTAAGCTGCGTTTTACTACCTATCTTTGAAGCACAAGACAGTCTGCACATCATAGTTCCCGAAAGCAACATCTGGATCATATTCAGTAAACGCTTCCTGTTCATTGCTGCGCTTACCGTTCCATTTGATATCCGCGATCTGTTTCAGGATCGTATAGCCGGTTTAAAAACCATTCCTGTGGCCTTTGGCGAGCAGCGGGCTTACTGGTTTTGTCAGCTGCTGCTGGCCGGCCACATTATGCTGCTACTGCTGCTATGGAATTACCGGCTAACCAGCGATTTTTTTGCGCTTGCCTTTGTAGCTGTCCTCACGGGCTGGCTCATATTCAAATCTACCTGGAAACGTGATGAGTACTATTACTTCTTTTATTTAGACGGTGTACTTATCCTGCAATATATAGTTCTGGTTTTATTTAAGCTATTTTAACCAATGGCTGCCAATTACGACCGTACTGCCTGGTTTTACGAACGTTTATCAAAGCTGGTATTCGGGCAGGCACAAGTTAAAGCGCAGGAATTCTTTTTAGACCGCATACCACCAAAATCGAACATTCTTATTATAGGTGGAGGCACAGGTCAAATTTTGGAAAGCCTTACGCTCCTGCATCCATCAGGCTTAAAGATAACTTATGTGGAAATATCGCCCAAGATGATGGCCTTATCGAGAAAACGGAATACAGGTCAAAACCATATTAACTATATTACCGCAGGAATTGAAGAAGCAAATGTTACCCATGTGTTTGATGTGGTGATTACCGCGTTTTTGTTCGACAACTTTCCACAGGATATACTGAACAAAGTTTTTATGGTAATTAACGCACGGCTTAAACCCGGCGCACTCTGGTTAAACACCGATTTCCAATTAACCGGACCGCTATGGCAAAAACTGATGCTTCAAAGTATGTACACCTTCTTCAGGCTGTTCGGCGCCGTTAAGGTAAACAAGTTACCAAACGTTAAAATGCAGTTTGAGAAACATGGCTATAAATTACACGCACAAAAAAACTTTTACGGCAACTTTATAACAGCAAAACTTTACCTCAAAAAATAAGGCTCAACTCATAAAAAAGGCAGCTACCATTTTACAAGTAGCTACCTTCTTTACTTATTCTAATTCCCTCCATCGGGAGTGCAGGGAGGGGTTAAGACGCGGTTAATAATTATTGTACCCTGTAGTTTAACCACAAATAATATCACGCTCTAATTTGTCATAAATACTGCGTTGCTAAACAATAGCTTTCCATTCTCCCAAAAGCTGCGGAACAAAGGATCATCAGTCAAATACACTACCGAGCCGCGACCCAGCGATTGCACACCAAACAGTAAACCGGCACTTAAACGGGTTTTAGCCTTTTGACCTACAAAGCCTGATACATAACTATCTTTTTTCAAAACCCCTACGTTTACACCGCCATTGTCAAGGTAGTCATAAATATCATCACCCAATTTTAGTGTGTAGTAATAAGCCGGATAACCGTAACCTAAAGGATGGGTATTGTCTAAATAAACTTTAAAAATAGCTCCCGGAACGTTACTTCTGATAGATTCGCGGTCGCGGCTGTCATAGGGCGCCAAATCAGGGCTTTTCTTAGCTGCTTTATCATCTTTGGCATCTTCCTTACTTTTAAGTGCAAAACCTTTTTTATCGGCCAGCTGGCTAATAGCACCGCCCATGGCAATCAATTTACCTCCGTCGCTCACCCAGTTTTGTATACGTTCTAACGGGAAGTTGGCATACCGTCCGTCAGGGAAAATAGCCACATCAAAATCGCTCAGCTTTACGCGGCTCAAATCCTGATAGCGTATTACCGAAATGGGGTAACCTATTTGCTGTTCAAAAAAGTGCCATACCTCGCCCATATCATTAGCCGATACACCATCGCCCGATACCAGCATAACGCGTGGTTTGGTAATATAGCCCACCGCACTCGAACCTAAATCGGCTCCTTTATCGGCAAAGCCGGTAGATAAAGGGGTTAACTTACGTTCAAACTTAGCAGCCGTTTCATCAACTATCTTGTCAAAATCGGCACGGTTGTTCCCGGCTCTTGTTAATATTAAAGAACCCGCAGTAAATTTTTTAGTGCCAACTTCAAACGGCAAAGAGGCATTGCGCACCTTAATTCCCTTTTGAAGCAAGGCAGCCAAAAACTTAACATCTTGCACCGATTGCCATGTACACACATAAGCGTAAGACCCGCCATTACCTACAGATGCGGCCTGTGCTGCGGCCAGCGTACTGCTAACAGGTTTAATAGATTCTGTTAAGCCATAAGCCTTTAAACCGTAAGCGTAGGGTAACGACCATGCCGTAATATCATAAGTATTAGAATCGGCAATAAAGGTTTTAGGCTCCAACAATACGGTTAGTAATACCGCTTTAGGCTGGTAGGCGTTAACCACCATATCGGCACTGTTCACAGTATAATTTTCATTTTTTCCGGTAAAGTAATTGTACCCATTGACCGAACGGTTGACACCATAACCGTATTTGATTTGGTTACGATCAAATAATTCGGCCAGTTTAGCCAGCTTATCAGGATTCTCGTTTTTGATTATATAGGTTTTATAGGCACCCGGCGGATTGGTACGACCATTATCGAAATACTTTTTATACTCATCCAACACTTTTTGTGCATTATTGGATGCTGTTTCTACCGTGCTTAAGCCATTAGAATGATGGTGGGCAATACGGTCGGCCAGGGTAAGCGTATCTCCGCTGCGCATGGTAACAGCCAAACCACCCGCGGGGCCACCACCCTGCTCATAGGTCATGCCTATAGAGCCATTGTAAATGGGATAGGTATCGCCGTAAGAAGGGTATAAAAGATCAAACACTTCTTTCGTAAAATACAACCAGCCGTTCTGATCAAAATACTTAGCATTGTTACGGCCAATCACATTTTGGAACTCGCGCTGCCACGGCGTAATATCTTTATGGAAAGGCTCTGCCGCTGGTGCAAAGTAATAAGGGTTATTAAAGCCCTGCTCATGAAAATCAACATGAATTTGCGGCAGCCATTGGTTATATAAACCTACCCGGCCCTGCACTTCCTTTTGCGTTTGCCAGGCCCAGTCGCGGTTTAAGTCAAAATAATAATGGTTTACACGTCCACCTGGCCAAGGCTCGGCATGCTCGCGCGATGAAGCGTTAGGATCGGGCAGTAAACCGCGGTTTTGGTTATAAAAATTCACGTAACGGTCGCGCCCGTCGGGGTTTAAACAGGGGTCAATAACAATCACTGTATTTTTTAACCACGGCTGGGTACGGCTATTATTCGGATTGACTAAATCATATAAAGTTTGCATACCAGCCTCGCTGCTGCTGGGCTCGTTACCATGCACATTGTAGCTTAACCAAACTATGGCAGGCGCATTGCTCAGGGTAGCAGGGCCACTGCTTAAACCGGCCAGGTGAAGGTTATGCTGGCGAATGTCTTCCAGGCGGGCAATATTCTCTTCACTACCCACAAAGGCAACCATAAGCGGCCGCCCCTCGTTAGTGGTACCATAAGGCACAAGCTTCACTTTTTTAGAGTTTTGAGCCACATACTTCACATACTCGGCAATACGGTAATGGTAAGTGTACTGGCTGCCTAAAGGGTAACTTAAAAATTCGGCCGGCGATTGCAACCCTTGCGCAAATGCTGTGCAAATACAACTTAAACAGATAAAAAGCGTGTATAATTTCTTCATATTTTGATCGTACGCCTAAGCTAATAAAGTAATCAGTAATTACCTAAAAAGCCATTTATAAAATTGATGTTACTCATTTCTAAGGTATCTTAATATCTTTGTTCATACATCATGACTCCCCTACAGGCACTCCAAAAATATTTCGGTTATACACAGTTCAGGCATCAGCAGGAGGCTATTATTAAGCAACTAATGAGTGGCGGCGACGCTATGGTGCTGATGCCTACAGGAGGTGGAAAATCGCTTTGTTACCAATTGCCAGCTGTACTATTGCCGGGGTTAACCATCGTAATATCGCCTTTAATTGCCTTGATGAAAGACCAGGTAGACAGCCTGAATATCAACGGCATCCCGGCAGCTTATATTAACTCCAGCCAAACCACCGGCGAGCAGCAGGATATCATCAGCCGCTTACGGTCAGGGCAGATCAAGTTATTATACCTGGCACCCGAGCGGTTGTTTAGTTCGGAGAGTAGGTTGGTCAGCTTTCTAAAATCATTGAACGTAAACCTCATCGCTATTGATGAGGCACATTGTATATCGCACTGGGGGCACGATTTCAGGCCGGAGTATTTGATGCTCTCGAGTTTTAAAACAGAGTTCCCTAGCGTACCGGTTATTGCGCTTACCGCCACGGCCGACAACCTGACCCGCGAGGATATTAAAGAGAAGCTTGCCCTGCATAACCCGGCAGAGTTTGTTTCGTCATTTAATCGCCCTAACATTAGTTATAAGGTCTCGCCTAAGAAGAATAGCTACCAGCAATTACTTAGCTTTTTAGACGAGCGCAAGGAAGATTCGGGCATTATATATTGCCTTTCGCGTGCGTCTACCGAAGATTTGGCGGCCGACTTACGCGCTGCTGGCTACCTCGCCAGCGCCTATCATGCCGGGTTAGATCAGGAAACCAAGGCCCGCAATCAGGAGCAATTTTTGCGCGATGAGGTGAAGATCATGGTGGCCACCATAGCCTTTGGTATGGGTATTAACAAGAGCAATGTGCGCTACGTGGTGCATTATGACCTACCTAAGAACATTGAGGGTTATTACCAAGAAACCGGCCGTGCTGGTAGAGACGGCCTTCCATCGGAAGCTTTACTCTTTTACTCTGCTGCCGATTTTTACAAATTACAGCGTTTTGCCAAAGTAGACGGCAACGAGGAGCAAAGCCGTATTATGCTGAAAAAGCTGGATGATATGGTAAAGTTTTGCCAGCTGCAAACCTGCCGCCGCCAGTATTTAATGCATTACTTTAACGAGCCATTCCCTGACCATTGCGGCTCATGCGACGTTTGCTTAACTGAATTTAAGCGCTTTGATGGCACCATATTGGCGCAAAAGGCCCTATCTGCCGTGGTACGGCTAAACCAGCGTTTTGGCACTAATTACGTAATCGATTTTCTGCGAGGGTCAAAAAGCGAGAAGATACGCGATGAACATAAACACCTGAAAACCTATGGCATAGGTACCGATGTAAGTAAAGCCGATTGGCAGCGCTACATTAGCCAACTGGTAAACCAGGGCTATTTGCAGGTTACCGATGACAACTACCCTATCCTCCAGCTTACGCCAGCCAGCGATGCCGTATTGAAGGGACAGCAAAAGATAGAATTTACCCTGGCCGAGGACTTGGAGGTAGCCACAGAAATACAAAACCCTATATATGAGGCTGGTCTGTTACAAGACTTGAAAACCATTCGCTTCAACCTGGCTATGAACGAAAACGTGCCGGCTTATATCATCCTGTCGGATGCTACGTTGCTCGAAATTGCCACTTATTTACCACAGACACCCAATGAGTTAGGTCGAATTTCGGGCTTTGGTGAAGTAAAGCTGGTTCGTTATGGTGATGCCTTTTTACAGGCTACACTGGCGTACTGCCATCAGCACAATTTAGCTTCAAAAATTGATAGCAAACAAGGTAAAGTACCCGTAAGAGTCAGAAAATCAACAGCTACAGGCAAACCATCATCGGGAAAAACACAGCGGGAGAGCTACGATCTTTACCGGGCGGGCATGAGTATCAATGAGATAGCTACCCTGCGCAGTTTATCGACAACCACGGTAGAGAGCCATTTGTGCGGCTTTGTGCAAACCGGCGAAATGGACGTAAAAGAGATGGTACCGGCCGAAAAAATGCCCTACATTCAGGATGCTATTGCCAGTTACAGTGCCGACCGCCTGGCACCGCTTAAAGAGATTTTGGGTGACAACTACTCTTACGCCGAGATAAAAGCCGTAGTTAGCTGGATGAAACGCGATAAATAATTACATCTTTTGCTCAAAAAATTACCTTTTCCTTCAAAAAACTTCATTTTTCCTCATCATGCTCAGGCGACCTATCTTGGGTGAGTTGACTCAGCTCTATGGCACAATTTAGAAAGTTTAAGTCTTAGATTTTTTGCGCTTTTTAGAAAAGGGAATGCCGGTTTGCTTTTGGCAAACCGGCATCAAACGACTCCGCTTGTCGTGCTCCCTTTATTATAAATTGTGAAAGGTGGTTAATTATAATTTCGGCTGCACCAGCTTTAATGCCGAGCCCGATAAGGTAACCATAGTGCTATCGCCCAAATGGTAATCAGGTTTTTCTACGGCCGGGCCGTACAGGCTTAACTGCGAAGCACCTTGCATGGTGATATGAGCCGTAGCAATGTGATTATTCTGTTCAATGGTAAGCCTTGGTCTTTCTTTGGGACTGTTACCAATATCGGCCGTTAAATCGGTCAGGGTATTTTTGCTGAGGGTAACGCTGATAGATTTATCAGACCTGATGTTCATGGGCAGGGTTTGCTTAAACCCGTCTATCTCAATTCCGCCATCGCTACCAAAATTATATTCCTCTACGTCTTTTGGTTTAGGGAAAGGAGTTGCGGTAACCTGGCTAAGCACCGGGCAAATAATAACAATACCTTGATAACTGCCCGCCTGCCTAAAGTTCTTACCGACATAAGTAATGTTTAACACTTGTCCGTTTTGGGTAATCTTAACCCAGTCTTTAAAATTTTTGTCAACCCACACGCCATACTTATCGCCATGCTCAACCCGTAGGCCAAGCATATTGCCTGCCTGTTGATTAACGATGTTAAAGTTGTTAAACTTTAATTCGGTCATGTTGTAAAAGCGGCTTTTGTAGTCCCCTTTTTCGTAGGCTGATTTAAGGGTAAAGTCGTACCCCACCATGTAGGCCAGCAGTAACAGTCCGGTGGCTATGAATATTTTATTGCTTGTTTTCATTGCTGTGATTCTTAATTTGGATAATTTTCGGTTTTAAACTTTTCGTAGCGTTGCTGCACTTCTTCCAGGCTAATGTCAAGCACATAAAGGCTCCTGAAAAACTCGGGTAACTCCTGCTGCAAAAAGCGTTCTTTACGGTTGCTTTTAATTCTATCCAGCGCATCGGCGGCTACAAACAGGCCCAGGCCGCGCTTGTTAAAAACGATTTCCTGGTTTTGCAGGTACTCGTAAGTACGCATTACCGTGTTAGGATTTACCTGCAGCTCGCCTGCAAGCTCGCGCACCGATGGCAGCTTTTGCTCGGGCAACCATTTGCCCAGCGATATATGATCGCTTATATACACCGCTATTTGCAGGTATATAGCTTCTTTGTCTTTAAAATTCATGATTAAACTTCTTTTTCTTTAAGTCTGAAAAAGGCACTGCACCACAGCAGCACAGCACAGGCCACAATAATGGCAAGGTGATAGTAGCCGGCTTTGCCTTCCGGCTCCACATTAAAATACCGGTCGTTATCCATAAAACGCAGATCATCAAAAGGCATACTCTTTAAGATCTCACGGTCAATTAAGGCGTTAAGAATAGGCTGGTTAATTAGTACCAGCACTACGGCGCATGCAAAAAACACGAAGGCAGTTTTTATAAAATGCATTTTTTCAAAGAAGATAGCCCCCCAAAACGAAAGTGCATGAAAAAACAGGTATATCAAAAACACATAGTACACCATAAAGCGGTCATCGAGCAGGCTCAACATCTCGTTATGACCTTGTTTAGGAGTACTTATGCTCAAAACAATACCATCGGCCAGATAAAACACCCCAATGAAAACCAATTGAAATATCAGGAAAGAATAAACCCACGAAACCAAATACTTTTCAAAGTTAGAAGCCGGCAGGGTGAGCACAGGAATAGCTTTCCGCTTATCGCCCAGGGCCGAAAAGGATAAGCTGGTAAATATGCTACCGGCAAATAAGAAAAAAAAGATAAAGATGATGGCTTGCGGTCCGGGCGATAATTGCCCGCCGTTGGTGTAAGCAATAAAGCCCAGGGCTAAAAATAGCAAACCTGCCAGCACACCTGCCGACATCAGGTAAATTTTGGCATGCTCCAGGGTATGCTTCTTAAACAGCATAGCAAAGCGGCTAAAGCTAAAAATATTGTTCATGGCGATAATTAGTTTAGGATATCAATTAAAGATTTATTGTTAGTGATCACGGCGTTAAACAGCAGTTCCATATCTACTTTGCTGTACTCCTCGTTTTGGTTCAGGGTTATGGCATTTAAGCCCATCATTCCCTCTTCGGCATACAGGTAACCGGTACTGTTGGCTGGAATGGTGCCAAACACCAGTTTATCGGCAATAGCATCAAGCTCTTTGGCTATCACAATTTTGCGGTCGTGTAAAACTAGCACCGTATCAATCAGGTTGTCCAGGTCGCGTACCTGGTGGGTAGATATGATCACGCAGCGCTCATCGGTCAGCGCTGAAGCAATAATTTTGCGGAACTGGCTTTTCGACGGAATATCTAACCCATTGGTAGGTTCATCCATAATGAGCAACGAGGTATTGGTTGATAACCCAAAGGAGATCATTACCTTTTTTTGCTGACCGAAAGATAGTTTGGTCAACGGCTTATCGTCGCGTACATCAAACTCGGCCAGCATGGCTGCAAACTGTGCGCGGTTAAAGTTGGGATAAAAATGTGCGGTGCTGTCTACAAACTGCTGAGCCGTAACAGCAGGCATATACACCTCCTCGGGCACAAAAAATATTTCCTGTAAAAACACCGGCAAGCGCTTGCTGGCGCTGTGGCCTTTTACCGTACAAGCGCCACTCCAGGGCAGTACCAGGCCGGCAATGTTTTTCAACAGCGTGGATTTTCCGGCGCCGTTCTTACCCAGCAAACCATAAATGTGGCCGGGCTGTAAGTTGAGGTTCAGGTTTTCGAAAAGCTTTTGCTTGCCGTAACCAAATGTTAATTGTGATATGTCAACCATTGTCTACTGTATTAGTTAAATAGTACACTACAAATGTAGATAAGTATTTTACATTTGCAAATAATTATTAAATAATTTTTGGTGAGAATAAAACTATGCCATTTCGAGTGTTAACGAGAGATCCTGTATTCCTGTTAGGTAGGCCGCATGCAAGGTTGAACAAGATCTCTCACTATCGTTCGAGATGACAACTTATACATCAATAAATCACTGTCATTCAAGTGATAACGAGAAATCTTGTTACTCCTGCAAAGCTGCAACATGCAGGCCCAACAGGATCTCTCACTATCGTTCGAGATGATACCTTATACATCACTTAATCACTGTCATTTCGAGTGATAACGAGAAATCTTGTTACTCCTGCAAAGGTTGCAACATGCATGCCTGAATAGGATCTCTCACTATCGTTCGAGATGACAACTTATATATTAGGAAATCACTGTCATTTCGAGTGATAACGAGAAATCTTGTTACTCATGCAAAGCTGCAACATGCAGGCCCGAACAGGATCTCTCACTACCGTTCGAGATGACAATTTCGTTTTTATGCCTGCTCTTAGAATTGGTTCCATCATTAAAATACTATTAACGGTACATTAAACCCATATTTATTTATATTTAGCCTACTAATCTCTAATCATGAAAAAACTTCGCCTTATTACCCTCTGCTTCCTGGCTACTGCTTTTGCATGGAAGGCCAGCGCGCAGCAAAAACCGGCCTTAAGCTGGAAAGACGTTTCTAAATGGCGCTCCATTAAAACTTACACCAACGCGCTATCGCCCAATGGGCAGTGGATGGCCTACGTTATGGGCCCGGTAGAGGGCGACCAGGAAGTGGTGCTGCGCAAGGTAAGCGATACCACCATATACCGTTACCCGTGCGGTGCTACAGCCGGTCAGGTTTCTTTTTCAGATGATAGCCGGTTTATGGCCTTCAGGCAATCGCCCAAGGATGCTGAGGTAAAGGCGGCCAAGAAAACCAATAAGGTATTGTATGATAAACTGGTGATCGTCTTGTTAAGTAATAATACCAAAACCGAGTACGACCGGGTAAGGAGCTTTGCCTTTGCCGAAAAAACGCCTAACTGGATAGCCATTCAATTTGCAGCGCTTGAAACCGCACCTAAAGATAAGGATGCCGCTAAGGGTACCGATATGCTGGTGTATAACCTGCTTACCAAAAAAAGCTTTAACATAGGCAGCGTAAGCGATTTTGCCTTTAACAAGGCAGGCAACTGGCTGGCTTACACCGTAGATGCCAGCGGACAAAACGGCAACGGTATTTACCTGCGCAATATGCTTACCGGCGTAACCTCGGCAGTTGACAATGATAAGGCCACTTATAAATCTATCAATTGGACGGAGAACGGAACTGCCTTTGCCTTGCTGAAAGCCAACAAAAATGAGGCTTACAAAAGTGAAGTATACAGCGTTATTGGCGTTACCGGTTTAAAAGATGATACATCGGCCAAAACCATATACAGCAGCCTAACCGATAAAACTTTCCCGGCCGGCCAGGGCATTAGCGGCGACAGGCGCCCTTACTGGTCTGACGACCTGACGGCACTTTTCTTTGGTACCCGCATACTCGAGAAAGCCGGAAAGCCTAAAACCGACAGCGCCAAAACTGCACCAAAGGTTGGTCCGCCGGCTGCCCTGCGTACCGATACCGCAGCAGCCAAAGCCAAACCTGCCGCTATGGCCGCAGTTAATAAAGACGATATTGAAAAGCCGGACATGATTATTTGGAACTGGCAGGACCGCAGGCTGCAATCGGCCCAACAGGTGCAGGAAACGAGCGATAAGGCTTTCAGTTACCTGGCCGAATACTATGTACCAGCCAAACGCCTCATTACCCTGGCCGATAGTAATATGCGCACGGTAATGGTTGCCCCTAAGCAATTATACGCCATTGGCGTAGATAACAGCAAATACGAACTCATGAGTAACCTTAACGGTCAAAGCTATGCTGATATCTATTTAATTAACCTGAAAACCGGCAGCAAAAAGCTCCTTTTCAATAATTTTTATCAAACCGGCAATCGTGGTTTCAGCATAGCGCCAAACGGTAAACTGGGTAGCTATTACCAGGATGGCACCTTTTACACCGTTGATTTTGAAAGCGGAGAGAACCATAACCTAACCGGAAAAATTAAAGCCTCGTTTGTTGACGAACTGGACGATCATAATGTTAAAAAGCCGGCTACCGACAACATGGGCTGGTCGGCCGATTCCAAGTATGCTCTAATTAAAGATAATTACGATTTGTGGCGCATTAGTGCCGACGGAAAATCGGCCACAGCATTAAGCGATAACTGGAAAGCCCGTAACCTGATGGTGAACTACCGCTTTAACATTTACCCTGATGATAAAGGCACCGACTTGGGCAAAACACAATATTACAGCGTGTTTAACCGCGAGAATAAGCAAAGCGGTATAGGCAAGCTGGAAGGTGGCAAAATTAAAGTGCTGTTTATAGAAAACTTCACTTATAATAACCTGGTAAAAGCCACCAATGCACCGGTGTTTGCTTACAGCAAAGAGAGCAATGAAAAATCTTCAGAAACTTTCGTTACCGCTAACACCGATTTGACGGCCGGCAAGCAGGTAACTAAGAACACGCCCGATCAAAGCAAGTTTGGCTGGTCGAGCGGTGTAAAACTCATCACTTACAAGAGCACCAATGGCGATACTTTACAGGCGGCTCTGTATTTACCGGCCAATTATGAGCCGGGCAAAGCCTACCCTACCATTACTTACATATACGAGCGCCTTACCGATAATTTAAATACCTATACCGCACCGGCTTTTCCAAGCGGTGGTTTTAACAAAGCGCTCTACACCAGCAACGGCTACGCGGTGCTGATGCCCGATATTAAGTACAAGATCAATGATCCGGGCATGTCGGCGGTAGCTTGCGTGGTTCCGGCGGTGCAGGCCGCTATTGCCACGGGTATTGTAGATGCCAAGCGGGTAGCCATTCATGGTCACTCTTGGGGCGGTTACCAAACCTCATTCCTCATTACGCAAACCAATATATTTAAGGCGGCGGCGGCAGGTGCCCCTTTAACCGATATGATAAGCATGTACAGCTTAATCTATTGGAATTCGGGAGGCACCAACCAAGCCATATTTGAAGCAAGCCAGGGCCGTTTAACCAGCGGTTTTTGGGATAATATAGAGGCCTATACCCGCAACTCGCCGGTGTATAACATCAAAAATGTACAAACGCCTTTACTGCTGCTGCATAACGATAAGGACGGCGCGGTAGACTTTACCCAGGGCATTGAGTATTACAACGGTTTACGCCGCCTAAACAAGCCGGTAGTAATGATTACCTACAAAGGTGAAAACCATGGCATTGCCAAGCTACCTAACCGTAAAGACTACGCCGTACGCATGATGGAGTATTTTGATTATATGCTGAAAGACAAACCGGCACCTACCTGGTGGTCTAAAGGTGTTAATCGTATAGATATGGAAAAATACCTCGAAGCACGGGCATTTGACAGTGAGAATTAACTGGATGTTTAAGTACTAAATTTTTAAAAAATCGTCATTGCGAGGAACGAAGCAATCTCTGCACGGCAGGTCAACAAGCTACTTTCTCCACAGGGATTGCTTCGGTCCTCGCAACGACGGTCAATTTTTATAAGAAAGCCCTGTTTACTTAGCGTAAACAGGGCTTTTCTTTAACACATTTATCGTAACTGCTTACAATGCAGTAGTGGTATTGCCGGTCTTTCTTAACGATTGTACCTCGGCTTTCAGGGCATCAATCTGTGCCTGCTGTTCTTTAATGGCACCTAATAAAACAGGTACCAGGCTTTGCATATCCACGGTTTGTACATCAACCGAGCGCTGCGTGTTTTTACCGGCCGGATACAAGTAGCTTTGAGTTTTAACCACACCTGGTAAAACCGACTGTACATTGCCCGATAAGAAACCGTATTGCGTACCAGTCGGCATTTTTACACCCTGAATAGGCGCAGTATATTGGTAAGTTACCGGGTTAAGCTGGTTAACGGCGCTTAAAGCGCTGGTTATAGGGGTAACGTTGGTTTTCAATTCGGCATCAGCAACCTTGGTAGTTTGGGCTAAAGAAACAGTAGAAAGTGCGCAAAATGCTGATACCAGCATGATTATTTTTGAAGTTTTCATGGTGTTAAAAAATTTATAAAATAGAATAATTGCCTGGTAAGAAGTTACCGGCTGTTTATGTACAGATAAGAAAATTGGGCAATTAACAGTTTGGCGGCGGCGTAGGCACGTCGGGGTAAAAAGTGTAGGGGAACTTTGTTTTGAACAAAGCAGGGTGCTGCGAGGCCATTACCATTACAGGCTCATCAAAGCTAAAGTTGAACACTTGGTGCAGGTAATCTTTAGCCGACTCAGTTTTCATCGTTTCCGATTCTTTAACTGGAGCTTCGGCACTATCATCCTCCTTTGGAGCAGTTACAGCGGTAAATGTATTGAATATTGAAAACACAGGAATATTGTTGCTCTCGAGCATGCTCAAGATCAGGCCAAATATAATTGCGTATTTAAACCACTGTGTTTTCACCTTACAACTGTTTCGTGTACAAAAGTACAAATCCTTATTTTACAACCTGCAAATAAAAGGTTTGTTTTTGAAAGGCTTATGTAATTTTCGAATAAAGGCGCCTACGCTATTTAGGAAGAAGTTTACGTATGCAGGTTCCAAATTTTCTCTGCTTTACGGCCTATCAACCAGAACGAGGCGGCCAGTATAGCAAAGAACAAAGTATACGGAATATGCCCCCACAGGTACTCAATGTACTTGGTATAAATAAAGATCAATAAAAAGGTGATGCCAAACTCGCGGGCAATGGCATCCTTAGTTTTCAAGCCGAAAAACGTAAATGCACCCGCTACCGCCAGCGATATTACCCCCCAGTAAAACAGGCTGATTTGCTTTACCTGGAGCCACTGCTCAAACTGTCCGTAATTACCAAAAATACTCAAAAGCCAAAGGGATATAAACAGGTACAGCAGGCCAACCACATAGGTAAGTTCCCATAAACGTTCCATCCACTTTTTGCCTTTGAGCAGGTAACAGGCTACCAGCAGCACGATGCCAAAGAGCACGAAGCGCAACGGATAGTTCATCCCCAAAAAGTAATAGCTCCAGCGGGTTTGATAGCCCGTTTCGGTACCGAACCAGCTGCCCAGCGATACCAGGGCAAAAAGCCAGATAAGCCTTGAGTTTAATTTCCAGCCCAAAAAGCCGTATACAAATACCGAAAGCAGGAAAAGCAGTGAGTAATGCCCCGAGCCGTTATCAAACGTTTTGCCCAGGTAGGCAATGCAGCAAGCTGTGAATAATATACCGGTAAATATGGTGGCCTCGTTACTGAAAACCCGTTCCGGAAAAAGTTTTTGACGGCGACGGCCAAAATAGAAACATCCAACCGCAATTATAGCAGAACCGATGCTGATGATAATATCGGGGGTATCGTACAAGCTTTTGATCCACTCTAAAACCTTATCGCTGATAATGAGCGAACCTACGGCAATACCGCCACAGATGAGTGCTATCCAAAAAGAATATTTAGCCAGGCGCATCCAGTCGAATCCTCTAACCTCGGCCGACTGGCGCAAAGTACTGGCCAGATCAGGCGTCACCAGCTGCTCTTTCTCCCAGTGCGCAATTACCCGGTTTAAAAATTCGCTTTCCTGTTTATCGAGATTAAGCTTCATGGATTAGTTCGTGGATGATGGTTCATAGTAGCTTACTGCGCTTTAATGAATTATCCAGCCCTAAAATATAAAGATTTCGGGAATTAGGTTATAGCTTTTTCAACTATCAGCTATGTTCTATTGACTATGAACTACAAATCTCAACTATTCAGCAACTTCAACACATCCAGCTTGTCTTGTGCCAGTTGTTCTTTCAAGCCTTCTAAAGAAGAAAATTTCACATCGTGGCGTACAAAATGGATGAAGTTCATTTTGACGGTTTGGTTGTAGATATCCTGGTTAAAATCGAAGATATTCACCTCAATGTTCCGCGTCATGCCATTAATGGTAGGGCGGTGGCCAATATAGCTCATACCCTGGTAGGTTTGCCCGTCTATTTCTACCGTGGAGGCGAAAATACCATCAGCCGGGATGATCTTGTAGCTTTCCTCTACCAGCAGGTTAGCGGTTGGGTAGCCAATTTGACGGCCTATCTGGTTGCCGCGTATGACTTTACCGGTGATGAAGAACGGGTAGCTCAAAAAGGCATTAGCCTGCTCAATATCGGCCCGTAACAGCGCTTCGCGAATGCGGGTAGAGCTTACGGCTACATTGTCTATATCCTGTTCAGGTATTTCAATAACCTCGAAACCGTAAACCGGACCAGCCTGCTGCAAATCGGCCAGGCCACCCTGGCGATCTTTGCCAAAACGGTGATCATACCCGATAATGATCTTGCGGGTACCTATCTTATTCACCAATATATCGCGGATGTAAGCCTCCGGCAACTGGTTAGAAAAATCGCGCGAGAAAGGCGTAATGATCAAATGGTCTACCCCTAACTGTTCTAACAATGCGGCACGCTCGTGTATGGTGGTAATAAGCTTTAACGTTTGGTCTTCCGGGTGGATAATCATCCGCGGATGCGGGAAAAAAGTGAGGATCACCGTTTCGCCGCCGGTTTGCCGGGCCAACTCCTTAATGCCTGCTATAATTTGACGATGCCCCTGGTGCACGCCATCAAAGGTCCCAATGGTTACAATGGCATTTTTGAGCGGGGTAAACTCGTCTATATGGTTGTAAATTTTCATAAAGAAGCCCCTCCTAAATCCTCCCCGGGAGGGAGGACTTTTGATTGTCTGTCGGGTAGCGCTTGTATTTCTTGTCTGATAGTTTCAAAAACGCTTTGAGGCTTTTGTATAACCTCTTCGTTAGTGAATCTGATCACTTTAAAACCCCAGTGGTTTAACATTTCTGTTCTATCGGCATCTGCTTCCTTGGTATGCTGATGATAACCGCCATCAACCTCTATGACCAAGCCTTTTTGTAAGCATACGAAGTCGGCAATATAATTATCAATAACATGCTGCCTTCTAATTTTAAAACCCGTAGCATCTCTTCGAAGCAATTGCCATAAAACATTTTCAGCCTCAGTAGGCTCATGTCTGTTAGATCTGCTATTACCTTTCAAGGGTTCATACACCAACGGATCAGCGTTCTCCCTATAAACCCTTGCCGGATCAGGCTCCTCTAAAATATTTAATCCCTCCTGCTCTGAAAGCCCTCCCTCCCGGGGAGGGTTTGGGAGGGGCTTCCTAATAAAATTCACCAGTTCCATTACCTCCCAGGCATCTTCCACTTTGAAATTACCGCTGCGGGTGCGTCGAAGTTTGCTTAGGTAGGCTCCGCTGTTCACTGCTTTGCCGTAATCAAAAGCAAGGGAGCGGATGTAGGTTCCCTTGCTGCATACGACTTTAAAATCAACTTCAGGCAGTTCTATACGGGTTAGTTCAAACTCTTTAATGGTTACCGTGCGGGCTTTAAGCTCTACTTCTTCGCCGCGGCGGGCTTTTTCGTAAAGGCGTTCGCCGTTTACTTTAATGGCCGAGTGAGCGGGTGGGTATTGCTGTATCTCGCCCGTAAATTGGGCGCAGGCAGCTTTTAGAATCTCTTCGGTTAAATGGGCAGTGTCAAACGTTTCATCTATCTCGGTTTCCATGTCGTACGAGGGCGTTGTGCCCCCTAAAGTGAAGGTACCGGTGTATTCTTTTTCTTCGGCTTGGAAGGTATCTATTTGCTTGGTCATTTTGCCGGTGCAAACGATGAGCAGCCCGGTAGCTAAGGGATCTAGCGTACCGGCATGACCCACCTTGAGCTTTAGCGGCTTAAAGGCGTTACGCACCTTGCCCACAATATCAAAGCTGGTCCAGCGGTAAGGCTTGTTAATGAGCAGCAGTTCGCCTTCGGCAAAGTTGAAATTTTTATGTTTGGAGTGTAATTCGCTCAATGTATTCGGATAAAATGCAAAGGTAAGTATTAGAAGAGAGAGTATAGAATACAGAATCAAGAGTATAGACTAAATGCATCTGGCTAATCTTCATCAAACAAAAAAAACGCCTGTTTCTTAAAACAAGCGTTTTCCATCTGTATTCTTGAATCTATATTCTTGAATCTTTTTAAATTACTTCCAAATTATGCCCGCTCATGTACAAGCCTATAATAATGGCTCCTACCACAATACGGTACCAGCCGAACAGTACAAATCCTTTACGCTCTAAAAACGTAATGAAAGTACGGATGGCCAATAGGGCTACTATAAAAGCAACTACGTTGCCAATGGCCAGCAGCTTAATTTCTTCTCCGCTAATGACATGGCCTTCTTTATAAAAATCTAAAAGCTTTTTAGCGGTAGCGGCAAACATAGTAGGCACTGCTAAAAAGAACGAAAACTCGGCAGCAGCTTTACGGGTAAGCTTTTGGCTCATACCGCCCACAATAGTGGCTGCTGAACGTGAAGTACCGGGTATCATAGAGATACACTGAAAGAACCCGATTTTAAGAGCGGTTAAATAGTTAATATCTTTCTCTTCTTCAATAATAGGCTGATTGAACCATTTATCTACAAAAAGTAGGATGATACCGCCAATAAAAAGCGTAATGCCAACGGTAAGGGCGCTTTCCATTAACTCGTCTATTTTTTTAGCAAACAGCAATCCAAATACAGCAGCCGGAATAAACGCAACCAAAAGCTTAATATAAAAATCGAACGTGCGGAAAAAACGTTTAAAATAAAGCACCACTACCGATAGGATAGCACCTAACTGGATAGCTACGGTAAACAGTTTTACAAAATCGTTACTGGCAATGCCCATGGCCGATGAGGCAATAATCATGTGCCCGGTTGATGATACGGGTAAAAACTCGGTCAACCCCTCAATAATAGCGAGGATGATGGCATGTATAAT
The DNA here is from genome assembly GCF_014635825.1 of Mucilaginibacter galii. GTDB lineage: Bacteria > Bacteroidota > Bacteroidia > Sphingobacteriales > Sphingobacteriaceae > Mucilaginibacter > Mucilaginibacter galii. The sequence continues at coordinate 132,216 of NZ_BMDO01000009.1, forward strand.
ATTCATGCTTAGGCGGCAGGCTTTTTAAAGATGGCGTAAAATGCCAGTCCGAAACCGGCTAAAACTACGATAGGCGCAATTACAATTTTGGTAGTGCTGTAAATATCGGTACTGCCCGACATGATAACGAAGCCCAGCGCTACGATCAAAACGCTAACCGCCAGTAACTGGTAGTTAGCTTTGCCAAATACGAATTGCACAGGGGCAACCGGTTTGCTTTCGCTAAGTATAGACGGCTTAGGAGCCGATGCACTGTAGCTTGGTTTGGTATTTTGTGCCATAATATTATCTGTATAATTGATAAATTTTTAAACGTAAGAAACGGTTAACAGCCATAAACGTACTGAAACCCGAAATAAAGATACCCAGCACTACCACGCCTAAAAACACGATGCCAAACTCGTAATAGTTTTGCAGAATAATAAGATCGGGTATTTGCTGGTAAGCCAGGTACAGGGTACCTACTAATAAAATAATTGCAATTAATGCACCCAGTAAGCCATGCCAAATTCCATAAAGGAGGAATGGTTTACGGATGAAGTTTTTGGTAGCACCCACCAACTGCATTGATTTGATTAAAAAGCGCTGGGAGTATATAGCCAAACGGATAGTATTGTTAATGAGCGCTATAGATACCACCAGGAATATAGCCGTAAAACCTAACAACACCAGGGTAATGCTGGTCATGTTCTGGTTCATTTGGTCAACCAGCGAAGTTTGGTATTTTACTTCTTTCACCAACGGATTTTTCAACAACTCAGTTTTAAAGCGGGTAATATCGGCGTTGTTGGCACGTTCGGCCTTGAGGTAAATATCAATGGATTGCGAAAGCGGATTAACCCCCAGGAACTTTACAAACTCTTCGCCCAGGTCTTTTTGCAGGTTGCGGGCAGCCAACTCCTTACTTACGTATTGAGTACGCTTCACGTAAGGGTGACCGTCTAACTGGCGCTGAAACTGCAGCACGTCGGTTTCGCGGGCACCTTCATCCACAAACACGTTCACTACCATATTTTCTTTAATGTAGCGCGATACGCCGTTGATGTGCACAATGATCAATCCCAGCATACCCACCATCAGCAGCACCATAGCAATTCCTAAAACCGTTGAAATGTAAATGGTCTTGGTTTTTTTGGCGGCCGTACTTGCTTCAAATTCTTCCATATAGTACCAGTTGGGATGCGAAATTAAAAAATCGCTTGGTTAAAGGTAAAACTTATTCATTATAAATTGAATATTGATAATTCCAATGCCTCCATTTTAACAAATTTTAACGATTATTTCACTCCAGTCACACGCTACAATGCACTTAAACAAAGCACCGCTAATGCTGTTGATAGAGTAAATACATTAACACATGACTACTCCAGCTAACGACCATAACAAACCCTCACCTTCCGATACACCTACAGAACGCCCTAACGATAACGGAGGCGAAGCGGTAAAAAAGCGGGAAGACGAAGAATATCACGGCGATGACGCCAACTTTGGCAACGTAGCCAAAAAACACGAACAGGACGAAGAACCCGTAAACCCCATCAAAACTCCACCCGAAGAGTTTGCCGACCCGGAAAAGGATAATCCGCCGGTGAACCCCTCCTAACCTCCCCAAAGGGGAGGAACAAAATCTTTTCAAGTCTCCCCTTTGGGGAGATTTAGAGGGGTTATCTCTCTATCCCTGCCGAGTTAAACTGCAGGTCGTATAATTTGCGGTAGTAGCCATTCTCTATACGCAGGAGTTCCTGGTGAGTACCCATTTCTTTGATTTCGCCGTGATCGAGTACAATGATCTTGTCGGCCTTTTGGATGGTGCTCAAGCGGTGGGCTATAACAATAGCAGTACGGCCGTCCATCAGTTTATCAATGGCGTTTTGAATAAGGATCTCGGTTTCGGTATCTACCGAAGAAGTTGCCTCATCTAATACCAAAATGGCCGGATTGTATACCAGTGCTCGCACAAAAGAAATCAATTGCGCTTGTCCGGCCGATAAGGTAGCACCACGTTCCATTACATTATAATCATAACCGCCAGGCAGGCGTTCAATAAACTCATGGGCACCTACATCGGTAGCGGCTTTTATTATTTGCTCGCGCGTAATTGATGGATTATTGAGGCTGATGTTGTTGGCTATGGTATCTGAAAACAGGAACACATCTTGTATTACTGTGGCAATTTGCGAACGCAAAAAGTTGAGTTCGTATTCCTGAATATCAACTCCATCTACCTTAACTACGCCCTGCCCTATTTCGTAAAAACGGTTCAGAATATTAATAGTGGATGATTTACCCGCACCGGTAGCACCTACCAAGGCCAGTGTTTCACCGGGCTGTACTACAAAATTCAGGTTTTTAAGCACCCAGTTCTCATCGTTATAGGCAAACCATACGTTGTTAAATTCAATATGTCCACGTAAGGTACCGGGATGCTGGGTGCCATTGTTAGGCGCGGTTTCATCGGTATCTAAAACCTTAAAAATACGGTCGGCCCCAACCATACCCATTTGCAGGGTGTTAAATTTATCGGCCAGTTGGCGTATAGGCCTGAAGAGTAAGTTGAGCAGGGTTATAAACGCCAGTATTTTACCGGGTGTTACCCCTTGCCCCGATGCGCTGAGCGATGCCATTTGCTGATCACTCAATATCCGCTTACAGCCATACCATACCAGCAAACCAATGGAGCAAGCCACAAAAATTTCGACCACCGGGAAGAATATAGAGTAATACCAGTTAGAGCGAATGTTGGCATCGCGGTACTTTTCGTTCACCACGTTAAACTTGCGCATTTCCTGCTCCTCGCGCGAGAAGTACTGAATAATGCTGATGCCCGAAATATGCTCCTGCAAAAATGTATTCAGTTGTGCTACATGAGTTCGTACATCCTGAAAGGATGATTTAATGGCCTCTTTAAAGATATAAGTGGCTGCCAGTAAAAAAGGCAAGGGTATCAAGGTAATCAAAGTCAGCTTCCAATCCTGCGTAAGCATGTAAATGATGATGGAAACCACGAGCAGCAGATCGCCCGCTATGGAAATCAATCCCTCGCTAAATATATCAGCAATGGTTTCGAGATCAGAAACTGTACGGGTAATAAGCATACCAATAGGCGTGCGATCAAAATATTTTAACCGCAGTCCCATGATGTGGTTAAACACATGAATCCGCAAATCGCGGATAACGGATTGTCCCAGCGCATTGGTGCTGTAGGTTTGATAGTATTGTGCAATGGTTTGAATAATGAGCTGCACGATCATCAGGATAACAATGACCACCAAACCGTTGTAGTTACCGGCCAATATGTAATCATCCAGCGCCTTTTCCATTAAAATGGGCTGCGCCAGCGATATTACGGCTATAAACACGGTCAAAAATGCAGCAATATAAAATGTGCGTTTGTATGGCCGCACATATTGCATAATGCGCGTAAGCAATTTCCAATCTAATGCTTTTCCGGTTACTGGTTGAGACATGGTTTAATTCTATTCAGATAGTTTATCCACCATGTCATTGCGAGGAGCGGTAGCGACGTGGCAATCTCAAGGCTACCTAACGCGTGCGATTGCCACGCTATCGCTCGCAATGACATGGTGAAAATAAATTGCTTAAATATACGGATACTTCACTTCTGTTAAATACAAACCACAGGCAGGTACAGATGTTCCGGCGTTGCTGCGATTTTTACTTTCGATGATTTGGCGGATGCTTTCGGGCTCCATTTCCCTGCGGCCCACCATCATGCAGGTACCCACTATGGCGCGTACCATGTTACGTAAAAAGCGGTCGGCCGAAATGTGGAATACCAGCCCATCATCTTTTCTAATCCATTCAGCTCGCATTATTTTGCAGTTATTGGTTTTTACCTGCGTATTTGATTTACTAAAGCAGCTAAAATCGGTATACTCCATCATCATCCGCGCCGCCCGGTTCATCAGTTCTACATCCAGTTCGCCCTTAATTTGCCAGGAATAGTTTTGCCTGAATGGGTCTTTACTAAAATGGATATGGTACTCGTAAGAACGCAGCGTAGCATCAAACCGTGCATGCGCTTCAGCATGAACAGGGATAATACGCTTTACAACAATATCGTGCGGAAGCAGGGCGTTCAAACTTGCCAGTTCAAGCCTCCTCTCCCTAAAGGGGGAGTTTGCACCTTCCAAATCAACTTCTGCTCCCCCTTTAGGGGGCTGCGGAGGTAAGTCCAAATGCACAAAAAGCTGCCGTGCATGCACACCCGTATCGGTTCGGCCGGCACCAACAGTTTCTACCGGCTGGCGTAATAAAATGGCTAAAACCTCGTTCAGTTTTTGCTGTACAGCAATAGCGTTAGGCTGTGTTTGCCAGCCATGATAGCGGGTGCCATCGTAAGCAATTTCTAAAAAGTAGCGTTGTTGTTGCCCCACGGCGCAAAGTTAATAAACCCGTGATGAAGGTTAGGGTATATTTTTGGCAAACAATTTTATCTTTGTCGTGCTAATAGTTACATCATGATACAACGCGTACAAAGTGTTTACCTTTTTTTGGCCAGCCTGGCCATGTTTGCCCTTTATGTGGTTACCATTGCCAACAACGTTTACCTTAACGGTATACCTACGGCTATTAAGGTAACTGGCCTGTTTCAGGATGTGAACGCTATGCAAACTAACATTAAACCTTTTGTAGCGCTTACGGCCGTTACCGCTATTGTGGCTTTACTACCGTTGGCTATCATCTTCTTTTTCCGCAACCGTAAACGCCAGATCACCCTGTGCTATAGCGCTGTACTGGTCATTATTGGTCACAGTTTTTGGCTGGCACAAACGGTTAAAAACGCTACCGACGGCATTATGCTAAAAAGCAGCAACTTCGGTGTTGGCTTATTCCTGCCTTGTATCGCTATCCTGCTTATGTTTTTGGCTATAAAATCTATTAAGAAAGATGAAGCACTGGTAAAATCGGCTGATAGGTTAAGGTAATTAATAAACCAACAATATCAGATAACGGCTAAGAACCTGTTTTTCAGAAAAGTAGCCAAACGCGGTCATTAGTATCTCATTTTCAATTACCTATTTGAAATGATGGCAATTTTACATACCTTTGCACTCGATTTGGCGATGTTGCCAAATTCGTTATTTTAATTCATGAACAACCCATTTATTGAACTGGGAATCCGTCATGATATTGTTAATGCCATCACTGAGTTAGGGTTCGAAAACCCAACGCCAATCCAGGAACAGTCAATTCCGGTATTGTTAACAGGCAGCAACGATTTTGTCGGATTAGCCCAAACCGGGACCGGAAAAACTGCTGCTTTTGGCTTACCATTATTGGAACTGCTGGATTTTGAAGAAAATTATCCACAGGCACTTATTCTGTGCCCTACACGTGAACTTTGTTTACAAATCACCAATGATTTGAAAAACTACTCTAAAAACATGAAGAACGTTAGCGTTGTTGCTGTTTATGGAGGTGCCAGTATTTCAGATCAGTTACGCCAAATTAAACGCGGCGTACAGATTGTTGTTGCTACCCCGGGCCGTATGCTCGATATTATCAACCGCAAGGCTATTGATTTTTCGCAGGTACAGTTTGTAGTATTGGATGAAGCTGATGAAATGCTCAACATGGGCTTTCAGGAAGACATTGACAGTATCTTATCCACCACGCCCGAGGATAAAAAAACATGGCTGTTTTCGGCCACTATGCCAAGCGAGGTTCGCCGCATAGCTAAGAAGTACATGACCGATCCTTTTGAGCTCACCATGGGCGAAAAGAACACCGGAAATGTGAACATTGAGCATGAGTACTATGTAGTACGTGCCCGTGACAAATACGCTGCATTTAAACGCATCGTTGATTTTAACCCCGAGATTTTTGGTATCGTATTTTGCCGTACCAAAATTGAAACTCAGGAAATTGCTGAGTCATTAGCTAAAGACGGTTACAATGCCGATGCTTTACACGGCGACCTTTCGCAGCAACAACGCGACAAGGTAATGAAACGCTACCGCGAGCGTGGTTTGCAGTTGCTAATTGCAACTGATGTAGCCGCCCGTGGTATTGATGTTAACGATGTTACTCACGTTATTAACTACTCATTACCCGATGAAATAGAGAACTATACCCACCGTAGCGGACGTACGGGCCGTGCCGGTAAAACAGGTATTTCTATTGCCATTGTTAACTCTAAGGAAATTGGTAAAATACGCCAGATAGAACGTGTTATTGGCAAAAAATTTATTAAAGCCGAAATTCCAACCGGTTTTGATGTTTGCGAAAAACAACTGTTTGGCCTGATACATAAGGTACATAACGTTGAAATAAACGAGCAACAAATTGAGCAGTACTTACCTCGTATTTACGATGAGTTTGCCGATTTAAGCAAAGAAGACCTGATTAAACGTTTTGCTTCTATTGAGTTTAACAGCTTCTTAGAATATTACAAAAATGCACCGGATCTTAACGCTGTTGAAGATACCCGCTTTACCCGCGATGGTGCTCCAGGCGAGCGCCCTCAACGTGGCAACCGTGGCGACTTTACCCGTTTGTTTATCAACTTAGGTTCGGTAGACGGATTTAGCCGCGGCGATTTGTTAGGTTATTTCTGTAACCAAACCGGTATTGTTGGCCGTACCATTGGTAAAATTGACGTTAAGGGTGTTTACTCTTTCCTGGAAGTTGCCAATGAAGATTCGGAAAAAGCTTTTGCCAGCTTTAAAGATGCTCAATTTAAAGGCCGCGAGGTTAGAATTGAAGTATCGGCAGCAGGTGGCGAAGGCGACCGTGGCGAAAGCCGTGGTAGCTATGGTGGCGGTGGTTACAAAAAACGCGAAGGCGGCAGCTATAGCGGCGGCGGCAATCGTCGTGAAGGTGGCAGCAGCAACCGTAGTGCCGAAAGAGGTAGCTCTGGTGGCGGATTCCGCGACTTTTCGGGCAAAAGCCGTGAAGACCGTGGCGAGCGCCGTAGAAAATACTAAGTTTTAGTTTTTTTGCTTCGATTAAAAGAAGCTTTATTTTTAGTTTGATAAAAGCCTTCCTTAGGGGAGGCTTTTGTTGTTAACGCACAAATTCAACCGCTACCGAATCAGGGTACAACAGTTTCAAATTATGATCGTCCAGTTTTTGTATCACGAAACGGGTATAGGGCTGGTTACCTTCAAAAGAGGTAAATATGGAATCGTTTTTAATAAAGTAATCCTCGGCAACCGGTGCATCTTCAGTCGTGATAAATTGCTTGCCGGTAATTTCGAGTTTGGTTTGGCCGTCTTTGGTTTGCCACTTCCCTTTTAAATTACTTTTTCCTGAATCGGAGCAGGCAGCCGAAAGTAATACGCAAGCGCACGCAATGTGTATAATTGTTAAAAGGTAATTTTTCATGATCAAAGGCGAGATTATAAGTAATAGCGTGCCCATTTACATGAGCACGCTTATTATATTATTTAATTTTCACCTTCAAATCAGATTCTTTCACATATACGTGATGTCCTTTTTTGTTCACGTAATAATATGCAGAATTTTTATCGATGTAAATGGTTTGACCACCTGGGCCAACTTTGTCTTCGTATTTTTTATCCACTACAGCAGATTTGCCTTTAGAAGCCACCTCTGCAGTTTTGCGTGCACCTTTTTTTGCACCCTTACCTACTGCTTTAGCGCCATCTTCAGCAGTGTTACCTACCGCTTTGGCACCTTTGCTTATAGCATTTCCTGTTTTTTTAATTACTTGTGCTTGAGTATCGGCAGCTACGAATAATCCGGCTGCTAATAAAGCAACTTTAATTACATTTTTCATGATTCAATTAAGTTAATGTAAGTACACTAGCTCAATTGTTCTGCCAAACGTCTCATTTCTGTTACCGGAGAGTGTTTTTTATATAAAATACGGTACACTGCCTCACAAATAGGCATGCTTACGGTGTACTGCTTATTTATCTGGTGTAGACAATTTACTGCATAATATCCTTCTGCAACCATATTCATCTCCAACTGGGCCGAAGTTACAGTATAGCCTTTACCTATCATGTTACCAAAAGTACGGTTGCGGCTAAACTGCGAGTAGGCGGTTACCAGCAAATCGCCCAGGTAGGCCGATTCTTTTATATCGCGGTCAATGGGGTGTACAGCATCTACAAAATCCTTCATCTCACTTATAGCATTGGAGATGAGCACTGCTTGAAAATTATCGCCGTAACCAATGCCATGGCAAATACCACTGGCTACTGCGTAAATATTTTTGAGTACAGCCCCATACTCAGTACCATAAATATCATCTGAAGTTGTAGTTTTAATGTACCGCGTATTTAGCATGCCGGCAAATACAGCAGCCAAATCAGCATCTTGCGAGGCTATGGTAAGGTATGAGAGTTTTTCTAACGCTACTTCTTCGGCATGACAGGGGCCACTAATAACGAGGAAATTTTTGAAGGGTACCTCAAAATATTTATGTAAAAACTCACCAATAATGAGGTTTTCATCGGGCACGATACCTTTAATGGCCGAAATTATTTTTTTACCCGCAAAGTCGACCGCCGTAATATCGGCAAGGGCATTTTTAAGGAAAGCAGCCGGCACGTTAAGTAGAATAAAATCTGCCTTTTGTATTAATCCCTTTAAATCGGTTGCTATGTTTTGCGCAGGTACTTTAATTTCTACTGAGCTTAGGTAGTTTGGGTTATGCCCGAACTTTTGGATATCCTCTACCGCCTGGGCATTACGCATCCACCAAAATATTTCTTTTGGGGCAGCATTATCCGTCAACATTTTGATGTTAGCCGTAGCCCAGCTTCCTCCTCCTACTACCAGTATTTTTTGCGGTTGCTCTTGCATGAATTTATTGCGCCTGTTCATTGACTTGAACAGGCTGACAAAGGTATAATTTTTTGCCTTGAACACTAAGCCCATTTACAAGCCGCCGGTTTTGCACTAATCTTGTTACAGGCTGCTACCTGTAACCGAATCACGAGCAGTTCATGTGATGGGTTAGTGCTTACATCTCTTTATCGTTTAATTACTTTACTTTGCGTTATGTACCTGGTAAAAACACCCTGGCTGCTTAAAAAGCTTTACCCGCAACTGGTTTGGAACGCCGACCGTGCCCAACGCGTCATCTATCTTACTTTTGACGATGGGCCCATATCCGTAGTAACCCCCTTTGTGCTCAAAACCCTGGAAAAGTTTAATGCCAAGGCCACCTTTTTTTGCATTGGCGATAACGTGCAAAAGCACCCCGACATTTACCAACAGCTACAAGCTAAGGGTCACGCCATAGGCAACCACACCTTTAATCACCTTAAAGGCTGGAAAACTGAGGACGAGGTGTATGTAAATAATTTTATTAAGGCAGACGAGCTGCTGAAAACTTCCTTGTTTCGCCCACCCTATGGCCGCATCAAACGCTCACAAATTAAACAGTTGAGAGCATTAAAGCCCGATCTTAAAATTATAATGTGGGATGTGCTCAGCGGCGATTTTGACATTAATTTAAAACCTGCCGACTGCCTTAAAGGTGTGCTCAAACATACGCGCGACGGTGCTATTGTAGTATTCCATGATAGTCTGAAGGCTTTTGAACGGCTGGAATATGTTTTGCCGCGGGCTTTGGAAGTTTGGAGTAAGGCGGGTTATAAATTTAAGGCTTTATAGTTTTTTACTTAAAATTTCACAAACCCGGCCATTATAAATCCCGTACATCTTACTTTTGTACCCTTTATTAAAATACTATGTCTATATCTACCGAAGCCGAATTAGCCGGAATGCAAAAAATAAGTGAGTGCGTGGCACTGGTTTTAAAAGCTATGCGCGAGCATTGCAAACCCGGTATGAGCACGCTGGAGCTTGACGAGTTTGGTGGGCAAATGCTAACAGAAATGGGTGCAAAATCGGCCCCTAAGCTTACGTATAATTTCCCTGGTTATACCTGCATCAGCGTAAATAACGAGGTGGCGCATGGCATACCTTCGGCCGAAAGGATCTTGCAAAACGGCGACCTTATTAACATTGATGTATCTGCCGAGTTGGGTGGCTACTGGGCCGACAATGGTGGCTCTTTTATAGTAGGAGGTGCGGGTAGCGATGAGTATCAAAAACTGGTAGAAGCGTCTAAAAGCATATTGCAAACGGCCATAAGCCAAATACGGGGCGGCGTAAAAATTGCAGATATAGGCAAGCTTATTGAAACGCAGGCCGCCAAACTGGGTTACACAATAATCAAGAATTTGGCTGGCCACGGCGTAGGACTTAGCCTGCACGAAGAACCGCACGATATTTTAAATTACTACGACCGCTATAACACCGGCCGTTTCCGTAAAAACTCTACGGTGGCTGTCGAAACTTTCATCTCTACCAAATCTACCATTGCCAACACCGGTACTGACGGCTGGACGCTTACCGGCAACCGGGGCGGCTACGTAGCGCAGCATGAGCATACCATTTTAGTAACCGGCGGCGAGCCCGTCATCCTAACTGCGGCTAATGGTATTTGGGATTAGTAAGCCTGACTTACGCTCGTTTATGGCGATTGGTTAATATAGTTAAGCAAGTAAAAAACTTAACTTCCGCTCGTCTATAACGAGTACTTAACATGGGTGGGCAAGTAAAAAAACACTCGCCACTCATTCATTTAACTACTCACAATAACACCCAATTCAGAATAAATCTAAATAGCATTTGGACAAACCAGTGACCCCATTTGGGTGTTAAATTTTGTACATTCGCGGCGTTCGCCCTTTTTTGGGTTTCTGAACCTCGAATTGTTCATTTTTTACCTAACAATCAATCGAATGGCTTTTGATTTAGATATGATTAAAAAGGTGTACGACCGCTTTAGCAGCCGTATTGACGCGGCCCGCCAAGCGACCGGCAAACCTTTAACTTTAACTGAGAAAATTTTATATTCACACCTTACCGAAGGCGATGCTAAGGCAGCCTATCACCGTGGTGTTGATTACGTAGATTTTGCCCCGGATCGCGTAGCCATGCAAGATGCAACTGCGCAAATGGCATTGCTGCAATTTATGCAGGCTGGTCGTCCGCAAGTGGCTGTACCTTCTACCGTACATTGCGATCACTTAATACAGGCCAAAATTGGCGCTGTTGAAGATTTAAATACAGCTAAAGATATTAACAGCGAGGTTTACGACTTCCTAGCGTCAGTGTCTGATAAATATGGTTTGGGTTTCTGGAAACCGGGTGCAGGTATTATTCACCAGGTAGTGTTAGAAAACTATGCTTTCCCGGGTGGCATGATGATCGGTACCGATTCGCACACGCCTAACGCAGGTGGTTTAGGTATGATTGCCATTGGTGTTGGTGGTGCCGATGCCTGCGATGTTATGGCCGGCTTACCTTGGGAGCTTAAATTCCCTAAATTAATTGGTGTTCACTTAACCGGTAAATTGTCGGGATGGGCATCAGCAAAAGATGTTATTTTGAAAGTGGCTGGTATCCTTACTGTAAAAGGTGGTACCGGTGCTATTGTTGAATATTTTGGCGAGGGTGCACGTTCACTTTCGGCTACTGGTAAAGGTACTATTTGTAACATGGGTGCCGAAATTGGCGCAACCACTTCTATCTTCGGTTACGATGAAAAAATGGCTGCTTACCTGCGCGGTACACAACGTGAAGATATTGCTGCACTGGCCGATGGCGTAGCTGCACACTTAACCGGCGATGAAGAAGTTTATGCTTCTCCTGAACAATATTTTGACCAGGTTATTGAAATTAACCTGAGCGAACTGGAGCCGCATGTAAACGGTCCGTTTACACCGGATTTAGCTTGGCCTATCTCTAAATTTGCAACTGCCGTTAGAGAAAATAACTGGCCTACTGCTTTAGAAGTTGGCTTGATAGGTTCATGTACTAACTCTTCTTACGAGGATATTACCCGTGCTGCTTCTATTGCCAAACAAGCAACCGATAAAGGTTTAAAAACTAAAGCCGAATACACCGTAACTCCAGGTTCAGAACTGGTACGTTATACTGTAGAACGCGATGGTTACTTAAATACTTTTGAGGCAATTGGTGGTGTGGTTTTGGCTAATGCCTGCGGACCATGTATTGGCCAATGGTCACGTCATACCGACGATCCTACCCGTAAAAACTCTATCATCACGTCGTTTAACCGTAACTTTGCTAAACGCCAGGATGGTAACCCTAATACACACGCTTTCGTAGCATCTCCGGAAATTGTTACTGCGTTTGCCATTGCAGGCGATTTAACTTTTAACCCGTTAACCGATACACTGACCAATGAGGCCGGCGAGCAAGTTATGCTTGATGAGCCACTGGGTATTGAATTACCTGTAAAAGGCTTTGCCGTGGAGGATGCCGGTTACCAGGCCCCTGCCGAAGATGGTAGCCATGTAGAAGTATTGGTTAGTCCAACATCATCACGTTTGCAACTGTTAGATCCGTTTGCAGCATGGGAAGGTACCGACATTAAATGTTTACGTTTGCTGATCAAAGCTAAAGGTAAATGTACTACTGACCACATTTCAATGGCTGGTCCATGGTTAAAATTCCGTGGTCACCTGGACAACATCAGTAACAACATGCTTATTGGTGCTATTAACTACTTCAACAATACTGCTGATAGCGTTAAAAACGAACTGACTGGTGAATATGGTCCGGTTCCGGCTACACAGCGCGATTATAAAGCTAATGGTATTGGTACCATCGTTGTAGGCGATGAAAACTACGGTGAAGGTTCGTCACGTGAGCACGCGGCTATGGAGCCCCGTCACTTAGGTGTACGTGCTATATTAGTAAAATCGTTTGCCCGTATCCACGAAACCAACTTGAAAAAACAAGGTATGTTAGGTATCACTTTCGATAACGTTGCCGATTACGACAAGGTTCAGGAAGATGATAAAATTGACATTGTTGGCTTAACTGAATTTGCTCCAGGCAAACAGTTAACCGTGGTATTGCACCACGCCGATGGCACCGAAGATTCATTCCCGGTTAACCATACTTACAATGCTCAGCAAATTGAGTGGTTTAAAGCAGGTGGTGCATTAAACATCATCCGCAGACAACAAGGTGCTTAATTAGCATTTTACCATAAAACAAAAACGCCCTTGCAAATTGCAAGGGCGTTTTTGTTTTATGTATCTATTGTAATGCTATTTTAAATAACTGCTCAACGGAACCAGCTTAAAATCGTCGTCGTTAGCCATAATATAGGATAATGCGGAAGCATGACGCTGCCCCATAATAAGCAGCACACGCTTGGCTTGCTGCGCCTTAACTACTGTTAGTATATTTGAATAAATTTTTAGCTCGCGGCTATAAAACAGCGAAACATAATCTGCACCAATGTGCTCCTTATCAACCTTGGAGGTGTCAATGATATTGCCTCCTACTTTGCCAAACGAACCATTGGTCACCTTAACAGGGTTAACATATATCATTTGATAGGTAAGTTTGTAAATCTCGGAAGAGTTAAACTTAAGCAGGTAATTTTTCAACGATAGCTTACCGTCTTTAAATTGCTGATCTACCGAACGTCCAAACTCAGAGTAAGCATTCATATCGGCCACAAACCGGTCTAAATTTTTACCATCCTTAAATAACCGGGTAGACACACTGGTAGAATAATCGGCACCGTAAATGTTTTGCAGCCCTATTTGCCTGGCCAGGTTATATCCAAATTGATATTGCTCGGCCCGTCCATAATCGAGTTGATTAAAAGCAAGTTTACCGGCTTTAAAAAGATGATATAGACTATCAACAGTATGCTGCTCCGATGGCTCCGTCTCAATAAGGATAAGATCGGGTTTGTATTTAGCCAGTTGCTTATTGATGTCGGCTATTTCCTGTTGCCGCGAATTGCTGAACAAATCCATAGATGGGCCTTGCTTATAAAACTGCTGCTGACCAAAATGAGTACTGCCCATGAGCATAATACTTACCTTCTCATCAGGCTTGGTTTGCGCAAAGCTTACCGAAACTGCGAGTGTTAAAACTGTATATAATGTATAGATGATTTTCATATAGTTTAGAGTGCAGCGTTATGCTTTTGTTACAATCAGAGCGTTACTACTCTTTTGTGTTAAGCAGCACCCGCTCAATCCGCCTGTCGGGGATAAACCAAATAATAGCCACCAGGGTATAAAGGGCCAGACTAATTGTTGGATTTACAAAAGCCACGCAAACCGAAATAATATAGATTGATAGAGAAATTGCCCCTTTGCGGTCTTTACCTACCGCTTTGGCCAGTGTAGAATCGGGGCCGGCTTGTATCACCAGTATTTTCGATAACAAAATAAAGGCAAGGGCATTCATTAACAAAACTACGCCATACATAATAACCGGCCATTGCGAAAAGTGGTTCTCTCCCATCCAACTGGTTACAAACGGAATGATAGATAGCCAGAACAGCAAATGCAGGTTAGCCCATAACACGCCACCTCTCACCTGCTTTACGGCATGGAATAAGTGGTGATGGTTATTCCAGTAAATACCCACATATACAAAGCTTAACACGTAACTTAAAGCAACAGGCAGTAAGGGCAGCAGGGCATGCAATGTTTCGCCGTGAGGGGTTTTAAGTTCCAGTACCATAATGGTAATGATGATGGCAATCACACCATCGCTGAAAGCCTCTATTCGTCCTTTATTCATATGCGGGTTTAAGTAGTGAAGCTAAAATACAGCAAAGTAGGTTATTTTGACCAATGATGAACCATTATATTAGGCTTGTACCTTTTTTATTTCTGATATTTATTGCCATGTACAGGTTTGGCGCATACGGGTTATTATGGTTGGTATTGATGGCGCTGGGAGCTTGCAACACCGCAGAAGACACATCGAACAAAACCATTTTCAATGTCAATCTTGATCAGGGCCTCAGCTCCATGGACCCTGCCTTTGCCCGCAACCAAAACGCCTTGTGGATGGACAATCAGATCTATAATGGATTGGTTCAAATTGATGATAGCCTACACATAAAACCTTGCATAGCCAAAACCTGGGAACTATCGGCCGATGGCAAAACTTACACTTTTCACCTCCGTAGCGACGTTTATTTTCATGATGACGCCCAGTTTGCCAAGGGCAAAGGCCGCCGCGCAGTTGCCGCCGATTTTGCATATAGCTTTGCACGTCTAATCGATCCTAAAGTGGCTTCCTCGGGTTCGTGGATATTTAGCGACAAGGTAAACGGCAAGGAGGCTTTCGTAGCATTGAACGACAGCACTTTTCAAATACAGCTAAAGCAACCCTTCCCACCATTGCTAAGTTTGCTAACTGCCCAGTATTGCTCGGTAGTCCCCCGCGAGGTAGTGGAGCATTATGGTAAAGATTTTCGCAGCCACCCGGTGGGTACAGGCCCCTTTAAGTTTAAATACTGGAAAGAGGGCGAAGTAATGGTGCTGCTAAAAAACGAGTACTACTGGGAAAAAGATGCGCAAGGCCATACCTTGCCACATCTGGATGCCTTCCGTGCTACGTTCATCAGTGATAAGCAAACGGCCTTTATGGAGTTTATCAAAAAGAAACTGGACTATTTCAGTGGCATTGATGGCAGCTATCGCGATGATATTTTAACCAAAGGTGGACGCGTTACCAAGAAATATAAAGGCAAATTCAAGGTTAATATTGCTCCCTATTTAAATACCGAATATTTAGGCATATTGATAGATACCGCGCTACCCATCGTTAAGCATTCGCCACTACGTATGCTCAAAGTAAGGCAGGCTATAAACTATGCCATTAACAAACCTAACATGATCAAATACCTGCGCAACAGCACTGGTACGCCCGGTTATGCAGGTTTTATACCGCAAGGTATGCCGGGTTTTGATACCGCAACCGTTCATGGTTATCGTTACAACCCTGCTAAAGCCAAGCAGCTCTTAGCCGAAGCGGGCTTTCCCAATGGTAAAAACCTCCCCGAAATTGTATTGAGCACCACCACCAGCTATCGCGACCTCATTGAATACATACAAGGCGAACTGCAAAAAACGGGCATCCGCACGCGGGTAGAACTGGTACAGGGCGCCAGCCTGCGCGAGCTGATCGCCAAGAATGGTGTCAACTTTTTCCGAGCCTCCTGGTTGGCCGATTACCCTGATGCAGAAAACTTTTTATCTCTGTTTTACAGTAAGAACAAAATACCATTTGGTCCTAACTATACAGGCTATCATACCCCACAATTTGACAAGCTTTTTGAGCAAGCCTACCACGTTACCGATGATGCACAACGCTATAAGTTGTACCAGCAAATGGATAATTTAGTGATGCAGCAATCGCCCGTGGTGATTTTGTATTATGATAAACTGGTTAACCTTTATCAGAACAACATTAGCGGTTACAGCCAAAATGCTCAAAACCTGCTGGTGCTTAAAAATGTGGTAAAGAAGCAATAAGTTTACCTTAATTAACTATGCCCATCCTAAAAAACATACCACATCCCCTCGCCATATTAATGGGCGTAATTGTGCTGGCTGCACTGGCCACTTTGCTGGTGCCCGCAGGTAAATTTGATACGCTTACTTACGCTGCACCCGGTTTTACCTTGAACAAGAACGGTACAGATATTACACTGCCGGGTACTCAAAAAACACTTGATAGCTTACATATTGTTACGCCGTTAACCGCTTTTGAGCAGGGCACTATCCGCAAGCCGGTATCAGTTCCGGGAAGCTATCACCGTTTGCCTAAAAATGCGCAGGGTGTAGTCAGCATTATTGAAGCGCCTATTAAAGGGATATATGACACCATTGATATTGTGCTCTTTATTTTACTGATAGGCGGCTTTATCCATGTATTTAATGAAACGGGCGCGTTGGAAGCTGGCTTGAAAAGTCTTTCGGCTAAAATGCAGGGACATGAGGGCTGGCTAATCATCATTGTTACCTTTCTGCTTACTTTTGGCGGAGCCTCTTACGGTATGGCCGAAGAAGCTTTTGCCTTTTACCCCGTGCTGGTACCGCTGTTTTTAGCAGCAGGCTACGATTTGCTGGTTCCGGTAGCCGTCATATTCGGTGGTACGCAGTTGGGAACGCTTTCTTCCTTCTCTAACCCATTCTCTACCATTATTGCTTCCAACGCCTGCGGTATAAGCTGGACGGATGGCATCAACGGGCGGCTCATCATGTTTGTATTATCAGCAACGGTATACATTGCCTATGTGTTTAGGTATTCGCAAAAGGTAAAGCTCAATCCGTCGGCCTCGTTGGTTTACCGTTTTGATGGTGTGGTACAAAGTCCGTTCCCAGCATTTAGCCGGGATGCAGTTGCAACTAAATTATCTACCCGCAGCAGCCTTTTGTTGAGTATATTTTTTTTGGCATTTGCCGTTATGATTACCGGGGTGGTTAAGTTTCATTGGTGGCTGCTAGAAATGTCGGCTGTGTTTGTAGTGGCTGCAGTACTGGTAGCTGTTATTCAGCGCATGAACCAGAAAGTATTTATCGATACCTTTATTAAAGGCGCCGAAGGGTTACTCAGCGTGGCTTTTATTGTGGGTGCCGCCCGTGGTGTGACCGCCATTTTAGATGGAGGAAATATCAGCGACACCATTGTTCACGAAGCCTCTATCATGGTAAGCGGCTTACCACCTGGCTTGTTCATCATCCTGTTGATGTTGCTGTATTGCGTATTTACGCTGTTTATCTCCAGCAGTTCGGGCATGGCGGTGGTTACTATGCCTATTATGGGCGGGCTTGCACTGGCAGCACACGTACCCGGGCGCGAAATTGTGAACAGCTATTTGTTTGGCATGGGCATTATGGGGTTTGTTACCCCTACCGGGCTCATATTGCCATCGCTGGCACTGGTAGGCATCAGCATTAAATCCTGGTGGAAATTTGCATGGCCACTCATGCTCATGCTACTGGTTTTATGTGGAGGGGCCTTGCTTATTGGGGTAAATCTTTAAGGCTATATTTGTTGAAAAGCGAATTGGAAAGCAATAACCAAATCATGGAACATTTTAAGATAGATGTTGAATACGGAGGCATTTCTAAGGGTGAACTGTTAGAAATCTTAATAAGATCTGATATTCAATTAAATGAGTTTGCAAAACTTATTTTTTCAAGCAACCTTTTTCCAACAATCACAACAAAAAAAACTGTTTTAGTTATAATTCTCACTATAGAACAGTTAGGTTTCCCCGAGGGAGCAACCATCTTGGAAATCACCAAACATATAAATAGAATAGGTTTAACATACTGTCCATTAGAAGTGGGGCCTAATTTAAGATTACAACTAAAGGACCAGCAAGAAATAAGTGGACATTTCCACGTAAAGTATCAAAGTCCGTTAGATGCTATAACCATTTTTTCTAAGCCTATTATTGACGATAATGATTTTCCAAAAGGTTTTTATTTAAGAAAAATTGAAGGTCAATTATGGTTAAGGGGTTATACATGTACAAGCGACCACATGTGGAACCCAAAAGATATGATGGCATTCCAAGTGGTAAAGCTCACTGATGATATGCCGAGGCAAAAGAAGCAGGCATTGTAACCGATCAACTGGTCTTCAATCGCCGATAGATCGAACAAATCGGCGTGAATGATCTCCTTTACTTTGGGATGTATGATACCACTTGGCTTACGATTGAGCAGCAATACCTGCTTAACTTGGGGCGCGTTAAGTCATTCGTGCAGTACGCCTTCGCCTACCATACCAGTGGCACCGGTTAAAATTACACATAATGCAGGTATTGAAGTAGTATTTATTTCAACTGTGCTTAGTTTATTTTCACAGTAGAATAACGTTTTGTTCTATCTCCGGTTTGTACCGTTAAAGTATAACTTCTTTCAAGGATACTTTGCGATAGTAAATCTGTAAGGAACTGGCGTTGTACTCTACTGTATTGTCAAAACCTGCCGCTTTGCGACGAGCATTTACATGGCCGGCATCTTTAACAGGCCAAATAATCCACTCTGTTTTGCCGTTTTTTAAAGTACGGTAAGCACCCTGCGAACCGTAAATTTGCTCCTTGTTTTCGTCCATCAAATATCGATCGAGCATCATAGCGTATAAACGAAAAGGTAACTCCCCCTGCACGGCAGCTCTTTTAATAACAGGCAAATACTTGGAAATTTTAGGAGCGTGTTGTATAATAAACCAAGCCGACTCATTGGCTGGCGAACCCACCAGGCTCTTACCCGGATAACCATATTTAACCAATAGCTTTTCTACAAAAACAACATTGAGCGAATCTAACCGTCCCTGCAACTTCCAATAATATTTCTCAGCTTGAGCAATGCTCATTTTCAAGCTTCTAGCTAACAGGCCTTGTTGTGCTGGCAAAGTTAACTGCATCAAGGTGTCGCGGTACTTTTGATCAAGTATTATGATGCTATCTAATTGATGCTTTAATTTTTTATTGATAGTCTTTTGACCAAAAGCCTGTAGACAAACCATTAATAGAAAGCAGCAAAGTGCTCTTTTCATGCAATTGAGTTTGGTTAATTACGGGTAAAGCTAATCAATAATGAGTATGATGAACCTTATTAACTCTGATTTGCCCGACTTTAGTCAATTTATCCAATCAGTAAATAGTACCACAACACCTGCAAATAACACCATAGCAGCAAGAGTATTGCGGCGTATATTTGTTAGGAAATGAAAAAGGAAATACCGGTTTATGACATCTGTACACTTTCTGAATTTAAGCAGGAAGACATCCTGATCAGTAGGTTTTCACCTTACCTGGCCCAGCACCATAACCTGAGTTTAGCACATAAGCATACTTTTTATCACCTGGTACTTTTTACCGAGGGTGCTGGGACTCATGCTATAGACTTTGAGCAGTTTGAAGTAAAGCCGAACCAGATCTATTTTATGATTCCGGGACAGGTACATAGCTGGAGCTTTGAGGGTAAGGTTGATGGCTATGTGATCAATTTCTCTACATCATTTTTCCAGTCATTCTTATTGAAGCCCGACTATCTGGAACAGTTTTCTTTTTTTAATGGTCATATACACGATGCCGTAATTAATTTACCCGAAGCCGAAAGACCCGGCATCTTACTGCTTTTTGAACAGTTAATTACAGAAAGCGAAAAAGGCGAGCGACTGGGCACCGATATGGTAAAAGCCTTGTTACTACAAGTATTTATTAAAACCGGCCGGTTAGGTCATGAAAAACAAGGCAGCAGTATTAACGCCTATAATTACACGTTGCTAAAAAACTTTCAGAAGTTAATTGAACTGCACTATCAAACCCTGCGCTTGCCTAAAGATTATGCCGAACTGCTTTACATTACGCCCAACCATTTAAACGCACTTTGTAAAGATGTATTAGGGCTGCCGGCGGGCGAAGTGATCCGTAACCGCATTGTATTGGAAGCTAAACGGCTACTTATAAACCTGCATTTGACGATTTCAGAAATAGCCTTAAAACTTGGGTTTGACGACAACTCTTACTTTACCAAGTTCTTTAAAAAGCAAACCGGTTTAACACCCGAAGAATTTAGAAAAGATACTTTAAAAACTACAAACCATAAAAACATTAAGCTTAGATAAAACAGCCATGAATAATCCATCCGAATTTAAATCGGCTTTGAGTGCTAAGTGTCCCAAATGCCGCACCGGCAACATGTTTGCCAATAAGATGTATCAATTTGGCGGACAAAAAATGCATACTGACTGTCCGCATTGCGGCTTCCACTTTGAGATTGAGCCGGGTTACTTTTATGTGGCCATGTTTATTAGTTACGCCATGAACGTAGCCGAAATGGTTACGCTGGCGGTAGCTACTTACATCCTCACCGGCAATATGGAATCGCCTTGGTTATACATCAGCATTTTACTGAGCGTAGCATTTATATTGGCGCCATTTAACTTCCGGTATTCAAGAGTAATATTGCTGTATTGGTTAACACCCAATTTGCATTATGATCCTAAGCGCAGGTAAAAGTAAATGTGTCAGTCTGAGCTCGTCGAAGACTTGTACACTTTACTAAGTCTTCGACAAGCTCAGACTGACAGGTGAGATTAATATATTTTCCATAAGCTTAACATGGTAACCGCAAGAAGACTTGCCTAAACACTTGCGATTGCCACGCTAACGCTCGTAATGATATAAAACAAACAGCCCTTAAAACCTGATCACATCTGCATCTGGCGGCTCATGGCCTAATAGCCTGAACATGCTTAGAATTTGCCCCTTATGATGAAACTCATGCGTAATAACATGAGTAAACAACTCCAACGGCGTAGATTGTGCTGTGCGACCGCTAATAGTAGTGCCGTTCACTATGGTATCTAATCGTTCTTCGTAGGTATTTAAAAAGCCGTCGACCAATTGGTCTACATTATCATACAAAGCTTTAATGCTCTCTACATTCCAAAACTCGTCCGCTTCAAAGTAGGTTACGTTGAGCTGCATGGCAAAATTAGCCAGCCAGTGAATGTAAACATTAGCATTGTGTACCAGCAGGTAAGCAACCGACTTACCAGTAAACTCAGCAACAGGTGCCTGTAATTGCGGAGACAAATGCAGCGCTGCAAAGTTTAAAACCACCTCGCGCGAACTGCGAATCATCCGGTATTGGTGCTTTAAAATAGTGAGTCCTTGCATGCGGTTGATAACTTCTTACAAAGCTACTTAGCGGCAAGGTCTTGTGCAAATACCAGGCTTAATTGTTCATATAATTCGGGGTGCTTGGTTTTTAACTGATCGGGCTTTTCAAAAAAGTATTCGGAAGCTACGGCTAAAAACTCAGCTTCGTTGGTAGCGGCATAAGGGTTAATATCAGATTTCCCTTTTTCAATACGCTCAATTTCCTGGTGCATCATTTTAAGCCATGGTGTGGCATACTCATGTGGTAACAGGTGTTCGGGCACGCCGTCGGTGGCACCATCTGCCTTATCTAATAAATGCACAAACTCATGAATGCCTGTATTATTTTTACCGGAGGATGCAGAGAAACCGCTTAACAATGCGGCACGCGACAACAGCATTTGTCCGTTCATAAAGCCCGAGCCTACCATCCCCAGCATATTGCGGCTTCCATCTTCGCCCTCAAACTGAAAATCGTTGTTGAAAGTATCGGGGTATAAAATTACGTTAGTGAGATTAGTATACCTCCATTCGTTATAACCAAATATAGGAATTACCGCACTTGAGGCTACCAGCACACGGTCAAGTTCGTCTACCTCGAGCCCCACCCCTTCTATGCGTATGGTTTCGATAAAGTCGGCAATCATGCATTCGAACTTTGCTTTACCAGCATCATCCAGCTTTTGATAAAAAGCTACGTGTTGGTTGAGTAAGTTTTTGTAATTGCTTTCGAGCGGCTGACTGGCGGGTTGTGTAGCTTGCTTCTTTCCAAATAAACGTAATGCGAGAAAGGCAAGCAATAGGATTATGATTACGGCTATGATGATGAATGATGTCATAAGTACAACAGATGCCTACTTAACAGGCATTGTAATACTACAAGCAAAACTTTAAAATGTTACCTTCTTAGCCGATTTAATAACTGAAATGCTTCTACTACTATGCAATACATTAAGAATTTCAATTCTCTTCAAAGTGATTCTGTATATCACTAAGTAACTTCCAAAAATCAGGTTCCTATAAATTTGGGTTTTTGTAGGAAGGTAGCGGCATTCTGGATATAATGGTACCGCTTTGATAGTTGGGCTATCCTGGTAAATAATTCCTATATGAAAATATTTGCAACACTAATGGCAAAGGGTTCAATGCCATACTCATAAATTTGTTCTAAGCTTTGCAGTGCTAAATTACTAACAACTACTTCGCGTTCTTCAACTTCCATTTATCAATGACTTCTTTAACCTTTTCTATGGAATGGAAAGGCCCTTTATCTGCCTCTTGCACCATCAACTCAAATTCCTGTTGAGTCATAGGCGCACCAGGAACTGCGTAATTTTTGGTTTGCTTTAACTTTCCCATATTCAAATATACTGATTTGCGTTGACGGCTTTTAAAAATTACAGTTCAAAAAAAAGACACAATTTTTTGTGCCTTTCCATTTCTATTTCCCCAACCGTTCCTTTAAAAACTGGCCGGTGTAACTTTTCTTTTGCTTGGCTAAATCTTCGGGTAAGCCTTCAAATACCAGGGTACCACCCTGGTCGCCACCACCGGGACCTATATCTATTACCCAATCGGCACACTTGATCACATCCATATTATGCTCTATCACGATGATGGTGTTCCCTTGTTCAATTAAGGCATCAAATGATTTAAGAAGCTTCTTGATATCAGCAAAATGCAGACCCGTAGTAGGCTCATCAAAAATGAACAGCGTTTTACTGGCGTTGTTACCTTTAATGAGGAACGAAGCCAGCTTGATACGCTGCGCTTCACCGCCCGACAAGGTGTTAGACGATTGGCCTAACTGTACATATCCCAAACCAACATCCTGCAAGGGTCTTATTTTATTGATGATCTTTTGTTCCTTCTCAAAAAATTCCAGCGCCTCGTCGATAGTTAACTGTAATACTTCAGATACGTTTTTATCAAGATAAGTAACGTCTAAAACATTTTGCTTAAAGCGCTTTCCATTACAAGCTTCGCATGGCAAGAAAATATCCGCCATGAACTGCATCTCTATCTTCACCTCACCTTCGCCCTGGCAAACATCGCAGCGGCCACCTTCTACGTTAAAAGAGAAAGCCGATGGCTTTAAACCGGCAGCTTTGGCGGCAGGCTGGGCGGCATAAAGGTTGCGAATCTCGTCCCAAGCCTTTACATAAGTAACCGGGTTGGAGCGTGATGAGCGACCTATGGGGTTTTGGTCAACCAGTTCTACCGATTCTATCTTGCTGTAATCGCCCTCAATGCCATCGTAAGATCCGGTTTGCTCGCCCGAATAATTACCCAGTACCTTTTGCAGGGCCGGGTGTAAAATCCGTTTCACCAAACTGGTTTTACCCGAGCCAGAAACACCCGTAACCACGGTAAGCACCCCTAAAGGAAATTTGGCATTTACATCTTTCAGGTTGTTTTCTCGGGCACCATTGATCTGGATAAAATCGTTCCATTTACGGCGATGCGCAGGTATAGCAATTTCTTCACGACCGCTTAGGTATTTGCCGGTTAAGCTGTTATCATCAACCAGTATTTGCTCGTAATTACCTGAAAAAATCAAAGTACCACCATGCGTACCTGCTTCGGGGCCAATATCAATGAGGTGATCGGCGGCCTGCATAATCTCTTCCTCATGCTCTACCACAATAACCGTATTACCTACATCGCGCAGCGATTTAAGCACGCTGATCAACCGCTGGGTATCGCGTGGGTGCAAGCCAATGCTCGGCTCATCCAATACATAGATAGAACCAACCAAACTACTACCCAAGGAGGTAGCCAGGTTAATACGCTGCGATTCACCGCCCGATAGGGTATTCGATAAACGGTTGAGCGTTAAATAGCCTAATCCTACATCGTTCAGGAAAGTTAAGCGGCTGCCTACTTCCATCAATAAACGCTTCCCTATTTTACCGTCATGCTCATCCAACTGTAAGTTATCAAAAAAGGCCTGCGCCTTATTTAAAGGCATTAGTACAATATCGGTAATAGATTGCTCGGCTATCTTTACATAGGTAGCATCGGGGCGTAAGCGACTACCGCGACACTCAGGACAGGTGGTTTTGCCACGATAGCGCGACAAAATAACCCGATATTGTATTTTGTAGGTTTGTTCCTCTATTTCTTTAAAAAAGGCATCCAGTCCCCTAAAATATTTATTGCCCGTCCATATCAGTTTTTTCTCCTTATCGCTTAACTGGCTGTACGAACGGTGAATAGGAAAATTAAATTTATCGGCCTGGCGAATAAGCTGCTGGTTCCACTCACCCATTTTTTCGCCGCGCCATGGCGCAATAGCATTATCGTAAATGGATTTGCTTTTATCGGGGATCACGAGATCTTCATCTATGCCAATGATTTTGCCATAACCCTCACAACGGCGGCAAGCACCGTAGGGATTATTAAAGCTAAAGAAGTTGGGCGTAGGTTCTTCAAAGCGTATACCGTCCAGTTCAAAACGGTCGCAAAAGAATTGCTCCTTTTCCTCTCCGCTCTCCGCATCTGCGTATCTTACGTAGCAGTCGCCTTTACCCTCAAAAAATGCAGTTTGGGCCGAATCGGCAATGCGGCTCAGGGTTTCTTCTTCGCTATTGTTGGTAACGCGGTCTACCACAATGCGCAGCGGATCATCGGCAGCCAGGGTTTCGTTGCCGATGGCGGTATCTTCCAGCACGTTTTCAATACGTTGAACTTCGCCTTTGTATTCAACACGCACAAAGCCTTTTTGCATCAATACGGCCAGTTCTTCTTTTAAGCTACGGTTGTTATGCGGATGCAGCGGACACAAAATCGTGAGCTGTGTATCTTTGGGCATGCTTTGCGCAAAGTTAACCACATCGGTCACGGTATCTTTTTTTACCTGCTTACCCGATACCGGCGAAATGGTCTTGCCAATGCGCGAGAACAGCAGTTTCAAATAATCGTAAATTTCGGTGCTGGTACCCACCGTACTGCGCGGGTTACTGGTAATCACCTTTTGCTCAATAGCAATTGCAGGCGCTATGCCCTTAATGTAGTCCACATCGGGCTTGTTCATACGGCCTAAAAACTGGCGCGCGTAAGATGATAAGCTTTCTACGTAGCGGCGCTGCCCTTCGGCATACAGCGTATCAAATGCCAGGGAGGATTTGCCCGAGCCCGACATACCTGTAATAACAACCAACTGGTTTTTAGGTATGGCAATGTCGAGGTTCTTTAAATTATGAACCCTTGCTCCTTTAATGATGATATGCCTTTGCGCGTCTTTTTCAGTTTCTAACATGAGTATCAGTCCATAGTCCATGGTTTAATTTAGCCGATACTTAGCCTGCCATGTTGAGTAGCATGTTCCCTATCGTTGCTTTACCTAAGAACTTATTTTTAGAGTTGCAAAAATCCTAAAATGTTTAGCATTATCCAAATAACTTGTGTTTAATAAAGTGCTATTTGGTTTGCACTCTAACATTCAGCAAATCAACTCCTAAAAGGTTTAAGAAAGTTCTCAAATTACATCTTTTTATATGCGTAAGCGTTAAACCTTATAGTGCAAGTGTGAGTCTAACATTCACGTGCATACGTTACAATAATGCATCATGCTACGTATATATAACCAATTATCATAAAAATTATTGTAAGTAAAGTTGGTTTGGGAAGGGGTCTTGAGTACGTTTTACCAATTTGTCATTTTAGTGTGTTATAACATTCAACTGCATAAATTATTTGCATATTAACACAATATTTATTTTATTTGATATAGTAATTAAGAGGAACCCCTATAGAATAGAACTTTACTTAAAACTTAGTTTTTTTAAACATTAATTGATTTAAAGTAGAAGTTCTATGGATTTTAATTTGAAGAGTGATCAAGATCTGATCCATCTGTATATAGCCGGCGAGGAAGGGGGCCTGGTTGAGTTGATCCGGCGCTACCAATCTAAAATATATACTTCCATTTATTTGCTGGTTAAGGATGAATACCTGGCCGAGGATATTTTTCAGGATACCTTTATCAAGGTTATCAACACACTTAAAGCAGGTAAATACAACGAAGAAGGTAAATTTTTGCCTTGGGTGAGCCGTATTGCGCATAACTTGGTTATTGACCATTTTCGCCGCGAAAAGCGCACGCCATTGGTTAACGGGGGCGACGACTTTGATATTTTTGAAGTTTTGGGCAATTACGACGAAAGCACCGAAGACCGCATGGTGCGCGAGCAAACCCATAAAGATTTAAAAGCCTTAATTCACTTATTGCCTGCCGAGCAAAAAGAGGTATTGATTATGCGCCACTTTGGCGACATGAGCTTTAAGGAGATTGCCGACGTTACCGAGGTAAGCATTAACACTGCCCTGGGCCGTATGCGCTATGCGTTAAATAACCTGCGTAAAATGATGCAGACTAAAGAATTGAGTTTAAAGAACTAACGTAGAAAAAATATGAAATTTTTATTTCATTAGTTAAAATATTCATAAACATTTGGGCGTTATAAGTGTCAAACACACACACTATAAAGCTTATGGATGAAACTTCTACAAATTTTTTAAACACTTTTTCTAACAGTAACGCTATGGTTGAGGGATTAGAGGTAACAGAATATGCGGATGCTGATGAGCTGATATTTCATCACTCAATACGCACAGAGTTGGATGCTTTACAAGTGAAGCCGCAGCAGCAAACCATCGAAAAGCTGCTCAACTACTCAAAGAGTTTGCGTTAAAAAGAAATTCAAAGCCCTGTCACCACAGGGCTTTTTTTATATTTGCATCCCAATGCTAAAGAAAGAACGCTACCAGTTATTTGTTGATTACTTTTCAAAAAATCAACCCAACCCGGTAACCGAACTGCATTATTCCAGTCCTTACGAATTACTGGTAGCCGTTATCTTATCGGCCCAATGTACCGATAAACGTATAAACCAGGTTACGCCTCCCCTGTTCGAGCGCTTTCCTACGGTTTATGACCTGGCAGCATCAAACCCCGACGAAATTTTCACTTATATACGCAGCGTTAGCTATCCTAACAATAAAGCCAAGCACCTGGCCGGTATGGCAAAAATGCTGGTGAACGATTTTGGCGGCGAGGTACCCTCTGATTTAGATGACCTGCAAAAGCTGCCCGGTGTTGGTCGTAAAACAGCTAATGTAATTGCCTCGGTAGTATTTGATGCACCGGCTATAGCAGTAGATACCCATGTGTTTAGGGTAAGTAACCGCATAGGCTTAACTACTAATGCCCGTACCCCGCTGGCGGTAGAAAAGCAACTGGTAGAATTTTTGCCCAAGGCCACTTTAGGTATGGCGCATCACTGGCTTATTTTACATGGCCGCTATATTTGCCTGGCCCGCCGGCCTAAGTGCGAAGTGTGCCCGCTTACTCATTTTTGTAAGTATTACCAAAGTGGTAAAGCTGCGTTGGTGTTTAGCAAAACCGTTAAAGTGGCCAAGGGCAAAGTGGTGAAAGCAGCCGGAGCAAAAAAAGTAAAGATTTCGCCCCAAGTTCAAACAGAAGACACTGCAATAAAACCCGCTATTAATTAATCTTGATATAGGCACTGTTATGCAAAAAGGCAGCAGTATATTCCTGTTACCCATTTCTCCGTTTATCCGATTTTGCTACGAAGGGCTGAGAAATAGTACTTACTTATCTTCATCCGGATCGTCAACCACAACCGGTACTGTAGTTGTACCCGTCGTTGTGGGTTTAGGTGCAGAGGCGCCTTTTCTGAACAGGTTCCTGAAAAACTCCTTGAAACTGTCAAAATCGCGTTGGTAAATTAAGCCCAAGCCGTTAACATACTGCACATTTTGCTCATTATTGGCATTGTCTAACAACTGGTAATTGTTCAGTACCCGGTAAGAGTAGCGTGCACGCAGCTGCCCGTCAGGCCTTATAAGGTATTCCACACCCAAATCGGAGGTGAGGTTTCTGGAGTTGAACAGGTTAGATGAGTTATTGAACAGGTTGCCGCTACCTGTTGCGCTATACAAACTGCCGTTAATAACCACACGGTCTTTAAACAAGCGTAACGAGGCGCTGGCATCACTTTGTGAACGTATGTTTAAGTCTAAGCTTTTAAAACTGGTTGATTGTGCCAGGTAACTGTTGAGTTTATTAAATATAAACTCACTTGCAGCATTCTTGGCCGTACCCATTACCTGCTCGTTAATATTTGAACCGGTACCCGGGGCAAACTGCCGGCGTACAATTAAACTTAAAGCCTGCTGGTTACGATTATTTACATCAGACAGGTAAGTACCCAGTTGGTCTTTAATAGACGGGTTGAGCGGAAAGTTAAAATCGAACTCAATGGCAGGCTGTAACAGCGTGCGGGTAAGTATTAACTGTGCCTGTACCAGTTCCTGTTTCTGATCGGGCGAGTTATAGCCTGCCGCCGTGTATAGATCTGATACGTTGGCCCGCAACTCATAAGTAGCCCGCAGGTTGATCTCCGCATTAGAAGGGTTACCCGTCCAGCGTAAGGTACCACCCTGGTTAACCTGGAAGTTTTTACTGATGAAGTTTTTGGCTGTAAAATCGAACCGGCCCGAGGAGATGAGGAAGTCACCACGCATATCAAAATCGCCCAGGCTATTGATGTTGAGCTTTAATCCCCTTGCCGTACCGCGGCCTTCCAGTACACCCAGGTCGGTCGTAATCTTCACTACCGTCTTCTCATCGGCCGAGAGGTCGAAGTTCAGTGTAACACCTTTAAAACGGTTAGCATTGGTAACATAATGGGTAGAATCTTTATGACTTACAAAGCGTATAAAATCGTACTCCCCTGCCGTTGCCGATGTATTGAGCGGTATGTTAAATATGGTACCATCCTCGGTTTTGGCCGTAATATCAATCTTCATGTTGTCAATGGGCCCGGTAAAGCTAAAGTTGCCCGAGCCAAAGGCCGTACCGTAGTACAAGCGGTTGTCCTTAAAGGTGGTATTAAGGGCCATGAGGTTTTGAGCCACAACGTGTATATCCAATATTGGCGTGGCAAAATCGGAAAGATCTACACTTCCGTTTGCTGTGCCCTTACCTCCACGCTGATCGCTCAATATCATATCATCAATTTTAATGATGCTGTTGGTAACCGTCACCTTATCATTTATGATATAAGGCACCTTCAAATAATCAACCGTTACGCCGGTGTTGGCCAGGGTAATGGTACCATTAAGTTTTGGGTTTGAGGGGGCGCCTGTTAACTTGAGATCGGCCGATATGGTTCCTTTAACATCAGAAACCAGTTTTTTGATGAATGGTGCAAAAATAACCGCCTCGGTTTGATCCATGCGTACGTCAAAATCGAGCTTGTCCCCGGTTTCCTTATTTAAGTAATAAGCCCCGGCAATGTTCAGCGTTTCAAGACCGCGGTTTAAAATATTGAGCTTAACGTTTGCGCGCTTACGCTCGTTATCAAGATCAGAAACTATCTTTAGGTCACCAACCATGGTTTGATTCATCACCAACGAGTCTACCCGCAAATTGGCATCTACACCGGGCGCTTTCATCACCGAAGTTAAATTAACCTCGCCATTAAGCGAGCCACGCAACAATACCCCGGCCGATTTGGTGAGCTGATTGAGCGTAGAAACATGGAATTTTTCAAATTCCACTTTAAGCTTATCCTGTACATTGTCTGAAATAAAACCATCAATGCGCACTTGTTGCTCACCATTTGAAAGCTCGAAACCCTGTATTTGGGTTTTACCATTGAGCAAACGAATACGCACCTGCTCAGTTAAACGCCATGATTCGCGCTCGAGTATTACCTCGCTGGGGAGTAATTTGAGTTTAGCTGTAGTATCGCGCCCAAACTCCACCAAACCGTATAGATCCAACTGGTTAGTTGCATTTTTATCAGACAGCTTTACGTTGAAATTAAGGCTGTCGTTACGCAAAAAATTGGTAATGTTAATGTCTTTTATGTACAAACTGTCGGTCAGGTCAACCCGGCTTAATGATAAGTTGAGGTTAAGCAAACTATCGGCAGTGCTTTCATCCACAATAAAATCATGGAATACCATTTTACCATATTTTACCGTACGGATGAGTCCGCTTAGGGTAGCAGTTCTGTTTTTTGAATTAAATCTGCCCACAAACGTTCCTCCCTCAGGTATCTTCAAATCGGGCATGAAAATGAGCAGCAACGGATCAAGGTTTTTGAGCTTCAGCCTGAATTCGAAGTTTTGCAGTCCCGGTTTATAGATAGTGGTTTTTAACGACGGAATGTATTTTTTGGCAATGGTTTTATAATAAGAAGGCAATGTGGTTAGGTCGTACGTACCTTTAATGCTCCCGTCGGCCACGTCAGACAATAGGCTGATGGTGCGGTTACTGTCTAACCCTACAGCCGTTAATTTAAGCGAATCAACTATATAATTATCATGCGGTGTGGTAACCCGGGTAGGGTGCAAACTCACAAAGCCCTGCAAATTATTTAAACTATTACCGGTAAAGCTGGTGCTCATATCGGTGCTCAGGGTCAGCGTGTCTTTAACCAGCTTTAATTTATTGAGGTGGGCATCGCGTATGCTTGCAGTAAACTGGTATTGCGGCAGGTTCTTGTTCAGGTTTACGTTACCATTCAGGTTAAGCTTAAGATTGCGGTCGCCTACATTTATCTTGGCTTTGGCTATTTGATTTTTAAAGCTGCCATCCACATTTACGTTTTGGTAACGGTAACCTTTAAAATCAATATAATTTACCTTAGCGCCCAAAGTGGTCGATAAATTTCTTATCGCATCGCCGCTTCCGTTCACCGTAGCTACCATAGTAGTGCGCCCAAGAGTGTTGTTATCCAGCAGTTTAGCCAAATCAAAATTGGTGGCGCCTAACTTACCCTTGTAAGAGGGTACACCTTTACTGCTGATCTTCAAATAAACATCGGGGTCTAAACGGCCAAGCAGTGTTTTAAAGGTTCCTTTGGTATAAAAGTTATCTTGTGTACCTGTTAATTTGCCGCTAAAGCTGATGTTACCAAACTTAGCCATAACTTCGGGCACATGGCGGTTGGGCGTTCCTGTAAAATGGCTGTATAAATTATCAAGGTCTTTTTTATTCGTCGCCAACTGCTCAAAATCGAGCTCCATGCGGGTTCGCTCAAAATTGGGAAGACCTTTTAAATTGAAGTTACCTTTAAGATAAGTTGCCTGCGCGGTAGTAACGGTAAGATTGCGCGCTTTAATGTTGTTCACCAACCCGCTGGCGCGGCCGTTAATACCAAACTCAAAATTGATTTTACCTAAAGAGGGAGTGAAATAACCAATATCTGTTGATGAAAGGTGAGAATTTTTCATCTCTGCATCCATCACTACTTTGTTCACAAAATCGCTAAAATCACCGAAAGATTTATAGCGCATTCTGAAATAATTTTTCAAATGCGATTTGGGTGTAACCAATAGCAGGTTTTGCAGCAGTATTTGGTTGGTATCAATGCTGGCATTTACGGTAAGGTTGTTTACCTTAAAACCGCTTTTTTCCTGCAAGGTTAAATTTTGCAGGTTACCCTTAAAAATGTGATTCTTAAGATCCATTCCCGTTAGCACTGTGCTAAAGTGACTTACATCTAAATCATCGAAGTTTACTACCCCCGGTGTAGGCACAGGCTTCAACATGTTTTTATAACGTACACGCAAATTATTTACAGCAATACGTTCGAAGTTAAGAGTCCAGGGCTTGCTTACTTTTTTAACCGTATCGGGCTTGCCGCTAAAATAATCTATGATGAATTGCAGGTTGGTGGTACTGTCTTTCTGCTTTTTTAAGTAGAATGAACCATTATCCAGCTGGATATTTTTAAATTCTATTTGGCGCTGCTTAATGCTGTTGAAAACCGAGAAACCAGTAAGTTCTACGGTAAGCAGCGGCGTATGCAGCAGGGTATCCTTCTGTTTATCCAACACATAAAAATCCTCAAGTGCTACCGATGAAAACGGTTTAATGTACAGGCTTTTGATGCCTACCTTGGTATGCAGCTCTTTTGATAAGTAATTAGTGGCTTTGCGGGCAGCCCACGTTTGCACGGGCTTATATTGAAAAAGTAATAACACTATACTGACAAAGAGCAGTATAATGAGTACGATAACAAGCGCTATTTTGAGTATTTTTTTAATAATTTTGCTGCGTTAAACCCCTGTAAAAAGTGCCTGTAATTTTAGGAATCGAATCTTCTTGCGATGACACCTCGGCTGCTGTATATTCGGATGGTGTGATGTTAAGTAACATCATTGCCAACCAGGCTATACATGAAGCTTACGGGGGCGTTGTGCCCGAGCTGGCTTCGAGGGTTCATCAGCAAAATATTGTTCCGGCTGTGCAACAAGCTCTAATTAACGCAAAAATACGTAAAAATGATATTGATGCGGTAGCTTTTACTCGCGGACCGGGCCTTTTAGGTTCTTTATTAGTAGGCGTATCGTTTGCCAAGGCTTTTGCGCTGGCAAAAAACCTGCCTTTAATCGAAGTTAACCATATGCAGGCCCATATACTGGCACACTTTATTGATGAACCTAAACCAACATTCCCCTTCTTATGTTTGACCGTTTCGGGCGGACATACACAAATAGTTTTGGTGAAGGATTATTTTGACATGGAAATCGTGGGCCAAACGCAGGATGATGCCGCAGGCGAAGCCATGGATAAAACCAGTAAGATATTAGGCCTGCCCTATCCCGGCGGCCCTCTAATTGATAAACATGCACGCCTGGGTAACCCCGATGCCTATCCTTTTCCCGAACCTCAAATACCGGGATATAACTTTAGCTTTAGCGGTCTGAAAACTTCCATTTTATACTTCATCCAAAATAACGTAGCTAAGAACCCTAATTTTATTGCCGAAAACCTGAACGATATTTGCGCCTCGGTTGAAAAACGGATTGTTACCATCTTGCTGAATAAGCTTACCAAGGCCGCACATGCTTATGGCATTAAGGATGTGGCACTGGCGGGAGGTGTATCTGCAAATACAGGTTTGCGGTTAGGGTTACAACAACTGGGGGCCAAACACGGCTGGAACACTTTCATCCCTGCTATACAATATTGCACCGATAACGCCGGCATGATTGCCGTAGCCGGCTACTATAAATATTTACAAGGCGATTTTACCGATCAGCATGTGGCACCGCTGGCCCGCATGCCGTTTTAATTATATATACATGAGCATACCATCTTTAATTTTCTGGCTGATATTTGTAGTTCCTTTGGTTGGCTTGCTTGTATGGATCATGAAGCAAGATAAACGCAAAGGCATTACCGGGCTTATCGTACTTGCTGTAATGGTTATAGCCGGTATAGTATATATGTACGTGCGTACAGGCGGAAAGTAACCACCTTTTACCTTAACAATTAAGGTCAAGTCTTTTAACAAGGAAAGCCGCTAAATTTAGCGGCTTTCCTTGTTAATACACCTCATTTAATAAAATTTAGGCGGTGGATTTAATTGTGGATTTTGGCGTTGGTGCCAGTATGGATAAATCAAATCTCGATCGCTGGCAGCATCCAGCTTTTTCACTTGCTCAGTGGTTAAGTTCCAACCTACTGCACCCAGGTTTTGCACTAATTGCTCCTCATTGCGGGCACCTATAATGATGTTGGCAACGGCTGGACGCTGCAATAACCAGTTGAGCGATACCTGCGCTACCGATTTACCAGTCTCTTCAGCAACTTCATCTAAAGCATCTACAATCTTATAGAGCCGTTCAAAGTCGGTAGCCGGTCCGTGCGAACCACCCTGGCTCATGCGGTTATTTTCGGGCAGAGGTTTGTCGCGGCGAAACTTACCACTCAAGCGGCCAGATGATAGCGGGCTCCATACAATGGTGCCTACATTTTGATCGATACCTAGCGGCATTAGCTCCCATTCAAACTCACGGTCTAACAAAGAATAATAAGCCTGATGCGCAATATACCTCGACCAGCCGTATCGTTCAGAAACCGACAGCGATTTCATTAAATGCCAGCCAGAAAAGTTAGAGCAGGCAATATAACGTATTTTACCGGCGGTTACCAAATCATCTAAAGCCTTCAAGGTTTCCTCTACAGGTGTATTGCCGTCGAAACCGTGCAGGTGATAGATATCTATATGATCGGTATTTAAGCGGCGCAAACTGGCCTCACACTGCTCAATTAAATGATAGCGCGACGAACCGAAATTATTTGGCCCTTCACCCTCCATAGGGAAAGTAGCTTTGGTAGATAGGATTACCCGGTTGCGGATGCCTTCTATAGCCTTACCCAAAATCTCTTCAGATGCACCTTGAGAGTAAATGTTGGCCGTATCGAAAAAGTTAACGCCAGCATCAATACAAAGGTTAACCAAGTGTTTAGCCTCCTCTACCTGGGTACTGCCCCAGGCTTTAAAAAACTCATTGGTACCACCAAAGGTGGCGGTACCAAAGCTTAGCACGGGCACTTGTAAACCCGAGCCGCCTAATTGTCTGTATTCCATAAGCCCCTCCTAAATCCTCCCCGGGAGGGAGGACTTTTGATTATTTTTACGTATGTTTATTCTTAAGCTCCCTCCCGGGGAGGGTTGGGCTACTCCCCTTTCGGAAAATCAGCACCTACTGTGGTTTCCTCCCAGGCATCAAAATCCTTTTTAAGCAGCTCAATTTTATTACGGGCTCCTTTCAGGGCGGCTTCGCCTAAGAGTAAACGCAACGGTGGATTTTCAGACTCAACGGCTTTGATCATGGCTTTAGCTGCGCGAACCGGATCACCAGGCTGGTTGCCGCTGTAGCCACGGATGCTGTCTTTGTTAGCACCGGCAGTTTCTTTATAATCGTCAATTACCACTTTGCTGTTGTTTGCCGAACGCCCAGCCCAATCGGTACGGAAACCACTTGGAGCTATTACCGTTACTTTGATGCCCAATGGGGCCAGCTCTTTACTTAACGATTCGGAATAACCATCAACCGCAAATTTGGTTGCGTTATAAAAACCTACCGCCGGGAAACCTACTAAACCGCCAATAGAAGCTACATTAAGAATGTGGCCGCTGCGTTGTTTTCTTAATACCGGCAACACAGCTTTGGTCACGTTGGCTAACCCAAAAAAATTGATCTCGAACATGCGGCGCACTTCTTCCTCTTCACTTTCTTCAATGGCACCAAAATAACCTATACCAGCATTATTAACCAATACATCTATTTGTCCAAATTTTTCCTGAACTTCTGTGACAGCAGCCTTGATCTCATCCGCTTTAGTCACATCCAGCTTAACGGCTATGGCCGTATCAGGGTATGCTTCGGTAATATCTTTTACATCATCGGTATTACGTGCCGCTACGGCAGCACGGTATCCTGAGGCTAAAACCTCTTTAGCTAATTCGCGGCCAAAACCGGTAGAACAGCCTGTTATAAACCATACTTTACTCATGATAGTGTTTTTACTATTTGTTTGTTTTAAAACAACACAAGTATGGGTAATTGTTTGTCAGCGTTTTATCAGGATGTTTGAAGGGATAATAGATTGAGGAGCATTTGAAAACCCCTCCCTACCCTCCCCAAGGAGGGTACTTTAAAGTTACATTTCAATCCTATTAATTCCCTCCCTCGGGAGGGCAGGGAGGGGTTTTCAACAAAAGTCGTAAACAAAAAGCCACTTTATTGCTAAAGCGGCTTCCATCAATATTTAAAAACTAAAACTTATTCAGCTTCAATAGCCAGGCTATCGCCGGTTACTACTTCTTTAATCTTGTTTTCCAGCTCTTCCATCAGTTCAGGGTTATCCTGAATCAATTGTTTTACGGCATCACGGCCCTGGCCTAAGCGGCTATCGCCGTAGCTAAACCACGAACCTGCTTTTTTAATAATACTGTGTTCTACACCTAAGTCGATGATCTCACCGGCTTTAGAAATACCTTCGCCAAACATAATATCAAACTCAGCCAAACGGAACGGAGGGGCTACCTTGTTCTTCACGATCTTCACCTTTACGCGGTTACCCGACACTTCATCGCTATCTTTAATTTGTGATATACGGCGTACATCCAAACGTACCGATGCATAGAATTTAAGGGCGTTACCACCGGTAGTAGTTTCGGGGTTACCAAACATTACACCTATCTTATCGCGCAACTGGTTAATAAATATACAGCAGCATCCGGTTTTGCTAATGGTACCGGTAAGCTTACGTAAGGCCTGCGACATTAAACGAGCATGTAAACCCATTTTAGAATCGCCCATTTCTCCTTCAATCTCAGCTTTGGGTACCAGGGCTGCTACCGAGTCAATCACCAATATATCTATAGCTCCCGAACGGATCAGGTTATCTGCAATTTCAAGGGCCTGCTCGCCGTTATCGGGCTGAGAGATCAATAAGTTTTCTACGTCTACACCTAATTTTTGGGCGTAAAAACGGTCAAATGCGTGCTCGGCATCAATAAAGGCTGCAATGCCACCTTTCTTTTGCGCTTCTGCAATGGCATGAATAGCCAAGGTAGTTTTACCCGACGATTCGGGACCGTAAATTTCAATAACACGGCCTTTAGGTAAACCGCCCACACCCAAAGCCAGGTCGAGTGTAAGTGAGCCGGTAGGGATAACCTCAATAGGCTCAATGGTGGTATCACCAAGCTTCATGATGGTGCCTTTACCGTAAGATTTCTCCAGCTTATCTAATGTTAGCTGAAGAGCTTTTAATTTATCTGCGCTTGCGTTACTCATCTTATTTATTTTGTATAACAAATATAGGGTTTAATATTTAATTGCTAAAAAAATTAGTAAAATATATTTAATTATTTTAATGCAGTTCTGTGCGTTGGCTATATTTGGAAGGCAGGGCGTAAACAATTTAAAAAATCCTTTATCGCCCTTTAAACGTATAACCTATACACTATTACTTTAAACTGCCTGTTTATAATATAAATATACAGTAATTAGTTTAATTAACCCTTGCGTTTATGTCCTTAAAAAAAGGAGAATTTATACCAGCCATTGTAAAACGCGTAGCACGTTACAGCTTTAAATATGGCTGGCATGGCCGTTACCAAAACTGGGCACAGGCCCTTGGGCAAACTACTGGTTACAATGCAAATGCAGTATTACAAAGAGTAAGCGCTGCGGCCTCAAAAGTAAAGAACGGACAAGCCGTTTACGAGCGTGATGGTATTGCGCTTAACCACATTGAAGTGTTTTATCCGTTACTTTCAGCTTTACTGCTGGTGGCCTCGCGCAATAATAATGAGTTGAGTTTAATAGATTATGGCGGTTCCTTGGGTACATCGTACCGTCAAAACTTCCCTTACCTTAACCACTTAAGCAGCCTGCGGTGGCATTTAATAGAACAGCAAATGTTTGTAGATGAAGGCCGTAAAAACTTTGAGGATGAACACCTGCACTTTTATTACAACTTAACCGAAGTGCTGCAACAGGATAAACCGCAGTTATTAATGTTCAGCAGTTCGCTGCAGTATATGGAAAAGCCTTACGAACTGCTTACAGAAGTAAAACAGTCGGGCATTGAATACCTGCTCATAGACCGCACCGCCTTTATTGATGAACCCGAAGACAGGCTTACCATACAAAAAGTGCCACCAGCGTTTTATGAAGCCTCGTACCCGTGCTGGTTTTTTAGTGAGCAAAAAATGAATGCCTTTTTGCAAGACAGCTACGAACTGGTATTTGGCTTTGAATCGGGACAGAAAGTTACTTTAGGACTGGAGGAGCTTGATTATACTGGTATGTTATGGAAACTTAAGAGTAATCATTAAACGCTCACTATCATTCATTTATTAATCTATTAGAATTTCTACTCCGGGTGTAGTGCCTGAAACCGATTTGATTTTTCCGATAAATTCTTTTCTATCGAAGCGGTCATAATAGGATATTTGTGTATTGCCGATAGATTTCACCTTGCCAAAATCTTCTTCCGAATCAAACCTGTCGTAATAAGTAATAGGTATATTTCCTACTAATTCAAGTTTACCCTCGTTATCACTATCGAAACGATCTCTATAACTAAACAAAACATTACCAACAGACTTTACTTTACCAATGTTATCAAATCCGTCGTATCCACTAATATAGGTAACGGCAACATCTCCTATCGCCTTAAGTTTACCCACAAGTCCCGAACCGTCAAATGCAGAATAGTATTCGATATGTGTGTTGCCAATGGCTAAATTTTTCCCTTGCAAATAAGTGCCATCTGCAGGCGTACTATATTCTACATCGCTTTCCCCATCAGAAAACAAATTAATTTTTCCGTTTACCCGAAGTTGCATTGTAACGTTACCTTGAACTAACTCCACCGTTAAAAACGATTTTGAAGAATTATGTAAAGTAATAGCAGTAACAGTTTGTGCTTTACCCAATAAAGTGATAGCCACAAGCAGCGCGGTGAGACCGAATATACGTTTCATGATAGTTTTTAAGTTGGTGTATGTTTGAATCACAAAGTACCAGATGGTTTAACCTGCTATCCTCAAATTTCACGAATACTCTACTGTGGGTTAATCTTGTTGATGAACTTCACTTGTTGAAACATGCTTAACCGGAAAGTTAACCGAATTAGCAATGAAACAGTACTGATTAGCCTTTTTGTGCAGATCATCTATTTGTAGCATCATATCCTGATGCATGACTACTACGTGCGGATGCAAAACCACTTCAGTAAACCGTCCGCTACCGTTGCTTTCTTCAACCATAATAGCCGAGGCATTGTCGGTATAAGCAGTAACCACCACACCTGCCTCGCTGCATAAATGTAAAAACCAAAGCATATGGCAGGAAGACAGTGACATTAACAACATTTCTTCGGGATTATGAAGCGAAGGGTTACCCATAAAAGCCGGATCGGAAGAGCCTTCAATAGTAATTTTATTATTTATACTGATGCTGTAAGAGCGTTGGTAACTACGGTAAGTTTCCGTACCCTGCCCTGTGTTACCGGTCCAGGTTAAGTTTGCATTGTAAGTATGTTGTTTGCCCATAACCGGTTACCTTGTAAAACAAAGGTAAGTTGATTTGTTATTGTTAAGTTGAATATTTATAGTTGTTTCACCTCAAATACTAACCTTTATGCTTAACCAGTTTCTTATTAAACCAGCCCTGATTTGCATCGTATCAATATTGGGTATGGCTACCGTAAACGCACAAAAAGTTGCTAATTATGCAATAGGCAAATATGGCGCAACCAATTACGAGCATTTTTCTTTTTGGACCAAAGCCGGGAAACGTGCAGAAATCACCTACACTTATGGCAAGGATGGCAAAGAATTACCTGTTAAATATTTAGGCAAAGCTAGCTATGAGGGCAAAGCCGCCTTTAAAATACAACTTCCTAATGGCAGCCTCTTGTACGTAATAACATCGGGCATCAACCTGAAAGTGCAGAATACAACAAAAAGCTACAACAAGCTATTTACCTGGGCATACGAAGGCCCTGTAAACGGGATGGGTACGTTTTGCGAAGCCTGCGCAGAAGACGAAAAAGAAGCGATGAAGCTTTTGAACAGCGCCTATATGAAATAGCAGATTGGAGAATAACCGTCATTACAAGGAGCGATAGCGACGAAGCAATTCCTGCGCTATGGATAGCGGCTGCTTTTCTATGGCGATTACTTCTTACATCGCAATAATGTGCTGATTTGAATCTATTAATGCTCTTTCAGGATGGTATGATCCATTTTATCGCGTTTAGTACGCAGGTAAAACTCGTTATGTGGGTTAGGTAATATTTCGATGGGTACGGTTTCAACTACCTCTAAACCGTAGCCAATTAAACCAGAACGTTTTTTGGGGTTGTTACTCATTAAACGCATTTTAGTAATACCCAGATCGCGAATGATTTGAGCACCTATGCCATAGTCGCGCAGATCCATTTTAAAGCCTAACTGTATGTTGGCCTCTACGGTATCCAGGCCGCTCTCCTGTAACTGGTATGCTTTAAGCTTATTTATTAAACCTATACCCCTACCCTCCTGATTCATATAAATAATCACACCTTTACCTTCTTCGTTTACTTTTTCCATGGCCTTATGCAATTGCGGACCACAATCGCACCGGCAGGAGCCAAATATATCGCCTGTAACACAAGAGCTATGCACCCGAACCAGTACCGGCTCGCCGGGTTCCCAGCTACCTTTAATAAGTGCCAGGTGATGATCGCCGGTATCCTTTTGCGTATAGGCAATCATTTCAAAATCGCCCCATTGCGTAGGCATCTTTACTGCTACTTCACGGTCAATCAGGCTGTCATTGCTTAAACGGTAAGCGATCAGGTCTTTAATAGAGATAATCTTGAGATCAAACTCTTTGGCAATAACCAACAACTCCGGAAGCCTGGCCATTTCGCCATCTTCTTTCATAATCTCGCATATTACACCGGCAGGCTCCAGTCCGGCCATTACGGGCAGGTCTATAGCGGCTTCAGTATGCCCTGCACGGCGCAACACGCCGCCATCTTTGGCAATTAAAGGAAACACGTGACCCGGGCGACCTAAATCTGCCGGCTTGGTAGCCGAATCAATAAGCGCCAAAGTAGTTTTAGAACGATCTGATGCAGAAATACCTGTGGTACAACCATGCCCCAATAAGTCTATAGATACGGTGAAGCTGGTTTCGAGCGTGGCAGTATTGTTGGTCACCATAGGGTCAAGCTCCAACTCGCGGGCACGCTGGCGGGTAATAGGCGCGCAAATTAAACCGCGGCCGTAACGGGCCATAAAGTTTATAGCCTCCGGCGTAGCAAAGCGTGCTGCAATTAAAAAATCGCCTTCGTTCTCGCGGTCGTCATCATCAACTACAATAATGATCTTGCCTGCTTTGATAGCTTCAACAGCTTCGGGTATGGTATTTAACATATAGAGGTGAAAGCAAATAAAAGTGAGGCTTGTTTGTACGCTACAGCCATGCTTTTATATAAGTATAAGCAAAGTTAAACTATGGATAAGTTAAACAGGTCTGTAGTTTGTAAAATCAATGCAGCTCGCTCAACGCTTTTTTGCGCTTAAATACTTTGACAAAATAGCGTTTGTAAGCATCGGTATCAAACAAAACCGAATCGTTTGCGGCCTTGTACGACAGGAACAAACCAATAGGCGTTAAGATCATGATGGCTATCCACATGCCCATAGCGGGTGTCATACTGCCCTCTTTGGCCGATTTTTCGCCGATGGTGGCAATAATATAATAAATAAGGAAGAATACAACCGATACCACCAAAGGCAAGCCCAAACCACCTTTACGTATAATAGCACCCAGGGGCGCACCTATAAGAAAGAGCACCAAACAAGCTGCCGAGAGCGTAAACTTCTTTTGATACTCGATAGAGTACTTACGGATATTCTTTGAATCTTCTTTATAGCGCTCTGATAGCGTACGCAGCGATTCCCTGACCGATTGCGCCTCGTTTAGGGCATTAGGTAAGGCTCTTTGCAAGGCATCGGGCTTAATTATGCTTAAAGATGCATCGCTTTTAACAGGGTTGCCGGAAGCTAACTTATGCGGCACTGCAAAGTATCTTAAATAAGAGGTAATAATGGACGTATTGCCTCTATTAATATTGTTAACCGCCTTAATACTCGAATCCTGAAACTTACTGAGCTGCTTAAGGTTCATCATTTGAATGGTTGACCGCCACTCGTTGGCATCCGTACGCTTCATTTTAAAGCTTTCGAGGCTAAATTTTTGCTCTGTAGAAGTAAACCGCTCACGCCTGAACATTTTCCGCGGATTAAGACTTCCTTCGCCGGCTTCTTCCTCGTAACGTACGCCGTCTTTAATTTTTAACACCAGGAACAAATCATCAGGTGTGCGGTACATAATGGCCTGTTTGGCTATAGTTACTATTAAATTGTTAGAGCCCGGCTTGTTCTCATAGATCATAACGCCATAAAGCGTTTGACCATCGGGGTCCTTTTTTTGTACGCGTATAGAGTAGCCCTGGCTTTGAAAACTGTTGTTAAAAACCCCTTCAGAAATCAGGAAAGATGTTTTTTGCTGGCGCACATCATACAACAACGAGTAGTACTTGAAGTTGGCAATGGGCAGCATATAATCTGAAAAGATAAATGCACCGATACTGAGCAGCGTAACCACGATTAGCATAGGGTACATTGCCCTGGTGAGCGATATACCAGCCGATTTGATGGCTACCAATTCATAATTCTCACCCAAATTACCGTAGGTCATGATGGAAGAAAGGAGGATAGACAAGGGCAAGGCCATTGCCACATTGGTCATGGAGGCATACATCATGAGTTCGAGGATGATGTACCACTGGAAGCCTTTACCTATTAAATCGTCGATGTATTTGAATAAAAACAACATCAACAACACGAACATCACGATGAAAAAGGTAACAACGAAAGGCCTGATGAAAGACTTAAGAATTAAGAGATGTATCTTTTTCACTGGGCAAAGTTAAGCAATTGTACCCGTTCCTACTTCCCTTTACAGAAGCATACCGGCAACGTTTATGCTAAACGCTGAGGTGGCCTTTTTTAGTATAAAAGCGCTATGTGATTAACCGTAAGCTTCTGTTAAGCGCCTATTACACCTATTAAATAGCCTATCTGGTTGTTCCAGATGAGTTTGCGTTCGGCAATGGTATCTTCGGTGGCAAAATCGGTCACGCTCAGGGCAACATCGTTGGTAAGTTCGTCCTGAACAATCTCCATTTCAAAATAACACTGCGGGTCATCGTCCAGCCAGCGGAAACGGATAAACTTATTCTCTTTCATGCCCAGCAGCTTGGCTTTCTGCTCTTCACCGTCCCAGGTAAAAGTATAAGTTTGATCTC
The DNA here is from genome assembly GCF_014635825.1 of Mucilaginibacter galii. GTDB lineage: Bacteria > Bacteroidota > Bacteroidia > Sphingobacteriales > Sphingobacteriaceae > Mucilaginibacter > Mucilaginibacter galii. The sequence goes on from NZ_BMDO01000009.1 coordinate 175,427, forward strand.
TGAACGTAACCTGATCGGCAAACCACTGCGTTAGCCCGTTAGCTTCACTTAAAAAACTGTATAATATGCGGGGAGAAGACTTGATTTCATACTCCAGCTGGAACTTTTTTTTATCAGACATATCAGGTTTACAGGAGGTTTTGCAGCCGCTGCTGCAAATGTTAACATTTTTTCTAAAGAAAGGTAAATAATCCTATATTTGCAAACCTTTTTAGGAAAGCCCATCGGGACGACCCTAACTAAGGACGGCGGGGTAGCTCAGATGGTTAGAGCGTAGGATTCATAACCCTAAGGTCGGCAGTTCGATCCTGCTCCCCGCTACTGAATTGGCAAAAGAGGCATAATCGAGATTCAAACTCGGGGATGCCTCTTTTTTATTGGCTATAACTTGCTTAAAGGAAAGATATATGCAAATACCGAATTGATAGAAAAGTTCGATAAGTATCTGTTTCCTTGTTGTAAAAAATGCCTTCGAAAAAGACCAATAAATAAATTTTTTACGTGGTTAAATTGATCGGCAGAAAGGCAGATTTGAGGTAAAATCGACGGCAAGGGCCAAGACTTATCAAGGTTCGACACTTTTCTTCTGTTAGTCAAACGCTGTCCCCCAACTTACAGTGCTATTTTTTCATCTTTATGGCAGAGCTTGTTTATTTATAAAACGCCACAGCAATATAAGTCAAAAATCTTTAAGTCAGCATTACCGCTGGCCTGATGCTATAGAAGCCATACTTTCCGCCAATAGCACATTTTATTGTAGTTTAACAATTTACTAATATGTTTAAAGTATGTTGCGTAACAATTCATTGGTCATTCGTGACCATTATTCAATATACAAATCATGAGAGAAAAAGTAGGTTTCAATGAGGAGAAAGAAAATGGGACTAAGTTCACAAGCAAAACAAAATCAATACTATTGAACAACTTTACTAAAAAGCTTGTTCCTTTAATAATAATGGGCGGCGTTTGTTTTTCGGCTATTGCACAGCCGTCACATAAAAATCCGTGGATAAAAGCAGATATTGGTAAACTCCCACCTATAGCCAGCCTTACCAATGGACTGTGGCTTAAGGGTGATCTGCATGTACATTCGAGGCATAGCACAGAGTCATCAAATAATCCTGTTGGCAAGATCATTGCTTTTTCTAAGTCAGTTGGAATAGATTACATCTGCATAACCGATCATGACAACCATGTAAACGGAGATGTAGCCCATCATACCTGGGCCGATCCTGAGTTTAAATCTGACGATGTATTGCTACTTTATGGTGCAGAGTGGACCACCGTTCGCGGTCACGGCAATGTATTTTCGGCCAAACCTTACAACCACCAAAGTTTATATGACGTGCGCGACCAACGCGATACGGTAATTGGACGAATAAAAAAAGGCTTAGGTATTCATCTTTCTGCCAACCACCCAAGCGGTAAAGATCACTTTGGCTATTCGTACGATATCATCAATTCGCTTGAAGTATGGAATTCTGTGCTTTGGTCGAAAAATGCAGAAGCTATCATGATCTGGGACGATATGCTTTCGTCGGGCCGCAAATTAACCGGCCGCGGAGGCAGTGATGCGCATCACGGCATCCCCGAAACACCCGATAAGGCAACAGCTAACAGCGGCCAGGCTAAAGCAAATTATGTAGGCACACCTACTACCTGGGTATTTGCTACGGCGCGTACTAAGCAGGCTGTGGTAGACGCCTTAACTAATGGTCGTGTTTCGGTAAGTGCCAACCCTTATGCGCCACGTGTAGAATTTTATGCAGATTTAGATGATAACGGAAAGATGGATATGATGATGGGCGATAATACTAAACCAACGGGTAAAGCTGTAAAATTCCGCGTTCAGCTAACAGGCAAAACCGTATCAGATACGGCATATACCGTTACCGTAATTAAAAATGGCGGCAAATTTAACAGTTTTAAAACATCGGGTAAAATTCCGGCCGTAGAATTTACCGATATTCCTGCTGCAACAGGCCGCACCTATTACCGCGTTGTGGTTGAAGGGCCTGGAACTCCCTATCCTGAGGTACCTCAGGCAATGGCACTTACTGGAAATATGGTTGGCTTGTCAAACCCTATCTACTTTAACTTCGATCCAAACTTTTAACCTAATGAACAACCTTAACCAATAGCCTTAATGAGCTATTTGGTTAAGGTTGTTTCATATAAAACACTGCCTTTATAATTTACAGCTTTCATGTTGAGCTGTTTGGCATTTACAGAAAAGTACATATAACCATTTTCTGAGGCCTCAAAGCGGCTGTAATTTACGCCACTGGTGACCGGTGTAAGCTCCGAACCTGCACCTGAAATAAATAAATGCGTTTGACCTTCGGGCTTTAAATGCTGCAAAGAATGGTCGTGCCCGGCAAGATACACATCTACCTTACACTCTTCAAAAACTGGTGCTAAAGCTTTTCTTATGGCCAGGGTGTCATAGTTTTTAATGCGGGGGCCTACCGTATAGTGCGGATGATGCCCAACTACTACTTTCCACTTAACATTAGCCGAAGCTTGTTTAAGCGTTTGCCTCATCCATTCCATTTGTTTTTCTGGCTCCTGCTCTTTCATTTCATATATGATAGGCTGGGTATCTATGAACACGAAAAGCACCTTATCATTACCAGTGCCTAAACTTACTTCTTTTGAGTAATACCTTGCAGGCATGTTCCACCGGCGACTTACTTTACTATAACGTATTTGCGCATCGGGGTCTGAACCGTAATCGTGATTGCCCAAAATAGGATACCAGTCGCATTGTAGTGAGTGAGCTGTGTACACATTTTCGAAAGAGAAATTCAACAAGGGATCATGCTCGCTAACTACGCCTTTGGGATAAAAGTTATCTCCAACCGATATTACAAAGTTATTGGGGTGCGATGCAGCCCATTGGCCCATTTGTTTGGCTACTTCCAGTTGCAAATATTCACCATTGCGGCCCCAGTCGCCAATAGCTAAAAAATGCAACCCGTAGGCTGCATCTGCGATAACTGTAGTAGAAAGGTCTTCACTTTCAAGGTGGGTAACACCACTTTCGGCCAGCACCTCCAGGGGTGCTATCATAGTAACCCCCAATGCACTGATGGCGGTGTTTCTGACAAATTTTCTACGATTCATATTTAAACCCTGATTTAATGATTACTTACTTTTTACCGATGTTGTAGAAACACCGTTATTAAACAATGGATTAACGCGGAAGTATTTGTTGGCGCCGTCGAAATAAACCACATAGTCTGATTTAAAATGAGTGCTTTTTAAATAATAATCCGTGGTGATTATTTGCGCACCGGAGTTACAGGCGGCTTCAAAATCGCTTTTGTCATTAACACGGGCTTGTTGGGTATCTCCATCGGCACGGGTACGGATAATGTAGCCTTTTTTAACCAGTCCAGGTATTTCGGCATCTTTGGGGTTATTCCTGATCATCATAGCGGCCTCGGGCGTACCCGGTTCGGCATTAGCAAATAAAACACGTCCTTTCAGGGATGGATGACCGGCTATGTATAACTCTCTTTTCTCTTTATTATCATCTAAAATGAACAAGAATTTACCTTTGGCTTTTTTAAGCGCAGGCCAGTTGTTGTGCAATACTGCGTCTTCCAGGGTTTTGTATTTTCCTCTCACCTGATCCGGGGTAATTACCTGTGCTGCACCCAATCCGTCGATGATGTTTTTATCCAACTCGGCAAAAGTTTGTTCGGTAAACTTTTCAGGTACGGTAAGCATTGGGTTTTTAGATGCCTGATCTTTGCCTTCCAGGGTAATAAATATAGGGTTATGATCGGGATGCGCTTCAGACCACGATCTTAATTGCTGCAGGCATTTTTTAAAGGTTAATGCATGGCTGCGAAAGTCGAGGTCAACCACATGAAAAACTTTAAAGCCGGGTTCTTTCATTTCGCCATCGGGGTCATAAGCCGGTTGATCCTTAGCCCAATCCAAACCCTTCGGGTGAGCATACTTCCCTCCTTTTGCATCAGCATATAAATCAATTTCCAGGTTCAACAACCCCATATTTAACTGATCGGTCAGGCTAATATGCTCATAGTCGATCTTGCTGGCCGATACCGAATCCATTTTTTGGAAAGCTTTGAACAAGGCTGGGGCAATGGCTTGCTTATAGCTGTTGTGCGAACCAATGACCTGTATCTTATTTATTGGAATATCATCAACAGGATTAGGTTTTATTGCCGGTACAGCCAGCATCAGCATTATACTTAAAATAATTTTCGTCATAGTATAAAACATAATAAACGACCAGCAGCATTTAAGCTGGCTGGCCGTTCGGTTAGCGTGATTGTGTAAAGTTCAATAATTAATATCCCGGATTTTGTACTAATTTATTATTTAATCTAATCTCGCTGATTGGAATAGGAAACAACCTGCGGGTAGCATCCTTATTCATGGTCAGGTTATCGTTTGGCAGTGGGTACTCTTTTTCAAATATGCCATAACGGATCAGGTCATTCCTTCTCCAGCCTTCCCAAGAGAGTTCGCGGGCACGTTCATCAAGCAATTCGTCAAGCGTTATACCATTGGCAGGCGTTGTTACGCCCGACCGGGTACGTAGGCGGCTAACCAGGTAATCTGGCGTTTGTAACGCACCCCCGACTGTTGTTGCAGTAGCGCCCCTCAATATCGCTTCGGCCTTCATCAAGTACACGTCGGCCAAACGGAATACCGGTACATCATTACTGTTTAAGCGGGTTGCCTGTATGGTAGTAACATCCGGGTAATACTTAATAGAGCGTACGCCCATAGCCTGGCTGGCTGTGGTGTTGCCCACATCCATAGGCTTGGTAGTAATTAAAACCAAGTTAGGAGTTATTACGATCTGGTTGGTGGTACCCGGGTAATTAGCCGGTTGATTGGTAAATCCGCCATTACCGTCAGGAATAAATTGCGGTCCAACCAGCCATGTGTTTTTGCGTACGTCTCCCGCCAAATTAAAGCGATTATAAAACTCAGGTGTAGTACTCATGGCAATACTTAACGATACCTGGAAACCATAAGAAGGTGCCAGCGCAGGAAAGAAACCAAAGCGGGTGAACTGATTGCCCGGTATTTGCTGATCATAAGGTACGGCAAATATGGTTTCATTGATTTGCGGGCCGTTATTAGGTAGAAAAATGTCGCGAAACTTGGCATCCAACGTATAGTTGGTGCTTTTTTGAACGCTATCAGCCATTGAAACTACATCATTATAGCGAGCAGTACCCGTGTATATATTTGCGTTAAGATACATTTTTGCCAATAGTGCAAAAGCCATTGCTTTGGTTGGCCTGCCATATTGCAAAGTATTGGTAGCAGCCACGTTGGTTTTTGAAGGCAACAATGGTATTACCGCTTTAAGCTCTGACTCAATAAATTCAAATATTTTGGCACGTGGCTGTGTAGGTGGCAAATCACTTACCGGAAACTGCGATATAAGCGGCACATTACCGTATGTATCCATCATAAAAAAGTAGAATAATGCACGCATTGCCCTTACTTCGGCTAAACTGGCGGCCTTACTGGCTTCCGTAGCTTTAGAGTCGTTGGTGAGTACAATTAACCTGTTACAGTTATTAATGGCACCAAAACCCCATTCCCAAACTCCCCTCACATTCGGGTGATCAAACGTCCAGGTGTGGTAATGTAACTGGCGGTATTGGCCACCATCATCAAAATTGCCATCGCGGGCCGGAATGATGGCTTCATCTGTTGAAAGCTCTTGCATGCGCCAGTAATCAATAGCATAGCGAGACGACAGGCTGGAGTACATCGTGCCGAATAAGGCAGCATAATCGTTAGTTGTAGTAGGGAAGTTCTCTCTAACGTATTGCGACTCTACCGGCACATCTAATTTAGTACAAGAGGCAATAGTGATTACCATCAGCATTGCTGATAATAGTATTTGTATTTTTTTCATAACCGATATGATTTTTGATGTTAAAAGGATGCGTTTACACCAAATATGAAAGTGCGTGTTTTAGGATAAAAGTTGTTATTATCTACTCCCGGCGTATCTCCGCCTATATTAATTTCAGGATCAATACCTTTATACTTGGTAATTACAAAGAGGTTATTACCCGATACATAAAGTCTTATATTTTTAATAGATTTAACTTTAGGCTTAATACTGTAACCCAGGGTAGCATTATCTAAACGCAGGTACGAGCCGCTTTCCAGAAAACGGTCTGATATGAGGTAGCCGTTTATATCGTTATAGGATTCTCCCAAGGTAAAGCGTGGTATGTTTTGAATTTTTGAATCAACCGGGTTGTTCAAATTAGCTAAAGTGGCATTCAAAATTTTGTTACCCAGCACACCCCTAACTAAAAAGTTAAGATCGAAATTTTTGTAATTGAAGGTGTTACTAAAACCATAGACTAATTTAGGCTGTGCATTACCGGCAACCATCTGGTCGGTTGTTAAAGGTTGAGCTGCGGTTACCGAGCCATCGGCTTTTTGATAAGTACTTACACCCTTTTCATTTTTACCTAAATAATGCCATAAGTTGAATGTACCTATGGGAGATCCTGGCTGTATGATCTGGCTGTAGTTACCCGATTGGCCTTTACCACCAAGTTGGGATGTTTGTAAAAAGTTAAGCGTGTAAATTTCGTTAGATAGCTTTTCAACAACATTTTTGTTATGAGCTAAATTTATGCTTGTGCTCCATTTAAAATTTTTGCCGCTAACAGCTTTTGCATTCAATACCAACTCAATACCTGAGTTTTTAATATCTCCTACATTGGCATCAATTGTATTAAAATAATACTGAGTTGTTGATACGTTATAGTTTGCAATTAAATCGGAAGTTTTCTTGATATAGTAATCAACAGAACCGGTTATACGGTCTTTTAAGAAACCAAAATCTAAACCAAAGTTTGTAGTGGCGGTACTTTCCCATTTAAGGTTGGCAGCATCATTACGCACAGGGCCAAGGGCATTAGTAATATTACCATTATACAAAAACTTCGAGTTATTACCAAAAACCAGTATAGAAGTAAATGCGTTAAAGCCTTCGCTGTTACCCGAAACGCCATAACCAACCCTTAATTTCAGATCACTTACTGCCGTCAGCTTCTTCATAAAATCCTCTTCAATGATTTGCCATGCTCCAGACACTGCAGGGAACAATCCCCAGCGATTATTTACACCAAATGCCGACGAACCATCTTCTCTTAAGGATGCCTGAAATAAATATCTTTTCTTATACTGATATTGTGCACGTCCGTAGTAAGACAATATTCTAAGCGTTGAAATTGTACTGGTTCCGAATGGTACTTGTGAAAGCGACGTTGGATTAGAGAGGGATAAATTAAAGTATGTTAAATTATCATTAGAAAAGGTCTGAGTGGCAACGCCGAAGCCATCATTTATCCGGTTTTGCTGATAAGAGTGACCTGCAAGCAATTTAATAGAATGTGAGCCAAACTCCCTGTCGTAGTTAAAAAAACCTTCAACTACGGTATTTTTATCAACATTTGAATTACGGCTGGCGCGGCCACCAAAATTTACTGCAAGCCCGGATGCACTATTAAAATATTGATTAACGTTGCTTTGCTCTCTTTGTAAAGATCCATTTACTGTAAATTTAAGACCCCGTAAGATATCTACCTGTACCGATCCATTAATCAAGGACAAGTTTCTTTCAGTTTTGGTAAAGTTATTATCAATAAGCGATAATGGATTTAACGTACCGCTACCCGTTCTACCATAGTTTTCTTTGTAAGTGCCATCGGCATTAAAAGGGCTTACTGTAGGCAAGTAAAATAATATTCCGGGCAATATTTGCGCTTGCGGAACATCATTGTTTTTACTCTGGCTGTTGGTTAAAGTAAGATTTAATTTTAAGTGGTTATCAAAAAAACGCTGATTAATGTAGCCTTTTAAAATGGTACGCTCTAAAGAGGTATTTTTTAAGATACCGTTATTTTTTAGATAATTGACACTCACTCCAAATTCGGCGTTGCTTGTTGCGCCCCCATATGAAAGGTTGTGGTTTTGTGAGTAACTACGGCGTAAGGCCAGGTCTTGCCAGTTAGTGTTAGAACCATCATCGTTCAAAAGCGGAACTAATGTTTGCCCGTTACTTTTCAAATAATCACGGAGTTCATTGCCACTAAGCATATCAATATGCTTAGATACTGCTTCGGTTGCTGCATAAGCGCTGTAAGTCAAGCGGTTTTGGCCAACTTTTGACCGACGCGTGGTAACAAAAATAACCCCGTTGGCAGCTCTCGAACCATAAATTGCGGTTGCCGAAGCGTCTTTTGCCACATCAATGCTTTCAATATCAGCAGGTGCTAATATATCTATGTTTGCACCTGGTACACCATCAATTACATAAAACGGCGTTTGCGCGCCTGTACGCAATGTTGATGGACCTCTTAGCAATACGGTGGGTTGTTGGTTAGGGTCACCACTCTTGGTAACGTTTAAACCGGCAACCTTTCCTTGTAATAACTGCGCTGGAGTGGTAATTACACCAACATTGAATTCATCAGCCTTTACCGTAGTAATTGATCCGGTCAGGTCTTTTTTGCTTGATGTTCCGTAACCAATTACTACAACATCTTTAAGCTGTTTTAAATCGGGTTGAAGGGTAACAGCTATATTGGTGTTATTCCCTACAGTGATGGTTTGTTCAACAAAGCTCAACATGGTAATTCTAAGCACCTCGGCCGGGCCGCTTACCCTGATGGTGAATTTACCTTCAACATCTGTTAGTGTACTGCCGCCGCTTTTAGCGCTTACTGTTACGCCCGGCAGGCTTTCGTTTTTCTCGTCGGTAACAGTACCCGATATTGTGCGCACTTGCGCAAGTGCAGGTGTGGCTACAGCAAATATGATTAGCAGTAATAGGTATTTCCAGTTACCGTTAGTTTTTGCAAGCCTGAAAAAATCATTGTAGAGTTTTTTCATAAAATTAATGGTGGAGTGTTTAAATTAATGTGATTATTAATTCTGCAAAGAAACACTACTGCTATTATGAAAAAATCAATAAGGAGTTACTTTTAATGTCATTTCCCTTTTTTTAAAAGACAAATTAAATCACATAAATTAAATTTAAGTAATTGAATATGAGTATTTTACAACAAAATGATGCATAAAATCTACCCGATTTATGGATAATATTAACTTGACTAAACCTTAATGTTAAATAGGGTTTCAGACTTCTATATGAGCTGTATATTACCAGCTATATTTAGCTTACATGAAGTTCAGTTACATAACATCGTTTATATTGCTTATCTTGAATTGTTTCAGCGCTTTAGGTCAAAAAGCCGATACTGTTTTGAAATCCGGACATATTGATTCGACGCAGATTTTTAAATTATTTTATGTGCCTGTTAATGTTCCGGCCGGTATTACCGAGATCAAAGTGAAGGAGCAATATTCTAATGAGGGTAAAAACGTACTTAACATGGGCATTTATGCGCCTGGAGATTATAGTATAGGTAAAACAGTAAATTTCCGTGGCTGGAGCGGAGGCGCAAAAAACGAGTTTTTTATCAATGAAGCTGATGCATCAACAGGGTATATTCCCGGCAAAATTACGCCTGGCATCTGGCATGTACTTATCTACTCTTCAACCATCATTAAAGCCGGTTTAGATTGGAAGCTGGAAATCTCTTTGTCTAAAACACAACCTAAAAAGCCTTTTATAATTAAGCCGGCTAAAAAAATCATTAATCAAATTACCGGTTGGTACAGTGGCGATCTCCACATGCACACCCTGCATTCCGATGGTAAGCGTACCCAGCAGGAATTGGTTGATGAAGCTGTAAGCAAAAAACTTGATTATATTATTTCGACAGAACACAACACCAATAGCGCCAACCTTAAATGGGGGTACTATGATCCAAATAATTTGCTTGTTATTAATGGCGAAGAAATTACCACCACAGCCTTCGGCCATTGGAACGCTTTGGGCCTAAAAACCAAAACACTCATAGACTGGCGCTACACCCCCACTGATAAGGTTATTCAACGGTATATAAACATGGTTCATAATGATGGTGGTTTATGCATCATCAACCATCCATTCTACACCAAAGATTTATCAAACGGTTTTAAATTTGATCCCTTGTTGTTTGATGGTATTGAAATTTGGAACGGCAACTGGGATTTTATGGATGCCAAAGCACTTAAGTGGTGGCAGCAACTATTAAAACAAGGTAACCACCTGTTAGCCATTGGCGCCAGCGATACCCACAAAGCCACAGGAAGCGAGAACAACTTAGGCAACCCAAGCACTATAGTTTATGCCGAAGGTCTATCAAAGGAAGCCATACTTAACGGATTAAGAAATAGAACAACATACATTAGTTCGTTAGGAAAGATAGATCTGATTTTTAATGCACAAACCTCAAACGGCAAGGCTACTATCGGCGAAACTCTGAAAGTTAAACCAGCCGGTGAGGTTAGCGCGAACTTAGTTTTGAAGCCCTTACCCAATGCTGTTGTAACACTTATAGGAGAACAAGGTCCACTGTTTACCGTGAAGGCAGACCGAGAACAATATCAATGGACCATACCAGCGGCATCAACAAAATTTATACGTATTGAGGTGCGTGATGCAAAAGACCAAATGCTTATTTTAACTAATCCAATATGGTTAAAGTAAAATACAGTGAGCACTTTAGCTATCATATAGCTTTTATAAGCATTATCTTACTGTACAAGGTTAATAGCAACCTCATAGGCCGACTTCTTTTCCCAGCGTGCAACAAGCCAGGCAATAAAGCTTAATGTGAAAATATCGTTGTTATCTTTGTTGCTTAACAAATTCAAAACCGCATTTCTATAGCCTGCTTCAAAAACTACATCCGGCTTCATCAAATATTTTTCTACCAGTTTCAAATATGTTATTACTCGTTCCTCAGAGGTTTTGAGCAGGTACTTTTTATAGCGGCGCCGAAAACTGGTAAGCCTGGACATGGCAAGCTCTACGTTGGAGAACTGTGCCTGTACTAAAACTTCCATTAAATTTTTCCGGATGGCCCATAACATGCCCATCTTTTTTTCATACCATGCATCTGTTTGCGTAAGCAGCGACAGGTGTTTCAAACTTCCGCGATCATTGCATAAGGCCAAAAACATGGTTAAGCAAATCCGTATATCTTCAATATCTTCTAACTTGGAAGTGGGCTTTACACCAGCGAGCGCTTCCTGTAAAAGCACGGTAGCATCACCGGCAAAACCAGTGAAGAAAAGATTCAGGGCAGATAACAATTGATGTCGTAAAAAAAATAGGGTTTTATAGCGATTATCTGCCACCATCAAATCCATCATTTCTTTAAGATAGGCTATACTTTTAGTAAAGCTTTTTTGGCGCAGGTGAAAGTTTGCCAGGAAGTACAGGATAGAAATATGGTAAAAAAGATAAGTCCCTTTCGTGGAGGTTTGGCCTTGTATAAACCGATTGGTTCGGTTGATATAGCGTTCTATCAAACCATAATTCTGCTGAATTGCGGCATATTCATTCGCAATAAAAAGAATCTGGTAAATAGACTTGTAGGTCATCAAGTCCTGTATCGAAATCTTATATTTTCTGACCGTGGTAATTATTAATCCTGTCAAATTAACAACCTTACCCTTCAAGTGTATTGCCTGCAACTCCTGCCTCAAAAAGGCGTAGGCTATATTGAGCTTAGCCTCGCGTTGCATGTTTAACTGGTTATGCTCAAAACGGATGGTTAAAATTTCGAAGTCTTCTGCTCCGGGCAAATGGGCATATTGCAGTTTTAGCAGTAAAAGCTCATTCAATAAATTAAATTGCTCTAAATGCCCTGCAAGTCGCTCGGCCTTATCCAGGCATTTGAACGCCACCTTAACCACGTCATTTTCCAACAAAAAACGACCCACAACAAGTAGCCGCAATGCATCGTAGGTGTCAGCATGATTGCTTTCAAACGTTTTCTGAGACAAAAATAGCAGCAAATTATCTTGTAACCTTTTACGCAATGCGTGGTATGCATCTTTATTTTTTTCTGAGTTGTAGAGCTTATCTATTCCACTTATATCGTCAGTTTCAATCAATTTAAGTAACTGCAAATTTTTCACATCAGCTCTTTTGTTCTTGCGCTCTAAAAACTGTTTAAACAGCTTTTTGTCAGGAATAGTAAGTAAGTTGATCAACTCTGATAGTGAATCCATATGGTGCTTAGTTATTCATAAAGATATAATATACAGCATACATATCGTCAGTAACTTAAAGAATATAACTTTTTAAGCGCTATTTAACCCCTCATATTTGCTTCCATATTAATCATCAAAACAAAATAAACATGGAACCGCTACACCAAAAAACAGACGAAAATTCACCTATTGTAAAACATGGCGAAAACATCAGAAACCCATTCAAACCCACCGGTGCATTTATAGGCGCCTCCTGGTTTGCCTTATTGGCTGGAACGGTGGGCTACTGCATTGGCTTATGGAATGCAGGTATGCAGTTGAACGAAAAGGGTTATTACTTCACTATCCTGTTATTCGGCTTGTTTGCCGTTATTTCTGTGCAAAAAAGCGTGAGAGACAGGGCTGAAGGATTGGCCGTTACTGATCTTTATTACGGACTAAGCTGGTTTGCCACCATTGCAGCCATGATCTTACTAACTGTTGGCCTTTGGAATGCAGGATTGGCCAGGAGTGAAAAAGGATTTTATGCCATGGCATTTTGCCTGAGTATATTTTCGGCCATTGCCGTACAAAAGAACACCCGCGACGCCAAGCTAATTGGAGATAAAGAATTGTAACGTAGCGGTTACCATCCCCGCAGCGTCTTGCCTGGCAAGCCTGCGGGGTTATTTGCTTACTTTAGAGCTGCCAATGAATACGTTAAATAATACATAATACCTCTTTTGCAATATCTCTAATTAAAGTTAGCCTGCTTCTCACAAATTTTCTATCTTTCACTATGCATCACCAAGAATTTGAACCTCCGGAAGAGCTACGCGGAACTATACAGAATTTTTGGCATACCAGTATTGACTTTGACGACATTCCAACTACTGGGTTTGAGGTACTGCCCGATGGTTACACCGAAATTATTTTTCTTTTTGGGAATGCATGCAGCATTGCTCAACAAGATGAATTGCAACCCCTGACCTCACCTTTTTTGATGGGACTGCTGGGCAAACCTGTGCTGTTACATGGTACCGGCCGTTTAGAGGTTTTGGGCATTAAGTGCTTTCCGTGGACGGTGTTTGATTTGTTAAGAATCCCTCCGGGTAACGATGGCGTTCGCTTGTTTAAGCATCCTATTGTCGGCCTGCAGCCTTCGCTTGCTAAACACGTGGAGGCCGGTCAGATAGTTGAAGCTCTGGACGAATTAAAGCGATACTTTTTAAACGACCGAAAGCACCCTGCAACCAATAACATGATACTTAAAGCTGGCACCGCCATGAGCGAGGCCAAAGGCAGCTTGCCGGTAAGCCGTGTGGCAGAAGCTGCCCATGCCACAGTGCGTACCCTGGAACGTAAATTTAAGCAAGCCGCCGGCTACACGGTAAAAGATTTATCGGGTTTAATGCGCTTTGAGGAGGTACGCAACCATTTATGGTTTCACCCTGATGCCAGCCTGGCCGGCTTGGCGCAGGAGCTGGGTTATGCCGACCAGGCTCACCTGAGCAAGGAGTTTAAGCGGTACAGCGGCACCACACCGGCAGCCTTTGCCCGTAAGGCTAAGGACAGAAAATGGACCATTAGCCAAAACTTTGTCGCGTTTGTACAAGACTGAGGAAAGAGCATTGCACAATTTTGCATTTATAATTAACAATGCAAAATCATGTTACTCCATCATAAAAACATAGCCATTATTGGCGCTGGTCCGGTTGGTCTTACCATGGCCAAACTATTACAGCAAAAAGGAATAGCCGTAACCGTTTACGAAAGAGATAAAAACCCGCAGGCTCGTATTTGGGGCGGCACTCTTGACCTGCACCGCCATTCGGGGCAGCAGGCCCTGCAAAAAGCCGGACTGCTACAAAACTATTACGACCTAGCCCTACCTATGGGCATCAACATTGCCGATGAACAGGGCCGCGTATTGGTTACCAAAAACACCACCCCCGAAAACCGGCACGACAACCCCGAAATTAATCGAAACGACCTGCGGACAATGTTATTGGATAGCCTGACTCCCGGTACAGTACTGTGGGACAGCAAATTTACCGGACTTGAACCGCAGAACGGCCAATGGTTGCTGCGTTTTGAAAACCAGCCAAATTTTAAGGCCGATGTAGTAATTGGCGCCAACGGCGGTATGTCTAAAGTGAGAAGCTATGTAACCGTTGCCGAACCACAGGAAACCGGAACATTTATTATACAGGCAGATGTACCCCAGCCAAAGATCAACTGCCCGGAGTTTTATCGTTTATGTGGCGGCAACCGGTTGATGGCTTCTCACCAGGGTAATTTACTGGTGGCCAACCCATACAATAGTGGAGCACTAACCTATGGTATCATTTTTAAAAAGCCCAAAGAGTGGGCACATGGCAGCGGGCTAAATTTTGACGACACTAGAAGTATTACTGATTTTTTGTGCGACAAATTTTCGGCATGGGATGAGATTTACAGGCAGCTGATTCGTTCTACAACGCTTTTTGTTGGTCTACCCACAAAGGTACTATCGTTAAACAAACCTTGGAAAACCAACCGCCCCTTACCCATAACGCTTATTGGTGATGCCGCACATTTAATGCCGCCCTTTGCCGGTCAGGGTGTAAATACGGGGCTGATAGACGCATTGATCTTAACAGAAAACCTAACTAATGGCGAGTTTGAAACCATAGCAGCGGCAATCAGCAATTATGAACAGCAAATGCTGGTTTATGCTACTAAAGCACAGCGTGAATCGGCCGTGAACGAGATAGAGATGCGCGATCCGGACTTTTCTTTCCAGAAATTCTTTTTTTAACCTGCCACAGCAGATTACTGCGCTGGCATAAGGCTTTGTTCAGCATAATGCGCAAATAAATATCACATCTAAAACCTTGTAACTATTACAATGAACTTATTAAAAAGAAAAAGCGTACTCATTTCGGGCGCAAGCATAGCGGGGCTTTCTGCCGCATACTGGATGAATAAACTTGGGTATCGGGTAACCGTTGTGGAGATTGCTGACACCCCACGAACGGGTGGCACAGCGGTTGATTTTCGGGAGCAAACAGTTGATATTGTAAAACGCATGGGTCTCTACGAGCAACTCAAAGCCAACGCCTTGCATCTGGAACGCGTAGAATTTAAAACATCAGACGATGTAACAGTAAATTCACTTTTGTTAAACAACGGCAAAGACGAACCCACCCGTGAAGAGATAGAAATTGAACGCACTGCACTGATCAACATACTTTTTAAGGCGGTTGAGGAAGAGATTGAATTTATATTTAGCAACAGCATTACCGCACTTAACGAAACAGCAAACGATATACAAGCCACTTTTAAAACCGGCCCTGTACGTACATTCGACTTGGTGTTTGGCTGCGATGGATCGCATTCGGGAGTACGGAAGATCTGGTTTGGCGATGAAAAAGAATATACGCACTACTTGGGCGGCTATTTTTCCATCTCCATTGTTAACAAATTACTTATAAGCCCCAGCACCATGCAGTTTTACAATGTGCCGGGCAAGGCTTATATGCTGAACGCTTACCAAAATAAAACCGATATTGTTTTTTGCTTTCTTGCAAACGAGGAAATACCTTACGATTACCGCAACACCGCACAGCAAAGGCAAATTATCATGAAGCAGTTTGCAGGTAACGGATGGAGAACCGCAGAACTATTGCAGCAGGTAGCCAATGCAGAAAACTTTTACTTTGATAAATTTTGCCAGATCAAAATGCCGTATTGGACTAAAGGCCGGGTAGCACTTATAGGCGACGCCGCTTATTGCCCTTCGCCGGCCGCAGGCATGGGCGGCTCTTTAGCAGTAGAAGGAGCCACAGCCCTGGCCAACGCACTGCAAAAACACAACGGTAATTATGAACAAGCCTTTGCAGAGTACGAGCAAAGCTTGCGCCCGTTTATTGAAGAAGTACAAGCCGAAGCCGAACGCAATGTAACCGGAAACTTTATACCCAGAACGGAGGAGGCTATCAGGAAAAGAAATACAGAAGGCTTTGGCTTTTAGTAAGTATGTTCAAAAAAACTGAATTGATGTTTGTGATGCGGTGTTATCGCCGCAGTACAAATGTTAATATAGCTCAACATCCATCTGCTCCAGCAAACCATCACGTACCATATAAATATGCTTTACTTTTCCATTGAACAGAATGTTCCCCTGTAAATCCTTCACCAGTTGTTCAACCTCAATCTCCAACGCTCCATTCTCTCTTTGGTGGAAACCTATCGGAGTTACTTTTGGATTAATTTCTCTCCATTGCCGCTGCCAGTAGGCGCTCACTTCTTCATGTCCGTTGGCATAATCGCCCTCCCACGCTTTTGCCCACTTCACCTTGGGGTGCATCACCTGCAATATAGCCTCAATGTTTCGGGCGTTGAAAGCAGCGTAGGCATGCTTTATTATTCTCTGGTTATTTGTTAATTCTTCTTCGCTCGTCATATCTCTATTAATTTAAATGCATTAACTACTATGCATGTACATATTGTGCATTCAAATACGTCAATATCACCTTTTTATCGCGATAGCTATCGAATAGATATGCGACGTTAGCATCGCACCACTCGAAATAGTTTAAAAAAAAGCAGCCTTAACATGGTAAAACACCACGCCAAAGGCTGCTAAATTGTTGATAGGTTTCTGATTTATAAATTCGTAAGGTACTTACTTAGCGCTCACGGCAATAGCGCCTACCTGTTTAATATCGCGCGATGAAGTGCCTGCCAGCAGTTTATAATTGCCGGGTTCTACTTTCCAGCTACTGCTTTTCACATCGTAATAGGCCAGGTCCTGAACCGGTATAGTGAGTATTACCGGCGTTGTTTGGCCCGATTTGATCATCAATTTTTTAAAGGCTTTCAATTCCTTTTCGGGTTTTTGCACAGCCGATTTAGCTTTGCTCACGTACAATTGCACGGTTTCCATGCCATCAACTGCACCTGTATTTTTAACGGTCACCGTTACGCTAACTTGCTGGCCGGGGCGGTATGCTTTTTTATCGGTTTTAAGTGCTTTGTAATCAAAATTGGTGTAGGATAAGCCATAACCGAAACAATAAGCCGGCTCTATCTTTTTGGTATCGAACCAGCGGTAACCTACTAATATGCCTTCTTTGTAAGGCGTGGTCAGGTTTTCGCCGGGGTAAGTATCAAGGGCAAAGGCAGGCGAGTCTTTCAAGGATGCCGGAAAAGTAAACGGCAGTTTGCCCGATGGATTGATCTTGCCGATCAGCACATCGGCCAGGGCGTTGCCACCTTCCGATCCGTTAAACCACGACCAAACAATGGTATGATTATTTTTCTTGATCTTATTCAAATCATAAGGCGCACCGGCCGTAACAATAATAATGGTATTAGCATTGGCAGCCGTAACAGCATCAACCAAAGCCTGTTCGCCAAAAGGCAGGGTGAGGTCTTTACGATCACCACCCTCGCTTTCAAATTCGCGGTTAGAACCGATGAAGAGCAAGGCTACATCAGTGGTTTTAGCCAGGGCAACCGCTTCGTCAATCAAAGCTTTATCGGGTTTATCGTAACCGGCATTTTGTTCGGGTGTTTGGCTGGCCAGGTAGTTGGCTCGGTAACCCTGCGCAAAGCGGATATCGGCCGTGCTGACCATTCTTGATTTTAAACCGGCCAGCGCCGTAATTTCATACTTAGCCTTAACACCAGCACCAAAACCACCTAGTGCAAAGGTGCGGGTGGCGTTGTCGCCTATCACGGCAATACTTTTAATGCTCTTGGTTTTTAAAGGCAGCAAAAGTTTGTCGTTCTTTAACAACACGATAGATTGCGCTGCAATGTTGTATGCAGATTGGCTATGCGCCGGGGTGCTGATCTTGCCAGCCGGATGGTTGGCGCTCATGGAGGTTTGGTACATGACCCACAAAATGCGGCGAACCTTTTCGTCGATGGTTTTTACCGATACTTTTCCCGCTTTTACGGCGGCCAGTAATGGCTTGGCAAAATACCATTGATCATACGGGCCGCTCGAACCCATTTCTATATCCAAACCGTTATTAGCTGCAGCTACGGTATTGTGCGTGCCTCCCCAGTCTGATATAACCGCTCCTTTAAAGCCCCACTCCTTTTTCAAAATTTTGTTGAGCAAATAATCATTTTCGGAGCACCAATAACCGTTCACTTTGTTATAAGCCGACATGAGGGTATAAGCGTTGCCTTTTTGCACTGCGGCCTTGAACGCAGGCAAGTAAATTTCACGCAGGGCACGTTCATCAGCAATCACATTAACCGTGTTACGATTAACTTCCTGGTTATTTAGGGCATAGTGTTTAATACAGGCCGCCACATGCTGGCTTTGTATGCCCTTTACCGCCTGAACGGCTAACTGCGCGTTAAGGAACGGGTCTTCAGAGTAATATTCATAAGTGCGTCCGTTGAGCGGCACCCTGCATATATTGAAAGCAGGTGCCAGCATTACTATTTTTTTACGGGCGTTAGCCTCTTCGCCCAATACTACGCCGTAAGCGTGAGCCATAGCAGGATTCCAGGTGGCCGCAATGGCCGATCCGTTCGGTAAAAAAGTGGCTGAATCGGTCGTCCAGTTGGCCGATTTCCAGTCAAAGCGCAATACCTCTTCCCTCACGCCCAATGGCCCATCATCGCATGTTAACTCGGGAATGCCCAAACGCTTTACTCCGGCCGATGAAAACAAGGCATTGCCATGCAGCATTTCAATTTTTTCGACCAGTGTCATTTTTTTGATCACTTGTGAGATCTTATTGTCTATGGCCGATTTTGAGGGCGATTGTGCCCTGCTTGCGTTTAGCAATAGCAGCATAGCAGCACAAGCTACCATGCAGGTCTTGAATTGGAAATGAATCATACGTTAGGCTTACAAATGGTATGGCAGGTGTTTGAGGCATAAAAATGGTTGTAAATAAACCAGTGATGTACCTTTATAAACAAAAACCAATGCCCTAAAATAAGCGGTGCAGCGTGTGCATGTGGTATTCTAATGTTTCTTATTGGTATGGCATATGTTAAACAAAAGGCAGCTGACGCATCTAAAACCAACTTTTTTCACGTAAAACAAGTTAGGAATGCGCCAAATTCTAATTTGAAGCAGAAGGCTCAGTTTTCTTTTGTTGCATAGCAGCCCTATACTCCGTGGGCAGCATATCAAACTCAGCCTTGAACGATTTGGCAAAATACTTTGGATTATTAAAGCCAACCTGGTAGGCCACTTCGGCAATATTCAGGTGCGTGGTTTGCAGCAAATGTGCACCACGTTTTAAACGGATAAATTTAATGAACTCTACCGGCGTTTTTTCGGTAATGAGCAGCACCTTGCGGTACAGGGTTACCCTACTCATGGCCATATCAGAACTCAATTCCTCTACCGAAAAATCGGCATCGCCAATACGCTTTTCAATCAGCTTAAGCAGGTCTTTCATAAACTTTTCGTCGTGCACCTCGGAGGTATTGGCCACTGTGTTTACATCTACCTGCTTTTGGTAAGTTTTTTTGAGAGTTACCTGCTGGTTAAGAAGATTTTTGATCTTGTACAGCAGTATCTCAAAGTCGAACGGCTTGGTTAAGTAATCGCTGGCGCCGGTTTCCAGTCCTTTCAATTCATCGTCTTTACCGGTGAGGGCGGTTAGCAAAACTACGGGGATGTGCGCCGTACGGTTATCTTGCTTAATTTTGTGGCAAAGGTCGGTACCGTTCATCTCAGGCATACTAATATCGCTCACAATAAGGTTAGGGTGAGAGGAAAGCGCTTTTTGCCAGCCGTCTTTACCGTTAATAGCTTCCACAATGGTGAAATGTTCTTTAAGGTTATCTTTAAGGTAAAATCTAAAATCGTCGCTGTCTTCTACCAAAAGTACCACCGGCTTTTTAGCCAGGCTTTTTATCGACTTTTCGGTTGCCCGTGCGGCCTCTTTACCCGGTGGTTCGGCTGCAAAATCATTATTGATCAAAATATTGATACCGGTATCCTGCAAAATATGTTCAGAGCTTACCGGCAACAATACGGTAAAGCAACTGCCCGAATTTATCCGGCTTTCGGCCTTAATGCTGCCGTTATGCAGGTTTACAAATTCGCGCGTAATGGACAGCCCTATACCGCTGCCCTGGTTCACAATAGAGCCGGGAACATCGTTCTGGAAAAAACGGTCAAAAATTCTTTCGAGTTTTTGGGAAGGGATGCCAATACCATTATCAATGATCTTTAACTCCAGCATTTTATTACCACCGGGCTCGCCATCCTTAAAGTTCAGCTTAACTTCTACCCTGCCACCCTCTGGCGTAAACTTAAACGCGTTAGATAACAGGTTAAACATGATGCGTTCTACCTTATCTTGGTCAAAATTGGTCACCAGCAGTTTAACATGCGTACTGAAACAGAGGGTGATACCTTTATTTTCTGCAATATCTGAAAACGAGTAAGTAGCTTCTTCAATAAACTTAACTATATCGGCTCGGTGAGCATTGAGTTTCAGCTCTTCCACCTCCATTTTCCTGAAATCGAGCAACTGGTTCACCAGGTTGAGCAACCGTTTTGCGTTCCTGTTCATCATGAGCAACTGCCGGCGCAGATCAGCGTCGGCTGACTGCTTCAGCAGCTTATCAACCGGTGCCAAAATGAGTGACAGCGGCGTCCTGAACTCGTGGCTTACATTAGTAAAGAACTTGATCTTCATGAGATCGAGGTCGTGCATACGCTGGGCTTCCTGGCGTTCCTGCTGTATAGCGAAATTGGTCTTCAGCTTTTTAATACCCCGGTACCTTAAATATAATATCACCCCCACACCTGACAATAAATAAATAAAATAGGCAATACTGGTACGCCACCACGGGGGCAATACGGTTATTTTGAGCGTTAACTGATCTTTTTTCCAAACCCCGTCTTCGCCGGCAACCTTAAGCTTAAAGGTATACGAGCCCGGATCTAAGTTGGTGTAACTCGCTTTCCTGATCTGGTTATCGGCCATTACCCAGCCCTTGTCAAAACCATCCAGCATGTAGGCATGCTTTATTTTGGCGGGGTTAAAAAAGTTGACAGCAGCAAACTCTATTGAAAATACATTTTGGTTATGCTTTAGCGTGATCTCCTGCGTTTCGGTGATGGAACGCTTAAGGATGGCTTTGCCGTTCACCTCCTCGCCTGTCCTGATGCTTTTGTTGAACACCTGGAAATCGGTTAGTACCAGCACCGGTTTCTCATTAGCCGATTTGATATTTTCGGGCTTAAATAAATTGAACCCGTTGGCTCCCCCGAAAATAATTTCGCCGTTATGCGTTCTTAAAGCGGCATCCTCGTTAAACTCCTTACCCTGCAGCCCATCGGTTTGGTCGTAGTTTTTAAAGCTGTAGCTGTAAAAGCCTTTCTTTTGTGTGATGATCATGTTGGAGATACCGTTGGGTGTACTCATCCATAAATTATGAGCTTTATCTTCAACAATGCTCAGCACCGCATTATCGGGCAAGCCATCCGCTTTACCAAAGTTCCTGAACTTACCCGTTTTTTCGTTAAACAAGCTTAAACCCTCATTAGTAGCCAGCCAGATCATTTTGCGGCTATCCATCATGAGGTTAGAGATATTATCGTTGCTTACGCTACTTTTATCGGCCTCATTATGCTTATAATAAGTAAAGCGGCCGGTGATATTATTTAAAACAGCCAAGCCATAGTAAGTGGCAACAAAGATGTTGCCCTTGTTATCTTCCAGCAACCCCGATACATATTGGTTAGGCACAGAGTTAGGCTTACCGGGCAGGTAATGGTAAAATATTTTCTTTTCCCGGTCAAAGCGGTTCAACCCTCCCGAAAGGGTACCTATCCACAAACGGTTCTTCGAATCCTCCATTATTTCCCATATACTGTTGTCTGATATGGTAGTGGTATCGCTTAGCGAATGTTGGTAATGGGTAAACGTTTTGCCGTCGAAGCAATCCAAGCCGCCAAAATAGGTTCCCAGCCAAAGCTTTTGCTCATGATCGAGGTACAGGCTTGCAATTACGTTGTTACTTAAACTGTTGGGTTTCTTATCATCGTGCAAATAAGTAATGAATTTACCGGTAGCCCGGTTAAAGTAAATGAGTCCGCCGCCATTACTGCCAATCCATATATTACCTTTTTTGTCTTCTATAAAATCGTTAATATCATCATAAGTTAATCCACTGTTGCCAAATGAGTTACGACCATATAATGGGAACTTGATAATATCTTTATGATAGTAACTGATTCCTTTTTTAAAGGTGCCTAACCAAATAATATTGGCGTTATCTCTGTATAAAGAAGTAAGGCAATCCTGGCTCAGGCTACGGTTATCGTCGGGGCGGTTGGTTACAACTTTTACGCTGAATGTTTTCTTATCTATTAAGTTGATGCCGCCGTGATCGGTTGCTACCCAAATAAGCCCTTTGTTATCTTGCGTTACGTTGAAAACAATATCTGAACTTAAAATGCGCCGTCCGTTAGCTTTACCCAGTTGGGTGCAGGTATTTTTTGCCGGGCAAATGTAGAATACGCCGTTAGAGCGCAAAGGGGCATAAACCCATACATCGTCATCGTCATCTACCGATAAATGATACTCTACCAACTCGTTAGGGTAGGCTTTATTAATGGTTTTAAAACGGGTTACCACTCGTTTATTGGTCGCGTTTATTTTTTCTACAATACCATCATCGTACACTACCCAGGCATTATTTTTAGAATCAGGAACGATATCCATACCCAAACCGCCGTGTAGTGAAGTGGTATCGGTATTTTTATGGGTAAGGTGAGTAACCTGCTTATTAGATGATGAATATTTATACACCCCCAAATTGGCGTGCAAGAACCAGAAGTTGCCTGCATTGTCTTTTTTAACGCTCACAATGAGCGAATCGGGGATGGAGTAAGCCTGAAGAGCTTTTTTGATACAATGCTCAAAACGGTCGGTAAGGGGGTCGTATATATTAAACCCGTTACGGGTTTTTATCCATAGCTTGCTTTGCGGACCTGTGGCTATACTCACAATATAGTCATCGCTAATAGATGAAGGATTATTAATATCGTGCTTAAACATTTTAAACTTATACCCGTCATAGCGGTTTAAGCCCGATTTAGTGCCAAACCACATAAAACCCTTGGTATCTTTGTAGATGCAGGTAACCCGGTTATGCGACAGCCCATTATCAACATTAAGGCGCGAAAACTGGTACTGATCGCCTTGGGCAAAGCATTGGTGAAAGGTCGCCAAAATTAACCACAGGGCTATGTATAGCTGTTTCTGCATATTGAAATACCTCAACTAAAAGATTAACCATAAGTTAAGGACTATACAGCATTAAATGCCATCCTTAACGGTCAAAAAGCTTTTAGCAGTAAAAAGAAATTATAATTGGTGTAACTGTATTACTGGTAAAAATACAATTTTAAATTATAAATGAAAAGCAGTTTTGGTTAAATGCATGGTGTTAATTGAAACGAATAATTTGCTTCATCAGTTAAAGTTTTAATTTTTGGATAATAAATTCGCTCACTTTTTTACCCTGGTCTGCACCGGCATTTACGCTGTTTACGTAATGTATACCGCCATAATACCGGCTGATGGAAGCCTCGTTAGCTGCCTGCACAAACGAGTCGAAATGTTTTTGCATACCAATATAACGCAGATCGCTGGTATCCTGAAAGGCAAATTTATCACCAAAAAGCTTACTCAACATCACTGCTGCCGAACGGGTAATGGTGCTATGCCCGCTTGGATACTCAGGAAAAGGCGGCGTTTGCAGCATGGGCAGCCATTGCGGGTCTATTTCATCATTAATTACCGTAACCGGGCGTATGTAGGCCGATTTAAATTTCTCCTGCCAGCAGCAAATAAAAGCATCGAACATGGCTACTGAGGTTAGTGCGTAAGCCTGTGCCGTTTTAACTGCATCGGCATTAGATTGCTTACAGGCAATGGCGGCAATGCCTATCCAGTGGCCACCGGGGGTAATTTTTTTGTTGGCAAACATCATATGACCGGTGTGCTGCATTACAAAAGGGTTATCGTCCCAGTAGCGGGCTATGTCAATTTGTTCCTTAGAAAGTTTCTTACTTTGTTCATATAATTGCACATTTTGCTTAAAATATTCGCTTTTTTTACTTTTACTGAAAGCGGGCGGCGGCGGCGGTGCAAACTGGCCCGACGAGTCTAAAGCAAAAGTTTTCATGGTACCCCAGCAGTACTCTACGGCGTCCAAGTAATCGGGAGGTGTGGGGTGCCATTTGCCGGGAGCCGTGCTGCCCAAAAATTTAGGCTTGGCACGGGTTTGCGGATAGTTGTCCACAGCTGCCCTTTTTAAGATCATTTTACCTACAGTGTCGCCAAAGGCTACAGAGCGGGCAAAGGTGGAATCATCCAGCGTGTTTTTAAACCGGGCGTAAAGCTTATCTTCATAACCCTTTAACGAATCGACCGAAAAAGTGACTTTGCGCGTTACTGTAAAAAATGCTTTGGTTGCGGCCAGGGCGTAGTTATAGGTCTTATTTTTATCAGGTTTGGGCATGGTGCCAAAACCTTTGAGCTTAGCTACTATAGACTCGTACCTTTCATCCTTAAAACGCATGGCCTCGTAAGACGCTAAAGATGCATAGGCATAAATACGGCTGGCCACCGGGGGCGAAAACACATCAAATATAATGAGCTGGGTAAGCTGGTCTTCGTTCTGGTGCAAAACCTCGGCTTCATTAATGGTCGATTTATCTTTTTGCTTACAGGCTAAGAGCAGGGAACAAGCCAGCAATACAAAAACAGCATTTTTTAAAGTTTGCATAAGGTAGTTTAAATTGGGTTAGCATTAATCAGGTTACATGCACATTACTTCGCCGGCATGAGGCGTTCTGATGTTAAAGTTAAAACGTTTTAAATTAAACGGATAAACAGCAGGGCTGCCTTCTGCAATTTTCAGGTGCTGACCGGGCTTTATATTCTTAAAAGCCTGTGTTTTACCGGTTACCGGCCAGTACACCTGCACTTCATCTATTTGCGTAGCCTTGCCCACGCCAATATGTTGCAGTAATGGGTTTGAACCAAAACTCCCACCCGAATTTACCTCGCGGTATACGCTGCGTTGCTTACCGTTGGTTGTAAAGGTGACCTTTATTTTAGCGCCGATAGCTGCACGGTTTGATTTCGTGCCTTCCAGCAAGATGTCTATCCACTGGTTATTATCCTGTGCAGGGTTCATGAACAAGGCATTTTGGTAAGCATCGCCTATGTAGGCACCTCCCAAACTTACATGGATATCCTCATAACCATCGTTATCCAAATCGGCAAAAGATACGCCATGGCCCTTTTGCAGGCTGCCCACCCTGGCCGAGGCAGTTATATCTGTAAAACTTTGTCCGCCATTATTCTTATACAATTTATTGGGAATGAGCGATGAAAACTGCGGATTACCTGTTGCGAGGTAAAAGTCATTATAACCATCGTTGTCCACATCGCCAAAGTTAGCACCCATGGCAAAGGCTATTTTGGTAAGCCCTGCCTTGACCGATACGTTCTCGAACTTGCCCTTACCTGTGTTGTGATATAAAACCACTTTACCATTGTTGCCGCGGTAGTGGCCCGAAGCTTCTTCGCCGGCAATGGCAGCTATGGGCGTATCGTTTCCGTAACCGCAGGCCAACAGATCGAGGTTGCCATCGTTATCATAATCAAAAAACCAGGTGGCAAACGTAGCCTGACCAAGTGCCGGTAAACCCCATTGCGTGGTAACATCCGTAAATTTAACCTGCCCGCTCTTAATGCTTTCATTTTTCAGCAGTACGTTACGCCCGTTCATGGTAGAAACATACAGATCGGGGCGACCATCGTTGTCAAAATCGCCCGACGTAACGCCTTTTACAAACAAGTTGAGGGCGCATCCCGCGGTAGCGGCCTGCTCGGTAAACGTTCCGTTTTTATTGCTGATGTACAGTTCGCTTACATTTTCATCGCCGGGGGCACTTTCGTTACCGATGAATACATCCAGCCAACCGTCATTATTAAAATCGGCCCAGGTGGCGGTTTGGGTGGGATGAAAAGAAAGCAGGCCGCTTTGTTCGGTAACATCGGTAAAGGTGCCGTTGCCGTTATTTTTGAGTAATGAGTTAGGTTCTTTACCAAATTTGCCCTTCCAGCCACCGCGTACCACAAATATGTCTTTAAAGCCATCGTTGTTGTAATCGGTCTGCATTATGTTCAATCCGCCGGTAAACTGGCTTAAGCCCGAGGCTTTACCCCGATCGGTAAATGTCCCGTTGCGGTTGTTATGAAAATAGTGCATAGGCTCGGCCAGCGAAGCACTGCTGGTAATAATGTCATTATAACCATCGTTGTCAAAATCATCAACTATGCTGCCGCCGCTTATTTTGGTAACGGCAAGGCCCAGGTTCATGGCTACTTCTTTAAACGGCTCTGTTTCCGCAGAACCCGTATCGGTTTTGAGCAGTAACCCGGGCGGTACTTTAGCCGGGTAGCCGCCCGTGGTCATATACGCAATGTTAAGCAGCCAGCGCGATTCGTAATCATAAGAATCGCTTTTCAGCACTTTTTCATACAATTCAATAGCCTTTTGCGAACCACTTTTATCGGCATGAATACCACCGCCGGCAATAGGAAATATGCACGATTGCGCACTGTGGTTGTGAATACAGTTGGTGCGCTCGCCTAAACGCAGGTAAGCCAGCGCCAGGGTTTTGGTCACGCTTTGCCGCAGCAGGTAATCGGCAATAAAAGTTTTATTAAGCACACTATCCATTAAGCTAACGGCTTGCTGCTCTTTACCCAGTTCAAGCAAGGTAAGGGTTTTATTTATTTGCAGGTTGATCACATCGGCACCTAAGTGAGGGGTGCTAATTGCCGAGTCGAGGTGTTTTAAAACGGCGGCGGGAGCATAGGCGTTAGCTGCCGTATTCGCAAACAGGCTTTGCTCTTTTAAACGCTCAACCATTTGCTGGTTAGCATTTAGCTTGGGCTTACAACCCAGCAGCAAACTTAACCCGCACAAATAAATAATAACTTTCATGGCTGCCAGTTTAGTTTAAATTAACAACCCTCGATGTACCATTGCTGCCCAATAGCTTTACACTGGCTACATTAGTACCAGCACTTATAAACCGCGACGATTGCGACAGGAAGGATGAACCGTAGTACATTTCCTGCTTCACCATCGACCCGTTTTTGTAAGTAATTAGTGCGCTAACTTCTGCCGGTTGCGGTTTAACGATCTTGACTCCACTTTTTAGCGAAAACAGTTTTAGTGCATCTTTATTCTGGCTGGCTGCCAGCAAGTATTTACCATTACTTCCCTGTAATTTCACTAATGCCTTGCCATTGCCCGGAATATAGATGCCACTTTGTAAAATAGGCACCGGTTTAAAATCCCCTTTACCGTCGCCTTTCAGCATCAGGCCGTTAAGCGCATCGTAACGACCAATGGCTACATCGGTACCGTAGTCGTTACCGTTCAGCACCACATCCAGGTTACCATCGCCATCGTAATCATCAACCGCTATGCCATTCAATACCGATACCTGCGCCGCTTTAGGCAGCGGGATAATGGTAAATTTACCATTGCCATCGTTACGCAAATAGACCGATTGCAGCATATTGGCTTTCAGGCGCAAGGCATCTTTGCTTTGCTCGGGTGTCAACAGCTCATCCATGGTAGCCAAGGCATAAGATTTATAATTGGTGAAACGCTTGCGCAGGCTAATAAGTTGCTTCACGGCATCTTCGCGCACGTTGGCCGGATACTCTTTCTTAGTGCCGTCGGGCGAGGGCAGGTACAAAGAGGGGAAGGCATCTAAACGGCCACGCTTGTCCATGTCTTTGGCAATAATACCCACGGGATATTGGTCACTGGCCTTGAAAAGCGTATTCAGCCCCGCATTACCCACAATATAGTCCATACGGCCGGTATGTCTGAAATCGCCAGCGGCAATGGTGTTCCACCAGCCTACCTGTTTGCTTATGCCTGTTGAGGCTGTGGTATTTTCATATTTGCCTTTATTGTTTTTGAGAAATGTAACCGGCATCCACTCACCTGCCAGGATAAGATCGGGCCAGGTATCATTATCATAATCGGTAAATAAGGCATCGCAAACCAAGCCTATATTTTTTAAGGCTGGCGCTACGTCGGCCGTAACATCGGTAAATTTAGCCTTTCCGTTTTGGCTGTCGTTCCTCAGTAACATACTCGAAACCGGCTTAGGATAAGCCCAGGGCTCTACCCTACCCGATACGAAAAGATCCAGCTTACCATCTTTGTTGTAATCAACCGCACGCACGCATAGTTTGCTGGTATAGTTAGCCGGCAAAGCATCAGCAGCTAAAGTAAAGCTGCCTTTGCCGTTGTTAATGTATAATCTATCCTGGTAAGAAGCACTGCCTGCCTCCTGCTCATAGCCGCCGCTGGCTATGTACACATCGGGCTTGCCATCTGCGTTGGCATCAAAAACCAAGAGCCCGGCATCTTTGCAATTACTGGTATCGGGTTTGCCGGCGGCCAATAAACCTTTCTGTACAAATTTACCCCCGGCTTGTTGTAAAAGCATTTGTGCAGGTGCTTTTGTATTGCCGCCTACTATAATATCATCCAAACCATTGCCATCTACATCGCCAACGGCCAGGCCGGGACTGTATTCTGAAAACTTATGCGGCAATAGCTTTTGAATGTTAAAATCTACAAAATCTTCTTCCTGGTGCTTGTAAGTGATGCCTGCACTGCGGGTTACATCGGTAAACAGCGCTTTATTGGCTTTAAGTGGAATTTGCAGACTGTATGGTATGGCGGCATTGCGTATATCTGCCTTTAGCAATTGGTCGGCTTTTACATTAAGCAATACCTGTTTTTTATTATTAGGCCAGCTAATCACCACCGAATCCAGCCTATCAACCTTACCCAAGCCAAAATGGGCTACATTTTGTATGGATGACAGGTAGCCACGGTAAGGATTATTTTCATAAACCTGGTGCTGCCCATGATTGTAATAAACATCGGCCCAGGCACCCAGTCCGTTTACATTGCCACCGTTGCCGGCAAACTTTATTTGCAGGTAGTGCGATGTGTTTTTACTTACAGTATGGGCTGTATTACGGTAGATGAGCGCTTCATCGTTAATATTATTTACCACCATGTCCAGCGCGCCGTCATTATCCAGGTCGGCATAGGCAGCCCCGTTTGAGAATGACGGCAGGTTCATTCCCCAGGTATCTGATACATTGGCAAAAGTAAGATCGCCCTTGTTTTTAAATCCGTAGTTGTGAATTTTAACCGACGGAATTTGCTCGATCAGTTTCTGTTTGGTTGCCGTGGAATACGGGTTTTGGCGGAAAGTGATAAAATCGTGATCGGTTACATCTTTCGGGTAACCATTGGTTACGATGATATCGCGGTAACCATCGTTATCAAAGTCGGTCACCAATGGTGCCCAGCTCCAGTCGGTTTCGGCTACGCCGCTCATAAAACCCACCTCGCTAAAGGCCGGACTACCTACCGAGTCGTTTCCGTTCACCCTTGGCCCCTGGTTTATTTGCAGCGTATTTCTTACATACTGGTATTGGTAGCCGTAATGATCCATTAGCTGGAAAGTTTGATAGCTATTGGGCATCAGCATCATTTTTTTGCGGTAGTTATCTTCAGGACTCATATCCAGCTCGAACACATCGGCCAAACCATCATTGTTAATATCCTGAATGTCCTGCCCCATGGCATTAAAGGAAGTGTGCTTAAAATACTCTCTGGCACGATCGGTAAAGGTTCCGTCATGATTGTTGATGTACAGGATGTTTGACGACAGGAAATCATTAGTCACATAAATATCCTTCCAGCCATCGCGGTTAATATCTACCACGCTAGCGGCATGACCATAACCCTCAATAAGTATACCTGCCCTGGCCGATACATTTTCATAAACCGGATGTTTAAGCTGCACATTCCACACATTTTTGTATAAACGGCCCGTACTGGGGCTGCTGCCATTTTTAACCACCGGCCTAAAGTTGTTGGCGTAGTAAGACGCATCGGGCTCGTTTACGGTGATGTACACATCCAGCAGGCCATCGTTATCATAGTCAAAAAAGCTGGCCATGGTTGAGTGCGCCCTGATATCCAACCCGTATTCTTTGGCTTGCTCCTTAAATTGAGGCGTGCCATCTTTCCCTATGCCGGTATTTACATATAACAGGTTTTGCCTCTTGAGCGAATCTTTTACCAGCGAGTTACACACATACAAATCAAGCAAACCATCATTATTAATATCAATAACCGCTACGCCCCTGCCCCATCGTCCTTTACCATCTACGCCGGCTTTGTCGGTAACATCTTCGAACTTGAAATTACCCTTGTTGATATAGAGCTTATTGGCCACCATGTTGCCGGTAAAATAAATATCGGCCAGGCCATCATTATTAAAATCGCCAATACCTACGCCGCCGCCATTGTACACATAGGCGTTATCTAACGGATTTATGGAATCGTTTTCTGTAATAAGATTATTAAAGTGAATACCCGACTCTGAGGCAGGTACTTGCTCAAACAGCGTAGGTTTATGCTGCTTACAAGCGCCTAAAAAAAGTACGACTATTAAAATGAAGTAGAGTTTTTGCATGCGCAAACTGGCTTAGGTAATTGGTATTGCAAAATGAAGATAAATCCCTTTAATAACAACAGGCAAAGCACTGTATAAGCAGCACCTTACCTGTTGTAAATTAGCTATATATAACTGTCCCGGCCTGCTTATTGCAATTTTGGATTATTATCAATTTCAGATTGTGGAATAGGTAAAAACTCCTTGGCAGGGGTATACCATGATAGTGGCTCGGTTGCGAAATAACCTTTTTTTCTCCAGCGTAAAATATCGATGTTACGTATTTCTTCACCAGCTAATTCGGCAGTTTTTTCATGTAATAAGGCTTTTATTACATCAGCCTTGGTAGTTACAGGATACTGCGCAGTTGGGTAAGCAGGCATATTTACACTGGCCCTTGCACGGATTTGGTTTAAGTAGTTTACTGCCTGAGGCAATGTACCTGCTTCAATTTCGCACTCGGCCAGCATTAACAACACCTCGGCATAACGAATAATGCGCTGGTTGTTACCACCCGGGTGGAAACCTGCTGCATCTTTACTCTCCTTATAAATGATCATAAACTTGCGCCAACTTGCTTTAACTGTGTTGCCGCGCAGTTTTGAAGCATCACCACCCTGATCTCCGTCTGTTAACACAGAAAGACCGTTGTTGTAAGTATCGCCCGATTGATAAATGCTGTAGCCGTAACGAGGATCGTTCTTAGCAGCACCTGTAAGTGTGTTTTCATATTCGTTCAACACCCTGTCTGATGGTATAAGGTTACGCCAGGCAACCGGATTATACTCCTGATTACGGATGGTAGTTAGTTCGGCAGCTGCACCATCGCCTGTTCCGCTTCCCCAATTAAAGTTGTTGTTTTTCTTGTCAGCAAATACAACTTCAAAAATTGATTCCTTGTTAAATTCAGTTTCTTCTTCAAAGTTATCCAAATACCTGTCAGTAAGTGCATAACCGTCGGCTCCGCTGGTAGGAATATTTAGTAGAGCAGCTTTTGCACCGGCATAATCACCGTTTTGCATTAACGCTCTGCCCAACATAGCATAAGCAGCGCCTTTAGTAGCACGGCCTGGATCTGTAGCTGATTTACCCGGTAATGCTGCAGCCGCTTCCTGAAAATCTTTTATAGCCTGTGCAAATACGGCAGTTGCCGGAGATTTTGGTTGTGCATCTGTAGGCGATTCGGCAATTTTAGTATAAATAGGTACACTGCCCCACTGGCTGGCCAGTTCATAGTATGCCCAACCACGTAAATATTTGGCTTCGGCAACACATCTGTTTACTAAGGCCGCATTATCAGTTGCTCTTGGCGCGTAACCTAAAACGGTGTTAGCTCTATGAATTACCACATAAAGCGAATTCCAAACCGAACTCATTACCGGGTTAGATGGATCTACAACACCCAAAAGTATTTGCCTCCGCGGGGCTTCTAACTGAGATCCGCCAGCAGCCATATCGTCGCTACGCAAATCGTGGATAAAGAACCATTCGCGTGCAACCAGGTTAGACCCTTTCCAAGCAGAATATATGGCGTTTGTACCATTCTCTATCTCACTGGCATTTCCAAAATAAGTTGCTTTGGTTGGTCTGTTTTGATTAGTTGTATCAAGTTCTTTGTTGCAGGAAACAGTAATTACTGTTGTGGCAATTCCGGCTGCCAGTATACCTACATATATATGTTTTCTTTTCATTATTATTAGTTTTAGCTTACTCCTTAATTAAAATCCGGCTTGTATTCCAAACTGGAACGAACGTGCAGAAGGGTATTGTCCAAAATCTACACCATTGGTCAGCGTACCATTTTTAGAACCAATTTCAGGATCGTATCCTTTATAGCCAGTAAATGTTACCAGGTTGGTTGAAGATACGAATACTCTTAAACGCTTAATAGTTGAGCCGCTAATTGAAGTTAAAGTATTGGCAGGTAATGTATAACCTAATATTACATTTTTCAAGCGCAGGTACGAACCATCTTCAATCCAACGAGATGAAATTCTGGAGTTACGATTAAGGTCGCCAGTGGTAGCACGCGGCATATCGGTGTTAGTATTACTTGGCGTCCAGGCATTCAAAACATTAGTGCCTGCATTAAACAACCTCGTCATACCCTCCATGATGATGCGTGGAGTATTTAATATCTCATTCCCTTGTACACCCTGGAAGAAAACCGAGGCATCGAAATTTTTATAAGAGGCTGAATAATTTAACGAGTAAGTGAAATTTGGTAAAAAGCTACCAATCCTGGTACGGTCAAAATTATCAATCACTCCATCGGGTACACCGTTAGGCCCACTTAAATCTTTAAATTTAATATCGCCGGGAGCTGCATTGCTTTGAGTTGGACTCGAAGCTACTTGTGCAGCATTTTGGAAAATACCATCAGAAACCCAACCATAAAAATATTGCACACTCTCACCAGCCCTGGTGTTGGTAAAGGCATCGCCTCCGCCAAGATCCGCATCGTTTCCTGATGGAATAGATGCACTTGCAGTATTCAGAAACAGTACTTTATTACGAATAGCACTTATTAAACCAGTAATATCATACTTAAAATCGCCGGTGGTTTTATGGTAGCCTAATTGCAACTCAACGCCGGTATTGCGCATGCCGCCGGCATTAGCTAACGTTCCTGATCCTAAATAACCTAAACTTGGCGCTGTTGGTACAACAATCATCAAATTATCTGTCTGACGTCTGAAAAACTCTGCTGTTAACGTAAACTTGTTATTTAAAATACCGAAATCAACTCCAATATTTAATTGCTTAGTTTTTTCCCATTCTAACTCAGCGTTGGTAATACCATCTATATAAGAAGAGTTAGGTGAATTATTCAAAAACGGATAGATAGCATTATTGGCCTGAACCGGTGCCAAGTATGGATAATTGCCCAATGAGTTTGGATTGATACCCGTTACGCCATAACTGGCACGCAACTTTAACTCTGATACGGTTTTACTACTTTTAAGGAAATCCTCCTGGTCAATCTTCCATCCGATTGATGCGGCAGGAAAATTAGCGTATTTTTTTCCCGGAGCCCATATTGACAAACCGTCTCTACGAATAGATGCCTGGAAAAGGTATTTACCTGCATAATCATAATTAACACGTCCTACATAAGATACTAGAAAATTAGTTTCTACGCTGTTCTCAGCATTAACATTTGAAGCACCTACTAAAGTTTTTATCAGATTAGATGATTGATTACCAGTTTCTATTTGATTGTTGTAATTTAATGATTGTGTTTCGAAAACTGCGGTTGCACCAAGATGATGTTTATCGAAGGTTTTATCGTAATTAAGCTGCTGGGTAAACAGTTTCACTAGCGTCGACTGCCTGCGATAAGATATTGGCGCACTGGTTGACACTCCTGTACCACCATCGAAAAATATAGGGGTGTAGTTATAGGTTGAGTTGTTCAAGTAGTTAACGCCAAAGGTTGATCTGAATTTAAGTGATGATAATATATTCACATCCAAGTATGCAGAGCCTAATAAATTGAATGAGTTGATACGGTTATTACCAACCAATGCTGTTTCAATAGGGTTAATAGGGTCAGAACCATCAAAGCTGCTTATAGGACCTTGAAAACCACCAACTTTAGTGGGGTCATAAACCGGAATATATGGCTGCATCCTAATTAAATTGACGATTGATGTACGGTTTGCAGCCAGCGTAGGATCGTAACGTTGATGACTTACCGAAGTGTATAGGTTTTGACCGAAGGTGAACACCTTACTGATAATATGATCAGAATTGATGCGGTAGTTTAAACGTTCGAAATTTAGCGCTTGTGCAATACCATTTTGTTTAAAGTAACCGGCCGAGGTATGAAACCTTGAAACATCGTTACCACCGCTTAAACCCACATTGCTTCCGGTTAGCAAAGCATTTTTAATAAAATACTCATCTTGCCAGTCGGTATTGGTTTGTGCATAAGTTTGGGTGGCACCAGCGTATATAGGTGCGTTAAAATTAGCGGGTTTAAAACGATCAATACTTGCATAAACACCTAAATTTTTGGCGTATTGTATATACTGATCTGTATTAAGTAAGTCTAATTTTTTAATTGGGCTTTGTATACCGGCATAAGAATCAAATGTAACGTTTACCTTGCCGTTGCGCGAGCCTTTTTTGGTGGTTACAATGATAACACCGTTAGTGGCTCTTGAACCGTAGATAGCTGCAGTACTTGCATCTTTCAATACGTCTACACGGTCAATATCCTTGGCGTCATATTGCTGCAAGCCTGTAGTTAATGGAAAACCATCTACCACGTATAATGGATCGGAAGCAAAACTTACGGAGCTAATACCACGTATGGTTACCAGCGGCGAGCTCCCCGGCGA
This sequence comes from Mucilaginibacter galii, assembly GCF_014635825.1. GTDB lineage: Bacteria > Bacteroidota > Bacteroidia > Sphingobacteriales > Sphingobacteriaceae > Mucilaginibacter > Mucilaginibacter galii. The sequence continues at coordinate 210,470 of NZ_BMDO01000009.1, forward strand.
ACCATTATTGGTAACGTTTAAACCGGCTACCCTACCCTGTAAAGCCTGGTCTATACCGGCTACAGGCAAAGCCGTAACGGTTGCCGCGTTTACAGATGATATGGCACCTGTTACGGTAGCCCTGCGCTGTGAGCCGTAACCTACCACCACAACTTCGCTCAAGCTACCGGAAGAAGCTTGCTTTAATTGTACTGTAATTTCGGTACTGCCGTTAAGTGGCACTTCCTGGCTGGCGTAGCCTACATAACTGATAACCAACACGCTGTAAGCAGAAGGCGCATTAATTCTAAAGCGGCCATTCTCATCGGTTGTTTGGCCTATACCGGTGCCTTTTACCTTTACCGATACGCCACTAAGGGCTTTGCCGGTTTCATCTGTAACAACACCGGTAACAGGTACAGCTTTTTCGCTAATAGAACCAACCGGCATAACTACCGCTTTGGCATTGGCTACTGTTCCGGGTAAAAATGAAATTACCCCTAATAACACAAGGTATAATTTCATTTTTTTAACAAGTAAATAATACTGCATAAGAATTAATTTTAGGTGATTACTCTGTATATATATAATTGGTTTAAAATGCGCTTTACTTAATATTACCCTACCCAACAGAAATATACAATCGATTGCATTATCCATGGGTTAATCAGGGTAATGCACCCTGCCACTATCGGTAAAATCAAATACGTTATAATTGGTACTGCAGCTAATTATGCTTCATCAAAAACCCGATGACTTAGCCTGCATTTGTTGTAAACTAAAATATGCCTATAAAGAGTAGGCTAAGTATCACAAATGTTACTATTTGGGGGTTCAAATGTTAAATAAAGGGCATCAAAAGAAACAAATGATATACATGAAAGCTTAAAAATACCTATGGGAGAATATAAATCTATATTCCTATTTGCTTTTTACAACCTTTACACTCCCTTAAAAATCTACTATATTTGAGTAATGCATCCTCATTTTGAAACTTATCTGCAAACGCACACTACACTACTGCCCGAAAACATACAGCGCGTTAGCAGCATGGCCATACGCCATACTTTGCGCCGCAACGAATTTATTTTAAGCACTGGTGAAATTTGCAGGCACAAAGTTTTTGTAATATCGGGTATGTTGCGCATGTTCAGTACCTCTGCCGATAGTAGCGAACACATTCTGCAGTTTGCTCCTGAAAACGGGTGGACCCTGGATGTAGAGAGTTACGACAAACAGATACCCTCGCTCGTTAATATTAGTGCAATAGAGCCCAGCGTTATTTTATGCTGGACCAAAGCCGATTTCACTTCCTTACTTTCGGACATACCCCAATTCAAAAGTTTTGCTGATCAAATTGTAGCGCGCAACATTTATTACAATCGCCAGCGCATGTTAACCATGTTGAGTGCCACGCCCGAAGAAAGGTACGAAAGCTTTGTGCGTGAGTTTCCCGGTTACTTGTTGCGGTTGCCGTTACGCATGATAGCCGCTTACTTGGGTATTTCTATTAAAACACTTACCCGCATACGCCATACGCAACTTTTACGCAGTTGAAAGTATGGTCAAATGACCTCTTTTTGAACCCGACCATTGTGCAATTTTGTATAAATAAAATTGCACAATCTTATGCTAATATTCGTAACAGGAGCCTCCGGATTTGTAGGCTCAGCCATTGTAAAAGAATTACTAACCGCAGGCCACCAGGTGCTTGGCCTCGTAAGATCAGAAAAAGCCGCCGAACAGCTTAAAGCCACCGGTGCCGTTGTTTTGCTGGGCGATGTGAACGACCTGGACATTATTACCCAGGGCGCCACCCAATGTGATGCCGTTATACACACTGCCTTTAATCATGATTTTTCGCAGTACAAAGCCAGTTGTGAGGACGACCGCCGGATAATTGAAGCCTTTGGTGCCGCCCTTGCAGGTTCGGCCAAGCCGCTGGTGATTACCTCGGGTGTGGGCCTGCTTAATTATGGCCGCATGGTAACCGAGGATGATGTACTACCTGCCGGAGCCGATGTGGTTCCGCGTGCAGCCTCCGAAGAAGCCGCTGCTGCCGTAGCCGCACAGGGCGTTAACGTATATACCATGCGCCTGCCGCCAAGTGTACACGGGGCCGGCGACCACGGCTTTGTACCCATGGTGATTGACATGGCCCGCAGCAAAGGCGAATCGGCATATGTAGCCGAAGGCAACAACCACTGGCCAGCCGTGCATCGCACTGATGCTGCCGTTTTATACCGCTTAATTGTGGAAAAGCAACCGGCACTCAAAACCTTTCATGCTGTGGCCGAGCAAGGCGTGCCTTTCCGCAAAATTGCCGAAGCCATAGGCCAGGGCCTGCACCTGCCCGTAACCAGTAAAACCGGCGATGAAGCCGCTGCCCACTTTGAGTGGTTCAGCCATTTTGCATCTATCGACTGCCCCGCATCCAGCCAGAAAACACGCGATGCATTGGGTTGGGAAACCAAATGCACCAGATTAATTGAGGATATGAATACCGCTGGTTACTTTTAGGAACGGGTAACCATTCGTGAAGAAGGCAACGAATGCATGTTCGTTGCTTTCTGTCTTTTGAGCGTAACAACTATGTTTGCAGACGAAAGATATCTTAGCACCAAATGATATAGACTAGTATAAAAGTGAAAGTACAGCATATTAGACTTAATTAATATTTAATATATAACATTATATTCATTAACTTGTATTTACCTCTACAAGAGCGCCTTCCAGTTAAATAATTAACTCTTATAAAATACAATTATACTCTATGCTAAGAGAAACCGTATCATTGATTAACCACCGGTTAAAGCAAAAAGAGAACAAGTCGCTTTCTGGAGGTATTGTGGGTAAAAATTTACAGATTATTGATAACGGCATGGGTTTGCTCGAACTCAAAGGAGACTTCACTATTACTATTAAAGTTTTTGATCTGTGTTCTGCTGCTTCACCTAAGCTTCCGTCTTTACTATCATCAACTAAAAGTTATTTACAATCAAAATTAAAAGGTCCCGTTACCACTTACAGCGCCAATTTTTACCGTTATGATCCGAAGAAGAAAAAATTCAATCTTAAAGAGCCTGCTCCTGTAAGTTTTTTATTTAATTTTAATATTAGCGTAAACATAATACAGGTGAACAACATCGGTCAAATTCGCGGCAATGATTTTTTAATTGCAGTAGTAGACCGAGTGGGCTACCAGTTTAAAGACCGATATGGTAAAACCCATAAAGCTGCCGGATTTTCAGGGACAGGCGCACCGTCAATAATTGAGTATTCAACTTGGGTTAAAGATCCAAGCACAGGTCCGCACGAATTTTTTCATACGCTTAGCCTTGCTGATTTAGAATTACCAAGTGACAAAAACGACATTATGTACCATTTGGGTGACCAAACAAATACAAATCTGTCTTTGGCTGAGAAAATAGATGCATTACGCTACATCATTTCAGATATTACCAATATGACTAAATCGGTTTATCAAAATCCTTCTTACAATACGGTGAATCAGTTACGCACCAGATTAAATGACCCCATCAATGGAATATCGTATAACCGTTCTCGCTTTAGTTAGCTTGTGTGTGCTGCTCATTACTATAAGTTGTGGCCAGCAAACATCCTCTAAAAAGACAATCACTAACCGTCGAGAAAGTGCAATAACCTGTTCGCTTAATTTCGGTAACGGCCGCAATGTTAGTTCAACACTGGGATGTATAAACTGCCATACCTATAAAAATAATAGACAGGCAGGCACTAATAATCCGGCTATTAGTTTTGATGATCTGGCAGATATTGATAGTACCAAGATTTATAAAAAAGTATTTACCAACAAGCATAAAGGAATGTATGCTGCAGATGCTTATTTCAAGAAGATCTCTGTTTGCGATGCGCAAGACATGATCTACTACATTAGGCACTTTGATATGCCTCGTTACGATGTGGTTCCTGCCAAGCGCCACCACCAATAGTTCTGATAGTTTGACTAAAGCTAACAATGTATAAATAGCAAAGGCAACAAATACTAATTTGTGCCTTTGCTATTATGATTGGATGGAATTACGATTGAAAAAACTCCAAAAGGTCTTTGTTAATAGTTGCCGCCTCGGTAGTTGGCATACCATGCGGGAAACCCGGGTAAGTAATTAATTTACCGTTTTTAACGAGTTTGGCTGCCTTTACACCGGTAAGCTCGAAAGGAACGATCTGGTCGTCTTCACCATGCAGTACTAATACTGGGATGTCTACGTTTTTCAGGTCTTCGGTAAAATCGGTTTCCGAGAAAGCTTTAATACAATCATAATGTGCTTTTATACCGCCCATCATGCCTTGTCTCCACCAGTTGTCTCTAACGCCTTGCAATACCTTGGCACCTTCGCGGTTGTAACCGTAGAACGGCAGGGTGAAATCCTGAAAGTACTGCAACCTGTTGGTGGCGGTATTCTCACGAATCTCATCAAATATTGCCATTTGTATACCGTCGGGGTTAGTTTCGGTTTGCGCCATGATAGGGGTAACGGCACTAATTAACACTGCTTTGGCTACACGGCCTTTACCATATTTGGCTACATAACGTATAACCTCGCCACCACCGGTAGAGTGTCCAACGTGTATGGCATCTTTCAAATCAAGGGCTTCGGTCAGTTCGGCTACATCGGCTGCATAGGTATCCATATCGTTGCCTGTAGCCGTTTGGGTAGATCGGCCGTGTCCGCGGCGGTCATGCGCAATAACGCGGTACCCTTTTTCCACAAAAAACATCATCTGCCCGTCCCAATCATCGCTTGATAGCGGCCATCCATGATGAAACACGATAGGCTGCCCTGTGCCCCAGTCTTTGTAATAAATTTCGGTTCCGTCTTTTACTGTGATTTTACTCATTACTTTGTGATTTTGGATGATTAAATAAATAGAATCTCTTCTAAATAAACAGGAGCATAATTGGTATAGGTTTGTTCAAATAATTAAGATGACGCGTTTTACCGGCTATATACATCTCTTTCAACAAGCGGCATTTTGAATACTTGGACAACTAAATGTAACAATAATGCTTTAAATGTATCTTACAAATATAAACTTCATATAAAATCAACATGGATACTTAACTCTGCTGATGCAGGTGAGTTATTGAAACATAATATTAATACAGCTGTTAAAAACCAGCATGGCCTAAAAGAATTAATTATTGTAAATACAGGTTATTGTTAGTTTATTTAACTAAAGTTTACAACAACTAAAATGAGTATATTTAAATACATACTAAATCCATTTGTAGAGTTTAAAGAACCCGAACCGGGTCAAGCATCAAGTTTGCCGTCTAATAATCAGCCTAAGCCGGTGATATCAACACCTGATAACACTGCGTCCAAACCTGCAGAATCCACCCCATCCAAGACTAATGATACCGGGAATTTCAGAAGCTTTTTTGAGAAATTAATTGAAGATGCCAACGAAAAGAACCCTATTTTTCAGGGTACAGACATCAAGGAATTTATTGACACCAAAGTTGAGTTAGACAGTATTCCGGATGAAGCAACCAAAATAAAGACGGCGTTTAATGTACTCAAGAGAACAGGCGTTACTAAAGATAAGTTGCTTAGTACCGGCCAAGAATACATAAAACTTATTGAACACGAACTGGCTGGTATTGAAGGTGCTTTTTCGCAGCAATATAAAAATGATGTACAGCTTAAAGAAGAGCAAATACAAGCCAAGGCACAAGAAATTGCTGCACTTAACGACAAGATAAGCGCTATACATCAAGAAATAAGCAATTTATCGCAGCAGGTATCGCAAAGCAAAGAACAGCTTACCAATAACAAGAACCAGTTTATTTTGGCCGGACAGCAGAAAAAAAGTGAGCTTGAAAGCGAATTGAATAAAATTAACCAATACCTTTAATTAAAAATCTAAACCATGGCCGAAGAATTACTTAAACCAAAATTTGAATTAAAAAACCTCGACCCCAAAAAAACATGGGGCACCATCATGACGGTAGTTATACTGGCCGGTGTAGCGCTGCTTGTATACATGTTTATTCTACCGTTTTTGCTCACCATAGTTTGGGGAACTATACAATTGGTTATTGGAATAGCTATAGCCGTTGTATTGCTCATGATATTAACCAATCCTAAATTTTGGAGAGGTATTCATTATTTTTCTGAAGCCATTGCACAGGGTGTATTAGGTTGGGCTATAGAAATGAACCCCTGGAACATATTAAACCTGCAAATAGAACAAGCAGAAAAAGACCGTGATCAGTTACGTGTACATGGCGAAAAATTGAAGGCGCAACAAGCATCATTAAGCATACAGTTAGAAGATAACGAGAAAGCCATGCGCCAGGCACAGGAAGAAGTGCGCATTTGCCAGGCCCGGTTACAAACCAGTCCTAACGATTTTGACACCCAGTTAGCTTTGGAAACATCATCAACAAATTTCAGCAATGCCAAAGATTTTATCGATGGCGTTAAACCTGTAGCTAATGATGTAGATAAACTCGTTGCATTTGCTGATAAAGCTTACCGTAAATCGGGTGTGGCTTTAATGAATTCCAAAAATACTATCAAAATTCAAAAAGCCAAATACGATGCAGTAACCACTGCATCGGCTACAATGGGTAAAGCCATGAAAGCATTTACGGGCAATACTGATCTTAACAGTGATGCCGACAAGGCCATTCAAAAGATACGCGAAGATGTAGCCAGCAAAATTGGTGGCATACGTTCGGCAATAGAAATTACCTCGCAGGTAATGACCAGCCAGGACTTGAAAGATGCGGCCAAGGTATCAATGGCTGCCGAAACGGCCAATAAAATGAATGTTGACAGCGCCTTTGATTATTCGGACTCTATACAGTCATCGGCTGCAAATATTGAGAGCAATGCCGACGGTAATAACAAGTACATGAATTACCTGAAAAAATAAACCATCTAAAAAATCACTAAAACAACCATCATGCAAATTAAACCTGCCGGAAGAATAGCAATTCTGTTAATTATAGGAATAGCTGCCTTCTTTTTAATTAAACACTACGTACCTAAAGATAAGCTTGAAAATCCTGCATCAAGAAATAGCACCTCACAGAGCGGAAGCTACGACGCCCCTCAAAAAGACAGTGCTCAAACAGATGACAAAGCAGCTGGCCGCACTTTTGAATATACGCCCGAAAAACCTCAAAATGGAATATTAAGAGGTGTTGTAGAAGTAGGTGCTACAGGCTTTAACTCTTTTGTAATTAACATGGATAAAGAAAAGCGCTGGGAAATTGTATCTAAAGACTTTGGCGAATCTTTAGCTTATGAAGACCTGGCCAACACCGATGATATACGCACCGGCTTAAAAAAATACTTAGCCAGCATGTTTGAAAAAGGTGTTAATAAAAAGAATATGCACTTTGTTATTTCTTCGGGTGCACAAAAAGCGCCCAAAACTGCGCAGGTAGCCGCCGAACTTAAGAAGATGGGCTTTGTAGTAAACCTGGTTACTGCCGCGCAGGAAGGTAAATTTGCTTTCAAGGCTACGGTGCCTCCCGGCTTTCAAGACGATTCTTTTTTAATTGATATAGGCTCGGGTAATACTAAAGTTTCATGGATGGAAGACGGCAACCTGAAAGCTCTGGAACTGCCGGGTGCTAAATACTTTGAGAAAGGCACAGCCGACGATGCTGTATACGAGCAAGTAAAGCAAGCATTAGGCACGTTACCAAAAAACAAACGTAATGTGGGCTTTATAATTGGTGGTGTGCCGTTTAGCTTAGCTAAACAAACCCGTAAAGGCGAAGAACGCTATACCGTATTAAACAACCCCGATACCTATAAAATTAAAGACAAAAAAATGGGTTCAGGTATAAATATATACAAAGCTGCTAAGGATGCTACCAATACTGATACGTTTGTATTTGATTGGGACGCAAACTTCACCATCGGCTTTTTGCTAAGTCTGCGCTATATTGATTAATCCTTAAAATTGATTTTATGAAAAAGCTCTTAGTTAATTACTAAGAGCTTCTTTTATGTATTACTTCAAAATTTGTTACAATGCAGATAGAAGCTTTTCACTTTCATCCTGCATCAACAGAAGCCGCTTGGTAATGGCGTTTCTAAAACCGGGCAGTTCGCCTAAATTGCTGTTCCAAAGATTTTTATCTTCCAAAATGGTGTTTACCAGCTCATGCACACCCATGCTTTTCCAGGCCTGATGAAACAGTTCGGCATTGCTGTCAGCGATTTCATATTCTTCGCCATTATAAATACCTGTGTAAACCCCGGGTACATTTTGTTTTGATTTCATAAACCTGATGAAGGCAGCGAAGCCTAAGGCAAAGCACTCGGGCACCTGCTTAAATTGCACATAGTGGTTAAGCAGCAGGGGCACCACCCGCATTTTCATTTTAGAGGAATATTCGGAAGAGATACAGATCCATTGATGGTCGATATATGGGTTGCGAAACCTGTCGAGTACCTTGGCGGCAAAGTCTTTGGCTATGTCTATATCTACCTGGTAAGGTATGGCAGGCGCAATTTCGTGCAGCATCAGCTGATTGATGTACTGAGCAAAAGCCGCATTTTGCATAGCTTGCTTAACAGTTTTTAATCCGGATAGAAAAGCAACACCGCAGCTTAACGTGTGCGTTCCGTTAAGTAAACGCAATTTGAGTTCGCGGTATATTTCAATGTTAGGTACAATTACAATACCTGGGTCGGCCTTTGCAAATTCTAAGACCGATGCTACTTTCTCATCCCCTTCAATGGCCCAAAGGCTGTAAGCTTCAGATACAATGTGCAGATCATCTTTATAGCCGTTCAACTGTTCGGCCTCGGCCAGTTGCTGCAGACCAGGTGTGCCGGGCACAATACGGTCTACCAGCGAATTACAGAAATGATTATGCTCTTCCAGCCAGTCCATAAAGGCAGGCTCCAGTTTGTTAAGGTGTGCCAGTTCCAGTACTATAGCTTCCAGCTTTTTACCGTTATTTACGATCAACTCGGTAGGTACGATAACCAGGCCGCTTTCGGCGCTGCCTTTAAACACCTTATAACGCTCATACAACACCGCAAGCAACTTGCCCGGGAAAGATACTGGCGGGTGTTTGTGTATGCTGTCCTGCACCAACTGAATGCCCACTTCAGTAGTGTTAGATATCACCACTTTTAACTGCGGACTTTGCGCCACTTTCAAAACAAGATCCCACTCCGCTTTAGCCGAAAGCACCCGGCTTATAGCCGAGCAAATGATCTGCTCCTGTACCTCGTTACCGTTTTCAACGCCTTTAATTTGCAGGGTGTACAAGCCATCCTGACGGTTAAAATCTGCTGTGGTACCAGTCTTTGTAGACTTTACTACCACAATACGCCCATTAAAAATTCCGAGGCGATTGGCCTTATCAATATAGTAGTCAGACAAACCACGCAGCAATACGCCGGTACCAAATTGCAGTACCTTTTCCGGAAGTTCAAATACGCCCTCGGGCGGTAAGGCTAAATTAGTTGCATTGATCTTTTTTAAATTATAACGCGATAACAGCATACGGGCAATTAATTCACATTGTATTTTTTCGCCCATGTGGCGTAATCCTTTACCATGATCTTTTTAGGCCAGGTGCCGTACCATGCATAGCCCTGGCGGCGTTCGTTTTCTACCTCGGTGAGGTTATATTTTTTAACACCATCGCGACCCGAAAAGAACGGCCTGTTGGTACCAATTTCATAATAGCGGGACCAAATTACCGACGAGGGATCATCTACCAGCACACCATCACGCTTAGTGGGCTGCTTATCATCCTGAATATGATCAAAACGGTATCCTGTTAGTTTAACCGCATCAAACCAAGCCACAGCACTCTTTACTGCTTGTTTAATATCGGCTGATGGTGAAGGCACATGCATTAAAAACTCCACAATAGAAGCCGATTCCGAAGCACTCAATCCAACAAGTTCAAACTTACGAGCAGCAACGGGTTGCAAGGTGCGCTTATCGTACTGCTGGTTCCAGGCGGTTAATTTGCCGTCAACTTTAGCCTGTGTTTTCAGAATGCAGTCTATGCCACGCTTTACGGCATCGGCAGAAGGAGCTACCAATGCCTGGTCTACCACCTCGAAGCCTTTAGCGCGGTTGGCTACGTTATCGAGTATTTGCATAACGTGGATCATGGCATCATCGTTAAAGGTGATCTGGCTGCGGTACAAGGCTGAATCCGGGTAGTATTGCGGCCAGCCGCCATTAGCATACTGCGCCTTCAGTAAAAACCTGATACCTTTTTCGGCCGATTGCAAATAAGTCTTGTTATTAGTCTTGGCGTAGGCGTTTACCAGGTAGTTGATCTCTTTAAAAGTGGCCGCGTTATCAATAGTAGCATCAATGCGATTGGTACCGGCTTTGGTGGCTGCCTTTTGTTCTTCGGTCAGGGTTTTATTATAATCTACCTTCACCTCTCCTACAGCTTTGGGCCAGCCACCTACGTTGCGCTGATACAGCAACATGTTTTCGGCCACCGGGTCGGTTGCAGGCTGGGTATTTTGGGCAAATGCTCCGCTTACACTAAGCACAAGTGCAATAACCAACTGGTATAATCTTTTCATTTCTCGTTCAATTTAAATAGGGATAAGACACTCTTCTAACCCAATAGTTTATTTAGCAACTGGTTGCCAGCCATCTGCACCCAACAATATATTTTTAAGCGTATATTGCTTTACTTCATTCTTGGTCAACTGTTTAGACCACACCACACGTTTGCTGGTAATACTTCCTGCTCCCTTATTGCCATATTCGGCATAAAAGGTAGTCTTTTCCTTATCAGGGAACATGACATCGCCTTTCCAGGGGTTCCAACCTTCGGGCACAATGTGGGCACCCATTTCGGTGTTGATGAAAACAGTTTTAGCATGCGGGCGCCATGGCCTGCCTAAGAACTCCTTGGTTACACTGGTATCGGCTATCAACTTACAATCGAAAAACACAAAACCAAAGGCTTGCCGCGGTGTGGTGGCTGCGGCCGTAATGTAAGAGTTGGTTAAACTTTTAATGGTACAGCGTTCAAAAACCACGGTAGCTTCACCAAAAATAAAATCGGTAGTGCCTTCTATGTAACAGTCCTCATAATACTGCCGACTGTTGCCTTTAGCCAGGTACAAGGTATCCTGGTTGCCCAGCAAACGGCAATTTATAAAGGTACAGCGGTCGGCTTCTACATGCAGGGCAACGGCCTGCCCAACACGGCCTGCGGTATTGGCAATAGTGAGGTTCTCGGCATGGAAATCGTTGCCCTGTACCAGCACAGTGTACGAAGTGTAGGTAGACATTTTTTCTTTACCAAAAGCATCTTTCCCGCCCGGCACCGCTTTGCCCGAATAATCATTATTAGTAACAATGGTATTATCGGTACTCTCGCCCACCAGCGATATTTTTGTTTTCCAGGAAGGGATCACCAGTTTTTCGTGGTAGATCCCTTTTTTAATATGAATAATTACCTGTTGCTGCCCCAAATCGCGCACGGCGTTAACGGCTTCCTGTATGGTTTTGTAGTTGCCGCTGCCGTCCTGTGCTACCGTTAAGCTGGGGCGCAAGGCTACGTTCTGTCCCCTTGCGCCCCAGGTTATGATGCAAAGCAGTAATAAAATAATAATCCTTTTCACGTTGGTATTAGTTACTTGCTACTAATGATTTGCTATCGGCACCGCTTTTGAACTCAACCTTATTTTTAGCCTTAGAAGTATTAGAGTTAGTTACCTGTATAGTACCTGTTTTTTTACCGCTAACGCTGAACAACAAGTCGGTATCGGCTCCATAACGCAGGTTATCGAATTTCACACCGCTTGCATTCACAATGCTGATGAGCGGTTTGCTGTTCTTACTTTCTATATAAATGTTTTTCAGGTTAATGTCTTTACCTTCAATAATTTCAATACCCTTGTTGGTTTTCATGCTCAGGTTTTCGAGGTTGATATTCTTGATGGCCATTTCGGGCAGTCCTCTTACCATGAGTGCTTTATCGGCACCGTTACATGATACGTTGTTCACATAAAAATTGCGAAACTGCGGCGTTGCCTCGGTTACAGGAGGCAAAGTAGCATCGCTTACCAATTCATCATCCGTTGGCGATTTACCCATGTAATACATATCAAACAAAATAGCGCTGGTAATAATATCTTTCATGGCTATGTTCTTAATGTAGATGTTTTCTACCACACCACCACGGCCACGTGTTGTTTTAAAACGCAGGCCAATATCGGTACCAATGAACGTACAGTTAGATACAAAGATATTGCGTGCACCACCCGACATTTCACTGCCTATTACAAAGCCGCCATGTGCACGGTAAACAATACTGTTTTTTACCACCATGTTCTCGGTAGGCATACCACGTTTACGGCCTTCTTCATCACGGCCCGATTTTACGCAAATACCATCATCGCCGCAATCGAAAGTGCTGTTATCGATCATCACGTTCTTGCACGATTCCACATCTATACCATCGCCATTGGCAGCATTCCAGGGGTTACGCACACGTACGCCTTCCAAAGTCAGATCCTGGCACATTAAGGTATGCAGGCACCATGCCGGCGAATTTTGAAAGGTTGTATTTTTCAACAACACTTTTTTGCAATTGGTTAGCACCAGCATATTAGGCCGGTAATAATCTTTGTACTCGGCCGCCGAGGCAGCGCTTGATCCGGGTTCTATATAACCGGCCTTGGGCGTTTTGGCTGCTTTGGCGTAAGCTGCCGACGGATACCAGGTTTTACCATTTTCGCTAACCACACCACCCGAAGCTACTTTGCGTTTCCACTCTTCTTCGGTTAAACGGTCTTTACCAATGAGGCGCCATACTTCGCCGTTACCATCAATAACCCCTTCGCCTGTAATGGCAATATTGGTAAGATTAGTGCCCGATATAGGCGATTCATTACGATAAGCGGCATGGCCTTCCCAGTTACCTTCTATAATTTTATATTGGCTTTTATCATCAGTAAACTGCAACAAGGCGGCACGGCTTACGTGCAGGTCTACGTTACTTTTCAACTGGATAGGCCCGGTCATCCACAAACCATCGGGGATAAGTACAACACCGCCACCTTTGGTACTACAAGCAGTAATAGCATTATTAATACTTTGGGTGTTTAACGTAATACCATCGGCCTTGGCGCCGTATTTAACAATATTAAAAGTATCTTTTTTAAATACCGGACGTACTGCTTTGGGCAGGTTGGTCCATGAGTAAGGCTTGGTTTGCGCCGTGGCATTAAACCCGGCGATGGCTAATAATAAAGCCAGGCAAATGTTCTTATTGTTCATTAACTTCATTTTTTATTATGGTAGAGTATGAATGATCTTGATTATTTTGTTGCAAACGGCATCCAATTATCGTTGCCGGCTAATATATTTTTAAGCGTGTAGGCCTTGGCTTCATTATCGTTTAATTGTTTGCTCCAACTTGCCCGTGCTAAGGCTTGTGCACCCGGGCCTGTACTTTTATATTCGGCATAGCGGGCTGTTTGTTCATTGGCTTCATTTTTCCAGTTGTTCCATCCTTGCGGTATAATCTGACTGCCCATTTCGCAGCGGATGTAGGTCACGCTCGAGTATGGCCTCCATGGGCGGCCCAGTGTAACGCCGTTCAAGCCGACATCGGCGGTTAGCTTACAGTCAATAAACACAAAACCGTAAGCGTGGTCTTGCGGTGTTGATGCCGCCGTTATGTGCGAATTCTTTTTACTATGAATAAGGCAGTTTTGAAACACGACGGTAGCCGGGCCAAAAATAAAATCGGTAGTACCTTCTATATAACAATTGCGGTAATATTGGCGACTATTAGGACCGCTGCAAAACAGTACATCCTGAAACCCCATGAAACGGCAGTTATCAAAAGCCAATTTATCGCCGAAGGCAAAAACTGCGACGGCCTGCCCGGCAGTAAAACCTGCATTGTTTTGAAAAGTAAGATTGCTGGCCTTAAAATCGGATGCCTGGATAAATAACGTAGCCGATGTATAGGTGTTAATAGTATCACCTTTGGGCGATACCGTGCCCGTGTGGTTATCGTAAGTTATAATGGTTTGGTCTTTATCCTCGCCCGTTAAGATTACATGATCTTTACCTGCGGGTAAGGTAAGCACTTCCTTGTAGATGCCCTTTTTAACGTAGAGCTCCACAGGCTTTTCATGATGAACAGGTATAGCATCAAAGGCGGCCTGTATAGTGGTATATTTACCGCTGCCATCTTGCGCCACCACCAAACGCTGCCCATAACCGGCCAGTGCTGTTGATAATGCTGCTATGATGAAAACTATGTTTTTCATTTAAGTTTAATTGCCGACATGGTACTATGAAGTTTTCCACTACCATACTCCGGTGTGTATATACGTTTACAGCAATTGGTTAATTTGCTGCTCAGTTTTTACTTGCAACAGTTATTAAATTGGTTATTAGAATTAATGACAATGTCGTAATTAACGACTGCATTATCATTTGCTAAACAAGGTTAATTAATCCCGGCAAATAAAAAAAGCATATCCCTGATTAAAATTGGGCAATCGTTCCCGAAGCTTTACCTTTTTACAATGAGCATTGCTATGCCTCGCTTTAACATCGGAGCTGACGTTGCGATTGACTTTAAGTTAATTTTTATTGCACTTTTTTACGCAACAAAGCAAACTATTTAGTATTATCGTAGCTGTTGTACAGGGCAGGTAAGTGCAGGACAGTTACCATTTACAACAGGCAAACCAATACCTCAGCATTTATTCATGTTCCAATCTTATACTATAAAAGACATTGCCAAAGCGCTGGGGCTATCCACCTCAACAATTTCACGTGCCTTGAGCGGTAGTTATAAGATAGGTGCCAATACGGTAAAACTGGTTACCGAATATGCCGAGAAGGTAAACTACCGCCCCAACCCTATTGCTTTAAGTTTAAAAGCCCACAAAAGCCACTCCATTGGTGTGGTGGTTTGCGAGGTGGCTAATAATTACTTTTCGCAGGCTATTAACGGTATCGAATCGGTGGCTTACAATTCGGGCTATCACGTTATTATTACGCAAACGCACGAATCGGCGGCAAGGGAGCAGGTAAATATTGAACACTTGCTTTCCCGGCATGTAGATGGCTTGCTGGTATCTTTATCGGCCGAAACTACCGATGTATCTTTTTACCAGGAGCTGAAAGAAAAAGGACTACCTATTGTTTTTTTTGACCGTATTGTGCCGGGCATAGATACCCATAAAGTATATATAGATAACTTTAAAGCAGCCTTTGATGCCACCGAACTGCTGATTAATAACGGCTTCAAAAAAATTGCTCACATTACCAATTCAAGCAATCTGCTTATTAGCCGGGAGCGCTTGAACGGTTATTTGGCCGCACTTGAAAAGCATCAGATCACTTTTGATCAGGATTATTTAGTGTATTGCGACCACGGCGGTATGCTTATACACGAATTGGAAACGGCTATTGATGAGTTGCTGGCTTTGCCCAACAGACCCGATGCGCTGTTTACCACTAACGATCGGATCACTACCGGGTGCCTGCCTATTTTGAAGAAGCGGGGCATCAAAGTTCCTGATGATATGGCTTTGGCAGGCTTCACCAATTCGGACTTTGCCGAGTGGTTTGCCCCCTCGTTAACCGTGGTGCGCCAGCCTGCCTTTGAAATGGGCAAACTGGCTACCGAGATCTTAATTAAATCCATAGAGAGTAAAAGACCGATAGAAGAATACACCACGCATCAATTCGAAACCGAGCTCATTAGCAGATCATCATCTGCCAGCGCTATAGCCTTTTAAAATCATGTTTCAATCGTACACTATTAAAGATATTGCCAAAGCGCTTAACTTATCTACCTCCACGGTATCAAGGGCGCTAAACGGCAGTCATGAAATAGGATCAGAAACCAAGAAACTAGTGCTGGAATATGCCGAAAAGATAAACTATCGCCCCAATCCTATTGCTTTAAGCTTAAAGGAGCAAAAAAGCCATTCTATTGGCGTGGTGGTATGCGAGGTGGCTAACAATTATTTTTCGCAGGCCATTAATGGCATCGAATCTATTGCGTATAACTCGGGGTACCACGTCATCATAACCCAAACGCACGAATCGGCCGAGCGCGAGTTGGCTAACGTACAGCATTTACTGTCAAGACAGGTTGATGGTTTACTGGTATCCTTGTCGGCCCAAACAGTTGATACATCCGTTTACGAGCAATTACACAGCAAAGGCTTCCCTATTGTATTTTTTGACAGGGTGGCACAACATATTCCAACCCACCGTGTGGTGGTTAATAACTTTGATGCCGCCTTTAAGGCTACCGAATCTTTGATCAAATCGGGCTTTAAGCGCATTGCCCACTTAACCAGTACCAGCAATTTGATGATAAGCCAGGAGCGCTTCAAAGGTTTTAAAGCGGCACTGGAAAAACATGGACTTGATTTCCCGGAAACCTACTTCAGGCAATGTAACCACGGCGGTGTATTAAAAGATGAAATTGAGCAGGCGGTAGAAGGCTGGATGAACTTACCTTCGCCACCTGACGCCATTCTCTCTACCAACGACAGGCTAACCACCGGCTGCGTACCTATTTTAAAAAGGTTAGGCTACAAAATACCCGATGATGTAGCTTTGGCCGGCTTTACCAACTCTGATGTAGCCGAACTGTTCGATCCACCCTTGACTGTGGTACGGCAGCCGGCCTTCCAAATGGGCCAAATGGCCACCGAGTTGCTGGTTAAGACCATTGAAAGTAAAAAGGCAGTAGAAACCTACACTACTGAGGTACTGGAAACCGAATTGATATGCCGCGAATCGTCGGTGCACGCGTAGCAAAATCCGCATTACTCATTTGGAGTAACCCTGAACCAGTCTACATCGGCATAACCCGAATCATTGATCTGGCTTTCACGAGTGCAAAACAAGCCCACTTTAGCGCCTTTCCAGCGCCCAACTTCCGCCGTAAACGTATTGCCTGCATTGGTATAACTGCTACCATCGGTGCTGTAGCTAAACTGGCATTTGCCACCGTTGCTTACTTTAACACGGAGGTAAACCGTTAACGATGATAGCTTGGTAATAACTTGCTCTTCTTCAGCTTTTCCTTTTTCGGCATCCTTGCATAAAGTATACACCAGGTAAACGCCATCCTTTTTACTTTTAACGGCAACGTTTGCATAACTAAAACCCATAATGGTTAAACCAGCCTTTTCATTTTCCAGCTTTAAATTAGGCGTAAAAGTCAGCTTAGTGGTCACCGTAAACTCATCGGCCGGAACCTTTTGCAGCAGCACATTAGGCACCTGCCAAAGGTTTTTGGCACCATCGGGCCACTTATGGCTGTAAAGTCTTAGCGCACCTTTAGCTGGGTTCATGAACATCCAGGTGGCTTTTGCGTTAGCCATCCATTGCCACTGCAAGCCTAAGGTGCTACTGTTAAATTCATCGCTTTCGGCAGGTGTTACTTTGGGATAGCTTTTGCCTACATTAGGTTTTTTGTAGGTTGATACCGGCTCGCCTTTACCATCGCCATCCTTATCGACACCAATTACCGGCCAGTTGTCTTTCCAAACCATGGGCTGTAAATGCACCACCCGCCCGTAAGCTTCCTTATCCTGAAAATGCAAAAACCAGTCTTCTCCCGTTTGCGTGTTTACCCAGGCACCCTGGTGCGGTCCGTTGGTAGTGCTTTTGCCCTGATCCATCACTACCTTACGCTCATAAGGCCCATAAACACCTTTTGAACGCAACACCAACTGCCAGCCCGTAGGTACCCCACCGGCTGGTGCAAATATATAGTAGTACCCATTACGCTTATAAAACTTAGGCCCTTCAATGGTGGCGTCGGTTTCGTGTCCGTCGTATACAATTACGCCATCGTCGGTAACCTTGGTGCCTTCCTTATTCAATTTATTAACAGCTATGATGCTTTTGATACCGGCGCGGCTACCGGCAAAACCATGCACCAGGTACATACTACCATCATCGTCCAGCAGCGGACAAGGGTCTATAATTCCTTTACCCTCCATAACCATGACCGGCTTGCTCCATGGCCCGGACGGGTTTTTAGCCCTAACCAGGTAAATACCATAGTCAGGGTCAGGGTAGTAAATGTAGAATTCGTTATTATAATAACGGATGGCCGGTGCCCATACACCATCGCCATGGCGTGGCACATCAAAATGTTCGAAAGGCGGTTGTTTTAACAAAGCATGGCTGATGATTTGCCAGTTCACCAGGTCTTTAGAATGCAGTACCGGCAAGCCGGGGATATCTTCAAAGCTCGATGAAATCAAATAAAAATCATCGCCCACCCGTATGGCATCCGGGTCAGAGTAGTCGGCATTTAAAATTGGATTTTTGTAAGTACCGTTGCCCTGATCGGCTACCCAAACCTTGGATACGTAATTATTGAGCGGGTTGGCGGGTGCTTTCTGATTTTTTTGGGCAAAAGCAGAAGCGGTAAAGGCTAATAACAGGCTTGTATAGATACAGTGCTTCATATTTGAACAAATGTGAGGTACAGGTTTCAAACACAAAAAGACCGCAAGCGGTCTTTTTGTGTTAAATATAAAAATAATTGCCGCTTATTTAGCCCAGCGCGGATCTCCTATAGCGCCGCCTGTTGTGCTGGCCGTACGTAAAGGTGAGCCTGCAGGTAGCGTAAAGTCGGTTGTGGCAGCTGTCCAGCTAAGTGCAACAGCAGTGTTAGCCGTTGCATTGACCGAAGTGGCGCTGGTATTTACCGGCAATACAGCCCCCGTGGTTGTAACCGCGTTAAATAAATTATTATTGGTAAAAGTAAATGTGCTACCAGGGCCTGTTCCTCTTAATAAACCTTGAGCGCCTGTTGCGGTTACCTTAGGAATATTTCCTATGATGTTATTGGTGGCAGTCACATTAAGGAAGTTGGTGTTGGCATCAACCAGTACAAACATATTGTTACCACCGAATGAGTTAAAGGTGCATTTATCTATTTTAACCACCGGAACTGGTGTTCCTGAATTTAATAAAGTATTGGCTACCACTAAAGCACGGCCAAACTCATAGAAAGTAGAATTAGTAATATTCAGTTGAGCAAACTGCACTCTGCTTAATTCTATGGTATTAAAACTAGCTGATGCAGGTGCATTTACATTGTAAACAACAGAATTATTGATGTTGATATTACCTATTACAAAGCCGTTAACATTTGTACTTCTGTTACCACGTAAAAGGGCGTTAAGCACGTTATACACAACGCAACCATCTATATTGATGTTAGCAAAGGTTGAGTTTTCACCATCGGAGCCGGCACCAATTAGGTTAAGGAAATAAGGGGCCGGGCCTGTAGAAGTGCCGCCAGGTGTTGCTACCACAACGCCGTCGGTACCCTCAAAAGTGATACTTCGTGCACCAAAACCAGCACCGGTACCTTTCAAATCAATTTGCTTGAACTTAATTCTCACCTTTGCCGGATCGCCGGATTTACCTTGCAACGTGATGCTTTTTTGCAGTATTGTAAGATTTACAACAGTTGCAGTTGCATCTTTAATTTCATAAGTGCCATCGGCTAAACCTATAACATCATTATTGGCTGCAGCGTTAATCACATCAATTAAGTTATCTGCAGTGGTAATTTCACGATTGTATAGCGGTGTTGTAAATGTGGTAAAACCTTTAACCCGCGTACCTGCATAAATATCGGCTCTGTAGGCTGTATTGGGTGTTAGGCCTGTTATAAGCTTCGATTTCGCAGTAACATCGCCCGGAGTTAAAACTACATCAAACGCCGTTCCGCCTGTTGGGGTGATTGTAATTTTGGTAACATCGGGCGCAGTCAGCCATTTCAGCAATACCGTTTTTGAAGAAAGATCGGCATTAGCAACAGATTGCAAAACCCCAGGCATAGTAAAGCTCGATGTAGTTACCACGTAACCGTTAGAGCCGGGTGTGGTAGCGGTAGCATTGGCTTTAATGCGGACATAGTATGGCTGGCCTACCAGTAACTGCTCGTCGGTCAAAGTCAGGGTTACTGCATCGGTAGTTTTGGTATAATCTATAGTGCTGAAGTTTTGATTACGCGACAAATCTACCGTGTAAGTTACGCCGGTACCTGTAGAAAAAAGTGAAGCTTTCCAATCAATTTTTACCGATGCCCCGGTTGGCGTGGTGACAATAGTAGTAGGCACAAACGCCCTTGAGGGTTGCAGTGTGCCTATATCATTATTTTTTTTGCATGAGGCCAGCATCAGTGCGCACAAAAGCGGCGCTGCAAGCCATATCATATATTTTTTCATGATCTTCATGTTATCTTTTAGTTGATTAATAACCCGGGTTTTGTTTCAGGTTAGGGTTTACATCAATTTGCGTTTGAGGGAATGGCAGCAACTCGCTTTTATTTGGCGTGAAACCATAAGCCAGGAACCTGCCTATCGTAGTATATAAAGGATTGCTTGCCTCAACAGCACGCGACGCCCACGATACACTGGTTGTGCCTGCAGGGGCTGCAGCAGGTGAAGGTGCGTACAAAGAGTTTGCGTAAAGTAGTGGAGCCGATGCCGTGCCGTTAACATAATACATGGTAACCGGTAAATTGCTATAATCGGTAACACTGTTAGCCGCAGTTGGATAGGGTACCTGCGAGTAATCAGGCCCCTGATAAATGTATTGGTTGGGCGCCGAAGCGGTATAAATTGCCTTTAAACGTGCTTTAGTTTCATCCAACTTAGTTTTAAGCAAATTCCACCTGATGAGGTCATATTTGCGGATACCCTCTCCACCCAATTCCCAGGCGCGCTCGTTTACTATGGCCGTAAAGAAATCGGCTTGATTAGTTGGGGTAACTCCTATAGCAGCATTACCAAAAGCCCGGCGGCGTACCTGCTCGTAAGCAGTAATGGCGGCTGCGCTTGGGCCGTTATTCAATTCGTTCTCAGCTTCGGCAAACATCAGCAGTACATCCGAGTAACGTAAAACCGGCCAGTTGGTACCAAAGTATTGTGCTTCGGATGTTAATGAGTTGGTCCAGTCTCTCCTAAACTTGCCATCAAAAATACTTTGCAAGGTTGTACCCACCAACAGCGGGCCTACATTAATGTTATAGGGGGCACACATTACTTCGCGGCGGGTATCGCTTTGGTTAAACGAGTAAAAATAGGTAGGCAAAACTGTTAGGGCAGCATTACCTAAACCGTTGTAACGCGGTCCATTGTAATACCCAAGTTTACTGTCACCAACGTTACTACCACCGCCAGACATGCCTACTTCCCACAATATTTCACCATTAGGTTCGGCTATATGCTTGCAAACATAATCTTTCCAAACAGATTGATAGCTTGGGTTAAGCCTATGATCGCCGGTGCGCTGCATAATAGCATTACATTCGTCGCGCGCTATCTGGTAATATTTTTTATAGTTAGCCTCATCACGGCGCATTTGGCCGTTAGACCTTAAAGAAAAACCACCACGTGCCAGCGCAATACGTGCTCTTAGTGCCCTTATAGCTCCCTGCGTAAACCTTTCAGAAGTGTAAGAAGTGATCTCGGTACGCCAAGGTACCATGGTTTCGGCTACGGCTAAATCGCCCAAAATATGGTCATAGATACTATCTCGGTCAGCCTTTGGCTTAAACAGGTCTGTTTCAAAAGCCGATGGATTGTATTGTGAAGGCACATCGCCCCAGTTCCTGATGAGTTCGTAATAAAACTGGGCACGTAATGCTAATGCCTCACCATGATACCGTTTTAAAGCCGCTTTATCAGCTTCGCTACCTCCGGTATAAAGATCCATTTTGGGGATATAATATATGGCAAGGTTAGCAAACTCAATTCCCCTGTATAGCTGCGAAAACGGGCCTAAAAGCTGCGTATTACTTGGTTTTACGAAATAGTGAGCAATATCGCGGCGCTCATTATCGCCCGTTAGCGGATCGCCGCCGCCCTGGCCCATCATTTCATCGTTATCCAATGGGTAATACATACTTATGCGTATGCCATAGCCCTGATCGCCCCCTAATTGTGCATAGGCGCCTATAACCGACTTTTCGGCATTGGCAGTGCTGTTAAACACATATTCGGGCCCGAAAGAAGATATCGGGTCTAAATCGAGATACTTTTTACAAGATGTAAAAGATGCTGCCATAGCGGCCAGCATAAGTACGCCTGCTGTATATTTAATGATTTTTTGAGTTATCATTTTCTTATATATTAATGCTTTATTATAAAGTTAAGTTTACGCCAAAGATGAAGGCACGGCTGCGTGGATACGCAGAGTAATCAACACCCGGGGTTACCGGTGAACTACGGCGGGTATTTACTTCAGGATCGTAACCTGAATAGCTTGAAATTACAGCCAGGTTGTTCACGGTACCATATATCCTCAGGCGGTTTACCTTAACACGTTTTAGCAAAGATGCCGGGAAGGTATACCCTAAAGTGATGTTATTGATACGCAGGAACGAACCATTTTCTACCGCGTAAGAGTTCACGTAAAATGAATTCGCATTAAGCAATGGCGACCATATGGTGGCGTTGGCATTTAAAGCGGCTAATGCGGTTGGGTCGGTTACCCGTACACCGTTGTCATCAACATTGCGAAAACGGCCGTTCATTTCGGTGATGAGGTTAGCATTAGGCGTGTAACCGCTGCTGAATTCCAGTTTATTGGCATTTAATACATCATTACCCAACTGGTAGTTCAGAAATATGCTCATATCGAAGTTGCCATATGTAAATTGCTGGTTGATACCGCCAAAAAACTTAGGCTGAGTGTCACCAATAATGGTACGGTCTTTATCGTCAACAACGCCGTCACCATTAATATCTTTATATTTTATAGTGCCCGGTTGTGGTGTGGTAGATACCGTACTGCTGTTTGCCACTGTGGGTTTTAAAGTATAAACTCCATTGGCAAAATTAAAGTCGTCTACTTGATAGTATCCATCGTTAACCAAACCCCAGATGGTACCAACCGGCTGGCCAACCTTTAAAATAAAATCAGATGGTTGGTTGCTTCCGGCCCAGCCCGATGAACGTAACTGAGAAGTAACACCCGGACCTATGCTTTCAACCTTATTTTTATTGTATGAAATATTGAAGTTAACGGTCCAGTTGAAATTTTTGCTCACAATTGGTGTTGCGTTCAATTGCAGTTCCACGCCTTTATTAGAGATGGATCCTGAATTTTGGAACTGCTCGCTGTAACCCGAAGCTACTGTTTGGGGAACGGCAACCAAAAGGTTATCTACCCTGTTATTGTAAAAATCGGCACTTACCTGTAAACGGTTTTTAAATACGCTGAAATCTAAGCCTAAACCACGTGATGTCAGCGTTTCCCAGGTAAGCTGGTTGTTTCCCAATGCAGGCGGCACAAAACCAACAACCAACTGATCGCCCACACTGTAGGTGCTACCATTGCCGCTGGCTACAAATTGCTGCAGATACAAGAAATTTGGCACCCGGTTATTGGCCGACTGGCCGTAGTTTACGCGAAACTTAACATCATCGAACGTAGATTTTAGATTTTCAAAAAACTTCTCGCTCGAAATTCTCCATGCGGCTGATGCGGCCGGAAAGTAACCCCATTTACGGCCTTCCGCAAATTTTGAAGATCCGTCGCCACGTATGGATGCTGTTAACAAGTACTTGTTATCAAAGCTATAGTTAACACGGCTAAAGAAAGATAATATGCGGTTAGTTTGCTCGCTTGATGTGGGCAATGGCTGTGTTAAGCCAACCGAGCCTGCAGGTATTGCACCAAGAGAGAAGTTACCTAACGCACGCTGGGCTGTAATACCGGCAGGAAAATAGCGGCTTTCAATGTTATAGCCTTTTGTTAAATCATCAAAAACCTCATGGCCGATAATAATATTAAGGCTATTACGCTTACTAAACCTTGAACCCGATTTATCCATGTTAAGGGTAAACACGTTGGAGTTGTTAAGCTGCCTGCGTGTGGTAGTACCAATAGAAGCTGTGGGTAAATTTGCGTTTTGACGTGCAATGCTGGTAATTAAATCATTAAAGGCATCGGCCCGGGTATTGGTATAATCGTAACCAAAAGTGGTTCTGAACGATAAGACTTTACTAAAATTATAATTAATGTTACCGCTGAGGTTAACTACGTTACTGTAATTGCGGCGATACTCGGCGTCGTTCAACAAAATGGGGTTTACCAATGCCAAGCTATTACCGTTGGTTTGTGCGGCATAATCAGGGTCATAATCAAGTAAGTCTTGCCCGGCACTTAATAAAGGCCTGTAGCGAACTGCCTGGCGTAACCTGTTGGTTGAAGATGAACCCGGATCGGAAGTACCTGCACCTGAAACCTGGGTTGTGTTATAACGTATAGTTGCCCCGGCAGAGAGGCGGTCGGTAATTTTTTGATCGAACCTGAAGTTTACGATCTTACGGTCAAACTCCGAACCCAACTGAATTCCCTCTTCACCGTTAGAAGATACACTAAGGTTGTACTTGGTAGTTTCGGTACCGCCCGATAAACTAATGTTGTGCGTTTGCATTAAGGCATTGCGGCCAAACATTTGGTCTTGCCAGTCAACAAAAGGGGCATCTTTGTATAATTCCAAATCGCCGTAAAACCCATACTGACCTGTAAAGGTATTTAACTCGGTGGTACCGTTCAATAAAGCTCTTTCGTACTGGTATTTCACAAAGTCATAAGGGCTCATCACATCAAGTTTATTACGCAGCTTTCTTATACCCACTAAACCATTATAAGTAACCGATGGCTTTTGTACGCGGCCCCCCTTGGTGGTAATTAATACCACACCATTACTACCACGCGCACCATAAATAGCAGTGGAAGAAGCATCTTTCAATACATCGATACTTTCAATATCCTGCGGAGCTATAACATTCAGTGCGTTTTCTACCTGAACCCCATCTACCACATATAAAGGCGTACTTTCTAAAGAAATGGATGCACCGCCGCGTACGCGAATGGTGGCCTGTGTGTTAGGAGAACCTTCGGATTGTGTGATTTGCACCCCTGCCAAACGGCCGGCCAGCGCTTCGGAAGTGGAGTTAACCGGGATATCCTTTAACTGCTTGGCATTCACTGAGGAAACCGACCCGGTAAGCGCATTACGCGATACCGTGCCGTAGCCAATGTTCACTACCTGCACCTCGGCAAGCTGCGTGGCGGCATCGTCCTGTAGGGTAATGCTGAACTGGGTTTGGTTGCCCACAGTAACCTCCTGTGTTTTGAAGCCGATATACCTAACGGTTATAACCACCGTACCAGTAGCAGGTATGTTAAGTTTAAAGCCTCCGTTAACATCTGTACTCCCGCCTATTGAGGTACCTTTAACGCCTACACTAACTCCAACAAGCGGGTCGCCGGTACTCGAAGTTACCTTGCCCGTTATGGATCGGGTTTGCGCAAAAACGGATCCGCATAGCAATAGCCATGCGATAAATGAAAGTAAAACTTTATTCATTTTTCAGATTAATTGGTTTAAATAATTTGGTTGTTTGAACAATAATCTATCCCTTAAAAAGGCAAGAGCCATTTAGTGATGAATGCTGTTAAAACGTTATAATTGGTATTTGAATTAAGCGTATTGGTGGTCGGCTAAAATTCTATTTCTGAACAAGTATACCCACTAAGCCTAATAAAATGAAGCATACCTTGGATAAAATGTGGGCAATCGTTCCCGGAAACGATTGCAAAGCTGAAATCGATTGAAAGAGTACGTAAAACCGGCTGTAAGGCTATCTAACTAAGGAAAACAACATACTGCTATTAAGGAAATATGTACCTGATAAACAGTTATTACAACCTGTAAATAGCCGCTATTACTGCTTAAAAACTTTATGCAGAAAGTTTGTAATGTAGCCAACAGTTGGCTCGAACCATGGGCTGAACAGGCAAAAGGAATGCGGAGAATCTTCGAAGATATGAACCTCTGTATAAACGTTATTTTCTTTCGAGATCCTTTGAAAATCGTTGCGGCCGGCGTGCATGCGGTCTACAGAACTATTGATAAAAAGGAAGGGAGCCTTGTTCTCTTTAGCGTACGTTAATGGAGATGCTTGTTCCCACAACGGAAGGTTATCTTTTTTGCTGTAACCGAACCAATATGAAGCAGCGGAAGTAGATTTGCTGTCATCGCCCTCGCCTGACTCGGGGTGCACGAATGACAAGGTGCCATCTATATCAACCACGGCTTGTACGGCGCTTGTGTAATTTCTCGAGCAATCGCCCGCTTCAAAAATGCTGTTTTGGGACGTGGCGCCTGCTAATGCGGCCAACTCACCACCTGCCGAAAAACCCAGTACCGCAATCTTTTCAGGGTTGATATTGAACTGTTTAGCATTGGCACGCATCCATCTAAGAGCGGTCTTAACATCTTGAATGGCAGCGGGGTATAGAGCTTCGGTAGACAGGCGATACTCTACTGTAAAAGCTGCATATCCTGCCTGAGCGAGCCTTTGTGCCAGCGGAATGTGCTGCGTACGGCTACCGCTACGCCATCCTCCGCCATGAATAATTAATATACCCGGTTTGGCTTTACGAGGCTTTTTCAAGGGAATAAACGCGTCGATATGCAGGTCGCGGTTCCCGATGGTACAGTATACCAAATTGCGGTTTTCTTTAACCAGGGCCGATGGTTGCTCGGGCACTATGGTGATGTTAGGGTACTTTTTAAGCGTACTCTTATAGGCCGAGTAAGTGGTATAAGAGGTATCCGGCTTGCCGGTTACCCCTGTTTTGTTTTGGGCATTAACTTGTAAAACAAAGCCTAAAAAAACGCCTAAGAACCACACTAATCTCATATCCTAAGTATTGTTTGACAAGCCTGCTATTTGGTTTATGAACGAAAAAACGCCTCAATAAACCTCAAACTTCTTCAAAAAACTTCATAAAATCTTCATTAAAATGCAGTTTTATATTTAGGCGAACACCTTAGCGCAAATCACAAAAATATTTTGCTTTGGTAAAACATATTTCCGTTTGTGAAATTATTATCTTGCTAAATACTTTACATAAATTTAATCATATACAAAACTTACTACTTTGAGATACGCAGTTACCTTATTGATATGCTTAATATTTGCAGGCCAGAACAAGCTGAATGCACAGGTAAAAGATAGTATCAGAACAGACTCTGCCGAGCATATTTTAGAAGTGCCCGATACGGTGAAACACCTGGAAAGTAAGTTCACTTCATTCATCCCTCCGGCGGTTTTTGTAGGGTATGGTTTATTATCGTTGGGTGTAAAACCCATACGCGATATAGACTATCATGTGTATAATGACATGCGTGACGATCACCCCAATTTTAAAACGAAGGTTGACGACTACTTTCAGTTTGTGCCGGTAGCTACCGTATATGCTTTAAATATTGCAGGGGTTGCGGGTAAAAACCGTTTTATTGACCGTACCATTTTATATGCCCTGTCGCAGGCTATCAGGTACGGTGCAGTTAACGTTATAAAAAGTGCAGCTAACCGTCAACGGCCTAATAGTTTTGATGATAAGTCATTCCCATCGGGGCATGCCAGTACAGCTTTTGCCGCCGCTGAGTTCATGGCGCAAGAGTACGGTGAGGTGTCGCCTTGGTATGGGGTATATGCTTACTCATTTGCTACGGCAACCGCCATATTGCGGGTTTACAATAACGACCACTGGTTTAGCGACATTATAGCCGGCGCAGGCTTCGGTATTTTATCTACCAAAGCAGCATATTTAATCTATCCTTATATACGAAACACCCTGTTCCGCAATAAAAATGCGAAAGACGATAAGAAAGTTTCACTGCTGATGCCGACTTATAATAACGGCATAGCAGGTTTTAGTTACGTAAAAACTTTTTAAACTTACGCAAAATAAGATGCTGTATGCGCTCTAACACAAGCACACACAGCATCCTCATATGGCGCCTAATGTGTAACCGGCTCGGCAGGCATTTCGTCGGCGCTTGGCCCGTAGGTACCGGGGATGGCGATGTTGAGCAATCGTAAAAACACCCCCAATTGCGCCCGGTGATGTATCATTTGCCCTATAATGATCCTGATCATTTCGTACTTGGTGGTGTGGCTTAATACATGAGCGCCACTGCGCAAAGTCCAGGTTTCCTGCAGTTGCGGTTCGGTAGCTTGTTGCAGCTGTGTACGGCCGTTAGCAGCACTTTTTTCAAAGTAGTTGAGCAAAGCGGGCGTATCGTTAATTACCTCTTCTTTCCAATCGGTGGTCTCAAAATCCAGTTCGCTGGTGTTTAGGGTCATGCCAAACCAGTTGCCCAGGTCGGCCAGGTGGGTAGCAAGGCGGCGTACCGTCATACTTTTAGGGTGGGGCTGCCAGTCAAAATCTTCGTCACTTACGCAACTCAGCATTTTGCGGGTAATAGCCGTTTCGCTGTCCAATTCTTTTACTAATAATTCGATGATGTTCATGGTTGTATTTGTTTGTTGAATACAAATAAACCACGGGCTAGTGACAGCCCTATGTCAGCAGGAAAAATTAAATTTTCGATAATAGGCTTTCGGCTATCGCCTTTACCCGTTCACGCAATACATCAGGTTCTACAATCTGGGCACAATCGCCAAACATCATGTACCAGCGGGCAAAACCTTCGAGCGACAGGGTTAAGAACTCCATTTCTACCTGCCCATCTTTCTCGGTTTCGCCAATATAGCCATGGTAAAATTTCTGCTCGCCCAAATGCCGCGAGGCTTCTTTTTCTACTAATAAGATGATCTTAAGCAGGTTCCTTTCTTTATATATACCTGCCAGGTAATCTTTTAACGATGGATGCGTTGTAGCGACCACTTCATGGGTAATCTCGGCGTTCAGCATCCGGTCGAACCGAAAATCGCGATAATCTTTTTTCTCCCTGCACCAGGCAATCAGGTGCCAGTAATTATCTAAGTAAAACACGCCAACCGGTTCTACGCAACGCTGGGTATGCTGCTGGCGGTAATAAGAAAAGTAATCGAGGCATATCACCCTTTTTTCGGCAATGGCTTTCAGTATCAGTTGCAGCGGGTTCAGTCCCTCCTGCATGTGTGGCGGCCGCCTGGCTTTAAGCACTTCAATGCGGCTGTCCAGTTCTGCCACGTAATCTTTTTCGGCGTTGCGCAGTACCGCCCGCACCTTGTACATGGCCGATTGGTAATTACTCCCGTTCACCTCGTCGGTTAACGTTTCCACTAATTTTCCGGCGGTAATAAAGGCAGTGGCTTCATCAAGGGTAAACGCAATAGGCGGCAACCGGTAACCATCGGCCAGGGAGTAGCCCACACCGGCTTCCCCTATAATAGGTACACCGGCTTCTTCCAAAGTACTCATGTCGCGGTATACGGTGCGCAAACTTATACCAAACCGCTCGGCAATAGCCTGCGCCTTTACCACCCTGCGCGATTGCAGCTGAATAAGTATGGCCGAAATGCGATCTATACGGTTCATGGTATGCAAATGTAGCAAAGTATGCGGCCACGTAAACAGCTAAAATCAGGTGGTGTCTCGGTTAACTTTGCTTATTTCACACAGTTAACATGCCGCTTTAATTAAGAGGTAATATATTGAGCTATATCCATGGCTAAATTTTCCAAGAAGACCTTTCGATCGGGTTGCGTATCCTCGATTTGAGGCGGCAGTTCATCCAT
Organism: Mucilaginibacter galii; assembly: GCF_014635825.1. Taxonomy (GTDB): domain Bacteria; phylum Bacteroidota; class Bacteroidia; order Sphingobacteriales; family Sphingobacteriaceae; genus Mucilaginibacter; species Mucilaginibacter galii. The sequence continues at coordinate 240,040 of NZ_BMDO01000009.1, forward strand.
ATAACTAAAATGCCCGGCTTCCTCATCCAAAATAAATTCTACCTGGCCTTGCTTTTCAAATATTTGTTTCAACAGTAATGCTTTAGAAGGCGAAGTAACAGTATCCTTACCACCGTTACGCAGATAGATTTGCGTATCCACTGTTTGTAATGCGCCAGGGTGCATGAAAAAATCAACCGGTGGTGCCAAAAGAGCAAGCCGTTCAAACTTCCAAATTGAATGGATACCAAGTTGGTGCCCCGAAGACGTTAACGCCTTTCCTCCAGCAAGCACGAGCAACAATGTGCCTCCTATAGAGTGCCCTATACCTACCATGGGTATATGCGCATGTGAATATAGCCTCAAAACAATTTCAAGCATTTCAATGCGGGCATCCAGTTCCTCTTTTGAAGCCGTTAATGGTATCAGCAGTTCAAAATGAGGGGCAATGATAGTGCATCCCTGCTGCGCCAAAGCCCTTAATAGCGGAAGATGTCTAACCGGGCTTCCGCCACGCCCTGCTGCAAAAATACCTACGCATAATGGTTGCTTGGCTTCTAATAGGGTTACGGTAAATTCCTTTCCGTTACTTTGTATCAACTGCGTACTTTCAGAAAAATCCATGATCTAAATTTTATAGTCTATAATGTATAAACATCTTAATTTTTAAACTGAAACACTACCCTAAATTAAGGCATGAAAACAATTGGATTTTGAGGCGAAACAAATTTACTGCTTTTCAATGTCCTTCTTTTGCCATTGATCAAGACTCGCCTAATTTAATTAATATGTTGTTTTATGGACAGGCATTTGTGTGTTAACTCAAACCCATTGAAGTGAACACGAACTTGATTTACCATACGGGATTGATTTAAGCTATATTCTTAATCGCCCAACTTGGGTGTTAATCCAAGCTTAGTTTAATCCGGTTAAACAATGTCGGCTTAAATGTAGTCGTGGTAATTCAATCCATCCCCGACCACTATAATTGCTACTCTTCTTCTAATGTTAATTTCTGTTAATAAATGTTAAATAATTGGCTTTTCGGTGTTTAAACGCATTTACATTTTAATACTAAATTTTTAGTTTATATCTTAACACCCACAAAACCTTATACATGAAGTTATCTTACCTCCTACTGCTTCTGTGCCTAATTACGTCTGTTTCATTTGCTCAAACCGGTTATTCGGTTAGGGGAAGTGTTGCCGATACCGTGGCTAATGTGAAGCTGGCCAACACCAGTATCTCTGTTTTAAACGCCAAAGACTCTACCCTGCGCAAGTTTACGCGGGCCGGTGCCGATGGCAGCTTTACCATGAACGGGCTGGGGAAAGGCAAATTCATTTTGCTGGTTACTTACCCAAAATATGCCGATTATGTAGAAGAGTTTACGCTCGATTCTGTTAAAACCACGCATAATTTTGGCCGTATCAGCGTTATTCTTAAATCGCGTTTGTTAGAAGGTGTAATTGTGAAAGGCACCCGTGCTGCCATTAAAATAAAAGGTGATACTACTGAGTTTAACGCCTCCAGCTTTACCGTGCAGGCCAATGCCAAGGTGGAAGACCTGTTAAAGCAACTACCCGGTATACAAATAGATAAAGACGGCAAAATAACCGCACAAGGCCAAACCGTAAACAAGGTACTGGTAGACGGTGAAGAGTTTTTTGGCGATGACCCTACCCTGGTAACCAAAAACCTACGCGCCGATATGGTTGATAAGGTACAGCTTTATGATAAAGCCAGCGACCAGGCTGCATTTACCGGGATAGACGATGGGCAGAAATCTAAGACCATTAACATTAAACTCAAAGAAGATAAAAAGAACGGTTATTTTGGTAAAGCCGATGTAGGTGTGGGTACCAAAGACTTTTACCAGGCACAGGTAGCGGTAAACAAATTTGCCGGTAAAGAAAAAATGTCGGCCTATGGTACGCTGGCCAATACCGGTAAAACGGGTTTAGGCTGGGAAGATTCAAATAAATTTGGCACCTCGGGCAGTAACGTAGAGTTTGTGGATGGAGGCATCAGCATTTACTCTAACGGGGGCGATGATATTGAAGGCTGGGGAGGCCGCTACGATGGTGAAGGTATACCGGTAGCCCGTGCCGGCGGTGTGCATTACGATAATAAGTGGGGTACCGATAAGCAAACTATTAACGGCAATTATAAAATAGGCTCGTTAACCGTAAACGGCGATCGTAATAACCAATCGCAAAATAACCTGCCCGGCAGCCAAACCAACAGCGCCAGCATTATTAACACCAACACCGACCAACGCTTTAATAATTATATTTTCAGGCAAAAAGCCGATGCTACGTACAATTACAAAATTGACAGTACATCAAACATTAAGCTTTCTGTAGATGGTACCTTTAAAAATGTGGAAAGCAACAATACTAACGTAACCCGTGGTGAGCGTGGCAACGGCCAGTTAATTAATACAGAAGACCGTAATACCGATAGCAAGGGCGATGAAAAAACATTTAACTTTTCGGCATTTTATACTAAAAAATTAAAAAAAGCAGGTCGCACCCTATCTGTTAATTTAACTCAGTCTTTAGATCAAAATAACAATAATGGCTTCCTGTATTCTAACATCGAAGCCTTTGATACCTTGGGTGTGTCCAGCCGCAAACAACTAACCGACCAGTACAAGATCAACAAAGTAGAAACTTCTATATTCAACAGTAACATTACCTACACCGAGCCTTTCTCCAAATCATTCTCCCTGGTTGCCAACTATGGCATTGGTGTAAGCAACAGCACGGCCGACCGCAGAACATTCAGCCCCGCAGTAGCTAACCCCGGCCGCAATCAGGACCAGGCACTTTATAACACTTTGGTAGACTCGTTGACTAACAACTACCGTTTAGATCAATTAACCAACCAGGGTGGCTTGGTTTTTAACTATAAGAAAGATAAAACCACCATAAACTTTGGTACCAAAGTGGCCGCCGTTAGGTTTGAGCAGTTAAATAAAATTAACAACCGTGAGTTTGACCGCAACTTTGTAAACTGGAACCCGCAGGCTTCGTACCAATACCGTTTTTCGCAGCAAAAATCGTTCAGGTTCAACTACAACGGTAGTACCCGCCAACCTACTATAGATCAAATACAGCCTATTATTAACAATACAAACCCACTGTACCTGGTGGTGGGTAATCCTAATCTTACGCCATCGTTCACCAACCGCTTCTCTATCTCTTACAACTCGTACAAGGTGTTAAGTAACCGCTCTATTTATATAAGCGGTTCTTACTCGCTTACCTCAAACCCAATTGTAAGCAATGTAAGCACCAACAGAAATACCGGTTTTACTACCAGCCAGTCGGTTAACTTAACCGGCGAAACGCCAACCAATTTTTATGTATACAGCGGTATAAACAGCAAGATCAAATTTTTGGGCGGTATAAGCGCTGGTATTGGTGCAAACACCAACGGTAGCACTTACTTTAACATGGTGAACGGTGCGTTGAACCGTACACGTTCAAACAGCTATTCGGCTACCATAAACCTGCAAAAGTACAAAGAGAAGAAGTTTGACCTGTATGCCAATATTGGCCCAACTTACAACTACAGCGTATCCTCTTTAAACCCCGAAATAAACAACAATGGCGGAGGTTTTACAACCAACCATTCCTTTAACTATTACCTGCCCGGTAAATTCCAGATAGGTACCGATGGCAACTACGAGTACCGTGCGCCTACCAAGTCGTTCGACCAAAAGTTCAGCCGCTTTTTAGTGAATGCCTACGTTCAAAAAGCGTTCTTTAAATCTGAGAGCCTGAAGATAAAAGCTAACGTGAACGATATTTTTAACCAGAATAAAGGTTTTGATCGTAGTGCATCGGGCAACTTAATTACACAAAGCAGCTATACTACCATTAAGCGGTACTTTATGCTGTCTATAGTTTACGATTTCAGCAAAATGGGTGGTTCATCCGACATAAAATAAGATCATGAAAAGCATACGTTCAATTATCACACTTTGCTTCCTGCTGTTGACCGGCAACCTGGTTATGGCGCAAAACGCACATTTTACCACCAGTGGTACCATAGAGTTCGAAAAAAGCATTAACATGTACGCGATCATTAAAAAAATGATCACTAAAGACAATGAAAGCTATTTTAACCCGGCATTTGACCAGTACAAAAAAACGCAGCCACAGTTTAAGAAAATGAAAAGCGTGATGACCTTTGCCGATAGCAAGGTTTTATACACGCCCTTGCCAGATGACCCTACCACTAACAACGGCTTTTTTGGCAGCAGCCCTATTAATACGCAGATCAACACCATTGCTACCGATTTGGCTACCGGCAGCAGCATTACACAGAAAAAGATTTTTGAAGAGATCTTTTTAGTGAAAGACAGCCTGCGCAAGATCAACTGGAAAGTAACCGACGAATTTCGCGAAATAGCCGGTTTTAACTGCCGCCGGGCCAATGCCGTGGTAATGGATTCAATTTACGTGGTGGCCTTTTATACTGAAGAGATAGCCGTGTCTTGCGGTCCCGAATCTTTTACAGGTTTACCGGGTATGATATTAGGCGTTGCCCTTCCACACGATAATACTACCTGGTTTGCCACCAAGGTTACCGATGTAAGCGTACCGCCAGCCAAGCTGGCACCGCCAACCAAGGGTAAAGCTGTAAATAATAAAACCCTGCGTACCACGCTGGAAGCCGCCACAGGTGATTGGGGTAAAGAGTCGGCGCTGATACTCAAAGCTGCGTTATTATAACGCAGCTTTATTTTAATCCCCTCTTGATATTTTAATCCCCTCTTGAGAGGGGCAGGGGTGTGTTAATAAAGTGCAATAGCTTATTGCCCTATCTAATTTATCTGCCAAACAAGCGCATAATTCTTTGCCTGAAACTGCTGTACTCCGGCTGGCTAAACACCAACTGCTCAACGCCTTTAATTTGAGTCTTGAGCTGTTGCCTGCCTCGTAGCTGCACCAACTGGTGTACCTTGCGCTGCCACTCAACGGTTTCGTAAAGTTCGGGGCAAAGCATGAGTTTGGCATCAAATACCAGTTTATCTCCGCTTGGTAATTGCTGCAGCAGGTAGCGGTCTATACGCTGGGTATCAAATGCAGAAGTCTTCATACGTGAGGGCTTTTTCTTTTACTTTGTTGCGCACTTTCTCTAAACATTTATGCTTTTGCACCGTGGCCGAGCGCTCGCCCGAAAGGCCAAACTGCTCGGCTATTTCGCGCATGCTCTGCTTGTCGTAATAATAGGCCTGCAGCATATCCATACATTTTTTGCCCGCTGCTTCCAGGTAACGCAACAGTCGGCCGGTTGATGGGGTGGCGATATTTTCTTCAGGCAATTCGGTATAATTCAGCACATCATCGGTTACAAGCCTGCCTTGCTTTTGCTGCTGATGATACCACAGGTGCTTGGCTATTCCCAGCAGGTAAGCCTTTTCGCTGTGGGTTAACTGTAAATTACCGTCCACCGTTTTCTCATAATAAATCACCAGTGCATCCTGGAAAATATCTTTGGCCTCGTCGAGGGTACCGCCATGTTTGCTTACGTATTGCGCTATAGCCGGAAAGGCAGTCGTATAGAGCTTAAGCAGCCAGTCGTGCCGTTGTTGTTCTGTGGTTGTCATCGTCAGTATTTTTAGTATAACAGATGCTTTATTTTAACGTGTAGAATAAATTAAATATATCACCTAAATTTCAATAACAATATCTGTACAAAGTAAAACATTGGCTGCATTGAATATGCAACGAGGTTTGTGATGGTAAACTATTATCTTACCGCCCTTGTTCAACCTTTACATATGGATGCTGAGAAATTACGACTACAGGAGCATTACGCCAACAACACCAACTGGCTAAAATGGGGGCCCTATGTTTCTGAAAGGCAATGGGGCACCGTGCGCGAAGATTATAGTGCCGATGGCAACGCCTGGAACTTTATTACCCATGATATGGCCCGCAGCAAGGCCTACCGCTGGGGCGAAGAAGGCATAGCCGGTATAAGCGACGAAAAACAGCAACTATGCCTGAGCCTGGCCCTATGGAACGGCAAAGACCCCATATTGAAAGAGCGCCTGTTTGGCCTCACCAACAGTGAAGGTAACCATGGAGAGGATGTAAAAGAGCTATACTATTATCTTGACAGCACACCTACACACAGCTACCTTAAAATGCTGTATAAGTATCCACAGCAGGCTTATCCTTACAGTCAGTTGGTACAAGAAAATAAGCGCCGCAGCAAACACGAGGCTGAGTTTGAACTCATAGATACGGGTTTGTTTGACCACGATGAATATTTTGATGTGTTTACCGAGTACGCCAAAAATGCAGAAGAGGATATCTTAGTTCAATACACTATTCACAACCGCGCAGGGGCCGAAGCTAATTTACATGTACTGCCGCAGCTATGGTTTAGAAATACCTGGTTTGACGGCAGCATTAAGCCCTATATCCTTTACGAGGGCAACAATACGCTCTTATTGCATCACGAGAAGCTTGGCGAATACTACTGCTACGCAGATGGTGCCGCGGAAACTATATTTACTAATAATGAAACTAATGAGCAAAAGCTGTACAATTCGGCTAATGACACACCTTATGTAAAGGATGCGTTTAATAACTTAGTTGTAAATAACGATGCCGGTGCCATTAACCCTAACCATGAAGGCACTAAAGCAGCTTTTTGGTACCAGGTAACCGTACCAACCAAAAGCAGTGTGGTTGTTCGCCTGCGTTTAAGCAAGGGCAAGCGGTTCAAGCCGTTCGACGACTTTGATTCTACCCTAAAGCTACGCCAAACCGAAGCTGACACCTTTTACGACGGCTTGCATTCCTCCAAATCTAGCGATGATGAAAGACTGGTACAACGCCAAGCCTGGGCAGGCATGCTGTGGAGTAAGCAGTATTATAATTATAACGTTAAGCGCTGGTTAGACGGCGACCCGCACGAACCTATTCCGCCCGGTAAACGCAAGGATGGCCGTAATAACCACTGGAAACACTTTGTGGCCGAAGACATTATTTCTATGCCCGATAAATGGGAATACCCCTGGTTTGCTGCGTGGGACCTTGCCTTTCATTGCATTACCCTGGCGCCCCTTGATGCGGGCTTTGCTAAAAAACAGCTACGTATGCTGGTAAGTGCCAGTTACATTCATCCTAACGGACAATTACCCGCTTATGAATGGGATTTTGGCGATGTGAACCCACCCGTACATGCCATGGCTACCTGGGAAGTGTACACTGCAGATCGCCGTATAACCGGGCAACAAGACCTGATGTTTCTGGAAGAGATCTTTCAAAAGCTACTCATGAACTTTACCTGGTGGGTAAACCGTAAGGATAGCGAGGGCAACAACATTTTTGAAGGCGGCTTTTTAGGCCTCGATAACATAGGCGTGTTTAACCGCAGCGCACCTGCTCCCGGCGGCGGCAACCTGGAACAGGCCGATGGTACCAGTTGGATGGCCATGTACTCGCTCAATATGATGCGCATTGCCCTGGAACTGGCCCTGCATAATAAAGCTTATGAAAGTATGGCCGTTAAATTTGCCGAACACTTTTTATACATCGCTGGTTCGCTGGCCAATATGGGCGAAGATTCTTTAGGCCTATGGGACGACCAGGACGGTTTTTATTACGATGTACTGCGCCACCCCGATTGCAGTTGGGACCGCCTGCGCCTGCGCACGCTGGTAGGGCTTATCCCCATGTTTGCCGTTATTGTATTTGATGAAGCAAAATGGAAAAACCTTCCCTTGTTTAGCGAACGCCTCGACTGGTTTATGCAGCAGCGCCCCGACCTGGTTGACCTCGTTAGCCGCTGGAAAGACACCAAAGGCAATCAAAAGCACTTGTTTTCCCTGTTGCGGGGCCACCGTATGAAACTGCTGTTGAAACGCATGCTGGATACCAATGAGTTTTTGTCCGATTATGGGATACGCTCTATCTCCAAAGTTTACGAGCAGCAGCCTTACCAATACTTTCTTAACGGGGCCGATTACTCGGTAAAGTATACGCCTGCCGAAAGCGACAGCAATATGTTTGGCGGTAACAGCAACTGGCGTGGCCCTATATGGATGCCTATTAATTACCTGCTCATTTGCTCATTAGACCGTTTTCAGGAATATTACACCGATGATTTCAGGGTGGAGTACCCTACCGGCTCGGGTCAATACTTTTCACTCGCCGAAATTGCACAGGCTTTGCGCGAACGGTTGAAGAATATCTTTTTAAAAGATGGGCAAGGTAATCGCCCTGTATTTGGCGGGCATCCAAAATTGAACACCGACCCACACTTTAAAGACTACATCCTGTTCCACGAATATTTTCATGGCGACAATGGCAAAGGTTTAGGTGCGAGCCATCAAACCGGGTGGACAGGCTTGGTGGCATTGCTTATATAGGTTGAGGAATTTAGCTCATAACTACAAAAAACTTCAATAAGTGCAAACCTCTTCTAAGCTTTAGGCTTTTATATTAAAAAATCACTAAACACGACCCAATGAACCGATTTGAAAATAAAGTAGCTCTGGTAACCGGAAGCAGTCAGGGTATAGGCGCAGCCTGTGCCATTCGCCTTGCTGCCGACGGTGCCGACATTATACTGAACGGCCGAAGCTTTGACGAGCGCGGCGAAAAACTGATCAAGCAAATTACCGATATGGGCAGGCGTGCTCATTTCATCGAAGCCGATGTAAGTAAAACTCCAAATGTAGTTAAATTAGTAACCGATGCCATTGCAGTATACGGCCAGTTAGACATACTGGTAAACAATGCCGGCGTTGAAAAGAACAATGATTTTTGGAACGTTACTGAAGAGGAGTACGATTTTGTAATGGATACGAATTTAAAGGGTGTATTTTTCGGTATTCAGGCTTTTGTTAAATACTGTAAGGATAAGCAACGCGCAGGGGTGATCATTAATATGAGCTCTGTGCACGAGGAAATTATATTTCCGCATTTTGCAGCTTATTGTGCCAGTAAGGGAGCCCTAAAAATGCTGACCCGTAACCTGGCCACAGAATTGGCTCCTTTAAATATGCGGATTAACAATGTAGCGCCGGGCGCCATTGCCACCCCTATCAACAAAAAACTGATGGACAACCCCGAAAAGCTGGCTGGGGTGATAGACAATATTCCGATGAAGAAGATGGGTACCCCCGAAGATGTGGCCGCCCTGGTAGCTTTCTTAGCATCGGATGATGCCAAGTATGTAACCGGTTCTACTTACTTTGTTGATGGTGGATTAACTTACCATTACGAAGAGCAATAAGCTAAGCCAATTAGCTCAATGTCATTGCGAGGAGCGATAGCGACGTGGCAATCTCTTTACGCTTAGTTACCTCGCGTTGCAGATTGCCACGCTAACGCTCGCAATGACATTATTTATATAGCACTCTATTTTAGAAGCCTTTGTTGTAATCAGGCGAATTCGTTATTCTGTCCCCTCTTCGCTATTCAAACTAAAGTCATTAATAATTTCAATAGCCCGCGCCTCGTTAAGGTTTGACACCAGCACTTTTGCCGCGCCAACACCGCCCGGCGCTACTTGCCAGGGTGCTATGTTACCCATCAGCTCGTTCTGTATAAAGGCAGCTATTCCCTCCTGTTCCAGTAAGCTTTGTATCATACCTGCATCCAGTGTAGTACCTGCAAATGCAACTACCATTCTGTCATTATCTTCTTCCATAAAAATATAAGTTTAATGTATGTAATTGACTATTTATTAAGCAACTGCTGATAATCATTAGGCGTATCAATGTCTATACTGCCTTGATCAAAGGGCACAGTAACTACCTTATCCTGATGGGTTAGCAACAGTTTTTTGGCACCGTCTTCTCCTTTTAAATCCTGCAAATTTGCAAACCAGCTTTTGCCAAATAATACCGGTACACCAATGGTATCTTTGTACTTGCAAGCAACTATCGCATCATCAATCGGTGGTTTAGCGTCTATCAGTTTCACTAAAAGTGCTGTATCAACAAAAGGTTGATCACACAACATCATCAACACATTATCTACTTTAGGGTATAGTGTTTGCAACGCTGTGATGCCTGCCTTAATAGAAGAGCTCATGCCCTGCTCCCACTCCGGGTTTATCACAACATCCAGATGCTTGCTGTCAACATCATCTAATATGGTTTGATTATTAGCACCCAGCACTACCATTAGCGCATGGGCTTGTACACCCTTTGCAGCTTCAATGGCCCGCTGCAACAACGTTTTGTCTTGGTAAACGAGTTGTTGTTTGGGTTGCCCCATGCGCGACGACGAACCCGCCGCCAGAATAATGATACCGGTCATAAGTTTTCGTGATTAACGGGAAGATCTTCCATATCGGGAGTATGTATTACCGTCGATCTGTCGCGCAGGGCTTTGCCTTCGCGTTGCTGTAATACGGCCTGTATTTCGGATAAGATGGATAAAGCAATTTCTTCGGAGGTTTCGGCACCAATGTCTAATCCGGTTGGGCCATAAACACGTTGCAACTGATGGCTGGTAATGTCTACGCCGGCATCCAGCAATTCATCCAGCATGCGGTGTAGTTTCTTTTTTGGGCCCAGGCTACCAATGTACGGCAATTGCAAGGGCAGTAACTGCCGCAGCATAGCCAGGTCGTAATTGTAATTATGCGTCATGAGTACGGCTACTGTACGGCTATCTATGTTTACATGCGCCAGGGCTTCATCAGGTTTTGCCAGCAATACTTTTTTAGCCAAAGGGAAACGGCTGCTTACTGCATAATTGGTACGACCATCAATCACGGTAGTGTGCCAGCCTAAAACAGCAGCCATTTGTACCAGCGGAATAGCATCATTACCAGCTCCAAACACCAGCATTGATACGGCTGGTTTAAGCAATTCTACAAAGCCGGTCAATTCACTTTCAGCCTGGTAAACTTTAGTGGCCGATCGGCCCTCCTGCAATACCGACTTAGCGTCGTTCAAAAGTTCGTCTTTTAAAGCCTCGGTAGCACAATTACTAATTAACTCCTCCCCGGTTAAAAACAAGCAAGTACCCGGCTGTGCTCCTTTACGGTTAACCAGCGAAAACAGGGTGATAACCACTGCATTTTGGCGCTTGCTTAAAAACTTTTTAAAAAGATTGATAGGATGATGAGGCCTGTTGGTAAATATAGGCTCAATTAAGATATGGATAATGCCGTTACAGCCCAGGCCTACGCCCAGTTTGGCATCGTCATCGTCGGTAGTATCGTAAGTCACCAGCATAGGTTGCTGCTCGGCCATGGCCAACCGTGCTTTACGTAGGGCATCGCCTTCCAGGCAGCCGCCGCTTATGGCACCGGTAAGTTCTCCGTCTTCGGTTACCAGCATGCGGGCACCTGCCCTGCGGTACGAGGAGCCTTCTACCTGTACCACGGTAGCCAAGGCAGTTTGTTTGCCTTGCTGCTGTGCAACGTCGAACGCTTTTACAATATCTTCTAATTCTTTCATCCCAAATGTAAACTTAGGGAATAACAGGGAGATTGGAGGATAGTTTAGATGCTTATGATATATACCATCTTGTCCTCCCGAACGATAGTGAGAAATCTTATAGGAATAGCCTGTCAATTTGATAGGATTTCTCACTATCGTTCGAAATGACAGACATGGTTTAATTAAATTTCTTGCTAAAACAACTGCGCTTTAAAAACCTGCTACCTTCAACATATACCATCTTGTCATCCCGAACGATAGTGAGGGATCTTGTTTAGACAGACAGGTGGGCCTACCTTCTATATCGAACAAGATTTCTCACTGCCGTTCGAAATGACAGTCTTGGCTCAATCAACTTTCTCTTAAAACAGCTGCACATCAAACACACTTCCCTCGGCAAAATGCTCTTGATCGGTGGGGAGGCTGATAAAGCCTTCGGCTTGCATTAGGTTGACCATATCGCCGGAGGTGGAGGTGTCAACAGGGGTAGCTATCAATTGACCATTGTGATTGGTTAGGCGTACCAGTACGTGGTGGGTAAGTGGTGGTTTAAACTTGATGTCTTTGCTTAGGGCTGCTTGTTGTAACGGTAATTTTATATTTAAAGACCTGTATAACCAAGCCTTAAAATATAATTGATAGCAAACCCAGGTAGATACCGGGTTGCCTGGGAAACCGAATACCAGCGCACCATCGTTAAACTTACCAAATAACAGTGGCTTACCCGGCTTTTGGGCAATGCTGTGAAACAGTGTTTGCATGCCTAACTGCTGTAAGACCTGTGGTAGAAAGTCGAACTTACCTTTGGAGACTGCACCGGAGAATAACAACACGTCGTACTCCTCTACCATTTTGGCCATTTGTTCAGCCATAGCTTCGGGTTCATCAGGCAGGTGGTATTTATCAGCAATAATACATTCCTGCTGCAAGCCGGCCAGTAGCATATAACTATTGGACTGCCGTATTTGATGGGGTAAGGGCTGTTGGGTAACGGGTACTAATTCATCGCCGGTTGAACACACGACCACTTTAGGCAAACGGTAAACGGGTACGGTAGCCATACCTACCGAAGCCATGATAGCTACAATAGCAGGAGTAATTTTAACGCCTGCTTCTACCAGTAATTCACCTGCTTTTTTATCAGAGCCCTGTAAATGTACATTTTGATAGGGCGTAACTTCATTTAAGTTCACATACGCTATGCCGTTAGTAATAGTCAGATCTTCGTACCTGATCACCACATCAGCACCTATGGGCAGCATGGCGCCGGTCATAATTTCGATGCAATTACCACGATTGGTGAGTTGCTTTTGTGGATGACCGGCAGGTTGCATGTCCGTAATGCGAAACTGCCGTACATCTTGCCCAAAGGCTCTGCTGCCAATGGCAACGCCGTCCATCGTAGCCCGGTCGAACGGTGGAAAGTCGCGGTCAGCCGTAATAGGTTGGGCCAGTATACGGCCGGTTGATTGCAACAAGTCTACTTCTTCAGTGGGCAAGGGCTTGGTTTGTGCGGTTATGATTTGCAGGGCTTCGGTTACGGAGATCATTGAAATGAATTATTTTATTGAAACCGTCATTGCGAGCGATAGCGAAGCAATCTCTGCGCAGGCTAATCAGGTGGTTACCTATCGTGCAGGGATTGCTTCGTACCTCGCAATGACGGAGACTAATTGTTTACTTTATGAACTAAATATTCATCACCAAACTCATCCTGCCAGTAATTCATACCGCCTGAAACGCTGTATATGGTGGCCGATAGGTATTGTTTTTGAAGCATTTGCGCGGCTTTGTTGCTTCGGGCACCTTTTTCACAAAAGGTAACGATGGGAACATTGGGTTGTATAATCAACGCATCGGGCTTTAGCTGCATTAACGGAACAGATACGGCACCTTGCAAGTGTTCTTCTTCAAACTCATCCGGCTCCCGTACGTCGATCAGGTCAAATACCTTGCCGGATTCGTACCAATTGTACAACTCCTCTACGGAGAGTAACGAAACCGTGTTGCATACTGGTGCTTCATAGCTTTGCTGCAAGGTAGTGATCTGTTTATTTTCTGGCTTGGTTTTCAGCTTAACCTTGTACTGGTCGTCTTGTAAAAAATCGAAAATTTGTAAGTAGCCGGAGAGCGTTTGGCCTACACCGGTTAATACTTTAACTACCTGTAAGGCTTGCTGGCAACCTACTATACCGGGCACTACGCCCAGTACACCGGCGGTATTACAATCCGGTATCTCGCCGGCTGCGGGTAGCGTAGGGTACAAGCAACGGTAGGTTGGCCCACCATTAAAGTTGAACACACTTACATGACCTTCGTATTGCTGTACGGCACCGTAAACCAGCGGTTTATTCAAGATCACACAGGCATCGTTTAATAGATAACGCGTGCTAAAATTATCGGTAGCATCAACCACTACATCATAATTTTCGACAATAGCCAATGCGTTTTGTGGGGTGATAGCTTCATTGTATAATTGAAAAGCAACTTCGTTATTTAATTCTTTGAGCTTATTTACAGCGGTGATAACCTTGCTCTGCCCTACTTCATCTTCAGTATACAGTACTTGCCGGTGTAAGTTAGTCAGGCTAATGTTATCCATATCCATCACACCCATAGCGCCAATGCCCATGCCGGTTAAGTATTGCAGTACGGGCACGCCCAAACCACCGGCACCTACCACCAATACTTTGGCATTGCGCAGCTTCTGCTGTGCAGCCTCACCAAAGTTGGAAAGTTGTGTTTGACGGGAGTAACGCATCTTATATCTTATGATAATTAAAGATTATTGTCTTGGCTCTTGATTCTTGGTTCTTGACTCTTTTTCAATTACCCGCCCAAAGCCGACATAGACGTATGGATAGCGCCCTGACTGGCTACCTCGGCCGCATAGCCATCGCGTTCACGCTGGCTCACGGCAGCTAATATTTCCTGCTCAACATCATTTACCAATGCGCCACGGCGCAACAGATCGCGCAGGTTGGCTACCGGTGGTCCGTATAAACAGGTCCGTAACTCGCCGGTGGCCGACAGCCTGATACGGTTACAGGTACCACAAAATGTACGGCTAAATGACGGAATAATACCGAAACTGCCTTTGTAGCCCGAAATTTTATAGTTAACCGAAGTAGAATTAGCATCGCTAATGAGTCGGTTTATTTCGGGATAGTGTTGACTGATATGATCGTAGATCCGTTTATAATCCCACTCCGAGGCTACCTGCGAACCATCGCTGCCGTTAAAAGGCATTTCTTCTAAGAAGCGTACTGACAGCGGGTAGTTTTTCGTGAGTTCGATAAAGGGAACGATATCCTGGATGTTCTTATTCTCGGCTACCACGCAGTTCAGCTTTACATCGAAGCCATCCTCCAGCAGTTTAAATACGCCGGCATAAACGCCTTCAAAATTATCGCGGCGGGTTATTTGATGAAAACGGTCGCGACTCAAAGAATCCAAACTGATATTGATCTTACGAATGCCCATTTGCAGCAGCTCGGCCTGGTATTTTGTCGATAACGTACCATTGCTGGTTACGGTGATTTCTTTTAAGCCGTCTACACGGCTCAATTTATTTAAGAACGGCATGATACCGTTACGCACAAAAGGTTCGCCGCCGGTAATGCGTATTTTGGAGATACCCAGGTTGCAAAATATAGCCGAAAGCTGGTACATCTCGTCGAAAGACATCAGATCTTTGCGTTTGGCAAAGTCGATACCTTCTTCGGGCATGCAGTAGTAGCACCTGAAATTACAGCGGTCGGTAACCGATAGCCGCAAATAATTCAGCTGTCTGCCGTATTTATCAACCAGTAAACTTGTTTTTTCTTCCATATTAGGGATGGGCATTAACCCATACACTGTTGTCTTCGTAAAATTCTTTTTTCCAGATGGGTACTGTCTTTTTTAGCTCATCAATTAAATACCGGCATGCCTCAAAAGACGCATCGCGGTGTGCCGACGATACCCCAATCACCACTACCGGCGTACCCGGATCTTTGGCGCCTACGGCATGAATAATAGCCAGCTTAACCAGCGACCATTTTTCAAAAGCTTGTTTAGCCAAATGCTCCATTTGCCGTATGGCCATGGCATCGTAAGCCTCAAAATCGAGCCTTACCACTTCCTTGCCTTTAGAATGGTTGCGAACCGTACCTACAAACAGGTTAACGGCCCCAGCTTCATTGGCATGCAGGTAGGCATACGCCTCATTTAAATCTATATGTTCAACTAATTTAATTAACACTTTCGTATTTGCTTATCCGCCACTAACCGGCGGAATGAGTGCAATTTCATGCCCAGGATTCAGCACATCTTCATCCTGCGCATATTCGTTATCTACAGCTACAGCCAGCGAAGTTAAACCCTGCATGGCGGGGTACTGCTGTGCGAGCCATACTTTTAAAGCTTTAACCGTAGTAATACCCGCATTGGCAGGAACGGTGAGCCTGCTTTGTCCAGTAATTTCGCGGGTTATTCCAAATAATAATATTTTCACTGTTGTCTGTTGTCTGTTGTCTGTTGTCTGTTGTCTGTTGTCTGTTGTCTGTTGTCTGTTGTCTGTTGTCTGTTGTCTGTTAAAGCTAACACGGCACTTTAGCCTTGGTTTGCAATTAAGATAAAGTTACGAAAGCTTTACTAAAGATAAGTCAGCCGCGTGTATAGTTACTTTATCGCCCATGGCTAAGCCTACGGTTTGTGCCGATGGCTTGATGGAAATTAATCCGTAGGCGGTTAACACTTCTATATTTCCTGGGAGCAGAGTTACAACTTCGCCGGTTAATGTAATGCCTTCATGGTGTGTGTGTATGCCAAATACTTCGTTAGGCGTACCGGTCTTAATGAGCTGCCCGGCATCTATTTGGATGACTTGCCCGGCTAATTTGAAAATTTCGGGCACGTGATGGCTCACCAATAAGGTGGTTAGTTGATGTTGCTGATGGATATTTTGCAGTTCATTTTGCAGCTGAATACGGGTAATGTTATCCAGTGCCGATAGTGGTTCGTCCAGCAATAAAATTTGCGGTTGCCTTACGAGTGCCCTTGCTAAAGCCACCCGCTGCTTTTGCCCGCCCGATAATAGTTCAGGCTTTTGATGTGCTAAGTTTTGTAAGCCCATAGTAGCCAGCAAACTTTTCACCTTGCTTTGATCAACTTTTGGAGGCAAGGCATAAAGCAAATTTTCCTGCACGGTCATATTAGGAAACAGTGCATAGTCTTGAAATACAAACCCGATATTACGCTTTTGTGCAGGCAGATTTATTTTTTTAGCGGTATTGAGCCAAGTTTGGCCATTTACTTCGATAATACCCTGCTCGGGTTGTAACAGGCCGGATATAATGCGCAGCAAAGTGGTTTTACCCGCACCAGACGGACCATATAAAGCGGTAAACGAATAGTCGCCTAACTCTGCATCAATATTAAGTTCGCCCTTACCACCGGCCAGATGCAATTTTTTGCGAATGCTGATCCTGATCATACCGGCAATTTTTGTTTAGATAACCGCTTATTGGTGAGGTATACCGTGAGTAATATTACGAATGATATCACCAGCAGTATAGCAGCATACCGATGTGCTGCCGAAAAGTTCAGTGATTCCACTTCATCGTATATTGCTATGGAAGCTACCTTGGTTACGCCAGGAATATTACCACCTATCATGAGCACCAGGCCAAACTCGCCCAGGGTATGTGCAAAGGTGAGGATGGTGCCGGTAAGTAAAGCCGGTTTGATGTTGGGCAATAGCACTTGTGTAAATGTTTGCCAATTTGATTTGCCTAAGGTTTGCGAGGCTTCGCGCAGGCTGCGGGGTAAAGCTTCTAAGCCTGCCTGCACCGGGTGTACCATAAAAGGCAAGCTGTATATGACCGAACTAATAACCAATCCGGGAAAAGAGAATACCAGTCGCAAGTTGAAAGCAGATTCGAGGAACTTGCCTAAACCACTATTGGGACTAAAAGCCAGCAGTAAATAAAAGCCCAGTACAGATGGTGGTAAAACCAGTGGCAAGCTAATGATGGCTTCTAAAATGGGCTTAAGTTTCGATTTGCTCTTAGCCAACCCGGCGGCTATGGGTATACCAACCAGCAACAGACACAAGGTAGTTACCAGTGCCAGTTTTAAGGTCAGCCATAGGGGTTGATAGTCCATAACCTCTCCTAAATCCTCTCCAAAGGAGAGGACTTTAATTGATTTTGTTTTCCGCTTAGAACCGTCCCCTTTGGGGAGGGCAGGGAGGGGTGCTTACCGATAACCATATGCCTTAAATATCTGTTTAGCCCTTGTGCTAAATAAGAATGCATAAAAATTTTTAGCCTGGACTAAGCTTGCGCCTGATGAAGATTTTAATAAAACTACGCCTTGCGCTATAGGTTGATATAATTTACTATTTACCTCCACCCAGTTCTGGTTACTTTTTTGAGCAGGATCGAGCACTATTGATTTTGCCGTGAAAGCCACGTCTGCTGCGCCAGTTAATAAGTACTGGTTTACCTGGGCAATGCTTTCGCCATATACCAGTTTTGGCTTTAATGCACTCAGCAAATTACTGCGTTCCATAGCCTGCTCGGCGGCTTCGCCATAGGGAGCAAGGGCAGCGTTGGCTATAGCTATTTTCCTGATGGCCGGGCTTGTTAAGGCTTTTACACCGCCTGTTAATTTTATTCCCTTTTGAGCCCACATCACTAAAGTGCCATACGCGTAAACTTTAGGCTTATCAGTAGATAACTTTTTACTGTACAATTCCTCCGGGTATTTCATATCGGCCGAAAGAAACACATCGAATGGTGCGCCCTGCTCTATCTGCGTGGTTAACTTACCAGACGAGCTCACGATCAGTTCGGCCTCAATGCCGTTTTGTTTCTTAAACTCATCGGCTAAAACTTTGGCTACAAACTGTGCATTAGCAGCTACGGCTATGCGCAGTTTTTGAGCAATGCCGGCAAAAGGCAATACCAGTACAACCAATAAAATCAGCAGTCTTTTCATGTGTTGTTATTTAACCTGAACCACTTGAATACCGGTCACCTGCCTTATCCAGCGGCCATGTTTCTTTTCGCCGGGGACAATGATTTGGAAAGGCCCATCTTGTACAGGCAGTGCCTTTTTATCTTCTCTATCAGCTAAAATAATACTGCGGTTGGCAAACAGCGGGTCAATTTCGGCCAGCGTATATATGGCTTTATAATTATCTGCCGCGGTTACGATAATGTAGCTGGTAACGGTATGTTTTTTCGCCGAATCGCCTAACATCACGCCTGCTTTGGTCAACAGATCGGCTATTGTTACGCCGCTATAGCGGTGTACTTTTTCATCGTGTGCTTTAGCCATTACCACTACCTGTTTCATGTCAACAAACATGCCCTTAGTAATAGTTAGAGGGGTAATGCCCTCGCCGCTTATGGTTATACTTTGAGCTTGCGTTTTTACCGTAATAGTGAGGGTTATCATCAAGACCGACAATCCCAGTAAGATTTTTTTCATAAATGTTTAGCGCAATTTATTCTGCAAGCCAATATAACAGATTTTTTTGTTAACTGGTTTTATGCAGGTTAGCCATAGCCGCCTCGCGCTCCTCGGGGTAGTTAATATTTTGCAAATCTTCTACCGCAGGGGCATGTAATATTTCCACGTCTGAGTTGATGAGTACTTTACGCGGGCACGAGTAACCCTGGCTTAAAAACTGCAGCATAAGCGGATAAGCGCGCGGCTCCCAAATGGTGATTAGGGGTTCGGGGAACTTGTTATCGCTATCTATAAAACAGGTTGCCATTTTTGATGGATTGCGATGCTCTACCAAATAAGCCAGCGTTTTGGCCGACAAATAAGGCAAATCGCAAGCAACGGTTAACCATGCTGCATTGGGGTCAGCCTGAAAAGCAGACAATATCCCACCAAACGGACCTAAACCGGTAAAAGCATCAACAATAACCGGTAACTGTTCTTGTTCATATACCGCTTTGGCATTGGCGTAAGAAACATAGTTTTCATTACAATGCGCACTTAATAATTCATGCACATGCAGGCGTTGGCTCTTTCCAAAATACTCCAAACTTCCCTTATCGGTTTGCATACGCTGGCTTTGTCCGCCGGCTAAAACTAATCCGTTAAGATCAGGGATGTGCTGTGTTAAATATTTATCTATAAAACCGGCAATAGCCAGTGTATCGTTTAGCTTTAAAATGGGCGCAGCTGCTCCGGCAGGCAGATGCTGTAACAGATATGAGGGAAGTGTTTCCACACCATCGGCCAGGAGAATGAGTTGAATGTTGGTTAATTTCTCCAGCTTTTGATCCAGGGGTTTAACCGGATCAATCACAACGATTTGGCTATCGGCTCTAAAATGATTACCGTTTACCAGCACCAAGTCTTGATCGTTAAACAGGTTGCGGTTTTGAAAAGCGTTGAACGACGTTTTATAATGCAGACTACGGTAAGTGATCTTGTCTGTAAATTCGAGCGAAGCGCCATAGTTTAATGCAGAATCTTCATCTGATTGAGATGCTTTATGGTCGGCGTCCACGTAGGCTATTTTGTACTTTGCATACAGCTCCTGTATTAACTTGTTAGCCAGGGCGCGAATATTACTGCAAGTAGTACCTAAAATAGCAAACTCGTTGCGATGGAACTCTCCTAATTCAGGCCGGGTTAATTTGGCATGTTTTTGATGCTTATCCATGAAAGTCGCTTTTACCTCCGGTTTTTTCTAACAACTTCGTTTCTTTTATCACAATGTGATGTGAAAAAGCTTTGCACATATCGTAAATGGTTAATGCCGCCACACTGGCTCCGGTTAAGGCTTCCATTTCTACACCGGTTTTAGAAGTAATGGTGGCTGTACATTGTATAACGACTTCCTGCTGTTGGTTAATGCTGATTTCCACCTTACAATTTTCCAGGCCCAGCGGATGGCAAAGCGGAATCAAATCGGCGGTTTTTTTGGCTGCCATAGTACCTGCAATAATAGCGGTTTGAAAAACAGGACCTTTTTTGGTTTGAATATCGTTACCCTGCAAGTGCTTCATAATCTCTTCTCCCAAAACAACGATGCTTTGTGCACAGGCAACACGCTTGGTTACCTGCTTATCGCTCACATCAACCATGGTTGGGTGGTTGGTATCAGGGTTAATGTGCGTAAAAGTTTTTTCGGAGGTGCTCATGTTGCGTTTAGAAGATAATTGCAAAGCTACACACTTTAAGTAAAGAAGCCTCCTCTAAATCTCCCCCGGGAGGGGAGACTTTAAGTGAACTATTTTTTAAAGCCCTCCCTCCCGGGGAGGGTTTGGGAGGGGCTTTTACAATAACTTATCTAACTGTATAGGCAGATCGCGTACCCGTTTGCCCGTGGCATGATAAACAGCGTTGGATATGGCTGCGGCTACGCCTACTATACCAATTTCGCCCAAGCCTTTTACGCCTAACGGGTTTACGATATCATCATGTTCTTCAACAAAAATCACATCAATGTCGTTAATATCAGCATTAACGGGCACGTGATATTCGGCCAGGTTAGTGTTCATAAAACGGCCAAAGTTATCGTCCATTACCGTATCTTCATGCAAGGCCATGCTTATACCCCATACTATACCGCCTAATACTTGGCTACGAGATGTTTTAGTATTGATAATGCGTCCGGCTGCTACTGCATTTACTACACGGCTTACGTGTACGGTACCTAAATCCTGGTCTACCTTTACTTCAACAAATACTGCGGAGTGTGTAAAGCGGGAGTACTCATTTTGTTCGAGCATGTTGGGTAAAGAAGTGGTATCCTCTTCAATATAATTAACCTTACTTTTCCGCATAATTTCGGTAAAGGTCAAATATTGTTGTGCATCTTCTTTGAGCGAAATACATCTATCGGCAAAAACTACGTCCTCTTCCTTACTGTTACCAAAAGGTGAATTTTCCACCTTTTTGGCCATTTTAAAAAGCTTGGCCTTTAACTGATCGCAAACTAATTTAACAGCAGAACCAACAGTAGCCATCGTCCATGACCCGCCCTGCAATGGCGACATGGGCAACACGCTATCACCTAATTTAAACAGTACATCTTCCATAGCTACCCCTAAAGTTTCGGCAGCTACCTGGGTCATCACGGTGTAAGTGCCTGTACCAATATCGGCTGTGGCACTGCTAACAGTTAACTTTCCATCGGCAGAAAGCATGGCTTTAGCACGCGAAGGCATTTGGTTAGCTTCCCAGCAGCCAGTTGCCACACCCCACCCTACCAGGTTATTGCCTTCTAAGGTTGCACCTGCTTCGGGGTTGCGTTTATTCCACCCAAAACGCTCGGCTCCCTGGCGGTAACATTCGCGTAATTCTTTACTTGAAAATGGCTTATCCAAATTTTGGTCCTTCTCAGCATAATTAAGTAAACGAAACTCTAAAGGGTCTATGCCGGCTTTAACAGCCAGTTCATCAATAGCCACTTCTAAAGCATACATACCGGTAACTCCACCCGGTGCACGCATATCCAAAGGTGTGAATAAATCGAGTGGTACCAATTTATGGTCTAACATTACATTATCACACTGGTACATTTGCCCCGACCAGTTTACCACGTTCTCGGTATATTCTTCAAACGTAGAAGTTTCTGAGTAACATCTGTTAATTACAGCCTGTAACTTACCCTCGGCCGATGCCCCTAACGAAATCTTCTGCAGCGTGGCTGGCCGGTGTCCAAAAGAAAACATTTGCTGGCGGGTTAATACTACCTTAACCGAACGCTTTAATTCGAGCGAGGCTAATACGGCCATGTATAATTGGTATTGCGGACGCAAACCCGCTCCAAAACCACCACCCATGAAAGGTGAAATTACACGGGCTTCATCTTCAGACAGTCCAAAAACACTTTTAACATAACTTTGGCTATTAAGTACACCCTGCGTTTTATCATAAATGGTCAGGCGGTCATCATCGCCATATATAACGGTAGAGGCAAACATCTCCATAGGATTATGATGCTCGTAGCCGTGATAGTATGCTTCTTCTATTTTTACTACAGACCCGGCTAATGCCTTTTCAGCATCGCCGCGTGGCTTCGGAACCGGGAAACGGTGTTTCTTAGGCTTTTTTGCTTTATATAAATTTAATTCCAGGCCAACATTCAATTCCTCCTTTACTTCGTACTCAAAATGAACCAGCGTTGAGGCATAGCGAGCCAGTTCAAAGGTTTCGGCTATTACCAGTGCTATGGGTTGCTGACTAAACAATATTTCATCACTTTGTAAAGGCCTGAATGGCGAACCTCCCGGCGGAGCATCCTGATCCTGATAGCTGCGGTCGAACCAGGCTAAACCGGGTACATTTTCATGCGTAAATACATTTAACACCCCTTTTTGACTTAAGGCCTGTCGCGCGTTTACAGCAGTTATTTTTCCTTTAGCTATGGGGCTGCTAATTACGTAACCATATAGTATGCCGGTGCCTATGTTAAATTCGGCAGCGTATTTAGCATTACCGGTAACCTTGGCCCGGCCATCTACCCTACTAATGGGTTTGCCTATATATTTGCCGGTTATTTCGGGCGCTAAATTCTCAGCGCTTACGCCTAATTTCTGTAATAAGCTCATGCTTGTTCCTCCAATCCGGCAGCTTGTTTAAGCGCCCTTACAATGGCTCGTTTAGCCAGTTCTATTTTAAATGTATTATCACCGTAACCTTTAGCACCTTCAAGCGCTATAGCCGCTGCTTTTTCAAATGTTGAAACCGAGGCCTCCTGGTGGGTTAAAGCCGCTTCGGCTTCGGCACTACGCCATGGCTTATGTGCAACACCACCCAAAACTAAACGTGCTTCCTTTATTTGATTTCCCTCCAAGGTTAAAGCTGCCGCTACCGATACTAACGCAAAGGCGTAGGAGGCACGGTCGCGCACTTTGAGGTATGCATAATTTTTTTCAAATCCCTGTACAGGTAAGTCAATAGAAGTAACAATATCACCTGCTTGAAGCGTATTGTCCAAATCCGGCCTGTCTCCAGGTAAACGGTGAAATTCAGTAATAGGTATAGTCCGATCTCCATTGATGCCAGTAATATTGATAGTAGCACCCAAGGCGACCAAAGCTACACACATATCGCTGGGGTGTGTAGCAATACAATGCTCGCTGGTACCTAATATAGCCAGTATGCGGTTGTAACCACCAATGGCCGAACAACCCGATCCCGGCTCGCGTTTGTTGCAGGGCGTTGCGGTATCATAAAAATAATAGCAACGGGTGCGCTGCATTAAATTACCACCGTTGGTTGCCATGTTGCGTAGCTGCGGTGAGGCTCCGGCTAATATTGCTTTAGACAATAAAGGATAACGTTTTTCGACCTCTTCATTCCACGCAGTATCCGCATTGGTAACCAAAGCACCCAGGCGTAAGCCGCCATCGGCAGTAGCCTCAATCTGATTAAATGCAATTTGCGTAATGTCAATAAGGTGATCGGGATTTTCTACATTAACCTTCATTAAGTCGAGCAGGTTGGTGCCACCCGCTATAAACTTAGGGCTATCATGCTCATCCATTTCGGCGATGGCAGCATCAGTTGTTGATACACTGGCGTAAGTAAATTTATTCATGCCCTGCTACTCCTTTCACTTGCTCAATGGCATCTAATATATGTGGATATGCACCACAACGGCAAATGTTACCGCTCATGAGTTCACTGATCTCGTCACGAGTATTGGCTATACCTTCATTGATCAATCCAATAGCCGAACATATTTGTCCGGGTGTGCAGTAACCGCACTGATAGGCATCATGTTCTACAAAAGCTTCTTGCATAGGATGTAGTTCGTCGCCTTTTGCTAAACCTTCGATGGTAGTAATTTCACATCCTTGTTTCATCACAGCTAACGTTAAACAAGAGTTAATGCGTTTGCCATCAACTAATACCGTACATGCTCCGCACTGACCATGATCACACCCCTTTTTTGTACCTGTAAGACCGATGTATTCACGCAATGCATCCAGCAAACTTACCCAAGGTTCGATTTTTAAGTGCACATCTTGCCCGTTGATGTTTAGTTTTACCGTATGTGTTGCAGGCTGGTCCGGAACTGCGTGGCCCAGCGGCCAACTGCTACCAGGTTCTATATATTCGCGAGGATTGATCATAAATACATCTCAAACTTTAATTAATACTCCAATTAATTAACCAATGAACATATGGTATAGAATATGGTTCTATGGCGGAAAGATGAATAATGTATTTATATTAATTCCAGATAAGAATTGATAGAATTCAGACAGTAGCTGAAAAAACTTTTTTGAGGTATACTTTTACGTGAAGAAGCACATTGCAAAAGCATCGATCATATAGATGGCGGGCAGTGCTACCTTGCTTTTGGTTTGTGGAGAGACTAGTGAAGTGTATAAATGCAAAAAGCCCCTTGCATCGAAGATGAAGGGGCTGGATTGTAAGATTAGGCGCCGACCTACTCTCCCACGTGTTACCGCAGTACCATTGGCTCTGGCGGGCTTGACTTCTCTGTTCGGAATGGGAAGAGGTAGACACCGCCGATATAGGCACCTGAATATTTTTAATGTTGGCTTATTGGAGGATGGACTTTGGGACTTCGGGAGAAAGGACTGATGGTCCTTCTTCTTTTGGTCTTCTGGTCTTTGTTCCAAAGATCAACAATGACATATTATTGAAAGAAGTAATGTTTTTTCCTGAGTGTTACAACAATAACATTTGTTGTTT
>NZ_BMDO01000010.1 GCF_014635825.1 Mucilaginibacter galii
CTATTACAACTGGGAAAGGCCACATCAAGGTATAGGCGGTAAAAAACCTATCGAAATGACCACCCTAAACAACATATCTTAAATCATCTGTTTGTCCTCGAATTACTAAACCCTTACAATTGCGAGCGTTAGCGTGGTAAACGCTCGTCTTTATACTTGCCACGTCGCTATCGCTAACCGCAATGAGAAAAGGTTCAACAAAAAAAGAGACATGTTCATCGCATGTCTCTTTTTTATTATTTGGCTGCTACCAATTTCTTGGTATCTATTACCGTTTTAGCTTCTTTATGCGGATGATAATAGTTTTGTAAGAATTTCTTCTTAGAATCATGGTATTCGGTTACGCCGCCTAACATGTTTAACAGTTTAATATAACACCAGGCTAAATCTAACTGGTGCGGCAAGAAGCCCGAACGTGCACTTTTTGGGTATAAATGGTGATTGTTATGCCACTCGCCGGCCACAATACCAGGCCATAGTTGATTGATGGACATATCGTCGCGGTTGTAATCAGTACCGTCCTGGCGCATATCTTTACCTTTTCCGTGTCCTTCGTAGTTAAAGGTACGCACACCTACTGCCCAAAAACCGGCAGCGCCAAAAATGGTGCAGGCCAGGGCATGTCCGCCAATCATAAAAAACACGAAGTACCAAAATCCCCAGTTCAATAAAATTCCACCTATAGTACGCACCGGGTTAGCCAGTGTTCCCCATTTTTGGTATTGCGCATACGTGTTGGAAACCTGCCCGGTATGGGCCATGAGTTTTACACAGCGACCGTAGCTGTTTTCATCCATGTTTTGCGCAATGGGCTGGTGGTTAACATCAGCCAGAAAGCAGTATAAGAAACCACCCTGGGCATTATAAGGATCGCCGGGTTGATCAGACTTAGCATGATGCACGTGGTGCGATATCACGTAAATTTCTTCGGGAATTATCTTAAGGGTAATATTTTGCGTTATAAAACGCCAAACGGGGTTGCGAAACTTATATGCTCTGTGGGTGCAATACCTGTGGTACCAAACCGTACCGTGCGAACCCATTACCACCATACTATATAAGAAGGCCACAAGCACTAAGCTCCAGCTAAAGTATTTGAAAATAAAAAAGCCTAAACAAGTGCCCAAAACCACAATCATCATCCAACTGGTAAAAGAAAGCCAGTTTTTGCGGTCGGCAAAAATGTTTAGTCTCTTAAAAAACTCTTTGAATATAGCGCCGGGCGTCGGCTTAGATAAATCTCCCTCAACAGTTTTCCAGCCATAAGATGGCTCACGTAACACACTATCTATAAATGCCATATATTAAGTATCAGTCTACAATTAATTAGTGGTGTGTAAGGTAGGCAAATTATTCAGAATATTTCTAAATTAATTAACAACCTTGCCCCCCGTATTATGTTATACGTATTATGGAAGACTTTGGATTGACCCTGGCCATTAACGGCCAGCAAATAGCATCAACGGTTCACCCTCACATTGAGGGCGAAAGCACATATTACGATATTATTACCGACGATTTTACGATTACCATCTACAAAGACACTTTGTACACCTGGACGGCCTTTGTAAATGCTGGTTTCAGCAATGATGAAATTCAAAGCATCGGCGAGCAGCTGATCGATTATTAAATGCAAAAAAGGTCATTCTGAATTTTACAGAATGACCTTTTGTTGGCGTTTCAATTGGCCTATGGCTCAATAAAGCTACCATCTCCCCTCCTGCGCAATTGCCTGCCGTTACGCGATGGCGAACCGGTCCACTTTTGAAGATTGGCACGCACGCTTAACATAAAATAACGGCTTAACGCATTTGATAAGGTATTGGTAAAACCATTTTCGGTAGTTACCTGGTTTACAAAGTTATTTTGTTTAAGTACATCGAAAACCTGTAAACGTACGATTAAGTTACGTTTGGAGAAAAACTCGTTTTCTATATAAGCATTTACCACAAATGGATTGCGGCTTATATTGTTGCTGATACCGGTAATGAAGTTTTTGCTGGCACTATAACCCACTTGCAAGGTTCTATTCTTCATGAAGAAAAATCTTCCATCAATGGCTAAAGCTGTGGTACGTATATCGGTGTTGGATGCTGGGTTGGCTTCGAAAAAGTTGCGGGTCACATCGTAAGCAACGTACGGATTCACTTCTATAGACTCGTTAGGATTAATCCTTGGCCCGAAACGCTCGTTCAATCTCCAGGTATTTCTAAAGTTTTGCACGTTGTTCAGCATGGAAACGGTGCGATTATAACCAACACTTCCAATTAAGGATAAATTATACTTACGATCGGCCAATTGTTTGGAGATGTTGTAGTTACCATTCACATTGTAACTGCCGTTCAAGTTTACATAACGGGTTTCGTTTTTAAATGCCCCATAAGCATCAGGAATACGCACATTGTTGGTCACAATTTGATTGTTGACTAAAGCCGCCACCACATTGGCAGACAGGTTGAGCCTTGAATTGGAGATGTAGTTATTATACTGCGTGTTAATAGCATGCCTGAAAGCCGGTTTCAAATCGGGATTACCTACTACCGGGTTTTGCGGGTTTGACACATCGCGCACGGGCTGTATCTGGTTAAAAGACGGTTCGGACGGATTACCCTGGTAACTGAGGGTAAACCTTTGCTGCCGCGACCACGCATACTGAAAGCGTGCAATAGGGATTAGGTTAAAATAATTTTGGTCAGTCATTATATTTCCCTGACTCACCCGCGTGCCCCGCAAATTGGTTGGCACAGCAGTTAGCCCCAATGAAAAATTATATTTGGTTTTTGTAAGCCGGTAATTTAACGCAATGCGGGTTTCGGTAAACGAATAATCGTAAACATTACTTAACGAGTCTATCAAAAACCGCTGCCCGTTGGCTGATATATTGCTGGTGTAAGCCGTGTTATCGTATCCGCGGTAATTTACCTGCGCATTTAATTCCAGTTGTGATGATAGCGATAACGGCTCCACATAAGTAAAGCTTGTCCGAATGTTTTTGGTCAAATTATCACGCTCAATGTAACGATGAACCAGTGAATCTACATTACCGGTAGGTAAATAATATCTGATGGTGTTGTTCTGCTCATTGTCTACCTCCTGGTTTGAGTTGGTATAGTTGAACTGGAACGACAAGTTACGCCTTGGTTTCTTAAAGATGTGCTGATAAAGAATAAGTCCTCCCCAGTTTGGCGTTTTATTGTAACTGTTGTTAGCGCCCAACCTGTCCTGATGCCTTAAACCAGTTTCAAAACGTGATGAGGTATTGGTATTGTCTGACGATGTGAAGTTAATGGTCGGCGTTATCTGTAAATAGTTGGCGCTGTCTATCTGGTAATCCAGCTTAAAATCGAGCTTGTGATTGATTCTATTGTTTTGTGAATCGCCATTGTTGGTGAAGAAAATCGTACTGTCGCCACGATTGGCCGGTATGGTGTTAAAAAACTGCTCGCCATTGCTGTTGGTAATGGCGTGCACTTTGTTAATGCTATAGCCATAACTACCATTTACCTGCACCTTCTTACTCAACTGATCGGCGAAGCTTATGGTAGGTGCAATGGTAGTGGTAGTACCACCAGAACCACTGTTGCTGTTGTTATTGTTCCCTCCCCCGGCCGAACCGCCATTGGTACCTGTAGAAGCTACGCCATTTACGGTATTCCTGAAATCACCAATCACACCTATTTGCTGGTTGCCGTTAATACGCTGTAAAAATGCCCGGGCCTCATACCTGTCATTGTTACCGGCACCGGCACTTAAGCGTGCAATGTTGCCTACCGATCTATCGGCGCGGGTGGTAATGTTCAGCACCTTTTCGGGGTCACCGTCCTTAATACCTGTACGGGCGGCCTGATCACCGTAATCATCCACCACCTGAATTTTTTCAACAATATCCGCCGGTAAGTTTTGAATGGCTTGTGCCAGATTACCGCCCGAATATATCTTGCCGTTCAATTTAGCCCTGGTTACGGCTTGCCCCTGGTGTGTAAGCGAACCATCGGTGCCCACTTCCATACCTTCCATTTTCTTCAGCAATTCATCAACCGATGCATTTGGGCGCACTTTATAATCGCTGGCTTTATATTCTACGGTATCAGTTTTATAAGTGATGCTGGGCGTGCCGTTAACCACCACGGCAGCTAACTGGTTCGACTGGCCGTTTAAGATGATCGGATCCAGCACCAGCCTTGGCACGGCATCGTTGTTGAGCATTTTTCTCACCACCGGCCTGAAACCTATACTGGTGATACTTAAAACGAAGGTAGCCGATTTTACGTTTTTGAAAACGAAGATACCATCGGCATTGGTGGTGGTAAGCATGCTATCGGTGCCTGTTTTGAGCTTTACCGTAGCGCCTATGATGGTATTGTCGATACTGTCTTTAATAATACCGCTTACTTCTCTAAAGGGTAATGGTGGCTTGGCTGCGGCCCCGCTCCTGGCGGGCACCTGGGCATAAACGCCGCACGTGACCGTAATCAAAACGATTAAAAGTATAAGTTTCTTCATTGTGTAAGGTTATAGTTGAACATAGAGAAGGTTTTACGGTTTGGCTAACTTGTACTTTCCCCAAAAATCTGTTGGCGTCATCATTTCCATCAAGGCACCACCACCGCCAAAATTACCGCCGCCGCCGTTACCACCACCGCCAAAGCCGCCTCCGCCGCCTTGCCTGTTGCCACCGGCACCGCCCTGGCGCGCCTGGTCGCGGTTGTTACCGCCAAATTGAATACCGTTTAGTTTAAGATTGTAGGCAAGCTCGGTACTTTTATCTGCACTGAGCCCAATAAGATTTAAAGGGATGGCCAGTTCGTAAAACATACTGCCCTTGGCATCGAAGCTGATCCCGGTTTTGATACCGTAAGTATTGTAAATAGACACCAGCGTGTCTGTAATGTCTTTGATGCCGGTAACGCTTAACTCTTTGGCCGCGGTTGCGCTTTGTTTACGTGCAGCTACAATAGCGGCAGTATCGGGTGCGGTGGCGCCTTGTCCGCCACGGTTGCCGCCCGGTCTGAAACCCCGCATACCGCCACGGCCCGCCATAGGGTATTCTATTACCACTGCATCTTTTTCCTTTTTCTTTCCATCGGTGTTAATGGTAAAGGTTAAGCCGCCGCCCAATAACTTATTAATATTTGCATCGTCGGTACAAGTTATGGCGAGGTATAGGTTTTTGGCATCGTTGGCCAGGGTATAGCGTAAAGTAGTACTTTTGTTGTAAGCCGGCAAGTTGCCCCACTCAGTTAATTTACCATCTACTTTAACGGTAGCCGGTGCCTTTACACCGGCAGATATATCTGCATTTTGCTGAGCCAATGCCGGGAGGGCCGATAGCATGGCAAAAGAAATCCCTGTAAACGTGGTTAAAATGCTGCTTCGCAACTGCATAATTGTTGTGTTTGGTTTAAAGTGAGTAATGATAAAAATCAGCTGGTAAGACTTTAGATTTTTACATTGGTTTATAACCCGATGAACATTTTTACGAATTAGCGCATCGGTTGTTCTTAACAAACCAAATTTAGCAGCTTAATGCATTTTATATCAACCTGTCAAGTAATAAATTAAATACAATGGATTATGGTGCAAACTTGTTACACAATAAGTGTAAATGTATTATTAATTAAATTCGGCCATTAAACTATAAAACCGCCGGTCGGTCTAATTTGCAGCAAACATTAACTCATACTTTGCTATTATTGTATTTTACAAATACCCCGTGAAAAATTTACTTATATGCCTTGGTGTGCTTTTGATAAGCCACAATTGTTTTGCACAGGAAACGGTTGAGCGCAGCCGTAAACTTACGCCCGAAGTAACCGAAAAGTACCATGTGCTCAAAAGCGATTATGAAGTTAAACAAGGTATGTATTCTGCCTACCTAAAAAAGGTACTGGTAGCTGCCGGTAATTATACCAAGAATAAAAAAACCGGTACCTGGACTTTTTTTGACAGTAAAGGCAAAGTGAGCCAACGCTTTAATTATGATAAACTAACGCTCATATACGAGGCACCGCAAGATACTACCTCACACATTAGGTATGTGGTAGATGATTCTTTAAAAAACAACCCAGTATTTAGCCGCCCTGTGCGTATTGGCGGCAACTACTTTGGTTATCTGCCTTATATAAATGTGATTAAGCTTCCGCAAAACCTTGCTAACTTAAGTAACGAAACAGACCTGGTTTTAATGGAATTATTGATCACACCACTTGGCCGCTTAGCCGGGTATAAGTTGAGGATCACACCCATGTGGGCAACCAGGCAATACGAGGATGTGGTGCTCAACATTAATTTGAACTTATTGGCTGACGAAGACAAAGTTTTTGTTCCGGCTACGCTGAACAATGAACCCACGGCAGTGAGAATAGTTGTGCCCTGCTCTTTTTTCAAATCAGACTTGATCAGGCTTTAAAGTAGGATACACTATATACAAAAAAGGCTGCCTTGCAATTGCAAGGCAGCCTTTTTTGTACTTTATAAAAGCCGATTAGTGATCGTGGTGACCATCCGGACCATGTGCATGGCCATGAGATAATTCTTCCGGGTTAGCCGGACGCACGTTAATGATACCGCCTTTGAAATGTAATTCCTGACCAGCCATCGGGTGGTTTAAATCAACAATTACCGAATCTTCAACTACCGATACTACCTGGCCCTGAAAACGGTTGCCCTGGTTGTCTTGTAACGGTAATACAGATCCTACTTCAGGCATATCTGTACCATCAAACATTTCTTTAGGCAGGTTGGTTACCGCCTCGTCATTATATTCGCCATAAGCATCTTCAGCGCTTAATTTGAAGTCAAAGTTATCGCCGGTTGAAAGCGTGCTTAAATGCTCTTCAAACTTTGGCAACATTTGGCCTGCGCCATACAAAAATGTTAATGGCTGCTCCTGGGTTGCACTCTCAACCAAAGCTTCTGTGCCGTCTTGCTGGTTAACATACAAATCGTAAGTTAACGATACGACGTGTTGTGGTTCAATCTTCATTGGATAATTATTTTTATTAAAAGCTAAGAAAGCGCAATTTGTTTTAAGGCTTCCGTTACCGTGTTAGCGGGTAATCCGCAGGTTTTATCTTTGCAGATAAAGATACGGGTTTGCTCGGCTACGCGATTTTGCAGTAAAGGTAAATTTTCTTGCGTGCCTCCCAACATTATTTTATTAGGAATATAATTTTCTTCAAACTCTTTTCTCGATTGCTGAGCATCATTACCGGTAATGGCTATTTCATAAACTCCAAAAACTTCATCAAGTAATAACATAGACCAGTTGGAGTATGATGAACCATATTTTGCCATAAACGGCATTACGTTGCGCAGCAATTGCGCAGCTATATCTTCATACTGTCTATTTTCTAACAGCAAACTTAGTTGATGAAGGTTACGTGCCATTACCGAGTTAGAAGAAGGAATAACGCCATCCATAATTTCGCATTTTCGGGCAATTAATTCTTCATCATCATTGGCGGTGTAAAAGAACATACCATCTTTAGCATCATAAAAATGTTCAATGGCAGTATTGGCCAGCCGTTGTGCCAGCGCTAACCAGCTAAATTCAAAGGTAACCTCGTACAAGGCCATAAATGCTTCAATTACATGTGCGTAATCATCTAAAAAAGCTACCTGGTGATTTTGGTCGGTTACTGCTCCGGGTTTATATATCCTGATAAGCCGGCCGTTTTCTTTAATAAGGTTGCTGGTGATGAAGTTAGCATTGTTTAGCGCTAATTGCAGGTATTCTTCCTTGCCGAAGGTACGGTAAGCTTCGCAGAGGCCTTTAAGCATTAACCCGTTCCACGAGGCCAGTATTTTGTTATCCAAGCCTGGGCGTATGCGGTGGCTTCGCGCTTCAAATATTTTGTGTTTGGCTGCTGCCACTTTACCTCGCAGTTGCTCTACCCCCATCCCTAACTGACCGGCCAGTAATTCATCCTCCTCGCGCCGTAAAAATATATTGGTTTGCTCTTCTTCCCAGTTACCTTCTTCGGTTACATGGTAATAAATGCAAAACACATCGGCATCATGGCCTAAAATTTCTTCGACCTCCGCTTTGGTGAATGTATAGAATTTACCTTCCACGCCTTCGCTATCAGCATCCAGCGCAGAATAAAATCCGTGATCGGCCGATGTTAATTCGCGCTGAACAAAGCTGATGGTTTCTTCTACTACGTTTTTATACAGTTCTTCTTTGTTCCAAGTATAAGCTTCGGCATACAAACCAACCAGTTGTGCATTATCATACAGCATTTTTTCAAAATGCGGTACATGCCACTTACCATCAACCGAGTAACGGGCAAAACCACCGCCAATATGATCATAAATACCACCAAAAGCCATTTTGTGCAGCGTTAACTTTACTTGTTGTGCGATGTCGCTATCTTGCATTAAATGTGCATACCGCATTAAGAACTGCCAGTTGTTGGGCATAGGGAATTTTGGCGCGCGGGCCATACCTCCCTCCTTTTTATCCAGGTAACGTTTCCAGGCGTTTACAATGGCTTCTGGGTCTGCCTTGGTATACTCAGGCTGCTCGGTGATCAGGTCTACTGATTCATACTGTTGTATCCCTTCGGTCAACCGTACGGCATATTCAATAGCCTCATCCTGACGGTTGGTGTAAAAGTCTGACAGGCTCATCAAAACATTCATCCAGTCGGTTTTTGGGAAATAGGTACCGCCGTAAATGGGCCGCTGGTCGGGCAGGCAAATACAGTTCAAAGGCCAGCCGCCGCGGTTGGTCATCAATTGTACGGCGCTCATGTAAATTTGGTCTACATCGGGGCGCTCTTCCCTGTCTACCTTAATGCAAACAAAGTGCTCGTTCATTAAAGTGGCCACCTGCTCGTCTTCAAAGCTTTCATGCTCCATAACGTGGCACCAGTGGCAGGCCGAATAGCCTATGCTAACCAGTATGAGTTTATTCTCATCTTTAGCTTTTTTTAGCGCTTCGGCACCCCATGGGTACCAATCGACCGGGTTATTGGCATGCTGCAATAAATATGGAGATGCTGATTGGGAAAGACGGTTCATATATTATATATCGGATTTCGATTGTGGATGTCCTAATTTAATTATAAAAATTTAAGCTAAGCTAAAGCTTATCTCCTTAAAACTAACAATGCCGTACTGCTTTAAGCAATACGGCATATGCGCTCATCTAATTAACTGTTTAGTCTTCGTGCACATGGCCCTCGTGTGAGGTTAAATCGCCCTGGCTGTTACCTGTCTTATTATTAATATGTGTGCGTTCTTCGGCCGATGCCTCATGTTCGGTATGTTGTTTACCGCTGGTGCTTTCGGCCGTTATACCGCCTGTCATGGCAGTAACCACGCTATCGGGCAGCGTATTGTTCATCGCAGTTTGTACCTTGTTGATGATACCGGGCACTACCTTGTCAGTACCGGCCATTAAACCTTCGTAAGCTGCCTCAGCAATTTCCTCTGGCTTATAAAAGACCAATTTTTTGTAAGCAACAGTATCGGTGGCGTTTGCTTTATGAAAAAAGTCGGTATCGGTAGCGTTAGGCATTAATGCCGTCAGCGTTACGTTAGTATCTTTTACTTCCTGCACCAAAGCCTCGGTAAAAGATAGTACGAATGCTTTAGAAGCGGCGTATACGGCCATTAAAGGCGTAGGCGATTTGGCTAAAGACGAAGCAAGGTTTAAGATTCTGCCCTCGTTACGAGCAAGCATATCTTTAAGGTAATACTTGGTCAAACTCATCAGCGCAATAATGTCTAAATGCACCAAGTCAATATCGCGGTCCAAATCGGTTTCGGCAAAGGCGCCGTATTCTGCCTGGCCGGCATTGTTCACCAGTACATCAACAGTAATACCCCATTGGGTGGTTTGCTCATAAACTTCTTTTGCTGCGCCGGGCTTAAACAAATCTTTAGCCAAGGTTTTAACTTGTATGTTGTATTGCTGTTCAAATTGGCGGGCCACGTCATCAAGACGTTCGTCGCTGCGGCTTACAATAATGAGATTGTATCCGTCTTTGGCAAACAGTTTAGATAGTTCGTAACCTATTCCGCTGGTTCCGCCAGTTATTAATGCGTATTTCTGAGTAGTTGTCATGGCTTGTATATTTACTATAAACAACCACAAAATCCATTTTTAGTTTATTAATTTTCTCCGAAAGAAATAATCTTAGAATTATGGATACCTAAGCGCCAAAGGTAGCCTTCATGATTAGTGATCTGCTTATCAATTTAAAGCGGGCTTTGGCTTACGCCGGGCGAAATAAATTATAGCGCCAATAATATAGATCCACCCTAATAGGCCGGGCAAGATTTGGCTATACGGTTTATAATCTCCAAATACCGTTCCGGTAAAAGCAGAAGTAATGGCAATAAACGAACTGGTCATTTTATAAATATGCTCTGATAGCCAGAGCCGCTTGCGAACTTCAACAGACATAACTGCCCGAAAAACATCATATAAACAAACCACCAATAAGGCACCCAATATAGAGTAGGTAACTACAGGAGCCCAAAACATGCCGGTACGCTGCAAGTAATATACGTAGCCGCCGGCAATGCCTAACGATACTGAAGGCACTACGTAATCATACCACAATGGCCTCATACCCTTTAACCGCAAAGTTCTAACACCACTCCAGGCGGTGTACCCGCTTAGTACAGTAACCACCAATAGAAAAATGCTTCTTTTAAAAATAAGTACGCCAAATAAACCCGTTACCACCACCACAACCATGGTTCTAACATACCAACGGCCAGTGTTAATGTGCAAGCCTTTGCCTTTAGGCACAATCATGGTAATAAGGCCCAGCAACAAAGCAATGCTGCCAAAGCAAATATGAATTATAATATTAAGCCGGTGAGCCCACTCCATATACTGATAAGATTTAGTTAAAAATACGTTTAATACTTAGCGGAACACAAACTTTCGGACGGATGGCACGGTATGCCCGACGGATGGCGTCACGCAAAATGAATTGAAAGCTTTCGGCTTTATACTTTCGGCTTTCGGCCTAAAACTTTAATTTCGCAGTTCAAGAAAAGAGGAAAAAGATTTGGATTACTTAGAGGGATTAAATCCACAGCAGCGCGGTGCCGCCGAACAAATTAACGGCCCTGTAATGATCATAGCGGGTGCAGGTTCGGGCAAAACGCGTGTTATTACCTACCGGGTAGCTCACCTTATACATACCGGCGTTGATGCCTTTAATATACTGGTGCTTACCTTTACCAACAAGGCAGCCAAAGAAATGCGCGAGCGTATTACCAAAGTTGTGGGCCCCGAAGCCAAAAATATTTGGATGGGTACCTTTCACTCCGTATTTGCAAAAATACTTCGGGTTGAAGGCACCAAGATAGGTTACCCCAGTAATTTTACCATTTACGATACCGACGACAGCAAGAGTGTACTGCGTGCCGTGTTGAAGGAAATGAATTTAGACGATAAGCTGTATAGCCCAAACTATGTGTACAACCGTATATCGGCCGCTAAAAATAATTTGGTATCGTGGGCAGAGTATCAGCAAAACGAGCAGATCCAATCTGATGATCATGCCAACGGTCGCGGGCACCTGGGTAAAGTATATGAAATGTACGCTACCCGCTGTTTCCGTTCGGGCGCTATGGATTTTGATGATTTACTTTTTCAAACTAACCGTCTTTTAAAAGAACATACCGACGTACTTTACAAATATCAGAACAAGTTTAAATACTTAATGGTAGATGAGTACCAGGATACCAACTTTTCGCAATACCTTATTGTGAAAAAGCTTGCCGCCATAAATGAGAACATTTGTGTGGTGGGCGATGATGCACAAAGTATCTATGCTTTCCGCGGGGCTAACATCCAAAACATCCTCAATTTCGAAAAAGATTACCCGGACTTAAAAGTATTTAAGCTGGAACAGAATTATCGTTCTACCCAAAATATTGTGAACGTTGCCAATAGCATTATTTCCAATAATAAGGAACAGCTTAAGAAAAACGTATTTTCGGAGAAAGACCATGGTGATAAGATCAAGGTAAACCGTGCGTTTAGCGATAACGAGGAAGGTAAGACCGTGGCCGAGGCTATAATGCAAGAGCGTAGTACCAATGGCCAAAAGTGGAACGACTTTGCTATTCTGTATCGTACCAACGCACAGTCGCGCTCTATGGAGGAAGCTTTACGCAAGCTTAATATTCCTTACAAAATTTACGGCGGACTCTCCTTCTACCAGCGTAAAGAGATCAAAGATCTGATCGCATATTTCAGGCTTACTTTTAACCCTAACGATGAAGAAGCGCTAAAGCGCGTAATTAATTACCCACGCCGGGGCATTGGCGATACCACGGTAGATCGTATTATCTTATCGGCTGGTCAAAACAACATTACCCTATGGGAGGTGATTGTTGAACCGGGTAAATACCTTGATGGCCGCAGTGCTTCGAGTGTGGGCGTGTTTTCTACCATGATCCAGAGCTTTATGGTGGTTACCAAAACACTTTCGGCTTATGACGCGGCATTGCATATAGCCCAGCATTCAGGTTTGTTAAAAGATCTGTATGAAGATAAATCGGTAGAAGGCTTAAACCGATATGAAAACATCCAGGAGTTGTTGAACGGGATTAAGGAATTTTCGGAACGAGAAGATATTGAGGAGCGCAGCCTGGATGTATTTATGCAGGATGTAGCATTGCTAACCAATGACGATAACGACAAAAACCCCAATGCCGATACAGTTTCGTTAATGACCATCCACTCTTCTAAGGGATTGGAGTTTCCGCATGTGTTTGTGGTGGGTTTGGAAGAAAACTTGTTTCCTTCACAAATGTCGCTTAATTCGCGCACCGATTTAGAAGAAGAACGTCGCTTGTTTTACGTGGCTGTAACCCGGGCCGAAAATAAATTGACCATCAGTTATGCTACATCGCGCTTTAAATTTGGCACACTCATTAATTGCGAGCCAAGCCGCTTTTTAGATGAAATAGATGCGCAATACCTGGAACTTGATTTTAAAGCTAAGCCTCAAACTGGCAATCCATTCTTCGACGATGAACGTAAAGCTTGGAGCCGCAATGCCGATACTTTTTCAAAGCCCAAGGCTGCCACTGCCCCACCGGCCGGCAAACCGGTTAAAACCACATCCTTGCTGGCCAAAGCACACGTACCATCGCCGGGGTTTGCTCCGTCAGATACTTCGGGCTTGCAAGTAGGGATGGAAGTGGAGCACGAACGTTTCGGCTTTGGCAAGGTGATTAACCTGGAAGGCAATAAACCTGATATTAAAGCCACTATATTTTTCAAGGAAATTGGTCAAAAACAGTTACTTCTTAAGTTTGCCAAACTCAGAATTGTGAGTTAATTACTTTTAAACTAAAACAAAAAAGCCGCTAATTAGCGGCTTTTTTGTTTTATGGATATTTCTTCTGCACAATCGTTAAACGAAATTTGCTTTAAGCGTCTAACTAAAATCTATTAATACAAAGGAAATCTGTAACAACATTGTTATCGTATGTACCACAATATGAGTAATTCATTACTAAAATATTACCCAACAATTGGGGAATTAAATCAACAAGTTTAACTGTAATGAACATAATAATTGATTATTAGTGTAAAAAAGCCCTTTCTGTTTCATGGCATATGCTTTGAACATTAGGGTATACACCCTTTTCCCTAATAGGTGTTTAAACAAATTTTATGAGTGCCTTAATCAACAACAAAGCAGTAAATTCGGTAGGTAACAACATTCGTACACTGCGCCATCAGCGTGGCTGGAGCCAGGAGGATGTAGCCAGCCGTTTAGGAATTTCAATACCCGCGTTTTCAAAAATTGAAACGGGTATCACGG
Source organism: Mucilaginibacter galii (assembly GCF_014635825.1). Classification (GTDB taxonomy): domain Bacteria; phylum Bacteroidota; class Bacteroidia; order Sphingobacteriales; family Sphingobacteriaceae; genus Mucilaginibacter; species Mucilaginibacter galii. The sequence continues at coordinate 13,812 of NZ_BMDO01000010.1, forward strand.
ATGTAAATCTTTCGCGCCTGGAACAAATTGCAAACATCTACGAGATTAGTGTAGTGCAATTATTAGGCTTAGGTTTAACCGAAACCGAAAAGCAATACTCGAGTATGAGTGCAGCGCAAAAAAAGCTAACCGATCGTGAAGCAGAAATTGCTGATTTACAACGTAAGGTTATTGAACTGTATGAAGAATTACATAACAGAAAATCTGTTGCCGTATAAATACGTACGCTGTTTGTAATAACTGACACTTATGTTGTATTAAAAAGATACCACTTAAGGTTTTATGGCCCATGCCGCAGCAATTGATTAAACGATAGGTTAATTCCGTTTACTTATAATCAATTATTGCGGCATTTTCCATTAAATGAACTTTTTAAATGTTTTTGGAGTAATAATTGTCGCGGTGTAGTTGTAAAAATTACAGATTATGACAATGAACTATTTGCTTTCAACATCTCCAGATGCAGCAGTAAAGTTAGGTACCATCCACGACCCAGATACCAAACTTAAGGTAACAGTAATTGATCTGTTAAAATCTAAATTTAAACCCCGCAAGGGTGAAGTAAGATTCTTTGTTACCGCAGGTAACGAAACACTTGCATTTGAGACTCAGGGCTATCGCAAGCACCGTAAGTTACTGATTTTAGAAATGGTGGCCTGGTATTGTGTTTATTTAGGCTTGCTAGAAGCGCAGATACACTCAAGTTTACCTATGCTCAAGTTAGGCTAACATCATTGGTGTTAGAAACCGGCACGTTCAGGATTGTGAAGCATATCACTCATATCAATGATTTTGTCATCAATTTCCGATACGCACTTGATCATCATCTGTATACATTCTTCCTGACTTACCAGCCCCTCCCTTTCCAGGTTCATGAGTCCTTTTAAAGTGGCAATTGGTCCGCGTATTTGATGCGACAAATGCGAAGAGTATTCTGAAAGCTTCCTGTTCTTCAACTGAAGATCTTTTGTGCGCTCGTCAATGATCTCTTCCAGGTGATGATTGATCCGGTCGAGGTTATCTTTTTGGTTAGATACTTCGGCGTTTAAGGCCGTTAACTTTTTATTGGTATCGGCCTTACGTTTTACGTTGTTAATAAGCAGTACAATTACCAGCACTAAAAATACAGCCAGTACAACTACGGCAATAAATATAATGCGGTCATAATGCTGCCTGAGTAATATTTGTTCATTCTTTTGCCTCAAAGCTTCCTGACGGTATTTGGCCTGCGACAGGCTGATGGCAGCAGAAGTTCGTGAAGAGTAATTAATACTATCCTGCTGATAAATAACCTGCAAGTATTTAAGCGCCTGCTCATAATTCTTGCGTTTAAGTTCCAATTGGTAAGAAGTCAATTGGTAATCATGCAAAACACCCTCATTTTTCACAAGTGCAGCATAAGCCTTACCCTCTACTAAACTGGCTTCGGCCCTATTATAATCTTGTTCCGACACATAAATTTCGGCCAGTGTAACGTTGATCTGAGCTACACGTTGATTCAGATCCAGCTCTTTGGCTTTGTTCAACGCATCAAACAAGTATTTTTTCGCCTTATCTTTTGCCCCGGTTGAGTAGTTTATTACACCCAAATTTTGCAGCAAAGTAACCTCCAGTTCAGGATTGCCAATATTATTGATAATGCTGTAGCTCTTTTGGTAACTGTTTAGAGCCTTGGAATAGTTTTTCTGAAGCTGGTAAATGTTCCCGAAATTGAGGTATAAAGAAGCTAAAAGATTTTGATTAGCAATCTTCCCCGACTTGTAAAGATCCATTGCCGAATTTAAATATTCAATACATTTATCTGCATCAATGCTCATATATAACGAGCTGATGTTAAGATATATACGAACCTCACCTATAACGCTTTGTATAGATTGATATTTATCCAAAGCGAGAAGATAACTTTCAATTGCTCTTTCACTATTGCCTAAATAATATTCGCCCAAACCCTTAATACGATATGCGTCTGCAGCACCCTTTGCAAAGTTAACTTTGTTGGCCAGCGATAAAGCTTTATCGGCATACTTTACAGTTTGCGAGGCGTCGGTTAAACGCATGTCAAAACCCTTGGCAATTAAGTCTAATACCTGGGTGGTATCTTGCTTTATACTACTGATACCGGCACGTGCCGATGACGCGCTACTAATAACAATCAATAGAATTATACAAGCAAAAAATCTCTTCATTTAGGCCTTATTACGGTATGTCGTATCAAATGTTATAAATATATAAAGAATGGAGATGCAATAGGCCGAAAAATTATTTTTTTATTTTTTTGGCGATATTAAAAACTTCTTTACATTTGCAGTGTTACTTTAAATAACACACATAAAACACTATTAAACATATTATTATGAAAAAGATTTTTTTAATCGCAGCTTTCTTTGTTTCAACCGGAATCATTTCTTCTTGCACTAAAGAAAACAACGTAACTCCTGTTGCCAAGTCATTATCTGCTACTACTGAAGATGAACTTTCAGAATGCCAAAATTGCTTAGGTACCGGTGATGGTGGTGTTGATCGTCCTACTCCTCCTAAAAAACCGTGATCTGTTAAAGGCCCTGTTTTTTATTAATAATTCATTCTCCGTTTCTATGAAAAAGCTGATCTTACTTTCTGCATTATTTGTTGGCGCAGGCACCATGTACTCATGGAGCGATGTACAGCAGGGAAAACCCGCAACAACTACTACAGTAGCAACCATTAAGTTGGCCGAAGCAAAAGCTTCGCTTAGTAAACAACCTGCCCGAAGTTCAAAAAACGTTTTAGGCACAGCCGACGGAGGAATTTAATTAATCAGTTGATTTCATATCAATTTTTGCAAGGCTTTATAATATAACAGTTTTAGCTTATTATAGGCTATACAAATATATACATATAGCCTTGAAGTTAAGGGTAGTTTAATTATTGCGAAATGATTTTAAACTTATTGTGAATAAGCATTGTAAAGATTTCTCTGTAAAATAATACCTTAACAAGCAGCAAAATAGCTTTCATAAGTTATTAGTTACCTTTTGAAAAGCAATATAATGTTGGTAAATAATTCCCGGTGTGGATTAATTTACTTTACGGCGATATTTTTTGATGATGCTTATATACCTGTTTGGGTATTTATAAATTATATCTTTGTTGCCTTAGCAATTTAGATATGCAAATTATTAAACAGTACATCGAAGAAAATAAGCAGCGTTTGCTCGACGAGTTGTTTGACTTGTTGCGTTTCCCATCGGTTAGCGCCGATCCGAAGTACAAAGAAGCTGTTTTGAATACAGCGGATTATACAGCGGAAAAATTACGCGCAGCAGGCGCAGATAATGTTGAGGTTTGCCAAACAGCAGGTTACCCTATTGTTTACGGCGAAAAAATAATTGACAGTACCAAGCCTACTGTATTGGTGTACGGCCACTACGATGTGCAGCCGCCCGATCCTTTGGAGCTTTGGGAAACACCACCGTTTGAACCTACGGTTCGCGATGGTAAGATTTATGCCCGTGGTGCTTGTGATGATAAAGGCCAGTTTTACATGCATGTAAAGGCCTTTGAACTCATGATGCAAACCAACACATTGCCTTGTAATATCAAATTCATGATAGAAGGCGAGGAAGAAGTTGGGTCAAACAACCTGGGCATATTTGTAAAAGAGAATAAAGAGCGGTTAAAAGCTGATGTGGTATTGATCTCCGACACCTCTATGATCAGCATGGAAACCCCTTCACTGGAAACCGGCCTGCGCGGCTTGTCGTACCTGGAAGTTGAAGTGTTTGGCCCAAATCGCGATTTACACTCCGGTGTTTATGGCGGAGCGGTAGCTAACCCGGCTACCATACTGGCTAAAATGATTGCGTCGTTGCACGATGAAAACAATCACATTGCCATACCGGGTTTTTACGATGATGTAGTGGAACTAACCGATGAAGAACGTAAAGCGTTAAACTCGGCTCCCTACAACGAAGAAGAATACAAAAAAGATTTAGATATAGCCGAAGTTTGGGGCGAGGCAGGTTACTCAACCATGGAGCGTACCGGTACCCGCCCAACCTTAGAGGTTAACGGCATATGGGGTGGTTACATTGGCGAAGGCGCCAAAACCGTGCTACCATCAAAAGCCAACGCAAAAATTTCGATGCGTTTGGTACCTAATCAAACTTCAGAAAAAATTACGCAACTGTTTACCGAGCACTTTATACGTATTGCCCCGCCTTATGTAAAAGTGAAGGTTACCCCTCATCACGGTGGAGAACCGGTGGTAACGCCTACCGATAGCGTGGCTTACCAGGCTGCTCAAAAAGCAATTACCGAAGCATTTGGCGTAGAACCCATACCCACACGCGGTGGCGGCAGCATACCTATTGTTGCTCTATTTGAAGCCGAATTAGGCATTAAAACCGTACTCATGGGTTTTGGTTTAGACAGTGATGCATTGCATTCTCCTAACGAGAAGTACGATATATTTAATTACTACAAAGGCATTGAAACTATTCCGCTGTTTTACAAGCACTATGCGGAGTTGAGTAAGTAAGCTTTTCATATAATAAATAAACAAACAAACCGGCAAGCATTACTTGCCGGCTTGTTTGTTATAAGACTTGCTACATTCACATTCAAATATTCCTTGTAAATTGCAGCACTTATGATGCAATGGGAAAAACTGATCTCGGCAAAACGCTGGGGTGTTCAAGGCGATAGCAAGGCCGACCATGATTACGACCGCTCGCAATTTCAAAAAGATTATGACCGTTTAATTTTCTCTTCGCCATTTCGCCGGTTGCAAAATAAAACCCAGGTTTTCCCTTTGCCTGGCAGTGTGTTTGTGCATAACCGACTTACGCACAGTTTGGAGGTAGCCAGCGTGGGCCGCTCATTAGGAACCATCTTCTACAACAACCTTAAAAAGCAGGAAGCAGACATTGACATCCGCCTCCCGCTCATTAGTGAGGTAGGAAATATTGTGGCAGCCGCTTGTTTAGCTCACGATATGGGCAATCCAGCTTTCGGCCATTCGGGCGAATCGGCTATGTCGAGATATTTTACCGACGGAGACGGTATTAAATACAAGGAACATTTAACGGACGAACAGTGGCAGGATGTGATCCATTTTGAAGGCAACGCTAATGCTTTTCGCATTCTGACACATCCTTTTACAGGTAAAGGGAATGGTGCTTTTGCGTTAACCTACACTACACTGGCTTCCATCGTAAAATACCCATGCGCTGCCATTGCTGGGCATGTAAAGGGCAATATCCATCAAAAAAAATATGGTTTTTTCCAATCTGAACAGGCAGCATTTCAGTCAGTAGCCAACGAGTTGGGTTTAATTAAGGAGGCCGAACATCCGCTCATTTACAAACGTCATCCATTGGTTTACCTGGTAGAAGCCGCCGACGACATTTGTTACAGTATTATTGACTTAGAGGATGCGCACCGCTTAAAAATACTTTCCTATGAAAAAATAAAGGAGCTACTGATGCCCATATGCAATAGCATACGCATGGGTAGCTGGTTAGAAACCGAATTTGAAGACGAGGATGCCAAAGTAAGTATTATGCGCGCCAAGGCAATTAACAACCTGGTTACGGCCTGTTCACAGATTTTTTTAGACAATCAGGAAGCTATACTAAACGGCACGTTCAACCAAGGACTTACCGATGCATTAGACGAGCCTTTCCTTACACCATGGATGAACATCAGCAAAATATCTGTAGAAAAAATCTACAACTACCAATCAGTTGTGCAAATTGAGGTAGCCGGTTATAAAGTTATGGGCGGTTTACTCGAAGAGTTTATACCGGCGCTCATCAACAACAATTCTAAGTACGATGCCAAGTTAGTTGCGCTTATTCCAAAGCAATTTATTACCCGCAACACCGATGTATACTCGAAAATTCAAAGCGTACTCGATTTTGTTTCAGGGATGACAGACCTGTATGCTGTGGAACTGTACCGGAATATTAAAGGCATCTCTTTCCCTGCCATTCATTAAGCAATATACTTCAGTAAAAATCAACAACTATTTACTGCTAAATAGCACGGCAATCAGAAAGAACAAACCAATGGCCCCCACAATATAAGCCCAGTATTGCATTTTAATAAAAAACAGGGAATGATCGGGCTTTATTAAAAACTCTTGTCCGGTCGCTTTATCAATCATTACCCTATCCTTAGCTGGCGAATTAAAGTGGTTTCCTGCATACCAAATAGCTACTGCGGCTGCCAATACCCCAATGCATACATCGTAAGGTTGTTTGGGGTGAAAAATGGCGCTAAGCAAGAGCGTAGTTATAGCAACCACTGCAGCAGCAATAAACGGAACTAAGAAACCATAGCCTTTCCAAATAAATATCATATTGTCTTCAGATAAATAGTTAATAATCAAGCTTGCTTGCGTTATAAGTGTTAGCTAAGATATTTGTTTGCAGCAAAATAGCTTTGAACTAAAATTACCTAAACTCGCCAATGCTCGCACTTATCTAAAAATTCAGGATCGGCATCGGCACCAATACCCGGGGTATCGTTAATATGAAGATGATAGCCGTTATGGGTTACCCCATCCACACAAGGGTCTTCCAGGTGACCCAGCATACAGGTATCCATATCAAAAAACTTAATATTGGGACAACTGTAAACCAAATGCAGTTTGGCACTCAGGGCAATGCGGCTTTCCAGCATTCCACCCATCATACAGGGTACCTGATGTTCGGCAGCCAAATCATGAATTTTCAGAGCTTCCAATATACCACCTGATTTAGCCAGTTTGATATTGATATAATGGCAAGAGCCAGATTCTATTTGCTGACGAGCATCATGATGGCTGTAAACACTTTCATCGGCCATAATTTTAACTGGCGATAGCTGCATGAGTTGGGGCAGGCGGCTATTGTACCAGGTACGCATAGGCTGTTCGCAAAACTCCACACCCAAATCGCCCATGGCCTGCAAGGCATACACGGCATCATCGAAGCTCCAACCCTGGTTGGCATCAATCCTGATAAGCATTTGCGGGCCTATAGCCTGCCTAATCTTTTTCATACGCTCAACATCCTGCTGTGCATCTTTACCTAACTTTACTTTAAGTATGGTAGCTCCGCCTTCTTTAAATTTTATTGCTTTTTGAGCCATTGCCTCGGGGTCGGCAATACCTATGGTGATGTCGGTTTCCACCTCGCGCTTTTGTCCACCTAAAAACTTATATAAAGGCAGTCCCGCATTTTTAGCGGCAATATCATACAGCGCCATGTCAAAGGCACTTTTAATGGTATAGTTACCGGCGGTAAAATCATGCAATTGCTGCATACGTGCCGGGATATCGAGCGCATCCTGACTGTCCCACAGTTTGGCAAAATCGCGGGCCATGGCCAGGCAGGTATCCTGTGTTTCACCAACAATCATGGGGAAGGCCGAGCACTCACCCACCCCGTAGAAGCCTGCATCTGTATGAATACGAATGAGCACATTTTGGGCATACCGCATAGTACCGGTAGCAATGGTAAAGGGTTCCATTGCAATGCTAAAGCGGTAAATATCTATGTGTTTAATATAAATGTGCTGTTGCATATAATTGTTGAATAATACTATAACCTTTAAAATGACCGGCTGTTGTAAAATATTTTACAAAATTGTGTGCATAATTGTAGCTGCACCCACACAATTTAGTTTATATTTGCGTTACTCAGATATATTTGTAACTTATCAAATCTTATAGCCCGCTTGTTTACCTCTTTTTTAAGGTAGCGGGACTGACTAAAACCCTTACTTAACTAAATACATGGCTCAAAAAGTAACGCCTGCTGATTTTGATTATAATTCCACCCGTAGCAAGCTTTTATTAACCGAATATGGCCGCAATGTGCAAAACATGGTCAAATACATTGTTGCACTGCCTACCAAAGAAGAACGTAACCGTTATGCTAACGTAGTAATTGACTTAATGGGCTTCTTAAACCCGCATTTGCGCGATGTGGCCGATTTTAAACACAAGCTTTGGGATCACCTGCACATTATATCTGATTATAAGATAGATGTAGATTCGCCTTACCCATTACCATCGCCTGAGGCTATACACATCAAGCCCGAACCATTAGGTTACCCAAATAAACGCATCAGGTACAAGCATTATGGCAAAACCATTGAGCTGATGATAGCTAAGGCCAAAGCTATTGACGAACCTGCCCGCAAGCAACACATGGTGCAGGCCATTGCCAACTTCATGAAAATGGCTTATGTGCAATGGAACAAAGATTCGGTGACCGACGAAAGTATTTTAGCCGATTTGCGCGAACTTTCAAACGGTGAATTGAAGCTGGAAGATAATGTGAACTTGGCCCGCGTTGAATACCGCACACCGGTACAAAATACGCGCACCAATAATCAGAGCCGTAGTAATAATCAAAACCGCGGCACAAGCGGCGGACAACAAAACCGCACAGGCGGGCAGCAAAACCGTCCCGGCGGACAACAAAACCGCAGCAACAACCAAAACCGCAGCAACGGCGGCTCAAGAAAATACTAAGAAAAAGAGACAAGAAACAAGAGCCAGGAACCAAGATTTTTCATTTGCTTGAGAAATTTTGTTTCCTGGCTTTATATTTATTTCAATATTTTAGGTCTTGTTTCTTGATTCTTAGCTCTTGTTTCTTTTTTTTAAACATCTTTGCAGAAACAAATACAGTCATAGTGTCTGTTAAACACTATTTGGAATATATGAAAAATGCATTTGTAATTAATGGTGGTAAACCGCTAAAAGGCGAAATTATACCGCAGGGCGCTAAAAACGAGGCTTTGCAAATACTTTCTGCCGTATTATTAACCAGCGAGAAGATCACCATCAGCAATATACCCGATATCAAGGACGTAAATAAACTCATTGAGCTTTTGGGCGATATGGGCGTAACCGTTGAGCGTTTGGATGCCGATACTTATACTTTTGAAGCAGCCAATATTGATCTTGAGTTCTTTCACTCTGAGGAATTCAAGTCTAAAGGTGGCAGTTTGCGTGGCTCTATCATGATCGTTGGTCCGTTGTTGGCCCGTTTTGGTAAAGCCTCTATCCCTAAACCGGGTGGCGATAAAATTGGCCGCCGCCGTTTAGATACACACTTTTTAGGTTTCGAAAAATTAGGTGCCCGTTTTGATTATAACCCCGAGGACGGTTTCTTTAAAGTAGATGCCTCTGACTTAAAAGGCACTTACATTTTGTTGGATGAGGCCTCGGTTACGGGTACTGCAAACATTGTAATGGCTGCCGTATTAGCCAAAGGTATTACTACTATTTATAATGCCGCCTGCGAGCCTTATTTGCAACAGCTTTGCAAAATGCTGAACCGCATGGGTGCTAAAATTACCGGCATTGGTTCAAACCTGTTAACTATTGAGGGTGTAACCGAATTGCATGGCACTGAGCACCGCATGCTGCCCGATATGATCGAGATAGGCTCTTTCATAGGTCTGGCTGCCATGACTGGCTCAGAAATTACTATTAAAAACGTACAGTATAAAGAACTGGGCATTATCCCCGATACTTTCAGGAGATTAGGCATCAAGCTGGAACTGCGTGGCGATGACATTTTCATACCTGCACAAGAACATTACGAAATTGAAAGTTTTATCGATGGTTCTATCATGACCATTGCCGATTCTCCTTGGCCAGGCTTTACGCCAGATTTGATCAGCATTGTATTGGTGGTGGCTACACAAGCTAAGGGCTCGGTGTTAATTCACCAAAAGATGTTTGAAAGCCGCCTGTTCTTTGTAGACAAATTGCTGGATATGGGTGCACAAATTGTGTTATGCGATCCGCACCGTGCTACCGTAATGGGTTTAGATAAGCAGGTACAACTGCGCGGAATCTCGATGACCTCTCCCGATATTCGTGCCGGGGTGTCATTATTAATTGCCGCACTATCTGCCCAAGGACAATCTACAATTTATAATATTGAGCAAATTGAACGCGGCTATCAGCACATAGACGAACGACTTAAAGCATTAGGTGCCGACATTACCCGTATCTGATATTCATAAAGATACCAATGTTATAAAACCACTGCTTTAAACAAGCAGTGGTTTTTTTGTTTTAATATGTATTTGATATTATTATGCTGAACCTGTGGAAAACTTGCCGCTTCGTAAGTATCCAACAAGCTCATACTGACTAATTGCCAACTTAAGATCAACAACTAATACAGATTCTATACATTACCTTTACTACTCATGTTAGCCTATACGTTACAATTGTACAAAAATGCCTACTCAGGCTTATCGCGTAACAGCTGGTACTTGTCGGTGGTTATGCTGGTAAACCGCGCAGGCACCATGGTGTTGCCTTTCATGTCAATTTATTGCACACAGCAACTGCATTTCACCATTGCACAAGCGGGTATAGTATTGTCGATGTTTGGATTTGGCTCCTTAGCGGGTGCTTTTTTGGGTGGACGGATCACTGATAAATATGGATTCTATTACGTTCAGTTAGGCGCTTTGATAAGCGGAGGTATATTATTCCTGGTGTTGGGATTTCAGCAAAGCTTTTGGTCGGTTTGCATTACCACTTTTATTTTAAGCGTTTGTAACGATGCTTTCAGGCCGGCAAACTCCACCGCCGTGGCGCATTACAGCACGCCCGAAAACCGTACCCGTTCTTACTCGCTTAACCGGCTGGCCATAAATTTGGGCTGGGCAGTTGGCGGCGCATTGGGTGGTTTTTTAGCATCGGTAAATTATCACTTACTGTTTTGGGTAGATGGTTGCACTAACATCCTATCAGCCATGCTTCTTTATAAATTAATGCCACGCGGAGCAGCGGTTAAAAAAGTGATAGGTCAAAGTAAAAATACAATTGCTGTATTATCGGCTTATAAAGACAAAGTTTACTTGTTCTTTTTGCTATGTACCGTTTTATTCGCCGCCTGCTTTTTCCAGCTGTTTACCATGCAACCTGTATTTTACAAAACCCAGTGGCATTTTAACGAAACTTTTATCGGCGTACTCATGTCGGCCAACGGCCTGCTCATTATAGCTGTAGAAATGGTGTTGATACACAAGCTTGAAGGCAGGCGCCATCCTTTGGTATACGTGGCTTTTGGCATTATCATGATGGCTTTAGGCTTTGCGCTTACTAACATGCTACCGGTGGCAGGGTGGTCGGCCTTTATTATTATCCTATTCATCACCTTTGGCGAGATCATGAGCATCCCGTTTATGAACACATTTTGGCTGGCGCGTGCCAATCCAAACAACATGGGTCAGTATGCAGCTCTTTACTCCATGGCCTGGTCGGTTGCCCAAATAGTTGCCCCGTTGCTGGGCGGCGAGGCTATTGCGCGCAGTGGTTACCCGTTATTGTGGTGGCTGCTGGTGATCATATGTGGTATAGCAGCCTTGGGCTTTTTAAGTTTGTACCGGGTAAAAGAGCGACACATTGCTGTATCTACGAGCGCTAAAGTTACCTCAGAGTTAACTTAATATATTTAAATTAAAACCCACAGGTTTTTTGTGTGTTAGAAAAATCCAAACATACCGCTTATGATCAGTGCATTAATATTAGATATGGACAACACCGTTTTTCCAACAAGCTCCATCACCGACGAATTATTTGAGCCCATTTACCAACTACTGGAAAAGCATAAAGATAAAGTAGGCGAAGAAAACATTCAGGAGATCAGGAAACTGATGAGCAAAAAAGCATGGCAAAAAATTGCTGAGGAATACAATTTTAACGAAGAACTGACCAAAGAAGGAGCCGATATACTGCGTGAAACTACTTATAATAAACCAATAACACTATTTGACGATTACGCTCTCGTTAAAGAGCTTGCTATTGGTAAACATTTGGTTACCATGGGCTTTACCAAGATGCAGTGGAGCAAGATAAAAATGCTGAATATAGAAACCGACTACCAGGAAATTGTAGTGAACGACCCCGAGACAACAGAAGATACCAAAAAAGAAGTATTTGAGCGCATTATAAAAAAATACAACCTTAATCCACAAGAAGTTTTAGTTATTGGCGATGATCCGGAATCGGAAATTAAAGCAGGCAACGATTTAAAAATGCCCACTGTATTGTATGACCGTATGAACGAGTATGAAGACAAACATGCTACACACCACATTCATCATTATAGCGAACTAAAGGCTATTATAGAAAGGTATCAGGATTAGCTCAATCAATTTTATGGGCAAGTTTTGTCAATCTGAGCTTGTCGAAGACTTGTACGCCTTGCGAAGTCTTCTATAAGTTCAGACTGACATGGCATTATTATATCTTAAGCGTTTTGCAATCGTAGGCCTACAAAGCTAATACTCGTTCAATTGTAAGCTAATTCTTAAAAACAAATATTTTATCCCTCATGCGTTAACACCTTCACCGTAACCAGCAACTGCCCCAAATGCCTCATGGTATGTTCGGCCGAATGCGTATATAAGCCTATAACGGTAGATGAAACTTGTGCCCTGCCTACTCCCCTAACCTGAGTTAGTGTTTGTTCATTGGTTTGATGCAATTGGGCTAAAGCAAGATCTACCTGTCTGTTAAAATACTGCACTAAATCTTCGCTGGTAAAATCATTAACCGGTGGCTTGCCTTCATTAGCCAAATAATTCAATTGCTCTTCGTTCAAACTTTCGGCACGGGCATAAGTGAATAGCCGTTCTAATACACCGCTTAAATGCTGAAGATGAAATCCGGGCGACGCAAGGCCTGCAGGCTTTTTCCAAAGTAGTTTATCAGGAAAGCGGGCCATGAGTTCGTTCAACTCTTCGCGCGCCTGCAGTAGAGCATGAGCAACCGGTTGCAACAGAACCGGCATTTTGGGCAGTGGCCCGCGCAGCCATACTTCGGGTAGTTTATTTGCCATATACAAATTTAGTGTTACACCAATAATAACCTATTAGCGCCTAGCTTAAAGTATAAGAAAATTGATTTGAAGATGAGAATAAAATATCAACTATTTAATAATGTCAATTAAATATAACAATACAATCAGCTATATATCAATATCTTAACTACAATTCATCTTAACAAGCAAACATATGGTACAGTCATTGCTTATAGTGGATGATAAATTATCTCATCCCTATGATACGAAACAATACTTTCCGAAAAGCTAAATGGCTTATGCCCGTTTTGGCAATATGCACCCTGCTCATAACCTTTGAGAGCTGTAAGAATACCAAACGGTCAGATATGGCTCAAACCATTTACAAGGTAAATAAAAACAAAGCATTTAATAAAGTTACCCCCGAAGGCTTTGAGCCGGTGTTTACAAAGGTATTGGCCGAGAAGAAAAAATTGCTTCAAAACCCGGTACAAATTACTACCTTTTACGAGCAAAACGGTCATGATCCTGTGTTGGTTTTGGACCACATGGCCGGTGAAGACTTAAAGACTCTGGCCAGTTACCTTAAACGCTCTGGCGAACATGGCTTAGATCCAAAAATGTTCCAAGCCGATCAGGTTAATAACCTGGTAAACAAGTTTTACAGCAAAGACGCCATCAAAACTACTGAAGAAGCCTACCAAACTATGGCTGAGTTAGAAGTGATGCTGGCAAACTCATTGATTAATTATACCAACGCGCTGCAATATGGTGTAATTAGTCCCCGTAAAATATACGCCCGTTATTACACTGCTACCAAACGCCCCGATAGTGCATCTATGAGCAAGGTGTTTAGCATCAGCAACATTAAAAGCTTTTTAGATAGTGTGCAGCCGAAAAGCCCACAATACTTAGCTCTGCAGAAAGCGTTAAAAGAAAACGTACAGGTACCGGGAAAAACTGCCGAAGAAACTGACCGTATTTTGAAAGTAAACCTGGAGCGTTTACGTTGGAAAAACAAGCCATCAGAAAACAAATATGTATTGGTAAACATACCTGATTTCCGTTTGGATGTTGTTGAAAATGGTAAATCGACTATGAACATGAAAGTTTGTGTAGGCGAAGGCCGTAATATTGACCGTGCAGATAACTTGGTGGAGTATGATGAAAGCGACAAAAAAGACCGTCCTTTTTCACGCGAGACACCACAGTTGAACAGCATGATTTACCAGGTACAGGTTAACCCGGTTTGGAACATTCCAGAAAGCATTGCCAGCAAAGAGATCATGGTACAGGCAGCACAAGATCCTTACTATTTATCCAACAAAAATATTGATGTATACCAAGGTGGCAAACTAGTTGATAACCCTGAAACTATTGATTGGGCGTCGGCTAATAAGGCTGATTACTCTTTTAAACAACGCCCGGGTGATGATAATGCCTTAGGTAAGATCAAATTTTTGTTTAAAAACAATAGCAGCGTTTACCTGCACGACACCCCTGCCAAATTAGCTTTCGATAAGCCCATGCGTGCCGTAAGTCATGGTTGCGTACGTGTAGAACGTCCGCTTGATTTGGCTCATGCTTTGTTTGGCGATGGCAATCAATACGATAAAATTGCGCAGTATATGAGCATGGATAAACCAGATCCATCGGATATTCAGTTACCTAAAAAGACAGCTGTATACTTAACTTATGTTACCTGCTGGGCCGATGATAGTGGTACGCTACAATTTAGATCGGATGTTTACGGTTTAGATATTGTACTGTATGCCCACTTAAATAAATTCTTAACTGCCTAATAAACACAGGTTAACTTATGCCTAAACAAAGTGCAGGAATACTATTATACCGAAAACCTTCAGCATTGCTGGAGGTTTTTCTCGTTCATCCCGGGGGGCCCTACTATGTAAAAAAAGATTTGGGTGTTTGGAGTATACCTAAAGGAGAATTTGAACACGACGAAGACCCTTTAGAGGCGGCCAAACGTGAGTTTGAAGAAGAGACAGGTCAAATTGTAAACGGTAAATTTATACCACTGCAAAGCATTAAATACAAGAATGGAAAGCTGGTACATGCCTGGGCTGTAGAAGGTGATATAGACGTAGATAAAATAACGAGTAACACCTTTGAAATAGAACATCCTTACAAGTCGGGTAAATGGATTACCATACCTGAAGTTGACCGGGGAGGCTGGTTTGATATAGCTACCGCTAAAACTAAATTGATCCCGGCACAAATAGCATTGGTTGAAGAGTTAGCAAATACTCTTCAACCAAGCTAATTGTAAAACATTACTGTTGTGCTGGCGGTGTAGCCGGCTGTTGGGCAGGTGGCGGGCCTTGTGGGCGTGGGCCACGGCGCATAGGTTCAGGTGCTTTAACTTCTGGATGCGCACCCCCTTTATGACACATGTTGCAGTTTACGCCCATTTCCATCACCATACCTATAGAGTCTTTACCTGCTTTAAAATATTTTTTGTTAATATTTGAGGTCATGCGGTACATCTGGCGTGCCATTTCCTTTTCGGGCTTGGCATCGAGTGCCCAATCCATTTTCTTGGTTTCTTCGTTACGCGAATGGCAAAAGCCGCACTGCACTCCTAATGAAAGCTTCCAAGTGTCCATTACCGCATCAAGTTGCTTTTCGGTAATGTTCTTTGGAAGAACTTTTAGGTTTTTAAATTTCTTTTCTTCTTCAGGTTTGTTCTGTTTTATTGATGTGGCAGACACCAATACCACGGCCGAAAGCAGGCCTATAGTTACCATGATTTTTTTTCCGTGCAGCATATATTTAGTCAGTGTTTAGATTGAGCTAAATATAGCACTTCTAACCTGCATGACATAACTATGACACAATTAATGTTGTAACATTATAGTGATAAACATACAAACAATAGACAATGTAAATCATTACAACAGAACGAATAGCTTAGCAGTTATTAAGAAAAAAATCAAGTTAAGAACGGAGCAACTAATTGCTCGCTTATTTGCCATAGTTTGTTACGAGCTGATGCATTTTGAGCAGCTAAAGTTGTTTTAGCTACCTGGCTTTTTTTGAAGTATTGCCCGTTTAACTTAGGACTTAATTTAATTTGGCCTGCCAGGTAAATCGAAGTTTGGGCACCTTCACGCGGGGTAATCATAAAAGGCGACGCTAAAATTTTAAGGATAGCGTTCAAGCCGCCCATACCGCTCCAAAAGTCAGACTTTACCACGCCAGGGTGAAGCGCATAGGCTGTAATACCACTTTGGGCATACTTTTCGGCCAATGCTTTTGCAAAATATATATTAGATAGTTTAGCAAGACCATAAGCCTTCCAGGAGGAATAGTCTTGTTTAAATTGCACATCGTTCAACAATTGTGGCCTTGCCATTTTATGTGCTTCCGAACTTACGTTAATTACGCGTGCCTGTCCCTTTTGCAGCAACGGTAACAAGCTCATGGTTAGTAAAAAATGCCCCAAATGATTCATGGCAAAGGTAAGCTCTATACCGTCCTTACTTTCATGTCGACTTGGGTTAATACCACCTGCATTATTAATGAGCACATTGATGGCTATTAATTTACCTTTCAACTCATCGGCAGCCTGCTTAACCGTTTGCATATCTGCCAAATCGCAATGAATCACAAAGACGCTACGATTGCCCGACTGTTCTATAATTTCCTTCTTTAGTTCCTCGCCTTTAGCAACATTACGTACCAACAAATATAAGGCATGATCTTTTTTGGCCAAAGCTAAAGCGGTTTCTTTACCTATACCCGAGGTTGCACCTGTAATAACTGTTGTTCTGAAAGGCATCTTGGTGAGTAGTTAAGTAGTGAGTTGTTGATCAATTATCAATTGCTAAATTAAAGACTTAAAGCTTTCGATTTGTTTGCCTTTAGTAAAATCGCACAATCACTCACCACTTAACAAAGTGACTATTTCTGCATTACCATAACGCCATTCATTAGGAACGTGGTGCCGCCATCGGCTACCATATTGTAAACCTTTTGTATGCCACCTGCCTTTTCGGTTTTTTGCAGCACAGTGTAAGCCTCATACTTACCCGTTTTTTCGTTCAGGCATAAAACTTCCTGTCCTTCGGTCACCTCTCCTATTTTGCAGTTACCTTCTTTGGTCATCATGGGGTGATTGGGCGTGGCTTGCAGCAACTTACCGGTCAGCCTTACTTCCATACCGAAGGCCGTATTAATGGTCTTCGCCGATACCAGGGTAAGATGCGTTATAGCATAGTTCTTAGCTTCATGCGTAGTCAACTCTTTAACCTTTACAATATTTGATTGATGGGTAGCCGGATCTACAGTAAGTACCTCGTCACCCGCCTTTACTTCCTTTAAAAGCTTTTTGGCTCCGTTAGCCATTTGTACTACCTCATTACCCGGGAAGCAGATGTCGTTACCATAAGTAGCACCCTCTTCCTTCATTTCCTTACCTCCATTCAGCACTTTGTACTGCTGAAAGCTCATTTCTTTGGATAAAATGTAGGATAACTTCAAGATGAAGTTCTTTTCCTCTTTGTTGATGTTATCAATATCCTGAAAATACTTTTCCCATATTTTGCCATCGGCTGTAAAATCGGGCACCAGGGCTTTGTATACTTTACCTTTTTCGTTGGTATAGAATACCATCAGGCCAATTTCCTGCATGCCTTCTTTAGCAATGAGTTTGTACAGGTCAATTCGTTTTTTAAGGCCATCATCTCCGGTGATGAAGTAGGGTTTGCGGGCTTCGTAACGGTCAAGGATGTAAATATTTTCAAATTTCACATAGCTATCCTTATCCAAATCGGCTATAGCAAAGGTTTTAGCTTTATCATACTCGGCCATGGTAAGTGGACGAGGGTTCACCTTGGTTTGAGCCTGTACTAAATAGAATGAAGAGGCCAGTAGAAAAGTAAGTGTAGTTTTACGCATTATAATTCAATAAAATGTAAAACTCGCCATTGCTATAAATACAATGGCGAGTTGGGTATATATTAAGGTCAGTTAATATTTAAGATAGTTGTTTAAAGGCATCGGCGAAGGCTTGCATTTCGTCCATACGGCCAATACTTACGCGACACCAGTCTTTGTTGTTAAATTTCCAGTTCCTGATGCTTACCCCACGGTTGTTCATCTCCTGCGAAAACTTAGCGCCATCCATATTGATGGGAAACATCACAAAATTGGCTGATGATGGAATATAAGTGTACCCCTCTTTTTTAAGCACCGAATACAAGAATTCTTTAGAAGCCATGGTCTTCTTTAAAGCATCCTGTAAAAATTCTTTTTCCTGATAGGCAGCGGCAGCGGCAGCTACCGTAGTGGCCGATAAACTCATCATACCGGTTGCATAGCTCGACAGAATCTTAACCACTTCAGGCTGGGCTACTATGTAGCCGCAACGCAAGCCGGCAAAGCCGTATAGTTTTGAAAAGGTGCGGGCAACAATTATGTTCTGCCCGGCTTTAACAGCATTCATCATGCTCGATGCTTGTGGGTCGGGCAGGTAATCAATATAAGCTTCATCCACAAACACCACCGCTTTTTTGCTTACGCGCTCACAAAAGCCTTTCAATTTATTTGTATCAACAATAGTGGCTGTTGGATTATTAGGGTTACAGATGTATACCAAGCCGGTGTTAGGGCCTACTTTGGCTTCCATAGCGTCCAGGTCAAGCTTATAATCTGCAGTTAAGGGCACCTTGATCACTTTACTGCCCAGTTCGGCAGCGGTCGATGGTAAATCGTTGTAAGACGGATCACCGGTAATGATTTCAGCTCCATTTTTTCCGTAGTACATAGCAGCGGCATGTAACAACGGACTGGAACCGGCATCCATCAAAATGTTGCTTTGTTTCACACCTTCGAATTCGGCAATTTTCCCTATCAGTTCGCGGCTTTTCATGAAAGGATACTGATAGCTGGTTTCCATGGCATCCATCAAAGCCTTTTTAGCAGCGCGCGACGGACCAAACGGATTTTCGTTGGCCGAGAGCCTGGCTTTCATTACCGGTGCGCCCTGTAACAGATTTTGCTCAATAACGCGGTCGGAACCAAAAAAAGCAGATTTAACCTTCACCGGCATTGCCGAAAGTTTACTGAGCGCGCCTGAAAAAAAAGTGACGCTACCGGCCATAAAGGCGCTTGTTTTGATCCAGTTTCTGCGGTTAATTGAGTTTGCCATGGTTGTATTGTTTGTTGAATTGTGCTGATTCTATCCTTTGACGTTAGTATCGGGGTAAGCCACTCTTGCCTCGGTAACACGTCCATGCAGTGATGCTACCACACTCCTGGCTGATTCAAATGCCCCGGCCATCCAGGCGTTTAAATATGTTAAGTGCTCGCCTGCGAAATACACATTTTTATCGGGCTTTAACAGCGCCGGATAATAGTCTTTGCGGGTGGTATTACTGTAAACCGCCCAGCCACCCTGGTTATACTTGGTTTTGTGCCAGCTTACCGAAAACGAGCGTTCAAACTCCTGGTCGTATTGCGGGTGTATAAGTCGGCCTTTTTGCAAAGCCAGCTTTTCGCGGTCGGTAAAGCTCAATTCGCCCACACGTTCGGCCTTCTCGTTAAAATTATAGTAGCCAATTAAGATTCCTTTTTTGCTCAGGTAATCATAAGACGGGTAAAATATCTGAGTCAAATCGTTATTGGTATGCGTAATACCCCCATAAATATTTTCATCTTCTTCCCAAAAACGTCGTTTAAACTGCAAGCCTATTTTGCCAGTTTGGTTATAGCTAATAAAATCAATAGCCTTACTTACCTCGGGCGAAAAGTTGTTGTTCACATTACTCAGCACAGGCAGCGGTAGCGTGCAAATGCACATATCGCCATTGATCACTTGCTCGCCCTTAGCGTCTTTGTAAGTAATTTTCACACCTTCGGGCAAATTGGTGATGGCAGTTACCTCGGCGCTCATCTTGAGCATTGGAGCCACTTTCTTTTCCAACGCCTTAGCTATCTGATCCATACCGCCTAAGGCTTGAAACATGGTCATTTGCAGCTCATAGGTATACTCGGCCACGTTATAAAAATCGGGGTCCATCAGGCCGGAGTGTATCAAATCGGCCAGTTTGTTAGGGTCAGCTATCTTGCCCGGGCGATTACCAGCGCCCGGTGATTCCAGGTAACCGCGCCGGGCCGAAGCTTTATACAATTTATCTATGTCGAGGCCGCCTTCGGCCATCAGGTATTCAATTACTTTTTCAGCATCTTCTTTAGTCAATCCCGCATCAAGGTTTCCATGATCCATGGTTTTAGCCATCATTTCGGTCATATAGCCACGAATGTCGTTATGAACCTCGCGGTTACGGATCTTCTTATTAGAAAGCGGGCCTTTACCCTCTGCATAATAATAGGCGCTTTCGTTCACGTTATTATATACCTGAATAGGCACACCCAGTTCCTTACAATAATGCAGCGTTAACTGGTGATGGTGCGGTATACGCGACGGGCCTGCATTAAAATATAAGCCTTCATCAAAACTGGCAGTAACTGCGGGCTTGTCTAACTCACCATGTTTACTGCCATTTCGAATGCTCCAGCATCGGCCACCGGTCCGTTCTCGGGCTTCTAAAACGGTGCAGTTATAGCCTAATTTGGTTAACTCGTAAGCACAGGTCATACCCGCTAAACCGGCTCCAAGTATAATAACTCTTTTGCCGTTACCCTTACCTTCTAAATTGTAAGCGTGAGCGGGTGCCGCTTTTAGCATCCCTAAAGCCATCATGGCCGGGTACGCAGCGCCAGTTAACATAGCTCCCCGGCCTAAAAAATCACGTCTTGAGATAGATTTCAAAACTTTCGCTTGATTATGTAAAATATTACGTCATAAATATAAGTTATTTTAATCATTTTATATAAAACACTTAAATTATTCATCAGTATTAATAAATAAACATACAAAATCATAAAAAAAGCAAAAATTAAAAACGATTTTCTTATAAAATAGACTTTTTTATGACTTAAAGTAAATCTTGCTTGATTTTTAATATATCATCTTTTGTACGAAAGGTTTGATGGGGTTAGCCATTGTAGTTTTGAAATATTTTAACAATCTATTTGTTATTTACGAAAGTTTCGTAGATTTACGAAGTTATCGTAGAAATGGAAAAATTATCACAACAGGAAGAGGATGTCATGCAAGTAGTATGGCAAATGGGCGAAGGTTTTATTAAAGACTTTTTAGACCAAATGGCAGAGCCTAAGCCCCCCTATACTACCCTTGCTTCTACAATAAAAAACCTGGAACGTAAAGAATTTTTACGGGGGGATAAATTAGGCAACAGTTACAAGTACTCAGCCTTAATTAAAGAGGAAGATTACAAGAAGCGGTTTATGAACGGCTTTGTAAACAACTACTTTCAAAACTCTTACAAAGAACTGGTTACGTTTTTTGCTCAAAACAAAAAAATAAGCACTGATGAATTACAAGAGATCATCAAAATGATTGAAAACCCTAAAAAGTAACCGTTATGCCTGCTATACTCATGTACCTGTTAAAAGTAAATATAGCCTTGTTGCTGTTCTGCCTTTGCTATTATACGGTTTTAAGGCGCTTAACCTTTTACACGCTTAACCGGGTGTACCTAATTACGGCTATACTATTCTCGTCGTTATACCCGCTAATTGACTTTACCGCTATAATGCAACGGAACGAAAAATTAGTAGAGCCCATACAGGTGGCCGTTATAAATTTCAACATACGTGCAGCCAATTTTGCTCAACCTGTTGCCCAAACTAACTATTGGGAATGGCTGGTTATCGTTTTTTGGACAGGTGTTATTTTTATGGCTTTGCGATTAGCCCTGCAGTTTATATCGCTGTTGCAAATTTACCGCCGTTCTAAACCCGCTACTATAGACAATTATAAGGTTAGAGTAATAAGTGACGAGGCTAACCCTTTTTCTTTTTGGCAAAGCATCTATATAAACCCACACCATCATGGTGCCGAAGAATTGAGCTCTATCATAGCGCATGAACAGGTACATGTAAGTCAGTGGCACACCTTAGATATTTTACTGGCCGAAATTAGCCTGGTGTTTTACTGGTTTAACCCAGGCGTTTGGCTTATGAAAAAAGCGGTGGCCGAAAACCTCGAATTTATAACCGACCGCAAAATACTGCAACAGGGTATTGATGCTAAAAGCTATCAGTACAGCTTATTGTATGCCAGCTTTAATACATCGCCCAATGCCATGGTAAATCATTTCAATATATCTACCATAAAAAAACGAATTATAATGATGAACTCAAAAAGATCTTCGGCTTATAATTTAAGCCGCTACGGCCTTATTGCCCCGGCCGTTTTGGCTTTGGTTTTAGTCTTTGGCACCACTAAAGCCGAATTATTAAAAAAAGGAGCTCGCGAAGTAAAAAAGGCAACAGAAAAAGCAATTACTGCGGTCAGTTTAACATTGAACCACATCCCGGATAATACGGAGGGATTGGCTTCAGCAGACAAAGTAAAAGACGGTGCAACAAATCTTACTGCTGCCGCTGGTAAAAAAAGCAAGATAGACACCACTATTAAATTGGCTGGAATAAGTTTTACAGCCGATACACCTAAATACAAACCTGCCGCAAAAATGCATTTTACTGGTCCAGACAGCGGATTTTACGTTATTGACGGTAAACCTGTTAACGCCAGCGAAATGACCAATATAAACCCTAATGATATTGTAAGCATAAACATATTTAGCGAATTAAACTCAAGTAAGATATTTGGTAAAGGCGCCAATAAAGGTGGAGTATTGATCATAACAAAAGCCGGTGAAAACTCAGAAGTTGTTAAAAGTCTATTAAAGCAAATTAGTGACCTTAAAGGTACTGCCTCTGCTAAAGAGGCCGGCATTTACAATATAACTCCGCCTAAAGGTTCATTAAATTCTATTACGATAATGAATACCAAGGATAGTTCTAAGTTAGGAGGATCGGTTACGGTAACGGGTAGTGCCAGCTATAGCGAAAATGGCAAAGCAAATAAATACGTAGGGCAAGTAAATATAGCGTCTGTTGAATATTCGAAACACTATCCAAAATCATTTATGGACAGCGTGAATGGAAGCAAAAGACCGATTGTTGCTATTAGCACAAAGCATGGTATTACAGCTAACGATATAACAAGGGATTGGAGCCTTAAACATGACATTACCGCAAAGAATATCTTGGATGAGCAGCCAGGTATTATAATAAAAGGAATATCGGGTGTTAACGACCCTCTTTACATTATTGATGGAAAACCTGCGGAAGTAACCGTAATCAAAAGCTTAAAAGCATCGGCTATTGAACGCATTGATGTTTTAAAAGATGCATCTGCTACCTTAATATACGGCGAAAAAGGAAAAAACGGTGTAGTAATCGTAACCACAAAAGAAGCCGCAAAGGCAAACTCCTTAAGACCGGCAGGAAGTAAAAATTAAGACTAGCTAGCTTCGGCCAGCTTTTCTTTTTCTAAAATTTCGAGCAGCGCTTTTTCGGCAGTGTTCAGTTCTGAGGCCCTTACATCTTTGTCTTCATCCAGTTCCTTAATATATTTAAACAACGTACCTTCTTCGTAACTTTTAATAACTGTTGGATGCACGTAGTACTTTTTACATACTGTACGGGTGTTTCCTAAAGTGATGGCTACCTCATCAAGCACGCTGATAATATTCTTTTTACATTGCGTTTGATTTTCGTACTCGCCGGCCTCTTTAAAGGCATATAAAGAACTTACGCTACCCGCCCAGGTACGAAAATCTTTGGCCGTAAAGTCTTCCCCTGTTATTTGTTTCAAGTAAGCATTTACATCGCCCGAATCAATGGTGCAGCGCTGGCCTTCATCATTGTAATACTGAAATAATTCTTTACCCGGAATATCACGACATTGTTTAACCAAACGGGCCAGCTTTTTACTTTGCAGGTCTATTTTATGGTAAACACCTTTTTTGCCTTTAAATTCAAAGTTGATTTTGGTACCCTCTATCTTCACATGCTTGTCTTGCATGGTGGTTAAGCCATAAGAGCCATAAAGTTTCTTATACGATTCGTTACCCACACGAATACTGGTTAATTCCATTAAGCGCACCACTAATGCTAATACCTTATCATGATCAAGTTTGGGCCGGCTCAGATCGGCATCTACCTGCTGCCGTATAGCCGGCAAATGCGTAGCAAACGATTGCAGGCGATGATATTTGGATTGGTTACGCAATCTATTCCAATCGGCATGGTAACGGTATTGCTTTCTTCCTGCGGCATCGGTACCTGTAAATTGCAGGTGACTGTTCTCATAAGGCGAGATCCAAACATTGGTATAAGCCGGTGGAACAACCAGCTTGTTGAACCGCTGAATCAACTCTTTATCTTTAACCGCAGCACCATCCTTATCTAAATAGGTATAGCCTTTACCTGATGCCTTGCGCGTGTAGCCGGGCGATGTATCAGATACGTATCTTAATCCGGCGGCTTTGGCGGTGATCTTAGGGTCGCGGCCTATTTTTTCGAGTTTTTGGAGGAGGCGGTTCATATGATATAAAGAACAGCACAGTTGTATTTAAGTTTTGATAGTCCATAGTCCATAGTCCATAGTCCATAGTCCATAGTCCATAGTCCATAGTCCATAGTCCATAGTGTGAAGTTATCGTATCGCTGCTTGTTTCAGCCATTTTGAAACATCGTTTATAGTCTATCGACTCATAGGCTCTTAAAAACACTTACCGCATATTCTATTTGCTCAGGATGTATATCCAAATGTGTCACCAAACGAATGCGTTTGGTATCGGTATATCCGGCCTTAATACCTTTTTCCAATAACTTGGCTACCACCACATCGGCCGGGCCTTCGGTGTCAAACAAAACAATATTGGTCTCGGTTGGCATTACGCTGGTTACCCATGCACATTGGGCTAACTCGTCGGCTAGTATCTGGGCATGTTTGTGGTCAATTTTTAACCTTTCTACATGATGATCGAGTGCATAAGTTGCTGCCGCAGCCAGGAAGCCGGCCTGGCGCATGCCCCCACCAAATACCTTGCGCAAGCGGCGGGCATATTTAATGGTTGCCTTATTGCCCAATAAAACCGAACCTACAGGTGCACCCAATCCTTTAGACAAGCACACTGATATACCATCGAAGTGCTGACCATAATCAACAGCATTGTCGCCGGTATGAGCCAGTGCATTGAATATTCGCGCACCATCAAGATGCAATTTAAGTCCCCGGGCTTTACATAACTGTGCTATGGGTGCAATTTGCTCGAGCGAGTAGCACTTCCCCCCGCCTTTGTTAACCGTGTTTTCCAGCACCACCAAGCTGGTATGTGGGTAATGAATATTTTCTGCGTTAATTTCCGGTTCAATCATTTCGGCAGTTAGTATGCCACGCTCACCGTTGAGTAAACGGGCAGATACGGCCGAATTAAAAGCAATGCCCCCACCCTCGTAACGATATACATGGGCGGTTTGATCGGCAATAAGTTCGTCCAGCGGTTGAGTGAAGCACTTAATGGCAATTTGATTTGTCATGGTACCCGACGGGCAAAATATACCTGCCTCCATGCCAAACATGGCGGCCGCTTTAGCTTCCAGTTCGTTTATACTTTCGTCCTCCCCAAAAACATCATCACCTACCTTGGCGCTCCACATGGCTTCGAGCATGCCAGGGGTTGGTTTGGTTACCGTATCGCTGCGAAAATCAACAGTCATCATTACTTATTCTTTTTATATTTAGCTTTTCAAATATCTAAATCTTATGCGTACAATTTTACTTTTAGTGTGTATTTTGAGTGTTACATTTTCGGCAAAAGCACAAATGTTTGGTCGTGATTGGGTGGAAGGCCGTGTTTATGATCTAAATAACAAAAAGTTCAATGGCTTTATAGCATGGACACCTCCCGAGCCTACATGGGCAAGTAAGTTAGATGACCACTTATATTTTAAAGACGATAAGAAGAAGAAAAATGAAATAGAAGTACGATCATCAAAAATAAAAGGCTTTGTAATGGGTGCAGACAGTTTTGTAGTATCTCATGATATTCAAGTTGCCACAGCACCGTTTATAGCAGTTATTTTGAACAATCCAATCAAGCTGTTTGCATCTTACGCCACCAGATCAGCTCCGGCCGGAGGTATTGGACCTTTACCTATTGGTTTTTCATTCAGGAGAAGCAAAAAAGTTTTTTATTACGGCGTTGATCATGACTTATTAACCAAATTGGAAAAGAGCAACTTCATTGAAATCATGAGTGCTATCATGAGCAATAAACCCGATGTAGTTGCTAAGATAAAAGACAAAACATATAAGTATGGCGACATTCAAGACTTATTAGACTATTACTGGTTAAATCAGCCGCCGACGCAAACCAGCAATTAATACGTATACACTATCTCCTTTGGCTCAACGTTATATTCAATATTATAATTCCCGATGAAGTACTCGCTTATTATCTGCTTTATAACCCTTACATCAGCAGCCTTTGCCCAAAAATGGCAGCCGGGCTATTTTTACGATATTAAAGGCAACCAAGTACCGGGGCTTATACAACATAATCCGGGTGGCAAAGGCCCCATCAAAAATGAAGGCTTTATTATCTATAAAGACAACCCAAAGGCAAACGAAATTAAACTAAGTGCCAGCGATATCAAATATTATGTAATTGGCAAAGACAGCTTCATCGTAGCCCACCCACCTTCGTATGAAGTTTGGCCAAAAGGCGACCTTGACTTTGTTAAGGTAGAACTGGACGAGCCCCTGAAGCTTTATACTTACGGTAGCAGTAGCGGCGGAGGTGGTGGTTTTAGGGTATCACCCAGTTTTTCAGGAGGTTTTGGTACCGGCGGATACGGTGGTGCAGGTGTAGGCATTAACCTGGGCAGCGGAGGCGGTGGCGGTGGCAGATCGAGCCGTGTTACCTATTATTTTGGCACCGGTGTTGGCGATATGAGCCAAGTTACGCCCATGAATTTTATTGATGTAATGACCGATATCATGGCAGATGAACCCCAAGCTGTTGAAGCCATTCAACAAGGCAAGTTTAACATCACTAAAATGCTGGGGCTTGTTAACTATTATAAGCAATTAAAAACCAGTCGCAAAAAATCTGAGTAATTAAACTTCGACACCCGGTTTAGCATCTGTCAAATTCGTGCCCGCTTGGTCAGTTACTTTTGGCATGTGTAAATGCTCAAAATTTTTGACTAACAATTCATAAGTGATCATGAGCCAAACGGCAATACATGGCCAGGCTTTCATGACATACTTATTGATAAACGCATGCCTGATGTACCTTGGAAAGGCATCTGTAGGGCCCAGTCCGGTAATCAATACCAGCAATACAAGCAGCACAATATTTTTGCGGCTAAACGGATCTTCCTGCATAAATATCCAGATCATGGCTCCAGCCACTGCAATGATATAGGTAGGATGCTCAGATCCGGTACTAAATAAAACAATAAGCATTAAAGCCGAAGCTAAAACCTGGTACCTGAACCGTGCATATTTATACTGACCAAAGCGCAACAAAGGCAATCCGAAAGCTACTACACCAAACAACAAGAAAGGCCAGTTGGGTACCGTGGCATCGCGCAACAAATGGCGAACGCTTCCCATAACCGAAATATCTTGCGAACTGGTTAAATCGGCATTTAGCATATTCTTTTCATGTAACGATGTGTACCAGTCGGCGTAACATTGCAATACAAAATGCGGACTTGAAATCAACATCGGCAGGCATATTAATATCGCCAGCCAGAAAAATCCCCATAATATAAATGCTATCTTGTTTTTAGAAAACAGGAAAAAAGTAAGGCCTACTATAGGGTATAGCTTTACAAGCATACCTATAACAATAAACAATGTACCAAAAGCCTCGCATTTCTGCTCAATCATCAAGAAGCTGAGAATAATAATAGCAGCAATAATAGCATTGAACTGTATATAATGCGCCGAATTTCCAAATTCGACGATGCTGAACAGCAGGATAAACATCTTATGCTTGTTGGGCAGGGGCAGCAAATGCACCGCCCAAACAAATACACCAGCATTAAACAAGGTAAAAAGCAGGAACCCGGCGCCATCGGGAAGTAATGAGAAAGGCGCTACAATTAAGCTAAATAATACTCCGTAATGATTACTATCATAATATTCTTTAGGATAGTAATCATACAAATTGGTTTGCGCTACCGTATGGTAGTACACGTATTTAAATATAGAGTAATTGTTATACCGATTATTAAAAAACTTAAATACCCAGATAACAGTGGCAACCAAAAAGTATAGTATACCTACAAGGTTGTAATTGGTTAA
This sequence comes from Mucilaginibacter galii, assembly GCF_014635825.1. Taxonomy (GTDB): domain Bacteria; phylum Bacteroidota; class Bacteroidia; order Sphingobacteriales; family Sphingobacteriaceae; genus Mucilaginibacter; species Mucilaginibacter galii. The sequence continues at coordinate 41,904 of NZ_BMDO01000010.1, forward strand.
TTTCTTAGTCATTTGTAACAGCAGGATTACAAAGATATACTTACCTTAAGTACTGAGCAACTTATAAATTATACTACAAGTTTTGCGCTATTACAAAACCGGCAGCCCAGGCCCATTGAAAATTGTATCCTCCCAGCCAGCCGGTCACGTCAACGCACTCGCCGCCAAAATATAAGCCGGGCACTTTTTTGGCTTCCAATGTTTTTGACGATAGCTCGGCAGTGTGTACACCACCGCGCATAACCTCGGCCTTATCGTAACCTTTATCGCCTGCTGGCTTCACTTTAAAGTGATGGATTGTTTGTTCTATAAGTTCCAGATCTGCCTTACTTAACGATGCCAGATTTTTTTGCACCGGTAACTGGCTACTCAAAGCATCGGCAAACTTACGGGTATATAAACCGGCCAATAAGTTAAGTAAGGCTTTTTTAGGGTTTGCCTGCCGCTCACTCAAAATTAGTCTTGCAATATTTTGGTTCGGCAACATATCCATATAAAACTCTTCGCCGGCCTGCCAGTAAGACGATAACTGCAAAACGGCCGGGCCGCTTAAACCCCAATGAGTAAATAAAATATTTTCTTCAAAGCTGATCCTATCGTTCCATACCCTGCAAAAAATACTATTTCCAGAAAGCTGCTCGTACCATGCTTGGTCTTTACCGGTAATAGTCAACGGCACCAGCGCCGGCATGGGCTTAATAACATTTAACCCAAATTGCCGGGCTACACGCAAACCAAAATCGGTAGCACCTAATTTATTTACCGGTAAGCCGCCGGTGGCTATTACCACTTTAGGGGCATGAAGTGTATTTACCTTGCCCTGCCGCTCAAAAGTAACTGCAAAACCATACTGATGCTGCTGTATTGATTTTACATCAGTTTCCAGCCATATTTGCTGTTCTAAATCGGCACATAAGTTGGTGAATACCTCTGCAATATCTTTAGCCTTGTTGGTGGTTGGAAAAAGCTGGCCCAGCGTTTTTTCCTGCCCGGTAATACCATAGGTTTCAAAAAAACTGATGGTATCATCTACCGTCCACTGCCCCAGGGCCGATTTACAGAAATGTTCATTTTCAGAAATGAACTGCTGCGCCGTGGTATGCAGATTGGTATAGTTGCACCTGCCGCCACCACTTATTAAAATTTTAGCACCGGCACGGTTATTTTTTTCGAGCACCAAAGTGCGCTTTCCTAAAAAACCGGCTTGCACGGCACACATTAAACCGCAGGCACCAGCGCCAATTATTATGGCATCAAAGTTTGATAGATTTGTTAAATTTGCACACATGAACGAAGTTTCGCAAATATCGGAATTTGGCAAGATATTTATCTTTTTGATAACAGGCTTTGTTTTAGTAGGTATGACCTTGTTTTTAAGCAAGTTACTTTCACCTAACAAGCCCAACCCCGAAAAACTGGCCTCCTACGAGTGCGGCGAAGAGCCAACAGGCACCGCATGGATACCCTTTAATACCCGCTTTTATGTTATTGCCTTAATATTCTTATTATTTGATGTGGAAATGGTTTTTATATTTCCATGGGCAACGGTATACGCTAACGCCAGCCTTATTGCTGCAGATAACCGGTGGGGCTTATTTACACTGATAGAAATGTTCACATTTGCCGGCATACTCATCTTAGGCCTGGTTTATGTTTGGCGCAAAGGCGATCTGGACTGGATCAAAGCCAAACCCGTTATTCCTACCACTAACTCCCCTATTCCATTATCATTATATGAAGAGTTAAATATTAAACAAGCAGCATTTAAAAAAATATTAATTACCGAGCAAAGTACAGCAACACCTCACCATGAAGTACCGCCGAAGCCCGTTGTTGTAAATAAACCTATGTTTAAACCATCATTTAAGAAAGCATCAAATGAACCAGGGAATGAATGAAGAAGGTGGCATAGTAGTTACCAAATTGAACGATTTGATGAACTGGGCGCGCTTATCGTCTATATGGCCTTTAAGTTTTGGCATTGCCTGCTGTGCTATAGAAATGATGGGCATGTATGCTTCTACTTATGATGTTGACAGGCTGGGCGTATTTCCACGTCCATCTGCCCGCCAGGCCGATGTGATCATAATTGCCGGCACGGTAACCTTTAAAATGGCCGAACGCATTAAACGGTTGTACGAGCAAATGCCCGAGCCACGTTATGTTATATCTATGGGGTCTTGCTCTAACTGCGGCGGCCCTTACTGGCAACACGGCTACCACGTGGTAAAAGGGGTTGACCGAATTATACCGGTTGATGTGTATGTTCAAGGCTGCCCCCCACGACCTGAAGCTTTAATCGGAGCTATCATCGAACTTAAGAAAAAAATCGAGGGCGAAACGTTAATAAAAGTCTAAAACGCGTTCTGTAATGTTAATTTAAAATTAACATTATAAGTTACAACAAAAACAAACCAAATATTATATAGATTTGTAAACTATTTAATATTTAATGTAACTATTTGTTATCCAATAGCGTAAAAGAACAAAAAAACGAATATGAAAATTAATTACAATGCTCCATTGATTTGCTGTGTGTTGCTGGGAGCCGTAACAATTTTAAGCAGCGGTTGTAAAAGCTATAATGATGTTGCCGGACGTTACACGTCAAAGCACATTAAGGCGAACACAAACCAAGTTACTGCACAAATTCCGGAAACAGACGAATTAGGTTACATTTTATTTGCTTTAACAGATGTTGGTCAGGCCGACAATTCAATCTTAAATAAGGAAACTCCATATTACAAAGAAGTAATGAATAGCTTTGCCGGTTTTAAAAACCACAAGGCAGTTAAGTTGCTTAATGCAGATCTATTAAATGATGCAAAAAGTTTCAATCACTTCCGTAACGGCCTTTATGCTTTTACATTTAATGAGCGTAACCAACTGGCACTAAAAACGGATTATCGCATTGATTTAAACCGTGTAGATTTTAGACGTTATGCGCCATTAATACATGACTTCGCTGTAAAATCGAAGTTCCGTAAGTTTTACAAAGAGCACTCTGACGTTTATACTCAAATTATACAAAACCAAAGCGTGCAATTAGATATGAATTCTGCCTGGGCAAGTATGGGCAAAACTTATACAGAGCCTTTTCAAAGCTATAAAGTAATTTTATCGCCATTGATGAAAGGTTACTCAAGCTCATTGGCCATTAGCAGCCATGGTTTCCGCGAGTGTTTAATATTTTCAGAATCTGCCAGTAAAGCAATGTTGTACTCTGCTACCGTTCAACCTGTAAAAGGCAGCAATTACAACGATTAATTACTAAATAATATTTTTAAAGCCCGGCTCATTTACTTGAGCCGGGCTTTTTTGTGTTACCTGTTTTGAAGAGAAAGGTTCAATAAACTGATATTCGCCCATATAGCAGATGGATTCAATTGCTTAAATTTGGTGTAGGGTTTTTGAAAGATTTGGGTTAAAATTGCAAATCGAATTATGAAAGCATTTTATGGCGATTTAAGGCTGGGAATTTTAGGCGGCGGACAGTTAGGCCGCATGCTTATTCAACAAGCTGTAAATTATAACGTAACGGTTAAAATCTTAGATCCCGACCGCGAGGCGCCTTGTCGTAAATTATGCGATGAGTTTATAGTGGGCTCACTTAACGATTATGAAACCGTATATAACTTTGGCAAAAAAGTTGACCTGCTTACCATTGAAATAGAAAAAGTAAATGTTGATGCCTTAGAGCAACTTGAAAAAGAAGGTGTACTGGTATATCCGCAGCCGCGCGTGATCAGACTGATACAGGATAAAGGATTACAAAAGCAGTTTTTTAAAGAAAACGATATTCCAACAGCCGAGTTTCAGGTCATTTCTTCTCCCGAACAGCTTAAAGACAGCACAATTCCTTTTCCATACATTCAAAAGTTACGACGCGATGGATATGATGGCAAAGGAGTTTACAAGGTTGTTGATGAATCGTACCTCGAAAAAGCCTTTACCGAGCCCAGCCTCATTGAGCGTTGGATAGATTTTGAAAAGGAGATTGCGGTTATTGTAGCCCGCAACGAAAATGGCGACATCGAAACCTTCCCTATGGTGGAGATGGAGTTTAATCCGGAAGCTAACTTGGTAGAGTTTTTAATATCACCATCTACCCTGCCCTTTGCCGTGCAGCAGGAAGCGGCTGACATTGCTAAAAAAATTGCAGAAAGCTTGAAGATTGTAGGCTTGCTGGCGGTAGAGATGTTTTTAGATAAACAAGGCAAAATACTGGTTAACGAGCTGGCGCCACGTCCGCATAACAGCGGCCATCAAACTATTGAAGGTAATGTGGTATCGCAATTTGAGCAGCACTTACGCGCTATTTTCGATCAGCCGTTGGGCAATACCGATAGCCTGAGCAATGCTATTATGATCAATGTTTTGGGCGAACAGGGTTACGAAGGACCGGCCATTTACCAAGGCATTGAGAAGGTTATGAAATGTGCGGGTGTATATATTCACCTATATGGCAAAGCTTTAACAAAACCTTTCCGCAAAATGGGGCACGTAACCATCGTAAATACTGACCGCGAAAAAGCTATTGAAACTGCACGTTACGTTCAGGAAACGCTTAAAGTAATTAGCTAATAATTAATGGTTCATGGCTGGTAGTTCATAGCAGTTGTAGAACTTTTTATTTACTATGAACCATCAACCACAAATCATGAACCAATCTATAAAAGTAGGCATCATCATGGGCAGTACATCTGATTTGCCCATTATGCAGGATGCTGCAGATATACTTACCCAATTAGGTGTTGACTATGAAATTACCGTAGTATCGGCACACCGCACACCCGACCGGTTATTCGATTATGCAAAAACGGCTGCCGGCCGCGGTTTAAAAGTTGTTATTGCTGGTGCCGGTGGTGCGGCGCACTTGCCAGGTATGGTAGCATCGCTTACGCATTTGCCCGTTATTGGCGTGCCTGTAAAATCAAGCAATTCTATTGACGGCTGGGATTCGGTTCTATCCATCTTACAAATGCCTAATGGCATTCCGGTGGCTACGGTGGCATTAAATGCTGCTAAAAATGCCGGTTTACTGGCAGCTCAAATACTTTCTACAGCCGACGAGCAACTCACACAAGCATTAATTGACTACAAAAACGACTTAGCCAAAAAGGTTATAGACTCTGCTTCGGACATGAAAGCAAAAGGCCACCCCTCAAAATACGAGTAAGGGTTAAGAGTTAAGGGTTAAGGGTTAAGGGTTAAGGGTTAAGGGTTAAGGGTTAAGGGTTAAGGGTTAAGGGGAAATTCTTGACTTGATGAATGTTTCCCAAACTTAAATATACATACAAAAAGCCATTGTCTAATTAGACAACGGCTTTTTGTATTTGACTTTCATCTCAATCACCTGCAATTTAATTCAATGCAGGATTTTCGGGGAAATTAGCGATGTGCGCATAACGTTGACCAAGGCTAATCACTACTTCGCGCCAAAGATTTTGCTCATCGTGCATAAATAATATCTCCGGATTAAATTTGTTAGCCACTATCCATGTATCTTCCGCAATTTCATTATCCAATTGTCCTGGTGTCCAGCCGGAATATCCTGCAAAAAATTTAATTTCATCTTCATTGATCTGATAGGCAGAAATCAATTCTTTAACTTTTTCAAAACTACCTCCCCAATATATACCGTCCCATATTTCTACGCCACCTTCAATTTTATCGGGGCAACGGTGTATAAAGTGCAGGGTATTGTTAGCTACCGGTCCGCCAATGTATACCGGCATTTCTGAATAAGAGATATCAGGTAAAATATCGCTTAAATTATATTCACTCAGGTGATTAAGTACATATCCAAGTGTACCTTCTTCCGAATGTTCAGCCAATAAAATGACCGACCTCTTAAAATTAGGGTCCATCATAAAAGGTTCAGATATAAGTAAACGGCCCGAAGCCGGAGTAATTGAACTTAGCATGCGTTAATTATTTTATTAACATAACGTGAACTGTCGAAATATGTTCATTTTAACCATTTGCCCGCTAAAAGATAATCTCAATTAGTAAGTTTGCAATAATGGATCAAAAAGACATACAAAACCTCCGGCAAGATTACAGGGTTAGTACACTGCTCGAATCGGCTGTTAGCCCAAACCCTATAAAATTGTTCGATACATGGTTTAACGACGCCGTTAAAGCCGATATACACGAGCCAAACGCCATGACCCTGGCCACGTCAACACATAACGGCAGACCATCGGCCCGTATTGTTCTGCTCAAGGGTTTCGACCAAAACGGGTTCGTTTTTTACACTAACTACTTAAGCCGTAAGGGTAAAGAGATTGCTAAAAATCCACATGCAGCCATGGTGTTTTTTTGGGGACCTTTAGAACGCCAAATACGTATTGAAGGCACCATCGAAAAATTGAGTAAAGAGCGCTCAGAACATTATTTCCATTCGCGCCCTGTTGGTAGCCAGATAGGTGCCATTGTTTCGCCACAAAGCCAGGAAATTGACGGTCGTGAAGTGTTGGAAACCAAATGGACGCAACTGGAAGCCGAGTACGAAGGCAAGGAGATACCTAAACCGGCTTATTGGGGTGGATATATTTTGAAGCCAGAATTGATCGAGTTTTGGCAGGGCAGATCGAGCCGTTTGCACGACCGTATCTTGTATAAGAAAGCTGATAAGAATACCTGGAAAATTGTTAGACTGGCACCATGATTTTTGAAGACGTTAAACAATTGATCATCGAACGCCTGGGTAACGATGTAGTAATAGGCGAAGAAACAGGCGGTATGCAGCCAGCACTATTGATAGCGCCCGAACGCATTGCCGATGTTTGCCTCGAACTACGCAATAATCCGGCCACTTACTTCGATTTTTTAGCCTGCCTTTCGGGGGTAGACTATGGTACTGATGCAAGTAAGTTTGGTGTAGTATATCATTTAACGTCTATCCCCTATCAAACGCAGCTTACGCTTAAGATAAGCAAAACACAAGACCGCTTCTTTGACGATTTGCCGTCTTTTCCAAGCATATCATCAGTCTACCGCACGGCCGAATGGCATGAGCGCGAAGCTTACGACCTGGTAGGCGTATTTTTTGAAAACCACCCCGATCTTCGAAGAATATTATTGCCTGATGATTGGGAGGGATTTCCATTGAGAAAAGATTACGTTACTGCCGAGTATTATAAAGGAATAAAAATAGATTAGGGCTTTAATCTCCAAGTGGGGAGTGTTATAATGACTAACAACGCGTTACAAAAATATCATGAAAAGATAGCCGCTGCCGCAACGCAGGATATGGTGCTGAACATGGGTCCGCAGCATCCGTCGACGCATGGCGTATTGCGGCTGGAACTGATCACTGACGGTGAGATCATCAAGGAAGTGATTCCGCACATTGGTTACCTGCACCGTTGTTTCGAAAAACATGCCGAATCGCTTACCTACCAGCAAACCATACCTTTCACTGACAGGCTCGATTACCTGGCATCTATGAACAATAGCCACATTTGGGTAATGGGCGTAGAACGGATGCTGGGCATTGATAAAGAAATCCCCAAACGCATTGAGTATATTAGGGTACTGGTATGCGAGTTAAACCGCATTGGCTCACATTTGATTGCCATTGGTACTTATGGTATTGATATTGGCGCCTTCACTCCTTTCTTATGGTGTTTTCGCGACAGAGAACACATTATGGGCCTTTTAGAGTGGGCTTCTGGCTCGCGTATGCTTTATAATTACATTTGGGTTGGCGGCTTATTTTTTGATTTACCTGTAGGATTTGAAGAGCGTTGCCGCGAGTTTGTGGACTATTTTAAACCTAAAATGGTGGAGCTAAATAACCTCCTTACCGACAACCAAATCTTTATTAGCCGTACGGCAAATGTAGGCGTATTGCCCTTAGATGTAGCCATTAACTACGGTTGCACTGGGCCGATGTTACGCGGATCAGGCTTAAAGTGGGATTTGCGACGGGTAGATAATTATTCGGTATACCCTGAAATTGATTTCGATATCCCGGCCGGAACGGGTTTAATGGGTACTAAAGGCGATTGTTGGGACCGCTATAAGGTGCGGGTCGACGAGATCGAGCAATCACTAAAAATAATTGAGCAATGCTTAGACCGCCTGCAATCCGACCTAAAACGTACCCCTGATTTTGACCCGCGAGCCAAACTGCCCCGTAAAATTATACCTAAGGCACAGGATTATTATATGCGTGGAGAGGGTGCTAAAGGCGAATTAGGCTTCTACTTTGTCACCGACGGCAAATCGGAAGTACCCTACCGGGTTAAGGCACGAGGACCAAGTTTCAATAACTTATCTGTGATCTCCGAAATATCTAAAGGCGTAATGATAGCCGATTTAATAGCTATTATTGGTTCAATAGATTTCGTATTGGGCGAGGTGGACAGGTAACATTTGTATATGACAATTTACTTGAAAAGGTAAAAATTAAAAAATCCTTAAAACTAAAAAGCCTCTGATACCATATATCAGAGGCTTTTTAGTTTCATACAAATTGATAATTAATTATAAACCTTTACTAAAAATACATAATTCTTCACTTTTTCAAACTGCTGGGCTTTGCTCAGGCTCATTAAAGTGTTTTTGCTGTTCAGGCTAATTTTACTATTTGTCGAATCTTTGGTGAGCTGTTGGGCAACTTTAAAAAGGTATCTCGATTTTACGGCAAAGGCAGCACCTTCGGTTTGTGTTTGCTTACTGCTGATCATACCAATCAAGTTGCCTTTGGTATCTAACAACGGACCACCGCTGTTACCCGGGTTAACCGGCAATGAAACCTGGTAAGCAACCGTATCGCCGTTGTAACCGTTAGCAGAGCTTAAATACCCCCTGCCGTATACAATGGAATCACTTGGGAAACCCGCAGTGTATACATCCTCTCCTACGCTGCTTGCACCTTTGCGGAAATTGTAAGGAATGTTAGGCAAACCGGCAAATGAAACATCGTCTATCTTTAATATGGCAATATCATAAGCAGGTTCGGTATAAACTACTTTAGCACGATAAGAGTCGCCCGAGGCATTTTGAACGTATAATGAGTCAGAGCCTTTAATTACATGATAGTTGGTGGCAATGTAACCGTTAGATGTTAACGCAAAGCCCGAACCCCCAAACTTGCTTGGTGCCAATATTCGTTTGCCCGATTTAATATCGTGCAGCAGGGCATTGGTAGAGCGGTTAAGGTTTTCGGTAGTGCGGCGGTAGCTGTCTACCTCGCGTCTTAAAGCAATAACGTTGCTGCTGGTTTTATTGAAGTAACCGCTAACATACAGGGTTGCCAAAACTGCAAATATGGCAATAGAGGCGGCAACCGATATTTTAGAATGATGGTTACGCCACAGCTTTACCACCCAGCCTGGGTGCACGGTTAACTCCTCGGTTAAGGCATGAACATCAATTTCCTGGTGTATGGCGTTCAGGCGCTTTTCCAACTCTACGCGCTCACCGTATTGCTTAATTAGCCCGGTAAAATGTGCATGATCGGTAATGCGGTTATCAATCGTCGCGTTTTCGCGGCGCAGGGCTTCAAAGCGTTCCCGCTCCTCGCTGCTCAACTCGCCGTTAAGGTAACGCTCAATTAATTCTGTTAGTTGTAACTCACTCATCGTTGTACTTTTAAACGCTGTTCTTATTGTTAACCCTTGTCAGTCTGAGCTTGTCGAAGACCTCACCAAGCGGCAAATGCTTCGACAGGCTCAGCATGACAATTGTCATTAACTAATATTTTTAAACAGTCTCTTATACTTGCTGAAAAAACAATTTTTTCAACCTTTGCAGGCACTTGTATTTTTGAGTTTTAGCATTATCAGCATTAGTATATCCAAACCGCTCGCATATATCCTGCATGGAGTGGTTGTGGATATAAAAGTCTTCAATTATGGTTTTGCAAGGCTCGCCTAAAAGCTGCAATGCTCCTTCCATTTTCGTAAACTGCAAATCTCGTTCGGTATGCAGGTCACTTTCATCTTCCATGGGCACATGATCCTGAAAGTCTTTGATATCGCCACCGTAGCGGCTCATCTGGCTCAATCTCTTTAACCAAAGCTTACGGCAAACCGCGTAAATAAACGTTTTCAGTTTACTGCTTAGCTCAAAGTTTCCACCTTTAACCTTATTATAAAGAACAATGATAGCCTCCTGGTAAATATCCTTAGCATCATCGGCTGTGCCATTATTATTGATGATGAGTTGTAACACCATCGGGAAATAGGCCACGTACACCCTTTTAAGGATGTTTTCCGAATTGTTTAGTATGCCAAAAACAACCTCGCTATCTGTTGGTGCTGAACTATTTAACACTTTACTCACTATTTAATACTATTTATACGAAATTGTAACCCATTGTTTCTAAAAAAATTAAATTCAAATTTAAGTTGGGTTACTTTTTTCTGTTGGGGGCATTAATATAAAAACGCAGATACCCTATCAACAACGGTTGATACTGCGAAAACTGATACAACAAAATAATAAATAAAAGCCGACAACTTCTAAAAACAAAACATTATGAAAAACTTATTAAAATCTGCCCTCATTTTAGCTGCTGCTTCAAGCATGCTGGTAGCCTGCGACCCTGCTCCAAAAGGATCTGATGCTAACGCAACCGATTCTACCTCGGTTCAAACCAGTGCCGATAGTACCATTACTGTTGATACTGCTAAAACTGCCGACACCACCATGCTGGGCGATACCGCTGCCAAAGCTGGCGACACCATTACCAAGACCGTTAAAAAAACCACCGTTGTTAAAAAATCGGTAACTAAAAACGACTAATTATCAAACCGTTAACAGCGGTTAAAACTTTTTTTAAAAATAATTCAAAATAGCGGGTTACCTTTTGAGGTTACCGGTATTAATAAGAAAACTATTAATCACTTATTAAAAGAAATTAACATGAAAAACGCATTTAAAATTGGCTTTTTTGCTTTAGCAATCTCTGTATCTATGGTAGCTTGTAAAGGTTCTGGTTCTGGTTCAACTGCTGATTCAGCTGCTGACACTACTGTAGCTGTTGATACTGCTGCTAAAATGGATACTACTATGGCTCCAGCTACTGCTGATACTACAGTTGCTGTTGATACTACTAAAAAAATGTAATATCTGCTTCAAGCAAATAAAAAAGCCTTCCGGATATTTTCTGGAAGGCTTTTTTATTGGGTAAATATTTCATAAAACATAATTACTAAGTACTAGGCAATACCTGCCTAAATGGAAACGATCGCTCGCCCTTTGCAGCAATGGCTGCTTATTTAGTAAATGCTTGCTAAAAAATAAACTGTCTTAACTTTACTTTTTAGTGGTATCTTTTTTCGCAGTATCGGCGACGGCTACAGGTGTAGGCGTGGCCGCTATGATTGGCGCATCCATATTCGTACGGGCTGTTGGTTTACCTTTAGGCGTTTTAACACCGCCCGAACCCGAATAATCAAGCAGCGTGGCTCCACCGGTAGTGGTCATGGTTTTAGAAGTATCTTTGTTAGATACATCATAATTTGTAACCTCCCTTACCGAGTCAACACCATCTTTACTGGCACTTCCGCTATTGCAGGCCGTCATTACCGAAACACCGGCACCCAGCAAAATCATTAAAATTACTTTTTTCATTAATATACTTGTTGATGATATTTAAACAGCTAAAAGCTGCTATTGTATTTTTTTGCCAATATACAAAATAGCCTTAGTTTGCACCCAATTTATAGATAACTAAAAAGCATGCCGGGGTAACCAGCATGCTTTTTAAGTTTCAGATTATTGATACAGTAAGCTAAATCATGAGAAATTCAACTTACATGCTCAACTATGACTCTTGTCTTTCGGCATCGCGCAGGGCTTTCACCTTGTCGTGTGCTGCTTTTAAAGTTACTTCCTGCTCGGTAAGTATATCTTTAATGTAAGCCGGTACGCCCTCATCCTCAATAGCCGATTTATAGGCTTTTTGGGTGGCATCTTCGCCAAACTCACATTCTTCTAAAACGCTTTTAGGAGTATGGCCGCTAAAAAAAGCTTTCACGTTTAACCAGGTACGGTGAATATCGCCGCTGCTTGAGGTGGTGTTCTCAATGTCTTTATGAAAAGTTTGCACCTCGGTTGCTAAAGCCAGTTTAAATTTATGGCTATCTCCTATAAAGCTTGTAAATAATTGTTTCAGGTCGGCATCTTCAACCTCAACGGTTGCGCGCTCATAACCTTGTATACGATCGTTATGAATCTTGATCAGATCGTTTAATACTTCTACTGATTTTTCAGAATTGTTCATGATATTGTTTTTATAGATAAGTGTAACTTGAAGAGTTTACAGTAAAGTTATATTTCTATAACTATGATCTGCCTCTGAACAATGAAAGGATCCATAATATTAATCCTATTACAATAACTACGCCTATAATGGCAGTAACGGCACCAGCCTTAAATATACCGGCAATAAGATCGCAACTGCTCAGGGTCATAACCAGAACGGTGAGTGTTAATAAACTTAATTTTTTCATGAGGTAGATGTTTTAAATGTATAGATGCTTTATAAAGAGAAAACCTGCAAAAATTGTTTTGCAGGTTTTCTAAAAAGTTGGTCCTAAATTCTTATCATTAAGAGCAATGTGGCAAACGCAAAACTATTGGCTTCCTTACGGTTGCTGCATCGGCTTCGCTCCTCGCAATAACATGGCCTTACTTACCAAAAGCGCTTTTCAACTGGCTTACTGCATACCCTTCGGCTTCTTTAGCCTGTGGCACTAATGCTCCCATTCCAAAAAACTCGTGGGTTACACCATTATACACCTTACGGTCTACACTAACCCCGGCAGCTTTTAGCTTACCGGCCAGGGCTTCGCCGTCGCTCAATAGCGGGTCAAGTTCGGCATTAATAATGGTAAATGGCGGTAGCCCTTTTAAGTTGGCAGCAACTAGGTTAAGGCGCGGGTCTTTAGCCTCGGCAGCGTTGTTGGTGTATTTATCTGTAAACCACATCATCATGGCTTTATCTAAAGGCTTAGCTTCGATGTATTTATTGTATGATGTGCTGAACATATTTGCACTGGCAATAGGGTAAACGCTAACTACCTGTACCGGTGCCTGCACTTTTTTATCGCGTGCCATAATGGCCACGTTAGTAGCCAGGTTACCCCCTGCACTTTCGCCCACTACGGCAATCATTTTAGGGTCGCCGTTCATGGAAGCCGCGTTTTTAACTACCCATTGGTAAGCTTCGAAAGAATCGTTGTGTGCAGTTGGAAATTTGTGCTCGGGCGCTAAGCGGTAAGCTACCGATACCACTACGGCGCCAACCTGGTCGGCCAGGGTTTTAGCCGAGGCGTCATACACATCAATATTGGCAATTACAAAACCGCCGCCATGGTAATAAACAATTACAGGTAAAGCACCGGTAGCGCCCTGCGGAGTGTAAACACGCAGATGTATGTTGCCTCCGGTAACCGGGATATCTTTACCCATGGTATCAACCTTCATCACTGGCATTGGAATCTTGTAATCCTTCATTACATCCATCACGGCATCAGTAGCGGTGTGATTTTGACGCGCTTCGGCAGCAGTTAGCTGAGGAATTGGCTTATCGTGATAGCTGGCCAGTTTTTCAAGTACAGCCTGCATTTGCGGATTAATATCAGGCGCCCAAACCGGTTTTGGTCCTTTAGGTTTAACACTGTCTGGTGTACCGCCCTTTACAGTGTCAATGGTTTTTGTAATAGTAGTAGTACTGTCTGTAGCCGTATCGGTACTTTTAGAGGGGCCATTACAGGCAGCAACTACCGATGCAAGTGCCAGCATGGCCAGGCAGCTTTTTACAGGAGCTTTAATAAATTGAAGCGATGTTTTCATAGGTGTAGTTCGTATTATTTAATATCACCTACTTAACCCCAGCGCTTACTATTTGTTGATATTATTCGTTATATGTTTATGAAAGCACTTTGAGCAGCTATTTAAGGGCTAATTTCTTTTTAAGCTTACCTGCATAAGCAGATTTTGATTTAGGCTCCAGCAATTTGGTCACCGCAGCCGACACAACACCACCGGCTAAATAATATAATACCGACAGTAACTGCGTTTGCCTTGTATAGTTACTATGCTTTGGGTTTAAGCCCATTGGCTTGGGTAATAATACAGCGCCAATACCTGCAGCCAGGCCCAAACCCGGCCCTTTGAGCCAGGTTTTCTTTTTTCCTATACCGGTTAGGCTGTAGTAAAAGGTATTGCTCAATATATCGCCCGCCATGGTAATGTAGTATAATTTATCATCGGCAGGTGGCTTTATACCTACCTTGTTAAGCGCTTTAGTTAACGATTCCATGCCCAGCAAATCCATGCGGGGAGCCTCGTTATCTTTACTTTTTATGATCTGGTGTAAAACGGTAATGGCACATGCACCGGCCAGTCCTCCTAATAGCGCGTTCACTGCTTTCATACATCCTTAATTTAAGGTTAAAGGTTTGAAGCGGGTGTTTTGTTCGTTGCCTATATAACTTTAATATTGCAGCGCGCTACACTTTTACCGCGTTTGAATGCTATGCCCGTTTTAAAACTTGAAAATATTTGTGTAAAAAGTCAGCAGCAAACCTTGCTGAATAATATTAATCTTACCGTGCAAAACGGAGAGCATTGGTTAATTACAGGTGCCGCAGGCGCAGGCAAAACAGTTTTATTAAATACCATTGCCGGTAGGTTGAGGCCATTTTCGGGCAATATAGAAACAGCGTATAAGACCAACCAGCAGCCATCGGTTTTATGGAACCCGGTTAGCCTGGTGACCTCCAAACATCATTTTAAGGATATTACCAATACCAGCAACCTGTATTATCAGCAGCGCTATAACTCGTCGGATTCAGACCAGGCATTGACCGTTATACAATACCTGCAAAACAGCATTATACACGAGCATGATAACAACAACTGGACGGTAGAAAAAGTAGTTAGCCTGCTACAGCTTCAACATTTATTGGATAAAGAAATTATCAAGCTTTCTAACGGCGAAACCAAAAGGTTGCGCATTGCATCGGCTTTACTGCACCAGCCCAGGCTGCTACTGCTCGACGATCCGCTTTCAGGACTGGACTATGATACGCAACAGCGCTTCGGTGATATTTTAGCAGAGATCATTGCAGCAGGAGCTACTATCATGATGTCGGGTAGCGGGCACGAAATACCGGCACCCATTACGCATGTAGCTATTATGAAAGATGGGACCATTGTTGAAACCATGCCTGTTGCCGAGTACCGGCCCGAAACCGAAACGCATTTACCCCCAATAGACAGGCAACAGATAGCGCAATTAACAAGTGGTGTTAAATCATCTACTTACAACGACATCGTAAAAATGGCAGATGTTACGGTGAAATACGATGAGCTTACCATTTTGAATCAAATTAACTGGCTGATTAAACCGGGCGACCATTGGGCGCTGTTTGGGCATAACGGTGCCGGTAAATCAACCTTGTTAAGTTTGATCAACGGTGATAATCCGCAAGCTTATGCCAATGATATTGTATTGTTCGATAAAAAGCGCGGAACAGGCGAAAGCATTTGGGATATTAAAAGCAAAATAGGTTTCGTTTCACCCGAGTTGTACCAGTACTTCCCTACCGATCAGTCGGGCTTACAAGTTATTGAATCGGGTTATTACGACACACAAGGCTTATTTAGGCCAAGCAATACTGCCCGTGCAGCCAAGGCTCTGGAATGGATGAAGACCCTGCACATAGATACCTATGCCCGCAAACCGCTTAAAGCCATGCCGGCCAGCACCCAGCGGCTCTGCCTGCTGGCCCGGGCGCTAGTCAAAAACCCACCTCTGCTTATTTTGGATGAACCCTGCCAGGGCTTGGACAAATTACAACGCCAGCACTTCAATGCTTTGATCGACAGTATAGCTGCAGCTACCAATTTAACCCTGATCTACGTAACGCATTATGCCAGTGAAATGCCCGCTTGTATAGATAAGGTATTGAGGTTAGAAAAAGGTAGTGTGACAGCCACAAGCGCTACTATCAGATGACTATCATATTCCCTGTAAAGCATAGCAGGAATTGGCTTTCTCGGGTGTAGCGTTTATCTTTGTATATGAATACTGCCGATCTGCTTCAGCGCGCACTTCAGTTCGATTTTTTGAGCTTGGAGGAAGGCGTTTTCCTTTACCATAATGCTACCACGCCTGAATTAATGTATGTAGCTAATGAGCTGCGTAAAATTCAGGTTCCGCATGGCAAGGTTACCTGGCAAATAGACCGCAATGTGAACACCACTAACGTTTGTATTGCCAACTGCAAGTTTTGCAACTTTTTTCGCCGTCCGGGCCATGAGGACAGTTACATTACAGATATTGAAACTTACAAGCAAAAGATAGAAGAAACCTTCCGCTTGGGCGGCGACCAGCTTTTATTGCAAGGCGGCCACCACCCCGATTTAGGCTTATCTTTTTATACCGATCTTTTTAAACAGCTTAAAGAATTATATCCTACGCTTAAACTGCACTCTTTAGGTCCGCCCGAAATTGCGCACGTAAGCAAGCTGGAAGGCATGAGCCACATTGATGTGCTTACCGCCATGAAAGCTGCAGGTTTGGATTCGCTCCCCGGCGCAGGCGCCGAAATTTTGAACGACCGTGTTCGCCGCTTAATTTCCAAAGGTAAATGTGGCGGTAAAGAATGGCTGGATGTAATGCGTGCAGCACACAAAATTAACCTACCTACTTCGGCCACCATGATGTTTGGCCACGTGGAAACCATTGAGGAGCGTTTTGAGCACTTGGTTTGGATACGTGAAGTACAATCAGAAAAACCAGAAGGACATTACGGTTTTACAGCTTTCATCCCATGGCCATTTCAGGATGATGGCACTTTATTGCGTAAAGTGCGCGGCATCACTAACAACATAACCGGCGACGAATATATCCGCATGATTGCATTGAGCCGTATTATGTTGCCTAATGTTAAAAACATACAAGCCTCGTGGTTAACCGTGGGTAAACAGGTTGCACAACTTTGCCTGCACGCCGGCGCTAATGATTTTGGCTCAATTATGATCGAAGAAAACGTGGTATCGGCAGCCGGAGCGCCACACAGGTTTACTGCAAAAGGCATTCAAAATTCTATTGCCGAAGCAGGGTTTGAGCCTCAGTTACGTAATCAGCGTTACGAATGGAGAGATTTGCCCGAACAATTGGAAGAGCAAGTAATTAATTATTAATCTTAAAAATACAGCATAAAAAAAAGCAGCACTTAAAAAAGTGCTGCTTTTTTGTTGGAAAGCAATTGCTTATTACGAAGTTTTTAAGAAGTTGCTTAAAATGTTGTTTACAACATCAGCACTTGTTAAAGGCTCGTCAAAAGCTTCTGTTGCAGCTTTTTGGCCAGCAATTGAAGTTAAGTTAACGTTTGCCTGGGTTACGTTAGCTTCGCCAGCGTAAATTGGGTTAGTTGCAGCAGTTGCAGCAGTTGTAACGGTAATACCGCTTGCAGTGGTGGTATCGCCTGTTACCCATGGTCTGAAATCAGCAGGAACAGTTGATGGTGCACGTAATAAACGTAAACGACGCAGGTAAGAAGCGTGACGTGCTTCTACCGAGTGAATGCTTAACGCAGCGGTTAACACGGTTTTGTTACCTTTTAAGAAACCAGCCTGACCTTTGTAAGCTCTTACGCCGGTATCTTCAAATGCCTGGGCTACTGCCAGGAAGATAGGGTAGCTTGCAAATACATCTACAAACGGACCTGCACCCGGTACAGTACCTTTAGCACCACCCGAAAAATCGAACCAGGTGTTAAAGTTACCTGCAGTAATAGCTGCGGTACTACGGGCTTTGTTGGCCGCCGATTCGTTAGCACCTAATACGCTGCGTATGAAAGCAACGTGGTTATTTTCATCTGTACGGATAAGACCGATAGCAGCAGCGTCAGCAGAGTTAATTAAGCCAGCTCTTGCGAATGCAGTATTGTAAAAAGAAGCCTCGGTTAACTCGGCAGTTAAGGCAAAGTTCAACACATCATTTACAGATGGCGTTGCAGTTTGGCCGTAAGCTTTTTTGAATAATGTACTAAAAGCAAATGGTAAAGCTGCAACCGCTACTTTTGAACCAAAGCTGGTAATATTCTTGATAGCTGCACGGCGCGGACTAATTCTGTCGGCAAATTCCGGATCAGCTGTTTGTATATCGTTGATTAAATTTAATAAATCCATTTTCTGTGTTTTTTATAAGATGATAAATTAAGCACCTAACGCCGGAGCAGCTAAAGGTTTACCTGATACGTATTTGTTAGCGATAGCTAAAACTTCGGCTGGGGTTTTAGATCTCTCTAAACCGTTGCTAGGGTCTAAAATGCTATCATCGGCTAGGTTTTGACCTAACAGGTTACGAATCAAAGCTGCGTGACGTGCTTCTACAGAAACGATTTTACCAGCTAATTCCAGGTAAGCAGTGGTTTGAATTAAATAACCGGCACCATTGTATGCAGATACGCCCAGATCTTCAAAAGCTTTTGCAGTACCTAAAACCGAAGCTTTATCGGTAAAGGTGATAGAAGAAAAGTTGGGAGTTAAAGCAGGGATAGCATTACCGGCTAAAGCTGTTTTGAAAAATTCACGGTGAATAATTTCGTGATCTCTGATCTCGGTAAGCAATGCTCTTTCTTCGGTAGTAATACCAGTGTAAGGAGTGGCGATTACCTGAGTATAAAATGCAGCTTCTAACTGCTCTAAAGCGTAAGCATAATTTAATACAGCTACATCGCCTGTACCTAAATCTATCACCTGAGGGTCGCTAACTACGCCACCATGCTTTTGGCAAGATGCTGCAGTAGCTAATACTCCTGCTGCAACGGCACCAGCTCCGGCAAATTTAAGGAACGACCGCCTGGCCATGCCCTTTTCAACAAGGGTTTCTTGTGTTGTTGTTTTCATAAGTAATACGTTAATTATTAGATTAGTTATACTACAACATACGTGACAATTAGTTTTGCGGTTTTTACAACATGTGGTTTTGTCATATATTTGTAAGTGGCAAAGCTTGAACAAGAGATAGAAGCACTCATTTTCGCATCAGATCAGGGCATACGGGTGGAGGAGATATTATATTGCCTTCAGGCCGTCTCAGAGGCCGATTTTAGTACAAATGAAGCACTTTCTACCATTGAAAAAATACAGCATAAATACCAGGACGAAGCTTTCGCCATTGAGCTGGTAAAACTCAATAATGGCTATCAATTTTTAACAAAAAAAATTTATCACCACGTTATAGGGCAGTTACAGTTGCAACGCTCTAAGAAAAAACTAAGCCAGGCGGCGCTTGAAACGTTGGCCATAATTGCCTACCGCCAACCGGTAACCAAACTTGAAGTGGAGCAAATACGTGGCGTAAACTGCGACTATTCTATCCAAAAACTTTTAGAAAAAGAGCTTATTACTATAGCTGGCAAAGCCGATACCGTAGGCCGCCCTTTACTTTATACCACCAGCAACCAGTTTGCCGATTACATGGGGATTAATAATATTAGCGAGCTACCGGCCATGGCCGAACTTAGCAGCACGGCCAATAGTATTGGAAATGAGCAGGAATAAATTTTTTATACATTTTTACTAAAAACGTTTTTTAGTTATTTTTGGAATAAGAACAAACGAAACAAACACTACATTTAAACTATCTAAACACGAAACATTAAACTTAAAAATATTCACCATGCAAACGCCCAAAAAAACTGCAAGCAATAGTGCCGCTAATCAAAGTGCATCTAACAACGCAGCCGACAATCCGGCTGAGCAAAAGAAGTTTAACGACGATGACTTTGATGAGGATTTTGACGCTGAACCGTTAGTCGATCTTGATTACGACGGCGTTAGCCGTTACGACGACGAAGACGACGATTTCTAAAAATCAATCACATTAAATGTATAGCATCCGGTTTTGCCTGATGCTTTTTTTTTAACGTACTTTTAAAGAAAATCAATTTTAGTATGACGTTGCAAACCACGGCGTACCATAATTTAGCAGGCTAAACAGTAGATGACCGTTACCGAAGTTAACAACCACCAAAGCCGTAAAGCATTTTTAGATGCGGCACGGCTAATTTATAAGGATGACAAAAACTTCATTTGTCCGCTTGATAATGATATTGAAGCCGTATTCGATCCAGAAAAGAACATATTCTTTAAGTTTGGTAAGGCCCAGCGATGGATACTTACAGATGATAAGGGGCAGCTTATAGGACGGGTTGCTGCATTTATTAATGAAAAAAAAGCGTACAACTATGCGCAGCCAACAGGCGGCATGGGCTTTTTTGAGTGTATAGATAACC
This sequence comes from Mucilaginibacter galii, assembly GCF_014635825.1. Lineage (GTDB taxonomy): Bacteria > Bacteroidota > Bacteroidia > Sphingobacteriales > Sphingobacteriaceae > Mucilaginibacter > Mucilaginibacter galii. The sequence goes on from NZ_BMDO01000010.1 coordinate 62,183, forward strand.
AGGATGCCGCCTTTTTAATTTTTGATACAGCTCAAAACTGGCTTAAGCAACATGGCATGCAAGCAATGGACGGCCCTATAAACTTTGGGGAGAACGATATGTTTTGGGGCTTATTGATAGATGGATTTATGCCGCAATCTTACGGAATGAACTACCATCACCCCTACTATAAAAAGTTTTTTGAAGATTACGGCTTCGTTACCTTGTACGAGCAGATCACTAATCATATTGACGCCCATAAACCGTTCCCTGAGCGCTTTACTAAAATTGCCAACTGGGTTATCCAAAAGCCGGGCTATAGGTTTGAACATTTGAAGGCTTCGCAGATAGATAAGTTTGCATCGGATTTCATGGAAATTTATAACGATGCCTGGAAAGATTTTGAAAACTTTGTCCCCATACAAAGGGCTACCATTTTAGAAACATTCAGAAAAATGAAAATGATCATGGACGAAAACCTTATCTGGTTTGCTTATGTAGACAACGAACCGGCAGCATTTATGGTAGTACTGCCCGATGCCAACCAAATGATCAAAACTTTTAACGGAAAGCTTACCCTCATTAACAAGCTTAAGTTTTTATACAACAAGTGGAAAGGCGTAAACCGCATGCGCGCCGTAGTAATGGGTACCAAAACCAAATATCAGAAACATGGGCTCGAATCGGCCATGTTTATCAAGTTAAAGGAATATGTGCTGCCTTTAAAGCAATATGACGAAATGGAGTTATCCTGGGTGGGCGATTTTAACGACAAAATGCTGGCCTTACACCAAGCCATGGGCGGCGTATTCGGGAAAAAGCACGCTACGCTGCGGTATATTTTTAAATAAATCTCCGTATTGATATGGTGGAATATAAGTCTGAGCTTGTCGAAGACTTGAACGCTTGCCAAGTCTTCGACAAGCTCAGACTGACAAATGATACCGTTAAGTAATAGCCTTACCGGTAAAATGCCCGGAAACGGCGTTCAAAGGTTTCAGAACTACCATAGCTGCCAGCGAGGGCTGTAAATGAGCTATCGCCTTTATTAAGCGATGCCAAAATTTGCTTGATGTATTCGGGATGCGTTTTGATGATAAAAAAAATTATACCGTAGCCTACATTATACTTAAACTCAACATCCTGTTTGTTGGCCCATGAACTCATTTCGGGCCCGAAGTACTTTTTCAGGTCAAGTTCACCTTTGCCAATATATTCTTTCAGTTTGCGCAAGCGGGGCGTTTGCTGGTCAATGTATACAGCGTTCTTATCGTTAACGTAAAGGCCTTCAAAAAACTCGGCCAAGCCTTCATTTATCCAGTTGGGCACACCATAATAATTGTGGTATTGCATAAACAGATGGCTAACCTCGTGTACTATTACATTGGTATAATCATCTCCCTCGTAAATATAGCACTGCTTGGTACGGCCCGAATAGAAACCTGTTTTAGTAATGGAGGCACTCTCAGCATCCCTTACGGCTTCAAACTTTTTACGGCTTTTGTATAAATTTATAATTACAGGCAGGCTATCAGGAATCTGCTTTTCAAACAGCCCGTTATAAACGTAAGCCTCATATTTAACGAGGCGAGTAAGCATAGCGGTATCTTGCGCATTGATCTTACCATCAACCGCGTTGTAGATTAGTTTTTGTGCATGCGTGTTGAACTGAAAAGCACACAGAAAAAAAACAGCCAGTAAAAAGGGTTTCTTTTTACTGGCTGATGCAACTTTATGCGGTTGCTTTGCTTTGTCTAAGTTCTTCAAACAACTCAATTACTTTTTTCTGAAGGTCAATAACTTCCGTTTCCCTATCCATTAACTTTTTATTGACATTCTCTAACTCGTTAACGTATTTTTGCTCGTATTCGGCATCGTTAAACGTAAGTAACTGAACCACTGACATTTCAAATAAATTGGCGATTTGCTCTAACCTCGATAAGTTGATGTCGGTAATACCTGTTTCAATTTTTGAAAATGCAGGTATTGAAATATCCAGCCTTTTAGCTACATCTTCCTGACTCCAGCTTTTTTGGTGTCTTAATAATCTGATTTTTTTGCCAAGTGTTTTCATAATTTTAATTTGGGATAGGGTTTCTCAATAGTTAATAAAGTTACAATTATTTTTTAATTATAAAAACTTACATTTTATTTATTTAATAAATAAGAAGCGAGTTCGTTCAGGTTCAAACCTCCAAAATTACCCGAGCTCATGAGCAATAAGTTTTTACTTTGCAGGTTTTGTGCCGAGACAAAATCTTTTAAAGCTTTGGAGTTATCAAAAAATATAAGGTTTTGCTGATTAAACGCAGTTTTCACTACAGATTCGTCGTAAGGTTCCATTTTTTTCTGCACAAAGGTTTGCGCATCAATATACACTACGGCAGTATCGGCTTCGTTCATACAGCCTGCATATTCATTTAAAAAATCTTTATTTAAACTGCTAAATGTGTGCAGTTCCATACAGGCTATAAGCTGCCTGCGCGGAAATTGCGCCTTAACGGCCTTTATGGTTGCCTTTAATTTAGATGGCGAATGCGCAAAATCTTTATAAATATTGGTTACCTCGTTCTTACCCACCAACTCAAGCCTGCGTGCGGCACCTTTAAAGGTAACCATACTGGTGTAATAATCATGAGCGCTGATGCCTAACTCGCCGCATATAGAACGGGCAGCCTCAAGGTTAAGTAAATTATGCTCACCAAAAATTTGCAGCGGAAACTTAACCCCTTCGTTAATAAGCAAGGTAACGCCATTGACCACCTCAAACTGCGGTAATTTGTAAGGTATTTTAGCTACCGGCGACTGATTATGGGCGATCATTTCACCCAAAATATCATCATTGGCCGCATAAAACACTGTGCCGTTAGGTTGTATGGTTTGAATAAATATTTCAAACTGCTCAATATAGTTCTCAAACGTTGGGAAAACGTTGATATGATCCCAGGCTATGCCGCTAATAACGGCCAGGTTTGCCTTATACAAATGAAACTTAGGGCGGCGGTCTATAGGCGATGAAAGGTATTCATCACCCTCTATGATGATCAACGGAGCATCGCTCAATTTAACCATGGTATCAAAGCCTTCCAACTGTGCTCCTACCAGGTAATCAAAGTCTTTGCCTGCTGCTTGTAAGGCATGTAAAATCATAGATGTGATGGTAGTTTTACCATGACTGCCACCTATAACTACACGTAATTTATCTTTGGATTGCTCATAAACGTATTCGGGGTACGAGTATATTTTGATGCCTTTTTGCTGGGCTGCCAGTAGCTCGGGGTTATCGGCCCGGGCGTGCATTCCTAAAATAACGGCATCTAAATTATCAGTGATCTTTTCGGCGAACCAGCCATTTTGTTGTGGTAGCAAACCATGTTTAGCCAGGCGTGAAATAGAAGGCTCAAACAGCACATCATCAGAACCTGTAACCTCGAAACCTTTTTTGTGTAGTGCAATAGCCAGGTTGTGCATAGCGCTGCCACCTATGGCTATAAAATGTACCTTCATTTAAATTTTTAGCTTTTAAAGCGATGTTGTACAAAGAAAAACAAAAACTGCTAAGTCTTCAAATAATTTAGCTTCAAGTTACTTTACTTAACCAATTTTAACAATCAGCGCTTATTAAACTTGTAGTATTGTAATATATGCGTCATAGCACTTAGCATAAATTGCATATCATAGAATTATGACTACTTTTGAACTGTAATAATAATAATTACAAATGAACGGACGATTTCAAATTTCTATGCACATTATGACTTTGCTTTGCACAGCAGGGAACGACGTGCTATCGTCTGATTATATTGCCGGGAGTGTAAATATTAACCCGGTGCTCATTCGCAAGGAACTTAGCAACCTTATTAAACATAAACTGGTAGCCAGTAAAGAAGGAAAGAGCGGTGGCTATACGCTTTCTAAACCGGCTGCACAGATAAGTGTGGCCGATGTATACCACGCCGTTCAGGTAAACCCGGTATTAGGAAAAGCACGTAATACGCCTAACCCTAAATGCCCTATTGGAAAAGAAATTAATAAGCATTTAAATCAACTGAACAATGAGGTTGACCAGATGATTATCAAGAAACTGGGCAAGCAGTCTATTGCCGCATTTACAAAATTATTCGACTAAAATTTTTTTAATATAAACTGAAACATTAAACATTACATTTTAAATTATGAAAGTAGCAATTATTGGCGCCACAGGCTTTGTTGGCCCTAAAGTAGTTAACGAAGCATTAAACCGCGGTTACGAAGTAACTGCCTTTGCCCGCCAGCCCGAAAAGTTAGAGATAGAGAACGAAAAGCTGACCAAGCAATCGGTTGATATTAACGATACCGAAATACTGGCCAATTTACTGGTGGGGCATGATGCCGTGATCAGTACTTTTAACGCCGGCTGGACCAATCCTAATTTGTATGAAGACTTTTTGAAAGGCAGCCGGTCTATACAAGCGGCCACTAAGCAAGCCGGTATAAAGCGCTACATCACGGTAGGCGGTGCCGGCAGTTTGTACATACACGGTGCTCAACTGGTAGATGGCCCACACTTCCCGGCCGAATACAAACCCGGAGCCACCGCCGCACGCGATTACCTGACCGAGCTGCGCAACGAGAACGAACTGGACTGGACGTTTGTAAGCCCTGCCATTAACCTGCATCCGGGCACGCGTACCGCCAACTTCCGTTTAGGCACCGAAGAGCCCGTATTTAACACGGAAGGTAAAAGCGAAATTTCAGCAGAAGATCTGGCCGTTGCCTTGCTTGATGAATTAGAGAAAAACCAATTTGTGAAACAACGTTTCACTTTAGGTTACTAAATAAAAAAAGGAGCGGTTAGTAACCGCTCCTTTTTTTATACCTTCACAAATTTTGCTGCTACCCAGTGGTTACTGGTTTTGTGGCTTATATAATTCAGGCCATTTTTATGAGCCGATTCTTTGATGATATCCAAATCAGTATGCTCATAAAACCCGCTGAAATATATTTCGCCCCCCGGTTTAAGCACTTCACTATAGCGCTCCATTTGGTCGGTGAGTATGTTCCGGTTAATATTGGCTAATATAATATCGAACTCTTCTTCCGGAATATCCTCTTTAGAGCCACAGATAACGTGTACACCTCTTACGTGGTTTAAGGCTGTGTTTTCAAAAGTGCTTTTATAACACAGCATATCGTAATCAATAGCGGTTAAATTGGCCGCGCCTAATTTAGCTGCCAATATAGCCAGGATGCCTGTACCGCAGCCCATATCCAACACCTTTTTACCTTTAAAATCAGTTTCGAGCATGCTGCTCATCATGAGGCAAGTGGTATCGTGGTGACCGGTACCAAAGGCCATTTTAGGATCGATGATGATCTCGTACGGAAACTCGGGCCTGGCATCATGAAATGTGGCCCGTACGTAAATTTGATCACCAACCTCAATAGGCTTAAAATTACTTTCCCATACCTCGTTCCAGTTCTTATGCGGAATAAGGTTCACCTCGTACGAAAACGTGATCATGTCGTTATACAAGGCCAGCCTATCGTCTACCTGCCCTTTATCAAAATCTTCTGAAGGAATGTAGGCCTTAAAGCCAAAATCCGTTTCCTCAAAGGTATCAAAACCCATGTCGGCCAGTTCATCAATCAGCAAGTCGCTGTGATGATCTTCGGCACTCATAACGGTGAAAAGCAGTTCGTAGTAGTTCATGTGAGTTGTGGGTTTTGAGTTGTATGTTGTGAGTTATGAAAATGTGTACTAACCTCGTTCCGTACAACTCACAACATACAACTTACAACCAATGATTAATTAAACACCTTTACAATATCCAAAAAGTCGCGCGATTTTAGCGATGCACCGCCTATAAGGCCGCCATCAATATCTGCTTGCGCAAACAGTTCGGCTGCATTTCTAGGGTTGCAGCTTCCACCGTACAAAATGGTAGTGTTATCGGCTACTTCCTGGTTGTAATTATTGGCAATTTCTTCACGAAAAAAGGCATGTATTTCCTGCGCTTGCTCTGCCGATGCTGTTTTACCAGTACCTATAGCCCAAACCGGCTCGTAAGCTAAAACTACCTGCGCAAACTGCTCGGTACTTAAATGGAAAACACCTTCCTGCAATTGCGTTTTGATGATGTCGAAGTGTTGCTCTGCTTCGCGCTCCTCTAAGGTTTCGCCAATGCAAAAGATGGGCTTTAAGCCGTTAGCCAGGGCAGTATCAGTTTTTTTGGCTAACAATTGGTTGTCTTCACCAAAGTACTGGCGACGCTCCGAGTGACCTAAAATTACATATTCTGCACCTGTAGATTTCACCATTTTAGCCGAAATTTCGCCGGTGTAAGCGCCTGATTCATTTTGGTGGGCATTTTGTGCGCCTACGGCAATTTTATCGTAACCTTTGGCTAACTGCACCAGGCTGTTCAGGTGTATAAACGGCGAGCATATTACGGCTTGCTGCGAACCGGTAATTTCGTCTTTTACCATGTTGGCAATTTCTGAAAACAGGGCCATCCCCTCGTTGTAATCCAGGTTCATTTTCCAGTTGCCGGCAACTATCTTTTTTCTCATGATGTTAAAATCTTCTGTATGGTTGGGTTAAATTAAATACTTCTTGCAGTAATAGCTTCTCGGTTTCGTCGAAATGCTTGTCGCGGCGGGCATAAACCCTTTCTATGGTTTCAAAAACCTTATCCAGCTTGTATACCTCTAAATGGTGAGCCCCTCCCCACGAAAAATCGGGCACGTAATTGCGGGGGTAGCCGGCACCGAAAACATTAGCGCTCACCCCTACTACCGTGCCGGTATTAAACATGGTGTTGATGCCACATTTGGCATGATCGGCCATAATGAGGCCGCAAAATTGCAAACCTGTAGGCCGAAAGTGCTGGGTGGTATAATCCCACAGTTTTACTTCGGTATAATTATTCTTTAAGTTGGAATTGTTGCTATCGGCTCCAATATTGCACCACTCCCCTAACACCGCGTTACCTAAATACCCTTCATGCCCTTTAGACGAGTACCCCCATAACACAGCGTTGTTGATCTCGCCGCCTACCCGGCAGTAAGGACCAATAGTGGTGGCGCCATAAATTTTGGCACCCATTTTAATTTGCGAGTTATTGCACAAAGCCAGCGCGCCGCGTATGTGAGTACCTTCCCATACTTCGGTATCGGTACCCAGGTAAATGGGGCCGCTTTTAGTATTAAAGGTAGAACACTCTGCAACAGCACCTTCTTCAGCAAAAAAGTTATCGCCTATAATGGTATTGGTTTGACTTATAGCCGCGCTGCTACGCCCTTGCGTAAGCAAGTCGAAATCGCGCTGCAACTCGATACCGTTATTTCTGAAAATATCTTCAGGATGTTTTATATAAATAATATCTTCTATATAATCGTGAACCCGGTCAAATTGCTTCTGAGCACTAAACTCACGCGCGCTTACTTCGTTAAGTTTTACAGCTATTAAACGCCCTTTGTAATGTAAACCTTCACCAGTGGGTAATTTGTCAATAGCTTCAAGCAAGCGTGGGTTGGGGCAAAAGCTTCCGTTTATAAAAAGATTTTCGGCGTTAATTTGCACCGGGAATTTTCCTTGCAAATAAGGCTGTGTATGGTAGGAGAAATCAGCTTGCAGATGCTTTGCCCATTTTTCGGCAATGGTAAGTATACCTATGCGCAGGTTGGCTACCGGACGGGTGTACGTTAAAGGCAGTAATGTTTGATGCGCGTGATCGTCGAAAAAGATGATAGCCATGGGTCAAAAATAAAAAAGTCTCCCGATACATCGGGAGACTTTCAAATATTTGTTTGACTCGATTACTTTTTGTTGTAACGGGTACGGAATTTATCGATACGACCTGCAGTATCTACCAGTTTCATTTTACCGGTGTAGAACGGATGCGAGGTGTGTGAAATCTCTAACTTCACTAATGGATATTCATTGCCGTCTTCCCACTTAACGGTTTCACGGGTATCAATGCAAGATTTAGTAATGAAAGAATATTCGTTAGACATATCTTTAAATACAACTAATCTATAGTTTGATGGATGCAGGTCTTTTTTCATGTTACTGTGTACTTTCCTTTCAAAAGAGGTGCAAATATAGTAAATATTTATATACGTGTAAATAGTTGGTTTAATTATTTTTCCACAGTTTGCAGGAAGTAATTAGCGTTCATACGCTTTAGTTCAAAGTAAATACTGCATTAGTAAACCTATTCATAATTGCGCTAATTATAAAAAAAGCAATTTAAAAAATAAACGACAGCTCAGAGATATAAATGTTGTAAATGAATCCGGCATTGCCTCCGGACGGGCTGATTATTCCAAGTTAAGGCTACTATATTTTATTTTCGATTATTATCAAAGCAGATTTTCCATCTTCTAATCCTCAATAAAACATCAACTACAATAATGGGTTAAAATAGTCATAACTATATATCCAATTACAATTATGGAAATTAAACGCAGCGGTTCGCAGCCGTCGGGCAAAGGCCCGGCAGAGTATTTCACAGGTTCGGTACGCATCGATCCATTAATCAGTCCGCCCGAGCCTTCGCGGGTGGCTATGGCTTTGGTAACATTTGAGCCTGGGGCACGTACCGCATGGCATACCCATCCCTTTGGGCAAACCTTAATTGTTACCGCCGGCTTTGGCTGGGTACAACACGAAGGCGAAGCAAGATCAGAAATAAGGCAGGGCGATGTGGTGTACTTTTTTCCGGGAGAAAAACACTGGCACGGCGCTACCGATACCACGGCTATGAGCCACATTGCTATTCAGGAAAAGCTGGACGGATCGCCGGTAGATTGGATGGAACACGTAACCGATGAGCAATATAACGGCTAATATCGACCGTACAATTTCTTAACTAATTAACTACTCACCAATCAACAACTTACTAATCCTAAAATGGCAGAAACATGACGTACTCTACCAGCTTAGTATACCTTTAGTATAAAACTTTGCTTATCTTTGTGTAGATAATAAAACGGATATGAATCTTCCTATATATTTAGATAACAATGCAACCACACCTATGGATCCACGGGTGCTGGAAGCCATGCTGCCTTACTTTACCCAAAAATTTGGTAATGCGGCCAGCCGCAACCACCATTTTGGATGGGTTGCTGAAGAAGGTGTGGATTATGCACGTGAGCAGGTGGCCAAATTAATTGGTGCCAGCGAAAAAGAAATTATCTTTACTTCGGGTGCTACTGAGTCTGACAACCTGGCTATTAAAGGGGTGTTCGAAATGTATAAAGAGAAAGGTAATCATATTATCACCACCGTTACCGAGCACAAAGCTGTTTTAGACGCCTGCAAACACGTTGAAAAATTAGGTGGCAAGGTTACTTACCTGCCTGTACAACGCGACGGCCTGGTTGACCTGGAAACATTGGAAGCAGCCATGACCAAAGAAACTATTTTAGTTTCGATTATGTATGGTAACAATGAAATTGGCGTAGTACAACCCATCAAACAAATATCAGACATTGCCCATAAATATGGCGCTTTGTTCATGACTGATGCTGTGCAAGCGGTAGGTAAGATATCGGTTGATGTTAATCGTGACGGTATTGACCTGTTAGCTTTATCGGCCCACAAAATGTACGGCCCTAAAGGTGTTGGCGCTTTATACGTTCGCCGTAAAGGACCACGTGTTAAAGTTACTGCACAAATGGACGGTGGCGGTCACGAGCGTGGTATGCGTTCGGGTACTTTAAACGTTCCGGGTATTGTTGGCTTAGGTAAAGCATGCGAGCTTTGCTACAACGAAATGGAAAGTGAAGCAGCACGTTTATCTGTAATGCGCGATAGATTGCAAGCTGAGTTAACCGTATTGGAAGAAAGTTATGTAAACGGTAATGTGGCTCACCGCTTACCGCACGTAGCTAACATCTCTTTCAAATATGTTGAAGGCGAAGGTTTAATGATGGCCATGAAGGATTTGGCGGTATCATCAGGTTCTGCTTGTACTTCTGCTTCGTTAGAGCCATCTTACGTTTTGAAGAGCTTAGGCTTGTCTGACGATCTGGCACACTCTTCTATCCGTTTTGGTTTAGGCCGCTTTACTACCGATGAGGAAGTAGATTACGCTATTGAAGTAACTAAAAAGGCCGTAACACACCTGCGCGAACTTTCTCCACTGTGGGAAATGTTTAAAGAAGGTGTTGACCTTGACTCTATTGAGTGGGCAGAACATTAAAAAATATCGAATTTCGGATGTTCAATTTCGAATTTGAAACTGGCACTCGATTTGAGCGAAACTATATAAATTCACAAACAACAATTTCGAAATTGAACGTTCGAAATTCGAAATAAAAAAAGATTATGGCTTATTCAGATAAAGTAATTGACCATTACACCAACCCGCGCAACGTGGGTACTTTAGATAAAAGCAGCCACAAAGTGGGTACCGGCCTGGTTGGTGCTCCTGAGTGCGGCGATGTTATGCGTTTACAAATTGAGGTAGATGATAATAACGTGATCACCGATGCTAAGTTTAAAACTTTTGGCTGCGGCTCGGCCATTGCTTCTTCATCTTTAGCTACCGAGTGGTTAAAAGGTAAAAGCATTGATGATGCTATGGCTATTGACAATATGGACATTGTGGAAGAACTGGCTTTACCACCGGTAAAAATTCACTGCTCTGTATTGGCCGAAGATGCCATCAAAGCTGCCATTAATGATTACCGTGTAAAAAACGGCATGGCTCCTATTGAGCTTGAAAAATCACACCATTAATAAGAAGAGTACAGAGTCAAGATTATAGAATCCAGATTTAAACTTTGGTTTTCGTCTTGACTCCTGACTCTGTACTCTTGACTCTACCCCACTACTATGGTTACCATAACAGATAAAGCTAAATCGAAAATAGATCACCTGATGCAGGATGCCAGTTTGGATGCCTCGTATTTTTTACGGGTCTCTGTTCAAGGAGGCGGCTGTTCGGGTTTATCTTACAACATGGATTTTGATAACGAGGAGAAAAAGGGCGACCAGTTCTTCGAAGATAAAGGCTTGCGCATTGCGCTGGATATGAAATCATTTTTATATCTGGCCGGTACGGAACTTGACTTTTCGGATGGTTTGAATGGTAAAGGTTTTAACTTTATTAACCCTAATGCCAGCCGCACCTGCGGTTGTGGCGAAAGTTTCTCGGTATAACGATACAGAATTAATAAAAGGGCGCTTATTTTAAGTGCCCTTTTTTAGTTTTGTTAGTTTTTAAGCACCCATAAACAGAGCGAATAGCGTTAAATAAATTTCCTAAACTGTTCAATTTCGCTTTGATATGTTCTTTAAAAAATAAATATCTAACTAATAATATTAGCACAATTATTTTTCGTTAATTTTGAGGTACGATGTATGCGATTGTTGATATTGAGACCACGGGTGGGCATGCCAGCGCTAACGGTATAACCGAGATAGCCATTTGTATTCATAACGGCAACAAAGTTGTTCAGCGTTATGAAACCTTAATTAATCCAGGTAAAGATATACCGGTTTACATACAGGCCTTAACCGGCATTAGTAACGAAATGGTGCAGCAGGCGCCTACCTTTAAGCAGGTGGCGTACGATATTTATCAACTCCTGCATGGTCACGTTTTTGTGGCCCACAACGTTAACTTTGACCATTCTTTTGTGAAATACCACCTGGCCGCTGCCGGGTATAATCTGGAGTGCAACAAGCTTTGTACGGTGCGGTTAAGCCGTAAAATATTGCCTGGCATGGCTTCCTACAGCTTGGGTAAACTTTGCCGGCAGTTAAGTATAGGTAATTCGGCCCGCCACCGTGCGGCCGGTGACGCCGACGCTACCGCCGAACTTTTCACATTACTACTTAATAGCGATAATGAAAATCACATTACCGAGGCGTTAAAACAGCGCTCAAAAGAAAAAGTACTTCCACCCAATTTACACCGTAAGTTTATTGATAAGCTACCTTCTACCCCAGGCGTTTACTACTTCCACGATAACAAGGGTAAGGTAGTCTATGTAGGTAAAGCTGTTAACATACGTAAACGGGTAGACAGCCACTTTAGCGGTAACAATTCCGGTGCGCAACGGCAGGAGTTTATGCGTCATATTCACCAGGTAAGCTACCAGGAATGCGGTACCGAACTTATGGCTTTGCTAACCGAGGCGGTAGAAATAAAACGACTGTGGCCTAAATTTAACCGTTCGCAAAAGAAGCTTGAGTTTAACTTTGGTCTATATACTTACGAAGATCAGCGTGGATATATACGTATTGCGGTAGATAAACGCCGCAAGTACTCCACCCCTGTTCACACTTGCAGTTCGTTGATTGAAGGCAGGAACCTGCTTGCCCGCATGATGGACACCTACAACCTGTGCCCTAAGCTGTGCTTTATCCAAATTAACAACGATACCTGCACCAGCACCAATGCCGATAAATGTGCCTGCACCGGCCACGAACCAGCAGATGACTATAATCAAAAAGTTAACCAGGCCATTGAAGGTTTAAAGCAAGCCCTGCCCACCTTTGCCATCCGCGATGAAGGCCGTAAGGATGATGAACACAGCTGTATACTCATTGAAGAAGGCCGCTTGTATGGAATGGGTTATGTATCGCACTACTTTGAAGCTAATAGCATTTCCCAACTTAAAAACTACCTGACTCCTTACCCCGGCAATGACTATATGCACAACATGATCATAAGCCACGCCGAACGCTACCCTTGGAAAAAGGTGGATTTTGGTGTAATGCGCGAATTGGCTTAGTCTGTTGTCGGTTAAGGTGAATACCGAAGCGGATTACTTGTTTCGAACCAATAGCTTTTTTCCTACTTATAGACTAATAGACTTACGGACTTCCTAACTCCAAACGCGTTAAAGATAGCAGTGGAAAGCCCGGAATGCAGCGTAGCGGAATGAGAACTTGTAACGGATAGCCTGGGCCGAAGGCAACGCCCAAATCATTCATTCATCTTTTGTTAATTACCCCCTTTTAAATAACCACAGCAAATGCGCGTACAAGGTCTTATACAAGCATTACTTATATTTCCTTTTTTAAACTACTACTCATTATTTTAAACTCTTTCTTAAATAACCGCACACAAATTTCTATCCGACGGGTTATTCATAAAAATTTACCGAAAACTTAAATACGTTATGGATAGCATTAATCAACAGCAGCCGGAAGAAAACATGAAAAATCTTTCGGGCGAAGAAGCAAAAGCAAAAGTGAAAGAACTGGTAGACAGTGCTTCGAGCTGCTTTTTCTGTTCAAATATTAAAACCGGAATTCCTTTTTCTACACGTCCTATGGCGGTACAAAAGTATGACGAGGAAGGTAACTTTTGGTTCCTGAGTTCTGACGATAGCCATAAAAATGAAGAAATATCGCACGATCCGTTTGTACATTTATTATTTCAAGGCTCGGCTCATTCTGATTTCTTAAATGTTTACGGTATCGCCGAAATAAGCAAGGATAAAGAAAAGATCAAAGAACTTTGGCAGCCCATCCTTAAAACATGGTTTACCGAAGGTGAAGATGATCCGCGTATTACCGTAATTAAAGTAGAACCAACCGAAGGCTATTACTGGGATAATAAACACGGTAACGCCGTTGCTTTTGTAAAAATGGCAATAGGTGCTGCATTGGGTAAAACACTCGACGATTCTATTGAAGGAAAGCTTGATATTTAATTATCGCTTTTACTAATTGAACAAGAAAGCCCCTGAGTAATTTCAGGGGCTTTCTTGTTGAAATTACTTTTTCAGGTATTTATCAAACCAATCTATATAGCGCTTCATGCGGTCTACCTGGTAAGTAGGCACGCTGATGCCGTGAAACTGGTTGGGGTATATAATAAGTTCGGTTGGTATGTTCTGCGTACGCAGTGCCTGGTACATTTGCTCGCTGCCTGCGCTGGGCACATTAAAATCACGCTGGCCTACCATAAACATGGTTGGCGTTTTAATGCGGTCGGCATGCAAAAAAGGGTATGATAGCTTTAGGTACTTATCTACGTTTTTCCAAGGCAGGCCCAGCTCGTTCTCGTATTGTAAAATATATTGGTCTATACCATACATACCCAATAACGAAGCCGTACCAGCACCACTGGCTGCGGCCTTGAAGCGTGTGGTAGTGGCTATGGTATAATCAGTCAGGATACCGCCGTAACTCCAGCCACCTATACCCAGGCGGTTAGGGTCGGCTATTTTTTGCTTCACCAGTTCGTCAACCGTACCCAAAATATCTAACACTTCCTTGTTACCCCAATCGGCTGATATACCTTTGGTATATTCAATACCGCGGCCTAAACTTCCACGGTAGTTAATACTTACTACGGCATACCCTGCACCGGCCAGCGTTTGCTGTATAAGTGCAAAGCTGTAATCGTCTTGCGAGGTTGGGCCGCCATGTATAAAAGCAATCAGGGGTAAGTTTTTACGCTTGGCACTATCGGGCAAATACAAAACACTTGATACCTTATTGCCGTCCTTGCTTACTGCCTCAAAGCCTTCCACATGAGCCTGTTTAACGGTACTTAACCAATTCTTTTGATGAAACGTAATTTGCCTTAATTGGTTATTCTCAAGGGCAAACAGTTCTGGTGGCAATGCCGGGTTACTTACCCGTAGCACCCAACTGTTATCGCCGTAAGTTTCTACATCGCTGATGCTGTATTTACCTTTGCTAACAGTCGTTATTTGTTTGCTCGCTAAGTCGTACTGTGCGAGGTAGGCCAGCCTGTCGTCCATTACCACGAAATTGATCTTTTGGCTGTCTTTACTCCACACAGCATTGCTGGCGGGCCGGTCAAGTTGCTGGGTGAGCAATGCATTGTTTTTACCGTCGGCATCCATCAGGCACAAAACACTATGGTCGTACATAATGTAATTGGCGTTGCTGGTGCTGCGCAGGTAGCTAATATACTTACCGTCGGGGCTCCAGTGTGGCTGGCGTTCGGTACCTGTCCAGGTGGTTAACTGCCTCATGGCAGCGCCGGATTTGGCATCTATCACATAAATATCGTCGTTAGCATTGTAATCGGGGTCGGCTGTGCGGTTAGTTACAAATACAATTTGTTTACCATCTGGGCTCCACTCGGGCGCCTCCTCATCTTTATTGCCACGGGTAAGGGTATCCAGCTTTTGCTTTTCAACATCATACAGGTATAAATGCGTGTGCAGGTTGTTGTTTAGATAGCCTTGCCCATCTTGTTTGAAATGATAGCGATCTATACGGATGGGGTCTGGTGTTTTGGGTGGTTCTTTGCCTTTGTTTTCAGGATCTTCTATGGCCAAAACTAATTTCTTTCCATTGGGGCTCCACGCAAATGTGCCTAAACTGCCTTTAATGTTAGTTAACTTTTTGCCCTCCCCACCCCTGCGGTCCAATAACCAAACTTGGGCGCCGTTCTTTGAATCGCGCGATGACAGGAACGCCAGGTATTTGCCATCAGGGCTCCACCGGGGCGATGATGCGGCCTCGTCGCCATGAGTTAGCTGTACTGCTTCTTTGCCATCCCAGCTTTGCATCCACAAATGTGAAGTGCGCTTATTTTTAGCCGTATCTACATCGCTCATGCTGTAGGCTATCCATTTGCCTTCGGGCGCCACCTGCGGATCGCTAAGTGTTGAGATACGGTAAGCGTCTGCAGGTTTAACGGGCTGCTTAGCCTGGGCCAGCACGTTGCCAGCGAACACACCTGTTGATAAAAGCAGTAGTAAAGTTGTTTTCATTTAAAGAAGATATATTGCTGTTATTCGCTGTAATATCCGAAAAATATTTTAACATTTACAGCGTTTAGTCAGCAGTCATGAAACACATTGTAAACAAGCATCCCTTAGCTATACGCTGGTTTCACTGGCTAAACTTTCCGTTGCTGGCCATCATGATCTGGAGCGGCTTGCTCATTTACTGGGCTTACGATCCTTATGCCATCAAACTGTTCGGTCATACCGTTTTTAAGTTCTTCCCCGAATGGTTTTATCAAAAATATCACATTAAACGCCGGTTAGCCGAAGGTATGGCATTTCACTTTGTGTTTATGTGGCTGTTTGCCGTTAACGGATTGCTGTACGTTTTGTACACGTTGTTCTCGGGCGAATGGCGCTACCTGCTCCCTAAAAAAAGTTCCTGGCGCGAAGCCTGGCTGGTTTTGCTGCACGATTTGCACCTGCGCAAAACCGCACCTCCTCAAAATAAGTACAATGCCGCCCAGCGTATTGCCTACTCGGCTGTAATTGTAATGGGTTTAGGTTCGCTGCTTACAGGATTGGCAATTTATAAACCTGTGCAGTTGTACTGGCTGGTGTTTGTTTGCGGCGGCTATAAAACTGCCCGGGTAATTCATTTTGCGCTTACCATTGGGTATTGCCTGTTTTTTGTGATCCATATTATTCAAGTAATACTGGCCGGTTGGCAGAATTTCATCAGCATGATTAGGGGATTTGAGGTAGCGGATACCGACACCGCCAAAATAATTGTAAAAAGGACCGACGATGAACGAACTACCTGAAGATAAAGCTGCCCGGCAGCCAAAAGACGTAGAGCCGTACGACCGTAAAAAAGTAAACCGCCGTACGTTCATCTCATCGCTCACTTTTTTGGCCGGGGGTACACTGGCTTATTTTGGCTGGAACAAACTTTACCTGTCGCCCAAAGAAACAACTGCCGATGCCACCGCCGGTGCACATGCGCCTTTACGCAAAGTGCTGGATGCTAACGGCAATGTATTTGAAAACGCAGTAAGCCCCGATCACCTTGCACGCACATACCCAAAAGCCATGGCAGCCAAACAGCCAAGGGTTAACGGTGATATTGGTATTCAGAAAGAGTTAGAAGATAACTGGCGGCTAAACGTAGTTAAAAGCAATAACGAAACTTTACAAATCACTATTGACGACCTACGTAAACTTCCTAAAACAGAGTTTGCTTTTGAGTTTAAATGTGTGGAAGGCTGGAGCCAGATAAGCCATTGGGGCGGCGTAAAATTCAGCGATTTTGTGAAGCATTACCAACTTAACGAGCAAGCTAAACTTGCTTATGTAGGCATGCATACCCCTGATGAAAAATATTATGTAGGCATTGATACCCCAAGCGCCATGCACCCGCAAACCTTGTTATGTTATGAGGTAAGCGGTCAGCCACTATCTGCCAAACATGGTGCACCTTTAAGGCTGATTATACCAACCAAGTACGGCATCAAAAACCTGAAACGCATAGGCACCATATTTTTCAGCAATGATCGTCCGCGCGATTACTGGGCCGAATTAGGATACGATTATTTTTCGGGGCTTTAAAAGCAGAAAGCCTTTTGCAGCGCAAATGGCTAAGCGATGTTTGCGGACACATGAAAAAATAACTAACAATTTCCTGTTGTTTAATTTTGTTCAATTCGGAACAGCCCGAGTAGTTTACAATTGCTTAAACAAACGTAAAAAAACATCTTTATAATTACGGCCTATAGGGATAGATTCGCTGTTTACCTGGAGCGTATTCTCATTAAAAGAGGTTAAATGACTCATATTAATAGCATACGAACGGTGCACACGTACAAATATGCTGGTATTAAATATATCAATTACCTGCTGCAGCGAGTATTTAATGATATACATTCTATCGGCTGTATGAATACAGGTATAATTACCATCGGCCTTTAGGAAAAGGATATGTTGATAGGAAATTTTGTTGTATTTATAGTTTTGCTTTATAAACACCGCATCATTAAAATGCAATACGCTCTCTTGGTCTCCCACATCCTTTTTTACAGTGGGTTTATCTTTGGGAGATACGGCCGGTTGATTATTGGTAAAATGATATAGCGCCAACTCAATTGCCTTACGCAGATCTTTAATTTGAAATGGTTTGGTGAGGTAGGCAGAAGGCAGGGTTCTTTTAGCACGGTCAAATGTGGCACTATCAGCATAGGCGGTGACGTAGATGAACGGAATGTTCTTTATCTTTTTTAACTCATCGGCGGTTTGAATACCGTCCCAACTGCCTTTAATATTTACGTCGAGTAAAACCAGGTCAACATGATTTTTTTCCAGTAGCTCAACAGCCTCGGGGCCGTTATCGGCAACGCCAACCACATCATAGCCTTCTTCTTGCAGGCTTTCCTGCAGTTGTAAACCTACTATGCCTTCGTCCTCAACTATTAAAATCCCGACCTTGTTATCCATAAACAATCTGGTGAAATTAGGCCAAATTACCCGGATTAACAATAAGGGATTTCTAACGCTAACATGGTGCCACGGTAAGTAGTAATCTGGCTCACCGCCCTGATCTGCTTCATCAATACTTTCATTAGTTTGATCCCGAACGACGCTTTGGGGTTATCCCACAAATCGGGCGGCATACCAATGCCATTATCTTTAATTTCCACCTTTACATTGTCGCCATCTAAAAAGACAATCAGCTGCAAAGATGGTCTTGCGGTCATTTCACGATAGGCATGCTTGAACACATTAGTTACCCATTCGTTTAAGATTAACCCCAAGGGTAACGCAATATCTACGTCCATATCCTTAACCAAAACATCTACCTTGATGTCCATTTCTTCGTGGCGCACTCCGAAACTCTGCGTAATGTTATTTAAAAGGTTGTGGATGTACTCCTTGATGTTTACCATGTTGGCACTATCGTGCTGATAAAGGCTTTGATGAATAATGGACATGGCATCAATTCTTTGCCTACTCACATTCAATACGTTACGGGCATCCACATCAGTTAATCGACTGGACTGCAACGTAAGCAAACTCGACACGATCTGTAGGTTATTCTTAACCCGGTGATGCAACTCCTGCATTAACAATTGCAACTTTTGTGATTGCTCGCTCACATTAGCATTACTTATTACCAGCTCTTTATTGCGGGTACGTATAATATTATACATGACCAGCAATACCAATGTTACAATTACAAATATACCTCCGGCCACATAAGCCCAAACCATTTGACGCCTCCTGATCTGATCTGCTTGGTTTAGCAGGGCAATATCTTTATCTTTTTTAGCCGTTTCATACTTGATCTGCAGTTCGCTTACTTGTTTGGTATTGCCCAGCACTTTTAAAGAGTCTTTTAAACTGCTCGACTGGTTGGCATAATGCAGCGCATTCTTATAATCGCCGGATAACTCGTAGCATTGCGAGATGGCATTGGCCAGCTCCATGACACGGAACGGCTGTTTAATTTCTTTCGAAATGGCCAGCGATCTCTTTAAATACCCCATGCCTTCCTCTTCATGACCGCTAAAATACAGCGCTTCCCCCAGCCAGTTGTAGCCATAAGTTAATGAGCGCTTTTCGTTGAGGCGGGTAGCCAGCGCGACGCCTTTTTTAGCGTAAAAAATAGCTTTAGGATAGTCTTTATTATCTTTATACAACTGCGCAATGTTATCGTAAAAACGAATGCGGATACGCTCCCACTTAGGGCTGCTTTCAGCCAGTTTTAAACCTTCGAGCTGTAATTGCAGGCTACCAGCATCGTTAGAGGCTTTATTATGGAAGAGGTTGTTACTATGCGTAAACATAGCTTTAAGACCTAATAAAGCAATAATGCCGGCCGTATCTTTAATTCGCTTTGCCGCGACCAGTCCCTTGTTGGCCTCCCGGAAAGCCATAGGATAATTAGACCCTTCTTTATGTAAACTTCCAATTAGCCCATAAACAACAGGCAACAGTTCGTCTACCCTCCAACGTTGTATGTTGCTCAGGCAGTTAAGTGCCATAGACATTGCTTTGGGGTGATTGGCTTCCAGATAAACTTTGAAGGTTTCATTGTAGTCAGCATAAGCTAACGCCGTTTTATCGTTCTTTTCGGCGTATAGTGCTTTAAAAGCTGCTATAATTCCGGGTAATGAGTCTATGTTACTTTGAAGGCGTTTACTCTTCGTTTTTAAAGCATCTAAACGTATAGCGTAAGTACTATCGGTTGTGTTTTGTGCATATGCAAAACGGCTCTGCACCAGGCAAGCCACCCATATGGTTAATAAGAAACCGAAGTACCTAAGCTTCATTTAAATTGAAATAATTACCATATTCTTCATCAAACCGCTGCTAAACTTCAGCTAAATACTTATGCACAAAACTGATGGCCATTGAGCCCTCACCTACGGCCGATGCTACCCTGTTCATGGCGCCGGCACGTACATCGCCTGCAGCAAAAATGCCGGGGCAACTGGTTTCCAATAAAAACGGATCGCGCTTTAATTTCCATGATTTGGCGAAATCGTCATAGCCATTCAAATCGCGGCCGGTTTCGATGAAGTTCTTGGCACTTTTGATGATGCCCATTTGTATCCAGTCGGTATAAGGTTTAGCACCAATAAAGATGTAAAGCGCACTGGCTTCTTTAGTAACGGTTTCTTTGGTGTTCACGTTAATTAAGGTAAGCGCTTCTAAACAGTTTTGGCCTTTGGCCTCTATAACTTCAGTAAACGGCAGTACGGTAATATTAGGGGTACTCCCAATTTGCTCAATTAAGTAGGCCGACATGGTAGCCGCCAGATCTCCTTTACGGATGATAATATAAACACTCTTAGCAAATTTGGACAGGTACATAGCCGCCTGCCCTGCCGAGTTGCCGCCGCCTATGATATACACTTCCTTATCTTTACAGGCCGAAGCTTCGGTTACTGCCGCACCATAATAAACACCTGCGCCGGTAAATTTATCAATGCCTTCTACTTCCAGTTTACGGTAGTCTACACCGGTAGTAATTACGATGGAACGGCTGATGACCTTGGTTCCGTTATCTAAGATAATATTTTTGTAACCATCGCGCTCCTGTATGTCGTGCACGCTGTGGGGCGACAAGAACTCGGCTCCCAAGCGCCTGGCCTGGGTAATGGCACGGTGTGTTAGATCGGCACCGCTTAAACCTGCGGGGAAACCCAGGTAATTTTCTATACGTGAACTCGAACCTGCTTGTCCGCCGGGTGCTTTACGCTCAATAAGCAAGGTACGCAGGCCTTCGGAGGCACCATAAACCGAGGCCGCCAACCCTGCCGGACCTGCACCTATAATGACCACATCATAAATTTCGTTCTCGGGCATTGCGCTGCAACCTGTATGTTGGGCAATATCAAGTATAGTTGGCTTGGCCTGATAGGTACCATCTTCGTAGAATACCACGGGAAGCTGGTCTGCACACAAGTTATTAAGTTGAAAAAGGCTTTTGGCTTCTTCATTCTTTTCAATATCTAACCATTGGTAAGGCACAAGGTTACTGCCCAGGTAATCTTTAATAATATGTGATGGTGGCGAAAACTGGTAGCCAATTACTTTAATTCCCTTAAAGGCCGGGATGTAGTGGCTTTGCCAATCGTCCAGCAAATCGTTAAGTACCGGGTACAGTTTTTCCTCGGGCGGGTCCCAGGGTTTCATGAGGTAATAATCCAGGCCAACATCATTAATGGCTTTAATGGCGGCATCGGTATCTGAATAAGCCGTTAGCAGCACACGTTTAGCTTCCGGGTATATTTTGAGGGCTTTCTGTAAAAAGTCTACACCGGGCATTTCGGGCATGCGCTGATCGCTGATGAAGATGGCAACCACATCGCCGGCATTCTTCATTTCCACCAATGTATCCAGCGCCTCGTTGGCCGAATCGGTGCTCATGATCTTATATTCTTTACCGTAGTGCGATCTCAGATCGCGGCTGATGGCACGTAGTACCTGCTGGTCATCATCTATGGCAAATATGATTGGGCGACTCATATATTCTAATCTTAATTCTCGTTTAAAAAGTATTTGTATGGGTGAAAATTACGATACATTATTGATATATCGAACTTTCTCCTGCTATCCGTTTATAGGAATGCAGATAATAAATTCGGTATGGCCCGGCTGGCTGTTCACTTTAATAGATCCCTGATGCTGCTGCTTAATAATACGCTGCACCACCTCTAAACCCATACCTGTACCCTTCCCCATTTCTTTAGTAGTAAAAAACGGATCGAAGATGCGTTGCTGCACATCGGCAGGAATACCGGGACCATTATCGGCTATGGTTATTTCGGCATACTCGCGGTCTTGCCGGGTTTTAATGGTGAGGTTGCCTTTGCCATTCGCTTCCATGGCATCAATGGCGTTATCAATTAAATTTGTCCACACCTGGTTGAGTTCGCCTACCAGCATTTTAACCTGCGGCAGGTTATGGTCATACTCTTCGGTAACAGTAATATTGTGCGCCCGTATTTTATGACCCAGCATGGTGAGGGTATTGTGTATACCACTATCTACCGATGCAAATTGCCTGTCGGCACCGCGGTCCATATGGGTAAAGGTTTTTACGGAGCTAATAAGGTCGGCTATGCGTTGTGAGGCGTCATGAATATCAGACACCATCTTCTCCGACAACAAAGCATCATGTATCCAGCTAAAAACCGGTGCGGCGGCAGATTGGGTCATGCAGCCAAAAATTTCGTCGAGGTTAGCAATGGCAAAACCCTGCTCTACAAAGTTTTCGGCCATTTCATAGCCGTTTTCTATGTCATGATCATCAAACCATTCGGCAAACTCATCTTCCAGTTGGTTGCGTTCGCGTAATGAAAGTTTTTTCAGCCCTTTCTTACTCATAATGTCGGTAATAATACCCTTAACCGCGTCTACCTTAACCACATCTAAATTAACCGCTACCAGGTTGGCAAACATTTGAGGCTGTGCCTGCAAGTGCTGTTTTAAAGACGATGCATTACGAACAATGGAAGCTGCCGGATTATTCAGCTCATGAGCCAAACCCGCCGAAAGCTTACCTAAGGCCATCATTTTTTCGTTTTGCTGCAGCAAGGCGGTCGACTCGCGTACCCGGTTACTCATTACGCTTACCAGGGCCTGCGTTAGCTCAAAATGATTCTTGATCATCTCAAGCGATTTTTCTACAGGCAGGGTCATGACCTGGGTGGTTCCAACCGAATCTCCAAAATCTTGCGATATTTTACCACGCGAATAAGGCAAATAACCGGTAATACGCTTATCGGTCACGGTGGCCAGTTCGCGCCGTACGCCGTTTTGAGTAAAGTATAAGCGCACCTTTCCCGATACGATGATGTGCGTGCCGGTAATAGGCATATTACGCTCAAATAAATACTCACCGTCATTTAATATGTAGTGGCGGCTATTGTCTATCATCCACTGCAACTGCTCATCGGGTACTTCCTTTAAGGGTTCAATGGTTTTAAGCCATTCGGGCGTTATTTGTAGCATAAATTATGATTAGAAGCCCCTCCCAACCCTCCCCGGGAGGGAGGGCTTTAGGAACTGGTTATTTTATTACTTTTTATTTGATTACTGCTTACCGTGATATTTCAGGGTGAGCAGCGTTATATCGTCAAACTGGTTGGCATCACCTATGTAGCTGTTCACGTTCTTTAAAAGCTCGGTGTTAACCTTGGTGGGCTCTTCGTTAATGAGTGCATACTTCAATAACTGCTTGCTCGGCTCTATGGTAAAGCGCACGTTGTCAACATCGTGTGCATCTTCCAAACCATCGGTGTACAGCACAATGCTATCACCCGGGTTAAGCTGAAAAGTAGAAGAAAAGTAAGGAAAATCTTCGGTTAAACAAATGGGCAAACCACCGTCCTTTTTCTTTAGCACTTCCACTTCCTGCGTGGCTTTGCGCAATATTAAGGGCTGTTCATGACCGCAATCTACATACTCTACCAGCCCGGTATCAATATCCAATATACAGGCAAAAACGGTCACAAACATAAACGACGGATTATCGCGCGCCAAGATGTTGTTAATGTGAATGATCTGCTCTTTCAGATCGGCATTGGGGTAGTTATCAAAATGGGTTTTAAAAAGCGTGCGGGTTATAGCCATAAATAAGGCCGCAGGTACGCCCTTGTCAGATACGTCGCCAATGAGAAAGAACAAGCGGTTGGCTGATAGCAGCATGTAATCATACAGATCGCCCCCTACAGATTTTGCCGGTTGCAGTAAACCATGCAACGAAAACTCTTTACGTTCAGGAAAAGGGTTTTCTTTTTTGGGCAGCATGCTTTGCTGTATTTCGTAGGCTATGGCCAAGTCTTTTTGTATGGCTATGAGTTTCTCTCTATCGTGCCTAAAATTGGCATATACCTCTATTTCGCTCAGCGTTTTTTTGATGGTAATGTCCATATCATCAAAATTAATGGGCTTGGTAATAAAATCGAACGCACCGCGGTTCATGGCCGTGCGTATGTTATCCATATCGCTGTAAGCCGAAACCATAATGGTTTTAAGTTCGGTAATGTTATTTTCTTTGAGTTTGGAGAGGAAGGTTAAGCCATCCATTTCGGGCATATTAATATCAGAAAGCACGATCTTAATATCACTGTGCTCGGCCAGCTTCTCTAACGCTTCCTGACCGTGACTGGCAAAAATAAATGCATATTCCTTGCTTCTGATCTGTTTACGAAATTGCTGCATCACCAGCATTTCCATATCCGGTTCATCATCTACACATAATATGGTTATCATACACTTTTTATATTGAGGGTGTTGTAGTTTTAGTTAGTTAGCGGTGGTAGCGGGTATGCTGATAATGAACTCTGTTGATTCGCCGTCTACCGAGTTTACCTCCAGGGTACCTTTATGTATCTTGCTAATGATATCATACGTCATGGATAAACCCAGGCCGGTACCTTCGTTATTAGGCTTGGTGGTAAAAAAAGGTTTAAATATCTTTTCCTTTACAGCGGCCGGTATACCAGTGCCATTGTCTTTAATACTTACCGAAAAGCCGGTTGCTGTTTTCAGGGTATTTACCTCTATTTGCGGACTGTAAGTGCCTGCTGGCAGTTGCTTTCGCTTATCTTCCATGGCATAGCAGGCATTATTCACAATATTTAAAATGGCACGGCCCAAATCGTGTGCATCAACGTTAACTTTTCCTATGGCCTTGTCAAAACTGGTTTTCATAGTCAGGTTAAAATCAGAATTATTGCCACGCACACCCTGGTAGGCAAGCTTTAAAAAATCGTCGACCAGCTGGTTTAAGTTGGTTGGTTCAAAAATTTCGGCGTTGATTTCTTTTGATTGTGCCAGCATATTTACCATAATACGCATGGCACGCTCCCCGTTTTCACAAATCTTATCGAGGTTACGGCTAAGGTTGGTTTCTATGTCGGTGAGTTCGTCTAAATCATCTTCGGTTACTCCATCATTCACCTTCCCCAATATCTCCTTCATATCGTCTACCAAGCTCAGGCTAATTTTCGAGAAATTGATGATAAAGTTAAGCGGGTTCCTGATCTCGTGTAAAATACCGGCAGTTAACTGCCCAATAGATGCCAGCTTTTCCTGCTCCAGCATAATAGCATGCAGCCGCTCTATTTCCATGACCAGCTTATCGGGCTCGAGATCAATGCCGTTTATAACTTGAGGTTTAACATCCATAATAATTGGTTGATTTTTGATGGGCTTAAATTAAGATTTGGGTATGCTGATGATAAATTCGGTAAACTGGTTCTCCTGGGTTTTTACCGTTATGGCACCTCTGTGTTCCTTTATAATTTCCTGGCTTAAATAAAGGCCCAAGCCTGTACCTTTTGCCGTAGGTTTGGTGGTAAAAAAGGGCTGAAATAATTGCTTTTGCTCTATAGCCGATATCCCCTTACCGTTGTCTTCAATAATGATCTCAAAATTATCTTCATTAAAAATGGTAGTCACGGTAACCTGGGGTAAATGCCGTGCATGTGCCTTTTGCTTTTCGGCCACTACATAATAAGCATTAATAAGCAGGTTGTTGAGCACGGTATTCATCTCATGTAATAAGATGCTGGCCTCCTCCTGTTTGGCATCCAGGTTAAGCCGTATAGCTACATCTACGCCCGGAAACTCTTTGCGGCCTTCCTGTATTACTTGCTTTACGCTGGTTTCTACCAGTTTGTTAATGTCGGTGCTTACAAACTCGTTCGATTTCTCACGAAGAATTTTCTCCATCCCTTTTACAATCCGCGAGGCGCTTGAACCATGCTCATGCACCTTGTTCATGTTGCTTTTTACGGTAGAGAGCAGGTCTATCACTTCCTCCTTATCATCGGCACTTATTTCGGGCTTTTCTATGAATTCCAGGCTTTCGTCTATCAAATCGCCGGAGAGGGAGGAGAAGTTATTGATATAATTAAGCGGGTTCAGAATACGGTCTACAATACCTTTGGTCAACTGACCTATCGACGCCAGTTTTTCCTGTCGGATGAGCTGCTCCTGGGTATTTTTAAGGTTTGAAAGCGTATCCTGAATATCCTCTAAAAGCGTTGTTTTAATGATAGCCGCCACAAAGTGCTCTTTAAGGTTCTTCAACAGGCTAAAGTCGCGCTCCTCAAAGGCATTGCGTTTTTGCCAATTCTCAATAATCATGAACGCATGAATTTGATGATTAAGCTTAATTACCATCATTAAACTCGACTTGGCTTTATTGAAACTGGCTAACTGTTCATCCTTTTGAATACTCTTAACAGATTTGATAAAGTAGATATCTTCATAAATCTCTTCAGCCGCTGACAGGTAACGGGTTTCGGCTTCTTCGCCGGTGAGGTGAATTTGCTCTAACGCCGCCGTATTATAGCCATAGCTGGCCTTGAACTTAAAGCTATTGGTAGGTTTATCATATACCAGCATGGCGGCCTTTTCGGCCCCCCTAATGATGCGGGCTTTTTCTAAAATGGTTTGCAGCAGGCTATCGAAATCAATTTCGGCATTGATAGATTTTACAATCTGGTTGATCTTTTCTAACTCGTCGTTCTTACCGGCCAGTTCTAACGACTGGCTTTCAATGGCTTCTTTTTGCGTAATTACTTCGGCCGTGCGGTCTTTGATCAATCCTTCCAGTTTCTCCTTCTCCCGCTGAAGCTTTAAAGAACGCATTCGGGCCACTACCAATATGATGCCCGCGAGCACCAAAACATAAATAATAAAGGCCCATATAGTTTGATAAAAGGGCTTGGTGATGGTGAACCGGTAAGTAGCAGGCTTACTCTTGAAGCCAAAAATACTTTTAGCCTGCACGTGGAAAGTGTAGGTACCGGCGGGCAAATTAGAATACTCTTTTTCCTGCTGATTGAGCCAACTGGTGGTGTCGGTATCAAAACCTTCTAAATAATAATTGTACAGCATCCCTGTGCCACCTGCCGCCGAAGGAGAACTGAAAGTGAAACTGATATTATTGTCATGATAGTTTAGCGTTGGCTTGAAAGCTTTGTTCTGGGTGTAAGCAGGCAGGTTCTGTTCATTAAAATAGGTGCCGCTGAACAATAGTGAGTCGGTATTTACCTTTACCGACCGGATGAGCGCCGGCTCAACCGCCGAAAGGCTTACCGCGCTGCGGGTATCTAAAAAAATAAGATTATCGGTACTACCCAGCCATATGCCTGACCCATTATCATCAGGATATATGGCAAAAACTTGCTGATTTTTAACCGGGGCTAAAACTGCATTGGCAGGCACGTAGCCCGAGGTTGTCTTTTTAAAAGAGCTGATCTCGGTCCCATTACCCGAGGTTGTCCATAGCGTCCCGGTTTTATCCTGTACCATATGGCTAATCCAGTTTTGGTTTGCAGTTGAATCGCCTTTAAAAATATTGATGTGCTCGAAACGGTTTTTGGCTTGATTAAATTGGTAAGCGCCTTTGATGGTGCCCACCAGCATTTTGCCATCTACCCAGTTTAAATGGTTGCCTGAATTATAAGGCAAACCACGGGCCTGATCGTAGAAACGTGCTATTTTGCTCGTTTTGTTATAGCTTATCAACCCCTTAGATGGTATTTGCAGCCACAAGTAACCCATTTCATCTTGTAAAATCTCGCGCACTTCATCGGTAATACCCGGGAGTTTTGCTTTTTGAACAAAGCGGCCGTTGGTATTTTGTAGTTCGGTTACGCCGTCTAACTGGCCTGCGTAAACAGTTTCGGGGTTGGTTTTCGATTGGCTTAAGGTTACCGAATAACCGGGAATTATACTTCGTGCGCTGCTGCCATCATAACCGTATACCCCGGTGGAGGTGGCAACCAACAACTGGTTAGTTAACTTCAAAATATACAGGCATGGCATTTGCAAACCGGGCACTGCTACAAACTGCATTCGCTGGGTATTGTACACCATTAGTCCCTGATCTGTGGCTATATAAAGTTTGTTTTGAAAACGCGTAGCACCGGTTACATTCCCATTTACATTCTTCTTGCTGTTGTAGAACGACAGGTAAGAAGGCATTTCTACACGGCTGATGTTTTTTTCCGTAGCTATCCAAAATCCGTGGTTATTGTCTTCATATAAAAAATGGATATTATTATTGTATAACCCCGTAGTAGCCTTGCTAAAAATTTGCCTGGTTATACCTCCGGCCGTTATGACCACTACCCCACCATTTACGGTACCTATGGCGGTAGAACCATCATTCAGCTTAGTTGCACAAGCAATTAAATTGGTTTTGAAGTATGCATTGGCCTCGCATTGGTAAGGCGTAATACCCGATGCGGTTAACTTAAACAAGCCCTGGTTACCCGAACCAATAAGCACTTCATTTTTACCCGCGCTCACCATAGCGCCAACCGTTACCTGTTCCGAAAATAAACTGCCGCCCGCTACACTACTGAACCTGCCATTTCGAAACGCCTTTAACCCGCCTTGTTTAAGCTGCGCATACAAAATACCGTTTACATGAAATGCGCTGATAAGCGGACTGCCGGTGTTCCAGGCTTGTAATTTCTTTCCGTTCCACAAGATGACATGTGTACTGGTAATAAAGTATACACCTTCGCCCGTGGCATAACTGCTTATTACATCAGGAAAGGTAATATGGTAAGGTTTGAGATAGGCGTTCAGGCTGGTAAACTGCATGCTGCCTAAGGCATTGGGCTGCAGGTAACCTATTTCGCCGCGGGTACCTACAAAAACGCGCCCGCTTGGGTCGGTTACAAGGGTGTTTACCTTGGTGCGTTCTTGGGTTAAAATGGTTCGCCAGGTGCTGCCATCATACTCTAATACGCCGGTAAAGTTGGCAAAGTACATCACGCCCCGTTTGTCGGCCGTGATAGCAAAGTTTTGTCCGCTGGCTTGGTAATCGGCCGGTAAAAACTCACTTTGTACGGGGATGCCGGTTTCGGCGCCCATGGCCTGGGCAAAACATGCAGTATTACTGCAAACAGCAAGTAAGCAGGTTAAAACGCTCCATATATATCGGCTCAAGGCAGAGGTCATTTTCATATAACAGCTTCGTTTACAGCCCCGGCATTTAATGTATTAATCATCTTTTTGATACGGATATGATTTTCGGCCAATAGCTCGTACAACGTACTGGCACTAATTCTTATATAAGCGGTGTTCACCATAGCATTGATCGTTAGCTGACTGGTAGCGCCATCCTGTATGTACCAGTACATTTGTGCATTGGTAATATCCCTTTCGCCATGGTCGTCGGTAATGTGCAGGTGCCCGTTCATTACGAAGTAAGCCGCCTCGGTATCGTGCTCATCGGTTAGGATAAGGCTGCTGCCCGAGGCCAGGTACTGCTGTTTGATAACCTCGCACAGGTGCATCAACTCAAACATGGGCAAGTTTTTGAAAAATGGATTTTGCTTAAACAGCCCAATCACATCAGTGAGCAAGTAACGCTTATAATTAATATTCTTGAACCGCTTGGTACGCTCAAATACGCGTTCTTTATCGACATTAGTAAGGCGGTCTACCATGGCGGTAATGAGGTATGGATTACTATTATGCAATTTCCAGAGTACAGTTTCGCAATACAATTTGTTATGACTCAGCATCTGCCCAACCAACACTTCATCACTACCAGGAAAGGTGGCCAAAAGGTTTACGGCCATGGCTTTTGTCCAGTAGTTAATTTTGGTATAATCCTTATTGACGATATCTATCAGCCTTTCCTCTACAGGAAGTTTTTGTTGCGCGTAGTTGAGGTCATATGCCTGTACCAGTTCTCCATGTGTCAAGTCGCTCAACAACGGCATGATCAGCGCTTTAATATCGGCAGGGATGGTCATGTTTAACACCTCCATAGCATACGCCCGCGATTCGGGCGAAGAACCCTCAAAACTGTTGATGAAGAACCTGATCACGTTGGCATCATACATCATCGACAGCAGCTTGAAGGTCAACCCAATCTTATAACGAAGTTCCAGTTCCAAACTATTTTTAAGCGCATGGGCGCCATCGGCATGTTCAATATCAATACTGGCAGCGGCTATCCAGGCAATAATATCTATTTCATTCTCGATGTATTCTTTAATAACCGGGTGCTCTTTTACTGGGAACTGGTAGTGGCGATTATATAAGGCTGTAAAAATATTGTTCCTGATATCGGGCTCCACCAGGTTGAGGTGCGATTTTAATACCTGGTCTACCTTGGTGCTGTCAATATCACCAATGGATTTCACCACGCGGATATAACTTTGCTTAGGCAGGTCGCTGCGGTTAAGCAAAGCAGCCAGGTAAGGCAACAGGGCTTCCCCTACATGTTTAATGGCTTGCGTGGCCGAGTAGGCGGTTTCATCGTCGGTCAAGCTTTTGACCATCAAGGGCCACAATTCGCGTTTTTTAATATTGCCCGAAGCCATCAACGCAGCATTACGCACCGGCGTAAATTCATCCTGCAATAGTTCGGTAAGTATTTTGTAGCTGTTGTAGTTTTGGTAATAAGCCATTAAATGAGCCACTGCTACCCTATCACTCACACTTGCCGAGCGGGAAAGATTGACTGCCGACGAGTAATCCGTTTTCTGAACGTTGACCAGATAGTCTCTCGCCTCCGCGAAACGCTTAGCCATGCCATTAAGATTACCATCCTTCAAACAAAAACCAAGAACCGGTATAGCAAGGGTAATATTCCCTTTTTGCAGCTTTTGCAAAATGATGCTTTGCAATGCTGCACTGCTTCGGGGCAATTGGCGCAGCAACATGAGGTTAAAGGCCGACGGCGCAATTTTTTCGAGCAGATTAAAGGCGATGCTGGTTTTATGAACATCGTGCACATCTACCAGGCCCATATAGCGGTTAATAGCCATGGCCTGTTTCTTTTCTTCCTCGCCTTTAAAGCCGCTTAATTTGGTAATTACCGATTTGAGCAAGTGCTTATACTCATGATATAGTTTGTAAGAAACCCAAATCCAAACGGCTATAATTACCAGAAAGATATAGTTATAGATAACCACATCCAAAAACTTAGCCTTTGAAAGCAGCACCAGCATTCCACCGGCAAATATGAACCCTATCGACTTGGAAACACCTTCTACCTTACTTTGCAGGGCTAACCTTTCTTCTACCGGAACGGGCTGATAAAGTATTTGAAATGAGGTATCAAAAAAGAGTGTACGCACCACCCGTACAAACAAACGGCTCAAAATGATAAATGAAAAAAATAAGCCCACCGTACCGTAAAACGTGCCCAGCGTGGCTGCCAGCAAAGTAGAAAAAGCCAGCAGCACCGGCAACAGCAATAAACTGAATAATAAGCTATACTTAGTAAGCACACGGCCGGATACAAAGGTTTTAAGCAGAAACTCCGCAACAGACATACTTCCCATAAAAATACTGATGAACCCACTAATGACCTTGGCATTCACAAACTGGAGCTTCACTTGCCCCAGAAAAATAAAGTCGACATAGAAAGTGGCAAACAACGGGAACAGCGCCAGCACAAAAATGAGCATAAAGTACTTATTCTTGAATATGCTGGTAGTCGCTTTTATGGGCTCATGCGTTACGGAAGCTGCCGGTGAGGCGGTATTGATCTTTCCGCTTAAATAACGCGTAATCATGGGCATGATGAAAAGGCAAATGACCAGCCCGGCTATGGAAAAGTAAAATAGATCGGTGGTTTTGATGACTTTTAATAATAACGGAACCGAAAGGAAACTGATTACCCTGGCTAGTATTTCGCCCGAACCTATTAGGCCAAACAAGCGCTTGGCCTGGCTTATATTAAATATTTTGGCAGCTATGCCCCAAAAGCCAATGCCATTAAGCATTATAAAAATATTATACCATACAAATAAGGCAAAAGCCGATGCCTTGCTTTGATTATGTATGTACTCGAACGACAAACCACATACGCTGATAAGCAAAAAGATGCCACCGGCTATAAATAGCTTGGAGAAAGAAATATAACGTTGCAAACGTTTAAACAATAACCAAACCATGTAGCTTACCACGCCCTGCCCCATGTAAGCATAGGGCAGCATAGAAATTTCAAACTTGCCTACAAACAGCGAGGTAGATGCCGTATAAAAGTAGGCGTAGGCCAAACCCATAAAAAACGAATACAAAGTAAGCAGCATCACTACTTTTTCTTCGCCCTTTTTAAGGTTGAAGACTTTGCTGGTTATCGTATTTATGGTGAGTGCCATGTTTGTTTTATGCTCAATATTTATTCACGTCATTGCGAGGAACGAAGCAATCGCTGCACGACAGGTAGACATTTGCTTAGCCTACGCAGAGATTGCTTCGCTATCGCTCGCAATGACGGTTTTTGCTATTACCTCCCTCGCCGCCCGTTCAGGCGTCCACGCCTGAACGAAGTCCTGGTGTAAGCGTCCTCGCTTACAATAATTTGACCGTAAGCGTGGACGCTTACATTGATTAGCATTCAGGCGTGGACGCCTGAATGGGCGGCAATTACATATCTATACCTGCGGCTTTTCTACCGAAAAAACGCTACGTTTGAAATTGATGTAGATGTCGTTATCTAATGATTTGATCTTCAGCAATTCGCGGGTGGGCGTATCAAGTTCCTCGGCAATGGTCATGATGTAATCGTTCCACTCCTGTAGCTTCAATTCATCGCCCGAAAACTCTTCGTTCAGGCGGTTTACCGTATGCAAATGGTAATCGAAGGTCAACAGCTTGCGCACAGCGGTAAAGCCTGCATCACGCATTAAAACGTAAAAGTCGCGGTTCAATAAAAAATGCCTGTTTTGCACCAACGATTCGTAACCGGCCAATTCATCCTTTTTCCTGATCACACTGGTGTAAAAGGTATAATCGTTATCTTCCAGATCGGGGTTCCAAACCACTACCCGGCCGCCCGGTTTTACAATGGCAAACAGGCTCTTAATTAAGTCCTTTTTACAAATCTCGGGTATTTCATGCAAAAACATTTTACAGATCACGAGGTCATAATGATTAGCAGGCAAATCGAGCTGCAAGGCATCCTGATGCAGATAGCGCACCTGCGATTGATTATTGTACAGTTCCTGCAACGCCTTTATTTTCACTTCGCCTTTTTTTAACTGAAACAGTCCTCCATCCAGCAAATCATACGCAAAGTTTATTTCAGGGTGACGCTGCATCAGCCGGATAAATATAGAGCCGTAGCCACCGCCAACATCAACCACGGTTTCGCCATCTTTAATGGCCAAAGCTTCAATAAACTCATTAAAGTCTACTTCCGATTCGCTGTGTACCACGGCGTAGTCGGCATTGCGTATCTCGTACGCGTTTAAGATAGGCTGCTTCATAAATCGTATTTTAAGGTTAGGAGAAAATTTCTGTCGCGCTGGGCTACATAAGGCACAAAGCCTGAGATAGCGGTGGTAAAATTGGCATTGGCCGCACGTGGCCCCGGACTATAATACAAACTGTTGAGCAGGTTATTGGCCACCAGTTGCAAAGTAAAGCGCTGGTAGCGTTTATGCTGATAAGTCAATGCCGAATTAAAGATCAAGTAACGTGGTATCTCATTGGTACCGTCAACACCGCTGTTGGCACTTACGGTTGTACCATTACCCACGGGTTTGGCATCTACATAGTTACTGCGCAAGTTTATATTGAGCAGATTTTGACTCAGGCTAAACGCATAGTTTACGCCTGCGTTCAACTTAACAGGAGCTATATCGGCAATGGTTTGCGTTGTAAAATCAATTACCGAACTGTTAGCCGTTTGCCTTGCACGGGTATAGGTTACGTTAAAATATGCATCCCAGTGCGAGTTTATGGGATGATAAATGAGGTTACCTTGTGCGTTGAAGATAGAGTATTCACCGTTGTTTTGATTGATCACCTTGTTTGCAACATTGGGATCGGGACCGCTCGAAACAGCATCGATGATGGAGGAATAAGCCGCAGATAAATCCCAGTTTAAAGAACTCTTACCATGTTTATTCAGGATAATCAATT
Source organism: Mucilaginibacter galii (assembly GCF_014635825.1). Taxonomy (GTDB): domain Bacteria; phylum Bacteroidota; class Bacteroidia; order Sphingobacteriales; family Sphingobacteriaceae; genus Mucilaginibacter; species Mucilaginibacter galii. Next base: position 96,248 of record NZ_BMDO01000010.1, read on the forward strand.
CATAATTCCTGATCTTTTCTGCCCGTAGCGTTGGGTTGGCATTACGAGTGGTACTGGTAGAAAACTTAGTAAATTGTGAAGGATTTTGAATACCCTGTGAGTAAATGAGCTTCCAAACCGTGGTTTTTAACGAAGCAACCAAAGCTAGTTTAGGTGAAAACACCTGGCCAAAACCGGCATTAGTGTTAATGCGGTTATAATCGAACCGCCCGCCTGCCGTGGCATATAACAATGAATCTTTAAGCTGGTAAGTGGCCTGGCTGTAGAAACCTAAGTCGAGCGTATTATATTGGTTGCCGCCTTTAGGCAGTGTAGCTGTGGTGCCCTGCTCCTGCGCATAAGCCACATTGCTTTGATCAATAGCATTGGCAGTGGCGTAGCTGCTATAGGTCAAGTAATCGCCCTGTAACTGGCTATAGCGGTATTCAAAACCGCCCAATACCGATATTTTATTTTTTGAATAGGTAACCTTGGTATCGCTCCTGAACTGCTGACCTTTATAGTAATAGAACCGGTTGGTAAAACCATCTTTGTTACCATCTATCAAAGTCGTGGGTTCAAAAAGGTTGAACAGCGAAAGCCGTGCTACCTCACTGTAAAATGTATTGGCGGTAACTAAATTTGAAGCTTTATCTAACCCTGAAATTTCGAAAGAATTTAGATTAGAGAAGGAAAAATTCTCAAAGCGCTTATCATAGTTAGTATACAACGTAGTATTAATAGGTGCCCAGCGCCCCCCGTTTTTGGTACCCGCACTGTATAAGCTTTGGTAGTAATTAAAACTCTCCTTCAACTTCCAGGTGCGGAAGCCTGCCTCAAGGCTACCTGTACGTAGCTTACCGCTCAAAAACCAATCGGCCGCCTGGTTGGCATAACTTAGCGGGTTACCGTTCACCGGTCCGCTAAAAGTGTTCTTATCAGCAGTCCGCGCCTTCTCAATGAGTGTATTGAGCATAGCAGGATTAACCTTCAAGGTAGATGTACCGTCACTGTTAACCGTTCGGACAAAATTTGCGGCTCCGTATTTAGCTACGGCAGCATCTACAGCAGCCGCGGTACCGGTGAATGAAAGCCTGTTTAAGTTGGCAGCGTAAGTGCTGTTTGGCACCTTATCAATTTGGTTAGTACCATAGTTATAAAAACTTTGAAAATCAAGATTACGCTCGTTAGACTGGTAATACGCCCCTGACAAGATGTAAGTAAAATTGGTGGTTTTACCGCCCAGCGTAACATCAACGTTGCGGGTGTTGTAGCTACCTACCGATATATTGGCGGTGCCATGAATACCCAGCGTTGTACTATCGGCGCTGGCCGTGAAGGGCTGCACCTTGGTACGTGTTAGATTTTTATACGATTTGGTGATGACGTTAATAGCCCCAACAAATGCACGTGGCCCGTATAAGGTTGATGCGGGCCCGTAAATAACCTCCACTTCGCTAATACTTGATAGCGGGTACTGACGCGATATATAGGCAATGTTAGACCATACATCATTCTCCTCCACACCATCGATCATGAAAAGGGTGCGTTCTGTATTTTCCTGCCGAAAACCACGCTGATAAACATTAGCATAGGTAACCGAGTTGGTTTTAGAAATATCGAAGCCCGGTAAATCGCTCAACAGGTCTACCAAATTTCCATAACCCCTTTTAACCATATCTGCGGCTTTAACTACGATAACCGATGCCGGGGTAAGATCAATATCTTCGGGGCGTTTTGATACCGAGGAGATCTGCCTGTCGGCCAAACTATCCTGCACATACTGCACCATGCTTTTGAACATAGCCGGATCGTCGTCGGTCACATAATTGCCGGGTTTCGACTTTACGTACTCGGCAATATTTTGTAAGGAGTAATTGTTAGAATCAAGTGCTAAGAATATCTTAGCTTTCAGCTTATAGTATTCGCTGCTGCGCAGTCCCGAACATTTTTGGTATTCCTCGGTAAGCTTCAATGCATCGGTCAACTTACCGCTTTCGTACATGTCGCGCGCTAAAGCCAGCCTGGTAGAACAGGTATCGATCCTTTGCGCTAAAGCTTGAGATGAGCAAAGGCAAAGTCCTAAAAAACAATAGAGTAAATATTGCCTCATGCCGATCTGTTTATATATTTATTAGTCATTGTGCTCCAAAAATCTTTAAAGCTTTTGTATTTGCCCTGCCATAGCCTTTTGTAAATATCGGCACCAATTTCCTTTTCTATCTCTTTATCTTTCAGGTCACCGGTGATCATCTTTTTATTGTCGGCAATGTTGGTAAGCTCCTGCAAAACAATACGCTCGGTAAATGGCCATAACTGAATTAAGCCAGACTGTCCCACAGATAAAATGTATTTGTTATTAGGCGATATGGCGATGTTGCGAACCCAACTTTTGCGGTCCTGAAATATGAGGTCTTCACCTTTATCATCCTGATCCTGCCATTTAGCCAGCCTTACCGTGTTATCTAACGAGCCCGAAGCAAGTGTGCTTTGGTCTCCGTTAAAACTCAAACCCGTTACGCGCGACCCATGGCTGTTCATGCGGGCGGTAAGCGCAGGCCTGTCGCCCGTAATATTATACATCTCTATATTTCCCGCATCGGTGCCCACGGCCATGGTGTTACCGTTTGCACTTACGGTAATGCTGCTAATTTTTTCAGGCAAGGCGATTTCGGTATTTATGGCACTAAGATCGCCTGTGACGTTAAAGGTGAGGGTGCATATCTGCCCGCCCTGGGCCACAAAAACATTGGTAATCCCTTTTCTAATCTGCACACCGCCGGCTTGCAAGCCGTTGTCTGCCGGGCCTTTGTATAACTGGTAGCGGTTAATTAACTTGTAACCAGATGGAGCATAGCTGTAAATGCTAGCATACTTATCTGTTTTGATGAACAAACGGTAATCGTCGCCCGCGGGCAAAAACGTTACATATTGCGCTTTGATACCGGCATCGGGCATTGCCAAAGGAGTCGAAAGGTTGTTTACACTCCAGATGATGGCTTTACCGTTCACCGTGCGTCCCAACAAAAATTTCTTGTCGGGCGACAATGTGATCGATGTTATGCTTTCTCCTACACTTTTACCGGCTTTTTTGATTTTGATCTGCACCGGCGAACCGGTAACCGTCCACTGGTTTACCGTACCATCATCTCCGGCAGTAAAAAAGTCGTTGTTGTTAACGAAGGCAACGCTGCGGAAGTCATAGCCGTTAGCGCTGCTTTTGACGCCATAGTTGTAACGGAGCACCTTGCTATAGTAACGGTTCACCTGCGCCTTTAAAGCGTTGTAGATGGCTCTATTTTGCCCCGTACCGCCATACTCGCGGTTAATAGCATACGAGAGGAAAGCCATTTGCATGCTCAGGGTATCTTTCTGAGCATCGCCCGATAGCTGGTTTGATTTAAAGGCTATGCTGCGCGCTTCAGTTAGCATGCGAAGTGTTTCTACCTCCCTGCGGGCTACAATGGCATTATCGCGCTGTTCCTGAGCTACTTTGCCCGATTTAACGGCGGCTACGCGCGCAGTATCGGCTTGGCGTTTTTGGTATAGGGCCTGCGTACGCTGAATATTGGCTTCTTTACTTTGCGCAATAGCCACCAGTTTTTGTAACTCAGCATTGCGACGCTCGCTAATGGCGGTCAGTTTTTGTTCTTCGGCCAGACCTTGTTGTTGGGCGGCAATGCTTTGCTGCTGTTCAGCTATTTTTTGTTGAAGGAGGGCCTGTTTCTTTTGTAAATCGGCTTCGGTACCTTCTATTTTTAATTTCTTTTCGTTTTCTAACGCCCGCTTTTCGCTCGACTCGGCCTTGAACTTAAGATTCAACGCAAATACCAACAGCAATAACGACAAGATGGAGGCGGTACCCAAAATGATGGCAGTACGCCTCGCCCTGCGTAACTCGTTGGCTTGCTTTTGTGCGCGCTGCTCAATTTTGAATAAACTTTCTTTCTTACTATATTCTAAAAAAGCTATGGCCCGCTCAAAGGCAGGATCATAACGGGTGGCCCAGGCTACAGTTGGCTGGTTGTCTTGCTGCCACTTTACGGCCAAGGCCAGATCAGGGTCTACCCACAGGCTGGCTTTGCCTTGCTGGTACAAATCGGCAGATTTGGATAAGCGCATATATAACTCTGCCGATTTCTCTTCAGCGTATACCCAGTCTTTCAACCGCGTCCAAACGCGCATCAAACTTTCATGGGCAATGTCTATAACAGTGTTCTCTTCCAGCCCTATGGTATAGACCGGCATCAGGAAGGCCCGGCCCGGTGCACGAAACTCATCTATCACGTCTACCACTTCCTGCTCGGTGGCATTGGCCAGGTCCATCAATTCCCATAACTGGGCAGGGCGACGGGTGCCTTTGCTGTTGACGGTAACATCGGTAAGGGCTTTAAATATTTTTTCGGCTACTTTTTGCTTACGCTCACCCAGGCTGTTGTAAATTTCTTCGGCGTGAATGGAAAGCGCCTCGGCCATGGTACCGATGGCTTCGTATTGCGGTAAGTCAATGATGGTACCGGCCGATTCATGGTGCTTCCAGTAATCCCAGGTACGCATCATGGCATGCTGTAGTACGGGCAGTTGGTCGAGGTTATCGTTCAAATCCTCCATCAACCTTTCTACCAGTTGGGGCGCTATGGCAGCATGGCAAATCTCCACAGGCTTAATGATCGTATCGCGGATGCCATCATTAGAGATCCTCGGCAGAAGGTACGCCCCCCTGTTGATGGCATTGGGCAAACCGTCAAACTCGGTGCAGTTATCCAGAAAATCGGACCGCATGGACACCATGATATAGATGGGCAGATTACTGTTTTGCAAGCCGGAAAGCAGCAGGTTAATGAAAGCCTGCGAGTCGTTATGTTCCTCCGTTGCGTTGGCATTGCTGTGAAAACGGAAGATCTCCTCAAACTGATCGATAACTATGAGCCAGTTATCCTGATGCTCGCTTTTATACTTATCGTAAACCTGCTGTATGTTGCTAATGTCGTTCTTTAAATATGCAGATGTATTTTTAACGTGTTGCTGTTCATCTTCATAGGCATTATCACCTAAAGTATTAACCAAGGCATCAGCAAAGGAAAGAAAAGGATTATTATCAGGTCTGAAGTAGATGGTACTCCAATTGCCGTTACCTTCCGAAATGGCTTTAAGCCGTGTAATAGCCGGGATAATACCCGCCTTTACCAAAGATGATTTACCACTGCCGGAGTAACCTATGAGTGCCAAAAAACGTGTAGAAGATAACAGCGCAGTTACCTCCTCTATCTGGCGGGTACGGCCAAAGAAAAGATAATCTTCGTCCGACTCGAAGTTTCTGATACCCGGAAACGGATTGATGGTATATCTTACTTTACTCATTTATCGGCTCAAATTTTTCAGGATGATACATTTACCACAAATACATTACAGTTTTGATCGCCCCTGCGCTCGTAACGGAACTCATCTACATTTTGCCGGGCCAATAAAATGCCCAACCCGCCTATAGGCCGGTCTTCCAATGGCTTGTTCATATCATCCTGGTTAGGCACCAAGTGAGCAAGCGGATCAAAGGCTACAGCAGTATCAATTAACGTAACGGTTAGTTGCCTGGCATCATCAGCCATATGCACCTCAATAATACCCAAGCCAATACCCGCTTTCGGATAACCGTAATTGATAATATTGGTTGCAATTTCGTCAATAGCGAGGCACAAACCATAAGTTTTCTTCTTGTTAAAACCTAAAACTTCGCACCTTTTGGATACATAGTCTCTTATTGGTTCCAATGAATCAAGCGAAGCCGGAAATATTTTTGCTGCGTTGTCCATCGGCGCATCAGGCTGGATAATTGTCAACAATATGCACGCTGTGGATAATGCCGGTCATTTGCAGGGTATCTACAATTTGCCCCTGCGGCTGCACAATGTAAATTTGCACGGTGGTACCCAGCTTTTGCTTGGCAAATATGAGCATACGCAAACCGGCCGAAGACATGAACTCAAGTTGGCTAACGTAGAGCACCAAAGCCGTTGGCGACTGGGCTGCAACTTTCTGTATTTCGGCCTGCATCATCGAAGCTGATGAAGAATCGAGCGAGCCTGCAAGGGTTAGTTTGGCAACACCCTCTGTTATTTCTGATGTGATATTGAAGCCCATAGTTAAGGTTGAATATTTCGTATTTAAAGTTCTGGTAATTATCGCCCCAAGAGTACAATGACCGAGTGAGGACCTAACGTAAACTGCTCTATATTAGTCACCAATGGCTCTACACCTGTAGCAAAACAGCAATTACCATCAATTATACCTGTGTTGGCCGAAACATACCAAGACCTGCCCTGCGGCAATGTAGGTAGCTGGAGGTTTATACCCTCGTAATACATATTGGTAGCAATATAAATATAATCGTCGGTAGTGGTGCCGTTTTTAGCATAGTTTCCGTTCAGCATCCAGGCAAATACCCTGCTCCCGGCCGAGTAATCGCATTCAAAGGGTTTAACTCCGTGAAATGTGATATCGGCGTAACCGGTTTGCTTAGGGTCGGTATAAGTAAAATGATCGCGGTTACGTAATGCCGGGTGTGCCTTACGGAAAGCTATCATGTGTTTAGCATAGGCAAACAAGCCTGCGTTCTTTTCTATCAAATCCCAGTTGAGCCAGTTGAGTTCGTTATCATGGCAATATGTATTATTGTTACCCTGCTGTGTACGGCCCATTTCATCACCCATGCAAATCATGGGCACTCCCTGGCTTACCAGTAATAGCGTGAGCGCATTTTTGACCTGGCGTTGCCTTAAAGCGTTAACAGCGGCATTATCGGTTTCGCCCTCACAGCCACAGTTCCAGCTTTCGTTATCGTTACCACCATCGTTACCGTTTTCGCCGTTGGCGTCGTTATGTTTTTGGTTATAGGCAAACAAATCGTACAGGGTAAAACCATCGTGGCAGGTAATAAAGTTAACACCGGCCGTAGTGCCGCGGGTGGGGTATAACCAGGGCGAACCCTGTATTGCTTGCGCCAGGTCGCCCACTAAACCCGGTTCGCCTTTGAGGTATTTACGGAGGTGATCGCGGTATTTGCCGTTCCATTCGGCCCAGCGGCCATAAGCCGGAAAGTTACCAACCTGGTACAAACCACCGGCATCCCAAGCCTCGGCTATTAATTTACAATTGGCCAGCACCGGGTCGAACGCTAATGATTCCAGCAAAGGTGGGTTGTTTAACGGACTACCATCGGGCGCCCTACCTAAAATAGCGGCCAGATCGAACCTGAAACCATCTATATGATACTCGGCAGCCCAGTAACGCAGGCAATCCAGCACCATATTACGTACTACCGGGTTATTACAGTTAAGCGTATTACCCGTACCCGAAAAGTTAAAATAGTAACCCTCGGGCGTAAGCATGTAATATGTTTTATTATCGATGCCCTTGAACGAAATAGTAGGCCCGCGATGGTCGCCCTCTGCGGTGTGGTTGAACACCACATCTAAAAACACTTCAATATCGTGCTCGTGCAGGTGTTTAATAAGCGTTTTCAACTCATCTACCTGCATACCAAACTTACCGCTGGCAGCATACCCTGCCTTGGGCGAAAAGAAATTGAGCGTGCTATAACCCCAATAGTTCACCAGTTGTTCGCCGGTATCGGGGTGTAGCTTGCTGTGTTCCCACTCGTCAAATTCGTAAATGGGCATCAGTTCCACACAGTTTACGCCTAATTCTTTTAGGTAGGGTATTTTTTCGCGGATGCCGGCAAAGGTACCCTTGTACTTAGCCCTGGAGGATGGGTGCATGGTAAAGCTGCGCACGTGCATCTCATAAATGATGAGATCTTCGATAGGAATCTGCAGCGGGCGGTCGTCTTCCCAGTCAAAATCCTCGAAAACTAAACGGGAGCGAAACGGATAAATATCATCCCAGTTTGGCGGTGCCATCCAAGTATCGCGGCCACCAATGGCTTTGGCGTATGGGTCTGACAGGATTTTGGTTTTATCGAACCTATATCCGTTGGCCGGATCGTATGGCCCATCCATGCGGTAGCCATATTCCAAACGCTCAAAATCAAGGTCGAACACGATCATGCAGTACACGTTACCAATACGAAACTCCTCGGGGAAAGGGATCTCGGCAAAGGGTTCATCCTCGCCCCTTTCGAACAATACTAACGAACACGAAGTGGAAGCGCTGGAATACACCGAAAAGTTAACGCCGTTGGGCACCATAGTGGCGCCAAACGGGAGCACATGCCCACGCCTGAACTTGATGTCCTGATACTCATGCGTTGGATAATAATCTATCCGCAGATCGTATTCGGCCATGCTATTTACTGCTTAAAGCTTCTTCTACCGAGGGGCAAATGTCAAAAAAGGCTATAAAGCCGGTCATGAACATCACATCCCTTATTTCTTCAGACACGCCAACCAACACCACCTTACCGTCCCTGGCTTTTAACTGGCGGTACACCATCAGCAGCACACGCAAGCCCGCGCTGGATACAAAAGTCACTTCAGTTAAATCTAAAATCACCTTATGCGTATTGCTGATTACGGGCAGTATACTTTGCTGCAAGTCGGGTGCGGTTTTGCTATCAATGCTTCCTTCTACAGCAGCAATGATATTTGTATCAACTTGTTTTACTGTTACTTTCATAGTTTAACTCAATTGAGTTCTTACTTAATTATTCTTTATCATTTCGAGTGCTACCGAGAAATCCTGTTTAGCCATGCTTATTGTAAACCTCACGCTTTGAACAGGATCTCTCACTATCGTTCGAGATGACAGGTTCTATTATTTTCCCTTTCTACGTGTCTCTCTTGCGCTCATCTATGATGAGTGCTTAACATGGGTTAGCGATTGTATCGCTTCGATGCGTCACAGACGCAAACCTATTTTAAGCACTCGTTGTAAACGAGCGCAAGGTGGGTCGGCGTATGCTTCGACAGGCTCAGCATGACAATTTATGTACTTGACCTTTCTAATAATCATGTCAGTCTGAGCTTGTCGAAGACTCAGCAAAGCGGCGAATGCTTCGACAAGCTCAGCATGACAATTTCAATACTTCCTATTTTTCACGTTTCGTCATTGCGAGGCACGAAGCAATCGCTGCACGACAGGTAAACGTGCGACCATTCTTCGCAGAGATTGCTTCGTACCTCGCAATGACGTATTTGTTATTTACTTATCCAGCCATGTCTTTGGCGATAACTTCACCTTAACCCTCACTTGCTTACCTATCGGTGGCAGGTTTACATACAGGCCATCGGCATTAAAATCAGTATAGGGTTCATCATCAATAAAGCAAGCTTCTATGTAAATGCTGCCCTCCGGCAATATATCTGGCGAAACACGCAAAATGTTATCTTTAAAGGAGTTTGGGTAGGGCTTAAAATACATAAACATGGGCTCTTTCTTAATGAGCAGGTTAATGTACGTGGCCGATAGATAGCATAACTCCATACTATGGTAACCGCTCATGGAGTGGCTACCCTTAAATCTTTCATTACCAACCAAGTATGGCAATCCGTTAGCTAATGTATTAAAATAAACGCCACCATCATCCGTATCCAGGAAAAAAGCACTGTAAAAAGAGGCCACCTCGCGCGAGAAACGCAGATATTCATCATCTTTTAAGATGCCGTTCATAATGAGATAGGCTAAGATAGCCTGCTCCTGCTGCCACCAGGCTTTACGGTCATGGAACGAAAACTCATGGTGTTCTCCATCGGGTTTGAGGGTGCGGTCTACCACATCGTACCAGCCGCCGCGCTGGCGGTCGCAGCCTACCTTGGGCATTTCTTCGGCAATTTTACGGGCAAAATCCAAATACTCTACCTTAGGTTTGAGCGATTGCATGCGCATTAAGTTCCAGGCAATTTTGAGGTTGTGCCCTACTACGGCACGGTTTTGCTGCCATCCCCATACCTGATCTTTACTCCAGTCGGCAAAAAACTTTTCTTGCACAAACGGACTGTTCAGGTAATCGGGGAAATAGCGGGTAATGGTATCAAATGTATATTCTAAAAACTCGGCATGTTTAGGATCACCCGTGGCCAGGTAAAGGTTTATGAGGTAGGCCGGCGCATGGTCGCCCACTGAGTTCCAGTTTTTACGCGCTTTGTTAGCCCCTAAAGAATCTTCATGTGCGCTTAGCATGATTGGGTCTATGTGCGAAAAATATCCCTCCTGCTCGGGGTCTTTATAAAAACGCTCGAACAAGGACAGCGTTTTATCAATGTCTGACATGATGCGGGTATCGCCCGTGATGCGCATAGTTTGCGTTGGACCAGCCAGGGCGTAAATTTGCTCATACATGGGCAGCGAGTCGTAATCATCGCCAAACTCGGAGGTAAGTAATTTGGTTTCCTTGGCACCATCTACTTTAATGCCGTGGTACCAGTATACAATATCCTCATCTTGATCGAGGAAACGCATATGGTCGCGCAGATAATTGGTACCTTCTTCGGCCGCTTCTAAAAACTCGTCTTTGCCGATGAGCAGGTAGGCCGATGCAAAACCGTAAACCAGGCGTGATATGGTATCTGTCTCCTGCAAATAATCGCCATGTTTATTACCACCCAAATGCAAAAATGTGCGGTATTGATGATAATCTATAGGTTCTTCAGGGTGATTAAACTGCCACTTCAAATAACTGTGACCAATGGAGGAAATTTGATTGATCCACCAATCAGGTTCTTCATGACGGTAGTTGCCCGGCCCTTTACCCGGAAAAACCAGCCACTGCGCCTTAAATAAATTATTACCGTTACCCGGGTAAAAAGTGCCGTAAGCAAACACCATTTGCCTTGGCAATGCCAGCAGGTGGTTAATTTGCCCGGTGGCATCCTGGTAAGGTTCGCCCAAATTGCGCGCAAAACGCGCGTAAGTATTGGGCATGAGGTGGATAAGAAATTCGCGCTCGTCGGACGTTTTGATGGTAAATGCCTGTTCGCGTAAGCTAAAATCGGTCACATAACCGGCAATGGTGTCTGAAAAGGTGAAGTTGATATCCATTTTGTAATAATTTAAATCGGTTAGTTTTTGTAGATGCTGATTGCGTTACCTTATTCGTCTTTGTACCCCTGCGTAAGTTCAATTATGTTGTTCTCCGGGTCTTTTATCCAGGCAGTTTTCCATCCGGGAATAAAGGCATCGAACGTTAGCGGGCCAAGGGTTATCACAGCATCAGCACCCATTTCGGCAAGTTTGGCATCCACATCATCTACGCTGAAAGCCAGGTGACGCATCCCCTGATAGTGCGGTCCGTCGCCATCTTCGGCAGGTGCGGGCCTCGGAAAATCGGCCGGGAACACCTCAAAGTAAAAACCGCCGGCATTTTTTAAAAAAACCAGTTCTTTACCCTCGCCCAGGGGAATGGTACGTGCCCTGCTAAAGCCAAAATGCTTAGTATAAAAAGCTTCGAAAGCTGCCAGGTTTTCTACAGTGAAAGCCAGGTGAAATACGGTTGCAATTATCATGTTAGCTTTGGGGTGCTGATAGTAATTCGATGATTTTTTTGGCAAATAAATGCGCGTGTCCGCCCGAGCGGCCTGTAACCAGATCATTGTCTACCACCACGTCTTCGTTAACATACTGGGCCCCGTAGGCACGGGCATCGCCAATGAGGTTGTTGTGGCAGGTAAGCGGCCGGCCCTTAACCAGTTCGGTTGCCGGTGCGGTAAGCCATAAACCATGGCAAATAATACCTTTCGATATTTTAGGATTGGCAAAAGCACGTTTCAAAAACTCGGTTGCCGGCGGCATCTTCTCCACGTCCTCGGTATACCTAAGCCTGTCGGCCACCATGCCCGAAGGCACAATGATGGCATCATAAGAGGCCAGTTCCTCATCGGTCATGTTCTCGAAGCTTTCCCAGCAATCCATAGGAGCTTTGTATTCGTGACCGTAAAAGGTAAGCTTATCCTGCCCCCAAAGGCGGGTTAAAAAATGCAGTTCGGCGCCTTCTTCTGGGAAACGGTACTTGTAATAGAATATCTCGTTCTCAAAAAAGTCACTTTCAAAGAGGACCCCTATTTTTTTGCCGGTTAGTTTCATAGTTACTGTTAATTAAATATGCATTGTCATTTTGAGTGCATTTCAAGTCCTCCCCTTTGGGGAGGATTTAGGAGGAGTTTACGCCAGCGATCCATCCGGGTGCTGCACCATTCCTGCAAAGTGGATGGTGATCTTGTCACCCTGTAATACCCAGCTATCGGCAAAACGCATGTGGCTTTGCCCTTCTTTAGTGGTCATGGTAATTTGCTCGGTGATCATCAATGTTTCGGGCTCCTCGGTTTCCGACCAGAAAACAATGCCAGTCTCCAATCCGTCAATTCCGAGGATGCCCTGCATGTGCTCCCTGATCTGGTCGCGGCCTTTGTAAACCTTCGGCGTTTTCATAAAACTGCTGATCAGGATGGCATCATCGGTATATTGGTTCAACAAAGCTTCAATGTTTTTATCGATTATAAACCGGATATGATCGCGGTACATTTGGCCTAATTTAGTGTCGGGTACATTTTGCATGGTTTTATGCGGATTTATGAAGTTTTTTAAAGTTTAATGAGGATTGATAAGGTTTGTTAAAGCTTAAAATCAAAGCATTGCCGAACCCTCATGATATTTTAAACCATCCACTACATATTTGGTAATGATTGGGTTACCAGCTTCGTTAGCCTTCATTTCCCAGGTTTGGTAAGCATCGGCATTAATACGCTTGCTAAACGCCTCCGGAGCATTCCAAACACTGGCCTCCCATTGCACAATGACTTTAACGGTTGCTGTGTTACCGATAATAACCGGCTCGGCCAGTTTAACGGTATGCACCTCATCAAAAAAGATCCTGATCACCCGCTGAAACCAGCCTTCAAAACCGGCATGCTTGTAAATAGTTACTTCTGGGAAAACCATTTCCAATTCCTCATCGGCCAGCATGGGCAATACTTCAACCATGGGCGCATGTACATCCAGTTTTTTATACCAATTGACCACAAGGCTTTTAATCGATTCTTCTGTAAACATTATCAGGAGTTTATATAGATTTCTTGTTTGATTTTATGATCTTCCATAATCATGGCGGCGGCCTTTTCACCTATCATAAAGCAAGTGGCAACTGTATTTCCGCTGGTTATCACTGGCATTATTGAGGCATCGGCCACACGCAGGTTTTTAATGCCGTGAACGCGCAGGCGTTCATCAACTACAGCACTGGCATCCGTGCCCATTTTGCAGGTACCAGCCGGGTGCCATATGGTAGTGCTTTGCTCTCTTATGTAATCAGAAACAGGTGTTTTTCCCGGCACTACTTCGCTTACATTCATCGTGTTAAAGGCCGGTTGGGTAGTGATATTCCTGATGATTTCTACTGCTTCGGCAAGTGCCTCTACATCGGCAGGTTCGTGCAGGTAATTTGGGTTTATCTCAGGCGCTTCGGCATAGTTGGCAGATGCCAGGCGTACTTCGCCACGGCTAAGAGGTTGCACCAAAATAGCCAGGAAAATACATACCGGCACTTCAAATTTTGGCAGTAACGGCACTAATGGAGTCGGTATGCCAGGAGTAAAGTTGATCTGCACATCGGGTGCATAATCGGTAAAGGTGGTTTTCACAAACAGCACATTACCAGTAAGTAGTGTTGCATTTTCAGCTTGTTTTTTGGTTTGGTATATGAGCGGCACCTGCACATGGTCTTGCAAATTTTTGCCTACTCCAGGGATATCTGCCACCACATCAATATCCATATGGTCGAGATGTGCCTCCGGGCCAATACCGGAGAGCATCAGTATTTTGGGAGATGCCAGTGCACCTGCACTTAATATGACTTCGTTAACCGCAAATGCGGTATAAGTGAAGTTATCAATTACATACTCTACGCCTACAGCAACATTGTTTTCTATCAAGATTCTTTTAACCTGCGCTTTAGTAAGCACCGTTAAGTTCGACCGGTGGATAACCGGGTGCAAAAAGGCGGTCGCACCGCTTTCACGTTTTTGCTTGGCATCTATATGAAATTGCAGGTAACCGGCACTATTGGTTTGTTTGGCGCCGTTGTAATCAAAATGCGGCTCGTTATAACCTGCTTGTTGCGCAGCCAGCAAAAATTCCGGACTCCGCATGATATCATCAGGGCAATCGCTCAGGCTTATTTCACCACCTTTGCCGTGATAACTGGTATCGCCGCCAGTGTAATCTTCAATTTGTTTAAAGTACGGCAATACTTCTTTATAACTCCAGCCTTTGGCACCTAAAGTACTCCATTCATCAAAATTTGCGGCATTACCACGCACATACATCATGGCATTAATGGATGAACTGCCCCCTAATACCTTGCCCTGGTTAAGCGTTATACTGCGGTTAGTCATACCTGGCTGGGGGGTGGTTTTCAAATTCCAGTCGGCCCCTGTGCCCCAAAGGCGGACAAAGCCTCCTATGTCGGCAATATCCGGATGCTTGTCTTCACCGCCAGCTTCCAGCAAAAGTACGCTGGCCGAAGCATCGGCACTCAGGCGATTAGCCAGCACACAGCCGCTGGCACCGGCACCAATTATGATGTAATTATAGTATGAAAGATCGCTTAACATAGCATAAAAGGCAATTGATCATTTAAATGTATCTTATATTGAGTTATCATGATTTAAGTTGTGAATACGCACATGCCTGCTCTACTTGTGCAGATTGATGATCGCCCTGAATAACGAGATCTATTAAGAATGGCTTATCATCGGCCAGCATTTTTTGAATAGCCGGCAAAATTTCTGATTCATGCGCTACCCTTACGGCATCAACACCCATTGATTGGGCCAACAGATCGAAGCGTATTGCAGGGAACGAAAGATCGAATGATAATGGGTGCTGACGGTCAGATATATCTCGCTCTTTCCAGTAATTGTTGATATTGAGTTGCAGCAATTTGTATGACCCATTGTTGCAAACCACAAACTTGGCTCCTATTTTATGCCTTACGGCTGTCCAAAGGGCTTGTATAGTATACATGCAACCACCATCTCCCGAAAAACCGATGACGGTGTTTTGCGGATTGAGCAGCTTTACGCCCATTGCTCCGGGAAAACCAATACCTAAAGATCCTCCGCGGGTTACAAAATAATGTCCAGGTTTTGTGGGTGGTATGTAACGTGTAACAGCGGGAGATGAAGTTAAAGCTTCATCAAAAACAATGCTATTTTCAGGTAGCTGTTGTGCAAGCACACTGGCAAATTGTGCCATTTGCAACGGGTGATTGCCTTGTGCTTTGATATCAACATCTAACTCAGATTGGGTACGGGTGTTTTTAGCTTCGCCAATACTCTTGATACGTTCGGCTATTATTTCTTTTTGTCCGGATGATAATCTGGATTGTAATTCGGCGATAATAGCTTGTAAAGATAGTTTGGGATCGCTTACAATTCCAATGTCTACCCGGTGGTTCTTAGCTATTTCATAAGCGTTTAGATCGAAATGAATAACCGAAGCATTGGGTGCAAATATATCACCCAGTTCTGGGAACACTTCGGGCATCATATATGTCCCTATAATGAGATTTACATCGGCTTTACGGGTAATTGGAGAACTGTAACTGCCAAACATGTGGCCTGTATTGCCTTGATATAAAGGATGGGAATAATCCATAATGAAATCACCAAAATTAACACCATATACTTCTGCACCAATAACTTCAGCAAGTTTGGTCAATTCTTCGGTGGCATTTGAGTAGGCTACACCATCACCAATAAAAATTACAGGATTTTGCGCAGCAATTAGCTGATCGGCAACTTCTACAATTACTTCAGGAGTTGGCAGTGTGCGGGTTGAAGGAATTAAGGTGGGGAATACTTCCTCTTCATTAATTTCATCGAGCACATTCATGGGCAAGCATACATAAACAGGCCCCATAGGTGCCGTACCGGCTATTTTGATAGCCCGCCGTAAGGTACGCAATAACGACTTTGACGACATGACCATGGTGGAGTACTTGGTAACCGGAGCCATCATAGCCACTAAATCGTTAGCCATTTGGGCATCCATGTTCATGTACTCTGTACCTGCATCAGACCCGATCACCACCAGCGGAGCATGCCCCCGTTTAGCCTGGTAAAGGGCCCCAACGGCATTGCCTATACCCGGTGAGCTGTGCAGCTGTACTAAAGTTGGCTTTTGGGTAGCACGGGCATAACCATCGGCCATAAGTACGGCAATGCTTTCTTGTAGCGTAAGGATGTACTTCATCTCCGGGTAATCGGCCACAGCATCCAGGAAACCCTGTTCAACTGTGCCGGGGTTACCGAACATGTGGCTCATGCCATCGGCCAGGAACTGCTCAATAATTTTTTGATTACCGGTTTTACCAGCCATATCTTTTAAGGTTGTTGTCCAGCACGTTTACTATCTGTTCACCAAACTCAAAAGAACACTGCAGCGAGCGTGCAGTTATAAAAGGGTAATCGACTATAACCGATGTCTCCTTACCAAAATTACCATGAAACTGACCTTCCGTACCAACAGCATCGGCTAAAATGTACTCGAGCACATAGGGCGGCGGGCCAATATTAAAATCGGTACCCATAAAGCCGGTGCCATCGTGGTAATCATATTCAATACAATGACCGGTAACATGCTTACCTTTAATGATGCTATCTCTTTCGTTAAAATCGCGGGCAAAAACCAGTGCGGCAACCCCATAACAAATAGCAGATACCGGTTTACCGGCACGGTAGAAACCTAAAATGATTTCATGAACGCGCTGGTTATTTACCAAGTCGACAATGGGACCGCTGCCGCCCACTATAAGTACAGCATCGTAGGTGTCGGTCAGCGCTTTATGACTTTCTTTTACTTTGACGTAGTAGTTTTCCAGTTCACGCAAAAAGTTAGTGGCGCTGTGATACGGACGTTCGGGGATGTAATCGGCCATGTTAAGGCAATTAGCTAACTTACCCGTTGCTTCAAAAGCTTTTACCTTTTCGGCAGCTTCGGGCGTGGTTACGCATATGCCAAGAGGTGGATCTACATAGGTCGTATCGTAACTTGGCGGTAAAGCTTGCGCAGTTTTACCATGAGGCGTCATGAAATGGACTTCATAGCCGCTTTGCTCCAGTTTTTCGAGCGGCCCAACCAGTTCAATTCCCCAATAGCCATATTCAGATAATATCGCTAATACTTTTTTAGCAGGCATAATTTGCAGGTGATAATTAGTTCTTTAAATATAAACCAACTTTAATGTTCACCCTTAATAAATTTTTGAACTACAGCAATATGTATGTGAATAACGTTTATTCAGATGTAAACATTAACTAAACACTTGGCCGCCATCACTAAAATATCATTTAAATTAAATTTCATTATCTTTTAAAAATAAATAAACAATAACCAAGGTAATTATTCAGGTAAATTCCTAAAATATATTCGTAAAAGTAAAAAACCCGCTAACTAACGTTAACAGGTTTTCATGAATCACTTAACCAACCAGCAATCGGTTCCACTCGGGATGACGCTTCAAATAGATGCCTACATAAGTGCACAACGGTATCAATTTGAGATCGCGTTCCTCGAGATATTGAAACGTTTTTTCCACAATGGCTTCTGCTACGCCTTTGCCTTTGAGTTCGGAAGGTACTTCGGTATGGATAAGGTAAACCTTGTTGCCTTTTTGCTTATAATCTATAAATGCCCTGTGTCCGTCAACAGTTAGCTCAAAGTTGTGAATCTCCTCATTGTTAATCAGGGCCATATCTTCGTAATTGTTCATATTAAGATGAGGGTGTTGGCCAAATCAATCTCGTCCTGCGTTATAGTGTGTGGCCTGCCAGGGTAAACTTTTAGGGTAACGCTGGCTTTATGCTGCTGTAAAATCGTAACACTTTCCTCAACACGGCTCAGTGGCACATGTGGATCAGGGTTGCCGGTAGTTATCAATATGGGCGTACCGTCAAAGTTACCGGTGTAGTTTGCTAAGTTAAGCTGTTCGCCAACAAGTCCGCCAGTAAAAGCTATGGCACCTCCAAATCGCCGGGCGTTCCGGGCAATGTATTCCAACGTTAAACAGGCTCCTTGCGAAAAACCCATGAAAAAAATCTTTTCTTCGGGAATACCATCTTTTACAATCTGTTGCACAAGGTCGCCTATTACTTGTAAGGCAGAATCTAATGCGGGCTCATTTTGCTCATCGGGCGCCATGAAGCTGTATGGATACCAGCTATCATTGGTGGCTTGTGGTGCGTAAAGTGCAAAGCTGGCCACGTTAAGTTCGCGTGCAAGCGACAGGATGTTGGAAGCTGTGCCTCCCCTGCCGTGCAGCATAACCAATGCCCCTTTAGCCGTAGCTGCCGGGGCACCGGCTGTTTTATATTGATTGCTGTGCGTGTACATAAATTATACTAATTTAGGCAAGGTAGTTTCTAAACTGGCTCGGTGTTCTTCATACTGTGCAGGCAGCTTTAAATGTTCGCCTAAGCTTTCTACAGGTTCGTCTACGCTAAAACCGGGGTTATCGGTAGCTAATTCGAACAACACGCCACCCGGTTCGCGGAAGTATAAAGAATAGAAATAGTTACGGTCTATTTTATCGGTGATATGTAAGCCTAAGTTGGCTATTTTTTCACGGTAAAACATCAATGCTTCCTCATTTTTAACTCTAAAAGCCACATGGTGAACCGAACCTCCGGCTACATGACCGGCAACTTCGCCTGCTACTTCAACCAGATCAATAATAGCCGCATTTTCCACAGTATCAGTAATAAAGCGGTAGCGATTAACGTGTTGCTCTAACAAACGGTAGCCAAATACACCGGTCAAAATATCGGCAGTGGGCTGCATTTTGTTGGTGGTGATGGTTACGTTGTAGAAACCTTTGGTGGCATTCTCGGCCTTCACTTCGTCGGTTTCCCAAGGCAAGCGGGTATCCGGGGTTTTAGAGGCGATTAGTTCCAGCTTCAACCCATCAGGATCAAGGAAAGTTAAATAAGGCTGACCAAATTTTTCGGCAACTTTATTATACGTCACGTTGTGATCTTCAAAGCGTTTCAACCAAAAATCGAAGCTATTTTCGGGTACTGAGTAACCAATTTCGGTTGCCTGGCGTGCGCCACGACGGCCGGTTTGTATGTTTTCCCAGGGGAAGAAGGTAAGAATAGTGCCCGGTGTACCTTCCTTATCACCATAGTATAAGTGGTAGGTTTGCGGATCGTCGAAGTTGACGGTCTTCTTTACAAGGCGTAAACCTAATACCTTGGTGTAGAAATCAAAATTGCGTTTTGCGTTACCTGCAATAGCTGTAATGTGGTGGATGCCGTTTACTGTATGTTCCATGATGATGATTTTTAAATCTGTTTTGTTTTGATGATTCAAATGTCGGCATCTACAGAGGGTTTACACTTAAGGTAGATTAAGAAATCACAGAACTTCATCAAATGCTCATTTTTCTTTATAAAACTTCATATTTCTTCATCTTTTCAATGTTGAACATAGAGAAGGCAAAAAAGAAGCCATGTCACAATCAAGCTGCAACATGGCTTCAATAAAAGTTGAGCAAATGGGTGCTTAATTTAGCTTTATCTCTACCCGGCGATTTAAGGCGCGGCTTTCTTCAGACGTATTGGTGGTAAGCGGCATACTTTCACCATATCCTTTAACAACCAAATTTGCGCCGTTTACCCCTGCATTTACCAGGTAAGACTTTACTGAATTTGCCCGGTCTTCTGAGAGCGATAGGTTATGTGCGGCTGTGCCTTCGGCCGACGAATGGCCGTTGATCACAAACCTGGCCGAAGGGTCTTTTTTGATCTCTGCGGCTGCCTTGTCCAAAATTTCATAAGAGCCGGTTTTTAATACAGCCGAATTAAACTCGAACTGGATATTCTTGAAGTTAAAATCGGGCTTTGGTGGTGTTGGCGCAGGCTCCTCTTTGGGTGGAGCCGCAGGTGCAGGCCTGGCCGGTGGAGGTGCTGGTTGCGTTGGTTGAGCTGGCGGTGCAGGCTTTGTTGCTATCTTCTTTGTTTTACAGGCTTCGACCGATAATGACAATACGGCCGCAGCAACTAATACATGAACTTTGGTGAGTTTCATAAGATGTAATTTTTGCTAACATAAAAAACATCATGAAAAATACCTAAGCCAAGGGTAATATTTACATTTATTTAACCTGTGCAACCGGCCAACCCTTTTCCCATCTGAGTTTTGTAATGCGGAGTTTAGAGATACCCTTATCGGCTGCGTCATAGCCGTGGAAGATGAGGTAATTGGTACCGTTGAAGGTGCACACTGCATTATGCCCTACGCCGTACCAGTTTTCATCGCCTGCGAGTAATATATTGCCCCCGCCTTGTGCTAAGGGTTCACCCTGCTTATCTACGTATGGACCCAAAAGACTTTTAGCACGGCCTACCATCATTTTATAGGTGCTTTTAGGCCCCTTACAGCAGTAATCGGCAGAAAAGAAAAGGTAATAGTAGCTGCCCTTTTTAAAAATGAACGGCGCCTCAATAGCATTACCGCCGGCATCAACCGGGTTAATATCTATTGCTTTAGAGTTATCTACCGAAGCTTTAACTACCCGGCTGGCTATGGTAGGAATATGTTCGAGGCTTTGCGCCAGGCTAATGCGATCTTTATTTAACTTCACTATTTTAAGGCCTCCCCAAAACGAGCCGAAAGTAAGGTAAGGCGTACCATCTTTATTAACCACCAAGTTAGGGTCAATAGCATTCCAGTTGGTTTTGCCGGGGATGGATTGAATGAGCTTGCCATGATCTGTCCATAAATAATCGGGACTGGCGGTGTTGAGCGTTTTATTGGTAGCTACGCCAATGCAGGAAGTGTTTTTGCCAAATGCCGATACAGAATAATATATATAGTATTGTCCGTTATAGTAAGAGATGTCGGGTGCCCATATGTGTCCCTTAAAACCGGGCACCGCCTCCACGGCCCATTGCGGCGGTGTGGCAAAAACGGGTTGTTCTGCTTTCCAGTGTTGCATATCGGTAGAACTCCAGCTGGCTATGCCCCTGCCGGTACAGTACAAATGGTAAACGGAATCTTGTTTGATCATCACCGGATCGTGAACCGAGATATCGGTAGGTAGTGTTTGCGCGTGGCTGCCATTGCTCATCATTAAAGCGCCGAAAACTAACACAACAAACCTCAAATAGGTAAGATCATAAATCATAGCATCAAAGATAAGATTTTGATACTGTGACAGCCCGCATAATACTGCTGTATAAACTCTTGCTAAACAAATTAAAAAGAGTACATGGATTCATGAGCGGCAACTCCTTATATAGTTTAAGATTACACCTTTAAATTTCTTCTAACTGCGGACTGCATTGCAAAATAATATTTAATCAGCATTTTACAAAGCCATGGCGCTGAGCGATGAATGCGAGGCTGCTTTGCATTCATCGTATTTAAAAGAGTGCTACTTATTTAACAGCTCATCGGCCCTGAAAACATTATCTGCCGATTGCAGCAACTTGCCCATGAGCTTGGAATTGTAATTAGGGTGAGCTTTAACAAAGTCTTCGACCATTTGGGCGGCCTCGTGGCTTTGGTAGCGCCCTAAAATACTACCCGTCCATGCCTGCGGAAAAAATATGTCACCCGTTTTTTGGATCTCTTCGAGCATATTCATGCTTTCGGGCAAATATTTAACAGAAGTTTTTTGCCGTAAAGGGTGATGCAGGTACGATAAAGCCGTGGTTACCCAAGCCTCTTTTTGCCGGTTGCTGCGCTCGTGCAGGCTGTTGAAAAAGCTGTCCCTCTCCTGCTCGTTTAATGATAAGGCCGGCATTAAAAAGTCTAAACGTTTTTTACGATCGGTATTGGTGATGCGCAACTGCTGCTGTTTTAATACAGCAGTTGCGGTATCACTTTTAAGGGCAATGGTAAGCGCCAGCGAGGTGTATTCATCTTCAGAAAGCTTAACGCCTGCTGGTGGTTGCTGCTGCTGCCAAATGCGGTATATATTGCTTTGTGCCGCGGGTGTAAGGTAAATATCCTGGTAGGTTTTAAACAGGATCTTTTTTTGATTGACCTGCGTTTGCTGCTGCATGGCATTCCATAATGTTTGCTCGAGCGATGCCGCCATGCTTTGACGAACAGCAGGCAGCGTAAATCCCCAATAAATGCTGGATATGTAGCCGGTAATAAGCCGCAGGTTCATTTCATCCTTTTCGCGGGTTAAGCCATCGGTAAGCAGGGTGAGCAGTTCTGCAGGTTTGAAATAACGGCCCGCCAACATATTTTCGTAAGCCGCAATATAAGCTGATGCCCGCTGCAGCGGACTTTGAATGTTGTACAAATTGCCAATGATACCATTATCTGTAGGAAACAAACCGTAGCCCATACCATTAGCGTTGAATAAGATATACGCAGGCTTAACAAGACCCGCAGCATCTTTCAACTCCACCGAAGCTTTATCCATATCTACAACTATGGTCTTCACATGATCGGCATAGGCCAGTGTTATACTGAATACCTGCGGCCAAATGCGCATAGCGCCGTTCTCGGGCTTTTGGGTAAGGGTTAAACGGCTAATCTTATTACCGGTGTAGGTAATGTTGTAATCAAACTGCGGCCTTCCGGGCTGGTTTACCCACACCTTGTTCCAGTCATATAAATTAAATTTAGTGTGCTTGCTTAGTATGGCTATCAGGTCGTTCCAGGTGGCATTGTTGTAGGCGTATTTTTTCAGATACTCCTGAATACCCTGCCTGAAGTTTTCTTTTCCCATCAGCAGTTCCAGCTGCCGCATCATGATGGGTGCTTTGTGGTAAATAATGTTGCCGTACATAGAACCTGCTTCCTGCAAATTATCCAGTTGCTGGCGTATGGGGTTAGCGCCCTGCGTACGGTCAACACCGTAAGCGGCCGGGTAATGGTCCTGCAAAAATTTCAAATCGAAGGTTTCACTGCCCATCATTTTCTCGGTCACCTTGTCGGCCATAAAGTTGGCAAACACCTCTTTCATCCATACATCGTTAAACCACTCCATGGTCACCATATCGCCAAACCACATATGCGCCGTTTCGTGCGATATCAAATTGGCCCGGCTAATGAATTCTTCCTTGGTGGCCCCGTCATCTAAAAACAAACTTGAAGCTTTATATTGCACCACGCCCGGATGCTCCATGCCGCCGAACTGAAAATCAGGAATGGCAACGAAACCAACCTTTTGAAAAGGAAATTTAATGCCGGTCCATTGCTCTAAAAAGCCAATGGCATTTTGATGGGCTATAAATACAGAATCAGTACTCAGCCTGATCTTGGCGGCATCGGTTTCGCGGTACAGGAATTCTGCCGGCCGGTTGCCTACCATTTTTTTAACCACATGATATTTACCGGCCGTAAATGAAAACAGGTAAGTACTTAGCTTATCTGAATTTTCGAAATGAAAAGTGGTGCGGTCGCCATTTGTAGTAGAATCGCGCTTGGTTCCGTTGGCCAGCACCCGCCAGCCTGTGGGCACCTGCATGGTGAGTTTGAACCGAGCTTTCAGATCGGGCTGATCAAAACATGGAAATGCTGTGCGGGCATGGTCGGGCACGAAGAGCGCATACAGGTAATCGTCATTCCGGTTGAGCGACTGATCGCCCGCAACAAATATGATGGCTAACTCATTTTTACCTTGATGAAGATATTTAGCCGGAATAACAAGGTGTTCTTCCTGAAGTTGAATGGCTACTTCCTGCCCATTTACCACCAGGCGTTTAACATGATCGGCAGATTGCTTGAAATCCAACTGTAAGGGCTGGCTCGTTTTAGCAAGTTCGAAAGAGATACTTTCCTTACCATTAATGGGCTGCGATTTTTGAGCAGGAACAGTTAGTTCGAGCACATAGTTTAAATTGCTGATGACCGAATGGCGATAAGTAGCCAGCGCCAGGGAAACACCGGGCTCCACCTCAACGGGTTTAGCGGCAGGCTGCGCTGAAGCCTCAGAACCCAATGCCAAGCAGATAACCAGATATTTTATATAAGTATTTACGTTGATCATTTTTAATATAATATATTAATGCCCCATCATTTGCAGGATAGTTCCTGCACTCATCCAGGTCATGGTACCTACCACCATAAGGCCAAGCACAGTGAGCCATAAGGGCTGTTTATACATACCCACAATGCGGGTGCGGTAAGCTGCAATAAGCATAACGCCCAAAGCTATAGGGAGTATAAAGCCGTTAACAGCCCCTACTGTTAACAATATTTTTACCGGTTTACCAATGGTTAGAAAGATGATGCAGGCTACTATGATGAAACCAATAATGATTTCCCGGTTGAGCTTTAATATTAATGGGTGGAAGCTCTTGATAAAAGACACCGAGGTATAAGCCGAACCAACCACAGATGATATGCCGGCAGCCCATATAACCACTCCAAATAGTTTATAACCTAATTCGCCACTGGCCAGTCTGAACACGGATGCTGCCGGGTTTGCCGGGTCTAATTTCCCTCCTGCCGAAATTACGCCCAGTGCCGCCACGAACAAAAGTATCCGCATTATTGAAGCCAGTCCAATGGCGCTCAACGCACCACGGTTTATAGCCGGTAAGTTTTCCTGGCCGGTTTGGCGGGCATCCAGCAAGCGGTGAGCGCCAGCAAACGTAATGTAACCGCCCACTGTACCGCCTACAATAGTCAACACCGCTGTAAAGCTAAACTTGGTTGGATTAACCGACCGTACAACCGCCTCGGCCAGCGGTGGGTTGCTGATGTAGGCAATATACAGTGCCAATAGTATTTTGAGCATCCCCATACATTTGGCAAAAACATCCATGGCCTTACCTGCCTCGCGGTAAACAAAAATGCCAATGGCCACAATAGCACTCATTACAGCCCCCTGGCCAACGCTTACACCAAACAAAACGTTTAAGCCTAAACCCGCCCCCGCAATGTTGCCAATGTTAAAGGCCAGGCCGCCTAAGAATACCAGGAAGGAAATAAAGTAGCCCAAGCCGGGAAAGACCTGGTTGGCAATGTCTTGCGCAGGCTTATCAGCTACGGCTATAATGCGCCATATGTTGAGCTGTGCAATAGCATCCAGTATGATAGACAGCAGAATGATGAAACTAAAACTGGCTCCCAACTGCGCTGTAAATACAGCGGTTTGCGTTAAAAAACCCGGACCTATGGCCGATGATGCCATAAGGAAGGCTGCGCCTATGAGTACGCTCCAGTTAAACTTGGTTTTCATGCACCCGGCGCTTTAATGGTTATACCCTCCTGTTTCAGGCGTTGGTTTATTTTTTGGGCAAATTCTACAGCATGAGTCCCATCGCCGTGCAGGCAAAGTGTTTCGGCTTTAAGCGGGATGGTTTCCTGATCAACCGATGTGACTTGTTGCTGCTTCACCATCATTAACACTTGTTGTATAGACTGTTGCTCATCCGTAATCAAAGCATTGCTTTGGCTGCGCGGGGTAAGTGAGCCGTCGTTTTGATAAGTGCGATCGGCAAAAACTTCGGAGGCTGTTGTGAGGCCCAAATTGTTTGCGGCAGCTATCATTTCGCTGCCTGCCAATGCATAGAGTATCAAAGCGGGATCAAAATCATGCACAGCCTGAGCTATCGCTCTTGCCAGGCTTGCATCTTTAGCCGCCATATTGTAGAGCGCCCCGTGTGCTTTTACATGATGCAGCTTCCCTCCTGCTGCTCTTACAAAACTATACAAAGCGCCAATTTGATAAAGGGTAATCTGGTAAGCTTCGTTGGCCGATATCTTCATTTCGCGGCGTCCAAAGCCCTGCAGATCGGGCAGGCCGGGATGCGCACCGATGGCCACTCCTTTCTTGAGAGCCATGCTTACGGTATACTGCATTACGCCAGGGTCGCCTGCATGGAAACCACAAGCTATATTGGCCGAAGTGATATGGTCAAAAAGTATGTCATCATTGGGCATGGGGTAATTGCCAAAGGCTTCGCCCATATCACAATTCAAATCAATAGTTTGCATGTTGTATTATCTTAAAATTTGCTTTGTACAGCATATGTTAATTGATGCAGGTATTGTTCCTGTTCAAGATACAGTATTTCGGCTTCCTGCCGGCTAATTTCTTTAAAATTGATGGCATCGCCAGGCTTTAGCTGCCCGCACAAAGGCATATCAACGGCAGCCACTTGCGCTATGCGCGGGTAACCGCCCGTGGTTTGGCAATCGGCCATTAAGAGCACCAGTCCCCCATTGCCGGTTACTTGTATGGTGCCGGGCACAACAGCGGTAGAAAGTAGTTCTTTGGCTGCGTATCTCTGCATCAGCGGCCCCTCTAAATGATACCCCATACGATTACTGCGCATACTTAACTGATAAGGTGCAGACAGAAAATTAACAATAGAAGGTGCATTAAACCAGGTAAACTCCATACCAGGCACCACGCGGATAGTTTTTGTACCTGTCCCAGGCAGCGGTGCAATGGTCCATTTAGGTTGATTAATCTGTTCACCTTTCAACGCATCAAAAATCTTCTTCGAAATGGGCGACAACTGATCCAGGCTATCCAGCACATCGCCAACTTGTAAAGCCCTCCCCTGGTATCCTCCTAAAGCGGCGACTAAGCATGTACTGCGGCTACCCAGCACAACCGGCACATTCCAGCCGCCTGCTATGGCCAGGTAAGTACGGCTGCCTGAAGAATCGTTGACCAATCGAACAGTGTTACCCGCAGGTATAAACACAGGTCGGTTAGCTAAAAGGATGTGGTTATCAATTTTGAGTACGGCACCACCGCCTGCATAAGAAATCAGGATATTGGTTTCGGCAGTAAAAGTCGCAGCGGCGTACGTAAATTCAATAACGGCCTCATCACCTGCATTACCAACGGCTATGTTGGCTATCCTGGCCGACGCCATGTCCATTGCGCCCGAAACGGGTACAGCTTGCGACAGGTATTGCCTGCGGCCCATATCCTGCACCGTGCTCAATAATCCGGGGTTCATGATTCTTATCTGCATTAAGCCCGGGTGTTGTATTGTTTAAATTCGGATGCCGAAATAGGCTTAAACACCACCTCATCGCCAGCACTTAGCAGTGAGGGTTGTGCACGGGTGGCAGCGAACATTTTTAACGGGGTTTGACCTATAATTTGCCAGCCACCGGGCGTTTGCAGCGGATAAACTCCTGTTTGTTTGCCCGCAATGCCTACCGAGCCAGGAGCTATGGCGGGGCGGGGCGACAGCTTTCGTGGGTTGGCTAAAGCGCTGTTCATACCGCCGAGGTAAGCAAAGCCCGGCACAAAGCCAATCATAAATACTTTGTAAACAGCGCTGCTATGCAATTCTATTACCTGCAGGGCTGTCAACTGGTTAACCCTGGCCACTTCATCTAAATCGGGACCGTAGATGTTTCCATAGCATACCGGGATAGTAACCAGACTTCCAGATTTAACGTCCTGATCAATTGCCCGTTGTTGGAGGCCAGTTAAATAATCAGCAACTTTGGTAAAGCAGTCTTGGCCCGGTAAACCTGATCTGATGACCAGCACCGGATCGAAAAATACACTGATGGTTGCATACCCTGGAACGGTAGTTTGAAAACCACTGAATGGATACTGATGAATAGCGGTATTAAACCGACTGATTTTTTGCAATAGATCTTCGCTAATTTCTTCCCCAAACTCCAAGGTCACCGCATACTCGCTCAGGTAATGAGCAGTGAAACTGCTTTGAAAATTATTTGGCGCTTGCATTCACCGACTAATATAATTATTTGCTTTTAGACGCTTAGTGCTGCATCATAAAAATTACATCGGTTAAGGTCGCCTAAAAATTACTAACATAAAAAATTTATTCTTTTGATGTAGAAGTCTACGACAATGGACAAACCCTATTCATGACAAAATAAATCTTATATTTTATTGATTAATTATTGTTTTACAATAATTAATCAATATTTTTGCAACACAATAATTACTGATATGAAATCTGTTCACTTCATCGCTAAAATCCTTTTGCACCTGTCCAGGCTTCTGGCAATGATCTATTTTATCACCTTTGTTTATGCACTAATTAGTCTTGAAGGCAAATCGGCCTCAGTATTGCTGCATGATGCTAATAGTCAATTTATCATTTATCTACCTTTTACGCATATCCCATTCCTGCTTGGATTTTATAACCCCATATACATCTGGGTGGAGTTTTTGCCACTCTTTATATTGTACGCGTTTTTCTTTGTATTACTGAGCTATGTGTTTGGTGTATTTACACAAGAGCGGCTGTTTACGCATAGAGGTTATCATTACCTACGCGTATTTTACCTGGCCAACTTTACCCTCCCTGTCATTATGCTTTTCTTAACAGAATTACTTAGCGAGGCCAGTTTTGATGCCTGGGGTATTGTAGGGCTTCATTTGCTGCTGGGTATTTTCATTTTCTTTATGGCTGCTATTTTCAAGCAAGGCCTCAAACTTCAGGACGAACAGGATCTAATTTTCTAAATACTATGCCAATTGTTGTTAATGTTGATGTAATGCTGGCTAAACGCAAAATGCAAAGTAAGGATCTGGCAGAAAAATTGGGCATCACGCCAGCTAACTTTTCCATTCTTAAAACCGGAAAGGCTAAAGGTATCAGGTTTGATACTTTGAGTGCGATCTGCGAGATCTTGAATTGTCAGCCGGGCGATGTGTTGGAATTTGTACCTGATAACATATGATTCGCTAAAATCTAAATTTAATAATCTGATATGACATCAAGACTAATGATTGTCCTGGTAATTATAGTACTGGGTAGGGCTTCTTTTGCCCAAACTAAAGTAAACCGGATAGATAGTTTACTCGGGGCACTTTACGAAAAAGGTAAACTGAATGGTAATGTGCTTGTTGCCGAAAAAGGTAAGATAATCTACCTCAAAAGCTTTGGTATAGCTAATGAAGCTACCGGCGGGAAGCTTAATGAAAACACCATTTTTGAACTGGCTTCGTGCTCCAAGCAATTTACCGCCATGGCTATTATGATCTTGAAAGAGCAAGGAAAGTTAAACCTGGATGACCCTATGGCGAAGTACCTGCCAAAACTTGCCTTTTACGATAAGATAACTATACGCAACCTCTTGAATCATACAGGCGGCTTACAAGATTATCTGAGCATTATGGATACTGTTTTTGACAAGCATCAAATTGCTGTGAATGAAGATATCATCAACATTTTCGCTAAGCTTAAGCCAGCGCTTGAGTTTACGCCGGGCACGCAATTTAAATACAGTAATACAGGTTATGCGTTGCTGGCTTTCATTATAGAAAAAGCATCGGGCGAAAGTTATGCCAGCTTCTTGAAGAAGCGCATTTTTGAGCCTTTGCATATGCAGCATACATTGGTGTACAATAGAAGGCTGCACCCCAAAAAAGTTGACAATTATGCGTTTGGATATATTTATTCCAAGTACTTAGGAAAATACCTCCTGCCAGATTCTATTGAAAAGGCTAAAGTAGTATACTGGCTGGATGGCGTAGTGGGCGACGGCACCGTTAATTCTACAGTACTGGATTTGCTTAAATGGGACCGCGCACTTTATACCAATATGCTGCTCTCTAAAAAAGATATGCAGCAGATTTTTGCTCCGGCCAAACTCATCGACGGCACCCTTACCAAATACGGCTTTGGCTGGAAGATAGAGCAACATTCAGACTATGGCAAAATTGTAAGGCATAGCGGCGGATGGCCCGGGTATAAAAGCGATATAGAAAGACACACCGATTATGATAAGACCATCATCGTTTTACAAAACCATTATGATACTGCCGAACCAACCAAGGCTATCAGGAGCATCTTGTATGATCAACCAATAACATTACCCTAATAAAAGTTAGAAACGCTAAGAAGTAATACCTCAATCTAAAACAGAAACCGTAAGCTTAATAATATCATCAAAGGTGCTTTCCTCATTGGTTGATTTTGCGGTTACACGCATTCCTTTTAAGGCATTGAAAATGAACCGGGCCAGCGCACGGGAATCCTGTTGGTTGGTAATCTCGCCACTGTCTTTACCTTTTTGTATCACCTTAAAAAAAGCGTCTTCCATTTGCTTATCATTATTGCAAACAAGCTTATTCACTTCAGCATCGTGCGGAGCTACTTCTACCTCGGCGTTTACCAAAAAACAGCCTTTTTGCTGCTTATCTCCCAGCATTGCTGTTGAAGCAAATTCAAGCAGTTTTTTTATGGTTTCCTTAGCCGATGAGGTATGCTCAATAATATCCTGAAGACCACTTAAACCATTACTTTGGTAACTCTCCAGGGCTTTAACAAACAGGGTGTGCTTGTCGGTATAGGTATCGTACAAGCTTGACCGGCTAATGCATAAGCCGTCTACCAAATCCTGCATAGAAGTGCCATTGTATCCCTTATACCAAAAAATTTGTATGGCTTTGGTCAACACTTCATTCTCATCAAAATCTTTCGTTCTCGCCATAAACTCAAAATAGCTTTACCTTTAAGGCAAAGCTATTCATTTTAAATTAATACTGGATAATTCGGGGTAATTACCTCACGCCGCCGCCAGCCAGTAATATTTCACCAGTTAACCAGCGTGCGTCTTCCGAAGCTAAAAATACAGCTACGTCGGCAATATCATCGGGCTGGCCAACGCGGCCTAATGGTGTAGTACGTACTACCTCGGTTTGCATTTCGCTACCAATAATACCGGCAGTATGTGTACCTTCAGTTTCAACCATGCCAGGGTTAATTGAGTTAACCCTAATTTTTTTACCGGCAAGTTCTTTGGCTAATACGTGGGTTATACTATCAACCGCGCCCTTAGTGGCTGTATAAATGGAGCTGCCAACCGGCGCTATGGCACTCACTACCGAACCTATATTGATAATGCTGCCGCCATTAGCGTTAAAGTTTTTAACGGCGCCTTTAGTAGTAAGTAAAAGGCCCAGTACGTTGGTATCAAATTGTTGGTGAAAATCTTCGGCGGTTATCTCTTCAATCCCACCAAACTTGTAAACACCGGCATTATTCACCAAAATATCAACTGCACCAAAGGCCTTTTGTGTTTCATCAAATATGCGGGTAATATCGGCTTCGTTGGTTACGTTGCCCTGTACGGCAATGGCCTTGCCACCGTTTGTGGTAATTTCGGCCACTACGGCATCTGCCCCTGCTTTTGCAGAAGAATAGTTAACTACAACGCTGGCGCCTGCTTCGGCAAGATGTTTAGCAATACCGGCACCTATTCCTTTTGATGCTCCGGTTACAACGGCAACTTTATTTTCTAATTTTTTCATGATAACGAGTGATTATTTTTCAATTTTTGGAATAATCGTTCCGCAAATATATACTCATAACGGAACGATAGTTCCGTTATTTATTTTTATTAGTTAGCTATGACAATCATAGTAGGAGATGATTCTTAAATGAGGGCACATGTCACCTGTAAGACGTTGCTTTGTAGTGTTTTTACTATATAACCAAAGTTCTTTGATCTAATAAACAGGCCTATGCTTAATCGTAAGTAAGTTACCCCCACTTCAAAAAGCAGCTAAAACATAATTTGCGTGATCAGGTTAAAATAGGATGCGCCTTATTTTGTTATTTATTGCTGCTAACCTATTTTTTTGTGCCGGTGCAAGAGCCATACAAACGACTGATACCGCCCGTAAGCAAGTGGATTCCTTCCGTAACGTTGCGCTTGATAAGCAGTCGATAGAATTACAAAGGCTTAAGACCAAGCATGAGGCCGATTCGCTTCGCGAGCAACAGTTGAAGCAGCAAATACAAGCTCTGCGCTCTACCGATAATTTAAAAAAAGAATCGTTGGCCCGCGAGTTATCTGCCCTACGCTCGGCAGATTCGGTAAGGCTGGCGCAACAAAAACGCAGGGTAGATTCGCTCCGCAGTATTGTAAAGGGCTTCCCGGTTAAACCGTTTTTAGATACCCTTTTTATAGTTTACAGCAAGCAGGGAAGCTTTACCGCCGGCGAAAGAGCCGAAGCCGTAGAAGCACGCATACGTAAACTTGAAGACAATTTTCGCTTTACGCCCGACTCGCTGCAGCTTGTCTCCTCAGAAAGCACGACTGACTTGGTCTATGGCGGTAACCTGATTATTGCGGTATCGGAACAGGATGCTCTTTGGATGAATAAAACCCGTGCACAGCTGGCCGCGCAGTATAAAATGATTATTGGCCGCGCCGTAGTTAGCTATCAACAACAAACCAGCTGGCAAACCCTGCTTAAAGAAGCCGGCCTCGCATTACTGGTTATCATAACGCTCATTGTAGTTATCTATTTAATAAACAGGCTCTTCAAAAAGCTTAACACCTGGATAACATCACTTAATGGAACCTGGATAAACGGAGTACGCATCAGGAATTATGAATTACTTAACAGTACTCAGGAAACAGGTTTCATTGTTTCGGCAGTCAGGATAATTAAATGGATTGTAATTTTGATTGCGGTTTATTTGGCCCTGCCTGTGCTTTTCGGCATATTTCCGTGGACCAGGGATATATCGGCACAATTACTGAATTATATAACCGGCCCTATCAAGAAGATCTTGGCAGCCATATGGGGTTACATGCCTAACTTTTTCACCATTGCCATTTTGGTTATTGTTTTCAGGTATGTGCTTCGCTTTTTACGTTTTCTAAAAAATGAGATTGAGGGTGGCGCGCTGCGCATCCCCGGTTTTTATGCCGATTGGGCCAGCCCTACTTATCAAATTATACGGGTGCTGGTGTTGGCATTTATGCTCATTGTTATTTTCCCTTACATGCCGGGGTCAGACTCGCCTATATTTAAAGGTGTTTCTGTTTTTGTGGGTGTATTGTTCACTTTTGGTTCGGCAGGTGCCTTAGGTAACCTCGTAGCCGGGCTGGTACTTACTTATATGCGGGCCTTTCGTATTGGCGACCGCGTCAAAATTGGCGAAGTTAGCGGCGACATTATTGAACGCACTTTGCTGGTTACACGCATTCGCACCACTAAAAACGAGATCATCTCTATCCCTAATTCTACCGTGATGAACAGCCATACGGTAAATTACAGCAGCGATGCTCCCGAAAAAGGCCTTATTCTTTATACCACCGTAACAGTGGGCTATGATATTGCCTGGCGCCAGGTATATGATTTGCTCACCAAAGCTGCCCACCGTACCGAACTCATTGAAAAAGAACCAGCCCCATTTGTGCTGCAGTTGAGCCTTGACGACTATTACATTACCTACCAGCTTAACACTTATACCAAGCACCCCAACCGCCAGGCTGTAATTTATACCCGCTTGTATGAAAATGTTCAGGATGTATTTATTGAAGCCGGCATTGAGCTAATGTCACCGCATTTTTATGCATTGAGAGATGGGCACGAGATCAACATCCCGAAACAGTTTCGCAAGGCAGACGCATCCAGGGCCGGTATTAAAGTTGATTTGAACAATAAAAGAGACAAAATTTGATGAATGTATTTGCCATAATAACAGCCCTTACTGCCGTAAGTGCACTGTTTAGTTATATTAATGCCCGTTGGATACGCCTGCCTGGTGTAATTGGTGTAATGCTACTATCAATGATAACTGCTGTGCTAACGCTGGTTGCAGGTAAGTCTTTCCCAATTATAACTAACATAGTACACGACCTGGACCGGGAGATAGATTTTTCAAAAGCGTTACTCGATGTATTGCTCGGCTTTTTGCTCTTTGCCAGCGCACTTCACTTTGATATCAACCGCCTGCGCGAAGGTTTGCGCAGTGTACTTACAATAAGTACCGTAGGAGTCATAATCTCTACACTTTTATTTGCCGGGATGATGTTCGAACTGGCACCTTTAATGGGTGTTAGCCTACCCATGATCTATTGCCTGTTGTTTGGGGCACTGGTATCTCCTACCGATGCGGTTGCGGTAGCCGCCTTGCTCAAAAAATCTAAAATGCCGGCACGGCTGGAAACCATTATTTCGGGCGAATCTTTGTTTAACGATGGCATTGGCTTGGTACTATTTGTTACATTTTTGGAACTTGCCCAAACGCCCGATAAATCATTCCATTTGCAGGAAGTGGCCTTGCTGTTTGCAACAGAAGTTTTTGGTGGCCTTATACTGGGCGCAGT
Organism: Mucilaginibacter galii; assembly: GCF_014635825.1. Taxonomy (GTDB): domain Bacteria; phylum Bacteroidota; class Bacteroidia; order Sphingobacteriales; family Sphingobacteriaceae; genus Mucilaginibacter; species Mucilaginibacter galii. Next base: position 130,226 of record NZ_BMDO01000010.1, read on the forward strand.
TACAGGTTGGATAGCTTACCGGCTAATGCGTTCCATTGATGATTTTCAAACTGTTGTTCTGTTATCGCTTACGCTGGTGATGTCTATTTCGGCTATTGGCAGCGCTTTGCATGTGTCTGTTCCATTAGCGGTTGTAGCTGCAGGTTTGCTGGTTGGCAGCCACCCGGTAAGTAAAGACCCCGATTCGCCAATAAACGATTACCTTGGCCGCATTTGGAAAGTACTGGACGACCTGCTCAACACCGTGTTGTTTGTACTGATAGGCTTGCAATTAGTATCAATAAAAATCAATAACAGCTACCTGCTTATTGGTGCAATTGGTATTGTTATTCTATTGTTAGCAAGAGCATTAAGCATCATATTACCGGTCATGCTATTAAAACGAACCCTGCACCTACGCTATAACAGTATTACCATTTTAACCTGGGGCGGTTTGCGCGGCGGCATATCGGTAGCGCTGGCCCTGTCCTTGCCCGAATCTCCTTACCGGCCCATTATCCTTGGCGGGAGCTTCGTTATTGTAGTATTCTCGGTAATGGTGCAGGGGCTTACCTTAAACAAATTGGTTAACCGTTTATTGGGTAGTAACCCTGCATAATTTTAATGATATACTGATGATACATACCTGTTCTATTTGAAACTGATCCAGTCTACCTCTGCAGTTGAGCCTTTAGCAACAACAACGAGATCATGAATACCGGATCTAACCATTTTAACCGGCACTGATAAATCTTGCCAAGTGTTTCCTTTATTAACTTTAACAACTGCAATTACCGGCCCCGAAGCCGAACCTTCCCTTACCTCGATGGTGCCGCCTTTGGTCGACCATACTCTTATCGATAGATTTTTTACTGGTTTTTTGTTAAAGTTTACACTGTTGTATTTGATCCAGCCACTCTTGGTAGCGGGTAAAATACTTTTCCAGCCTTCAAACGTATGGGCGGTGTCTATAAAATCTACGGTGGCATCTTCTCCTTTATGGCTGTATCGGTCTAACTGAATTTTGGCCGTTGCCTGCGTAACACCTACGCCGCGGAAAGTGGGAACCACTTTTTTGATGGTACCATCGGTATTAAAGAAAAGACTATCGGCGCGAATTGACCGGTTCTTATCAAAGCTGGGCGAAAGATCATTACTGTGATAGAACAAATAGTGCTGACCTTTAAACTCTATAATGGAGTGGTGGTTAGTCCAGCAACCGGTAGGGTTTTCGTCCATAATTACACCGGTAAATTTAAACGGCCCCAGCGGACTTTTACTAGTTGCGTATTCCAGGCGCTCAATCTTGTTTTCAACATGCGGATATGTTAGGTAATAAGTGCCTTTGTATTTATACATATATGGTCCTTCTTTAAGACCTTTGGTTGGCAGATCGCTTAATGTTTTTACACCGTCCTCAATTTCAAGCATATTGCTTTTGAGCTTGGCGCCGTAAATGTTTCCCTGCGACCAGTACAGGTAAGCCTGTCCGTCATCGTCCATAAAAACATTAGGATCTATGCCTAACACGCCTTTAATAGGCGTTTCTTCGGGTTTGAAGGGGCCGGTGGGTGCATCGGCTACGGCTACTCCAACAGCAAAATGACCGCGGCCGCCCACAGAATCGGGCTTGGTGGTGGTTGGGAAATAAAAGTAGTACTTGCCGTTGCGTAAAATACAATCGGGTGCCCACATGCTGTAAGAAGCCGGATCGGCCCAGGGTACGCGAGTTTGGCTCACGATCATACCGTGGTCGGTCCAGTCGGTAAGGTTGGCCGATGAAAATACGTGATAGTCTTCCATTACAAACCAGCCCGCACGACCGTGACCAGGCGTTGCCTTTATATCGTGCGAGGGATAAACATAAACTCTTCCGTTAAAAACCCTGGCCGATGGATCGGCCGTGAATTGATTGGTGATGAGCGGGTTTTGCGCCTTCACCGTTAGGGTTATCAAAATAGCAGATACAGCGCACAGCCAGTATTTAAGTTGTTTCATTATAGATTATTCTATTTTTAATAGGTAGTAACGTGGTTTAGTTGATCCATTTATTGCGTTTCATCCAGTCGAATAATGGCACCGACCAATCGGGCATACCGAAGATGAAACCATGACCGCCTTTGGCAAAAAGATGTAGCTCGGCAGGCACTTTTTGCTGACGAAGTTTTTCATAAAAAACGATGGAATTATCTACATCAACCACCTGGTCATCGCCGGTGTGGGTAAGGTAAGTAGGTGGTGTGTTGGCATCCACCTGCAATTCGTTAGAATAAAGATCAATAACCTGCGCGGATGGATGATCGCCTAAAAGGTTTCTTCGCGAATCGGCATGAGTAAGTTTATCCTGCATACTAATAACGGGATAAACCAGCACGGCAAAGTCGGGCCTCAAATTGGTGTTGTTGGTATTCTGGATAACAGGATGGCTGTAATGAGTTGCAAGCGTTGATGCCAGATGCCCGCCGGCAGAAAAGCCTACCACGCCTATTTTATGTACATCAAGGTTCCATTTAGCTGCATTTTCGCGAATGAGCTTGATGGCTTGCTGCGCATCTTGCAATGGCCCGATGGTTTTATCCATCATGAGTGAATCGTCGGGCAAGCGGTATTTGAGCACGAAAGCTGTAATACCCCTTTTGGCAAAGGCCTTTGCCGTAGCTACACCCTCACCTGCAAAAACTAAAACTTTATAACTACCACCCGGACAAATCAACACAGCAGCACCATTGGCCGTTCCGCTCTCCGGACGGTAAATTTCTACCGACGGCCTGATAACCCGGTAAATCAAGCCGGGCGAAAGTTTACCCGGTAAGGGGTTTGGCTTACCTTGCCGAGAGTTAGGGACAGGTCCGCTATACAAAGCCAAGGTATCTTGTGCTTTAACTTGCAGCGACATTACTATCGTAAGTGCTCCAATAAACGTGGTTATCCTAATTTTCATGATAGTGATAAAAGATAGTTAGCGATATTGCAATTAATCGACATCAGGTATTTTATGACCTAACAGCGCCAGCATTTTAACACCGTACCTTTTTCCAAGTTTACGGCAACCTTCGGCAGTAAAGTGCAGCCTGTCTTTAGCGCAGGTACAACCCGCCGATGAAACAACATGAGCGTTTGGAATAACCTCAGGCAGCTTTGCAATAATTTTATTCATGGATGCACAAGCCCCTCCCTGGTCAGCATTCACCAGTTCGCCGGCCAGCAAAGGCACAGCTTTGGCCTTTAAATTTAAATCGTTGATGAGGTTCGTATAAATGCCGTTTACCTTTTGTGTCCACAAGGTATCGTTGGTGTTAGATTCGCCCTGGTGCAGCAGTATACCTTTAATTACACCTACCTTTTGCGCCATTTTTGCCAGCTCTACTAAACGGGCATAAGGGTCATTGTTGTATTCGGCGGCCATTTTCTTCATCCAATCGGGTGCTGTTTCAATGTACGATTGGTGATTGTCTTTATCAAAGATCTCAATTTTAGATCCGGCCACAGCAACATTGATAATGCCTATCTTTACTTTGGCCGGTAAATTGGCCAGCATTGTCCGTCCAAAATAGTCGGCCGGGGTTAAGCCTGTATTGCAACGGCACAGTGGTGGCACGGCATCATACCAAGCATTTTTTACCCGGTTCCTTTCCGGGCAGTCTACAGCTTGTAATAACTTGAAACGATTATTAGGCAACGTATCCTGTGGCTCAAAGCGGGCGTTACCTTCCATGTTCGATTGACCGAAGCACAGGAATATGTAGAAGTTTTTATCCTGTGCAAAGCCTTGCAAACTAAGCAGCAGTGTGAATAGAAAAAGTAGTGTAATACGCTTATTTAACATAAAATTATCAGTCTTTAAATATAAGTGCGGCAAACTGGTTTAACGACCGTCTCCAGGTTTGCCATTCGTGCGCCGTACCCGGCGATTCGTAATAAACGTGCTTAATGCCCGCCTTTTCTAAGGCCGTATGAAACCCTTTTACCCCATTGTACATCCGCTCGGGTTCAGTAGTACCAATGCTGATGTACACTACCTTCATTTTGTTGTTGAAGCTTTTAGCATCGGCCCAAATGCCATTGTACATTTTTGTAATATCAGTATCGGGCTGCAAAAAGCTCGCACCACTGAAACCGCCCACGTAAGCAAACAGGTCGGGATTGGTCATGGTGGTTTGGAATGTTTGGAAGCCGCCCATCGAAAGCCCCGCCATTGCGCGGTGCCCCTTATCGGCAATTGTTCTGAACGAACGGTCCATAAAGGGTATTATTTCTTTCACCAAAACTTCAGGAAAAATGTTACCTGCCATTCCGGCTCCATTACCGGCAGGCTTTGAAGGATCGGTGGCGTAACCTCTATCCATCACTATGATCATCGGCGTAGCTTTCTTTTCCGCAATAAGGTTATCCATAATGTAATTCATCTTACCCTGGGTTGCCCAACCGGTTTCATCTTCGCCCGATCCATGCTGCAAATACATTACCGGGTAACGTTTGCTCCCTTCATCATACCCGGCAGGTGTGTAAACATATGCCTTACGCCAGGCTTTGGTAAGGTCAGAGTAGTAGTTAACTAAGCGAACTTGTCCGTGAGGTACGTTTTTTAACTCGTAAAAATTGCCGTCTGGATCAGGTATATCAATGCCGCTGGCCATGCGGCCCATGCCGTAAAAGGTTTGGCTGGCCGGGTCAACTACGGGCATACCATCAATAATCAGTGAATAATAGTGAAAACCAAGCGGTATAGGATCGGTAGTAACCGTCCAAAAGCCACCAGTATCTTTTTGCATAGGAAACTTTTTGGTAAGATCAATCACCATTTCTTTAGCCTGCGGTGCTTTGATCCTGAACATAACCCTATTATCGGGCAGCAGCTGTGGATATTTTACACCAGGAATATTGGTTGATGCCGGTACGCCAGAAGGCGCGGCACCATACATTGGAAAAATTGAAACGTTTACCGGCTTAAACAGCATTTGTGAAAACATATATAAGCCATTTTTCCAAACCTTAAAATCGTGTACACCCGGTTCAATGAAATAAATATGCGGCACTTCTTTAGCGGCCAGGTAGTCATGCGTTCGTTTGCTGAAACTGAGCAGATTATCGCTTGCACCGCAGGATATGAACAGCAACTTTAACTGCTTACGGGTTTTATCAGCATCGGGAACTAAAACTTCGGGTGCTTTAGTATTGGGTGCTGCCGAAAACGCTCCTACCCAGGCAAATTTATCGAGGTTACCCAAACCAAAGTTGAGCGACTGCCCGCCCCCCATTGACAGGCCGGCAATAGCACGATGTTCCCGGTCTTTCAACACAGGAAAGTGACCGTCAACATAAGGAATTAAATCGGTTAGCAGATCTTTTTCGAAAGTGGCGAAGGCTGCTACCTTATCGGGTGCCATGATATTGCCGGTTGCACGGTCGTCTTTCATGGCACGGCCGTTAGGCATAACTACAATCATAGGCACCAACTTGCCCTGTGCATACAAATTATCTAAAATAATTTGCGGCTGACCACCATTATACCATTCCTTTTCATCGCCGCCTATACCATGCAGAAGGTAAAGCACGGGGTATTTTTTGCTTTTGTTGTAAGCAGGTGGCGTGTATACTAATGCACGGCGGTTGGTACCTACTGTTGCAGAAACATAAGTTAGGGTATCAATTTTTCCGTGCGGCGCCCCTAATTGCATCGCATCAAAACCTGCCGGGGCCGGAGATACCATACTTTGCGAGTGGGCTACAGAAAGACTTAGGGTTAATGCCGTAGTAAACAGCAAATACTTGTGCACAGCAACCGCGGATAGACGGGTACGCGTCAATTTAGGTTTATAAATAGTTTCCATTGGTATTATAAATATGTACGGTTCTGGTTACAAAAATGGTCGCTCGTTATTAACACAATCGATTGCAATTTAGATTATAAAGATGGTGAATCAGCTTCATAATTTATAAAAATATTTCTTGTAATTAATATTGCCCGCTACGCGAAACTTAGGTTTAATTGGGTTTACAAGTGTAAGCATTCAAAAGTATAATCTCTTGAAAGATAGATGCCTTTCATTTATTCAATTTTATATATCAAATGTTCAATAAATGAAAGCCTGCTATCAAGTAAACGCGCAATTATTTGAGTATGAGACTGGTGAAGCACGTTGAACATCTGCTCTATTTTAATATTTTATCGTATCACTTTAAAAGAAGAGAGATCATCATATTTGATGTCGGGTGCTCATACTCTTATACCTTTTTTAGTAAGGTTATTATAATTTGGTTTTAAAGGACGGCGCGAGGCTGCCCTTTATATTATCATGTAGAGCAACATGACTAAGCTTTTATAATCGGCTTATATATGCTTATCATCTTTATGTTGAGGCTTACCTTAACTCATAGATAATGAACATATTTCCTATCAATTAATCCAATTTGAGCCCCACTCCATATAGCAGCTTGTGTAAATTTACTAAATGTCCGAAGCCAGAACGGACTTAACCAACCAATTTATTTACCAATATTATCCTGATCATGATGAAGAAACAATTATGTTGTCTTTTAACAGCAGCTGTTATTTTTGTTAGTTGTAAAAAAAGCACGGTAACCACCAATATTGCCGAAGAAAGTACCGGGAGCCAAAAACAAACCCAGGCATTAGCCACTATTAATGCTTCGGCATTACAGCAAAATATACGTGGATTTGGTGGTGCCAGCATACGCGGATGGATAGCCGACCTTACCTCCGATCAACGCACCAAGGCCTTTTCCGTTAACAATGGCATTGGCTTGAGCGTATTACGCGTGCGGGTTCCTTTTAACAGCGCAGACTTTGCCGCCGAAAAGCCTACCATTGATGCTGCCAAAGCTAATGGAGCCATGGTGGTTGCTACTGCCTGGACTGCCCCAGCATCGATGAAAACCAGCAACAATATTGTTGGCGGCAAATTGAAAACCACTTCTTATGCCGACTATGCAGCACATTTAAAATCATTTGTTACTGCAGTGGGCGGTGTTTCGGCCATAAGCCCCTGTAACGAGCCAGATTGGGTTACCGACTACGAATCGATGAACCCTACGGCTACCGAACTGGCCGATTTTGTGGCAGCACAGGGATCAAACTGCGGTGCCCCTATTATGGCTCCCGAGCCGCTGGGCATGAGCCAGACTTACATTAACAGCTACCTGAGCAATCCAACTGCCAAATCTAAAACCAGCTATGTATGCGGACATATTTACGGCGCTACTCCCACCGTGCTTAATACCGGTAAGGAAACCTGGATGACCGAACATTACTATGACACCAACGATGCCAATATTTGGAGCGGTGCTTTAAACACAGCTAAAGAAATTCATGATTGTATGAATGCCGGTTACAATATGTATGTGTGGTGGTATATACGCAGAAGTTACGGATTTTTGGATGAAAGCGGTAATGTTACCAAACGCGGTTATGCTATTGCACATTTTGCTAAATGGGTACGCCCAGGAGCAAATAAAATTTCATGTACGTCAAATCCTACACCAGGTGTATACGTAACTGCGTATAAAAACGGTTCGCAAATTGTAACGGTTATCATTAACCAAAACACTGCTACTACCTATCAAAACTTTACGTTAAGCGGTGCAACAATTTCAGGCTTCAATCGCTATGTTACCACCAGCGGTGCCAACCTGGCAGCTAACACCCTCGGCGTTTCAGGAGGTAGCTTTGGCCTAAACCTGGCACCATCGAGCATTACCACTTTGGTTTCTTACTAAAACAATGAAACCCCTGTCGACTGGCCGACAGGGGTTTCATGTTTTAGGTTTAGGAAAAGATTTTGGGGTTTATTAAATTGGCCGACTTCTCTTAGTTAGGCAATGCTTAACCGGTCTACATAATTATCCTTTAACGATGAGCCGCGAATAATAAGTTCATACCCTATTTCAACTTTAAATGGCTGCAACTTGTAAACATCGCGGTATTTAATCTGATTAATAATTTGCGAAGCTGCAACCTGCCTTAATTGATAGCGTTGAAAGTTGATCCCCGTCACATGGTGGATCTAAAACCGGCGCTGCCAAACCTCCGAAAGTAACAATGCCGAAATCGCCCGGAACTTTATAGCCGTTACTTTTTATCGGTGTAATCACTTAAATTTCAAATTAAAAGAGACTAAAGTTTACTAACTCCACTTGAAGCATCTCTTAGCGTATTTGCTGACCCATTTTTAACATCGAGTAAATTAGGAAACCCGGTCGCTTGGTTGAGCATTGTACCGTCTTTTTCGACTAAGATATTCTGATGGCAGCATCTGGTATTTGACTTTAAAAGATTTGGCAAAATAGTTAGGTGTTGCAAAACCTGCCGCATAAGCAATTTGTGCAATGTTCATATCACTGTTCTCTAACAAATGTGCAGCTTTTTCCAGTTTAATAGATCTGATAAACTCCACAGGCGATAGGCCGGTAACCTCAAGCAGTTTGTTATAAAGTGAGCCCCTGCTCATACTCATATGACGGCTCAGATCTTCTACCGAAAGCTGCGTGTTGTGCAGGTTGTCTTCTACATAAGTAACCACTGTTTTCAAAAATTTTTCTTTCACAGATTCAACCTGAATTTCGGCCGGCTCAATTTTAAGTTGCTTAGTATAAGTGGTTTTGAGTACGCGGTTAAAAACCAGCAAATTTTTAATTTTGATCTCTAAAATTTCAAAGCTGAAAGGCTTGGTCAGATAGTCGTTTGCACCTGTAGCTAACCCATTGATCTGCTCATCTTCACGGGTGGAAGCTGTGAGCAAAATTATAGGAATGTGGCTTGTGCGCTTATCTGCTTTCAATTTCTGGCTAAGCTGAATACCATCCATATTAGGCATCATAATATCGCTAATAATTAACTCGGGGTGGCTGGCCAAGGCTCTTTGCCATCCCTCTTTGCCATCGGCCGCTTCAACTACTTTATAGCGCGCAGCCAGGTTGTCTTTCAAATAAAAACGAAGCTCTTCATTGTCTTCAACAATTAAAACAACAGGACGTGTTTCATGCAGGTTGTCATCATTCAGACCAGGCTGTGGTACGTCGGTCTTAACCTCTGCTTCTGCTGTTGGTATTTCTAAAGTTTGATACTCAGTTTGCTGTTCAGCTACTAACTGTTCTACCGGAAGATAAATACCAAAGGTGCTACCTTTACCCGGCTCGCTTTGAAGTTCAATGGTTCCACCGTGAAGCTCAACAAACTCTTTAACGATAGACAAACCGATACCGCTTCCCTGGTTGAATATGTTTTCTGATATCTTATTCTGATAAAAACGATTGAAGATATTAGCATGCTGCTCCTTTTCAATCCCGATGCCTGTATCGGTAACCTCAATAACCAATTGTGGTTGTGCATTACCTTCTGCCTGGTTTAAGTGAGTGGACAGTATCACCTTTCCACCTTCCAGCGTAAACTTAAAGGCATTAGACAACAAATTGAACAGTACACGTTCCAGCTTATCGGCATCAAAACTAGTGTATAATGCTTCAATAGACGACTTGAAGACAAACGAGATTTTCTTCTTTTCAGAAAGATCACGAAAAGACTCAGCCACCTCCTTTTGAAAAGCAATAATGTCGGCCTTAACCGGATTAAGTTTCGTTTCGCCTTCTTCAATCCTTCTAAGATCAAACAATTGGTTAACCATGTTTAACAACCGCCTGGCATTACGCTTGATAACGAAAACTTGCGTTTGCGTACCGTCTTCAAGATGTTGCGCAAGCAATTTTTCAACAGGAGCCATAATGAGTGCTATAGGCGTACGAAAGTCGTGGCTCAGGTTGGTCAGGAACTTTATCTTTAAGCGATCGAGTTCGTGCAAACGCTCAGCCTCCCGTTTGGCTTCCTCTTGCTTAAAGGTGCGGCGTAGGTTTTGAATACCACGATAACGTATGTACAGCAGTAACGAACCAATTGCGGCGATGTAAAATAAGTAGGCATAAATGGTCATCCAAAAAGGCGGGTCAATCGTAATCGTCAACGACTTAATTTCTCGGGTAACAACGCCATCATTATTTATGCTTTTTACTTCGAAAAGGTACTCCCCAGGACTTAGGTTAGTATAATAAGCCGTTGTTTTTGTCCCGGCGTTTATCCAGTTTCTATCGAAGCCTTTAAGGCGATAATAGTAATGATTTTGCTTAGTACCGGTATAATTAAGCCCTACAAAACTTATCGAAAAATTTTGTTTATAACTGAATTTCACATCTTTCGCAACCGAAATATCCGACTTTAACACATCACTATCCGCGCTGGTTATTTCCCTGGCATCTGTTTTCAAACTGGTGAATATAACCGGGGCCGGGTTTTTATTGATACGGATACCATCCTTTGGCTGTATATAATTGAACCCCTCTGTGCCACCAAAATAAATCATGCCGTCCTTATCTATAATACCAGCATTTTGTTCAAACGAGCCACCCTGCAAGCCATTGAAACTATTATAATTAACAATTGATTTCCGCTTCGGATCTAACAAACTCACTCCCCTATTGGTACTAAACCATATCCTGCCGGATGAATCTTGCAGTATCTTATGTACAATGCCGTTTACAAGCCCTTGCTCCTCGCCAAAAACTTGAACCTGTTTGGTCTTTACATTAATCTTCAGCAAACCATCGCCGGTACCGGCCCACATATTACCTTGGTTGTCTTTGTATAAAGTTTGAATAAGATCACTGGGTAAATTGCCTTTTATACGACTCAGTACTTCAAATTGCTGAGTTTTGGGGTCGTAAATTGCAATGCCATCACCATGTGAGGCAATCCACATTTTGCCCGTATCATCTTCTTCGAAATCGCGTATGTAGCCGTTAACGGGCAAAATCGATTTGTTAGAAGAACCATAATCATGGATGAAAAATTTAAACTTACCGCTTTTAGGATCATAAACATTAACTCCGCCCCCATTGGTACCTATCCATACGTTTCCACTGCGGTCTTCATCAATGCAAAATATGTCGTTGTTATTTACGCCTAAATCCCCAGAGCCTTTTAGAAATTGCTTTGCCGTGTGCTTGAGAGGATCTACCTGGAAAAGACCATCCTGAAAGGTTCCGACCCACAGGCTACCGTCCTTAGTGCGGGCGAGTGCTAAAACACTTACATCTGAGGCTCTCTTTCCCCTCGTTGACATCAATGGATAACGCGAAAAAAGCCCATTTTTAGTATTGTAAATTGAAAGACCTCCACCATCGGTACCAACAAAAATATTGTTCCCTTCGCCGCGGGCAAAGGAGGTAACAAAGCGGGAGCTTAAACCAAATTTATCATAAGGATTGCTCTTTTTTAACCCGAAAAATGTGAGGTTGCGGTCATACTTATTTACCCCTGCTATGTATGAACCCAGCCAGCTAATGCCCTGATTATCGATAAAAATACTACGAATAGACTTACCTGATAAGCTGTAAATGTTGCGTCCGTCTGGCATATAATGCTCAACAGAACCCGACGGTAAGTTTAATATATTAAGTCCGTCCTCGGTACCTATCCATAAATCTTCGGATCCGGCCAGGGCAAGCGAATAAATGATATTACTTGATAGCCTTGCAGCAGCCGGGCTTTGCTCTTTAATATTAGCAAAGTGCTTACCATCTGGTAACAGGCGGCTCAGGCCCCCGTTGGTACCTATCCAAATATTACCCTTTTTGTCTTCTATGATAGCTTTAACAGTATTGCCGGCCAGGCTCTCCGAATCTTTTTCATTTGGTAAAAAAGGAATAAAATGACCCGATCTCCTGTCATATTGAAACAGGCCATGCTTGTCGCCTATCCACATGCGCCTTTTGCTATCTTCAAACACCGTTAAAACGGGCTGGTGCGGCGCTTCGTTGGGAATACCCGATATATTATTAAACTTCTTTACCCTTCCGGTGGCTGGATCCAAAACGTTAAGCCCGCCTAAAGTAGCTACCCAGATATTTCCTAAATAATCGCTGTGTATACCTTTAACGTTAGCACTCGATAAGCCGTCAACCTCGCTGTTTGAATTATAACGATAAAAATTATTGCGTTTGCGATTGTATAAATGCAAAGATCCGCTGGTACCCACCCACAAACGGCGTTTTGAATCTTCGTAAAGACAGATGATTTCATTTGACCTTAAACTATTAGTGTCTTTACCGTCATGACGATAAACTGTGTAATTAAGCCCATCAAATTTAGTAAGGCCGTCTTCCGTACCAAACCAAACTAAACCATAGCTGTCTTTAAGTACTGCATTAACTGTGTTAGATGAAAGTCCGTCTCTTGAACTAATAGAGGTGAAATTATATTTTGCAACCTGTGCAGTAAGCGCATTGGTGAAAAATAAAAGCATTACCGTGAAGGCCAGCGTTTTAAATGCCTTAAATAAATGTAAATTCATAGCTAAAATGCTCAACACCCTATTATCATTTAGTATAAGCAAGCCCCTCAAATTGAACAATAAAATGCAGCTTAAACTAAATGATTCACTTGAGATTAACAGCGGTGTCAGAGTTAGTTTTTATAATTGGTTGAACAAATATACTCCCAATAGCAAATTTGTAATGCAATATTTGTTTAAATAAATTACACTAAGGTTCAAAATACTAAAATATTTGTAAATAGGTTTACTTTTTACAAGTAAGGCGAACAAAACATTTGTGAGATTAAATTACACAATTAACGTAACGTAGAAAGGCAGTATTCAATTAAATTTGATTACCAATAACACGCGTTCTATCCTATTAGGTCTTAGCAACCAAATCATTCAAAATTTAACACTACCACATCATGAATTTTAAACTTAAACTATTCTTATTCTCGGGTGCATCTGCGCTATGTATCGCAGGCTTATCCTGGCGGCCGGTCAGCATCGATTCAGACAAGGGGTTGAAAGACTACTATAAAAAGTACTTTACCTTGGGCGTGGCTGTTACCCCACGCGAATTACACTCCGAAGAAAGTAGCCTGATCACAAAAGAATTTGGCAGCATAACCCCGGAGAATGCTATGAAGATGGGTCCTATCCATCCTGAAGAAAACCGATTTTACTGGCGCGATGCGGATAGTATTGTAGCTTTCGCTCAACGTAATCATTTAAAAGTACGCGGACATACGCTATGCTGGCATGCACAAGCTCCCGGATGGATGTTTAAAGATTCTTTAGGAAAAGACGTAAGTAAAGAAGTTTTGCTGGAGCGTCTTCACAAGCATATTAATACAGTAGTATCACGCTATAAAGGAAAAATATATGCTTGGGATGTAGTAAATGAGGCCATTGCCGACGATACTACCTTTCTCCGTAAAACTAAATGGACTCAAATTACCGGCGATGAGTTCATTAGCAAAGCATTTGAGTATGCGCATGAGGCCGACCCTAAAGCTGTGTTGTTTTATAACGACTACAACACTGAACAACCGGCAAAGCGAGAAAAAATATACAAGCTATTGAAAGGCCTGCTTGCAAAGGGTGTTCCCGTAAAGGGTGTTGGCTTACAAGCCCATTGGTCGGTTAATAACCCAAGCCGCGAGGAACTGGAAAAATCAATCCAGATGTTTTCCTCGTTAGGGTTACAGGTACAGTTTACCGAACTTGACATTTCAGTGTACGCAGGTCGGCAAGGAGGACAATTAATTAACGGAGAAAGGCCCCAGGAAAAAGCGGTATTCACGCCCGAAATGGAGCAACAGCAATTAGAAAAATACAAGATGGTGTTTGATGTGTTTCGTAAATACCGCAAAAACATTACCGGCGTAACCTTTTGGAATGTATCTGACCGTTACACCTGGCTGGACGGACGCGGACGCAAAAATTTCCCGCTGTTATTTGATACCAACCTTAAACCCAAGAAAGCTTACTGGGAAGTGGTAAACTTTTAAACTAAGACTACTCTTCAACACAAAAAAGCCTGCTTAAGCTAAGCAGGCTTTTTTGTGCCCGAAGATTTACATCGGGTTTAATTTTTGAATGCGTTCTCATTACTATAAGTAATAACAGTGATAAGATTTCCTCGTTCGATACGGAATGTATGTGCGACGAAATTGACTTTTCTATAAGCCGGTTATCAACAAAAAGGGTTCCACTTTATGTGAAACCCTTTGTTGTTATTGATTAATTCAGCGCTTAGTTGAGCGCTAAAGTAAGATCACTAATTATAACCATTGTTTTGTGGATACTTAGGACCAGATAATACCGTGTTTATTAAATTCTGAGGTATTGGCCAACGTGCATGGTAATCTTGCACATTTGGACCACCATTAGTGTTATACATTTTATTTCTGCGTACCAGTTGTTGAGTTCTTACCAAGTCGTACCAACGTCTTGGATCACCATATAATTCACGGCTATACTCATCCAAAATCAAATCCATACCACATAATGTAGCTGGGCTTGATGTATTGTTTGGAATAGATAACTGCGCTAATTGAGCAGGTGTTAACTGCATTGCCTGTACGTTTGCAGAATTAACAGTTCCCATAGTAGCTGCGGTAACAGATATTGCATTTTTAGCAATAAACTGTGCATCATCCGGAGTACGGTATGCAGCACGTTTTCTAAGAACGTTTAACATATCTGCAGTTGTACCTATATTACCTAACATATAATTAGCTTCGGCATTCATCAGGTATACTTCTGAAAAACGCATCAGGATAATAGGACGACTCGAGAAATCACCTGTACCTGTACGCTTTGGATCATCAAACTTTTTAACCGTTGGGAAAACAACGTTGTTAAATTGTTTAGGCGTTACAATCAAGCCTTTGAAATTGTCTCTGCGAGCCATGTCTACATCAACACTCGGCATCAAAATAGCAGTATCGCCATCTAAAGGACGAATGTAAGCGCTGGTAGACGGGCCAGTTGTAGGGATAAGCTTTCCTTTTAAGGTAACCTGATCGCTTTTAACTCCGGCTGCCACATTCGTATTACAGATCCAAAAAGTTTGGAAGGTGTTATCATAACGGCTGTCATGAACCTGATCTGCAAAAGCCACATTCATAGTATAACGTGTATTTGGCGCCAAACGGGTATAAGGCCTGCCACCATATACATCACGGAACATACCCGTTTTGTTGGTAAGTTTTTGCGGAACAGCATCTATACCGGGAATATTATCAATACCGGGGCCAACGTAATTCATACGTGCCAACACATAAAGCTGGTTTAAACCGAAACCACCAGACCCCTGAAGTGTATAACCAGTATATAAAGGATCAGTCGCACCACCAAAATCAATGGCAAAAACATTCTCTTTCCCATAGTCGTTAGCTGGTTTGTGCACATCACTATAGTCTTGCCACAAATCTAAGCCGTAAGTACCCTTAGTATTAATTAGCGCAGCAGTCAAATCCGCAGATGCTTGAAAATCAGCTGATTGCTTAACTTCCGAGTAGCCTCGAGTTAAATAAACTTTAGCTAAGTATGCCTTAGCCACTGCTGCTGTAGCTGTTTTACCAACTCCCGCTGCAGAAAACGGATTAGTAGTGGTAATGGTATTAGGCAGTTCGTTAGAAGCTTCTGTCAAATCTTTAATAATCAAATTATAGATATCTGCAAGTGGTGCAGGCGCATCGGCTGTAGTAGCTTGAGTAATAAAGGTGGTATGCAATGGAATACCACTCTTTTGTGTTGCCGTAGTACCACCATAGGTTTGTACTAAATAAAAGTACAAAAAGGCGCGCAAAAATTTAGCTTGCGCAACATATTGTGTTCTGGCAGCGACATCAGTAATTGAACTAGCATACTGAAAAACACCATTTAACGTGTTAATATCAACATAAAGCCCAGTTATATCCGGAGCGTTTGATGAATTAATACCATTAAAAGAATTATAAACTATAGGATTGGGGCCGGCACTACCGCCAGGTATAGTTTCATCTGTACCGTTATAATAGAAAACTAAACCTTCACCTGAAAAGGTATTACGAAGGTCATTGTAAACACCTGTAACGGCAGCTTGAACCCCGCCAGGAGTAGTAAAATAGTTTGGATATAGTTGCGCTCTCGGATTTTCTTCCAATAACTTTTTACAACTGGTAGCTGATGATAAAATTGCTGCGGTAGCAATTATAAAACTTGCTTTATTTAAAATTTTCATGTTCTTAATTTTAGAATCGGGCGTTTATACCAAAAATGAAATCACGTGTTTGCAAACCTGGACTTAAAGCTAAACCTCTATAATTGGCGTTGTTAGCGTCTTGTCCGCCCACATTACCAGTGGTTATTGAATTTATTACCTGTTGATTATAAACAGATTCAGGATCGGTTACCGAGAAACTCTTATTCATAATTGGTGCGTAAATAATAAACGGATTGGTCACGTTTGCGTATACGCGTAATGAATTTAAACCAATGTGCTTTGCAATATTGCTCGGTATATTATAACCCAAATTAATACTTTTTGCCCTTATCCATGACCCATCATAATATTGTAGGGTAGAGTAATAGTTGCTTTGTACTTGAGCATTTGGCATTGGGAACGCATTGGTAGGGTTGGTTGGAGTCCAATAATCAATAACCGGTTGGTTATGGCGACCTAAGTTCAAAAACTGCCATCCTACATAAGCTGAATTTGCTGAAGAAACGTAAGGTACTAAAGTCGTAAACTTCATACGGCCTTGAATCACAATGCTTAAGTCGAAGTTTTTATAACTAAAACGGTTAGTCATACCAAACTGATACTTCGGTTGAAAGTTACCGATTATCTGATTGTCTTTTGCGTCTATTATACCATCTTTATTAACGTCTTCTACACGAATTTGACCAGGATATTGAAAAGTACCAGCCTGGCCACGCACAGGTAAATAAACGGGGCCACTGGTTTGTGGCTTAGAATTATCTATACCTGGGCTATCGCTTATTTGCCATATACCAATTTTTTTAACATCATAAATAACATTTAGTGGCTGGCCTACAAACAAACCTGAAGGGATATTAAATTGAGCACCATTTGGCAATTCAACTATACGTTCGCGGCTAAACGACATGTTATAATCAGTTGACCACGTAAATCCACCAACATTTTGTAAATTGATGCTGCTTAATGTAATCTCTAACCCATTATTTGCAGAGGTACCTAAGTTAGATATCTGTGAGCTTGCTCCGTTGGTTATTGGTAGTAAGTTTGGTAAAATAATACCAGTTGTTCTTTGTTTATAAACTTCTATCGAACCGGTTATTCGATTTTTAAGTACGCCAAAGTCCAACGCCAAATTGTACTCTGTAGTACGTTGCCAGGTTAAATTGAAGTTTGGCAGCCTAGTTACTAATACACCTTGTGCATTACCGGCCGATGCACCACCATACTGGTACTTGGTAGAATTTAACTGTCCAATTGTTTCATAAGGGTTAATAGTATTTGTAGTTGAAGTAACGCCATAACCTGCACGTAATTTTAAATTATCGATAAAGCTATAACGCTTAATAAAGTCTTCATTACTTAAAACCCAACCTAAACCAATTGAAGGATAAGTATTGTACTTTCTACCCGAAGCTAACGCCGAGTTTCCATCAGTAGTTACTGATGCCGTTAAATCGTACTTGTTATTAAATGCATAGTTTACGCGGGCAATGTAGGAAACTAAACCTTGTTCCCTATATGCGCCACTAACTCCACTAATAGTTTGAGCCAACCCAAGGTTGCTATTACGCACAACATCAAATGGTATACCAGTTGCATCTATCCTCGAATCTTCATTATGTTGATTTTCACTTCTGAAAACCGCAACAAAATTAACGTGGTGTTTATCATTAAAGGTGTTATCGTAAGTTAGCAAGTGCTCTTGTGACAAACGATACTGATAATTGTTAATGGTTGATGCGCTTGTACGCGATGCGTTAACAATATCTACATTGTTAATACCACGGTAAAGTCCTTGCAATGACTGCGAGAAGTTGTAGTTTACAGTAAAGCGGTATTTGAAATGATCAACCGGTGACAATTCTCCATAAAGGATATCGTTATGTACGAATCCACGAGTATTGTCATAATACTGATTAGGGCTTTTGCCTGGAAGCAATGGATTAAGGAACGTTGCATCTACCTGATCTGACTGTGGTATAGGATTAATATCACCATTAGGCAAAAAAGGATAAGTTAAAGGACTGATGTAACGTGCAGACAATAACTGATCACCGCCGCCTGCATTAATTAAACGCAGAGTAGTTTGTGTAGTTAAACCAAACTTCAACAGTTTACTCACCCTATGATCAAGCGTAGCATTTAATGAAATACGCTTTGTATCATTATTAGGCTGTAGGCCGGTGTTAAGACGATATCCTCCGCCTAATGTAAATTGAGTTTTCTCTGTTCCACTTGATATACGTAAGCTTTGATCCCAAACTATAGACGGTTTAAGTAACAAATCAACATAATCTGTACTAATTCCTTCGTTTAACGCTTGAGTTTCAATACCAGTGAGTTTATTAGGGTTTATTGGAGAGTTGTTAGCATAGCCTTGCAAAACTGCACCTTGAAGTGCATCGTTTTGTAATTGAGCAAACTGCTGACCATCTAGCAATTTAATATTACCTTCTAATTTACTAACGCCTACGTAAGAGTCATACGAAGTGACAGTTTGTCCAACACGGCCACGATTAGTTGTTATTAACAAAACACCACCAGAGCCCCTTGTACCGTAAATAGCAGTTGCAGAGGCTCCTTTTAATACATCTATGCTTTTAATATCGTTAGGATTGATATTTTCAATAGAGTTATAGTAAGGCTGGCCATCAAGTACTATCAACGGGCCGTCTTTACCAGGAGCAGCACCAATAGTACGGTTACCTCTGATAGAAATTATGGGCCCACTGCTGCCAGATACCACATCTACGCCTGCTACCCTACCTTTAAGTTGATCGGCAAAGTTCGATGCGGGTATTTCCTGTAATACTTTGGCATCTACAGTGGCTACTGTACCTGTAACGTCCTGCCTGCGCAAAGTACCATAACCCACTACTACTACATCGCTTAAACTACTGGTGTTCCGGGTAAGCGGTATATTGCCAAGATTGCCGCTCTGTCCGGCAATAGATTTTTCGAGGTTATTGTAACCTATATAAGATATGGTAATGGTTTGTGTAGTTGCCGCCACGTTTAATGTAAACTCACCGTTTACATTAGTTGTTGAAACGGTTTGCGTACCGTTGGCACGCACCGTGGCGCCAATTAATGGTTCGCCTTTTTCGTCTACTATTTTACCCTTAACCGTTTGGGTTTGGGCAAATAGTGCTGTAGAAAGCATAGTTAGCGCAAGGGCCATAACATAGGTTTTCCACCATTGAGTAAGTCTGATTATTCTCATGAAGTGTATTTAATAAATAATAATTTACAGATCGGGTGTACCCCGCCAGCAATGGCTGGGAGCGTTGATTTGCATGGATGGCATGCTTAATTGGTTAAGTTGCTTTTTGTCTCATATCATTAGGGTTTGTTCATAACTAATTGGCTAAATTCCCAATGCACTTAAACTCAAATAACAACCTGCAATCGATTGCAAAACTCGTTGTGCCGAATAAGCAAACGACCCTGGAAAAGGATTAAATGATGCTGATAGTATTACTGATGTTAATTTGGTTTACGCGCGGAGCGAGGTTTAATTGTTGGGCTCTAAATTCGATGCTTTACACAATCAAGCGTGCTACACACGAATAAAATAATAGCACGAATGTTCAATTGACCATAGTAAATATTGCGTAAAACCACATTAAACCGCATTATTGAAAAATAAGCACAAAACATGAACCTTAAACATTTGAAGTTACTCATGTAGATTTCACAAAACATTAAATGTTTTGGATTGAACAATTTTACTAGTTATGATCCCCAGGTACAATCTGAAAGGATTGAAAATTTAAGGAATAAAAAACTCAAATTTGAAGTTGATAGCGTTTGAACATTATTGTTTTATTTTTTTACAACCCTACTCTATTGATTTAAGTAAGTGCAGTAAATTAGCATATCCAATAAATAACCTATATAATCAATTATCTTCTCAGATGACTAATCAATTGCTCCGTTTTTCAGCGGCATTGTTTTTTGTGCTCACCGTTTTGGCAAGTACGCTCAAAGCCCAACAAGCGCATAATCCCACCATCTATGCCGATGTTCCCGATTTGTCGATGATACGTGTGGGCAACACCTACTATATGAGCAGCACTACCATGCACATGAGCCCGGGCGTACCCATCATGAAATCTACCGACCTGGTTAACTGGAAGTTGGTAAGCTACGCTTATGATAAACTCGACGATGTTGATGAATTAAACCTAAATAACGGCAAAAGCACATACGGCCGAGGATCATGGGCAAGCAGTTTACGATACCACAACGGCATGTATTACGTATCTACCTTTGCGGGTACAACTAATAAAACATACATCTATTCTACACGGAATATTGAAAAAGGGCCATGGAAAGCAGTTTCCTTTAAACCTGCGCTACACGATCATTCTCTATTTTTTGACGACGATGGTAAGGCTTACATGGTTTACGGCGCCGGACGCATTATGCTGGCCGAACTGAACGATGACCTTACCGGTGTTAAAGCAGGCAGTGCTCCGCAAGAAATTATTACTAATGCAAGCACCGCTGCAGGCCCAAATGTTGGCTTGCCTGCCGAAGGCTCACAGCTATTTAAAATTAAGGGCAAATATTACCTGTTCAACATTTCGTGGCCTAAAGGAGGCATGCGTACGGTGCTCATTCACCGTGCCGATAAGCTAACAGGGCCGTATGAAGGCCGCGTAGCACTCCAAGACAAAGGCGTTGCACAAGGCGGACTCATTAGCACGCCAAAAAACGATTGGTACGCCTATCTATTTCGGGATTTTGGCGCTGTAGGACGCATCCCTTACCTGGTGCCGGTTACCTGGCAGGATGGTTGGCCAGTGTTAGGCCAGGATGGAAAAGTGCCTATGGAAATAAGCTTGCCGGCTAATAAGAGTATTATTCCCGGCATAGTGGCTTCTGATGAATTTAAACGTAAGAAAGGCGAATATCCTCTACCTCTTGTTTGGCAATGGAATCATAATCCTGATGATAAGCTATGGTCTGTTACACCACAAGGTTACCTGCGCCTTACCACCGGCAGAATTGATACCAGCATTATGCTGGCGCGCAACACGTTAACGCAACGTACCTTTGGGCCGGTAAGTGGTGCAACAACAGCGCTCAACATAAGCGGTTTAAGAAATGGTGATTGCGCCGGCTTGCTCCTGCTTCAGAAACAGTTTGGATGGGTTGGTGTTAAAGCCGACGCAACAGGTAAGTTCATTGTGATGGTTAACGGCGAAACCGGTGTAGCCATTGAAATACAACGCCTGACCCTATCTCAAAAAACGGTGTACCTGAAGGCCGAATGCGATTTTCGGAACCGTACTGATAAAGCTGCATTTGCTTATAGTTTAGACGGTAAAACCTGGACGCCTATTGGTAACGCATTACACATGGCCTATACCATCCCCCATTTTATGGGTTACAGGTTTGGACTGTTTAATTATGCCACCAAAGAGCCCGGAGGTTATGCAGATTTTGACTTCTTCCACATCAGCGATACCATATCAGATCGTTAATTGGATTAACTAAATGCGTAGCCAATGGCTAATATCTATCTGGATTGAATAATCTGATAATTTCCGCTCAAGTGCATTATGCTGAACAGGTATAACAGGCCATCATAATAAGGATCAAAGTAACCATCTTCGTAAGGCTCCAGTTTGGCATTCCATAAGGCATGTACAAAATCGAGGCTTTTGGGGTCGGGGTTAACCATGGAAGCAGTGGCCGCCGTGGCTACCAAGCCCAGTGAGTGCCGCAGTTTAGGGCCGGTATTACCGGCTTTAAGTATAAATTCGGGGCGGGTGCCATCAGGGTTAAACTGATCTTCGAAGGTATTTAATCCTTTGCTGCGCAAAAAGCCTTGAAATCGGCGTGCATAATCCTGCTGCCAGCTTTTGTCTTTACCAAACCATACGTAGTCCATGGCAATGTTCATGGGCACACGCCACGAATCATAACGAAAGGCTGCGGGTGCCCAGCGCGTAGAATGTGGTTTGCCGCTAAATTCGGTATAATCGTAATTGAGCCCGGTTACTGGGTTGCATGCCTTGTTCAGGAAAGCTCGTGAAGTATCGGCACAATCGCGGTAAAACTGTTCATGACCATCTTTGGCATACATGGCCCAAACTTCATAAAAAGCCGGCAAATGATAAGATGGATCGGTCCATTTGTAGCCGTCGCCTTCGGGTACAAAACTAATTTGTTTGGCTTGGGTGTTAATGAGGTTAAAGATATTGCCTGTACCATCCTTTTTCCACATCGCATCTAAAATGCGGCGTGCCTCAGCATAATAATTGATGCCGGTGTTATTTCCCCAGCGGTTAGCAGCAAAAAGTAAGTCGGTAACGTAGTACAGTTCACCGTCAGATGCCGAACCTTCTGAGTTGCGTTTGAGCGTTTCGGTATTAATGCTCCAAGCAAAATAGGCTTCCCGCGGACCGGTTTGATGCTGTAGGTGCTTCTTTGACCATCGCCATATACGGTCGAAAACATCTTTCTTATTAAGCTGCACGGCCACCATCATTCCGTAAGAAAGACCTTCTGTACGGGCATCGTGATTTTTCAGGTCGCTTACATAAGCCGTAGTATCATCTGCCTTAAAGTAAATGCGGTTAGGTCCTTCAAAAACATCGACGTATGCTTTGACGAGTTTACGGTCTATCTCGGCCTGACTGTAACCGGCTATTTTAAACCAGTTGGGGTAATTGCCCGATATACTGGCCGCCGTTGTTAACTTACGCTGACTTACCCCGCGCTTTTGCCCTAATGCCCAAACGGGCAAAAGGGCAATAACAAAGGCCAGGAGATGTACTTTTCTCATTGGTTTGCATTTTAAAGAATGTAATAAGGTTTAGGTAAACTATAAGATAGCTTTCAACTATTTTTCGAAAAGCTGCAGGCTTTTTATTTCAATTTGTTGGGGTTTACCTTTAGGAAACTTTACAAAAACATCATGCTGTCCCTTAACACTTTTTATAGCGGCACGAAACGATTTCCACTGGCCTACACCAGTCGCTGTAACCGGTACACGGGCTACAAGCTTACCGGTTTGCAAATCATCCAGCCATATTTCAACCTGACCGGCGGTTTTACATGCAGCTTGTATAGATAATGCAGCCGGTCCCTGCTTGCCAAAATCTACTCCGGAAAGCATGAACCAGCCGCCAAGTGCACTTGTATTGGTAACGGAACGATTGACTTGCGGCTTAACGCCATAAAAATTGTTCATGCTCACCGCCGGAATTTCAGAAAATCCGTCTTTATAGGTAAACAAGTCGAAATCGGCTTGCTTGCCTTCGGCAAATAAACCTACGCTGGTGCCTACCCACGAATTAAAGTTGGGCTGTGCCTTATCTAAATCAATGCTGTTTACCGACTGCCCAAGCGGCGTCCATGATTTACCATTGGCGCTAAAATACCCGGTAAGCTGGTGCTCATAACGCGTGAGTTTAAGCCAAACGGTACGGCCAATAGTATTAGGCATCCGGCGAATTGCCGTATCCATTTGAAGGATGATATTTTTACCCTGGTTAAACCCGGTATACAGCATAACGTTAACCTTTTGGTTTCCGTTGGTTAGGTAGATGCCTGCTTTGTCAGCAACATTTACAGCATCAAGATCAACCTTCGTAATAACGGTATAATAATGATCTGTTTCCTTTTGTAATAAGTGCGTGCGGTTAGTATCGGGCTGCAGGCTTATCCATCCTTTTTTGCTGGATAATGAATAGCGGGTTGACGCCTTTTTCGTTAAAAAATGCCAGCTAAGATCTAATTCGGGTTGATCAAAATCATCATACATTGCATGCCTCCATGGTATTCCTCCACTCGGTAAATTTGGTTTTACTACCGGTTGGGTACTTGGCGCCAATCCCCACGGGCGGTCACCTTCCCAAATAACCGGGTACAAAGCGGTTTGCCTGCCCGTTCCCGACCAATCGTTATCCTGATACTTTTCATAGCTCTGTCCTATCGTCCACCAGGTACCATCGGCCAGTTGCACTGGCGCTGCAATATGGTTTGGCCTTCTAAAACCTACCCCATCATCTGTAATAGGTTTAAAAAAGTTTCCCAAACGCTCCCATTTTGTAGAATCGCTGGTTAAGGCCGATGCCCTAAGTACATACTGACCACCCGATACATCGCCTGCCGGGAAATAATAGTAAAAACCATTTCTCTTACACATAACCGGCCCTTCTGCCCAACTGTATTGCAGCTTGGCATTAATCCAATCCAGATTAATCACGCTATCCGTTAGCTGACCATCTTTACCCAAAGCCTGTAGCCTGTTCACCTTTTGTCCATTCTTGATCACCATATAAGGCTTACCGTCATCGTCAACAAAAATGGAATTATCGTAACCCAATGGGCCGGTTTTAGGGTTTGACTTTACTTCCACCGGATCAGACCATGGGCCTTTTGGTGATGGAGCTTTGCTAAACCACTGCCCGCCTGCCGAAAAGTAGATCCAGTAGGAACCATAAAAGTAAGTAATAGCACCCTGCCATATCCCACCAGAAGGACGATCTGTTACCCAGCCGGCTTTAGAAGCAGGCAATACCCGGCTTATAATTTCCCAGTGAACCAAATCTTTTGAATGATAAATTGGCAAGTAAGGGTTGAAATGAAAGGTTGAACCACAATGATAAAAATCATCGCCCACTTTAAGTAAAGTTGGATCGGGATGGTCACCGGGTAAAACCGGATTCACATACGTTTGAACGGTTTGATAATATGAAGCAAGATCAGTCTTTTTTGTCTGCTGCGCAAAAACAGATAATGAAAGCAATGAAATAAGTGCTGTTAAAGCAGAACAACGTAGGATAGTCATAAATGTAGTAAAATCTCTTAGGGTTTTTCCAACACAGGAATTGTGTCAGAAACATTTTCTCAGAAAGCGGTAATTTTATTTGGCGGGCTTAACGCCTTCTTTGGTTTGAATGATCTTTTGTATGGTTCCGTCGGCGTTGTAGTACATGTAATCTACACAAATTGACCGTCTGTAACTACCTCCAGTAGGTAGCGAACCGTTGTGGTAAAAAAAGTAAGATTTGCCTTTAAAATCTATAATACCCGGGTGCGTGGTAAAGCTGTTAGGCACATTATCCTGTATAATGCCGCGATAAGTCCAAGGTCCGGCAACGTTTGTAGCCGTACAATATTCGATCATCTCGGGCTTTGTTCCAGCACTTGCGTAAACAAGGTAATAAAGATTTTTGCGTTTATATATCCAAGGGCCTTCAATATAATTTTTAGGTTTGAAGGTGGTAATGGCACCATCCATCTCGGTCATGTTGCTCTTGAGCTTTACCCATTTGCAGCTTCCGTTACCCCAAAACAAATAAGCCTGTCCGTCATCATCCACAAAAACTGTAGGATCTATATCGTCCCATGAATGCTTCAAATCTGTGGTCATTTCATTGACAATAAGTGCCTTACCAATAGCATCTTTAAACGGGCCCGTCGGGCTATCTGAAACGGCAACCCCAATGGCTGCTCCGCCCTTGCTATCCGCATCGCTCTTGTGAAACGTAGAAACAAACCAGTAAAATTTACCATTGCGCTCTATACATTGCGCTGCATAAGCATCACCAGTGGCCCATGAAAAGGTTTGTGGCGACAACAAAACACCGTGATCTTTCCAGTTCACCATATCACTGGAAGAAAACACATGCCAGTCGGGCATTTTGTAATTGGTTGCCGTTACTGAGGCGGTATCATGGCCGGTGTACAGGTACACTTTGTTCTTGTAAACTATGGGAGCTGGATCGGCGGTAAAGATGTGTTTGATGATGGGGTTTTGAGCTTTGGCGCCCAAAAAGGCAAGGCAAGCTAATGCCAAAGTGGTCAGTTTTTTATTCATGGTTATTTTCTTCTCTTATAATTTGTTTGGGCAAGTACAGCAGATGCTCGCTTTCATAATTGGTATAGTTGAAGATACTTACTATCGGCATTTACTCCATGCCGAACGCATGCATTTCCTAAAGGCTAAAGTAAGTCAAGGCTAAAATCTTTCGCACATCAATTGTTCAAAAGGATAGAAAAGATGTTTAATTAATGGAATCACCGGTAGAGTTATGACTTTAAAACCTCATTATAGTAACGAATCCTTAGAAAATGCTATTGACCATTTATATGGCACAGGAATGCAGATATGAAGTAAGTTACATCAAACAAGACTCCGAGCTATGGGTTTAGGTAAGAGAAATATTAAAAGATCATAAATTGTCAAAAGCGATGTTGCTTCAAATTAAAAACAGGATTTGCCTTCAATGTTGACAAATTTCTATCACAATATAATCTAAAGCTAAGCACATAACAATCCAAAATTATACACCTATGAAAGTTCTATTATCTCTTGCCGCTACTATTCTATTATCAATAACAGTTTGGCAAAATACCTACGCGCAATCTGAAGAAAATCGCACTAAGATGCAGTTGACCATAATTTATAATGGTAAAAGTGTTGTAACTGATTTAAATTCGGTGAATACATCTTTGTCACGCTCTAATGACGATTTAGCGCCAGTTGCTGGAGTAAAAGATACCGCTAAAACAAAGATAGCAAGCCTTTATCCCGGCGCTTTTTACATTACCGTAGATGCCAAAAAAGTGAGTGATGAATTGTTGATGGCATTTGCAAAAAAGCAGAGTCATTTTGATGGCACCATCACTATTATAGATACTTACGGTAAAAACCCCACCCGCACTATAAAATTTAAACAGGCAAGTCTTTACAGTTATTCCGATCAGTTTTCTACTGCATCTTACGGAGAATCTTATGGCGCATCGGCCATCTCTTTCAGCTGTAAGGAGGTATCTATAAACGGCATCAATATTGAGCAATAAGGGCTGCCATTTAAATCTCCCGTTTGGGTTACCTTCTTTATATACAAGGTACTATCAGCATCTGATATGATGATAGTATTAGTGTTATGCCTGTTGTTAATGATTGCAGTACCGATAAACCATATTATACTATGGAGCCTGTAATTGGCTGTACCTATTCGTATTGTGCTTTATCCCTGGTTCTGCTTTAATTTTTTTTATAATTACTTCTACGAGAACAAGAAACTTAAAATGGCCGCCTAACCACTATTTTAATACGCTTAGAAAAACATACCGATGAACGGAACAACCAGCCAACTGCTATCTTTAATTACCTTCGGCAATCACTTTTTAAAAACCGGGCAGTTGCCTGAAAACTATTATCCAGGTAATAACGCATTCAAGTTTTGCAATAAAACCAATTTTCTTTACCTCGACTCTACACCAGAGGGCGGACCAACCGAAAATGAAGTAGCTGCCGCACCCGCCCACTGGTTTGAGTTGCTTAAACATGAAGGATGCAAGGGTTTAAAAGCTTATTACCATCCTTCAGAAAACAATCCCGATGGCACACCTGATCATAAGCTGGCGGGTTTTGTAGGCGGGGGTGGCACCTGGCTTATTGAAACCATTTATAGCTCTTACTCAGATTTTTGGGCTGCCCGTTGGGAAGTAACTTTACCAGATGACCCCGAAAGCAATATATGGTCGGTAAGTTATGGTAGAACTGTTGCTAACACTGACACCATTGATTTTTGCCCCGATCCGTTACAGGTAAGAGAGGGCTTACACAATGTGTTGACAGATATACAGAGCTTTGCGCAACAACACCAACTGACTAACTGGGCCGATATATTTAAGGAGGCGCTTGATATTTTAGATGGTAATGCACCCGCTAACGACTGGCATACTGACCAGATTAACGTAGAAGGCTATGATCAATCTACTTTACAACTCATTTATGCCGCCATGTCTACACATGTGTTTGGCGGCATGGGTTCATGGAACGACATAAGTTTTGAAACCGAAGAAGACAATCAAAGAAATAATGACCTGTCTTTTTACCTGTACGATTACATGAACCGAGCACTAATTGCAGGTGTTAACTCCATAAAAATAGCTTAAAAGCATCCTGATCATAGCCAATTTGACAACTGTTAACCTTCTGCCCCGGCGGTTAACAGTTGTTCTAATATTTCGGTATAACCCCTTTCGCTGGCAAAGTGCATAGCGCTATGGCCATCGTTATCTACCGCGTTTACATCTGCACTATTTTCGATAAGCATGGCGGTAAAATCGTTGAAACCGCACTGGGCGGCAACTATCAGCGGTGTTTCGCTGTAACTGTTCCGTGAGTTTACCTCGGCGCCGGCTTTGATCAATGTTTTACCCAAATGCTGGTTGCCTTGCCCGGCGGCGTAATGCAGCGCCGAATTTCCGCTCAACACGTGCAGGTTAACATCGGCGCCGTCTTTAATCAGCAGTTCGGCCACATGAATGTTAGCATTATTTACGGCCAAAATAAGCGGGGTAACACCATCATTATTTAATTCGTTCACATTTAGGGTTCCCGGCTTAAGCAAGGCCATAACTGTTTCGCTTTGATTGTTGTACACTGCCTGATGAAGCGGCGTATTACCATGGTCGTCTTTTTGAGCTGTATTATTGGCCGACAACGCCGTAACCAAATCGCGCATGCCATTGGCGGTGGCATGGTCAAGTACATTATAGCCTGCATTATCTTTAACGGTGGTATCAGCACCTAATGTTATAAGATATAGTGCGGTTTCGGTTTTATGTGCTAAAACCGAGTAGAATATAGGAGTTTGGCCTGTATTGTTGCTTGCATTTACATCGGCTCCTGCATCTGCCAATAGCTGTATTATCTCTTTGCTCCCAATGCGGGCGGCACAATGAAGTGGTGTTTCGCTGGAATTATTAGCCAGGTTCACATCAGCTCCTGCATCCAACAACATCTTAACGATGTCTTTTGCACCCTTAATGCTCACATAGTATAACGGAGTGTTACCTAAGGCATCGCGCTTATCAACGTTTATGCCTCCTTTTTTCAGGAAGGCCTGTATAACTCCTTTTTGCGCACTTTTACATGCATTTAAAAACATATTATCCATAAAGTATCGGTTTTAAGCTGTGGCTTCAAGCAATTGCTTTACAGCGGCTTCATTATCATTTTTTATTGCAACATCCATTGCAGTTTCACCGGCATTGTTCACATGATTTGCAATGGCCGTATCCTGTTCCAATATCAGCGATATTATCTTTTTACCTGACATTTTATCGGGGTTACCTGCTGCATATATCAACGCGGTATTACCATTCTTATCAACGTAATTTGTATTGGCCTGGTTATCTAATAATAACTCGGCAATTCCATACTTTGCTTCGTTGCCACGCTCGGAAAAGCTCATCAACGGAGTTTTACCCCAGGCATTAGGCTGATTAACGTTGCAGCCCGCTTCAATGAGTTCTTCGGCCAAGGGCGTATTTAAATCGGCCAGGTAACCGGCCTGGCAAATGAGATTCAGCACTGTATTGCTTTCATTATCCGCTGCAGCATCTATCGTTAAACCATGATTGATCAGCGCTCGCAGCATCAGAACTACGTCCTTCAAATCCTTACTCATACCACGTCCAAAGTTGCTTACCGCTTTATTAACGAGGTAAAACGCCGCTGTTTCGCCGTTGCCCGATCTAAAATTCACCTTAGCACCGCCCTTAGCCAATAGTTCAACCATAGGCAGCGAGGGATATTCGATAGCCAGCATTAAAGGTGTACGGCTGTACTGGTCAGAAACTTCGTTCAAATCTACACCTGACTTGATCAGCACTTCAACAGCTGTGGTATCACGGTTTAGCACGGCCTCATGAATAGTCATACCGCCGGTGGCCGTATCGCCTTCATC
This sequence comes from Mucilaginibacter galii, assembly GCF_014635825.1. Classification (GTDB taxonomy): domain Bacteria; phylum Bacteroidota; class Bacteroidia; order Sphingobacteriales; family Sphingobacteriaceae; genus Mucilaginibacter; species Mucilaginibacter galii. Next base: position 159,973 of record NZ_BMDO01000010.1, read on the forward strand.
GCCCGATAGTAAAGCCGCTATCTCCTTCACACCACTACGCTGGGCGTAGGTTAATGGAGTTGTATTATAAACATCTTTATCCTCAGGATCAATTCCGCTTTTTTCTAACAGGATGCGTATTGTATTAGTTGCCGCTTCAACAGCACCAGCTATGGTTTTACGATGCACCAACTTGTCGCAAATGGCATGCAACAGGTTTTTACCTTCGTCTATGGGGGCATCCATTTTTACACCAGCATTGCCCATGGCTTTTATGAACGGATACATATAAAGCAACCCTGCCTCAAAATAGGCCAACTTGCCCGAATCGTTTTTCTTTTTTGGATTAACACCCAAATTAAACAGCAAGCTTGCTGTTTGGTAAATTTTATCGGCCTTGGCTTCCATATCCTTACCATCTAATTCAAACTTGGTTGTAGTAAGGGTATGCAATGGCGTGTTGCCATACTTATCAACAGCAGGTTTAAGGCCGGCTTCATTTAAAAATTTGAGGGCATCAATATCGGTAAAGCGGGCGGCTAAATGGTATAGGTTTTCACCACTCTCGTTTATAATAGTGGTATCTGAAAGTGACTGATAAAGAGCCTTAATATCGATACGGTCATTCTCTGAAGCGAACATATTGCGCTGATAAGCATCCCTGATTTGATTAAATTCGTTGTTCATCTGTATTACGGTTTGTAGCTACTTGCAAAGCATCGGCTATGTTTTTATAATTCTTAGAAGCAATGGGTGTTGCTATTTCTATTACCTTGGAAAAATTACCCAGTTGCAGCCAGCAGTCTGTTTTTAATCTTATGATAGCATCGTTGGTACTAACGCCGAAGAGATTCGTGAATTTTTTAGAGATCGGTTTTAAATACTCCTCTTGTTGGTTTTGCTTTTGGCTCATAACGCTGTAAAACTGGTCGTTCTGTAACATGGGGTCACCTGCATTGCGAGGCAATGCGGTTTTGGCTTTATCCAGGCATATTAATGCTTCCTGGTAGTTGCCGGCCCAGTAGTGGCACAATGCCAGATTATACTGGGTAGACGGCTCATGAGGCAACTCTTTTTTCAAAAGCAAATAAGCCTCCGCGTAACGCATCTGGCCTATTAAATCAATAATTAAGGCTTCCTCTTGTGCGTAAGTCTGACGGGTATCGGTTGATCCTAACAGCATGTAATAATTACTGGTGTCTATTTAAAAAGCAAAAAGTGCCATTAAATGTTTTAGCAGAAGCATTAACCAAGTGTAAGGCGCTTACTCTTAAATATTTATTTAGACGCTGAGTTGCTGATGATTGTCGGATCAGCCAGTTAGAATATGTATTTCCCCCACCCCGATAATTGATTATCCAGCACTCAATATATGAGAATGATCCGCTTTTTCTGGTGATCTGATTCAATATGTAAGCTTTGTGTCTTCAATATACTTTTATGAAAAGGACAAGCTATTTTAGTTATCAACTAAACAAGTGTGGATTAAATCAAACAAATTTGTACACTTAGCAGAAAAAGTTTCTACCTTTCTGTAAAATATAAAACATGGACGAAACGCGTAATGATCAGTTAGATATTGAAATATCAGAGGAAGTTGCAGATGGTACTTATTGCAATCTTGCCGTTATAACACATTCAAGCACTGAATTTGTGGCAGACTTTATAAGGGTAATGCCGGGTTTACCAAAAGCCAAAGTGAAATGCAGAGTAATTTTAACGCCTGAGCATGCTAAGCGACTACTCTCGGCACTTGAAGATAACATAGAAAAATATGAAGCAGCAAATGGCTTAATAAAAAGTGAAGCACCTAAGCCAGTTATGCCCATAAGTTTTAACGGTACTATAGGACAAGCTTAAATCACGATTAATTGTACTTTGTATTTGGCAGATACCGTTCAAGAAAAGATATTGTATCTCAACATAAAAAGTCCCCGATGAATTTATCAGCGGGGACTTTCTTATTTGAAGCGTTTACTATTTATTATACTGCGTAAACTCTTTATGTTCAATAATATGCTGCGGGAGTGACTTGAAGTACTCGTAAGTGATCTTCAATCCTTCGGCACGGCCTACCTTTGGCTCCCAGCCTAAAATGGCTTTGGCCTTGGTAATGTCCGGACGGCGCTGCTTAGGGTCATCTGTAGGCAATGGCTTTGAGATAAGTTCCTGATTGGTACCGGTAAGCTTAATGATCTCCTCACCAAATTCTTTGATCGTGATCTCATCCGGGTTACCAATGTTCATCGGTTGCACATAATCGCTCAGTAGCAAGCGGTAAATGCCTTCTACCAAATCATCCACGTAGCAAAATGCCCTCGTTTGTGAGCCGTCGCCAAACATGGTCAGCGGTTCGCCCCTTAAGGCCTGGCCTATGAATGCAGGCAATACACGTCCGTCGTTCAGGCGCATTCTTGGGCCGTAAGTGTTAAAAATGCGGATAATGCGGGTTTCCACACCGTGAAAGGTATGGTAAGCCATGGTAATGGCTTCCTGGAAACGCTTGGCCTCATCATATACGCCTCTTGGGCCTACCGGGTTAACGTTGCCCCAGTATTCTTCGGGCTGCGGGTTTACGTTCGGGTCGCCATATACTTCTGAGGTGCTGGCTACCAAAATGCGGGCACCTTTGGCTTTAGCAAGCCCTAAAAGATTATGCGTACCTAAGGAGCCTACTTTAAGCGTTTGGATAGGTATCTTTAGGTAATCGATAGGTGATGCAGGTGATGCAAAGTGCAGGATGTAATCCACATCGCCAGATACGTGCACAAACTTGGATACGTCGTGGTTATAAAACTCGAAGTTCTCCAGCTTGAACAGGTGTTCGATGTTCTTCAGATCGCCGGTAATGAGGTTATCCATACCCACCACACGGCAGCCTTCTTTGATGAAACGGTCGCACAGGTGCGAACCCAGGAAACCTGCTGCGCCCGTAATGAGTACTCTTTTGCCTTGTATGTTCATTGTGTTCAATGAGTGTATTTTGAATGTTATAATAAGTGAATAATGCTATGTGTAGATATTGAATTTACAATGCAAATAAGATAGGTTGATGTAAAATCCCATTTCTTCTCAAGCACATCTGCGTATCCAACATCTATACATTTACTTCACTTCCTTCCTTCCTATTGAATTGTAGTAGAAACCACAGTCAACCATCTTATCAAGATCGTAAAGGTTACGTCCGTCAAAAATCACTTTTGCTTTGAGCAGGCTTTCTACCTTATCAAAGTCAGGTGTGCGGAATAAAGACCATTCGGTCACGATCAACAATGCATCAGCATCTTTCAATACATCATACTGGTTTTCAGCGTAAGTAATTTTATCACCTAACATGGCTTTTACATTAGCCATACCTTCAGGATCGAAAGCACTTACCGTTGCACCAGCTTCAATCAATGCATCAATAATGTACAATGCAGGAGCCTCGCGAATATCATCAGTCTCTGGTTTAAAAGCCAATCCCCACAGGGCAAAGTGCTTGCCTGCAAGGTCACCTTTGAAGTATTTCTTTACCTTTTCGGTTAATACCGTCTTTTGAATCTCATTTACTTCCATTACCGAGTTCAAAATCTTGAAGTCGTAACGGTTTTCCTCTGCAGATTTAGCCAATGCCTGAACATCTTTAGGGAAGCAGCTTCCGCCGTAACCAATTCCCGCAAACAGGAAACGCTTACCGATACGATCATCAGCTCCAATACCCCTGCGTACCATATCCACATCAGCTCCAACTAATTCGCACAGGTTGGCAATCTCGTTCATAAAAGAGATTTTGGTGGCCAGGAAAGAGTTAGCAGCGTATTTAGTAAGCTCAGAAGAACGCTCATCCATAAAAATAACCGGGTTACCCTGGCGCACATACGGGCCATAAAGTTCAGCCATCAGTTTACGTGCACGTTCGTCGGTAGTACCTACAACAACGCGATCGGGTTTCATAAAATCTTCAACCGCTACGCCTTCTCTTAAGAACTCAGGGTTACTTACCACGGCATATTCAATGCCTGGTGCAGCATGCTGTTGCATTACTGCCGTTACTTTATCTGCCGTGCCTACAGGTACGGTTGACTTAGTCACAATAACTTTGTAGTCGGTCAGCAATTTTGCAATATCGCCTGCTGCGCCGAGTACGTAGCTCAAATCCGCTGCACCATCTCCACCCGGAGGGGTAGGCAGTGCAAGGAAGATGATCTTGGCATCCTGAATACCTTCGGCAAGATTAGAGGTAAATTTCAGCCTGTCCTGAGCAATGTTGCGGTGGAACAGCTGCTCCAAACCTGGTTCGTAGATGGGCAGCTTTCCCGCCTTCATCATTTCAACCTTCTTTTCGTTGATGTCTACACACACCACCTCGTTACCTGTTTCTGCCAGGCAAGTTCCTGTTACCAATCCCACGTATCCCGTTCCAACTACGGCTATTCTCATATTGTATGCTTTAAATTATTATTTGATAATTGTTATTGACTTACAGTTTGTTTACTTAAAAAATCCTGGTAAGCAAGTTTAATACCTTCAGGAAGTTCGATGGTGTGCTTCCATCCTTTGCTGTGCAGTTTAGACACATTCATCAGTTTGCGTGGAGTGCCGTCAGGTTTTGATGTATCGAATGTGATCTCACCTTCGTAGCCCACTGTTTCTTTCACTAATTCGGCTAATTCCTTAATCGAAAGATCCTCACCTGTTCCAATATTTACCAGACCAGGCTCGTTATAATTTTCCATCAGATAGTAGCATGCCGCAGCCAGGTCATCGGCAAATAAAAATTCTCTTTTAGGAGAACCCGTTCCCCAGATAGTAACCGATGACAAATCTTGCTCTTTGGCCTCATGAAACCTGCGAATTAATGCGGGCAAAACATGAGAATTCTGAGGATGATAGTTGTCATTGTAACCGTACAGGTTAGTTGGCATTACGGAAATGTAATTACAACCATATTGTGCACGGTAAGCGTCGCACATTTTAATACCTGCAATTTTTGCAATGGCGTAGGGCTCGTTCGTTTCCTCCAGCGGACCAGTAAGCAGGTAATCTTCTTCTAACGGCTGAGGAGCCATCTTTGGATAGATACAGCTTGAACCTAAAAACATAAGTTTTTCTACACCATTTAAGTGTGCTGAATGGATAACGTTGTTTTGGATTTGCAAGTTATCGTACAAAAATTCTGCACGATAAGTGTTATTAGCAACAATGCCTCCTACTTTAGCTGCGGCAAGAAATACGTAAACGGGCTTCTCTTGTTCAAAAAAATCAGCTACTTGCTGTTGGTTGCGCAAATCTAACTCCGAAGACACTCGGGTCACGAAGTTAGTGAACCCCTCCTGTTCGAGTTTACGTTTGATGGCCGACCCTACCATACCACGATGACCTGCAATATATATCTTTGCTTCCTTATTCATTTTCAGGTTATTCGAACTGGTTTTTGATTTTGTAGCCAGATTCTTTTAACAATTTTTCGCGTTGGAACAGATCAACATCGGCTGCTACCATTTCGCTTACCAAGCCTTTAAGGTCATACTTAGGCTTCCAGCCCAGTTTGGTCATTGATTTGGTTGGGTCACCGATAAGCAGTTCAACTTCTGTAGGGCGGAAGTATTTAGGATCTACCGCTACCACTTCTGTACCTGCCGCTACCTGGAAATTAGAGTTGCTGCTGCTTACTACGTAGCCTTTTTCATCTACACCTTGGCCTTTGTACTCAATGGTGATGCCTACTTCAGCAAAAGCCATGCTTACGAAATCACGTACATGCGTGGTTACGCCGGTAGCTATTACAAAATCTTCAGGGGTTTCCTGTTGTAAGATTAGGTACATTGCCTCTACGTAGTCTTTGGCATGGCCCCAGTCGCGCTGTGCATCAAGATTACCCAAATAGATCTTGTCTTGCAGGCCCATAGCAATCTTAGCAACGGCACGCGTTATTTTACGCGTTACAAAAGTTTCTCCGCGCAACGGGCTTTCATGGTTGAACAATATACCGTTACAGGCATAAATGCCGTATGCCTCACGATAATTTACCGTGATCCAATACGCATATAGCTTGGCTACTGCATAAGGGCTCCTTGGGTAAAATGGCGTAGTTTCGCTTTGTGGTACGGCTTGTACCAAACCGTAAAGCTCTGATGTGGATGCCTGATAAATGCGGGTCTTTTTTTCTAAACCTAAGATTCTGATGGCTTCCAATAAACGCAGCGTACCAATACCATCGGCATTGGCAGTATACTCAGGTGTGTCGAAACTCACCTTTACATGGCTCATGGCACCTAAATTATAGATCTCATCGGGTTGTACCTGCTGAATTATGCGGATCAGGTTAGTAGAGTCGCTAAGATCACCATAATGCAGCACTAACTTAGGATGGTCTTCATGAGGATCCTGATACAAATGATCAATCCTGTCGGTATTAAAAAGTGAGCTACGGCGTTTAATACCATGCACTTCATACCCCTTGTCCAACAATAATTCTGTTAAATAGGCCCCATCCTGACCTGTTATTCCTGTTATTAGTGCTTTCTTCATTGTTATCTTTAGCAAATTCGAAGTTCAGATAAATGAGTGTTCATCTACACCTTCATTATATTTATATTACTTGTACAACTGGTACCGGCTCTTTAGAAACCCGGCCCATAAAAGTACTCATTACATTGTCTATATCAAGAAACTCTAATGCATATTTCCTGGCATTCTCCCTTTTCACATCAGCAACTGCCTTATCATTCTTAGCCATCAAAATTCCATCAGCCAGTAGTTGATAGCTTTCCGGTTCAATAATGTAGCCCAAATCGTGTTTGCTAACCACATTGTGTAGTGAGGTACCCGGAGAGCAGGTTACAATACTTGCGCCACCCACGGCCAAAATAGTAGTAAGCTTTGATGGCATTACGAGATCACCGGCGTTGGCTTTTTGCAATACAAGGTGAAAATCTCCAAGGTTTAAAAACTCATTGAATTTTTCTTTATCCTGAACCGGCACAAAGTTGATATTATTTAAACCTTTTTCTTCGGCAAGTTTGATCAATTTATCGCGGTAAGGGCCCGAGCCGCAAATAATAAATTTGATAAGTTGGTCGTGTCTTAGTAAATCGGCTGCGTAGATAATATTCTCAAGACCTTGCTTCTCACCAATGGCACCCGAGTATAGAAATATGACATCTTCAGGCTGATACCCCCAGTTGGTTTTTAATGTATCCCGCTGTAAAACAGGAAAGAAAAATGAGGTATCGGCCCAGTTAGGGAAAAACAAAACTTCTTTATCAACCTTAGCTTTAATTTTATCAATCATTCCTTCCGAAATGCTGCTGATATAATCTGCTTTAGACAAGATATTATATTCAATATCGTAGAGTTTATCTAACAGCTTTTTACTCGACAACATTCCTAAATCTTGAGCTGCCTCAATTTGAAGATCCTGTATATGGTATAATAGCTTTCCGCCGGAGTAATTTTTTACCATTAAACCTAAGTATGCAAGATGAAATGGAGGAGCAACAGTAATGATCAGATCAAACTTTTTTGACGAAAGCATTAACTTAAATATAACCCACGACTTGAAAAACCAAAAAGACATGTCTTGCACCATACGCCTTTTACCCGTCGGCTTTTCAGGAATATAGGAAGGGCAGCGGTAAACAGTAACTGGATTATCACTGTTTTTGTAATTAATCACTTCCTTTTTGTACCACCGGTTATTGTACGGCTTTTGTACACGCCAATGAGGATAATAAGGAAATGTTGTTATTACCGTGCAGTCATAATGATTCTTTGAAAGCCATTCTATCATTTCACCATTATATTTACCTATACCCGTTAATTCCGGGTAAAAGTTATGGCTGATTAATAGAATTTTGGGGTTTTTCATTGAATTATATAAATTAATAATAACTATTAATTCACGGCGTTAATATATACAATTTTCACAACAAAGTAAACAAAACATCACGTTGTTGCCAAATATAATAATGTTTAAATATAAATAATATAATTGACTTAACTAAAGGTTAAGTTAGTCTAAATATTATTCCACCTGTTTTTAATGTAAACTGCTGGGTTACCTTTATAAATACTATTACTGTTCAAATCGCTGGTTACTACACTGGCAGCTGTTACTACGGTATCAAAACCGATGTTTACATTTGGGCCAACAAAACAGCATGCACCAACCCAAACTCCGTCCTGTAGAGTAATTGGACCGTTGCGGTAAGGCATTGCCGGATTTCTATAATCGTGGTTACCGCCACATAACAATGCCCGCTGAGATATGCAAATATTGCTGCCCAATAAAACCTTTTCAAAGTTAAGAATGAAAGCTTCCTCTCCTATCCAAACATCGTTGCCGATTTCTAACTTCCATGGAAAATGAATGTTTACCCTGGGTTTGATAACCACTCCCGAACCAACTTTGGCTCCAAAAGCTCTCAGTAACGCAACTTTAATAGCATTAGGATACGGAAAGGCTGATAAAAAGAATACCATTTTGGTAAGATACCAAAGCATCTCTTTAAGTTTACCAGCACCACGGTCAAATTCCCCTGCATTAAATTCGTGCAGGTTAACCTTCGAAGCGGGGTTTGAAGTAGCGGCCATTAATTAGTTTTATCTTTTAACTTTTCCTCTTCAATTAGTCTCAATGCCAACAGCATTTCTACCATGGTGCGTTGCAAGGTATAATGCCAGCCCGCCCAACCATTAAAAATGAGGCCCTTTACAAACAGCGAATAAAAAAATACGAAAAATGGAGCTAATACTTTGTTCTTGCGGATCTTCGAACTGAAAGATATATCCGTATTTGAAGAGCTCAGCAATTTATTACACTCTTTAATAGAATAGCCATCCTGGTTACTTAACCAGCGGCTTAACGATTTACGATCGTCATGAAGTATCGCGTTTTTGAATTTTCCGGTTGGACCATTAATTCTTAAACGTTGAGTATGTCCGTCATCATAATATATACAATCGGCCTTTTTAAACAGTACCGGACGTGGAGTAGTATTGTCTTTACGCAGAGGCCTGCCAAATACCAGGAACATAAACTCCGTATCGTATGCCGAGCAATTATCATCTTTGATAAATTGCTTTATTTCGTTACTAAAAGCATCAGTGAGTACGTAATCAGAGTCAAGACTTAATATCCATTTAGCATTTGCTAATGATAAACCGTAGTTCCATTGGTTGGCGTGCGTATCAAAAGCTCGCTGCACTAACGTAACGTTAGGATACGAATTAGCTATTTCCAGCGTAGCATCGGTACTAAAACTGTCAACAATTACAACCTTGCCAATCCAAGTTAAACGATCGAGCACTCTTTTCAAATTAGGCTCTTCATTTTTCGTTAAGATTACTGCTTGCAGAATGCCGGCATCGGTAATTTCCATATTATCCCCAATATTAATTTAAATATTGCATTTATTCGCTATAAATCGGCAACTTCTTTGTAATGTTCCAAATAGCTCTTAATAAGCTTTTGCTCCGAGAAGTTTTCTTCGATAACATCCCGACCTGTGGTTCTGATATGATTACGTTTTGCTAACTGTGCTTGTGCATCAGTCAGTTTACTCACCACATCATCTGTTTGCAAACCGCAAACCCAACCCATGTCCTTTTCTTTTATGAAGGCAGACAATGCAACATCTTCAGAGATAAGCACGGCCGTACCCACATGCAAAGACTCGATGACCACATTGGCAAAGTTTTCGTTTAAAGAGATGAGTGTAAAAAGATCGGCATTCATCAACTCAACAAACTTTTGCTCTCTATTCATCCAGCCAAGCCATTCAATTTTATAATCGACTCTTATCTGAACAGCTAATTGCTTCAATTGAGCAATATATTCTTCATCGCCGTTGCCGGCAATTTTTAACCTCACTTCAAAACTTACTTTACTTATGGCTTCTATCAATATTTCCAAACCCTTTTTAGGATGTATTCTTGATAAAAAGATAAGCGTGAACGCATCATTTTGTTGATGCTTTATGGGAATGTCAGGTAGGGCAATGATGTTTGGAAGCACAAAGCCTTTCCATCCGGGTATAAGTTCGGCACACTCTATATATTCAGCCTGGGCGGTAGCATGAAATTGTGTTTTAGCTAACAGATTTCTCCCGAATAAATTGTGGATTAGCTTTTTTACTTTGCTACTTCCCGAATTGAAAATATAGCGACTAAGCATTCCGCGTGGTGCTATAATAACTTTGGCCTTTTTAGAAAGGCAAATTTTAGCAGCCACCATTACCAGTATGTTCCACCAGGAATGAATATGAACCACATCGTATTGACTAACGTTTTGATTAAGTGCTTTCCAAAGTGCCGGTGAAATATGGGTGGGGTCTTTAGTAATACGCTTAAAGTAAGTAACCTGCACGCCTTCCACATCAACAGGCTGCCCTACAGGTACCTCCAGCTCCGTTTTACCATTAGCAGTAGTGGTATATACATGCACGGTATTGCCTGCCGCTACCAAACCTTCACACAGGCGGGCAACCGACTCAATAGGCCCACCATAAATGTAGGCCGGCTTGTATGAAGGTACAATGTGCAGAATGTTCATTTTTAATAATTTAACATATTGAGCTGAGATTTACTCCGACCCTTTCAATACATGTTTATAAAGATTTTCTATTTGATCGAGCGACTTCTTGGTATCAAACCGGCCAGCATTTGCAATACCTGCCTTGACAATTCGCTCTCTTTCTTCTAAACTGGTTTTAAGAACTTGATTAACTACTAATGCAGCATCGCTAGCCCAATCCTTATTACTTTGAAATGGCTTGCGATTTATATAGAATGCGGCATCACCTCCAACTTCTGTCATGGGTGCTGCGTTTGTTGTAACCACAGGGCATCCAGATACCATAGCTTCGGCAATTGGCCATCCAAAACCTTCGGCTAAAGATGGGAATAAGAATAATGTAGCGCCGGCATATGCTTTTCTAACAAAATCATCGTCTTTACCTGTTAAAAAGTGGATATCATTCGCATATATAGAAGATTGCTGCGCCTGCTTGAGCAACTCATTAGGTGGAGCACCTATCATGAGTAATTTTAATTTTTGGTTAAAACTATCTCTCCATGCATTGTAAATATCAATTACCCCTTTCCTGTTTTTATACCACTGGTTGCCTCCAACATGTAGTAAATATCCTTCGGCAAGATCCACGCTTATATCTTTACTTATATAATCTTTCGCTTCGAATGAATTAGTGATTTCAAAAGATTGATTTAAGCCATTGTAAACTACTTCAGATAGTTTTGGTGCTTGAGGCAGAAATCGATGTAGATCTTGCTGCGTATTTTTCGATACAGAAATAAAGTTTTTACCTTTTTGGTAACCCTTACGGATGTAGGCCTGATATTTCTGACCACTTGCGCCAGTTTTATTCTCCTCAAACTCTCCCAAAGCAGAACGTTGTGCTAAAAAGTCGTGACAATGTATTATATGTGGCCGGTTAGCTAACAATGGCACCCACGGACCTAGTGCTTGATCTGTAAACACAAAGAGCGTATCTGAAGAACTCCTCTTTATTTTCTTCTTTACGTTGAATGGGAAAATAATGTATTGATCTATATAACCCAACCACTTTCTCAAACTTGCCGGAAATGACTTGTTGTAACACACAGCTTCGGCTGTCCATTCCTCAACCTGATGTCTGCGTGCGCGCATACCGTCGGCAAGCATTGAAGCAAACCTCGGCATACTTTGTGAATTAAGAAAACTTGGATGAGTTAAAAAAACAATATTCATGTATATGTAATCAGATCACCGGCAGATGTAAAATTTGATCGTGGGTTGTTGATAAAATAAACCAACTCAATAACAATTGATGCCTAATAAATTAGCTAACCATTTTCTTTTTAGGCGACTTTAAAACTGCCATTTGAAAACCAGCAATGATAATGGAGAAACCTAAACTTGTTGGCTGCTTCCATTGAGCTTGAGGCAAATTAAGTAAAAGGCAGCTCAACATAATCCATGGAAGCAAATCGCCAACCGAGAGCTTTTGGTAGCTTTTTATTAGCATGCTAAATGATATTCCCAATCTTAAAAACACAACGGTAAGTCCTAAAAGCAATCCTTGTTCCCACGCAATCTTACCCCACTCTCCCTCCGGAATTGCTGTAAGATGAAATTGCTGTGCTCCAAGATTTGTTCCTAAACCTAGCCCATACCCAAAAAAGGGAAGATCGTTATATTTTGTAAATATGGATAATAACCCCCCGAAATATCTATCGACCAGAACACCTTGCAAGCCGCCTTCCGATTCATTTGCACCTTCAAAACGGGCAGTGAAAGCTTCTAAAGATGTTTGAAAAATAGGAAGCTGGCTTAATATGAACACGACGACAAATATAGCTACAGTACTCCCTAAAACCCGTGTTAAATATGCCGGTTTTCTTGAAACCGCAAGTAATGTAAATGCCAGCACTATTAATAAACCAAAGAAGTTTGCTCGGCTTAATGACAAAGGAACCGATATGAGCAACCCTGCTGTTGCCGCAACAAGAAGCCAACGATTTACAGACTTGGTATATAACCAGTAATAAAACACAAAAGGGCCTAAAAACTGGTAAAACAATGTTACTCCGTTGGTAAAAGAAAATGTACCGGGTGGTCGGTAAAAACCCATTGCGCCATTGAACCCTCCTCCACTTTCATCACCTCCAATACCCCGGTTTACCCAAGCCGACTGTGGACTATAAAACTGCAATATTATCAAGATTGTCATAGGTATGGAAATCCATAACATCGCCTTAGAAGCTAATATGATATCATCTCTGTTAAAAACACTTCCAATAATAAATATAACTGGAAAATGTAATAATAAAGCACGTGCACCATATAACGCTACAGTTATACTCCCGTGGCCAACCAATACTGCAGTGAAAACACTGATCACTCCTACAAAGGTCATTATATATAAATATGGGCTGGCTGGCATCATCTTTTTTTGATGAGCTAAGATGATCAAATATATAGCTACAGGATCTCTAACAAGTAACAGCGGACTTGCTAAACCCGGTAATATCCATTTACGCAAAGCACCCTCAAAGATCAAAAGAAAAAAATAGCCCCATATAGCCATCTTAAGCTTATAGTTTGGATCATTTTTGTCCAGATAAAATTTAATCCTTGGTTTAAGCGCAGATTTGACTGACCGTTGTTCAACTAAGGTTGACGTCATTAGATGAATATTAAAGTGTTAATCAAAAAAGTCATTTTTATGCTTACTATGCAAGTATATTATAATTGAAAAGCTGTTTCATATTTTCACTAAAGCTGTTTTGACTATCATCAAAGTTAAATTATACGCTTTAGTTAGCACCTTACAAGATAGTCACAATATTCTTAGCTACTGCGCCGTAGCTGTAATCAGCAACTATATTTTCTGAAGATCGCTGCCATGTGAGCGATTTTTGATATAACACTTTTCTAATGCGATCAGTAAGCTGAGCCACATCGCCTGTCTTAATTATATAGCCGTTAACACCTTCCAAAACTAAATCGTCGGCACACCCTGTTAAATCGGAAACAACCAAAGGCAAATCGAAATTCATTGCCTCATTAACTGATAAGCCCCAATTTTCGCCAAACGACGAGCACATTACAAAAACATTGGCAATGGCATAATAGCTCGTTATTTGCGATTGGTTAACGAAACCAGTCAAGATAACGCGCTTAAGATCGTGATCTTGAATATATTTTTCCATTTCGCCTCTAAGCTCCCCTTCACCAACAAAAATTAGCCAGCAGTTATCTGCCTGCAGATTATTAAAAGCCTGCAGTAAATCAAGCGGTCTTTTCTTTGAAATGTATTTCGCAGAAAAAACAATCACCTTGTCTTCATCCGCAATTCCAAAGCTACCCTTTATTGCTGAAATTTTATCAGCAAGCATATCTTTCTCAAGTTTAAACCTGTCATTGTCCACAGCGTAAGGACAAAACAAAAGCCGGTTATCGGCCAGATCGTAGCTTTTATAAAAGAGTTTGTTTTGAGTACCTATATATAAAAAGTAATTCACCCGGGGGAAAAGAAACAATTTCAAACCCAACTTTTTTACTTTTTGCTTCCAACCAACCTTTAGCGCTTCGTGGCTTTGTGGTACATCATTTCGTAAACATATGGTGTGGCCTGCCATCTTACCAAGCATTATAACTAAAAAATGAGTTAAATAATGCCACCCATGAACCACAATTACAGATTTTTGAGTTTTGAATAAATTTTTAATTAATCCAAAATTCATTAAGCTAAAAAAACCGCGCTTTCCTTTCTCATAACTACCATAATTTTTAAAGAAATGATGCTCATAACCCTGGAGCAATGGAATGTCCCACTTCACTTCAGTACCAAACTCCTTGTCATAGCCGCCTTTGATAGATGAATCTGTACAATACCAGGCCTGCACTTTGATCCCCTCGTTGTTCAAATACTTATACATTGGGGCAAAGTATTGAATGGGATGAGAGTTTATAAATATTAACTGTTTCATTAATGGTATGGTAAAAGTAGCTTTAGGCGTTTGGATAATTGATTACTTTAATTCGTGTGGTCTTTTACGCGTTAAAGGCAATTCGAAGTAGTTAAACAAAAGCGCCGATACTATCAGTGTTATTGCCAAGCCTAAGATTTTTGAAAAGATGTTTCCAACTAAATTATTGCGTGCGCTTCCCATTACTGAATAAACTGTAAATAAAATTGGTATGTGCGACAAATAAATGGAGTATGACCACAAACTTATCTTTTCAACAGCCTGGGCTATAAAGTCAAAGCGGCCTGCCTGCCAATTCCATTTACTAATTAAAGGAAGCGTTAGCGAAGCACCTAAAGGAGCTAATACAAGTAAATATTTGTTTTGAAGTAACGTATCAGCCTTGGTATGTGTATAAATTGTAATAATTATTGGCGTTATCAACAGTAGAAAACCAACACCAAAAGCCAATGCCTTTACTCCTGTTGAGGAAGGCCTTACCATAAAGAAGTAAGCCACACCAATGCCGTAAGCAATAGCATCTATACGGGCGAGGGTGATAGTTCTGATAGAATCGGCTTGATCTGTATGAAGCAAGTACTCTCTGATAAGTGCACAACCAATGAAAATTGTAAACAGCGTGAGCACAAAAGATACACCCTTGTTTTTTACAATTTTGCTGGAAATAAACAATATAATAGGGAAAGATAAGTAAAGCCACTCCTCAATACATAAACTCCACGAAACACCATAGAATTCACGGTTACGTTCCAGTAAATTTTGACCGAACCATAAGAATTTCAAGAGTGAAGTGAGTGAAGGTAATTTGCTGTAATAAAAATGATGAAAAGCAATACTTACAATTATAAATAAGTAGTAATTGGGCAGGGTACGCCACCATCTGCGCGACCAAAAATTTAGTACGTGAGCTTTAGTCCAATCGTTGGTTCCATAAAAATTACGCCATAATATCTGACCTATTAAAAAGCCACTTAAACCAAAGAATATCTCAACACCACAAAATCCAAAATATTCGTTCGTTTTTGCAAAATGAGCAACTATTACTAAACTAATAGCCAGTGCACGGGTAAAATCAAGTCCAAAACTTCTACTATTACTCATTAAATGTTGATTTTAATATAATATTTTACTTTACCAGGCTAACCGCTTTTGCCAATTCGTAACTGTATATTTCCATCGGTCTTTTTCCGGCAGTTGCCATAGCGGCTTTTCCCATATCAGCAATAATGTCACGCTGATTAAGGATCTGTTCAATTGTTTCTTGCAAGGTTTGGGTTGATCCGGCTTCTACCAGCCAACCGTTCTTTCCGCTCTCTATAAAGTTGGGGCCAATGGTTCTATCGGTGGTGATAACCGGCATCCCTTGCGACATCGCTTCGGTGATCACAAGTCCAAATCCCTCAAACAGTGATGGAAATACCAACACATCGTTTTCACGCATTAATTCTAAAATACGCTGATGTGGTAAGCTTGGAATCCAACGGTGCTTTTTTAAAGCATTATTTAACGGCACACATTCATCATTTTTCTTGCTCCCAACTACGGTTAATTCAACATGATGACCAATATTGTCTACAGCAGCAAAGAGGTTTGCAATACCCTTGCGCTGCGAAAGCCCTCCAACAAACAAGAGCTTTAGCGGCTTATTAGCACCGCCTGAACTGTAAGTGCGATCTTTAGCAATGGGTGGAAAACCATAAGGTATAACCTCTACCGGAGCTAATTGCCCCGGATACTCTTTTAAAGTACTTTTTGTAAAATTGCTGGCCACAAATATATGCTGGGCCAATTGCAGCTCTTCTTCCTTACGGGCAAGTTTGCTTTCCGAATCTTTTAATCCTGTAAGCGTAGGTATCCATTCGGGCCAGCGCTCACGTTCGAGATCTAATATTGCATGAGCAGCACGCCAGTAGCCAATAGGCAAATCGTATAGTCGTGTTAAATTTAGTCTTTTAGCTTCGCGAAACGTAGACAACACGGTATCCTCATAACCGTAAACCGCAGTTGCACCTTTTTTTAATTCAGATCTTAATCCAGAGGCTACGAATTGATCAAACTTTTCTACAACCCGATGCATATATAAGGGTGCAGTTTGCGGAACAGTAAGACTCTGAAAACCTGCTTTTGTAGCAATTATACGGGCAAGTTCTACCCAAGGCCAATTTCGTGTATATGGCTTTAAAACTGGGTCGTGCTGCCTGCGTTTAAATTCAGAAAGTGGTCCTAAAGCACTAATCTTGTCCAAAAAGCTACCTGGAAATACTGATAACGATACGTAATATGCTGCTAAAACATCGGCTTTTATAAAACCGTGCGCAGCCGCTTTAACGTTAGCATTACCGGTAAGTTGCGAAAGTACTACCTTCATGTTATTTATGATCTGCGTAAGCTTTTTCTATAACATCCAGATACTTTTTAGAAACTGTATCAGGATGGTGATTTATCAGGTGTGCAGGCATAGCATTACGTAAAATTTGTTCTTGCTGGGGATTGGTTAGCAAACTGATGATGCCGTTTGCTAATGCCTGAGCACTACCGCGGTCCACAACTAAACCGGCATTCCCAACAGCGTCTGGTAAACCGCCACCATCTGAAACAATTGGCAAGCAACCACAGGCCATCCCTTCTAACGCTACGTTTCCAAAGGGTTCTTCCCAAGTGGATGGCACTAACAGGTAATGGTGCTTATTAAGGCACTTTACTAATTCTTCACCACTTAAGGCACCTGTAAATGTTACTTGTTCATTCAAGTTATATTTTATAACCAGCTCTTGCAGTTGTGACTGCTGAGGCCCGCTTCCGATAATGGTGAGGAGGCGTTTTTTCTCAGGTTGGGTTTGAGTAATTATGTGGAGTGCTTCAACAGCTAAATGCGCCCCTTTATCAGAAACTAAACGGCCCATAAAAACAAAATCCTGCTTGATTCCCACCTCAGGTAAAACTCTAAATAAATTTTGTCTGTATGGGTTGCCTATAACCAATGCTCCGGGCCAGCACTTTTTACGCACAGCCTCACTCACAGCAATTACGGCCGCCGAACGATTGATCCACATCTTTTTAAACTTATCTTGCCATGCATCGCCATTGTCAGAGCGATTTACCCAGGTCCGGAGTGCTATTACACTTGGTTTACCAAAAAAGATAGCCGGCCAGGCTAACCTCAAAGAAGGATTGTTTTCAAATACAACATCGGTGTAGCGATGTTCCTTCATTAAAACCGCAGTACTTGGATGTCTTATTACTGTGAATGGAAAAGTTCGTTCACCGGTATTTGGTGTCCAGGTAATTAAGCGCACCTCATGCCCGGCTTTATGAAATGCTAAAGCCAGTATTTCAGAGTTAACTTCAATACCGCCAATATCAGGGTAAAACTTATGCGTTATAAATAATATCTTCATTTTATAGGGGAATGTCTTCGGGCAACTTTAATTAACCAGTCTATCAAAGTAATATTTCTTGAAACTTCAAACGAAGGCTTAACAAGCTCTGCTTCCGAATGTATATTTACAGCAGACCATTCCACATATTTATTTTTCAATCCGCCAATTAAATGAATAGCTAAAGTATCGGCTTGTGGCCCCTCAAACTTTTCACGGCAAACAAATTCGTTTTCTTTAGGGCAATAAGATTTACCCGCACGACCAAACAACAGCGCCCAGCAGGTTTGTTCGCTTAACCACGGCATATTACGAACGTCGGGCAATCCTAAGTAATGATTAATAAAGTCAAGGTCAAAATCCTTTACATCAAAGCTAAAATAGCCGGAATTAAATCGCATCGGTATTTTCCACTTATGCTTTAATAATCCATCTTGAAGCTTAATCGAAAGTTTTATAGCATCTGTTTTAAGATAGGTGTTTACATCTCTGTTAAAGTAATCGCGACCATTTTTAAGGTAAATGATATCTGAATCAGTAAAGGTGTAGCGTCCTCCTCCGTTTTTAATTACTGAAAGCGGTATATCAAGCATTTTAAAGGCTAACGGAAACTCATCGCGGTATTTTCGGCAGTTAGGATATTTGCTTAACGCCTGATTAACTTCCTCGTCGCGCTGTTTGCGGGTTACGATACTTAAATTTTCAGAAAGTTCGGTTAGCACTTGAATGGTAGATTCAGTAAACGTACCATCATCAAAAATCACAAACTGCTGCTGTGGCTCTAAACATTGTAAAATTTTAGGCAAGGTTACTAAAGCCATTGGCAAATCACGTTGACATAATAAAGTATAAACAGTTTGTGCCATATTAATAATTGTTAGTAAGCGTCGAAATAAATTGTTGAGACACTTCGGGTAGTAGTGATTTGTATGCAGGCTTACTTTTGTGTTGTGCTGCCTTTTCCAAATCGGCATATATCAAATCGCTACGAAAGCCATAATCTATTGTGTCATTCCCATCCCATTTAGGTAACCACACGGCTAAGCCGTGTTCGAGCATGGCTATTGCCGAGCCGCTTTTGCCTATAAAGTAAGGTTCAGACCTAACGATACCTACCGAGCAGGCACTCAACAATATACTGAGGGATTCAGATGCAAGAAACCCATGGTCATTTATAATGGTGCCAAATGGAGATAGCTTATCTATTAAGGCCTTTACAAAAATGTCTTTATCTTTAGAATTACCGCTTACCACTTCAATTTCAACCTCGTTAGCATGTTGCTTACAAAACTTAATCAGCCCATTAATTACTTGATCAAAATAGGTGTGCCGCGGTGGACCACCAAAATATAATATTTTGAATTTATGCTCAGCAGGAACAATTGGCTCAGAATTCAGTAGATGGTCGGCCTTTGTTATATTACCAAAAAGCCCTAAAACATTGGCTTTTATGGTTATGCTCTTTAACCGTTGTTGATTATAAGATATTGTTACGTCAATTGATTCGGGCTTGATAGAACGTATGCCCATTGAAATAATCAGTTTTTGCAAGGTAGCAACTACACGCTGTGAAAAGCGTTCGGGTTTATCAAGCCATAATTCATGAAACAGCACATGCAACTTTAAGCCGCCACTTTTTAAAAAAGACAAATTTTTAAAAAAAGCATAAGGCAGGCCTTTAATATGGAATGAGTACGGTACAAATTGTAAACTAATCCAGTTAGCTTCTTTTTTTGCGATCCATTCTTTAACGTCTCTGTATCTTTCTATATCAGCAACTTTTGCCGGTATACGCAGCGTTGCAATATTCACATCATCTTCATGCTGCAAGCCCTCATAGGTTTCACTTAAAAAACGGTCGTTTAAAGCTATCATAGCAGCCTTATGGCCGGCTTTTATGATACGGCAAGCGAGCTTACGAGTGTAGTCGCCCACACCATCATGGCCTGCTTCTAACGAACCGCATATAAAAACAACATTTAGCATTCTGTATAATCGAATATTTATCTTGAATAATTTGTTACAGACTGTCTATAGCCTCCATTAATTGCCTTGCATATACCTTAGTATTAAAGCTTGCAGACACCGCCCGTGAACGCTCCTGCATGCTTTTTAAAATATCAGGGTTGTTTAGCACTTGTTGCGCTTTAGCCCGCCAGCCATCTGCATCGTAAGGATCCAGCCAATGGCCAAAACCCTCTTTTTCTACATCAATTTCAATAAACTTATTTTCTGTAATAAACAGTGGCATTCCTAATGCTATAGCATCTGTAACGCTTGTTAACCCACTTAAACTGGTGGCTTTAAACATAGGCACAGCTAATATCTTGGCATTTTTGTACAAAGCAATTAACTCAGGATAGCTTAAACTTTCGGGCTTATCCAAATAGTATATCTTAATATTTTCTGTTGGCTCATAATCTATTTTAACCTCTTTATGGCAATATATCTCCACCTTCACTGAAGTGTTGTTGAAGGCCTTAACTAAAGTACTGTAATCTCTACCAGTTCTGCCAATGGCTATTATATCTACGGTTGGCGCTGTAACAGCAGGAAGGTTTGCGTTGATGCGATCGTAGTATTCAACATCGGGCCCCCATTTAAAACACTCAGCAACTGTTCTTTTGGCAATAGTATTTACCTCGTCTGCTACAATGTTACTCAAGGCCCCCCATTTAGCATGTCCGCTTATAGCAAAATGCAAGCTGTGCTTTTGATATTTACCTAATTTTCCCCTTAAAAGCGGGTGGTGCGCGAGCGCTATAATTTTGCGGTTAAATATTTTAAAATAAGAAAGAACACCCAAAAACATAGTCTGGCTCTGGGCGGGAGCGTAAACCACATCAAATTCCTTTCTGCGTTTGAAGGCTTCCATTTGAACACCTAAATCGCCTACCCGAAGCAAAGGGATACGACCTATATAAGTACCCAATTTATACCAAAAGCCAGTTTTCGTTGGCTCAATGTATATCACCGGGTAACCCGCTTCTTTCAAATCAAGAACACCATACAAATGATGAGAAGGCTTGAGTTGCCTGTTGATCTCATCAGTTACCCTATCAACAGAGTAAGCATTAAGTACTAATATTCTTGGTTTCATCATATAAATCCAGTTACCTTTTTGAGGCTATTTATTTCCTGCCAGATAATTTACGGGCGGGTATTCCTCCCCACACTTCGTTTTCGGGGATTGATTTAGTAACTACCGCACCGGCAGCAACTATACCGCCGTTACCAATGGTAACACCTTTTAGTACCACCACGTTGCATCCCAACCAAACGTCGTTACCTAATGTAATTTCAGCTTCTACTCCATGCTGCACTCTTATGGCACTTCCCAATTTATAACCATGATCATGGTCAATAAACTTACATCCCGAAGCAATTAAGGCATCGTTTCCGATATGGATTGCCTTACGAATATTGAATTCACAC
Organism: Mucilaginibacter galii; assembly: GCF_014635825.1. GTDB lineage: Bacteria > Bacteroidota > Bacteroidia > Sphingobacteriales > Sphingobacteriaceae > Mucilaginibacter > Mucilaginibacter galii. The sequence continues at coordinate 181,239 of NZ_BMDO01000010.1, forward strand.
CCCGAACCTATAAAAGCGTTATCACCAATAGTGATAGATGGTCCCGGTTTTTGAATACCGTCAAACTTAAAGCTGATATTATGTTCTAAGATGCATTTATTGCCAATAGAAACCTGATGCGGCCAGGTAACGTGCATTTTTGGCAGCACTGTATTTTTTCCAACCTTCATTCCCAAAAAAGAAAGCCACAATTTCCGGAAGTTTCTGGTTACGTAGTTTGCTTTACGGATTCTGATAACAAAGCCCGCTTGCCTGATAAAGTAGTTGAAGCTTGTCATGTCGGTTTTAAATGAAGATCATACAAAAATCGAACACGCATTTATCAAGATAAGCATACCAACCACGCATAGAAAAACGTGTAAGTTGTGCTAAATTGGTAAATATGCTTCCGGCAAATATCTTAAACCGCTGCCAGCGAAATTTAAAGGTTCCTTTTATGCCATGTTTCATAGCATAATATTGCTGAGACTTAAGCCTTTTAAAGAAATGCTTGAAGCCAACCCTGCGCCTCCAGGGGTGCACCACCAAAGCATCCGGAATAAATTTTATAGTAGCACCTTTTGCAGCGCGCACGTAAAAATCAATATCCTCCATGGTAGAGTGCGGAAAGCTTTCATCAAAGCCACCTACTTGCTCAAAATAAGCCTTTTTTATGGCAAAATTACAAGACCATAATTTCTTGCCGGTAAGATTAAGTGGCGCCACTTCGTCAAAACGCATACGCGGCCTGTCGGCAACTGTTTTTCCCTCTAATATAAGATCATTTGATTGTTTTAAACCATTGATGTACGATGGCATCCATTCGCTTTGCGGCAGGCAGTCATCATCTGTAAATAACAGCCACTCTCCTATTGCTTTACCCGCACCAAAGTTTCGGTTAGCGGCAGGCCCTCTTTTGGGTCCCTGTAACCAATTAGCCCACGGGAACTGTGTTTCCACCAGCTGCCTGGCCTCACCAACCGGGCTATCGTCTGTAATAATAACTTCGTATAAACTACTGTCTACCTTTTGCAGGCTTATATACAAGTTCTGTAAGCATTGCTGTAACAGATCATTTCTTTTGTAAGTTGGGATAACGATTGATATCAACATACGCTTTACAATGGATTAACTATAACTTTTTTTACAAACCGGGCAGGATTTCCTACCCATATTTCATTTGCCGGCACATCTTTAGTTACTACACTTCCGGAGCCGATAATTGAATTATCACCTATAGTAACACCGGGAAGTATGCAAGCATTCATTCCAACCCATACATTGTTGCCAATCACAACAGGCTTAGATTCCAGGTGATCTAAATGCTGCGTCTTCATGCGGTTTGAAGAGTTAATTGCGTGATTAACAGATGATATACCACAATTACTCGAAATCAAACAATTATCTCCTATTTTAATACCAAAAGTCGCATACATGGTAGTGTATGATGAAACGTAGCTATTATGCCCAATTTCCATACGCTGCGGAAGAATGATGTTACAGGTATGATGTATCGTAACATTACTTCCACAAAATTTGAGTAAAGCCTTAACCCGCTTAAGGCGCTCAACAATAATCAGGTCTTGAATTTTTATTAAAAAACTATAAAATATCTTCATTCCAATTATTCGGTGTTCCTTTCACAAACAGTTACTAAACTGCCAGTTGCGGATCAACATCTTTAAGTTTTGAAATCTTACGAAGTATATAGCCCGAGTTCATTACAACCTGAACCAAAGCCGTAAATATATTTAGTAAAAGTACGCCTTGTACCGTTCCCACATCTAAAAGCCAGGCCGCAATGCTTATAGCAAATATATTTATAGGGATAGATACATACGGCGCAATTGCCCAACCTCTGCTGGTGTACAAAGTAAAAGAAACGCCTGCCATAAAGGTAACGCAGCTACTTAACATGGTAAGAACCAGTTCTTTCTCTAAGTTTGCGTATTTCTTTCCTATTATCCACAAAATTTGATGCGGCCACAACCAAACTGCACCAACCGTAAGCAAGATAATAATGACCAGAATACCCTGCGTTTGCAAATAACGCTTGGTTAACATTCGTGGATTAGTATTTGGTAGCCTTGCAAACCGGGGTATTATTAGTTGATTAATTAAGTTGGTCAGTATAGTCAACAGTATCGACAATCGCCCCAATGCCCCTATCTGCGCAATAGCGGTAGTTGAACCAAACAGCGATATTAACCATATGGAAACCTGGCTCGATATACAGTAATAGATACCTGTTGGCATTAAACGCTTTACAACTTTATAAATCTCCTCCTTTACTGCGTTATCGGGTTTTTGATCCCAATTAGCATATCCCTTAGAAATTTTTCTAAGCCTGTAATTTCCCCATGCCCTTGGAATACCCGTGGCAATAATAGCTATGTAGGCAAAAGGGAAGAAAAATATCAATACCGTGATCAAGATCAGCCTTAGTACACCTACGCTAATTTGATTGATCTGGAGTGGCTTAATGTCTTGTTGAAGTTTTGGCGCAAGTTCCAATAAGGAGTCTGACAACTGAGCAGTAAATGCGGGAATAAGCGCAGCTACTGTTAACCCAGCTTCGAACCATGTTGCTTTATTATGTATAAGCAGATATAATAAAGCGGGTGTTGTAATTAGTAAACTAATAACAGCAAAACGCTTACGAAGATGGAACCCTGTTACTAAAACCGTACCCAATTTTACAGGATCTTTCCACACCTTGCCACCTTGTGCAAGTACACTTGTACCAATACCACCATCAGCCAAAATGGTCATTGTTCCCAACACCGTATTTACCAACGTATACAAAGCATACTCTTGTGTAGAAAGCAGCCTTATAATGAGTATGCCACTAACTAAACCTATGCCTTGTACTATAATTTGTGCAAAACCAGCTACGCTGAAAAGCTTAAACCAAAGGATTGATTTATTGTAGATTGCGCTGCGTTGTTTATTTTCAACGACTTCCTTCATACAAACTTTCTACACAGTGTTTTATTGCATTCAAGCTTTCCTGCTCGGTTGCTTTTATCTTATCATTCGCAATCACAAAAGGAGCTTTAGGCTCATCAAGTCCGTTAGCCAAATCGAGCGTTGACAAAAAGCTCGAACGTTCAACGCCTAATTCATTAAGTAAAAGCTCATTTTTTGTTGCATAAGCAATTGGGGTAATTTTAACACCTGCTTTTAAAGCAAAAATGGTAGTGTGAAATCTTGTAGCAATTACCCAACTTGCTGTTGTTATTTTTTTCAGCATCTGATAAGGATCAGAATTATAAGCTAAATGCTCAACAGGTAAGCCCTTTAATACTACTTTTGTATACTCGCCGTCAAGTGGTGTAAAAGGTATAGATTGTACTTTATAGCCTTTTTGCAATGCCTCATCAGTTACCGCTCTTACCACTTTATGATACGATTTGTGCATGGTATCGAACTTTTCATAAAGCTCTGGCCGTTCTGACCGGTATTGCTCTACAGGAAAATATTGACCGTCCTTCATTTGTGCATACAGAGGCACCAAATTAATCATCAAGGTTTTCGAGTCTGGCTTTTCCTGTGTTCTTGCGGCTTCGCAATAATCGTTCAGTAAAGAAAAAGCAATATCAGGATGATTATAAATTCGCTCCCGGCCCGTAAGCTCTTTCAAGCGATCTGCCTGAAACTTACTTCTACCGCTAACATATGCTGCACCTTTAATTAACTCGATACATTCGGCTGGATAAGACTTTTCCATAAAGTCGACCCCTAAAAGAGCAACCTTATCGTACTGCCCTTTATACCGGCGTGCCACTCTGATCAATGAATCTGAATAACCTACTGCCCCACCTCCAACAATGGCATAGGGTGTTTTAGGCCATTTGTCTAGGTTATAAATAGTTTGCAAACCTGAACTGATGCCTTTTGCTTTTAAAACATCGACCACAGAAGCGCCAAGAGCCATATCTCCAAGATTAGATCCATGGTAGCCACCCACTACACCTATTGTAGATTTAAATAGCCTTTGATTTATGTTTCTGGCCAGGTGCTCTATTCTTGTTTTATTAATTAGCATTGAAGTTCTTATATGTTGTAGTGCGATTAAGCGTTGATGGGGCTACTTATTTTCTTCTAAAGATCTTATCTAAAATACCTTGCTTGGCAGATTTATCTTCATCATAATAGCCATAACCGTAGCCATAACCATAACCGTAGCCGGCGGCGCTGCTGTCAAGCGAATTGAAGACGATATTGAGGTTCTTAAATATTTTCTTACGGTAAGTATCATTTAATAACGATATATGCTCTTTTTTAGTGAAGTTGTACCTCACTATAAAGAACGTGGCATCCGCGTATTGGCTCAAGATCTGTGCATCTGTTACCAAGCCAACCGGAGGTGCATCCAACAAAATATAATCAAATTCCTTTTTAAGTTCTTCTATTAAGGTGGACAGTTTACCATTCACCAAAAGTTCCGCAGGATTTGGAGGGATGGCGCCGCTTTCAATCAAGTATAGATTCTCTTGTGCTACTATCGGACGAATTATATCTTTTACGCCAGCTTTACCTATAAGGTATTCTGATAAACCTGTGGAAGACTCCATACCTAATGTTTTCAGGATTTTAGGCTTACGTAAATCGAGTTCGAGTATAACTACCTTTTTAGAAGTGCTTGCTAAACTTGCACTAAGATTTAAAGAAATAAATGACTTACCCTCACCGCTTATACTTGACGTAAACAAGATAACCTTACTTTCACCATTTTGCATGATAAAGTCGAGGTTGGTTCTCAATGATCTTATCTGTTCGGTAATCATTGATTTTGGCTTTTCAACCGTAATTAATGGGTTACTATCCTTAGAATGAGAAATTTGGGCAATGATAGGAATAGGAATAGCACTTTCAATATCTTGTTTCCTTTTAATTTTATTATTTAGGGCGTCTTTCAAAAAGATGATACTAATTGGCAGAACAAGACCCATCCCAAAAAACACCATGTATAATGAAGATTTTATAGGCTTAATAGGCGCACCTGAACTTCTTGCCATGTTTATAGTACGACTTTCGGCGGTTGCTCCAGCTAAAGACATGGCAGTTTCTTCACGCTTTTGTAGCAAGAAGTTAAAAAGCGTATTCTTAATGTCCTGCTGACGCATTACATCTAACAAACCGCGCTCTTTAACAGGTACTTGCTTGATTTTAGCTTCAAAACGATTGTTATCACTAAGTGATTGCTGCCTGCTGATGAGTAAAGACGATCTGTAATTTTGAATTGTTTGTTCTAAGATCTTCTTAGTGCTTACTATTTGATCAGTAATAGAACTTACAACAGGGTTAGTTTCAGGTATTGTTCTTAGCAGCGCCTCCCGCTTTGATTGAGCATCTGAAAGTTGCTGAACCAAAGAAGCTATAGTTGCATCTTCTAAACCAATTAAAGAAGGTAATTTAACCTGCCCAGACGCTGAAGACTGCAGGAACGACTCAATACTCTTTAAAATTTCTAACTGCAGACGAATCTTGCTCAAAACGGCATCATTGGCCGAAACCTGACTCAAAATTAAACCAGCTTGGGCCGAAACATCTGTTATATTGTTACTTGCTTTGTATTCCTGAACTTTCTTTTCCGAAGAGTTCAACTCTATTGCTAAGGAATCTAACCTGCTCTTGATGAATGCGAGCGTGTTAGATACATTCCTGTTTTTATCTTCAATACCTGCCTGATTATATTCATAAACCAAGCGGTTCAAAAAGTCTTTACCACGTTGCGGAACTGCATCTTCTACCGCGATAAATAACACTGTAGACAATTTGCTTACAGTGGAAATAGACATACTTCCAATATAACGCTGTGCTACAGCCTGGGTGATATTAAAATTAACGTTGTATTTAAGCCTTCTTTTAAAGCTTCCGTTGGTTTTAAGCATTACAATACCAGCATTGGTAACTACAGCTTGATTCAACGGAACCTTCTTACCATCAAAAATTACTTCATTTTCATTAACAACATCTACGACCCAATCGGTGCGGTAAGATTTTGGGCCCGGACTAACGAGCTGCACTTTTACAGGAACGTCGTCATACAAAATCTGCTTTATAAATTTTCCCTTAATAAAATAAGAGCTTTCTAACCCCAAAGCTGCTACAACCCTTTCAGATAACGTAGACGATTTTAATATCTGAATTTCATTATCAATAACAATGTTAGTAGAATTTAAATCTAATTGGGTCAATACAGCCTTATCAGGCGACTGGCTGTTGTCTTTGATTAAAATATCAGTCTGAATTTTATAAACAGGTACCTGATATTTTACATATATGTATCCAAGAAAACTAAACAGAATAACGGATAATAATATCCACTTCCAATATTTTAAATAAGACGCTATAAGATCGCCGAAATTACTTTCCGCTGATTTTGGAAACGCGTCGTCGTTTAATTCATTTACACTCATGATAAGTAGATTTTATAACTAGCGTAACCTTGTAAAAATTATGAGTACTGCAGAAACAATTCCAATTATGAGCGGAAGTATGCGGTAGGTGAAGTTGGTTTGTATGAATTTATTCTTCACAGGCTCAACATAAACCACATCATTTGCATGCAGATAATAATAAGGAGATTGGAATACATCCCTGCTGGTAAGATCTACATACCCGAACTCTTTTTTTCCGTTAACTTCACGAATAATCATAATATTATCTCGTCTGCCTGTAACAGCTAAATCGCCTGCCATACTTAGCGCCTCGGGTATAGTAACTTGTTCGTTAGGTATAACATAAACTCCCGGTTTAGACACCTCACCTAACATAGATACCTTGTAATTAAGAACCCTGATGTTGACAGTAGGCTCTTTTAAAAACTTGGTTAAACGCGATTGTATAAGCACGGTGGCCTGGTTGGTGGTAAGACCTGCAATTTCAACATTTCCTATTAGCGGTAGTTGTATTACACCCGATTGATTCACTAAAAACCCAGGAGCAACAGATGCACTTAAAGCTCCACTTGCATCAGAACTTTGTGCCTGCTGGCCGCTATACGGATTAAAAAAACTGCTTGCATCAGAGCTTAATGAATTGACGTAAATAGACAAGATATCTCCGGACTGTATCTTGGATACATATGCTGATGCTAGTTTGACAGTATCGGGGCCGTTCATACCTTTTTGGAAGTATACAACTTTTCTACCGTTCACACATGATGATAGAATGCTCACTACGGCTATTAATAATAAGAAGGTTATTCTTCGGGTATTGAAATTCATTAATGTAATATGGTGATGTATAATTTTTGGCTATAATAATCTTTAATTAAAAGAAATGCTTTGGAGTTGCTAATATAGGATTTTAGTTTTAATTAACATTATCTCGAAAATTAAAGTTTATAATTATGAAAAACACAGAGAAGCTGCTGCAAAATTACCATATCTTTAAACTAATAAAACTTTATTTTTATTTTAAGAACTTTAGTATTAATTATGAATACGTGAAATAATTATCGCCAAAAATTATTTTAAGATTATTGAAGCGATACGTTTATCTCAAAAATGGAGATAATTGAATCTATAAATATAGCCTCAATACTTTACTTTGAGGTTTTATAACTGTATTTAAGCTCTTCTAAATCAATAACCCGGTTACTTGCTGCGGCTTTGCTCCAAAAGTAAAGCCTGATATTTTGAGGAGCATTCCAGTGTGCTGTACCGTCAAATAGTGAAGTGTTAACCGGCGGAAAATCTCCGTATTTTACCATTACCTGCCCCTTAGTTACATCAATTAGTAACGTTTGCGTTTGGCTCATTAATGTTTTTAAAGTTTTTCTATCGGTCTTGAGAATAACCTTGTTATTAAAGTAAAGATAACCATCGTTTGTTGTACGGTCTATGTGAAAGAACATTCGTACTAATATTTTTCCTTTATCATCCAATACTTCTAAAAAGCTGCCCGAAGCTCCCCCGAGTCCAAGATCTGGGTCAGTATTGGGTTCGTTATTTTCGAAGTTAACTTTGGCTTTCAACTTCCATTGAGTTACAGAAGAAGGCGTTATTCCTAAATTACGACTTACCGTATAAATTGACGCGGGCTGCCTGAAATTTATAAACAAATCGGGGGATTGAAAAGAATCGTATTTTTTTACATTGGTGCGTACAGTCCAATAATTAGAGTAACGATTGCTATAATCTTCAGCTGCTACACTTCGCTCCCACCCATACATCCGGTCTTGTAATACAGCGTTATAAGGAAGATCAGCAAGCAAGTCGAATTCTTTTATATTATCATCACTTTCTTTTGGCACCAATTGGTTTTGGGGTAAAAATTGTTTCTTTTGCTCTCTCCCAAACCAACAAAGTGCAGGTTTATCATTACTCTTCAAATGGACGTATTCTGCTTTAACAGCATATCCTTCACCAGCTTTAAGGTAGACTGTATCCTTACTGGCAGAATCTTGTATAGAATTCAAATTGTCAACTACTATATGATTGTTGATCCACAGACGAACAGGTGCACGACCTGCACTACCGAAGCCATAATAACCCGTTTTAATCGGCATTATAAAACCTTCGTATCGGGCTGAAAAAGGTCGATCTACTTGCCCAGCATGCAGAATTTTGACACCCTCGGGTGATGCTATGCCTTTGTAAGTTGTATTAAGATTGTTTAAGTCATCACTGCTAAATATGCTTAATAGCAAACCATGGCTTTTATAAGACAAGTTCACCCTAAAGTTTTGTTCCTTCACACTTTCAAGGTTACTTATTTTCCAACGATGAATACCACTGTGTCCACTTTCATCATTATGATAAAGGTAAAGGCATCCATCGGGACCTTTAACAAGGGCAGGGGAAAGCGGATTTCCGGCAATCATTGCAGGAGCATTACTTACGTCACTTAATTCGGGCACAGTAACTCCCATTTGTCCAATGAAAAGACCGTTATCATAAACATGGTTCCATTTGTTAGTTTCACTCGCCTTCCAAAACTCTCCATAATAACCCCAGAGTATATGACGATCTACCGCCATGGCTACGCTACCGGCATATTTAACACTATTACCATTATCGAAAGCGCCATCGGGAGGAAAAACACCGCGGTAGGCCGACGGTGTACCTATTGCCGTTCGCCAAAGCCACTTATCACTTCCGGGTTTTATGCCGCCTAAATGAAATGCATTACTTCCCAGTGTGTTTTTTTGATTGTCAAAAGACACGATCACATTAGAGCTTGTAACTTCGCCCGGGCGAGCCGTTACGGTTGTACCCCGAAATAACGGGTCGCCTTTACTTACTACCGGTAAAGTTGCGATAGTTTCTTCCGCACCCCATATGGGATCGTTATTTTGATTGAAACCGGTCAAAGATCTTTTGAGCCACGAAGTAGGTTGATTTAATTTGTACTTTGATACTTTATAGATGCTACCATCGGGGTACAACCTGTAGCCGTCATCCGGCATTTGAGAACTTGTTATTCGTAAAGGACCACTTTTCATTAGCTCAACTACTACCCAGTTGCGTTTTAACTTTGAGTAAAGCATAGCGTAAGTATGCTGATTTTTTAAAGTTGTCAGTCCGCGAAACCGTAAATACTTATTATCTAAATCAGCTGTAATAGTAGCTCCCCAGTTCCTGATCAACCGCCAGGAATCATTGTCAGGCTGTAATGGCTTAGAGTAATCAACTTTAAACTCTAAATAATCTGCCATCACGCGCTCAACATTGTTTAAATCTGCATTTACACAATATGATGTAGGCAAATACATAACCTTTCCTAAATAAGCCATGTCGGCACCAAAATGCAGCAGCCTGCAATTCCCTGCATCATCTACCCAAAGAGAACCATCTGCCTGAAAAGTAACAGCCGCTCCGGTAACGCCACGCACGTCGCTGAAGTAGAACTTGTTGTTAGTAACATCCGGATTATTATAATAACCGCCTTGTTGGCCATAAACTTTTTCTAATTTACCGCCAACAGCGCTGTATATCTTAATTTGCTGACTGGTACCGGCATCGGCTACAACCAACGTTCGGTGATCTGCCGACACAGTTAGCGCCAAGGGTTGTACCAAACCGGCTAAGGATAATCCAGTAGCCTTGAGTGTGCCACCGTTTGTAATTTCGTATTGCAAAACACATTCCTTACCCGAAGCTTGATCTATAGATACTATCCATAGATGATTACTTTGGTCAACGGCTAAAGCCGAAGGTGCATTCAGCACAAAATAACCTCTGAGTTTCCCGGTCGTCTTTTCGTAAATGGCTATCTTATTATCTTCTTTGTGTGATGCAAAAAGGTAAGCACCTTTTTTTTGCACTGCCAATCCGGTTGCCTGACCATTCTTACGGTTAGAGAAATCAATAACGCTGTTAAAAACTATTCCGTACTTAGTTTTAACCGATGTGGAGTTTGGAAATCTATAAGTGCTATCATTGCTTAAACGTGTTGCATAAATAAAGCATTGATCACTGTTGGAGTCTTTTCCGCTCCAATAAGCTATTTGATCATCCGTTGCAACGTTATCGGCTACAAAGCCCTTGCTTAATATAAAAGACCGCTGCTGTGGTGTTTTGGCCGAAAACTTAAATGTGCTGTTACCAGTTTCGTTGTAACCCGTTGTGTAATATATCACATTGTTACTACAGGCCAATCCTCTTACAAAACCATGTGCGCGGTGAAGAGTTGCCCCTGTAAACTTGGCTGATGTATTACCAATCACTCCCTCCCATTGGTACTTAACCTGATTGGTTAATATCCTTATCTGATAAGCCCCTTCGCGGGCTAACTTCTTTTCATCATCAACCCCATCCCAGCTTCCCTGGTAAGTGCCAGGAACATATTTGATGCCGCTCCAGAGCGTTCTTATTAATACACCTTCCGAGTTATATACGCCAGCACTGGTAGCGCATGCCTGAGGTATTTGAAAGTTAAATGAGCAGGTATGATAATTTGCCTTATTCGGAACTGTTTGCGCTAACAAGCATTTTCCAAACAATAATAGTAGAAGTACTGCATTGCTTTTGATTAAGGTATTAACGCTATTGATCATAAGAGTAACATGACAACGAATAAAACGCAATCAAACACATTACATTGTCAATCCCGTTTCTCTATCTTATCCTTCAAGACTAAACCTGCGTTCTAAAGATTGAGTTATTAACTCAGCAACAGGTTTGAATAACTTAGCCCTCAAATATTCGACAGCAAGGCATACACTAAACACTATACACGCAAGTAATATCATCAACATGAAATGTACGATGATATTAAAGTGCTGAATGCTAACGAAAGCAACCCTGTAAATATAGCCTGCAGTAAAACTGTTAGAATGCAGTAAATACACACCAAGTACCCCCACAGCAATAGTATTCACGGCTGCACTCCTGAATTTCATTCTTTTGAAGATAAAGAAGAATAATATTGACGATAAAAGAATAAGCGGATTATTGTAGGCAAACACTTTCCATGCAAGCACCTGCCCAGCATACTTTAGTGAAAGAAACGCACAGGCGAAGATGATTAAGCTGAAAAATATATAGCTGTAAACAGCGTTCGCTTCAATTTTTGTTGTGTTTACATATTTATTAATGTATCGTCCTAATAAATAGATGTATAACATGCTATTTAAAGAATAACCATTATGAACCCCCAACACAGATGGGTCAAAAACAAAGCCAGAAACGCAGATCATCACTGTCCAAGCAATGATGATAAAGCCAAATTTTTGCTTTGATAACTGTGCAATTGCAGCATTAAGAATAGGGCTGAATATGTATAGAAATATATAAGCTGTAATGAACCACCAGCGGCCTGTCATTATCGGAAATACGTTACTCATCAAAGCTCTGACACCTATGTGTGAATGGGTTACAAACTTGGAAAGAACGAGCAATACTAACGAATAAAATACAACCTGCAGTATGATATTAACCAACCCTTTCAATTTGTAATTAATACCGTAAAACCCTGAAATAAATATGAACCCGTCGACACCAATAACAAAGAAACTATTTAAGAATAGGTAAAAATTTGTTCTTGAATCAATTGAGAAGCTATTTGAGCCTAAGAGTTCCAGTTTAGCTCCGTGCACAATCAGATGGTGAGTAATGATCATCAACATCAATAGAATCCTCAAAAGCTCTGTTCCTGATTCCCTAGTTAACTCTTTAGAAGTAGCCGCCATAAACTATTTTAAATGCATCGCAAATATTGTCAAGAGAAATTTGTCAAAATTATTTAAAGCTTGGTTCTTAGCACTCATTCTGGCAGGTTTGATTCTCCATTTCGGAATGAAAGTAAGCTCCATATTTTATTTTTGATGATATCAACAATATTACTCACTTGGATTGATATACAGTGATAATATTATTTAAATTTCTGAAGGAATTTAGCTGGTTATACAAAATAGCGAATAAGGGTTTCTATCAACGAGATCCATGGAAATTTTTGAATAACTACTTAAATGGCAAAACCGCTAAATCATATAATTTAGCGGTTTTGCAGGGTTTGATTATCTATCAGCGGTGAGGGAGGGATTAGAACCTACCCTATTAAATCATTGATTAATAGTCTTTTAGCTACCATGAGATAACGAGTCGCCACAAATGTCGCTTGTATTTATCTCTGTAAATCTTACTTTAAAGATACTAAACATTTTACAAATCAACATGCTGAAAAAGGATTGATGTAAGTTAAAATCGTCGTGATTAGACATCAAGGTGAAGGCCTGGACGGGACGTGAACTTAGCCCCAAAAACCGCTATTCAACATTATTTATAAACTTTTCAAATCGGTACTCACCAAATGCTCACCATTTTTGAATTTAGTTGACTGTAATTGACTTTCAATTACTAATTTACCAAATGTTCGCTTAAATAACAAAGTATTATACTAAAAAGTGTCTACACTTATTTGTTATACTGATTCGAGCCCAGCCTGGGGAGCTTCAGTTTTGCTCCCAGGCTGGACATAATTCGAACCATTTAGTGGGGCAATTGAAGCTATTGAACGAATTAAATGTTGCTTAAGCAGGCCGCGATTCTCCTAAGGGATCGATTTGTTTTTTTTAATTAATCAGTTACTCTTCAATTGTAGCCTTTTGATAATTATGACAATTAAATTCTGAATGCAAAAACACATTATTATAATTACAAGTACTTATTATATTCAAGTACTCGTAATTTGCTTTAGGTTCTTAAACGTCAGTCCCTCCAATATTTTACCTCTCTGCTGCCACCGCACTGACAAAGCGAGGAAAATTATTTAATCTATAGAAGGCAGGCAAACGGCACCCTAATTGGAACTGATCATTAAGGGTGTAACCAAATATACCATGGTTATCTATATCTTCTAAAATTTCAGTACATCGAGAGATACAATCACCCCATGCCAAAGCTTTCCGTTATAGACCCACTGCGCGTCCTTGTTACCGGTCAATTTATCAAATCCGACAGCATAACCGAAATTGATATTATTAATCCCAAACATGACATAGGTTCCGTAGGTCAGCGTAACCCCTTTACGATCGGAGAGGATTCCCGGCGCGTTAGATACCTTCTTCAGATCTGTTGCGCCAAGATTCAGTAGTAAGCCGGTGGTTATGGAGTATTGGTTGAGGTTTTTACCCATAATCTTAGAGGCGGGATTGAATACATTTCTGGTAAATTTAACGCCAGGCGCAAAACCGATATTGATGCCGGTCTCAACGGTTGCCGGATTTAAAACACCATCACCGACGCTGCCCCTAAATTTCAGAGGTATGGTGAGTGCCTGAAGTCCGAATTTTGTATCTCCATAAATAAATGAATCGTTGTATGATTTAATGCCGGTCTTGATTTTACTTTCATTGGTATAAAAAACGCCGCCAAGATCTACTTTCGCTGCTATCGGTGGTTTAACTATAATGATCGTGTCAGGCTTTAACGATTTTAAAAGAGTATCGTTTTTAACAATTTGATAATCAGTTTTGTCTTCAATCTCGGAAGAAATAACAGATCGTAATCTATAAACTTCCAATTTGTCGTAGGCAGTAACGTCAGTATCTCTCGCATCTTTGTTATCCACGTAATGATAGACGCGGCTTCCTTTCTGAATGTGCTTGATTTGGCCACATCCAAATAAAGTCGAAACGACAGCAAGAATTAGGAGAAAGTGCAAAGTTTTCATTTCAAACCTCCTTTCAGAGCCTTTACGAAGGTCAGTAAAGAGTCTACTTTAATTTCCAATTGTTTAGATGGTTGAGCGATTCCTGTGAACGGAATTCGTGGTTGACGGTGTCATACTGTACCGCTTTGCGATCCATTGCAGCGAACAAGGCTGTAATCTGTGTAGCATTCAGGTTCTTGATGACAAATTTGTCGCCTGTCGTTACCGTAAACCTGAAATTGGATACGCCTTTGTCACTCATCACGACACTGTAGTCAGCGACAGAAATAACCGGGCCTCCATTGTTCTTTGTGAAACTGCTGGCTTTTTCCTCCAGCTCGACCTTAAATTTCTGGTCAGGGTTGCAGGAACTGAACTGAAAGCAAAAAAGTATGGTTGCTATCGCGAACCATAACTGTGTAAGGTTGGATCTTTTCATTTTTTATGAATTGTTTAGGATAGCCCCAATATAACGAATATCCCTAAGTAATTCAGGATCAGATGAAAAATAAATAAACTATCGATTTTGTCCCATATACTTTGAGACAAATTGAGTATTTTCTTAATAGGAACCCTGATATAATGATGCATCGATAAGCTCGAAAGTGCCGTCATTCCTCTTATATCTGTTCGACCTACTACGTGGGCAGCAGGAACAGGACTAATCTCGATTGCAATAAACGAAACACCTGCATATGTAATAAATTTTACGCTCTTCGAGAGCAAGAAATTATATTTATTTATGTTGTTAAATGATGTTGACATAATCGCGAAGTTCCCGTTATTTGTTTACCTTCAATTATATATGCGGGATTTTAATATTGTTTTTGTTTCCTATGGTGAAGCTAATGCTGAAGTAAATTGGGCTTCTTTAAAATCAAAAAGGCCGAATGCAATCCGTGTCGATAAAGTAAGCGGTATCATTAACGCGTATATCAAGGCAGCACAATCTGTCAGTACCGCATATTTTTATTTAATTGACGGCGATAACCAAATTTTAGGTGACTTTGAATTCGATTTTAATCCATTCACTCAATCCTATAAAACTTACATTTTTAAAGCAAGAAATGCGGTGAATGCTCTAGAATATGGTTATGGAGGGATCAAGCTTTATAAAACAGAAAGTTTGCTAAACTATGATAAATTCAATATGTCAAATGAAGAGCGGCTTATGTCTGATTTTGATTTTCCTATTGTTGCTCCTATCAAGTTTTTACCTTATGTTGCAAGTGTAACCAAATTTAACACATCAGCATATGATGCCTGGAAAGCAGCTTTTCGAGAGTGTTGTAAATTGCAGACGCTAGGACGATTCTTGAATTTGTCTGGGGCACAAGTTGCTATGGATCAAAAGCGGCTTGCAATATGGAAAACTCTATTTAAGGATCAACCCTATGGCGAATGGGTTCAAATTGGGGCAATCGAGGGTGAACGCTATGGAAAAGCCCACTTAGATGATCTTGACATGTTAAAAAAAATAAATAATTATGCTTGGTTAAAATCCAGATTTGAAAATAGATAAATATGTTTTCATTAAATGAAAATCTTATAAGTAAAATAATTGAAAGGACGTTACCGAGCTTTCAGAATGTAGACCTTAATTCGTTAAACCTTGGTTTCGGGTATATCTTTTATTCGTTTACGCGTACGTTAAGGCCTCAAAATATTATTGTAATAGGATCTAAAGCTGGGTTTTCTCCTGTTATGTTTGGGCTTGGCATGAAAGATAATGAAGGAACTGGTGTCGGCAAGATCAGATGTTATGAGACAAACAATATAAAGGATACAGTAGGAAAGCTTTATTTTATTGATCCGTCTTACGATATAGAAAGTAACGATGACAATCACTGGTTTGGGATAGGTTATTGGACCAATCCAGAACAGGTAAAAGCGCTCTGGACCGAATTCGGGTTGGAAGATGTTGTCTCACATTTCAAAATGACGTCGAAAGAATTTGTGGAGGATGCTGCTTGCCCTTCAGAAATTGAACTGATATATATCGACGGAGATCACAGTTACGATGGAATGATGGAAGATATCAATCAATACTATCCGAAATTAAAAAAAGACGGAATGGTAATCTTGCACGATGTAGATCCAAGAATAAAAGATCTGCTTGAGAATGGTGGGGGAAATGAGGTGTATGAGACTATTAATTTAAGCCGATTTGAAAAAATCCGGTTGCCCGTTTTTCCGGGTATTGCGATATTGATAAAAAGATAAAATATGGATGTCAAATATACTTTTCGAGACCTTGTCGTTTATCTGCTAACTGGTTTTGCTGTAACAACAGTTATAACTTTCACATTTCCAAGCTTCTTTGAAGAGTTTTTGGCTTTCTTGCATCCCAATGATATCAAAAATTTAAATTATTTATTACACTATATTCAAGGGAAAGATACTATAACAGTACTTATGAGCATACCGCTTTTTTATTTACTAGGGCACTTAATTCAGATCTTAGATTTGATTTTTACATTCTATTGCGCCCGTTTTTTCAAAAAGTACAATTGGTTAAAATTGCTTTATAAATTTGCAGGCTCTACAACAGTAGAATATCAACGTAACAAACAAGGGGTTAGTGAACCTACATTTATCGTACAAGAATACACCGTTAGGATAAAAGACAAATATACTACCGTTGAATATTATTATCTACTTAAAGAGTTATTTAACGGTTTAAGAACATTCATGATATTATTTACATTCATATTGCTTTTTATGCTTTGCTGGGGAAAAGTCAATTTTTCTCTGTTCTTTGTTAACGCGATAATATTAATTCTTTCTTGGTTTAAAGCATATAATTCTGCTTCGAACTATGTTTGGATATACCGCTGATATTGACCACCTGATTCCGGCGGAATGTGACCATTGATTCCGCGTCAAATTGACCACCCCATTCCGGGGCAAACTGACCAGGCATTCCGGGCCAAATTGACCACCCCGA
>NZ_BMDO01000011.1 GCF_014635825.1 Mucilaginibacter galii
CATTGTAAAATGTTTTGTTTTAATCCAGACTCTACTTTACTTAAAAATAGAAATCTGTTTTTCGATAGACCAGAAACGGCCTATCATTGTATCTTTATACAGTATTCTCAAGTAACTCTAAATCCCCATGTTTCCCTTATTGGAAAGAAAACATTTCGTTTCTCTTTTCTTTTCAGCAGTTCCGATATCTCTATCTCACTACTACGCTACATGTTACTTCTTAAAGAACTTTCATCGCCTCGCCTCACGGTTTAGCTTTTATGTTATCAGCCGTTGCGGCTGTAAACTTTTGTTTTTGTTTCCCTTTTGATTGGGAGTGCAAAGGTAAGTTTTAATTTCGTTTCTCCAAATTTTATTTGAAGATTTTTTATTTTTAATTTTCTCGTTTTTATACTCAAAAATTCAACTTTAAACCTCGCTTTTCTAAGAACTTATTTTCCGTCAGACTCGTTCGTCTTGGGGATGCAAAGATGCAACTTTTTCACTATTCGTGTCAAGTGTTATTTTCACTTTTTTTTACGGCTCTTAAAACTTCAAATAACAACCTGCTGTCTATTGCAGGGCTTCAAATATAGGTACATTTTTTTCTTTCAGCCAAATTGTTTTGAAATTTTATCAATTTCTATATAACAGGTTATATAAAAGGCAGTTCATTATAAATATCACAATTAAACAACATTAATTTAACCTGCTTTGATAATATGTATCTTTGATATACATGACTAACGATATTCATTTCCCTAAAGGATTTATTGATTCTTTGCATAACGTACCTGGTTTTAATGCCGAAACATTCACAACTACACATCAAAATAGCAATACACCTACCTCGGTAAGGGTTAATCCATACAAACCTGCGCCTTTTAATCATACACAGCCGGTGCCTTGGTGCAACAGCGGTTTGTATTTAGATAGTCGCCCTTCTTTCACTTTCGATCCACTTTTTCATGCCGGCTGCTATTATGTACAGGAAGCATCGTCAATGTTTATTGACCATATTTTGCGCCACGTATATAATAAGGACTATGGACCTGTTAAAGTGCTTGATCTTTGTGCCGCGCCCGGTGGCAAAAGTACACTGATAAGTTCGGCCCTGGCAGATGAGGATTTGTTAGTGGCAAACGAGATCATTAAAACCAGGGTACCTATATTAACAGACAACCTGAACCGCTGGGGTCGCACTAACGTAGTGGTTAGCAATAACGACCCTAAGTCTTTTGCCCGGCTAAAAGGTTTCTTTGACATTATAGTAATTGATGCTCCCTGCTCAGGTTCGGGCATGTTTAGAAAAGACCCTGCTGCTATGGATGAATGGAGTGAAGGCAATGTGGCTTTATGCCAGCAGCGGCAGGAACGGATACTTGCCGACGTTTATCCGGCTTTAACAGAAGATGGTTACCTCATTTATTCTACCTGCTCTTACTCTTACGAGGAAGACGAGGCGGTACTAGATTGGCTTTGCGAAGAGTTTGAACTGGAAACGGTACAAATTCCTGTACAAACTGAATGGGGAATTATAGAAAGCCAGTCGGCCACGCATAAAGCATGGGGTTACCGCTTTTACCCCGACAAGCTAAAGGGCGAAGGCTTGTTTGCTGCCTGTTTGCGCAAGCGCGAAAATACCGGCCAATTGCAAAGCTTTCGTGCTAAAAATTCGCCTAAACCTAATTATAAGGAGATAGATCTGTTGAAGCCTTATGTAAACTGCTCCGCCGATCTGTACTTTTTCAAACTAAATGAGGATTGGCTGGCCATTAATAAGCATCACCGTGATAGCTTGGAAACGCTGCAGCATTTTTTATACCTCAAAAAATCGGGCGTGCGTTTAGGCAAGTTGGCAGGTAAAGAACTTATACCCGACCATGAATTGGCCATTTGTTTGATGCTTAATAAGGATGCCTTCAATCAAATAGAACTTACCTACGACCAAGCTATTGCTTACCTGCGTCGGGATAATATTGAAGATTTAAACATTGATACTAAAGGCTGGGGACTGATGTGCTACCAGGGCTATCCCTTAGGATGGGCCAAATTGCTACCTAACAGGATAAATAATTACTATCCTAAAGAGATCAGAATCATGAGTCAAAAACAGAGTCAAGAACCAGGAACCAAGAGCCAAGACATGTAATTAAATCCTTACCAACGGTTCCTGTCTTACTAATGACCCCTTTTTTAATATTCTCCTGTAGATAACATCACCAGCGTACAAGCCGACAGCGTTTCTATTCCCCGCTCCTTGGCCAGTCGGCGCAATTCGTCGTTCTCGGTTCCGGGATTAAAGATGATACGTTTAGGGTTAGTGGCCAAGATATAATCATATAAAGGTGGCTGGTGTTGCGGACCTATATATAAGGTAATGGTATCTATATCGGTATGCACCTCTTCGGCTTTCTCAATTTCAACGCCGGCTACCTCTCCTTTTTTAATACCTATATTAATAATAGGATGCCCGGTACGCACCAAGCGGTTGGCGGCCAGGTAGGCGTAACGGCTGCTATCGGGCGTGGCGCCAAGTATGAGGGTTTTCTTTTCTTTAACTAACATGGTTCATTCGGTTTAATAACGCTATTTGGCCTGCATGATATATTTGATGCTGAATAAATCCGTAAACCAACTCTTTATAAGTGGTTACCGGCTCGTTAAGCTCACGCTGATCATTGATCAATTCATCCCAACGCTCGTTGGGTAAAGCCTGCATGGCTTTGATCAAATTACTGTTGGCCTCATCTAAATCTATAACCAACTGGTGCCAGCTTTGTTCGCCGGGGAGTGATGGCTCGGGCCAATCGCCACGGGCAGGCTCGGCAGCAGGGTTTCCTTGCAAGCGGCTAATTACCTCTTCGGTCCAGCCGGTCATGTGTACTATGATATGTGCTATGCTGTGAACGGAGCCTGGCGGCTTATTAAAAGCAGCCTGCCAGCTACCTTCGGTAATAATTTCGCTGATGGGGTTACCATACCAAGGCCTGCCCACAAAGGCAGTTTCCAATTCGTATTGAAGTTGTTGTGCGGTTGTCATGGTTTATATAGTACAATTATAATTCCATTTGGGCATAAGGTGTAACTAAATTACAGCTGATTTATCTATATCAAAAACGCATTAAAACTTTTATCAACTATTTTAAAATGTTTTTTAAGCACAATCGTCTGCACTTGTAAATACATCATACATTGAATACTGCTCTAATGCCCCAAGATAGAAACAGCTTTACTCTGAAAGCCATCAAAGAATATGGCAGGAGCTTGCTGTCTTTCATAAGGCGGCGGGTGAAGAACGATGCCGATGCCGAAGACATACTGCAGGATGTTTGGTATCAGTTGAGTTCGGTGGTCAACTCATCGCCGGTTGAACAAACCGGTGCCTGGCTGTACCGTGTGGCCCGTAATAAAATTACCGATAGATACCGCAAGCATAGCGAATGGCTGCTTGATGACCTACTGCTTAACAGTGCAGATGGTGATAATGAAAACGATACGGCCGATTTAGGCACTATTATGCTGAGTGAAACCAACACACCTGAAACGGAGTATTTGCGGAACCTTTTTTGGGAAGAGCTTTTTGTAGCCTTAGACGAACTTCCTCTTGATCAAAAGCAAGTATTTGTATGGCAGGAACTGGAGAACCAAAGCTTTGAAGAGATTGCCCGGCATACCGGTGTTAACATTAATACGCTGGTGTCGCGAAAGCGCTATGCGGTACTTCACCTGCGCAGGCGGCTCAAAGAGTTGTATGATGATATAGCAAACTACTAAAAAAAAACAACATCATGAAAAGACGAATTTGGGCAAGCCCCTACCGGTTTATATTTATCCCCATTATTGCAGCAGCATTCTTATCGCTCGTTAGCTTTATTGTAATGCAGCTTTGGAACAACCTGCTGCCGGCAATCCTGCATGTAAGTGTCATTACCTTTTGGCAGGCCATGGGCATATTTATATTATGTAAGATCCTTTTTGGCTTTGGACGCCCGGGCCGCTTTGGTGGTGGTGCTCCCTGGATGCGCGGACGTATGGCCGAACGCTTTAAAAACATGAGCCCCGAAGAACAGGCGCATTTTAAGGAACAATTTGGCCACCGCATGTGCCGCGACCGTAAGCCTTTTGGCCGCCGCGAATGGTTTGATGAAAGCAAGCCGGAGGAGAAATCAGCTGAATAAGGTTTTAATTCCCTTAAAGAGGTGCTGGTGATGGTGGTCCGAAGGAGGGGCGAGTTATAAAAACTTGAATGGTTTAATGACCCACCCCTACCCCTCCGAGGAGGGGATTGATAAAATATATCTTAGGTCAATTGCTTTACTGCTGCCAAAGCACAATTCATCCCATCTATAGCGGCCGAAATAATTCCACCTGCATAACCGGCACCTTCGCCGCATGGGTATAAGCCGGTAATTTGAGGGTGCTGCATCGTATCCCTGTCGCGCGGTATTTTGATGGGTGATGAAGTGCGTGATTCTACGCCTACCAATAAAGCCTCATTGGTATAATATCCTTTCATTTTACGGCCGAAAGCAGGCAATGCTTTTTGCAAGCGCTGATGGATCCATGTAGGCAGCACATCTTTCAAATTACTGCTGGCCACACCGGGCAGGTAGGAGTTTTTTGGGATATCGGCTGAGAAACGACCTTCCACAAAATCTACCATGCGCTGGCCCGGCGCTACTAAATTGCCGCCGCCCACCGTGAAAGCTATTTGCTCCACCTGCTTTTGAAAGCGCAGAAGTTTGAAGGGATCAGCGTTATTGCCTGCTATATCTTCTATATTGATTTGAACTACGGTACCAGAATTAGCGAAAGGATTATTTCGTTTTGAAGGGCTCCAGCCATTTACCACAATTTCGACAGGCTCGGTAGAACAAGGTGCAATAATGCCACCCGGACACATGCAGAACGAGAAAACGCCCCTGTCATCTACCTGTTCTACCAAGCTGTAATAAGATGGCGGCAGGTGTTCGCCGCGGATATCGCAATGATACTGGGCTTTGTCTATAATTTCCTGAGGATGCTCTATGCGCACGCCCAGCGCAAAGGGCTTGGCTTCTATTAACACATTTTGACGATGCAGCATTTCAAACACATCGCGCGCGGAGTGGCCGGTGGCTAAAATTACAGCGTTGGCTTGTATAATATCACCCGCAGCAGTTTTCACACCAGTTATATTACCAAATTGTATATCGAGGGCAGTTACCTTGGTATCAAACATAAACTCGCCGCCTGCATTCAAAATGGTTTCGCGCATGGCGGTAATGATGTGCGGCAGTTTGTTGGTGCCTATGTGCGGGCGGGCATCTACCAAAATATCTTCGGTTGCGCCATGAGCCACAAACATTTGCAGCACCTGGTTTACATCGCCGCGTTTGGTAGAGCGGGTGTACAACTTGCCATCAGAATAAGTACCGGCACCGCCCTCGCCAAAGCAATAGTTAGATTCGGGGTTAACCAAGCCCTGTTTGTTAATGTTAGCCAAATCGCGGCGGCGCTGTTTTACATCTTTACCACGCTCTAAAATAATGGGCTTATGGCCAGAAAGTATGCACTGCAATGCAGCAAAAATACCGGCCGGACCAGCACCAACGATGATAACCGGCTTTTTGTCTTTTACGCTGGGATAATCAATATTAAAACTTGTGGGCGGGGCAGGTTCATCTAAAAACACCTGTACTTGCATACGGTACACCACTTTACGGCCGCGGGCATCAATAGACCGCTTGCGTATTTTCAAGTCATGTATCCGTTTAGGCGCTAATTTTAGCTTGGTGGCTGCTATGGCCTTTAAAGCTTCCTGGTTTTCGTGCTCCTCGGGAAGGCACACTATTTCAATCTCTTGCATCATTGTATATTGCCGGGTTTTTATCCTGGATGATGCAAAGATACGCAATGTTGTGCAGGGTTGAAAAAGTGTTCGTGCGTGCACTTTTATTGTACGTTAGCGAACAGTTCACGAGCAGTAAAAAAACTCAACTATCTAAATATCAATTCATTACTTATTTGGTTCCAACTTTGGCATAGGTGTATCAAATACAGAAATCATGATTACCGAACAAAGCTTGAATCGAATATGGGAAGGTTGCCTGCAACAGGAACGCAAGTCGCAAGAGATGCTGTACAAAGCCCTGTCGCCCCGCATGTTAGCTGCTTGCATGCGCTATGCCACCGACCGCGACGAAGCCCAAGACATCATGCAGGAAGGTTTTATTAAAGTGTTTACCCAAATGCAACGCTACCGAGGCGAAGGCAGCCTGGAAGGCTGGATTCGCCGTATTATGGTAACTACGGCCATATCGCGCTACCGCAAACGGAAGCCCATGGTATTGACCGATGAACTGCCCGAAGGTGTAATATTGCACATGAGCTACAACGACAGTAGTTTGGAAACCAAAGAGTTACTATCCATGATAGAGCAGTTACCGTCCACTTACCGCCATGTATTTAACCTGTATGCCATTGAGGGTTACTCGCACCAGGAAATTGGCGAATCTTTAGGTATCAGCGAGTTATTATCACGTACCACTTTGCACCGTGCTCGCGGCGTTTTGAAAGATAAACTGAACCGGCTAGAAAACAGGGAGCGATTATGCATGGCTTGTTAAAGCGGTTTAACGACATTTAACCGTTCATAATCTTTCATTAAATTAGATAATTCTTCAAAAAACACTCAAAAATCCTCATAAAACTTCAGGGTGTAATAAACGTTGTATTGCTGACTACTTTACCAGCCGTTAACCCACATTTTATGTCGATGCCCAAACACCTCATCCTCCTGTTATTGCTCCCGGTCCTGTTAATATTCTGTAAAGAAAAAACTCCGCCGCGCATAGACCTTGCTAAACTTAACCTCAATGAAAAGGTGCGAACGCTGATACATTACCACAATAGAGTTTGGGCTGGTGTAAACACCGTTGGAACCTACCAGCCATTGTGGTAGAGGTGAGGCCGAGCAGCACTTACAGCTTCAACGGTATTCCGTTAGATAGCACGGAGGTTATATTTCAGTTAAACTCCCCTACCTTTCGTAAAGATACCAGCATGCACAATGGCGTAGGCCAGTATGTTGGCACGCGCGTTAAAAGCAACCAAGCGCTGGATAGTGTGATCAATAGCTACAAGGCCGATAGTGCTATTTACGGCTATCGCATTGGTATCAAGACCGCCCAAATGCAAGCCCGCATGTTAAAAGAACTCATTAAACTTTACGGCCCAGGCACCAAAAACCCTAACACCGACCATGGCCTGTACTGGAACCTCAAAAACAAACAACGGCTCATTTTATACGCGCCCGACTACGACAGGATCATCGTACTCAACACCAATAACTTATCTAAAACCTGCTACCAGGATAACATGAACGGCGTTATTGATCTGGGTGGCTGCAACATTGATCAATACTTTGACGAGCTGTATTTCAGGAAGAAGTTATGAGCAGCTAAACCTAAAGATGGCACCAACCTTGAAATATCAGGTAAATTTACGCTAAGCCCCAGCGTTTTTATTGCAGCATACGTATTGGTTTATATATACCTTTAAACCACTGAAGTATGCAACCTTTACCATGGACCAAAAAATCATTACCCGAAGGCTACCGCATTACCACCTGGAAAGACGCCGCCGGAAACGATAAATACAGCGTTTTTTGGGGCGACGACAGGTTAATGTCGTTTGCCAGCAAACAGGACGCGTTTAATTACGCCTTACTGGTTCACGAGCAGCAACAGCAGGGCAAGCATCTATAAATGATGACAATCAAGAGGATAGATGATTGCACATGATAACAGATACCGCTGCATGCCCCTAAGGCTGCAAGCTTTCCAGCTTTTGGGCAATGGCCTGCAGCAAACCTATCTCCAGTTTATTATCCTTGCTGTTTACCTGTTCGGGGCTAATCAGGGCGCGGTAACATCCCTCCTCATCGGGCTCAAACTGCACCAGCAGGCCATCAATATCTACCGCCACCTTTTGCACATAACCGTAATTACGCACTTCGGCATCGTATTTTAACACCTCGCCTTTATAGGTCAACTCCACCAGGAAACGTTCATCCATATGGGTTAAATGCCGAATTAGGTAATTGTGTTTTGGCCTGATAACGTTTTACTGGTTCCTGTCAACATATTTTTTACCTGCTGACGCACTTAAGCCTACCAACTAACGGACTTTAATGGCGTTCCCTGCGGGCCGGGTTATCCGCTCATACTGCACAAGCCTTAGCCACGTGGCCGGTATCCGCTACTACCCCTAACGCGGAAACTGTGTGAACAGGAGTTTGAAGAATTGGTAGAACTAACAGAATTGAATGCCACTATTGCCGCAAGCGGGAAGTTTGCTGGTGAAAGTATACACCGAATGCAAGCGCCCTGAAAAGGAATTTTTAAACAATAACTAAAATAATTACCGCCCATACAGCCATGAAGAAGAAACCCGCAAAAACTTCGTCCTTATGTTTTTTAACTGTTTTGGTAATAAAGGTTAGGTAAAATACCCAGCCTAAAAATATTACTGCCAGTATTGGTGCCATTAAAGCTCTCATTGCCTATTATTTATATATCAAATATAAAATGAATTTTCTTATAAATCATACTCTCTTCTGAGTTAAGCTTTTACCTTTGCACTCACCTCCGCTAACGTAGGTTTCAACCCTATTCGCTGCTACCCCAAAGTTTAAATCCCATAAGAATAGCTATGAGTGCCTTAACATACTATTTGGCCAAAAGCTATCTATATTTGACAACATGAATGCAACCACAAACAAGCCATCTGCCAAACGCCGCGCCTGGCTTACGGCTATCGTACTGGCTTTTATATTGCTGGCTGCATTGGGTTTCTATTTTGGTAATCGCTGGCTTAGCGGTAAAGCTCAGCATGAGTTGGGGATGTACTATTATAATAAAGCTACAAAAAGCCATTTCTGGGGCGGCTCGCCCGAAACTGATATGGAAGAACTGGGCAAAGCGGCAGCCTATTTTGAACAGGCCAACGCTAAAGGCTATCACACCAAAGCCGCCTACCTCAACATGGCGCAATATTACCAGGGCACCAGTAATTACAAACAGGAAGCGGCAGCCTACACCGGTTTACTAAAGCTCTATCCAGACAGCAGCAACTATTATTACTACCGCGCCGGTTGCCGGCAAAGCATGAAAGATTACCAAGGTGCCCTGCAAGATTATAACGAAGCGCTAAAACACCCTGGTCTTCTTACTTACCTTAAAGACACCTACTATATGAGGGGCGCGGTAAAATACATACTCAACCCCAAAGACAGCACTGCCGCCGAAACCGACCGGAAATTGGCCGCCAAATACAATGAATATGGCACGGATACCTCGCCTTATAAAATCTTTTGGAAAGAAGCTGATCGTTAATGTGCAGATGTTAACCTTCACTGCCGCAGGCTTTCAACCCGTGGCTTATATATAGCAAGTTTATTAACTTGCGTTAACCATGAGTCGCAATTACAAATTCCACCATCCCGGGAACCCCCACTTCGTAACTATTACCACAGTTAACTGGATAGACGTTTTTACCCGGATAGTATATAAGGACATACTCATAGACAGTTTAAAATATTGTATAAGAAATAAAGGGCTTCAAGTACATGCGTGGGTTATTATGAGCAACCATGTACACCTCATTATTAGTCCTACTGCTCAAACCTTGCCCGAAATCATGCGCGACCTGAAAAGGCATACCGCTAAAACGTTGCTTAATGCCATAGCCGACCATCCGCAAGAAAGCCGAAAGGAATGGATGCTATGGCATTTTAAACGTGCCGGCCAGCACAACCCCAACAACGAAGACTACCAATTTTGGCAGCAAGGCAGCCACCCTATCGAATTGTGGAGCAACGAAGTAATGCAGCAAAAGCTCGACTACCTGCATAACAACCCGGTTACCGCAGGCTGGGTAGACGAACCTCACCATTACCTGTACAGCAGTGCACGAGATTACGTTGGTGGCAAGGGATTGTTAGATATTGTGCTGATGGTTTGATAGATTATAAATTGAAAACACCTTTCTATTGCTACCGCAGGTTTTCAACTCGTGGTACCTATGATGTAAGGTTTAACCTTACATCATAGGTACCACGAGTTACGCTACGCTAAACTCGCGGCAGCGGGAACTCGCGGCAGCGGGGGGTGCGCGCCAGCAAGGGGGCAGTGTTAATGCAATGATTAATACAAATAAGGCACGTAAATTATTGCTGCACATAGGGCAGAAAAAAGGCATATAATAAGTACTGCCCCAGAAGCTAAATCTTTAACTTGTCCAATCAGGGCATCATGGTTGGTAGTTACCTTATCTGCTAATTTTTCTATAGCGGTATTAAATATCTCGGCCATCCATGCCAGTACAATTAATATCAGCGTAATAAGCCACTCTGTATGATTAACTTTTAATACGTAATTTAATATGATTACGGCAATGGCTGCAACCAAATGAAAGCGCATACTGTGCTCATAACAGAAGGCTAACCAAATTCCCCGTATACCATATTTATAGCTTATGAGGTGCTGTTTCATTATCATATTTTTCTCCTCTTTCATCATTTAGTTTATTTAAAAACATGCGATAAATAAACAATACCGTAAGTAGCAAGACAAGCAACTGATTTTAAATTTAAAGGCATCATCCTGTTTTGCCGGTCGGCTTCTTCTTTATAAACGTTAATGCCTATCAACCAAAATATAGCCGAAACCCACAGATCAGTATAGTCAAAGCGTCCGTTGGTAACATGGTAAAGCTGTAAAAATTCTAAACCAATACCATAGATCAATGGAATATAAGCGCACTTAAATTTCCATTTACCCAACCGTATAAAATATGGCCTTGACGTAATAGTTGCGCAAAATATCCATAAACCCTCAGGCAACGAATAAATTAAAATGTCGTTAAGCGGTAAAAATTTAATAATACTTGTTTTTAACCCCAGGTAAGTTCGTTGCGAAAAGAAAAGAATTGCCATTTCATTAACAACGGTTTTATCTGTGCGGTAAAACAGATAGATGAATAAACTAACAAATAACGATACCATGATTGCGTAGTACTTCTTTGTCATCTTTTTGAAAAATTAAAAGTTTATAGTACGATCCTAAACCCAAGCCCACTTCTTTTATGAGACTTAATTTGTTTAGGGAATTTACATCTTGAATGTGAAAAACAGATTTGAAGTGGAAGAACCGCGAGATAATGCTAAAAGCATAATCAATATATTTGAGCCAGTTTTCGGGCGTAAAGTGATTTAGGATAAAGACTTTTCCCTTAGGCTTTAACACTCTCTCCACTTCTCTCATAAGTTGATCGGCATCATCAACCACGGCAATAACATGCGATAGAACGACATAATCAAACTGATTACATTTAAATGCTAATGCTTTTCCATCCATTTGATAGAGCTCAACATCCGCACAATTTTGCTTGCGGGCAACCTCAAGCATTCCCGGAGAAATATCTATGCCTGTAATTTTATGCTTTTTGTAAGCCCGTAAATGAGCGCCGTTTCCTACACCAATTTCAAGCAAAGCACCTCGTTGCTGTGCATTGATTTCTTGAACCAATACCTTTTTTTGCGACTTTAAAAACACATCAATCAGCGGATAAAAAGCTGAGAGATTATTATAAAACAAAGCGCTGTTCCTGCTCATACATTGAATTGATAGCCGCACATGATGAAAAGTTAATTCTTGACGAATCAACAAGATTCAATTTACTAACTACAAAGCCAAAGATAAAATTTACTTTTATTTTAAAAGTACTTTCATTAATAAACTATCAATACTGTATTGGTTTGTTTCAAATTTAATTGGTAAATCCCACTCCCGCGTTAGGGGTAGTAGCGGATACCGGCCAAGTGCGTAAGGCCTGCAGGCTTATGAGCGGATTTAACCTTACATCATAAGTACCACGAGTTACGCTACGCTAAACTCGCGGTAGCAGAGTCAGCCATCAATTATTGCACCTGTTTGTAACAAATGCAATAATAAAATATACCAATTATTTTAGTATTTTTTATTGCATTTTATTATATTTGCTAACTCTAAGTTTAGTTATCCACACAGATTAAAATAAAATTATTTCGTTTTATTTTAGCAGGATACTAACCCACCATTCAAAAGTGTCTCCTTCAGTTAACGATACCATCAAAGCCTTGCTTACACAAAAACTTGTGGAACTTGAGGCTGAATTAAACGCAGACGTAATTTCTTACACAGGACAGATAGTCGATGGTGTTGAAACTCATTTATTAAAAATAGTTGAGGATTTGATAGCACATCAAGATAAAAAGGATACTTTATATGTAGTATTAACTACTGGCGGGGGTAGCGCAACTGCAGTTGAAAGGTATGTTAACATATTGAGACAGCATTATACTGAAGTAAATTTCATTGTCCCAGATTATGCATATAGCGCTGGAACAATATTCTGCATGAGTGGTGACAATATTTACATGGATTACTCATCAGTATTGGGGCCTATTGATCCTCAAGTGCAAAACAAAGAAGGCAGATGGGTCGCCGCATTAGGATATTTAGATAAAATTAATGAGCTTATTGATAAAGCCCAAAAAAATACTCTAACAAATGCAGAGTTCTTAATATTGAAAGACTTTGACTTGGCCGAATTGAAAGGATATGAACAAGCCAAAGAGTTAACTATATCCCTACTCAAAAAGTGGCTTGTTAATTATAAATTTAAAAACTGGAATACTCATGCTACAACCCCAGGTTTAATCGGTAGTCCTGTTACACTTGAACAGAAAGAAAGGCGTGCAGAAGAAATAGCAGACGATTTAAGCAACAATACTAAATGGAAGTCTCATGGACGTCCAATAAATATAGAAACATTACAAACAGAATTAAAGCTAAAAATAGAAGATTATACGCATGATAAACAAAAACGCGATAAAATTCGTTCTTATTATGATTTATTAGCCGATTTTAATAGTGGGGGCAATGATAAAATATTTGTACATACACGTATTTACATTTAATAGCAATCAAAATACATATGGAAACAACAACTCAAAAATTACAAAATTTGATTAGCGATGAAAAAAAATCACAAGAAAATATCAATCAAATAAAAAATTTTCAACAGGCGCTTGAAAATTTTGAATCATTAGTTGAAAGCGGAATGGCAAAACACCGTGGGAACCAGCTCCTATCAATAGAAGATAGCTATTCACACACCAAAAATTATTCTTTCAATGCGAATTTCAAATAATAGATTTAGATTAAACTAAAATAAAAAGCGGCCTGTTTACAGTGCCGCTTTTTATTTTAGTTAATGTTCAGTGTTATCATCACACGACTAAACCTTACCTCCACTGCGCTTCGGCCTTAGGAGAACAGAATTATACTCTCTTTCACATAATTATACAAGGTCAGCGATTCAGCCGATAGCCGATGTTTTCATTGCACTATCACCGCACCTACATCGCCCCAGGCGTTAGGGGTAGTAGCGGATACCGGCCGGGTGCGTAAGGCCTGCAGGCGTATGAGCGGATAACCCGGCCCGGAGGGAACGCCCAGAGGAAGAGTCGAGAGTATAGAATCAGGAATCAATACTTATCGCTTTTAGAAACACACCCCTACCCCCCTCAAGAGGGGAAATAAAAAAAGCAGGGTTTTCTTATGGAAAACCCTGCTTAACAATATATTCAATTCTGTCTATTCTATAAATTCTTAAAATTCCGGTTCAGACAACGGGCAACAGACAACTACAACTATAAAGCCCCTGCCTTAATTTCTTCTACCACGCCAGGGTCTAACAGGGTGCTGGTATCGCCTAAATTCCCGGTATCGCCTTCGGCTATTTTACGGAGGATGCGGCGCATAATTTTGCCGGAACGGGTTTTGGGCAAGCCGGTGACAAACTGTATTTTATCGGGTTTGGCAATGGCGCCTATAATGCGGGTTACGGTCATGAGGATATCCTTGCGGGTCAATTCATCATCGCCATGGTTGTTAGGACTAATCACGAAGGCATATACGCCCTGTCCCTTAATATCGTGCGGGTAACCCACCACGGCCGATTCTACTACGCTGCTGTGCATGTTAATGGCGTTCTCCACCTCGGCCGTGCCAATGCGGTGGCCCGATACGTTGAGCACATCATCTACCCTGCCGGTAATGCGGTAATAGCCGTCTGCATCGCGCAGGCATCCATCGCCGGTAAAATACATATTTTCGTAAGTGGCAAAGTAAGTTTGGCGGCAGCGTTCGTGGTCGCCATAGGTGGTGCGCAGCATACCCGGCCAAGGGAATTTAATGCAGAGGTTACCGCTTACATCGTTGCCCTCAATTTCCTTACCGTTTTCATCTACCAAAATGGGCTGCACACCCGGCAGCGGCAAGCCGGCGTAACCCGGTTTAAGCGGCGTTACATTGGCAATGGGCGAGATCATGAAACCACCGGTTTCGGTTTGCCACCAGGTATCTACAATAGGGCATTTACCGTGTCCTATTTTTTCGTCGAACCAGTGCCAGGCTTCCTCGTTCAGCGGTTCGCCTACGGAGCCTAACTTGGTAAGCGAGCTCAGGTTTTTACCGTTGAGCACATCTTCGCCAAAGCTCATGAGCGAGCGGATGGCAGTTGGCGCAGTGTATAAGATGTTGACTTTATGCTTTTCTACAATATCCCATAAACGGCCGGCATCGGGCCAGGTAGGTACGCCTTCAAACATGAGCGCGGTGGCACCTTGAGATAACGGCCCGTATATAATATACGAGTGACCGGTGATCCAGCCAATATCGGCCGTGCAAAAATAGACTTCACCGGGCTGGTACTGGAAAGCGGTATCAAAGGTATAACCTGTATACACCATATAACCACCGCAGGTATGTACCACACCCTTAGGTTTACCGGTAGAACCCGAAGTATATAAAATGAACAGCATATCCTCAGCGTCCATTTCTTCGGCCGGGCAGGCAGGGTTGCCTTGCGTTTCTACTTTCTTTATTTCGTCTTCCCACCATACGTCACGTCCTTTGATCATACTTACCGGCGTGCGGCTGCGGGTCAATACAATAACACGCTTTACCGAAGGGCACTGTACCAGCGCATCATCAATTACGGATTTCAACGGCAGATCTTTAGCCCCGCGGAAACCGCCATCGGCCGTGATCACTACCTTACACTGTGCATCCTGAATACGATCGGCAATGGATTGTGCCGAAAAGCCGCCAAAAACCACCGAGTGTATGGCACCAACACGGGCGCAGGCCAGCACCGCTACCGAAAGCTCGGGCACCATAGGCATGTAGATACAAATACGGTCGCCTTTTTCAACGCCGTTATTTTTAAGCACGTTGGCAAACTGGCAAACTTTATCGTGCAGCTGGCGGTAGGTTAATACGCGGTGAGCTTCGGTAGGGTCGTTAGGTTCCCAAATGATGGCCGGGGTATCGCCGTTGTTTTCGAGGTGACGGTCAAGGCAGTTCTCGGTAATATTGAGCTTGCCGCCTTCAAACCATTTAATATTGGGCTCTTTAAAGTTCCATTTCAGGGTAGTGTGCCACCTTTTACGCCACTGAAAGGTATCGGCTATATCTGCCCAAAACTGCTCGGGTTCTTCTACACTTTGTTTATATATTTGCTGGTATTGCTCAAAAGAGGTAACTTTCATAACTTATTTTAGACGTTTATATTTGGCGGCTGTAAGTTAAAATTTTTAGGGCAAATGCCTGATAAAAAAGATTTTGAAATATTTTGAGAACGCTATTGAATTATTCACTTAATATCCTGATATTTGCACACTCTTTTAGAAAAAGACACTTAAAATAGTTTTGTCATGTCAAGAATTTGTGATTTAACAGGAAAAAGCCCATTGAGTGGCCATAACGTTTCTAATTCAAACGTTAAGACTAACCGTAAGTTTTATCCTAACTTAAAAATCAAGAAGTTTTATATCCCTGAAGAAGATAAATGGATTACCCTTAAAGTATCTACTTCGGCCGTGAAAACCATCAGCAAAAATGGTATAACTGCTTGTTTGAATAAATTTGTAAAAAAAGGATACATTTAGTAGATAGTTATTGGTTGATAAGTTATTGGTTGATAAAGTTGTTTTCAGCATCTGCAATAACTCAGTAACCTAATAACTCAATAACCCAAACACCAACATCAAATGGCTAAAAAAGGCAATAGAGTTCAGGTAATATTAGAGTGCACCGAGCATAAAGAAAGTGGTATGCCAGGTATGTCTCGTTACATTACTACCAAGAACAAGAAAAACACCACCGAGCGTTTAGAATTAAAAAAATTCAACCCGGTATTACGTAAAGTAACCACTCACAAAGAAATTAAGTAATCAGTTATTGGTTGATTAGTTGATTGGATTAAGTAGTTGATTTTTTCAATACTCACTCATTCGCTCATTCAATAACTCAAACATTAACAAGATATGGCAAAGAAAGTAGTTGCAACCCTGAAAACCGGTAAAGGTAAAGAGTACTCTAAAGTAATTACCATGATTAAGTCGCCTAAAACAGGTGCTTACTCATTCAAAGAAGCAATCGTTCATAACGACCACGTTAAGGATGCGATTGATTTGGCTAAAGCCCAGTAATTCATCTTTAGTAGAGATATAGAAGCCGTCTTGTTTTCAAGAGGGCTTTTTTTTGGCCCGTCCCAAACCCTCCCCGGGAGGGAGGGCTTTATGCAATACGCAACTCAAACTTTGACATTACATCAATAAGATATTGAGTATCTTAGCATCTTGTTTAAACAATATAAAATACCTGTAATTCAAAGCCCTCCCTCCCGGGGAGGGTTTGGGAGCGGCCACATATAATTTATGGGATTATTTGATTTTTTTAAGAAGAAAGAAAGCACACCTCAACAGCAAGAGGCGTTAGATACCGGTTTGGAGAAAACCAAGGACAACTTTTTTTCTAAGATAACCAAGGTCATAGCCGGTAAATCTACCGTTGATGATGATGTGCTGGATGATCTGGAAGAAGTGCTGGTAACCTCGGATGTAGGCGTAACCACTACCCTCAAGATCATAGAGCGTATACAGGCTCGCGTAGCACGCGATAAATATGTAAGCACCTCCGAACTAAACACCCTGCTGCGCGATGAGATACAAAACCTCCTGGCCGAAAACAACAGCAACGATTTCAATAGCTTTGAGTACGGCAATCAAAAGCCGTATGTAATTATGGTAGTAGGAGTTAACGGCGTGGGTAAAACTACCACCATTGGCAAGTTGGCTCACCAGTTAAAGCAGGCCGGCAACAAGGTGGTTTTAGGCGCCGCCGATACTTTCCGCGCTGCTGCGGTAGACCAAATACAACTTTGGGGCGAACGTGTAGGCGTGCGCGTGGTGGCCCAGGCCATGGGGTCAGACCCAGCCTCGGTAGCTTATGATACCCTGCGTTCGGCCGTATCTAACGGCGATGATGTAGCTATTATTGATACCGCAGGTCGCTTGCATAATAAGGTAGGCCTCATGAACGAGCTTACCAAAATTAAGAACGTGATGGAAAAGGTAATTCCCGGTGCCCCGCACGAAATTTTGCTGGTGCTGGATGCTTCTACCGGCCAAAACGCCATTGAGCAATGCAAGCAGTTTACCGAAGCTACCAACGTTAATGCCCTAGCCCTAACAAAGCTCGATGGCACGGCCAAAGGCGGTGTAGTGATAGGCATATCCGATCAGTTTAAAATCCCGGTTAAATACATCGGCGTAGGCGAAGGCATGAATGATTTGCAGTTGTTTGACCGTAAGGGGTTTGTGAATAGCCTCTTTAATAAATAGTAAAAACAGCCCCTCCCAAACCCTCCCCCGGGAGGGAGGGCTTTAAAATAATATACAAGTTCTTAAAAGTCTCCCCTCCCGGGGGAGATTTAGAGGGGGCTTCGATAAGATAAGTGTTATATGAATACCAAAATAGCAAGTAAGCCCATCCTAACCGCCAAGCCCCGTGTAAACGTGGTTACTTTAGGCTGTTCTAAAAACATATACGACTCCGAAGTATTGATGGGTCAGCTCAAGGGACAGGCGTTTGATGTAGTTCACGAGGCCGAGCAGGTGAACAGCAATGATATTATTGTAATTAACACCTGCGGCTTTATCGATAACGCCAAGCAGGAGTCTATCGACACCATATTGCAATACAGCGAGCTAAAGGAACAAGGCAAAGTAGGTAAAGTAATTGTTACCGGTTGCCTATCTGAACGTTACAAACCCGAACTGGAAGCCGAAATTACCAACGTAGATGCTTACTTTGGCACTAACGATCTGCAAAACTTACTGCAAAGCGTTGGCGCTAACTATAAATATGAATTACTGGGCGAGCGTATGCTCACCACCCCGTCGCACTTTGCATACTTTAAAATAGCCGAGGGCTGTAACCGTCCTTGCTCTTTCTGCGCTATCCCGTTAATGCGCGGCAAGCACGTGAGCACACCAATGGATCAGCTGGTGCAGCAGGCTACCAGCCTGGCCAAGCAAGGCACCAAAGAGCTCATCCTGCTTGCACAGGATCTCACCTATTACGGCCTGGATATTTACGGCAAACGTAATCTGGACGAATTGCTGCGCCGCTTAAGCGATGTAGATGGCATTGAGTGGATCCGTTTGCAGTATGCTTACCCATCAGGCTTTCCTATGGAAATACTGGATGCCATGAACGAGCGCAGTAATATTTGCAAATACCTGGATATGCCGTTGCAGCACATTACCGATAATATGCTGAAATCGATGCGCCGCGGTACCACCAAGCAAAAAACCATTGACCTGGTAAATGCCATTCGCGATAAAGTACCGGGCATAGCCATGCGTACCACACTAATTACCGGTTACCCCGGCGAAACCTTGCAGGATTTTGAAGAGATGTATAACTGGGTTGAAGAAACTGAGTTTGACCGTTTGGGTTGCTTTACCTATTCGCATGAGGAAAAAACACATGCCCACAGCCTCATTGATGATGTGCCCGAAGAAATAAAGCAAGAGCGTGTAGAAGCCATTATGGAACTGCAGCAAGGAATCTCTTACGAAAAGAACCAGGAAAAAATTGGCAACACTTTCAAAGTATTGATCGATAAAATTGACGGTGGTTATTTAACCGGCCGTACCGAATATGATTCGCCGGAGGTGGATAACGAGGTATTGATAGACGCTACACAACAATATGCTACCGTGGGTAGTTTTGTGAATGTAAAGATTGATAGTGCTGAGGACTTTGACCTTTATGGACAAATTGTAAAATAATATACCTACATAGGAGCGTTATCAATAATGCTCCTACTTTTGAAAGCTATGGACGCTACCTGTATTGATTATCAAGAGACCGGCTATTTCTCTAAAACGGTTATCGACTATTTAGACGATATACCCGAGCTCAAATCATTCTACAGTTACCGCCCCGATCTAAAAGGCTTCTCTGAATTACTTGAAAACAAACAGGTAACAGCCAACCGAGAGCTGCTTGCTCAGGTATTAACAGAACAATACACCAAATCTGGTAATCCCGAACTACCTTTCCTGTCGACAGTACAAGCCAACATTGACCTGCTTAAACAGGATAACGCTTATACTATTACCACCGGTCACCAGTTAAATGTGTTTACAGGTCCTCTATATTTTCTCTACAAAATTGTAACGGCTATTAAGCTGTGCCGACAGTTAGAGGAAGCTTATCCTGACAAAAAATTTGTACCAGTATACTGGATGGCTTCAGAAGATCATGATTTTGCCGAGATCAACTATACCAACATTGGCCACAAAAAAATTCAGTGGAACGAGCAGGTAAGCGGTGCCACCGGCAGGCTTAATATTAAAACCTTTCGGGAGTGCTTAAACCAATACAAGGGTGTTTTAGGGTTGGAAGGCCATGCTGCCGATTTAGCCGCCATAGTAGAAACCGCCTACGGCCAACATCAAACCCTGGCCGATGCCATGCGCTACCTGGTTAACGCCCTGTTTGGCCAATACGGCTTGGTTATTATCGATGCCGACGATGCGCGCCTAAAAAAAGAGTTCGCAGGCATCATCAAGCAAGATATTATTGAGCAAAACAGCTTTAAGCTTATTACCCAAAGCAATACGCTGCTGCAAACCTTGGGCGTGCATACCCAGGTGAACCCACGGGAGATCAACTTTTTTTACCTGCAAAATAACCTTCGCGAGCGACTGGTGCAAGAAGGGGAACAATATCATGTGTTGAATACTGAGATCCGTTTTTCGAAAGAAGAATTGGAGCAGGAAATTGATGCACACCCCGAGCGCTTTAGCCCTAACGTGGTAATGCGCCCTATGTACCAGGAATACATATTGCCTAACCTGGCTTATATTGGCGGTGGTGCCGAAGTGGTTTACTGGCTGCAATTGAAAGCCAACTTTGATTATTATGGTGTTACTTTCCCTATCTTAATACTACGCAACTCGGGCTTGGTTATCCGTAAGGAAACTACGGCCAAAGTGCAGAAAATGGA
The DNA here is from genome assembly GCF_014635825.1 of Mucilaginibacter galii. Classification (GTDB taxonomy): domain Bacteria; phylum Bacteroidota; class Bacteroidia; order Sphingobacteriales; family Sphingobacteriaceae; genus Mucilaginibacter; species Mucilaginibacter galii. The sequence continues at coordinate 20,437 of NZ_BMDO01000011.1, forward strand.
ATTGACCGCTGCACAGTTATTTAAAGATACCGATACTATTAAAAACGAATGGGTAAAAACGCATACCCAGCATGATCTTTCGCTTAAAGAAGAGTGGCGCGAATTGCAATGCATTTTTGAAAAGCTAAAGCTGCGTGCCCACAAAATAGATCCTACTTTAAGCCCCTCTACCAGTGCAGTACAGGCCCGCTTAAAAAAGGCCATTGATAACCTCGAAACCAAGCTGGTTAAAGCTGAAAAGCGCAATTACGATACCCGCCTGCAGCAGATCGAAGCGATAAAACAGGAGATTTTCCCTAAGAATAGCCTACAGGAACGCAGCGAGAATTTCGGATTACTTTATGTAAAATGGGGACAGCTTTTTATAGATGAGCTCATCCGCAATTTTGAACCGCTGGACTTTAAATTTACCGTACTTTCAGAGTAGGTCTAATCTTTTCACTCCTCCGTCATGCCGATGAATATCGGCATCTCATCAAGAAAGGCAACATCGAATTCACTTATTAACTGTCATAGGGGATCCCAACAACGCTTGGCATATTATACTCTAAATAGTATCTAAAAAAAAAGAAAACCGCCATCAGCTTTAAGGCCAATGGCGGTTCAAATGTATTTAAAGCCCTCCCTCCCGGGGAGGGTTTGGGAGGGGCTTAGCAGTATTGATCAAAAGCATCCATCAGGTTATCCGCAATCATTTGTGCCGGGCGACCTTCAATTTGATGACGTTCTATCATATGTACCAACTCACCGTTTTTGAACAATGCCATAGCTGGCGATGATGGTGGGTAAGGCAACATGTAACGGCGTGCTTCGTTAACAGCATCTGCTTCCATACCGGCAAATACGGTTACCAATTTATCGGGGCGTTTGCCGTTTTGAGCAGCCATTTTAGCAGCCGGACGAGCCATAGCAGCAGCACAACCACAAACCGAGTTTACCATTACAAATACGGTTCCTTCGCTTTCAACGGCATTTTTAACTTCCTCAGCATCTTTCAATTCCTGAAAGCCGGCGTTGGTTAAATCGGCCCGCATTGGAGCCACTAAATATTCTGGATACATGGTAGTAATTTTAAATTATCAATTACAAAAATACTTAAACGCTGCTTAAAAAAATTACCTTGTCAAAATATTAACATTTTGCTGACGTTTACCATAGACCAAACTGAATGTAGCCGGTATATTAAAGCCCTGCTAACATTAAGTAAGTGTTAATCCCCCTTGATTAATTAAATTTTTAACTATTGCATGAACTTTAAATCCTCAAATTTAAGTAGCGAACGTGTTGTGGATGGAAACCGGCTCAACAAAAAAGTACAAATTAAGGCCGCCTACATCAATCGCTTAAAAGCAGTTACTGCTCTATGTTTTGCCCTTATTGTTACCTTACTGGTCACCATTTTTCAACTCCGCGAACGTAACTATAAGCACCAGGCCGAAAATGCCCGCCTGAACGCCAAGGTGACCGCCATGCAAACCCAAATTGACGATGAGGCGGCCAAGCTTGATTTGATATCGGCCGAGAAGGACAGCACGAGCAACAAAGCGCTGACTTATATTGAAGGCATCCAATCTAAATTAGGTAAGATCAATAACTATTTAACCAAGCGCGGCCTGCATGGCATCTCTTTTAAAACGGTTAAAACCGCTGCTAAAGCAAAAGATAAAGAGAACGGCTACGTACAGCTTTACAAAAAGTATAATCGTTACCTTGATAAACTGGTAGATAACATTGCGCTGATGCCCATGGGTTACCCGCGTGTAAGCGATTTCACCTCGCTATTTGGACAGCGCAACAACCCATTTAATAGCGAAGGCGGCGAGTTTCACCCCGGTCTTGATTTTAAAGGCAAAACCGGCGATCCGGTTAAATGCACCGCCAGCGGAAGGGTAATTTTTACCGGCCGGGCCGGAGGTTACGGCAACTGCGTACGCATACGTCACACTAATAATTTGGAAACCTGGTATGGCCACCTATCGCGCATTACAGTTAAAGAAGGCCAGCAGGTTATGCTTGGCCAACTCATAGGCAAGGTAGGATCTACCGGCCGCTCCACCGGCCCGCACCTGCATTACGAAGTACGCCGCAACGGTAAAGCGGTTAACCCCAAGCAATATTTGAGCTTAAATTAGGGTTAGAATCAAGAATACAGAGTCAAGAGTACAGAATTAAACTTATCTAGTAAGGGTGACAGAAGCAACCTTTCTTATCATTTACAATTGTAATGTCACGGTAATTTTCACTCTATATTCTTGACTCTGTATTCCTGACTCTCATTCCTAACACTTGTTTACCACCTCATTATTAATTACTTTTGCATCTCAAAATCATTCCATATGTCATCAGTAGAAACAAGCTACGTACAATCAAAAGTTAAAGACATGTCGCTGGCCGAATGGGGCCGCAAAGAAATAGGCCTGGCCGAAGCAGAAATGCCAGGCTTAATGGCGCTGCGTGCCGAGTTTGGCGCTTCTAAACCATTGGCTGGTGCCCGCATTGCCGGTTGCCTGCACATGACCATTCAAACTGCTGTTTTAATTGAAACCTTAGTAGAACTGGGTGCCGAAGTTACCTGGTCGAGCTGCAATATTTTCTCTACACAAGACCACGCTGCTGCGGCCATTGCTGCTGCAGGTATCCAGGTTTATGCCTGGAAAGGTTTATCTGAAGAAGATTTTAACTGGTGTATAGAGCAAACTTTATTTTTTGGTGAAGACCGCAAGCCATTAAACATGATATTGGATGATGGCGGCGATTTAACCAACATGGTGTTAGATCAGTTTCCTGAATTAGTTGCCGAAATTAAAGGTCTGTCAGAAGAAACCACTACCGGTGTACACCGCTTATACGAGCGCGTTAAAAATGGCACCCTGCTTATGCCGGCTATCAACGTTAACGACTCTGTTACCAAATCAAAATTCGATAACAAATATGGTTGCCGCGAATCTTTGGTTGATGCCATCCGCCGTGCTACCGATGTAATGATGGCTGGTAAAGTAGCTGTTGTTTGCGGTTATGGTGATGTAGGTAAAGGTTCGGCCGATTCACTGCGTAATGCAGGTGTTCGTGTTATTGTTACCGAAATTGACCCTATCTGTGCGCTGCAAGCTGCTATGGAAGGTTTTGAAGTGAAAAAATTAGGCACTGCCATAGCTGAAGCCGACATTGTGGTAACCGCTACAGGTAACTGCAACATTGTACGCGAAGAACATTTCCGCGCCTTGAAAGATAAAGCCATCGTTTGTAACATTGGCCACTTCGATAACGAAATTGATATGGCCTGGTTAAACGGCACTTATGGCGATAGCAAAATTGAAATTAAACCACAGGTTGATAAATATACCATTGAAGGTAAAGACGTAATTGTATTAGCCGAAGGCCGTTTGGTAAATTTAGGTTGTGCAACAGGTCACCCAAGCTTTGTAATGTCTAACTCGTTCACTAACCAAACGTTAGCACAATTAGAGTTATGGACAAATGCAGCTGCTTACGAAAACAAGGTATACACTCTACCTAAACACTTAGACGAAAAAGTTGCCCGTTTACACTTAGCCAAAATTGGTGTAGAACTGGAAGTACTTGACCAATACCAAGCCGAATACATTGGCGTAACAGTTGAAGGTCCGTTTAAACCGGAGTATTACAGATATTAATCTGCAGTTATAACATAATAGAAAAGGGGTATGATTCGTGATCATCCCCCTTTCTTTTTTATAATGTTTGAGTAACTTATACTTCCTTCTCAACTACTACCGCAGTGCCATAGGCTAATACCTCGGTAATACCCTGCATTACCTCATTGGCATCGTAACGCATGTTAATAATAGCATTGGCACCAATAGCAGCAGCGTGTTGTATCAACAACTGGTAAGCTTCCTCGCGGGTACGCTCACACAGCTCCACATAAATAGATAGGCGGCCACCAAATAACGACTGCAAGCCACCTGCAATATTACCCAGTGCACTGCGGCTGCGTACGGTAATGCCACGCACCACACCCAGGTGCTTTACTACTTTGTAGCCGTCTAAACCGGTGCTGGTGGTAATTAATGAAGTATCCATAATCTATAATTTTAATTTATAGATGAAGATAAGCTTTGATTGTTACGCATCAACAATAATATCATTGTATTTCGGGGGTTTAAGTTGATAGTATTTATCTAAGCACATCCTTATTAAGTGTTGAGTTTCGGGGAGAAATGTTAAAGAATGTGAAATAAAATCTTAGTGTTGATATGGCTTTTAACTTGGCCTGAAATTTCAAATTAACATGAAGCCATTTCTTATTCTCACCCTCTGCGTATTAAGCACTGCAATTTTTCAAGGCTGTAAAAAAGACAGTACAGACGCAGATACCACGACCACCACAACCGAAACACCCATACTGCAGGCCTACATAGGCGGCACTGTATGGACACCCGATACGCTAACCACCACCCTGGTGCACAATGCCGCAACCAGCAGCAAAGTGCTTACCTGCACCGGTACCAAGAGCCAGAAAAGAATTGTATTTTCCATTAAGCAGTCGAGCGCCGTTAATGATAGCAGCTTCCCTGTGGCTACTTATAATGTAGATGGCAGCAGCAATGTAAATATGTCTTACTATACCCAACAGCTAACCACGGCCGGTCTTTACGATTTTGTACTTTATGGAACCGCACAAGCCGGATCGGGCACTATTACCATTACTTCGGTAGATACGGCCAATAAAACCATAACCGGCACTTACAGCTTTATCTCAAGTAAATTAAACTATGATGCTGAGGGCAACTATGAATCAATTACGTTGGCTGCCATTACTACGGGCGTATTTAATGCCATGCCATACACGTTTGCCAGTAACTAAACACTACAAATACAATTGCACCATCTGCCGCCAAAAGCGCGGTAGATGGGCGTTGCCTTCCCACTCATAAAAACTGTGGTCTATATCTTTTTCGTGGAGTATATGGCTAAACTGCAAAGTGCTGGGGTAAAACGGATCTTCTTTACCAATAGCTATAACTATTTCCATTAGCCGTATAGCCTTTAGGCGGGCATATTGTTCCAAATCGGCCATGTAATGCTGCGGCGTATTCAGGAAAATTTGCTGGTTACGAAAGCCATCAAACAGGTCGTCATAATTTTCCAACTGCATGGTAAGGTCATACCGCCCGCTCAGGCTTACTACCTTGCTAAATACCTGCGGGTGGCGTAAAGCAATATTCATGGCATGAAAAGCACCCATGCTGCAACCGGCTACCTGTGTATCGGTAATACCAATATGCTTTTGCATAAATGGCACAACTTCCTCAAGTATGTAATTTTCATACTGCAGGTGTCGGTTTATGCGTTGCGAAGGTTCAATGTCTTTATTATAAAAGCTTTCGGCATCAATGCTGTCCACACAAAACAGCATGAGTTCGCCCTTATTTATACGCTCGCGCACGCCGCCAACTACGCCCCAGTCTTCATAATCGTAAAAGCGGGCCATACGCGTTGGGAAAAACAGGATAGCACGGCCGGCATGGCCAAAAACCAATAGTTCCATGTCGCGTTGCAAATTGCTGCTAAACCATTTATGATAGGCTCTTTCCATTGTTGGCTTTGTGTTAGCGTGAATATCTGAACTCTAATGTTACCTGCACATGAAATAGCTGTTATTCATTAGCGGCTATACTACTACTAATGAGGTGGGCCCAAACGGTGTATCCGGCCGCACTTAAATGTAAACCATCGTCGCCAAAATACTGTTTGTCGGGTAGGCCGTCAGCATTCAGCATAGCTTTAAAAATATTGATGAACCGCCAGTTATCTTCCTGCTTTATAATTTCGCTCTCAATTAAATTGTTGGCGTATTTAAATTTATCGGCTATTTGCCAGCGACTGGGGCTGGGCTTTAACGAAACGTAATAACAAGGTATGCTGCCACCAAACCTGTTGCGCACTTTTACCACCAGTTCCTGGAAAAACAGGAACACTTCTTCCGGACTGCGTCCATCGCCCAAATCATTATCGCCAGCGTAAACCACCAGGCGCTTGGGGTTAAACGGCATCATCAACCTGTCGAAAAACCACACACAGGCAGCCAGTGTAGAACCGCCGAAGCCCAGGTTAACCGGCTTTAGGTGAGCCATATCCTGGTAAAGTGTGTTCCATAACCGTATGCTCGAACTGCCGTAAAAAACCGTTTCGGGTTCATAGCAGGTTTTCAAACTTTCTTTCTCTAAGGCTTTCACCTCATCTTCGTACCAATACATGGTGTAATATTATAAAAAATGCTTTAGTATTTTGTGCACCATTGCAGGCTGCAAAATCAACAATTTAAACTCAAAAAGTTCTGTTGAGTGTCTAAATAAATAGTTCACTAATCCCTCTCTACCCTCCCGATGGAGGGAATTACGCTATGTTAAATGCGAACAAACTATTGCCGAATAAACTTTATCATCACTTTCGCTCGAGGCCATGGAGGAATTTACCCAACAATGCAAAACAAAAGAGGTGCCTGCTTAGCAAGCACCTCTTTAAAAAGGAGATCATAAAAACAACTTACTTAATGTCGATCTGACGACTTACCGCTTTCGCTTCTTCTTTTTTGGCTACATCAATTTGCAGTACGCCATCATTGTAAACGGCCTCAATACGGCTATCGTCGGCAGTTTTGGGCAGGGTAAACGAGCGTACGAACGAGGTATAGCTAAACTCGCGCTTATTGTACTTCTTGTGGGTTTCGTTGTTTTCAGCACGTTGCTCAACCGATACGGTTAGCATGTTGCGCTCGGTAGAAATTTTAAAATCTTGTTTGCGTAAGCCCGGGGCCGCCAGTTCAATGTGGTAAGCTTCGGGTGTTTCGCTGATGTTCACGGCCGGTACGCGCGATGTCATGCGGTCGGCCACGAAGGCATCGTTAAAGAAGTTTTCAAAAATGTCGGTAAAACCCGGCATTAAAGCATTGTTGCTTTTGTCACTATTCCATTTAACCAAACTCATAGCTTGTTCCTCCTAAAATTTGTTTTAAATTGAATGAACTATAAATTAATTAACTGATTTACAACCATACGTAATCAACACCTGTGCCAAAGGTATTAACCAATATAGATCCCCAAAAACTGACGTATGAAAAATATTTTTCTGAAAAACTTTCAGTTTTAGATGCCATTTTTTCGCAACGTAAGCCTTTTTTTCAGTTTGTAACTGACAGTTCAATTAAATAACTGATATACCAGTTGTAAAACTGAACTACAAGTTATATATTTGAAATATGGAACCGTTGACTAAGGCAGAAGAACGCGTAATGCAGGCATTATGGGATTTAAAGACCGCTTTCGTAAAAGATGTCATTGCCAAACTAACCGATGAGCCAAAGCCGCCCTACAACACCATTTCATCGGTAGTTAGGCAGTTGGAGAAAAAAGGATATGTGGGGTATAAAGCTTACGGCAAAACTTACGAGTACTTCCCACTCATTACCAAGAGTGCTTACCGTAAGAATGCTTTTTTCAAACTGTTTACCAATTACTTTGACCACTCGGCCGAGGCGCTGCTGAGCTTTATGGTGAAAGAGAAAAGCCTGACTGCAAAAGAGCTTAAAGAGATCAAAAAATTGATAGACAAACAATAACCGCTATGGAAATACTGACTAACCTGGGTAAAATATCCATCTGCATGGCGGTGTGTTACCTACCCTACTATTTTGTATTTAGGAAGTATACCTTTTTCACGCTTAACCGGTGGTATTTGCTATCGTCGTTAATGGTTAGTTTGCTTATACCCTTCATCCATATTAAAACTACTCATGCGAATGGCTTTAACAGGAAAATATCCATCGAAGAAATGAGGGAAACCGGCGCTATCATTGAGAATATATTGGTACCTGCTAAACACCTGGCCATCAACTGGCTGCAAGTTACCCAGTGGATATATATTTCGGTAACAGTTATACTGGCAGCAAGGCTATTGTTTACAGTTGTTTTGATACTTTATAAAGCACTAAAACACGGAAAGGTGGTAAACGGGCAACGCGTAATTTACCACCTTTCGGGTCATAACTCTTCATTTTTTAATATTTTATTCTTAGATATAAACGGATTAACCGAAGATGAACGGCAAACCGTTTTGGCTCACGAACAGGCCCACGTACGCTTAGCACATTCGGCCGATAATTTATTTACAGCAGTGCTCAAAGTTGTCTTTTGGTTCAATCCTTTCATTTACCTCATGGCTAACAGCCTGCGTCAAAATCACGAATTTGAGGTAGATGCCTTAATAGCCTCCAAACAAAATCCTAAAACCTACGCCGGACTATTATATAGGATGTCGGCTTGCAATAAGTTACAGATATTGAACCAGTTTAACTCGGGCGGCTTAAAAAGCCGGGTTAATATGCTATTTAAAAGCAAAACCCACACGAACCGCAAATTGCAATACCTTGTTGCGTTGTTGTTTTTGGGCATCTTCAGTTCAGGCTTTATATTGGAGGGCAAAACTATCACCGATAAATTACCGCATATAGGCAACGTACTGCTACGTAAATTCGCCAAACCCGGCCCTCCCGCCACCAGCACTTTTCGCATGAGCAAGGAAGTGTATTTGCCCATTGCAAAGCGTGATACCGCACCCACACCTAAGCGTAGTGACATTACGAAAGATACCACCCGCATAAACGCCTGGGCCAATGACTCTACTTATGTAGATGTAGAAAAAGGCATTACCCATTTATACGGCGATGCGCATGTTACTTATGGCAATATCCAGATCATAGCCGGTTACATCAGAATCAATAAAACCAACGGTACCATATTTGCCAAACATGCCAAAATAGAAAGCCTCAAACCTTCATTTAAAGAGAATGCCTTAACTGCCGATTCGCTCACTTTCAATTTGAAAACCCGCAGGGCTATCACCTTTAATGCCACAGAAGTACAGTAGTCGGCTTTAAAGTTTTTAAATAAGCAGGGCCTGTCTGCAATAAACTTAAAGTTGTGCAGTTTCATAAAAACACAACCTTACTATGCCATCACTTATTTGCAAAACCCTGGGGCTTATTTTTTCGCTTACGCTTTTACATTCGTTTGTTTTTGCACAAACCAGCACTCTATTTAAAACCAACCAGCGCTTTGGTTCAGCTGCTACCTTTAACTTAGATACTGGCAAAATCTTAAAGAAAGCCAGAAAACACCTTAACCGGCCCGATACCACGCACAAACCGGCCATAGCCGTTAGGAGGTCGGCCGTAATACCGGGCTGGGGACAAGTGTACAACCGCACCTGGTGGAAACTTCCTATTGTTTACACTACGCTGGGCTTATTCGGCAGATCGGTGGTGGTGAGCCAGCGCAGTTATAAACAATATCTTGAAGTTTATAAGTTGGTGAATGACCCAACCCGCCCGCGCCCGCCCGTAGGCGACCCGGTACGCACCTTATACGAACAAAACAGCGGGTCTACCCCAAGCCGCCTTGATAATATACAAAGCAATTACCAGCGCAATATGCAATTAAGCGTACTTAGCTTTATAGGCTTTTGGGGCGTACAGGTCATAGATGCTTACATTGACGCCAAGTTCATTCACTCGTATAGTATTGACCGCAATTTGAGCGTTGATATTACGCCGGGTATTGCTATAACCCAAGCAAACTATCCCACTGGTAATGCTCCATTGGTTACTCCAGTTATGAAGTTACTAGTGACTATATAGCAATCATCTGATAATGGTAAGACTTCCCGAAAACAAATTACAGCCCGAACCAAGATTAATAATATAAAAATAAGTACCTATCGGTAAGGGCTGCCCGTTACGCGTACCATCAAAAGCTGATGCATATCCTCTTGACTCAAAAACTTTTTGCCCATTGCGGTTAAAGAGTTGAACCTGCGCCGCAGGGTAATTTTCCATTCCTTTAATTTGCCATAGATCATTTATCCCGTCGCCATTAGGCGTAATGGTATTGGGTATGGTGGTGCCTGAAACACCTACCGCAACCAGTACTTCGGTACGCTGGCTTTCACAACTACCCAATAAGCGGCTTATGTAAATGCTTCGGCTATCTTTTACATTAACAGTTAACCTGCTGCTTTTTTGTTCGGCAATAACCTTATTGCCGGTTTTGCTATCATAAATACGGTAAGTATACCCCGTACCCGGATTGGCAACATTAACCACAGCCTGCCCCGGCCCGCAAAGCTGAATGTTAGAAGCCACCACAGGAGCAGCTAAAGCCGATGTTTGGTTTTGTATGGTATACGTATGGCTCACCATGTCGCAGCCGGTGGCATCTGTTACCTGCAATTCGTAAGTACCTTCGGTCACGTTAATTAATGCAGCGGTTGAGGCTATTTGTCCACCTGCGCTGTTGAGCCATTTATAGGTATAAGGCTGCTTTCCACCTGTAATAGCCACATTTTGAATACTGCCTAACTTTTGCGTGCACTGGTCATCTGTTTTCACTTCCGAATTAAGTGTAATTTCCATAGGTGCAATACGGCTAATGGCATATGCCAGATAGGCGCTCTCGCAACCGTTATCATCAGTCACGTAGAGTTGATAAGTACCGGCATCCAAATTTTGCAACAACGCATTATGCCCGATGGTTACCCCGCTATTATTCTCCCAGCGTACTGCCTTTGGTTGTTGAGTGTCGAAGATCACTTGTATACTGCCATTATCTTGGTTGCAATAAGCTGGGGTTAACACTTTAGTAGATGTATAACCACTATTGATTTGTTGTTTAACAATAGTATACTCCATGCTTACTTTACTACAAGTAGCATTTAAAGCCACCAAATGGTACTTACCCGGCCCAACATTGCTTAAATTTAAAGTAGTGCCCACCAGTTGGTCGTTGTTATCCCGCCATTCGTACGTACTGGCCCCTATAGTATTTATACCGGTAATGCTTCCATTGTTATTATTGCAGGTAGTATTGGTTTGGTTAACGCCCGATACATCAATGATAATGCTATTGGTCTCCGTTATTTCAAATGCCGATGAGTACACCGGCCCGCAGTCCGAATCATCGTTCACCTGCAAGATATACTTCCCGGCGGGCTGATTTTTCAGGTCTTTAGTAGTAGCTACCACTTGGTTTTGAGCATTTTTCCAGCTGTATTTGAGTGTTCCTGTGCCACCTGTAATAGTTAAGTTAATTACACCGCCGGTACTTTGATTACACGGGGTAGATTGGATGGAGGCGGTGGTTTCGTCGATATTGGGGCCGGTGGTGTTCTTGATGGTAATGGGGCCATATTCTGTTGTGCAACTTGAGGAACTAACTTTAATTGTATAATTTCCTGCAGCCAAGTTTGTGATGTCTCTTGTCTGAGCAACTTGTTTACCGTCCTGATCAAACCATGCATAAGTTAACTGACTACCACTGGAGGTTGATGCAAAAAGATTTGTGATGCTACCATTTGACTTACCACACTCCGAATTCTTTACTGCTATAAAAGAGCTATATATCTGTGGTCTTGCATCTTGTATGGTAAAATAATCAGATTCGACTGTGCAAAACTCACCAATAATTAACTTATATCTACCAGGAACAGCATTCTTCAATTCTAATTCAGTAGAAACGATTTCTCCTTTCTCATTAATCCATTTTATCTTTTCTGTATTACTTACCTCTATACCTGCTATTTTACCACTTTGTCCACAATCAAAATTAGTTACCACTACTTTGGCTGCGTTAATCAAAGGTTTAGTGAAGTGGGATGACTGCTTTAGTACGTGTGCATTAGCAATAATACTTCGTGTATAAGATTTTGTAAAATTATATTGCCATTCGCCTGTAGACGATGCGATTGTATTGCCGATAAAGGTTTCAGGAGAACAATTCGTACAGTCATCACTGGCAAAAACATCAACCGAGGCACCTGGAGTTGCAAGCCCTTTTATATACGAAGCTGTAAGCTGTGAAGTTGTTATTGTAGGAATGGTAATTAACCCATTGGCGCTGTATTCTTTATATGTTACACATTTGAAAGAGTTACGGAGCACTTTAACATATTTCGAATTCCAGTTAACTATCCCAGTAGTTGTATAGGCTATCTTGTTTCCATCGTCAGGATTCTCACTTCCTATCACTACTTCTGCATTTACACTTTCCAGAAAAACTGCAACCCCGTCGCCGGGATGAGCCTTTTTTAAATTAAGTGGTATGATACCACTTTTATCAATTCCAAACCAGTTGTGCTCAATGTTTATATTTCCATCTACAGAATAGAACTTTATAGCCCCGGTAGAAAAATGGGTCATGAGATTATCTCTAAATAAGAACTTAACCTTCGGTTGAACATCTGTAGTGTTAATAATACTACCTGATACTACGATACTGGTACCATCGAAAGAATGATCGGTTGTTACGCCATCACTATAAATAGAAAAATAGTTATTAATTATATTAAATGCACTTGTTGTTTGTGTTTGCTTAAGTGTAATGGTAAGTCCACTAATAAATGTATTAGTTTTATTAGTGCCTCCTATATTAACATTAGTTACTTCATTTAAATCAATTCCGCCTGAACAAACAGCCTGAAAAGCATATGGACTTTGGCCGAACAAATTATCTGCAAACTCAATCCCATCTATATTTTTAAAACGCAGATTTCCATAGTTATACCCATTAAAAACATTTCCTTTATTTTGACCGCCAATTATGATATTTTTTGCATTTGTAATTTGCATGGTTGTATGAGCCGCCGCATCTGGATCGGAAATGCATGGATTAGAAGTATCTAAAAAATATAGTCCATAAAATTCCACCTGCTCTACATCTTTCCCTTTAAATAATATAATTGTGATTTTGTTACGAAGCGTTTTGAGGATAACCTTAGCGCTGCTTAAACCTAATTTCGCTCCATTTTGAGTTGATCCGTCAATTGATAAATTTGAACTTAAATCGGGTAAATCACTTGTCAAATTAATCGTGCGCCCGGCCTCGCTCACATCCGGCAAATTAAAGTTGATATAATCCTTTTCTGTATTGCCATTAGCGGCCGCTTTGGTCAAAGCTTCGCGCAGTGTGCCGGGGCCTGCATCGGCATTACTAATTACCACAAAAGTTTCGGCGAGGGATACCGTTGCACAACAAAGTGTAAGAAATAGTGATAAATATATACGCAGCAACATGGTTTGGTTGTTGCTTACTAAACTACAAAAAATTAGGTATTTATATATATCCACAAGTTAGAAGTCAGCATTCAGGGACAATACAATTAACACGACTTGTTTTCAGCGTTAAGGATAGGAGCGGATACCGGCCCGTGGCTAAGGCCTGTGCGGTATGAGCGGATAAGCCAGCCCCGAAGGTAACGCCCTTAAAAGGGAGTCAAGAGTACAAAGCCAAGAGTCAAGACACTTATCCTTTCTCCATACGTCTACAATTTTGGGTCCTCACTCTTTTTGCAAAACTCCTTCCTCCCCAAATCCTTTCTCCATACTAAATTCCTTGGCTTTCCGTATCTTTACTTTTGTGATGATGCAGTCCCCTTCCGAAAAATACAATCAAAAATTTCAAGATATACTGGCCCAGTTAAACGCCGAACAGCTGGCCGCCGTGAACAAGGTAGATGGCCCCGTTTTGGTGGTAGCCGGCCCCGGTACCGGTAAAACGCAGATACTGGCCGCCCGTATTGGCAAGATATTATTAGAGACCGATGCCCAGCCCAACGAGATCTTGTGTTTGACCTATACCGATGCCGGTGCTGTGGCCATGCGCAAGCGTTTGTTTGAGTTTATTGGCCCTGATGCTTACCGCATTAGCATTTATACGTTTCATGCGTTTTGCAACGATATTATCCAGGAAAACCTCGATTACTTTGGCAAGCTAAGCCTGGAACCGCTGACCGACCTGGACAGCGCCATGCTTTTCCGCGAACTGGTGGATGAGTTTGATAAAGACCACCTGCTCAAGCGCTTCACCGGCGATATTTACTACGACGTGCCCCGCCTTAAAAGCCTGTTCAGCACCATGAAACGTGAGAACTGGCAGCTGGATATGATTGAGAAAGCAGTGCAGGAATACCTGGACGATTTGCCTAACCGCGAGGAGTTTATTTACAAACGTCCCAACGCCGCCAAAGGCATCCAAAAAGGCGATGTTAAGCAAAAAGACATTGATGCCGCCAAAGAGGTAATGGCTAAACTGCTTTGCGCCGTGGGCGAATTTGCCAATTACGAGGCCAAAATGAAAACACGCGGCAGTTATGATTATGACGACATGATCATTTGGGTGCTGCGCGCTTTCCGCGATAATGAAGACCTGCTGCGCCGTTACCAGGAACGTTTTCAGTACATTTTGGTAGATGAGTTTCAGGATACCAGCGGTTCGCAAAACGAGCTCCTCAAATTCATGCTCACCTACTGGGATACCCCCAACGTTTTTGTGGTGGGCGATGATGACCAGTCTATCTTCCGTTTTCAGGGTGCCAACATGAAGAACATTCTCGATTTTGCAGGCGATTATGTAGACACCCTGCACACGGTGGTGTTGAAGCAAAACTACCGCTCCAACCAAGCCATCCTGGATATATCGCGGATGCTCATCAGCAATAACCAGGAAAGGTTGACGAGTCAGCTACGCTTAGATAAGAACTTGCAGGCGGCCCATCCACGCTTTGAACTGGAAGCGGTGGAGCCTGTGATTTGCGAGTATGCCAACCCCGACCAGGAACTGGTAGACGTGGCCATCCAGATTGAAGACCTGATTACCCAGGGCACCGACCCGGCCGAAATTGCCGTGATTTACCGTAACCACAGCCAGGTAGACCAACTGATCCATTACCTTGATGCCCGCAAAATTGCGGTGAACACTAAGCGCAAGATCGACATTTTGACCCTGCCTTTTGGCGAGAAGATCATCAATATTTTGCAGTACCTCACCATGGAAATGGATTCGCCCTATAGCGGCGATGAATTACTGTTCGAGATACTGCATTACGATTTTTTCAGCATCCCGCCTATCGAAATTGCCAAGGCCAGCATAGCGGTATCTAAAGCCAACTATAATGTGGCCCTTAACGAGCAAAAGACCTCTATTCGCCGTTACGTAAGCGAGTTGAAACCTGCAAGGCAAGGCAACCTGTTCGACGCGCCCGATGCACAGGCCGAAATGCGCCAGCTCATCGACGGCATTAACGAATTGCTCAAAGCCTCGGTAAGCCTCAGCTTACAACAGTTGTTTCAGCAGGTAATAACCACGCTGGGCATTTTGCGCTACGTAATGCAGCAGCCCGATAAGGGCTGGCACATGGAAGTGCTCACCAGCCTGTTCAACTTTGTGCGCGATGAAGCGCGCCGCACACCTGACGTGAAGCTGAAAGATGTAATGCAGACCGTGGAAACCATGAAGAAGCACAACATCCGCATGGAACTGCACCAGGTGATCCACCCCGAAAACGGCGTTAATTTTTTAACTGCGCATGGTTCTAAGGGACTGGAGTTTGAGCATGTTTTCCTCATTGGCTGCAACAAAAAAATATGGGATGCCAAGGGCCGCAACACGGGCTTTAGCTTCCCCGATACGCTGATGCAAACCAGTGGCGACGACAGCGCCCAGCAGGAAGAATCGCGCCGGTTATTTTACGTGGCCATTACCCGGGCCAGGCAGTGTTTAAGCATATCGTACAGCACTAAAGACCGCAATGCCAAAGACCAGGAAGCCTCGCAGTTTGTGGGCGAAATACTGGCCACCACTCCCCTGCAGGTGCAATACCCGCAGGTAAACGAAGATGCGCTGCTGGCCTGGTTTGCCACCCAGTTTAGCGAAGCCGATAAGCCGGTGGTGCAACTGCTGGATAAGAATTACATTAACCAGCTGCTGCAAGGCTACGTGCTGTCGGTTACGCACTTGAATAGTTATCTGGATTGTCCGCTGAAGTTTTACTTTCAAAATTTGATACGGGTGCCAGCAGGTAAAAGTCCGGCTATGGCCTTTGGGTCGGCGGTGCACCATGCTTTGTACAAGGTGTTCGACCGCATGACCAAGAGCGACAGCCAGTTTCCGCCGGTAGAAGATTTTATGCGCGAGTTTCGCTGGTTCATGTTCCGTAACCGCGATGCCTTTACCAAGGAAGAATTTAGCCTGCGGATGGATTATGGCGACAAGATACTCCCTGCCTACTATGAGCAAAACCTCTATCAATGGAACAAGGTGGCCAAGGTGGAGTTTGCCATGCGCAACCTCACCATTAACGGCATCCCGGTAAAAGGCCATTTAGATAAGATAGAATTTGACGGCCGCCAGGTGACCATTGTAGATTATAAAACCGGCAAACTCAAATACGCTAAAGACAAACTGCAGCGCCCCACCGCCGACAACCCCAACGGCGGCGACTACTGGCGCCAGGCCGTTTTCTACAAAATGCTCATCGACAACGACCGCAGTAAAGACTGGCACGTAATGAGCACCGTTTTTGAATTTATAGAACCCATAGACGGCCAGTATCACAAAGAAAAAATTGTAGCAGCCCCCGACGACGTAACCACCGTAACCCGCCAGCTCACCGAAACATACACCAAAATTATGGCCCACGATTTTGCGACCGGCTGTGGCAAGCAAGACTGCGACTGGTGCCACTTTGTAAGGAGTAATTTTAAACAACCGGGGAAGATATTGGAGAGTGTGGAGGATTAATTAAGGCAGACAGAGTTTGCTTGTATAGTCGTCCGTAGTCAGAGACTACGGACGACTGGGGAGAATAAGAGGAGATCAATATTAATCTTATTTTAGTTATCCGTATCGTATAATATTGGATTTGAAAATATTATTCATAGTTTTAAGAAACTTAAATATGGAAAAATACCGATACCCTGCTTTAAATGTCACAAGGCGCATATCTAATACCCTTTATTTAAGTAAAAACACCCCTGTTCAACAAATAACAGAAAAACACGAGGGAAATGTCCCTGCTCATGGCACCTATGGTCAATTGCTTTTTGATGAGAGATGGCGGACAAAACGCTTAGATATATTAGCAAGAGATAGAAACCAGTGCATAATATGTAATAATACACAAGAACTACAAGTCCATCATAGGCAGTACCATTATATTAAGGCTGAAAGTCAATTCAAGCCGCCTTGGGATTATCCCGAAAATCTGTTAATAACATTGTGTAAGAAATGCCATAACAGAGGTCATAATAAATTCAAAGTACCAACCTTATCTATTTAATAGTGAGTATATTCAACTTTTTAAAACGTGACGAAGTTGAGCTAAATTCTCAACAAGTTGAACCAATATCTTCATCAGAGTATGAGAAACCTCTCCCTGAAATTGAGGAAAACATATTTGTTGAAGCTAATTTATCACAACCAGAAACGGCTCAAACCTCTAAATTTTATACAAATACACCTAAACCAATAATGGACATTTCCAATAATAATATAATTGATAATAATATTGCACTACTGTATACTTTTTTAGATCGCAACCACGAAGCAAAGGGCTATGACGATGCCTTATTAAATCCTGATACAAGCCATCTTGATCAAAATCTTGATGCACTGAAAAATGAATTAGTACGTACTATTAATAAGGTAAAAACATTTTATGAAGATTTCATTCAAGAAACGGAATATCATATACTGAGCAGAGGCCGTAGTGGCATGGTAGATATTGTTGAAGAATTGGAAATGAAAAAGCGAACAGCCATTGGCCACATGGAAAAAGTTAATAAAATTGAGAAAGACGCAGAAAATAATATCGGGGACTGCAAAGGAATTTTATTAAGCTATACTCGAGGATTTAAAAATGGGTTGGCTGCGATTTCCCATCATAATATTCTCACAAAAAGGTTTTAGTACATGAAAAATTGGTGGACAAAATTTGGGTGCTTTCTTACTGGTTACAATTACAATATTTTAATGGCTTCCAGTGAAGTAGCGATGAAAGCATTAAAGAGATACACCTCTGCTATGCTAATCGTTTGTGTACTTTGGTCTTTTATAGGCTTTGTTTTTACAGATCGATATCTAAGCGGTGGGATTTGGGGTTCTCTCCTCGGCGGAGGGGTACTATGCTTCATAATTATTCAAATCGAAAGGCAAATAATACTTTCAACCAATGTAAATAAGTTGATGTATTATTTCAGAGTAATAATCGCTCTTGCGATGGGATTGATTGGTTCAATTATAATTGATCAAATAATTTTCCAAAAAGATATAGAGTTAGGGAAAATTGAAACCTTAAATAAAAAGGTCAGTAGAATATTACCAGAAAGAGCAAAAGAATTAAAAAGCCAGATTACGCAACTTCAAGAATCTATAACTGCGAAAGATGATGAAATAAAAAGAATAACAAAAGATGTTACATTGAACAAGACTGTACAATCGGTCACAACACAAAGTGTCTTAAAACCAGTGATTACAACCAGTCACGATTCATCTAATGCTACAAAAGAGTCCGTCAAAATGGTCAAGGAGAATACAGTGTCAATGACATCTATACTTAACCCTAATATTGCTTTGTTAGCTCCCCTTAATAAACAACTTGCAGATCTAAGAGCTGATAAGTCTGTAAAAGAGTCTTCTTTAATTGAACTAAGGACAAAATTAGAAGCAGAAATTAAAGGAAATACCGGATTTTTAGATGAATTAATAGTGATGGTTGATCTAATAAAAGGCTCTCGTGTAGCATTAATTATCTGGATTTTATGGTTAACATTCTTAATGGGAATAGAACTATTTGTACTGGTTAGTAAGCGTGGTGATGAAGAAAACGATTATGATCTAACTATTAAACATCACATGGCTTTACAAAAACGAAAATTAGTACTGATGGCACGTTCGATAGAAACATCCACAATTTAGTGTTCCCCGTCGCCGCTGTCCGTGGGCCCTTATGCTGGCGCACGCCTGTGGCGTGTGATAACTAAGTAACATCTCTCGCTCACGCAAGCATTTTAGTAAACTCTGTTTAAAAACATAAGTTACAACCTTTTACCACCATTAAACACTACATTCATACTATGAAAACTCTTCCAATAGTTTTAGTAGCGGTGGTTGCCTTAGAGCATCTGTATATTTTATGGATAGAAATGTTTGCCTGGGAAACTAAGGGAAAAAGCACTTTCACCTCGCTGCCTGAGCATTTGTTTACACCTACTAAAGGGCTGGCTGCCAATCAGGGATTGTATAACGGCTTCTTGTCGGCAGGGCTTATTTGGTCTTTGCTCATCAGCGATAATGTTTGGGCTAAAAATGTAGCCCTATTTTTCTTATCGTGCGTTATCATTGCAGCTACTTATGGGGCCATCAGCGTTTCTAAATCTATTATGTTAAAACAAGGTTTACCTGCTATATTGGCGCTGTTGGCTGTTCTGTTCCTTAGTTAGTTTTAAAGCCTAAGTTTAATGCAATTGGGTTTAGCCGTTGTACATTTCCTTAGCATACAAAATCTACTTACCTTGTAACCTATGAAAAAGCTGCTGCTATTCTTGGTTGTCTGTCTACTATACACTAAAGTTAACGCCCAGCAAAACTTGTGGTATAGCTACTACGATAAAAAAACCGAACTCACCGGCTATAAAGATGCGCAGGGCAAAATCAAAATACCGGCTAAGTTTAGCTTATTTACCCATACCGGCGTTTTCAGAAACATTGTACCGGTAAATGAGCAAGCCTCCAATAACAAATTCATCAATTATTACCTGCTTAAAAATGGCAAAAAGGTGGGCAAAGACACCCTCTACGTTTGGGATTTCACCACCGATTGCGAAAGCGAGGAGAAGATCAGGTTTTATGATAAAAAGACAGATAAAGTAGGCTTCTTTAACAAGAACGGCAAGGTAGTTATCCCCGCAGTTTATAATTCGGCCCAACCCTTTTATAACGGACTGGCATTGACCATACGCAACGGCAAAAGAATGTGTTATGAAAACAAACCCTATGATGCGGCCAACCCTTGCGAGCATTGGTTTTGGAACGGTACTACAGCCATCATTAACAGTAAAAACCAAATCCTGGTAGATAATCTGCAAGATGATGTCATATGGCACATGAACTTTTATTCGCTAAAAGTGGGCAGCCAGCCTTTAGATACCGCTATTTATGTAAACCTGAAGGGCGTTAACGGGCAATACTATTCGTTTATTGACTATGATAAAGAGTTTAAGCACTGGTTTTATAAAAGCTATTTACCCCAATTAAATGCAGGCAGCTTACAGGCCAACACTTTTAGTAAGGTCATGGTAGATGAGCGGCACAAAAAGTCGGGAGATAAGCCCATAGCCTTGGCAACGTTTACTAAACGGTATTCGGCATTAGTGCTTAAGAAATTGCAGGCCATTAAGCAAGGTAAGCGTTCGGCATACATTAGCCATGAAGACCTTTATGCCCTATCGTATGATAACGCAGTATTCAAACCCTATTATACCGATTGCGGCATGCCCAACAAAGAGCGCTACCCCGTTTATAGTGTACTGACAGAAACTTTAAATAAAAACAAAACCCTGAACAGCCAGGAAAGCTTTATTTTTCTACGTACCGCGAAGGGCTACAAACTGATAGGAATGACAGTTAATTAAGCTATAAAATCTTAAACATAAACAATAACGACGTCTATACTTACCGCCCTGCTGCTTATTTTTGATAAGTCCACTCCAAACCGTTGGTACGAAAAGGCACCGTGGGCAAACCGGCACTGTTCGCTAAGTTAGGCTGGGCAACTTCTGTCCAGGCAAAACGGGCAGCAGCAGGTTTGCTGATGGATGGATTTGACAGGATAACGGTATTGCCTGCTATCTGCGCTTGCGCATCGGCAAACTGGCCGTCGGTACCGGCTATGCTGAAAAAGTCGGGAGCCTTGCCATCGGTGGTTTTCAATCCATCGGCATTGGCAAAATGAAGGATAATTTTGTCTCCTTTCACTTCCATACGCTCATAAACAGGCCCGCTATAAGTTATCTTTTTAAAGCCGTAATCTTTAGCTAAGGCCAGGTTAGCCAAGCGGCGGCCTACCTCCCATTTGTATGGCGGATGGATATTCTTCAAATCGTCAACCAAATCGGTAATGGTGATGATCCCCGTGTTTGAAATACGGGTAGACTGGATCTGCTGCTCCCAAAACAGGGGAAGCGTTTCGGTAGTATGCGGTATTTTATCCTTACGTTTGGTGTAGTAGTAAGGTGCTATCAGCACCGAGTAAAACGACATTTTATCATTCCCCCATTGTTTACGCCAGCTATCCACAAGGGCTTGCATTTTGTCGGCGTAGCGCATGCCGGGTTCGTTGAGCATGGCATTGCTTTCGCCCTGGTACCACAATACGCCATGCAGCGCAAACGGAGCCAGCGGCTCAATCATACTTTTATAATACTTTCCCGGTGCCATGCTGTCCATCTGCATTTTATCACCATCGGCTGCTTCTTTAGCAAAGGCAGGCAATGCGGCATAGCCCGATGGTGGTGTCCATGGTTCAATGCGGCTGCCACCCCATGAGGAGGCTATAATACCAACCGGCACCTTCAATTTTTCCTGAATATTTTTAGCAAAGTAATAACCCACAGCCGAAGTTTGCGCCAGTGCTTCGCCCTGGCATTCGTTCCAACCGGTGGTGGTAACGTCGGGAAAGCTCAGCTTTTTTTCTACCTTGAACAGGCGGATGTTGGGGTTAATTTTGGTAAGCTCCAATTCGGCACTATCAACTCCTTTGGCAGGCTTGGCGTAACCTTTCATGAGCTTCATGGTGTATTCCATATTAGATTGGCCCGAGCACAGCCAAACCTCACCCACTAAAATATTTTGAAGTTTAATGGTAGCCGTATCCGAAGTAATGGTCATTACCTGCGGTGAAGTATTGGCCTTTAGCGGGTTTAGAACCACTTTAAAATAACCGGCACCATCGGCCACAGCGCCTTTAGCCTGGCCACCGAACGCTACTTTTACGGCTTTGCCCGGATTTACCCAGCCCCAAACCGGCACGGGCTGATTACGCTGCAAAACCATATTGCTGCCCAGTACGTTGGGCAGGCGCACTTGTGCAAATGCAGTGGCAGAAAATAATGCTAAAAAGGATACGGCAAGCGTTTTAAACTTTAACATAGGTAAACAAAAGGCAGTTATAATTTATAGTTAAATGTAGCGGTTTAATTTAAATCCCGCACATTCAGTTCGCAATTAATCCATATTTTGAAGCCATGTACGGGCTTTATCAACGCTGGTGAAGAACTGGGCAGTCACCTTACCCATGGTTATATCGATGCTTTTATGAGCCGACATGCGGCTGAAGGTGCTGGGCGAATAGATCCATGCGAAATGCTTTAAACCGGCTTCCTGCATGGCCGGGAACCAAAACTCACCGCCCCAATCGGCCGCTTCAGACCAGTTGCCCGTTACGTAGGTATTATCATTCAGCACTTTCGAACAGTTATTCTTCTTCAGCAAATCGAGCATGATCATGCAGCCCTTTTTTACTGAATCAAAGTTCTGATAGCCCAACCAGTTCACATCCAGCCATTGGTGCTCAGGCAAATACCTCATTTCAATGAAGTTGCCTTTATAATAAGTTTGATTATCGGTTTCAATGTCAATAAACTCCTGCTTACCATTAATAGGGAGCAAGAAAAAAAACGTTGAGCCCTCCCCTGGTGTGCTCTCAATCCAAAAACTACCGTTGTGCCGTTTAATAATTTCGGAGGAGATAAACAGTCCTAAACCCAGTCCCTGAAAACGCATAGACGTATTATCCACCCTGTAATAGCGATCAAAAAGCTTGGTAAGGTTTTCGGGCTCAATGCCGATACCGAAATCCTGTACCGAAACAATGAGATTATTTTGCTTTAATTCGGAACGAACAACAACCCTATCGCTGTTTGGAGAATACTTAATAGCGTTGGCAATCAAATTGTTAATCACCTGCTCTATGCGTAGCCTGTCGCCCTTGTATACCACCTCATCGTTACGCTCAATGATTATATGGTATTTTTGATTGGCCTGCTGAATATTTTCTACCGTTTCGGTAAGGGCGGTACTAAACTCGAAAGGTTCGAGGTTATAATTCATCTTCCCGGCGTTGATCTTGGAAACGTCGAGCAGATCATTGATCAGGCTTTCTAAACGTACCAACTGGGCTGCCGATTTATTGATAAAGTTATAAGCCTTGTCTTCGGGCATAATGCCTTTAAGCGCCAGCTGCATAAACGCTTTTACCGAAGTAAGCGGCGTTTTAAGCTCGTGGCTGGCAATGCTCAAAAATTCATCTTTCTGGCGTTCGGCCTGCTTTTGCTCATGAATATCGGTAGTGATACCAAACCATTTGATCACCTTACCATTGTGGTTTTTCAGGGGCAGCGCTTTGCCCAGTTGCCAGCGGTACGTGTTATCTAACCCACGCCTGAAACGGTATTGAATTTCGTAATTAGTGCCGTGCTGTATAGATTGAGCCCAAACCTGGCTTGTGCGCTCAATATCATCGGCGTGTACAATGCTGTACCAGTTATTTCCAAGAGATTGTTGGGCAGGCAACCCTGTATACTCGGTATACCGCTTATTTAAATAATCTATATTTCCGTGCGGGTCGGCGGTCCAAACTATAACTGGCACATTATCGGCAATCAGCTTAAATTGTGCCAGACCGGCCAGTAAATTATCCGCCTGTGTGTCTGCATCCGTTCTACAAGTGGCCGCTGCTGAAGAAAGCAATTGATTTTCGGCAGTAAGGCGTTCAACTTCCCGCTTTAAACGTTCAATTTCTGCGGCCTGCTGGTTAGTATCGGGTTCGGACATAAGTTAAGTACTTCGCTCTAAAATGCTTGCGGAATAATCAAAGATATTTAATTTAACAAACGTTAAATACTACCCAGTTATACCCGAAAAGCATATAATTAACTATCAATAATTTAGATTGTTTGTTAAAAATGGGCTTCTCGTCAATTTAATAGCAGGCAACATCAGTGAGCACAATCAGCCCTGATAAGGAGGATTTATCTTACCCTAAATACATCCCCAGTTGATAGATTAATAATCCTTATTAAGCAGCTTTTCCAGCTCGGCGAAGCTGATATTCATCTTCACACGGCCTTGCTTGGCGTAAGATATTTCACCGGTTTCTTCAGATACGATGATGGCCGTGGCATCATTAGCTTCGGTAACACCAATGCCGGCCCGGTGGCGTAAACCAAACTGCGGGGGCAGATCGGTATTATCGGTAAGAGGTAAAATGCAACTGGCCGATTTGATCTTGTTCCCCGATATAATAACGGCACCATCATGCAATGGTCCGTTCTTTTGAAAAATACTTTCGATAAGGCGCTTTGATATTTTAGCCTCCATTACCTCGCAGCTGTTTTGGTAGATCTGTTCGTCGTAGTCTTTCACAAAAACAATGAGTGCGCCTGTATGGGTTTGCTTCATGCTTTTGCAAGCATCTATAATAGGCTTAATGCGCTTGTAGTTATCTTTTTCCACATCGGTTTTACCCAAAAAATACCGCCACCAGGCGCGGTTACGTTGTAGTGAGGCATTGCGGCCTACCAGTAATAAAAATCGCCTTATCTCTTGCTGAAAAACCACAATGACCGCTATAATACCCACGTTCATAAAGTTGCCCAGAATGCCGGTAAGCAGGCGCATGTTTAAGGCCCTCACCACAAAATACAGCAGGCAAACCATAGCTAAACCAATAAATATATTGGCGGCAATGGTACCCCGTATCAGGTTGTAAAGCTGATAGATGAGCAAGGCTACCAGCAGTACATCGAGTACATCGAAGAGGTTAAATTTAAACAGGTTAAAGTCTATCGACTGCATGAACGAAGTTAGGCATTTTTACGGAATTGGCAGTGAGACGCCGTAAGCACAAAGTAAAATGGCATGAAATAAAACGATTAACAGGGCATACTCTTTAAAGTGATGCCCTGCTAAATGCGCTTACTTATCCGAAAGAATTCGGCGTAATGAAGTTGCTGAAATATTACTGACCAGTTGTTTCCAACTTAGGCACTACCCTTTTCTCGGGCGGCAGGGCCATGTATTTCTTATAAGAATCGTTGATGTAAACCGCCATAGATTCGGCATTGTTGCTGGTTACAAACTCGTACGTTGGGCGGTATAAGTTCATAAATGCATCCAAATCCTGTCCTTTTAACGGCACTATACTGCTTACGTAGGTACGTGTAAATGCCGAGTCGATACGGCGTTCTTTCACCTCTTGTGCAAAGTATTTTTTAAGACGGCGGGCATCTTTGGCTTCTTTACCAAACCAGGTGGTTGGCGACAATACGTAAACCTTACTTTTTTGATATACCGACGGGTATTCGGCCCTTGGGTCAAACCTTTCGCCGCGCACGTTTACCTGGCCCAGCGTTATACCTAAACGAGCCATAGTAATGTATTTAAATTTCATATCGGCAACGTAAAGCGTATCTGAAACGTAGCCGGGCGATGAAATAATTAAGGTGTTGCCCATTATCCCCCTGATCTCAAAATTACCGTTATCATCACTCAGGGCTGCCTGGCTGTTGTTGGTATTCTTGATAAAAACGTTGCTCATTTTGGCGTTGGTACCACTTTCGATAACCTGGCCCTTAATTACATTTTGTTGTGCTTGTGCACCCATGCCTATAAGGCAAAGGCAAATCATTATCAGGTAGGTTGTGGCTCTCATAGGTATAATGTATCAGTTATATAGCAATAAAACCGCGTTACAGCAGCATAGTTTTCATTTGAAATGTTAAAATTTAGGCTTTATGGACCAAAAGCATCAAATAAGGCTTTCAACATTATGTAATCGACAACTCACTCATGCCGCCTGACAGACACAGGTAATGCATAACAAGTGGCCGAAGTGATCTTACAGGCAAAGTAAATACAATGGCGGCAATAACGCAACCTAATACACTTACCGATTTTTACACTTATTCAAATGTTTTGATCAACGGATCGTTAAAATGATCGTTAAACCACTCATCAAACAACTGGTTCACTTCCAGCTCTGGGTGCTTACCGGCATAAGTAGCAAATTGTGTGGCAATAAATTTAACATCGGCGGTTAATAGCTGGCTAAGTGTATCGGCACTTTCGCCGTTCACTTCTCCCTTTAATTGCCCGTCAATTTTCTCTTTTATTCTGTCTTGTAAAGTCATAATGGTTGCGTTTAAGTACTGAGTTAACAAATAAGAAGCCAGAGAACAATTGCAGCAACTGATAATAGCGATAATTATACAGGCAGATGCTGTAATAGTTTACCGGTTTACAAAAGCACCTTTTACCGAGTGCTTAATAATTGCAAATGGCACATTTACTTAAATGACTTATTTGATCCATTATAATATCCCTGCCAAATAAAAAAAGGCTGCTTCCCATTGTTGGGAAGCAGCCTTTTAAGTCATTGATCAAAATCGCCGGTTAGCGATGTTGATTTATTTTTTCCAAACGTTATTGCTCTCGTTAAAGTCGGGCAATACTTTATCAGGGTCATAGGTAACGCTTTCAATTTCTGAAGTAGATGGGTACCTGAAAGTCCAGGTGTTGTTGCGTTCCCAAATTTCTACCGGCAATTTAATACGTTCTGTTTTACCACCTTTTTGTTTAATTTCCAGGATAACCGGCATGGCCATTTTCTCCAGGTTATCTAAAGTGATCATGGCACCTTGTGAGGCATCGCCGCTTACATACTTCACGTCGCGAACGCCTACATCTAAACGCCAGTTGTTGGTAAACCAGCCTCTCCAAAACCACTGCAAACTTTCGCCAGATACATTTTCCATAGTACGGAAGAAATCATCGGGTGTTGGGTGTTTAAAGGCCCAACGCTCAACATAGGTACGGAAAGCAAAATCGAAACGCTCGGGACCTAAGATCTGCTCGCGCAGCAAGGTTAAACCGGCACCCGGTTTTGAGTATAGTAAAGTACCGTTGTTACGTTCTTTAATACCGGCCGGCGTATTCAGGATAGCCTCAGTAGTTGGGCGGGTGTAAAAATCACCTGCACGGTGCATATCGGTTGGGCGGGTTGGTTTGTACTCGCCGTTGTTAAATGCATCGGTGCTCAGGGTGTTAATGAAGGTATTGAAGCCCTCATCCATCCAGCCGTATAAGCGCTCGTTTGAACCCACGATCATTGGGAACCAGGTATGGCCAAACTCATGATCGTTTACCCCCCAAAGGCCCGAGCCTTTAGCACGCGCACCGCAAAATACGATACCCGGATACTCCATACCACCTACAATACCGGCTACGGTTGAGGCTACAGGGTAAGGAAACTCAAACCATTTATTAGAGTAATGCTCAATAGCTTTTTTAGTATACTCGGTTGAACGCCCCCAGGCGGCATCACCATTGCTTTCTTCAGGATAAGCCGATACCGAAATACATTTTTTGCCACTTGGCAAATTAATCTTGGCAGCATCAACAATAAAGGCGGCCGAAGAAGACCAGGCCACATCGCGTGCGTTCTTGATTTTAAAGCGCCAGGTTAGCTCAGATTTACCTGAAGGACGCGAAGCTGCATTAGTTACCTCGGCAGCACTACGGATAATTACTGCTTTTTCGCTTTGTGCGGCTTGTGCCCAGCGTTTTTGCTGCTCGGCAGTATATACCTCGCCCGGGTTTTGCAATTCGCCCGATGCCAGTACTATGTGGTTTGATGGTGCAGTAATGGCTACATCAAAATCGCCATACTCCAGGTAAAACTCACCCGGACCTGTATATGGCACGGTGTTCCATCCCATTACATCATCATACACGCACATGCGCGGATACCATTGCGCAACGGTAAATATTTTACCATTTTTGGTTTGCAGGATACCGGTACGGTCAGACCCATAATCGGGCTCAACAAAAGAGTATTCGATGTTTACCTTTACCTGCCCGCCATTGGGTGCAACTTCTTTGGTTAAAAAGATTTGCATGCGGGTATCGTTGATCATGTACTTTACATCGGTACCATTTACTTTTACCGACTTAATTTTGTAACCGGCATCAAACACCTGTCCGCGGCCGCCGTTACGGCTACCACTTGGCGGAATGATGGCGCTACCGCGCGAATCTTGCTTAAACAGGTTCTGGTCTAACTGCATCCATAAAAAGCCCAGTTTTTGCGGACTGTTATTGGTGTAGGTTAAAGCCTCGGTACCGGTAATTTCGTTGGATTTATCGTTAAGGCGGGCGGTTAACTGGTAATCGGCCCGGTTTTGCCAGTAGCGTGCCCCCGGCTCGCCGCTGGCGGCTCTAAAATCGTTCCCATTCTTGGTGTAGAACAAAGGCCCGAAAGCTTCCTGGTAATTATATTTGGAAACAGGAGCATTGGGATCTACCTGTTGCTGCTGTTGCCCCTGGGCGTTGGCCAGCCCGGTAACAGCCATCAAAGCCAGAGAAAGACCGGCTAAAAAGTTGTATCTCATGTGTTAAATTTTATTGCGCACTAAAAAGCAATAATAAGATTATTTAGGCTATTGTACTTACAGGTAAACCGATTGTTACCAAATTATATTTGCCTGCCTATTTGCCAAAGTGTTGAGCATAGGCCTTCTCATCAAAACCAAAAGACAAAAAGCCGTTGTCTTCAATAACCGGGCGTTTGATCATACTGGTTTTTTGCTGCAATAATGGTAACGCTTCCGCAGCAGAATGCACGCTTTCCTTGGTTTCGGCATCCAGGCCGCGCCAGGTAAGGCCCTGCTTGTTTAAAAACTTTTCGTAACCTGCTTTGTCGTTCCACTCGGCCAGCTTTTCGGCGCTTACGCCAAGCTTTTTAAAATCGTGAAATTCGTAGTTAACGTTGTGCTGCTTTAGCCAGTCTATGGCTTTTTTAACGGTGTTGCAGTTGGTAATGCCGTATACTTTCATGCGGCTAAGTTATTAATTTCTGCCGCCACCGCTTACATCGTCGTTGCTGATGCTGCGCTTGCTCTTCTTCAGTTCGCCACCCAGGCTGCCAAATTTATAATTGAAGCTGATGTTAATAGCACGGGCATACTGGTTATTGAGCGTAAGCTGGTACGAGGTAGGCGTGCGGATGGTATTATCTATTGTGCGGAACTTTTGAAAAGGTGTATTGGCGTATACGGATATAGTTGCTTTTTTATTCCAAAACTCTTTAGAAGCACTGGCCGAATAACCTAACCAATAGTTATCGCGCCCTTGAAGCAACACGTAGCGACTATCAAAATCAACATTGGCACCCAGGCGGTAGCCGTTATCAAACTTATAGCTTAAACCACCAAAGCTATGACCCTGGTAGCCTTTGGCGTTATACAATACCCCGTTTACATAGCCTTTAAGCCATACATGCACCAACTGGCTATTGAGGTTAAAGTTAAGTTTAGAAGTAAACGGATAATTGATGTTCAGGTCGGCGCCAAGGCGTTTGTTAGAGCCTACGTTATCGTAGGTACTTACACTAACAGCTGTTGCTGTATTAATGGTGGTAATACTTTCTACCGTGTTGTTGGCAAACTTATAGTTTACGCCGAAGTTGAACGACCCTTTCTTGAAGTTGCTGTATGTAAGCTCAACGCTATGGTTTACCACCGGGCGCAGGTTAGGATTACCCACCTCAATAAACTGCGGGTTTTGGCTGTTTACAAACGGGTTTAGCTGCCATATACCGGGGCGTTGTATACGGTCGGTATAGCCCAGGTTTAAGCTGCTACTAGTAAATGAGCGCTGTATAGATAACGAAGGAATTAAGTTAGAATACTTTTGATCTACCACGTTGTTGGCATTCACCGTAGTGTGCTCCAGGCGTAAACCTCCCTTGGCTACCCACTTATCGTTAAACTTATATTGGTAAGAATTATAAACGCTGTATACGTTTTGCTGGTAATCGAATACCTGGCTTTGCCGGGCATCAGTTACGTAGGCATTGGTGTTTGCTGTGAGTGTATCGTTGCGGCTATCGCTAAAATTATTCCGGAAAATGGCTTTGGCACCAGCTTCCAAATTTAGTTTTTTAAACGGCTGCACGTAATCTAACTGTGCGGTATGTTCATTAGCTCCCGAGTTGTTAAACTGCTGGTAATTGGGCTGTGTGTACCTTACCCGTTCTGTAAAACTAATATCGTTGAATTGAATATTCTTGTTGGAATTGTACTTGTACGATGCCGTGAGGGTTTGTTCTTTATTCTTTTTAAAGCCTAATTGGTAATCTAAGCCCGCGCTTAAACCGCGGTAAGTGTTATCGCTATTATTGAACGACCTGTACGCATTGCGTCTACTGGCATCGGTGCTCTCTAAATTAGAGAACTGCATAGCATCCGAGTAATTGTTGCCTTTATAATATTCAAACGAGCCTGTAAATAAATTTAAACTGTCGGCCTCGTAGCTTAACTCTGTACTGGCGTATGTATTGTTACCGGAGTTAGTGCGGTTACCATTTTGGTTAAGGGTTGATATGGGCGTGCCATCTTCCTTAAAGTTATTGTTTAAGTTACTGTAGTCGGTGGTAAGATTGTTGCGCTTGTTGTAACCGGCATATCCGCCTAAACCAAACTTCCCTTTTTTGTAGGTTAGGTTTAAATTAACGCCTGGTCCCCATAAGTTACTGTAGCGGGTATTAATGCTGCCGTTATAACCCTGGTCAATATTCTTTTTGGTAATAATGTTGATGATACCCGCCAAACCCTCGGCATCGTACTTGGCCGGTGGCGTAGTAATCACCTCTATCTTTTCAATATTACTGGCCGGCATAGCCCTGAACACATCGCTCGGACTTTTAGCAATTAGTGCCGACGGTTTGCCGTTGATAAGGATCTTGAAGTTGGTATTTCCCTGTAATTTGATCTGGTCAGTAGCATCTACAGATAGCAGGGGCACTTTGCGCATCATGTCCAGTACGGTGAGTACCTTATTTTCGGGGTCGGCCTGCACGTCGAAGGCTATGCGGTCTACCTCGCGTTTCATGAGGGGCCTAACAGCCGAAACGGTAACTTCTTTCAATTGGCCCGAAGCCGCCGAAATAAACAAACGACCAACATCTTTTACGCCTTTTAAATCGGTAAGGGTAATGGTCTTACCGGCATAGCCTACGTTGACCAGTGCCAATTTATACGATTTTTCGGCCAGGCCTGTTAATATAAACGTACCATCGTCTTTAGAGAAAGTACTTTTTACAGGCTGATTGGTGGTGGCATCTACCAGGGCAATGGTCACATAGCCTAAAGGTTGATTATTGGCCGAATCTATGACTGAACCTTTTACGGTAGCGGTAGACGGTGTTGTAGTTTGCGCAAAAGAAAACGCAGTAATACAAATAAAAGTTGTTAAGGTCAGTATAAATTTATTCATAGATTAATTGTGATGGCATAGGCCAGCCGCCCCGTATACAGTGCGCACATCCATAAGATGCGATAAAAACACAAAACGTTACAGTAGCGGTAAAATATAATTGCAAAATACCCCGAAAACATCAAATTATTGACACTTTGAAGGAGTTTTAACAAACATTTAACTTTTAGGTACTCACTTGTTAAAACGCGTCATGGTGAGTTCGGTACCTGCGGTAGCAAAACTTTTGATCATCTCTATCGATCTGTCTATCAGGGCAGGAAGCTCGGGCTTTTCATCCTCGTCAAAACCTCCCAGCACATAATCTACCTGGCGACCCTTAGGGTAATTGTCGTCTATACCAAAGCGCAAGCGGGCGTAGTTATTGTGGCTCAGCACTTGTTCAATATTTTTTAAGCCATTGTGGCCGGCCGCACTTCCCTTAGGCTTTAAGCGGAGGGTACCTAAAGGCAGGGCCAGGTCATCAACCAGCACCAGCACATTTTCCAACGGCACTTTCAATTGTTGCATCCAGTGGTTGAGCGCTTTGCCGCTCAGGTTCATATAAGTAGTTGGTTTAATTAAGCACAGCGTGCGCCCTTTATAATTTACCTCGGTATAATAAGCCAGCCGCATATTATGAAACTGGGTCTTTTCCTGTTTAGCCAGTTCATCAAGTATCATAAAACCAATGTTATGACGGGTGTCTTTATACTCGGGGCCAATGTTGCCAAGGCCAACTATTAGGTATTTCATTTTAGACTTGGGGATTTATAGACTTATTGAGGATGGACTTGTTGAAGAAGGACATTGAGAAGAAGATTTTAGGATGAAAGACTCTGTAAATTATGTTGCCTTGACAACATTGACGAAAGCCATGATCTGTTTTTGCAAGATTTGAACTTTACCAATAAGGCGTTCGATATGGTGAACATCAATCAAGCCACATTGACCTGAAATTACCAATTGAGTTTCTAATTCGTAAGCCGACCCTAAACTTGTGCTGAGAAAATAGACAAATTCCTTTGGGGAGTTTTTGGCAGAGCCTTCTGCAATATTTGAAGATACGGATACTGCGGCACGAAACATTTGACTGGATATTCCATACTTATGCTCAGACGGTAACGATTGCGTAAGCCGATACACTTCCTTCGCCAAATCAACAGCATCTTTCCAAATGTTTAATTGCCTGAAATTATGCTTTACCATTACTCAATCAGCTAATTTTATGTTCAAACGTAATACGCGAAAATAAAAACATTCCATTACTCTGTAGAACAATCGCTAATGCCACTAACTAAAAAAAGTCCCTCCTCCAAAAGTCCTTCTTCTCCAAGTCAAAAAAAAAGGCAGTGGCTTTAACAAAGCACTGCCTTTTTATTAAATCAAAAAGAAACTTATTTCTTACCTGAAGCAGCTTCTTGCTCGGCTTGACGCAGGGCACGTGAAGTGGTGATAGATAAGATAGTGTCTTCTGGAGTGTTAGTAATAGTTAGATTTGGAAGTTTGATGTCTCTAACACGAACTGAACTACCTACCTCTAAACCTTCTATGCTTACTTCAATAGTATCCAAATGATCTTTAGGTAAAGCTTTGATACGCAGTTTACGTAACTTTTGCGTTAATTTACCACCCATTTTAACACCTGGCGATGTACCGGTTAATAAAATCGGAATTTCAATAGTTACCGGTTTGCTCTCGTCCAGTAACAAAAAGTCAACGTGCAGGATCTCGTCGGTTAACGGGTGAAACTGCATGTCTTTGATGATGGCTTGTGAAGCAACACCGGCCACGTCTAAATCGATGAATTGAACAACGGGTGTGTAAACAACCGGTTTCAAATCAGCTGCGGACACTGAAAAGTGGGTTTGTGTAGCACCACCGTAAAGTACTGCAGGCACTTGACCTTGATAACGCAGTTCTTTAGCGTCGCGTTTCCCTACGTTCTCTCTTGGAGAACCGCTAATAGCAATTGATTTCATTTTCTTGTTTTGTTTTAACTTGTTAAACCTCTCCCCAACCCTCTCCAAAGGAGAGGGAGTAAGATAAGGGTATCGTTATTCTCTTAAAGTCCTCCCTTTTGGGGGGGATTTAGGAGGGGTTTTAATCTATTTTAAACAACTGGCTAATAGAACCATGCTCATTTACATTAGCAATGGCTTTACCAAACAGCTCGGCAGTTGATAACACTTTTATTTTGCTGCATTCCTGTTTCAAAGGAATGGTATCGGTAACGATCAACTCGGTTAAAGCCGAGTTTTGTATGGTTTCATACGCATTACCCGATAATACCGGGTGCGTACATACGGCACGTACACTGCGGGCGCCACGCTCCATAATTAAACCTGCGGCTTTAGCCAATGTACCGGCGGTATCCACAATATCATCAATCAGTACAATGTCCTGCCCGGTTACATCACCAATAATGGTCATGCTTTCAATTTCGTTGGCACGCTTACGGCGCTTATCGCATATAACTACCTCGGCGTTAAAAAACTTGGCAAAGGTACGGGCACGGTAAGAACCACCCATATCCGGCGATGCTATTGTCAAGTTTGGCAAGGCCAGGCTTTTAATGTAAGGCACAAAAATGATCGAAGCATCTAAATGATCGACCGGGATGTCAAAAAACGCCTGTATTTGTGCAGCATGCAAATCCATGGTCATTACGCGGTTGGCGCCCGCTGCGGTTAACAGGTTAGCTACCAGCTTAGCACCAATGGCCACACGCGGCTTATCTTTACGATCCTGACGCGCTAAACCGAAATAAGGGATTACCGCAGTTACATAATGGGCCGATGCACGACGGGCGGCATCTATCATCATGAGCAGTTCCATCAGGTTATCTGTTGGTGGGTTGGTGCTTTGTATAAAGAATACATCGCAGCCCCGTACCGATTCGTTAATGTGCGGCTGAAACTCTCCGTCGCTGAATTTCGAAATGGTCATATCGCCCAGTTCGCGGCCATCGTATGATCTTGCAATTTTGGTACCCAGATCTTTAGCTGCCGGGCCTGCAAATACTTTAACTGAGTTGAACTGTAACGGCATATCTTGATTTCGAATTTCGAACTTTCAATTTCGAATTTAAATTCCAAACAAGTTCAAAGGGCAAATTACTACCCTCCCTTGTTTATCCTGTAAATTCTTTAATTCTGAAAATTCCGGTTCAGACAAATAAACATTGCTATAAATGAAAAATTCGAATTTCGACATTCCGAAATTCGAATTTCTCTTTTGTGTTGTCCGACCAGGATTCGAACCTAGACAAACGGTACCAAAAACCGTCGTACTACCTTTATACTATCGGACAATCCGCTTTCAGATTTGTTATCCTCTTCCGAAATCGAATGCAAATGTAAGGTGAAAATCTGAAGCTGCAAAAATATTTTTCAAAAAAAATAAGAGCCCCTCCCAACCCTCCCCGGGAGGGAGGGCTTTAGAAAGCTCAACATAATTGATAGTCAATAACTCCCTCCCTCCCGGGGAGGGCTGGGGAGGGGCTTTAATTTCAACTAATTAACTTAACTAAGCAGAGTTTTATTAATTTCGTCAGCTTAAATTTTGTAAAGCAAATTGTAGAGTTTGGACATGAATTATACCAAGATCAATAACCTTTTTGGCTGGCTGGCTTTCTTAATTGCCGCCATTACTTACACTCTAACCCTGGAGCCCTACACCAGTTTTTGGGATTGCGGCGAATTTATTGCCTGCGCTTACCGCCTGCAGGTAGCCCACCAACCGGGTGCACCCCTGTTTACCATGATTGGTAAAGTATTTTCGCTCCTTTCTTTTGGCGATGTTACCCGCGTAGCTTTCTGGACCAATATGGCATCGGCCCTAGCCAGTGCAGCCACTATTTTGTTCCTGTTTTGGAGCATAACCATGCTGGCTAAAAAAATATTAGTTAAAAAAGTGGAAGATATGACCACCACCAACATGATCCTTATTATAGGCTCGGGTTTGGTAGGTGCACTGGCTTATACTTTCTCTGATACGTTTTGGTTCTCTGCGGTAGAGTCGGAGGTTTATGCGCAATCATCGTTATGTACGGCCATTGTATTTTGGGCCATCCTTAAATTTGATGCCCATGCCGATGAGCCCGGTGCCGACCGCTGGATCGTTTTTATTGCCTACATCATGGGCTTATCTATAGGTATTCACTTGTTAAACTTGCTGGTAATACCGGTTATTGCCCTAATTATATACTTCCGCCGCGCTAAAACAGTTACCAATTGGGGTACCATTGCTTCATTTGCCGTAGGTATTGTAGTATTAGGTTTAGTGCTTTGGGGCATTATCCAGTTTACGGTTAAAGGTGCTGCCTTTGCCGATCTTCTTTTTGTAAACAGCTTAGGCTTTAGCTTTAACAGTGGTGCTATTGTGTTTTATCTGTTGTTGATCACAACTTTGGTGGCCGGTATTTACTACTCGGTTACACAATCAAAAGGCGCTTTAATTGCTGCCATTGCCGCCTTTATTATTGCCTTAACCATTAGTAGCGGTATTGTAGGCTTAATTGCCGCCATTGCCGTTTTAGCTTTGCTGGAGTATGTTTTAAAAGTACGCCAAAAACGCTACTCGTTAAATATGGTGCTGTTATGTACCATGTTCATTTTGTTAGGTTATAGCTCTTTTGTGATGATCATAGTGCGTGCCAAGGCAGGTACTAATCTTAACAACAGCGATCCACAAGATGCATTTGCGCTGAACAGTTACTTAAACCGCGACCAGTATGGCGAAACTCCATTAATTTACGGTCAGTATTTTGATGGCAAAGCGGTTGAACAAACCGAAGGGGCTACTATTTACCGCCGCGGCGCTACTAAGTATGAAATAGCGGGTAAAAAAACCAATACCGTTTATGATCATAACACGCTTTTCCCACGCATGTATGATGATAAACCCGGTCAGGCTGCTTTTTACCGCCAGTGGATGGGGATGACGCCTGAAGAAGCCCCTACCATGAAACATAACCTGGGTTTCTTCTTTAGCTGGCAAATACAGCAAATGTATAACCGCTATTTCTTATGGAACTTTTGGGGCCGCAGTAACGATATGGATGGCCAGAACGACAGTAACGGCACCGATGGTAACTGGATTAGCGGTATAAACGTAGGTAAACCTCTGCCTTATACGGTTACCCAAAGCAAGGCTTATAACCGCCTGTTTGCTCTGCCTTTCATAATTGGTATTTTAGGATTGATCTACCATTTTAGAAACAACAAGCGCGATGCCGGAGTAGTAGCCGTATTATTCTTTTTTACCGGTTTAGCCATTGTGCTTTACCTCAACCAAAACCCATTGCAACCGCGCGAGCGTGATTATGCGTACGTAGGCTCTTTCTATGTGTTTGCCATTTGGATTGGTTTAGGCGTATTGTTCCTGGCCGATCTGTTTAATAAGGTTAAATCTATCAGCCCTAAAACAGGTGCTACCATAGCCACGGTGCTTTGCTTATTAGCTGCACCGGTACTCATGGCCAGCCAGGAATGGGATGACCACGACCGCTCTACCAAAACTACCCCGCGCGATATGGCCAGCAATTACCTCAATAGCTGCGCACCTAACGCCATCTTGTTTACCTATGGCGATAATGATACCTACCCGCTTTGGTACGCACAAGAGGTAGAAGGTATACGCCCCGATGTACGCATTGTGAACTTAAGCTTATTGGGTACCGATTGGTATATACGCCAGATGAAGCAGCAAATGAATGCTTCGGCACCGTTGCCTATTACCATGCCTAACGAAAAGTTTGCAGCCGGTGTGCGCGACGTTATTTACTGGAACGACCAGATGAACGTAAAGGATACTACGGAACTGAAAGAAGTGTTCGACTTTTTAACGTCGGATAACCCGGAGGCCAAAGTGCAGTACGAAAATGGCATGTCGCTAAACTACCTGCCTACCAAAAACTTTAAAATGACCATCAACGCCGATGAGTTGATTAAAACAGGTACGGTAAGCGCTGCTCAAAAAGACCTGATCGTGCCGGCCATGACCTGGAAATACGCATCTAACTATGTAACTAAGGATAACCTGGCCCTGATAGATATTTTAGCACACAACAACTGGAAACGCCCTGTTTATTTTGCCATTACCGTAGGTAACGAAAACATGATGGGCCTGGATAAGTACATGCACGATGAAGGCTTTGCCTACCACCTGCAGCCCTTAAAAGCCGATACTGCTGCCGACGCGCCCGAGCCGGTAAACAGCCTGGTAATGTACAACAATATGATGACTAAGTTTAAGTATGGCAATATGAAAAATGCCCGCTACCTTGATCATGAGTCGACCACCATGTTCTACCCTATTATCATTAAACAATTTAACTCGCTTGCGGCTAACCTGGCTAAAGACGGCCATACCGATTTAGCCGTTAACGCCTTAAAACGTTATGACGAAGTAATACCGGCCAGCATCCCGTTTGGCGAAGTAGCCCTGCGTAAATATTACATTACCACCACCGCTTACCAATTGGGGCAAACCCAGTTAGGCAGCAAGTGGATTAACCAGTTAGACGATTTTGTAAAGAACTCGTTAGACTATAATGCCACCGTAATGCAAAACGGCGGCGGCGAAGTTAACCAGCGCGACGTGCAGTTAGGTATGTACATGCTGAACGGATTAATGGAGTTAACCAATACCAACCACCAAACGGCATTATTTAAGAAGCTAAGCGCCCAATACAAAGGCTACGAAGCCAAATTTGGCAACGTACTTGGCGGACAAGGACAATAAATAAAAGAAAATCACACTTTAGGAAGCCGGTATGATTTTCATACCGGCTTTTTTGTTACTTAATCAAATCATTTATAACTGATATCAATGGACAAGAAAAGAATCCTGATAGTAGGATTAGAACACTCGGAAGTTAAAGCAATTAAACAAGATTTAGGCTTTGAGTACTTAATAGTACATTATGAAGTACTTCCAAAAGTAAAATTAGAAGAAGGCATATTATTTGTTGAAAGCGCTACTTCTCCTGGAAAATTTCTTTCGGTTGATAAGGTTATATTTCATGGTATCTATGAAAATGATTTTGATTTCATCACACTTTTAGCACTTTGGAACGGCCCCTGCTTGCCCGGAGCGTTAGGCATGATGGACTTACGCCAGCGTATACCTGGATTAGTAAGATCTTTAAGGGTATCTAAATTTTCGGGTATTAAGCGTGGAATGGTTATAGGCTGCCAAGAATATACTGCATCAACCGAAGTTGTAGCAAAGTGGGGTATTTGGCATTGCGGCGAAGATAAAAGTAAATTCAACGGCGACTGGACGAGTACTGAGACCTCAGTAATCGAAGAGTTTATAATGGGCGAAGCAGTAAGAATTATGTTGGTAGGCGATCAGTACTGGCAAATTAAGCTAACGGGAGAAAGCTGGTTAAAATCTATCCACAATGAGGGCTCATGGGAGATGGAGGTAGACGAAGAGCTTTTACTAGACAGTCAAAATATAGCTAAGCATTTTGGCTTACAAACTGTGGGTGTTGATTACATGGTGGGTATAAATGGTAAAAGATACTTGCTTGAAGTTAACCACATTCCTAATGTCACCGTATTTCCGTTTGTAAATAAAGCATTTATTGAGTTTTCAAAAAACTGGGTACTGGGACAATAATAAAATCTGTGGAAATGTGGCTTGCTAACCAAACATCACTGTCAAAAAAGCTAACTACCCAATAAAGACTGTGAAGCCAAATTTGGCAACGTGCTTGGCGGGCCATAAGTTTTTTTGAATATTCAGGAAGCCGGTATTGAAAGATACCGGCTTTTTTATTACCATAACCTGTCATGCTGAACTCGTTTCAGCATCCCACAGATATGTTAGAGGCTTGAATCGGAGACGCAGCAACCGGTTACTTAGCGCTTGGGATGCCGAAACAAGTTCGGCATGACAGACTGTTTACTAATTTTCTTGTTGTCGTTATCTCTGTAATACTACTTATACACGCTATATCAATCAACCCCTCCACACCATCACAACATGAACTCAAGACAAATTTGAACCTTACAGGCTCTTTACATGAGCCGTACAAGCAACTAAATTGAGCCGTAGACGCAACCAATATGTTTTCTGAATATTGATCTTTGTTTCATGAAAAACATTACAAAAATCCAATTGGGTAAAAACGGACCGCTCGTGTCTAAACTTGGTTTAGGCTGCATGCGTATGTCTTCTATCTGGGGCGGTCCTACCCCTCCCGAAACAGAAAGCATTGCTACCATTCATGAAGCTTTAGATCATGGTATTAACTTTATAAACACGGGCGACTTTTACGGTGCCGGCCATAATGAAATGCTGATTGGTAAAGCCATTAAAGGCAGGCGCGATGATGCTTTTATCAGCGTAAAATTCGGTGCCATATTTCACAACGGCCAGTGGCTGGGTATGGATCTTCGCCCCATGGCTATCAAGAATTTTATTAATTACTCATTAACCCGTTTAGGTGTTGAGACCATTGACCTGTACCAGCCCAGCCGCATGGATAACAGCGTACCGTTGGAAGACATTATAGGAACGGTTGCCGACCTGGTTAAAGAAGGTAAAGTACGCAACATTGGCGTATCGGAAATTACGGCTGACCAGCTTCGTAAAGCCAACGACATTAACCCAATAAGCGCGCTTGAAATAGGTTATTCGCTGGCCGAGCGCGGGATAGAAAACGACCTGTTGCCGGTAGCCAAAGAATTAGGCATTGGCATAGTGGCTTTCGCCAATACGGCCGAAGGTTTATTAACCGGTGAAATGAAAGCACCGCTTGAGCAAAATGATTACCGTAACCATTTCTCTCGTTTTCAAGGTGAAAATTTAATTCATAACTTAGAAAAAGTTGAGGTCTTGAAGCAATTAGCCGCCGGTAAAGGCTGTACGCCAACACAAGTTGCCATTGCCTGGGTAAAAGAGCAAGGCGATCTTATTATGCCTTTGGTAAGTATGAGCCGCAGGGCTCGCCTGCCTGAAAATATTGCAGCGATGGATATAGTTTTTACACCCGAAGAAATGAATACCTTAAACACTACTTTTGCAATAGGCGCTATACATGGCGGTACTTACTTACAACGCTAAATGACCAGTCCTGAAGAAATTCTCCCGGGTGTTATCTTTTATTCTTACCTCTCTGCCGAGCGGAAAGAGAAAGCCTGTTTATGGAACCACCATACCTTAATACTACAGGTTTCAGGTAAGTTGGTCTTAGAAACAGCTGAGCAAACTATTTCGATGAACGGAGGAGAAGTGTTGCTCATTGGCAAAAACCAGTTGGGTACGCTTGCTAAAACACCGCTTCCCGGTGGCAATTATGAAACCATCGTCATATCCCTGCAAGAGGATCTGCTGCGCAAGATCGTGTTAGAAGAAAAGCTTGGAGCAGATGGAAAGTATACCGGTTCACCAAATATTTTAATTCCGACTAACGAATTTCTTCAGGGTTACTTTCAATCAATTGTGCCCTATGCCCGTAGCTCGGGGGCGGCTATGACAGACGAAATGGGCATCCTGAAAGTTAAAGAAGGGATTAAACTACTATTGCTTGCCCTACCCGTGCTTCGCAACTTTTTATTCGACTTTTCAGAACCTTATAAGATCGATTTAGAGAAGTTTATGCTTAGCAACTTTCATTTCAATGTTCCTGTTGAAAAGTTTGCACAGCTTACCGGCCGTAGCCTGGCAGCCTTTAAACGGGACTTCCTGAAAACATTCGGTGCCCCGCCCCGCCATTGGTTGCAAGACAAACGACTGAACGCAGCAAAGCACCTCATGGAAACCAAAAACTTAAAACCCTCGGCCATCTACCTTAATTTGGGCTTCGAAAGCCTTTCACATTTCTCCTACTCTTTCAAGAAAAAGTTTGGCAGAGCGCCTACTGAGCTGATTCCTATCCACACAGCATCATTAGGGTAACGATAAGATAAGTTAGATTTTGAATCGTATTTACTTCCCGTTCAACCTTTCAATAAGCAGTGACGAAAAGCTTTTTACACCAACTTTAATACATTCTTCATCAACGTTAAAATTAGGTGCATGATTCA
Organism: Mucilaginibacter galii; assembly: GCF_014635825.1. GTDB lineage: Bacteria > Bacteroidota > Bacteroidia > Sphingobacteriales > Sphingobacteriaceae > Mucilaginibacter > Mucilaginibacter galii. The sequence goes on from NZ_BMDO01000011.1 coordinate 61,658, forward strand.
TGGCCACTATTCCCTTTTTAGCATTAGAGCCACCCAGAAAAAAGTACACACCCGGTACCTTTTGCTGGAAATAAGCAAAATCATCATTAAAATAGGGCACCTGTCCATAGTCACGTGCAACGGAATAATCACCATAGTTTTTCTTCAGTATTGCAATCGCCTTTTCGGTTAGCTTTTCATCATTAACTACTGTCGGGTTTTCCTGTATAAATGAAACGGCAAGCAATTTTTCTGCATACCTTGATTCCTTAATTATTTGTTCAATCTCCGGGATTATCTTCCCAAGACGCGATTGATCTGTTTCATATAAATAGGTATCTAAATACCGTTCGTTGTTTTTCGCATAAACTTTAAAGTGCTCATCCATAATCAGGTAATCTTTAAAGATTGTATTGGGATTCATCAATCCGGTGGATGAGTCACTTATATGTTGTATCTCCCACGGCTTAGCATGATTTTGTACACGTGACAACGAACTGTGTATCTCGTCGCCAAGCGCTTTAGCTTCTTCTTCAGTTACCTCATTTTTTAGCCTAATTCTGATTCGCCGTTGGTAAGCAAACATTTCGTTGGGTTTAACCATAATTTGCCCAACCGGCAAGGCAGTTACATGTAAGCTATAAATTTCTGACGGATTGATCCTGGAGAATAAACCATTGTCGATCATTTTTTTCGCTCCCTTAAAGGTTTCCTCTTCCGGTTGAAATATAAAGTATACCGTTCCCTTTAGCAATTGCCGCCGTTTAGCAAGCACTTCGGCTATCCCAAGCCCGATAGCTAAATGTACATCATGACCGCATCCATGCTGCACACCTTTTATTTTAGACTTAAAAATTACCGAGTCTGGAAAGTCACCGGGTAAAGCATCCATGTCAGCTCGCCAAGCAATCTTTCTTCCGCCTTTCTTCCCTCCCTTTAAAATACCGACAATGCTATGTGCATAGATGCTTGTATCAACCTCAATTCCTAACCTGATTAAATATTGCTTTATGATCTGCTGCGTGCGTTTTTCGTTTCCTGCCAACTCAGGGTTAGCATGAAGATCCCGGCGAATACTTACCAGCTTGTCATAAATTCTGTCAGTTTCTGAACTGACCAAATTATGGGCTAAATCTCCTTTGGGTGTTGTTCGGGCTAAGTTCTTAAAGGCTTGATTATCGCTCTGCGCGAAAACGGAGAAATTAAAAATAAACAGAAGTATTGACAGGGTAATTTTCATAAGTTGACTTTGGCTCTTATGACAACATAGAAATTGATAACGTTACACTATTTCACGAATAGTATCCTTTGCCAAATAGCGAAGCCAAACCGGTGCAACATTTTTTGCATTATTTTGATCCATTCGCGTCAAATTCAAATCGCCTTTTCACCAAAAATAATGCACGGAGTCTACCTCAGTTTCCACAGATATGGCACCCTAAAACCATGAGGAAAAAATGAAGTTCTCTGAAGTTTTAACACAAAAAAAGCTGCATTTTTAAGATGCAGCTTTTATATGTATCATGATTGATAGTTCTAATTCTCTTCTCCCGCAGGCGCGGCAGAAATGGTTGGCTCATCTTCAATAACCACACCCATTGCACAGAACTTATCTATACGCTCGGTAACCAATTGGTCAATGTTGCGGTCTTTCAGGTTTTTTATGTCTTTAATGAGCTGCTTTTTTAACGTAAAACCCATAGTAACAGGGTCTTGGTGTGCACCGCCCAGTGGTTCTTTAATAATACCGTCAATCAGCTTGTTCTTGAACATTTCGCTCGAGGTTAGCTTTAACACTTCGGCGGCACGCTCTTTATAATCCCAGCTGCGCCATAAAATAGATGAGCACGATTCTGGGGAAATTACTGAGTACCAGGTATGTTCGAGCATGTAAACCTTATCACCAATGCCAATACCAATGGCACCACCCGAAGCGCCTTCGCCAATAATTACGCAAATAACCGGCACTTTAAGCACCGACATTTCCATAATATTCTTAGCAATAGCCTCGCCTTGTCCACGTTCTTCAGCTTCTAAGCCCGGGAAAGCGCCGGGAGTATCTATCAGGGTAATTACTGGTTTGTTAAACTTTTCGGCCATTTTCATGAGGCGCAGAGCCTTGCGATAGCCCTCGGGGTTGGCCATACCAAAGTTGCGGTATTGCCTGTCTTTGGTGTTACGCCCTTTTTGATGACCTATGAACATGGCAGTTTGTCCGCCAATAGAACCCCAGCCTCCTATAATAGCTTTATCATCGCCAAAGTTGCGGTCGCCGTGCAGTTCAATAAAGTCATCACACATCATCTCAATATACTGTAAAGTATACGGGCGATCGGGGTGACGCGATATTTGCACCTTTTGCCAGCCGCTCAGGTTGGTATATACTTGCTTTTTAGTTTCCTCAAACTTGTCTTGCAACTCGTTCACCGTGGCAGACATATCTACCTTGGTTTTCTCCTCCACCTGTTTTATCTTGTCAATTTGCTGCTGCAAATCGGCCAATGGCTTTTCAAAATCAAACGTAATCTTCATATTCCTCTTTAACGGGGGGCTAAGTTAACTAAATTGAACGTCAAATATGTAATTATGGTTTTTTCAGCTTCCAAAACTGCGTAGTTTGTAGCGGAGTAAGCGCATTGTAGGTACTGTAGCAAGCCTGCAACACGGTAGTACGGTATTCGCCCTCGTATAAACCATACCGGTTTCCGTAAAAGGTAATGCTGCCTTCGTCTACTTTCCCGGTTTGAAACAGCTCATCCAGCTTCTTCTCGTTACGCAGCACAGATTGCCCTATCTCCGTTTTCTTTAACTGCAGGTACTGGCTTATGGCGGTAACTTTCTTCACCTGTGCATCGGTAAGCTTCAATTCTTTCTTTAAACGCAGTACATCATCGGGCATGGGGTATTTATTGAGCGTGGCAGGCAAAGCCATTTGCTCTAATCCGGGACCTTTTTGGTAGTCAGTATACTGTTTAAGCGTTAGCGTTTTAATGGAAGAGGGTGTGGCGCCGCTATCTGTTTGGGCTTCAACCGCCAGGCTAATTGCACATAGGCATAGTGAACAAATAAACGATCTTAACATAAACTAAAGCAATTAACAAACTTGTAGTGAAGTGCGCAATTTAGCCCTTTATGTTCTATTTTGCTAACCTTAAAGGCTTAAACCACTGCCTAAAAGTGCTCAAGTAACATTTACATTACCAATTAATCCTTGGCCTGGTATTCCCCTCTAATCTTACATAAAACAACAAGATCATGAAAAAGATATTTTTAAGCATAGCACTATTGGTTGTCGTTATTAGTTCATTAAGCAGTTGCGTAGCCACACAAGATCGCCGTGGCGGACGATACCACCGCGGTTACGACAGACATCACGGTCCATACGATAGTAACTATCGCAATTATGGCAGGTACAAACACTAATAACAAACAACAAACCCGGGTTTTGACTGATCCCGGGTTTGTTGTTTATAGCATTGACTGTCATTATTTACCATCCGTTGCTATGGGCAGGCCCCTGCGCGACCACTCGCTCCACGAGCCCACATACAAGCGTGCTCCGCTCAAACCCGCTTGCTCAAGCGCCAATAAGGTATGACAAGCTGTAACACCCGAGCCACAATGAACAATTACTTGTTCGGGTTTAATATCTCCTAAAATACTTATATAGTTACTTTGCAATTGATCGGCTGTTAAGTACCGATTACCTTCTCCTAAATTACCATTGTAGGGAACATTTAAAGCACCCGGAATATGGCCGGCCACTAAATCTAAGGGCTCTGTTTGACCAAGGTAACGAGGGGCTTCGCGCACGTCGATTACAATTTTATCGGGATTGTGTGCAGCTTCGGCAACTTCATCAATGGTAGCAGTACCTTTAAACGATGCAGGCACCGGATATTCGGTTGGCTGGGTTTTATCCGGAATAACGGTACTTATTGCAAAACCGGCATCAACAGCAGTTTGCAAGCCGCCATTTAAAACTTGTACTTTTTCATGACCAACAGCTTTCAACATCCACCAAAAACGGGCTGCCGGGTTAGCTGCGGCTTTATCATCGTATACAATCACGTGGCTTTGCGGCGTTACACCCAGGCTGCCCAACAATATTGCAAAGTCTTTGGTACCGGGTAAGGGGTGTCGGCCGCCCAATGCCGGGTTATCGGTATGTGCAGCCAAATTTTCTAAGTCCAGGTAAAGTGCGCCTTCCAAGTGGCCTTGCTCATAACGCTCACGGCTATTTCCAAACCCACGGGCATCAATCAAAATACAGGTACCGGCAGCTAATTGCTGTAATTCGGAAGCTTCAATTAAGGGTTGCATAGTATAAGGTGTATATTTCAAATATAGAAAAGCTGTGCTTAACTAATGAGAATATTCTCTCCAAATTTTGACGATACGGTAGTAGGTTCCGCATTATTGATGCTGATCACCAGCGATTGATCGAAAGTAATTTGCTCTATCAATCTGATCTGCGTACCAATACTAATTTCTAATTTATGCAGGTATTGCAAAAAAGAGCTGCTGGTATCGCGCACGGCAGCTACACGGTAAGTGTTACCCACTTTACCATCGGCCAGGGAAGCCGAAAAAGATTTAGCCATTTTACCATTAGCTTTAGGTATAGGGTCGCCATGTGGGTCGTACTCGGGGTATTCCAAAAAACTTTCGAGCCTGTCGGCAAGGTCATGGTGCTTAATGTGCTCCAGTTCCTCGGCAATATCGTGGATCTCGTCCCAACGGTAACCTAACTTTTCTAACAAAAAAACTTCCCATAAACGGTGCTTTCGCACAATTTGTATAGCGTCTTTTTGCCCTTGCGGAGTCAGTTTTACCCCTTTCTTCTTATCATACTCAATGAGCTGCTTATCGCTTAACTTACGAATCATATCTACCACCGATGCCGGATTGTTCCCTAACGATTCGGCAATGGCACTGGTGGAAATCTTCTTCACATCGGGCATTTGCGATAACCTGAAAATTGACTTCAGGTAATTCTCTTCAGAAAAGGTATTCATACTCATGATTAGCGTACTCAAACTTATAAAAATAAATATGGTAAATTATAAAATTAGGTAAACCTAATTTTATAATTTTGGTTATTTTAACAAAAAAATTAGTCATGACAAAATACATGTACTTTATTCTTTGCTTATTTTCAGTTACTGGCTCTTTTGCACAACGAGGGACAATTAAAGGGAAAGTAACTACTGATGTGGGCGACGCATTGAGCTTTACAACCATTAGTATAGTAAATAAAGGCGTAGCTACCCGTACCGGCAACAACGGTACTTATCTGCTTCAAAATTTGGCTCCAGGGAGTTATACCATCATTTTTTCGGCTGTTGGCTATCAAAAGCAGCAATTGATTGCCGAGGTAAAAAGCGGCGGCGTAATAGTGTTGAATGTAAGTATGACTAAAACCGAATCGCGATTGAGCGAAGTTATTGTGACCGGGGTAAGCCGTGCTACCGAAGTACGCAGAAACCCGGTGCCGGTAGCAGTAATGACCAAGAAAGATATGGACCGTAACGTGAATAATAACATTATAGACGCCATTATAAAAGGGGTGCCCGGCGTAAGTGCAGTAACCACAGGGCCCAATGTATCTAAACCGTTCATTCGTGGATTGGGCTACAACCGTGTGCTTACCTTGTATGATGGCATACGCCAGGAAGGCCAGCAATGGGGCGATGAGCATGGAATTGAGATAGATCAATATGGTATTGCCCGTGCCGAAGTGGTTAAAGGCCCGGCCAGTTTATCATATGGGTCGGATGCTTTAGCGGGCGTAATTAACATGATCCCCTACCTGCCGGCCTTTGATAACAATAGTCTGAAAGGCGATTATACGGTAGATTATCATACCAACAATAGGCTTATTGGCTCCTCCTTAGGGTTGGCTTACAAGCTCAACGACTGGCGTTTCACGGCACGGAGCACGGGTAAAATTGCGCAAAACTACACCAATAGCATTGATGGCAGGGTGTATGGTACGGCCTACAATGAGCTCAACCTATCGGCCATGGCACGGGTAGACAAAAGCTGGGGATACAGTCAACTGGCTGCTACCCTGTTTAACAATAAACAAGAGATACCCGATGGTAGCCGCGACTCGCTAACCCGCCGCTTTACCCGGCAGGTATTTGATGCAGGTGATGATATAAAGGCCAGGCCAATTGTACCTGATAACGAATTAGGCACCTATCGCCTTAACCCACTTTACCAGCACATACAGCACTATCGCTTATACTCAAGCAACCAGTTTAAAATTGGTGAAGGCAGTATAAATTTATTAGTTGGTGCGCAGCAAAGCGTACGCAGGGAATATAATCATCCTACGCAACCGCAGCAGGCCGGTTTACACGTAGTGCTCAATACGCTTAATTACGATGTAAAATATAACCTGCCCGAATTGGCTGGCATTGAAACCTCGGTAGGCGTAAACGGCATGTACCAAACTAACCGAAGTAAAAACGCTACCGACTTCCCTATCCCCGATTACGATTTGTTCGATATCGGCGCTTTTTTGTTTGCCAAGAAAACGTTGGGTAAATTAGATATCAGTGGTGGTATTCGGTTGGATAACCGCAGCATTAAATGGAACAACTTTTTTGTAGCCAATAACCCACAAAACGGCTTTCAACAGCATGTAACCGGGGCCGATACCATAGGCACCTACCTGCAATTCCCTGCGTTTAACAAGCGTTATCAAGGCTTTTCGGGCAATTTAGGGCTTACTTATAATGTGAGCGAACGCCTACTGCTCAAAGCCAATATTGCACGTGGCTACCGGGCACCTAACATAACCGAGATAGGCTCGAACGGGTTAGATCCAGGGGCACATATTGTGTACCTGGGCAACCGCAAATTTAAGCCGGAGTTTAACGTACAGCAGGATTTAGGCCTCATTTCATACCTCAAAGATGCCGATATAAGCGCTGATCTTTTCAATAACAACATCTATAATTACATCTACCAGGCAAGGTTAAACGACGCTAAGGGGCAACCCGTGGTCATTGTCCCGGGCAACAGCACGTATCAATACCAGCAATCAAAAGCGCGGTTATATGGCGCCGAATTATCGGTAAACCTTCACCCCGAAAAATTGAAGTGGTTTTGCTGGAATAACAGTTTGGCTTACGTAAAAGGATTGAATAAAAACCAGGAATTGATTGATCGTGTGGGTGACGATGCTAAGTATTTACCCTTTGTTCCGCCGTTGCACGGGCGTTCAGAATTCCGCATAAATTTTCAAAAAACTTCCAAAAAACTCCAAAAACCTTATCTAAAATTAGAAGCGGATATTTATGCTGCACAAAACGAATTTTATGCGCTCGATAATACCGAAACTGCCACGCCCGGCTACACCTTGTGGAACATCGGATGTGGATCAGGATTTAGACACACAAACGGTAAAACCTTGTTCGATGTATTTTTGCAAGTAGACAACGTGCTCGATAAAGCCTATCAATCTAACCTTAACCGGTTGAAGTATTTTGAGTATTACCAGGCATCGCCCAATGGCAAAAGCGGCATTTATAACATTGGCCGCAACATCAGCATCAAGATGATTGTACCGTTGTAGTTAGCTCACTGTTGACTTGGAAAAGATATTAATAACCAGTACACCGGCTATAATTAAGCCCATACCCATTAAGGCCGGCATATCCAGCTTTTGTTTGTACAGGAAATACCCGGTGATAGAAATGAGCACGATACCAACGCCCGACCAAATAGCGTAAGCAATGCCCACCGGGATGCTTTTCAACGTAAGGCTCATAAAGTAAAACGCCGATGCATACCCGATCACCACAATGACCGACGGCCACAGCTTAGTAAACTGATCAGATGCCCGCAGTGCACTGGTGGCAGCAACTTCGGAGAGTATGGCAATAAGCAGGAACAGGTATTTCATGGCGTTAATACAAAGGGATAGCAGGATTGTGTGAAACGTTTACTTCATCAACTCGGCATTAAAGCCTACAATGAGTTTAAAAAGATCGTTATATTCGTTCAGTGGCAGGGTTTTGCTTACATCGAACACATCATGATAAGCCTTGATGCCGCCCATAGTATAAATGAAGAACGCGGGCACTCCCTTTTCGGTAAACCAGTAATGATCGCTATTGGCCGCCTTGCCGCGTGAGTATACTTTGGTTAAATAGTTGCCTTTTGCATTTACCTGTTTAAGCAGTTCAAATTGCTTTGGATAAACCGAGGCATTCACTACGGTAATGCCTTCGCCACCGGTACCTGCCAGATCTGTATTGATCAAAAACTTGATGCTGCTGAGCGGGATCAACGGATTTTCGGTAAAGTGTTTAGAGCCCAGTATGCCTGCCTCCTCCCCGGCAAAGCACATAAACGCCATAGTGTAAGATTCTGGATGGGCTGCGTAATATTTAGCCAGGCTCAACAGCATGGCCATCCCGCTGGCATTATCATTAGCGCCGGGAAAATAGGTTGCGCTGCCCATGCCTCCCAAATGGTCGTAATGGGCGGTGAACATCATCACCGAATCGGGCTTAACGGTACCTTTCACAATGCCGCAAATATTGGCTGCCTTAAAGTTATTGATAAGCTTGTTTTCAATATTTGTGCTTATACAGGCCGGCATAGCGTTCAATGCCTTTTTATCTACCTGTATCAAAGTATAATCGCCTACTTCCTGTGCTACCGACCAGGTTAGCTTATTTTGCAGGCTTACCATAACGCGGTTCTGCGCATCAATAAAAGTCACACTGTCTTTTTGCTCTAATGTACCTTTAGCCGCAACACCCCTGCTTTCGGGGCTTACAATAAAGTCGATCCCTGGTCTTAGCGCAGCTCCATTGATAGTAACTTCCATTTTTCCGGGAAAAGTGTTCACATTAAATGTAAACGGCTGAAAGTAATCTTTACCGTCCATGGGCTGGAGTCCGTAACGCTTAAATTCCTGCGCTATAAAACGCGCAGCTTTACCCATACCATCATTGGTGTAGCCCCTGCCCCAAAAGTATTTAGAGGTTAGCGTGTCTACTATGCGGCGTGCAAAAAGTGAATCTTGCGCCAGTGTGGCGTTACCGAAGAATAACAGAAGTATAAGCAGTTTGAGCTTCATGCACTAAGTTTAGTAATTGCTAAAATGCATTATTTATACCGTTTCTCATCATTTGCCGGCTTTTTTACTATCTCTTCAAATCCGTAAACCTTCACCTGTTAATGCTGCTTTGCCTACCAACTTTATATAATTAATTTGGCCGGGTAGGTAATAATTATTTTATATTGCCAATCACTCTACGTTATGAAGAATGTTTTGATCGCCTTGATGGTTAGCTGTATTCTTTCCTGCAAAACAGCTCCTCCAAAAAATAAAACTACGGTAGCTCCGGATACCGTAGTAAAGTCTGCCGTCCCCAAAAAGGCACATTCGCCAACTGAACAGCGTGCGCAAATGGAATTTGTGAACTACAATGATGATGGAGACTACTTTTTATTGTTTGCCCGTAAAGCAGATAGCACTTATTCCTTTATTTACAATGATGAAGACAGAAGCCTTAACCGGGGCGACCTTATTGAAGTGAAGTGGAAAAAAGGAATTATTGAAATAGCCGGGGATGGAGATGCACCCGCTGATGCAGATATCACCACCACGGTAACAAAGGTTAGTGATGGTGCGGTTTCCAAATTCAGAAATTCGTACGGAAAGCAGATCAAATATATACGGCCCGAAAGTGAGAGCTACTCAACTTCTTATTTAGATAAAATCTACAAAGTAGTGGAATACTATTTAGCTAACACAAAGGTGCCGCTGCTGCAACAAATTATTGATAAGAAAGAGGCTTTGAGCTACTCGGTTGAGCAGCAAACAAAAAATAGCCGGGAGTACACCATGATCGGAATCTCCACAACAAATGAACATAACGTTAATACTGTTCAGTGGCTATATTTCGACGGTGAGCATGAAATACTTTACGAATACGACTTGCCAAAAGATGAGCTCGTTTTGTTCCGTTAAAACATCTCCATTTAATTTTCAGCAAGTTGTCCTGTTCAATAGAATTAACCTTATGCCATTGAAACAGTTACTCGTTTTTCTATCATTAATAGTTATAGCCAGTTGTAAAAACAACAGCGGCAACCTATTTATTGAGCCGATAGACGAAAGCTTAAATGGCCGGTTAATTACGGGCCAAGGGCTTAATCCGAATTATTACAGCAAAAAAGATTTGTTTCAGTATTATGAGGTAGCTAATGATGGTGCATTACCCGCCGACTCGCTTTTTTTGAAATTAAACACTTTCATTAGCAAGAAATACAAACGCACAGCAATTGGCCAAGCAAGTACCCTCACAGTATTCTTTTATAAAAAAAAGCTGGTTTAACAACTATGATAAGCACATTTATGAAGCTGCCATGTATAGCGAAAATGGGAACATGGAAGATTACCATGACGACCTGATTGCACGAATATGGTTGGTTAAATTGAATAAAATGACTGATCAATATCTCCGTTATTGCTGGTTTTACAAGCAGGGCGCCGAATCAGTTGAACGGAAAGACACTGTTGATATGAAAACTATTTTTGTGCACTAATTAAACACTTGCTCTTTCAGCCTCGCGAAAGTTTCGCATTAAAAATTTCTTGCTTAAGCCTTTTTATAAATAAACTCTTTTTGGTAAGCTAAAGGAGTTTTGCCGGTTAGCTTTTTAAAGTATTTATGAAAGCTTGCAAAGTTATTAAACCCGCTTTCGTAACATATTTGCTGAATAGACAACTTATCCTCTATCAATAGCTTACAGGCTATTCCTACTTTATACTCTAACAAAAATCCCGAATAGGTCTTACCGGTATGGGTTTTAAAATACCGGCAAAATGAATTGGGGCTAATGTTGGCCACCATAGCAATCTCTTTCAGCGCTATTTTGTTCCGGTAGTTGCTAAATGAATACTCATAAATAGCATTTACCCTATCGTTCTCCGATTGCTCTAAGTTGGGCACAAATCCAACCGACGACAGGTATTCCACTTCATTGCTCTCAGCTATTGCCTCAAGGGTTTCCAGCAATAAAATCAATCGCCTTACACTATCGGCATTTAACATTTTCTGAATGAGCCCGGCAACCTTAATGCGGGTTTCACCTGTAATTTGGACACCGCGCTTAGCGCGGTCTAAAAGGTTTTTGATCAACTTGGTTTCGGGCAGTTGCAAAAACGAATTACCCCAAAAGGTATCACTAAAATGCACCACACTAACATCGGCCACACCACTTTCCTTATCGCTCTCGGGCAATTTGTTAAAACGCCAGTAATGCGGCAAATTCGAGCCAATGAGTATGACATCGCCATCGTTAAAATTTTGAATACTATCTCCCACAAATTGGGTTCCCGCTCCTTTTTCTAAATAGATCAGCTCAACCTCGGCATGGTAATGCCATTTGTTATTAAAAAAAGGCACAACATCGCGCCTCACGCTGAAAGAATGCGCAGAGCCGGTAGCAACCTTGAGTAATTGTGGTTTCATGTCTTGATAGATGGATGCCGAATTGCCTCTTTAGCCAGGCAAGAACTAAATCAAATTAACAACTTTTATTGCCTAACTAAATTAATTATGCCAATAAAGTTTAATAAGTTGTAAATATTCAACAACCAGCTAACAGCCATATACCGTTATTTGTCATATCCAATTCTAAGACTTAAAGCACCTGTAATTATTCAATTAGTAAAGCTAATTACACGTCAGTATTACCATTTAACGCGTTATGGAAAATTCAAATTCAACCGGTCCGGTTAAATACCTTCAAATACATCCCGCAGATAATGTTCTTGTGGCCTTAACCGATCTTTCGCAAGGCACCATGATCGATTTTAACGGCAACCACCTTACGTTGACCGGCAATGTAGCTGCCAAACATAAATTTGCCCTGCAAGATTTAGCTCCCGGTGACGATATTACGATGTATGGCGTCTTAGTGGGTAAAGCCAGTGCCCTGATAGAGAAAGGCGGGGCTGTTACTGTGGATAATATCAAACATGCGTCAGAAGATTTTAGGTTAGGAAACCGTAAAACGGAGTGGCACCAGCCCGATGTTAATGCGTATGCCCATAAAACATTTATGGGCTTTCACAGAGCCGATGGGTCGGTGGGCACTTCCAATTACTGGTTGGTAATACCTTTGGTTTTTTGCGAAAACAGGAATATCAATGTTTTAAAAGAAGCGTTATCGGCCAAACTGGGTTTTGCCAAACCGCGTGGTTATGAAAACGAGGTAGACAGTTTAGTACAAATGTATCAAACCGGTAAATCGGTTGAAGAGATACTGAATGCCGACCTGCAAACCACGCCCCAGCAGCAGCCCCATAAAAAACTTTTCCCAAATATAGATGGCATCAAATTTTTAACACATGAACTTGGCTGTGGCGGCACACGTACCGATTCGGACGCCTTGTGCGGCCTGCTGGCCGGCTACATAACCCACCCCAATGTGGCGGGCGCTACCGTATTAAGCCTGGGCTGCCAGCATGCACAGGCCAGCATACTACAGGCCGAAATTGCTAAACGCGACCCTCACTTTAATAAGCCTCTGGTAATGCTGGAACAGCAGCAAATGGGTACCGAAAGCAAATTACTGCACGAAGCCTTAAAGCAAACCTTTGCCGGACTTATGCAGGCTAACAAAGAACAACGACAACCCGCCCCCTTATCTAAATTATGTATAGGATTGGAGTGTGGTGGCTCCGATGGCTTTTCCGGTATATCGGCTAACCCGGCGTTGGGTTACCTGTCTGACATGCTGGTTGCTTTGGGCGGCAGCGTAATCTTAGCCGAATTTCCGGAGCTATGCGGCGTTGAACAGGAAATGAGCGACCGCTGTGTGGATGAACCTACTGCCCTGCAGTTTATGAACCTGATGCGCACGTACAACGCACGAGCCGAGGCCGATGGTTCAGGGTTTTATGCCAACCCTTCGCCCGGTAATATTAAGGATGGCTTAATTACCGATGCCATTAAATCTGCCGGAGCAGCTAAAAAAGGTGGCACCTCTCCGGTGGTAGATGTACTGGATTATCCAGAAAAGGTAACCAGGCCCGGCCTCAACTTACTTTGCACCCCCGGCAGTGATGTAGAAAGTACTACCGCCGAAGTTGCTTCAGGAGCTAATGTGGTATTATTTACCACGGGCTTAGGTACACCAACCGGCAACCCGGTTGCACCCGTTGTAAAAATAGCCACCAATACCAAACTATTCAACCGCATGCCCGATATTATTGATATTAACTGCGGTACCATTATTGAAGGACAGGAAACTATACCGCAAGCCGCCGAGCGCATTTTAAACTATGTAATTGACGTAGCCAGCGGTTATATACAGCCTAAAGCAGTACAATTAGGACAAGATGATTTCATCCCCTGGAAAAGAGGGGTTTCACTTTAAAATATTCAACACATTACTCATATGTTTAAATTGACAGGTAAACATGCTGTTATTACCGGCGGTGGTAGCGGCATAGGTAAAGCTATTGCCACACTATTTGCCCAGCAAGGTGCAGTGGTTCATATTATTGAGCTTAACGCCGATGCGGCGCAGCAAGCCGCACAACAAATTACAGCTGCCGGAAACCAGGCCTTTGCTTATAGCGCCGATGTAACCAACCAACAGCAAATTATTGACACCTTCCAATCCATTGGCAAAATTGACATCTTGGTTAACAACGCCGGTATAGCCCACGTAGGCAATGTAGAAAAAACAGCTGAAGCCGATTTTGAACGTGTTTATAGCGTTAACGTAAAAGGTGCCTACAATTGTTTATTTGCAGCCATTCCAGTAATGAAAGCTAACGGCGGCGGTGTAATTGTAAGCATGGCGTCTATTGCTTCTTCAGTGGGTATTGCCGATAGGTTTGCCTACTCTATGAGTAAAGGTGCCATACACGCCATGAGCATGTCTATTGCCCGCGATTATTTGCACGATAATATTCGCAGCAACAGCATATCGCCTGCACGTGTGCACACGCCTTTTGTTGACGGTTTTATCTCTAAGAACTATGCCGGCCAGGAAGCCGAAATGTTTCAGAAACTATCGCAAAGCCAACCCATAGGCCGCATGGCCAAACCCGAAGAAGTGGCCGGGTTGGCGCTGTACCTATGTTCAGAAGAAGCAGGTTTTATTACCGGTTGCGATTACCCTATTGACGGCGGCTTTATAAAATTAAACAACTAACCTACTATGAAACTGATAAGATACGGTAAGGCCGGCCAAGAAAAAATAGGCGTAATCTATGACGGAAAACGGCTGGACACCTCAGCTTTTACAGCTAACTACGATGAAACATTTTTTGAAACCGACGGCTTAGTAAAGCTTAAGGAATATGTAAAAGCAAACCATACCCGTTTGGCTCAAATTAGCGACGATGAAAGGTTAGGCAGCCCAATTGCACGCCCGTCAAAAATTGTTTGTATTGGACTTAATTATGCCGATCATGCTAAGGAAACCAATGCACCACTACCCTCCGAGCCGGTTATTTTCATGAAAAGCACTACTTCACTAACCGGCCCAAATGATGGTATTACCATCCCTAAAAATTCTACCAAAACCGATTGGGAAGTAGAACTGGCCGTGGTAATTTGCCAAAAAGCATCTTACGTAACCGAAGCAAAGGCGGAGCATTGCATAGGCGGTTATTTACTGCATAATGATGTATCGGAGCGCGAGTTTCAGTTAGAAAGAAATGGCACCTGGGATAAAGGCAAGGGTTGCGATACTTTTGCACCTTTAGGCCCCTACCTGGTTACACCAGATGAAATTGCTGATGTAAACAACATGCGTTTGTGGTTAAAAGTAAACGGCAAAACTATGCAGGATGGCACCACCGCTAACCTCATATTTAAAATTCCATACCTTATTTCATACGTGAGCCAGTTTATGACCCTGCTACCAGGCGATGTAATTTCTACAGGCACACCTGCCGGCGTTGGCTTAGGCTTTAACCCGGCTATATACCTCAAACCCGGCGATGTTGTTGAGTTAGGTATTGATGGTTTGGGCGAACAAAAACAGACGGTGACCGCTTACTCGAAATAGTAAATAGAACGCGTATAACAGCGGCAAAAGAATAAGCCTGAGTAATGCCCTTAAAGTAAAACAGCACCCTTTTAATTAAAAGGGTGCTGTTTTACTTTATATGGATCGAGGAATATTACGTCGACTCTTGACGGAGATCGATCCTATCGCGCATCACTTGCCCGATGTGGGACTTAGATTATCAACACACGTTTACCGTAAGTGCAATATTACTTAACCTCGGTAAGGCTTAAGATTACGCTGGTTCTTTGGCTATTTAAATCGGGGTTAACGCCTACGGTCATCAAAAAATCGCCCGAAAGCGTGAGATTATTTTTGATAGTAGATTGCGTGCCGGGATAAAGGTTGATCTCTTTAACGAGGTAACGCTTTTGCGGATCCAACCCCTTAAGCTTAACCGGCATCTTGCTGCTTTCGCCATAACGGTTATTCACCAGGTAATTAAACATGATGACTGTGGACTTAGCTGCATCGGCATACATGATACAGGCCATATTTTGCTCATAAGGGCTTCTTAACCGGTATTGGTCTCCCTGCCATATCACTCCTTTTAAATCATTGTACGCTTTTACGGCATTTTGGCAAAACTGCAGATCATTAGTATTAAGCTTGCTTACCACAATGTCGAATCCGAGTTTGCCCATCATGGCTACATCCGTGCGGAATTTAATAGGCTGCTTGCCCCAGTCGGTCACATGGTTAGAGGTGGCTATAGCCGGATAGAAGTATGAATAATTCCATTGGATGAAAATGCGTTCCATAGGGTCGGTATTATCGCTCGGCCAAAACTCGGTAAAGTATTGCAGGGCGCCATAATCTACACGTCCGCCTCCGCCCGAACAAAGCATCATGGGTACGGTTGGATATTTGGCCCTAATGCGTTGAAGCACCTTGTATAAACCGCGCACATACTCTACATAAAACTGCGATTGGGCATCTTTAAGGTGAACTGCATAAGCATTATAGGTTACCGCATTGCAATCCCATTTAATATAAGCCAGCGATGGTGCTTTGATGAACAACGAATCAACCACCTGGTAAACAAAATCCTGCACTTTGAGATTGCTAAGATCAAGCGCTAACTGGTTTCTGAAATAATACTCCTCCCGCTTAGGCTGCTTTACCACCCAATCCGGATGTTTTTGATACAGATCGCTCCGCGGATTTACCATTTCGGGTTCTATCCATATACCAAACTTTACGCCGTTGTTAACAGCCTCTTTGGCAATGGATGCTATGCCGTTAGGCAGCTTTTTACGGTTCTCCCGCCAATCGCCCAAACCGGCATGATCGTCGTTACGGGGATGGTTGTTACCAAACCATCCGTCATCCAGCAAAAACAGGTCAACGCCTAACTTTTTGGTGTCTTTCAACAGCTCGCCCAACTTTTGTTCGTTAAAATCAAAATAGGTCGATTCCCAATTATTCAGCAGCGTTAACCGCTCGCCTTTACCGTTAAGTAATTTAAAATTACGGGCCCAGTTGTGTAAATGGCGACTGGCATCGCCGGTGCCTTTATCTGATAACGTATACACAAAAGGCGGCGTGGTAAAGTCGGTTTCGGCATTTAATACATAAGCCGATGCGTAATTATTTATACCGGCAATAATGCGCAGGTTATCCTGATTATCTACCTCCATATCCACCTTAAAATTACCACTCCACTCCAGGCCACCGTATAATACGCTGCCTTCATCTTCCTTGGCCGGTCCGTTTAAGGAAACCATAAACACCGACGGCATGAACAGGTTGGCGCGCGTTCCCAATTTAGAATCTAAGGTTTTAATGCCGTGCGTAAGTTTCGACTCCTCGGGCTGCATTTCTTTTGCCCAATCGCCATGAAACTGCTTTAACCAGTATTCGTTAGCCTTAACATGCAGGTTGGCCGAGGCATACTTTTGCAGCGTAACCTTCCCTTTTTCGTGATGCTTAATTACGCTCCATTGCTCTATTACATCATCCTGATGGTAATATTTATAATATAAAGTAACCTCAAAATTATAAACCGGGTCTTTTAACAACACCGATAACAGCGAAACACCGCTGCCCGCACTTTTTACCTCGTGACTAACGTACTGCAGGTCTAAAGACTGGTTACCATCGGCGTGGGTTACGGTTATAGCCGGCTCAAACAGGTTTCGCGAACCCGATGGCGTGTAAGCCGAGTTAAGCAAACCGGCATGATCTTCGGCCTGCTTGTACGCCTCAGGCACGCTTTCATACTCTTTAGCGTTCGATAGCTTATGTCCAAAATAAATGCACCGCAAACGCTTATCATTACCGGCCTGTAGTACTACCGCCTGGTTGGCAGTTTCAATGGGAATTGTTACAACCTGGGCAAACGTTTCGCTAACACAGGCGAGCAGCCCGAACAGGAAAATGCTTTTGATGATGAAACGGTGATTATAAATGGTCATTGCTATGCGTTAATTATTGAGCCAGTGTGAACCGGTAAAGCGCCGCATCGGCGGCTGGGGTATTAATATTTAGTTGATTGCTTAGGGCTACCTTTTTGCCCTGTATTACTTCGGTACAAGCTTTGATCTTAGTCGCGTTAAGCCCCAGATCCTTAAAATCTATTGCCATTTGCTGCGCTTCCTTCCCGTAATTGAACACAGCGAGGTAGAACTCATTTCCATCCCTGCGCCAAAAGGCAGATGATGCACCTGTACCCACGGCTGCATCAACCGGTTGAAAAGCTTTGCCACTTGTTAACACGCGCAACAGGCCGGGATTTTGGTAAAACTCTTTAGCACGGCTTTTCCAGATGCCTTTGCTTGAAAAATCATCGCCGGTAATAAAGGTACCCGTTATTAAGGCCGAAAGCAACCTGGCACGGTTGGCACCAATGGGCTCGTTACCAAATACCACATGATCGGCATCTATATAATTATAAACATAGGTTTGCCACCAGCCATAGCTAAGGCTGTTAAGCGTATATTTAGTATGCTCAATGGTCTTAAACGCATCGCAGGCCACACGGCGGCTGTGTACATACCTACCTGTAGCCACACTGGGCGATATGGCCGCATAAATAAGCATTTGATTACCCAGCCTGTTCACCAGGTACTCCATACCTTTACTGTAAGCCTGCATACCTGTGGTAACCGTTGGGTCGTAAAAACTGGCGGCCTCAATAGCGGCATGACCTAAGAAATCTATTTTGATCATTTTAAAGCCGCAGGCTTTTAAATGATCTATAAAATAATCTATTCGCCTTTGGGTGCCGGGATGGGTTGAATCGAGCGCACGCGCACCATCAATATCATGGTAACCACGGCCTGTTTTGGTCCACAAATCGGCATAGGTGTAATCGCTGCCTTCTACTTTGCGGCTACCACCCTGCTTATGTCCCCAATCGGTAAATGGGGCCCAGTAGGCTCCGGGCTCCAAGCCTTTTGCTTTGCAGTAATCAGCAAACTCCTTCAATTTACTATAATCTTCGCCCTTTTTGAAAAAGTCCCAATAAGCATCCAGATCAATATAGGCCGTATTGCCCGAACGGAACGTCTTTAAACTATCGGCAAAGAAATCGGCTACTTTAATGGCTTTATCATAGGTGAGTTTATCCTGCAATACGCCCCAGCTGTTCCAGCCTATTGGGGTAGCTTTAGTCCAGTTAAATACAAAAGGAGGTTCGGCAATGCGGTTGCTGCGTCCGTAGGCTTCCAAGCCCGTACGCCAGTCTACAAAATAACCCACCATTATTTTAGGCGATCTCAATACGGCACCTTTAACCATGCCATGTGCCACGGTATCGCGGGTAACCTCCTTACTGGCGTAGCCTGCCCATACTTTGAGCTGATGCACATTTTGCAGGTTGGCTATGCTTACGCCGGTTTTCCAAACGGTGTGTTCAACCGAACCTGAAACAATGCCTGTACGGCTGGCATTGTACACTACGCCTACTTCCGCGCTGGTGTTAGTAACGCCACTGGTTAAGTCTTTAGCATCGTAGCTTATAAAGGTATCGTTATCAAAAGGGATGAAAACGCTACGTTCAGTATTGCCTAATGACGCAAACTCCGCTATAAGCGGTGCCATGTAATTGGAGGCAAGCGCTTTGCCGCTTACCACCAACTGTGTGAAAAAATAATTGCGATTAGGATAGGTATAAAATATTTGTTGCATTGACGGTACAGAGCCGCCTGTTAGCGTAATTATGTGTTTGGTGCCATTCCCAAAGCTATCGTGCAGCGAAACACTACTGTACTTGCGCGTTTTATAGTTAACGGATGAAAGGCTATCACCATTGGCTGTAGCCTGGGCATAGGCGTTATTTATAAATGCATTTACTCCGTAAGTTACCGAGTAAATACCCTTGCTTAAATTGTATTTAATGATTCCCGTTTTACCATAGCGCATTTGTATAATGTTACTTTGAGCACGGGCACTTTCTGAAGATACCGCCTTACTGTAACTGGTCAAGCCCAAACAAAGCAAGCAACACAAAAGCATGAACAGGGAGATAAGTTTGTACATTTCAATGCGGTTATATTAGGCTTTGGCGGCCATTACTTCTTTTACTTGTCCGTTAATTTTAACTTTTACTTTGTGGGCATATGGTGCGGTTACTTTGTATTGCGTAACCTTTCCATCTTTCCAGGAAAAGCTTACGGTAAAGTTACCCCTTGCTTTTACACCATTAAGGCTGCCCGATGCCTTCCATTGATCAGGAACGGCAGGCAAAAGTTCTATAAACCCGGCATGGCTCTGAATAAGCATTTCGGCTATGCCTGCCGCTGCACCAAAGTTACCGTCGATTTGAAACGGAGGACCGGCCGATAACAGGTTGGGATAAACACCACCACCTGCGCCGTAGTTGATATCTGTTTTAAGCGTCGGCTTCATAATTTCGGCAAACAGCTTGTAGGCGCGGTTACCATCGTGCAGGCGAGCCCAAAAAAGTTGTTTGTAGGCTATGGACCAGCTTGGGCCATCGTCACCCCTCACGTTCAGCGTTTTCTTACAGGCCTCGGCTAATTCAGGAGTTGACTCGGGTGTAATTAACGGTGCCGGAAACAAGCCGTATAAATGTGATATATGCCTGTGCTGCGGGTCGGTTTCTTTATAATCCTGCAGCCATTCCATTAAGCGGCCGTCTTTACTTACCACACCTGCCGGTGGCAGTTGTTTTAGTTTAGCAGACAGCCTTTGAGCCAGTGCAGCGTCGGTTTTTAATACCTTAGCAGCCGTGATCACGTTAGAGAATAACTCGCGGATAATTTGATTATCAATAGTTGGTCCCTCACAAATACTGGCTGTTTTACCGTTGGGCAGGTAAAAGCTATTCTCGGGCGATGAAGACGGCGAGGTTACCAGCCAGCCTGTTTTTTGATCATGAATAAGCATGCTGCTATAAAACTGAGCCGAGCCTTTTAATAAAGGGTAAATACTTTTCAGATAGTTCTTATCTTCGGAAAATGCATAATGCTCCCATAAATTATTGCACAACCAACCCGAACCCGATTTGGTTACCCCCCATGAGGCGCTTTCGCCGGGTTCTGTAAAACCCCAAATGTTGGTAATAACGTGTGCCACCCAGCCATCGGCGTTGTAATAGGCTTTGGCCGTACGTTCACCCGGTTTAACCATACCTTTAACCAGGTCGGCCAGCGGCAGGTTCAATTCAGACAGGTTGGAAACCTCCAGCGGCCAGTGGTTCATTTGTACGTTAACATCCAGGTGGTAATCGCCATTCCAGGGAGTTTGAATTTGGTTGGCCCATAAGCCTTGCAGGTTTGGTGGCAACAAGCCAACCCGGGTACTGCTGATAGACAAATAGCGGCCGAACTGGTAGAACAGCACCGGTAGTCCGGTATCTTTACCGGGTGTAGACCTGAATGCTGTTAACCTTTCGTTGGTTGGTAAATTACCGGCATCAGCACCGCCAAGCTGAAGTTTAACGCGGTTAAATAATTTTTGATAACGGGTAATATGTTGCTGCTTTTGAGTGGGATATTTTCCCTGAACAGCCGCGGTCAATTGCTTTTGTAACGTGGTTTTAAAAGACGGGTTTTTGAGATCGGTACCGGCGGCGATGTATAAAATAACCTCACTGGCATCTTTCACTTCCAGCTCTTTTTTGCCGGCAGTAAGTTTGCCCCCGGTTAATTTGGCCTGTACTTTGGCCAGGTATTGCATACCCGGCGCCGATGTACCGCTATTTAGCTGACCATACATTTGCAGCACATTGCCGACAACCTCTGTTTGAGATTTCTCAGGGCGGCTCAAGGCAATTTTAAAGCTGATTTTGCCAGGTTTATCGGCCCATATGCGTACCATGCATACATCATTGCCAAAGCTGGTGATGTATTCGCGGTGAAAAGTAACATCGCCTATGCGGTAGGAGCATTGGGCTACAGCGTTACTTAACGACAGCTCGCGGTGATAATCTTTCACATCCGATTCATCGGGCGATTTATTGTAGTTGAACTTAATATCCAGATCGCCCAGCATTTGGTAGCAGCCGAAAGGTACACCACCCGAACCTACACCTTTACAGATAAAGTTTTTATCGATAAGCGCCTGCGCTTCGTCGTTCTTACCCTCGGCCAAAAGGCTTCTTATCTGCGGCAGGCTTTTATAGGCTTCGTAGTTATTAGCATCTTGCGGAGCGCCCGACCATAGTGTAATATCGTTCAATACGATCTTTTCATGAGTAATGCCGCTGTTGGGGGTCATACCCAATCTACCGTTACCCAGGGGTAAAGTTTCTTCCCACTGCGAAGCAGGTTTATTATACCAAAGTTTTAAGGACTGTGCCTTGATTTGAACACCTGCTGCAAGTAGCCCCAGGCAAAGCAATAGTTTTTTCATTATAGGTCGTAATACCGTTTACAACATCTCTCCTATCAGAGCCTTTGTTGTTGCGGTAATTGTTAATTATAAATGGCTGTGGTAAATGTATTACTATCAACCTGCCCTAAAAATGGATAAAGCTTTAAACAGGATGGATTATCCTTTGATAAAATAACTGCAAGCCTAAGGCATGTTGGTAAAAAAATCCACAATGCGGCAGGCCGTCCCCTTGCTACCCTGCGGCTTATTTTCATCTATGATCAAAGTTAAATGGTGCGTGGCGTTCTTAAGCCCCGAGCCTAACAGCAAGTACCAGGGCAAATGCAGGGAGTTACTCCAGGGTGTAAAAAGCGACAGGTGCTTATATGGTCCGCCATCAATCGAATAGCTAACCGAGCCTGCATCAGGCCCCGAAAGTATAGCCATACCTACTGCATTACCTTTAAAGGTTAAAGAAAGCTTAGCGCCGGGTGTGGTTGCGCTTAAAACCGGTACGTTAACAAAACCTTCGCGGGTTGATGTATGATCTTCAGGCTGCCAATGAGGGTTTATACTCCAATGCTGGTCTGGCTTTGCGTTTTGTATATTGTAATAACTACCGTTTACAAAGCTGTACTCATTTAATTTTGAGGGTAATTTTGTTGATGCCTTTTCAGGAAGCCTGGCATTGCGGCACAGGGCAAACATTTGCTTAAAGGTGGCAAAGTAAAGTTCCTGACCAAACACCGAGGGATGCAGGTCTTTAAAATCATCGTCCCAGCTAAACTCATGTTCCTGCAATTTGTCATGTACCTCCTTAGCCAGGTTAATGGAGGTTAAGCCGTAATGTGCAGCCACCAATTCATGATTGTTAATTTCGACCGGGGTTATGCCTTTATCGTAATCATGATTTTTATCAGGATCAGCAAATTCCATCATTACAATATCCATAGCCGGGTTGCTCTTTTTAGCATGGCGTATGATGCCTTCCAGATCGCGTACCTGGGTTAAGCTGTCGGTTCCGTTCACGCGGTCGTTAACGGCCGCTTCCAGGAAAAGCAGGTCTACCTTGCCCGAATCCAGTACATCATGCTGTAACCTGAACGCATGCGGCAAACTACCAAGCGAGGGTATACCGGCAGCAATAAACCTAAAATTTGTTTGCGGATACAGTTCGTGCAGGTAATTACACACCTTTTGCCGCCAGCCGGGATTATAGGTAATAGAGCCTCCTAAAAAAGCCACGGTAGCATTTTTTTGACTATTGATTACCTTCTCAAACTGCTTAAGCCCCGATCTTACTTTAATATAGGGGTCGTAAGGCAGGCTTTCTTTAACCGTAGCGGCATTACTCGTTACAAAATCAACAAGTTGGTTGATATTTGGGACGGGTATATGATGACCATATAAGCTCTGCGGCCCTTCGGTTACCGGAATAACTGTGGCAGGGCCGCCCAGGGCATTATAGCGCTGAACGAAAACTGCGGCATTTTCCTGCAGCGGTGTAATATTATCCCAAAGGCCAACCACATTCAGCACCGGCACTTTAAAAGAGGCCAGTCCTTCCAGATGGTCTATCGGGCTATCGCTGTAGTCCATTGCCTGCTGTTCGGTAAAGTGAAAAACAGATTTAAACTCTTTCCAGGCGGTGGTATCGCCCAAACCTTTCCCCTTACCTCCCGGCCAGCTTTTAATGTCATAAACAGGGGTTTCGGCATAGATGCAGCTTACCATATCGGGGTTGCGTTTTGCCCATCCCAGGGCATACAAGGCTCCCCTGCTTACGGCTTCCAAAGCCGGCTTTGGGGCAAGCTTTATATTAGTGGTAAGCAGTGTATAAAACCCGTCCCAGGCTTGCATGACCGTTGGGTGGCCATACAGGTTATCGGCATCCAGGTAAGCAACATGAAAACCTTTGGTTAACAGGATACTGTCTATATCGGTATGCCAATCGGGGAAAGATGACCGCCAAACCCAAGGGTTACCTTTTAAGGCATGTGCAGGCTTTACATAATACCCCTTAAATTGGTTTACCTGCACGTTAACCCGTTCAAAACCTTTCCAGCGGTCTTGCGCCCAAACGGTGGAAGAAAAAACAGAGAGAATAAATACAGCTATAAGTTTAGTACGCATTGCTACAGTATCTGCACGTTAATTTACAATAATAAAGCCCTTAACGGGCTTTATTAATTTTAATAATCAGGGTTTTGAATAGCATTTACATTGCAGCTCCCGTTTATAAATAAATGTATACCTTATTTGAACACGTCATTAAAGAAAGTCATTTCGCTCATATTACTATAGTTGCTATCGCCGGTGGTTACGTGTTTTATGCGTACACGTATGTATCTTACCGGTGGCAGGTTGCTATCTAAGTTAAATTTCATTGCACTTTTACCATCATCTGTACGCTTAACGGTTTTTAACAGCTTCCAGCCTTTGGCCTGAGCTTCTGCGGGCCAGCCTGCATCGTTAGGATTAAGGGTAGTGGCAGCATTGGCAATATCGGCAATTCCCCAAATTTCAAAATCATCGGGATTGTTACAGCAATCGCGGCCGGTTTCTTCTACCTGGCTTAAGCCGCTGTAAATTTTACCCATATCAAACGTAATGGTGTGCGGCATACGGTGATCGCCATCGGCATGAAATATATTAGGGAATCCCTGAGGCCCCACACTACCGTCCCAAAGCTTACTAATGCTTGTTTCAGAACTGTAGGTACCGGCATCTCCGGGCAATTTTACTTCCTTAAATAGTGATTTATTACAAATGGCTAACCCATCGGCAATAGTTGGAAAATTATCGAACTTAGATACATAGAATATATCATAAGCATTCTTCTCAGGCAGGTAGCCCGACCGATATTGAATAGCCGTGCTTCCCTTATAGTTGGGTATGGTGATAGAGAGGCTATCGCGCGGTAGGATACGCTCCTCAATTGCGCCGGTACGGTTGGTATAGCGTATAGTGGTACCCACGGTAATAATGCTGGTATCCTGCTGTAAAAAATTTAGTTTTAGCGAACCATCGGGATTTACCACATACGGCGTAGCCGCATTGTATGCCCTGTTTTGCAAACCGCTTTGGAATATAGGCCCGTATACTTTCACGTTGTTGATATCGAGCGGTACAGAACGGTTTCCTTTAGCGTCATACGAAAATACGGTGAACGTGTAAATGTACTCGTTCAATCTTGGGATCACGGCAACTATAGTATCTGCGGTGTTGTGCTTATTGGAGGTTACCACCTGCGAGTCTACCTTGTTGTTCCAGTACACCACGTAGCGCGTAATGCTTGGATCGGTACTTGGATTCCAAACCAGCGCAGTACGCAGGTTGCCGGCACGCGCCTTTATATTTCCAACCTTGCCAGGGTAGGTAACTTCCTTGTCGCCCAGGAAATTTTTGAAGTCCTGGTCTTGTTTACTGCAGCTGTAAATACCGGTTCCTATCAAAAGGGTGATAATGAGCTTATATGTGGTTTTCATGTAATTCTGTGAGTTATAATGAATATTATTGAACTTTTCCATATACCGAAAACTCCATGGCATGGGCGAAATCGCCGTTACTCCAGGTGCGGTGTACGATCATGCGCATAAATCTTACCGGCGGCGAATTGCTTGGCAGGTTAAAGTTTACACCTTTTTTTACAAAATCTTCATCAGCAGAATTGGTAAAGCCCGGTGTTAAACCCGACGGGGGATTTGGGAAATGGTAGTTGCCCAAATTTATCCAATCGCCCACTACGGTACCCGCCGCAGCAGATTCGGGTATTTTGGCATCCTTCGGATTGGCAGAATTAGACCCCCAGATACTAAAATCGCGTGGGTTACCATGTGCATAAGTATACTCATTGGGTCTTTCCCATAATATAAAACGGCTTAACTGTGCCGATGCACCTATGCCAAAGGTAACCTGCATTGGCCCCGGAACACCGGGGGCTGTATGCCAGCCGTTGGAGAAACCATCTGTTTTACCATCCCATAAAAAAGGCACATCCCAACCATAGGCAATAGGACTATCGCTTGCCGTACGGAAACTCGAGAACTTATTTTTCTCTAATAAGGCTTCAAACAGCGGCGTTAGGGTAACCAGTGTAGTGTCTGATACGTTACCATATTTATCGGTTACATACACACCAAACTTACGTGGTACAGATTTATATCCTCTTACCGAATAATTTACGGTATCTGAATTGGTATAATGCTGATCCTGCACTTCGAGCACATTGGTAGAACTATCTAACGCTAGCAAAATAACACCGATATCTTTCTTTTTAGGGTTTAAAGCCGTGATAGTAACTCCGCCAAAATCTTTAACAATTTGTACGGTAGGTTTTACAAGCTTATAGAAAGGCACATCGGGGTGCACCTTAACCGTAACAGGATCAGACATTACGTTGGCGCGGCTAACCACATTAAGCGTTACCTCGTAATCTTTGCTTTGGGCAAAGCCATCTACCGTTATGGTATCGGTATAGTAACTGGCCTTGGTTTGCCGGGTAGTTTTATCGTTAATTTTATACTGCCCCTGCACATACAAAATATTGCCTGAATTGGGCAGTGTATAGGTAATATAAGCGCCGCCGTTAAAATTGGTTACTTTAATATTGGTTACTACACCCGGCTTGGTTGCATCGGTAGATACCGGCTCGGTGTTATAGCCCTCGTTCTTTTTACAGGCGGCAAGGGAAATTAGAAGGATTGCCAACAGGCAGCCTCCTAATCTTAAAATATTGTTTTTGAATACTTTCATAAACTTATTTGTTTATCAGATTAATTAATTAGCCTACCAGTAAGGGTTTTGAACTAAATTACTATTGATGATGAGGTCGTTATCTTTAATTGGCCATAAATAGTTTCTTAAGCCAAATACTGAGGTGAACACCGTATTGGGCCTGTAATAATTCACTGCCTGGTCTTCATAAATATTCCAGCCTTGTATAGGTACGCTCAGCACATTTTGCAGTTCTTTCCAGCGGCGCAGATCCCAGCCACTTTGAGCTTCAAAACAAAGCTCTATGCGGCGTTCCTGGTGAATAATTTGGCGCATACCATCCTGGGTGGTGTATTTAGTAGGATTGTTAGAGTAAGTTCCCCACGCTTCCTGCACACTTTTTAATCCTGCACGAGCTCTAACCCTATTTACATAAGTGTTTACATCGGCGGTTGGGCCGCTTACCTCGTTCAATGCTTCGGCATACAGCAGGTACAGGCCAGCAAGCCTCATTAACGGCATATGAAAACTTTGCTCCTGAAAACCATCATCATATACAGAAAGATAGTTAGCTAATTTTTTAGGCCAGTAACCTGTAATGTTAAGCGTGTTCAGATCTTTAGGACCGGCCAATGATTTGTTTCCCCGTGCTTCCACATGGTACATATCGTTAATATCTATTTTACCGTTACCAAACCATATACCGCCATCAAAACCTAAATTGGCATAAAAGCGGGGTTCGCGGTTAAAGTGTTCTCTTACGGTGGCGTAATCTTTAGCAATGTAAAAGCGGCTGGCGTCATCGCCCGTTTTAATACCATAACGGTTGGCATAATCAAACGTTTTGTCTTCATTAATTGCCACCCCTTTATCAGTGTAGAAAGTTTCCTGAAGTGCTAGCGGCACCGCAAATGTGGAGGGATTAGAGAAAATATTGATAGCCGACTTGGAAGTTAGGCGCGGCGTAGCGTAGCCCTGAAATGGAAACGTAGGGTTTAATGCCCAAATAAGCTCTGAATTGAGTTCCCATTTTTCGGTAACTGCGTTTTGCAGGGATAAAATCGTACGCAACGAATCTGGAAGCTTGGTGATATTTGCCGGCGGAATAAAAGTATAAAGTTTTAAACCGCGCGCTTCGCACTCGGTAATGGCCGCCTTACAGGCATCAGCCGCTAACTGCCATTTTTGCGCATTGTAAGGAGCAAATAATGCCTGACCATCTTTATTTTTAAGACCTACAAAATCAGCATTCCCGTTAAATAACGGACTAGCTGCCGTGGTAAGCACTTCGGCCTTTACAGATAAGGCTATTGAACGGGTTATGCGGCCTAACTCCTGCGCCTGGTTTCCAATTACAGCAGGAAGATCTGGTGCGGCCTCGTCCAATAACGATACAATGTAGTTGAACACATCGTCCATGGGCTCGCGTTTAACTTTCAAAGTTTGAATATCGTCGGTAATATTTAAGTTGGTTTTTATAAGGGGGATTGGCCCATACATGCGCGCTAAATAAAAATGGTAGTAAGCTTTTAAAAATTTCACCTCGGCAATCCAGCGCTTCTTTTCTGTTGCAGTTAAATCTACCGGGTTATCAATATTCTCCAACATGATGTTGCACCTTCTTAGTGCACGAAAAATTGACTGTCCTTTGTTCTCTCCATCCCACCAGTTTAAGCCGGGATTACTGCTGTTTTGCGTACCACGAAGCAAATTAAAGCCGGTTTCGTCAATGGGGTGTTTAGATAAATTGTTAGGATAAACAATCTCGCCCGAGGTTACGAACGCGGCATTACCTGTTAAATCGGCAAATTGCTGTAAAGTAGCATAACAGGTAAACAGGTAGTTTTCGGCTTCGTTCCTGTTTCTAAAAGCATACTCAAGCGTACCCGTATTGTCGGGCGCTACATCCAGATACTTTTTACATGATGTACCCGACAGCATTACCACCGCCACACACATTATTTGAATAAATATTTTCTTTTTCATCACTTATCCTACTATTATAAATTAACATTAAGACCTACGTTGAATACCTTTTGAATTGGGTAAGCAAAGCCATTACCACCTATTTCGGGATCCCATAATTTGAACGGGCTCCATGTGTATAAATTAAGACCATTGAAGTAAATGCGGCACTTGGTCATCTTCATTTTTTGAGCTATGCGCTGTGGCAGGGTGTAGCCAATTTCTAAAGATTTAAGCCTCATAAAGCTGCCATCACGCATCCACCAGGTACTGTTCTGGCGGTTGTTTTCTATCTGTGCACCGTTAACACCCAACCTTGGATATTGAGCATACAGATTTTGATTATCTTCAGACCAGTGGTCGTCGGCAAATGCTTTTAGCAATTGAGTATTACCGCTGGCGTAAGCTGCATCAGGACTTTGAATGAAAGGGCTGGTGCGGCTTGGGTCGATAAAGAACGACACCTGCGCCTGGCCTTGGAAGAAAGCAGAAAGATCGAAGTTTTTATAACCTCCAGATAAGCCGTAACCATAAACAATGCGCGGTATAGTTGGGTAGCCAATAAAGGTTTGATCGGCACCGTCTATCTTACCATCGGCGTTGAGATCGCGGTATTTGATATCGCCACCTTGCGGGGCTACACCGTTACTTGAAAATATTTGGCTTGGTGAGTTGCGTGCTTCAACATCGTCTACAAATAAACGTTCGGCAATGTAACCGTAGTTACGGTTAATGTACTGCCCCGATTGGTAGCGGTAAGTTTCTTTATATTGAGGTTCTTCGTAACTGTCGTATTTACTTGAGGCAAGTGTAAAGTTGCCACGGCCTTGCAGCCAAAGGTTCTTGCCAAAGGTTTGCTTATAATCGGCCTGCAGGTCAATACCATTTGAGTTGGCGGTACCAAAGTTAGCACTCACGCCCGACTCCAAACCTACCGTAGTGGGCACAGCCGTTCTGCTTTGTAAAATGTTATACCGGTGATATTTGTAAACCTCGGCCACAATGTTAAGGTTTTTGAAAAAGGTAGCCTCAATGCCTAAGTTAAGCTGGCGCGAAGTTTCCCAGGTAATATCGGTGTTGGCATAATTGTTAATTACTACACCGTTACGGGTATAGCCGTTGTTGGTACCAAACGTGGCCGGGTTACCGCCATTCAAATTAACATCAGACAGGTAATAGAAACGCTGATTGCCTATTTGATCGTTACCAACGGTACCGTAGCTGCCTCTCAGTTTCAGGCGGGTAACGATGTCGTACAGTTTGTTACCCCAGAATTTTTCTTCAGACACAATCCACGAACCGCCAATAGTGGGGAAAAAACCATACCTGTGGTTGCTCGAAAAGCGCTCGGTACCATTGTAACCAAAGTTGAACTCTAAAAAGTAGCGGCTTTTGTACGAATAAGTAGCACGACCTGCTACCGTTAAGTTACGATAAGGCAAAGAATTAAACAATGTGCCGGCATTACCGTAAAGCGTTTGCTGTTGTGTGCCTATTAATGAGCTGCTAACGTTGTGATTACCAAAACGACGGCTGTAATCTAACACACCCTGGAAAAACACGTATGTGCTCAAGCTGCTGGTACGTGGGTCGTTATTGTAGCTTAAATATTCTGTAGCGGCGCCTGGCTGAGAGTTTAGCCATGATAATGTGTAAACGTTAGAAAGCTTGTCATACTCACCAATATTGTAATAAAACGGCGAGTACCCCATAGAAGACTCAAAATAAGAGAATCTGTTAGTATGGAATAAGCCATGAATATTAAGACCTGGTGTAATAAATTTCAAATCCTGATTCATCTCTAATTGTGCCGACATGCGCGATTGAGAATAATTTTTATGCCCCCTTAACAAAGCAGCGTAAGGATTTAAATATGCAATGGCATTAGACTGGCCGCTGCTGCCCGGCGTTAAGGCGTTCCCGAAAAGGATATGCCTGGTATTTTGGTTGGCGGCATCGGGTTCGTAATAAGCCGGGAAGAGAACCGGGCTGGTGTGCATGGCTATATTATACAAATCAGTAGAGAACGATGCATCAGACGTAAGAGGACCATTGTAATCGTTAAACGTGCCGGATAGCCTTACTACCATTTCGGTTGTTTTGGTAAGGTTAATGTTAATATTTGAACGTAATTGGTAGTTACGGAACTTTACGTTATTGTCGTTATTATTATTAATGTCTTCTCGTAAAATACCATGATCGATATTGTATGAGCCCGAAACGTAATAACGGGCAACACCGCCACCACCGCTAACACTCATATCGGCGCGCTGGGTAGTAGTACGTTTTTTAAATAGCATTTTTAGCCAATCTACCGCAGGGTAAACATAAGGATTGCTGCCGGGTGCGTTGTTTAGCGTAGCTTGGGTATTAATGATCTTATTTTGTGTAAAAGGTAGCGGACTTAACGGGTTACGGGTAATGGTGGCCTCATTAAATAAACGCATGTAAGTAATAGGATCGGCCAGTTCCAGATTTTTTACCGATTGTGAGGTAGATGTTTCTGCCCTAAAATTAATTTGCGCTTTACCTATCTTACCTTCTTTGGTGGTTACCAAAATTACGCCGTTCGCACCACGCGCACCATATAATGCGGTAGCACTGGCATCTTTCAGGATAGAAAAGCTTGCTATGTCATCTACCTGCAGCCTTGCCAGATCGCTGGTAGAGAGCTCAACGTTATCAATTAAAATAAGCGGGTCTTTCTTATAACCGAAAGTAGTTACCCCCCTTATAAAGAACGAAGCATTATCTTGCCCTGGTTGACCGCTGGGCTGGTAAGCAATAATACCAGCCACCTGCCCGGCCAAAGCGTTGGTTAAGTTACTCGCTGGTATCTTCAGTTCGCCAGGTTGAACTGTGGTTACCGAGCCCACTACCGCTTCTTTACGTTGCTTACGCCCGTAAGCCGTAACCACCACTTCCCCGGTTTGCATGGCGGTTGATGTTAATGGAACAGTTAGTACTTTGGTACTGGCCGAAACCGTGATATTTTGCGTGTTATAACCAACACTGGTGATACGCAATACTGTTCCCGGTGCCACGTTTAAGCTAAAGTAACCGTTTTGGTCGGTTACAGCACCTACGTTTTTCACACCCACAGCCGTAACAGTTGCACCAGCCAGCTTAGTGCCGGTAGAATCGGTAACGGTACCGGTTATTAATATTTTTGTACCTGTTTGCGCGTAGCCTTTAGTGTAACCTAAAGCCAGCAGCAATACAAGCATATACCCCAGCCAAGGCATAAAGCGCCTAAGCGAACCTATTTTTGAAGGTTTATGGAAACGCCATTGTATTTGTTTCTTCATTTTAATGATTAAATTTTAGGGTAATTTTTGATAGTGATACTGAATTTACTTTCGTCGGAGTAGCTATTTTATCGCCAATCGACATCAACAGATGAGCATATGGCATAGCATAGCACCGTGGCCTTTCAGCACATCATTACAGTTTATGAAATTGATGGTAAGAAAACACTTTAGCCTGTACAAGCCGCCAATTTGAACCGCATGTTAACAGGCAAGCAATGGTGCTGGACGTTAGACAATTACCCCGTAGTAGTCACTTTTGAGCACAAGAAGATATACTGGAAAGCGTAAAAGTTCTCTTTCATATTTTAAGTATTTTAGTTTTAATTGGTACACTAAAAGTAGAAAGGAATTAATTGCGTAAAAATGGATTAATCATCAAAGTTGATGGACAATTCTATGATTTCACAACGTATAAGTCTATAACAATAGAACTCAGCAGAGGGCAGGAAATTTCTGTTAATAAACCTAATGTGTCGTAAGTTATACTATTAGGTAATGTGATTATAAACAACTAATGGATTAAACTATTTGTTAATCACAATTAATCCATCAGTTAAACACCAAAAACTATAAGCTTATAAGTGATACTTAATTTTGTTTAGCCAACAGTATCTATCTGAATAACCAAAAAAGTACCGACATAATTAAGATGAGCGCAAGCGATAAAAACTTGTAGTTACCTATACCGGCCCAACCAGGAGATCGTAAAGACTCAAATGGCGATCTCCAATACAGCACATTGCTTGCCGCAGTATGCTGTACCGGGAATATTACTGAAGTGGTTACTTGTATAAGTACACAAACGCAAAACAGGTAAAACGCCATGATCATAAATGGTATATGACCTATTAAAGAGTTAGGTAATAATTTGCCTGTCGCAAACACAAATATGCCAATTAGCGAACCCAAGTAGAGCGTTATTTTTGCTGATTTAGCTGATGCACCTTTCCAGAACACTCCTAACAAAAATACGCAGGTAATAGGTGGCGCTATGTGCGCAATTATATCGTTCAATCCATTAAAAATACTCTCGTATTGATTAAGCAATGGCAGTAAGAGCAACGAGAACACCAGCGAAGCACCGGCTGCAATCTTACCAACCTTTACCAACTTGTTATCAGGGGCATCGGGTTTCCAGCGCTGGTACATATCATAACTCACCAGCGTAGAAATGGAATTAAGGGCGCCCGATATCTGGCTCATCAATCCTGATAACAATGCAGCCACAAGTATGCCGGCCAAGCCTTTGGGCACAAGTTGCAAGATCATTAAGGTGTAAATTCCCTTACTGTTAACAACCTCCTTACCATCGTGCAGGGTTTTCAATGTATCAATGTTCAATTGCCCGGTTTGGTACAGCGCCCAGGCAAACAGGCCAGGCATCACAAAAATAAATACCGGCAATATTTTAATGAATCCGCAAAACAGGGAGCCCACCCTCGCGTGGTTCTCATCTTTAGCACCCAGCACGCGTTGTACAATGGTTTGATCGGCACACCAGTACCAGATTCCTAATATAGGGTAGCCTAAAAATACCGCATACCAGGGCAAGCCGCTGGCATCGCCGTGCGGGCGCATCATGGATAATTTTTCCATTTGATGGGTTTGCTCTAACACATTAACCATAGGCTGCCACCCGCCCATTTTATGGTACGCAGCCACGGTCATAATGAGTGCGCCGGCAAGTAAAACCACGGTTTGTATAGATTCGGTAACTACCACGGCGGTGAGGCCGCCAACAATAGTATAAATAGCGGTAATAATAGCGATGGCAATTACGCTATAATACATATTTACACCAAAAAGCGTTTGCAGCACAATACCCCCGGCCAATAAAGAAAAAGCTATATGGATAATAATAGCCGATGCAACCGACACAATGGCCAACCAATCGCGGCTGGCCCGGTCATATCTTTTCTCCAAAAAATCGGGCAGTGTAGATACCCCCGATTTGAGGTAGAAGGGAACAAAGAACACCGCCAGCAAAATAAGCGTGAACGAGGCCATCCATTCAAAGTTGCCGTTAAGCAAGCCGGAATCAAACCCGCTTTGCGCCAGGCTAACCAAATGCACACATGATATATTAGTGGCAAACAGCGCAAGCCCTATCATAGGCCAGCGCAATGTTTTCCCGGCTAAAAAATACTCTTTGGCCGTCCCGCCATGCTGATTTTTAGCCCTGTGCTTGATTCCGGCCCATAATCCTATAATAAATATGGCAATAATATACAGGGCGCTTATTACGCCGTCAATGGTGTTAATGATCATGCTGTTTGCCTGCTAATATCTGGAAAAAGCTTAAATAAGATCGCTGCTGCTGCCCGGTTCTTGCGGGGTTTGATAAGCGCCGTTCACTACCATGGCGGGGTTAACAAAGTACTTTTTCAAATGCGGAATATGCTCCAAAAATAAAGCTTCGTGCCCCATCGCTATATGGTTAAACAATACTAAGTGCTGGTGAAGCTGGCCCATATCACCCACGTGTGGCAACACAGGTATTCCAAACTTTTTGCACAACAAACTAATGGTAATAAATTCGCTTACGCCACCAACACGCACAGCATCTACCTGAATAAACGCAGCTGCCCCGGCTTGAAGATAGTTTTTAAAAATGACTTTGTTAGGCACATGTTCGCCCAATGCCAGTTTTACCGGGGCAATGGCCCGGGCCAGCGTTTGGTGTGCCAATACATCGTCGGGATGGGTAGGCTCTTCAATCCAATAAGGATTCATGTCTTGCAGGCGTTTACAAATGTAAAGTGCCTGCGGCAAGTTCCACTGCTGGTTGGCATCCAGCATTACTTTAACATTATTGCCGGCCACCTCGCGTACTAAGTTTGCCCGGCGTATATCGCGCTCAAAGTCGGTGGATCCTACTTTAAGTTTCAATGCGGTAAAACCGGCATCTACCGCTTTGATACAATTTTCGCGCACCATTTCGTCCGAGTAGTTGAACCATCCTACAGAGGTATCATAACCTGGATATCCGGCACTCAAAATACCCATTCGTTCGGCTGCAGTTTGCTGCTGGTTCGCTAATAACTGTATGGCATCGGCCGCAGTTAGTTCATCCTCAAGGTAAGAAAGATCAAGCGTGGCCACAATTTGCTCGGGCGAAAGATCAGTCAGCAACTTCCAAAGCGGAACGCCTCGCTTTTTAGCCCAAAGATCGTAACAAGCATTTGTAACCGATGCAAGTGCTAAATGCACCACCCCTTTGTGCGGCCCAAGCCACCTGAATTGCTGATCGTTCGAAAGCTTTTGAAAAAGAGAGCCAAAACCGGCCATGGTTTCTTCAATATCTTTTCCAATTAACTGATTAGCATAATGCTGTGCGGCTTGGCATACCAATTCGTTACCCGCACCTAGGGTAAAGGCTAATCCAGTTCCGGTATGTCCGCTATCATCAATTAATTGGGTTACGGCATACGAATAAATGGGGTCGCGGTGTACAGCATCGCTACCGGCATTGCCGTCTAACTGATATCGCCTGTCGGCTATATTAACTTTCTTGATCATATTTAATGGTTAGCGTTAAGCTGTGGAGATAATTGAGCGCTGTAAAAATTATACTGCTGTGGGGTTAGATTGCAACAGTTTACGGTAACCTAACTCTGCACCGCCGGTAACCGGCAATATACAGCCGGTAATAAAACGAGCCTGCTCAGAGATGAGGAAAAGGCAGGCATCGGCAATTACATCACTATCGGGGCAATAACCCAGGGCATGGATATTATCCAGATACTCTTCAATTTCTTCTTTATTGATTTGCTGTCGGCTCCAGCTTCTTAACATAGGAGTCCAAACTCCTGCAGGGGCTATGGCATTAACCCTCACACCATCGGCAGCATAATCGAGCGCCATTGATTTTGTAAGGGCACTTACCGCACCTTTAGTGGCGGCATAAGCCGCATGGCGCTCCTGCCCTATTTCGCCAACCAGGCTCCCAGTGTTGAGAATAACCCCGCGTGTTTTTGTAAGCTGACTTATAGCGTATTTAGTAGTGTGATATATGCCTTTTACGTTTACATTAAAAAGCTTATCCCACTCCTCATCACTGGTATCGCAAACGGTACTTGATGGGCTGGATATGCCTGCGTTATTATGAACAATGTCTATCTTGCCAAACCTTTTTATAGTTTCTGCAACAGCGTTTTCAATATCCCTCGCTACAGAAACATCGGCCAGTATGTAATGGATACAATCGTTATCAAACGACTTCTTTGCCTGTTGTATACTTTCCAAATTATTAGAAACGATACTCACTTTAGCACCTGCTTCACAATATACTTTAGCACATTCGTAGCCAATACCTTCTGTTCCGCCGGTTAACAATATTACCTTTCCGCCTAATAATTGTATATCCATATATAAGATGCGCTTCTTGTAAAGCTTAAGTACTATGGCTGTCAACGCAGGTTAAAGCCTGATTTGCCCCGGCTATAAAGCGCTATGGAGCTCGATCCAAACGTTAAATATTGCGCTTAAGCTATTTTGATTTATAATTGATAGTTCCCTGTTAAGGCGATGCCCAAGAGAACCTGTTCCCTCAAAAGTAAAGCCTGCAACTGGGTATTATAATAGCATATACTTTGATTTTGATGGACGATTCTTTGCACACAGCATTTTGCTCGTCTAATTACTTTCCGATTCCTATAAAGGAAATTGGTGCTAATTGCATCTTATTTAGATTTTTCATAATATAGCAACCTCGCAGTGTTTTGCCAATGAGTGCTGATGATGGAAAATGCTTTAATTTACCGATACACCAACTTATAATTGCTTAATGAAAAAACGAGATGGCTTTGAGGGAGAAAAACTGATTAACCTGCCGCCGAAGGTTTACAAAGAGTTTTTCAATAAAGAGCCAGGCTTTTTTCAAATATATGTAGCTCATATTGGCTTCTTTCCTAAGGCTTCGGGCCATTACCGCGAATGGCGTAAAGGCTGCGAGGACAATATTGTTTTTTATTGCCTGCAAGGTAAAGGGCATTACGTTATTGGCGACAAAAGATACCAGCTTACTGCTAATCAATACACCATCATCCCAGCCTCCGATCAGGTTATCAGATATTGGGCCGATGCCGAAGACCCCTGGACCATATACTGGGTGCACTTTAACGGCGAAAACCTGCAAACCTTCAACAGCTTTTTACAGATTGACCAACACAAAGGCCCTGTACAAATTCCGTTTAACGCTAAAGGCATTGAGCTGTGGCAGGATATGTGCCAGAGTTTAGAACTGGGTTATAGTAAAGAAAACTTGTGCAACGCCAGCTTTTGCCTATACAGCTTTGTGGCAACATTTCTTTTCCCTGAAAAGCATATTGCAGTTGCCAAAGAAGAAAGCACCGATATTACCACGTTAACCATCCGGTTTATGCGCGACAATCTTGATAAGAAACTTTCTATTGAAGACATGGCTGCCCGTCACCGGATGTCGAGTTCGCATTTTTCAACACTCTTTAGAAAGTCGACCGGGATGCCACCTATTGATTACTTTATCAACATTAAGATGCAAAAGGCCTGCCAGCTACTGTATGCCAATGAGTCGAGGATCAAAGACATTGCCCTTAACCTTGGATATGACGATCCGTATTATTTTTCGCGCGTGTTTAAGAAGTACATGGGCATTTCGCCCGAACAATATAAGATCACCACGTTTAAAACCTCTGCCAAAAGCGGCATTGCCTGATTAATGACTCTTTAACGGTTTACTACCTATTCTGGACAATTGTCAGTTTTTCGCCGGATTTTGTTTTAAGTCTGATGATATTGCCTTTAAGTACTTTTTCGCCATACTGACTTTTAACTTTTACAGCTCGGTTTTTCCATGGATTCACCAAATTTAGATCCTGCCCCTTTTCGCTTTCAATAGTAAGCGCTTGCACTACGCCATTTTTCTGTGATGCACTTACCAAAAAGGCACCAGCTGCACGGAGGGTGCTAAATGCAGCATTTTGGGGCCAGTTAGGAAACAAGCGAATGGTACCTGAGTAACTCTGCATCAGGCATTCGTTAATAACTGCCGGTAACGCAAAGTTTTCTACCCAAATACCCATACGCGACATGTAGGTAAAATCGGACCCATCAGAGTAACGACCATTGGTTTGTGTTACCATATCTGTGGCCGTACCATTAGGCATCAAACAATACAAAACCTGGTTCTTAAACTGTTCCAGGTCAAGCTTACCCAACCTGGCCGATTGCAGATTCATCATCACCAGATTGTTCCCGCCTTCGTTTTGCTGATTGCGGAATGTATTGTTCAACAACTCCATACCTTTAGAGTCGTTCATCAATGCTATATCCTCTCCCGGGAATACCGGGAAAAGCGCATTAGGAACATTGTATACCACTTTATCATTTTCGCCCGGAACAGATACCAGTATTTTACCGTTTTCTTCAGATTGGGTGGTGGCATATTCCGGCAAATGAGCAAGTACATCGTTTACCTCTTTCACCAAATCGCTTTCCTGCTTTTCGTAATTCAGAATGTAAACCGCTTTGGTATACGCGTTAAACACGAACTTGATCAGCGAAAGATCGACCGTGCAGTCGTAATTAAACCTGAACCCGGGCTGTAGCCCATATAACTCGGGTGGTATGGTAGGAAACACATGATATTTATCATCTTTCCAGCGTTTTACGCTGCGTGCTTCGGGGCGGTGCATGTAAGCATTCAGGAATTTAACAGCGGCTTTCATGGGCGCAAAAGCCCTTGTTTTCAGAAATCCCTCATCGCCCGAGTACAGGTAGTGCCACCACAAGCCTTGCACCGCCCAGGGTGTTTCGCTAACCTCCCAGCCCCAATCGGGCACAGGATAAGGGTTCATGGTCATGGTTACCGGATAAGCCGAATGCGGAAAGTAAGCGCCGGGCAGTTCGTAATATCCTTTAGCCCACTTTTGGCTTACCGGCATCAATGCTTCGATCAAATTAACATAAGCAAGATTCTTTTCAATATGATTGCTGGAAAACGTTACCCATAATGGTTGCTGGGTATTATAATTCATGTGATAATCGCCATGCCAGGCGGTGCCAATATTGTTATAACTCCAGTTTCCGAATATACCCGGACAAGTGGCTTCGGGATGTACGGCACAGTTTAAAAAATACAGATTACGGTACCAAATGCGCTCCAAAAATGGGTCGCTTAGCTTTACAGCCGATTTATTCCAGTAAGCATTCCACAAGGCTATGTTCTTTTTTAGCAGGTCATTAAATTGCAGCAAAGATCTATCGGGCGCTTCAATTTGCAAATGCACATTATCTGCCAAGCCGTTCTGCAGCGCCACCACCGCTTCAAAAGGCTTATTATCGGGCAAAGCACCTTCCAGCGGAGCCATCTCCTCCATATTACCGTTCCAGTTTTTCCGTGATTTTTTGAACAGGGAAGTACTTAACTGTGCGGTTAGTGTAAATGCCTTATCATTTGGATGATTGGCTTGCGCTGTATAAGTAGCAGGTTCCTGTGAGGGTAATACCTGTCTAAACATCAGCACCCCTCCGGCTAAATTTACCCGGCTTTCATATTTGGGAAACTCCGAAGGGGTAGAAGGGTCGGGGATGATATTGATGCGGTCGAAAACATTGTTTACCAACTTTCCGTCTTCGCCATAAAGCGACATGAGCAAGTTATCTTTTTTAAGATCAATAAACAGTTTGAGCTTGAGTTTTCTATTGCGTTTATCTAACAACGTTACTTCGCATAGGCCGTTGGAAATATCTAATTTATGCCTCAATAACCTGATCTTCCGGCGGTCAAAACCCAGCACCAACGAGCCGCAGGGAAAAGGCCGAGGATAGGGTTTGCTATAATTATCAGAAGTAAGCTTGTTGTATTCCCTGTACCAGGGGTCGTCTGTCAGGTTCGTTAAATCCGTAGGAATTTTGCTGATCTTTTCAAATACTTTCTTAAACGTGCCTATTTCCTGTTTATGATTTTCGGCAATACGGATATCCCAAACATTGTTATGCCCAAAGTAAAGCACCACAGCATCGGGCCGGGTTGTAACCACCACACCCATGCCACCGTTACCTAAAAGCGCACCTTCAAAAAAATCAGGGGCCGGCTTGTTCACCACAATGGCGTGTTGCCGGGCAAGTTTTGTAGCTAACAAAGATTGACTTATGGCTACCTGTCTGTAACTTACCACCAGCAGAAGAATTAATAAAGCTATTTTATTCGGCAGGTTAGGCTTTGTTAAATTCATAAGTTTATGATTTATTGTCCAACACACTACTGATTACCGATTCATATAGACAAAGCTGTAAGCGGAATATTGTATGGAATTGAAGAAGTGGTTGGCCTAAGCAACGAAAATATGCTATTTTAAAATGCACTTCAATGGACAATGCATTGTTTAAGATGCACTGTTTTAAACACAAAATATGCACGAA
Organism: Mucilaginibacter galii; assembly: GCF_014635825.1. Classification (GTDB taxonomy): domain Bacteria; phylum Bacteroidota; class Bacteroidia; order Sphingobacteriales; family Sphingobacteriaceae; genus Mucilaginibacter; species Mucilaginibacter galii. Next base: position 101,878 of record NZ_BMDO01000011.1, read on the forward strand.
CTTATTTCAAGAAAAAAAACTTTTCTAAAGTAAAAGGCCTTTCAGCACATGCTAAAAGACCTTTTACTTGTAAACTCCGATCGCCACTTGAGAGTATCATGTCCTCCAGTTCGTACCGAACTGCAAGTTTTGTTGGTATGGTTGGGTTAATTAAACCGATTAGGATCAAAGGCAGAAATACCTGTAGAAAGTGCCGATTGACTGGCAAGTTCGGCTACTAACTTACCGGTTGCCGGGGCAAGGCCTAAACCCATCATGCCATGACCGCCTGCTACAATGAGATTACTCCATTTTTCACTGTATCCAATGTAGGGCAATCCATCGGGAGAGCATGGCCTGAAACCATACCATACATCCTTTACCTGGGGTAGTTTTACCTGGTAATCGGGGTAGTAATCAGGTACGGCATTCACAATGCCTTGTACCCGGTTCATGTTTATTTTGCTGTTCACGGGTGCAATTTCCATAGTGCCGCCAATACGAACTTTACCGTTCATAGGGGTTATGGCAACCCTTGCTTCTAATAGCAACGATGGGTGTACGATCTTTTTATCAGCATTATCGACCATAAAAGAATAACCCTTACCAGGCATCACAGGAATATTCATACCTGCTTTTTTTGCCAGTTCGGGCATCCACGCACCGCCTGTCATTACCACCAAATCGGCACTGAAATTTCCTGATGATGTATTCACAGAATCAATGTGGTTATTACCGGCGGTGAAATTTGTTACCGTACAATTAGTTTGAATGTTAACGCCTTTCGCTTTTAAATAAGCAGTTAACTGGGTAACCAGCGCGTTAGGGTAAATATGAGCATCACAACGGTAGTGCACGGCACCCTTTATATTTAATTCGGTATGTGGCTCTAAGCTTTGTACTTGGCTGTAATTTAAAACGTCAACATCTAAACCCAATTGCTGAGCCTGCTTAGCCACATGAATTTCTTCAACACCTGCTTTCGCTGTTTTGTAAAGCATCAGTATACCTTTATCCTCAAAGCCAAAGTTAAGCTGCGGCTCGGCAGCAAGCTCTCTATATAGTAACTTGCTTAATAAGTGCAAATCTCTTAAATGCGGGGCCACTTTATTTACCTGCTTATCATTCGCGTGCTTTATAAATTGCAAACCCCACGATATAAGCTTTGGGTTTAACGACGGCTTCACATAAAAGGGGCTTTTGCTGTTAAACATCCACCTAATTCCCTTGGCTACCATACCGGGAGCTGCCAGAGGGATGAAATGACTGGGCACTATCATACCCGCGTTGCCCGACGAGCAGTTATCGGCAAGGTTACCTTTATCTAAGATGGTGACCTCCCAGCCCGATTGAACCAGGTAGTAAGCAGAACAGAGGCCAATAATACCTCCGCCAATAATGATAGCGGAACGGGGGGTAGACATATTTGTAGTTTAAACTTTAGAGATCAAAAATTTATACGGCAATATTAAATTACCTGGAAACCATGAGCGTAAGGATCATCGTCATCAATAAATATGGTATTGTAGCCGGTTACAACAGCCCAGCCTTCAATACCCGGCACAATAGCGGGTTGATTACCCAGTGTAGTTTCTTCTTCGATAGTACCGGTAAATTTAGACCCGATAATACTTTCATGAATAAACTTTTCACCTTTTTTGAGCTTGCCCTTAGCGTACCACTGCGCCATCCGAGCCGATGTACCCGTTCCGCACGGCGACCGGTCAATGGCCTTATCCCCATAAAAAACGGCATTACGGGCGGTAGCATCGGCGCTTAGTGTGGCGCCTGTCCATAAAAAATGGCTCAGTCCTTTAATGTGTTCATTTTCCGGGTGCACGAAGCTGTATAACTCGTTCATTTTTTTACGACAAACCCTGCTCCAGCTAATGAGCTGGTCGGCCGTATAATTTTCTATACCTTTAAAGTTTTCCTGCGGATCAACAATAGCATAAAAATTTCCACCGTAGGCTACGTCAACATGCAAAACACCCAAATCAGGGCAATCCACATTTAAGTTTTCGGCGGCTAAAAAAGATTTCACGTTGGTTAGTTTAACCGATTTTACTTTTTTACCCTCCTGCACATAATCAACCAGTACCAGGCCTGCAGGAGTTTCCAGGCGTAATTTACCGGGCACTTTAGGTATTACCAGTCCTTCTTCAATGGCAATGGTAACCGTACCAATGGTGCCATGGCCACACATAGGTAAGCAACCGCTAGTTTCAATGTAAAGCACGCCTATATCGTTAGCAGGATCGACAGGCGGGTAAAGGATGCTCCCACTCATCATATCGTGCCCGCGGGGCTCAAACATGAGTCCTTTACGTATCCAGTCAAACTCTTCTAAAAAATGTAAACGGCGCTCCATCATGCTGTTCCCTTTTAAAATAGGGCCGCCTCCCGTAACCAGGCGAACCGGGTTACCGCAGGTGTGAGCATCAATGCACGAAAACGTTCTCTTCATTCTATGATATTTTTATAAACTGGTTACGGTTAAATTTATGGCTTCCAGCGTAAGTTCGTTGTTAATGGTACGCCATACTTCCAATGGGTTTTCGTTCTGTAACTCTGCGGGCAGGTATTGGTTAGGCCAATTCTGAAAAGATAACGGCCGGGTAAAGCGCTTAATACCATCGGCACCTACTGAAGTAAAGGCACTGTTGGAGGTAGCCGGATACGGCCCTCCGTGGTGCATGGCCAAACAAACCTCTACACCGGTTGGAAACTGATTTACAACAATACGGCCGCAGCGTTCCTGTATAACCTCATATAGTTCACGGTTAGCTTCCAGGTCAGCGCCTGTAGCAATTAATGTTGCGGTTAACTGCCCTTTTATAGCGTTGGCTACGGCAAGCATTTCATCTGCATTTTGGCACACTACTAATAACGAATACGGTCCAAAAACTTCTTCTTGTAAAGCAGGATTAGCTGTAAAGGTATGAGCACTCACTTTAGCTAAGGTTATGCCACCCTGATTTTCGGCCGCTTCGATACCCGATTGAGCCAGCACCTCAACTTCTTGCTGCCGCAGCGCCTTCTCCCTGGTTTTTTCATAGTTGGCAGCAATACCCGGATGCAGCATTGTAGCTGGAGGGGCATCATGTGCCAATTTTTCAAGCGCAGCTGTAAAGCTGTTCAACTCTTCGCCGGCTATGCCTATCATTAAGCCCGGATTGGTACAAAATTGCCCAACACCCAGCGTAACCGATGTTATAAACTGACCGGCAACTTCATTTCCGTCTTTTTTTAATTTTTCGGGAAGTAAAAACACTGGGTTAATGCTGCCCATTTCGGCAAACACGGGTATAGGTTCGCTACGCTGCGCAGCCATTTCGGTAAGTGCCTTACCACCCTGATAGGAGCCTGTAAAAGCTACTGCCTTTATCCCCGGATGCTTTACCAGCACCTGCCCTATTTCAATTCCGGCACCATAAACCTGGGCAAAAATTCCTTCGGGCATACGGCATTTTACCCTTGCTTTTTCTATAGCTTGCGCCATTAGTGCACAGGTTTGCGGGTGGCCGGGATGCGCTTTTACCACAACCGGACAACCGGCCGCTATGGCACATGCGGTATCGCCGCCTGCTGTTGAAAACGCAAACGGGAAATTACCTGCACCAAATACCGCTACCGGGCCCAATGCTACCGATATTTTACGAATATCGGGCTTGGTTGATGGGCTTAAAAATGGCATATCAATCCTCACATCAAGCCAGTTGCCTAATTCGGCGTAGTTTGCGTAACTGTTCCACTGTAAAATAGTACGCGCACGCTCACCGGTTAAACGGGCCTCGGTAAGGTGGCTTTCGTTCATAGCTGTTTTGATCAACTCATTGCCCAGTGCCTCAATTTCAACCGCAACGGCGCGCATAAAAGCGGCACGCTGGCGTATAGAGTATCGTTTCAACTCCCTGTAGGCTTGACCGGCTTTGGCCAAAATGGCGTCTACCTCTTCCAAACTTGTTTCTTTGTACATATAAGATATTTAGCTTGCGCTTACTATTTCCGGTTTAGGCCGTTACATCCTCACTTCTCCAGTTTGGCAGGGTGGGACGTATGGCAACAGCATCGGTAATTACTTTTAAAATGCGGGTACGCTCTTCGGCAACTAATGTTAAACGCGGTGCACGCACATACTCGGTACCAATACCGGTTACGGTAGCGGCAAGTTTAATGTATTGTACCAGCTTAGGATGAATATCCAACTCGAGCAATGGTAAAAACCAGCGGTAAATACTTAAAGCAGCTTCGTACTGACCGGCTTTAACCAGTTTATAAATGGTTACCGTTTCTTCGGGGAAAGCATCAACCAAACCGGCAACCCATCCATCGGCACCCGCAGCAAGGCTTTCAAACGCCAGCGGATCAACACCACATAAAATTTTAAAGCGGTCGCCAAAACGATTTTTCATACGTGCAATGTTCGAGATATCGCGCGTAGACTCTTTTACCGCCTGTATATTTTCATAGTTTGCCAATTCTTCAAACATATCAAGGTTAATAAAAATACCATAATCTACCGGGTTGTTGTAAACCATAATAGGTAAGCTGGTACTTTGGGCAACACTGGTCATGTAAGCAAGCGTTTCGCGGTCATCGGCTTTGTAACGCATAGGCGGAAGCAGCATTAAACCGGCAGCACCAATTTCTTCGGCACCCTTTGCCAAAACCAAAGCCTCTTTGGTTGTTGGCTCGGCAATGTTTAAAATAACAGGCACCCGGCCGTTAACCACTTTAATGGCATATTTAAGCACGTCAAACTTTTCGGCGGTACTTAATGTACTTGCTTCTCCAAGCGATCCGGCTACAATTACACCATCTACACCGGCATTTAACTGCGCTGTAATATTGGCTTCAAAAATACTGTAATCAACCTCATCGTTCTCTTTGAACGGGGTTAACAAAGCAGGGTAAACCCCAATCCATGATATTGTATTCATATAACAAAACTAAGTTGACTAACAGAAAAAATGTATTCGGGTATTAATCAATACTAAGCAAATATTAGCCAGTATTTAAAAGTTACTGCGGTAGCTTTCCAGGTACTCGCGCGGCGAATTACCTATCACGCTTTTAAATACACGGTTAAAATTTGTAATGCTGTTAAAGCCCGAGGTATAAGCCACGGCAGAAATGCTTTCGCACTTGCCTGCGGTTAATTTTTTGCAGGCTTCGTTAATGCGCATCCCATTTAAAAAGGTTACGAAAGTGTGCCCGGTATGCTTTTTAAAGTAACGACAAAAAGCCTGTGGCGTCATGTGGGCCTCGGCAGCTACATCCTCCAGAGTTATCATGGTATCGTAGTGCTGCATAATGTAATTATAAATGGTACTTATTCTTATCCCCTCGCTTTCGCTTACGTTCTCTACCGGGGTAATAGATAGTGGCACTAACTTACCATTGATAGTGTACAAGGATTTTAACAACTGAAAAAACTGCATGAAACGGTTAAACCCCTGAGTTTGCTGCACATCCTGTATTTTTTGAGACATGGTTTTTACATACTTAGCCGGCAGCTTAAAGCCGCCCGAATATTGCTGTATAAAAGAGCGTAGCACTTGCATTTCGGGCAGTTCAAACAGTGAAGAAAGTTTACCATGAGGATTGAAAAATACCATCATAGAGCGTACCTGCTTACTGCTGTCTGTTGAAAAATACTCGGGGTTACTTTTGAATAAATGGGGTTGGTTTGCGCCCAGTAAAAATATATCGCCTGCACTAAACGAGTGCATGCTGGTACCCGCCACAAGGGTCCCCTCGCCTTCCTGTATCCAGGTGAGCTGGGCCTCGTTATGCCTATGCAGGTAAGGATAAAAGTGTGGAAGCTGTTCTTCCTGAACTATAACAGATTTATCATATGTTACAGGTAAAGTGAATTGCAAAGCTTTCATATAACATGGAATGGTTTATAATCACCTTAAATATATCAGATATTAACCTGAAAAATCAGTTATTAACATATAATGGTTAAAATACGGTCAATACTGGTCAAGTTAAGGTTAAGATATAGTTTACTCTTGTGAAAAAGTCCGCAAAATTATACCACTAAATGTCAATAACGGCATTGGTTGCCTAATGCAGTTACGTTACTTTTACTTATAGTTAACGCTCAGTTTAACCATGAATAAGCTTTTTATTATTTTTCAGATGCTACTTTGTATCGCTTTTACAGCTCGTTCGCAAACGTACATTCCACAGTGGAGTGATAAACGAATGAAGGTAAAGAACGCAGTGCCTGTATACGTATATCCGTTTAGCAGGCAGCAGTTAAAACTACTCAATAGCCCGTTCAACGATGCTATGCACATTCAGGTTTAAAGGCCAATTGTATGGCGGCTGGGAAAATTTAGGATTGGCCGGGCAGCATTATCAAAGGCTAATACAATATCCTCCGATTTGAACCCGTTAAAATTACGGCTATACGCATGGAGGTTAAACTACCTGCCAATAATTCTGCGGGCATACATGAGTGAGCCATTAAATAAATTAGGTTACATACTAACCGCCTATCAACATAATATTCTTACTTATACATGAATTATCAGGAAAAAATTGACGGCATACGCCAGGCTATGAAAAAAGATGGCGTAGATGCCTATCTTATCCCTTCATCAGATCCGCACATTAGTGAGTATGTGCCTGAGCGTTATAAGTGCCTGGCTTTTGCCTCAGGGTTTACCGGCTCGGCAGGCTGCTTACTCATTACGCAAACCGATGCACAGCTATGGGCCGATTTTAGATATTTTGTACAGGCCGAAGAACAACTGGCTGGCACCGGTTACGAACTGGTGAAACTGAAAGTACAACATGCCCCCGAATATATTGAATGGCTTGGCCAACAGTTTCCGGCAGGCAGTACCATAGGTTTCGATGCCAAGTTAATTTCCGTTCACCTGTGCGACCTGCTATTTGAACAACTGTCTTCAAAATCTTTCAAATTTCACGCGGCTGACTACCTTGACGCCTTATGGGAAAACCGCCCCGAGTTACCTACAGCTCCGGCTTTTTTAATTGATGCAGAACATACCGGCGCCACAGCCGCCCAAAAGCTGGCTGCCGTACGAGAGGGCATGGATAAACACTCGGCTACATATCACTTCATTTCGGCACTTGATGATGTAGCATGGTTATATAACCTGCGGGGTAACGATGTAAGCTACAACCCGGTGGTACTGGCATTTGCGCTGATTAGTGTCGATAAGGCAACGCTGTTTATAGCACCCGAAAAATTAAACGATACTGAAATTAGCACATTGCTGCAAAATGGTGTTGAAACCGCACCTTACCATGCTATTGGCCAAGCCCTTGCTGCCCTACCAGCCGGTGCCCGCATATTGCTCGATCCTAAAAAAACGTCATACGGTACGTTTAAACACATTAGTGACACGGCAACTATTATCAGGAACAGCAACCCGAGCACGCTTCTTAAAGCCATTAAAAACGAGGTGGAAATTGCCAATACTCGTTTAGCCATGATACAGGATGGTGTAGCCATGACCCGCTTTTTTAAGTGGATGGAAGAAAACATTGGCCAAATAAATATTACGGAACTTTCGGCAGCACAGCAACTGGAGGAGTTCAGGAAAGAACAGCCTGCATTTGCAGGTAAAAGCTTTAACAGCATTGCCGGTTACCGGGCACATGGAGCCTTGCCGCACTATTCTGCAACGCCCGAAAGCGACAGCACACTTGAGGCGAGCGGTTTATTCCTCGTTGACTCGGGCGGACAGTATAATTACGGCACTACCGATATTACTCGGATGTTAGCGCTCGGCAAACCAACCGATGAAGAGCGAACCGATTATACGCTGGTGCTTAAAGCCATGATAGATGGTTCTACCGCACGTTTTCCTAAAGGCACTTGTGGTTACCAGATAGATGCCATTACCCGCCAGCCGCTTTGGGAACATGCCATTAACTACGGCCACGGTACAGGTCACGGCGTGGGCTATTATTTAAACGTACACGAAGGCCCACAAGTACTGAACCCTACCAACGTTGCCATCCCTGTTGATTTGGGAATGATCACCTCTATCGAGCCCGGCATTTATCGTCCCGGTAAGCATGGGGTACGTATCGAAAACCTGATGCTTACCGTTAAAGATACTGTAAACGAGTTTGGTGAGTTTTACAAGTTTGAAACCCTTACACTGGCATTAATAGACCCCACCCCTGTTAAAAAAGAGTTATTGGAACGCAAGCACCTGCAATGGTTAGACACCTATAACCGGATAGTGTTAGAAAAACTAAGTCCTCACTTAACCCCCGCTGAAATTCAGTGGCTTCAGCAAAAGTGTGACGCTTTTTCCATCGACTAAGTCAGCAATTATTCTCTACAAAAAAGGCGCTGTCAACATCCCTCGAAATGTTGACAGCGCCTTTTGTATTCAGCTGGTTTATGTTGGTTACTCAACCAATTTAATAACGTAGCTGTAAGAGTACTTTTTATCAAGCAAACGATATTGTTTGTGAGGCAATGCACCCCAGCTATCATCACCGCCAACACCACGTTGTGCAAGGTCAATGTTCAGGTACACATCATTACTAAAACGCACATCGGTAGGGTGTTGCTGCTTTTTGCTTAAGCCAGGGTCAAGTGCTTCAGTGCTTACATTTAAGGCACTAAAGTTAATAGGCTGTACACCTTCAATACGAATGCCCTTACCTTCGGCACTGGTAAGATTTAGCCAGCGCACCTCGGTTTTATTACCACTTTCCTGAGGCCGTATATAACCTCTGAAGTATTGGTTTTCTACCTTATCGTTATAAACACCCATATAGGCGGCCGTATTACGGTCACTATAGTTTTCCCACGGGCCACGGCCGTAGTACGACAGGTTTCCGTAATTGCCCGACAATTGCACACGCATGCCAAAGCGCGGCATTTCTGGTAAATCGCGGCCGGTCATATCAATTGAAGAGGTCACTTTAATTGATCCGTCGTTTTGAATTAAATACTCTATAGTATAAGGCACGCCAATACCCGAAAGTTCGTACTCCACTTTCACCGGTACACCGTTAGCTGTTTGATCGCCGGCTGTTACACGCTTTACTATGCGGTTAATGTGTGCATTACGCCAAATGCCCATGTTTTGCGGCATTCCGTTACCGAAATCATTATCAGTTGGTGCGCGCCAAAAATAAGGCTCAGGAAACTGCCTCATTACCGGCCTTCCGCCGTTGGTATATTTAGTAATACGCCCTTGCTTCAAATCAACCTCGCCGCTAACAGCTCCTGATGTGAAAGCCAGTTTATCGGCATCCTTAGTTACCTTTAAAGTACCTGCCGGATTAGCCACGGCAAAATAATCGCCGGCGTATTTGAATTGCTCGGTCGCAATTTCGTGGCCTGCAGGCAGCATTTCGGTAGACGTTTTGGTCAAAGCTTTTACAACAAGATAATATTCACTGCCCGCTACCGATTTAAACATCGGTAATTTCAGATTGACATCTTTTTGCTGGTGCGGAGCAAGGCTTACTTCAAATGGGGCCTCCTTTACCTTTTCGCCATTACGATAAAGTTCCCATTTAAAGGCGTAGTTGTTAAGGTTAGTAAAATCGAATTCGTTCTTTACGTTAATTACACCTGTGCCTGCATTTTTCGTGGTAAATATTACATTTTGGTATACCTTTTTAACCTCATGCAAACCAGGGTGCGGTGTACGGTCGGCAGATACCAATCCGTTCGCACAAAAATTTTCATCATTTTGAAGTTTATAGCCGCCAAGGTCACCGCCATAGGCCCAAAACACATCACCATTACTGGCTTTGGTCTTCATACCCTGGTCTACCCAATCCCATATAAAGCCACCCTGCATGTGCTTGCTGGCTTTAATAATATCCCAGTACTCCTGAAAATTTCCGGAACTGTTACCCATAGCATGCGCATATTCGCACATAATATAAGGCCTTGTTTTATCGGTAGCATTGGCATAGTTCGTCATAGAACCTACACGGGGGTACATTGGGCAAACAATATCGGTATTAGGATTTTCGCCGGCTTGTTCAAACTGTACCATGCGCGTATTGTCGCGGTTTTTAATCCACTTGTAGGTTTCGTGAAATACCGGGCCATTACCGCACTCGTTACCTAACGACCATATAATTACCGATGGATGGTTTTTATCGCGCTCAACCAAACGAATAGTACGGTCAATATGAGCCGGAGCCCATTCGGGCAGGTAAGCCGGATGCTTGGATTTATCAAAACCGCCCTGAAACTCTGCTCCCATCCCATGCGTTTCTATATTGGCCTCATCAACCAGGTATAAACCATACTGGTCGCACAGTTTATACCAAAGCGGATCATTAGGGTAATGGCTGGTGCGTACGGCATTTATATTAAACGATTTCATCAGTTTAATATCTTTTAGCATCATTTCCTTTACCGGCACATGCCCTTCCACATCATCATGCTCGTGGCGGTTAACACCTTTTACCAGTATGGGCACACCATTAACCATTAACTGGGCATTTTTAATTTCCACCTTGCGGAAACCTATTTTGGTACCGGTATAGTTTAACACTACACCTTTTGCATCTTTCAAAGTAATAATGCAATCGTACAAATTGGGGGCTTCGCCACTCCACTTTAGCGGATTGTTTACTGTACCGCTAAAATGAACCGTTTGCATGCTATCGGCACCCAAGGTAACGGGCACCTGCTTGCTATAAACGGCTTTACCTGCCTTATCCTGCACAGCTACCGATAGCATGGCTGCTTTAGAGGCGTTACCTGCAAACTGGCGCAAATCAACATCGGCGGTAAACAAACCATTGGTGTAAGCGGCATCTAAATCGGCCTTTACAAAAAAGTCCCACACGGTTAATTTAGGTAGGGCATATAAAAACACATCGCGCTCTATACCGCTAATGCGCCAAAAATCCTGATCTTCCAGGTAGCTGCCACTGTGCCAGCGAAACACCTGCACAGCCAGCAAATTTTGCCCTTTATTTAAGTACTTGGTTACATTGAATTCGGCCGGCGATTTTGAGGCTTTAGTCATGCCCACCTTTTTGCCGTTTACATATACAAATGCGCAACCTGTAATAGAACCAAATTGTAATATTACTTCTTTACCATCCCAGTTGGCCGGCACGGTAAATGTTCTGCGATAGGTACCAACAGGGTTATTTTCGCCAACAAAAGGTGGATTTCTGGGAAAGGGATAGGTAACATTGGTATAAATAGGAGTACCAAAGCCTTTCATTTCCCAATTTGAGGGCACTGCAATATCATTCCATTGCTTATCGTCCAGGTCGGTACGGTAAAAATCGGTTACTCGGTTAGCATATTTATCTACATACACAAACTTCCATTTCCCGTTTAACGACTGATGCCAGGGAGATTTACTGTAATCATCCTTTTTAACATCCTGTTCGTTATTAAACAGCATAAAGGTTGCATGCGGCTTTTCCTTATTCTGATCAACCAATTTTGGATTTTCCCAGTCGTTTACTGCCGTTTGAGCAAACGCTATCTGGCTAATCAGTAATAGCAGCAGGTAATAATGTTTCTTCATAGGAGGATATTAATTAGTGTTAGGCCAGGTTATAGCAGCCTTGACACCCTTGGTGGTTTATAAAACTCAGTTTGACAATTATAACTATAAATTTCTATTTGGAGGGTCTATCAGCATCAAATGCTTTACGAAAAAATCACGTAGCTTTCTCCTGCCATACGGTCCGCCATCGCTGTGCCCCATTCCGGGCACGGTAAGCAGGTCAAAATCTTTATTGGCTTTAATAAGCGCGTCTACCACGCGGTAGGTAGATTCGGGCGGCACATTGGTATCGGCCTCGCCAACGATGAGCAGCAAGTGACCTTTTAGCTTATGAGCATTGGTTACGTTTGATTGTTCGGCGTAGTGAGGCCCTACCGGGTATCCCATCCATTGCTCATTCCACCATTGCTTATCTACCCGGTTATCATGGCAACCACAGGCCGAAACAGCACAATTATAAAATTCTGGATGAAATAATAAGGCTCCTGTTGAATTTTGCCCTCCGGCCGATGTACCGAAGATGCCTACCCGCGTCGTATCCAGATAGCTGTACTTTTTAGCCAGGGCTTTGATCCACAAAATGCGGTCGGGCAGCCCGGCATCGGCCAGGTTTTTCCAGCATACATCATGAAAAGCTTTTGAACGGTTGGCCGTTCCCATACCATCGAGCATTACTACCATAAAACCCAGTTCGGCTATACTTTGCATCTCGCTCCAAGCCCGGAAACTTTTGGGCACAAACGAATCTTGCGGACCAGCATAAATGTATTCGATAACCGGGTAGCTTTTCTGCACATCAAAAGTAGACGGGCGGCAAAGTATACCCCAGCAATCGGTAACGCCATCGCGCGCCTTGGCTATAAATACTTCGGGCAGCTTAATACCCGTGGCCATAAGTTTGCTAATATCGGCCTGCTCCAGGTCCATTATCTTTTTGCCGGTTTGTGTAAAACGCAGTTCTGTAATAGGGGCAGTGTTAATGGTGGAATAAGTATCGGTAAAGTATTTTTTATTGGGTGAGAAAGTAACCTGGTGATTGCCCGCTGCCGGGGTTAGACTAACCAGGTTTTTGCCATTAAATCCAATGCGGTAGTAGTGAACAAAGTAAGGGTCTTCTACCTTATTCATTCCGCTTGCTGTAAACCAAACTTCACGTTTTACAGCATCAATGCTATCAATACTTCTAACCACCCAATTGCCGGAGGTAATAGCATTCTTTATTTTACCAGCCTTGGTATCTACTAAATATAAATGCCGCCAGCCATTTTTTTCCGACGACCAGATAATTTCGTTGGTGGCGGGCAAGTGTTTCATGTAAATACGCTGCTCGTAAATAAAAGTATTGGTTTTCTCTTCTATCAGCGTGCGAGCTGTGCCGGTTTGGGCATCAACCTCAATAATACGGTAGCGCTGGTGCCCACGATCGGCCTTCTCGTAAATAAAGTGCCTGCCATCGCTTTCCCAGTTTTGGGTGGGTATGCCCAAAAAGTCAATCTTTTCTTCCTGTACCTTTTGCCCTGTGAGGGTAACCATATTGAAAGTGTACATTTCATAAGCGGTAAACTCATCGCCGGGCTGTGCGTACTCTTGCGAGCGTAATTCGCCGCGCGTGGTATTGGGCAACGAGGTTAAAATATGATAAACCTTTTTTATCTCACGCGGATCGGTATGATAGCCGGTTAAGTAATGACCATTAGGCGCCCACTGTAACTCACCGAATGGTTTTTCTTTGGTACCTGCTGTAGTTAGCTTAACAGGCACTCCGCCATTTACCGGCCGTACATGAACGTTAAAATCTTTGATGAAAGCTACCCATTTTTTATCGGGCGATATACTGTCGCGCCTGCGCCAGCGATAAGGCTGTTGGTTATTAGCCCAGGATGAGGTTTTAGCAACCGTGTAATTTATGAGGTTAGCTGTATAAAAGTTGTTTTTATACTTAAACTGCAAACCGGCACCATCAGCCTCCCATTTTAAATCATACAAAACCAGCCTGTCTTTCGATACGGCGGAACCGGTGACTTTACCCAATGCAGAGGCCAGCTTTTCGTTATCGAAAGCCGGTTGGCGAGTGCCTTGCTCGGCATTAATGTACACGTATTGCGCCAGGCTATCTTTGGATATAATGTTGCGATAAATAAACCCTTTGCCATCGGGTTTCCATACAGGCGAAACTGTCGCCTTAAATACCGTACCCTTCACGGCCGAATCCGTTAACGAGGCGTGACTGTAATTTTTCAGCATTTCATCGCGCGATGGATAATAAGCCGTTACCTTATTTTGCTGTGCCCAGGCCAGCTTACCAAAGAGGCAGAGTAAAGTCAGCATAGATAGAAACACAGCACGGCTATTTTTACAATAACTTTTCATACTTAAATTAAAGCGGTTTGATCAGGAAACTGAATTCATAATTGGTGTAGGGTAACTGGTACTGCGCCATGGGCCTCGAACGCCAGCTATCAATACCACCTACACCCATTTGCTTTAAATCGATGTTCCACTGCGTTTGAGGTCGCTTAACCAAATCGGCCGCATGCCGTTGATGCCGCTTTTCACCATCATCCAAATCACTGTCAAAGTAATGCAGCGCACTAACACTTAAAGGAACGTTAGACATTACCTGTAAACACCTGCCTTTACTATTAACTACTTTATACCAGCGCACGTCGGTTTTATTACCGGTTTCTTGCGGGGTTACGTATGGAAAGTATTGCGCATCTACCGTTTGTTTGTATAAGCCTACGTTGGCGCTAAAATTACGGTCCTGATAGTTTTCTTGCGGACCGCGGCCATAATATTCTACTGTGTTGAAACCCTGCGGTAGAATCCATTGCATACCAAAACGTGGCAACATCTCTACCTTCTTAGACGTGTCGGTAACGGTTAGCTTTTGCCGGGTTAACAATTCGCCCTTTGAGTTGAGGGTATATTCTAAAGATAACCTGGCAAATACATCAGGTAAATCGTATTCGGCTTTTATAACCGCCACATTGTTTTCAATTGCTGAAGACAAGCTTTTTAATACCGGTTTTTCTGTGGTGGTTTTCCATGCTTTAAGTTTAGTTTGCAGGCTTGCACCAAAGTCGTTATCGTTAGGAGCCCTCCAAAAGTTAGGTTTAAAGGCTGTTTTGGCATCTAAATACTGCTGCTTGTTAACTGCGTAATGAGTTAAGAAACCGGTTGCCTGATCAAAGGCTACATTTACAGTTGGCGAACTAATGGTAAGCAAACCGTTATCTTCATTTTTAGTTAAAGTCGATTGCCCTTTTACAGCGATGTTGTTTTTATACGTACCGCCCAGGCTTAACTGCTCTACCGCAATTTCGTAACCGGCAGGTACCAAAGGCTGGGCCTGTCTGGTTCTGAAAGAAAGGTTTAAAAAGGCTTCGCCTAAAGCCAGCTTTTTTATAGGCAGTATAAACGAGGCCTTTTGCTGAGGGCTTACGTTTACATTAGGTAAGCTACCCTGTTGCACCTTTTTGCCGTTAACCACTACTTCCCAATCTAATTTCACATTGCTTAGGTCGGTGAAAAACTTTTCGTTATAAATTTGCAGCGTATTGCCACTGCTAAGCGTGGTATGAATATCCTGGTAAACCTTCTTCATTTCCCAGGCATGCGGGTAAGGGGTACGGTTAGCGTAAAAAATACCCTTGGCGGCATAGTTCCAATCGGTAATGGCTTCCTTAGGTTCGTAATCGCCGCCGTAAGTGTACACGGTATCGCCTTTGGCATTTACACGCTGAAAGCACTGATCAACAAAATCCCATATAAAACCACCCTGAAAGTGCTTTTTGTTACCACGTATAACCTCCCAGTAATCGGTAAAATTACCCAGCGAGTTACCCATGGCATGCGCATACTCGCACATGATGAACGGGCGCTTAGGATCAGGGTTATTTTTTACATAAGCCAGCATACCGGCCGGCGACGGGTACATAGGGTCGATGATGTCTGAATCCCACTCCCAGATAAAGTTTTTATAATCGGCCACGGCACGCTCATACTGTATAGGGCGGCTGGGGTCGCGTTGTTTCATCCAAAGGTAACACGAGTAAAAGTTGTAGCCGTTGCCTGCCTCGTTACCCATACTCCATATTACAATAGATGCATGGTTTTTATCGCGCTCAATCATGCGCTGTACGCGCTTTAAGTGCGCCTGCATCCAGGTGGGCCGGTTGGCCATGGTTTGGGTAATATCGTAACCCATACCGTGCGATTCGATATTGGCCTCACCTACTACATAAATTCCGTACTGGTCGCACAGGTCTAACCAGGTTTCGCTGTTAGGGTAATGGCTGGTACGTACCGAGTTGATATTAAATTTCTTCATCAGCTGAATATCTTTCAGCATGGCTTCGCGGGTAATGGTTTGCCCGGTTACCGGGTCAGTTTCATGACGGTTAACCCCCTTAATAATTACCGGTTTACCGTTTACTAAAAACAGCCCGTTCTTAATTTCAATTTTACGGAAACCTACTTTTTGACGAATTACTTCTAACACTTCGCCTTTGGCATTGCGCAACCGTATAACGGCATCGTACAAATTAGGCGTTTCACCGGTCCATAGCTTGGGAGCGGCAACCGGCATGGCAAATGAAATGCTTGCCGAAGTATCAAGCTTTACAGTGCGTGAAGTGATTAAACGGGTACTATCTTTCAGCTCTATTTCGGCTGTTAGCGGCGCTGATGGCTTTTGGTTGAGTGTTAGCGTTGTTTTAAGGGTAGCATTTTTATAGAGGCTGTCCAGATCGGGAATCAGTTCTATATCGTATAAATGAACAGGATTGCGGGCAACCAGGTAACAATCGCGTGTAATACCGCTCAACCGCCACATATCCTGGTCTTCAATATAATTGGCATCGCACCAGCGCATTACACGCATTACAATCAGGTTTTTACCTTTGCTTAAGTAAGGCGACAGGTTGAACTCGGAAGGTAGCTTACTGTCTTCGCCATAACCTACGTACTTACCGTTTACCCAAACAGTTAAATTTGATTTTGCTGCGCCTACGTGTAATATCACTTCTTTACCGTCCCAGCTTTCAGGGATGGTTATCTGCCGGCGATAAATACCGGTATTGTTTACCTGCATGGGCACAAACGGCGGATTAGGCGTTTGCTTGGGCATAAGGTAGGTAAACTCAAAACCCGAGGTAGTATATATAGGAAACCCGTAACCATTCATTTCCCAGTTACCGGGTACGCTGAAATTTTTCCAGCCGGCATCATTAAAAGAAGATACCTCGAAGTTTGCAGGCAAGCCGGCTGGCGACTCGGCCCAGAAAAACTTCCAGTTACCGTTAAGGCTTTGGTAATTAACCGATTGCTTCCAGGTGTTTTTTGCAGCCTCGGCCTCGTTTGCATAAGTAAAATAAGAGGCATGCATTTTCATGCGGTTCTCCTCTATCTTTGTTTCATCGAGCCAGGCAGGAGTTTGCGCTTTCGCCGTAAAAAAACAAAGCAAAAGCAGTACGAACAGATTGCTTTTCTTAACACTATATACCCTAAACCATAATTGCATAATGGTTAAAATTAGTACTAATAAGCAATAAGTACTACAAAGATTTTGGCGTACACTAACACCATTTTAACCTTGAAACAATTTCCTGCTTATTTTTTAACAGGTGCTATACCCGTTAAAGTTGGTTTTACCTGCTTAATGCTGCCATCCGGGTTAAACTCAAGCTTATCAATACAAACCTCACGGTTATACCCTGCCGATTCGCCCATTTTTATACCATTTGGATAAGTGAACCGATGGTAAACAATGTACCATTCATCTTTACCCAGAACCTGGATTACCGAGTTATGACCGGTTGCATAAATACCAGCGCCGGCATCCTGGGTTATTACGATATTATTGGTAGGAATGGTAATTGGCCCGGTAGGCGATGTGGATGTACCATAACGCACCTTGTAGTTAGGGCTGCGGGTATCATCTTCCGACCACATGAAGTAATAGGTTCCGTTCCGGTAAATGACGTAGCATCCCTCCCTGAAAGTATTATCGGGGGTAATAATTTTAGTGGTGCCCGGCTTTAACGAAATCATATCGTCGTTAAGTTCGGCAACAGCCATATAACCGTTTCCCCAGTAAATATAGCTTTTGCCGGTTTTTGGATCGGTAAACACGGCCGGATCTATTTGCTGACCGCCTTTTGTACCTTCCGGACGTTTATCTATCAGCGGCTGTCCCGAATCTGTAAACGGACCTACAGGATCATTGGCTACGGCAACCCCTATTTTTTGTGCTGCACAGTAATAGTAGAAATATTTATACTGGCCGTTAACCAGCTTCTCGGCTATGGTTGGTGCCCAGGCATTCTTTTTGGCCCAGCTTACATCTTTAGCCAGGTCAAGTATCACGCCTTCGTCTTTCCAGTTCACCAAATCGGTTGATGAAAAGGTTTTAAAATATGTGCCCGACCAACCGGTAAAGCCATCGCTGGTTGGGTAGATATAGTATTTACCTGTCTTTTTAGAATATAGAATTTCAGGATCGGCAAAGTAGCCGTCCAATACCGGGTTGTGGTATTCTTTAACCGTTACTGCGTATGTTACAGGTGCATGGCTTTTAATGTTTATAGTGTATTTTACTGCGCCTTTAGTAAAGTTTTGCGCTGCTTTAGGTGCAATTACAACGCCGGGCAATCCTATAAACTCCGGGTCGAACTTGCTTATAACCGTACCTGGTTTAACAGGAAGCATCAGTGTTTTCAATACCGTATCCAATACGATGTTGCGTTTCTTAACTGCTGGCGATTGTACGGACTCCATAACTTCCTCGGCTGTTCCCCATTTGCTGAGCAAGGCCTCTTCCTCTTTTGATGTAATAGGCAACACCGTTCCGTGGCGGGGGTGAAAGTTCATGCTGACCTCATCATCTACCACAGTAAAATTTTCCAGGTCGGCAGTCTTGGTAAACTGGTATTTACCTTTGGTGTATAAATCATACATCAATATATAGCCTTTGCCATTGTTGAGCTTAAATACACCGGCACCTTCAACAGGGTTAGTGGTTTGCTGTACATACTTATCCTTTAGCACGTAACCTTCGGTTAACTGATCAGATACGGCTATTTTAATGCCAGCACCCGATCCTTCGGTTTTAAAGAAAAGGTAATACTTGCCATCTTTAGCAACAATGTCGCCATCAATAGTGGCGCCGTTGCCGGGGTTGAAATAAAGCTGTTTGGGCTCTGATGAAAACCCGGTAAAGTCTTTATTGGCATAGGCATAGTAGATTTTATCAGGTTCGGAGCCTGCACGCATCGACCAGTAGAGCATGTACTTACCTGCCTTAGTGTCGTATATAGTTTGAGGAGCCCAAACCCGGTTAACCGCGGCAAATTGCGGAAAGGTTTGTGGTATATTAATTTTGCTCGAATTCCAGTGAATTAAGTCATTCGATTTAAGCAGCACCATTCCCCTGTTCGAGTCCCATCCTTTGGCAGATACCATATCGGTAGCAACCATGTAAAAGCTTTTGCCATCGGCACCACGTAATATGTGCGGATCGCGCACACCACCGGTTGCGCTGATGCTTGCCGACGAAATAACGGGTTTATCATTATTAAGCGCTCTGAATCGGTATCCATCTGTACTCAATGCGAAATGAATGGCCTCTTCGTCCTTGCTGTTCCCGGTGAAATAGGTAAACAGGTAGGCGCTGTTTTTTTGTGTTGCCTTACTGTTTTGAGCCGTGGCATTAAAGCCCGTTGAAACCAGCCACAGCAAAGCAGCTTTTAGCACTATTTTTTTATTCATGACCATTACTTGTGTTGTAGCATTTGCAGCTTAATTTAAAACAATTGTAGTTACCGAACGGGGCAGCAAGCTAATAGCACCGCTAAATTTTTGCTCGGCACATGGTTTTAAGTTATCGTTTACATTGGCTGTGGTAACATAGGTACGATATTTTTTAACCGTTTTAAAATTTTTCAGTTCGGGGCTTATGTTCCTTGCCTCGTTCGTATAGTTAATTACCACCATTACCAGTTTGTCGTTACCGCCGGTAAAGGCAGCCACCATCACATCCTGCGCTACTTTAACAGGGCTAAGCCCATCGTTGCGGCTGGTGTTTATGCGTTTCATGCCCGGGCGTACAAACAGGCTGTAGTTGCCCATGGCCCACAGGTTTTTGGTGATGGTAAAACTGCCATCGGTATACTGCTCGTTGGCAGGTTTTAGGGCAAGCAGGTAATAACGGGTATCCCACTCTGCACTACCTGGTTCCCAGGCATTCCATAACTGCCAGGCGGCGGCATTACCTACGGTAATATCTTGATTGATCATTTTTGCTAAAAACAGGGCACAATCCATTTGGCTGCGCTTTTCCTTGGAGCCCTCACGAAAGCCATCGCCCAGCATAGAATACTCCGACTGCCAGTATTCAATACCATATTTACTAACCGAATCGGCCAGGTGCTGACGTACGGCAACAATACTGCTATCGCCCGAATCGGTAAAGTAGCTATGGCCGGCTATAAAGCGCGGCACGTGTTTTAATTTATTGAAGCTGTAACGGCTGGTATCGGTATAAAACTGCTGTATTTGGCTTGATGCCGACGATTTACCGCCGTACAGGTAAGTAAGCATACCCGCCTCGGTAGTTAATATTTGAGAACTAAGCTTCTTTTTTTCGAGCGAAGCATCTACCGCGGAGATTACCTTATGAATATCTGCATTACTCCAGGGGCTGCCTTCCTGGCTGGCCTGGCCGGGTTTGTTTGACCAATCCCACTGCGGCTCATTAACCGGACTAACATAATTAAAATGCAAGCCCTCTTTATC
The DNA here is from genome assembly GCF_014635825.1 of Mucilaginibacter galii. Classification (GTDB taxonomy): domain Bacteria; phylum Bacteroidota; class Bacteroidia; order Sphingobacteriales; family Sphingobacteriaceae; genus Mucilaginibacter; species Mucilaginibacter galii. Next base: position 122,160 of record NZ_BMDO01000011.1, read on the forward strand.
GAAGTGTTTGATTACTTCTGTTAAAAAATCGGCGTAGGCTTCGTATTTGTCGGGTTTTAAATTAGCCTTATAGTCTTTGACCGTTTTAAAGCCACGCCCGTTTTGGTTGAATTGCACCGGGGGTGTATTGGAGAAAGCAATTAAGTTTTCAACGCCGTAGGCCTTTGCTTTACGCAAAAACCACTGATAACCGGCCTGCTTGTTCCAATCATAAGTACCATCGGGGGCCAAAAAACACTCAACGCGCTTACGAAAGTCCTTTATTCCGCTGCTGTCGCCTTGCTCTGCAGTACCTCCGCCAATGTTAAACCGCCAAGCCGAGAGGCCTATACCCTTAGGGCTACCATCGGCTGCCCTTGCCTTACTAAAAAGCAGTTCGGCCATTTTCTCGCGCTTTTCAACAGGCCAGTATTTACCTATCCCTTCAGAAAACCAGCAACCCGATGCGCCAAAGTTGTGCATGGTTTGCGCCGTATTCTTGGCATCTACCGTAATAACCAGCGTATTGCCCTTTTTATTTTGCCCGCTTGAGTATAATGATAAAAGCAGTAATGCAGAGAGCGATAAGTATGATTTAAATATTTTCATTTTTGAAGCTTGACCTTATGATTTTGCAATTAAGGATTTCTTTTTCACAAAACAAGCTGCCGGAACTTGCTTCCGGACAGCTTGTACTAATTAAACTCAAAAAAACAATTCGTTTACTATGTTATTGAGGTGTTCCGCCACTTACCGATGGCCACCCCGGATTTTGATAAATAGGTGAACTGCTTGCACTACCATCGGTAGAAGTTATCACAAAATGCTGTGCAGCTATGGGATTCAAGTAATGCGCCATTATCCACTTTGCACCATTGTATGATAACGAACTGCTTCTGATTTCATTTGGCCGTAAGTATAAGCTTAATGCAGGATCGGATACGGTTGCTTTTGCATCGTTAGCGCCATAAATAATTTGATCGGCTTTGTACCAGGATTTCATTGGTCCCCATAACTTGAAGCCTTCAAAATGGTAAGGCTGAGAAATCACCTGATCCATAGCTCTCCAACGGGTTAAATCCATAAAGCGTAAGCCTTCGGCCATCATTTCACATCTGCGCTCACGTCTGATATTATACAGTGTTGGCGATATTAAATTTCCGCCGGAGTAAGCGCCCATGTCTAAAGTTTCTTTAGACATGTCGGTTGCTGCAATAGTTTTCTGAAAATCGGGGTCAACCTTAGCACGGGTTCTGATTTGTCTCCAATAGTTAGATGCCGTACCATCAATAGCTCCGGTAAGTTCGTAGCTTGCTTCAATATAATTCAAGTAAGCCTCGGTTGCCCTAAAAATAATTGAACCAGTATAAGCCTGACCATTACGAGATTGTGAGCCATCATAATTAAGTCCTTTGCGGATAGCATAGCCTGTAGAGTACTTTTGCTCATAGCTGGACAGGTAAATGTATGGAATTGGTTCCACCGGTGTTTCATGATCTCCCGTTCCAATATTGATCAACGAGTTCTTTTGTCCTGGCTCTTTCAAAAACAAGTTCAACCTGCCATCGCGGCCGCTTCTTACATCAGCAATATAATCATCACCCTTGTAACCGCTACCGGCAGCATAAATAGGCAGGCCATTGGCCATCACATAGCTTTCTACTAAGCTGCGCGTTAATCCTACCGCATAATTACCAAGTTGAGCATAAACAGGAACATTGTGTGTTACGATGGCCGGTGCATACTGACGCCATAACAGTACTTCGCTGTAACCCGACATATCCAATGCGCTAAACATATTGAAATACGGGTTTTGATTGCTGGGCGATTCGATGATACCCGTATTGTTAACCAAGGCTACATTATCGGCCACTTCTTTTGCGGCGTTCATAGATGCAGTAAGGAAAAATTGCACCTCATTATCAATACTACCCGAGGGGAACTGATAGTTAGCATTGTAAGACTTCGATTTTCCGGGCCAGTTGTTACCGTTTGGAACAAACGCTGTTCCTTTAAAGTACTTTAACCATGTACCTTCAAAGAGGCCAACTCTCGACTTCAGCAACTGCGCACACTGACGAGAGATCCGGTTTTTATTACCCACAGAGCCAGATTGCAGCAGGGTAACAGCAGAGTCTAAATCAGATAAAATGAACCTGGCTACCTCGTTACGTGGCCGCCTTTCACTCGCTTTGGTTAAAATAGTCAGGTCATCAGGAAATGCTGTTCTGATGATGGGAAAATCTCCAAGTGCCTGTAACTTACTAAAATACTCGTAAGCCCTTAAAAAGTAGATCTCCCCTACGTACTGGTTAATATTAGTGGTACTGCCTGTAATACCACCTGTACGCAATTTAGGCAAAACCTGGTCTAAAAAGTAATTGAGCTGCCTGATGTTGCTAAAGCTCCAGGCCCCACCATCAGCATCTACCCGCCATTGGCCGGGAATAAAGCGGCTGCTAAGATCGGGGGTTGCCATATTATCGGTATTGGCATCAATACCGAATGTACCAAAATTCCAGTTTTGGTGAGATGGCAATATAGCGTTATAACGTGCAATAGAATAGGCCCCAAGCTGCGACTCTTCGGTAAAAAACTTCTCCGGAATAATTTGGGAAGTAGGCGACTGATCAAGTTGCTTCTTACACGCAGTAGAAAATATAGTGATGCTTACTAATAAGCATGCTATTTGACGAATGGAAATAAATTTCATTTTGAAATATTTTAAAAGGTAGCACTTAAACCAACTGAAATTACTCGTGAAAGCGGGTAAGGACTTCCCTGACCATATTCTAAAGTTTCAGGATCAAACATTTTGGCAAGTTTGGTCCAGGTTACCAGGTTTTCTCCCGAGGCAAACAGGCGCAGTTTAGAAATACCTGCCCGCTTAGAAAGAGACAATGGCAATGAATATCCTAATTGCAGATTTTTTAGCCTTACATAAGCTGCATTTTGCAGATAACGGCTTTGTACCTGGTGATTTTTATTAGTCCCGAAGGTTGGTCGCGGATAATAACTATCAAGATTTTGGCCCAAAGGGCTATTAGCATCGGCTCTAAAGTAATCGGTATGCTGATCAAAGCCGGTTGACCACCAGATAACATCGGTAGCACCCCAAAACAGGTAACTGTCGGTCCAGTAATCTCTTTTTAAAACTCCCTGAAAGAATGCCCTGAAGTCAAAGCCTTTATAATCTAAGTTAATGTCTAAACCAACACGGTAACGCGGTGTGTTATTACCAATAATATGAACATCACCAGGGTTACTCTCGGTAGAGCTTCCATAATCCAGCTTGCCATCCTTATTATAATCGGCATACATGATATCACCAGCCGACCACTGCCCGCCTCCGGGAATAACCGATTGGCCGTTACTTAACGTTGCTAAGTGTGCATTCATTTCGGCTTGGGTTTGCGCAATGCCGACTGTTGAGAATCCCCATATTTCTCCAAGTTTCTGACCTGTTCGGTAGGTATTTAACGCGCCGTTAGGGTTAGGGTAACGGGTTACTGTTGCCTGTGCATCAGATAATAAGAACTTCACTCCATAGCCAAGTCCACCTTTCAGGCGATCATTCCAAGCTATTTCAAGTTCATAACCAACCGATTTAAGATCGGTGTTGTTTGTTGGTGGCACCCCTGTACCTAACGTTGCAGGTAGCTGCAAGGCAGGGCCTACCATGTTCAGGGTTTTTCGTGTAAACCAATCGAAAGAGCCTGATAGTTTGTTGTTAAAGAATCCAAAATCCAATCCTATGTTATAACTTTTAATTGTTTCCCAGGTAAGGCCGGTGCTAATTAAGTTTGGAGCGCTGGCGGTACTTGGTTGCAACCCGTTAACAAGCCACGAGCCGTTTGCTGCACCATAAGGAATGGTTGAATAGGTAGGGTACCAGTCATTGGTATTTTGGTTACCTAAGTTACCGTATGATCCCCTGATTTTGAAGTTGCTTACCGTATTGTTTAAGCTCTTCCAGAAATCTTCTCTCGAAATATTCCAACCTGCAGATACAGAAGGGAACCAGCCCCAGCGTTTTTCAGAACGGAAGCGTGAAGACGCATCGTAACGTAAATTACCTTCTAACAGGTATTTACCTTCATAATCATAATTCAGACGGCTAAAAAAGCCTGCCGTTGCCCATTGCTGGTACTGACCGGAAACAGACGGTGCTACCGGTTTTCCGTCGGGATCAAGCCCCGAAGTGATATTTAATACAGGAAGGTCGGCAACGATTATGCCGTTACGCAGAGCGCTTAAATCTCTGTATTTAGTCATCTCGGTTTGATAACCTAACAGTGCTTTTAAATTATGTTTACCATAACTCTTGCTGTACTCTGAATAGATATTGGCATTAAAGTAATTTTCTTTAAAAGCGTATTCGTATACATTAGATCCTCTGCCATATACGTAGGCCGTACCGTTTACATCATGGTTATAGGTTTTCTGAACATCATAGTGCCTAAAATCGTTACGGATACGGTAGTTAAATTCACCAAACGTACGCCAGCCTTTAATGGGCTCCAACACTAATTGCAGTTGATGATAGGTCCAGTCTTTTGTGGTTTTATCATTACCGCCTTCTGCCAAACCTAAGGCCGGAGAAGGTGAACTATATAAAAACCCGTTAGGATCATAAAGCGGTAAAGTTGGCCATCCCTGGCGCCCAAGGTCATTATATAAACCATCAGTCATTGCTGAAGGACGGTTAAGCTCTTCGCGTAAAAAACGGGTAGAATAATTAATGTCTAAATACTTGCTGATCTTGTTATTGATCTTGGCAGTAATGCCATACCTGTTATAACCATCGGTATTAAATTGCATCAAGCCCGACTGGTTCAAATAGTTACCTGATACATAATAAGTGGTTTTTTCTGTACCACCAGATAAGCTCATGTTGTGTTCCTGAGCAAACGAATGTTTCTTGTAAATAGTTCTATACCAGTCAATATTATCGTTACCGTTGGCATATCCATCTGCCCAAAATTGCTTATTACTTGGGTTAGGAATGATGGTTGATGTAATGCGGCCGGCTTGATAATCTTGTATACGCTGTAATTGCTCCGGTCCGAAAAAAGCACCACTGCCGCCATTTAGGCTTGCATCGTTAAAGTACAAAGCAAACGTGTAAGAATCCATCATTTTGGGTCTTACCACCGGGCTGGTGAATCGAAAGCTATTATTGTAATTTACCTGCACCTGGCCGGTTTTACCTCTTTTAGTGGTCACTAAAATTACCCCGAATGCAGCCCTTGAGCCGTAAATGGATGATGTTGAAGCATCTTTCAATACAGAGACACTTTCAATATCCTGCGGGTTTAAGGCATTCAGGTTACCCTCCATACCGTCAACCAATATAAGTGGCGCTGCAGAGGCCGAAGTACTGATACTGCCCGTTCCGCGGATGTTTATAGATGGAGAACTTTCTAAAGAACCATTGTTTTGTGCAATGTTTAATCCCGGAACCAAACCCTGTAACGCCTGGCTTACGTTTTGTACGGGGCGGTTCGCCAGATCTTTAGCCGTTACGGTTGACACCGCACCTGTAAGGTTTACTCTTTTTTGTTTACCAAAGCCCACAACCACCACCTCATTAAGGGAGTTGTCTTTAGAACTTAGGGTTACAGTAATGTTATAATCGCCGTTTTCCGAAGGTTTTAGCGTGCCCAGGCTAATTGTTTTAGGGTCGTAACCAACATAAGTAAACCTAAGGCTCGAGTTGGGCGTAACCCGTAACTGAAAGGCACCGGTAGCATCGGTTAGAGTGCCTTGTTCGGTGTCTGCAGCACGAACGCTAACGCCAATCAGGGTACCCAAGGTGTCTTTCACTATTCCGCGAACTGTAATTTGCTGCGCATGGGCATTTGTAAACGATAATACAATAAACGACATACAGAGGAGTATCCATTTGCCTTTATCAGATAAGTAATGTAAAGTTAATTTCATGTAAATTAATTAGTAGATTTTTCCGTAATAGTGGTTAATCATTAAATTGGGGGAGAGTTGAACAACTTGAAAAAGAACCAAGGAGCATCAACCTTATAAAAAGAATTTAATGCTAAGTTGGCTTTAAAGGTATTTGCATGGGCTTATGGGGGTTAGCGCAATAATTTATTACGTAAGCCCAATTTGTAATAATTTACACCAGCTTTTTAATCGGATATTGACGAATGTTTTCCTTAAATTACCCTATAAGCAACACACTTCAAGACAAGGAAATGCTAATAAGCCCATCTAAGTTGCTAAATCGAACTAAATTATTTTTTAGACTTATTGCTAATTAATTAAAAAGTAATAACCACAAGAAGACTAATGAGTTATACTATAAAAGACATCTACCTTAACCAGCTAAATATGGCTTGATACTTAATATTTAGAAATATCTTAAGCCAGCCTGTAACATGGAATATTGTGGCTAACAGTTGCTGAACATTTGCGGAAGTTTATAGGGTACAATACGATATGGCAATGGGGCTAAAAACAAAAAGCCTTCCAGTTTTCACTGAAAGGCTTTTGTATGCTCTTTTGACCGGGCTCGCGCCTGTTTGCTTGAAGAGTACTCTTTCTTAGATCTTCTATAAAATAGTTCACGAATTTCCCTTTCGGGCTATTGTATCGGTAGTAATTTAAACTTCGTATGACGAGTTGCTGGTAACATCAAAAAGTAAATCCCTGATTACTTCCAATCCGCTGTTCCAGCGTTTTAAACGATTGACTTGTTTTATATCATGCCTGTCTTTAATGGTTTGATCAGGCTGGTAATAATCCTGCATCAGGGGTTTCATTGCATCATGCACATCTATTAAGCTTCCGTTTACAATCAGACCCGGATTCGTCATGACGATATCGGCTAACGCCTTGGTCATGCTGGTTACGTAATACGGACAATCCCAATCATGCCGGTAAGGTTGATCGTCCTTAACATTTACTTTTTGCAAAGGGTGCGATAGATCTTCAATCACTTCGCTTATTGCGTCTCCAAACACATTAGCATATTCAGCAATAAAATGGGGCCACCAACGTGGATGATGAGGAAGCTCCTTAAGCAAAGTGTCGCAAACAAACACGCGTACTGGAAAATGCGGGGCCGACGGATCCATGATCACTAACGATGCCCCAAAATGACCCTCTTGTGGCGAATGCCGGCTGCAAACTACAAAATACTGATACCCTTGCGCGCCAGCCTCGTGTAACGCTATCATGCGTTGTTTAATATCTCTAAGACGATCTTCCAGAAACCCTCTTTCGAATACAACATATAAGTTGCCTGCAGACTTAACAATGCATCGCTTACTGTTTTCATCAAATACATTATCATTTGCCGGGCGGCTGGTAAAATGGTTGCCGCTGTTATACCGCAAACTCTCTGACTCGGCCGGATAGGTAGCAATGTCGGCGGTATCGCCTGCCTCGGTCTGCTTAGCCGGTTGTACCGAGCGAAACGGAACATGCATTCGTTCGCTATCCATTCGGTGAGCAAGGTTGTAAATCCGCTGTTCTGAAGGTGCTAATAGCGGATCGCCACTGATTGGGTCAAAATAAACCTCATCTGCACCTCTTCCCAAATGACACGCAATAGGACTCTGTTGCAATAATTGCGCTAACGGATGCACTGAATGCAGAAAAAAATCACGTAATGCATTGTTTGACAAGTACTCGTCTAAAGATTGATCGAACCGGAGTAACGTTTCGCTTTCATGTTGACAGATCCAGTTACGCAAAAACAGATGTACTTCAAATTCAAAATTATAATTAGTAGCCTCTGCCGTTTCCCGTGTACAAATATGTTGGTGCATAAACCTGTTTTGCTTGGATGTTCTAATTGTGTCTTTAATTTAATCGCTGATAAAAACTATTTTTCGGATTATTTATCAATAACGGCTGTTTTGAACAGGCAAGCCGTTAAAGATTATAAGCCCCAATCTCACGTATCAGTAGAAATAATTACGATACGTTCAATCATATTTAGCTGCATAATAAGTAAGAAATTAGTGATTTGGCCAAAGGATGTTTGACAGTTCCAAAATAATTAAAAAATCAGAATTTTATAAGCATTTAAAAAAATAAAAAAAATTCCTGTTTAAATTAATGCTCAGTTACATCTAAGCATGTTGCTGCTCAACAATGATGCTTTTACCATTGGGATGCGCCCATTGGTAGCCATTTTTTGAATTGAATGTTTAATGGCTTTTTAGAAATCATTTAGTTAGGTTTGGCATTTAACCGAATTTATATGCTTTGGTACGAAGATGAAATACAACGCCTTGAAAAACAACGCACTGCGTTGACTTACAAACCCAATACCTTATTTTACGGAAGTTCTTCCATCAGGCAGTGGATAAGCCTTGCCGATGATTTTAAAGGTTTACAGACGGTCAATCTTGGTTTTGGCGGTTCTACCCTGGCTGCATGTGCTTGGTTTTTTAACCGGGTAACGAATGGGTACGAGCCTGACAGACTCATTGTCTATGCCGGTGATAATGATCTGGCAGATGGCCGTCATCCTCAGGAGGTAGCAATTTCGTTTGAGTACTTAGCAAAGAGAGTAAAAGAGAGGTATAACCAACTCCCTTGTTACTTTATTTCATTGAAGCCAAGTATAGCCCGTTGGGGTCTTATTGAACAATTTAGGTATACTAATGAACTTATAGCTGCGGATATTGAAAAGAATCACCCGGATTGGCATTGGGTGGATATTTTCACACCCTTGTTAAATAACAATGGCAAACCCAATGCTGATTATTTTATTGCAGACGGTCTCCATCTTAACGAAAAAGGATATCAACTTTGGAGCAGCATTTTGCACAATGCATTAGCCTTGAAGTAACAGAATGTATAGCTTATAATTTGAAAATTTACTTGATTAACAGCATTCAAACCTATGGCTTATATGTTAGGTCTATATTTGGATCTCTATAAAAGCGAAACCAGTCATAAGCAGCATAAACTTCAACCCAAATCTCGGCAAGTGCCGGATATGCTCTTTCTACATCAATGAATCCTTATATATCCCTAGTCCAGCAAATTCGTTTATCCTTACTGCTCTCGTGACATATTAATTGTGAACCCAAGGTCAGCACTATCCAAGATTAGCTTTCATCTGATATACACTTCATGTAGCCAAAATGCAAGTGAACACTTAAAGTGATTGTTTCGTAACTTTAAAACCGTGGAGATTCTGCAGGTAAGAATGAAATAGATTCGAGATGTTTTAAAGAAAAATTTAATTATCAAGGCCTTTTTTGACTACCGCATGTTTCACTATACGAATAAGCAGATTATTGAAACTTGCGAATAAAAAAACCCCACTCGCCAGAGTGGGGTTAAATCATTGATTTTGAGGCTCCTGAGGCTGGGCTCGAACCAGCTACCCTCTGATTAACAGTCATAAACAATAACTTTTCCATGTTTATTTTTATTCTTTTATCTATTGATTTTCAATTATTTAACAATACTTAGTTTGTTGATATTTACAGATGTTTACAGTTATTTTAATGGAAAATATGCAAATAGTATGCAAATTTTAAAACTCAAAAAGCGCCTTTATTATGTTTAAAACCCACTTTTTTCGTACCTTTGAAAAATAAAGTATGCAAATTTAAGTGCAGATATGGAAAAGATAGCAAAAAAGGCGATAATTTCACTTTATCTCGATACAAGAAGAGAATTGTCAGATGGTACTTACCCGGTAAAAATTCAAGTATTTTATGGTAGACAAAAACTTTTTAACACCGGTACTTATGCATCTGCTGCTGATTTTGAAAATTCCTATAAAGCAGCTAAACCAAAAGGTGACCGTTTAAAGGAATTAAAAATAGAACTCACTTCTATTGTGGCAAGAGCCAATGAAGTGGTAGATGATTTAAAGGTCTTTACGTTTGAAAAATTCGAAAAGCAATTGTTTGCTACTAAACAATCATTAACGAATATCATTGACCACTATAAAAACTATATTGAAGAACTTGATAAAAATGATCAGACAGGTACTTCTTCCAGTTATTTATGCAGTATTAATTCTATAATAGAATTTATTAATTCCAGCCGAAAGAATCCTATAGAGGTTATTACGTTTGACATGATCACCCCGGAATTTCTTAACAAGTACGAAAACTGGATGATCGCTCAAGATAATAGTAGAACAACAGTAGGTATCTATCTGCGGGCTACACGAGCGATATTTAATCAGGCTATTGAAGCTGGAATAATCGATAAAGAAATTTATCCTTTTAAAAAATACAAAATCCCTACCGGTAAAAACACGAAGAAAGCAATTGAATCCCCCGACCTTAAAAAACTTTTCAAGGCTGATACAAGAGGAAATGACTACCAAGAAAAAGCGAAAGCCTTTTGGTTTTTCAGCTACCAGTGTAATGGGATGAATATCAGGGACATTTCCGAACTTAAGTTCAAAGATCTGCATGGCACGTATTTTTCATTTCTCAGACATAAAACGATCAGAACCACTAAAGAGGATCCGAAACCGATCATCGTACCGATGACTGACTATGTCAAGGGTGTAATGGAAAAGTATGGAAACAAAAAGGGCAGACCGAATGATTATGTATTTCCAATTTTTGTTGCAGGGATGGATGCCAAGGAACGTCATCGGGTCAATCAAAACTTTGTCCGCTTTATCAACCAACATATGAAAAAACTGGCGAATGCCAATGGCATGGATATTAAGGGAACCATGGAGGCTAGACATTCCTTTACTACTCAAGTTACTAGAAAGCAAGGGATGGAATTCGCACAGGAGGCTTTGGGTCATACTACGCTTGCAACCACCCAAAATTACTGGGCCGGATTTCAAAATGAGACCAAAAAAGAAATGGCAGATATGCTGATGAATTTTGAGGAACCGAAAACAAAAGAGAAACGGCAGGAACGAATTAGGCAACGTTAATTAGGTACCTGTGCTGATTATACAAAACTAAATTATGAGCTTAAATAAATCCCCGTTTAGACTTTTTGAAAATATAAAAGCTGTCATTACAGAAACTCAGCTCCACATAATCCGTAACGTTAACCAAGCTATGGTACTCGCCTATTTCCAAATAGGCAGAATGATTGTCGAAGACGAACAACTTGGAAGACGACGCGCCGACTATGCAAAAGAGACAATTTCACGTTTAAGCAGCGAATTAAACAACGAGTTTGGGAAGGGATATTCCGTGTCCAACCTGGAATATATGCGTAGCTTTTATTTAATTTATCAAGATCGATTTCCCCAATCGGTGCTTGGGAAAATCATGAATGATACAAAACCCCAATCACTGATTGGGATTTTAGAAAATCCATTTCATTTAAGCTGGACGCACTATATACAGTTACTTAAAATCAAGGACGAACACGAGCGGCAATTTTACGAAATCGAAGCAGCTCAGGGCAATTGGTCAGTAAGGGAATTACAGAGACAGTATAACTCTGCTTTATTTGAGCGCCTAGCTTTGAGCAAAGACAAAAAGGGCATAAAGGAACTGGCTGAGAAAGGTCAGGTCATACAAAAGCCTTCGGATGCATTGAAAAGCCACTATGTTTTGGAATTTTTAGGGCTGAAGGAAGATACTAAATATTCGGAAAGCGATCTTGAAACCGCAATCATAGACAAACTAGAGCATTTTATGCTTGAACTGGGTAAGGGTTTTTTATTTGAGGGAAGGCAAAGGAGATTTACATTTGAAGGCGACAGTTTCTTCGTTGATCTGGTTTTTTATAACAGGTTGCTAAAATGTTTCGTTCTATTTGATCTTAAAATAGGTAAACTTAACCATCAGGATATAGGACAGATGCAGATGTATGTCAACTATTACGATCGAAAAGTGAAGTTGCCAGAAGAAAACGCTACCATTGGTATCATTCTTTGCAAAGAAGAAAACAGGACGGTGATCGAATTCACTTTGCCAGAGAACAATAAGCAAATATTTTCAAAAGAATATAAAGCGGTTTTGCCAAGTAAAGACGCACTTAAAAAGCAATTAGAGTAGAAATCAGCTGCTTTTTTCAGAAAAGCCTATCCATCCTGTAACGGCACATTTGTATAATTTTTCGAAGGGTCTTTTTGCCAGGCCTTATAACGACACGATTATCGCCATTAACAATTATTACAAGAACAAACCTGCTTAAGCCAATTACGGAGTATTTAAATAAGCGATTAGGAAAGCCTGATACCCAAATTGTATTTACAAGATAAAGATTCTCGGGTGCAATACAGAAGACAGCAACAGAGCAAGCGGTATAGATAGACTGCAAAAAATATACTACATCCGTGGTTATCTGAATAGATTAGACTGCCCGTACCAACCATTCGATTATCTCGTATTTAATAGGCCTTTTCAATCGTACAGCCAGTTCATCAGGCAAATATCCGGGCACTTAAAGTTTTTAATGATTTTGAACTTTTTTAAATACCTCTTTGTTAGAGAACCAGTCAGCAATCCGGACGAATATCGCAACAGTGAGCAGTCCTTTTTAAATGATCCTAATTTCAGGGCAGCCCTCCTGGTGGCCACCCCATCATTTTTCGAGAAACTGGAGCGTGCCAATTTTGACGCGTTTCAGCTTTCGGCCAAAGAGCTGCTTACCCTGCATAAATATATCAACAGGTATTGTTTTCGGCCTACTCCTTTTGGCCTGTTTGCGTCGGTAAGGTTAGCCGAGTGGGGCCAGAAAGCAGCAGCAAATGCAATTACTTCGTTTTCAGCGTTTGTAAATGCCGACATGGCTGCTCTCCAATCCCTACAAACCTATAGTGTAAAAAACCAAGATAGGTTTGAAGTTAATCCATCCATATACCGGGTGCTGAACGAATTCAGGTTTTTTAATACGGCAATGGATGAAAGTGGAATGCACCGGGAGTACCAGCTTCAATCCATCGCCTATACCGCGCTCCTTAAAGCCCTCGTCAAATTATGTAAAAAGGCAAGGGTTCTGGAGGACATCGTTTTGCATACAGCCAAGTCCTCCGGCTGCACGAGGGACGAAGCAATCGAATATGCAGAATTCCTGATCCATGCTCAATTTCTTTTGCCCACGGGGAGACTGAATATAACAGGCGAGGATTATTTGGAGCGCCTGAGCAAAAAACCCTTAACCAACCTTACGAAAAAGATAATAATCAGGGGACTTGCTATCGTTAATCAAGAACGGTCAAAAAACCTGCCGTCACCAACCGATTTGTTTAGAAAAAAACTGGTCCTTAATGAAATTACTTCCGGCTCCAAACAGGCACAACTTAACGTTATTCTACAAAAAGCGGAAGCCTCGGAAACTCCTGACCATCAAATTTCTGAGAAACTTAAGCAGGCCATTGCTGCCCTTCACCTTATTTCGGGCACAGAAGACCTACCAGCATTGACACAATTTATCAAAGATTTCCAGCATCACTTTGAAGGCCGCATGATGCCGTTATTAACGGCCATAGATCCGGAAGCAGGAATCGGCTATCAGATGCCCGAAGGCGAAAAGAACAATTTATTGCTGGAAACCCTAAATATCCAACCTAAGTTAATCGCAGACCATTCGATGAACTGGTCTGCACTTCACGCCCTGCTTTTGGACGTTTGGCTTAAAAATAAATCCCGGGTACCCATCATCAACCTTACTATGGCAGACCTGGAGAAAATAAATCATCCCGAACCATCAAAACCGCTTACCGGCACATCAGTTCTTTTTCGACTGGTAGATGATCAAATTTTAATCGAGAGTGCCGGGGGCATTAATACGCCTGCGCTTTTAGGACGGTTTACCGTCATAGATCACCGCATTAAACTGGCGGCACAAGAGATGGCCCGCTATCTGGAAGAGCAAAACCCTGATGTGATTTTTGCAGAATTGTTACACCTGACTGATCCTCACATTGATAATGTAAATAGAAGAGCACATATTTACAGCTATGAGTTGCCCCTTACTTCCCCATCGACCCTGCCCCAATCCCATCAGATCGAAATCTCGGACTTGTATGTTACTATTGCAAATAATAGGGTGGTTCTTTTCTCAAAAAAACATCAAAAGATTGTTATTCCAAGATTAACCTCTGCTTATAACCATAACCTCAATAAACTGCCGATTTTTCGTTTTTTGGCTGATTTGCCTTATCAATATAGCCGGTATAATCTCAGCCTTGATCTAAAGCAATATTTTCCCGGCCTTTCCTTTTATCCAAGAGTTCAAATTGAAGAAACTATTATTAGCCTGGCTACCTGGATTCTGAATACTGAGCAAATAGCTTCTTTGCAAGCTCCGGATGATCAGGTGAAGCTTTCAGCTTTCTACCAAATAAGGGACGACATCAAGCTTTCCCCATATTTTACCCTATCAGAAGGAGATCAGGAACTGGTATTTGACCCATCCATCGAAAAAGACATCCTTATTTTTTGCAGATGTATAGCCCATAAAAAAGAAGTTATGCTCAAGGAGCACTTGTATCAAAAGACCATCAGGCAGTTCAATGCTTTTTTGATGCCAGCCGAAAAGCTGACCCTTCCTGTACCTATTGTTCCTTCCGATGAAAAGCTAAAGGGTAAGCGCATGTTTATACCCGGTTCTGATTGGCTTTATTTAAAAATCTATTCTCCAAAGCTGGGGGCAAATCGCTTACTCTTGCGACTCAGGCCCTTACTTAAAAAACGTTACGGCAAATACCGGATTACGCAGTGGTTTTATATCCGGTATCAGGATCCTGCACCACATATCCGTCTGCGATTGATGATCGCACCTGAAGCGATCAGCGAAGTGCTCCTCGCTTTTAAGGCTAAAATGGAGGATTCTATTGATCAGCATGTGATCCGGGAATACCAGATCAACATCTATACGAGGGAACTGGAACGATATGCGGCGGCAGGGATCGAGGTAACTGAACAGTTCTTCTCTATCAGCAGTGAATTGGTTATGCAATTTCTGTTTCAGAATAAAAAGGAAGGGGTGGTCAGTAATCACCTGTTCGCTTTATATACGCTAAGAGCAATCATCTCCGTTTTTACAGAAAACCTGGAAGATCAAATCTCCTTTGCGCTGAGCAGCTACCAACAATTTCTACCAGAATTCTCCGGGGACACTATTAAAGTTGGATTAGATAAGAAGTACCGGGAATTAGCCAGCGATATTAAATACGCTTTTAAATTAAACGATCCCGCACTATTGAGCGGATCTTCTGCTGTCGGCTTTGCATTTGTAAATAGTCTAACGGCCATCCGGCAAAAGCTGGATGGAAACGTCTTTGAAATTATGCAATACTTGCGCAGTATCATTCACATGCATTTAAACCGCATATTCGTCGATGATTCCCGCAAGCAGGAGATGGCTTGTTATTACCTGCTATACAAAAAACTCGTTTCAGATAAAGGAAGAAATAAATTTCAACAGCCTAGGGACAGATAATTAGTTATCTGTTTTCAGTTACATTGACACCGTATGAATGACAGGTCATGATAGCTGAACCATTGACTATCAATCTGTTCTTAAATATTGGATAATGGCATGCCGAAGGTAAGAATTCTACGCCAGCTGATGCTTATAGTTAAGCGTACTTGGGACGATGTTTTTTAAAAAAATCTCAATTTCATGAACTGGTTAGATTCAATTATTATTAAATTACCCAATTAATTAACCGAATTGAAAGGTTCATTAGAAGGCTAATTTACAGCGCAGGAATAGCGCAATAAACAGATCTTTTTTTCCCGTCATACAATTCTTGAGGTATTGAACTTGTCTAAAAAAGCATCTGGATAATACTAACGTGCAAGAAATTTAAAGGAAAAACTTTTGTGCGTTAGTGATTTTCTGTAAAAATTCTATTCCTGTTTCAAACACTCCTTTAAAAGATCGCCTGTCTCGGATGCGGTCAATAGCGTCATGAATGGTGAAATCCTCAGTGGTTAATCCAAGTTTGACCTTATCTTATACATTACTTATAAAAAGATTGAGATATTTTTTGCATTTGCAGGTAGCACCCGTATGCAGGAGATTCCATTATTTTAACAACCTCCGATTTAGTCAATTTCTTTTTGTTTTCCATGGAGTGCACAGTTACATCAATCAGTGAATTGTCAATTTTGGGTAAATTTAAATATTGGATAATAGTCTTAATTTTTATACCGTCTCTTAAATCTTCGTTTTCTACAAACGCGTTAATGCCCTGTTTATTTGCAAACCTAATATAAGCGGATGCCATTTTTTCGTACGCTTCTAAAAAAACATCTAAGTCAGAACTCACGTTTAGTGTTAGTTTGCGTAACGAGGGCCATTGAGATAATGGATTTCTAAAACAAAAAATAAAAATGCAATTTGGATAAAGCTCCTTTAAGTGCTCAATTAATTCAATTGGTACAAATTCTATCTCTTTAAACCCAAATCGCCTAATGTTCGAAGCCCAAGGCTTGAGGAAGTTACTTACACCACTGTTCAAAAGCTCAACGCTGCTTTTTAAGTTCCCTATAGCATTAGCATAAAATGAAAGATGTTTGTTATCTAAATAGCTATGATACATTAAATTTAAAGCCTCGTTTACTGGCTGACTTTCCATAAAACTTTTTATACAAAGCGTTAGATAATGTAAATTCCCTATTATGCCGTGTGGTTCACCCCACATCCAAACCTTATTACTAGAATTGATAATTCGTTGGAACGCTGTTGACGAAGATCTTCCTGAAACGGCGAAAAGGAAAACATGTTGCTCGTTTCTGATTTTCTCATGATATTTTAATGGATTCATATTACAGAGAGATACAGCCATAGCTCGAATTGAGCGGCACTATTTATCATTTAATTCTTTTGAGAATTGGACGTTTTTATCATTGTGATAAGAATAATTATTATCAACTTAATATTCAATGACTACTTTGATTGCTCCAAAAGTTTTTATAAGAGTTTAATTTAAGTTCCATTTCTAAGTAGTCTTGCAATATTCTGTCAAGCACCATGATATTCTAAAATACCGGCATGAACTTAGCATATCAGGTTATAATGTACTATTACCATCTGCAAAACCTTCCAAGTTACACCCAACACATCAAACGTCTTTGTTTACATAGATATCATTTTAAAAATTGAGGTCAATTTTTAAAATGATATCTATGACAGCAATTAAGGCAGCGATCTTGGCTTTTAATAATTAACAAATTGAGCATGTTGTCTTTTAGGTGCCATATAATCATTCTAAGGATATAAATAGAAAGAATGCAGTGTAAATATCAGTGTACATAATAACATGCGTCAGAGCTGTGTGATTGTTTTAAGAATTTGAGGGCGTAAGCATAATTTCGAGTTTGACCAAGAAAAAAATGCCCAAAAATGGGTTTCGTAAGTCTCAAAAGTTTTCTTTTTTCAACTTACTGTTTCGTTTTTAATTTTTGCTATTAACGTCATCCGGTTCGGTTGTAAGGTCTTTATTAATAACATAAAAAAATTTGAGTTCTATTTAAATTTAGCAATTGATGTATCCGCTCCGTGTGACAGAATATCAGCCTGCCGTTTATTTCGTATAATGGCTATTTTGAAAAGCATCACGTCTACTATGTATTTTCTGATTAGATGTGATCACCCAAAACTTAATTAAGGCCTATTTGCTAATGTATATTTGCCCTTAAAATCGGTGGTTGCCATTGTACCTTCCATTACTGGTGGCGGCGGTGGAGGCAGATCAGGGGTTATCACTGCCGGCCTCTTAATTTCCGGAGCCGGATTTAATTTAATCTGATAGTTAAAGGTACTCACACTGTTACTGGAGATCTTAAAGTATTTAATAGGTATGGCCAATTCGTAAGTATAATAGAGCTGATTATCGAACAATGCAGCTACTTGAATACCTTCGCTATTATAAATTGAAAGTGAGTTGTCAGGGACTTCTTTAATCCCAGCAACGGAGATTAGCTTTTCTCTTTTGGCAAACATTTCGTTCAACTGGTTAACATTGAAGGCTTCATGATTTTTGTTGGCGTTACTTAGAGAAAGGAATTTATTTGCCAATTCCCACATGGGCGGCCCTTCAAGTGCAGGATAAGTAACGGCTAGAAAATTTTTACTTTTTTCATCCGGCTCCCGGTTAATAATTAAAGTAATCCCGCCTCTAATAAGTTTATCAATGATTTCCTTTTGTTTAACTTTAGCCGTCAAGTAAAGGTTGTTGCTATCGTTAGACATCGTATATAATATTTCGACCGCCTTATTGTAAGCCTGAAAGTTATCATTCCACTCTGGGCTTTTACCATCAATTTTGATGTCTGCAGGTGCATAGATACTTTTTTTTTGAACTTTTGGAAGTTTTTGCCCATGCACAAAACTTACATCAAGAATTGAAGTTAACAGAATTATTTTAATTGAGTTGGATAATATTTTCATATATGACTTGTTTTTGTGAAGAGATGATTCTCCTAAATTGCATCATCCTTAAATTTCTTTTTAAAAGGTGAATTTACCTTACAGGCGTTGTAAACTATGGAATAGTTTCTGTCTTGTATTAATAAAACATTAAGCTAGATAAACGCAGTTAACTATTTATTGAATAAATAAAAAAAGTCAGAAAAGTCAATGCACCAAATGATAGTGCATTGACTTTTGAGATTAGCAACTACATAGAAAGCCATAACTACACTGCGTGCCGTTAGCGCAAGTACTGCAAACGGTACAATCTTTGTACCAGCAGCATTTATTGTTGCTGCCACCGTAACTGCTACCGTAACCACCTTTGATCGATTTCATTTGGTCTTTCGTCAGCATGCCTTCCATGCCATCAAATTTTAATTTAAGTTTTTTCATTACTTGATAGAATTTTTTGGTTGTGCTATATTTATCAGGATACAGCTTTTCCCGTCCTGTTTTACCGAAGGCAGGCAACTTCATTGTGGCCAACAATGTTTTTATTATATTTATATAAAATATTTAATGTCTCCAGGTTCGTAATTAGAGGGAAGTCTTCGTCCGTTAATGAATAGTGTAGGGGTACTCCAGCTCTCGGTCATTTTACACCATTCTCTTTGAATGTTCAACGCTTCAACAGCTAGGCCTCCATCAAATTTTGGATACTGTCTTGACCAGGAGTCATAACCTTTCTGTTTTTGCTCGTACCAATCACTTAGAGCTTTCTCAGTTACCTTATGATCATTGTTATTGCGCAGGCTCATTAAGTGCTCCGCTACATCCGGTTCATTATCCTCCTTGTAGTCCGGTGTTGCAAAAACAATCTGTAATTTTATATCGTCTCTAATATCTAGCCAGTCATGTAAGGTCTTATGCGCTTCAGCACATGGCTCACAGTACGGGTTGCTCACCATTGTGATGATATTTGCTGCTTCGCGGTTACCAATAATAAGTGAATCCGTATCTAATGGTAACGCATATTTCACTTGATTAGATAGTATCCTCTCGAACACGGAACTATCGTATTTAAATCGACGCAGTTCTCCATTAGATTTGACTGATTGCTTGACTCTCATAAGGTATGGTTTAATAAGAATCCATGTCAGTATAGGGATAGCGAGTCCAGTAATGATATTACTCAATTCGTTGACGGTTAAAGGCGTTATCTCGTAAAATTTATAAGCCAGCAAAGGGAAAAATTCAAGCCAAAGCAAAGCTTGAATTGTACAACATAAAATGCACCATTTTTTTGCTACTCGCCACTGATAGTAAATGGAGTAGAATGTATAGGGCAAACTTACAATGTTTAATATAGCCAAGATATGTAGTGTTGAAAGATGACTGCTATTAAATAGCAAAATCAGCCATGTACCTGCAAAGTAGAAAAATCCAACTTCACTCCAGCTTAAATAGTCGTTGATATTTGCAGCCTTTGACTTTAGAATAGCGTTGCAGTCCGAACTATCGCCACTGCTACTACAAATTTTTTGAATGATTGGATTAGCGGCATCAATACCTTGAATCAATAACAAAATGGATGTGATAAACCCTGCAGTTTTAATCAGAATCAACAAGGCAATTGGAATGTTGATCGTGCTTATGTAGATCTTATGGGTAAATAAGAAAGTTAGTAAGAGAGCAAGTACTGCAGCAAAAAAAAACGGCATACGTAAATTTTCTATCAATTCCCTTTGACGTTTCTGAACGTAGTTCGGCTCACCCGAGTGGTCGTCTTTTTCGGCCACCAAAACAGCTCCGCTATATAATGCTTCAAATTTCATTAAGCTCATTCTTTTTCTTGAATACTTTTCATTTGAAATGGTTACGTGCGTTTCTTCAACATTATTTACAATCACAAACTCTCCAGTTTGTGTAGACGCAATAAATGGTACCGGAGCATCCGCCAATTGATCGATTCCCAACTGGTAGGCTGCATTAGGAATGCGCCAGTTATTCAGCAAATCGCTATAGCCGAGTAGACTATCATAATGAGGATGTTTTTCTAACTCATCTTTAATCGATTGGCGTGTAACGGGAACATCTAGCTCTTTAATAAACGAACTAAGTATTGCGGTTGATAAATCGTTTTCCATATTGTGGTTCAAGTGTAAAAAATGAGTACTGAATCAAATATTCAAATGGACAAGAGTTTTTTTAATTTGCACCTAATAAGGTGATTTGAAGTCAGATATTCTGCAATGGTATTTAAACATTCACTTACGGACATCTGGTCTGTTGATAAATGGATGTCTGAGTTCACCGGAGGTTGATAAGGGCTGCTTACTCCTGTAAAATTCTTGATTTTCCCATCTAAAGCCAGCTTGTATAGGCCCTTCACATCACGCTTTTGACAAGTTTCAATGCTTGAGTCTACAAAAATTTCAATAAAACTGTCTTCGCCAATTAAATTTCTAGCTACTATTCTATCGTTGATAAAAGGTGAAATAAAAGACGCAATCACGATCGTTCCTGCATCATTAAACAGCTTGCAAATTTCCGCTACCCGCCGTATATTCTCTGTGCGGTCTTCATCAGAAAAAGACAGGTCGCTGTTTATGCCCAATCTTGTGTTATCTCCATCAAGAACATATACGCGCCTATTCTGTTCAAACAGCCATGATTCAACCTCACTTGCTAAAGTCGACTTTCCGGAACCAGACAGACCTGTTAGCCAAAGAGTAAAAGATGGATTGTCATTAAGCTCCTCCCGATCCTTTCTTGTTATTTTCCCAATCTGTTTAAATAAATGAGGTTCGTTTTGCCGCTTGATGAACATACTTTGTTTATCACGAGGCAGCAATCCAATTTTAACCTTTTGCCATAGTCGTTCGTGACCGTAATAGAGCAACATTTTAGTGAATAATTCAGTTCCCCCAATCGTCAAGCCAAAACTTAGACTACTTGTAATAAGCCAGCCTAGAATAGTTGTATCAATAGTCCCAATTATTCTCCATGAAACAGTTTTTAAGACATTTCTCTTGATAAGCGGGTCAAGTTTATAAAGTCTCAACAAAATATCTGTTAACATCTATTTAGTAAAATAAAGGGGTTCAAATGACCAATTATTTTTATTTGAAATATATCTGCGAAGAATAATCTTGTCATCATTATAGCTGAATCAGATATTATATATTACTTATAGATTAATAATTAATTACAGGTTAATGATGTAAGCATGACAATACAACACATCTCTTATTTGCATTACGATTTATAAGAAAGGACTAATGAATATATCTTTTTAATACACCTAGCGTTTTTAATCAAAAAATTGCCTACAACCGTTTGAATTTCTAATAAATAGTGCTACTAATTCATTGGAAACTTGTGTAAACAAGGTTTATATGTGCCCGTTAATTCAACTGTCTATGATCTTCGGTCATTGGTTAATCAAATATAGATTAATGGAATAATATCATCAAGATATTAATAAAAAAAATTTAAAAA
Source organism: Mucilaginibacter galii (assembly GCF_014635825.1). Lineage (GTDB taxonomy): Bacteria > Bacteroidota > Bacteroidia > Sphingobacteriales > Sphingobacteriaceae > Mucilaginibacter > Mucilaginibacter galii. Next base: position 143,934 of record NZ_BMDO01000011.1, read on the forward strand.
TTTTAGCAGCAATGATCTTAGTGGTGAGAGGGTTAAGGATTTATATAAGTATCCCATAATATAGTAATCGGATAAGATAAGTTCATTAAAATAAGACAGCAAGAAACTGTTCTTTCCATATCATCGATTACCTGGAAATTGCCCAAGGCATTGGTCAATTGCTTTACTGGTTTTATCTTAACCAATCGAAATTTATTCAATATATTTAAATTAGTTCAAAAATACGTATCAATTCGAAGCTAGAATTAATTCAATCTCGTTTGGAAATAAATTGATTATTAACTTCATTTGTTCGCTATATAGATATTTCTATATAAAACCTAATAGTACAATTCATGAAAGTAATCACTGTAGCGTCCAATCTAAACGATGTGGGTTTCAATGACTTTCTTAGAACGTCATGCGAATTCTATAATTTAGATGCAATTGTTTTGGAATATGAGGATGTTTTCTTGTCAAATAGAATCAAGGATGCTTTGCTAAATGTTTATCTGCAAAATACATCAGATGACGACGTTATTTTCTTTTCTGACGCTACTGACACTGTTTTTGTGTCTGGAGAAGAAGAGATAATAGAAAAGTATAAAGCATTTGACTCACCATTAGTTTTTTCCGCAGAAATAAATTGTTGGCCTGATAAATCGCTTGAAGCCGACTATCCGGTGCCCGACGTGCATTTTAAATACGTAAACAGTGGTGGCTTCATTGGTCAGGCAAAGTTCATCAAAGAAATCTATAATAAATACCCAATTTTTACGACGGCTGATAATCCATCCTATCTTTGGAGCAATCAGTATTATTGGAATACAATTTTTAAAACAGAAAGCGAACTTATAAGAATCGATCATAACTGTGAAATTTTTTATAACACGGCCATTTACCTTCAAGACTTTGCTTTTCACAAACAGCAATTAAACGATCCAAAAGCCGTAGAAATTCTAGTGAGAGCAGAGAAAGAAAGATTACAAAAGGATATCTCAATTATGCATGGAAGGGTCAAAAGCAATATCACCAACACTTTTCCATGTCATATTCACTTTCCGGGAACCATATCAAAAAGTTTAATGCATAGTGGGTATTTCGATGATTTAAAACCACCTAAATCTTTCAGCAGCAATGAATAAAAAGACATGGGTATCAATGCCACGAAATGTAACAAATCAGGACCTTCATGTATTTGAATCTCAATTATCTTACAAGTCCTTATACCCCAAAATAAAATTTATTAAAAATGCCTTTATAACCAATACCGGCTTGGTATGTAGTAACAAAGGATTTATTAAGGAATGCTGCCATTATGAATGGGATCAACAACCAGAAGTGTGTTTCGCACAGGCATGTGAATTTTATTACGATGCAAAGGAAGATTCGCGAAAGCTAATTCTCTTTGATGATGACGAAACGTATCTAGTTGCGCACAATCCGTGGCATCATAATTATTTTCATTGGCTGAACGAAGCGATCTATCGCTTGTGGCTAGTTAAAGAAATATCAGATCAAATGATTTTACTGTTGCCACCCAAAGAGAAGCTATCTAGCTTTGTATTGGATACGTTGGAAATTTTTAAATTCAAGGATATCATTCATATTCCTGATCAGAAAAGTGTTATGGTGCGGACATTATGTCTACCCTCGCAAAAACCAACTATGGACAGGTATAATGCGGTCGGACTACTTGATTTAAATAACATGTATTTAAATAGACTGATTCATAAAGGAATTCAGGCGAACGCTCCTAAGGACAGAGTCTACATCAGCCGCAAAAACGCACGTTGGAGAAGAATAGTAAATGAGGACAGCGTTATCGAGCTATTGACTACATTTGACTTCGTGGTTGTTGATACTGAGAAGCTTACTTTTTACCAACAGGTAGCATTGTTCTCCAATGTAAAAGTTTTAATTAGTAGTCACGGAGCGGGATTGACCAATATGCTCTTTATGCGCCCTGGTACAACAGTTTTTGAATTTCATAAGCGTAAAACTAACCCTATAAGGCATCAGAATGTATTGTTTTGGCGTATGGCTGATGCTATGGGCCATAATTATTACCATCAGATTTGTGAACCAACAGACCATAATGAGATGTTTTTCACCGCTGATATTTCAGTGGATATAGATTCCCTAGAAAGATGCCTTAACTCCATCTTTTCAATTCATAGTTAACTGTTAAGCTACATGAATTTTTCCGTCGAGCCAGAGTAAACCGGTTCCTGCTTTTCTGAAGGTTGATAAACTGTCTGTATGTGTTTCACATATTGGACCCGAAATATTTAAAGATGTATTAATCAAAACAGGTATGCCAGTTGCCTGTTCCATCATGTCGAGGAGTTTCCATACTGTCGGATTAAATTCTTTGCTAATCGTCTGAACTCTGGCTGTACCATCAATATGAGTAACTCCTTTTAACCTATCATCTAAAACCTTTGCATTAACTAACATAAAATCTGTTAATCGACAGGATTCAATATCAAAATACCGGCTACAGGCTTCAGCCTTTATAATTGGTGCCACGGGTCTAAATGCTTCACGTCCTTTAATTTGTTCACTGATGTGATGCTTTACTTCTATACTATCCGGGCGCCCGAAAATCGAGCGATGCGTTAATGCGCGAGGTCCGACCTCCGATCGGCCCTGATGCCAAAACACCGGATTGCCAGCTATCAACATATCTGCCACATGGTCAAGGTTACCTGTATCCGTTACTTCCCCGCCGTAGTTTTTACCTAAAAATGCAATCTGCTTACTCGTATAATTTTGACGCGGGTGATTAAATATATGATGTAGGACATAAAGTGCCCCACCTACCGCGAGACCAGCGTCTGTACAGAAAGGCGGAATAAACACGTCGTTTCCTGTATTATAGTAATGTCTATTCGCAACAACGTTCAGCGCAGTTCCGCCTGATACAACAATTGGATTTAAACCGGCCACACTTCTCTCTAGAACTCGTTTTATATCTTTTTCAAGCCATAATTGTGCTGTTGCAGCGATCACTTCTCTGTCAAAGTGCCCAACAACATCTTTAGCCAGGGCGATTGATTCGGAGATGGAATTGATGCGATATGGAATATCTTGTGGTCTACCCCAGCCAGCTAAACCCATAGTTTTTCCGGCGTGGCTCCAGTCACCGAAAAGTGCTCGCGTGCATTGATCATAAAGTATCCCGGCATTAAGGTGAAGAGTGCCACATGATTCGACAAAATTCCCGTTCAATTCGCATTTTAAAGATGTTTGTTCTTCAGGAGAATAACTGGCATCGTAGCTAATGCCTTGTGCGTAATCGAAGTTGCTTAGATAAAATCCAGAAGCAATATGGGCGATGTGATGCTGAACTTGATATGCTGGGAGCTTTACTCCCTTAATCCAAACTTCAAATTCTTCGAAATCAAATTTTTCCATTTCACGAGGGCCGTTCACATATTTCTTACCGCCTTTCTGCGCCATAATCGTATGGGCGTCTTGTGGGTTGATACTAATTGCGACTGCATCCAATTCTTCCACCTTCATATCTCCAAGCACATATTCGACCATTTCAAGACTGAAACCTCGGTCATGCTTTTTTTTAGTAAGGCGTTCTTTTTCGATCATGGACTCCAGCCGGTTATTTTTTATTAAACACGCAGCTGCGTCATGCCCAATGTGAAGTCCTAGTATGTTCATCGTTGATCTCAATTATTATTAATGAATAGATTTTTGGGTGAATTTTGTTAAAAGGTAATTTCTATCAAAAACTAATTTATATTCGGCTTAATGGCTATATTATTTTGAATAAGCTTTATTAACAGATTGCATCAGGAAGAATGTTTTTTTTCTTATGAATTCCAATTGTCTTACGTCCGGTTATGGTGATGCTGGCAGTCTTACTGTCGAACAATAATTGCCGGTCTGCCTGATACCCTGTATTGTGATGAAATTTTCGCATAGCGACTAACGATGGAAAACATGTTCATATTATTATTGGTGTAGGGCTAAAGTTTTTGTATACAGTGGCTTGTCCGTAATCTTGATTGACAACAGATTTGTTATTGTTCAAGTTTTCATTCATGATGCTTCTGGTATCTACAAAATGCTTAAAGGTGAGCACATCGTTGATGATGATCTCGTCTGTATGTTGATAAAAAACGGCGTGATTATCTCCTTCTAATATCCATTGTTTGTCATCTGAATGCCTAAATATGTAATTTTGATTATTTGATTTGTTTAATAATAAAATTGAGCTATTATCCTGCTGTGCCCAATCACCTGTCTCCCATCCTGGTTCTTGTAAATCATAATCAAAACGTTCATTCCGCGAATGGTATGCGTAGATATAGTTATCAGCATTTTTGCTGATGTTGTCGATGAAAAATCCTTTTGCAAAACTTTGATCATTGTATAATAGTAGTATTTCGGATAAAAAAGGAGTTTGATAATTTATATATAAATGTTTTAAGTCATGGCTTGATAAATTGTATCTCTCACTGTTTTGATGTGGGATATATTGCATAAAATTAATGTCATCCAGAAGTACCCGCTTAATCCCTATCATCTCCAGCCGATTAATAAAGTCATAATCCTCAAAACCATGTTTGTTCATACGCTCATCAAAACCTCTGACTTTAGTGAAATCGGCTTTCTTTACACAAACTTTTCCCAAAACATCGCCAGGTGGGTGATGATCAGTTTTGGTTTTGTGAAAATCGATTGGCGTAAGCACAATATCTGCGTTGTCTGTAAACAACATGTCTAAATACTGTACAAATGTTTTTCCGATATAATAATCCGCCCATAAATTACAAATAATATCTCCTGTCGCCAGTTTGAATGCAATATTTTTAGAATGGCTCGGATTCCAAGTCATTGGGTCTGTCGTTTTATAATAAGTCAGCTTGCCCATTTGAATGTAGTCAGCCATGTTGTCCTTCACCCAATGTTCTAAACCATCCCCGGAGTTATAATCAAGTAAAACATATTCAATATTTTCATAGTCAACGCCTTCTTTTATGTTTTTTGGTAACGTTTGCTTAAGCTGATGCAAGCGGTTCATGCAAACGATACAAAAGGATATTTTATACTTGCTTTGATTCATTTTAACTTCCATTCAAATTTAAATGCAACTCTATTTCTAATTAATCTAATATTATTAAAATAAATTCTTCTAGCATTAAACGCACGGCATCTTCGATATCCATCTTCTGATATATTAACCGAACTACTTCGCCAAAAAAAATCACTGATGCATTTTTATGCTTTAAGGCCAATTCTTCATCACATAATGACATCCACTCCATTAGCCAAGGTGGGAGTTCTTCGTTTCCATTCACAATATCCATGATGATTTCAGTGAGTAATTCATTATTCTCTTCAAATTTATTTCGGTAATTATCGCTTATGCTGTTTAATTGTCCAATCTCAGCTGGCTGCATTATTTCAGTCAGAGTAATTCCTCTTTGATTAACAGTTTTAATGAGCCCAATATGTAGATAGAAGGCAAATGAGATAATTGCATTATCGTCATTTACTTCATCCTTCAAAGCTTCAAGCATGAATCTGGAAATGCCAATGGAAAGTGCTGAATACCGCTGTTCCCGAGTAAAAAGACCATACTTGACACTATTCATTGCAAAAGGCTGAAATACACCTTTAACAGGCAACTTAATTACCTCATAGGGAAAGCCGATATTCTCAAAAAAGATATTGAAATGTTCATTTGCCGCTTGCGCGAGTAAATTAGCGTTTGTGCATTCTGTTAATAACCCAAGTTCAACATTATGGCTCCCTAAATGGTTAAGTTTTATCTCATAAGCTTGGAGATAGCCCATGTTCTTCACAAATGGAGCAATGCCTTCTTCTAATAAAATATGCCAATAAGCTTGATAACAAAAGAGTGATATTGAAAGCCAAACAACATCAGGGTCATGAGGCGGGCTTTGTGAGAATGCTAGTTGATTATTGGAAATCATAAATGGTAAGGTTTAAGTTAAATGTCGTCAATCCATACTTCAACGGCCATGTAGCCATGCATGTGCCATGGCTTCGTGATTATTAAAACATTGATTACATATCAATCATTGTCTTAAACCTAAGACAAATCAAGGCAAGTGCTTAAATTAATTTTATTTTAATCAAAGAGATACAGGGTATAATTGTCGAACTAATTTACTATTAATCAATGATAACAAAAGTCTTTGGCAAAAAAAAGTAGATAAAAAATAACGAATAAGACTCGAGGGGACCGATTTATTGTTCAAGCATTTTTAGTATATCTATAAATCGAACGCAGGCAATCGGCAGTCATGAGTTACCTGTCAAGCACTCGTATGATAGGATTAAGAAATAGCTAGAGTTATAGGCCGTCCGATTGCAACAATCCGCCCCAATTTTAAAATCGTTCACCAGATGTTAACCTATCGACAAAGATTGAAGCTTATATATAAGCAAGATAATAAGGCTATTTGAATTGCAATAAAACGCAATGTGTATAATGCTTTCCGGATAGTTTTTTAAAGCTATTTGAATTAGAAGACAGTGATATTGTCAACGCTGGACAAGCACTGCAGAAATCCGTCAGGATTTAACCATTTATATAAGTTAAGTATCTGCTTACAAATATTTCATTGATCTTAAACACCAGAAAAAAAAGAGCTTACTGCTGCTAGCTGGAATTTAATCTGTAATTTTAAATAATGCGTTTGTTAAATCCTTTATCATTCTTATCTAAATATTTGTTTAGCAGCTTGTTTATCCTGTACCTAAATCAGGCTACAGCTCAAATTAGCGTCACCATAAATCAGGCAATTGATTCTACTCTAAAAAGAAATTTACAGATTCGGCAAGCCATTTTAGATGTGGAATTGTCAACAGAAAACCTCAAATTGGCGAAATACAACCTTCTGCCCAATTTAAGCGCCGGGACCCAAGCATCTTTTAACTGGGGAAGGACTTTGGATGTATCTACTTATAATTATATAAATCAAAGGGTCTTTCTCAACAGTGGTAATTTAAGCACACAGTTTACTATTTTTCAAGGAGGATCACTTAGAGCGCAGATAATTCAAAATAAAATCTTGTTGGAGGCCAATGTACAAAACATAGATAAATTGAAGTATGATCTGACATTAGGGACGTTGACGGCCTTTCTTCAGATCATTGCTGCTGAGGAACTCTTACTCAAAGCCAGGCAGCAGAGTCAACTGTCACAGTTCAACATAAACAAGGTCAAGATAGAAGTACGTGCCGGAAACAAATCTTCTGCAGATTTGGCCCAGGCGGAGGCACAAAAGGCAGCTAACGATTTAACAGCAGTTACTATCCAAAACCAACTAGACGTTAGTTTGCTCGCTTTGAAGCAGCTAATGGAAATGCCTGATCTTTCTATCAATGTTGTCAAACCCACTCTTAATGACATTTCCCGTGCAGCATATGAAATTGATTCCAGCAATGTTATCAGTGAAGCTATTAAAATAAACCCCGATATAAAGATTGAAGGGTTAAAGGTGCGTAGTGCCCTGCAGAATATTGCATTGGCTAAAAGTAGCCTGTTTCCCAGTATAATCCTATTTGGTTCTGCAGGATCAAACTATTCCAGCGCACGGTCGTTAGCAACTGGTAGCCAGCAAGTCGGGGTTGATACAGTAGCTGTTGTGTCGGGTACCAATCAGGCAGTTGTCGCACCTGCTTTTCTTTCTACAATTAGAAACTATACACTATTGAAACAGTTCTCTGATAATTTTTATCAATCTGTAGGTATCACCGCGCAAATTCCCATTTTCAACCGTCATCAGTCCCGCGGTAACATTAGCAAAGCAAAAATTAATTTAGAGATAGCGAAACTGAACGAGATGATCGTTACCAATAACTTTAAAAAAGTTATGAACCAGGCATTTTTCGACTGGAGAGCGGCCCAAAAACGTCTGATTGCTGCGGAAATCAACCTTTCCGCCTTACAAAAGGTTTTGTATGTCAGCGAAAAGCGATACCGTGCCGGTTTGCTAAACAGCATTGAATATTACACTACACTCACCAATTACAACAACGCTGAATTAGGGAAGATACAGGCAACGTACGATTTGGTTTTTCGCCGCAGCATTATTGACTATTATTTGAACAGACCAATACGTCTTGAATGATCTCGCGCATTTGAAAGGGCAGGACCATGGTTTTTAGAAAATCAACTTTATATCTTTTTTTACTCGAATGAAAAATCTAACTTGCCATTGAATAAATCACATCTTATGTTATTTAACCAATAAATCTGTTGTTGATGCACTTTTTCTCCGTATACTTTTTCAATTTAGAATCAATGTCGGATTTGAGAATACTTATCATGAACTCTATCCTCAGCATGTCTTTCTTAGTCTGCTGGGTGAAATTCCCGGATCAGCGACATTAAACCTACAGTATGCTTTGCAGAAGTTTTTATTTATAGTATTTTTATTGATGGCAAACAGAATGAGTGGTACTTAAAGGTCATGTTTTTATTTTACAGCTACAACCAAAACTGCGCTTTAACATATTCAACTCAATGTTGAAGTTAAAATACAAACGACTGCTCGTTCCCTTGATGTCAGATGGACATATCGTCAGCCAATATATCTTAACCGATTGAATGAAACCTAATGTTTTTGCTTGAATAGATGAATTGATGTTCCTTTTCTTTATTAGAATATTCTAAAGTTTATGCAGTTTCCCTTTTATAAACAATTTGACCAGATGGACTGCGGCCCTGCGTGCCTGCGCATGATCTGTAAATATTACGGTCGGAGTATCTCACTTCAAAAACTGCGAACTGTTTGTCAGGTTAACAGGGAAGGTGTTTCTTTACTCGGTCTCAGCGAAGCAGCAGAGAAAATAGGTTTCCGTTCGCTTGGATTCAAAATTGATAAAGCGGAAATCCTGGACGTTGAGTTGCCATGCATTTTACATTGGAGGCAAAAGCATTTTGTTGTGCTATACCGAATTAAAAAAGGACTCTTTCACATTGCGGATCCGGGTAAGGGAATTCTAAAATTCACCGAAAAAGAGTTTGTTGCAAATTGGTTATATGGCAAAAATCAAGCAATTGGCATTGGGCTGATTATTCGCCCTACACCAGCTTTCAAAGATCAAGAAGATGAGGCGAATGATACATTGGACTGGGGTTTTCTCCTGCGATATCTTCAGTCCTATCAAAAGTTGATTGTTCAGCTATTTCTCGGTTTGTTAATCGGAAGTCTACTTCAAATTACGACCCCTTTTTTAACACAGGCTATTGTCGATGTCGGGATCAATACTCGGAATTTAAGTTTTATCAACATAATACTTTTGGCGCAAGCCATGCTCATATTTGGAAAAGTGACTATCGAGTTTATCCGGTCATGGATCTTGTTGCATATAAGCACACGAGTCAATATATCCATATTAACAGATTTCCTCATCAAGTTGATGAAGTTACCGATGAGTTTCTTTGACACAAAGATGACTGGCGATATTATGCAACGGATGAATGATCAAAAGCGTATTGAAAGTTTCCTGACCGGTTCGGCCTTGGGTACTTTGTTTTCTCTTTTTAACCTTGTCGTCTTCTCTGTGGTACTGGCTCATTATAACCTTATCATCTTTGGGGTGTTTCTAGTAAGCAGTACTCTTTACACATTGTGGATTGTTGCCTTCTTAAAGCGACGCAGAACCTTAAATTTTAAAAGCTTTGATATTTCTGCTAAAAATCAAAGTTCTATTGTACAGCTGATTAATGGAATGCAGGAAATCAAACTTAACAATTGCGAACAAAGCATGCGGTGGGACTGGGAGCATCTGCAAGCCAGACTCTTCAAATTCAATGTTAGCAATTTGAGCTTGAGCCAATACCAACAAGGCGGATCTACGCTGATCAACGAAAGCATGAATATGTTCATTACCTTTTTGAGTGCTAAAGCGGTGATTGACGGTGACTTGACTTTGGGAGGCATGATGGCAATGCAGTATATCATTGGACAATTGAATAGCCCGGTTCAGCAGCTTTTAGGTTTCATTCAAGGATTTCAGGATGCAAAGATCAGCCTCGAACGGCTCAATGAAATACACCAGTTGAACGACGAGGAACCTGCCGGACGTGAACTCAATCATGAGTTGCCTCGGGACGGCTCTATTTATCTTAATGATGTGACGTTTCGTTACCCCGGTGCGGGCAACGATCCAGTGCTTCAGGATATTTCGTTAAGAATTCCACAGGGTAAGACAACTGCTATCGTAGGGATGAGCGGCAGCGGGAAGACTACGATTTTAAAATTACTTTTGCGTTTCTATGAGCCTGAGAAGGGAGTAATTGAAGTAGGTGGCCAGTCGTTCAGTAATTATAGCTTCAAATTTTGGAGAAGTTCATGCGGCGTGGTTATGCAGGACGGTTTTATATTTTCTGACACAATTGCCCGTAACATTGCAGTAGGGGCTGACTATGCAGATCATGAGCGCCTGCAACATGCAATTCGTATAGCAAATTTGCAAGACTTTATAGATAGTTTGCCATTAGGAACAGCCACTAAAGTTGGGGCGGAAGGAAATGGGATAAGTCAAGGGCAGCGGCAGCGGATTTTAATTGCTCGTGCAGTATATAAAAATCCTCAATATCTCTTCTTTGATGAAGCGACCAATGCCTTGGATGCAAATAATGAAAGGACGATTATGGAGAATATGGGGGAATTTCTGGAAGGAAGGACGGTTATTGTTGTTGCGCACCGGCTAAGCACGGTAAGCAATGCAGACAATATCATTGTACTTGAGAAAGGTCGTATCATCGAACAAGGTACACATAATCAATTAACAGCAGCCCATGGTAAGTATTTCCAACTAGTTAGGAATCAGTTAGAATTGGGAGTATAAGTATGAAACCAACCTTTGAAAATCAATATACAGAACAGCGTCATTCCGAAGAAATAGATGATATCATCAAATCGCCGCCGAATTGGTTGATGCGCTTCGGAGCAGTTTCATTTTTAACCGTTCTATCATTGATGATTGTTGTGTCTTATTTTTTGCGTTATCCAGATATTGTCAAAACGAAATTGAAGATAGTTTCGGAAAACGCACCAAAGTCAGTAACCGCGAAGGTTGGCGGCAGATTGGAGAAGCTGCTAGTTGCAGAAAATGAAGTAGTTCGACAAGGTCAGCCATTGGCCTATCTAGAGTCTACCGGCCGACATCAGCATGTTCAAGAATTGTTCCTATTATTGGAAGAGTTGAAGTTGAAAGCGCAGCACAATAGTATTCCCGTCAACCTAAATCTTCCTCAAGATTTTAATTTAGGTGAATTGCAAATACCTTATCAAACTTTCTCTCAAAATTACCTCACTTACTGCGCTTCAATGACTCATGGTTTGTCCGGTCAAAAAGCAACCTTTTTACAGAAAGACTTATTTAATTTACATAAGCAGCAGATACAATTAATTTTTCAAAAACAGCTCCAGGAGAAAAATCTCAGGTTAGCTGCTCAAGATTATGAAATGAATCGGCAACTTTACCAAGAAAAGGCGGAAACCCCTGCGGAATTCAGAGCAGCTGAGACTCGATATTTGGCCAGCCAAAGCCCTTTGGCACAGACCGAAGCAGCTATGCTCAGTGTTACCTCCGCATACACTGCGAAGCAGAAAGATCTTTTCGAACTACAAAATCAAATGAATGATGAAAAGCTGAAATTCGTCCAATCGTTAAATAGTCTTATTAGTCAGGCTCAAGAATGGCGGGAGAAGTACGAATTGAAGGCTTCTGAAAATGGACGCATTTCTTATGCGGGAATAATTCAGGAAAATCAGCTAATTACTTTAGGGCAGGAAGTATTTTCGATCAATCCCCGACGAAGCGCTTTTTTTGGCGAGATGCCGATACCACAAGATAATATGGGCAAAGTCAGGCGGGGGCAACAAGTACTTATAAAATTGAGAAGCTATCCCTATGAAGAGTATGGCTTTATCCGCGGGAAAATAATTCAAATCAATGATGTTCCGGTCAACGACAGCATTTTTCTAAGTAAAGTCTCGTTCAAACTTAGCGGTAGAACAGATTTGAAAAGACCAATCCTACTCAAGTCTGGTATGCAAGCTGACGCTGAAATTGTGACAGAGGAGGCCTCTGTGTTGCAAAGGTTAATCCGGGGTATTTTGAAAAATATAAAATAGTTCTAATAATTCGATTTATAATACAATCTCTAAAGTAATGTTGATATTCCGGGGATGTTGACCACCTAATTCCGTGGCAAAGTGACCAGGCGATTAGCTGGCGAACGATAGCAGCGAGAGCTGTAAAAGCGTTTTCAAAGTTAGTTATTAAAAGTGGT
>NZ_BMDO01000012.1 GCF_014635825.1 Mucilaginibacter galii
CTATTACAACTGGGAAAGGCCACATCAAGGTATAGGCGGTAAAAAACCTATCGAAATGACCACCCTAAACAACATATCTTAAATCATCTGTTTGTCCTCGAATTACTAAACCCTTACAGCAATGACGGTAAAGAGGCTTTCTCGAAATGTCAACCCTCCAATCACTTCCAAGCCGTTGAATAAATCTTATCTTTGGAAAAAATTAATAATTATGTACGAATCTCTAAAGTACCTGCATTCGGGTTTCAGGTTTTTGGTATTGTTGCTGGTGGTGCTGGCTATTGTTCAATCGTTAGCCGGTTGGTTAGGCAAAAAAGCTTACACAGAAGGTAACCGCAAGATCAACCTGTTTGCCATGATATCGGTGCACACGCAACTATTGATTGGATTGGCGGTATACTTTGTAAGTCCTCTGGTGCATTTTGCCAAAACCACAATGAAAGACCCGCTTGCCCGTTATTGGACAGTAGAGCATATTTCTATGATGATATTTGCTATCATCTTGATAACCATAGGACACAGTAAATCAAAAAAAGCATTACTGCCCGAGGGTAAGCACCGTGCTATTGCCATTTTTTACACGTTAGCTGTTGTGGTTATTATCGTAGCTATTATACAGAGTAAAAGACCGTTTTTTGCTATAACAGGCCTATAAAACAATATTTAATTCGGCTTAACGCAGTTATACCGAATTATTGTGCTTTGGAAAAATAATTTCACAAATAATTTGCAAGCTCATATTTCTTCCTATATTTGCTACTGTAAATGACAACAAAATTAAATAACCTAACTTGGTGGCACCTTAACAATAAGGCAGCCCGGTAGGTTTATTGAATTAGAAAAGATTAAGCAATTATAAACCCTGATTTGAGACCCGGCGCCAACCACGCCGGGTTTTTTCGTTTAATTGATTTTTTTAGATACTAATGCAACAGTTTAAATTAAATACCACCTATAAAAAGCTACTGGCCGATACCACCACACCGGTGAGCATTTACCTGCGCCTGCGCGATATATTTCCCAACTCTTTACTGCTCGAAAGTTCGGACTACCACAGCCGCGATAACAGCCTGAGCTTTATTTGCTGCGAACCTATTGCGGGCATGGTGCTTAACAAAGGGGTGCTCACCCAGCAATTCCCCGATGGCAGCGAGGTGAAGTTTGACGAAGGGCAATTTAACCTAGTAGATGAGATAGACGCATTTTTAAAGCGTTTTGAAACCGATACCCTGCCCATTAAAATTATTTCGAACGGTTTGTTCGGCTATTTTACCCACGAAGCGGTAGAGCATTACGAAACCATCCGCCTTAAAAAGGTAGAGCATGATGCCCGGCAGATTCCCGAAATGCAGTACCATGTGTACCGGTACATTATAGCGGTAGACCATTTCAAGAACGAGCTGTATATTTTCCAGAACCAGTATGGCGACACTGCCGATGAGAAAGGCATCGAGAAAATGCAGTACCTGCTCAAGAACAAAGATTTTCCGGAGTATTATTTCCAAAGTAAAGACCAGGAGCAATCTAACCTGACCGACCAGGGCTTTATGGATATTGTGGAAAAAATGAAGCAGCACATTTACCGGGGCGATGTTTTCCAGATCGTACCATCTAGAGCCTTTTCACAGGCTTTTTCGGGAGATGAGTTTAACGTTTACCGGGCGCTGCGTTCAATCAATCCGTCACCATACTTGTTCTATTTCGATTATGGCGATTTCCGCATTTTCGGCTCATCGCCCGAGGCACAGATCACCATTAAAAACCGGGTAGCCAGTATCTTCCCAATAGCAGGAACCTTTAAGCGTACAGGCGATGACGAGAAGGATGCCGAAGCTGCCCGCGCCCTGGAGAATGACCCTAAGGAATCGGCCGAGCACGTCATGCTGGTTGACCTGGCCCGTAACGATCTAAGCCGCCATTGCCAGCAGGTAGAAGTGAAAGCCTTTAAGCAGGTGCAATACTACTCGCACCTTATTCACCTGGTATCGCATGTAAGCGGCGTGTTAAAGCCCGATGTTTCATCGTTCAAGATTGTGGCTGATACTTTTCCGGCCGGTACACTGAGCGGTGCGCCAAAGTTCAGGGCTATGGAAATTATTGATGAGAACGAAAACATCAAGCGCAGTTTCTACAGTGGTGCCATTGGGTACCTAGGTTTCAACGGCGATTTTAATCACGCCATTATGATCCGTTCGTTGTTAAGCAAGAACAACACGCTGCACTACCAGGCCGGTGCCGGCATTGTAGCCGACTCGGTACCCGAAAGCGAACTGAACGAGGTGAATAACAAAGTTGCCGCCCTGCGAAAAGCCATTGAGCTGGCGCAGGAAATTTAGGTTGCGAGGGGCGGGGATGAAAAAGGTGCGGGGAGCGGGGATGAAAGGTGCGGAGAGTGGAGGATGAAAGATGTGCCTGTCAGTCTGAGCTTGTCGAAGACTTAGCGCGAGTACAGGTCTTGGACAAACTCAGACAGACAAAAACCGGAACACGAAATTTAACTCTTATGATGCCCTTAATAAGGCAATTACTGAAAAAGTAATTTTTTGAAGTTTTTTAAAGTTTTTTGAATAAAATGAGTGATTTGATAAATAATAGTGAAGCAGGAAACTCCCCCTTCAGGGGGGCGGGGGGTAAAGTTTTGATCATCGATAATTACGATTCATTTACCTACAATCTGGTACATTTGGTGAACGAGTTGGGCATTGAATGCGAAGTTTGGCGCAACGACCAGTTTAAACTGGAAGATGTTGACAGGTTCGATAAGATCATTTTGTCGCCCGGTCCGGGCATTCCATCTGAGGCTGGTTTGCTGTTGGATGTCATCAAAACCTATGCACCTACTAAGAGTATTTTTGGCGTGTGCTTAGGGCAACAGGCTATAGCTGAGGCGTTTGGTGGTGAACTATATAATTTGAGCCGACCTATGCACGGTATATCAACCCCCATTAAAGTAACCGATGGAGAGGAGCAATTATTCAAGGGTTTGCCCGGCAACATCAGTGTTGGCCGTTATCACTCCTGGGTGGTTTCTGAAAAAGGATTGCCCGAAGTGCTAACCATTACCGCTATCGATGAAAAGGATAACTCAATCATGGCTTTGCGGCATAAAACGCTGGATGTTAGAGGAGTACAGTTTCACCCCGAATCGGTTTTGACAGAGTACGGTAAAGAGATGATGGGCAATTGGTTAGCCCCCCAACCCCCTAAAGAGGGAGTTGAATAGATACTTACACGTCATTGCTTCGTACCTCGCAATGACGTAAATTGCAATTTATGACAATCTTAGATCAAATAGTACAAAAGAAAAAGAAGGAAGTAGCTGCAGCTAAGCTCATTACCTCTTATATACACTTGGAAGAACGCGAGATGTTCGTGCGAGAACCCTTGTCGTTCAAGGAGTTCCTGCTCGACCCTGAACGTTCAGGCATTATTGCCGAATTTAAGCGTAAATCGCCTTCTAAAGGCATTATTAACGACCAGGTAAAGGTTAGGGATGTAACGCAGGGCTATGTAGCGGCGGGTGCTTCGGCCTTATCGGTATTAACCGACAGGCACTTTTTTATGGGTGCTAAGCGCGATCTGCTGGAAGCCCGCAAATTTAACAACATCCCTATCCTGCGTAAGGATTTCATGATTGATGAGTATCAGATCATTGAAGCAAAAACCCTGGGAGCAGACGTTATCTTGCTGATAGCCGCCATTTTAACGCCGGAAGAAGTAAAGCAGTTTGCTGCTTTGGCCAAAAGCATTGGCCTGAATACCCTGCTGGAAGTGCACAACCTCGAAGAACTCGAACGCAGCATTTGCGATAACCTGGATGCTATAGGTGTAAATAACCGCAACCTGGCCGATTTCAGCGTATCGGTAGATACCTCGTTCCAATTAGCCGGGCATATCCCCGCGGGTGTTCTTAAAATTTCGGAGAGCGCCATCAGCAATACGCATGTCATCAGGCAGTTGAAAGAAGCTGGCTTTAATGGTTTCCTCATTGGTGAGAACTTTATGCGTCAGCCCGATCCGGGTTTAGCCATGCAAGAATTTGTGAATGAGTTGCGCTAACCTGCTATAATGGCACCTCATGGCCTTGTTTGCCTGCAACTTAGCCGGTTTTTAGCAAGTTGGCATTTTGATTGTTAGATAACTGTTAATGAAACAAAAATTTTACGATACTGCGTTAAAGCAGGAAACCGCTGTACTGGTAGGTATTATAACTCCAGGACAAACCGACGAGCAAACCAAAGAATACCTGGAAGAGCTTGAGTTTTTGGTGGAGACTGCCGGCGGTAAAACAGTTAAATCGTTTACTCAACGTATGCAACGGCCGGAGCGGGCTACTTTTGTGGGTACCGGTAAGCTGGAAGAGATACAGGCTTACGTTAAAGCCGAAGAGATAGATATGGTGGTATTCGATGATGAATTATCGCCTTCACAATTGCGAAATATAGAAGCCGAGTTAGGCGTCAAAATACTGGACAGGAGTAACTTAATCCTCGATATTTTTGCCGGGCGTGCACAAACCGCGCAGGCTAAAACACAGGTAGAACTGGCTCAGTTACAATACCTTTTACCACGCTTAACCCGTTTATGGACCCACTTAGAGCGTCAAAAAGGTGGGATTGGTATGCGCGGACCTGGTGAGTCGCAAATAGAAACGGATAGGCGTTTGATTTTGAATAAGATTTCTTTGCTGAAAGAAAGGCTGAAAGAGATAGATAAGCAAAACGAAACGCAGCGTAAAAACCGTCATCAGTTAATACGCGTTGCTTTAGTAGGATATACGAACGTAGGTAAATCTACTATTATGAACATGATCTCCAAATCGGAGGTGTTTGCCGAGAATAAGCTTTTTGCAACCTTGGATACCACGGTGAGGAAAGTGGTGATTGAGAACCTGCCTTTTTTACTGTCAGACACGGTAGGGTTCATCCGTAAGCTGCCTCACCATTTGGTAGAATGCTTTAAATCTACCTTGGATGAAGTACGCGAGGCCGATGTACTGGTTCACGTAGTAGATGTATCGCATCCTCATTTCGAAGATCAGATTAACACGGTGAACGAAACGCTGAAAGATATTGGTGCCATTGATAAGCCGGTTATTACCGTGTTTAATAAGATGGATGCCTACCAGCCAACCCAAATTAACCCGGATGAGCCGGAGCAAATGCTAACGCTCGAAGAGTTTAAACATACTTGGATGGCAGCTAATAACAGCCCGGCTATCTTTATATCTGCATTGAAGAAGGAAAATGTAGATGAATTCAGAAAGTTATTATATGATAAGGTTGTAGCCTTGCATACGGTAAGATATCCGTACGATCATTTGTTATACTAAGCAATACCAGCCCCCTGAATAGTGATTACAAAAAAGCACTTCGTTAAACCCGGGATGCTTTTTTTATGGGATAAATTGCAGGTTATCGAAGAAATAGTTGAATCGAATTAGGCTTTAGATTCCGGAAAATTGAGGTAGAAGGTCGTACCCTCACCTATAACGGTTTCATACCATACCCGTCCGCCGGCATTTTCTATAGAGTTTTTTACAAAGGCCAGTCCTAAACCTGTACCCGAACTTTTAGTGGTAAAGTTAGGTTCAAAAATACGTTGGTGCAGGTTTTCGGGGATGCCGTTACCATTGTCCTGTATCTTCAGCAAAATGCTGTTGCGGTTAATGGTGTTGTTCACGTTAATGACGCCTAAACGCTCGGGAGGCATGGCCTCAATAGCATTTTTAAGCAGGTTGTTAAAGCAGCGCAATAGCTGGTCGCGGTCGGCATTAACCATGAACGGTGTTTCGGGCGTCTCATAATTGATCTGCACGTTTTCCATGTGCTTGAATATGGTAATGGCCTGGCCTAAAGTGTCGAACAAGTTTAAACGCTCCATCCGGGTATCAGGCATTTTGGCAAAAGCCGAAAACTCAGAAGCTATAGACGACAAGCTTTCTATCTGTTCCACAAACGATTTACTGAAACGCTCAAACTTTGTATCGAATTTTGGATCTTTATCCTTCCACGATTTTTCGAGCAGCTGTAAGCCCAGTTTAAGTGGCGTAAGCGGGTTTTTAATTTCGTGGGCTACTTGTTTGGCCATTTCGCGCCATGCGCTTTCCCGTTCTGATTGTGCCAGGCGGTTGGCGCTATTCTCCAGAGCCGCAATCATTTTATTATACTCTTTAACCAGAGCGCCAATTTCATCGTGCCTGTCCCACTTTATCGGCTCATTCTTTTTACCGTAAATGGTTTTGCTCAGGTTAAGCTGTATAAAGCTAAGTGGCGTAGTAATTTGCCTGGCTACTAACACCGCAAACATACCTATGGCCAAAAATATGAAGGCGTAGATGTTGATCATGGAGTTTAAGAACGACCCCATACGTTCATAATAATCGGCCTCGTTAGAAAAGTAAGGAAGCTGCAGAAAGGCTACAGTAACGTTGTTGGCATTGCGCACCGGCACATAAGCCGTTTTGTAATTCAATTCTCCAATACGCTCATTATTGATCAGGAGCGATTTTTGCAGCTTGCTCAGCATAATGTAAGCCTTGGCGTGCATGCGTTTGGCTAAAATACCATAGTCGTAAATTTTGGGCTGCGTTGAAAGTACAGCCACGCCATCGGTATTAAAGAGGATGAGATCGGTAGAAAAGTTTTCGGCAAAATTATTGAATTTCACTTGCGTATCTTCATCAATGTGGCCAAGTTCATCTAAAAAGCTGTTCTCAAATTTCGAAGCAATAGCCGTTACCTTATCACTGATCATGTCGTCTTGTTGATCCTGGTATTGAGCTTTAATGGATATGTAAGTAATTATACCTACCAAGGCCAGGGTAACCACAACAGCAAATATCATAGAAAACTGTATGCGGGTGCGGTAAAGTACATGCTCAAAGTGCAGCCCAAAGTTCCAACGGATGCTGTCGGTAGTAATCTTAATTAATGTAATACGGTTCCAGAGCCAACTGAACAATATTACAAATGCGCTGAATGCCAAGAGTACAATAAAGAAGAAGGTAAAGGAGGCTATATACGATAATGAGTTATTATCTACTTTGGATACCACGATAACCTTACGCTGGCTGGGCTGATAAACCAGGTGACTGTACCGGGTTAAACGCTGGTACCAGGGCTTGGTATCATCTTCCTGGTTGCTGTAAGTGGTTTTGAAAAAGTAAGTTTTAAGTTTGCCCTTAAATTCGGTATTGATAACGTTGTAATTATATTTTCCGTTTTGGCTAAGTAACCTATCATCGCTGTAAAAGGCGTACGAATAGTCTTTAAACCTTACATCAGGACTCAACTGGTTATCTACCAGTAATTCTGGAAAGTTACTATTAGAGTGTATAGGTTTTGATTTGAGCTCAACAATTACAGTACCCAAATTAGCGTCTTTATTGTAAACCGGCAGTATGGCAAAGTAGCTTTGAAAACCGAAACGTTCATTTTCGCGGTAGAAATAATTGGATAGCTTAAAGGAGCTTACAATCACCATTTCTTTAAATACATCCAGCACGTAATCATTTTGTGGAGATCGGGGCTGCCCGGCGGCATCAAATTCATATACCTTGCAATCGTAGTCAGAAAGGTAGCCGTCGAAATAAAGCTTTTTAAAGCGGTTTTTTAAGTAACCCGGGCTATAATCATTATCTTTAAAATACCTGGTAAGCACAGGATCGGCCACAATTTGCTTTTCAACCGTGCTGAAAATACGCTTTATCTTAGGGTTGTCTATGTTTTCGAGCTGGGAGATGAGTTGCTTGCGGGTGCCTTTTTCTTTAACCGATTCAAAGTAATTGAGCTTGATAGATGCTATCCATGCGCAGATCAGCACCATGGCCACAAAAGATACGGCATTAAGATCGCCGTGCTGGTAACGGTTGGCGTATACCCTTATAAACACCAGCAAAGCCCATAGCAAGTAAAATACCGTAAAGCTGTAAATAAATGATAGCCCTGTAACCAGCAATATGGCACTTATAAATATACCCAGCTTAACCCGTGGCTTTATGAGCAAATGGGTATCTACCGCCAAAAGTGTATCAACCAGTAAATAAAAAATGAGGAATCCAAAGCACGACATTAGTACGCCCAGCATACTGTATCCCGAAAGGTTAAGCACATTATTTACATCGAAGCTTATTTGCGATTGGATAACCAGCTTATTAAACAGGTGAATTAACAAGGTTGATACGGCAATAAGTAACAATATACCCCCCGAAAAAATAGCGTAACCAGCAACCGTTCCGGGAGTATGCCTGAGTATTTTATTGCGGTGATTGTAAATATAGACCACCAGCCAAAGCATGAACAAAACGTTGAGGCAAAAATCGCCCAGGGAAGGAAAGGTGTTGTTAAGCGAGTATAGACCCGGACTAAACAGATCTGAAACACCCCTGAAATCGGGCAAATGCAGGTATAGGTTAACCCAGCGGATAATAATGATACAAACCGCCATTAATGCAAACGACAGCAAAACCTGCCTTTGGTGCATAAAATAATTACATACACTGGTTACCAGCAGGCACAAGGTAATAAGTGCAGCAAGCCATAAACCCACTTCAATACCAAGGTTAGCATGGTCATGCGATTTAGGGTTGAGCTTTACCGAAAAAAGGTAGGTTTTTTGGAGATTATGTATATGGTAAACATCTTTATCGCCCAGGTCGGCAACTTCAAGGTTATTGTTGTTGAGCAGGCCCGGTTCGAAAGTGTTTTTAAGGTAATGGTTTTGGACTTTGAAATTGCTTTTTACAAAAATGAAGGCAAGGGCTGTAAAATTACCTTCGGTTTTGCGTATGGCTTCATAATAGCCATTATTGAGTTTTACAAACGATGCGCCTTCTTTATATACTTTGAAATTTTCGGGTATAACTTTGATGCCCGTCCAAAAGGCCAGTTTGTTGTTTTTGTAAGTGAGCAGCCAAATGCGCTTTTGTATGGTAACCTCTTCTATCTCGTTGAGCGCTTGCTGGTAGTTTTTATCGGGCAGGACTTTCAGGGCGGCAAAATGTTTTTCGCCAAATAATTTAGCTACTGCGGCTTCGCGCTTATTCAGGTTGCTCTCAAGCTGGCGGGCACTTTTTAAAAAACCATCATTGGGGGTGTGGCTGTTACGTAATACTATTGCCGTTAGCAGTAAGCTGGCAAACAGTAATGCCAATAGTATACGAATTTTAGCGTAGGTAGTCAACGTGGTAGCAGATGTATGTTTATTGCATCAAATATATCATAAAAAACAAAAGCCACTTTAGTTTGTGGCTTTGCAAAATAAAGCCCGGTACTCCAAATGAAACCGGGCATTATATATTTAAATTATACCGTTAAGCTTGCGGTTGCGGCAGCACGGTCTACCTTTTTAACCAAACCCTGCAACACATTGCCCGGCCCAACCTCGGTAAAAGAAGTGGCGCCGTCTTCAAGCATGTGCATTACAGTTTGGGTCCAGCGTACCGGCCCGGTCAACTGGGCAATTAAATTCTTTTTGATCAATGCGGCATCAGTATATGGTTTGGCATCAATGTTTTGGTAAATAGGGCAAACCGGCTCCTGAATGTTAGTATTCACAATGGCATGCTCCAGTTCTACCCGTGCCGATTCCATTAATGGCGAGTGAAAAGCACCGCCCACGTTTAATACCAACGCACGTTTTGCACCTGCAGCCTTCATTTTTTCGCACGCCAGCTCAACACCGGCAATAGTACCTGAAATGACCAGCTGGCCCGGGCAATTGTAATTAGCCGGTACAACTACTTCGCTTACCTGCTCACAAATATCTTCCACGGTAAAATCATCTAACCCTAAAACGGCCGCCATAGTAGAAGGTTGTATTTCGCAGGCTTTTTGCATCGCGTTGGCACGTGCGGCTACTAACTTTAAGCCGTCTTCAAAAGACAGTGCTCCGGCCGATACCAGGGCCGAAAACTCGCCCAAAGAATGACCTGCAACCATTTCGGGCTTAAACTCGTTGCCGGCTACCTTGGCTAAAATAACCGAGTGCAAAAATATGGCGGGTTGGGTAACGTTGGTTTGTTTAAGATCTTCGTCGGTACCACTAAACATCAAGTCGGTAATGCGGAAGCCTAAAATTTCGTTTGCCTGTTCAAATAACTGGCGGGCTTCGTCATGATTATCGTACAGGTCTTTACCCATACCTACAAACTGGGCACCCTGCCCTGGGAATATATATGCTTTCATTGTTAATTAGACCCCCCCAACCCCCTGAAGGGGGAGCTTTTTATACGTTCCCCCTTCAGGGGGTTAGGGGGTTTAGCTTAATTTGCTGGTGATCAACTGTAAAAATTCAGTTCTTGTCTTCTCTTTATAGAACTCGCCGCTAAAGGCCGAAGTGGTAGTTACCGAGTTTTGCTTTTGCACGCCGCGCATGCTCATGCACAGGTGGCGGCATTCTATAACCACACCTACGCCCAGGGGCTGCAAGGTGTCTTGTATACAATCCCTGATTTCGTTGGTTAAGCGTTCCTGTACCTGCAGCCTGCGCGAAAACACATCAACAATGCGCGGTATTTTACTTAAGCCCACCACATGGCCGTTAGGAATGTAAGCTACATGAGCCTTACCAAAAAACGGCAGCATATGGTGTTCACACATAGAGTATACCTCAATGTCTTTCACCACTACCATTTGGCTGTATTCCTCCTTAAACATAGCCGAAGTCAGGATCTCTTTGGCGTTGAGATCGTAGCCTTGGGTAAGATAAAGCATGGCTTTGGCCATACGCTCGGGGGTTTTTAATAAACCTTCACGGGTAGGGTCTTCGCCTATATGTTCTAAAACCTGGTGGTAGTTGGCCGATAGGCTGGTGATGAGCTCCGGGTTGTACCGGTCTATCTTTTTGTAACCGTTTATCCCTGCATCGCGGTCGGGCAGGTTATCGTCGTCGTCAATCATAGTATGCGTTAATCGCCAAAGTATTCGGCACTATTATTTTCGGTTTCAAATAATCTAACGGAGTGCAAAAACACACCATCGTATGCCTCGATAGGTGCCTTTAGCTGGTTAAATATTTCTATACACAAGATTTCGGTGGAGGCCATTTTGCCCTGCATAAAGTCTACATCCTTATTCAGGTTTTTATGATCCAGCTTTTCAATCACGTAATCGTTTATAATTACTTTGAGCTCTTTAAGATCAATTAAGTAGCCTGTGGCATGGGTAATTTCGCCTTTAACGGTTACAAACAAATTATAATTATGGCCGTGCCAGTTGGGGTTGGCACATTTTCCAAAAACTTCCTGGTTTTTTTCAGCGCTCCATTCTTCCCGGTACATCCGGTGTGCGGCATTAAAATGTTCTTTGCGCGTAATATGAATCATCATAACAATTATTGGGTGCAAATATACAAAACAAAAACAGGCAAGTTGTTTTATCTTAGCCAGTATGAAGATATTAGTAGTGGCCGCAACGAGGGAGGAGATAGCCGGCGTTTTAGGGTGCGGGGTGCGGGGTGCGGGGATCGAAGTGTTTGGATTAGGAAGTAAAGTATTTGGTGAAGAAAGCAGGATTTCGGAGCACCCCGAAGCTTCTCCGCACCCCGCACCCCGCTCTTCGCACCTCGATCCCCCCACCCCGCACCCCTCACCTAAAATCCTCATCACCGGCGTGGGCATGGTGGCTACAGCTTTTGCGTTGGGCAGGCATCTGGCAACTCATCAGTACGATTTAGCCATTAACCTGGGCATTGCCGGGAGCTTTGACCGTAACATTCCTCTTGGTACGGTGGTAGAGATTACCGAAGATACTTTTACCGAGTTGGGTGCCGAAGACGATAGCCGTTTTATTACATTGGATGCCTTGGGCTTTGGCCAAACTAAATTTACCGCCACTGCTAAATTAGCTGATTACTATACTAACGATAAGCCATGGAAGGTAACCGCTGCTACGGTAAATACGGTACATGGTGAAGAAGCATCAATAGCGAAACTGCACCAGCGCGCTGCACCACAACTGGAGAGCATGGAAGGTGCGGCTTTCTTTTACGCCTGCCAACAGGCGGGTGTACCGGCGTTGCAAATCAGGGCGGTGTCAAATTATGTAGAAAAGCGTAACCGCGATGCCTGGAAAATAGGGCTGGCCGTTAAAAATCTGAATACCTTTGCGGAGAGCTTGTTAAGTGGTTTAGGGAGCGAAGATTGAAGGTACGAAGAGCGGGGTTTAAAGCCGGACGTTCTGTCTTGATGTATAATCCCCCGCTCCCCGAACCTCTTAACCCTAAAACCAACAAACTATGAAATTAACACTCGGCTTTTCGCCCTGCCCTAACGACACGTTTATTTTTGATGCGTTAATTCATCATAAAATTGATACCGAAGGTTTAGAATTTGAGGTGTTTTATGATGATGTGGAAACGCTTAACCATAAAGCCATACACGGCGAGCTGGATGTAACCAAGCTAAGCTATCATGCCTTTGCTTACGTAGCTAACCAATACGTATTGCTTGATGCCGGCAGTGCCCTGGGCTTTGGTGTTGGTCCGTTGCTAATCTGTAAAGGCGATGAACAAAAGGCTTACGAAGACCTGAAATCTGAAAACCGCACCATCCGCATAGGTATACCGGGTAAATATACCACGGCTAATTTCCTTTTGAGCCTGGCTTTCCCTAATGCGGTGAATAAACAGGAGATCGTATTCTCAGATATTGAACAGGCTTTGCTGGATGATAGGATTGAGGTGGGATTAATAATTCATGAAAACCGCTTTACTTACCAGGACAAAGGGCTTAAAAAAATATTAGACCTGGGCGATTACTGGGAAAAAGAAACCGGCTGTGCCATCCCCTTAGGCGGTATTGTAGCCAACCGTAAATTACCGTTAGACGTGCAGCACAAAGTTAACCGCGTACTGCGCCGCTCGGTAGAGTTTGCCTTTGCCAACCCAAAATCAGGACTGGAGTTTATTAAACAGCACGCTCAGGAAATGAGCGAAGAGGTAATGTACAAGCACATAGACCTGTATGTAAACCAATATTCGCTCGATTTAGGCATAGAAGGTAAAAAAGCAATTCAATTACTGTTTGATACCGCAAAGGAAAAAGAGATCATTCCCGAAATTAAACACGAATTGTTTTTAACGCCGCTGGTTTAAAACTCAACGTGTGCCCTTATGGAGAATACATTTACCGGCCCCCTGTCTTTATTGTAGGCAGGGTTAGCTATAAATTGGTAGTCGGGCGTAAGCCATAATTTCTTTTGATAGGCGTCTATCTTGTAGTAGAGCTCGGCAATCATCTCCGGGCGGTAGTTTAACCTGCCATCGCCAATAATAAAACCATAACCGCCGGCCTCTAAATAATTACGGTGCGGGCCCGAAATGCCGTTGCCTACAAACGCCAGGCCCAATTCGTCGTTACTGCGTTTCCATGAGTTGCCTTTTAATACGCTGCCAAAGCTTAATGAACGGTCAATTTCGGTGAAAAACCAGGTTTCTGTATGGCCATCGTTATAACTGGCCTTTGCAAAAATGCCCAGGCTTGGGGTAATATACTGTTCGGCATTAATGCCAAAGCCCCATTTGCTATGACCATAGTAATTTACGGCATCAATATCGGGTGCTGCAGGGTTGGTGCTCACCGCCTCGCGGTAGTTGCCCATTTTGCCCTTGTTGTAAAAGCCAAGTATCCTTAGCGTACCATTTTGATTGTTCAACAGATAGCGACGTTCGTATTCGAGCGTTTGCGTATTGGCTTTGCTTATTTTTTCATCTAACACCGAGCCGTTGGCTTGGGTGGGTACCATAGTAAAAGCGTAGCGCAGGGTCCAGTTAGGCTGGCCTAATTCGGCAAAGAGGCCCATAATGTAACCGCGCGTGTTAGCCGGATAATCCCATGCACCATTGCTCATGAGTGACCAGTTCATGAACTGGGTACGAGGGTCATGGCTAAAGGTATTGCCATCAAAAAAGTCGCTCATGCCAAATTTACCCGCCGTAAGCGACAGGTAGCGTTTGCTGCGGGTCCCGGCCAGTTGATTGGCTTCATCGTCAAGCGTGTCGCGCCCGGTTCCCCATTCAAAGTTTTGCGTTAAATAAAGGCGGGCTATATAAATTTTAGGTTCGGCACTGCCTACCCTGAAGGTTTCGCCATTTGGAAAGCCGGCCACACCCAGGGTTTGGCTAAAACCTGCACCGCCTGACATTTCGGGGTTAAAGTAAGCCTCTGCACCTTTCCAAAGGCGGGCACCGCCAAATAGCGTAGTGGTTAATGAGGATGCCGTTTCGTGGGTTTTTAACAAGCTGTTTTGGCCGGAGTACGCGGCGCTAAAGGCAGGCTTGGTTTGCGTAATAATTGTTTGCTGAAAGTGCAGGTTAAAGCGTTGTTGTTTAACCGTATCGGTTTGGGCATGCGCGGCCGTGGCTGCGCCCAAAAGCAGTAGAAGTAAAAAGTGTGGTTTCATGCGTAAGTACAAAACTTTATGTAAATGTAAAGCATTTACATAAAGGCTTCGGTCGCTCAGGCAAAGTCTAATCGTATTCTAATACAGCGAAGTAATGGTCGTGACTTTAAGGCGCTAAGCTCGGCCTTCCCATTCGGCATAAAACTGGTCTAAAAAGGTTTCCATAAACGCATGCCGTTGTTCGGCCAGCTTTTGCGCAGTGGCCGTGTTCATCTTATCTTTTAATAAAAGCAGCTTTTCGTAAAAGTGGTTTATGGTAGGGGCGGTAGTGCTCTTATACTCCTCTTTAGTCATATTAAGATTTGCGCTAACCTCTGGGTTATGCATTTCGCGACCCTTAAACCCGCCGTAGTTGAAAGCGCGGGCTACGCCAATAGCACCAATGGCATCCAACCTATCGGCATCCTGCACCACATCCAACTCTGGTGAGCTGAACTTTTTACCCTCGAAACTGGCCTTGAACGACATATGCCTGATAATTTGCGTCACATGCTCAATCACATCGGCATCAACGCTTTGGCTTTGCAAAAAGCTAATAGCCGTACGCGGGCCAATTTCTTCATCGCCGCCATGAAATTTAGCGTCGGCTATGTCATGTAGCAGGGCGGCCAGCTCTACTATCAGCATATTGGCAGGTTCGGTTTGGGCAATGAGTTTGGCATTGTTCCATACCCGTAAAATGTGCCACCAATCGTGCCCGCCTTCGGCGTTTTGCAAGGTTTGGCGCACATAGGCAGCCGTATTTTCGATAAGTAGTTGGGAATTCATGCTGTTATATTTTGCTCGTTGGAGGCAAATATAACAGCATGAATTTAATTATGCGCTCACCGATGATGAACCTACCAGTTGCAATACTTCGGCATCATCGGCTTTGATCAATTCAATCAAATCAACCTCGAGTACCTGGGCAATTTGATAAAGGCGCTCTAAGGTTATTTTGGTATAACCTAATTCAATTTTACTGTAGGCATTTTGAGAGATATTAAGCTTCATGGCCAAATATTCTTGGGTGTAATTTAAATGCTCCCTGATCTTTCTAATATTTACAGCAACAGATTTAATCTTGTTATTAATTATTTCCTTACCCATGTCATCAATCTATATTAATGACATTACTTACGAGGTAAAACAACGTGCGGTTTTAAGAAGATAATTTTATTGATAAAATATTAAATAAATTAACTCAAAAAGTAATTTAGTGCTGATTGTTAGTAAGTTGTAATAATAGCCGGCAGTAAAGTGGTCATATCAAGGGGTACCGGGTTGCTGGCCCAAATGGGTTTGCGTTGGCGGTACGAATCGTAAACCTGCTTTTGCGTGGCAGCACTGGCCTTGCCATCGGGCATAATGAGGTTTACAGTGAAAGAGATCACAAAATCATGCAGTTTTTCATCATCTGGAATGATCCATTTGCGGTCCGATTTCTTCAACGCATCAATAAAAGGAACGGCAATGGTATAATCATCGGCGTAATACACCACAATTTTTTTGATGGCTCCTTTAGGATCGGCAGTGAATTTTAAAACAGCAGTGCCGGTAGCCTTGGTTTTTTTTAGCTCTTCGGGAATAACAACGTTCTTTTTAAAAAAGTCCATCATTACATCCTTACCTCCCTGAAAAGGAAAAGCCATAGTTTGCTGCGCACGGCTGTAGGCGGCCGTTAACAATAAGGCCGCCATAAAAAGTAAACGTTTCATTTATTCTGTTTTAGGTTCGCGTTTGCTGCCTTCGTAAATAGTATACTCTAATAAGCGGCAGTCTAGCTTACCGTTGTAAAATTCAATGCGGCGGGTAGCGGCCAGTCCAATACGTTTGGCCAGGTCGGGGTTACCGGTAAACACATAACCACGGTAACCTTTACACTGCTGCTTCATAAAGTCGCCTATGCGGGCATAGGTACCTTCCAGCTTGGTATGTACACCCAGGCGTTCGCCATACTCAGGGTTAAACATAATTACGCCTTTTTCTTCGGGCACTACGGTATCGGCAAAATCACAAACATCAAAATCAATCAAATGTTCTACACCGGCAGTGTTGGCATTTTTGCGGGCAATATCCACGGCATCGGCCGATATATCGGTGGCAATGATCTTAAAGTTAGTCACCTTTTTAGCTTTATCTTTCAGTTTACGGCGCTCGGCAAAAAATACTTGCTCATCGTAACCCATTACGTGCATAAACCCATAGTTCATCCTGAAAAGGCCCGGGTGCTTATCGGTAGCTAACAACGCGGCCTCAATAGCCAGGGTGCCCGAACCACACATGGGGTTAATAAAGGTGCTTTGCCTGTCCCAACCGGTTGCCATAATGGTAGAGGTAGCCAGGGCTTCCAACATAGGAGCCTTACCAGGTATTTTACGGTAACTGTGTTTGGCCAGGGTTTCGCCGCTGGTATCTACAAAAATATCGGCTTTATCGTCTTGCCAATATAAGTGAACTACCGCTTTATTTAATTCGGGACCGGAGTTTGGGCGTAAGCCTTTTTGTGCTTTAATGCGGTCTACAATGGCATCTTTTACCTTTACGTTGGCATACAAAGGGGTGAGAATATGCTCATTGTTTACATTAGAGGTAATAGAAAAATAGCCGCTAAAATCTATCAGCTTTTCCCATTCTAACTGTACCAGTTCGTTATATAAACGTTGCGGATCGGCAGCCTCAAAGCTGTGCAGCAGGTACAAGATCTGGCTGGCGCAGCGCAGGTTTAAATTGAGGGGGATGCAATCATTGATGGTACCCAGCAGTTCAACACCGGTTTGAAACGTGCGGGTAACTTTATAGCCCAGGGCCTCTACCTCTTGCTGCAGGTAGCCCGAGAGGCGCTTGTTGCAGGTAATTATGATTTTACTTTTGTCTTGAAAAACATTCATGTGGCTGCAAATTTATGAATTAAAAAATGCCCGAAATACAATCTTACTTATTAACTTTACGTTTTACAACTTAGATATGGATATTAAAGGTAAAGTACACGAAGTAGCTCCAACCCAACAGGTTACTGAGTCGTTAAAAAAAAGAGAACTGATTGTTGAATATATTGAGAACCCGCAATACCCCGAATATTTAAAATTTGAGGCTATTCAGGATCGTTGCAATTTACTGGATAACGTACGTGTAGGCGACGACGTAGAGGTTTTTTTTAACCTGCGCGGCCGCCCATGGACCGATAAAACCGGCAAAAAGAGCTATTTTAACTCTATGCAGTTATGGAAAATTAACGTGTTAAGCGGCGGCGCCAGCAGCGCAACCCCAGAGCACGCATCACCTGTAGATATTAATTCTGCACCGGATGATGATGATTTGCCGTTCTAAATAGGAGTCAAGAGTACAGAGTCAGGAATACAGACTTAGATAAAAAAGCCATCTAAAATTAATTTTAGATGGCTTTTTTATTATGCAAGCGTTAAGGTGTCTTGACTCCTGACTCTATACTCCTGACTCTCTTCCTTACTCTTTCACAATTCTCTTCACTGCAGTTTTACCGCCTTGCTTCACTACTAAGTAAAACACACCGTTCAATCCCCAGGTAAAGCTTTTGTTGAATGCTGCTGTAGTGGCTTTTTCTTTCCAGATGATTTTGCCATCGCTATCGGTCAGTTGTACATCGGCAGCGGTTTTTGCCGGGAGGGTAAACGCTAAAGTGGTTTTACCGGCCGAAAACTGCGGCGTAAGCGTTAAATCCTGCAAATCCAGATCGCTTTTTTCTACACCCGACACTTTTTTGGCCGCTTCTGTAAAGGCCTCGGTTACGTGGTAGCTAACATGGGTGCTTATGCCGTCTTTATCGGTATTGTTGTAGTCAAAGTTTTGAGTATTGCCCATGCGCCTTATATGAAGCGGGCTGTTATTAAAGCGCAATGCGCCAAGCTGTCTGTCATGCGTGCCATCAGCTATCCTGAATTCCATATCGGGCAGGTTTCCCATACCATTTATGTTATCGCCTCTAAACTGATCAAGATTTAAAGGTAATCTGCCTTTGTTGACCGAATCGCGCTTATAGGTGTATACACGTACGCCAGAACTATCAAGATCAGCAAAACTAAGTTGCAGGTTTTGAAGGCGAGGGCCTTTTGGTTTTACCGTTTTGTTTATTTCGGTTAAAGCTTCCTGCTTTTCAGCGGGTTTCATGTCCTTTAAATTTTTGCCGTTAAAAGTGGTGTCGTTATTATGGATGGAAATATTTACCTCTTTATGCTTTTGTGCAAACAGCAGTTGCGGCAGGGCAAGGGCTACCACTATACCCGCTGTAAACAGCACTTCGAAACTGGAATTAAATAAACGCTTTTTCATGTTTATGATGTTTAAGTTGAGCAATAAGTAAAGGTAATTATTGTTAATAATCAATAGGTTATAAAGCGGTTCTCAAATTTGTTAAAAATTGTTAAAATGGTGTGCTCCGCCGTATTTTAAGTTAATTTTGTTGAAGCATGAAGAAAAGGAGTATAGGTTTAATTATGAGCTTAATGGGTTTTGCCCTGTTAGGGGTAATAGCCATGCAATACTTTTTTCTGCGCCAGTCATACCAGTTGCAGTCCGAATTATTTGACCGCGATGTGCACGAGGCGCTTAATACCGTAGTATCAAAACTTACCCGGCAGGATGCCAACCAATTTTTGAACAAAAAGGCCGACAGCGTTAAAATAAGCGCGAGCCGCTTTGAGATCAGGATAACCAAAAAAGCACCCAAAGTTACAACGCCTGCCGTGGCCGCTCACCAGCCTACCCATGCAGAAATACGCAAACTGCACGACCGCCGCATAGCCCAGTTAAAAGACAGCCTGCAACGCATTATTTTGCGCGCCAAGGTTGACGAAGAATTGTACGGTACCACGCAGGAGGATATGGTTAACGTACGTTACCGCTTTGAAGAATATACCGACGATTTTGGTAACGTACACCAGCGGATACTGCCGCCAGAGGTTACAAACGTAACCGGCAACGCGGCAAATAAGCGCAAAGGCAAGGTGAACAAATATGATACATCATACTATTCGTACCCCGATCCGCAGCTTGGCCGCCAGGTAGTGGCCGTTACCACCATTAACCCTATTTGGCAGCGCGAGCATAACCGTAAGCTTAAACAGCAGCGTGCCCGTCAAATAAAGGAAATGCTCCGGGCCGATTCGCTTGCCCAGCTTCAGCATATAAGCACCAGCACTACGGTGATGGAAAACCTGGCCGAAGAGTATAAAAAAGCCGATCAGCCTTTAAAAAACCGGATCAATACCTTATGGCTCGATTCGTTGCTGCGCTTTGAACTGGCTAATAAAGGTATTACCCTGCCATTTAGTTACGAGGTAAGCACTACCAATAACGATTCGCTCATATTTTCTAAGGCTTATGATATGATGGGGCAAAAGCCCGTTTTCAATGTATCTGAAACTTACCGCACCCCCATATTTACCCAGGATGTAATTAACGATCCGGGCCGTTTACAGGTTTATTTTCCCGATAAAAATTCGCACATTATTAACACCATGACCTATATGCTGTCTATCAGCGGTGGGTTGTTGCTGGTGCTGATCTTTTGCTTTGGTTATACCATTTTTTCTATACTGCGCCAAAAGAAGATCTCGGAAATGAAAACCGATTTCATCAATAACATGACGCATGAGTTTAAAACGCCGGTATCTACCATTATGATAGCCAGCGAGGCGTTGAAAGACCAGGAGATCATTGCCGATAAGGCCCGCGTTGCCCGTTTGGCTAACATTATTTATGAGGAGAATGAGCGTTTGGGCAGCCACATTGAACGCGTATTAAATATTGCCCGTATTGAAAAGAACGACTTTAGGCTGGATAAAAAGCCGGTGGAGGTGAACGAACTGATTACAGACGTGCTCGACAGTATGCAGCTTAAACTGCAAAAGAACAACGCCGAGGTTGATTTGCACCTGGATGCCGATTACGATGTAATTGAGGCCGACGAACTGCATTTCTCAAACGTAATTTATAACCTGGTTGATAACGCCATTAAATACAGTCGCGAAAATCCGCATCTCACTATATCTACCTTAAATAAGGGCAACCAACTTATTATAAGGGTTGCCGATAAGGGTATAGGCATGAGCCGCGACCAGCAGGCTAAAATATTTGAGCAGTTTTACCGCGTACCCACCGGTAACCTGCACGATGTAAAGGGCTTTGGCCTGGGGCTGAGCTACGTGAACACTATTGTGAAGCGGTTAGAGGGAATGATTAGTGTACGCTCTGAAAAAGAGAAAGGCTCAGAATTTGAACTGAAATTCAACGTAACTGCATGAAAAAAATATTACTGGTAGAAGACGACCCTAACCTGGGTAACCTGTTGCAAGACTACCTGCAGCTGAAAGGTAAGTTTGAAGTAGTGCTGTGTACCGATGGCGATGCCGGTTTAAAAGAGTTTACCAAAAGCGAGTTCGACCTGCTTATTCTGGATGTGATGATGCCTAAGAAAGATGGATTTACTTTGGGTAAAGAAGTTAGGAAAATGAACCAGAACGTGCCTATTATTTTTGCCACGGCCAAAGCCATGATCGAAGATAAAACCCAGGCCTTTGGTTTAGGCGGCGATGACTATATTACCAAGCCCTTTCGTATAGAAGAATTGCTGCTGCGTATTAATGCCCTGCTTAAACGTACGGCAGCAGATGGCGATAAGGAAGAACAAAAGCCAACCCAGTTCAAAGTTGGCAAATACGATTTCGATTTTACCTCGCAGGTTATCAACTCTGATAGTGGCCAGCAAAAGCTTTCTACCAAAGAAGCCGCCCTGCTGCGCCTGCTTTGCCTGCATAAAAACGAAGTGCTTACCCGCGAAGAAGCCTTGCTTAACATCTGGAATGATGATAACTACTTCAACGGCCGCAGCATGGATGTTTTCCTGAGTAAAATTCGCAAGTATTTAAAAGACGACCCGCGTGTAGAGATCATTAACGTGCATGGCAGGGGTTATAAGTTGCTGGTTAATTAGTTTTGTCAGTCTGAGCTTGTCGAAGACCTATACGCTTTGCTAAGTTTTCGACAAGCTCAAACTGACACGTTGGACATAAGGTTTACTATAATTAAAAGTAGATTGTAAGCTTAGATATATCTAAATATCTCTTTTTAATGTCCTTTTAAGTCTAAATTCTATTTTCAGAGGTGTATTCACTGCATCTTTCTCAAATCCATAACCATTGCGCCTGTTTGTAACAAATAAGTTAGGTAAAACTGCGTTTTTGTGCGGTTTTAATTGAATAAGTTTGCGGTAACGCTAATTAACTTATTCAAAATATGAAAAAAACCTTACTTTTTTCGTTGTTAACCGCTGGTATAAGCCTTTCGGCAGCAGCACAAGAAGTGATTGACCAGGCCGCGGTTCAAAAAATACGCGAAGAGGGACTTAATCGCTCCCAAGTGATGAAAACCGCTTTTTATTTAACCGATGTAGCCGGTCCGCGTTTGTCGGGCTCACCGGGTTTAAAAAACGCACAAAACTGGGCAGTAAAAGAATTGCAAGGTTACGGACTGGTTAACGCCAAGTTAGAGCCCTGGGGTAAGTTTGGTAAAGGCTGGCAAGTGAACAAAAACTATGCGGCTATTACGGTGCCTTACTATCATGCTATTATCGCCATCCCTAAAGCATGGACCAGTAGTACTAAAGGCCCTGTAAAAGGCGATGTAATGCTCATCAAAATAGATACCCTTACCGATCTGCCTAAATATAAAGGCCAGTTAAACGGCAAAATTGTAATTATAGATAATAATGCACCTGCGCTGGTGCGCAGCAAGAACCCCGATCTTTCCCGCTATACCGATGAAGAGCTGGCCAAAATGGCTGCTACCACACCGCAACCTGCAGGCGGTCGCGGACCACGGCCGGCCGGTAACCCGCAAATGGCCGCCTTTATGGCTGCCCGTGCCAAGGCTGCAGCTATGCGTGGTGCCATTAGCTCATTTTTACAACAAGAGAACGTGGCTTTAATACTAAGCCAGGGCCGCGGTACCGATGGTACCGTATTTACCACCAATGGTGCATCATACGCCGATACGGCCAAAACGGCCTTGCCCGAGTTGGAGACCAGTGGTGAAGATTTTCTGCGTATAGTACGCTTACTGCGTGCCGGCCAAAAAGTACAAATGGAGGCCGATGTGCAAACCCAGTTTTTCACCAACGATTTGCAAGGCTATAACGTAATTGCCGAAATACCCGGCACCGACAAAAAGCTGAAAGAGCAGGTGGTAATGATAGGCGGTCACTTTGATTCATGGCATGCAGGCACTGGCGCTACCGATAATGCCGCAGGCAGCGCCGTAATGATGGAAGCCATGCGCATATTAAAAGCTACCGGCTTTAAACCAAAACGTACTATCCGTATTGCTTTATGGAGTTCAGAAGAGCAGGGCTTATATGGTTCACGTGGTTATGTAGCAGCTCATTTCGGTAAAAAAGATTCATTAAAGGCCGAGCAATCTAAAGTATCTGCTTACTATAACCTGGATAATGGTACCGGTAAAATACGCGGTGTGTATTTGCAAGGTAACGCAGCTGTTGGCCCAATTTTCCAAAGCTATCTGGAGCCCTTTAAAGATTTAGGTGCTACCACGGTTACCATCAGCAATACCGGCGGCACCGATCACCAGTCGTTCGATGCGGTGAACATCCCGGGTTTCCAGTTCATTCAGGATGGTATGGATTACAACACCCGTACCCACCACAGCAACCAGGATACTTACGATCGCCTGGTAGAGGATGACCTGAAACAAGCAGCTACCATCGTAGCTTCGTTTGTTTACCATACCGCACAACGTGCCGAAATGCTGCCGCGCAAAGAGGCGCCAAAAGCTACCGGCACCAACTAAGATTTTTTAATTTTTATTGTGATTTTGAAAGCAGGTAATCCGCAAGGGATGCCTGCTTTTTTGTTGTGCGGAAAAATGAAGAAATATCTAATTTTTTGGAGATAAAGTGTAATTGCGTCAACAAATATGTAATGCTTTAAACCTTAAATAATGTTGCCTGCGCCAAAAACATAAAAGGTGTAATAATATTTATAGCTTAGTTCCATCAACAATTATATTAGATTGAATCTCTTTTTATACATCTACGCCTCGCTTGTTTTTTGCTTTACCTTGTTGCCATTAGTAAGAAACGATTATTGGATATTCAGGGTATTTGATTACCCTCGTTTACAAAAACTCGTGCTGGTAGCGCTGTGCCTATTTTTTTGGGTAACTTACTTTTCGGGCCCATCGCTTAACTATTGGGTAGGGATAGGTGTATTAAGCGTTATCATTGTTTATTTAATTGTACTTATACTGCCATTTACCCCCTTGAGTAAAAAGCAGGTACTCAATGCTGTTGACGATTTGCCCCAGCAGGGCATTGCCATCATGATCTCCAACGTGTTCGAAGATAACCTGAACACCCGCGGTTGCCTAGAAGAAATACATAAAGCTGATCCTGATCTATTGATCCTGCTTGAAACCAACAAGCGCTGGGAGCAGGAAACGGCCTCATTAGCAAATGATTACCCGCATTTTGTGAGGGTGCCTTTAGAGAACACCTACGGGTTGTTGCTGTATTCTAAGTTACAGTTAGAAGATACGCATATTAAATACCTGGTACAGGATGATATTCCTTCCATTCATACCAAAATACGCTTACGTAACGGGCAGCAGGTTCAGCTTTTTGCCGTACACCCTACGCCGCCTGTTCCACAGGAAAATGTACGGTCTACCGAGCGTGATAAAGAACTATTGCTGGTGGCCGATTTGGCCAAGGCATCCAAACTCCCGGTTATTGTAGCCGGCGATTTGAACGATGTGGCCTGGAGCCATACCACCGAATTGTTCCTGAAAATGAGTGGTTTGTTAGATCCCCGCCGTGGTCGTGGCTTTTTTAATTCATTTCATGCACATTACCCTTTCTTAAGGTTCCCGTTAGATCATGCTTTTTCCTCCGAGCATTTTAAGCTGAAGGAAATCAAGCGCTTATCTAATTTCGGATCCGACCACTTTCCTATATACTTAAAGCTGCAATATGAAGCCCAGGCTGCAGCTCAGCAGGAGCCCATGCACCCTGACATCGACGAGGTGGCCGAAGCGCAGGAGAAAAAATCGAAATTGTAATACCCCGAAGGACAATAACATAATGGAGACACAGATTTTAAAAAAGTGCTTATTAATATTTGCTGGCTTTTGCGCATTGTCGCTATTACACAGCAGTAAGAGCTTAGCGCAGGATGCATTGACGGATAGCAGTAAATCAAAATTTACAAACATTCAGGTGCTGCCTCAGTTTCCGGGAGGTACTCAAGCCTTGCATGATTTTATAGCCAAAAATGTTATTTATCCAAAAAAAGCGCTTAAAAAAGACATTGAAGGACAAGTTGATGTAACATTTGTTGTAGAAAGGGATGGTTCCTTATCTCATGTGAAAACTGTTGGTAATCCCAATCCATTATTGGTTCGTGAGGCAGTCAGGTTAATTAAATCTTCACCTAAATGGTCGCCCGGTATGCAAGATAATAGAACAGTGAGGGTTCAGTATACAGTGCCAATTGTTTTTAGGTTACAGTAATTGTAAGCGCTAATCATTACTCAATTTATGCAAAAAATAGTTGTATTAACCGGCGCAGGCATCAGCGCCGAAAGCGGCCTCAAAACCTTTCGCGATAGCGACGGCTTGTGGGAAGGCTATAATATTGAAGATGTAGCCACGCCGCAGGCTTGGGAGCGTAACCCAGCCTTAGTTCAGCAATTTTACAATGAACGTCGTAAATCGGTTTTAGAGGCCAGCCCCAACGCGGCTCATTACGCATTAGTAAAGCTGCAGGAAAAGTACGACGTTACCATCATTACCCAAAACATTGACGACCTGCATGAGCGTGCCGGTTCAACAAAGGTGGTGCATTTACATGGTATCATTACCCGCTCACAATCGAGCCTTAACGCCGAGTTTACTTATCCTATTAACGGGTGGGAAATTAAGATGGATGAGGTATGCGAACTGGGGTCGCCATTAAGGGCGCATGTGGTGTGGTTTGGCGAAGATGTTCCCATGATAGAAACTGCTGCCCGGCTGTGCAGCACTGCCGACATTTTTATGCTGATAGGTACCTCCCTGGCCGTTTACCCTGCCGCCGGCTTAATTAATTATGTGCCTTCGCCGGTTACGAAATATATAATCGATCCGCATATTCCTTACCTGCAAAGCAACCGTAACATCAGGGCTATAGAACAAAAGGCTACGGTTGGGGTGCCTGCGGTAGTAGCGCAACTATTGGAGGCTGTATGATCTGTATAAGTTCCGGTAGTACAACAGTGAATATGATATAAAAACCATGTCATTGCGAGGAGCGGTAGCGACGTGGCAATCTCTTTATGCTTTGTTACCTAGCGTCGGAGATTGCCACGCTACGCTCGCAATGACATGATGTGAAAAATGGCTTCTATCCGCTTACTCCAGATCCACCCGCTGATGCTGGTACGGGATCTCCACATTTTCAAATCCTTTTTCTTTCAGGCGCTCGGCAAATTTTTGCTGGGTTTCATATTCGCCATGCACCAAGAAGATCTTTTTTACGTTTTTAGGGTCTTGACAGGCTAAAAAGTGCAGCAGGTCTTCATAATCGCCGTGGGCGCTCATGCTTTTAATTACCTGGACTTCGGCTTTTACATCGTACTCATCGCCAAAAATATGTACCACCTTATCGCCGCGGGTTAACCTGCCGCCCAAAGAGTTAGGTTCGCAGTAGCCCACTATCAGTATAGTATTCTTCTCGTTATTGATGTTATTGCGGATATGGTGCCTTACCCGCCCTGCCTCGGCCATGCCAGATGAAGAAATGATGACCATAGGCCGGGTATCGTCGTTTAGTGATTTTGATTCCTCGGTAGATTGTACAAAGTGGAGGCCTTTAAACGCAAACGGGTCCTTGTCCACTTTCATGATCTCGGTTACCAGGTTGTTGTACACCTCGGGATGATCTTTAATTACCTGGGTGGCTTTGTCGCTCAGCGGGCTGTCTACATAATAATTTACATCGGGTAGTGTGCCTTTTAATTCCAGTCCGTTAAGTGCAAATAAAAGCTCTTGTGTACGGCCAACGCTAAAAGCCGGGATAATTACCTTACCGCGCTTTACCACGCAAGTTTGGTGAATAATTTCGCGCAAGGCTTCTTCAATAGGTTCCAGGTCTTTATGCAGCGAGTCGCCGTAAGTAGATTCCAGTAGAATATAATCGGCCTGCGGAAAGGTTTGCGGACTGCGCAAAAGCAAATCTCCGTAACGGCCTACATCGCCGCTAAAAGTAATGGTGGTATGCTTGCCATCTTCCAAAACGGTTAAGTGGATGGCCGCACTGCCTATTACGTGGCCGGCATCGGTAAAGGTGAATTTAATACGCGGGGTAATCTCGTACTCCTCGTTATAGTCTACTATTTTAAACAGGCGCAACGCTTCAATAGCCTGCTCTTCGGTATACAGGGCCGATGATTGCTCACCGCCGTTTTTATGGTGCTTGTTAGCATATTCGGCATCTTGTTCCTGTATCCGGGCCGAATCCATTAGTAAAATACGCGCCAGTTCCATAGTTGGGGCGGTACAGAATATTTGACCATTAAAACCCTCGGCCACCAGTTTAGGAATAAGCCCGCAATGGTCAATATGTGCATGGCTCAGTATCACATAATTTACTTTAAGTGGGTTAAAGCCAAAGTGGTCGTTAAGGTCTTCGGTTTTATCGCCCAGACCCTGAAACATACCGCAATCGAGTAGTATATTGGTTCCGTCGTTTAATTGTACGATGTGTTTACTGCCGGTAACGTTGCGGGCTGCGCCGTGAAAGGTAATATGCATGTAATTTTTATCTGTGTGTTAGGTAAGCAAACAACGGCTTTTTTCTGTGAAATGTTCGGCAAGGCAAAAAATTTGTTTGACTAAGATATTAGTTGTAGCTTTAGGTTTTATTAACTGGCAGGCGGATTTTAAATGTAAACCAGCCTATTATCAACGTTCGACACTATGGAAATTAAGGAGCTAACCCGTGCAGAAGAGCAGCTGATGCATGTGCTTTGGCAAATCAAAAAAGGATACGTTAAAGATGTGATTGAATTGCTGCCCGAGCCTAAGCCGGCTTATAATACCGTATCAACCATTATTCGGATTTTAGAAACCAAGGGTTTTGTAGGGCATACCGCTTATGGCAAAAGCCACGAGTATTATCCTTTTATAAGTAAAGATGAATACCAGAATTTTGCATCGGACAAGCTGCTTACCGGCTATTTTGATAACTCGGTAAAGCGCATGTTTTCGTTTTTCGTACAAAAGGAAAAAATAAATGTGAAAGAGGCCGATGAGATCATGAAACTGATAGAAAAGTTTAAAGACCAATAAACGTATACTTTATGACCTGGTGGCATTACTTATTGCTGAGTAACCTATACCTGATATTGTTTTTCGGGTTTTACGTGTTGCTTTTACAGCGCGAAACGTTTTTTCAGCTCAACCGCATTTACCTGGTAGGTTCGGCGGTAATGTCATTTTTAATTCCCCTTATTCAGCTCGATTGGGTAAAACAGTGGTTTATTACCCAAAAGGTGCAGCAAACCATTTATAACGCAGCGCCCGTTATGGTTTACCATATTAAAGCCGTGCAGCCGCAACACTTAACCATGGGGGAGGTAGTTGGCGGCATTTACGCAGCAGGTATTGTGGTATTATCGGTTAAACTCATTTGGCAGCTGTTTACATTGAGCAGGGTATTACGCAATAAGTTGCCGGTAACCTCTGCCTGGTCGTTCTTCAAAAAAATTAATGTTGATGCTCAGCTTCAAAACTATGAGGCAATTGTGGCACATGAGGAAGTGCATGCGCGCCAATGGCACTCGGCCGATGTATTGCTAATAGAGGTGATCATGATCCTGAACTGGTTTAACCCGGTGGTATATTTTTACCGCCGTGCTGTTAAGCACATACACGAGTTTATTGCCGATAGGGACGCCCTGAAAGCAGGCGCCAGCAAAACCGATTATGCCATGTTGCTGCTGAGCCAAACCTTTGATGCACCAGTGCATCATTTGCTTAACCCGTTTTGGGGTGGCAGTATTTTAAAAAAACGCCTGCAGATGATGCAGAAAAACAAATCGCATTACAGCGCGCTGTTTAAGTACGGCTTTTCGGCACCGTTGTTTGCTTTGATGCTGGCCTTGTCTTCAGCCACCATCAACAACAGCCAGGTGGTAAAAGGCATCCGAAAGGAGGCCGAGCAAATGTTTGCCATAAAAGCCCCGGAAATTGCGGACGTAATACTTGAACCATCCCCAAAAAAGGTGCAGCCGAAACAGCCTGAAGTAATTATGGGGGCGCAGCCCCGGTTCAATATCAATACCGATCTTATTGTGAACGATGCACCACGCGCTGCCGGCCCGGAGGCATTGCCCAAAGCAGATAGCCTGGCCGACAATACACACAACGAAGCATTTAACACTGTTGAAAAGTTGCCGCAGTTTCCGGGTGGTACAGAAACGTTTTACAGTTTTATTGCTAAAAACCTGCGCTACCCCGCAGATGCTTTGGATAAGAACGTTAAAGGCCGTGTAAATGTAACCTTTGTTGTAGAGCGCGATGGCTCTTTGAGCGATATGAAAACGCTGTCCAATCCTCCTGCTATGCTTGGTAATGAAGCATTGCGGGTGATGGCACTTTCACCCAAATGGATTCCGGGTGAACAAAACGGGAAACGGGTTGCTGTGCGGTATACTTTGCCTATTGTATTTACGCCCGATGGTAACCGTACCGACAGCACGGTTACAGTGCAACCACGTCGTTTAGTTTTGAAAAGCGTGAGCAATTTCAAGTTCACTCCTGATAGTTCAGATCAGGCCGCACCTAAAAATAATGTATTGGTGCTGGCCGGTAAAGACAATAAGCTGGTTACCGCTAACGTGGTGTTCCTGGTAGATGGTAAAGAGGTGCCACGCGAAAAAGCGCTTGCCGGGCTTAACCCAGTTAAGATAGAAAGTATATCTGTTTTTAAAAACAACCCAACACGCAGCATCTTCGGTAAGTTATACGATAAAGATGTTGTTGTAATTGCAACCAAGAAATAGTTCTTAAACCTTCACATAAAGTTAAGCCGGCCATTGCCGGCTTTTTTTGTTTAGGCTAAAAAGTGTATTTCATATTAGGAAAATTTAGCGCCGTAAATAGGTGTTTAAACTTGCATAAGTGACCTCACGTGCTTTATTTCAATTTGTTTTAAATTAATGTCAAATTATTAACTTTTATATTATAAATAATTATACCTATAGTTATTGGTAATTAGATAGCTTTAAACGCAAATAATTTTATAAATATTGTAACCTGGTGAAAATTATTACCGTATAAATCTACATGGTTAAAATAAAAGCCGGCCGGCATTAATTAACCAACTGTTAAAAGTAGTGTATTTAAAATCCGGATTTTTTCTGGTTTGATCCTGATGCATCGCCCCTAAGATGCAGTAAGGATTGCTATGCACTGCCCATAATGGTTGCCCTAAGTAATTTAAACTATTGATTTGTATGAAAAAGAATGTCACCAGTCTTCTGATGGTCGGTGTTGTGATTGTGTCGGCCTGCAAAAAAGAGGTTTTAACACAAGACACGCCGGTACCTGAAGAGGTAGCTAAAGTAATTGATGTACCCGCGGCACCGTTTGTACCAGGGTTCAACTACAACACCACACGCGATGTGCAACTCAACATTGTACTGCGTGCTAACAACGATGCGCCGCTGGCCGGCGTAGTGGTAAGTGTTTATTTGCCCAATGCCGCAGGCGAAGCCGTATTTAAGGGTGTAACCGACAAGAATGGCATGTTGAAAGGCAAGCTAACCCTTGCCGGGTCAATAGACCAGGTAGTAATAGACCCCGCTTATATTGGGTTAATGCGTAATGCTTTGGCTTCCATATCAACAAGTAATACCGTAAATGCCATTATAGGTGGTGTAAACGGTTACGGTGGGGATGTAGTTGCTGAAAGCGTTGTGCCACAGTCGGTTGCTTCATCGTCGCATCAAACCAATGCGCTTTTGGCAACCAGCTATGCTTATCCAACGGGTTATACAGCTTCCAACAGTTTTGTAAATACCGCTACGTATCCAAAGGCACTTGGTCGGCCCGTGTATCTTGATGCTACGTCAGATGTACTCGATGCTTCTTTGCTTTCATATATCAACGCGTCATTACCCGAAAATCAACCATTAACTACTACGCACCCTGCTTATTTTGCAAGTACTGCTGCTTCAACGTTAACCGTTACCGCAAAAACAGATGTGTATGTAACTTTTGTATCAGAAGGAGCCAGTAATATGAATACGCTTGCTTACTATACTTACCCAACTAACGATCCGCCATTGGTGGGCGAAAGCTTGCTGCCTGTGCTGGGTGGCATAGGGAACATAACTTACGTATTTCCCAATGCTTCGGCAGTGGGATCGGCAGGTGGTTTAAAAACCGGCGACCGGGTTAAGATCGGTAACTTTTCGGCAGGAACCAGTATAGGATTTGTACTCATCCAAAACGGCTGGAATGGCAGTGGTGTAACTACATCGGGCAAAACAAAATTTTATTCTGGCGATAACATGAACGCAAGTAAGAAGAAGCAGGCTGTTTTATTGTATGATGATGTACATAAAAAGTTCATTTCCAGTTTTGAGGATATTGACCGTTCGCTAACAACTACCGATAATGATTTTAACGATCTGGTATTTTACACCACTTCTTCGGTAGCAGACGCCATATCGACCACTAATGTAGCAACCATAGACAGAGGTGGCGATACCGACGGTGATGGCGTGCAGGATGCGCAAGATATGTTCCCTAATGATGGAACGAGAGCTTTTGTAACCTATTATCCATCAGCAACTGCAACCGGTACCATTGCCTTTGAAGATCACTGGCCAAGTATGGGCGATTATGACATGAACGATTTGGTGGTAAGCTATAAATATGCCTATGAGGTTAATGCACAAAATCAGGTAGTAAACCTCAAAGCCTATTATACTGTACTAGCTGCCGGTACCGGTTACAAACATGGTTTTGGAGTAGAATTGCCCGTACCTGCATCGGTAATAAAATCGGTTACGGGGCAAAGCTTTATGAGTAACTATATTACGATGGCGGCTAACGGTGTTGAGGCGGGTCAGGCTAAAGCGGTTATTATTCCATTTGATAATTATGCCGCTATGATGCCAGGAGCAGGGAGTGCTACGCTCATTAATACCATGAATACGCAGTCCAAAATGGCTTCGCAAACGGCATCTTTAACAATAGCCTTCAATAGTCCGGTTACGATGGCCAGCCTGGCGGTATCTTCATTTAACCCGTTCCTTATTGCCAATTTAGAACGTGGACGTGAAGTGCACTTAATGGGTTACAAACCCACCAATAAGGCCGATATTAAGTTGTTTGACACAGCAGATG
Organism: Mucilaginibacter galii; assembly: GCF_014635825.1. Classification (GTDB taxonomy): domain Bacteria; phylum Bacteroidota; class Bacteroidia; order Sphingobacteriales; family Sphingobacteriaceae; genus Mucilaginibacter; species Mucilaginibacter galii. The sequence continues at coordinate 31,828 of NZ_BMDO01000012.1, forward strand.
ATGCCACCGTGCCTGCCAGGAACAAATATTATGTTTCGGTAGAAAACAAGCCCTTTGCTCTTATTTTCAACAGCAGCTTTAGTTATCCTACCGAAAAAACAAGTATTGATAAAGCCTACAAGCAATATAATACTTGGGCTTTTTCTAATGGCGGTACTTATGCCGATTGGTACAGCAACATTGCCTCAAGCTACAGAAATCCAATCTACATATACAATAAATAAATATAAAATGGCGTAGTGCACGGCGTCGTAATACTTAATACCCCCTAAGCTTTAACTCAATAAAAACGAGCTATACTTTTTTAATCAATTAATTAATTTTTATGAAATCAAATTTTACTTATGCGCTTTTAGCAGCAGTGGTAGCACTTTCTGCCTGCAAGAAAGACAACAACCAGCCAACCACCGAGGTGGTTCCGGGTAACAAAATTGCCCCCGATGGCTTTACCTTCAGCACAACAAAAAACGTAACGCTGAATTTAAGCCTTAAAACTAACAACGACCAGCCCATTGCCGGCGTGGTGGTTAACGTGAACTTGCCTACGGGGCAAACCATTTTCAGGGGCCTTACCACAAGCAGCGGTGTGTTGCAAGGTACGGTTACAGTGCCTACTTCAGTATCACAACTGGTAATTGACCCAGCTTACGTGGGTGTTATTCGTAATGCGCAGGCTAAAATTACAGCAAGTAACACCATAACAGCCACATTGGGTGGTAAAGATGGTTACAGCGGCGATATTGTTGCCGATCAAATTAACATGGTAGCATCAAAAGCGGCATCGTCCACAAAAACTAACGGTTTGGTTTTGACCGATTATAGCTATCCAACCAGTTACTCTTCAAGTAATGCTTTTATAAATACAGCTACCTATCCTAAAAATTTAGGCAGGCCGGTATATTTAGAAAGTGCTGCTGATGTAATTGATGCATCTTTACTGTCTTATATTAATGCATCGTTGCCTGAAGGTAGTAAGGTGCAAGATACACACCCGGCATACTTAGCCAGCACAGCAACATCAACCATTAATGTAACCAAAGCTACCGATGTGTATGTGACTTTTGTGTCTGAAGGTGCGCAATACCAAAGTACACTCGCTTACTATACTTACAAAACAGGTTTTCCACCGGTATTTAACGTAGTAGGTACTTTAGCCGGAGGCATTGATAAAATTACTTACGTGTTTCCTAATGCCTCGGCTTACGGATCGGGTGGTGGTTTGAAAGCTGGCGATAAAGTTAAGATAGGTAATTTTGCAGCAGGTACTTCAATTGCTTTTGTATTAATGCAAGATGCCTGGACCGGTAGCGGTGTTGCCACAGGCGGCCAAAAGTTCTCTACTGATGCGGGCTTTAACCCAGAATTGTTGTCGCCGTCATTAAGGAAACATACCGTAACGTTATATGATGATGTACATAACGCGTTTATTACAGGTTTTGAAGATTGTAACCGTCAAACACCTGCTACTAACGTTAACGGTTACGCAGCAGATGATGACTTTAACGATTTAGTGTTTTATACCACAACTTCTGTAAATGATGCTATTTCTCAGGATGGTGTGCCTGCAGTTGATAAAGGCGGCGATACCGATGGCGATGGCGTTCAGGATGTACAGGATGCTTTCCCTAACGATCCTACACGTGCTTATATTACTTATTACCCATCATCAAGCACTTATGCCAATATTGCTTTTGAAGATAACTGGCCTAAAAAAGGCGATTACGATTTGAATGACTTAGTGGTTAGCTACCGTTATACCTTTACCAACAATGCCAGTAACCAGGTGGTTGATTTGAAGGGTGAATATAGTGTGGCTGCATCGGGTGCATCGTTCCACAACGGTTTTGGCGTACAACTGCCGGTAAATGCTTCGGCGGTAAAATCGGTAAGCGGTCAAAGAGCTATAAGCAACTATATTAGTTTAGCTGCTAATGGTGTAGAGGCTGGTCAAACCAAAGCGGTAATTGTACCATTTGATAACCATGAAGCATTGGTTAAAAATCCTGACGGTGCTTACTTTATTAATACCTTAGCTACTAAAGATAAAGTAACCAGCAGTGTGGCTACGGTAAACATCAGCTTTACTTCGCCGGTTGCCGCTTCATCTCTGCAAGTGTCTGCCTTCAATCCATTCCTAATCAGCGATATGCGCCGCGGCTATGAAATTCACCTGCCGGGCTTTGCACCAACCGATAAGGTTACCAAATCGTTATTCGGTACCGATGATGATGCCTCGGTAGAAGCAAGCGGCAAATACTATGTATCTAAAGAGAACTGGCCATGGGCTATCAGCTTCAGCGGTGCTTACAGTCATCCGTTCGAGTTGCAGCCAATTAACAGTGCTTACCTGCGTTTTGGCGAATGGGCTTCATCGGGCGGTGTAAACTTTACCGATTGGTATAGCAACACTGGCAGCGGATACCGTGATGCTTCCAAAATTTATAACAAGTAAAATTCAATTTAAGAATGTACTTATAACCTACATTTTTGAGGTTTTTTGAAATAAAAGGTAATTGTATCAACTTTAAAAACACAAAAGCCGCTTAATTATCAAGCGGCTTTTGTGTTTTATAAATGGATGGTTATTCAATAACCGTAACCTTAAGCATATTGGTTTTGCCTTTAGCAATAATAGGTATAGAAGCGGTATTGATTACCACATCGCCACGTTCTATCATGCTCTCACCAATAAGGATGTTGTTTACATCATTAATGGTTTTGTCGGTGCTTTCTAACTCATCGTAGAAGAAAGCACGTACACCCCAAACCAGGCTTAATGCGTTAAGCAATTGCCTGTTTGGTGTAAAGATATAAGTGTTGGCCTGAGGGCGATGACTTGAAATTTCGAAAGCTGTGTAACCTGTACCGGTCATAGATACGATACCCACTGCATTGGTGTGCTGCGCTAAGTGTACTGCCGACTCGCATACCGCATTACTTAAGTAGTTTGGATGTAATGGGTCGGTAGTGTCTTTAGGGGCGTTAAACGGATAGCCACGTTCTTCTACGTTACGCACAATTTTTGCCATCGTTTCAATAACGATCAGCGGAAACTCACCTACCGAAGTTTCACCGCTCAGCATCACAGCATCGGCACCGTCTAATACTGAGTTAGCTACGTCGTTCACCTCTGCACGGGTTGGGCGGGGGGTAGTAATCATGCTTTCAAGCATCTGCGTAGCTACAATAACCGGTTTAGAAGCGGCACGGCATTTACGGGCAATCATTTTTTGCAGTAATGGTACTTCTTCTAAAGGCATTTCAACACCCAGGTCACCACGGGCTACCATCACACCGTCGGTAGCTTCAATAATAGCATCAATATTATCAATAGCCTCAGGTTTTTCAACCTTGGCAATAACGCGCGATGCTTTACCGCTGCGTGCAATAATGCGTTTTAATTCTACAATGTCTTCGCCGGTACGAACGAACGATAAACCTATCCACTCTACATCATTTTGCAAAGCAAACTGCAGGTTGGTTAAATCTTCTTCGGTTAAGCTGGGGATAGATACCTTGGTATTAGGCAGGTTAACGCCTTTACGGGAGGTTAATATACCACCGTGGATAATTTCGCATAGTACTGTATCCTTACGGTTAGTCTCAATTACCTTTAATTGTAATTTACCATCATCCAACAAAATAATCTCATTGGCTTGCACATCCTGAGGGAAGGTATCGTAAGTGATGTAAATGTTGTTTTCATCACCAATAGCTTCATGGGTAGTAATGTTGATGTGTTTGCCATTCACCAAATGAATGCCACCATCTTTTACTAAACCAATGCGGATTTTTGGTCCTTGCAAATCGGCCAGTATGGCGATGTTGGTTTTGTACTGCTCGTTAATTTCGCGGATCAGATCAATAGTTTTCTGATGATCTTCGGGCCTGCCGTGCGAAAAATTAAGGCGGCAAACATTAACGCCGGCCTTCACCATAGCCAGTAATACATCTTTTTTAGCAGATGCAGGGCCCATGGTAGCCACAATTTTAGTTCTGTTATAAGATAATTTCATATGTTGGTTTTATCTGGTCGTGGTATGTTAACTAAGTTTAAAGTAATTAAGTGTGTAAAGAATACACTTTTAAAATTTCCGCTAAAATAAAAGATTTTCGCGTGATTTTATCTTTTTAGGTTCAATCTTTACGGCGGCCATTATTTCGGGTATTCTGTTGAGGGCGCTTATGATGTTATTCAGGTCGGTATCATCAATAAAATTCTTGATCATAAAAAAGTAGTCTACCTCGCGCATTTCGGGTATTAAAAGGCCTTCAGAGCCCTTGTTGGCAATAAAATAGAAATCGGTTTCGGTGGTTTCCCACTGATAATGGTAGATAGAAAAGAAGGCCGGCTCGGTAATTAACTGAAAAATATCTACGGCTAAGTCTGGTATTTTCTTGAAATTAAAGTTGAGATACTTATTAATAAAGTGACAAACCCGGTAGTCTTTTAAGGGGGTGTTGATCGCGATCAGTACAAAGTCCAGATCTATCTCAAATTTTAAAACCTTTTTGGTCAAAATGAATACATATATTTGAGCTGGTAAAAATACAAAAGAGAAACCGTAGTGGTAAAATTTTGTTGTACCAAATGCATGGATTTTAGATTTGATATTTAACTAAATTTATTTTTCTTTGCACAGAATTTTTATTTAATCATTTAACATAGATTATTATGTCTGATATCGCTTCAAGAGTAAAAGCAATCATCGTGGAAAAATTAGGTGTTGACGAAAGTGAAGTTACACCTGAAGCAAGTTTCACCAACGATTTGGGTGCAGACTCTTTAGACACCGTGGAATTGATCATGGAGTTTGAAAAGGAATTTAACGTAGCTATTCCTGACGATCAGGCCGAAACTATCGGTACAGTTGGTCAAGCTATTGATTACCTGGAAAAAAACGTTAAGTAGGACTCCCTCAGCAATAATAGATGGAGTTTAAACGAGTAGTAGTAACCGGGCTTGGTGCACTTACTCCTATTGGTAATACCGTTTCAGAGTACTGGAACGCGTTACTAAATGGGGTGAGTGGTGCTGCCTTTATTAAAAGTTTTGACACCACGCACTTTAAAACAAAGTTTGCGTGTGAGGTTAAAAATTTTGATGCCGATGCTTTTCTGGGACGCAAAGATGCCCGCAAGCTCGATCCTTTTGTACAATATGCTTTATATTCTACAGAAGAGGCGGTTAAAGATGCAGGATTAGATTTTGATAAACTGGATACCAGCCGTATTGGTGTGATTTGGGGTTCGGGTATTGGAGGCTTAAAAACATTTTTGGATGAAGTAGTAAACTTTGCCAAAGGTGATGGTACGCCACGCTTTAACCCTTTCTTTATTCCAAAAATGATTGCAGATATAGCCCCGGGCCATATCTCAATTAAATATGGTTTAAGAGGACCAAACTTTACTACGGTATCGGCTTGTGCTTCATCCAATAACTCATTAATTGATGCCTTTACCTATATTCGTTTAGGCAGGGCTAACATGTTCATCAGCGGTGGTTCTGAAGCCATTATTAACGAGGCTGGTATTGGTGGTTTTAACGCCATGCATGCCCTAAGCACTCGTAATGATGACCCGGCAACGGCTTCGCGGCCGTTTGACCTTGACCGCGACGGCTTTGTGGCTGGCGAGGGCGCAGGTACCATTATACTGGAAGAACTGGAGCACGCCAAAGCACGTGGTGCAAAAATTTATGCCGAAATGATGGGCGGCGGCATGAGTGCCGATGCTTACCACATGACGGCTCCGCATCCCGAAGGTTTAGGTGCAGCCCTGGTAATGAAAGCAGCTTTAGAAGATGCTAACATGCAGCCATCGGATATTGATTACGTGAACGTTCACGGTACATCTACACCAATTGGCGATCCGCAGGAGGTGAAAGCTATACAACAGGCTTACGGCGACGAGTTATATCGTATCAATATTAGCTCTACCAAATCAATGACCGGGCATTTGCTTGGTGCAGCTGGTGCGGTTGAAGCTATTGCTGCTATTTTAGCAGTGCAAAACGATATTGTTCCACCTACCATTAACCACTTTACCGACGATCCATCTTTTGATCCGCGTATAAACTTTACGTTTAACAAAGCTCAGAAACGTGTGGTTAGAGCGGCACAAAGCAATGGTTTTGGCTTTGGTGGCCATAACGCGTCTGTAATATTCAAAAAATACGAAGAATAAAATTCGTTTTTAATGCCTATCAGCCGGTTATATAAGCTTTATTTATCGCCTCACCGTAAATACGTAAAAACATTAAAGAATTTGCTCGGCTTCGTGCCGGGCAATTTGTCTTTATACCGGTTAGCGTTTAGGCACAAGTCTGTTGCGCAAGCCATAAAAAAGGGTGTTAAAAATAGTAACGAGCGTTTAGAGTTCTTGGGCGATGCTGTTTTAGGCAGCGTAGTTGCCGAGGTGCTCTTTAAAATGTACCCGTATGAGGATGAAGGTTTTTTAACCGAACTCCGTTCTAAAATGGTGAACCGGAACAACCTTAACCAACTTGGCCGCAAACTGGGGTTAGACGGCTTAATACAGTACGATAACCGCATGGTAAACTCAACCCGCCAGGGTTCGTTACTGGGCGATGCTTTTGAGGCGCTGATAGGTGCCGTATACCTCGACAAAGGGTACGATTTTACCAAAGGTTTCCTCATTAACCGTATTATCAAATCACACATTGATATACATACCCTCGAACAAACCGAAACCAATTTCAAGAGCAAGCTTATAGAGTGGTGCCAGCGCCACGGCAAAGATGTATTGTTTGAACTGGCCCAAAACCAGGATGGTGAAAGCAGCAAGCTTTTTACCATACAAGTAAACATCGACGGCGATATTATGGGTTTAGGCAAAGAATTCAGCAAGAAAAACGCCGAAAAACTGGCCGCCGAAAAAGCTTGCGAAGCGCTGGGGATTTAATTCAGGTTTAAGGAAGTTTACTATAGCTCGTAAACCCTAGATTATTTTTCATTATCAGATATTTGTTAGAGCATTCTGCCCCGATAATAGCCTTAAATATAGAATCTGTTTCTGTATCTTTAAAGAGCTAAGCCCTTTAATAGCTTTTAATTAAACACGTAGAATGTTTTTAGAAATGTGGGTGTTTTTGATGGGCAGAGAAAACAGTCTGCAGAGGGCCAAATTTTTATCGCATGAAACAACCTTTACTTCATTATTTGTTCATAGGATTATTAGTCCTCCTTTCTTCAGCTTGTGAGAAAGAGGCCTCTATAACACCCGTGGTTTGGAGTAAACCTATTACCGGGGCAGGAACCGGGAGCGGAACGGGTACCGGTGGAGGTACTACTACACCGGGAACTAATAATACAGGCTACCAACCATTCAATAGCGGCTCATACTGGAAATATGTAACCACAGGGAGCATTACCGATGAGCAAACGCAAACCCTAACAGGTAAAGCGGCCAGCATCAACGGTAAAACCTATTATGAAATGAGCCAAATCTCCAAAACTTTGGGTACCAGTTTAGGTTATTTTAATGCAGATAACGGTGTTTACAAGGTAAGGGCCTCTACCTATATTGACGGTGTTACTGTAGAACTTACTTACCTTGATGCCAATAAAGCAGTAGGTGAAACCTGGACTGCACCTATGACCGATAATGGACAAGTGAATGGTGTTCTGGCCCGTATTTTAGGCAAAATTATTGAAAAAGGCATTAGTCATACCGTATCAGGAAAAAGTTATAGCGATGTAATTCATACACAGGTAGACGTGCAGTACGATATGGGGGGCTTTGGTACTTACAGTACTTACGACATGTACATTGCCAAAGGTATAGGCATTATTGAAACGAGCAATAGCGTGTTTGGTCAAAAGTTTTCAGACGTTAATCTGGTAGAATATAGCATTAAATAGCTCTTATTATATGGCAGAAAATAAGCAAGCATCAGTCTTGAGTCATGTATCGGCAGCTTTGTAAACGCTGCGCCATAAATTCAATTCAACAACTGCCAGCGCACCATCATAGCCCAATTATTGCGCTGCCTAGGGTATGAATAATATTCGTTTAAGCGTGCTTGATCAGTCGCCGGTGCGTAAAGGCGTAACTGCCGCGCATGCAGTGGCCGAAACTGTGGAACTGGCTAAACTAACCGATAAATTAGGTTATACCCGCTTTTGGGTATCTGAACACCATAACACCGGCAGCCTGGCCGGCTCTACCCCCGAAGTGTTGATTGCCCATTTGGCCGGACAAACGCAAAGTATGCGTATAGGTTCGGGAGGTATCATGATGCCTAACCACAGTACACTTAAAGTTGCCGAAAATTTCAGAATGCTGGAAGCTTTGTTTCCTGGTCGTATTGATTTAGGCATGGGCCGTGCACCCGGTACCGACAGGTTAACCGCCAGCATACTTAACCCATCAAACCAATTTCGTGAGCAAGATTTTGTGGAGCAACTGGCCGACCTCCAAAATTATTTTAACGACACGGCCGAAAACGGCCCGGTGGCCGCCAAGATCAGGGCTATACCGCAAGTAGATACCATACCCAACATGTGGTTGTTGAGCAGTAGCGGACAAAGCAGCTTGTTTGCCTCACACTTTGGCATGGGCTTTACATTCGCTCACTTTATTAACCCGGCGGGCGGCTCACAAGCCGTAGAGCTGTACCGCAGCAGGTTTCAACCTTCGGCCGAATTATCGCAGCCCGAGGCTAACGTAGCCATATTTGCGTTTTGTTCTGAAGATGAAGAAAAAGTTAGGCAACACCTGGCTGTAATGGATTATCGCTTTTTGCAATTTGAAAAAGGTGGGCCTATTTTACCTTTAACTTACGAGGATATAAAGGACACTACTTATACGCTGCCTGAGCAGGAGCGCATTAAATATAACCGCAGGCGCGTAATAGCAGGCACACCCGAACAAATGAAGGATATCATTACCAGGCTGGCCAATACCTATAAAGTAGATGAAATTATTTTGGCAACCATAGCCGAAGATTTTGACGACCGCCTGGAGTCTTACCGCTTATTAGCCCAACAATTTGAATTGCAGCCGCAAATATTGAACGAGAGCCATGCTGTTGCTTAATTATAATTTAATACTTCATATTCAAAGCCGGCTCGGTTATGAGCCGGCTTTTATTGTGGATAACTGTTAACATGTTGGATATTAAATGTTACCTTTGCCCAACAAAATTCAACCTTGAATTACTTATAGCAATTATTACTGTAACCATATAAGTTAATCGTGATTATAATTATTTTCTTCTTTGCCCACTGGTTTTTATCCCTGTTCTTTCAAACATTTTATTTACACCGGTACGCCGCTCATAAAATGTATAGTACGCCTAAATTTACCGAGCGTGTTTTTCATTTTCTTACGTTTGTGTGTCAGGGATCCTCGTTTTTAAACCCGCGCGCTTATGCCATTATGCACCGTGAGCACCATGCTTACAGCGATACCGAGAAAGACCCGCATTCACCACACTTTTTTACCGATGTATTTCAAATGATGTACCGTACGGCTATCAGTTTCCGTTTGTACGAGAAACGGGTAAAAGAGCCCGATGCACAATTTAAAGGCAATTACCCTGAATGGCGTTTGCTGGACTACTATGGTTCGCATATTATTACCCGCATAGGCTTTGGCATACTTTATATAGCTTTTTACGCTGCATTTGCTACCGCATGGTGGCAGTGGCTGTTGTTACCTATCCAATTTATTATGGGGCCACTTCACGGTGCTATTGTAAACTGGTGCGGACACAAGTACGGTTATAGCAATTTCGACAATGGCGATAAATCTAAAAACACCACCCCCTTCGACTTTTTAATGCTGGGCGAACTGTTTCAGAACAATCACCATAAACGCCCCAATAGCCCTAACTTTGGAGCCCGCTGGTTTGAAATTGACCCTGTTTACCCGGTCATGAAAGCCCTGCACTGGATGCACATCATCAGGCTGAGGAAACCTTCGCTTGCTTAAGATAGAATCAAGAGTACAGAGTCAAGAATACAGATATAAAGCCGTTAGCAATAACGGCTTTTTTGTTGACTGGTTTTGGGTTGTAACATCTGTATTGTTGACTCTGTACTCTTGATTCTAAAAAACTATCTTTGCCACTCATAAACAAACTACTATGAGTGTATCGGTATTAGCTCAAACTTTGAAAGGTTCTGAGATCATCAAAATAGGTAACGAAATTAATGAGTTAAAACGCCAGGGACAGCAAATTGCCAACCTCACCATTGGCGATTTTGACCCTAATATTTACCCCATCCCCAGCGAATTGCGCGATGGGATAATTGCCGCTTACCAGGATAATCAAACCAACTATCCACCGGCCGATGGCATGCTCGATCTGCGTAAGCAGGTATCGGCTTTTTTGGCAGAGGAGCATGGCATCCAGGTAACCGCTAATGAAGTATTGATCTCGAGCGGTTCGCGGCCTATTATCTATTCTATATTTTTGGCTTTGGTTGACAAAGGCGATAAGGTTATCTATCCTTTACCTTCATGGAACAATAATCACTACTGCCACATTACAGGTGCTGAAGAAATTCAGGTGCCTACCACTGCTGAGAACAACTTTTTACCCAAGGCTGCCGATATTGCACCGCATTTAAAAGGAGCAACGCTACTATGCCTTTGCTCGCCGCAAAACCCAACCGGTACCATGTTTGAAAAGGCTGACCTGGAAGAAATTTGCGACCTGGTAATTGCCGAAAATGCAAGCCGCCAGCCGGGCGAAAAGCCGTTGTACATTATGTATGATCAAATTTATGCCATGCTGACCTTTGGCAAACAACACGTAGATCCGGTTACTTTACGCCCCGAACTGAAAGATTATACCGTATATATTGATGGTGTATCAAAATGTTTGGCTGCTACCGGCGTGCGGGTAGGCTGGGGTTTTGGCCCCGAGAATGTGATCTCCAAAATGCGCTCCATTGTGGGCCATATGGGTGCTTGGGCCCCTAAAGCCGAACAAGTAGCCACCGCTAAGTACTTGCAGCAAGACGAAGCCGTGCACGGCTATCTTAAAAACTTTAGTGGACGCATTCAGGAAGTATTGAGCACCTTGTATCAAGGCTTTCAGCAATTAAAGGCCGAAGGCTTTGCTGTAGATGCCATTGAACCTATGGGCGCTATTTATTTAACCGTTAAAGCTGATTACATTGGCAAAACCACACCAGAGGGCGAAGTGCTCAATTCATCGGCCGACATTAACTTCTATTTGATCAAAACTGCTAAAGTAGCACTGGTACCATTCTCTGCATTTGGCACCGGCGATGATGTGACCTGGTTCCGTGCATCGGTAGGTACTTCAACGCTGGAAGACATTCAAGCCATGATACCACGCATCCGCGAAGCGTTGAGCCAATTGAAGTAGGTTGCTGTTTCATTTCACTAAGACGCCTTTGTCATGTTGAGCTTGTCGAAACATTAGCCGCTTTGCTAAGTATTCGACAAACTCAGACTGACAGGGAATATTATAATAAAAATTGCACTATTGGTAAGTGCCATTTAGTTTGTTCATCTCAAAATTAGCACTATGCCTGCCGGAACGTTATACCTGATCCCCGTGCCACTTGCCGAAGATGCGGCGGCCCAATCTTTTACGCCTTACCTGGTTAATGCCATAAACCACTTGAGCGAGTATATTGTGGAAAATGAAAAAACTGCCCGAAAATTTTTAAAACAGGCCGGTTTAACCATTCCGCAGAGCCAGTTGGTGATTTACGATTACGGCAAGCACCAGCGCAATACCGATCTTAAAGAATTTTTTACCGGCCTGTTAGCTGGTAAAGATACCGGTCTCATGAGCGAAGCAGGCTGCCCTGGTGTAGCCGACCCTGGTGCCGATATTGTGGCCGAAGCTCACAGGCTTGGCATTAAAGTGGTACCCTTGGTTGGCCCAAGCTCTATTTTGCTGGCGCTGATGGCATCCGGTTTTAACGGACAAAGCTTTACCTTTCATGGCTATTTACCTATTGATAAAGAACAGCGCAGCAAGCGTATTAAAGAACTCGAAAGCCAGGCCGAACGCTTGAACCAAACTCAGTTATTTATCGAAACGCCTTTCCGCAACGATTCCTTACTGGCCGAAATATTGAAAAGTTGTAAGCCAACTACCCGCCTGTGTATTGCCTGTAATTTAACTGCGGCCAACGAGTTGGTACAAACCAAAACCATAAACGAGTGGAAAAAGCAAATCCCCGATCTGCGCAAGCAACCTGCCATATTTTTGCTCTACAAATCTTAATAAAGCTCCCTTAACTCAGTTTTTGTAAGCATATTTGAGTTATATGACACCCGTTCCTCCAGGCCCAGCGCAGGTATTGATTGTAGGTGCCGGTCCATCTGGTTTAATGATGGCTGCGCAGTTGCTGCGCTATGGCATCCAGCCGGTAATTATTGATAGCAAGCAGGGTCCAACACATCAATCTAAAGCTTTGGCCGTACAGGCTCGCTCGCTGGAAATCTACCGGCAGTTAGGCATCATTGATACGGTGATTTATGGGGGTAAACAGGTCAAAGGGATAAATTTTCATTACGATGGTGAAGAGCAGGCAACATTTGCCATCGACAATATAGGAATTCATATTACGCCTTTTCCTTATGTGCATATTTATGAACAAAGCAAGAACGAGCGGGCTTTACTCGGCTATTTAACCCAGCATAGCTGCCCCGTATATTGGAACACTACCTTAGTTTCGCTGCAACAAGGTACGGGCGTGGTCAATGTAACCCTGAATAATAAGGAGCAGGAATATAGTTTACTATGCAACTGGCTCATTGGAGCCGATGGTGCACACAGCGCTGTGCGTAAAACCTTAAATATCCCGTTTACCGGCGATACATATCCGCACACGTTTTACCTGGCCGATTTGGTTTTGGGGCAAGACAGCGATTTTATGAACATGCACCTGAGCCAAAAAGGCTTTGTTGCATGTTTCCCTATGCCCGAGAAAAATGCATGCCGTGTGGTGGGCAATCTTACGGCAAAACTCGCTAATAAAGAAGAATTGACGCTTAATGATGTACTGCCCTCCTTACAAAAGATAACAGGCAAGCCTTTGGAAATAGCACAATGCAATTGGTTTACCACTTACGGCCTGCACCACCGCATGGCCGATAAGTTTAGCCAGGGCCGCTGCTATTTAATTGGTGATGCTGCGCACATCCATTCGCCGGTTGGCGGGCAGGGTATGAACACCGGTTTGCAGGATGCTTACAACCTATCGTGGAAACTGGCAGGCGTAATTAACAAGCGTCTCAAACCAAACATATTAGGCACTTACGCGGCCGAACGCATGCCGGTGGCTAAACAACTGCTTAAAACTACCGACAGGGCTTTTAATGTTATTATGTCGCGAAGTATATGGGCCGGTTTGTTTAAAAAGTGGGTACTGCCTGTACTGCTTAAACAAGCCTGGCAAAGCGACAAGCTAAAGTTCGAGTTCTTCAAGCGTATATCGCAAACAGGCATCAACTATCCTCATAGTCCGTTGAGCTTGCATTTAAGTCAACTTAAAACCATCAGGGCCGGTGATAGGTTGCCCTACCTCAAAGTATTTGACGAGAAAAAGCTGCAGGAAACCGACCTGCATGCTTGGTGCAGCAAGCCCGGCTTTACGCTCATTACTATGGGCCTTTTGCAGGAATTATACTTGTTTAGCCTGGCTAAATGGATAACCCAGAACTACAATGGCTGGCTTAATTTCTTTCATCTGCCGTCCTCAGTTAAAAACCAAAAGGTGTTTGATGCTTTCGACATTAAAGAGGGGCAGAACAAAACCATCATTGTACGCCCCGATATGCACATAGGGTTTATTAACGATGTGGTGGATCTGGAAATGATGAAGAATTATTTGGAGAATGTGGTGGGGAGCCCCTCCCAATAGCCCCTCCTAAATCCTCCCCGGTAGGGAGGACTTTAAATATTGCAGGATAGATAAAAGCCCTCCCTCCCGGGGAGGGTTGGGAGGGGCTTACCCGTGTATCGTTTCTCCTTTGCCGTAGTTTTGAATTACTTGTGCTTCGTAGGCTAAAAAGGCAGCCCAGCGGGCGTCTACATCAATAGTGCCGGCATGTTTTTTAGCTAAACGGATAAACATGCTGTAATGCGTGGCTTCGCTTACCATCAGTTCGTGGTAAAATTTGGCCAGTTCCTCATCGTTAATATTTTCAGATAATACCTTAAAGCGTTCGCAGCTGCGAGCCTCTATCATGGCCGAAAACAGCAGCCTATCTATCAGTTGATCTATACGGCTGCCGCCATGTTTCAGGAACTTGAAAAGTTCGCCTACATAACTGTCTTTACGTTCTTTACCTAACACATACCCACGCGCTAAAATAATGTTATGTACCAGCCTGAAGTGCTCCATTTCTTCTTGTGCCAAGGCAATCATTTCCTGTACTACATCGCTCAGGTTAGGGTTCTGAATAATTAAAGTAATGGCATTGGTGGCTGCCTTTTGTTCGCAATAAGCATGGTCGGTCAGGATCTCTTCAATGTTACTTTCTACAACGTTTTTTACCCAACGCGGGTCGGTAGGTAATTGTAGTTTCAGGATGGTTTTCTCGCTCACAAGAGCAAAGATAGTGAAGATAGAGTACAGAATATAGAGTCAGGAATACAGACTTTAACTTCTGAATTAGATGTAGCGAATTACCATATTGGCACCGCCTCCCTTTTTATCATAGTAAGCGCCAATTTCGCCCTATGGATAATTTCTGTGAACACCAACTTCGATTGTAAGCCAGTTTTCATATAGGGCATATTTTTGCAGTTCTTCCTTTTCACTCCATGCATCCCAGGAAGAAGGCTCATAAGTTTGAAACTGAAAGCTAAAAGAGATACTTTTCAGCCTTTCGCCCAAAAAAGCCAGATCAAACTTAAAGTACTTATCCTGTATTTTAACGTTTTCAAGCTGATAATGCATCCACCCGTTTTTCAGATCTAAAAATTTCACTTCCTCGTGCTTAAAGTAATTGAAAAGTTGAGACGGAACTGTTTGTACACATAGAATGAGGTTTTCGGATAGTATTATTTGCCCTTTTAATAGATCAAACCCGGGCATTACTATCGGTACAAATTCTTGCTCTCAATAAATTTCAATACGGCATCTGGCACAAAGTACTGTACGTTTTTTTTATCGGCAATAGACTGGCGAATGAAGGTGGCGGAGAGTTCCATGAGCGGGGTCATGGTGATGGTTACGGAGGGGTGCGAGGCCAGTTCGGCATTTTCGTAACCGGGGCGTGGGTACACAAACACTTTATAATCGCGCAAAATGAGCTTATAATTTTTCCACTTATGCAGGCCGGCAAGGTTGTCAGAACCCATAATGAGCACAAACTCGTGCTGTGGGTATTGCGCGGTTAAATGAGTCAACGTATCAATAGTGTAAGAAGGCTGTGGAAGCTTGATCTCTACATCGCTTACCTCGAGGTTGTCGGAGTTGTCAGTAGCCAGGCGGGCCATCTCCAGGCGGTCGTACGTGTTAATTAGCCCGCCGTATTTTTTAAAAGGATTTTGAGGCGTAACCACCAGCCAAACCTTATCCAGGTCGGTATGGTTAGCCATGTAATTGGCAATGATGAGGTGCCCAATATGAATGGGATTAAAAGAACCGAAAAGCAAGCCTATTTTCATGTGTTTCAGTTTGCAGTTAAGTTACTAATAAAATGCGTTGTAAACAATTGTGAATAAAGGCAAAGCCTAACTCACTAAGCTTTTAAAAAATCTCCAACCAGTTGTTCCGCCTCTTTGCAGGCCGTTTCCAAGTCGTAGTTTTTCAGGATCACGTCAAATTTAGGAGCGTAGTTTAGTTCCTTTTCGGCTTTTTCAAAGCGTTCCTGTAGTTTTTCTACACTATCGGTTCCACGGCCGGTCAGGCGTTCTTTTAATACCTCTAACGATGGAGGTTGTACAAATATAGCCAATGCCTGGTCCTGATATTTGCGCTTTAAGTGCAGGCCGCCTTCTACGTCAATATCAAAAATAACGGTTTTGCCTTTAGCCCATATGCGTTCAATCTCCTGGCGCAGGGTACCGTAAAACGTACCGGTATATACCTCTTCAAACTCTACAAATTGCTTTTTGGCAATACGGTGCAAAAACTCTTTAATGGTAATAAAGTAATAATCTTTAGCATGCACTTCATCTCCGCGGCGCTCGCGGGTGGTGGCAGATATAGAAAATTCAAGTTCGGGAAACTTGGTAAGCAAATGATGTACGATGGTGGTTTTACCAGCGCCTGAGGGAGCAGAAAAAATAAGCAGTTTACCCATTTTGTTTGGTGAGTGGTTGATTAGGTGAGTGGTTGATTAAGTTTTCAAAAACTACTTAACTCAATCAACCGCTTAACTGCTCAACTATAATACATTCAATAATTGTTCTTTTATTTTTTCCAGTTCTTCTTTCATGCCTACAACCAGCTTTTGCATGGCGGCATCGTTAGCTTTAGAACCCAGGGTGTTGATCTCGCGACCAATTTCCTGCGATATAAAGCCCAGCTTTTTACCGTTGGCATCTGCGCTTTGCAGGGTTTCTAAAAAGTAAAGGCAATGGGTTTTTAAACGCACCTTTTCTTCGGTTATGTCCAGCTTATCTATGTAGTAAATAAGCTCTTGCTCAAAGCGGTTTTTGTCAATATTGTCGCTGCCTACGGCATCGGCCAGGTATTGGTTTAAACGTTCGCGTATAAGGGGTATGCGCTTTGGCTCTTCTATCTCCACCAGTTCGAGGTTGGTCATAATGGTTTTGATACGGCCGGTTACTTCCTGCTGCAATACGTTACCTTCATCGGCCCTAAACTGCTGAAAGTTGGTTAAAGCCTGTTTAAAGGTATTGTCTACCAGCTTCCACTCATCTTCGGTAATGGTGTCTTCAGCATATTTCACTACCTCTGGCAAACCTAAAGCTAACTGCAGCAGATTACCACCGGGCTCGTTCAGTTCATCGGCCACGGCCTTTAACTGGTCGTAGTAATGTTTAAGGAGTTTGGCATCAATACCGGCTGCTTTAACTGCTGAGCCTGCTTGCTCCACGTTAATGCTCAGGTTTACTTTGCCGCGTTCAATTTGCTTATTGCACTCGGTACGCAACTGAAATTCTTTTTCAGAAAAAGCTTTGGGAATCCTGAGCGAAAGTTCGAGAAATTTGCTGTTCAGGGATTTGATCTCAACGGTGTACTTGGTGCTGCCCGAATCGTGCGTAGCAATTCCATACCCTGTCATGGATTTTATCATGTGCAAAGATAGAAATTTGGTTGATTAGTTCATGAGTTGATTTGTTGATTGGTTAGTGAGCCCTTTAAAGCTTAACCTTTTTTAACAAATGGCTGACTGTGTTAATGCGTAACTTTACAGCCAAATATGATTTTATTGCGACGGCTTTTACAGGTAACACTTTTTACAACAGGAACAATTTTGTTACCTCTGGCTGCCTTTTCGCAAAGCTTAATTCCTATTACGGGCATTACTTATAATAACAAAACATCGGGCCGGGTGGCGCAGGTAACTATTACTAACCTGCAGCACCCCCTGGTAGTATTTAGCAACGATGTAGGGAGTTTTAGCATTAGCGCTGCGCCTACCGATACCCTTTTATTTGCCAAGCCCGGTTTTACTGAACAGCGGCTGGTGGTTAAAGAACAACAGCAAATATTAGTTTACCTGGTACCCGCCCTGCAACTGGACGAAGTGCAGGTTAAAGCCAAAACCCGCAAGCAGGAGCAGCAGGATGTACTGGATGTATACCGAAGCAAAGGGTTATATTACGATGGAAAACCGCCTGCATTGTCTTTCCTGGCATCGCCGCTTACCAGCATTTATGAGTTGTTTGGAAAAGATGCCAGCAGGATGCGTCGGTTTGCCAGCCATATGAAAGTTGAGAACCAGCAAACCGAGGTAAATAAGCGCTATACGGTTGACCTGGTAAGGCGCATAACTAAACTACCCGATGATGAAGTGCGGCGTTTTATGCTGGCCTATAGTCCGCCTTACCCCGAAGTGTTGAAATGGAACGATTATGAAGTGATCCAGTTCATAAACCGCTCTATGGCTGGTTATAACCGGGCTAAGAGCATGCCGCCTTTGCCTAAATTGACAACGCCTGAGTAAAGGCTGTAAAAAGCACCGATCATTATCCCGGTTTTTTTCCGTTATAAAACCGTTTTCTTATAGAAGATTGGAAAACGGGGTGCTATATTATTTAATACTGTAGTCGATAATTTTTGCAGTGATGATATCGCTGCCATCATTAATATCGGCCTGAACTATGCCAATGCCTTTGGCCACATACATATCATTAGTTATAGTACCAGGTAAGCCAAAAACGGTAATGGTCATGATTATTTGCGTGTGAATTACGCTGGTGTATACCTTGCCCAAAATGGTTTTCGAAATGTCCTTTTCAAGAATTTTGCCGGTGTAGGTGCCGGTAACCAGAGGGTTGCTGGCAACGGCCTGTCCGCTCCAGGTATAACCAACGGCTTCGTTATCATGAAGGTAAACAAACTCGGTTCCTATACCATCCGCATAATTTTGCGTGTTGGAGATGTAAATATTATTGCCCTTGTAGTAATAGCTGGTGTCTAATACTGCGCCCGTTTTTTCAATGATCTCGAAAAAGGTTTTAGCGTCAATAATTTTAGTTTTCCCTGTAATGGTGAGCGTGCTTGTGTCTGTTTTGCCCTCTTGTATGTTTTGATAGCGCCAGGTAGTGCCTGTGGTGAGGGGCTGGTAGTCTGTAGAGCTAACAGGTGGAGTAGGCGTGGTGCCACCACCCGTGCCAGTGCCTCCGCCAGTACCAGTGCCGGTTAGTGGTGTGCTTGACACCTGTGGGCTAACAGTGGCTTCTTTATTGCAAGAGGAGAAAAATACAGCTAAAAATATAGCGCCTATCAGAGTCGGTATTGATTTCATAAGATAGGGTAAAGATAATTAAATGTCTATAAAGCAGTATGTTAAAATAGCAGTATAATTTTCCATCTACTATGATGCATTAAACTGAAGAAATCTGGTTGGTTTTTATAGGACGCAGTCCAAAAAGCAGTAGCGCTTTTTTATAAAACTATTGATAATCGCAATGCTGTTTCGCAAAAGTATAACTAAAACTTATAGAGCATATTATTATTTGATACTGATACAAGTACTTGTTTGTACAGCTACATTTGTATGTATAGTTAGAAGCTATAAATAAATCTAAGCGAATATTAAATTCTGTAAACCTGAAATCAATTATGGAAAAAGATCCTAACAGCATTGGTAAATGCCCATTTCCTCACGGAGCCGTAAAACATAGCATTGGCGGCGGTGGTACACGTAACAGTAACTGGTGGCCCAATCAGTTAAAACTAAATATATTGCGCCAGCAGTCGTCTTTATCAAACCCCATGGATAAAGATTTTGACTATACCGAGGCCTTCAATAGCCTTGACCTGGAGGCTTTAAAACAAGAGTTGCATGCATTGATGACCGATTCTCAAGATTGGTGGCCTGCAGATTTTGGCCATTACGGCGGTTTGTTTATCCGCATGGCCTGGCACAGTGCCGGTACTTACCGTGTAACTGATGGCCGTGGCGGCGGTGGCGCAGGTTTGCAGCGTTTTGCGCCGCTCAACAGTTGGCCTGATAACGTAAGTTTAGATAAGGCCCGCCGATTGCTGTGGCCCATTAAACAAAAATATGGCCGTAAAATATCATGGGCCGATTTAATGATTCTTACTGGTAACGTTGCATTAGAATCTATGGGCTTTAAGACCTTTGGTTTTGGCGGCGGCCGCGAGGATGTATGGGAGGCCGATGAATCGGTTTACTGGGGTTCGGAAACCACCTGGCTGGGCGGCGATCTGCGCTATGCCCATGGCTCTCCTGGTGTTGAAGGTGGTGGTGTGCTGGTATCGGATGATAATGCTGATGGCGATGTACATACCCGTAACCTTGAAAAGCCGTTGGCAGCTGTGCAAATGGGGTTAATTTACGTAAACCCCGAAGGGCCGGATGGTAACCCCGATCCGCTTTTATCAGCTAAGGATATTCGCGATACTTTTGGCCGTATGGCCATGAACGATGAAGAAACTGTAGCTTTAATAGCAGGCGGACATACATTTGGAAAAACTCACGGCGCCGCACCATCAGACCATGTGGGTAAAGAGCCCGAGGCATCAAGCATCGAGCAACAGGGCTTTGGCTGGAACAATAGCTACGGCTCGGGCAAGGGTGCAGATACCATTACCAGCGGACTGGAAGTGACCTGGACCACAACACCAACGCAATGGAGCAATAACTATTTTGAAAACCTTTTTGGTTTTGAATGGGAATTAACTAAAAGCCCGGCCGGTGCGCACCAATGGGTAGCTAAAAATGCTGAAGCCATTATACCAGACGCTTATGATACTGAAAAGAAGCATCTGCCTACTATGTTAACTACCGATATTGCTTTGCGGGTAGACCCTGCTTACGAAAAGGTATCCAGACACTTCTTAGAAAACCCGGACGCTTTTGCTGATGCTTTTGCCCGGGCATGGTATAAGTTAACGCACCGCGATATGGGTCCCAAAGAGCGCTACCTGGGCCCTGATGTACCGCAGGAGGAGTTGCTTTGGCAAGATCCTATCCCTGCCGTAGATCACGCGCTGCTTGAGGAGAGCGATGTAGACGTTTTGAGAGAAAAGATTTTAGCATCAGGTTTAACTGTTTCAGAACTGGTTTCTATCGCCTGGGCTTCTGCCTCAACGTTCCGTGGGTCTGATAAACGGGGTGGTGCTAACGGCGCACGCATTCGCTTATCGCCTCAAAAAGACTGGAAAGTAAACAATCCGGTGCAACTGCAAAAGGTATTGAATGTGTTAGAAGGCATACAGCACGAGTTTAACAATGGGCAAGAAGGCGGCAAGAAAATTTCCCTGGCCGACATTATTGTGCTGGCTGGTGCAGTAGGTGTTAAAAAAGCAGCTCAGGATGCCGGTCATAATATTACGGTTCCTTTTGCTGCCGGCCGTATGGATGCTTCGCAAGAGCAAACCGACGTAGAGTCATTTAGCTACCTCGAACCAATTGCCGATGGCTTCCGTAACTATGGAAAATCTAAACCACCGGTATCAACCGAAGATTTTTTAATAGACAAAGCGCAATTACTTACGCTTACCGCGCCGGAGTTAACGGTGCTTATTGGAGGTTTACGCATGCTGGGTGCCAATTATGATGGTTCTTCACATGGTGTATTCACGGCCAACCCTGGCCGGCTTACTAACGATTTCTTTGTAAACCTACTGGATATGGGAACTGCCTGGAAAGCAGTGAATGGCGATATTGAAGTCTATGAAGGCCGTAACCGCAATACCGGCGAATTAAAATGGACGGCCACCCGTGCCGACCTGGTATTTGGCTCCAACTCCGAATTGCGCGCCATTGCTGAAGTTTACGCAAGTGCTGATGGCCGCGAAAAATTTATTAATGATTTTGTAGCTGCCTGGACCAAAGTTATGGAACTCGACAGGTTTGATCTGCCATCAAAACGTTAATCCTTCCATTCAGAAATTTCCATATGAATTGAAAACAGCCCATAGCATACCAAATGTTACGGGCTGTTTTATTTGCATCAACCTTACTCGTTCAGCGCTTAGTTCCTAAGGTTCTCCCAACAGGCGATTACGATAGCTTACTAATATAACTGCTTGATATCTTATTATCTTTAGATATATATACTTTATTAATAATGTGTAAGTCATCAATGTGGTATATATCAAGGTAAATCTCCAAAAAATATCTCACAAACCACTTGTAAATTAAACAAATACCCATATCTTTGCAGTCCCGAAATTACGGGGTATAGTAAACTGTTTAATATAATTTAATTTAAAGCAAGTGAATACGTTAAGTTACAAAACTGTCTCGGCCAACAAGGCGACTGTTAACAAACAATGGGTTGTTGTTGACGCACAAGGCGAGATTTTGGGGCGCTTAACCTCTAAGATTGCAGCAATCATCAGAGGTAAACATAAGCCAGGCTTCACCCCAAACGTAGACTGCGGTGATAACGTGATCGTTATTAATGCAGACAAGGTAAAACTGACCGGAAACAAATTTGCCGCCAAGCAATATGTTTCTTACACTGGTTATCCAGGTGGTCAGCGTTTCATTTCTCCTAAGGAGTTAATGGCTAAATTCCCTGAGCGCGTAATTGAAAAAGCCGTTCGTGGTATGTTACCTAAAAATCGTTTGGGCCGCGCCATTTATGGCAACCTGCATGTATACGCAGGCGCAGAGCATCCTCATGCCGCACAAAACCCTACACCATTAACTTTTTAATTTTAAAGGAGAAAAGAAAAAATGCCAACAACTAACACTTCAGGCAGAAGAAAAACAGCTGTTGCACGCGTTTACTTAAACGATGGTGCAGGCGCCCTTACCGTTAACGGTAAAGATTACAAAGAATATTTCCCAACTTTACCTTTGCAATACGTTGCTACCCAATCATTACTGGTATCAGCTTCTGAAGGTAAATTTGACATTATTGCAAACGTTGCCGGTGGTGGTGTAAAAGGACAGGCTGAGGCCGTTCGTTTAGCTATTGCCAAAGCTATTGTTGAACTCGATGCTGAAAAGAAACCTGCATTGCGTGCTAAAGGCTTAATGACTCGTGACCCACGTATGGTGGAGCGTAAGAAACCAGGCCGTAAGAAAGCACGTCGTAAATTCCAATTCAGTAAACGTTAATATTTTAAGGAGGACACAACAATGGCAAGAACAACATATCAGGATTTACTGGATGCAGGTGTACACTTTGGTCACCTTACCCGTAAGTGGGATCCGAAAATGGCTCAGTACATTTTCATGGAGCGCAACGGTATCCACATTATCGATTTAAATAAAACCTTAACTAAGGTTGAAGAGGCTGCTGCCGCTATAAAACAAATTGTAAAATCAGGCCGTAAGGTTTTGTTTGTTGCTACCAAGAAACAAGCAAAAGACATCGTTGCCGATTATGCAAAAACTGTAAACATGCCTTTCGTAACCGAGCGTTGGTTAGGTGGTATGTTAACTAACTTTGCTACTGTACGCAAGTCAATCAAAAAGATGTCTAACATCGATAAATTGACTAAAGATGGTACTTACAGCAACCTTTCTAAGAAAGAGCGTTTGATGATTCAGCGTGAGCGTATTAAACTGGAAAGCTTATTAGGCGGTATTGCCGACCTTAACCGCTTACCAGCCGCTTTATTCCTGATCGACGTTAAGAAAGAGCACATCGCAGTTTCTGAAGCATTAAAGTTAAACATCCCAACCTTTGCAATGGTGGATACTAACTCTGATCCTTCAAACATCGATTTCCCTATCCCGGCAAATGATGATGCTACTAAATCAATCTCTTTGGTAACCGGTATCATTATCCAGGCTATACAAGAAGGTTTAGACGAGCGCAAACGCGATAAAGACGACGAAGCTGAAAAAGAAGGTGCAGCTGCTAAAGCTAAAGTTGACGGTGGCGAAGCTACCGAAGGCGGCCGCAAAAGAAGAGGCGCTGTAACTGCTGATGCCGTAGAAGCTGCTGCTACTACCGAAGCTCCTGATAACGTAACTGATAGCTCAGCTACTGAAGGCCAGGGCGCATAAGTAAAATAATTTTTTAAGTTGTCAGTTGTAAGTTGCAGGTATTAGTACCGCCAATTTGTAATTGACAACTTTTAATGTATAAAACAGATTATTAATTTTGCTGTGGATTGTTTTACAACTCACAACATACAACACATAACTCAACAATGTCTACAGTACAAATTTCTGCATCAGACGTAAACAAACTGCGCCAGCAAACAGGTGCAGGTATGATGGATTGCAAAAAAGCCCTGACCGAAACTAACGGCGACTTTGAAGCAGCTATTGACTTTTTAAGAAAAAAAGGCGCTAAAGTAGCTGCCAGCCGTCAAGACCGTGAGTCTAACGAGGGTGTGGTTATTGCCCGTACTTCAGAAGATGGCAAACGCGGTGTAATTATCGAGTTAAACTGCGAAACTGATTTCGTAGCTAAAAACGCAGAATTTATTGCTTTTGCTAATGCTATTGCTAACGAAGCTGTACAAGCTTTACCCGCAACTGCCGAAGAAGTAAACGCTTTAGAAATTGATACCGAAGTTGGCCGTGTTACTATTGGTGAGGCTACTACAGCCATGACTGGTAAAATCGGTGAAAAAATTGGTGTATCTAAATATGCCGTTTTAGAAGGCGAAAAAATTGTTGCTTACATTCACGGTAACTTTCGTTTAGGTGTATTGGTTGGCTTAAGTGCTAACTTTGCAGGTGCCGATGAAGCTGGTAAAGACGTGGCTATGCAAATTGCAGCCATGAACCCTGCCGCTTTAGATAAAGGTGATGTTGATGCAACTATCATTGAGCGTGAAATGGAAATTGCTAAAGAGCAGATCCGTGCCGAAGGTAAACCAGAAGCCATGGTAGAAAAAATTGCTGCCGGTAAACTGAACAAGTTCTACAAAGACTCTACGTTATTAAACCAAGAGTTCGTAAAAGATTCTTCTAAAAACGTTGCCCAATTTTTGGACAGCGTAGAAAAAGGCCTTACAGTAACCGCATTTAAGCGAGTAGCTTTAGGAGCATAATTTATTATCCCCGCCTTTTAAAGGCGGGGATTTTTTTTGCCTTTTAATTTTTTTTGCCCGTGTTAACAGCTTTATACAATACTCAAATTGTATCCAACGGTAACATTACCGAAGGCAAGGCTGTTATTTTAAAAGAGGATAAAATCTTATCCGTTGTTACCCTTGCTGATATTCCTGTCGATGCTGAACGTATTGACCTAAAAGGCGCTTACCTGGCTCCCGGATTCATCGATTTGCAGATCTATGGAGCAGGCGGCGCGTTGTTTGGCAGCTTGCCAAGCGCAGCTGCTTTAAAGCAAATGGAGCTTACCCTGTTAGACCAGGGATGTACCGGCTTTTTCGCAACCGTAGCCACTAACAGTGATGAGGTGGTGCTGGCCGCCATTGAAGCTGCTAAGGTATACCGCCCAAATGCCATAGGCAACTTTTTAGGCTTACACTTGGAAGGCCCCTACATTAATGCCTTGCGCAAAGGTGCGCATCCCGAAAAGTTCATCAAAAAAGCGACGCTTAACGAAGTAAAGCACTGGATTGAGGTAGCCAAAGGGGAGATTAAGATGATTACTCTGGCACCCGAATTACAGGATGACGAAGTGATCAGTTACCTTAATAAGCAAAATATCATCCTTTCATCGGGGCATAGTAATGCTACTTATACGCAGGCTAAAGCGTATCTCAATAATACCATCCAGGCGGTCACTCATTTATATAACGCAATGCCGCCCATGCATCACCGCGAGCCGGGTATTATTCCGGCTATATTTGAAGCTAAACCCTATACCAGCATAGTGGCCGATGGCATACACGTTGATTTTGCCATGATTGCATTGGCCAAGCGCGAATTAGGCGACAAGCTATTTTTGATTACTGATGCCGTAACAGCAGCAACCGAGGGTAATTACCCGCATCAGCTTCAAGACGATAGGTATGTAATGCCCGATGGCACTTTATCCGGCTCGGCAATAACTATGCTCAAAGCTGTTAAAAACTGCGTAAATTATGCTAATATCGGTTTGCCCGAGGCGGTTAACATGGCATCGCTTTACCCGGCACAATTGGCAGCGTTGAAAACGAAAGGAAAAGTAGAGGCCGGATATGACGCGGATTTAATTATTTTTGATGCGGAATTTAATTCTGGATTTACAATTTATAAAGGCAAAAACATAACTAAACATATTTAACCAGTTACTACAATTACTCATCTGCACACATGAAATACAAAAGAATCTTACTGAAACTAAGCGGCGAATCATTAATGGGTGAGCGGCAATATGGCATTGATAACAACCGCGTACTGCAATACGCCCACGACATTAAGAACGTAAGCGAAGCCGGTATTGAAATTGCCATTGTTGTTGGTGGAGGTAATATTTTTAGAGGATTAAGCGCCGAAAAATCGGGGATGGAGCGCGCTCAGGCCGATTACATGGGCATGCTTGCCACCGTAATTAACTGCATGGCTTTGCAAAGTGCTTTAGAAGGTATTGGTGTAGATACGCGTTTACAATCGGCCATTAAAATGGAGCAGATCTGTGAGCCTTACATCCGCCGCCGTGCCATGTCGCACTTAGAAACCGGTAAAATTGTGATTTTCGGTGCTGGTACAGGTAACCCATACTTTACTACTGATACTGCAGCTTCTTTACGTGCTATTGAAATGAAAGCCGATGTGGTATTGAAAGGTACACGCGTAGATGGCATTTACACCGCCGACCCGGAGAAAGACCCAACCGCTACTAAGTACGACGAAGTAAGTTTCCAGGAAGTATACAACAAAGGATTAAACGTAATGGACATGACCGCCTTTACCCTTTGCCAGGAAAATAGCCTGCCTATCATCGTATTTGATATGAACAAAGAAGGCAACTTTATGAAAATAGCCCAGGGCGAACACGTGGGTACGCTGGTGAGATAATAGAGAGACAATAAGCAAGAGCCAGGAATCAAGAGAGATTTTATCTTGTCTCTTGGTTCTTGGCTCTTGCTTCTAATTTTTTAACTTTGTATTTTATAAACATAAATAACAATGAGCGAACTCATTAAAAAACAAATGAATGATGCAAAGGCTTTAATGGAAAAAGCCATTGATCATTGTGATAACGAGTTATCTAAAATACGTGCAGGCAAAGCTAATCCGGCTATGCTGGATGGTATTATGGTAGACTATTATGGCAGCGCAACGCCGTTGTCTCAGGTAGGCAGCGTAAATACACCTGATGCCCGCACGCTGATCATACAGCCTTGGGAAAAATCTTTATTAGGTGCTATTGAGAAAGCTATTAAAGAATCGAGCCTGGGTTTAAACCCGCAAAATGATGGTATCATTATCCGCATTAATGTACCGCCATTAACCGAAGAACGCCGCCGCGAAATGGTTAAAAAACTAAAGGGTGAAGCAGAATTCGGTAAAGTAGCCATTCGTAACATCCGTAAGGATATCAACGAGAAAATCAAAAAGCTTAAAACCGAAGGCGTATCTGAAGACGAGATCAAAGTAGGTGAGGCCGATGTGCAAAAGCTGGTGGATGGTTACATTATTAAAGTAGACCAACTGGCTGACGCCAAGGAAAAAGATATTATGACGGTGTAACACCCCTCCCCAGCCCTCCCCAAAGGGGAGGGAGCAAAAGCTTATCTTCAAGTCTCCCCCTTTGGGGAGATTTAGAGGGGGTGGATGTTATGTTAGCGTCAAATTAAAGGGAATGAGTGCATTGCACCATTCCCTTTTTTATTTTTGCGCTAACTCATGAAGATACTCTTATCATACCTAAAAAAATATCGCTTAATAGTACTGATGGCTTTGGGCTTAGCGGCCGTAAACATTGGCTTCTCTCTGCTCGACCCTTACATTACCGGCCGCATAGTCGACAGGTTTATTGAAAAACGTACCCAGCTTACCCATCATGAATTTGTATGGGGCATTTTAACTTGGGTTGGTTTGGCGGTAGGGGCGGCTATGGTATCGCGTATTGCCAAAAACTTCCAGGATTACTTTACCAACATCATCACTCAAAAAGTTGGCGCCAACATGTATGCAGATGGGTTGAAGCACTCGCTCGAACTGCCTTACCAGGTATTTGAAGATCAGCGCAGCGGCGAAACTTTGGGCATTCTGCAAAAGGTACGTTTAGATTGTGAAAAATTTATCACTTCCTTTATTAGCGTGCTGTTTGTGAGTTTGGTGGGGATGGTGTTTGTAATTGTATACTCTGTTAACGTAAGCTACAAGGTAACCTTGGTTTACTTTGCCGCTATACCAGTAATTGCCTTTGTAAGTACTGCATTAAGCAAGCGCATTAAAACCATTCAACGCAAAATAGTAACACAAACTACGGCACTGGCCGGTTCCACAACCGAATCTTTAAGAAATATTGAACTGGTAAAAAGCCTCGGCCTGGTAAACCAGGAGATTGACCGCCTGAATAAAACCACTTACAAAATATTAGACCTCGAGCTAAAAAAGGTAAAGTTTGTACGCAGTATGAGCTTTGTGCAGGGCACTACCGTAAATCTGGTGCGCAGTGTTATGGTCATCATCTTGCTGTTGCTTATTTTTGAGGGAACTATTTCACCGGGTCAATACTTTAGTTTCTTGTTTTACTCTTTCTTCCTCTTTAATCCATTACAAGAATTAGGTAACGTTATCCTATCATGGCGTGAGGCACAGGTATCGCTGGCAAATTTTGAAGGTATCGTTAGTACGCCAGTTGAAGTTAAACCCGAAAAACCTGTTTTGTTGGAGAAAGTTAAAGACCTTACTTTCTTTAATGTAAGCTTTAAACACCTTACCGCTAACCGTAATGCACTTAACCATATAAGCTTTGATGTTAAAACAGGGCATACCATTGCGTTTGTTGGTCCATCGGGCTCGGGTAAAACCACTTTGGTTAAGTTGCTGGTAGGCTTATACCAGCCTATGGAAGGAGATATTTTGTATAATGGTGTACTTAGTAAAGAATTAGATTTAGACCACTTACGCGAGCGCATTGGCTTTGTAACCCAGGATACGCAGCTGTTTTCGGGAAGTATTCGCGAAAATTTGCAATTTGTTCGTCCGGGTGCTACCGATGAGGAGTGTATGCATGTGTTGCACCGTGCTGCATGCCAAGGCCTGCTTGCCCGTGCAGATAACGGTTTGGATACTGTGATAGGTGAGGGTGGTGTAAAAGTATCGGGTGGCGAAAAGCAGCGTTTATCTATAGCCCGGGCTTTACTGCGCAAGCCCGATATCCTGGTATTTGATGAGGCTACCTCTGCACTCGATTCTTTAACCGAAGAAGAGATCACAGAAACTATAAAAGACGTATCTGAGCATCAGGACCACATTACCATACTTATTGCCCACCGTTTAAGTACCATTATGCACGCCGATAAAATTTACGTGCTCGAAAAGGGGAATATTATTGAAGAGGGGCACCATACCGAACTTTTGTTACAAAAAGGCCTGTATTATGCGATGTGGCGCCAGCAAATTGGCGAAAAGTATACGGCCGATGCGCAATAATGTGTTTGCTGTTGTAGTACATTGGGTTTAAAAAGTTGCAACTCATTTAGATAATACATGCAGCAGGTTACTGCAAATGTCTTTTTTAAAGATTCAAATTACTGAAGCAGAAGAGGTTTAGTGTTAATAAGAAGTAATTGTATCAAAAAGGAGTAAGCCAACGCTTACTCCTTTTTGTTTGCACTGCTTATATCGCTCAGCTTTGTTGGAATGAGGCTGCGCGTTTTAAAGAATGTTATAGTAACGATGGATAGCGTCATGCAGGCGCCGAATACCACCGAAGGTACGGTGCCCATTAATTCACCTGTTAAGCCCGATTCAAACTCGCCAATTTCGTTTGAAGAACCGATAAACATCGAATTTACTGCCGATACCCTGCCACGCATTTCGTCGGGCGTTAATAACTGCATCAATGTACTGCGTATAATTACACTGATGCTGTCAAAGGCGCCTTCGGTAAAAAGGAATATTAACGAGATATAGAAGTTTTTAGATAAGCCGAAGCATAAAATAGAAAGCCCAAAGCCGGTAACTGCAATCAGCAAATTTCGCCAAGGGCGGTTCATGGGTGAGAAGCGTGTCATAGCTAACATGGTAAGTACTGCACCAGATGCTGTTGTGGCCCGCATAAAGCCTAAACCTTCAGAACCTACCTTTAAAATATCGTGTGCAAACACAGGCAATAAAGCAATTGCACCTCCAAAAAACACCGAAAACAGATCGAGGCTCATGGCTCCAAGCATCATTTTATTTTTGAAAACAAAGCTTATTCCTTCTGATAAGCTCTTGAAAATGCTTTCTTTAGGTACAAATATGGGTGGATAAGTGCGAAGAAAATAGGTTAGAACAAATGAGATCAATAACAGGCTAACGATCAAAATAAACGTTGGCGTTATACCCCAATGTCCAAAAATTAAACCGCCTGCTGCTGGCCCCAAAATAGTTGCAATTTGCCAAGTCGAACTGCTCCAGGTACTCCCGTTAGGATAAAGTTCTTTAGGAATACTTTGTGCATATACTGAAAAAGTTGCCGGGCCGTAAAAGGCTCGTGCTACACCGTTAAAAAATACCATAACATAAATAATGGTAGCAATACGGTTGGTAGGAATATACTGCCTCATTCCTTCGTTTGTAGCCAAAAAAATGGAAAAAGAAGATAAAAATACCACCGCAAAAACCATGAGCAGGAGTTTGCGCTTTTCGTATTTATCGGCAATGTAGCCGCCATAAAGGGCAATACTTATTGCAGGGATAGCCTCGCACAAACCTATGGCTCCAATAGCCAGTTTGCTATGCGTAAGCTGGTAAATATAAAAACCGAGCACTACGGCCTGCATTTGGTAGGCAAACGTAAAAAAGAAACGCATACCTAAGTATGCGCGAAAATCTTTATAGCGTAATGCAGCAAATGAGTCTTTCTTTACCGGGGTATCCTGTCGTTCTTCCAATTTCACTAAGCGTTTATGATGTGCTGCAAATTTAAGGATTTGCAACACATCAGTTTACCCATAATATTAAAAACTTAACCCATGCTGATCTATCAGGTAAATCAAAGATGCAATAGAAGCAGCACCCAATTCCAGTTCACGTTTGTTCACATTCTCAAACACATCGTTGGGTGTGTGGTGAATATCGAAATACCGTTGCGAATCGGGGCGGAAACCGATCAATTGTATGTTGGGGTGGGTTTGTCGTAAAGGGCCAATATCTGTGCCGCCGCCGCCAGCCGTTAAGCGGTCGGCTTCGTAAGGCTCAAATAATTGTTTCCATTGCTGATTAATACCTTTTAAGAATACCGGAGTAGCTCGCTCAAAGCTGAAACCACGTGGTGTAAAACCACCTTCGTCTGTTTCTATAGCGGCAATATGCTCTTCTTTATCGGCCAAAGCCTGTTCGGCATATTTGATACCACCTTTGTGGCCGTTCTCCTCGTTCATAAAAAACACAGCACGAACGTTGTTCTTAGGGCGGTAGCCTAATGCTTTAAAAATACGCAGTACTTCTGCCGATTGCATCACACCTGTACCATCGTCATGTGCGCCTTCGGCCAGGTCCCATGAGTCTAAGTGACCACCGACGGTGATATACTTGTTAGTGTTTTCGGTACCCTTAATTTCGCCTATAACATTGTATGATAAAACATCGGGCAGGGTTTCACAATTGGTTCTTAAAAAGAACTTTACCGGCACTGCATTCTTTTGCTTTAGCATAGCGCTTAGTTTATTAGCCGCAACCGTAGATAGGGCCGCTGCCGGGATAGGCTTATTAGTGCCATAGCTGGTGCCTCCGGTGTGCGGATAATTATCGAGTGCGCTGGTAAGCGAGCGAACAATAACAGCTACGGCACCATATTTTGATGCTGCCCCCGGGCCTGCATTACGCTGATCGCCGGCGGTACCATAAGCACCTCCTGCTTCAACAAAACGTTCGTCAAAAGGGCGGTTAAAGAAAACGATTTTACCTTTGATCTTAGCTTCG
This sequence comes from Mucilaginibacter galii, assembly GCF_014635825.1. Lineage (GTDB taxonomy): Bacteria > Bacteroidota > Bacteroidia > Sphingobacteriales > Sphingobacteriaceae > Mucilaginibacter > Mucilaginibacter galii. Next base: position 63,409 of record NZ_BMDO01000012.1, read on the forward strand.
CCTAAGGTTTCCAGTTCTTTAAGGCTTTGCAGTTCAATTACCTCGGCAGTAATGCCTGTTTTTGGCGTACCAACCGACATACCCAGTGCTGCCAGCGCTACAGGCGTGCGGATATTACCTGTTACAATAAAGCCCTGTTCCTTTTCGCCGCGGACCCAGTGCGGTACCATCACTTCTTGCAGGTAAACCTTATCAAAGCCGTAACCTTCCATGAGTTTCTTACTCCATTCTACCGACTTTTGTGCGCCTGCCGAGCCGCTTAATCTTGGGCCTATCTTTTTACACAGGTAGCGAAGATTGTCATAACACTGGCCGTTTACCAAAGCTTCATCAAATATTTTGCGGAGCATTAAAGAATCGGTTTGTGCACTGGCCGAAAAGGATAAGCCAATGGCAGCTGCTAAAGAAAGCGCGGTAGATTTTAGTTTCATGAAAGAATGGCGTTTGATGCCGTTAAGATAGCGATTAGGAAATTTTATCCCAACTTAAACCGGCATTTTTAGAAGCAAATGCATAGTGCAGTACCTGGTGCTCGGGTAGCGCCAGTTGAGGATCGCGTGCAAATATATCTTCCACTATTTTACGGGCCTGTAATAATATTTCCTGGTCGGTAGCTAAGTCGGCCAGTTTAAGGTCTAATACACCGCTTTGCTGCGTGCCTTCAATATTTCCCGGGCCGCGTAGCTGCAGGTCAATCTCCGATATTTCGAAACCGTTATTGGTGCGTACCATGGTATCTAAACGTATGCGGCCTTCACGGCTTAGTTTACCACCGCTCATCAAGATACAATAAGACTGCTCGGCACCACGGCCCACACGCCCGCGTAACTGGTGCAGTTGCGATAAACCAAAGCGTTCGGCATTTTCAATAATCATCACCGAGGCATTGGGCACGTTTACGCCCACTTCAATTACCGTAGTGGCCACCATAATTTGTGTGTCGCCTTTTACAAAGCGCTGCATTTCAAACGCTTTATCGGCAGCAGGTATCTTACCATGTACTACACTTAATCTGTATTGAGGTAGAGGAAACTCTCTCGACATGGTTTCATAACCATCCATCAGGTTCTTCAGGTCCAGTTTCTCACTTTCTTGTATAAGTGGGTAAACCACATATACCTGTCGTCCCAGCGTAATTTCGCGTTTAATTAAGCCAAACATTTGCAGGCGCTGGCTTTCATAAAAGTGCAAGGTCTCAATGGGTTTACGTCCTGCCGGCAGTTCATCAATTACCGATACATCCAGGTCGCCATACAATGTCATAGCCAGCGTGCGGGGTATGGGAGTAGCCGTCATAACCAATACATGCGGCGGAATGGTGTTTTTGCGCCAAAGCTTGGCGCGTTGCTCTACGCCGAAGCGATGCTGCTCATCAATTACCACAAAGCCCAGATTTTGAAACTGCACGGCATCTTCAATTAAGGCATGGGTACCTATCAATATTTTAAGCTTTCCGTTCTCCAAATTTTCGTGAATGATCTTACGGTCTTTTTTCTTAACGGAGCCGGTAAGCAGGGCTACTTCAACAAAGTCATCGCCCAGCAACTGCTTTATAGAGATAAAATGCTGGTTGGCCAAAATTTCGGTAGGGGCCATTATGCAGGTTTGAAAGCCATTATCAATAGCCAGCAACATACTCATAAGCGCCACTACCGTTTTACCACTACCTACATCGCCCTGCAGCAACCGGTTCATTTGAACACCGCGCTGCGTATCTAACCGTATTTCTTTTAATACACGTTTTTGCGCATTGGTGAGTGGGAACGGGATTTTGTCATGGTAAAATGTATTAAAACATTGGCCAACGCTCCCAAAAATGTTTCCCTTAAATTTTTGCGTACGCAATAGTTTGGATTTTAGCAGGCGCAGCTGAATCAAAAAAAGCTCTTCAAACTTAAGCCTGCGCTGTGCTTCATAAAGGAGCGTGGCATTTTCAGGAAAATGAATGTTGCGGTATGCATCAACCCTGCTCATTAGATTAAGTTTTTGGAGCAGGTATTGCGGTAAAATTTCAGATATCTCACGCGCAAACTGATCGAGTAAAATAGCGACGAGCTTTTGCAGGCCTTTACTGTCTAGAGAGAAGGTTTTAAGCTTTTCGGTAGAGTTATAACCCGGTTGCAGTGAGACATTGCCTTTACCCTTTAAAGCTTCGGGCGAATACGGCTCAATTTCGGGGTGGGCCATTTGAGCCTTGCCATTGAACATGCCAGGCTTGCCAAAAATGATGTAAGCTTTACCAATTACCAGGTTTTTTTCAGCCCATTTAATGCCTTGAAACCAGGCAAGCTCCATTACGCCGGTATCATCCTGTGCGTGCACAATGAGGCGTTTGGTGTGCTTTTCGCCCAATATCTCTTTGTGGGTTAGACGGGCTACTACCTGTACATGCGGTAATTCGGGATTGATATCCCTGATCTTGTAAAACCGGGTACGGTCAATATACTTGAAAGGAAAATGCCGTAGCAGGTCTTCATATTTAAAAATGCCAAGGTCTTTTTTAAGTACCTCGGCACGGGCGGTGCCCACACCTTTTAAATATTCAATGGGTGTTTGAAATACCTGCGAATTCAATTTGTTAACTTGCTAACAACGGGTTAGGCTTTATAAGCAGTAACCGAAATTTCAACGTTTACATTCTTAGGTAAACTGGCAACCTGTATGGTTTCGCGGGCAGGAAAATTTCCTGAAAAATATGAACCGTAAATTTCATTTACCTGTGCAAAATCGCCCATATCTTTCAAAAAAATACTTGTTTTTACAATGGCACCAAAATCAAGTCCTGCCTCGGTTAAGATAGATTTAATGTTGGCCATTACCTTATGTGTTTCAGTAGCCAGATCAGGCATTACCAGTTCGCCGGTTTGGGCGTCAAGAGCAATCTGACCTGATATAAAAAGTAAATTACCAGCAAATACAGCTTGGTTGTAAGGGCCAATAGGTGCAGGTGCATTAGGTGTGTTAATTATAGTGCTCATTATTTTTTAAGGATAAATACGTTAAACAGCTTCCATAAAATGGCTGTCAGAAACATAATAATGGCAATGGCATTAATGGTATGCATTACCTTTAAATTGAAGCTTTTGGGCCTGTTGTCGTCTTTTTTTCGGAAGAAGTACATAAACAAAAGTAAACAAAAAAAGGCTCCGGGTTATCCGGAGCCTTTTAAAAGTATTAATTTTTGTATTAATTACATTTGAGCAAATTCAACGCGACGGTTCATTACACGTCCTTCTTCAGTTGAATTGTCAGCAATTGGGTTGGTTTCACCAGCACCTTTTACTTTAACACGTTTAGCTTCAACACCTGAGTTTACTAAGTAAGTTTTTACTGAGTTAGCACGGTCTTTAGATAAACGGATGTTGTGAGCAGCAGTACCTTCAGATGAAGCATAACCAGTTAAAGTTACAGTTTTACCAGAAGTAGCACGTAAGTCAGCAGAAACTGCATCTAAAACGCTGTAAGAAGAAGTTCTTAATACAGAGCTATCAAAATCAAACTGGATGTTTGAGTAAGCAGCAGCAGTAGTAGCAACTGAATCAGCAGCTGGGAATTTGATTGGGCAACCAGCACCATCAACTACAGTACCAGCTGGAGTGTTAGGGCATTTGTCAAATTGATCAGAAACACCGTCACCATCAGAATCTTTTTTCAAATCGTTAACTGCGTTTTCAACGTTAGTAACACGACCTTTTAAAGCTTCAACTTCTTGACGTAAAGCAGCATCGTACAATTCATCGTACATCATAGCTACCGGGTTAACCCACTCTAAGTTTGGTTTTGAACTTGAACCGAAAGTGTACTCAAGACCACCGTAACCGTAAGAATATTTGTCTTTGGTTGGGTAAGCTCTTTTCAAAGCGTCTAAGTTATCGTCATCAGTGAAGTTAACAGTATAACCTAAGTTTAAGCCCAATGCATCAGATAGTCTGAATTTAACACCAGCACCTACAGGGATTACTAAACTTTTAACGTAGTGTTTAGAACCGTCAGTGTTTAAGTAACGACCTTCAGTGTTGTTTTGAGTAATGTAGTGTGGGTTGTACCAGATCATACCAGCACCCGCGTTAACGAAGAAGTTAACTGAGTTTTTGCGACGTAAGAAATCGATAGTAGCAACGTTTACTTTACCACTCAAAGTTCCTTGCCAGAAACGGGTATCGTATGAACGGAAACCATCACGTGTACCGCCAATAGCGCTGTTGTTGTTACCAGCAACTTTACCACCGTTTGCATCTAATTGTAATGCAAAAGAGTGAGCTAACTGCCATTTTAATGAAGCACCGTAACCTAACGATACAACGTAGTCTGTGTAATCATGTACACCACCGATAGCAACAACCGGAGAAACTGCACCAGCGTTTAAGCCAAAGCTCCAAGTGTTGTACTGACCTCTGCCGCCAAACACTTTGGCAGTTCCTGTTGACATGCTTTTAGTAGAGTCTGTTGACATGGTTTGGGCACTTACGATGCCTGCTGCCAGTAAAGACGCAACTGAAAGAGCAGCCGTTTTCTTTAATGTAGAATAGTTCATAGTTTTAAGATTAAACAATTTTTAATTGTGATTTTACTTTAAAAAATTAGTACTTATGTTTGATGCATCACCAAACACTGTTCCAATTTTCTAATATTGGAGACAAATAAATGGAAAAAAATGTTTTAAAAAGATTAAAACTGCATCAATTATGAAATATCTACCTATAGACAATAACTTATTTATTAATAATAGAAATAATTTCGTTTTACGATTAAAGCCGCATTCTATTGCCCTGTTTAATGCAAATGACGAATATACACGCAGCGGCGACCAGAATTTTGTATTTAAGCAAAATGCTGACTTTTTTTACTTCAGCGGAATTGATCAGGAGCAAAGTATATTGTTGCTTTTTCCGGATTGTCCTAATCCACTATACAGAGAAGTACTCTTTTTAAGACAAACCAACGAATATATTGCTGTATGGGAAGGCCATAAATACACCAAACAAGAAGCAAGGCAGGCTTCAGGCATAAACAACGTGTATTGGTTACACGATTTTGACGCTATACTGCATAGTATTGTGAACTATGCCGAGCACATTTATATAAACACGAATGAGAATGATCGCTTTTTACCGGGTGTGCCTTACCGTGACCTGCGCTTTTTGGCCGACCTTCGTGCAAAATACCCTTTACACTATTATGAGCGCTCGGCCCCATTGCTGCGCGACTTAAGGGTAATCAAATCAGCCACTGAAATTGAACTGACCCAAAAAGCTTGCGATATTACCGGCGATGCCTTTAACCGGGTACTTAAATTTGTTAAGCCCGGCATTGCCGAGTATGAAATAGAAGCAGAGATTACACACGAATTCATTAGGCAGCGCGCCACAGGTCATGCTTACACACCTATTATCGCATCAGGCCCTAACGCCGTTGTGTTACATTATATAGATAACAACCAGGTTTGTAATGACGGTGATGTGATTTTATTTGATTTTGGAGCCGAGTATGCCAATTACAACGCCGACCTGAGCCGCTCTGTTCCGGTGAGCGGACGGTTTACGCCACGCCAACGTAAAGTGTACGATGCCGTATTGCACGTAATGAAAGAGGCCACTGAAATGCTGGTTGCCGGAACGGTTTGGAACGAATACCATGATGAAGTAGGCAAGGTGATGACCAGTGAACTGATTGGCTTAGGCTTACTAGACCGCCATGATGTAGAAAAGCAGGACCCCAAGGCACCTATATATAAGAAATACTTTATGCATGGTACTTCACACCATTTGGGTTTAGATGTGCACGATTATGCCAGCCGTTATAAACCATTTGAAGTTGGTAACATTTTAACCTGCGAACCGGGTATTTACATTGCTGAGGAAGGTTTAGGTATACGCTTAGAAAACGATATTTTAATAACCCCTGGAGGCAACCGCGACTTGATGGCAAATATTCCAATTGAGGCAGAGCATATAGAAGAGATCATGAATAGCTAATATAGAAGCAATAGCCAGGAAACAAGACGCTGAAACAATATGTTAATGACCATGCTTAAATCTTTGGATAAAAAGCATGGTCATTTTAGTTTTATATTTGTGAACACAAGATGTCCAAGCCAGCCATATTAGTAACGTTCGATTCAATGATCAACCCAAACTCGGGTTACTTTTCTTTTGGAAAAGGTTTGGGTGATGCTATGATACAGCAAAACGCAGGTAGTGCCAACTTAACTTACTATGTGTTTAAAGATACCGACTACCAGTTTGAAGGTATGCCCAACCTGCTTTACTTATCAAAATGGCATCAATTGTATTTTCCGCAGCACCATAAGTTTGACCTGGTTCATTTTACCGATCAACGTTGCCGCTTAAAGCCAGGTATGGTAAAGGGCAAAAAGGTGCTTACCATTCATGATATTAATAAGGTACACCTTAATAAGAGTAAGCCTTGGCGTATTAAAGCACATGTCAATAAAATAAACCGATACATAGCACAATGCGACCGGGTGGTTACCATATCGCAATTCGTAGCTAACGATATTTTAAAATTTTGCCCCGCTGCTCAGGGAAAGATCAGTGTTATATATAACGGTGCCGATAAATTAGTAGTTCCTGATAACCATACACCGGCTTACGTTCCGCAAAAGCCCTTCCTATTCACTATTGGCTTGCTATCGCCGCAAAAGGGGTTTCATTTGTTACCTGCTTTGTTAGCAAATAATGATTATGAACTCATTATAGCAGGCCCAGAAACGCCACATAAAGCGGTAATATTACAAGAGGCCGAAAAATATAATTGCCTGGATAGGGTAAAAGTGACCGGTGCCATAACCGATGATGATAAGGCTTGGTATTATAAAAATTGCAGTGCCTTCATCTTTCCATCAAAAACCGAAGGCTTTGGGTTGCCGGTTATTGAGGCCATGTATTTTGGTAAACCGGTATTTTTATCTAAATACACTTCTTTGCCCGAAGTGGGTGGAGATGTGGCCTATTATTTTGATAATTTTGAACCCGAGCACATGCAGCAGGGTTTCAATAAAGGTATGCAGCGGTATGTGGATGAAGACCGGTCCGGTGCCATCATAGCGCATGCCGAACAATTTTCGTGGGAGAAAACAGCGCAGCAATATTTGGCGCTTTATGCAGAATGCTTGAAGACCGGCGAGTAATTTAGATACCATGTTTAAAAAGAAAGATATATTCAGTAAATTATGGCTAAAACATACCAATCGTTTTGCCTATAAAGAATATAAGTGGGATTTGCAGAATTATAACAACCTGCAGTTCACCCAGCATCTTGTTGGCTCGGGTAAACTTAATAACATTGAGAAAATAAAGGCAGTGGCTCAAAGTGCTGGCTGCTTAAATGTTTTACACAGCGGCAATGCCGGAGATATTATATACGCACTGGCCACCATTAAAAGGATAAATGAACTTACCAGTGTACCTGTTAATGTATACTTGCGTTTAAACAGGCCTAATAACTTACCCAACTACAACTCGCACCCGGTTGGTAATGTTATGCTGAATGATAAAATGGCTGCGTTGCTTATACCACTTATAGCTACACAGCCCTATATAGAAAGCTGCAAGATTTTTACAGACGAAGAAATTCATATTGATATGGATTATTTTAGGGCGGGCATATTGCCTATGCAAGGTAACATAGCCCGCTGGGTAGGGTACATTACGGGGGTAAATGCAGAACTGTGGAAGTCTTGGTTATCTGTTGAGCCTGATGTGAAATATGCCAACAGCATTGTTATTGCCCGCAGTGGGCGTTATCAAAACACAACCATCGACTATACTTACCTTAATAAATTCAATAACTTGGTTTTTATAGGTATTGAGCCTGAATACCAGGATATTAAAAAGCACTTACCCGGTATAAAGTGGCTATCGGTGGAAAACTTCCTGCAAATGGCTCAAATAATTGCCGGATGTAAATTCTTTATTGGCAATCAATCGTTTCCGTTTTCTATAGCCGAAGGATTAAAAGCCCCTCGCATGCTTGAATTATCTTTAGAGATCATCAACGTGGTACCCGAAGGGCCATACGCGCATGATTTCTTATTTCAAGACCATTTTGAATCGTTGGTAGAACAATTAGCCAACGCAAAAAATTAATGCGAATGGATACGTCAAAAGTGGTTATTGTTATTCCCTTTTATCGTAGCAGTTTATCTGCTTACGAAATAATTGCTTTACAGCAATGCCAGCACATGTTAAAGGCTTATACAATTATTGCGGTTAAACCAGCCTCGCTGACTTTACCTGATGCAGCACGTACGCTTAGTTTTGATAGTGAGGAGAGTTTTAGTGACGATTATTTTAAGAGCATAGCCGGCTACAATCGCTTACTATTATCTACAGAGTTTTATGATAGATTTATTACTTACGAGTATATGCTTATTTATCAGTTGGATGCTTTTGTATTTAAAGACGAATTAGTTTACTGGTGCAATCAAAATATTGATTATGTAGGGGCACCTTGGATTCGCACTAAAAACGACGGACTGTTAAAAAGATGGGAATTGCAGCTCAAAGCCTATGTTTACACACGTTTCAATGTAAAGCGTAAAGGTGTGCCCAGCAGCAGGCAATTTATGAATAAGGTTGGAAATGGTGGCCTGTCGTTAAGGCGCACAAAGAAGTTCAAAGAACTAACTATTAGCATGCAATCACAAATTGCTTTTTACCTTTCTAATACTGCGCACGAGTATAACGAGGATATGTTTTGGAGTATTGAGGTAAATAGAAAGCAAAAGCTACTTAATATACCCTCGTGGCAAACAGGATTAAAGTTTGCCTTTGAGTTTGCTCCAGACCTGGCATTAAGTATTAATCAGGAGCTTCCGTTTGGTTGTCATGCCTGGGACCGGAATGTTGATTTTTGGCGGCCTATTTTTAAACAATTCAATTACAATATTTAACTGCCGTGATTAATCAGCCTCTTGCTTCTATCGCTTCATGCACCTGTAATTGTCAGCAGTATTTGCGATAATGATAAGATATACTTATTGGTCAACGTTATCCAAACATTGAATGTGGTGGTTCACGATGCTTCAACCGATGACACTCTTGCTGCATTAGCTGACTCCTCTCTCAATATAGACGGCTCAAAATTCGCAGAAATGCGGTTAACAAGTTAACTTTGTTCAATACCTTATTTGGTGTTTTTAAATTTCAGACATTTATACAAATAATAGCATTGACAATTAACAACGATCAACAACCAGGCAAACTGTCAATAATAATTGTGACACTAAATGTAGCGCATTGCTTACAGGCTGCTCTTGATAGTATTTATGCACAAACCTACCCAAGCATCGAAATTGTGGTTATGGATGGCCTAAGCACAGATGGTACCGTTGACATACTTAAAGCAAATGACCATAAAATAGCTTTATGGCTTAGCGAAAAAGATGGCGGCATTTATGATGCGATGAATAAAGCACTGAATTATGTTACCGGTGAATGGGTATACTTTTTAGGTGCAGATGATGTTTTGTTTGATGATTTCTCTAAACTGGCTTACGAGGTAAAAGATCAATCTACAATTTATTATGCCAATGTGTTATTGAGAAAAATCAAATTCCGTGGACAGGTAACGGCTTATATGCATGCCAAAGGTACTATTTGTCATCAGGCTATGATATATCCAAAACGGGTTTTTGATAAATACAGGTTTAACACGAAATACAAAATATCTGCCGATCATGAATTAAACATGCGGTGCTGGAAGGATCCTGGCTTACATTTTAGATATTTTGACCTGATTGTAGCAGATTTTAATCATACCGGAGCATCTTCAGGTGTTGATGTGGAATTTAATATAGACAAGCCAAAACTTATTCTTGAAAACCATGGGCTTATAATTTGGCTGCGTTTCATGTTTAGAAGAACTAAAGGGAAACTTTTACGGCAAGATCCGGGCAGATACAGATAATTAACCTTGCAATCGTGAAAATCTTATTTGATCATCAAATGTTTTCTCTGCAAAAGTACGGCGGTATAAGCCGATATTTTGCCGGTTTAAACAAAGGTATTAATGAGCTTATTGGTTATACCAGCAAAATTGCTGTTTTATATTCTGAAAATGAGTATTTAAAAGATCAGCAGCCGGTTCTTAATAATGTATTAGGCCACAAGTTATTTTCAGGCAAGCGTGATTTGATTTATAAGTGGAATAAGAAATTTTCAAAACGGTATATCAAGTTTGGGAATTATGACCTACTCCACCCCACCTATTTTGATACCTATTTTATTAAGCACAACAAAAAGCCGCTGGTAATCACAGTTCATGATATGATTTATGAGCGTCATCCTGATTTGTTTCCCGATTCAGCTCACATCATAATTCATAAGAAGCAGGTCATAGGGGCAGCAAATGCCATTATTGCAATATCTGAGCATACTAAGCAGGAAATAATTAAATTTTATCCGGAGGTTGAAGATTGTATTTCTGTGGTGCATCATGGCTACACACTAAACACCATCATGGAAAATGTAAGCTTAACTTTGCCAGCCAAATATATACTGTTTGTTGGCGAACGTTGGCACTACAAAAATTTTATAGGTTTTATTAAGTCTATAAGTGCTTTATTAAAACTTGATTCAACTTTAAACTTAGTATGTGCGGGTGGGGGTAAATATTCGGAAGAGGAAAGCAAGGTTTTTTTAGATTTGGGTATAGCAGATCAATGCATCCAGCTAAATGCCACCGATGCGCAGCTTAAGTATTTGTACAGCAAAGCACGGCTCTTTGTTTTCCCATCTTTACACGAAGGGTTTGGGTTGCCCTTGTTGGAGGCCTTTGCAAATGACTGTCCGGTAGTTTGTAGTAACAATACAGCCCTGCCTGAGGTAGGGGGAGATGCCGCTATTTATTTTGACCCGTTAAGCGCTGATTCTATGAAAGCAGCGGTAGAGCTTGTGCTTAATAACCGGCATTTGCAGGAAGAACTGAAAAGCAAAGGACGGCAGCGACTCTCCTCATTTACTTTTGACCAATGCGTTCAAAACACGCTGAAAGTTTACCAATCTGTACTGTAACCCCATGAAAGTAGCTGGCTTTACCTTTATTCGCAACGCGGTAAAAAATGATTACCCGGTGGTAGAGGCTATAACCTCTATATTACCCATTTGCGATGAGATTGTGGTTGCTTTGGGTAACAGTGACGATGGTACCGGCGATCTCATCCGCAGTATTAATTCGCCCAAGATCAGGATTGTGGATACAGTTTGGGACGAATCGATACGCGAAGGTGGTGCTGTGTTTGCCGCCGAAACCGATAAAGCCTTTGCGGCCATATCTCCCGATGCCGACTGGGCTTTTTATATCCAGGGCGATGAGGTTGTGCACGAAAAGTACCTGCCTGTTATTCGTCAGGAAATGGAAGCCAACCTGAACAATGCTGCTGTTGAAGGTTTGCTGTTTAAATACCTGCATTTTTATGGTTCGTATGATTACTACGCCCATTCGCGCCGCTGGTACCGCCGCGAGATCCGTATTGTTCGAAATAACAAACAGATTCATTCGTACCGCGATGCGCAAGGTTTTAGGTGGTATGAACGTAAGATCAACGTCAAACTAATTCATGCCTATATTTACCACTATGGCTGGGTAAAGCCGCCTAAAGGGTTGGAAAGTAAGCTGCGTAACTTTAACCAGTTTTATCATGATGATACCTGGGTGGCCGAAAACCTGCCGCAAACCTTTGAATTTGATTTCCATAACGCCGACCGTATGCTGCCTTTCGAGGGTACACACCCGGCCGTAATGCAGAAGCGGGTTGCCGCCCAAAATTGGAAACTACAGGTAGACCTGGTTAAGCTGAAAAAGAAAATGTCACTTCGCCGCCGCATCCTTCAAAAAATTGAGGACCTAACCGGCTGGCGGTTGAGTGAATACCGGAATTATAAGATTGTAAAGTGATATAACATCGCGCCATTGCGAAATCCTAATTGATCTTTACCCAATAGGTAAACGAACTGCCGTTCTCCGCAGGGATTGCTTCGTACCTCGCAATGACGGGTTGAGCATAACTGTCAAAAGCTATTTATGCAGGTCAATTGCCTCGGCACCTATCTTGTGGCCATCGCGAGTAAATAAAAAGCTCATTGGATGGTCTACATTTTTAATGATCTCAAACAGCAGGAAACCCCATGGTTTCCAAAAGTTTTCGAGCACTTGCCCGTAAGTTTTGTTTTGCCATTCATCAAAAAGCGGCCGGCCGCTGGTGCCCCGTAGGGGGGCTGCTTCCACAAAAATTTCATCGGCCACCGGCAAAATATCATACTCGGGCAAACGGTTAAACAAAAATGCAGAGTAAAACACCCGTCCGCAAAACTCCTCAAATTGAATAGGGTGCAGGGTGTCATTTTCAATCTGCTTTACTATTTCTTCATGGTATCGGCGGTTGCTGCCATTGTCTTGAAGACAAATAATTAAGCCAAAATCCTGAATACGTAGCGAAAAGGTAAGCGTGTTAATTTCATCGCGATAGGCAAACTCGTTTTCGGGGTTATCTACCTTAAATAAAAACAGGCTGAATGGGGTAAACCCATCAAAGGTAATTTGATGGTTCAGGCTTTGCAGCATGAGGTGCAGGTGGCTAAACTTGTGTATTAACCCTTGCGATACCGTAAATTCTTCGCCTTGGGCATGTTGCTGGCGTATGCCCGCCTGCAATTCGTTAAATATAATACCGTACAATAATTTGCCCGCCCATTGAAATATTTTAACGGGCTCTAATTGCTGTACGCCTTCATAGCCTTGGGCAAAGGCAGTTTCTATTTCGCTTTCCAGCGGTTCAATATATTGGGTGTTTACCGCAGTAGTACAGGGAAGTTTTAGGTCTTTGTAGCCAATATAGCTTTCATCCAGCAGCTTAATTACCTTGTCTTCCAACTGGTAGCGGCTCATTAACCAGGCCGGAAAAACTTGGATCTTTTCTTCTTCGCTGGTTAATGTTTGGCCGGTTAAAAAGCAGTTGCGGTTGCTAAAATTAAAACGGGTAAACGGGTTGTATAAAGTTTCCGCCATAGCGGCAAATATAGGATTGGTGAGTGGTTATTAGTTATTGGTGGATAGATATTTGCATCAATATGGCACAGTGTTAACATAATTTATTCAATAATTTAATAACCGTTAACCAAATGCTTAGCTTTATTTTTAATATGAAACTGAGCTATTCGCCCTTCCAACTGCAATTAAAACACCGTTTTACCATTGCTAAGTTTTCGCGTACCTCAACGCCGGTCATGCTGCTGCAATTGGAACATGATGGTTGTATAGGTTACGGCGAAGCCTCTATGGTGCCTTATTTGGGCGAGAGCTTAGAAACAGCTACGGCATTATTAAACAAGGTGGATGTTAATCAACTTCGGTATCCTTTTAACTATCAAAGCATTATAGGTTACTTAGATAGCCTTGCACCGGGTAATCCGGCCATTAAAGCGGCTATTGATATTGCACTGCACGATTTAGAAGGCAAATTACTGCATAAACCTTGTTATGAATTAGCAGGAAGCGATCCAATATTGATGCCCGTAACAAGCATCACCATAGGTATGGATGAGCCTGCAGTGGTACTGCAAAAGGTTAAAGAAGCCGCACAAGCCCAGGTGATCAAGGTAAAATTGGGCAGCCCTGACGATAAACAGCTAATTGAAACCGTACGTTCGGCAACCACTGTGCCCTTATACGTGGATGCCAACCAGGGGTGGACCGACCGCCAGCAGAGCCTTGACCTGGTTTACTGGCTGCAGCAGCAGGGTGTACAATTGATTGAGCAACCTTTCCTAAAAACCGACCCCGACAGTAATGCATGGCTAACCGAGCGCAGCCCTATCCCCATTATTGGCGATGAAGCCGTACAACGATTGGCCGATGTAGAGCGAGCCAAAGGAGCGTACCATGGTATTAATATTAAACTCATGAAATCGGCCGGCATGTATGAGGCTGGTCAAATGATAGCCAAAGCCCGTGAGTTGGACCTGAAAATATTGATAGGCTGCATGAGCGAAACCAGTTGCGCTACCCTGGCCGCTGCTGCCCTGGCCCCGCAATGTGATTGGGCCGATTTAGATGGCCCCTTTTTAACCAGCAATAACCCATTCAAAATGCCCGGCTTTAGTGAGGGAAAGTGGGTTTTAAGTAAGGAATCGGGTTTAGGATTAGTGCCAGCATAGCTAAATTTAATTCAAGCAAAAATTTATAGGAGATATGGCACCTGCATAGGCTTACAAACTTATCTTTGATTATGTACACTATACGACACGCTACGATGGCCGATGCCGACTGCGTTGTAAAAATTGCCCATCATACGTGGTGGCCAACTTACGGCGATATTTTGACCACCGAGCAGATCACTTACATGCTGGGCGTTATTTACGTGTCGGATAAAATTGCCGGGCAGATTGATAGCGGCGAGCAGCAATACCTGATTTTGGAAGAAGACGGCCAGCCGGTAGCCTTTGCCTCCTATTCGCCCCGCAGCGAAGATGCCTCCGTTTATAAGTTGCACAAACTTTATTGCCTGGCTGCTGCACAAGGTAAAGGATATGGTAAGCAGTTGATTAATGCGGTAGTAAACGCAACACAACAGGCAGGCGCCGGGGCCTTAGAACTTAATGTTAACCGCCATAATAAAACCATAGATTTTTATAAAAAGTTAGGCTTTACCATTATCTATAATGAAGATGTGCCTATTGGCCCTTACTTTATGAATGATTATGTGATGAGGAAGGTATTATAGCGTAAACCGGAATTAGTATATTGAGCATCTAAATCTTATTGTTATGAGGACCCGTAACTACTTACTCCTGATTATAACTTTGTTCTTTCTTGTATCCTGTAAAAAGGATAAGAACGAACCAGTAGTGGTTAAAGATTTTACGATGGAAGCACTGACGGCTAGAAGTTGGAAGCCCGTGTTGATTGATGGTAATACAACGGTAAATCCGCCTGTAGGTACTTACCAGTATTATGCTGTTCAAAGCTGGGACAAGGATGATGTTATATCCTTCAAAACAGATAGTAGAGTGTACTATAATTACGGCTCCATAGTGCCACCCATTAGTATAGAAATACCTGATTATAAAGTTTATACGGTTGATTTCTCAAAAAAGACAATCACTATCGGAGCTATCACATACCAGTTGTTAGAGCTATCTGCTAATCGTTTAAAATATAGTTTGGCTTTGAGTGGCGGTAACCCTGCCCTTATATTTATGTTTGAGCATCCCTGATAAACAGGTTAAGGTCTTTATTTTCGATCACGATCAGCTCTTGGAGTTGAAATCCTAACTTTTCCAGCAGTTTTACCGAGCGTTCGTTGCCGGTATCGGTAATGGCGGCCAGGTGCATTAAATGCAGTTTGGTGAAAGCGTAGTTCATGGTGGCGGCTGCTATTTCGCAAGCATAACCGTTGCCTTCATAAGCAGGCAGCAGGGCATAGCCTATGTCCATGTGCTCAAGATAGTTTCGTTTCAGTAATCCGCACATCCCTATTGGTATTCCCGTAGCTTTAAGCTCAACCAGGTACAGGCCGAAGCCGTAAGTGGTGTAACTCATGATGGGGCCGTTGGCTAAATAGCTTTGTGTCTGCTCGATGGTTTTAATACCGCGGTCGCCAATGTATTTGAGCCAGTTTGGTGTGTTCAGCAGTTGGAGCACAAAAGATGCATCGGCAATGGTGAACGTACGCAGGCGGAGTCTTTCGGTTTCGAGAATAACGGGCATGGAGGTAATATATAGAGGTTGATAAACTAATATCCCACAAAAAAACCGCAGCTAAATACCTGCGGTTTTTTGTGGGTACTAATTTTTATCTTTCCAGTTTAGCAATACGTTTAGGCGTATCGGTACCGGCCACAATACTGCGCGAGCTTAGCGCAATGGCCCTAATGGTTGCCGTAATGTTAGCCACATTCAATGAACTAAATTCATCTTTTACAGTATGGTACAGCTTATCAGTATCTATCTGGTCGGTAGATATGGTGTGCGCAGGTACACCTAAGCGGGCCAGGGTGGCGTTATCGCTGCGGTAAAACAGGTTTTGCTCGGGGTAAGGATCCGGGTGAAAAGTAAACGCCGTGCCTTTTAAGTTACGTTGTAAGATCTCTCCAAAATCGGAACGCTCATAACCTGTTATAAAGGCTGCATTTTCTCCAAACTTAGAAGTCTTGCCAATCATTTCAATGTTAAACATTGCCACCGTTTTATCAGGGTCTAATTGTTTGGAGAAGTAACGGGCACCGTAACCACCAATTTCTTCGGCGGTAAAGGCTACAAAGATCAATGTGCGCTCGTTATTGTTCAATTTTTTATAATATTTAGCCAGGCTTATCATGGCCGTAGTGCCCGAGGCATCATCATCGGCACCGTTAGAAATGCTATCGCCCTCCATAGCTTTGCCAATACCTAAGTGGTCATAATGGCCCGAAAATACCACGTACTCATCGGGTTTTGACTTGCCTTTAATCATACCGGCTACGTTGAAAATAGGTGGGTTTTCTGTCTTGGTTTTGTAGGTTACGTCAAATGCCTTCACATTATCATAAGTACCCAACACAATTACCACCTGTTGTGGATTGGCCGCCGGGGCCTCCATAGTTATATTGCCGCCGCTAACAGCAGCGCGCAGACGTTTAAAGAACGGTTCAAATTTAGGATCGACCAGTAATAACGTTTTTTTACCGCTGCGCATATAAGTGCGGTACTCGGTTTGAAAGTTTTGATCGGCCCCTATTTTAACTACCTGTACATCCGCATTGCTGCTCCAGTTAAAATCGGCACCAGCGGCAACAGCTATGTTTTCGGCAGGTATAGCCTTACCATCAAGTGATACCTGCACTGAGGCGGGTACGATACGATATACCGTAAAGCTTTGTCTGAAACCGGTAGCCCCGGTTAAGGGCTGCAAGCCAATTTTTTTAAACTCGCCTTCAATAAAAGTGGCGGCTTTATCAATGCCGGGCGTAAAAGTGCCACGGCCCTGCATGTCATCGGCGCTCAGGGTTTTAATTAACCGCTCAACCTCGGGTTGCTGTATGAGTTTATTTACATCCTGTGCAAAGCCTGTAAAGCTTGCGGTGGCCAATGCCAGGGCTATGGTATATTTTTTCATGTTTATTTGACTTTGGTACTTAACCATTTGTTACGGAATTCTTTTTGTGCGGCCGATAATTCTTTGCCGGCAGTTTCATACATCACTACTTCATAAGCCGGATTTTCTTGCAGGGCTACAGTGGCTTCGTGGTTACCTGTGCGGTTTTTGTAGGTGTAGGTTACTTTATCGCCCGGCTTTTTTCCCTCTAATGCGGAGTTATAAGTGGTTATATCCTTCACTTCCTTGCCATCAACGGTAAGGACAATATCGCCTACATCTATACCGGCATCGTACAGGGGAGAGCCCTGAACGGTATTGTTTTGAATCATTAAGCCACCATCAGACGTGGTAGTACGCAGCTGACCAGACCATGCTTTACCGGCCTGTGCCCTACGCAAAATTAAACCGGCTTTATCTAACAAGGTCACATAATTGTTTTTCTCGAATCCATAAATGTAACTGCTAAAAAACTCTGAGGCAAAGGTTGGGTTTTTGGTAACCTGGGCCAGTACGGCCTGCAGATCGGCAATGGTGTATGGTTTTTCTACATAACCAATGTTGCTGCCCGGTTTTACTTTACCGTAGGCTAACCAAACGGCGCGCATATAATCATCAAGCGTTAGCTTAAATTCGTTGCGCAGGCGCAGATCGAGCGCCAGTGCGGTTGCACCGCCATAGGTGTAATAGCTGGTAAATACGTTGGCATTGTTGTTAGGATCAATAGACACACCAGCATCGGCAAATACGGCATAACGGCTCATTTGCGCAGGTGAGTAGTGATTGGCCGCAGGGGAGTTAAGCACCGTATTAACCAGTCCCGCTATAGTACGGGTGTACATTTCGGGCGTACGCAAACCGGCGCGCACCAGCAGCATTTCGCCGTAGTATTGCGTAAAACCTTCGGCAAACCAAAGCTCGCTGCTCATGTTGGCATGCTCAAAGTTAAACGGCTCTAACGATTTTGGCCTGATGCGTTCCACATTCCAGCTGTGAAAATACTCGTGTGCAAAGGTGCCCAGCAGGCGGTTCTCGTTACCCGCAATTTTTGGAGTCGATTGCACAATACTGGTAGAGTTGCGGTGCTCCATGCCATCGCCCGCATTGGTGGCATGTACATCGTGCAAAAACACATAATTACCATAATCGTAAACCGGCAGTTCGCCATAAACAGCTTGTGCTTCCAGCGTTACCTTTTTAACCATTTCGCCAAAGGCATCAATAGTAGTTTGGTCATCATCGCTGTGCGAGGTAAGGTGGATGGTTTGCTTGCGTCCATCGGGATTGCTTACTTCCCAACTGTGCATTTTGTAAGCCGCCAGCGAGGTAGGGCTATCCATCATGTATTGCAGGTTAGGCGCATAATAAGTGCCTGCTGCTTCAGGTTTTAATTGGGTGGCTACCTTCCAGCCGTATTTTTCTGTATCGTTAAATTTAAAATGTACGGGGCGCTTTTCCATCCCTACAACCCAGGTAAAGGCAGCGGGCATGTTAAAGTGGGCCGTACTTTGGTCAATACCCACGTAAGTTCCATCCATATAATTACCAAACAAGGTATAGCTGATGATAACGGTAGTGCCATGTTGGGCTATTTCATACACATCGCCCTCTACTTGCTTTACCGAAAGCAGGGTGTTCTTTTCGCCAAAAGCTTTTAAGTTGTAAATGTTCTTGCCAAACTCATGGGTGGCATACCTGCCGGGCGATGAACGGCTCATGCGAAACCTGAAAGTTCCGGCGGGTACTTCGGGCACCCTCATGCTAATTTCGGCCTCGTGGTGTGCCGCATTTGGGAACGAAACGGTATAATAAATGTCGCTTTGCGCAAAAGCTGCCGCCGATAGCAGCAGGGTCGCAGCCGATAGGTAAAGTTTTTTCATGTTTAAGCAATATACTGGCTGAAAATAGGATAAAAATGGGAGATAGTTAGGAATCTTGTTTATTTAGGTTTAGTGAGTTTTTAAATTTATTCTGTGCTGTCAAACTTACTTCGTCTCGCTCATTGCCGCGAGAGGCTACTTCTTTTGTCTTAGCCACAAAAAGCAAAAAGGCCAAGCCAGCACAATCCCTGCCTTTTCCCACAGGGCCCACTCCCGGCCGGGTGCGCTGGCAGGCCCACCCTTCTTTTGAATGGTAGTGTAGATATTCTTAAAATTTGTGTTGCATAGCGTTGCTTTCAATTCCCTTACTCGGGAGGGCAGGGAGGGGTCTAATGAAGCGTTCAAGAACCACGCGTCTTAAACCCTCACTGCCACTTGTTCCCTTCTCCGTCACCTCCCAGCTTCGGCTGAAAGCGGGGGAGCACTTGTTGGCCTTGTGCGCCGGCAGGGCCTTTTAGATTTGCATGTAGCGCAAGCCATGTGTGGGCGAAGCCATCGGGGTAAATCTAAACAGCCCGTGTTGCTGCCCCGCTTTGCAGGGTAAAGGCCTTGTGCGCAAAGAAGCATAGGGAGGTGACTTGATTTTTGGTTCTTTTTATCAAGAAAAAGAATAAAGGCCTCTGCGGCCATAGCAGACGAAGGTTGTTCACAAGTACCAACCCTAATTAGGATTTCCATTTAACAATCCCGAAATTTACACCATGAATAACTTGCCGCCATTGGCCGAGCGTATGCGACCCAAATCGCTGGATGATTATGTAGGGCAAAAACATTTGGTAGGCCCTGGTGCGGTGCTGCGCAAGGCTATCGAATCGGGCAATTTACCGTCGATGCTGTTTTGGGGGCCGCCGGGGGTGGGTAAAACTACGCTGGCATATATTATATCTCAGAACCTCAAACGTCCGTTTTTTGCGTTGAGTGCCATTAACTCGGGGGTAAAAGATGTGCGGGAGGTTATTGAAAAAGCCACCCTGTTAAAACAAGGCGGACAAACCCTACCGGTTTTATTCATCGATGAGATCCACCGTTTCTCCAAATCGCAGCAAGACTCGCTGCTGGGCGCGGTAGAGCGCGGTATTGTTACGTTAATTGGCGCCACTACCGAAAATCCATCGTTCGAGGTCATCTCTGCGTTACTATCGCGTGCGCAGGTTTATATTTTGCAGCATCTTAATGAGGATGATTTAGTTAACCTGCTACATAAGGCTATGCGAGAGGATGAGGTGCTGAAACAAAAGAATATTGTTATCAAAGAACACGAAGCTTTGCTGCGCCTCTCAGGCGGCGATGCACGTAAACTGTTAAATATTTTTGAACTGCTCATTAATGCCATTGATGCGCCTGAAATTATCGTGACTAACCAGGCTGTGCTCGAAAATGTGCAGCAAAATATGGCGCTGTACGATAAGGCAGGAGAACAGCATTATGATATTATTTCGGCCTTCATCAAATCCATGCGGGGCAGCGACCCTAACGGTGCCGTTTACTGGATGGCCCGTATGCTGGTAGGGGGCGAAGACCCTTCTTTTATTGCACGCCGTATGCTCATTTTAGCGTCTGAAGATATTGGCAATGCCAACCCTAATGCCCTGCTGCTGGCACAAAGCTGCTTTGAGGCCGTGAGGGTAATTGGAATGCCCGAAGCGCGCATCATCTTATCGCAAACGGCGGTTTACCTGGCTACCTCGGCCAAGAGTAATGCCAGCTATATGGCTATTGATACCGCCATGGCGCTGGTAAAACAAACCGGCGATTTGCCCGTGCCGTTGCACCTGCGCAACGCACCTACCAAACTCATGAAAAATATAGGCTACGGTAAAGATTATAAGTATGCTCACAGCTACGAAGGCAGCTTTACCGAACAGGATTTTTTGCCCGATGCTGTTAAAGGAACCAAGCTTTACGACCCCGGCAGTAACGCCCGCGAAAACGAGGCCCGCGAAAAGCTGAAAAAATTATGGGGCGACCGCTACAAGTATTAAAACTTGTATCTATATTTAAGCCAGCAACTTAACTGTTATCATGAAAAAGAAAATCACCTTAGGAAAAGTGGTACTCATAGTGTTCTTGGTTTTATTAGCTGTAGAATGGAAAGCTTTTAAAAATGGCGTAGTTGACGGCTGGAATGAGACTATGGCGGCTACGAAGTAGTATTTATAGTGGTGTGGTGATAACACCGACCACAGGCATAATTTTTTGCGTTGTAGAAGTGGTACGGTAAAAACACCGACCACAGGCTGAAATAATCAGTTATTTATGTGTCGTGATAAAAACAAGCTTGATTTTAACATTTGTTTAAAATAAAATTTCTTTAAAAGAAATTCAGATTTGTATCTTGCTCATATAAATTAACTATCACAATCTTATTTCAATGAGAAAACTCCTACACTTAATCATCTTAATTTCCTTAGCAGCAACATTTACTTCCTGTCGGAAATCTACAATCGCTTTGAATAACACAAGTGAACTAAAAAGCTCTACTAATTGTCATTGTGAATCAGAAGAGGCATTGCCTAATATACAGGGGCAGGTGATTACTTATAAATTCAGAGGTAGAGATTTGAATGTTGTAAAGAAAGATAAAGCTTATGTCTTAGAAGGTGACATTATTCTTTCGCCCGAGCAGATTGCACTTTTTGAAAAATCTACTAAACAGAAATTTAAAGGGTCTTTCGCTGCAATAAAAACAGCATTTATTAACACTTGGCAATCTGGCGTTGTTTATTGGGATGTTGATTCAAATGTGCCCAATCAGAGTCGAATCACTAATGCAATTGCTACATGGGAGGCATATACAAGAATTAGATTTGTACGGAAATCGGGTTATGCTAGTAGCTGGGTACACATTAAACGTGGTGATGGATGTTCCTCTTTTGTGGGAAGAAAGATGGGAGAACAAGAGCTAACCTTAAGTGATGATTGTTCGGAGGGTAATACCTTACATGAATTAGGCCATGCTATTGGATTATTTCATGAGCAAAGCCGAGAGGATAGAGATTTATACATTAATATTCATGAGGAAAACATCGAGTTAGGCAAAAAACATAATTTTGAAAAGTATTCGGAAAGCGGCGATTGGGGGCTTGATTACGGTCCTTTTGATTTTAATTCTATTATGATGTATAGTTCTAAAGCATTTAGTAAGAATAACTTGCCAACTATTACTAAAAAAGACGGAACAGAATATTCTACCAATCGCTCTTATTTAACACAAACAGACATTGATGCGATCAATTACCTATACGAACCGATAGGTATTGGGTATGATGAAACACAGAATTGGTATCAAGATACTGGCTTCGATAGGGTTTACGACAGTGATGTAGAAATTTATTTCACAAATCAAACTGGTAGAGCAAGTCTTACTAAGCCAATAGAAGTACGTGTAGCCAAATACAGAACAGAATATAATCCGTTAGGTCAGGGGTATGGTAGTACTTATGCTGTATGGTCAAACGTTATTGGTTTTCCAGCAGGAGTTGCGAATTACTATGCAGGAACTTACAGTGTTAATGAACATTATAATCAGCGGATGGATCCCGAGCCAAATTCTTTCTATGAATATATTGGCGCACAGCGACTGAAGTAAGGTATAGTAGTACGAACGTTGTAGACCTTATCATTACTTGTTTAAAAGCGTTCATGTTTGAACGCTTTTAAACTTTAAGCGGTTCAACATAATCTTAATGAGCAATTATCCGCTTACAATAATTATATACTTTTTATCCGTTCGTAAATTAAAAAATGCAGTGTGAAAACTTTGATCCTTCCCCCCTGAAGTCCAAAAGTCCTTTATCCTCCTTTACTGCCCTCCCAAAATCACCGGCGTTTTCCCATTGCCCATAATGATCACTTTAGTATTGGGCGATAGGGCAATGGCTTTTTGTGCCTGGATGCTTTCGTATTGTAATTGCTTGTCTGATAGGCCAGTAGATAGCGTCTTTTGGTAGTCGGCTATACCCTGGGCTTCTACACGCTTGCGTTCGGCTTCCTGGCGTTCTTTTTGGAGCACGAATTGCATTTTCTGGGCTTCCTGCTCGGCATTGATCTTTGATTCGATACTGGCTTTTACCGAGGCAGGTAAAGCCACATTGCGGATGAGGATCTGTTGTAGTTCTAAGCCATTTTTAGCAAAGTTCTGACTAATGGTTTGAAATATACGGTCCTGAAATTCCTGGCGTTTTACCGAATAGAGGTCTACTGCCTGATAATTTACGGCGTTATCACGTAGTACGGTACGGGTTACAGGGCGCACCAGTTTATCCACATAATCAACCCCAATGTTCTGGTAAATAAATGGTGCCTTGCTGGCTTTTACCCTAAACAAGGTAGACAGGTCGATAGTGACCTCCAAGCCGTCGGAACATAATACTTTAATGGCATCATCGCCCACCACTTCGCCCTCGCTGTGTACGCCGCTCATGGTGTAATTTTGTGTTTGAATATTGAATGTGGTTACATCAACCAGCGGGTTGATGACATGCAGGCCACTTTCCAAAACCTGGTTTTGCACCTTGCCAAACAACGTTTGCACACCGGCTTTTCCGGGGGGGATGGTTTTAAAAGCCGATAGCAGCGCACCCAGCACTATTACCACAATGCCTGCCGTAGTGGCTACACCACTAAAACGGCTGTTGGTAGTATTGGATTGCTTTAGCACTATGCCCGCTACCAGAAACACCAGCCCCAGAAAAATCAGTATCATCAGTTTATTTAGTTTTAGGATCTTCCATTGCTCTCACTTCTTTAAGCAGACGTACCTTCAGCACTATAAATATAGCGGCTAAAACTACGGCACCTGTTAAAAAATCGTACCGGTGATTGGTAAACCCCCAGTACACGGTGTACAAGCATATAAATATAGCTATATTATATACCACACTCAAAAACATTTTTCCGGCCATATTAATACACGCTAATGCTCGGATCTATTTGATCGGCCCAGGCCAGGATGCCGCCTTGCAAGTTATATAAATTAGTGTAACCCTGAGCTTCTAACTGCATAATAGCCATGGCACTGCGTTTACCGCTGCGGCACATTACCACTACGGGTTTATCTTTACTTATTTTATCTGTTTCAATTAAAACGCCGCCCAACGGTATGTTTTTTCCTTCCAGGTTCGACATTTCGTATTCAAAATCTTCGCGCACATCTATTAGCTGAAAATCTTCGCCGGCATCTTTCATTCTTTTCAGTTCTTCTACAGTTATTTCTTGCATGGTTGTAAATTTATGGTTCAAAGGTAGTTGTTTTGCACATAAATAATCAGTCGTAAAAGTGTAACAATCAGTGCCGCGGGGCGTTTCATAAGAGAATACGGCATTTAATTTCGTATATTAGTTATTCATGAGAAAAGTAACCCGCTTTTTTTGGTTCTGTTCGGGAGCGCACATCGATACCTTAAAAAAGTACCCCATTGAGCACAACAGGTATGTGGGCATTGGGGCCACTATATTTTTTACAGCTTTATTTGCCTGTTTATCGGGCGGTTATGCCATGTATTTTGTGTTTAGCGGTAATCCGCTGGCCGTTGTTTTCGCTATACTATTTGGCTTAATATGGGGGCTGGCCATTTTTAACATGGACCGCTACATCGTATCGAGTATTAACAAGCAGGGCAGCAGTAACCAGCAACTGTTACAGGCATTGCCCCGTATTTTGCTGGCCATCATGATAGGGGTGGTAATTTCGCGCCCACTGGAGTTGAAAATTTTTGATAAAGAGATTCGCGGCAAATTGAAAGAGTCGTACTCTAAAGGCCAAAACCGCAAGATTGACACACTCCAAAAAACGTATACTCAAAAATACGCTATGGAGATGGCCAAAAATAAGGACTTAAAACTGGAGAAAGACTCCTTAGAACGCGATATTAACCGCTCGCGGGTACAACTGAACCAGGAAGTTTTTGGCAACAAAAACGACCAAACATCAGGTATTTCGGGTTACGGCACCTACGCTAAGCAAAAAGAAGCTGTTTTGCTGGAAAAAGAGACGCGCTTAAAAATAGTAACCCAAGAAGTTGACCGTTTGGACCAGTACCTGAGCCAGCGTAAGGATTATGAAGGCCTGAATAGCACCCGCCTTTTTACCGGTACACAATTAGATAGCCTGGCCAACGTTGCCGGCTTTGCCGACCGTAACTGGGCGCTGGGGCAACTTTCTTTTAGGCAAGATGGCACCAAGGATTTAGATACTTACCTGGCACAATCATTTATAGGCTATCTGTTTATTTTATTTGAGTGTTTGCCGGTATTTGTGAAATTGATGTCGCCTAAGGGTCCGTATGATGTGGCCGTTGCCCGTTTGGCCGAAGCCAATATTCATTTTGCCGAGCGCGATAAAGATCGTGAAATGGTAGTGACCGATGAGGTTTTTGACCACCAGGTAGATGCCGATATCCAAAAGCGAAAGAAGCTCATCACCGGGCAATCTGACTACGATCTGGAACGGCATAGTTATGATTAAGGTGTGTCCCAGTTCGATAATTAATGACCTTTAACCAGGATAACTATCACCAGCTTTGCGACCATTTAGCTACCGAAGATGGTGATTTTAAAAGTATTATCGACCGGCATGGTTACCCGCCATTTTGGTCGCGCGCTAATAGTTTTGAAACACTGGTGCATATTATTTTAGAGCAGCAGGTATCATTGGCGTCGGCATTGTCGGCTTTGAATAAGCTGAAGGATCGGATACAGGAAATTACCCCGTCGCGCGTACTGATGTTAACCGACGAGGAGTTGAAAGCCTGTTATTTCAGCAGGCAAAAAACCGTTTATGTTAAGTATTTAGCCGAAGCCCTGCTAAGTGGACAACTTAACCTGCAAGAGCTCGAAACTTTGCCTGATGATGGGACCCGCAAAAAACTTACGGCGCTCAAAGGCATTGGCAACTGGACGGTAGACATCTATCTGCTGATGGTGCTGCACCGCACCAATATCTTTCCCATAGGCGATCTGGCCATTGTAAACGCCATGAAGCGCTTAAAGCCTGTGCCTACCGCCGCCACGAAAGAACACTTACTGCAAATAGCCGAACAATGGCAACCCTACCGCAGCGTAGCGGCTATGCTGCTGTGGCATTATTATTTAAGCCCTCGGGATTGAGCCAAGATCTAAGAAACAAGAGCCAAGATAAATGTTTGAAAACATCTTGTTTCTTGGCTCTTGTTTCTTGTGTTTCTTGCTTCTATTAACTCCCCTTTAGGGGGTTGGGGGGCTCAATCTTTCCTTCTCCTGAAAGTTCTGCACAATCTCAACCGCGTTATCTACCGCATCGCTCAGGGTGGTGATGAACGCACCCGGTTGAGCTAAGCTAATGGCGTAGGCAATAGGGTCAGTATCGCTTCCTAAAACTTCGTAAGAAGCATCGGGTTTAACTTCTTTAATGCCCTCTACCATTAAGCCAATAAGGTTTTCTTTAGTGCGGCCACGGGTATGGTTTTCCTGGCGAAGTAAAATATGGTCGAACATACTGGCCGATATGCGACCTAGTTCGCGTATATCATCATCGCGGCGGTCGCCCGTACCCGAAATCAAGCCTATTTTCTGCGGCGAATCTATATGGCTTAAAAACTCCTTAATGCCATTGTAACCGTTAGGGTTGTGGGCAAAATCTACCATGAACTTAAACTCCTTAAAGTCGAAGATGTTCATACGGCCAGGTGTTTGCGATGCCGATGGTACGAAGGTTTGCAGCGCGGTTTTAATATCTTCGGTTTTAAAGCCCCACAGGTAAGTGGCTAAGGTAGCCGCGAGCACGTTTTCGATCATGAAGTTAACCGTACCACCAAAAGTAATTGGTATTTGGCTTGCACGCTGTACCCGTAATTTCCAGTCGCCTTTTTTAATAGTGATGTAGCCATTTTCGTAAACGCAGGCAATGCCGCCCTTTTGGCAATGCGCTTTAATAACCGGGTTGTCTTCGTTACGGCTAAAGTAGGCAATAAAGCAGTCTGCTTGTTTACCAATTTTTACGCAATGCTCGCTATCGGCATTTAAAACGCCCCAACCGTTCTTCTTCACCGAATCAATAACCACGGCTTTTACCCTGGCCAGATCATCGAGCGTGTGTATATCTGATATACCTAAGTGATCTTCCTGAATATTGGTAATTACGCCAATATCGCAATGGCCAAAGCCTAGTCCCGAGCGTAAAATGCCACCGCGGGCAGTTTCCAATACGGCAAACTCCACGGTAGGGTCTTTCAAAATAAACTCCGTGCTCATAGGGCCTGTGGTATCGCCCTTCATCATCATGCTGTTTTGTACGTAAATGCCATCTGATGTGGTGAAGCCTACCCGGTAGCCATTATTTTTTACAATGTGGGCAATTAAACGCGTGGTGGTAGTTTTGCCGTTGGTGCCGGTAGTGGCAATGATAGGTATCCTGGCCGATTTACCGTATGGATACAACATATCTACCACATGGCCGGCTACGTTGCGCGGCAAGCCCTCGCTTGGGGCAATGTGCATGCGGAAGCCCGGCGCTGCGTTAACCTCTAATATAACACCGCCGTTCTCGGTAAGCGGGTGGGTAAGGTCTTGCGCCATAATATCAATACCGCAAATATCTAAACCTATTACCCGCGATATACGCTCGCAAATGAATACGTTTTCGGGGTGTACCTGGTCGGTTACATCTATAGAGGTGCCACCGGTGCTCAGGTTAGCAGTAGATTTAAGGTACACCACTTCATCGGCCGCAGGTATGGTTTCTAAAGTATAATTCAACTTATTCAGTAGGTCCATGGTATCGCGGTCTACCGATATCAGGGTAAGCACGTTTTCATGGCCGTATCCGCGGCGTGTGTCGCTGTTCTCTTTATCAATGAGTTGTTGTATGGTTGCTTGTCCGTCGCCGGTTACGTGTGCAGGCACACGCAGGGCAGCAGCCACCATTTTATTGTCGATCACCAGTACACGGAAATCGTACCCGCTGATAAATTTTTCGACGATAACCTTGCGCGATATACGGGCCGCATGCTCAAAAGCAGCAACGGCCTCTTCCTCAGTTTTTACATTAATGGTGGCACCGCGGCCATGGTTGCCATCCAGCGGTTTAAACACCAAGGGGAAACCTACGTTGCGTATAGCATCTTTTATTTGCTCAGTTGCAGTAATGGTTACCCCTTTAGCTACCGGTATGGCTTGTTCCTGCAAAATACGTTTGGTTTCGTCTTTATTACCGGCCAGGTCAACGGCTATGCTGCTGGTTTTTTCGGTCATGGTAGCTCGGATGCGTACCTGGTTTTTACCATAACCCAACTGCACCAGCGACTGGTTGTTGAGCCTGATCCAGGGTATATCGCGCGATATAGCTTCTTCCACAATAGAGCCCGTACTTGGGCCCAGGCGGGTGTTCTCGCGTATCTCACGCATTTGCTGTATATCTTCCTCCAGCGGATACTCGCTGCCTTCAATAAGCGCTTCAGCAATTTTTACAGCAGCCTCGGCAGCAAATACGCCTACCTTTTCTTCCACGTAGTTAAATACTACGTTATATGTGCCCGGTGTTTTGGTTTCGCGGGTGCGGCCATAGCCAGTGTACATGCCTGCCAGGGTTTGTATTTCTAAAGCGATATGCTCAATCACGTGGCCCATCCAGGTGCCTTGTTCTACGCGCTGAAAAAAACCACCCGGTACACCGGGAGAGCAACGATGAACGTACATGCTGGGAATAAGCGCTTTAAGGCGCTCGTAAAAACCGTCAATGGTGTTGGTAGGCCTGTGCTCCAGCTCCTCCAGGTTTAACCGCATTTGTATTAACTTTTTGCGGCTTATACTCCAGATGTTAGGGCCACGCAGTACTTGTATTTTCTCAATTTTCATAAATCACGGTTAGTTTTGGAAACCCCCTCTAAATCTCCCCCAAAGGGTGAGACTTTCAAATGCCCCCTCCTTTGGGGAGGGTTCGGGTGGGGTGATTCCGGAATGTAACAAATCAATATATATTTTGATGTAATAATGCAATTTTTATTATTAAAAGTGCTGTTTAACCGCATTTTTACATTACTTTGTAATGTACGAACCCGATAAAGCAGAATGATTGTCCCGAAAGGTAAATTAATAATTATAGGTGGCGCGGTTGATATGGGCACTAATATAGGTGCCGAAGAGCATATCATGCAACCTCATTATTTAAAGTTTTTTGAGCGTGGTATTTTACGCCGAATGATCAATGAATCGGCTCACCAGCTGGGCTCCAAAGTGGAGGTTATTACTACCGCCTCGCAGATTCCGGAACTGGTTGGTACCGAATATATTAAGGCGTTTAACCAGTTAGAAGTTACCAATGTTAATGTGCTTGATATACGCAATCGCGAAGATGCACAAAACCCCGAATACCTGGAGCGTATACGCCAGGCCGATGTGGTGATGTTTAGCGGCGGCGACCAGCTGCGCCTGAGCTCTATTTTTGGCGGCACTGAGTTTTTGCAGATCTTAAAATCGCGGTACTGCCACGACAACTTTATCGTAGCCGGTACATCGGCTGGTGCAGCGGCAGCCTCTACCAACATGATCTATCGCGGCGAAAGCAGCGAGGCCCTGGTAAAAGGCGAAGTGCAAATTACTGCCGGACTGGGCTTTTTAGACCATGTAATTATTGATACCCACTTTGTACAGCGCGGGCGTATTGGTCGCCTGTTTTATGCCGTAGCCAGCAACCCAGGTATCTTAGGTATAGGTTTGGGCGAAGATGCCGGCCTGTTAATTACCGAAGGTGCCATGATGGAAGCTATAGGCTCGGGTCTTACCATTGTGGTAGATGGCCGAAGTTTAGTGCAAACCAATATTTACGATGTGGAAATGGGTGCACCGGTATCTATAGAAGGATTGAAAGTACACGTGATGTCGATTTTTGACCGTTACGACCTGGCCCAGCAAAGGCTAATTATGAAAAAACGCACCAAGGTAGAAGATGGTGTTTACTTGCAGGTGCCGGATAGGGATTAGGGATTTAATGGAGCGAGGAGCGGAGTTACGGGGAGCGGGGAAGATGCTTAAGAGCATGAGCGATATTACATACCAACGCGTGCGTTAAGGATTGAAGCGGATACCTGCCTGTGCAGTATGAGCGGAAAGCCTGACCCGTTAGGGTAACGCCTAAATTTATTGAATTAAGTTGGTATACCTATACTTTTAGGTTAAGAGCAGTGTCAGTCTGAGCTTGTCGATGACTTGTACGCTTTACTAAGTCTTCGACAAGCTCAGACTGACATTACATCATCATAAAATCAAATATTATCATACACACCAATTATGAAACTTATTATTCACGGCGGATTTTTTAGCGAGTCGGGCACTAACCAGGAGGTTAAGCAGGCTAAGCAAGATGCTTTGAAGCAAATTGTTACCCAGGGTTACCAATACCTGAAAACTCATACGGCTACCGAAACTGTGGTGTATACCGTTAGCTTGCTGGAAGATTGTGATCTGTTCAACGCCGGTACTGGATCGCAGATACAAAGCGATGGTTGTATACGTTTAAGCGCTGCCTTAATGGACGGTAAAACGCAGAAGTTTTCGGGCGTCATAAACGTAGAAGAAGTGAAGAACCCGATACAAGTTGCGGAGAAGCTTCAAAGTGCTGAGGATAAGGTATTAAGTGGTAAGGGTGCACAAACTTATGCCCGCGAGAACGGCTTCGACTATTACAACCCCGAAACTCCTCAGCGTAAACAGGAATATGCCACCAAGCTTAACAATTCGATAAGGTTAGGTACTGTAGGTTGTGTGGCGCTCGACACAGACGGTAACTTGGCAGCGGCAACTTCTACAGGCGGCAAGGGCTTTGAAATTCCCGGCCGGGTAAGCGATTCGGCCACTGTAGCGGGTAATTATGCCAACGCTTCGGCCGGTATATCGTGTACCGGCGTGGGGGAGGACATTGTATCTGGTGCCGTAGCCGCAAAAATTGTTACCCGAGTTAGTGATGGTATGCCACTGGCACAGGCAACCGATAAAACCCTGGCCGAAATGAAGCCTTATGACGGTTTTGCAGGTGTAATTGGTATTACAGCCAATGGAGAGGTTTATCATGCTGATACCCATCCTTATATGGTTTGGGCTTTGTATGATGAGGATGTAAAAGTTTTTGATTAAATTACACTCGAATTAACTTAGGTTAACAAGATTAGTGGTATTTTTACCTGCTAATTAATTTAATTAAACTCAAACAAGACTCAATGAAAGTACTCCTACTTGCTTTGTTGTGTACCATCAGCTTTTCGGCATCGGCGCAGTGGTGGCGCTTAGGAAAAAACAAACGTTACCCCTTAATTGCACAGGCGCAAACGCCTGCCTACCGGTTAACACCTTCTAAATTTAGTTTGCCTAAAGTAAGCCGCTGTACTATTGGCCAAACTTCCTATAGTTTAGTGCTAAGCGAGCACACGGTGATGAAGACCGCCCAGCACCAAATGCGTTTCAGGGAGTATGAAAATGCCAGCTACAGTTTTAACGAACTGGCTAAAATATACGTACAGCTAAACCAGCTTTCTGAAGCTAAGTGGTTTTTTTTGCAAAGCAACAACCTGTCGCGCCAGCAAAATAACGACCGTTTAACCATTGCCAATTTAATTGAGCTTTCGAACGTGAAGCAAGCCATCGGCGATTTTTCGCTGGCCCAGCAAGACTTGGAAGAAGCCCGCGATATGGCTAAAAACCATAACTGGCAGGATGATATACAAGCGGTAAAGAAACGCATTGATAACCTGCAGCTAACCAAGCTGGCCGCTTTGAAACCGGAAGCAGGTTTTGGTAAAGCGGGGCAGGCTACTCTGTAAAGCCCCTTCCAACCCTCCCCGGAAGGGAGGGCTTAAGATAATATTATTGAGCCTGGTTATTGCCGGGCTTTTTTGCGTTATTAAAGTATTTACTGTGGATCACCTTTGCTATATTTAGCTAAATTCTTTTAAATGAAAATATTATCTATCGAGGCGTTCGTTCCTTCGGGAAGCAATTTTGCAAAATCAAGGCAGTTATTTTTGGAGCTGGGCTTTCATATCAATTGGGAGTCGCCGGGTTATGCAGGCTTTCAGTGTGATGAATGCCGGTTTATTTTGCAGGAGTACAATGTGCAGGAGTTTGCCCAAAACTTTATGCTGAGTGTAAAGGTGAGCAACATTGATGAGTTTAGAAAAGGCGTTTTAGATAAAGAGTTACCCGAAAAGTATGGAATTCAAATTAGCGAAATTACAAAGCAACCTTATGGTCGCGAATTAAATCTGATAGATCTTGCCGGTGTATGCTGGCACTTCGTAGAGCAATAGACATGATTGCGGCCGTTTACGATATACGTTGATATCGCATTATAACCCCATGCGATATTGTTTCTTCGCTGTAAATTTCTGGTTTACAGACAAACAATGTGTCATAAATTTCTATTTGTATAGGTGAGACAGCTAAAATGCTGTCTCTTTTTTATTTACTTTGGGACTTATATAATATAGGCACTAATATTGATGTTTGATACAATAGATATAGAATTAAAATCTGTAAAAGAAATGGTTAAGAAAATATATACGTTACTGGTGGTAGGCGCGGCGCTGGCTTGCCAGGCATCTACCTCCAAGCCCATTAAGGTAGATGGCTCTGCCAATTTGCAGCCCGACCAGCAGCAAAGTGTTGTAGCTAAGGAGGTTGCGGGTATGATTTCTCAGTACAATTATAAAAAAGTACCGCTTAACGATTCGCTCTCTACCGTAATTTACAGCAGCTATATCAAGAAGATGGATGATAACCATAACTACTTGCTGGCTTCTGATATTGCTGACTTTGACCGTTACAAAACCCAACTGGATGACGACCTGAAAGCAGGAAATCTTGTTAACGTATTTTACATGTTTAACGTGTACCAAAAACGTTACCTCGAGCGGATCAATTATTCGCTTACCCAGCTCGACAAATCATACGATTTTACCAAGAACGAAACCTTTACTTACGACCGGGAAGACCAACCTTGGGTAGCTAATGCTACCGATATGAACAAGTTGTGGAGCCAACGTGTAAAGTATGACCTGCTGAACCTGAAACTGGCGAGCAGCGATATGACCAAGAACAAGGAAACTTTGCGTAAGCGTTATCAAAACCTGTTATCGCAGGTAAAAAAGCTTTCAAATCAGGATGTTTTCCAGATGTTTATGGATTCATTTACCGAGTCGGTAGATCCGCACACCAATTACTTTAACCCGGCTAACGCAGCTAACTTTAATATCGAAATGTCGCGTTCATTAGAAGGTATAGGCGCATCGCTGTTGTCTGAAAATGAGTATATTACCATTAAAAGCGTAGTAGCAGGTGGTCCGGCCGATAAAAGCAAACAAATTAATGTG
This sequence comes from Mucilaginibacter galii, assembly GCF_014635825.1. GTDB lineage: Bacteria > Bacteroidota > Bacteroidia > Sphingobacteriales > Sphingobacteriaceae > Mucilaginibacter > Mucilaginibacter galii. The sequence continues at coordinate 96,720 of NZ_BMDO01000012.1, forward strand.
GACGACCGCATTATTGGCGTTGCCCAAGGTAAAGACGGCGAATTTCAGGACATTATAGGCTGGCGCATAGAGAACGCCATTGCGTTGATCCGTGGTACTAAAGGTACTACCGTGCGCCTGCGTTTACTTCCCAAAGGTGCCGCCGCTTCGGTTAAGCCTAAGGTGGTTGAAATGGTGCGCGAAAAAATTGTGTTGAAAGATCAGTTAGCCAAAAAAGAGATCCGTACTTACCAGTCAAATGGCAAAACGGTTAAAATAGGCATCATTAATGTACCGGCGTTCTATATAGATTTTAACGCCTACCGCGCAAAAGACCCTAATTATCAGAGTACTACACGCGATGTGAAATTGATCTTAGATACCCTGAAACGTGAAAATGTAGATGGCGTGATCCTCGATCTGCGTCAGAATGGTGGTGGTTCATTAATTGAAGCCATTGAGTTAACTGGTTTATTTATCAAGAATGGCCCTGTGGTACAGGTGCGTGATACCCGTAACCGTATAGAAGTGAACGAAGATGAAGACCCATCAGTAGCATACGCTGGTCCGCTTGCTGTAATGACCGACCGTTTCAGCGCCTCCGCTTCTGAGATATTTGCGGGTGCTATTCAGGATTACGGCCGTGGTTTGATCATAGGTACACAAACTTATGGTAAAGGTACCGTACAGAGCGCCATTGAATTAGATAAGGTGATCAACCCTTCTATCAAGGATATGCTTAACTCACTGTCTAAGAAGACTTCAACTACTGGTGCTGAGTCTAAATTTGGCCAGTTAAATTTAACTGTAGCTAAGTTTTACCGCATCAGTGGTAGTTCTACCCAGCACAAAGGCGTAATGCCCGATATTAGCTTCCCATCGGTTATTCCATTAGATAAATATGGTGAAGACACTGAGCCTTCTGCACTTCCGTTCGATATGATCGCTAAAAGCACTTACACTAAGGCGGGCGATTTGAGCGGTGCTATCCCGGCATTGGCTAAGTTGCACGAGCAGCGCATGTCTGCCAGCGCTAATTACAAGTATTTGTTAGAAGATCTGGATGATTACAAGAAGCGCCAGAGCGAAAAAAGTATCACTTTAAATGAGCAACAGCTTAAAGAACAACGTGATGCGGATGAAAAGAAAAACTTTGAGCGTAACAATCAGCGTCGTGCTGCATTGGGTTTACCTGCCTTGAAAAAAGGTGAAACCCGTCCAAAAAATGAAGATCTCGACTTCCTGAAAATAGAAGCCGGACAAATTTTGACCGACTTGGTGAACCTGGAAAAAACAAGCAAGTTAACTAACAACGTGGCTCCCGCTAATCCATAAGAAGCGTAATAAACTATAGTAACGCCCGGCCAAAAGCCGGGCGTTTTTTGTTAGATAAATATTTAAGATTCTATGGTATAATTACAAAAAACTTCAAATTTCCTCATAAAAGTAGATGGCTGCATTCGCCGCTAAAAGGCGCGAGCTATTTCCTCCAAATGTCGCCTAAAACTAAGCTGCACTTCTTCGGTTATATTATGGTATGCTGCAAAAACCTCTCTTAGAATTTACCGATAAAGGCATCTACTGCGCTAAGGGAAATTTCTACATCGACCCCTGGCAACCGGTGGACGATGCCGTAATTACCCACGCCCACGCCGACCATGCTTATACCGGTCACAAGCGTTACCTGGCGCATCACCTATCGCGCGAAGTGTTGTATTATCGCCTGGGCGAAATACAATTGCAAACCGTGGAGTATGGCGAAAAGGTGATGAAGAATGGGGTGGAGATCAGCATGTTTCCAGCTGGTCACGTCATCGGTTCGGCGCAGATACGTGTAGAAAGCCAGGGGCAGGTTTGGGTAGTATCAGGCGATTATAAAACGGAGGATGATGGTGTTTGTACACCCTTTGAGCCGGTAAACTGCCACCACTTTATTTCGGAGTGTACCTTCGGGATGCCTATTTACAAATGGAAACCTCAATCGGAAATATTTGCAGATGTAAATAGCTGGTGGCGGCAAAATGTAGCGCAAAACCTGGCCACGGTTATCGTAGGCTATTCTTTAGGTAAAGCCCAGCGCATTCTGCAAAACCTCGATTTGAGCATCGGTAATGTATATACCCACGGCGTAATCGAAAACACGAATGAGGCCCTGCGCCGTAATGGAATTGTGTTGCAGCCCACGCACCGCATTACGCAGGAATCGGTTAAGGAAGAAGTGCGTAAAGGGATCATCATAGCGCCGCCATCATCGGTGGGTACGCCCTGGATGCGCAAGTTTGGCCCTTACAGCTTTGGCTACTGCTCGGGCTGGATGGCTTTGCGGGGTGCCAAGCGCCGCCGCGCCGCCGACCGCGGCTTCGTGATGAGCGACCATGCCGATTGGACCGGCCTCATCAGCGCTATAGACGCCACCCGCTGCGAATCGGTTTACTTAACACACGGCTCCACCGCAACATTTTCAAGATATTTAAGGGATATTGGCTTTGATGCACATGAGGTGCATACTTTGTATGGAGGGGAAGAGGAAGAAGCACCTGCCCAAAGCGCCTCCCAACCCTCCCCGGAGGGGGAGGGCTTTGAAGAAAAAATCCCTGTTAAAATTGCTATGGAAGCCCTCCCTCCCGGGGAGGGTTTGGGAGGGGCTGCCTTATGAAAGCCTTTGCCCAACTCTTTACCTCGTTAGATGAAACCAATAAAACCAACGAGAAGGTTAAAGTGCTAAAGAACTACTTTAACTGCGTACCCGATACCGATAAAATGCACATGCTCGCCTTATTTTCGGGGCGAAAGCCTAAGCGGCAAATTAATTCCACGCAATTTAGAACCTGGGCCATTGAGGCATCTAATATTCCGGCCTGGCTTTTTGAGGAAAGCTACCATGTAGTGGGCGATTTAGCCGAAACTGTGGCGCTCTTACTGCCCGATCACGGCAACAGTAGCAACAAAACACTTACCGAGTGGATAGGCGAAATTAACGCCCTCAACAATATGCCCGAGGTAGAAAAGCACGACTGGCTTACCCGCTCCTGGGCTATGCTGGATGCGCAAGAACGTTTTGTGTTCAATAAAATATTGACCGGCAGTTTCAGGGTAGGGGTATCGCAAAACCTGGTCATCAAAGCCTTGGCCGATGTAGCCGAACTTGATGCCGCCACTATCACCCACCGCATGATGGGTAATTGGATGCCCGAGACCTATTTGTATGAAGAGTTGGTTCATACAGATACTGCGTTGGAAGATGTATCGCGCCCATACCCATTCTTTTTGGCTTACCCCGTTCAGGAAACCTCGGAAAAGCAAAAATCGCCTGAGGCTATGCAAACGCTGTTGGGTAATGCTGATGAATGGCAGGCAGAATGGAAGTGGGATGGCATCCGTGCGCAATTGATCAAACGCGAGGGTGAAATCTTCATTTGGAGCAGGGGAGAGGATCTGGCTACTGATAAATTCCCCGAACTGCATGCGCTGCTACATCATCTGCCCGATGGTACCGTGCTAGATGGGGAGATCCTTTCTTTCCAGAACGGACAGCCCCTGTCCTTCGCCGTGCTGCAAACCCGCATTGGCCGCAAAACGCTGAGCAAAAAGATATTGGAAGATAGCCCTGTAGCTTTAATTGCTTATGATTGTTTAGAGTACGATGGTGAAGACATTCGCTACAAAACTCAAACCGAACGCCGGCAACTGTTAGAAGGCTTGCAAGCCACTACGCCATACCCCGAGGTATTCAATATTTCCTCACTCATTACTTTCAAAAGTTGGGACGAACTGGCCGAAATACGCGAACAATCGCGTGCCATGATAGCCGAGGGTATTATGCTGAAACGTAAAGATGCCCATTACCAGGTGGGTCGCCGGCGTGGCGATTGGTGGAAATGGAAAATTGATCCGCTATCCATTGACGCCGTGATGATCTACGCTCAAAAAGGCCACGGCCGCAGGGCCGATCTATATACCGATTATACTTTTGCCGTTTGGGATGGTGACAAGCTGGTGCCTTTTGCCAAGGCGTATTCAGGCTTAACCGATACCGAAATTAATAAGGTAGACTCGTTCGTGAAACGTAACACGCTCGAAAAGTTTGGCCCGGTACGTACCGTAAAGCCCGAACTGGTTTTTGAGATAGGCTTTGAGGGTATCAACAAATCTACCCGTCATAAATCGGGTGTGGCATTGAGGTTTCCGCGTATATTGCGTTGGAGGCACGATAAACCTAAAGAAGAGGCCGACACTATTGAAACGCTAAAGGCTTTGCTGGGTGAGTAAGGGTTAAAAAATGTCATTGCGAGCGACAGCGACGTGGCAATCGCAAGCAGGCAAGTATAAACGCGTGCGATTGCCACGTCGCTATCGCTCCTCCTTTAGATTAGCATAATTAAATTTACTGGAATTTTCAGATTGAGAAAGAGCAGGGTGAACTAATCATTTCCCAATTGCGCTCATCTGAGATGAGTGCTTAAGATGGCTTAGCGATTGTATCGCATGATGCGTCACAGACGCAAAACAGGGTAAGCACTCGTTGTAAACGTACACAAGGGAGGGGTTGCACACTGCCAGTCGGCTTCGTATTGAAGTTTTTGGATTAGTGATGACCATTTAATTAATTCGTCATTGAGGTACGAAGCAATCTCTGCGGAGAAAGATCGCCGACTTACCTATCGTGTAGAGATTGCTTCGTACCTCGCAATGACGTGTTTGAGTATTGCGCTTACTGATTACTCAACAAATACGACTTAAATTCCTCAAAGTCCCCGCTTAAACTTACAGCTACTTTCTCTTTGTTTTCCATCTCCTTTACCTGCTCGGGTACCTTAATAAACGCAGCTATCTTCTCAGGGAAAACATCAGGGAACTTGCAGGGGTGGGCGGTAGATAAGAATACGCCTGTTACATCGGTATGTTCTTTCTGCCATTCTTTCAGCGCGCGCCACGCTATAGCCGTATGCGGACAAACCACATAGTTATATTTATCAAAAACTTGTTGTATAGCTTCGCGGGTTTGCTCGTCGGTGTAGGTGTAGCCGGTCATGAGGCTGGTGAGCGCCGCTGCATCATCTTTAAACAGGTAAGCAATACGCACCCAGTTGCTGGGGTTGCCTACATCCATGGCGTTGGCAATGGTGGCTACCGATGCTTTGGGTTCGTATATGCCGGTTTTTAGGAAAGCCGGAACAGTATCGTTAGCATTGGTAGCAGCAATAAACTGCGCAATAGGCAAGCCCATTTTCCAGGCTAATAAGCCTGCGCCTATATTACCAAAGTTACCGCTGGGTACACAAAAAGCCACCTTGCTTTTACCCGCGCGTAGCAGCTGCGCATAGGCATTAAAATAATAAAACGTTTGCGGTATTAAACGGGCAATATTGATCGAATTAGCTGATGTTAAACGGAAGGTTTTATTTAACTCAGCATCTACAAAAGCTTGCTTTACCAAGGCCTGGCAATCGTCAAAAGTGCCATCAATGGTTAATGCCCTTATGTTTTGTCCGTTGGTAGTTAATTGCTGCTCCTGAATATCGCTTACTTTACCTTTAGGGTACAAGATGGTTACACGGGTGTTAGGCACGCCTAAAAAGCCAAGCGCTACGGCTCCGCCGGTATCGCCCGAGGTGGCTACCAGTACATCCAACTGCTTCTCGCCATCTTGCAAAAAGTAACTCATTATCCGGCTCATAAAACGGGCACCAAAATCTTTAAAGGCTAAAGATGGTCCGTGAAAAAGTTCCAGTACATATACTTCTTTCTCCAACTCCACGACAGGTGCATCAAAGTTGATAGCATCTTCTATCAACGCTTGCAGGTCATGATCAGGAATAGCGCCGTTAAGCATATGCCGGGCTACCTCGAACGCAATTTGCGGTAGGGTATAGTTAGATAGCTCCTCAAAAAAGCTATCGGGCAGGCGTTTAATTTGTTCGGGCATGTAGAGGCCTTTATCCTGCGGCATACTGTTAAATACTGCTTCCTGAAAAGATACCGTAGCAGATGGATTATTGGTGCTGTAGAGTTTCATTTGTAAGCTTTCGTTTTTGTGGTAGGGCGTTTTACTCGCGGTAATTGAACAGTTTGCTAAACCCCTCCCTAACCCTCCCAAGGGAGGGAATTTTTAATGCGTTATATATTTCAATCCTCCTTGGGGAGGGGTTGATCTGTTTCTCTGCCGTTAGTTCCCTCCTTGGGGAGGGGTGCGCCTGGTGGTGTGCTGGCAGGGAGGGGTTTTCGCTCGCGTTGATTAAACAGTTTGTTAAACCCCTCCCTAACCCTCCCGAGGGAGGGAATTTTAATGCCTTACTCTGCCACTATCCTAAAACTCTGGGCCCTGCATCGTTAATGGTAGATACGTAACTGTTAGAATTGATCTTGATACCAGCTAAATGCTTTTGCAGGGTTTGAGTTATTTGGCGGGCGGTTTCTTCATCGCGCGTAAAGGCGAATACCGAAGGGCCCGAACCCGAGATACCGAAGCTTACCGCTCCGGCCTGCATGGCCAGTTCGCGCATGATGTAAAAGTCGGGGATCAAGATGGAACGCACGGGTTCTACCAACACATCCTGCATACTGCGGCCTATAAGGTCGATGTCTTGCGTGTATAAACCGCTTACCAGCCCGGCAATGTTGCCCCACTGGGTTACGGCATCTTTCATTAATATTTTGTTGCGGATAATCTGGCGTGCTTCGCGGGTGGGCACATCTACATCGGGGAATACAATGGCACAATACAATCCCGGCGGGTGAGGCAGGCGAATCACGTCTAACGGCTCGTAACTGCGGATCAATACAAAGCCACCCAGCAAGGCAGGTGCCACATTATCGGCATGACCATGACCGCAGGCCATTTCTTCACCCTTCATGGCGAAAGGGAGTAGTTTGGCCACATCGGTATCATCGCCCAATAAAGTCTTCACGGCAAATAAACCTGCCACCGTACTGGCCGAGCTGCTGCCCAGGCCGCTGCCGATAGGCATTTTCTTGTGCAGTTCTATATCGAGGCCTAAATCTTTACGGTCTATGCTGTCCAGGTAGTGCTGCACACTGACGCTTACGGTATTTTTGGCCGGGTCTAATGGCAGCCGGCCATCATCGCCGGTAATTTTGCTAATGGTAATGCCCGGCTTGTTGGTTACCCGCATCACCACCTCATCGCCCGGCTCGTTCACGGCAAAGCCCAGCACGTCGAATCCGCAAACCACGTTAGCTACAGTAGCCGGGGCAAAAACTTTAATGTCGGTTGCCTGTGGGCTGTTGCCCGTTGCCGGAGATTGTTGAGCTGCCTCTTTTAATTCTTGTTCCATTAATACTCTTTTCTGTACTGTTAATCAGCAATTCACTACTACCTGTCAGTCTGAGCTTGTCGAAGACCTGTACACTTGCCAAGTCTTCGACAAGCTCAGACTGACAAGTTAGGGCAATATTTGTCTTGATTCCTGAATCTATATTCTTGACTCTTTCTTCGCTCCCCGCACTTCAAAACCCCGCTCCCCGCACCTATCGTCTAATTCGCTCCCACATTAATTAAATCAGCAAATACGCCGGCGGCGGTTACTTCGGCGCCTGCGCCGGGGCCTTTTACTACCATGGGGCGCTCTTTGTAGCGGTCGGTGGTAAATGCTATGACGTTATCGGCGCCCGACATGCTGTAGAACGGGTGCTCCTCGCCAACCATCTCCAGCGTAATAGATGCTTGTCCGTTATCTAACTTGCCTACATAGCGCAGCACTTTGCCGCTGCTTTCGGCCTGTTGTTTTAACTGGTTAAAGTGGGCATCATTAGCTTTTAGCGCCGCATAAAACTCCGGGACAGATTGCGCATCCAAACAAGCTTGTGGCAGCATGCTTTCAATCTGCACATCTTCGGCTTCCATTTGGTAACCGGCATCGCGTGCCAGGATAAGCATTTTACGCATAAAGTCTTTACCGCTCAAATCGTCGCGTGGGTCGGGTTCGGTATAGCCTTTATCTTGCGCGGTTTTTACCACGTCATGGAAACTGGCATCGCCCTTAAAGTTGTTAAAGATAAAGGATATGGTACCCGATAAAATGGCTTCGATGCGTTGTACGCGGTCGCCACTCACCATCAAATCTTTCAACGTACGGATGATAGGCAAGCCTGCACCCACGTTGGTTTCGTAAAAGAAATCGACCCCATGTTTGCGGGCAGTATCCCTGAAGGTTTCGTACTGACTGTAAGCACCCGAATTTCCTATTTTATTACAGGTTACAATAGAGATAGTCGATTTGAAAATCTCTTCATAAAAAGCAATAGGCTGCGGACTGGCGGTATTGTCTACAAACACACAGTTGGGCAAGTTCATGGCTTTCATGCGGGCTACAAACTCGGTTAAGTTGGCTGGTTCGCCGTAGGCATCCAAATCCTGCTCCCATTCGTTCAGGGCAAGTCCATCTACACTAAAGCGCATTTTACGGGTGTTGCTGATGCCGGCAATACGTACCTGGATGCTGTTATGCTCCTGCAAAAACTCTTTGTGCTGCTGCAACTGTTTGAACATGGTTTTACCAATGTTACCGGTGCCCAGGCAAAATACGTTGAGGGTTTTATTAAATTCGATAAAGAAGGCATCATGTACGGCATTTACGGCCTTAGCCAAATCATGGGCCGAAATGATAACCGAGATATTATACTCCGAAGAACCCTGCGCAATAGCCCGCACGTTAATACCATTACGGCCTAAGGCATGGAACAACCGGCCCGACATACCCGGCGTTTGGCGCATGTTTTCGCCCACAATGGCCAGTACAGCAAGGTTGGCTTCAATTACCGGTACATCCAGCTTTTGAGCACCCAGTTCCAGTTCAAACTCCTGCTCCATGAGTTTGCATGCCCTCTCGGCATCGGCAGGCTGCACGGCAAAGGTAATGCTGTGCTCTGACGATGATTGGGTAATGAGCATGACATTGATACGCTCGCGGGCCAGCAGCGAGAACAAGCGGCCGCTAAAACCGGCCTTGCCCACCATACCGCTGCCCTGCAGGTTAATGATGCTGATGTTATCTATAGATGAAATACCCTTAATAGTTAAATTAGAATTGCGGCAATCATGACGGATCACGGTGCCCTCGAAAGAAGTATCGAAAGTGTTTTTGATCACAATGGGAATACGCTTCAGGAACGCAGGGGTCATGGTTGGCGGGTAGATGACCTTAGCACCAAAGTATGAAAGCTCCATAGCCTCAGTATAAGTAAGCTCGGGTAGCGAGAATGCCTTTTTCACCATGCGCGGGTCGGCGGTCATCATGCCGTTTACGTCGGTCCAAATTTGTATTTCGCTGGCATTTAAGGCCGAGGCAAAAATGGCGGCGGTGTAATCGCTGCCGCCACGGCCCAAGGTGGTTACCTGCCCGGTTTCGTTGCTGGCAATAAAACCGGTAACGAACATTACTTTACCTTCGTTTTCGGTAGCAAGGCTACGGATGAGCAGATCAGTAAGGTCGGTATTTACACGTGCCTGTCCAAAGCTGTTATCGGTTTTGATCACCTCGCTGGCATCTACATAAACCGCATTCTTAAAATACTGCAATGCCATACGGCTAATGAGCAGGGTAGAGCAGCGTTCGCCGTAACTCAAAATGAGGTCGCGGGTTTTGGCGGTTAGTTCTTGCAAAACAAAAACACCCTGCAGTAGGTCTTCCAGCTGGTTAAAGTAGATCTTTAAGCGTGTATACACCGGGTTTTGCTGCTGTATATCGAGCAATTGCTTTACGATCTCGAAATGGCGAATTTCTAACGCGGCCAGGTGTTTCGAAAAATCGTTACCGGTAGCGGCACGCTCGGCCATATCGGCCAGCAGGTTGGTTACCCCGCTCATGGCCGATAATACCACCACCAGGCTTTCGCCGTTTTGGTGCTCCTGCTTTACAATATCCATGACCGCGCTTATGCTTTGCGCTGTACCTACCGATGTGCCCCCGAACTTTAAAACTTTCATAAGGTTTGTTATAAAACAAAAACGCCTTCCCCGTTTGCGGAGGAAGGCGTTTTGCTGGTTTTTTATGTTTTTGTTTACACCATACAATTACCTTCCTCCGGGCGTTGTGCCGGTGGTAATAATTGTTGTAATAATGGTGTTGTAAATAGTCATCTTTTAAATAGTCGTTTGCTTTTGACGTTTGTAAATTAAGGAGTAATAAATTGCAAATGCAAATTAAATTTTAAAATAGCTGTAAAAAGGCAATTTTATTTTGTGGGCGTGGGGTGGTGCGGGGAGCGGGGTTTGAGGTGTGGGGGAGGAGGAGTTATGTTGCAGCAGGGTCTTTCGTAGAGGACCCTGCGTTGTCAGGCTATTGTAGATGCAATCGCAGGGTCCTCTCTATGAGAGACCCTACTGAGACCTAAAAAACGTTCATATCGCTATTCACAAGTGAATGCTTTTTAATGCGTTTTGTGTTGCAGATGGATACTCTTCGACTCTATGCGGCATGAAGGGAAAGGGCTCTTAAGAAAGATAGCCAATACAAATGGATTCTTATATTAGCAATTAAATATAGCTATGAAAAAACTGGTTTTTGGCGCATTGTTTTTATTTTCTTGCGCTTCAAAAGAAAATGATAACCGTTTAATGCAAATAGAGACTTTAGTAAAGCCAGCCACTCTTAAAGACTATGTTAATTACAAATCAATCTCTTTGGAAAAAGTAACCAGTGTTGATGCAGCAACCTCGATCGATGATATGAAAAAGGAACTGGGTAAACCTTCGACTGAGAACATTGATAGTGTCATAGCATTTTGCAGTAATGTAAAAAGCAAAGCCGCCTTAAGAAAAGATACAAGTACTTACAAGGTTTGGAAGTGGGAGACTGATCGTATGAAGCAACTAAAAAATATTGATGGCAAACAAACGGTTTATACAGTTTATAAAAACACATATTTACTTGGAAAAAGGAGTCAAGCCACAGCTTTAGACACAATAAAAGGCTATTACTTTTTTGATAACAATGACAACCTTATTGGTGGAGTAACCGCTGAAGTTTACAATTATTTTAAAGCACAAGCCACGAAATCGGGATCTCAACCTTATCATCTTTGTCAAGTCTATATACAAGAAAGGATTTAATGCTTCCTTTATTCAATTAAGACAATCAACTGTTCATCCCTTTTCATAAGTGTTCACGGCCCGCATAAAAGTTTTCATGTGTGAATACTTTTTGCCTGCTTTTGAAAGTATTTTTCCATTTAAGCAAACTGCAAATTGGCTTAAAATATGATGCACCGGGTGGATGGTTAAAAGCCTGTGCAACCTTTTAAACTTCAAACATAAAACTCTTAACTTTGCTCCTCACATATGCAGGGACTCGTAACAAAATCTACCGGTAGCTGGTACCAGGTGCAAACGCCAGACGGGCGCCGGTACGATTGCCGTATAAAAGGTAAATTCCGTATTAAAGGCTTAACTACCACCAACCCCGTTGCCGTGGGCGATAAGGTAGATTTTGAGCTGGAACCCGAGCAGGAGCAAGGTGTCATCACTAAACTATACGACCGCCGCAACTACATCATCCGTAAATCCATCAACTTGAGCAAGCAGGCGCAAATCATTGCTGCTAACCTCGACCAGGCTTACCTGGTGGTTACGCTGGCTTCGCCCCGTACCTCTTTAGGGTTTATCGACCGTTTTTTAGTAACTGCCGAAGCTTATGATATACCCGCTAGTTTGGTTTACAATAAGCTGGATATGTTTAGTAAGGAAGGCCTGGAGATCTTATCCGAGTACAAAATGGTTTACGAAAAACTGGGTTATCCCTGTTACGAGGTATCGGCTTTGAAAGGAACTAATATTCCTGCATTAAAGGATAAATTAAAAGATAAGATCACGCTGTTTTCGGGTCATTCGGGTGTAGGTAAATCAAGTTTAATGAACGCTATTTTACCTGATTTAGATCTGCGCACCATGGAGGTATCGGAGTGGAGCGACAAGGGTATGCACACCACTACCTTTGCCGAAATGTACGACCTGCCCGGCGGTGGTTCTATTATAGATACCCCCGGCATCCGTGAGTTAGGTGTTATTGATATTGAACAACAAGAGCTTAGTTACTTTTTTCCCGAAATGCGCAGCCGTTTAAACCAATGCCGCTTTAATAACTGCCGCCACATTAACGAACCCGGCTGTGCCGTGCTCGAAGCAGTGGAAAACGGCGATATTGAACCATCGCGGTACGAAAGCTATTTGAGTATTTATAACGGGAACGACACGAGGAGCTAGGGAGAGAATCAAGAGTACAGAGTCAAGAATCCAGATTCTCTCTTCGTTAATTAGATCTTACTGTTGATTTGTGGAGTAAATGTCTATATTCTTGATTCTGTACTCTATATTCTAACTAACTATGCGCGCAATATTACAACGGGTTTCAGAAGCATCATGCAAAGTTGACGGCCAAATTACCGGCGAAATTAAAACCGGCTTTTTGGTGCTGTTAGGTATTGAAGATGCCGATACTTTGGAGGATGCGCAATGGCTGGCGCAAAAAATTACGGGTATGCGGGTATTTGGTGATGAGAATGGTTTGATGAATAAAGCGCTGGCCGATGTGGATGGCCGCATCCTGCTCATTTCACAATTTACCTTGTTTGCACAAACCAAAAAGGGTAACCGGCCATCATTTATCCGTGCTGCCCGGCCCGAAAAAGCCATTCCTTTATATGAACAGATGATTAGTTTGCTGAACCAACTAACGGGACATATTACAGCCACTGGTATCTTTGGTGCCGATATGAAAATTAGCCTAATCAACGATGGTCCTGTAACCATTGTAATGGACACCAAGGATCGTGATAATCACTAAAATTTAAGCTATACAATGACCATAGACGAAGCACAACAGGTAGTAGACAAATGGATCACAACTACCGGTATCCGCTATTTTAACGAACTCACCAATACCGCCATTTTAATGGAAGAGGTTGGCGAAGTAGCCCGCATTATGGCGCGGCAATATGGCGAGCAATCGTTCAAGAAATCTGATACCGAAGTTAACCTGGCCGATGAAATGGCCGATGTACTATTTGTGCTCATTTGCCTGGCCAACCAAACCGGTATTAACTTAACAGAGGCTTTAGAGAAGAACCTGGAAAAGAAAAGCATACGTGATGCCGACCGGCATAAGAATAATGAAAAGCTAAAATAGCTATTCCTTCTATCTAACTGCCTTTCTTGTCATGCTGAGCTTGTCGAAGCATTCGCACACTTGCGCTCGTTTATAACGAGTGCTTAACATGGGTTAGCGATTGTATCGCAACTCAGGCGTCACAGACGCCAAGCCATGTTAAGCACTCATCAAAGATGAGCGCAATTTGATTATCTGACCTTTACAACAATGGCGGTAGGGATCACCCACAAAAAAGTCCGGCAGCTTTTACACTACCGGACTAACAAAACTGGTTAACAGATTAACCGGTATTAAATATCTGAGGGCCTCATGGTGGTTGCCTGTATAATAGGGTCTTGTATTAAAGGTTCTTTAATTACGGGCTGTTTAACGGTAGACGCTTTTACCGCAGTAGAAGGCTTTTTGCCGAATAACGATTTTACCCGTCCCCAAACCGAGGTTACCGAATCTTCGCTAATGTAGCTTGAAGCTTTTTGCGAGGCCAAACCAACCAAGGTTTTTACAATAAAGCCGGAGTTTTTAAACAGGGTTTTATTAAGTGCCAGCGGCAATACAAAACGGGATATCAAACCAACAATATCGGGCGAGAATAAGGAACCAACTCCGCCGCCTTGCTCACCCTCGGGGCTTTGCGGGAAAATGGAACGTACCGAAGCAAAAATTGCCGATGGACTGTTAAAGCGTTGCTTTAAAACCATTTCTTGCTCCTGTTTTACTTTTTCGAGCCTGATGATCTCTGCCTGCAGGTCGAATATGTTTTTAACGGGTATATCCATGGCTATTTAAATATTTTGCTGATCAGCAGGTTAACAATCGGCTTTTCAATGGTCGACTTGGCCGCCACGGCAATAATAGCAATCAATACATAAAACAGGGTTACTATGCCAAACCCTTTCCATGCTGCGCCTAAAGCATCACCTAACAATAAGGCAATAGTAAAGGTAAAAAACATGAAGGCCATAATTGCGCTGAATGCAACAACTACTATGGTCACCAAACTGGCCGCAACCGCACTGCTTTTCTCAATAGCCTTATACTTACCCAGCGTAACACGCGTTTCCACGTACTCTTTCAGCTGGTCCAAAACATTGGGTTGTGGCGGTTGTTCAGCTTCTTTTTTCTCTTCCATCTATCTTCAGGTTAATTGCCGGTAACGATGGTTGCCGGCAATCGGTAAAAAAAATTATGCGTGTTCCAGGTCGTCTTGGTATTCCTGCTCTTCGCCGTTAAGCTTGGTTTTAATATTATCAACCACTTTGGTTTTCAGGCCCGATAGTTTTTCCAGTTCGGCAGCAGCCGTTTCTTTAATAGTATCGGTAAGGCTGTTTAATGATTCTGACAGTTTATCGCGGGTTTCGGTACCTTTTTCAGGAGCAAATAAAATGCCCAGGGCTGCGCCCGCAGCTACACCGGCCAATAAAGCCAATATTACTTTAGTGCCATCGCCCATACCTTCGTCTTTTTTCAAACTTGGTATTTTGTTGATCAGGTTGGTAATGTCTTTGGTATTCATGGTGATTAAATTTGTGTTATACTTTGTAATCAGTTATAAGGTTAACCGCTAAGCTAACGCTTTGTTTAAAACCAGTATTAAAAAAAGTTATTCGTCGGGTGCAGTTCGTATCCGCTCAAGGCGGTCGGCAGCAAGGCGGTTAGTTTCGTAGATCTCCGTCATCAGTATGAAATAAGACAGCAGCACCGGGCCAAAAACCAGCCCTAAAATACCAAACAAGGGGATGCCTATAAATACACCTACAATAGAAATGATAGGATGTGTATTGGCTATACGTTTATTAATAACCATGCGCAGCACATGATCTAAATTACCAATAAACAGCAAACCGTATATCATAATGCCTATGCCGCTCCAGGTATGCCCAATCAACATTAAATACAAGCCGGCGGGTATAGATAAGGTAGGGGCACCCACTACAGGTAAAAATGAAATAAAAGTGGCTATTACCCCCCAAAAAACAGCATCGGGGATGCCTGCTATCCAAAAGCCGTTAGCCAGCAATACACCCTGAACCAGCGATATTATGCCCTGCCCCAAAACGTTGGAGTAAGTTGCATTTTTTAAGGCCACTGCAAATTTCAAAGCATGCTGCTGACTAAAAGGAGCGTAGCGCAGCAAGCCTGCCTCAAACTCGCGCAGCTGCACAAACATAAAATAGAGGATGAAGTACATCACCAGCAGGGTTAGAATAATGCTGGCTGCGCTGCCCAGTAACGAAGGGAAAAGATCGGCAGCATAGGTGCCTAATTTTTTCAGGGTATCTTCGGCAAAGCGGGGTTGGTTCAGGTACTCGGCCGTTACCATGTCTATCTTGTCTACCCACGAATCTATAGGCAAAGAACTGCTTTTAAAGCTCAGTATTTTATCGATCACCATAAAGCTCAGCAGCAGGAAAGGAATTACGATACAAATGAGCGACAGTACAATAATGGTTAAGGCCGATAATACCTTGTGCCATCCGCGCTTTTCGGTTAAATTAAGGTATAGCGGCCTGAATATTACGTAGAGTACAATGGCACCCAATATAGAAGTAAAGATGGTGCTTAATGCGTAAAGAAGAAAACAACCCAGCACAATGATACTGACCAGGATAATGTTGTTACGCTGCTGATAACTAAATACTGACATGGCTGATGTTGAACATTTTAATAAACAAAAAAGCGCCTTAATGTTCGGCGCTTTAAAAGGTAAAATAAGGGCAAGCGCTTTACCCTACATCTTTCATCATATTATTGATAGCCCTGCAGCTTGCTGCAATAGTATCCATATAAAAAATACAGTCTTCGGTGGGGTTTTCCAACTCGTAACGCAACTGTTCTATGGCCAGGTTAATGTTTGAAAGCTGATTTTTTACATCATGTTTCAGGGTGCGCAGTACCTGTTCATCAACAGGTTTGTAGTCCTCCGGCAATTCCATTATATTATTACTTACCCAGGTTTATAGCCTTCATTTTATTATAGAGTGTTTTACGGTCTATCTTTAATATTTCGGCCGCTTTGGTTTTGTTAAAGTTAACCTCGCGCAATACTTTCAAAATGGTATCGTACTCTGCCTCTAAGGCTGCATTCTTTAAATCGTGGCGTACCTCTTTTACAACCGGGGCTTCATGATGGCCTCCTCCGTTAAAAGATGATGACTCCGGCTGTGTAGGCGCCTTACTGTAAGCCAGCATTTCTAAGGGCAGGGCTTTCATTTGTATCTCATTGCCCTCGGTAAGCAAGGTGGCGCGGCGTACCACGTTTTTTAGCTCGCGTATGTTACCTTGCCAGCGGTAGCTCATAAAGCATTCAACCACCTCGGGCGAAAAAGCGCTTACATTGCGGCCTAACTCCTGGTTAGCACTCTTTAAAAAGTGCTCGGCCAGTTGCATTACATCGTTACCACGCTCGCGCAGGGGCGGCATATAAATGCTGAACTCGTTAAAACGGTGATACAGATCCTCACGGAAACGACCTTTTTGAATGGCATCCTGTAAGTTTTCGTTGGTGGCCACAATAATGCGCACATCCAGGTCAATCTCTTTGGTAGAGCCTATGCGTTTAACTTTGCGCTCCTGCACGGTACGTAACAGGGCGGCTTGTATATCGTATGATAAATTACCTACTTCATCCAAGAACAAAGTACCGCCGTTAGCCATTTCAAAATGACCGATTTTGGTATACAAAGCACCCGTGAATGAGCCTTTTTCATGACCAAAAAACTCACTTTGGGCCAGTTCTTTGGTTAACGAGCCGCAGTCCATAGCAATAAAAGGCTGATGCTTGCGCGGGCTGTTGAGGTGTATGCTTTTAGCTACCGACTCTTTACCGGTACCGCTCTCACCCATAATAATTACGCTGTAATTGGTGGGCGATACCAGTTCTATCTGCCTCACCAAATCTCGCGAAGCACGGCTGTTGCCGCTTACAAACTCGGTAGAAAGTATCTGTTTACGGCCGTCTTTACCTGTACTTTTAGCAGCAGCGGCAGGAGTGGTTTCAGCTTCCTGTTCGGCAGCTTCTAAAAGTGCGTAGTGGGTTTCTATAGCCTTGTTAACGGTGGTCAGGATCTCATCGGGGTACAGGGGCTTGGTAATGTAATCATAAGCGCCCATCTTAATAAGTTCCACAGCCATTTTAATATCCGAGTAGCCGGTAATAATAATCACACCGGTTTTAGGATACTGTAATTTAATGGTCTTTAAAATCTCACGCCCATCTGTGTCTTCCAGGCGGTAATCGCATAGCACCAAATTGAAATCGCCGCTTTTTAACTTTTCCAGCCCGTTAGCCCCGCTCGAAGCCGTAGTGACCTCGAAACCATTGCGGGTTAAAAACTTGGACAGGAGCAGCGCGGTATTTACTTCATCATCAATGATGAGAATTTTCTTCATATCGGCAAATTACTCTTAAGGTTAACTATTTTAAACAGGTAGCGTTATCTACAAAAATGATAAAATTTGTGACATTTCAGCAATCAGTATCGATTTAATTAACTAAAAAACAATAAAAGATTACTGCGTAGTAAAATGCACTCCTGGTTTTTGCAAACTTATACGCAACCCAGGGCCAAATTGATGCGTACGACTGCTATTTTTTGCTATTTTTGCTTTGATAGATACGATCATGAGCGAAGAAAGAGCACTGAATTTTATAGAAGAAATTGTTGAAAATGACCTTCAGGCCGGCAAGCACCAGGGCCGGGTGCATACCCGTTTTCCGCCCGAGCCAAATGGTTACCTGCACATAGGCCACGCCAAATCTATTTGTTTGAATTTTGGACTGGCCCAGCGCTATAATGGCAAAACCAACCTGCGTTTTGACGATACCAACCCCGTTACCGAAGATACCGAATACGTAGAAAGCATAAAGGGAGACGTACGCTGGTTAGGCTTTGAATGGGCCAACGAGCTATATGCCTCCGATTATTTTGACCTGCTTTACGCTTTTGCCTTAAACTTGATTAAACAAGACCTGGCTTATGTGGATGATAGCACCGCCGAAGAAATAGCCGCCCAAAAAGGTAGCCCTACCGAGCCTGGCGTAGCCAACCAATACCGCAGCCGTAGCATTGAAGAAAACGTGCAGCTGTTTGAAGATATGAAAGCCGGCAAGTACCCCGATGGTGCTAAGGTGCTGCGTGCCAAGGTTGATATGGCATCGCCCAATATGCACCTGCGCGATCCGCTGATGTACCGCATACGCCATGCACACCACCACCGCACGGGCGATAAATGGTGTATTTACCCCATGTACGATTTTGCACACGGACAATCGGACGCTATTGAAGAAATTACGCACTCTATTTGTACGCTGGAGTTTATACCGCACCGCCCGTTATACGAGTGGTTTATCGAAAAACTGGAGATCTTCCCGTCGCGCCAGTACGAAATGGCCCGCCTGAATTTGACCTATACCGTAATGAGCAAGCGTAAGCTGCTGCAACTGGTAAACGAAGGCCATGTAGAAGACTGGGACGATCCGCGTATGCCAACCATTAGCGGTTTACGCCGCCGTGGCTATACCCCAGCTTCCATCCGCGATTTTTGCGAGCGTATTGGCGTGGCCAAGCGCGAAAATTTGATAGACGTTGGTTTGCTGGAATTTTGCATCCGCGAAGACCTTAACAAAACGGCCTGGCGCCGTATGGCAGTGTTAGACCCCATTAAGCTGGTAATTACCAACTATCCCGAAGGCCAAACCGAAACCCTGCACGGTGAAAACAACCCCGAGGTTGAGGGTGGCGAAGGTGGCCGCGATATTCCTTTCAGCAGCGAGCTGTATATAGAGCGCGAAGATTTTATGGAAGTGCCGCCCAAGAAGTTTTTCCGCCTGGGTGTGGGCCTTATGGTGCGCTTGAAGAACGCTTACATTGTAAAGTGTGAAAGCTTTGTGAAAGATGCCGAAGGCAACATTACGGAGGTACATTGTACCTACATTCCCGAATCAAAATCGGGCAGCGATACCAGCGGCATCAACGTGAAGGGTACCATCCATTGGGTAAGCGTGCCTCATGCTAAAACTGCCGAGGTAAGGTTGTACGACCGCCTGTTCAAATCAGAAAACCCGGCTGCCGAAGAAGGCGACTTTAAAGACGACCTGAACCCTAACAGCCTGCAAATAATTACCGCCTATGTAGAGAACGATCTTGCCACTGCCACACCAGGCAAAGGCTACCAGTTCATCCGCAAAGGTTACTTTACCTTAGATAAACACAGCACCGCCGATAAGCTGGTGTTTAACCGCACCGTAACCCTTAAAGACGGCTGGGTGAAAAAATAAAATTTAACGTTTTCATATTGATAGAAAAGCTGCCTGTGAAGGTGGCTTTTTTTATAGGTTGATTTTTTGAGATTTTTGGCCCAATTACAGAGATATTGTAAAATGAGCAAACACTATCAGTATCGAATAAAATCCATATATTGATGCTTCCTAAACTATCACTATAAATATGAAAGTATGCATCACATTCTTTGCATTAGTCTTGTGCGCTCATTGGAGCGTTGCCCAGCAAAAAGTTGAAATTAAACCACAGTTTCTGGCCGAAAAAAATTACGCGCTGAGCTTCAAAGGTTATATTGAGTATGAGGTTACGCTCAATAGCAAATCGCCGGTGCCCATGCTGAAATTGGAAGAAGCAGGAATGAAATTTCCGCTGCGTGTAGTAGAAGCTACCTCTATTAAAGCAACGGCAACTACCGGCAGCATTACTGCTTCACAGCAAACCCCTTTAAGCGTTAAGTATGACCAGGCCAAGCTGCTAAGGCAGGTAAGCCAGGCCGAACTTGCAGACCCTAACGATAATACGATTAAACCTCTTGCCGGTAAAGCTGGCAAAGCAACCATTAATGCTAAAGGAAAGATAAAAATTGAAACTATAGATGATGTTCACCTGGCCGAGTCTGACATTAACCGGCAGGACATGATCAATTTTTTTAAACTTCCCGAAGGTTCGGGAAAAGACCTGCAGCCCGGCGATACTTACACCCGTAAAGATGCGCTTAACCTGATGGATATTGGGCCTACACCAATAAGTGTTAAACGTGAATGTATTTACAAACTAATTTCCTTAACCGATGGCAAGGCTTATTTTGATATTGTGCAGAAAATAAGCGGCAACTTTACGAACGATGCTCGTTTTACCGCCGTGGTAACCGGCAACGGTACCGGTAAAATGACGTTCGACCTGGAAAAGAAAATGCCCAGCGAATTATCTAACGAACTGGATGTGAAAATTAGTATGCCCTTTATGCCCACAGCTTCTATGGAAATAATTTACCACTCGGTAGCCAATAATATATTAAAAATTGATTGAATTGCCTGTAAATTATTGAAACTTTCTTACTGTACTTTGCATCTCACTAAACCTTTCCTTCATCATGATTAAAAAGATCATTCCTGTGCTCGCTTTGCTTTGGCTGGTCATGTACACCGCTACTGCGCAAGATGCTTCCGTAAAAGTGAATTACGTTGTTGGCAGCAATAAAAGCGTCGATTTTAACTTTGAGAAAGCCGACCCGGGCACTTATACAGTTGTGCTTAGCTTTAGTAACCTCACCAATACTTACAATGTGGGCAGGCAGGAGTATGGTGCCAGGGGCTACTCGGGGAGGCTCACTACCTTAACCCCATCCAATAAAGAGCAGGGAGTTGGCTTTTCGTATACTTATACTTACATCCGAGGTAAATATCAGCCCAAGTACGACCCCGATTTTGTATACCTTTTGCCCTGCAAAAAAGGCAGTAAGGTAAAGGTAACCGAATCGGGCTTTGTAAATGCTACCTACTTTGGCAGCACCACCCCCGACGACTGGAAAGTATACCGCTTTTATACCGAAACCGAAGACACAGTAACCGCCGTGCGCAAAGGAGTGGTTGTAGCCGTGAAAGACCTGTACGAAACCGCCGCAGGTGATGTAACCTATACCAGTTCTATAAACGAATTAATTATTGAGCATGCCGATGGCACGCTGGCAACTTACCGTGGTTTCAAAAAAGGAAGCTTTATGGTTGAAGTAGGGCAAACTGTATTGCCCGGTACCGCTTTGGGCGTGAATAGCAAATCGGGCGGGAGTGGTAAGCCGAATATTGGGTTGCTGCTTACTTATTTGAAATCTATAGATTTTGAGGGCAGTCGTGGTCAGAGTATGAAGACCTCTAAGAGCCTGTATGGCTTTATAACGCCTAAGTTTTACACGGCCGATAACCCTGCCGCTATACTGGTAGCTCAGCAAGATTACGTAGGCGCTAATACACCCGAAATTATCAGGAAAGAGATGATCAAGAAAGAACTAAAACTGGCAGGTAAGTAAATACCTGCCAGTTATAACTTTTATGATCTATTAACCCTCTTAACGCAGTTGCTTAATTAAGCAGCTAACAGTTGTTGCAGGAACATTTTATTCTTTTTAGCCTGTTGTGCGGCTCTGTATTTTTGCAGGTCTTGCTCAATGATCTTTTTCAATTCAATATCAAGAGCTTTTAACAGGATGGTAGTTTGCGTAGACATTTTCATAATGGTGATGATTAAGTGTGATACTGTATCTATACGATAACAATGCCATTTTTTGCAAACCGCTAAATTGATGTAAAATTAGGCCTAAACGCCATATCGGCACTTATTACCCGTATATTTTTGCAGTCAGGATAGGTAAATTTCAATACATAACACGCTGCTAAGGTGTGCTAAAACGCCGCAAGCCGGCTGCCGCAAGTTAATCCATGTAACTTGCAGTAGCCGGCTTGTTTATTACGGTGCTAAAGGTTTACTCGGTAAACCAGGCGGTGCCGTTAGAATAAAAACGGTATACACCATAGGCCGAATTAATGGCTACCGGGTTGGCCGTGCCGTTCACCGTACCAACAAGCGTAATGTTATACGTACCTGCCGATCCCGATTCATCTTTAAGCACAAAGTGTAAACCGCTGAATGCCGATGCCGAGCCTAACGTAAGTGCCCTGCTGGCCGTTAACGAGGTATAGGCAACCAAATAGTCTGTCGCTTGCAGTGTTGCAGCACTGTTAGCTACAGCGCGTCTTGTTTTACGCTGAACCAGGTTGGCCTGGTTAACAAAGGCAGTGGTAGCCACCTGGGTGCTATTATCGCCTGCGGGTGGCGTAGGGTAGCGGGTTACGGTATTGCCATCGCTGGCTTTGCGGTAGGTTAATATAGTTTGCGCATTAGGTGCCACAATATTAGCCGGTACAATAGGGAAACCAAAAGTTACATCGTAACGGCTTGGCGCCCGGTAAATAGATTGATCGTTAATGGGCACCACGGCTGCATCGCCATCTATAAACAGGTTGAACGTATTGCCACCGGTAGCTGCTGCCGTGGTAACTGCGGTAGCGCCCGTGCCTTGTGCTAAAGTGTAGCCGCCGTTAAAGCGGTTGCCAATGCTTTCGTTATTGGCGGTACCATCAACATAAATGGGGTATTTCAGGTATTCAATATCCACATGGTGGAAGGTGTTGGCATTGGCACCCATTAAGTAAATACCGTAATAACCGGTAATGGCCTCAATGTTATCGAACGTTAACAGGTTAATGTAGGTGTACGGGTAGGCGGTGCTATTGAGCTTTAAACCGGCATAAGGCGCGGTGTTGCTACCGGCGCAGCGTACAAAACCAAAGTGGCTGTTACCGTAAAAAGTGGTAGGGCTGTTGTTTTCGAGCAGGATGCCGTGGTTGTCGCTGCCCAGGGCATACAGGTGGTCCACCTGCAAATCGAAGAAGTTGACGGCGTGGAAAGCAGCATCGGTAGTGGAGTTAGATAACAGCGAAACGTTATATAACACACCGCCAAACACCGAACACTCGTTTGCACCCAGGTTGGATAAGAAGATGCCCGATTTGGCCGAAGCGCCGGTATAAATATGGAAATCGGCAAAGGCAATGCTGGCCTTGTTTTTAACCACAATGGCATGTTTACCCGCCGTAGTTTGGATAAACTGCGTGCTTTTGCCCGATCCGCTTATTTTCAACGATCCGTTTGGCGGACTATCGGTGCTCCAGCCGGTAATGGTCAGTTCGTTTGATAATTGGTAAGTACCCGTAGCAATGTCGATACTGCCGCCATTGCCCGACGATAGCGCATTAATAGCATTTTGAATAACGGTATAGGCATCGGTGCCGGTAAATGTTGGAGCGCCGCTTACACGTGGTGTTGCGGTAATGGTGGTTCCGTTAATACTAATTTGATAATCAGCCATGGTGTTATGTTTATTGATAATTTGTTTGAGGATTTGCTTTACACCCGTAAAGCAAGGTTTATGATGCCCTCTTGAGCAGCACTTGTGTAATATAATTTTTAGTAGCCCGACCAGGGTTTTGAGCCGGAACTGGAAAACTGGCCCAACAAAGGCGGAGCACGGGAAATTGCTGCTGCTGTGCCAAACAGGAGCTGTTGTGTTTTCATCATCAGAAGTAGGTGAGAAGTAATTTTTGTGGATGGGATAGCCGGGTAATAGACGACGCACTGCAGTACGCCGGTTGGTTATCCTTAAAAGGGTATGCTGCAAATATGAGCAATACCAAAGGCTATAGTGGTGACACAAGTGTGTCAGTAGCGTTAATAATTTAAAATGCAGATAGGAGCAAGATCAAGCTTGCTATAGTGTTTAGGTAAGTTTCCTGTTATACTTATTATTGATGCCAAAGCATGATATATATGTATTTGATTCTTCTGAAAATTAAGTACTTTAGAATACTTTATCACTCATGCAAGAAGACCTCAATACTAACGCCGAACCCGTGGCTCCCGAACCGGCTTGCGCACAATGCGGTAACCCCCATTATGTGGAAGGGCACGCCACCCGCCTTTGCGCCTCCTGCCGCCAATCGCTTATCAAATTCCCCATTCCGCTTTGGGTAAAACTGTTTGGTGCCGCCATTGTGGTGCTTATGGTGGTGTCGCTGGTATTATCTCCTCAAAACTTTACCGCCGCTATTGCGCTTTCGCGTGCCGAACGGTACGAAAAAGCGCACCTGTACGGCTCCGAGCAAAAAGAGCTTAAAAAAGCTTTGGTCATTGTGCCCGGCAGTCAGCAAATACAGGCCCACATGGCCATAGCCTCTTTTTACAATGCCGATATGGTTACCTACGGCGATATGATGAATAAGCTGGTAGGTAAAGAGTTTGAAGACGCCGAACTGTTGCGGGAACTAAACAATCTGAGTGCCTACGCCAAAGACTATTACGCCAGCGATACGCTGAATAAATTAGACGAGCAATATAAGAACGGCATCCCCGACACCACTTACCAGCATTACATACAACAACACCCCGAAGATTTATTTACGCAATACGCCTACGCCAGTACGGTTTTTAATAAAGAGAATTATGGCAAAAGCGATACCCTGCTGGCCGAAATAATAAAAATCAACCCGCATCACGTGTATGCCTTGTTTATGCAGAGCATTGCCAAAAGAGAATTAGGGCAGTTGGAGGCTTCGGTTGCATGCTGCGATAAATTATTAAAGGAGAACCCTGAGCAGGTTATGGCGCTATCATCCAAAGCCCGTACCCTACTTAAGCAGGGCCGTTTTAAAGACGGACTTAGCATGGCCGTAAAAGCAAAGCAGTTAGACAGCAGTTTTTATTATAACGAAGCTACACTGGCGCTTGCCTACCATTTAAACAAGCAAACCCGCCAGCGCGATGCCATTATGAAGCATGCACAGCAGGATAGCGCCCTGGCAGGCTACATGCAGTATGCCAACGAAGTAATTACCGGTAAAAAGAAATTCTGATCGTAAACCACAAACCCACCAAGCAATGTTTATCCCAGGTTTTTTAATTGCACTGGCTACCTTTCCCGGTGTTATTGTGCACGAACTGGCTCACCAGCTGTTTTGCCGCTGGTTTAAGGTGCCCGTGTTTGAAGTGGTTTATATACGCGTTGGCAACCCGGCTGGCTACGTATTGCACGAGCGTGTGGCCAACAAATGGCATAACATGATGATTAGCGTGGGCCCTTTTGTGGTGAACACCATTTTAGGCGCCTTAATTGCCCTGCCTGCCGCCCTGCCCATGTTTAAATTTGACAACCCCATGCCGGTAGATTACTTGCTCATTTATCTTGGTGTATCGGTGGCTATGCATGCCTTCCCCAGTACCGGCGATGCCAAAAACATATGGGAAGACCTGAAAGAAGAAGAAACCTCGCTGCCGGTTAAAATTATAGGCTACCCCGTTATTGGCCTCATTTACCTAGGTTCGCTCGGCAGCTTTTTCTGGCTCGACCTGGCTTACGGCGTAGCAGTAGCGGTCGGGTTGCCTAATTTAATTGTGGCTTTGGTGGCGTAGGTGTTTGTCAAGCCAGCGTTTATGTGCTATAGTATAGATTAAGCACACGCGGCACGCGTGCGCCAGCAGTTGGGGCGTTTGTGCCTCCATAATACTTGTAGTTAGATAACTTATCAATCTGAATAGCAGTAAAAGAACAATCACCGTGGCAGTAGCCTGTTGCTACTTCTATTAGGGTAATTGAAGCACTGTCGTTTTTATCTCTATTATTTGTACAGGCAAACACTGTCATCATAAAAGCAAATAAGAATAGCTTAAAATGTGCGCTTTTCATAATTTGAATTTAGAAATTATATGAATAAAACCTAATCCATTGTATGGCATTGTTCTTATTCATTAGACTTCCATCAGGAGAAATATTCATCTCAAACACCCAGCCCCTTTGCTGGCGCACGCGTGTCGCGTGTGTCATATACAAGCTGTTGAATTAAACAGTGAAATGTTAATATTATATGTTCGTTTGTCTTTTTTTGTTATAAAGCACACGCGGCACGCGTGCGCCAGCGGGGGGGGTATTTCAAGTATTTGTCCCTATTGGTTCCATCATAACCAAAATAATCAATTAACCATTTACCTTCAACTTTTGTCATAGTGAATATGCACTGATTATATCTTGAAATGTCAAATTTCACTATAGCCTTATCGTACACTGTATAGATTTTTGTAAATTTTCCCGTCTTAATATGGCCAAGAATTTCCTCAGGTTCAAATCCAAATACAAGGTCTGATTCGAGACCAGGTACAGGACCAAAATAATCAGTGATGGGGTGCTTAATCAAATTGTCTGAGACACCTTTATAAACGCTCCTTAGATTATTTAAAAAAGACTCGGACACATAATTTGATTTTTTGAAATTTATTAGATATTGTTCTACTGCTGGCATATTTACCTTTAATACACTGTCCTTCTTAACAGTATCTTGATTAAAACCAGAAACTATTGCAGACCGTTCAAGATTGTCTTTATGTAATCTATACCAATTCAGAAAGTTAACAACTGTGTTCTTTATCTGATTATTGGTTTCAATTAGCATTTTTTTTTGCGAATAACTTTTAATAGATAGAAAATTTACAGCTATAAAAAGGTAAATCATTTTTTTCATATAATTATTTTTTTATGCTTTTTCTTACTTGGGTAACAATGTAATCGTGAAATCCTGCGAGGCTACCATATTGGCTCATTGTTTTACCAGATATTTTTCCTGTAGAAGAATTATAATACAATCTGTTATTATAGCTTGCTCCCAAAGAAATATGGTTAGTTGAATTATCCATAAATTGAAAGTATTTGCCTTTTGTATCTGAACCCATTGCTACTACAACAATAAAGTGGTCTGTTGAATTATCTAAATTTTTAGATGATGGAGTTCCTGGTCTGTTGTCAACTGCTACAAAAACCGGAATATTTTTACTTAAGGCATCTATTAAATAAGTGACAGCTTCTTTTGTACGATTTAAATTAACACCACCATTTTCTGTATAAGTTTGAAATGTTTGACTTCCGGGCAAATAGCCAGAACAGGTATAACCAGCTTTACCCAACTGTTCTTTTGAGAGTATTAAACAATTTACATCGTGTCCCTGTGCATCTTTTCTCATTGGAACAAATTTTTCAAAAGGAATTACTCGGTCAATTGTAGGCCATGGATGTGAATCCTGATATGGCTGATAAACCGTTTGATCGGGGTCATTTAACACTTCATCATCATTATCAGTCCAATTGTTAGCGTTGGGGTCAGCAATTATTTCAATAGTAGGCATAAACTGGTTCTTAAACACCTCCAAACTCACCTGCGGGTTCGCCATCAAATAATCAACCGCCCAGCTAAGAAAGTCTTTATTTTCCTGCGTAGCACCATGGTCAAGAAGGTACCTGTACAGCTCAGTAGCAATAGCGGGGTTACTGTATAAATAAGTTTGCTTGGATGGGTCTGCCACTACAATGATATTGATCAAGTTAGTGGCAATTAAACCGTTGTCAACCGGTACATTTTCCCAATATCCTGATGATACGTTACCCGGGTGAGGGCCTACAGGACCCGAAGGGCCGCCAGTGCCGTCAGGCCCGGGGTCGGTAGTAGCCCCGCCGGTGTACACCCATTGTACCAGATACAGCCCACTGCCACCGTATGAAGGCGTAGAACTGCCCCAACCGCCCAAAGGCACACCCGGCGAACCGCCTGTAGCAGGCGCAGGGCCATGATAAGGTGCGGTGGTTACATACACACCTGCCGTATTATTGGTAAATACACTGCCTGCCCCTGCACCAAACAAAGTATCAAAAGGGTCTTTTTCTGGCGTTTGCTGCCCGGTTGTTTCCTGAAAGCCACAAATTCCATGGTTCACGTCATCAGTATAAAGCCATTCCCCGCCTGTAAGCCAACACCAAATTCGGCCAAGTATACCGGCTGTTTGTTCGGGTAGGTCTGCATTTTTCTTTTTACCAACGGGCTTATCTGCCATAGCCGCGGTTTTCAACAGCGGGACATTGCCGGGTGCATACCCATACTTCACCATTTTACCGTTCTCGTAAATCATGCCTGTTGTACCGCCATCCTGAAAAGAATAAGCAATGATGGTACCGCTGTAGTACGTAGTGCCGGGCTTATCCTGCCATTTATAAGCCCACGCTTTTAAAGCCCCGCCCTGCGGCTCACGTGTAAAGTACAGAGCGGCATCGGATGCTATAGGAACCCGCATGACATGCCTGCCATTAATAACGTTCTGAGTGGTTTTGTCGAGGTGTACCTGCTCTAAAAACGCTGCTGGTACGTTTTGCATCCAGCGGCTAATTTCCTCGGGTTTGATCCGAGCTTTTTCATCCAGGCGTTCAAGTAGTGTAGTTGCCGATAAAGTGGCATAACCTTCAACGCGGTCTTTACGACAGGAGTTGGTAGTAAATAATAAAAGCAGGAGTAAAACAACGGCAGCAAACCGTAGCTGTGAGTAAGTTCTTTTCATTATTGCGATAAGGTGGTTTAACCTTTGGGCAAATTACGCAATTGAATATCAACCCACAAGAGAAATGTTTTTCCTGTTTTGGAAAAGTTTTACAATTCGGATTGGTGTTGCCGCGGCACGTGGTCAAAAGTTGAAGTGCATCATGGGTTTAAGGGTATGAGCGGATATCCCGGCTCGTAGGGAACGCCGAAGAAAGAGTCAAGAGTATAGAGTCAGGAGTCAAGACCTGTCGCTTTATAAGATTCATCCTTGCACTTTGATGAATTATCAGACAATATCTAACCAACCTGTGCTTAAGGGAATGGCGCTGTAAAACACTCAATGAAAGGCCTGCGTATAGCAGGCCTTTCATTGAGTGTTTGCCGCTTACGACTCGGTAACGGTTTTGGTGGTTACCGTGGTGGTGCTTTTGCTGGCTATGGTGTTTACATGGCGCCATTCCGATTTGGCCTGACTGGCCGTGAAGGAGGCCATCACATAACCACGACGCGAGGCATCCATATATTGCAGGTCTTCGATAAGCAGGGCGTTGGCTTGCTCAAAGGCGGCTACGGTGGCCGGGTCGGTTCCAAAAATGGCTTCAAAACCCGGCGATGATACCGAGGCGGTGGCAAATTCGGCACCGGCGCGGCGGCCGTTAACATCGGTAAGGTCGGAGTACCAGGCGTTATGGGTATCGCCCGCCAGCGAGATCAGCTTTTTGCCGTTGGCGACGGCATAAACGGCTTCGCGCTCTACGGGATAACCGTCCCAGGCATCGAGGTTGTAAGGCAATACGGTTTGTACCCTGGCCTTTTCGGCGGCGGTGAGGGTAGGGTCGTTTTGCAGCATGCGGCCTTTAATGGTGGCCAGTTGTGTAACCAGGGTATTGTACTGGGCAAGCAAAGCAGGTGTGGCGGTGCCTCCGGCTATCTGCGCGGTTAGTAGCAGTAATTCGGCAGGCATATACATTTTGCCCATGAGCACCTGGTTGCCCAGTACCTGCCATTTTACGGTACTGCTGCTTAGCTTGGTGGTAAGCCAGCTTTTTTGTTCGGCACCTAAAATGCTGCGTTGCGGGTTTTGCCAGGCAGCTAAGAACGCATTGCTGTTAATGCCGGTTTGGGTTAAATAATCGGTATAGCTCAATTGCTTATCGCGGCCTACAATGCGGGTATCAAGCATAATAAGGTTCACCATGCCTGCAATTTCGAAGTTGCGGTAGATCTTGGCATTATCCTGCACACGGGCAGGCAGGTACTCGTGCCATACCTGTATGGCGCTTAGTTTACGGGTGGCAAAATCGCCCTCGTTGGCCTGGTGGTTTTCTGCGCCGTCTTTATAGGCATCGTTGGCTACTTCGTGGTCGTCCCAAACGCAGATGAAGGGCTTTAGCTGGTGGGCTTTTTGCAACTGCTCGTCGCTGCGGTACTGGCGATAGCGTTCGCGGTAGTCGGCCAGCTTCAATATTTCGCCTGCGGGTTTGTGCGCACGGTTAAGTGTTGTGGTGGAGGCGTTGGTGCCATAACCACCGGCTCCATATTCGTAAATATAATCGCCCAGGTGCACCACCACATCGGCATCAGACTCGGCCACGGCGCCATACACATTAAATAGCCCCGCCTGGAAATTGGCGCAGGAAACCACAGCCATCTTAAATTCGGTTGCCTGACCGGCGGCGGGCATGGTCTTGGTTTCGCCCGTTACCGAAACAGCATTGGTGGTTTCGCTACGGAAGCGGTAGTAGTATTTGGTGTTGGCAGTTAGGTTGCTTACATCAACGTGTACGGTGTTATCGCTGTTGCTATCCACCTGTACCGACTGGCTTACCACCAGGCTGGTAAAATTCTTATCACGGGCTACATCGAGCAGGATGACCGGTTTGCCCGTCTCCTGGCTTGCAGGGGTGTAGCGGGTCCACAAGATCACTTTATCGGTAGACGGGTCAAAGCTGGCCACGCCTTCGTTAAAGCCTTGTCCGGCGTAATTCACATCATCATCTTTACCGCAACCCACCAGGGCCGATGGCAGGATGATGGCACCGGCGCCGGCAATAACGGTGTTACGTAGAAACCTTCTGCGACTTAATCTTTGGAGTATGTTTTCGTTATCCATATCGGGAGTTTGTTTCTGCCAATCTATACACTACAGATTGCCCCTATGTAAACTCCACGTGATTGTTCGATTAAATCCAGGTGGGAGGAGAGATAGGCGTCGAAACCTGAAAACAGTAATTTAAATAACCGGTGACACAAGTGTGCGGGTACCCTAAACAGGGAAGATTATGCGTAGTATTTCCTCTTAAAACGCACGGTTTATGCATCATCTAATTTTTTGAGGAAAAATGAAGTTTTTTGAAGTTTTGCAGCAAGAATACGTACAAACCTGAAAGAAAAAAAAGCCCCGATGTACCTGCTTCGGCAGGTGCATCGGGGCTTTTTGTATGGTGTTTGCGTTAAGGATTGCAGCGGATACCGGCCCGTGGCTAAGGCCCCGCGCAGTATAAGCGTAAAGCCTGACCCGTTAGGGTAACGCCCATATCCGAATGCTTATTTTTGCCTGAAAAAGATTTGGATTGGCACGCCTGCAAAGTCGAAATTATCGCGCAACTTGTTCTCAATGAAGCGTTTGTAAGGCTCTTTGATGTACTGTGGCAGGTTGCAAAAGAAGGCAAACATAGGCGATGTGCCTGCTATTTGCGTAACGTACTTGATCTTTACGTGCTTACCTTTCAAGGCAGGCGGCGGGTAGTTTTCAATAATGGGCAGCATCACATCGTTCAGCTTGGAAGTAGGGATCTTTTTAGCCCGGTTTTTGTAAACCATGTCGGCCGTTTCCAGTACTTTCAGTAAACGCTGCTTCTCTGTTACTGAGGTAAATACGATAGGCACATCAACAAACGGTGCAATTTTTTCGTGGATCATTTCCTCAAAAACCTTAGTGGTTTTCGTGTTCTTTTCGATCAAATCCCACTTGTTAATCACCACCATAATGCCTTTCTTATTCTTCTCGGCCAGGTGGAAAATGTTAATATCCTGCGATTCGATACCTTCCTGAGCATCAACCATCAGAACGATCACATCGGCTTCTTCCAGCGCCTTGATGGTACGCATTACTGAATAGAACTCAATGTTCTCTTTAACCTTGGTTTTTTTACGCATCCCGGCGGTATCAATGAGCATAAACTCATGACCATAGCGGTTGTAGTGTATGTGGATGCTATCGCGTGTGGTACCGGCAATAGGCGTTACAATATTACGTTCGTGTCCTATTAAGGCATTGATAATGGAGGACTTACCTACATTAGGGCGACCCACAATAGCGTACTTAGGCAGTGTGTTTTCTTCGGCAGGTTCATCGTCAAAAGTCTTGATCACCTCGTCCAGCAACTCGCCCGTACCCGAACCGGTCATGGACGAAATGTTGTAGATATCGCCTAAACCCAGTGCGTAAAACTCGGTGGCATCACTTTGCTGGGCATTGTTATCTACCTTGTTTACCACCACAAAAACGGGCTTTTTGCCTTTGCGGAGTATAGAGGCAATTTCATCGTCAAGGTCGGTAATGCCGGTGGTTACATCAACCACGAACAAAATACAGGTGGCTTCTTCAATGGCAATAACTACCTGCTCGCGTATGGCGGCCTCGAAAACGTCTTCAGAATTGGCTACATAACCACCCGTGTCAATTACGTTAAAGCTTCGGCCTACCCACTCGGCAATGCCGTAATGGCGGTCGCGCGTAACGCCGCTAAAGTCATCAACAATGGCTTTACGGCTTTCGGTAAGGCGGTTATATAAAGTGGATTTGCCTACGTTAGGGCGGCCCACAATAGCTACTATGTTACTCATATATGTTAGTTGTCAGTTGTCAGTTTGCAGTTGTCAGCCCTGTTTGTATGCAGAAAACAGACAACCGAAAACAGTCAACAGTATATTAATCTTCGTACCCAAATTGCTTCAGGTAATTTTTCTTGCTGCGCCAGTCGCTTATGACCTTTACAAAGGTTTGCAGGAATATCTTCTTTTGAAAAAAGTCTTCCATGCTACGGCGGGCATAGGTGCCAACAATTTTCAGCATCTCTCCGTTTTTACCAATGAGGATGTTTTTTTGCGAATCGCGCTCTACGATAATTTCGGCGCTGATGCGGTAAAGGTTTTCTCCTTCTTCAAAACTGGTGATGATGACCTCGGTACTGTAGGGAATCTCTTTTTTGTATTGCTTAAATACCTGCTCACGTATCATTTCGGCCGCAAAGAAGCGGTCGTTACGGTCGGTTAGGAAATCCTTTTCATAATAGGGTGGATGCTCGGGTAGGTTCTCCACCACAAAATCCATTACTCCACGTATGTTATGATCCATTGTAGCCGATATAGCAAAAATGGCTTTTGGGCTTAATTTTTCCTGCCAGTAATCTACCTTGGCTTTTACAGCCTCAGCATCACTTTTATCAATTTTATTGATCAGTACGGCTACAGGTGCTGAAGATCCCTTTAATTTATCAAGTACATCGCTTTCGTCGTGCGCCTCGTTAATGTCGGTTACAAACAGGATCAGGTCGGCATCTACAATAGAACCCGATACCTGGTGCATCATGCTTTCCTGTAATAAATAGTGTGGTTTAATAACTCCCGGTGTATCCGAAAAAACAATTTGATAATCTTCGGCGTTAACAATACCTAAGATGCGATGGCGCGTAGTTTGCGCTTTCGGTGTTATGATGGACATTTTTTCGCCCACCAGCGCATTCATCAGGGTAGATTTGCCTGCGTTAGGCTTACCAATAATGCTCACAAAACCTGCCCGGTGACTCATAGAAAAAAATAATTAAAATAAATTTGGAGTACAAAGAAACGAATTATATCTTTGCAGTCCAAACAAAAACAAACATAGTGCGGGATGGAGCAGTTGGTAGCTCGTCGGGCTCATAACCCGAAGGTCGTAGGTTCGAGTCCTGCTCCCGCTACCCAAGAGGACAAAGAGGCATAATTCAGATTTAGTTCTGGTATGCCTCTTTTCTTTTTAGTCATAATTTGCTGTAAATAAGCAAGATACAAAAAGACATTATTTATTCTTGTGGTTCGACACCCGTCCGTTTTCCTATCATAGTTAATACCCTCAGGAAACAGCAAAAATTGGATTTGTTGCCTAACCGCATAATCCCCAGAAAGCCACTTTAAACGCATTCTAGAGGCGAAATTAACAGTTAAATCAATGCATTTATCAAGGTTCGACACCTCATTTGATCCTTGATATAATTCTCTCTCCAATTCCTTCTTTTCCTCTATGTATTTTGAATTGTATCTGTGGTAAAGTTCGGCGTTGATCTCTTCCTCGATGAAGCGTTCCTCCAGGCGGCCAATCTTTAAATTAAGCTCAACTAGTCGCATTTGAAGTTGCTTACTCGAATCCTGTTGGTCTTTCGTTAACTGGTTAAACGTTGCTATCATCTGAGTTTTGAGGAGACTGATGACGTCCGCAGATATGTTTAAGTTGAAGTAATTCAGGATCGATGCAAAGCGCTCGTTGAGAACTGATGCACTCCTATTGTTGCAGCAACCGGCTGTACAGCACTTATAATAGTGAATGTTTTTTTTCTTGACAATGTAACCCCTCAACAATTTACCACAGGTGTGGCAATGAAGAAACCGCTTTAGTGGTATCGCGTCGTTTTCTTCCAACACCTTATATCCTTGTACGTGCTGCTCTATAATACCGTTGACTCTTAAAAATAAATCCCGGGATACCAGTTTCTCCTGATTTCCATCTACGACTTGGCCTTCTAACATGTTATGAGTGAGTAAGCCGCAGTAAAAAGGATTTTTAAAGACCTCCGATATGCGTTGCTTATGAAGTTTTAAGCCCTTTTGGCGCAAGCGGAAGCGAATGGATTCATTAGACAAACCTTCGTCGGCTTTCCAGTGAAACGCCATCTTCAACAATTTGCCTTTCTCATTGACAACAATGCGTCTTTCACCATTGATACGGATACTATCGTATCCCATTGGCGGGTTAGTAGGCCAATTACCACGAAGTAACATTTCCTTCATACCGGCCATGCATTTCTGCTTGCGAAGCTGATTGTCAAACTCGCCAAAAAGGAAAAGCATCTTCTGCTGCATCTGACCGGAAGGATTGGACGTGTCAATCGGCTGTGTAACTGATACGATCTCTATCCCAAGCTTCCTTAATTGGTTACTCAGCCAAATAGAATTATCATTACGCGAAAAGCGCTCTAAGCTATAGACAAGAATATGCGACACCTTCGCCCTTGATTTTTTAACATAGGAAAGCATTGCCGTAAACTCCTTACGTTCGTCGTTTTGTGCGCTCTCGTAGGTCCCGCCAAAGTCAGCAAGGATATTAAACCCTTGCCGTTCGGCATATTGATTACAAGCTTTCTTTTGGGTTTCTAAGCTAAGATTCTTGTCAGCCTGTTCTTTACTGCTAACGCGGGTATAGATTACACAGTTGGAGCCTTTCGTCCTTGTCAGTTGCTGAGAACCTTTGGCGAAGGAGTTGAATAACAAGTTTTCTGCCATAGCATGATGTATTAGTATTAGAAATAATACTCTACAATTTACGAAAAATCAGTCTTTGTTCAAAGGGTTTTTATGCTGATTTCGTTGGAAAAAGTCAAACATAATCATAGTAAATTGCTTAAAACTGGATCTAACTTCTATGGCTTGCTCATCAGTAAAATGAGCGAATGCTGAACACGATTTAACCTCAGCTATAGTAATATCGTCTATTCTTTTAGAGTGTTGTTTTTTTTCTTTCATCAGCCTCCACACCAATTCTAAATTCACATTTATTACAACTGCACTAACCTACCTATTGAAGGTAGCATCTTGCTTTTTTAAAAATACGTACAACCTTGGCCTGGTGTAAAGTCCAATTTGGGATACAAGAAAATTGTACCGTGGAGTGATAACTATAGCGTTTATTATTTACTTAAATTAAATGCATTGGAAGTAAGACCAATCAATGGAAAACTATAATGAAAAATATGTAGCCCGTTGCAAATTCTGATAACGCGTCATATACAAACGTTCCGACATTACTCAGCAAGCATTTAGGCAGCATTTAAAAAAAGATTCGCGACGAATTTGGATTAGTTCATCGAAGCAAGTGGTGGTAACCATAGCATATATGTTATTCCTTTTTGCTACGGGCGACTTAGCTATTAGAAAGAATAATCTGACAACAAAGCAACTTGGTCACATACATTATAACAACCACAGGAAGTTTGATACAAGCAGTGCATTAGATATAGAATCGTTGCAACATAGTGCGGCATATTATTGTCGGGCTCGGGCGAGCAATTATTGGGGCTTAGATAAAGTATGGATTGCTTGATCATCCCATTGATAATGTTCAGTTATCCGTTGTTTATTTTATAAGTTTACCGGTCCCAGCACCGCTTATGCAAAAACGTGTCCGTATTACGAGATTGGTTGCTAAATAGAATCAACCTTTAAAAGACGGAGTTCACAGAAGCGATCCTGAGATTCGAAAATCAGCTATCAAATCGCGAAATAAGGATGTAAGGTTGATCTGCCATAATTTGCCCGATGTATCTACTTACCTTGCTCCCTTCGTAATAACTTAGAGCGATTCACTCTGCGCTGACGTTATTAGACGTGCAATGACGAGAATTTCTTATACTCATCCCCTTGAATATCGATACGCTCGCGATTATGTAATAATTCCATAGCGGTGATGATTTCATTAGCCTGATACATATTTACCATCTCGTCATCAAATTTTTGAAGCATTGAATCAAAAGCGTCACCGTATGTTATATCCTCTGTTATGAACCGCTTTAAGGCAAAATTCTCGCATTCGATGAAAAGGTCATTGAAATCTTCGTTAGTAGGCGCTAGAGAGTAATCGTGATAACCTATAAATGAAACACAACCCTCATTAATTAATGTTCCGCCTAAATTTTCTGCAGCTCCGCAAGCTGTCGTATAAACTATAGCGTCCTTAAAGGAAGCTGAGTTATCAGCACATACAAAGACTCCATTGTCAGTAAGTAGTTGATCGCAGTTTCCATGTGAATATCCAGCAAATAAAAATGGTTTTTGCTCGAACTCGTTAATTTTAACAGTTACGCTGTCTTGGGAAAGGTCCAAACCTCTCATAGAGTGCAAGACAATATCAGGCAATTCAGAAACGAAGCCAGAAACATAAGTATGGTTAGCTTCAAAATAATTTGCGAGTGTACTATCGTTGTCGTCGTAGGTGATAAGGAGGTTTACCATTAGGCTAAAGGTTTTTGTCGACTGAAAATCTCGATGGCCAAATTCACAAGATTCCGTTCAAAATCTTTGCCGATGTCTGATTGTTGTCTAATGCTCTCCAAAATATCATTCATCGAATATATTCGACCATCTTTTGCTTTCATTAGCGGCCGAGACCTATCTTCTTCTTTGTGTCTTACAATCCAATCCTCCAACACCGAATCCACGCGCGCATTTAGCTTATGTGCGGCGTTCTCAGCTAAAGCGATAATTTTAGTGTAATCCGCTGCGACACTTTGAATAGCGAACGCATCATGGTTAATAAGGAGGATTAAATCCTCGTTTTTTATTTTGGCGAACTCGTCTGCTGTAATTAATATAACATACACTAAACTGGAGGTCTTTCTGATCTCCTCGAAAACCTGGATACCGGTTTTTTCACCTTTGCTAAAGTTGCGGTCAAGGAGAACGATCATTTTTTGATTTAGATTGCCTAAAACGTAATCTAAACCTTCATTAGAATTTTCAAAATGGATGACATTTTCCTTACCAAAATTTTCTCCGAGCATCACCAATAAAGGGTCAACCATTGGAATTAGGCCGTCATGTATGACGACGATTTTTATGGGTGCTGGCATTATATGTCTTTGTTAAAAGGTAAAGTAATTTTAAAGGTCGCTCCGGGTTTGTATTCACTTTGGACTAAATCAACGGAACCTTTCAAAGCTTCAATCCGTTTTTCTACAATGTATAAACCTAAACCTGATCCCCCTTGTTCCGAGGTTCGGGTATTGTAAAGTCCAAATATCCATTTGGCGTCATCATCGTCAATGCCGGTGCCGTTATCGGAGAAATATAATGTAAAATGTTCGTCATCCAGATAGCCGCTGCATTTAATGATTTTATCCGCAGTTCGCTGCAAGGCTTTAATTGAATTTGAAACGAGGTTTTGGAAAATGTCTTCGAAGAATTTTTTATTTGTATTAATTATAAAGTCATCTTTGATGTCTACGGTGACTTTGATGCCCTCAGCAGCGAACGTTTGTCGATACGCATCTAAAAGTAAATTTTCTAACAGTTCTTTTACGCTAAAATCTTCAAAATCAATGTCCGAACTGGCATAACTCAACATAAAATCTGTCACCTTGATTAATGTATTCATTTCGTCATAGATGAGTAACGCATATTGTTTAAAAAGCGCGTCAAATTTGGCGTTAGGGAAGTTAATTTTAAAGAATTCTGCCATGCGTTTAATTTTTCCAAGAGACGTTCTGATCGCGTGCGATATGTTGGCGGCATAATCTTGCAAGGACATCAAACTCAAATACACATTTTCTTTACGAATTACGTCTTTTTGAAATTTCTTTTGCTCATTAATACTTTGGCTGATGACAGAACTCAACGAGGTAGCTTGCAATTTCAAAGGTTCTAAAACTTGTTTGAATTGTGGCTTATCCTGAAACCAATCCCTTTCTATTTTTTCAATAGTCCTAGTGAAAGACTTAACATCCTGTCCAGCCTTGAGCAAATCGCGCTCAACATCAGTTCGGATTAGATCACGTGCATACTTTTTGAAATCGCCAAACACGTCAACCTGGTCAATAATGAACTCTTTGAGTTTACGATATTCTGGGTTATCAAGAAAATCTTGCCGGTTGGTTGAATCAATGATTTTCGGATTATTGATTTTTGTAATGTCTAAAACGCCTATGATTTCCCGAGTACTCACTTTATCGAACGCGCTACCCCAGCGTCTTTTATCAATGCCTAAAATGTCGCGCTTTTTGCCAGCATCGTCTTCGTATTCCGCAAACGGTGTTGCAATAATTCCGTCACGATAGATTTTAATACCGTCAATCCTCGTATCATCATTTTTATAAAGCGTATTGTATCTTCTTTTCGCGGCTTCGTTAAAATAATAAATACGCAATCTGACCGGGCCAAAGCTTTTAATTTCTGTTAGTTCAGTAACGATCTTGCCGCTATGTCTGTCAAACCGCATGACTTCCTGAAGACCGGTGGTCTCATCAATACCTACTTCCTTAAAGTAGGTGTAGAACTTAATTGGATCGGGCTTAACCGGTTTATGATGATATTCCGGATATTCGTTGGAACTGATGAATATGTTGAATGGCGGATTTAAAGGATAAAATGGTGAGGTAAGCCTTGATAACTCCTTATAAAGCCTTTCAATGTCTTTTGAAGTCCATGGTTCGCTGACTTTTGAGATTATTAATGACGTGCCGTGCTCATTAGGATTAGCATCGGTATAATTGTATAGATTGTCGACGTCAGTAAATAGCGACAATTGCGGCTTAGCCTGTTGTTTTGACAAAGACTCATATTCATCCCAATTGATGGTTACGTTAAGCCATTTGTCGTCGTTCAACTCTTTGGTTTTAATTACAACCCGCTCGCCCAATTTATCTACAGCAAATCTTCCTATTCCTTTTTCGCCGACGAACTTACGGTTAAAAGGCCCAGGAGAATAACTTTTGGTGCGTTTGCTATTGGTGCCGACTACCATCCACTTATCTCTTATGTCGATAAAAGACATCCCGACCCCGTTGTCAGAAATGATTATTTCGGGACCGATATTTTTATCAGGGGCAACGTTATTGAAATATACTACTACTTCAGTTGCGTTAGCATCGTAACAATTTTTTACGAGTTCAAAAACCGCAGTAATGCGATCTGTGATCAACTCCCTTCCAAGTAATCTGAAGGTGTTGACATCGAAGCGCCAGCGTAGCGAGTTAGCGTTTTTTTTAATTTTGCCCAAATTGCTCGATATGAATTTTAATGCTTTTAGCGATTGCCTGGCCCAAATCGACAGGCACTGCATTGCCTATTTGTCTGGCGATGCTGCCCGAGTTAAACGGCTTGTCAGGGTTAATAAATTTGTAGTTGGCAGGAAAGCTTTGAAGCAATGCTGCTTCGCGAAGCGTTATCCCACGATCCTGTTCCGGATGACCAAAGCGACCGTTGTTAATGCCAATGCAGTAAGTAGTCATAGTGGGAGAGACATCATCCCATTTCATCCTTCCGTAGACGCTGCCAAACAATTTTCCGTTCTCGGTTTTATGACAATTTAATTTAAGATCGTCGCTCCAATCCCGCCAAAAACCTCCTTCTTCCATAGCCTGGATGCGCCGTTTATTTAATGGCGTTAATTTGCGTGCTTTATGTAACGCGTCTGATTCATGCGCAACACCGTCCTCTACGGGCGGCAAGTCGCTTATCGCGTCTCGAACCGTACGATAATTCTTGTCGTCAATTGTTTTACGGATCAACGAAATCGGTCCTAATTTGGACCCCAATAAAATCAATCGTTTTCTTCTTTGCGGCACGCCATAATCTTGGGCGTTTACAATTTGCCAACTTACATAGTAACCTTTGTTCTCTAACCTTTTAAGAAAATCATTAAAAACTTTTCCATTATTGAATTTCGCTAAAAGCGGAACGTTTTCCATTGAAATGATATCCGGTTCCGTCGCATCGATTAAATTTGAAAAGGAATAGAGCAAGGACCATTTTTCGTCCGCACTTTCTTTAGGCGGCGTAGCATTTTTTTTACTATTGTATATTGAAAACGGCTGGCAAGGTGCGCAACCCACCAAAATCTTTTTTCGAAATTTCCCGTATAGCTCATTCAGTTGCCCGGGTGTCAGTTTAGTAATATCTTCGTGGATGAACTTTGCGTCGTTATTCGCTTCATAAGCATAGTCGCAACTTTTATCAAAATCTATACCTGCTACTACGTTAAACTGCTCTTTGACAAACCCGTGTGTTAGCCCTCCAACCCCACAAAACAGGTCGATTACCCCAAAATCTTTAAATGAATTATTAGTTAATTTGTTGTGCATTAGCAGTTTAGATATTATTCGCAATGCAAAATTAACTAAATTATTGGCATTAGTAAAATTTGGGGCTTTTGCAAATTTAATTTTTTCGGGAATGAATTGAGCGGTTCGCAATTATCTTTATCGCGTAATGAATATTTTTCAGAATGGTTCATTTGTCGACATAGAAACGCAGTGAATTGATGGCCAAAAATTGGCAGTAAAAAATAATAAACCGGAAATGTTACTGCGTAAACTGTTGTGGAATGCTCGTTACCGATACAGTTTGCATGCAAAGGTGTTGCCAGGAAAACCGGATATTATCTTTAAGTCTAATAAAAAAGTTATTTTTATACACGGTTGTTTTGGCATGGGTACGATTGCCGAAAGAACTTAAAACCGAAATCCAGAAAAGACTACTGGGATATTAAGTTGCAGCGGAATAAAATTCGAGACCAGGAAATTCGACACAGTTACATGCACTGGGGTGGGCTACTCATATTGGGATGCGAATTGAAGTCGAATGATTTACTGAAACTCTTCGACAACCTTTGTTGACCAATATCGATATATTTACCTCAACGTTGAACCATCACAAATTATGATAAAATATTTAGCCGAAATTTTTGCGCCTACGGGAATTGCCGCAGTGTTCATTTACATCCTAAAAAAACATTTAGAAGCATCTATAGCCCATCGATTTAAAGAACAAGAACTAAAACAAAAATTGGTTCTTGAAGAAGTCGTTCGCAGGCAAGGGAAAATTTTCGATGAGCAATTCGAAAATGGCAAATTGCTTTGTACTGTTACTTATAGACTTAAAAATCTATGCCACACAATTAGTTATTTCGTTCAAAAAGGCCAAACTTATAGTCAATTTGAAGATGACTTTAAACAGTTCAGGCAAAATTCCGATCTTTTAGTAGATACACTTTATAGCGATAAAATGATTATGGAAGATGACGTATTTAAAGTTGTTCATGATTTAAAGCATGCCTGCACGCACTTTACCGACTTGATTATGCGCGCTCACGCGACAAATCGCGACTGCGAGCCGAGGGAAATTGAGAAAGTTGCAGACAAAATTGAGCAAGCGCATTACCAAGCCCTTGCTATGTATAAACAAGCCGTTGATGGTAAAGTCTTGCAATAGTCATAATGATTAAGTTAAATAAGTGACTATAGCAAACGGAATAACTAGGTAAACTTTTTTAAGTCGCAATAATGATTGTATGTGAAAATAAAATAAAAAGAAATTTCTCACATCTAAAAAAAATTCTGACAATGGTATTAATTAAGTGAATTTAAAACAGAAGTTATGTTGCAACGGCTTTTCTAAGGTTTGCCGATTACAAATTTTGTCGAGGTAACGAGAAAATAAGCAACTCAGATGAATTGTACATGGATTTTTGAACAAATTTCACCATGAATGCCGTTCCAAATAAGTTAGAATCCCGATTTCAGATTGTTATTGACAACAGATCAATTCAGTTGTTATGTTAGTGCTATTTCTTTATCTAAATAGGATCTTTTACCGGATCGTAGCTAAACTTGTTTTGATATTGTGAGGATAATAACTGATGGTAGCAGATAGCAAAAAAGACATATAAGATTGTAAATGAATTATTAACAAATATTTAATAAGTTAGTAGTTTCAACCACATTATATCCGAATCTTATTACCACATGAATACTGCTGCCAGCCCGATCTGTATTTTAAATGGGATACAACGACTAGTCCCTGCTGAACTTGAGCTCCGTCTAAAAAAAGAACAGAAAAAGCACCAACTGTTTGATTCCCGCAACTGGAACATCGAAGTACAAAAGAGCGGATTGTTCATTGACCTTTCGCAAGTACGCTGGGTAGAGATGACGGCCGCGGGGCAACTGGTTTTGTTGGTCGAACATGCCTTGTAC
Source organism: Mucilaginibacter galii (assembly GCF_014635825.1). Lineage (GTDB taxonomy): Bacteria > Bacteroidota > Bacteroidia > Sphingobacteriales > Sphingobacteriaceae > Mucilaginibacter > Mucilaginibacter galii. The sequence continues at coordinate 139,070 of NZ_BMDO01000012.1, forward strand.
CACCAAATTGCCGTCAGTATTGCTTTCCCTTTAAATGAGCTAAGTAAGAGCGAGCAGAAGCACCTTCAGAAGTTAGAAATAGAAGACCCCCAGAAATACCAGACCCAGTCAGGATTGTTCGAAAGCTTAAAAAAATTACGAATTAAAACATTGAATTACCTTAAAGTGATTCAGTTCGATACCGCTGTAGAATGCCGCCACGTTCCAACCGGCTCGGTCACCAAAATATATGATTTTAATTATCAGAAATTCTCTCATCAACAACCAGACCCGGTGCCGGCTGCCAGTGATCCAGCAGCCGACGCTGAACCAGAGGAACGGGCAGCAGGGGTAACTGAAAAAAACAGCTATAATTACAGACTAATCATTCCGCTGACTTGGATTAAGGCTAGCGACCAAGAGGGCTACTGGTCAGGGTTTGAGGAAATGTTCAATAAAATCATTACTCAATCGGAACGCGGATTGGATCATGTCGATGCGCAAGTGATTCGGAATGTGGTGATCTCTGAGCTGGCCAAAAATGTGCTGGAACACTCCGGCCGCGCGTACGGGCTTTTGGGTGCTGCCCTGCAGGCGACTAACTCTTTATCGAAACCACAGAAGGACGGCTACCTGAGTTTTTCGGATTATCTGCCGATGGAGCGGCCATACTTTCGCTGGCTGGCGGAGCATAGTGCCAGTTACCTAGCTCTATTTTTTGGAGATTCTGGGACTGGGCTGATCCACAAACTTGAAAGCGCATATGCTCTACATTCAGGCAGGAACGCTTCCGCACAGGAACAGGTGCTACAATGGTCTTTCGATAAATGGTCGACATGTAAGCTCCAAGAGGAGATTAGAGGCACCAAAGGGATATATCGCATTCATCGCATTGTCAATAAATATAACGGGATGGTGCTGATTCGTTCAAACACCTCCCTAGGCGGATATTCGAATACTGGCAGGGATCAGCAGCGATGGCTGTTCAATAGCAATGTCAAAGACCAGCTTACTTTCTTACCTGGGACGGTCCTTAAAATGTATTTTATTCCCTACCGGGAGATATTAAAAGTCAATACACAACAAAAAGGTACAGCTCCTTCAAATAACCGGCAGTTTGAGTGGACTGCAAAAACGATTACCATCAAACACGCCGACCCAGCACAAACCTTCAGTGGGTCGCTTGCTCTTCAAAAAATCTTCAGTTCTGATAAAAAGAATCTGCTGGTTATAATGAACGCACCGGCCGGCAAGGAACATCCCCAAACTGCTAACGACCAGGTTTTGCTGGACCATATTAAATACCTGTGCTTGGGCCGGCATCCTAACGGGGTAGTTGTTTACGTTGTAAATCGCGATTGGGATACCCTGGAAGCGAAGATAGATTCTTTGAATCAACTTATTTTTGATCGAAAACTGCCAGCGTCTGAAGCTTTTGGCCCAGATGAAGAAGACGTGTATGACCCCATTTTGATACTTGGGCAAGGGGTTCAATATTCGTGGGCTGGTGGCGACCGACATACTATCGACTTGCTGACAGAGTTGTATAATGAACGCACCGGCGAGAAAAAGCTTACTGAACTTAGCAGTTTCCTGAAACTGGATATGGACGAGCAAACCAAGGTCATCCAGTTTGTCAGCAATGACAACGCGATCATTTCGATGGACGACGAACATTTACTGCGGATTAACTTCAACGATATTGCCGCCTATTTTTCTGCGCTGTTCCGTAAAAAAGTAAATAATGCTAAACAGGGGAAAGGTGGCATATATCTGACTCCGAACCTGCGTTACATCAATAAATGGCTTGATACTAGACCCATGATCGATCAGGATTTTCCGGGGTATGCGTTGGCGCTTTACCTAGTCTATTCCAGGCGAATCGAGGCGTTGCCGGGTCTGCACTATAAGATTTTAATCGACAATTCTGATAATGTCGAACTGGCCGAGCAATTCGCCATGTTGGCCGGCATTAGCACCAGTGACGTAGTCAACATTCTGGACGAGATCGACGGCCGCCTACCGCGACGCAATCCCATTTTTGAAAGAGATGACCAAGTGATTGTGCTGACCACGGTCATTTCCTCCACAGAAACGATTAGGCGCTCTGTCAAATCTATCCAGCGTGACCTGGCTATCCCAATAGCGATCATCGGACTAATCAATCAAAGTGAAGACACGGAGATCACGACATGGGGAAAACAAGTGCCGATCATTTCGCTGATCAGCGATACCATGCAGGAAATTAACTCAGAATTGATTGATGAGCACCGTAAACTGGGAGACGTCATCTATATCGAACCATTTTCTTTCAAGGCCAATAACTCATCGGCAGGCTCTTCTGTGATTGATGGCGACGTCATCGCGCTCATTGAATCGACCAGAGCACTGCATTTTAATCATTTTGGCAAAGCTAATGGAAGGCATTTTACCTTCTACCTGAGCCCAGCCAGCATGTTGAAAGACGAGGCACTTTTCATCCGGCAAATCATTAAGCCATTCGAAGCAAAAGTACGCACTTGGCTAGAAGAAACGAGCATAGATCGATTTGATATCTGGATGCCGACACTGGATTTAAAGATGGGTGATCCTTTGGGTACAATTGCTCAATCGCTTATGAGCTCGTTCCCACGGCATAACCGGATTGGAATCTCCCGAATTAAAAGGAAGTCGCTTTATGGAGAATGGGCGCTGGCCGATAGCAATACCAGCAGCAGTCATCCCAGCGTGCTTATCATTGACTGGGGAGCACTGACAGGAAGTACAATCCAGCAAATGGTCAATTTGGCAACTCGGCAAGGAAAATCGCAAATTTTTGTGTGCGTACTTTTTTCGCAGTTCAGCGATCAGGAACACACTTTTTACCAGCAGTTGAACAACGTTAAGGTCTACAAAGTTAAACAGGCCGACCTCTTCAGCAGTGACGATCAACTGGAAGAAATATCCGCACGGATACGGGTAGACTTCATCTACAAATTTCCGCTAAAATATTATGAATCTTTCAATTGCCCAGTATGCGAACATATCAAGGCATTGTCTGAGTTCGAGATCAAAGGCCATTTGATGAGCGATTTTAGTCTTAAACGACGAAACAGATTGAAGATCAAAGATAAAAGCATTGCAGATGAAAGCCTCTCGCCCCAGGACTTCTATGCGGATCTTTCCGAGCAATCATCGGATCTTGATCCCATCCTGATTACTAAAATGTTCAAATTACGCGTGTTACTTCAGGAAGCGATCGAATCGACTGAAATTAGGGAACTTATCTATCTTCAACTGATGACGCTTGAATCCGAAATGGCTTCGCAACTCGATGAGGTCAATTCGGATTGTTATGCTTTGCTTTATTTCCTTTCCGTCGAGATTATGTGGCTCCAAAAACCGCCACTGGTATTTATAAAGATTCGTAAATTGATATCCGCGCTTGCGATCAGGGTCGCGACCCGTGACCGCGAAGAAATGGAAAAAGAACTGCTGGATAACCGGACGGTTATCCGATATAAATTTGCCGCAATCAGCGTGTTGCGTTCATCCGATAAACGGCATTTCTGCGAACATATATGGGAGATGTTCGCAAGTTCTAAACTTAATGGCCGTTTTTCAGATAACTTGACTCAAAACTTATTTTACCATATACATTCCCTTCTTCAAAAACAATATCATGCGTCTCTCATCTACTACCACGGCATTATCGGCGGTTTGGATTTAATCCTTAATACCGAGAACCCAAATTCCAGTATGGTGTACGTGATTCAGTACCTAAGGAACCTTGCCAATAAGCGCATGCAAAGTATCAAACTGGAAGGTAAAAGCGACCTCGAACTGGTCGCCAGCCTCAAAAAGGAAATCGAGAACTATACTGGTGTCACCGATCATAGCGAGACTTTCGAGGTCTACCGGAGGCTTTCGATCGAGAACATCCTTCAGCCGGTATCGCGTCTGGATCCGAATTCAGCACTATATCCCACTCAGTTGGATCAGATTAGACAATGGACAGACGGCCTGGTCACAAAATGGGGTAATGTTAGCGGTTTCATTGAATCCGTCGTCAATAATCACCTACAAAAATTATCTCATTTTTATAGCTCTAGTTGGTTCAGGCACTATCGGATCCATGAATATTTCCCCCAAGATGAGAACGCGGCATTCGTAGGTTACGATGATGAGTTTACTAAGATTATCAATCACCTTGCCAAGCGACCCGCCGATACTAAACTTTATTATGAGCTCTACCGGCAATATTATATCAGGTTGTTGACTGGCCTATTTTATTCCAGACGTTTGAATCATCAAAATGATTCTAAACTGATCAGTTTGCTCGACCAGGTGCCAACTGACATCAACCAATCTTTACAGAACTGCATCGGAATATTCATGCAATCGGCGAGCTTGCGTCCGACGGTGCACTTTACGCCAGTTGAACACAAACAGCAGGTATTCTATCCGAGGGAACAATTTGAGTTTGCGATCAATCAGATCCTGTCCAATGTAATCAAACATCGTAAAGAACTGGAGAACGAACCCTATGAAGTACATATTGGCGTCGCAAAGATTGAAAATGCGGATGAACGAGATTTACGCTATCAGATCACTTTGACCAACACTGGAACCACTAATGATAAAAAAAATAAAAACGGTGCATTGCTACAGATCAAGACCGAGATGACTTTCTTTGGTGCTAACTGCACATTTGACTTTGATACCCATCATGGCGTAAAATTAACATTCTTAAATTATGGAGACTAATAACACAATACGGATGTTCCATTATGATGACATCCCGGAAGACTTATCGCTTATCCCAAATTCCCTGCAATACATAGCTACTGACTTGGGCGTAAACGTTGTTTTTCAAACGGCGGACAACCAATCAGAGGCCATCGATATACTGAAAGCAGATACCTTCGACTTGATTATCCTGGATATGTATGATAAAGCGACCGGCCGTGAGGCTGGTATTTCGATCCTAGATTTCCTGAAGACCTCAGGCAAGACCACCCCAGTAATCGGCTTTACAAGCCGTAACCCAGTCGATATGGACTATCAACGTTCCACGCAATATGCCAACGTCCTTAGATTCCTACAAAAGCGCACTACCCAAGATGAGATCGGTGAGGTTTTCGTAGAGTTTTTGATGAATAACGGCTTCGTACCCAGTGTATGTACGTATGATAAAGACAACTTTAACCTGATTGCCGAGGTCAATACCATCGGCCTAAAGGCTATCAATAACTTCTTATTGAAAATAAAAAAGCAGCTGCACTTAGAATCAAGCACCACTTTTAAACTTTATAAGATCACCGCCGGTTTGAGCGGCGCTGTTATTTTCCGGGTAGAATATCAAATTAACGGGAATCAACGATCATTCCTGCTAAAGATATCGGCTGACCGGGAGGCAATACGTAAAGAGCTTTCCAATACCGACCATTATAAGAACTTGCCTGCGCAATTTCGGCTAGAATATAATCCAGATATCTCCAAAGAACTGAAAAATGATGATTTCGCCGCGATCATGATCGAATACGCCGAAAATGCGAAGACCTTGTTCGACTGGCTCCAAACAGATGCGGCATGTCAGCAGCCGGACAAAGTGGCAACACTTTTAACTGAATTATTCTTAGAGAACGGGCTGAAACAATTCTATGCCTTCAATAGATCTGCCGAAAGACACAAATATAATTTTATGTTTGAAAAGCTGGATGAGCGTCGTATCTCGTTCATCAAAAGAGCTATCAACGAACTACGTCCGATTTGGGCACACCATGGAACAGAACTGATCGATATCGACCTAATCGATCAAATGCTCTTTAACCAGAGCTACCGCCAGATCAATTTTAAGACCGGACATGCCCAGATCATGGAAAAGCACCTGATGCTGAACCACGGTGATTTTCACGCAAAAAACATACTGGTTTCCTCAACAAATAGGCCTTCAATCATCGACACAGGCGGGTTCACCTACGAATATTGGTGCGCAGATATCTCCCGCCTTATGGTCAACCTCTTCATTGAAGGAATAGATAGCAATTCATATGCATTCTTTGCCTTGGAACCGCAGATCGCGCATATTACTTTAGCAGAACAGATTATTGAGGGACAGCCTCTTGACACAATAGAGGTGAACATCCCTCAAAAAGGTTACTTCCACGCTATTAATTGGCTGAACAGTAATATAGAACAAATCTATCCGGAGTATTTTTGCCGTTGGGAGTTTCAGTTGAACCTGGCATTGGAATTCTTCAAATTCTCTTACAAAAGTCTGACCTTACCACCGGGCAAAAGGACTTTAGCCTTAATGTGCGCCTGCGCTGCTATCCGCGCCGCTAACAATAATTTACAAATGTCAACCAACTAATTATTAAAAAACAATAATTGCCTAATATTACTTCATAAGCTCAAATGCTATTATTAACGAATTGCTGTTTCTAGCGATATCTATTTTGTCCAATCATTCAACTTGTCGGAAGATTATTAATACCTAGATCTTGATCGAATTTATATTTTTTTTTCATAGGCTCTTACTGTTTCCGGTTTAATTGCAGTAGCATATCCTTGGACCTTTTCAAAAGGCACGACAAAATACAGTCGTGCTTAACATATCTGACATCGTTAGACAACTCGATTTATGAATGAAGACATCAACACAAAGGTGTCAATAAAGGATAACTATTTATTATCGGTGAAAATTTAAACCCGAAACTGGGGAAAATTTGCAGAAGTTATATCACGGTCTGAGTGGATATACCGCTGATATTGACCACCTGATTCCGGCGGAATGTGACCATTGATTCCGCGTCAAATTGACCACCCCATTCCGGGGCAAACTGACCAGGCATTCCGGGCCAAATTGACCACCCCGA
>NZ_BMDO01000013.1 GCF_014635825.1 Mucilaginibacter galii
TTCGGGGTGGTCAATTTGGCCCGGAATGCCTGGTCAGTTTGCCCCGGAATGGGGTGGTCAATTTGACGCGGAATCAATGGTCACATTCCGCCGGAATCAGGTGGTCAATATCAGCGGTATATCCACGTGGAATACCTTATTGCTAAGATAATTAACCTTTGCAAATCCCCAAAACCTTTAACTACCTAATTATGAATTATTTGCAATTTTTTTAATAACTCAACGCACTAAAAGAGTACTTAATAGTCCTTAAACAATTTAAAGTTGTTTTAAAAAATAAAATCTCATTCATTTCTAAAATTTTTTATCTCAACCACAGTTAAATAATATGTACATGTCTGTTGCAGCACACAAGTGCTACATTTCGGTACCCGAGATTGGCAAACAAGAGCAGCAAAATCGAGGATGGCCCAATTGAGGCTTATTGAATCAGGGTGATCTACAATGTCGTGTGCTAAAGCTTGTAGGTATTTATCATAACGCAAGTCCTTCAATTTTCGATGGCCAAAATAACGTTCAAGTACCCTAGCCATATTTACATCAAGTAGCGGCTTGTTTTTGCCTTGTATTAATAATTCCACAGCGTTACCAATGTATTGGCCAATGAATGGGATTGCATCAAGTTCAGCTCTGCTACTTAATAGAACTGAATCATTTAAGTTCATTTTTTGCGCCAACTTTTGAAGCCTTTCGGCTCTTTGTTTATGTAATCCTATTGGTTTTAAAGTATTTTCTATTTCTTCTAGCTTTGCAGAGGCGATTACTTTCCAATTTGGGTAGACATTGAAAAAATGCGTGAAAATTTTGTCGACTGTAGCTGCCTTAGTTCGTTGCAACAAAATTTCAGCGATAAGAAGTTGATACGAGGAAAGACCAGACTCCCTCCAAGGGAACCATCTGCCATGTTCCTTAAACCAAGTCAGTAAGATAGTTTGAAAAACCTTAATATCTATAGCCTGCGGTTCCATATTGGGCATAACACTCGTCCTTTTTTACAAGTTTGCTTTTTTAAAATATTGAGCGCAACACCTTTAGAAATTATAAAAAGCAAATACGAATTCAAATAGAAGTTGTATAGTAATCAAATCATTAAGCATTTAAAAGAAAAAAGTTTTAATTTGCCTTTTTAAAATTAAAAATGTCAGAAACTTCGCTTAAGCTATTATCAATATTACCTGATTATCGAATCAAAGCTGCTAACGTAATGATTGAAATCAATATCGGTGAATATCTAAAAATAGCTGACTTTATAACTGATAATAATGATTATCAACGCAAGATCGTTATTAAGTCAAAAATTAAAGAGATATTAAGAGAGGATTTTCTACAAGGTTGTTCGATCCCGCCAATTGTTCTAGCTGTAAAAAATCAACACGAATTATTGGATTTAAATTTTGAAAAATTTAACAATGAAGACTTGATAAGAAAAGCTTTTCAAGAAAACGATTTATTAATCATCGACGGCTTACAGCGAACTTACGTCATGCGCTCTCTCAGAGACGAGTTACAAGCAAAAAAAGAGGACGACAAATTGGTCTATTTTTTAAACCAACGTATTCGAGCAGAAGTATATGTTGGACTTAACCGTTTAGGCATTCTTTACCGGATGATTACTTTGAATACAGGCCAAAATACAATGTCGACCCGCCACTTGATGGAAATGCTATATTTCGACTACAAGACAACCGGGATTGAAGGCATAACTTTTGTAACTGATAAAGACGATGCCCCCGTTAGAAACAATACGAATGAGTTCAATTTCAAAGATGTGTTGGACGGTTTCAATTCGTATCTGGAAGGCAAAGAAAATATCGCTGAACGAACTGAAATCTTAGATAATATAAAAACCCTAAAAAACCTTGATGACTTAAATAAAGATATAAATTCATTTCAAAACTTTGTGAAGTTATTTAAACAGTTCTTGGACCAAATTATACAAAAAACCGAAGATTGGCACTTTGAGGCGGATGACTTTAAAATGACCGAATTTAATATCAAGGCCCAGCCTTATGGTAAATCTACCCTGGAGGTATTTAAGCGGTCCCAAGCGCTAACAGGGTTTGGCGCTGCTTTGAAATTTTTAGAAGGACGTGGGTTTAGTATAAGTCATTTGACTGATTTAGTTTCACAGATAAATGTAGAACATGATGACTTTCAATATGTAATGAAAAGTTTAATTACCCATCTTGACGTAATCCGTGATAAGTCAAAAAAGATTGGTAATGACCAAAGGTTCTTTTTTAAGGAAATTTTCGAGTCGCTCTTCGACAAAAATCAAGATAGCTTTTTATTGTTTGACAAAGCAGTTCAAAAAGCGTTTGATGAAACTAGGGATTATAAGTTATCGAAACAATAGCGTGCTATGAGCTTATTGATTCCCGTTGAAACAGGATCGGAGCAGTATGACGAGTTTAGATTTACCGAGTTTGAATGCGGTGACCAAAACTATTTTATATTATCCAACACAAACGATCCGGCGGAAAAAATCCGCATTCTATTTCCGTTCGGTTTGACAAGTATCGCCGCGCCCTATACGGTAAGTGTTAACCTTTTTCAGAATCAGCAAATTACCCAAAGTGATGTTATTGAATTAAAGTTAACGTCAATTGGAAATGGTAAGGATTCTGAAATTAATGGGATCGTACAAAAAGAGAAGGTCAAAGCGTTTAGGATAGGTTATATCTTCATGCTTAACGCTTTACTTGAACCAACAAACTCACCATTCAATGAGCATTCATTTTCCTTCGCCTATTACGCTTTCGAGAAATTAATGTCGGGTGAAGCAAGTTGCGCAGCAAAAGCACCAAAAGAAAAAAAGGATGAATATAGTTTATCAGAGTTCTATGATGTTGAGCTGTCCTGTGTGGTAATTTGTGATCAAAACACTGATAAAGTCTCAGACTTTAATTTCGATCATTATCTCTTCGACCTGCTACTCTATGGATTTACATTTGTCTCCAACCAGTATCAAAAAATACGGGTTAATGCCTCTGACTTTATTTCTTCAAAATTTCAAACAATTCGCGATACAAGTGCTGTAGGAAGGCTTTTTTTGACATTAAGAAAAGCTCCATTTACTCATACTGAAATATCATATCCTATCATATTAATCAAATCGTTAATTGCAGAAGAAAGTCATTTTCTTACACGATTTCATACTTTATATCAGATTTTTGAGATGTTAATTGATGATATTTTAAAAACAGAAATTCGCTTGCAAATTTGTGGTAATACAGAAGATTTACAAGGGCATAAGTTGAAGGCAAAAGTGTCAAAACTGGCGACCGACGGATTTCGCGTTAATCTACTCATCAACAAATACAGTAAGACTAGTGACGGGCTTACAACTCCCTTAACTGAAAAATTGTATAAAATGGCAACACATATCAATCCACTATATCGAGAGACGAGTCAAACGTCTGAAGAAACAGAGGAATTTGAAAGTGATGAAGAAAATGATACACAGTCTACTCAATTAGCAGGCCTTATCGTCAAACTAAGGAATGATTTAGTGCATAATTATAGGGCTTTATATTCCAATGAACAGGAGCGTAGCACTAAAGAAAGTCTCGTTACGGAGATCGTGGATGATTTGGAGTTAGTGTGTTGTGAAATACTAGTAACATTTGGTCGAAAATCTGAGAGAAAAGGTGTTTAATAGAAAAGTAGCTAATACAGGCACCCCAAAATTAACTACACACAACAATTAATTGTTAAGATCTTAGCTATTTGGATAGCTAAAAATTTCAATTGTTTTAAAAACTAACCTGCTTAAACCCCAACATTTGTTTCATAGGAATTGCATAATTTAGATATTAAAGTGATTTCGAAGTAAAAATCTCTATGGATTTGCGAATGCCTTGGCGGCATAACGGGGTGGTTTTTCCAACGTAGATGCGCCCGGTATCATTAGTTATGACTCGTGGACAAAGAACCTAGCATTAGCGGTGCATGAGTTCTTCCATACCTTGTCCCTGGGTGATAAGGAGAGATCTGAATTCAAAGGAAATTTGATGTATCATCTTGACGCAAATGGTAAAACGCTTAATGTTCAACAAAAGACGGATCTTATCCTCTATATAATATTCGAGTTAAATAAACTGACCAGTTCAACCTATCAAAATGCGGGCATAAATACAGTGGTCAAATTACGAACACAACTTAATGATCCAGCCAATGCGGTACGCTATAATCGTGATCGGTTTCGCTAGCTTCTTGTGCTGGTTACTGGCATGCCAGCAGCCAGCTAAGCGCCCAAAACCTAATGAAAAAAGAACCGACAAAATACTAAAAAAAGATACTTGTGGTTTATATGTATCTGACGGGCACGATGTGTTCAGTAAGTTAGGCTGCATCAGCTGTCATCTGCATGGGGACGGCCATGTAAATGACAGCACCAAACTGTCTGATTTTGGCAAGAAGCAGACAGTAAATCTTAAAGAACTTGCGAAGCTGGACAGCGGTCATATCCGGCACTACCTGTTTCCAAGCGCCCATCAGGGATTGCTAAAACACGATACCCGGTTAACTAATTTGACCGATTGTCAATTTCGTCAAATGGTGTACTTCTTCCGGCATATCGAGGAAATGCAATATGGGAAGTGACCTGTATTGTATCATTAAGATAGGTTACAACAAACACACTCTGTAATGTGTTCGCTCCCCAGGCTGGGCTCAAAACATAGTTAAATATGAGAGAAAGTTTGTAAGTCTCGCATTAAGCTGTTCGACTTTAGTCCTGTTGGGGCTACCCAAGTAAGTAAAAAGCCTCTTAGACGAATCTGAGAGCTTTTTTGTTGGCCTAAACGCATGAAGAGGACCTTCAAAGATTTAAGGTCCACCCAAATGAGTGGTACAAATCAAGATACACTTGTAAATAGGCGAAAGGTACACTTAAAGTCATTGTAATTGACTATATACCAAGTTGGTGTCGAGCTCTAATTTTCTAACCCATTAATCAGTTAGCTATGATAAACAGCTTTCACATTATATTCTGCCTCTACAAGTCAAAAGTAAATGACAAAGGACTGTCTCGCATCTTCAGCCGAATTCCTTTCGCTGAGCTTAGATATGTTAAACTGTTACGTACCCAGCATCGGGGTAACGTCATGGCGAGGGATTTGAAGAATTATTTCGGACAGACCGTGCGAATGATTTGTAATTTCGTGACGAATAAACTTGTACATACGGTCAAAAATCAAACAATGTGCTTTGCCGCATGGCTCGATAATAATGGTATCTGCTTTGATATTGTACATTTCCCACAGTCAATTCAGTTTACACCTTTCAAGGGCCGTGGTTGTTATCTCACCAAAGTCAAGGTTATCGAAGAATTCGGTTTTTGCAGCCATGAGGTGGAGCGGTGTGAGATAACCGGTGAAGGGTCGCAAGGATAAGCAAAGCATGAATAAAGTAAAGGCTGCACTGCTTGACTACCGTGGGCATGAGATGATGGTGGCATAGGTGCTTTAATCGAAAACTGATATTGGGAAATATTGAAGCGCCAAGCGAAATCATCCGGCAGGCGCTTCAATAATGAATGATTTTTTAATGTGTACCCGTTCCTAAAAGGTTACTAAAGACCTTGGCAAACAATGCCGCGTCTATATTGACTGCAATGTAAGGTCCACCTAACTGCCATTTTTTGCGCGTCACTAATGGGCCACTAAATTTTTCATTACCGTAGTCAAAACGATCATGTCCAACGGCATAGTTGACCTGACCGAAATGACCTCCAGCATTAAAGAACAATCCGTTCGTTACTTCAACATTTACTCCAAGGAAAAAATTGCTGAACGATTTGTCGTTCAAATTTGTTCCAACCGTTATACCTAATCGCTCTAAAGGCCTTCTCGGGGCAATATTTAAATTGCGTGGTATAAAGTGAAATGTTAAAAACAGGCTAAGGTAGCCCCGGACATTCTTATTATCAGAAATTAGTGTCGTATCACCGTTAGGATTTCTGAAGGTTGCTATATTCTCAGGGTTTTTTAACCAAGTCGATACAACAGCTGTTCCAACGCTTACCCGGCTTGTTTTTAATAATTTGATCGTTTTATCATTTATGATTGTCGGACTTCCGCTATTAAACTTTGTAATTGTAAAAGGGAATGTTCTGGTGTAAGGTCCAAAAATGGGCGATGTGAATTCATGATATTTTATTGGTTGACCATCTTTGTCGGATTGTGCCGATGCCACATTGGTATTTATCTCATCTGCAATAGCTACAGGACTAAATTCCCCATCGCTTTCCACCACGTATTTGGCCTCAGTAAGCGAAATGATATGGAATTGAAATTTATCAATATTTTCTTTTGCAGTAACAGGATAATATGAATAAATAGGGCTGCCATTTTCATCAAGATAAATATGAATTGCACCTTGTTCATCAATGATAAGGTTTTGTGAAGCGATATAGGTATAGCCGTTTTTATCAATCTGTTTTTCAACGTATTTATACAATTTATTATCCACTCCTTTTTTGGTCGTCGTGGTCGTCGTCGTTGTAGTAGAGACAGCAGGAATGTTAGGGTCAATTTTAAACTTATCACTTGGCAAGTCAGCGCTTCTGATCGCTATACCCATACCTTTAACAATAATTCCTGATGTTATTGCGGGGGATAATTTACCGTCTGTGCCTATACTCCAGTCTTTAGTGCCATCAACGCCAGCGGCTTGAGGAGGAATGGATGATGAAGGTATTTTAAAAACAGCTGGTTTGGCTTTATCAGTAAAGAAGGAAATAGTAAATAAGTTGTGTGTCGTTTTATTTATGATGTGAATTTTACCGTTGCCATCTGTAAAATCGGCATCCTTTAGATCATTAATAGTCACTCCGCCTTTTTTTAGTACTACATCAGCGTCCGTTGTACTTGTGAGCGTAATAGTGATATCAGTTTGTGCAGAACTATTCATCCATGCAATTACTAACATCCATAAAAGGATTGGTTTAATTTTCATATCGTTCAAGGTTTAAAGTTTTATATCCATGCTTTTTGCAACTTTGTCCAATTTGATTGCATAGGAAAAGGCATTGTCACCGCCGACAATAATACCAATTGCAAAATTTTTATTGTCCACAACCAATGCACCTGAATCACCGCCCTGGGTCAAAGTTTTGTAGTTGTTTGTCGTCTTATCTATTCTGGTAAGGACAATAAGGTCACTCAATTCCCACAAGGAATTTCCAGGATATTTTAAGGCTGCTGGCCAAGAGTCGTTGTAAACAAATCCATTGACAATGCTCCCCGTTTTCGCACCTAAAATATTCACCTCAGTTTCACGTAATACATCGTCATAGTAAACAGACCTAATCGAGGCTGGATTCCGAATTTGCTGATTGGAAAAGTTTACACCATTGTTAATTTTTGCAATTGCAACATCCATATCTGCCGTTCTGAAACCAAAGTAAAGTTGAGCTATGGATGCACCATTTGAATCAAGGATGTCTGTGCTGTCAGATAAACGCGTCCAATTTAAATCTCCATTTAAAACGTGATAACACGATAGCACAAAGTGGTCGCCGTAAATGTCTTTAACTATGGCACCAATTGTGCCTCTCCCAAGTACGCCAGAGCGGTTGTAAACTCCTTTTCCTGCATCCGCTGAATTTGTTTCTGCCTGTTTGCCAGTCACAACCACTTTAACTGGAATTTTAACAGTTCCGCCTGCCGATAATTGAACCGAAAGCTCTTTGGGGATATGAGTCGCACCAACTGCATCAATTACATGTACTTCGACACAACCAATTTGTGATGTGCCATTTTTCAAGTAGCCAGTACCTACAGATAACACCCCTGGTATTGCTTTAATGTTGTCACGATATTTGTCAACTCCTAATTGCGAAAGTTTATATTCTGGTGCATTTATGAATTCTTGTAACTGAGCAATATCATTCACCTGTTCATATGTTCGAGCATCGACTAATTTACCTTTCAATTGTTTGGTATACAGTAGAAGGTCAAGTAAATCGTGCCAAAATTTAGAGCCCAGGCTGATAAAGCAACCTGTTAAAATACAGCCAAAGGGCAATAATGCCCATGCAAATCCTTTAGGTAATTCTTTATCCCATCCGATTACCTCGTATGGCCTATCAAGATGTCCAAGGATAACAATAAGATCAGCGCGAATAATAAGAGAAATAATGGTTCCGCAAATAATATTTAAAACCAGTATCCTTTTACTACGATCTTCTTCTTTGGATTCCTCATTCTCTTTCTCGCGAAGATTGCCAAAAGATAAAGTTAAAATGGTTTTGCCGGAAAATTGAAGCTTAATGAAATTGGCCACCCGCTCATTGATCATACTTAGTATGAACAATATTATAGAAATCGTTATTGCTGAATCCATGATAGGTATATTAGGTTGTAAACTACATACTCTATCAGCAACTGCACGTATCTTTCTCTATGATAGAGATTTGTGATGAATTTTCAATAAAGTTAATTGAAACTATTATCACTTCAAAGAATATTATTAATAAATTTTAATAATATTCAAATATTCGTTTTATTCAATATGCTTACACCTCACCGAATTAAAAATGAGGAATGTTTTTGCCAATAGTATGTCTATTATTTATGTAAGCTACATACCGAAAAAATGGGGCAGATTTCTCTATTTATCCAGTCGATAAAATATTGTTTAACATTCGGAATTAAAATCAATGAGCCACTGAATCTTTGCTGACCTGGTTTTAGGTTGTTTTAATATTAATTGTTTGATTTTTTACTGAATCTGTTTTAATACCATCAACCGGGGTTTTTACTACAGTAGCTGTATTAAGGATGCCCGTGATAAATATGATAAGGCTCAATACGTAACATATTAGCTGAGCACAGGACCATCCCCTGATTGATCCCCTGTTAACAACATAGTCATCTTTATATAAGGTTCCTGTTATCGCCTCGATAACAACATAACTGGATAAAAATGAAGCGATAAAACAAATTTCCATCCAAATTAACTTCGTTTAATTGATGTGGAACAAATCTTTAAAAATGACAGCAGGCGCAATGATAAAGGCAGACGCAATCGCAAAAACAATTTTGTTTGCTCAATATATGTTTTTATCGCTTCTTTCCTATTTTCAAAAGGGTTAGGTACCCCGGTACCAGCGGGGTTGGTGTGTCTGGGGTTTCTGTCATGACTCTGTGTCTCTGCAGAATGGAGAAATGTTGCACCAGCGCAGCTGAATAGCCTTAAGGACCGAGATAGAGCTTCTTAATTAAGCATATTAATTCCGCTATTGTAGTCTAGTTCCGCCGGTTGTTCGGCCATAGTAGTGATGAGCAAGGAGGATCGAACTAATCACAGTTCAGCAAAATAAGGTTAAATCCTGTATAAAACGGTCAAATTTAGTCCTATTGTAGCTTCCAAGAAAACTTTTAAATTGAGCGATTAAGGTAGCCCGAACAAGACTCGAACTCAGCGCTCATTATTAAGTTAATGAAGCTAACCTTCGTAAATCATCTACAAAGTGGTTCGAGAAGCACCCAGTTGGGTGCCCCAACTTTGAGCATAAGCATTTAAATATTTATTACAAATTACCTTTCAATTACGGCGATTGCATAAGCTGCTGAGTTATGCTTACCATCACCAAGGTAAATAGCATTGCCATTTTCCCAATATTTAGCAACATCGTATTGACCATTGTTTTCTTCGCCTGCTATATAAACTATTTTATTTGAGACAGTAATTGCTTCGGCAAAACCACTTCGTTTCCGTGTCTCAGAGCTAAGTATGATCTCTTTTCCGTTTTTCCAATATGCAGGAACAAGATTATAGTCGCTTGATTTTTTAGCCCCTGTTACATATACATCGTTGCCTACCGCAACAATAGCACGAGAACTAGCACCTAATCCCTCGATGTCACTGAGATCAGTCTCTTTTCCATTTTTCCAGTACTTGACCATAAAACCAAATTTTCCTCTTTGCTGACCTGCAACATAAACATCATTACCCACTACAGCAATGCCACTTGCAGATGCCTCCTTGTCGGCCGGCGCAAGCAACACTGCTCTACCGTTTTTCCAATATTTCGCCTTAGTGGAGCTTAAATTTTGTGTGTCCTGCTCAAAACCCGCTACATAGACATTGTTACCCGAAACAGCAATTGCTGTAGTTGGTTCATGAAGGCTTCCGTCACTTAACCGCATTGGCACTCCGTTTTTCCAACACATTGCAACATATGACAAATTTTTGCCGGCTTCATAGCCTGATACATAAATATCCTTACCAACTACAGCTATCCCTGTAGCTGAAGCTTTATTATTTCCATCAGTAAGACTTACCGCTATGCCATTCTTCCAATAAGTAGCTACACTCTGTCTATTTTGGTTTACTTCACCCGATAGATATACATCATTTCCGACAACAACTATACCTTTAGCTTTTCCTTGATGCACCCCGTCAGTAAGATATACTGGCTTTCCGTTTTTCCAGTATGTAGCAACATAATTGTATTTACCATCATTTGAGTAGCCTGCAACATAAACATCAGTTACCTTTGAAAAGCCAATTGTTTTAGGCAAGGTAGTAGTATCATTGGCGGCTAACGAAGTGCCGTTTGATGTGATCGTTAAAGCTGATATAACAAGCAAATAGGATTTGTACTTTTTTGTAAAGTTCATTGTGAAAATGTTTTTTCAACGCTGTCTGAGGTTTAAGACTATCGAAAATAAACAAAAAGTATTAGATCTTATTGATCAGAGTATTTTGCCTTTTTGGGGTGCCCAAATAGGGGTTAAACCAAGTCATTTATCAATTTAGATGAAATTAATCCTTTTAGAGTTCCTATGAAATGGACGAGAAGCACCCAGTTGGTTATGATATGCAAGTGCACCCAACTGTGTGTTTCTCGAACCATTTTATGAATGATTTAAAGTGCTTGGCTTCCTTAACAGCTTGAAATTAATCTTGGTTCGAGCCCAGTATGTGTCCGAAACGCAAGCTCCCCAGATTGGCCGTAATTCGAACCATTTGATAGAACAATCGAGGCTTTTAGTTTTAATTAATATAATATTTAGTTAAATCCTGTTACCGGTTTAATGTAGTACTAGCATTGATAGGATCAATCAAACGTTCCTCCGACTAATAATTTGAAATTGATCAAAATGTATTTCTTGAACATAATCTCGAAAAGCGTCACCTATAGTTTTGAGATCTAAAGGCATATTGTTTCCGGGTAGTAATAAAGCTATATGAGGTTGAAAATGTCTTGCTCCAAACGCACTTTTTAATTTGGTACTTGGTTTTCTTTTCCCTAAAATTCGACGATTTTCATGTAGAAAGAATCTACTTCGGTACTTCTCAATTGGTATTCTCAGCTGGGAGGTTCTATGAATGCGAATACCGATTTTCCTATCAGCAGGAATTAGGTCTGGCCTTGGATTTTCACCGCCTGGTGCGAGAACCATGAAACGAGTTTCCATAGTATCAACAGATAAAATGCATGAAACTTTTGTCTCTTTCACATTTGGCATAGGTCTTCTCGAATGATAAACTGTTAGGTGTAAGTTTTTGACTAAAGATTCAGGTTGTACTCCAATTTCATTAATAAAAAATTCCCTAATATGATCTACAGATTTTTTCGCAACCCTAAAATTCGCCCATACTTCGTATTGACTTCTTTGAATAAAATTCATACAATGTTAAAATATTTGAAACAGTAAAATCAATCACTGTTCCTAAAAATAGGATTAAAACGACCGGCCTTTTGCATTTTCCGTTCTGCATCCAAGATTTTTTTGTCAATGACATTAAAGTTTAGATTCATCCAATTGATAAGTTGTTGAAAATTATCAGCCAAAGAGTCACCATACTTTTCAGTTAAACCTGTATGTAAACTTATAGGATACTTCTTTTCACGGGCATATTTTATTGCAGATTCGGCAGTTGATAACACAAATGGTACAGAATAGTGTGTATCTCCGATTTCAAGTCGTAAATCATAATCTTTTCTAACCTGTTTGTTATGTGATCAATATCTTCTATAAATAAGTGCTATTCTCTCTTCATGCTGCTTTAAAATATCTTCTTCTATGAAAGCCTGTGTAATTATCTTCAACTCCTTGAATGTAGTTAGAGTAATATTGGATTTAATTGCAGCTTCTATTGCCCCTTTTTGAAATCCTAATTCAGAGATAATAAAACCTCTATCAACACCTACGTCACTTGCAATCATTCGTAAGCCTAATACCTGAAGTTTTTTTACTTTGCTGTTCCATTTTTTTGCTTCAATGATCCAAATCAATTCTTGTCCCATGAACTTAGTTTTGACTAACACATCGATAGCATGATTTGTCCGAGCTCCATCAACTGTCACATTGGATGTTGCATCAAACCCCAAAGATTTGAAGTATTCACAGATTTGCTCTTGAAAATTATACCATTCAGGCTGAGTTTTTCCCATTTGATTTTTCAAAATGTAAGCTACTATAAAAGCGGTATGTAGCGCTGATAGTATAATAAACAACATAAAATATTTACGATATAGATTCTACCGACGCGTGCTGTTAGAAGTAGTTTAACATTAGTTGGAATGAAATAGCATATTATATTCACAAGTCTCGAATTATCGAAACTTACAATCTGTAATAAAATCAGAAAGATCCTTTACCGTCTTCATTTCGCTGAATGGCGGTTTGGTAAGAAAACTAATAACCATATGTTTGGCAATCTGCATTGCTATTGACAAGTCTTCTTGAGTGATTGTCTTTGCCCCCCCATGTGCGATGGCGGATCTTTTCCGGTAAACATTTTTGAAATAGTTTACAATACTTTTTCTTTCATCTTTTTCTTCTCCTATTATAAAAGCAAGCCAATCCCCTATTTGACTAATTATAGAAGGTGTTATGAATGATTCAGGAGTGTATTGCAACATTCCCTCAATGGCAAAAACATATTGAACCAAAGATTTAGAAGGGTTTTGGTCAGCTACTGCATTTCCTATCCATGTGATAGCTTGCAATGATCTTTTCTCTATTTCAGATTTTTCATTTTTTTGAACTAAAGCCCAGACAGAGGCATTACCATTCTCTTTTTTCCTGTAATATTCATCAGACATGTCAACCCAACTAGAGTATCCAGTAGAACTAACCCCTAAAGACTCAGGAGTTAAACACCAACGTTTAACACCAGATGTTCGTTGATGATAAATAACACTAATTGTTTTGTCTTTTTGACCTGTCATGTAATTAAAGCAGCATTCAAAAATTTCAGCCTCTCTATCTGCTAATTCATATCCTTTATCAGTGTCTCGTGATAAAACAGGAACTCCTAAAAAATTACAACCCTCTAATTCATCAAAAAAAAGCTCTTTATTTGCTAAATATTAATATTTCGATGTTAGCAATGCTTCTGAAAGATTCTTATTATAAACTTTGAATGACCCAAAACAAATTTGTGCTTCATTACAAGTACCACCTGCAATTTGATAAATAATTTCTTGGGATACTAATGGTAAGGCAAGTAGTTCGTTCTCTAATTTATCTAAATCTGTTAAATTACACTTGCGATTCTCTTTTCCAATTTGTCTAAGAAGAATTACCAATTTTACCTCAAGGGTTTTAATAGATACAGTGTTGCTAATCTCTTTATTGGCGTGGTATAATTTTTCAACAAATTCAGAAAACGCATTGTATGCTAATAATCCTTGAAAAGTAACATTACTATCACCTATTCCAAATGAACGTCTTGGTGTATCTTTATCTGATTTCTCAAATAATTTGCCTGAAATTTTTACAGATAAGGAGAGAACTTCATCTACTGCTTTCGCACTTTCCTGCTTTCCAAAGAATGAGTTCTTTTTCATGATTCCATATAAAGGCTTTTAAGTTTTTATCGTTAAATAAGTAGTTCCGTTGTAAATATACTCTCATATGGCTGCTAATTAATAGTATATTATTATTTCAATGTTTGGAAACCTGATATTAGTGTAGGTATTGTTAATGGCATACATTTGGCTTTTTAAATTATAAATTTTGGCAGTAATTCCTTCAAAAAATTGAAATCGAGAATTTTTTAAACCAAGCTATTAGATTGGTTTACAATTAATAACAGAGGTTTTGTGTGGCATAAAAGCAGCTTGATGGAGTACGAGATCATCATCGCTAAAGTTTTACTTCAGCGAACACCAATAGTTGAATCTTCTTTATCTGTCTCCAAAAGTCGTACAAGGCTACGTTGATCATTAATTACTTGGGCGGATGATGGTACAATTGGAATATATATTCCCTTATTTTTGAATTCTGGAGTAAGCTTTTTATCTGTCCAATTTAAAATAAATGTACTGAAAAACGTGTTGCCAACTAATAAGTATTTTTTTTGTTGAAGTAATTCGTTGTCTATTAAGTACTCGTTGGACGACACCGTCTTCATTATCCTTCCCTCTAACCGCGACGTAAAATATTGTTAATACATCCTTAACTTTTTTTAAGTTGAGAGTTCATGATAGCACATTTTTGAGCCAAAATATAAATTATTATTTTTAATTCTTAATCGTAATCATTGCCAAGATATCAAAGCCAGCGAATGATTTTTTAGGAAGGCGGTGAACTGCCCCACGATATTTATCAAAAGTTAACTCTTTAATAGTTAGTTCAATTGAAAATATGATAAAAGGCAAATAACTACAAATTGAAATTACGCTAAATTAATTTACATAATCTACGTCTTTTTTGTTAATTTGTGTAGAAATATTATGAGCATATTATCAGTAAATTCGTTTTTTTCAGGGATAGGAGGATTTGACTTGGCGTTTGAAAGGCAGGGTTTCCAAGTGAAATACCAATGTGAAATTAATGAATTTTGCAAGAAGATACTTAACAGACACTGGCCAAAGGTAGTGTGCGACTCTGACATCACCAAAGTTCATTTATCGGATTTACCTGCAGCTAAAGTGTGGTGTGCTGGCTTCCCATGTCAGGACGTTTCAGTCGCTCGTGGATCGAACGGAAGACAAGGATTAAAGGGGAAGAACTCTGGCCTTTTTTATGATTTCTTCAATTTAATTGAACAAAAACAACCCGAGGTAATACTTTTAGAAAATGTTTTAGGCTTGTTAAACTCACACGAAGGTAATGACTTCAAAATTATTCTTCAATCTTTAAACAATGCTGGGTACGGTGTATCATGGAGGGTTTTTAATAGTAAATATTTCGGTGTGCCTCAATCAAGGCCCAGAGTTTATATTTGTGCTTGGAAAAATGACCCAAATAAAGCTGCATATGTTTTGCATGAATTTGCTGAATCGCAAAAGAACGAAAAGGCCAGATTACAATTTATAAACCCACAAATTAGCGTCGAATATGGCTTCGTGGTACCCGAGCTTGCTTATTGCCTTGCCGCAACATCAGGAAGGCATACAGGAACCGATTGGAGTCGAACTTACGTTTGTTATGGCGATAGGGTGAGAAGACTTATACCCACAGAGTCAGAAAGATTACAAGGCTTTCCTGTAAACTGGACATCGCCAACTGATCCTGACGAAGAATCACTGTATGACTTTGACAGTTTGAGATATCATGCAATTGGTAACGCAGTATCTGTACCTGTAATTGAATGGATTGCTAAAAGAATAAAAAGCATGCTCGGCGTTAAATCTGAAAATTTAAGTATCTCGGAAATCATGTTTAAATACGGCGATTTCAGAAAGAATAAACCGAGACAACAAAATGTCCAATCGGAAGATCATTGCAGAATAAAATGGAATACTGGTGGAATTGCGATTAATGGTGACGCTTTTGATTGTAGGGTATTTGAGGCTTGTAATAAAACAATAAAAAGCAACCTAATCGACTTTATCTCTACGTCGTACCCAGCAAAAAAATATTTTCTAAGCTCGGGAGCAGCTAGAGGTATAATAAGAAGAGCAGACGGTCAAAACAGAAAATTATTTACGCCTTTGCGACAGTCATTGGAAAGATTGTCAGAAGCTGATTTAGTACAAGCAATATGAATTTTTGCATTATCAGATTAGGCAAAGATAGCGTCAGTGATATCCAAAAAATTGATGATGCGAAAGATGAGTTTTCCGCGTTCAAAGTCAGTGTAATATGCAAACAGGTGCCTTTCGAAGTAAATAACGGTACCTATTGTTTGATATGGCTTGGATCGGATAATAACAAAGGCATCCCTACAAATTGGGAGCAAGGTATTAGAGCTTTCGGAAAAGTGTTAAAAAAAACAGGTGGCCCTGTTTATAACGATACTTGGGAGGTTGATGTTGAAATTGGGTTTGTACTGACAAAATCGATAAAGAAACTTGAAATTTTATCAGTCAATTCGAAGAGTTATGCTCTAAGTGCAAACATACCAGTAGTTGGACTTAACACAAGTAGCAACCAAACAATTCAATTAATAAAGCCTAATGAACTAAGACAAGATATTTCAGCTTTATTTTATTGTATAAACGCTGTTGATAATAACTTCTATCGATACCTTGATAAATACTACCCAGAATTGGGTAATTACACCATTTTCAATCCACCTCTAGATGAGGATAATGTGGACTTTCTTTATGAAGAAATTGAAAGCGAACTTATTGATACAGAAACTGAAACTTCCATCATAAGTAAATCTTTCGATCCATCCCTCGTTAATATTGACAATCGCCTTGTAAACATTGATCTTATTGTAAAACGTTTACGGCAACAACCGCCAGAAATAGACTTATATCCTGAATTTCAGCGAAGCGATGACTTGTGGGATAGAACTAAGCAAAGCAGATTGATTGAATCAATTTTAATAAGGTTTCCCTTACCTGCTTTTTATTTTGATGGATCTGACAAAAATAATTGGCTTGTTGTTGATGGCTTACAACGATTAAGCTCAATAAGAAACTTCATGTTAACAAAAACACTTAAGTTAACAAATCTTGAATTTTTGGCACAACTTGAAGGATTTGGATTCGATGACTTAGACCGCAGTTTGCAGCGGCAAATCGAGGAAACGCAAATAATCGCGTATGTAATTAACCCAGGCACACCAGACGATGTTAAATTTAATATTTTCAAGCGAATTAATACAGGAGGACTGGTTCTTACGGCGCAAGAAATACGGCATGCCCTATACCAAGGGAAACCTTCTAAGTTTATCGCAGAACTTTCTGATCTTGAGCAATTTAAAATAGCCACCAATTATTCGATAAGATCACAGCGGATGTTAGACCGTGACTTCATCAACCGTTTTTTGGCGTTTTATCTTCTTGGAGAACAAAATTATATGCCGGATTTAGATACATTTATGAGTCGTGCCATGGCTCAGATATACATTTTACCAGATACGGTATTAAACAAGTGTAAGGATTCATTTATCAACTCAATGCAATTGAACAGCATTATATTTGAATCAAACGCTTTCAGGAGGATAGATAGAAACAGTACTCGAAAGAAACCGCTAAATAAAGCTTTATTCGATGTCTTTTCTGTTCTGTTCGCTCGCCTTGACACTCCATCGTATGAAAAGTTAAAAGATTGTCGTAAACAATTTGTACATGGGTTTATCAATCTCCTTGAAGTTGATTCTCTATTTCAGTCCTCAATTTCAAGTTCGACAAGTGATCGTAATAGAGTAACTTATAGATTCGAAAAAATATCGGAATTAATCGAATCAATTTTAGGCAATTGATATGATAAGCACTATAAATATTAAGAATTTTAAGTCCATTAAAGATTACACGTTCCGTTTGCAAAACCTCAATGTTTTGATGGGTATTAATGGCATGGGTAAATCAACATTTATTCAATCATTACTATTACTTAAACAATCTGGAAGGCTACAGTTTGGTGAAATACAGCTAAACGGCGATTATGTAAATATTGGAAACACCAAGGATGCTTTGTATCAATACAGTAAGAAAGAAAGCTTATCTATAAACTTAGAATTTAGTGATGGGGTAACTCAAGAAATAAATACTAATTATGTCGTTGAGGCTGATTTGTTTACGATACCCAATCCGATTTTTACTGAAGAATTTTTCGGACAAACTCTTTTCACAAACAATTTTCAATACTTAAATGCAAACCGCTTACCTCCGACTTCTGTTCACAGCAAGTCTTATTCAAATGTTGTAACCAATAATAATGTCGGTAACGCTGGAGAATTTGCCACGCATTTCATTGAAGTTCATGGAAACGATGATATTACTTTCTCTAACTTGCTGCACAAGGATTCGAAGTCTATTGATCCAGTAACAAATAAAGAGTTAATTAATAAAACGCTGATTAATCAAATTAACCTTTGGATGGGTGAGATTTCGCCTGGCATAAATATTAGAACTACATCAATTCCTAATTCAGATTACGTGTTATTAGAATATGTTTACAAACAACCAAACTTTGGAAACACAAATAGGTTCAAACCAAACAATGTCGGTTTCGGCATTTCTTACGTTTTGCCAGTAGTCACTGCTATTTTATCGGCCAAGGCCAATGAGCTAATTATTATTGAAAATCCGGAATCTCATATACATCCTCGAGGACAAGCAGAATTGGGCAAATTAATTTCGCTCGCTGCATTAAATGATGTTCAGATAATCTTAGAAACACACAGTGATCATATATTGAACGGAATTCGAGTAGCGACTAAAGACAACAATGAGTTGACTGGTAAAATTTCATTGTTTTATTTCGAGAGAGTCGTTGCTGAAAGTGAACAATTTTCTCAAATTACTCCAATTAAAATTGATAGTGCTGGTGAGCTTAGCGAATACCCAGATAATCTAATAGACGAATGGGGGAATCAATTACTTAAGCTTTTTTAGACATGGAGCTTATTTTAAATGAACTATCTTTTTACCCTCTATGCGAAAGTAGTGAATTCTTAGAGGAACGTTTCAATTCATTCTTCAAAGCCTTTGACAAAGCTAAAGAATTATACAAGTTTAAGCACGTAAGTTTTCCTAATGGCTATCAACTAATGAAAGCCACCAGAGAACAAACTTTTTACGAATGGGTTGTCGGATTAAAAAATAATAAGACGAAACAAGCTATCCTCACTTTTCTACGAAAACCCTACGTAGACGACCTCAATCAGACCGAAACTGATTCTTACTTTAGTAGTAATTACAAAATTATTGATTCAAATGTTCCGACCCAAGAAAGCCCAATCGGCTTGGTGATTGCTTCAATTAAAAATTTGCCATCTGTAAGCCTTAATACCCATGCTTTTTGGAACAATACTAAAATACTGGTTTACAAGGTGATTGATGATTCTGTTTCTGACGAATACATGACGGCGTATAATATTTGTCTAGAAAGTGATTGGAACTCCATCAACCTTAACGAGTGGTCTAATCGATGTTATGCCCACCTAATTGATGATCATGAGAAGATTAAACTTTATTTGAGATTTACTAAATATACTGTATCGTTCGAACAAACGTTTTTGGAACAATTTTTTGAATTGAAAAATACTGACTTCGAGCAATTCAAATATCTATTACTATTGATGAAAGACACTCATGAGCATCCCTTTAGCGGTGGCATGGGGCAAACAGAGAATTTAACTTATCGAGGAAAAGAAGCTTCGAAACGGGTTACCCAAGAAGATCGTTTGAGTTACACTTTAGAGAAAAATCACCTAACTTTTATTGCCTGCAAAGGTCATTACAAATTTCACTGAGCATTTTTGTACTACCGATTAATCATAAGTTTTCTGATTGAAGGAAGCAAGCCATGTTTTGGGCTGCCCAAAACGTCTTGTCAGGTATAAACCCAATCCCGCTATACTTCACTTTGTTTAGTGTAACTAAGATATCTTTTAAGGATTGGGCAAGGCCAAAAATAAAAGCTGTAATATAATCCGCCGCCCCGTGAGGGTTTAATTAGTGGCTGACTTAAGTCTTGGCAGCATCAGCAGCCAAGACCTTCTTTAAAAATTCAACAAACCAAAATTGCTATTTGGTCGGTATGTTAAATACTTCTAAGAACTGCAGGATAACATGGAGCACCCTGCCTGTTCGGTAGCCCACCCTGGCCTGGTCTCGAAAAACTCTTCGAACCTTTTTGAGTAAGGATCTTTGATGGCTTCCTGTAATTTGCGAAACAGCGTGTCCTCCCCTTTTTCCAGTTGCTCAATGGCTTGGTGAAGCAAGTAATTTCTTAGAACAAACCGGGGATTACTGCTTTGCATTTGGGCTTTGGCATCCTCGGCTGTACAAGCGTTAGCTTTTCTGCGGGTTTGGTATTTATGGATTAAATGATGTAGCTGCGCCCTGCCCTCGGGGCTAAGGTCATCATAAAAGCTGCTTTGGAAGTAACTAACCACTTCCTGCTCAGTCTGGGCATCCAGTGGCAGGTCAATTAACAGCTGATAAAATATCGTCATATCGGGCTGTATGGCGGCCAGCATACTTTCAAACTCCTGAAAAATCTGGATATCTTCGTCCCTCACGTGGTCCAAACCCAGCTTGCCCCCCATCATGGCATAATACTTTGTCCAGTAATGCTCCTCATAAGTTTTCAGCACTTCCGATAAGCGATCAACGTCTTTGGATATGGGAACCAGTGCATTGGCCAGGCAACTTAGGTTCCAATAGGCCATATTGGCCTGCTTGCCAAAAGCATATCTCCTACCCGGCAGGTCGGTGGTATTTGGGGTGAAATCCGGGTCGTAGTTATCCAGGAATGAGTAGGGACCATAGTCGATGGTCAGGCCTAATACCGACATGTTATCCGTATTCATCACGCCATGTACAAAGCCTACCCTTACCCATTCTACGATCATACTTGCCGTACGTTCCACCACCTCGCCAAACCACCTGAGCACCTGATCTTCACCTTGGATATGCGGATAGTAGCGGGTGATAGTCCAGTCAACCAGGTTTTGCAAGCTATCTAATTCATTGCGTGCGGCCAGCATTTCAAAATTGCCGAACCTTAAAAAGCTGGGCGCAGTGCGGCATACGATAGCGCCCGGCTCGTAGGCTGGCCTGCCATCGTAGAACATGTCACGCACCACCTGATCGCCGGTAGTTACCAAGCTAAGTGCCCTGGTGGTAGGTACGCCCAGGTAATGCATAGCCTCGCTCATGAGGTATTCTCTCACGGATGAACGGAGTACCGCCCGGCCATCTGCCCGGCGCGAATAGGCGGTGGGCCCTGCCCCTTTTAACTGCACTTCCCAACTGCCATTGGTACTGCTGCCATCCACCGGCCATTCACCCAGGCAAATGGCCCTGCCATCGCCCAGCTGACCCGCCCAGTTACCGAACTGGTGGCCCGCATAACATAAAGCATACGGTTTCATATTAGCTGTTCCCAGGTTGCCACCCAGCAAATTAATATCGTCTTCATTCGGTCGTTCAATACCCAGTTCCTCAGCCAATTCGTCAGACCAGGCTAGTAGTGCAGGTTTAGCCACCGGGGTTGGCACAGCTTCGCTATACAATACGCCCGGCGTTTGCCGCGGCTTCAGGCTTCCGCTATGGTCCCCGGGAAAGGTGCCGCAAAAATCATACGTGAACCGATCTGAACTTAAATGCTGTTTCATAAAACTTAAAAATTGAAGTGCTGCTAACATGATGCCACGAAGCTAGGCGCGAACATTTTGATGGCTGACCATTTCGATGTGCTCGATGCCATCTTCATCGTAAGGATCACCCGCTACAACAAATCCTAACGATTCATAGAATTTGGTAGCATACGTTTGCGCGCCAATCCGAATAGGTTTGGGGCCGAACAGATCCTCGCAACTTTGAATGGCCAGCTTCATCACTTTCCTGCCCAGGCCTTTGCCGCGATATGTGGGCGAGGAAACGACCCTACCAATCGACACTTCCCCATAGGACAGGCCTGCCGGAACCAGCCTGCAATAGGCAGCCAGCTTACCTTCGCTAAAGAGCAGCAAGTGGTAGCATTGCTGGTCTTTATTATCCTAATCCAGGAATACGCAATTTTGTTCTACCACGAATACTTCACTGCGCAAGCGCAGCAGTTCGTAAAGTTCGTTAGTGTTCAGTTCCCCGAAAGACTTAACCTTGTGAATGTAGTTCATAAAATATGGTAAAGATAAGGTTTAAGGTCTTCTAAATATGAATTTCGACTACGAAGGGATCTGCTTTTGACGTAATCCTACGCAGGGTATGGCATAACGTTTCTGATCATAGCGCTCAACCTTGCAATCCAGCCACTTAGACATTCTTATATTATTATTGAACATTTTTCGATAGCTTCGTTCCCCTTTTGCTTCACCTGCCATGAATAGTTACCTGTACGGAATAGATTTTGGAACCACCAATTCCGCTTTAGCCATATATAACGAGGAAACCCAAAATATTTGCCATACGGTGATCATTCCTTCGCTCATTTACTTTTTTGCTGACCGAAATGCAGGCTATGTAGTGGGCGACGAAGCCATTGCCGCTTACCTGGCTGACGGAATGAAAGGCCGCTTTATCAAATCGGTGAAACAGATCCTGTCCAGAAGCAGCTTTATTGAAACCCGTATCCAGGGCAAGCGGTACAATGCATCCGACCTCGTGGCGATCATCCTGACCGAGCTGAAGCAACGGGCCGATCAGTTGATACAAGAGAACTGCCGGAAAGCAGTGATCGGCAGGCCGGTCTTCTTCGATGATGACGACACCCAGAGAGACACGTTGGCACAGAACCGGCTGAACAAAGCCGTGGAGCAGGCCGGCTTCACCGAGGTGCGCTATCAGTTCGAACCCATAGGCGCAGCTTTTGCTTACGAAAGAACGCTGACGCAAAGGGAAAACGTGCTGGTAGCCGACCTGGGGGGCGGTACCACTGATTTTACTTACCTGGTTCTCGACCCGGCCATGGCGGGCAGTAATGACAGGAAAAAAGACATGATGGCAACAGGCGGCGTCTATGTAGGCGGTGACAGTTTGGATGCCGCCTTTATGTGGGAAAAAGGGACGCCTTATTTTGGCAAGCATACCCAGTACCAGGCAGCTCCCGGCAAGTACCTGACCGTACCCAAGTCGTTATTTGCCAACATCTGCTCCTGGGAGCAGATGAATTTTTTCAACAGCCTTCGCATCCAAAAAGACATCGAGAACTATTACCACTATTCGGGCAAAGACCGCAAATTCAGAAACCTGATCACCCTGCTCGAAAACAACCTGGGCTATTCGGTCTTCCGGGCTATAGAGCAAACCAAAATGACCTTATCCGCTGCCGACACCACACTGTTCAGTTATCACCAGATGGAAATCGATATGGAAGAACAGGTGAGCATAGATGAATATGAGCAGGTCATTGCCAAAGAAGTTGACCGGATCGCGGTAGCATGGGATACCTTTATGAATAGGCATAACATTGAACCCGGTGATGTGGATACACTTTTCCTCACGGGCGGCACCTCGCAGGTCCGCCGTATTCAAGAACTTTTCAGCGACAAAATGCCTCAAGTGAACTTGAAATCGGGCGATAATTTTCAAAGCGTAGCCAAAGGTTTGGCTTATAGCGGGTATTTGTTCGGTTAATGAAATATAATTATAACCCAACTAGCGAAAGCTTGCTTCGATTAATGGGCTTTAACGTGCGGTACATAATTTAAATCACGTAAAATTGGAGTTCTTCCTAAACAAAACATAACGACCGCAGGAATTGCGGCGGACATCACGATGTAATAATAGCTGCCAACCAGTTAACCTTATAGGTTACCCAACGGGCCATCGAAAACCATGGAAAAAACCATGAAATTTTCGGCCTTAAATGGAACAGACTTCGAAAATGTCTTCTAATTCCCTATTTAAATTCGGCTATTTGAATCGTCCGCATTGTCTTCCTGTTTTTCCCGGCTTTAAATCAAATCGGAATTTTCAATAACTATAGGTCGAACTTACCATTTCCAGGTAACGTTTCTTCAAGGCCTCATGCGCCATCCCTTTCGTATTGGCCAGTTCAACAAATGACTTGACCACCCCTTCGCGGGTACGCCAGTCAAAGGAATAAACCAGCGTTTCCTTATTAATGGTCACTTTAAGCGGGATAGGTAAACGCAGGTCATGTGCCTGCTGCAGCATCACCATCCGGCGGCGTGGTACTCCCCTTCGCACAACTCACCATACTGCAAGCGGTGCCCCAGTTTTAACAACTGGCAACGCCGCAAATCTAACACCGGTTTGTGCTTCTTCCTTTTGGCCTTACCCTTCTTAACCTTTAAATCTACCATTAACATCGCCTCGGTATACTCAGAATATCTTCCCTTTATTTCTTCCAACGCAAATAACTTATTAAAACGAAACACCCGTCTCACATAATTTTTGCGGGATCGCTCCTGAGAAAGGAACACTTTTCGGTCGATAACCGCTTCGGTTATCATCGCCTTTTCTTCCGGTGGCAACACGGTATTCTTATACAGTTCCCGCAACAGGATCAAAACGGCAGGACGCTTCTCCCCTGCCTGTTCCTGATCCATCATCCTCGAAATTTCAGCGGCAGTCAGGGAATCACCCCTTGCCATCAGGTTGCCCAAGAAGGCACTCAGACCATCCCCGACTACCGCTGGTTTCACCTCTCCAACCACTTCCAACTTACTACCCAACGGATATTTTGCCCTCAACCCCGCCAACTCCTCCAAAAATGCTGCACCCCTGCCGGGACATTCCTTGTCCAGTTCGGCAGCTTCCTGCTCCTCGGCATGCAGGAGCTTCTCCAAATCCTCGTACTGATGGTAACATAACCGCGTGTTAAAATGATGGTATTCGATCTCTTCTTTATTCATCGGCCGGGAAATAAAGGGCAGGGCATGGAACAAACCCATCGGCCTCCGGTTGCGGTCGCACCAAATCTCGGCGTGCATGAACACATAGATGCGTGGCGGGTATTTGGTTTGGGGCTTGAAATAATAATCCACCCTGCCGCTGGTTTTTCGCGGCAGGGCGTTCATGCGGTCGTACTCCACCTGTTCACGCGGGGTCATCACATATCCCTCCTTAATTTTGACCATAACGGTAATACTTAAGATTGCCTTTCGGCCAGTTTCAACAATTTTTGGTAAAGGTCTTGCCAGTAGGCCTGTTGCTTTTGCTGCAAGGCAATGTTCCGTTTACCGCTGAGGTGGTAATGCCGGTAATCATCGGCCTGCATCAGGGCAAGGTTCAAGTCAGTAACCTCCACGGCCTCGCCGTTCAGGTCATGTACAATTAATGGATTTTCCATATCAGCCGACCTTGATCCCTTCCGTCCGGTAGTCTTGCATATTCTTGAAAAAGCCCCGGTAAAAGAGGTTATGGTCTTTCAGTAATTTCCAAAGCAGGGAGGCTGCTTCGTTGGCCAGTGTCGGGTTGATGAACAAGTCCTGCTTTTCCAAAGCCTCGGCAGCCGAACAACTCGGCGTGTCGTCGCCCGTATCCGCTGCCCTGAGCAGTTCCCCGAATTCTTCGGTCACCAACGGCAGGGTGTCCACCGTGCAGTACTGCTCCAGTTTGGGCTGCTTCACAACGGTCACCGTTCCCAAAACGGCTTGTCCGGTCAGTTGCGTATTCCCGCAATCCAGCCAATACAACGGCCTGTCCCGGTCATGGCGGTTTTCCTTCGCCAGCCGTTTCAAGGCTTCGGCCACATCGAACCGTGCGGGTACACTATCTACACACGTCACGAAGATATTAGCCTTTCCCCCGCTGGGCAGTTTCTCCAAACCCGAAGCACTGTATTTCCATGTCACCGCTTTCCAGTTGGCACCCCAAAAGCGGTTGACGCGGTTAATGAGTGCCACGGATTTGTGCAAACCTACCTCCGCATCTGCGAACAACTGCCGGCCTTTATTGAATTCGGTCACCACGTCATCATCGTACAAATGAACGTGCAAGCCGGGATGACCAAGTGCCATGAGCGAAGCATGAATTTTGGCCAAGGCCATGACCATATGGCTGCCTGTCCCCCCGGCACCGATGAGGTTAATGGTGATGGGGTTCGTCGGGTTGATGAGCAGTTGGTCTGCAATATGGATAGCTTTCATGGGGTTATTGAATTAAGTGTTTTAGGGTGTATTGGTTAGCAATTAACATTTTAGCAGGGAACGGCTTGCCGGTACCCGACAGGCTTTTCCATAGCTGCACGATGTTACCTTTCACGGGCAGGTGGTTCTGCATCAAATGGCTGAAGTAGCTGTTGTAAAAAGCTTCCTGCCAAAGCCGGATAAAGTCCTCTAAGCTGCAGTCTTTGGGAATGCTGTTTTGCGTATTGCCCATGCACACGCGGCCATCAGCATACACATTAAAGAAGGGCGCATGGTATAAGGGGGTGTCGAGCGTAATTTCTGCATCGTCTTTGATGGCATACACGGCTATTCCCTTTTTGCTGGCTTTCCAAACCAACGCAGGCATGGTGCAAAGCCCGGAAGGGATGCCCAAATCTTGTTTAAAGAACAGCGGAACGGATTGCGCGGGCGTGTGCCAGATGGCGTAGGGGTTGTGGTCGGTCTTCAGGTGCAGTACGTTTTTAGGCATCAAGCCGGAAAGCGTCAGCAGGCCGTTCTTTTTGCGCTCGGCGGTTTGCAGGGCTTTCAAAAGGCTATTAGCTTCAGCTAAAGACAAGGGATGCGCGTTCATGGGCTTGCCTTCCCTGTCCAAATCGTAGGCCTCAATATAATAGGAGGCGTTTTGGGGCTGGTCGGCTTTATATACCAACAAGGCTTTTTGCGGGTGGTACAGGGTGCCAAAGGCGGTGGTCAGGTTAGTCATATAAGCAGTTTAACAGGGTACACAAATCAGTAATTAAGGAAAACAGTCCCCGCTCGAAGTCCAGCGAATCCATAACGGTTATGGTATCTTCGCTATAGTGCCGGATCAGGCAGGGCTGTTGCAGGTAAGGTCGTTCGTTCCACTCGCAGTTAATATTTTCGGCAAGGTTGTTCCACAGGTTGCCGTGGGTCTCGGCCACGAAATGCACGTACTCGTCCAAACGGACGGTGTTCTCCTGCCAGTCGTCTTCCTCCTCTTCCCCATGGTAATTATCAAAAGGTAAATTGCCCATCGCATGACTGGTCAGGTGACTGTCGGGGTAGGCTTGCCACAGGTCAAATGCCTTTTGGGCAATCTTAAAGGATCCTTGTTCAAATGCTGTTTTGGGTTTAGCCTTTTCCATACGCTCGGCAAAGTGCTGCAAGTGGTAAGGGCTGTAGATTTTGCGGTGCATGAGGTCGCCAAAATGCGCGGATGACCGGAGTGCCTGTTGGTTTTGACTCCAACTCTCCGCTTCCTCTTCGTCCACTTCTTCGGCCAGCCATTCGCTTATCATTTCGTAATGGTAAGCTAAGAAACTGTCATCATCCCGGTAATACGGTATCCGGGCATGATGCAGCAGGTAGCTGCAAACCGATAACAACAAATCACAGCTTTCCCCGTGCTTACGCGAACGGATAAGGCGGTAGAGGGGCAGCACCGGGATATAGTACATATTCATATCCGTATAAAGCGTTTCCCTCACGGCCATTTGCACCCTGCCCTTATCATCCTGAACGATAAACAAATCCAGTTCGTCGCATTGGGCGGTCAATTGCCTTTCCGCATCCCGGTGCGCTAACAGGATATTGTAAGGGTAGTGCTTGTTACTTACGTCCACCGGTTCAATCCCTTTTTCTGCGGAAAGAAGGGCAAGGGAGGTTAACACCCCCTTGCTGATTCCTTCATCTTTGGGCAATCCCTGAGCCTCCTCGTATAAGGGCATAAAGCGGTGCCTTAAAAAACCATCGGCAGCAGTTCCACGGGAACCGAGCGCGGTTTGCCCCGCGAGGCCTCCCGTGCGTCGGGCAGACGGTTGAGGTCTTTGCTTAATTGGGCAAGTTGCTGATGAAGTTTCCATTGCTGTTTGGTGGGTCTGATAATTTGTCCTTGGTTAATGGTCATTTTCATATTTTATCCTTTGGTGCCGATGGTGGAAGTAAAGGCATAGGTCAGCTGGTCGTTACGGATGACCATCTCCCCTACTTTGGCGGTGGCCAGTACGGGATAGGTGCCGGAGTAGAAATTCAGCACCGTTTCCACGCTCCAGTTCGGGTTCGGGTCGGCCAAAGGAATCTCCTGTCCCTTTTCGGTGTGCAGGAATATCCGGGGCAATATTTTAGTGAGTTGCATGGGAATGTCTTTTTAAGTTTTACAATAATTCTAAGCTGCGTTGTGCTTTCAGGTCTTTGAGGCGCAGCAGGTCGGCTTCTTTGTTATTCAGTTCGGTTTCCTTTTCGGGATAGTCAGCTGCGGAGGGCAGGATAGCTAAGGCCTCCTCGTACTTCATCGCGCTGGTCAGTTCGGCAATGGTCTTCAGGGTGCTATCGTATGCTTTCTTCTTTTCCGCTTTGGCTTCGGGCAGTTCTATGTCGGCGGTCTTCTTGCCCTCCCCTTTTGCTGCGGTGGCTTCGGCTTTGGCCTTTTGCTTCTTGTCCTGCTCCTGTTTGGATTTGGCCTGTGCGGTTTCCAGTTGCTTTTGGTATTGCTCCATGTTGGCGTACAGGCTGGCGGTTTGCTGCACGGGCGTAGTGATGGCTTCAAAGAACCCGGCTCCGAGTTCTTCCGCAGTCCCCTGTAAGATCATGGGCGGGATAAGCCGTGCTGCACCGTCACCACCGTGGGCAGCGGTGAACAGGGCGGAAACGGTAAAAGAAATATTGTCCTCGGTTTGAATGGTCAGTTTCCAGTTACCAGGGGTGCCTAAAGAGGCTATATGATTAAAAAAGTCTGTTTTCATGGTGTTAGTCGGTGAGGTCGTTAATTTGTTGTTTTCGTTCG
Organism: Mucilaginibacter galii; assembly: GCF_014635825.1. Lineage (GTDB taxonomy): Bacteria > Bacteroidota > Bacteroidia > Sphingobacteriales > Sphingobacteriaceae > Mucilaginibacter > Mucilaginibacter galii. The sequence continues at coordinate 28,697 of NZ_BMDO01000013.1, forward strand.
ATGAGGATGTCGAGTATCTCCTCGCTGCTTTCATAGGACTGCCCTTCGAATTGGTAAAGGCCGGAATCGGGGTCAAGGTTATAGAGGTCAAAGTCGCTGTTATTCAAATCGGTAATCGTCAGCACCCCATCCTGATAGGTGGCAACCCCGTAAACGCTGTTACTGGTTTGGGCATAATAATGCTTGAACTCCGCACCGAAAAATTCAGCCACTTCGATGAGATAGTCAGTATTAGGAACCCATCGGGTGGCGTAAAAGAGCACGTCCTCTTCCCAGCCGATGTCAAAGAAATACCCCTCCTGCTCATGGATGAAAGACGGAAGCTGTCCTTCGCCTGTAGATTCGGCAAGGGCTGCCAGTTGTAAAAAAAGGGATTGTATTTTAGATAGCTGCGCAGGTTCTGCCTGGAACACTACGCTGTTGGAACACCAGTTGGCCATAGCGGTAAAGATTAATAGAGATAAGAAAAGGCAGGTTTCAAGGCTTAGCCTGCGTGCCTGTGCTGCTTAATTAAATTGCAGGAAATTGTCGCTTATGTGCTTGGAGAAGTCCATGCACAAATCAAAGGCCGTCTGCGCACGTTGTTTGGCAGTGCCTTCAATGATGGATTTAAACTGCGCTTCGCCGTTCTTGTAGCTGCGCACGTTTTGAAAATAACCCGTGATGGCGTTATAAGCACCAAAGACGGTTCCCGCGGTGGTGTCCATTTGCTGTGTCGGACTGCTCATGGCATACTCGTAAACCTTATCGACGGTATTGGTGTAGTAACTTGACAATTCTTCGGTCTTACCTGCGGTCAGGTTGTTCAGCGTTTCCTTGTTCGGAGCCATCGCCACCTGAATGAGTTTTTTGACTTCGCTGTCGGTGATGCGCACTTTCGCCCAATAGTTAAACACTTCTTCGAGTTCATGCCCTAAGTTAGAACTGATACCCATGAGCGTGTGCGCCTGTTTCAGGCGGTCGTTCGCGGAGGCGGTATGGCGTATCTTAATGGCACCCGATAGGTTGCGCATGGCTGCGTTGAGCGTGTTGTTACAAACGACACGGATAGGCGTAAATGCTGCGGTAATGCTGCCCAAACCATCGTGGGAGGTATTCAGGAAAAGGTATTTTTCAATACAATCTTCCCTGCCGACACGGATATAACCGGGCAGCTTAGCGGTAATAAAGATGCGTTCACCCTTGCCTAATGCCCCTGCGGTCTCATAGAGTATACCTTCTTCCCCGCCAACAATGGCATCAAAAAAAGTAAAGGCATCAGTGTTCTGCACCACTTCGTAATCCTTGCCCACTACGCCTAAAACCTGCTCTGTGTCTTTGCGGATGGTGGCAAAGTAATTCGGGACTTCAATTTCAGGAATGAGTAGGTCGGTTTCCGAGTCGCCTGTGTGGTTCTCGGTGTCATAGGTGAACAAGGGACGTTTCTCTACGGTATAATCCAGCCCTGCAAAGCGGATGGCTTCCGCGCTGGTCGGGTATTGTTCGACAATGGTGCCCAGCCCGTGCCATGCCCGTTCTTTGACGCTGAAAAAACTGTATGCTCCGGTGGTTTCGTTTTGATTGAGATGGTGTGCCATGTGGTGTTTCGCTTTACGGTCGTTAAAATTTGACTGAATGATTGGAGGTGAATGGGTTAGAAAGGCAGGTCGTCATCATCGGGCGGCGTACCACCTGAAGAAACAGGCACCTTTTCCGCTTTGGTGGATGCGGACGCGTTGGTTGCCGAACCGTACAGCTTGATATTATCTACGCTGCAAGTAAGGTTTGCCTGTGCCTTGCCCGTTTTGTCCGTCCATGCTTCGGCTTCAATGAGGCCGTTGATTTCCACGATGGCACCTTTGGTCAGGTAGATGGCCAGCCCGGGGTTTATCCAGTAAGCACATCTGATAAAGGAGGTTTTCTCCTGCTTCTCTCCTGCCTTGTTCTTGTAGCGTTTGTTAACGGCCACGGTAAAGGCGGTTACTTTTTTGTCGTTTTTGACGTCTCTAACTTCGGCGTCTGCGGTAATTCTTCCGGTGAACAGCATAATATATAAGGGTTTTAATGAATAAATAATTTGTCCGCTTCCCTTTCCCATTTGTTTTGCCTGATTATTTTTTAAAAGACAAAAGGGAAAAAAGAAAGCAATGAGAATTGCCGGGAAGAGAAGCAAGGAAAAAACGGAATAAGTGCCACAGGCTGAAGACGGGAGGAACGAGCGGCTTCATTATGCCGGATTTTTACTTGCCAGCCCAACGCCTATTACCGGCAAGACATTAGCTGCCCTTTTTACCCGTTGGCTTAAAAAATAATTATCCAAACAAAACTCACCCACCGGAGATCCTCAAAAGGCAGGAATGCAGACGAGCGAAAGCCAGCCCGGCTGAGCGAAGCGGCGCGTGGCAGGCGAAAGTGAAGGGGAAATGAATGCGTTTTGAAAACGTTGTGCAGGGCAATCTTGAAGCGCAGCCAAAGTTTGCCTGGCTTGATCAAAAGCATCAGGGATAGAAGCGATATCCTTCGGTAGATGATTTAGCGTATAGCCCGGCCCTAAGGGCGATGCCCTGAAAAGCCTTGAAATAGTGCTGGAGCTGAGCACTCAACAGCATTGCCATAATTGAAGTATCAATTATGGTCTAAGTCACCAGATAACAAAATCCAAGGTTGTGTGTCAAGATATTCTCTGAGTAAAAAACTGGAACTCCTTAATTACCGAACAAGTTATTGACAGCTTACTTAACAAGCAGCAGGTTCATCTACTGGAAAAGAAAGACAACCTGGTTAACCGTGATGACCTGATTAAACAAAATTTTTCTGCTTCTGATACCGTTCAAAAACGGTTTATGATGCAAGCAGAGATCAAAGGCGGGCCCGGGTTAAGCACGACTTGGCTGGATAATAAAACTTTTAGCGGGCGCAGATTAACTTGCATCAACTTGCCTTTAACTACTCTTTACATGCTGGCTAATGGTCACTATCCCTATAGCCGTACCATCAATGAAACGAAAACCGGTAAAAAGGCACCTGTTTATTGTTTGGACCTGATCGTTCAAAACCCAGCAGACCTGTTGCCGGCAATGCAAAAAGAGCTGGCCAAACGTTTTGACCTGCAGGCAAAAATTAAACCCGTAATTAAAAACATACAGGCCCTGCGAATCACCAATCCGGCAAAATTCAAGTCAATTAAAAGAAATACATCCGGCGAGCGTACTTACTATTCCAGGCATGGGGAGATTGACCAGCAAATGATTACCATGCAGGAGTTTGGACAATATCTGGAGGATTATGGTATAGAAAAGCTTGTAGTCAATGAAACCGGCAACTTGGAGATATTAGATATTAATTCTCTTTCCAACCGAAAAACCCGCAAAGCTTGCTGGATGTTTTAGCGGAGATGGGGTTAGGTCATAACAAATGAGAGGCGGAAGATTGATATGTTGGTCTTGTTCAAGCAACCGGCCATTTAGTCACCATTCGGCGCAAATAAAAAACTTCTTTGCGCCGCAACGTTTTAATCATTTCTTACTTGTGTCCTTATGGAGTACTCAAAGGACAGCCAGTTGGATTTGAATTTAGCAAGTCAGGCACCGATACAATCTCAATGTCTGTAAACATTCTTAAATAGGCTTCAATAAATGGTTTATGAGCTGCACCCACCACTAATAGCGCCCGCCCTCCTGCTATTGAAGCGGTTGCTTCCCGTATAGCTACCGCCATCTGTAAATTCTGTGCCTCCCATGCCGCAACGCGCTGCCGACCAAGACGCCCCATCTTGGTACTCCGAAGCATCGAAAACCATTGCGCGTCAGCATCCAGCTCGGCAAAACGAGGCGAGTTCTTCCATTTGAACACCGGCATTACCTGCGAGGCAGAACTAAGTTTCATGGTATCTTCCGCAACGGCGTGAAAGGCTGCTGTATTGTGGTTGAATAAGTCTTTGAGACCCGGCTCTGCGTTCACAGCCGCTTGCATATCCGTATTATTAGGCAGCACCACATCGCTTGCATGGTCACCCGCCCCATATACGCGCTCCAAACCTGCATCGGCGGCCAGGCGGGCCGCAATAGATGCCAGTTCACTGCGAAGTTCGGCAAAGCGGTTTAAGCGCTTAACCAGTGAAGCCGAAATACCATCCTGAGCTATTCGATCAACGGCTCCCAGGCGCATCCACTGAACAGTAGCGGAGAAGGGTTCGCCAGCAGCTACAAATAAAACCGCCAGGTACCTCCGCTGAGCCGGATTCAACTCTCCTTTTTGAGCTAAACTATCTGCCTTAACTAACGCTTGAGCAGCGTTCAAATGTAATTCTGTCTGGGCAGTTTTCGCCATTTCTAAGGTGGGGCCGGCATACTTACCTGCATCACCGTGGTAAGCAGCATAGGCATCGAGCCCCATCACTTGTTCCCCAGGTAGTGCTTCAGTCAAAATGACCTGGGGATTATAAGCGCGCAGGCGACATAACAAAGGTTCTAACCAGGCCAGCTGGAACTTGCTGGATGCTGCATCCAGATGCGTGATCCCCAGTACCATTACTTTAGTTGGAGGCAAGCCTAATTGTTGTTTAGCACCTGCCGGGTTAAATAAGTTGTTTTTTTGGGCCTGAGTGAATGCCGAATTAGTAAGCATCAAAAGCGCGACTAAGCATAACCGAAGAATGGCGGTATGGATTGGTATAGGGGATTTCATATAAGTAAGTTCTCTTTAATTAGGAAAGCTGAATGCTCCGGCTATCCAGCCTTGAAAGTTATAAATTAATTTATGCTTTAAACAAAACTGACTTCTTTCAAATTTGCATTAGGGTTAGCTTGTCGCCCGATTTTTGTTAGCTCTATTTAAGGCAAAACAGCCACTTTGCTTTCCCATTGGCTTTGCATTAAAAAAGCTTTGTAGTCCTGAATATGTAGCATATTATAAATTGCCTGCTTTTTATCTGTTGCTTGTTCGTAGTAGCTTTTACAGATCTGGTAGCCTATCCAGTATCCTTGATCGGGCGGATTGTCTGGACCGGATTGTTTAGAATTGGCTATCCAGTTATTGTACCGGTTCTGATATATATCGGTAGTAAATTTGTTCCATATCCGCTTTTCTTTACCGGTTGCCCAAACAGCCAGTTTAGCGCTGGCATTACGGCCGCTGATCAGCTCGCCCATAAAATCAGCCATGCCCTCGCGAATAACGTAGCTTAGTGTGGTTGTATCCTGTTTCATGCCGTCTTGCTGATAGTGGATCAGCTCATGCGCTACCACATCGGGCAACCCAGCAACCGGATTAAGGCGCGTTTGCATCCGGGCACTCAACTCGCCTACAGGAGTATGGCTATCTGCTGCCGACTGGTTAACACCAAGCAATAATCCGGCGTTAGACACTGTTCCCCCGCTGGTAAAGGCACCAATCACAAAATAAACATCTGGAAAGCGGGCATCGCCATACAACAGCTTGAACTTTCGGTAGGATGCCTCAAAAGCTGGCTTAAATTTATCGATCTTAAAAGTGTTGTTGCGAATAGCACTATAAAATTTTGGTGCCGATTGGATGTGACTTACAAACTCGTCGATGCTGCCTACCTTCAGGTCCATGTAGTCGTTCATCCCGCGGCTAGCCCTATCAAAATAAAGCTTATGCATGATTTGCTTAAAATGCGCAGTATCTTTAACGGCTTTGTCATAAGCCTGCCAGAAGTGATGAATATCTGTGGTAATAAAACCAGCCTTGGCCGGATCGTAATTGATTGCTTTTTTGCTTTCCTTAACGCGGTTTATGGCGGCTGTCCAGCCCGGCAGACCATGTAAAACATCAAAATCAGCATCTACGAGCAGATGTGACTTGTTGCTGTAACCGGCGGTAATTGCATTATTTAAGATTAATAGAGCCGAATCCTTTTTATTTTGCAGACTAAGGCAGCAGGCCATATTATAATACGCGCTTACCTTTTTAGCGGGAAAATCACTTTGCCGAGCTACCGCATAATAATAGGTAGTTGCCGTAGCGAACTGTTTAGCCTTATACAAGCTATCGGCTATTGCCCCCATGCGTGGTACGCTAACCTTTTGCTGACCATGGGCCGCGACGCCACAGACGCCTAAAGCGGTAGTTAATAAGAAAGAAAATATGCTGTTTTTATTCATTGAATGATTGAAGATTCATGTCTCGATAAACAAGACGCATCACATTCCGAAACGTTGCGGTAGATTGGTTTTTTATTACACAATGTCAATCAGGTATGCCATCACAAAGGCTAAGCTCTTGATTGGTGTTTCCCTGACCGCCGAATACTTATTTATTGATGCGGTTAATAGGATCTTTTATTACTTAAGAGTACCACGTAAAGACCGCAGTTAACTTCTTTAAAACAAATAGCGCTATCTCAATTCACCTGACTTTCTAAGGTCTTGAAAAGGAATTACTGTTTTGACATTGCCTTCAGTAACGGGCCAGGATTGAACGATTGTGTCGACCTTTAAACCCAGTTGCCGGATGGCCTCATAAAGTCCGGCCTGTCTTACTCCGGCTTTTTTGGGTTCACCTACCTTAGGTATCCACACCAGATCATCCTCGAAAATTAGTCTTTCCTGCGGAAAGTAATAGATAAGATAATCTTTGGTGTGCCCGGACTGCTGCCCAATGTGATGAACAGTCATTTCAAACTGACCATCAGAAATTATAAGACTGTCCCTGACGAGTTCAATTTGCAAGGGTTTAGGTTCAATTTGCAGGCTGTCTGGATGGAGTTGATGCTTAGCGGCTGCAAGATATTCGACGTAGGCTTGGTCTTCCGGAGTACACAGAATCTTAGCGCCTGCATGTACGAAAGGTCTGAAACCGCCTAAATAGTGCGGATGATAGTGTCCGGATACGAAGTATCGAACCGGCTTTCCGGGCGCGATCTTTCTGGCTTCTTTTAAAATCAACTCGCCATTTCGGCTGTTTAGCGGCGCTTCAGCCACCAGCAAGAAATCATTAAATTCTACGATCATCGCGCGGTCATCCGTATGCTTGAGTTCAACAAAGGTTATGTGACTATTATACCGCACTACATTGACCGCAGGAATGACCGGAACTGATGGCTTCATCACATAAGCCTTTAATTTTGATAATTTTGCAGTATCCGGAATTTCCTTTATTATAACGAAATTCTTAATAATTATCTCGTCATGTAATTTACCATTGACCTTTTCAATCAGTACTTTTTTAGGATAGTAAACGGATACTGCACGTGTATAATCCAGATAGGTTATGGTCGTAAGTACATCGCCAAACATCTCATCATCATTTAGTGTAGTAACTTTAGCTAACAGATAGTCAGCTTTACGAATATATAAGGTAACAACCGTATGGTTAATGCGGATCTGGTAAACAGCGAATTGACCTTGGTTAGTCTTCGTTACCTGATGTTGAGTGCAATAGCCCAGTAGTAAGGCAGGGGAATAACGTGCACTGAGAAATATTTCATCCAGGTACATCTCTCTTGTTACGGGCAATAACGTTTTGTTATTATCATCAAACTGCAGCATTGTTTGATGATCAAAAGAGGTCCTAGAATAGCTTACTTTAACGCCGGTGGCCAGGGTGTCATGCCTTACAGAATTATTGCTATTACACCAGATGCTTCCTTTCCCTGTATATTGCGTTTGCTGCCAGGGTTCGAAGCTATGTTCCAGCTTGTGGAGCTTCTCTTCATAACGAAAAGATAAAACCTGACTGCTTTTATAGCCAAGCTGCTTATCTACACACTTCTGTAGTTCGTCATTATGGGGAGTACTGACCGCTGGAGTGGTAAATGCGCAGAAAGCAAGGTAAAATAAATAATTGATATGCTGGATCATTCGGATTTTTTAAATGCTTAAAGATGATGATTCTGTTCAGCATGTTGCAGATAAATTGAATGTATTAACGAAGTATTTTAGCAGTTTGCTAAAACAGCTAACCGGTCAAACCACCCAACAGCACATCCAAAACAAACTCATTGACAAGGCAAAAGAAAAGCTGTCAACCATCAGTTCGTCGGTGAATGAGATTACCTACCAGTTGGGATTGAACATTCGCAATCGTTTTTTAAGTTATTTAAAGCAAAACCCAACTTACGCCTCTGGCATTTCGACGTTTAATTAATTGAAGCAATTGATCACTCCTTAATCAGCTTGGCTTAAATTGTTGCCCAGTGATTGTACATCGCAAGAGGCAATTAAATCATTTGAATTTTATCGATTCCTGATACCTTATGTTCGATGGATTTCCGGAGGCTGAAGACAGGAGGTACGAGCGGCTTCATTATGCCGGATTTTTACTTGCCGGCCCAACACTCATTACCGGCAAGACTTTAGCTGCCCTTTTTACCCGTTGGCTTAAAAAATATTCATCAAAACGTATTACACCCTACAGAGATCAGCAAAAGGCTGAAATGCAGACAAACGAAAGCCTGCCCGGCTGAGCGAAGCGGCGCGTGGCAGGAGAAAGTGAAGGCGAAATGCAGGCTTTTTGGAAACGTTGGGCAGGGCAATCTTGCAGCGCAGCCAAAGTTTGCCTGGCTTAATGAAAGCATCAGGGATAGCAGCGGTATCCTTCGCCAGAAGATAAAGCGTATAGCCCGGCCGGAAGGGGGTGCCCTATAATAATTTAATAAATAAGATTCGAATTATGTAGTTGATGGATAATAAATTCACCATGTGACATATTCTATCAATTGGCGCAAATAAAGAAAATTCATCTCTTTAAATCTCAGTTGTAAGCTACAAAATTTCTATGAGTTGAATGCTGCTCGTTTCACTTGGCCCTTCTATGCAGAACGGAGCATATTAATTAATATAGTTAAGGTGGGAGGAGTATAAATCTTCCATGTTTTCTCGCATTAGGCTTCTATTTTATAAAAAATAAGCAAGTAAACAACTTATAATTATGTTAGTGGTACACTGAAATAAAAGATGCTGCCTTTATTAGGCTCGCTTTCCAGCCATAATTTACCGCTACCTTCCTCTACGATTTCTTTAGCGATATATAAACCCAAACCTAAACTTAGTCCGGCATTTGGATTTTTACCTGCTACCTGATGGAAGCGCTCAAAAATCAATGATTGCTCATTTGCGGCGATACCTACGCCGAAGTCCTTAACGCTACAGATCATAAAACCGTTTTCTTCTTTTGCGGCAATCTCCACCTTCTTTCCCTCTGGAGAATATTTTACCGCATTTGTAACTAAATTGGTAATGACTTGGGTCAGTCTGGTGGGGTCGGCTGTTATGGTCAAAACACTGTTTTCTGTAAGAATTAGCTGGTGCATATTTGTAATCAACTGAAGGTCGCTTATGATCTGTTCTAAAAATTCTTTAAAGGGTAAGGGTTCTGGATGCAATGAGAGTTTTCCGCTTTCAATGCGTGTAATTTCCAGCAGATCTCTGATCAGTTTTTCCAAACGGAGAACCTGTAATTCCATTTTTTCAAGGAAGGTGCCATTGGCGGTATCACCGGCTTTTTTCAAGGATCGCTTTAATAGTTGTCCGTAAGCCTTGATGGAAGTGACAGGCGTTTTTAATTCATGGCTTACCGTACTGATAAATTCATCTTTTTTTGACGCTGTATGGCAATCTTTTCCGTTATATCAGTCGTTGTGCCCACAACTCTTACCGGCTCGTTCTTGTTATTATAATTCACCTTACCGATGATATTGATCCACCGGACCTCTCCATCCAATCTTCGGATACGGAACTGTACATTAATGATTCCTTTTTCCAAACCGCTTATATGTTCCTCTCGCGCGTAGTCCAAATCTTCGGGCACAATATGGCTCAGCATTTTTTCCAAACTCCATTCTTGCTGTTTATCCGGATAGCCGAAAATTTGAGCATGCCTTAACGAACAGATAGACTTACCCGTTTTTAGATCGGTATCATAAACGCCTGACTGGACATTTTCCACAGCCAGGTTAAGCCGCTCCTCACTTGCTTCTACTTTTTTACGCAGCAGCACCTGCTCGGTCACTTCAAATCCAAACATAAGTATGCCATCTATTTGATGGTTGTCATCGTAACGGGCCTGACCGATAAAGTTCCAATAACTGTCATCTAACGGCGCGCCTGGAACCCGCATAAGCTGAGTATACACTTCTTTTCCGTAATAGGTCTCGCCAGTAGTAAAGGTGTGCCTGAATCCATCAACGAGCGGATGATTATGCAATTCCGGTATGGCCTCCAGCAAGGGCTTACCCGTGAGCCCTCGGTCGGGGAAAAAGGACTGATAGGTGGGATTAACCAGATTAAAAACAAAATCAGGACCACTAAAGATAACGACCCCGGCAGGGGCCTGCATGAAAAGCTTTTCCAGCTCTTTTCTTTTGGCTTCAGCTACTTCTAAGGATATTCTTTCTTTCAGGGCCTGCTCGTAGGCCTCCGTGATATCAATGACCTGGTGGAGAAGATGCATGACCTCGCCAGCGTCGTTCAGTGCAGGAGTATTGGTTGCCTGCCAGTACCGGGTTTCGAACCTTCCCGATAAACGTAGATCAAACCGTTGCTTTGGTAAAACCGTTTTCTTTTTTGTCGTTAGGCACTCTGTTAGATTGAACCTCACCTTTTCTACAGACTGAATATCGATCACATCCGGGTTTTGAGGAAAGGCCTCTAATAATCCTTTCCCAATCAATTCTCTAGGTGTAAAATTAGAGAGCTTGCAATAGGCATCATTAACATAAGCTATCGTGAAGATAGGTGCATCCGTGTCTAATATGACAGTAGGAGGTAAAAGTTGCAAAAATTGCTTTATATCAGAAGCTAGATTTACCATTGGGACAGCTCGTTCAATATAAATAAAATACTTGCGCCAATGTTTTATGTGTCATAATATATATAAGGAATTTGAATAATATACAGTCTGAGGAACAGAGCAGCTTTACGGAATTAGATCGGCTCTTTCATCATTTACCAATCATTGTCTAAAGGAAACCCTCCGATTTGACTATTGGTGACGACGGCCCGACAGGAAATTTCTTCAGCAAGGAAATGAATGTTAAAACAGGCGAGATCTCCGGGTAAAAGGTTGTTCAAAATATGAAAATATGAAAAAGAAAGATAAATTAATTGAAAGGCATTCCTCCTAATTATCTGATCATAAACAACGTGGATGAAAAGGATACTACTGATACATTTACAATCAGGAGTTTGATCTTTATAACTTCATTAGGTAATCTATGGCTCTAAAAGAAACAACATCGAGTTGAAATTTGCAAAACAGGGTTTGACAAGCAATAACCTAAATTTTAAGGGTCTATACACGAATTTAACCCACGATCACCTTACCTGGTAAAGAGGTAGACTAACAGCCAAAGCACCAGGACACCGATAGCGAACAGCACTTGTTCCATAGGACGGCGCGTTTTGACTGGCATTTTTTTTACCGAATTTTCATATTGTTTTTCCATTTTATGCAATGAATTACGTCCATGGACAACCCAATTATTTTGGTTGTCAATAGGCAGATAAATCTACAAAGTGTGGGTTTAAAAACCAACACTTATAAACCTTTAAAAAACAATTTTCGCTATCGAACACGGTACATGTATAGCGAAGCGCAACAAGAAAACTTAATCAAATTTGGAAAGCACCTGGAAACGCTTCGCAAACGCGCAGGGCTTTCCTTTCGTAAACTGGCGCAGCGCTGTGATATCGACTATAGCAATCTCAAAAAATACGAAAAGGGAGAGATCAATATTTCCATACTTACCTTGATTGATCTGGCCAATGCACTGGGGGTTACTAATAAAGAGTTAATGGACTTTTGAAGGCTGTTTTACCTGAGGTTTACTATATTTAAGAAACCTGTGATCATTCATTTAAATTCAGTCTTGGAGGTATCCTGCTTTTCGAATTAATACCGCTTAGATAAGTTAGGTATTTGTGTGTATTTGCTTTTACTTTAGATCTTTTATAATATATCCAACGACTGCACAACTCTTATTTGAGAAAGCTGGAAATAAGACTTAATTGGAAAAGAAATCATCAAACCAAGCCAACTAAGCAATATGAAAGATATTTAAAATCTTCTATTATTCTTTCAAGTGGATCAATTATCCTCCGATCTGGGAGCAATAGCCATCGTTAATTATGGTAATACGCGCAATAGGCTAATTAAGATCAATTATGCACAAAATTTCAAATTCATAGATTGAAACCGATTGAAAGAAATAACTCACATGCAATAATGCAGCAAACTCAGTACCTTGTAAATATTGTAAAATAAAATTTGCTGGTGAAATGGTAATCTTTATGCTTGAAATTCTTAAGACGTTGTTTCAACACTTTATAAAACTTTTTTTAGTTTTCCCCTGCTCCTGTGATTATTCCTGGTGCATCAAAGAATTACATTTTCCGTAAAGGATAATGAGCAAGAAAAAAGAGACCCAATAAAAAGAAGATTCAAGATTGATAAAACGATAGGATGAAATTTACTATTTATTGCCAGTTTGTGATGTACCATTTTTTGAGTGAACTCTTCAACCTATGCGTTATAACCCAATAATTCCTTTGGCTAATATGCAATGTATTAAAAATCACTTGCGATTGTAAATCTTGCACATACTTAAGCTCATAAACTTGTTGCCATGATACTGGCAAGGATTTAAGATGTTTGTTCAACTCTTGTATAAATTCTTTTGCAACTAAATGATCTTTTAATTTGTGATTATTTATTGACGCACGTTGATTTATAATTGAAAGCGTGTTAAGGTCATCTTTATCACTATAAGAAACTTTGTTCAGCGACTGGCAACGGTAGACCCGGTAAATTTTATATTTAAGTATAGCGGTTAACCATGTTGTTTCTGAACTTCGGTTTTCAAATTTTTGATAGTTTTGAAGGGCAACCAAAAACGTTTCTTGAATTAAATCTTTAATTATTTCCTTATCCTTAAGCTTTCTTTGAGCGTAAAGATATAAGTAGTCGTAATCTTGGGTTGTCCAAATTTTGCATTCCTCGTGACTCATAATATTTAGTTATTACATCACATAAAATGGCTTATAAATGGCGATAGTACCTAAGTGAGAATTACGCAGGGCAACATTTCTTTTATTTACAACTTAGGCTATGAGTAAATTTATACGATAGGTATTTTTTAAAGTTCTATCATATTTTTAACGTTTTTCACTAAATTAAAATCAATATATAAAATGAAAAGTCAGTAAACAAATGGCAGTAAATTAATGAAAGCGTCACAAATACGTCACGAACATTTTATAGGCTAAGATTTATCGTTGAAGAATTGTATAATTTTTTTGTAAATTTGCCCCTGGTAATTCAGAATCGACGATTTTGATAAGCATTGTACTTAATGACTTCTTAGCTCAGCCGGTAGAGCAACTGACTCTTAATCAGTGGGTCCGGAGTTCGATCCTCCGAGGGGTCACCTTATTAGGCAAATCAAGGTTATTACCTGATTTGCCTTTCTTTTTACCAAAAAAGTCCTTGAGACTATCAAAACACGGATTGCTCATTCATCCGAATAGTTCGATGTTGTAAACCGTCAAAAATCAAATTTTCGGGGTACATCGAACTAATCATGATTCTTTTCTGATAGCGTTCCCTAATTATTGAAAGGTTCTTTGCAGCTTGTGATAACAAGGGAGTTAGCCCTCTTCTTGTTTTGGAATATTTATCAGCTTCCCTTCTAAAATAGTTATCTGATGCTCCGATTCATTTTTAACTATTCGGTAATAAGCAGTATCTAAAGCACAGATTATAAGAAGTTCCCGAGCTTTGGTGATTTTGTCAGAATATTCAGTAAGTTGTCTCTTATACAATGAGATTTCAGACTTCTCCTGAAACGTCGACTTTTCATAAAGCTCTTTTATGATCTCTGTATAAATTTCTATGTGGGCTGGATTAACCATAAACCCGCTAATCTGCTCATAAAATTTTTCATCAACAAATTGTGCGCTAAATCTTATTCCGCATTTTGAAAAACAATGATAGTAGTGGTAATATTTAGTGCATCCCTTTGACGCGCAACCAGTTAGCATATGATCAAGAAGCCTCTTATCGGCAATTCATCAGGTGAATGCATTTTGGTATTGTTGGTCTTTTTCCTTCCATCTAAAACGTCGATGACCTCATTGAAATGGAACTATACCGGATATTTTTATCCAAGCGGACGATAAACAAGTTTTGACAGGGTACGACAGCCAGTTAAAGGTTGTATGGCACGATATGTAATAAAAGCATTTACCCAATCGGCATGAGCAGTATGAATACCATCTCCAACATTCTCTACTATAAGGTACAACTTTTTAACACCACTCAAGTTAACGTTGAATGCTATCGGGTCATTTCCTTTATGTACAATCTTCGTTGTAAATAATTCCTTTTTATCACCCATTATCACAAAACGCACCCCACCCTTGGGGACTTCATCGTCCATTCCTACGATACCTTGAAACCTATTAGCAGCGCCTTTTAAGTTGAAAACAATTAAACCTTCTGGGGAGGCAACTCCTTTGTTAAATTCTTTACCATTAATTTTCAATGCGCGATTTAACGTTCCGGGAGGCACAAACAAATCACTAACCTTGGTAAAGTTTACATGATGAAGCCATAAGGAATCTATTTTCCGGCAAAACTTGCCTGAAAAGAAAAAATGATTAAAAAGACAGTGAGACAGGTAGTAAAATTTAGTCTCATTGATTTGTGTCTGGCAATTATATAAGTGCTTGCATTGTTAAGCAGCAAAGTCAAAACTATAGGAAACGTAAAATGCACATGTTGGATATCGTATCAGTTTTTATTAAAATTCTATCAATTGCTGAAATACCCTATACATCCTTATGTTAAAACCAATCGTTTTCAATCACCCATGATTGGTAAAGCACATAATCTTAAATGATCAGGGCTTTTAGAGAAGATAAATTAATTAAAGAACCAGCCGGTTTACCGAAATTTTCTTCGTTGTTTTTTAGTCTTTAGAAGGCTAATTTCTTTAAATATTCTATGAAATAGTTCGAAAATTAGACAGTATGGGTCACAATAAACGTTGTTTTCTCGCAAGAAAACGGCGTTTTTCGTTAATGAAGAAAGCTATGGGTACAATTTAATTAGGTCAAAAGGCACTGAACTATTTAGAATAAGTTCCTTTTAGTTCCCGAGTATAATGAACACACCCCCACCTGAATAAGATTACTCATTCAGCCTGCCTTAAAAGCTAAGACGTAATAGTTTATTGTGAGTTCGGCTTAAGCAAGTATAACTTAAATAGGTTTTTTCGCCTTTTTCTGTTTAGGCCGCGATGGGCGCAGTTTGCCTTAAACAAAGGCTTGCCGTACAAAATACGGCAAGCCCTATGCCATGCGAGCAGTAAGTACTTTTTAGCTAATTGGTTACTTAATAGTAATTGGCAACGATGCAGCAGGTAAACCATCGGCTGTTGCTGTTATGGTTACTGTACCCGGTTTATTTTTAGCGCCAATAATTGCTAAGGCCAAACCATGGAACGCTTTACGATGATTGGCTTTGAACGATTCGTGGCTGGTTTGGCTTCCATTATCAACACCAGCCAGGAAGCTATCAGCTCCTGATAGTTTGAATTTAATATCATTATCAGCATTAGGCACCATGATGCCATTCTTATCTACAATTTTAACGGTGATGTAAGAAAGATCATGATCGTTTGAGCGTATGCTGCTTCGGTCGGCACTTAATTCTATCCTGGCTGGTGCGCCTGCAGTTTTAACTTCGGTAGTTTTCACAACTTTGCCATTTTTTCGTGATACGGCCTTTAACGTACCCGGCTCATAGTTTACTTTCCAGGCAATGTGCAAACTGTCGCCCTGTTTTGATTTTGTACCTAATGATTTGCCGTTCAAAAACAGTTCAACTTCATCGGCATTACTGTAGTAGGCCCAAACGTCAACTACTTTACCAGCTTGCCAGTTCCAGTGCGGTAATAGGTGGAGCACTGTTTTGTTGGTCCATTCGCCCTGATACAAATAATAAACATCTTTGGGGAAGCCAGCCAGATCCACTATCCCGAAATATGAACTGCGGGATGGCCATTGGTAAGGCCATGGTTCGCCTATATAATCAAACCCGGTCCAAACGAACTGACCTGATAGAAAAGCATATTTTTTATATATTTTCAACGTTTCTTCGTGGGTAAAACCCCAGGGTGCCGAAATATTATCATATGCGTTAACGGTATTATCGGCATTCATGGGCCTTCTCACCCTTTTTCCATCAACTACCATGCCTCCCGGCCACCGTTGAATAGTGTCGGGCGAAGTATTGTAAACACCGCGGCTTTCGAGCGCTGAAGCAGTTTCGGTACCGATGAATTTTTTACCGGGGTAATCCTTCTGAAAATTAGCCAGTTTATCGTTATGGTAATTATAGCCTAACAGGTCAACCGCGCCCGATTCAACAATTTTATTGCCGGGGCCGGGTTCGTTATTTCCTGTAGTGATTGGCCTTGTGGTATCCAATTCGTGAATGATACCGGCAAGCTCGCGGGATATGCGTGTTGCGCTGGTATCTTTTTGTTCAGGTATTTCATTACCAATACTCCATATCATCACCGAAGGGTGGTTCCTGTCGCGCAGTATCTGATCGGTCAAATCGCGTTTGTGCCATTCCTTAAAGAAAAGATGAGAGTCAAACTGAGGTCTTTTATGAACCTGCCATACGTCAAATGCTTCGTCCATAATAATCAGGCCCATGCGGTCTGCAAGGTCTAAAAACTCGGGGGCGGGTGGGTTGTGGGAGGTGCGTATGGCATTTACGCCCATTTCCTTTAATATTTTAAACTGCCTTTCCAGCGCGTGCACATTAAATGCTGTGCCCAAAGCCCCTAGGTCGTGGTGTTGGCAAACACCGTTTATTTTCATATAAACACCGTTAAGGCTGAAGCCTTTATCTGCATCAAAATTAAAATAACGGATACCCAGCGGTGTTTCATACTGATCAACCACCACCTTATTCACCAATATTTTAGTTTGTATTTTATATAGGAACGGTTTGTTAACCGACCATAATACCGGGTTATTAACGCCGAAGTTTTGGCTTACCGTAGTAACCGTATCTTTCAAACTTACGCCCGTAAGGGTTTTGCTTGCTACAACTTTACCATTAGCATAAATACTGCTCACAATAGTGGCAGGTTTAGTATTGCCTGCCGCATTTTTTATGCTAATGCTCAGGTTAACATTGGCATGGCTGGCGCTTACTTCTGGTGTGGTTACAAAAGTACCCCAATGGTTAACGGCAATTTTGTTAGTGCTTATTAGCCAAACATTGCGGTATATGCCCGAACCGGAATACCAGCGTGAATTTGGCTGTAAAGAATTATCAGCCTTTACAGCTATCACATTCTTTTTGCCACCATAGTTTAAATAAGGCGTAAGCTCATATCTGAAACTGATATAACCGTTGGGTCTGTAACCTAAATGGTGCCCGTTTATCCACACATCGCTTTTTTGGTAAACTCCGTCAAAAGCAATGTAGATTAATTTGCCTTTATCAGTTTGCGGAACGGTGAAGATTTTACGGTACCAGCCTATACCGCCTGGTAAAGCGCCGCCTTCCACAGTGGCCGGGTTTTCTTGTTTAAATTCGCCCTCTATGCTCCAGTCATGAGGTAAATTTAATTTTCGCCAGCTGGCATCATTAAAGTTAACGTTTTGACCGTTGAGTACATCGCCCAAATTAAACGTCCAGTTTTGGTCAAAATCCATAACCGACCGCCCGCTTTGTGCATGCACAACAGTTGACATCCCGATCAGGATGAACAAGTAAAATATTTTTTTCATTTTGGTTTATAAGTGGTTATTAAATGTATATATAACATTTAATAATGGCAATATTTGCGTAAAATATATGTGGTTGCCAGGCAGTACTTCCAAAACAAAGAATCCCGAAATTATCGTTTCATTAAAACCCTTGTAGGGTTGTGCCGTAATTGCCGAAAAGAGATGGTGAGCGTATTATAGAGTATTTTCGTGGTGGCAGCAATTAGAGTTACCGGTCCGTAAGGAACAGTTTGTTTCTTACGGACCGGTACTTAACATGAGGTACAACAAAGCCCTAAGCAAATTTTTTGCTTTTAATCCTTAGTAGGCTATTTATTAGTTAGCTTGAGTTTACTCGTTCGTAGCGCTGATTCCGGAAATTTTCAACTGCTTTATAGTGATGGGTTGACCGGCTTCAATAGATAACTGGTTAAGTGGCGCGTTCGGAAAAAACACATTGGTTTGTACAGTAAGGCCATTGTCTGCAAATAATTCCAAGGAGGCGGCGTCTACAAATATTTTTAACGAAAGCTGCTTGGATGAACTTATCCGCGGGGCGAGGGCTTTCCTTGCGAAGCTTTTTTCAAAATAGACTTTTCCCGCTTTGCGCCTGTCTACATAAATGGTGTTGGTCTTTTTGTCATAACCGGCAATCAGTTCATCGCCCTCTTTGTTACCGAACTTGATCGCAAAACTGGTGTTGTTTGAAGTCGTTAACTCCAACATATAACGGGAGTTCAATCGCTGGATTTTTGATGAGAGGTTATAGCTCCGTTTACCTTTGAGATTGTTTAGAACCATGCTTGGCTGAACGATCTTGCTTAACTCTTTAACTGGCACCGAGGCAAGGGACAAGGTTTTACCTATTTTACTTAATCTAAGTTCGCGGGGTAAGGTATTGGCACCACGCCAGCTTTGCGTGGGTACCTGGTTAGCATATTGCCAGTTGTTCATCCAACCCATAAACACTCTGCGGTTGCCTGTACCGGCAAAGGTTACTCCGGCATAATTATCAGCACCATAGTCAATCCATCGCGTTGCTGTATTTTCGGGCGTAAAAGTTTTACCGTCAAAATTCCCGATAAAATACTGCGTTGCCGAACCGCCATTAGGTCCTCCCGGATTAATGCTAACTAACAGTACCCATTTTTTCACACCGTTATAAACCAGGCTAAAAAGGTCGGGGCATTCCCAAACACCGCCATGCGCACCAAGATTATTACCAAACTCACTTAACCGCTTCCAGCTTTTCAAATCTTTGGAGCCATAAAAAGTTACCGATTGCTTGGTGGCCAGGGTCATAACCCATTGTTTAGATTCTTCATTCCAGTTTACTTTCGGATCGCGGAAATCCCATATGCCGGGATTAGGTAACACAGGGTTACTTTCATATTTCTTCCAGGTTTTACCTTCGTCTTTACTGTAGGCAATACCTTGATATTGGTGTAGGCCTGTTTTGGCGTCTTCTATCTTTTGATTATGGTAGGTGTAAATAGCTACCAGGGTATTTTTACCGAAGCCGGCTGTGTTGTTTACGTCTACCACGGCACTGCCCGAGAATATCATCCCTAACGAGTCGGGGTATAAGGCAATGGGCTGCTCTTTCCAGTGAAGAAGATCGGTGCTGATGGCATGCCCCCAGTGCATGGGACCCCAGGTTGTACCGCCGGGGTTATATTGAAAGAATAAATGGTATTTTCCATTGAGATACACCATACCATTCGGATCGTTCATCCAGTGGGCCTTTGGCGAAAAATGGTACTGCGGACGGTAAGTTTCTTTGGCCGCATCATTTTGTGCCATTACGGATTCTGCAGAAACTACCATACCAGCAATCAGCGTTATAGCGGCGAAATAAATCGTTTTTATTTTTTTGAATTGAAGCATATGCTTTAATTATTGAGTTTATTATTCGGGTTAAGTATTGTTTTGAGCGGCCAGGCCTTCAGCATAGGTACGTTGATCACCCCTCCTTCAGAAAACAGTTCAATGCCTGTCTGGGTCTGAGAAGGAAAATTCGTTGTGCTGAGTACTATGCTGCCATCATTGCAGAACACCTCTACTGAAGATTGATCTACGAAAATTCGCAGCTTGAGCATTCCTTTTTCCAACGTAAGCGGCGCGTTATACTTTTTGGCAAACAGCCTTGTAAATGAAGTATCACTCCTATAATCTGTAGCGTTCGACCGGTCTATCGTTAGCTGTGATACCACTGGATCATAACGAAAGACCATTTTGCGTCCTTCCCCCACAAACAAGTTGAGGCCAAAGGGATGCTGATCGGTCGGTTTAAAAGCCACTTCCAATTCATAGCTGTTCTTTTTGGGCTGGAAAGCTATAGCTTTAGTACCATTGATCTTTAAGTTATTCTTGCTGAATTGCGCTCCGCGGAGTTTGCTTAAAGCTGGCACAGGCTGTTGAACAATCTGATACCCGGTAGAGCCATGCTTAAGCGACATGATTCTCGGCAGGGACTGAAAGCCTTTTCCCCATCTTGTTGGAACTTTGTTTGCATAGTCCCAATTACCCATCCACCCTATGGCAAATACCGTATCGCCAAAAGAACGTTTCCGATCATAATTTCGCCAGGTACGGGTTGCATAGTAATCGGGGCCGTAATCGAGCCAATTGGCATGTTCGAGCTGGTTATTCATAAGCGCATCAGAAAACACAATGTGGTCAACGGCAATGTTCCCCATCTTAGCGGCTGGATGCCGGTCAAGAATTTCGAGCGAAACGTTTTTTCCCTTCAAATCACGTACGTCCCAGCCGTTCCATTTTAAAACGTTGGTGTTGTCTCCCGTTGTACTCCTTACAACCTTGCCGTTCCATAACAATTTTATACAAGTACTGTCTGGATGGTTTCCACCAGCCAGCAGGAAATTGATAGCATTACTGCTCACCTTAAACGGGACCGATATCAATTTACCTGTTTCACCTTGCTTTCCGGAAGAAGCTGAAAGTGCCTTGCCTAAAAAATCAATAGATTGTGTAGTATCTACGAAAGCTTTTCCCTCTTGTTTCCATCGGGTCAGGCCGTTTTCAAAGTCCTCGAAAACTTTTCCTTGTATTCCTATACCTTCTTTCAAATAATTATGGGTTTCCTGGTCAGGCGTAAAGGTTTTTCCATCAAAGTCACCTACAAAATATTGTACCCGGTTTGGCCCCCGGCCAATAAGCATTACCCACTTTTTGCTTTTGGTTCCTGTAATAGGCAGTTCAAACAGGTCGGGGCATTCCCAAAAAGAATTTTTGGCACCCAAGCCCTGAAAGCTACTGCAATATTTCCAGGTTTTCAGGTCTTTGGATTCATAAATCTGGATCTCCTGCACATTCGGTACGCTCACAACCATTTTCCAAAGCTGATCCTGTGGATGCCAAAAAACCTGTGGATCACGGAAAAATATCTTTTTAATATCCAGTACAGGGTTGTTTTGATAATAATTGAAGGTTTGCCCTTCGTTTGTACTTACCGAAAGCACTTGTGCTTCGGGCAGTGTATCGCCGGGATAATTGCGGGTAAATACAGCAATCATGCTTTGTTTCCCGAACCCACTTGTATTAGCGGTATCCACCACAACTGAGCCGCTGAAGTAAGAGAAAGAGCGGTCACTGCGTTTCATAGGGTAAGGCTGTTCTTTCCAGTAAACTAAGTCCTTGGATGTAGCATGTCCCCACCAAAACAAATGAAATGTGTCATTGGTAAATACCAGCCCGTCTGGATCTCCGATCCATCCGCTTTGAGGCCGGAAATGGTATTGCGGATAATATTTTTGATCGGTTACCGGTCCTGTTAAGGTTTGCCCATAGGTATGCCTGGCTGTTAGACTTAACAGTAACAAGCATACCTTTATAGCAAATCGGTTTTTCATTTTAGTGTTTGATCACTTTCAAATTGTTCACACTAACTTCCATACCCTCGGCACCCAGGCTCCACATATTGCCATTCATACTGTAGATCCGGTTAGTTAAAGCGACTTCATCATTAACATACAAAACAGCAACCGAGCCATCTGCAACTACGCTGAAATCGTAATTTTTGCCAGCCTGAAAATTAAAAGGTACGCGGGTAACTTCCACACCGTTGTTGTAAGCGGCAATACGTTTGGCCGCAGGTTCAAACTTAATAACATAGCTGCTGGTGTTATCTGCTTTGGTGTTGAATCCAAGCGAGGCTGTACCGGTCAGGTTACTAAAGGTCAGTCCTCCTTGTATCCTGGACGTGCCATCCATATTGCCGAACTTATACAATGCCATTGCTGGACTACCGCTCAGGATGTACTGCGTGCCGGCTTGCTTAACTGTTCCTGCCTGGCCTTTAATTTCGGCAGCAGTCTCCTTTGTGAAATAACCCTTCACCGCAGCAGGACTTTTTACGCCCAGTTTATCATTGCTCAGTTTTACCAACTCATGCGAAATGAGGTTGCCACCCCAGGTGCGGGTGCCGTTGTCGTTCTCCGGATTACGGCGGTGCGCCCAGCCAAATGTATAATTCGTTGTTCCGTTTGAAGCCACACGCCCTGCATAGAACTGGTGCCCGTCAAACATATCATTACCGTCGGCCGTTTTCATCCAGGGGCCTGCAGTTGAATTGGCTACACGATAATGTGTACCAGGTGTATTACTCCAGTCTTCACCAAAAAAGAGGTAGTATTTATCGCTGATCTTAACAATATCGGCGCACTCCAGCATCAGATAATTTCCTTCAACCGTTAGCGGCCCTCTGATTTGCCAGTTATCCGTAGCAGGATCAGCCGACTTGTAAACCAGGATAATGCCTTTACCCGCTTGCTGGGTGCTTACCAGCATCCAGTATTCCTTAAACTCATCGTTATAAAACACATAAGGGTCGCGGAAATCGCTGGCACTATATCCGTCCGAAGCCCGGAGAGCGAAACTTGTCTTCTTGGTCCAGCTCTTCATATCTTTACTGGTAGCGTACATTACTGCTTCGCGGCTGTTGCCACCTGCCCAGGCCGGATTGTTATTTTGCAGCCAGCTGCTTGTATTGTTATAGCCGGTATAGTAAAAGTAATAGGTGTCTCCAACCTTAACCATTGATCCGGTACCGACCAACTGATCTTGAGTGGCGGCTGTTCCATAAGAAATGACCTGTCCATCGTAACTAAAATTTAACAAGTCCTTACTGCTGAACTTATGAATATCATGCTGTCCGGTGCTGCTTTGTTTGGCCTTGTCAGTTGCATCATGCAAAAAGAACAGTTCAAACTGGTTATTAACATAGTAGGGCATCACATCACCAACCCAGCCTGTACGATTAGTACTGCCGGCACTGGCAGCCACGGTGGGTTTTGGATAGATGTTAAATTTTTCATCAGTGTACGGCAGAGCCGCAGTAGTAGCACTTTCTTTTTTACAGGCAAATAAGGTGAGTACCAAACTGCTTGCCAGTATTAATTTTTTATAAACCATAATTATCAGGTTTTGTGGTGAATACTGTCCGGTTAAATTGCTCAGCCGGATAGTATGTTATTTTACTTTTAAATAATCAATTGCGTTCTTGGTAATCTTTTTAATGTTAGTGAGATAGCGGTTGGTAGTGCTGCCGCCATTCAATGGTTCCGAATACCAGTCATAGGCACCAAAAGCTACAATAATTACTTTACCGCTGTTACTCACCGAAGGCCACTCCGCAATACCGGCCCTGCCATTAAGTTCGTTATCCCATCCTTCCGAAGCTAAATTGGTACCACCGGTTTGATCGTGCCACACAGCTGCTGTTCCGTAGCCGCCCCAATCGTTAATGTACCACCAGGAAGTATGATTTAAAGGAAAACTTCCTTTTGCTAACAAATAGGCTTTGCCGGGCTCAAAAGTTTCCAGACCCTGGAACACCGGATGGCTTTCCTTGCCCTTAAAGGATATAGCCCAATCACTTCCAGCCTCCACAGATCCAATTCCGCTTGGCGGAAAGTCCCCGAATACATTGTTGGGACCACGTCCTGCTGGTACTATGCCAAGGATTTCAACATATTTTGTGGCAAAGGTTGTCAGTAATAAGCTTCCGCCACCTGTACGATAAGCTTTAATAGCATTGACCACAGTAGACGATGCTGCTGCTGCGGGCAGGTCTTGAGCGGAGTCAAAATGCCACCAAATCACTTTATAGTTCGATAGCTTTTTACCGGTCTCTATGCTTTGAAACGAAACATAATCAGCAGTGGGATAAGTGGCGAAGAACCAGTCTGCTGCTGCTTTTTCATCAGGATTAGTAATGGCTGAACGTGACGCAGAGGTGCCGAGGAAAGCATATTCGCTTACCGAGTTACTGATCACATTCACCGAATAAGTCACTGTTGAACTTCCAACGGTTACCGTATAGTTTACGGGTTGCGTAAAGTTTTGCACAACGCCAGATGCCGGTGAAACGGTTGCACCTGATTGTAAAGTAATTTCCGGTGACAGTGCCGACACATTGGTACCATCCGGCAATATCAATGTAATATTCTTGTCCTCATGGTTAATGGTTGCATTTACACCATTAATTTTAAAAGCGGATACCGGGGGAATAATCTTAACAACAGCATTATAATCTTTAAATACATTGCCATTGGTAATGCGGTATTTAACCGTTCCGGTAAAGTTTAAAGCCTGATTTGATGCCGGGGTAGATGTGGCATCCGCAGGCATTTGCATAACAGGGGTTAAAGCATTTAAACTGGTGCCAAAAGGCATATTTAATACAATATCCCCTGTATTTTGATTGATTTCGCCTTTAATGTTGTTAATGGCAAAGGAGGTTAATTGAACTTCCGAATTGGCATTGAAACCGGAATCCTTATCCTTTTTGCATCCGGCCATCACCGTTACAGCCAGAATAATCAAGCTGAACGACTTAATTTTCTTACTTATATAATTTCTCATGTTATAATTGGTTAAGGGTTAGTATCCCGGGTTTTGAACGTAGCGGTTCTCGCTCCAAAAAATTTGGTTTTGAGGAATAGGTAAATACTCATCGCGGCCTTTGGTAAACCTTGCATTCTGATAAATACTTCTGGATGGCTTTTCTACGTTAAAAAAGTCATTCATCACCTTATCGGCAATACCCCATCTTACCAGGTCAAAAAAGCGTTCTCCCTCAAGTGCCATTTCCAGGCGGCGCTCAAACCGTAAAGCTTTGCGGGCGTTATCCAGGTTCCAGTCGATGTTCACCCCCGGTGTGTAAGGCTGCACATAATACTTTGAAGTGGGCTGGCCATTAGCTTTAACCAAACGCGAAGTGCTGTTTGATGCCCGGGTACGGATTTCGTTAATGATTGGCAAAGCTTCCATGGGGCGTCCCAATTCTATTAGTGCCTCGGCTTTAAACAACATCACATCGGCCAACCTGACCATGATCCGTGCCTTGGTGTTTCCAAAGAACGGAGCCACGTTAATAAAGCAATCACAATCCGGTGAAACGTTTTCTTTCATGGAATTATAAGTGCCGTATATGGGAATATTACGGCTCCAGGCCTCGGTTACAACCCGCATAGGATCGTATTTCCATGGCGAACCAGGGCGTGATATGGTATGATCGAGACGTGGATCAACGGTATTATTTGCATAGTCAACATTTTGCTGGCTGTAGGTATCTAAAAGCGGCACCCCGTTAGCGCCTGTTTTATAAGCATTGGCCAAATTTTGAGATGGCTTTTGAAAGTCGCAGCAACCTATACCTTGCGGAACAGTAAGCATGTCTCCATAATTTACACGGCCACGGCCTGCACCGTCATTGCTCGAAAACTGTACGGACATAATGGCTTCCGAACCGTTTTCAAAGCTGCCGGATACAAAATTATTTCCAAAATCCGGCTGAAGTTTATAGCCGGATGCCAACACCGCATTAGCGGCATCTACTACCTGTTGCAATTTTTGGGCATCAATACTGGTTACATTATGCTTTTCATCCTGTTTGTAAGCCTGGAATAAACGGGTTTTAGCCAAGAAAGCATAAGCAGCATATTTATTGGCACGGCCAATCTGACTTTGTGTTGCCGGAAGGGTATTTGCTGCAAATTCAAAATCAGCAGCAATCTTATCCAGTATCTGATCGCGCGTATATTTATTATTGGGCTCCAGCTTGTAATCATCAGAAGGCAGGTTTTCATCGATGTAAGGAATGTTCTTAAACAAATTTTCCACCATAAGGTACCAGTAGCCTCTTAAAAAGCGTAATTCTGCTTTTCTTGTGTTTAACAAGGGCATTTGTGCCTCCGTAAATTTATTTAATACGCGTAATCCTTCGTTTGCCCTGCGTATACCTACGTAAATATTGAACCAGATACCATCGTAATTCCATTGGTCGGGGCGTGATGTCGTAAATATTTCCATGGCATGGAAAACATCACCATCACTAATGCCGCCACCGCCTTTGTAAGCATCATCTGCACGTACGTTCCCGTACTGGTACATACTAAAGGCCCGGTTAATTTCATCATTGCCCAGCTGCGAGTAAGCAGCAATTACAAAGCCTTCGGCTTGTTCAGGTGTGGCCACCTGGTCTTCGTTCAGGGTGCCTTTTGGGTTTACTTCCAAAGCTTTACTACATGAAGTAAATAGCAGTGTCAGTAAAGCCATTCTGTATAAATATCTTTTCATTACTTTTTGGTTCTAATGGTTAAAATTTCAGATTAAGTCCGGCGGTTACCACCAGTGGATTAGGGTAACCGAAAGCAGGTGTTTCAGGATCTAAACCGGTAAACGACTTGGATTTATACAGGATAGCCAGGTTATCGCCACCGGCATAAACCCTTAATGATTTCACTTTGATTTTAGATAGCAGTGAAGTTCCGAAGGTGTACCCAACCTGCAGGTTACGCAATTTGAGGTAAGCACCATTCTCTATAAAGTAAGTAGATGGTCTTGCTTCAAAGTTATCGTCGGTAAGTGACACTGCCGGAATAGTGGAGCCTGTATTGGTCGGCGACCATGCATTCAACAAACGGGCTCCTTTATTAGAAGAAGATTCTGTTGCACTCCAAAAATCTGTAAATAATTTGGCTTCATTACGTACATCTACCGAACCTAAGCCTTGTAACAGGAAGGACAGATCGAATTTTTTATAATTGATAGAAGCATTAAACCCATAGGTAAACTTTGGCAATGGATTGCCGATCCAGGTGCGGTCATAGTCGTTGATCACCCCGTCATTGTTCAGATCGCGGTAGCGAATGCGCCCCAAGCCCTTACTTGGTTGTGCAGCCGATTCATTGACTTCCTGCTGATTCTGGAACAAGCCATCGGCCACATATCCAAAGAATGAACCAAACGTACGTCCAAGAATATTCTGCCCTCTGCCATCGCCGCCGTAGGCGTTTACTACTTCACTTGGCAGCTTGGTTACTTTATTTCGAACCACATCAAAGTTTCCGTTGAGATCTATACTCCAATCCTTCCCAATCTTGCTGCGATGGCCGAGGCTCAATTCAAATCCATTATTCTGCATGGATGCACCATTTACCCAGGTGTTACCACCTTCACCCAAAACCCCTATATAAGGTGGCAACAGCAAAATATCGGAAGTCTTTTTAACATAATATTCTACCGTACCATAAAGCTTTTGATTAAACAGGGAAAAATCCAGCCCAACATTTGACATTGTAGTTGCTTCCCATTTTAGGTTAGGATTAGCATTTTGCGACAGGTAATAACCGGATGGCAACACACCGCTTTTTGCCCCATTAATATCATAAGCAGTAAGATTGTAGTTAGATAAATAGATGTTATAAATGGCATTATTGTTAATTTCCTGATTGCCCGTTTTACCCCAGTCTGCACGGAGTTTCAACTCATCAAAAATCTTCGTTTGTTTTTTAAAGAAGGGCTCTTCGCTGATCCTCCACCCGGCCGAAAAAGCAGGAAATGTTCCAAACTTATTATTTTGCCCAAATCTTGATGAACCATCGAAACGAATGGTAGCCGAAAACAGGTATCTGTCCAGGTAAGAATAATTGGCCTTGCTAAAGTAGGAGAATAAAGTATTTTTGGCGCCATAACCACTGTTATCCTTAATGCCTGTACCAGCATCCAGGTACATATAGTCTGGGTCTTCCAACACAAAACCCTCCCTTGATGCCATGAAGGAAGTGGTTTTATCACTGTAAAACTCAGTTCCTGCCACTGCATTAAGGCGGTGGTTGTTTTTCACCAGGTCATAGTTTACGGTATTGGTCCAGGTCAGCTTTACATTGTGTGTTTGGGTATTAATGACCTTATTAACATCGTTCACCAGGTAACCACTTTGATATTTTTTCTGCCAGTTACGGGCGGTATAATCGCCGTAATCGATGCCGACATTAGATCGTACGGCAAGGCCTTTAGCCAGCTTGGCCTCTGCAAAGAAATTGCCGAATAAGCGCAGGTAATCGTAATTATTCTGTTGGTTATCGCTCAATATCCTTGCCGGGTTCTGGCGGTCATTCATTCCGTCAACCGGTCCTCCCCAGCCCATACCATCTACCGTATGTACAGGAATAATAGGCAATGCCTGTATTGCAGAGTTAATGATATCGGCAGCTACTTCGCGGGTTTTGGTTAAACTCAAGTTTTGCCCGAAAGTAAGCGCTCCGCCAAACATTTTGTAGTCTGAGTTTAACCTGGCCGAAATGCGGTTGAAATTAGTGGTCTTCAAAATACCCTGATTATCGAAATAACCTAGGGATAACAAGTAGTTGCCATTAGGGGTCCCGTTAGATACCTGGGCATCGTAATTTTGGGTCACACCAACGCGTGAGATCTCTTTAAACCAATCCGTGTTCGCTGATTTAAGCGTGTGGGCATTATCCAGGTATTCGGCCACCATAACGTTGTTGAGCACCGGCTGATTGCTTACAGGATCTACATTCCAGTTAAACTGGTAACGCAGCCCGTTAGAGTTAGGATCAAAACCACTGTTCACATAAGCTTGCCATAGTGTACGGCCGTAGCCCTGTGCATCCAGCATATCTATCCGCCTGTTATAGGTAGAAAGGGCGGTATAAGCATTAACATTAGCCTGCATAACGCCGTTCTTGCCATGCTTGGTAGTTACGATGATTACGCCATTGGCAGCACGGGATCCATAGATACTGGCTGCTGCTGCGCTTTTTAAGACTTGAATAGACTCAATATCGGCAGAATTAAGCTCATGCATACCGGCCTTGGTAGGCACACCATCAATAATGTACAAAGGGTCGTTATTGTTTAACGTTCCAATACCCCTGATCCGTACCGTGGTTGGGGAACTGGGAGCTCCGTTTCCGGTAATTAACACGCCGGCAATTTGCCCCTGCAGCGCCTTAATTGGGTTAGCCACCACCTGCTTTTTCATCTCACCCACATTAGCTATAGCTACCGAACCAGTGAGGTCCTTTTTTCGCTCTGTTTGGTATCCTGTCACCACTACTTCGTTTAGTGATTTTGCAGAAGCTTCCAGGATCACATCCAATTGTGTACGGCCACCCAAGTTGAGCTCCTGGCTGTTGAAACCAATGTAACTGAAAACAAGTACCGCATTTATTTCGGGTGTAGTAAGGGAATATTTCCCGTTTACATCACTTGAGGTACCCGAGGTTGTGCCCTTGACCGTGATATTTACACCCACCAAGGGTTCCCCTTTAGCATCGGTAACCTTTCCGGTTACCTTAAAGGTGTTTTGAGCACTGGCTTTCAGGAAAAAGCAAGGCAATAATAGGATTAGTAGAAAATTTTTCAATTTAATCTCATGTTAAATGGTTAATAATTTGGTTATTAGGGAAGGTGGTTAGCCTTGGTTATTGGTTATTGGTTATTAGTCTTTACGAGCAGTCGTAATGTTGCGTAAAGTATATTAAGTTAATTGGTTAGTTTTTTAGCTACAAAACGATGATCAGGATGCCGATGCAAAATCCATGTACTTCTTCTTCCAAATGAATCTTTCCAGATCAAATTTAGAGTAGTTGGGGCATGCGCCAGATTGAGAGGTAATGAAAGCCCCCATGGCTACCGCATAATCCAAAATCACTTCCAAGGGCTCACCGGCCAATTTCATCGCCAAAAAAGCGGCTAAAAAAGCATCACCCGACCCAATAGTATCAGCCACCTCAATAGCATAGGTAGGGTAATCATACCTAATTTGCCTTGAATAATAAGTTGCGCCTTTGCCTCCCTTGGTTATTAACACCTCTTGAATTTCAAATCGGCTGAATAAAAGCTCCACTGCCTGTACTTCATCAGTAATTTGTACAGTTGATAACCATCGGACGATCAGCAACAGTTCTGACAGGTTTAATTTTACCATGTCGGCCTTTTTTAAAAGATCAATGATAATTTCATCCGAGTAATGCGGAGCGCGAAGGTTCACATCAAAAACCCGGTAACGGGCAGACTCGATAAGGCTATACAGCGTTTTCCTGGTCACTTGTTCACGGGCGCTCAGGCTACCGAAAACAATAGCATCAGCTTGTGCTACAGCCTTGCCCATCTCTACAGTATAATTTATCTGATCCCAGGCTACAGGTTTTACAATGTCATAGGTCACTTCATGGTTTTCCGAAATTCGTGCTAATACCTCACTCGTAGCATATACTGAACTACGCTGCACCAAAGTTGACGATATACCGCCCGATTGCAGAAAGGCGATCAGATCATCACCCGCCTGGTCATACCCAACGCTGCTTAGCAAATCAACCGCTATGCCTAACTTGTTTAAATGATAGGCTACATTCATAGGCGCGCCGCCCGGGTTACGTACATCGGGCAAAACATCCCAAAGGATTTCCCCGAAACAAACGACTTTAGGTGTATGGCTTCTTTTCATCTGCTCCATTTTAGTGCATAATTAAGTTATCGCCAATTGATTCTAATGAGCGGCCTTTGGTTTCCGGCATCATGCGCCAAACAAAAATTAGTTGCAATACCATCATAGTTGCGAAGAAAAAGAAGGTTGTTGCCCCCCCTAATTTTTCGGCCAGGTAAGGAAAGCTGAACGCTATTAATGCAGCCATGATCCAGTGTGTGGAGCTTCCCAGCGTTTGTCCTTTTGCACGTACCTCATTAGGAAAGATCTCCGATATGAACACCCAGATGACCGCACCCTGTGAAAAGGCGAAGAAAGCGATGAAGACCATTACATACACGGGTATAGCAAAACCACTGAATTGCCCGGAGTAAAAGGTTATACCCACTAAAAACAGCGACGCTATTAACCCTACCGAGCCAATGAGCATCAGCAAACGCCTACCTACTTTATCAATTACGTTTATAGCAACCAGGGTAAATATAAAATTGATCAAACCAATGCCTACGGTAGATAGCAAAGACGAATGCGCTCCTAACCCAGCCATTTCAAATATGCGGGGTGCATAATAAATAATGGCGTTAATTCCTGATACCTGGTTGAAGAAGGCAAACAAGACCGCTAAAATGACCGGTGCTTTATACTGCCCCGAAAAAAGACTGGTACTTTTGCTATCTGGCGTAGTGAGGTTTGACTGTTGAATAGCGGCCAGTTCCTGATCGCAGTTGAGCGGATTGATCACCCGCAATATTTCCAAAGCGCGTACAAGATTCCCTTTCTTTAAAATTAGCCAGCGCGGACTCTCCGGAATAAAGCGAATCAGGATAATAAATAACAAAGAAGGGAAAGCCTGTACACCGAGCATCCAGCGCCATGAAGTTTCACCACCCTGACCAATAAGGTAATTAGAAAGATAGGATATTAGTATACCCAATACCACATTGAACTGAAAAAGCCCTACTAAGCGACCACGACGGTCTGCCGGCGACACTTCGGAAATGTAAATAGGTGCCGTTACTGAAGAGGTGCCTACCCCAAGCCCGCCCAAAAACCTGAAAGCTAAAAATATATACCAATTATCTGCCAGTGCCGTACCAATAGAAGATAGCAGGTAAGCCAGGGCAACAAAGTACAAAGTATTCTTACGCCCAAATTTATCGGAAGGTTTAGAACCCAACAATGAGCCAATAACTGTTCCTATTAAGGCAATAGATATGGTTAACCCGTGCTCAAATACCGATAATCCCCAAAATTGCTGTATAGACTTTTCGGCCCCTGAAATAACAGCAGTATCAAAGCCAAACAAAAAGCCACCCAGGGCCACGACCATAGACCAGGCCAACACAGAATGTTTCCTCATAAATAAAAGTATAATTGGTTTACCTTCCGAATATCGTGAGCAATACTGTGGGGGCTCTTAAATTTTGTATCAAATTTCTCTACTAAAATTGAATTTTTATAAGTAATTGACAATGAGTATAATAAAATTTTTTTATCAAATTTACAGCTGCTAAATCTTCGATCAGGTTACATCAATCTATAGTTATGTATCATTTAGCATGAGGATGCCACAGTTTCAATGCAACAGTTAATTTGATTTTGGAACCGCTTTAGTTAAATTTGAACTACTGCCTTCATGCATCGATTATAAACCAACCGCAGTAAGGATTTTTTACTATGCTTTTACATACCATAAATTGGGTGAGTTACTACCGCAAGTTGGTATTTCTTATCCTGTTGTTCATAGTTTCAGGGTGCAGCAACAGCAAAAAAAAAGCGGATTTTACCATTGGGTTTTCCCAATGTGTAGGGTCAGACCTATGGCGTAAAACCATGTTGCAGGAAATGCAAATGGAACTGTCTTTACACCCTGCGGCTGGTTTCATTTACAAGGATGCAGGTGGTAATAGCAATAAACAAATTAGCCAGGTAAAGGAAATGCTTAACCAAGGCATCGATCTTTTAATTATTTCGCCTAACGAGGCCCAACCGTTAACACCCATCGTTGAAGAAGTTTACAGTAAGGGAATACCCGTAGTAGTACTTGACCGCAAGACCACCTCTAATCAATATACAGCTTATGTAGGGGCCGATAATTATCAGTTGGGAAGAATGGCTGGTGAATATATTTCTACCCTGTCAAAAGTTCCGGTCAATGTTATTGAGATTATGGGGCTTCCCGGATCGTCTCCTGCCATTGAGCGCGAAAGAGGGTTTAAAGATGGCATAGCAGGACACCATCATGTAAAAATTGAGGCCAAAGTGTTTGGAGATTGGCTAAAAAATAACGCTATTGAACAGTTGTCGCAAATAAAGCCACAACTATCCAGCGTTAACTATGTGTTTGCGCACAATGATGTTATGGCGTCAGGTGCGCGCTTTTATCTGAATAAGCTAAACCGTTCTAAAAACATCAAGGTTATAGGAGTTGATGCATTGCCGGGACAAGGCGGGGGTTTACAGATGGTGGCAGACGGCGTACTTAATGCAAGCCTGCTTTATCCTACCGGCGGAAAAGAAGCGATTGCTACAGCATTCCAGATACTGAGCAAATCTACTTTTATCAAGGAAAATATTTTGCAATCTCTGGTTATTGATTCCTCTAACGTGCAACTCATGAAAATGCAATGGAGCCGCATAAACAGCCAGCAACACGATATTGATAAGCAGCAAAGTTTGCTGCAAGAACAGCGGGTTATTTATAACGATCAAAAAATCATATTGAATATCATGGTGATTACCCTGGTGCTTGCTATTATTTTTGGAGGGCTTGCTTTTTTTTCGCTGGTAGAAAACCGCAAGGCAAACAAAAGTTTAGAAGCAAAAAATGAGGAAATATTAGCCCAACGTAATCAACTTGTTGAAATGTCGGCTAAGGCAGAAGTAGCTAATGAGGCTAAGTTTAATTTCTTCACTAACATTTCGCATGAGTTTCGCACTCCTCTTACCCTGATACTATCGCCCATTGATGAAATGCTTAAGGACGAGAAGCTGGTCAAAACAAGTGGTAAGGCTCTTAAAATTATACATCAAAACGCTTTCAGGTTATTAAGTTTGGTAAATGAGCTTTTGGATTACCGTAAACTGGAATATGATAAGCAGCAAATACGGGTTTCAGAAAACGATATTGTTACTTATGTAAGGGAGATAGCTGAATATTTCAGACACCAGGCACAGCGGCTCAACATAAATTTCATAATAACGTCAGAAAGCAAACAGATCAAATTATGGTTTGATCCCCGAATGCTGGATAAGGTATTTTTTAATTTGATCGCAAATGCACTGAAGTTCACCAATGAAAAAGGAACGGTGAGGATTTCTATAAAACAAGGCAACAACCAGGAGGTTTTAGTAGAAATTGAAGACAACGGGATTGGTATGACCAAAGATGAAACCGAGCGGGTTTTTGACCAGTTTTACCAAGCAGACCACACGCCAACATTGGGATCTGGCATTGGGCTCGCGCTATCGAAGGAAATAGTAGCACTGCATCATGGCCGAATTGATTTGATAAGTGAAAGGTGGAAGCGTACAGCCTTTACGGTAGTGCTGCCTGCAGGGAATAAGCACTTTAACACGGCCGAAATCAGTCGCCCGGAAGTATCAATTCCGGATTTAAATGAACGCTCAAAACCCTATACTGTTGATTTAGAAAAAATTTCTTCAAAAACAACTTCAGGTGGATTTAGTAAACCTAAAGAACATTCTGTGCTGGTGGTAGAAGACAACCCTGATTTGTTAAATTACCTGGAAGAAAAGTTGAGTGAACACTACGAAATTTACACCGCAGTAAATGGCATGTCAGCGCTTAATGAAGCTATTGAGCGGGTTCCTGATCTGATCATTTCAGACGTTGTACTGCCTGAACTTTCAGGTAAAGGGCTTTGTGAGAAGATCAAGTCAGATTTCAGAACTTCACATATACCACTAATTCTACTTACCGCTCAAAACAGTGTGGAGCAACAAATTTCGGGAATTAACGCCATGGCTGATGCTTATATGACTAAGCCTTTCAATCTCGATTATTTAATAGCCCGCATACAAGGCCTCATCAAAAATCGTGTAAAACTTAAAGAGCACTTCACGGCCGCAACCGACCTGACAGAGAAGTTACCTTTGCCAAAAACGCTGGATAAAAAGTTTGTAAATGATTTTATAGGAATTGTAGAACAAAATTTATCTAATGAAAGGTTTGGGGTAGATGAGATTTGCACTTTGTTAGGAATCTCCCGTGTGCAGGTCTATCGTAAAGTAAAAGCCCTATTAGGTTGTAGTGTTTCAGACTATATTGTAAATAGAAGACTCAAGAGAGCGAAGCAGTTATTAAGCAATGGAGAACTCACCATAGCTGAAATTACTTATGAAATTGGCTTCTCAAACCCCAACTATTTCTCAACAGTATTTAAATCCAAGTACGGATGTACACCTTCTGAATTCAGGAAGCAACAATGTTAGTGATCAGTTCCTACCACCCGTGTTTTGTCCCCTTTCTTCGATCCAATTGTTTTTAATCAATTGAAGAACAGCACACCATCCCTATTCTTGAATGAGGTTCGATAGTTTTCATATTTCAAACTATCAACAACACCTTCTATCGAGTTTATCTGGATGGCTAATACAGATAATTACAAGAACCGATGGTATATCTCAAAAAGCTTTTGTATACCTTACGCTGAGCATTTAATTAAATTCCCAAGAAATAATTACGTTTGAACTGACTATTATTAAACAATAGGCAATTATTGACGTTGCTATACCGTAAAACAGGCAGATTGAGATTAAATTAATTTATGCCAAGAAATAAATTAAAATTTAGAAGTATTCAGGCTCCAAATATTTATTAAAAAATCATCTATTAAAAAACCAAGAAATGAGACTATTATTATTTTGTGCTGTATTTTTTATAGCCACGCCTTTTTGTACAAAGGCGCAAACAACTGCCGATATTGTTCAAACACTTGAACAAAATTATAACTGGGCAAGGGCTAAGGTTATACAAGAAAGTGTTACTGTTAATGGCCCACCGGAAATGTTTACCAGGATTAAGTCTGATAAGCGCTCTTTCGACATTTCAACTTTTTCTTACTTAAGTTCGTACTTAGGTAAGTATTATGATAAAGTTTACGGCACTGATATATTAAATTCAGCAGAAAAAACATCCGTAAATACAACAGCTGAACAAAAAGCTGCATGTGCTAAAGAAATTGCTAAAATTTCGGGCAAATTGCATATCACGCTAAACGCACGTGGAATTAAATTAACAGATAATAGCTACGAACTCGGCATGACCACACTAACCACTATAGGTGAGTTTTTAAATCCTGAACGAGGCGTAGGGGTTTCTGCGGGATGGAGACCGATCGCTAATAAGGTTGCTATAACCATTAACAGCCTAAATAGAACCGGGCAGCCTGTAGTGAAGTGGAGCAAGGATTTCAGTAATTGCACAATAGATTTACCCATAGGAGGCGACACCAATTATTCAAGTATCATCATAGATGGTTTGAAAAAGGGCGGAAAAATGTAATAACCCTGCTCTGGTGCTCAGCTGATAAACCTTCTGTACTGTTTAACAAATTCTTACGGGTCTCGCTACTGTTCGTTAAGTTGCAGGAACTGCGTTCTGCATACCACTCAAAAAGTGGGTAGTAATGGCGCAAAAGCATCACCTTCCGTACAAAGATCTGCACAAATGCAGTTGGTCTGGTACTTTCTTCAAGCAAAATTTTGACCATATAACGATAAAATTAAAAGCCTCAAATTTAATGATTTGAGACTTTTAATTTTTCATTGAAGTTTACCTAAACGGCATCCGACAACGAACTAAAGGTAAAGTCCCTGATCTTCATAGGTGGTATCAAAGCATTCTGACCACTTTCGCCACTTACGGTGCGTTCACTTTTGCCTAAGACTTCCAGGTTGTTGAGCATAATGACCGGGCTTTCGTTAAAGCGAAAATTCTTTACCGGGAACTTGATCTGACCGTTCTCGATGTAAAAAGTGCCATCGCGGGTTAGTCCTGTGTACAATAACGTTTGCGGGTCCACCGGGCGTATGTACCATAATCTGGTAACCAAAATACCTTTCTCGGTGCCTTTAATGAGTTCTTCTAATGATTGGGTACCGCCTTCCATAATAATGGCATCTGCGCCGGGCAAAGGTTTAACGCCTTTCTTTTCGGCCCAGTAGCGCGAGTAACTCATATTTTTTACTACACCCTTCTCTATCCAGCTTACGCGGTTTTGTGGTTGGCCGTCACCGTTCCATACGCTGGTAGGCAGTTCGGGGTTAAATGGATCGGAGTATATGTTTACGCGCGGGTCTACCAGTTGCTCGCCCAGGCGCGTTTTACCACCGGGTTTGCTCAAGAAGCTGCGGCCTTCATCGGCACTACGGGCATCAAGGCTGCCGTACAATTGCTCCAACAAAACTATACCAGCAGCAGGTTCTAAAATTACCGTGTATTTACCCGGCTCCAAAGCCTTAGCGGTAGCCGATCCTGTTGCTTTTTTAGCGGCAATTTTAGAGAAAGCCAGCGTATCCATTTTACTTACATCATTATAAGCCTTGGTGGCATAGCCCGATCCTTTGCCATCTGCCGTACGCAGCGTTACCGAAAAGTTTACATCTGTTGATGTATTGTAGGCAAACAGGCCTTTGGAATTCATCATGGCCGAATAGCCGGTACTGTTCTCTAAAAATCCGGCCGCGGTGAGGTTAGCATCTTTAGCTACCTGTAAGCTGGCCTGTACCATATCGGCACGTTTCTTTGGGTCTAAAGCCGCCGTTTCGGGCACAAAGGTTTTGCTGGGTGGGCCATAAGTTTGCGGACCTAAAAAGGGCATAAACTCGGGGTTCTCAGGTGCCAGTTGGGCCAGTTCTTCCGAACGGCGTACTACCTTTTCTAACGAGGCGTCGTCGAACTCGTTAATGGTAGCGGTGCCTACTTTTTTGCCAAAGGCCGAGGAAACTACCAAGCTGTTACGGCTGATGCCGCCGCTGGTAGATACCGAGTTGCGGGCGTAGCGTATGTTGGAGGAGTCGCCCCCGTTTAAATTAATTTCGCATTGTTCGGCTTTGGAGTAGCTGAGCGCTTTTTTTAGTAGAGCGCGTGCTTGTTCTTCGGTTAATATAGCCATGATATATTTTAGATTTTGCGTGCTGTGTTAATAATGTTTACTCCGTTAAAACGTGCTGTGGATGAGCCGTGCGATACGGCGCTTACTTGCTGCGGCTGCCCCTTGCCATCAAAGAACGAACCGCCCAAGCGGTAATCGCTCTTGTCGGCCACGGCCGAGCAGCTGTTCCAGAATTCCTGGGTGTTAGATTGATAGGCCACATCGTTCAGCATACCTACAATTTGCCCGTTCTTAATCTCGTAGTAGAGTTGTCCGCTAAACTGGAAATTGTAACGTTGCTGATCGATAGAAAAGGAACTGTCGCCAATAATATAAATACCCTTTTCGGTATTTTTGATCATATCGGCTACTTTAAGTGCCTCTTTGCCCGGTTGCAGGCTGATATTAGGCATGCGCTGAAATTGCACACTGCTCCAGTTATCGGCATAGCAGCAACCTTGGGATTCTTTGAGTCCGATGATGTGCCCCTGGTCGCGGATAGACTGGTAGTTCACCAAAACCCCGTCTTTAATAATATCCCATTGCTTGGTGGCCACGCCCTCATCATCGTATCCTACGGCACCTAAGGAGCCGGGCTGCAGTTTATCGGCCACAATGTTCACTTTATCACTGCCGAACTTGAACTTTTTAGATTCCCATTTATCCAGCGTTAAAAAGCTGGTACCGGCAAAGTTGGCTTCATAACCCAGCACACGGTCGAGTTCGGAAGGGTGCCCTACCGACTCATGAATGGTGAGCCACAGGTGCGATGGATCAAGGATCAAATCATACTTACCCGCTTCTACCGACTTCGCTTTCAGCTTTTCTCCGGCCTGCGTAGCGGCAGCACGGGCATCTTCCAGCATATCGTAGCGATCGCGATACAAGGTGGTGGGCATGCCTTTAATTTTGTCGCTTTCGCGCGGCATAACATACTCATAACCCATACCCCGCGGCGAGCTTAACGATTGGCGCGTTTCGAACTTACCTGTCTTGGCATCTATTTTGGTTACGCCAAAAACCGGCCAAATGCGGTGCACATCCTGATCAATGTAAGAGCCGTCGGTAGAGGCAAAATACTTTTGCTCATTTACCAAAAACATGATAGAGTTTACGTAATTGGCCCCTGCTTTTAGGGCGGCATCATTTACCGATAATAGCAGATCTACCTTTTCTTTCACCGGCACTTCAAATGCGTTACGCTCAATGGGGGCTTTCCAGCTCACCTCGCCATAGCCTTTTTGCGGCAGCAGTTGTACCGGCTCGGTTTGCAGGCGGGCATTTTCTTTAGCTATGGCTACCGCCTGGGCAGCGGCCTTGGCAATACTGTCATTGTCCAGCTTATCGGTAGCGGCAAAGCCCCAGCAGCCGTTGGCTATCACACGGATACCCATGCCGTAGCTTTCGGTGTTTACCACATTTTGCACCTTGTCTTCGCGGGTAACTACATACTGGTTCAGGTAACGGCCAATACGGCAATCGGTGTAGGTGGCGCCTTTGGAACGTGCTGCGTTGAGCACTACATCGGCCATGCGCTTTTTCAAAGCCACATCAACACCACCCTGCAATGCCGCCTCGGGCGCAATAGGCGAACCAAATACCGGGATCTGGCTCAGCATAGCCCCACCGAAACCCATGCCGGTGAGGTAGAGGAAGTTTTTTCTGTTCAATGTTGGTTGGTTAGTTGAGTTGTTTCATTTTCAATAATTCCCTCCTTGGGAGGGGTACGGCTGGCTTAGTGTATTAGCAGGGAGGGCTTTTGCCGCTTTGTTAACCCCTCCCTGCCCTCCCGAGGGAGGGAACTTTTTACATTAATCTCTTACATTCCCTCCCTTGGGGAGGGGTGCGGCTGGTTGTGTGTTGGCAGGGAGGGGTTTTGCCGCTTGTTAAACCCCTCCCTGCCCTCCCGAGGGAGGGAACTTTTCCATAGCCTAACCCAATCTCCGGCTCGTATTAATCACATTTACTTTATCGAACTTAGCAGTTGAGCAACCGTGCGATACGGCGCTTACCTGGCTGGGCTGGCCTTTGCCATCAAAGAAGGAGCCGCCCATGCGGAAATCGCTTTCATCGCAAATAGCCGCGCAGGAGTTCCAAAACTCCTGGGTGTTGGCTTGGTAGGCAGCGCCCTTTACCATGCCTACTACCTTGCCTTCTTTAATTTCGTAGCATAGCTGGCTGCTGAACTGGAAGTTATACCGCTGCTGGTCTATAGAGTAAGAATTACGGCCAAACATGTACAAGCCTTTTTCGGTGTTCTTGATCATATCAGCAGGTTTAAGCGGCGCCTTTCCGGGTTGCAAGCTTACGTTGGGCATGCGCTGAAACTGTACATCGCTCCAGGTTTGGGCATAACAGCAGCCTTGCGATTCTTTTAAGCCTAAAATATGGGCCTGATCGCGCGTGGCCTGGTAATTAACCAGTACGCCATCTTTTATAATATCCCACTCACCAGCTTTAACACCTTCATCGTCGTAACCCACTGCCCCAAGCGAACCCGGGCGTGTTTTTTCTCCTTTAAAATTCACAATGGGACTACCGAACTGGAACTTTTTTGATTCCCATTTATCCAGCGTTAAAAAGCTGGTGCCTGCGTAATTGGCCTCGTAACCCAGCACGCGGTCTAACTCGGTAGGATGACCAACCGACTCGTGAATGGTAAGGAACAAGTTAGTAGGATCAAGAATCAGGTCGTACTTACCCGGTTCTACAGGTTTGGCTTTCAGCTTTTCTTCTAACTGGGCAGTGCCTATGCGCACATCCTCTAGCATATCGTACCGTTTTTTGTAAATAGGAAATATGCCTTGGATCTTTTCCTTTTCATCAGGAATCAAATATTCATAACCCATACCTACTGGTGCGCTTAAGGAGTTACGGGTTTCGTAACCGCCATTTTTAGGATCAGTTTTGGTAAGGGTAAACGAAGGCCACATGCGGTGAATGTCCTGATCGATGTAAGAACCTTCGGTAGATGCAAAATATTTCTGCTCGTTGATCATGAACAGGTTATTGCTGATGAAAGTAGCACCGGCTTTTAAAGCTACATTGTTAGCGGCCAGCAGCAGATCTACCTTATCTTTAATAGGCACTTCAAAAGCATTCTTTTCGATAGGGGTTTTCCAGCTTACTTCGCCGTAGCCTTTTTGCGGGGCCAGTTGAACGGGTTCCGATTGCAGTCGGGCGTTTTCCTTGGCTATTTGCACGGCCAGTTGGGCAGCACGGGCAATGCTGTCGTTATCCAGCCTATCGGTAGCGGCAAAGCCCCAGCAGCCGTTGGCCAAAACGCGTACGCCCATGCCATAACTTTCGGCACTGGCAATGTTTTGCACGCGGGTTTCGCGGGTGCTGATAGATTGGTTGAGGTAACGACCCAGGCGCACATCGGCGTAAGTAGCACCTTTGCTTTTGGCAGCGTTGAGGGCAACATCGGCCATTCGCTTTTTGATAGCTACATCAACCGGCTGTAAAACCGTACCCGGTACCACCGGCGATGCCATGGTAGGCATACCCTGTAAAAAGGTTGCGCCCACACCTATACCGGTTAAGTATAAAAAATCTTTCCTTTTCAAAGCAGTAGTAATTGATTGCGTAATATAGCAATATGCAATCAATATTTACTGGTTAAACACGGCAGAATCAGGCAAAATTTGTCGCTTTTCAGGTGGCAGCAGCATAAACTTTTTATAGCAAGCGTTCAGGTAATCGGCCATGTTAAAATTGTTGGCTTTGTAGACCTTGATAGACGGCGTATAAACTTTAATAAAGTTGTCCAGTTCAACACCTTTGAGCGGCACAAAGTTGGCCACATTTTTAGGACTAAAGGCTTTGGCTATTTCAACATAGGTTTGTTCGTCCTGCAGCATTTTCTTCAGCTTGTCTCTTTTATGCTCATCCTTTTTCCAATACCAAAAGCGGAAGTTTACGCCACCTTTAAAATTTCCGTTTTTATCGGTTTGATAATTGGTGGTTTGTCCGTGAAAATTAGGATCATAAATGGCCATGCTCGGGCCATCCATACTGGTTACCTTAACGTCTTTCAGCATGTGTTCCTGCGGCAGCATAAATACCTCAAAGCTGTTAAGTTTGGTTACTATTAAAGTATCGTTTTGGTAAGCAAATCCTTTGAACAGGAGGATATCGTTCAAACTGGCTTTGATAACAAAGTTGCCTTTGTTATCGCTAACGGTAGTTTGTTTGGTGTTTAGGTTTTGAATATTAATGGCAGTTAAGCCAACGCGGGTTTTATCTTCGAGCACGCGGCCCTTTAGCAGTTGCTGACTGTAAGCCGAACCTGCCGACAAGCAAAGCAGGAAGTAAACCATTATGAATTTAGGCATAGCCCAAATTACACAGTTTATAAATATCAGGTTGTTAAATAACGTTAAAAGCCCTCCCGGTTGCGGGAGGGCTTTCGAACTATTAAATCTATATAAATTCCGTCATTGCGAATACGAAGCAATCTCTGCCGGATAGGTAGCGGACTATTTTCTACGCAGGTATTGCCTCGCTATCGCTCGCAATGACGCGCAAGGAATAATCCACTACGGTGTTAGTATCTCTTTACTTCAAAGTCAGACACACCACCTTTGAGGCGTATGTAAATTTTCTTAGCGGCACCATCAAAGCCGGGCGTAGTATAGTGGCTGCCGTTTACTTTGGTAAAGCCTTCAAAATCGTTAGATGACAGGCCCGAATGTACGGTAATATCGCATGCTGCATTTTTAGGAATGCTAATTTCTACCTCAGATGCACCGGTTGATACCGACACCTCGGTTACCGGCACATTATTGGCCAGTTTAATTTTGCTTGAAGTTGCACCACCGCTAATATCGAGTTTGCTCACTTTAAAAGGCGTAAGGTCGAAATTAATTTCGGCTGCCCCTCCTTTTAAATCAATATCCCATACAGGCAAAGTGTTGAGGCTTATACGAGCCTCGTTTTTACGGTCGCTATCCCAATGAAATTTATTGTTGTGATCTTTCATCTTAAACACCAGCGACGCCGTAGAATCACTCTTGTTCATGGTTAAAAAGTAATTGCCAAATGTTTCGCGCGTGCTTGCTTTGAAAAGACTATCGGTTGTACTATTTAAAATGAACGAAGTTGCCCCGCCCGATATAAACAGGCTTGCACGTTTTACATCAGGTGTATAAGC
This sequence comes from Mucilaginibacter galii, assembly GCF_014635825.1. Taxonomy (GTDB): domain Bacteria; phylum Bacteroidota; class Bacteroidia; order Sphingobacteriales; family Sphingobacteriaceae; genus Mucilaginibacter; species Mucilaginibacter galii. The sequence continues at coordinate 71,459 of NZ_BMDO01000013.1, forward strand.
TTGCTGGTAAGCGCTGCTAATACCCTTCGATCCTTTGCTATCACCATCTGTATAAGCGGTATCAACATCGTCATCATCGTTACGGTCATCGTTAAAATTAAAATTGAACCGTGAACCGCTTTCATCACGACGGTTAATGTTGGCAAACAATATAAAGCCTAAGCCTGCTACCAAAACCAGTACCTTTAATGCCGTTGCCCAGGCTGTGCGGGTGTTGGCCAGCAGCAGGTTTATACCTCCTATCACCAAAAACACGGGCCAAAGGCGAAACAAGTTGCCCCAATGAAAGTCGATAACACCAAAATTATTGAGTAAAAACACGGTCCCGATAATTACCAATACCAGGCCTGAAAATAATCTGTCGTTTTTCATAACTTATTCAATTGGAGGTTGAGGGTTTGAAGCTTTATTTTTATTGGAAGAAAACAGGAGCACAAGGCCTATGGCTACCAGCGGCACCGGCCACAAGTGTTCAAAGTCCCAGTCGGGTATCACATTGTATTCATCCAGCAATAAAATGAGGCCTAAAAAAACGAGCACCATACCGGCTATTACACTAAAGTTGCTTTTACGGCGTGGCGCAGGCTGATAAATAAACGGATCGGCAGGCTGGCCTTGCGGCGGCATGGTATAATCAACACCCGGCGTACCAAAGCCCCAAGGCTTTTTAGGCATTACAACCATTAGCACAATGTATATTAATACACCGCCGCCCTTTAACACCAGGGCCAGTAAGAACAATGCTCTTACAATGGTAACATCTATATCAAAGTAATCGGCCAGGCCTTTACACACACCGCCAATGGTAGCATTGCGATCATCGCGGTATAGTTTCTTCTCGTTCATCGTTTTAAGTTTTAGAGGTTCATGTTATTTTTATAACTGACCCAAAACCGGCTTAATAATTATCTCATCAACATTGGCGCCTTTGCTCATGTTATACGCGTTTAAAATAGCGGCTGCAATATCATCGGGCATTACAAAACGGTCGGGGTGCACCTCGGTGCCTGCCCATGAACCTGTTAATGTTGAACCCGGCAGTACGGCTGTTACTTTTATGCTGTAAGCCTGCATTTCAAGTTTCATTATATGAGTAAGACTATACAGCGCAGCTTTTGTTACACTATAAATACCTGCATTTACAACAGGTTCTTTAGCGGCTATAGAACAAATGTTAAAAAAGTGACCTGCGCGCTCATCCATCATGCTTTTACCAAAAAAGCGGTAAAGTTCATAAGCAGGCATCAGGTTTGTGTTGAAGTTGGTGGTAAAAGCATCATCGGCATCATCCAAAATACTCGACGGCTGAAACATGCCCACATTGTTAACTACTACCTTAATAAAACCCAGTTGCTGCTGCGCCTGCCGGGCGTAGTTAAGCAGTTCATCTTTGCGGCTGCAATCAACAGCCAGGGCAAATACCTGTATATTGGGATTAATAGCCAACAGCTCTTGCTTTAATGCTGCTAAATCTTTTACATTGCGCGAACAAATTGCCATACTTATTCCTTGTTTAGCAAATGCAACGGCAACGGAGCGGCCTATGCCTTGTGTAGCTCCGGTTATCAGGGCGTTTTCCATAATTAAATGTAACTCTTATACGGTTAGGCTGTAAAGCTATAACCATAAAAATGTATTTTTATCAAATATTTTAACTGTTAACATGTTTCATACTTTAGGCAGATACATCCTACTTATACAATTAAGCTTTCGCAAGCCCGAAAAATTTAAAGTTTACTGGGCCGAGGTCATGCGCGAAATGGTTTCCATTGGCGTAGGCTCTATGGGTATCATTAGTATTATTTCGGTGTTTATAGGCGCGGTGGCTACCATACAGGTGGCTTTTCAGCTGGCCAGTCCGCTGGTGCCTAAAAGTACAGCCGGGAGTATAGCGCGAGATTCTACCATTCTGGAATTTAGCCCCACCATATCGGCCCTGGTATTAGCCGGGCGTGTTGGCTCGAGCATTGCCTCACAAATTGGCACCATGCGTGTAACCGAGCAAATAGATGCGCTGGAAATTATGGGCGTTAATGCCCCGGGCTATTTAATAGCACCTAAAATTATAGCAGGTATTGTTATGGTACCTCTGCTGGTTATTTACTCTATGGTGCTGGGTATTTTGGGCGGTTATTTGGCTTGTGCTATCACGGGCAGCATTCCAACTTCAGATTATATCATGGGTTTGCGCGATGGTTTTAACCCCTTGATTATACAAGTGGCATTAGTTAAGGCACTTTGCTTTGGTTTTATTATTACCTCTATTTGTGCTTACCAGGGTTTTTATACCAGCGGTGGTGCATTGGAAGTAGGCCAATCGGCCACTACAGGTGTGGTTTACAGCTGTATATTTATTTTATTTGCCGATTTGGTAGTTACCTCCGTGATGTTATGATTGAGATTAAAGACATTTATAAAACTTTTGGCGAGAACGAAGTACTCAAAGGTATCAGTGCTGTTTTTGAATCGGGTAAGAACAACCTGATCATTGGCGGCTCGGGCTCGGGTAAAACCACCCTACTTAAATGTATCGTAGGCTTACACGAACCCACCAAAGGTAACGTACATTTTGACGGGCAGGAGTTTACCAGTATGAGTTTTGAAGAGCGGGTACCCATTCGCAAGGAAATTGGGATGCTGTTCCAAAACTCAGCCTTGTTTGATAGCATGACGGTAGAAGAGAACATCATGTTCCCGCTTAACCTATTCAGCGAAATGAGTAAAAGCGAAAAGCAAGACCGCGCTAACTTTTGCCTTGGCCGTGTAAACCTGAAAGATAAAAACAAGCTTTTTCCGGCCGAGCTCTCGGGCGGTATGAAAAAGCGGGTAGGTATTGCCCGCGCTATTGCCATGGAGCCTAAGTATTTGTTTGTGGATGAGCCTAACTCCGGTTTGGATCCCAAAACCTCCATTGTGATTGATGAACTGATTAACGAGTTAACCCAGGAATATAAGATCACCACCGTGATTGTAACCCACGATATGAACTCCGTAATGGGGATTGGCGATCACATCATCTTTTTACACCAGGGCAAAAAAGCCTGGGAAGGCAGCAATAAAGACATTGCCCATACCGATAACCAGGAACTAAACGACTTCGTGTTTGCCAGTAAGTTTACACAGGCGGCTAAGGATAAGTTGTAGGTCTGTTGCCTGTTGCCTGTTGCCTGTTGCCTGTTGCCTGTTGCCTGTTGCCTGTTGCCTGTTGCCTGTTGCCTGTTGCCTGTTGCCTGTTGCCTGTTAAGTAATTCTGCTTATGGGTGATTGTTTTCTTTTTTTTACCTTTGCATAGTCTGGATACAGTTATCTGACAACAGACAACTCAAAACAGACAACAGAAATGATCCAACTCCTCACCCCATCGCACTGGAAAGATTACGAACTGATAGATTGCGGCGATTTTGAAAAGCTGGAACGCTTTGGGCAGGTTATCCTCATCAGGCCCGAGCCGCAGGCGGTATGGAGTAAAACGCTACCTCAGTCGGAGTGGCAAAAGCTGCACCACATTCGCTTTAAAGGCCGTTCGGCCACCGCGGGCGAATGGGTAAAGAAAAACCCTAATACACCCGACCGCTGGCATATCGAGTATAAAAATGAGAACGCTGCCATTAAGCTGCGCATGGCCCTTACCTCATTTAAACACTTAGGTGTCTTCCCTGAGCAAGCCGTAAACTGGGATTATATTGCCGAAAACATCAAACGTTTTAAAACGCCCAAACCTAAAGTACTTAACTTGTTTGCTTATACCGGCGGCGCATCGCTCATAGCACGGAGCGCCGGTGCCGATACCACGCACGTAGATTCTATTAAGCAAGTGGTAAGCTGGGCTAACGAGAACCAGGAGATCTCTAACCTGAAAGATATACGCTGGGTAGTAGAAGATGCCCTCAAATTTGTAAAGCGCGAAATTAAACGCGGTAAAAAGTACAACGGCATCATCCTCGATCCACCAGCTTACGGACATGGCCCTAACGGCGAAAAATGGAAACTGGAAGACCACATTAACGAAATGATGAACGATGTGGTAGAACTTTTAGATCCCGCTGAGCACTTTCTAATCCTGAATACTTACTCGCTGGGCTTCTCCTCGGTCATTGTGGAGAATTTGATTAAAAGCGCCTATCCTAAGGTGGAGAACCTTGAAATTGGAGAACTATACCTACAGGCAACCGCCGGACCTAAGTTACCTTTAGGCGTTTTTGGCAAGTTCCACAAAATTTAAGTTTAAATTTAACTACAACTAATTAGCGTATTAATTATATTTACAACGTTTTACAACGCAAAAAATTTTATTAACGCTAAAATATTTTACGCTACACGCTACATTGCCGCTAAGGCACCTATCTACATTATGAAATTTAAAGCCCTACTGTTTTCTTCTTCGCTGCTCCTGTCATCACTTGTTTTGCTTTCTAATTGCACAGAAAATAGTAAAGCCGGCAAAGCTGGCACCAAAACCGCTTCTGGTGCAGCAGCTACAGAAGATACCATCAAAATTGCCAACACTTCTACCCCTGTTGACAAAGCTAAATATGACAGCTTAAATAAATATTTAGCCAATGGCGATACTACTGGCCGCTGGCCGGTTAAAAACCAGCCTTATCCGTTAAATGGCGCTATATTACCATTTAACCGTATTGTTGCGTTTTATGGTAACCTTTACAGTAAAAAGATGGGCATTTTAGGTGAATTGCCACCTAAAGAAATGCTGGCCAAGTTAAAAGGCGAAGTAAAAAGCTGGCAAAAAGCCGATGCTAAAATACCTGTAATACCTGCGCTGCATTATATTGCCGTAGTAGCACAAGGCGATGGCGGTAAAGACGGCAAATACCGCTACCGTATGCCGTTCAAGCAAATCGACAGTGTGCTTTCTATGGCTAAAGAAATTAACGCACTGGTATTTTTAGATGTGCAGGTTTCGTTAAGCAACATACAATCTGAATTGCCTTTGCTGGAGAAATACCTGCTGATGCCAAATGTGCATTTTGGTATGGACCCTGAGTTTTCGATGAAAGATGGCAGCAAACCAGGCCGTAAAATTGGAACTTATGATGCCGAGGATATCAATTTTGCCAGTAAATACCTGGCCGATTTGGTGAAGAAGAACAACCTGCCTCCTAAAATTTTAATTGTGCACCGCTTTACCCGTAAAATGGTGACCAACTATAAAAACATTAAACTGCGCCCCGAGGTGCAGGTGGTAATAGACATGGATGGCTGGGGCGAACCAGATTTGAAATTGGGTACTTACCGCAATCATATTTTCCCTGAACCTGTACAGTTCACCGGCTTTAAATTGTTCTACAAAAACGATTTAAAAAAGGCACCGCACCATATGTTAACACCGCAAGAAGTGTTAAAATACAAACCGCAACCTATTTATATACAATACCAGTAGTTTAAACCAACAGTGCTGGATGTGACAAAGCCCGATGGAAACATCGGGCTTTTGTTTTTTTACCGCTTTTGCAATCATACTGCATTCGTTAGCCTGGGATATAGAACACTTGAAGCGGCTAAGTCTTTAACAAGGTTGTCATGATAGTCACCCTTAAACATTGCACCGTGTCAGTCTGAGCTTGTCGAAGACTTAGTAAAGCGGCAAATACTTCGACAAGCTCAGCATGACAAACTGTGTTAGACCATAGCATTTCAAAAAGCAGCGCCTACAAAAAAAGCCGCCACATAAATGCGGCGGCTTTCGTTTTATTTTAAACCCGGTTATTTCTTCTCCGGTGCTTTTTCAATCAGGTCCATAAACTGATCCAATTTAGGAGTAATGATAATTTGCGTGCGGCGGTTCTTCATTTTACCTGCTTCGCTATCGTTGCTGGCAATTGGGTTATATTCGCCGCGGCCACCTGCGGTTAAACGCTTAGGATCTACACGGTAAGTGTTTTGTAATGCCTGCACAACCGATGATGCACGCAGGGCACTTAAATCCCAGTTATTACGGATGGCACCTTTCGAAATAGGCACATTATCGGTGTTACCTTCAATCAGCACATCGTAGTCTTTGTAGTCGGTTATGATCTTAGCAATCTTGCTCAATGTCTCGGCCGATTTATCTGACACCTCAAAGCTGCCCGATTTGTACAGCATGTTATCAGATAAGGAAATGTACACCACGCCTTTCAGCACCTGTACATCTACATCCTTACTTTCGGCAGCACTTAACGAGCGGGTAAGGTTGTTGGTTAACACCATATTCAACGAATCGCTCTTGTTTTTGCTGTTTACCAGTTGCTGTATGTATTTGTTAGAGGAGTTAATTTCATCTACCAGTTTAGAAATGTTCACATTACCCTGGCCCGATGAAGTTAAGCACTTATCTAAAGCGGCCTGTAATGCCGATAGGTTTGAACGGCCTGCGGCAATTTGTTCTTCCAAACTTTTTACCCTAACGTTTGCCGAAGCCAGATCTTGCTGACTGTTTAAGAACCTGATGTTCAAATCTTTTTGCTTGTTTTGCAAACTGTCATAATTGGTTTGCAGCGACTGGTACTTTTTGGTACTTACACAGCCCTGCGATAGTAAAGCTACAGCCGCTAAAGCTATGGGAATAAGTGAAATTTTCATGATCGACTAAAATTTTAATTGTATAAATGAAGGTCGTTTATTGCTTGAATAGGCCCAAAGTAAGTAATTTTAAGGGTAATGCATCAAGCCGATGTTATTTATGACTTATAGCAACAAGTTTTAAAGTAAATAGTTTGGCGAATACAGTTTCTGCATACATCCCACTATCCAGCAAGATAAATTGACATCGGATTTATAACGTCAGGCGAAAGGCTTATATGACGCCAATTCATTCCAAATACTTTAAACATTTACGCAAAGCCTGCTGTTAAAAATATAAGCAAAGCACAAGACGATGATGATTACCCTACAACAAGCCACCGAATGGCAGGAAATACTGGCTTATAGCCTGCAGGCAAGCAGTACTCCTGATGATGACTCGGATGCCGACCTGGCCGATGACGATGATGAAGCTTACGACGATGAAGCTGAAGACGAGAACGACCTGCATGAAATACGTGTTAACGATGATTTAGGCGAGCCTGACCCGGAAGAAGACGATCACCTGCCCGACGAAGACCTGCAATAATTTCGGTTTATTTTTGTAATTCCTGCGGCGGAGTAGCCACCACTTTTATAGCCGGATTAATGGTGAGCAGTTGGGCTATAAAATCTTTCTGTGCTTTGGGCGACAGGTAAATCTCGTCAAACTGGTTGTATTTAATGATGCAACCTTTACTGCCCAGCGCTGGTTTTAAACCAGTATACATACTTTTATGTGAAATGATAGTGTGTATCTGCTTAATATCTATCACCCCATTAACCGGCCCCGAACGGTAGTAAAGCTGAGTGCCGGTAATATTATAATAAGTACTCAGCCACATCCAAAGCAGTAAACCGGCAACTATTTCTAAAATACCGCTTAGCCACCAGGTATTAATATCGGTACAGACCATGTTCACAACGCAAAACACGATCATTCCAATGGCTCCCCAAACTACTACGCCGGTAAGAATATTTCTGTCTGATTGATACTTCATACCTATTCTTTAAGTTGCAATTGGCAACAGTCTCTTATCAAAATGCAAAGCTGGCATTAGCATCCGGGTTATCCAGCTTGGTGCTTTTGCGTTGTCCGTTCACGGTAACATGCAGCATGTTTATCTGTTCGGGGTGTTCAGTAAATAACAGATCGTCGTGCACTTCAATTTTTTGCGCTTTGGTTACGCCTTTTACTTCCAGGTACGCCCAGGCACCATCCTCCTGAATTTCAAAACCAACGTAAGCCGGGTTAAGCAGTTTGCCATCCACCTTAATTAACAAGTGCCGGTGCACATAATCATTAATGAATTGGTTTAGCTGTTCCTTGTTTTTAGGGTGAACAATGTCCAGCTGCGTGCGGTATTGCTTTTCGAGCACGTGTTCCAGGTCATCATAAAACATGCGGCAGCTAATTTCTACCGATTGCGTTTTGGCGTTATGGTTAATTTCGGTAACGCTCACATAAAACGGGTGAAATGTACTTAAGCAGGCCGCAACCAGGTATTGTAACATACGCTATACAAGTTTTCAGATATACGCAAAATAAACTATTATTATCGGTTTATTTACTAAAAGCCGATGCACGACTTTCCTTTATATTTTGAACTGGGCTGGCAGCACATTTGCGACTGGCAGGGGTACGACCATATCTTGTTCGTAACCGCCCTTTGCGGTGTTTACCTGCTTACCGACTGGCGCAAAGTACTCATCCTGGTTACTGCTTTCACCATAGGGCACACCATTACGCTGGCACTGAGCGCACTCAATCTCATCCACATTAACACCTCACTCATCGAATTTTTGATCCCTGTCACCATCGTGATTACCAGTTTGATCAACATTTTGAAAAAAAAACGCTCGCCGGGCACTATACGTACCACCTACATACTGGCGCTATTCTTTGGGCTGATACATGGGCTGGGGTTCTCCAACTATTTAAAAAGCCTGCTGGGCAAAAGCACCAACATTACGGCGCAGCTTTTTGCCTTTAATTTAGGGCTGGAGTTTGGGCAGGTGCTTATTGTACTTAGCATCTTAACGGTATCATTTATTTTACTCAATATCATTAAAATACAGCGCCGGGAATGGACTTTATTCCTGTCATCTGCTATATTTGGCATAGCGTTAATTATGTGTATCGAGCGTTTTGCTCTAATTCATTTCCGATGAAAAAACTGTACTTTTTAATGGCAGGTTCGCTCTTGCTTTCTACTGCCCTGCAAGCCCAGCAAATACAAAACAACCCGGGCTCTAACCACGGCAATAAATTTGAACAACTGGGCAGCACCTACCTGGCCGACCCTAACAGCTACCGTTCGGCATCGGGCGCGCCCGGCCCCAAATACTGGCAGCAAAAAGCCGATTACGATATTGTGGCCAAGTTGGATGATGATAAGCAGCGCCTCGACGGTACCGAAACCATTACCTACTACAATAACTCGCCCGACCCGCTAACTTACCTGTGGTTACAGCTGGACGAGAACGAGCATAAAAAAGACGCCGAAAGCAGCAAGTTTGATGGCAGTAAAATGCAGGATAAGATGAGCCTGCGCCAGTTGCAGTCTATTATGGGCCACAACCTCGATTTGGGTAACCACATTGTGAGCGCCAAAGATGCCGCAGGCAACCCTTTAAAATATACCATTAACGAAACCATGATGCGTATTGAGCTGCCGCAAACGCTTGCACCGGGCGCAAAATTTGTTTTCAAGATAGCCTGGTGGTACAACATATCAGATCGTTTAACCATTGGCGGCCGCGGTGGTTATGAATACTTCCCCGAGGATAAAAATTACCTGTACACTATGGCGCAGTGGTATCCCCGCATGGCTGTGTACAGCGATTTTCAGGGCTGGCAAAACAAGCAGTTTACCGGCCGTGGTGAGTTTGCTTTAGCCTTCGGCGATTTTAAGGTAGCCCTAAATGTACCAGCCGACCACGTAGTGGATGGCACCGGCCAATGCTCCAACTATGCGCAGGTACTTACTGCCGCCCAGTACAAACGCTGGCAGCAGGCGCAAAACTCGTTTAAAGAACCTGTAGAGGTAGTTAATTTAGCCGAGGCTAAAAACGCGCTAAAAGGTCACACCACCGCCCGCAAGGTGTGGAACTGGCACGCCGAAAACGTAAGGGATTTTGCCTGGGTATCATCGCGCCGGGTGGTGTGGGATGCCATGGCTGCGCAAATTGATGGCGGCCGCAAGGTAATGGCCATGTCGGTTTACGGGCCCGAGGCTTACCCGCTTTACCGTCGTTACAGCACCAAGGTAGTAGCGCATACGGTTAAAACGTATTCTAAATACACTATCCCTTACCCTTACCCCTGCGCTACCTCGGTTGAGGCCAGCAACGGTATGGAGTACCCCATGATTTGCTTTAACTATGGCCGCGCTGAAAAAGATGGCACTTATAGTGAAGCTACCAAGAACGGCATGATCGGTGTAATTATCCACGAGGTGGGTCACAACTTTTTCCCAATGATCGTGAACTCGGATGAGCGCCAGTGGACCTGGATGGACGAAGGGCTGAACACTTTTTGCCAGTATTTAACCGAGCAGGAATGGGACCCTAATTTCCCGAGCAACCGTGGTCCGGCTTATAAAATTGTAGATTACATGAAGCTGCCTAAAGATGAGCTGGAGCCTATCATGACCAACTCCGAGAACATTCAACGCTTTGGGCCTAATGCTTATGCCAAACCGGCTACGGCTTTAAATATACTGCGCGAAACCGTAATGGGCCGCGAACTGTTCGACTATGCCTTTAAAACTTACGCTAAACGCTGGGCCTTTAAGCACCCCACCCCAACCGACTTTTTCCGCACCATGGAAGATGCCTCGGCGGTGGATTTAGACTGGTACTGGCGCGGTTGGTTCTACGGCACCGACCCGGTTGATATCTCGATAGACAGCGTAAAGTTTTATCGCCTCAACACCAAAAACCCGCAGGTAGAAAGCAGCTTTGACCGTGCCCAGTTTGATCGTAACTTGACCAACATTAGCACCACCCGCAACAAAGCTGCAGGCACCCGTTTTGCCGTAGAAGCCGATACCTCCCTGCAGGATTTTTACAGCAAGTACGACCGCTTTGCCGCCACGCCCGTAACCGAGCAAAGCTACAAAGCCATGTACGATGCCCTTAGCCCCGAAGAGAAAAAGCTGTACACTAACCAAAGCTACTTTTACGAGGTGAATTTCAGCAACAAAGGCGGCTTGCCTATGCCCCTGTTCATCGAATGGAACTACGCCGATGGCAGCAAGGAATTAGAAAAGATATCGGCCTATATATGGCGCCACAATGAGTTTAACGTAACCAAGGTATTTGCCAAAACCAAAGAGGTGAAAAGCATAAAACTTGACCCCTACCGCGAAACTGCCGACATTAACGAAGGCAACAACAGCTGGCCGCAACAATACACCCCCACCCGTTTCGAGCTGTTTAAACAGCAGAACACCATACGGGGAGCCAGCACAGGCGGTAACCCTATGCAGGATGCGAAGAAGACGAATCCATAATGAGAAAAGCCGGGAGACCGGCTTTTTTTGGTAAATTAACTTTCATTCTACATTAGATATACTTTTTTATGCGCCAGCAATTGGCTGTTTGGTTATAGCATTATAAAATCCCATGTAGCGGCCTTGATCGAAAGCCTGTTGTTTAAGTGTACGTGATCCCGTGTATTGTTTATTGAAAAACAACTGCTCTCTAAATGATTTAGGGGCACAAGCATTTGTTAATTGACACTTTACATCTCCCCATGTAGTTCCGGTACAATTAGCTACAGCAAAAACCGCACTTATACCATATCCATCTGTACTACTACCTGTAATTTCTAAGCTAATCAATTGTGAACCACTACATTGAAGTGGCACTATTGGATAATCATCACCAAACTCTACCACATCTTTGTATCCTTGAAGCATTCCTTTACTATATGCTGTAGTATCTGTGCCTAATGCTGGAAACAGATCTATTTCAGCATTGCTTAGCCCTGTATACGCGGTTGGCGGAGTGGTTTGACAAACACTACAATTTGTGCCTATTTGAGGTGTTGGCGTGGATTTAACAGCGAGAGATTTTAGCACTTTTTCCTGTTCCGAAGACTGTGTTAATTCCGATGATTTTTGGCAACTCCAAAGCAAACATAAAGATGCTGCAAAAACTGATACTAATAAGTTAAAATGTTTTTTCATAATATAAACTATAATTTGTTTAAGTCATAAATTTAACTTCTATTTATTAAATAATATCATATAGATTAAATTAAATCCTAAACTATCGTAATTTTCCCCCTGTGCTGGCGCACGCGTGTCGCGTGTGCCTATACAATCATACAAGTAATTAGCTGTACATCACTTACCAAAGCACACGCGTGCGCCAGCGATAAAAAAACTAATACATGCTTGCGCACGCGTGTCGGGTGTGCCATATTCAATCGGATATTATATATTAGTGCAACAATTAATAATGAGCCGTAAGTACAAGTTCCACAATAAAGAGGGTCTATATTTGCAAGCTTTGCCACGGTATATTGGATAGATGTATTTACTCGTCCGCTGTATAACGAAATTATTGTAGATAGCATGAATTATTGCAAAAGCAATTTAGGTATGGAAGTTTACTGCTGGTGCATCATGACCAATCACGTTCATTTAATTTACAAAGCTAAAGACAACAATCCTGAAATTATTTTAGGCCGGTTTAAAGAACATACAGCCAAACAACTCATTAAAAGTATAGAATCGAATGTTCAGGAATCGCGCAAAGAGTGGATGTTATGGATGTTTAAACGGGCGGCGGCCAAGAGTAGTAACGTTAAAACAAACCAGTTTTGGCAGCATCATAATAAACCTATAGAATTTCCGTCTTCGCAGGGTCTCTCGTAGAGGACCCTGCGTAACCAAGTGACTCATTCTGCATAAACAGCATCGCAGGGTCCTCTACGAGAGACCCCCTGTGCTGGCGCACGCGTGTCGCGTGTGCCATATTCAATCGGATATTATATATTAGTGCAACAATTAATAATGAGCCGTAAGTACAAGTTCCACAATAAAGAAGGTCTATATTTTGCAAGCTTTGCCACGATATATTGGATAGATGTATTTACTCGTCCGCTGTATAACGAAATTATTGTAGATAGCATGAATTATTGCAAAAGCAATTTAGGTATGGAAGTTTACTGCTGGTGCATCATGACCAATCACGTTCATTTAATTTACAAAGCCAAAGACAACAATCCTGAAATTATTTTAGGCCGGTTTAAAGAACATACAGCCAAACAACTCATTAAAAGCATAGAATCGAATGTTCAGGAATCGCGCAAAGAGTGGATGTTATGGATGTTTAAACGGGCGGCGGCCAAGAGTAGTAACGTTAAAACAAACCAGTTTTGGCAGCATCATAATAAACCTATAGAATTGTGGAGTGCTGAAGTAATTGAACAAAAAGCAGATTATATCCACAATAACCCCGTGGAAGCTGGATTTGTAAATGAGCCGGAACATTGGAAATACTCAAGTGCTATTGATTATGCCGGCGGTAAAGGATTAGTTTCGATTGAATACTTGTAAGCTCTTAAGGCACACGCGACACGCGTGCGCCAGCACAAAGCGCTACTTCAAACCTCCATCAATCCCCATCCGCATAATATAATGCCTCTAAAAACATCTTCTTCGTTTCTACCCCGTCCACCTTCAGTTTAATTTCTTTAAGTACGCCTGCCACCCTGATCATTTCTTCGGGTAACTTTTGTGGGCCGCGGGCATGGGCAATCAATAGCGGTTCGGCGTGTTCATGGTCGCGCATTTCGTAAATGTCGTACCGGTCAATAATAGGTATCATTACACCGGGTGGAACAAAAATAAACCCTTTAAAATCGCGCTTCGATTCTACCATTTTAGGGATACCGGTAATAATGGCGTTGGAAGATATTACACCCTGGGTTAGCGCTACAGATGCAGGCAACTCTTGTGGCTTATATCTCTCATAAGCCTGTTTCATAATTTCGGTAAAAGCCGATTTAACAATATCCTGAAAAGGCGCCTTGAGCCTGCCAATAGAGATGGCGAAGTATAGAACGATCTTTTGCTTATCTGTAAATAAACCGGCCACCCTGGCCACTTCCTGTGTAGAGATCTGACCGTTGTTAGCTTCGCTAAACAAATTGTAAAACCGCCCGCCGTTATCTAAAGTAGTTACCGCGTCGTGGCTGTTTTGGAAGGGTATAACGTGTTTCATGCAGCTATGCTAAAATTTAAGGTATTCAAATCGTACTAAACATAGGAGTTTTAGCAATTAACTGCAAGCAGAAATTTTGAAGAAGCTACATGAGCGGGCTTAAATAAAAAAAGCCCGTCACGAGTGACGGGCAGCATCAGCAAAAAAATCTATTTCCTCGGCATTTAACTTATCATAAAGCGGTTTTAGCGCGTTATGATATACATTTTGACTGTAAATAAAGCGCTGGGTTTAATTAAATTTAAGATAGCGATGTACGGCAATTGGGTAAGAAATATGATGTAACATAAATGGCACCATAATTAATGTTGCAACATTTAAGTAAGTTGGCAAACAATAAGGCAATTGTCATTATTACACTCTTGAAGCAAAACTTATAAAGTACGTAACCATCTTTGCACAAACTTCAATAAAAATAAAAATGACATCAGTAAAAGCCTATGCTGCACAAGCTGCAGACCAACCTCTTGCTCCATATACATTTGACCGCCGCGAACCGGGTGTTGATGATGTGGAGATCAAAATCCTGTTTTGTGGTGTTTGCCACTCCGATATTCATACCGCCCGTAACGAATGGGGCGGCACCGTTTACCCATCTGTTCCCGGCCATGAAATTGTAGGCAAGGTAACCCGTGTGGGCTCCAACGTAACCAAATTTAAAGAAGGCGATACCGTAGGTGTGGGTTGCTTTGTAGACTCGTGTATGCACTGCAGCAACTGCGAGCAGGATTTGGAGCAATACTGCGAAAATGGCCATACGCAAACCTATAACTCTTTAAGCCAGGATAAGCAATACACCACACTGGGCGGTTACTCAAGCCATATTGTGGTAACGCAACACTTCGTATTATCGGTTAGTGATAAGTTGCCTTTAGAAAAAGTAGCGCCTTTACTGTGTGCAGGTATTACCACCTACTCGCCTTTGCGCCACTGGGGTGTTAAAGCGGGCGATAAGGTAGCCGTAGTAGGTTTAGGCGGCTTAGGCCACATGGCCGTTAAACTGGCAGCATCTATGGGTGCCGAAGTTACCATGTTAAGCCGTTCGCCTAAAAAAGAAAAGGATGCCAACGAATTAGGCGCACACCATTTTGCGCTGACTACCAATCCTGATACGATGAAAGAACTGGCCAATAGTTTCAATTTCATTATTGATACCGTATCGGCCCCACACGATTATAACGAGTACCTGGCCCTGTTAAATACAGATGGTGTAATGGTATTGCTGGGTGCTCCACCAGAGCCTACCCCGGTTGGCGCATTTCCATTTATAATGGGTCGCCGCAGCTTGGTAGGATCATTAGTGGGTGGTATTAAAGAAACCCAGGAAATGCTGGATTACTGCGCCGAACACAACATTACTTCGGATGTAGAAGTGATCAACATTGACCAGATCAACGAGGCTTACGAACGCACCTTAGCAGGCGATGTTCATTACCGCTTTGTAATTGATATGGCTACTTTGTAAAAATAGATACCGCTATTTATATTAAAGCCTCCGAGTGTTATGCCCGGAGGCTTTACTTTTAAACAGATCGCTCAGTAATAACTACTGTAGTCAATTACCCATACCTGGTTACTTAAGCCGGAGACATGTGAGCCATTAGCCGATATTGAAGCCGTGGTTAAAACAACCGGCGTTTTTATGTTTATACAGAGTTTAGTAGCTTTGGTGGCAGCAAAATCATTTTCGAGCATCATGAAACAACATACCGGTTTATTACTCTGTATTGCTTTGCTTACGGCTTGCAGTACCACCAAAAAAGTTTCTCAAACAGGCAGCACCTCTACGGTTAATAATGGCAAGGTATGGGCGTCGTTGTGGCAGCAGCGTTCGGCAGAGTACAGGGCTTTATGTTTTCAGGCTTACAACTTGGCCAAATTGCGGTTAGATGAAGCCTTGAAACAAACCGGCGGCAAACCCCTGGCCGTGGTAAGCGATATTGACGAAACCATTTTAGACAACAGCCCATATGATGTACAGCGAGCCATTAACAACCGGGAATATGACCTGGCTACCTGGAAACAGTGGACCGCTAAAGCCGAGTGCGATACCGTTGCCGGCGCACCCAATTTTTTCAAATATGCAGCAAGCAAGGGTGTAACCGTATTCTACATTACCAACCGCGATGAAGACGAGCGCCCCGGCACTTTGAAAAACCTGCAACGCTACAATATGCCCAATGCCGATAATGCTCATTTGATGCTAAAATCGGGCAGTTCGAGCAAAGAAAGCCGCCGCTTGCAGGTGCTTAATCAATATAACATCGCTCTCCTATGCGGCGATAACCTGGCCGATTTTGACAAGCTGTACGACAATCACCCTACCGAAAGCAGCCGTAACAGTGTAACCACACGCCTTACCTCACAATTTGGCAGTAAATACATTGTGTTACCCAATCCATCCTATGGCGACTGGGAAGGGTCTTTATTCAAGTTTAATTACAAACTAACTCCGGCTCAAAAAGATTCTGTTATTAAAGCCAACCTCAGGTTTTCTAAATAATAACATATTGTTAAGTTTTGATTAAGCGAGGCATTTTCAACGCGCTTTGAAGTAGTTTTGAGCTAAGATGAAAAAATTGTTCTTCATAGCTTTAAGTTGCTCTTTAACATATATCAATGCCAGTGCCCAGGTTCCGGGCAAAATGCCCACCGGGCAAGTATTGTTGCCTAATGGTTGGAAACTAAGCCCGGCGGGGCGCTCCTTACCCTTGGGCGATCTTCCTTTAAACATTCAACTCTCCGCGTCGGGCCGTTTGCTGGCGGCTACCAATAACGGCCAAAGCACGCAGTCAGTACAGCTGATAGACCCTAAAACTGAGCAGCAGTTAGACCAGTGCGTACTGGCCAAATCATGGTACGGCCTGGCGTTCAGCCATGATGAAAAGTATTTGTATGCCTCTGGCGGTAACGATAACTGGATCTACCGTTTCAACATCAGTAACAATAAACTGGGCAAGCCCGATACATTGCGTTTAGGCAAGCCCTGGCCTAACAAGGTTGGCCCAGCCGGTATAGCGGTTAACAAAGCCAACACGCAGCTTTATACGGTAACCAAGGAAGACAGTTGCCTGTACATCCTGAACCCACAAACAGGAAAAATTAGCAATAAAATAAAATTACCTGCCGAAAGCTATAGCTGCATCCTATCGCCTAACGATAACTTGCTTTACATTTCATTATGGGGAGCCGATAAGGTTGTGGTATTTGATACGGCCACGCAACGCATTATTAAAAGCATTACCACCGGCAGCCATCCCAACGAATTATTGCTGAATAAGAAGAATACACTACTCTATGCTGCCAATGCTAATGATAACAGTGTGTCGGTCATCAAGACCCAAACCAATAAGGTGATCGAAACCATTTCGGCCTCCTTATACCCTACACGCTTAACCGGTTCTACCACCAACGGACTGGCCCTATCTGCCAATAACAAAACACTTTACATTGCCAATGCCGACAATAACTGTGTTGCCGTTTTTAATGTAAGCAAACCGGGCAGCAGCCAAAGCCGCGGCTTTATCCCGGTTGGCTGGTATCCAACCAACCTAAAAATTCTGGGTAGTAAATTATTGGTGGCTAATGGTAAAGGCTTTGCCTCTATGGCTAACCCTAACGGTCCGCAGCCTTTGAGCAAGTTAGACAACAGCGGCCACCATGTGGGTTCCATCAACAGCCGTGAGCAATATATTGGCGGCTTATTTAAAGGCACGCTGTCGTTCATTGCACAGCCCAGCCCCGATCAATTGAAAGCTTATACCAAACAGGTTTACGCTAATACGCCGTTCAACAATAAGGAAAATAAACCTGTGGTAACGGCAGGCAACCCTATTCCGCATAAAACGGGCGATAAATCGCCCATGAAATATGTGTTCTACATTATTAAGGAAAACCGTACTTATGACCAGGTTTTGGGTGATTTGCCGCAAGGTAACGGCGATACCTCGCTTTGCATCTTCGGCAAAAAGGTGACGCCAAACCTGCATGCCATTGCAAATGACTTTGTACTGCTCGACAATTTTTATGTTGATGCCGAGGTAAGCGCCGATGGTCATAACTGGAGCACCGCAGCCTACGCAACCGATTTTGTGGAGAAGAACTGGCCTACCAGCTACGGTAACCGTGGCGGTACTTACGATTTTGAAGGCTCGCGCAAGGTGGCTCACCCACGCGATGGTTTTATATGGGATTATTGCAAACGTGCAGGCCTAACCTACCGCACTTACGGCGAATTTGGCGCCATGGGCAAGGCCAATATTAAAACGTTGGAAGGGCATGTGGCTCCTCATTCCCCGGGTTTTGATATGGATATTAAGGATGTTTACCGCGAGCAAACCTGGGCCAAAGATTTCGACTCGCTGCTGGCTATTAACGCCGTGCCGCGCTTTAATACCATCCGTATTTCTAACGACCATACCAGCGGACAAAAAAAAGGTAAGCTTTCGCCTATTGCGGCCGTGGCCGATAATGACCAGGGTGTAGGCTTATTTATCGAACACCTGTCGCACAGCCCCATCTGGAAAGAGTCGGTAGTGTTCGTTCTGGAAGACGATGCCCAAAACGGCCCCGACCATGTGGATGCGCACCGGTCGCCAGTGTTTGTTGCGGGTCCTTATGTAAAGCGCAATGCAGTGATCAATAACATGTATTCCACCTCGGGCGTACTACGTACCATGGAGCTTATTTTGGGCCTACCGCCCATGAGCCAGTACGATGCTGCTGCTATCCCGTTATATGATTGCTTTACCGATAAGCCAAATTTTACACCTTACAATGCCAAACCTGCGCAAGTCAACCTCGAGCAACGCAATGTGGCAGTTAATGAAAGCAGCCGCCGGTCGGAGCTGTTCAACTTTGCCAAAGAAGATGCCATACCCGATCTGGAGCTGAACGAAGTAGTTTGGAAATCTGTAAAAGGAGAAAATTCGATTATGCCAGCACCAAAACGCAGTGCCTTTGTTATACTAGAAGCTAAAAAGAAACGCGACGATGATGATGATTAAATCATTATTTTAGCCGAAACACGCATCTGCTATGACCATTATTGAAAACGACTACCTTAAAGTGGCAATAAGCCCTAAAGGCGCACAGCTTAGTTCCCTATTTAACAAAGCCACACAAACAGAGCACATGTGGCAAGCCGATGAAAACATTTGGCCCTGGCATGCCCCCAACCTATTCCCTATTGTAGGCGGTTTAGTAAATAACGAACTACACGTAGACGCCCAAACTTACCACCTACCCCGCCATGGTTTTGCCCGCCAGTCGGAATTTGAGGTAGCCGAAGCAAAAGAAAAACATGCCGTATTCCAACTTGCAGCTACTGAAGAAACGCAGGCTGTATACCCTTACCAGTTTGCTTTACAGGTATTATATGATTTGATAGACAATGCCCTGCGGGTTACTTACAAAGTTATTAACCTTGATAACAAGGCTATCTACTTTTCGGTAGGCGGTCACCCGGCTTTTAATATTCCCTTTGGCAAGAATGATAGTTACGAAGACTACTACCTTGAATTTGAGGTTAACGAAAACCTGGAAACCCACCTGCTTAACAAAGACGGCTATTTTAGCGGCGAAACGCACCCGGTTGCGCTTAATGGTAAAAGTTTATTTTTAACCCGCCATTTGTTCGATGCCGATGCATTGGTATTTAAAAATATTCAATCGAAAATGGTGACTATCAAGTCTACAAAGCATGAAAATACTTTAAGCATTGAATATCCACACTTCAAGCATTTAGGTATTTGGGCCAAGCCCGGCGCCGACTTTGTATGCATTGAGCCATGGTTAGGCTATGCCGATGCTGCCGGTGCATCAACTGATATCAGTAACAAACCGGCCATTCAAAAATTGGACAAAGGGCATGTGTTTGAGGCATCGTACTTCATTAGTATTTAAAAAAAACGGGGAAATGATTTTTTTTGAAACATTATATGTCAAAATAATGTAATGTGTATATCGTAAATTAATCTACAATCCCATGAAAAAGAAAATTTATCTACTAATGACAACCCTGATGTTGAGCTTTGTTGCTTTTACATCTAATGCAGCAACTACTAACGATGGCGGTGTAAACTACAAAGAGTACTACGCTACTAAAACTGCTGAAGAAAGAAATGCTCGTGTAGAAGAGATCAAAACCCGTGTGGAAGAGATCAGATCTATGGACAAATCAGACTTAACCAAAGCAGAACGCAAAGAGTTAAGAGCTGAGTTGAAAGACCTGAAAAAAGAAGCTAATGCAGCTGCAACAGGCGGTGGTGTTTACCTTTCGGTAGGTGCTATCATCATCATCATTTTAGTATTGATCCTGATTTTATAATCAAACCACATACTATAAAAAAAGGGGCCTCAAATGAGGTCCCTTTTTTTGTGGAATTAATTGTGCTTAACTAATTGGAATTATTATTAATTCCATAATAGGGAGGAGTGCGGCTGGTTGTTGGATGGAAGGAGCTTCGTGTTGCATCTTTGGAAAATTTCAACTTACTACTTTATTAGACCCCTCCCTAACCCTCCCGGGGGGAGGGAATTATACATGCATAGTTAATTAAACAACAAAAGGAGCCTCGTGGGCTCCTTTTGTTGTTTAAAACAGGCCTAACTGACCTTTACTTAGATCAATATCGTCGTCGTCGTTCTTTTTTAGTGGTTTTGTTATATCTACGTCTTCCGGATTAGTTATTTCCATCTCGATGATCCTGGCGGCCTTTTCGGGGCTCACATCGGGAATCTCTTTTTCTTCGGTTACGTCCGCTATCACCTGGGTATCGGCTACCGAATCGGGAGCCGGGTCTGGTACGTCTTCGGCATCGTCGTGCTCGGCTATGAGTTGAACCGTTTGCACCGGGTGGGCCGAGAGGCGGTTACCCATGGCCTTCATGCCTTTTACATCTATAAGGTCGGTCAGGTTGAGTTCAACCAGTTCCTGCACCTGCGTTTTACCTTTCAGTTGCTCTACCTTAACAATAGGCTGCGCGGCACTCGAGATCAGCACGAGCTTTGAACCCGGCTCTTCGCTAATAAAGCTGCTTTGCTTACCCACAGGCGTATTTTCGAACACGAAACGTTTCACCAGGTAATTTTTCGATTTACCATCGTAATGCACTACGGCAAATACTTTCTCGGCATCGTACTTTTCAATCAGCTGCATCTTATCATCAAAGTGATTGTTCAAATCAAAGCTGGTGAGTTCGTAAGTACCGTTCGCTAACACGGTCAGGATCTTATCCTCACCATCAAACTCACCTAAGTAACGGCCGCGGCTATCGGCGTTGAGGCGCTTTAAATTATCATCAAACCATATTTTGCGGCCTGCCAGGGTAGACACTCCTTTGGTTTTGAGCAGTATTTTTTTAACCGGGTATTTGGTTACCTGGTTACCCATAGAGCTTCGGCCCTTAATGGCTATTTCGGCAAAGTCCTGGTCAAACTGAAGTTTTTTCAATTTAGAGTGTGGCTTCAACTGGATATTCACCACCTCGGCCTCACCGTTAGGGTTGGCAGAAAAGTAAAGCACTTTAGAGCCTTTGGTGCCCTTGGTCAAATCGTATTCCTTATCACGGGTTACACCTACCACAGAAAAGCGCTTGATGTAGATGGTGCCGCTTTCGCCATCCTTGTACAACAGGTTGTACACAGTACGCTCATCGCCCTTTTTAAATACCGCCACGTGGATAATATCCTTACCCACAAAAACCTTATCCTGCACCTTGGTAATGAGGCAGCGGCCATCGTTACGGAACACGATGATCTCGTCAATATCCGAGCAGTCGCATACATACTCATCTTTCTTTAAACCGGCACCAATAAAGCCATCCTCGCGGTTCACATATAATTTTACGTTGGCCAGTGCCACTTGCGCTGCTTCTACCCTATCAAAGGTGCGCAATTCTGTTTTACGCTCGCGACCTTTGCCGTACTTCTCCTTCAATTTAACAAACCAGGCAATGGCATAATCGTTCAGGTGCCTAAGATGATGATTAACCTCTTTGATCTCATTCTCCAAGGTCTTCATCTGCTCATCCGCTTTCTTCACGTCGAAGCGGGTAATGCTGCTCATGGGTTTGTCAATAAGCTTCTTATAATCTTCGGGCAGTATGGCGCGGTAAAACTGGGGTAAAAAGGGTGCAAACAAACGGTTCAGCACTTCAACCACCACGTCAAAATTACCCGAGGTTTCGTAGTCGGGGTGCTTGTACATCCCTTCCTGGATAAATATTTTGAGCAGGGAACTGAAAAAGATCTTCTCCTTCAACTCGGCCAGGCGTATCTCCAGCTCGCGTTTAAGCAGGTGCTTGGTATGCGCAACGCTTTGCTCCAAAATATCGTTCACACTTAAAAAGTGCGGCTTATCATCTAAAATGATACACGTATTGG
The DNA here is from genome assembly GCF_014635825.1 of Mucilaginibacter galii. Classification (GTDB taxonomy): domain Bacteria; phylum Bacteroidota; class Bacteroidia; order Sphingobacteriales; family Sphingobacteriaceae; genus Mucilaginibacter; species Mucilaginibacter galii. The sequence goes on from NZ_BMDO01000013.1 coordinate 93,641, forward strand.
GCGATATAGATACTTCGCAATCGGTAAAGGCATACAGCGCATCAATGGTAACATCGGGCGATATACCGGGCGCTAAATGCACTACAATTTCTACATCCCGGGCGGTATTATCTTCAATTTTTTTGATCTTGATCTTGCCCTTATCATTAGCGGCAATAATACTGTCTATCAATCCGCCGGTAGTGGTGGTAAAAGGCACCTCGGTAATGGTAAGCGTTTTCTTATCGCGCTCTATAATTTTGGCACGCACACGGATCTTTCCGCCGCGCTGCCCTTCGTTATAGTTGGTGGCATCGGCCATACCCCCGGTAGGGAAATCGGGCATAAGGTTAGGCCGAACACCCTTTAACACTTCAATACTCGCATCCAGCAACTCGTTAAAGTTGTGGGGCATAATTTTGGTAGCCAAACCCACGGCAATACCATCGGCACCCTGCGCCAACAACAGCGGGAATTTTACAGGCAGCGTAATAGGCTCGCGGTTACGGCCGTCATAACTGGCCTGCCACTCGGTGGTATCGGGGTTAAATACAACCTCGAGCGCAAACTTGGTTAAGCGGGCTTCAATATAACGCGGCGCTGCGGCCGAGTCGCCGGTAATAGGGTCGCCCCAGTTACCCTGGCAATCAATCAATAAATTCTTTTGCCCTATCTGTACCATGGCATCGCCAATAGAAGCATCACCATGGGGGTGATACTTCATGGTGTTACCTATAACGTTGGCCGCCTTATTGAAGCGTCCATCGTCCATCTCCTTTAATGAATGCAGGATACGGCGTTGTACCGGCTTTAAACCATCGTAAATATGCGGAACAGCACGGTCTAAAATTACATAGGAGGCATAGTCTAAAAACCAGTTTTCGTACAAGCCATCCAGCGGAATAATATTGTGTAACTGTTCGTTAGGATCTGAATTCTCTGACATATAAATTCTTTTAAAAAGACACAGCTCTTTTTAATGGGAAATACAATTATTTGGAATGCTAAAAATATTAGTCAAATATACTAAAAACAAGGTAAATTACCTAAATTAAGGTTGGCGCTCTATTACCTGCGGGATGAATATATTATTTATTTTCATATTTTTTTCATTGATTTACAGTTCGTTGTAAACCTGCACCCATTTACCGGGGTTTTAATTATACTAACCAGTTGCCATGAAAAAAATTTACTTTTTTATATGGGTGGCTTTGTTGTTGCATGCCTGTCAAAATAGGCCTGCACACTTAAGCCCGCCCACCCTCAAAGGTGATGCTCATTATGCTTATGCCATTAAGCAATCTGACGGGTGGATAACGAACCCCGATCATCAAAACGTGATGGTGGCCATGAACGCGCTTAAAGCTTACGAAACCGGCGATACAGCACTGCTGCGTAAGTGCGTGGCCGATAGCCTGACCGTTTACTACGACGGCGGATTTTATAAAGGTGGCAGGCACGAGTTTATGTTTGCCATTAAAGAAGCCTTAAAAGCCCTAAAAAATTTACGCATTGAAGTGAAAGACTGCAAATCGGTCATCAGTAAAGACCATGAGCACGAACGTGTGACCACCTGGTATACCCAATATTGGATAAACCAACAAGGCCAGCCCGACTCGGCCGACATGGTAGACGATGCCCGCTTTAAAGACGGCAAAATTGTAGTTTGTTACGATTATATGAGGAGGTATAAAACCCCGCCCCGGCCCGCCCCGAAGGGAAGGGAGTAAATTATATAGCTTTAAAAGTCCTCCCCTTTGGGGAGGATTTAGGAGGGGTTTCTGCCCGCTCTTATCATTTCAGAATAAGTCATGCGGTTACTCATGGCGTGGCATATCATGGCAATACGTTTGGCGCGGGTTTCTATGGTTTTGGCGCTGTTGAGCCAGTTTACAAAATACCGACGGTGTGATTCTAATAAGCTGTTAAAAAAATGGAGCGCCTCGGGCTCATCGGCCAGGCATTCGTGCAAATCATCGGGCACTACCAGTTTAAAATCAACATCCTCTTCCAGGCTCACCTGTAACATAGCACCCTCGCGCTTGTGTATGCCTTTACGCATATCGGCATTGAGGGTAAGTATAAAACTGCCGTTGCCAATGTGCATTACCGCAACACCTGCAATGGTATAATGATCTAAAGCCCCCCTTACTCTGAAAGATTTTTTGTTACCGGGTTTAATTTGTTGCGCCACATCGGCCGGAATATCAACATAGGTCCAACCCGTTTTCTCCCCCATTTCGCCAAATTTTGAAATAATAGCAGTAAAGGTTACCATAATGTTAGGGAATGTGCGCATTTTATAACTAATAACTAAGTTAATAAAGCGATATGTTAAAGACTTGTTAAATCTTCAATAATAGTGAAATTACTTGTAACGTTTAGCCAGGTGGGTATGTCTTATGGATATAAAACAAAATAAATAACTCACATTAAAAAATTAAAGATATGAAAACCTTAAAATCACTTTTCTTAGGATTAGCCTTATTAGTAGTTACAAACGTTGTTAAAGCCGACGAACCAACCGCAGCAGTAATAACCCGCAACCAAGCCATTACCACTTACGTTAATGCCATGACCATGGGTAACAATGCAGGTTTGAACGAGGTGGTAGACCAATCGGCCAAGTTCAGCATCTTACGCGGTAAAAATGTAATTAGCTTTGATAAAGCCGAACTTATGAAATTTGCCAACCAAAATCAAAATGTTAAACAAGCATGTACTACTACTACTACCGAAATTGAAAGCAATGCCGATATGAGCGTAGTAAAGGTAGACATGAAATTTGAAAACTTTACCCGCACCAATTACGTAACAATGGCCAACACCGAAAGCGGCTGGAAAATAACCAACGTATACTCGGTATTTAAATAAGAATTAGTTTTAGTTAGTAAATAGTTTAGTTAATTAATAAAACAAAAGCCGCTGCGAGAGCGGCTTTTGTCGTTTACGTCATTTTTATACCGGTACGCTTACCAGCCTGTCTTCAAAAAACAGGAAAGGTAAAAAGCTCTCAACCCCATTAGTAACCCAGGTTGAACCATCCTGGCAATACAGCAACGTACGTATGGGCTGCTTTTGCTTCCTCTCGTACTCGGCCAGTACCTGTAGGCACGAGCCGCATGGCGTAATAGGTTTGTTGATAACGAACTTAGCCGTGTAAGCTGTTACGGCTAAAGCCTCAATAGGATCGTGAGCATAGTTGGCACCCCAGTTAAACAAGGCCACCCGCTCGGCACATAAGCCCGATGGGTAAGCGGCATTTTCCTGGTTGCTGCCGTAAATTATTTTTCCGCTTTGCAAGCGCAGGGCAGCACCCACGCTAAAGTTTGAATAAGGAGAATGCGAACCGCCTAATGCTTTTACCGCCTCGCGACACAGGGCCTGGTCGGCAGCATTCAGTTCTTCAAAACTGCTGTATTCTTCAAATGCTATCTTAATTTCGTGATTAACCATGTATGTATCACCCTCCTGATAAACCGATTAGGTTCCGGCCCCACTATTGCGGTGCCTCCCAATCAAAAAGGGCTTATAAGATAGGGGATAAAAGTGACGAATCCAAATTTTAGACGATTATTTCTACAGCAAATGCAACCGTCAAACAATAAACCTACCTTTGCGCTTATACCCTACGCCGGTTCATGAAAAAATACATACTCGTTTTCTTACTGCTTTTACACCTGTTGCCCGCCGGGGCACAGCCTAAATTTATAAATAAGGTAATCCCTAAATTTGTGCGCAAAATGCTGTTTGAAAAAGACAGCACCCGCAGCGCCAGCTTTTTTTTGTTGCCGGTACTTAGCTCGGCACCCGAAACGGGCTTGGAGCTGGGTGCTTCTACCCTGTATTCTTTTTATACCGATACCAGCCGGGTTACCCGTGTATCAAACGTATTTGCCTACGGCACCTTTACCACCGAAGGCCAGCAGCGCGTTAGCCTGAGCACCAGTTACTGGCTGCCACAAAACCGCTATCACTATACTGCCGCCATTGGGTACATCAATTTTCCGTTTAACTTTTATGGTATTGGCGATGCCACCCGTAAGGTAAACGAGCAGCGCATTAGTGAAAAACGCTTCAGGGCTAATATTAACGGCGAAAAGCGTTTAGGCAATTACGTATACCTTGGTTTTGTGCTGGGTGGTTATGATTACCGTTACCGAATTGACAATACCGGCAAGCCTTTTGAGGCCGATCTTACCCCGCAAGACCGCAACGGTGGCGCAGGCTTTTACGCCGGCCCAAGTGTTACTTTTGATAACCGTAACAACAATACCTACACCACCAAGGGCATGCACCTTACCGGCTACTTAAACGTAATGCACGGCATATTTAGCGATAACAGCTATAAAGGCAGTTTCTTAAACCTGGAATATGCGCAGTTCTTTAGTTTGCACAAGCGCGTGGTGTTAGGGTTGAACATACAGGAGCAAAGCCTGTTGGGCAGCCAGAGCCCTTTTTACCTGTTGCCCGAGTTAGGTAACGATGAAATGATGCGTGGCTATTATAACGGCCGCTACCGCGATAAGAACATGCTGGCCGGCCAAACCGAACTGCGCTACCGCATAAGCGACCGCATTGGCGTTGTAGGCTTTGTGGGCACCGGCGGCGTGTTTAAAGATTCGTTCAACTTTAACCAGCTTAAACCTAACTACGGCGGCGGACTGCGTTATTTCTTCGATACTGAAAAAGGACTCACCATGCGGGTTGACTACGGCTTTGGCCAAAAGCCGGCCGGCGAAAAACGCCAGCAGGGTTTATACCTCAGTTTAGGGGAATCGTTTTAGCTGCGGGGATCGGGGTGCGAGGTTTTGAGGAGCGGGGTGCCGGGAGTTTTGAGGAGCGGAAATTTTTTAAGAGCGGGGTGCGGGGATTGAAGTGTCGGGGGGGATAGTTTGAGAATTTTTACGACTCGTTATTTCTTGAAAAATTGAAGCTGATTTGCCTCGTCTGGTTGTAATTTATCCATCGAAGGGGTCAAGCTAAGTATTTGAGGAAAAATGAAGTTTTTTGAAGATTATGTGTATTTAACTGCATAATTATCTAACTGATATTTAAAACTTGATCCAAAAGTCTTCTTTCACCTGTCCCGGTCGGCAATAGATCAATCCCATCCAAAACAAGCTAACCGATGCCGTAACCTTAGCATACGATTTCATGACGTTCCATGCTGTTTTGGTAAGCCTATTTTCATGGATATTATTGACAATAAGCAGTGTATCAAGCTGCATTTTGGGTAGCATGCGATTGAAATAATCTATAGTACTTTGCGGATTGAGGCTGGCATCTATAAAAACTGCCTCTGGCAGGGCTATCTCTTTCCAGTTATCTTCAATGTTTAGCTTTAGTATGCGCGGTGCAGCATGTTGTAGTATAATGGCATCAAGTACACGGTGTTTGCCCAAAATCCACACCGTACTTTTTTGAGGTTTTTTTACTAGTCGGTACAGGAGTTTGTCGGTAGAGGTTAATTTTTTGTCTGCTTTGGCTGTTTTTTCAATTTCGGCGTATACTTTTTTATTCGAAAAATCGTAAATTACTTCATCAACCATGCGGTACACAAATGGCGAGTGCAGTCCGTGTCGGCTTGTGGCTTTGCGTTGGTGTAAAAAATGGCTTAAAGCAAACTTTATGTTAAACATGGTTGTAAAATTAAATAAAGCTTTACTATTTTGATGAAAGAGGCGGATATGATTAACGAGGCTGAAATAAATTCACTGATCAAATTACTGGATGACCCCGACCAGGAGATATACACGCATGTACACGATAAACTCCTGACTTATGGGCCAACAGCTATAACTTACCTGGAAAGTGCCTTTGAACAGGCATTTGACTCTATACAGCAGGAACGTATTGCCAACCTGGTGCATGAAATTCAGTTTGATATGTTGAAAAAAGACCTGGAGCTATGGCACCAGAGCGGGGCGTTCGACCTGCTGCGCGGAGCGCTGATCATTAACAAATACCAATACCCCGACCTGGATGAGCAGAAGGTGATTAACCAGATAGAAGCCATTAAACGAGACATTTGGATGCAGATGATGTTTGAGGGCAGCCCATCGGACCAAGTGAAGCTTTTTAACCACGTATTGTACAACATCTACGGTTTCAGCGGCAACACCACCAATCACCAGGATCCGCAAAACAGCTACCTGAGCCAGGTTTTAGAGACTAAAAAAGGTAATCAAATATCACTGGCTATTATTTACTCCGTGGTTGCCCAAAAGCTGGATATTCCCATTTATGGTGTAAACCTGCCTCAGCATTTCATCTTGGCTTATATGGATGAAAGCACTAAATCAGAATTTGAAAGCGGGATATTGTTCTATATCAACGCCTTTAATAAAGGCTTCATTTTTGGTCGCCGCGATGTAGATATGTTCCTGAAACAATTGAACCTGAATATAGACAAGCAGTTTTACGAACCCTGCTCCAACACCGATATTGTGCGCCGCATACTGCGTAACCTCATTAGTGCCTATGAAAATTTAGGATCGCCAGATAAAGTGCGGGAGTTGAATGAATTGTTAGCCATGTTGAATTAAAGATTTCAGGTAAGCGGGCATAAATCATGTGCCCGCTTTTTTTATGTAGTCGGTATACTTAACCTCTCACCATTGACGCAGTATTATGCTTACATTGCCATCTTATAAACCTACGATGAGCCGTATCTGTATACTATTGGGGATGTGTTTGTTACTGTCTTTCACAGTAAATGATACTGTTGCTACACGCTTTGCCGCTCCCGAGGGTTATAAGCGGGTGCGTGCTGCATCCAGCAGTTTCGGCGCATGGCTGCAAACCCGACCGTTGAAACCCCGTGGCACCAAGACACTCACATACAAAGGCAGTGTAGCCCGTACCGATGATTACACCGCAGCCGTAATTGATATGAGCATTGGTCAACGCGACCTGCAGCAATGCGCCGATGCTGTGATCAGGCTAAGGGCCGAATACTTATTTGGCAAGAAAGATTACAAGGCAATACACTTTAACTTTACCAGCGGCTTCAACTGCGATTTTATTCACTACGCCGATGGTTATCGCTATCAGCAAAACGAAACCTGGAAAAAGACAGCCGCGAAAGATTATAGTTATGCCAGCTTTCTACGTTACCTCGACCTTGTGTTCTCTTACGCAGGCACCCTATCCCTCGAAAAAGAATTGAAAAAGGTAGATAATCCTGCCGCTATTCAAATTGGCGACGTATTCATCAAAGGCGGCTCGCCGGGGCACTGCTTTATTGTAATGAACATAAGCATAAACAGGGCCGGCCAACGCAAATTTATGCTGGCACAAAGCTTTATACCCGCGCAAAACATCCAGTTGTTACAGTATGGCTCGCCTTGGTTTAGTTTAGATAAGCCGGTGAATTTGCCGTATGGAGAGATTGTAAATGCGGGTAATTTGAGGAGGTTTAAATGATGAGCTCAGATATAAGTGCAATTTTCGTATTAACGCTCTTTATGGCTTTCTCAGGAGTTATATCGTTTGTTTTAAATCCATAAATATCCTTATCACAGTTATCACAGTATTGATTAACAGCACTTACATCATTCGTCTTTCCGCACTCACAGTTCCAAATTTCCTTTTCTTTCGAAGAAAGCATTTGCTTTTTAGTGCTTCTTGTTCCGCGTTCTTTGAAATTTTGTTGGATAAAATCTTTTAAATCTTCGAGATGCTGAACATCTACTTTATTATAAAAAGGCTTGTTAAAGGTTATAATCTGCAATCCTATTCTCTGCTTTTTAAACTCATCACTTCCTAACAGACGAGCCGTATAATTTAGGTCTACCAATTGCAGGTCGTTAATTATATTACTAATAACAGAAAGATACACCTCGTTACTTTCATTTAATGCACTTTCATAGAGCATGGTAAATTTCTTTTCTTCTGGAAAAGCATCTATATATGCAACAAGTCTATCATAATACTCTTTCACTGTGATTTGCAGCATTTGGCCTTGCAGCACAGCTTGATACTTTTTTAGTAGATACGGAAAGATTTCATCAACCTGGTTTGTGGTTACAAAATGCCAGTTATCATCGGTAATACTTAAATTACCTTCATCAGCCTTTTTTAAGATGTCCTTCTTTTTGTATAGCAAATTCAAACGCTCATAGCTAACATTTTCAAACCTCTCTGACTGAGTAATTGGTGCCGACTGATTATCATTTTCAAGAACAACTGCTGTACCAATGGCAGTAAGCATAAACATGGATTTGTTCTTACCAGATATTTCATCCATGTCAATACTCAAACCTACAACACCATTAGCGCCTATTTCATAAGCTGCCAATTTAATTTTATGAATAGCTTCATCATACAGGGAAGTTAATTGTTTCTGATATGAGCCCGATCTACCCCCAAAGAAATCACTGAAAGCAGCAAATACATCACTAAATACATTGGTACCAGCCACTATATGTGCAGTTACAGGTTTCAAATGTCGGTTTATCTTTCGCCCTTCAATAGTAGAGGTAGTTACGACAAGAATATCTTTAGGATTAGGCATTATGATAATTTTTGACCCACAATATATAAAAACGCCCGCATTATTCACACAATGCAGGCGTTAGATATTTTTACTTGTTAGGTCTTATTTTGCCGCTAACCAACCATTGGCATCCATCCAGTTCTTGCAGCGCTCAAACCAGTCGTCTTTGGTGGTTTTATTGTTTAAACCAAAACCATGACCGCCTGCCTGGTAAAGGTGCAGTTCGCCTTTAACCTTGTTTTTCACCATGGCTTCATAGAATACCACGCTGTTCATCACCGGCACTGTGCGATCATCTTCGGCATGTACTAAAAACGTAGGTGGGGTATTGGCGGTTACCTGCTTTTCATTAGAGTATAAGTCAACCATTTCGGGCGTTGGTGTTTTGCCCACTAAATTATCTTTAGAGCCCTTATGCGCCAATTCGCCAAAGCTGATGACCGGGTACATTAACACGGCAAAATCGGGACGTAGATTTACATTGTCTTTGTTTTCAATTACCGGTTTATCAAAATGCGTAATAGCCGTTGAAGCCAAATGACCACCAGCCGAAAAGCCAATGATGCCTACCCTATCGGCATTTATTCCCCACTCCTTAGCGCGCTGGCGTACTAATTGAACGGCACGCTGTGCATCTTGCAAGGGGCCTATGGTTTTATCTACCATAATAGAATCGCTCGGTAACCGGTACTTCAAAATAAAGGCGGTCACCCCAATTTCGCTAAACTTACGGGCAATGGCATAACCTTCATTCTCCATAGAAAGAAAGGAGTAACCACCACCCGGACAAATTACAATTGCGGTTCCATTAGCTTTACCTTTTTCGGGGAAAAACGGAATAAGCGTAGGCAAACTTACCTTACTTGCCCGCGTGTTCACCGTTTTTTCAACGTAGGTCCCAGCCGGAACATTTTTTGAATTAGGAACACCTTTTGGATAAAGGTTAATGGGTGCCTGCTCCTGGGCAAAGGCTACACTGGTAAGCATCAATATAACTGCGGTTAATAGATTTCTTTTCACAAGGCAATGGTTTATGAATTAGTTTTTTTTAGGCATCATTATGAGCACGTCAAAGCGCTTGCTGCTTTGCTAAGTCTTCGACAAACTCCAGACTAACAATTTGATATTGAATAACGTTAACTCTTGGGTCCGCCAAACTCCATTAAATAAGCTTTCAGGAAATCATCCAGATCACCATCTAAAACGGCTTGTGCGTTTGACGTTTCGTAGTCGGTACGCAGGTCTTTCACCAATTTGTACGGGTGAAGTACATAGTTGCGTATCTGCGAGCCCCACTCAATTTTCTTTTTGCTGCCCTCAATAGCATTACTGGTTTCCTGGCGCTTACGCATCTCAATTTCGTACAACTGCGATTTCAGCAAGCGAATGGCATTTTCTTTATTCTGCAATTGTGAACGCGACTCCTGGTTTTTAATCACAATGCCCGATGGTTTGTGGTATAAACGTACGGCGGTTTCTACCTTGTTTACGTTTTGTCCACCGGCACCACCCGAGCGGAAGGTTTCAAATTCAATTTCGGCCGGGTTTACATCAATTTCAATGGTATCATCAACCAACGGGTATACATAAACTGATGCAAAAGAGGTATGGCGCTTGGCATTGGCATCAAACGGCGATACGCGCACCAAACGGTGAACCCCGTTTTCGCCTTTTAAATATCCGTAAGAAAAATCACCCTCAAATTGCAGCGTAACAGTTTTTATACCGGCTACGTCACCCTCTTGCGAATCTTGTTCGGTTACTTTATAACCATTTTTTTCGCCCCACATAATGTACATACGCATCAGCATGGCTGCCCAGTCGCAACTTTCGGTACCACCTGCACCTGCCGTAATTTGTAATACGGCATTCAGTTGATCTTCTTCGGCCGAAAGCATGTTTTTAAACTCAAGCTCCTCTACCGCTTTTGTAGCTAAATCAAATTGCTCCTTTACCTCTGCCTCCGTTGCATCACCGCTTTGAATAAACTCGTACATTACACCGGTATCTTCTACCGTGGCCAGTACTTTTTGATAGGCATCGGTCCAGATCTTCTTGGTTTTGATAGATGCCAATACCTTTTCGGCCTCTTTAGGCGCATTCCAAAAATCGGGGCCTATGGTTATTTCCTGTTCACGGGCTAATTCTTCCAGCTTCTTGTCGATGTCAAAGATGCCTCCTCAGGGAAGCTGCTCTATCCCTCAAGTCTTGAACTTGTTCTTTTGTCATAATGGCAAATATAGTAATAAGTGAATGTATGAACGCAAAAAAGGCCCCGATGTTCATCGAAGCCTTTCTTATAAAATCTGCAAAAAACTTGTTTAGGCAACCATCAATTTGTTAACCAGTCCGTTTAAATCGGCTTGGTTGCCATTGAGTTGTGATAGCATAGTGCCTAAGGCAAATTCTTTGCTTTGTTCGCTGTTAGATAACTTTACAAGCTGTCTCATTACGGTTGGAATAAGTGAATTGGCGGCTGCCTGTGCAGAAACCATATCAATGCTGTAAAACTTGTTAAGCCTGTTTGCAAACTTATTAATGATACTGGTCACCAACGATTCGTTTTGGGTGCCCGAAAACTTGAAAAATTTGATCAGGTCGCTGATGTGGCCATTTTCCATCTGGTTTTTTAACACCTCGATAATAGAGCTTGAAGCTTCGTTAATTACAGCCTCGCGTGAACCGGCAGGTATTACCGGGTTGTTAATAACAGCCATACCGGCGTTATTTTTTACAAGCAAAAATAGTTTCTCAAACATGGTTAAATGATTTTAAGCAGATTTAATAAAATGATTACGTTGCGGCTAATAATTGTGAGTAAAGCAAATATGTTAAATGATAATTTTGAAAAAATCAAAAAAATCACTTAAATAAATTAAAATATCTTAATTAAAAGGAGCACTTAAAACACTAAGATTAAAGTGTTTGTATAACAATAAGTACTTTCTATAATTAAATTTTTAATGGCTGATTAAGCAAACATTTAAGCTTACTTTTGGCTCAAACAATCTATCAATTATGTTGCCAAACATTGATTTTACCACTACCCAGGCTTACGAGTATTTGACCGACCACTTTACCGAATTAGAAGCCAAACAGCTTAAAGACCTATTTACTTCAGACTCAGAGCGATTTGCAAAGTTTTCGCTTTATTTTGAAGATATGCTGTTCGATTACTCTAAGAACCGCATAGACGACAAGTGTATAGCTTTATTGATACAACTGGCTAAAGAATGTAGGCTAAATGATGCAATTGCAGCCATGTTTAGCGGCGAGGTAATTAACGCTACCGAGCAACGCCCCGTTTTACATATTGCCCTGCGCAACCAGAGCAACACTCCCATATTGGTTGATGGCAAAGATGTAATGCCCGATGTAAACGGTGTATTACAGCACATGAAAGAGTTTAGTGAGGCCGTAATTAGCGGCGAATGGAAAGGTTACACCGGCCAGCAAATTACCGATGTGGTAAATATTGGTATTGGCGGCTCGGACTTAGGCCCAGTTATGGTGACCGAAGCTTTAAAGGCTTACAAAACACGCCTTAACCTGCACTTTGTATCAAACGTAGACGGCACCCATATTGCCGAAACGTTGAAGGATTTGAACCCGGAAACCACCCTGTTCCTGATAGCCTCTAAAACCTTTACCACGCAAGAAACTATGGCCAACGCTAATAGTGCCCGCGAATGGTTTTTAAAAGGAGGTGCCGCCGAGGCCGATATTGCCAAGCATTTTGCAGCCCTCAGCACTAATGCTACAGCCGTTGAAAAATTTGGTATTGATACCGCCAACATGTTTGGCTTTTGGGATTGGGTTGGCGGTCGTTACTCTTTATGGAGCGCCATTGGCCTTTCTATTGCTTTGGGCGTTGGCTTTGATAACTTTGAAGCCTTGTTAGGTGGTGCCCATGCTATGGATAATCACTTTAAAACTACCGAGTTTGAGCAAAACATACCGGTAATAGCCGCTTTGATGGGCGTTTGGTATAACAATTTCTTTGGCGCCGAAAGCCAGGCTATTTTACCGTACGACCAGTATATGCACCGCTTTGCCGCTTATTTTCAGCAGGGTGACATGGAAAGTAATGGCAAGTATGTAGACCGAAACGGTAACCCGGTAGAATATTCGACCGGCCCCATCATTTGGGGTGAGCCGGGCACTAACGGACAACATGCTTTTTACCAGTTGATTCACCAGGGAACTAAATTGATACCGTGCGATTTTATTGCTCCTGCAATATCACACAACCCTGTAGGCGAACACCACACCTTGTTGCTTTCCAACTTTTTTGCCCAAACCGAAGCGCTGATGAACGGTAAAACCTACGACGAAGTAGTAACCGAGTTAAAGGCAACAGGCAAAACCGAAGAAGAGATTGAAACACTGGCACCGTTCAAGGTATTTGAAGGTAACCGGCCAACCAATTCTATCTTACTTAAAGAAATTACACCACGCAGCTTAGGCTCCCTCATTGCTATGTACGAGCATAAGATATTTGTACAAGGTATTATCTGGAACATTTACAGCTTTGACCAATGGGGTGTAGAGTTAGGCAAGCAATTAGCCGGAAAGATATTACCTGAGCTAAGAACTGAGGATAAGATCGAATCGCACGATAGCTCGACCAACGGGTTGATCAATCAGTTTAAAGAGTGGCGGTAAGCATAACACTCTAATAAATAAGAGAAGTATTTTAAAAATGCCGGTCCTGATAATTAGGACCGGCATTTTTTTTACATGCCGTTAAACTTTTTATAGGTTAGGCTATCATACCTGAATAATACTTCAACCTATGAAAAACTTCATCAAAACAGTTACTATCGCAATTACCGTAATGTTTTTTACCTCATGCGCATCGATTTTAGACTCGGCCAAGAGTGTAAACACCTCTGCTTTGCGTATAGGAATGACTAAGGCAGAAGTACAGGCAGCACTTCAAAAAAAGCCTTACGGTACAGTGGCTGCACGCAACTATCCCGAAACTAAAACTACTATTGAAGTATTACAGTATTCGGAAAACAATGGTCAGGGCAATCTTCAAAATTACTGGTTGTATTTTGTGAATGATAAATTAGACCGCTGGGAACCCGCAAGCAAATACGGGCCTGCTATATAAAGGACCGTTTCTCTAAAGCTTTAAAAAGACTAATCAATTTTCGTTAATACCGGGGGCACATCTTTCATAATCTTGATCTGATAGAGATGAGGCCAGTTTTTGCCGGTGACGAACATTCGCTTTCCGTCAGCATCCCAGGCAATGCCGTTAAGCACATCGGCATGTGGGTCTTTCTGGTCTTCCGGATACAAAGTGGTGAAATCTATTTTACGCAATACGGCTCCGGTTTTAGGGTCAATAGCCACAATGTAGCGTGTTTGCCAAATGTTTGCATATAAAAGACCGTCTATATATTCCAGCTCATTTAAGTTGTTTACCGGGCCTTTATCGTCGTACACATCAATCTCGCGTACCGTACGGTAATTATCTTTATCCATAACCAAAATTTGGTTGGTGCCGGTGGTGGTATTGTAGAGGTACTTACCATCGTTACACAAACCCCAGCCTTCGGCACCCTGTGTGTAAGCAAAAGTAGAAAGCAGGTTTAAAGTATTTTTATCGTAAACAAACCCTTTGCGCTCATGATAAGTTAACTGAATGATCTTATTATCAATAACCGTAATTCCTTCGGCAAAAACGGCGCAATCTATATCTATCTTTTTTAAGATCTTCCCATTTACATCGGTTTTGCGCAAACTGGAATGCTGACCTTCATTACAGTAACCGCCATCACTTTCATAAAGCACGCCATCGTGGTACTCCAGCCCTTCGGTAAAGGAACTTGTATCATGCGGAAAAGTCTTAACCACCTCAAAAGTATATTCCTCGGGCGCTTTAGATGCAAGTAGATTTATATTAGTACTTACTTCCTGTTCCTTACCTGCACTGTATACCTTAGCCGTAATTGTTTTGGCGCCTAAGCTTAACGTATCGGTTGATAGTTCAACTGCTGAAGAATCTTTACGCGAGGCTATCCTTGCCGAGTCGAGCAGGTATACCACCGAATCAGCCTTATAATTGGCCGGGTAGCTTACCTTTAAGCTCACCTTTTCACCCTGTTTGTAGTTTGAACCGGCATCTGGCGAAATGCTCAAGTTAGCCGTTTGGTTTTTTTCACCACAGCCTATAGCTGCAAGCAAGGCAATAGTAAGGTAAGGTATAAGTTTGTGCTTCATTAAATTTTCGATTTATTGCGGCGAGGGCCAAAAGGCATCTTCAATATGTTTTAAGGTATACGTATTTTGAGGGGTAAATAGTATTGCTATAATATCAAAACGTGCATCGCCCTGATGGTTCATTAAATAAATATATTCATCGGCCGCCTGGGCCAGCAGTTTTTGCTTCCGGTTATCTACAAAATCTTCGGGCTGTCCAAAGCCGGTACCGGTACGGGTTTTAACTTCGGTAAATATAATGGTTTGATCTTTATAGTCAATTAAATCTACCTCGGCTTTGCCAAAGGTCCAATTCTCATCCAGTATTTCATAACCGGCAGCTTCAAGATGGGCTTTGGCAATGGCTTCGCCACGGCGGCCAAGTTCGTTATGGGTAGCCATTACTTAATTATTACCGACCCCAAATAATCTACAATATGCTTCTCTATCTTCTTCATCTGCATGTACTGACTCATGATGATGTCCTGATCGGCCGGCTCCTGCGCGTTTTGCAGGTCGGTACGCAATTGATCGAGTATTTTGCCTACCTTTTGCTTTTTGAGGTGAAAGATAGCACCTAATATGGTAGCCTTCATATTCATCTGCTCTTCCTGTATAAAAATGCGGTGCATGTTATACCAGTTTTCGCTCAGGGTATATTTGGAGGCCAGTAGATCCACCGACAGGTCAACAATATGTTTATGCGGATGGTGGATGAAGAACTTTTCTTCCGGCAATACGCCGTTCTCTAACTGTTCTTTATACAAAGCTACAAACTCTTTGCAATCGGCCTGTTCAAACTCTACGTCGCTCAATTCGGCTACAATAAAGGGACCGATATAAGTATTGGCAATGTTATCCCAATTGATGATCTGGTTGCCATAGATCAACAGGAGACGCACAATTTCGCGCTCTTGTGGCAAGTTAACTGCTACCGGTTTTTCAATGGGTACAGGCTCGTCAAAAAAGTGCGGCTCGTCGGGCATTTCTTCCGGCTGCTGGTAAGATGATCTTTGCTGACTGTCTTTTTTACTTTTAGTCAGCTTCATCTTGTTCAGCTCGGTAAGTAAAATGCGCTCATCTATCTGTAACTGATGACTGCACTCGCGAATGAATACCGATGCCTTGATAGAATCGGGTATCTTGGCAATGCTCTCCACAATTTCGCGGATGACGTTAGCCCGCTGAATAGGATCTTTACCGGCTTCTTTAAGTAGTATTTCTGTTTTATAGAGAATAAAATCTTTCTTATTTTGCTCTATGTGCGTTTTAAAGGCAGTGCTGCCTACCTTGCGCACATAAGAATCGGGGTCGTCTCCATCAGGAAATGATACCACTTTTACGTTTAGTCCTTCTTCGAGAATCAAATCCAGTCCGCGTAGCGATGCCTTGATACCCGCCGCATCGCCATCATACAAAATGGTAATGTTCTTGGTAAAACGACCGATCAAACGTATTTGCTCTACGGTTAACGACGTACCTGAGGAGGCCACCACGTTCTCTATCCCAGCCTGGTGTACCGAAAGCACATCGGCGTAACCTTCCACCAAATAGCAGTTATCCTGATCGCGGATGGCTTTCTTGGCGAAGAAAAGACCGTAGAGAACGTTAGACTTATGATAGATCTCGGACTCGGGCGAATTAACGTATTTAGGTACGTTCTTATCCGTCTTAAGCGTACGGCCGCCAAAGGCAATTACCCGGCCTGTAAAGCCATGAATAGGGAACATGACCCGGCCACGGTACCTGTCGTACAGTGTACCGTTATCGCGCTTTACCGAGAGTCCGCTTTCTACTAAAAACTCAGATTGGTAGCCCTTGTTTATGGCATCGCTGGTAAAAGCTTCCCAATTATCGGGCGAGTAGCCCAGTTCAAATTTTTTAATGGTTTCGCTGGTGAAGCCACGTTCTTTAAAATAACTTAAGCCAATGCTCTTACCCTCGGGGGTATCCCACATGGCTTCCTGAAAGTACTTGGCGGCAAAACCACTCACGATCATGAGGCTTTCACGGCGGTTGTCGGCTTCTATATTTTCAGGCTTATCTAAAAGTTCTTCTACCTCGATGCCGTATTTTTTGGCCAGCCATTTTAAGGCTTCGGGATAGGTAAACTTTTCCAGTTCCATGAGGAACGTAACCGCCGAACCACCTTTACCCGTAGAGAAATCTTTAAAGATCCCCTTAGCTGGTGATACCGTAAACGAGGGCGTTTTTTCGTTAGCAAAAGGCGACAAACCCACGTAGTTGGCACCCCGCTTTTTTAACTGCACAAACTCCCCTATCACCTCGACTATGTCGATGGCTTCCATTATACGGTCAATGGTTTGTTTGGTGATCATGTACTAAAAACTTCGCCTTAAAAACAAGGTAACAAAAATATAGAATTATACGCTCATATGCCCAGCCACAGGAGCAATTTTAATTTTACGGGCAGTGTATCAACCCCATTAAATTAATCGTATTCAATATAACCTTTTACTTAATCCATGATGAATAGATTTATTATAACTGCGCTATCGGTATTTTGCCTTTTGGCCAGCGCCTGCAAAAAAGACAAACAGGCTAAAGAACCCGATAACTTGTATTTAACAGCCACCAAGGATAACACCAATTGGATAACTAACTGGCACACCTACGCCGATGTGGATGCCGCTAAAAATTACGTGCTTGTTGGTATTAATAAAGAAGAGAATATCAACATTAGGCTTACGGTAAACAGCTCAAACCAATATGTATTGGTAGAAGATAAAACCGTATTTTATATTACGGTAGGCCAGGATGTGATAGTGGCCAGTTACACTCCTGACAATAGCGCCGGTAATACGGTCAATGTTACCAACCACGATATTAAAAACGCATTAATAGAAGGCAATTTCAATATCAAGTTCAAAAAGATTTCCGGTGCAGACACTTATCCGGCTACGATAACTTTTACTGATGGTAAATTCAGAATGTCAAAGGCGTATGATTGATACTAAGTTTTTGCGCGGCGATTCTTTTTAATACGATAACCAACCCATGTATGTACTCCGATTAAGATTAATCCGGTGATGGCTATCGTAAATCGCACCAAAGGTGGTAGTACATTCTTTAAGCAAACAGAACCAATAGTTAATACCGAGGCAACAATGAGCATAGCATTCATGTAACCTTTTAAGGTGCCATACCATGCATAGTCTGCCCATGCTTTTAATTGATCGCTGTCAGGTGTATAAGTAAGCAATTGCCTGAAATGCTTTAAGGCAAAGTGATAATCTTTGAGTTGATAATGGGCATAGGCTTTTTGAAAGCATAGCGTTAAATACCAGTGCTCCTGAGAGGGATCTATACTCAAGAATATCATGTTTTTTTCTATTACCGGCAAAAATAACAGCGCTTCGTCAATAGCTTTATTATATATACCTGTATCAACCAACGTTTTAATATACGTTGCTACAAGAGCCGCAAACTTTTTAAAGCTTTCAACCTCATCTAACTCACTTATTTGATGTAGCAAATCTTTCTTCTTTTCAATAAATGCAATTATATCATTCGGATTCCCGCTATACGCTTCTTCATATTCTTCAAAAAGTTTAAGCAGATCGTAATTGTTCATGTATAAATTAATTATTGTTGATGAGCATACTTTAATATAATTAAAGTATGCTATAAATATCATTTATGTATTTTTGCGCTTTAAAGATAAATTAAAAGATGAGTCAGCGAATTAAAATTAAAGCACTATTACAAACCGAACCTGCCGGGCAGGAGGTAAATGTTAAAGGATGGGTACGTACCTTTCGTAATAACCAGTTCATAGCTTTAAACGATGGCTCAACCAATAGCAACATTCAAATTGTTGTAGATTTTCAAAATACCGACGAGGCTTTGCTTAAACGTATAACCACAGGTGCGGCACTTAGCGTAACAGGAACGCTGGTAGCCAGCTTAGGTAAAGGACAAGCTGTTGATATAAAAGCTACCACTATAGAAGTTTTAGGCGACAGTGACCCGGAGAAATACCCGCTGCAACCTAAGAAGCACAGCCTGGAGTTTTTACGCGAGATTGCACACCTGCGTTTCCGTACCAATACCTTTGGTGCTATTTTTAGGGTACGCAACAGCTTATCGTTCGCGGTGCATACCTTTTTTCAGGAACGCGGCTTTGTGTATTTGCATACGCCAGTAATCACGGCATCGGATGCTGAAGGTGCAGGCGAAGCATTCAAAGTAACCAACCTTGACCTCAATAACCCGCCACGTACCGAAAGCGGTGAGATAGATTTCAAACAAGACTTTTTTGGTCGTGCCACCAACCTCACCGTATCTGGCCAGTTAGAGGGCGAGTTGGGTGCGATGGCCCTGAGCGATATTTACACATTCGGCCCTACCTTCCGTGCCGAGAATTCCAACACTACCCGCCACCTGGCCGAGTTTTGGATGATTGAACCAGAAATGGCGTTTTACGACCTGGCCGATAACATGGACCTTGCCGAGGCCTTATTGAAATACGTAATAAGCTATGCCTTAGAGCATAACCGGGAAGACATTGAGTTTTTAACCCAGCGTTTAACCGAAGAAGATAAAAGTAAACCGCAGCAAGAACGCCAGGAAATGACCTTGTTAGAAAAGCTGCAGTTTTGCCTGGATAACGATTTTGAACGCCTCACCTATACCCAGGCTATCGACATCCTGAAAGATTCGACTCCGAATAAAAAGAAGAAATTCCAGTACCTTATTGAAGGGTGGGGAGCCGATCTGCAATCGGAGCATGAGCGGTACCTGGTGGAGAAACACTTCAAAAAACCTGTGATCCTGACCGATTATCCTAAGGAGATCAAATCGTTCTACATGCGCCAGAACGACGATGGCAAAACCGTCGCTGCCATGGACATCCTTTTCCCCGGCATAGGCGAGATAGTAGGCGGTTCGCAGCGTGAAGAGCGTTTAGAGCGCCTGGAGCAGCGTATGGACGAGATGGGCATCCCTAAAGATGAACTGTGGTGGTATCTGGACACCCGCCGCTTTGGTGGTTGCCCACATGCAGGTTTCGGTTTAGGCTTCGAACGTTTGGTACTGTTTGTAACCGGCATGGGCAATATTCGCGATGTTATTCCTTTCCCACGGTTCCCTAAGAACGCGGAGTTTTAACAGTAAATATACTATTGTCATGCTGAATTTATTGAAGGCGCATGATGACAGGAGCAATAATTTCACTTAAAGCTTTTATCTATTATGTGCAAGTACCCTAATATAAAAGACGCAAGTTTAGTAGGCAGTTATCCAGCACTTGTTAAATCAGGTGGTGGTTATGTTTGGGATGATGTTTTGGAATATAGAGTATGGTGTCATCCTCACAATGGAGCTGCTGACACAGAAGATGGTGAAGATTATTATTATGTTTTTGAAACTTACGAAGATGCACTTGCTTTTTCAGAAACAAATAATGGAACTGAATCTCCACTGGCGCTAATTGTACAAGAAGAGTATATAGATGAAGACGCACCGGGTCAATATGTGCATATTAAACAACAAAGACTTACAGAGTGGCCTGTTGAATTTTTAAGTCGCCCAAAACGCAATCCTGATACAATTCCCAACTTCTTATCACCTGATGCACCAAGCAATAGATTAGATATTTTGCGTGGATTAGCATAATTAGCGAAAGTTATTTTATGCAGGGTGTTAATATGTGCGAATTTAAGATAAACTCCACTTCTAAAGAAGCGTCGGCCTGCCAGCGCACCCGGCCGGGAGTTGGCCTTGCGTAGTGGGA
Source organism: Mucilaginibacter galii (assembly GCF_014635825.1). GTDB lineage: Bacteria > Bacteroidota > Bacteroidia > Sphingobacteriales > Sphingobacteriaceae > Mucilaginibacter > Mucilaginibacter galii. The sequence goes on from NZ_BMDO01000013.1 coordinate 114,088, forward strand.
GGGATTGCGATGGCTTGGCCTTTTGCTACTTTGTGGCTAAGACAAAGTAGTAGCCCCTGCGGCAATGAGCAGACGAATTAAGTAATTAGCACAAACCGGGTGTTCAAAACACACTACCCAGAATAGCAGCACAAACCGCAAAGATTGCTTCCTACCTCGCAATGACGTTAACGAATATTAATACAGCAACCTGAACTTTATCGTATGCTCAATACCCTTCAACTCACTTAGCACCTGCTCATCATAACCGGTATTTACATCGGTTATTACATAGCCTATCTGCGTATTAGTTACCAAAAACTCCCCTACTATGTTGATATTATGGCGTGCAAACACCTCATTAATTTTAGCCAGTATACCCGGTATGTTTTTGTGAATGTGAATTAAGCGGTGAGCGTTATTGATACGTGGTGGCTGCAGATCAGGGAAATTACAGCTGGTATGCGTTTTGCCCTCGTTCATAAAGGCAATTACGCGTTTGGGGATAAAATCGCCACTCCGTGGATTGTGCTTAGGATCGTCAAAGATAATAATGCCATTTTCGCAGGCGGCTTCGTTTAGCTTGCGACCACTTACACGGCCAAAACAACCAATTACTTTTAAGCGCCCGGCGTTTTGCAATTGCTCGGGCGTAGGCTGATGCTCTTCATCGCAAAGCAATACACCTGCTTCCTGCAAATAATCTTCTTTGATCTCTTCGTGATGACGGATGTTGTAACCCTCCTTCTTCATTTGGGCAATGGCCTCTTCATCTACCTTACCCACCACCAAACATTTGATGCGGTTTTTAGGGTAAGAGATAGCGCGGGGCAGGCGGTTAATGTATAAAAATTCGTCGAAGCTTGGGGTAACATGGTCGGCTTTTTCTACTACAGATTTCCGCTCAATGTTCTCGGTAAAGGCAAAAAACTTCTTGATCATACCCGATTCCTTTAATTGAAAATCAGAATAACCATCGCCAATGCCAAAAATCTCTCCTTGCAGGTTCAGTTCTTTCAGCAGTTTAACCTTGCCACCCTCTTGCGAAAGTGGGTTAGTACGATCATAACCTATAATGTTATCGTCTTTATCAAACTCAAACGTATTGGCGTAGATATTTTCCTTCTTGATATGATACTCGGTAACCACCGGCGTAATAAAGCCCTTAAATCCGCCCGATACGATCAGAACCTCGTCCTGGTGGTTTTTAAAGAACTTGCTGTTACGCGAAAATGAGGGCGACACTTTTTTACGCAGAATTTTAACCAGCTGGTTTAAATGTTCGCGGTTAGCTTTCAACAGCTTAATGCGGCCTTCCAAACTATCGGCAAAGGAAAGCTTACCCTCCATAGCCAAATTAGTGAGATCTTCAATTTGCTGATAGATGCTTTCCCGGTCGGGATGATCTTTTAAACTGATGCGTGCCAGTTCGTCTAATGCTTCTACCTGTGTAAAGGTACTATCAAAATCAATGATGTAATACTGCCCCATGGTTGCGGGCAAATATAGTTTTTTTGTTCAAGAAGCATTCCTGTCATTTCGAGTGATAACGAGAAATCTTGTTTGTCTTGACCTATAGCCGACCTATAATTTCGAACAGGATCTATCACTATCGTTCGAGATGACAACAAACTTAATTACTTAGGCCTTGTTCTTATATTTCCCCCACATCCTGCTCCAATAATCAGGCTTTTCATCAATCGTAAATTTGGGCTCACCTATGCGTTGCGCACTATATATGCCCATGTCGCCACTAAAGAAGTAGGCAACAAAGCAAGCCACCGCAAACAGTAAGGCATGCTGACTACCAAACAACTCTATCCCCATAATAGTGCAGGCCAGCGGCGTGTTGGTAGCACCTGCAAACACGGCAATAAAACCAAGAGCGGCAAACAGGCTAACAGGGGCATTCATGAGGTCGGCCAGTGTATTGCCTAACGTAGCACCAATGTAAAAAAGCGGTGTCACTTCTCCTCCTTTAAAGCCTGTACCTAAAGTAACAGCGGTATAAATCAACTTCCATAACCAGCTAAAAAAATGTGCACCACCCTGCTCAAAAGCCGATACAATAGTGATAGCACCGGGATATTCGGGCTCTACGCCTAAACCCAGATAGTCGGGTTTACCTAAAATTAAAGTTAGTAAGATGATAATAATACCGCCGGCCACCGGGATAAGCCACGGCTTTTTAATAAGGCTTGCAGCGATACTTTTTACCCCATGAACAGCTTTGGCAAAAGCGTAAGCGGCCAAACCAAAAAACACCGAGGCTACCATTGTTTTGAGCAGCAGCCAAAAATCAACTGCTACATGATGCCCAAATACAGGCTGCCCAAGAGTCATAAAACGGATATGGTAATGCGTGTGCTCTACGCCCCAGGCGGCCACCGTAGCATCACCAATTAAGCCGGCAATTAGGCAAGGCAACAAAGCACTGTATTGTATGCGGCCAATGGTAATTACTTCCATGGCAAAAATGGTTCCGGCCAGCGGGGTACCAAAAACGGCTCCAAAACCAGCGGCTACACCTGCGGTGAGCAACATGCGCATATTGGCCGGTGAGAGCTTAAACCAACTGCCCATCCAATGTGCAATACTACCTCCAATTTGTACTGCCGTACCCTCGCGCCCGGCCGAACCGCCAAAAAGGTGTGTAATTACCGTAGTTACCAAAATAAGCGGCGCCATACGTTTAGGTACACCAGCACCCGGTTCGTGTATCTCGTCTATAATTAAGTTGTTGCCCCGCTCGGCCGATTGTCCGTAGAGTTTGTACAGAAAATGGATACCCACCCCGGCAAGCGGTAGCAGGTATAAAAGCCAGGGATGTGCAAACCGGTAGTGAATGGCCGAACTTAATAGCCACAAAAACAAGGCTACCATACTGCCAATGCAAACGGCCACAGGCACGGTAATTACCGCCCACATTAAAATGTATTGTAATGGTTGAGTATTAGTGCGTGTGAAATTTTTAAACATAGCCTGCAATTCAATAAATCAATAACTTATCGGGCAGGCGTCATCAGCTTTTGCAAGCGGTTCAATTAGGTGGAGCACCATCACCTTTGTGTATATGGCAAATATATTAAATTGCGGATAATTTACAAGCGAGAAGTTGTTTCCCCTCTTGAGAGGGGCAGGGGTGTGTAAATGAAGCGCATAAGCAATATTAGGCGGCTAAACCCACCCCTGCCTTTGCGCTCTTCCTACCGCACCCCCTCCAAGGAGGGGAACTTTAAATTTTATTATTCGCTTTTCTTTGCTACCGGTGTTGCTTTGGCCAGTAACTCAATTAGCTTACTTTCCAGTTCGGCACCGCGCAGGTTTTTAGCCACGATCTTTCCTTCGGGATCTATGAGGTAGTTTTGAGGGATAGATTGCACAAAGTACAGGGCAGCAGCGGCGTTGTTCCAAAATTTCAGATCGGATACGTGCGTCCAGGTTAAGCCATCTTCTTTGATGGCATTAATCCATGCGGCTTTGGCGTCGGGGCGGTCGAGCGATACGCCCAGCACCGTGAAATTCTTATCTTTAAACTTATTAAAAACTCTTACCACATTAGGGTTTTCCTGGCGGCAAGGGCCACACCAGGAGGCCCAAAAATCTAACAGCACATATTTACCCCTGAAATCGGAAAGTTTAACGGGTTTACCGTCTACATCGTTTTGTGTAAAATTAGGTGCCATAACCCCTATGGCAGTAGCCTTTAGCGGCGCAAATGAATCTTTAAGCTGTTTGCCCGCCTCGCTGTCTTTAAGGTTTTGCGACAGGCTGTTGTACAAAGGCTCTATTACATTTACATCGGCCGATGGACCGCCCATCGAACTTACTGCCATTAAGCTTAAATAACTGTAAGGATGCGAAACAATAAATTCTTTCAGTTTGGCTTCTCTATCCTTTTGCAAAGCTTTAAACTTATCCTGCATGGTATTCTGAAACACAGGCGAGCGTTGCTGATCGGGCGTGGCTTTCTGCACTTCTGCAGCCAGCGACTGTGCTTTGGTATACACCGGGGCCAGCATGGCAGATAACTGTTCGTTCTCTGTATTGATAGCCGATCCGTTGATCTGCGAATGGGCTACCGAATCTTCGGCGGCAATAAACATGGAACCTTTATCTACATAAAAGCTCAAAACATCGCCCGTACGGCTAAAGCCCGGAAAGCCTTTTCCCTCATGATCTACCAATAAAAGTCCGCCTGTTGGTGCGGGTACCTTACCTGTAAACATAAAAGCCCCATCAACCAATACGGTAGAATCCATCACACTTTTACCGGCCGACTGGTAGCTCAAATAAACTTTGTAGGATTGCTTTACCTGGCTCAGTTTACCATTGATCATGAAAGCTTCCGCAGGGGTTTGTGCCATGGCCACAGCCGGCAGCAGGGTAGCAATATAAGCGAATACTCTTTTAAACATTTTTTATGGGAATGATTTATAGAACGTATAGGATGGAGATTTAGTGTAACCCCAACAACAGAACAGCATATCTTAATTCCCTCCCTCGGGAGGGCAGGGAGGGGTTAGCAAATTTCTAAGCACGCGGAGAAACCCCTCCCTGCTCTCGCTCTTTCCGGCGCACCCCTCCCCAAGGACTACGGTGTACCCACAAGTATAAGCTGTATTTTTGCGGATGCAGAATGCGGATTACAGAGATAGGTTCGGAGATAAACGGATAGAGCGCCGGGGTGAAGAACTACATAAAAGATTATTCAGGT
>NZ_BMDO01000014.1 GCF_014635825.1 Mucilaginibacter galii
GGAGGCTGGAAAGGCTACCGTTCACAACAACCACCGGGCATGACAACGATATGGCGAGGACTACAACGTTTCTATGATGTCTTAGACGGCTGGAACCTATTCAAAGATATAGGTACACCGTAGTCCTCGGGGAGGGGTGCGGCTGGCGGTGTGATGGAAGGGAGGGGTTTGTAAACATGGTTGATGAACGCTTTTTTACCATCTAATCAAACGGAATTTCCCACTATCGTTCCAAATGACAATAATGGTTTTATGTAATACAAATTCCATTTCCCTATCTTGCCCCTGCAATGATCTATCCTAAAAATAATCAACCCATACACTGGTTCTTTCACCATTATATTAGGTTAATTATTAAAAATAACTTCAAAGCATTCAATTTCAATACTGTTGAAATTGACCCTAATAAATCGGTTTTGTTGCTGGCCAATCACTTTGGCTGGTGGGATGGTTTTTTGCTGTACTGGCTTAATTATTTGCTACTTAAAAAGAAGTTCCACATTATGATACTGGAAGATACCGTGCGCAAGGTGTTCTTCCTAAAATATATGGGTGCATTTTCGATGCAGAAAAATTCACGGTCGATGATGGAATCGCTGGATTATGCTGCAAAGCTCCTGCAAGACCCCAAAAATCTGGTGCTCATTTTTCCTCAAGCCAGGCTGTACTCTAACTTTGTAGATGATGTTCATTTTGAGCGCGGGCTGCTAAAAATCATTAAACAGGCAAAGGGTAAATTTCAATATGTGTTTGCCGCTACTTTTATTGAATACTTTCAGCACAAAAAGCCTACTATAAACGTTTATGTAGAAACAGCAAGGCAAGAAGTGAACACGATAAACGAACTCAAGAATTTATACCAGCAGCATTATGATAACGCTAAACAGCTCCAAACTCAAATAGTTATATAAGGTGATTGTTGCTATATCTGTCGTCTTTTTTTTCCTGGTACTGCGCTTTGCCGTAACCCTTTTCAATTTCATATCCGACCCTAAACTGCGTAAAATAAACCGCATGCAGCAGGACATGGTTTCTATTTTAATACCTGCCCGTAACGAGGAAGCCAACATTATACCCCTCCTCCAATCTATCCACAAGCAAGATTACCCGCATTACGAGGTTATTGTGCTGGACGATGATTCGACCGATAACACGTATGCACTTTGCGAGGCATTTGCGGCCAATCACCCCAAATTCAGCGTGGTAAAAGGTAAGCCCCTTGAGCAGGGTTGGCTGGGTAAAAACTATGCCTGCCACCAATTGGCGCAGCAAGCCCATGGCACGTATTTATTATTTTTAGATGCTGATGAACAGGTAGGCAACAGCTTAATTAACAGCGCTGTTCATCGCATCAAATCTAAGAACCTGGCTTTGTTCAGCCTGTTTACCAACCAGGAAATGTGTTCACTGGGCGAGCAAACGGTAGTTCCATTAATGCATTACCTGCTATTAAACCTGCTCCCCCTCCGTTTAATATACTTGGCCAAAAATCCGTCGCTTGCGGCAGCCAGTGGACAGTTCATGCTGTTTAACACGGCGGTATACCGTAAGCATCAATGGCACTCCCTCTCACGCGACCGTGTGGTAGAGGATGTAGAGATCATGAAACTGGTAAAAGTGCGAAAGTTGAAAGGCGAAAGCCTGCTGGCCAACGGTTTAATTACCTGCCGTATGTATACCGGTTATCAGCAGGCCATCAGCGGGTTTAGCAAAAACTTTTTGGCACCGTTCAATTACAGTATACCGGGCTTCATTTGTTATTTAATGCTGGTTATTGGCGGCCCGCTGTTGATCATCTCTACCTTAAACCTGCCTTTGATATTAATGATGTGCGGGCTAATTTTACTAAGCCGTATCATGATCTCTTTTGCATCGGGGCAAAATGCATTTTATAATACCTTATTACACCCCGTACAAATGGCAAGTTTATTAATAGTGGGTATATTTGCCATTCAAAATCATTTAACACGTAATACCGTATGGAAAGGACGCCGGGTGTAATGCTCAAAAACACCACGGTGTCGCTCATCGTTATTATCTTATTCCATGTAGTGGGCCTTATTGGTTTTTTTGTGCCGACTTTAACGCCGCTATTTTTACGGCTGGTACCCTTTCATTTATTGTTAATGCTCTGCGTGGTGTTATATAACCATTACCGGCTTGATGAAAAATTTCTGGGCTTCTTAATACTCATCTTTATTGGCGGTATTGCAGCCGAGTGGATAGGCGTACACAAGCACTGGCTTTTTGGCGATTACCATTATGGCCCTACGCTGGGCATTAAAGTACTCGATATTCCGTTAATGATAGGGGTAAACTGGTTTACACTGGTTTATGCCACAGGTGTATTAATGCAGCGCAGCCGTTTACGAAGTATGCTTGCCCGTGTGCTAGTGGGCGCCGCTATACTGGTATTATTAGATGTGCTGATAGAGCCGGTAGCCATCAAATTTGACTACTGGAGCTGGGCAGATAAGGTGCCGCCTTTAAAAAATTACCTCTGCTGGTTTGGCGTAAGCGCTTTGTTTTTGTGGGCATTTGAAACATTCAAATTTAAACCGCAAAACATAGTAGCACCGGTATTGCTGGGCGTGGAGTTTGTGTTTTTTGGATTGTTGAACCTCTCCTAAATCCTCTCCCAAGGAGAGGATTTTAAGATTAAGAGCACTTGTTAAATCAGTGTTGGATGAAGCTAATTCAATGGAAGAAATAAAACTTTCTAAAGTCCTCCCCTTTGGGGAGGATTTAGGTGGGGTTTGTTTATTTTTGTAAAACTATGGGAGCGTATCAGTTACAGGTTGAAATAGATAGCGATTCGGGCTTTTGCTTTGGCGTTGTATACGCTATTGATATGGCCGAGGAAATACTGGCCGAAGACGGCTACTTGTATTGCCTGGGCGATATTGTGCATAACGACGAAGAGGTAGAACGCCTAAAGGCCAAAGGGTTGCGCATTATTGACCATGCCGACCTGGTAAACCTGCATAACGAAAAAGTACTAATTCGTGCACACGGCGAAGCGCCCGATACTTACCGCACCGCCCTTCAAAATAACATTACGCTGATTGATGCCTCGTGCCCTGTAGTTTTAAAACTGCAAAACCGCATCAAAACATCGCACGATAGCAAAGAGAACATCCTCATTTTTGGCAAGCACGGCCATGCTGAAGTGATAGGCCTGCAAGGGCAAACTAACAACGAGGCCCTGGTATTTCAGGATATTGCCGAGTTAGACAACCTGGAACTTCCGCCGCAAATTACACTGTACAGCCAAACCACCAAAAGCACCGAGAAATTTTACAACGTAAAAAATGAGCTCATTGCCCGTGGCTACGAGGTAAAAGCTAACGATACCATTTGCCGCCAGGTATCTAACCGCGATAAAGACCTGCACACCTTCGCCACACGTTTCAATAAGATCGTATTCGTATCGGGCAAAAAATCATCAAACGGCAAGGTACTATTTGAAGTTTGCCGCAAGTATAACCCCGATACCTATTTCGTATCGGCTGTTGAGGAATTAAGTACCGATATGTTCAGTCCCGGCGATACGGTAGGCATTAGCGGTGCAACCTCCACCCCAATGTGGCTCATGGCCAAAATTAAGGCAGAGTTAGAAACGTATTAAGTGCCAGCCGCCCCCCAAAAGGGGAACAGAAGTTGATTAGTGATAATAGATTGAAATATGGCGAATAACACTTCCTCCTTGCATAACAATCATCCTTTAGTAGGTCAGGGGGCTTTGACTGGTGTAATTATTGCGCTCATTGTCATAGGCGCCTGGCTAACCTCCACTTTTTTATTAATGCAGTGGGAGGTCAATTTTGCTAATCCGTTACTTTATTTGTTCATTTTGGTGCAAATGCACCTGTATACAGGCTTGTTCATTACCGCGCACGATGCCATGCATGGAACTGTGTCATCTAACAAAGCACTCAACAACGGCATAGGTTATGTGGTTACTTTTTTATATGCAGCATTCCTTTACCCTAAGCTGTATACCAAGCACCATAAACACCACAGCCACGTACACAGTGATGAAGACCCCGACTACCACCACGGTAGTTTTATTGCCTGGTACATCAGGTTTATACGCAATTATCTTTCCATTTGGCAGGTGGTGTTTATGGCGGTAGCTTTTAACGTGCTTAAATTATGGATACCACAGGCTAACCTTATTTTGTTTTGGGTAGTGCCCTCGTTGTTGAGCACTTTGCAGCTATTTTACTTTGGCACCTACCAGCCGCACAAAGGCGAGCATGACAACCCCTACCACTCGCGCTCACAAAAAAAGAACCATGTTTTTGCATTTTTGTCGTGCTACTTTTTTGGTTACCATACCGAGCACCATGCCTCGCCCGCCACACCCTGGTGGCTGTTGTGGAAAACTAAATAACCCAGCCGTTCCGGCATCATAAAGTCTGCATTTTAAGTTGAGGATGTACCTCATTTTCGCGGCCTGATCCTCCACGTTAAAAAAATGAGGAAATATGAAGTTTTTTGAAGAAAACTTGCGGTTGGATGAATTTTTACCTAATGTTTCGACGGTGCGAAAAGGCGGGTAAGTGCTACGAGTTTACACTCGATTGACAAAGAATTTCAGATATTTGCAGTTCCGTTAGCTCCCCCTTTAGGAAGCTTGGGAAGGCTTGATGAAAAAAGGAGTTTTGTTAGTGAATTTAGGTACGCCAGACAGTCCGGAAACTAAGGATGTACGCCGTTACCTCGACGAGTTTTTAATGGATGAGCGGGTAATTGATATCAACGCAGTGAGCCGCGCATTACTGATTAAAGGCATTATCGTTCCTTTCCGCGGGCCAAAATCGGCCAAATCTTACAAAGAAATCTGGACCGAAGAAGGCTCACCCTTAATGGTTTACACCGTAAAAGCTACCGAAGCACTAAAGCAGCGCTTAGGCGACGAGTATCATGTAGAAATGGCCATGCGCTACCAAAACCCTTCTATCCAATCGGCTATGGATAAGCTGCGTGCAGCTCAGGTAACCTCTATACAGGTTATACCATTGTTTCCGCAATATGCCTCTGCATCAACAGGTTCTGTTCATCAAAAGGTGATGGAAATAGTGAGCAAATGGCAGACTATACCCAGCATCAGTTTCATTAATTCGTTCTATGACAATGAGTTGGTGATCGACGGTTTTGTACAAAACGGTGCCAAATATAATCCAGCGGAATATGATCATGTGCTATTCAGCTTCCACGGGTTACCACAGCGCCACATGCTTAAAGCCGATGAAACCAAGCAACACTGCCTTAAAGTAGCTAATTGCTGCGATACCATTACTGGCGCTAACCGGTTCTGTTACAGCGCGCAATGCCACGCCACAGCCCGCCTGATTGCCGAAAAACTGAACATCCCTAAAGAGAAATATACCCTAACTTTTCAGTCGCGCCTGGGCCGCGACCCCTGGATGCAGCCTTATACCAGCGAGGTAGTAGCCGAACTGGCCAAAAAAGGCGTGAAGCGTATGCTGGTGTTTTGCCCAGCCTTTGTGGCCGATTGCCTGGAGACCATTTTCGAGGTAGCGGTTGAGTATAATGAAGAGTTTCAAGCCTTGGGCGGCGAACACATTCAGCTGGTAGAAAGCCTGAACGATTCACCTATTTGGGTTGATGCCCTGGAGAAGATGGTGAGGGAAGAAGGTTTTTAAAGAAAGCTAAACCATGCCATTTCATAGTATAAACTGCACGCGTTCTTACGCGTACGCGTGCGGTTACCATGTTACTTTCGTGATGGCACTTTTTAAATCTTAATAGCTATATTCTTCATTATCAAATCCGTAGCACCTTTACTTTGTGCAACAAAAGCACCGGCTATTTTACCTGCGGTTATTCGGTAATTTTCGTCGGTTATCAATTGCCCCGCTACTGATAATAGCTCAGCACTGTTGTTAATGCTAAATCCGCCTTGTAGTGATATCAACTCACTTGCTTCCTTAAATTTAGAGTAATTAGGGCCAAAAACAACCGGTAAACCAAAAGCCGCAGCTTCCAGCGTGTTATGGATGCCTACACCAAATCCTCCGCCTATATAAGCAATTTCACCGTATTGATAAAGAGAAGAAAGCATCCCGATGTTATCAATCACCAAGGTTTGACAGTCTTGAAGCTGGGTATTAGGCTCATTAATATTTGAAAACCGTATGGACTTATCAGCAGGCAGCATGCTAACCAGCTTACTTACTTTGTCTTCCGGTATCTCATGCGGTGCTATGATGAATTTCCAATCGGGGTATTGGTTTATCAAGTTTACCAGTAGTTCTTCATCGGCAGGCCAGGTACTTCCGGCTATAAATACAGGTTTGCCGTTCTTAAACATTTCAATTACCGGCAAGGCTTTTGGCTGTAGGGCATTTTCATAAACACGATCGAAACGGGTGTCGCCGCTTACCAGTGCTTTTGTAATGCCTATAGTACTCAAAAGCAGCTTTGAATCTTCATCTTGCACAAACAGGCGGATAACCTTGGTCAGCATTTGACGGTGTAAAGTACCGTACCATTTAAAAAATACCTGCCCCGGGCGAAAGATAGCCGATATAACATACAAAGGCACCTGCTGCTGATTCAGTTGGTTGAAGTAATGATACCAGTACTCGTACTTGGTAAATATTGCCGCTACCGGGTTAATGGCTTTAATAAAGTTGCGGGCATTAGCCGGTGTATCAAGCGGCAGGTAATACACAGCATCGGCAAGCGGGGTGTTTTTCCTGATCTCGTAGCCGGATGGTGAAAAGAAAGTTACTACAACTGGATGGTGAGGGTACTTTACCTTAACGGCTTCCAAAACCGGCCGCCCCTGCTCAAACTCGCCAAGTGAGGCAAAGTGGAACCATATACTTTTGCTAAGCGGCGCAACCTTTTGGGCTCTTCGTCCGCTTAGCCAAGCCTTGGCTTTACTGTTAAAAACGGAGGCAATTAAGACAATTAAATAGTAAAAACGGATGCCTAAATTATATAACAGGAGCATTTAAATATCAATGTTTCTTATATTCGTCGGGGATAAAAGTAAGCAATACAAACGGAAGTTACAGTGGGGCTCTATGCGCCGCTACCGGCTTCCAAACTAAAACACAATGAATATACAAGGCAAAAGAGTACTCATTACGGGTGCAGCAGGTTTCCTGGGTTCGCACCTGTGCGACCGTTTTATCAAAGAAGGCTGCCGTGTGGTGGGTATGGATAACCTCATTACCGGCGATCTGAAGAACATCGAGCACCTGTTCAAGTTGGAAAACTTCGAGTTTTATAACCACGACGTATCCAAGTTTGTGCATGTATCTGGCGATGTGGATTACATCCTGCACTTTGCATCACCGGCATCACCTATAGATTACCTAAAGATCCCCATCCAAACGCTTAAAGTAGGCTCCTTAGGTACGCATAATCTTTTAGGGCTTGCTAAAGCCAAAGGTGCCCGTATTTTGGTAGCCAGTACCTCAGAAGTATATGGCGACCCGAACGTAAACCCGCAGCCTGAAGAATACTGGGGCAACGTTAACCCGGTAGGCCCAAGAGGCGTATATGATGAGGCCAAGCGCTTCCAGGAAGCCATTACCATGGCTTACCATACCTTTCACGGTGTGGAAACCCGCATTATCCGCATTTTTAACACTTACGGCCCAAGAATGCGCCTGAACGACGGACGTGTATTGCCTGCATTCATAGGCCAAGCCTTAAGGGGCGAACCGCTGACCATGTTTGGCGACGGCTCACAAACGAGGGCATTTTGCTACGTGGATGATTTGGTAGAAGGCATTTACCGCTTGCTATTGAGCGATTATGTACAGCCAATGAACATTGGTAACCCGGATGAGATCACTATCAAGGAGTTTGGTGAGGAGATCATCAAGCTTACCGGTACCAATCAGGAACTTATCTCAAAGCCATTGCCTACAGATGACCCTAAGCAGCGCCGTCCAGACATTACCAAGGCCAAAGCCATTTTAGGCTGGGAGCCAAAGGTAGGCCGTGCCGAAGGATTGAAGATCACTTACGAGTACTTCAAGTCACTCCCGCAGCATATTATTGAACATAAAGAGTTTACGCAGTATAATAAATAGTCCTAAATTCGATCAAAATACATCTATGAAAAAAATATTAGTAACCGGCGGACTGGGATTTATAGGTTCGCATACCGTTGTTGAATTGGTTAATGCAGGTTATGAACCCATTATTATTGATGACCTTTCTAACTCACACATTAGCATATTAGATCAGCTAACTACTATATTAGGCCACAAGCCAGCCTTTCATCAATTAGATTTATGCGATGAGGCCGCCGTTAAAAACCTGGCTACCTCTATCCCCGATGTTGAAGGCATAATCCACTTTGCAGCATTCAAAGCGGTGGGCGAGTCTGTTCAATTTCCGTTGAAATACTACCGCAATAACTTTTATTCGCTGTTAAACCTGTTGAACGGTTATTACGGCAAACCTTTAAACTTTGTATTTTCATCAAGCTGTACCGTATATGGTCAGCCAGACCAATTGCCCGTTACCGAAGATGCTCCTGTAAAATCAGCACAATCACCTTACGGTAATACCAAGCAAATTGCCGAAGAGATATTGAAAGATATGATAGCATCGGGTAGTAAATACAAGGTGGTTTCGTTACGCTACTTTAACCCGGTAGGTGCACACGATTCGGCCTTGATAGGCGAACTGCCAATTGGTGTTCCGCAAAACTTGGTGCCATTTATTACCCAAACAGCCATAGGCAAGCGCGAAAAAGTTACCGTATTCGGTAACGACTATAATACTCCCGACGGTAGCTGTATCCGTGACTACATCCACGTGGTAGATTTAGCCAAAGCACACGTAGCCGCCCTTAAATACATGGAGCAGGAGAGCTTTACAGGTTATGATGTATTTAACATTGGTACCGGTAAAGGCACTTCGGTTTTAGAAATTATCGATGCTTTTGAGCGCAGCACGGGCGTAAAATTTGCCTGGACCATTGGCCCGCGCCGCGAAGGTGATGTGGAGCAGGTTTGGGGCGATGTAACCAAATCATCAGAAGTGCTGAAATGGAAAGCCGAACTGGATGTAGATACCATGATGGCTTCGGCCTGGGCATGGGAAAAAGCAATTGCTAATAAGCCTTTATAATATTTTGTACATGAAAAAAATAATTATCACCGGCGGTGCCGGCTTTATTGGGTCGCATGTGGTGCGCAGGTTTGTTAAGTTTCATCCCGAGTACCAGATCATTAATCTTGATAAATTGACTTATGCCGGTAACCTGGCTAACCTGAAAGATATTGAGAACGAGCCTAATTATAAATTTATTAAAGGCGATATTGTTGATGCAGCCTTTATAGATGAATTGTTTGGTGCCGAGCAGCCCGATGCTGTGATTCATTTGGCGGCAGAATCGCACGTGGATCGTTCTATTTCCAATCCGCTGGAGTTTGTGATGACCAACGTGGTAGGTACGGTTAATTTACTTAACGCCGCCCGTTACCACTGGAAAGGCAAGTATGACAGCACCCGATTTTACCATGTATCAACCGATGAGGTTTACGGTACTTTAGGCGAAGATGGGATGTTTACGGAAGAAACCGCTTACGATCCGCATTCACCTTACTCAGCATCTAAAGCAAGCTCTGACCATATGGTACGCGCTTACCAGGATACCTACGGTATGGATTGCGTGATCTCTAATTGCTCTAACAATTACGGTTCTTACCACTTCCCCGAAAAACTGATCCCCCTATCTATCCATAACATTAAGCAAAATAAACCCATTCCGGTTTACGGTAAAGGTGAAAACATACGTGATTGGCTGTGGGTAGAAGATCATGCACGTGCTATTGATGTGATTTTTCATGAGGCTAAAACCGGTCAAACCTATAACATAGGTGGCCATAATGAGTGGAAGAATATTGATCTGATCAAGCTTTTGTGCCAAGTGATGGACACCAAACTGGGGCGCGAACCTGGAGCATCAGAACAACTGATTACCTATGTAACCGACCGTGCAGGCCACGATCTGCGTTACGCTATTGATGCCAGCAAATTGAAAAATGAATTGGGCTGGACACCAAGCATCACTTTTGAAGAAGGCCTTGAAAAAACAGTAGACTGGTATTTAAATAACGAGCAATGGTTGAACGATGTAACATCGGGCCATTATCAACAGTATTACGAAGGGCAGTATGATAACCGTTAATCTCCCTAAATAGAACTCTTAGATATTAGAAAAATGCAGGACTTTAAAAATCCTGCATTTTTCGTTTTATAGCTATCGTGCTGGCAGGGCTTGCGAGGAGCTTCCGTATTCTTTCTCCGCTAAATAATAATACGGCCAGAATAAATGATGTGTAAATACTTTTTTAGGATCATCAGGAAATAAGCGGGTGTAGGCATCATCAGGCATTAATATTACAGGCACACCACAACTGGTGTAAAAGTTAGTTGGCGCATACTCGGGTTCTTTAAACTGCGGCAGCGTTTTCTTGATAAACTTATACACCATGTGCCCTAAATACTTCTGGTTGTTTTTTACTGCGCGTAGCGGCGGCTTACGTAGCCTGTTATAAATATGCTTTATATACAACTTTATAAAGAAGTTTTGCCCTTTAGTCACCATACCAATATCTCCGAAAGGGTTTAAGGCCGGAAAGTCATCAAGCGTTTGTATGCTAAACGGCGTTTGAGCTACCCAGTCGGCAGCGTTGGTTACCGATATACCCCAGCCCCCACGGGTTAAGTAGTTATAATCATAGGCATAATACAGGTTACCGGGTTTAGGCGGGGCGCTGCAATAAGTTTTGAATACCACATCGGCCGGGATAAGGTTCTGTTCCTGCAAGCTGGCCAGGTAAGAGCGCAACAGGTAAGCAATGGCACCTCCCTGGCTATGCCCCATAATTAAAAAGTTCCTGCATCCTTTTTTATAAGAACTGCTAATGTGCGGCAATATGCTTTTAGACAGGTAAGCCATGCCCAGCAGCCAGCCTATGTGTACCGCTGCTTTAGGGTTATTAGCCAGCTTATAATTAAATGTAGTGCTATCATCAATATGTAGCTGCCCGGTGGCCGGCACCATGGCGGCATAAAAATTTTCAAGCCAGCTCAGGCTTTCTTCGGTGGTGCCGCGTATGCTGATCACTGCTGTTTTATTAGCATCGGTCCAAAGCTCCCAACGGTTAAGCAGCGGACCTACAGCCGAGCGGTATATCCTTTTATATCTTATTGGCTTGGGGGTCAGGTCGCCTTTTAAGGTATCGGTTTGCTGGCGCGATATACGCAGTAATTCTAAAAACTCCTGGGCATCAAAGTTAGGTTTTAACTGGGCGCTTGCTGTGAAAGCGTTTGCCAGGAAAAACAAAAGAATAAGATATCTCATAAGTGCCGGATTTAACTAAGAGAAAGAACGTTTATGCCGATTTGTTTTAACAGGCGCTTAAACCAAGGTTAAGTGCGACTATACTGGTTATTATTTGCATATATCTAAAGTGTGGTTTAAATAATGGCGAGGCATTGTGGATTTAGAAAACCCCTCCACTTAAACTTTCGCTTTCTATTTAATCCCGAAATAAATTTTTCCGTTTTGCTTGCAAAAACAAAATACATTTACTTACTTTGAAAATAAAAGTACTTTTCTGTGGAAGATAGCAAATTACACGAAGATCTGGCCTCCATCCGTAATATGATGGAACGCTCGTCGAAGTTCATATCGCTGAGCGGCTTGTCGGGTATTATGGCGGGTATATATGCGCTTATTGGTGCAGTACTGGCTTATAAAACACTTTATGAGCCCAGCAAATATACTTTTGGCTATGAACCACAGGCAGGTAACCCGTACCTGCAAACAGGTGTATGGGAGGAACTTATATTTTCGCCTACCATACTACAACTCCTGTTTATTGCATTTGGGGTATTGTTTGCCGCGCTGTTAACCGGCTATGCTTTAACGGCCCGCAAAGCTAAAAAACATGGGCAAGCCTTGTGGGGCAAAACCAGTAAAGCCTTACTTTTTCAAATGGCAACGCCATTATTAACTGGCGGATTCCTGATCATTATCTTAATTTCGCGCGGATATTTAGGCGTAGTTTCTCCCGCATGTTTGGCATTTTACGGTTTAGCCCTGGTGGGAGCCAGTGCCTATACCTTTACCGATATAAGGTATTTAGGTATTTGCGAAATTATACTGGCCATTTTAGCCGCTGCCTTTCCAGGATACGGCCTGCTATTTTGGGCTTTTGGTTTCGGAGTATTACACATTGTATACGGCAGTTTAATGCATTTGAAGTACGATAGGTGAAAGTTGATTTTAGTAAGTTAGATAAAGCCTTTGAGAATAGGGTTAGACTGCAAATTATGAGCGTACTCATGGTAAATGAAAGCTATGACTTTACCTCGCTTAAAGATCTGCTTGATGTTACCGATGGTAACTTGGCCAGCAACCTCAAAGCGCTCGAAAAAGAAGAATACATAACTATTCATAAAAGCTTTGTAGGCAAAAAACCTAATACCAATTACCAGGCATCAGCAAAAGGCAAAAAAGCTTTTACCGATCATCTAAACGCACTGGAGCAATTAATTAAACAGCAAAAAAAATAAGAACAACCTAACAACATATATTTTTTTATCCATTTACTTTCAATTTAAAAGTACTTTTATTTATGGAAAACCCACCATCTCCCACTAACTGGCTTAAAGATTCGATTATTTTTAAGCTGGTATTTATTGCCTTTATTGCGCTAATGCTGCTCATTCCCTCATCGTGGATACAAGGGCTCATTAACGAGCGCTCGGCACGGCAGCAGGAAGTTATTGATGATGTATCGGATAAATGGTCGGGCAGCCAGTTAATACAGGGGCCCGTATTGGTTATTCCTTACAAAACGCAGTTTAGCGTTAAAGACACCGCCAATCATGTAATAGTTAAACAAACGGTACAAAACGCGTACATACTGCCAGAAAATCTAAAGATCAAAGGCTTGGTAGAAACGCAGACCCGCCACCGGGGCATTTTTAATGTTGGCGTGTATAATGCAGGTTTAACCATAACCGGGAGTTTTAACCGTGCCGATTTAGCCAAACTCCAAATAGATAACGCCAATTTAATGCTGGATAAAGCCCGCGTTATATTTGGCATAAGCGACTTGAAAGGATTGAAAGCCAATCCGGCTATAAAAATTCAGAATCAGAACATTACTGTAGAGCCTGTTTTAAACGGCGATTTGCTGGACAACGGCTTACAGGCCTCGGTAAATTTGAGCGCCAATACAGGCAACAGTATTCCATTTAGTTTCAGCCTGGGTTTAAAAGGCAGCCAAAGTCTTGATTTTGTACACACCGGCAAAACCACCGAGGTAGAACTTACCGGTAACTGGGCAAGCCCCAAGTTTACCGGCCGTTACCTGCCCGATACCAGTACCATTAACCAAAAAGGATTTAATGCCAAATGGCGCATGTTGTATTACAACCGTCCTTTCCCGCAGCAATGGGCCGGCAACGATAAGCTGTTAAATACCTTCAAAAACAATAAAGATGCGTTGTTTGGTACAGAGCTACACATTCAGGTAGATGAATATCAAAAAACCATGCGCACCAGTAAATACGCCATCTTAGTTATCCTGCTCACGTTCGTGTCGTTATTTTTAACCGAGGTTATCCAAAAAACGCGTATTCATGTGTTCAATTATGCGTTAATAGGCGCTGCCATGATCGTGTTTTACACACTATTGCTTAGCTTTTCGGAGCAGGTGGGTTATAATTTAGCTTATCTTATTTCGGCAGTAGCCACCGTAGCGCTCATTACCTGGTTTACGGCATCGCTGCTGCAAAACGGTAAAGCGGCTTACTTCTTTGCTGTTATCCTCAGCATTTTTTACGGATTCATTTTCATCATTATTCAGTTAGAAGATATGGCTTTGCTGGTAGGTAGTATAGCACTGTTCATCATCGTATCTGCCCTTATGTATTTTTCACGGAAGATCAGTTGGGATTAATTTATTGTAGAACCGGGGCAGGGCTTATGCACTGCTCCGGTTTATTTAAACACTTTATAATGGACAATCAAATACTATTAGACAAACCATCGTCCAGGCAATGGTGGTGGACGAAAATAAAGGATTTTTATCAAGGCCTTTTAATAAGCGGACTCATTACATTTATTATTTACTGTGCTTTGGGCGCCAGTATTGTTAACGTTTTAAGAGATTATGAGCTTGTACTATGGGCTGTTTTAATCTTCGTAGTATTCTTTTTAATCTATACCATTTTGGCCAGCATACTTTATGCCTTTGGTTGGCTTATAGATGCTGCACTAAATGATAACGAAAGTGAACGTCTCAGGCTTCAGCTTTTTGCCACCATTTATTGGGCAGCAGTTACAATACCTGTTTTGGCTATAGGTTTCCTCGTATATATAGTCACCAAAGCTCCAAACTCTTTTATTTTATGATAGCTTAATAAGAACTTCTGCCATGAACATTTTCATCAAATACTACTACGGCATACGCTTTTGCCTCCATCTCCTTTACGATCACATCAACACGTTGGTCAAGAAGATATAAAGCAATTGTTAAATTAACAATATTCACTATACCGATTTGGTTTTTGGTATAATTATTCGTTACTTTTGTGTAAATCATAATCTTTAATCCTATGAGTCGCGAATTAATTGAATTTTCAAACCTGATAGACGAGCAGTTTGAACCAGACACCAACATTACCGATGAACTTTGGAGCATGATACAAGGCTGGCTGGCACCGCAGTCCGTTAAAGCCGGAACGCTAAATACTATTGCTAATGCCAACAGCAGTAATGAAATAGCTGCCTAAGAAATTTAAGTTCATCAAACGCAATAAAAGTCTCCCTTCCGGGGAGATTTAGAGGGGCTATTTGCTAAATTTGCAGCCTCATGAGAAAAGGCAGAGGTAAAGCTTCAAATTTGCGGTTTGAAGATGTAACGGTAATTGACATTGCCGAAGAAGGCAAAGGTGTAGGCAAAACCGAAGATTTTGTACTGTTTATAGAAAAAGCCGTACCTGGCGATGTGGTGGATGTAGAAGTTTACCGCAAAAAGAAAAACTTTGGCGAAGCCAAGATCACCGCATTAAAGCACCCTTCGCCTCACCGCACCCAGCCCTTTTGTGAGCATTTCGGTACCTGCGGCGGTTGCAAATGGCAACATATGACTTATGAGTCGCAGTTGCAATTCAAACAAAAAGCCGTTACCGATGCCCTGAGCCGTTTGGCCAAAGTAGAGGTAAGTCATACTCTGCCCATTGTAGCTTCACCTGCCGACAGGTATTACCGCAATAAACTCGAATACACTTTCAGTAATAAACGCTGGCTTTACGATGGTGAAAATCGCACTGATGAAACCTTGGAAATGAGCGCACTTGGCTTTCACATTCCCGGCCGTTTTGATAAAATATTAGATATTAACCACTGCTACCTGCAGGCAGATCCTTCAAACGACATCCGCCTCAAAATACGCGATTATGCCCGGCTGCATCAAATGAGCTTTTACGATGTAAGAGCACATACGGGAGCGCTGCGTAATTTAATTATCCGCACCTCATCAACCGGCGAACTCATGGTGATCGTGGTATTTGCCCACGCTACCGAAGAAGAAGTGAACAGCCTGATGGGTTATGTAGAGCAGCAGTTCCCTGAAATTACTTCTCTGCTATACATCCTCAATCAAAAAATGAACGACACCATTTTTGACCAGGAGGTTGTAACCTGGAAAGGCCCTGAGTACATCCATGAGCACATGGATGAAATTCAGTTTCGCATAGGCCCAAAATCCTTTTATCAAACCAATGCTATACAGGCCAAGCGCTTGTATGAAATTGCCCGCGATTTCGCCGGCTTTACCGGCACCGAACTGGTTTATGATTTATATACCGGCGCAGGTACCATTGCCAATTTTGTAGCCAAGCATGTAAAAGAGGTTATTGGTGTAGAATACGTACCCTCAGCCATTGAAGATGCCAAAGTAAATTCGGCTATTAATAACATTAACAACACAAAATTCTACGCCGGTGATATGAAGGATGTGCTGAATGCTGACTTCGTAGCCCAGCACGGCAAACCCGATGTGATTATAACTGATCCTCCGCGCGCCGGTATGCATGCCGATGTGGTAGAACGCCTGATGGAAATTGAAGCGCCCAAGGTTGTTTATGTAAGCTGCAACGCCGCCACACAAGCCCGCGATTTAATTGTTTTGAAAGACAAATACGACGTTACGCAAATACAACCTGTTGACATGTTTCCGCATACGCAGCATGTAGAAAACGTGGTACTGCTGGAATTAAAAACCAAAGAGGAAATAGGCAGGATACAGGAAGAAAAAGCGAGGGTAGCTGAAGAGAAAGAAAGAGCGAAGCGCGAAGAGGAAAACGCAAAGGAAAGCACCGAGAGCGAGGTACAGGGAGCGTAAGTACGTTCATTTCCCCCGCTCCAAGAACTCGCTCCCCCGAAACACTAAAAAATTATGGAACCAGAAGAACTGTTGAACGATAATAACGATAAGAAAAAGATTAGCCCACTGCAAAGCCTGGAAACAGATTTGCGCCTGTACAGCGAATCTATCCGTGAAATAGCGGTAGAAATTATGGTGGAAGGCTTAACCACCTACCCCATCTTTGTGGCTCACCAGCATGAAGTTGCCTTGGGCGAAATGATTTTAAATAAAGACGACCTGAATACCGAGTGGACCATTCATGCCTCCACGATGGAAGAATTTACAGAAAAAGGCATTATTAAGAAAGAATTGCAGCAGCGCTTTATTGATACCTATAAGAACCCGCATGAATTTATGTGTGTATTTGTGATCGTACCCGAAGGAGCCAACTTTGTATTTTTTCCATACGGTAAAGAATAATATATTTGAACCTATTGTCGGTTGGCTGTCGAGAGTTGACTGTAAAGCAGGCCGCAGATTAGTACCGACAACTGAAAACAAAGAACCGACAACACGCCCATGCCCGACAAGATCTTAATTCTTAATCATCAGCAAATACAGCAAAAAATTGACCGTATTGCTTACCAGATACTCGAAGATAATTTTGAAGAGAAGGAAATTATTGTAGCCGGCATTTTATCGCAGGGGAGTGTTATTGCCCAACGTATTATTACAGTTTTGCAGTCTATTGCACCTTTTACCTGTACACTTATCAATATTAAGCTGGATAAAGACAGTAGCACCCTGCAATTCAGCACCGATAGGGATGTGGCCGAATGCAGCAATAAGGTGGTTATTCTCGTAGATGATGTACTCAACAGCGGCAAAACCCTGGCGTATGGCTTCGGCGTTTTCCTGGATGTGCCTCTTAAAAAACTACGTACCGTAGTATTGGTAGACCGCAACCACAAAAGCTTCCCCGTTAGTACCGATTATGCAGGCATTGCCTTATCCACGGTAATTAAGCAGCACGTATACGTATCGTTAAGTGAAAGCGGCGATGAAGATGCAGTGTATTTGGGATAAATCCGCTATTTGTCATCTAAAACGACAGTGATAGATAATATTGCTAACGCTTGTAGGCAATTTGAATGGAGCAACAGGATTGCTGGTTATCACTCGAAATGACAATAATGAAACAGATTTTACTCCTTATATAAATTCATCAACTTTAATAGCACTCCGTTCGTCCATCCAAAACCGTCCTGCAAAGGGTACTCGCCCCCACCGGCTATAGCATTAGCATTTTGCACATCATACTTTTCCAGCAATTTACCGCTCCGGTTAAACTCTTTTATGTTTAACTGCATCCAGCGCTGGGCAATAGTTTTGGCTAACGTATCATGTTTATAGTTACGCAAGCCCATAATGGTCATATATTGTAAGGGTGCCCAACCATTAGGCTGATCCCACTGCTCACCTGTATTATTTACTGTAGTAGCTACCCCGCCCGGCTGTAAAAACTTTTGCTGTACCAGCGTGGCTACTTGCTTAGCCTGCGGTGTTGTAGCCATATTAAAATACAACGGATAGGTCGTGGCAATACTTATTTGCTTAGACAAAGCTTTTTGCTGCCAGTTATAGTCGCGGTAACAGCCTGTTTTCGCATCCCAGCAATACTTATTCAATGCAGCTTTTCGCTTAATTGCTTTGGTGCGATACTGACTGGCTAAATCCTTATTGTTACTTATGTCATACGATTTGGCAATAACATTTTCCAGGTTATACAATAATGCGTTCAAGTCTACCGGCACTAAACTGGTGGTTTGCAGGGTAGGCAGTGTTTTGCCATCGGCCATCCAGCGGCTGCTAAAATCCCAGCCCGACTCTGCAGCAGCGCGAATGTTGCGGTAAAAGTCTTGGGCCTTTTGATTGGTTTTTTGTGCAGCCAGCACATCTTCCCTGTACGATTCCTCACGTGGTGTATTACTGGCATCCCAATAGCGGTTAAGCAAGCTGCCATCGGTCATACGTATTGCATGCTCAAAGGCTTTACCTGGTTTTAAACCATTTGCACCGTTCATCCAATATTGGTATTCTTTAATTAGCTGTGGCCTGTATTTTACCAATATCTCATTTCCCTTATGCTTAGCCAGCAACTGCACCATTAAGGCAAAAAACGGTGGCTGCGACCTGCTGATATAATAAGTGCGGTTCCCGTTGGGGATGTGCCCGTAAGTGTCGATCAGGTATGCAAAGTTTTTCACCATGTTTTCAATAAGCGAATACCTCTTGCTTTCTTCCAGTCCTAACATGGTAAAGTATGAGTCCCAATAATAAATTTCCCTGAAACGGCCACCAGGTACAATATAATTATGTGGCAATGGAATTAGTGTAGTTCCCTTAACCGTATCGGCCACATGCTGCAAAACGGTCCAAAGGGTGTCAATATGGGCACGTATACCTGCACCTATGTTACTATGGTATATGGTGCTGCTTGCAGCCGGCACCGAAAAATATTCCTGCGTAAACGCTTTTAAGATAAACCCGGGTTTATCTTTAGAAGCCTGGTAAAGCTTGTTAATTGATGCCGCCGATTTAAGGGGCGATGCATCTACAAAGGTTTTACCATCGGGGTAAACTTGCTGCATTTGCACGGCTTTAAACAATTCGGGATAAAGTTTGGCGGGTGTATTGGGCTGTGCAAAGGCAAATACCGAAAATAATGCCGTAATATGCAGCAACAATAATCGTTTCATACTACTCATAAATACACAACCAAAAAATTCTTATTTTGTCATGCAAAAGCAAATTAAAAAATAGATGTTTAAACATTTATTTTTATTCACTTACATTTACATCATAATTTAAAAGAAAATGAAAAAAATCACGACCTTATTCGTTGCAGTTATTGCGGTAGCTTTAGTTGCATTTAAACCAGTTGCACCCGTTACTTTCAAAGTAGACGCTGCTAAAAGTAAAATTGAGTGGACAGGTAAAAAAGTAACCGGCCAGCACATGGGTACTATCAAATTAGCATCGGGCGAAGTTGCCACTAACGGTAAAGTACCAACCGGCGGTAATTTTGTCATAGACATGACCAGCATGGACAATACTGACCTGAGCGGCGATGGCAAAGGCAAACTAATGGGCCACTTAAAATCTGATGATTTTTTTGGTGTTGAAAAATATCCTACTGCTAATTTCGTAGCCACAAAAATTACTCCTGCAGGTGGCAATAAAGTTAACGTTACCGGTAACTTAACCATCAAAGGCAAAACCAATGCTATTACATTCCCGGCTACTTACGCTATTGCAAATAACACTTTAACCGTAAACGCATCAGATGTAAAAGTAAACCGTACTTTATATGATATCCGTTATGGTTCAAAGAGCTTTTTTGACAGCATTGGCGACAAAGCTATTGATGACGATTTCTTGTTAAACATCAGTTTAGTGGCTACACGCTAACCTTGATAACCCTTAATATTTAAGAAAGTCCTGGCCTCGATGCCGGGATTTTTTCGTTTAGAACTTTTAGGAGTGAAACTTTTTATATCTTCATTCCGTATAGATACATATTATGACAAGCACGACCAAGCCCATTAGCATTTTACTGGTTGATGATGACGAGATCAACAACTTTATATCCATCAAACTCATTAAAAAAGCTTTGATCTATACTGAAATAACTGCTTGTTTAGATGGAAGTTACGCCATAAACGAGCTGTTAGACATACAGGAAAGAAACCCCGAAGACCTGCCCGATTACATCTTGCTGGACATTAACATGCCTATTATGAACGGCTGGGAGTTTTTAGATGAATACAAGCGTTTAGGAATCGATCCGCTCGGAAAATCAAAAATATTTATTATTTCTTCATCAGTTTTTAGCAATGATATTAATAAAGCTAAATCTTATGATCTGGTGAAAGATTTTATTTCGAAACCTCTGAATGTAGACAAGATCAAAGAGCTTTTTGTGGTCGAAAAAACGATCTAAACCGCGTACGGAATTACATTAAACGTTTCGTGTTCATACTTTACGCGGCCAACAGAAGTATTCTTGGCGTGGTAAAAAAGGCATATCCAGTCTTCGGCTGCTGCCTTTTGTCCATACTCATCGCGTAGCAGCATGGCTTTACGGCCGTCATAGTCATACTTGGCGGCAAATTTTCTCAACAATTGCTCCGGCTCGGGTAACTCGTCGCCTCCAAAAAAACATTTGGTGCCCTCTTCTTCCAATAAAAACACCTGGTGATATTGCGTATGCCCGCCCGATAGCTCGTAATGTATGCCGGGCCTTACTTCCCCGCTTCCTTCTACAAATTCTATTTTAGCTTCGCGCTGCAAGGTTTCAAAAATAGGCAAACGGTACGATGATGATTTACCCGACAAGGCGTAATCCCATTCCCCCTGTTGTATAATATGCGTAGCCTGCGGAAAGCTGGGTTCTAGCTTACCGTTACGCTCAACCACCAGTCCGCCGGTGTGGTCATAGTGCAGGTGCGATTGCAATACCAAGCTTACCTCGCCTGGTGCAAAACCGGCCTCACGAATGTGCTGATGCAATAAAAGATTGCCTTGAGCGTCTTTATAGCCTAAACCGCTGTCTAATACGATAAGGTCGCGATCGGTTTTAACTAAGAACGGATTAACATGGATAAACAAGGAACCCGGACGATCTTTGGCATTATCGGTTGCAGGGTTAAAGGGAATAAATTGTTTGGAAGAATCAACCGAGTAAGAGCCTTCGCCTAATGCAAAAATTTCCATATTTATAGAGTACGCTTGTTAGCAAGAAATGTACATTTGCTGTTTAGTATAAACCAGCAATTGTTTAACAATTTACAAAGTGCAAAAGTATGCAAAAACGGTGGGCACAAAAGCATAACCCCGATATTAATGCGGTAAAAGAGCTATCGGCCACGCTGGGTATCGATGAGGTTTTGAGCACACTGCTTTTACAGCGGGGTATAGAAACCTATGATGATGCGCGCTACTTTTTCAGGCCCGATATACGCCACCTGCACGATCCTTTCCTGATGGCGGACATGGAACAGGCCATTGAACGGATAGATGCCGCTATACATGCAGGCGAGAAAATACTCATCTATGGCGATTATGATGTAGATGGTACCACCGCCGTGGCATTGGTTTATGGATTCTTTAGCAAGTTATACACCAAGCTGGAGTACTATATCCCAGACCGTTATAAAGAGGGTTATGGCATCTCTACCCAAGGTATTGATTATGCTGCGCAAAACGAATTTTCGCTCATTATAGCACTTGATTGCGGCATTAAGGCCGTTGACAAAGTTGCTTACGCCAATGCGCTTAATATAGATTTCATCATTTGCGATCACCACACACCCGGCGAAGAACTACCGGCTGCCATAGCAGTGTTAGATCCCAAACGGGCCGATTGCGATTACCCTTACAAAGAACTTTCGGGCTGTGGCATTGGCTTTAAACTAATACAGGCTTATGCCCAAAAACATGACCTGCCCTTTGAAGAAGTGGCACAATACCTTGACCTGGTAGCCACCAGCATAGCCTGCGATATTGTACACATTACCGGCGAAAACCGCACGCTGGCCAGCCACGGCTTGCAAAAGTTAAATGCCGAACCGGGTATGGGCCTTAAAACGCTCATGGAACTCGCCGGCAAAACGGCCAACTACACCATATCAGATATTGTTTTTATGATAGGTCCGCGTATTAATGCTGCCGGGCGTATAGATGATGCCAAGCATTCGGTAGAGCTGTTATTGGCTACCGACCTTGATATGGCTAAGGAAAAAGGAATGCTCATCAGCGTGAAGAACACCGAGCGCAAAGAGCACGACCTGGCTATTACCGATGAGGCTTTAAGCATGATAGCCGCCGATGTATTAACGCCCGACCGTAAATCAACCGTGGTATTTAACGAGAAATGGCACAAGGGTGTAATAGGTATTGTGGCATCGCGCCTTACCGAAAAATATTATCGCCCCACTATTGTACTCACCCGCTCTAACGGCCATGTAGCGGGCTCCGCACGTTCTGTGGTAGGCTTTGACCTGTATGAAGCCCTGTGTGGTTGTAGCGACCTGCTGTTGCAGTTTGGTGGACACAAGTATGCAGCAGGCTTAACCATGCAGCCCGAGCAGGTAGAGGCCTTTACACAACGCTTTGAAGAAGTGGTGAGTGCCAGCATTACAGAACAGCAACTCATACAGCAAATAGTAATTGATACCGAATTAAAGCTTGAACAGATTACCCCAAAATTTTTCAGGGTACTCAATCAATTTGGTCCTTTTGGGCCCGAAAATATGTGCCCGGTGTTTGTTAGCAAGCAAGTATCGGTTTATGGTAGCAGCGTAAACTTAGTAGGCAGCAACCATATTAAAATGACTGTATACCAGGATGGCTCTGCTTTGTTCGATTGTATTGCCTTTAACCAGGGCGAGTGTTTTGAGCAAATACGCCAGGGCAAGTCTTTTGATATTTGCTACACCATTGAAGAAAACGTATGGCGCGACAAACGCAGCATACAATTAAACGTTAAAGGAATAAAGTGTTGATTTCGGTTGTCAGTTGTCCGAGGTCTGTTTTCTGATCTCTTCAAACTTGCAATTTACAATGAACACAGACAACTGACAACCGAATACTGACAACTGAAGAAAATATGAATCTACGTGCCGACCATCTGGTAAAAAAATACAAGCAGCGTACAGTAGTGAACGATGTATCGTTCAATGTATCGCAGGGCGAAATTGTGGGTTTGCTGGGGCCTAATGGTGCCGGCAAAACTACTTCGTTTTACATGATCGTGGGTTTAATTAAACCTAACGAGGGAAAAATTTACCTGGATGATGAAGAAATTACCGACGATGCCATGTACCGACGCGCTCAAAAAGGTATTGGCTACCTGGCACAGGAGGCTTCGGTGTTTCGTAAGTTAACCGTAGAAGACAATATCAAAGCTGTGCTCGAAATGGGCAGCATGAGCAAATCACAACAAAAAGATAAGCTGGAAGAATTGATAGACGAGTTTAGTCTGCATAAAGTTCGCAAAAACCGGGGCGACCTGCTCTCGGGTGGTGAACGTCGCCGTACCGAGATTGCCCGCGCCCTTGCTGCCGAACCCAATTTCATATTACTGGATGAGCCCTTTGCCGGTGTAGATCCTATTGCTGTAGAAGAAATTCAGGCTATGGTGGCCAAACTCCGTCACCGCAACATCGGCATCCTCATTACCGACCACAACGTACAGGAAACCCTCTCCATAACCGACCGGGCTTATTTACTGTTCGAGGGCAAAATACTGGAATCGGGCGTACCCGAAGTATTAGCTGCTAACGAAATGGTGCGCAAGGTTTACCTGGGTGCCAACTTTGTACTGAAAAGAAAAACCTTTGATTAGAAACGAGTATTAATAATTATAGCTAATTTTAATCATCAACACATCGTCCTCATGGAACTAATTATTGATTTTGATAAAATAAAAGACCCATCCAAGCGTGAGTGGTTAATTAGCTCTTTAAAGTTAATGGACATTGGTTTTCAAACTACAGAGAAACCGCAAACCTTAGGTCAATATAACGATGACCTCAAAAAAGGCGATACTGAAATTGATGGTGGGAAATACATTACTGCTACAGATTTAAAGGCAGAAGCCAAAAAGTGGTAGTTGTTTGGAGCAATAGTGCAAAAGCTGCGCTAAAAAAAGTTTATGAATACATTGCTTTAGACTCATTACAAAATGCACAAATGGTAAGAGATGAATTGATTGATTTAACAATTCATCTTTCTAACCATCCAGAAAAACATCCAGCCGATTTATATAAAACAAACAACGATGGAAGTTGGAGAGCCTTCGAAAAACATCACTATCGCGTTTCATATCGTATTACTGAAAAGCAAATTCGTATAATACGTTAAGGCATACCAGTAAGAACCCCTTAAAGTATTAATTTCTTCTGAATATATTTAATGTTTTAATAGTCATCTTGCTCTAAAGCGCAATTGCATAAAAAGCATTATACATTCTTTCATGGCCTAAAAATAAAACTTTTGATTGAGTATGATGTTCTGAAAATCTGTAACCAATTAACCTGCATCTTTAGCCGCTGTTTAACATTATATCCGTTCAATTTCTGCAGTGATAATAATCCAGATATTGAACTAAAAACTTTTCGTTATTTTCGGCACCACGTATGACCATTCTAAATTCTGTTGTTACCTGGCTCATGAAAAAGCGCATCCACCAGATCGAGCTTTTTATGAAATACCCTAATGATGTTCAGCAGGAATGGTTTAAACAATTGATTTCTAATGCTGAGGATACCGAATGGGGTAAAAGGCACCACTACAAAAGCATTAATACCGTTGCAGATTACAAAGAACGCGTTCCCATTCAAACTTACGATACGTTAAAGCCTTACATAGAGCGCATGCTCAAAGGCGAGCAAAACTTACTTTGGCCTTCGGAGATCAGGTGGTTTGCCAAATCATCGGGTACTACCAACGATCGCAGCAAGTTTATCCCTGTAAGCGAAGAATCGCTGGAAGAATGTCATTTTAAAGGCGGTAAAGACATGCTCACCATTTACTGCAATAACCGGCCCGATGCCCAACTTTTTACCGGTAAAAGCCTCACTTTAGGTGGCAGTCACCAAATAGGGCAGTTAAATACCGACATTTTTTTTGGCGATCTATCTGCCGTGATCATGAAAAACCTCCCCATGTGGGCCGAGTTTTATCGCACGCCCGATTTAACCATAGCCCTCCTCGAAAATTTTGAGGAAAAGATAGAGAAGATGGCACATGCTACCAGGAATGTGAACGTAACCTGCATTAGCGGCGTACCCACCTGGAACATCATCCTTTTTAAACGCATCCTCGAAATTACCGGCAAAAACAACCTGCTCGAAATATGGCCCAACCTGGAGCTGTACTTTCATGGGGCGGTAAATTTTACGCCTTACCGCGACCAGTTTAAAAAGCTGATCCCCAACGCCGATATGTACTACCTGGAAACCTACAATGCCTCCGAAGGCTTTTTTGGGATTCAGGATCGGGAAGAACCGGGCGATATGCTGCTAATGCTGGATTACGGTATTTGGTACGAGTTTTTGCCCTTAGAAAACATAAACGATGAGAACCCCGATACACTCACACTCGATGAGGTAGAATTAGGAAAAAACTATGCGCTCATCATTAGCACTAACGCCGGCTTATGGAGGTATATGATTGGTGATACGGTTCGTTTTACCTCGTTAGATCCCTTCCGTATACAAATTACTGGCCGCACCAAGCACTTTATTAATGCTTTTGGTGAGGAAATTATCATAGATAATGCCGAGCGTGCTTTACAGGAAGCTTGCCGCCAAACAGAGGCAATCATCCGCGATTATACCGCGGCTCCTATTTATTTTTCTGACAATAAAGGTGGCGGTCATGAGTGGATCATCGAATTTGAAAAGCATCCGGGAGAGTTTGAGCGCTTCGTAGATCTATTGGATGAAACCCTGCGCAAGGTTAACTCCGATTATGATGCCAAGCGCTTCAAAGATATGGCCCTGCACCGTCCACGGGTACATGCTGCCCCCAACGGCACATTTGTAAACTGGATGAAAAGCCGTGGCAAACTGGGCGGTCAGCACAAAGTGCCACGCCTGGCCAACAACCGCGATTACGTGGAGAGTATTTTAGGAATGATGAATTAATTTTTCAGTCAGAACGTATCGAAGATTTAACCAGGCGGCAAGTGCTTCGACAGGTTCAGACTAATATTTTGATATTACTTCTTACTGGGTATCCATGCATTGATCTTAGCTTCCAAAACACTCAAAGGCATCGAACCATCTTTTAAGATCTGGTCATGAAAATCGGCCAGATTAAATTTGCTGCCCAACTCTTTTTCGGCCTTGGTACGTAATTCACGAATTTTAAGTGCACCTATTTTATAGCCAAGCGCCTGACCAGGGATGGCCATGTATCGCTCAATTTCGGCAGTGGCACCCTGCTCACTAATGGCTTCATTATCCATCATGTATTTAATGGCCTGCTCACGGGTCATGCCTTTGGTGTGAATGGCTACATCAACCACTAAACGTACCGCACGATGCATTTCATCGCCAAGGGCACCCATGTGCTGGTAAGGATCGGTATATAAGCCCAGTTCTTTACCCAACGATTCGCAATACAGTGCCCAACCCTCTACGTAAGCATTATCATAAGTAAACCTGCGGAATTTAGGCAGCGATGTATTCTCCTGCGTTAACGAGATCTGATAATGGTGCCCCGGAATAGCCTCATGCAGAAACAATGACTCCATGCCCGAAGTGGTATTAAAGGTAGCAGCATCCAAAATAGGCACATAAAATATACCCGGGCGACTGCCATCGGCGCTACCCTGGTTATACTCGGCACTGGCCGATGCCGCACGGAAAGCTTCAGTTTGCCGTATCTCAAAAGGTGTTTTAGGCTTATGGTTAAACATTTTTTTAAGATTTGGCTCCATGCGTTGATGAATGCTCTCAAAAGCAGCTAAAACTTCTTTAGGCGTTTTATAAGGCATGAATTTTTTGTCGGTTTTCATGTATTCAAAAAACGCTTTCAAATCACCCTTAAAGCCTACCTTGTTCTTAATGCTATCCATTTGGGTACGGATGCGTGCTACTTCAGTTAACCCTATCTGATAGATCTCTTCGGGCGTTTTGTTGGTGGTTGTGTTTTGTTTAACCAAGTAAGCATATATGGCCGCCCCATTGGGCAGCGATGAATAACCCGAAGTGCTGCGGGTATGCGGTAAGTAAGTAGACTTTAAATAAGCACCTAATTTTCCATAGGTTCTAACCACATTAAGCAGTATAGCTTCTTTGTACGCTTGGGTAAGCCTTTCCTTATCAGCAGCCGAAAAGTCTTTAGGCATATTCTTGACAGGTTCATAAAACAAGCTTTTGGTAACATCGGTAACTACCATGCTCTCCATTTGCGGTATCATTTTTAAAACCAAGGCCCGGGGCATAACCACGCCCGCTTTGATGCCTTTATCAAAGTTAGCCATGGCGGTATCGGCCCATATGGAGAAAGCCGACAAGCGTTTTAACCAATTATCATAATCTTTAACCGTTTTAAAAGGCTGTGCCGATGAGCCCGAACCAAACTGGCCGATAGTTAAAGGCAGCGAAAACATCTGATTAAAAGGCATTTGCTCCAGCGGAAAGTTATAAGCCTCTAACTGAACGGCAGTTTGATAGTTGAGCACATCATAAGAAAGCTTGTCTTGCTCGTCCAAATCGTCGCGCTTAACGGCGTGCAGCTTATCTATATATCTATTATAAAAGCTCTTGGCCTGCTGTATAAACTGTGCAGAACCATCGTTAGGCAAAAGGTCATTATAGCGGTTGTCTCCTGAGGCGGTGGCTTCTAAGGGGAAGAGTTTAAGGCGGTCCTCGTAGTAATTATCCAGCAGTTTATTGAAGTTGGTGTTACTTTGTTTTTCGGGTTGCTTGCAAGCTGCCATAAACAGAACTACACAAAACAATAAGCCTGATATTTTCATGAGAATGCGGTTTAAAAGCTAAATATAGGCAATAATTGGCGATGATTTCGCAACGGAATAATGTAAGAGCGTTTACGCATGAAGTGCCCGCTAATATTCATCAAACTTCAAAAAAATACATTTTTCTTTATTGAAGTAGCTTTTTTTATTTAGCAAAAAGAGAGATTCAATTTTTCCCAGAACTCCCAATATTTACGCGTGAAAACTTTAATGAATGCTACTTTAATTTTTAAAACGGATGCGCAGGCTAACCGTTTCAGGTTGCCTGTTGGTGTTGGGTAACCAAACCGGGCCGGCTTGTACCAATTCAATAGCTGCTTTGTCGGCTTCGGCGCTCAGGCTTTTTAAAATCTTAAAATTAGCAAGGCTACCGTCTGCATTGACCACGAAGCTTAACCGTACTACGCCTGTTTTACCGTTTACCGGCTTGGTATTATCTTTAATATATTGGTTGAACGCGCTCCACCCTTTCTGTGGCCGGGCTGCTTCAGCTTCTCTTTCGTTATTGGCAGCTCCATAACCTACTACCACCACTTCATTAAGCGAAGCCGAACTGGGGTTCAGGCTTACATTCAGGCTATCTTTGCCTTTAACTTTTAGCCGCTTACTTTCGTAGCCTATGTAAGAAACCAGTAATTCCTCTTTGTTGAAGGCATCTATCTTAAACTTCCCATTAACATCAGTTTGCACTATTTTACTTTTATCGGCCGTGAGTATACTCACACCGGGTAATGGCGTACCGTTTTTATCGAGCACCCTACCGGTAATTGTTTTTAACGTATCTGATGCTTTTACTTTTTTACCCTTACTTACAATTACCCCTGCCACACTGCCCTGCAGCGATTGCTGTATCTCGGCAGGTTTTACACTGGCCACACTGCTGGTAGCTTCTTTCCTTTCCTGCGCCTGATAGCCATATATAGGCACACTGGCCAGCATATTTTCAGACAGTGCAGAATCACTCTTTAACCGGGCCATACTACCCCGTTTAGTGGTTACTAACACAACACCATTCGCACCTCTGGAACCATAAATGGCCGTAGACGACGCATCTTTAAGTATTGAAATACTTTGGATATCGGCTGGCTTTATATTGCTGATTTTGCCTCCGAAAACTTTTCCATCAACTACATACAACGGTTCTTTGCCTGCAATTGAGCCAACTCCCCTGATGCGGATATCGGGGCTGCTACCCGGCAGGCCATTGACACCTGCTGCTTTATCACTAACCAACTGTTGCGCCAGTTTCGGAGAATTAGCCACTGCCTCATCGGCCTGTACTTGCTGCGGCTTAGCAGACATACTTTCAGCTTGTGGTTCGGCCGCTGTAGCATCCGCAGCCGGAGGTGCATATCTGTTACCAAAGCTCTTTGGCGGTATACTACCTTTACGATTTTGAGCAACTACTAAATTATTGGGCGATGCGGGGCTTAACACTGCCGAATCGGGTTTCGGTTCAGGCACCTTCACAGCAGGCATCACCGGCTTTGCTTTAGCTATAGCATGATCGGCCGATGGTAACTCGTTCACCCTTGACGAATGGCTATTAACCAGCCACCAACCGCCCACCGCAACAAACAACAATACCGAGGCTGCAATGGTAAGGCTTGGCCACAGCGTTAGCCGCTTACGCGTTGGTGCAGTACGGCGCCGCAGACGCTTTTGCAGATCGGCCAGGTTGTGCTGCTGATCGCCTTTAAGTGCATAGCCTTCCAGGGCATCGGCCAAGAACGGATCATCGAGCGCCTGGCGTTCTAACTCATGCATAGCACGGGCATCAAGCTCTCCGTTGAGATACTTCCTGATCTGCGATATGTTGGTCTTGTTAGCGCTCACGGTTATTTTCCAGGCAAATTTTCAGGTTCCGCTTTCCGTTTTGGATATAGCTCTTTACTTCGTTTAACGAGTAGCCGGTTAACTCGGCCACGTCTTTATAACACTTCTCTTTAATATAAAACAAGTCGATGCTTTGTTGCTGCTCGGGCGATAGCTTTTGCATACACTTTTCCAGCTGGTTCACATTCGCTTCTGTATCGTTAACCTCAGGATGCAAAACGAAAGGAAATTCCATAACCCCGTCTAAACTTAACGTTTCCGTTTTCTTGTTAGCGCGCAGCTGCATCAAACAAAAGTTACG
Organism: Mucilaginibacter galii; assembly: GCF_014635825.1. Taxonomy (GTDB): domain Bacteria; phylum Bacteroidota; class Bacteroidia; order Sphingobacteriales; family Sphingobacteriaceae; genus Mucilaginibacter; species Mucilaginibacter galii. The sequence goes on from NZ_BMDO01000014.1 coordinate 30,086, forward strand.
GCTCAGCACATATAGCCAACCTCTAAACTGTTTAACCTCGTGCCGGGTAGCCTTCACAATAAGTTCTTCAAATATCTGCATTACAGCATCTTTGCTTTGCTCTTCATCCTGCAAATATTTGAGGCAAACACCGTAAACCAGCGGCATATACTTTTCGTAAAGTTGACCAAGCACAGCCAAATCGCCGGTTTGGCGGTAGCTTTGCAGCAGGTCATCGTCACCTGTTACGTCGGGCTTATTTTTGCTGCTGAACCAACTCATGTAAGTGCCGTAAAATAAATTTTTTATCCGGCTTATGGAAATTGATTATGTGCTGCATCCTAAGTACAAATCAAATTAAACAGCCATGAAAAAATTCATCTTCTTACTATTGATGCTGGGCAGCCTTACTACGGTAATGGCCACCGGCAACCGAACTGTTACCGGTGTAGTGTACGACCAGAGCACCAACTATCCCTTAGCGGGGGTAAATGTTAATGTAGAGGGGACAGGTATCAGTGAGAAAACTAACCAGAACGGGGCTTATACTATAAACGTTCCTGAGAAAAACATTACACTCATTTTTTCTCATGTAGGTTTTGAAAACAAAAAGGTAATTTTTAAAAACAAAGGCGTTGTTAATGTTTATCTAAAACCATCTGTATTCTGTGAAGATTTGGTAGTGATGAGTTATGGCTCTCCGAAAGCAGACAAAAGTGCCAGTTTAGCCGAAGTGCAAGTTGCGGCACCTCAACAAACCTTGCAAGGCCGTGCAGCCGGTATACAGGTTAGTCCCGGTAAGCCAGGTGCTTCGCAAAGAATAATGATTAGAGGAAAGGCAACTGTTAATGGTATATATGGACGATATGCACCACCGCAAGAACAAGAGAGCTACAAAGGCATCACCGAAAACGGCTTTCAAAGTGCGATGGACATTCCCCTGTCTACCTTTTCTATTGATGTAGATGCAGCCTCATACAGCAATGTAAGGCGTTTTATCAATAGCGGTCAATTACCGCCCAAGGATGCCGTGCGTATTGAGGAAATGATCAATTACTTTAACTACAACCTGCCTGCCCCTACCAATAACGAGCCGGTAGCCATCCATACCGAACTAAGCGCCGCGCCCTGGAACCCACAGCACCGCCTGCTACGCATAGGTTTGAAGGCACGTGTGGTGGCAACTGATAAGCTTCCGGCCTCTAACCTGGTATTCTTAATCGATGTATCAGGCTCTATGAATCAGAGCAATAAACTGCCGCTGGTGCAGTCGTCGCTTAAAATGTTGGTAGACCAGCTACGCCCTCAGGATAAGGTGGCTATAGTGGTTTATGCCGGTGCGGCAGGTTTGGTATTACCTTCTACACCAGGCAATCAAAAAACTACAATTAAAGATGCTATTGACCGCCTGAGTGCAGGTGGCTCAACCGCGGGTGGCGAGGGTATTAAGTTAGCTTACAAAACAGCTGTTCAAAATTTTATCAAAAATGGAAACAACCGTGTGATTTTGGCTACCGACGGCGATTTCAACGTGGGTGCATCATCAGACGGCGACATGGAAACCCTGATTGAGCAGGAACGTAAAAGTGGTGTATTTTTATCGGTGTTAGGCTATGGCATGGGTAATTACAAAGACAGCAAAATGGAAACCCTGGCCGATAAGGGCAACGGTAACTATGCTTACATCGATAACATAACAGAGGCCCGCAAAACGCTGGTGAGCGAATTTGGCGGCACCTTGTTCACCGTGGCTAAAGACGTAAAACTGCAATTGGAATTTAACCCCGCCAAGGTAGCCTCGTACCGCCTTATTGGTTATGAGAACCGCCTGCTGAATAAAGAAGATTTTAATAACGACCAAAAAGATGCCGGCGATATGGGTGCCGGGCATACAGTTACGGCGTTATATGAAATTATTCCTGCCGGGGTACATGATAAGTTTACCCATAGCGTAGATCCATTAAAGTATCAAAAGGCAGAGAAACCTGCTACCAATTTTATTTCTAATGACATGCTAACCATCAAGTTCCGTTATAAAGAACCGGCAGGATCGGTAAGTAAACTGAGCCAAGCCGTGGTCATGGATAAGCCGGTAGAGTTTAAAAATACCTCGGTTGATTTCCGCTTTGCCACCGCGGTAGCGGAGTTTGGTATGCTGCTGCGCGATTCGGAATTCAAGCAAGGTTCTAAATATAACGAGGCTATAGAAATGGCCCGTGCCGCCAAAGGCAATGACCACGAAGGCTACCGTGCCGAGTTTGTTAAACTGGCCGAAAGCGCCAAGCTGTTAAGCAAAAGCGGGCTGGTAGCGGTAGAAGAGTAAATATAAGATGATGATGTGTCATCTCGAACGATAGTGAGAGATCCTGTTCGAAAAATAAGTTTACTACTGGCTGCTTATATAGGATTTCTCACTATCGTTCGAAATGACATTGGTATTAAAGTAAAAGTAATTGCAAGGAGTGACAGAGAAGTGGCAACCGCAAGGATGCTTACCTTAACACGTGCGGTTGCCACGCTATAGCTCCTTTAGATTAGCATAATTAAATTTACTGGAATTTCCTTGCCCAATCAGGCGTCCGCGCCTGATTGAATCTTCGTGTAAGCGTCTACGCTTACGGTTGCATTTCGCAAGCGTGGACGCTTACCTTAAGATGCGTTCAGGCGTGGACGCCCGAACGGGCGGTATATATAATTATTATTATTTAACCACCCGCGCAATCAGGCCCTAACGGGCGGCAAAAATTATTGATCGGCTTTAAACGCATTGGCCAGCGTAACGCCTAATGCATCGTATTTGTCTTTGGCAATGGAGGGGTATTGGTATAAGAAATGCGAAAAGATAAGATCGCCGGAAACAGGCATTTCGGCTACGATGATCTTGTAGAGGTATTGGCTTTGCCCTTTTCTGCCTTTGAGGCAAATGCTGTAGTTGTAACCCTTAGTACCTTTACAGAGGAAACTAATTTTTACTTTACCCAATTCTTTGTCTTTACCGGCTTTGAGTATTTTGATATAATCATCCACCGCTTTTTCAACGGCTAAAACATCGGTAGCCTTAAGGCCCCGCCTGCTGCCAAGTGGAAAGGGTACAACTTGCCCGGCAAATATTTTAAAGCTGGCTTGTTTATCAGGGCTCAGGTAAGTAACAGTATCAATATAGGCATCAGTTTTTTTACGTACCTCGCTTACCACCTCTTCTACCGGCCATATTTCTTTGAAGTATTTGGGGTAAGTGTAAGCGTAGCTGTACGATACATTACGGGTTTCGGCATAGTGCGCGGTATCCAGCTTGATCTCTGTACCTTCAAAAACACAAGGCACATTTCTTTCCAGCAGCTTTTTAAGCTGTGCCTGGCTCGCAGCGGTAAATACGCTGCAAACCATCAGCAGGAAAGTAGCGATGGCCTTCATTATATAATTGGGTTGCAAAAGTAACAAAAAAGCCCTTTAGCTTTTACTAAAGGGCTCAAGTAATTAGTTATACGCAGCTACCTACCATGAAATACCGCCGCCTGGAGGGTTAGGACAAGTATCTACCCTTTGACTACCTGTAAAATTATAGTTTGCCGGATAGATTTTATAAATCACAATATCCTTATCCATATATTTTGTTGGGTTGATTACTTCATAGTATAATTTCAGCCCAATTTGTTTACCACTATACATATTTTCAATAGTTTCCCCATAGACTAACTGGCGTGTTTCCTGGTGATAAGGAAAAGCTCCGCCATAACGTGTTGCATACTCCGGCCGCTGATCGCCAGGTGCTACAATTATACCAATTGTGGCTCCTTTGAAGATCAGCCCATTTGCTGCGTGATTAGAAATGAAGTTTACCGGATTAGCCAATTCGGCCGTTGCATCTACATACCACTGGCAATTATCGTTATATCCCTCTTTTATGGAACAGTTAAAGGTAGGCATCTCTACAATATTAAATAAGCCCCAGCTTATAGGCTGTACTGGTTTATAGTCAGAAAGCACGGTGCTATTACTGTTCAACGAAAAGGTACGACTGTACAATGTGTTACCTAAAACAGCAAGACCCGAAAAGTTTAGAGTTCCACTAAATTTCAATGGTTGCCTTGGTGCCGGCTTCGTCTTTCCACCAATAAAGGATTTTATAATGCCGAGGGCAGTACCCACAAGCGGTATAGCATCCGCATATGATGAGTTTAAAATGTTGTGGAAAATACTATTATCAGGTTTACCCCACTGGCTTTCTTTCAATACTTTTCTAAATTTATCGGCACCGTCAACAATGTTGTAACCGGTATTGATAGCATTGGCAAAAGATGTTCCCTGACCACCCGGTGTAACTTGTGTAATGGTTTCATTCAACGTAAAATCAGTTGAATTTAAAGTGATGGTAGTTTCATCAATCCGGTTAATTTGCAGCTTCAAGCCTGCGTTCATGGCGTATCCGGGGTCATAACCTGCCAGGTTGTAGTCGAATACTAACCAATCTGAAAACTGATTTGAGGTTGCAATTTGATGATCTTTAACATTGGGATCATAATTATTCAGGAACGAACCGGCGCCCTCGGCATTAAAGGTCATGAGTCCGCCTGTATAACCCGGATTAACGAAGCTTAAATCGGCCTTTAAATAAGACGACGGTACCTGCTGGGCGTTATACAACATAACCCTGAATATAGCCCGGTACTTATTATAAAGCACAAAGAACGGAAAATCAATAGGCCTTGTAGGCGTTCCAAAATCTCTGAAAGCTAATACCCAGCCATCCTCAGGAAATATATCAAGTTCGGGTCCTGAGTTGAGTACATTACCCTGTGTATAAAAAGGAAGAAAGGTATTTATGGTTTGGATGTTGCTAACTGAACCCGTTGGCGAATAATATAAATTGTGCGCCTGGTACTGCCACCATTGCCAGTTAGGATCAAGGTTAGGATCATTAGGGTCGGTAATGTTTCTTACATTTTTAGTACGGTTGCTTGCCTCCTGCAACATAGCATCGGTACCTTCTTCCTTGATCTCGCCTTTTTTACAGCCTGCAACTGTAATTAACAATAAGGAAAATAAAAACAGAAATTTTGTGTAATTTTTTTTCATTTTAATTGCAATTAGTGAATTATTTGAACTTTACTAACTGCAATTTAAGCCATTATTGCTTTAAAAGATATATTTAATAAACTTTTAATATATATTTAAATTAGTTTCATAAAAACAGTATGTTTATGAGATATTGTCAGCGAAAAATTTCCATAATTTCAACAAACTGTTAAATACACCTATATTATGCACGCGTATAAACGAAAGAAGCCTCACTTTTCAGTGAGGCTTCTTTATATTTTGTATATTATTTATATCAATAACCTTACCGGTTCTTCTAATAATGATTTAACCGTGTTCAGGAATGCGGCTGCAGTAGCACCATCAACCGTACGGTGATCGGCGCTTAACGTTACCTTCATTACATTACCCGGAACCACAGCTCCGTTCTTAACTACCGGTATTTGTTGTATACCTGCTACGGCTAATATACAAGAGTCTGGCGTGTTAATAATGGCGGTAAAGTCATCCACACCAAACATACCTAAGTTAGAAATGGTGAACGTAGAACCTTCCCAATCGCTCGGTTGCAGTTTTTTGTCTTTAGCTTTTTTGGCAAACTCTTTAACCTCGGCACTAATGCGGCTTAACGATTTACCATCGGCAAAACGCACAACCGGTACCAGCAAACCTTCGTCTACCGCTACGGCTATCCCAATGTTTACATGCTCGTTAAAGCGAATTTTATCGCCCAACCATGAAGAGTTAATGGCAGGGTGCTGTTTTAAGGCAGCAGCACAAGCTTTAACCACTAAATCATTAAATGAGATCTTAATTGGCGACACTTCGTTCATTTTACCACGGGCCACAATAGCCTGATCCATATCAATGGAAACGGTTACAAAGAAGTGAGGTGCGGTAAACAAGCTTTCGCTTAAACGCTTGCCAATAACCTTACGCATTTGCGTAACCGGCTTTTCGGTATATTTTTCCTCGCCTACAAACGGTGCTAAGGTAATAGTTGGTCCTGCTTTAGCAGCACCTTCTTTAGCATTTGCACTGGCAGCTTGCTCGGCTTGTACTTGCGAAGTTGATGCAGATACACCGCTATCTTGTGAAGCGCCTTTAGCCGATGGCGTAAAGTTCTCTATATCTTTCTTAACAATGCGACCACCTTCGGCGCTACCTTTTACTTCGTTTAAGTTGATGCCTTTGTCTTTAGCAATTTTACGTGCTAAAGGCGATGCTTTTACGCGGCTGTCATCTTGTGACGTTTCAGTAGAAGAACTTGCAGTAGCAGTTTCTTCAGCAGCTTCCGGCTTTTCTTCGCTTTTTTCAGCGGCGGCAGGCGCAGCGTTTCCACCTTTTAATAAAGGCTGAATATCGGTACCTTCTTTACCAACAATGGCAATAATATCGTTTACCTGTGCAGCTTTACCTTCTTCAACACCAATGTAAAGCAGGGTACCTTCTTCGTAACCTACTACTTCCATGGTAGCTTTATCAGTATCTACATCGGCTAATGAATCATCGGCTTTAACCTTATCACCAACTTTGAAGTTCCATTTGTTAATTACCCCTTCGGTCATGGTATCGCTCAATAAAGGCATACGTATAACGGCAGCAGGAATGCTCGACAAATCAACAGCGGGCTCAGCAGCTTTTTCTTCTTTAGGGGCAGCAGGTGCTTTATCTTCGGCAGGTTTTTCTTCCTTAGCCTCGGCAGCCGGAGCCGCACCACCTTCTAATAACGATTTATAATCTTCGCCTTCGTTACCAATTACGGCAATTACCGCATCAACGGCAGCAGCTTTACCTTCTTCAATACCTACATAAAGTAAGGTACCGTCCTGGTACGATTCAAAATCCATAGTGGCTTTGTCGGTTTCAACCTCGGCCAATAAATCGCCTGATTTTACCTTGTCGCCAACTTTTTTATGCCATTTAGCGATGACCCCTTCGGTCATGGTATCGCTCATTTTGGGCATTTTAACTACTTCAGCCATATAATGTTGATGATAGTTTGGGGTTAATTATGTTTTAAAATAGGTTAGTCGCGAATGTATGGGTAATCGCTCTGTACGTATACATCGGTGTATAGTTCAGATGCCTCTGGCCATGGCGATTCTTCGGCAAACTGTACCGCTTCGTCAACCTGTGCTTTAATTTTGGCTGCAATTTCCTCAAACCATTTCTCGTCGGCATAACCGTTTTGCTCAATAGCTTGTTTCACTATCTCGATAGGATCTTTGGCTTTATAGCTTTCTACCTCTTCTTTGGTACGATACTTTTGCGGATCGCTCATGGAGTGACCTTTATAACGATAGGTACGCATTTCCAGGAAGGTTGGACCTTCGCCTGCACGCGCGCGGCGCGCGGCCTCGTCCATAGCGTTGTGTACTGCAACAGGGTCCATACCATCAACTGCCGATGAAGGGATACCGTATGGCAAACCTAATTTATAAATATCTACATCGGCGGTGGTACGGGCTACCGAAGTACCCATGGCGTAACCGTTGTTTTCGCAAACAAAAATTACAGGGATCTTCCACAGGGCGGCCATGTTAAAGGTTTCGCCCAGGGCACCCTGGCGTACGGCGCCATCGCCCATATAACAAACGTTCACGTGGTCGGTACCTTTGTACATTTCGGCAAAGGCAATACCGGCACCCAGCGGAATTTGACCGCCTACAATACCGTGGCCACCGTAAAAGTGGTTAGCCTTATCGAACATGTGCATAGAACCACCTTTACCTTTAGAGATACCGGTAGCTTTACCATACATTTCGGCCATGATAGCGCCCGGCGAAGTACCTTTGGCTAAAGCATGAGCGTGATCGCGGTAAGTGGTGATCATGCTGTCTTCATGACGTAAGGCCGATACGGCTCCGGCTAAAACAGCCTCCTGGCCTATATATAAATGGCAAAAACCTCTGATTTTTTGCTGTCCGTATAACTGTCCTGTTTTTTCTTCGAACTTACGCATTAACAGCATCAGTTCGTACCACATCAGGTAGGTGTCTTTAGTTATTTCGATTGAACTCATTTATTAAAGAATCAATTACTGTTTTTTGGGATGCGCAAATCTAATTATATCCTTGAAAAAAATCGATTTCGGAACACATTTGTTAAAAATAATTTAGGCAGGGTAGCGTTTTTCCCTACTCCGGTTAACTGCAGCGCACCAGAAATTAATTATGAAAAAATATTTTTTCGAGATTTGGTTTTTTGGAAATAATGTATAGCTTTGTCTTCAACAATAGACACCAGTGTCCATTTTAATAAACAAGTCACCAATTAATTCAAGAAAACTGTTGATTAGATGAAGAAATTGTCCTTAGCTATTGCCTTAACCCTGAGTATTTTAAGCACACAGGCCCAAACAAAAAGCATTCCAAGTACCCAGGTTACTGAAACCGAAGAAGATAAAGGTTTAGCCAAAGATTACTTTTCACAAATTATGGGTGTGGCTATGTCTGCCACCTCAAACGTAAAGCTTTTTCAATTTGTATACGACTGGATCGGTACTCCTTACCATTTAGGTGGCGATACTAAACGTGGTATTGATTGTTCTGGCTTTGCTTACCAGCTTTACAGCAAGGTGTTTAACACTGCCATTGGCAACAATAGCCGCAACATCTTCAGCATGGTTAACCCTGTAGGTAAAGAAGAATTGAAAGAAGGAGATTTAGTTTTCTTTAAGATACACAGCCGCGCCATTACCCATGTAGGCGTTTATATTGGCAACGGTAAATTTGCACACGCATCTTCAAGTAAAGGTGTAATGGTAAGTTACCTGGCCGACCCATACTGGACCCGCTATTATTATAAAGGCGGCCGGTTACTTGCAGAAGCCCCTCAAAATAATTAATCGATATATATCAAAAGAAAAAGCTCCCGCCATAAACGGGAGCTTTTTTGTTATTTGGCGTTATCGGTGGTGTTGCGCACCAAGCCCATACCCGAAAAGAAAAAGATGATAGCAATTACACCGATCACGATCAGGTTGGTCACATTACTGCTGTGCTGAATAATTTGAATACCGGTATAAATAAGACCAATAATGCCTAAGATGGTCAAAATGGCTCCGAAAGTACGTTTTAAGTTCATAATAATTTATTTAAATGATTTAAGTAGCATCTATAAATAATACTTTTATATTTATTGTCTTATAACACCAATATATGATTGCCGTTTGGATTATTATTTTTATTTTAGTTATTATAGGCTTTACCTCCTTTGTAACCATAAAGCAGGGCACCGTTGGCGTGGTTACCGTTTTTGGTAAATACCGCCGTATACTGCTGCCAGGGCTTAATTTTAAGATTCCGTTGATAGAGGTTTTGCAATCGCGTATCTCTATTCAAAACCGTTCGGTAGAGCTCGAGTTTCAGGCGGTAACGGTAGATCAGGCTAATGTTTACTTCAAAGCTATGATCTTATACTCAGTTTTTGACCAGAGCGAGGAAGCCATCAAAGCCGTAGCCTTTAAGTTTGTGGATGAACGTAATCTTATGCAGGCATTGGTACGTACCGTAGAAGGCTCTATCCGGGCTTATGTGGCTACTAAACGCCAGAGCGATGTATTGATATTGCGCCGCGAAATTGTGGAGCACGTAAAGGAACAGATAGATAATATTTTAGAAGGCTGGGGCTACCATTTACAGGATCTGCAATTGAACGATATTACGTTTGATGATGTGATCATGAAATCGATGAGCCAGGTAGTAGCCAGCAACAACCTGAAAGCTGCCGCCGAAAACGAAGGACAAGCGCTCCTCATCACCAAAACCAAAGCTGCCGAGGCCGAGGGTAACGCCATTAAGATTGCCGCCGAAGCCGAACGCCAGGCATCGCAGTTACGCGGCCAAGGTGTGGCCCTATTCCGCGAGGAAGTGGCCAAAGGTATGACGGTAGCTGCCAAGGAAATGCACCAGGCCAATATGGATACCTCGGTAATCTTATTCACTATGTGGACCGAAGCCATTAAGCACTTCTCCGAAAACTCTAAAGGCAACGTCATCTTCCTCGATGGTTCGGCCGAAAACATGCAAAAGACCATGAAAGAGATGATGGCCATGCATAGTTTACAAACCGATGCAGTAAAGAATGACCGATAAAGCTACCTAATGTTGTTGCAAGTAGCAGTTATTGAAGTAACGTCCATTTAACAATTCACTAAAATTAATGAAGAAGCAGCGAGGTTTAAAAAGGTATTATAGCAACCTCGGATTGCAAAACGATTTTAAAGAAATGACGTGGCTCAATTTTGATTGTCCCGAAATTTGGTTTGATAACTGGCACATACACTTTGATTGGAAAGGCTACGGTAACAATAGTTTCAACAAAAGAAAGCCTCACCTTGATAAACTGTTCCGGCACTTTAGCTTGTTAGTTAATATGACACACCGCATAAAATCTGACTTTCAGCTTTATGCAATCATTTATGATATAGATAGTTCGGATGATGCGCTGTGTATACATACACCAAATCCGAATAACAGTCCTTTTCCTCTCGAAATTGAGGAATTGTCAAAAGCATCAACGCTTAACAATAAACCGCTTAACCTATATGTTAAAAATTTAGAAGGTTACGAAAAGCTATATGGGCAAACTCAATATGAGGCATACTGCTTACTTTACATTAAAGGTATTGGGAAGCCTTTCTAAAACGGCTATTATTCTAATTAATTAAACTCTAAGCCATTCCTTTAGTCAAAAAGCAAATACCTCATTAATGATGCTTAGATACGTGAGATTGATATTTGCCGCTTTGCTTTTCTTTATCGCAGCCACATCTGCCTATGCCCAGCAAGGTTATCGCCTGTTAACCCCTAATGATTTTACAGGTGCTGTGCCCCCTGGCAGCGGATTTTATGTGGCACATACCAGTTGCGATGTAACCATGAAGTACGATGTGCAAAAATACCGGGGCGATTACCGCCTTACCTTTAACATTAGCCTGCTGCTTAACCGCGACCGCTCGTGGATTAACCGGCAAATGGTAACCAATGCCAATATGATGGACGAAGTGCTACGACACGAACAGGGCCATTATCAAATTGCTTATATGATGCAGCAGGAGATGATAACCGAATTGAACCGGGTTCGTTATACCGGCGATTACCAGCGACAAGCCAACGACGTATTTAAGCGTATAGATGACAAATACCGCCAAATGAATGCTGACTACGACAGTGATACCCAGCACATGCAAAACCGCAAACAGCAAGCGGCCTGGGTAAACTACCTTAACCAGGAAGTTGCCCGGGCAAGTAATTTAGCAATGAACAATTGATTAGATATTTTGATGAAGGGACTTAGAGAATAAGGACTTTTTTAATAAATGCGTAATAAGCGTTTTAAATTCTCTTTCTTAAGTCCAAATATCCTTCTTTTCTAAGTCCAAACGCCGTTTAAAGTCCAAACATCCTTCTTCTCTAAGTCTAAAAGTCCGTTCAAAGTCCAAACATCCTTCTTCTCTAAGTCTAAACGTCCGTTCAAAGTCCAAACATTCTTCCTCCCCAAGTCTAAAAGTCCTTCTTCCCTAAGTCCAAGCATCCTTCTGTTCCAAGTCCAATCGTCTATTCCAACTATCCGTTGGTTCTTTTTTGCACGTAGCCGAATACTTTTTGCAGCAACGGTGTGGTACGCGATGAAAAGTTGGTGCGGATATTCAGTTCTTCCTGGGCTATGCGGTAAAATAATCCGTCGATGGCTTTTTGAGTTACATAATCGTCCAGATCAGGATTGATCTTGTTAAAAACTAATGGTATTTTGTTGTATTGCGTAGCTAACTGACCATAGTATTTGGTAGCGCCAACTTTTGACAGGCTGGTATGAATAACCGGTTTAAACTGCTCGCTTAACTGTCCGGTGGTTACACGTTTAAAATAATTGGTGGCTGCATCCTTACTTCCACCCAGCAAAATATTGGTCACATCCTGAATAGACATTTGCTTAATGGCCGATACAAATATGGGAGCTGCTTTACCAGCTGCATCCTCAGCGGCACGGTTGAGCGACAGGATGGCATCATCGCAAAGTTTGTTGAAGCCTAATTTGCGCAGGGTGCTTTCGGCTTTCTGGGCTTCGGGTGGTAAAAGCAGTTTCACAGCGGCATTTCCAAAAAAGCCGTTCAAGGCAGATAGCTGGCTGGTGCTTTTATTGGTACCTTGCTCTAAAGCTTGTTTAAGGCCGCTAATCATCTCGAGCGTACTGGGTGTACCCGTACTTTGGGATGGATTGTAAATGGTACCATTACCGGCATTTTGCACGGCAGTATTTAGCGTATCGCAGCTGCTGGTAACCATAAAAATAAACAGTAAAGGCAAAAAAGTAAAAAAGCGCTTCATAGTAGTTTGACTACAATGTAAACGCTTTAAAGTTTGCTTTACCTAAAACAACTGAATGATGGAGAATACGGCAGCCGCTACTAAGGCCGAAATAGGAATAGTAATGATCCAGGCCCAAACCAGGTTGATAGTTACACCCCAACGTACAGCCGAAACCCGTTTGGTTAAACCAACTCCAATAATAGAACCGGTAATAGTGTGCGTTGTTGATACAGGGATACCTAAACGCTCGGTCATGAACAGGGTAATAGCACCTGCAGTTTCGGCACTTACACCTTCAAGCGGGGTAACCTTGGTAATTTTGCTACCCATGGTTTTCACAATTTTCCAACCGCCGCTCATGGTACCTGCTGCAATAGCGCTGTAACAAGCCAGCGGAATCCAATCGGGCATGTGCTGGCCTTGTTGAATAACGTTTTCTGCAACCAGCGCAACATAAATAATACCCATTACCTTTTGCGCATCGTTACCACCGTGGGCAAAACTTAACGCCGCCGATGATACCAGCTGAACCGCTTTAAACCAACGTTCGGCAACAGCCGGACGAGAATTTTTGAACAGGTGTAAAATGATGATGGTAATTACATAAGCTATAACCAAACCAATAAGCGGGGCCAGTACAATGTAAGCAGCAATCCGCAATATCTCGTGGGTATTAACTGCCGTAAGCGGGTTAACGCCCATAAAAATAGCGTTGGTCATACCCGCGCCGGCAAAGCCACCAATTAAGGTATGCGATGAACTGGATGGAATACCAAACCACCAGGTTACCAAGTTCCAGGCTATGGCGGCTATTAAGCCGGCCATTACCACATGCATGGTAATAAAATTTTCATGCACGGTTTTGGCTACCGTGTTGGCTACCTTATGATCTTTAATTAAAAAGAAGGCTAAAAAGTTAAAAGCAGCAGCCCAAAGCACCGCCTGAAAAGGCGTTAACACTTTGGTAGATACCACGGTGGCAATAGAGTTTGCCGCATCGTGAAATCCGTTTATAAAATCGAATATAAGTGCTAAAAGAACTACAACTACGAGTAGGGAAGTAACCATGTAAGTAAAGGGTTAAAACAATTAGGCGTTTTTAACTAAAATTGATTCCATTACATTGGCTGCATCCTCGCACTTATCGGTTGCTGTTTCCAGCGCAGCTAAAATCTCTTTGTATTTAATTAAGCGCAGGGCATCTTTTTCATACAGGAAAAGGTCGGCAACGGCACGGTCAAAAACGTAATCGGCCTGGTTTTCCACACTGTTAATGCGAATGCATGAATCGGCAATGTTGCGTACGTTTTTCAGATCTTTAAGCTCGCGCACTGCCTTTTCAAGGTCTATACTGCCTTGCAAGGTAAGTTCCGATAGTTTTAAGATAGGCTCGGTGTACTCTTCGATGTTATACAACAGCATACGGTTGGCCGAACCCTGTATATAATCGGCCACGTCATCAATGGCAGTTGCCAGCGCATGAATGTCTTCGCGGTCGAAAGGGGTAATAAAGTTCTTGCCTAATTCCAGGTAAATTTGATGGGTTAGCTCGTCACCACGGTTTTCCAGTTTGTCAATTTGCTTAAACTGATCCTGACGGGTAGCCGGGTTGTTAGAGTTTACAGCTTCAACCAAAACGGTAGCCATAGCTACTACGTTACTGGCAGCCTGCTCAAACAAAGGAAAAAACACCTTTTTATCCTTGGGTACAAAATACTGGAATATGCTGTTTAATGACATTGCTAATTCAATAGTTTTTGCAAAGGTACACCTTGCAATGTTAAGTTAATGTTAACTCTTTAACGCTGGTATCACCTGAAAAGGAGATTGTTTTACGCGTTGCAGGGTAAAGCCAAAAGTTGAGCCTACGCCCTCGGTACTGCGCACATTAATCGTTTGCTCATGTGCTTCTATAATATGTTTAACAATGGCTAGGCCCAGCCCCGAACCACCAATATCGCGCGAGCGGTGACTATCTATCCTGTAAAAGCGTTCAAACAGGCGGGGCAGACATTTTTCGTTGATGCCCGATCCATCATCAGTTACTTCTACTAACACCTGGTCGTGCAGTTCAAACAAACTTACGGAGGTACTGCCACCCTGTTTGCCGTATTTTAGCGAGTTATCAATAAGGTTGATCATTACCTGGCATATTTTATCCCTATCAGCGGTAACCATCAACGCGTCATCATACTTCTGTTTAAAAATAAGCTTAATTTGGTGCTGACTGGCTTTGAGCTCCATTTGCTCAAATATTTCCTTAACCAGATCGTTGATCTTAAACTTGGTGAAGTTGATAGGAATCTCGCCCGACTCGAGCTTGGCTATCTCGTCCAGGTCTTTGATAAGATAACTCAGGCGGTCTACATTACGTTCAGCCTTTTTCAAAAACTTCATGGCCATTTCCGTATCTTCAAACTCATCATCTACAATGGCATCAATATAACCCTGTATGGCAAACAGCGGGGTTTTAAACTCGTGCGATATGTTGGATAAAAACTCGCGCCTGAATTTTTCCTGGCTGCGCAGCTGCTCAATTTCGGTTTTCTTTTCTCGCGCCCAGGCTTTAACTTCCTGCTCCACATCGCCAATTGGGTCGGTACTGGTCGATTCGCCCAGGGCATCTCGCAAATCGCGGCCCAGTTTCAGGTTATGAATGAGTTTATAAATGAGTTTAATTTTGGAGTAAACGTATTTTTCGATGAGGTAATAAAAAACCACATAACTCGTAATAAAGCTAATGGTGAAGGTAACCACCAGGTCGAACCACTTATGCTGAAAATAGTAATTTACAATTGACAGCGTTATTGCCACCGCCAATGCGTTGATGAATACCAATACACTGAGTTTCATAACGTAAAGTTAGGGTTTATTAAAGTGGAAAATGAAGTGCTTTAGTTAAGATAATAAACTTTACTCCCTGTGTGTTTAAAAACCAGTACTTCAAAAATATAGGGGCACGGTTTCATCAATAAACGTTGCTCCTATAACCCAATATTACAAATTACTTTTAATCAACTCATGCAGCTTATCGTTGTCAAAGTCATCTGCGTAAATGATCTTCCCGGTTTTGTCTACCAATATAACTGTTGGAAATGAGAAGATACAGTAAGCTTTATCCACTTTATCGTTTCCGTACAAGAGTTCGTATTCCGGCTTATGCTTGTTTTAAACACCGCAATCATCTCCTTATAATCTTCCATGTTTATAGCCAGTATCTTAAACTTATTGTTAGGGTATTGCTGCTGCATGGCGTTGAGTTTATGTACAGCACCTATACAATAGCTACAGTTTTTTATCCAAAATTCCAGTAACACCAGTTTGCCTCTATACTGGCTCAGGTTTACCGCAGCATTGTTTTCTGCACTGGTTAATTGCCAGTCGGGCGCTGGTATATTGGCTTTGATCAGTTCATGCTTCCCCTCTGTAGCAAGGGCATAATCTTTCAGGTAATTAGAAGAATACCACGAGGTTTCGGCCGGAGGCTGCGTTTTGGTGGTGGCGTTTACAAAATCGGTACGGTTTAAATCGTTGTTAATGGTATTGGTTTGCAGCACGGTTACCGGCAGGTTGGTGGCCGGATCAACCAGTATTTTATATACAAAGGTGCGCTGAATGGTTACCGGGCTGTAACCGGTGCCTAAATAAGTTAACAACTTATTGGGTAACACAAACTTTAGGTTATAATACCTTTTACCGCTAACCAAGGTGTCAGTTACGGTTTTAACAATGCTGTTATCGGCCATAACCATGGGTAGCGCATTTCGCAAGGTAACCATCGAATGGTATATCCATGAATTACCCTCAAAGCTTGCAGGAGTAAGGTTACGTTTAATGCGGAGAGTTTTATCTTCTAAATTGTTACTAAAGATTTCAGATCCATTAAAGGTGGTAAACTCTCCGTTGTGCGAGTATTGGTACCTGAAACCAACCAACTGGGCATCGGTGATGAAATCCAAATACATTTGTCCTTCGATTTTAGATAGGTACCCTTCGGATGGATAATTGAACTCCCTGCGGTAAGTATATTGAATGGTTTTCAAACTGTTTAAAGCCTTAGATACTTTATTGTATACAGCCAGACCATCATTTGCGCCGGGCATTGTGCTGCCTGTAAGCGCAATAAGGCATAAGCTTAATAAGGGGAATGCTTTGGGTAGATTTATTTTCATGTTAAAAGGTTCTGTTTAGATATGACAGAGAGCAATGCCTTGCGTTGCACAATTTACCATAAAAAACAAACTTGCCACGCCACTAACCGCATGTAAAGCCTAATTTTAACAACTATTAATAAAGATAATAATGAACACTTACCTCATAACCGGCGCGGGCAGCGGCATAGGCCGGGCCATGGCGCAAAACCTGGCATTGGCCGGGCACCAATGCATTTTGCTGGGCCGCAGCCAAGCCTCATTAAACGAAACTCTTGAAAGCCTGCAAGGTAAAGGGCATAAGATAATTGTTGCTGATGTAAGGAATATAACAAGCCTGCAACAAGCTGCGACTCAATTAGACGATGTAACCATCAATGGCTTGTTAGCCAACGCCGGTATTGGCGGCGAAAATTACTGGGGCGATGAAGACCGCTGGGACGACATTATGGGCACCAACTTAACCGGCACCTACAACTTCGTGAATACCTTTTTACCGCATTTGCGTAAAACGGCCGGGACTAAACATATCATTATCACCTCATCGGTGCTGGCGCGGTTGGGCGTGGCTAATTACTCAGCTTACTGTGCCTCTAAAGCAGGGTTGCTGGGTTTAATGCGCTCGTGGGCCGTACAGTTTGCACCCGAGGAAATACTGGTGAACGCCATTTGCCCCGGCTGGGTAGATACCGAAATGTCGCAGCAGGGCTTGCAGGGCATTTCCGATGGTATAGGCATCACCAAAGATGAGTTCTACCATATAGCCATGCAAAGCGTACCACTAAGGCGCATGAGTCAACCCGACGAGATTGCCGCGTTGACGGCCTACCTGCTGAACCAACGCAGCATAACCGGGCAAACCCTTGATATTAATGGCGGTGCGGTGATGAACAGCTAACTACCGGTAAGCAGCAGTAACCATTACCGGGTCGCTTTCGTTTTTAAGCCGGTCTATAGCGGTAACAAAGTATACGTAGTTCTTACCCTTTTCGGCTGTAAGATCTTCGGCTATGGTAGTGGTATTGTATTGAATACGGATAATGTGCGATGGATCGGCCAGGTCCACCTTTTCGCCATAGTAAAAGCGATAAATTACATAACCGTACACCGGTTCTTTATCCCTGGCTAATAGGGGCACCTGCCAGTTAAGCACCACAGCCCTATCATTTTTGCCGGCTGTTAATAAGCGCGGCGCATTGGGTGCTACCGAATCGCGCCAAAGCATTACGGGCGGCAAAGCAGGTGATTTATAATAATGCGTACGTAACGAGTCGTTCAATCCGCCATAATTACGCCTTAATGATGCCGAACTAAAGTATACGCTGCCCTGTATGCGCGGGTTATTGCGTAGGTAACGTATTTGGGCCGGTATTTGGTCAGGGTTTTTAAAAGCAGTATTGCGCGGTTCGCCTATGCGGTAAGCGGCCTGGCCCACGTATAAATGGCGGTTAAAAGTATTATCGCTCCACCAGTCGGTCAGTTTTTCAAAGGCAGCAGCCCGGTTGCCAAAGTGCCAGTAAATTTGGGGGTTAATGTAATCTACCCAACCTTCTTTTACCCACTTACGGGTATCGGCAAATTGCTCGTAGTAAGAAGAACCACCATTGGTAGCCGAACCCTCAGGGTCCTGGCTGGCATTTTTCCATATCCCAAACGGACTAATGCCAAACTTCATGTGCGGCTTGTACTTATGTATACTATCGGTAAGCATGTGGATGAGCGTATCTACGTTATTGCGGCGCCAGTCGCGTATATCGGCATACTTACTGCTGCCGTATTGCTCAAAGGTGGCCTGGTCGTTTATACGCTGCCCGGCAATGGGGTAAGGGTAAAAGTAATCGTCCATGTGTATACCGTCTACATCGTAGTTCTTCACTACATCCAGTATCACCTGTATAATATATTCGCGTACATCGGGCAAGCCGGGGTTAAAAAGCTTGCGGCCGCCGTAGGTAAAAAACCAGTCGGGGTGTAAACGGGTAACGTGCTGCGCGCTCACGCTGTTAGGGTTGGCATCCATAGTGGCCCGGTATGGGTTAAACCAGGCATGCAGTTCCATGCTGCGTTTGTGGGCTTCGGTAACGGCCAGCTCAAGGGGGTCGTAAAAGGGTTCGGGGGCACGGCCCTGTACGCCGTTGAGCCATTTTGACCAGGGCTCGCGGCCTTTAGCGTAAAACGCATCGGCGGCAGGCCTTACCTGGAACATGATGGCGTTAATGCCGGCCTGCGCATGAAAGTTAAGAATGTTAATAAGATCGCTTTTTTGCTTTTCGGTACCGGGGCGGGGTTCGCTGGGCCAGTCTATATTGGTTACCGTGGCTACCCAAACACCCCTGAATTCGCGCTTAGAAGTACGGTTAATTTGCTTTATGGTATCGGTTTGAGCCAGTAATTGTAAACAAGTAAGCCATGCGGCTATCATTAACACTAATCTTTTATTCATATGCAGCAAAGCCCTCATTTTAAGCGGGCAAAGATACATAACTCCGTTTTAGCGGTTTTAGTTTATGATAAATTATGAACAGGTTTTTGGCTTTTAGGCTTATTGTAATTATTTTTAGCGCGGTTGTTTCATAGCCTACCCCATAGCTTTTACACTACAAGTAACTGATTATCAGTTTTTATTTGTACAATAGCTGTTGGTATAAGCGTTAAAATAACTCTTTATTACAGGTTAGTTTCGGCCGTTTTAAGAACGGCCGGCAATCAAATTAAAAAATGTTATGGCCTGTAATATCAGTTTTGCGGCAACCATCGTTATAAATGGGTGCGGGGATTTATATAATAATTTTACTACATGGAAAACAGATCTGAACAACCCTCTAAAAAGAATTCGAACGTAATATACTTCCTCATTGCGGTAGTAGTAGCTTTGTTGGGTACCGATGTGTATTTATACATGCAAAAAAAGAAAGACGTAGCCAAGATCATCTACCAAAGTGATGATGAGAAGCACCGCCTGCAAACGGAGTTAGACAGCCTGGAAGCGCAAATTGAACAGGTAAACACCGGCAAGGCTAAAATGAGCGCCGAAATGCAGCAACGTAACGATTCGTTGCAAACCAAGATACAAATGCTGAAACGCGCCTTATCAAAAGGACAGCTTACCGTGGCCGAGTTAAAAAGGGCACAAGAAGATATTAAACAACTGCGTTACTTTGTAACCAAATACACCGCCGATATTGAAGAGCTTAGGCAACAGAATGCTTCATTAACTACGGAGCGCGATACCTTGAAAAATCAGGTAGCCACTGTATCTCAAAAAGCTACCACTTTAGAGCAACAAAACCAGGAGCTGAACAGCAAAGTAAAAGTTGCCTCGGCCTTAAAAATGGGGGCGGCTACGGTAGTTGCCTACAAAATTAAAGGCAGCGGCAAAGAGGTTGATGTAAACCGTGCCGGTCCTGCTAAAAAGATAAAGGTAAACTTTACCATTGCCGGTAACCCGGTAGCCGAAAAAGGAATGCACGACATTTACCTGCGCATTACCGATCCGGCTGGTAATTTGATGGTAATGAACGATAGCGGCGTATTTACTGCCGACGATCAGGAGCTGCAGTATACCTACAAAACGTCTATCGATTTTAAGGACGATGGCACTACTTATACCATTGACTGGGTAAACCCCGGCAAATTTGTAAAAGGCACTTATACCGTATTGCTTTACGCCGATGGTTACACCATGGGTAAAACAGAGTTCTACTTAAAATAGAGAAAACTTCAATGTCATTTCATCCCCGGCCGTGCAAGCAGCCGGGGATTTTTGTTTGCAGGAATATCTTGTCCAGTTGTCATTTCGAAAACCAATTAGAAAGCCCGTTCAGACTGGATACATAGCGAAAAAGATTTCTTACTACCGTTCGAAATGATAGGTTACGATTACGCTTGTAAAACCCCTCTCCCTGGAGGATTTAAGAGGGCTTTAAACTGTTTATACTTACGTTTGTCTTATTGTTATATTTGATCCATCCATGAAAAAAATTACCTTATTCCTTACAACTCTGATTATTACTGCTCAGGCTTTTGCCCAGGTTAAACATGCGGTTACCAAATCGGCCGTTACTTACGAGATCAAGAACATGGGTATCAATACCAGCGGTAAGTTCAAAACCCTGGAAGCTAATATTGCTTTCGACCCTAACAATCTGGCCGCCAGCACCATTGAAGCCATGATTGAGGTAAACAGCATTGACTCTGATAATGCCATGCGCGATAATCACCTCAAGGCCGAAGACTACTTTGATGCCGAGAAATACCCGAAGATCATCATGAAATCAACCGCTTTTAAAAAGAAGGCAGGTAACAACTATGTTGGAATTTTTAATGTGACTATAAAAGGTAAAACAAAAGCCGTTGAAGTCCCTTTTACGTATACAGAGAGTGCTAATGTAGCCTTGTTTAAAGGCAGCTTCAAAATCAACAGGAAAGATTTTGGCGTGGGCGGCAACAGCATGGTTCTGGCTGATGATGCTACGATTAATCTCGTGGTTGAAACCAGCAAATAAAACAAAAAAGAGGTAATGGTTTTATGGGCAGTTGTATTAGTGCGATTGGGATAGCGAACCCCGAAAAGCGGGTTACGCAACAGCAGGCTTATGATTTTATGGTTGATGCTTTTAGCCTGAGTGCCGACCATGCCCAGCGGTTAAAACACATATACGAAGGTTCGGGTATTGATTACCGCCACACTGTAGTAGATGATTTTGGCGCAGGCCGTGCCGATTATACCTTCTTTGAACCTACCCCGGATCTCGAGCCTTTTGTAACCACTCAAAAACGCCTGCTTTTATACCAGGAAAAAGGCATCCAAATAGCTGTTAAAGCTGCACAGCAATGTTTAGCCGGTTATGAGGAAGGCATTGTTGGTCAAATTACGCATTTGGTTACCGTAAGTTGTACCGGCATGTACGCGCCGGGCATTGATATTGATTTGGTTGAACAATTAGGCCTTGCCCGCACCACCGAGCGTATTTGCATTAATTTTATGGGTTGCTATGGTGCTATTAACGGCCTGAAAACAGCCGACTATATTTGCCGCGCTAATCCCAAAGCCAAAGTGCTGGTGGTAAGCGTGGAGCTTTGCACGCTGCACTTTCAAAAACACAACACCTTAGATAACTGGGTGGCAAACTCGCTTTTTGCCGATGGTGCCGCCGCTGCACTGGTCGAAAATTCGGCTAATAATACCGGAGATAAACCCCGCTTGGAATTAAGTAGCTTTTACTCAGAGTTTATGCCCGAAAGCCGTAACGAAATGGGCTGGTTTGTGGGCAATACAGGTTTCGAAATGAAGCTGACCTCAAAGGTATCCAAGCAAATTAAGAAACATATTAAAGGTGTAACCGAGCGTATGCTTGATAAAGTAAGTTTAACCACGCAGGATGTTGGCACTTACGCTATCCATCCCGGTGGTAAAAAAATACTGGAAGCCGTAGAAGAAGCGCTGCAACTGCCCGAGGAAACCAACGCCTATGCTTACGAAGTACTTAGGCAGTATGGTAATATGTCGTCGGCCACTATATTGTTCGTCTTGCAAAAGATCATGCATGCGGGTAAGCTGGCTAACCCCAACCTGGTGAGTTTTGCATTTGGGCCCGGACTTACGGTTGAGGGCATGGTGCTTAAAATGCAGTAAGCAGCCATGAACGACGTAATTATAGTAGGCGGCGGATTGGCCGGGCTGTTCAACGCCCTGTTAATGAACCGCGCCGGCTTGCAGGTTACCGTTATCGAAAAAAAATCATATCCCTTTCATCGTGTTTGCGGCGAGTATATCTCTAACGAAGTATTGCCGTTTTTACATGAGTTGGATATTGATGTTCACCAATTGGGTGCATCGCACATTACCCGTCTCGAAATTACGGCCACTTCGGGCGCCAAGTTTGCACAGGCTTTAGATTTGGGAGGCTTCGGCATCAGCCGGTATAAGCTCGACGATTTTCTTTATCATAAATGCCGATCCGAAGGGGTGAACTTTATGCTCGATACCCGGGTAGACGATATTCAGTTTGTAAACGATGCCTTTGAAGTGGTGTTGCCCGATGATAAGCTGACCGCTCCGCTGGTTATAGGTGCCTTTGGTAAACGCTCTAACCTGGATAACCGCCTGCGCCGCGATTTTTTTTACCGCCGCAGCCCTTACGTTGGCATCAAGATTCATGCAAACATTGATTTCCCTGATGACCTCATACAGCTCAACAGCTTTAAGAACGGTTACTGCGGCGTATCAAAAATAGAAGATAACCGCTACTGCATCTGCTCCCTCGCCCACCGCGATGATCTGCGTGAGCAAACCAGTTTAGAAGCATTACAAGAAAACATCATTAACTGCAATCCTTATCAAAAAGAGATCTTCCGTAATGCCGAATGGCTGATGGATAAGCCCGAGGTGATCAACGAGATCTCGTTCGAGAAAAAGCAACCGGTAGAAAATCACATTTTTATGAGCGGCGACACCGCCGGCATGATAGCCCCGCTTTGCGGCAACGGCATGACTATGGCCATCCATTCGGCTAAAATATTATCGGCTATTATAACACAGCATTACAGGCAAGGCCAACCCTTAACTGCGCCAAAACGGGCTGCTTTAGAACAAGCTTATGTTACCGCCTGGAACAAACAGTTTGCCCGCCGGTTATGGGTAGGCCGGCAAATGCAAAATGTATTTGGCAATAATCAGCTGATGCATGCAGCTGTTAAAACTTTAAATAACTTGCCCCGGCTGGCCGGGTGGCTGGTTAAGCAAACACATGGCAAACCCTGGTCATAATTTGCCTTTTGAAACCCTTGATTACATGAAAAAAACGATAGCGATAGATATGGACGGCGTTATTGCCGATATTGAAGCCCAGGTACTGGCTTGGTACGAGCGCGATTACGGCATAAAATACACCCGAGATTACCTTGCCGGCCGCCCTTCAGATGATCTGTTCCCTGAAAAAGGCTTAGTGGGCAACTACGTGCGCACGGCGGGCTTTTTCAGAACCTTGCCCGTAATGGAAGGCGCCGTAGAAGCGGTAAAAACCTTAATGGAAGACTTTGAGGTATACATCGTATCGGCCGCTATGGAGTTTCCGTTGAGTTTAAATGAGAAATTGGAATGGCTGGGCGAGCATTTTCCCTTCATTACATGGCATAACATCATTTTTTGCGGCGATAAGAGCATTATCAATACCGATTACATGATCGACGATCACATCAAGAACCTTGATCATTTTAAGGGCAAAACCTACATGTTTCATGCCTACCACAACACGCTGGTTACCCACCACACCCGCATTAATAACTGGCCGCAAGTAGTGGAATTATTGAAAGCCGAATTATGAATGAATTGAGCATAATTGGTTTTTACAGAAAAAAAAGCCCTCCCTCCCGGGGAGGGTTGGGAGGGGCTTATGATTAACCTGCGCAAACGTATTACGGGTGTAGACGAGATCATGGACGATTTTGCGCTGCCCGAAAGCGAACTCGACCCGGTACTCAAAGGCCTGGGCGATTTAAACAGTTGGTTTGGCGGTCATAAAACCCTGATCAAAGCATTACAGCAATTCCCTGTACAGCCCAATAACCACATCAGTGATTGGGGCTGCGGCGGTGGTGATGCCCTGAAAGCCATTGCTCAGTGGGCTGCTGCAAAAAAACTGCCTTTGCAACTTACCGGTGTTGATGCCGCGCCTGCCGCCATAACCTTTGCACAAAAAGAAACTGTAGCCTACGCCAATATTAATTACCTGCAAACGGAGGTAATGAGCCCCCAGCTACAAGATAATCAGTTCGATATTGTGGTATCGAGCCTGTTCACTCACCATTTTGAAGATGATGCCTGGGTGGCGCTCATCCAAAAAATGCTCAGTTGCTCGCGCAGGGGAATTATCATTACCGATCTGCACCGACACTGGTTATTGTACTACTCGCTCATTGCCATATTTACCGTAGTTATTCCCAATAAAATGATGCGGCATGACGGGCCTTTGTCTGTTCAGCGCAGCTTTACCAAAGCCGAACTCATATCGCTTTTAGCCAAAGCAGGCGTTACCCGCTATAAAATTGAATGGAAGTGGGCTTTCAGATGGCAGGTTATTATTTATAAAAATTAAGGTTTACGTTTTGATAGTAAGGAAAGGCTAAAGGCATCAACTTATATAAACGTGATAACTATTAGTAGTGCATTACGAGATGTTATAAACTGCTATCAAAATTAAACTACTAAACACTATTCCTTATCTTAGCCGGGTATGAAAAAAATGCTGTTGCTCTTTGGGTTGGGCATAACCATCATGAGCGCTAAAGCCCAGTTAACACCTTTTGAATTAAGTAAGGATAAAAACTATACGGCTACCTACGCCGAGGTAATGGCTTACTACCCCAAGCTGGCTAAACAATATCCACAGCAATTGAAGCTGTTTAATTATGGCATTACCGATGCCGGCAAGCCCTTAACGCTGGCCGTGATATCTAAAGACGGCGTTTTCGATCCGGCTAAAATAAAGCAGCAAAATAAGCGGGTTATCCTCATCAACAACGGCATTCACCCCGGCGAGCCCGAGGGTATTGATGCCAGTATGATGCTGGTGCGCGACCTGCTGAAGAAGAACCAATTGCCCAAAGATGTAGTGGTCTGCTTTATTGTGTTGTACAACATTGATGGCAGCCTAAACCGGGGACTATCGCGCGTGAGCCAGAACGGTCCGCGGGCTTATGGTTTCCGTGGCAATTACCGCAACCTCGATTTGAACCGCGATTTCATCAAGGCCGATAGCCGCAATGCGCTGGCCTTTATGCAGATCTTAAATACCTGGCAGCCCGAGGTATTTTTGGATAACCATGCCAGTAACGGGTCAGACTATCAATACGTGATGACACTTATAGAAACGCAAAAAGACAAGCAGCACCCGGTACTGGCCCAATATACCAGCAAAACACTATCGCCCGAATTGTATAAACGCATGGCCAAAAGCGGTTTTGAAATGACGCCTTACGTGGAAAGTTTGAAAACTACGCCCGACTCGGGTATTGTGGCTTTTATTGAAACGCCGCGCTTTTCTACCGGGTATACGGTACAGCACAACATTATTAGCTATGTGACCGAAACCCACATGCTGAAATCGTACGAGAAAAAGGTGTATGCCACTTACGATTTCATGCAGCACCTTATTGATATTTGCCAGCGTGATGCCAAACAGATAGGCGAACTGAAATACCAGGCCGACGAGCAGGTAAAACAGCAGCAGACCTTTGCCTTGAACTGGTCTTTAGATGAGCAAAAGTACGACATGATCAGCTTTAAAGGTTACCAGGCCGGTTACAAACCAAGCGACATAAGTGGCCTGCCCCGCTTGTATTATGACCGCAGCAAGCCCTTTACCAAGTCCATTAAATACTATAACACCTACAAAGCCAGCGTAACGGCCGATAAGCCCGTGGCCTATGTTATACCCCAGGCCTGGGGCAAGATCATTGATCTGTTTAAGTTGAACAAGGTAGCTATGCGCCGTTTAAAGCACGACACCACCCTCGCGGTGCAAACCTATTATATTGCCGATTATAAAACCGGCCAGCGCCCCTATGAAGGCCATTACCTGCACAACGGCGTAAAGCTTACTACACTAGATAACAATAAAGTTAAATTTTATGAGGGCGATTACGTAGTATATACCAACCAGGCCATTAACCGTTATATTGTAGAAACACTGGAGCCGCAGGGTGTGGATTCGTTTTTTGCCTGGAACTTTTTTGATTCGATGCTGAGCCAGAAAGAGCATTATTCTGATTACGTATTTGAAGACATTGCCTTTGAGTACTTGAAGAAGCACCCCGAACTGCAAAAGCTTTTAGACGACGAAAAAGCGAAGAACCCGCAACTGGCCAAAAGTGCTGGTGCACAACTGGAATTTGTGTATCGCAATTCGCCTTTTTACGAGCAAACATACATGCGTTACCCCGTAGGGCGTTTACTAAACAATACCCAACTCGACCTTCAATAATATGG
Source organism: Mucilaginibacter galii (assembly GCF_014635825.1). Lineage (GTDB taxonomy): Bacteria > Bacteroidota > Bacteroidia > Sphingobacteriales > Sphingobacteriaceae > Mucilaginibacter > Mucilaginibacter galii. The sequence continues at coordinate 56,557 of NZ_BMDO01000014.1, forward strand.
AACAATACTTATTAGTAGCGCCGGTAGCCTCAATACTGTTTGTGGTAACTATCGTGCTATCGCTTATTGCATTTTATAACGAAAGGATATACGGCGCCTTCATGCTGCACCCTTACAGTATAGCCCGCGGCGAAAGGGTGTATACCATCATCACCAGTGGCTTTATTCACCGCGACTGGATGCACCTGTTCTTTAACATGTTCTCGTTTTTTGCCTTTGCTTTTCAGTTAGAGTATACGCTGGGGCACTGGCAGTTTGCCTTACTGTATATGGCCAGCCTTATACTGAGCGACCTGCCTACCATTAGCAAGCATAAAGATGATTACGGGTATCATAGCCTGGGCGCCTCAGGAGCCATCAGCGCGGTGGTGTTTAGCTTTATTATGTTTAACCCCATGGCCGAGCTGCAGATATTTCCAATTCCTATCCCTATCAAAGCCATAATTTTCGGGGTACTGTACCTCGTGTACTGCGTATATGCATCCAAGCAATCGCGCGATACCATTAACCACGATGCCCACTTTTTTGGGGCATTAAGCGGAGTAATGATTACGATATTGTTGTACCATGAGGTAGTGCAGATATTTATACAGCAGTTGGGGTTTTAGGAAACCATAAAAACATGTCATTGCGAGCGATTGGGTGGCAATCTCACGCATTCAATAACCATCCTATATTTTTTATTGTCAGTCTGAGCTTGTCGAAGACTTAGGCAGATGTACACGTCTTCGACAAGCTCAGACTGACAGATCGGAGACCTTTAACTATTGCAGAAAATCATTTACAGTGCTAACCGCTGCAAATACATTTGTATCGTGTTCTCTAACCCGTAATACAGCGCATCGCTTATAAGCGCGTGGCCTATGCTTACTTCTTGCAGGCCGGGTACGTTTTGAGCAAAGTATTTAAGGTTGTGCAGGTCCAGATCGTGACCGGCGTTTAAGCCTAAGCCTACTTTTTGCGCCATTTCGGCAGCTTGAATGTAGGGCGCACAGGCCAGTTCAATACCCTGATGGTAGTGACTGGCGTAAGCCTCGGTGTATAGTTCCACGCGGTCGGTGCCGGTTTCGGCGGCGGCTTCTACCATGTCTACCAGCGGATCAACAAATAATGAAACCCGGATGCCTTCATCATGAAAGCACTTTACCATATCCTGCAGGTAACGTTTGTGGGTAATGGTATCCCAGCCGTGGTTAGAGGTAAGCTGGTTTAAGCCATCGGGCACCAGGGTTACCTGTTCGGGCTTTACCTCAAGCACCATATTTACAAACTTCTTCTCTTCGCAGTTACCTTCAATATTAAACTCGGTGGTCACAGTTTCTTTCAACGCGTAAACATCGGCGTACCTGATGTGTCGCTCATCGGGCCGCGGGTGCACAGTTATGCCCTGCGCGCCGAAGCGTTCGCAATCTTTAGAAACTTGTATCAGATCGGGGTTGTTACCACCGCGTGAGTTACGCAAAGTGGCTATTTTATTAACGTTGACAGAAAGGCGGATCATGGGCTATGATTTAGTAGTTTGTTTTATGCAGGGTTTAAAGAATTAAATAATGTCATTGCGAGCGATAGCGTGGCAATCCCATCCGAACTGGCCGCTTTGAGATTGCCACGTCGCTATCGCTCCTCGCAATGACATAAATATATTAAAACCTGACATGCGTATACTGCAAACATATTTATAATTGATTTGATTTGTACAACATGATAAAACCTATTTGCCGATACCTTTTTACTGCCATGTTACTACTGCTTTACCACCGCACTATGGCGCAAACCACTTATGCCGATATAAAAAATTACAAAGTATTTTATGGCTGGGCTAAACATGCTCCGCAAGACTGGATCATACTACGGCAGTTTGAAAATACAGGTAAAACCTATTTGCTGCTGGTAAACCCTCAAACGCTCGAAACAAAAGTGAACGAGGCGGCTTTTTACCAGATCAAACCCATGACCTGGGTGCAGGTGCGTGATTTTTTCAAAAGCACACCCTATCAAAAAGCATTGAACAAGGCCGAAAACCAGTCTGTAATGGTGCAGGATGCCGGGATAGAACGTGGGTTGCCCAAAGAAACAGGGATAAGTTTGACAGCCGATCTTTGCCCCTCGCATCGCCCGCTGGACAGGGGCATTATTACCGATATGTTTACCGCCTTTCAGCAAGTGGAGCGACCGGTACCCATTGCGCTGTCGGTTACGGGCATTTGGATGAACAAGCATCAAGCCGATCTGGCATGGCTCAAGCAAATGCAGCAAAAGGGCGAGATCTACATTACCTGGATCAATCACTCTTATAACCACCGCGTAAGCAGAACGTTACCCCTCACGCAAAACTTTTTGCTGGAGAATGGTACAGACATTAACTACGAAGTGCTGGAAACTGAAAAAGACATGCTGAAGAATAGCCTGCTTCCCTCGGTTTTTTTCCGCTTTCCGGGACTAGTGTCTGACCAAACCTTGGTTAAGCAAATAACCGGTTATGGCTTAATACCTATTGGTACCGATGCCTGGCTGGCCAAGGGGCAGCAACCGCAGGCGGGCAGTATTGTTCTTATTCACGGCAACGGTAACGAACCTGTAGGCGTGCAGGATTTTATTAAGCTCCTCAAAAGCAAAGCGCCCAGCATTGCCAAAAAGCAGTGGCTACTATACGATTTGCATGAAACCGTAGATGAAGAATTTGATGGAAATAACTAATGGCTTACTTACCGGTGCTTTTCAACGCCCAATAAACTAAAACCGGCTGAAACAGTAACCGGGTAAATCTCTTTTCATTGGTATCTAAACCAAAGGCCGACCTTTTATTTGCATACTGCGATATATTGCCCGGAAATACTGCGGTGAAAAAAGCGGCAGCTAACTGTCCAACTTTAGCTTCATGTTTTTTGGGGGTAAGCACCAAAGCGCTGCCTAAAGCAATTTCGGCAATACCCGAGTAAACCACCGTATCATCAATAGGCAACGGAACCCAATCAGGCACCTGCGCCCTAAAATCTTTGCGGGCAAAGGTGAGGTGGCTTATGCCTGCAAATATGAGGTTAGCACCTAATAAAATGCGGGCGGCGTTCTTGATGGTTTCTTCTTTCATGGTAATTTAAGTTTACAATAACTGTTCCATGAATTACCCAAATAGGCATTTAGTAATTCCCTGCTAAAGCAACAATAATTCTGTACCCGTCTGGGTCAATATAGCAGCAACCGTTAACGTTCCAGTAAGGGTTTTTAGCGGGTATCCTTTTTATATGGTACGCTTCAAATTTTTGCTGTAAAGCTTCATAATCAACTATTGAGTTCTGATAGAACACCAGTAAATCATCATCATCCGGCTCGTGCTGCGGTGCATGGACAGAGGTGGTAAACTCCAGATGCCAGCCAGTGTTTTTCAAACCTAAAAATACGCCGTTGTAGCCGTTATGATCCTCAAAACTTCCTAATATTTCCAACTCCAGCAAGTCATGATAGAAAGATATGATTTGCTCTAAATTAGCCGTGTGCCGTGCTACTCTTAATTTCATAACGCCTGACTACTATAAACCACGCCGGCGCCATTCACAAAGAATGAATTTACGGTTACAGGCAACTTGCCTGCGGGGTTTAACTGCCTGGTCATTACTTTAGATGCTGCACGCTGCATACTATCTTCCTTTTGGTAGCAGGCCAGCAAAGCGCCACTCCTTTCAATACCCGGCATACCGGCAAGGGTGTAAGGGTTGGCAAACACGCTGATGGCAGCATTAGGGTTACCGGCTAATTGGATAATGCAGTTTTTAACATCGGCATTAAAATCGAGCTTACTTCCGGGGCGCAGGCGGGTATCATGCACGCCTACAATAATTTGGCTGTAACCCCGCAAATCGCTCAGCAACTTATTTACCTCTGTGGCCGATGCACCTTTATCTAAATTATATAGCGTACTGTTGGTATAAGTATTAGCCAGTTCCTGCTGGTAAACGGTGGGTGTTGTTGTACCAATACTTACCAAAGCGGTTCTCTGTAAAAAGTTCATGCGTTGCAGCAGGCCATTATCTTGCAGCAGGGTTACGGCGGCATCGCTTAATTGCTGCACCAGGTTTTTGGCATCGGTGCGGTTCAGGTCCTGGTTGATGTTCTGCAAATCGGTCGGTTTGTAATGCTGCAGACCAACAAAATATTTAGCTGCTAACACCTTTTTTACCTTAGTATCCAGTTCGGCTTCGGTTATTTGTCCTTTGCGTATGGCTACTTTAATTTTTCTAATAGCGCGGCAAGAGTTCTCCGATAGTTCAATGATATCATTACCCGCCATAAACGCCCTTAGATCGGCTTCGCCATCAGGAAAATACTTAACCACGCCTTTCATCTCCATGGCATCAGATACAACCAACCCTTTAAAGCCCAGCGAATCTTTCAAGATACCCGTTACAATAGGGCGCGATAAAGAAGATGGCAGATTTTTAGTGGCATCAAGCGCCGGTATGCTCATGTGCGCTATCATAACCCCGCTAATACCGGCCGCTATGGCCTGTTTAAAAGGGTATTCTTCTAACGTATCTAACCGCGTACGGCTGAAATTCAATAACGGTAAATCATAGTGCGAATCCACATTGGTATCGCCATGGCCGGGAAAGTGTTTGGCTGTGGTGAGCAAGCCGCCCTGCTGCATACCCTGCATATAGGCTATGGCACGCAGCGCTACTTTATACTTATCATCGCCAAAAGAGCGATAGTTAATAACCGGGTTATTGGGGTTATTATTCACATCAACCACCGGGGCAAAGTTCATGTGGGCACCTATGCGCTTAAAATCGTAGGCAACTTCACGGCCCATTTGGTTCAATAGCTTATCGTCCTGAATAGCACCCAGGGTCATTTGGTAAGGGTACGATATCGTGGAATCCAATCGCATGCCCAGTCCCCATTCGCCATCCATAGCAATCAACAGCGGTATTTTGGTAATCTTCTGGTATTGGTTGGTTAGATCGGCCTGCCTTGCCGGGCCTCCCTGAAAGAAAACCAATCCGCCCGGTTGCTCTTTTTTAATCACTTTGGCTACCGAATCAGCATAGGCTTTGCCCTTATTGGTATGTGCCCGCACAAAAAACAGTTGCGAAACTTTGTGCTTACGGTTAAGGGTATGAAATACCGAATCTACCCACTGGTTTTGAGCACTTAGCAAGTCTATATATGAAGCCTGCTGGGCAAAACTCATCCCGGTAGTGCCGGTTAGCATGGCCGCAAGCAATAAGTATTTTTTCATCATCAAAAATAATTTCACACCAAAAGTAACGAAACCTGAATAGCATAATTGCAAAACCCCGGTAATGTTTAAGGATATACGTAAAATTTATTTCAGGCGGTTAATAAACCAATTGCATTTATTGCCATCTATAAATCATTCAGTTTGAAAATTAAACTTATACATGATGAAAAAATTATTTTTTGTAGCCATGGTGCTGCTCATAGCCGGCTCGGCCGATGCACAACGACGTAACCAATACCGCAGGCAACGGGTGAGTGATGATTTTTACCGCCCCCGCGTGGGTTTAACCGGCGGTTTAAATATTGCCAACACGGTAAGTTCGCGTAACTCCGACTTTAGTACCAATACCAAGCTTGGTGCTAACTTTGGCTTGTTTGTAGATGTACCTATCATTTACCCACTATCTTTCCAACCCGAAATTTTGTACTCGCAAAAAGGCTACCGCGCCCAAACCGTATATGGCGATTTTGCACAGCGCGCCAATTTTATAGATGTGCCGTTACTTGCTAAAATTAAATTGGCACCGGCGTTCAACGTACTGGTCGGTCCGCAGATATCGTTTTTAATGAATACCCGCAACACTTACTACGATGGCTTTACCGTTTTGCAGCAAGACAGATATACTTACAATGGCGATAAAACCTTTGTAGGCGGCGTAATAGGCATTGCCCTCGATTTAAACCGCAACGTAGACCTGCGTGGCCGCTACAATATCGACTTCCAGGAAAACAATCCCAACGGAAGCTCGGGCACCCCGGCATTCCGTAACCAGGTTTGGCAAATTGGCTTGGGCTTTAAATTTTAAAAAGCCCCTCCCAACCCTCCCCGGGAGGGAGGGCTCTTGATAAAGGTTTCAAATATTATTAGAGGCTATTTCTTAGATGAAATAGCTTTTTTTGTGAATGGATTTCAATATGCCTTAACCCCTCCCAACCCTCCATAGAGGGTTGGGAGGGGTTAAGGTGGCTTTTTGTAGCCATATATTTACACCACTTTAATAACAGTAATACCAAAGAAGCGTTAATGGATAAGGGAATTTTAATTATCTGCCCTATACTTGCAACTATATAAAAGCTAATGGAGAAAAATCTGATCAACGACGCGCCAAAAAAACCAAGCTACGATTTTGTTGATCATATTCGCTGCCTGGCCATCATGATCATTGTGGCCGAGCATAGCTTAGGCGCTTATGCTTTTGAGCAGCAAGACGACAGGTACTGGCCCTACATCGGCATTATACAATTTACAAAGTTTGGCACCATCGCATTCTTTTTGCTGGCAGGATTTTTAATTGGTGAAAAGTTTACCGATTATACACCGGGTCAATATTTGAAACGCAGGTTTTCAAGCACCTTTGGCCCATGGTTATTATGGTCAATAGTATACATATTATGCTACGTTATAAACCTGGCGGTTAAGGGGCATATGTACCATGAAGAAAGTGTTACCCTGGCCAATGTTTTACCCTTTATTAAAACAACTTACCTGTATACCAATTACTGGTTCATTATTAATTTTATGGTAAGTATTGCGTTACTGCTTGTCTTTAAGAGATACCTATATTCCATGATTTTTGGCGCAGTGCTATTAACTTTTACCCTATTTTACTGCATTAACATCCATTATGAATGGATAGACCCCAGCCATACCATTGCCATATTAGGGTTCATTTTCTTTTTATGGCTGGGTGCACAGCTCCGCAAAAACTGGCACATTATATCAGCCTGGCTCCAACGCATGCCCTACTGGCCGTTTATATTGTGCGTACTTTTAGCCTACGGGCTTTCCATATATGAGATAGTTGCTTTGAAGCAAAATCATAGCAGGGATCCTTCAAATACATTACGCTTTAGCAATATTTTGTATTCGCTTACTACTTTCACGTTATTCTTAAAAATAGGAAAATTCAACTTTTTAGCGTTTCTTAAACCCCGCGAAACTACCTTTGGCATCTACCTCATCCATTTTATCCTGGTCGTTTTTTTGATCCCCGAAATATTTCGTCCTTTTCATTTAGAGTTACAGGACCAGCCTGCACTGCCCTTTTTCGGGATAAAATTCATTGCTTTTTTACTGGTATATTTTATAACCTGGGGACTGGTAATGCTGCTTAACAAAACTAAGGCAAGGCGCCTGGTGGGTAATTAATGCAGGTATTATTTATTAAAAGATTTTAGCCACCTTTTTAAACGCCTGCTTAACTTATTATGCTTTTTGTAAAGCGCTTTTAAATTAAATTCGTATTCGAGTATAAAATGATCGGCTTGCTTTTGTGGAAGTATGTAAAGCGGATGTGTAATATCTCCTAATTCGCACAATGGTATATTAGCATATTTAGATGCTGAACTTGCCGTATGTGTAGCACTAACGCCAAAACCAATATTGCTTATTAAATTTTGGTTAGGAATAATTGATAAGCCATTATTGAAAAAGTTTATAAACGTAAGCTGGTAATCCCATGTATCTATTTCGCCGGCTTTTAGTTTTTCAAAAATGTATTCCCAGCTATCAATAATCAAAGGATCAGTAAATATTTGTTCCATCTGAAACCTTGTCTCAAAAGATTGATACCGACTCAAGGTTTTATCATACTGCTGCCAAACCCGCCTCCAGCTTGCCCAGCCCCAAACATGGGTTAAGTTTGAAAAATAATAGGAAGCACCACCCCTGGTTTCCCCCATTTGAAGGTTGCAGCCGGTAATATGCCTTATACGGTTATCGTAACGGTACTTTGCCAGCATTTCATCACAAAAAGCAAAAAAGCTATGCGCCGGCAAACAATCATCTTCTAAAATTACCCCTTCTTCTTCCTGCTCAAAAAACCAGTTAATGGCCGATGATACGGCATCTTTGCAACCCAAGTTATTATCCCTGAAAAGCGTTTTTACTTCGCAGGGCCAATCTACCTGTTGGGCAATACCACGCACTTGCAAGCAAAGCGCTTTATCTTCAGCAACACCCATGCGGGGACCGTCTGCAGCAATGTACAAGTGCATAGGCCTTGCATCCCTAATCCGGCTAAACACCTGCTGGGTGGTATCAGGGCGATTAAAAACGATGAACAATACGGACGACTGCACTTGATAATTTGACTGCGAAGCTTGCATACTGTAAAGATTGTAAATTAAACGCATTTTAACACACCTATTGCCTGTTGCCAATAAAGTATGCACATTTGAACCATGAAAAGCAAAATTACAGGAGGAGATACTACCCTTTTGTTTACAACCAAAGTTCTAAGCAAATATGACGTAAAATATTACCGCTGTAACGACACCGGCTTTATTCAAACTGAAGAACCATATTGGTTAAATGAAGCTTACTCTTCGGCTATAACCAAATTAGATATAGGTTTACCATACCGTAACATTCACCAGTCTGAAAGCGTAGGAAAAGTTCTGCTTACTTCTTTTAATAAGCATGCAAAATTTTTAGATTATGCAGGTGGTTATGGTCTATTTACCCGCTTAATGCGCGACAAAGGCTTTGATTTTTATAACACAGACAAATATTGTCAAAACTTATTTGCCGACTACTTCGACCTTAAAGACCTGCCCAGTACTACCCGTTTTGAGTTAACAACCGCTTTTGAAGTTTTTGAACACCTATCTCAACCAGCCACTGAAATGAAAGAGATGTTAAATTATGCTGATAATTTGTTGTTCAGTACAGAGCTACAGCCAACTCATGTAGTATCGGTTGATGATTGGTGGTATTTCGCGCCGGAAACAGGCCAGCATATTTCCTTTTATACCGAAGCTGCGCTGGCCCACCTGGCTAAACAGGCCGGTTACAATTTCTATACAGATAGGCATTCACTACACTTATACACGAAACAGGAATTTAAGAGTAACCCGCTTATACAACCTAAAGACAGCTTTTTATTACGCAAAGCCAAAAAGTTTGTACGTAAAACCGAGCAAAAGAAATATACTTATCCCGAAAGTCGGCTCATGAAGGATTATGAATTCATTAAGAGTAAGCTCATCTAAAACCTTTTTAACCTGTTTAGATAAATCGTTTACAGAAATATTTTAAGGCATTACTATCTTCAAAAAACTCAATTTGCCATTATTGTAATAACAGTAGGTGCATATATCTACCTATTGTGTTTAATATTGAATGTAAGGCAACTAATCATCGCATACGATGATTAGTTGCCTTATAGAGTTAAATAAAAAGTCTTAAATACATTTATTAATTGTAATCTGACAATTCAAATTGATCACCATACTTAACCCATTCATAATTTCCATTATACCAAAGTTCAGGGGTCAAATTGCCAAAGTGCGAACTTACTGCACCATAAGGAGTATCTGAACAAGCTATAATTATGTAAACTTCAAAGTTGTTGTGTATAGTTGGAGTTCCAGCAACTTGATGCACTGTTGGATTTTTCCATTTAGATGGCCAAAACTCAATTAGTTGACCATTATCTTGTAAATAGAAGAAGGGATATGCATAATCATTAGGCAAATACTGGTTATTGCTATACCTGAAAGTAGATCCCCCCAAATCATATACCTGGGTAGACCAATCAGGAGTACTGTTTCGTGTTGTACCTTTATATGCAACCAAGTTTCCTTCAGACTGAAGGATCACCGAAGCTACAGTATTATATCTGTAAACACTATTATTTGCCCAGATTGCTGTTTCACTTCCATCACTATTTTTCCTATACAAAACTATATTGCCTGCTGTTTGTAAAGTGAGCCTGTAAGTTTGATTAGGAGAATAAATAGACTGGCCAGGAGAAAGAACTGGCAAATTATCATTCATTTCAATTCTGGTTCCGCTTGGTAAGGGTTCTCGAACTGTATTGAATCTATAATTGCTTGTTCTATAATAATCTGGAAACTTTAATGGTTGACCAGTATATAAATCATTAGTTGTATAAGTTGGAGGTATAACTGTTGTATTTGTAGTTTGATAGCTCTGGAATGACTGTTGAAGTTGATCACCACAACAATATGTAAAAAGAAACAATCTATTATTAGTTATTTGATCTGCTGTTACGTTAAAAGAAAAAACTCTAATAGCATAAATCATTCCTCCCCCCGAACTCTGAAAATGAGATGCATTAATGATGTAGGGTCCGCCTAAAATCACTTTTTGACCATTGCTATTAATTGTCCCAACTGCAAATTTTATTGTAAAATCATCTTCACCATAATTTCTTGAACAGTAAATTTCGCCGGACACTTCCGTTGATGTACTACCAACGAATATGTTATCTCCAACTAATGTCCTAGTTAGCTTCCAGCCCGTAATGTTAGCTGCACCTGCAAATTCAGACAACAACAAAAAAAATATAATTATAAGTAATCTACTTTTCATATGTGCTCTTTGTGTAAGGAACGTTAGGATAAGCTTTAGACAAATCATAAAACTTAATTAATGTAACTTTTGAAACTTTGGCAGTGTTATTTATACTAAATTCTTCCTTAGCATCATTATACTGAATTAAATTTACATTTACGCCAGCCGTTTTAGCAAAGTAGTTTTTTAGTTCTACCATTTGAACAGATTGTTCTATCTGGGCTTGAGGAATTACTGCTTGTTCAGTTTTACAACTAAATAAGCTTTGCATAAGAATTACCCCTAGGGCAATCCTTATATATGTTGGTTTAGGATTCATATAAGTGTTGCAAATTAACATTAATAATTAACCAATACTATATTGTTTTGTTAATTATATGTTAATTATGCACATACATTATTGTAAACCTACTACCCCTCCTGAAAAGTTTGCATATCAATGAGCTTACGGTATAAGCCGTTTTGCTGTATCAGTTCCTGGTGCTTGCCTTGCTCAACAATGCGTCCGTTTTCTAACACCACAATGATATCGGCATTTTGAATGGTGCTTAAACGGTGCGCAATAACCAGCGAGGTACGGTTAACCATCAAATTGTTCAGGGCATCCTGCACCAGTTTTTCCGATTCGGTATCTAAAGCAGAGGTAGCTTCATCCAGCAGCATAATGGGTGGATTGCTTAACACTGCACGAGCTATGGATATACGTTGCTTTTGCCCACCCGATAGCTTGGTACCGCGATCGCCCACGTTGGTTTGGTAACCCTCATCGGTAGCCATAATAAAGTTATGCGCATTGGCAATACGGGCAGCAGCTTCAACCTCCTGCTGCGTAGCCCAGGGCTTGGCAAAGGCTATGTTATTATAAATAGTATCATTAAATAAAATAGATTCCTGGTTTACTACGCCCATTAAGCTGCGCAGCGATTCCATGGTCACCCCTTTCAAATCATGACCATCGATCATTACTTTGCCATCCTTAGGATCAATAAAACGAGGGATCAAATCCATCATGGTAGATTTACCGCCACCCGAGGGGCCTACCAGCGCTACCGTTTTACCTTTAGGGATCACCAGGTTTACGCCCGATAACACCTCGTTGTCGCCATAGGCAAAAGATACGTTTTCAAAAGTGATGCCCTGCTCAAAACCGGTCAGTTTTATAGCATCGGGCGCATCGGTAATCAATGGTTTTTCATCTATCAGTTCCAGCACACGTTCGCCTGCGGCAATACCCGAGTGTATGCTGCTAAAGGAGTCGGAAATAGCCTTGGCCGGGCGCGTAACCTGCGAGAACATAGCGATATAGCCAATAAATGCTGCCGGACTCAAAGTAGACTGCCCATTCAAAATTAAATAACCGCCATATAATACAATACAGGCAATCATGGTGACACCCAAAGTTTCAGATACGGGCGATGCCAGCTGCTGCCTGCGGGCCATCGCTTTAACTAACCCTGTGTATTTAACGTTCTGCTCGTTAAAGCGGTCTTTAGTATAGTTACTTGCGTTGAACGCTTTGATGATTCTGATGCCGGATAAGGCTTCGTCCAGGTAGCTGAGCATTGTTCCATAAGTCCGTTGCGAGTCAACAGCCTGTTGCTTTAATTTTTTCACAATTCGTGAGATGAAGAAAGCAGAGATGGGTATAACAAGCAGCGAGTAAATAGTCAGGTTGGTGGAGATAGAAAAGAGCACGAATACGTAGAAGATCATTTGTAAAGGCTCCTTAAATATAACCTGTAAAGTGCCGGTTACCGAAAACTGAACGATCTGCACATCGGCCGAAACCTTTGACATAATATCGCCTTTACGCTCGTTGTTAAAATAGCCCAAATGCAAATCGAGCACATTACCAAATACTGCTCTGCGTATATTGAGCAGCGTATGCGCCCGCATGTTTTCCATGATACGCTGCGAAAGGTAACGGAACATATTGGCCAGTAATACCGATACCACAATAGTTCCGCATACAAATTTCAAAGCACCCCAGGGGCCGTGCAAAGCAATCATCAGGTTTACATAGTAATCAAAAAATGCGCTGAAGTCGAAAATAGATGGTTTAGGCATTGCATTAAGCGCATCCAAAGAAACTGTTGCCTTATGGTTAGAAAACAGTGTTTGCAGTAATGGTATAAGCAGCGCTAAGTTTAACGTATTAAATACAATGGCAAAAAAAGTGGTAAAAAAGTAGGGTATGGCAAACTTCTCTATGGGTTTGGCAAATTTGAGCAGCCTGAAGTATGTTTTCATTCACAATAGTTAACCCGCAAAAATAACTAAAATTGTTAAGGCTGGTATTATTAATAATCAGCGCCTTAATGTACCGGTAACGCTAAGCAATCATATTGTCACTAATTGTTTACCAATTGTTAATCAGTAACCAAAACCTTACCTTTGCGGCACACAAAAAGGGCATCCCGTTTCATGAAACTGAATATTGATTACCAGGAGAAATTCCAAGCCAGACACATTGCACCAAACGATGCAGACACAGCTAAAATGCTGAAAACCGTTGGGGCAGAATCATTAGACCAACTGATTGAACAAACCGTTCCTGATAAGATCCGCTTAAAAAGCCCGCTCAATTTACCGGCCGCAAAAAGCGAGTTTGATTACCTGAATACGCTGAAACAAACCGTATCCAAAAACAAGGTTTTCAAATCGTACATAGGCCAGGGTTATTACGATGTGATCGTACCGGGCGTTATTCAGCGCAATATTCTGGAAAACCCGGGCTGGTACACGCAGTACACGCCTTACCAGGCCGAAATTGCTCAGGGCCGTTTACAAGCCCTGTTAAACTTCCAAACCATGGTGTTGGATTTAACTGGAATGCAAATTGCGAATGCCTCTTTATTAGACGAAGGTACCGCAGCAGCCGAGGCTATGTTTATGCAATACAGCCTGCGTAAAAATCAAAAAGCTAATACCTTCTTTGTGAGCGAAGAGATCTTCCCGCAAACTATAGATATTTTAAAAACCCGTTCGGAGCCTTATGGCATCCAACTGGTTATTGGCGACCACCGTACGGTTGAACTAACCGACGATATGTTCGGCGCCATTATACAATATCCGGCTAAAGATGGTGCAGTATACAACTATACCGACTTTGCCGACGCTGCCCATACCAAAAATATTAAGCTGACCGTAGTGGCCGATTTAATGAGCCTGGTACTATTAACCCCTCCGGGCGAGTGGGGAGCCGATATTGTGGTAGGTACCAGTCAACGTTTTGGTGTACCTATGGGCTTTGGTGGTCCGCATGCGGCCTTTTTTGCTACCAAAGAAGAATACAAACGCTCTATGCCGGGCCGTATTATTGGTGTAACCATTGATAGTGCCGGTAACTACGCCCTGCGTATGGCATTGCAAACCCGCGAGCAGCACATCCGCCGTGATAAGGCAACTTCTAACATTTGTACTGCGCAGGCCTTATTGGCTATTATGGCCAGTATGTATGGCGTGTACCATGGTCCGCAAGGGTTAATCCTCATTGCCCAGCGTATACATGGCTTAGCTGTTTTATTGGCTAAAGCCTTAGGCGAATTAGGTTATGAGCAGTTAAACGATAGCTATTTTGATACCGTTAAGTTTGAGTTAGGTGTTTTAGCTAACCCTATCCATTCTGAAGCGCTGAATAACGAAATGAACCTACATTATAGCGGTTCTACCGTAAGTATTTCGTTAGATGAAACTACATCGCCCGAGGATATTAAAACCATCATCCGCTTTTTTGCCAAAGTAAAAGGAAAAACATCGAGCGATGTGAATTTTGATGAACTGAAAGCCAACCTGGAAACCGTTATTCCAACTGAGCTGCAACGTACTTCAGCGTTTTTAACCCACCCGGTATTTAACTCGCACCATTCGGAGCATGAAATGCTGCGTTACATTAAATCTTTAGAAGCTAAAGATCTGTCGTTAACGCACTCGATGATCGCTTTAGGGTCATGCACCATGAAGCTGAACGCCACTACCGAAATGATACCGGTAACCTGGCCAGAGCTCAGTAAAATGCACCCCTTTGCCCCTGCCGACCAAACCGGCGGTTACATGCAAATATTCGACGAACTGAATAAATGGTTAAGCGAAATTACCGGCTTTGCCGCCATGAGCTTACAGCCTAACGCTGGCGCACAGGGCGAATATGCAGGCTTAATGGTGATCCGTGCTTACCATAACGACCGTGGTGATCATCACCGTAATATTGCCTTAATTCCATCATCGGCACACGGTACCAACCCTGCTTCGGCAGCTATGGCCGGTATGAAGATCGTGGTGGTGCGATGTGATGATAACGGTAACATTGACGTAGCCGATATGCGCGCCAAAGCCGAGCAGTATAAAAACGAGCTAAGCTGCTTAATGGTGACTTACCCTTCTACCCATGGTGTGTTCGAAGAGTCGATCATTGAGATCTGCGAGATCATCCACGCCCATGGCGGACAAGTTTATATGGACGGTGCCAACATGAACGCACAGGTAGGCTTAACCAGCCCGGCCAATATTGGTGCCGATGTTTGCCATTTAAATTTACATAAAACCTTCTGTATCCCTCACGGTGGTGGTGGCCCCGGTATGGGCCCAATTGGTGTAGCTAAGCACCTGGTGCCTTACCTGCCAGGCCATGCGGTGGTAAATATCGATCAGGGTAAATCTATACCGGCGGTATCTGCAGCGCCTTGGGGTTCGGCTTCTATCTTAATTATATCACACGCGTATATTGCTATGATGGGCGGCGAAGGTTTAACCGATGCCACCAAGTACGCTATCCTGAACGCTAACTATATTAAAGCCCGTTTAGAGCAGCACTACCCGGTATTATACGCAGGTGCCAACGGTCGTTGCGCACACGAAATGATATTGGATTGTCGCAGCTTTAAAAACATTGGTGTTGAGGTAACTGATATAGCCAAACGTTTAATGGACTATGGTTTTCATGCACCAACAGTATCTTTCCCGGTGGCGGGTACCGTTATGGTAGAGCCAACCGAATCGGAGCCTAAACATGAGTTGGACCGTTTTTGCGATGCCATGATTGCCATCCGCAATGAAATTACAGATGTGGAAAACGGTTTGCTGGATAAAACCGACAATCCGTTAAAGAATGCGCCACATACCGCAGCCGTAATTACCGGCAACGAGTGGACCCACCCGTACACCCGCCAAAAAGCAGCTTTCCCGCTGCCTTATGTAGCGGCTTACAAATTTTGGCCATCGGTTGGTCGTGTAAATGATACCTACGGAGATCGTACTTTGATCTGCTCATGCCCGCCACTAAGCGATTATGAGTTTGAAGAAAGCGAAGTAACTACACCGGAATACGGAACGTGATCAATTTCTGAACCGGAATTTTAGGAATTATAGAATTACCGGAATTGAATACTTATAAACAATAAAGGCTCCCTGGTGGAGCCTTTATTGTTTATGTTAAAAATGTTATTGCAACTTGTCAGTCTGAGCTTGTCGAAGACCTAACAAGCGTACAAGTCTTCGACAAGCTCAGACTGACAAGTTGATTATTTTTTCGTCATTATCATCGCTGTGCAACTGGCATAACGAACTACTTTTCTACGCAGAGATTGCTTCGTACCTCGCAATGACGTAAGGGAGTTTTGACTAACCGACTCTCCGACCAACAGCCTACTTCATCACCTCCGGTATTACCTTGCCTATGCAACCGCTTGGCATTTGGATGTGCAGCAGGGCGGCTACCGTGGCCGATATATCGGTCATGTGGGTATCGCGGTTCAAAGTGCCGTGTTTAACGCCCCAGCCCATAAATACCAGTGGAATGTGGGTATCGTAAGGTGCATTTACGCCGTGCGAAGTACCTGTTTTGCTGCGGCTGGCATACCATCCTGGTTTCAAAATAAATTGAATAGCACCACTACGCTCGGCGTTATAACCGTTAATGATACGCTCACGAAAATCGGCCGGAATAGGCGCTTCCTGTGCTCTCTGCATATCTACCACGTACAATACACCATCGCGCTTGCGCAGGTAGTTCATACAATCCTGTTTCATTTTTTCAAAATCGGCTTTAGAATTTCCAATGGCTACATTGTTAAAGTTAATTTGGTAATTATCTATACCTAAAATGGCACGCTTAACCTTGTACTGGTCTTCCAGCATACGGTTAAGGTCGGTAGCAACCGCGCCGCCGTCAAACAAGCCTGTTGGTATGTTATGATCTTTCATGAATGTGGCATTATTGGCCGCACCATGATCGGCGGTTAAAAACACGGTATAATTGCCCTTGCCTACTTTGGCATCCAGGTAAGAGAAAAAGTTAGCCAGATCCTGGTCTAACCGCAGGTAAGTATCTTCGGCCTCTATAGAATTAGGCCCAAACTGGTGACCTACATAATCTGTCGAAGAAAGACTTACGGCTAAAAAGTCGGTTTGCGTGCCTTTACCCAACTGCTCTGCATCAAGCGCTGCTTTGGCAAAGTCGAGTGTTAAGGTATTTCCCGCAGGATTGCTGCGGAGTAAGCCTAAACCTGCGCCTTTAGGGTTATGTGGAAATACTGGACTGGTTTCGCCGCTATACATCCCTTCGTATGGTGTATTGTCGGCGGTGCTTTGCACATAAGTGGCTATTGGATAAAGTGTGTTCCAGGGCTTGGCTATATAGCTGGCCGGTAGCTTAAGGCTGTTAAACTTGCTTACCCAGGCAGGTAGCTGCTGCATGTAATAGGTACTGGTAATAAAGTTACCGGTAGCATCATCAAACCAATACGAACCATTGGGGGTATGCCCTGCAGGTAATATACTACCCCGGTCTTTCAAAGCAATTCCTATTACTTTAGAACGGAAGTTGGTAGCCAGTTTCAACTCATCGGTTATGGTGCTGGCCTGTAAGTTACGGGGCGACATCAGCCCTGCTTTTGAGGCAGTACCTACACTTTGCACGGTGGTATCTTCGGTACAATACATATTGTAACCGGTGCTTTGTATATAAAAATTATTGGCGGCAATACCGTGGATGGCCGGCACCGAACCTGTATAGATACAGCTATGGCCAGGTCCGGTTTCGGTAGGCAGGTAATCTATATGGGTGTTTTCGCAGGTAAAACCTTCGCCCAGCAAGCGCTTAAAGCCCCCGCTTTGGTAACGGTCGTTATAACGGTATAGATAATCCCAGCGCATTTGGTCAACTACAATACCCACTACCAGTTTTGGGCGGGTAACGCCGGCTGGTGCAGGAGCGGGCTTTGCTTTTTGAGCGGTAGTGATTAATGGTGCACAAGCCAATACGGCCAGCAGTATATTTTTGTAATTCATTGTATGCATTTAAGAAGCCAAATATGGGCATTGATACCTATACGTTGTGTGATATTTTTGTTATGAAATGATAAAATAGCACGGCGTGTCACGTTACTTTATCAAACAGCGTCATGTATCATAATCTTTAAAGTATACCATGAATAACAACCCGGCCAATACGCCTTACCCTTCTGCCATAAAATTGCTCATGATGTTATGTATAATCATAATGA
The DNA here is from genome assembly GCF_014635825.1 of Mucilaginibacter galii. Taxonomy (GTDB): domain Bacteria; phylum Bacteroidota; class Bacteroidia; order Sphingobacteriales; family Sphingobacteriaceae; genus Mucilaginibacter; species Mucilaginibacter galii. The sequence goes on from NZ_BMDO01000014.1 coordinate 74,617, forward strand.
GCACACAAGCCCGGGCACAATCTCCCTGGGATAAATTTTACGACCATGATACCCTGACGACCAAAGAGCTGGGTAAGGTGGTGATCCATGTAACCAAAACCAACCGTAATGCCATTAAACCATTGCTCGTTTACCTCGACGGCTCGGGCAACTACCCCTTATACTACCGCAAAAATTCGGGCAAGTATAATACTTCAATAGCTTTAGATATTGTAAAGTATGCCAAAGATTACACCGTTGTACTGATCAGCAAACCGGGCATTCCTTTTAGCGACAGTTTACGATACCAACAGGGCCGGGCTTACTACCCCGATAATGAAGTTTATGATCGCTATTACAGTTTGCAGTGGCGGGCAGGTACAGCATCGGCAGCCATTAACTACCTGCTGAAAAAAATACCGGTAGATCAAAAACACATTTTGGTCATGGGCTACTCAGAGGGATCGCAAGTGGCGCCTGCGGTAGCCGTTATGAACAAAAAGGTGACTCATGTGGTGTGCATGGTTGGTAATGCACTTAACCAGCTTTACGATTTCATAATTAGCGCACGCCTGGATGCCGACCAGGGCAATAAAACGGCCCTGGAAAGTCAGCACACGGTAGATTCGTTGTATACCGAGTTTGCAAAGATTTACGCCGATCCAAAATCTACCAGCAAAAAGTGGTTTGGGGCAACTTACTTAAAATGGAGCAGTTTTTCGGAAAGTACGCCGCTCGAAAATATGCTAAAATTGAACATTCCCATTTTGTACATGGGCGGTGGTAAGGATAACAACCAAACCATTATTGATATGGACTATGCCAAACTGGAGTTTTTAAGAAAAGGCAAAACTAACCTTACCTATAAAGTATACGAAAACAGCAATCACTATTTGCAGGAAACGGAGATGAACGACGGTAAAGAAGTAAGAACCGACCGAAGCGATGAAGCCCACCAGTTTGCCTTAACCTGGAGTAAAGCAAACTGATGGGCTGTGCATGATACGTTATAGGCACTAATCCAACGCATTTGGCCCTATGACAATTTGCTTTGTGCTTTACCTAACGCCGTATCTAAATGCCGGTGCGATTTTTTGTGACTTATTTCTTTTACCTTTTTGCCTTTACCTTTCTTACGTTTACCCAGGTAAATAATTAGGCCGGTAAGGGGTAAACTGGCACAGATGAGGCTTACGATGAAGGCCAGTATCTTACCCGGCAAACCTGCTATTTGCCCTACGTGTATATCGTAGTTCATGTCTTCCAGTTTCAGGCCCAGGCTTTTTTGGGTGTTGGGCAAGTACAGCAGCGTTTTGCCGGTGTACTGGTCAAACTGGTACGTATCGCGGTAGCTGTAGCGTAATGGCTCTTCGTAAGCCACGCCGTAGAGGGCTTGTCCCGGGGTGGCACCGCCATAAAATATGAGCATGTTGGCCTGCGGCGATTTTTGGGTGATGGTTGCATAGGCCACATCAATAGCCGGTATATTTTGCTTTACCGCTTTCAGCGTAGAATCTGATTTAAATTCTTTGCGCTCAATAGCAATGGTTTTACCCAGGTTGCCGCCCTTGTAAATGCCTTCGCGCACCCACTCAAACGACATGGATAACCCCGTAACGGCCAGTACCAAAGCAATGGCAGTAGAGTAAAAGCCCAGCACATTGTGCAGATCGTAATTTACACGGCGCCAGCGCGACCCCCATTTTATAGTAAAGCTGCGCTTACGGTCGGTTTTACGTTTTGGCCACCAAAGTATAATTCCGGTAATCATGAGCACTACGAAGATGAGCACCGAGGTGCCTACCACAATGCGTCCTACATTATCGGGCAAAAGCAGGTATAAGTGAATGTACTGAACAATGATGAAGAAATTGCGCTGCAGCAGATCATCATGCAGTACCTTGCCGGTGTAGGGGTTAATATAAATGTTATGGTAACCCACCTTATCAACCAACCCCACAAGCGCAGGCCTGTCGATACCGTTATAAATGGTACCGCTTACCTTGCCGGCCGGTAAATATTTAAGCGCTTGCCGATGCAATACTGATGGCTTTAAAAAAGGCTTGCTTTGCACTTCCACTTTACGGTAGCTGTGCATGGCATCCTGTATCTCATCCTGAAAGCAAAAAATGCAACCGGTAATGCTCACTATAAACACCACAAGCCCGGAAATGAATCCGAGCCAACGATGCATAAACAGTATGGCTTTTTTAAATGCCGTCATATACGCTTACTTATTAAAATTTGTAAGATGCACTCAATACAAACTGACGTGGGTTTTGAGGATTTATAGTAGTGTAACCAGTGTAGTAGCGCTTGTTGCCTACATTGTTTGCTGCTAAGCCTAAACGGTATTTAACACGATCTAAAAACAGGTTGGCGTTTAATACCGTATAAGATGGCAGCGTAAAAGTACCCTGAGCTACACTGTTAATTACTTTGTTTTCGCTGGCGTAATTACCGCCGAAACCGGCTCCTAAACCTTTAACCAGGGTTTGAGGTAAACGATAGCTCACATAGAAGTTGGCTAAATAAGGCGAACCGGCCGTGTTGGGACGCAAACCTTCAACGTCTGCATCGGCACGAATGTATTTAGAGTTGTTGTAAGAGAAACCTGCAATTACATTTAGTGCTGATATTGGGTTGGCAATAATTTCTGCTTCGAAACCCTCGCTTCTTTGTGTACCATCCTGCACCTGTGGATTAGGGATCTCTGCCGAACCTTGCAGGTTGCGTAAAACGTTAGTGAGTTTGATGTTGTAGTAACTTACTGTACCATTTAGCTTACCATTGAATAAAGCCATTTTAACACCGCCTTCTAATTGATTAGCATTCTGTGCTTTTGGCGTTACAGTAGTACCGGTAATATCCTGGAAGGGGCGGGGATTAACAAATCCGTTTTGATAATTGGCAAAAAAGGAAAGCTGTTCTTTTAACGCCTGATACACTAAACCGAATTTTGGCGAAAGAACGGTTTGGCTATATGGTTTTGCTGTTTGCGTTCCGGCCAAATCGTAACTGCCTTTATTTTCAAAGCGGTCTACACGTACACCTGCCGATGCCAACAACTGCTCCGTTATGTTAAACACGTCTGATACATAGGCGCTGTAGGTATTGGTTTTATAGATGTAAGGAAAAGTATTCTTATCATCAAAGAACTTAGGCGTAAGTTTGTACTGCGTTTCTCTGTTAAAGCTGCCGTAATCGAACGTTGCGCTATTTATAGGCGCTGCTCCATACGCGTTACCATAATAAACCTGATTAGAATTAACGTGCTGATAATCCAATCCAACTACAAAACGGTTACGAAACTGCCCGATGTTGAAGTCACCATTAATGTTTTCCTGTACTTCAATAGCATCGAACTTACTGTTTGCCGTAGACTGATCGTAACGTAAAATGTAATTATTTTGGCCCAGCGGAGAAGCTACACCGGTAGCTGTTTTATCGGTAACGAGGTAAAAATAAGGGCTGGCACCATTAGAAAAACTACTTGATGAGGTAAATATAGTTTGTGAGGTTATCTTATCAGATAGTTTATAAGTGGCCTGTGCAAAGTTATTCACACTGCGTGAGCGCTGGGTAACATCTTCGTTTACGTAAGCTTGATTGTAGTCGATATTAAGGTCGCTTACCTTACTTGCACCCAAAGCCTTTGGTGAATCAAAGAAGAAAAAGAACGGGCGCATAGAAGAGCTACGACCTAAAAATATTTCGGACTCTAACAAAAACGATAGCCTGTCATTAGCTTTGATAGATAAGCTTGGGGCTATGGCAAAATTGCGTGCCTGTCCGTAGTTTTGAAAGCTGTTGTTGTTATTGTAAGCCGCATTTAAACGGAATAATACATCTTTATCTTCGGTAACAGGTGTGTTAATATCTATAGTGGTACGGGTAAGGCTGTACTTGCTTAAGCCAAAGTTGTAGCTTCCTACACTTTGCGATACCTCGCCACCAAAGCTCTCGTAAGGTTTTTTGGTAACACGGTTAACCAAACCCCCAAACGAAGGTAAAGCACTGCCATACAACGTACCCGACGGGCCTTTAATAACTTCTACTTTTTCGGTATTTACAGCATCAACCGTATTAGTTACCAAGCCTGCAACGCCATTACGTAAACTACTTTGTACGGTGAAGCCTCTTAAAGTAAAGTACGAACCACCATCGCCGCCGCGGCCTGTGGCATCCCACAGCTTTTGTAAGCCTGGTGTGTTTCTAAGGGCATCATCAATGGTAAAAACCTGTTGCTCTTTTAATAACTCATTGGTAATTGTGCTATAGCTTTGCGAGTTCTCTAAGTTGGTTAGCGGTATTTTTGCAGCATCGGTGCTTACTTTACGGGTGTAACGGCTGGCACGGTTAGCCGCCACGTTCACCTCATCTAACTGTGCCATACTGGTATTAAGCGTAACTGCCGGGACAGTTATGGCTTGATTAGCGCTAACGCTTACTGTTGTTTCCACACTTTGAATACCTACGGCCGAAACCATAAGGGTATAAGATCCTTCGGGAGCCTTAATGATATAGTTCCCGTTAACATCGGTCATGGTGCCGTACTTGGTACCTTTAAGGCCAACGGTTACAAAATCGGCCGGTTTATTATCTGAGGTTATTACCTTACCCTTCACGGTTCCGCGTTGCTGTGCATAAGCACCGGCAACGGTAAACATTATCATAGTGATAGCAATAAGTAGGGGTTGATAGAGTTTCTTCATTTATTTGGACTTATTATAAATAACACCGCAAAAGTATTACGTTATCTTTACAATCCAAACTTATTTTTAATTATTCTAAATAAAGACAGCACGAACCAGCAGTAGTTCCCAGATCGTGCGCGCAAATTTTGTTATGAAAATCTTTAAAATAGTTCATTACAGAGCATAACTCCCCCCCCGGTGCCCAATCTAAATTTTTGAGGAAAAATCCAATTTTATGAAGTTCTAAGACGAAATACTGAGGAATTATATATCCATGAGTTCTTTCTTTTTCTTGCTTTTCAGCTTTTTAGGGATGAAATGGAGTATCTCATTTTTGAGTGCTTCAATCATTCGGCGCTTTAAGAAGTTGCGCTGTATTACAATGCTTACCTCACGTGCCGGCTCGGGCGACTTAAAGTAACGGATGCGGTCTAACTGCTTTTCGCTCAGATCGTCAAGCGCCAGCTCGGGTAAAATAGTGGCCCCGCTGTTTTGGTCTACCATACGTTTCAGAGTATCTACACTCCCGGTATTGTACTCAAAATGCTGAAACCCCTTGGTAGATTTACGGCGCTGGCAAATATTGAGCACCTGCTCGCGCATACAATGGCCTTCGTCTAATACCCAAAGTTCCTCAACGTCAATATCTTCCGGACTAATGCTCTTCTTTTTAAACAGCTTACTGGCTTTAGAAACGTAGGCTACAAAATTCTCATAAAACACGGGGATCTCTATCAAATTACTCTCGTGCAATGGAGTTGACAGGATGCCGCAATCTATCATTCCCAGCTTAAGCTGATGGATCAAATGCTCGGTGTTTTGCTCCCATACCACCAGCTTTACCTGCCGGTATTTCTCTACAAAACGCGCTATAATTTTAGGTAGCAAATAAGGTGCAATGGTTGGGATAATACCTATCCGTAACTCACCTGAAAGCTCTTTTTGCCGGTCGGTAACAATCTCTTTGATCTTATAACTTTCGGCCAGCATAATGCGCGCCTGTGCTATAATTTCGATGCCTACTTCTGTGGGGATAATAGGCTGGCGGGTACGGTCAAATATTTTTACGCCCAGCATATCTTCCAGCTTTTGCACCTGCATACTTAGCGTAGGCTGCGTTACAAAGCACTTTTCGGCAGCCAGCACAAAGCTTTTGTACGTGTCTACCGCTACAATATATTCGAGCTGGGTAATGGTCATTTTTTAGTTCATAGGTGATAGTTCATGGTTGGTAGTTCATTTTTCATAGTATCGTGTTGTAGCTGCTATGAACTGTAAACTATCAACCATGAACTAAATTACTCTACCGTTACCGATTTAGCAAGGTTACGGGGCTGATCTACGTTACAGCCACGCATTACGGCAGTATGGTAAGCCAGTAACTGCAACGGCACGGTGGCTAGCAAAGGCACAAATGGCTCGGCAGTTTGCGGAATCTCTATCACGTAGTCGGCCATGCTTTTTACTTCAGTATCACCTTCGGTTACAATGGCAATAATATGGCCTCCACGGGCTTTTACTTCCTGTATATTACTGATTACCTTCTCGTAAGAGGAATGCTTGGTAGCTATTACCACCACTGGCATTGCATCATCAATTAAGGCAATAGGCCCATGTTTCATCTCGGCCGCGGGATAGCCTTCGGCATGAATGTAAGAGATCTCTTTTAGTTTCAAAGCACCTTCTAAAGCTACCGGGAATGAGCTTCCTCTACCCAGAAACAAGCAGTTATTGGTGTCCTTAAACTTCGCGGCAATATCCTTAATGTGGTCGTTAGCCTTCAGGGCACGTTCTACCAGTTCGGGTATTTCGTTGAGTTCCGTTAGATATTCAATGAGCTTGCTTTGCGTAATGGTTCCGCGCTGCTGGGCAATGTAAAAGGCAATTAACGTAAGTACGCTTACCTGTGCTGTGAAAGCTTTGGTTGATGCTACGCCAATTTCGGGACCGGCATGGGTGTAAACACCGGCGTGGGTAGTGCGCGGTATAGACGCGCCCACCACATTACATATACCAAATATGGTAGCCCCTTTTTCCTTAGCCAGTTCAATGGCTGCCATGGTATCGGCAGTTTCGCCCGATTGTGATATGGCAATTACCAGGTCTTTTTCGGTGATGATGGGGTTACGATACCTGAACTCTGAAGCATACTCTACCTCTACCGGTACACGGGCATACTCTTCAATCAAGTACTCACCTACCAAACCTGCATGCCACGAGGTGCCGCAAGCCACAATGATAATACGATCTACGTTCTTTAATTTTTCGGTATACTCTTTAATGCCGCCAAGTTGTACTTTACCTTGCTGCGGGTATATGCGGCCACGCATACAATCGCGTATAGAACGCGGCTGTTCGTAAATTTCTTTGAGCATGAAGTGCTCGTAACCACCTTTTTCCAGCATTTCAAGCTGTAATTCCAAACGCTCTATGTAAGGAATTTGCACCGTGTTATCAATATTCTTGATGAGCAGGTCATCGCGGCGGATGTATGCAATTTCGTTATCATTTAAATAGATAACGTTCTTAGTATATTCTACAATAGGCGTAGCATCGGAGGCTACAAAATACTCGCCTTCTCCAACACCAATAACCATGGGGCTGCCCTTGCGTGCAGCTATAATTTGATCAGGTTCATCGGCACTCATAATTACAATGGCGTAGGCACCCACTACCTTGTTCAGGGCAATACGTACTGCTTCGCGCAGGTCGAGACCGGTTTCTTCCTGTATATCTTCTACAAAATGAATAAGTACTTCGGTATCAGTGTCACTTTTAAATACATGGCCTTTAGCCTGAAGGGTTTCTTTAATAACGGCATAATTTTCAATAATACCGTTATGTATAATAGTAAGCTTGCGGTTACCTGATGAATGTGGGTGGGAGTTACGGTCGCTTGGGGCGCCATGGGTTGCCCAGCGGGTATGGCCCATACCCAGCGTACCCTTCATGTCAATATCTTTAACAAAGTTTTCCAGGTCACTAACTTTGCCTGACTTTTTGTAAACTTTAAGGTCTTTATCTAACAAGGCTACGCCTGCACTGTCATATCCGCGATACTCCAGGCGGTGCAGTCCTTTAATTATAATTGGGTAGGCATCTCTAAAACCTACGTATCCTACAATTCCGCACATAAATAGAATTTGGTATAAGTATAAACTAAAAAACGCTTTGCTGCTTTTAAACAAACATAACGCTTATTTTCAAATATAGTATTGCAAAAAAAATCCCCGTGAGCCGGGGATTTTCATTTAGTTATTTTTGGTGTATATGACGTTCAGCTTAATTCGATAGGGCGATGACTTATCACTGCCTACCGCTACTACGCGGCCCGCTGTTTGAACGGTTGGGGCAATGTCTACAACGCCCGATGCCCGTGAAACCCCATCGGTAATGCCGATGTAAGCGCCATAGTCGGTAATTCTTCCTTTCAAAAGATCTTGAATATAACCGGTAAGCGTAAAGTGATATTCGCGGTTAGTGCTCAAATAGTTGCCCCCAAAAGCAGCGGCACTAAAAAATCTGGCATCAAGCGGACTAACACCACTGGAACTCAAAACAGCATTGGCATCAGGTACGCGTGCACGCTGACGCGTTATATCGAGCATGTAAAATGTAATTAACGGCTGCGCAACAAATGGTGGCAGATCAGATCCGGCTAAGGTAGTAATAACCAGTTCGGCACGGTTAATAGCGACCTTATTGATATCTACACCAGCCCCAAACATGGTTTTCAAATTAGGGAAAGTTACTTTAGCCCTTAAACCGTTTAAACCCTGAAGATAGAACAGGTTATTAGAACCGGTAGACTCTATAGCACTTTTTACAGTTGCGGGGTAAGTAGTATTTGCCGGACTAACATAACGTGGTTTCACGTTAACTGCATGGGTGGCAAAAGGCATGCTTACCATAGCTGTATCGGTTACGCCTGCATTCAACGTACGATAGTAAATATTCACCCTGCTCGAATCGAGGTTAAACATTAAGCTTCCACCGGCTTGCGAAGCAGCAGCGCGGTCAAGTTTTAAATACAATCCGTTTAGCGCACTTTGAAAAGCGGTATTAGAAGCTAAAGCTGCTGCCGGGGCATTAAATAAATAAGTAGAAGCAAAAGAATTGGCTAATGGTATACGTAATTGTGGCACTACATTCCTCAGCGTATCTTTTACACCCTTTAATATATGGAAGGTTTTAATAGCCGTACCCGGGCGAGCATTAAACGTTTTAGACGGATCGTTAAAAAATACAGAGTTATCGAACGTAAAAGATTTATTGCTAAAGTAATTTTGCGTAGGAAACAATTTTTCTGTAAGCTTATAAACGTTGAGCTTGTACTTGGTATTTAATGAATCACCATAAAACCCATTGGTATAACGCAGTTCCATTACTACCGAATCGGTTGTAATAGTACCCGTAGGCACGGTGTAAGCAACACTACCCGGCAAGTTAAGTCCGGTGGCTACGTATGATTCTGTTGGGCCCAGCAAATTATCATTAACCGATGATAAAGCACTGTTGGCTATACCCGATGAATAACCTGCAGTACCCGAAGCTACAGATACATTATCTGTATCGGTTTTCACCACAATATCGTCGTATACCATTAAGGTACCATCTACTTGCTGGCCGTCTGTTGGTAAACCAATATCGTTTTGGTTTTTACAGCTGCCGAAAATAAAAAGACTTATCAACAGGGTTAATAAGTCTAGTCTTATAAATTTCATATGTACTTTTAAATCTTTATGCAACGTTCACCAACTCATCGGTGGTAATTTCGTCGTAAAAATTGTAATAATTTTCGAAATCAGCGGTCGAATTAAATTCTAAAACAGGTTTTTGGCTGTTTTTAACATAATTTAACACATCTGCATCTATAGTTTCGCTGGCCAATACAACGGCATCGCTGTACTGAATAGCACCTTCGTGCAAAGCATTGTTGGTGCCCGGTTTAAATACTTCGGTATGCTTTTCGGTCATATCGGCCATTACTGCTTTTTGAGCAAAATCAGCGTCTAAAGCCTCGGTGAAAGCATTTTCATAAACCGAGTACACAATTTTTGAATGCTTAAAGGTAGGATCATCTTTGTAAGTGGTTTTCAGGTAAGCCGGAACCAGGGCGCTCATCCAGCCATGGCAATGTACCACATCGGGCGACCAGCCTAATTTTTTAACGGTTTCCAGTGCACCTTTACAGAAAAAGATCATGCGCTCATCGTTATCGGCGTAAAACTTACCGTCTTTATCGCCAAATACGTGCTTGCGTTGAAAATACTCTTCGTTATCCAGAAAATAAACCTGCATACGAGCCGCAGGTATAGAAGCCACCTTGATGATCAAGGGATTGTCATTGTCATTAATAATGATATTCATTCCCGACAAACGTATCACTTCATGCAGCCTGTTCCTGCGCTCATTAATATTTCCAAAACGGGGCATCAAAATACGGATCTCAAAGCCTTTGTCCTGCATGGCTTGTGGCAGCTGGCGCGTTATTTCAGAAATTTTAGTGAGTTCAAGGAAGGGAGACATTTCATGAGTGATGAACAGAAGCTTAGATTTACCCATCTCTATATCAATATTAAGTTATATGTAAGAAGTCAAAAAAATTTGAGTGTGCAAATATACACATTATCTTATGAACTATCAACGAATTATGCAAGTACTTTTGGTATTGATGAAGTAATTACACACCTTTGCCCACTTTTTTAATTATTTTTTTAGTTGAAAATATTTACCACCAAACATGAGGTTAGCCAGTACCTGCAGCAGCTGCAGGATGCAGGGCAAAAAGTAGGTTTTGTGCCTACTATGGGCGCTTTACACCAGGGCCACCTCTCTTTATTAGCGCAAGCCAGGCAGCAAACACAGGTAGTGGTTTGCAGTATATTTGTAAACCCCACACAGTTTACCGATCCTAAAGACCTGGAAAAATACCCCCGCCCTATTGAGGCCGATATTGCCAAACTGCAACAAGCCGGATGTGATGTTTTATTTAACCCACCCGTGAGCGAAATGTATGCCGGCCATGAGAACTGGCATTTAGACATAGGCGAGCTTGAACATTTACTGGAAGGCAAATTCAGGCCGGGGCACTACCAGGGCGTAATGCAGGTGGTTAACAAGCTGTTTACCATCATTCATCCCAACCTGGCTTTTTTTGGTCAAAAAGATTACCAGCAGGTAATGGTAATAGAGCAAATGATACAAAGGCTTAAACTGCCGGTTAAACTGGTAATGTGCCCTATTGAGCGCGAAACTGATGGCCTGGCCATGAGCTCAAGAAATATTCACCTTACGGCCAACGACCGCCAACATGCCTTAGTGCTTTCGCGGGCGCTTAACCAGGCTAAAGCCGATTTTGAAGCAGGTGAACCTTTGAACCAGGTAACGAAACAAGCGGCTGAATTAATTGACAATGAAAGCGGTACAGAACTTGAATACTTTGAGCTGGCCGACGGGCAAACGCTGCACCCTGCTACTACAAACAGCCAAAATATAGTTGCATTGGTAGCAGCACGTGTAGGCCATACCCGGCTAATAGATAATGTGATAATGCGGTGATTACTGCTGTAATTTTTAATACTAACTTTGCTTTATGATTATTGAAGTTTTAAAATCTAAGATACATCGTGCTAAAATAACGCAGGCCGAATTGAACTATGTAGGCAGCATTACGATTGATGAAGATTTAATTGAGGCAGCAAACATTATCCCTAACGAAAAGGTGCAGATTGTTAATAATAACAACGGCGCACGCTTTGAAACATACGTAATAAAGGGAGAACGCGGCAGCGGCACCGTATGCTTAAACGGCGCTACCGCAAGGCTGGCACAGGTAGGCGATATTGTGATCATTATGTCGTACGCATCTATGGATATGGACGAGGCCCGCAAGTACGAACCTATTTTAATTTTTCCAGACACAGATAATAAATTAATTCGATAGATTAGGAGCCCTGATTAATCGGATTGACCATGAGATATTTATTAGCCCTTTGCTGCTTATTTACCGTTAGTTTTTGCTTTGCCCAAAAGGCTAAATACCAGCAGGTATTTTACTTTGACAATAACGGTTATAAAGTTCCTACAGTAGACAGTGCCGACTACATACGCGTTGTAAGCCAGCCCGATTCGGGCTCTACCCTGTTTAGCATTGTAGATTATTACCGCAACAGCAAGCCTAAATTAATGGGTAAATCATCCACTATAGACCCGGCTACTTTCGAGGATCAGTGTGTTACTTACTACGCCAACGGCAGGCGCGAATCGGTATTTACTTATGCCGGCGGCCGTTTACTTGGCCCGGGCTATTTGTTTTATCCTAATGGAAAGCTGCACGCCGCAATTACTTACGATACCGTATCTACCGTACCCGCCGAGCAAAACATACACATTACCAGTTGCCTCGATACCACCGGTACCACTTTAGCTACCGATGGCAATGGCCGCTATATTGATTATAACTGGGCCACCAAAACCGTTAGTGAAGAAGGTCCGCTTAAAAACGGTTACCCCGACGGCGAATGGCACGGCAGCTACCCCAGCGAAAAAGTTACATACGCTGATACTTACAGTAACGGCAAATTTGTATCGGGCGTGAGTACCACCGCTACCGGTGTTAAGTATACTTACACTAAAAGGCAACAAGCACCTGAGTTTAAGGGAGGTGATGCCGCTTTTTTAGCGTACGTAAAAAAGAAATTCAAGTATCCTACCAACCTACCTCAAAAAGGTACCATGGGCGTATTGGCCTTTACTGTTGGTAAAGATGGCCGGGTGAGCAACGGCAAATTCCTCGGTAATATTTCGCCTATACTGGCCAAGCAACTTGCCGATGCGGTAAATTCATCGCCCACATGGAAACCGGCTATACAGAACGGCATGCCGGTGGCTAATTCCTGGATAGTTCAGGCTACGTTTGGGGTATTGCCGGCGGCGCCTAAAGCGGCAGTTAAAAAGTAATTTACTTTACAACTGGTTGTATTAATTATCCTATTTTTAACGGTAATTAATCATCACCATGAAAACCTTATTCACCCTTATTCTTACACTGGCGGGCATTTCGGGCTATGCACAGCAGGCACGTCAAAATGTTTACTTTATCAAAAACAATGGCGTAGAAGTTAAGCAACGCGATAGTGCCGATTACATCCGGATTGTACGCGAACCCGATTCTGGTGCAGTTTTATATAAACTACTGGAATACTACCCCAACGGTAAACCCCGCCGTTTGGGCACAACCTCAACCATTGATCCTATTAAGCTGGAAGGACCATGCACAAGTTTTTATGAGAGTGGTCCACGTAAAAACGTTTTAAACTATCATAAAGGCTTACTTGCCAATGAGCAGATCTACTATTACCAAAACGGTAAAGTAAGTGAAGTGCGCAATTACCCCGATTCGCTCAACAAAAACAAGATCATAGCAAACCAAAATTATCTCCTAATCACCTTAAACGATACCAGTGGCACTCCCCTGGTAGCCAACGGAAGCGGCCATCAAAAGATTTACGATAGTAAGTACACCAAAGTTACCGCTGAAGGCGACATTAAAAATGGCGTAAAAGATGGCGAATGGCAATTTACTGTTGGAAAGAACGATAGTTTGCTGGTAAACGAAACGTATTATAATGGCAAATTTGTAAAAGGTAAAGCTACGAGTAGTAACGGCGGAAGTTATACTTATACTCATGCCGATGCCTTACCCGAATTTAACGGTGGTGTACAAAGTTTTAATAAGTTTTTGTCAAAAATGCTGCGTTATCCTGCAGAAGCTCAAATAAAAAATTTGCAGGGCAGGGTTAACGTATCTTTTATTGTAGAAAAAGACGGTTCACTTACCAGTATAAAAGTTGTTGGCCTTGCGCCTGCCCAGGTGCTTTGCGACGAGGCTTTGCGGGTTGTAAAACAAAGCCCATTATGGAATCCGGGCATCCAATACGGCCGCCCTGTAAGGACTGTTTATACCGTACCTGTGGTGTTTACACTGGGCAGATAAATGCTGTTATATTACGCTATGTTAAATAATCAAATTTTTAACACGCGTAACCCACATTCTTATATCTTTGCATCCCGACGCTGAAGTCGGGTTTTTTGTTTTCAGCGCATAGAATTAGAACGGTTCATAGTCAATGGTTCATAGTTCATAGCAAGTTTAAAAGCCATGAACCATGAACTAAGATCCATGAACGCTTAACAAACTGCTAAATACTACTATGCCCAAAGATACCTCCATCAAATCGGTACTGATCATCGGTTCAGGCCCTATCATTATTGGTCAGGCCTGCGAGTTTGACTACGCCGGTTCACAAGCCGCCCTTTCGTTAAAAGACGAAGGCATCTCCGTTTCCATTATCAACAGCAACCCGGCTACCATCATGACCGATAAGGTTATTGCCGACCATGTGTACCTGCTGCCCCTTACCTGCGAAAGCTTAGAGCAAATTTTAAGCGAACGCCAGATAGACGCCGTATTGCCTACAATGGGTGGCCAAACTGCGTTGAACCTGTGTATAGAAGCAGATGAGCGCGGCATTTGGACTAAATATGGTGTAAGGATAGTGGGTGTTGATATTGCAGCTATTGAGAAAACTGAAAACCGCGAAGCTTTCCGCCAGTTAATGGTAGAAATTGGCGTAGGCGTGGCTAAATCCAGAATTGCCAACTCTTTTTTAGAAGGTAAAGAAGGCGCACAGGAAATTGGTTTCCCGCTGGTAATACGCCCAAGCTATACGCTGGGTGGTAAAGGTGCAGGTTTCGTGCATAAGAAGGAAGATTTTGACGCGGCCTTAAGTCGTGGCCTGCAAGCATCGCCTACCCATGAGGTATTGGTGGAGCAGGCTGTTTTAGGCTGGAAAGAATATGAGCTGGAGTTACTGCGCGATAACCGCGATAACGTGATCATCATTTGCTCTATTGAGAACTTTGACCCGATGGGTATCCACACCGGCGACTCGATCACCGTGGCCCCGGCCATGACCCTGAGCGACCGCTGCTACCAGGAAATGCGTAACCAGGCTATCAAGATGATGCGCGCCATTGGTAACTTTGCAGGTGGCTGTAATGTGCAGTTTTCGGTTAACCCAGCCAACGAGGATATTATCGCTATTGAGATCAATCCGCGGGTATCGCGTTCATCTGCCTTGGCGTCAAAAGCAACCGGTTACCCAATTGCTAAAATTGCTGCCAAGCTGGCCATAGGTTACAATTTGGACGAGGTAGAAAACCAGATCACCAAAACCACTTCGGCTTACTTTGAGCCAACGTTAGATTACGTAATTGTAAAAGTTCCCCGTTGGAACTTTGATAAATTTAAAGGCGCCAACAAAGAACTGGGTCTGCAAATGAAATCGGTTGGTGAGGTTATGGGTATTGGCCGTAGCTTTATCGAGGCTTTGCAAAAAGCTTGTCAGAGTTTGGAGATCGGCCGCGCAGGTTTGGGTGCCGATGGTCGCCAGAGCCGTAACCTGGAAGAAATTATGCACAGCCTGGAGCATCCAAGCTGGGACCGGTTGTTCCACGTTTATGATGCGCTGAGCTTGGGTGTACCTATTGAATCGGTACGTAAAGCAACCAAGATAGACCGTTGGTTTTTAAACCAAATACAAGAAATTGTTAACCTGGAGGCCGAACTGCGCCGCTACTCGGTAAATAATATTCCTGAAGATATATTCCGCACGGTGAAGCAAAAAGGTTTTTCGGATGTGCAGATTGCCTGGATATTAGGCGTAAACACCACCGAAGAAGATGTTTACCAGCGCCGTAAAGCCTTGGGCATTAACCGCGTTTATAAAATGGTAGACACCTGCGCGGCTGAGTTCCAGGCGCAAACGCCATATTACTATTCTACGTACGAAGGCGAGAACGAATCCATCCCTTCGGACAAGAAAAAGATCATCGTATTAGGCTCGGGTCCTAACCGTATTGGCCAGGGTATTGAGTTTGATTACAGTTGTGTGCACGGTTTGTTAGCGGCTAAAGAAGCTGGTTACGAATCGATCATGATCAACTGTAACCCCGAAACCGTATCTACCGACTTTAACATGGCCGATAAGCTGTACTTTGAGCCGGTATTTTGGGAGCATGTACGCGAAATTATCGACCTTGAAAAACCGGAAGGTGTCATTGTACAATTAGGCGGCCAAACTGCGCTTAAAATGGCCGAAAAGCTGCAAGAGCACGGTATTAAGATCATAGGCACCTCGTTTAACGATATGGATATTGCCGAAGACCGCGGCCGTTTCTCCGACCTGTTGAAAGACCTCGACATTCCTTACCCGTTATACGG
The DNA here is from genome assembly GCF_014635825.1 of Mucilaginibacter galii. GTDB lineage: Bacteria > Bacteroidota > Bacteroidia > Sphingobacteriales > Sphingobacteriaceae > Mucilaginibacter > Mucilaginibacter galii. Next base: position 90,580 of record NZ_BMDO01000014.1, read on the forward strand.
CGTAGCCGAAAGCGCTGAAGAAGCTATTGAAGTTGCCCACAAGGTAGGTTACCCGGTGCTGGTTCGTCCGAGTTATGTACTGGGCGGACAAGGCATGAGCATTGTGATCAACGATGAAGACCTTGAACGTGCGGTAGTAAACCTGCTGAAAGCACTGCCTGGCAACCGTGTACTCATCGATCACTTCCTCGACCGTGCTGCTGAAGCCGAGTCGGATTCTATCTGTGATGGTGAGAACGTACACATCATTGGGATGATGGAACACATCGAGCCTGCCGGTATCCACTCAGGCGATTCTTTCGCCGTGTTGCCACCGTTCGATTTGAGCGAAACCGTATTACAGCAAATGGAAGAATACTCCATTAAAATAGCCAAAGCCTTAAATGTAAAGGGCTTGCTGAACATACAGTTTGCCATTAAGAACGATAAGGTATACGTGATAGAAGCCAACCCGCGGGCCTCACGTACGGTGCCGTTTATTGCCAAGGCATACGATGTACCTTACATTAACATTGCCGCCAAGGTAATGATGGGCGTAAACAAGCTTACCGACTTTACCATAGAACGTAAACTGGTAGGTTACGCCATTAAAGAACCTGTATTCTCTTTCGATAAGTTCCCCGAAGTAAGCAAAGAGCTTGGCCCCGAAATGAAATCGACTGGCGAGGCGATCCGCTTTATCCCTAACCTGCAAGACCCATATTTTCGCCACTTGTACAAAGAAAAATCAATGTATTTGAGCAAGTAAGGAGTTTTTTAGATAAAAGACTTATAGAGGAAGGACAAAGGATGAAAATTCTTTGTCCTTTTTTTGTTGACGGGTGTTTAAAGATCTATTATTATTTGCAAATTTATGGCATGAAGATCTATCTAAAATTTATTCTAATCGCTGTATCTGTATTTACATGCATGTCGGGTTTTGCTCAATCAAGAGAAGACCGATCTAACTTATCTTTGAATAGCAAAGCAGTTAAAATCACGAAAGCCACCGGGTGGAGAAAAAGTGCAGTTACTGGTAAATGGGTTAGTAATCCGAACGTTATTTCAAGTGATGAAAATCCAACAGTTGAAGACAAAAGTCACTTGGATAATTTTAAGTGGATGCAATGGGCTACTATCAAACAAGATGGAAAAAATTACTATATTTTAATGTATGAAGATGTTACTGGTGCTTGGAAATATCCTCATATCAAACAGGACTGGCAATCATATTCGAAAGTATATTACTTTGCCTTTACTGAACAGCAGTATAATGATATTATAAAAAAAGCCAATGTGCAATCTGGTAAAAACATCTATGTCAAAACTAATATTTACGATAGTTTTCTGCCGAATATAGAATCACAGGAAGATAAAGCATACGACAACGAAATAGGTGTTCATTTAACTAACAGCTTTGCCTCAAAGTGGCCAATTAATAAAGTTTTTATATACAATTCGCAAAAAGTTGACGGTAAGGACGTTATTCGCTTTATTTTTCCAATGGATGATGAAAGTTATATAACTGAGGCATTAAAGGATGGCTATTTCGAAATGTCTCTTGAGGAATTTAAAGAAATGTTAAAGATTTAAAACATCTAATTAATTCTGCCACCTGTATAAATGGGTGGTTGTACTTCAGCGGATAAAATTTTTGAATGAAAGACTTTTAGAAAGGACAAAGGATGAAAATTCTTTGTCCTTTTTTTGTGAGCGTATTTGCCCTCGCTCCCGCAAGCGTCCTGCTTGTGGTAAATTACAGGAGAAAGATTACAAGACACCACACGCTCCCGCGAGTTTAGCGTAGCGTAACTCGTGGCGGCAATTGCCGGAAGGTTAAACCTTCCAACATCATCACCACAAGTTGTAAACTTGCGGCAGATTAACGTCCCGTATCAATTCAGCCAGTCAAAATAAGGGCTGTGCAATAGATCGTTAGGCTCCAGGTATGCTCTGTTTCTCGAAAAGTCGTAAGTGATATTAAATCGTTTTAAAAAGTTGTTACCTAATACTCCCTGCAAATTGGGCGATGCCATGAGGCCTTTGGTTACGGTGGCTAAGCCTGTGGGGATTACGTAAAAACGGTAATTGTTCAACCGCACTTCGGGCATACGCACAATGTAGAGTTCGCTTTTATTACCGTCAGACCCCAAGGCAGTACTAATGGCTATGGTCTTTAATTTATCGCGAAAGTGGTGGCGGTTAACAAAAGAACTGGTGAGATCTACAGCCGCATCTGAGCCTGTATCCATTTCAAACCAGCCTTTGTAACGTTTATGATCTACCACCACAGTGCCCCATATGGCAGGCACATGCTCAATGAGTTTTACTTTAGCTGCGCTGCCGGTGCCTTTATACTTAAAAGTGTCTTTATTAAAAAACAGCAGTTTATGCTTCCGGTAATCAACCTTAATTACATAACGTTTCATCACATCAATCCCCAGCACACCATCAAACGGATGGCCGGGGTAAGGTATGGATAGGAACCTGATTCCGCTAAGCGTTATACCTCCCAGCATCAATTGGTTATTAGTACTGGCTTTTACCGTGCTCATGCCATTTGCCCCCTGGTTTTCCACTTTGCTGTCCATCACCATTTTCAATTGGTTTAGCGCAATACTATCGGTAATAACCATAGGCGAAGCACCTGTATCGAACAAAAAAGTTAAACTATCAGAGTTATTAACCCTGCACTTAAAATAGATCTTTTGCTGCTTCACAAAAAATGGAATTACCGCAACGGTATCTTGCTGGGCAAAAGCCGGAATCGCCAAAATGGCGAAAATCCACAGGCCAATACATACCCGGAAATTGAAAATTGCGGCGTAACTCATTTTTAATTTAACCACAAGACGCAGCCCAACCGTAATCGTTACAGTAAATGCTATTTATTTACCATTAGCCCCACTACCTCAAATGCCAGGCGTTGTTTAGGGTTAATCTTTACGGCATGTTCTTTCGATCCGGCTAACTGCTGCTGATCATCGGCGGTAAACTGTTTAGTGGCCACGCCCGATATAATAACCTCGCGGCCTTTAATGGCCTTAGGCAACACTACGCTGTAATTTTTAAAATGCGCGGCAATGGTTCGGCCCCTGCCAGCATCAAGCGTAAACCAACCGCCTTTAGTCTTGGTAACATCTAATATCACCCCGCTAATGGCAGCACTGGTACGCGTACGCTTACCCATAAAATCTTCAAGTTTGGAGGCGGGCATTAATCCAATAGTACTGGGTTTACTGCCAAACACCATTCCGTGAGGTAATGGTGTAGATTTTTGTGCCGAAGCACCGGTCATAAAGAAAAGGGCAACTATGCTAAGTATTATATATTTCATGATTTCGTCGGCTCTATTTCAACAACAATACCAAAGTGTCATGGTTTCAGGAAAAAGCAGATGTTAGTACTCTTCTGCTGTGCCAGCGCTCTTCATTAACAATTTTTAACAATTGAAAATGCCGGATAACGGTTCGAGAGTGCGTAATTAGCATCATAATTACAAGTATGTGCTTTCATACAGCTTATTAATGAGTAATTTGCGCAATAATTTATTTAGCCTTAAAAGTAACGTGCGTTACACAATTAACGTACTTACCATACAGTTAGGCTTAATAACCAGCTTTGATGAATAAACTTTTATGATCTCGAACAACTTTTACCCCATTAAAAATACCCTGCTGGCCGGTTTGGTAGCACTGGCCTGTGTTTACACCAGTTGCAATAAAAGCAGTGACGTTGAAAACGTAATACCTTCGGCTTCTACCACAACCATACTGGCCAATGTAACCCCTACTACGGCTTTAAGCGGGGGCACTATCACAAACCTGGGATCGTCTTTTTCGCTTACGGCTACCGGAGTTTGTTACAGCGCCACCAATCAAACCCCATCTATTACCGATAGTAAAACCAGCGATGGTACCAATTATGTGTTTAAAAGCCCCATTACCGGCTTAACGCCCAATACCACCTATTACCTGAGGGCTTATATACAAAACGATGCCGGCGTAGGCTATGGCAACGTTGTAAGGTTTACCACCAGCGCCACAACGGCCGACACTACCGTTAACGTAACCACCCTGGCCGGTAACGGCACTCCGGGACTGGCCAATGGTACCGGTACGGCTGCATCGTTCAATAATCCGCAAGGCATTGCGGTAGATGCTGCAGGCAACGTTTACGTGTCCGACTCCTTTAACCACCTTATCCGTAAAGTTACGCCTGCCGGTGTTACCACTACCTTTGCAGGCTCGGGCACTTTAGGCTTTAGCGGCGGCACAACTGCCACGGCACAGTTTTACAGTCCGCAGGGTTTGGCCTTTGATGGCAGCGGTAACCTGTACGTAGCCGACCAGGGTAATAATGCGGTTTACAAGATCACTTCAACTGGTACAGTGAGCATATTGGCCGGTACCGGTTTAGCCGGTTACGTGAACGGTGCAGGTACCACCGCCCGCTTTAACGCACCGCAGGGTATAGCTACCGATGCTACAGGAAACATTTATGTGGCCGATAGAAATAACAATATGATCCGCAAGATAACCTCGGCAGGTGTTGTGAGCACTTTAGCAGGAACAGGCTCCCCGGCACTAACCGATGGCGATGGCCCTACTGTAGCCACCTTTAACCGCCCGGTAGGTGTAGCTACCGATGCTACAGGAAACATTTACGTAACCGACCAGGGCAACGTTGCACTGCGCAAGGTTACACCAACTGGTGTAGTAAGCACATTAATTGGCAATACCGCTACTACAACTTTATTAAACAACCTATCGGGCATTGCTATTGATGCACAAGGCAATATGTACATTACCGATCAAACAGGCCGTATCTTATTTATTAATACCCAAAACATCTTATTCACGCTGGCTGGCAAAGTCAATACAACAGGCTTTTTAGATGGGTCTAAAACCACTGCCCTGTTCTCGAGCCCTACCAGCATTGCGGTAGATGCCAGTAAGAACATTTATGTAACCGATTACAACAATAACCGTATACGTAAGCTAACCGCAACCACCAAGTAGGTTGTACAACTTATAACAGAAAAGGGCTGATATAATCTATCGGCCCTTTTCTGTTTTACTACCACCTTGAATGCTATTAAGGGATTATCGTTTGAAATGATAATATTATTCTTTGACCACTTTATCCAAACAACAGTCCGAAAACTTCTTCTATCCTGCTCACCGCTTTAATTTCGATGTTATAGTGCGACAGGTCTAACTGGTTATTATCTTTTTTACCCGAGGGCAGGTTATATTTAGAGATAAAGATCTGTTCGAAGCCCAACTTCTGTGCTTCGGCTATGCGTTGCTCTATACGGTTTACGGCCCTGATCTCGCCCGAGAGGCCTAACTCACCTGCAAAGCAGGTTTTAGAAGAAATAGGCATATCCTCATGGGAGGAAATTATTGCCGCAGCCAAACCCAGGTCAATGGCCGGGTCTTCTACCCTGATACCTCCGGTGATGTTCAGGAACACATCCTGGTTACCCAGCCTGAAACCACAGCGCTTTTCTAACACAGCCAGCAACATATTCATACGCCGCGTATCAAAGCCCGTAGCCGAACGCTGAGGCGTTCCATAAGCCGAAGTACTCACCAATGCCTGCGTCTCAATAAGCATAGGCCGCAAGCCTTCCAGCGTGGCGCTGATCGTGATGCCGCTCAGGGCTTCATCGCGTTGTGATAGTAGTATCTCTGATGGATTAGATACCTCGCGTAAGCCTGCACCTAACATTTCATAAATACCCAGCTCGGAAGCCGATCCAAAACGGTTTTTGATAGCTCGGAGTATGCGGTACACATGGTGCCTGTCGCCTTCAAACTGCAATACAGTATCTACCATATGCTCCAGTATCTTAGGACCGGCTATCATACCATCCTTGGTAATGTGCCCTATCAAAAACACCGGTGTGGAACTTTCCTTAGCAAAGCGCAGCAGTTCGGCCGTGCACTCGCGTACCTGCGATACACTGCCCGGCGTTGACTCAATGTGTGCAGAATGCAGCGTTTGTATAGAGTCAACGATCACCAAATCGGGTTGTAATTGCTCTATCTGCTTAAATATATTTTGGGTAGATGTTTCGGTAAGTACAAAACAACCCTGGCCAATAACACCGGCTGCTCCCCCATTGGCGGGTTGAGGGGTTATCCTTTCAGCTCGCATTTTTAACTGCCGGTCGCTTTCCTCGCCCGATACATAAAGAATTTTAGCCGCGGGCATACTGAGCGCCAGTTGCAGCATCAGGGTAGATTTACCAATGCCCGGCTCACCACCTATAAGCACCAAAGAGCCCGGCACAATACCGCCGCCCAGCACACGATTCAATTCTTTATCGGGGGTTAAAATGCGGTGCTCTTCGCTGTAGGTAATATCGGTTACCTGTACAGCTTTATTGGCACGCTGCAAAGAAGTAGACCCATTACTGATACTTTTCCAGTTGGGTACTGCCGCGTTAGGTTTATCTACAATTTCTTCTACAAAGGTATTCCATTGCCCGCACGACGGACATTTGCCCAGCCATTTGGGCGCCTCAAAGCCGCAGCTTTGGCAAAAATATGCTGATTTTGTTTTAGCCATTCTTTCTGATTCCGGAAATCGGATGTTCGATTTCGGATTACATAATTGTACGTAAAATTACAAATTATACTAATAAAGTTAGCTTAAATTAGGTATTTCCGCAAATAAAAAAAGGCTCCATTTTCAGGAGCCTTTTAAATAGTATTTGTAATCTACATCCGAAGTCGAACATCCGATTTCCGAAATCTATAATTTGATCTCTTCATCTTTGGCATTCAAAAACCTGAACTCGGTGATCTGGTAAGAAGGGTTAGCCTTTACCTTGATCCATTGTCCGTATTTGAAATACCATTTCATTTGGCGGCTTATGAGGCCTTGCTTAATATAGGCTTCAATGTACGGGTGTACACAAAGCGTAATGCTTTTCTCATTTTGCTCTACCAGGATGTAATTGAAATTGTTCTCAATATCATCTATCAGCAATATGCTGGAGCGTATGGTGCCGGTACCTTTACAGGTTGGGCATACCTCGTTGGTTACAATGTTCATTTCGGGCCGCACGCGCTGGCGGGTAATTTGAACCAAACCAAACTTGCTCGGCGGCAAAATGGTGTGCTTGGCCCTATCGTGCACCATTTCATCGCGCAGATAGTCAAACAGCTCCTTACGGTTGGTAGGCTTGTGCATGTCAATAAAATCGACTACCACAATGCCGCCCATATCGCGCAGGCGTAACTGGCGTGCAATTTCCCTTGCCGCCTCTTTATTTACCTGGAAGGCATTATCTTCCTGATTCTCCTTATTGGCTGTACGATTGCCGCTGTTAACATCAATTACATGTAATGCTTCGGTATGCTCTATAACCAGGTATGCACCTCCGGCCAGGTTTACGGTTTTTCCAAAAGCAGATTTGATCTGCTTTTCTACACCGTAATGTTCAAAAATAGGGTCGCGGTGTTTATGCAGGCGAACAATATTTTCCAGATCGGGCGATATATCATGCACATAAGATTTGATCTCTTCGAAGATCGAAGGCTCATTTACATGTATATGCTGAAAATCGGCGTTCAAAATATCACGTAACAAAGTAGAGGTACGGTCAATTTCGCCCAATATTTTCTTGGCCGGTTCGGTAGCAGGTAAACGCAACATAAAAGATTCCCACTTGGATATTAAATCCAGCAGGTCTTTCTGCATTTCGGTTACCCCTTTACCTTCAGATACAGTACGAATAATTACCCCAAAATTGGCTGGCTTTATACCTTCTACTATTTTGCGCAGGCGAGTACGTTCGGTGTTGCTCTTTATCTTTTTTGAGATAGAGATCACATCAGAGAACGGCACCAGCACTACATAGCGTCCGGCAATAGACAGATCGGCACTTAGCCTCGGGCCTTTTGTTGAAATTGGCTCTTTGGCAATTTGTACCGGGATAAGCTGGTTCTTGGTTAACACTTCAGATATTTTACCCGATTTGTTAATATCATTTTCCAGCTTTAAAGCATCCAGCAATTTGGATTGATAACTACCCCCACGTACCTGTTTGGTTAATTTGAGCAGGCTTTGCACCTGCGGACCTAAATCCAGGTAGTGCAAAAAAGCATCCTTCTCGTAACCTACATCAATAAAAGCAGCATTCAGACCGGGCATTATTTTTTTAACGCGGCCTAAGTAAATATCACCAACCGTATAATTGTTGGAAATTTGCTCTTTATGAAGTTCTACGAGTTGTTTATCCTGTAACAGGGCAATGGTAGCTCCAGCTGGGGTCGAATCAATAATTAATTCTTTAATCAACTGCTACTCCATTTCTTCAAAGCGGCGAAGAGCCGCATGCTATTTGAGGATAAAACAAACACAAAAAATTTGCCTGCTACTACTCAAAGTAAGTAACAGGCAAATACACCGTTAAAACGGTTTATTTTTTCTTATGTCTGTTTTTTCTTAAACGTTTTTTACGTTTATGGGTAGCCATTTTATGTCTTTTACGTTTTTTACCGCTTGGCATAATACTTTTTTTTAAGGTTATTTAATTTTTTAATTCTTTAATATAGTCATCAATGCGCTGACTCATTGCTGGGTCGGCCATCAGTTCCTTACATTTTTGGTAGGCCGCAATAGCTTCCTGTTTTTGGCCAAGCTGTTTATAGCTTTCTGCCAGGTAAAAGTAGGGTTCTACTTCTTCCTTCTGTGCAATCATCTTCTTGAAACGTTCCACAGCCTTAGGGTACTGGCCAGATTTCATGGCAAACTGCCCTAAGTTTAAGTTAGCGTTCCGGTTGTTAGGGTCTTTAGTTACTACATCCAGCAACAAAGTAATACCCTGCATTGGCGAGCCGCCTTCAGCATCGGTAATACCTAAGCTGGTTTGGTTAACATACGCTATACCTAAACCTGTTTGTGCTGTAAGATCGGCCGGTTTCAAAACCCTTGCTTTCTTAAAAGCCTTAATGGCATTGGCTACAAAAGCCGGCTGCGTTGCGGTATCCTGTGTAAACTTGTAAGCGTCGTTAAAACGGTTGCCCGCATTTAACCAATACTCGAAGCTGTTTTTAGCTTCAGCTAAATCCTGATAGTAAAACGCTGCCGGTGCCTGCTGTCCCGCGTCGTCCCATTGCTTGGCAAGGGCTAACTGCAATTTCTGCTTTTCGGCAGGTGAGTTTGCCTTTTTCAGCGACTCTTCCAATGTATTAATGGGCCCGGCAAGGTTAGCTCCAATAGCAGCTTTTGCCGGGATAGACACCATATCAACCGTTACATTAACAGCTGCTTTAGCAGGCTGCTCAGTTTGACCCGGTGCAGCCTGGGGGCCGCCATCGTGGCTGCCTTCCTGCTTAACTAAGCCTTTAACGGGCTGTGTATACAAATAGCCCATTACCGCAATAACGGCTACTACAGAAACTATTTGTTTAACGTTCATTTAATTAAGCTTTGGTTGTTTTAGTTTTATTACCTGTTCTTACTTTTTCAACAAAAGTTTTGGCGGGTTTAAAGCTGGGTACAAAGTGCTCAGGTATAATAATTGCGGTGTTTTTTGAAATGTTACGGGCAGTTTTCTTAGCTCTTTTCTTAACTACAAAACTTCCGAAACCTCTCACGTATACATTTTCGCCGCTTACCATCGAAGTTTTAACTACTTTAAAAAACGCCTCAACAGTTTCCTGAACATCAACTTTCTCAATCCCTGTTTTAGTTGATATTTCAGCTATAATTTCCGCCTTAGTCATATCTGTTTTTCTATTAATTATTTATGTAAATACTTAACTGTTTTGGGGTTGCAAAAGTATGGGTTTAAAAGTAAAGTTTGAAATAAAAGATGGTTTTTTTTGAAGCCCACCCAAAACAACTGCAAACAAACCAACAAATTAGTGGTTAGCCAATGGCTATTTCTTAAACTTGCACCACATGAATTTTGCCAACGAGCTGGTGCAATGGTACCAGGAAAACAAGCGCGATCTGCCCTGGCGCCACACTACCGACCCCTACGTGATCTGGCTTTCTGAAATTATACTGCAACAAACCCGCGTAGAACAGGGAATGCCCTATTTTAACCGTTTTTTGGCACATTACCCTACGGTAACCGACTTTGCCAACGCCACCGAAGATGATATTTTGAAGCTTTGGCAGGGCCTGGGTTACTATTCCCGGGGCCGCAATATGCTCAAAACGGCACAGCTGGTTCAGGCACAATTTAATGGTAAATTTCCATCGGCTTACGAGGATCTGATCAAGCTGAAAGGTATTGGTGATTACACGGCTTCGGCCATATCATCTTTTGCGGCTAATGAGGCCCATGCCGTGCTTGATGGTAACGTTTTCAGGGTACTGGCACGTTATTTTGGCATAAATGAGCCTATTAACAGCACCAAGGGAATAAAGCAGTTTAAGCTTTTGGCTAACGATGTATTGAACCGTAACCAACCTAGTATACATAACCAGGCCATGATGGAGTTTGGCGCTATGCTGTGCAAACCTAAGAACCCCGCATGCGGTACATGCCCGGTGCGCATAGGCTGCGAAGCTTTTAAAACTAATGCCACTACTTACCTGCCGGTTAAATTAAAAACGGTAAAAGTTAAAGAGCGCTTTTTTAATTACTTTTTAACTTTTAAGAATGGCGAAGTATTGATGAACAAGCGTACAGGGAGCGATATATGGAACGGCCTTTATGATTTACCTTTAATAGAGAGCGATGACTTATTAACTATAAGTGAAATTTTGGAGCTCGAAAAAACTAAAATATACTTTGGAAGCAAAGTAACAGTAAAAGAAGTGTATGGCCTGCAAAAACACGTTTTAACGCATCAGCGGTTAATTATCAGATTTATTTGGCTTGAGAATGAGCCCCATTTTATGGAAGCTGACTGGTTTTACACCAACGTAGAAAACCTAAAAAAATTGGCATTACCTAAAATCATTTTTTTATTTCTAACTAATTTTTTTAAATTTGAAAACAATTCTCTCTTTTCTATCTAATAAATGTCTGGAATAAACAAAGTAATTTTAGTGGGTCACTTAGGCAAAGACCCCGAAGTTCGGTACCTTGAAGGAGGTGTATCAGTAGCGAGCTTCCCATTGGCTACCTCAGAAAGTTTTAACAAGGATGGCCGCAAAATTGAGCAAACCGAATGGCACAACATTGTAATGTGGCGCGGGTTGGCCGATGTTGCCGCCAAGTACCTGCAAAAAGGTAAATTGGTTTATATTGAAGGTAAATTGCGTACCCGTTCTTTTGAAGACAAAGCCGGTGTTAAAAAGTACACTACCGAGGTTATTGCAGAGAACTTTACCATTTTAGGGCGCAAAAGCGATTTTGAAAACGAAACACGTCACTCTTTAAAAAGCGAAGACGCCGACAGCGATTACGACAGCCGCACCGATGCAGACGACCTGCCATTTTAATTAGCCAATTACAAACTTGAGTTTTATAGAAAAAGCCCTCCTGGTACGCCAGAGAGGGCTTTGTTTGTTTTAGGGCCCCTCCTAAATCCTCCCCGGGAGGGAGGACTTTTGATTGGCTTTAAGCTCTTTGTATAAGCTGTCATTTCGAGTGCTAACGAGAAATCTTGTTCGACTAAGCAGGTTGACTACAAGTAGCTCTAACAGGATTTCTCACTGTCGTTCAAAATGACAATGCTGATTAATATTTACTGCAAGAACCGAAGCAATCGCAGCACGAAAGGTAAACAGGCTACCGTTCTACGCAGAGATTGCTTCGCTATCGCTCGCAATTGGAAGGGTTTTAACCTCCTCCCTCCCGGGGAGGGCTGGGGAGGGGCTTACCTCCCGCCGGGTGCGCAGTGCTCTCTTAAATATTGTGTATAAAGCGTGCTTAAATGCTGGCTTGTACCTGCCCCTTCAGATATACCGTGGGTGCGGTTAGGGTACGACATCAGTTGGAACTGCTTGTTGTATTTGATGAGTTGGTTAATGAGTTGCTCGGCATTGCTGTAATGTACGTTATCATCGCCGGTACCATGAATATAAAGCAGGTTGCCTTTCAAGTTTTTGGCATACGTAACCGGCGATCCTTTAATAAAATAAGAACGGCCTTCATCATCGGTGGGTACGCCCATATAGCGCTCCTGGTAAATATTATCGTACGAGAGCTGGTTGCCCACGGCGGCTACCGCAATACCGGTCTTGTAAATTTCGGGGTATTGGAACATGAGATTAAGCGTTGATGAACCGCCGCCGCTCCAGCCCCATACCGCCACACGCGAGGTATCAATAAAAGCATTTTTCTTAAACAGTTCTTTAGCGCCCATGGCCTGATCACGTACGTTTAGCTGGCCAATGTTACGGTAAATTGCCTTACGCCACTCACGGCCCTTTGGTACCGGCGAACCGCGGTTATCCATCGATGCGTAAATATAGCCATCGGCAGCCATATCGCCTGCGTACTCAAAGTTACGCCCGGCACCATAGGTATCGCTTGCAGTTGCCGAAGCAGGCTCGCCGTAAACGTAAAACACGATAGGGTATTTTTTAGCCGGGTCGAAGTTGGTGGGTTTCATCATCCAGCCATCCATGCTCACACCATCGGCAGTGGTAAGGGTAAAAAATTCGGGTTTAGTCTTAGCGGCTGTTGCATCTACCTTAATAGAGGTTGGCTTGCCGTCTAAAGGTTTATGGTCGGGCAAGTTTACAGTTTCGCGCACGGGCACGGTGTAGCTATTGTTAAACGAGTGGATAGCTACCAAACCATTAGGTGCAATATCGTAACGGTGCGTACCCGGCTGATCGGCCGGCGATATGCGTTGTGCTTCGCCGCCGCTCAGTTTTACACGGTACAGATAGCGCTGGGTAGCATTAGTTGGCGATGCCATGAAGTAAATAAAGCCATTGGTTTCATCGATCAAGTTAATGCTAATTACATCGTAGTTGCCTTTGGTTAGCAGCTTGGTTTGGCCAAAACGATCAATGCTGTAAGCATGGCGCCATCCGTCCTTTTCGCTCAGCCAAATAAATTTTTTGCCTTTATCTACCCAGTCCCAGCCTATCGGGTCTTCTTTGGCATCTATCCAAGCCTTATCATTTTCTTGGTAAATTACGCGTGATGCATTGCTGGAGATATTGCAAATAAAGATCTTGCTTTCGTTTTGCGGACGGTTCAATTGCTGCAATATCAATTCATTTCCATTACCGGCCCATTCCATGCGGGGAATGTAGTGCTGCACGGCATCGCCCGGCACGTTGATATTGGTAGTTTTACCATCGGCCACGCTAACCACTTTTATTTTGCAAGAACTGGGGTCGGTTCCGGCTACGGGGTATTCTACGGGTACGGTGTAAGAATAGGCCGAATCTGTGGTATTCAGCATTAAATAATTACGAATCTTGCTGGCATCCAATTGCCAGTAAGCAATGTTACGGCTATCGGGCGACCAGCGGAAACCGTCGCGGCAGTCAAATTCTTCTTCGTAAGCCCAATCGAACGTACCGTTGATCAAACGTGCGGTACCATCGGTAGTTAAGGCTTTAATGTTGCCTGTGGCCAAATCTTCCAGGTAAATATTATGCTCGCTTACGTAAGCGGCCTTGGTACCATCGGGCGATATTTTGGCAAACATGAGCGATGATGCCGGACGGCCTTTACCCAGTTGTTTAAACGTTTTGGCCTGCAGGTCGTACACCCAATAATCGCCCCGTGTATCCTGACGCCAAACGCGTTTGGTATTGGTATTGATCAAAACCTTCTGGCGGTCGTCTGAAAAAAAGAAACGCCTTACCGGGATGGCGCTTTTGCCTTCGGCGGTTAAGGCTGCACGGCTTACCAGCACATTGCGTTTAGCCGCATCGCGGATGTCGAGCTCTACTACCTCGCCGCCTTGCGTGCTGTAATAATGATAGCCATCGGCAGCCCATTGCAAACCTTGCGCTTGTACAGGGCTTTGCATCAGCGCAATAGCCGCTACTAAAAAAACAGAAAAAACCGACCGGTAAATGTTAATGTTCATTACAGTAAAAGATTTTTAAAACTACCTTAGCCCCATGATATAATGCGACCTTAAAAATTGCGTTAAATTAGTATTTTAATACCATTATACCGGTTTTGCTTACATGAAAAAAATTCACCTGCTCCTTCTTTTATCCCTGTTCCAGTTTGCTGCGCATGCTCAAAACGTAAACCGCAGCAAGTTTATAAACGATAGTCTTGATAATTACATTAACCGGTCGCTTACCAACTGGCGTATACCAGGTGCTGCTGTATGTATTGTGAAAGACGGCCGCATAGTACTGCGCCGGGGCTACGGCATTAAAGAACTGGGACTTAACAACAAGGTAGATGAAAACACCCTGTTTATGATAGGCAGCAATACCAAGGCCTTTACCGCCACGGCTATGGCCATGCTACAGGCACAAAAGAAATTAAACCTTGATGATAAGGTAACCAAATACCTGCCCGATTTTAAACTGGATAACAAGCCCGCCGGCGAAATGACCACCCTGCGCGATCTGCTTTGCCACCGTATTGGTTTTGGCACCTTTCAGGGCGATTTTACTTACTGGAACAGTAACCTTACCCGTAAGGAAATAGTAGAAAAAATGAGCCACGTAAAGGCTATTTATCCCTTCAGAAGCAGCTGGGGATATACTAACGCCGCCTTTTTAACCGCAGGCGAGGTCATAGAGAAGGTAACTAACAAACCATGGGAAGCTTACATTAAAGAAACGTTACTTGCACCACTGGGCATGAGCAGTACGCTAACGCTGACTAAAGACCTGGCTACGTCGTTCAACAAATCGGCTGCGCACACTTTGATTGATGGGCGATTGGCCGCTATACCTTACGCGCAGATAGACAACATGGCCCCTGCCGGGGCCATGAGTTCATCAGCTACCGATATGTGCAAGTGGATGCTGGCATTACTGGGCAACGGCAAAGTGGGTAATAAAGAAGTGATACCGGCCGCCGCTATTAGAGCCACCCGCCAACCACAAATTTTAGTGGGAAATGATGATGATGCTAACTTTAGTGCCTATGGATTGGGCTGGTTTTTACAGGGCTACAAGGGCCACCGCATGGTAATGCATACCGGCGGCGTAAACGGCTTTGTATCATCAGTTACTTTAATACCCGATCAAAACCTGGGCATTGTAATATTGACCAACAGCGATCAAAACGACCTGATAGAAACCCTGAACCTCGACATTATTGATGCCTACCTGAAACAGTCTAACGTTAACCATGGCAACGAGGCTCTTACAGCAGTAAAAGCACAACAACAGCGCGATTTGCAAACCGATAAACTCAAACGTGATACGGTGATGTTAAACCTGCGCCCTGCACTTAGTTTAAACGATTATACCGGCAAATACAGTAATGACCTGTATGGGAACCTCACCATTACCAAAGGCGAGCTAAACGACCTGGAAGTGCGTTTTGAGCATCATCCTAAAATGTTTGCCAAATTACAACCACTGGGTGGCAACCGCTTTTATGTCACTTTTTCTGATCCAGTTTTTGGCAAAGCGGTTTTCCCTTTCACGGTACAAAATAATAAGGTGGTAAGCTTAAAGGTAAAAGTGGCCGATTTTGTAGAGTACACCCCTTACGAGTTTAAAAAGAAATAACAACAAAGCCTTTCATTTACACGAAAGGCTTTGTTGTTTCTACACATACTCACATTTAAAGATCATAATTTATGGCTGACCGCCTCCTCCGGCAGAGCCGTATACTTGACCCGTTGCATAGCTGGCATCGCTGGCAGCTAACTGCACATAAATCGAAGCCAACTCCACCGGCTGACCGGGCCTGCCCATAGGGGTTTGTCCGCCAAACATTTTTAATTTTTCCTGGGTAGCACCGCCGCTTACTTGCAGCGGGGTCCAGATTGGTCCCGGAGCTACGCCGTTAACACGGATACCTTTTGAAGCAAGTTGTTTAGCCAATGATTTCACGTAATTCATGGTAGCCGCCTTGGTTTGGGCATAATCATACAGATCGGGCGATGGATCGTATGCTTGCTCAGAAGTGGTAGCTATAATGGCTGAACCTGGCTTTAAGTGAGGTAATGCCGCCTTGGTGGTCCAAAAAGGTGCATAAATATTGGTTTTCATGGTGGCATCAAAGTCGGCACTGGTTACATCTAATATAGATTTCCGGGTTTGCTGACGGGCAGCGTTGTTTACCAAAATATCTAAACCACCTAAACCACGCACCGCTTCTTCAACCAAACGTACGCAAAACGCTTCATCGCGCAAATCGCCGGGGATGGCAATGCCTTTGCGCCCTGCGGCTTTGATCAAGGCAATTACTTCTTTAGCGTCGGCTTCTTCGGCAGGTAAGTAGTTAATAGCCACATCGGCACCTTCACGCGCATAGGCAATGGCTGCTGCACGGCCCATGCCTGAATCGCCACCCGTTATTAGTGCCTTACGCCCTTTTAAACGACCCGATCCCTTGTAACTGGTTTCGCCATGATCGGGCTTCGGCTCCATTTGGCTTGCCAGACCCGGCCATGGTTGCGATTGCCCTTTAAACGGTGGTTTGGGATACATGGTCGTGGGATCCTGCAATCCTTCAGGTGCTGATGATGCTGAGGTTGACGCACTATCTGCTGCTGCAAAAGCAGGCAATACAGTAGCTACCGCTAAACTTGCCCCTAAGCCACCCAATACTTTGCGGCGGCTCATTTTATTTTCTTCACTCATAATTGACGGTCTTCTATATTTAATTAATAATCAAATAACCAATCGTTTAAAGGTTGGTTTTAAATTATAAACTAAATTTGGTCAAGTATAGCGGCATACTCTTGATAAGAGTAAAAGAATGTGTTTTGAGGCGCCAAGTACATTTAACAACAAAAGCCTCTCAGTAGTGAGAAGCTTTTGTTGTTAAATGAATGGTTTAACTGTTTACTTTGCAGCGGTAACTTCGCCAGACAACAAGTTAACATTATAGGCTTCATCTAAAAAAGTAACCAGCACTTTATGATTACCTAAGAATTTGATGTTTCCTGAAAAATTATAGGCATTTCCATTTATTTTACCTTGCACTACAAATAATGCGTTGCCCGAAGTAATATCGGCACTTTTAGAGGCAAAGGCCTCAACCACCATGTTTTGCAGGGTGAAATTATTATTTTGATCTGTAGTTACCGGCGAAGGGTAATTGCTGGTAAATATGATATGCGATTTTTGAACCCCATTTACCGTAACCACTCCGTAATTATAATTTTTAGTAATTGCATCGTACTTATCAACTACGGTTGCATCTTCACTAGATACCGGCGTACTACGTACGGTGTGCAAGCTATCAGTAAGAGTATAGCCTATGGTGTTCCAGTTATTTTGGTCGCAAATATATTTAATATTAATATGGCCGGTAACGGTGTATTTAGTTGCATCTGCCGCTACGTTGATAGTTGTGTTCACTACAGAGTCTGTTGATAAACCGCACTGGGTAGTATTTACTGCCTTTACCCCTTCTTTAGAAGCAGCTGTCTTTTTAATGGAAGAATTTGCGCCTGTAAAGCTTTCGTACAGCCCCTTTGCCATTTTAACACTAATGTCTTTTTTATTAATGGCATCGATAGGATCCTTAGCTTCGTTTTTACGGCATGATGCGTAAAATAACACAACCATTAACGATAATGAAAGAAGGGTTGCAGATTTTGCTTTATAGTACATATTGGTGATAAGTATGATTTGCAGCAAAAGTCGGCATTTACTCTGGAATGAGCACGATAAAGCCATATTAAATTTACATTAACACTCTCACTAATTTACACTTACGTTAACCCACTACATGGTTTGATAGTAAGTGATTTTATTGCACCAATCATCATGGTTAGCATATAATTAATTTTTGATTTTCTTTGCAGGGAAATGTTTTTTGAGCTAAAGCGTTTCCAAATTACTTCATGAAACAAACTTTACTCTTCCTGCTGATAATAATTGGCACCAGCTCCTTTGCACAGGTACTACGCAAAAGGACTACGCTGCTCATGGGTGGCCGCTTTGATATTACTCTTGTGGCTAAGGATTCTTTAACAGCCGAACAAAACATTGATACCATTATTACAGAAATTACCCGCATAGAAAACCTGATCTCCGACTGGCGGCCCAATACCCAGATTTCGCAGGTAAACCGGAACGCCGGCATTGCCCCGGTAAAGGTAGACCCCGAAGTATTTGCGTTAACTCAGCGGGCGCTGCACCTGTCAAAAATAACTAATGGTGCTTTCGACATCAGCTTTGCGGCTATGGACCGGATATGGAAGTTTGATGGCTCCATGACCAGTATGCCTACTCCCGAAGCCATCAAAAAATCGGTAGAAAAAGTAGGCTATCAAAACATTGTACTTGACGCTAAGGCCTCTACTATATTTCTGAAATATAAAGGCATGAAAATAGGCTTCGGTGCCCTGGGCGAAGGCTACGCTACCGACCGCTGCCGTAATATGATGCTGGCTAAAGGCATAAATTCGGGCATTGTGAATGGTTCTGGCGATATGAGTACCTGGGGCCAGCAACCTGATGGCAAACCCTGGAACATAGGAATTACCAACCCTATGCACAAAGATACGCTGCTGGCCATAGTGCCTTTGTTAAAAAGCGCCGTGGTAACTTCGGGGAGTTATGAAAAGTTTGTAGTGTTTAACGGGAAGCGGTACTCGCATATAATTAACCCTGCCACGGGCTACCCGGTTACCGGCTTATGCAGCGTAACCGTATTTGGCCCAAGCGCCGAAGTTGCCAATGGATTGAGCACTTCTATGATGGTGTTAGGAAAAACTAAAGGTCTGCAGTTAATTAAAAAGCACCCGGGCTACAGTTGTATTATGATTACGGATGATGGACGGGTGATAACATACCGGTTGAATTTGAAAAGGTATAGGCTTTGATAGGGCTGGTACAGGTATGTCATTGCAATGATATAACAATTAAAGCGCTATTCAATTCCCTCCCTCGGGAGGGCAGGGAGGGGTCTAATGGAGCAGTTCATTAACCATACTTATCAACCCCCCCCCTGCCATTACACTATTCAGCCGCACCCCTCCCCGAGGACTACGGTGTACCCACAAGTATAAGCTGTATTTTTGCGGATGCAGAATGCGGATTACAGAGATAGGTTCGGAGATAAACGGATAGAGCGCCGGGGTGAAGAACTACATAAAAGATTATTCAGGTCAGGCCGAAGCAGCATTCAGTCTTTGTCTTTGACAAGGGCGGAGTAAAAGGCATATTATCGTCTGCTACATCATGAAAAGGTCAGCGAACGTAAGTTAGTGGACGAACTCTCTGATCGTTGTAGCGCTTCTGTTAAGGGTAAGTTGGTATTGGCGATACAGGATACAACGG
>NZ_BMDO01000015.1 GCF_014635825.1 Mucilaginibacter galii
TCCGAACAGAGAAGTCAAGCCCGCCAGAGCCAATGGTACTGCGGTAACACGTGGGAGAGTAGGTCGGCGCCTAATCTTACAATCCAGCCCCTTCATCTTCGATGCAAGGGGCTTTTTGCATTTATACTAATATGCCTTGCGTAATAGTCATGTATGATAGTGAAGGTGGCTTACTGCCTCATTTCTCTAATTGTTGCCGTAGCTAAATCTGCTTGGCTTATTAAAATGCATATATCCACCTTGCTTGTTTCGGTAATGCCATATCATCATCATAAAGAAAAGTGTGGTGATTTCAGCTCTTAAAATAATTTACTTTTGCAGCAAACGTCATAGATTTAACTCTGCCGTTATTCATACATACTACTTATTACATGTTGAACACTTTAACAATTCCCAAACCTATTAAGGAAGAACACAAGGGGATTGCCACTATCTTAGCTTTTGCTCTAATACCCCTATCCGGCTTCGCTACAGACATTTATATTCCATCGCTGCCTTCCATGGCGTTGTCTATTCATGCAACCAATATTCAGGTTCAGCTTACATTAACGCTATTTTTAATAAGTTACGGCGTGGCACAGCTTTTTATAGGAAGTATATTAGATAGTTTTGGGCGTTATAAAATAAGCCTGGTGAGTTTATTGGTATTCGCGTTAGCCAGTATAATTATAGCAACCACACAAAATATTTACCTAATCTACGCCATGCGTGTGGTTCATGGTATTACCGTTGGTGCCGTGGTGGTAGCTAAACGTGCGTATTTTATAGATGTATATGAAGGTGAAAAGCTAAAACATTATCTGAGTTTGTTTTCCATTATCTGGTCAACCGGGCCTATTGTGGCTCCATTCATTGGTGGCTATTTCCAGGTAGCCTTTGGATGGAAATCGAACTTCTATTTTTTAGGTGCCTTTGCTTTGGTGATGGCTGCTTTGGAATTGATTTATAGCGGTGAGTCGCTAAAGCATTTTTCTGAGTTCACTATTAAAGTAATTACTGAAGTGTATATCAGTATGATCAAAACGGTTAGTTTTACACTGGGCATCGTAATGCTGGGTTTAGCCTATTGCATGGTCATGATCTATAATATGACTGGGCCGTTTATTATAGAGCATAACCTGCACCTTTCGCCTGTTATTGCCGGTTATAGTTCACTCGTATTAGGTTTAGCATGGATGACGGGCGGTTTCATTGGCAAAGCGACAATTGACAAACCTTTCTTTAGCCGTATGGTGGTTAATTTGGGTTTCCAGATTTTATTTGTGATCGTGATGTTAGTAAGCATCCGCTATATTGCCAACTTATATTCTTTGATAGGTTTTGCATTTTTAATTCATGTAGCCGCAGGGTTTACTTTTAATAATTTCTTTACTTACTGTTTAAGCCGCTTCCCTAAAAATGCAGGCATAGCCAGTGGACTTACCGGCGGTATCAATTACGTCATCGTTTCATTTTTAAGTTATGGCATCGTTTCGGCGTTTCCAGCTAAAGACGAGTATAACCTTGGCTTTAGTTATTTTACGTTAATTGCCCTTTCTGTGTTGATCATGTTGTTACTGAGAACTAAGAAAGAAAGCTTAAGTGCTGTTTAATACGCTACTTCAACTTGTAACAAAAAGAGGTGATTATTTAAATAGTCAGCTCTTTTTGTTTATTTGTACTAATTGCAAGTATTGCCACAACAAAAATGTATATTAAATGTAATTTACATTCTTGCCCGTTACCATGGCAACCTGTAATTAGGATGTGTTATTTGCTGTAAAATTAAATGAGTAAAGTATTTACAATAACCGAAGGTTTGGAGAACCTGGGCGCACTGCGCACCGGCGGACAAGGTTCTGTATATAAAGGCAGGCGTACAGGTACCGTTTATACGGCCATTAAGCTAATGCCCACGCCTATACATACCGAGAGCCAGGACGATAAAAATTATCGCAACTTTCAAAATGAGGTTACCAAGCTGCAAAAAGTTAACGAGCAGCCCAATCCCAATGTGGTAAAGATCATGAATTGGGGATTGACCGATAGTGGTTCATTTCCTTTCATTGAGATGGAATATATTGAAGGACCAGATTTGTGTGAATTACTGCAACCACCACATGAAAAAATATTCACACTAAAAGAATTGATCAGGGTGGCCGATCAGTTGGCCGGTGCCGTGGCTCATTGCCATAAAGTAGGAGTGAAGCATGGCGACATTAAGAGCAATAACGTAAAATACAATATCCATACGGGTAATTATGTATTACTCGATTTTGGTTTGGCCATCATGACCGAAGAGCAGCGCCGCAGCAGTATACGCCATGCGGGGGCAATCGAGTTTATGGCGCCCGAGCAGCATGAAGGCCATATGCTTCCTCAAACTGATGTATATAGTTATGGAGTAATCTTGTACGAATTACTGGCAGGCGAAGTGCCTTTTCCGTTAAATAGTGGAGGCGAAACTGCCCGCAATGCTGTAATGCTTGCACATATGGAATCGGCGGTGCCAGATCCTTTATCTAAGAGACGCGAAAATTTGCCTACTACCTGGTCGGCCGATAAGCAGATGCAGGAAATGCAGGTACCTTACTGGTTGCTGCAAATTATTGCCAAAAGTTTAGAAAAAGATCCTCAAAATCGCTACGCCAGCGGTGTTGAATTGCAGGAAGCTGTAGTTAATGGTAGTTTATCGGCTGCAGAGAGCTATCCGCAACAACAGCAGATATTGAGCACCAGTGCCTTACAAAAGGAAAATGATCAGCTTAAAGCAAAGTTGTTGCAATTAGAGCAAGCCGGGCCGGTTGAAACCGAGCCTGTTGAAGATGAATCAAGTGTGGTTATTTCTAAGCCGCTGTTCATTCTTTTTGTAGTATTGCTGGTTGTATTTATGGGTTTCTCGGTGTATTCAGCATTTTTCAAAAGGAATGCACAACCGGCGGCCGTTACGCCGCAAGATACTACGTCAACAACAAATAGTAGCGAGCCTATGCGGGTAGATACCGGCGAGCAATATCCAACCATAACGCCCGAAAACAAGCAAAAGGCATCGGATAGCATGGAAAAAACTATCGACAGTGTGCGCAAGGCCGAAGCAGCAGCGGCTGCAAGAAGAGCCAGAGAGCGTCAGGACAGTATTGATAATGCGCAGGCAGATACCGGTGTGGTCATCAATGCGCCTTTGTAATTGATAATCACGCTGCTGTATACACGTTAAAACGAATAACTTTAATGGAATCTAAACCTAATTTTTGGCAACGTATAGGTATTCAGGATTGGTTTTTAACCAATGAAGAAACAGTAAAAACAAACCTGGCACCCTCGCTTACGCCCGATGCCATTTATAAATATATTATTGAAAAATTTCGTGATTCTATAGGCGACCTGTCCTTCGCAGGCCGTATAGTTTTTTATCACGAATTTATCATCAGCTTTAATGCAGAGGATTATAAAGAATTCAACGAGAATAAGCAGGGCATCATAGGCCTCATTATTCAGGAATGTGTTAAAAAGTTTTATGAGATACTTAAGGAATACCGTGATGCCGGTAAAACGGTAGAGCCGTCCGGTTCTAAATGGGTTTTTCGTGTGGTATCGCACCCAGATTACGCTCGTGGCGATAAAGGCTTTATTGGAAAGCTGCTTCCTGATAGTGCCGGCGGAAATCAAAAAAAGGAAGAAAACCTAAGGGTAACCTTTATACCCCGCCAAACAGGTATAGCCCAAACGTTTGATGTAAACCAAGACGTATTAAAAGGCTTTACCTATTACAGTGATGGTTATTTTGAAATACCCTATATAGATGAGCTGGAGTACGACGAAAAAGGGGTTCAAAAGCCTGAGAAAGCCGCCATTGCCCGTTTGGAAACTATAATTCCCGACCCTAAGTTTGCGGGTAAAAAGGTAGAATACCTCATGAATGCCGAAGAAATTGTGGTATCGGGCAGTGAAGAAACCCGTGAAGATGACCATATATTCAAGATTCCGTCAGACTGGGTGAACGTGCCGCACTTGTACATCAGGTACAACAAGGCCGATGGTAAGTTTTACCTCGCATCTTTTGGCGAAATGACGACTTTGAACGAAATGCCTGTTGCGCAAAGCGATATCAATTCGCCTCACTGGGTAGAACTGCCGGTCAATTCGCGCATGTTGTTGAACGGAATAATTGGACTGAACTTATTTAAAGCGTAACATATGTCGCAATTATTGTCAGCAGGACTATTGGTAATTGTGGTATGTTTATTAGCCACACATTTTTTTGACATTAAAAACTCCGGAAAACACAATGGCTGAAAACTATTATGGACTAACCGATACCGGCAGGGTTCGGGGTAATAACGAAGATACTTTTGTAGCCCAGTCAACGGCAGGACACCGGTTAATTTTGGCAGGTGTTATTGATGGTGTAGGCGGTTACAATGGTGGTGAAGTGGCTGCAGCCATAGCCCGCGAAGAAGTGATCAAAGAACTGGGCAACCTGCAGGATGATATCATTGTGGGAATGATCAATGCCATACGGCAGGCCAGCAAAAAAATTTACCAGCGCAGGCAGCAGGAAAAGGAATTGGATAGCATGGCTTGCGTAACTACCCTTGCAGTTGCTGACGTAGAAAATAACCAATTTTATTATGCACACGTGGGTGATACCCGCTTATACCTGCTACGCGATGGTTCACTGGTCAAGATTTCCAAAGATCATTCCTTTGTTGGCTTTTTAGAAGATTCGGGCCGGTTAAGCGAATCGGCCGCCATGAGCCATCCTAAACGAAACGAAATAAATAAAGCATTAGGTTTCGATACCTTAATTGAAACTGACGATGAGTATATAGAAACCGGCAAATCGCCTTTTTTACCCGGTGATGTGCTGCTGCTTTGCAGCGATGGTTTAACCGACATGGTAGACAAAAATACCATGACGGATATACTTACCCAAAATGGTTCTCTCGAAGATAAAGCTCAAAAGCTTATAGCCGCAGCCAACAACAACGGCGGGCACGATAACATAACCGTAGTTCTGGTGCAAAATAGTAAAGTAGCGCAACGCGCCGAGGCTACCATGCCTGCAACTGCAATCAAAAAAAAAGATACCTTAGTTGATAGTACTTCAATGGCTAAGCCTGTTGAGGTGAATAAACATGAGACAACCCAGCCGGTAAATGCACCTGCAAAAAAGGGCAATGGTGTTTTAGTGTTACTAAGTATACTTTGCCTGGCTTTTTTGGCCTCAACGGTTTGGTTTTACTTAAAAGCACAGGAGCCAAGCCAAGCGGCTCAACCAGTTGTGCCTGTAGCAACAGCACCTGAAAAAAATGCTGATGAAATAAGATTGCAGAACGCCATAGATAAGGCTACCGGAAAGGAGTTGGTATTGGCCGATACGGCATTCAAACAACCGATTATAATTACTGATAGCTTAAAGATCAATAAAGACACGCTATACATTATAGGTAACATTACCATCAAGTGCGATTCTTCTTATAAAGGTCCCGCTCTGGTTATAGCTGCTAACTGTAAAAGCACAGGCTTAGAAGGATTAAAATTTGAAGGTTTTACTACGGCTGTGCAATCAGCCAATACTTTTGTAAGTCTCAAGAATGTACAGTTTGTAAACTGCACCAACGGCATACAAAAGGCCTATCCATTCATTATTAATAAGCTCATTACTGTTGATTTGCCGGTAATGCATTACCGTGCCGATACCTTAGCCACATCTACTGCTAAACCTAATGGAACCAAATAAACCTGTACCTGCCGGCCGTGGTAAAGAACGGCTGTTTTTATTGTTGGTTACTATCATTTTTGCCCTGTTGTTTTACCGTTTATACACGGTGATACAATTGCGTTTTGCCGATGTAGAAAAACGGCTGCAAGACGGCACTATTGTAAACCTTAATAGTAAAGACCCGGCAAACCAGTTAAGGCGACTATTAGAAAAAGGCTACTATTTTGACGATAAGCGCGACGTTGACCTTATTGAAACTACGGTTGCCAACCAGATAGGTGTGGGGCAAAAGGTTGATAATATAGGCGAGCTCAACAAGCGTAAGTATTATATTGATGCTGATGAGGCTTTTGTTAAAGGCGGCAAATCGTTCAAAAGCAGGGTGGCTGCCTCCCGCTCATTACTGGGTTACACTGGAGCGGATTCACTACGTTTTATTCAGGAAAAGCGGAATCCACCTGCCTTGCAGTCGGTTACTGATTTGGCCATCGGCTCACATAGCATTGACGGGAAAATTCTGAACAGGGAACAACAACCTGTTGCAGGCGTATTGCTTAGGTTAGAAATGATCTTACCGCAAGACAGCATTATTAACGATGAGCCTACCGAAGACCTGAAAACCATTACAAAAACAGGCAACGGTTTTACGCAGACTTTTTTGCCCGATAGTGCAGGCAAACGCCGTTTACAATCATTAACAGCCTATGCACGCACTGATGCCGATGGTGCCTATAAATTTCAGAATTTACCCGACGGCAAGGCCTTTAAAGTTTTGCCCTTACAGCCGGGTTATCAATTCGGCACATCGCAGGGCGTACAAGAGTTGGATGGTGATGCCAGTTTCACCTTCCATCAATCGCCCCATACTATCAGGCTATTGTCCACACGCGATTTTAATATCCTCAAGAAGGAAAAGTCGCTTATCATACGTACGCCGCAGCAATTTAATCAGTGGTACTGGATCATTGCCGGGAGTTTTCTGGGTGGTTTTCTGCTTATTCATATCTTACTATCCTGGAAATTCAGCGCTGCCGATCAACTGATACTGCCAGTAATTATGATGCTGGTGGGCTTGTCTTTTCTCACCTTGTTAAGTTTACAGGATCCTTTGCGCGATAGGTTTTTAGCTAAAGATACCCTGGTTTACTTATGTATTGGTTTAGCTGGTACGTTTGCCATGCTGCTATTTAATACTCGCAAATTCACCACTGATTTTTGGTTATACCGCATGCTGGTATTTAAAAACGTACGCAGCGCGGCTAATGGCTGGCCATGGGTAGTTTTAGCAGTGGTTTTACTGGCGCTAACCATCACTTTTGGTACAGGCCCGGAGGGTAGCGGCGTTAAAGTGAACCTGTTCGGCTTTCAGCCCAGCGAGATCGTAAAATACCTTATCATCTTATTCCTGGCCGGCTTTTTCGCTGCTAACGAAAAATTGATCAGCGAGTATGCCAGTTGGACCAAGCGCTGGTCATTCTTCTCTTTCGCTTTAATTGCCATCCTGTTAACGCTGATGTTGTTCCTGCTTTTGGGCGATTTAGGACCTGCTATGGTGGTATGCTTTACCTTCATTACGCTCTTTTCTTTTTCGCGCGGCGATTTTGGTTTTATGGCTCTGGCCGTGGTCATTTATGTAATTGCTTCGTGGATATTTAAAAATGTTTGGCTATCTGCACTCATCACTGCAGGCATTGTAGCCTTACTTATGTTTTTCCAGCGCAGGCAATTAAGTGAATCGGCCATTATGGTGCTGGTCATTATGGCGGCATTTTTAACCATCGACCAAATCCCGTATTTAGATAAAGCCTTTCCCGGACCGGTGCAGCGTTTAATTGACCGCAAAGCCATTTGGCAGGATGCCTGGAATAACGAAGTTTATGGCGGCGACCAGGTAGCTAACGGCCTTTGGGCCATGTCGAGCGGAGGGGTATCGGGTCAGGGCATTGGCGAGGGCTTTGCCAAAACCATTCCCGAGGCACATACCGATATGATTCTGCCGTCGATGGGCGAGGAGTTTGGCTGGACAGGAATCGTGTGTATCTTCATGCTATTCTTGCTCTACCTGCATCGTTCCATTTTAATAGGCAGGAGAACGGGTACGCCTTTCCTATTCTATTTATGTGCAGGGATAGGTATATCTACCTTTGTACAATTCTTATTAATTGCCGGTGGTTCTACTGGGGCATTACCATTATCGGGGGTGTCGCTGCCGTTTCAAAGTTATGGCGGTTCGTCGCTGGTGGCTAACTTACTGGCATCCGGATTCTTATTGTCGGCATCATTGGTTAAAGGTACGCCGGTTCAAATGGCCTACATTTCCAAACAGCAAGACAGAAACCTGGTACCCGCTTTAATGGCGGCCTGTTTAGGTATATTGCTGTTAACGGTGAACGTGTCTCGCTACTTATTCAACAATAAAAAGTGGGTAGTACAACCATCCTTGGTGGCCGATAAAAGCGGTGCCCGCATGTTTAGTTATAATCCGCGCATTGCCATATTAATGAACCGCTTACAGGCCGGTGATCTGTATGACCGCAACGGCACATTGCTGGCAACCAGCAAGCCCGAAACCGTTCGCAAGCAAAAAGCAAAGCTCATTAAAGCGGGCATTGCTGATTATAATCTTGATTCGGCCATGCACAAGCGTTTAGACCGTTATTATCCGTTCGATGAGCAAACGTTCTTTTGGACAGGTGATGCCAATACCGGTGTGTTCAGCGGCAGCAGTAATGGTTATTTTGCCGAATATGAACATGCCGCCGAGCTGCGTGGGTTTGAGCTGCCTGCTACCAGTTATAACACCACGGCCAACCGCTACCGCGAAGACCGCTTTTTAGCCCGTGGTGTTAAGGAAATGACGGTGGTTAAGAAAGACTATAGCGCTTTGGCGCCGTTACTGTTGGCAGGTATTAACAGCCCTGAAGTTGAGACTTTCCGCAACCGGAACCGCGATGTGCAGTTGACGGTAGATGCGGGCCTGCAAACCAGCATACAGCGTTCCATCGCTACAGACACGTCGTTGGCAGATAACCGCGTTTCGGTAGTAATTATGGAAGCTAATACGGGAGATGTACTGACGTCGGCCGTATACCCTTTACCCCCGGTACATAACTGGGAACAACTGACCATGAGCAATGCCGAACAAAATCAGCTGGCTTCGTGGATGACGACTTCTGATCTTGGTTTTACTTATGCCACGCAACCCGGGTCAACGGCTAAAGTGCTTACTTCTTTGGCGGCCTTCAACAAGTTGGGCATGGCTGCAGAAGGTAAGCGTTACACCGTAAGCATGGCTGAGCGGATACGTACCAAAGGTTTGGAACCCGACGAAACCGGCGTGATTAGCATGGAGCGCGCCATCGTAAAATCTAACAACGTATACTTTATTAAACTGGCCAACCAAGAGCATTTGCAGGAAGATATGGCCACTTTATATCTTAAAACTGGGATGTTCTTGCATGGTGTGGGTGGTTACTATTATGGCCGCCGCAACGAGAATGCAGCGCAGGAAGAAAAATGGCGCGAGCTTTGGCGCAAAACCGAGTTTAATACCAAGCCACGTTACAACCCTAACAATGTACATAAAACGCGTGCTAAAGGCATATCGGGTATGGCTTGGGGTCAGGGCGAGTTAATTGCCACACCTGCCTCCGTGGCACGTTTAGTTTCGGGGGTAGCCAATAATGGCACTTTGCTTAACAACCGCTATGTGCTTAAAGTAAGCAAAACCAAACAACCCGTTAAAGACGGCATCAAACTGGCTAACAGCCCTCAATACGCTGCACTGCTCCGTCAGTATATGATAGAGCAAAGCGCTCCTAAAGCTTATACTTTGGGTATAGCCGTAGCAGGTAAAACGGGTACGCCCGAGCGAATCTGGAAAAAGCAGCAGATCAACGATGGGTGGTATGTGTTTTTTGCGCCAAAAGCTAAAGGCGGCGGTAACATGGTGGTATGCGTTCGTATAGAAGCTACTAAAGGTTCGTCCGATGCAGTGAAGCTGGCGGGTAAGCACATTATACCTTTCCTGTTAAATAAAGGCTACATTAAGAGCATTGATAACAAACAAGTAAATAACGAAGCGGTTAATGTGGAGTAAACACTAAAAACAGCTACTAACGATATTATAATAGCCATGTTCAATTTTTTCAAAAGTAATGCCGACGAACGCCCAACTGATGTAAAGGGTGTACGTTATGCATTACTGCAATTTATTAAACAAGAACTGCAAAAAGCCGAAGGCGGAGAGGGCAGCAACATTAAAGGACTGAGCCTTTTTCTGACCTGCGATGCCAAAGATCAAACCATGTATGAGGCTGCTGTATATACCGATGAACCAAATGTGTTTAAAGAGGAAATACAAAAGATAGCCGATGATTATGCTTTGGCCTTGCCAGATAGCTGGAACCTGGATGTGCTGTTTTCGCAAGATGTGCCGGCCGAGGCTATTAAGGCAGGTAATGTAAATGCAGCTTTCTTCATTAAAACCAATAAGCATTTTATAAAGCAAAAGGCCACGGCGTATATCATTATTCTGAATGGTGAGGCTGATAAGGAACAATATGAAATTACATCGGAAAGTGGTAAGATCAATATTGGCCGGGATAAAAAGGCGCAGGCCGATGATGGCTTTTTTCGTACTAACCATATCGCTTTCCCATCAGATAGTGCCAATGCGGCCAATAAATATGTAAGCCGTTCACATGCCCATTTGGAATGGAATAATGACAGTGCACACTTTATGATCTTTGCTGATGAAGGCGGCGTACCTCCACGTAATAAGATCAAGATCAAAGTGGAGGCAACTGAAGATATGGCTAAGCTGCACTCCACAGAAATTGGCCACCCGTTAAATGAAGGCGACCAGATCATTATTGGCGAATCTGCCGTATTGCAGTTCAGTTACCAGCCTTTAAGTTCATGAGTAAAGTATTTACCATAGCGGAAGGACTGGAAAACTTGGGTGCATTGCGCACAGGTGGGCAAGGTTCGGTGTATAAAGGTAGGCGTACGGGTACCGTTTATACGGCTATTAAAATGTTGCCAACTCCCATTTATGATGAAAGTGAAGAGGATAAAAACTACCGGAACTTTCAAAATGAGGTAGCCAAGCTTCAAAAGGTTAACGAGCAGCCTAATCCTAACGTAGTTAAAATTTTAAGTTCGGGCGTTACCGAGAGTGGATCCTTCCCTTATATCGAGATGGAATACATTGAGGGTCCCGACTTATGCGAACTGCTCCAGCCACCTCATGAAAAGATATTCACCATAAAAGAGCTCATTAAACTGGCCGATCAGTTAGCCGGAGCACTGGCGCATTGTCACAAAGTAGGCGTTAAGCATGGCGATATTAAAAGCAACAACGTTAAATATAATATTCATACTGGCAATTATGTATTGCTTGATTTTGGGCTGGCCATTTTAACAGATGAGCAACGCCGCAGTAGTATACGTCATGCAGGTGCCATAGAGTTTATGGCACCTGAACAGCACGAGGGACAAATGCTGCCACAAACTGATGTTTACAGTTTTGGCATCATCTTATACGAACTGCTTACAGGGCAGGTACCTTTTCCGCTGAATGGTAACGGAGAAACCGGCCGTAATAATGTAATGCTGGCACACATAGAAACCGAAGTGCCCGATGCCTTAGCTAAACGTAAAGAGAATTTACCTGCAACATGGTTAGAGGAAAAGCAGCATCAGGAATTGAATGTACCAGGCTGGTTGTTACATATCATTAATAAATGTCTTGAAAAAATACCCGAGAACCGTTATACTAACGGCATGGTGCTACAGGAAGCTATAGTGAACGGCAGTATTGCTAATAATGATAGGCATAATCAAGCCTTCTCAACCGCCAATTCATTGGAAGTTGATAATGAGCGTCTTCAAGCGCAGATTCTACAATACCAGCAGGCCGATGCCGAGCAACAAAAGCAGCTCTCGGCTTTACAATCATTAGCTATAGAAACCGGCAGCACGTTTAATTCAACTAAAGGTACTTTTGAGCGCAACCGCCGCATGGTGTATGTGCCTAAAGGATTATTTATAGGATTGGCTTCAGTAGCAGGTTTGTTCATGGCTTTGTTCGCCTATTCCTTTTTTAATAAAGAGGATGCACCCATGGTTGCTTCAAGCAGTTTAACCACGTTGAATAAGCCTTACAAATCACCTTATATTTACATTAAGCCCTACCACGTAAATAAGATAATTGCCACACCTAAGCCGGTAGCATTAAAAGATACTGGAGTTAATACCCATAAACCATTGGGTAAGGCGAAAGGCAGATTCAAAAAGAAACGTAAGAAGTTCTTAGGCATATTTTAACCAAATCTATGCCGACTTTTTATAGGCTGTTGCGGTATGATTTGCCTTGAACAGTTTAATTACTTGTCGCCTTACGGCCAGCGTTGGTGAGTACAAATTGTTGGTAGCCTCGCGACCTATGTTTCGGCGCAATTTATTGCGGAAAGTGGCCCGCATATGGATCACTACCCTGGCGCGATGCGTTTCGCCCTGCTCTTTTACTTTGGCTAAAAGTCTTAAAGATAGCATGGCCAGTATGCCGCCAATAATGAAGAAGTAGTTCCAGCCTTGTAAATTAAGTAGGTTGATAGTCATATGTTTACTTCCGGTTAGCTGGATGTTCCAGGCCAGGGTATTGCCCGCAAAAAAGTCGGCCATTAAGCCACCCATCATGGGGGCAATGGTGGAAAATAAAGCCACAAACATGTTTTTGGCCGACAGGTAAACAATGGCTTCCTTTTTAGGTGCCAGTTTGATGCCTATATTGCTCAAAGCCAAGTTAATACCAGCGGTTGATAAACCACTAACCACATGAATAATAAACAACATAACCAGCGTGGTAACACCCGATGCAGGCATAGCCGTGAAGGCAAACGCCAGTATGCAGGTGATATACAGCGGCGCACAAATGCTGATAATAGTTTTGTTGCTAAACCTGTCAGAATACTTACCCCACAATTTTAACGAGGCAATGCTGCTCAACTGGCTAATAATACCCAGGCCGATAACGTAAGATAAAGGCAGGCCGATGGTCTTCATCATGAAAACGGCAAAGAACGGTGTAGCCAGGTTCAGCGCAAAAGCCCATAAGGAGTTAAAAGCCAGTAGATTTCTAAAGTTTTTGTTTTTAAGCGATTTGCTGAAAAGTTTGAACACCTTGTCGTCCATAGGAGTAGGTTTGGGCTCGGGCGTTTTCAGTAACAGGAAAACGCTCATCATACCTAACACGCCGCCAGCCAAAAATAAGGTGGTGTAAGCGGTAATTTCCTGAGAGGGGTAGTGGGTTTTAACATAATCCAAACACAGGGCGGTAGCCAGGCTTAATGTTACATTGAGGGTTTGAGCCATGCGGCTGCGGTGCGAAAAAAAGCTGCCGAGGCGCTCACCAGGGATCAAATCTTTCATCCAGGAGTTCCAGCTGGCACCGGCTATATCGCCAAAAATATGCTGAAAGAACAAGAGGATCAATAATACCTGTATGGTAGTAGTGCCGCTGAACAGTAAAGGCATAATGCCAATAGCGATCAAGGGCAGGCGCGCCAGTAGGTTGAAAACCGAGGTAATTAACTTACGGTTATTGAATTTTTGCACCAGCCAGATAGAGGCCAGTTGAAAGATGGTGGTAAAGGTGGGCAACGCAGCCAGCATACCCAACTGGAAGTTGCTGGCACCCATATGGATAGCCATAGCGGTTAAGAAAGTGCCGCTGGTAAATACCACCATGGCTTCGGCCGAAAGGCCATCGGCAATAACTAATTTTAATCCTGAATTTAAATCGGTGTTTGTAATATGTTCGGATGGGCGAATATTCATAGCATAAAGCACCCGCACAGCAGGGCCGTTTCTTTGTTGTTTAATAAATAGCTTAATTAGAGGGTAACAGGCTATTAACCTGATTCTTATAAACTGCAAATTAGCTGCCATACTATGCGGCGCTAACTGTAAAGTATAAATAATTGATTTTTAGTTAATTAATCTACAATTAATAGGAGGCTAATCTGTCAGTACTTCAAAAAACGTGGAACGATGCAGAATATTTTTCCGCAGTTTGTGGAGTGTTACGCCACACTTTTACAGATTGGAAACGAGTTTACCCTGAGTTTTAGGAGTAGATTATTTTACATATAACCGCAATATTTCGTCAGAAAAGTAGGTTTTTCTACAGATAATGACATCAAGGTTTTCAAACAGCATTTTTATCGAAACCAATCATTAGCGCACATAAAAATAACCGGCCCGAAAACAGTTTTAACTCCCCGGGCCGGTTTTCAATGATGTAGTCTTGAAGTTTACTAAACGTCTATCTTCGCCAGTCCCTTGGTGGCCGGACCTGTGATCACTTCGCCGTTAATATCATAACGGGCACCGTGGCAGGGGCAGTCCCAGCTTTTTTCTTCACCGTTCCAACTTACAATACATCCTGCATGGGTACATGTAGGGCTTAGTGTATGCAGGGTGCCGGCATCGTCGCGGTAGGCAGCTACCTTCTTACCTTCAAATTTCACTACTTCACCGGTGCCGGGCTGTAGTCC
This sequence comes from Mucilaginibacter galii, assembly GCF_014635825.1. Classification (GTDB taxonomy): domain Bacteria; phylum Bacteroidota; class Bacteroidia; order Sphingobacteriales; family Sphingobacteriaceae; genus Mucilaginibacter; species Mucilaginibacter galii. The sequence continues at coordinate 14,266 of NZ_BMDO01000015.1, forward strand.
TTTTAAGAAATCTACTTTTTCAATCGAAAGACTCCTGCGGTTTCGCTTTAAGAGTCTTAGGATTGATAAGTTTTTAAGAAAATATTTAATTATAAAAACCAGCGCTTGTTATCTGCGTTAAAAATATGTCTAAACAATTAATATTTAGCTTAATCTGATTATAACTTATGAAAGCAGCAGTTTTTCACAAACCGGGAGATATCAGCGTAGATACCGTTGACGATCCAAAGATTGAGGAAGCAAATGATGTGATCCTCAAAGTGACTTCGACGGCTATTTGCGGCTCCGATCTGCATATTCTCGACGGCGGCATACCACAAACCAAAGACATGATCATGGGGCATGAGTTTATGGGCATTGTAGAGGAGGTAGGCCCATCGGTTCGTAACCTGAAAAGGGGCGACCGGGTAGTAGTGCCGTTCCCCATAGCCTGCGGACATTGCTTTTTTTGCACCCATGGTGCTTCGCCGCATTGTGAAAACTCCAACCATGAACATTATGGTCCCGAAAGTGATTTGTTAGATAATAAGGGTGGGGCTTTGTATGGCTATACCGATTTGTACGGAGGTTACTCCGGCGGACAAGCCGAGTACGTGCGCGTGCCTTATGCCGATGTTAGTCCGCGTATAGTACCCGATAACATGACGGATGAACAAGTGCTCTTCCTGACCGATATTTTCCCTACCGGATGGTCGGCCATTGACTGGGCGCAACTGAAGGGTGGAGAAGTGGTAGCCATTTTTGGTTCGGGCCCTGTTGGGCTGATGGCTCAAAAAGCAGCCTGGATAAACGGTGCCAGTCGTGTAATAGCCATTGACCCGGTAAATTACCGTTTAAAGAAAGCCAAAGAAGCCAATAAGGTAGAGACTTTGAACCCAAACGAGGTAGATGTGGTAGCCGCTATCCGCGAAATGACAGGCGGTCGCGGTGCCGATGTTTGTGTGGATGCCGTAGGTTTCGAGGCAGAACGCTCATTCCTGGATAAAGTGAAGGCTACGCTCAACTTCGAAAAAGGTACGATGAAAGTGCTTGAGATGTGCTTTGAAGCCGTACGCCGCAGTGGTACTGTAACTGTAGTAGGTGTTTATGGTACGCCTTTCGATAATTTCCCTGTACACCGCATGTTTGATAAAGGTATTACCATTAAACAAGGACAGGCACCGGTGCTTAACTATATTGATCATCTAATTGACCTCGTAAAGCAGGAGCGTGTAGTGTTGGATGATATTATTTCACACAAACTACCACTGAGCGAAGCAACCCATGCCTATAACATCTTTAAAAATAAGGAAGATGATTGCGTGAAGGTAGTGCTGAAACCGTGGGGGTAAACCCCTCCCAACCCTCCTTAAAGGGGAGGGCTTTTGAATAGGAAATTTAAATAACACTAATAACATGAAGTTTATCCCAAGTCTTTTCCACAAGGCTATTTTAAAAGAAATGTCAATGCGAGGAGCGATAGCGACGTGACAACCGCAAGGATGCAATATAAACGCGTGCGATTGCCACACTACACTCGCAATGACATGAATTATATTATAGCTTATGAAAATAAGGCTTTTAAAGCCCTCCCTCCCGGGGGAGGGTTTGGGAGGGGCTTCTTAATTATCAAACCATGGAAAACAACAAGTATGCGTTAATAACCGGTGCCTCAAGTGGTATTGGCTATGAACTGGCCAAACTATTTGCGGCCGATAAGTACAATTTGGTGCTGGTGTCGCGTAACCAGCAGGAACTGGATAACCGTGCGGCCGAATTGAGGCAACATGGAGTTGAGGTAATTACCATTGCTAAAGACCTTTTTAACCGCCAGGAGGCTTTTGACCTTTATGATGAAGTGAAACGCCGCGGCCTGCACATAGATGTGCTGGTGAACGATGCCGGGCAGGGCTTGTATGGTGAGTTTAAAGACACCGATATTAACCGCGAGCTAAGCATCATCGACCTGAACATTGCATCGCTCGTGATATTGACCAAACAGTTTCTGCAAGATATGGTAGCCCGCAACGAAGGTAAGATTTTGCAACTTGCCTCTGTTGCCAGCAAGCTTCCAGGTCCATGGCAGTCGGTTTATCATGGTACCAAAGCCTTTGTACTCTCATTTACCGAAGCTATACGCGAAGAGCTGAAAGACACCAACATCACTATTACTGCCCTGATGCCGGGTGCAACAGATACCGGCTTTTTTGATAAAGCAGGTATGCAAAACAGCAAGATTCTGGAAGATAAAAGCTCGTTGAGCAATCCGGCCGATGTAGCTAAAGATGGTTACGAAGCTTTGCAGGATGGTAAGGACAAAGTAATATCGGGCCTGAAAAATAAGGTGCAAATTGCAATGACCAACCTAACGCCCGACAGCACCGTTGCTCACCTAATGAACGAGCAGCAAAAGCCTTCGGACAAGTAACTTAAATTTAACATTAAATATGCCTTTCGTTAATTAGTACGAAAGGCATTTTTGTAATATGAAACGTTTACTGAACAGTGATAGTCTACTACAATATACAATTCCTAAACAAGGCCTGAAATCTGCGTTTAAACATCTAAAATAGATGAAATATAATTGATTAGCTACTGTTAATCAGTTGAATAACCGCTTGTTTCTCATGTACGTGTTTGCGACTATCTGTGTTTAAAGTTTATTTAATTACTTATAAGTAACTATTTGTTATTAATAATATAGAAGTGGTGCCATTATTGTTGGTTGAAAATGCAACACTTTCAATTATTATTTAACTTACATGAAAATCTTTACCTGGCATATACACGGCAGTTACCTCTTCTATTTATCGCAGGGAAACTATACCATTTATATACCAACCAAACCTGAGAAAACAGAAGGCTACTACGGTCGGGGCGAAACATTTCCGTTTGGTAACAATGTAGTAGAAATACCTGCTGACGAGGTGAAAAACCATGAGTTTGATTGCATTCTTTATCAAACAAATCAAAACTACCTTAAAGACCAATACGAGATTCTTTCTGCCGAGCAACGCGAGTTGCCCAAGGTTTATATAGAGCACGATCCACCGCGTCAGCATCCAACCGATACCAAACATATTTTAGATACGCCCGATGTTACTTTAGTACATGTAACGCACTTTAACCGCTTAATGTGGGATAGCAATAACACGCCAACCCGAGTTATTGAACACGGTGTAACAACAGCACCGGTTGACTACACGGGCGAAATTCCGAAAGGCATTGTGGTGATTAATAACCTGCCTGCCCGTGGCCGCCTGTTAGGGCTTGATGTGTTTTTGGAAGCACGCCAGCATGTACCGCTCGATTTAGTGGGTATGGGCACCGGCAATTTAGGCTTAGGCGAGGTATTGCATCCGCAGTTGCCCGAGTTTCAGAGCCGTTATCGTTTCTTTTTTAACCCTATAAGGTACACCAGTTTGGGCTTAGCCGTTTGTGAAGCCATGATGATGGGGATACCCGTAGTTGGGTTAGCCACTACCGAACTTTCGGCCGTGATTGATAATGGCTACTCGGGCTTTATCCATACCGATATTAATTACCTCATTGATAAAATGAACCTGCTCATCAGTGATCCTGAACTTGCCCGCGAAATAGGGCAGAACGGTCGCAAGGTAGCTTTGGGCCGCTTCAACATACAGCGCTTTACTAACGATTGGGAACAATTGTTTGCCGAAGTAACTGCCAAACATGCCAAAAAATTACCAGCCGCTTCTTTATAATACCGCTTGTCTTCAACAACCTCCTATGAAACACCAACATAAAAGAATAGCATTTATAAGCGAGCATGCCTCACCAATGGCCAGCCTTGGCGGGGTAGACACCGGTGGTCAGAATGTTTACGTAGCACAACTGGCTAAACACCTGGCGGCACAAGGCTATTTGGTAGACGTATTTACCCGCCGCGAAAGTGCCGAAATAGCCGAAGTGGTTGACTGGGCGCCGGGCGTGAGGGTAATACATGTTACCGCCGGACCAGCAGAGGTCATTATTAAAGAAAATATACTGCAGTATATGGATGATTTTAAAGACAATATGATTGCCTTTATCATAAACAAACAACTGCATTATGCGCTTACTCATGCCAATTTCTTTATGTCGGCACAGGTGGCTATGGGGGTTAAAAAAGAACTGGATATTCCTTTCGTGGTAACCTTCCATGCGCTGGGCCACGTACGTCGTATTCATCAGGCCGAAAAGGACAAGTTTCCTGAACAAAGACTGACCATTGAAGAACAGGCTGTGCAGGAAGCAGATCATATTATAGCCGAATGCCCGCAGGATAAAGAAGACCTCATACAATATTATAATGCGCCGGTGGAGAAAATTAGCATCATTCCATGTGGTTTTAGTGCAACGGAGTTTTATCCTATTGATAAAGAAGTAGCCCGTAAAATTGCAGGCTTACCGCAAAAGGAACATATTATACTGCAATTGGGCCGCATGGTTCCGCGTAAAGGCGTTGATAATGTGATCAGGGCATTGGGTAAATTAAAAGGTACCAAAAAGCCGGTAAAGCTGGTTGTAGTAGGCGGCGAATGCGAAGAACTGGTGGAGGAAACTTGCCCCGAATATGCACGCTTGATGAATATAGCCCGTGAGTATAATATTGATGCGTCTGTAATTTTTACCGGTCGTAAAAATCGCGATCAGTTGAAGTTTTACTATAACGCCGCCGATGTTTTCATTACCACACCTTGGTACGAACCCTTTGGCATAACCCCACTGGAGGCTATGGCCTGCGGTACACCGGTAATAGGTTCTAATGTGGGAGGTATTAAATACAGCGTAGCCGATGGCGAAACCGGTTTACTGGTACCTGCCGAAGACCCAGAAGCTTTAGCCGAAAAGATAACCCAGTTGGTTAATAATGAAGATATACTATACGGCATGAGCAGGAATGCCATTAAAAGAGTAAACACGTTCTTTACCTGGGCACATGTAGCAGGGCAGGTAGAAGATTTGTATAAAAAATTGATGCCTGTTGCTAAACAACGCAATGTATTACTGGGCATAGATAAAAGCGTAGCTGCGTAATGGCTAAAGCAATTTTTTTAGACAAGGACGGCACGCTGATACCGGATATACCGTACAATGTAAATCCCGACCTGATAACCCTGCAAGCCGATGCCATACAAGGCTTGCAACGGCTGAAAGATGAAGGATTTCTGTTTATCATCATATCAAACCAGGCGGGGGTAGCTCGCGGTATTTTTAGCGAAGATGCCTTGCCTGCGGTTGAACAACGTCTTTCTGAATTAATGTCTGCTCATGGTATCCAATTGAGCGGCTTTTATTATTGCCCACATTACCGGGAAGGTAGCGTTGCAGCCTATACGCAAGACTGCGATTGCAGAAAGCCTAAGCCCGGCATGATACTCAAAGCTGCACAGGAACATGAAATTGATCTTTCACAATCATGGATGATAGGCGATATTTTAAATGATGTGGAAGCGGGTAACCGCGCGGGCTGTAGAACGGTACTCATAAATAATGGTAACGAAACAGAATGGGTAGCGGGGCCAATGCGTTCGCCCACCTACACTTGCAGCAGCATTAACCAGGCGGCCAAAGATATTTTAAACCCGCAAATGGCATGAGCTGGCAAGGCTGCAAAAATATTCTCTGCATCCGTCCCGATAACATGGGCGACCTTATTATGACCGGTCCGGCCATACGCGCGCTTAAAGAAAGTTTTGGGGCCAAGATAACCGTACTCACTTCATCTATGTCGGCCGGTGTAGTTAAGCATATGCCCGAAATTGATGAGGTTATCATATTTAATTTGCCTTGGGTAAAGACAGCAGAGACGCCGGATGTAACTGTTTTTAGCGAAGTAGTGGCTCAGTTGAAAGAGCGAAACTTTGATGCAGCCGTAGTATTTACCGTTTATAGTCAAAATCCTTTACCCACGGCTATGCTGGCCTACCTGGCAGGCATTCCCCGCATACTGGCTTACTGCCGCGAAAATCCGTACCAGTTAATTACCGACTGGGTGCCCGATAAGGAGCCTTACAAGTTCATCAAACACCAGGTACGCCGCGACTTGGATTTAGTGGCAACGGTGGGAGCAACCACCACTAACGAAAATTTAACGTTAACGGTTGATGATGATCTGTGGCCTTCAATTACGCAGCAATTATCAAATAAGGGATTAGATACGAATAAACCCTGGATCATTCTCCATGCCGGTGTAAGCGAGACGAAACGCGAATACCCTGCCGAGTGCTGGATAGTCGCCGCTAAAAGATTGATAAGGGAATACGGCTTGCAAATACTGCTCACCGGTTCCGAATCAGAAAAGCATTTGACCGAGGAGTTGCAGGTGCAAATAGGAGAGGGTAGTTTTTCGGCAGGAGGGACTTTTAAACTCAATGAATTTATATGCCTCGTTAAATATGCGCCGCTTTTATTATCGGTAAATACAGGCACTATTCATATTGCCGCTGCAGTGGGCACGCCAACGGTGGTGCTATACGGCCAAACAAACCCACAACATACGCCCTGGAAAGTACCGCATACAATATTGGAGTTTCCGGTACCTGTAGATATGCATAGTAGGAATGAAGTTATTGCCTACGTTAACCAAACCGTGTATGCCCAACCCTCAAGCATCCCCAAAGCTGCTGATGTGGTTAATGCCGTAATTGACCTGCTTAAGCGATCGTCGCCAGCAGGTCAACCGTTTGCGCATACACCAGTCCAAAGTCAGGTGTTTCCAGCCAGTTAATGGTGCGGTGCGTTTGCTTATCCAGAGGCCCCCAGCGCTCAGGCTCCCCATCCATGCTTAACACGATGCTCGGCGTCTTAAACGCTGATGCAATGTGTGACACCCCCGTGCAATTAGAGATCAGCATAGCTGAGTTTTTGATCAACAGTGCTACGGCTCCCACGCTGGTTAGTCCGGCTGTGTTAATGGGTTTATGGCACATGTGGTTTATCACTTCGTTTATGATGCCAGCTTCCTCTTTGGTGCCGGTAAGTACCACCTGGTAGCCGTGATCGGCACAGTAGTCGGCTAAGGCAGCAAAATGCTCCACCGGCCATTGTCGCCAGCTTCCGCGCGAACCGGGGTGCACGCATACATATTTCTTAGGCTCAATACCAAGGTGCAATGAAGTTAGCTTCTCTTCATCATTAGGCAACAAGGGGAACTCGAAATCGGTACCTTGCGATGGAATACCCAAGAACTCCATCAACGCAATGTGGCGCTCAATTTCATGACCATGGTCAGGGTAGGGCATGAACAGACCGTTATCGGGTGCATAATGACCTTCAATTGAATACCCCGCCGTGTGCTTTGCAGCAAACAGTTCCATCATCGGGTTAATAATAGAACCATTGCCCTGCATTTGTATAGCTAAGTCAAATTTTTCTCCCTGTATAGCGGTGAGCATTTGGGTGAAAGCCGCAGGCTCAAAAGGCTGTTCAGGCAAGCCGGGGTAGCCTGCAAAGCTGACAAAGCCATCGAATAAGTGACTAAAACGTTCGGTGAACGACTTTGCCCAAGGCAGGCCAATCAGCATGATCTGCGCCTCCGGGTAAGCATGGCGCAAAGCCCGTATGCCGGGGATAGCGCACAGCATATCGCCCAGTTGCAGGGCACGAAAAGTTACGATCTTCTTGATTTCGGCAGGTAAAAGTTTCATTTAAATGTACAGGACTTTATATTTTGCAGCGCCATACCACTGCCAGTAAACAGATATGAATGGAATTATTACCGAGGTAACCATCATTTCGGCAATATGGTTTGCCGTGAGGCGGGTATTGCGCAAGCGTTTAAACGTAAAGTAAAAGGTAAGGGCAAGCCAGGTAATTAGCCCTGCTAAACCCACGCCTGTGTTAGCACTCACAAAGCCGATCAACATAATTACAAAAACCAATATAATGGCATAGTACAGTATAGGCGGGCTCGACTGTATCTTCTTTCGGTACAGTTTTGGGTACTTTTTATAGAGCAGCGCATCATACATTGTTTTTTTCTGCTCTTTAATGCTTACGCCCCAAACTGCCTCACGTACCGGATGGGTAACAATGGCTGTCTTTATCTTCTTGATGGGTATGGCGTTGTTCATTAGCTTAAAGTGCAGGTCGCTATCCTCGCGCCAGGCCATGCTAAAACGCTCGTCGAAACCACCTGCTTTAATGAGCGCACTTTTTGTACAGGCACAATTAGCCGTAATAAAATCGGCCGTTTGTAGATGCGATATATTTAGCTCATAATCGGTTGGTTCTTCGCTAATGGGTACTATGACCTTACCTGTTACAGCCACATCCTCGTTGGTATGGCAATGCTTGGCAATCTCGCTCAGCCAGTGACTGTCGGGTATGCAATCGTCATCCGTAAAAGCTATAATTTGTCCTGCGGCGTTTTGCCAGCCATGGTTGCGGGCGGCAGCCGGGCCTCGTTTTTGAGGCAGCGGCATAAACTTGAGTACAGGCAAGTCATAGCCCGCCCAGTTGTTGAGCATAGTTTGCGTGTCGGCATCGGGGCCATCGCTAACCACAATAATTTCAAACTGGTTTTTATCGAACCGTTGCGCCAACAAAGCTTTGATGCAACGGTTCAGCAATTGCGGACGACGATAGGTTGGGACAACTACAGTGATCAGCATTTTTCTTTTTCAATCACAAACGATCCAATAATCAGCGCATCAAACGGCGATGTCCAAAAACATTCCACGGCATCGCGAGGGGTGCATACAATTGGTTTACTCAAGGTGTTAAACGATGTGTTTACCAATACCGGCACACCTGTTTTACGCTGAAATGCTTTTAACAGGTCGTAATAATTTTTATGCTGGCGCTGATTTATAGTTTGTATACGGGCGGTACCATCCGTGTGCCTTACGGCAGGAATTTGGTCAGCTTTTTCAGGCTTTACATCATAAACGAATAGCATGAAAGGGGAGTAATCTGCACCCTCAAACCAGTTGCCGGCTTCTTCTTCCAACACAACCGGCGCTACCGGGCGAAAATCTTCCCTGTCCTTAACCTCGTTCAAACGAGCCTGCATATCGGGACTAATCGGCGAGGCCAAAATAGAACGGCTGCCCAATGCCCGCGGACCAAATTCCATGCGGCCCTGGTACCAGCCTATGATCTTGTTTTGCGCCAGTATATCGGCCGTTTCTTCGGCTATGTTTTCCAGTTTGCGGTAAGGTACCTTCCACAGTTTTAAAGATTTTTCAATCTCTTCGTCAGTGTATTCCGGCCCCCAATAGCAGTGGTCCATTACAAAGGTACGGTCGTTGTTCTTGCGTTCCTGGGCATCAACAAACAGGGCAGCACCTAAAGCGGTACCATCATCGCCCGATGCCGGTTGTACCCAAATGTTTTTGAAAGCACCCCTATCTCGCAAGCGGGCATTGGCCACGCAGTTTAGTGCCACACCACCGGCCAGACACAGATTTTCTTCCTTCGTTTCTTTTTGCAGCCAGCCGGTCAGTTCCAGCATGCTTTCTTCTATCACATATTGTAACGAGTGCGCTATATTGAACTGGTGTGCTGTAAACTCTTCGTGGCGCAGGCGTTTAGGGCCAAATCGTTCGGTTAAGTTTTGGTTGTTAATGGTGTACTGGCCATTGCCATCTATTTGTACTATCTCCCAAAAGTCTTTCACAAACTCGGGTTTGCCGTAAGATGCCAGCGCCATTACCTTGTATTCATCAGATGAATGCAGGAAACCTAAGTGTGTGGTTACATCTTCGTACAACAAGCCCAAAGAGTGCGGCATATTTACCTGGCCAATGCGGTTAAGTTGTTGTCCGCTGCCTACGTTATAGGTGGTGGTAGCTAGTTCACCGCGGCCATCAACTGTCATTACTGCTGCCGTTTGGTACGGAGAGCAGTTGAAGGCGCTGGCCGCATGCGATATGTGGTGTTCTATAAAATGCCATTTTTCGCGGCTTATGTTGCAGCCCACAAAGCGTTTTTGAAGGTGGTGTGGGTAGCCGTCGCGCAGTTGGCCCGGGGCGTTAATAATAGATGACAGGAACAGTGGGTCCCAAACTTCGCGGTACTCTTCCATCAACGGACTTGGTCCTTCTTCAAAAGGAATCTCGATGGTAGGTTTACCACGGTGCTGCTCACCCACTAACAAGTAGGGGTCAAAAGAGTAAGCAATATGGTCTACATCGTTTATATGGATACCGGCAATGCGCAGGCAGTAGTCTATGGCATGAAAAGGCAGTTCCCAGGTAGAGAAGGGTACCGGGCGTTTGCCATGTTTGAAATGAGTAAAACGTTCTTCTTCAGTAGCGGCCAGTAGTACGCCGTCTTTAATAATACAAGCTGCCGAGTCATGAAATACGGCATTGATTCCTAAAGTATACATTAATTAATGAGTGTAAAAGGTTGATGTATGATGAGTAATTGATGACCGGTTAAAGACAATTTCTCATCTAAAAACATGGGTACAGTGTTATAGTTTTAAGAAATAAAAAAATTTAGAAGTTAAAGTAAAGAGATGTATATGACAAATTGGAGCAGGTATAATTAAAACCGCACGTTAAACTTTAATTAGAAAGTAAAGTCTATCTAAGCAAACAAACGAAATTTTTATGAAACGTATAATCATGATGATAGCCCTGGTGCTTGGTGTAACTGTGTTTGCCAATGCCCAAACTAAAGTACATAAGACTCCTGAGCAAAGAGCCACGCACCAGACCGTGAAATTGCAAAAGCAGTTGAAACTTACTGCAGACCAATCTGCTAAAGTAAAAGGCATTTTACTGGCCCGTGCTAACAAGGTAGATAGCCTGAAACAAATTGCTGCCAACGGTAATCGCAAAGCGATAAAGGGACAACGCAAAACCATTATACAAAATACCGACCAACAATTGAAATCGGTATTAAATGCTACCCAGCAAAAAAGCTACGAGGCATTCAAGGCTTCACACAAGGGAAAAGCTGGTAAGAAAGCGGCTGAGAAAGTATAAGTTACGGTTTAAATATTGATACCGTTATTGCGAGGTACGAAACAACGGTGTAGAAAAAGCGGAGATCAACTCCGCTTTTTTTGTGTACACATGCCGCCAGGTTCTCTATATTTGAAAAGCCATTTAAACGCATCCGAATATGAACTTTAGTGAGCATAAGCCTTTAGATATTTTCATGAACATGCTTTTTGAGCGTTACCAGCAAAAAGTACCGGCGGTGATGAAAATAACCGGTGCCATGATAGCGCAGGGCATAGTAACGGCGCAGCAAGAAATTGTGAATGATCATGTTGCTTTTCGTACGCTGGGTGTACCTCATTTGGGTATACAATCGTTCGAAAAAATATTCCTGCATCATGGCTATACCAAACGCGACTATTACTATTTCGAAGGCAAAAAGCTCAACGCATACTGGTATGCACCGCCTACGGAAGCCTATCCGCGTATATTCATGAGTGAACTGGTAGTTGATCAGTTATCACCCGGGGCGCAGCAGATCATTCATCAATATACCAACGCCATTACGTCTGACCCGGTAAATGCGCTGGACTTGAACAATGGACAGCAAATTGGCGAGTTTTTTCATCGGGCGCTTTGGCCGCTACCCACTAAAAAAGATTACGAAACCCTTTTGGCAGAAAGCGAATATGCCGCCTGGGTTATTTACAGCCGCTATTATTTAAATCATTATACCATTAGTGTACATGCCCTCAAAGATGGTTATAACACGCTGGTACAATTCGACGATTTTGTAGAAAGCTTAGGCATCAAGCTCAACACCTCAGGCGGAAAGATTAAGATCAGCCAAGATCAGCTTTTGCTTCAGAGTAGCACCGTAGCCGAAATGCAGGAAGCTACCTTTGCCGGTGGCGATACTATGAGCATTGCCGGTAGCTATGTAGAATTTGCCGAGCGCCTGGTTTTACCGCAGTTTGCAAACCTACCAGCCAACCAAATACAAGCAAAGCACCGCCGCGATGGCTTTGAAACCACCAATGCCGATAAAATTTTTGAAAGTACTTACACTGGACAAACCAAAGGCTAACCTCATGCAAAAGGCGTTACAGCAATTAGCAGTGCATTTGCAGGGCGACTTGTTTACCGATACGGCTATGCGCACGCTTTACGCCACCGATGCATCAGCTTATGCCGAAATGCCATTGGCGGTGGCTATCCCAAAAACGGTAGAGGATATTAAAGCGCTGATCGCCTTTGCCAGCAAGGAAGGCACTTCGCTCATTCCGCGCACGGCCGGTACCTCATTGGCCGGGCAGGTAGTGGGTAAGGGTATTGTGGTAGATGTATCCAAGCATTTTAACAAGATCATAGAGATCAATACCGCCGAAAGTTGGGTACGTGTGCAACCCGGCGTTGTGCGCGACGAACTCAATCAGTACCTTAAACCTTACGGACTGTTTTTTGGCCCTGAAACTTCTACGGCTAACCGGGCCATGATAGGCGGTATGGTGGGTAATAACTCTTGCGGGTCAAACTCTATTGTTTACCGCAGCACCCGCGAACATTTGCTGGCTGTTAAGGCGCTATTAAGTGATGGTTCGGAGGTGGAATTTAGCACGCTGAACTTTGACGAGTTTATAGCCAAGTGTAGCGGCGAAACATTAGAAGCTGCGTTGTATAGATCCATCCGCACGCAGCTAAGCAACTATGACAACCAGGTAGAGATACGTAAAGAATTTCCTAAGAAAAGTATTGAGCGCCGCAATACCGGTTATGCCATTGATATGCTGCTGGATACGGCGCCTTTTACTGTAGGGGGACCTGATTTTAATTTTTGCAAACTTATTGCAGGGTCTGAGGGTACGCTGGCTTTTATTACCGAAATTAAACTTAATGTAGTGCCGCTGCCGCCTGAAGAGGCGGGACTGCTTTGCGTACATTTTAATACGGTGCAGGAAGCCTTACAGGCTAATTTAATAGCGCTCAAATACAAACCAAGCGCCAGCGAACTGATAGATCATTATATACTCGATTGCACTAAAGACAATATAGAACAAAGCCAGAACCGTTTTTTTGTGCAGGGTGACCCGGGCGCAATACTGGTGGTGGAGTACGCCCGCGATAACAGGGACGAGGTACGTGCTATTGCCGAACAGGTGGAAGCCGATATGCGAGCAGCAGGTTTGGGTTATCATTTCCCACTATTGTTTGGCAATGATACCAAACGCATTTGGACTTTACGTAAAGCAGGCTTAGGCTTACTCAGTAATATGCCCGGCGATGAAAAGCCCGTGGCTGTAATAGAAGACACGGCCGTAGATGTAAATGACCTGCCCGCCTACATTGCCGATTTTAACGAAATATTGAAGAAGCACGGATTGTATTCCGTTCATTACGCCCATGCTGGTTCGGGCGAAATACATTTGCGGCCTATTCTCAATTTAAAAACGGCCGAGGGTAACCGCCTGTTCAGGGTCATAGCACAAGAGATCGCTTCACTGGTGAAAAAGTACAACGGCTCGTTAAGCGGCGAGCATGGCGACGGCCGCCTGCGCGGCGAATTTATAGCGCAGATGATAGGTGAACATAATTACCGTTTGCTACAGGAAGTTAAGAGTGTTTGGGATCCTAAGCACATCTTTAACCCCGGCAAAATTATAGATACGCCACCCATGAACACCTCGTTGCGTTATACGCCGGGACAACAAGTGCCGCAGTTGAAAACGGTTTTTCGTTATCATAACCAAAATGTGCTGCAACATGCCGAGCAGTGCAACGGCTCGGGCGATTGCCGGAAATCCCACCTCATGGGCGGCACCATGTGCCCCTCGTATATGGCCACTCGTAACGAAAAAGACACCACACGCGCACGGGCCAATATGCTGCGCACCTTTTTAATCAACTCCGATAAACTAAACCGCTTTGACCACGAGGAAGTTAAGGAGGTTATGGATCTGTGCATTAGCTGTAAAGGTTGCAAATCCGAGTGTCCTTCCAATGTAGACATGGCCAAGCTTAAAGCTGAGGTTCTACAGCATTACCAGGATGCTAACGGGGTTCCATTTCGTTCCAAGTTAATTGCCGGTTTTGCCATGGCCTCTAAGTGGGGGGCGTTAGCGCCAGGATTATACAACTGGGCTATGACCAATGCGGTAACAAGTAGATTAATTAAAAACTTTTCAGGCTTTGCTCAAGAGCGTTCTATGCCGTTGCTGCATCAGGATACCTTGCAAAGCTGGTATAAGAAGCATAAGCAATCAGCTAAACCCTCAAATAATCATAAAAAGGTGTACCTGTTTTGTGATGAGTTTACCAATTACAGTGATACACCCATTGGTATTAAAGCCATTTTGCTATTAGAGCGATTAGGTTACGAGGTTATTATCCCCAAACATATACAAAGCGGAAGGGCACATATTTCGAAAGGCTTGCTGCGCAATGCCAAAGAAATTGCAGAGCAAAATGTGAGGCTGTTAAGTCCGCTTATTTCCAAAGAAACACCTTTAATAGGCATCGAGCCTTCCGCTATCCTTACCTTCCGCGATGAATACCCCGATTTGGTTGACGATGAGCTGGTGGCCAGCGCTCAAAACATGGCTGCTCATTCATTTCTGATCGATGAGTTTCTGGCACACGAAGTCAAGGCCGGTAACATCCTGCCATCGCAGTTTACAGCACAAGAGCGCGTGGTTAAGCTGCATGCACATTGCCAGCAAAAGGCATGGTCGGCACAGGGGGCGTCGCAGCAAATCCTTTCTCTTCCGCAAAATTATAAAGTCGAGACTATTGCCTCCGGCTGCTGCGGTATGGCCGGTTCATTCGGTTATGAAAAGGAGCATTACAATATTTCCATGCAAATAGGCAACCTTGTGTTGCTACCGGCAGTAAGGAACAATCCCGAGAATGTGATCATTGCAGCTACAGGCACAAGCTGCCGTCACCAGATCAAAGACGGGGCAGGAGTGAGGGCATTGCATTCGGTAGAAATTCTTTTCGACGCACTGGTACGGCAAAATTAATTAAAGTGCGTTTCAGCCCGTTATACCGTAGGCATGACACTACAGGATAGTCAATCCTTAAAAAGTTTTTAGGTTCGTTCCACCAATTTACTTTAAGCTGTTTGTTCCGTTTAATCAACATTCATATTGATGAGTATTCAGTATGCCGCTTCCGGCATCTTTACAATACGCGCAAATTTTGGAGATTAAACAGCAGGATTTATAACCTAAGTTATTAACTAACCATGCTCGATATAAATAGTCTGAATGATTTACAACTACTCGATCTTATAAAAGCAGACCACGAACAGGCCTTTGAAGAGATTTATAACCGTTACTGGAAACAGCTATACAGTTATGCTTACAAACGCGTGAAAAGTCGCGAAGTAGCCGAGGAAATTGTACAAGACTTTCTGACTAATTTTTGGGCAAGCCGCAACAAGCTTCACATTCAAACTTCTTTTGAGGGCTATATCTACACCTCGGTAAAGCACTTGGTACTGAATTACTTTGCCCGTGAGGCCCGCAAAACGGTAGTGTTCGAAAATATTTACACCAACGCTTCTTACCTTGACAATTCTACAGAAGAGGTAATATCGTTACACGAACTACATACTGTTATTGCCAAAGAAGTAAGTTACCTGCCCGTTAAATGCCGCTCGGTATTTGAACTAAGCCGTATGCAAAATAAATCAAATAAAGAAATTGCCCGGGTTTTAGGCATTTCTGAAAAAACGGTAGAAGGCCATTTAAGCAAAGCCATTAAAAGGCTTAAAGTAAGCATCAGCATTGTTTTAATGGCAGTGGTAGCGCTGTATTTCTAATTTACCAATCCCATTTCTTTCCTGGTTAAAATTTAGCGGTGTTCAAGTGCTGAAAAAAAATTTCAGGCAGAGCAAGGGTTAGCCCGTTTGTAATTGTCATCACTATACCAATTCATAAACACACTCTTTAAAGGCTAAATTATGGTATGAAAATTACTCCTGAACTTATTCGTAAATATTTAAATAATTCGTGCTCTGACGAGGAGCGCGAAGCCGTTGATACCTGGTATCATAGTTTTGACCAGGGACCCGATCCGCTTCGGCTGATGAATGAGGTTGAGCAGGATAATCTGCAGCGCTCGTTGTACAATCGTTTCAAAAATTATTTGGCCGATCAAACTACTTCGGGCATCGGCCACCCATTACTGGGTAACCGGTTTGCTAGTTTGTTTTTTGCGTTTGCAAGTATAGCAGCGTTAATGCTTTTCTTTTTTAAGTTAGGTTTTAACAATCAGTCGTTGCCGGCCGTGGCCGCTAATGATAGCCGTGTGCAAATAGCTTTTCGCAACGCAGGTAACAGTATTTACAAAAAAGTACTACCCGATAACAGCACCGTTTGGTTAAGCCCCAACAGTACACTTACATACCCTGAAAAATTTAGCGGACAGTACCGCAATGTTACCTTAACCGGCGAAGCTTTTTTCGAGGTTACTAAAGATAAAAAGCATCCATTCATTATAAGCAGCAGCACTATTACCACTAAAGTTTGGGGTACCAGTTTTAGGGTGAGAGCATTTAAAAACCTGCCTGCCGAAGTGGCTGTAGTGTCGGGCAAGGTATCGGTTAACCCTAATCATCGTAAAGAGCAGGTAATGTTGTTGCCGAATGAAAAGGTAACACTTGCGGGTAATAAGCACCTGGTAAAAGATGTAAGCACTGATGTACAAAATGAGATGCGTATATGGAAAAAGGTATCGCTTTCGTTTAACGATGTACAATTAAGCCAGGTTTTCTCCGCGCTTAACAAAAATTTCAACATCAGGATCTATAGTAATCAAGCCAAGCTCAACAGCCTGGTGTTCACCGGCGATTTTACAGATCAAAGTCTTCCCGCAATACTGGATATGATCAAAGAATCTGTAAATGCGAATTATGCTATTGAAAGCGGTAAAGCCTTTGTATTCGAAACCAATAACACATTATAAATCCTTAATTAAATAAAACACATGAAATTAAAGCACATGATTTCGTCGAAGCCTTCGTGAGAAGAAAAGAAGGTGGATATACGTCTGCCCGGTACCTATTTAACGTTCCAATTTCAAATTAAAACAACCAATTAATGTATGCAATATCTACTAACTCCTGGTAAATGTATGAAGATTATGAAGATCACATTTAGCCAGTTATTGATTGCATTGCTACTTTACAGCGTAACCTACGCTAAAAGTACAAGTGCACAAATTCTTGATAAAATTGTAAGTGTAACTATTAAAGAGCCCAACCTCGAAAGTGCGTTGAAGGTTATCGAAAAATCGGCCGGGGTAAAGTTCGTTTACAGCAAAAGCATTATTCAAACCAACAAGCAGGTAAATTTTACCGCTAACGCACAACGCCTTGATGCCGTTTTAAACAGCGTTTTGCCAGAGCAAATTTCTTACCAGCTCATTAACGACCGCATTGTGCTGAGCAATAAAAAGCCGGTTGATAACAATGCGCCTGCTACCAAAACCAACGCTTTAGCCATTCCTATCAAAGGAAAGATCACCAGCGATAAAGGCGAAGAACTGGTAGGCGTAAGTGTAACCATCAAAGGTTCTACCACAGGTACCATTACCGATGTAAACGGTAATTTTACCCTGAACGTTCCTGATGCTAATGCTGTATTAGTAGTTAAATACATAGGCTTTACTACGCAGGAAATTCCTGTAGGCACACAAACCAACCTGGTTATTAAATTGGTTGGTGAAGCCAGTAACTTGAGCGAGGTGGTAGTAGTGGGTTACAACATTGTAAAACGTGCCGATGTTACTTCATCAGTAGTAAGCGTAAACGCCGAAGAAATACGTTCGCGCCCGGTAGCTAATGCTTTGCAGGCTATTCAAGGTAAAGCAGCAGGTGTTGATATTACCTCAAACGAGCGCCCCGGTGAAATAGGGAGCATCCGTATACGTGGTAATCGTTCATTAACTGCAGCCAACTCGCCATTATATGTGGTAGATGGTATTCCGCTTGATTTAAGAACAGGTGGTATTGAAACTATTAACCCTAATGATATTGAAACTATCGACATTCTGAAAGATGCCTCTGCAACCGCAATTTACGGTTCGCGTGGTGCCAACGGTGTTATCCTGGTAACTACCAAAAGAGGTAAAGCCGGTAAATTGTCTTTAGATTACGTGGGTACAGCAACTATTGAAAGCTTGCAAAACCGTCAGGAAATGATGAATTCGGCTCAATATATTGAGTTCAGAAGAGATGCTTATCGCCGTGTTGGTTATTTAAACCCGGCCGCCGCCGCAACAGCAACATACCCAACCATACCAACGCTGGCAGATGACAGACGTATTTTTGGCCAGGATGCGCTTGCATTTGCCAATATTGAAAAAGGCTGGGCAAACGGTACTTTTGATGGTAGCCTGGTACCCACAACCGACTGGGGCAGCTTGGTAACCAGAACCGGTGTAACTCATGATCATGTGTTAAGTGCCAGTGGTGGTACCGATAAAATTAAAGCTTATGGTTCATTTGGTTACTTGAACCAAAAAGGTACTCAGCTTGGTCAGGATTATAACCGTTACAGTGCAAAGGTTAGCGTTGATGTTACGCCTTTAAAATGGTTTAGCATGGGTGGTAGCATAAACTCTACTTTTGGTAAACAAAACTATGGTTACTCTACCACTAATGCTACCGGTCCAAATCAATTATATGGCGCTGCATTGGGCATGTTGCCTTATGCTATTCCGTTTGATGCAAACGGTAACCGTATCAACTTACCTGGTGGCGATATCAATATTCAAAACCCTGTTGGTGAAGATCAGTACAACATTAACCTGCGTAAGGTTACCCGCGCCTTAGGATCGTTCTATGCACAGGTAGAAATTTTACCCGGCTTAAAATACCGTTTAAACTTCGGTCCTGATTTTTACAATAACTACAACGGCAGGTGGATGGATCAGCGGTCTATTAACCGTGGTGCCGGCCAGTCTGGTTCAACTAATTACGCGCAGTTAAATCAAACCAATAACCTTGCATGGACGCTTGACCACTTGGTTTACTACAACAAATCAATAGGTAAGCACGATTTTGGTGCAACTTTCCTGCAGAGTTCTACCTCTTTCCGTCAGGAAACATCTTCTATGACGGCTACTAAACTGCCTTACAATAGTGCATTATGGTACCAGTTAAATTCAGTTTCAGCGCTCGACGGTTTTGCTACTAACCTTGTTGAAACAAAGCTTAACTCTTACATGGCTCGTTTTAACTATACCTTTAATGGAAGGTATATTCTAACAGCCTTTGGTCGTTGGGACGGTGCGTCACAGTTAGCTCCAGGTAACAAATGGGATTTCTTTCCATCATTATCAATTGCATGGCGCTTAGATCAGGAAGACTTCATCAGGAATTACTCTTGGATAAGCCAATTAAAAGTTAGGGGAGGTGTAGGTACCGTAGGTAACTCGGCTATTGCGCCTTACAGTACTGTTGGACAATTGCAAACCTTGTACTACACTTACGGAAGTGCTGTGCAACCGGGTTATGTGTCTTCAGACGCATCATTATCAAGCCCGATTTCATTACCTAACCCGCTGTTAAGCTGGGAGCATACCACCCAGTATAACTTAGGTATAGATTTTGGTTTCCTTAAAAACAGGATCAACGGTTCATTAGAGTTCTATACCTCTAAAACTTCAGATCTGTTATTCTTGAAACCAATACCTTCAGTAACCGGCTATACTACGGCGTACGATAATATTGCCAATACCTCAAATAAGGGGATAGAGTTAACTTTGAATACTGATAACATCAAAACCAAAGATTTCACATGGGAGTCGAGCTTAAGTTTCGCTGCTAACAAAGACCGCGTTGATATCTTGTCAAATGGTAAAAATGACCTTATTGCAAGTAACTTGTTTATTGGTCAGCGCTTAAATGTTTTCTACGATTACCAAAAAGCTGGAATTTGGCAGAATACAGAAGCAGATCAACTAGAGATGGCCAAATATACCGCCGCAAATAATGGTGTTAGACAATTTTTCCCGGGTTCGATTAAAGTAGTAGATCAAAATGGTGATTACCGCATTGATGCAAACAACGACCGCGTTGTTAGAGGAAGCTCGAGCCCAAGCTGGACAGGTGGTATGAGCAATACCTTTAATTACAAGGGAGTTGAATTATCTGCCTTTATCTTTGCCCGTTGGGGTTACCTGATCCGTGCAGGTGAGGAGTCTTTACAAGGTCGTTTTGCACAACGCGTGTTAAACTATTGGACGCCTACTAATCCAACTAATGATTATCCTGCACCTAATTATAACAGTGCTGCCGGCGATCCTTACAAGAGCTCAATGAACTATCAGGATGGATCGTTCATTAAAATCAGAAACATCACATTAGGTTATTTCCTGCCAACCAAGGTAACCAAGTTAATGGGCTTACAACGTGTAAAAGTTTATGCACAGGCATTAAACCCTGGAATTATTTATTCGAAGGTAGACTTCATCGATCCTGACACCCAAAGTTCAGTTTTTAACCGTGGTGTTGTGTTTGGTGTAAACGTTGG
This sequence comes from Mucilaginibacter galii, assembly GCF_014635825.1. Classification (GTDB taxonomy): domain Bacteria; phylum Bacteroidota; class Bacteroidia; order Sphingobacteriales; family Sphingobacteriaceae; genus Mucilaginibacter; species Mucilaginibacter galii. Next base: position 34,685 of record NZ_BMDO01000015.1, read on the forward strand.
TTTTTAATTGAAATATTTATGAAAAAGATTACGAAATATATATACGGTGCCGCAGCAGTAGCTACTCTACTGATAGCACCAACTTCTTGTAAAAAGGACTTCTTAAATGAGAATGCCATTACGCAATTAACCACAGAAGATTTTAAGACCACTTTTGGTTTAGATGGTCTTTCTATTGGTATGTACCAGAGTTTGCGTTTCCATTTTAATTATACCTGGGCTTATACCACTACCAACTACGGTACAGACGAATTTACTGTAGGTGGTGATCGTACCGAGCAAATGTTCAACTCTTACGACGCTAACTTTAACACGCTGAACGGCGATGTGGCAAGCGTTTGGGATAACATGTATGGTAACATCAATTCGGCCAATATCATGATCGAAAACGTGCCGCAATATTATACCGGTGCTAATAAAGATGTGCGTTTGGGCGAGGGTTACTTTATGCGTGCGTTTGACTATTTTAAATTAGTTAAACAATTTGGCGGTGTGCCACTAAAGCTAAAAGCTTCTCTAACTATTGAAGAAGAGTTTACACGTGCTTCTGCCAAGGCGGTATATGACCAGATCATTGCCGATTTTATACAAGCGTATAACCTGCTTCCGGCTACGGCGCCTGAAAGAGGACGTTTAACTAAATGGGCTGCAGCTCACTTTCTGGCCAAAGCTTATTTAACCCGCGCAAGCGAAATAAACAGCGACTGGAACAGCGCTACTAAAGAAGCTGACTTAAACGAAGCCATCAAATATGCCGATTTGGTTATTAACACCAGCGGTCACCGTTTGGCTACCAACTTCAGCGATTTATGGAATTTTACCACAGTAGATGGTGCTAACGAAACTAATGCAGAAATTATTTTGGCTGCCCAGTTTTCTAACAACACGGCAACTCAGGGACGTTATGGTAACCAGGTGCATTTATATTATCCATCGGTATACCAAAACTTACCGGGCATGGTGCGCGATTTGGCCGGCGGACGTGAATTTCAACGCTTGCGATCAACAGATTATGCTTTAGATGTGTTTGACCGTGTAAATGACTCACGTTTCTGGAAAAGCTTTAAAACGCGTTACATCAGTAACAATGCTGCCAACTTGCCTAAATGGCCTGCCGGAAATCCGTTAGCAGGGCAAAACAAGTTTACCGTTGGCCAGGAATCTATATTATACATTGTGAATAATGCAGGCGATACCCGGTATACTACTGCAAACATAGGTCTGCGTGCTCCAAGCATGTACGTACGTTATTTTGCCAGCCAGCCTGAAAATATGTTAGGTGGTCACGGTAACTATACGGTAAGCCAGTATGTAGCATTGTCTAAATTTATGGATGGCTCACGTAATACAGTAGCTTCACAATTTGGTCAGCGCGATGGTATTTTAGCCCGTTTGGCTGAAACCTATCTTATTGCTGCCGAAGCTTACGGCCGTTTAGGAAACTATGCTGCCGCTTTGCCTTACATCAATGCCGTACGCGATCGTGCTGCATATAAAGATGGTGAAGACCGTGCTGCTTATGTTGATGGTGGCATTGCTTACAGAACCAATCCTGCAACAACGCCTACTGCTACAACTTCTTATTCGGACAGGAACACTTACTATGAATCTAACAATATTGCTGCGCCGGTAACTACAAGCACAGTAAGCAGCATGCACCTTAATAGTGTGGCCGATATATTAAGTTCTGGCAGGGAGTTTTACACCAAAGTTGGTGCCGGTTCAGACGCTGATAAATTCTTAGCCTTCATCTTGAACGAGCGTTCTCGTGAGCTAATGGGTGAGTTAATGCGTTGGGAAGACCTTTCCCGTACCAGGACACTGTTGCCAAGAGCACTTGCGTTTAACGACGAGGCCAAACCAATTGCGCCGAAGCACTTGTTACGCCCAATACCGCAAACTTCTTATTTAGATATTATCAAGAAAGATGGTGCGCCTTTAACTGCTCCTGAAAAAGCAGCACAGCAAAACCCGGGTTGGTAATCAAAACGGTAAAATAAATTGGAAGGGAGAAGTGAAAACTTCTCCCTTTTTTCGTATATTACAACTCAGTTTTATGGTAGCATATTTACATAGCAACCACATTTCTTTTGTTATCTTTGCAAATCCTATTATTTGATAGGGGCTGTTAGCACATTACTGCTGTATTATAATTTCAGGCTTATAATTTGTTCATCGGCAAATGGCATTCGCCACCGATTTGCACTTTAAAGAGTCAATTAATTTATTGCTTACCCAATTAGTAATGTCTGGTTCAAAAGAACTTGTTCATTATACGGTTGAATATTTAATTACATGAGACAACTCAAAATATCCCAATCCATTACCAACCGCGAATCGCAGTCATTAGATAAATATCTTACCGAAATTGGCAAGGTTGATCTGATCAGCGCGCAGGAGGAAGTGATTTTAGCCCAAAAGATCCGCGAGGGCGACCAGGCGGCTTTGGAGCGTTTAACAAAAACTAACTTACGTTTCGTGGTATCGGTTGCCAAACAATACCAAAATCAGGGCTTAACCCTGGGCGATCTGATCAATGAAGGTAACCTGGGTTTAATTAAGGCGGCACGCCGTTTTGATGAAACCAAAGGTTTTAAATTTATTTCGTACGCCGTATGGTGGATCCGTCAGTCTATACTATCTGCCGTGGCCGAGCAGTCGCGTATTGTGCGTTTGCCGCTGAATCAAATTGGTTCGTTAAGTAAAATACACAAATCATCTTCTAAGCTAGAGCAAAAGTATGAGCGCCAGCCTACACCAGAAGAACTGGCCGAAGACCTGGAAACCACAGCCGATAAGATAGCCGATTCGTTATCTAACTCAGGCCGCCAGATCTCTATGGATGCTCCTTTTGTAAGCGGCGAGGAAAATACCCTGCTGGATGTTTTACAAAGTACCGACGCTACTACCGACAGCGATTTGATGTTAGATTCATTATCGCAGGAGATCAGACGTTCGTTAAGCGTTTTGGCCGAGCGCGACAGGCAAGTGATTGTTTTGTTTTTTGGCTTAAACCAAAATGCACCACATTCTTTAGAAGAAATTGGCGAAAAATACAATCTTACCCGCGAACGCGTTCGTCAAATTAAAGACAAGGCTTTAACCCGCCTTAAACATAACTCAAAATCTAATCTGCTGCAGTCTTATTTGTAGTTAGTTATAATCAATAATAAACGGGCGTTTCATTTATTTGAAACGCCCGTTTTGTTTTAAAATGGTTTGATGTACAGTAATCCGCACCCTCATTTATGACCGCTGTTCGAATAAAAATTAATTCTACTGGAAATATTTTATTTATGTAGAAATAAAGTAAACCATCCTAAAAAATATCATTAATATCTTACCGGCATATATTTTTTTCGCATAGATTAGCCAATAAATGCCGGCCATATGCCAATAAGTATTTTGAACGTACGTTTAATAATTAATGCATCGGCATTATAATTTATGGCATTAGTTTATAAAAAGTAAAATTCTGATACCATATTTAAAAAGCGGAAACCTAACGGGCGCATATCTGTTAAAAATATGTGCTTAACTAATAGTTATAGTTCTTTATAAGCACTTTAATGAGGCAATTGTTGATAAATATCAATGCTATTTAGTGCTTTTTATCAATCTGGTTTTACCTGCCGACCTGTAAGTTTACCGCTGTAAACACGTTGCTGCATTTATTTATCTACATATCTATTTTAAACAGATTAATTATACATCCGCTTTCATCATGACCCAACAAAATTTCACCCAGACAGACGAATTAAGTGTAAATACCATTCGCTTTTTATCCGTTGATATGGTTCAAAAGGCCAACTCGGGCCACCCCGGTTTGCCGCTTGGCGCAGCGCCTATGGCCCATGTGCTTTGGAGTCGTTTCTTACGTTTTAACCCCGCCGAACCAAAATGGCCAAACCGCGATAGGTTTGTACTGTCTGCAGGCCACGGTTCAGCTCTATTATATAGCTTACTGCATTTATACGGTTACGATTTGCCTTTGGAGGAACTCACTAAATTCCGCCAGTTAGACTCTAAAACCCCTGGTCATCCAGAGTCTACCATGACGCCGGGTATCGAAGTAACCACAGGCCCTTTGGGGCAGGGCTTTGGTAACGGTGTGGGTATAGCCATGGCCGAGGCACACTTAGCCGCCATGTACAACCGCGAAGGTCATAATCTTATAGATCACTTTACTTATGGTATAGTGAGCGATGGCGACTTGATGGAAGGCGTAGCCTCCGAAGCAGCATCACTGGCCGGTCACCTTAAATTAGGTAAATTAATCTATCTGTATGATGACAATAAGATCTCGTTAGACGGTCCAACTAATTTAGCCTTTACCGAAGACGTACAGGCCCGATTTAAAGCTTACGACTGGCAAACCCTTACTGTTGAAGATGGTAACGATATGGCCGCCATTGAAGCTGCTATTAAAGAAGCGCAAGCCGATACCGAAAGACCTACTTTAATTTCGGTTAAAACCATTATTGGTTACGGTAGTCCGCAAGAAGGCACCAATAAAGTGCACGGTGCCGCCCTGGGCGAAGATAATGTGAAGAAAACCAAAGAGTTCTTTGGATGGGATCCTGAAAAGACCTTCTATGTTCCACAGGAAGTGAAAGATTACCTTTTGCAATCCGGTAAAAAAGGAGCAGAGCTGCAATCAGTTTGGAACGACGTTAAACAATCATACAGCGAACATTTCGCAGAAGAAGCTAAGCAGTTTGACACCGCTTTTAAAGGCGAATTGCCCGAAGGATGGGATAAAGATCTGCCGGTATTTGACCCTGCCGAAGGTTTGGCAACACGCCAGGCATCAGGTAAAGTATTAGATGCCTTGCGTAAAGCGGTACCATTCTTAATAGGAGGATCAGCAGATCTGGCAAGCTCGAACGAAACGCCAAAAAGCAGCGACATCAGCTTCCAACCAGGCAGCTATCAAAACAGCAGCATTTGGTTTGGCGTGCGCGAGCATGCCATGGGTGCTATCATGAACGGTATTGATGCCCACGGCGGTACACGCGTTTATGGTGGTACCTTCTTAACCTTCTCTGATTATATGCGTGGCGCTATCCGTTTGGCAGCTTTAACCCATGCGCCGGTAACTTATATCTTTACGCATGATAGTGTAGCATTGGGCGAGGATGGCCCAACCCACCAACCGGTTGAGCAGGTTACCGGTTTACGTACCGTGCCTAACTTAACCGTGTTGCGCCCGGCCGATGCTAATGAAACTGTACATTCATGGAAAATTGCCATGAGCCGTAATAAAGGTCCGGTGGCATTGATTTTATCCCGTCAAAAACTGCCTACGTTAGATCAGAATATTTATCCATCAGCAAGTAATGTTGAAAAGGGTGCTTATATTCTGAAAGACAGCGACGGTACGCCAGACTTGATCTTAATTGCTTCCGGTTCTGAAGTAAGCCTTATTCTTGAAGCTCAGGAACAATTAACGGCCGAAGGTATCAAAGTACGCGTGGTGAGTATGCCATCATGGGATCTTTTTGATTACCAGGATCAAAGCTACCGCGATTCGGTATTGCCACCTCACATTAAAAAGCGTGTAGCGGTTGAAGCCGGCGTAACTTTAGGTTGGTATAAATATGTTGGCCTGGATGGTGATGTAATAGGTATAGATTCTTTTGGCGACTCGGGCGAAGGTACAGCCGTAATGAAACACTTTGGCTTTACCGTTGAAAATGTTGTTAAACGTGCCAAAGCGGTATTAAACAAATAAACCAAATAGCTATGAAAATAGGTATAGCAGCCGATCATGCCGGCTTCGAGCAAAAGCAAAAACTCGTACAGCAGCTTAAAGAGATGGGCCATGAGGTTACCGACTACGGCGCTGCCAGCTACGATGCCACTGACGATTACCCCGATATTATAGTGCCTTTAGGTATGGCGCTGTTTCACAAGGAGGTAGAACGGGGCATCGCCGTGTGTGGCAGTGGAGTAGGGGTAAGCGTAGCCGCCAATAAAATACCCGGTGTGCGCGCGGCTTTGATAACCGAAAGCTATTCGGCGCACCAGGGCGTAGAGCACGATGATATGAACCTGCTTTGTATAGGCGGCCGTGTTATTGGCCCAATGCTGATACAGGAACTTGTTCATGCCTTTCTCAACGCCAAATACAACGGCGAAGAGCGCTTTGCCCGCAGGTTAAACAAAGTAATAGCTTTAGAAAAACAATTCAGACAATAAACGTAAAGGGCAATTATGACAAACATAATTGCCCTTTACTCAAAAGTAAAACAAATAAACAATGAAAAATCCATTAGCTCAAATACCCGATTACGGCCAAAGTATATGGCTTGATTATATACGTAGAAACTTCATTTCATCAGGTGAGTTAAAAGCCATGATTGATAATGATGATTTGCGCGGCGTTACATCTAACCCTGCTATTTTTGAAGAAGCCATTGCCCATAGCGATGATTACACCGAAGCTATTGCCCAACTGGCCAAAAAAGGCTTGTCATCAGAAGAAATATTTTTGAACATAGCCGTTGAAGACGTACGTGCCGCTGCCGATGTTTTCAAAGAAGTTTACGAAAAAACGCATGGTTTAGACGGTTATGTAAGTTTGGAGGTATCGCCGGATTTGGCTTTGAATACCGAAGGTACTACTAAAGAGGCTTTGTCTTCATGGAAGCTGCTTGATCGTAAAAACGTAATGATCAAGATTCCTGGAACTAAGGAAGGTTTGCACTCTATCAAAAACGCTATAAGCGAGGGTATCAACATCAACGTTACGTTGTTGTTTGGTTTAGAACGCTACCGCGAAGTGGCCGAAGCATACGTTGCCGGTTTGGAAGAACGTACCGAAAAAGGTTTGCCTATTGAGGGCATTGCATCGGTAGCCAGCTTTTTCCTGAGCCGTATTGATACCATGGTAGATCCATTGTTGGAAAAAATTTGTGAAGAAGATAATAGCCGTTCGGTAGTGGCGAGGCAGTTGATAGGTAAAGTAGCTATTTCCAGCGCACGGGTTGCTTACCATATTTATAAAGAAGTATTCCAATCCGACAGGTTTAAGGCATTAGAAGCCAAAGGTGCCAAGCCGCAGCGTTTGCTTTGGGCCAGTACCGGTGTAAAAAACAAAGCTTACTCTGATGTAATGTACATTGAAGCTTTAATTGGCCCCAACACGGTAAATACTGTTCCTAAAGATACCTTAGATGCGTTCCGCGATCATGGTAAAGCGGCCGACCGTTTAGAAGGCGGTATTGAAGAAGCGCAATGGGTGCTGTACCAATTAGAAGATGTGGTAGGCATCAATTTGACCGATATTTCGGCCAAGCTGGAAGAAGAGGGTATCCAAAAGTTCATCAAGCCATTTACCAGTCTGATGGGCGTATTGGAAGAAAAACGTCAGGAAGGTAAAGTTTCGTAATGGAACAGCCTATTAAAGCACTTTTACTGGACATTGGTGGGGTTTTCCTCACCAATGGCTGGGATCGTGGTTCGCGCCGCGCGGCGGCCGATCATTTTAACCTCAACTTTGAGGAGATGAATGAGCGTCACCGTATTATTTTTGATGCGTACGAGTCGGGCAAATCCACTTTGGACGAATACCTTAATCTGCTGGTGTTTTACGAACCACGTGCCTTTAACGCGCAGGATTTTAAGAAGTTCATGATGGGGCAATCGCAACCTTACCAGGAGATGATTGATCTTGTGATTGGGTTAAAGCAAAAATATAAGCTGCAAACCATAGCCGTTAATAACGAGGGTAAGGAAATTAACGAATACCGTATCAGGGAGTATAATCTTAAGTCGTTCATTGATGTGTTTGCCTCATCATGTATTTTGAAAGCCCGCAAGCCCGATCACGATATTTACTTAACGGCATTAGAGCTTTTGCAGCTTAAGCCCGAAGAGACCATCTATGTAGACGACCGGCTGGTATTTATACAGGCCGCCGAACAGTTAGGCATTAACACCATACATCACACCAGCACAACAGTTACGCGCCAGGTATTTTCTACCTACGGGCTCGATCTGTAGTTGCTTATTGTAATACTTCAACTTTAACAAATAACAATTATGAAAGAATATGATTTTGGCATTGTAGGTTTAGGCGTTATGGGCCGTAACCTGTTACTCAACATGGCCGACCATAAATTTGCCGTAGCCGGTTTAGATTTAGATACTGCCAAAGCTGAGTCTTTAGAAAAAGAAGCCAAAGACGGACAAGAAGTAAAAGGTACCACCCAGGCACAAGAATTTGTTAGCCTGATTAAAAAGCCACGTGCCATTATGTTACTGGTGCCTGCCGGTAAACCTGTTGATGGTGCCATTGGCAGTCTATTACCTTTCTTGGAAGAAGGTGATATCGTGATTGATGGTGGTAACTCGTACTTCCCCGATACTGACCGCCGCTTTACAGAACTGGCCGAAAAGAAGATCCATTTCTTTGGTATGGGTATTTCGGGTGGCGAAAAAGGTGCCCGTTTCGGACCAAGCATGATGCCGGGTGGCGATGAAAGCGCGTACGAGCGTTTGCGCCCTATCTTTGAAGCTATTGCAGCTAAAGTGGATGGCGAGCCTTGCGTTACTTATTTAGGTGGCGGTTCGGCCGGTAACTACGTGAAGATGGTGCATAACGGTATTGAATACGGTATTATGCAGTTGATCTCCGAAGTGTACGATTTAATGAAACGCGGACTGAACTTAAGCGATGCCAAAATTCAGGAAACATTTGTGAGCTGGAATCAGGGCGAACTGCAATCATTCCTCATTGAGATTACCGGCATTGTGCTGAACAAGTTTGACGAAGATAGCGGCGAGCGTTTGGTGAACCTGATCTCTGATTGGGCAAAAGCTAAAGGTACCGGTAAATGGACCTCTCAAAACGCAATGGACCTGCAAGCACCAATACCTGTTATTGATGCTGCCGTTACCATGCGCGATATGTCAAAACTAAAACCGGAGCGTGTACAAGCGGCTAAACAATTAACTTTCACACCATCGGCAGTTGAAGTTGATGAGCAGGAAGTAATTAGCCAACTGCATGATGCCTTCTACTTTGCCATGTTGAATATTTATGCGCAAGGTTTGGCTCAGTTAACAATTGCTTCTAAAGCTTATAATTACGGCTTAAACCTGGAGCATGTAGCCAAGATCTGGAGAGGTGGCTGTATCATCCGTGCTTCGGTACTGGAAGATTTCCGCCAGGCTTACTCACGTAACCCAGAGTTGCTTAACATTTTGCTGGATGAGCAAATTGGTGGTAAGGTGCTGGCTAAGCAAGCAGCCGTACGCTCGGTTATTAAGTTAGCGGTTGATAAAGGTATCCCGGCTGCAGCGTTCATGAACTCGTTGGCTTACTTTGATGCTTACCGCAGCGAACGCATGGCTACCAACCTTATTCAGGCCCAGCGCGATTACTTTGGTGCGCACACTTATGAGCGTATAGACCGTGAAGGAACTTTTCATACCCAATGGGATTAATTAAATACATACCATGAAAACAGGTAAAAATGCAACGCCGGCCATCATTGTGATATTTGGTGGCACAGGCGATTTGGCAAAAAGAAAACTGATCCCGGCTTTCTATAATTTATATTTAGATGGCTACATGCCCGAAAAGTTTGCCATAGTTGGTTTAGGTCGTACCGAACTTGATGATGAAGAATACCGCAAACGTTTGAACGAAGGTTTAACAGAGTTTTCGCGCAAGGGAGCCTCTGTAGAGGAGGAGTGGGTTAAGTTTAACCCTGCCATTACTTATTTCCGTTCGGATATTGATGATGCCAACTCTTACAAAGAATTAGCCGCCAAGCTGGATGCGCTGGATAAAGAATGGGGCGTACGCGCCAACCGTTTGTTCTACCTTTCGGTAGCGCCACGCTTTATTGAAGCAGTTACGGTTAACATTAACGAATCGGGCTTGGCCGCTATCCCAGCGCAAGACCGCATCGTGATCGAAAAGCCATTCGGTCATAATAAGGAAACAGCCATTGAGCTTAACCAATTGCTTACCCGTACGTTCCAGGAAGAGCAGATCTACCGTATAGATCACTACCTGGGTAAAGAAACGGTGCAAAACATCCTGGCATTCCGCTTTGCTAACGCGCTTTTTGAGCCGCTTTGGAACCGTAACTATATTGACTACGTGCAAATTACCGTTGCCGAGCAGGTAGGGGTAGAAGACCGTGGTGGTTATTACGAAAGCGCCGGTGCGTTAAAGGATATGATCCAAAACCACCTGTTGCAAATACTTTGTATGGTAGCTATGGAAGCCCCGGCATCTTTCAAGGCCGAAGAAATTCGTAACCGTAAGGTAGATGTGCTGAGGGCTGTGCGCCGCATTAAGCCGGATGAAGTGCATCACTATGCCGTACGCGGCCAATATGCCGAAGGCTGGATGCAGGGCAAAAAAGTGCCTGGCTATCGTGAAGAAGAGGGTGTAAGCAAAACATCTAATACAGAAACCTATGCCGCTATTAAGTTTTACCTTGATAACTGGCGCTGGCAGGGTGTACCGTTCTACCTGCGTACAGGTAAACGCATGCAGGAAAAAACTTCCTCTATTACTATTCAATTCAGGCCGGTACCGCACTCTACCTTTGCCGACGGACAAAGCGATAATGTAATGCCTAACCGTTTGACTATCAATATTCAGCCGTCTATGGATATCAGATTGCGGTTTATGACCAAAAGAACAGGGTTGGAGATGAGTTTAAATCCATCCGAAATGATCTTTAATTATGATACCTGCTCCACACAATCGCCTGAAGCTTATGAAACTTTATTGCTGGATGCCATGCAGGGTGATGCCACGCTATTCATGCGTTCAGACCAGGTAGAAGAGGCGTGGGACGTTATTACGCCTATACAGGAAGTTTGGGAAACCCGTGATTCTTTGGATTTTCCTAATTACGCTGCCGGTACCTGGGGACCTGAAACTGCTGAGTCTTTAATTGCCCGTCAGGGTCATGTATGGGCAGTAAATGCGCATACAAAGAGTAATCATTAATCAACTTGTCATGGTTCAAATATTTAAAGATGCCAATGAATTAAGCGCTGCCGCTGCCAAAATGTTTGTGCAGGCTTCCAAAGAGGCAATAGCCGAAAAGGGAAGCTTTACAGTGGTTTTAACCGGCGGCTCTTCTCCTATAAAGCTTCACCAGTTGTTGGCTACACCTGCCTACCGCGAGGAAGTTGACTGGGCAAACGTATACATTTTTTGGGGCGATGAGCGCTGGGTATCTATGGAAGATGAGCGCAGCAATGCCAAAATGGCTTTTGATACGCTTCTGAATTTTGTGCCGGTTCCATCCGGACAAATTTATCCTATGTACGATGCCGCTAACAGTCCCGAAGAATATGCTGTAATTTATGAGCAGTTGATACGCGATGTAGTAGATAATGATGGCGTTTTTGATCTCATCCTTTTAGGTATGGGCGATGACGGGCACACCGCTTCCTTATTCCCCGGCACGGCAATTTTAAAAGAAGAAACCAAGTGGGTAGACGCTTATTACCTTGAGCCGCAGGAAATGTACCGCATTACGCTAACCGCCCCATTGATCAATCGCGCTAAAAAATTAGTGGTCATGACCTTTGGAGAGAAAAAGACCCATGCGTTGCACGAAGTTTTAGAGGGTGAGCATAACCCCGAACTTTACCCATCGCAATTGTTAAAGCCTGTGAATGGTGAGTTGACTTTCATGGTTGATGAAGTGGCTGCAAGTCAGTTATCGGAAAAACGTCGTTAAGAAGATAATATACCTCATACATGTCATTGCGAGGAGCGATAGCGATGCGGCAATCTCTTTACGCTTGGTTACCGGGCGCTTAGAGATTGCCACGCTATCGCTCGCAATGACAAATATGAATAATTGTTAACTCATAAATTCCCAGGCACTCTTATAGCCGCCCAACTCCTCTGCATAGGCAACAAAATCAGCATAAAAAGCCAATCTGCCTAAAGTAGAACTATCGCCAATAACCACCAGCTTTTTACGGGCGCGGGTCATGGCTACGTTCATGCGGCGAATGTCGGACAGGAAGCCAATATCACCTTCATTATTACTCCGAGTCATGCTGATGTATACCACATCACGCTCTTGTCCCTGAAAGCTGTCTATCGTATTCACGGCAATTTTATCACCATGTACTGATAACGCAGGATGGTTAAGTAATTGCTCTTTTAGTAACCTGATCTGTTCTTTATAAGGAGAGATCACAGCAATGGTAGGGAAGTTGACCGTGCCGTAATGCTTGTCTAACTCGCTCACTAAGCTTTCCAGGTGCTTAAATAAAAAGGTGGCCTCATCCGGGTTGGTAGAACTTGTACCTTCCAGCTTCTCCTCAAAACCGCAACCGGCGGTATCTATAAAATTAAGTGGTGTATCTCCTGCAAACATTAGGTGGTGCGCAACCGACTCATCGGCCTTCAGTTGGCTGCCGTAAAACACACGTGAGGAGTAGCCCATAATAGCCTCGTTCATACGGTACTGCTGTTGTAACAAGGTAACGCATTCGGGGTGCAAGTCCACACATTTCTCGAGCATCGTAGTACTTAAACCACCCTTAGCCGCCTCGGCCGATTTAATGGTAGGGGATAGCTGAAAATGGTCACCCGCTAATATCACTTTTTGGGCTTTTAGTATCGGGATCCAGCAAGCCGGTTCCATAGCCTGGCCAGCTTCATCAATAACTACCGTGTTGAATTTGGTGTTCCTCACCGTATAATGATTAGAACCTACCAGGGTAGCGGTGATTACCTGCGCTTTATCTACAAGATCTTTAATAATATAGTCTTCGGTTTTGCCTACCTCGCGCATAATTTTGTGCGCCTCGTCAAACAAGGCTTTGCGTTGCTCACGTTCTGCCCGGCCAAAGTTGCGCTTGTACTTGTGCGCCATGTTTTTGTATTCGCCCGCCTGTTTCTTTAGTTTTTTCACCTCTTTCATCTGCGGATGATCGGCCATTTTGCTATCCAACGTTAACGACGTTAGTTTTTCAGATACTCTCGCCGGGTTACCAATGCGTAATACATTTAATCCTTCGGCAGCAAGCTTTTGGCTTAGTAAATCAACCGCTGTATTACTTGGTGCCACCACTAATACCTGTTCGTGGTTTTGAGCAATCAAGGCTTTAATGGCCTGCACCAGCGTGGTGGTTTTGCCTGTACCGGGCGGACCATGTACCACCGCCACATCTTGTGCCGAAAGTATCTTTTGTACGGCTGCCTGCTGCGATGCATTCAAACTATTGGGCGGCAAGGGTACCGGCAATGTTGAAAATACGGGCGCTTTCTCGCCGGTTAGTATCTGTATCAAACGTCCTTCGGTTGGCTTGCTGGTTAGGGTATCGGCCAGTTTGAGGGCATTATTCATTTCATCGTAGCTGTTATCGTCAAACAGCAGGTCGATGCCTAACTTACCGTCGCGTGCCCAATCGGGCAGTTCGTCGGCAAACAAGGTTATCTTTAAACGGTCGCCACCCTGGTAAGCAATAGTACCTTCAACCCGGTCGTTTTTAGGGTCGTGATTGGAAAATAACGCTGCGGATGCGCCAAATCTTAATTGATGCAGTAGATCCTGGTGCGTAGTGCGTTCAACTTCTACTGTAATATAATCGCCGCGGCTGGGCTCTGTACCGCGAATAGCAATGGGGTACCAGGTTAATCCGTTAGAACGCCGGTCTGCTGCCGAGGCACTTTCGGTCAATTTTAAATAAGCTTTACGGTCATCATCGCGCTCTATTTTGAGCAGGTTTAAAAGCTTTTTAAAATAGTCCATGGGTTAGTTATTATATCAAGTGCTTATAGAAACACGTCATTGAGGACGAAGCAATTTCTGTACTACGGGTGTACCGTGTACCGCCCCTTTAGCCTGCGCAAGGATGGCTACCTTCCTCGCAATGACGGTTAGAATCGATTTAAACTTTATAAAAATCCCTGAACCAATCTACAAACCGGTCAATGCCGCTTTGTATCTCTGTCTTAGGATAATAATTAAAGTCCAGTTCCAGATCGCTCATATCAGCATCGGTAGAGAGTACATCGCCTGCTTGCATGGGTAGCAAATTAATTACCGCCTTTTTGCCAATAGCGGTTTCCAGCGCCTCAATAAAGTTCATCAATTTAACCGGCGATGAATTGCCGATGTTGTACAAACGATAAGGTGCGCTTGAAGTAGCAGGGTCGGGGTTCTCGCTGCTCCATTGCGGGTTGGCTACAGCAGGCCTGTCAAGAACGCGGATAATGCCTTCGACAATATCATCTACATAGGTAAAATCGCGCTGCATTTCGCCGTTGTTGTATACGTCTATCGGTGTGCCTTTAATAATGGCATCTGCAAACTTAAAGTAAGCCATATCTGGTCGTCCCCAAGGGCCGTAAACGGTAAAAAAGCGCAAGCCTGTGGTAGGAATATTGTATAAATGGCTGTAGCTATGGGCCATCATTTCGTTACTTTTTTTGCTGGCGGCATACAAGCTAACCGGGTGGGCTGCACCGTCATGTACAGAGAATGGCGTGTTACTGTTTAACCCGTAAACGCTCGAACTGCTGGCATAAACCAAATGCTTTACCTGCACCTTGCGGCAGCCTTCTAAAATATTGAGGAAGCCCGAAAGATTGCTCAAAGCATAATCATGCGGATTGGTGATAGAATAACGTACACCAGCCTGGGCTGCCAAATGGCAAACGGCATCAAACTGGTGGGTGGCAAACAAGTTTTCCATCTGCGCGCGGTCGGCTATGTCCAGTTTTATAAAACAATAGTTGGGGTACAGGGTGCTGCAAACGGGCTCATTATCTTGCAGGTTATCCGTTTCGATACCGGTGGCCTGCAGGCGGCCATGTTTCAGGTTAACATCGTAATAGGTGTTAATGTTATCTACGCCTACCACTTCAAAACCTAACTGGGCCAATCTCTGGGCTACGAAAAAGCCAATAAATCCGGCAGTACCTGTAACTAAAATCTTCATATAAAAACGGCAAGCCCCGCGGCTGCAAGGCTGCAAAGGTAATTTTTTTTAACGATTTAAATGTTGGCGTAAAATACTGCCAACCGTAACGCGTAACACAGATGTTATAAACGAAATAAGCCCGAAAATTATATATTAGGCTTGTAATAATTACGTTCACTATGAAAAAATTACTAACCATTTCTTTATTGATAGGTTCGGCTTTGCAAGGCTACAGTCAAGGCAAAATTACCACGGCCAATCCACCCGGACTGGCTTCTATAAAGGAGGCCGACCTCAAACGCGACATATTTGAACTTGCCGGCGATGCCTTTAGAGGCAGACGAGCAGGTTCGGTTGATGAAATGCGAGCGGCAGCCTGGGTAGCTCAAAAGGCACAGGAAGCGGGCTTGAAACCAGCCGGAGACGACGGCACTTATTTTCAATACTTCAACATGAAGCGTACCCGCACGGCCGATAGGAGCACCATGCAGGCAGGTGATCAGTCACTTAATATGGGTAAAGACTTTTGGGTAATCCAACCGGTTGACGGTCATTTAGACGGCCCCGTAACCTGGCTCAATAGCATGGCCGATACTGCGGCTAACCTTCAAGGTAAGATAGTAGCCGTCAAAATTCAGGCACCTTCGGTATTACCGGCCGCAGGCATGAGTTTGTGGGAGTACCGTTATACGGCATCGGCCATAAGGCAGCAGGGAATGGCTTTGCGCCGTAAAGGAGTGGCAGCTATTATTTTCGTAGCTAACGATGTTACCGAGAAAGGTATTGCTTTTATAGGCCACAATTACGAAGACGGTTCTTATCAAAACGTAGGCCTACCAACGGTAACAGGCCGCAGCGCTATGAATAATGCCAAGCCTATTCCGGTTATATTATTACGTTCGGGATTAGAGTCGGCGGTTAAGCAAGGTAACGTACGCGCCGATGTATTCATGGAAACTTACCTGTATCCATCTGTAAACGTAATAGCAAAGGCCGCCGGTAGTGATGTGAAACTCCGTAACGAGTACGTGCTCTTCAGCGGTCACCACGATCATGACGGCATAGGCAACCCGGTTGGGCAAGATTCTATATGGAATGGTGCCGATGATAATGCTTCGGTAACGGTAGGTATGCTGGCTATTGCACGCGCCTGGGTGGCTAAGCCGGGCAAGCGGTCGGCCGTGTTTGTATGGCATGGTGCCGAGGAGCGGGGTCTGTTAGGTTCGCGCTGGTATGCGGTGAACCCCACAGTAAAAAAGGAAAGCATTGTTGCCGTATTAAATGGCGATATGATTGGGCGTAATTCTATCGATTCAGCAGCACTTTTAGGTTCTACCTTGCCGCATAAAAACTCTACGGCACTGGTTGATATGGCCATGCAGGCCAACGAGCAACTCACCAACTTTAAAATAGATGTATCGTGGGATGACGCCCGCCACCCGGAAAACTGGTATTTCCGCAGTGATCATGCGCCGTATGCGGCGGCAGGCATCCCGGCTATCTTCTTCACCAGTTTGCTGCACCCCGATTATCACACTCCTAAAGACGAACCGGATCGCATCAGCATCCCAAAACTTGCTAAAATGACGCGCTGGATGTATACTACCGGCTGGCTGGTATCGCAAACGGCGGTTAAGCCGGCTTTGGATGCAAAATAACGCCTAAATTGTCCGCATAATTACGAGTTACGAAGCAATTTCTGCAATGAACGGTCGCTAATTTACCTGTTGTGCAAGGGGTTGCATCGTGCCTCGCAATTATCATAGGTATGCTCAAACAATTGTAAGCCTGTATCTCTTATTTAATCCAACATAAAAACACAGGAGCAATTGCATATCGCTTACGTCTATACCAGATGCATTCGATTTAAATAAATTGTAATTTTTTCGTTTTATGTCGTAATATCGCCCGTTTTAATTAGCTACCTTGTAAATTGCGCATACATTTGTACCGTTCAAATCTAAAATGACTAACACCGAATATATACAGAACGCTGAACCCGATGTTGTACTGGTTGGCGCCGGCATCATGAGTGCTACGCTTGGCGTAATGCTTAAAGAATTGCAGCCCAATCTCACCATTGAAATATTTGAACGACTGGATGTTATGGCTGCCGAAAGCTCGGATGCCATGAACAACGCCGGTACCGGTCACTCGGCTTTTTGTGAGTTAAACTACACCCCACAGTTGCAGGATGGCACCGTTGATATTTCAAAGGCTATAAAAATTGCCGAACAATTTGAGGTATCTAAAGAGTTTTGGTCGTTTTTGATCGATAAGCAAATTATTCGGTCGCCTAAATCTTTCATTACCCCTGTACCGCACATGAGTTTTGTTTGGGGCGAAGAAAATGTATCCTACCTTCAAAAGCGTTACGAAGCGCTGGTTAAAAATCACTTTTTTACCGGCATGGAGTACTCTGAAGATAAAGTTAAGCTTCAGGATTGGATGCCGCTGGTAATGGAAGGGCGCAAGCCCAACGAAAAGGTATCGGCTAACCGCATGGATTTGGGCACCGATGTGAATTTTGGCACGCTCACCAACAGTTTGTTCGATTACTTAAAGAAACAACCCGGCGTTAACCTGCACCTTAAACACGAGGTGCGCGATTTAACCCGCAATAAAGACCAACGCTGGAACGTACGCGTGAAAGATTTGGCCACAGGCGAAAAACGCAAATTGAAAGCAAAATTCGTATTTATAGGTGCCGGTGGCGGTGCTATTCACTTGCTACAGAAATCGGGCATTCCTGAAAGCCGTGGCTTTGGTGGTTTCCCGGTAAGCGGTCAATGGCTCGTTTGCAATAACCCGCAGGTAATTGAACGCCACCAGGCTAAAGTGTATGGTAAGGCATCGGTAGGTTCACCCCCAATGTCGGTACCTCACCTGGATACCCGGATGATCAATGGTAAAAAATCGTTGCTTTTTGGTCCGTACGCAGGTTTCTCCACCCGTTTCTTAAAAAACGGTTCTCTTTGGGATCTGTTCGGCTCCATTAAGCCCGGCAATATTTTCCCGATGATGAAAGCCGGTATTGATAACATCCCTTTGACCAAATACTTAATTGCCCAGGTAACACAATCGGAAGATGACCGACTGGCTGCCTTGCGCGATTACTTCCCTAACGCTAAAAAAGAAGATTGGGAACTGGATGTTGCCGGCCAACGTGTACAGGTCATAAAAAAAGACCCTAAACGTGGTGGCGTGCTTGAGTTTGGTACCGAAGTGGTAACGGCTGCCGATGGCAGTATTTCTGCCCTGCTTGGCGCTTCACCAGGGGCGTCAACCTCTGTGCCTATTATGGTACAACTCATTGAGCGCTGCTTTAAAGCCCAGGTAACCACGCCGGAGTGGCAAGAGAAACTCAAAAGCATGATTCCGTCGTACGGACAATCATTGTCAAAAAATGCACAATTGGCCAACGAAACACGAGAGCGTACCAGCAAGGCGTTACAGTTAGTTTAGTTAGGGAAAAGTACTATATTTAAGCCTGACCTTTAGCGTATAAAGCTAAATTTCAGGCTTTTTTGTTGATTATAACGTTATCGGAATCGTACCTCGCAATAATGACGGAACTTATAACATCTTAAATGCTACGTCCAGTACAAAATCTTAGCCTGCGGAAAACGTGTTCCTATTTGCTCAAAGAAGAAACTTTTCAAATAGCCCATTTGCTCTTTGGTGTACACGTATTTGATGCCGCCAAACTTATTGCGTTTGGTGCTGCGGGTAGTTTCTTCCATATCGAGGCTGGTGTTAGGGTACCAGCTCATCAAAATATCTTTAGAGCCGGGTGTAAAACGGTGACTGATCAGTTCAAAAGTCAAATCGCAATCAAAGTTGAGGTTTTGCTGTAGCTGGTTAAACAAGTCGTTGTAAGCGTCCTCCCAATTGGGTATCGGCATAATGGGTGCCAGTACCACGCCAATAGGGTAACCGCCTCCACCTTGTTCTTTAGGCAAAGCCATTTTACGCAAGGCCTGTATTCGGGCAGCAATGCTGGGTGTACCACCTTCTAAGCGGCGGGCAACTGTATCGGCATTTAAACTGCAACGGAAACGGGTGCGGCCATTGTGGTCTAAGGTTAACAACGGCTCAATGGCATCAAACTTGGTGACAAAGCGCAGGTGGCTCATGGGGCGCTGGCCAAAGAATTTAACGGTTTCGGCCAATCCGCCGGTAAGGTGTTCCAGGCTCAGCGGGTTGGTATAGCAGCTGGCCTCGAAGCTGGTGATCTGGCTTAAACGTTCAAACTTAACAGTGTTTTCTAAAATGGCAGGCAAATTGGCAAACACCCGTATGGCTGGTGGCCCCTGTAAGCTCCCGGCTAAATAGCAATACTGGCAATGCGCGGGGCAACCTTCGGCCAAATGAAACTGCCAATCGGCCGATGGCGGTATGGGTCTTAGGTTAAACGCACCTTTGGGTGCATTAACAATGGCCAAGGTATTCTTGGCTATCTTATAAGTTTCGCGGTCAGTAGCACCACGAAGACCGATAATACGGTTGCTTTTGAGTAGTTCTATGTTTAAGTTCAGGGCTTGGGCGCGTTCAAAGATCTGCCGCCCGTAGGGCTCCTCCATAGCATCGGGTGTAAACACTACCCGTTTAGGCATCCAGGCTTTATAGTCTGCACGGCTGTTGGTTTGCAACACTTTAGCCTCTTCATCAATCTGTTCCAGCACCGTCAGTAATTCCATGAAACAGGTATTGCAAATAGTATTCCATTTTGGAAGGGTGAAGGAAGAAAGGTGAAAGGAAAAAGCAGGAAAGCTCCGGTGCGATAGAAAGGTTGACGATGGAGAGGTTAAGGAAAAGATAAAATTCAGCGTGAGAAAAAAAGTTAAAGGCTACATTCATCTTTAACCCTGTATCTTCCCCCGCACCAGAACTTTCCTGCTATTACCTTCCTTCCCCCTTTTCAACAAACCTGTCTTTTTGAAAACTATAGTACAGGTAGAACAACGCAGGTATAATGAACAAACTACCTATTAATAATGCCCAGGCCAAGGCGTTCATGGTGGCGTTGGGTGCCTGGTGCTTAAAGAGCGATAAGTGTTCGCCATTTTGCATGATCAAAAAATCGGGAAAGTGTACCCAGCTGATAGCCAGCAAAATCATACTGGCCTGAAAGCCTGCCAGCATACGCGGCACAATGGTTTTACGCTTGCTGATGAGGAACCACATGAGGACGAGCGACAAAGAAGCGGCAATTACAGATGTTAATCCGACCGTATTGCCCAGTATCCATTTAAATAGTGGGATGCCTTCTGCATGCGCTGCTGTAAAAACCAGTGCACCGCAAACCACGGCAATGGCATTCCATATTTTGGCTTTGCGAATAAAGCTCCGCTGATCTTCGTCTATATTGGTTTCGCCAATAAGATACACCGATGCCAGGAAACCGCATAAAGCCACCGTAAATAAGCCAATAGCTACCGAAAACCAGTTCAGCCAGTCGAACACATAAGCCGATAGGAAAGTATGAGCATCGGGGTTAATACGGCCAGATACCGCACTCCCGGCAATAATCCCTAAAAATAGCGGCGTTATAAAGCTGGAGTATAAAAAAATACGGTTATAAACCCGCTGCATATCATCAACCACAGCATCATAATTACGAAAAACGAAAGCCGTTCCGCGGGCAGTTATACCCAGCAGCATAACCACCAGTGGAATGTGCAGGTAAGTACTCATGGTACTGTAAATAACCGGGAAGCCCACAAATAAAATAACCACGGCAATAATTAACCACATGTGGTTAGCTTCCCAAATAGGACCAATAGCTTGGTAGGCCGCCTTGCGGGTACGACTGCGCGTGGTTGAGGTGCTAAATAATTCAATAATGCCTGCGCCAAAATCGGCCCCGCCTAAAACCAGGTAAAGGAGTATAGCCAGCCACAAAAAAGCAATGATGACGTATTCCATAGTTAGTTGTGGCTTAACGTTAATTGTTCAGGTTTTTTATCGTACAGTTGAGGCACCATACGTATTTGCCGGTATAGTAAAAAAATGACCACTACACTTAACGAGATATAAATAGCCGTAAATAAGTAAAATGAATAGGCAATGCCGGGCATTGGCGTAACTGCATCTTTGGTGCGCATCACCCCCTGAATTATCCATGGCTGCCGGCCAACTTCGGTTACTACCCAGCCGGCCTCCAGGGCTATAAAGCCTGCCGGAATGGCGGCAATAAACAGCTTCATGAGCCAGTTGCTTTCCAGCCAGTGCTTCTTAAACCAAACGGCTACCAAATACAGTACCCCTATCAGCATCATAAACATGCCCAAGCCTACCATAATTTGAAAAGCATAATGTGTAACGGCTACCGGTGGCTGATCTTTCTCCGGGATTTGATCCAGGCCCATTACTTGTTCATGAAAATTATCGTATACCAAAAAACTCAGTAAACCGGGAATTTCCAACCCGTAGTTTACTTTCTTCAGCTTTTCATCAGGTATACCTCCTATTACCAGTGGCGAATAGGGTTGCGTATGAAAGTAAGCTTCCATGGCGGCCAGTTTAGCCGGTTGACGTTTGGCTACACTTTTGGCGGCAATATCGCCGGCTAAGGGTTGTAGCAAGGCAGCTACCGCTGCAAAACCGGCAGCTATTTTGAACGCTTGCGTATGAAAGTGAATATTACGCTTACGAACGATCATGAGCGCGTGTACACCAGCTACGGCAAAACCGGTGGAGGCAAAGGCAGCCAGTGTCATGTGCAAAGCCTCGGGGAACCAGGCATTGTTGAACATGGCCTTCATGGGATGGATGTTGGTATATTGCCCGTTCACATAATCGAAACCTGCCGGGCTGTTCATCCACGAGTTAGCTGCTACTACCAAAATGCCCGAAGCCAGTCCGCTAATGCCCACCACTACGCCGGTAAACCAATGAAAGTAAGGATTAAATTTATCCCAGCCATATAAAAAGAACCCTAAGGCAATAGCTTCGATGAAAAATGCGGTGCCTTCCAGCGAGAATGGCATCCCGAAAATAGGCCCTGCATGTTCCATAAACTTAGGCCAAAGTAATCCCAATTCGAAGGATAATATAGTACCCGACACCGCGCCCGTGGCAAAAAATATAGCTACACCCTTACTCCAGGCCTTGGCTACATTTTTGTACGCAGCATCGCCGGTTTTAAGCCAGCGGTAGTGTGCCACCGCCATAAAAAACGGCATTACCATGCCAATACAGGCGTAAATAATATGAAACCCCAGCGATAGGGCCATTTGCGATCGGGCTGCTAAAAAATCATCCATACGAGGTGCGATTTGTGTAACAGCTAATTTACAGTCAATCAAATACCTTATGCAGACTTTTTGCTAATTATATTGAATATATATTATTAATAGTTAGGGTGATGGAAGAGTTTGGCACATGCCTTATACAAAAAAACATGATTTATAGGAGTGATAGCGACGTGGCAACCGAACACTTGCTTTAGCACGTATAGTTGCGGTTCTATTGCCCGCAATACCATATTTATAAGATGCCATCTCTTCAAAAAGCCAAGCATCAACTGGGAGGATCGCGAAAGCTTACCGCCGTTTCAACAAGCCCATGCTCATGCGCTGCGAATGCATAAAGGCGCGTCCGTCCATCCAGGTAATCCACATAATGGTGCTCATGGTACCCAGGATAGAGCCTGCGGTAACATCCTCAAAAAAGTGCTGGCTCAAATACATACGCGAAAAGGCGACCGACATGGCCAAGAGCAAAAATATGAAACCCAGCCGCTTGTTTACCGCCAGGTAGGAGAGTACCACCGCTGCCGAAAACGCAGTAACCGTATGCCCCGATGGAAAGCTGTTGTTGTGTAGCAGGGCAATTCCTTTAACAAAATGTATGCTGGTTAAATCTTTTTCAAAATAAACCACCGGCCGTGGGGCGCGGTAAATGTGCTTTACTATTTGCACTAAAATACCGCTTACCGCAAAGCTGGTAGCAATTAATATGGTTTTTCGGTAGCTAAAGCAAAGCATAATGAGGGTTACGGCGGCTACCATGTAGCCCTCGCCCAAATCGGTAACGTAAGGGAAGAGGAAATCGCCAAAATCGGAATGCTTGGCATTAACTGCAAAATAAATGGCTTCGCGTGTGTAGCTTATTTTTAAGATGAGGCAGGTGATAAGTATGATTAAATATGGGACAAAAAACAGGCGTACGTGATGCAAAACATCTAAGAGTCGGGTATTCATGTTACAAATTAAGCAGAATATATCTAATCACGTAAAAAATGGTTATGTTTGGATTGCTAACGTTTAATTTACTCCATGTCGAAAAGTATATTTCGCCGAAAATCTCTTGACAAAATATTAGCCGACGTACAAAGCGGTTTTAGTGACAGCGAACACTCGGGCAGTCACCTCAAAAAAGAACTCAAAGTAAAAGACCTCACCCTTATGGGTATTGCCGCCGTAATAGGAGCAGGCATATTTTCTACCATTGGTACGGCATCGTTTAACGGCGGACCGGGCGTAACCATATTATTCGTGATTACGGCTATCACCTGCGGTTTTTCGGCCTTGTGTTATGCCGAATTTGCCTCACGAATCCCGGTAGCGGGCAGCGCTTACACTTATGCCTATGCCTCTTTTGGTGAGTTGATTGCCTGGATCATAGGCTGGGATTTGCTGATGGAATATGCCATTGGTAACATAGCCGTAGCCATATCATGGAGCGAGTATTTCATTAACCTGCTCGAGGGTTTTCACATTCACATGCCGCGGTATTTAACTATGGATTACTTTTCGGCCTTTAAAGGGCACGAAGCCATTCAGCAGCTAACCGCATCAGGCCATATGGCCGACATTACCGAGCGCATGAAAGCCGAAGCACTGGCCTGGAGCTCTGCACCCGGTATTGGCGGTGTAAAGCTCATAGCTAACCTGCCCGCACTTATTATTGTAGCTTTAATTACTTACCTGGTATACATTGGTATACGCGAAACCAAAAAGGTAACCAACGCTATGGTAATGCTCAAAGTTGGTGTTGTTATAGCGGTAATTGCTTTAGGTTTTTTCTACGTAACACCCGCCAACTGGCACCCTTTTATGCCTAACGGCTTTAGCGGGGTGATGAAGGGCGTATCGGGCGTGTTTTTTGCCTATATAGGTTTCGATGCCATTAGCACCACGGCCGAAGAATGTGAGAACCCGCAGCGCGATTTGCCTAAAGGGATGATCTATTCACTGATTATTTGTACTGTACTTTATATCCTCATTGCCTTAGTACTAACAGGTATGGTAAGTTATAAAGACTTGCAGGTAGGCGACCCACTGGCCTTTGTATTTGCCAAGGTGGGTTTAACTAAAATTAGCTATGTGATCTCCATAAGTGCGGTAATTGCCACGGCCAGCGTATTGCTCATTTTCCAGATGGGGCAGCCCCGTATATGGATGAGCATGAGCCGCGATGGTTTGTTGCCAAAGGCGTTTTCTCGCATTCACCCTAAATATCAAACGCCTTCGTTCGCTACTATCGTCACCGGCTTTGTGGTGGCTATACCAGCCTTGTTCATGAATCTTACCGAGGTAACTGATTTGACCAGTATTGGTACGCTGTTTGCCTTTGTATTGGTTTGCGGTGGCGTGCTACTGCTACCTAAAACCGAAGCGGTTAAAGGCAAGTTCCATATTCCTTACATCAATGCAAAGTATGTTGTCCCTGTTATTTTTGTGGGCGGCATGGCCTTTTTCTGGAAACCGATGATTGCTATGTTCGCGGCCGAAAATAGCCACGAACAATTTCCTATCGCTCTTTTCATTATATTATCGGCAATTCTCACCGTACTTGCCGTAGTCAAAAATTTATCATTGATCCCGGTACTGGGCCTGCTCAGCTGCTTTTACTTAATGACCGAGTTGGGTTACACCAACTGGCTGCGTTTCTTAATATGGCTGGTGATAGGTTTAGTGATTTACTTTAGTTATGGCTATAAGCATAGCAGGCTGGGTAAAGAGGTTGCGTCATAACTGTAAACAATGCGTCATTGGTACGAAGCAATCCATACGTAGATATGCCAACGGTTACTATCGTGCAAAGATTGCTTCGCACCTCGCAATGACGGGTAAAAGTTACTACATTTAAGATAGTATTCTTTTAATTTAGTAACCGCTGAGCCTTTATTAATAAACATGAGGTTTTTTGTAAATACCTAAACTATAATCTACTTTTCATCGCCCGGATGATAGGTCATCTGCACATGCTTCAGCACATCTTCTTTATAAAATAATATGTCTTTAAACTTTCCGTCGAGATACATTTGCGCCTGGTCGGTAAAGTTTTTGGAGGATGGGTCGAATGATTGTCCGCCGGTGATGAGCGATTTGGCTCTTACCCTTGGGCCAAACTCTACCGCCGCCATAAAACTGTTGCCCGAGTAGCCGTAACGCTTCTTCGTGCTGTTCATGGGTCTGCTTACAAACGAAGGCAACTGCCCAAAAGTAGACGCTACCGAAGCGGCCGGCAGGCTTGGCTGGTTATCGTCATAGCTCACGCCATCAGCAGGGCGCTGGTACCGGTTTATATTGCCCCAGGCTGTGTTCCAGGTACCGTAGCGGGTATTCAGGTCTGCCAGAGATTGCTGTAACAAGGCTATTTGCTGCGCCGGGGTAATGGTTTGCATAAGCTTGGCCACTCTTTCGGTTTGATAGGTGCCTTCTTCTGTGGAAGCGGGGCGGGGTAGGGCACCAAACAGGCGTGTTCCATATTCAACAGCCAATGTGGTAGCTACCGAATTGATAGCTGAACGCCTGTCCCATTGTTTAAGTGTTTGTATTGGAGCGTTTAAAATGTTCTTAGTTAAAGAATCCGGAACTTGCTCGTAGGCCTTGAATAGCGGCGGCAGTATAACATCAAATGCAGTCAAATAGCGGTCATAGCCTTTTGCGATCATCCCTTCAAGCGTTAATTTTTCCGGGTTATCCAATAGTTTTATGGCATTTATACCCCGGTAATTCTGACCATCAGGAGCCATGTAAGCCGGATACTTTTTAGGGTCGGGGTTGCTTATGCCAGCTGAGGCAAACGGTGTGGCGTTGCAATTTTGGATAAAGCCGCTGGCAGGATTATGCACTTGGACTATCTCATTTAGAGGATGTAGCCCCTGCCATTCTGTGGCTGGAGTTGTGCCATTTACAGGTTGTGTCCAGTCCAGCTTAGCGTTGCGTTTGGGCATAAAGTTGCCATACCAAAAGGCAGTATTGCCCTTATCATCGGCATATACGGTGTTATTGGTGGCATTTTGCAGCATGTCCATGGCTTTGGTATACTGCCCGTAGGTGTTGGCTTTAGTAATTAACCATGACTCCACAAGTGCATTGTACGAGCGATTGTTGGCCTTCAAAGCCAGCCATTTACCACCGCGACTACCCAGCACAGGCCCGTGGTGCGTGTAATAGCCGTTAATGGTTACCTGTTCTATCTTATCACCCTTTTTGCAGTTAAGTACCAATTTGCGTTCGGTTAAGGGTTTTAACTGCCCGTTATATTCATAGTACCATTTGCGGTCTTTCCGTATTACTTTCTCGGCATAGGCATCGGCTACATCGGCATTGCTGCTGGTGTGCATCCATCCGCAGTGGGCGTTAAAGCCTTGGTAAATAAAAAATTGCCCCCAGGTAACTGCACCGTACGCGTTCAAGCCTTCCTCGCTCACCAGTTGAACCTCCGACCGGAAATAAAACGGTACATGCGGATTAATATATAGCATGGCATGCCCCGTAGCCGACTTTTTAGGCGAGATAGCAAAGCCGTTTGAGCCAATTTCTTTGTCGAAAACGCGTTCGTGTAAGTTGTTCAATTCTCCTTCAGGATTTATAGGCGTGGGTTGAAAGCCATATTTGGCATCAAACGCTTCTGAATAAAAGCTACGGGTTTCGTTCAGGGTAATGCCGCCGGTAATGGTGGCTGCAACGCTGCCATCGGTAAACATGAGTGCATACCAGGGCTCAAAGTGCGTAAGCACCTGTGGTTTGGTTTGCGGGTGCATGTACAAATAGTAGTTTACACCATCAGCAAAAGAATCCATGAGCTTTTTAAACCACAGCGGGCTTTGCTTATATTCTTTAATGGCTTCGGCGCTGTCGGCAATCAACTGGAGTTGCACATCGGTATACAAGTTACTTTCGCCGTCTACCTCGGCCTGCTTGCCCAATTGGTATAAGTAGTTGCGTTCAATGCCTTTAAAGTTTTCTTCACATTGAGTGTACATTAAGCCAAAAACTACGTTGGCGTCGGTTTTACCATAAATATGGGGTACGCCCCAGTTATCGCGTATAACCGTGACCTGTTTAGCCTGCGTTTTATAGCGGGCAATTTCGGCAGAAGTAAACTTTTGGGCAAAGCAAATTGCCGGAAGACAGCAGAGCAGTAAAAGCAACTGTTTTTTCATACGAGTATATAAGCGATTGAAAATAGCGATTTTTCGCAAGAGCCTGGGTATGTAACAGGAAAGTTTAAGTAACTGAAACTTTTTACGCTTACTAAGCTTAGTTAATTATATCATTTAACAATCAATCGTATGAAATATGCATTTGTTTTTGGTACCAGCATTTATATAAGTCCAGAGCGTACGGTAAGCTACGCCGACGCAGAAACTAAAATACCATTTCTCAAAATCCTATCTTTCTATGCGTCTCATAACAATGCTGCAAACAGCATTTTGAGTATAGATGCAGATGTTGCGGCGTCGAACGATGAGAGAATAGTGGTCACTTCTAATGAGCCAAGTGCAGGGAGTGCGATCAAAGTTGTGGCCGATGATAAACGGGTGCAAATTTTCAGGACCGGTCAAGAGCACCCGGTTTTAGACGTTTTACAGTTAGATGAGCACGAATTTAGTGCGCTTTCCAGCCATATATTTAATGAAATTGAAGCGCAACAAGTGAGTGTGGTATTCAAGATCAAAGGTGACTTTAGCGTAGGCGGACACCGGATTGTTATTGACGGCGAAAGCCTGTATGTTAACGGCGATTCGTTTGCTAACGGGGTAGTTAACGCTCACGATGGCGTAAACCTGGTACCCGATAACACGATTTATTAAGTTCTAAGGTAAGAGGCACCGTTCAGGTCTATAATTCCGGCGGTGGTAAATTCCATCCCCGGCGAGGCATACATGGCAGCCAGCCTGGCTACTTCTTCGGCAGTGGCTACACGGTTGTACGGGCTTTGTTTTTTAATGGCTTCGCCTGCCTCGCTGCTTAGCAGTTCGGAAGTCATATCGGTTTCTACGAAGCCGGGAGCTATTACGTGTACGCTAACCTCGTGTGGCGCTAAGGTAACCGCTAAAGACTGGCTCATGGCATTTAAACCCGCCTTACTGGCTGCATAGGCCGGATGATCGGGCTCGCCTCTGAAAGCGCCCCTCGAAGAGATATTGATGATTTTACCTTCGCCGTTATGGATCATGTGGCGTGATGCAAAAAAGCATAAGTTGGCAACACCGTTCAGGTTGGTGGCTATGGTATCTTCCCAGCTTTGCAGCCAGTCTTCGTAAGTAACTTCGTTTATTTTATGTTCAATGTATACACCGGCGTTATTTACCAGTACATCAATTTGGGGGTAGTGCTGTAATACTTTGTTAAAAAAACGTTCAACGTTTTTTGGCTGACTTTGATTTAACTGGTAAAGGCCATGATTGCCGCTATGACCTAACTCGGTCAACGTGCGTTCGGCAGTGTCTTGGTCGGTGTTGTAAGTAATAATTACGTTAGCGTTCAGTGAGGCAAATAACAAAGCGCAGGCTTTTCCTATGCCGCGCGAGCCGCCTGTAATTAATACAGTTTTGCCGGTGAAATCAATGGTCATGACAGAGGTAGATTTTTTCTTTAATTTAAAGTATAAGTTTCGTTATACGTAAATTAAAATTTTAAGTTACCTCACAACTACAAAACTGAACTTTTTTAAGTTCTATGTTTGAAATTATCGTTAAGTGGAAAGAATTTTATTGAATAGTTTTAAATTATTGTTGAGCTTTCTTTTTTGCTTTTTCGCGGTCTTTGAAGAAGCCACGCAATAAGAAGTTATGCTGTACCGCTTCCAGGTCATCGTTTAACTTCACAGAACTTTCGTGCAATTGGTTCAATGTGTTTTTCATTTGAGCAGCGGTTGGCTGGTCGTTGAGTAACACACCAATAGCATTATCTGTCGTGTTCAGCTTATTACTGGCACGGTTCAGATTATCGGTGAGGGTGCTGGCTTTGGCAGTAGCTTCCTGCAATTGATTGGCCGATTGCTGAAGCTTGGTAAATAAGGCAGTATCGGTCAGCATCTTATCGGCAAGTCCTCCCTTGGTATTCATTTTGTAACCAAAACGGCTCAGTTCATCGGCCATTACGGCAGTACGGCTGGTGGTGCTTTGTAAATTGGCAACTACCGATCTGAAACGCATAGCCAAAGCAGTATCGGCAAGCAGGGTTCCGGCTAAACCTTTACCTTCTACCATATTCTTGCTCAATGCTTTAAAATCGCTGGTGATGGCTAACAAATTTTCGTTATTCTTTTGAAAAGTTTTCATAATGTCGTCTGTAGACAACATGCCTTTTGAATTTAAAACATCGCCATTTTGCACTAAACGTGCCGAAGGTGTGCCACCATCAATAGTGATAATTTTATTCCCTATAAAGCCTTCAGAACTTATAGCAGCCACGGCATCGGCGTGAATGAACTTTTGAATGGCTTGGTCTACATTAAATTCAACATCTACCTGGTTAATGCCGGTAAAAGTGATCTTCTTAATGGTACCCACCTTAACGCCCGAAAACCAAACGTTGTTACCTTTAATTAAACCCGATACGTTATCAAAACGGGCTTGCAGGTGCAAACCATTGCTAAAGCTTTTTTGCTGGTTACCCAGGGTAAATATGCCCACAATGAATATAACCAACCCAATGGCTATAAACAGACCTACCCAAAAAGCATATTTATTTTCTTTAGAACTCATGATTAGTTGATAAAGTTATAATCGTAAAATTGTTTTACCCGTTCATCGTTACTTGCAAAAACTTCGTCAAAAGTACCCTGACGCTGAAACTGCCCGTCTAAAAGCATGGCCACGCGGTCGCCGGTAGCTTTGGCACAGGTTAAATCGTGCGTAATAATGATGGATGAAGTATTGAAGCGCTCCTGAACGCGGTTAATTAAATTGTTGATCTCCATAGAGGTAATAGGGTCCAAACCTGCCGTAGGCTCATCGTACAGCATAATTTCGGGCCTTAATATTAAAGTTCGGGCAATGCCTATACGCTTGCGCTGCCCGCCCGATAGTTCAGACGGCATTTGATTGATGGTTTGCTTCAGGCCAACGGCTTCCAGCACACGCTCTACCATTTCGTCAATTTCCTTACGGCGCAGGTTCTTTTGATTACGTACTAAAGGGAATTCCAGATTTTTACGTACGGTCATACTATCGTATAATGCACTGTTCTGGAACGAGAAGCCTATTCGGCGGCGTAATTCCATTAAGTCGCGGGGAGTAATGCTGGTTACATCTGTACCTAAAACATCCACTTGCCCTTCGTCGGCCTTTAATAAGCCTGATATAATTTTGATGAGCACCGATTTACCTGTACCCGAACGGCCAAGCACCACCAGGTTCTCTTTTTTATAAAGATCGAGGTCAATACCGCGGAGCACGTGATAATCGCCAAAAGATTTTTTCAACCCTTTAATGCTAATTACCTTGTCGTTATAATCTATAGCTGATTTGTGGTCTTCCATATCCATGATGTATTAACGGAACCAGCCGGTCATTTGCACTATAATTACTTCCTCAATAAATACCAGGAACATGGCGGTTACCACAGCCGAGTTAGCCGCTTTACCCACGCCCGCTGTTCCGCTCGATGAGTTCCAACCTTTGTAACTGCCTACAATGCCGATGGTAAAGCCGAACACGATAGACTTGATGATGGATGCTTCAAAATCAATAAAGCTCAGCGGCTGAAAAAACTGCTGTATATAAGTACTAAAACTGGTGCCCTCGTTAACGGCCACGTTTAAGTAACCGCCAAGCATGGCAATTAAACCGTTATAAATAGCCAGTATGGGCAAACTTATGGTGGTGGCCAGCGTACGCACACAAACCAGGTATTTAAAAGGGTGGGTGCCCGATACCTCCATGGCATCAATTTGTTCAGTTACCCGCATAGAGCCAATTTCGGCACCAATACTTGAACCTACGCGGCCGGCACTGATCAGCGCTGTAACTAACGGAGCCAGTGCACGCATAATGGCAATAGACACCAGCGAGGGAATCCAGGAGGTAGCGCCAAATTGCACTAAAGAGGGGCGCGATTGCTTAGTGAAGATCAAACCTACAATAAAACCAGTTACGGTAATAAGCAGGAGCGAGCGTACACCCACTTCCCAGGTTTGCTTAATAAGTTCCCTTAACTCGTACGGGGGTGCAAACGCTTCTTTAAAAAAGCGGCCAATGAAGCTAAAGACATCAAAAACATCAATAAAGAAGTCTCTAATACGACTTAATAATGTTGGGCCAGATTTAGCTTCGGGCTCCGATGTACTGTTTTGCGTATCCATTTATGAGCCGGTAAAATTACAGCATATTTTGAACTAACCGCTACTATCATCAAAACTTATGCCCAAACTTTGTAAACGCTTTGTAAAAACTATTTAGTTAAGCATATTTGATGCAATGTTAACGTTTCCGCGCTATACCTTTTTAATGCTGCTGTTGCTGGTTCCTTGCCTGCTAAAGGCGCAATACACGGCACCTTCAGATAGTTTGGCCACTACAGAAACGCGCTGGTTGTTAGGCAGTATGCAGCGCCTGCAAGGGGCGGGTGTGCTGTTTGGTCATCATGACGATACAGCTTATGGTGTGAACTGGAAGTTTAAAGACAGTTCGGACATCAAAAGTGTGACCGGCAGTTACCCGGCGGTATACGGTTGGGACTTGTCGGGCATTGAACTCGACAGCACTTTTGACATTAACCGCATCCCTTTTACCACACAGGCACGGCTGGTACGCGAGGCTTACGAACGCGGTGGCATCAATACCTTTTGCTGGCACATGAACAACCCGGTTAACGGCAAAACTTCGTGGGATACCGCTGCCGTTGTATCGTACCAGATCCTTCCCGGTGGTGAGTATCATCAAAAGTACCTAACCTGGTTAGACCGGGCCGCACGCTACTTAAGTACATTAAAAGGCAGTGGGGGAGAGCCCATTCCAATATTATTCAGGCCATTTCATGAGCCTAACGGCGATTGGTTTTGGTGGGGCTATGGCAACAGTAATTCGAAAGATTTTATTGAGTTATGGCACTTTACCATCAATTATTTACGCAATACTAAAAAGCTGCACAATTTGCTGGTGGTATATTCTGCTGCCGAATACGACGCTGATACGGATTTGTTAGAACGTTACCCCGGCGATGATTATGCCGATTTTATTGGTTTTGACGCTTATTGCTTCAATGATGTGCAGGTTTATAAAAAGACCATGAACCGCCAGTTGCAAATATTGCAGCAAGTGGCCAAAGAGCACCATAAACTGGCTTGTATAGGCGAAACCGGCTACCAGGGCATCCCTAATGCCAATTGGTGGACAGACGTACTGGCGCCTTTATTATCACAGTTTAACACGCTGTCCTACCTGCTTATATGGCGTAATCATGGGCCTGAACATTATTATGCACCCTATACCGGGCAGGTAAGTGCTCATAATTTTAAACAGTTTTATACAGAGGGGAGTGCTATGTTTCAGCAAAAATTAACCCCGTTAGCGGTATACGGTCCGAGCCATTCGTTGCGCTACAACCGCGATAGTAAGCCCTAATAAGTGTTAATTAAACAATTATTGACAATGCTGATTTTTTTACACATTTTAGAGCCCAATTATATGCTTGTTTAACCAACAATAGAACCCATTAACCTGTTATAAACTTATGAAAAGTAAAACCTTTTATGCAGCAATGCTGGCAGCCGGCTTATTGTCGTTCTCTGCCTGCGATCAATCCACCAAACAACAATCTACTAAAATGACAGATAGTACCACGGTAGGGCAACTACCGGTAGCCTCGGGCTTCGAAAAAACTATTGACGGTAAAGCCACCAAACTTTACGTGCTTAAAAACAGCAAAGGCACACAGGCCGCTATTACTAATTACGGCGGTAGGATGGTAAGTATGCTGGTACCCGATAAAAAAGGCACCATGGTAGATGTGGTTGCTGGCCCGGGCAGCGTAAGCGACTACGAAGATGCTAAAGGCAATTACTATGGCGCCTTAATTGGCCGCTACGGTAACCGCATAGGCAAAGCTAAATTTACTTTAGAAGGTAAAGAGTACAAGCTGCCTGCCAACGATCATGACAATACGCTGCACGGCGGTAAAGAAGGTTTTGATGTTAAAGTTTGGGATGCCAAACAAATAGATGATCATACTTTGGAGTTGTCTTACGTTTCTGCCGATGGCGAGCAAGGCTTCCCTGGTACATTGAAAACTACGGTTACTTATAAACTGACCGACGATAATGCCATTGAGATAGCTTATAACGCCACTACTGATAAGGCTACCGTGGTAAACTTAACTAACCACGCTTACTTTAACCTTAATGGTTGCGGTGCAGGTTCTATTTTAAAACACACGCTACAAATAGATGCCAATGGTTTTACACCGGTAGATAAAACGCTTATCCCGACCGGTAAAATTGCGACTGTACAAGGCACACCGTTCGATTTCCGTAAGGCTACTACCATTGGCTCACGCATTAACGAAGGTGATGAGCAGTTAAAAAGCGGACAGGGTTACGACCACAACTTTGTGCTGAACAAACACACCCTGCAAACACCGATAGCCACCGTACAAGGCGATGTGAGCGGTATTGTAATGGAGATTTTTACCGAGGAGCCGGGCATCCAGTTTTACAGCGGTAACTTCATGAAAGGCGCGTTCAAATTTAAAGGCGATAAAAAAGACGATAACCGTACTGCCTTTGCGTTAGAGACCCAGCATTACCCTGATTCACCTAATAAGCCCGAGTTTCCTTCTACAGAATTAAAGCCGGGCCAAACGTATAAAACCACAACTATTTACAAGTTTTCGGCTAAGTAAGCTGTTTTAACATTCTTTGTAAAACGGGCTGGTCATAATATAACCAGCCCGTTTTTTATGATGTCAATTCACAAAAAGGAGGATCTTAGGAAGATTTTTAGCAGGTGGATCGATCGTATCTACTAAAAGTTCCCCATCATCCGGCTTGATGTGCATCAACTGGTAACGGTCCCTGAATGCTTCAAAGTTGGTAATAAGTTGATTAGGTGCCGGATTTTTGGCACGCTCATTAAATCTTTCTGCCCAAATGTTTTCATCACTGCAGGTTACAAGTATCGTTTTAAGTTGTACACAATGAATTTTGCACCACTCTCTTAACACTTTAATATCTTCATCATATTGAAAAGGGCAATCTATGATGAGAGTGGATGCATTGTGTATATTACTACGAAGAATACTGTAGATAATATTGAATGTTATTTTGTTTCGCAACTCATGGCTTACGGATAATTGAATAACCTGATCATAAATATCATCTTTCCTGATAATAGGCACGTTAATCTCAGCTGAGAGCAGGTTTGACAGGGTTGTTTTACCGGTTGCCGGTCTGCCTCTGAATAGTATTAATTGCATATCTTATATATAGCATACTTGTAAAGCTTGTTGTGATTTGAATAAACCTACAGTTTTTCATTCTTAAATAAAACCTTTATGACCAAAATAGCCTTTAATTTAAAACAAACAGCTAAATTACTATGAATGCCTATCAGCAAAAATGGATCGACGTTTTAACTAATGCAAATATCAAAGACTGGAAAATTACACCGCTTGAGGACGATATACTGATTGATCTGCCTTCGGGAAGCAACGTAAGTACCATTATGGAAAACCTGCCCGATGTAATTGCCACCTTAACGTTAGACATTACGGAGTCGCCCGAAAGGTTGAAATTTATCTTGCGGCATGCAGGCGAGCATCATGAATATATTGTGAACCCAACAGATCGTGATCTTAATACTGCTAAAAAGTAACCTACGGGTTGTAACAAATACATCGGCGCGGCGTCATAGGTATATATACCTATGAACATGAAGTGGAACTTTAAACGCAGCCCCAAAGAAACCGATAAAGCTAAGAAATCAGCAGCCCGCGAATGGCTTAATGCTATCGTGTTTGCGGTAGTGGTTTCTACCATTGTAAGAGGATTATTGTTTTCGGCGTATGCGATACCTTCAGGCTCTATGGAGGGTACCTTGCTTACAGGCGATTACTTGTTTGTAAGCAAGATCAGTTACGGTCCGCGGATGCCTTTCACGCCGGTGGCCGTTCCGTTTTTAGAATCTACCATAACGTCGGATAGTATTAAAACTTATTGGGATGGCATTAAGCTTCCTTATTATCGCTTACCGGGCGTTTCCGAAGTGAAAAAAGGCGACATCGTAGTATTTAACAAACCCGAAGAAGCCGACCCAGCTTATAACCGGCCGGTTGACGTACGCACCAATTTAATTAAACGCTGCCAGGCCACCCCCGGCGATAGGCTTGAAATTAAAAATGCCCAGGTTTATATTAATGGAAAACCGGCGCCTAATGCCGAAAAGCAGCAAACCTCCTACACTGTAACTACCGATGGCAGCACCATTAACCCACGTGTTTTTACCGATTTGCATATTGAACCGTTACAGCAAACCGATGTGGCTACCTGGGTTATGATCATCCCGCAGGCATCATTAGCTACACTTAAAGGTTACTCTAACATCAAAAGCATAGTTCCTGTTATTGAAGCAGCAGGACAGTACGACCCTGCTGTGTTTCCGCATGACGAACGCTTTAAATGGAACGCCGATAATTTTGGTCCGCTGGTAATGCCTAAACGCGGAATAACCATAGCACTTAACGATTCAACCATGACCTTGTATCGCCGCGCCATTGAGTTGTACGAGAACAATAAGGTAGAGCAAAAGGGCGGTAAGGTTTTCATCAATGGAAAAGAAAGCAATGCTTACACTTTTAAAATGAATTACTACTGGATGATGGGCGATAACCGCCATAATTCACTTGATGCACGCTTTTGGGGCTACGTACCCGAAGACCACATCATCGGTAAAGCTATGATCACCTTTTTTAGCACCGATTCCGAAGGCAACCTACTGCATAAGATCAGATGGAACCGAATATTAAGGTCAATTAACTAAAATCTTACTCATCTTAAACTATGTCATTGCGAGCGATAGCGTGGCAATCGCACGCGTTTAATAAGCGGCGTTAGGTTGTTACGTCGCTTTGAACGATCAAAAAAATGTTAATGCTTCTTATAACTTAACCTTACTGGAAATCCCCGTAACACATAAACCCATTACCGCAATCAGCATAAAGCTTATACGCAAGCTAAATGCCCCGGCAATAAAGCCGATAACCGGTGGCCCAACCAAAAAGCCCACAAAGCCAATGGTAGACACCGCTGCCAGCGCCATACCCGGCGACATGGTTTTAGACTTGCCGGCAACACTGTAAACCATAGGTACTACCGACGATACACCAAAGCCAACCAGCAAGAAGCCCAGCATGGCGGTATACAAATGTGGAAATATCACGGCTACCAGTAAACCCGATGCAGTTAATAAGCCGCTCAATTGCAGGGTTTGTTTAAGGCCAAAACGGGCGGCAAACCAGTCGGCGGCAAAGCGGCCCAGGGCCATGGTACACATAAAGCAGGTGTAACCGGCACCCATCCAGGCACCGCTCGCGTTAATGATCTTTTTAAAATAGATTACGCTCCAATCAAACATGGCGCCCTCGCAAATGAGGGAGCAGAAAGCAATGATACCTAATTTGATGAGCGGTCTGTCGGGTAGCACAAAGGCCGGGCCGGTTTCGGTTTTGGCACTATCGTCAAGCAAATAGCGTTGAAAAACGAATAGGAATATAATTACCACTAAAGCAATTACCGCAAAGTGCTGCACTGGTACCACGCCCTGGCCTATCATTATGGTGCCAATGCCCGCCCCGGCAAAACCGGCCAAACTCCATAGCCCATGGAAAGAACCCATAATAGGCTTTCCATAAAGCTTTTCGGCAGCAACGGCTTGTGTGTTTACAGCAATGTTTACGCTGTTACTGGCAAAGCCATACAGCACCATGCAGGCAACCAACAACGGTACGTTGGGCGATGCCCCCAGGCCAATCAAAGCCAACGCATACATCACCAAACCCGCTAAAACCAGCTTACGGCTGCCAATATGCGAAACCAGCCAGCCCGCTACCGGCAGCGACAAAATTAACCCCACCGGTATAGAGAACAAGATGGCGCCTAAACTTGCATCGCTCAAATTAAGGGTTTGCTGTATGGTGGCAATGCGCGACGCCCAGCTGGCAAAAATTAAGCCCGGTAAAAAGAATACCGCACCCACGGCAATGCGCAAATAATGTTTGGGAAATGGAAAATGTATAGCCTGATCACTCATACCTGCAACGCTTTTGGTAAGCGCTGCAAAAGTAAGGCATAACGGTCCCTCAACTCAATTAAAAGTTAATATTTGCGTTTAATTGACATGAGCACTAAGCTTCTGCTATATAACCAGTGTGCTCCATCCTTGTGGAATGTCTTTTTTGCGCGACCGTTTTTGCTCCTGCATAGCCTTCTTTATGCGCGTGGCATAAGCCCAGCAGGTACTTTGCCTGATGCCCAGCTTATCTGACAGTTGGTGCGACGAGATAGTGCCCTTGCTGCTATAGATCAAATAAACCAGGTAAAACGCCTTGTTAATGGGAATACGATTATTCTCAAATATGGTATTGTGCAAGGCCGATTCTTCGTAACTGCACTTGGTGCAACGGCGGCTGTACGGTACACGACCAGCACAGTAGGAGGTATGGCTGCAACGCGTACACTGGTAACAGTTCTTCCATTTGAGTTCGGAAAGAAATTTGTAACAGCTTTCCTGGTCGGGGTACTTGGCGCTGAACTCTTCAAAGTTTAGTTCGGCCGAGAGCACGCGGGCATCGGTTACCTTATCAATATTGGTTTTGAGCTGTATGTTATCTTTCTCCAGCAATACATTCATGCGGGTAATTTCCGAAGCTTGCTCTTCCAATAAATGGTTGATGCTAATGAGCTGCTCGCTTTGCTCCTCAATAGTCTTGGACTGCTCAAGTATTTCCTGCGATTTTTCTACCACTTCCTTCGTACGCACCTGTACCTGGTGCTCCAGTTCGCGGTTTATAGAATCTTTAAGCTCGCTGTTAATCTGCATTTGCTTAATGGTTTCCTCCTGAGCTTCGTCTTTTTCTTTACGTAGAATGCGCACCTGGTCGCCAATGGCAAATGAAAGCAGTACCATTTCTATCACAAAACAAAAGCCC
Source organism: Mucilaginibacter galii (assembly GCF_014635825.1). GTDB lineage: Bacteria > Bacteroidota > Bacteroidia > Sphingobacteriales > Sphingobacteriaceae > Mucilaginibacter > Mucilaginibacter galii. Next base: position 73,003 of record NZ_BMDO01000015.1, read on the forward strand.
ACACTATAATAGCTCACAAAGGCCGGCAACATACGGCCGTAGCCCAGGGCAGTTAAGGCCTTGATCATGAAGCCCGTAAATAAAATAGCATAAGCCAGTACAAAAAACCTTGCAGGCTTAAAGCCACCCCTGTAAATGTGTAGCCCCGCCGCAAACGCAATAGATAATGGAATGATCTCTACAAACTTGTAGGCAAACAGGCTTTTATCAAATAACAGGCAGTATAAGAAGTATAGCGTTCTTAGTAGAACGGTGTAATTTATAAGCTTATAAAAGCGCCCGGCCCGTTTTTTTGCCTGTAACAATTCTTCGGTAAATATGAGGGCAAATACGCTGAGCAGGTACAGGGCCGTACCATAAGCATAATCGTTAAGTATGGGTGTTTTAGGCCAGAGGTACTGAAAGGCAATGCCGTCTACACTCATTTCGTATATGGCCACACTCAAAATATAGAACACATAGTAGAGATATTGCCGCTTTTTAACCGCCATGAACATGAGCAGGTTATGGAAGCAAAAAATGAGAATCATGCCATAGAACAAGCCAAAGGTGAGGTACTCGTTCAGTGCATAATGAATAAAGTAATCGAGCGTACGGTATACTATAATTACGTTAACCAGATTGTGCGATTTTAGCTTGAAGTAATAGGTATACTCGCCTTCACTGGGGTTCTTGATCAGGAATTCGAAATTTTTGTGCTGGTACAAGCGCGAATTGAAATCAATTTTAGCTCCTGATTTACTGGCTGTATATAAGCCCTGCTCATCGGGAATGTAGGCGGTAACCTCATCGGTGGTTTGGTCGAAGAACTCAAAAAGTGCAGCTTTATCTACGGTAGATTTATGGAGCCTAACCCTAATGCGGTACCAGTAGGTAGAAGTACGATTTTGGTTATTGGGAAAAAATAAATTATTGGCCTTAAATTGCCGGTTGTTTAGCGGTAGCCTAACGTCGGCAAACGTAAGCCGGTTGCTGGTATCTTCCAGGCATTCAATCTCGTTCAGGGTAAACTTATACTGTTTAAGACTGCTATCAATCACTATAGCTTTTTGGGCAAATAGCGGCAAGGCAAAAAGCAGGCTCAGTAAAGTAGCCAACAGCCATTTTTTAGAATAAGAGAAATGCATAGCAGGTAGCATTCTATCCATATATATAAAGCAATAAATAGCAGTTACCGGGGTATACCGTCGCCATTCATTTTAAAACGAAGTGGCCGCATGCAGTTAACTGGTGGTTTTTTTAATTGTATTCAAATATATTAAATACTGCAATAAGGAGCCGTTTAAAGCCCGAAATTATGCTTTAACATAGTTATTGGTACACTATGCTATTGGTAACGCCGGTAAACTTGTTGTTATCAAACTTATTATTGGTTGGGGGCACATCCTGCATTACCCTCGATGGATAACGCGTGGTGTCAAATTTTCCGGTCCAATCCTGATTCTTATTATCGCCAACAAGTATGCCTGTGGTGGCATTGCTAATGGTGTTGTTTTGAATAAGGCAGCCGTTAGGTGCAATGTAAAAGCCTACTTCGTTTTTACCCTTCGCCATACCGTACATAAGGCGAATGGCAGTTTTAACATCGCTAATGGTATTGTTGGTTACGGTGTGGCCGGTGCCGTTAATGCGTATGCCGCTGTCGCCGCCTTTAATGGTATTGCTGTCTATCAGGCAATCATGGCCGCCGCGCATTACCAGTTCGCCATCGCAATTTTCAAATACGTTTTTGATGTATTTGTTATCGCTGCTCTTGTTGCTGATCACTTCGCCCTCGCCGTTGCAGCGGGTAAACTGGTTATTGCGCACAGTGGTTTTGGGGCTCCTGGTACCTAACAATACCGGGTCCTGGCCCACCTGCACACATTCGCCGCCGTTAAATACCTTCCAGCTAACCTTTTCTTTGTTTTGGAAGACGTTGTTGTTAATGAGCGTATAAAGCGGACAATCGGCCGTTTTGGTAATTTTAACCTGTATATCCAGTTCGTCAATATTACCGTTAAAGGTACAGTGGGCTATTTGGTTATGCTGCCCCGTGCCCGATACAATAACCAAACCCATAAACTGCACCGTTCCGCGGTTTTTTTCAAAATAGCAATTCGTGATCTTCGAGTATTGCGTATTATCGAGGTTTATAAGCAACCCGGTCTTGCCATCTTCTTTCAACAGCTTGCAACCGGTAAAATTAATACCGTTTATAACGGCATAGTTACCGGTGACTTTGATAAGCGTTTGTTTAACGTCGCCGGTGAAGATCACCTTGCCCACGGTTTCGGCAGTTAACGTTACGGGCTGTGTTTTGGTACCGCTGGCCGATAGCGTTACGGCCCATGGCGCGTACGTGCCGTTAGCAATCCTGATCACATCACCCGGACGTGCGTTATCATTTGCGGCTTTAAACTCCTGCTCATTATGTATTAAATAAGATTTCGCAAAACTAACTTGCGCAAACAAGAGGAGCATGAGCATGCCCGTTAATTTTCTTTTCATTATAAGTGGTGCCTGGTGTAATTGGTTAATGTAAATATAAGCTAACCATGAGGCTGTTAAGGCAAGAAAATCTTGAGTAAAATGTAAGCTTTTGATAATAAGCGCGAATAGTTTTTTAGTGTCAATATGACCGTTTTTCTTAAATATTTATGGTCTTGCGGTTAAAGCGTATCAAAGAAATTTGCAATGGAGGTTAATTAGTTGAAAATGCTGCGTATGCGTTCTATACGCACATTTTTGTTAATGTTCATAAAGCGTATATATATATTTAAGCGGTTCATATACTGTTTAAATGTGCATTTTTCTTATTTTATTGAACGCTAATTCAATATTTTTGGCAGCACACATCACCATTAAAATAACCTCAAAAATGCTTCCTCACTTCCCTGTTTTTCATATGAACAAGTCGGCACTTGGTCGTACGTTTGTGACTGCTTGTTTTAGCATCCTCACCATGGTGCTCCCGGCACAAAGCCAAACGTTCTTAAAGGCTAAAGGCAGGTTAATAACTGATGGCAAGGGCAACAAAGTAATTCTACGCGGTATGGGTTTAGGCGGCTGGATGCTGCAGGAAGGTTATATGTTTAAGTTGGGCAACACAGGTCAGCAATACCGCATCAAAGCCCGTATAGCCGATGTGGCAGGGGCAGAGTACGCCAATAGGTTCTACGATAAATGGCTCACTAATCATACCCGTAAAATTGATATCGATTCGATGGCTTCCTGGGGGTTTAACTCCATCAGGCTACCCATGCATTACGCCTTGTACACCCTGCCAGTTGAACAGGAGCCCGTAGCCGGACAAAATACCTGGCTGGAAAAAGGGTTTGCTATGACCGATAGTTTGCTGAAATGGTGTAAGGCTAACCATATGTACCTCATACTCGACCTGCACGCAGCCCCCGGCGGACAAGGTAACGACCTGGCCATATCTGACCGTGACGCATCAAAACCTTCGCTTTGGGATAGCCCTGCCAACCAGCAAAAGATGATAGCGTTGTGGAAAAAGTTGGCACAGCGTTACGCTAATGAGCCTTACATAGGCGGCTATGATATTATTAACGAACCTAACTGGGGCTTTGAAAAAGCTACCGATAGAAAGGGCACCGAAGAAACCAGGAACGCCCCGCTGCGCCAGTTGATGGTAGATATTACCAAGGCTATACGCGAGGTAGATAAAAACCACATTATCATTATTGAGGGCAATGGATTCGGTAATAATTACCGGGGAGTGTTCCCCCTGTGGGACAATAATATGGTGCTGAGCTTTCACAAGTATGGCAACTTCAACAACCTGGGTTCTATTCAAAACTTTCTGAACATGAGCCGCGATAATAATGTGCCGCTTTGGATGGGTGAATCTGGCGAGAACTCCAACACCTGGTTTACCGAAGCTATTAAGCTGGTGGAAGGGCAAAACATTGGCTGGAGCTGGTGGCAGGAAAAGAAGATCGGTATCAATAATCCGCTTGAAATTAAGCTTACACCATCGTACCAAAAATTAATTGATTACTGGTATGGCAAGGCTCCTAAACCAAGCCAGAGTGAGGCCATTGCCACGCTGGATGAGTTTTTAGAGAATATTAAACTGGAGAATAATATTTACCACCGCGATGTAACCGATGCTATGTTTAGGCAGGTAAAAACGGATGTAACCGTGCCATTCAAAAGCGTCACCGTAATCGGTAAAGCCACCATTAATGCGGTAGATTATGATTTGGGCAGCCAGCGCAAGGCTTATTACGATAAAGACACCTCAAGCTACCAATATACGCCCGGCGTAAAAACCCAGGGAAACCGTGGCCATGTATATCGTAACGACGGCGTAGATATTGAGGCAGACAATGACGGCTACCACATTTATAGTATGGAGGATGGCGAGTGGCTTAAATATACTTTCAACGTGAAGCAAGCGGGTGTTTATACCGTCAAACTAAAAGTAGCATCAGAAGTTGGAAAGGGTAAAGTTTCTTTGAACTTGGAGACTGTTCATTACCCAGGCAAAGCAATTACGACAAAAGATTGGAGCTATTTAGAGTTCAAAAACATAAAGCTTCGTAAAGGTTTGAACAAATTGCAAGTAAATGTAGACGAGGGCGGACTAAACTTTAAGGCCATTGAGTTTGTGAAGAACAAATAGCGCATCAGCAATTATAAAAGTAGAAAGCTCTTGTAGAACTTACAAGGGCTTTTTACTTCTTATGATGTTATCTTAAATCCCTGCTTTGGAAAGCTGAACCGAACTATCGGCGGGAGCTGTAAATTGCGATAGCAAACTATCGTTTAAATATTTAGAGTTATAGCCGCTTACATTGGCGTTTACAAACAGCATGTTGTGGCCTTTGATCAAATCAATAATTTGATTAGACACCTCCGGCGATACCGCAGGGCAACCAAAGCTGCGTCCTAAGCGTCCCAGTTGTTTAATGGTGTTCTCACACACATAAGCTGCAGCGTGCAATACCACCGCACGCGAACGTGCATTGCTGTTAAAGCCTGCGTCCATGCCATCTAAACGTAACGAGCGGCCATGCTTGCCATAATAAACATCGTCGGTTACGTAAAAACCTAAGCTACTTTGATGCGAGTCGGTTTTATCAGAAAACTGGGTCGCTAAATCGTCACCGCTTCCTTGTCCGTGGGCAACCCAGGTGTTCAGCAACAACTGCTTTTTAAGCAGGTCAACAATCCACATGCGTTTAACGGTGCTGGCTTTATTAAAATCAACTACGGTAACTACGCTGCTGTTGGCGGCAATCTTATTGTTTTGTTTAAGATTGTAGTATCCGGTAATCGCTTTCTGAAAAACATCATAATCTAAACCTGATGTTTTTAAACCAGCAGTTTGATAAATATCAGATACGTATCCGGCAAAAGCACTATTTACCGTATTGGTTTTTGATTCCTTTTTTACAATAGCACCTGCCTTTTTAACCGTAGCCGATCTTGAACTGATAATAGCAAACGATAAAATAATTAGCAGGGTAATGGCTAACCAAAGTCTTCTTTTCATATGTCCGGTGATAGTTTTAATCATGGTACAATTTAAAAGTCAACAGGCTTAAGTTAAGGTTATAATTGTTGTGATAGTATACAAATATAACCCTAACGCTGCCATACTGCGTCAAATTATTCTCATATATTAACCCGCAGTTATACGAAAAGGTTTTGTTTAAAGTTAGCTTAGGCTACCCATTTAATTTTTTCTTCCAAAGGTGTTTTACGCACGCCTTCAGGGTGTACATCGCTGTAACCCAGGTATAAAAGGCCCAGTACCTGGTCTTCCTGTCCCAAGCCTAAAAACTCTTTCATAACAGGTTTCAGGGTAGCACCACCGGTGCTCCAGAACGAGCCTATATTTAAGGCCGTAGCACCTAACAACAGGTTTTGTATAGCGCAAGATGCAGCAGCCACTTCTTCTACCACTGGTAATTTAGACAACTCGCTGCGGTGCATAATGGCAATAACAACGTGCGATACATTAGCGCCCATGTTAGCCAGATTATTGTAAGTAGTTGGGTTAAAGTTGCCCGCAGCTTCGGCAGCCTGCTTGTATAATTCGGCATGTTGCTGACAGAAAGTAGTAGGGTTTTCATAAACTACAAAGCGCCAAGGCTCTGTAAAGGCGTGAGTAGGGGCCCAGTCGGCCAGTTCTAATAAAGCGGCAACATGGCTGTTAGGGATTTTTTGGCCGTTCATCATACCCGGTTTAATGGTACGGCGGGTTTTAATGTTTTCGGCTATGGTGGTAAAAGTGGTACTATCCATTGTAATGATTGATTTTTGTTTTGCGGCAAAAGTAAGGGTTTGTTGTTAAGTTAAGGAGATAATATGAAGTTATTAGGCTGTTGAGTTGTTAAGGCAGTAAACAACTGAATTCTATAACCGCTAACTTCAACAGGGCGTTTCCCTCCGGGCCAGGCTTTCCGCTCATACGCCTGCAGGCCTTAATCACGGGCAGGTATCCACTTCAATCCTTAACGCAAAAAGAAATTAAAGGTCAACGCAGGGGCAGAGGCGCTTACGAAGATCACTTGTTAGTTATTCAGATCTTCCTGATTGTAGTTTGTTGGTAGTGGCCTGCTAAACTGTTTCATTTGGTTACGGGGCACTTTATTAGTGATCTTATAATTTTCCTTCGACCCCAAAAACTGGATCATTATAGGGTAATTATAAGTTTTACTCACATTAACCAATTTGCCTTTCTGATAGCTGTACAGATCGTAGACCCAATAGGCATGATTTTGGTAGGAGAGGTAGCTTTGGCCAAATAGCTCAAATTTGCCGTCGCCATTAAAATCACGCTCATAATCCCATGCAAAATCTACGAAAGATATTTTCTGAAACTTATTCTTTCCTAAATTAAACAGGTAGATCTTTTTAATGAGCGAGCCGGCCAGGCCGCTGCCATTGTTAGGGTAAGCTATTTTAAAGTCTTTTAAACCATCGCCATTAATATCGCCAATGTACAGTAATCCATCCCTCAGCGGCCAGTCAAACTGGTCATCTACAGCCATGCGTTTGATTAGCTTACCGTCGAGATACAGAAAAAGATTACATCCATCCGGAGCGGCAGGTGCTATAAACTTGAACATGTATTTCTTGGCGTAGGCGTATGCTTTGAAATATGTTTGGGAATTATTTTGATCTAGCCTGATAGCGGCACGCTTGTACTTAATAACCGGATGCTTTTCATACGGATATTGTGCAAAGCCATTTAAGGTGCAGAAAAGAAAAATAATTAGCAGCCTATACATGTTATAAATGATGTAAAGATAGGCTTTAAAAATGACACCCCGAAAGTTGGGTACACCGTAAAAAATTGAAACAGCAAGTGTAAAATAGAGTGATCCACATGGTTTTTGGACCACTCTGTTTTTTTGAAGAAATATGAAGTTTTTTGTAAATAAGATGCGGAATAACCTAACTTCTTAAATATTTAAAGCAGTACATTTCGCTTGCTTTCGACCTTAATATATGGCCGGGAATTTAGCCGGACTACTCTCATTCATCATGGCATAAACCGCTTCAATTATATCATCTATTGATGGCTTGGTGAAATAATCGCCATCAGAACCATAAGGCGGACGGTGAGCCTTTGCGCACAACGTTTGCGGAGCTGCATCCAGGTGGCTATAACCACCCTGATCTTCCAATATGTTTTGTAATATGTAGGCCGAACCACCGCCCGGCACATCCTCATCAACTATAAGCAGCTTATTGGTCTTTTGAAGTGATTTTACGCACTCCCTATCACTATCGAATGGGAAGAGGGTTTGTGGGTCTACAATCTCTATATTAATACCCATGGTGGCCAGTTCCTCTGCTGCTTCCTGCACAATACGCAGGGTTGAACCGTAGCTAATTACGGTAACATCAGTACCTTGAAGCATTACCTCAGCTTTACCCAACGGAACGGTAAAATCGCCTATGTTAGATGGCATTTTTTCTTTCAACCGGTAACCGTTCAGGCTTTCTATCACAATGGCGGGTTCATCGCCTTGAAGAAGCGTGTTGTACATGCCGGCAGCTTGCGTCATATTACGAGGAACGCAAATATGTAGGCCGCGCAAATTAGCCAGTAAAGAGGCCATAGGAGAACCTGAGTGCCATATACCCTCTAAACGGTGACCACGCGTACGCACAATTAGAGGCGCTTTTTGTCCGCCTCGTGTGCGGTAGCTTAAGCTGGCCAAATCATCGCTCAACACGGTAATGGCCCAAATCCAGTAATCTAAGTATTGTATTTCGGCAATAGGTTTCAATCCACGCATAGCCAAACCCATGCCCTGGCCAATAATGGTATTCTCACGTATTCCGGTATCAGTGATCCGCAAATTGCCGTATTTGGCTTGCAAGCCCGCAAAGCCTTGGTTTACATCGCCAATGGCGCCTACGTCCTCACCAAATGCAACAATGCGTTCATCGCGTTCAAAGGCTAAATCAAAACAGGCATTCAGTATCTCGCGCCCGTCAAGTAATTTGGCATCGCTATCATACGTAGCGGCAACAACCGGAACATGCAATGGAGATAAAGGCGTGTCGCTGAATAGCTTAGAGTTAAAACGTTCGCGGTTCAGTTCATTTTCATGAGCCAACCACTCCAGCAGGTTCTTACGCTCGGCAGTAGTTTCTTTATTAGTTAAGCGCAGCGCCTTACGTACAGCGCTTACAATCTCGCGCCGGCCCGGATCAACCGTAGCACGCAGAGCAGAAGCAACAGCAGGCAATTCTTTATTTAAAGAATGATTGGCCATTTGCTCTATCAAAGCGGCTGCTTCTTCCATTTCAGCTTTAATTTCGGCCGAAAGTTCGTTCCATGCTTCGCGCTGGCTGTTGCGCACATGCTTTTTCGCAGTTTCTTCCAACTCATCTAATTCCGCTTCAGAGATAACAGCCGAATCTAACATCCACTTGCGCATTTGCACCAGGCAATCGTGCTCAGTTTCCCAGGCTAAGCGGTCGGCTGGTTTATAGCGTTCATGTGAGCCGGAGGTGGAGTGGCCTTGCGGCTGTGTAATCTCAATTACGTGTATCAACACCGGAACGTGCTGTGTGCGGCAAAGGTCGATAGCTATGTTGTAGGTTTCGCAAAGAGCAGGGTAGTCCCAGCCGCGAACCTTAAATATTTCGTAACCATTGGTACCATCTTCACGCTGAAAGCCTTTTAAGGCTTCAGAAATGTCTTCTTTCGTGGTTTGTAAACTGGCTGGGACTGAAATAGCATAGGCGTCGTCCCAAACAGATATAGCCATGGGCACCTGCAGTACACCGGCAGCGTTAAAAGTCTCTAAAAAGATACCTTCGGAGGTGGAGCCATTGCCTATGGTACCAAATGCTACCTCGTTACCGTTAACAGAAAACTGTTTCATTTCTTCCAGTTCCTTATTTTGGCGGTACAGTTTAGAGGCATACGCCAAACCCAGTAAGCGGGGCATGTGTCCGCCGGTGGTCGATATATCGGCCGAGCAGTTCATGGTTTCGGCTTGGTTTACCCAGGTACCATCGGGGTTAGCAAAGCGGGTGGCATAGTGGCAATTCATTTGCCTGCCTGCCGATGCCGGATCTTTTTCAATATCAGGGTGTGCATAAAGCTGCGCAAAAAATTCTTTAAGCGTGCTCATGCCTGTGGCAAACATGAAGGTTTGGTCGCGGTAATAGCCTGCGCGCCAGTCGCCTTTTTTAAAAGCTTTGGCCATAGCGAGCTGGGCAACCTCTTTACCATCGCCAAAAATGCCGAATTTAGCTTTACCGGTAAGTACCTCACGGCGGCCCAGTAAGCTGGCTTGCCTGCTTTCAAAGCCAATGCGGTAATCGTTTATAACAATTTTCCTGAAATCGTTAAAGCTTAACTCGTTATCCATAAAACTGCCGGTAGCCGGTAGTGTGCTTTCGGGCATAGACTGTTATTTAGGTTGTAAAAATAAAAAATTATGCATTGATTTCATCTGCAAAAACATTTACCTAATGTAACTTTAAAACTATGCATCATTTTTGTTGTAAGTTAAACTATTAAATTATATTTGTGTCAAACAGCAATACATATGAAAAAACTAATCATACTTTGCGCCGTAATTTTAGGATTTACTATTACCGCATCTGCACAGGACAGTCAAAAACCTGAGTTTAAATTTAACGAAGAAAAGCATGATTTTGGCAAGATAACCAAAGGCAAGCCGGTAACTACTGTATTTGAATACACTAATGTTGGTACAGAGCCGCTTATTTTAAGCGAAGTTAGACCAACTTGCGGCTGTACCATTGCCGATTATACCAAGACCCCGGTAATGAAAGGTGCTAAGGGAAAGATCTCTATTACTTATAATGCCGCGGTAGCTTCGCCTTTCAGCAAAACTATTGTGGTTACCTCAAATGCAAAAACGCCGGTTAAAAACCTTATTATTTTAGGTGAAGTGGTTGAAACAGTAGCCAGTAGCCGATAATTACCCAACAATTAAAGATACTTTCATAGGGACGCAAATTTTGCGTCCCTATTTGTTTACTGCCTTTTTTGTAATTTTGTCAAATGCCAATCATCTCTAACAAAGGGCAGCACATGCCGGCCTCGCCCATACGTAAACTCACGCCTTTTGCCGAAAAAGCAAAATCGGAAGGTAAAAAAGTATATCACTTAAATATTGGTCAGCCCGATATTGAGACGCCTGAAGGCATGCTGAATGCGGTAAAAAATATAGACTTTAAAGTTTGGGCCTACACAGCGTCTGAAGGGACATTATCATACCGGAAAAAGCTGACCGAGTATTACAATAAGCTTGATTACAACATCGCACCCGAAAATATTATTGTAACCACTGGCGGCTCAGAAGCTATTACCATAGCGATGATGACCTGCTTAAACCCGGGTGATGAGGTAATTATTCCTGAACCATTTTACGCCAATTACAATGGTTTTGCCTGCCAGAGCGATATTGTGGTAAAACCTATCTTGTCGTATATCGATAATGGTTTTGCTTTGCCGGCCATTAGCGAGTTTGAAAAATTGATTACCGACCGTACGAAGGCTATCATTATCTGCAATCCTAACAACCCTACGGGTTATCTGTATTCTCAGAAAGAAATGCAGGCTTTAAAAGAACTGGTATTGAAATATGATTTGTACCTGTTTTCGGATGAAGCTTACCGGGAGTTTTGCTATGATGGGCGCGATTTTATATCGCCTATGCACCTCGACGGTTTGGAAGAAAATGTAATTGTGATGGATACGGTAAGTAAACGTTACAGCGCTTGCGGTGCCCGTTTAGGTTGTTTAATTACCAAGAACAAAGAAGTGTTAAAGGCTGCATTAAAGTTTGCACAAGCCCGCCTTAGTCCGGGTTTGGTGGAGCAGATAGCAGGAGAGGCCGCGGTAGACACACCCGATGCCTACTTTGAAACGGTAAATAAGGAATATACCCACCGCCGTGATGTGCTGGTAAATGCCCTTAACCAAATGGATGGCGTATTTTGCCCTAACCCGGGCGGTGCCTTTTATGTGGTGGCCAAATTCCCTATAGATAACGCCGACCGTTTTTGTCAATGGATGCTCGAAAGCTTTAGCTACCATAACGCCACCGTAATGATGGCCCCCGCAACGGGTTTTTATAGCACACCAGGAGCAGGTCAAAACGAAGTACGTATGGCTTACGTGCTCAATAGTAATGATTTGAAAAGTGCCATGAACTGCTTACAGGAAGCGTTAAAGGTATACCCTGGTAGGGTAGAAGCTGAAGCGCTGGCCGATAGTTAAATGTTGCTACATTAATTACACACCTTAGAGCCGCTGCCTACTTATTTATGCAGCGGCTTTATTTTTATTTGAAGCGGCATTTGATTATTAAAAAACTTGTAATTTACAAGAAAAAACGAATCGTATAATTCGGTTTTAAGGAGCCAAGGGTATGCGGAAAACTGTGTAACTAACTCGAATATAGTATCGTATATCAGTTAACCCCGACACTTATCATTTCAGATTATCAACTATGTGTATACTGCCCTGCTAGAGCTTTCACTATACATGCGGACCGGTACCGAATTGCCCAGGTGTTGACGGATTTAATGAACAATGCACTCAAATGTTCACCGGAAAACCAAAATATCCAGATTGACTTAGACGAAACGTAATCGAATGTAAAGCTCAAAATTATAGATCACAAGATTGGTCTCAATTAGGATTAACATGCCAAAGCATTTCAAAAATTTTAAAGGGAGGCATCGGCCCCAATGGATGTAGAAGGTTTCAGAATAGGACTGTTTTTTGTACTCAGAGATCATCATGAGGCACAGTGGCAGGATTAGTATTGAGCCATTGAAGGATGAGCAGGACACTTGTTTTTACTTTACATTGCCTGTAAATTAGGTATGGAAGTAAACAAGTGAAAAAGAAGCATTAATCAAAAATGTGGATTTGGGAGTAGTTAAGTGATCAAATAAAATATTTATTATTCGTTTGGCGTACCAACTACATAAGTGGCTAAACCAAAATTTACTATTTTTTCGACTCTATTCCAAATAACTAATCGTCTGCCATGATGCCTTACTGAATTGCAATTAATCATTTACAGAAACGGTAATGAAGAGGCATTTGATCCTAAAAATGCAACAAGTATAGTTGGCTTCGCAGATTCAAAACTTTAAACGATGGAATCCGTGAAACAAATAGTTCATGGAGCCTTTGTCAAGTAATGGAAAAAAAGACCGTCAATCAATTTGTATTTGAGAGCCGATTGACCTACAATCACCCGTTGTCGAAGCAAGTCACTTCATCGGCAGACGGCTTCTAAAATGTTAAAAAACTGCAATCGTTGTTCAGGAATCCTTATAACTTTAGTCGTAACAGCAATTCGGTCGTCCTGCCATTTAGTTACTGCTAATGTTGAATTGAAGACCGGGCAGTGATCTGCTTCAGCATCCTGACCAAAACAATTTCATAGAGTACGTAAGCTGCAAAAACTAAAAAACCAGGCTGCAAGGATGAATTATTGGTGGTAACTGTAGTCAGCATATCATTATGAATGTTCAAACCCCCGAGCTGACTTTTCAGTATGCCGTTCAATCCTATATATGTCATGCCAATACCCACTACCATCACATCAGCCATATTCCATTTGCCTGATTCAAAAGCCAGGTATTTCACTATTTTGTTTTCTGCCAAATGCTCATTGCCCAACACATGCAGACCCGCGGCGATCAGGATCAAGATGGGCAATACGATCACAAAAACAAATAGCAAAACACCCACCAGTATAGCGTCCGGTTTAGGCTGCGCCACCAGTACCTGGATCACTTCCAGCAAACTCTTATTCTGATAAAAAAGCACCTGGTTCTCGAAGCCTAACTTTTCTCCCAGCAGCATAAAGCTCATATTGCCCATGCGCGCGTCAACTTCAATAATGGAGGATGTTACCCCAACCCCCAAGAGCACAAAAGCAATGAGCAGTGACAGTACAAACAGCGTGTTTTGCAAGTGTGCTTTACGACGAAGCAACCACCACAAAATAGTCACGAGCACTACGCAGCCAAACATGATATAGGCATAATGGTAACTGGCGGTACGAATGTCTACCAACTGACGGCTAAGTTTACTGTTGAGTTCGGTTATGTTCTTTACCTGGTATTTTTTGTACATGGCTTTAACCATGATGATGTGCGCCTCCCCGGTGCTGTCATAGGTTTGGCGCTCCAGCTGTCCCAGTTTACTGGTCGCAATGTTTTTGAGCCGTTTGGTACTGGCCGGGCTGTTTACCTTCGTAATGATCGTTCTGGCGAACGAGGGTACCTGCGCCTGGATTTCACGAACATCAATAACTTGATTAAAGGCAAACTTTTTCAGCTTGCCAGCAAACGTTTTTTGGGGCCTGTTAATCTCTTTCGCAGTTTTGGCAACCAGTCCGTGCAACTGTTTTTCCACCTGTACCTGCATCGCCTTTTTCTGCTGGCTGCTCACTTTGAAGTTATCGACCCTGCCGTTCACTACATCCATGATCTTTTCACGCCACTGGTCAATGGAAAATATGCCGAACGTAATATTATTGATCGTGCTATAGTCTTGTTTCAACTGCTCTTGCTGACGGGAAAACAAGCTGAGGTGGTAGCCGCAAAATCCTTCAATACAAAGAACGATACTCAGCGCAATGATCACGATAATATTGCTTCCACGAAACGTGGACTCTGACAATGTTGTTGGATCTGCAGCAATTACGGAAGGATCTACCGTTGAATCAGCATCGGCACTAACCGGCTGATGCGCATCATGTGGTGTAATGAATTTTAGAATGGTAGATAAGATAAGGCTGTATAATACGAAGCAGATAAAAATGATGTAACCCGGTTGCAGCGCCGTATTATTCGTCGAGACAATGGTCAGGGGATCGCTGTTGATCTTCAGCGCCGCTAACTGGCTTTCCAGCAAGCCATTAAGGCCGATATAGGCCATCAGGATGGCGATCACAATCACATCGGCCATACTCCATTTGCCAGACTGAAACGCAAAGTATTTGATGAATTTATTTTCAGCCAGTTTACGCCTGCCCAGCAGATGTATACCGGTAGACGATAGCTTCATGATCGGAAAGAGGATGCTGAAGACCATGATTAATACACCCACCAGAATTGAATCCACTTTGGGCTGGCTGATCAGCACATGTACAACATCCAGGATACTTTTGCTTTGAAAGAACAGCACCTGATCTTTAAACACGACATGCTCACCCAGCAGCATGAAGTCGAGCGATTTGATGCGGGCATCCACCTCGATCATGGATGCGGTAAGGCCAACGCCTAGCAGGATAAAGGCAAAAAGCAGCGACATAATGAATAATGTTGCATGTAATGCGGTGTTCTTCCGGAGCAGCCACCATAAGAGCAGCACAGCCAGGACGATGCCCAGCATAACCGATGAAAAAGTATACATCGTCGTACGTATCTGGTCCAGAGACCGGTTAAGACGCTTATTTAATTCATCGCGGTCAGTAACCTGATATTTCTTATACAGGCTGCCGGTGATCGCATGATTGGCTTTGATGGTGCTGTCCAGGTATGGCGTGCGTTCCAACGCAGCAACCTTTCCCATGGCCATTTTGCTGATTTGATTTTTATTTGCGGGGTTATCTACCTTGGCAATAACCATCCGTGCAAACGCAGGCACCTCTGCCTTGATTTTGTCTGTTTTAACAAAGGTTTTTACAGCAAATCTTTTGATTTTCCCGCCAATCGATTTCTGCGGCTTTTCAACCAAAGCTTCGGCTTTGTTGATCAGTGCCAGAATGATTTGTTCTACTTCCTTCTGCAGTTGGGCCTTTTGTTTGGTTGTTAAACTGAAATGCCGAACCTGATGGTTTAAAATACCGGCTATTTCATCATGCCATTCCTCCACAGAAAATAAGCCAAGGGTAATATTGTTAGCGGCAGCATAATCTTTTTTGATCTCTTCCTGCTGGGCAGAAAGGATATGCAGGCGGTAAGCAAAATACGCTTCGCCGCAGAGTAATATGGCGAGACCAAAGATAAGCAATAGTTTACTTATCACAGGACGTTTAGCATTCTGTGCTGTTGATTGAACTTCTGAATTCAAGGGCTGATAAATTAGCTTATAAATGTATTAATATATATCCCAAAAATTACTGCGTTGTTTTGCTGATCTTTAGGATTGTTAAAAAGACAGGTTGTAATATTGTCTAAGCATTATTATGGAAAATTTCATCGTACACTGTAACCGCTTGACGGGGTTAACTGAAAGCGCCAAAGTCGATCTGCGAACCAAATTGACGACAAAGCATATAGCCAAAGGGCATTACCTGCTGCAGGACGGTAATACTTGCAAGTATTTGTTCTTCATCAACCAGGGACTTGCCAAGACGTTTTTCTTTAAAGAAGACAAAGAGTTTATCATGCGGTTTTTTACGGAAAGCAACCTTTTTACCGTAGTGGATAGTTTTGGAAACCAACAGCCATCTGGCTACGCAGTAGTGGCATTAGAGGATACCTCTTATACGACACTTTCCTACGATGACTTACAAACCCTTTGTCAACGGCACCATTGTATGGAAACATTTTTTAGTAAGTTGCTAGCAAAAGCGGCGACTCATATGATGCAAAGGATCACCGAGATGCTCGAAGATAACCCTGCCGAGCGCTATGCCCGCTTTGTTACGAACAACCAGGCTTTGCTGCAACGGATCACTCTGGGGGATCTAGCCAGCTATCTTGGCATTACCCAGGTTTCCCTAAGCAGGATCAGGGCAAGGAAGTGATTTTTTAACTTATGTAAAAAGATAAGAACGCTTCATCTGGTAGGTTTGGCAGCTAAAATCCACATCGATGCAAACGTTAAATATAAATCAAAAAATAAGTCTTGCAACCGCAGTCATCTTTTGCCTGGCAGCGCCGTTAGCCGGATATGTCAAGATTGGACTGCCACCAGTCATTATTGTGGGGGGATCAGCCCTCATTGCCCTGGTTTGCTGGTGTATTACCTATCTCCGGAAGCCTGCTAATCCGTCTGTAATCTTACCACTGTTTATATTGACCGTTGCAGGTTTGCAAATTCATATTGCGGAGGAATACCTGACCGGATTCGGGCCGGCCATGAGCAGGCTCTTTAATATACCCTGGAGTGAACAAAGCTTTTTGCTGGTCTTTGCGCTGATAGGTCCGACTATTTACACACTCACCACGCTGGGGCTCTATTATCGCATCCCAATCGCCGGGTTTGTTGCCTGGTTCATCTTCATAGGACCGGGCGTAGCCGAGTTTACCCATTTTATCTTTCCGCTGCTACGGCCAGAATTAGACCCGACAAACCTGCAAGCGATCAGCAGAACAATTAAGGATACGCAGATACTGAATATGCCAAACTATTATTACGCTGCTACTGGTAAGTACTACTTCGCGGGGATGTGGACCGCGATATTGCCGATGGTTCCTGGCATCTATTCGATTTATCGGCTGTTTAAAGACCATCGTTCTGCTAAATAAATAAGTGTTATAAAAGTTAATATTAGATCAATTGACAATGAAGGTTGAGCACAATAATTTGGTCAACCCAATAATTCTCCTCTAAAATTCTCCATAAAAAAGTAAACCATGAGCATTATTTGAGCAGTTCTATCCATTATAGCGGTTTTGCGCTCAGATTTCAGATCGACAAACCACAGTTCAACAGGGCTTAACGCAACTGGTATTGAAGAGTTAAAATCTTATGGTAATCCTTATACGATACAGTTCATGGAGAAAATAGCCCGGTACGCGGGTCTGGCTCTCATCATCATTAGCATTTTTCCAATGCTTTCTGTTTTTTTTGGTCGCTCCAACCGGTAACTTAATGGCGTTTGCTCCAACTATTTAAACCAAAAATGGGTAATTAAGCTGGGGAGTATTGAGCGCGAGTGCAATTTAGTTTTGTTAGAGAATTGATGGATTTTTTAATAACCAAACATATGTTATAGTCAAAATGGCAACGGAATGGCTTGTTTGCTTTCTAAGCTACTTGTCTATGCCCATGGATTCTCCCACCATGATTGTAGGCGTTTCTCATAACGCCTCCAATTTACTGATCAAGCAGTGAAATGTAGTGTACATCAAGTAAATACATTGCAGTTTAGTTAATCAACGCTTTTTTTTTGCTAAAATATGAGATGTTGATTGACGTTAAAAATTAACGGGAATAGCCAAGCAAAGTTGTGGACTAAGGTTACGTTCTTTATAGGCTTCTAACACTTTCAGATTATTTAAGATATGGTTCGAATTATGTCCATTGTGGGAAAGCTACAGTGGGCAAGTCATAAGATTAGCCGCTTGGAAGTATAGCGTTGATACATGGGCTAACATCTATACATTTAGTACTAATGAATCAAGTATTTAAATAAACATAGTCGGTGTCGTAAATAAAATAGCTGCCAACGATAATATATGATCTTCAAATCATAGAGAAAACTTTCAAAAGTTTTGCGTGCACAAAGTTGACCTGATCAGTTCCATGCCCGCCTAACAGCCGCAAGCTTTGCACTTTTTAATACATGTTTATCAAATGCCGGGTTACCTTGGCTTCAAAAGTGTATTAAGTTTAAACCAATAAATCAAACATTTGAAAAAGCTATTTAAAATTATACTGTACACTGCGCTAAGCCTTTTGGGGTTTGTGGCTGTTTATTTAATTGCTGCCTTTACTATACCCACCATCAGCGTGCCAGCAGAAACCGAATTAAATAGAAATGTTACAATCTATATACTCACAAATGGTGTGCATACAGACATTGTGGTGCCTATAAAAACAGCACATAAAGATTGGAGTAATGAAATCAGTTTCAACAACGTTGTCAATCCCGATATCAATGCGAGATGGGTAGCCTTTGGCTGGGGCGACAAGGGTTTTTATTTAAATACGCCTACCTGGGCACAGCTAAAATTCAGCGTTGCTTTTAAGGCTGCCTTTGGTTTAAGCAGTTCGGCCATACATGCAACATTTCATAACAGCTTGCAAGAAAGTCCGTCTTGTAAAAAGATTCAGATTAGCAGCAAACAGTATTTAAGACTGATAGAGTATATCGAAAACAGCCTGGAAACAGATACAAACGGCCGTGTGATTAATATCAAGACCAACGCCAATTATGACGATCATGATGCATTTTATGAGGCCAAAAGACGATATAATCTTTTTTACACCTGTAACACCTGGGCCAATAATGCGTTAAAAGCCTGTGGGCAAAAAGCATGTTTATGGACGCCAAGAGACAAGCCAATATTTGACAAATACTAACTCTACATCATTTTATTCGTCAAGCGAATAGGGAAGGAGAATGCCTTAAGGCAAAAGGACTACGTAGAGCATTTTATCGCAAAGGTAAATTTCTAATAAAGAGCTTACAGAATCGTACAGTCCTACAACTACATAATGCATCATACCTATGATACGTGTTATATAAAAGTTATTTTATGATCCAAGCGCGTTTGTGACAGCTGTTATCAGCTTGCATGCGGAAAGTATATGGTGCCCCAGACAAGTGTTTTGGTGTAATGGCTTATCTGCATGTTTCCGTATTGTATATTACAGCCATTCCGAACGTTAAACAGTGCTTTTTACTTATAATGCAGTGAACTTCATTATGAGTAAAATCGACATGCATTTTTTTTTCTTATGACAGGAGGATGTTGATATTCATGCTTGAAAACAACTTAGAAGAATTTAATGCACAGATAAGTGGGTAGAATTTGGGTTCCTAACACAGCACATTCTCACATTAACTAGGTTTTAGGTCAATGTTTTCCACGGTGGAAAGTAATAGAGATTTTAGATGCAAGTGAATGAAGCGGGGTGTTTTGAATCACCGGCCGTAACAAGTATCCAACGAATTATTAGACTTTGGAACTTACCTAAGTGACGCAATTTTTAAGTAGCCAGGCCCAGGAAAGAGCATCTGATTCCGTAACTTAATTTATTGCGTGAAAAATGGAAAAATAAGATCAAAAGGAGTACATGCTTTCATAAGTGTTTAGCCAAATAAGGCGCCGTGCGGCTCTTTTTATTTTTAACCATATCTGACGGTCTACCCTCTGCAACAATATTACCGCCGGTATCACCAGCACCAGGGCCGATGTCTATTACCCAATCGCTGGCAGCGATAACATCCATATCATGCTCTACCAGGATTACTGTATTTCCGGCATCAACCAAACGGTTCAATTGCAGGAGTAAACGCTCCACATCAGACGGATGCAGGCCGGTGGTAGGTTCGTCCAATATATATAAGGTCTGGCCATGCTGGGCACGTTGCAGTTCGGTGGCGAGTTTGATGCGCTGTGCCTCACCGCCGCTTAACTCT
This sequence comes from Mucilaginibacter galii, assembly GCF_014635825.1. Taxonomy (GTDB): domain Bacteria; phylum Bacteroidota; class Bacteroidia; order Sphingobacteriales; family Sphingobacteriaceae; genus Mucilaginibacter; species Mucilaginibacter galii. The sequence continues at coordinate 92,808 of NZ_BMDO01000015.1, forward strand.
GTAGCCGGTTGTCCCAATCGAAGATAACCTAAGCCAACTTCACATACCACTTCCAGCGCGCGGCTAATAACGGCTTCTTCATCGAAAAAGCCAGCTGCTTCATCAACGGTAAGTCCCAGCACTTCCGCAATGTTCTTGTCTTTGTATTGCACCTCTAATGTTTTAGGGTTATAACGGGTGCCGCCGCAGGTTGGGCAAGGTGTGTAAACACTCGGCAGGAACAGTAGTTCTACCATCACCATTCCTTCACCTTCGCAGTGCGGGCAGCGTCCTTTGGCAACATTGAATGAAAAGCGACCAGCGTCAAATTTATGGGCTTTAGCCGCCGGTGTTGCGGCAAATAATTTACGTACATGATCGAACAAGCCCGTATAAGTGGCCAGATTGGAGCGCGGCGTGCGGCCTATGGGTTTTTGATCAACCACTACTAATCTTTTGATCCCCTTCATGCCGCCGGTGATCTTACCACCAAGCGTCTGCACTTCGGATTGTTCCAGCGGATCCTCTTCAGTATCAGCGGTGATGTCAACCTGTAGCCCTAACTGTTCTGCTACCAGTTCCACCAATACCTGACTGACCAAACTGCTTTTACCTGAACCTGAAACACCGGTTACGCTTGTTAACACACCTAATGGAAAGGCTGCATTCAAATTAGAAAGATTGTTCCGGCTGATATCTTCCAGTTTTAACCAGTCTTTTGGAATACGCGGATCGCTGATACGTTTAACCGCATCCTCATATATGTAATGACGGGTCAGCGATTCTTTTACATCGCGCAAGCCTTCTGGTAAGCCGCTGTATAAAATATGCCCGCCTTTTTCACCGGCTGCCGGGCCAACATCTACAATCCAGTCTGCATGGCGGATCACATCTATTTCATGCTCCACCACGAACAATGAGTTGCCGGAAGCCTTCAGCTTATCCAAAGCGCGTAAGAGCGCTTCGGTATCAGCGGGATGCAAACCTGCCGACGGCTCATCCAATACATAAACAACCCCGAACAGATTAGAACGCACCTGTGTAGCTAAACGTAATCGCTGCAATTCGCCCGGAGATAACGTGGGCGTACTTCTTTCGATAGTCAGGTAACCCAACCCAAGGTCAAGCATTACCTGTAAACGAGCCACAAAATCTTCAGCGATCCGTCTGGCAACCACTACCTTTTCCGGATGCGCAGCTATCATTTTTTTAAAAGAAGCAGCCTCGCCATTTGCGTACGGCGCAAATATCGCTGCCAACTTTTCCAGCGATAGCCTTGATAGTTCAGCAATATCAAAATTAGCGAACTTAACTGATAGTGATTCCTGCCTAAGCCGTTTGCCATGGCAAAGCGGGCATTCACTGCTGAGCATATACTGACTTACCCGTTTTTTCATCAGTGCGCTTTGCGAGTTGGCAAAGGTATGCCGCACGTAGCGGCGGGCACCGGTAAACGTTCCCATATAATCGGGCTGGCGTTTATTTTTGATAAACCGCTGAATTTCTTCGTGCGTGTAGCCGGAGTAAACCGGTACTACCGGCTGTTCCTCGGTAAACAGAATCCAGTCCCGGTCTTTTTTAGGGAGATTTTTCCAGGGCGTATCAATATCGATACCCATGGTGGTCAGAATATCCCGCTGGTTTTGCCCCTGCCAGGCCGAGGGCCAGGCAGCGATCGCTTTTTCACGGATAGTAAGCTTATCATCAGGCACCATCGTTTTTTCCGTAATCTCGTAAACGCGGCCTAAGCCATGGCATTCGGTACATGCACCTTCAGGCGTATTGGGCGAAAAAGATTCAGCGTAGATGATGCCTTGTCCCTTAGGATAATCACCGGCACGGGAATAAAGCATGCGCAGTAAATTAGATAAGGTGGTTACGCTGCCCACAGATGAGCGGGTGCTTACCGCTCCGCGCTGTTGTTGCAAGGCAACTGCAGGTGGCAGGCCTTCAATCTCATCTACTTCCGGAATAGCCATTTGATTGAACAAACGCCGGGCATAGGGCGAAACAGATTCCAAGTAACGGCGTTGCGCCTCCGCGTATAAGGTACCGAAAGCCAGCGAAGATTTCCCTGAGCCCGAAATGCCCGTAAATACCACCAATGCATTGCGAGGGATATCCAGGCTCACATTTTTAAGGTTATGCTCGCGTGCGCCGCGTACCCTAACGAAGCCAGGAAATTCCTTATCAGATTTAGCCATGAATTTAAAACGGAAAATGACAACCTTAGTTTGCAGACAAACTGATCAGGACTTTTAGATTACATGAACTTGTAAACGGTTTTTATACTTGGTTGAAATACACTGGTAATTAAAATTATACGCTTTTATAACTCTGGCAGAACTACATTGAGAGAGTAATTTACTTTAAAATAGATAGACAGCTTTCATTGCAATCCTTTGATTTAAATATTACTTTACGCTGGTTTAATCGCACCATCAAGTAAGGCAATCCGACGTAAATTTGCACCCGAGGCTTTAGCCGTTATATAGGTAGAATAAGAACACAGTTTCCTTTACGGCAAACATTGGCCAACACACTATGAAAAAAGAAGAAATTGCTTATTCGATGTTAGACCTGGCGCTTGTTTCGCAGGGCAGCACCATCAAACAAACGCTTAATAATTCATTGGCCTTGGCCAAAGAAGCCGAGGCGCTGGGCTATACACGCTATTGGTTTGCTGAGCACCATAACTCTCCCTATATAGGCAGCAACGTTCCACCGTTGCTTATTGGCTATGTAGCAGAAAACACTCATACCATTAGGCTTGGGTCGGGTGGTATTATGTTGCCCAATCACTCGCCTTTAGTAGTTGCAGAACAGTTTGGCACACTGGCACACTTATATCCGGGACGTATTGACCTGGGTTTAGGCAGAGCGCCCGGAACGGACACAGACACCGCACAGGCCATCAGGTCAGATTTCATGCGGGCAGCACAATCTTTCCCTCAAGAAATTGCCAAAATCCAACACTACTTTTCGGGAGCCAACAGCAATTCGAAAGTAAGGGCAGCCATTGCCGAAGGCACTGGTGTACCGTTGTATATCTTGGGGTCCAGTACCGATAGTGCTCATCTGGCAGCAGCTAAGGGCTTACCTTATGCCTTCGCCAGTCATTTTGCATCTACCCATTTACTGCAGGCGCTGGATATTTACCGGGAAGAGTTTCAGACTTCTGAGTTTCTCGAAACACCTTATATTATAGCAGGTGTAAATGTATTTGTTGCCGATACCGATGAAGAAGCCGAGAGATTGTTCACTACCATGATCAGGATGTTTGTAGGCGTACTGACCGGCAAAACGCAAGCCTTACAGCCAGCCACTGAGATGACGGATGATTTGAAAGACATATTGAAGCATCCTGCCGTGCAGCAAATGCTCAAATATTCTTTTGTAGGCAATAAAGAAACTGTTAAAACGCTGGTGAAGAATTTTATTACACAAACGCAAGTGAATGAGTTGATCTTGGCATCGGCAACCTACGCCCCTGAAGACAGAATCAAATCGACCAGACTCTTTGCTGACGTTATGATGGAGATAAACGAAGAAAAAAGCAAAGTAACACATAGCTAAATCCACCGTAATTACATCATACGTCCTTATTTTTAAGCAGAACACCTAATAGTTTAGATTACGATGAACCATCGTAATTAACGAATAAACGGCTCCCAGACACAACTGGCGGCCGGTTATTCCATCTGGGTCTCCCAGTCATGCAACGCTTTCAATACCGCAATCAGTGTTTTGCCAAATTCGCTCATTTCATACTTCACTCTCGGCGGTTTTCTATAAAGAATTTATACCGTATAGCAGGATGAATAAACTAACGGCCAAAACGGCATTTTCTTAATGTTGTCACTTATGAGGTAAAAATGTTTGTACAGGAAATATAAAAACTATGTCGGCTTTATTTCGTAAATAAAAACAGCTGCTTAAAGGAGACGATCAAACAGGGGCGTAAAGACACCTTATTGCCAAGACTGCTCATGTGGGGCCGACTGTTAGCCTTAATTGCACCTTTAGCTTTACTTCATCTGGTAGTTCGTAATTATACGAATGAATCAGCGCAGCCGCTGCTTATCCTTGGTTTAGCCAGCCTGGTTTTATTTCTAATGGGGATTGTCCTGCCATTTTGGTTTTGGAGCCAAAGACTTACAAAATGGAAGCTACGGGCATTTGCCCATTGCAGCGATGTGCAAGAATTACGTAAAATAGCCTGACTTAAGCCACTTTACTTTGAGGGAAACCTGATCATCGGTAGAATATTAATTACAAACAGGGCGGAGCGACTGGAATGGGCGCAGCTACAACAAAAATTCCATAGCCCTGTTAGTTTTGCCGACAACGCCCGTTTGCCAGCCGAAACCATTATTGGCATTTCCTAGGCTATATTTTTAACCTTATTCTCCAATTATCACGTGTTTTTTAGGCATACTTGTTATGCTGTACGCACCCGTAGACGTACGTTTTTGGGCTCAAATTTTAGCTGGTGTAGTGATCGCAACTTTATTACATACGATGTTCACTTTTATACGTGATAGGTTCATCCGAATGCCAACACTTATTATTATCGAAGAAGGTATTTAGACGGTTTACAAAGGATTTAGCGCCTGGTCTGATATTCATAACGAAAGAATTGTTCAGCGTTCAATTGATCCCAGCGCACAATCAGATTTTTTATTTTATCATCTTCCAAAAGGTAACGAAGATTTAAAGTTAACGTCATACGCCGTTAGCCGTGCAGAAATAGAACACCTTTTGCATCTATACCGAAACAGGTATAATAACTCAACCAATTGATATGGATATCTGGAAATTATAAAAAAGCTGCCCCGCCTATAGCACGCTGTATAAAGCAATTGAGAAGTGGGAAATCAAAAACTAGTTACCCGGATCCGGTACACTTTGACGATGTCAATTCATTGAACTTTAACCTGTATTATGAAAAATGACCACACAAATAGGTGCTCTGCATTCTACGTTAAATCGAAATGCTCACTAAAATGAGTACTAAATGGTGAGCAAACGACACCAAACTAAAAGGACTAAAATGCCTCATACGTTGCGTATGAGGCATTTTAGTCCTTTTTTATACTGCCTTATTGGAGCAGGAGGAGAAACGAAAAATAGAATTAAATTTCCGTAAAATGCTGACTATTAGTATGTTGCCCTAATGCCTACTTGAAGAATGCTAACTAATGGCCATTAGTTAACCCTTAGATTACGCTATATATGTATGTTTAATATAGCGTTTCTTATCGAAAGGAACAAGTTTTATAGCGAGATATATTAAAAACAGCGTCAACCTTTACCAAATTATAAGCCTTTGTAACGGTTATGAACTCAGTTCACAACGTATTCATTATTTGTAAATTATATAAAACTATTTTTAAACACTTTATGAATCACACAATGAAAACATTTTGACTCTAAATCTTTGAATAAAAATAGTAATTAATCATAAGATTTCCATCAATGTTTGTTGTGAACAATTACAGCTGATTTAGTAATATTAGGAACAATTAAAAGGTTACTTAAAGTATTTTAAATACAGGAAAAAGAAAGGCTAACTCAAAATTAGTATTTAGTTATCGGTTGTCACGGATACTCTTGCAATATCTAATGAAGTTGAGATTCCTGAAGCATGATTACTGGCTACGCACCAAGTGGCAAGTAGATTAAAGGAGTTAGGAACGGTTACAATATTTCCGGATGCGATAAAGGCTGTGCCTATCCTTTTAACAAGATAAGTAGCAGTTGTGCCGCCGGCTAGTAAAGTAAACGTTACATCATACACGTCAGTAGCAGAGGTATTGCTTGGAAAATTTGCTCCCAGGTTAATTGCAGCTCCTAATGTATTGCCAGCTCCCATAATTTTAAAGTTGGTATCACCTACATCGGCGTACATTTTTAGACTTTGGACCAAAGTGGATGGCTGTACTGATGAGGTATACGAATTACCTATGCCGGCAACATAGCTATGCCCTGAGTTGTATTGTTGTATGGAGAAAACCAGTCTGACCGAAAATCCTTCTACTTGATTAAATTGCCCGTTGCCTATTAGCCCTCCTGGTGAATTAACCCCTGATCCACCTATAAATCCAAGTCTCCGTAACCGGGTATACGAATTAGTAAGCGCTACATTTCGTAATGTAGCTGTACCCTGGATATTTAATCCAAGACCTAATTGGTTTATTGCAGTGTTGTTTCCCTGCGCCTCCCAGGAAGCTATACGCTTTGTAACACTTACAGAAATTGCTGAGGTTACAAAATTAGTGCTTGCAGGCGATGCTGTACTGTCGCCTGGTGGTTTTGTAGCCACCGTAGTGCCAGAAGGTAAATTATTGATGACTGTGCCTGGTGTAGTTTTAATTAAAACAGGTGTAGTCAAAGGCGTTGCAATTGTAATATCAGGAACACCTAAGCCCCCGCAAGTAATGTCAAAGCTGTTCACTGGTGCATACATCTGACCATCAATAAATGGTGGAATGGCATTATCATCCTCAACGTACAATGAAAATTTGTTGCCCCCTGTATAAAGAGTGGTTGTTATACCTACGGCGCCTGCCCCCTGAGGAAGTAAATAACCGCTCAGAAAATTATTCCAGCGACTGAATCCTAGCGTTGTAGACCCATCTAGGTATATCGGTTGGGGTAAGCCCTCTATATCTACAAGTACGAAGGTCATTTGCCACATTGATGTAGACCAAATACCGCGATAAGCTATACTACATTCGTAGTTTTGGAAAGTACATAAGTTAATCGATTTGCTTCCGTTAGAATTCGAGCTTTTAATATACAGACCAGCGTAAGGAGTTGTTAATTTAGCAGTCGTTCTAACGAAACCAAAATTGCTATTGCCATAATTTACCGTTAAACTGGTATTCTCTAAAATTATACCATGATTGCTATCATTTAGTGCTGTAAGATGGGGTACCTCCAGGTCGAAAAAGTTTTTAGCGTAAAATGCTGGCTGAGATGTTGAATTCGATTGAATAAAGATATTATCAATAGTTCCACCCCATACAGAAACTTCTGATACGGAGCCGGAATCATCTAATAGTATGCCTGATTTGGCGCCGGAGCCGGTATACATGGAAAAGTCTCTAAAAACGATGGAAACTTGATTCTTAACCACAATGCCATTCTTGCCGCTCGTATTTTGAATGATTACAGTTGAACTACCATTACCTTGAATAACCAGTTGGCTGCTGGTCGGTCGGCTCGTATCCCATCCTGTGATGGTTAATTCATTAGTTAAAAAGTATTGCCCATTGCTAATAAAAATACTTCCCCCTTTTCCTACCGATAAGGCGGTTATAGCTGACTGAATAACTGTAAAAGCGTCCGTCCCGGTATATACACTTAACCCGGAGCCTACAGTCGGTTTGGCTGTAATAACACCAGCGCTAATTGATATAACGAAGTCGACCGTTTGTTTAGCTAAATTGGCGCCTAAGGCGGCGTTATCATAAGGGCTTCCAGTAAGATCACTAAATGGGGTTGGCATGATAATTTGATTTAAGATTGAGGTGAATAGTAAACCTAATCTTTTAAAACGATTAAATAACAGTAAAACAACTTTGTTACAGTTCTTTATCAATGCAACCCAATAAGTAGACAGAAGGTTAAATTTTCTGCATTCAGGACTCGAACGATTAACCTCGACGTTAATAGAAGCAAAAATGGGCAATCAACCGTCAGCAAACGGCACCAAACTAAAACAAAAAACCCCCATGCGTAGCGTATGAGGGGTTTTAGTGCTTTTTGATACTGCTTTAGGTGGAGCCGGAGGAGACACGAAAATGATTTATTTTTCGCGTAAACTACTGACCATCAGTATAGTTATGCTGACATAATACCTTACTCACCGAGCGCTAACTAACGGGCAATATTTCACCCTAAAATTATGCTGTTTTTGTACTATATAAAGATAGCATTTCTTGCCTAAAGTAACAATTTTTAACTCTTAAGCATTGATTAACGTACCCTTGGAAAATGATTTCTTGCTCATACGCGCACTCCATACTCCGCTTTCGGACGAGAGGAGACCTATAATAATGACTATTAGCTATACTGACAAACAGTTGGTAATCGTCAGCAAATGGAAGAAATTCTTGCTTAAAAGCTAATGCAAAAATCTTAGATCTTAAATATTTACGTCAGATATCAAAAGAAGTAGGAATCTTATGTATTGATCTAAATACCCAAACGCTTCCGAGGAGATTTCTTAACCGTAGGCTTTTGCGAATTTTTGAAAACTGTAATTTTTGAAGCGATGTCGGGTAGACCATTTTTTAGCCACTTCTTTTTCAGAGCCTCATCTGTTGCTATATCAACTTGATCATCTTCCAAATGTGCCAGAAGAGTTGGTATCTTCATGCCGTCGTATAACTCAATTATCTTGAAAGTTCTCCGATAATCATTAATATGAGCCAGATTTTTCTCGTAGACTCCTTTTATCGTATCGGGCGCAACATAATGTCCGCCTTCCAAAACCCGTTGTCCTACGCGTGCCACGCAATCACTGACCTTATCTAAGCATAAATAATTTAATTGGATATTGTATCCGTTATTTTCAAACAAGTCCAAATACCTCCAATAATCCCCATGCGATAAAGGGGTCTCCAAAACGAAATGCTCTTTTTTTGCAATGGCTCGTTTCATTTCTGCAACGAGTTTAGCCTCCATCATTTCTGTCGCTCGCCTTGCAATAGATGCCTTTGGAAACTGCTCAGCGTTTAACTCTGCCTCGAATTCAGATCTCGCTTGATCACGGTCGAAAGACCTAATACCAGTGAATACCTCAGGAAGCATGGATTGGATATGAGTTGATTTACCAGCACCGTTAGGACCAGAAATAACTAATAGCGTTGGTTTAGAGTAATCCATATTCTTCGCGAACACGGTCAGCCTCATTAGCCTTGAGAACTTGGATAACCTTAGATTGGTATTTGGCCCCCCTCGCTGACACTTCCTGAAGTTCTATACGACCGTCTGGAAATTCACGATAAACCTGTCCTTCCGGCAATTGCTCTGATAAGATCAGGAAAGGCAAGTTTTTGCTAAAATTTCTGGAACGCAGGTTTTTAACGGTAACCAGATATTTCTCATTTTTAAGTGTAACTTCGATATCTGTAGAATTCATAACATCAATTTTAGGTAGCTTAAGTTTAAAACTTGGTATATGTAAATATACCACTTTGGAATTTCATAACAAAGCTTATGCATTTTTTCACTGAAAGTATTCGCAAGTTTAACACATATTTCCATTGAATTTCACCATTCAATAGCAACAATTTATAAAACCATTATGCTCCTTTTCCAACGAAATCAGCGAGAAAGGTTACACAATCTATAACGTCTTTTTTAGTCCCAGAAAATAGCTTTACTTGATATTTATCCGCAAGTTTAGTTCTATTTAACTCAAATTTTCGTTCTTTGTCTAAGAACATTATATCTGAAATCTGGATACCTTTACTAATCCGCATAATATCAATTTGATCATTAACGGTCTCTTTTTTCTGCATAACTGCACTATATGCGGTCAATGTAGACCGAACATTCAAAGTAGATATTTCGTCATAGCCATGCCTGTCAAGGTGTGCAAGGACAGCTTTTGCTTCATCAATCTTCATCTTGTTGATCTTCATCATTGCATCTAGCAAATAATCAACCCAATGCGCTACAGTCTTTGACTGAAAGTTAACACCCCCTGATAACAATGCCTTTTTTTTCGATCAACTCCTTCAGCCTGCCACGAAGTTCATAAGTAGATAATGATATGTGTGCATTAAGCATCGCCTGGTATTGTTTTTCGTCGAGCTTTTGCTCACGAAGTAGCTCTTTAAAAGAATTCGATCCGGCCGTTCCTTCATCTACCATTAACTTAAACTGTTCGCTACGTTCTTTAAATACCTGAATAGAGTCTATGTACGAAAATGTTTTCTTTATCTTATTTGTTAAAAATGTATTGAAAGTAAGGTTATTCTTTCTTATTTTGGAAATAAGAAGTTGAGCAGTGATTAAAGCTTCCGTTTTAAAAAAATACCCATCTGATACTACCTTCATGAAATCATGATTAGCGAGCGCTTTGTCAGGAGTTCGGGCAGAGGTTTCAAGCAAGTGTTCGAATGGTATAGGACATATTATTCTCCCTCGGCTCACGCCGTCAAGTATCACTTCCTTTAAGTCACACCAGTATTCTGCTCCGTCGACTAAATTACTGACAGCGAATTGATCTAGGTAGATACAAAGCCTTTTCTCGAAAAACAATTTCATTACACATTTTCAGCTAATTATCTCTTTCCATTCATTGCAATAAATTCATCTTCAAAGTTTTATCACAAAGCTTTGTGATAAATTTTGATTTGCTTAAGATTTGAGTGTGATTAGAGATTTATTCGGATAATCAATTGGGAAAGCAAACTTTTGCATTCACCTAAAAAGTTCAGGAAATAAGATTTTTACTGCCTTGTCAATACTATGATCTTGAACGGGCATGCTTCCATAAAAATTTGCTAATTTTTTTTTAAAGGTATCCTTAGTGTCGTTATTTATGATCTCGTTCCACACCCCGTAATGCTTAAAAGCGAGTTCAAGATAAACCCAGTGTTTTTGATAGTTCGATATTGCATTTATGGCTAAATTTTTGAAACCCTTTAAACGGAAATTGATCATTTTGCCTTCCTTCGCACTGGCAATAGTAAAAAACACCCTGTCATGGTAATATAATGTGTCAATAAGATAAGGCTGCTTTACTTTACAAGCAAATTCAAAGAGTAGTAATTCAGCTTCAGTTTCCAAAGGAGTATTTCTACCTCTTTCATTATAAAGCTTAAAATCTTCGGGCTGAAGTTGATATCCACGTTTTAGTAGCCCTTTTATAAGCCCGTATTTGTAGATAAGATTGTCATTTCTTATCAGGTCATGAAATATTGTATTTCCTCCATTATCAATCAGATCAACATTTACTTCAATCCTTTTTTCATTCATTAAAAAGCTTCCGAAATTGTGTTCTCCCTTTTTTAGCGTCGCGAAGTAATAGTTAAAAAGTGGCTTACCATCTTTACACTTCTCATTGAACCCCAATAGCCGATTTAAGTTATCAAGATCATATTCATCCATATCATCAAACTTTTCATCAAAATCATGATATGACCATCCCAAACGTTTGTAACGAGCTATCTCTTTTATAATGTGATTGGCTTTGAACTCGCTTTCTTGTTGAAGTTCAAGTTCTCGCTGCTTTTCCTCTGATGCCTTTCGCTCAGCGATAATCTCCCTGAGGCGTTGTTCCTGTAAACGCTTTTCCAGCTCAAAATCAAAGTAGTAAGCTTGTACTGTTTCGGGGTCGAAACGCAAGCATTGTAGCCTCACGGTTTCCTTTATCCAAGGTGTCACAATCTGTTCCTTTGAATTAATAACTGGTTTTTTATAGGTACAACTTAACCCAAACGCTTTTGCATTTTCATCAAGATTGAAGAAGTTGTGGTATGAATTGAGGTATTTAACATCCCTAACCATTTGCGTCTGGGATTGTACATCAAAGTCGTCCAAGATCCATATTAGATACATGCCTTTATCCTTATAAAAATTATATCGGTCTAAGATGTACTTTAATGGAAGGTTGGATAGCTGTATCTCAAAGACGAGTTGTCGGTTTCTGAAAATAGCATACACATCAGGTCGTCTTTTTTCCTTGCCAGAAAAGAAAAATTTCTTGTCAGCAATGACGCTTGCTGGATCGACGCCGTCTTCATCTTTTAATAATTGAGCGATCTTGCTTTTTAAAAACTTGTGTCGATCACTTTCCCTAAACTTATGAAGTTCATCGAGCTGAAACATCTCATAAGGAGTGAGACTCTCATCTTTCAAGATACAGTAATCAGCATTAGGATGATGCTTAAAGAAAAGCCGGTCATATTTGCTTGTTGAGACCCCTAAAGTTTGTCTGCATTCAACACAACTTAGCTTAATTTCTCCGGTATGGTATTGCCTCCTTATTTCAAATGAATCCTTTGCAGAACGAAAAATATTTTCCGCATTCAATATTTCATCAGCAACCTCATCGTATGCTAAGTTGATTGCCCGCTCATAGCCCATTATGTTAGTTATATATAGTAAAAATAGTGTTTCATTTTTATATTTGAGTATGTATCGAGATCCTGAATTTTTTAAAGAGCTTTCGAAGCTGGTGAAAAAAATATTGCCCCTTATTCAGCCAGTAGTTAAAAATTCTTTTTTGCCAGATTCTTTTAAAGAGTACCCTAATTTGACTATCGGGAATTCTGGATTTCCGTCCATATCTAACTATCCATCAATTATTGATATTTCTAAATTTTTCCGCCCCGGCTACAATGGGCAAAAGCCTCAAATTGATCTTACAGATTACTCTTTTGATATTCCGGGGATGTTGACCACCTAATTCCGTGGCAAAGTGACCAGGCGATTAGCTGGCGAACGATAGCAGCGAGAGCTGTAAAAGCGTTTTCAAAGTTAGTTATTAAAAGTGGTTATTGAT
>NZ_BMDO01000016.1 GCF_014635825.1 Mucilaginibacter galii
ATCAATAACCACTTTTAATAACTAACTTTGAAAACGCTTTTACAGCTCTCGCTGCTATCGTTCGCCAGCTAATCGCCTGGTCACTTTGCCACGGAATTAGGTGGTCAACATCCCCGGAATATCAACCATAGCCGACGGAAAAGGTAAATGGTGGGATGGCTATGATCCTGTTGACCTTTACGGTCCTGTACACTCGAGTAAGGACGATCCGTTACGTTCGTCGTTTGCCAATCAATTTATGTGGCGTGTTGATGATGCCATCACCAAGTACCACCCCGATGTAATCTACTTTGACGAACACGGGGGAGACTCGCAGGTAGATTTAGGAGTGCACATGGGTTTGGGGTTTTTAGCACCACAGTTAATTGCAAACTATTATAATAAGGCGTTGAAGTGGAATCATGGTAAAATGGAAACTGTGGTTAATTTAAAAGGTATAGGTGGCCAATACAACAGCTTCCAGAACAGTCTGGATCTATTGCCTTATGTAGAGCATTCCCTGGTAAAAAGTTCGGAAAAGGTAATCGAACGTGAAATTATGGCCTATCCGTTCCAAACAGAGGAGTCAATTTCGGAATGGCATTATCAAACCGGCCAAAAATACTTAAGTGCAGCAGAAATTGTAAAGATATTGATGGAGAACGTTTGCCGTAATGGGACGTTGCTGCTTAACTTAACACAGCATAACCGGGGTGACCTGGATCCTGAGGTAATACAAACAGCAAACGATATTGGAGCCTGGCTTAAAATTAATGGTGAAGCTATTTATGGGTCGAGGCCTTTTGAAGTCTATGGCGATACTACGCTTTATTATACCCGCAATAAAGGCAAACTATATGCCACTATCATGAACTGGGACAATAAGCCTGTTTATTTAAAAGCTTTAGCTATTAATGGTGCAACGCTCGGGAAGGTTACGAAAGTTGAATTGCTCACTAACGGCCTGCCCATTGCATTACCGTTTGTACAAAACGAAAATGGGCTAACAATAAATCCCACCCCACAGGCCAAAGTTCTGATCGGGATCAATAACCCCGTCTTGACATCGCAGTACCGTGTGCTACGCATAACACATAGCAAAACATGGATAAATGATGATGATCCGGGCGTTTACGTCGCACAGGGCTGGTTTAGGCATGCCAATTTAAACAGCGGGGATTTTAATAACGATCTAACCGGCAGCAACACCCCTAGCGCTAAATGGAGTTTTGCTTTCACCGGGAATCAAATTGCACTCATTGCACCACTACAGCCAAGTGCCGGTAAAATGGAAATTCTAATAGATGGTAAACGGATGAAGATTGTTGATCTGTCTACATCGGGGGGCCGGAAAAGCCAGCAAGAGGTTTATCGAAATAATAATTTAGCACCGGGAAAACATGCCATTACTGTTGTAAATCTTGGTGGCGGCTCGGTTGCAATTGATGCCTTAATTACAACAAGTTTGCATTGACGTTGGAAAGGCACGGCATCTGTTAGTGTGCGGATAATGAATAAAATATACTGAAGGAATTTGAATTGCCTATTGGAAATGAAAATAACTGATGTGAGCTTTTAAGAAGAAGCTTTGAACAATTTATGAATTACAATATGATAAAGAGAAAAGTGCTATGTTACGGAGTTATCCTTTGGATGATTTGTTTTGTAACCATGGCCGAAGGGCAGACTCAATTGGGCGGGTTGCCACAATACATTACTCAGAACCCGGTAGGCACATCTTTTCCAATTAAGGTAGGCAGCAAGACAGCTTCCATTGTTGTTGACCCTGATGATTGGAAAGGCGTGATAGGTGCCGCAAATGACCTGGGCGATGATGTGCGTAAGGTCACCGGCGTACCATCTATAGTAGTCAAAAGCCAGCAGTTAAGCAAAGGCAACATCGTTGTTGGCACTATAGGTAAAAGTAAACTCATAGACGGGCTGATCGCGTCAGGGAAAATCAACGTAAGCACCGTTAAGGGTAAATGGGAATCGTTCATCATACAAACCGTGGGCGATAACCTGGTGATTGCCGGCAGTGACAAACGTGGAACGATATATGGCATTTATGATGTGTCAGAAAAAATAGGAGTTTCGCCATGGTACTGGTGGGCTGATGCCCCGGTGAAAAAGAGTAACGCTTTGTACATTAAAGCAGGAAAATACATACAGGCTTCGCCTAAGGTAAAATACAGAGGAATATTTATCAATGACGAGAGCCCCTCGTTCTCCGGCTGGGCAAAAGCTAATTTTGGAGGCATTAATTCCAAAGCATATGTGCACATGTTCGAATTATTGCTGCGTTTAAAGGCCAATTACCTTTGGCCGGCCATGTGGGGTAATGCGTTCAATGAGGATGATCCGATGAGCCCGGTACTGGCCGATGAGTATGGTATAGTAATGGGTACTTCTCATCATGAGCCCATGATGCGCTCTCAAAAAGAGTATACCAAACGTCAGAAAGAGATTGGCGCGTGGGATTATACCACCAATGCCGAAAATTTGAAGAAATTTTGGACTGAAGGCTTGGAGCGTAATAAATCGTATGACAACCTGATCACCATGGGCATGCGTGGCGATGGTGACGTAGCCATGGGAAAGGGGGATGATAAGGAGAATATCCAAACCCTGCGCAACGTGGTGTCCGACCAGCGCGAGATTATCCGCAAAGTGTACGGCAAAGATCCCGCTGAGGTACCACAACTCTGGGCCATATTCACCGAGGTACAACGTTATTACGATGCGGGGATGAATGTTCCGGATGATGTAACGCTTTTGTTCTGTGACAACAATTGGGGTTATATACGCAGAACAGGCCCTGCTAAAGAACTGAAACGAAAAGGGGGATTGGGCATGTACTACCATATTGATATGAACGGCGGCCCGTGGAACGACCGCTGGATAAATACCACGACCGTTCCCAAATTGCGTGAACAGCTTAGCCTGGCCTACAATACAGGAATAGACCGGATATGGATTGTTAATGTGGGCGACTTAAAGCCGAAAGAAGTGCCCATTGATTTCATTATGCGTTATGCTTGGGACCCCAATGCCATTTCTGCCGACCAGACCGACGACTATATGCGGAACTGGGCTACAGGTATTTTTGGAAAGGAACATGCTTCGGAGATTGCGGATATTGTTTCTAAATATTCCAAATATAACCTGATACGCAAACCTGAAGTTCAGGATCCGCGTATCTTCAGTTTCGTAAATTATAACGAAGCGGACAAGGTGCTTAAAAAATGGAAGGAACTGACCAATCAGGCCGAGGCCCTCGAAAAAAAGATGCCTAATGATGCCAAAGATGCCTATTATCAGTTGGTCCTATACCCTGCAAAAGCTTCTGCCGGTGTAGCAGAAATATACCTGGCTGCTGGGCGGAATAACCTGTATGCCAAACAAGGGCGAATAAGCGCCAATGATCAAGCCAACCGTGCACGTGAACTATTTGAGCTGGATAAGCAGTTAAGCGAACGTTATAACAAGCTTGTTGACGGAAATAAATGGCAGAATATGATGAGTGATGTTCACATAGGATACCGGCAATGGTCTATGCCCAGGGAAAATAGCCTGCCGACTATGACGGAAGTTACTCCGCTTTCCTCACCGGCAATTGGGGTGGCTGTAGAAGGAAGCACTAACGCTTGGCCAAATGCAGAAGTACAGGCCGAATTGCCTCAGTTTGATGTCTTGGATAAACAGCAGTATTTTATTGATGTATTTAATCGCGGTACAGGAATGATAGCGTTTACTGCAAAACCCGATAAGCCATGGATTAAAGTCAGCGCATCTGGCGGCCATACTGCTAAAGAGCAGCGCTTATATGTAACCATCGACTGGAAAGCCGCCCCTGAAGGCAAAAACTCCGGAAACGTTGAAATTTCGCAAGGAGATACAAAAATCTTAGTTGCTGTTAACATGCTCAAAGCAAACGCTCCATTAGCTAAAGTACCTTTCTACGGTGGTTTCTCGGGAGAGTTCTCCATCCCGGCTCATAAATTCAGTGCAAATATAGCTGGTGCAAATGCTAAATGGAAAGTGTTGCCCAACCTGGGCAGGGCCGAGGCTTGTATGGGCATCAGTCCTGTTACCGCACCAAGTGCTACGCCTGATAACGCTCCGAGGTTGGAGTACAACGTTTTCCTTGGCAAAGGTGGCAATACTAAAGTTTGTTTAGGCATATTGCCCACGCAAGATATTAATCCATCACGCGGACTTCGGATTGCTGTTTCGATAGATGGAGGAGAGCCGGTAATAACTGATGCCAGGAAAGGGTATGTAGACACCTTCAACGAGTACACGCCCGCTAACCTCAAAAACTCATTAGTATTAAAACCTTTGCCTCCATTGGGGGCTGATTACGCGCTGGTATCTCGCCGCCAACAGCGCCGCAATGAAATTTTTGATAACCTTCGCTGGCTGGACGTTGACTTGGACGTGAAGCAGCCGGGTATGCATACCCTTAAGGTATTTATGATAGATCCCGAACTGGTGCTGGAGAATATCGTAATTAATCCAGATAACGATCATCCAAGTTATTTAGGAGCACCCCCTATCGAGCATCAAACTGCTTCAACTTTAAAATCAAAAATCGTAATAAAATAAAATAGCAATCTTAGTATGATTAAAAAAATGCAGTCAACATATATAACAAGACATTGGTTTAAGGCGCTTGTCCTCATCCTGATGGGTCTGAATTTGTCCGAAACGGTCAAAGCGCAGGAGGTTACTTCCGGTGAACGCCCCGCTTATGTCAAAAGCACAACTTCTAAAGTAAAATCTCCTGGCACCCACGTGTTCAAATACAAGAACCCGATCATCCACGACACCACGATCGCCATGCGCGATCATTCTATTTTAAGGGTTGGCAAAAAGTGGTACTGTACCGGGACCTCCTTACCAGTATGGACAGGCCCAAATCCGGGCGTGCGTTTACTGGTTTCTGATGATATGCTTCATTGGAAACAGGAGTCATGGCTGATCGACGGGTCTAAGCTGCCTGCCGATTGCCCGTATAACGGGAGGTTCTGGGCACCGGAGCTCCATTTTATCAAAGGCAAATATTGGCTCATTGTAAACAGTGGTAAAGTAACACCCCAAGATCCGAAAGGCTTGGCCACTCACAGTATTTGGTTATTTAGCGCTGATAAGGTGACCGGACCATATAAACTTGTTAACGGGCCGCTGACACCGCAATATAATAATGACGCTACGTTGTTTGAGGATACGGACGGACAAGTATATCTCTATTGCAGTGGTAATGGCTTGTTCCAGGCCAAACTCGACTTGGAAAAAGGGAAAATCATCGGTGAGTTGCAAAGATTTCGCACCGCCCGTGATAGCATTAATCCAAAATGGATGTGGGGTGGTATTGAAGGTCCGTTTGTGTTGAAACGTGAAGGCCTATATTACATGTTCTTCTCCACCTGGACCAGGGGTTATGAGGTGGGGTTGTTAAAATCAAGATCTCCATTAGGCCCTTGGGAGTTGGCTTTGCCTGAGCCAATTTTCGGTACCCGGAAGAAAGCTTACAGAGGGGCGATCGCGGACGTTGCCGGCAACTTTACAGACACTAAAGATCCTTATTGTGAAACCGGGCATAATGCGATTTTTGAAGGGCCTGATGGCAAGCTCTGGAGTTCCTGTCATTACGTTTTCTATAAAGGCCAACCGTTTCCTTCTGTAAATGAAATGGCAGAGCCGAAGCCGCAAATGGGGATTGAACCTTTATATTTCAAGAATGGCATCTTCACCATAGGTAAGCCAACATGGACGGAGCAAGCCGTAAAATATTAATAAATAACTTCGCAGCTTTACTGATCTACTATGGTCAAATTATTTGTGGTAGGCTTTCCGAGGGATATGAGTGAAATATCGCTTGATCAGCTATTTAGTAAAGAGGCAATGATTAGACGGGTTACCATTATCCGTGATATCCAAACCGGCATAAGTAAAGGGTATGCTTTTGTGGAAACAGTTGATCAGATTGGTGCTGAACGCGCCATTAGAGCACTTCATGGCACAAGGATCGGCGACCGTACAATGAGCGTTCGGATCGCAGAAGAGAAGACTCCGCAGTCCGCCCGCGTGCAAAATGTTATAGAGACTAACCAAATAAAGTCCGAAACAGAAAAAAAGATTATTGGTAAACGACCTAGAAAAGCTCGCAAATTCTGACCGGTGATTTCATCTGGGAATTTAATAGAATGGTAGTCAACTTAATAAAATAATGCGAGTGGCCAAAAACAACCTAAAAGTAAGCTAATAGCTAAGATCGCAATTTTGATGCAGCCGGATATATGCGTCTGACAAGTAAAATATCACGGTCTTAAAAGTACAACTAACAAATTGACGAGCACCTTTATTTAAAAAAGATCCTTTTAATTGTGGCTCCCCAGACTGAACAGGATTCGAACCAATTGGTAGGACAACTGAAGATTTTAAATGATTTAAATATGGCATAGATAGGTTAAATTCTTCATCGGTTAAGTTGTAAGTTGAGCGATAAGATTTAAGTTTCGCAACCTTAAACCCTTAAATCATCTTATTTTAGTTAATTCAACTTAGCGATACAGAAATTAATTTGTAGGTGATTGTTAGTAAATTTTAAGATTTCAGTACCAGATTAAAAACAAACTTGTCGTCCCAAAATGGGTCACTTCTGTTATTTCACTGTTTCCAAAGTGCGGAAACTTGGCAATATTAAGTATTATTTTGCACTGATTTATAAGTTGATTTTTATAAAAAAAATCGTTTTTCTTTCATAGTTTAAACGCACAAGATTGGTTTTTTGCCTGAACCAATAAAGTTATAGAAGACGATTTTCTGCACCGGTCATGTATTCGACAGTAGACAAATTATTCAATGTATCGATAAAGCCCTACTAAGTCACAATGAATACTATATATATTGTGACTTACAAAGTGCTATCTGACTAATTAATGTTTCATGTTGGATTTACTTATTAACATCCATATTTTCTTTATACCATTCAATTGTGTCAGAGGAAACATAATTAGTAAGATTAAGACGAAAATAAGACAGTTCTGGATTATAGCCATTAAATATTGGAAAAGATCGTTTAAGAAAATTTTTATCTGTGCCAAATCTGAAAATAGAAACATCTACGGAAATTCGATCAGTAGTTTTAGTTTGTGAATTAGATAGTTCAACAACCTTTCCTTTTTTATTTTTTACCATCATCCCAGTATACCTATCTGATTCGATTTGTTTATCTAGAATAAGTAAATAAACTATTAATCGGTTTAATAAGGATGAGTTTAGATTGAATTGATTGGTTCCTGAAGCATGGTAAACAACAGTGTCGTCTCTTAAAAACGGTTTTAAATCTGATAAGGCAATTGGAATTTCTTGATCATTCTTAAAATTAGCGTCATACATTTCTCTAAGTGATACATTTTCACCCAAATATTGTGAGGCGGCAAATTTTTTATCGACTTCCAGCATTTTCAATCCCAAATTACGAAGTGAATGAAGCCGTGTCAAATCGAAAATAGTTTTATGATTTATAGGTTCCCCGTCAAATGTATTTTTTAGCTTAGCTCGGATAAGATCTATTAAAGCCCCATCACCACTTCCTCCAACCAAAACACTTGTATGTGTTTTAAAGGGCCGCATCAAAACATCTGGTTTCCAATAACTTTGGAAATCTCCACTTTTAAAGATGTTTGTCTCATAACCATATCCAATTGCCATTATTAAAAAATCGTAATGTCCTTTAAATTTTTTATTGGCAAATAGATCATATCCTTGCTTTGACTTCTTTATATCATCAATTTTGACGTTTACTTGAAGATCGATTTTTAGTTTAGAATCATAAAATTGTTGCCTGATTTGATTTAAAACCGAATGAGTGTAATCCGCATTCCATTCTAAAAATGGCAATTCCGCTTGATCTTTTTCATATATCTCACTCGGCCAATCGTAAATGTATGGATGTATGAATCTATGTGTTGCAGTTTTTTGTAACATCAAAATATCATCATCACTTTCAAATAAATTGATATTTTTAACACCTAAATAGCTACAGGCGACTGCTGCAGTAACTCCTGAAATTCCTCCTCCGATGATACCTATTTTTTTATCCTGAGTAAGCACTTTAAACTCAGATAACGCGCGGATAAGGTTGATGGCACGTGATTGTTGTGCTAAAAAGGTTATACGCTCCTCATTTGTTCCCAGTAGAAAGATACCTGGGCTTTCCTTAACAGATGATAATAGAATATTTCTTTCAAACTGAAACTGGTCTTTTCTCTGCTCGGACCTAATTAATTTTTCAATGAATAATGAGTTTATTACATTTTCGGAAATTAGTTTGAATGCTGTAATCAGCTCTAGCTTTCGTGTTTCGCCAAGGTCCTCATTCAAAGCTATCATACAGTTTAATACTGATGTATGCTTTTTTAAATTACCGTCCTCATCATAATAGCTTATGGGATGTTTAGGGCTATGCCAAATTGAAAAAACAAAATGTTCTTTTAATTTACCATCTATTTGGCAGAAATAGTAATAAGGAACTATAATCGGATTGGACTTATGTAAAAAATCCAACGCAGAATTTATAGAGCCATCAAAATTATCACCTATTGAGTCTACAAAATGTTTAAATACAGCCGAAACGACCTCATTGTTTAAGTCTGTAATATTATTTTTGTAATCAATTATTTCTGTTAACTGTCTTAACGCGTCAGGTGAGTCTAAATACTTAATAGCGTCAATTTCTTCGGAAAGTTGAGGTTTTACGCGATCAACTTTTGCGCGGATTTTTTGCCAATGAGTGTGAGCATTCGCCGAATGTGATTTCCAATTACTTGGTATGTCTAATTCTTGTAAAGATGATTCTGGGTCACTTTTTAGGTTAAAATATTTATTCAGGAATGGGAAGGTAAAATAATTCTCAGTTTTAGTGCAATTTAAGTTTTCAACCGAATCACTCCGTAAGTAATTATAGCAATCCTTAACTTGTAAATCCTTGTTTTCTTTAAAATTTTTATACAGAAACCAAATTAGTAAACGCCAGATTAAAAAACCATACATCATTGTACCATGGTTATAAACAACGTAATTTGAGCTAGAAGCCAAATCACCTGATGAAGGAAGTTCTTTAAAAAATTCGGGAACTTTAGTAAAGGTCACAAAATTTTTGTGATCATAAAGACCTTGATTTTTCCTTTGAATTTGAAATATTTTATTTGCGAGTAAATTATATTCTTCCTCATTGAGGGCACTGAAATTTATGAGACTGCGTGACTTTGAGGTTCTATCTTTTCTGATAGGAATGTTTAGTTTAGGATAATTTTTAGCATCAGATACTTCATCTTGCAACAATACAACTCTTTTCTCTAATGCATCAGCGATTACTAAAGCTCCTCCGGCAATTTTAAAATAATCATAAAATAGCTTTCTGAATCCACCATCTTCCACGAATAAATTTTGGAATTTTTCAGAACTGGCATCACTTATTTCTCGATTTTTTTGAAAAATAGTTTCAAGGATTTTTAGGTATTCAGAGTGAGCCATTAAATTAAATATTTATTTTCTGTGATAGATTTTTTTAAGAATTCCGATTTAGGATTATCTATTTGTTGAATCAGGTTTTTTTCAACTATTGAACCGTCGGTTATTACGAAGTATTCATCAGCACAATACTTTGCAAAGTTGATAGAATGAGTAACCATGATAATTGTTGTACCATTTAAAACTGCATCCTTAAGTAAAAGAGCAATTTTTTTCGCATTAAGATTATCAAGTGCTGAACTTATTTCATCAAGTAATAACACTCGGGGTCTTAAAGAAATCGCGCGAGCAATTGCTACTAGTTGTCGCTGTCCAACGGAAATTTCCCAAGGCATTTTTTGCAAAAGGTGCTCAAATTGAAAATCTGAAATCGTTTTCTCGAAAATTTCTGAATAATTCTCACGATACCTGCTTTTTAAAGGCAAAAGAATGTTTTGTTTAATATTTAAATGAGGAAACAAAACAAAGTGCTGAAAAACAATAGTTACATCTGGCCAAAGGCTCTCAGAATGACGGTTAACTTCGCTTTTTGGACCATCACTTAAATTGAACTTGATTGATCCAGTATCAATGGAATCAACTTTTGCAATACATCTCAACAATGTGGACTTTCCGGAGCCGTTAGGTCCCAATAGCGTGTAAAATCGTCCTTGCGAAATCTCCAAAGAAATATTAGACAGAACATTAATTGTTCCGTATGCTTTAGAAATATTGTTAATACGGATAATCATTTCTCTGCAAGTTCCTTAGTGTATTTTTGATTATAATAAATCGATAATAGGTAAATTGGAAAACAGAGAAATATAAAGAAAACAGCCATGGCTGAATAAATAGTCACCGGTTGCTGTACTTCGGAATTTATTAACTGAGCTTTTTTAAAGATTTCCTGAACAGATATCGCTCCTGAAAATATCGATGTTTGAAGGATGAATATCTGCAACATAACTATTCCTGGTATACTTTTTCTTAAAATAATTGGTATTTTAATTTTTCTTAAAACATCTATCGAACTAAGACCGCATACACTTGCTGTATCCGCTATTTGATTAGGAAAATTTCTTAAAGAACTAATCAAAACCTGGTAAACCAAAAATGTATTTATGAACGATAGGGTAAATGCTGCCGTAACAAAAGGCGAAAAATTCCGACCAATCAAGGCTTGGAAAGGATAGTAAAACCAATATAACGTGATTAAAAATGGAACGGAGATTATCAATAATGTCAAGAGTTGAAATATATAAAAGAATGGAATTGGAACTTTGTAGGCAATTATAGATAGTATTATCCCTTGACTAATACCTGTTATCCATACTATTAAACATAATTGAATTGTCACCCAAAAACCATCCCAAAACACACCTTGGTATTCATTTAATATTTGGAAAAAATCATTCATTATCTTCTTACAGATTGATAAGGCTTGGCTACCCTGATGTGAGTTTTAAATCCTTTATCATATTTTTGAATAATACGGTCAATCGTTCCACTATTTTCCAGATCCATTATTGCAAAGTTCAATGTTTGGGTCAAATCGTATTCACTTTTTCCTACCATTATTGAGGTTGCAAATACGCGAATAGGTTTTTCTTCAGCAATGTTTTTAAGGCTGTTAGGATTTTTTGTAATGTAATTATTGCCCGGTCCTAATCCGATAAATGTAATATCAGCTTTTTTTTCAGCTACATTCTTTAGCATTAAAGAAAGATCGGAGGTTGGTGGAATACTTAACGTTTTTGCTGATGGAAAATCTTGTTTAGCAATAGTTGCTGCCATTTCACCATCGATTGTAGAAACAGTTATACTGGTATTATTAACCAGCGAAAGGTCTTGATTAAATCTTTCATCATCTTTTCGAACGTAAACACCAACTGCATCGTAAAAAATTGGTGTGGTAAAATCAGCGACCTTTCCTCTCGCACTATTTATCCATACACCAGATCCGACAACATCGTATTTTCCGGTTCTTAAACCTTCAGCCATGTCTGAAAACCCAACCTCTATTGTCCAAGATATTTTATAACCCAACTTTGCACCTATCGAATCTAATACTTCGCCAAATATTCCAGATATTTTTCCAGATTTCGGGTCTTTTATAAGGTAAGGATCGGCGATAAAGTATGCCGCTCTTATCTCTTTGTTTTTAGTCACGCGATTGTATGTAACATTAGTCGAATCTTTTTCGCCTTGGTCATAACATCCCGTTAACACAATCAATAGAATTAAAATGACGTAAGCTGTAATTTGAAACTTTGGAAACTTATAAGATTTATTTTTTTTCATAATGATAAATTTCAGGTTAATTCTATACATGAAAATAATTGCACTATAATAGCTTTTAAATATATTCAAATATTTATCGAGGTTACTAAATTATTTCACTTTCTTAGAGGTAAAAACATGATTATTTTTGGAATCTGGACTGCTGTTCTAAAAGCATACTGCTTCCTTAGGCCAAATCTTGTAGGCTATCATTCTGTTGCGCTAAAAGGGAGTGATTTTGCAGAGGTTAAACTGCAAAGATCGTCTGGTCAACATTTAGTTATATTCTGTTATACGGCGAAACACTCAACCTTGAAGCAGCTAAAACGCTATGGTCAAATTCCGCATTGACAGCGAATGGTCCGCATCTGGAATTAAGAATCTATTACAGGGATCGAAAGTTGCCTAACATTCAATATAGACCAAGGAACCATTTTTGCAGATGAAGAATTGGCAAGAACGGTATCCAGCGTTCCAGAGGAAATCCTTAATTGAAATGATAAGATCGGAGCACTAAAACTGGTCAATTATGTAACGCCATCATTCTTGATGATTCGAACGATGATATTTGGCTGAATTCTATATAAGGTAAGAGAAAAGTTAACTGAATGCTAATAAACTTAGGAGATGAGTCCTAATTTTTCAATGTTATCGATCTTGGATGTAACATTCTTAAAATCAGTTAAAAAGTTCGACTTTTGTCCGGTTCCTTCTACATTGACGCCACTCTTAACAAAGGTGGCGTTTTTTTTATTATTCTTTAATTTTTGTGAAATGCCATAACCTAATTTTTGAATTTCTCATAAATTTAAGAGCCATTTGGGTTCGAGTCCTCTTCTGGTTATTAGAAAGTTTCCCTATAATATAAATGAAATGCACTCCATTGAGAGATTCAATTTGGTAATATTCTTATATAACTTTACAATTCTAATCGCAACTAATATAGAACAGAAATTGGCATTAAGTATGTCATATCATTCACGTTAAACATCTTTAATTCTTTGATAAAGCATACTCTCCCAGCGGAAGACCTTTAGAAGTAATTGATAGGATTTTTTAACTGAATGGTTTTGAATCCTGTTAGACTTACAATTCCATTACTCTTTCAAAGATTTATGCAGTAACCTGTAGCATTTGATTAATCGCTAATTTAGTAGGCTTGAGTTTGAGCCCAAAGGGCCACTTAGGTTGAATTGAAGCCTCTATGTAACTGTTGAAGTAAACTAACATCAGACCGCGATTTGGATTGTTTACCTAAAGTATAAATTGACCAAAGGATCTGCATTTAGTTTCGCGAATCAAATTTCAAAGTACTCCTCAGCCACATAATGAAAAAGATCAGCATTGTCTTGCGATATGTCTAAGCACTCCAACACCAGCTGTGTATAGGGATGGTAAGCTATCTTTAGGCCATCAAATTGAGTATTTTGCTGGCACCAACCTGCATATTTTCAATAGCAGACATATAAACCAAAATGGACATGTCACTTTGAAAATGCTCATTCTGGTTGAAGCTAACTTGATTGAAGGCTTCTGAAATTACGGCATTAGTGCCTAAACACTTGTCTGTCAGCCAGGACTCCTGCATCAAATTGAATATTGCCTGTAAAGAGGTCATCTGCCTTTTGGTATCTTCCAGGTCCTCCGTCAGAGCTGCTTTAAGATTTCCAAAAGTAGCCTGTTCTACCAATTCTGGCAGGCACCCTGTAAGACTAATCTTCGCATTATAAAGAATGGTTAATTGTTGAACAAATACCGCACGCAATGCATCGATATCAAGAAACTTATTTTCGATTATAGACATAGGTAAATGATTGTATAGAAGATAAATAGTGGGTTTAACCCATCGCTTGTGAACTGTTAAATGTGCTGTATAATTTGCTCTTTCGACTACTAAATCTTTTATTCAATATATGGCTTTTCAGACCATTTCCATTGCGATATCTCCGGCATGTCTTTGCCGTTTGTATAAATGTAATGCTTGTGTTCAATTAGCTTGTCCATCATTTGCTGCTTAAGGTAAACGCCTTTGCTGCCGTTTGATGGCAGGCGATCAATTATATCCATTACCAGGTGAAACCTGTCCATTTCGTTCAACACAGTCATATCAAAGGATGTAGTAATTATGCCTTCTTCTTTGTAGCCACGCACATGCATACCCGTGTTGTTGGCCCGGTTGTAAGTAAGGCGGTGTACCAGCCACGGGTAACCATGAAAAGCAAATACGACAGGCTTATTGGTAGTAAACAAGGCATCATAATCTTTGTCGGTTAAACCGTGACTATATTCTGTGCTTTTTTGAAGTTTAAACAAATCAACTACGTTGACCACCCTTATTTTAATTTCCGGCAAATGCTCCCTTAAAATAGAAAGAGCTGCAAGTGTTTCTAACGTAGGTACATCACCGCTGCAAGCCATAACTACGTCGGGCTCAATATTCTGGTCATTGCTGGTAAAGTTCCAGATGCCGATGCCGCGTGTGCAATGGTCTACCGCTTCATCCATAGTGAGCCATTGTGGCGCAGGATGTTTAGCGGCTACAATAAAATTTACATAATGAGAACTACGCAGACAATGATCCATAACCGACAATAAGCAATTGGCGTCGGGTGGTAAGTAAACGCGGACAATGGTCGCCTTTTTGTTAACTTAAATTTTAATAATCAGACAGTTAAGTTAGATCGCGACTGCCTTTCTTTTTTCTGTTTAAACAATATTGAAAAAAACGGTGTGCACAAAGCAAAACAGATTTTAACGGCAATATTGAACAACTGGATGCTAAACATCAGGCAAAAGGTTGGACGCTGGCATTTCAGCCCGAACAACTTAAAGCTTACTCGGCAACACTGGACAGTATCATTAAGCACGAGGGAATATTTGTATACCTATTTTGCCAATCTGCAACGTTTAGGGCAATTAACAGGAAATGAAAAATCAAGAATAAGATGCCACTCTGCTAATAATAAATATTAACGCTCAAATTAGCAAAACGGCTTTAAGAGTTTTTTCAAGGATTTTTATAGCCGTTTTGTAAAAGTCGATTTAATTTCTTTTATTTGCCTACTAAATCGATAGACTTTATAGAATTAATCATGAATCAACCGCTACTTCACTATGATCTGAAGCTCCCACTTGCTCTCGCAAGTGGCAAAAGAGCCACCAATTTCCCAACTAAAAAAGATACCTCAAGCATGTCCCTGTACATGTGCAGCACCTGTTGTTGCTAACCGCCGTCGTTCTGACAGCTGTTCAAATCTCACAAACATAACACGGCATCACTGATCTGCGATTGCAGGATAGTACGCTTTACATTGATCACATATTTATTATTATGAAACACCTTTACATAAAGGGTGTGCTGGCATTGCTTTGGGTTTTAGTTACCCAGGTGGCCATTGCACAGCCCGGTAGTCAGCCTACCATCAAATCCAAACTTATCGGCACGGTTGTCGATGCTAATAACAAACAACCCATTGCAGGGGCGGTCGTTAAAATTAAAGGAACCACGCACGCTGTATCTACTGATGCAGATGGCAAGTTCAGTTTCGTAACCGGGCAAAGCTTTCCTTACACATTGGTGGTTAGCTTTATCGGTTACATTCAGCAAGAACTAAGAGTGGATGGCAGCCCTGTTGAGATACCATTAAAAGAAAACATCAGTCAGCTAAATGATGTGGTAATTACCGGTTACACCACGCAGGAGCGTAAATATGTTGCAAGTGCCATTACCAGCATAAGTGGTGATGTAATTAAAGACCAGCCTGTAGCAGGTTTTAACCAGTTATTGCAGGGCAAAGTAACTGGTGTTCAGGTATTGGCCAGCAATGGTACACCCGGCGGAGGTATCACCTTCCGTATAAGGGGCAATAATTCGATCAATGCTTCGGTCGATCCTTTGTATATTATCGACGGGGTTTTCGTGAGTAACGCAGACCCGATACAAACCGGGTTAGGTAATCAGCAAGGCTCCAACCCACTGGCCGACATCAATCCTAATGACATTGAAAGCATACAAATCTTAAAGGATGCCAACGCAACTGCCATTTACGGCTCTTTGGGCGCCAATGGGGTGGTTATTGTTACTACCAAGCGAGGCAAGCGCAACACGGCTGCCCGTATCAGCCTTAATACTTATCAGGGTTGGTCTACCGCAATCAATAAATTCAAAGTAGCAACCGGTCCCGAAACTGCCATACTCACCAATGAGTCGAGAGTAAATACAGTAAAAGATAACCCCAACTTACCTGCACCAACATTAATTGCCAATGCAGAAGGGCAGCCTACTTACGATCGCTTTGCCGACCTATTCCGTACCGCACGCACGCAAAATTATGAGCTGGCCACTCAGGGAGGTACCGAAAGGAGTAACTATTACATTGGCTTAGGCTATTTGAACCAGGATGCCGTAATAAGGCCATCTGGTTATACTCGGTATACTGCCCGATTAAATTATGATACCTATTTAACCAACAAACTAAAGGTAGGTACCAGCATAAATTTGAGCCGTTCTCGCCGCAACCTGAGTGGTAGCGACAATAGCCCTACCGGAGTCATTAACTCTGCTTTATTCCCACGTTCTTATCTTCCTATTTATAATGCCGACGGCACCTATGCACGTTACGGAAGTTTTGATAACCACATTGCCCTTATTGAAAACTTAGATAATGACGCCGTAGGCTGGCGGACTATTGGCAATATCTATGGTGAATACACCATCATCCCCGGTTTAAAACTGCGCAGCAGTTGGAGTTTGGATAATGGCAGTGAGTACGAGAACAACTATTCTAATACGCTGATCAGCGCAGGTATCTCCTCCTTAGGATCGGCTGCCTCCTATGAGAATAAGAATTTGGTGCTTACCAATGAACAGGTGTTAAACTACATTAAAACGTTTGGAAATGGAAAGCATAACATTAATGCCTTAGTAGGTAATACCATTAACACGGTACTCACTCAAAACACCTCCGCAACCGGGACAGGGTTTGCTGCCAACAGCTTAAAATCTGTTGCTGTTGCAGCTACCCGTTCGGGCTCTTCATCAAGGGCCGAGTCAAAACTTTTATCGTTTTTTAGTAAGGTAAGTTATACCTACGATAACAAGTACACCATTGATGGTAGTATCCGGGCAGATGGCTCTTCGAAATTCGGTGTGAATAAACAGTGGGGCTATTTTCCATCGGGAGGCTTTGCATGGCGCGCCGGACAGGAAGAATTCATCAAAAAACTCAACATTTTTGATGAATTGAAACTGCGTGCCAGCATTGGCCTATCCGGCAATCAAAACGGCATAGGTTCTTACGCGGCGCAAGGTCAGTGGTCTTCGGGTGCAAATTATCTCGAACAACCGGGCACTGCGCCATCCCAACTGGCTAACCCCGACCTTACCTGGGAAACCACCCGCCAAGTTGACTTCGGTGCCGAATTTGGTTTCCTGAAAAACAGATTGAACATTGTAATTGATTACTACAACAAGTACACTTATGATCTGCTGTTAAACGTTCCGGTGCCATATCGTTCAGGCTTTGCGTCTTACCTGCAAAACTATGGCGCAGTACGCAACAAGGGTGTCGAATTTGCTGTAAATTCAACTAACGTACAATCGGTAAATTTTAAATGGACAACTAACTTCAACATCTCGTACAATAACAACAAGATCGAAAAGCTGGCATCAGATATCGCGCTGGGTGCATCCGGCCGTAATATTTCCATCTTGCGACAAGGTTTTGCTGTGAATTCCTTTCAGTTGTACAAACAATTGTATGTAGACCCGCAAACGGGTAATGCGGTTTACGACGATGTAAATAAAGACGGGCAGATCACATCTGCCGATCGCCAGATTGTAGGCAACGCATTACCTAAGTTCACAGGTGGTTTTACCAACAACCTAAGCTACAAGAACGTAGACTTAAGCTTCTTCTTTTATTTCCAACAAGGCAACAAGATCATGAATATGAATGACTTTTTCATGGTTCATGGCGGTTTGCAGGCTAACATTGGGTTTCTGCCCCGCCAATTAGAGCGCTGGCAAAAGCCGGGTGATCAAACGGATATCCCGCGCTTAACAGCCGATAGCCGTAACCCAGCTGTAAATGGCGGAGCCGCTAATAATTATGGTGGCAATGTAGCCAACCTAAGTTCACGCTACCTGGAAGATGGCTCATTCATCAGACTGAAGACTTTTAGTTTAGGTTATAACCTGCCGGCATCGCTTTTACAGAAAATCAAAATCAGCAAGATCCGTCTGTATGCACAGGCAACTAACCTCCTCACCTTTACAAGATATGGAGGCCTCGACCCTGAGGTAAGTTCACAAAGCAGTAACCAGAATACAGCAGGCTACGATTGGGCAACTATTCCACAACCCAAAACTTTCCAGATTGGTGCTAACGTAACATTCTAACCTCTAAAAAAGAATATCATGAAAACTTTATATATAAAAAATATATTGCTGGTCGCTACGGTTTTAGTGACTGCTTCCTGCAAGAAGTACCTGGAAGTAATACCCAACAATGCCTTGCCTACCGAAAGCGCCATAACAGATGCTGGCACCGCCCGTGCGGCGATCATTGGTGCTTACGATAGAGTTCAAGGTTATTATGCGTCAAGTTACCCAACACTGGGCACTATCACTACCGATAACGTGGTATTCAACGGTACCCTGAGCGAATACCTGCAGTTAGATCAGAATGCCGTACCAACCGACAATGTGATCACGGTATCGGCTTATCAGAGCATCTACCGGGCCATCAATTCTGCTAACAGTGTGATAGCTTATGTACCCGCTGTACAGGACGCACAGTTAACTACAGTCGAAAAAAATAAAATTTTGAGCGAAGCTTACTTTATAAGAGCCTTAGGTTACTTTGACCTGGCTCGTGGCTGGGGTGGTGTTCAGTTACAGCTTAAACCGACTACCGACCTTACGGTACTTAAAGGTATTAAACGCAGTACACTCGACCAAACTTACGACCAGGTACTGGCAGACTTGATACAGGCCGAACAATTGTTGCCCGAAGATGCTACTACCCGTAACCGGGCGCAAAAGAGTGCTGCCCGTGCATTAAGAGCGCGGCTGCATCTTTACCGCAAACAGTGGGCCGATGCCGAGAATTATGCTACGCAAGTAATCAGCAATACCAAATACTCGTTAGTAAAACCATATAAAAGCTTCTTCACAGCACCGTTCCAAACAGCCGAATCGGTATTAGAGCTGGCCTACTCGGTTAACGACCGTAACACGTACTGGAACCTTTGGTACCCAAGTTCCGCAGGCGGGCAATACACCTTGAAGCCATCTGATGCTTTGGTTACTAAACTGAACAACCCATCTATTGGCGGCACACGCAATACACTCGTAGCCGGCACTGGTAGTTCGGTTTACGGGGTATTGTATAACACTACCGCTACAGGAACAGATCCATCTTATCTCATTCGTATAGCCGAGTTGTACCTCATCCGTGCGGAGGCACGTGCCCAGCAAAACAAACTTGTTGAAGCCACAGCCGATTTGAATGCTGTGCGTTCAAGAGCTGATGCAGGCGCAACTACAGCGGTGGGCCAAGGTCCGTTGTTGCAGGCCATTGAGGATGAGAACGGCGTTGAGTTTGCCTTTGAGGCGCACCGCTGGTTTGACCTGGTGCGTACTGAGCGGGCCGGTGCAGTGCTTGGCTTAAACAACCGCAACTACTGGCTTTTCCCTATCCCCTACTCTGATGTATTATCAGACCCTGATGTAACTCAAAACCCTGGCTATTAATTTACTTAAACCATATATAAAATGAAATTATTCCATAAGATTGGCGCTTCGCTTATAGTTATATTTATAGTAACGCTGCAGCAAGTATCGGCACAAAACAATTACTTTTTCCCTAAAGCTACGGCTCTTGATAGTAGAATCCCAACGCCAGAGCAGTTCCTGGGGTATCCTATCGGTTCGTATTTTACCCGGATAGATCAAGTCAACGCTTATTTTAGAGAGCTTGCCCGCGTAAGCGACCGGGTACACGTGCAAACTATTGGTAAAACTTACGAACAGCGCGAACAGATCATTGTGACCATTACCTCGCCGTCTAATTATGGCAGGTTAGAAGACATCCGTAAGGAACACCTGAACCAGATAGATCCGGTGAAACCTGTTTTAGGAAACAATGCTCCAATCATTGTTCATTTGGGCTACGGAGTACATGGTAACGAAACTTCGAGTACTGAGGTAAGCTTGCTTACCGGCTATTACCTGGCCGCAAGCAACGACCCAGAAACCCAAAAATGGCTGAGCGAGTCGATCATCTTCATCGATCCTGCCTTGAACCCTGATGGCCGCGACCGTGCTGCTAACTGGCACAATGCCTATCATTCTTTCCCACCGGTGGGCGACCCGGTAGATAAAGAGCATGTTGAAGGTTGGCCTGCCGGGCGTACTAACCACTATTTTACGGATCTTAACCGCGACTGGTTAAACCTGGTACAGGTAGAAAGCCGTAACCGCATAGAATTCTTTCACAAATGGTATCCTAACGTACAAATTGATTTTCATGAGCAGGGAACCAACGCTACGTATTATTTTGAGCCATCCCCTAAACGCCACGAAAGCCCTATTGTGCCACAATTCTTATATGAATACCAGGCGATCTTAGCTAAGTACCATGCAAAAGCTTTAGATGATATTGGCTCGTTTTATTTTACCAAAGAAAATTATGATAACCTCTCGCCTATTTATGGTTCAACTTATCCCAAGTTCTTTGGATCGGTAGCTGCTACATTTGAACAGGCCAGTTCGCGCGGCATTCAACAGGAATCGAGCAATGGATTGGTTACTTTTGCATTCACTATCCGCAATCACCTGGCCACCAGTTTTTCTACCATCCGTGGTGCCGTTGCAGAAAAAGCAGGATTATTCAAAGTACAAAAAGACTTCTTTAAATATGCTTTGGATCAAGGACAAAAAAACCCGGCCAAGTCATATGTATTTGGCGATAGCAAGGACGTAAATCTTACGCAAAAATTCTTGGGCCTGTTGTTACAGCACCGCATCAAAGTTTATGAGCTGAACGATAATTATACCCAGGATGGCAAAACGTTTGAGAAGAGTAAAGCTTACGTAGTGCCCTCGGCTCAACCCAACTTTTTGCTGGTACACTCCATATTTGAAGAAAACATATTGCAGGATAGCATCTATTATGATAATACAGGATGGAGCATCATCCACGCTTACGGTTTAAAATATGCAAAAACACCGGTAGTGGTAGCTAAAGCAGCAGAGATTAATAGCCTGAGTCTGGCTAAAGGCGAGGTAGAAGGAGGCAAATCGAGCTATGCTTATTTACTTAACTATAGCGACTATAATGCGAGTAAAGCGCTTTACAAATTGTTGCTTAAGAATGTACTGGTTAAGACCGCTTTCAAATCATTTACGGTAACCACAGGGTCGGGTAAACATGCTTATAGCTCGGGCTCGTTAGTGATACCGGTTGCTGGACAAAGCATTTCGGCCGATTCGCTTTATAAAGCCGTACAGGAAGTTGCCGCCAACACTCACATCAACGTATTAGCAGTAAACGGAGGTTTCAGTGCCGAAGGAATTGATTTGGGTAGCAGCAACATTAAAGCTATTCGTAAGCCGGAAGTAGCGTTGGCCTTCGGTCAGGGAGTAGTGGCTTCCGAAGCTGGTCAGGTATGGTACCTGCTAAACCAACAGTTGGATATGCCGGTAACTAAAATTGACCTGAGTAGCTTTGCACGGGCCTCCTTAAAAAGGTACAACGTGTTGGTACTGCCAGCAGGTAACTACAGTGCCTGGGACAACACCGTTGTTGAAAAACTAAAAAGCTGGGTGAATGATGGAGGTACGCTGATTACTTTTCAAACTGCTACAGCATGGGCTGTACAGCAAGGTTTAGTAAAAGAGAAGCTGGTTGAAGCCGATTTTTCCAGCCGTGGTGGTCGTGGAGATACACCTGCGCCAGCTCCCGAACAAAATGTTGCAAATGCTGGTGCTCCTGCGCAAACGGCAAGTTCGACCCGCCGAAACAACGTGCCAGCCATTGTTGGAGCCGAAGATGCTACTGCAAAAAAAGAAAAACAAACCCGTTTAGACTATGCCCGCCAAGAAGATGTGGAAGGCTCAAGAAGAATTAACGGCGCCATTTTTCAGGCCGATTTGGATATTACCCACCCAATTGCTTTTGGCGTAACCAGCCGCAAACTGTTTATTAATAAAAATGGGCCAACCATATTAGTACCCAGTACTAATAAATACACCACTATTGCTCAATACAATAGCAAACCATTTATAAATGGTTATTCCTCAAAGGTTAACATCAACAGAGTAGCCAACTCTGCAGCTATTATAGCTGCTGCAAATGGTAACGGCGAGGTGGTTCTTTTTGCTGACGATCCTACTTATCGTGGGTACTGGTTAGGTACAAACCGGTTGTTTTTAAATGCCATCTTTTTTGCCAACCTGCTTAACGGCGGCGGCGGCCTTGGCGGCGAATAATTAACTTAAGTGCCATTTGCAACAGCAGGTGGCACTCATAAGGCGGAGTGGCCGAGTGGCTAGGCAGAGGTCTGCAAAACCTTTTACGACGGTTCGAATCCGTCCTCACGCCTCACTTTGTTATCAAAATTCAGGCATTTGTAAAAACCTGAATACACTTGGCAGGTGATATGGTTTATTTTATACAATTCCATACATTTGAATGTCTACCAGATCCGTAGATTAATATTTTATGAGCAAGATCGTCATTTCACACGAGCATCCCGATTGGTTTAAACCATTGTTCGCCGAACTAGAAAAAAGGGGAATACCCTATGAAACAGTAAACCCTACACAACATAATTACGCCATTGAAGAAAGCGCGCCCGATATCGCGCTTTTCTTTAATCGCATGAGTCCGTCTGCTTATCTGCGCGGCGGTGTACAGGGTACGTTTTATACATTAAATTATTTAAAGCATTTAGAAGAGCATGGCATCCGGGTGATCAATGGCTACAAGGCATTTGTTTACGAAACGTCAAAAGCATTACAACTTCAATTGCTGCAAAAGCTGGGCATCAAATTTCCTAAGTCGAGAGTGATCAACCATCCATCGCAAATAGAAGCCGCCACTGAGGGGTTAAGGTTCCCGATCGTGGTTAAGGCTAACATTGGCGGTAGTGGTGCCGGTATCGAGAAATTTGATTCGATAGAAGAAGTGCGCGAAGCAGTAAAGAATGAACAGATCGATCTGGGAATAGATCATACGGCATTGGTGCAGGAATTTATTCCGGCACGTGGCGGCTATATTACGCGTGTAGAAACGCTTGGCGGCAAGTATCTGTATGCCATCAGGGTTTATACATCGGGCGAGAGCTTTAATCTTTGCCCGGCAGACATTTGCCAAACCACCACTGGTCAGGACTTGGTGCGCAATGCATGCGCGGTGGATGCACCCAAGAACGGGCTTAAGGTGGAATCCTATACACCGCCTCCTAATATTATTAAGAGCATTGAGACTATAATGGAGCAAAGCGGTATTGACGTTGGTGGTATCGAATACATTATTGACGATCGTGATGGTGAGGTATTATATTATGATGTGAACGCCCTTTCGAACTTTGTTGCCGATGCTGTGAACGTGATCGGTTTTAACCCGCACGAACGCCTGGTTGACTTCCTGGAGAAGGAAGCTGTGCAAGAAATTGAGAATATTGCTGTTGTTTAAGATCAGCTAAACCTAAAGAAAACCAAATATGGAATATGGATACTGGCTGCCGGTATTTGGCGGCTGGCTGCGCAATGTAGAAGATGAGAACATGACCCCGACCTGGGATTATGTGAAAAAGCTGGCTATCAGAAGCGAGGAAATCGGTTTTGACCTGGCTCTGATTGCCGAACTTTACCTGAACGATATTAAAGGAGAAGAAGAGGCATCGCTTGATGCATGGTCTACCGCTGCGGCATTAGCTGCCGTTACTCATAAACAGGAATTGATGGTTGCGGTTAGGCCTACTTTTCATAACCCGGCTCAATTGGCCAAACAGGCTGCCAATATTGATCACATTAGTGGCGGGCGCATTTCACTCAATGTGGTATCATCATGGTGGAAAGATGAAGCCGAGAAATACGGTATACAGTTTGAGCAGCACGATGACCGCTATGCCCGTACGGCCGAATGGCTGGAGGTAGTGGATAAGGTTTGGAAACAAGACCATTTTAGTTTTGAAGGTAAATACTATAAAGTAAAAGATAACATATTGCAGCCCAAACCCGTGCCTAACCGCCCGCGACCGAAGATCTATGCCGGCGGCGAATCGGAAGCCGCAAAAGAGCTTATATCTTCAACCTGTGATGGCTATGTGATGCACGGCGATTCTCCCGAAATGATTGGCCGTCGTATAGCAGACCTTAGCGAACGACGGGAAAAGAAAGGCTTACCACCCATGAAGTTTGGTGTGGCTGCATATAGTATTATTCGAGATAGTGATTTAGAAGTAAAACGCGAACTCGAACGGATCACCAATGTAAAAGAAGGGTCTTCGGGATATAAAAATTATCAGCAATGGTTATCCGGTACACAGCTAGATCAGCATGTATCTCTACAGGACTATTCTGTTTCTAACCGTGGCCTGCGTTCTGGGTTAATTGGAACACCATGGCAGGTACAGGATCACATTGCCAAATTTGAAAAGATCGGTGTAGATTTCTTCTTATTGCAATGTAGTCCTCAATTAGAAGAGATGGAGCGTTTCTCGGATAGTATTATTGCAGCTCAAGTACAAGGTTAGCTGAGCCTTGGGATTTTATAATGAGTAGAATTATATATTCTTATCTTTACAATCGCAAGACTTCTGATGGAAACATTAATATCCACTTAATTATCATACAATTAGCAAAAGTCCTGTTACTATATGATTGATCGAAATTCTACTCATATCACAGTGACAGCCTTTTCGTATTTTGACCTATTTTAAGACTCGGATGGAATTTGCATGAAAAGCATCATGCTGTGCCGGATCAATGGAGGGATGCGCCAAAGTGAAGACTTCGGTTTGTTGAAAGTCTTTAGTGGCTTTTTCTATAGCCATTATCAAGGCTGTGGTTAAATATACTTTTTTTTTAGATCATCTTCAATTATATCAACTATAAATTTAAAGAGTCTTAACAACAGCGCTGATCAAGCCGATGCAAATACAGGTTGTTTCGTTAAATATCCATATTTAAATCTAAAGATGACTGCATTACAGGTAACATATGTATTGGCGTAAACGTAGTGGTTAGATTAGATAATCAAAGAGAGTGATAAAATGTGTAAATATACATTGCCAAGTGACTACAAGACTTGGCTACATGTAATTGAATTCAAATCATCAATCAAGCGGTTCGATAATAGTCCGTGCAAGAATATCCAAACGCAAAAATGGCCTACGTAACCCGTCACACCAGATCCCATTGGGTAAGACCGTGCCGCTTACGCAAAGAATCAAATTACTCAAGTTAGCCGCCAGGCAAAACATGTGGATCATCGAGGAAGATTACGAAAGCGAGTTCCGTTATAAGCACCGGCCGATACCGGCGCTAAAAGGCTTGGATACTTTTGGCAAGGTCATTCATATTGGATATTTTAACAGGACCATCTTTTCGGTTTTGCGCATAGGCTATATGGTATTACCGACTGTTGAAATGGCGCAGCATATTACTATGATCAAAGCAATGACCGACCGTCAGGATGGGATAATTGATCACGCAATACTTACAAAGTTTATTGTTGAAGGTCACTTTCTACGGCACCTGCGCCGGATGAGGCTGATTTATAAAAAATTACAGACGAAACTTATCTCCTTGTTGAAAAAGCATTTCGGGAATGAAATTCGCATCACGTCCACGGATGCAGGAATGCATATCATTGTTTGGTTCCTAAATGCCAAGCATCCCGAAAACATTCCTCAATTAGCTAAGGAGATTGGAATGGTCATTTATGCCGTCGATTAGCTAGCCTTGAAGTTTGAAATCCCAACGCCTTTATTTTAGGGTCTACTGGATCCAAAGGAATGGTGATGGAAGATGCCGTTGTCAAGCTTAAGCAAATAGTATAAATGGCATAATTAACAATCCTAAATTTCAAACCTATCTGTAGACTAAAGTAAATTGGGTACGTTAATCTATATGAATTGAATTTATACCCTAAAATATTAATTTAAGGAAAAGGGTTTTTTTCAATCGATTCAATCTTCGACTTAACATCTTGAAGATCAGTTAAAAAGTTCGACTTTTGTCCGGTTCCTTCTACCCAAGTAAAAAGCCTCAAGTCGAAAGATTGAGGCTTTTTGCATTTCGTATATATCTATCAGACTCACATTAGGCCTTCGATTATAGGTTATAGTCATGTGCCGCTAAATCATCGGATTATGAATCAAGTAAATTCTGATAAAATTTTAATTTAATACCGCAAACTTATAATCTTTGCATTCTCAGGCTATGCAAACTTTTTTAATAAAACAGCATCTTTTTAAGGAAACTGAAT
The DNA here is from genome assembly GCF_014635825.1 of Mucilaginibacter galii. GTDB lineage: Bacteria > Bacteroidota > Bacteroidia > Sphingobacteriales > Sphingobacteriaceae > Mucilaginibacter > Mucilaginibacter galii. The sequence goes on from NZ_BMDO01000016.1 coordinate 26,280, forward strand.
ACCCATTAAGGTACCAACGAAGCGTATTACTTAAGACGGTGACTGTTCAGTTTGGTGTTCTTTTTCTTTTCCTATTGCTGTTTAAACCTTTTGGTACCTATGTGCCGGAGCACCGGGTGAATTATTCCATCATCTGTCTCCTGCACGCCCTTTCGCCCAGCCTCATTATCTATGCCTACTTCTATTTATTAAGTTATGTATACGAGTATACCTCCAGGCTTAAAAGTTGGACTCTACTACAGGAGTATGCGCACCTTGCCATTGCTTTCTTTTTAGTAGGGCTCGCAAGTTTTTCAATGCGAAGCTTAATTTATAATAATCCGAATAACTGGTCATGGGGTTATTTGGGAGAAGAGATCCGCAACTGTTACCTGGCGGGCATCCTTTTTTATTTTCTATTACTCTTTGCAGGTGCGTACTTGCGGTCAAACCAAGCACCCTTTGCAACTGAAGAAGATCTTATTGATACCGATCTTCCGAACGAGAGCAAAGGTACTGTGAATACCAAAATGTCTATTAAAACGCAGGTAAAACAAGATGATTTCAGCTTTAATCCTGCCAATCTTCTCTATGCCAAAGCAGATGGCAATTACATTGAGCTCACTCTTAGCATCAATAACCAGGTCTTTACTGAGTTGAAGAGAATATCGCTTAAACAGTTCGAAGCGCAGCTCGCGACTTGCCCTTTCCTGTTTAGGTGCCATCGGGCATATTTGGTTAATTTACAGCACATCAAAAAGGTTTCCGGTAATGCGCAAGGATACACGCTTTTGCTACATATGGCCGAAGAACGGGTGCCTGTTTCTAGAACGCAGTTAGAAGTATTCAATAGTCGCTTTGAAAAATTGGCTGGCGCTATTGCTGGCTGATTGTTGTTCATCACAAAGGTTTGTCGCTGGTCACAACGCCCTTTTATGGCATCTAAGAACATAGTAGGTTTGCCATCACACTTCCGAATGTTAAGCAAGTTTATTTGCCAAGAAACTTCGGTAAGCATATAATCACTTCCAAAAGAATAAATCATGCCAGCACTTACCCAACCTTTATCCGCTACCCAACCCCAATATGAAAAGCTATTTTATATTGACAACATCAGGATTATTTTAACCATATTGGTAATCCTGCATCATACATTTATTACTTACGGTGCCTCAGGCGGATGGTACTATAAGGAGCCGACCACCCATTTAGGTGCGCTGATTCCAATGACGGTTTTTGTCAGCGTGAACCAGTCATTTTTTATGGGTTTCTTTTTCTTTTTGGCGGCCTTTTTTACTTACTCGTCTTTTTACCGTAAAGGAACCAGGCAGTTCGTCACGGACCGGCTTGTACGCCTTGGCATACCACTGATTTTCTATACTTTCGTTTTTTCACCATTTTTAAGCTTCCTGGTATACCGGTTTACCAAAGAAATCCCGATCAGCTACTCACAATACCTTAGTGTGTTTGATGGTTGGATAGATTTTGGCGTTCTATGGTTTGTGGCTGCATTGCTGTTATTTACGCTTATCTATGTGCTTAGCCGAAAGTTATTTAGAACATGGACGCAAAGGTCCCTACCAGTTCCAGAAACAAAAACCATCTTATGTACTGCATTACTAATGGGTTGTATAAGTTTTATTGTTAGGATTCTCTTCCCGGTTGGCTGGGTGCTTAAACCTTTAGGCTTTCAGTTGGGGCACTTTACGCAATACATATTCTTGTTCACAATTGGTTTACTCGCTGCAAAAAATAACTGGCTGGAGCAGCTCTCTTACCGTACCGGCAAGCAAATGCTGGGGGTTGCCATTGTACTGCTTTTGTTCTTCCCGGTATTCTTTCTTATCCGAACAAAGCTTCACATGCCCATCGAATGGTATTCGGGAGGATTTAACGGATTGTCGCTGCTGTATTCCGTTTGGGAGCAATCTATAGGTATGTCAATTATCATAGCTTTTTTGGCTATAGGTAAGCAATACTGGAATACATCCTCTTTAGCTTTAAGCTATTTATCACGGTGTTCATTTGCAGTTTATATTTTCCACCCGCTGACACTCATTGCATTATCGATGGTATTTCGCAACTGGAATGCCGATCCGGCAATGAAACTTTTGGTGGTGGCTCCATTAGGTGTGGCAGGTAGCTTTTTGCTGGGATTTCTTATTTTGGCATTACCCGGAGTAAAGCGAATTATATGAGTTAAATGAATAATTCCATACTTAACATAAAGCATTTTACTGGATGCTTGGAGTGATATAACTAGTTCATTTAATTCATACCTGGCTTTAAACAAATATTACGTCAGTTATTCTGTTTAGCATTTATAACACTATCCGCTTTAGATCTTCCATCAAGCGGTTCGATTTCAGTCCGATTAGGGCTACCCAAGTAAAAAGCCTCAAGTCGAAAGATTGAGGCTTTTTGCATTTCGATATCTATAGTCCTTTTCCTGATAGCAATAATGTCAAATTGTACAGGAACAACAAGGCCGAAAACAGCCGGTTTAAAATAAGGTATTTTAAAACGTTGGATGTATATGCGGTTACAAAATCATCTTGTGCATAATTTTATTTTGATGGCTTTAAGTTTGATATAGTTTTCAAATTTTCTGGAAATTTGTTCGACATCTGTAGCAGTGGACTCGCCTAGCTCCCTCAGTGGTAACACTGTTACATTATCACTTTACATGCTAATGCAATAACTAACAACACAAGCTAAAAAGTTAATAATCACTTAATGCAAAATTGAAATAATTGCTACAGTGCCCGTGTACTTTTGTAACGATGTCACACTCAGTTGAAGTACAAACCGCCCAATGGTTAAACGGAGATGAGCGCGCCTATAAAGGCGTGTTTGACTATTATTACCCCAAGTTGTATGCCGCTGGTTACCGTATTCGCAAAAATTGCGAAGAATGCGAAGAACTGGCTATGAATGTTCTGCTGAAAATATGGCAACACAAGGGAAGTATCCAAAATATAATTAATCTGGAAGATTACCTGTACGGTATGCTGCGGCAGGAAATTAGCCGTATAGTGAGAAAAAAAATCCTCCAAACTCAGGAGTTGGATTTAGTACAGAAATACCAAATTTTTACCGAAGTTGACAGTCAGTTCAATCTTAAAGAATTACAACGCAGGTATGAAATAGCACTATCAAAGATACCGGCTAAAAGGCTGGAAATATTTTTGCTTAGCCGTGATAAGGGGTATACCTATCAGGAAATCAGCAAACAACAGAATATCTCCAGCAATACCGTGCGCAATCACATTGCTTCGGCCCTTAAACTCCTTAAGAACGAACTGCACGAATACTCGGATATTTTCCCGCTAATTGTATTACTTGCCATTTTAAAACGATAAGGTTTGCCCTGGCAGGTGTTAAGCGGTTGTTAATTCCATATCAAGTTTTTTATTACCATAGTACACCCTCACTACTTTGGGCTTCTTACTGGTAGAACACCGGAAAAGGATGAAGAAACCCTCAAAGCAAGCACTCATAAATTATTTCAAAGGCAGCAGCATGCCCGATGAACAGGAGGCTATAGAAATCTACTTGGCTTTAGAAACAGATACAGCTTATGTAGAGCTTTGTTTAAAAGAAGCAATGGCCGATTTGGGTGACGCACCTCTCACATTTCATCCTGAACAACGAGAAAAGGCATGGTCTAAATTTAAAACTCTCCTCACTGCTAAGGGGGCCATACCTATGTACACCAATGGTAGCAAATGGCTTACCTATGCGGCGGCAATAACTATGTTCTTATTAACTGCTACACTCGTTTTCTATTTACGGCAGTCAACCGGAGTACTACAAAACATTGTAATTTACCAGCGTATTAAGGCCGGATATGGAAAAATAGAGCATATTACCTTGCCAGATAGCAGCCATTTATCACTCTTCCCCGGAGCGGTTGTAGATATCCCCAATAATTTTAATGCCCGTAACCGGAAAGTGTTTTTAAATGGCCGTGCTTATTTTGAAGTTACCCATAACAAACAAAAGCCCTTTTATGTACGCACGTCAAAAGTAACCACCCGCGTATTAGGAACCTCGTTTGAAGTTAACGCGGCCAAAGAAGCCGAAATAGCCTCTGTCACATTACGTACAGGCCGGGTTGCCGTAAGTAATAAATTTCACAAACTGGCCATTTTACAACCCGGCCAAAAGCTCACTTATCACCAGGTTACCGGCAAGTATGTAATGGAACAGGTACAACCTAATAAGTTGCTACGCTGGGTAAAAGGCGAACTAACATTTGAGCAAACCAATTTTGCAGAGATATGCCTGCAATTGGAAAAATGGTACCATATCTCTATTAAAGTACAAAACAAGCAGTTACTGCAAAAAAATATCACCGCAAACTTCAAAGGCCAGTCTGCCAAACAAGTACTTGATATTTTGTCGGCAACTGCCGGCTTTAACTACAAAGCGAGCAACAACATCATTCACATTTATTAACATAGGAGGAGATGAAACAAATCTACTAAAACTAAAAACCGCCCTGCGTTAACAGGACGGCAAATTAACCAGCCGATATAATCGGCCAGCAAATCGAATTTTAATTACAGGGCGGCAACCCTATAACCAATCAAAATTAACAATGAAATCATCATTATGGCCCATCGTATTTAATAAATTTTACCGGCGGTGCCTTTCCCTGGTACTGCTGTTTTTAACAGCACATGCCTTACCGGCAGCAGCGGCGCAAATATTAGAACAAAATTTACAATTGCAGTCAGCACAATATAGCGGTCAGCAATTAATTGAGATTATTAAGAAACAGGCAAATGCGCAAGTCTCTTATGATGAAACGGTGAATGGAAGGCTTGGCCGTAACATTACTGTACGTAAAAAACACACATCTGTAAAAGAGGTGTTAGGGTGGTTAAAAACTGATGCCGGCATCACCTACAACAACCAGGGAAACTTTATTGTACTTACTGTTATACAAGCAGGCGGTGCCCAGGATAGTAAAATTATGGGTAAGATTACCGATGAAACAGGGCAGCCTTTACCCGGCGTTACCATACGTATTGCAGAATTGAACAGGGCTGCAGTAAGCAATGCTGAAGGAAATTATTCAATTAACGCTGCGCCGGGCAATTACACGGTAGATGCCAGCTACATCTCGTACGAAACCCAGCATATTTCCAGTGTTAAGGTAAAAGCAGGTGAAAATACGCTACTGAACATTGGAATGAAGCCATCAACAAAATCGCTAAACGAAGTTTTGGTAACGGCTTTAGGCATTAAGCGGGAAGAAAAATCATTGGGTTATTCCGCTCAAAATGTAACTTCTAAAAGCCTGGAAGATGCCAAGACCAACAATTGGGTGTCATCACTATCGGGCAAAGTGGCTGGTTTAAATATTGTGAGCACTGGCTCAGGCCCCGTTAGCTCTTCGCGTATAACGCTCCGGGGCGAATCGTCGTTAAACCTCGACAACAACCAGGCGTTAATTGTTATTGACGGTATACCCGTAAGCAACCGCATTACCGGCACAGGTTATAAGGCGCACCTGGCAGCCGATAGCCCCGTTGATTTTGGATCGGACGTGTCAGACATTAACCCAGATGATATTGAGAAAGTAACGGTTTTAAAGGGGCCGGCTGCAACCGCACTTTATGGTAGCCGTGCAGCCGGTGGTGCCTTAATTATCACCACCAAATCGGGTCAGCGTAACGATAAAGGTTTGGGTATTACCTACAACGGCAACCTGAGTTTTGACGGGGTAATGAAATGGCCCGATTACCAGTTTGAATATGGCGAAGGCCGTACCGATAAATATTACTCTTACGGCGATAGCCCGGATGGTGTAAGTACCGCCGCCGCTGCTGCACAGGGCAGGGCTTTTGGCCCCAAATTTAACGGCCAAATGTATTACCAGTACAACCCTAACTCGCCCGATGGTAAACCAACAGAGCGTACGCCCTGGGTTGCGCATAAAGATTATATTTCTAAATTTTTTAATACAGGTATTACCCGTACTAATAATGTTTCAATTGAAGGCGGTAACGAAAATGGTTCGGGCAGGCTATCGGTCACCCATTTAAAAAACGACTGGTTAGTGCCTAATACAGGATTTGAAAGATTATCGGTAGCCTTATCGGCCAGTCAAAAAATATCCGATAAACTTAAAATTTCGGGCAAAGCCAATTACACCAACAAGCGCAGCGATAACCTGCCGCTATCGGGGTATAATAACCAAACCATCATGTACTTTATGATATTGGGTACCACACCCAACGTAGATATTGACTGGTTTAAACCATACTGGCAACCCGGCCAGGTAAATATTCAGCAGAGGTTGCCCTTTAACCCCGGACCTGATAACGTATACCTGCAGGTATATGAAATGCTCAATAAAATTAATAAAAATGGGGTAATTGGTAATGTAATGGCTAATTACACCTTTAACCCTAAATTGGAACTGATGCTCCGCTCGGGAGTAGATTTGTCTAACGAATTTCGCTCGCAGCAGCGCCCCTACAGCATGACCAAGTACCCTAAGGGCAGCTACCGCGAACAAACGGTGTTCAATTTCGAGAGCAATACCGACATCTTACTGTCTTACAAAGACAAGTTTTCTGATAAACTGAAGTTCTCATTATCGGGCGGTGGTAACTTAATGAAGCAGACCTATAACTTTGCAGGCATTTATGCCGATCAGTTAGCACAACCCGGTGTTTATCAACTCTCTAATAGTTTAGACCAAGCTGTTGCCGACCCTAACAAGAGCGAGAAAGCGATTAACAGCTTATATGCTTTTGGCCAGTTGTCTTACCGCGACCTTGCCTACTTAGATGTTACCGGCCGTAACGATTGGTCGAGCACGTTGCCTTATGGTAACAATTCTTTCTTTTATCCATCGGTAAGCAGTAGTTTTATCTTGAGCGATATATTTAGCCTGCCTAAGGCGGTATCGTTCGCAAAATTCCGTTTCTCTTGGGCACAAGTTGGTAACGATACCCGGCCTTATCAAACTGCCAAGTATTATGATAAAATATACAGCAACAGTTTTACCAATCCTGCAACACTGTTCAATGCTAATTTAAAGCCCGAGATCACCTCAAGCTTTGAAACCGGTTTAGATATGCGCTTTTTTCAAAGCCGCTTAGGTTTGGATTTGGCCTTGTATACCAACAATAGCCGTAACCAGATTTTGGCCATTCCGCTCGATCCTATTTCAGGTTATTCAAGCGCTTTGTTAAACGCGGGTTTAATTAACAGCCGCGGTATTGAATTGCAGTTGACCGGTAAGCCGTTTAATAATCCAAAGTTCAAGTGGAATACCACCGTTAATTTTTCCAGCAACCGCAGCTATGTAAGAGAGTTGGCCCAGGGTATCACCAATCAGGTGATTTACAATCATGATACCAATGTTTCTATTGAGGCACGTGTAGGTGGCCGCATGGGCGATATGTACGGACGCGGCTTTCAGCGTTCGCCCGATGGCAAAATTATTTATGCAAGTACAGGTGTGCCTGCCGAGTTAGACCCAACACTTAAGGTTTTTGGTAATGCTTTTCCGGATTGGAAAGCTGGCTTACAAAATGAATTCACTATTAAGAATTTCAGGATAAGCTTTTTAATTGATGGACAAAAAGGAGGCAGCGTATTTTCACAAACCAGCCATAAGTTAAATACGCTCGGCAAAACCAAAGTTACACTACCAGGTCGTGATGGCGGTATAGTTGGTGATGGTGTTGTTTTACAGCCCGACGGCAGCTACAAACCTAATACAGTAAATGTGCCCGCCAGTAAATATTATGATGAGTATTACAAGATCACCAACGCTGAAGTAAACATCTATGATGCTTCTTACATTAAACTGCGCGAAGCCAGGATCGATTTTAACCTACCGGCTAAATTGATCACTAAGCTGCATTTGAAACAAGTGATGCTTGGCGTTTATGGCCGTAATTTACTTATCATCACCAACTTTCCGGCCTTTGACCCCGAGGCGGCAAACCTTAATAACGGCACCATAACCCCGGGCGTTGAATTAACCCAGTTTCCTACCGAAAGAACATTCGGCTTAAATCTTACACTCAAACTTTAACCATACAGTTATGAAGTTTAACGTTATACCTAAAGTTGCTGCCCTTATACTGGTAACAACTGTTTTACTTACCTCGTGTACTAAAAGCTTTGAAGAGCTTAATACCGACCCTAACCGCCCCAAGGAGGTTACGCCCGGTGTTATGCTGGGGCAAATGCAGTATAAGTTTGTAACCAGAAGTATTGACGGTTCGCGCCGTTTTACGCATGAACTGATGCAGGTTACCGCACCAAGGAGCAGCGTTAACGGTGGTATCCATCGCTATGTGATCACCCCAAGCAGCAATGATTTTTTATGGACAGGCTTTTATACTTCGCTTACTGATGTACAAGATATGTACAATATAGCCTCAAAGTTAAAGGAGAATAACTACATGGCTATATCTCTGATTTATAAGTCATGGGCCTATTCTATACTTACTGACGCATTTGGTGACTTGCCTTATTCACAATCCACCCAGGCATCAAATGGCATTTTGAAACCAGCTTTTGACCAGCAAAAAGATATTTACCCTCAAATATTAAAAGACTTGGCTACGGCCAATTCTTTACTTGATAATAAGAAGGCATTAACATATGGTGGCGATTTTTTGTACAATGCCAATGCCTTAACAGGTAGCACCAATGAAGGTATAAACCGGTGGAAAAAGTTTTGTAACTCTTTGCGTTTACGCTTGTTGCTCCGAATATCCAAAAGAAGCGGTGAGGTTGATGTTAATAGCGAGATTAATGCCATACTAGCCGACCCGGTTAAAAATCCGGTTTTTGCCTCTACCACTGATGATGCTATTTTCAGGTTTCCGGGTACATTCCCTTACTTCAATCCCTACTACAATGCACGTTTGAGCGATTGGCGCCAGGGCGATTATTACACCAAGTTTTTCATCAACAAAATGAATACCGACGAAGACCCCCGCAGGGCAGTTTGGGCAACGCAGGTGGCCGTAAATGGTGCCAATGTTTACCAGGGAATTGATAGTGGATACCCCTCAAGTACGGAATATGTAGTTGATAAAAACTCAAGCTACAGCGACGGCTTGAAAACCCTGCCACAATTGGGTATCATGATGACCTATGCCGAAGTAGAGTTTATTAAGGCCGAATTAGCGCTTAAGGGCTTTACCACAGGCAATTCTCCACAAAAGCATTATGAAAACGGCATTACAGCATCTATGACTCAATGGGGTGTGGCTTTACCTTCCGATTATTTGCAAAAAGCAGGTGTGGTTTTTAACCCTGTGGCAAGTGTTGATGCACAGCTACAACAAATTATGCTGCAAAAATATTATGCTTATTTCTTCGTCGATTATCAATCATGGTTTGAAAAAAGGCGTACAGGTTACCCTGTTTTGCCAAGAGGTGCCGGTATACCCGATGGTAACCAGTTTCCTTCAAGATGCCCTTACCCGGTTTACCTGCAATCATTAAACCCCGATAACCTGGCCAAGGCGGTAACCCTCATGGGTGGCGACAATAGTAATATCAAGGTTTGGTGGGATAAATAAATCATTCAAAAAAAACATAAAATGAAGACTATCATAAAACACACCATAGCTGCCGGTTTCGCATTATGGTCAATAGCGACAGCCGCATTTGCGCAACAAGCTAAAATAGTAATGCCAAAGCAGGGGCTTTGTGCACACAGGGGCGGCTTTGAAAGCACGCCAGAAAACACTGTTCCAGGCTTTGAAGAGGCCATTAAGTACGGGGCACAAATGATTGAGTTTGATATACAATTTACCAAAGATAGTGCACTGGTAATTATGCACGACGGTACAGTTGACCGTACCACCAACGGTAGGGGCGCTGTAGCAGATATGACCTTGAACGAAATACGTAAGCTGGATGCCGGCATCAAAAAAGGCAGCAAGTTTGCCAGTACTAAAGTGCCTACCCTTGACGAAACCCTGGCACTGATGCCTAAAAACGTTTGGCTTAATTGCCATTTAAAAGGCGGTAGTAAATTAGGCGCTGCAGTTGCTTTGGTTATTCAAAAAACAAACAGAATGCACCAGGCCTTTTTAACCTGCGAAGAAGATGCAGCACAAGGTGCAAGAGCCGCCTGCCCGGCCATATTGATTTGCAATGCCGATAGCAGGTACCGAGCCAATGTGCCTCAATATGTTGCAGCTACTATCAAAAACAAGGCAAATTTTATTCAGTTGCTGGTTTTGAAGCCTGGCGAAGACCGTACGGAGCAAATAGCATTACTGAAAAAGAACAACATACGCATTAATTATTTCGAAGCTCAAAAACCGGAAATGCTTGAAGACTTATTTAAAAGTGGTGTCGATTTTATATTGACCAACGATTTACCGCACTTTGTTACCGAAGCTAAAAGGCTGGGTATAGCACCTGTTCAGCCGATTTATTAATTATAAATTGATAAAGCAATCTACATGAAATTTAAGATAACCGTAATGCTTATAGCTATGGCATTGCCCGTATGCTATGCGCAAAAAGCACACCCTAAAAAAGGTAATGATGCAGGCAAAATACATAAAACCCTCATCGTTTTTTTTGATGGCCTGCGACCAGATTATATTACAGCCCAAAATATGCCTAACCTTTTCGCCTTTAAGCAGCAGGGAGCATATGGCAATCAACACCACAGTGTATTCCCTACCGTTACCCGGGTTAACTCTTCAGCTTACTCAACTGGTAGTTACCCGGCCAAAACCGGCTTAATGGGTAACACTGTTTATTTTCCGCAGGTAGATTCATTAAAGGGTATGGACACCGGAGATGCTATTAACCTGCAAAAAATTGATAAAGCTACCGGCGGGCATTTGCTAACTACCATTTCGTTAGGTGAGGTATTACAGGCGGCGGGTAAAAAGATGATGGTATTTAGTTCAGGTTCTACAGGGCAGGCTTTGCTGCAAAACCATACGGTTAGCGGAGGCGGTATTGTTAATCCCGATATGATATTGCCCGAAAACATCAAACAGCACATCATTGCCGAAGTGGGGCCTATACCGGCAAGTAATAAACTGGATAATGCCGCCAAGCATCAGTGGATAACCGATGCGCTTATTCGCTATGGCTTAGCTGCCGATGGTCCCGATGTAAGTGCTATTTGGCTATCTGACCCGGATGGTGCGGCGCATAGTACGGGCATTGGCTCGGCAGTTACTATGGCCTCCATTAAAACGGTTGATGCGCAGTTTGGGCGCATGATTCAAGCCATCCGGGAGAAAGGCCTTATCAATCAAATTAACATTCTTATCTCTACCGATCATGGATTTATAACCCATACCGGCAATCATGATGTAGCTTCATTACTGATAAGTAACAACTTAAAAGCAGCCACTCCAGGTACCGACGTAGTGATATCAGAAAATGCCATTTATGTTAAAAACCACAATGTTGATAAGATAAAACAAATTGTAAACTTATTGCAGGCACAACCATGGGTTGGTGCAATCTTCACGAAGGGGGCAAATGCCGGAGATTTGAAAGGAGTTGTTGCCGGAACACTTTCTTTTGAAGCCATACACTGGAATCATCCGCAAAGAGCGGCCGATATTGTAGTATCGCCTAACTGGAATGATAATAAGAATAACTTTGGTTATGCAGGTATGGATGATAGTAAGGGGGTGGCCGGCCATGGTGGTACCAGCCCGTACGAGATACACATCCCTTTCATTGTATCAGGGCCAGATTTTAAGAAAAATTATGTAAGCGAAATACCTACATCTAACACCGATATTACGCCAACCGTACTTTACTTGCAACATTTGAAAGTACCACAGCAAATGGATGGCCGGGTAGCAAATGAAATGCTGATCAACAACAAAGCAGCTTTGCCTGTGGTTAAAGTTCAGTATATTGAAGCAACAACACGCACAGGAAAAGATCTATATAAACTTCATATGCAACGATCAATTGTAGGTAAGCAACAATATTTTGATTTTACTAAAGTTACCCGGCAATAAGAACTGAAATAAAATGATAATTTATCTGTTGTGTTTATTACTGTTTTTAGGCCATTAAGTATTTGGAGATTTCAAGAAGTTAAGCCGTGCGGAAACGGTCTATATTTATTTGCTAAACACTATCTACCTGTTATGGATTTCATCCTATGTCCTTTTTCTAATAATTGCAGCCCTTAACTATAAGGGCTGCAATGCCAGCTAAAAAGTTCGACTTTAGTCCCGCTCCTGCTACTAATGTAAGTAAAAAGCCTTTCAGAGAAATCTGAGAGGCCTTTTTGTTTGGAAAGTTCGTGCAGTATAACCCCCAACGTAAGGGGTACATATGAAGGTACACTCGCAAAAGGCGAAAGGTACACTTGAAACCTTTATGATATTTCATCTATTAGCTATTTGTAACGAGCTAATTTTTTTAACCCATTAATCAATTAGCTATGATACACAGCTTTTACACTTTACTATATTCTATAAGTCTAAAGTCAAGATAACATACTTTCTCGAATCTTTTTTCAAATCACATTGAAACACTTGAGCAATGTTCAAATTATTATCCATTCAAGTGTAAACAACTTTCTCTGTTGCGTTAGAGCATTTCGTTCGAGAGTAAATTTCGATAAATACATTGCACATATGACAAACCTATAAAGATTATTATCAATTATGAAAATGTTTAAAGGCTGCGTTGGCTATTTTGAAAAAATATTGCTCATGTATTGTAATAATTAGTTTGCGGGAAAAAACTGTAATCAATTGAAATGGAGCCACGGCATCATATTTTAAACAAATTTATGATTGATTTATTCAATTGTGCTTATTCTCCCAAACGCACAATTGTAATTTCGAAACGTTAAAACCAATTAAACTGAAATTCTTGTTGCTGATAATCGTAGTTAATGTCCATTAACAATTAGTAGGCTATAGCGTTCGTAATGTTCTGTTTATTTATTACTAACAGAACATTACAAAACCTTTGTCCTGCATTTTTAATGCATACTGACATGAAACTCATTACTGGTGTACCGTACATGAAGTTGTTAACTACATGCCAACGCAAGTTGTTTCTATATAACCTAACGTAAAATAATATAAACCAATAACTTAAACTTAAATATGAGAGTTCCTCCTTAAATTATGCAATCGATTTCATTCTACGCCAATTATCCCAATTCAATATAGAATTATAACACCTCAATTATGGAAATAGATTTACACTCAGATTAAGTAACCATCGCTACATTCTCGAATTGATTGATCTGTAAATATTTACAGGCTGGGTGCACTATGCGCTGTCATTACTGAAGCCACAAGTATTTACATGATTTTATAAATTAAGTAGAAGAGTTAATACATGCAGGATCGTTAGCAGAAGCTAAAAATTTCAACTACAGTTTCCTGATTAACACACTCACTAACCAGTTAGAAAAAGGCATACTTATTTAGTCTAAAAAAATGATAAGAATTAAAAACGAAACGAAGCGCACGGTAAAAACCTCATTAATGGTTTTGCTGATGCTTTTCAGCGCTTTAATAACTCAGGCACAAAACAGCGTTACCATTAGAGGTACCGTTACCAATAACACAGGTGAGCCGGTTATAGGAGCTATTGTTGCTACACAGGGCAGCAATGCAAAACAAACGATAACAGACCAAAACGGAAAGTTCGCGATAGAAGTACTCAATGACAATGTCTTGGTAGATGTTAAAATTGTAGGAATGGTTTCCAGGGTAGTGAGGATTACGCGTTCTTCAGAGAACAAAATTATTCTGCAAGACGATGTTAAAAACATGAACGAGGTAATCGTAGTAGGTTACGGTCAGCAAAAAAAAACCAGTGTTGTAGGTGCTATTACACAAACTACTGGTGCAGTTTTACAGCGCACAGGTGGGGTTACTAACTTAGGCATGGCCTTAACCGGCAATTTACCGGGTCTTGTTACTAATGCCTCTTCTGGCTTACCTGGTGGCGAAGATCCACAGATAACGATTAGAGGAATAAGTTCATGGAACGGTAGTAGCCCACTTGTTTTAGTTGATGGAATCGAGCGTTCTCTTAGCTCCCTGGATATTTCGTCAGTAGAAACCATTTCGGTGTTAAAAGATGCGTCGGCCACTGCTGTTTATGGAGTAAGAGGTGCAAACGGCGTAATTTTAGTGACCACTAAACGTGGTGTTGAAGGAAAGCCGCAAATTCAAATACGATCTAACATAACAACCAAAATAGCTTCTAAGTTACCGGAAAAATACGATTCGTATGATGCTTTTATGATTAAAAATAAGGTCATCGAAAGAGAGACATTGGTAGACCCAGGCGTATGGTCGGGTTACACACCAATGGCTATTATCAACAAATATCGCTTCCCTGCTAACGCTACTGAAAAAGACCGTTATCCTAACATTGATTGGGAAGACGAATTATTTAAAGACAAAGCCATGTCTTACAATACTTCGGTTAACGTATCGGGTGGGTCTAAATTTGTAACCTATTTTACATCAATAGACCTTGCACGTGAGGGCGATTTATTTAAAACGTTTGAAAACAACCGTGGGTATAAACCAGGTTTTGGCTACAACCGAACAAACGTTCGAAGCAACCTGGATTTCCAATTGACTAAAACTACCAGGTTTTCAACAAAACTATTTGGATCAAAAGGCGTGCGTAAAGTTCCATACGGACTGCCCGACGGTGACCAATCTTATTGGGCTTCTGCCTACCGTACAGCACCAGACTCTTTCCAACCTATTTACTCGGATGGCAGCTACGGCTTTTTCCCTAATGCAAATCAAGATCAGCCAAACGCAGCATTTTGGCTGGCTTATTCAGGTATAGAAGAACGAACAGCTACGCAATTAACTACCGACTTCATTCTGCAACAACAGTTAGATATGGTAACTAAAGGGCTTAGTTTACGCACGAGTATATCATTAGACAACTCTTTCTTAGAAGGTACACGCGGAATTGATGACAGGTATAATACTGCACAACGCAAGTGGATAAGCCCATCTACAGGTTTTGAGCAATTTGAACAATCTCAGATTGTTGCGGGCTCACAACTCGATTTTAGTAATAACATATCGTGGCAAACTACTGCGGGCGGTGTAGATAAAGGTCAAACTTTCCGTCAAGTTAATTACCAGGTAGGTTTAAACTATGCCCGGTCGTTTGGAGACCACGATGTAACGGGTTTAGCACTCTTTCAACGCAACCGACGAGCCAGAGGAAGTAATTTGCCAACTTTTAGAGAAGACTGGGTTTTTAGGGTAACCTATGCCTATAAAGGCAGATACCTTTTTGAAACCAATGGTGCTTATAATGGTTCACAAAAATTTGGTCCTGATTACCGTTTTGATTTCTTCCCTTCGCTGTCGCCAGGGTGGGTAGTAAGCCAGGAACCTTTTATGAAAAAGCTTAAGTTTGTTGATAATTTCAAAATCCGCGCCTCTTGGGGCCGTATTGGTGATGATGGAGGTGGTAACGGTATTGCTCCTTACACAGATGCCTACGCGTATGGTAACAGCACTTACTTAGGAGCACAATACAATCCCTCACCCTACACCATTTACAGGCAAACCACCATTGGTAACCCCGATATTTCATGGGAAACCTCAGAGAAACGTAATCTTGGTGCCGACTATAGCTTCTTCAAAGGTCAAATATCTGGTAACGTGGACTTTTTTAGCGACAGGCGAAGCCGTATTGTAATTCAGGGAGATAGGCGTGCCATACCCTCTTTTTACGGATTTGTTAGAAGCGCACCGGCTATTAATGTAGGCGAGGTAACCAGTAAAGGTTACGAATTAGAATTAAAGTTTAATCATTCTTTTAACAAGAACATACGGGTATGGTTAAATACTGCCGTTACACATGCCGAAAATTTAACAAAGTTCCGTGATGACGGTGAACTTGCACCGGCATACCAAAAGCAGGCTGGCTTTCAAATTGATCAAACACGTGCTTTTTTAAACAACGGTTTTCTTACCAGCTGGGACGACATTTACGGAAGCACTACACGTAATGCCAATAACCAAAACAAACTGCCCGGCGATTATAACATTATTGATTATAATGCTGATGGTGTTATTGATAATAAAGACAGAACCCCTTACGGGTATACGGGTACCCCACAAAACACCTATAATGCCCAATTAGGTGTTGAATGGAAACGCTTTAGCCTGTTTGTTCAATTTTATGCGGTTAACAATGTAACGCGTGAAGTTACCTTCTCAAACTATCAGGGAAAAAGCAATGTGGTTTTTGTAGAAAGACCATTTAATTTTCTGCAAGATGGTGGTGGACAAGTACCACCACCCCGCTGGACCGTGGCAGAACCTTATGCTGGTGAGGGAACACGTTACTATTACGATGGTTCTTACATCCGTTTAAAAAATGCCGAATTAGGTTATGCTGTTCCAACCAATTATGTAAACAAAATAGGTTTAAAAACCTGCAGATTATATGTAAATGGGAATAATTTGCTGTTATGGACCAAGTTACCGGATGACCGCGAATCAAATTTTGGCGGTAGCTCTGGTGGTGGTGCTTACCCTACCGTAAGACGTTTCAATATAGGTCTTGATATCACCTTATAAATTATACGAAGATGAAAAATTTATTAACAAAAGTGCTGTTGCCTTTAATTATTGTATTGGGTACCGGTAGCTTAAGTTCATGCAAAAAGTACTTAGATAGGTCTCCAATTGCTGACATCAAGGCGACCGACCCGTACAAAAATTTTAGAAACTTTCAAGGTTTTACAGAAGAGCTTTACAACTGTATTCCGCTGTTAACTTTAAGCAATGCCCACAATAGTTGGAACCTGGGTGAAGATGAATTTTGGGAACTTGGCGAAACACGCATCATTTCCTACCATATTGATAATGGTAATTATTTCGCCTGGACAGATGCCTATTATAACTTTTTAGGCCCGGATGGCTCAGGTTCAGCTGATGGTAACGCCAATGGAACTGGAGTTAATATTGGAAACAAAGGAAATTTGTGGGGATTAGCTTGGTACGCTATCAGAAAAGCCAACATTGGTTTAGCCAATTTAGATAAACTGACTGATGCTACTCAAGAGCAAAAAAATCTTATAGCAGGGCAGTTATATTTCTTTAGAGGCTTCTTTCACTATCAGGTAATGCAATATTGGGGAGGGCTGCCTTATATAGACCAAGTTTTACCTTCTAACGAGGTTATTAAGCTCCCACGCTTAAGTTACCAGGCAACGGCAGATAAGGTTGCCGCTGATTTGAAAAAAGCTGCAGAATTACTTCCGGTAAGTTGGGAGGAATATCCGGACGTCGCTAACGTAACGCAAGGTAATAACAACGACCGTATTAACAAGCTAATGGCGCTAGGGTTTATGGCCAAAAATTATCTTTTTGCCGGTAGCCCGCTAATGAACCGGGAATCGACCGGAAGCAGTACTTATAATACAGAATACTGTAAAAAAGCGGCCGATGTATTTGCGCAAATGCTGCAGATTACTGAGACTACCAAACGTTATGAACTCGCCCCGTATGCTCAAATTCGTGACGTATTTTATACCTGGAATAAGCAAAATCTAATCCCTGGGTTGAAAGAGTCTATTATGCATGAAAACTTAGCTGGTGCTTCTGGACGTTTTCTTTATAATCAGGTAAATGATTACCGCCCTTTAGTAATTCACTTAAGTGGTATAAAGGTTTATCCTACCGCCAATTACGCCGATTATTATGGAATGGCTAACGGTTTGCCTATTGTTGATGCGGAGAAAGCAGACGCCGAAAGCGGCTATGACCCTGAATACCCATGGCGCAACCGAGATCCACGCTTCTATAATGACATTTTAATAGATGGTGAAAAATGTGTAGCAACAGCCTCGAGTGTTGGTAATAATGAGTACAGACAATATGCCAGCCTTTTTACTAATGGGCTTATGCGTACGGCAGATGGCAATAAGAAAGTTTGGACAGGTTACATGAATTCGAAAATTGTCGCTAAAATGATGAACAATCAAGACGGTACAGGTATAAATATCGGTAACACCTTCGTAATGCCATTAATGCGACTTTCTGATGTTTACCTGATGTATGCTGAGGCTGTAGCTAATGGTTATGGTACACCACAAAGTGTAGCTCCGGGCTATTCAGTTTCGGCAGTAGACGCTGTAAATAAAGTTCGCAGCCGGGCGGGTATGCCTGGTGTAGCTGCCAAATTTTTGGGTTCCACTACTGATTTCATGAGTGAGTTAAGGCGTGAGCGTGCAGTAGAACTGGCATTTGAAGGCCACAGGTTTAACGATTTGCGCCGTTGGTTGCTGTTAACCGAGCGCCCATATACCTTAAAAAAAGGTGTTGAATTCGACCGTGCAATTCCTAATGCCCAAGTATACGCCGATCCTAAAAATGCACGTGTAAGAAACTTCAGAGAAACAGTTTTATTCGAAAGACAATTGGGTCCGCGTCATTATTGGTTACCGTTCCGTATAGAGGACATTCAGTTATATGCAGACTTTAAACAGAATCCAGGTTGGTAATTAACATTCAAATCAAATGAAGAAAAAATATATAAAATCCTGCTGTGTTCTGTTTGCTGCATTTTTAGCATTTGCAGCAACGGCTCAAGGACAGGAAAAAAGTGATACCCTGGTAAATGTGGCTTTCCGAACGGTTGCCAAAGAAGATTTATTAGGTGGAGTTTCTACAGTTAACGTTGCCGAGTTGTTAAAGAAAAACTATAGTTCTAATAGTCTCGATAATTTACAAAGCTTAGTAGGCGGTTATGCAAATGGCAACATTTGGGGACAATCTCCTTTAATATTAATAGATGGTGTACCGCGGAGGGCAGCTGATGTTCGCCTAACCGAGGTAGAGTCTATTACAGTACTTAAAGGTGCCAGTGCTGTTGTGTTATATGGTAGCAATGCCTCTAAAGGTGCTATCCTGATCACAACTAAAAGAGGTACAATAAGCCCGTTGCGCATTGATGTACGTGCAAATACTGGTTTATTTGTTCCTAAGTCGTACCCAAAGTACCTCGGAGCCGCGGATTACATGACCTATTACAATGAGGCCCTCACAAATGATGGAATTTTAGTTAATGGAACATCGGGTTATACACAAGATGCAATTGATAAATCGAGAATCGGGTATAATCCTTTCAGATATCCGGATATAAACTTCTTTAGTTCAGACTATCTTAAAAAAACCTTTTCAAAATCTGATATCACAACAGAAATTGCTGGTGGTAATGAATTTGCACGCTACTATACCAATATTGGCTTAACCTCCAATAACGACATAGTAAACTATGGCGAGCAAAAAAAGAACAGGGATTTTGGCTTTAATGTTAGAGGTAATGTTGATATGACCATATCCAAATGGCTTACTGCATCTGCAAACGCAGTAGCTAATATGGCCGATAACTATGTTGGAAGAGGTAATTTTTGGGCTGCAAGTGCAACAACACCACCCAATTTTAACAGGTATTCACCATTGTTTCCAATTGACTTAATACAACCAACGGATCCAAAGAACTTCGATATCTTAACCATAGCAAAGAACAGTAATCATATTATTGATGGAAAGTACCTGCTGGGCGGCTTGGCAAATGCTCCAACTAACGTATTCGCGGATATGTTGGCAGCAGGGTATATTAAAACCAAATTACGTACATTCCTATATAATGTAAATGCAAAGGCAGATCTTGCTGCTTTTACTAAAGGTTTATCATTTACCGCCGGCACCAGTATGGATTACACCTCTGCATATACAGAGGGCTATTCATTAACATATGCAACATACGAGCCTATTTGGAGTACTGTTAACGGCAACGAGGTTATTACTGATTTTAGAAGTTCAAATGGAGCTAAACAATATTCTGTAGATCAGAATTCTACTACCGAAAATATAGGAAGAACAATTTACACGCAAACCATGTCGTTCAAATCGCAGTTTGATTATGCGCGCACTTTTGCGAATGATCATAATGTAACGGCTACAGCGCTGGGCTGGTGGTATACAAGTCAGTATTCGGCCGATACCGACAATGGAGGAGGTACATATCAACCCTTGAAAAACACCAATCTGGGTCTCCAGGCAGGTTATAACTTCCGCAAGAAGTATTATATCGACTTTTCGGGTGCATTAATCCATTCTGCAAAATTGCCTCCTGGAAAACGTGATGGCATTTCGCCTACTGTTACCGTGGGTTGGCGCCTGAGCGATGAGCAGTTCTTTAAAAAGAATCTTTCTTTCTTTAATAATTTAAAGCTAACGTCTTCGTACGCCTCTATAAAGCAAGACTTAGATGTTACTGGTACAAGGCTTGGCACCACTGCTGATTACTACCTGTATCAAACTAACTTTACTAACCGCATTGGCGCAGGTTATTACCAATGGCGTGATGGTGCTCCAGGTGCCGGAGGTAATACAACCCGCTCAGTAGCATCTGGTAACCCTGATCTTACTTTCGTTAAAAGAAACGAATTTAGAGTAGGCTTAGAGGGAGCAATGTTGAGCAACGTAATAACGTTTGATGCCAATTATTTCGACCAGATTACTGATGGCTTACTTTCACAAGTAGGATCAACTCCTTTTCCTTCTTACTTTTCTGGTGTGGGCGATTTCAGACCTTGGCTTAATTACGGAAAACAGAAACGTACAGGTGTAGATTTTGCGATCAACTTGAACAAGAGAATAGGTGAGGTACAATACTCTTTAGGTGTTACCGGCTTGTTCTATAACTCAAAAGTTCAACGCACGTTTGAAACGCCTCAAGAATCTTATTTGGCTGTAACTAACAGACCTTTGGATAATGTGTTTGGTTATGTTGCCGACGGTTTCTACCAAAATCAGGCTGATATTACTAATTCTGCCAAACCACAGTTTGGCGGTTCCATTAAGCCTGGCGATATTAAGTACAAGGATATTAATGGCGATGGTCTGATTAATCAAAACGACCAGATTACTTTGGGTAAGAATGGATTTGCATCCTCTCCGTTCAATTATGGAGTAAACCTTACTGTAAAATGGAAGCGCTTAACTATGTTTGCTCTTGCTTCGGGAAATACCGGGTCTGTCGCTTTTAAAAACAGCTCGTATTACTGGCCATCTGCTACAGGTCCATATTCTGAAGAAGTATTAAACCGCTGGACTCCTGCTACTGCAGCTACAGCAACCTATCCGCGTTTAAGCACTAATAGCACAGCTAACAACTACAGAAACTCAACTTTCTGGATGTACAAAACTAATAGGTTCAACCTAAGCAGGGTTCAATTTACCTATGATTTTAACGATGAGATTTTGAAAAAATCATTTGTGCATGGCTTAAGTGTATATGTGCAGGGAGACAACCTTCTTGTTATAGCAAAAGAGCGTAAATTGATGGAAACCAATATAGGTACAGCGCCTCAATACCGTTTCTTCAACTTGGGTGTAAGAACCTCTTTTTAAAGTATTAAGTAAATTGTAAACAACATGAAATTATACATTACAATTTTGGGGCTGGCCGTTATAGCGCTAACAAGCTGTAAAAAGCTTTTAAACCCCGAGCCGGAAAACATAAAAACCATTGAGCAGATGTATGATGATGCAACCTATGCACAAGGTTTCCTGACAAACGCTTACATTAACATTCCGGGTTATTATGACAACTCGGAATATGCTACAGACGATGCAGTTACCAACCAGTTAAACACTGGTTATCAGCAAATAGCTACGGGTGGCTGGACATCTACTAATAATCCAACATCGGTGTGGAACCAAAGTTATGAAGCTATGCAGTACATTAATCTTTTCCTGCAAAACTCTGCTAAAGTAAAATGGTCTGCAACGCCCGAAGTAAACAATTTGTTTAACAGACGATTGCGCGGCGAGGCCTTTGGTTTGCGTGCTTTATTTTATTACTTCCTCTTACGTAACCATGGAGGTATAGCCAGCAATGGCCAGTTAACCGGAGTTCCTTTAATTTTGCAATACCAAACTCCAGAATCAGACTTTAACCAGCCCCGTGCCAGTTTTGATGTTTGTGTTAAACAGATTTATAAAGATCTGGATAGTGCCGAACTATATTTACCTTTAGAGTATAATAACATATCTTCAACAGCACAAATTCCTGATCGCTTTAAAACGTTTACGCAAAATGCGGAAACTTACAACCGAGTAATGGGTGACCCTTCACGACAATTATTCAACGGATTAATTGCCAAGGCTTTTAGGGCTAAAACAGCTTTGCTGGCCGCAAGTCCTGCTTTTCAAAACAGTTCCAATCCTGCTACCTGGGCAGATGCTGCCACTTTCGCAGCAGCTTTGGTTGATTACAGAGGTGGCGCAAACGCGTTACCTTTAACAGGGGGAACTTTTTATGATACTGATGTTGATAATCAAAGCGGAGGGTCTAATCCGCCCGAAATGATCTGGAGACAAAATCTAAGTTCGAGTGAGCTTTCTAATCAACAGGAAGCTCAAAATTTTCCCCCTACATTATTTGGTAGTGGTTTTATGAATCCAACTCAAAACCTGGTAGATGCATTCCCCATGGCCAATGGTTACCCTATTGATAATCCTAATTCGGGTTACAACCCGGGAAATCCTTACGCCGGAAGAGACCCCAGGTTTGCAAAGTACATTATTTATGATGGTAGTACTGCCGGTGTAAATAATACAGTAATCAAAACAGGTAGCTCATCTACAACGGCTGATGCACTTAATAGCAGATCAACAGCTACACGTACTGGTTATTATATGAAAAAGCGCTTAAGAATGTCTGTAAACCGTAACCCAAGTGCAATTGCTACCAAGAACCACTACGTACCACGTATACGCTTTACGGAGATGTATTTAAACTATGCAGAAGCTGCGAACGAAGCCTTTGGACCACAAGGAAAAGGAAGTAGTAGTTATTCGGCGTATGATATTATTAAAGCTATACGCAAAAGAGCATTAAGCCCGAATGCATCTTTCGCAGACCTTTATCTGGAAGAATGCAAAGCCGATCAAGGTAAAATGCGCGAACTTATCCGTAATGAACGCCGCTTGGAATTAAGCTTTGAAAGCTTTCGTTTTTGGGATTTACGCCGTTGGAAAGTTGATTTAACAAAATTAAATGAAACCGCCAGAGGTCTGGATGTAAACGGAATAGTATTTACCCCGTTGAACAATGTGGAACCACGTTCATACCAAAACTACATGTACTATGGACCAATACCTATTTCAGAGGTTCAAAAATTCAACCAGCTTTTGCAAAACCAAGGGTGGAGGTAATTATATTACAGCGAGATTTAAAATAATAAAATTATGAAAGTTAACAAATTATATATCATAGGGCTTGCGGTTGCCTGTGCTTTATTCAACTCCTGCAAGAACAGTGATGCCCCCTTCCCAGATTATGTTTTTTCGAATGTGTATTTTGCTACACAATATCCTGTTAGAACCGTTGTGCTTGGAGAAGACCTGATCGTAGATAATACGTTAGACAACCAGCGTAAGGTATCTATTAAAGCCACCATGGGAGGTGTTTACGAGAATAAAAAAAATGTTGTTATTGACTTTAAGGTTGATCCAACTCTTTTGAACAATTTATATTTTGGAGGCGGCGGTGCTAAAATTGACGCTATGCCAACTCAATACTATCAGCTGGCTTCAAACAAGATTACTATACCATCAGGAAGTATAATTGGCGGAGTAGATGTACAGCTAACCGATGCGTTTTTTGCGGATCCAAGGGCAATAACCAGAAGTTACGTTATTCCTTTATCAATGACCGGTGTTACCGGTGTTGACTCTATTTTAAGGACTAAAAGTACTGTACTATATGCTATTAAGTATGTAAACCCCTGGCAGGCCAATTACCTGCGCAGAGGTTTGGATCAAATTACTTCTTCAGCAGGTGTTACTACCAGTAGTGCCCGTCATGCTCAATACGTGGAAAACGACCAGGTAGTAAGTACAACAACAACTTCATTAAGTTCCGTTAACCTACCTATCACCATAAAAAACACAGCAGGTGCTAATGTTACTGTTACGCTGATTTTAACTTTTGCAAGTAACGGAATGTGTAGTGTAACAGGAAATAATGCCAGTTTTGACATTGCAGGAACCGGGAAATTTGTTTCTAAAGGAGAAAAGAACAGTTTGGGAGGCTCTGACAGAAGCGCTATTTACTTAGACTATACTGTAAATTATAAAGATCAGAACATACGTTACGCCACAAAAGATACAATGGTAGTTCGTGATAGAGGTATAAAAGCAGAATACTTCGACGTACAAGTAAGGTAACCAATAAATTTGGTTTAATTCAAAAGAATGCAGAGTCAGGGTTTGCCGACTCTGCATTCTTTTTGATGTTCATTAACATTCATAGATACCTTTTGCAAGGTAATCCAGAATTATATATATTATAATAATATCTGTTTTCAGATTCTTTCAATTGGTTTATTATTATTCAAAGTGTTAAAAAACCAGTTATAAAATTCGACTTTTATCTGGTTCCATATACCCAGGTAAGCAAACAGGATATTAGAGAAATTTGAGGATGATGATGATTCGACTTTTTGTCAGATTCCGCTACTTAAATGGTGTAAGCATCAAGTGAAGATATGGCACTTCTCTTGTTCAATATACTTTGATTTGCTTTGCAGAAATGATTTTATAAGACTATGATTGATAAATATTGTGAACATTTTATAAAATAACATGTTAATACATAGCAATTGATATAAATAACTAATTTGTCAATTAAGCATATTTATTATTTTGCAGATATAACAACCATCATTTAACTAACACAATTGTTCACCTAACTCAACATCATGAATTACTTCATCTCTGTATTGAAAAACTATGCTAAGTTTACCGGCCGTGCAAGACGCAGCGAATTTTGGTATTTTACCTTATTTAACACCATAATTACTTATGGTTTGGTATTTATTGGTTATACTTTAAATTCGCCGTTTTTAAGTAGCATTTATTCATTGGCTGTACTTGTACCAACTTTGGCCGTTGGTGTTAGGCGCATGCACGATGTTGATAAAAGCGGCTGGTTTCTAATCATTCCATTTTATAATTTAATACTGGCTTGTACCGATGGTACACCAGGTCCTAATGAATATGGAGACGATCCTAAATTACGCCAGGGCTTTGGTGCTGCAGATTACCAAAAGCCATTTGATACTACTCCGCAAGCTTAATGTATCTTAAATATTTTGTAAGCAGCCATTCAGTTCAACCTGAATGGCTGCTTCGTTATTTGATACCCTGTCCTTTTAAAAAAATAACCGGTATAGATTGTCCTGGCTGTGGTTTTCAGCGCTCTGTGATAGCCTTGCTGCAAGGGGATGTCGAGTTGAGCTTAAGGTACTATCCTGCTACGTTGTTACTATTGGCTACCGCGCTTTTTGTAGTATTAAATCGTAAGTTTCAATTTGAAAATTATGACTTAATAAAAAATTGGATGTTACTGGCATCGGCATTGGTAATTGTGAGCTCGTATTTCATTAAAGTAATCGGGCTCTATACCATTCGTTAAAGGCTATGCTGGCCAGTAAGCTGGTTATAATCGTTTAAAACTATCTCCAGAAACTGGAACTCATTTACTTCACGTTCAGAAGTGATTTTTAAAAAGTCTTTTATTTTTAAGGCCAGCCTGTAAACCAAAACGTTGTTGCGCGTGCGTTTAAAATTACGGATCACATCATGTATTAAAACCACATCTTGATCGGTTAAATTGGCAACTTCGGCATATACAGGCTCGTAGTTGCTACCCGGAGCATTAAAAACCAAATCGCCAAGTTTGTTTTTAGGTTGTGTTTTAACCAGGGTAGTACCTGCTACCATATCGCCAACACGTTGCTTATTGTTAGATAAAGCTACTGTTAACAATGCGCCCGAGCCAAACGTAACCCCAAAATCTATGATGCGAAAAGCCCAGCGTAATAAATATTGCCCGGTAGTTGGTCTTGCTCCATTTAAACTAATCACTTTTATTTTGATAGATCGCTTGCCAATGCTTTGTCCGTCAAAAAATATTTCACAAATAAAATCGTAAAACACACACAGGCCTAACCAAACTGCCATTAAAATTAAGTAGCTGCTACTGTTAAAAGCCCCCGAACCGCCGCCTGTTACACCTGCAAACAATATCATACAAATCAAAAATACAGCGTAAAATATGGCATAATCTATTAACCGGGCCGATACGCGTTCGCCTATACCAGCTACTTCATAGTCAATGTCAATGTTTTGTGAGGTTGTTATTCTTACCGTTTTCATGTGTAAACAAATATATATGCCATTAATCAATTATTATTTCTGATTATCAAAAATTTGTTATTATTTTCAGAAACGAAACGAGGTCACATTTTATGCGTGAAGCATTTTTTATAAAGCAAAATTCTGAACGGTGGAACAACTACGAAAAGGTGCAAACTAAAGACCCCGACGAGTTAGCCGAACGTTTTATTGCGATAACCGATGACCTCGCTTATGCTAAAACTTTCTACCCTGAATCCAAAACCACGGTTTATTTAAACAAACTTGCCGCAGGCTTTCATCAATCTATTTACAAAAATAAAAAAGAGAAAACAGGCAGGTTTGCTAAATACTGGAAGTATGAGCTGCCCCTAATTTTTGCACAGCATCAACGCCAGTTACTGTATTCTTTTATTTTCTTTATTACCTTTTTTTTAATAGGCATACTATCGGCCAAATATGATAATACCTTTGTTAGGCTAATTTTGGGAGATGCCTATGTAAATATGACCAATGAGAATATTGCTAAAGGCGATCCCTTCGGCGTTTATAAAGATAAAGATTCCATGTACATGTTTTTTAGAATAGCCCAAAACAACTTGTACGTAACTACAGTGAATTTTGTAGCAGGCATATTTTTATCTATCGGTACTTTATACGTATTGTTTCAAAACGGTATTATGTTAGGCGCTTTTGAATATTTGTTCATAAGCAGAGGATTGGGCATACAGTCGGTCCTGGTTATATGGATACATGGTACTTTAGAAATAGCGACGATCATTATAGCAGGTGCGGCGGGGCTGATATTGGGTAACAGCATTATCTTTCCTAAAACGTATAACCGCATGGTGTCGCTTAAAAAAGGAGCCCTGCAAGGGGTTAAAATAATTGTTGGTATATCGCCCATTGTGGTGCTGGCCGCTATTTTTGAGAGTTTTGTAACCCGTCATACCGAAATGCCGCTTTGGTTAAGCTGCAGCATCTTATTGTGTTCGTTGTTTTTTATATTAGGCTACGTGGTAATTTACCCAATGTGGTTATCACGTAAGCTAAACATGTTTGATATTGATAATGCAGCAAAAAGTTGAGTTAAAACAAATTCGCTCCGTAAGCGAAATAGTTGATGATAGTATAATTTTTTTGAAGCAAAACTGGAAGCCGCTACTTAAGGCTTACGTTGTTATATGCGGCTTTTTTTTGATGGCCAGTATGGTATTGGCAGTGATGAGCCAGGTACGCCTTTTTCAAAACTTCAAAGATGGTGAATCGAGCTTTACATCTGCATTTTTGATGGTGCAGATATTTGAGTTTGTAAGTTTAACTATGGTTACGCTTACTACCCTAAGCTTTATTGCACTATACCGCGATAAAGCTAATGAGCCACCCACTGTTGAAGAAGTTTGGAGATACGTTCGTTTTTACTTTTTCAGGGCTTTTGGAGGCGCCTTTTTATTGTTAGTGCTTTTAACACTGGGTTTGTTGTTTTGCATATTTCCAGGCCTGTACTTGTTCCCTGTATTTGCATTAGTATTGCCGGTAATGGTATTGGAAAATGCCACATTCAGTTATTCATTTAACAGGGCATTTAAACTTATCAAGAACAATTGGGGGCCAATGCTTGGAGTTATATTACTCACATTTATTTTAATTCTGGCCGTATTTATGATTATTACCATACCTGCATCTATAGTGGCTGGTTTGGCCATATTGCTTACAGGCCAAGGTACTGCTGTGATATTTGGTATGGTGTTTACCGTATTTGGGCATCTTGTACAGTTTACTTACGTGTTGCCTGTAATAGCTGCTGCTTTAGCTTATTTTAGCTATACCGAAAATACAGACGATGCCGGCCTAATGGCACGCATTGAAGCTTTAGGCGTGCATAATAACTCCTCAACCGATAACTTGCCAACGGAGGAATATTAATGCTAAAAGCACTGTTTGTTTTTTTGTTAATAACGGCCTTGGGCTTCGGTGCTAATGCTGCAAAAGCTGTAAAGAAAGACAGCGTGAAGCTTATTCACAAAACCATTAAGGTAGATAGTGCCAGTATTGTTGAACGCCATTTTAACGCAGCGCAATTAAAATTATACAAACAAGACCGCAATTTTCAATATGCTACACAAGAAACTGATCTTTCTATCTGGGATAGATTTTGGCGTTGGTTTTGGAAATGGTTACGTGACTTATTTGATTTTGATGGCCCTAAATTAGACGTACCATACTTAAAGTACATTATGGGCGCTTTGGCTGTTGGCCTAATTGTTTACGGTATTATCAAGTACCTGGGTGATGATTTGCATCTGTTTGGCAAAAAAGCTAAAGCGGTAGATATTCCATACTCAGAATCGCTTGAAAATATACATGAAATAAGTTTTGACGAAGAAATAGAACGCGCCATGAACCAGCATAATTATAAGCTGGCTGTGCGGTTATTGTATTTGCGCAGCTTAAAGCAGTTGAGCGATGCTCAGCTTATTCACTGGCAAATTGAGAAAACCAATTCGGCCTACTTGAACGAACTGACCGATAGTGTGCAACGCCAATCGTTCGGTATTCTTACTACGCAATTTGAGTACATATGGTATGGCGACTTTCCGATTGATGGCCGGTCTTTCCAAAGTATTTACACTGCATTTCAGGACTTTAAAAAGCGTATGCCATGAAGAATTTTAAGCTGTATATCTTTATTTCTTCGTTACTGCTAATTATTTACCTGGTAGCGCAATATAACAAACCTCAACTTATAGACTGGGCCGAAACGTTGAACAACACCCACAAAAGTCCTTTTGGTACCTATGTGGTTTATAACCGTATTAAAGATATATTTCCCGGCGCAACAGTCAGGACGTTTAGAGAACCACCTTACAACGTTATTAAAGACAGGGGCATTCAACACGGAGCATACATCATTATAGGCGGTAGCGTAAATATAAACGAAGAAGATTATAAGAAATTAGCTCAATACATTGAAAATGGAAATGATGTGTTTATTGCTGCATCCGACTTTGGCCAGTATTTACGCAAGCAGCTCAAGGTACAAACAGGATACAAATTCGGGTCTGAAAGCGGTAACCCCATTAGGCTTTTAAATAAAGCATTTGCTAATAATTGGTATAAAATTGACAGAGGGGCCACCAACGGTAATTTTAGCAATTTTGACACTACACGTGCCTTGGTTTTGGGCGAGACCAAAGAGCATGCAGCTAATTATTTAAAGTACAAAATAGGCAAGGGAGCTTTATATCTTAACGCCAACCCCTTAATGTTTTCAAACTATAGCCTATTGCAAGATACGGGGGCCGGCTATGCGGCTAAGGCGTTATCGCATCTGCAAAAAACCAATGCCATAGTTTGGGATGAATATTACACCCAAGGCCGTGCGGGCGATGAATCTATCATGCGTGTATTTTTAAGATATGCTCAATTACGCTGGGCATTTTATATTGCTTTTTTTAGCTTGACAGCTTTTGTGCTTTATGAAATGAAGCGTCGCCAGCGTATAATACCGGTTATTGATCCTTTGGGTAACGCCACTATTGAGTTTGTTAACGTAGTAGGGCAGGTATATTATGAGCAGCGTAATAACAGTAACATCGCGCAAAAAAAGGCTACTTATCTGTTAGAACACTGGCGTTCAAAATACAATGTAAGTACACAAAAGCTTGATAATGATTTAGCGCATGCGGTTGCACAAAAAAGTGGTGCTGATATCGATCTTGTAAATAATCTAATATCCCAAATAACTTTGGTACGCAGCAATAAGTCTGTAAGCGATCAGGAACTCATTCAATTTAACCAAAACATCGAACAATTTAATAAACAATCCAGGTAACATGGAAGAAGAATTTTTTGAACAACGCACCGACCTAAGTCGCCTTAATGAGGCGGTGTCCAAAATAAAAGAAACACTGGCTAAGATTATTGTAGGTCAGCAAGATACCATAGACCTGTTAATTGCAGGTATTTTGGCCGATGGACATATATTGATTGAAGGTGTGCCCGGTGTAGCCAAAACATTAACCGCTAAACTGATAGCCAAAAGCATTGATGCCAAGTATTCGAGGATTCAGTTTACCCCTGATCTGATGCCTTCGGACGTGTTGGGGACATCAATTTTTAACCCTAAAACGGTAGAGTTTGAGTTTAAGCAAGGGCCTGTATTTGGTAATATTATCCTTATAGATGAGATTAACCGTGCGCCTGCCAAAACACAATCGGCTTTGTTTGAGGTGATGGAAGAGCGGCAGGCTACTATTGATGGTAAGAGTTTTAAAATGGACGAACCATTTATCGTGATTGCCACTCAAAACCCTGTAGAGCAGGAAGGAACTTACCGTTTGCCCGAAGCCCAGTTAGACCGCTTCTTATTTAAAATAGAAGTAAAATACCCATCACTCGAAGAAGAGATAGCGATATTAACGCAGCAGCATCAGCACAAAGCCGCCGAGCAACTGAGCGATATTACGCCTATACTTTCGGGCAATGATATTATAACGCTTAGGGCCCAGGTTAGAGGTTTGTTTGTAGAACCTAAGATATTGGAGTTTGTAGCCAAAATTATTCACGAAACGCGAAATAATAAAGCGTTGTTTTTGGGAGGCTCCCCGCGGGCATCATTGGCTATTGTAAATGGAGCTAAAGCACTTGCTGCAATGAAAGGCCGCGATTTTATTACACCCGATGACATTATTTGGGTGGCACCAGCGGTGTTAAGACACCGTATTATGTTAACACCTGAAAAGGAAATGGAAGGTGTTACGCCTGATGAGGTTGTTGTTCAAATCATTCAGAAAATAGAAATTCCTCGATAACGTATTTTGAAGTCGTTTTTTAGCCTATTCTATAAAAATCTGTTTTTGTATAACAGGTTGTTCATCTGCATGTTTTTGGCGGCAGTGCTATTCTTATGCTCGTTTTTCTTTCCCTGGCTGGGCAATGTGCCGGTAATATTCTTCGGTGTAATTATCGTATTGCTCTTTATTGATATTTGGATACTGTACCGCCAGCCTAAAGGAATATTTGCACGCCGCAATACGCCCGAGCGCTTAAGTAACGGCGATGATAATGAGATAGGCATTTACATAGAAAGCTTTTACAACTTTAAGGTAGAAATAGGGATTATTGACGAAATTCCCCATCAATTTCAAAAACGTGATGTATGGTTTAAAACCAATTTGGAGCCGCGCCAGCATAAGTTGTTAAACTATATATTAAAGCCTACTAAAAGAGGTGAATATGAGTTTGGTGCGGTGAGGGTTTACGTGCGTTCGGCAATAAGTTTAATACAAAGGCGCTATAACTTTGAACAACCTCAAGCACTACCGGTTTATCCATCGTTTTTGCAAATGCGCAAATACGAACTCATGGCTATTTCAAATCACCTTAATGAGATCGGTATCAAAAAGATACGCAGATTGGGGCACAGCATGGAGTTTGAACAAATTAAAAACTATGTGCCCGGCGATGATTTTCGTACTGTTAACTGGAAAGCTACCGCAAGGCATAGCAGTTTAATGGTTAATAATTATACCGAAGAAAAATCGCAGCAGGTTTATTGCGTGATAGATAAATCGCGTGTTATGAAAATGCCTTTTGAGGGTTTGAGCTTATTAGATTACGCCATTAATGCCAGTTTAGTACTATCAAGTGTAGCGTTGATTAAGCAGGATAAAGCCGGGCTAATCACCATATCCGACAAAAAAGGTGCAACCATTGCAGCCGACAGGCGCCCTACTCAGTTAAATAAGATCATGGAAGTGTTGTATAAAGAAAAAACACGGTACATGGAAACCAATATGGAATTGCTTTACACTACTGTGCGCAACACCATTAAACAGCGTAGTTTATTATTGTTTTTTACCAATTTTGAAAGCTTATCGGCCTTGGAGCGCCAATTGCCATTCTTAAAAAGAATAGCCAAATTCCATTTGTTAATTGTGGTTTTCTTTGAGAACACGGAGCTTAAAAAACTAAGCAATGCAGATGCCAGTGATGTAGAGGGAATTTATATAAAAACCGTAGCTGAAAAACTTATTTACGAAAAGAAAATGATCGTAAAAGAACTCAACCGGCATGGCATCAAATCTATTTTAACTACACCACAAAACTTAACGGTAAACACTATTAACCGCTATTTGCAAATTAAGGCCCGGCAACAAATTTGATTTTTGTTGTTTTCTAACCCTGCACTTAATTCGGTCTCGTTATAAAGTTGAAGTGCGTGGATTAGTTCATCATTAAGCGCTTGTGAAATACTGTATTGCCGCCGACTTATTTAATCATATTGCGGCAGGAACAATGTTTGCCGACATTACCAACAGTTATAAATGTTCAATTTGCAACGCCGATAAAAGTAGTTTTGAGTTAACACATAAAAGTTGGTAATTGCAACATGAACAAATTAGACGCTGCTATTGAACTTTTTGATGCTTACAATAAGCAAGACCCGCGAACTTTTGTGTACGAGGGGAGCAGCTATCCGCAGGAGTATTTTTTTGCTATTAAGCTTCATGACTGGGTACTTAAACTTGATACTGACGCCAGCGAAGAATTGCGCCTGGCCTCGCGGAGCCAACACATAGGGAGATGGGAAATACCACGCGATAGTTACCCCGAAGGCAGAGAGCCTTATTTAAAATGGCGTAAAAACCTGGCTTTGCATCATGCTCATATTGCTTCAGCTTTAATGCAGGAAGCAGGATATGGGGATGAACAAATTGACCGGGTAAAACAGATTGTTTTAAAACAGCGCATTAAGGTAGATGCTGAGGTACAAACTATAGAAAATGCACTATGCCTGGTATTTCTTGAGTTTCAGTACGAAGAGTTCTGTAAAAAGCATGCTCACGATCCCGACAAAATTGTAAACATTCTTCGTAAATCTTTATTAAAAATGGATGCCCATGGTCATAGTTTTGCGCTTAATTTGCCCTATAGTGATAACGGATTGGAGTTGATCAAAGCGGCTTTGCTTAAAATGTGATGTTTCAACCTTGAACTGAAATTGAACGCATATATTAGTTTTGCTTGCTAAATTTGCGGCTAATGATGAAAAAGCATATCAGGCGGCACGTACGGAACGCACGTTATATTATATACAAAGAAACTTTATTAGATTTTAAAGAGCACTTCTGGACTTTTATTGGTTCCTTTTTAGGTATAGGTATTATTGGACTATTAAACGGTAAATACTTTGCGGCCTACGATAATCTTTTCCTCATTGGTTCTTTCGGTGCGTCATCAGTATTAATTTATGGAGCCATTAACAGTCCGCTGGCGCAGCCCCGTAATTTAATAGGCGGACACGTTATAAGTGCCCTGGTAGGGGTAAGTGTTCATAAACTATTACCCGGCGAAGTCTGGCTAACCTCGGCCTTATCGGTTTCCTTAGCCATCGTATTAATGCAAATTACCAAAACGCTTCACCCGCCGGGCGGTGCTACGGCGCTTATTGCTAATATTGGGTCGGCTAAAATTCAGTCGCTAGGCTATTTTTATGTTTTGAGTCCGGTGCTAACGGGGGTTATGATCTTATTTTTAGTGGCAGTGGTTTGTAATAATGCCACCTCTCACCGCAGCTATCCTAAAAATAAGGACTGGTTCAAAATTTGGAAAAGAAGATACCGGTAAGCTGCGCCTTATTCGTTGTTTTTAAGTAGTTATAATAATGTAAACTGCTTTATCATAAGTAAAAATTCCGCCTGGTATTTTAATAAATAACGATAACTAAATGGCTGTCATTTACGTATAACGCTGTACGCCTTTATAAGCCAATATTGGTTTATGAAATCAGTGATGTAATTGTATATTTAGCCATATGATAAAAACCTTACAATACAATCTTTTCAAAATTGGTTCTGCCGCTTGCTCATGCGGAAAATATGTTGCTTTCCTCTGCAAGTAAGTTTAACACGTACAGCTATTTTTTGAAAAGCTTTTATGATTAAAAAATACTTACTCAAGGTATTCCTGCTTTGCTTGTTGTTTTGTTATAGTTTTAACAAAGCCTCAGCACAATATGCAATTGGTGGCAGTGCGGGTACTAACCTGGTTAATTCGGTTTACTGGCTCACCTGGGATAGGGCAGCCAGCGGTTTTACGCTCATCTCTTCACCCGCCGGTTCCAGTGGGTCAAATATTATCAATGGCACTTACGTTTGGCAATTTTCGCCTACGGTGCGTATAACCGGGGTTATTACTAATGAGGTGCTTTCTGCCGGTGCAGGCATGGTAGCCTACACACCCGGAAGCTATTTCGGCGATGGTTTAGACCTGCTTTATTCGGGCAACAACCTGCCTAAGCCCGACTCGAGGGGTGTACCAAATTCTGCATTGGCCACTACTAACGGCGGTACCGTTACTTTCGATATTGATATTAAGATAGCCATTCTCATCAATAACGTTTGGACAGATGTAAACTACCCCGGCATGGTGGTTGCCGATGCCGAATCTATAGACGTCGGCGGCGAATATATTTCGGGCAATACGCCTAACGCAGTGGCATGGCAGTTACTTAATAAGAGAACACAGGGCAATGTGGCCGACATCCATTATAAAATGGACCTTTCTAATGCCGGGAAGTCGTTCAGGTTATACGCCGATCTTCCTCCGGGTAACTTTGGTGTGCAGGCGGTTATGTTTGCCAGAGGGGCGCGTAACTTAACCAACGTATCCATGCGAGGATCGGGTATCACGGCCATGGCCATTGGTTTTGTGTTGCCATTTGATTTAGGAGATGATCCGGCTACCTATGGTGCCACAGGGCATTATATAGACGATTTTCAAAGTACCGATTACTACCCCGGCGATGGTACCTACGAGGTGGTAAACTATAACACTACGCCGCTTACTCCAAAGGCCAATGTATACTTGGGAGCCGATAACCTTGACCCCGATGGACAGCCCGATTTTGGTGTAATGGCCGATAATGATGACCTGACCGGCGAGGCTGATGAAAGTTCTATTAACACCAGTGCTATACCTACGGTTAAAGTTAACCAGGTAGGCGATATTGTGCTCACCATTCCTGCCACCAACAATAAAGCAACCCCGGCCATTTTATACGGCTGGCTCGATTTTAACGGCGACGGTTTGTTTGGAACCGATGAGCTTATCAAGGTAACGGTGCCTGCCGGTACCGTTAATCAAAACTTTACGCTTACCTTTCCTAATGCCATGTTTGCAGGTAAGGTTAAGGTTGGTCCGCTGTATGCGCGTTTGCGTATCACCACTACTAATTTATTGGATGATGGCGCTACCGCAATTGATGAGAGAAGTGTATCGTTCGCTGCCGATGGTGAGGCTGAGGACTACCGCCTGAAAGATATTTTAGGTGTAAGTATATCAGGAACCGTAGTGGGCGATGGTAACGGAGCCGCCGATGGCGCTATTGCCGGTACAGGTTTGTCTGCAGTTGGCGGTAAGCAATTGTATGCCTACCTGGTTAACAATGCAGGCATTGTGGTAAACAAAGTTGCAGTGGCCGCCAACGGCACTTATACGCTGGCTAATAACAACAACGGCAATTACACGGTTGCCATTTCTGTTAACGATGTCGCCCTCGGAGGTACTTTAGCCGCCGTAACTGCCAATTTGCCGGCTGGTTTTGATGCATCGGGAGCAGCTTACGGTACCAACAATGCAGGCAATAGCGGCATTAAGCCCGGCACACCCAACTTACAAATCAGCGTATCTACCCCGGGTACAAGTTTAGATGTAAGCGCAGTAAATTTCGGTATAAACCAGGCACCTGTAACTGTTGCTGACAATGGTACTACCGGTATAGGGCAGCCCGTTACACTTAATATTCCGGGTAACGATACTGATGCCGACGGTACCATCAACGTCACCACCGTTTTATTGATCGACCCAGCCGACAATGCCAAGAAAATATCTGTTACTATTCCTAACCAGGGTACATATACGGTAAATGCTACAACCGGCCAGGTAACTTTTACACCGCTGCCAGCATTCGCCGGTAAAACCACACCTTTAGCTTATACCATTAAAGATAACTTTGGCACCGAAAGCGTGAGTGCACTCATCAATATCAGCATTAAACCAGCCGGTGTTGCCGATGCCGATGTAGCGCCTATCAACACCCCGGTAACTACCACCGTAAAAGCTAATGATGGTGCCAGTGCTACGGGTACAACGGTTACCGCTGCTAACGGGGCACATGGTACCACTGTTGTTAATGCCACAGGCCAGGTTACTTACACGCCTGCTACAGGCTACGCCGGAACAGATACTTATACCTATACCTTAACCACATTAGACGGTGTTATATCAGACCCTGTTACTGTAACCATCAGCATTAAACCGGTGGGCGTAAATGATGCCGATGTTACGCCTATTAATACGCCGGTAACCACCATAGTTAAAACCAATGATGGTGCCAGCGGTATAGGCACCACTGTAACGCCAACCAATGGTGCTCATGGTACTACCACGGCTGATGCAACGGGCAGGGTAATTTTCACGCCGGTAGCCGGCTACATTGGCAAAGATGTTTATACTTACACACTAACTACAACCGATGGTATTGTTTCCGATCCTATTACCGTAACCATCAGCATTAAGCCAGTTGGGGTAAACGATGCGGTTACTACGCCATTAAATACCCCGGTAGTTACCACCGTTAAACAGAACGACGGCGCCAGTGCCAACGGAACCACCGTAATGCCAACCAATGGCTTGCATGGTATTACTACCGTAGATGCCAGCGGCAGGGTAACTTATTCGCCGGTGGCGGGTTATGTAGGGACTGATACTTACACTTATACCCTGACTACACCTGATGGGGTGGTGTCTGACCCTATTACCGTTAACGTCAATATTTTTGCTGCCTCTATGAGCCTCACTAAGGTGGCCAACAACGGCTACGCCAAGGTGGGCGATGTGATCAATTATACCATAAACGTAACTAATACAGGTAGTTCTGTACTTTCAAACGTAACGGTGACTGATGCGGGTGCCGATGCCGGATCTATTTCACCGGCCACTATTGCCAGTTTAGCAGCCGGAGCATCGGCTACGGTAACCGCCCGGCACACGGTAACACCAGCCAATGTTAGCGCAGGCAGTTACAGCAACCAGGCCAGCGTAAGCGGTACCGATCCAAGCGGTATTGTGGTAACCAACCCACGGTCTGATAATCCGGCCACTCCTGCGGTTGATGATCCTACTGTGGTTACGATTACATCAACAGGAGTTGGATCGATCAGGCTGGCTAAAACCGGTGTATTTACCTCATATTACATTGCCTATACGTTCGTAATAACCAACACGGGTAATTCTGTGCTGACCAATGTACGGTTAACAGATAACAAGCTCAACCTTAACAATTCCTTGATTACCATACCAACTGGTGGTTTGCAACCGGGTGCCAATGCTACTTACACATTGAATTATACCTTAACACAAGCCGATAAAGATGCCGGCTCGGTAACTAATAATGCCAGTGTGAACGGTACCGATCCGGTTGGCAATGTGGTAAACAGTACAGCGGGTGTAGTAACCAGTTTCCCTAAATCGCCGGTTGCTGCTCCTGATAATGCCTTTACCGGGGTCGATGTTCCGGTTACCATTGAGGTATTAAAGAACGATGATCCGAAGAACACCACCTTCGATCCGCAATCGGTAGAAATCATAAGTTCTCCGGCACATGGCGGCATCACCATTGGCGGCAACGGAACCATCACTTATACACCTAACCCTGGCTACTCGGGCACCGATGTGTTCACTTACCGGGTTAAAGATCTTAATGGTTTCTATACCAATGCCACTACGGTAAATGTAACGGTGAGCGCTACTTCGCTGTTGCAAATTCCTAACCTGTTTACGCCAAACGGCGATGGCATTAATGATGTATTTGAGATACGCGGACTGGATAAGTTCCTGCAAAACGAACTCATTATAGTTAACCGCTGGGGCAACGAGGTATATCACAAAACTAATTACCAAAACAATTGGACAGGAGAGGGCCTGAACGAAGGTACTTATTACTACGTACTCAAGGTTAAAACCACCGACTGGCAGGTTATTAAAGGATACATCACATTAATGCGCACGATTAAAAACTAAGTTAATGGCAGTGGCAATACAAAGGATGATAATGAAACGTTTTTTAATCATAATTATACTGATGCTGAGCGGCAGGGTGCTTTTTGCCCAGCAGGATGCGCAGCAAAGCCAGTATATGTTCAATGGTATATATATTAACCCGGCTTATGCAGGTTATAAAGAAAACCTGAACTTTCACAGCTATTTCCGCTCACAGTGGACGGGTATTGAGGGTGCACCCAAAAGTATGTCGTTAGCGGTTGATGCCATTGCCAACAACGGAAATGTGGGTTTGGCGCTTCAAATATCTAATGACAGGTTAGGGGCGCAAACTAACTTATCAGCTTACGCTAACTATGCATACCGCCTGCGCATGAACGCCGAGGGTACTTCACGCCTGGCCTTTGGCCTGGGTATTGGTGCTATGCAATTAGGCATTAATGGAGCCTTGTTAAATCCTAACGACCCCGAACCAAACCTGGTACCTGGTATGCAAAGCACCATAGTCCCTGATGGTCGTGTGGGGGTATTTTACTCAGATGATAAATATTATGCAGGCCTTTCGGCCGATAACCTGATCTCGCAATTTATCAACGTGCGTAACCGCGGATACATTGCCCAGCCCAAACCGCACTACTATTTAACCGGTGGTGCGCTGTTCCCGTTATCAGAAGATGTATTGATCAAACCCAGTGTATTACTAAAAGACGATGCAGGCGGGCCAACCAGTTTAGATTTGAATGCCTTTATAATGTTCGGTCAGCGTTTTTGGGTGGGCGGTTCGTATCGTACAGGTGTTAAACTGTATCAGAAAAGCTACCTGCAAAGCGATCTAAGCAACCTGAACTCTTTTGTAGCCGCCATGGAGCTATTTCCTTTAGAGAACCTGCGTGTAGGCTATGCTTACGATGTTTCTATTGGGCCGTTGAAGGGTTACAGCGGTGGTTCGCACGAGATCTCTATCGGCTTCTACATTAAAACGCAAAAAACACGGATGTTAACACCAAGATTCTTTTAATCGGCTAAGCTTAACAAGGGATGAAACAACGATTAATTACGATCTGTACAGTTATTGGCTTTTTAATGCTGGCGCACAGTGTGAAGGCACAATACGTATTAAAACTGGCCAACGAGCAATACAACTTATTTAACTATACCAAAGCAGCAGAGCTTTACTTAAAGGCTTATAAAAAAGATCCTACCCTTTACACCGCTGAGCATTTAGCTAACTGTTACCACCTGACCCGCGAATACCCCGAGGCCGAAAAATGGTATGCCACCACTGTGGCCATGCCCGATAGCAAGCCCGACAACCTGTTAAAATATGCCGAGGTATTAAAGAATAACCTGAAATATGCCGAAGCTAAAGCACAGTACACTAAATATTACACCATTAGCCCCGCGGTAAACCAAGCGCAGCTGAAATTTTGGATCTCATCCTGCGATTCGGCTATGAAGTGGATCAAAAACCCGGTGCCGGTCGATATCAGGAACGAGCAAATGTTAAACACCAAAGAGTCGGACTGGGGTGCTGTTAAATACAATAACACGCTGGTGTTTACTTCTGACCGGGAAAACAAAGCCGAGTTAGAGGAAGGTAAAAAGAAAAGGCCATTGATCAGGTTTGATGCAGCTAACACTATAGATAAAAGGATTTATGGCTGGACCGGTAACAAGTATTTAAATCTTTACGAACAGCAAAATAGCATAACAGCGGCCGATGCGGTCAGGCTTTTCCCTTTTATAGCAGGTACCGAATACCACATTGGAGCCGCCTCATTCACTGCCGATGGTACTGAAATGTATTTTACGCTAACCCATCTGCCCGATCGCAAGATCAAAGACACAGCACGTATCAAAACCATTAAGCTGGACATTTATTCGAGCAGGCGAAATTCTGCGACTGGTACATGGGAAAAGCCTGTGCCTTTCGTATACAATAATGAAACTGCTTATTCGGTAGGCGACCCATTTATTGCCCCCGATGGCAAAACGCTGTACTTTACTTCGGATATGCCGGGTGGTATGGGCGGTACCGATATTTACTATTGCGAACGCACCAATGGCAACTGGGGGCAGCCTGTAAACCTCAAAGCCATTAACACTCCGGCCAACGAGCGCACCCCATTTATTAATGCTGATGGTACCATCTACTTTTCTACCGATGGCGATAAAGGCATGGGCGGGTTAGATATTTTTAAAGCGCTGCGTAAAGGCAGCACTTTCGGCACTAAACAGAATTTGGGTTACCCCATTAATTCTGCACAGGATGATTTTGCTTACGTACTTGCTGCCGATGGCAGCTCAGGCTATTTATCCTCAAACAGAATGGGTGGCGTGGGCAGCGATGATATATATAGCTTCACCCCGTTACTAACAGCTACTTATAATTTAGAAGGCGTGGTTTATGATAAATTTACACGTTACCCCATTGCCAATAGTACAGTGACTTTAACACGGCCAAAAGGTATACTTTCTAAAGTGCAAACCAACAGTGCCGGCCAGTTTAGTTTTGTGCTTAACGAAAGCAGCGATTACCAGCTTAAAGGCGAAAAGAACGCCTACCTGGCCGATAACCTGAACACATTTTCTACCACAGGGCTGGCGCCATCCTCAGTAATCAGGCGAAACCTGTACCTCGAAAAAATTGAATTAAAGAAAGCCATCCGCATAGATAATATCTATTATGATCTGAACAAAGCCGACATTAGGCCCGATGCAGCTGTGGAACTGGATAAGCTGATCAGGATCTTGAAAGATAACCCTACCATTGTTATTGAATTGGGATCGCATACCGACAGTCGTGCCGACGATGATTACAACATGTCCTTATCGCGCCGCAGGGCCAAGGCCGCCGCCGATTATATTGTTGACGTAGGAGGTATAGATGAAGGCCGCATTATAGCCCGCGGTTACGGCGAAACCCGCCTGCTTAACCGCTGTAGTAACGGCGTAAATTGTTCTGAGGCGGCACACCAGCTTAATCGCCGTACCGAGTTTACCATTATTGAGTATTAGCATTCCTTTTGAAACGTACCTTTCACCTATCATAATGTAAGCCATTCAGCTAAAACTGAATGGCTTTTTGTTTAAAAGAGATTTCTTTCTTAGATGCTTATACAACGTTAGCTTCAAACATCTTTGGTAACAATTAAAGAACAATATAATTTTTGTTTTTATTTAGACTGATTCTTATTAACTTCGCTACCTGTATCCTTTAGTGCATAACTCATTAAGCAAAAGGTGCTAAGCAACATTTAAGAACAGTGTTATAAAATGAAAAAATTATTGATCGCCGTATCTGCATTTATTTCTTTCTCGGCGCAGGCACAAACCAATACTTTATTAGAGCAGTCGTTTTGGCAAGGCCAGCCCAATGTAACCCAGGTAAAAGCCCAGGTAGAAAAAGGCAGCAACCCGTCGCAGTTTAATGCCATGAGCTTTGACCCGGTGGTAATGGCTATCAATGCCCAGGCACCTACCGAAACTATTAAATACTTGATAGATCAGCCCGGCAATAATGTAGATAAGCTAACCCACGATGGCCGTACCTATTTACACTGGGCTGCCAACCGTGGTAACGCCGAAGTGTTAGAATACCTGCTTAATAAAGGCGCCAAGGTAAACATCATGGACAGTCATGGCACTACGCCTTTACTTTTTGCTGCAGCCAGTGGTCAGCCAAATACTAAAATTTATGACCTGTTACTTGCCCATGGCGATAACCTGAAGAAAAACGTTAACCAGGATGGCGCTAATGCCTTGTTGCTGGCTGTGGCCAACGATAAAGAGCTTACGCTAACCAACTACTTCATCTCCAAAGGTCTGGATTTAAACAGTACCGATGCTATAGGCAACAATGCGTTCAGCTATGCCGCCCGCAGCGGTAATATTGAGCTGCTGAAAACGCTGGTGCAAAAAGGGGTGAAGCCAAATCAAAATGCGTTGCTTATGGCTGCCCAAAGCGGTGGCGGCCGCCGTGGCGGTAGCGCCGGTGCAGGTTTACCGGTTTATCATTACTTAGAAAGCCTGAACATTAGCCCTGCGACAACCAACAAAAGCGGTGCTAACGTACTGCATTATATTGCACGTAAACCTAATCAGTCGGAAATTATTA
The DNA here is from genome assembly GCF_014635825.1 of Mucilaginibacter galii. GTDB lineage: Bacteria > Bacteroidota > Bacteroidia > Sphingobacteriales > Sphingobacteriaceae > Mucilaginibacter > Mucilaginibacter galii. The sequence goes on from NZ_BMDO01000016.1 coordinate 68,667, forward strand.
ATTACTTCCTGAGTAAAGGCGTAGATGTAAATAAGGCTGATGAAGATGGTAATACCCCTTTAATGAACGCCGCTGCCGGCAACCGCGATACTGCGGTAATGGCCATGCTGATCCCTAAAGTAAAGAACATTAACCAGGCTAACCTTAAAGGCGAAACCCCACTGGCTATGGCCGTGCGCAGTAATTCGCCCGAAGTTGTAGCCTATCTGCTTAGCAAAGGTGCCGACGTAAAGGCTTTAGATAAAAACGGTAATAACCTGGCTTTTTACCTCATGGAGTCTTACCGTCCGCAAGGGCAGGGCTTTGGCGGCCCGGCTGCCCAGCAGGGTGGTGCACCAAAGCAAGATGACTTTGATGCCAAGCTTACTATTTTAAAAGCCAAAGGTTTAGATGTAGCTGCTCCGCAGAAAAATGGCAATACGCTTTATCACCTGGCTATTGCCAAAAACGATATTGGTCTGCTGAAGCGCTTACAGCCTTTAGGTGTTGATGTGAACGCTAAAAACACCGAAGGACTAACCGCACTGCACAAAGCAGCCATGGTAGCTAAAGACGATGCCATGATGAAATACCTGCTATCCATTGGTGCTAAAAAAGAGGCAGTTACTAATTTTAAAGAAACTGCATTTGACTTAGCCAGCGAAAATGAGTCATTAAGTAAAAAGAACGTATCTGTTAACTTCCTGAAATAATACCGATGTCTAAAATCTTTAAAATATCCTTTTTACTATTTGCGCTTGCCTTTATTAAACCGGCTACAACATTTGCACAAACCAGCAAATACAAATGCATGGTGCAAATGACCAACTACATGGGCGAGGGGGCTTACGTCGTAATCTCGCTGATAGACAGCAAAGGCGCTTACGAAAAAACCTTGTACGTTATGGGGTCCGACAAAAAATGGTACAACAGCCTAAAAGAGTGGAACAAGTTTTACAAAAAGAAACCCGCTAATATCAGCGCTATTACCGGTGCCTCGGTTACCGGTGGCGACCGCAGCGTAAACGTAATTGAAATAGAAACCGCCAAGGTTAACGCCGGTTACAAACTGCGTTTTGAAAGTGCGGTAGAAGATAAGAACTACTACGTAAAAGACCTGGAAATCCCCCTGACTACCGATGCCCTATCGGCCAAGAACGAGGGAACCGGCTTTATCCGTTACGTGCGCTTCAGCGCTAATTAAAGTTACCTAAAAGCGCATGACCATTTCTGTGTGGAGATACAGCCATTTAGCACTGGCTGTATCTTCTTTTTTACTGCTTATACTGGCATCTGTAACGGGTATAATACTGGCATTTGAGCCAGTTTCGCAAAAGCTACAGCCCTTTCGTGCCGATAACTTTAATGAGGTTACGCTGGCGCAATCGCTCCCGGCTTTGCGCAAAGCCTATCCAGATATTAGCGAGCTTACCGTAGATGTTAACGAGTTTGTACAGATCAAGGCCAGCGATGCAGACGGCAAAAACCTCGAAGCTTATGTTGAGCCCGTTACAGGTAAAATTTTAGGAAAGCCTACTAAGCAGAGCGAATTTTTCGCGTGGGTAACCGCCCTGCACCGTTCGCTATTTATTCATGAAACGGGGCGGTTCTTTATAGGGCTTACTGCGTTTTTACTGCTGTTGATCACCGTTTCGGGCACTATGCTCATTATTCAGCGGCAGCGGGGGGTAAAGCGGTTTTTTACCCGCATTGTACGCGATAATTTTGCGCAGTACTACCATGTGGTATTAGGGCGCTGGTCGCTTATTCCCATTTTCATTATCGCATTGAGTGGAACTTACTTGTCGTTAGCCAAGTTCGGCTTGGTTGATACAAAGATTACTTCGCCCAAGGTTGATTTAGACGGTATTCGTTCCAAGCCCGAAATAAAGCCTGCCGACATCACCATTTTCAAAAACACGAAGCTTTCAGATGTTCAGAGCATAGAGTTTCCATTTTCGGAGGATGCGGAAGATTACTTTACGCTCAAACTTAAAGACCGCGAAATTACCATTAACCAAATTACCGGCGATGTTTTAAGCGAGGTTAAATATCCCATTGCCGTATTGCTAACCAACCTAAGCCTTAATCTGCACACGGGGAGGGCAAGTAGCATATGGGCTATTATACTGGCCGTGGCCTCCGTAAATATACTGTTCTTTATTTACTCAGGTTTTGCCATTACCTGGAAACGTTTGGCCAACCGCGTAAAGAACAAATACACGGCGACTGACAGCCGGTTTATCATTTTGGTTGGTTCCGAAAATGGCAGCACCTACCGTTTTGCGCAGGCCGTTCATCAGCAATTATTAAAGCAGGGGCATCAATCATATATTACCGAGTTAAACAATTACACGCTGTTTCCAAAGGCCGAACACCTGCTGGTACTTACCGCCACGTATGGTTTAGGAGATGCACCAACCAACGCCGCTAAGTTTGCCGCCTTGCTTGAAAAATATCCGCAAGCGCAACCCATTCTTTACTCAGTACTGGGTTTTGGTTCTCATGCTTATCCTGATTTTTGCAAGTTTGCTTTCGAGGTTAACCAATTGCTGGCTCACCAAACCTGGGCAACGCCATTAACTGATATACACACCGTTGATGATAAATTGCCGGACGATTTCAGCTTATGGGCCGAATCCTGGTCGCAACAATCTGGCATTCCATTAACATTGTCGCCTGATCTGCAAACGACTCACAGCCTCGAGACTTTTACGGTAACTCAAAATACTGCACTCGCAGGCACGAATGATATCTTCCTTCTTCGTCTGCAAGGCAGACAAAGAACAAGCGTCACCTCGGGTGATCTGCTGGCTATCTATCCGGCAAATGATCACCGTGAGCGGCTATATTCTATAGGGGTGATTGATAAAGAAATTCAGTTAAGTGTTCGGTTGCATGCTGGTGGATTGGGGTCGGGCTTCTTGCATGCTTTAAAAGCTGGAGAAGCTATTAAGGCGCGTATTGTTAACAATGGGCATTTTCATTTCCCGGCCAAAGCGCCCGATGTAATCATGATCTCCAACGGTACCGGTATCGCACCCTTCCTGGGCATGATAAGCCAGAACTTGCAGAAAACACCATGCCATTTATACTGCGGTTTCCGCGATGCCTCATCGTGCGAAATGTACCAAAGCTTTTTAGCACAAAGCAGGGCTTCACAAAAACTGGCCAGGTTAAATTTAGTAAGATCGAGAGAGGGCGAAATGCAATATGTAAGTAACCTGATTGAGCGCGACCGCGACTTTATAGGCCGGGTGTTAGCTAATCAGGGCGTTATCATGATCTGCGGCTCACTTTCTATGCAAAAAGATGTAATGGACTTGCTCGAAACCATTTGCCAGGAGCAGCTTAACCAACCGGTCAGTTATTACCAGTCGCACGGGCAAATCATGATGGATTGTTACTAAGATAATGTCATTGCTGTAAGGGTTTAGTAATTCGAGGACAAACAGATGATTTAAGATATGTTGTTTAGGGTGGTCATTTCGATAGGTTTTTTACCGCCTATACCTTGATGTGGCCTTTCCCAGTTGTAAT
>NZ_BMDO01000017.1 GCF_014635825.1 Mucilaginibacter galii
ATCAATAACCACTTTTAATAACTAACTTTGAAAACGCTTTTACAGCTCTCGCTGCTATCGTTCGCCAGCTAATCGCCTGGTCACTTTGCCACGGAATTAGGTGGTCAACATCCCCGGAATATCAAACCATGATGCAGGAACTGCTGCGCAGCGTAAACGAAATAAAGAAAGATGTTAAAACACTAATTGACTAAGGGATGAAAGTACCAGCTTTAAAATCGGAAGAAACGTTCCCTGTTGAAAGTAATAGTGGAATGTTTTCCATAATCAAAATTATACCGTTGCCTGTAGATAAAGACGGCCCATTTGTCTATGAACTCTTTCGGAATGACGTCGGCTTTTTCTATATCCATGAGCCTGATCGATATGGGCTTGCTCCAAATACAGCCTCCAGTGAATGTTCTCAGGCAGATAGCCGCGGCCGAATCCTGTTTGACACAAACGGTTACTGGATCTATGATGGGAGCCATCTTGATATTTCAGAACAGGAGCAACTGGCAGCCTTTATAGCAAACTTCAATAGTCATCAGTCCATGAACAATCATAAAGACGACAGACTACGTTACTTATAATCCCTCTTTTTACAATGGAAGAATTTGTGATCACCCACCATGAAAAATATGATCTGCTGAGCTGCCCCAAAAGAAAGCTGGAAATACAGGTCATTCATACGGAAAAAATTCCTGAAAGCGTACCGGAATGGTGCTTACTGGCCTATGGTCGTTACCATACCGGACCTCATCAGGTCAATCCTATGGATGTTGAATTTATCACCGGATTCGGCGTTGTAGATCCGGAAAAAATAGAATATGAGCCTTACTTCAGGCATCAGCTCATCCGATATGCAATTGATTACTGGGCCTTTCACGAATTCAAGCGGGAATTTGATGAAATTACTTATTCTGACGGTTATCAAAAGATGTTTATTGATTCCATGTCTCTTGATCCGGCAAAGATGACACCCGAGCTCAGACTTTATTGTTCGAGGGATATTTCAGAGGAACTATTAGACTTTTTTATCTGGAAAGCAAAGCATTTACCGGTGATGCTGAATTAAGCCGAACGCCTTGCTCATTAATGATTGTGTGACGTGTGCTTAAGGAGTGATCTGTATGCTAATTGGTAGCCTGCAGCAATACTTAAAATTAACTGGTACACGGATTGGTATGCATGCTAAGTTATTCAAATAGGTTGGTAAAATCGGTAAGTGGTGGTTTACCAATCACTTGTACAAAAGCTGTAAAGGGATCAAAAGTCGATATATCTAATATTACTTAGTTTCTGTCTTTGTTGCAAATGATCTGAGGCAATAAATTCTTTTAAACTACTGCTCCACCCTCCCATTTCAGTAAACACCCTGCCATTTTGAAAAGGTATTGTAATATCTGAAAACTGTCGCGAATAATAATACGCTGATTTACAGATCTTAAAATCTCAATAAGGGAGCTGGCACTTCTTTGGCTAAACGATTTACAGGTGCCTATACTATTCAAGTTATGGCATGTGAAAATTTAACAAACCAAATCTCTTCAATCAAACAAAATGTTTATTGCCATTCTAGGAGTAGTCATACTCATTGCCGGAATTTTACTTAAAAATTCCCGCGAAGCTGCAAGCCGCTTCGGCCGTCTTGTAAGTACTATTGGTGCTGTTGTTATAGCTTTAGGGCTGTTTTTATCTATGTTTAAAGTTATCGAACCCGGAAAGGTAGGAGTGCAGGCACTTTTTGGAAAAGTACAAAATAATGTACTGGAGAGCGGGCTTCATTTCATCAACCCATTTGTTGATGTTACGATGTTCAGTATTCAAACACAAACCTATACGATGAGCGCAATCAGTAATGAGGGTCAGAAAGAAGGTGACGATGCAATTCGTGTCTTGTCTTCTGATGGCTTGGAAGTTACCATCGATCTGTCTGTACTTTATAAAGTTAACCCGGTCAAAGCACCGTATATCATGCAAAATATAGGGGAGGATTACATAGACAAAATTGTACGGCCTATTTCCCGCACGGTTATCAGGGATAACGCCGTAAATTACGCTGCGGTGGATCTTTACTCAGGCAAGCGTCAGGAGTTTCAGGATAAGATCAATCGCACCATAGCGGCTAATTTTGATAAGCGAGGATTGGAGATGCAGCAGATTTTGGTGCGTAATATCACTTTACCGGCTTCCGTGAGAGCGAGTATCGAATCCAAGATCAATGCAGAGCAAGATGCTCAAAAAATGCAGTTCGTACTGCAAAAGGAGAAGCAGGAAGCAGAACGTAAACGGGTTGAGGCCCAAGGTATTGCAGATTACCAAAAAATACTGTCAACCGGGCTATCAGATAAACAACTACAATACGAAGCTATTAAAGCCCAAAAGGAGATCGCATTATCACCTAATACTAAGGTCATAATCATGGGTGGCAAAGGGAACCCAATCATGCTTACGGACAAATAATAGCTATAATCAAGGATCAATAATTTTAAAAAAAAGGAACGAATTGGAAGCGAAAGAGAAATCGCAGACTACCGTGTTGGTGATCGACGATGAAAAAAAGTTAGCTGCGCTGATAACCCGGATTTTAGAACTTGAAGGTTTTCGGGTATTTCAGGCCCATACCGGGAAAGAAGGACTTAAATTGATCGGTGTTGAAGATATACATGTGGTCATCAGCGATGTTAAACTACCTGACGTAAGCGGTATTGACCTGGTTAGACAGATCAAAGAAAAAAAGCCTTATGTAGAGGTCATCAACTTAACAGCGTATGGTACGATCAGTGATGGAGTGAGAGCTATTAAAAATGGTGGTTTCGATTATATTACTAAAGGTGATGATAACGACAAGATCATTCCGCTGGTTTTCAAGGCTGCTGAAAAAGCAAAGCTACAGATGCGTATCTTAAACATGGAGGCCAGGTTAACCGAAAGGTATAGCTTCGCCAACATCCTGGGACGTTCTAAGCCTATCCGTGAGTCGATAGAAATGGCGAAAAGAGTATCAACTACTGATACGACCGTTTTGCTGTTAGGCGAAACAGGAACCGGAAAAGAAGTATTTGCGGGGGCCATCCACCAGGAGAGCCACCGACATGATCGGCCATTTGTAGCGGTCAACTGCAGCAGCTTCCCGCCTGACCTGTTGGAAAGTGAATTGTTTGGCTACAAGGCAGGTGCTTTCACCGGCGCTGTCAAAGATAAACGCGGGCTTTTTGAGGAGGCTGACCAGGGTACCATATTCCTGGATGAGGTGGGTGAGATGAGCATGGATCTGCAGGCAAAACTGTTGCGGGTACTAGAAAGCCGGACATTCATTAAGGTGGGCGATACCCAGACGACCAAAGTAAACGTGCGCATTATAGCGGCCACTAATCGCGACCTGCAAAAGGAAGCTGAAGAAGGGCATTTTCGACTGGACCTGTTTTACCGGCTATCGGTATTTACTTTAACTTTACCCTCCCTAAACGATCGTAAAGGGGACATTGAACTGATCGCCAGGTATTATTTGAAAGAATTTGCGGCAAAAGTAAACAAACGGGTCGATGGCTTTAGCGATGAATTTATTGAAGCACTGACCACGCACAACTGGAAAGGTAATATCCGGGAATTAAAAAATACCATAGAACGGGTTTTGATACTGGCGGACGAAACTGTGATTGGTGAAGAACTATTGCCTGTTGATTTCAGGCACCATACGACCTGGTCAGGGTCACTTGACCTGGAAACTATTGAGAAACAACACATTTTGAAGGTGCTAACCCATGTCCGTGGCAACAAGACTGAAGCGGCCCGCCTGCTTAACATTGGTTTAACAACACTATACCGCAAGCTTGATCAATATAAGCTAAATTAAAATGGTTACCCTTCTCTAATGAAAAAGACCCTTCCAAAATGGAAGGGTTTTTTTGTGCTCAAATATGTCGAATTATTTTAATAACCTGTATTTCAATAGGTTGTATTTTGATTTTGTCGATGGCACCTCAATTGAATATAGCTTATCAATTAAATAGAAAAGCTATGATCACCTTGTTACTATTCCTGGCCATACTCGTTTGCATGTGGCTAATTTACAAATCCGTCGACTGGTTCGAAAAAATCTAAAAAAACATGATCGCATTATTCATTATCTCCATTGCAGTTTTCATTTACATGATCTATGTACTGCTGAAACCCGAAAAATTTTAACTAACGAAAAATGAACTCAGAATTTTTAGGCATAGTAGCCTCTTTTTTGATCACCCTGCTCATTGCAATCCCGCTGGGCAGGTACCTGGCCAAGATGTTCGCAGGTGAGCGTGTTTGGACAGATTTTTTAAAACCGCTTGAAATCGGCATTTTTAAACTGGCAGGCATCCGCCCGGATGAGCCCATGGATTGGAAGCAGTTCCTGAAAGCAATGCTTACCATCAATTTATTATGGCTGGTATATGGCTTTTTTGTATTGATATACCAAGACAAATTACCTTTTAACCCCGATGGCAACCCGGGTATGACGCCAGACCTGGCATTTAATACTATTATCAGTTTTGTGGTAAACTGTAATTTACAGCATTACTCGGGCGAAAGTGGTCTTACCTATCTAACCCAACAATTTATAATCATGTTTTTGATGTTCACCAGTGCAGCTACGGGTATAGCCTGCGCAGTGGCATTGTTCAAAGCATTCCGTGATAAAACAACCACCAATTTGGGTAATTTCTGGGAATTTTTTGTAAAATCAATTACACGTTTATTATTGCCATTATCAATTGTTATGGCCCTGCTGCTTACATTCAATGGCACGCCTGCCAGTTATGAAGGCAAGGGTCAATTCATATCATTGCAAGGCGATACAGTTAATGTATCACGCGGCCCAGCCGCACAAATGATTGCCATTAAGCACATTGGTACTAATGGAGGTGGCTGGTTTGGTGCCAACTCGTCCCACCCGTTAGAAAATCCTAACTACTTTACCAATATGGTAGAGATCATCTCGCAGATGATCATCCCAATGGCTATGATACTTGCATTCGGCTATTTTATTCGTCGTAAAAAACTGGGATGGGTAATATTTGGTGTGATGATGGTCGGCATGTTCATGCTGATGATACCAACTATAAGCAGTGAATTGGGTGGCAATCCCAATATTGCCAAAATGGGCATACAACAGGCCTCCGGTGCCATGGAAGGCAAAGAAGTACGCATAGGCCCTATGGCTACCGGCTACTGGAGCACATTAACCACCATTGTATCTACAGGTTCTGTAAACGGCATGCATGACAGTACTATGCCGCTAACCGGCGCCTGGCAGCTGCTGGGTATGATGATCAACGGCTTCTTCGGCGGCTGCGGGGTTGGTATACTCAATTACTTCATCTATCTCATCATTGCTGTATTTATATCGGGGCTAATGGTTGGCCGTACACCGGAGTTCTTAGGCCATAAGGTAGAAGCACGGGAAGTGAAGATCGCCGCATTGATCACTTTATTAAGCCCTTTCCTTATTATGGCAGGTACTGCATTGGCCAGTTATGTTTTTGTTGCACATGGCAACGCCGATTGGGCTGTTAAGCCGTCTGCATGGTTAAATAACCCTGGTTATCACGGTTTTTCCGAAATGCTGTATGAGATGACCTCGGCCAATGCCAACAACGGCTCCGGTTTTGAAGGGCTTGGTGATAACAACATCTTTTGGAACGTTTCCACCGGCTTTTTATTAATTCTCGGTAGATTTTTACCCATCATAGGCCCCGTTGCTATTGCCGGTTTGCTGGCTAAGAAAAAGTTCATACCTGAATCTGCCGGTACGCTTAAAACAGACACCGTAACATTCGGCCTCATGACTTTTGCCGTTATCCTTGTCCTTAACGCATTATCCTATTTCCCTGCACTGGCCCTGGGTCCTATTGCAGAGTACTTTTCAATGCCTAAGTAATTAAACACATGAAATCTCAATCTAATAAATTATTTGAACCTGCCTTAGTGCAAACCGCGCTAAAAGAATCGTTCATCAAACTGAACCCCAAGGTAATGCTGCGTAACCCGGTTATGTTTACCGTGGAAGTGGGTACCGTTATTATGGCCTATATGACTTTCTATAGTCTTACACACACCGGTCAGGGTTCTTTTGCTTATAACTTAGTCATTTTTATTGTCCTGCTGCTTACGCTCTTGTTCGCCAACTTTGCCGAGGCTATTGCTGAAGCACGTGGCAAGGCACAGGCCGACAGTTTGCGTAAAACACGCGAAGAAACACCTGCTAATGTGTTAATGGCCGATGGTTCAATTGTACAGAAATCATCCAACGAACTTAGAAAAGGTGACTTTTTCGTTTGCGAGGCCGGAGATACTATCCCGACAGACGGAGAGATAGTTGAAGGTTTAGCCACCATAGATGAATCGGCCATTACCGGCGAATCTGCCCCTGTTATCCGTGAATCTGGTGGTGATAAATCATCCGTTACCGGTGGTACCAAAGTACTATCAGACAGGATCAAGGTAGTGGTAAGCACCGAACCCGGCGAAAGCTTCCTGGATAAAATGATCGCATTGGTAGAAGGCGCATCAAGGCAAAAAACACCTAATGAGATCGCCTTAACTATTTTGCTGGCCAGCTTTACCATAATCTTCATTATTGTTTGTGTTACCTTAAAGCCGTTCGCTAATTATGCCAACACGCCCATCACTATTGCGGCACTTATTTCCCTATTCGTTTGTTTGATACCTACTACGATAGGCGGTTTACTTTCGGCAATAGGTATTGCGGGAATGGACAGGGCTTTGAGGGCCAACGTGATCACCAAATCGGGTAAAGCGGTAGAAACTGCAGGTGACATTGACGTATTACTATTGGACAAAACCGGTACGATCACCATCGGTAACCGTAAAGCCACCCACTTTTGGCCTGCCATAGATGTAGCACCAGACGACTTGATCAAAGCCGCTGTATTGTCCTCTCTGGCAGATGAAACGCCCGAAGGAAAATCGATCATCGAACTGGCTTCGCAAAGTAAAGCCAACTTTTCTCAAAAAGCACCTGAAGGTTCTGAATTTATCAAGTTCACAGCAGAAACCCGTTCAAGCGGCATCAATACACCCGATGGCTTAGAAATCCGGAAAGGTGCTTTTGACTCTATGCGTAACCTGGCACATAAATCAGATAAGAAGGTTCCGCACGATGTTGAAGAACGAGTTAAAACGATCGCATCGAATGGTGGGACACCATTGGTTGTAGCTCAAAACGGACAAGTGCTTGGCACGATCGAATTACAGGATATCATCAAACCTGGTATTGCTGAACGTTTTGAACGCCTGCGTAAAATGGGTATCAAAACGGTAATGGTAACAGGAGACAACCCGCTTACCGCCAAATTTATAGCGCAAAAAGCTGGCGTAGATGATTTTATCGCTGAGGCTAAACCTGAGGATAAAATGAACTATATCAAACATGAGCAGGCTGAAGGCCGCTTGGTGGCGATGATGGGTGACGGTACCAACGATGCACCTGCACTTGCCCAGGCTGATGTAGGTGTGGCCATGAATAGCGGTACTCAGGCTGCCAAGGAAGCCGGTAACATGGTGGATCTGGACAATGACCCGACCAAGCTTATCGAGATCGTAGAGATCGGTAAACAGTTGCTGATCACCCGTGGTACGCTTACCACGTTCTCGATCGCCAATGACGTAGCCAAATATTTCGCGATCGTACCGGCATTGTTTATCGCCTCTATACCGGCCTTGCAGAGCATCAACATTATGCGCCTGCACAGCCCCGAAAGTGCTATCCTGTCTGCAGTAATCTTTAACGCGATCATCATTCCGTTACTGATCCCACTGGCGCTAAAAGGTGTAGAGTACAAGCCAATCGGTGCAAGCGCACTGTTACGCCGAAACCTGCTGATCTATGGTATAGGCGGCGTTATTGCTCCCTTTATCGGTATCAAAATTATTGATATCGTTATTGCCTTATTTATGTAATTGAAGTTAAAGTCATGAAAAAATACATCATACAATCCATCCGCTTAACAGTTGCCTTAACCTTGCTGCTTTGCGTAGTATACCCTTTATTGGTTGCCTTTATTGGTAAGCTTTCTACCGGAAAAGGTAACGGCGAAACCATCTCTGTAAACGGAAAAATAGTAGGTTACGCGGCTCTTGGTCAAAAATTCGATCAGCCAAAATATTTTTGGGGCAGGCCATCGGCCGTTGATTATAACGCTGCCGGCTCGGCCGGTTCTAACAAAGGCCCTACTAACCCCGACTATTTGAAACAGGTAAGTGATCGTGTTGATACCTTATTGAAGTACCATCCATATTTAAAGAAAACAGATATACCGGCAGATATGGTGACCGCATCGGGAAGTGGTCTTGATCCGGATATTTCGGCCGCCGCCGCAGCAATCCAAGTTCGCCGTATAGCTCAAAACCGCGGATTGTCTGTAGAGCAGGTAACCAAACTGGTAGAAGAGCATACTGAAAAACCTTTGGCAGGTATGTTTGGCCCAGGAAAGGTGAATGTCCTTAAATTAAATGTAGCGCTCGACGCACTCAAAAAATAATACCCTACATCTATCTATACTTCCGAGCGCGACGGTGAAACCGTTGCGCTTACTAATCTATTTAAACAAATGAAAAAATTTCTATTGGGCGCGGCCCTTATTGGCTGTGCTTTGGCTACGAAAGCGCAGGACACCGTTAAAAAAGCAAGTAATTTGACCATAACCGGTTATGCGGAACTGTACTACGGGTTTGACTTCAATCGCCCGGTTGATAACAACCGTCCCGGCTTCGTTTATTCTCACAACCGCCACAATGAAGTGAATCTGAATTTGGGTTTCATCAAGGCTAACTATGATAATGGAACCGTACGGGCAAATTTGGCCCTGATGGCAGGTACCTATGCTAATGCAAACCTTGCCGCCGAACAAGGTGTGTTAAAAAACGTTTTTGAAGCAAATGCTGGCTTTAAGTTATCAAAAACAGCCAACCTATGGGTTGATGGTGGTATTTTTGCTTCACATATTGGTTTTGAAAGCGCCATATCTAAAGACTGCTGGGTGCTTACCCGTAATATTTCATCTGAAAATACGCCTTACTATGAATCAGGTGCAAAGCTGACCTATATCACGAACGATGGTAAATTAACGCTTACCGGTTTGTACCTGAACGGCTGGCAACGGATTAACCGCCAGAACGGTAACAGCAAACCCGCCGGAGGTCTGCAAGTCTATTATAAACCAACAGACAAGATCACGCTGAATTACAGTAATTATTTAGGCACCGAGGGTGCGGATACCGTACGGGTACGTCGTTTCTACCATAACTTTTATGGAATATTCCAAATAACGAATGCTTTCGGACTGACAGCTGGTTTTGATTATGGTACACAACAAAAGGAAAAAGGCAGCGATGAAACCAACCACATCATTTCCCCTGTTGCCATTGCACGCTACCAGTTTGCAGGCAAATGGGCGGTGGCTGGCCGGGTAGAGTATTATCAGGATAAGGATGGAGCGATCATTGCCACCGGTACACCTAACGGCTTCAGGACAACCGGATATTCCTTGAACCTGGATTATGCCCCGGTTAGTAATGCGCTGATCAGGCTAGAGGGAAAAGTTTACGATAGCAAGGATGACATATTTGTTAAACAGGGAAGCCTGGTCAACACCAATCCGCTCATCACAGCAAGTTTTGCAGTCTCATTTTAACATAATAAGTGATTTAACAAGGGTGGGTGTGAACCTACCCTTGTTTGTATTTTGATGGAGGGAAGAAGCCAATTATGCCAGAGGAAGAACACAAAGACGGGTCGGTAAAAGACTTCCTTGAGCTGGTGAAACGCTCAAGACGAGGAAAACTGAAGGTTTATATCGGTATGAGCGCAGGTGTGGGTAAAACCTACCGTATGCTACAGGAAGCTCACGCACTGCTTAAAAATGGGATCGATATACAGATCGGCTATATTGAAACGCATATGCGTGCGGAAACTCATGCCTTGCTGGCCGGTCTTCCTGTTATTGTACGACGAAAAACCTTTTATAAAGGTAAAGAACTGGAAGAACTGGATGTGCAAACGGTGATCAACCGACACCCGGAGGTCGTTATCGTGGATGAATTGGCGCATACTAACATTGAAGGAAGTAAGAATTCAAAAAGGTGGCAGGATGTAATGGACATCCTGGAGGCGGGGATCAGTGTTATTACCGCGGTCAATATCCAGCATTTGGAAAGTTTGAACGAGGATGTAGAAAAGATTACGGGTATCCTGATCACAGAGCGTATCCCCGACAAGATCTTAGACATTGCAGACGAGATCGTTAATATTGACTTAACCGCAGATGAATTGATAGAGAGGCTCAAAGAAGGCAAGATCTATGAAAAGGCGAAAATTGAACGGGCGCTCAGTAATTTTTTCCGCAACGAAAAGATTCTGCAACTGCGTGAACTGGCCCTGAAGGAGGTAGCTCACCACCTGGAACGCAAGATCGATATCGAAGTACCCAAGCAGATCAAGCTCCGGCCCGAAAAATTCCTTGCCTGTATATCTTCGAATGCAGAGACAGCAAAGGTAGTTATCCGGAAGACCGCAAGGCTTGCTTCCTACTACCGTTCTCCCTGGATCGTGCTTTACGTGCAAAGCAGCAATGAAAGCATGGACAGGATCAAATTAGACAAACAGCGCTTTCTGATCAACAATTTCAAATTGGCCACAGAACTTGGTGCCGAGGTACTTAAAATGAAAAGTGATCAAATTACCCAAACCATTATGCAGGTAGCGCGGGAAAGAGAGGTCACCACCATATGCATCGGTAAACCACATTTAAGCCTTTTCCAGGTGATCATCAAAACCGCCATTTTCAACGAACTGCTCAAAAACTTATCCGCCACAGAAACTGACTTAGTTATATTGTCATGAAAATAAAAACCAAACTCCGCCTGGGATTCGGCTTTCTTTTTGTCGTTGTCCTATTATTTGGCGGCATATCCCTTTATTATATCCAGCAAATATCCGGAAGTTCAAAAGTGATCCTGAAGGATAATTATGAGACCCTGAATTATACGCGCGATATGCGTACGATAATGGATGACAATGATCTTCCATTGAGCACTGATGCGCTTGCAAAATTTGAAAGACAACTGGTCAAAGAAGAACATAATATCACCGAAAAAGGTGAAATGGAAGCGGTAGCCAGCCTGCGAAAAGTTTTCGATCAATTAAAGCTACCGGGGTCGGGTATCGGAGATCAACGCCTGTTGGAACGCAAGATCAGGTTGCACCTGCGTGAGATCGAAAGACTGAATATGAAGGCTATTGTTCGTAAACATGAACTGGCGAACAATGCAGTAAATAAGGCGACGCTGATCCTCGGTTTTGCAGCAACATTTACTTTTTTAGTCTTATTTAGCTTTAGTGTCAACTTTCCGGGATTCATCGCTAATCCGCTCAAAGGGTTACTTGAAGGGATACAGGAGATCAGTCAGCGTAATTATAACAAGCGGCTGAACTTTCAACAGAATGATGAATTTGCCCATGTGGCATCGGCATTCAATTCGATGGCTGAGCGATTGAACGAGTGGGAAAACAGCAATCTGGCCACTGTTTTGTCTGAAAAGCGCCGCATCGAGGCGATCATTGAACAGATGCAGGATGCGATCATCGGTGTGGATGCAGACGGGGAGATCCTGTTCACGAATGATGCTGCACGAAAAACTTTAAGTATCACACAAGAAAAAGTGATTGGTACCAAAGCAGATGACATTGCAAAAAGTAATGACCTGTTCCGTTCTATCCTTGACAAGGATCAAAAAATATTAAAACCTTTCAAGATTGTACTTGACGGCAGGGAGTCATATTTTGAGTTGCAGACCAGGGATATATCGGTGCCTAACCTGGATAGCCAGCAAGGTGCGATCCGCACCGCCGCCAAGTCTGCCGGAAAGGTTTATATCTTAACGAATATAACCACATTCAAGGAAAGGGATGAAGCGAAGACCAATTTCATTGCAACCATTTCTCACGAGCTAAAAACCCCGATCTCTTCCATCAGGTTGAGTTTGAAATTACTGAATGACCAGCGGGTCGGTGCTATCAACCCCGAACAGCGGCAACTCGTAGATCACATCAGTGAGGATGCCAGCAGGTTATTAAAGATCACCAGTGAACTTTTAGAACTTTCGCAGGTGGAGACCGGCAATATACAGCTTAACTACATACCTGCCGAACCTGAGCAGATCGTTAAATATGCCGTTGATTCTGTAAAATTCCAGGCGGAGCAAAAAGAAGTTAAATTGGAAGTGATCACGGCTCCCGGTCTTCCGAAGGTTCAGGTGGACGTAGAGAAAACAGCCTGGGTATTGGTTAATTTCCTTTCCAACGCCTTGCGTTACAGTTCAGAAAAGTCGAGGGTCGTTATTCAGCTGGCCAAGCGCGGAGGATTTGTCGAGTTTTCGGTGAAAGATTTTGGTAAAGGAATCGACGAGCAGTTTCAAAAACGATTATTTGATCGCTATTTCCAGGTGCCCACTGATGGACAGAATAAATCCGGTTCCGGGTTAGGGCTGGCTATCTCCAAAGATTTTATAGAAGTGCAGCAAGGCAAAATAGGCGTGGAAAGTGCATTGGGAGAAGGAAGCCGTTTTTATTTCCAGTTACCTGCATCAGAGGCATAGATATTATGGATGTAAAAGATCTGTTTGATGAGAACGACCGGATAAGGATCGATTCTGATGAGAAGCTGGAAGTTTATATGGAAGCTCACTATGACCGTTTTCATAATTTGTTGTTGTGGGCGAATGTGGCTATTCTCATTAATTTTGTGATGATCATCGTGAGAACCATTAATCTTTATAAAGGTGATGACCCGACGGCGTTGACTTCACTCAAAATTATCTTTGCAGTAATTTTTGGAGCCTTTGCCGGATTTTTAGTTTGGCAATGGAGAGCGGGTGTTACATTGGGGCCACCCGAATGGGGACGCATCAAGACCTTACTGCAATACAAAGTGGGAATTATGGAAAAGCAGATCGGGCTGATTATTGGTTATATTACAGCTTATACGCTTATTTTAGTAGCAGGCTATGCCTTTTATGAAACCACAGAATTGGTACCTGTGCAGAAGGTCATCGATATTAACTCACCCGTGACCCTGGTCATGTACTTGATGGGTTCCTATTCCCTCTATCAATGCTTCAACCGTCGCCAAAAACTTTTGACTGGAATTAATGCGATGGACGAGGAGGATATCTAGGTATGATTATAGGTCAGATCCGCTTTAAGTTTAATGGTGGCCGATTAGTGAACAGGAGTGGATATTTTTCTAAAACGACGTTGCTGGCATCTAATCCATAGTTTACATCATCAGAGACACCGATCCCTTTCAAATTGTAATAACTTTTAATCAGCAAAGCTTTCCAGAACGGCAGATCATTGTCGAAAGAAAGATAGGAATTGATGATGACAAATTTATAGTCTCCGATTTCATTGGCAGCAAAGTGCATGATCGGTGTTTTGTCCAACTGCAGTTCACCGCTGGCGAGCAGCTCCTGTGCGATCATCCTGAAAAACAAGTCCACCCTTGGCTGTACCCGGAAGCCCAGCTTTAGGTTGACGTGATAAACGTCATTTGTCGACAAGGGAGTGACCGAATATTGCAGCGTGTAGGGCTCATCGGCAATATCTACATGGAAAAACCAATAGACATCTGCCTTTTTAATTGGATTGGCGAAAATCGACCTGATGGTCTTATCTTCGACTTCATTCGGTTCACTGGAGGCGGTCAGATAGATCAGGTTGGTCGCATAACTGCTGATTTGTTCCTGATGACTAAGTTCAACCAATTTAGCAAGGTCGCCGTTATCGAGCTCGCGAAAAGAAACCATACTTTTCTGCTGTAACCTTCCGCTCCTCCACACCAGCATTATGCCGGTAAGCAATGCACCAACGACCAGCATGATCCAGCCACCTTCTTTAATCTTTTGCAGGTTAGCGATCAGGAAAGAAAATTCGACCGACAAAAAAATGATGGCCACCAAAACAACCAGCACCATCGGGCGACGTTTTGCGCGAAGCCAAAGCGCGATCAGAATAGTGGTCGTCAGCATGGTTAAGGTGACAGATAACCCAAATGCAGCTTCCATCTTGCTCGATTCCTTAAAGTAAAGGACCATACCTATACAACAGACCATCAACGCCCAGTTAAAGAAAGGAATGTACAGTTGACCGCGTATCGTTCCAGGGAATATGATGCGGTGCCTTGGCCAAAATCCCAAGTGAATGGCTTCATTAGCCAAAGTAAAACAACCGGTGATCAGGGCCTGGCTTGCAATAATGGTAGCACAGGTCGCCAGTATTACAGCGGGTAAATAAATAGCCTTTGGTACGATATTATAAAACGGACTCAGGTCATTGGCCTGACCTGCAGATAGCAGCCATGCGGTTTGTCCTGCATAGCATAAGATCAGCGCCACCTTGATGTAGATCCAGCTGACCCTGATATTGTTTCTGCCCACGTGCCCCATATCACTGTACATGGCTTCGGCACCGGTTGTACAAAGAAACACACCACCAAGAAGCCAAAAGCCGTGAGGATAATGAACTAAAAGCTGATAAGCATAGCCCGGATTAAATGCCCTTAACACAGACGGATTATGGACAAGCGATAGGATGCCTATTGCGCCAATGAAGGTGAACCAAATCACCATCACCGGCCCGAAAAATTTACCGATCTGTTGTGTGCCGAATTGCTGGATTGCAAAGAGCCCGATGATAATAGCAATGACAATAGGTACGGTATTGATCTCTGGGTAGATCGCCCGCATGCCCTCTACAGCAGATGCAACTGAGATAGGCGGAGTGATAATGCCATCGGCAATGAGAAAAGAACCGCCTATAATAGCCAGAACGATGAGCCACCTTCCGTAATAACGTTTAATTAGTGCAAAAAGCGAAAATATACCACCCTCTCCTTTGTTATCAGCCTGTAAGGTAATAACGATATATTTTAAGGTGGTTTGAAGGGTAAGCGTCCAGATCACGCAGCTTAAAACGCCCAGGGCTTTCATCTCATTGATAACCTCGCCAGGATGGAATAATGCGTTATACGTATACAAGGGAGAGGTGCCAATATCGCCGAAAACGATACCGATAGCGATCAGCATTCCGGCCGCTTTGATTTTCTGATGGAAAGCCTGTGAATTGGTCTGTACGTCCATGTAATATACCCGATATATGAACTCAAATGTAAGCCTAAAGTTCAGCAAAATCACGATCGGTTCATCTTGAAAAAATGCCTTTCAAAACAGCAGGTTATTTTCGGAATAGTTAAAACTGAAAAAATGCAAGTCGCTGTACATCAGTATTAAAGTCACTTTAGGCATGGTTTTTAATATGCACTCACAATACTGTGTATAGCTCCTGAAAAATAAAAGCCAGTGAAACATACATTAATTTAAAAGATAAATATTTCTATAAAATCATGAATATTTTAATTAAAAGCGCGTACCGTAAGACCAGAACGTCGATCGTTAACAATGTAAGCCTATATAGCCATGCATAAACCAGCGAAAGAAGATCCTGATCCAAATAAGCAGATTACGCTAAACGGTAACCGCCTGACGCTGGAAAAGATAGGTGGAACTTCCATGAGCGCGCTGAATGATGTGATCAATAACATCATTCTTTACGGCCGTGATGAGCATTCAATGTATAACAGGGTGTTCGTAGTATCTGCGTTTGCAGGCGTAACGGATTTGCTGCTGGAAAACAAAAGAACCGGCACACCCGGTGTTTATCACCGGATTAAAAAATACCAGGATTTCCATCAGTCATTAAAAAAACTGGTGGTGGCCTTAAAGGCGATCAATAAAAGGTACGAGAGCCTTGGTCTTGATCTGGAAGCTGCAAACAATTATTTAGAAGAGCGCATCTGCCGTGCCCGTAAATATTTAGAGAATCTCGCTAATATTCTTTCATCGGGTTATGTGAGTAAGGATGGAATCTTACAGGCGGCAAGAGAGATATTAGCTTCAATCGGTGAAACCCATTCCGCTTACAATCTGGTTAATATTCTCCAGCAAAAGGGGATCAATGCACAGCTTATCGATCTGAGCGGCTTTGACGACCACCGGTCTTTTACAATAGACCAGCGTATCAAAAATGCATTCAAGCATGTAAATTTCAGTGACAGGGTCTGTGTCGTGACCGGCTATGCTAAAGGCACAGAGGGCATCATGCGAGAGTTCGACCGCGGGTATTCAGAAGTGACCTTTAGCAAAATCGCACAAATTTTAAAACCGAGGGAGGCCATTATCCATAAGGAATACCACCTATCCACGGCAGATCCCATGATAGTCGGCAAGGAAAACTGCTGCGCAGTTGGCTTTACCAACTACGATATTGCCGATCAATTGGCTGATGTTGGAATGGAGGCTATTCATCCAAAGGCATCAAAACCATTGGAGATCGGAAATATAGACCTTCGAATAAAAAACACATTTGAACCTTCCCATCCAGGTACGCTAATTACCAGAGATTATGTCAGCGAGCATAAGCGCGTTGAAATTATCACCGGTACAGATAAACTGCTTATCATTGATGTTTATGATCCTAATATGGTTGGGGCCGTCGGAAGCGATCTGCATATTATGCAGGTTTTTTCAGATCATCATATCAGCTATACCTTTAAGGCAACAAGCGCCAACAGTATTTCTACAGTGATATGGGAAAAAGATTACAGCAAAAAACTTTTGCATGATCTTGCCGACCGGTTTGAAAAGGTTACGGTAGAGCCAACCGCTATGGTTTGCCTGCTTGGCTCCAATATGGACCGGCCCGGCTTGCTGGCAAAAAGCGCTGCTGCACTTGCTGCTGAGGGTATCAATATCAAAAGTGCTGGTTTTGCGCTACGAAAAGTCAATATACAATTTTTAGTGGCCAGGGAAAGTTATCGCCGGGCGGTGATCGCGCTGAGCAGCGTAATGGGAGAAAACAGATCAGATGTAGTCTATGAAAAACAAGCTTAAACGAACCGAATTATCCCTGAAGCACCTGAACGAGCTAAAAGAAATCATTCGAACCGAAAAGTGCCCATTGACCTGTTTTCCTGATACAGACCCGGAAAAAAAGAATATCAATAACTTTCTTACCTGGCTTCGGCTACAATGTTATAAGTTGGATTATCGGTTGCTTTATTATGACGTGACGGTCTGCTGCACCTTTATACTTTTTTTATTCGTGTCTTTACGCTTTAATACGCTCATTGTGAAAAATGCTTGGTTTTCCGGGGTCACAATCTTCCTGTTGGTTTTTTCCTGCATCGTATTTATCGGTGTTCACTTACTTGATCATCGTAAACAGAAATCGGAAGAAGGCAGTGGTCTTGAAAATAAGCATTGGGAGAATTACCGACTCAGTCTAATGCGTGGCACTGTAATGATCAAAGTTTACCTGTTTATTTTGATTCTTTGTTCATTTTTATTCTGGTACCATGAGAGCGTTCAACAGATTCACATTTTGGGCTGGCTTTTTCCGGTCACAGGTTTACTTTTTGCTTATGGTATCATGCTGCTCGGTAGAACTATTTTGGACAAAAAACAAACCGAGGTTTACATAAGAAAGGCTAAAGCCTGTCTTGATGATGATACTAAATCCGCAAGCTTTATTGAGTCAACGACTTCATAATGGCTCCAAAGATCAAAACCACAACCAATGCGAAGATCAACAGGTGTACAGTGGTCAACTTCATGCGAACTCGTGCGAGTCTTTTTAGGTGAGCCCTCTGTGCTTGTGCTGAACGGGATCTGTTTTGAATCTGAATATTCATAACTATGTTTTCTATATTGTTATCCAACATAATGCCTATTAATAATTTTCTAAATATGGTACTGGAAATCAATGAATTAAAATCTCGTTATGATATGTAAATCTGAAACACCTTACCATTATGGTAAGGTGTTTTCAATAATGACAAAATGCTTGGAAGCATTTAATACCCTTTTATTTGCACAAACCTTTCAAGCAGAGAAGCCTAAATATTAGCTGCTATATCAAGCTTTCGCCGTTTTGCGGAGCACCATGCTGCGGAAAAGCCTGAAATAATAGAAGCGGTTAAGATGCCGTATTTTGTCTTTTTGATTTGATCCGGATCTTGAATGCCAAAGAAGTGATTAATGATGACATCGTGAAGCCAATTCCAGCAAACATGGCAATGCCTCTTATGTGACTCCATGTTGCTCCTTCAGGAAGTGAAGGTATTTTATGTTTTACCATTAACCAAGTAAACGAAAACACGGCGACGAATTTTGCCAAGACAAGTCCGGCAATTGCCCCAAGTCTTACAGCGCTGATATGTTTGCTTCAAAAAAATCATGACCTATTTCAATGCCAAAATTAGCGAGTGGAAACGCAGAATAACGAAAGCTAACAACATTAACCAATCTAAGAATCATCTTACAAGTAAGTGATGACAAAACCGACACATTGATAGATGAAATTTTCATAGACGGATTAAATTGCCCACATAATAAAGCCCAAAATGCCGGCTATGGTGGGTTGCTATGTATAAAAACCCTGCTTTAATACTAAATCGGTAAGATATTCACTCCCAAGCCCGATTGCCACCCATATCTCGCCGCTGTATAGATGAATCGAATGATTTCCACCTGTAACTAAGTTGTTCCTATTTGAAGGTATGCACGACGATTAATTGTGATACGGAATATTTAACAATTAGTCGCTATCTTGTTTGATTCTAGTATAACAGAATTCTTCCTGATTACTTAAGTTACACTAACTTAGGGTAGAGATGTTGATCATATGATGATGTTTAGTAAGAAAGGTTTAATCTTATTGCTAAAGTTTAAAATCAACAATCTTAACACCGCGGAGCTCAAAACAAAAAATCGTCATTATATCAAAGCTCGACTGTCTGGCATAAAGCCTGCGCAAATTTCCTTAAGCACAGTTTTTCTTAGGTATGTTTGAACTTTTCTTCAATTTATCAGAAATTGATATTATGCAGGTTTTTGATCTCTGCCATCACGAAAGTGCTGTGGGTACTGCCAATGCTATCAACCGAGCCTAATTTATTGAATACAAAATCCTGGTAGTGCTTCATATCTTTCGCAAATACTTTAAGGAGGAAATCGTATTCGCCAGAAATGTTATAACATTCTATAACCTCATCAATCTTCATAATGTCGGTAACGAAATGATGACCAATTTTTCGGTCATGCTGTTTGAGCTTTATGTTGCAAAAAACAATGAACCCCTGGCTGAATTTTGCAGGGTCAAGTAAAGCGATATATTTTTTGATATACCCGTTGTTTTCCAGCCGTCGCACCCGTTGCAATACCGGCGTTGGCGACAGGTTGACCTGAGATGCTAACTGTTTAATAGTATGACTGGAATCCTTCCCCAATATTTTTAAAAGCAGCAGATCGGTCTCATCAAGTTCTTCCATAGTATAAAACGCTCTTATGGGATCAAAATTAATCAGCCAAAAGCGAATTTCACTAAAATTATCAAACTTTAAGGTGATTATATCTTATTAATCGAAGAATGTAGTTATTAATTTATGTAAAAATAACTTTGCCAGAGTATATAACTGGTCGCAGTAGATTAAGTTCTTTACATATTTCATTGATCAAATTAGGTTTTACTTAGCTGTGAATTAGTAGGGAACCGTGTGTAAATCACGGACTGTCGCGCAACTGTAAGTAACTTAACCAAGGGTTTTATCCAAGTGTTCCACTGCCATAAGGCGGGAAGGACGATAAAAGCCGTTACAAGTCAGGATACCTGCCTAATTTGAATTGACAATGCTTTCGCGATAAGAAGCTTAGGTCAGATTAATGTATATCATACGGATTCTCAAAAACCGATGAGGTTTATTGTGTCCTGTTCGCATGTACGCATATCTCTCGCCCCTTTGTTTCGATACATAGCATATTGGAATTGAAAAGAACTTTTACGATGACGATTAACCATTTAAAAAGTTGAAAACATGCTAACACAAAACCTCGGCTACCCACGTATCGGTGGCCAACGACAACTCAAAAAAGCTTGCGAACAGTATTGGGCGGGAAAGATTAACCTGAGCGAACTGAACGACGTTGCCCGTAAGATCAAAGAAGAGAACTGGCAGACTCAGGCAGATGCCGGTATAGACCTCATTCCCTGTAATGATTTTAGCTTTTACGACCAGGTGCTCGACACCAGCCTGGTCCTCGGCGTGATCCCTCAACGCTATGCACCGGTATTATCGCTAGTAAAGACCAACAGCGAAATTGATCTATACTTTGCAATGGCCCGCGGTTATCAAAAAGACGGTTTGGATATTACTGCTATGGAAATGACTAAGTGGCTGGATACCAATTACCATTATATCGTACCCGAATTCACCGCTAAACAGGAATTCAGAATATTCTCTGAGAAGATCTTTGCTGAATACAGTATTGCCAAACAACAATTGGGCGCTAAAGCCAAACCTGTATTATTAGGTCCTGTAAGTTATTTGTTGCTGGGTAAAGAGAAAGAGGAAGGATTTGAACGCATAGACCTTGTTAAAAACTTAGTACCTGTTTACATAGAGATCATTAACCGCCTGAAGCAACAGGGTGCAACATGGATACAATTAGACGAGCCCTGCCTGGCGCTTGACCTTTCGAAAAAGGATAAGGAAGCATTTGACTATGCGTACCGTGCCATTGCTAACCGCGTAAGTGGTATCAAGCTATTGGTGGCTACCTATTTTGAGGGATTGCTGGATAATACGCAATTAGCTGTTAATCTTCCCGTTACAGCGTTGCATATCGACCTCATACGTGCGCCGGAACAATTGGAGGAAGTACTGTCCCTTATCCCGGACAATTTACAGCTTTCGTTAGGTGTCGTTGACGGTCGTAATGTTTGGAAAAACGATTACGAAAAGTCGTTGCAACACATTAGCAAAGCTGTTGAAAAATTGGGTATTGATAGGGTTATTATAGCTCCGTCATGTTCGTTGCTTCATAGCCCTATAAATATCGAAGTAGAAACAACCATTGACCCTGAGATTAAAGATTGGTTGGCTTTTGCCGAACAGAAACTGAACGAGGTAGCCGAACTAAAACAGATCATAGCAGGCAACCTCAAATTATTAAATGCCAATAAAACGTCCATTGAAGGACGCCGTGCATCACAAAAAGTTCATAAACAAACAATAAAAGAACGTGTTGCAGCTATCACCGAAGCAGATGCTACCCGCAGTAGTGCGTTTCCAATCCGTCAGCAATTACAACATAAACGTTTTAACCTGCCTTCGTTTCCTACAACTACCATTGGCTCATTCCCGCAAACAGACGATATCCGTCAACTGCGTGCCAAATTTAAAAAAGGCGAACTTACTTTGGAGCAATACGAATCAGCAATTGAACAAGCTACCGTCGAATCGATCCGCTGGCAGGAAGAGATTGGTTTGGATGTATTAGTGCACGGTGAATTTGAGCGTAACGATATGGTGGAATATTTTGGCGAGCAGCTCGATGGTTTTCTGTTCACTAAATATGGCTGGGTACAAAGCTACGGTAGCCGATGCGTTAAGCCGCCGGTGATCTATGGCGACGTTAGCCGTCCTCAGAATATGACCGTGCGCTGGAGCACCTTTGCTGCTGGCCAAACCGACAGACCTATGAAAGGTATGCTAACCGGGCCTGTGACTATTCTGCAATGGTCCTTCGTACGCGACGATCAGCCACGAGATGTGACCACTAACCAAATTGCCCTGGCCATTCATGATGAAGTATTGGCATTAGAAGCAGCCGGTATCGGCATGGTTCAAATTGACGAGGCCGCTATTCGTGAAGGATTGCCTTTGCGTAAAGCAAAACGTCTGCATTACCTGGATTGGGCGGTAAAAGCATTCCGCATAACGGCAAGTGGTGTAAAAGATGAAACACAAGTTCATACCCACATGTGCTACAGCGAGTTTAACGACATCATTGAGCATATTGCAGCCATGGATGCGGATGTGATTACTATCGAAACCTCACGTTCACAAATGGAACTATTGCATGCCTTCGCTCACTTTGAATATCCTAATGAGATAGGCCCAGGCGTATATGACATTCATTCTCCACGAGTACCAACCACTGAAGAGATGGTAGCGCTGCTTACCAAAGCGGCAGATCTGTTACCAGCCCGGCATTTATGGGTAAACCCTGATTGCGGCCTGAAAACCCGTAAATGGCCGGAGACTAAAGCGGCTTTGGAGAACATGGTTGCGGCGGCCCGGCAAGCCAGGAAGCAAATTAGCACAGAAAGCGTAATTTGATGATAAAGTGCGGGTGGACTATCCGTCCGCATTTCTTGTTGACACAGGGAAGTTATTTATATACATATATGTAATATTAAGAAAACATTTCAAGTTGGCGCACTGAATACCTAGCTATCAAATTCTCTTAGGCGAATTCAACTCCCTCTAGGCGCCCTTATTTTCCATTAATTATAGTGTTAGTTTGGCGTGTAATTCCATGACTTTTTTTCTTGTGTCTAAATCTAAATGATTAGAGAAAACTAGTGAACTTAAAAATGATAGATCTTCATTTGAAAGCACAGGCGAATGTTTTGAATTGTCACTGAAATTCAGTTCTGGTGATCCTAATAAATCAAGGACGGTGCGCTGTACTTCATCAATTATTGACCAGTCTTTCTGAATGTAAATGTCAGTTGTTTTGTGTCCATTATCCACATGATTCAGAGCTTGGGCGATATGATCTTTACTTAACTTACACGTATTGTAAGCCAAATTCGCAAAGGAATGACGAGCCCAATAAAATGTCACGCCTTTAAGTTGAAGCTGTTCACACAGAATCGAAAATCCTTTACTAAGTGCTTTGTCCAGCCCTCTGTAATTGGTGTATCTTTTTTTAAAAGTTCCACCATATTTTTTAACTAAATCTGTTGCCTCGCTAACAACCTTTATGCTAATAAAGGCGTTGTCATGTCTTTGGCCTGCAGTTTTTGACCTGTTATACTCTAATCTTTCTTTGCTGCCATCAGTTAAAAAGTTGTAAAAGTCCACTGCATTCATGCCGCACATATAAATACTTAGCATGAAAAGGTCTCTTGCTAATTCTGCACGACTGCCAGGGACGCAATTGCAATCCCTGATTGATTTAATTTGTTCTATTGATAGGTTTCTTTTTCTTGTTACGGGAGGTTTAACCATCGTGTAATTAGTAAAAGGATAATGTGTGATTCTTATGAGCCCAAGATCATCATTATTATAAGTTCTTTTAGCCTCGTTAAATAAAGTACGTAGGTCTCTTGTATAGTTATATAGACTTTGATCACTTATACCTTCTTTCAAAACAGTAACCTCTTCTTTGAACTGATTTAAGCGTGTGACCTTTCTTGGCCTTCTCAAATGCCGTTCATAAAGCCTTAGAAACTGAGAAGTTATTTCTCTAATGGAAACAACATCTTTCTTGAAATAATCAACTAAGCTATTTCTTACAGTAGTATGGTTAGCTGCGGTTGCCATTCTCTTGTCCGCCCTTAATTGATCGATATGCTTGTCACAAAATTTTATAAAATCAATATCCTCATCTTTTTCCTCAAGAAAACATTTAAGCTCATCGATAGAAAATAACTGAAGGCGATCTTCTAACCCATGAATTTCCTTTCTGTAATTATCAATAAGAGTTTGAACCGATTTTTTAACGAAGACATCTTTGATCTCAAAGCCTTTGGTAAGCTGCTTCGCAGTTAAGAAAAACGGAGTATCTAAATATTTTTTTTCGCCTTTATGGAAAATGCGAATCTTGACATTATATGATCCATCATTTTTTTTATGGTGTTCATATACCTTAGCACATACAGTAGCCATTGCATAAATTTTTTGAACGCAAAAGCTTCGTGACGTATTTGTGACGCTTTTACGTTAAGTTAAACAAAAAAATATGATAATCTTAAGAAACCGACGGACGTCAGTTAAAGATAAGCGGGCACTCAAAAGTGCCCTTATGTACTGTAAAGCTCCTTTTTAGCCTTTAAAGGCAGCTTTTTTTTGGTGACCCCTCGGAGGATCGAACTCCGGACCCACTGATTAAGAGTCAGTTGCTCTACCGGCTGAGCTAAGAAGTCATTCGTTTATTCCGGGATGCAAATATAACGTTTAAAAGTACATTTTGTAACTTTTAAAGTTGACAATCTGTAATTTTACTTTGATTGATCAAAACGCCCGTTTAAGATTTACAAACAGATTAACCGAGTTAAAATTAATGAACTATAGTTCAATCTTAAAGATTCTGTTTACCATAGTTGCAGTCTTTAGGATGTGTCTTTCATGTATTTTTGACGTTATGTACTACCACACTTCATTTTCATTCCGCCGGGCTGACCTCGCTTCGCCACGCTGATGGTCTTTTTTTAGGTGCGGTAGGGTGAATCTCTAACCTCTGTTTTTAGTTGGAAGGAAATTACTATAGACTTTGTCTCAAACTAACAGATTTCTCTGGTGAGGGAATCAGATTTTGGTGGATATTTTTAAGACAACGGGCGTAAAGGGCAGCTAAAATAGATACCTATTTACCGATCAATCTATCCGCAACAATGGCCTGGAGGTCACTTCAACTGATCGTGGCAGAGACAGCCTCACGCACCGCAAAACAGATATTGGTAAATTTAGGGTGCCGTCTTTGAGGAATGTAGAAATAACCGGACCTTACATGCACGACGGCCGTTTTTATTCACTTAAACAAGTTTTAACGCATTACGCAGGCGGGTATGAAGCAACATGCCAACCTGGATAAGGAATTTCAGAAAAACGGCCGGTTAGGAATTGCTTTAACTGAAGAACAGAAAGTGCAAGTGATCGCTTTTTTTGAAAACGCTCACCGATGTCGATCTGATCAACGACAGGCGGTTTAATAACCATTAAAAAAGCACCGGCTGTTTAATTGGTGCTTCTTGTATTGTGTTACGTAGATATAACGTTAAGGCTTTTTAGCAGTCAGCACATCAATGCTGATTACCCGCATGGCGCTGCGTGCAGGCTTTTTATCACGCGGCACAATCAAACGATAAGGGCCGTAATTGGCAGCGAGGTCTTCACCGTCTTGCTTATTAGCCAATATCACCGTTTGGTCGGTAAATGCCGGATCTATTTCGGGCAGCGCGATTACCACCTGGTAACCATCGGCGGCCGATACCAGCACATACTTGGTTAATGATTTACCCCGTAACTGGTTATTGGGCACTGCTTCTGCTTTAGTCAGTATATCAAACAAGGCTACGCCCGTGTACTCGTGCTCCTTGCCATCATTCGATTTTACTTTTATACTTACCTGTTTCATCTCGGCAAAGTTGGAAGCATTGATTTTGAATGGTTTGGCCACATCGCCGCCAATGGCTACTTCTTCACTTTGTGCCATCGCTGATAGGGATGCACTTGCAATAAGGTAGAGAAGCACTAATATCTTTTTCATATTGCGTTGTTTTAATAATTGAAGGTCAGGTTGGCGAAGTAGTTCCGGCCCATTTCCGGGAAGCCTTCCACCAACTGGTAGTTCCTATCAAATACATTGTTCACGCCGCCCTCTAAGGAAAAGCCTTTCATTAGTTCGATATGTGCTTTAGCATTAGTTAAATAAAAGCTGCCTGCCTGCGTGCCGTAGCTGGTGCTGAAACGTTTTGAATTGTACTCTTCAGAGGCCAACAGGTAAAGTTTGGCTATAGGACGGTATTCTACCGAAGCGAAGACCTTATCGCGCGGAACGTCGGTAAAGAAAATGGCAGGGGCGCTTAGGTTATTACGGATAAGGTGTGTGTAATTGGCATCGGCCCTCAGGTTGCTTAGTAACTGGTAACCCAAACCGGCTTCAAATCCATAATACTCAGCTTTTCCTACGTTTTGTACTTGTGCCAGCCTGGTGCCTGTTACCGCATCGGTGGTTACATTGTTTACTGTTTGGATGCTGTTGTTGATCTTGCTGTAAAAGCCTGATGCGGTTACCGACAGTTTTCCGGCTATGTTGCCACGATAGGTAAGGTCGTAATTTAGTGCATTTTCTGCTTTCAGGTCCGGGTTCGGAATGGCAGTGCCCAGCCGGTAAGAGTAGCGGTCTTTGATGGTTGCAAAGCGGGTCTTACGCGCTACCGAAACGGAGATCACATTACTGGCATTCAGGTCATATTGTAATAGACCCTGCAGGTTCCAGGCAATATTGCTGTTATAAGGCAGATCAGACACTAACTTGGTAGTACTGTTATATTGCTCTGCGCCGTCACTCGTGCGACTCATCAAACTGATACCGGCATTGGCTTTCAATTTATGGGTAAGCTGGTAAGTGTCTTCCAGGCCAAAAGTTAAATTATTATCCGCACTGCGACGACTTGGCTCGCCAACATTGTATTCCTTATGCACATCCTTTTTGTAATGCGCGGCAATACTGAAGTTGTTGTTTTGAACGGAGGTGTTCTCGAAAATTGCACTTGCACCTAAGGTATAATCATTGTACAGGCTCCGGAAAGCGTAGGGCCTGGTAATGTTAGTATAAGTAGCATCATCATAACTGTCCAACTCGTTTTTGAAGGTGTTATAATACCAGCGTGTTTTGATGATGTTATGGCTATCCAGCTTGTTGTTACTCAAAAAGTATAAGCTCTGCGTATCCCAGTTAGGCCATTTCCAGTACCTCGGATTTTTGAACAGTGAATTTTGGGTATCTGTACCAGTGTAAACAGGCGTTCCCTTTTTACCGCGCTGGTAACTATAACCTACGGCGTATTCCTGATTTTCGGTCGGGGTAAATCCAACTTTTCCGCTTACGCCAACATCATTGCGGTAGCTGTTATCACGATGTCGGCCATTTTCAGTGCGGGTAGCCACAAAGTCCTTCGATAGCGGAAACCAGTTTTGCTTTAATTGCGACGCGGATACCTGGTAATAAAATTTATCGACCCTGCCGCCAATGTTTGTATTTAACCGGTAGCCGCCGCTTAGCCATCCGGCAACCACGTTGGCCTCAAAATGATTTGCCGGCTTGCGTGTAATGAGGTTGATTGCGCCGCCTTCTGCATTTGGGCCGTACAATACGGAGGAGTAACCTTTGGCTACTTGTATTTGTGCCAGGTTAAAAGTAGTGTACCGAGCCAGATCCACATAGCCGTCATAAGGAACATACAACGGCATGCCGTCCAGGTAAATCGGAACTTGGCGTAAATCGAAGCCGCGCACATTTACGGCCGATTCGTTACGCGGGCCAACTGCTGAAAGTGTAATGCCGGATAATAAATTCAAGGCATGGGATACGTCCAACCGGTTAAATTTGCTGATTGTCGAGCCATTAAGTTTGTCGGCACGCAGGGTGTCGTGGTAACCTTTAATCACCACCTCGCCCAAGTGAAAGGTCCGGTTACTGGTGTCTCTTGTTTGTGCTTTAATCCCCACACTTGCGATCAAGCCGATCGATAAAGCAAGTAAAGTTTTGTTCATATGCATTTGTTCGTTATTCCTTATGGTGTATAACGAAACGAAGGTAATTGTTATAATTAAGATGGAAGAGATTAAAATTCAGTCTGCGAGTTTTTATTTCTTAAGAACTGCTGAAACTCGGCATGAAACGCTTTAAACAGCGCAATCACTTCAAGTCCTTTTGGAGTAATTGCCGCTTTACCGCCACCTTTTCCGCCGCGTGAGGAGACAATTACCGGTTCTCCCAGATGTGTATTCATATGATCAATAAATTGCCATGCCTGCCGGTAAGACATTTTCATTTGCAAAGCAGCTTGCCTGATCGAGCCGGATTCCTGGATCCGCTCCAGCAGTTCCACACGCCCAGGGCCAATAACCCGTTCACCTTTGACTTCTAAGTATAGCTTACCTGTAAATTCAGTCTTTAGTTCTGTCATTATCCTACAATTATAACTATTGTGTTATATACAGGAGACTGATTTTTCTACTATTACTTAGAGATTAGTCATCAATTAGAATAGACGACAGCAAAATCTTCAGAAAGGCTCCACTTGGTGGCCAAATAGTTAGGTTATTTACTTATGGAACGCTTGAGTGAGATGTTGGGCACAAAACAATCCTTTATTCTTATTTAGTTTAATTCTAAATAATTATATCTTTGCGCCTTTAAACGTATTAGCATGAAGAAAACTCTATCCAATTTATCATTTAGCATGATCCTTACAGCGCTTACGCTGTTTACAGTTCAAGCACTGGCACAAAATACTGCTTCTGTAAGCGGAACTATTAAAACTGCCGACGGTCAACTGTTAGAAGGTGTTACCGTATCTGTTACTGGTTTAAAGTTAGTTACCTCAACAAATGACCGCGGAGAATATCGCTTTAACCGTGTTCAGGCAGGCACACAAATCATCACCACTAAGTATTTAAGCCTGGAGAGCCAGAACAAAGAAGTGACTTTGACGGCAGGACAACATACTCGCTTGGATTTTGTAATGATGGAAACATCAAAGCAATTAGAAGCGGTGAGTATTTCATCGGGCAGAGTAAAAACTTTAGCCGATAAGAAAAGCGATTACGTAGCACGCATGCCTTTGAAAAACCTGGAAAATCCGCAAGTTTATACCGTAATAAGCAAAGAGCTCTTAAAGCAGCAGATTTCCATTGATATCGTAAATGCCGTTCAGAATACACCCGGTGCGGTAGCCTATACTTTCCCTGCGGGTGGCGTTGGTATCGCTTTCAGAGGCTTTATAAGTGGTGTTAATGCCAGAAATGGTATGGAAACATCAGCCAGCCGTTCATCACTCGATATTTCAAATGTGGAACGGATAGAAGTGTTAAAAGGCCCTTCAGGAACGTTGTTTGGTTCTGCGGTTTCCTCGTTTGGCGGTGTGGTGAACTTAGTGACCAAAAAACCTTTCGATACCACCAGCGTAGAAGTTTCTTATACAGCAGGCAGCTATAATCTGAACCGGCTTACTGCTGATGTGAATACGCCGCTTGATAAAGACAAAACAGTTTTGTTCAGAGTTAACCTCGCTTCAAATAGAGAAGCCAGCTTTTTAAACTATGGCTTTAACAATACTTATACTATCGCTCCAAGCCTGATTTATAAGTCTTCAGATAAACTAACTTTTCATTTTGATGCGGAGTTTTTTAATGCCAAAAATACCCGTCGTACTTATAACACCTATACAGCAGCTTCCGGGTTAAGAACACCGGCGGAGCTTCAACTGGACTATACCACATCCATGTTCCACGATGACAACAATGGTAAAACGTCTGCTTCCAAATTCTTCGCACAGGCAGAATATATAATCTCGGGCAACTGGAAATCAACTACCTTGTTTTCATTTGTGGGTGAAGATGTGGATTACAGTTATCAATCCTATGCCAATTGGCTTTCGCCAACCCGGGCGGTTAGGCAGGTTGGCATGTGGGGGCCAATATCCAATAACTTTATCAACCTGCAGCAAAACTTTAATGGCAAGTTTTCAACGGGCGGCATCAAACATAATTTTTTAGGCGGAATAAATTACAGGTACTACGATGGTAGCCGCAGGGCGGGTGGAAATGTGGTTACACTTGATACCATCAACGTAACTTCAAACTTTGCACCTATCAGAAGGAAAGCGGTTGACGCCATAATGCCGCTATACACTACAGCTATTGCAGACCAGCAAACGCTGAGCGCCTATGCCTCTGACGTAATTAACGTAACCGATAGACTATCGGCCATGTTAAGCTTACGTGTAGACAGATTTGAACGAAAAAAAGTGGGTAATACAGCGGGCTATAAGCAAACGGCCCTTTCACCTAAATTAGGCTTGGTATATCAGGTAGTTAAAGATCAGGTTTCCCTTTTTGGAAATTATATGAACGGCTTTCAAAATCTTGCCCCGGTAACACAACCAGATGGTAGTGTACTTGTGCTTGACCCTGTATATGCCGTTCAGTATGAAGGTGGGGTAAAAGCCGAACTTTTAAATAGGAAATTAAGCATTACCGCGAGTTATTATAATATTGATATCGACAATGCTACTCGCACGGAGGCAAATTTCACGGTGCAGGACGGTAAGCAAAGAAGTAAAGGTATTGATTTTGAAGTGACCGGAAATCCGGTTGCTGGTTTAAGTATTGTTGCGGGCTATGCCTATAATGATAACCGTATTGTAAAATCATCTAACGCCGCTATCGAAGGTAATAAAGCCACCACTTCTCCGGAGAATGTTGCTAATTTTTGGGCCACTTATACCTTGCAAAACAGGCTGAAAGGTTTGGGATTTGGTTTTGGGGCTAATTACGCCGATAAAAACTTTTTTACGGCTGATAATACTTTCTACATGCCTTCTTACACGGTTTACAGTGGTACCGTGTTTTACGATCAAAGCAAGTGGAGGCTGGGTGTCAAACTTAATAATATTTCCAGTAAGAAGTATTGGGACATTGGCGGTAACTCACAGGCGCCAAGAAACGTAATGGCAAGTTTATCATTCAGATTTTAATTATAGGGGAGGGATTACCTCCCCTTTTACTGTTATTATGCTTACTGCAATTAAAAAAAGAAGCTCAAAAGCAAAAAAATCCAACTTTCGTAAAGTGTCCGAGTGGCTGCACCTATGGCTGGGTTTAACATCAGGCATTATTGTATTCATAGTATGCTTTACCGGTGGTTTATGGGTGTGGCGCTACGAAGTTTGGCGATATACCGAAAAGCATTGGTTTGTTAAGGCACAGCATAAGCCATACCTGCCTCCATCGCAATTGGTAGCGCGATCAAGAGCGTATTTTAAAACACAGCATATTACAAACGATACTTTAACCAGTCTAAAATATTGGAAACCGGGTCGGTCTGTAACCCTGAATTTTGACTTGCCAAAGCATCAGCAAGCGGAAATATATTTAAATCCATATACGGGTGAAGTTCTAAAAGATCAACGCGAACAAAGTGCGGCCGATGAATTTTTCTTGTTCGTAAGGGCGGGGCATAGGTTTTTATGGCTGCCAAAAAAAATTGGAAGTCCGGTGGTTGGTTCGGCCTGTATTATATTTGTGATTACTATGATAACCGGTTTAATATGGTGGTATCCAACAAAGTGGACCAAGAAAGCCGTAAAAGACTCGTTTACGGTGAAATGGCGGGCAAAATGGAAAAGACTTAATATTGATATTCACAATGTTATTGGTTTTTACGCCGTGCTGTTTGTGTTGGCGTTGACGTTGTCTGGCATATTTTTCTCGTTCGAATGGTTTAAAAAAGGCGCTTATCAAGTACTGACGTGGAAAACCTTATCAGAAAAACAGATTGATTCAGTATCTGACAATACAGTGAGCCAAGGCAGGTTCGCGCATCCGGAAGACGTGGTTTGGAATAAATTGATGATGAAGTATGACGGTGCGTTTGGCAGTATATCCATTAATATACCTCAAAAATCATCGTTTGCTTACGAAACCACTGTATATTTTGGCGACGGTACTTTGCTGTACAATAGAGCTGTAAATTACTTTGACCAAAATACAATGCAAGTACTGCCCCCTGTTATGCAACATCAACAACCCTATGAGAAATTATCAGCGGGCGAAAAATTATTCCGTATGAATTTTGATATACATACCGGGCAGATATTGGGGCTGCCCACCAAGATCATGGCATTTTTTGCGTGTATAATAGGCGCGAGCATGCCCATAACCGGGTTTATTATTTGGTATAACCGTAAATGGGGGCGTAGCAAAAGAAAGATGAGGGAGACTAACTAAGCTTTGAATTGTGATAAGTATTCATTATAGTCACTGCTTATATCTTTTGATGCTTTCAAAATTTATTATCAATAGATCTTCCTGACAGGAGTTAGGCCGCTTGCGACATTGCGTTCTTCTTGTTTAGGAATTGATTTTATTGAGCATTACTCTATAAGATTGGTGAACTCTTAAAAATGTAACGTTTAGCAAAATGCCTCCAGTGGAGGAGATAGGCCATTTAGTGATAACTTGTTTTTAGATGTGAGTAATTCTTTACACCCTTAATGTATTTCATCGCAACATCTTCAAATAGCCGCCTTCTTTATGAAATTACGAATAATTTTTATTTATCAATGAAGAATCCCATCAATGAATCCACGGCGTCTTGGTCCAATTCGGTAGTCACAGTATTTGTATCATTCCCAAAAATATCTGTGAAGCCTTTTACCGATAGAATTTGTTTGCCTTGCCCATCTGTTACAACCTTTGTAACATTCCCTAATATGTCTTTTGATTCCTTGTAGGTAAATTTAGGTTGGCCATGTTCATCCGTTACCAAAGTTTCTCCTCAGAATTTGCGAACAGATTAACCGGGTTAAATAAAAGTGACTATCATCAATTTAAGCATTCCTACTATACGTACATTTTCAGCAGGGGCGAAATTTGATAGAAGTATTTTTAATCGTACTATTATCATATTAAATTATGCTTTGGCTAATCGCTCGAATACAAGAACCGAAGATTTAAGCAATAATTATAAATAATATAATGGTAGACTTAAAAGGGGTAGCAAATCATGGTGTTTTATATTTATTCCTTATCTTATTAGGTATAAGTTCTTGTACATCAGATTTATCAAATGGAAAATTGGATAAGCTGTCATTAATATATGCAAGAATAGAAATCAATCAAAGTCCAACCGACAAACTCGATAATTCAGTAGCAGTAGCATTACTTGATAACGATGGGAATAGAATTAGCAATGATTCCATCCTGATTTTTGTAAACGGTATTGAAGAAAAGCTGACTCACAAACAAGGACTTTATTATACCAACGAATCGAGATATGTTTTTTTAAATGTTCCGGTGAAAGAAAAGTATAACGTTGAGATAAAATTAACAGATGGAAAAAAATATTTTTTAGGTTCGGTTAATGCATTGGCAGAAGAAAAACCCGAAAATATAGAATGTAAGGAAGCAGGAAACTTAAAGGATGATTTTGTAATTAAATGGCACGGCCTAATTGATATTGACGAACTGTCGGTATTTATTGGCATGACAGAACAAACAGAACCCAATGTGACTTCTGCGACTAAGAAAGATGAGAAAATTATAAAAATAAAAAGTAACGGAAGCTTTAAAGTTTCAAAGGCAGAATATAAAGAAGCAAAGGCGAAAATAAGTGGAATTGAGTTTAATTTCAGAACAACAAGAAATGGGACAGTAAACTCTGAATTGTTAAAAAACAGTCACATAACAATTAAGACACTTATTGAAAAATATGTATCCTTTGATGAGTGAAACTACAGCTAACATTGGTTTGCATTGAGACTCGTTTCTTACTTTGCAATTCCTCATTATACCGGGTTTTTTCGATACACAATGAGGAAAAACATATTTGAGGCTATGCTAAGGTGGAGGTATCGTGAGGGGATTAATACAAACCTATAAATAGATCAGGGTTTATAAGGATGACTATAAACCCTGATCTGTTATTATTTATTACATAGCGTACAACTCTTCGCGTTGCTTTTGTACGGCGTCGTTGTTTATGTAGTCATCATAATTCATCATTTTATCTATTTGACCGGAAGGGGTAAGCTCTACTACACGGGTTGCCACGGTTTCGGTCAGTTCATGATCTCGCGAGGTGAACAGGATAGTGCCTTTAAAATCTTTCATGCCATTGTTCAATGCCGTGATCGATTCCAGGTCCAGGTGATTGGTAGGTTCGTCAAACAGCAGCACGTTGGGCTGTTGCAGCATCATGCGGCTAAACATGCAACGCATTTTTTCACCACCCGATAATACGGTCGCTTTCTTCAATACTTCCTCGCCCGAAAACAACATACGGCCTAAAAAGCTGCGGATAAACTGCTCGTCCTTATCGCCGGTTGCATATTCGCGCAACCAGTCTATCAGGTTCTCGTCCTTGCCTTTAAAATAATCGGCATTATCTGCCGGAATATCTGCCGGATTAATGGTAACGCCCCATTTAAAGCTACCAGTAAAATCGGTATCGCGGCCGGTTAAAATATCGTAAAATGCATTGGTAGCTAAACTGTTTTGCGACAATACAGCAACCTTGTCACCTTTACCTATCATGAAATTAACGTTCTTGAATAAAACCTCACCGTTCAGTGTCTTGCTCAAGTTTTCAACCTGCAAGATCTGGTCACCGGCTTCGCGGCTTTGCTGGTTAAACATAATAGCCGGGTACTTACGGTTAGATGGTTTGATCTCATCCAGGTTAATTTTATCCAGCGCTTTTTTACGGCTGGTTGCCTGTTTTGATTTGGAAGCATTGGCGCTAAAGCGGCTAATGAATTCCTGTAACTCTTTTACTTTCTCTTCAAGCTTCTTGTTCTGGTCAGAACGTTGTTTTAAAGCCAGCTGGCTCGATTGGTACCAGAAGGTATAGTTGCCTGTATATATCGTAAGCTTACTAAAGTCAATATCCACCACGTGTGTACACACGGTATCTAAAAAGTGCCTGTCGTGCGATACGACGAGCACAATAGCCTCATAACCGGCCAGGAAATCTTCCAGCCAGCTAATGGTATGAATGTCCAAATCGTTGGTTGGCTCATCCAGTAGCAAAATATCGGGTTTGCCAAAAAGGGCCTGCGCTAATAACACACGTACTTTTTGCGTGGCGTCCAGTTCCTTCAGCAATTTATAATGTGAGTCTTCTTTAATGCCCAGGTTGCTCAGTAGGGTAGCGGCATTGCTTTCGGCGTTCCAGCCATCCATTTCGGCAAAAATGTTTTCAAGCTCACCGGCACGTTCGCCATCGGCATCTGTAAAATCTTCTTTCAGGTAAATGGCATCTTTTTCTTTCATGGTATCATAAAGCTCTTTGTGCCCCATTAATACCGTTTCTATTACCGGGAACTCATCAAACTCGTAGTGGTTTTGTTTTAACACGGCCATACGCTCGCCTGGTGTAAAACTTACCGAACCTGTACTTGGGTCAATTTCGCCCGAAAGAATTTTCAGAAAAGTAGATTTACCTGCACCGTTAGCGCCAATAATGCCATAGCAGTTGCCTTGCGTAAATTTAAGATTTACATCTTCAAATAAGGTGCGCTTTCCATAGCGCAATGATAAATTGGAAACTGTAATCATGCCGTCCCTGTAAAAATATATTGTGCAAAAATACGGTAAAAATGCCACAATTACGCGCTTTGGGCAAGTAATTCGACAGTATTCCCCATTTTTGGGGGGCTAATGAAAGACACGTTTACGAAGAAATGAATTTCAATTTTATAACGCCGTTTAAGTTTTGTTATGAACTTTTATAGCAGTTAGGAATATTGCTGAAATAAATGGAAAAGTGTTTTGAAAAAGGCCTTTTCCGAACTAATGGAGCACTATTTGCGTTTAACTATGTATAAAAGATACAAGTTATGTTAGCAGTTATCGTAGGATTAATAGTTGTAAATGTAATAGTTGCAGGTTACAACGCTCAGAGCAAAAAAGTTATTTAATTCATCTTCCAAACGCATGCAGTTAAACTGGTATTGCGTCGATCTATAAAAACATTCAACGGGCCTGGTTGCTATAACCATGCCCGTTTTTTTATTCTGTTAAAATCTATAAATTTAGCGTCCCCACTCGGCAGGGTTAGCACGCCACTGTTGTAGCAGGTCCATGCTTTTGATGTTAATATATTGCTTTTCTTCGGCAAACTTCAGCATGGCATTGTAGTTTGAGAGGGTAATGTAACGGCACTTGGCTTTTTTAAAGTTTTCTTCGGCTACATCGAAACCGTAGCTGAATATAGCCGCCAGGCCGGCCACTTCGTAACCGGCTGTGCGCAGGGCATCAACGGCCTGTAAGCTGCTTTTTCCGGTAGAGATCAAATCTTCAATAACCACAATACGCTGACCGGGCATAATTTCGCCTTCGATCATATTGCCTGTACCATGCTCTTTAGGTTTAGAGCGAACATATATAAACGGTAAGCCTAACTCCTGGGCTACCAGGGCACCCTGCGGTATACCGGCAGTGGCCACACCTGCAATGCAACCTACCGAGCCAAATTCTTCCTGAATTACGAGGCTTAGTTTTTGACGGATGTAGGTACGGATGGCCGGATAAGACAACGTAACACGATTATCGCAGTATATGGGTGATTTCCATCCCGAAGCCCATGTAAAAGGATTGTCGGGTTGTAATTTAATTGCTTTAATTTGCAACAGGAATTCAGCCACTTGCTGTTCAATCTCATTTTTATTAAACATGGCACTAAAATACAGAATTTATATCAACCAAAAGGTGGTTTTGATCACAGAATCGGCCCCTGCACAGGTTGAAATGTACGAACAGCTTGACCAGCAATCGTTTGATTTGAAAACGTTGTACAATAAAATAATAGGAAACAATCCAAAGTTGTACTATTACGTTTTGTGCGATGATGCCAAGGCTTTTCTTAAAAAAGTGATGAAAAGCACTACGCTTATTGAGGCAGCCGGCGGGTTGGTAAAGAACAACAAAAAAGATTACCTGTTCATTTTCCGCAATGGTAAGTGGGATCTGCCTAAAGGGAAACTCGAAAAAGGGGAGAAGCCCAAAGAAGGTGCCGTACGCGAGGTGGAAGAAGAATGTGGTATAGCTATTGACGAGTGCGGTAAAAAAATAGTGAACACCTACCACGTTTATACCATTAAAGGCGAGGTGGTGCTCAAGAAAACGCACTGGTACAAAATGAAGTATAAAGGCAAAGCCAAATTAAAACCCCAAATAGAGGAAGGCATAACCGATGTACGCTGGATGGGCCGCAAGGATATTGACCTGGTGGCAGGAAATACGTTCCCTTCTATTATGGACGTGTTGTTGAAACGTGATTTGCTTTCAGATATTCCAGCGCCTCTTTCGGAATAAACTGGCTTACATCGCCGTTGTGCCGTA
The DNA here is from genome assembly GCF_014635825.1 of Mucilaginibacter galii. Classification (GTDB taxonomy): domain Bacteria; phylum Bacteroidota; class Bacteroidia; order Sphingobacteriales; family Sphingobacteriaceae; genus Mucilaginibacter; species Mucilaginibacter galii. Next base: position 36,795 of record NZ_BMDO01000017.1, read on the forward strand.
ATACTTCGCGCACAATGGTAGAGCTAATGGAGGAGTAGCCTGGTTTACTTACAATAAATATGCTTTCAATATCGGGGGCCAGGGCGTGGTTCATTTGCGCAATGGCCTTTTCATATTCAAAGTCAGATACCGTACGTATACCGCGAATCATGTAACCTGCGTTTATGCTCCGGCAAAAATCTACCGTTAAGCCCTCGTAGGCAATAATGTGTATTTTAGGTTCCAACTCAAATACCGCACGCAGCATTTCCTGCCGTTGTTCAATACTTAAAAAACTTTGCTTCGAGCTGTTTACCCCAATGCCTATGTACAACTTGTCGAACAAGCTTAACGACCGCTTTACGATATCTACGTGCGCTTTGGTAATAGGGTCGAACGAGCCGGGGAACAGAGCAATCTTCATATAGGTTAATTAGCTTATAGCAAAGTTATATTTAATTTCTGATTTTTGTTTCCGAACTTCAACACCCCCGGCAACCATACTTTACCTTGCCAAGCATTATGCAGCAACTGATACACGAAAATAAAACCTTTGAGAAAGTAGTTTACACCGGCGAACTCATCAGGGGGCGCGAGTTTCAGGATTGCACTTTTAAGCAGTGCGACCTTTCCAACAGTGAGTTTTCGGGCAGTAAGTTTATCGATTGTGTTTTTGAGGGCTGTAATCTTTCCATGTTAAAAGTAGGCAATACCTCCCTGCAAAGCGTAACGTTTAAAGACTGCAAAATACTGGGCGTTAATTTTCATGAGTGCAGCGATTTTTTGTTCAGCGTAGCTTTTGAGAACTGCATCATCGACTTTGCCTCTTTTAGCGGTAAGAAAATGGCGAAGACCAATTTTGTGAAATGTTCTTTGAAAGAGACCAGCTTTGTGCAAACTATTTTAACAGGTTCTAAATTTGAACAATGCGATCTATCGGGCACCCTATTTAACCGCAGCGATCTCAGCAGCGTTAACTTTGCTACCGCTTATAATTACACCATCGATCCCGAGATCAACACCATGAAGAAGGCTGTTTTATCAGCTGAGGGATTAGCCGGACTATTATTGAAACATCAGCTAAAGATAGTTTAGGAATATAAAGCCAATGTGATAACGAAGTTGCAGCCCGCAAGGATGATTATCTAAACATGTGAGGTTGCAACCCTCACAATAACAACTTAAAAAACTTGTCATTTTGAACGATAGTGAGAAATCTTGTTCAAGTTGCAAAGTAATATACAAGCATGGAGTAACAGGATTTTTCGTTAATATTCGAAATGACAGGTTAGGTTTGGTTAATTGACATTCGTTTTGTCATCTCGAACGATAGTGAGAGATCTTGTTCGAATTGCAAAGTAATATACAGGCGTAGAGTAACAGGATTTCTCGTTAGCACTCGAAATGACAGGTTAGGTTTTGATTAATAGAATACTCACCTTTTCATCTCGAACGATAGTGAGAGATCTTGTTCAAATTGCAAAGTAACATACAGGCATGGAGTAACAGGATTTCTCGTTAGCATTCGAAATGACATGTTGGGTTTTGTTAATTGACATTCATCTTGTCATCTCGAACGAAAGTGAGAGATCCTGTTCAAATTGCAAAGTAATATACAGGCAGGGAGTAATGGGATTTCTCGTTAACACTCGAAATGACAGGTTGGGTTTTTATTAATTGACATTCATCTTGTCATCTCGAACGATAGTGAGAGATACTGTTCAAATTGCAAAGTAACATACAAGCATAGAGTAACAGGATTTTTCGTTAGCCGCGAAATGAAAGCAGTTAAATTTACTCCGCACTTTGATCCTTGCTCTCCGCACCTTCTTCCTCCTTCATCTCAAAAAATGAGAATGACGAATGGCCGTAGCGCCTTTGCACGGTAAAGTTGGGGTGGTTGCTCAGGTTTTGCATGCTTTGGTGTTCTACAATGAGCATACCGCCGGGCAGCAACAGGTTTTTATCAAAAACAATTTTAGGCAGTTCGGGAATACGGTTAAGGTCGTACGGAGGGTCGGCAAAAATAAGGTCGTACTGCTCGGTTTCTATCTCCAGGTATTTAAATACATCGGCCTTAAAAGTATTTATTTGGGTAAGCCCATGCTGACGGGCCGTATCTTTTACATAATTAACGCAATGGATGCTGCGGTCTACCGCGGTAACGCTTTGGGCATAGCGCGATGCAAACTCCAGCGCCAGGTTGCCTGTACCACAAAAAAGATCGAGTATCTTTAAGCCTTCCAGGTCTATCTGGTTTTGCAAAATGTTAAACAGGGCTTCTTTGGCCAGATCGGTAGTGGGCCTTACAGGTAGGTTTTTAGGCGGGTTAAGCCGCAAGCCTTTTAAGCGTCCGCCAATGATGCGCATAGCGGTAGGGCAGTAAGGGCCAGCAACTGGTGGGCAGGCAAAGTTTGAGGTATGTTGGCCACACGCAGCGGCGTTATTTCAATCGCCTTAAACATATCGTTCAACAGCGGACTAAAACGCTGGTCGTCTGTTTCAACCGCACCGCTTAATACTACGGTGATCAAAGACAGATCGAGTTTTAATTGCTGGCAGGCAAACACGGTGTAGTAGGCCAGTTCATCTTCGTGGGTATACTCAAAGGTATTGTACAAATGCAACTTTTCCTGCCTGAAATAGGCCAGGTCAAAACGGTCATCAAATACCTGTAAAAACACTTGGTGTTCTGAGGGCGCGTTGGCGGCAATGGTCTGTATCCAGCCCGAAGCTGCAAAAACTACCTTTTGCAGGTCGTAACGTGCGGCTGCAGTGCTTAATTCTTCATTAGCTTTAAATATGACCTGGTTATACTCGTCGAGCGGCTGGGCAAATACACTGTCGGCAATGCTTACATCCAAATAGCGGGCGGCCTCAGTTGCTGTAACGGTATCAAATAATTCTTCGGGTACTAAGGTAAACCAGGGGCTGCTTATACCGGTAACTACATCGTGGTAATTAAAATCAAGCACTTCCTGTACCTCGCTGCCGGGCTGTGTTAATTCGCTCAGCGGTGCGGTTTTACGCCACACCATTAACTGCTGCCCCTGCATTATTGCCAAATTATAGCTAGCGTGGCCAAGCAGTAACAATAATGTATAATTACCGACAGCCGTGTGGCTAAAGCCAGGGTCAATGTAATGATATAAAGTATCGTTCATGAGTGATGCGCAAAAGTAACTATTTTTTCATTGTTTTGTTATGCCTGTAGTTTCAAAAACACTATGTCCCAGTCCGAACAGATCAGTAAAGCCTTTCCGCACCAGCCTGCACCTCAGCAACAGGAGCTGTTTGGCCGCCTCCATACTTTTTTGCAGAGTAATGAGGGATACGAGTGTTTTTTGCTCAAAGGTTACGCTGGTACGGGTAAAACCACCATCCTTAGCGCCCTGGTAAAAGCATTGCGCAGTTACAATTTAAAATCGGTTTTACTGGCCCCAACAGGCCGGGCTGCCAAGGTAATTACGGCTTATTCGGGCCGGAAGGCTTATACCATACACAAGCGCATCTACCGTAAAAAATCGGCCATGAACGTGGATGAATCTTTTATGCTGGCCACCAACATGGCCGAGGATACGCTATTTATTGTGGATGAAGCATCCATGATCTCAGATAGCATTAGCGGCAACAACTACGAGACCCTGCTTAAGGATTTGATAGACTACGTGTACAACATGAAGAACTGTAAGCTGATGCTGGTGGGTGATACCGCGCAGCTGCCGCCCGTAGGTTCTGACCATAGCCCAGCGCTCGACGGTCCGCTGTTACATGAGCAATTTGGCCTGCATGTGTTTAGTTATGAACTAACCGACGTTTTGCGGCAGCAAAAAGACTCGGGCATATTATACAACGTAACCGCTGTGCGCGACCTCATACGCCTGGAGCAGGAAACCTATCCGCAAATTGTGACCAAGGGCTACAAAGACGTTTACCGCATGACGGGCGAACGCCTGGAAGAGGGCCTGAATTATGCTTACCAAAAATACGGACACGATAGCTCTTTAGTTATATGTCGTTCCAACAAAAACGCCAACCTCTACAACCGGCAAATACGCAACCGTATATTAATGCGCGAAGAAGAACTTACCGGCGGCGACCAGATTATGGTGGTACGTAATAATTACTTTTGGTTGCAGGAACATGAAGAAGACAGCACCGGCTTTATTGCCAACGGCGATATTGCCCGTATTAAAAAAGTGCGCCGTTTTGAAGAATTGTACGGCTTTCGCTTTGCCGATGTGCAACTGGAGTTTATAGATTATGCCGAAGACCCGGTAATTGATTGTAAAGTACTGTTGGATGCTTTATACGCTGATGCGCCTGCCTTACAGTCGATAGATCAAAAACGGTTTTACCTGGAAGTAATGAAAGATTACGAGCACATTCCTAACCGGCGCGATAAGTTGAACGAGTTAAAAAAGAACCCTTATTATAATGCGCTGCAAATTAAGTTTGCCTACGCGGTAACCTGCCATAAGGCGCAGGGAGGGCAATGGGAAGCGGTATTTGTAGACCAGGGCTACATCACCGACGAAATGTTGAACACCGATTTTTTACGCTGGTTTTATACTGCTTGCACACGGGCAACAACCGAGCTGTACTTAGTGAACTTTAACGAGAAGTTTTATATGGCGCCTGAAGAATAGCTTATGCAGAAACTAAAAAAGCATTTATTAAACTCTCTATTTAATAAATGCTTTTTCAGGTAAGGTTCTTGCAAATTAAATCTGTCCTTCAATAATGAGGGTCTTTAATTTGGAAAAATACTACTACTACTAAGTACAATACTGCAACAAATGCAGCAACTGTTGTAAATACCTGTTTCATAACTTAACAAATAATTGGTTAATTAATACACAATACTGTACACCTGCTTTACAATTACTTTACCAAAATATAGGTAATTTCCAAATTGGTAAATAATTTAACTCATTAATGTATTATGTATAATTAATAAATCTTATGCTTGCTAAATGATTAAAAAGGCAAAAACGCCTGTTGTACACTAATTTACACAGTGTGCCCATTGAGGGGAAGTTTGAGGACAAAACAGAACATCCAGTTTAGGCAGTTAGTGTATCCTGGTTAATTAGCTGCGGCAGCTTTATGGTAAACACCGAGCCTTTGCCTTCCTCACTTTCCACTTCAATACGCCCGTTATGTTTCTCTACAATCTGCTGCGAAATGCTCAAGCCCAACCCGGTCGATTTTTCGCCTTTCAAGCCTTTACGCCCTGCTTTAGAAAACCGGTCGAATATCTGCGGCAGCATTGTTTCGGGTATACCCATACCCTGATCTTTTACCGTAACTAAAATATGAGCACTTTCAGTGTTTACGGTAAGCTCAATAGGCGCGGTAGCTTTCGAAAATTTGGCTGCGTTGCTAATGAGGTTATCAATTACGCGGTGAAATTTTTCCTTATTAATTTCGGCAAAAACCGGGTATGGCGGGGCGGTTAAGGTTAAAGGGTTTGTAAAATCGCTTACCCGCTGCCAAACCTGTACCATATCGGCTAAAAAATTGTTCAGGTTAACCTGCTCTTTGGGCATGGTGTCGCTGTTATCGTTGCGGGCCACTTCCAGCAAATCGTTAATAATGGCTAATGCCTTATGGCACGACGCTTTGATCATATCCATGTTTTCCTGCGTGTCTTCATCAATTTCGTCCATTTCAGTAAGCAGTGCTATTGATTGTATGGCTGCAATAGGGTTACGCAGGTCATGAGCAACCATGCCCAGTACATCGTTTTTAAAGGCGCCGGCTTTCTCAATTGCTCCGTTTTTTTCTTTGATGATACGGTATTGCAGGTATTGGTCGGCCCGGTAAGTGTAGATATGGCGCGATATAAAGAAGAAGATGCCCGATAGAACAGCAAGTAACAACTCACTGTACAAAATTTCGGTAGGGTCGGCCTGTACATATAGTAGGAGAAGCGTAAACATAACCATGTTAACAACGGTAAGCAGCAGCGTTTCCTGGTACTCCAGCGTGTACACCGCAGCCACGGCAATAAGCGCTACCAGGTAAATAATAATGCTGTGCGAAGGATCGGAAGTGGCTATAAAGTTGAACAGCATGCCGCAGGCCAGCAGGTATATGCAAAACAATACGATATAAAAAAGCGAAAGGCCGGTGCTTGTATTCTTTTTAAGATAGTTTGCCATGAGCTGCCGGCCAACTAGGTAGAAAATAGGGGTAATGCACAGGCAAGCCAAATTCGCTAAGTTAAATTCCGGGTAATTGTGAATACGCGTTAATCCGGAAGGCAATACCATAACGCCTATGCGGATCATTACATTCAAAATAAAGAACAGGATACACGCCGCCCGCGCCGTATGGAGGTTTTGGAGCATGTAATATTTCTGATGACCAGTGCGGTAATCAGGCGGAATACTTTTAAAATAATAAGTGTTCAAGGGCAATAGTTATAATTCAAAATTAATGGTTTTAAACAAATGAGGAATAACTTTAAGCCTTATGTGATAAATTTCTACATTATTTAACTGGTTATTAATCAGTGTTGTTGTTTACGGAAAATAGTGCCGGCTTCGCTGATCAACCGGTCATCTGTTCGTACGGTTACATCAGCCATTAATGGAGTATTGGAACTATATAAATTGGACAAAATGGCGCTTAAGATTGTTTTTGCCTGACTTTTTTTCATTAAAAGTGTTGTGGCAAGTAGTTTGAATAAGCTATAGTATCATGAATTTTAACAACTTTACCATCAAAGCCCAGGAAGCCGTACAGAAGGCTTCTGAAATAGCAACCGGTAATCAGCAGCAGGCTATAGAAACCGCCCATTTGCTGAAAGGCTTGTTACTGGTTGATGAAAACGTGATCAGTTATTTATTAAAAAAGCTGAACGTAAATATCAGTCGTTTAAACAGTACGCTGGATGCCCAGATAGAGGCTTTTCCAAAGGTGAGCGGCAGTAATATTTACTTCTCGTCTAACACCAATACCGCCCTGCAAAAAGCGCAAAACTATTTAAAAGAATTTAAAGACGAGTTTGTATCCGTAGAACATATTTTGCTGGGACTTTTATCAGTAAATGATAAAGTAAGCAGCGCCTTAAAAGATTACGGCGTTAATGAAAAGGACCTCAAAAGTGCCATTAACAGTCTGCGTGGCGATGCCAAAGTAACCGGCCAAAACGCCGAAGCTACCTACAACTCGCTCAATAAATATGCCCGTAACCTGAACGAGTACGCCGAATCGGGCAAGCTGGACCCGGTTATAGGTCGCGACGAAGAGATCCGCAGGGTGATCCAGATCCTGAGCCGCCGTACCAAGAACAACCCGGTACTGGTAGGCGAGCCGGGCGTGGGTAAAACCGCTATTGCCGAGGGTATTGCTTTCCGTATCATTAAAGGTGATGCACCTGAAAATTTAAAAACTAAAACCGTGTACTCCTTAGATATGGGTGCGCTGGTAGCCGGTGCCAAATACAAAGGTGAGTTTGAAGAACGCCTGAAAGCGGTCATTAGCGAGGTTATCAAAAGCGACGGGGAGATCATTCTCTTTATTGATGAGATACACACGCTGGTAGGTGCCGGTGGGGGCGAAGGCGCTATGGATGCTGCCAATATTTTAAAACCTGCCCTGGCCCGCGGCGAACTGCGCGCCATTGGTGCCACTACGCTTAACGAGTACCAGAAATATATAGAAAAGGATAAAGCCCTGGAACGCCGCTTTCAACGTGTAATGGTAGAAGAGCCTGATGCTGCCGATGCCATTTCTATTCTGCGAGGCTTGAAGGAGCGGTATGAAGCCCACCACAAAGTGCGGATTAAAGATGAAGCCATTATAGCTTCGGTAGAAATGTCGCAACGGTATATAGCCGACAGGTTCTTACCCGATAAAGCCATCGACTTAATGGATGAAGCCGCCTCAAAACTGCGCATGGAAATGAATTCCGTACCCGAAGCGGTAGACGAGCTGGAACGCCGTATTATGCAGCTTGAAATTGAGCGCGAGGCTATTAAACGCGAAAACGACGACCGCAAGGTGAACGAGTTAAGCGAGGTAATTGCCAACTTATCTGCCGATCGCGATTCGCTGCGTGCCAAATGGCAGAGCGAAAAAGATTTGGTAGACGGCATCAACCTCAAAATTGAAGCTATAGAAAACTATAAGCAAGAAGCTGAACAGGCCGAACGTGCAGGCGATTATGGCAAGGTAGCCGAGTTACGCTACGGTCGAATAAAAGATACCGAAACTGAGGTAGAAAAGCTGAAAGCCGCCCTGTTAGAGAACCAGGCAGACAGCCGCATGCTGAAAGAAGAAGTTACCGCCGATGATATTGCAGGTGTGGTTTCCCGCTGGACAGGCATCCCGGTTACTAAAATGATTCAAAGCGAGCGCGAGAAATTGCTGAGCCTGGAAGATGAACTGCATAAACGCGTGGCCGGTCAGGAAGAAGCCATTGAAGCCATTAGCGATGCTATACGCCGTAGCCGTGCCGGTTTACAGGATAAAAGAAAGCCTTTGGGTTCGTTCATCTTTTTAGGAACTACCGGTGTTGGTAAAACCGAGCTGGCTAAAGCACTGGCCGAGTACTTGTTTAACGATGAGCAATCATTGGTACGGATAGATATGTCGGAGTACCAGGAACGCCACGCCGTGAGCCGCTTAATTGGTGCCCCTCCGGGCTACGTGGGTTACGATGAGGGCGGACAATTAACCGAAGCCGTGCGCCGCAAACCTTACAGCGTTATCTTGCTGGATGAGATAGAAAAGGCACATCCCGATGTGTTCAACATCCTGTTGCAAGTGCTGGATGATGGCCGCTTAACCGATAACAAAGGCCGCGTGGTAAACTTTAAGAATACCATCATTATCATGACCTCCAACATTGGCTCGCATATTATCCAGGAAAACTTCCAGGGTTTTGAAGAGAGCGATAAGGAAGAGGTAATGGCTAAAACCAAGACCCAGTTGTTCGAGTTGCTGCAAAAAACCATCCGTCCGGAGTTTTTGAACCGTATAGATGAGATCATTATGTTTACGCCGCTGGGCCGTAACGAGATTGCCGAAATTGTGAAACTGCAGTTTAAAGGCTTGCAACACACGCTCGATGAAATGGGTATCCAGATAGAAGCCACTGATGAAGCTTTAGACTGGCTGGCCCAACTGGGTTACGACCCGCAATACGGCGCCCGCCCGCTCAAAAGGGTAGTTCAGAAAAAGATCCTGAACGAGTTGAGTAAACAAATACTGGCCGGCAAGGTAGACCGCGACAGCAAGATCAAACTGGATATGTTCGATAACCAGTTCGTATTCCTGAACGAGTAAAGGCTCGTCCTCCGGTTAAGGAGTCATTATATATACAAGGGAGCTGCATTTGATGTGGCTCCCTTTTTTGTTTTAGACCACTTGCCATTTAGAGGAACGTAGCAGTCTTAAATGACAGGTACATTGGTGACTTTTCTATTCACAGGTCGCTTCGTCAATCGCAATGATGTGTTATGTGGGTTATCAGCGGTTACCCAGTGTTCTGATTAAATTAGCGCTGCTGATTTTTCACGAGAGTATTACACGAACTAAATGTGTGTTTTTATGCTTTTACAGTTTAAGTATTATTTTATTGAAAAAACAACCTGAAATATTATCTTAGGTGGCATTATGAAGCTGTATTTTATCTTATTTGCAATTATCTTAATAACATCTTCATGTGATGTAGATACTAACTCATCAAGTACTGAGGAAGACGAGGAAACGAACTGGAAATATGATAAAACAGAAGATAGAATGACTTCAGATACTGTTTATTTCGCGACAACATATAGTGATGACAGGTTGTACTTTGGTTACTATAGAAAATCTGAAAATGCTGTTAGTCCAGAGTTAACTATCCGCAAAAAAAATAACGTTAATGAAGTGATGGTATCCGTTACTCACCCCTTAAAATCAAATTACAATGGTAGATTTTATACTGATGATGATGAGATTTCGATTAGAGTAAGATTTGATAGTCAAAAGCCAGAAGAATATACGTGTTCTGGAACAGAAGGTGGAAGCGGCGGCATTGTTTTTATAGACTCCGCTACAACTTTCATAACCAAGCTAAAAAAATCTAAAAAACTTTTAATCGAAGCCGAGTTTATTGCCAATTCAGCCGGTGAAGTAATTACCAATCACCGTGATAAATCGATAGTTGCAATACCTCCTGCGGGAAATAAAACAGAAATAATGGAATTTGATATTGCCGGTTTAGAGTGGTAACTGTAAGTAAACTGATACTTTCGTTTTCCGCAGGGGATTCTCATTTAGGAGGTAAAGCGATCCACTATAGCTAAATTGGTGCCTTTTTAAGTAGGGATTGCTTCATACCCCGCAATGACGGGTTCATAAATTTCTTAATAGTATTTGGACTGCTTCTAAATAGTCTTATATTTGCCTGAGTAAGATATGACTGGGGTAAAAACTGCAATTGCTACTAATTTCACCGAGGTGTTTAACACCAAAGCGGGCACTGTGTATCAAAACGACCGCGAATGCTGCTGGTATATTGATTTTGCCGGTAAACTGGTACGGTTCGATTACCGCGGTTTATTAAAACTCAAAAAATCAATTTACCGCGTTGACATCGAAGCCGCCCTGCTCGACAGCAGCAAGGCACCCGAAATAGAAATGGTGTTCATCTGCGCCTGTAATCATTGCTATTTCTTAAACCTCTTACAGATCATCTCTCTTAAAGACTTATTAGAAGGTACCTTCGCCATGCTCGAACTCAACCAGATCCTGCACGACAGGCTGAGCAGGGTAGTTTGTTAGATTATAGAATATAGATTCAAGAATCCAGATAAGCGCCACAATTTGCTATCTTCAACATATACTCATGTTAATTTCTGTATTCTTGATTCTTTACTCTGGAGTCTTTTCTCCCTCTCTTAATTAGACTTATTTCATATTGCGTATAAATACTGTTAGTAACATTTATAGCACTATTATTGTATGTATTGTTATACGTACAGCTTAAACTGTAAATTTATGAAAGATATCATGCGCATTAAGTGTCTATTGTCTGAAGACATCGAAACACTTTTAAACCAACAGATAAAAAAAGAGGCTCATTCTTCATCGTTGTACCTGGCCATGTCGTCGTGGTGTAACCGTAACGGGTTCGATTACTCGGCCGATTATTTTGCTAAACAGGCCGAAGAAGAACGCTATCATCAGTTAAAATTATTTAAATATGTGCTCGATATGGGTGGTAACGCCGTATCGCCCGAAATTACAGGCATTAAACAGGAGTTTACCGCTTTCCGCGAGGTATTTGAAGATGCCCTGGAAGCAGAAATAGCTATTACCCAATCTTTCAAAAACATTGCTGCTACCTGTATGCGTGAGCAGGACTTTGTTACTTTCGAGTTCCTGAATTGGTTCTTTAAAGAACAACGCGAAGAAGAATATAAAGCCCGCCGCGCACTCGAATTGTTCGAGGTTATTGGCGAAGAAGGTACCGGTCGCTGGGAAATTGATAAGCACGTTAACAAAATTAAATACGACAGCGAAGCCGCAGGTTAATAGAAATTATAAAGTTACAAAAGCCGATGCAGTAATGTATCGGCTTTTTTCGTGAAATTAATTTCCTGTCATTTCGAACGATAGCGAGAAATCTTGTTCGAATAGTTAGGTGCTGATTAGCTCGGTTTAGTGCGTTTTAAACTTTATTTAGTGCTCACTTCGTCTCGCTCATTGCCGCGAGAGGCTACTACTTTTGTCTTAGCCACAAAAGTAGCAAAAAGACCAAGCCATCGCAATCCCTGCCTTTGCCCGCATGGCCAACTCCCGGCCGGGTGCGCTGGCGGGCCTACGCTTTTTTTTGGTAGTAGTGTTGCCGAACAACGCTACTTTTCTCTTATGTCTTGTTTCAATTCCCTCCCTAGGGAGGGCAGGGAGGGGTTTCTCAAAGCGGATCACCAATCATGCGTGTCAAACCCCTCCCTGCCCTCGCACTATCCAACCGCACCCCTCCCCAAGGAAGGAATTATAAAAACAAGAGATTAGTTCCCTCCCTAGGGAGGGCAGGGAGGGTTTTCTCAAAGCGAATCACCAATCATGCGTGTCAAACCCCTCCCTGCCCTCGCACTATCCAACCGCACCCCTCCCCAGGTAGGTATTATAAAAACAAGAGTTTCAATTCCCTCCTCGGGGACTACGGTGTACCCACAAGTATAAGCTGTATTTTTGCGGATGCAGAATGCGGATTACAGAGATAGGTTCGGAGATAAACGGATAGAGCGCCGGGGTGAAGAACTACATAAAAGA
>NZ_BMDO01000018.1 GCF_014635825.1 Mucilaginibacter galii
CTATTACAACTGGGAAAGGCCACATCAAGGTATAGGCGGTAAAAAACCTATCGAAATGACCACCCTAAACAACATATCTTAAATCATCTGTTTGTCCTCGAATTACTAAACCCTTACAATTGCGAGGAGCGATAGCGACGCGGCAATCTCTTTACGCTTAGTGACCGTGCGTCTGAGATTGCCACGCTATCGCTCGCAATGACATGTTGGTTGATAGACGCGCGGCAACGTCGCCGTTTAAAATTTAAGCAAGGCCGCTATACATAGAAAGAGAGCGTGGGAATGACAGAAAAGCGGGCCAAGCGGAGGCCTGGCGCGGGGAAGCTTTTTTCTGTCTTGATTTTTTTGTTACTTTTTGTATCAAGACAAAAAGTAATGGGCCTCTGCGGCCAAGAGCAGACGAAAAACGTTCATCAGCACATAACAAAGTTCAAAACGCACTGAAACTAATAGCTCGAACAGAATTTCTCACTATCGTTCGAAATGACATTTATTCTTAAAAAAGCGGCTGGTGTAATTCACCAGCCGCTTTGAAAAAGAAAGATCTAAAACTGATCCTTATGCGCTTCTACAATTTCCTTTAAAAAGGCGTAGAACGGCTTGGCAAATTCCTTACGGCGCAGGGCAAACTCTACGTTGGTTTTCAGAAAATCCAGCTTGTTGCCAATGTCGTAACGCTTACCTTCAATGGTGTGGGCATACATGCTTTCGCTTTTCAGCAGGTTAAGCATGGCATCGGTCAACTGTACTTCGTTGTTTTTACCCGGAGGGGTTTTTTCTAAGGCAGTGTAAATTTCGGGTGTTAAAATGTACCGACCGGCTATGGCCAGGTTAGAAGGGGCTTTGTCGATGTCGGGTTTTTCGATGAGGGTATTCAGGTTCATCAGCGTATCCGACAGCATATCGCCCCCAACAATGCCATAGCGCGACACTTTATCGTGCGGTACGGTTTCTACAGCTATAACCGTACTCTGGTATTGCTCGTAAATATCAATTAACTGCTGCGTAACCGGGATGACCGAGTTGATAATAGTATCGCCCAGTAAAACGGCAAAAGGCTCTTTCCCGGTATGGTGGCGGGCATAATAAATGGCATCGCCCAAACCATTGATCTCTTTTTGGCGGATGAAGTGGATATTGGCCATGTCAGACAGGTGCATGATCTCGTCATACATCTTGTCTTCTTTTTCCAGCAAACGCTCTTCCAGCTCGGGGTGGCGGTCAAAGTGATCTTCAATAGAGCGCTTGCCTTTGCCCGATATGATCAAAATATCTTCAATCCCCGAATCAACTGCTTCCTGTACCACGTACTGTATCGTAGGCGTGTCAATAATAGGGAGCATTTCTTTTGGAGAAGCCTTGGTGGCGGGCAAAAACCGGGTGCCTAAACCGGCGGCCGGTATTACTGCTTTTTTTACCATGTTATATAATGTAGGGTTTAATAACGCGTGCGTTAATTTTTTTCAAACTGTAAACTAATCTCTTCAGCATTTCATCATCCTGGTAAATGCCAATAATGGCACCACCCGAACCGGTAAACGATGCCGATGCACCGCAGTTGCGGGCCGTATTAACAAGTTCCATATTGCTATCGCTAATGCTCATGATCTTGCAACGGTTGTCGAAGTTGGCATTAATCAACTGACCTAATAGCTCGTGGTTGCCGGCTCTGATGGCCTCGGCACCCTGATCGGCCAGGTTGGCAATGGTTGTTAAGGTAGATATGGTGTGCTCGTCGCCTTTATCATACTTTGAACGGATCTCGTTAAGCACTTTGCCTGATACCTTACTTAAATTGGTTTTATAGGCCATGTAAAGCTTGGGCAGCAAGTTAGGGTCAAGCGGCGTATAAACACCGTAGCCGTGTTCATCCATCTGCGCTTTGTTAAAGTCCATATGCACACAGCCCTCGTAGCTTTGTATCACCCGGTCTTGCAAGCCGGCATTTATGCCCATTTCCTCAGTTTCTGCCCGCAGGGCAATGTTGGCTAAAATATGTTTAGGAATTTCGATGTCGTAAAATTGCATCAGCGCTTTCAGCGTAGCAATAATAATAGCGCTCGAACCCGCCAAACCCACCTGCCGCGGAATAGAGGAATGGTAGCGTATAGTGAAGTTTTTATTAGAAAGACGAATGCCGCTGGCATCGCAATGATCGCAAAACTTTTTAATAGCAGCCTTAATAATAGGAATACCGCCGTTGTAACCAATAAGACTCACGGTATCGCGAAGCTGGTAAATATTACGGAAAGTATTTAAATCGGCCTCCTGTTGTTCAATAACCAGTTCGGGCGATTGGTAAAGTAAAATGTGGGCACCAAAGTTTTTAATACTTAAGCTAAGGGTTTTTCCAAAATACCCATCGCTTGGGTTTCCTAATAATCCGGCTCGTGCATAAGCCCGCGAATCAATGATCATAAGCGCAAATGTGTTGCGCTAAAATGCATATAATATCAGATATTAAAAGCCTTCGTAACAAATATGTTTAAAAGTGGTAGCGTATGAATAAGTATTATAGCGATAAGCTATAACGGAGATATCCAACTACAATACAGGAATTTTTGGGTGGAGTTATTTGCAGATTAACTTTTAGGGCAGCTGCCGCAGCGTTTGCCTTTCTTATACTTTTTACAGCATTTTTTGTAAACACACTCCAGCTGAAAGCTAAAGTCTTTCATCGGCATTGATTGAATAGTGTTATATTCGGCTGGCTTATTTTGTGTTTCTTTATCCATGGCACTTATCTGCCCGCAAATATAGTTTATAATTAATCTAAATAAAATAGTTTCTCATTTTTATTAAAACCTGTATGCGTATACATCTCAGTAGCTTATTGCTAACGCTGCTTATTACCAGTAGTTGTTTTGCCCAGCAAGCCGTTAAAAATAATGATAGCCACATTCATTACATGGGCCGGGTAGATGTGCAGGCCAATAAAAGCATGCTATCGTGGCCGGGTACCAGTTTGAAAATTCATTTTAACGGCACCGGGGTTAAAGCCATACTGAAAGATGAGTATGGCCAAAACTTTTACAACATTATTATTGATGGTAAAGTAACTCAAAAGATTAACCTCGATACGGCAAAGCATGAGTACACCTTAGCGGCCAACCTGCCAGCAGGTGCACATAGCCTGGAGCTGTTTAAACTCACGGAGTGGGATAAGGGTAAAAGCTGGTTCTATGGCTTTGACCTCGACGCTAACACCCAGCTTTTGGCCGCCCCTGAAACCAAGAAGCGGAAGATCGAATTTTTTGGAAACTCCATTACCTGCGGTTACGCCGTGTTAGACACTACCGGTAAAGACCGCGGTACCGCTGAGTTTGAAGACAATTACCAAAGTTATGCCGCTATTACCTCAAGGTATTTTGACGCCGAGTATCATTGCACGGCCAAAAGCGGTATTGGTGTGTTGGTAAGCTGGTTCCCGCTAATTATGCCCGAAATGTATAACCGCCTGGATGCCACCGACCCGCGTAGCCGTTGGGATTTTAAAAAGTATACGCCCGATGTGGTGGTAGTTAACCTGTTTCAAAATGATTCGTGGATAGTAACACAACCGCAAAATGCCCAGTTCCAGGCGCGGTTTGGCACCACGGCACCAACCCCGCAAGATATAGTGAAAGCCTATGAAGCGTTCATTAAAACGTTGAGAAAAACCTACCCTAAAGCGCAGATCATTTGTGCACTGGGCAATATGGATGCTACCCGCAAAGGGTCGGCCTGGCCGGGTTATGTGGAGCAGGCGGTGAAGAACCTTAACGATAAGCAAATTTACACCCGCATGTTCCCCTACAAGAATACCTCCGGACACCCACGCGTTAAAGAGCAGCAGGCCATGGCCACCGACTTGATTGGCTTTATAGAAAAAACTGTTAAGTGGTAGGTTGATGCCAAAGAGATCATAATACACAATGGTCATCCTTTAATGATAGTGAAAGACCCTGGTAGTTAATAGCCTTAATAAAGTAAAATTCAACTTATTTATTATATTTAGCCACCTAACAAGTGGCTTTTTTAATGTGAAAAAATTTATCCCTCACCTACTTGGATTTATTCTTGTAACAACAATAATATTAGCTATTGTAGGCCATATTAGTCAATCAAATTATGAATTTAGTGGGCTCATTCAAAAAATAAAATTTGAAGAGCCTAAACATACGCCCATCATTACAGTTCATCAAATAAACTACAAATTTGTTTATAGAGGAACTGAATTTGATTCTATAAAAGTAGGTGATAGCATTATTAAGTTAAAGGGGGAAGAAAGTATTAGGATTATAAAAAAATGAATCCCAATACTTCATTTTTTGGTGTAAACTTATATATAGTTACCAAGATCCTGTTCTAATAGCACTTGAAAATATGCATGTACAAGGATGATTTACCGTTATCACCCGAAATCACAGGAAACTTTTATAATCTACACAGCTTCTCCTACTTTTGTTGTAATATACCGCCAGCATGACTCCGGCACCAACTAACGAGGCTAATCATTTTTCGCAAAGCGTTTACGTTATACCCAATACTACGGTGGGTACGCTTACGGCGTTAACCCTGGCCCAGCACAGCACGGGCTTTGATGATTTACCTGCCGAGTTGCTCTTGGCACAGGAGATGGACTTGAACCAGGGGGCATTCACCGGTAAATACTACGCAGGCTTCCCGGTGGTACAAGTAATGCAGCAATTGGGCCAGTTAATGCTCATTTGCCCATGCCATGAGCCTAAAAACAAGCTTTGCAGCCATCAAAGCCAGGTACTGGCGCAATTGCTGCAAAAAGAAGAGTTCCGGTTGTTCTATGATGATGGCCTGCGGCACGAAAAGCTGAAGAAGTTTGCCGTTGATTATGGCTTACAGAGCGAAGCTGATCTGGATAGTTACTTCAAGCTTCAGCATCAGGACGGTAAAACCGTTATTGTACCCCGGCGTGCTTCCCTGTTCCCGGTAACACCCGATAGTTTGGATGCCATAACCAAACTCATGCTGCCTTCATCAGAACTGGTTTTAAGGCAGTCGGGAGCTACGGAGAGCGGCGAGGTAAGGTGCATTGTATTGAAGCAGCATAAATACTACAAGCACCTGATCGTGGAGTTGCACGATGCGCCGGTGACCAAAGACGGCAAGATCAAGAACCCGCTGGTACCGGTCAACCCACTTGAACTGGTTTGGGAAAGTAACGACCCGCTCGAGCTTAAATTCTTTACCGCCGTATCGCGCTTTAAAAATAACGTGGACGGCAAGGTAACGGCGTCGGTGTTGGATAGTCTGCGCATGATCGTAAAAAATCCGCTGAATTTCAGTTGTTACATCCACCAAAGCCAGGTTTCTGAAAGGGTAACGGCCAGCGCTTTGCAACTGGTTAAGCTCGACCGCATTGTAAACGACATTGAACTATCGGTAAATGAAAAGGGACAGTTTTACGAGGTAGGAGGTAAGCTTAAAATTGGTAATGATGATTATAATTTAAGCGATGTAGACCTGCTGTTCAATTACTTTGTACAGGCAGATAACAACAACCTTTACCTGGTTAAAGACCTGCAAATGCTGGGCGTTATCCAATTCTTTAAACGCCGGAAGGAAGATTTGCTCATCCATCAATCACAATACGGCCGCTTTAAAGATAAGATACTTGATAAGCTGGAAGAGCGCAACAAGATCAATTACAATAACAGCAAGCCCGCCACGGCCCGTCAAATGGCCCAGTATGGGTTGGATAAGGATACGGAGAAGATCATCTACCTGTCCGACTTTGGTCCGCATGTCATGATCGTTCCGGTGATGCGTTATGGCGAAATAGAGATTCCTATCCGTACGCAAAAGCAGATTAACATCATGGATAGTAAAGGCAAGTACTTTACCATGGAACGTAACGAAGCTGCGGAACGCGATTTTACCGCTTTACTGCTCAAACAACACATCTATTTTGAAGAGCAGTTAACCGACGACCTGCAATACTTTTACCTGCATAAAGACCGCTTCTTGAGTGAGGACTGGTTCCTCAATGCTTTTGATGCATGGCAAGCAGCGGGTATTACCATTTTAGGCTTTAACGAGCTCACGGGTAATAAGCTGAATATGCACAAGGTGAAAATATCGGTGCAGGTTATAAGCGGTATCAACTGGTTTAACACCGTAATTGATGCCCGTTTTGGTAAACGCAAGGCATCGTTAAAGCATTTGCACAAGGCCATCCGTAACAAAACCAAGTTTGTGCAGTTAGACGATGGCACCCTGGGCATACTGCCTGCCGAATGGTTAGCACGCTTCACCGAGTATTTCAACGCCGCCGAAATTGCTGACGATGATACGCTGCGCACGCCTCGCATCAACTATGCCGCTATTACGCAGCTTTATGATGATGAAATGCTGGATATGGAGGTAAAAACCGAACTGTTGAATTACCAGCAAAAGTTAGTCAATTTTGAGACTGTAAAGGAGGTTAGTGTTCCGGCAGATTTAAACGGCGAACTGCGCCATTACCAACACCAGGGACTAAATTGGCTCAACTTTTTAGATGATTTTAATTTTGGCGGCTGCCTGGCCGATGATATGGGATTGGGTAAAACTATCCAGATCATTGCCTTTATTTTGTTGCAGCGCAGTAAGGTACGTCATAACACTAACTTGCTGGTGGTGCCCACATCGCTCATCTTCAACTGGCAGGCGGAAGTGGCCAAGTTTGCGCCCACCCTCAAGCTACACACCATTTACGGTGCGGACCGTATTAAAAGTATTAATGACTTTGACGCGTACGATATCATCCTTACCTCGTACGGCACGCTGCTGGCCGATGTAATGTTCCTAAAAGAGTATACATTCAACTATATTTTTTTGGACGAATCGCAAAATATTAAGAACCCCGATTCGCAGCGGTACAAAGCGGTAAGGTTATTGAAAGCGCGTAACCGCATTGCCATTACCGGTACACCTATCGAGAACAATACGTTCGATTTGTATAGTCAGCTTTCATTTGCCTGCCCCGGCCTGTTAGGCAGTAAGCAGTACTTTAAAGATATTTACTCGCAGCCCATTGATATGTTTAAGGTGAGTAAGCGCCGTGACGAATTGCAGCAAAAAATTAAACCTTTTGTGCTGCGCCGTACCAAGCAGGAGGTAGCCGGCGAACTGCCCGACAAAACCGAAATGGTGCTCTACTGCGAAATGCAGGCCGAACAACGCAAGTTATACGATGCCTATGAGCGGGAGTTTCGGGAGCTGATCTCCGCTACCACGCAGGAGCAGCTCGCCAAGAAATCGATGCACATCCTGAAAGGCATCACCAAACTACGGCAGATCTGCGATTCGCCCTTACTCCTGAGCGGCGATAAACTGCCCGGCAACGCCTCGGCTAAAATTGACGTATTGATGGAGCAAATCGAGAGCAAGGCACCAAATCATAAGATACTCGTGTTTTCGCAGTTTGTAACCATGCTCGACTTGATTCGCAAAGAACTGCAAGCCAAACAAATTGGCCATGCTTATTTAACCGGCAGTACCCGTAACCGCGAGGCGGTAGTTAACCAGTTTCAGCACAGTGCCGATACGCGGGTGTTCCTTATCAGCCTCAAAGCAGGTGGTACCGGCCTCAACCTCACCGCGGCCGATTACGTTTACCTGGTAGACCCCTGGTGGAACCCCGCCATTGAGAACCAGGCTATCGACCGCTCGTACCGCATAGGCCAGCACAAAAATGTAGTAGCGGTCAGGCTCATATGCCCCAACACGGTAGAAGAGAAAATGATGCAACTGCAGGAAACCAAAAAGGAACTGGCCGGCACGTTGATCTCGTCGGATGCGTCCGTTTTTAAATCGCTTAACAAAACCGATCTGTTAAGTTTGCTCGGTTCGTGATCCCATTTCTTCAATAATCGAAAAATGTAATTAAATGAGGAAATGTGAAGTTTTAAGCTCATAATTTGAGGAATAATGTACTTTACATTCAACGGTATTTTGATGTGGATATCATCCCAAAGAGATTGGAATTAGCCAAGAATTTTATTCCTCATTCGTTTAATATTCCCGATATTTACAGCAATAAACCAATTATAACCCCCTTTACTGTAAACACCTAAATGACTAACCGGAGTTTTTCCTGTTATAAGCGTTGGCGCCTTTTCGTGGGGTTGCTCATCGTGTCTTTCAGCGTGACTGCGCAGCCGAAATACAATCTAAAGCACTACTCTACCGAAGACGGACTCTCTCATGACCGCATTACCTGCATCATGAAAGACCATGAGGGTTTCATGTGGTTTGGTACCTGGGATGGCATTAACCGGTTCGACGGGCATAATTTTGTGCCTTACAAAGGTCGTCCGGGCGATAGTTCTAACCTCGAGAATAACAAGATCAGGATCATTGCCGAAGATAAGCAGGGTTATTTATGGGTAAAAACCTTTGATAATAAGATCTATAGGTTCGATAAAAATAAGGAGGCATTTCTTGCCATACAGAGCAATAAGGCCCCCGATCATGTTAAGGATGTAGTTGTTGACCGCATTGTGACGGTATCAAATGGTGATACGTGGTTGCTGAGCGCAAGGCAGGGTGCGCTATGCGCTTTTGGTAATAAAACAGGAACTACGCCAGTGATTAAGGCATTCAATAAAAAAGCAAAGCCCGAGTTTAATATAGGCGATGATGAGGTTTCATTTTTATTTGAGGATAAACAGCATCATATTTGGATAGGTACAAAGGCCGGTATCAGCTGTTTTACCAAGAACGTTGCTGGGGAATATGTTAATTTACCTATTGGTAATAATCAAACCACTTTAGGCGCTCAGTATAGCTTTACCGGCTATGCCGAAAATGGTAATGACCTGTATCTGTCCACCGCGCAGGGCTTGCTGTTTGTTTATAATATTGTAAATAAGTCGCTTAAAACTTTAGCTATTGCACCCGGTACGCCGTTGAATGACGTGTTGGTGGTTAATGATGTGGTTTATATAACTACGTCGGGTAAAGGACTTATTGCTTACAATACCTCAACTCAAACCAGTCAATCATACATCCCGGGTTTTAAATCGCTGAAAAAAATCTACCGCGATAAAAAAGGATTATTATGGCTGGAGCCTGGTAATGGAATTTTAAAGTTCGATCCTGCAAATGCAAGCTATAAGTTGTTCACTCAAAAAAAGGATGCAGAAGCGCTAACCATTCATACCACCTACCAGGTGTTTGAAGATGCTTACAATACTTTTTGGGCTTGTATGGAAGGCGGAGGCTTTGGGTATTATGACCGGGCGGCAGATCAGATCAACTACTTTCATAACGAGCCGGGCACACCAAAGCAGCAATTTTCTAACGTAGTAACCGCCATGTATGCCGACCCAACCGGGGTTTTGTGGTTTAGCGGCTACGACAGGGGTATTAACAAGGTCACCTTACAGCCCGATATATTTAAGCATTATATTATTGCCAAAGATGCCGAGGCAAAAACGGAGAACGAAGTAAGGGCCATTTGCGAAGATCATTTTGGCCGTTTATGGGTAGGTACCAAAGCGGGCAGAATTCTGGTTTATAAAAATGGACAGTTATCAGATAGTCCGTTCAGCAATATTCCAGATCGTCAGTTAGGTAAGGTGTACAGCATCTATGAAAGTAAAGATCATACCATCTGGATGGGGACCAAAGGTAAAGGCTTATTAGAAGCGGTACCGCTGGCTAACGATCCAACGCACTACCGTGTTAAAAGGCACGTAAATAACCCTCAAGATGCCAACAGCATCAGCAGTAATATGATCTACTCCATACTGGAAGACAGTAAGGGACGCATATGGATAGGTACTTTTGGCGGTGGGCTAAACTTGTTGGTGAGGCAAGGAAATACCACAGTGTTTAAGAATGCGAAAAATGCATTTAAAAATTATGCAGCTGCAAAAGCAGCAGGTGTAAGGCATTTACAGGAAGATAAAAAAGGCAATATCTGGATAGCCAGTACCAACGGTTTGGTGGTATTCAATCCGGAAGAGGGCACTAACGAGTTCCGCTTCCGTCGTTACAGGAAGGTAAGGGGTGATGAGACCTCTTTGGGGAGCAACGATGTGCAGTATATCCATCGCGATAAGCAAGGCACTATGTGGCTGGGCACCTTTGGCGGTGGCTTGCAAAAGGCCATTACCACTTACAACGTCAAAGATAAAATAAGCTTCAAAGTATACACCGCCGCCAACGGCTTGCCTAATGATATTATACTAAGCATAACCGGCGATAGTAAAGATAGACTTTGGATAGCAACCGAGAACGGCTTATCGGAGTTTAACCCCAAAACTGAAGCATTTAAAAATTACAATACCGACGATGGCTTACCCCAAACCCAGTTCTCCGAATCGGCTATGGTAAAGTCGGCCTCAGGGAAGCTGTATGTAGGTTGTGTAAATGGCTACATTGCTTTTGATCCCCTGCATGTGGGCAGTACGCGTTATCCCACCAATATAGCCTTGACCAATTTTCAGGTGTTTAATAAAAGCATTATTCCGGGTGCACCCGATTCTATTTTAAAATATGCCATAGATCAAACACAGGAAATTACGCTGAAATACAATCAAAACCTCATCAATATTGATTATACCACGCTCGATTATAAAACAGCGCAGAAAATATGGTATGCCTATATTTTGGAGGGTTTTGATAAACAATGGAACCAGGTAAAAACCGCACGGCAGGCTACCTATACTAATTTGCCGCCGGGTCATTATGTGTTCAAGGTGAAAAGTGTAAGTAATTACTTGTTTGAAAACGTTCCTTTCAAAAGCGTGAACATCACCATACTACCACCACCCTGGAAAACGTGGTGGGCCTACCTGGCTTATGTAGTAATGGCTGCCATTGTCATGGAAATTGCGCGCCGTATTATCATGACCATGATCAACCTGCGTAACCGTGTAGCGGTTGAGCAGCGTGTTGCCGAGTTGAAACTCGATTTCTTTACCAATATATCGCACGAGTTGCGTACGCCACTTACCTTAATTGTTAACCCATTAAAAGAGATCTCCCAACACGAACCGCTATCGGTAAAGGGGCGGGAATATATTAACCTTGCCAATAAAAATGCAAACCGCATGGTGCGGTTTGTTAACCAGCTGCTCGATTTCAGGAAGCTGCAAAGCGGCAAAACCCGTTTGAAGATTGGCGAGGCCGATTTGGTTGCGATCGTAAAAAATACAACCACTTACTTTACCGAATTGGCCCATGAAAAAAATATCACCTTTACTTTCAAGCCATTGGTGCCGTTCTTTTATGTATGGATAGACGATGAGAAAATTGATATTGTAATTTACAACTTATTGGCTAATGCGTTTAAATACACGCCATCCGG
Organism: Mucilaginibacter galii; assembly: GCF_014635825.1. Taxonomy (GTDB): domain Bacteria; phylum Bacteroidota; class Bacteroidia; order Sphingobacteriales; family Sphingobacteriaceae; genus Mucilaginibacter; species Mucilaginibacter galii. The sequence goes on from NZ_BMDO01000018.1 coordinate 11,318, forward strand.
AAGGCACATTACCGTATCATTAGAACCTGTAACCACTACGGGGCATGTGAGTATTAAAGTAATTGATGAGGGTACTGGCGTGCCTGAAGATAAGCTGAAAGAGATATTTGAGTTATATTACGAAGCTTCTAACAATAAGGCTCACCACAACAAAGGCACCGGCATTGGTTTGGCGTTTTCCAAGGAATTGATGGCGGCTCACCATGGCACAATTATAGCAGAAAACAACCCGCATCAAGGGATGACGTTTACCGTGCAGCTCAAAACAGGAAAACATCATTTTACAGCGAATGAAGCAGATTTTGTTCCTTCACCGGCAAACGTTATTGATGTGCATGTGCCGGCCCCAATGGTGGCTGCAGAGCAAGAGGCAACTATTACAGCCGATGAGTTGCAAGAAACTAGCAAACCCCTGGTTTTGATCGTGGAGGATAATAACGAACTGCGTAAATTTCTTGGCGATCAGTTAAGCACTTATTACCGGGTTGATACCGCTGCCGATGGCGTTATTGGTTTGCAAAGAGCCATAGAGCTGGTGCCTGATCTTATCATAAGCGATGTAATGATGCCTAATATGGATGGCATTGCCATGCTGGATGCAGTGAAGCACAATGTAATTACCAGTCATATCCCGGTGGTATTGCTTACGGCAAAATCATCGGTAGAGCACCAGATAGAAGGTATGCGCTATGGTGCCGATTTTTATGTGACCAAGCCATTTAACACCGATTATGTATTGGTGCTTGTGCAAAACCTAATCAGGCAGCGTAAACAGTTATTCGAGAGCTTTTTAGGCAATAAGAACCTGGTGCAGCTTTCGCCCGGCGAAATACTCATTACCTCCAAAGATGAACAGCTTCTTAAACAGGTGATAGACACTGTTGAAAAAGGTATGGCCGACCCGTCATTTAACATTGATGATGTAGCCAGTGGTATAGGCCTTGGCCGTTCTACTTTCTATAAAAAGCTCAAGAGTTTAACCGGCCTGGCGCCTGTAGAATTTGTAAAAGAAATGCGCCTTAAACGCGCCAAGCAAATTATTGATGCCGGCGAATACACCATTGCCGAAATATCGTACATGGTTGGCTTCAGCAGCTCGGGATACTTCAGTACATGCTTTAAAGAAAAGTACAATCAATCGCCATCTCAGTATTTAAAATCTATTAAAGCGGTACATCCTGCCGGATAGATTTTTTCTTTATATGTCCATCTTTTTAATTCAGAAATCTTTGTTTTGGTGCTTTTTAAGCACTTTTATCAAATTTTAAAACTTATTTCCCAATTTTTAAAACCTCCTCGGCTGCCTTTCGGCCTATGTTTGCTTTACAATTATAAACAGCAACAGCTCGGTTACCAGTATTTGAAAGCATGCCTGCAACAGGTGTGAAACCAATTATAAACAGCTCAATATCTGACCAAGCCCGAGTGCTGAATTTTATGTAAACCAATGATGACGCCCTGCTTACCCATAGCATGTGCGTTTGAATATTTAGTGCATGTATGAGGAGAATTTTACAAGGTGCATCTGTATTATTATTTAGCCTGTTGGTTTTGGCCGGCTGTAGTAAGAAAGAGTTTAACGAGCGTTACGACAGGCCCGAAAACCTGGCCGATCCCATCTATCAGCAACTGCAGCAAAAAGGAAACTTTACCAGTTTATTAGTTTGTATTGAAAAGGCCGGCTATAAAGATATTTTGAGCAAGGCCGGCTATTGGACCATGTTTGCGCCCAACGATGCTGCATTTGCCCTGTATTTTAAAGAAAAGGGAATTAGCAGTGCTGCCGATATTGATGCCGCTACTGCACAAAAAATTGTAAAATACAGCCTGGTGTTCAATGCTTTTAAAACAGATCGCCTGCCCGATTTCCAGTCGGCCGCGGGGTGGATACCCAACATGGCTTTTAAACGCCGTACTGCTTATTACGATGGCAGCAGCGTGATCAACTACAACGGTAAAGATATTACCTACATTAACTCTAACCGTAATAACCGTGGCGGCACTTCATACTATACATCGAGCGATAACAACAATAAATACGTCCCATACTTTTTAGATCGCTTTTTTACGCCTAAAAACCTGAGCGCTTCCGACTATAATTACTTCTATGGTCAAAACCCATACACCGGCTTTAACGTGTCTGATGCGCAAGTACTTACCAGTAACATTATTGCCGAAAATGGTGTAATACACGAGATCAACCGCGTATTGCTTCCGTTGCCTTCTATAGATCAGTATCTGGGTGTAAATGATCAGTACAGCAAATTCAAATCGCTGTTTGACAAATACATGGTATCGTACCTCCTGAGTGCCGAAGCAAATGCAAAAAATCTGGAGAATACCGGCAAGCAGCAAGATATCTATATTAAAACTTATGATCCGGCTTTGGCCTATTCGCCCAATAACGAAAACTACTTAAAGGTAGATGATAACGATGGGCAGATGGAAGGCTATTCGATGTTTGCACCTACTAATGAGGCACTCAACAGCTACATCAATAGTACTTTATTAGAATACTATCCCTCACTTGACGCACTTCCTAAAGAAATATTGTTTGATTTTTTGAATGCGCATATGTTTAATACCACTGTGTGGCCAAGCAAGTTTGCTACCACGACCAACGGACAGGGGCAGGGTGCTTTATTTAATGCCGCTACCGATGTGGTGGATAAAAAGGTATTGAGCAACGGTGTATTTTACGGCACCAATAAAGTACAGAATGCCAACGTGTTCAGCACTGTGTTTGGCCGTGCATACTTAAACCCAAACTACTCATTAATGACCCGCGCGCTGAGTGCATCGCTCAAAGCAAGCATTATCAATACGAATTTAAAATATACGCTGTTCCTTACCTCTGATGCTACTTTTAAAGCTTTAGGCTTTAGCTATGATATTGATGCTACCACCTGGCGCTACACACCACCGGGCGGCGGTACTTCGCTATCAGGCTCATCCGCGCTGGATAAGTTGAACCGCATCATCAACACCCAAGTAGTGCGTGAGGATGTGAAGAGTTTAGCCGGCAATGGTATCCTGGAAACTTACGAGGGCGAATACATCAGGTACAACAACAATACAGTATACTCTGCCGGTAACCGTGATGCGGGCATCGTGCTTAATGCAACCACCCCGCGCGTAACCCAAAACGGAACGGTGTATTTTATAGATGGATTACTGTCCGAACCGTCTTTATCGGTAGGTAAGCACCTCGACGCTTTAGCCACACCCGCCGGTTCAGAATATAAAAAGTTTGTAGATTACGTAAAAGCATCGGCCATTTACAATACCTCTAATGGCGAGATCTTGGGTGTTACAGCCGGTTCGTTCTATACTGTTTTAGTGCCAACCAACGCCGCTATTGATGCCGCCATAGCCCAGGGGTATTTGCCGGCTACAACCACACCGGCCGATCAGGCGGGTAAAGACAAGGTGGCCAATTTTATCAGGTACCACATCATTCAAAAAGCTACGGTAGTGCCCGACGGTAAAAAAGCAGGCGGTTTTCTTACTCTCTTGCAAAAAACCAACGGCGACCCTACCTCGGTAGCAGTAACCAACACCGGTATAAACAATATGCAGGTAAAAGATATGCTGGGTAACACGGCAAATGTCATACCTGCACAAAGCAATAACCTGTCTAACCGAACGGTGATTCACCTTTTAGATACGTTTTTGAAATTCAGCACCAACTAAGAAAAGCTTAATAAACCCTTACCTATTACAATAATATGTACCGGCCGCCAAAGCCGGTACATTATTAAAACCGATTTAAAATCTTGTTGATGGAAAAAATATATACCCGTTTTATTTTCTTCTGCTTTATACTGATAACGGCGGCAGGCGGCAACACCGTATGGGCGCAATCGGCGGCACCTTTAACAACCGTGCGCGGTAAGGTTACCGACAAGAAAGACCGCGCACCGCTCATTGGCGTAACGGTAGTAGAAATTGATAAGGAAAAGCGTACGGTAGGCGGCGTATCAACCGATATCGACGGTAATTTTGCACTAAAACCCAAAAGCCGTCAAAATAAGATCTCGGTATCATTAATAGGTTATAAAACCGTAGTGGTTGATATTAACGACCGTACTACGTTCAATATTCAGTTAGAATCGAGTTCAAACTCACTGGCCGAAGTATCAATTACGGCCAATAAAACATCAAGCAACGGTTTAATGCAAATAGACGCGCGGAATTCGACCACCGCCGTAGCTAAACTCAACGCAAAAGATATTGAAGAACTGTCGGCAGCATCTATCGACCAGGCTATTCAGGGGCGTTTACCTGGGGTAGATATTGCTGCCAACTCGGGCGACCCTGGTGCGGGAATGCAAATCCGCATCAGGGGTACGTCTACCATCAACGGTTCTACCAACCCACTGATCGTGTTAGACGGTATGCCTTACGAAACCAGCATCCCATCCGATTTTAACTTCGGTACTGCCGATGAACAGGGCTACGCATCGTTGCTAAACATTGCCCCGGCCGATATTCAGGATATATCTATCCTGAAAGATGCGGCCGCCACAGCCGTATGGGGTTCAAGAGCTGCAAACGGCGTGTTGCTCATTAACACTAAGCGCGGTAGGGTAGGCACCCCCCAGGTTACTTATACCGCCAGGTTCACCGCTTCCAAACAACCAAACGCTATCCCTATGCTTACCGGCGACCAGTACTCGCAGCTCATCCCCGAAGAGGTGATGAACCGTACCGGTACCCCGCTGAATACGCAAACCATTAAAGAGTTTCTGTATGATCCGAGCGATAAATATTACTATAACAACTACAGCAATAATACAGATTGGATAGGTGCCATTACCCGTACCGGCTTAATGCAAGATCATAACCTGTCGTTGGCAGGTGGTGGCGAAAAGGCCCGCTATTTTGCATCAGTAAGTTATTTAGGCCAAAAAGGTACAACTTTAGGTACAGGCTTAAGCCGCGTAACCACCCGTATCAATTTAGATTATAACGTGTCTGACCGTATCCGTTTTCGTACCGATGTATCTTACACCCACTCCAATACCGATAAGGTTTATAATGATGATGCCAGGAGTGTAGCCTACCAGAAAATGCCCAACATGAGCATTTTCGAGATCAACTCGGCAGGGATGAACACCGGCAATTACTTATCGCCGCTGCAAAACATTCAAGGTAGTTACCCCGATACATTCAACCCGCTGGCCATGCTTGCCGCCGGAAAAAATAACGTTATCAGCGAGCGTATTGTGCCTCACTTTAACCTGCAGTACGACATTATTCCAAGTTTACTGCGGTCAACCGTTGATGTACAGTTCGATATTAATAATACGAAAAATAAAAGGTTCTTGCCGCAGATAGCTACCGGTCGCCCGGTTAGCGATGCTAACGTAAACCTCGCTTTTGATGGCGATGCCGATCAGTTTGGTATTCAAACCAAAACCAATTTCATTTATACGCCAAAGCTTAGCGAAAAGCACACCTTCATTGGCTTGGTGTCGTTTTTAACTAATGATAACCGGGTAACCTCGTTACAGGCCCAGTCCTCAAACTCGGCCTCAGTAAACCTTCAAGATCCATCCGTTGACGCGCGCGTGCAAGCGTTAAGCTCAGGCTTTACACAATCGCGCAGCGTAGCAGCTTTGGCTAATGCGCAATACAGTTATTTAGACAGGTACATTTTAAACTCAGCTATCAGGCTCGATGGTAACTCGCGCTTTGGCCCAGCCAACCGCTGGGGATTGTTTCCATCGGTATCTGCCCGCTGGCGTATATCTGGTGAGCCGTTCATGAAGAAAGCCACCTTTTTCGATGATTTAAGCTTAAGACTGAGCTATGGTAAGAGTGGTAACGAACCAAAAAACAATTATACGTTCTATAACATCTACGGTAACTACGCTTACGACTACCTCAACTCCTCTGCCGTTTACTCCCAAAACATTGAACTGCGTAATTTAAGATACGAAACCGTTACCGGGCAGGATATAGGTTTAACCTTGGCCCTATGGAAAAACCGTATTAACGTAGATATCGACGTTTACCGTAACCGTACAACGGATTTGTTCTTCAATGGCTTACAACTGCCGGGCATATCGGGTTTTAACAGCATCGATATGAACGTAGGGACCATGGATAATCAGGGCTGGGAAGTAAACCTGAATGCCGTTGCTGTAAAGACCAAAAAGGTGATGGTAGAATTTAACTTCAACATTGCCAACAACACCAACATTATCCGCGAGATATCAGAATATTACCCAAGCACTAAAGGCAACATTACCACCAACGGCAGTTACAAAACGCTGTTGCAGATTGATAATCCTTTCGGCTCATTCTACGGCTTCAAGTACAAAGGCGTTTACAAAGATGCGGCTGCCACGGTAGCCACTAATGCGCAAGGGCAGCCTATTGTAGGTTTGGATGGTATCCCGCTACAAATGCGCTTTAATTACCCCGCTACCGATTATGTTTTTAAACCCGGCGATGCCATTTATGAAGACATTAACCACGATGGTAATATTGATTATAAAGATGTGGTGTACCTGGGTAACGGTAACCCTAAGTTCATAGGTGGTTTTGGCCCTACCGTTACCATTAATGGCAACTTCAAGATCAATGCATTTTTCAGCTACCGTTATGGTAACCAGTTGGTAAACGGTACGCGTATGGTTACCAGCAATATGTACGGCTTTAACAACCAAAGCACCGAGGTGCTTAAGCGCTGGCGCAACGAAGGCGACGTAACCGATGTACCACGCGCTTTATGGAACGATGGTTACAATTGGTTGGGCAGCGACCGCTATGTGGAAGATGCCTCCTTCATCCGCTTGCGCTCCGTAACGGCGAGGTATAATTTAACCAAAAAAATGGTGAACAGGGTAGGCATACGTAGTGCAAGCATTTATGTAACGGCCGAGAACCTGGTAACGTTTACCAAATATACCGGTCAGGACCCTGAAGTATCTGTTAAGGGTGGCGATCCGTTCAGGGTGGCTACCGATAACTCCATGACGCCGCCTACGCGTAACATGGTATTGGGTGTAGTGGTAGGTTTTTAACATTAAAGTACAAGTACTGATATGAATATAAAAGTGAAATTTTCGGTGGTACTGTTGCTTATTACGCTGTGCGGAACATCGTGTAATAAGTACCTGTCGCTCGAGCCGCAGGACGGCATCATCAGGCAAAACTTCTGGAAAACCAAGGAGCAGTTGAAAGCCGCCGTAAATGGCTGCTACGCCTCTTTGCTGGCCGACCCATTGGTGGAGAACCTGTTTTTATGGGGCGAACTCCGCGGCGATATGCTATCGGCCGGTACGGGTGTTCGTAATAACGAACTCAATGTTATTAACGTCAACATTACTTCAACCAATACCATAACCGATTGGTCGGTTATTTATAAGACCATTAACAACTGTAACACTGTTATAGATTTCGGTCCCGACGTATTAAAGTCTGACAATACATTAACCCAAAGCGTTCTAAACGGTTACCTGGGCGAGGCCTATGCGCTACGTGCCTTGATGTATTTTTACCTGGCCCGTAGTTTTGGTGATGTACCTTTGAAGCTGAAATCGACCACCAGCGACGATGATAACCTACAGATCGCTAAAAGCACCCAGCAGCAGGTTTTTGCGCAAATAGTAGCTGACCTAAAACAGGCCGAGCAGTTTGCGGTGACCACCTATGGCGACCGCAATAACGATAAAGGCCGCATTACCCGCTACACCGTTAATGCCATTTTAGCCGATGTTTACCTGTGGCTGAACGATTATGACAACTGTATCAAAGCTTGCGATTATATCATTAATTCCAACCAGTTCACCCTGGTTCCGGGCGATAGCAACTGGTTCTCTACCGTGTTTTTCCAGGGCAACTCGGTAGAAAGTATTTTTGAGGTTCAGTTTAACCAAATTAAAACCAACCCTTTTTACAACATGCTGGCTATACCAAGCAAGCGCTTTAAGGCAGCGTTGAAGGTCGGTCCCGAACTCTACACCATTGATAATTTAGACATCACCAATATAGATATTCGTGGCGATGGAGCTTCGGTGAAATTTAATGATGGCAGCATTTACAAGTACCAGGGTATTAACTCAGGTTCTACCCGTACTTCGGCGACATCGTTTGCGCATTGGTTCGTATACCGCTACTCCGATATTTTGCTGATGAAAGCTGAAGCGTTAAACCAGCAGGGCAATGGTCAGGGTGCTTTGGATATTATTCAAACCATCAGGTTGCGTGCTAACGCTTTGCCGGGTTCCGAACGTATTTTACAGCCCAGCGATAAAAGCGGCATCACCGATTACCTGCTTGATGAACGTGCCCGAGAGTTTGCCTTTGAAGGCAAGCGCTGGTACGACCTGCTGCGCAATGCCCGCCGCGATAATTATGCCCGCTTAGACCTACTGCTAAACGTGGTAGCCACCACCGCAGCAGCCGAAAATCAGCAGGCAGCTATTGTGAAGTTACGCGATACACGCAGTCATTACTTCCCCATATACTTATACGAACTGCAAACCAATAAGGCATTGGTTCAAAATCCTTTTTATCAATAAGTACTACTAAAATAAGTGTTTATGAAAACATTAAAATTTATCAAGTGGCTTACTTCCATATCATTCATGGTGGTGTTGGTAGCAGCATTGGCAGGCTGTAAGCGGGAAGAGTTTGCCGTTAATACCACTACCGATGTAAACATAGTAGGGTATTTGAACAATAATGCTCAAAGTTTCTCCCTGTTGTCTAAGATCTTACAAATCACGGGCAGCGATAACTCTTTGAACGGTTATGGCACTTATACCTTGTTTGCACCTAATAATGATGCGATAACAAAGTACCTGGCCGAATTGGGTAAAACCTCGGTAGAGCAGGTCCCCGTAAATGATTTAAAAGACCTGGTGAAATTTCACCTCATCAGGGATACCATTACGTCTGACAAGTTTACCGATGGCAAGCTGCGCACGGTGAATATGTACGGGCAGTCTATTTTAACGGGTGCGCAAAACATTGGCGGCGTCACCACGCTCACCATCAATCGCCAGGCCACGTTGCTAAAAGCCGATATACGTACCGGGAACGGTATTATTCACATTATTGACCGTGTATTGAAACCGGCCAAACTTACGCTGGCGCAAGCCTTGGAGCAAAACCCGGCTTACGCCATCTTTACCGAGGCACTAAAAGCTACCAAGCTATATGACAGCCTGAACGTGCTGCCTGCTAACAACCCCGATACCACAAAGCGTTTCCTGACCGTACTGGCCGAATCGGATGCCGTGTTAAAGGCGGCCGGCATCAATTCGTTCGCGCAATTGAAAGCCAAGTATTCTAATACCGGCAATCCGCTGTTGGTAAATGATAGTTTGCATTTGTTCATGAACTACCACATTTTACCGGGGTTAAAGTATTTGCCTGATATTTTTAATGCTTCATCGCACACCACGCAGTCGCCGCTTGATGTGGTTACTTCCAAACTGATTAATCAAACTATCCTCATCAACGATGATACCTTCAACGGTATACACGAAGTAGGCGCACGTATTGACCGTGCCAGCAGCGACAATACCATGGCCAACGGCGTACTGCATTTCATGGCCGATCATTATGCCATTAAAGTGCGTTTCCCTATACCGGTGTATTGGGAAGTAACCGACCAGCCTGAGTTTAAAAAGTTAAACGGCATTTACCGGGTAACCAATAAAAGCAGCCCTAACTACGCCAACGGCGATTTGCAGGATATTACCTGGCAAACCGGATCGGTAAGCTATAAGGTAGCACCGGAGGCACGTCAGTTTTATGTATATAATAACGATTACCTGTTTGTAGCCGCTTTAAGAACAGCAGCTACTGCCAATAGCTTTATAGAGCTGAAAACACCATTACTGGTAAAAGGGCGCTACAAGGTTTGGGTAAGTTTTATAAGACGTGGTGGTGGCAAAGGTGTATCCGTGTTGTTTGATGGTCAGCCATTATCGAGGGTGTTAAACTTAACTGAAAGCTTGCCATCGCAGGTGTTGGTAGGCGATAAGTGGACTTATCCCGCAGGTACCAGCCCCGAGTCTTTAGAAGCTTTGGGTAAGAAAATCACCTTCGGCGGCAAAGTGCCTTACTACAACAATCCGGCGCAAACCATTGATTATTATAAAGACAGTTATGCCTTACTGGCGGGTACAATAGATGTGCAGAAAACCGACCGTCACTTCATCAGGTTTCAGGCCGTGGCCGATGCCTCGGGCGATGTACAGTTCGATATGATTCATTTTATTCCTGAAAACCAGGATCAGTTGTATCCGAAGTTTAATCCCGACGGCTCTATAGTTCAAAAGCCATAATTAGCATTGATTTAATACAGCATGATAAAAAGATATAGTATTTGGTTCGTAGTATTCGTTTGCTTGCTTGCAGCCTTAACGGGTTGCAGCAAGTACAATGATAAAACCGGCCCTACCGATGCAGCGCTGGGGCAAACGCTTGCGCAGTTAATTGCCGAAACGCCCAACCTGAGTAAGTTTAACGAGTACCTGGTAAAAACCGGGTATGATAAAGTACTTGCCTCCTCAAAAATGTATACGGTTTGGGCACCCGATAATCAAACCCTACAGGGGCTCGATCAGTCGCTGGTAAGCGATACTGCCCGTTTACGCCAGTATGTGGGTAATCATTTGGTCAACCTGGCCTATTATACCAATTCGCCCAGTCCCGAGTTGCGTATCAGGACCTTAAATGGCAAGTACATTAAATTTACGAAAACCCAGTTTGAGAACGCCGACATAACCCAGGGCAATAAGTTTGTAAGCAATGGCGTGCTGCACATCATCAATAAAGTGGTATTGCCTAAGCTGAATGTGTGGGAATATGTAAATGCTACTGCCTTCAAGCAAAAAACTTACATGCAAAGTCTTGATTACACTGCCATTGACTCAACCAAGGCCGAACAAACCGGTATAGACCCAGTAACCGGCAAGCCCGTTTACAAACCCGGCACTGGTTTAATTACAAGAAATTATTTGTACGACCGCGTAGGCGACCTGCGTAACGAGCAGCAGGAGTATACCTTTATTTTACTGACCGATGCTGCCATAGATGCCGAACGTTCTAAAATAAACCCATACGTACAAACCACCAACAGCGCCGAAACCGAGGTATTGAGTTCGCTGCATGTGATTAAAGACTTGGTAATTAAAGGAGCTTACACACAAGATAATCTTCCGGCCGAACTCATTTCTGCCGACGGCGTGAAAGTGCCCATTAACAAAAATGCCATCTTAGAAACCCATGTAACCAGCAACGGCATTGTTTACGTTATGAGCCAGGCCGATGTGAAATTGGTGGATAAGATACGGCCCATTAAACGGGAGGGCGAAACGCCTGACGGTTTTAGCCGCACCGATAAATCGGGCAATATAGCCTACCGCTTGCGCGTAAACCCAAACACCGGTCAGCAGTATAACGATATCTATATTTTTAACCATAAAATACCACTGTTTAACGTGCGCTACCGCATTGCCGAACTGTACAATGTGAAGTACAAGGTTTATTGGGTGGCACCTAACGATGTGCAAACCCTCACCTTTAAGCAGCGCTTTGCCGTAAACGATCCGCTTTCGGCCACTTTTGCCGAAACACAGGTTGACCTCAAAAACTACAACCAGATTTTTGTGGGCGATTATGTTCCTGCCAAGTTTGGAGGCGTAACCGCCTATGTGGTGGCTGCCAATAACGGGACCGACGGAACCAACTCCATCAATATAGATTATTTTACAATGGTGCCGCAGTTGCCCTGATTATTAACGTGATGAAGCTTATATACAATTCATAAACATGCGCATATTTACCCCAATTTCTATCATGGCTATGTGCGGAACCCTGAGTTTTGGTACGGCAGCGTATGCCCAGCAAAACATGACCCGCGATTCTGCCAGAGCCGAAACTACCATAAAGAACGGTTTCCGGGTAACCGGCCGCATTACCGATGCCAGTACAAAAAAGCCGGTATCGGGTGTTAACGTGGTGGTGCAGGATGTGGCTGCTGCCATTACCGATGATAAGGGTGGTTTCATAATCACCGTACCCTCGCGCACCAGTGTATTGCAAATATCGGGTCAGGGTTACCAGTATAAAGAAGTGGCGGTTAACAACCGGTCCGAAGTCAACGTTTCGCTTTACGAAGATGGCTTCAACTCTGTTTACGATTTAGTGACCTTGCCCTTCACGCAATCAAGCAAAGCGCAGATCAATTACTCCGTGGCTTCGGTAAATACCGAAGGTGGCTGGACCCGCCCTAAAGAAACTCCTGACAATTTTTTGCAGGGACAGGTAAGCGGGCTCAATGTGGTTCGCCGTTCGGGTACGCCCGGAGTAGGAGCAGAGGTGTTTTTACATGGCTTCAACTCGCTTAACGCCAGTAATCAACCCTTATATGTAGTGGATGGAATGATATACGATGCCCGCAGTTATGGCAGCTCCATTATCAGCAGCCATGTAACTAACACGCTGGCTAACATTGATATTAAAGACATTGATAACATCACCGTGATTAAAGACGGTGCCTCTTTTTACGGTAGCCGCGGTGCCAATGGCGTAATTCTTATCAATACCTCACATGCCAAAGAGTTGAGTACACGTATAGATTTTGCAGCCTATGGCGGCGTTAACATGACGCCTAAAAACATCCCGGTATTAAACAGTAACGATTACCGCCTTTACCTGTCAGATGTGCTTCGCACTTCGGGACTTACCGATGCGCAGATCCAGGCTAAGCCTTATATGAATGATAATCCTACATCTAACCCGGCCTATTACCAGTACCATAACAATACCGACTGGCAGAAAGAAGTGTTTAACAAAAGCTACAGCCAAAATTACTTTTTAAAAGTAACCGGCGGCGATAACATTGCCAAGTATGCTTTATCGGTAGGGTACCTTAAAAGCAATGGTATTATTGACAGCACCAACCTGCAACGTTATAACACCCGCTTTAACGCCGATTTGAATTTAACTAAAAAGCTAACTGCCAACACGAATCTTTCGTTCTCTTCTTCAGAGCAAACGCTTAGAGATCAGGGTATCAGCGCAGCCAACCCCATGTTAATTGGCTTAGTGAAGGCGCCATTTTTAGCGGTGAACCAAATTTCGGAAACCGGCGTACAATCGCCCAACCTGGCCGATGTAGATATTTTTAACGTGAGCAACCCGGTAGCGCTCATTAATAATGCACAGCAAACCAATAAATACTACCGTTTCTTTGGTTCGGTGAAATTCAACTACCAGTTTAATAACCGTCATAGCATCAGCTCATTAACCGGTTTAGTATATGATAAGGTGAGAGAGAATACCTTTATCCCGCGTTTGGGCGTAGCACCCGATACGTTGCGAAATGCAGTGGCTTACAGCCGCCTGGGAGCATCAATTCAGCGCTATAATTCATTCTATAACGATACCTACTATACCTACAAACGGTCGTTTACCGGTGAGCACGATTTGCAGGTAAACGTTGGTTTTCGTTACCACGACAGCGAAAGTGAGCAGGATTACGCACAGGGATTCAACTCGCCCACCGATGATTTTGTAACTATTGGCAATGGTGTAAGCAACCTGCGCCGCCTAATCGGCGATTACGGGCACTGGAAATGGTTAAACACTTATGCAGCTGCTAATTACAGTTTCAGGCACAAGTACTTCCTCTCGGCAAACCTATCTGCCGATGGTTCTTCACGCTTTGGGAAAGATATTCCTAATGCGTTGAATATAGCAGGCAACAAGTACGCCGTATTGCCATCGGTTTCAGCCGGATGGCTGGTTTCCTCAGAAGAGTTTCTTTCTAATATACGCGCTATAGACATGCTTAAAATACGCGCCAGCTATGGTTTAACCGGTAATGATGATATTGGCAACTTTAGTACACGTTCTTATTACGTATCGCAAAACTTGCTGGGCTCGCAAGGGCTGGTAGTAGGCAACATTGCCAACTCGCAATTACAGTGGGAGCTAAGCAAAAAAGCAAACATAGGCATTGATGTAGCTTTGTTTAACGAGCGTGTAACTTTCAGCATTGATGCTTACCACAACGTTACTTCTAAAATGATCACGTTCGATCCGGTTAGCAGTGCCGCCGGTATGCGTTATGTAATTGCCAACAGCGGTGCCATGCGTACAAACGGGATAGATTTTAGCCTGAACAGCCGTATTGTGAATAGTGCTGTGAAGTTTGATGTGGGCGTTAACCTGTCAACCTACAGTAATCGCATTACCGCTTTACCTGCCGATAATCAGATTACTAATTACGGCGGGGCAACAGTTATTACCAAAGTTGGCCAATCGGCCGCTATATTTTACGGTTATCAAACCAATGGCGTGTACACGTCTAACGCAGAGGCTGCCGGAGCCAACCTAAACATCCGCGGGACAGATGGTAGCCTTATCCCATTCAGGGGTGGAGATGTTCGCTTTGTTGATACCAACAAAGATGGTGTGATTGATGATAACGACCGGGTGAACATTGGTAACCCAAACCCCGATTTGGTGGGTAGCTTTAACGGAAGGCTAGCCTATAAAAATATATCGTTGAATGCCTTGTTTACCTTTAGTAGTGGCAACCAGTTATACAATCGTCCGCGCAATATACTGGAGTCTATGTCATCGCCGGCCAACCAGTTTGGCAACGTGGTAAACAGGTGGAGGTTTGACGGCCAGGTAACCGACGTGCCGAGGGCAGCCTACGGCGACCCAATGGGTAACGCCCGTTTCTCAGACCGTTTTATTGAAGATGGTTCGTACCTGCGTTTAAGAACACTTTCTATCAGTTACAACTTACCGGTAAAACCAAAGGCATTGAAATATGCCACCATTTATTTAACGGCCGATAACCTGTTCACTTTCACAAAATACCTGGGTTACGACCCGGAGTTTAGCGCAACAGGTAGTCCGCTAACACAAGGTATTGACACGGCTTTGGAGCCACAGTTCAGATCGGCACAGTTGGGTGTGCGTATTGGTTTATAATAATTGCAGAACAACATGAAATTTAAAATATCACCTGTTATAAAAACTGCTGCACTGGCTGTATTGCTATCCGGCTCGTTCTCGTGCAAAAATATGTACGATGTTGAGCCTCAAAATCAGGTAGAGTACAAAAACGTTTATCAGAATATATATGATGCGAATGCTGCGGTCATGGGCATTTATGGTAAGCTGTTAGGCCTCGCCCAGCAGTACGAAATTATGAACGAACTGCGTGCCGACCTGATGGAGGTAACGCCCAACGCCGGTGCCGAATTACAGCAGATCAACACGCACAACGTGCAGGCAGGCAATTCATTTGCCGATCCGCAGCCTTTTTACGCCGTTATATTGAATTGTAACGACGTGATGAAGAACCTGAAGATCATGTACGATACCCAAAAGCTAACCGCCAATGACTTTAACCAGCGTTGGAGCGATGTAGCTGCCCTACGTTCCTGGTTATACTTCCAGTTAGGCCTGCATTTTGGAGAAGTACCTTACGTAACCGAAAGCCTGACCAATGCTGCCGATGTAAGGGATGCCAGTAAATATCCGCGTTTAACGCTTGATGCATTGGTAAAAACGCTGATTACTTTTATGGAAGCACTGCCTTTTAAAGACCCTTACCCGGCAGCAAATTCATTAGTTACCCAAATAGATGGCTACCCCTCTAAAATTTTCTTCATCAACAAAAACTGTCTCCTGGGCGATTTGTACCTGTGGAACAATGACTACCATAATGCCGCGGTAGTTTACAAGCGTGTATTGGAAACCTCGACGCCGGTTGGGCCAAGCGATAGTTACAATTACTTTAATACCTACACGCTAAATAGCGGTACCGATAATGACGCCGTTACAGTAAGTAATTGGCAGGCATTATTCTCACGCTCGCCACAAGACCGCGAGTACCAAACCGAGTGGATCTGGTCTATGGTATTTGATAAGGCATTTACGCCAGAGAATCCATTTGTGAACCTGTTTGCCAATTCGGGAGGTAGCTATTTGGTTAAACCCTCGCAAACTGCCATAGACAACTGGAACGCGCAAGCGCAGAATGATGGCACGCCTTTCGATTATAGAGGGCCAAATACCTCCTACAAGATCATTAACGGCCAACCGGTAATTGTGAAGTTTTTGTATAATTACTTAAACACGTCCACCGGCCTGCCTATCAATCTCCTCGAAAAAAGCGGTAAATGGTTTTTGTATCGCACCGCAACCCTGCACCTGCGTTATGCTGAAGCTGCCAACCGCGACGGGCAAACCAAAATTGCCTGGGCGCTGGTAAACGCTGGTATAAAAAGCGCTTATGATGACCTTAACCAACCCGACCCAACGTTGCGCAGAATTACCCTACAACCCACACCTTACGATTTTGATGCCCGCAAACTGGATGCACCCTCTATTAGAGGAAAGTATCACCGTAACCTGGGCATCCGCGCTAGGGTAGGCACCACCTTGTTGCCGGTAACTTTCCAACAAGACATGCTGGGTATGGAAAACAAGATCATAGATGAGGCCGCGCTGGAACTGGCCTTTGAAGGTAACCGCTGGCAAGACCTCATGCGTATTGCCAACCGCCGCAACGACCCTGCATTTTTGGCTGATAAGGTTTATAACAAACTCCTGAAAGATGGCAATCCGGCAGCGGCAACCGTCCGCGCAAAGCTCATGAACAAGGCCAATTGGTTTCTGCCATTCAAATAGTAAGAAAACCTATTTTAATAAGGATTTTATCAATAAATATGTATTTTAATCAACTTTTAAAGCACAAAGCGAAGGCATTTCATGCCATTTGCTTTGTTGCTGCAACCTTAGGTTTGTCATCTACTCAAGTTAATGCGCAGCAATTAGCATTTCCAGGGGCCGAGGGTTTTGGCCGTTTTGCCACCGGGGGCAGGGGAGGTTCGGTATACCATGTTACCAATTTAAATGATAAAGGCGACGGTTCTTTCCGCGATGCAGTAAGTCAACCCAACCGCATCATTGTTTTCGATGTAACCGGTGTAATTCGCATCAAAGATAAAATAGCGGCCTCACCCAAAATTACTATAGCGGGGCAAACCTCACCGGGTCAGGGCATTGTGATATACGGCAATGGCGTTTCCTTTGCCGATAGCAGCATTATACGTTATATGCGCTTCCGGGGAAGCATTAATATGCCTCGTGGTGCCTGTACGGTTGTGGCAGATAATTGTAAGGATGTTATATTCGACCATGTAAGCGTAGAGTGGGGCAGGTGGGATAACTTGCACATTAAAGAGTCTAAAAACATTACCTTACAGTATTGCCTTATCGGTGAGCCTGTTGATCCTCAGCGCTTTGGGGCTTTGTTCGAGAATCCTACCAATATTACCGTACATCATACGCTTTGGATTGATAATCAAAGCCGCAATCCTAAAGCTAAGGCCGGTATCGAATACATTAATAATGTGGTTTATAACTGGGGCGTTAACGGTTTCGTAGGTGGACATTCAGGTGCGCCACATTACCAGGACGTTATTAATAATTACTTCATAGCCGGACCTAACTCGGGACATGCCTTTATAGGGATGTTTACCGCCACAGACCATGTGTATCATCAAGGTAATTATGTAGATATGAATAAAGATGGCAGGTTAAATGGCCGCCTTACCGTTGATTCGGACTTTGTGAAGCGTGGCCTTACCATGCTCAGCAAGCCTAATTTTCTAACGGGAGTTAAAATTGAAAGTGCAACGCAAGCTTACCAGAAGGTTTTAGCCGAGGCGGGTGCTTCACTTCAGCGCGATGCGGTTGACAACCGTATTATAGGCTACCTCTCAAGCTTGGGCAAAGAAGGCGTGATCTTCAAATCGGAAGTTGATGCCGGTGGACAGGGCGAATTGCCCTCCGCAAAAACACTGGCCGATAATAACCGTAACGGTATTCCTGATACCTGGGAGAGTACGCATAAGCTTAGTGTTCAGAGCAATGCCGACACCAATAAGGTTGACAAAGACGGTTATACACGCCTCGAGAAATACTTAAACGATTTGGTTTCTTCCAAAACAAGATAGTTCTGATTAGTTGGTTTTAGGATGGCACAAGCCTCTTGAGCGCAAGTTTAAGGGGTTTTGTGCTTTTTAGCCCTTCAATAATATGAACAACCCTTATTTTCTTTTATATTTAAGAGGGTCAAATTGAGCATTATGTACAATAAACAATTATTGCCATAACACAAAGTGATTAAATGAATGCATTATAGTTTTGTATAACATTTAACTGCTTGCCGGAAGTACAAAAGCAAATTTGCTGCCTTCGCCAATAGCACTTTCTACCCAAATTTTACCTTGCTGTGCTTCAATAAAGTCTTTAGATATGGCGAGACCCAAGCCTGAGCCCGACTTGTTTTGCCCATCGGTTGGTACTTGGAAATACCTGTCGAACAGGCGTTTCTGATATTGCTCGTCGATGCCTTTCCCAAAATCTTTTACAGAAAACTCTACATGCCCGTTGCGAGCTTTTAGGCTGATAACAATCTTAGATTTCTCCGAACTGTAGCGCAGCGCGTTGGATAAAAAGTTGACCAGTACCCAAGCGGTCTTCTCAACATCTGCCTGTACGTTTGGCAGGTTATCTTCTTTAACTACTTCTAAATATACATTCTTTTGATCTGCCTGAAATTTGACCGACTGCAAGGCATATTCCAAAATTTGGGTTGGCTCTACCGGGATGAAATTAAGCTGAATGTTGCCGGTTTCAACTTGCGATAGTTCCAGTAATTCGCTGGTGATCTTGAGCAAGCGGGTGCTATCGTCCTGAATATGTGCAATTAACTGCTGCTGCTCGGTGTTCATGTTTCCTACACGTTCATCGTTTAAGAGTTTCAAACTCATTTTAATAGAAGATATAGGCGTTTTCAACTCATGCGATATCGTAGCGATAAAATTAGTCTTCGCTTCATCGCGCTCCTTAAACTCGGTAATATTACGCAATACATAAACCTTACCGGCAGATTTTGTAGCTATCTTGACAGCTTCGCCCTGCTTATCTAAATTAGGCACAAGTATATCCCTGCTTTGCAACTGGAAGTGCAGCTCTTTGCCATCCAGCACAATTTTTAGTGGCTTAATGGCCGAACTGTTAGCGATCATAGACCTGAACAGGTCGTTGTTTTGCACCAGTTTCTGTGTGTTTTGTCCTACTATTTTGTCTTCGGTTATGTTGAGTACCTTGCGTGCAGCATCGTTCATAAACAGCACTTCCTCATTTTCGTTGATTCCCAAAATAGCATCCTGCATTTGTTCAATAATGGTTTCAATGCGGCGCTTTTCGGAGAGTACGGTAGCCAGATTGCTGTTTTCCCACTCGTTCAATCTTGATGCCATGTTGTTAAAGGCACCGGCTACCTCGGCAAACTCATCGCCCTGGTCAAAATGCAGGCGCTTACTATAATTTTTCTCGCTGATCTCCTTAATACCTTCCAATAATGCGCGTAAGGGATTAGCTATAAAGCCTGGAAAGTTTACACTGAAGCTGAAAAGTACCAAAAATGTGAACGTGCCCGCAAAGCCAAGGATAAGGCTGGCTTTGTTCACTGATGCCCTGGCCGTATCATTTTTACGTACAATGGCCTGCATATTTAATAGCTCAATTTGCCTCAAATGCGAGCGTATCTCGCGTTCGGCCAACTTTTGATTTGCTATGGCGGTTGGTTGTTGCTGAAGCTTGTTAAAAGCTTTTCTTAGGAGTGCAACGGCCTCATGCTCACCTTTTTCAGTGATATTCCGTTCTTCTTTTTGCAGCTGTCCGTTAAACTTTGCTGCTACGGATGGTGTAAGCGGCAAGTCGTTTTCATCGAGCAGGGTACGCATTTCGCGGGTGTAGCTCAGGGTTTCGTAATTGTCTTTCAGGATAACTTTGGCATTTTCGGAAATCTCCTGAATGTAGTAGATGGCTATAGCGCCAAAAAACAGAACGACAACGAATAAAAAGCCGAATCCTAATCGGAGCTTGGTTTTAATTTTCATGAGAGTATCACTAAGTCGGTATCTGTAGCTGCCAGTTTTCGGAGCAACTCGTTAAATACCGCGGTTCTTAAAATTACCTGGAATAAGCTCAGGTGGGGCTTACCAATGCATATGGTGGTTATTTCCCGCTCTTCGGCCACCTGCATAATGGCTTGGGTTATTTGGTCGCTCTTCAATTTTACCACCTCGGCACCCAGTTCGGTTGCGAGTTTAAAGTTATTAATTAAATGCCGCTGTTTATCCAGCTTTATCTTATCAAGGCTTTCACTGCTGCTTTGTATATATAAAACCACCCAGGGCGACCGGTAATAGGATGCCAGTCGAGCCGTTTTACGAATTACGATCTTTGCTGTTTCTGAGTTAGAAGATATGCAGGCCAGGAACTTTTCGGGTCGCAGTTTGATTTGTTTGGGAACCTCAATATCAATCTTTCTTTCCAGGTGATGGGCTACTTCTTTTAACGCCATTTCCCTCAACTGCAATATCTTATCGCTTTGAAAAAAATTTTGTAAGGCAAGTGCCACTTTGCTTTTGTCGTAAATTTTACCATCGCGCAGGCGGTCTATCAACTCATCGGCGGTGAGGTCAATGTTTACAATTTCGTCGGCCAGTTGCAGTATTTTATCTGGAATGCGCTCCGTAATGGCAATACCAGTAATATCTTCTACTTCTTCGTTCAGGCTTTCGAGATGCTGGATGTTCACAGCACTAATAACGCTTATACCGGCCTCTAAAATGTCAAATACGTCTTGCCAGCGCTTGTTGTTCTTGCTGCCCTCAATGTTAGTATGGGCCAGTTCATCTACAATAACTACCTCGGGGTGTCGGTTTAAGATGCCTTGTAAGTCCATCTCTTCCAGTTCCTTACCTTTGTAGAAGGTTTTGCGGCGGGCAATTATGGGTAAGCCGGCAAGTAGGGCATGGGTTTCGGCACGGTTATGGGTTTCAATATAGCCAATCTGAATGTTGATGCCATTACGCTGCAAGGCATGTGCCTCCTGCAACATACGGTAGCTTTTGCCCACACCGGCACTCATGCCAATGTAGATCTTCAGCTTTCCGCGCCTGGATTTCTTAACCAGTTCTATGAAGGTTTTAACCGAATTATCTTTATGTTCTTCTTCAGGCATCTTCAAAAACTTTATCTAATTCTTCATAAAATTACATTTTTCCTCAATTTTTTCAGGAGGCTCATGAAGCTGGTGGATTAATCTGCCAAAACACCATGAACCACCTGAAAAAACGCTCTTAAAATGATACTGCCATGCTGGCCGTGATGAGCGGATTAGTATTAACCGGATTACCCAAACGTGTGAACACCGCATCTTTACTATCGTAAACTTTACCTTCTAAACGCAGCAGGGCATTAGGTATGGGGGCATAGTCGAGGTTAAGGGAATAGCCTGTGGTTTTAAAACCGTTTGGTGTACCGGTGGCTATTAATACGCCGTTCTTATCCTTGTAGTATTCTACCCGTCCGGCTACTGCCCACTTGCTGGCAAACTGGTAGCGGGCTATGGCCACCGGCGATATTACATTGTAGTAATCGCTACTACCCTTGGCTTGTTGCTGTATGCCATAGTCGAAACCTGCAGTAATTCCAAAGCTATTGGTTAACTGGAATATGCCGTAAAAGTTATTGTAGAAACGGCGTAGCCTCACCGTATCGGCGCCTTCGGTGCCCAGGTAGTTGCTGTAGTTCAGGGTAATCTTATCGGTAGGTTTGTAGTACACCTGCAAACCACCGGCAGGTTTGCTGTTGGCATTTTGACGATTGATACGCTGCCAGCCGTTCAAGTACAAACCGGTAAGGGTAAGTTTACCATCGGTAGTGGTGTAGGTTAACTTGGCTCCCGATTCATAGTAGGGCGTGTTTTCTGACGCAATGTTGCGTGTGAGTACCCAGCAGTCTTTGGAGATGGCGCTTTCAAAACCTATGTGAGAGGAGAAGATACCGGCATCTAACCACAGGTTGGCTGTTTTTGATACCTTGATGCCCGCATTAGCTTCAAATACATTTTTTAAAACGCCGGGCTCGGCAGCTAAATTGGCGTTGGCATAAGTGCCGGCCATTAGGGCCAGGTTGGCACGCAGCATGCCATTATCATAATTGGCTTTAATAAAGCCTAAATTAAGATTTACCTCGTTATGGCGGTTGTGCGAGTATACAAAACCGGGACGGTTATTATCTGCAGGGCGGTTAAAATCGAACCCGTAGTAAAGTTCGGCGTAGCCGGTAATAGTCAGCTTGCCTGTTTTAGTGCTGTCTTAGGTTTGTGCTTGAGTAAATATAGCGGTGCAGCTAAGGGCGGCTGCGAGTAGTAGAGTTTTCATGGAATGTAATAGTCAGCCCCTCCCAACCCTCCCCGGGAGGGAGGGCTTTAAGAAGCATGTTGTATAAAGTGTTTGTTTTTTTGTTTGTCATACTGAGCTTGTCGAAGCAATCGCCGCTTTGCTAAGTCTTCGACAGGCTCAAACTGACAGGTGGTAAATTTTCAATCTCCCTCCCTCCCGGGGAGGGCCGGGGTGGGGCTTACTTTAACTTATCAAGTGCTATATTCAGTTCTAACACATTTACGGTTGATGGGCCGAATAAGCCTAACAATGGTTTTTGTGTGTTGACGGCTACCAGGTCGGCTACTTGTTTTTCGTCGATTTTGCGGATGGCGGCAATGCGTTTAATTTGTATGGCGGCGCCCTGTGGTGAAATAGCCGGATCTAAACCACTACCCGATGAAGTAACCATATCGGCGGGAATATCGCTTTTTTTGATGCCGGGGTTGTATTTCAACAGGGTATCTATGCGGCTTTGCACATCTTTTAAATAATCGGGGTTGCTTGGGCCTTTGTTAGAACCCGCCGAACCGGCAGCATTATAACCAACAGCCGACGGACGGCTCCAGAAATATTGCGGCTTGTCAAATTTTTGACCCAGCAAGGCGTAGCCTACTGTTTTTCCGTTCAGGGTTACTTTTTCACCGTCGCCTTGTCCTTTAGAGAGCTTGCCTGCAAAGGAAATTAGCACGGGATATATTACGCATAAAAGTACAAGGAGTACGAGGGTTAGTCTTATTGACTGTGTTAATGTTTTCATGATTAAAAGTCGCCCCTCCCAAACCCTCCCCGGGAGGGAGGGCTTTAAAGAAGCATTTGTTTTTAAGTGTTTATTTTTTTGTTTGTCATGCTGAGCTTGTCGAAGCATTCTACGCTTTGCTAAGTCTTCGACAGGCTCAGACTGACATGCTGTGGCTTAAAGCCCTCCCTCCCGGGGAGGGTTGGGAGAGGCTTACACCATTAACCCTACCACTAAATCAATCAATTTAATACCAATAAACGGGGCTACTACACCACCTACGCCATATAGCAGCAGGTTGCGGCGTAGCAGGGCGGTGGCGCCTATGGGTTTGTATTCTACACCTTTCAAGGCCAGTGGTATCAGCATCGGGATAATGATGGCGTTAAAGATCACGGCCGATAGGATAGCGCTTTCGGGGCTATGCAGGCGCATAATGTTCATACTTTGCAGCGCCGGGATAGAGGCAATAAACAAGGCAGGTACAATGGCAAAATACTTGGCCACATCGTTAGCAATACTAAAGGTGGTTAGTGTACCGCGGGTAATCAACAACTGCTTGCCTATCTCCACAATCTCAATGAGCTTGGTAGGGTCGTTATCCAAATCCACCATGTTACCGGCTTCTTTAGCGGCCTGGGTACCACTGTTCATAGCCACGCCAACATCGGCCTGGGCCAGGGCAGGGGCATCGTTGGTACCGTCGCCCATCATGGCTACCAGTTTACCGCTGGCTTGTTCCTGTTTAATGTAGTTCATTTTATCTTCGGGCTTTGCCTCGGCTATAAAATCGTCCACACCGGCCTTTTCGGCAATAAACTTGGCTGTTAAAGGGTTATCGCCGGTTACCATTACGGTTTTAACACCCATTTTACGCAGGCGCTCAAAACGTTCGGCAATGCCGGGTTTAATAATATCCTGTAATTCAACGGTACCTAAAATCTCCTCGTTTTGAGTAACCACCAATGGGGTACCACCGTTTGAGGATATGGCTTCTACACGTTCTTTAACCGCAGCCTGCATGGTATGGCCGGCATTAAGCGCCAGTTTACGCATAGAATCGTATGCTCCTTTACGTATACGCATCCCATCAGGGGTATCAATACCGCTTGAGCGGGTTTCGGCGGTAAATTTAATGGCCAGCGAACCTTGCGGTGCTTGTAAAGAAATGCGGTTGTTGCCATGCTGCGCCAGTTCAATAATTGATTTTCCTTCGGGCGTTTCATCACTTAAAGATGCCAGTACACAGGCTTTAACCAAATCTTCGGGCGATACACCCGGTGCAGGCCAAAACTGCGTAGCTTTACGGTTACCTATAGTAATGGTACCGGTTTTATCTAACAGCAATACGTCAATATCTCCTGCGGTTTCAACGGCTTTACCACTTTTGGTAATTACGTTGGCACGTAAGGCCCTGTCCATACCGGCAATACCAATGGCCGAAAGTAAACCGCCTATGGTGGTGGGAATTAAACATACGAACAACGATATTAATGCGGCTACTGTAATAGGGGTGTGGGCATAATCTGCAAATGGCTTCAGGGTTACACATACTATAATAAACACGATAGTAAAGCTGGCAAGCAAAATGGTTAAAGCTACTTCGTTAGGTGTTTTCTGGCGTGACGCACCTTCAACCAGGGCAATCATCTTGTCCAAAAAACTTTCGCCCGGTTGTGTGGTCACCATTACTTTGATACGGTCAGACAGTACTTTGGTACCACCTGTAACGGATGATTTATCACCACCCGATTCGCGGATAACCGGAGCCGATTCGCCTGTAATGGCCGATTCATCAATCGTTGCTAAACCTTCCACAATTTCACCATCGGTAGGGATGGTTTCACCAGCTTCACAAACAAACATATCACCCTTTTTTAATTGGTTTGATGATACTATAGTTATGTTGCCATCACTGTCAATCACATTGGCAGGTGTGTCTTCGCGGGTTTTACGTAAACTGTCGGCTTGTGCTTTACCACGAGCCTCGGCTATAGCTTCGGCAAAGTTGGCAAACAGTAAGGTGAGCAGCAGTATTAAAAAGATGAAGAAGTTATATACAAAAGTACCCTGGCCTGTATGTGTTAAGCTATAAATAGTTACATACAGCATAATGGCGGTGCCTATTTCCACGGTAAACATTACCGGGTTGCGCATCATCACTTTAGGGTTAAGTTTAATGAACGACTGTTTTAAGGCAGATTGTACCAGCGCAGGTTCAAATAATTTATTAGATTGAGATTTCATTGTTACCCCTCCCAACCCTCCCCAAAGGGGAGGACATTATAAGGAGGTATTTTTAAAGAGTTAATGAAAGTTTTTCTTAAGTCTCCCCTTTTGGGGGAGACTTAGAGGGGGTTATTTAATCATTGAAAAATATTCGGCAATTGGGCCAAGTACCAGTGCAGGGAAATAAGACAATGCGTTTAACACCAGTATAATTGCAAAGGTCATGAGGCCAAAGGTTACAGTATCTACACGCAATGTGCCTGCACTTTCGGGTACGTATTTCTTTTGTGCCAGCAAGCCTGCTATGGCTATCGGTCCAAAAATTGGTAGGAACCTGCCCAATATCAATATGATACCTGTGCTTACGTTCCAAAATATGTTATTATCGCCCAGGCCTTCAAATCCCGAACCGTTGTTGGCATTAGCAGAGGTCATTTCATAAAGCATTTCGCTAAAACCATGGTAACCGGGGTTATTTAACCAGTTGGCCGGTTTAACCGCCCAGTCGGCATTGCCATGGGCCATAAATACATAACTGGCTATAGCGGTGCCTGCCATAATTAACAGCGGACTTAGCAACGTTATAATTGCAGCAATCTTTACTTCGCGGGCCTCTACCTTGTGGCCCAAAAACTCGGGGGTACGACCTACCATTAAACCCGATATAAATACGGCTATAATGAGGTATATAAAGTAGTTAAGAATACCCACACCACAACCACCAAAGAATCCGTTGATCATCATGCCCAGCAGTTGCCATAAGCCCGTAAGCGGCATGGTGCTATCGTGCATACCGTTAACCGATCCGGTGGATACGATGGTAGTCAGCGTGCTCCAGTACGCGGTAGCCGTAGGGCCAAAGCGTACCTCTTTGCCTTCCATGGCGCCGGTAGCTTGTGTTATTCCCATTTTGGCAATGGCAGGGTTGCCGCCTAATTCGCTGGTTATGGTAGGAATCATGAGCATGAACATACCCACCGTCATTACACCGAATATGACCAAGCCTAATTTTTTACGTCTGATGAAAATGCCGAAAGCCAATATCATAGCCATAGGGACGATCATTTGCGATACGATCTCGACCATGTTGGTCAAATAGTTAGGGTTTTCGAGCGGGTGGGCCGAGTTGGCACCAAACCAGCCGCCACCGTTAGTACCTAAGTGTTTAATGGCAATCATTTGGGCAGCCGGTCCGCGCGATACATTTACGATATCGCCCTGCATAGAAATAAACTGGTCTTTACCGGCGTAACTTGATGGTGTGCCGTTGAAAGTAAGTATTAGGGCTATTACGATAGATAAGGGTAATAACAAGCGGGTAATGCTTTTTACAAAGAAATCCCAAAAGTTACCCAAATCGGTAGTGGTTTTGTCGCGGAATGCTTTAAACAAGGCCACAGCAGCTGCAATACCTGTAGCGGCACTGGTAAACTGCAAAAACATGACGATGAAATGCTGCGTTAAATATGTAAGGCCGCTTTCGCCCGAGTAATGCTGTAAGTTACAGTTCACCACAAAGCTAATAATGGTGTTAAAAGCCAGGTCGGCCGTCATGCCGGGGTTACCATCAGGGTTCAGGGGTAATTTATCCTGATAGATCAATACAAAAAAGCCATAAGCCAGCCATAAAATATTGATCACCATCATCGCCTTCAAAAACTGTTTCCAGTTCATCGGCTCTTTAGGGTTAATACCGGCTAATTTAAAAATGCCTCTTTCGAGCGGCTTCATAAAATCTGTCCATACGTGCTCACCGGCAAACATTTTGGCCAGGTACTTACCCAGCGGAATGGCGATGATCAGCGTAATGGCAAAAGATGCAATGATGCCTAATAGTTCAGTGTTCATTGTTTGAGAAGGTTAAAATTTTTCGGGTTTAAGCAGTACATACACCATGTATGCAAAAACTGCCAGAGAGATGATAAATAGCGCTAACATAGTTTTTAGATTTTTTCGAACCAGTCGATGGTTTTAAAGATGAGCCAGCAGAGCAAAAGCAAAGCGGCAAAAAGCATAAGGGTAAGCATAGTATTTGTTTTTAACCCTATTGCCAATTTGGATGCCGTTCTTGGTTATTTGTTGTTAAATATTTGATAATTAACTGGTTGTGTATATTTTATTTTTTTGTAGAATTGAAAACCCTTCCATTTTGGTAGGGTTGGTTTCCATTTTGGAAAGGGGAGGTGTGCTGATTGGACTTATTTAGCTCTAATGGTCTTACTCACCTGCAATGGCCGCAACCGCTTTACTTATTTCATGATGAAAACACCGATAACCAAGCTGCTTCCGCTATGCTAATTGCTTTTTTATAATTCCCTCCTTAGGGAGGTGTGCGGCTGGAAGGTGTTATGGGAGGGAGGGGTTTAATACGCTTGCATAGTGAAAAGCTTTATTAAACCCTTCATGAGTTTGACAAGTATTGTTGGTGAACCGCTTCATTAAACCCCTCCCTGCCCTCCCGAGGGAGGGAATGAAATACGCATTAACACAAAAATCTTTACTAAGTAACGCTACCGTTCAGAAGAAGTGAGGGCCCGTCGGCGCACCCGGCCGGGTGCGCCGACGGGCAAAGGCAGGGATTGCGCTGGATAGGCCTTTTGGTTACTTTGTGGCTATGACAGAGTAACAGCCGTTGCGGCAATTGAGTAGACGAAATTTGTTTATTAGCACAAAACAAGGTTCAAAACGTACTAACCTCCCGAACAGGATTTCTCACCATCTAAAGGAAATAACAATGGAAGCCGCAAAGGGACGATTAACCTAACTTATACTCATCTAACTTCCTATACAACGTAGTTAATCCAATGCCCAACAACCGGGCAGTTTCGGTTTTGTTGCCACGGGTGTGGGATAGTACCTTTTGAATATGCTGGCGCTCTACCGTTTCCAGGTCTAAAGCGTTGGTATTTGTGCTAACGTAGTTAAATTCGGGCGGGAGCAGGTCGGGGGTAAGGGTGTCATCGTCGGCCAAGATCACGATGCGTTCCATTACGTTCTTTAGTTCGCGGATGTTACCTTTCCATTGGTGCTGGTTGAGCAGCCGTATAAAATCGGGCGTTAGTTTCATTGGGCGCCTGCCTGCCTTGGTGGCAAATTGATCTAAATAATACTGTGCCAGTGCTTCAATATCGCCTTTACGCTCATTTAACGAAGGCAGGCTGATAGTAAATACCGATAAACGGTAAAACAGATCTAACCGGAAGCGGCCAGCCTCGGCTTCTTTCTGCAAGTCGCGGTTGGTGGCGGCCAGGATACGCAGGTTTACCTTGGTGGTTTGTGTGTCGCCCACCTTGATGAAAGTTTTACTTTCCAAAACGCGCAGCAATTTGGCTTGCAGTTCCATGCTTACCTCACCAATTTCATCTAAAAATACGGTGCCGTGCTGCGCTTCTTCCAAAAGGCCTTTCTTGTCTTTCACCGCACCGGTGAAAGCTCCGGCTTTGTAGCCGAAGAGTTCGCTTTCCAATAATTCTGCCGTAAAACTGCTGCAATTAATAGCCACAAAGGGCATCAACCTGCGCTGGCTTTCATAGTGGATAGCAGAGGCAAATACTTCTTTGCCTGTACCTGTTTCGCCCAGGAGCAAAACGGTGGTATCGGTAGCGGCTACTTTGCGGGCAAGGCTTACTGCATCGGTAACCGGCTTGGAAGTGCCAATGATCTGCGCAAAGCTGTATTTGTTCTGCACTTTCTTCTCCAGGTCATAAACGCGTTTTTGTAGTTGAGCCTTATCAACTGCCTGGTATATTAAGGGGATAATCTTATCGTTATCGTCGCCTTTGGTAATATAATTAAAGGCACCGTTTTGCATAGCTTTCACGCCATCGGCAATGGTGCCGTAGGCAGTTAAATTAATTACCTCTACATAAGGCTTCTTAGCTTTAATGTCTTTAACCAGCTCTATGCCGTTAACATCGGGGAGTTTGACGTCGCTTAGTACCACCAGCACATCCTCCTGCATAAGTAGCTTTATACCTTCTTTTCCGGTAGCAGCCTGGTGCACCTGAAATCCTTCCAGTTCTATAATGCGCGAAAGCAAACCGCTTAATTTTTTTTCATCGTCAATTATTAAAATGGAAGTAGTCATACTGGTTTGAGGATAAAACGCTGCAAAGGTAATTTATAATTGTATTTACGCTTATAGCCGGTGATGTATATATTGAAGTATGACCGGTGGAAGCAAAAAAACATCAGGATATGATATAAAGATACCATTAAGTTGAGGTCATATCACTTATTATTGTATATCAATTAGTAAACAGTTCTTACCTGTTACCTTATTCTATCTTAGTCTTCATTGCTACTGCTTTACCTATGTTAACACCATACCTACGAACAATATTTATTGGTTTACTTGTGCTTGTTGCATTCAAAGTTTCTGCGCAAACCAAGGTGCCACCACGCGAGCATTTACTCATGGATTTTGGCTGGCGTTTTGCCTTTGGTCATCCGTTTGATACGAATAAGGATTTTGGTAATGCCACTGGCTACTTTTCTTACCTGGCTAAAACCGGTTATGGCGACGGTGCCGCCGCTGCCGACTTCGACGACCGTTCGTGGCGCAAGCTAAACCTGCCCCACGACTGGGCCGTTGAGCAACCATTTAGCGAAAAGGCCAGTTATAGCCACGGCTTTAAAGCCATAGGCCGCAATTTCCCTGATGCCAGTATAGGCTGGTACCGCAAAACATTCACCATACCGGCTTCAGACGAGGGCCGGCAAATCAGTGTAGCTTTTGATGGCGTGTACCGTAATGCCATAGTTTGGATTAACGGGCATTATTTGGGCACCAATGCCAGCGGCTACCTTGGTTTTGAATATAACATCAGCAGTTACCTTAACTATGGCGGCGAAAATGTGATCGCCGTACGCGCCGATGCTACTATGGAAGAAGGTTGGTTTTACGAAGGTGCAGGCATATACCGCCATGTATGGCTCAACAAAACCAATTTACTGCATGTGGCCACGGAGGGCACATTTGTAACTGCAACGGTTAGGCCCGGTGTGGCTGTTGTAAAAATTAAGGCTGATGTTATCAATGAGGGTAATGCCCGGCAATCGATTATCATTAAACAAACCGTTGTTAATGCTGAGGGTAAAGCAGTGGCCAGCAGTACGGGTAAGTCCGTATATTTATCATCACTCCAAAACAAGGAAGTTGCAGATTCAATTGTTATTCCTAACCCTCAACTATGGTCTATTGAAAAACCCTATCTATATAAGGTATTAACGGAAGTGAGCAGCGGCGGAATTATTGAGGATAAATATGAAACTACGTTCGGCATTCGCACCATAAGGTTCGATGCTAACGAGGGGTTCTTTTTAAATGGTAAGCACATCAAAATAAAAGGCACCAATAACCACCAGGATCACGCGGGAGTAGGCTCGGCCATGCCCGATGCTTTGCAGGATTTCAGGATTAAAGCGCTAAAATCTATGGGTGCCAACGCTTACCGCTGCTCTCACAACCCGCCCACGCCGGAGTTATTAGAGGCTTGCGATCGCTTAGGAATGTTGGTTATTGACGAAAACCGCTTAATGGGCACAGCCTCAACCGAGTTGGGCGATATGAAACGCCTCATGATGCGCGACAGGAACCATCCGAGTGTAATAAGCTGGTCGATAGGTAACGAAGAGTGGGGGATAGAGGGCAACATAACCGGTGCACGTATTGCGGCCACTATGCAGCAGTATGTAAAAAGCCTCGATACAACCCGTTTTGTTACTGCGGCTGTGAGTGGGGGCTGGGGTAATGGCATATCAACCACTATTGATGTTATGGGGTACAATTACATAACCCACGGCAGCACCGATGAGCAACATCACAAGTTTCCGTCACAGCGGAGCTGGGGCACCGAAGAAGGATCTACCCATGCATCGCGAGGTATATATTTTACCGATAAAGCTAAACAACAAATTGCAGCGTACGACCGCCGGCCTAACCAGGATTTTGTAAGCATAGAAGACGGCTGGAAACACTATGCCCAACGCCCATACTTAGCCGGTATGTTTATATGGACGGGTTTCGATTATAGAGGCGAACCCACGCCTTACCAATGGCCCTCCACGGGTTCGTACTTTGGCATGCTCGATCAGTGCGGTTTTCCAAAAGATAATGTATACTATCTGCGTTCCTGGTGGACATACTTACCCACGCTACACCTTTTACCTCACTGGAATTGGATGGGTAAAGAAGGACAAATGATACCGGTTTGGGCCTATAGTAATTGCACCGAGGTAGAACTCTTCTTAAATAAGAGAAGTCTGGGCAAAAAGTCCATGCCGGTGAACGGTCACTTAGAGTGGCAGGTAGCCTATCAACCGGGGCAACTGGAAGCCGTAGGCTATAGAGATGGTAAAATATTTCTTCGTGATGTTGTAAAATCTACAGGTAGTGCAACACAGGTTGATTTGCAAAGTGATAAAACATCGTTGATTGCAAATAATCGGGATGTAGCTATACTTACTGTAGATGTAAAAGATAAAAATAAGCTGCATGTTCCTGATGCTGATAACGAAGTGCGTTTCTCTGTAACCGGTCCGGGTAAGATCATAGGCGTAGGTAACGGCGATCCTACCAGTCATGAGCCTGATCAGTATATCGAAACTATCCGTACAGCCAGTATCAATAATTTGCGCGAACGTAACATTGAAAGTATAGATATTCCTGCTGCAACTATAGCTGCATATCCTGAAACAGATTTTAGTCCCGCGTTTCAACAGGACAGGAACAAAGAGTTTGCCGCCAGCGTGAAAGCTCTTGCCTACCGCGGAAGTTTTGAATTGCCGCAAAATTTAGATCAGGCCACTATCCGGTTTTTTTACAGAAGCATTGGCAAGCAGCAAACCATATATATTAATGGTAAACAAATTACTGCTAATACAGCCTATAGCAAAAAAGGGAACACGTTCGTATTAGATAAGACGGTAATTAAGCCTGGAAAAAACACGATCACTATTATAGCAGTGCCATTAACCAAGCAAAATAGTTGGGACATTATTAACATGGATCCGGGTTTGATACAGTTAGTCAACCCCGCACCGGTATGGAAACGTAAATTGTTCAGCGGTTTGGCACAAGTAATAGTACAATCCACCGGCACCAGTGGAGATATCATCTTTACCGCTGCTGCAAATGGTTTAAAATCCAAGTCTTTCATTATAAAATCAGCACCGCCGAAGCTTCTGCGTGCTCATGTTGAGGAATAGGAGGACGTTATTGAGGGGTGGATATGCAAATTTTCATTACTAATTGAAGTTGTTGCAGATGCTTTAAAGTTTTAAATGCTCTTCACGAGCAGATTCGTCTCAAGAGACAGTAACTTCATTAAAACAATTCTCCTTGACAATAAGGCAGTTGCGTTGCCGTAAACAGAAAATCGCATAAGATGTTTGCGAGGGCAAAAAATAAACCTACTTTTGCACTCCCAAATCGAAGGAAAAGGGGTA
>NZ_BMDO01000019.1 GCF_014635825.1 Mucilaginibacter galii
GGCGGTAGGTCTGCAAATAGTTCCGCTTTAAGGTCAGATCACTCGTGTTAATGCGCATAACAAGTTAACTTAGTTATTTAAAGTTAAGCTTGTCCCCGAATTATCTGACCTTTACAGCAATGACATGATTGGCTAAAGCCCTCCCTCCCGGGGAGGGTTGGGAGGGGCTTATTTCAAATAAATATAAGTAATACCATCCCCGCCCCTGTCAGCATGTTCATCTTCCATGTGGCTAATCTGGTCGTACTTTTTGAAGTAGCCGCGAATAAGTTTGCGGAGGATGCCGTCACCTTTGCCGTGGATGATCTTAAGAGAACCGAAGCTCATCATGATGGCGCGGTCGAGCAGCTTTTCAATGGTGTGGATGGCATCTTCGCCGCGCATGCCGCGTACATCAATCTCGGGGCTAAAGCTGGCCATGTCGCTGGTAGACGAAGCACTGGTACCGGCACGGCGTATCTCTTTGGGCACTTCTTTGCGTGATACCTTTTGTACACGTTTACGCTTGGCTACAGTGCGTAAATCGCCGATGGCAATAATGATATTGTCTTTGGCAATTTCTATGATTTGGCCGGTGGTGGTCGAATCTACCAGTTTAACCCAGTCCCCAACTTTTAACTCCTCCTCGTCACTTGACGGCTTAGCAGTGGTTTCGACTTTAACCGTATTCTTTTGTAACTCTTTGCTCAGGTTTTCGCGCAGGTTGCGGGTGGTTTCTTTATCGGCCTGGCTACTCTTTATTTCGGATATAGTATTTTCTACCAGTTTATTGGCATTGGTGATGATCTCTTTGGCCTGTTGTTTGGCATCACGAATGAGCGCTTTTTGATTTTCTTCCAAATAGTTTTTCAGCTTTTCGTTTTCCGAAAGCAGATCGTCTACGCGCTTTTGCTGGCGGTTAAGCTGGATGCGGGTATCGTAAATTTCTTTCTTTTCGCGTTCGAGGTCTACCAGTAAAGTATCTACTTTTTTTTGTCCGGCGCTTATTTTGTTTTTAGCCAGGTTGAGTACCTGCGGTGGTAAGCCTATTTTTTGGGCTATCTCAAATGCATACGAGCTACCCGGTTTGCCCACTTCTAATTGGTACAGCGGTTTCATTTGCTGGTTATCAAAAAGCATGGATGCGTTTTCGATACCCTCGGTATTACTCGAAAATATTTTGAGGTTAGAGTAGTGCGTGGTTACCATGCCGCGCACCTTTTTATGGTTCAGCGATTCGAGCACAGCTTCGGCAATGGGTCCGCCAAACTGTGGGTCGGTACCGGTACCAAACTCATCAATCAAGATTAGGGTTTTACCGTTAGCCATTTCTACAAAGTGCTTCATCTTACTCAAGTGAGCACTGTAAGTACTCAGGTCACTTTCTATCGATTGGTCATCACCAATATCTACAAACATTTGCCTGAACACGCCTACCGTACTGCTTTCATCGGCCGGAATGAGCAAACCAGCCTGCACCATCATTTGCAGCAGTCCCAGCGTTTTCATACAAACCGATTTACCACCGGCGTTAGGGCCCGATACGGTAATAATGCGCGTACCTTCATCAATGCTCACATTCAGCGGCACTACGGTTTTATGCTCCTTTTTAAAGCTCAAGAAAAGTAAAGGGTGACGTGCGTTAGTTAACCTTACACGTGCTTCGTTCACTACAACAGGCATTTCGCCTTCTACATCAAGGGCAAACAGCGCCTTGGCACGTACAAAATCCAGCTTGGTTAACAGCCCGTGGTATGATAATAACAAAGGCACATACGGCCGTAATTCATCAGTTAACTGGGTAAGGATCTTGATGATCTCGCGGCGGCGTTCAAACTCCAGATCACGGATGCGGTTGTTGAGCGTAAATACCTCCTCGGGCTCCAAATAAACGGTTTGCCCGGTTGATGATTCATCGTGGATAAAACCCTTAACCTTACGCTTGTTTTCGGCCAGTAAAGGGATACATAAGCGTCCATCGCGTATGGTTAAACTGCCATCGGCCGTCCAGCCATTACTGGCTGCACTTTTGAAGATCTGATCAATCTTCTTACGTGCTTCCTGCTCAGCTTTGGAGATGCCCGACGTTATATCCTGCAACTCGCGCGAAGCGTTTGGCCGTATCTTACCTTTTTGATCGATCACCATATCTATCTTTTTGAGAATAGACTTCTCAATAGGCAGGTGCTCAAACAAGGCTTCCAGGTTGGGATATTGGCCTTCGCGCTCGTTAAAGTAGCCTATCACGGCAAACACGGTGGTTAACGAAGCCAGGATCTGAAAAAATTCTTCCTCGGCCAAAAATGCACCCTCTAAGCGTATTTTGTTGGCCAGCGCTTTAATGTCAAAAAAATGGTTGATGGGCAAAGCCGCATCGTTTTGTAAAATATTCTTAAACTCGTGTGCCTGGCTCAAAAACTTTTTGATCAGGTCAAAATTATTCATCACCTGAATTTTGTCCACCATTTGTTGTCCCATGGTGCTCAGGCAGTGTGCTTTTATCAGTTCCTTTACCTCGGTAAAGCCCAGTTTATCGGCACTATTGTCGGGATATAGCATTCTTTCCTCTAAATTTTTTGGCCCGCTCTAAAAAGAGCGACCTTTTCTTTTTAATAACCGTTGAATCCGGTTTATTCTTTTTCTTTTTTAACGAATCGGCCTTGAGCTTTTTATTATTGATGCGCTTAATCGAATCGGCCGCGCGTTTGGCAATTACCTCATTTATTTTTTGCTGCTTTTTGTTTTCGAGCGAGTCGGCCACCCGTTTAACTTTAGCGGCCGAATCGGCTTTCACCTTAATGACCGGCACCACCTTTTCGTAAATATCAAATAGCTCATCGGGCTTGCCTGTGTAATAAATAAAGCTTTTTCTAAACTGCGCACTATCGGTATGGTGCTTGTCAAAAACCCGCTGATATTTGCTAAAACTGTATTTATACAGGCTATCAGGAAAAGCGGGCACTTCAAACAGGGTGCCATCTACAATATGCACATCAACCAAAACGGCCTGCATATCCTCATGGCTGAGTATGCCTGCTGCCTTTTCATCCTTGCAAGAGATCAAAAAAAGCAGCGGTAAAAAAAACAAGATTATATAGATACGCATTCTGTAATTTAGCAACCGAAAAAGAAGCCCCTCCCAAACCCTCCCCAGGAGGGAGGGCTTTTCTTTCCCGGCCGCCTGAAGATTTATAAGAGGCTATGATAGAAATAATAAAATAAACTCAGCAAATTTACGCATTAAATGAGCATTACCGATAACATTAAACGCTTGAAAAGCGAATTGGATATAGCAAACGTTACCTTAGTTGCCGTATCAAAAACCAAACCTATCAGCGATTTACAGGAAGCTTATGATGCAGGACAACGCGTATTTGGCGAAAACCAGGTACAAGAGCTGGTAGAAAAGCACGAAGCCCTGCCTAAAGACATTGAATGGCACCTGGTAGGTCACCTGCAAACCAACAAAGTAAAATATATTGCTCCTTTCATTAGTTTGATACATTCGGTAGATAGCCTCAAACTTCTGCAAGAAATTAATAAGCAAGCCGAGAAGAATAAACGCGTTATTGACTACCTGCTACAGGTTTACATTGCCGACGAAGAAACCAAGTACGGATTGGGTTTTGATGAAGTAATTGAACTGTTGCGCTCAGAAGAATTTGCCGAACTTAAAAATGTACGCATACGCGGATTGATGGGTATTGCCACTAATACCGACAGTGAAAAGCAGATCAAAGAAGAGTTTTACGAATTGGACACGTTCTTCGACGGTATTACGCAAAGCTATTTCCGCAAGGAAGATACCTTTGATACGCTGAGCATGGGCATGTCGTCAGACTATAAGCTGGCTATAGAAATGGGCAGCACCATGGTGCGCCTGGGTAGTACCATATTTGGGGTGAGGTAACACCCCTCCCAACCCTCCCCAAAGGGGAGGGCTTTAAGAACATAGTTATCAAACAAATAAATTATTAAAACCCCCTCCCCTTTGGGGAGGGTTGGGGAGGGGTCATGAAAGCACATTTAAGAGTTGCACGCCGGGAAGATTGTCTGCGTTTAATGGAGTTGATACAAGAGTTAGCCAT
The DNA here is from genome assembly GCF_014635825.1 of Mucilaginibacter galii. Classification (GTDB taxonomy): domain Bacteria; phylum Bacteroidota; class Bacteroidia; order Sphingobacteriales; family Sphingobacteriaceae; genus Mucilaginibacter; species Mucilaginibacter galii. The sequence goes on from NZ_BMDO01000019.1 coordinate 4,068, forward strand.
TTATGAGCGCGCTCCTGATGAGGTAACCGTTACCTTGCAGCACTTTCAGGAAGCCGGGTTTGGTCCGCGCCCTGTTTGGAAAGCCTTTGTAGCCGAGGTAGATGATTTTATTGTAGGTTTTGCCCTATACTACGTGCGCTATTCTACCTGGAAAGGTAGCCGCTTGTATCTTGAAGACCTTGTAGTTACCGAAATTATGCGAGGCAAAGGCATTGGCAAGCTGTTGTTTAACCGCCTGGTGCAAGAAGCAAGTGAATTAGGTTTTAACGGCATGAGCTGGCAGGTGCTCGACTGGAACGAACCGGCCATTAAATTTTACAAAAAGTACGAGGCTGGTCTTGAAGCTGGCTGGCTCAACGCTTCACTATCAACCGAACAAATTTTAAATCATCAACCATGAAATTCAAATATTTGATGCTGGCCACCATAGCCGCAGGTTTAATGGCCTGCAACAGCAATCCCAAAAAAGAAACGGCCGATATTTATACCGATACGCTTACCTACCAATTCAAGGTAATTAATACCAAAGCCGATGATTGCGCCGGCAAGCCCGATAGTACCTGCACCACTGTAAAATTCAAATACCCGGCCTTTGATAAACAGGCATTGTTAAACGATAGTATTGTAACCGGCCTGTCTATGCTGTTAGACCGCCAGAAAGGTATCGCCGGCCTGCAACTATTAACCGGGCAGTTTTTGCAGGATTATAAAGATTTCAAAAAGGAAAACCCAACTTCGCCCATGTTTTTTGAGCTGGATAGCAAGGTTAATGTGATACGCCAAGACAGCAGCCTGGTGGGCCTCGAATTTAATGGTTACCAGTTTACCGGCGGTGCGCATGGGGCTACCATGATCAAATATTTAAACTGGGATGTTAAGGCTAATAAAAAGATTGAGTTAGCCAGCCTTTTTAAACCCGGCTACGAAGAAAAGCTTACCCAGGTTGCCGATTCAATATTCAGGAAGCAGGAAAATCTCTCGCCAACGGCCTCACTTAAAGAAAACTACTTTTTTAAGGATGAAAAGTTCAGCCTGAATAAGAACTTTTTGATTACGCCAATAGGTTTAAAATTTTTATACAATCAGTATGAAATTAAACCTTATGCCGCCGGACAAACGGCTTTAGATATTCCTTACGCTCAAATAAAAACATTGCTGCAGCCGGGCACCGTTGTAGACCGTTATATTAACTAAATGCTTGTATTTAAATTTGGAGGCGCATCGGTTAAAGATGCAGCCGGTATAGCTAACCTGGCACAGGTAGTAAAAAAGTACACGCACGAGCAATTGCTCATCGTGGTATCGGCCATGGGCAAAACCACTAACGCGCTCGAAAAACTTACCAACGCCTACTTTAACCAGGCCGATGATGTGCACGAACTGTATGAAGAGGTAAAACAGTATCATTATCAAATTCTGCATGAATTGTTCGACGGCAGCCACCCGGTGTTTGATGAGGTAGCCAATACTTTTGTAGAAATAGACTGGATGCTGGAAGATGAGCCGGTAGATACCTACGACTTTATTTACGACCAACTGGTATCTGTAGGCGAATTATTATCTACCCGTATTGTGAACGCTTACCTGAACCAGGTAGGCTTAACCAGCAAATGGCTGGATGTACGCGGTTATATACATACTGATAACACTTACCGCGAAGGTGTGGTAGACTGGCCTAAAACCCGCGCCAGTGTACAGCAAGACCTGCCTACGATGCTTGGAAAAAGCATTGTAGTAACACAAGGCTTTTTAGGCGGAACGTCAGAAAACTTTACTACTACATTAGGTCGTGAGGGCTCAGATTATACGGCTTCCATACTGGCGGCCTGTTTGCAAGCGCAATCGGTTACCACCTGGAAAGATGTACCGGGCGTGTTGAACGCCGATCCGAAGTTTTTTGAGGATACCGTTAAGTTTGATGAGCTTTCATACACCGAAGCTATGGAAATGACTTACTATGGCGCCACGGTTATTCACCCCAAAACTATTAAGCCGCTTCAAAATGCAGGTATCCCGTTACTGGTAAAACCTTTTAACGACCCTGATGCCCCCGGAACCGTTATTGGCAACGCAGAAAATCAGCGATTTGATAAGGCCATTATTATTGTGAAGCAGAACCAGGTGCTCATCTCCGTTTCGGCCAAAGACCATTCTTTTGTTTCAGAGCAACAGCTAAGCCAAGTATACCGCATATTTGCGCAAAACCAGGTGAAGGTTAATGTAATGCAAACATCGGCCTTAAGTCTTTCTGTTTGCTTTGACCGGGTAGAAGAACGTTTTGAGCAATTATATAACCAGCTGAAACTGGAATTCAATGTAAAGTATAACGATCAGTTATCGCTCATTACGTTAAGGCATTATCAATACAGCTTATTACAGCAATTAACCGAAGGTAAAACCGTATTGCTGCAGCAAACCAGCCGTAATACTGCACAGGTGGTAACCGCAGGATAAAAATTCAGGCTTGTTTTTGGCGGGGGAAAGTCCTGCGCTTAGCAGGCAGATTAATAGTGGCCACATTGCTTTGCGTTACCTTAAACAGTGGTAACGATACATAAAATATCGAACCTTCGTTTAACAGGCTTTCTACCCAAATGCGGCCGCCGTTCATGTCCATAAATTCTTTGCATATAAGCAAGCCTAAACTGGTACCGGTTTCGTTACTCGTGCCTTTGGTACTGGCGTTGCTTATATCGAACACATAGGGCAAACGCTCGGCACTTATGCCTATGCCGTTATCACGCACTGAAAAGATGACGGTATTTTCTCCCTGATCTATACTGGCGCTAATAAAGATACTACCGCCAGGTCGGGTAAATTTCACAGCGTTTGAGAGCAGGTTACGCATTACAAATTCAAAGTGATTGGGGTCTACCCTTACTGCAATATTATCGTCAACAGTATCCTGCACAACAATGTCCTTTTTCTCGGCATTGGTAGCAACCAAATTCATTACCCGGTTAACAATAGGTTTGGGCTGCACAATAGACGCATTGAGCCTAACGCCCTTAATTTGCATTTCGCCCCATTTAAGCAGCATGTTCAGTGTTTCTAACGATACATTGCTGGCGCTGGTTAAGCGTTTAATGAGCAGAGATTTTTCTTCACCAGTAATATCTTCATCATCCAACAGGTACAGCAAATCTATCACCGAGGCAAAAGGAGCCCGCAGGTCGTGTGCCAATACCGAGAATAGCTTATCTTTTACTTTATTAGATTCCTGCAAATCGGCATTGACCTTATTGAGTTGCTTATTTAACTGACGAGTTTGATAGAAATAATAAGCTACTACCAGTATAACGAGTAAACAGGCTGCCACGGCAGCTATATAAAAATTACGCTGAAACTTTTGGCTGGTATTAAGCGCCTTAAGCTCGCGCACACTGGCTTTAGAACGGTACAACTGATACTCGGACTGTAGGCTGACCACCTGCTTGGCCATGGTTTTATAAAAAACACTATCGGCCAGTGCGTTTTGCTGCTCTTTCATCAGCAAGGCGGTTTGATAATCTTTTTGATACTTGTACAGATCGGCCAGGCGGCTTAAAATTTCAATTTGCTGTTTGTAAGCGCCTTTCTCCTTAACCAAAGCCAATGCCTGGTTAAAATAAAATAAAGCTTGCGGTGCATTGCTGGTGCCGTAGGTATCGGCCAGGCCGGTAAGTGTTTGCAATTCGCGCAAATAATTGTTTATGCTGCGGGCTTTTTCTAAAGCCGATTTTTGCAATGCAATTGATTTGGCTTTATCGCCCTGCTTGTTGTATACCTTAGCCAGGTTATTAATGAGGGTAATGTGTAATCCCTGGTATTGCGGTTCATCACTCAACATGATACCCTTTTCGAGGTAAGCCTTGGCTTGATCAGGCATACCCATTTCGCGGTACACCACCCCAAAATCATTGTAGATATTGAGCGAGAGGTTAGAGAACGGGATGGTGTTATTAATTTTTTCGGCAGTGTTGAGGTATTTAAGGGCAACATCCAGTTTTTTCTGGCCCATGTAACCTTCGGCCACGGTTAAGTAAGCCTCCATACGGCCCTGGGTATTCTTGCTGCGCTCACTTACTTTAAGCGATTGCAAAAAGCAGCCAATGGCCTTATCGTAATTACCCTTACGCAGTTCAACTACACCCAGGCGTACAATAACGGCGGCTTCGCCTACGGCATCCTTCCGTTTACGGTAAATGGCCAGCGCCTGTAAATATTTTATCCTCGATGCATCAAACTCGCCCCGGTTGTCATCTATCATTCCCAAATGATTGAGCATCGTAGCAACACCTTTACCATCATTAACCCGGCGGGCATAGGCAATGGCCATGTTGGCAAAATAAACGGCAGAGTCGGGCTTGTAATAGCGATAGCGCTTCACGAGCTTATCGTAATCGGCAATGGTTAAGTTATTGGCAGCTGTATTAACAGGAGATTGAACTTGTTTTGCCTGCAACTTACCATAACCAACCGTTACAATAAATAGTAATAGTATTAATTTAATAGGGGGCATTTACACAAAATGTAAATATATAAAATTACTCTTTTTACGAAAAACGCAGCTTAAAGTTATTTTAAATTTCACATCGATGCCATCAGAATCTTGCAAAAAAAGAAAGCCCTTCAAATAATAAAGGGCTCTATTATATAAGACTTCTGATGAGATCGCAGCTGAATTGTATAAGCAAACCGGCCGGGATTTAACCTACATCTTCCCAAAGCTCAATGTTATTGCCTTCAGGGTCAAGAATGTGAACAAATTTACCGTAATCGCAGGTGGCTATTTCATCAACTATGGTTACGCCGTCGCTTCTTAACTGCTCCACCAGTGCTTCCAGGTTTTCAACCCGGTAATTGATCATGAAATCTTTGGTTGATGGCTCAAAATATTTGGTATCCTTATCAAAAGGGCTCCAAACTGTGCTTCCCTCCTTTTCTGGGTTATCGGCATCGCGCCACCTGAACATGGTTCCATATTTTTCTACCGGAAGGCCCAAATTTTGAGCGTACCAATCGTTCATCTTTTGCGGGTCGTTGCTTTTAAAGAAGATACCGCCAATACCGGTGACTTTTTTCATGGTGTAATTTAAAAAATAAACAACAAATAGTACATGACAAAACTTACATAATTAAATATATACTATACAGCGCGTTGTAGTAAGTGCGAGCTAAAATCATCCTTTCAACAAGGTATTGGCAAAGCCCCGCATTAACCTTGAAACGGGACTTGTTTAGCATTTTTTATTTAACTTGCCAGCCAGCCAAACTAACGCCATGGATAAACAGCAAATTCTGGATTATTTAAAGCAAAACAACCAGCATCACATCAAATTTGCCTTTGCCGATATTGATGGCGTGCTGCGTGGAAAAGTAATCCACCAAAAAAAGTTTGAAGCCGGGCTGGACCAGGGTTATGGCTTTTGTGATGTGGTTTTTGGCTGGGATATGAACGATCAAGGTTACGATAATACCAACGTAACCGGCTGGCATACGGGCTACCCCGACAAACCGGCACGCATAGATCTGTCCACCTTTCGCACTATTCCGTGGCAGGATAATATTCCTTTCTTCCTGGCCGATTTTAGCGGAGAAGGTAATGAAGGCGTGCCTTGCCCACGTACTCTGCTCAAAAACATAGCGCAGCAATGCCACGATATGGGCTTTCACCCGGAGTTTGCGCAGGAGTTTGAGTGGTTCAATTTCAGCGAAACAGCAAAAACGCTTCAGGAAAAAGATTTCACCAAAATAGAGCCGCTTACACCGGGCATGTTCGGCTATTCTATTTTACGCCCGTCGCAGCAAAGCGGTTTTTACTTCGACCTTATTAATTTGTTGGAGCAGTTTGGCATCCCACTGGAAGGTTTGCATACCGAAACCGGTCCGGGTGTGTACGAAGCAGCCATTATACACGACCATGTGATAGCTGCTGCCGATAAAGCTGCACTGCTTAAAAATGCCATTAAAGAAATTGCTTCCAAACATGGCATTATGGCCTCGTTCATGGCCAAATGGTCAGAAAACCTGCCGGGTTGCAGCGGCCATGTACACCAAAGTTTATGGAGTGCCGATAAGACCACCAACCTGTTTTACGACGAGGCCGACGAACAGAAGATGAGCCCGCTCATGAAGCATTACATAGCAGGCCAACTGTATTGCCTGCCGCATATTACACCTATGTATGCCCCTACTGTAAACAGTTACAAACGTTTGGTAGAAGGTGCCTGGGCACCCACTACCCTAACCTGGGGCATAGAAAACCGCACTACGGCATTGCGGGTTATTAATTCATCTCCCCAATACACGAGGGTAGAAACACGCATACCGGGAGCCGACGCCAACCCTTACCTCGCACTGGCGGCCGCACTGGCCTCGGGCTTGTATGGCATCAAAAATAAATTACCATTAACTATCCTTGCTGTAAAAGGCAACGGATATACTGATAAAAGCAACGGAAGTATTGCCTCCAATTTACTGGAAGCGGCCAACACCATGAGAAGCTCGGCCGTAGCGCGCGAATTATTTGGCAACAGCTTTACCAGGCATTTTACCAATACCCGCCTTTGGGAGTGGCGGCAGTTTAACAAGCATGTTACCGACTGGGAACTGAAGAGATATTTTGAGATTATATAAAGGACTTCATAAATTAAAACAATGTCATTGCGAGCGTTAGCGTGGCAATCTCTTTCCATGCCGGTAGTAAAATATGATCAACAACGTCCATCAATATTACACATACATCTTAACTAATGTAACACATAAGGTCTTATATGTTGGCGTTACTAACAATTTGCAAACAAGAATATGGGAACACAAACAGAAACTGTTTGCCGGCTTTACAGCTAAATACAATTGTGACAAGTTGGTTTATTTTGAAGAATATAATTGGATACAGGACGCTATAGATAGAGAAAAACAACTCAAGGCCGGATCAAGGCAAAAAAAGATTGACTTAATCAACGCCGAGAATCCTGACTGGAATAATTTAAGTGCAAACTGGTATGATTGATGCACGGCGAGAGATTGCCACGCTATCGCTCGCAATGACATAATCTTATTCTTGTGTTCGAATGCATTAGAAATCATTGTCAATGAAATTTAGTTAATATAATAACAAGCCAAGGTTAACCACCAATTATGGACCACGAATTAAGTAAGCTGATTGTCCGCAAGGCATGGGAAGGCTACGATGCTTCTAAAGTGATCAGGAGCATCGACGACATCAGCGCCAATGTATCAACCAATTTTGTATTCCGCGTTACTTTCGAGGACGACGACATTATTATTGCCAAGCTATCTAACTTTGGCAAGCACGATTATTTTAAGGAAGATCATCGCATCATTCACAGCCTGAGCAACAATCTGCTGTACCCTTATGAAAACTTCCTGGCTAAATCGCTACTCAAAAACAACCGCGTTTATATCTATCGTCACAGATTGAGCGGTACCGATGCCTGGGTTGTGTTTTACAATCCCACGCGCATTATGGAGCGCCTGCCCAGCCGGCTGGAAGATCATCACATCCGTAAGTTTGCCCAGCAAACGGCTAAGTTTCATAAGGCATGTTCGAGGGCCAGCAAGGTGTTGCCCAAATCGTCTAAAACCATGCGGACAGATATTAACGCCTTGTTAGATCAGTTGAACAAAGACGAAAGCCAATTTGGAACACGCAGCCAGGTAGATTTGCTGCGTTATCATTGCGATTTGTACCTGAAAGGCCGCGCCAAATATGCCGCCAATACGTTTGAAACCATCCCCGTATTTATCGACTGGAACATCGGCAACTTTTCGGTAACGCATAAAATGGAGCTTTACTCGCGCTGGGATTACGACTGGTTTAGGATGAGTACCCGCATGATGGATTTCTACTTTTTTAGCCGGGTGGTATCTGACGTGGGCGACCGCACTGTGTTTAGCTACCTTATCACCACGATGATGGAAAAGCGTTTCATCATGTTTATGGAAGAGTATCACAAATACAATCCATTCACCATTAATGAGATAAACTTTTTGCGCGAAGCCTACCGTTTCTTTATTCTCAATTATGTGATTAAAGATGGCAAGCACTTTTTCCACGAGCAGTATGCCGTAAAATTGCAGCAGGAAGCTTACGACATTTACCTGCCCTCGGTTGACCGCGATTTTGACGCAGAGGTACTCATTAGTGCTTTGAAGCTGAAATAGATTTACAATTCCCCTCCTTGAGGGGTGCGTCGAGACAAGCGCGCAATGGCAGGGGTGGGTCATTCACCGGGCAAATAAATACACCCCTAACCCCTCTCAAGAGGGGAATTTAAACTATACCACATGATACAAACCGTAGATTTTAAAAGCATAATTGACCGATACCAGGTTGTATTTTTCGACTCGTTTGGAGTGATCAAAAATTATAAGGGCCTGGTGCCTGGTATGCGTAACACGTTCGATTACCTGGAAGCGCAGGGAAAAGATTATTACATTGTTACCAACGATGCATCGCGTAGTCCGCAGCAATTGGCCAGCTCTTTTGTAAAATTAGGTTTGGAAATGATAACCCCCGAAAAAATTATATCCTCGGGTATGCTGGCCAAAGAATACCTCAACTTAAAGGTACACGATGGCACGGTGGCCTATCTGGGTACAGAAGATTCGGCACATTATATAGAAAGTGCCGGTTTGCATACCCTGCCTGTAAAGGCCATTGATGAAAGCAATATTCACCAGATAAATGGACTGGTATTTTTGGATGATGAAGGCTTTAACTGGTACCGCGACTTAAACAAAGTGGTTAATTTACTCCGCAAGCGCAATATACCGGCCATTGTAGCCAACACCGATTATGCATACCCCCTCACCAATACCGATGTAGCCATTGCCGTGGGCGCGCTGGCCAATATGATAGAACACATTGTGGGCAAAAAGTTCATCCGCTTTGGTAAGCCCGATTCGCAAATGTTCATGTTTGCTTACGATCTGGTGCGTGAAGCAAACCCCGCGCTGGGTAAAAAAGATATTGTAATGGTGGGTGACACCCTGCACACCGACATTTTAGGCGGCAACAAGTTTGGCCTTGATACCGTACTGGTTTATACCGGCAACACCCTGCCCGAAGATGCCGCCATGAGCATTACCTCAACAGGAATTGTACCAACTCATATTTGCGAGAACGCCGTGGTGTGATTGGACTTGGGGAAGAAGGATTTGTGGAGGAAGGATTTATGGAAAATGGATTGAAGGAAGAAGGACTTTTTAATCATTCCTAAACTTTCATTTCGAACGATAGTGAGAGATCTTGTTCGAGAAGTCAGGTGAGTCACCGGCTGCCTCAAACAGGATTTCTCGTTACCATCATACCTAACCTGTCATCTCGAACGATAGTGAGAGATCTTGTTCGACAAGTCAAGTGAGTCACCGGCTGCCTCAAACAGGATTTCTCGTTTTCATCATACTAAAACTGTCATCCTCGAAAGATAGTGAGAGAGCTTGTTCGAGAAGTCAGGTGAGTCACCGGCTGCCTCAAACAGGATTTCTCGTTAGCACTCGAAATGACATTATAGTTAATTTAACTTATTTAACTCCCTCAACACTTTCCTAATATAATTACCTGCGGGAGTTAGCTGTGCTTCTGTCCAGCCACCGTTTACGGGGGCACCGGGTTGGAGGATGGCGGTGGTTTCTTTTTTATCGGTGATATTCCAGTTGGCCCAGCTTAGCTTGTGGCCTTGCATCCATTTTAGCCAAGTGGCATTCTTTTCGATATCAAATGCACCGTTGCCGTCTGCTTCGCCTACCCCCCACTCGGTTACTAATAACGGCAGGCCGCTTTGTATGGCCTTGTCGGCTTTGGCACGCAAACCGTCCTGATGATTTGGCTCGGTAGCGTAGAAATGGAACGAGTAAGCTATGTTATCGAAGCCTTTAATAGGGTCAGCCGCGGCAATGTCTACATCCTGATCCCAATGCGGAGTGCCAACTACAATGAGGTTTTCTTTGTCGTGTTTCCTTATTTCGGGGATGATTTGCAGGGCATAATTTTTCACGGTGTCCCAGCTCACGCGTTCTGGCTCATTCCAAATTTCGTAGATCACGTTAGGCACGCCCTTGTACTTTTTGGCCATCTGGCCAAAAAACTTTTTAGATTGCTCTACATGCAGGTGCCCGTTATGGTCGTGCCAATCTATGAGTACATAAATACCTTTTTTAATGGCGCAGTCAATCATGGTTGTCACCAGCTTTTTTTGCTCATTGGGCAGTTGCAGGTAACCGCTATCGGGCTGCACCGCCATTGATACGCGTAGCAAACTAATGTTAAAATCTTTGCGCAGCCAGTCTACCACATCTGTATTATAATATTTTCGACCCTGCCAAATACTCCATGACATGCTGATACCCCTGAGCTGGGGTGGCACGCCATCCTTGTTCACTATTTGTCCGTTGGCTATGTGTAACTGCCCATTAGTTTGTACCGGTGTTTGCTGTGCAGATACTGCAAAGCTTAAGCAAGTGATAACTGCTGCAAGGATCAATGTTCTCATTAATTACCAAGATACTTATTACGCGTCGACATTTACAAAATAGCTAAAAATCAATCACGAAATGTTAAAAATGTATGCAATGTTATACCGCGCTGATCAACAAACCACCATCGGCACGTATAGCTGCCCCATTGGTAGCCGCAGCCAGCGGACTGCACAGGTAAGTAACCATATTGGCAATTTCATCAGTTTCTAAAAAGCGCTGAATAAGTGAGGTAGGCCGCATCGTTTTAAAAAACTCATCTTTAACCTCATCAACAGATTTTTGCTGATCTTTAGCAAGGTTTTCTATAAATCCGCCCACACCCTCCGAAGCAGTTGGGCCAGGCAGTACGGCGTTTACGGTAACAGCAGTTCCTTTGGTAAGCTCGGCCAAACCACGCGACACGGCCAGTTGGGCAGTTTTAGTCATACCATAATGAATCATTTCAGCAGGGATTTGCAGGGCCGATTCGCTGGAAATAAAGATGATGCGACCCCAGTTCTTCTCCAGCATTTTACTAAAATAAGCCCTTGAAAGGCGTATACCGCTCAATACGTTTACCTCGTAAAACTTCAACCAATCTTCATCGGTAATATCGTTAAAAGCCTTAGGCTCAAAAACAGCCACGTTGTTAATGAGGATATCAACTTGGGGCAAGTCACTAATCAGTTGGGTAATTTCATCGGGTTTGGCAAAATCGGCTATCAGGCCTTTTACTTCCTGGTTACCGGTTTCTTCGATGATGCTTTCTACGGCGGCATTAACCCTTTCGGCAGTACGGCCGTTTACTACTACGTGTGCGCCCTCGGCTGCCAGCTGTTTGGCAATGGCATAACCAATACCCGCGGTAGAACCTGTTACAAAAGCCAGTTTATTTTTTAGTTGAAGATTCATGATATAAAAATTTGAGAAGCTGTTATTTAGTATAATTACATTAATTGAACCTATGCCTATCTATGAAGCTAAATATACCGTTTATCCGCCACTGCTTCAATCATATACAAGCTCAAAGTATACATAACGCCCTACAGCAATAAGCTGTTTGTCATGCCACCATAATATAACATGTTAATGAAGCAGAACTTTAAACTGATACGGATTTAAAACTACTTGGATGGTTAGTACGCTGATACTTTTAGTTTGTGCATTTATTTAATGATTCCATCAAATAAATGCCACAGGTATACCGCCCAACCAGATGTTGCATAACAAAGAAATTAACCTGCTGTAAATGCCTGACCAGAAAGATATTCCGCCCGTAGAAAAACCGGTGAATGAGGATATTATTGTAAAACAACAATGGTTAAACTCAAAATGTCATCGAGTGATAACGAGAAATCTTGTTTGTACAAGCTTATGTCATGTGCAATTCGAACAGGATCTCTCACTATCGTTCGAGATGACATAATGGCTGTTGGATGAGAGCATATTAAAGAATAACACACCCCTGCCAAGATAGAAAAAAATAACATCCCAGAACCCAAAAAGCGGCTACCTCAGGGCATCCGCTTTTCATTATAAATTTATAAAATACTATTTGTAAGCCGAAATATGGGTAGTTTTAATGCTAAGCACGAAGGTTTTACCTACTGCAATTTTGATGCTTTTATCTTGAAAAATGCTTTTAACCACTTCGTCAGACTTTAAGGTTTCGAACAGATCGCGGGCAACGCCTGAGCTGCTGATGTTGTTGATCACCTTTCCGTTCTCAATAGTCAGGCTAAACGTATAACCAGATTTCCCTCTGTCACCGGCCGATTCGAAATCGGTGATGTTGAGTTTAAAGTTCTGATCTTCGGTAAGGCTCTTCTTAAGATGCAAACGAATAATGGGAAGGTATTTCTTCCAGGTGGCTAAATATTTTCTCTCTTCCATGCGTATGGTGTAAAGGTATCATTAAATTACGAGGTATTGGGCATTAACTACCTATATCTTTTAACATCGCGCTTAAGTATCTTAAAAATCAAGAAAATTTATTTAAGCCAAAAGCCAAATTTTTAACGCGCTAATTAAGCATCAGGTAGCCTAAATCGAGTTTACAAGTGATTTTATGGGCGTTGCCTCCTGCCCAGGCTATCCGTTACAAATCCTCATTCCGCTACGCTGCATTCCGGGTTTTTCACTGCTATCCCTAACGCAAAAGCTAAACCCGTCATTGCGAGGTACGAAGCAATCCCTGCGCTGGTTAATTAAGCGGATTACCTGTCGTGCAGAGATTGCTTCGTACCTCGCAATGACGAAAAACTAAAAATAAGACTCTTACTACTATTTGTTTCACAACTTGTCAGTCTGAGCTTGTCGAAGACTTAATAAGGCGTACAAGTCTTCGACAAGCCGCTGTTCAGAATAATATGAAGCTTAATAACCCAATTCGCTCTTATGTTTCTCAATAAAATCTGCCCAGCGGGTAGGCTGCTGCCCTGTTATTTCAGGAAAATTATCGAATGTATCATCGGCACCCGGTATGGTACCGGCGGCATAGCGCTTATAGTGGTCATACACGCAGCTCATATAAGCCATTTCGGCACCGGCGTCTTTCATATTCTGCAAAAACACTTCGGGTGCCTGCGGCTGGTATTCAAATGGCTTATCAATCTGCTTTGTTAACAATTCCGCAATTTCATAGTAGGATTTAGCATCGTAACCTAACCTGTATACCCGGCCTGCATGCTTTTCGGGGTGCAGCAAGGCCAGGGCAGCTACATGGGCTACATCATCAACATCTACCCAGCTTTTGCGGGCACCTTGCACATACTGGTGCAGTACGCCGTTGTTAATGGCCGGTTTGCCGCCATAGCTCAGCATGTTTTGCATAAAGGTTTCGGGGCGGAGGTGTGTAAACGAAAAGCCCGACCATTCAATATAGCGTTCTACCAACTGGTGCCAGGCCCAGTGGGCCACGGTGGTATCGTCGCGGCCGCAGGCACCCAAGTGCACCACATGCTGCACCCCGGCAATTTTTGAGGCATCTAACAAGGCTTTGCTTTGGCGCAGCATATCTACGGTGTAGCCGGTTACGATCAAAAGCCGGTCAATCCCTTTCAAAGCGGCAGCATGCGTAGTTTCATTATCGAAATCAAAAATGACCGTACTGATGCCTTTGTCGGTAAATGGTTTAGCTTTTGCGGCCGAGCGTACGGCGGCTACAATTTCTACATTGCTGGCTTCATCGCTATTGATGATATAGTTGATCACCTTACTCCCTACCTGGCCGGTAGCGCCGGTTATTAATATTTTGGGCATGTTAGTTTCACTCATGGTTACATTATAAATTTAATACAAAGCTATTTTGCAGCTAAACAAATAGTGTCATAACTACAGCACATTACGCTATAACAAGACCAGTACCTCATTTTTGTTTGAGGCTTCTCTGTTAGCATAAGCCATATTTATTTTTAATTTTACCATAAGCACCTGATTAAGTGTGATAACAAATAAGCATCACCATATGGACGAAACTTACAAAACCGTAAAGCAATCGCAAACCACGTTAACCGAGCTTATGATACCCTCGTACTCTAATTTTGGCGGTAAGGTGCATGGCGGCGTGGTATTAGGTTTAATGGATAAAGTAGCTTACGCCTGCGCCGCCAAACATGCGGGTAATTATTGCGTAACGGTATCTATAGACACGGTAAACTTTTTAGCCCCTGTAGAGGTGGGCGAACTGGTTTCGCTGCTGGCATCGGTTAACTATGTGGGCCGGTCGTCTATGGTGATAGGCATCAGGGTGCAAACCGAGAATATAAAGACACAGGAAATTAAACACACCAACTCGAGCTACTTTACCATGGTGGCCATGGGCGAAGACTTTTTACCGGCACAAGTACCCGGACTTATTTTGCAGGACCATTTACAGGTTAAACGTTTTTACGAAGCCTTTCACCGCAAAGAGCTGAAACGCTACTATGACCAGCAACATCATGAGATAAATAACGAGGCCGAACTTGCCGAGGCTATTGAACTGATTAGTAAAGAAAGATGCAAGATTGAACTTAAAAGTGTCGATGCTTAACATAATGATAACATTGGATTAACTTATTGATAACCTACCTTTGCACCATAAATCAGTAGCCGTAATCATATGAAAAAAAGCAAACTAAAGTCGTTAGTAAAATCAGAACGCAAAACCGCCCAAAAAGATATTAAGACCGGACTGGTAACCGCTATTACAGAAGCAGCCGCCGCTTATGGCAAAGGTTCAAAAAAACTGACCAAGCAAATAGAGCAAAGCGCTAAACAATTATCTAAAATTTTAGCCAAAGACGTTAAGATTGACAAAGAAGCCCTTAAGCCAGCCAAAGAAGAAGCCAAAGCGGTTGAAATACTGAAAAAAATAAAGCCAGCTAAAGAAGACGTTACAGCAGGCGTTAGCTAATATCATTTTTCTTACCGTCCAATCGGGCACCCATGCCTGATTGGACAATGTTTAACCTTACAATGGAGCCGTACACTCATCCACCAAGGTTAAAATCGATTGGTAATTCTTATTAACGGCGTCGCTCAAAGCAATTTCGCAGGTTTTAGAAGAGGAGTAATAGCCATCGCAGGTTTCTTTACCAGCATCATTAGCCTCTAAATGAGTAGCGGCGCGGGTAAGTTCAGGGAAGAGGAAGCCCCTGTCGCCCGCCATACCACAGCATCCCGCGTGTACCGGTACGGTTACCTTTTCGGCATAATGCCCGGTAATTACCGAGAAGACATTTTCCAAGCCCATCTTGCTTAAAGAACATACGGGGTGCAATACCACGTTAGCCTTTTTGGTTACCACCTGTGTTTTGGGAATGATGTGATCGCGCACGTATTCTACGCTATCTAAAACTGTTAGCCCATCGTATTTAATCTTGTTTTCGTCAGTCAGTTGGCCGCGGCAATTACGTAGGGTTTGGGTGCATGAGGTAATATCGAGCACAATGGGATACTCCCCTTGTTTAGAGGTTTGCCATAACCGACTTACGGTTTGATTGACCGTATAGGCCTGAGCATCGGCAAAGCCCTTGGACGAGTAGATCTGCCCGCAACAACTGCTGCTTAAGTTTTCGGGAATGATGACCTGAATACCTGCTCTTTCCGATACATCCATAAAGGTTTGCATAACGGGCTTTTGACCTTTGTGCACCTCTCCCATCACCCGGTTAATACAAGCCGGAAAATATATAACCGCATCATTCCCCGAAACTGGCTTTACAGGCCGGGGCACATTAAGCGCTACCGCCAACTGATTTGACCATAAGGGAAATGCGGGAATAACTTTCCTGATGGTGGCTGTAATGCCCTTCATTGCACTTTGCCCGAATAAGCTATTGACCATTACTCCAAAACGCAGCGCTGTTTTAACGGCCACGCTTATCCACTTAAAGTTTTTTGCCGTAAACAATGCCACCTTGTTGGCCAACAAAGAGTGATTTTCGCGGCGCAGTCGTTTCACAAGATCGCCGGTGTTAATGTCTACGGGGCAGGCTGTGGCGCATAGGCCGTCAACGGCACAGGTATCCAGTCCCTGGTATTTGTACTGGTGCACCAATTGGGCATGCTGGCGGGTGTTGCCTTGCTGTTTTAAGGTGGCTAATTCGCGTCTTACCACAATGCGTTTGCGTGGCGTTAAGGTCACATCGCGGCTGGGGCATTTATGCTCACAAAAACCACATTCAATGCAGCGGTCTACCTCCTCCTCTACCCTCGGTAGTTCTTTCAGATTACGAATGTGAGCCGCCTTATCTGCATTAATAATGACACCCGGGTTAAGCAGGTTTTCAGGATCAGTGATCGCTTTAACCGCTTTCATGATCTCATATACCTCCGGCCCCCATTCAGTCTCAACAAACGGCGTCATATTGCGGCCGGTGCCGTGTTCGGCCTTTAGCGTGCCGTTATATTTGGCAACTACCAGCTCCACCACCTCGCGCATAAAGCGGTCGTAACGCTCCACTTCGGCCGGACTATCAAAGGCTTGGGTAACCACAAAGTGAATATTGCCATCTTTAGCATGACCAAAAATTATGGCGTTATGGTAATGGTATTTTTTGAAAAGCTGCTGCAGATCTAAAATGGCATCACCCAAATGAGTTACCGGGAAAGCTATATCTTCTAAAATAACCGTAGTACCGCTGGCCCGCACCGCACCCACCGCAGGAAAAAGGCCTTTACGCACTTTCCATAATAACGCCTGTGCAACAGGATCGGTGGTGAAGGCTACCTCGTTAAGCATACTTAATGAGGCAGAAACAGCTTTGAAGCGGTCTATTTTTTCTTCAACTTCCTCAAATGTATCGCCCTGAAATTCTACCAACAGCGCCGCGGCATCGGCCGGTAGTTCTTTAATAACGGGTGGCATTCCGGCTATATTTTCAATGGACCGCAGCGAGGCTTTATCCATCAATTCTACCGCCTCGGCACCCGCTTGTGTAAGCGGCACAATAGCTTGGCAAGCCGAATAAATATCGAAAAAATATAGCATTGCCGTTGATTTAGCCTTATAATCGGGCACGGTGTTCATTACCGCCTCTGCTATAAAACCTAACGTCCCCTCGGCACCTATCAAGAGGTGGCTCAAAATATCGAGCGGAGCTTCAAAATCAATAAATGCATTTACGGCATAACCTACCGTATTTTTGGTTTGATACTTTTTGCGGATAAGCTCATACACTGCTGGGTTGGCTAAAATTTGCTGCCTGAGTGCTAACAGTTTTTGTGATAGCTGCGTTTGTTCGTTTTCAAAACGCTGATAGTCGGCAGGAATTTCTGTAGTGTACGATGAGCCATCGGGCAGGATAAAACGAATATACCTGACAGTATGGTATGAATTTTTACTTACCCCGCAGCACATGCCGCTGGCGTTGTTAGAGATAATACCCCCCATCATAGCCGAATTGATACTTGCCGGATCGGGACCTATTTTTTTGCCGTACTTTTTGAGGTGGGTATTTACAATAGCGCCAATGGCACCGGGTTGTACCCGCACGCTGTCGCCACTGTTTTCAATGCTAATTTTACGCCAGTGCTGGCTCAGATCTACCAGTATGCCATCGGTAATAGATTGCCCCGATAAACTGGTACCCCCGGTACGAAATACCAGCGGAATTTGATGCTGGTGAGAGAAGCGGAATAAGCCTTTTATCTCCTCTTCAGATACCGGCAAAACCACTGCTTTAGGCCGCAAGTAGTAGAACCCAGCATCAGAAGCAGACGCCACCAGATCTATCAACTGCGACTTGATGCGGTCTTTAGACATGATCTCTTCTAATAATGCGGGTATATTCATTCTTCAACAGGCGGCTTGCTTTCTTACCGGCTGCAAGTTAACGCAAGGGGCTAATATTTATGATACGTTTTACAGTATTAATGACATTCAAGGCTTAAACCGCCAGAATTTTACCATTGTTTTGCCAGCAGCCGGCAGCGCCCAGTAAAGCAGCATTCTCTTTTAAATCGGAGATGTGCACCGGAATATCGATACCGTAACGCTTTAAAGCGCGGGTAACGGCAGGCAAGTACCAGGCGGCTGCCTTGGTAATGTTTCCACCTAAAACCACCACTTCCGGCTGCTCGGCCTCAATAAACTGCTTTATAAATAGGGTTAAGTTCTCAGAAAATTCTTTGAACACCGCACGGGCTACGGGAGATTCGGCAGCTATTTCGTTAAGCGAACGTACATCTAATAAATTAATACCCGACAGTTCAAAATAACGTTTAGCAAACCACCTTGAAGAGATATAATCTTCAGCTTTGGCTTCTTTAAAATCGCTGTTCCATAAATTGGCGTCACGGGCTACCCCATCGCTCAGGATGGCCGTGCCCAACCCTGTCCCCAAGGTTATGCCTATAGCTTTAGTATAATTTTTGGCTATGCCTGCAAAAACTTCGCCCTGTAAAAAACAGGCGGCATCATTAAACATGCGTATTTGGCTGGTAGCTATGTTTAAACGTTCGGCTAAAATTTGTTTAATGTTATGGCCATACAAAGCATCATACTTTTTATTGTCTTTGATGAACGACACCCCTTCTTCGTAGTTGAACGGCCCGGGCATAGCCATACCTATACGTTTGTAATCCACGTTTTCTTTAGCAAAAACGCTGTTAATGGCGTTTACCCAAGTATCTATAATGGGCTCGAGCTTGGCGCGGGTATTGAGGTAAGATCGGTAATAAGTATGTTCAATAATAGTTTGCAAATTCATGTTTACCAGGGCAAGCGTAATGTGCGAACCTCCTATATCCATGCCTAAAACAATATCGCCAGATGCTTCCATAACTTTAATCACTAACTTATAATGGTGCACTAAATTATAAATATAAATCATTTGCAGTCCATCATTTTTTGCACACTCCGCAACTGAGCAAATAACTTATTGTAAACAAAACAATTACATAACAGCCAGCAGGCATACACAATGTGATTGCCTGCACTGCAGTAAGCAGCAATTAATTTTATAATGCAGTATCGAAAAATAATTTTCATTTTTATTACACGTTTTCTAGCCGACCTTTAGCGCTGATTGTCAAACACCTATTGATCAATCCCCGTTTTTGAGTCTCGCTTTCACCACCTAAAATCCAGCTAAAGCATTGGTTACAGTTTGCAATTAGCTGTAAGGATGCTATATTTGCAGCAGATTAAAAGAGGCAGCGCACTGAGCATATTAACCGCAAAGATTGCTACGAATCTGAAAATCAGTTCTTTTAAAACTTACTTAAAAATAAGTTGAAAAAATATTTGCAAACGTACATTTAAATTCTACCTTTGCAAACCAAAACGGGATGTAGCGTAGCCCGGTATCGCGCCACATTTGGGATGTGGAGGCCGCAGGTTCGAATCCTGCCATCCCGACAGAAAGCGATATCAAAACAAATCAAAACCCTGTAAATCATCTGATTTACAGGGTTTTGTGCTTTAAGGCACTTCCCTCAAACACCAAAATAAACCAAAGTTTTCCAGGTTATATTTCCCCTATCCGAACACCTGTTTTGGTTTTGTACCTTTACAGGTGTTCCAAAGTGTTATATTTAACTGTATATCAGTTAGTTACAACAGGTCAATTTTGATGGATTTTGACTGGTTTTGGACGGTTTTAGAGCCCTTTTCGAGTGAGTTTGAAACACCTAATTCACCAAAGGATTTATTAGTTCTTAAATTTTATGAAAACAGTTAAAAGTTTCGGTATCTATTTCAATGTTAGATTAGAGAAAGAAAAAGACGGGAAAGCGCCTGTCTACATGTGTATCACCGTAGAAGGCAAGAAAACATGGGTTGCCCTCCAGCAAAAGATCACCTTAAAGTGCTGGGACATGGGCCGGGGCATTGGCAAGAACACCACAGCAGAAGGTAAAATGGTAAACGCTTACCTGGACGAACTTCGCCAGACGGTGAATGATTGTTATAAGGATCTCCAGTTGAAAAGAAGAGTGATTACTGCGGATGCTATCAAAGCGTCGTTCCTGCGCCAGGACGATGAAGAGCGGACACTTCAAGATATATTCCAGTATCATAACGACATGGCAGCAGGTGTACTTGCCAAAGCGACAATGAAGAACTATTACACCACCCAGCGGTATCTGGTGGAGTTCTGCCAACAGAAATACAAACGGGAGAAATATTTCCTATCTGAGCTGAATTTTAAGTTTATCCAAGACTTTGAGATATTTCTACGGAAGCATCAGCCGGTCGATCATCAAAAGCCACTTACGACGAATGGTATAATGAAGCACCAGGAGCGCCTAAAAAAGATGATCACGCTTGCGTTTAAACTGGAATGGATCGTTCGCGATCCGTTTGACAAATACCAACTGAAGTTTGACCGTGTTGAAAAAGAGTTCTTAACAGAGATAGAGCTAAGTGCCCTTGAAAACAAGCATCTTACTTTGCCTCGTTTAACCGCTGTCAGGGACATTTTTATTTTCAGCTGTTACACAGGCCTGGCGTTTGTGGACGTGATGAACCTGAAGCCTTCAAATATCGTTGAGGCAGCAGATGGCACTCATTGGGTCAGGACATCCAGGGAGAAAACCACTATACCAGTGAATGTGCCCTTATTATCAAAGGCTAAGGCGCTTGTGGAAAAATACAAGTTAAACATCAAGGCAAGTGAGAAAGGTACTGTCTTTCCACCGTTATCTAATCAGAAAATGAACAGTTACCTTAAAGAGCTGGCTGAGCGTTGCGATATCTTTAAAAATCTGACCTTTCATACCGCCCGCCATACATTCGCCACGACCGTGACCTTATTGAACGGCGTTCCGATTGAGACAGTAAGTAAGCTTCTTGGACATACCTCTATGAGGACTACACAGATATACGCCAAGGTTATTGAAAAGAAAGTGAATGATGATATGGCAGATCTGCAACGGAAACTTGCATAGATAAAGTTACGGCTGAGAAACTATAAATTCTCAGCCGTTTAGTATAAATGTTTGATAAGACCTTGGTAACATCTTTAAAATCATTATCTACAATAGAAAAATGGTTCGAGCCCATTAGGGTGCACAATATACGTGCGCAACCAGTTTGTTTCCGAAATCTTATTTATTGATATATTTATTGTAAGTATATTTGAATCTAAAGGGTTGATTATCGGGACATGGAAAACAATATTTATAAGATTAATGGAAGTTCTTTCATTTGTATTACTTATGATGGGACAACCAGTTATTTAGAAATTGATCAGGCTATAATCGCTGTAAATATTGCTGGACCATATCAAGATACTTATAACAGTTATTTTATACGCGGGAATTTCAATTCCAGCTATGTAAACAATTATTTAAAACAATTCAATTTTGATCTTTACACAGATCATAATTTTTTTAACTCAAAACACCCTCAAATAGAACAGTTTTTAAAAAGTTTTGAACCGGGCACCTACTATATTGAACAAGCGAATAATTTCTTTATTTCTATTCTGGAATCTGATTACAAACTTCTGTTTGGGGATTTTAGTACGCAAGATCACGCATTATTATTTACAAGAAATATTATCGATTTAAGAAGGAACATTATCAATGCTTACAAGAACGAAATTATTAAAGGTGACCGGCCAATTATTATTGCGTATCGAAAAGATTATGGTTACGGTTCGGAAACTGGAGATAGTTTCATCATAGATGGTCATCATAAGCTAATGGCTTACATAGAACTTGAAATAGTGCCTAACATATGGGAGATTGTCAATATCGGAGATGATAATTATGACCCAACTAATCAATTATTATGCGCTTACCTAAATCATGAAGAAATAAAAAACACGTCCTTAAAGTATTTTTATCGCTATACAGAAAATGGTTTGGGTGAACTTAGCGATTTAGCATCTAAGTTTTGAATGACAAAAACGCACTTGCGAATTGCAAATTTCCCGGGTGCACCCAAATGGGTGCTTCTCGAATCATTTCGTGGATGATTTGAGGAGATTGGCTGCCTTATCCGTGGTATGAACTAAATGGTTCGAGCCCACTCTCTGAGCAAAGGCCCCACATGTCCGTCTACGGTGTACCTATATCTTTGAATAGGTTCCAGCCGTCTAAGACATCATAGAAACGTTGTAGTCCTCGCCATATCGTTGTCATGCCCGGTGGTTGTTGTGAACGGTAGCCTTTCCAGCCTCCGTT
>NZ_BMDO01000020.1 GCF_014635825.1 Mucilaginibacter galii
TCCGAACAGAGAAGTCAAGCCCGCCAGAGCCAATGGTACTGCGGTAACACGTGGGAGAGTAGGTCGGCGCCTAATCTTACAATCCAGCCCCTTCATCTTCGATGCAAGGGGCTTTTTGCATTTATATACCTCACTAGTTGCTCCACAAATGATAGGTACCATAGACCAGTCAATGCTCCCTTGCGTTGGTTTAGTCAAATGATATAGTTTTAAACTCATCTTTGTTCAGGTGAGTCTACACCGTTTTCAAGTGCGTCTTATTTCCTTCATAAACCGTAACTGACTTTTAATTACAGCACAAAAATTAGCAAACTTTGTTAATTTTGAGACAATGATTATCCTCATTAACATCGTTACAGTATTGCTTACTATTGCCGCCATGGAAGCCTTTTCTTGGTTCATCCATAAACACTTATTCCATGGGCCTTTATGGTTCATCCATAAAACACACCACCAGGAGCGGCATGGGTGGCTGGAACTCAATGATGTATTTAGTCTTGGCTTTGCGGCCTTATCAATGTGGTTAATGTGGCAGGGGCATCAAAACTTAAATACAGGCTTTTGGATAGGCGTGGGCATCAGCGTATATGGCTTTATCTACTTCATATTTCACGATTGGTTTATACACAACCGGTTTAAAGCATTCAAAACTAAAAACAGCTATTTGCTCAGCATCCGCAGGGCTCATAAAATTCACCATAAATCCACAGAAAAGAATCCCTCGGAAGAGTTTGGGTTACTGGTGGCCAGCAAGAAATATTTTAAGCGTTAGGATTGCTGTTATAGTTAGCTTGTCAAACCATTTTTACTTTTTATAACCCTTGTTGATTAAGCCCGATAGGTTATTTAAAGAGTGATCTCCAGAAATCTTAATGCTATCAGCAAAGAAATCCTGTTATAAAATTAAATTTTAGCACATTTAACTGAATTATCTTCTATTACGCTGCAACCTTTATACGCATTGAGGCATCTTCATCTAAACATGGACAATGATGAGGAAAGTTATAATTATTATATTATCAGTAGTAAACGCATGTGCTTGCTGCGCTCAAAACGCACATAAGCCAATAACCGATAATGCGCTTAGAACGTCTTTAGACACCTTGATTAATACTTCGGTATCTGCTTTTATGCGCAGTGGTAACAGGGTTGGTATTTCCATTGGCGTGTTAAATAACGGAAAGTCTTTTATTTACAACTATGGTTCTACAACGCCAGGACAACAACGTTTACCCACCGGCAATTCAGTTTATGAACTTGCGTCCATTACTAAAACCTTTTCTTCTGCCTTGCTTGCTCAGGCGGTAATAGATAAAAAAGCAAAGCTGGATGATGATATTCGCCTGTATCTTGATGAAGAATATCCAAATTTAGAATACAAGGGCACGCCAATTAAACTGGTAAATCTGGCCAATCTCACTTCTGGGCTGCCTAATTGGATGCCCGATAATAAAGACCTTTTCAATAATGCTAACCCAGACTCTATTCCCTACATTTTAGACGCACTCCATAAAAAATACACCCGCACTGATCTGTACCGCGATCTTCATTGGGTAAATCTGGATATAGTACCTGGTTCGGTTACTAAACACTGCAATACGGCTGCTCAACTGCTGGGATATATCATGGAAAAGGTTTACGGTGCACCTTTAGAGATGGTACTCAGAAAACAACTTACCGGGCCTCTCAACATGAATAATACTACTTTCTTAACAGAGGGAAACCTCCCGGCAGCATTGGTTAAAGGTTACGATGGTAAAGGGAAATTGATGCCTTTTATTGTATGGGATGATCTTAAAGTTGCAGCAAGCCTAAGCTCTACAGTTGCCGACATGTTAAAATACGTGGCTTATGAAATGGATGAACACAAAGCTGAGGTTAACTTAAGCCACCAGCCAACTAACGGTAAGCCAGAGATGGGTGCCATAGCATTGAATTGGAAAATTAACCAAACAGCTACCAACGGACTTAAAATTTCCCATACCGGCGGAAGCTTGGGTTTTAGCACATATATGGTGTTTTACCCGCACGCCAAAATGGGGATTGTGTTGCTTACGAATGAAGCCGACCCGGCTACCCAGGGCGAATTAATTAGCCTGGCAGATAAAGTTTTAGGCTCGAAATAGTCAAAATATTGCTTCCTGAAAAAAAGTTTAGAATAATACATGTTCGCTGATGAAAAAATCTTAGTAATACCTATTAATTAGTATTAGTGGCTGCGGTTTTATTGATAAGCAATCCCTAATAACCCCTTATAATGCGTTGATCTTAGAGAGTCTTCGGTAGGCTCTGACCGACTTTGACGGATTAATATTCAAAGGTATTTGTTCAATGCGAAGGATATAATATTGTAGAGACTACTGCTAAAACGTAGGCGAGGCGGATGTAAAGTATAAAAAGCCGTCATGGTTAGCTTGTTAAACTATTAAATGCTTTAATTGGCCTTTGAAGCTTAAAAAGCAATAAGTTGATTTTATTAGAATTGCGAAAGTATCGGTTATTAAGTAGGGCAGATTTAATAAACTTCTATAACACCATACTGTTCATCTTCCAAAAAAGCAGCTATCGTTTTTTGCAATTGAAGAAGTTTTATCGCTATGTCTTTCGTATTAACGTTACCCATTCGCAACCAAATGATTTTAGGCGGATGGCCGTATAAATTTTGCAATTCCACAAAATCTTCATCGAAAGTTAATATGATTAATTTATTCAACTTGGCGTGCTGCCAGATCGCTTTATCAGTAATCTTATCAGTATGGCTTATTTCATTAGCAGGTAGTACCTCCCATGAATTGAGTAGGCGTTTAAGTCTCCAAGATATGTTTTCGTCTACCAATAGCCGCAAATTAGCCAACTTTTAATTTCCTTTCTTTATTGGCTGCATAAGCTAAACAGGCCAGTATTTGCTCTTTTGTTAATTGTGGAAAGTCTTCTAAAATTTCCTCATGCGACTGGCCTGTGGCCAGCCAGCCAAGAATGTCATATACTGTAATGCGGGTTCCTTTAATAACAGGTCTTCCAAAACGCACTTCAGTATCAATTTCAATAAATGCAGTATAATCTACTTGAGGTGCCATATTCAAATATACATATTATACATCTGTAATAAAATTCCGAAATTCGCCCCTTCCATACACCATCTACATGCTGCAAATAGAAGAAAACGTTTCGCTTAAAAATTTTAACACGTTTGGTATCGAAGCCCAAGCCCGCTACTTTGTAGAGATCAACAGCGAAGAAGAATTGGCTGAATTGTTTATGGACCCGCAGTGGCATCAAACCGAGCGTTTAGTTATAGGCGGCGGCAGCAACCTGTTGCTGGTTAAAAACTTTGAGGGATTGGTGATCCGCATGAACATACGTGGAATTGCACACCGCATAAACTATGATGAAGTGCTTGTAGAAGCAGGCGGCGGCGAAAACTGGAACGAACTGGTGAACTACTGTGTTGACCATGGCTTTGCCGGTATGGAAAACCTAACGTTGATTCCCGGCTCTGTGGGTGCATCGCCCATACAAAACATTGGCGCTTACGGGGTTGAATTGAAAGATGTATTTGAAAGCAGCCGGGCATTTGAGATTGCTACAGGGCAGGTAAAAATTTTTAGTAAAGTAGATTGCCATTTCGGCTATCGCGAAAGCGTGTTTAAATCGGCCTTAAAAGGGCAATATATCATTACTTCGGTAAAGTTCAAGCTATTGGCCACGCCCAAGCTTAATTTGAGCTATGGCGCTATTGAGCAGGAGTTAAATAATAGAGGGATAAGCCAACCAACCATAAAAGATGTATCGCAAGTGGTAGCGGCCATAAGAGTGTCTAAACTGCCCGATCCTTCTACCATAGGTAATTCAGGTAGTTTTTTCAAAAACCCCGTTATTTCTGCCGGGCAATTTCAATCGATAATAGCACAGCATCCAACTGTTTCGCACTACCCTGCAGGCGAGGGGCAAGTTAAACTTGCCGCAGGTTGGCTCATTGAACAATGCGGCTGGAAGGGTAAAGTAGTTGGGCATACCGGAACCTGGAAAAACCAGGCGCTGGTATTGGTAAACCATGGCGGCGCTACCGGGCAGGAGATCTATGATCTTTCGTCGCAAATCATAGACAGTGTGTACCAGAGGTTTGGTGTAACACTGGAGCGCGAAGTGAACATTATTCAGTAATAGTTGACACTTTAGCTATGAAAATCCAAAAATGTGAACAATGCGTACGTTATTGTATTCAAAAAAGAGCTATCGGTTTTATAATCGGCAGTTAAATTATTATCCTAATGTTTAATCTGTATTAAATTATTGGTGTACAGAATATTAACAAAGTTGTTTTTGTTTTAAATTAACGTGTTTTTTTAATTTAAGGTGCTGCTGTTACCGGGTTAAACCAAATAGTGGCATAAAACGGTACCATGTTTGTAAACGTATCTGTACAAAACTTTAACAGATTACAAATGACAAAGATTGAGTTTAACACCATGGTTCTGCGCCAAGCCAGTTCACTACGTTCATACGCACTGCACTTCACTCATGACGCAGACGATGCTAACGACCTTGTTCAGGACACAATGTTGAAGGCCATAACTTATTACAATAAGTTTAAAGAAGGTACTAATTTAAAGGGATGGTTGTATACCATCATGAAAAACACTTTCATCAACAACTACCGCCGCTTTGTAAAAATGAGCACCTTCGTAACTAAATCAGAAGAGATCTCATCGGCTAACTTAGTATTCAGTTCTACCAAAAACCAAGGCGAATCTAAATTCGTGATGGATGATATACGCCGCGCTTTAGACCGTTTACCAGAAGATTATTACGTTCCCTTCACCATGTACTTTGAAGGTCACAAATACCACGAAATTGCCGATCATTTAACTATCCCAATCGGTACCGTTAAAACCCGTATTCACGTAGCCCGCAAGCTTTTGAAGAAAAACCTGAAAGCTTATGATAATGGTGTTAAAAAACCAATTTTTGCTGAAGAAGAATAATTTTAGCTTTTAAACTCAACATATATAAAGGCCTGCTCAATCAGCGGGCCTTTTTTGTTACAGCATTTTTTGCAGATAATGAGTAATTTGCACAGCTATGAGTTCTGCTGGTTTAATTATTCAGGTTTTGGCCATAGTAACAGGGCTGCTGGCCACTGCCTTGTTCGTCAAAAGCAACCTCACTATCATGAAGTTTAGGCAGCTCACCTCCCTGGGCTTGCTGGCCTTGTGGACGGGCAGTATAGACACCTCTAAACTCATCATCGTAGATGGCAGGAACAACAAAGTTGTAGAAAAAGAACTCATCAATGCCATCTTATTACACAAGCGTGCTCGCATAGTTGTCTACGCAGCTGTAGTACTTAATATCCTTGCATTAGTAATCGGGCATGGTGTGTCTTAATCTTGAGCAATAACTAATCAACAACTCACCAATCAACCACTAAACTAATAAGGGCGTTTCCCTAACGGGTCAGGCTTTCTGCTCATACGCCTACAGGCCTTAGCCACGGGCCGATATCCGCTTCAATCCTTAACGAAAATTTTTCGTGGAATAGGATTGTCGAAATTTTAGAATAATAGAATTTGTAGAATAGTGCCTATTGGTTGGTAAATCCTAAGTCGGTAATCAATCTTCTTTAGTGGCACAATCATGTCACCATGCATTGGAATGTTAGGCCATAACCGCAGTATTACCGCAGTTGAGGACGAATGCGAGTGCGCCAATTTCAAAAAGTAAATTTTTGAAGAAAAATGAAGTTTTATGAAGATTTTATGAAATATGCTGAACTTTTTTAAACCTGTTTCCTGAGAATTTTTATAGCCTCTATTGCTGCTACCTGGCCCGATATTAATGCCGGTGGTACGCCCGGTCCGGGTACGGTTAGCTGACCGGTGTATAGCATATTGCTGATCTTTTTAGCCCGCATGGCCGGTTTCCAAAAGGCGGTTTGTCTTAGGGTGTTGGCCAGTCCGTAAGCATTGCCTTTAAAGGAGTGATAATCGGCCTTAAAATCGTTCATGGCATAACTACGCTTCACTACAATGTTATCCCGTATACTTTGCCCGGTAACTCCCTCAAAGCGGTCGAGCATAATGTTAAAGTACTTTTCTCTCAGCTCTTCACTGTCTTGTAAATCAGGTGCTAAAGGCATCAGGAAAAACATATTTTCACAGCCTTCGGGCGCTGCACTACTGTCGGTTTTTGAGGTGCACGATACATAGAATAGCGGCTTGGTGGGCCAGGCAGGGTTGGTATATATTTCTTTGGCATGCAGCTCAAAATCCTCGTCAAAAAACAGGTTATGGTGCTCTATGTTATCCACCCGCTTGTTTACCCCAATATAGTACAATAAACTCGATGGCGACATGGTGCGCTTATCCCAGTACTGAGGCGTATAATTCCTATTTGGCTCGTCTACCAGGTGTTGGTCCACGTGCTCATAATCTGCACCGGCTATTATAAAATCGGCTTTGTATTCGCCGTTAATAGTCTCTATTGTAGTTGCTGTATGGTTTTCGGTATTGATCTTGGTTACTTCTGTATTGAGCTTTATATCAACCCCATAGCTTTCGGCAACCTGCACCATAGCCTTTACAATTTCGTTCATTCCGCCTTGTGGGTACCAAGTGCCCAATACCAGATCGGCATAGTTCATCATGCTATACATAGCCGGGGTATTTTGAGGAGTGGCGCCCAAAAACAGTACAGGAAATTCGAGCAGTTTAATGAGCTTAGGGTTCTTAAAATACTGCCTTACATGCTTGCTCATGCTGGTAAGCAGCTGTATGCCCAAGCTTTTTTTAACCAGGTTAAAGTCGAAATATTCGGTAATGGAGTGAGAGGGTTTAAACACATATTCGCCCATGCCAACTCGGTATTTATATTCGGCTTGGTCTAAAAACTCCTTCAAGCCTTTGCTGCTGCCAGGCTCTATTTGCTCAAATAAGGCCATCAGTGCGTTTAAATCAGCCGGGACATCCAATGTGTCGCCTTTGCCATAATAAATGCGGTAGCCGGGGTCTAAACGGGTGAGGTTGTAAAAGTCTGACGGGTGCTTGCTGAAAAGCGCAAAATAGTTTTCAAAAACATCGGGCATCCAGTACCAGCTTGGGCCCATGTCAAAGGTATAGCCGTTTTGCTCCCAGGTACGGGCACGGCCCCCGGGTTGATCGTTTTTTTCTAAAACGGTAACCTCGTAGCCTTCTTTTGCCAATACCGTAGCGGCTGCCAAACCGGCAAAACCAGCGCCTATTACAATAACCTTTTGTTTGCCCATGCGTGTTTACAAGGCCAAAGTAAGCAAAAATGTTTTAGCGCATACACAAACAATTACGGTGCGAATTATGTACATTTGAGTGTAACACCATCTACCTACATGAATTTATTTGATGAGACTTGTTTTGAATGCAGTAAAATTATCACCCAAAAGTACAGCACCTCATTCAGCAAGGGTATCATGGCTTTCGACGAGCGTTTTCGCTACCCTATTTATGCCATTTATGGCTTTGTAAGGTATGCCGATGAAATTGTAGACACTTTTCATGACTACGATAAACAAAAGCTTATAGCCGATTTTAGAGCGCAAACATTCATTGCCATCCGCGAAAAAATAAGCCTGAACCCTGTTTTGCAGTCTTTTCAGCAAGTGGTAAATCATTATGGTATCGAAGATGAACTGATCGACTCTTTCCTGCGATCTATGGAGATGGACCTTGATCAAACCGTTTACGATACCGAAACTTACCAGAAATATATTTACGGTTCGGCCGAGGTGGTGGGCCTGATGTGTTTGCGTGTATTCTGCGAAAATACAACCACCCTTTACGAACAACTGGTACCTATGGCCCGTAGTTTAGGTGCAGCTTTTCAAAAGATCAACTTCCTGCGGGATGTAAAATCTGACTTTGAAGAGCGTGGCCGCACGTACTTTCCTACTATTGATTTTAGCCGCTTTACAGAGCAGAATAAAAAGGATATTGAAGAAGATATTAAGAATGACTTCGACGATGCTTTTAAAGGCATTAAGCTCCTGCCCAATGGCACTCGTTTAGGTGTATACATCGCTTACATTTATTATCGTCAGTTATTTAAGAAAATTACCCATACACCGGCAAGCACCATTTTGCAAAAGCGCATACGTATATCTGATACGCAGAAAACGGCGTTATATTTCAAAGCGCTATTGCATCAAAAATTAAAAGTTATTTAATGAGGGTAAGGTTTGCAGGTTTGTTGTGCATGGTGTTCGGTTTCATGCTTCTGAGTTTTGCCGAGGCCAATGTACCGGCGCCTAAAATTGTTCGTAAGCAATTATTGTTAGCCCTCGAAAACCGTAAACTTACCGACTCCTTAGATAAAGTTTTTGCTGTAGCTCCTAACAAATCGCCCCTCAATGTATGTTATTTTGGGGTTATCCAAGCGCTGAAAGCTAAACACGCGTGGAACCCGTATTATAAGGTGAAATACCTTAACGATGCAGAAAAGATATTGCAAACGGCCGTAAATCATGAGCCGGATAATATAGAAATAAGGTTTATGCGCTTTTCGATAGAACACAATGTGCCCGGTTTTTTGGGTTATACCAAACACTTGGTGGCCGATAGGGAGGAGATGCTTAAACAACTGGAACGCAAATACTATGCAACAGCCGATCAGGATGTGGTTATCACCGTTATCAAGTTTTTGCTTGAGTCAAAGCGCTGTACCCCGCACGAAAACGATTTTCTTCATAAACAGTTAGCCGCAATCAAGTGAAATACGCTTACCTGCTCATCAACTTTTTAACCATCATTTTCCCGGTATTGTTATCGTTTGATAAGCGGGTGGCTTTTTATAAAAGCTGGAAATTTATTTGGCCGGGTATGGCCATTACCGGTTTGGTCTTCTTGTTTTGGGATGTGTTGTTTACCGTCAAAGGCGTATGGTCTTTCAATAACGAGTACATCGCCGGCATCAGGTTTTTTGAGCTCCCACTCGAAGAGATTCTGTTTTTTTTGACAGTCCCCTTCTCCTGCATATTTATCTACGCTTGCCTTAATCACTACGTAAAATGGTCATTGCAAGAAAGTACAAGCAAGTGGATCTCTGCCTTTCTGATTTTGTTAAGCGTATTGATGGTAGGTTTCTACCCAAACCGCATCTACACTGTAGTTACTTTTAGTTTGCTGTTGGTACTGCTTATTTTAATACAATATGTTTTTAAATCGGTCTGGCTTAAGCGGTTTTATATGGCCTATATTGTATCGTTGCTGCCGTTTTATATAGTGAACGGTGTATTAACAGCCATACCCATAGTACTCTACAATAATGCTGAGAATATGAGTAAAAGAGTTGGTACAATCCCGGTAGAAGATCATTTTTACTCTATGGCTTTGTTGGTGATGAACGTTGGCTTTTTCGAATACTTTAAAAGCAAAAAGGAGGCTGTAATATTATGAACGGCTTACCCGCTTATACCCGCTCGCAATTAGCCCTGCGCAATGGACAGGACAAGCCTGAGATTTGGATTGCTTATTTGGGAATTATTTATGACGTAAGCGAAAGCCGCCTTTGGCTCAATGGAAAGCACTACGAGCATTGGGCTGGTCAGGATTTAACCGAAGAACTATCGGAAGCACCCCACACCCACGAAGTATTTGAGCGTTTTTCTGCTGTAGGTACATTGAAATAAAAAGAAGTGCTGCCAATGTACATGGCAGCACTTCTTGCTTAATTATAATGTAATTTCAAACTGCGCCAGGCTAATAAACTGCTGCACACGTTCGGAAACTTCTTCCTGTGTTAAGTTTTTGATTTTTTCGGTTCCAAATTTCTCTACACAAAACGAAGCCAATGCCGAACCGAATATGATGGCATTCTTCATGTTGTTGAAATTGATGGTGCCTACTTTAGCCAAATAGCCAATAAATCCGCCCGCAAAAGTATCGCCGGCACCAGTTGGGTCAAATACCTCGGCTAAAGGCAATGCCGGGGCCGAAAACACCTTGTCTTCATGAAATAATAAGGCACCATGCTCGCCTTTTTTAATAATAAGATATTTAGGGCCCATCTCTAAAATTTTGCGGGCAGCTTTTACCAGTGAGTATTCACCGCTTAACTGGCGTGCTTCGGCATCGTTAATGGTAAGTACATCCACCATTTTAATGGTTTCTATCAAATCATCCATGGCAATGTCCATCCAGAAGTTCATAGTATCCATTACAACCAGCTTAGGACGGTTTTTAAGACGTTTAATTACCGTTTGCTGTACTTGGGGTGTAAGATTGCCCAGCATCAGGTATTCGCAGTCCTGATAGCTTTCAGGGATGATAGGGTCAAAGTCGGCCAGTACATTCAGTTCAGTAGCCAGTGTATCGCGGCTGTTCATATCATTATGGTAGCGGCCGCTCCAAAAGAAAGACTTTTCGCCTTTTTTAATTTGAAGACCTTCGGTATTGATATGATGTTGTTTAAAATCTGCAATTTCACTTTGAGGGAAGTCGTCGCCCACTACGGCGACTATTTTTACATCGTTATAAAAGTAAGATGCGGCCAAACTTGCGTAAGTAGCAGCCCCACCAACAATTTTATCGGTCTTACCAAAGGGGGTTTCTATAGCGTCAAATGCCACAGTACCAATCACTAATAAACTCATGAGAAAAAAAGTTAAAATATTTTGCTACAAATATTGTGAAATTAGCGCAGACTTTATACTTTTGCACCACTCCAAACAGAGAAACACTCCTGAGTAGCTCAGCTGGTTAGAGCATCTGACTGTTAATCAGAGGGTCGCTGGTTCGAGCCCAGCCTCAGGAGCCTCAAAATCAATGATTTAACCCCACTCTGGCGAGTGGGGTTTTTTTATTTGCATAAAATTTGCATACTTTTTAATTTATTTGCTATCCGCCTATAATTATTAGAAGTGAAGGACATGTTATTTTCGATACTTATACCGCGTGGAGATGCTGAGTTTATCTGATGCCATTACCCTGACCATTTCCAAACAATTAGAGAACCGCAGTCCGCTACCGGACCATATTTAAGATATGCTCAAGTTCAGAAGTATAGTGAATATTGGAATTAGCGCTCAGGACCATG
Organism: Mucilaginibacter galii; assembly: GCF_014635825.1. GTDB lineage: Bacteria > Bacteroidota > Bacteroidia > Sphingobacteriales > Sphingobacteriaceae > Mucilaginibacter > Mucilaginibacter galii. The sequence continues at coordinate 11,065 of NZ_BMDO01000020.1, forward strand.
GCTGGTCAGTTAATATTAAAATATAATTTTCAGGTGGTAGTAAGTACAGATACATTCTAGCATTGTATGCCTTCTATCAGTGGTCAGGCCAATGTATCCTGTTATTCGGCAGGTCGATACCGGCCGCATATATTTCTCCTGTCTGTCGGAACGATTTTTTACCCTCTACATTGTAATAAACCGTCAGGCGGTTCTGCATCGCATCAGTCAGCACTACGTTTTCCCGTGTTGCGAACTTTGCGTCAAAAGCAAGGTTGACACCTTGCTGTCCGAACGGTACACTTGGATAGCATATAGCGTCAATAGCAGCATCATTTTCCGCCAGAACGGTATTGCAATAAGCTGATGAGATAATGTAAACAAGCGGGTTGTCATACGCTGAAGCACTGAATATGCTGTACAAAAAACGGTAAAAGATGCTGCAGCATTCAACAGCGTTGGCATCCCAGCCTTCTGTGATCAAATCATAGGCTATTCCATGTTGCCTATGAAATTCAGATGTCCTATTTTCCTCATCCGGACTTACCAGGACTAGGGCTCTTACCGCCGTGTTGATCTGCCACCTGCCTATGGTGACGAAAATATCCTCTCCTTCTTCTTTCGATCGCGCCCAGTTATTCACAAGTTCGATGAAACTTGTCTGCCTGTTTTCTGAACCATAGAATTTAGACTGATATGGACGATTGCAACGCGCGAAATTACGAATGATTGAGTGTGGTGGAAGCCCAATCTCATCTACAGTATCGAAGAGCGCACTATCCGTATGTGTTCTGGTCCGAAAAAGGATCAGCCCGGATTCCATGCTGTAGATCACCGCCGGTATCGTTTTTACGCTCAGGAAGGCCAGGAACGCTTTCTCATATGCATATTCATCGTTCGGATTGATAGCGGACAAATGCGCTATCGCTCTTTCCACACGACCGGGGTCCATATTTAAAGTTTTCATATGATGAGAAGCTATTGTTATTAAAGTGAGTAACAGAGAAAATTGGCGAGTAGGGAGATATCCGCCCGGGAATCATTAACGCGGTAAACTTGGAAGTGGCTTTTCTGAGCAATGCCGTCGGAGCTTACCTTGATCATAAAGCTGGATCGATGTGTAATTTCTGCTGCGCAAGAATTCTAGATGCGCAACAATTCAGAAAAAAGATAATCAGGCACTTTTCATGCTTTAAGTTAGGTTCATTGTTACCATGCCGCTTTGTTTCAATTCCGATCAAAACTTCACTTATTTATTTAGTATATAATTGGCAAGATATGCGAGAGTTATCAGTCCAAATACATACACGGTGATCAAATACACGCACCCTTTCCAATTGGAAAATTTGATCTTTTCCATTTTTAAGGTAAGTCTAAAAAATGTGCTGCAGGTATAAACGAAAGCATACCACAAACGCTTTCGCAAATGAATGAACTTGATACGCGAGGCTCTTACCCCGTAACGACGGGTTGCTCTGCGCATAATGGGACCCTTTTTGGATATACCGCTGATATTGACCACCTGATTCCGGCGGAATGTGACCATTGATTCCGCGTCAAATTGACCACCCCATTCCGGGGCAAACTGACCAGGCATTCCGGGCCAAATTGACCACCCCGA
>NZ_BMDO01000021.1 GCF_014635825.1 Mucilaginibacter galii
GGGATTTAGAGTTACTTGAGAATACTGTATAAAGATACAATGATAGGCCGTTTCTGGTCTATCGAAAAACAGATTTCTATTTTTAAGTAAAGTAGAGTCTGGATTAAAACAAAACATTTTACAATGGAGAGTTTGATCCTGGCTCAGGATGAACGCTAGCGGCAGGCCTAATACATGCAAGTCGGACGGGATAGAAGAGCTTGCTTTTCTTGAGAGTGGCGCACGGGTGCGTAACACGTATGTAACCTACCTTAATCAGGGGGATAGCCTCTCGAAAGAGAGATTAACACCGCATAACATCACGACTCAGCATTGAGATGTGATCAAATATTTATAGGATTAAGATGGGCATGCGGGACATTAGCTAGTTGGCGGGGTAACGGCCCACCAAGGCGACGATGTCTAGGGGATCTGAGAGGATGACCCCCCACACTGGTACTGAGACACGGACCAGACTCCTACGGGAGGCAGCAGTAAGGAATATTGGTCAATGGGCGCAAGCCTGAACCAGCCATGCCGCGTGCAGGAAGACGGCCCTACGGGTTGTAAACTGCTTTTGTACCGGAATAAACTTTGATACGTGTATCAAGCTGAATGTACGGTAAGAATAAGGATCGGCTAACTCCGTGCCAGCAGCCGCGGTAATACGGAGGATCCAAGCGTTATCCGGATTTATTGGGTTTAAAGGGTGCGTAGGTGGCCTATTAAGTCAGGGGTGAAAGACGGTAGCTCAACTATCGCAGTGCCTTTGATACTGATGGGCTTGAATACAGTTGAAGTGGGCGGAATGTGACAAGTAGCGGTGAAATGCATAGATATGTCACAGAACACCGATTGCGAAGGCAGCTCACTAAAGTGTGATTGACACTGAGGCACGAAAGCGTGGGGATCAAACAGGATTAGATACCCTGGTAGTCCACGCCCTAAACGATGAATACTCGATGTTGGCGATATACGGTCAGCGTCTAAGCGAAAGCGTTAAGTATTCCACCTGGGGAGTACGCCCGCAAGGGTGAAACTCAAAGGAATTGACGGGGGCCCGCACAAGCGGAGGAGCATGTGGTTTAATTCGATGATACGCGAGGAACCTTACCCGGGCTTGAAAGTTAGTGAATGTGGCAGAGACGCCACAGTTCTTCGGAACACGAAACTAGGTGCTGCATGGCTGTCGTCAGCTCGTGCCGTGAGGTGTTGGGTTAAGTCCCGCAACGAGCGCAACCCCTATGTTTAGTTGCCAGCACGTTAAGGTGGGGACTCTAAACAGACTGCCTACGCAAGTAGAGAGGAAGGAGGGGACGACGTCAAGTCATCATGGCCCTTACGTCCGGGGCTACACACGTGCTACAATGGATGGTACAGAGGGCTGCTACCTGGCAACAGGATGCCAATCTCTAAAAGCCATTCACAGTTCGGATCGGGGTCTGCAACTCGACCCCGTGAAGTTGGATTCGCTAGTAATCGCATATCAGCAATGATGCGGTGAATACGTTCCCGGGCCTTGTACACACCGCCCGTCAAGCCATGGAAGCTGGGGGTACCTGAAGTATGTAACCGCAAGGAGCGTCCTAGGGTAAAACCGGTAACTGGGGCTAAGTCGTAACAAGGTAGCCGTACCGGAAGGTGCGGCTGGAATACCTCCTTTCTGGAGCAGTATTCAAGCCAAGTGACTGAAAAGATCGATTTCTCGATTACTAAAGAGGCAGATAAAGCTGCTACGCACATGTATTTCTTAGATAAAAAGAAAGAAGAAAAGGTAAACCCTTAAAAAGAAGAAGCCATATCAGGTAGGAAAGTGGCTAACATCAAACCATAGTCTCGTAGCTCAGTTTGGTTAGAGCACTACACTGATAATGTAGGGGTCAGCAGTTCAAATCTGCTCGGGACTACTACATGCAGCAGACGCTGCAGGTTGACTGGTTAAGAAGTTGAAAGGTTAAGTAGTTAATAACTACTCACTCAATCACTAACTCACCAATCGTTTTTTTAAAGGGGGATTAGCTCAGCTGGCTAGAGCACCTGCCTTGCACGCAGGGGGTCAACGGTTCGAATCCGTTATTCTCCACTAAGAATGCTACAGGGATTAGAATATTATCCCGCTATAGATGCATTCGAACGTTCTTTGACATATTGGAAGAAGTAATTGTAAAACTGAACAAACAACAGTGAAGGACAGTTATGAAGATGAAAGGAAGAAAGATAAGTAGAAGAAGGATTTAGGTCCATCCTCCACAAATCCATCCTCCCCAAGTCTATAAATAACTGAACATAAAGACATACCCTACAGAGCAAAAGCTGTAGTGGTAGAAGAAAGTAAAGAAGGGTACACGGGGGATGCCTTGGCTCTCAGAGGCGATGAAGGACGTGATAAGCTGCGATAAGCTACGGGGATCAGCAAATATGAATTGATCCGTAGATTTCCGAATGGGGAAACCTAGTTATTTGAAGAATAACTGCAAATGCGCGAACCTGTTGAACTGAAACATCTAAGTAAACAGAGGAAGAGAAAACAATAGTGATTTCCTGAGTAGTGGCGAGCGAAAGGGAAACAGCCCAAACCCACTATGTTACGGCATAATGGGGGTTGTAGGACCACGACATGGTATATTAAACAGAAGCGGAAGGGCATGGGAAGGCCTACCATAGAGCATGAGAGTTGCGTACGCGTATAGAATAATAACCTAGTGAGTTCCTGAGTACTGCGGGGTCGGAGACGCCCTGTAGGAATCTGCCGGCACCATCCGGTAAGGCTAAATACTACTGAGAGACCGATAGTGAACCAGTACCGTGAGGGAAAGGTGAAAAGAACCCCGAACAGGGGAGTGAAATAGAACCTGAAACCGTGTACTTACAAGCGGTCGGAGCAGACTTGTTCTGTGACGGCGTGCCTTTTGCATAATGAGCCTACGAGTTACTCTTCTCTGGCAAGGTTAAGTGTTTAAGACACGCAGCCGAAGCGAAAGCGAGTCTGAATAGGGCGTGCAGTCAGAGGAGGTAGACGCGAAACCTTGTGATCTACCCATGGACAGGTTGAAGGTGCCGTAACAGGTACTGGAGGACCGAACCGATAAACGTTGAAAAGTTTCCGGATGATTTGTGGGTAGGGGTGAAAGGCTAATCAAACTGGGAAATAGCTCGTACTCCCCGAAATGTTTTTAGGAACAGCGTGGCGGTAAAGTTATATAGAGGTAGAGCTACTGATTGGGTGCGGGGGAGTCAAATCCTACCAAATCCAGACAAACTCCGAATGCTAAATAATATACGCTGCAGTGAGGCTCTGGGTGCTAAGGTCCAGGGCCGAGAGGGAAAGAACCCAGACCATCAGCTAAGGTCCCCAAATTACTATTAAGTTGAACTAACGAGGTCCGGTTGCACAGACAGCTAGGATGTTGGCTTGGAAGCAGCCATTCATTTAAAGAGTGCGTAACAGCTCACTAGTCGAGCGACCGGGCATGGATAATAAACGGGCATTAAATAGTATACCGAAGCTATGGATTATATATTTATATATACTGGTAGGGGAGCATTCTATTATCGGTGAAGCGTGACACGACAAGTGCACGTGGAGAGAATAGAAAAGCAAATGTAGGCATAAGTAACGATAAGGCGGGAGAGAAACCCGCCCACCGAAAGACTAAGGTTTCCTGATCAACGCTAATCGGATCAGGGTTAGTCGGGGCCTAAGGATAATCCGAGTGGAGATTCCGATGGACAACTGGTTAATATTCCAGTACTTTTGATAACTGCGATGCAGTGACGGAGTAGTGACACATCCGCGTGCTGACGGAATAGCACGTTAAAGGCAGTAGGTATAGGCTGGGTAGTAAAGTACGCCCGGTTTGCTGAATGCTGATAGTACACAAAGCCTTCGGGTGGCGTGATAGCGATGGTAATCAGACTTCCAAGAAAACCTGCTAAGCTTCAGGTTATCAAAACCCGTACCGTAAACCGACACAGGTAGTCGAGGAGAGAATCCTAAGGTGCTCGAGTGATTCATGGCTAAGGAACTCGGCAAAATGGCCCTGTAACTTCGGGAGAAGGGGCGCTTTCAGCAATGGAAGCCGCAGTGAAAAGGCCCAGGCGACTGTTTAACAAAAACACATGGCTTTGCAAAATCGAAAGATGACGTATAAGGCCTGACACCTGCCCGGTGCCGGAAGGTTAAGAGGGGATGTTAGTCGCAAGGCGAAGCATTGAATCGAAGCCCCGGTAAACGGCGGCCGTAACTATAACGGTCCTAAGGTAGCGAAATTCCTTGTCGGGTAAGTTCCGACCTGCACGAATGGTGTAACGATCTGGGCGCTGTCTCAGCCATGAGCTCGGTGAAATTGTGGTATCGGTGAAGACGCCGGTTACCCGCAACGGGACGGAAAGACCCCATGCACCTTCACTACAACTTAACATTGATATCGGGTACAGGATGTGTAGGATAGGTGGGAGACTGTGATCCGGCTTCGCTAGGAGTCGGTTAGTCAACGTTGAAATACCACCCTTTCTGTATTTGGTGTCTAACTCTATACAATGGAGGACATTGTTTGGCGGGTAGTTTGACTGGGGTGGTCGCCTCCAAAAAGGTAACGGAGGCTTTCAAAGGTAAGCTCAGTACGCTTGGTAACCGTACGTGGAGTGCAATAGCATAAGCTTGCTTGACTGTGAGGCAGACAAGCCGAGCAGGGTCGAAAGACGGATATAGTGATCCGGTGGTTCTGCATGGAAGGGCCATCGCTCAAAGGATAAAAGGTACGCTGGGGATAACAGGCTGATCTCCCCCAAGAGCTCATATCGACGGGGAGGTTTGGCACCTCGATGTCGGCTCGTCACATCCTGGGGCTGGAGAAGGTCCCAAGGGTTCGGCTGTTCGCCGATTAAAGTGGCACGCGAGCTGGGTTCAGAACGTCGCGAGACAGTTCGGTCCCTATCTGTTGTGGGCGTTGGAAGTTTGAGTGGGGCTGACCTTAGTACGAGAGGACCGGGTTGGACTAACCTCTAGTGAATCTGTTATGGCGCCAGCTGTACTGCAGAGTAGCTACGTTGGGAATAGATAAGCGCTGAAAGCATCTAAGTGCGAAACTAGCCACAAGATGAGACTTCCATTGAGGGTCGTAGTAGACTACTACGTTGATAGGTTACAGGTGTAAAGGTGGTGACATCATAGCCGAGTAATACTAATTGCCCGAAGCTTTCTTCGACAACAGATACGTGGTACAAGCCTTAAAACTTGTACCACGCTAATCAAAACAACAAATGTTATTGTTGTAACACTCAGGAAAAAACATTACTTCTTTCAATAATATGTCATTGTTGATCTTTGGAACAAAGACCAGAAGACCAAAAGAAGAAGGACCATCAGTCCTTTCTCCC
>NZ_BMDO01000022.1 GCF_014635825.1 Mucilaginibacter galii
TGGATATACCGCTGATATTGACCACCTGATTCCGGCGGAATGTGACCATTGATTCCGCGTCAAATTGACCACCCCATTCCGGGGCAAACTGACCAGGCATTCCGGGCCAAATTGACCACCCCGAACGAGCAGCTAATGCTGTAGAAGCACCCATCTTTACGAGGTTTAACATAACCTCCAAAAGCATGGCCAACACTACGATTAGCATGAGTAAGATCAGAAAGATAATAAGGATGTACACCAATGGCCGCAGTATCATGTCGATAGCTGCCCAGGCTGATACATCCCGGAATACCGTTAAGAAGTACCTGGCCTCGTTTAAGGATAGTGGCTTTACGTTTGAGGAGGTTGACGCGCTGAACGATAAGGAGCTAGAGGATTTCTTTGGAAAAAGCAGGGAGATGCCTCCTACAGGCCGTATGCAATCTATGCTGCGGTGCTTTCCGCATGTTGACAAGGAACTCAAAAGCACCGGCGTTAACCGTCATATATTATGGGCAGAGTATTATAAAGAGTTCCCGGAAGGCTACCAGTACAGCCAGTTCTGCTTCTATTATACCCAGTGGAAGGCTCGGGTGAACCCGACCATGCACATGGATCACAAAGCAGGTGATAAGTTATATGTGGACTTTGCAGGGCAAAAGCTGAGTATTACCGATAAGGATACCGGCGAGATCATTACCGTTGAGGTATTTGTAGCTATACTCGGAGCCAGTCAGCTCACTTACGTAGAAGCGGTAGGCAGTCAGCAAAAGGAGGACTTTATTACGGCCTGTGAGAATACGCTGCACTATATCGGTGGCGTTCCTGATGCCATTGTACCGGATAACCTGAAAGCTGCCGTGACCAAAAGCAGCCGTTTTGAACCCACGTTAAACGAAACATTCGCTGACTTTGCAGATCATTACGGTACCACCATACTACCAGCTCGGGCGTTCCGCCCTCGTGATAAAGCATTGGTAGAAGGTGCGGTTAAGATCATGTATACCCGGATCTATGCCCCCTTAAGAAAAGTAGTTTACCATTCGTTAAAGGATCTGAATGAAGCCATAAGGGTTGTGCTCGAAGAGCACAACAACAGGTTCCTGCAAGGCAGGAACTATAGCCGAAGGCAGCAGTTCGATGAGATAGAGCGGGAGGTGCTCAACCCTTTACCTGTTCTGCGTTACGAGCTTAAAAAGCAGTTCCATGCTACCGTGATGAAGAACGGATATGTTTGTCTTGGACCGGATAAACATTATTACAGCGTCCCTTATCGGTTTATCGGCAGGAAGATCAAGCTGCTATATTCCAGTTCTTCGGTAGAAGCCTTTTACCATTATGAGCGTATCGCTATGCATAAACGCACAAGGGGGCTATATCTTTATACAACCGAGAAAGACCATCTGGCTTCCACTCATCAGTTCGTAGCCGACTGGTCAAAGGATAAGTTCCTGGGCTGGGCCTCATCCATACACGAGGATGTCAGGCTTTATATCCATAATATATTCGACCGTAAACAACATCCTGAACAGGCTTATAAGTCCTGCCTGGGCATCCTTGGCTTCTCCCGCAAAGTAGGTAATGAACGCCTGATCATGGCTTGCAGAAGAGGGCTTCACTATGGCGTTTATAACTACAAGACCATTCATATGATCCTGGAAAAGAAGATGGATCAGTATGAGGAAAGCTTGTTCGCAGATGAACTGCCTATGCCCAGCCACGATAATATCAGAGGAGAAGACTATTACAAATAACCTTTTAAACAACCAATGGAATGAACACAAACACGTTAGACAAAATGCGGAAGCTCAAGTTCTTCGGCATGTACCATGCTTTTCAAAGCACCCTGGAAACAGGTAAAACAGAGGATTATACAGCAGATGAACTACTGGCGCACCTGGTGGATGCAGAGTGGGATGACCGCCATAACAGGCGTATCGAGCGGCAGATATATTATGCCAAGTTCCGCTACAAAGCCTCTGTAGAGGACGTTCACTATCATGCCGACCGGAGTATTGACCGCAACCAGATCATGCGCCTGGC
>NZ_BMDO01000023.1 GCF_014635825.1 Mucilaginibacter galii
TGTAAGGGTTTAGTAATTCGAGGACAAACAGATGATTTAAGATATGTTGTTTAGGGTGGTCATTTCGATAGGTTTTTTACCGCCTATACCTTGATGTGGCCTTTCCCAGTTGTAATAGACCAAATATTTCAAGAGTTGGTCTTCAAGTTCTTCCAGGGTATCAAAGTCAGTGTCTTCAATGAGATCTTCTTTCAGTGTCCGCCAAAAGCGCTCGACCTTGCCATTTGTTTGAGGCCGGTAAGGCTTCATGTACCGGCGTTTTATGCCGGTTTCCATGAGCATACGTTCAAAGGGGTGATTGCGCTTGTTCAAACTGGAGGAGGTACCAAACTCGGGGCCGTTGTCTGCAATGATCTCTTCAAACTGGATACCGAACTCCCGTTTTAGGGCCTGTATGCAGTGCATGGTGGTGAACATGGTAGTCAAGGCGGTAATGTCTTCCATCACCTGTGCCCAGGCTACCCTGGAATAATCGTCCAGCACGCAAAGCAAATACAGGTTTCTATGCTGGCACCTGATCACACTTTTGCTTAAGTGATGACAATCGATATGCCCTAACTGGCCCATACGTTCTTTGATGATTCTTCGCTTTTCTTCTTTTTCTATTACCTGCAAACGGTTCTTGCCGTGCCGCCTGAGAATGTTGTACACACCTGATGGCGACGGGTTAAAGTTATCAGATTTTTGCTTTATCTGGCTGGCAATCTCATACTTATTACATCCCCTGCTGCGCAAGTCCAGTACCTGCTGCTCATCTAAGGGGCATGGCCTGCGGGTGCTGAAGCGGGGACCGCGCTTCGAGGGCAAAAGGTCTTCTTCACTGCCCGACTGCTTATAACGGTTATAGTACTTGAGAAAGCTTCTGCGGTCGGTATGCCGGGCCAGATAAAACTCTTTGGCCAATTTATACACCGGGTGCTCACCCCGCTTGACCTGCTCATACTCCTTGATCAATAGGCGGTAGGTCTGCAAATAGTTCCGCTTTAAGGTCAGATCACTCGTGTTAATGCGCATAACAAGTTAACTTAGTTATTTAAAGTTAAGCTTGTCCCCGAATTATCTGACCTTTACA
>NZ_BMDO01000024.1 GCF_014635825.1 Mucilaginibacter galii
CTACGGTGTACCTATATCTTTGAATAGGTTCCAGCCGTCTAAGACATCATAGAAACGTTGTAGTCCTCGCCATATCGTTGTCATGCCCGGTGGTTGTTGTGAACGGTAGCCTTTCCAGCCTCCGTTCCGCGCGATTACCCATGTGGCCCATCGGAGTTCCCTGGGATTGAAAGGGTTCCGGAGCGCCTGGGTTTTACCTTCTGCTTTTTTATTCATCACAGCCAGGCATTCTTGTTGTTCATGATCAAAGCAAATGGTTATTCCCGGATCGCATCCTTCCGGCATATGATAGGCGATCTGCATTTGCATTATCTTCAACACAGTGTCCAATAACATGATACATAGTTTTCGTATCGCCCACCCGCTTTCTATCTCACTTTGTTCGATATTGAAACCTCCTTTTTTTAGGGATCTGAACACCTCTTCGATCACCCACCTGCACCCATACCATTCAATGATCAGCTTTGCCTGGTCATAACTCTCAACAGACCAATTGGTCAATAAACGCCACAGGACAGGTTCTTTTGCGCTTGAGTTGACCTCTCTTGCCTCCACAGCATAAAGCGTTAGTGGTGGTGAGTTCTTGGACGGCGAACATACGGATGCCTTGATGGACCTGACCTCTATCTCTGCTTGCCTTGCCGGCTCTTTACTACGGCTGTCTGCATCTATTTGGATCATATAAGAACCCAACAGCGTTGATCTGTCAAGTTCATCCCATAATTTGCCTGCGTTATCAAGTTTGCGGTTGACCCGCGAACGTACCAGCAAATAGGTTTTTTCATCAGCAACGGTGACAAATTGCTCGAAGATATCCCCTTCCCTGTCCTGAATGATGATGACAGCTTCGGCTTGCTTTAAACACAACTTGGTTCTATTGGAAGTATCGAACCATTTATAAGATTCCTTTTCTTCTATGG
>NZ_BMDO01000025.1 GCF_014635825.1 Mucilaginibacter galii
TTCATTAAAACAATTCTCCTTGACAATAAGGCAGTTGCGTTGCCGTAAACAGAAAATCGCATAAGATGTTTGCGAGGGCAAAAAATAAACCTACTTTTGCACTCCCAAATCGAAGGAAAAGGGGTAGTACATTGAAAGAATAGGGGTCGCCAAAATTATTAAAAATAAATTTTGGATAATTAAAAAAGACTTCTACCTTTGCACTCCCAATCGCAATGAGCGGGAAGAAATTGAAAAGCGGCAAATAAGCAACCTGGAGCGGGTTTTTAACCCTGAAAGGCTTCAAAAAATAAAACAAAATATTTTTTGCAGAATTGAAAAACTTGCTTACCTTTGCACTCCCAATCAAAAGGGAAACAAAAATTAAAAGTTTACAGCCGCAACGGCTGATAACATAAAAGCTGAACCGAGAGGCGAGGCGATGAAAGTTCTTTAAGAAGTAACATGTAGCGTAGTAGTGAGATAGAGATATCGGAACTGCTGAAAAGAAAAGAGAAACGAGATGTTTTCTTTCCAATAAGGGAAACATTGGGATTTAGAGTTACTTGAGAATACTGTATAAAGATACAATGATAGGCCGTTTCTGGTCTATCGAAAAACAGATTTCTATTTTTAAGTAAAGTAGAGTCTGGATTAAAACAAAACATTTTACAATG
>NZ_BMDO01000026.1 GCF_014635825.1 Mucilaginibacter galii
GACTGTACATTTATTGAGCGTAATGAGAACCTGCTCATCACCGGAAGCACAGGTATCGGTAAAAGTTATATTGCTTCCGCTATCGGTTACCAGGCCTGTACACTCGGTTACAGGGTCTTTTATGCCAGTACGCCCAAACTGTTCTCTAAACTCAAAATGGCGAAGGCCGATGGTTCGTATCTCAAAGAGGTTGCGAAGATAGAGCGGCAAGAATTACTGATATTAGATGACTTCGGTATCCAGCCTTTTGATGCGCAAAGCAGGGCTGCGCTAATGGAGATCATTGAAGACCGGCATGGAAAGACCTCGCTGATCATTACCTCTCAGCTACCTGTAAGTAAATGGTATGATGTGATCGGTGAAAAGACAATTGCTGATGCTATACTGGACCGGATCGTACACAGTGCGCACCGTATCGAACTGAAGGGGGAATCAATGAGAAAGAAACGAAGAACTGATGATAAAGAGGTCAGTTATCAATAACCACTTTTAATAACTAACTTTGAAAACGCTTTTACAGCTCTCGCTGCTATCGTTCGCCAGCTAATCGCCTGGTCACTTTGCCACGGAATTAGGTGGTCAACATCCCCGGAATATCAA